>CBDAVS010000053.1:0-45964 GCA_965201085.1 uncultured Rhodobacter sp. | reverse complement strand
CCTCGGCAACTATGCCGCCGATCGGTTGCCGATGATCCCGGGGCATGAATTCACCGGCCATATCGCCGCGGTGGGCGAAGGGGTAGTCGATCTGTCCGAAGGCCAACCGGTGGTTGTTGACATGAACATCGGCTGCACCCGCTGCTACTGGTGCCGCCGAAACGAGGTCCTGAACTGTCCCGAGATGCACCAGATGGGAATCACGATGGACGGTGCCTTCGCCGAATACATCGCTGTTCCCGCACGTCTCGTCATTCCGGCCCCTGAGGACATCCCGGTGGAGACCCTCGCCCTGACGGAACCGTTGTCCTGCGTGGTTCGCGCCGCACGCAAGGCACGGGTTACTTTCGGTCAGTCGGTGGCCGTTATCGGCGCCGGACCGATCGGAAATCTGCATGTGCAGCTTCTGCGCACCATCGGCGCGGCACCCATCATCGTTTCGGACGTGAGTGCCGTGAGGCGCGACATGGCGAGGGAATGCGGCGCGGATTTCGTGGTTCAACCAGATGCGCTGAAGGAAACGGTCCTGACCGCGACGCAGGGGCGGGGTGCCGATATCGTGATCGAGAGCGTCGGTAACGCGGCGCTGTATGCCGGTGCGCGGAACCTGATGCGAAAGGGTGGACATCTTGCCGCTTTCGGATTGACTGGCGTCGGGGAGACACTTGCGATCGATATCCTCCAGACCATCCTTGAAGAGAATTCGGTCAAAGGTTCCGTCGCTGGTATGGGACAGGACATGCACGATGCCCTGACGCTTCTGACTTACGGGCGGATCAATACGGCGCCGTTCACCGGCGCGGAATACAGGCTCGAAGACATCCAATCGGTCTTCGATACCTTTTCCGAGCGACCTCAGGATCTCAAGACGCAGATCGTGATGTAAGAGTTTCACTCATAAGTCACCGATTCAATCAATCGTTTGGTTCCGGGGTTAACTCCCGCGCCACGCGGCGGATGGGGAACCGGCGGGCGGCGGGCGTTCGTTCGTGCCTCGCGCACGCCCGGACCGATGGCGCGGGATGCCTCACCCCGGAGGCCAGCGGGCTGTCGCCGAGCCTTTGGCGGTCCTTTGACAGTCGGCGGCACCGGCCCATCCAGGCGAAGGTCCGCTCCACCACCCGGCGGCGGTGGAGGACCGTGAACCCTGTGGCGTCCTCCGGTTTTTCGACGGTCCCGATGATGTCGGCCGGACCCGTTCCGTCAGGGCGTCCGCGCGGCTTCGGCTCGGGGCCGCCGCCGTCGGCCCGGAGTTTGCATACGCCCGGGGCCGTCACCGGCGGCTTCGCGATGACATCCGGCGCGCCGTCCCGGTCCCGGATGCCGGCCGCATGGACCATGACGGTGACCGGCGTTCCCCCCAAGTCCGCCGCGACGGTCCGCTTCCGGCCCCTCACCTTCCCGCCCGCATCGTAACCGCGGGGTCCGCCGCTCCCGGAGGTCCTCACCGACCGGCCGTCGATGGCGGCGGCGGCCGGCTTCGGCGAACGCTCCGCGCACTGTCGGGCGGAGTCCCACAGGGAGTCGGGACATGCCCGGTGGACCGCTCGGGCACCGGGTGTGGAAACGGTTCCGGTCGGTGGAATACGGTGGATGTCGGTGGGAAAGGCGCGCCGCCGGCGGCCGGTGGAAAGTATGTGCCGGCCCCCGTCGAGCACCGACCGGAGGCCGGTCCTGCGGCCCCCCCATCTTTCCCCGCTTCGGCGGCATCGGCCCGGCGATGTTCCGTTCATCGTCGGACGGATCGTTCTGACGGCGGTCGTGCGGACGACTGAACAGCTATTGGGTGGTTCTGTCCCGGGGCATGGCTGTCTCCGGATCTGGTTGCATTCACCAACCGGAATGCCATATCCTGCTGAACCACTCAAATTATTGAACAAACTCTAAGAGTTTGAATCATAAGTCACTGATATGATTAAACTATTGTTTTTCATGGAGTTGACGCCCTCGCCACCCGCCTGAGCAGGAACCGGCAGGCGGCCAGCTGCGCCCATGCCAGCGAGTTCTCGCTGAGCCTTTCGTAATCTTTCGACAGGCGGCGGCACCGGCCCATCCAGGCGAAGGTCCGCTCCACCACCCACCGGCGGCAGGGAACAGTGAACCCTTTGACATTCTTCGGTTTTTCGACGATCCTGATCACGTTCGACAACCCCATCCCCCCAGGCCGCTCCCGCAGCTTCGGACCCGGGTGGCCACCGTCGGCGAACAGCCTACACACCGTGGGCACCGTCTCCAGCAGCTTCGCGATCAGGTCCGGTGCGCCGTCCCGGTCCTGGATGTCGGCGGTGTGAACCGTCATGACGATCGGTGTGCCGTCGGCGTCCACGATCAGGTGCCTTTTCCTCCCCTTCACCTTCCTGCCGGCGTGGTGGCCGCGGGGCCCGCCGCTCTCCGTGGTCTTCACCGACTGGCTGTCGACCGGGGCGGCGGTCGGCTCCGCGGAGCGCCCCGAACACCGCCGCGCGAGGTCCCGGAGACGATGCACGAGACGCTCCAGGAGCCCGCTCCGCCGCCATGCGTAAAAATGGTTCCGGTCGGTGGAAAACGGTGGATATCCAGAGGGTGACGCGCGCCACCGGCATCCCGTGGACAGGATATACCGGCCCGCGTCGAACACCGACCGAAGGTCGACCCCGCGCGGCCGTCCCATCCTTCCCTGCTTCGGCAGCATCGGCTCGATGATGGTCCATTCGGCGTCGGTCAGATCGTTTTGACTGTGGTCGTCCGGGCGCTTATGGATCTGTTGGGTGGTCCTGTTCCAGGGCATGGCTCTCTCCGTATTTGGTTGTGTTCACCAACCGGAATGCCACATCCTGCGGGACCACTCAACTTATGGAACAAACTCTTAGGTGCGCAACGCTTCGAGGACTCTGTAGCCAGCTCTGTCGTTCGCGCAACGCACTCCGGTGATTTCATCTCCGCATCGGGTGATGAAGGACGACATTGTCTGGTTCGCCTTATGCTTGTCCCAATCCGCGGCTATGCGTCCAGAAGCTCCACATCGGTATAGTCCGCGAGCGCGTTTTTCAGCCCGTTCAGGCGTTCGATCGCCGGGTTGTTCGACGCGATGCCGACCAAATTCACGACACCACATTCGTCACACATCGCTTCGAGCAGGATCCGTGCCGCCCGCTCCGCCGGTCCACCGTCCGATCATGTCATGTGCGAAACCTTGCTGTCACCGAAATTCCACGGGGGCAGGTCATCCGTCCTGTTCCGTATCGTCGAGACTTAACCATCCCTCCACGGCGGGACCACGTTCGGTGCGTCATTGCTTGAGTTCCTACTTTTTTGGCGTATCCCGACTCTGGAAATCCAGCTATACAGGGTTCATTTCGACCCAGTCGGCGAAAACCGAGATGTAGTGCCCCTGATGGCGATTTCATTTGACATGCGCGTCCGGCACGCAATATGCTCCAACCATGTTCGTACGAAGGAAAAAACTTGCGGGCGGCCGCACGAAGGTCCAGATCGTCAGGTCCGTACGAAATGGTGACAGGGTTCGGCAGCGCGTCCTGCGGCATGTCGGCACGGCGACCACCGAGGCCCAGCTCGAGCGGCTCGAGGGCCTCGCACGCCTCATCATCGGGGAAATCAGGCAGAAGGACAGCGGCCAGCCAGCCCTGTTCCCGCCGAAACGGTTCGCGGACCTGATCGAGAGTTCCAGGCGGGCGGCACGGGATCCCGAGCCTCTGGGGGTCGACCTGGCCGACTGCCGCGAGGAGAGCCGGGTCATTGTTGGGGTCCGTGAGGCTTTCGGTTCGGTTTACGGCCAGCTTGGCTGGGACAGTCTGTGCGGGGCCCGTCGCATGAGCGCCAACCGCATCATCAGGGAACTGGTGCTTGCCCGGATCTCCCAGCCACTCTCGAAACGAGCCACGGTGCGTGAGCCTGACAGCCATGGGGAACTGTCCCTGAACCTGAACTACGTCTATCGCAGCATGGACCTGATCGACGACGCCCGGATCGAGGCGATCCGCCAGCGGTCGCTGGATGTCGCGAAGACGCTGCTTCCGGAGCCCCTGACCGCGATCTTCTACGACACGACGAGCCTGTATTTCGAGAGTGAGAGGGACGACGATCCGCCGCTCAAGGGTTTCAGCAAGGACGGAAAGCCGCACCGGATCCAGGTTCTGTTCGCCCTTCTGGTGACGCCGGAGGGACTTCCGGTCGGCTACGGGCCGTTTCCGGGCAACACCTACGAAGGCAACACCCTCGTGACGGCGCTCGAGGGTCTGGAACGGCGTCATGACGGGGCGCGTTTCACGGTGGTGGCTGACGCCGCGATGATCAGCGCGGACAACCAGGCGGCGCTTCGACGGCGCGGCACGCCCCATATCCTCGGCGCCCGCCTGAAGTCCCGCCCCGCCGCGCAGAAGCGAAAGATCCCTGATCCGGACAGCTACAGCGCATGGAGCCGGGACGGGTGCTCGCGGTCGATCGGCCGCTACCTGTGCATCGAGGACGGCGAGTGCAGGCTCGTCGTCACCCACTCATCACGACGGGCCCGCAGGGACGTCCACGACCGGGAACGCCGGATCGACAGGCTGCGCGCAAGCCTGAATGGAAGCCGGAAGCCGGCCTCGCATGGCAATCGTGGCACCGCCCGGTTCCTGGATTTCCCCGACGGGCAGGTCCGCCTGAACGAGGAAAAGGTGGCCGAGGCGGCACGCTGGGACGGGCTTCGGGGGATCGTGGCCTGGGGCTGCGGGGAGACCGACCCGCGCGACCTGGTCATCCAGTACCGCAGGCTGGCGGAAATCGAGGCGTGCTTCCGGACGAACAAACATGACCTCGCCATCCGGCCGGTTTTCCACTGGAAGGAGCGCCGGGTGCGGGCACACATCGCCATCTGCTACATGGCTTTCTGCTGTCTCCAGCACCTGCGCCAGCGGCTGGCGGTTCAGGGTCACCGGATGAGCCCCGACCGCATCCGACGGGCGCTGAACGGCCTGCAGATCAGCATTCTGTACGAAACGAAAGGCCCGAGGAAATTCGGCCTTCCCAGCGCGGCCTCGGCCGACGCCAGGCAGATCTACCGCACACTGGGGCTGAACTGGAACCGGGCTCCGTTCATCTACACACGAAAGGCGATACGGACGAATTCCTGACGGCCCCCGAACCGGAAGACAGAGCGCGGACCACCGGAAAGTAGTGCCCTCTTTCAGGAGTGATGTCCATTATATCAATGGGTTGCGTTCAAAAAAGTATGAACTCAAGCGTCCGATCATGTCATGTGCGAAACCTTGCTGTCACCGAAATCCCACGGGGGCAGGTCATCCGTCCTGTTCCGTATCGTCGAGACTTAACCATCCCTCCACGGCGGGACCACGTTCGGTGCGTCATTGGTTTCGATGGCCAGCACCAGCTCACCGCCGGTCTTCGCCAAAAGCGCTTTCATGTCCGCGAGCGATTTCACCGAAGACCCTTAGTTGATCAGGTGCGTCAGGAATTCTTTCGGCTTTCCACGAAAGCCTCGCGACCCGAAACGATCTCATTCCAATACGGGTTGGTCCGATTGCGGCGGCTCCAGTCCACCGCTGGATCGGCGTAGGTCATCACCATCGCAGGCGACGAACCAAACATCTTCAGCGCATCCGCACCGGACACGCCATAGGTGCCCGCGAGCAACAGGTTCCGGCGCTACATTTTCTCCGCCTCAATGAATCTCTATATGGATACCATTGGGCTCCTCCACATCCGCGGCCCCACCGGGAATTGTCCGTGCCATCGTCCTCTTGGCTCCCGCCTTACAGGATCGCGTCCCAGCCGCGAATTGACAAGTAACGCACCATTTAGTTACTTTTGTTCAGCCACCGGTGTCAAGCCACCCGCGAGGGTAAAAACCGTCGACCCGGAAATCCTGTACCGCCATGCGCGGTGAAACGGGTGGCCCACGCGGATTGGCCCCGGATCCCATAGGCTGGTGATTTCAGCGTTCCCGCAAGGTATCCGCGCGAATCCATATTCGCTCAAGCCTAACCGAAAGCGATGTTTACGTGAGGGTCCATAAATGGTGTGTGATGGTTCCAATACACCGTCAATTCGCCTAATGATGTGGTTCAGGTGTCGCGGGGAATTCCACAACACTTCGGGAAAGGAGGCATTGCAGGTCCATGGAAAAGTCCAAACCGCGCAGTCGGGATGCGGAACTCACCAAGAGCCTGATTCTAGCGGCGGCGAAAGCCGAATTCGCCAGACTGGGACTGGGTGGCGCACGGGTGGATATGATCGCCGAGAAAGCCAGCGTGAACAAGCGCATGATCTACCATTACTTCGGCAGCAAGGAACGGTTGTTTCAGACGGTTCTGGAGGAGGCCTATCTCGACATCCGAAATGCTGAACAGGCACTGGCGCTGGATCACCTTCCGCCGCGCGAAGCTTTGGAGTCACTCGTCAGATTCACCTGGAACTACTATCTTGAGAATCCTGAATTCATCAGGCTGGTCAACAGCGAAAACCTGCATCGCGGCCGGCATCTAAAGCGATCCGACCGTATCCGAGATGCGAGCCGAAGATTCGTCGACATGATGCGGCGTCTGTTGGACCGCGGTGTGGCGAAAGGGGAGTTTCGCCATGGAATAGATCCTGTTCAACTGAACATCACAATCGCGGCGATCGGATATTATTATCTAACCAACCGTTATACCGGCGCTATCCTGTTCGAGCGGGATTTCATGGATGCGGAGGAGCTTCACCGTCGCCTTAGGTTCAACATCGATACCGTCATGCGCCTAGTCGCGCTAAACCCAGGCCCGAGCGGAAGCTTAAAAGACCCAACCTGAATTCCCGAACTGTCGCGGAAGCCATCGATAGATCGCCGACAACGCAACTCTTCCGCTGGATCGAACGGTATAAAGGCACCGCACCGGATCGAAGGCTTCTCACTCGAGATGGAACGCGGCGAGCGGGTTCGCGCGGGTTCAGAATTCAACGCCCGCCTGCGCTTTGACTCCCGATCTAAACGGATGCTTCACGAGTTCCATCTCGGTCACCAGGTCAGCCGCGTCGATCAGATCCTGGCTGGCGTTGCGACCCGTCAGGATGACATGGGTCATTTCAGGCTTTTCCGTTATCAGGAATTCAACAACCTCGCCGACTCCGACGTAACCATATCTCATCGCGATATTGATTTCGTCCAGAAGCACGAGTCGATTGGATGCGTCGCGGATAAGTTCCCGGGCCTTCGCCCATGCGGCCTGCGCCATCTCGATGTCCCGACCGCGGTCCTGGGTTTCCCAGGTGAATCCCTCTCCCATCGTGTGGAACTGACAGATGTCACCGAAGCGGGACGTGATCAGGTCCCGCTCACCCGTTTTCATACCTCCCTTGATGAACTGAACCACTGCGCATTTCATTTCATGTGCGATACAACGGAAAACCATACCAAAAGCCGCGGTGGATTTGCCCTTGCCCTTACCGGTGTGGACGATCACCAATCCCTTTTCCGCGTTCTTTGTGGCCATGATCCTGTCACGCGCCACTTTTTTCTTAGCCATCTTCACAGCGTGACGGGTGGCGTCTTCAATCATTGGAAACCCTTTCCAGTCTTTGGGCACGTCTTGGCTGGCTTGGCGTCGCAAACTGTTCTGCATCTTCTCGATTCGGATTGCAATTGCCGCTTGGACAAGCCGACTCGACCGGATCATCACGGGCGCGGATCAGATGCGCGCCAGAACCGCCCGGGTCACGTCTATCGTGCCCATTTCGCCATCGAATTCCTTCGGGCGAAGTTCATTTGCCTCGAAACAACGCTGGATCGCCGTCTCAATAAGACGTGCTGAAACGGCCAAGGCTCCGTCAGAGGTGGTTTCGGCAAGGTATTCGAGCATCAATGCACCGCTCAGGATAGCGGCCAGTGGATTCGCCCGGTCCTGCCCCATGATGTCGGGCGCCGATCCGTGAGCGGGCTGGAACAGCGCGTTGCCGTCACCGATCTCGGCGCAGGCCGCCATCCCCATTCCACCGACGATTCCGCCACCGAGGTCACTGAGGATATCGCCGAACATGTTCTCCATGACCAGAACGTCAAAGTCCCAGGGATTGCGGACGAGGCTCAGCGCCTGTGCGTCGACATAGCTATAGCGGGTCTCAATGTCGGGGAATTCCTGAGCGATCTCATCGAAGATTCTGCGAAAGAAGGCCATTGAATTGAAGACATTCGCCTTGTCGACGCAGGTGATCAATCCGCGCCCGCCGCGTGCTTTCCGCTTTCTGGCGAGCTGGAAGCCGAACCTGTGCAGGCGTTCCGTCACGCTTCGGGTGATCCGCAATGTGTCACGGACCTCTTCGTCGCCGAAGACCTGGCTGCGTCCGTGTGTGGCTGCGGAGTAGAACAACCCCTCCGTTGATTCCCGCAGGATCACGAGATCGATATCCGCAGCCCGTCGATCTGCGAGGCGCTGCGGCGTGTTGGGATAGGCTTTGACAGGGCGAACGCCCGCGTAGAGGCCGAGACGGTCACGAATGCGCAGGTGAGGAGAAATCTCGGTACCATCGGTATGACGCACCGAGGGAAGCCCGATCGCGCCGAGGAAAATCGCATCCGCCTCACCGGCGCTTTCCTCCCCACCAGGTTCGATATCGGCGCCGGTTTCGGCGAAGTAGCCGGCACCGGCGCGAATCTCTTGGAATTTCAGTTTGGGGGCTCCCGCTCGCTTCAAAGCCGCCTTAATGACGGCAACAGCGGCTTCCGTCACGTCAACTCCGATCCCGTCCCCTTTGATCAACGCGATTCGCATGTCGCTCGATGCCCCTCGCCCGGTCTTCGGCAGATACGCTGTATACCCGCGCATCCTGACCTGGTGCATCATTGTCCAGCGATAGAGTGATTTCAATCTGACCATCATGGGTAGCGGGCCGGACCAGAGAAATCGGCCATGCCGCCTCCCAACGCTCTGAATTCGGTCCTCAATCCCTAATGCGGGCGTCACCGATGCTTCCGCTGAATTGATTCGGAGAGTTGCCTAACCGGGTTGGCAGAGACATGAAGTGGTTTTTTGGCGGAACGGTTTCGACAACCGCAAGCGATCTGCAGTTTAATCGCGTATTTTCCAGCCCGGGCCGGATACCACGGCTTGACGAGGAGGACCGATCGGTGCGTGAAGTGTGACAGAGGGAACCTATCGATCCCACGGGTCGATCACTCTGACTCCCACAGCGGCGAAAGGCCGCGCGTCCCGAGTGGCTACGGCAGAACCATGCGTCCGAGCGACGGCGGCGATCTGCCCATCCGCATTACTAACTTTCTTTCCTCTCGCTTCGGTTTCCGCAGCGATCCTTGCGGCTTCTTCGGCGGCGGGTTGATCAAATGGTAGAATACGCGTCGCGAACAATCGCCCCATGGTAAATTCAAGAACGGCCCAAAGCGCGGATTTGCGCCGTCCGTCGGGCAAACGCTCAATGCCATAGCGTAGTTCCGCAACACTGACCGTCGTCAGGAACAGCGACTGCACATGCTGCGCGTTCAACCAGTTGACCACAACGGGACTCGGCGCGGATTTCATTGCCTCCGAGACCACATTCGTATCTAGAATGATCATTCAAAGTCCGCCGGTTCGAGGGTTTCCTGACGATCGACCATCTCAGGAAAATCAACGTCCATCCGTTTCACGAAATCGGCGATAACGTCGCCCACTCTCTCGGCAGGCCGAGTCGCCTCGTCGAGCAATTCGCGAACCGCGGCTTCCGCGCTGATGCCTCGCTGGAAAGCGACGAACTTCACGCGGCGATGGACCTCATCGGGCAGGTTTCTGACTGTCATGGTAGCCATTTCCACCTCCAAGTCGTATTTTGATTTCATAAACACCAAATGATATCAACGCAAGCATCAATAATCTTTGATGTCACAATATGGAATCCCAGGAAAGTGCGGCGACCGTATTTTGGAGTCCGGCCATTTGCTGTCGGAAAACCTGCCGATGTCCCGATAAAGCATCTTTGCCGAGGACAGGCGATGCAGGAAATTTGCAGGATTCCAATCTCCTCAGACCCATGTTGAAGCGCAGCACCTAGCCGGGTGCCGAAACTCTGGTGAAATGGAATTAAGCGGAATCCAAGCAGTGAACGAGGGGCTGGGAATACAGCGAACCGATTTCATCTTTTACTGATCAACCGGCGTAAAATAAGACCATGTAGCCAAGTTTGGATCAGATTGGTGTTGATCGCGTAGAGCAGCACGACCTGCAGAACCAAGACCCCGGCCACAAACACCTGAGCGCATATCAATAGCTTCTCCTCATCGGATCTAAGCAGACGCTATCGACCGCGCTCCCCCGACCCGAATATCTCATCGAGAGCCTCGGGAGTTCTCTGACGGATGAGTCGTGAGCGCAACATAAGTGTGACCGCACGGACGGCGCACCCGAACCGCCGCAGCGTTGTCCCGCGGATCCTGCGGACCTTCATAGGTGTGTACGAAGAGCAAATATGCGCCGCCCGCAGTGCGCCGGCGACCTTTCGCGAAAGGCCCCGATGCACGAAGACCTAAAAGGGTGACAGGTGACTCCTTCGCTCGCTGACCATCACCCGGCAGGCGACCTTGAGCGTTCGCGTTCCTATCGTCCCGCGCAGCGCTCGGGCCGTGTCCGTGTCCTTGATGCGGGTCGCCCGGACCGTCCCGGCCAGAAGTCCTGCGAAAGCCGTCATATCCAGCGGCGACCGGTTTGCCCGCAGGGTCGAGGTGGCGATTCGGTCGGCGACCACAAAGCTCGAATTGTCATCCCCGGTGCAGCACCTCGATCTCGCCCAATACCCGCCGGTGATGGCTCCAACCATACTGTGGAATGCGGATTGGGATTTCAAAGACTTCAAACCGCTGAGCGCCACCGTCGCCAACGCCTTCGCAATCGCAGGTCAGATCGATGAAACACGACGGTCGAATTTCGAAGAGATGATGGACCACTGCAACGCAAACCGTGGCGAACTGCGGTATTCTTCGGGGTCGCGGAACAACCTGCCGCATATGGTTATCGCGAAAGCTCCGCAGTCCTATAACTGTGTTGCGCAAAACGTGCCTTATACACAGGACGGCAATGTCTCCAAAGACTTAGTTTTCAAAGTACTGGACTTCGCGTTCGTCAATGTAGGCAACTACCAATCCGATCCAGACAAAGCCAGGATACCGCTGGTTCTTTCAGACCCCCGTGCCGCCCTGAAGTGCAACACCGTTTATGTTGGGAATCCGCGCCGGTGGCGCGGCATCCTGCGAATCGGCCGGATAACGGCTACAGTCCCTGTGCGCAGGATAGGAGAGTGTCATGCCCGAGGGCTACCGTCATCTGACCTTCGACGGAAGATGCCGGATATACGCGACGGGGAAAGGCGGGCTTTCGAACGGGGCCATCGCCGGGCGGCCGGGCCGCCATCCGGCCACCATATCGCGGGAGCTCCGGCGCGACGGCGGCGGGCGGGGATACCGCTAGGGACAGGCGCGGAGGAAGGCGTCGGCGCGCCGGAACGGGGCCTCTTCGGTCCCGGGGAAGCTGACGGAGGGGCGCCGGGCGAAGGTCGTGGCGAAGCCGGGGAGGGCTGGAGCCCGGAGCGGGTCCCGGGGCGGGTCCCGGGGCGTCTCCGGCTGGAGGACCCGGGGACGGTCGGCAGGCAGCGGATATACGACCTCGTACGCGCGGACCGCAGGGACGGAGGGACGCTTTGCGGGCACCTGCGGCGGCGGGGAAAGAAGCGCAACCGGCAGGGTGGCCGCCACGCGGGCCGGGGCCACATCCCGGGCCGGCGGGACATCCCGGAACGCCCGGAGATCGTCAGGAAGAAGGCGGGGACCGGTGACCGGGAGGCGGATACGGTGATCGGCGGGGGACACGGCGGTGCGGTGGTGCCGCCCGTTGACGGATGCCCGCAATTCACGCCTGTCCAACGGGTTGACGGAAAGAGGGCGGAGGCGGCCGGCGGGGCGATGACCGACCTTCCCGAGGGTCCCGGGGCCAGGGTCCACACGATCACGGCGTACGACGGCAGGGAGTTCGCGGGGCACGCGAAGATGGCGAAGGCGCTGGAGGCCAACTTCCTCCTCCCGACGCCCCACCACTCGTGGGAGCGGCGCCTGAACGGGCATATCAACGGGCCGCCGCCCCGGTACCTGCCGAAGGGAACCGACCTGCGGCAGGTCACGGACGCCCGCGTGAAGCGGGTCCAGGACATCCTGAACGCGCGCCCTCGCAAGGCCCTCGGCTACCTGACGTCGGCGGAGGCTTTCGCCCGGGCGCGACCTCCCTGAAGACACCCGTCCCCGGAGGCTGACGGGGCGGGGAAAGGGACCTGCCGGCGCGTCCGTCCGGTTTCGCTCGGGCCACCCCCTCGCTCCGGAGACGGGCCGGTGTTGCGCTTCGGACTGGTGCCGGGGAGATCAAACAAACTCCTGAACGGATTTCATATTGTGGCCGTCGTCGGTCTGTTCGCGAATTCCGAAATGGCTGCCCAGATGCTTGGACGCGACCTTTTGCAGAAGCGTGACGTGAAGGTCGCCAGACCCGGTTTGCATTCCGTAGCATTGACCTTGAAGCACTACATCAACCTGATCAGATCCTCGGCGATTGGCAAGGTCTTCGGCGCCATACCCGCCGCAGGTGGTGTGATCAGTTCCTTCACCAGCTATGCCGTGGCCAAATCTGCGACCAGACCGGAAGAAAAATTCGGCGAAGGCTCAGAAGGCGGCGGCGTTGCGACCGAGACAGCGAACAACTCAACCGTGGGTGGTACACTTGTTCCAACTTTGTCCCTTGGCATTCCCGGAGACGCCGCGTCCGCCATGTTCCTTGGCACTCTTCTGATCCCGGGCTTCATTCCAGGGCCTGCCATGTTCGAAAACAACCCGTACGTCGTTGGCGGCATCTTCATGGTGCATCTTGCTTCAAATGTCTTCCTCCTGTTCGCGGGAATCCTGGCGACACAGCTTTTCGTCTATATTTTGCGTATTCCGAAAGTCTATCTCACCCCAAGCATTATGCTGCTATGTTCGATTGGCACGTTTGCGCTTCAGGCGTCAGTATTCGATCTTCAGATCATGCTGGACTTCGGTCTGATCGGAATACTCTTCCGCACGGTCGACTGTCCGCTTGCGCCCACCGTCATCAGGATGATCCTTGATCCAATTCTGGAGGATAACCTGCGCCGCTCCCCGCTCATCTCAAGCGAGGGCTACTGGATCTTTCTCGATCGCCCGGTGTCTGCCAGCCTTGCTGTCGTAAACGCGCCACTTCTGATGGCAATGGTCTATATATCCCTTACTCGGGCACGTAGTTCGAAACAGTCCGAATCGGTAAAAGTCATGACCGTGGATGAATAAAGACGAGTTGCCACACGCGCACAGCGCGACCTACGTGGCAAAGTGAAATTTCAGGGAATGGTGCCCAGAAGAGGACTCGAACCTCCACGTCCACACGGGACACTAGCACCTGAAGCTAGCGCGTCTACCAATTCCGCCACCTGGGCCAGTGGAACATTGGGCATTTACGCCCAAGGTTCCGCGATGTCAACAGGTCAACGGAAATGCAAACAGATGCCATGGGACGTGCAGGTGTTCGCCTTGCGTGGTGATTCGGTTGAAGGGAATGTCCGGACGCCAGCATATGGTGGCGGGGGCCATCTCTCCCCCTGCCGTTCGAAAGGGGAGAGGCGATGAATGGGTCGGCCATCCCCTTCGAGGGGAAGGCCACCACGGCATACGCGGCGCTGGAAGCGAGCGGCACGGGCTGGATTCCCGCGTCGGGCGATCCGTCCGGCACGTCGGAGTCGGGTCCGCGCCGTCCGGCGCCGCATGACGTGGACGGGCTTCCGCCGAGGCCCGGGCGGGCGCTTGGCCGGGCGGCGGCGGCCGGGCGATGCCGGTGTGCGGGGCGGGCCACGGGGGATTCCGGCCGGCCCGCCGGCTGGAATGCGGGGACCTGGAGGTGGCTGTATGCGACCCCGCCAGCCTGGAGGTCGCGGAGGAGGGGGAGGAAGGCGGGGACGGACCGGACCGACGCCCGGCGGATGGTGCGGGCGCCGCGGGCGTGGGATGGCGGGGACCCGGACGCGATGTCGCCGGTGCGGGTCCCGACGGTCACGGAGGAGGACACGAAGCGGCTGCCGCGGCGGTGGAGACCGAAGGCATCCTCAACCGGCTGGAGCCGGTGCGCGCCGGGCCGAAGGCGGTCGAGGCGGGGAAGGCGGCCGCGCCGGAGGGGTCGAAGGGCGCGTACGGCGACCCCCGCACGGATGCCGATGGGGCGGAAACCGGGCATCGTGTTCACGGGGCCGGCGGATGCCGGCCAACCGAACCGGATGGGAGGATGGACCGCCGCTGGCGCACCGCGGAACCGCGACGTTCCGCCCGAACCTCCCCGGACCGGCGCTGAAGCCACCTGGCGGAAGGGGGGACGACAGATGTAACGCCGGAAAGGATCCACGAAAAAGGGCTTGACGTGGAATGTCTCATAAGAGGCCTTTCCCACGCTCTGACCGCACCGTAGCTCCCCGGGGTCACACGGTGTTGGCGGGCTTTCGGGAGCGTACTATGCCGCTCCGGGGGGTCGCGTTTCGTTATATCGAGGAGGTGTGCGCTGGACGGAATGCGGGCAGCGCCCATTGGTCGAAGTTTCCGTCCCGGTATAACGGCGAGCGCGGTGGAGTTGCGGACCGCTCCGGTGGGCGACGCTTGCAGTCCATCGCTCAGGAGGGCGTCTTCTTCGAAGCCGAGAGTGTGATGCCGGCCCATGAACCCACCCCAGCGGCACCGTTCATCGGGCCGTGCGAGGCGGATTGTGACCTTCGGGGCCCGGAAATCCGGCAGCCTGCCCGGAAATATGTCAGGTTCGGCGCCCATGCACTCCCGAAACAGTCGCAGGGAGGAAAAGCCGGCGGAAAATCCATGCGCTTATAAATGGCATTCAGGATTGATTTGAGCAGTGAATTTCCCGGGAACGCAATGTGACTTGCTCTTGAAACCACACCAAGCTACGCAAGGGGGCACATTCTCTGCGGAGGCGGGTGATGGCCGGAATAGTCACAATCTACGGCGGGTCGGGCTTTGTCGGACGCTACATCGCTCAGCGTTTGGCAAGGAATGGATGGCGGGTCAGGGTTGCCTGCCGACGACCGAATGAAGCGATGTTCGTCAAACCCTACGGCGTGCCGGGCCAGGTTGAACCGATCTTCTGCAATATACGCGATGACTCAAGCACGCATTCGGTAATGCAGGGAGCGCACGCGGTGGTGAATTGTGTCGGGACCTTCGACGCGAGCGGCGCGAACAGTTTCGAACCGGTGCATGTGGCTGGGGCCGCCCGCATCGCCCGAATCGCCGCCGAAGAACACATATCCCGCATGGTCCATATCTCCGCCATCGGCGCGGACCCTGACGGCGAAAGCGACTACGCACGCACCAAAGCACGCGGAGAAGCGGCGGTGCTTGAGTTTCAGCCGGAAGCGATGATCCTTCGGCCTTCCATCGTGTTCGGGCCGGAGGACATGTTCTTCAACCGCTTTGCGGCGATGGTGCAATACGGTCCCATACTGCCGATCGTCGGTGCGGGAACCAGATTCCAGCCAGTCTATGTCGATGACCTGGCACACGCGGCGACACTCGGCCTCTTGGAGCACCGTCCTGGAACCTACGAGATCGGTGGCCCGGAAGTGAAGACCTTTGGGGAACTCATGACCCAGATGCTAAACGTCATTCAACGCCGCCGTATCGTGGTCGGTCTCCCGTTCTGGGCCGCAGGCATAATGGCAGGGGCGTTTGCTGCGGTTTCCACCCTGTCGGGCGGACTGCTGCAGGCGCCGATAACTCCCGACCAGGTCCGCAGCCTGCGAACCGACAACATCGTGTCCAAAGGAATCCAATCTCTTGCCGACCTCGGAATCGACCCTTCATCGATCGAATCGGTCATTCCGGAATATCTGTGGCGTTTCCGCCCCTCGGGACAGTATGCCGCTATCAAAAACTCAGCAAAGAACCTGAAGGCGTGAAGTACGCGATCCACAACAGGAACAGCCCGAGAAACACGCGGTAGACAACATATGGCGTGAAGCTGACCCTAAGCAGCATCCGCATCATCACGCGCAATGAAGCCAACGCGGTAAGGAATGCGAATACAGCGGCGATAATACCGTCGCGCGCAAGTCCCGGGTCGCCCAAGAAAACCAGTTCCGCACCTTTGTACACTCCTGAAGCGAGAATCGCCGGGATGGACATCAACATCGCTAACCTCGCGGCGTCCTGTCGACCATATCCCATAAAACGCGCCGCCGAGATCGTTATGCCGGAACGCGAGGTACCCGGAATCAGCGCGGCCGCCTGCCAGAGTCCCATCACGATCGAATCGCGGATGGACCAGCGCTCCGCTGTCCGGTCCTCCAATCCGGTCCTGTCGGATAGGTAAAGAACCAGCCCAAAAATCAAGGTGGTCCACCCGATCACAGTGATCGAGCGCATACCATCATCAAGCCCCGTCATCGCCAGGACAGCGCCAATGACAACGACCGGAACGGTCGCGACCGTAAGACATAACGCGAGGTTTGCACCCGGCCCGTCGAGGTGTCCACGCGCAAGCGACGCCAGACCCCGCAGCGCCATCGACGCATCGGCCCTGAAGTACAGAATGACGGCAGCAAGCGTACCCACATGAACGGCGACATCAACGACCTGACCCTGGTCCTGCAGGCCAGTGAGATTCGGCAGCAGTACCAGATGACCCGATGAAGAAACCGGCAGGAACTCCGTGATTCCCTGAATTATGGCGACCAGAAGAAGATGCAGCAAAGGCATGTATGAGGCCTGAACGATTCGTCTGTTCAGACTAAACACCATGACGTTCGTGAGAAATCCGATTTTAAGTCAACATAAATGACCCATATTTTGAGCTTTTGCGGCATATTTACCGCGCGGGATGCATCGAATCGCCAAAAAAGGTCATAACATATGACTTTATGTTCCGGGGCCATCATGCTAGCTTGCGGTTCTGACTCGATACTGGAGGACACCCTCTCAATGGCCGCGCAAAGAATGCTGAAATTCGTGGACGTGGATCGGGATATGCCCGACAAGCGCGACGCCGGTCTGCGCAGGTCGGATTTTCGTGAAATCTACGCGGATTACGCGGCGCGGAAAGCCGCGGAACAGGCGGCCCGCTGCAGCCAATGTGGCGTTCCTTACTGCCAGTCGCATTGCCCGCTGCACAACAACATTCCCGACTGGTTGCACCTGACGGCGGAGGGTCGGCTGCACGAAGCGTACTCTCTGAGCCAGGCCACCAACACCTTCCCCGAAATCTGCGGCCGGATATGCCCGCAGGACCGCCTGTGCGAAGGCAACTGTGTTATCGAACAGGCCAGTCACGGTACCGTTACGATCGGATCGATCGAAAGATACATCACCGATCTGGCCTGGGAAGAGGGCTGGGTGCAGCCGATCCGGACGTCTGTTGAGCGCCGGGAGAGCGTCGGCGTAATCGGAGCGGGTCCGGGTGGGCTGGCGGCGGCCGATCTCCTGCGCCGGAATGGAATTCAGGTCGCGATCTATGATCGCCACGACCGCGCCGGAGGTCTGCTGACCTACGGAATACCCGGCTTCAAGCTGGAGAAGGACACGGTGATGGCCCGGATCGAGCAGTTGCGGAAGGGTGGAGTGGAATTCGCGCTTAACTGCGAGATCGGAAAGGACCGCTCCTTCGAGGAGGTCCGTCGCAGGCATGACGCCGTTCTCATCGCCACCGGTGTCTACAGGTCCAGGGAACTCTCCAGTCCAGGCGTCGGTGCGGAGGGGATCGTACGGGCTATCGACTATCTGACCGCATCGAACAGGAAGGGCCTGGGTGACGACGTTCCGGAATTCGACTCCGGAATGCTGAACGCAAGGGAAAAGCGTGTCGTCGTCATCGGCGGTGGTGATACGGCGATGGACTGCGTACGCACCGCGGTACGGCAGGGAGCCAGGAGCGTTAAATGCCTCTATCGCCGCGACCGCGCCAACATGCCCGGTTCCCAGCGAGAGGTGGCGAACGCCGAGGAGGAAGGCGTCAAATTCGTCTGGCTGACGACGCCCAAAGGATTCACCGGGAACCCGGTCACGGGCGTGATGGTGCGGCGCATGCGTCTTGCCGCACCCGATGCCAGCGGACGGCAGACACCGGAAGCGATCGAAGGGGCCGATTATGTGGAGGACGCGGACCTGGTGATCTCCGCTCTGGGTTTTGAGCCGGAAGACCTGCCGAAACTATGGAATGCCAAAACCCTGGCCGTCACCGGTTGGGGCACGGTCAAGGCGGATTTTCGGACCCACGCAACCTCCCTGGAGGGGGTCTACGCAGTCGGAGACATCGTGCGGGGCGCATCGCTCGTCGTATGGGCGATCCGGGACGGACGGGAGGCCGCCGAGGCCATCCTCGATCGCTTCAACGCCACGGCGATGGCGATCGCCGCGCAGTGAGCAACGATCCGTCCTGGACTATTCGGGACGTAGCGGTCTTCGACCCTGAACAGGGTGCCAAACAATACGGGAGGCTGGCCGGGCCGTGGCCTCAACCGCCCGAACGGAGGAACGGAGATGACGATACTTGAAACCGACTGGACCTTGAGGGAAATGACCAAACGTGATCGGTATGCCGAACACGGCCTGTATTCATATGTCGACGAGCGCTCGTCCTGCGGCGTCGGTATCGTCGTATCGGTTGATGGCCAGCGCAGCCGCAGGGTCGTTGAAAGCGGAATCGAGGCGCTTAAGGCGGTCTGGCATCGAGGCGCCGTCGATGCCGACGGCAAGACAGGCGACGGGGCCGGCATTCTCGTCCAGATTCCCCTGCCGTTTTTTTTCGAGCAGATCGAGCGGACCGGACACCAGCCCAACAAGGACGAAATGATCGCCGCGGGACAGGTTTTCCTTCCACGCATGGATTTCGGGGCGCAGGAATCCTGTCGGACCATCGTCGAGACCGAAGTGCTCCGGATGGGGCATTCGATTTACGGATGGCGGCATGTACCGGTCAATGTCGATGTCCTCGGAAGAAAGGCGAACGCGACGCGACCGGAAATCGAGCAGATACTCATATCGAATTCCAAAGGTATTGATGAAGAATCCTTCGAACGCGAACTCTATGTCATACGGCGGCGAATCGAAAACGCGGCCGTGGCCGCCGGTGTGGCGGATTTCTACATGGCTTCACTCAGCTGCCAATCGATCGTCTACAAGGGAATGATGCTGGCCGAACAGGTCGCAGAATTCTACCCCGATCTCAAGGATCCGCGGTTCGAAAGCGCTTTCGCGATATTTCACCAGCGCTACTCCACCAACACGTTTCCGCAGTGGTGGCTCGCCCAACCCTTCCGGATGCTGGCGCATAACGGAGAAATCAACACGATAAAGGGCAATCTCAACTGGATGAAATCCCACGAAATCCGGATGGCGAGCTCCTCTTTCGGTCACAACGCGGAAGACATAAAGCCGATCATCGCCAGTGGGGCTTCGGATTCGGCCGCGCTTGACGCCGTATTCGAGGTTCTCGTGCGGGCCGGTCGTTCGGCGCCTATGGCAAAGACCATGCTGGTTCCCGAATCATGGTCGAAGCAGGCGGTTGAGTTGCCGCGGGCATGGCGTGACATGTATTCCTACTGCAACAGCGTCATGGAACCATGGGATGGCCCGGCTGCGCTGGCCATGACGGACGGTCGCTGGGTCTGTGTGGGAATGGACCGGAACGGACTTCGCCCGATGCGATATGTCGTGACCGCCGACGGATTGGTCTGCGCCGGATCGGAAGTCGGTATGATTCCGACCGAAGAAGCCAAGGTGACCGAAAAGGGTGCGCTCGGGCCGGGCCAGATGCTCGCAGTCGACCTGAAATCCGGAAAACTCTATCACGACACCGAAATCAAGGACAGGCTCGCGGCCGGTCAGCCCTTCAGCGAATGGGTCGGGAGGATAACGGAACTCGACGATGATCTGGCGGACGTATCCGAACGGGCGCTGTTCAGCGGAAGCGAGCTTCGCAGACGGCAGATCGCCGCCGGATTCAGCCTCGAGGATCTGGAGCAGATCCTTGCGCCGATGGTGGTGGAGGGAAAGGAAACCGTCGCCTCGATGGGAGACGACACGCCGAGCGCCGTTCTATCGAAGCGCTATCGCCCTCTGAGTCATTTCTTCCGGCAGAATTTCAGCCAGGTCACCAATCCTCCGATCGACTCGCTTCGGGAACACCGGGTGATGAGCCTGAAGACCCGTTTCGGCAATCTCAAGAACGTGCTGGACGAGGATTCCAGCCAGACCGAGATCGTGGTTCTTGACTCGCCGTTCGTCGGCAATGCGCAGTTCGACCTTCTTGTCGAAAGGCTTGGCGAATATGTCGTCGAAATAGACTGCTGCTTCGATCTGGGCGATGCTGGCGAACTGGGTCGTGGACTTGAGCGGATCAGGATTGAAGCGGAGGACGCCGTCCGGTCCGGAGCGGGTCACATCGTGTTGACCGACCAGCACCAGGGATCCGACCGGGTACCCATGCCGATGATTCTCGCCACCAGCGCGGTGCATTCGTGGCTGACCCGTAAAGGTCTCAGGACGTTCTGCTCGCTGAACGTTCGATCCGCCGAGTGCATCGACCCACATTACTTCGCGGTTCTCATCGGCTGTGGCGCGACCGTCGTCAACGCCTATCTGGCCGAGGACAGCCTGGCGGATCGAATCGGACGCGGACTTCTTGACATGACCCTGACCGAAGCGATGAGGCGATACCGCCACGCGATCGACCAGGGGCTTTTGAAAATCATGTCGAAAATGGGTATTTCGATCATCAGTTCCTATCGCGGCGGGCTGAATTTCGAGGCCGTTGGTCTCAGCCGTGCCATGGTGGCGGATTACTTTCCGGGTATGTCGAGCCGGATTTCCGGCATCGGCGTCAGCGGCATCGAAAAAAAGCTCCTGGAGACACATGCCAATGGATGGCTGCGGAGCCAGGATGTGCTTCCGGTCGGAGGATTCTACAAAGCCCGGGTTTCAGGCGAAACCCACGCCTGGGAAGCGCGGTCCATGCATCTGATGCAGATGGCGTCCCAGAAGGCGTCCCATGATTTATGGAAACGATATTCTTCAGCGATGCGGTCCAGTCCACCCATCCATCTGCGCGATCTTCTGGACATCAAACATTTGGGTGAACCCGTCCGGCTGGAAGAGGTCGAGTCAATTACCTCGATCCGTCGAAGATTCGTGACTCCCGGCATGTCGCTTGGAGCGCTTTCGCCGGAAGCGCATAAGACCCTGAACATCGCCATGAACCGGATCGGCGCGAAGTCGGACAGTGGAGAAGGCGGAGAGGATCCCGCGCATTTCTCTCCCGAGCCCAACGGCGACAATCCCTCCGCGAAGATCAAACAGGTGGCATCGGGCCGTTTCGGCGTGACCGCGGAGTATCTCAATAACTGCGAGGAGCTTGAGATCAAGATCGCCCAAGGAGCCAAGCCCGGAGAAGGCGGGCAGCTTCCGGGTATGAAAGTGACGAAGCTCATCGCACGGCTTCGGCATTCGACGCCGGGGGTTTCGTTGATCTCGCCACCGCCGCATCACGACATCTACTCGATCGAGGATCTGGCGCAGCTGATCTATGATCTCAAGCAGATCAACCCGCGTGCCAAGGTCTGCGTGAAGCTCGTCGCCGCCAGCGGCGTTGGCACCATCGCCGCCGGCGTAGCGAAAGCGAAAGCGGATGTCATCCTGATCTCCGGCCATAACGGCGGTACCGGCGCTTCCCCGGCGACCAGCATCAAATATGCCGGTCTGCCATGGGAGATGGGGCTGGCCGAGACACACCAGGTCCTGAGCATGAATCACCTGCGGGACCGAATAACACTGCGAACGGACGGTGGTCTGCGCACGGGCCGGGATATCGTGATCGCCGCGATGCTCGGCGCGGAGGAATATGGCATCGGCACCGCGGCGCTCGTCGCCATGGGCTGCATCATGGTGCGGCAATGCCAGTCGAACACCTGCCCGGTGGGGGTATGCACCCAGGACGAGCGGCTTCGCGAGAAATTCACCGGCACGGCGGACAAGGTCGTGAACCTGTTCACGCTCTACGCTCAGGAAGTCCGCGAGATCCTGGCTTCGATCGGAGCGCGATCACTCGACGAGGTGATCGGCCGCGCCGATCTGCTGTCACAGGTCAGCCGCGGCGCCGCGCATCTCGACGATCTCGACCTCAATCCGATGCTGATTACCGTCGATGGCGCTGCGGACCTCGTTTATGACCGCGGCAGGCTTCGCAATGAAGTTCCTGACACTCTTGATGCCGAGATCGTCAAGGATGCGGCTCCTTTCCTCGACGAAGGCGAGAAAATGCAGCTCCAGTATTCCGTGCGAAACACTCATCGTTCGGTGGGCGCCCGGGTTTCGAGCCACATCGTGCGCAGCTTCGGAATGCGCAACTCGCTGCAACCGGACCATCTGACGGTAAAGCTGACGGGTTCGGCGGGCCAGTCGCTCGGCGCGTTCTCGGTGCGCGGACTGAAACTGGAAATATCCGGCGATGCGAACGACTATGTCGGCAAGGGTCTTTCCGGCGGCATCATCGTGCTCCGCCCCCAGCTGGCCAGCAATCTCACCGCATCGGAGAATACGATCATCGGCAACACCGTGCTCTATGGCGCGACGGATGGCCATCTATTTGCTGCTGGACGAGCGGGTGAGAGATTCAGCGTGCGCAACTCGGGCGCGAATGCGGTTGTCGAAGGCTGCGGCCCGAACGGCTGCGAATATATGACCGGTGGTACCGCTGTGATCCTGGGTCGGATTGGCGCGAATTTCGGGGCTGGAATGACGGGTGGCATGGCCTATATCCATGATCCGGAGGGCACGGCGCTGGACTACATGAACATGGATACCCTGGTGGTTGGTCCGGTGGTGGCCGCGCATTGGCGGAAAGAGCTGGAATCGCTCGTAGGGCGCCACGCCAAAGAAACCGGCAGCCGCAAGGCGGAGGATCTCCTACAGAACTGGGACGAGGCGATCAACCACTTTCTGCAGGTTTGCCCCAAGGAGATGCTACCGCATCTGGCGCATCCACTTCACGATTCCCGAGAGGCCCGGATCGCCTGAACGCTTCGCTCCGATGTGATCGATGGGAGACCATTCGGCGCTTCCGCTCGGTGAGCGCCGAAAATCGCTTTCAGCAGGTTCGGAATCCGGTGGCTTGACTTACCGACCGGGCCTGTAGTTGGGATGCGACAATGGCGAAGTGCGGTAAACCGTCGAAATCGAATTGGTTGAGTAAGGCAGCCTGGACCGGGTGGCTGCCATATGCCCGACGCTGGTCGATTCGGGTGGGTCTTGGACTGGTGGGCCTGATCCTGCTCGTGCTTCTGGTTTACCGGTTCGTGAACCCGCCGGTCACCCCGTATATTCTGTCGGAGAGGCTTCGATTGGGCGGGATCGAGCGCGACTGGGTTCCGATGGACACCATCGCTCCCGTAATGGCCCGGTCAGCGGTTGCGGCGGAGGACGCGAATTTCTGCCTTCATTGGGGCTTCGATCTAAACGAGATTCGGACGGCGATCGAGGAAGGGTCAAGACGCGGGGCGTCAACCGTCAGCCAGCAGGTAGTCAAGAACGTTCTGCTCTGGCACGGGCATAGCAGGATTCGCAAGGCTCTGGAGGCTTTTATCACGCCAGCCATCGAAGCCATCTGGACCAAGCGGCGAATTCTCGAAGTCTACCTCAACGTAGCTGAGTTCGATGAAGGGGTCTTTGGCGTGGAGGCGGCCGCACGGAAATATTTCGGGGTTTCCGCGTCGAAGCTAAACGCGATGCAGGCCGCGCATCTCGCCGCGGTTTTACCGGCTCCCAAGAACCGTTCGGCCACCCAGCCGACGGATTTCCAGAACCGCCGTGCGGTCACCATCGCCGATGGGGCCGCGATAATTCTCTCTGACGGCCGCGACGACTGCTTCGAGAGTTGAAACGCCCCTGCTTTCGCTTCATTGATGCCGCGAATCAATGTATGACTGCTTAAGATGATCCGACTCTTTCATAGCCCTCTATCGCCCTTCTGTCGCAAGGTCCGACTGTCCCTTGCCGAAAAGAGACTTGAAGTCGAACTCGTTGAAGAGCGCTACTGGGAACGCAACACCGACTTTCTGCGCCGAAATCCCGCGGGCAAGGTGCCTGTCCTTAGACTTGGCAGCGCGGTACTGTCCGAAAGCGGCGCGATCTGCGAATATCTGGAGGAAATCTATCCCGAGCCCTCACTGATGCCCTCCGATCCACTGATTCGACACGAGGTGCGGCGGATGATCAGTTGGTTTGACGACAAATTCCATAACGAGGTGACGTCGAAACTGCTATATGAGCGGATCTACAAGAAACTATCCGGTCGAGGCCATCCCGATTCCGAAAAGGTGAAATCGGGGTCGCAGGCGATCAAGTTTCACATAGATTACATGGGGTGGCTTCTTGACCATCGGAGCTGGGTGGCGGGCGATACGATGACGCTGGCCGATTTCGCCGCCGCCGCGCATTTTTCGACGCTTGATTACATCCGGGATGTGGATTGGAGTCGGAACACGTCCGTCAAGGATTGGTATGCGAAGATCAAATCGCGACCGGCGTTTCGCAGCATTCTCGCCGATCTGGTACCGGGTTTCCCTCCACCTGAGTATTATGCGAATCTGGATTTCTGACTCCTTAGCGTGGAACGCATCGACCGCTGTGTCCGAACCTTGCATCGAACGTCCGCCATCAGATGAGACGGGGGCCGATGTCGTCCGAGCTTAAGCGGCGGCTTGTGGTGCAGGCTCTGGAGATCGGGTTCTCGAAAGTCGGCGTGGCGCGACCGGATTCGGTGGCGGGAATTGCCGAGCGGTTGAAGACTTTTCTGGTGAAGGGCAGGCACGGTCAGATGCGGTGGATGGCAGAGCGGGCCATCTGGCGCGGCAATCCGTCCAAGCTATGGCCCGAAGCCCGGTCGGTTATAATGCTTGCGGAAGTCTACACACCCCTCCATGACCCTTTGGCGGTTCTGAGGCGGCAGGACCGGGCGACGGTTTCGGTCTACGCACAGAACCGCGACTACCATGATCTGGTGAAAAAGCGCCTCAAGCGCCTTGGGCGATGGCTTTTGGAGCGAAGCCCGGACGATGAAATCAAGGTCTTTGTCGATACCGCGCCGGTTATGGAGAAGCCGCTTGCGCAGGCTGCGGGGCTTGGCTGGCAGGGTAAGCACACGAACCTGTTGGCCAGAGATCTTGGAAACTGGTTTTTTCTCGGTGCGATCTTCACAACCGCCGACTTGGAGCCTGACCCACCCGAATCCGAGCGCTGCGGAACCTGCACAGCCTGTCTTGACATATGCCCGACCAACGCGTTTCCGGCACCGTTTCAGCTGGATGCCCGACGCTGTATCTCCTACCTGACGATCGAGCATCGCGGACCGGTGGACGAGGATCTGCGTCCGGCGCTCGGCAACCGGATTTTCGGCTGTGACGACTGTCTTGCGGTCTGTCCGTGGAACAAGTTCGCGGCGGCTGCCCGCGAGCATCGCTACACGGCGCGGAAGGATCTGGCGGCACCGTCCTTGACGGAACTGGCGGGGTTGGATGACGCGGCTTTCCGCAATAAATTCTCCGGTTCGCCCATCAAGCGGATTGGGCGGGACCGGTTCGTGCGCAACGTTCTCTACGCTATCGGAAATTCCGGCATACCGGAACTGGGAGTTGCCGCACAAGATCATTTGGATGACGCCGACCCGGCGGTTTCGGATGCAGCGCGGTGGGCTGTGGCGCGTTTGGGTCGGGATCCGTAACCGAAGCAATTTTCCTGCGCAGAGCGCGACCCGCGCCCTCCGCCTCCGCCGCACACAACCATTCCAACGTATCTGAACCGAACCATCGCATACCCATCCACATACGAATTACATAGCCTCACAAACTAGTGTCTGCCAGAAAACCCCGTGCTTTTCCGGTGACAGGGCCGAATCTGGCGGATTCCGGCTTCACGGGACCCTGGCCGGGCCCGTCGGGGCGACGCCGGGACGGTCGGGGGCGGGAACATATGGTGAACATCCGGACCTCCGCGGGCACGCCGGTGCGGGCCCCGCAGCGGCGGGACCTTCCATGGGCCGGTTTACCGGTGGACGCCCCGGTCAGGCGGCGGCGGGGAGCACGGGGCGCTCCCTCGCCGGCGGCATCAGGCCGGGGCGGTGGACGTTCGCGGCCAGCACCGCCAGCGCCACGACGCCGGCGAAATCCTCCTTTCCGTGGCTCCGCACCCGGTCGAGGCCACGGTGCTCCAGGTTGCTGATGGCCGACCCGCCCGCGGCGTGGGCGCGCCGCGCCCCGCTTTCCCGGACGCGGTCCGCCTTCGACAGCCTGCCCCTGCGGGGCATCGCGTCGGCTCCGGCATCCCGGCAGGCCCCAACCGGTCCGGGGGGACTGTGCGGACCCCTGTCGAAGCTCACCACCTACAGGTCGGCGAACCGGGCCCGCGCCTCCCCGCCCATGGGGACCGCCACGTCCACGTCGCTCCCCTCCCACATGACGGAACGGTGCGGGAGGAATCCGTGACGGTCCCCGGCACGCGGACGGGAACGCCGGGCTCATCCGGGACCCCGGCCTTTCCCTTCGATATCCAGCGCGTGTGCGGCCCGGAGGTAGCCTTTCCAGAGCTTTTTCCAGAGATGTTCCTTCTGCCGCCAGCCGCGCGGCTCAGGCCCGACGCCGCCAGTGACCTGCGCGGATGCCTCGCCTTCGACGCGATAACCGCGGTCCGGGTCCGGGACCTCCAGCTTCCGGCGCGGGAGAGCCCCGACAGCCCGGCGGAGCGGCACGTAAGCCCGGAAAGCGGCGGGGCGGTGGTCATCCACGCCGCGTACGGGCGCGTCATCGGCCAGAGGGCGCCGCCGGAGCCGGACAGGACCGTGGCGCGCCACCTCACGCCCGTCGCCGGCCTCGCCGGGTTCCGCCCGACGAAGCGCCAGCCCCTGCCCGGAACCCGGAAGCCATGGCAAGGCCTGCGCATCCTCAACGTCGCGGAAACCCATGCCAGGGCCATACGGGCCCGGACGGAGCGGAGAAGGGAATGAACCGGTCAGGTATGTGGTAGTGACAGGCCCGGGACACGTCCCGGACCATGCACCGCGCCGCGTCCATCGGCAGGCTGCGGTCGGTCGGATGATGCACGTCGGTCCCGGCCACGAAGGAATGACGTCGGCCGCGCGACGCGGCGCCAGGCTTTTCCGCGGCCACCCTGTGGCCCCTCTCCACGACCATCCTTCCGACCTCGGCGGGAAGCTCCGGCGAGGGGAGCGACACGCTGTCCACCAGACGCCGGTATTCGTATCCGTATCCGCCCCCTTCCCACGGGCCGTGGCCCGGCCTCCGGCCTTCGCCGGATCGGGATGTGTTGGTTCGCCGGTTCCCGAAGCCGGTCGAAACCGCACCCGGGACCCTGCTTCACGACCCCCGGCACCGGGATGGTCAACGGTTCCATCCCCGGCCTGCCGACCCGGAAGCCCGGACAGCCGCTTTCGGGTCCCTTCGTCGCCGCAGGGGTCCTGGAGGCCGATCAGGATCGCCGGGATGTCGTCCCTCGATTTCACGGTCGGCCTGATCTTCGGGATGTCGGGGGCGTCGAACCTCCGCCGGGTGTCGTGGACCCTGCGCATGGGAGCCTCCTGAAGGGGAGGATTGGCGGATTCCGCGGCATATGGTGGCGAATCCACCCCCTGACTGCCATATCCGGTGATTTTTCGCAAGGCGGATTCCGTCATTTACCGCAAAAAACCGCAGCTTGGCAGTTTTCTGGCGGACACTATATAATTCCCCCACTTCCAGTCCGAAGTGCAACACCGGCCCGCCTCCGGAGCGAGGGGGGGTGGGGGGGTGGCCCGACCGAAACCGGGCGGGCGCGCCTGCGGAATTCCCTCTCCCCCGTCGGCCCACGGGGCGAAGCGCCTCAGGGAGGCCGCGCCCGGGCGAAAGCCTCCGCCGGCGTCAGGTGGCCGGGCGCCTTGCGGGGGCGCGCGTTCAGGATGTCCTGGACCCGCTTCACGCGGGCGTCCGTGACCTGCCGCAGGTCGGTCCCCTTCGGTAGGTACCGGGGCGGCAGCCCGTTGGTGTGCCCGTTCAGGCCCCGCTCCCACGAGTGGTGGGGCGTCGGGAGGAGGAAATCGGCCTCCAGCGCCTTCGCCACCTTCGCGTGCCCCGCGAACTCCCTGCCGTTGTCCGCCGTGATCGTGTGGACCCTGGCGCCGAGCCCCTCGGGAAGGTCGGTCATCGCCCCGCCGGCCGCCTCCGCCCTCTTTCCGTCAACCCGTCGGACAGGCGTGAATTCCGGGCATCTGTCCACAGGCGACACCACCGCACCGCCGTTTCCCCCGCCGATCACCGTGTCCGCTTCCCGGTCGCCGATCCCCGCCTTCGCCCCGCCCTCTTTCGGGCGCTCCGGGATGTCCCTCCGGCCCGGGATGTGACCCCGGCCCGCGTGGCGACCACCCTGCCAGTCCGGTTCCTTTCCCCGCCGCCGCAGGTGCCCGCAAGGCGTTCCTCCGTCCCCGCCGTCCGCGCGTACGAGGCCGTATATCCGCTGACGGCCGACCATGCCGGGGTCCTCCAGCCGGAGACGCCCCGGGACCTGTTCCGGGCTCCAGCCCTCCCCGGCTTCGCCACGACCTTCGCCCAGCGCTCCTCCGTCAGCTTCCCCGGGACCGAAGAGGCCTCGCTCCGGCGCCCGGTGGCCTTCCTCCACGCCTGTCCCTGCCGGTATCCCCGCCCGCCGCCGTTGCGTCGGATCTCCCGCGATATGGTGGCCGGATGGCGGCCCGGCCGCCCGGCGATGGCCCCGTTCGAAAGCCCGCCTTTCCCCGTCGCGTATATCCGGCATCTTCCGTCGAAGGTCAGATGACGGTAGCCCTCGGGCATGACACTCTTCCCATTGTTCACACAGGGACTGTCGCCGTTATCCGGCCGGTTCGCAGGATGCCGCACCCGAAACGCGGCTTCCCACCATCAACGGTGTTGCACTTCAGAGCGGAACGGGGGTTCCCTTTCATTTCATGTCATGGGGAGAAACACTCGCTGCATGACCAACCCACAGAACATCATGGCACTTCAAATTGAAATGCGCACAGGTGTATAGGTCTGCGAACGACGAAACGAATGTGCGCCATTCTCCGGCGTCAGACAGGTATCCCGAACGACTGATCGGGAATTGGGCTCTCCTGTCGAATTGAATGGTAGCAGAGGGGCAAATCGAATTGTCAGAGCAGACTGCAGCAGGACATATGATCCACTCCGACGACTTGGCTTCCCGTGCCGCGGCGCTGCGGCCAAAGGGTCGGCGGACACTGGTTGGAATCGCCGGCCCACCGGGTGCGGGAAAGTCCACTTTAGCCGAAGCGCTTGTTCGCACGCTAGGGAACAGGGCCGCGCTGGTTGAGATGGACGGCTTCCATCTTGACAACCGCATTTTGGAAATGCGTGGTCTGCTGACCCGCAAAGGTTCTCCGGCAACCTTCGACTCCACCGGATTCCTGACGACGGTTCGGCGTCTCGCCGTTGAAGACGAGGTCATCATTCCAACATTCGACCGCGCACGCGATATCGCGGTCGCAGGCAGCGCTGTCATTGGACCGGAGAAGTCCATTGCCGTGGTGGAGGGAAACTACCTGCTGCTGAACCACTTACCGTGGAGTGAGCTAAGCGGCCTCTGGGATTTCGGCGTCTTTCTTGATGTCCCTTTGGATGAACTCAGGCAGCGGCTTGTGTGTCGTTGGCTGGATCATGGCCTTGACCGTGAAAGCGCCGTTCATCGAGCGGAGGCGAACGATCTGCCAAACGCCAGGCTGGTACAAAGCCAGAGCGTGAAAACCGACACAATGGTTCTGGCGGCATGAAGAACGGGCGCGCTCTCCGCGTCTGAAGTCAATCGCTCGTTCGAAGCACATGCGCCGGACGTACCGAAAGCGGCCTCCAGGCGAATATCAGACCCGCGACGAGGGTCGTCAGCGCACCACCCAACACAATGGCCAATGCCGAAAACGGGTCGAACGTGAACCGGCTTTCCATAACGAACGTCATAACACCCCATCCGGCCGCACACCCGGCCGCGACCGCCACCACGCCGGCCACAAGCCCGAACAGTGCCGACCTCAGTGCGAATCCCAGCAGAATCGTTCGGCGCGAAGCTCCGACGGTCTTGAGCACAGCAGCCTCGAAGCGCCGGGCGCGTTCGCCGGCGGCGGCGGCGCCGACCAGAACAACCAGCCCGGTCAGCAACGACACAAGCGCACCATAGGAGGTTGCGGCGGCGACGCCTTCGAGAACCTCGCTCACCCGCGAAATCGCGTCCCGCACCCGGATCATGGTGATGTTGGGATAGGCTCGCCCCAAATCACGCAGCAATCTGGCTTCGGCCTTTGCCTCCGCATAGATGGTTGCGATATGGCTATGGGGAGCTCCCGATAGCGCCAAGGGGTTCATGGAAAGGATGAAACCGATTCCGGCGGAGGAAAAATCAACCTCCCGGAAGCTGGTTATTTCGGCTTCAATATCCCGTCCCAACACGTTCACGGTAAGCCGGTCACCAAGAACCAGTCCCAGCTCGGTGGCCTCCTCGGCAGCGAAACTGATCTGGGGCGAACCATCGTATTCCTCCGGCCACCAGGAGCCCTCGGTGATCTCCGTTCCGCTCGGCGGCGAATCGGAATATGTGATACCACGATCACCCTGCAGAACCCAGTGCTCGCCAGCGATGTCCAGAGCCGGACGTCCATTGATTCGGGAAATCACACCCCTAAGCATCGGTGCGGTATCCACCCGGTTCACATCCAGATCATGCCCGAGGCCACCTAAGAAAGGCCCGAGCTGATCGGTCTGGATGTCCACCACAAAATAGCTTGGCGCGATTTCCGGCAGTTCCTGGCTGATCGCACCTCGAAGGTTTGAGTCGATCTGGCCGATGGTCGCGAGGACGCTGAGTCCCAATCCGAGGGACAGCACCACCGAGTCCGCCTCACTGCCCGCCCCCCCTATCGATCCAAGCGCCCGTCTCAACGTGCCGAGCCAGCGCACCGAGCGAGCCCGCGCGACCCGGCGCGCCGCCGTTCGCAATCCCATCGAGACCAGCAGCAGCGCGAAGAAAGCGGTTACCAGACCCGCGGCAGACCACAGCGCGAGGCGCGGAACACCGGAAAAAGCCGCTATCGTGCCCACAAACACGGCGAGAACCGCGGCGAGAACCGCGAGATACCGCCCTCCGGGAAGGTTCATTCCAGAGGAAATCCGATCCCGGAACAACGCGGCGGCCCGAATGCGTTCGGTTCGCGCCAACGGCCAGATCGTGAACAGCGCGGCGGCCAAAATTCCGTAGAGTGCGGCCTCAGCCAAAGCCATCATATCAACGGATCGCACGACCGGAACCGGCAAATGGCTCTCGGCAATCTGCAGAAGAGAGAATGTGGCAAGCAGTCCAAGCGTCAGACCCAGCGCGATGCCCAGAAGAGTCAGCGTGGCGGTCTGAAGCCCGTATGCCATGAAAATCGTACGTGTCTCAGCACCGATTGTCTTGAGCGTCGCAATGACGGCGATCTTTTCGTCCAGATAGCTACGGACAGCCGCCGCCACTCCAACTCCACCAACCGCCAGCCCCGCAAGTCCGACCAAGACCAGGAACGCCCCAAGCCGGTTCACGAATTCACTGATTCCGGGTGCCGCGTTGCGGCTGTCCCGCCAGCGCAGGCCACCATCGAAATTCTCCGTAGCAACGACTTTAAGCGCTTCCAGTCCGACCTCGGCGGGGATCTGCAAACGATAGGAAGTCTCGAACAATGTTCCCGGCTGAAGGAGACCTGAAGCAGCCAGCGCATCCGTTCTGACGATGGTTCTCGGCCCCAGCCCAATGCCGCCCACAACACCGTCAGGTTCATTTAACAGAGCGGCGGAAAGCGTGAATTCCTGCGTTCCCAGACGGAATGTCTCGCCGATATCCAGCCCCAGACGATCCATGAGCACCGGGTCCATAACCGCACCCGGAAAATCTCCGTCGCCATCCAGCGCTTCGTCCAGCTCGCGCTCCGGCTGAAGCCGGACTTCGCCAAGGATCGGATAAAGGTCGTCAACAGCCTTTACCTGGGTCAGTCCCCGATCGGTTTCCCCATCTCCCTCTACCACGGCCATGGATCGAAAATCGACGATTTCGGATACGGCATCCGCGTTCGCCTCCATCCACGCGCGTTCGGCATCGGAGGCGAACCTGTAGGTGAGCTGGATTTCCGCGTCACCACCTAGAAGGATCGCTCCTTCCTGCTTCAGCCCCGCTTCGATCGAGTGACGAATTTGGCCCACCGTAGCGACGGCGGCGACACCCAGCGCGAGACAGACGATGAAAACGCGAAAGCCACGCACGCCGCCGCGCAGTTCCCGCCTCGCGATTCCAATGGCAACGGGGAGATTCATCGCGCGGCGTCCAGCTGCGCCCCGGTCTCCAGACGTCCATCCACCAGTCGGATGGCCCGGTCACAGCGTATGGCCAGTTCGGGGGCGTGCGTTACGAGGATGAGTGTGGATCCATCACGTTCAACCATGCCTAGAAGCAGGTCTATTACAGCCTCCCCGGTCAATAGATCGAGATTGCCGGTGGGCTCGTCGGCCAGGAGAATATCAGGCTTCGGCGCGACAGCGCGCGCGAGTGCGACGCGCTGTTGTTCACCTCCTGACATCTGCGCCGGATAGTGGCGCGCGCGATCCGCCAGCCCCATCGCTTCCAGTTCGGCTTCCGCACGATCGAAGGCGTCATGTCTTCCCGCCAGTTCCAGCGGTATCGCTACGTTTTCCAATGCCGTCATTGTTGGAATCAGGTGGAATGACTGGAAAACAATGCCCATATGTCTTCGACGCATCCGCGCCAATGCGTCCTCATCCATCGCCGTCAGGTCGTGACCCAGGACGCTGACGGATCCACCCGTTGCGCGGTCAAGCCCGCCAACGAGCATCAGGAGGGAAGATTTGCCAGAACCCGAAGGCCCCACAAGACTGATGGTTTCGCCCCTGGCGACATCCAGATCGATCGATTTGAGGATCTCGACCCGGCCAGCGTTCCCGTCGAGGGCAAACTGCGCATCTCTCAGCTCTACGACGGATTCAGACATGTCAGGCTCCCGTTGCAGGATCAACATGGTTGGATATGGGGCGCTGCGCTTCCTGTGCAACCTGCTGCTTGCGATCATCCTGGGAGTCGGGACAACCCATGCCAGCACGATGACCGTCGCAGCGCTTGGCGACAGCCTGACCCAGGGTTACGGATTGCCGCCGGAAGAGGGCTTTGTACCGCAATTACAGCGTTGGTTGGACATTGACGGAACCGACGCGGTGATCGTCAACGCCGGCGTAAGCGGCGATACCACGCAGGGTGGACTCGCCCGTATCGCCTGGACCCTGACGGAGGATACCGACGCGCTCATCGTGGCCCTTGGGGCGAATGATATGCTGAGGGGCATCAAACCGTCGGTCACACGCCGGAATCTTGAGGGAATCCTGAGGATCGCCGGGGATGCCGATATCCCTGTCCTGTTGGTCGGCTTCACCGCGAGCGGGAATTACGGACCCGAATACAAGGCCAGGTTCGATGCGATATTTCCCGATCTCGCCAGCGAGTTTGGGATCCTGTTCATCGAGCGCTTCTTCGCACCGATCGCCGGCGCTCAGGATGGTGGGTTGCCACGAATGGATCTTCTGCAGGCGGACGGACTCCACCCGAACCGAGAGGGAGTTGCGCTTGTCGTCGACCGTTTGGGCCCGAAAGTGGTGGAACTGGTCGTCAAGGCTCGCGAGCGATGACCGGTTCAGCGCACCGGATACTGTCGCTCGAGGCCGCGTTTTCAAATGCAATGGTCTTGAAGAAGCCACCGGCATCGAAGTGGAGCCGTTCGCCAACGTGGTTTTCCACAGGATGGTCCCCTGGCGGGAGGCTCCGTTCGCCTTCGGCAAGGTGATACATACCCCTGTAATCCGAGATCATGTCAAAGGAATTCACCGCTATCTACCCTCCCGCACCGCACCGCACCCACGAGGTCTGCGGGCCGGGAGCGCCGTTTTTCGCCTTCGTTCTGGCGGCCTATAGCGGCGGGACGGTACTCTGGGTACGCGAGACCTGGCTGAGCGTGGAACTGAACCCGTCAGGTTTCTTCCCGATTCTCAACCCCGGCGATCTTCTGGTCGCCACCGGCAAGGATCAGATCGAGGTTCTGGCCGTGGCCGAAGAAGCGCTGCGTTCCGGAGCGGTGACGCTGGTGGTGATGGAACTGACCAAACCGCTCGGTCTGACCGCCGGACGGCGTCTGCAGCTTGCCGCGAAACAGGGTGGGACCCGGGCGCTCGCGATTATTCCCGAAGGCATGGGCAGCAATGCCGCCGAAACCCGATGGCTCTGCAAACCGGTTTTCAATCCTGATGGCTTGACTCACCAGAAGTGGGAATTAATAAAGAACAAATCAGGAACATTGGGAATCTGGAATGTTCGATGGAATCACAAGACGCGTCTTATCGCTCTGGTTCCCCCGGCTGGCGAGCGATCGGGTTCTGAGGGCGCGGCCGGCTGAGGCACCGTTTGCGCTGATTCTCGATCAGAACAACGCCAAGTGGCTGTACTGCCTGAACAAAGCCGCTGAGGCACGGGGGCTGTCGCGTGGCATGTCCTGTTCAGATGCGCTCGTCTACTGCCCCGATCTGATAACGCGTCCGGCGGATCCCCGGGCCGACCGACGATTCCTCCTGATGCTGTGCCGGTGGGCGATGCGCTATTGTCCCTGGGTGGGGATTGAGGGGCGTGACGGGCTGGTTCTCGACATCACCGGCTCGGCGCATCTGATCGGTGGAGAGGAAGAGCTGGTCGATGATCTCAAGCATCGGTTGGGTCGGTCCGGCCTGACAGCGGAGATCGGGCTGGCCAATACCCGCGGCGCAGCCTGGGGGCTAGCGCGCCATGGCGGCGGAATCGCCGGGTCCGGCGACATGCTGGAGACGCTTGGCCGCCTGCCCGTTGAGGCTCTGCGGCTGGAAACGGAGGTCACCACCGTGCTTCAGCGGCTGGGCCTGCGCAGCATCGCCGATTTCGCCAGGATCCCCCGCGCCACGCTTGCCCGCCGTTTCGGGCCCGTGTCCCTGATGCGACTCGATCAAACCCTGGGCAACCAGCCCGAAGAAATCTCTCCCCTGGCCTCGCCGCCCCATTACGGGGTACGGATGACCCTGCCTGAACCGATCGGGCTAACGGCAGATGTGATTGCGGGCACATCGCGGCTTCTCCGTCGGCTCTGCACCAAACTGGATGCCCGGGAAGCGGGCGCGCGCGTCCTTTGCCTGACGCTCCGCCGGGTCGATCAGGAAAACCGGCAGGTGGAGCTACGGCTGGCGCGCCCCTCGCGCGACCCAAGCGGCATCCTGCCACTTTTCGAACGCGGCGTGGGCGAAGTGGATGCCGGATACGGGATCGATCGGATGAGGCTGGAAGCGGTGCGGGTCGAACCGCTGCCAGCACGACAGATCAGCCATACCTCAAACTGTGCGCATCGTGACGGACTCGACGATCTCATCACACGGCTCGGGATTCGCATCGGGCTCGAAAATATCCTGCGTTTCCTGCCCGCCGACAGCCATATTCCCGAACGCGGCTTCTCCATCGCATCCGCCGCCTATTCGCGGGCCGAGCGGGGATGGTCGGGCCTGCGCCCCCGCCCCATACTGCTTTTTCCGCCCGAACCCATCGCAGGCATTGGTTCGACCCCGCCCGCCCGCTTCCGTTGGCGGCGCATGGCACTGACCGTGGGCCGGGCGACGGGGCCGGAGCGCATCGCGCCCGAATGGTGGCTGATTGACGACGCCTGGCGAACGGGCGTCCGTGATTACTGGAAGGTGGAGACGATGCAGGGCCGGCGGCTCTGGCTCTATCACACCCCGCGATGCCCCGGCTGGTTCGTACACGGGGAGTTCGCATGAGCACGGTGGCCGACCACCCTCATTCATCCTCACCGCTCCTGAACCGGGGCTATGCCGAACTGTGCGTGACAACGAATTTCACTTTCCTCACAGGCGCGTCACATCCTGAGGAGATGGTGATACGTGCGGCCGAACTGGGCCTGGAAGCGATCGCCATCACCGACCGCAATTCGTTGGCGGGTGTGGTCCGGGCTTACAGAGCCCTGAACAGCCTCCATGAAGAGAATGCCATGACGGTTCGGATCCGATCGCGGCATAGGTTGGATTCGAGCTCACGCCAGGAGAACGGTGATCCCAGGAAAATCCTCCGCCCTGATGCGCCGAAGCCACCTAGACTGATTGTCGGATGCCGGTTGGTTCTGCGCGAAAGCCCGGTCGATTGGGTGGCGCTGCCTCGTGACCGATCCGCCTATCAGCGGCTGACCCGGCTTCTGACCATCGGCAAGCTCAGGGCCGGGAAAGGTGAGTGCGAACTGCATCTGAAAGACATGCTGGATTGGTGCGCCGGCATGATCCTTATCGCATTGCCAAAAGGGCGGATCGAGGAGGCCCGGTCCCCGATCCAGAGCATCCAGCGCCACTTTCCAGGCCAGGTCTTCTTCGGCGCCGTCCCACGTTATGATGGCAGCGACCTAGCCCATCTCGATGCCTGCGCCCGGATGGCACATCGCCTCTGCACACCTATGGTCGCGGTGGGGGACGTGCTGATGCATCACGGCAGCCGCCGGCAACTGGCCGATGTACTGACCTGCATGCGCGAGCGTATCACCATCGATAGGATTGGCAGTAAAGCTCTGCCCAATGCTGAGCGGCGCCTGAAAAGCCCCGAAGATATGGCGCGGATGTTCCGCGGCCATCCCGGTGCGCTGCGCCGCACACTGGAGATCGCGGTACGCTGCTCGTTCTGCCTGAGCGATCTGTCCTATGAATACCCGGATGAAATCAGCGAAGGGGAGCACCCCCAACGCCGGCTGGCGCGGCTCACCGAGGAAGGCCTGAAGCGGCGCTACCCGGAAGGAATTCCTGACCGCTGTCGTGAACTGGTGCAAAAAGAGATGGGGTTGGTCGAGCAGCTGGGTTTCGCAGCCTATTTCCTGACCGTGCATGACATCGTCCACTACGCGCGCAGCATCGGCATCCTCTGCCAGGGCCGCGGCTCCGCGGCGAATTCGATTCTTTGCTATGCGCTTGGCATCACCGATGTCAGACCCGATCAGATCAACATGGTGTTCGAACGGTTTGTCTCGAAACACCGGGGAGAGCCACCGGACATCGATGTCGATTTCGAGCATGAGCGGCGCGAAGAGGTGATCCAGTGGATTTACCGGACCTATGGCCGCCACCGATCCGAGCTATGCGCCACGGTGATCCATTTCCGGTCCCGCGCCGCGATCCGCGAAGTGGGGAAAGTGATGGGGCTCTCCGAAGACATGACCTCATGCCTCTCCGGACAGATATGGGGCATGTCCAATAGGGGAGCCGACCCGAGCCGGATCAGGGAGCTCGGCCTCGACCCGACGGACCGACGTCTGGCCCAGACCATCCGGCTGGTCGGGGAAATTATCGGCTTCCCCCGCCATCTCAGCCAGCATGTAGGCGGTTTCGTCATCACCAAAGGCAGGCTGGATGAGCTTTGTCCCATCGAAAACGCCGCCATGGCCGACCGTACGGTCATCGAATGGGACAAGGACGATATCGACGCGCTTGGCATTCTCAAGGTCGATGTTCTGGGTCTGGGGATGCTGAGCTGTATCCGGCGGGCCTTTGACCTGATGGAACGGCACGAGGGGCGGGAGATGACCATCGCCACCGTCCCGCAGGAGGATAGGGCCACCTATGACATGTTATGCGTGGCCGATGCGGTTGGTGTATTTCAGGTCGAAAGTCGGGCCCAGATGAATTTCCTGCCCCGGATGCGGCCACGCACCTTCTATGATCTGGTGATTGAAGTCGCGATCGTGCGTCCCGGACCGATCCAGGGCGGTATGGTACAGCCTTATATCAAACGCCGGCAGGGGCGCGAGAGGGCGGAGCCACTCAGACACGAGCTTGAAAAGGTACTGGAGAAAACCCTCGGCGTTCCCCTGTTTCAGGAACAGGCGATGCAGATCGCCGTTGTGGGCGCCGGATTTTCGCCGGAAGATGCCGACCGGCTGCGCCGGTCTCTGGCCTCTTTCCGGAATGTGGGAACGATCGAACGGTTCAAGAACCAGTTCATCGAGGGCATGCTGAACAACGGCTATGATCGGGATCTGGCCGAACGCTGCTTTTCCCAGATCAAGGGTTTTGCCGATTATGGCTTCCCTGAAAGCCATGCGGCCGCCTTTGCCATGCTGACCTATGTATCCTCATGGCTCAAATGCCATTATCCGGCGATCTTTGCCTGCGCACTGCTCAATTCCCAACCGATGGGCTTTTACGCGCCGGCACAGATCGTGCGGGATGCCCGCGACCATGATGTGGAAGTCCGTCCGATCTGCGTGAATCACAGCTCCTGGGACAATGCGCTGGAACGCCGGTCGGATGGCGCGCTCGCGTTACGGCTCGGCTTCCGCCAGATCAAGGGTTTCAGGGAAGAGGATGCGGACTGGATCGTTGCCACCCGCGGCAATGGCTATCGCGACCCCGAGGCGCTCTGGCTGCGCGCAGGACTGCTTCCCGCCGTCCTGGAACGCCTGGCCGAGGTCGATGCCTTTTCCGATCTGGGTTTGACCCGGCGCGAGGCGCTCTGGCGTGTCAAGGCGATCCGTGGCCAACGCGCTCTGCCGCTTCTGAACGATCCGATGGATGGTGAAATCATCGAGGAGCCGGATGTGGTCCTACCCGCCATGCATCTGGGCGAAGAGGTGGTGGAGGATTACGTCTCGATGCGCCTTAGCCTTCGCGCACATCCGATGGAGCTGCTGCGCCCGTCCATGCCTGACCTTCTGCCCCATGATAAATTACTGTGCACGGTGCGTACGGGTCAGGTCAACATCTGCGGTCTTGTCATCACCCGGCAGCGCCCCGGCACGGCCTCGGGCGTGATCTTCCTGACCCTTGAAGATGAAACCGGTGTTTCGAATGTAGTGGTCTGGCCAAAGATCTATGAAAGGTTCCGGCGCGTTGTCATGGCCGGGCGGTTGTTACGCGTCACGGGTCATCTGCAGCGCGATGGCATCGTGGTCCATCTGATCGCACAGGACTTTCAGGACATGTCGCACCGTCTTGTTGATCTTGGCCATCCTATGGACGACGCCATCGGAATCACCCAGGCCAAGGCCGACAACTCACCTCTCCCCCGTCGCCAGCCACCGCGCGCCATGCATCCCCGTGAACAGGCCAAACGGCTTTTCCCAAGCCGTGATTTTCACTGAGAGGAAGAGCGCGTGGCGAACCGACACGCACCGCCTGTCTTCATACCGTTGCGGATCGCGGACCGGCCTGTTCGAATTCCGACTTTCAGGTGATCGATGAAGAGGCGCAGTGGAACCATGTTTCGATATTCACGGGGGAATAGACCCTCGGAGGTCGCCGACGCGCGATACTGGGAACGCACCCGGTGACGAAACCGTCAAGCATGGCATCGCCTTCGGGCGGGACCTCTTCACAGTCCGTGGCCTGGACGATCTGAATGGCGTAGCCGCTGATCGCTCGGCAGCTAAGTCACATCCGAATTTGACGCGCAGCACGACCCGACGTGAGGACATACGCACATGACTCTGGAAATCACCAATACCGTCTCACGAATCTTCGCATCCGTTGACAGATGTGATTGGGATGCAGCCCGGAATCTGATGACCTCTCCCGTTCATGTCGATTATTCCTCCTATTCCGGCGACTCTCCGGCTGACGTTTCTCCCGACGACCTAACCAATGCATGGGCCGGTTTTCTGCAGTTCTTTGACAGCGTGCATCACCAGATCGGCAATCTCATCGTAGATCGGGACGGCGGCAGCGTTTCAGTCGAGTGCCATGGTATGGCAACACATTTCATCGCAGGTCAAGTTGGAGGAGATCCGCAGTTCGCCGTCGGCATATATGACCTGAAACTCACGGACTCAGAGTTTGTTCCATAAGTTGAGTGGTCCCGCAGGATGTGGCATTCCGGTTGGTGAACGCACCCAGATACGGAGAGAGCCATGCCCCGGGACAGGACCACCCAACAGCTCCATAAGCGCCCGGACGACCACGGTCAAAACGACCTGACCGACGCCGAATGGACCGTCATCGGGCCGATGCCGCCGAAGCGGGGAAGGATGGGACGGCCGCGCGGGGCCGACCTTCGGTCGGTGTCCGACGGGGGCCGGTATATCCTGTCCACGGGATGCCGGTGGCGTGCGTCACCCTCTGGATATCCACCGTTTTCCACCGACCGGAACCATTTTCACGCATGGCGGCGGAGCGGGCTCCCGGAGCGTACCGCGCATCGTCTCCGGGACCCCGCGCGGCGGTGTCCGGGGCGCTCAGCGGAGCCGGCCGCCGCCCCGGTCGACAGCCGGTCGGTGAGGACCGCGGAGAGCGGCGGCCCCCGCGGCCACCACGCCGGCAGGAAGGTGAAGGGGGAAAAGGCACCTGATCGTGGACGCCGGCGGCACGCCGGTCGTCATGACGGTTCACACCGCCGACATCCAGGACCGGGACGGCGCACCGGACCTGACCGCGGAGCCGCCGGAGACGGTGCCCACGGTGTGCACACGGTGTGCAGGCCGTTCGCCGACGGTGGCCACCCGGGTCCGAAGCCGCGGGAGCGGCCTGCGGGGATGGGGTTGCCGAACGTGACCGGGACCGTCGGAAAACCGGAGGATGTCAAAGGGTTCACGGTTCCCTGCCGCCGGTGGGCCGTGGAGCGGACCTTCGCCTGGATGGGCCGGTGCCGCCGCCTGTCGAAGGACTGCGGGCGCCTCTGCGGGAACCCGCCGGCATCCGGGGTGAGGCATCACGCGCCACCGGTCCGGGCGTGAGTGAGGCACGAACGAACGCTGCCCACCATCCCCGGATCCTCCAGCCGGAGACGGCCCGCGGTCCGTTCCGGGCTCCAGACCTCCACTGCCATATCCGGTGATTTTTCGCAAGGCGAATTCCGTCATTTACCGCAAAAAACCGCAGCTTGGCAGTTTTCTGACGGACACAACCTAGCCGCATGGGTTACCCGTCCGTCTTGGAAATCCGGTGAACGAAACTGCCCGATAAACCCACCCCTTTCTGTCCAACTCCCATCAGGCGATGGCACTTCGAGCCTCTCGGGCAAGCACACCGAGATCCGGGATCACGACCTTACGCAATCCTTCCAGGGCAATAACCCCATCACGCTTCAATGCCGTCACCTGACGGCTCACCGTCTCCAGCGTCAGACCAGGGTAATCCGCCATCGCCTCGCGGGTGATCGGTAAATCGTAAGCTGCGCCGAATCGCCAGCCCACACAACCCGCTGGCCTGCCTCGAAACTGCGGTAAAGCTTGACCTACTCCAGCCGGGACAACTCGTCCGGCTCGCACCTGGAACGGACCGCTCTATATCCGATCGGACAGTCTTCGCAGGATACAAAGTTCTTCGCGATTCCGTTCATCCCATCTCCCCATCCGCTGGCTCACCTTAAGGCGACGATCCGGCATCGAAAATACAAAACGCCGCGCCATTGAACAACCTTCGACGATCTCACTGCCCCTCTCACTTCGCCGGGACGATGGACGGTGGAAGGGGCAAGGACCACGATTGGCATATACCGCAATCGGTTCCGCTTGCCCGAAGAGCAAAAACCGGGCATTTCGACAGAATATCGCAAGAGGAGAATCGCAATGGAGCTTTGCGAAAGGCTTGCCGCAGCCGTGGGTCCCGACCATGTTCTGAAAGGCGAGGCATGCGCAAGGTATACAACCGACTGGACGAAGCGCTATGTCTCGGACCCCGTCGCCGTGATACGCCCTAGACTGACCGAAGAGGTTTCGGCTGTGATGGCGATTGCGAGCGAAACCGGAACTCCCGTGGTACCGGTCAGCGGCAATACCGGCCTGTCCGGCGGAACCTTCGCAAGCGGCGCCATTATGCTGTCACTCGACCGAATGAACACGATCCGGGAAATCCGAAGCGAGGCGCGCATCGCGGTGGTCGAGGCCGGCGTGATCCTCTCATCGCTACACGAAGCCTGTGACGCGCAGGACCTGGTCTTTCCACTGACCTTCGGTGCGCGAGGGTCGGCGCTTGTCGGTGGGGCGCTCTCCACCAATGCCGGCGGCTCGAACGTCCTGCGCTACGGGTCAACACGCGGGCTGTGCCTGGGACTTGAGGTGGTCCTCGCCGACGGGCGGATCATGGACCTGATGACGGAGCTGCACAAAGACAATTCCGGTTACGATCTTCGCGATCTGTTCATCGGCGCCGAGGGCACACTTGGCGTTATCACAGGTGCGGTACTGCGACTGTTCCCCAAACCGAAAGCCTATGCAACAGCAATGGTCGCGGCCAGGAGTCTACATGACGCGCTTACGTTGCTGAACCGGCTACAGGCCACCACCGGAGGTGCCCTGGAGGCGTTCGAGTACATGCCCCGCGCATATATCGAACACCATATCAACCACATCGCCGGAGCCCGCGCGCCCTTTGAAAAGATACATGACGTCAACATCATGCTCGAGGTCGGAGCGACGGCGCCGGCTGACGCCGCGCCGACGGGTGACGGCAGCGTTCCGGTGGTCAGCGATCTCGAAGCCGAACTCGACCGCGCCATGGACGATGGGCTGGTGCTCGATGCCGTCGTAGCCCGTACCGAAGCCCAGAGGGCCGAGATGTGGAAACGACGGGAAGACGCCGCCGAGATCGTTCTGGGACGCCTGCCAATGGTCGATAACGATGTCGCCGTTCCAACCGATCGGGTGCCCGCCTTCTTCGAGGAGATGGAGAAGGTGCTTACCTCGATGGACAGGGATGCGGAGACGATGGCGGTAGTGCATCTGGGTGACGGCAATATTCATTATATGGTCTTCCCAAGTTCGGGCGATCAGAACGTCATTGACGCGATCCGCGAGCAGGTCGAAAACGTCACGTTATCGCTCAGGGGAAGCTTTTCGGCAGAACATGGAATCGGGCTGGCGAAGCTGCCATCGATGCGGCGTCGAAAGGACACGGTCGCCCTTGACGTTATGCGGGCGGTGAAATCCGCTTTGGATCCCAAAGGCATCCTTAACCCAGGAAAAGTGGTGCCCGTTATGTAGGACCAGGCCATCGCAAAGGCTTTGGCGGAAACCAATCGCATCGGTTGATCGCCCGAGCCGTTTTCTGACCTGCATATGCTAGGGAACGCTCTTCTCCCGAAAACCTGAATGCGACCTGTATCGCTTCGCCCACCGCATCCTATTTCGACCGAACCAGGAAACCCTCGCAGGCACGACCAAGCAATCGCCTCGCCAGTTCACTTCCCAGATCGTTCCCGGAATCAACCGAGCCGGATATTTCGTCGCGGAGAGCTTCAGAGCCATCTGGGCGTAGGATTTCGCCGCGTAGGCGCAGAAGGCCATCATTGATTTCGGCGAGAGCGGCGATCGGCGTGTCACATGATCCATCCAGTTCGGCGAGAAAGGACCGTTCCGCGATGAGGCGGAGGCATGTCGCGTGATGACGGATCGGCTCCGTCAGACGCTGCGCCTCCAGATTAGCCTGCCGTCTTTCGATGGCAATGGCGCCCTGCCCCGGAGCCGGCAGCATTTCCCCGGGATCGATCGGTGTATGCGGTACATTCACCGTATTCCCAAGCCGGTTCAAACCAGCCATCGCCAGGAACGTCGCATCCGCGATACCGTCGGCCAACTTCGCCAGTCTGGTCTGCACGTTGCCCCGGAATCCAACAACCCTTAGGTCACGGCGCCGATGAAGAAGCTGGGCTTTGCGGCGGACGCTGGACGTGCCGACAACGGCACCTTCCGGTAGATCGCCAATGCGGGAATGCCTGTGAGACACGAACGCGTCCCGCACGTCCTCCCTGGGAAGAAACACATCGATAACAAGACCCGCAGACAGGACCGCGGGCATGTCCTTCGCCGAATGAACCGCGATGTCGATGCCCCCTTCGAATAGGGCTTCCTCGATTTCCTTTGTAAACAGACCTTTGCCGCCTACATCCCTCAATGCTCGGTCCACGATGCGGTCGCCGCTCGTTCGAATAACAACGATCTCGAATGCATCTTCGTCCAGCCGTGAGCTGGCCATGAGCCGGTCGCGGACCTCATACGCCTGCGCGAGTGCGAGCGGTGACCCGCGTGTCGCGATCCTGAATGGCCGATTGGATATCATGACGTTTGCCTATCCTGCCCGCCCTGCGGCATCAAACGGTTCCGGGTTGACTTGGACAGATTTCCGCGAAACCAAGCGAGAGGCAGAGGAGCGGCGGTGACGGACCAGAAGAAACTCTTACGGGCGATTCGAGGGGAAGTTCAGCAAACGCCGCCGGTTTGGCTGATGCGCCAGGCCGGACGCTATCTGCCGGAATACCGCGCTACCCGTGAACGGGCCGGTGATTTCCTGACGCTCTGCTATACGCCCGATCTGGCGGCGGAGGTCACTCTCCAGCCAATTCGGCGCTTCGGATTTGACGCGGCCATTCTGTTCGCCGATATCCTTCTGGTTCCCCATGCGCTCGGGATCGAACTCAGTTTCGAGGCGGGTGAAGGGCCGCGCCTGTCCACCGTGACGGATTCCACCGATCTGGCCGCGCTGAGACCGGTGGACGAGATCCACCTGACCCTGGCTCCGGTCTATGAAACCCTTCGCATCCTTTCGGGCACCTTACCCACGGACACCGCGCTTATCGGATTCGCCGGGGCGCCATGGACCGTGGCAACCTACATGATCGCGGGATGCGGCACCGTAGACCAGCGTCCCGCCCATGCATTGCGAAACTCGGATCCCGAAACTTTCGATTCCCTGATCGCGCTGCTGACCGACGCGACGGTATCCTATCTCTCGGCGCAGATCGAAGCGGGCGCAGAAGTGGTGAAGCTGTTCGACAGTTGGGCGGGGTCGCTTACGGGAGAGGCATTCATCCGGTATGCCATTGAACCCGCAAGACGTATCATCGCATCATTGAAATCAAGATGGCCGGATGTTCCGGTCATCGCCTTTCCACGCGGTGCCGGAGATGGCTACGTTGGCTTCGCGGAGACCACGGGGGCGGACTGCGTTGCGCTCGACTCAACGGTGGATGCCGATTGGGCGGCGGAGCGTGTTCAGGTGGGCAGCTGCGTACAGGGCAATCTCGACCCCGGCCTCCTGGTGATCGGTGGTCAGTCGTTGGTCGGTGAAACCAAAAGGATCGCGAAGGCTTTTTCGGAAGGTCCTTATGTCTTCAATTTAGGGCATGGCATCACGCCGGATGCCGACCCTACGAACGTGCATCGGATTATGGAAGTGATCCGCAGTTGAGTCGTGTCGATATTGGCATCACACTTCGCCGGGACCATTTCAGTTCAGATCAACAGATCGCACCTAGACAGAGTTCCACTATTGATATCGCAATACTTCTCCCGTTGGGTCGAAAGTCGATTTTTCATTGATATCTCAAGAAAAATTCATGACGTGATTCCAATCCTCAACATGCGATCGCCGATCCGATTGCGTCGCAAAGGCCATGTTTTCATGCACCTGACAGGCGTATGGATATTTGCCTGACGGCAAGCCACCGCTGAAGCCAGCATTCATAGACGCCCGCGCAATCCGGGGCCTGAAAGTGCGGAAGGCCCCCGCTGAAACGACGGCCTTCGCGCATGTGCATCTATGGCTGATGCCGCACCAATCCTGCATACGCAGCGAGGCATTCACCACATCAGCGCCGATAGCATACCACGACGCCCATATAACCCAGCGCGCCTTCGACGATCCCGACCCAATGTTCTTTGGTTTCCTGGCTTACCTGACCGCCCCACTTCCAGTCCGAAGTGCAACACCGGCCCGCCTCCGGAGCGAGGGGGTGACCCCGAGCGGAGGAGGCGGGCCGGTGTTGAAGGATTTTCCGGCCAGAGGCCCGGCTTCCACG
>CBDAVS010000052.1:0-9070 GCA_965201085.1 uncultured Rhodobacter sp. | reverse complement strand
GGCGGTGGAGGCGTACAGGTCCCTGGCCAAAGTGGAGCGGGCCTTCCGGTCGATGAAGTCCAACCTGCGTGTCCGTCCCGTTCATGTCCATGGCCCCGACCGGGTCCGGGCGCATGTCTTCCTCCGCATGCTGGCCCATTACGTCGGGTGGCACCTGCGGCAGCGGCTGGCGCCGCCGCCGCTCGAGGACGACGACCGGGCGGGAGCCAAAGCCCGGCGGCGGGCCCCGGTGGAGCCGGCGAAGGTCCCGGAGAGGGCGCAGGCCAGGGCGGACCGCAGGCGCGCCGCTGACGGCCCGCCCGTCCACGGCCTCCGCACCCTGCTCGACGACCTCTCCACCCTGACGCTGAACCAGATGGCCATCCCCGGAAGCCCGGGCGCCGACGTGGTCCTCACCTCCCGGCCGACCCCGGTCCAGGAGCGGGCGTCTGAACTTCTGCGGACCAGCCCGGCCGCTTACAGTGCCGTGACAGGCTGAAACCGCCCCGACGCCTGACGGAATGGCGGATTATCAACAGGTTATCCCCTGTCCAACCGCGTCGCAAATGAGTGAGGTTCAGTTGAATGTGTGCCCATAGGATTCCGTTCCGCGGCGTGCGCCTCGGTCCTGGGGCTTTTCAGTCGGCGTTGGCCGTGCGACAATGGTTTCGCCGGGCTCTCCGGCAACGAAAGCGGACCCCGCCATGCGCGGTGAAGGCCGCGTCCGGGCGCTTGGCCGGGCGAACGGCATGAGGAACCGGAAAATGGCAGGCGTCAGGAAATACAGGGTAACCCTCGACGGGGAGGAGCGGGCGTTCCTCAAGCCCCTGGTCTACGGGGGCGCGTCGAAAGAACGCGGGAGGCGAGCGACCGTCCTTCTTCCGGCCGATGAAAGCGACCCCGGACGCCCGGCGCCGGGCGACGCGGAGATCGCCGCGGTCACCGGCGCCCACGTCAACACGGTGGAGAAGGTCTGCAGGCGCTGCGTCCTGGAGGGTGTCGAGCGGGCGCCGGGCGCCAGGAACAGGAGAACCGGAAGGCCCGGAAGCCTGCCGGCGAAGCGGAGGCAAGGCTTCCGGCCCTGAGTTGCGGCGACCCGCCGGAAGGGGTCGCCCGATGGACGCTGAAGCTCCTCGCCGACCGGTTGGTGGAGTTGGAGGTCGTCGGCTCGGTCAACCTCGAGACGGTGCGACAAACCCTAAGAGTTTGTTCCATAAGTTGAGTGGTCCCGCAGGATGTGGCATTCCGGTTGGTGAACACAACCAAATACGGAGAGAGCCATGCCCTGGAACAGGACCACCCAACAGATCCATAAGCGCCCGGACGACCACAGTCAAAACGATCTGACCGACGCCGAATGGACCATCATCGAGCCGATGCTGCCGAAGCAGGGAAGGATGGGACGGCCGCGCGAGGTCGACCTTCGGTCGGTGTTCGACGCGGGCCGGTATATCCTGTCCACGGGATGCCAGTGGCGCGCGTTACCCTCTGGATATCCACCGTTTTCCACCGTCCAGAACTATTTTTACGCATGGCGGCGGAGCGGGCTCCTGGAGCGTCTCGTGCATCGTCTCCGGGACCTCGCGCGGCGGTGTTCGGGGCGCTCCGCGGAGCCGACCGCCGCCTCGATCGACAGCCAGTCGGTGAAGACCACGGAGAGCGGCGGGCCCCGCGGCTACGCCGCCGGGAAGAAGGTGAAGGGGAGGAAAAGGCACCTGATCGTGGACGCCGACGGCACACCGATCGTCATGACGGTTCACACCGCCGACATCCAGGACCGGGACGGGGCGCCGGACCTGATCGCGAAGCTGCTGGAGACGGTGCCCACGGTGTGTAGGCTGTTCGCCGACGGTGGCTACGCGGGTCAGAAGCTGCGGGAGCGGCTTGAGGGGATGGGGTTGTCGAACGTGATCAGGATCGTCGAAAAACCGAAGAATGTCAAAGGGTTCACTGTTCCCTGCCGCCGCTGGGTGGTGGAGCGGACCTTCGCCTGGATGGGCCGGTGCCGCCGCCTGTCGAAAGATTACGAAAGGCTCAGCGAGAACTCGCTGGCATGGGCGCAGCTGGCCGCCTGCCGGTTCCTGCTCAGGCGGGTGGCGAGGGCGTCAACTCCATGAAAAACAATAGTTTAATGATATCAGTGACTTATGATTCAAACTCTAAAAAAAGGGAATTATGTAGAAAAGTGCCGAAGAGGGGTTGACGGTTTCGGCACTCTTCTCTAAATTGACAATTGTCACACGGGAAGACGAATCATGTCGCGTCATTGCACAGCTGGAAAATCAGACCGAAACGGGATCAGCATTATCCAGCTTTTCCAGAGGTTTCCGGACGACGCTACGGCGGAGGCATGGTTCGTAAATCGGCGGTGGCCGAATGGTATTGAATGCCCCCACTGCGGATCGAGGAATGTCCAGACGGGCGCGAAGCACAAGTCCATGCCATACCGTTGCCGATCGAAGGAATGCGCGAAACGCTTCAGCGCCAAAACGGGAACGGTGATGGAAAGCTCAAAGCTGGGTTTCCAGGTCTGGATGATCGCCACCTATCTTCTGTCAACAAGCCTGAAAAGCGTGTCCAGCATGAAGCTGCATCGGGATCTGAACATCAACCAGCGTTCGGCATGGTTCCTTGCGCATCGCCTAAGGGTTGCCCTTGCCGAAGAAAACCCCGTGTTCGCGGGACCGGTGGAAGCCGACGAGACCTATTTCGGTGGCAGGGAGCGCAACAAGCACGCGAAGGACAGACTGAACGCCGGACGTGGAACGGTTGGCAAGACAGCGGTTGTCGGGGTGAAGGATCGGGAGACCAACCAGGTTGCCGCTAAGGTGGTGCCGGGCACCAGGGCCAAGACGCTTCAGGGCTTCGTCGAGGAACGCACCGAACCGAAGGCGCAGGTATACACGGATGACGCATCGGCCTATGTCGGGATCAAGCGGCGGCATGAAAGCGTAAGACACAGCTCCGGCGAATACGTCCGGGGCGACGCGCATACGAATGGCGTAGAGTCGTTCTGGGCGATGCTCAAGCGGGCGCACAAAGGCACATTCCACAAGTTCAGCAAAAAGCACATGCATCGGTATGTGGATGAGTTCGTAACGCGCCACAACCTTCGTGAAGGGGACACGATATGCATCATGGCCGCGATAGCGGACGGCGGGGTCGGTAAGCGGCTGCGCTACAGGGATCTGATCGCAGACAACGGACTTCCGTCCGGGGCGAGGCACTGATCGGTGGAAGCTAACTGGTCCAACCAGACGGTCTGGACAGGCGACAACCTCCCGATCATGCGAGGCATGAACGGCGGGTCGGTGGACCTGATCCACCTTGACCCGCCGTTCAACTCGAAAGTCAGCTACGCGGCGCCGATCGGTAGCGAAGCGGCGGGAGCGGCGTTCAGGGACACGTGGACGCTGGCGGACGTGGACATCGCATGGCTTGACCTGATCGAAGCGAAGGAACCGGCCCTTAACCGGGTCATCGCCGCTGCCATGACCAGGAGCGACAGATCCCATCTGATCTACATGGCGGCGCGGCTGCTTGAGATGCGGCGTATCCTGAAGCCCACCGGTTCGATATATCTCCACTGCGATCCGACCATGAGCCACTATCTCAAACTGGTCATGGACGCCGTGTTCGGGCGACGGAATTTCGTCAACGAAATTGTGTGGCGGATCGGTTGGGTAAGCGGCTTCAGGACCCAGAAACGTGGATGGATCAGAAACCACGAAATCATCATGTATTATGTTAAAACCCCAGATGCGCGGGACCTCTTCAACAAGGAATACATTCCCTATCCGGAAGACTATGTAGTGTCTGCCAGAAAACCCCGTGTTTTTCCGGGGATCGGGCCGAATCCGGCGGATTCCGGCTTCACGGGACCCTGGCCGGGCCCGTCGGAGCGCCGCCCGGGGCTTCGACGGGACGGTCGGTGGCGGGAACATATGGTGAACATCCGGGCCTCCGCCGGCCCGCGGGCACGCCGGTGCGGGCCCCGCAGCGGCGGGACCTTCCATGGGCCGGTTCACCGGTGGACGCCCCGGTCAGGCGGCGGCGGGGAGCCTGAGGCGCTCCCTCGCCCGGAGCATCAGGCCGAGGCGGTGGACGTTCGCGGCCAGCACCGCCAGCGCCACGGTGCGGGCGAAACCCTTCTTTCCGTGGCTCCGCACCCGGTCGAGGCCACGGTGCTCCAGGTTGTTGATGGCCGACCCGCCGGCGGCGTGGGCGCGCCGCGCCTCGCGGAACGCCTCCCCGCTTTCCCGGACACGGTCCGCCTTCGACAGCCTGCCTTTCCGCGGCATGGCGTTCAGCTCCAGCATCCCGGCAGGCCTCAGCCGGTTCGAGGGGCTGTGCAGACCACGGTCGAAGCTCACCACCGACAGGTCGGGGAACCGGGCCCGCGCCTCCTCCACCATGGGGACCGCCACGTCCACGTCGCTCCCCTCCCACATCACCGAATGGTGCAGGAGGAATCCGTGACGGTCCTCAGGGAGGCGGACCGGAACGCCGAGCTCCACCGGGACCCCGGCCTTTCCCTTCGATATCCAGCGGGTGTGCGGCTCGAATATCGAGTGCACCTTCCCGCGGTGCGGGATCGTCTCTCCCTTCAGGATCCGCCGTCCGGTCAGGTCCGCCTGGTGCCTGACATGGCCGATGAAGCCCCGGATACTGTCCGATGAGCCCGGGATGCCCAACATACCGTCGATCTCCGCGCAGCTGGCCTCCGCCCTGTCCGCCAGCTTCAGGGCGAGCCGGAGCAGCGCCTCCACGTCCCTCGGGCGGGAGTTGGCGAGCCGTGACGTGGCCACCCGGAGGTAGCCTTTCCGGAGCTTTCCGCAAAGGTATTCCTTCAGCCGCCAGCCGGGTGGCCCCAGCTCCCCGCAGGCCCGGGACACGTCCCGGACCATGCACCGCGCCGCGTCCATCAGCAGGCTGCGGTCGGTCGGATGGTGGACGTCGGTCCCGGCCACGAAGGAATCACAGCGGCCGCGCAACGCGGCGCCAGGCTTTTTTCCGGCCACCCTGTGGCCCCTCTCCACGACCATCCTTCCGACCTCGGCGAGGAGTTCCGGCGTGAGGAGCGACACGTTGTCAACCAGACGCTGGTATTCGTATCCGTATCCGTCCACGTCCCATGATCCGTGGCCCATCATTCGCCGGATCGGGATGTGCTGGTTCGCCAGTTCCTGAAGCCGGTCGAAATCGCACCCGGGACCCTGCTTCACGACCCCCAGCACCAGGATGGTCAACGGTTCCATCCCCGGCCTGCCGACCCGGCGGCTCCTTCCGGGCAGCACCATCCTGTCCAGAAGCCGGAACAGCCGCTTTCGGGTCCCTTCGTCGCTGAAGGGGTCCTGGAGGCCGATCAGGGTCGCCGGGATGTCGTCCCTCGATTTCACGGTCGGCCTGATCCTCGTGATGTCGGGGGCGTCGAGCCGCCGCTGGGTGTCGTGGACCTTGCGCATGGGGGGCTCCTGAAGGGGAGGATTGGCGGATTCCGCGGCATATGGTGGCGAATCCGCCCCCTGACTGCCATATCCGGTGATTCTTCGCAAGGCGAATTCCGTCATTTACCATAAAAAACCGCAGCTTGGCAGTTTTCTGGCGGACACTATGTACGGAGAGATGGGAAAAGGCCTGTAGGCAAGGGCATACCTATTGAAGACACATGGAATTGCTCTGAAACTGATCGTCTAGACTCCATAATGATCAAAAGCTTTTCAAACCCCAGTGCCAGTCTGAAGTGCAATCCCGGCCCACCCCCGGAGCGAGGGCGAAGCCCGGGCGGGCCGGGATTGAAGGATTTTCCGGCCAGGGGTCCGGATTCCGCGTGGAATGCGGCGGCTGTCCCTTCGGATCCGAGCGTATCCGGGCCTTCCGCCGGCCGCAGGGCTCCGCGGCGGGACCGCCCGGGCAAGGGAGGGCGGAGCCCGACCGAAACCCGGACGGTCCCGCCGGTATGTTCCTTTCCTCCCGCCAGCCGACGGGTCCAGGCGCCTCAGGGAGGCTGCGCCAGGCCGATCGCCTCGGCCGGCGTCAGGTAGCCGGGCGCCTTGCGCGGACGCGCGTTCAGGATGTCCTGGACCTCCCTGACCCGCGCGTCCGTGACCTGACGCGGATCCGTTCCCTTCGGAAGATACTGACGCGGCAGCCCGTTGGTATGCCCGTTCAGACCGCGCTCCCACGAGTGGTGGGGCGTCGGGAGGAAGAAGTCCGCACCGAGCGCTTTCGCCACCTTCGCGTGCTCCGCGAACTCCCTGCCGTTGTCCGCCGTGACCGTGTGCACCGGGATGCCGGTGGACCGGAGCATGCGGACCATCGCCCTCCGGACCTTCTTCGCCTTCTTCCCGCCAACCCTCCGGACAGGCGTGAATTCCGACGCGCGGTCCACGGGCGACACCACCGCCCCTCCGTTGCCCCCGCCGATCACGGTATCCGCCTCCCAGTCGGCGGTCCGGGCCTTCTCCCCGACGGTCTCCGGGCGTTCCGGGATGTCCCTCCGGCCCGGGATGTGGCCCCGGCCCGCGTGGCGGCCACCCTGCCGGTCCGGCTTCTTTCCCCGCCGCGGCGGGTGCGTCCAGAGCGTTCCGCCGTCCCGCCGGTCGGCCCTGACCAGGTCGTATATCCGCCGCCTGCCCACCATCTCCGGATCCTCCAGCCGGAGGCGGCCCGGGATCCGTTCCGGGCTCCAGCCCTCCGCAAGCTTCGCCACGACCCGCTCCCGACGCTCCTCCGTCAGCTTCCGCGGAACCGAAGAGGCATCGCTCCGGCGCCCGGTGGCCTTCCTCCGCGCCTGCCTGTGGCGGTAGCCCCGACCGCCGGCGTTGCGCCGGAGCTCCCGCGATACCGTGGACGGGGCGCGCCCCAGCCGCCTCGCGACGGCTCCGTTCGAAAGTCCGCTTTTCCCCAGCGCGTAAATCCGGCATCTCCCGTCGAAGGTCAGATGGCGGTAGCCCTCGGGCATGACACTCTCCTATCCTGCGCACAGGGACTGTCGCCGCTATCCGGCCGATTCGCAATATCCCGCCCCCACGGCGCGGCTTCCCACCACCCGAAGTGTTGCACTTCAAACCGGCACGGGGGTCGATATGTTACGCAAGCAGAAGCCCCGTTCACTTCCTGAAAGGATCATCGCCGCGAGTTCCAACGAGGGCGACACCGTTCTGGACCCGTTCTGCGGCTGCGCGACGGCGTGCATAGCGGCGCAGGACCTTAACCGGGAATGGGTTGGGATGGATGTTTCACCGAAGGCGGCCGAACTGGTGCTGCTGCGGCTCAGGAACGAGCTGGGCATGTTCGCCCACCATACGGTCATTAACCGCACGGACATTCCGCAGCGCACCGATATCGGCAAGCTGATCCGCTACAATGACGTGAGGAACAGGCGGACCCTGTATGGCGAGCAGGGCGGGCACTGCAACGGCTGCCGGACACACTTCCAGTTGCCGAACCTCACGGTCGACCATATCATCCCGCGCTCAAAGGGCGGGACGGACCACATAGGCAACCTCCAGCTGCTCTGCGGTCGCTGCAACTCGGTCAAGGGAAACAGGGGCATGGAATACCTAGTGTCCAGGCTGGCCGCATGAAATCCGCACGCCCGGCGCGGCGTGGGAAGCATATCGAACTGAATCGGAAAGGAATTGACCATGAAAAGAGAGAAGGTTGAGCCTAGGGAAGTCCGGATTGCCAAGAGCGATTATCGTATAGGCAAGCCGGAATTACATGCGGATATGCGGGTTAACGCGTCTTTTGAGAAAGCCGTTGACGCGCTATGCAAATCCGTCAAGATTAAATATGTGGACAAACCGGAATGAACACGGCCTGGCCGGTTACTGGAGTCCGGCTAGCCGCGTTCGGCACTTTGCTACATAATCCCCTAAAAAAAACAGCCTGAAGCCTTGGAAAAGGCGGGTAATACTGCATTCCGGCCCGGAAAAACGGGGAGTTCGTGGGTCGGATGGAGCGGCTTCCCGACACATATCAAAAGGATTACGCCGAAGACGAGGCGCTCGTCTGCATGGACGGGACCTCGAAGCGAATGACCGGGAGACCGTCACGCCGGTTCCGGCCCGGCCGGGGCGTCCGCGGACCCACGACTTCGAACACCTCCGCAACGGAACGTCCAACCTCTTCATGTTCCACGCGCCGCTCGAAGGCCGGCGGCGCGTCTGAGTGACGGAAACGAAGACGAAACGGGACTGGGCGGAGCAGGTCCGCGGGCTGGTTGACGAGGACTTTCCCGGAAAGCGCGTCACGCCGGTGATGGACAATCTCAACACCCACTGCATCGGGTCGCTCTACGAGACCTTCCCGCCGGAGGAGGCCCGCCGCATCGCCTCGTGGCTGGAAATGGTGTTCACCCCGAAGCACGGAAGCTGGCTCAACATGGCGGAGATAGAGATCGGCGTCCTGTCCCGCCAGTGCCTGGACCGGAGGATCCCGGATCAGGAGACGATGAAGACCGAGGTGGAGGCTTGGCAGGAGCGGCGGAACGCCGCCGACACCAAAGTCAGATGGCGGTTCAGGACGGATGACGCACGCATCGGACTGAAGTCCTTATACCCGGACATTCAACATGGATAAATCACTAGAATCAATATGTCTTCTACGAACTTCGCTTGCCGGAATTCAGAGCAGCTCATGATCGCGGCAGCTTTCGAAAGAGTGTCCACGACTCCGGCGTGCCGCGAGACCGGCCTATGGCAGGACAGGCCCGTGACACCCTCTCGCGGCAGCGTATTATGCCTCGTTCTCCAACAGCCGATATGAATTCGGAATGCGGTGCCCGGTCAATTCGATCCCCACTTCCAGTCCGAAGTGCAACACCGGCCCGCCTCCGGAGCGAGGGGGTGGCCCCGAGCGGAGGAGGCGGGTCGGTGTTGAGGGATTTTCCGGCCAGGGCCCCGGATTCCACGCGGAACACGGCGGCTGTCCCTTCGGATCGGAGCGTAACCGGGCCTCCCGGCGGCGGCAGGGCCCCGCGGCGGGAGGTGGCGCGCCCGTCCGGGCGAGGGAAGGGGTGGCCCGACCGAAACCGGGCGGGCGCGCCTGCGGAATTCCCTCTCCCCCGTCGGCCGACGGGGCGAAG
>CBDAVS010000051.1:0-51958 GCA_965201085.1 uncultured Rhodobacter sp. | reverse complement strand
GACGGATGCCCGGAATTCACGCCTGTCCGACGGGTTGACGGAAAGAAGGCGGAGGCGGTCGGCGGGGCGATGACCGACCTTCTCAAGGGTCCCGGCGCCAGGGTCCACACGATCACGGCGGACAGCGGCAGGGAGTTCGCGGGGCACGCGAAGGTGGCGAAGGCGCCGGCGGCCGACTTCCTCCTCCCGACGCCCCACCACTCGTGGGAGCGGGGCCTGAACGGGCACACCAACGGGCCGCCGCCCCGGTACCTGCCGAAGGGGACCGACCTGCGGCAGGTCACGGACGCCCGCGTGAAGCGGGTCCGGGACATCCTGAACGCGCGCGCCCGCAAGGCGCCCGGCCACCTGACGCCGGCGGAGGCTTTCGCGCGGGCGTGGCCTCCCTGAGGCGCTTCGCCCCGTCGGCCGACGGGGGAGAGGGAATTCCGCAGGCGCGCCCCGCCCGGTTTCGGTCGGGCCACCCCCTCCCTCGCCCTCCGGGCCGCTGACGGGGCGCTAAGGGGTGGACGCCCCAATGCCCATGGTACGCGCAGCGAGAAGTCCTTTGATCCGACGTTTGTCACCGAAGCGGGGAAAGATGGGGAGGCCCCGCAGGACCGGCCTGCGGTCGGTGTTCGACGGTGTCCGGCACATACTTTCCACCGGCTGCCGGTGGCGCGCCCTACCCACCGATATCCACCGTATTCCACCGTCCGGAACCGTTTCCACGCCCGGCACCCGGGCGGTCCGCCGGGCATGTCCCGACTCCCTGCGGGACCCCGCCCGACAGTGCGCGGGGCGTTCGCCGGCGCCAAAGACAGCCGGTCGGTGAGGACCACCGGGAGCGGCGGACCCCGCGGTTACGATGCGGGCGGGAAGGTGAGGGGCCGGAAGCGGACCGTCGCGGCGGACGCCGTGGGAACGCCGGTCACCGTCATGGTCCATGCGGCCGGCATCCAGGGTCGGGACGGCGCGCCGGATGTCATCGCGAAGCCGCCGGTGACGGCCCCGAACATGCGCTAACTCCGGGCCGACGGCGGCCACCCCGGCCTGAAGCCGCGCGGACGCCCTGACGGAACGGGTCCGGCCGACATCATCGGGACCGTCGAAAAACCGAAGGACGTCAAAGGGTTCACGGTTCCCTGCCGCCGCCCGTCGAAGGACCGTGACAGGCTCAGCGACAGCTCGCCGGCCTCCGGGATGAGGCATCCCGCGCCATTGGTCCGGGTGGGAGTGAGGCACGAACGCCCGCCCGCCGCCTGCCGGTTTCCCATCCGCCGCCGTTGCGTCGGAGCTCCCGCGATATGGTGGCCGGATGGCGGCCCGGCCGCCCGGCGATGGCCCCGTCCGAAAGTCCGCCTTTCCCCGTCGCGTATATCCGGCATCTTCCGTCGAAGGTCAGATGACGGTAGCCCTCGGGCATGACACTCTCCTGTCCTGCGCACAGGGACTGTCGCCGTTATCCGGCCGGTTCGCAGGATGCCGCACCCGAAACGCGGCTTCCCACCATCAACGGTGTCGCACTTCAGAGCGGAACGGGGGTTATGAAACCTCCGGTATAGCCTGGTGCATCGCCTTGATGGTGCCGCGGCCTGTAGCGCGTTGAAACCTGCCCTTGCCAGTCGCTTAACGGTTGCACGCCTATAGAAGAAAACTCATTTCGCGGTCTCCATTCCGACCGCCGAATTGACCTTCACTTTGCACCGTTGGTTCTTGCCGGGTAGTGGGTCAGTTTGAAATTTGCGCATTTGTGCGGCGTTCTCTTCCCGTTCTTCATGACGGATGTTGAAAAATGATGTAACGGGGAAGCCAAGGGGAATCCAGTAAGGTGCGTTCATAATGCCCAATGGCGAAGCTAACTGGTCCAACCAGACGGTATGGACCGGTGACAACCTCGACATAATGCGCGGCATGAACAGCGCGTCGGTGGATCTGATCTATCTTGATCTTCCGTTCAACTCCAAGGCCAACTACGCCGCTCCGATCGGCTCCAAAGCCGCCGGCGCGGCATTTAAGGACACATGGGGATTGGATGACGTGAACATCGCATGGCATGGAGAGATAAAACACGAATACCCCGGCCTGTACGCGCTACTTCAGGCGACGCGGGAAATCCACGGCGACTCCATGATGTCCTATCTGATCTACATGGCGATCAGGCTCATGGAGATGAAAAGGCTTTTGAAACCAACGGGCAGCATCTATCTCCACTGCGACCCCACGGCATCCCACTACCTCAAGCTGCTTATGGACAGCGTGTTCGGGAAGGCGAACTTCCTCAATGAAATCACATGGAGAAGAACAAATACGAAAAACGACGTTCGACAAGGTGCGAAGAATTGGCCGCGCATCCGCGATATTATTCTGCTGTATCGGAAAGGCAAGGAATACGGCGTATTCGATCAACCATATACTCCACTTGATCGGGACTACATTGCCAAAACATATCGCCACATGGAGGAAGGAACGGGGAGGCGTTATAGCTTGGGTGATCTCGCGGCTCCCGGTGCCGGGAGCCGCGGGCACCCGCAATATGAATTCATGGGGATAATCAGGTATTGGCGTTACGGAGAAACGAAGATGCAGGACCTTCTACAAGAGGGCCGTATCGTGCAATCCGCGCCGGGGAAAGTGCCACGTCTCAAGAGATATCTGGAGGAATCGCGCGGTACGGCGATAGGCGATCTGTGGAGCGACATTTCACCGGTGCAGGGGTCTTCCAAGGAGCGCACTGGCTACCCTACGCAGAAGCCGCTGGCGCTTCTCCAGCGCATCATCAAGGCCAGCAGCAATCCCGGAGACATAATGCTTGATCCGTTCTGTGGCTGCGCGACGGCCTGCATCGCCGCCGAAATGGAGCATCGTCAGTGGGTCGGGATAGACATATCGACCAAGGCCGCTGATCTTGTGAAAGACCGCATGGAGCGTGAGGTTGGCCTGTTCTTCAATGGTTCCCACCGCACGGACATCCCGCAGCGCACAGATATCGGGACGCTGATCCGATACAGCGACATCAGGAACAGGAAGTTTCTTTACGGCGAGCAGGGAGGTTTCTGCAACGGATGCGAAGACCATTTTCAGATGCGGAATCTGACGGTCGACCACATCATCCCCCGGTCGAAAGGCGGGACGGACCACATAAGCAACCTCCAGTTGCTTTGCGCAAACTGCAATTCGGTGAAAGGCAACCGACCGCAAGAATATCTTCTTGCATGCCTTACAGACAAAGGATGGATCAAACGGAAACACGCCGCATAAGTTGATTAAGTGAAAGCCCCAACGGTATTGACCATGAATGAACGCTGGTCTAAATTGCTGGTATGGACAAATTATTCAGACCCAGAGACGCCAACCAGTTAGCCAAGCACATCGTTGACCTGGCTACCGGTCAGGCGGATGAATCGGTGAAGGGAAAAGACCCTGTCGCCATCGCCAGGGGCGAGAAAGGCGGCAAAGCCAAGGCTCGAACCTTGACGGCATCGGAACGATCCGTTCATGCCCGTCGAATGGCTGAGACGCGCTGGCAGCGATCCAACGCCTAGAGGCCAAGGTTCCCTAGATGTGCGCTGAAAACCCGCTATGTGCGCGTTTGATCATGGGCGGGTTTCCGGACGACAGAGAATGGTTGAACTTTTCATTCATTTCCATCCCGTCGGATGGCTGAGACGCGCTGGCAGCGATCCAACGCTTGGGGTTTCCGTCTGAAACCGTCTGAATGAGACCCTTGTTCTTTAGTCTGGTGATGCACGCCGAAACGGCGCCTTCCGTGATGCCGTCTATCTCTTTCGCCACCTGTTCGGCAATCTCCCTTGCCGTCAGGGGAGCTTCTGACCTTTTCAGTATATCGAGCGTTACATCCGAAGTGACAGGCTGATTTCCGTCACCGGCCATAGGTGAGTTGGACCCTCGAAGAGTCCTCATGGCTTTCTTTATGTCCGCCAATCTGCGTTCAAGTCTCTTCCGTTCGGAATCAAGAACCTCAATCGCCGCGTTTCCGCCTTCATTATTCATTTGACCGCCCCTCTCCGCGATGGTATAAGGCGGCCAGGGTGCAGTGATGCGCCCCGGCCTTGATTTTATCCGCCGAAAGGCGGGTTCAGACAATTAAGGCCGTCATCTTCTTAACCTCCGTATTTGGCTGAAGACCCCTATAGCCCCCTCGCGTAACTGACGCAAGGGGGCCGTAGGGTGTTTTTACGGCGATTATTTTACCTAAATAATGACTTTTATGCTTGAAATAAGGTCATTATGAATTATATTGGATGCATGAACAGGACAGACACAAAAACCAGAAAGCTGATTCTCCGATGCCTAGTCGAAGGAATGAGCGTTCGCGCCACGGCCCGCACGGCTGAGGTATCCAAGAACACCGTATCCAAGCTTCTGATAGAGGCGGGGAAGGCATGCGCCGAATACCAGGCCAAGGCGTTCCAAGACCTTCCCTGCAAACGCCTGCAGGTGGATGAGATATGGTCGTTCGTCTACGCGAAGCAGAAGAACGTTCCCCGCGCCAAGGCCGCGCCGCAGGACGCAGGTGACGTATGGACGTGGACGGCGATATGCGCGGACACCAAGCTTGTTCCGGTCTGGCGCGTGGGCGACCGTTCAGGCGACACCGCTAAGGAACTGATGCTTGATCTGGCTCCAAGGCTAGCCAATAGGGTGCAGCTCACCACCGATGGCAACGTGGCGTATCTCGAGGCGGTGGAGGACGCGTTCGGCGCGGATGTGGACTATGCCATGCTGGTCAAGCTGTACGGCGAGGAGCCGGGCAGCAAGGGGCATGAGCGAAAGTATTCGCCGTCGGAGTGCCGTGGTACGAGGAAGACCGTCATCGAAGGCCGTCCGAATGAAAAGCACGTATCCACCAGTTACGTTGAACGTCAAAACCTTACCATGCGTATGAGCATGCGTAGGTTCACGCGGCTGACGAACGCCTTTTCAAAGAAGGTGGAGAACCATGCCTTGAGCGTTGCGCTGCACTTCATGCACTACAACTTCTGCCGCATCCACCAGAGCCTTCGGGTGTCTCCGGCAATGGAAGCTGGGGTGACGGACCGTCTCTGGGACATCGAGGATATCATCAAGTTGATTGACGAGGCCGCGCCAAAACCGAATCGGCCCAAAAGCTATAGGAAAAGGGAAGTTTCAAACTGACCCACTACCTCTTGCCGGCATCGATTGACCGCGACAGGATCCGCGGCTAATGTTCGTCGGTACGACACCGATCATTTGAATTCGGAAGATTGGGTGTCTGTTCCGCCCGCAGACGGCAGGAATGCGGATCCCGCGTTGATTCAGCATTTCCTTCTTTCGCACGGGCCTTTCGCATCGCCCTTCATTCTTGATTCATCAAATTCGCAATTGAATTTTCAAGGGTGGGCAGCCTGTTTGGAACAACTGAAATCTCTGGCTCCGCATCGAGGCTGTACTCGATACCGCGCCGGTCAGAACACTAGATTCAGCATTGGAATCAGAACCGCGATGAACAGCACCGTCATCACTCCACCAGCACGGATGAAGTCAAGGACGCTATAGCCCGCCGGTCCCATGACCAAGGCGTTGACCTGATGTGTGGGTATCAGGAAAGAATTCGATGTCGCGACCGCGACGGTGAGGGCGAACAATGCAGGATCACCCCCTGCCGCCACAGCGACCGAAACCGCCAGCGGGACAAGAAGTACCGTCGCACCGACATTTGACATCACCAAAGTGAATAAAGTCGCGAGCGCGGCCAATCCAGTCTGAAGCCCCCAGATCGGCCAGCCCTCCAGTAGGTTCAGAAGCTGTTGTGCGATCCAGGTCGCAGTGCCCGTGTTCTGAACCGCTTGCCCGAGTGGTATGAGCGAGGCGAGCAGAAAGACGGTATTCCAGCCGACCGCGTCGTATGCTTCATCGATGGAAATCACTCGGCTGACTATCATACCAACCGCACCGGCCAGAAGGCAGAGCGAAAGGCGGACGTCGGTAAACAGGATCAATCCAAGAGCGATCAGGAAGAACAGCAACGCCCATCCGACCTTTTTCGGCCGCAGTTCCTCTTCCGGAAAATCTGAGGTCACCACCACGAAGTCCCGATCCGACCTCAATCTGCTTAGCAGCGACCAAGGCGTATGTACCACAAGCGTGTCGCCGGCCTGCAGTGGTACCATACCGATCAGAGTCGCTTCGTGCTCATGTGTCTCGACCCGACTCATGGTTTCCGCGCCGCGATGGATTGCCAGAAGACTCATTCCATACGCCTCGCGGAAGCGGAGTTCCTTCGCCGTCTTTCCGATAATGTCCGCATTCGGATGGACAACAAACTCCGCGACGCCTGCTTTGGTTGCGGCGAATTCCTCAGCGAATTCCTGAAGCTCGGGCAGGACTTTCATGCCGTAAATTTCGCAGATCTCCTGGATGACCTTGTTTCGACCCAGAATCGCCAATCTGCAGGGCGACGTAATCTCCATCGTGCTAAGCGGAGCGATCACCTTATGTCTGGAATGGGCGTAGCCGACGATGTAGAGATGATGCGCGTCCATAATATCCTGGAGGCTGTGGCCTAGGAGGATGTTTCCATCCGGTACGATCACTTCGACCAGGTCCGATTTCAGGCCGTAGGTTGATTTAAGGTATTCGGCCATGGTCTGACCGGACGTGGAATTTCGGTCCTGTGGCGTGGGTAACACCCAGCGTCCCAGGGTCATGAAGTAGAGCACGCCCGTGAGGATCAGTGCGAGGCCGACCGGAGTGACCGCGAAAAGACCGAAAGTGGCCATTTTCTCGCCTTCCGGCAGTTCTTTGTTCGCCGAGACGATCAGGTCGTTCAGCAGGATGAGTGGTGAGGATCCGACCATGGTGAGCGTCCCGCCAAGGATGGCGCAGAACCCCATGGGCATTAGCAGTCGTGTCAGCGGGAGGTCGGCACGGACCGAAATCCGGCTGACGACCGGAAGGAACAGCGCTGCCGCGCCGACATTCTGCATGAACGAGGAAATCAAACCGACGGTTCCTGAGATGATGGGTATGATATGGGTTTCGGTCTTTCCACCGTATTTCAGGATCACCGAGGCGACTTTATGCATCATCCCGGTCTTGTCGAGGCCTGCGCCGATGATCATCACCGCGATGATCGAGATGACCGCATTGGATGAAAATCCCGTAAACAGCTGTTCTATATCAGCCAGATTCCCCAGCCCGGGCAGATAGCTCAGCGCTCCGACGATGACCATGACCGTCACAGCCGCGAGGTCCACGCGAACGATCTCACTTACGAACAGAAAGATCGTGAAGGCCAGTATGCCCAGCACGACCGTCATCTCCATCGTCAGTGTAACGGGCTCCATCGCGGCTGCCTCCCATATATCACTTGACAGCGCGGGACTGCGTAATCCTGCCCTAAATTTCAGTAGTCCAGCGGCTCTGGTGATTCAACGCGATACCGGGATATTCATGCATAAGTCCACTGGAGTCCACGACATGGGAGAACTCCTCGGACAGATGGCGCGATCATACGCCGGGGAAAGCCGGACGGAGGCTGTCAATGCTCCGGGATACCACCGGTTCACCCGATTTGCCTCGGCACGCTGAGCCGACGAGTACGGATATCGCTACAGGTGAACCGGTTGTTGAAGGAACCATCACTGCACGACGCAAGCCAGCCGTCCATCTTCCACAGATCGGTGGTGTTCCGGCAGTCAAAATACGGTGGCCGCAGGAAACGCTTCGTCGCTGACTGTCCGTCAGATTCAATAGCAATACGGTGGTAAGAGCATGTCGGCCAGCCATTCGACTCTAGCCTTGGTCTGAGTTGGAGTGGTATGGTTTTGGGAATGGTGTGCCGGGCGAATGCGTTTAATTTGTTAGCCAGTCGTGTGTAGCGAGGTGGAAACAGGGTATGATGGCGCTCTTTCGATTGGTGGTCGATTTCGTTGTGCTGACGGTAGCATATCTCGCAGTGGCATGGTTTGTCCGTTCCAAGCTTCGCAAGAGGCTGGAGCGGGAATGGAACCTAGCCAATCCGGGGGCGGTACCGCGGTCGCGCGGAAGGCATCTGTCGATGAAGGAATTGACAGGTTTAAGGAGTTATGCCCGAAAGTTGATGACGGGGCCGATCCGATCAGGCGGCGGCGCTTTCCTGTATTGTCCCGTCACTGAGCACAACCTCCCTTATGACCTCCGGGAGCCGGTTCGGCGTCGGGAGCCTGAGCCGGTTGCCCTTCGCGGACATCATGAGGCGGCGAACCATCGAAAGGGCGGTCTTTCGGCTCAGGTAGCCCCGCGTCCTGCGGGCCCGGCCGCGAACGGTGGCGAACCGGCTCCCGGTGGGGTCCGTGGTCCCGATGTGCCTGCGGCGCCCGGCGGGGAAGTGGTGGAAGGCGGGAAGCCCGTCCCGGTCCCTGACCGGCCTGTCCACCACCTTTTCGTATTTCACGCCGTGGTTTCCGACGAAGCGGTCGAAGGCCGCGTTGGCGCCGTCCTTCGTCCCGGCCGTCCGGATTCCATGAAGACCGGACCTGTCCCGTTCCCTGAGCGACTTCGGCGGCGCCCCGGTGACGTCGGCGTTCCCGTGGACCCGGCACCGCCGCTCCCGCGTCCTCGGAAAGACATCGCGAAGCGCCATCCGGAAGCCGGGCGCGCCGACGCCGGGTTCCGGCGGCTCCTCCAGGCCCCGCTCCCTGAGGTCACGGAGCGGGCCGCGCCAGCCGTCCGCGTTCCCGCGGAACCCGTCCATGACGGCGGGGACGTCCTTCCCGCCATACCCGTCGGCCCCGGTCACCGCGGGCATGCGCCGGCGGTCGCCGTCCGGACGGGGCGTGAGGCAGCCCCCACCCGCCCATACGTGGACGAAGCGTCGCCCGCCCAGGTCGCGCTTCCGCCAGGTCCCATATTCCTCCTTCCAGGTCGCCCCGGCCCCGTCACCATCGAGGAGAACGGTCCCTCCGCGTCCTGCCCGGGAAGCGCCGCTGGCGCCTCTCCGAAGTCACCCGGCGGGATGCCCCCGGAATACAGCCGGTGCGGCGGGTCCCAGCCCGACTTCGCATTTCCCGGTGCAGGGCGGCACGATGGACGACCGGAACCCGATCCCGCCGCCGTCGGCGACGCCCGCCTTTCGACCGCGGACCCGGGGGACCTCGACGGGCACCCGGCCGGTCCCCGTCATCACCTCCCGCTCCGGCGGGGTCCCGTGGCGCACCACGCGCCCGCGCCCCTGTTCGTCGACGAGGTGTTCGTGGCCGGCCAGCAGGCCCGCGGCCCCGGGCAGCGGCGCCGGGCAGCTCCCCTGCTCCGGCCCCGATCACCTCCGCCAGCGGGTCCGGTGAAAACCCCGATGGACGTTCGAACCGTGTCATCGTAGACCCGGTCATGTGGCATATCCCTTTCCCATCGAGAATTGACGGCGTAGGTTTCACCGCCATGATATGCCGCCCCTCATGCCCCGTCACCAGCTTTCGGGCATAACTCAGTTTAAGCGAAATTTGCCTTACCGAGCGCTTTGGCCTGTATATGCGCTTCCGGCAATTTTCCTGCTCGTGAAGCTGGCCACAACCAACTTAAATTGAGGAGCTAAGGATGCGTAAAGTCTTGATATCGCTTCGGGTAATTCCTGTTTTTGCTTTGCTGGTGCTTCTGCACTACGCGCTGCCGCAGCATGACATAGCGCGCATCACATCGACCGAAATCATCCGGATGGATTTTTCAACATTCAACAGGATGTTTTACGAGCAGTCCGACAGTGGCGTGGCCGAGCTTCAGACACGCGATATTCGGCTGATCAATACCCAGCGTAAGAAGTCGTTCCTTCTCGGGTTCATTCGCCGCGAGGCGGAAGGGGTGATGGTTTACCGAAACGAGGATACAGGCTGGTTCTGGCCACCATATTTCAAGTTTGACTCCTCTGATCTTCAGGCAACGGCTGCGGCCAAAGTCTCTGCACCGGTGTTGGAACAATGGGTCGTGATCACGCACTACGGATGGCGCAATCGGTTCTTCTCGATTTATCCGAATGCGGTTGGCATCCGACCGGTCGATGGCCCGGATGTTCAGGTAATTCCGTGGTTCAATATCGTCTTCCTGTTGATGTCAGTGTTCGGGTATTTCCTGATGCGTGCGATTTGGCGAAGGTTCCGCGGTCGGGTAGTCGTCCCGTTTTTGGGAGATGCGGGACATGCGATTGATCGGGTCGAGGATCGGGCAATCGAGGCAAAGGGCCGCATAAATCGATGGTTTGATTTCTTGAGGAGGAAAACACGGCGCTGATAAGCATCAGGATTGAACACGCTTGCCGATTCCGGTGCTTGGATGGGTTTGCGTGGGGACTTTGTCGATCTACGGCGCTGTATGCCCACTTGTCATGACACGTTTATCGCGGTCACGTTTGCATGCCGGTCGATTATGATGCGGGAGCTTAACAACACCTGCCGAATGTTAACGACACAGACTGTTTTGAATATCTCAGCGTAGGATGTCGTTGACATTCACCTCGCGGCGCTCCGACGGGCCCGGCCAGGATCCCGTGAAGCCGGAATCCGCCGGATTCGTCCCGATCCCCGGAAAAACACGGGGTTTTCTGGCAGACACTAGCTTGAGATCGCCATCCGACACGTTGGGGTGGAATGTCGATCGGTTGCGGCCATTCGGTCGCAACCGTCGTGAGAGTCATTTACTGGATTTGCCAGCCGCCGAATCCATCCGGGCAGGCAGTGCCATAGGCTTCCGTCAGTTGACCGCCGATTTCGACTCGATGTACGTATTCACGGCATCCTCGCTGGTCATTGCGCACAACAGTAACCCGTCCCGCCGCTGGTCCGGAACTGTTGGCAGGATTGCTCCAGGCGACTGAGGAACCACTTTCGAACGCTTGGGCGGCGGCGTTGTTTGCCTGCTGACGTGAAGTTTGATCCAGACTGGCACCGATCGCCTGACCGGCTGCGGCACCGATCACCGCCCCGATCGCAGTGGCCGCGACTTTGCCATCTCCCTTACCGAATTTGTTGCCGACCACACCGCCGACCACGCCGCCGATTGCCGTTCCCATCGCTTCGTTTGATGTCTGGCAGGCGGCGAGACCGGTAATCAGGACCGCCACCATGCCCGCACAGGCGATGCTACCTCTGAATGCCATTGCACCTTCCTTCATAATTCGCAGTCGATCAGTGCCAAATTCCAATCCGACGAGCAACGCCTTGGATCGTTGCTCCGCTCGGTCTTCGCCTTCTGTGGCCGTTGGATCGGATGCCATCAGTCCTATCCACCGTTGCAATGCGCTGGAATCGACCATCTTTGTTCGAAGGTGATCATAGTCCGGCTTTGCAAATGTCGCAAGGCCCCTGCGCGAATGCGGCGCATCCAGCGATGCATGGGAAGAGTGGGCTTCGGTTGGATCGTTAGTGTGCGCAAAGGTTCACGTCACTTTCATCTCTCCACGTCACCTACGAGGATCATGTCCTCCGCGCCGGCTGAACACCTAGGACGTGGATCCCGCCGCCGGCGCTCTCGGGGAGATGGCCGGGACCGGCGGTCGGATCACGAAGGTCTGGCCGGACACGCGGATCATCGTTCGGGGGGATTCGGGCTTCCGCCGGTCGCCGATCGTGGTCTGGTGTGAAAGCATCGATCAATATTATGTGTTGGGTCTTGCCTGCAACCAAATTCCAGGGCCGATGATCGCGAATCGGATGAAGCGGTCGAGGTGAAGATGCGCGGAAAGAGGGGCGACAACTCCTGGTTCGTCGTCACCGACGGCTTCGCGGTGACATCCGGCGCGCCGTCCCGGTCCTGGATGCCGGCCGCGTGCACCATGACGGTGACCGGCGTTCCCCCGGCGTCCACCGCGACGGACCGCTTCCGGCCCCTCACCTTCCCGCCCGCGTCGTGGCCGCGGGGTCCGCCGCTCCCGGTGGTCCTCACCGACCGGCCGTCGATGGTGGCGGCGGTCGGCTCCGTCGAACGCCCCGCGCACTGTCGGGCGGGGTCCCGCGGGGAGTCGGGACATGCCCGGCGGACCGCCCCGGCGCCAGACGTGGAAACGGTTCCGGTCGGTGGAATACGGTGGATATCGATGGGCAACGCCCGCCACCGGCGGCCGGTGGAAAGTATGTGCCGGCCCCCGTCGAGCACCGACCGGAGGCCGGTCCTGCGGGGCCGCCCCATCTTTCCCCGCTTCGGCGGCATCGGCCCGGCGATGGCCGGTCCGTCGTCCGTCGGATCGTTCTGACGGCGGTCGTCCGGACAACTGTACAGCTTCCGGGTGGTCCTGTCCCGGGGCATGGCTGTTTCCGGATACGGGTGTTTTCACCAACCGGAACGCCACATCCTGCGGGACCACTCAACTTATGGAACAGGCTCTGAATCATCTGTGGCAGGTTGCCGAGCGTTAAATCGATATCAGCGGTTCGAGTTTCAAGTTCAGTAAAACTAGCCGCTGTATACACGTTTAGCGCAGCCAATTCGGTCTTCACTCCGTCTATTTCAACGACTATCCCATTGACTCGGGTTCCAAGTTCGGCAAAACCACCCGCGTAATCTGCCAACTCATTGCCTAATTCATCAAGACGTTCCGTAATGCGCTCCATGTCATTGCCAATTTCGCTACCTATCCCGTATATGGTGTCCGCCGGCGCGACCTTCCCGAGCGCTTCGGGAAATGCGGTGGCGTGTCCGGGCGCTACCGGCGCCGGGTGCTGAAAGGCGTGATCGACCGTATTTTCAGGGTGCTGTCGGAGGATTTCGACCTGGAGTACATTTGCGTGGACGGCACCGTGATGCAGGCTCACCGGAAGGCGGCGGAAGGAAAGGGGGGCCTTGGGGGAACGGCATCAGACGCTTCCGCGGAGGCCTGACCGGCAAGTTCATGGCAATGGCCGACGCGCCCGGCCATCCCGTGGACATAGTGGCGCTTCCGGGTCAGGCGCATGACCTGCAGGGGCTACCGGAACCGATGGAGGGCCGGTCTTCCGGTGCGCACGGGGCGAAGGCGGTTATTCCCTCCCGCGGGAACCGGAAGGGGTGCGTGGGCACGACGAAGGGATGTATGTATGGCGGCACCGGACCGAGAACCGTTTCGCGAAGATCAGGGGGTTCCGCGCCGTCGCCACCCGCTGTGACGGGACGAGACCGGGCTTCCGGGCGACGTTTCCTGCGGACGCCACCGTGATAGCCGCGAGGTGAATGTAAACTGGGCCCTTATCCGAAAAGGATGGGAATGTCATTTTCCTTCAACCAAGAGTTCATCGCGTTTCCATCCATTACATTGTCAAAAACCCGTAAACCTACTATACAGAGGTTTCGATGGGGCCTAGCGTCAAAAAGTTTCATATATCATCCATTTCGGCTTGTAGCAAGCCCATAATGTAGAAAGCGCGAGCAAGTGGAGCGGTGTGAGAACGCGATATTTGGTGAGCGTGCGAAGATTTGCCAAAGTGACGAACACGCATTCGTGGCAGATGAAATGGGACGAGTTTTAGAGATTGCCCGCACACGGATACCTGACCAAGGTTTAGTCTCATGCCCACGGCAGCGGCAAGTCGGTAGCGCCTTTCGAAAATCGGGCAGGGTCCAAAAGAACTGGGATAATGCCGTCCGGGAGAACGGACTTCGGAAGCGTAGCGAGCAAATGTGACGAAAATGGAAATAGGACATGATCGGTGCTGTGCCGGAGGTCGGGATGTCTTACCTGACATCAAAGGAGCGCTTTTCCATTCGACAATCCTTGCTGGGTTGCTTCCAATGCCTTAAAAGAAGGGTTGAATTTAAATGAACGGGAACTGCTGCGCTCCGTCGATAAATCGAAAAAGCACCGGTCCCATACCCGAAAACCACTCAGTCATCGACACTGTTGGCTCCGGAAGCTCATGCCTCAACCTGCCGGTACATGCCATTCCTGGTGGAGTGGCCATTCTTGGAACGAACCAACCGGTGATCGCGGGCGATGAGGAGGGTCCAAGGCGGACCAAAAGGATCAAACCGTTCCGTATCATGGAAACGGTGGTCACAAACGAGATGTTCGAGAATTTTGTATCCAAAACGGGATTCCGCACCGAGGCGGAGCGGTTCGGTTGGTCTTTCGTATTCCATCGTAACGTGCCCCCCGAAATACCCGAGACCCAGCGCGTAGTCGCCGCCCAGTGGTGGTGCCGGGTCGAAGGTGCCGACTGGCGTTTGGTCAATGGACCTGGTTCCGAGCGCGAGTGGTATCCGGACCGCCCGGTGGTGCATGTCTCATGGAACGATGCGCGGGAGTTCTCCCGATGGGCAGGTGGCAGGCTGCCAACGGAAGCGGAATGGGAACATGCGGCGAGGGGGGGCCTCGGCGACGTCCCGTTTCCTTGGGGAGAGCGGGAGCCGGACGACTTCAGGTTTCTTCCCTGTAATATATGGCAGGGGAGATTTCCTGATGCGAATACAGGGATGGACGGATATGTCACTACCGCACCGGCGAAGTCTTTCGAACCGAATGGTTACGGGCTCTACAATGTGTGTGGCAACGTCTGGGAATGGACCTCGGATCCAATAAAACTTCGGTCGCTGTCCAAGCACTCTCGGCGGCGGGCCAAAGCTCTGGCGGGTGCGAAATTGTTGAAGGGAGGTTCCTATCTTTGCCATCAAAGCTATTGCTTCCGCTATCGCATCGCGGCCCGAACCTGGTCGACTCCCGACTCCTCTACCGCGCATCAAGGGTTTCGGCTTGTGTTTGACGGTCACGGTGATGGTTTCGGACAGAGGGTTGTTGCCTGAAGCGTTCATGTTACAGCGATCTCAGGACGTGGTGAACATCGCCGTCTCGACCTGGAAGTGCGGGGATTCCAAGCTGTAGCTTCCATACGACCGCCAAACCCCGATCGACTTCACTATTGAACCGCCGAAACGGGTGATGTGCACTGTGGATCGGAATCCCCACCTGTGTGCAGAGCTCGCAACTCCTCAGTGGACATTCTACCGTGCCTTTGTTAGGAAGCGACAGACGGCGGTGTAAGAGTTTGACTCATAACTCATTGATTTAATAAACTATTTGGTTCCGGGGATTTAACTCCCGCGCCACGCGGCGGATGGGGAACCGGCAGGCGGCGGGCGTTCGTTCGTGCCTCACTCCCGCTCGGACCAATGGAGCGGGATGCCTCACCCCGGAGGCCAGCGGGCTGTTGCCGAGCCTGTCGCAGCCCTTCGGCAGGCGGCGGCACCGGCCCATCCAGGCGAATGTCCGCTCCACCACCCAGCGGTGGTGGAGGACCGTGAACCCTTTGACGTCCTCCTGTTTTCCGACGGTCCCGATGATGTCGGCCAGACCCGTTCCGTCAGGGCGTTCGCGCGGCTTCGGCTAGGGGTGGCCGCCGTCGGCCCGGAGTTTGCGCACGTTCGGGGCCGTCACCGGCGGCTTCGCGATGACATCCGGCGCGCCGTCCCGGTCCCGGATGCCGGCCGCATGCACCATGACGGTGACCGGCGTTCCCCCACGTCCGCCGCGACGGCCCGCTTCCGGCCCTTCACCTTCCCGCCCGCGTCGTAACCGCGGGGTCCGTCGCTCCCGGTGGTCCTCACCGACCGGCCGTCGATGGCGGCGGCGGTCGGCTACGGCGAACGCCCCGCACACTGTCGGGTGGGGTCCCGCGGGGAGTCGGGACATGCCCGGCGGACCGCTCCGCGCCGGTCGGTGGAATACGGTGGATATCGGTGGGTAGGGCGCGCCACCGGCGGTCGGTGGAAAGTATGTGCCGGACACCGTCGAACACCGACCGGAGGCCGGTCCTGCGGGGCCTCCCCATCTTTCCCCGCTTCGGCGGCATCGGCCCGGCGATGGCCGGTCCGTTGTCCGTCGGATCGTTTTGACGGCGGTCGTTCGAACGCTTATACAGCTTCTGGGTGGTCCTGTCGCAGGGCATGGCTCTCTCCGGACCCGGTTGGTTTCACCAACCGGAACGTCACATCCTGCGGGACCACTCAACTTATGGAACAAACTCTAAGAGTTTGAATCATAAGTCACTGATATCATTAAACTATTGTTTTTCATGGAGTTGACGCCCTCGCCACCCGCCTGAGCAGGAACCGGCAGGCGGCCAGCTGCGCCCATGCCAGCGAGTTCTCACTGAGCCTTTCGTAATCTTTCGACAGGCGGCGGCACCGGCCCATCCAGGCGAAGGTCCGCTCCACCACCCAGCGGCGGTAGAGAACCGTGAACCCTTTGACATTCTTCGGTTTTTCGACGATCCTGATCACGTTCGACAACCCCATCCCCTCAAGCCGGTCCCGCAGCTTCGGACCCGCGTAGCCACCGTCGGCGAACAGCCTACACACCGTGGGCACCGTCTCCAGCAGCTTCGCGATCAGGTCCGGTGCGCCGTCCCGGTCCTGGATGTTGGCGGTGTGAACCGTCATGACGATCGGTGTGCCGTCGGCGTCCACGATCAGGTGCCTTTTCCTCCCCTTCACCTTCTTCCCGGCGTCGTAGCCGCGGGGCCCGCCGCTCTCCGTGGTCTTCACCGACTGGCTGTCGATCGAGGCGGCGGTCGGCTCCGCGGAGCGCCCCGAACACCGCCGCGCGAGGTCCCGGAGACGATGCACGAGACGCTCCAGGAGCCCGCTCCGCCGCCATGCGTAAAAATAGTTCTGGACGGTGGAAAACGGTGGATATCCAGAGGGTAACGCGCGCCACTGGCATCCCGTGGACAGGATATACTGGACCGCGTCGAACACCGACCGAAGGTCGACCTCGCGCGGCCGTCCCATCCTTCCCTGCTTCGGCAGCATCGGCTCGATGATGGTCCATTCGGCGTCGGTCAGATCGTTTTGACTGTGGTCGTCCGGGCGCTTATGGAGCTGTTGGGTGGTCCTGTTCCAGGGCATGGCGATCTCCGGATTTGGTTGCTTTCACCAACCGGAATGCCACATCCTGCGGGACCACTCAACTTATGGAACAAACTCTAAGGCGCCGAAAATGGATAATTGGTGCGTAGCACAGAGCAAAACAGGCAGTGATCGACATGGATATCCGAGAATATTTGAAACCATTCGCCTCGAAAGACAATCGCATCGCGGCGGTCGGCTATTTTGGAACCTTCATCGCGCTTTTCGGAGCGATTTGGGCTGCGGTTGAGTTGGCGACGGTAGGCTATTGGTGGGCCACGGGACCGTTCATCGTCGTGGTCACGTTTAGTCTGGCACGGGCCTATGTCCTGCAGCACGATACCGGACATTACTCGCTCTTCGAGAAAAAGTGGCAAAACGATCTGGCGGGTTATTTTCTCTCGATCTTCACGTTCACGCCCTATCGCGCGATGCAGTACAACCACAATATGCACCACGCCTATCTAGGCAATCTGGAGCATCGCGAAACCACAGAGATCCACACCATGACCCTGAAGGAATGGAGGAAAGCGAGCCCGGGTCGCCGGCTCTGGTACCGCCTCTACAGGAATCCGCTGGTTCTGCTGCCGATCGGAGGGTTGTTCACCTATTTCATCGCTTACCGTTGGCCCAAGAACGCGGTCAGAATTGGTGCGGTGGGGATCATAGCCCATAACGTGATGATGTTGGTATGGTTTTACATACTCTATTCATTGGCTGGCTGGACCGGACTTGCGGTTCTGGCGACGGCGGCTGTCGTCGCTTCCATGATCGGCGTCTTCATGGTCTATCTGCAGCACAATTTCGAGGATACGTATTGGGACCGTAAGCCCGATCTCGATTTCCGAATCGCGACGCTTCAGGGTTCGTCATGTCTTGATCTGGGACATTTGTGGGACATCGGTACCTGCAACATCGCGTATCATGACATCCACCACTTCATGCCAGCGATCCCGAGTTACCGGCTTCGCAAGGCGCATCACGGCATGCCGAAGGAGCTTGCGTGCCAACAAAGGCGCATAAAGTGGCCTGAAGCCCTGCGCAGCTTTCGGTTAAAGCTGTGGGATGAGGAGTCGCAGCGTTTGGTGCCGTTTCCAAAAGGAACGACTTAGTTGATCTTGCCCAATGTATCGTATGTCCGGATTCCATAATGGAATCAGGGAATTGGTGCTATGGGAGAAAGCGCCCGACCAATATCGACGGCAACCGCAGTGAAACCCGAGGCGGGCGGGTTGTCCGTCCTTATCCGTGGAACTTGCGTAACACGGATGTGCTTTCCGCCGTGGCCTGAGAGTTTGACTCATAAGGCACTGATTTAATCAACTGTTTGATTTCGGGGGTTCAGCTCCCGCGCCACGCGGCGGCCCGGGCCCGGCCGATGCGGCGGACCGTGCCCGCCATCGGCCCTTTCCCATATCTGGAGACATGTTCGACGCGGGCGCGGACAGAAGGGCGTGTCGCATCGCCCCGCCGGACGTGCCCGGGCATGGGCCCGCCACGCGGCTTCCCGCGGTGGATACGGGAGCGATGGCCCCGTGCCTTCGGCCAGGCCCCGTTCCCCGCCGGGCGGTGACCGGTGTCCGCCCGGACGGATCCGGAGCCATTGGCAGGGTCCGGTTCGCCCCCTTCGGTCTTCCGGGCCCTGGAATATCCGGCTGCCCGGCGGGCGTCTGTGTCTTTCCGCGCCGCCCCGGCGCTTACAAAGTTTCACACCTGTACAAAAGATTCCGTCGGTTTATCGGGCGGACATGCGGTATGGACCCGTACATTTCGATTCGCGGACGCCCAGGTGGCTCGCCGCCGCCCTGCGGTCGGGTGTGGCAGGCCGCCATCCGCTGGCCCGTGGCCTGTGCGGGCGTGAGGACCGGCGCGACGCGCACGGCAGGTCCCGCCCCGCGGCGGCGAAGGCGCCGCACGCCCTAGCCGAACGGGTCGGCCTCCCGCTTCCGCCCGCACGCGGCGGGCTGGGTCCGGCCGCCGCCCGTCCGGTTCCGGACCTAGGGTGACCCGCCGCCCCGGTGAACCCGGCCCGGTCACGCCCGGCCCCGTGGGGGATGACGGTGACCGCAGGCTGTGGGAGGCGACGGTGGCGCGGGACCGGAGGATCGGCCGGTCCGCCGACGCCCGGGCGGCGGACATCGGGCGGGTGGTGCGCGACCACCGCTTCCCGATCCTCCCCGGCGTCCGCGTCCACGGGTCGGCCCCGCATGTCCCGCCGATGGCGGCGGCCAGGGTGGCGGACGACCGGGAGGCCCGATACTCCGTCCGACCCGTGGCGGCCGGACCCACGTCGGAAAGGAACACACCGGGCACGGCCACCGCGGCGCGGGCCGGGCCCCGGCGGGGTCCACCTCCGGGAGGCGCGGCGCGGCCGGCACGGTGACGGTCCCGGCGCCGGAGGACGGCTGGAGGGAGGCGCTCCACCACATGGACCGCCGTCCGGCGGGAACGCCCGCCGGACCGTGCGACGGCGCCGGGGACATGGGCCGGACCGGGAGGGAATACGGACGCTCCGGCCACACCGACGGGCGGGTCCGCCGCCGCATCGCTGGCATGGGACGGGCGTGGATGGACGGCATGGGCGGGGACCCACCGGTGATCCTACCCACCGGGGCGGGCCGGAAAGCCGCCCGCCGCCGGACCCGGGGGTGACCATGGAGCACGTTCCGGAGCCGCACCAAGGGGCGACGGTCGACCGCCGCCGGACCGGGCCCGTCATCCCCGCCGTGCGGGACACGACGACGGTCGACCACAGCCATCTCCAGGCCACGGAGGGCCTCCCGGAGACCGGCGGCGGGGGATCGGGAAGCGTCGGCGTCCCCGCCCACGCCGGGCCTGGCGGTGACGCCGGAGGGCCGTCCGCCCGGCCCGTTCGCGATGGACGCGGGCCACGGGGAGGGCCCGGAGGACGACGGCCACCGCCGGATCGACGGCACGCCGCGGGCACGGGAGCCCGCCGCCGCCCGCCCGGACACGCGGGTGGTCTCCGTCCGCGGCCGGGAAGGCGACCTGCGGGACCTCCTCTCCGGGGCCGACCTCACCGTCCCCGCGTCGGGAGGGGCGGGGGCCCGTAGGGAGCGCACCGCCCGCCCCGGTCTCCGGGCGGCGGAGGTCACCCGCGTGTCCGGGCGGGCGACGGACGCGGAGCCCCTTTCCGTCCCCGCCGACCCGGCCACCGGGACCGGCCCCCCGGAGGACGACGGCGAACCCCCGCACCGGCCGCTCCCGACCACGGAGCGCCCTGCGGAGGGAGAGGCCGACGCCGTGTTCGCCGCCACCGGGGCCTTCCCGGAGGCGGACATCGACCCGCTCCACACCATGCCGGAACCGCGGCGGCCGCCGGGACGTGGTGAGGCCGCCGGACGGTCAGGCGCCCGACATCCGGACATTTGTCATCGACCCGGGGCACCGCGTCGGCCCGCATCCGGACCCGCGGCCGCCGGGGACGAAAAAGGTCCGGCGGGGCCCTGGGAGGCTGAACCGGGCCATCCAGGTCCGCGACGCCCCCGGAAAGCGGAGACGGGAATGGGATGATGTACAGGTGTGGGACTTTGTAAGCCTTGCGGGCCCGTGGCCCCGGTCACGGAGCCGCTCCCCAAAAAGCCGCGGACAGGGACGTGAACGCCCCGACCCGGGCCAGCCTCTCGCGAAACGGCCGGACCGTCTTCGGTCCGGAGCGGGCCCTCCGGTCCGAGACCCGGGAAACCGCGGCCGGCCCGGGCGGTCCCGGACCGGAAACCCCGTCCGCCCATCGCCTAGGCCATCCATCGACGCCGGCACCGGAATTCCGGACATCGTCACAGGGTCACGGGGAGGCCAGTCGCCTTCCGGCCGGTCCCCATGACCGGGCGCTTCCGTCAATGCCGGGCGAAAGGCCCCGGGATCCACATGACGTCCGGGAGCCCCGGGCGGACCGCCCGTCCGCGGCAGGCGCTCGGGATGATCCGGGAGACCGAAAGAACCGGGGCCATGCATCTCCGGGTCCTCCCGGATCCAGTAAATCGGAACACGTGCGGAAAGGCCGGGTTTTTAGACGCTTCCAGCTGATCTAAGAGTTTGTTCCATAAATTGAGTGGTCCCGCAGGATGTGGCATTCCGGTTGGTGAACGCACCCAGATCCGGAGAGAGCCATGCTCTGGAACAGGACCACCCAACAGCTCCATAAGCGCCCGGACGACCACAGTCAAAACGATCTGACCGACGCCGAATGGACCGTCATCGGGCCGATGCCGCCGAAGCGGGGAAGGATGGGACGGCCGCGCGGGGTCGACCTTCGGTCGGTGTCCGGCGCGGGCCGGTATATCCTGTCCACGGGATGCCGGTGGCGCGCGTCACCCTCTGGATATCCACCGTTTTCCACCGACCGGAACCATTTTCACGCATGGCGGCGGAGCGGGCTCCTGGAGCGTATCGTGCATCGTCTCCGGGACCTCGCGCGGCGGTGTCCGGGGCGCTCCGCGGAGCCGACCGCCGCCCCGGTCGACAGCCGGTCGGTGAGGACCACGGAGAGCGGCGGGCCCCGCGGCCACCACGCCGGCAGGAAGGTGAAGGGGAGGAAAAGGCACCTGATCGTGGACGCCGACGGCACACCGATCGTCATGACGGTTCACACCGCCGACATCCAGGACCGGGACGGCGCACCGGACCTGATCGCGAAGCTGCTGGAGACGGTGCCCACGGTGTGTAGGCTGTTCGCCGACGGTGGCCACCCGGGTCCGAAGCTGCGGGAGCGGCCTGGGGGGATGGGGTTGTCGAACGTGATCAGGATCGTCGAAAAACCGAAGGATGTCAAAGGGTTCACGGTTCCCTGCCGCCGGTGGGTCGTGGAGCGGACCTTCGCCTGGATGGGCCGTTGCCGCCGCCTGTCGAAGGACTATGAGCGCCTCTGCGGGAACCCGCTGGCATCCGGGGTGAGGCATCACGCGCCACCGGTTCGGGCGTGAGTGAGGCACGAACGAACGCTGGCCGCCTGCCGGTTCCTGCTAAGGCGTGTGGCGAGGGCGTCAACTCCATGAAAAACAATGGTTTAATCATATCAGTGACTTATGATTCAAACTCTAACATTTTCGCAGCCAAGAGCGGGTGGTCTCATGCGAAGCCGTGTTTACGATCCGATCTCCTACCTGCTCGCTTCGGCCTCAAGGACCGGACGAATTCGCTCGGCCAGTGCCCGCTCGGTGATCGGTCCCGCGAATCTCAGCAGAACCTTGCCTTCCCTGTCGATCACGTAGGTTTCTGGCACGCCATAAACGCCCCAGTCGAGCGCCGTCCGACCCTGCCTGTCCGCGCCTAGTCCGATATAGGGATTTCCGAGTTCACCGAGAAACGCCAGCGCATCCGCAGTCGCGTCCTTGTAGTTGATTCCAAAGATCGGGATACCTTCATCCGATAGCCGTTCGAGCGCGGGATGCTCCACTCGGCAGGGTACACACCAACTCGCCCAGAAATTAACGAGCTTCACGCCACCACCACGGAATTCAGCATTGGTGAATACAGGCGCGTCGCCAAGCTGCGCAAGCCTGACCGGGGGGGCGCTGCTTCCGACGATAGCCGAGGGGAGGGCGTCGGGATCCTCGCGCCCCATGCCGAAATAAAAAACCACGGCAAGCCCAAAGAATATCAACGGTGGCAGAATCGTCAGCGACCTAGGCATCTCGCCTCCGCCCTTCGGCCGCGTTCAGCTTGGTCCTGATCCGCCGCGCCTGCCAAACGCTCACAAGCACGATGCCGGCCAGCAGCGCGAGGCTGATACCGTAAGCGGCAAGCACGACTCCGGAATAGGTTCCCAGATCGGGCATCACCCCATCCTCTGGCCCAGTTCGATCACGTGGAGGTGCCGGACGCGGATCTCGGTCTTGGTGCGTACGAGAACAAGCGCTATGAACAGTAGCACGAAACCGGCGATGGCGAAGAGTGCCGGATACCAGAACACATCCGCCACGTTTTCCTCCCGGTCAAGACTCAGTGAAGCGCCCTGATGCAGGCCCTGGTTCCAGAAATTCACCGCATAACGGCTTAGGATCGCGAACACCGACCCGACCAGGCACAGCAATGCCGTCAGGTCGGCGGCCGTGTCCGGTGTCTCGATGGCGCTCCAAAGCGCCATGTAGCCGAGATAGAACATAAACAGGATCAGAAACGAGGTCAGACGGGGATCCCATTCCCACCAGGTACCCCACATCGGCTGACCCCATAGCGCTCCGGTTACCAAGGCGATCAGGGTGAATGTCACGCCGACAGGCGCTGCCGCCTTTGCGGCGAGGGCGGAAACATGGTGGCGACGGATCAGCCAGATCAGAGACGCGACAAGCATCATGATCCAGGCGTTGATCGCCATCATGGCGGCTGGAACATGAAGGAAGAATATCTTCACGGTCGATCCCTGGCGATAATCATCGGGCGTGAAAAAGAAGCCCCAGACCAGCCCTACACCAAGGCATAGCGCCGCCGGCCATGCCACGAAGGGCAGGACCCTGTCGGTGGTTTCGATGAATTTCCTTGGGTTGGCGTATTGCCAGATCGACATGACGCCCATCTATAACCGACGCGGGATCGGGGCAAGTGGCGGCGGACCCCACATTCGCGCGGATGTCGCATCGGATGAAAGCCTCATCTCAGACTGATCCGAAGCGCGGCGGCGGCGGCGAATGGCAGCACTCCGAGCGATCCGAATGTAATTCCGGCGAGCAGTGCCATCGGTGTTCCCAGTACCAGTCCTTCAGCCCCCCGTCGCGCGCACTCGGCGCCGAATACCAACGTCGGAACATAGAGCGGCAGAACCAGCAGTGGTAGCAGCGGTCCGCCGCGTCTGATCTGAACGGTCAGCGCCGCGCCGAACGCGCCGATCATCGACAGAGCGGGCGTTCCGACAATAAGGGATGCCAGGAGCCAGATATATCCCGCGGGCTCGATGCTGAGTAGCGTTCCAAGAACCGGAGCCGTGAGTGAAAGTGGTAGCCCGGTCGTCATCCAGTGGGCGGACGCCTTCATAAGAACGACGCTTACCAGTGGCATCGGCGATAGGGCGAGAAGATCCAGAGACCCGTCCTCGTAGTCGATCTGGAACAGGCGGTCGAGGGTCAGGAGGCAGGCAAGCAATGCAGCGACCCAACTAATGCCGGGAGCGATAGCTCGCAGTTTCGCACTTTCTGGTCCAACCCCCAACGGAACGAGCACGGTGGCAATCAGAAAGAAAGCGAGCGAAAGTCCCAGTCCGCCACCGGATCTGAACGCAAGACGCAGCTCCCGCTGAAGCAACCTGATCACCAATCTTCCCCGATGAATGCGGATTCATGTCGCACCGGTGCGCGGAAGTCGGCGACCTCCAGATTCCGCGCTTTGACGTTAAGGTCGGAATGGGTTGCGATTATCGCCGAACCTCCCTCGGCGAGGTGACCGCGCATCGCCACCGCGAACAGTTCGTTGCCGGTTGCGTCCAGAGATACGGATGGCTCATCCAGCGCCCAGATCGGACGGTTCGTGACCGGAAGACGCGCAAGGCCGAGCCGGCGGTACTGACCTGCCGACAGAGACCGGGCGGGCCTATTGCGAAGATCCGCGATACCAAAAGCCTCCAGTGCCGTATCGATACCGTCCGTGGCATGCATCGCGGCCCAGAATTCAAGGTTCTCGGTGACGGTCAGTGTCGGTTTAATTCCGTTCGAGTGACCGCAATACGCGATTGATTCGGGATCTACGCTGATCGTTCCGCCGCACGGTGGTTGAAGTCCTACGATCGTGCGCAGCAGGGTGGTCTTGCCGCAGCCGTTCGGGCCGCGCAGAAGCAGGGCTTCGCCAGCGTCAAGTTTGAACGTGACATTTTCAAGCACGCGCAGTCCGCCGCGTGCGCAGGTCAGAGCGCTGACTCGAAGCATCCCGCTGCCTAGATCGGCAGCAGCGCCGCCCCGACTCGGCGACCTTCGGCGAGGAGAACATTGTAGGTCCGGCAGGCGGGTCGAGATGGCATGGCCTCGCTGTTGATTCCGGCGTTTTCCAGTGCCTTTCGGAAATTGGCTGGCACGGGGGCGATCATTGTTCCGGTTCCGATGAACAACAGGTCTATCTGCCCTGCGTTACCCAGTAACCGCTCCATGTCGCCATATTTGTTCCAGTTCGTCGCCCCCGAGGGAAGTACGAGCGCGGGACCTTCGATTACATTGCCACCCACGCGGAAAAATCCCGGGCCATAACCGTCGATCGGCTGAGCCTGCGTATCCGAAAATGTAACCTCGCTCATACGCATCGGACCGCGTCCCCTATTGGAATATCTTTGCTCGCCGACCCGGCGAAGACCGCGAAGGCAATCCAGGGATAAACCGTCTCGCGTTCAGGGTCAAAGACCGCGGTGCCCATCGGGAGAGCCTATAGCAGCGGAGAACCGAAGCCGATGGTCACCGGTTGGAACTCCCTTTCATATCGCCGTTTTGTTTGGCGATGCCGGAATGGTGATCGCTCTTCTGGAGGCGGGCACCGAACCCGAGGCCCGTAGCGAGGACGGTCGGACTCCCCTTCGCCTCCTCGCCTTTACTCATAATGTCGGAATGGTGGACGCCCTTGTCGCGGCCGGAGCGGATCCTAATGCCCGCAACGGCTTCGGCGGAACATCCTCCATACAACGCCGCCATAGTTGGCCTTGCCGGGACTGTGGACGCCCTTATCTCCGGCTGGTGCCGATATCGAGGCCCGCACTGTATACGGCTATACTCCCCTTCATAGCGCCGCCGCGGTTCGCTTTGCTGGGCTGGTGGGAGCTCTTGTTAAGGTTGGTGCCGATATCGAGGTTCGCAATTGGGACGGCCGGACTCCGCTTTACTTCACCGCCGTCTCTGGCGATACCGGGATGGTGGACGCTCTTTTTAACGCCGGCGCGGACCCGAAAGTCCGTACCGAGGGCGGTCAGACTCCCTTCGACCTTGCGAAGAAGAACGAAGAGATCGTGGGCACCGATGCTTATTGGCGGCTGAACGACGCGCGTTTCCGGTAGCAGGTCGCAGGTGCGGCGGTGCTGTGACCGGGTATCTGGACAGATGGGACTTCACTCGCATGGGCGGATGTCCGATCGCCTGCTGGATGCTTGCGTGGGATCCCGTTACACGTCGGGGAAATGTCGCTGTTGGCGAACAAAGGCATCGAGCAGCGCAGCCCTGGACCTCCAGATTTCACGTTCCAGGACTTCATCGGGCTCCGGCGCGTTGAACCATCTCTGAGCCTGAACCAATTCCAGTAATTCATCGCAATACTTCGCGAGATCTCGGGCAAACGCATGAACGTTGCGATCAACTGTGTCCACCACCCCGGATCGATCCGCCAGCCCGATCACGGATCCGCCGTTCACGGGAAACCAGGCAATCCGGGTGAACCAAGGTTGCCAGACGGATGGCCGCTCCGGGGCCGAAGTTGCGGATGGTCATGATTTCGCTTACGACTTCTTTCGCAACGACGGTCGGAATTCTCTCGTCATCGGGAATTTTAATGATCGGATCAAGACATTCGCGGATCTGTTTCCGAATGCCTTCGATTCTGAAGTCAACCTTCGTAAAGCCGCTGAATGTTCCCAGATAGCCATAGTCTTCGCCATTCCAGTCGATGTTTTCGGTGAGGATCGCCAATTCCTCTGGCCCGAAGTCCCCATGTCGTCGCGCCGGACGATCTCACGCCCTTTCGCTATCGTGTGCAGATAGCTGTTCTTTTCTCCCCGGATGTAAGGATTGCGAGCGCGGTCGTTAAGTGTTTTGAGATCCTGAACAAATCGCTTCCACGCGTTGAATTCCTCGACCATAGCTTACCTCCATCGACGTTTGCCTGAATGCGCCGCCGCGATGTCTTCGGAAGTCACGGCTGTCAACGCTTCCCTGTAGTGCCATCGCCGCCGGTGCGCGGAGGTGCGGTCAGATCTTGATGATCGCCGACCCGGATGATACGATCATCGGGCACATTCGGGCTGGCCTATCCGTGCCCTTGGAGTTGGTAAAGGCCATGGCGATTGGGATATCTGATGGATGCTCGATCGGAGGCAATGGCCGCATTGCACCACACCCTGAGTTTACGAAGCGCTTGGGTCACGGCATGTTGGCCGACGAACCCCGTCCCATACCATGCCTTGTCATACGATCCTGCCCCGTAACGGAATCCACCGTTGAATGCGGAGACCTTATATCTGGGTGTTGCCGCGCCGTAAGTGCCTCTATTCCACCGATCCTTCGATCTAACGGTAGACGGTCAGGCGAAAAATACACCGTCCATAAACCGGTATTGACAATATATGGACGGATAAATGGACGGCTTCCCACTGTGTTCCGGGGTGAATCCAGTGCCCAGACAAACCGTCCGTAAACCGGTCGTATTACAGACATGGGACACCATGACATGCTCAGGCCACATCCTCTGATACGCTAGTGTCTGCCAGAAAACCCCGTGTTTTTCCGGGGATCGGGCCGAATCCGGTGGATTCCGGCTTCACGGGACGGTCGATGGCGGGAACATATGGTGAATATCCGGGCCTCCGCCGGCCCGCGGGCACGCCGGTGCGGGCCCCGCAGCGGCGGGACCTTCCATGGGCCGGTTTACCGGTGGATGCCCCGGTCAGGCGGCGGCGGGGAGCACGGGGCGCTCCCTCGCCGGCGGCATCAGGCCGAGGCGGTGGACGTTCGCGGCCAGCACCGCCAGCGCCACGGAGCCGGCGAAACCCTCCTTTCCGTGGCTCCGCACCCGGTCGAGGCCACGGTGCTCCAGGCTGTTGATGGCCGACCCGCCGGCGGCGTGGGCGCGCCGCGCCCCGCGGAACGCCTCCCCGCTTTCCCGGACGCGGTCCGCATTCGACAGCCTCCCCCGCGGGGCATCGCGTCGGCTCCGGCATCCCGGCAGGCCCCAACCGGTCCGGGGGGCTGTGCGGACCGCGGGCGAAGCTCACCACCGACAGGTCGGGGAACCGGGCCCGCGCCTCCTCCACCATTGGGACCGCCACGTCCACGTCGCTCCCCTGCCACATCACCGAATGGTGCGGGAGGAATCCGTGACGGTCCTCAGGGACGCGGACGGGGACGCCGGGCTCCACCGGGACCCGGGCCTTTCCCTTCGATATCCAGCGGGTGTGCGGCCCGGATATCGGGTGCACCTTCCCGCGGTGCGGGATCGTCCCGCCCTTCAGGATCCGCCGTTCGGTCAGGTCCGCCCGGTGCCTGACATGGCCGATGAAGCCCCGGATACTGTCCGATGGGCCCGGGATGCCCAACCTGACGTCGACCTCCGCGCGGCTGGCCTCCGCCCTGTCCGCCAGCTTCAGCGCCAGCCGGAGCGGCGCCTCCACGTCCCTCGGGCGCGGGTTGGCGAGCCGTGACGTGGCGACACCGAGATAGAGCCTGCGGAGCTTTTTCCAAAGGTATTCCTTCCGCCGCCAGCCGGGTGGCCCCAGCCCCCCCGCAGGCCCGGGACACGTCCCGGACCATGCACCGCGCCGCGTCCATCAGCAGGCTGCGGTCGGTCGGATGGTGGACGTCGGTCCCGGCCACGAAGGAATGACGGCGGCCGCGCGACGCGGCGCCAGGCTTTTTCCGGCTACCCTGTGGCCCCTCTCCACGACCATCCTTCCGACCTCGGCGAGGAGTTCCGGCGTGAGGAGCGACACGCTGTCAACCAGACGCCGGTATCCGTATCCGTATCCGTCCACGTCCCATGATCCGTGGCCCGGCCTCCGGCCTTCGCCGGATCGGGATGTGCTGGTTCGCCAGTTCCTGAAGCCGGTCGAAACCGCACCCGGGACCCTGCTTCACGACCCCCAGCACCGGGATGGTCCACGGCTCCATCCCCGGCCTGCCGACCCGGCGGCTCCTTCCGGGCGGCACCATCCTGCCCGGAAGCCGGAACAGCCGCTTTCGGGTCCCTTCGTCGCCGTAGGGGTCCTGGAGGCCGATCAGGATCGCCGGGATGTCGTCCCTCGATTTCACGGTCGGCCTGATCCTCCTGATGTCGGGGGCGCCGGGCCGCCGCTGGGTGTCGTGGACCTTGCGCATGGGGGCCTCCTGAAGGGGAGGATTGGCGGATTCCGCGGCATATGGTGGCGAATCCGCCCTCTGACTGCCATATCCGGTGATTTTTCGCAAGGCGGATTCCGTCATTTACCGCAAAAAACCGCAGCTTGGCAGTTTTCTGGCGGACACTACGCTAGGGTATCCACCGACGCACAGGACCTCTCCGGCCAGGTCTCGCGACTGACGGGCGAGGGCGCGGCGCGCGTGTTCGAGGACATCATATCAGGCCGGAGCTTCGACCGCCCCGGCGACACCCTCGCCGTCGACCGCCTCGACAGGCTGGGACGGTCGCTGCGGGAGCTTCTCGAGACCGTTGACACGATGAAAACCCGGGGGGATCTGTCTGGTCAGCTTGGAGGAGCGCATCGACACCGGCTCCGCCGTCGGTGAGCTGACCTTCCACATCTTCGCCGTCCTCTCGCATTTCGAGCGCAGGCTGATTTCCGAGAGGACGAAGGACGGGCTGGCCGCCGCGCGAAAGCAGGGATGGACCCCAGGCCACCCGGCCCTGCCGCAGGAGGCCGCCCTCAAGGACATGATGCGGGCGGGCCAGTCCGTCTCACAGACCGCGAGACATCTCTGGATAGGCAGGTCCACCGCCTACAAGCTGGTCGGCGGGACAGACCTATGACGTCAGGATGTCCGAACGTGCCGGACACGAAAGATCATGACCTGAATGGATCGTCCGTATCATCGAACGGGCTGGGTTCGGGCGGTTTCCATGATTTCCCGCCACCGTCACCTTCACCACCGCCGGATTTCCCTTTCGTGATATCCATCGTGCCGTCATCGGTTGCGGTTTCCACGTGCGGTTTCCACGGGCCGATTCGTGTCGGTGACGGTGATCGCGGGATGTTTAGGGGGTAACGCTTTCCGTGGCCGGTTCGCCTCATCCGTCAGAAACCGCCTGAAGCAGGGGATCGGACTGTGGAACGTACCGTCCAGCCGCTCCTGAAGGGCTCCCTTATGGACAAGATGCCGCCTGAAACCATCCACGGTCATCCCTTCCGGAAGCCTCCAGTCATCCCCGTCCCTGACGCTGCGGCGAATCAGGGAATTCACTCCGGCCATTTTCATTCCGTCGGCCAGACCGTCCAGAACCGCGCCCGTGAGGCAGACGCTGGATCTCATAAATGGACTCTGTTGGCTTCGGTAATAGGCCTGCCGCCTGTCCGATGAGTCCTTATGTACGGTGCCCCAGTCAACCCGTGACAGATCCCCGTCAGTCAGGCGCGCGCAGTCGCCCAGCGCCTGGAACGCGTGGTGCATATGACGCGGCCAGCCTTCGGTATCGTCCATGAGCTTATGGAGATTCTCCTGTACCGTGGCGCTGTCCTCCCAGGACAGAAGTCCGAATCTGACCTGTAGCTTCTGGAGATACTCCCCGCGCTCCTCCGGCGTGAAGCAGCCGACCTCACGGTTGAACTCGGGCCGTGAAAGGCCCGCCGCCTGAACGACGTCCCTAGTGTCGCCAAGACCGGACAGAACCGGCAGAATTGGCAGTTCATGGCCGGCATTGTGCAGTGCCTGAATGAATTTCGCCTGGGGACAGTGCCTGTCCGGCGGCAGGTTCTGCGCCTCGTCGATGGCGATGACGAGGGGGGAGGTCCAGTCCTTTCCCGTTATATTCTCGGCCAGGACGGGCAGCGTTTTGGGCGTTTCGCCGAACCGCTGGACGAAAAAATCCACGACTTCCCGAATTCCCGCGATCTCGGTCACGGACTGGGCGGCGGATGCGCCGGCTTTCGCCGCCACCCCGAGCACGGCATTGCGGTGTCTGCGGGACGAAAGGCAGGCGGCGGCCAGGATCCGCCGCATCACATATCCCATATCATCCAGCATTTCGCTGTTCAGGATCAGGACGTTATGGATCCGAGGATTCGAATTCCGACGGGCAACGGCGCGTCGGTCAAGCTGTGCCAGAATGGACGACTTGCCCGCGCCGGGCGCCCCATGGATGACCCGTGTCACTTTCTGCAGGCCATGCGTTTCAGAATTTTCCGAAGCGAACACCGACGCGGCGGCCTTTTCGATATCATGGATTATATCCTTACGGCCGACGAAGACAGGAGGAGGAGCCGACGGCGGGCGATCGATGAAATCGAGGAGTCTGGCTATCTGCTCTTCGGTGGGCATCCGAGGCCTCCATGCGGGGATTCGTCGATTGAAACATATCGTGCGGCGAGGCGGAACACACCCGGTTTTCCGTTGTACGACATTGGAGTATACCCCGGTCCGAGAGTTTAACAAAACGTCCCCACTTCCAGTCCGAAGTGCAACACCGGCCCGCCTCCGGAGCGAGGGCGTGGCCCGAGCGGAGGAGGCGCGGGCCGGTGTTGAGGGATTTTCCGGCCAGGGCCCCGGATTCCACGCGGAATACGGCGGCTGTCCCTTCGGATCGGAGCGTAACCGGGCCTCCCGGCGGCGGCAGGGCCCCGCGGCGGGAGGTGGCGCGCCCGTCCGGGCGAGGGAAGGGGTGGCCCGACCGAAACCGGGCGGGCGCGCCTGCGGAATTCCCTCTCCCCCGTCGGCCGACGGGGCGAAGCGCCTCAGGGAGGCCGCGCCCGCGCGAAAGCCTCCGCCGGCGTCAGGTAGCCGGGCGCCTTGCGGGGGCGCGCGTTCAGGATGTCCTGGACCCGCTTCACGCGGGCGTCCGTGACCTGCCGCAGGTCGGTCCCCTTCGGCAGGTACCGGGGCGGCAGCCCGTTGGTGTGCCCGTTCAGGCCCCGCTCCCACGAGTGGTGGGGCGTCGGGAGGAAGAAGTCGGCCTCCAGCGCCTTCGCCACCTTCGCGTGCCCCGCGAACTCCTTGCCGTTGTCCGCCGTGATCGTGTGGACCCTGGCGCCGAGCCCCTCGGGAAGGTCGGTCATCGCCTCGCCGACCGCCTCCGCCCTCTTTCCGTCAACCCGTTGGACAGGCGTGAATTCCGGGCATCTGTCCACGGGCGACACCACCGCACCGCTGTGTCCCCCGCCGATCACCGTGTCCGCTTCCCGGTCGCCGATTCCCGCCTTCGCCCCGCCCTCTTTCGGGCGCTCCGGGATGTCCCTCCGGCCCGGGATGTGACCCCGGCCCGCGTGGCGGCCACCCTGCCGGTTCGGTTTCTTTCCCCGCCGCCGCAGGTGCCCGCAAGGCGTTACTCCGTCCCCGCCGTCCGCGCGTACGAGGTCGTATATCCGCTGACGGCCGACCATGCCGGGGTCCTCCAGCCGGAGACGCCCCGGGACCTGTTCCGGGCTCCAGCCCTCCTCCAGCTTCGCCACGACCTTCGCCCGGCGCTCCTCCGTCAGCTTCCCCGGGACCGAAGAGGCCTCGCTCCGGCGCCCGGTGGCCTTCCTCCACGCCTGTCCCTGCCGGTATCCCCGCCCGCCGCCGTTGCGTCGGATCTCCCGCGATATGGTGGCCGGATGGCGGCCCGGCCGCCTGGCGATGGCCCCGTTCGAAAGCCCGCCTTTCCCCGTCGCGTATATCCGGCATCTTCCGTCGAAGGTCAGATGACGGTAGCCCTCGGGCATGACACTCTCCTATCCTGAGCACAGGGACTGTCGCCGTTATCCGGCCGGTTCGCAGGATGCCGCACCCGAAACGCGGCTTCCCACCATCAACGGTGTTGCACTTCAGAGCGGAACGGGGGTGACAAAGGTTTTATCCGATGACCACCTGATTGCAATTTGGTGGGCTGTGACTGGCGAAGTCACATTCTTCGATGTCCACTCTGCGCCATCTTATCGCCATTCGCATCTAATGTGATCCGGGGCGGATGATTGCAATCGCGTCGCAAACAATCTGATCACATTCGCAAATAATGTGAGTTTGGTACCCCGGATAGCGTCATTTAATTCGAGCGAGAATCCGGGATGTTTGCAATCCGAGTGCCGGATAAAAGCAATTCGTTACAGATAAGGAACAGGCACGGAAGGACAATCGCCCGGATCGCGACCGCTGCGAGAGGATGCCTCACTCATCGGAAGATGGCAGGCGGTCCAGGAAATCCGGTCGCGCCGTCTGCCATGCTGGCAGGAGCTTCCGTACGGTGGATCGGAAATTCCTCCCGTGCGGTTTCCGAAGCCTGAAATCGGCAGCCTGGGAAAGACCGCCATCATGACCTCGATCGTATAGCGGAGTTCGGTGGGCCGTCATACCGGAAGGATCCCCGATCTTGTTGGTGCGTCAATGATCGCTCCCCCTGCAGTGCCAAAGGACATCGCATAGATGGTCGCCCGTTTCGGATTGTGCCGGGGACAGCGGGGTGGGGCCTAAATATCGATGACGGAGTGAGGACCGAATTCCTGGAGGATCGAGAATCCGCACGGCGAGTTGCCCATGGTCCATGGCCGTACCAAGTCGGGATAGGACGCGCACCGAAATGCGACATGAACCCTTCCGGGTGCAGGCTGGTAAAAGTGATCCGTCCCGATGGTCTGGGCCATGGATGTTCCGACTTGGTTCAGGAGCCGCTGGTACCGAATTGGTTGCCCTGGTTCGAGTCGGGCTTGGACCAATCGCGCTTGGTTCCGAGGTAAAGCAGGATATTGGACGCTACGAAGACCGAGGAATAGGTACCCACGACAACGCCCCAGGTCATAGCGAACACAAAGCCGCGTATGACATCCCCGCCAAGAACCAGAAGCGCGATCAGCGCAAGCAGCGTCGTGCCCGAGGTCATGACCGTTCGGCTGAGGGTTTCGTTTATCGAAAGGTTCAGCACCTCCACCATGGGCTTCTTCCTGAACTTGATGAGGTTTTCGCGCACGCGGTCGAAGACGACAACGGTGTCGTTGAGCGAATAGCCGACGATGGTCAGAAGCGCCGCGATAATGGCGAGGTCGAACTGTATCTGCAGTATCGAGAAGATGCCGATGGTAAGTATCACGTCATGCACCAGCGCCGCTACCGCACCGAGCGAAAACTGCCACTCGAACCGCAGCCAGATATATACGAGCACCGCCGTGATCGCGAGCAGCACGGCGATGATTGCGGTCAGGACAAGTTCACCGGAAACTTTGGGGCCAACCGATTCGACGGATGGAAAGGTGATTGTGGAGTCGACGGCCTTCAGCGCGGCCTCAACCGCCAGGACTGTATCCGCGGAAACGCTTTCGTCGCCTTCCTGGGCTTCGATCCGAACCATCGCGACATGCTGGTCAGGTCCAAAGGTTGGATCGAAGACCTCGGTGATCGATATGTCACCAAGGCCAAGCGGCTGGATGGCCTGACGGAACGCTCGGACATCCACCGGTTGCGCGCTTTCCGTACGTATGGTCGTGCCGCCACGGAAATCGATTCCGTAGTTCAGTCCGATGACCAGAAACAGCAAAACCGAGACGACGATCGCCATAAGCGATGCACCGAACGTGATCTTGGAATGCCGGAAGAAATCCCAGCTGGTATTGGCGGGAACGAGTTTAAGGCGCATATTTCAGATCTCGATGGTCTTGGGGCGGCGGCGTTCGAACCACATAACGATCATCAGGCGGGTGACGAAGATCGCCGTGAAAACCGAGGTGATGATCCCGAGCCCAAGCGTAACCGAAAATCCGCGTACCGGACCCGAGCCCATGACGAACAGGATCGCTGCGGTGATGAATGTCGTGATGTTCGCGTCGATGATCGCGCTAAGCGCCTTTTCGTAGCCGAGTTCAATGGCGCGGGCTGGACCGCGTGCGGTCTTGAGTTCTTCCCGGATGCGCTCGAATACCAGAACGTTGGCGTCCACGGCCATACCGATCGTCAGAACTATACCGGCGATCCCGGGCAGTGTCAGCGTGGCGCCGATCGCAGAAAGCAGCCCGAATATCATCGCAACGTTCAGTATCAGCGCGATGTTTGCGATGATGCCGAACCATCCGTAGCTGAGCGCCATGAAAACCAACACCGCGCCGAACGCGACAAGGCAGGCGACGCGGCCCGCGTCGATGCTGTCCTGCCCGAGTTCCGGACCTATCGTGCGCTCTTCCAGAATCGTCATCTCTGCGGGTAGCGCCCCCGCGCGAAGCAGAATCGCCAGTTCGGTTGATTCCTCCACGGAGAACCGACCGGTAATCTGGCCCGACCCCCCCGGAATCGCCTCCCTGATCGTCGGGGCGCTGATCACCTCACCGTCAAGTACGATCGCGAAGGGTGAGCCGACATTGTCGGCTGTATACTGACCGAATTTCCGTCCACCGTTCGGATTGAAGCGGAAATTCACCGATGGCTGTCCGTTCTGGTCGAAGGCCGGCTGGGCGTCGTTCAGGTCCTCTCCCGAAACGACCGGGGTCTTCTCGAGAATGTAGTAGACGCCTTCCTCGTCCAGCGAAGGATAGATCACGTTGCGGGGACCGGGTGACCTGTCGGGATCCTCGGTGCGGCTTACCACGGGATGGAAAGTCAGGCGTGCGGTGGTGCCGATAAGACTCTTCAGCTCTTCCGCGCTTCCGATGCCGGGGACCTGGATCAGGATCCGATCCTTACCCTGTCGCTGGATCGTAGGTTCGCGTGTTCCGACCTCATCCACCCGTCGCCGGATGATCTCAAGGCTTTGCTGGAGCGTTCGTTCATTCGTCGCGATTTTCTCGGCTTCGGACAGCGTTACGATGATATCCGCACCGTCTCCTGCCACCTCTATGTCGGTGGAACCGGCGCCGGTCAGCGAAACGACGGGTCTCGCAAGATTCCGAACCGCTTCGAGTGCCGTCACCATACCTTCCGGCTGGCTGATCCTGACCCGGAGTTCCGCTGGCTGTGAGTCCTGCCTTCGAACCGTGCCTACGACGCTGCGTTCCTCTCGCAATGCATCGCGTACGTCCGGCCAAAGTCCGTCCAACCGGTCCGCGTGGACATCTTCGACATGGACTTCGGCAAGCAGATGCGCACCGCCCCGGAGATCAAGGCCAAGGTTGATGATCGTCGAGGGAAGCCAACCCGGCCAGCCATCGCGGGCGGCAGTCCGTTCAGCGGTCTCACCAAGCGCCTCGATTTCTGCCACCGCATCGTTATGCAGTTCGACTCGGGTATAGAACGTGTTGGGCATGGCGAACAGCAGGCCGAGCGCAACCAGTCCCAGGATTGTCACCCGCCTCCAGACCGGAATCCGCAGCATGGATCAGTCCTTTACGGGATCGGATTTTGACAGCACCTGTGCGACCGTCGAGCGCACCACACGGGCCTTCACGCCTTGGGCGATTTCGACTTCCAGTTCGTTGTCTTCCTTGACCTTGGTGACCTTGCCGATCAGTCCGCCCTGGGTCACGATCTGGTCGCCGCGCCGAAGCGCTTCCACCATGTTCCTGTGTTCCTTGGCTTTTTTCTGCTGTGGCCGGATCAGCAGGAAATACATGATCACGAAGATCAGGATCAGTGGAACGAAGCTTCCGAAAGCTCCGAATCCACCTGCCTCCTGCGCAAAGGCGGGCGTTGCGAACATATGCGGGTCCTTTGTCCTGTAGCAGCTGCGGGTCGCGTGACGCGTGCCCTGCTTTGTCGTCACATATACTAGTCATACGGTGATGGGGGTGCAAGACGTGTAGAATGAGACTGTTCGGTTACTCCCTGATGTGAGCGGAAAAGGAGGTGAAATCGAAGAAATTCACCCGTTCCTGACGGTTGTTGCCGACCGCGGACGGCTTGCCTCATCTGGATAGGGCACCGGCGATGGAAAAAATACACTGAGCGCTTGAGCATCTCGACCTGATTGCGATTCTCTAACGGACCGGCGCGGGAAAGCGTCGTCGCTCCAGGCTATGAACTGGCCGCCGTAGTCGGATCTATCGGCGATATGATGCTGTTTCCTGAGATGACCTTGGTGATGAATAAACCATCGTGAATTGGCATGTGCCGGTAAATGTCACGTTGCGTTTCCGGCAGGTTCAAACTAAATGATCCGACGCTGAAACCGGCGGGCGCGACTATGCACGATATCCGATCAATCCGAGAGAACCCCGCCGCGTTTGACGCTGGCCTAATGCGCCTCGGCGAAGCTCCGACCTCTTCGCGGATCCTTGAGATAGATGCGTCCAGACGCAGGGCGATCGCTTTGGCTGGAGAAGCACAGTCGGACCGAAACGCCGCCAGTAGGAAAGCGGGAGCCGCCAAGCGAAGTAAAGACGACCGGGAATTCGAAAGACTCCGTGCCATCATCGCCGAAAACAAGGCCAGTATCGCTCGGCTTGAACAACTGGCCAGGGAACAGGATGCCGAACTGCGCGACATTCTTCTTGGATTACCCAACCTGCCACTCGACGACGTGCCCGATGGCGGGGATGAAAGCGACAATGTTGAAATCCGGCGCTGGGGCGAACCGAGGGAGTTCGTCTTCAAACCCATTGAGCATTACCAGCTCGCCGCCGTTCGGCGGTTGATGGATTTCGAGACCGCCGCGAAGCTCTCTGGATCGCGTTTCGCCCTTCTGAAGGGTGCTGTCGCCAGGGTTCATCGCGCTCTGGCGCAGTTCATGCTCGATATTCACACGATGGAGAACGGGCTGACCGAAGTCATCGCACCGGTTCTTGTCCGCGAGGAGGCGATGTACGGAACCAACCAGTTGCCGAAATTCGCTGAGGACAGCTATCGTACCGAGGAGGGAATGTGGCTGATTCCAACCTCTGAGGTGACCCTGACGAATTCGGTTCGGGAATCGACTCTCGACGAGGGTGAATTGCCAATCCGACTGACGGCGCATTCCCAGTGTTTCCGCTCGGAAGCGGGTGCGGCCGGCAGGGATACGACGGGCATGCTGCGCCAGCATCAGTTCGAGAAAGTCGAAATGGTGTCGATCACCCACCCGGACGCATCGCTGAACGAGCAGGATCGTATGACCCGATGTGCCGAGGATATCCTTGAGCGCCTCGGGCTGCCTTATAGAACCGTGGTTCTGTGCACCGGCGATATGGGTTTTGGAGCCCGTAGAACATATGATATCGAGGTTTGGCTGCCGGGGCAGGGGGCCTATCGGGAGATCAGTTCGGTGTCCATTTGCGGCGACTTTCAGGCGCGGCGCATGAACGCCCGTTTCAGGCCGCGCGGTGGGGGTAAGCCTGAATTTGTGCACACGCTGAACGGTTCGGGGCTTGCTGTCGGTCGTACTCTGATCGCGGTTCTGGAAAACGGCCAACGGGAAGACGGATCCGTGGATCTACCGAAGGTTCTGTGTGACGGCTATCTCGGTGGCAAAGGCCGGATCTCGGACGAAGGGGTGCTGGTCTGACCTCGGCGTCATGGAGTCTGTCGCTTACCGGAGCCGCTGACCTCCAGGTTCTTATGAAAATGCGCGATGTCACGGATGGAGTGAAAGTCGGCGCGTGCGTTTCGGGGCTTGAGGTGAGAACGGAGTCTCCCCTGCAGCCGAAAACCGGGATGTACGAAATACTGCGAACCCGCGCGACGACTACGGTCCCGTCATCCGGCCAAAGAAATCGCCCGACAAAAGTAACCGCTACACATCCAAAGCCAGATCTGTAACTTGCCCCCTTCTACCGGATGATCTAGAGGGGCGCTGGCTACCGCAAGATGGAAGTCCCCATGCGCCTTTCCCGCTATTTCCTCCCGGTGTTGAAGGAAACCCCTGCCGATGCCCAGATCGTCAGCCATCGGCTGATGCTGCGCGCGGGCATGATCAAGCAGGCTTCAGCTGGGATCTATTCCTGGCTCCCGCTTGGCTACAGGGTGCTGCGCAATATCGAGCGCATCGTTCACGAGGAGCAGGTCAGGGCCGGGCATGTTCCTCTTTTGATGCCAACGATTCAGTCGGCGGATCTCTGGCGCGAATCTGGCCGGTACGATGATTACGGCGATGAGATGCTTCGGGTTTCCGACCGGCACGAACACGACCTGCTATACGGCCCGACGAACGAAGAACTCATCACCGACATATTCCGCACCCATGTGCAGAGCTACCGTGACCTGCCCCTCACACTCTATCACATCCAGTGGAAGTTCCGCGATGAGATCCGTCCGCGCTTCGGGATCATGCGGGGCCGCGAATTCTACATGAAGGATGGCTACAACTTTGACATTGACAGGCAAGCCGCGCTTCATGCCTACAACCGCCACATGGTCAGCTATCTGCGTACCTATGAGCGTATGGGCCTGCAGGCGATTCCGATGCGCGCCGCTTCCGGGCCCATCGGAGGTGACGACACACATGAATTCCTCGTACTCGCAGACACGGGTGAATCGGAGGTCTTTTTTGACAGCCGGATCACTGACTTGAAACTGGGTGACCGACAGGTGAACTACGATGACCGGGAGGACTGCGCCGCCCTTGTCCGCGAATTCACCGAACCCTATGCCCGGACGGACGAAACCCATGATGAGGCTCTTTTTTCGAAAGTGCCGGAAGCGCGGCGCAGAACGACCCGTGGCATCGAGGTAGGCCAGATATTCTATTTCGGAACGAAATACTCCGAACCGATGGGCGCGACCGTCCAGGATCCTCAAGGTCAGTCGGTACCGGTTCATATGGGTAGCCACGGCATCGGTGTGAGCCGGCTTGTCGGCGCGATCATCGAAGCGAGTCATGACGATGACGGAATTATCTGGCCTGACGAGGTGGCCCCCTTCAAAGTTGGTGTCATCAACGTCAAGCAGGGTGATTCCACCGCTGACGCCACCTGCGAATCGCTCCTGTCGGATCTGGTTTCGGTGGGCGTCGAGACACTCTACGATGACCGGGAGGAGCGCGCTGGCGCGAAATTTGCGACGATGGACTTGATCGGACTTCCGTGGCGCGTCACTGTCGGGCCACGGGGACTGGCCAAAGGCAAGGTGGAGTTGCACCGTCGCCAAACGGGACAGAGCGTCGAATTGAGTCCTGACGAGGTTGTCGAGCGGTTTCGCGGGTAACCGACGGATGCGGTTCCGGCATCGGTAATGCCCATACTGCCGTCGGGCCCATCGGTTGGATTCAGCGTGCTTGAGGATGGTCCCGCCAAATGCTTGGACCCGAATGCGGGACACGGATAGATTCGCCCTTGGACCGTCTGGGTCAGCGAAATAGATGGAGTCTCCGGGTGGGAACCGCAGCTATCGTGGTATTCCGAGTCTTACGATCTAACCATAATGCGTCACTGGCGTACCGGCGAGCGCGGACATGTTCAGCAGACCGCGCACCGTGATCGAAGGTGTTACGATATGGGCGCGATTGCCCATCCCCATCAGGATCGGGCCGACTTCAAGGCCATTGGCCTTTATTTTCAGGATGTTGCGGGCACCGGAAGCCGCATCGCTATTGGCGAATATCAGGCAGTTGGCGGGTCCCCGGAAACGCGCGTTGGGGAATATCCTGTCGCGCAGGGACTGGTTCAACGCGGCGTCGGCATGCATTTCCCCTTCATAGTCGAAATCACGCCTTTCCGAATCGAGAAGCTTGAGCGCGGTCCGCATCCGACTTCCGGAATCGCAGTCGAGATTCCCGAACTGGGAATGAGAGCACAGGGCGATTCTGGGTTCGACACCGAACCGGCGAATGTGGCGGGCACAGGCAATGGCTGTGGCGGAGATTTGCTCCGGTGTCGGTTCGGGATGCACCTGGGTATCCGCGATGAACAGCGGCCCGTCTTCGAGAATCATCAGGCTGAGCGCTCCCGTGGGCTTGTGCCGTTTGTTACCCAGTAATTCCTCCACGTATCTCAGATGCCATAGATATTGGCCGAAAGTGCCGCAGATCAGTGAATCGGCCTCGCCGCGATGCACCATGACGGCACCGATGGCGGTCGTGTTGGTCCGCATCACCGCGCGGGCCAGATCCGGGGTTATGCCGCGGCGCTCCATCAGACTGTGATAGGTTGTCCAGTATTCATGGTAGCGTGGGTCGTTTTCCGGATTGACGATATCGAAATGCTCTCCCGCACGGATTGTCAGACCGGCGCGTTCGACACGCCGCGCCACCACTTCCGGACGACCGATCAGGATGGGCTTGTCGGTCATCTCCTCAAGCATCGCCTGAGCCGTGCGCAGAACGCGCTCGCTTTCGCCTTCGGCGAAGACGATGCGGCGCTCGGCTGTGTTCGCCGCCTCGAATACCGGTCTCATGATCAGGGCGGACCGAAACACGGTGCCGTCAAGCCTGGTGCGATAGGCGTCCATGTCCTCTATCGGGCGAGAGGCGACGCCGGACTCCATTGCCGCTTTCGCGACCGCCGTGGCCACAACGCCTGTCAGCCGGGGGTCGAAGGCTTTGGGAATCAGGTATTCGGCGCCGAAGTTCATGGACTCGTCCTTGTAGGCGGCCGCCGCTTCGGCGCTGGTCGTGGCCCGCGCGAGCGCGGCGATGGCCTTGACGCAGGCCAGTTTCATTTCTTCGTTGATCTCGGTGGCGCCAACGTCGAGTGCGCCCCGGAATATGAAGGGGAAGCACAGAACGTTGTTTACCTGATTGGGATAGTCACTCCTTCCGGTGGCGATGATCGCGTCGGGTACCGCTTCACGCGCCGCCTCGGGCATGATTTCCGGAGAGGGATTGGCGAGCGCGAATATGATTGGCCGACCGGTCATCTTTTCGACCAAGTCGGGTTTGAGCACGTCGGGTCCGGAGAGACCGAGGAACAGGTCTGCGCCTTCGATGACATCGCCTAGCGTTCGCGGCCCCCCGGGTTGCGCATAGCTTTGCTTTTGCGGGGTCATGTCTTCGGTTCTACCTTCATGCACGAGCCCGTGCAGATCGACGAGCCAGACGTTTTTGCGCTTAATTCCAAGTTTGAGCAGCATGTCGAGGCAGGCGATGCCCGCCGCCCCGCCTCCTGTAGAGACGACCTTTATGTCCTCGAATCGCTTGTTGGCGACGTGCAGGGCATTTGTAGCCGCGGCGCCGACGACGATCGCGGTTCCGTGCTGGTCGTCGTGAAACACCGGAATGTTCATCCGCTCATGGCAGATCCTTTCGACGATGAAACAGTCGGGTGCCTTAATGTCCTCAAGGTTGATGGCTCCGAAAGTGGGTTCCAGCGCACAGACGATGTCGGCGAGCTTTTCCGGGTCCGGTTCGTTGACCTCGATGTCGAAACAGTCTATTGTGGCGAATTTCTTGAACAGAACCGCTTTACCTTCCATCACCGGTTTTGCGGCTGCTGCGCCGATATCGCCGAGTCCCAGAACGGCCGAGCCATTTGTCACCACCGCGACGAGATTAGCGCGCGCCGTGTAGCGGCTCGCCGTCTGCGGTTCGTCCCTTATGCGACGGCAGGCTTCGGCGACACCGGGCGTGTATGCGAGACTGAGGTCACGGCCGTTCGCAAGCGGTTTCGTTGCGCGGATTTCAAGTTTGCCGGGCTTTGGCTCCTCGTGGTAGGTGAGGGCTATCTGGCGGAAGGTATCCTGGCGTTGATCGGTCACGCGGTCTTCCCTAATGTTTCCCAAATCGGGATGCATTGCTTCCTAATGCCGATCCGGAACCCTTTCCGAGCGGTATTGGATGGTCCGCCTGAGAGTCGGGCGGACAGGCCAAACTAAATATACTCCCGTTGGCCACGCAAGCCCTTGATTTCCACCTGCCCGCTCCGCAGTCTGTGACCCGAGAACCGGAAAGGTCCAGACTCATGTCACTTCTCGAAGAGGCGGCCAAGGTCCGCAGGAACGCCCATGCACCCTATTCCCGCTTCAGGGTCGGCGCGGCGATCCGCAGTACATCGGGTTCGGTTTACGTCGGCTGCAATGTCGAAAATGCGGCTTATCCCGAGGGCACCTGCGCCGAGGCCGGGGCCATCGCCGCGATGGTTGCGGCCGGTGACACCCGAATTGCCGAGGTCGCGGTGATCGCCGATTCTCCCGATCCCGTGGCACCCTGTGGTGGCTGCCGACAGCGGCTCAGGGAATTCGCCTCAGCGGACGTTTTGATTATCATGGCCAACGAGGCCGGTTCCAGCCGAACGATGCGGATGGACGAACTGCTCCCCGGTGCGTTTGGCGCGGAACAACTTGGTGGACAGTGATCATGGATGCGCGTGGGGTTCTGGCCGCTCTGCGGAATGGTGTTGAGCCTAACCTCGAAGATCTGCGGTGGTTCGCGAAGGGGCTGGCGACCGGTGATGTGGACGATTCGCAGGCCGGAGCTTTCGCCATGGGTGTCTGCCGCTCTCCCTTGAGTGACGCTGCGAGGGTCGCGCTGACGATGGCGATGCGCGACAGTGGCAGGATCCTGAGATGGGATTTGCCCGGACCGGTCGTCGACAAACATTCGACCGGTGGTGTCGGGGACTGCGTTTCACTGATCCTTGGTCCGGCGATCGCCGCGCTTGGCGCATATATTCCGATGCTGTCGGGGCGCGGGCTGGGGCATACCGGTGGAACGCTCGACAAGTTGGAGTCGATACCCGGTGTTTCGACCGAAATGGACGAGACAGGCTTCCAGCGCGTGGTCACGGACGCTGGCTGTGCGTTGGCCGCCGCAAGCAGTGATATCGCTCCAGCGGATCGGCGTCTCTATGCCATTCGGGACGTGACCTCGACCGTCGAGTCGATTGATCTTATAACGGCTTCGATTCTGTCGAAAAAGCTTGGTGGTGGGGTGGGCCCGCTGGTTCTTGATGTAAAGGTTGGGCCCGGTGCCTTCATGACTTCGTTACCCGAGGCGGACGCGTTGGCGAGATCCTTGGTGACAACCGCGAATTGCGCCGCTGGCCCCGCCGCTGCGCTGATCACCGACATGGGCCAGCCATGTGTTCCATCGGTCGGTAACGCGCTCGAGATCATGGAGGTGATGCGGGCGCTTATCGATCCGAAGGAAAATTCGATCATATCGGTTCTGACTACCCAACTCGGTGGCGAACTGCTTCGTCTGGCGGGTATGGCGGAAACCCGCGCGGAGGGCACGATTCAGGTGATGGATGCATTGCGCTCCGGTGCGGCAGCCGAGCGTTTCGGTCGCATGGTCGCCGCCAAGGGCGGTCCGTTGGATTTTGTCGAGCGATGGCGGGACCGGTTGCCCGCCGCCCCGATCCTTCGCGAGGTCCAGGCGCTTGAGTCGGGGATGGTTGCCGCCATTGACGGTCATGCTCTGGGCATGGCGGTGGTGCGTCTCCGAGGCGGGCGGGAGCGCAAGGGTGATAGGATAAACCCATCGGTCGGGCTGTCGGGCGTTGCGTTGATCGGTGCTGGGGTTGAGGCCGGCGATCCGCTTGCGATTGTGCATGGCGCTACCGAAACCGAAGCCGACGCTGCGGTCGCTCAACTGACAACCGCGTTCAGGGTGATCGAAGGTGACGTGCGGTTGCCACAGCTGATTCGCGGAACCGTGACCTGATGAGGCGGGCATTTCTGGTGGTTCTCGACTCCGTTGGCTGCGGGGGCGCACCGGATGCGGATCTATACGGCGATACCGGCGCGAACACTTTAGGACATATAGCACGGTCCTGTGCATCGGGAGATGCCGATGAAGGCCGTCGCGGCCTTCTGCGGATGCCCAATCTCGACGCCCTCGGTCTCGGGTATGCCGTGGAACTGGCGTCAGGTGAAGCGCTGCCTGGATTCAGCGCCGGTGCCGACGGTCTCTGGGGTGCCGCGACAGAGACCTCCAACGGTAAGGACACGCCTTCGGGCCACTGGGAACTCGCCGGTGTTCCCGTAACCTGGGATTGGTACTTTTTCACCGATGTGGAGCCGAGTTTCCCTGACGATCTCGTTGCCGAAGTCCGCCGTATGGCCGGAACGGAGGGAATTCTCGGTAATCGCCATTCCAACGGAACGTTGATCCTGGATGAGGAGGGAAGGGAACATATGCGGACGGGCTGGCCCATCTGCTACACCTCCGCTGACAGCGTTTTTCAGATCGCGGCGCACGAGGAGACGTTTGGTCTCCTCCGGCTTGTTGACCTCTGCCGATCGCTGGCGCCGAGGCTTCATGGGATGGGGGTAGGGCGCGTCATCGCCCGCCCGTTCGTTGGTTCGCCGGAAGCCGGCTTCGTTCGTACGGCGAACCGCCGGGATTTCGCGATGCAACCACCGGAACCGACGCTGTGCGACTGGCTGCATGAAGCCGGTCGACAGGTCAACGCGGTGGGAAAGATCGGAGATATATTTTCGATGCGCGGGATCACCGAGGTGCGGAAGGGCACGGATGATGTTCTGTTGGAGCATCTATGCGCATTTGCGGGTGAGGCGGTTGACGGGTCTCTGACCTTTGCGAATTTCGTCGATTTTGACAGCAGATACGGCCACCGCAACGATGTTTCGGGCTATGCAAGGGCATTGGAATGGTTCGATGCCGAATTACCGCGCTTTCTCGACCATATGGTACCGGGCGATCTGGCTATTTTCACCGCTGACCATGGTAACGACCCCACGCTGCCCGGCAATGGCCATACGCGTGAACGGGTGCCGGTGGTGGGCTATGGGCTTGGAGCCCATGAAATCGGACTTGTCGCTTTCGCGGATGTCGGTGCTTCGGTGGCGGCGCATCTCGGTGTCCCGTCGCGAGGTGGAGGCAGGGCGTTTCTGTGAGCGCTTTGCCTCTGTCGGGCTCAGGTCAATCCAGTACCCGCGCGGTGATCGGGGTTCGCTACCGGGATTGTGGATGCTGGAATAGATACAGGCTATGTCGCGATGACCGTCCGCAGATCTGAAGGGAGAGACCCGTCCGAGCGTAAGTCCGGACTCGGTGCGTCGCCATAGTTCGCCCGAATGTTCCTTCGGGGTCATTCGCTTGGTCGGATAGGCGAACGGCGCGGTTTCGTTTCGAGTGGAATTGAACGGTGCGGCTGACCGGTGAATCTATCCACCGTTGACTGATCGATTGTTGGCTTTGATCGGTGTGTGCCATAGACGATAGTGCGGGGATTGAGCGGATCCCCGCTGATTGACAGGTTGTATGGCGCGACGGCGCCACCAGTGAAGGGATCCTACCAGAATTTAAGGGATTGGAATCGAATTATGACCGAGCACCTGACCGTCGTACGGCACCCCTTGATCCAGCACAAGCTGACGCTGATGCGCCAGAGATCCACGCAGACTTCGATGTTTCGTCAGTTGCTGCGGGAGATCAGCCAGCTGTTGGCTTTCGAAATCACACGTGCACTACCCATGAAGGAAAGGCGTATCGAAACACCGCTTTGCGGGATGTCCGCACCGGTGCTTGATGGTCCCAAACTTGCGCTTGTCTCTATCCTAAGGGCTGGCAATGGCCTTCTCGACGGCATTCTCGAGTTGATACCATCCGCACGGGTGGGATTTGTCGGTCTCTATCGCAATGAGGAAACGCTTGAGCCGGTTCAGTATTATTTCAAGGTACCGGAAGATCTCGGAAGCCGTCTTGTGATTGCGGTTGATCCGATGCTTGCAACCGGAAATTCGGCTGTAGCTGCGGTCGAGTTGCTGAAGAGAGCGGGGGCGAGGGACATAAGCTTCATGTGCCTGCTTGCCGCTCCGGAAGGTGTCGAACGGATGAAGGATGCGCACCCGGACGTTCAGATCGTGACGGCCGCGCTGGATGACCGCCTGGACGGGAACGGCTACATTGTGCCGGGTTTAGGCGACGCCGGTGACCGAATGTTCGGAACCAAGTAACGCTGTCTTGTCCGTGCCGCACGGGCGGAGAACCCTGCTGTATGAGCGGGTTGCTTCTTGATTTTTTCGAATGTTCATTCATCGTACCGAACAGCATCAACAAACCATGCCGGAGAGTGGTTGCACTATAGGGATACCACCCGTGCCTTCGGACCGGTCAGAACGGCGATCGTTCCGGTCCCCATCAGTTCGGCCAGCTGAGGCGCTGTGTGTCTCAGACCGCCAGTATAGGTTCCGAAAGCGGGTAGGATGACCCGATTTCTGTTGTAAAGGAAGCAGGGGCGGGTCAATGACCGGCCGCGGGCGTTTACCGTGGCCTTCGGATGATAGTGACCGGAAACCTCACCGTTTGAGCCGGACGCTGCGATATGCCTGAACGTAAGCGGTTCGATCGACAGTTGCGTCATATGCGAACAGGTTGAAAAGGGTGGACCCGGATCGTGGTTTCCTTCAATCCAGATCCATTCGTGCGTTGCGATCAGACTGTTCAGCAGAGCCAAGGCATTGCGGTTAAGTCCGTCGGTCGCCGTCAGGTCATCGAAACTGTCGCCAAGACAGATGACTGTCCGCGGCTGTTTGGCGCGGATTTCAGCTTCGAGCCGGAATAGGGTGTCATCTGTTTCGTATGGTGGAAGCAAGGCGCCGCCCAGGCGTGCGATGCGTTCGGACTTTCCGAGATGAAGATCGCTGACGACAAGAACGCGTCGCCTGGGCCACCAAAGGGCGCCGGAGGCGCGCGTGTTCAGTTCGGCACCCGTTAGACAGAACCTGTGCTCGTTTTCGTTTCCGCCGATTTCCCTGTTCATCTCATCCCGACCGCCGTCCTTTGTAACCTGTCAATGTTGATTCGCAGCAGGGAGATCTATCGATCGACGCTCCGTTCCGCATTCGCTTCGCTCAGATGATCGATTTCCGAGTCCAGCAGCCTCTCAATTCCCTTTCCGTGGATCGGCACCTTGCCCACCTCGAGAAACAGAGGTGCCGCCAGAGGTGTGACACGGTCCAGGACCACATGGTCGATCCTGCCGGAGGTTCTTGTCAGCATCTCCTCTATCCGCCCGAAATCGACAAGACCCCTGAGCGCCTCTTCTCTGGTGATCAGCAGGAGCAGGTGGTAGGGATCGTATTTCTTTAGCGTGTCATAGAGGATGTCACTGGAAAACGCGGTTTGCCTGGCGGATCTGCGTGTGCGGTAATATTGCCTGTCGATCAGGCCCGCGATCACTGCGCTGGCCCTGAAGGTCCGCTTCATCACGGCATTGCCCGCAAGCCAGGTTTCAAAGGCTGTGCGCAGGTGGTTTCCTTCGAACAGTGGCGCAGGATCCATAACCCTGTCCAGTCCCCAGATCAGAACGGCGTAATCGGTTGAAACGAATCCAAGTGGATCAAGCCCCAGTGCCTCCATTCTTTGGGTGAGCAGAAGTCCCAGGGTCTGCATCGCGTTGCGTCCCGCGAACCCATAAACGCAGATGTTCTGGTTTCCGCGATGAGGGAAACTCTCGACGAGTATGCGATTATGTTGAGGCAGTTTTGACACCCTTCTCTGCAGCGCAAGCCAATCTGCTGTATGGTTCGGGAGTTCCGGCCAGTCATCCTGATTGAAAATCGAGAGGATGCGTTGGGAAAGCTGCGTGGATGTGGCGAATTTGGTGCCCATGAAGGTAGCGATTTTAGGCTTTCTGGCACTGTCGCGGGTGACCTCCACCACGGTTTCGCGCATCCGGTCGTAACGCACGGTCTGTCCACCGATGAGAAATGTGTCACCTTGGGTCAGCGTGGCCGCGAAAGCCTCTTCGATTTTGCCCAGCGGTTTGCCTTGACCGCGTGTCCGCACATCGACCAGATCGGTATCCTGGATCGTGCCGATGTTCATCCTGATGCGTCTTGCGGATCGGGGATCCCGCAACTGCCATCGCTCGCCGCGCTGGATCAGCCGCTGCCACCGATCATAGGATTGCAGGGCGTAGCCACCTGTCGCGCAGAAATCCAGACAGGCATCGAACTCATCCCGGCCTAGGGTGGAATACGCTCCGGCGGATCTCACTTCCGAATACAGGTCATCGGCCTGGAACGGCCCCGCGCAGGCAGTGATCAGGATGTGCTGGCACAGGACGTCTCTAGGACCGGCGTCTCTTGCCTCTCCATCAAGCGCATGTGCGCGAACGGCATGCAGCGCGGCGATGCATTCGACGACCTCAAAGCGATTGGCCGGTACGAGAATTGCCTTTGAAGGGGCGTTATAGCGATGGTTCGCACGCCCGATTCTCTGCACCAGACGTTTGACGTTTTTTGGAGCGCCCACTTGAATTATGAGATCGACATCACCCCAATCGATGCCGAGATCAAGCGTTCCCGTGCAGATAACCGCACGTAACTCTCCCCGTGACATTGCGGCTTCAACGTTGTGACGGCGCTCGAGCGCGAGGGATCCGTGATGGATTCCGATTGGCAATCCGTCGGTGTTCGCAAGCCAAAGATTATGGAAAAACACCTCCGCCTGAGCTCGGGTATTGTGGAAGATCAGCGTGGTTTTATGTCGTCCGACCTCCTCCAATATCGATGGAATGGCATAGGTCGCGCCACCGCCTGCCCATGGTGGCGGTTCCTCGGTGCGCAGCATCGAAACGTCGGGTTCCGGTCCCGGATCAGCTTCGAGGATTTCGCAGGGGTCCGGATGGCACGCCAGCAAATGCGCGATGGCTGCAGGATCATCGACTGTCGCGCTCAGGCCAACCCTACGAAGGGTGGGGCAGATGGCCTGCAGCCGTGCCAATCCCAGAAATAGCTGGTCACCGCGTTTACTTTCGGCGAGCGCATGGATTTCGTCCACAATCACGCGCCGCAGGTTTCTGAAGATGCGGGTCGCGTCTGGATAGGAAATGAGAAGCGCGAGGCTTTCCGGCGTCGTCAGCAGGACGTGCGGCGGGTCGGCGCGCTGGCGTTTCTTCAGTGTACCGGAGGTGTCGCCGGTTCTTTCCTCGACCCGGATGGGGAGTCCCATCTCTTCGATGGGTAGTCGAAGATTGCGCCTTATGTCCACGGCGAGGGCTTTGAGGGGTGAGACGTAAAGCGTGTGAAGCCCTTCAGACTTTGCCGTTGCCAGTTCCGCCAGGGTCGGGAGAAATCCCGCCAGAGTTTTGCCGCCACCTGTCGGCGCGATCAACAGCAGCGCCGGACTGGCTGCGCGGTCCATGAGTTCGAGTTGGTGTGGATGTAGGTGCCAGCCGCGCGACGCAAACCATCTTTCGAATTCCGGAGGAGGGGAATGCATGGTGTGATGGCGTATACATATGGCGCGCACCACGGCAAGGGTTGCGGTCTGTTTTAGAGTTTGAATCATAAGTCACTGATATCATTAAACTATTGTTTTTCATGGAGTTGACGCCCTCGCCACCCGCCTGAGCAGGAACCGGCAGGCGGCCAGCTGCGCCCATGCCAGCGAGTTCTCGCTGAGCCTTTCGTAATCTTTCGACAGGCGGCGGCACCGGCCCATCCAGGCGAAGGTCCGCTCCACCACCCAGCGGCGGTAGAGAACAGTGAACCCTTTGACATTCTTCGGTTTTTCGACGATCCTGATCACGTTCGACAACCCCATCCCCTCAAGCCGCTCCCGCAGCTTCGGACCCGCGTAGCCACCGTCGGCGAACAGCCTACACACCGTGGGCACCGTCTCCAGCAGCTTCGCGATCAGGTCCGGCGCCCCGTCCCGGTCCTGGATGTCGGCGGTGTGAACCGTCATGACGATCGGTGTGCCGTCGGCGTCCACGATCAGGTGCCTTTTCCTCCCCTTCACCTTCCTGCCGGCGTGGTGGCCGCGGGGCCCGCCGCTCTCCGTGGTCTTCACCGACTGGCTGTCGACCGGGGCGGCGGTCGGCTCCGCGGAGCGCCCCGAACACCGCCGCGCGAGGTCCCGGAGACGATGCACGAGACGCTCCAGGAGCCCGCTCCGCCGCCATGCGTGAAAATGGTTCTGGACGGTGGAAAACGGTGGATATCCAGAGGGTAACGCGCGCCACTGGCATCCCGTGGACAGGATATACCGGCCCGCGTCGAACACCGACCGAAGGTCGACCTCGCGCGGCCGTCCCATCCTTCCCTGCTTCGGCAGCATCGGCTCGATGATGGTCCATTCGGCGTCGGTCAGATCGTTTTGACTGTGGTCGTCCGGGCGCTTATGGATCTGTTGGGTGGTCCTGTTCCAGGGCATGGCTCTCTCCGTATTTGGTTGTGTTCACCAACCGGAATGCCACATCCTGCGGGACCACTCAACTTATGGAACAAACTCTTAGGGTTGTCGAGTGATTTCTGGGGGATTGATTGCCAGGACTGGGTGTTTCACCTGGGGTTGTTTCAGGCCACCGCAGGCCACCGCTTGCTCGGTAATCGTGGAAAAGGTATCGTTGCTTCATGAGTGAAGCGCTGGATAGTCAGGAACTCTCCCGGGTGAAGCGGGCCGCGGCGGATGACGCTGGCCGTATGGCCGGGGGCTTTCGCCGCCGTCCTGTTTGGCTCGCGGGCGAGGGGAACGCACCGATCGGATAGCGACCGGGACATCGCCTTCATTACAGATCGCCCAGGTTGCCGCGTCAATTCCGTTCCTTCGGGACTCCCCATCGATGATCTGGATCTTGACATCAGGGCTGTGGAGCTTCCGGAGGAAGAGGCGACACGCCGAGTGGGGTCGATCTGCGACGTTGGCCATTCCATCACCAGGGATGGCGTGATTCTGGCGGGAAAATGCCCCACTTCCAGTCCGAAGTGCAACACCGGCCCGCCTCCGGAGCGAGGGCGTGGCCCGAGCGGAGGAGGCGGGCCGGTGTTGAGGGATTTTCCGGCCAGGGCCCCGGATTCCACGCGGAATACGGCGGCTGTCCCTTCGGATCGGAGCGTAACCGGGCCTCCCGGCGGCGGCAAGGCCCCGCGGCGGGAGGTGGCGCGCCCGTCCGGGCGAGGGAAGGGGTGGCCCGACCGAAACCGGGCGGGCGCGCCTGCGGAATTCCCTCTCCCCCGTCGGCCGACGGGGCGAAGCGCCTCAGGGAGGCCGCGCCCGCGCGAAAGCCTCCGCCGGCGTCAGGTAGCCGAGCGCCTTGCGGGGGCGCGCGTTCAGGATGTCCTGGACCCGCTTCACGCGGGCGTCCGTGACCTGCCGCAGGTCGGTCCCCTTCGGCAGGTACTGGGGCGGCAGCCCGTTGGTGTGCTCGTTCAGGCCCCGCTCCCACGAGTGATAGGGCGTCGCGAAGAAGAAGTCGGCCTCCAGCGCCTTCGCCACCTTCGCGTGCCCCGCGAACTCCTTGCCGTTGTCCGCCGTGATCGTGTGGACCCTGGCGCCGAGCCCCTTGAGAAGGTCGGTCATCGCCTCGCCGACCGCCTCCGCCTTCTTTCCGTCAACCCGTTGGAGAAGCGTGAATTTCGAGCATCTGCCCACAAGCGACACCACCGCACCGCTGTGTCCCCCGCCGATCACCGTGTCCGCTTCCCAGTCGCCGATTCCCGCCTTCGCCCCGACCTCTTTCGGGCGCTCCGAGATGTCCCTCCGGCCCGGGATGTGACCCCGGCCCGCGTGGCGGCCACCCTTCCAGTTCGGTTTCTTTCCCCGCCGCCGCAGGTGCCCGAAAAGCGTTCCTCCGTCCCTGCGGTCCGCGCGTACGAGGTCGTAT
>CBDAVS010000050.1:0-5605 GCA_965201085.1 uncultured Rhodobacter sp. | reverse complement strand
CTGTTCCGTACGCTTGTCGCACATGCGGAGGCGATGGGTGGCGGACCCTATGGAATGGAAGCGTTGAACGTCCTTCGAATCGAAAAGGGGTTCATTACCCATGCCGAGATACATGGCCGGGTAACCGCCCGTGACATCGGCATGGAACGGATGGTTAGCCGGAAGAAGGATTGTGTCGGAAGGACCATGAGCGAGCGACCGGGACTTTCGGCATCCGGTCGGGAGCAGTTCGTGGGACTTCGGCCTGTCGAACGGGAAGGCCGTTTGGTCGCGGGGGGCCATCTCTTTGCCATCGGGAACGAAGCCATTCGCATCCACTCCGAGGGCTATGTCACCAGTGCGTGCCATTCACCGACATTCGGTCATGATCTGGCGCTGGGATTCCTGAGGGACGGTCGAGCGCGATATGGCGAAACCATTCGAATGGTAGATCATTTGAGAGTAACGGAGACGGCCTGCGAGGTCTGCGACCCTGTGTTCTACGACTCTGACGGAGGGCGGATGCGTGGCTAGACTGACCGCAATTTCACCCTGCGCGTGTCTTGATCCGGTCACCACTGGTGGACGCACCCTTAAAGAGGTTGACTATGGCTCGATCACCTCCGTGGCGCCCTTCAAGGGGCGTGAACGGGAGGTCTCCGATGCGCTGAAGGCCGTTGTCGGTTACGGTTTGCCGGCCCCGAACAGGGTGACCGGCAAGGCTGGTGCCCGGAATGTGTGGTCCGGTTTCGGTCAGGCGTTCGTGCTGGGACCGACGGTTGCGCCAGAGGGTGCCGCGGTAACCGACCAGTCGGATGCCTGGGCCTGTCTGGCGCTGGAAGGAGGCGGCGCGAACGAAGTGCTGGCCCGCCTCACGCCGCTGGACCTGCGCGAGGGTCGTTTCCGGCGTGGCCATGCGGCGCGATCGCTGCTGGGGCATATGCCATGCCTGTTTATGCGCCTCGGCAAGACCCGCTACGAGATGCTTGTGTTTCGGTCCATGGCCCAGACGGCGGTACATGAGCTTGGCCGTGCGATGGAGGACGTGACCGCGCAAATGGTCCTTTGACTTGTCGCCATTGCCAGTCGATATTTGACCCATGGACTTTCCCGCTGGATTCCTCGACGAACTGCGTGCCCGTATCTCGATGGCGCAGGTAGCCGGACGCAGGGTCGTCTGGGATTTAAGGAAGTCCAATCAGGGCAAAGGCGACATGTGGGCGCCCTGTCCGTTTCATCAGGAAAAAACCGCGTCTTTTCATGTAGATGACCGAAAGGGCGTGTATTATTGTTTCGGTTGCCATGCCAAGGGCAACGCTATCACCTTCGTTCGTGAGACCGAGAATGTATCGTTCGTCGAGGCTGTTGAGATCCTTGCCCGCGAGGTGGGTATGGAGATTCCGGCACCTGATCCGAAGGCGAAGGAAAAAGCCGACCACCAGACGGAGCTATCGGAGGTCGTGGAACAGGCGATCCGGCATTACAGGTTACAGCTGAAGACCTTCTCGGCTGCGGAGGCAAGGGAGTATCTCGACCGGCGCGGCCTTTCCGAAGAGGTGATCGATCACTGGGAGATAGGCTTCGCGCCGGATCGTCGGCAGGGCCTGTTCGAGCATCTTACGGGGAAATCCGTCGCCGCCGATCTGGTGATAGACGCAGGCCTGGTGGCTCGACCGGATGACGGCGGTGCGCCCTACGACCGTTTTCGCGGAAGAATCATTTTTCCGATTCGCGATGGTCGGGGGCGGGCCATCGCGCTGGGTGGTCGGGCGATGAACCCGGAAGCCCGGGCCAAATACCTGAATTCGCCCGAGACCGAACTGTTCCACAAGGGCCGTACGCTGTTCAATTTCGGTCCGGCGCGAACGGCGGCTGGCAAAGGCCAGCGCCTGATCGTCGCTGAAGGCTATATGGACGTGATCGCGCTGTCGGAAGCCGGTTTCGAGGCAACGGTCGCGCCGCTCGGTACGGCGATCACGTCCGAACAGCTGGCGTTTCTATGGCGGGTCTCGTCCCGACCTGTGATTATGCTGGATGGTGATCGGGCGGGGCTGAACGCGGCGATGCGTTTGGTCGATCTGGCACTGCCTTCGGTCACAGCCGATAGATCGCTGGACTTTTGCATTATGCCGCAGGGAAAGGATCCCGATGACGTGATCCGGGCCGGTGGGGCCGATGCGATCCGGACGGAGCTGGATCGGGCGCAGTCCCTGTTTTCGATGCTCTGGAGACGTGAAGGGAATGAGGTCGATTTCAGCAGTCCCGAGCAGCGGGCCGCACTGGAGAAGCGGATACGCGATTTGATCGCGCGGATTTCGGATACCGCTTTGCGCGGCACTTACTTTCAGGAGGTCAAGGATCGCCTGTTCAGGATGCGGCGGCGGATGTCGCCGGGGCCACAACGGGGCATCGAGAGAGCGAAAGGGGCGCGGGACAGCACCAAAATGTCACGCGTCGCGACCAACGACCCGGATGTTGTAGTGGAATCCCAGCTTCTGGCGATCATCGTCAATTTCCCGGATATCCTCCCTCGGGTCATAAACGATATCGAAGCGCTTGAACTGGTGGATCCGCTGCATGCGATCATCCTGGAGGTTATGTTGGATTGCCGGGATGGCGCCTCGGAGCTCAGGGCGCTGTTAATGGACAGGATCGGTACCGACACCCTTGAAGAATTTGTTTCCCGGCACCAAATACCGATTTCACCTAAACGGCGTGGACTGGACTATGTTCATTTGGTTGTATCGGATACGCTGAGTATTCTCAGGGCGCGGCGTTCGGCCAAAGCCGAGGCGGACGAGGCGCTTGAAAGCCGTGGTGGATTGACCAGTGAGGTGGAGACCAGAAGGTTGAAAGACGCTGCCGAAGCGCGGTTTTTGGCGGAGAGTGGACCGAAGGACGATCGGGTGGAATATGACATCGCTCCCAGCGGCGCGAAGGTGATCCGGGCCGAGCGTGTCGAGCTTGACAGGGCACTTGGTGGGATTTCGTTCGTCAGGCCAGGGCGGGGTCCGTGATGATGTGTTATTTTATGGAATAGTCCAGTAGGTCTTGTCCGCCGGGCTGCTCGAATCGGTGAGTTATCCATGCCTGGCGAACCGGATTCCGCCGTGAAGCATTGAGGAGCGCCCCATGGCCGCCAAGGACACCAACGACCGGAAGCAGGACGGCGCGGATGTCGATGTGATGATCGACGGCGGTAATTCCGAGATCAAGCAAATGATCGCGGATGCCCGCGAACGGGGCTACATCACCTATGACCAGCTGAACAGGGTGCTTCCGCCGGAGCAGTCTAATTCCGAGCAGATCGAGGATGTGATGTCGCTGCTTTCGGAAATGGGCATCAATATCATCGAGGATGAGGAGGTCGAGGAAGCCGGTTATGCACGGAATGCCAGGACTCCGGCGGGGTCCGGTAAGTCCGGCAAATCGGACGAAGCCGATGGGGATGCCGCGACCAAGGTGACGAAGGCTTCGACTTCCCGAGAGGTTGTGGTCACGGCGACGGAAACCGAGAAGCTCGACCGTACAGATGACCCCGTTCGCATGTATCTGCGGGAGATGGGAGAGAAGGACCTGCTTTCCCGCGAGGGCGAAATCGCCATCGCGAAGCGGATCGAAGCTGGTCGCAACACCATGATAGCGGGACTTTGCGAAAGTTCTCTGACTTTCCAGGCGATCACGATCTGGCGCGACGAACTGCTTAACGAGGAGATCCTTCTGCGCGAGGTCATTGACCTTGATACCACGTTCGGCGCCGCGAACGATGAGGTGGATGAAGACGAAGACGAGGACGACGAAGAGGATTTGGAAGACGGTCCGTCCGTCGACGATGAACCGGAGGGTGGAGTTCCGGATGAAGATGCGCCTGCTAGGGAGAGGCGTGATGGGGTCAACGGTCTGGAGGATTCGGAAGACAGCTCGGACGATACCCGGGATAGGTCGGACTTCGACGAAGACGATGACGGCGACGACGATGAAGGCGATGAGCGGGAAGACGGTGACGAGGACGATGATGAGGACGACGAAGACGATGAGGCGGAGGAGCAGGCGAATATCTCCTATGCGGTAATGGAAGCTGCCCTGAAGCCCCGCGTCCTGGAGCTTCTAGGCAATATCGCGGATGGTTACGCCCGTCTGTCCGATATTCAGGATCAACGGATGTCCGCGACACTGAATGAGGAGGACTCGTTCGGTGCGCGGGCTGAAACCTGCTATCAGCGTCTGCGGTCGGAGATGGTGAGGCAAGTCAACGAACTGCATCTCAATACGCAGCGGATCGATTCGTTGGTCGAGCAGCTTTATGAGATCAATCGCCGTATCACCGTGATCGATTCCAGTATGGTTAAATTGGCCGACCAGGCCAGGATCAATCGCCGGGAGTTCATTCAGGAATACAAGGGTCACGAACTGGATCCGACATGGCTCGACAGAATGTCCGACAAGCCGGGCCGTGGCTGGAAGGCGTTTGTCGAACGGTCTTCGTCACGGGTCGAGGAGCTTCGGGCTGACATGGCGCAGGTCGGTCAGTATGTCGGCGTGAACATTCACGAATTCCGGCGGATCGTACAGCGGGTTCAGAAGGGGGAGAAGGAGGCGGGTCAGGCCAAGGAGGAAATGGTCGAAGCCAATCTTCGGCTGGTTATTTCGATCGCAAAAAAATACACCAACCGTGGCCTTCAGTTCCTTGATCTTATCCAGGAAGGCAATATCGGCCTGATGAAGGCAGTCGACAAGTTCGAATACCGCCGCGGGTACAAGTTCTCGACCTATGCCACATGGTGGATCCGTCAGGCCATAACGCGGTCGATCGCGGATCAGGCGCGAACGATCCGCATCCCGGTTCACATGATCGAAACGATCAACAAATTACTGCGCACCGGTCGCCAGATGCTGCTGGAAATCGGTCGGGAACCGACACCGGAGGAGTTGGCCGAGAAACTGCAGATGCCGCTCGACAAGGTTCGCAAGGTGATGAAAATCTCCAAGGAACCGATCTCGCTCGAGACGCCGATCGGCGACGAGGAAGATAGCCAACTCGGTGATTTCATCGAGGACAAGAATGCGATCCTGCCGTTGGATTCGGCAATTCAGGAGAATCTCAAGGAGACCACGACGCGGGTTCTCGCCTCGCTGACTCCCCGGGAGGAGCGCGTTCTTCGGATGCGTTTCGGCATTGGCATGAACACGGATCATACTCTGGAGGAGGTGGGCCAGCAGTTCAATGTTACCCGAGAGCGGATACGCCAGATCGAGGCCAAGGCGCTTCGGAAGCTCAAGCATCCAAGCCGGTCACGCAAACTGCGGTCGTTCCTTGATCAATGAAGCCGAAAGGGTGGTCGATGTTGGAGGGATTGGAATGGTGGTAACGCCATTACTTGAATTAGTCTCGATGTGATATGACACCGCCCCCAATTTTTCAAACTGGACTGGGGGCGGTGGTTCCCCTGAAGGGAGGTGGCTGTCCGTTTTGGTGGTGGTGCCAGCCAAACCATCGAAACGGGGAAACCACGATGCTGGATACCACCGGCAGGATCATCAAACACGGAACCGGCCCGCTGGATCCGGCTGGGGAACCGGGCGATGTCCCGAAGGCCTGTCAGGTGATGGGCTACAGCCGGGATAC
>CBDAVS010000049.1:0-20411 GCA_965201085.1 uncultured Rhodobacter sp. | reverse complement strand
CTTCGACGCCTGGCCTACCCGTCGCTTCGATTACAGCGCCGTCCACGACGTTGATGGTGTAGCTGCTTTCGTCTGTGACGCCGAACACGTAATTGACGCCTTGGGGGTACATGCCGTCGCAGGTGTAGGTGTTGGTGTCTTCGTCGAGCGGACCGCAGTCATTATTATGGTCCTGCGCCAGGGCGGAGCTGGCGAGCAGGCCGGCGATCAGCAGGAGGCCGACGGGAACGGCTCTCGGGCCGCGGAGGGTGCCGGCGGAAGCGGAAATGTCTGGGGGAGGGACGGGAAGCGCAGGAAAGGGAGGGGAGTGACGGGATTCAGGCGGTCGAGACCCGGCCATCATACTGCGTAGAACCCTTTCAAGACGGGCCGTCAAGCCCGCATGGCTGAAATCTAGGGCTATCGCTTTTGAAATTAAATCTATTGCGATTTAATTCTATTGATGCCAATATGCCTTAAAAACAGGCAAATGAGGCAGAAACATGCAGGACCTGAAGGTGATTTTCGAGGGGGTCGAGGACCCCCGCCGCAGCAACGCGACCCGCCACGACCTCCACGAAATGCTCATGATCGCTCTCCTGTGCGCCCTCTGCGGGGGTGAGGGGTGTTCGGATATGGCGCTTTTCGGGCGGTGCAAGGAAAGTTTCCTGCGCCGGTTCATGAAGCTGGAGCACGGCATTCCGAGCCATGACGCGTTCTCCGACCTGTTCAACGCGCTGGATCCGAAGGGCCTCAACGCCGCCCTGCTCCGGCTGGCGGGAGGCTGGGCCGAACGGCTCGGCGACGGCGTGGTCGCGATTGACGGCAAGGCCCTCCGGCGGTCCTTCGCCGACGCAACGGAGCGCTCCGCGCTCCATCTGGTCCAGGCCTTCGCGACCGGGGCGGGGGTCGTGCTGGGCCAGGTGCGGGTCTCCGGCAAGTCGAACGAGATCACGGCGATGCCCGCGCTCCTGGACCTTCTCGACCTCAGGGGCAGGACGGTGACCGCCGACGCGATGCATACCCAGAGGGCGACGGCGGAACAGGTCACGGCCCGTGGCGGCGATTATGTCCTGGCGCTGAAGGGCAACCAGGGGAGCCTGCACGGGGATGTGGAGAAATACATGGAGGATCCGCAGATGTCTGGAAACATTGACGTTTCCGAAGAGCTGGTGGAAAAGGGGCATGGCCGCATCGAGACCCGGCGGGCACGGGTGTGCCACGACGTGGACTGGCTGCGGGAGACCCATGACTGGCCCGGCCTGGCGGCGTTCGGTGCGGTCGACGCGACGCGGGAGACCCGGGACGGAACGGCGGCCGGAACCCGGTATTTCATCATGAGCGGGACGCTTTCGCCGGAGCGGCTGCTGGAAGCGGTCCGTGCCCACTGGCGGATCGAGAACAGCCTTCACTGGGTCCTCGACGTCGCGATGAACGAGGACCAGCAGAGGAACCGGATCGGCAACGGGCCGGAGAACCTGGCCATGATGCGGCGGATGGCGCTGAACCTGGTGCGGTCCGCCAGGGAGCGCAGGGGGGTGTCGATGCGGGGCAGGATGAAGATGGCGGGGTGGGACCATGACGTTCTGCTGGAACTCGTTCGCGCCGCCGCCGACCTCAGCGAAGAGGCCCGGAAAATGGAGGTTCAAAAGCGATAGCCCTAGCTGAAATCTGTAACTCCGGTCATTTCAGTTCCTCTTCAATATGGCGGTCGCCAAGAGTCACGGTGACACCTGTATCCGATTCCGCTGCGGACAGGAGGTACAGGATGCCACCGAAAATGACAACGGGACTTTCGGCCAGCGGCAGGGGTATCGCATGAATGGTGGGCGTGGTTGCGCGGACGGCGGCTCTCTGGTCCAGGTCGCAAAACAGAACCAACCAGAGAGCAGTGCCATGAAAAAACAACGTCGTTCCAGTCCGTTATGTCAGACCTGGAGGATCCCCGGCAGCGGTCGAAGGTCGTGTATCCGCTTCATGAGATCCTTTTACCGTTTCCCGTCGGGGTGATATCCGGGTGCGAAAGTTTCACCGACATCGCCGAATACGGCAGGCGGAAGCTGGAATTCCTGCGCCGGCTGTCCGGTTTCGCCAATGGCACCCCGTACCACGACACCCTATCGGCGGTGTTCCGGGCGCCCGGTCCGGAGGCGTTCGGAGAGGCCTTCGCGCGGTGGGCGGCGGAGCCCGTCGGAGACCTATCAATGTGACACACTTAATCTGGCATTTTCGCGGTTTCCCTGTATGCGGCGACGGCGAAGACGGAGACCGTCAGTATCCTGAGCCCCTCCCAGAGCTTCGCGGTTCCCGGCAGCGGCTGGCGTTTCGAGGGTGTGAATCCCGCGAGGCCGGCGACCATGACGGTGAAAGTGGCGATGCCGATGTCCGGGTCGGGCGGTCCCCGCGCCACCCTCAGGTGATGCCGGCGGGCCAGCGCATGGGCCATGGCGATCTCCTCCGGCGGCATGTGCCGCGAGGCCGGATCGTCCGGCCTTTCGCGCGCGAGCAGCGTCAGGTTCCAGACCCGGAAGGCGGTGATGGCGTCGAAGGCGAGGCACTTTTTCAGGTCCTCCGCGTCGTCGGGCCGCCGGTCCTCGATCCGGGTCCCCGTCTTCAGCGCGTGAAACAGGCGTTCGATGCTCCAGCGCAGCTCGTAGCGGCGCAGGACCTCCCGGGCCGTCTCCAGGTCGGCGTCGCCATGGGTCGTCAGGAGCATCCAGTCGAGGGGCTTTCCCTCCGTCGGCCCCTCTTCCCGGGCCGAGACCGCGAGCATGCGCAGCGGCTCCCCGCCGACATCCCCCGGCGGGACCAGGCTGACATGGGCGCAGCGCAGGGTCAGCGTCACCATACGCGCCCGGCGCCGGTTCGGGCCACCGCAGCCCGGCAGCCCGATCACGCGCGTTCCGACCGGCTCCAGCGCCCCGACATGGACCCACAGCTCCACCGCGCCGCCACCGTCGGTCCGGACACGCCGCCTCGCCGGGCGGCTGGCCCTGACCAGAAGCTCCGCCTCCGTCCTGCGGGCATGGCGGAGCAGCTGCCAGAAGTCGCCCTCCCGGTCGCACAGATTGACCACCCGCGTGTCCGGGCACGCCTCCGCCAGCTGCCGCGCCCGGTCCAGGCCGGCGATCCATCTGGCGCTGTCCCTGTCCGGCGCCTGCCGGAAGGACGCGTCCAGGGCGAACAGGCCCAGCGGCTGGCCAGTGCCACTGATGGCCATGCCGCAGTGCGCCAGGATCCCCTTCGTGCCGCTCCCGCCGCCGCCGAGGCCGTCGAGGCCCTTCGTGGCCGTCAGGCCATTGTAATCAAGCGTCGTCGTGTCCTGGACCGCCAGAACCAGGCGCTCCCGCCGACACCGTTCCACGGTGGCCTCGTGATGTGGCTCCAGTATGTGCTCCATGGTCACTCTCCCGCTTGACAGCAGCCGGTAGGCGGCCTTCCGCTCCGCCTCCCCCGGAAAGATCGTCGGCAGCGACGCTCCCGGGCTGCGCCGCCAGGCCCGGCCCATCTCCACGATGCGCCGCCGGACGCGGCCGTCCGTATGGGAGCTCCGGCCATACTCGCGCTCCGCCCAGTCCCCGTCGCGCTGCGGCGACCCGCCGCCGCCGAGAACCCGTTCCGGCTCCCGGTACGGGAGCGCCTTCCAGTCCGGATCCAGCGGTTCGGCCAGACCCGACGGGGGGTCCCCTAGCGCCGCCCCGAGGTCGGCTCCGGGCAGGGCTCCCAGCCCGCCGCGCGGTAGCCCGTCCCCGACTGGTCCGGTGACGTGAAGGTCTGCAGCAGCACCGGGCGCACACCATGGGATTCCTCCCAGTCCCCCGCAACCCGCGCCGCGGCCTGGCGCAGGACCGTCGAGGCGAGCCCCCGCACCCGGACGGACGGCAGGATCAGCAGGCGCTGGTTGTGGACCACCCTGCCGATGCGGGCATGGCGGGCGTCCCCCGACCAGCCGATGGCACGGTCCCGTGGCCCGAGCTGGAAGCCCGCCGAAGTGAAGCCGATGCCGCCCAGCGTTCCATGCGTGGCGCAGCGGATCCAGTAGCGCAGCTGGCCGCCGGGAGCACGGCGCCAGCCCTGGGGATGGTGGCTCTCCATCATCGACTCCCAGTCCCGGCGGTTCGCCTCCGTCACCGGATCGAGCGCCACCTCTCCCAGCTCCTCCAGACCGCACGACACCGCCGTGTCCGGGTAGCCCGCCGCCGGGCGGGCATGGCTGTCGCCCACCCGCGCCCTCCGCGCCCTCCGCGGCGGAAGCACCGCCCCGGCCTCCCGCGCGACGACGGGAAGAGCCCGGTGGCCCAGCTCCAGGCGGGGCCCGCCCCGATGGTCGTGCCATCCCTCGCGTTCGCAGAGCCCACGGGCCAGCGACGCACGCGTGCAGCCGGCCCGCCCGCACGCGTCAGCCAGCCACGAAACGGTATCAGCCGATACCTGATTCAGTCCGATCCTCATGGGCCGAATCAATGCACATCACACGGGCGTGGTTAAGAGTGTCTAGTTGATAGGTCGGAGACCCCGGTGGCCGCACCGTCGCGGTGGATGGAAAGACCATCAAATTCGTGACACGGCCCCTGCCGGCGACATGAGGACAAAGTGCCCGTGCGGGTGGATCACACCAACATGTGCATGACCGCCAGAACCATCGCGGAGGATGGTAAAACCACAGTGTTACTGCATGCCCGTCATTACTACGGAGACTGGGTTGAGCATCCAATCCACCAGCTTCCTGCATGCCCACGGACACTGGATGGAGTTCATCTCAATTCTGGGGGATACTATGTGAAAACGTGACTGGGCGGTCAGCAGAACCTCTCTATCAGTTCCCCATGTCCCCGAACCAAAGGCCACTGGCCGCAATATGCCGATCCAAATCGGACCTGCCCACCGTTACGACTGGCCGAACCGTAATTCGGATTCCGTGACAGGACCCATCGCGTGGTCATTCATTGACAGAAACCCTTCTGTTGAACATTCTTCATCCGATAGGCTCCAGGGCGGAAGGGATGGGAAGTGGTTGGGTATCGCCTGCTCATAAGCGTTTGCGCTCCTATTCTGTTGCTCATGTCGACCTGGCGGCTTCTGGTCGCACGGCGAGGGCTTTCCGACCTTTTGCAGCGCCTCGGCGGTGGCAGTGGAACAGGTGGCGCGCCAAAACATGGCGCATTGTGGCTGCACGGAGCAAGCAACGGTGAACTCACTTCAGCCCGAAGGTTTCTGGAAACGTTCCGTCGCGACCGTCCCGACCACCCAGTGGTTGTAACCGCAAATACGGTCACTGGCCGCGATCTTGTGTCCGGGTGGAAAGTGTCTGGCGTCACTGCCCGTCTTGCACCAGTCGACTTACGTTGGGTTCTCGCCCGGTTCAATCGCCGCTGGCGTCCGGTAGTTCTCGTAAACCTCGAGAGCGAATTATGGCCTAACCGCTTCGCTACGTGCGGATATCCAGTATTCTGTGTTGCCGCACGCATATCCGAGCGCAGTGCCGGACGCTGGCTCCGGTTACCCGGTCTATGCCGTGCGACTTTCGGACGAGTATCCATGCTATTCCCCCAGGATACAGCTTCAGCCACCCGGTTCATTTCCCTAGGCCTCGCCCCGGAACGTCTTGGGCCCGTTATCGACTTCAAGTCCAGCGTTACGCTGCCTCCCCCCGACGCAGTCGCGCTCGCGTCACTCTCAAGAACATTCGCCCGCCATTCCACCATCCTCGCCGCTTCGACCCATCCTGGCGAAGAGTCTATCGTTCTTGACGCCTTCGCTGCCGCCCGTGCCACAGATCCAAGTCTTAGGCTTATTCTCGCTCCTCGCCATCCGCGTCGTGGCGGCGAAGTCGAAGGCATGACCGATGCGGTCGGGTTGCCTTATGCAGTTCGTTCGAAATCCGGAGATCCTGGAAGCGATGTTGCTGTCTATATCGCCGACACACTTGGTGAGATGCAGCTCTGGTACGCTGTCGCCGGCATCACTTTCGTAGGTGGCTCGCTGGTCGGAAAGGGCGGCCATACTCCGTATGAACCAGCTCGGTTTGGCTCTGCGATCCTGCATGGGACGCATGTATGGAATTTCGCATCAGCCTACGCCGCTCTAGGCGCCGCTGGCGGTGCGCTTGAGGTCACGGACGCGAAATCGCTAGCGGATGGAATCGCCAGGCTTGACGCTGCGGGACAGTCCGCCCAGGCCGACCGGGCATCCTACGCGCTCGAAACGCTGGACACCTCCAGCCGGGACATACAGCTGGTCCTTGATGCCGTGAGCCGGGTCCTCAACCCTTGACAGACCAAAGCGAAAGCGGAGGACCTTCGGGATCTGGTGCCGCTCTCTTTTCCAAGATCGGCTGTTCGCAAGGGGCTCAACCGCCCCCACATGCTCGACTCGCAAAGCGCGGCTCACTCCAAAGGGGAGACGAAGCCTGCGAGGGAAACCTCCCCGCCTTCTTTATCGGGGTTTCGGGACATTTTCCGGTCTCCACAGGTTCCGCCCCGGATTCCGCATAGGCTGGAGCCGCCTGTCGCAATGGCACCACCGGATTTGGTGCGACCCTGCGGGCCTGTTCCGCTCCCATGGGCTTCCGGTCCGATTCCTTCATCTCTGGACCGTGGATCACGACCGTCATCGCGGCCATGTCAGTCACTTCGCGAGACCGTTATCCAATGGCATTTCTTCAAGGGCACATGCCTGCTACCCGCGGGCAGCTCCGCGTCATCCGTTTTCAAGCTGCAGTTTCCGTCCTTCGGCTCCACCTGCTGGCAAGTCTCATGGATGTGTATGGACATCACCTCCCTAGCCGAAACTGGTTCCGTACGGTGCCAGCACAGTCCGAACAGCACATACCGTTCGGCAGTCGTGGCCGGGGCGGTGGCGCCCGGTCAGGGTCGGGTCGGGGCTTCCGGCCCTGCCGTGGGCGGCGAAACCAGCCGCTTCCTGGATCAAGGGGATTCCCGGGGTCGGATCGGGGTTTCCGGGCCGTCGGGCGGGAGCCATCGAAATAAATCGGGGCGTCCCGCCAGCGTGCGACCGGTAATGACGCGGGGCGTCTTACATTAGGCAGCGAATCGGCCGCAGGCGGCGGCCGACACATCCCGGACGTGACCGCCCGGCGCAATCCGGTTGGTGCCACGCGGGCGCCCCTGCAAGGAGGAGAAACGGAATGGCCAGCGAACCACGCACACACCATGACCAGCCGTACAGGGCGCTGGTCCCGGAGCCGGAGCGCGGCGGGAAGCTGGTGCGGCAGCTCCTGCCCCGGCCGTCGCCGGCCTCATCGCCGACGCGCCCCTGGAGCACGTTCCTGAGACCTTCGTTGACAGGTACCCGGTCCTTCACCATGCCGACGCGCTGTTCCAGGCGAAGCTAGAGGACGGACGTCCCGCCCTGCTCTACCTCCTGCTGAAGCGCAAGTCCTGGCTCGATCCCTGGACCCTGCTGCAGTTGGCCCGCTACGTCCTGCGGGTCTGGACGTGGCACACAAGCCTGCCGGGCGTGCGTCCGGGCGTCCATCCGCCGGTGATCCCCGTGCTGGTCCATCACGGGCGCAGGCCTTGGAAGGGGCCCCTCTCCGTGCTCGACATGGTCGAGGCACCGGAGCGGATCGCCGGCCTGGCGCGGTCGCTGTCCCGCCTCCTCCACGACCAGGGACCCGTGGAAACGGAGCGTCTCCCGGAGGATCCGGGGATCCGGGCGGTGCTGGCGGTGACCGGGCACGCAAGGGACCGGCCAGTCCCGGACGACGTTTTCCAGCTGATCCTGTCGGGGGCCCCTGACGGAACGGACCTGGAAGCGCAGCCGGTCACCTACGTCGCGAGGTCGTATAACCTAGATCGTGACCGCCTTGAGGCCGCGCTGCGGCTGGCGCGTCCGGAGAGATGGGAGAAGCTGATGGGAACGGTTGCGGAGGAACTGGTAAGGGACAGCAGGAAAACGTGGATCGCCCAAGGAGAGGCTGAAGGGCTGGCCGAGGGCAAGGCACGGGCCGGGCCGAGGGAAAGGCTGAGGCATTCCTGCTGCTGGCCCGCGTTAAATTTGGAGACGTGACCAACGCCCGCGTCCGGCAGATCCAGGCGGCGGACGAGGCGACTCTCGACCGCTGGATCGATGCCCTGGCCGCAGCCGACGATCTGGAGTCGGTCTTCAGGCCCGTAGGCCCCGCTGACCTGAACCCTGCTGGCATAGGGCCAACTCCGGCAGCACAGGGATGACAGCTGGCAGACCCCGTCCAGGCCGATTGAGCTCGTGGATCCTGCCCCTCCACCTGACAAAGCGAAGCCCGAATGACCAGAACCGCACCATTTTCGAATTTCCAACAGATTCACCACACGAGTTGCCGGCAGCGAATGGTGGAAATGCGGGATAGCCGTCAGACATGTCGGGATTCGGCTTGCGTATCTGACTGGAACGTCATAAAGAAAGACACCCGTCAGGGTGGGAGGCCCCGCAGGTGGGCGTTGACAGGATTGCCATCAGTTGCCTGGAAAGGCCGGATTCCCATACTAGGAAGTTAGGTCGGCCACCCCGAAACCCATGGATCGACGGAAGGGAACCGGCATGACCGAAGGTATTGACGGCTTCGTGACGCCGTCGAAAGAAGATGCCAGCCGTTTCAGCTGCCTCGCGGAACAGCGGGCGGCGCGGCGCGGCCGGACGCTAAAGTACGAACCGATTGGCGACAGGCTTATGGCTCTCCGCAAGCAGGCATGGGACAGATATGACACACGGGCGCTCCAGAACACGCCTGGCGACGCTACGCTTGACGCCATGCGTGGCGTCGCCTGTGACCTGAGACGTTACGGGGACATGCAGGCTGTCCATCTCGCAGCCGCCATCATCAGTGAGGTGAAAAAACAGGAATCTCATGCCTCTGGATGAATTCCAGAAAGTGATCACAGCCGTCCTCAGTGCCAATCGAGGCGCGGAAAGCCCCTTTGCTGGAGGGGCTGTGATCCAGCAGCACGGTTTTCGGCTGAGCGAAGATCAGGACATCTTCACTGGACGGGAGTTCAACAGTATTGTGGAGCGGGATATCGAAGCGCTGAGACATGCTGGATTCAGAACATTTCGCCAGAAAGACTTCCACGGCTTCCAGGAGCATCTCGTGACCGGCCCGGCGGGCCGAACAACGGTCCAATGGACACAGGCTCTGGGAAGCGAGTTCTACGAACCGGTCCCCGACCCGCTGTTCGGATACCGCCTCCATTTCGCCGATCTGGCGGTCAACAAGGCGCTGGCGGCTGGGAGCCGGATCGCCAAACGCGATTTCGTCGATCTATGGATGCTTGACCGCCATGTGATTCCACTCTGGCGAATTATTTGCGCTGCGCCAGGCAAGGATCCGGACTTCAGTCCCCTTTCGCTCGTCGAGCACATGTCGCGCAACTGGCATTTCGCCAGAACCCGAACCGGTGGAACCAGTGATAGGTTTGAGGTCACCTACGATATATCGCTTGGCGACATGGTTCCACCCCTGCGGGAAACAATCTGCGGGACAGCTGCCATCCTGGACGGCATTCCGCACGAACTCTATGGGTGCCTGCAGGTCGATGACGGTGGCCAACCAATGCTATCACGGGAAACTAACCATGAAGTCGGGCAATGGATTTACCCGAAGCGCAATGGCTGCATGCCCTCCTTCAGCGGCATGGACGGTGAGATGATCGCAGGGCTGATCGCTGAATACGGGAGGGACGGCAGCCGCTATACCATGGGGAATCCTCAAGCGCCGACCGGGATGGATGATGGCGGCGGCGTAGATCCGTAATCCCTGTTCAGTTCGCACTCAATTGATGGCCTATCGTTCCGACAGCATCGGCCTGAACGAGGCGGCAAGGAATCTGGCCTCTGGGATTGAGGCATTGAGCGCCTTGCGTTGGAACCGGTGTCGCAAGGTAACCGTGCGTGGAGATGGTAGAATCAGCTGATCCGCAACCCTCGAACATCTGATCGAAGCGGCGTGACGGTCAGTCAGGTAAATCCCCATTTTCACTCCAAGGCGTAACTCCGGCCCGCTCCGGAGTGAGAGCGGACTGTTCGTCGATCCACCAAACCCGAGGCGCGGGGGATGCCTGTCCCGAGATGCCTTCCACTCAGATGATGCGCCACAGCTTATTTCCCTGAATCAATATCTTGCGATCGGCCTGCAATCGCTTATGACTTTCCGCATCGAACTCCATAAGACGAGGCGATGGCTCAATACAGGTACGAAGAGCAGCCGATCTCACGCGGTAAGGGCAGAAGCGCGGTGATGTATGCCGCCTACTGCCACGCCACAAAGATGCGGTCCGAAGTTGAAGGCAGCAGCGCGAGCTACTATGAGAAGGCAGACCAGCTCATGCACTCCGAGATCGCTGCTCCCGAGCGCCTGCCGGACTGGGCCGCCGACACATTCGGCGTATCAGCATTCCAGACGACACTGGAAGCAATGCAGGAGACAGAAGACGGGACCGCGGCGATCAGGGAAGCCTGGGCGAGGAGTTCCGAGCTGCTCTGGAACAGCGTGGAACGAGCTGAGCGGGAGCTCAACCACTGCTTCTCACGGGCGCGATACGCGTTTTCCACGGTCATCACCATCCCGGTCGAGCTCCCGCTGAACCGGCAGATTGAGCTGACCCGCGGCTTCGTTCATTCGGCCTTCGTTCAGCACGGCGTGTGCGCCGATTGGGTGATTCACGACAAGGGCGACGGCCATCCCCATATCCATGTCATATCCACGACGCGATGCCTTGCCACGGATGGATGGGGCAGGAAGATGCCGGAGTGGTATAACTGGGACGCTCTGATTGAGCGCCGGGAGCTCTGGAAACAGCACGCGAACGTTCGCCTCGGCGCTCTGGGTGTCCATGACCGGGTGGACCACCGAAATTACGGTGCCCGCGGACTAAACCTGGAGCCGGATACCGCCAATCCACATTACGCGGAGAACGCCGACAGGACGGGGCAGGATGATCCTGACCGGCAAAGAGCGATCAGGGCGAGGCAACGCAACCAGGCCTATCTGAAGAAACATCCCGAGCATTTCGTAGACATCATGCAAGCGGCGAAGCAGTCCTTCACCGCGACCGACATACGCAGGCAGGTAAAAAAGCGGATGGAAGTGTCCGTGACGAAAGCGGGTCTCGAAGAACTCTGCGTGACGGATGACGAACTCAGGAAACTGGGCGACCAGGCGCTGAAAGCTAAGCATCTGGTCCAGGTGGAGCCGAACGCGCCGGATGGGTCACTTCGTTACATGACTTCGGCACAGCTTACTGGAAGCGCCGACCTGACCCGGAAGGCCCAGGTTCTGGCTGAAGGGCGACTCGAGGCTGTCACCAGCTACTTTGCGACGGATGTCATGGAGGAGGACGAACCCCAATCAGCTCAGCGTATGGCGACGGAGACGATGCTCACGCCCACTTGCATTACCCTGGTTCAGTGCTGGCCGGGATCCGGGATGGTTGCCGCGCTGGAGGAGGCCACCCGCCTCTGGCAGTCGCGGGGTTTCGAGGTATGTGGAGCCGCCCTGACAAGTGAATACAAACGGAATCTTGCCGCAATCGAAGGGCTTCGCTTCAGGCCATTGGCGAGATGGGACTTCCTTTGGTCGCGTGGCACTGATGTTCCGACGGAGCGTACCGTGTTCGTCCTGGCGGATGCCGGTATGGTTGACGTGCCGCAATGGAGTCGAATCGTGGATCGGATTCAGGAGTCCAGTGCCAAGATTATCGCGCTCCGCGATCCTGACCGTCCGCTGCCTTGCGTCGGAAGCTCCGGCTGGTATGCGGTGGAAGCTGGCGTCGGGCATTCCATAGGCGCTGGGCGCACCGTATCGCAGCAGGGTGTTGGGGACTGCATGGCGACGATAGCGCTAGAACGTGGTGGCAGTGGAGCCCGGATCGCCATAGAGCATTACGGACGCAACGGCGCGATCAGACTCTGCCACCAATCGGAGGATCCCTTCGCCGTTCTCGCGCGGGCCTATTGGGAGACCAAGGGCCATCGTGTGCATAAAGTCGCGCTTGGGTTTTCGGACAGTGACGTGCATGCGCTGAACAGGGCGATCCGCGAGGAGGCACTGAGGCGGGGCAAGATTGATGCCGGGTCCGTCCGATCATATGAAGCGCTCACGCGCATCGACCGGTCGGGGACCGTTCCGCGTTCTCTGGGCGCGCCGCGCGAATTCGGGATGGGAGACCGAATTACGCTGACGCGGTTCGATAATGAACGGAGTATCCCGGAGCTGACATTCGGCCTGGTGTTGGGGCCGGGTGAAGACGTAATCCAGGTATTGATGGATGAGGAGCCCGAAACACGGCTGATTGACCGCTCAGCATTTCAGGATATCGATTACGGTTTTGCGGTGACTCTCCACCAGGCGGAGCGCCTGACCGCCGATCATGCATTCGTGCTCGCTCACGGATCAATGCACCGGCACGCGGTGCATGTGGCGTTCACTCGGCATCGGCAGAGCGTGACTATGGTTGGACGGCCAGGACATGTGGAGTCCCTGGCCGACCTCATTCACCTGGCGCAAATTCCGGGCCACCTTACGGTTGGCGGTTCGGATGTGCCTGACAGTCCGCGGACGATCCCGATCCGGTCAGCGGAAAGACGACCTGCGGAGGAGCGGTCACCCATCGCGCGATCGGCGCATGACCTATCCCCTCTTGTCGAAACATTTGCCCGCGAGGGGTTTGGCTCGGGCATCAATGCATTGGCAGACCCCGCAATTGTCGATGTCGCCGCCCGGGAAGTTGAAATGAGTTTTTCCTCCTGGAGCGACACAGAATTCATAACCCGTGGCGGAGCTGAGCGCTACGTCAAGGATCCGACCCTTGTCGTAGATGATCTCCTGCGGAACTATCCCGACTTTGAAGCGCGGGATATTGCATTCCATATCGCCCGGGAAGCGAAGGGGCCGGAAAAGTTCCTTCGGACCTTCATGGGAGCAATGGCACATCCAGATATTGTGCCCATATCCAAGATCGGTCATGGTGGCAGGTCCCAGACCTACCTGACCCGAGAGGCACTGCAGCTTGGAGAGCGCGTGGTGCGGATTGTTGACAGTCAGGCGGAACAGATGACGGATGAGCCCAGGCTGGAACTCCCGGAGTCAGTCGTGAAGCTGCCGGATGGGGAGGTCGTGCCAGAGGAGTATATGTGCGCGCTTCCACCTGAAAAGCTTAAACTCATCCGCTGTGCCGATGACGACAGCAGGACGGAGATCGCACGGGAACTGGCGTGGGACTATGAACGTTCCGGAGGAACCGTGGTCGGCATGGCCCTGACGTCTGACGGCCTCGTCGTGCCAGGTCAGGCTGGCCTGCGCAATCTGATGACGGTTTGGGACTACTGCGAACAGGTGAAGCAGGACCGAATGGGACATGGTAGAAACTCGTTGGTGATACTCAACGAAGCCAGCCATATCGGGAACTACCATGCACAGGTCCTGCTGGAGCGTCAATTGACAAGCGGTGGGACGCTTGTGGCCATTCTCGACGACTCACCTGTCGCTCCAGTTGAGGAAAACCCGGTATTCCGCACCCTTGAACTTCGGTTCGGAGCGACGCGCATCGTGCCTAAGCGTGGGAGGTACTGGAAGCGGCCGAGACTGTCCCGCCGCCTTTCGCTTGGAGGATTGGATAGCGGCTACGCGATGTTAGAGCTCGAAGAAGAAGTGGTTAAGGCGGGTGGAACCATTCGTGGAGCGGTCGAGCGCATCGCTGAGGACTTCGTGAACGACTATTGGGAAGACCGGGTCGTCCTAACTTTCTCTCAGGTGGAAGCTGACGCGGTGAACACAGCGATACGGGCTAAGCTGGATGCCAAGGATCCCCGGCGTTGGCCATATGTCGAGGAATCGGGCGGGAGATTGGCTGGCCTGAGGAGTGGAGATCGAATCAGTTTTATGGAATCCGTTGGGGAGTTTGAGATTTCTTCTCCGGACACCGCTGAGCCCGACGCAGGCTCCTACCGAACTCTGGTTTGCGCCGGGGAGACCGCTGAAGTCCTATCCAGAGATGAACATGGCGGTCTGCGACTGAGGGTCGAATGGGGCGCCTGGTTTCGGGACGTGACGATCACACCTGACATTGCCCTCCCGAGCTGGCGGTTTGCATTCGCCGGCACGATAGAAAACGAGTTGCCAAGAAGTCGCAACAGCATCCACGTTCTGGTATCCCATGCAATGCCGCGACAGGCGCTGCTTTGCGCTCTGGACATGCATGTCGATGACCTGAACGTCGTCGTTCCCGCAGCGAAACACAGGGATATGGACTATCTGTCGAAGACGCTCGAGGACACCACCGGGCCGCGGATTTGTCCAGAATATGGCCTCCAGCGATTAATTGCCACCGAAGCTGTGAATGACGAAGCGTCAGACGATTCACGTCGGCGTGTTGAGGGAGTCAGGGACGCGTTGGTCAGAATCCGCGAGGCTGCCAACCTCGGCCCAAGGGACCTACCCAAGGCATTTCCGCGGGGCGTGGTGGGCGATACCCTGGCCGATGTGTTCGGTGCGGCCGTACTTAAGGAAGGAGATACGCCTTCTGGTCCAGACCGGCTTGCCATGGAGATGCTGCTGACCACATTAGCGGATTTAAGTGAGTGGCTGGCAATTCAGAAGCAGTTACCGACCAGCGTTCCGAAACAGGCGGAAGCGCTGGCCCGGGCCTGTCACTATCCCTCTGGTGACTCTGGAGGCTCCGCCCATTCCCTCATCGCCCTGTACATCTCCGTTGCCAGCAGCAGGTATTTCATGCCCTTCCACATTTTCTCCGTTCCCGGCAGGGGCTGGCGTTTCGAGGGGATGAAGCCGACGTAACGGCCGATGTCGATGGCGGCCTCGCGGATGGTGAGGCCGTCGAAGGGCGGGGCACGGACATTCCTGAACCGATACCGGCCCATCGCTATGTACAGGGCGGTGAGTTCGTCCGCGTCCAGGAAATCGAGGGCGGGCCGGTCGGGCTCGGCCTTCGCGGCGCGCTGGATGTCGAACACGCGCCATGCGGTGACGGCGTCGAAGGCGAGACACCTGCGCAGGTCGTCGGCCTCGTCGAGGCGGCGGTCCTCGATGCGGGTGCACTGTTTCAGCGTCTTGAAATATTCCTCGATGGTCCATCTTCTTTCGTACCGCCTGACGGTGTCGATGGCGCCCTGGAGGTCGGGCTTCGCGTCGCTGGACAGCAGCAGCCATGACAGCCGCCGGCCGCCCTTCGGCGGCGTGGTGGTCTCGCTGGCGAGCACGGCGGTGACCGGCAGGGTCTGGCGGCTCTTTCCCGGGGCCTTCAGCTCGACGCGTGCGACGCGGATCTCCGTCTCCGCGGTCCGCGCCGGGCGGGCCCTCACGGCCTTGCGCCCACGCGACCCGGTGATCCCGCCGCGCGCCGCGACGTGGACGGTGCGCGTCCCGGCGGCGGGCAGCCCGGAGACATGCTCCATGAGGTCGACCACCCCGCCGCCGGCGATGACGGAGCGGCGGGTCGAGGCGCTGGAGCGCACCAGCAGCCCGGCCGCGGCGGGGTCCTCCGCCTGGGCCTCGAACATGTCCCATATGTCGCCCTCGCGGTCGCAGACGGTGATCACGCGCGTTCCAGGGCTGGTCCTCCCGACCTCCTGCGCCAGTGCGAGGCCCTCCAGCCAGCGGCGGCTCTCGCTGCCACCGTCGGGTGTCTCCGTCTCCGCCGCCCTGTCCGGTTCCGTCTCCGCCCGCCCCGTGTCTCCGCGCCTGCGGTCGGCCTTCACGGTGACGCCCTCCCGGAAGCCGGCGTCGATGGCCAGCACCCCGAGGCCGCGGCCGGAGGCCGACACCGCCAGCGTCACGTGCGCCGGGATGCCGACGCTGCCCGATCCGCCGCCGCCGAGCCTCGCCAGGCCGCCCGTGGAGCCCTTCAGGCCGGAAAAGTCCAGCATCGTGGTGTCCTGGATGGCCAGGACCTCCCTTTCGGCGCGGCAGCGCCACAAGGTGGCCATGCGGTGGCTCTCGATGATGTCGTCCATGCTCACCCTGGGGTTGGAAAGCAGCCTGTAGGCCGCCTTCTGGTCCTTCCTGTCGGGAAACACGACGGAAACCGGCTCGCCGGGCCGGGTCTCCCAGGCCCTGGCCATGGCCAGGATCCGGTCGCGCACCCTGCTGTCGGCGTGGCCGCACAGGCCGAACTCCAGATCCGCCCAGTCGGCGTTCTCAGGGACCGCCGGGGCCGGGCCCAGCCAGCGCGGCGTCCGAGGCCCGCGGCACATGCGGTCGCGCCAGTCCGGATCCAGCGGCCTCATCCAGACGCCGCAGGCCTCCGCTCCCTCCCGGTGGCCGGGCGGACGGCCGGAGGTGGACCCGGCGAACTCCCATCCGGCGGCCGCGTAGGCCGTGCCCGGGCGTTCCGCGCCGACATAGGTGAAGGCCATCGCCGGACGGACGCCGTGCAGCCTCTCCCAGTCATCGGGAAGCCGCCTTGCCGCCAGACCCAGAACGTGGCTCGCCAGGTGCGGGACCTCCACACCCGGCAGGATGAGGAACCGCGAGTTCTGGACCAGCAGCCGCAGGTTCGCCATCCGCTCCCGGCCGCTCCAGCCGATGTAGGCGTCCCGTGCCCTCTGGTGCCAGTTGGCCGCGTGAAAGCAGAGCCCGCCGACGCGCCCCAGGCGTTCGCTGCTGATCCAGTAGAAGAGAAGCGCGCCGGGATTGGACGGCTCGCCCTGGGGATGGTGGCTCTCCATCATCGCCCGCAGGGCACGCCGCTGCTCCGCCGTCTCCGCCATCTCCAGCCCGACACCGCCGAGCTCCGCGAGCGTGCCGGAGAAGTGGATGTCGGGATGGTCCGGCAGCGGCCCGCGACGACCGGGTGGAGGCCGGCCCGCCGACGGCAGGGCGATGCCGTAGCGCTCCGCGATCCCCGGCAGGGCCAGCCGGGCGGAGGCGAGGCACGGCGCTCCTGCGGCGTTGGTCCAGCCCTCGCGCTCGCACAGGCCTCCGGCCATGGCGGAACGGCTGGCTCCCGTCGCCGCCATCGACCTCAGCCACTCGACCGTTCCCTCCCTGAAATGACGCATCCCGACCTGCATGCGAATCGGGTATCATCACCACCCTGCCGAGTCAACCACGGACAAGTGACATGGCCCGGGCTGCTGTCGGCGCGGATGCCGCTGAGACGGTGCCGGGCCAAGCAACCGTTATGGCGATCTGGATGGTTGCGGCCCGGATGTTCGGTGAGCGCGGCGTTGCGGACAGGCTTGAGGCTGGGCTCGCACTATTCGGTACAAGGGCACGAATCGCCCGGCTGTTCGCCACGGAGGAGGAAATGGCGCACATTAGAGCGAGGGATGGAGATCAGTTCCGGCAGGACCGGGCACCTGGATACGACGTTCGGCGCATTCTTGCAGAGGTACCGCGGGCCGAGGAACGGGTTGCATACGAGACTTTGGCGGAGTTCGGAGTGCGCGGGTCGGAAAGGCGCGAGCGCGTCCGACGGTTCGAGGCCGAACGGGAGCTGGGCTGGACCCGGTGGGAGGACCGCGACGCACAGCTGCAGCAGGAACACGAGATACGCGTACACCAATACGACGATTTCGCACTTGTCATGGCTTGCCTGATCGCTGAACGGATCGAAGCAGACAATCAGGTGCATGACCTCGACCTGCGAATGGCGCTCCGCCCGTTGCTGATGGACTCTGCCAGTGCGCTGCACAGACTGCGAAAACGTGCGCAACCGATCGCTATGTCGGTTGCGGAGGAAGGTGCAAAGGCGGATCACCGTGCTGAGTTGGCAACGTCGATCAACTCCAAAAACAGGTTTGCTCAGGAAATGGCGCGATACCGGGGCGATCCTGGTTTCACCAGACGGGATCAACGGGAGGCATGGCGGGACTTGTCAAAACATTCTTGCGGGTTGCAATCAAGAGATTTGGCGGAGCCGACAAAGCTGGAACGGCTGGCCGCGACTGCAGTCGTAATGACGGGAACCGATGAGCGAAAGCGGCTAGCGGATGCGATGGTGAAGGCGCTGTCATTCGGCCTGCCGGAGAGAGACGCCGACGAGCTGCGTAGGGAACGGGCCGGTTTGATTTCCGAGCTTGGGGCGAAGCCCAGCCGGGAGGATCGGCTCAACCCTGGCCTGTGGAACGCGCGTGTCAGACGGCTCTACGAATCCTTCACGGAACTGGAGATCCGGGCCCTTGCCAGTGGTGAAGGCGGTCTGGCGGAAGAACTCGCGCAGGGCGCGGACAGGGGCAACATTGCGAAAAACATCAAGTATCTGCTTGTAAGCGGAACCTATAGCGTCGCGCCCTGGTACGATCGTTACAGGGCGCAGGACCTGTCACTGGAAGCCAGCCGCGGCCAATGGCGTGGGATGTCGATGGGAATGGAGCCCTTCTGAGCGGGAAGGCCCTATGGCTATGTGGTGTTCCTATGCCAGGGCGACGGCGCGGTTGTGAGGGAGCGAGAGACCGCGCAGCTGCCAGTAGGACGGTAGGGGCCGTGGCCTGCCCCATATACGACCCGTCAAACTGCCGCCCCATTTCCACATCGAAGTGTAGTCGATGGCCCGCAGATGATCCGGCAATGACGCTCACGTAGGTGCCGTCGCCGTCAGTTCTGATATCCGCAGGGCCAGCGTGAGAGGTTCGCGGACTAAGAACGGCCGGAAGCCGAACCGGCCGTAGAAAGTCTGCGCCCGTTCGTCGACGGCCTGCACGATGACAGCGCAGTGCCGATGATGCCGGCAGTGAAGTAGGACACGCCTGGCCACGTCGACAGGCAGGCCGGAACCGAACCACTGATCCTGCTAATCCGCGTCCACCGCCTGCTGTCCCAGCCGAATGATCGAGACCGAACCGGACATGCCTCGGCCGATGCGGGACGATACCCGGCACCTTTCGACGGCGTTTGCGGCGAGGCGGTAGAAGCCCAGGACTCGGTCGCCATCGCAGACGATAAATGTGCGCGAACCGCCCCTGGTCCCGTTCGGCCCCGCCCTGCCCTGGAGTCGGCTATCAGGAGCGGGACCACCCGACAGGAATTGGGAAACATCATGTCGGGCGCCGTGGGGCGGTGGTGCGGCTATCGGTCCCACTGGGTGTGGCTGGCGCGCATAACGCTTCCTGGCGACAGGATCGAATCCACAGGCGCATCAAGGGCAGTGGCAAACGCGTCCCAGGTCTCGTCTTCGAAGGCGATGACGGGACGCCTGTTGAGGGCCTTGATGGCAGCCGCCTCACACGACCGGAACACGAACCCGGTTCGGGTGACGCCTCGGATCACTTCCTTAAGGTCGATGTAGGCGAGGCATTCCCCGGACATGCTGACGTATACCGAACCAGGTCAGCCCACTCCTGCCTTGTGGGAGGCAGGATCCGCGCACATGGACCAAGAGGAAAGGGGAATTAGGAAGGAGCGATCTCATGCCCTGACCGCTCCCGGCTCACCGCATTCCGAGCGCGGACTGGATGACCGGTGCCAGCGTGGTGAAGACGATCACGATGCCGCCCGTGAGCGTGACGATACGAATGGCGGATTGGGTGAGATCCGTCCTGAGTCCGGCGATCTTCTCGTCCTGCTCCCGGAATCTTTCCACCATGTCCGTGCGGAGCTGCGCGATACTCAGCTCGAGATCGCCCCGCACCTTCTGGATCTGGCCCTCAAGGTCGCTTTTCGTCCTTTCGATCTGGCCCTCAAGGTCGCTTCTCGTCCTTTCGATCTCGCCTCGCACCTTCTGCACTTCGCCCGCAAGGTCGCTTCTCGTCCTTTCGATCTCGCCCGCAAGCTCGCTTCTCGTCTTTTCGATCTCGCCTCGCACCTTCTGCACTTCGCCCGCAAGGTCGCTTCTCGTCCTTTCGATCTCGCCCGCAAGCTCGCTTCTCGTCTTTTCGATCTCGCCTCGCACCTTCTGCACTTCGCCCGCAAGCTCAAGGCGCGTCTCGCGCAGGTCGGCGGCGGTCGCCACGCTGGCGCCGACGGACTCGTTGAGAATGGTGACGATAGCCCGCGACGCACGGGGTTCGAGGCCGGCGGCGTTGAGATCGTCGATGGCCCTTGCGGTATCAATGGCCACGGCCTGGGGCATCCCGGGACTCCTTCTTTTCCCGCCTTCATAAGCCATCTGCGGGCACTTTGCCAGAGATTCCTTTTCAGCTGGCCACGTGCTGGCCTGGTCTCGCAACTGGAGCGCCTCTCGGGACTGGCCATCGGCAACGGTGGAACGAACCGGGGAAGGAGTGACCAGTGACTGAAGGTGACATGGTTATTGGAAGAGCGTGGAAAGATGGCAAGCGGCTGCCAGTGAGGATGTAGACTGCCCATTACACACAGCTTCTGCCTGAACACAGGTGGCGGTAGAGTTCTCCGGGCCGGTCGGGCTGAACCAGTCGCTCGTACGCTTCCGCCATTGTCGCGAGCTGGTCGAATCCCCTTCAGGTCAACCCGTGGGCCGACGGGCGGTCGCCCCTGCAGTTCAGGTAATCGCCGGGATTGG
>CBDAVS010000048.1:0-37796 GCA_965201085.1 uncultured Rhodobacter sp. | reverse complement strand
ATCTGTCAATTCCCACCTCCGAGGTTGCCCATACGCGTGGAACGGTGGAGGAAACACCTAGCGTCAAGAGTGCCATGAGAGAATCAATTAAATAGTGTCTGCCAGAAAACCCCGTGTTTTTCCGGGGATCGGGCCGAATCCGGCGGATTCCGGCTTCACGGGACCCTGGCCGGGCCCGTCGGAGCGCCGCCCGGGGCTTCGACGGGACGGTCGGTGGCGGGAACATATGGTGAACATCCGGGCCTCCGCCGGCCCGCCGGTGCGGGCCCCGCAGCGGCGGGACCTTCCATGGGCCGGTTCACCGGTGGACGCCCCGGTCAGGCGGCGGCGGGGAGCCTGAGGCGCTCCCTCGCCCGGAGCATCAGGCCGAGGCGGTGGACGTTCGCGGCCAGCACCGCCAGCGCCACGGTGCGGGCGAAACCCTTCTTTCCGTGGCTCCGCACCCGGTCGAGGCCACGGTGCTCCAGGTTGTTGATGGCCGATTCGACGGCGGCGTGGGCGCGCCGCGCCTCGCGGAACGCCTCCCCGCTTTCCCGGACACGGTCCGCCTTCGACAGCCTGCCTTTCCGCGGCATGGCGTTCAGCTCCAGCATCCCGGCAGGCCTCAGCCGGTTCGAGGGGCTGTGCAGACCACGGTCGAAGCTCACCACCGACAGGTCGGGGAACCGGGCCCGCGCCTCCTCCACCATGGGGACCGCCACGTCCACGTCGCTCCCCTCCCACATCACCGAATGGTGCAGGAGGAATCCGTGACGGTCCTCAAGGACGCAGACCGGAACGCCGAGCTCCACCGGGACCCCGGCCTTTCCCTTCGATATCCAGCGGGTGTGCGGCTCGAATATCGAGTGCACCTTCCCGCGGTGCGGGATCGTCTCTCCCTTCAGGATCCGCCGTCCGGTCAGGTCCGCCTGGTGCCTGACATGGCCGATGAAGCCCCGGATACTGTCCGATGAGCCCGGGATGCCCAACATATCGTCGATCTCCGCGCAGCTGGCCTCCGCCCTGTCCGCCAGCTTCAGGGCGAGCCGGAGCAGCGCCTCCACGTCCCTCGGGCGGGAGTTGGCGAGCCGTGACGTGGCCACCCGGAGGTAGCCTTTCCGGAGCTTTTTCCAAAGGTATTCCTTCTGCCGCCAGCCGCGTAGCCCCAGCCCCCCGCAGGCCCGGGACACGTCCCGGACCATGCACCGCGCCGCGTCCATCAGCAGGCTGCGGTCGGTCGGATGGTGGACGTCGGTCTCGACCACGAAGGAATCACAGCGGCCGCGCAACGCGGCGCCAGGCTTTTTTCCGGCCACCCTGTGGCCCCTCTCCACGACCATCCTTCCGACCTCGGCGAGGAGTTCCGGCGTGAGGAGCGACACGTTGTCAACCAGACGCTGGTATTCGTATTCGTATCCGTCCACGTCCCATGATCCGTGGCCCATCATTCGCCGGATCGAGATGTGTTGGTTCGCCAGTTCCTGAAGCCGGTCGAAACCGCACCCGAGACCCTGCTTCACGACCCCCAGCACCAGGATGGTCCACAGTTCCATCCCCGGCCTGCCGACCCGGCGGCTCCTTCCGGGCAGCACCATCCTGCCCGGAAGCCGGAACAGCCGCTTTCGGGTCCCTTCGTCGCTGTAGAGGTCCTGGAGGCCGATCAGGATCGCCGGGATGTCGTCCCTCGATTTCACGTTCAGCCTGATCCTCGTGATGTCGGGGGCGTCGAGCCGCCGCTGGGTGTCGTGGACCTTGCGCATGGGGGGCTCCTGAAGGGGAGGATTGGCGGATTCCGCGGCATATGGTGGCGAATCCGCCCCCTGACTGCCATATCCGGTGATTCTTCGCAAGGCGAATTCCGTCATTTACCGCGAAAAAACCGCAGCTTGGCAGTTTTCTGGCGGACACTAAATAAATCATCCAGAAATTATCCCCATCGTTTGCATGAGACTAGAATACCAATACCAGCTACAATTTGACCGCTCCCTACCACACTGTTCGCTCGCGTGAAGTGTCGGACGTCCTGTTCGAACCGCTTATGGTCAGGAAGCGAAACAAAGGAAGGCAACCAACTGCGTGATTAGGCTGGAAGACAAAGACTTGGGTATCGGCAGGGAATCCATCGGACACCAAACGCAACGGCCGTCCTGATGGTAGTGACGGGGATTGCAAGACCAGAATTCTTCTCGATTGGTAGAGCTTTGATTATATTCCATTCGACTCTTACATTGGCCCAGGCATAAGGAGGATCTCGGGGAGGATAGCTTGATTTTTCATTATTTCATAATGAGTTGAGACGGCATAGCATTTCGTGAAATGGTATAGCGCATCGCGAACCCTATCGTTGAATTTACGGCGGAGGTTATTGGTCGAGACATTCCACCCGAACCGTGAATCGCCTCCACTCACGTATCGTTCCTGCGGTGCCGTCATCCGTCGGGTCGTATGCTCGACTCGTCCGCAGGGGTACTACTCCAAAACGGCGAAGGAATTTCTCCGCTTGCGCACCACGGATCACCCAACCGATATTCTCGATGTTGCCAAGGAACGCAATCTCAACGGATGGCTTTGCGGCGACAACCGCTACCTGGGCACCACCCAGCGAAAACACGGGTCCACCGGAATTGCCGGGCTGTACCGGTGCCGTGATCTGTATCCGGTTACGATCACCGCGATATCCAACGGTGCTTGAGACGATTCCAGTGGTTACGTTCAATGACGGCGATATGTCGAATACCGGATAACCCATTACAATGACAGGTTCTCCCAGCTCGATCGGTCGATCGGCGAACCGAACCGGATTCCGTCCAACAAGACTTGGCGCGAGAAGGAGCGCGAGGTCAACTCGTACATCCGAACCTACCAAGATTGCCTGGCTACCATTAACCGTCAGGCTTTCGCATTGCGCGACAACATGTTGGTTCGTGAGTACGTGACCGTCGACCGAAACGATGGATCCAGATCCGTTGCCGATCAGTTTCCGACTCCAATGAGACTGGCTTTGACCTCCAGGAAAATCGCCGCTTCTCAACCTGCTTTGGATCCTTGAATATGGAACCCCTCTCCCATGCATAGGTTCAAACGAAGAAAGTATCTCGCCCACGACGGGACGCATATGTGGTGCGAAGCCCTCCAAAAGGTCGATCTGAATGCCCCTGATCTCGGAAGTACTGACTTCGAATACTGAGTAGGTTCTGACATCGGCTGAGAGCGGGCTTCTGCCGACCTTTTCATCCTCTTTTTGGACGCTAACGAGATATGCGATCTGTCCCCTGGTTCCGGATACAAGTATTCGACCAGTCGAATTCGTTACTGAAAGCCGTAATTGCTGAAGCCAGTCCGTGACATTGTAGCTGGCTTGGTAGCGATGAAGAAAAATCGAACTCGACGCCGTATCTCGACCGAGGAATCTGACGTTCTGGGCATCGTCACCGAAAACATTGGGCTGACCGTAAAATCCGTGAGGTATATCTAGCCTCATGCCGGTCCACTCCACAGTTTCGGTACGAAACATGGCGTCTTCCCGTGCCGATTCTGCGCGTTCGCGAAGAATCGCTGCCTGACCGCGTGAAAGCTGTCCTGTGGCACGGTAACCAAGTCCTGATTGGAATGTCCCGATGGCGTGACGCGTCGCGGAATTGGAACGCCCCGTGATCTGACCCGAGAAAATCCCGATCCACGATAGATCGGTCTGGATACGCTCCATTCGTCCGGCCTCGCCTGACCGTCCGGCGGGTAGGCCAAGCGATCGAAGGATATCCGAGGAAACGCCCGCGAGGACAGGGTCGACGGTAAACAAAAAAACAGCGCCCGCGAAAATGTGCGTTCGCAGACGCCGTCTCGTCGTCGGTAGGTGCAACATGGAACCTAGCCGAGAAGCACCTGAAGCGCTTCGATCTCAGCCTGCTGTCGCTGTCGAGCGATGTCGTCGGCATTTACCTGACTCGTCCTTGCCGAAACTACTTTGCTGACATTGGGCGTAGCCGCCTGCGCACTCGCGAGAGTGATTGCCGCATCGGTTGTGGCGACCTGCTGTCGGGCGTCGACATATGCGGAGACGCGTTCTCCGATCCCATTGAAAGCGGCGGAGATAACCTGATTGTCATTCCTGACCCGTGCTTCGATGGTTCGCAGTTCCGCGCGTGCGGCGGATTTTTCAACGTCACCCGCACGTACGCGCTTGGTCAGGTCCGCGATCTGGACGCTGCGGCAATTCCGCAATGCGGCGGCGGCCTGTCCTGTTTTGGTTATGAGCTGTCCTTCCGATCCGGCATCGGAATTCACGGAATTCAGAAGTGTCGAACTGTCGGAAGAGAGCTGTGCCTTCTGCTGGAAATAAGTGGCGCTGAGGCCGACGAGACCACCGGCCGCTGCGCCTGCGATCATTCCCTCGGCGCGATTGTCAGGACCTGCCATTAACCCGCCGAAAACAGCACCAATCATGGCTCCGGCCATGGCGGCTTGCTGCTGCTGCTGAATTTCGGTTTGTCTCGCTTCGGCGATTACTCCTCTATAGCGCGAACAACTGTCATCTTTGTTAACCATACCCGGCGCGAGTTGGATGCCTTCGCTGCATCCCTGAAGGGCCATCGCTGCGACGATCGCTGTTGCGGCCATCCCACTGGTGTAGCGACCGGTCCTCGAAACAAAGTCCTTACCCATTTCATGATCTCCCTGTTTGCTGTCTTCTGGTTCATCTCTGTTGATCGGGAAAGCGTCTGCGTCTCAGATCACGCACACTGTCCAACTGTTCGAGCCAAATCACTCGCATGGATTCTGTAATCTGTCCTCTTCCGTTGCTGACTTCACCGTAGTGCTGCTCAAATAAAGCAAGGTATGTTCCGAATACCTCAACGCTTAGGCCGCTTAGCCCCCGACGCGTTTCACCTATCTGCCGGGTTACGAAGATTCTATCCGTTGTCGCAAGATCCGACATAACCTGTAGGTAGTGATCGAAGGCAGCCTGTATGCGGGATTCGTTTCTTTCGAGATTCGCCATTGCCCCCTCGATGGCCTCCACATCAGCCGCTCGGTCCCGCCGACTGTCATTCACAGCTTGCCTTATGTCCTCTACACGTTGCATACCGGCAAACATGTTCCGACCGATGCGATCGATCAGGTTGCCGGTAACGATCGCGGATCTTACGGACAGACGAACGCTTTCGGTCGCCCGCAGACGCAATGCGGCGTTCATTCGATCGACCTGGATCTGAAGTTCCGACACTCTCTGTTCCAGCCCGGACTGCGTTAGCTCACCTTCGGCAATTGCTCTGCGAAGTTTGTTGACCTCGGCCTTGATATCCGCGGACGACGCATCGGAACCAAGACCGACACCCGCGTCAAGCAAGGTCTGGCGTGAGTTCACTAGAGCTTCTTCCAATGGTGTGTTGGCAAGACCTTCCGTCCATTGTCCATCCTGATCACGACGCCCCGTGAATGTTGGTGCTGAAATCGCGAACCGTGCACCAGTGGTTGCGGTTCTGCCCTCGCCTCGTAACGAAAAGAGCCCTTGGGCTTCCGATCTTCGGCCCACAGTGTTTTGCTCTCGAAAGAGCACGGAGTTGCCTCCCTTTGTGATAATTCCACCCACTTGACCCGAAAGGCCATCCGGTCGGGTGGGACGAAACAGGTCGAGTACGATTTCCTCCGCGTTGCAGATCACATCATAGATCCCATACAGATTGGGTAATTTCTGGGCGACCGGTCCGAGCAGCATACCGTCGCCACGGGGCGCATCGGCGCAGACCTCATCAATACCGGCATCCCGGGGCTGACCGGTGTCGGTGTCTCGAACCCGTGGCAGGCGCAGGCTGCGTGTCTGGGGAGTGGCGAACTCCGCCCCACCACGTGCGGCATATTCCCATTCAGCTTCGGTTGGTAACCGGACATAGCCGGTGGCCCCCTGTTCCCACGGCAAAACTGGGGCCTCGCCCTGTTCAATCGCAGCTCTGTCCCGCTCGATCAGCCAGCGGGTGTAAGCACGGGTGAAAGCGATCGCATCATACCAGGATAGACCACCCGCCGGCAGAATCGTCCGAAGCCGCTCACCTGCAAGATATGCTTCGAATGGTGCGCAGGCATCGTCAGATGGTCGGGTAGTCAAATCGGGCGGGAGGTTGAACAGGCCAAGCCGGAACAGTTCCCATTGTGGTGCCGTCAGTTCGTAGCGTGCGATATAGTAGGCCCGTAACTCAACGACTTCGAGGCTATCGCTCAGTGCTGGTGAAACATCCGCTGTAAGCGAGAACGATCCGGAGACAGGGCTGGTCCATGCTCCATTCGAAAGAACTGTCTGGGGCGTTTCTGCGTTTATATCCACACTGCGGCCGAAATTGCCTTCCACCTGATCAAGAAGACTTGTGACAGGTATATCAATTCGCTGGAATACCATGGCACGGCCGCATGGCATCGGCAGGGTCAATGTCGCGGGTAGCTCCGTGCCCGTTTCCTTATAGGGGCAGGGCACGTCGGAAAGATCGCGCTCTCCAGCGTCTATCATTTCGCGACGCTTCGTTTCCCAACTTGCCGGATCATCGATCTGACACCATACCAACGCATCGCCTGGAGTGGGCTCCGACGCCGTTTGGGCGAGGACCACGGATACTGACGCCAGCGTCGCGGCGATAGAAACAATGGCTGCGGGGAATTTAATCATGGCGTAATCCCTGGGTTGGTTCAAGCGATGCGGCCCGCATTCCGGCGACGCTTCCCGCGAACCCGCCCGCACATGCGGTCGCGACCACAGCTGCAACAAAATCGATCCCATTAAGTCGTGAAATATCTCCTTCCAGACCCGCGAGACCCGAGAGCGCCTCGTTAACGAACGGCTGAGCGAGACCGGCGATGACGCAGGCAATGATCGCCCCACAGGCAGCGATCATCGAACCCTGCAGCAAAGGCATGACTGAAAGCTCACCGCTGCTCATTCCCAACAAACGAAGTACTGACAGTTCACGTGCTTTTTCCACGACATTCGCGGCGAGATGAAGGCCGAGCGTCACGAAGAACCCCACCGCGGACAGCAGCGTCACGGTTATGAATACCCAACCAAGACCGGCTTCGATCGCAAGCGTGCGTTCAATCTCGGATGCCCTGGTCTCGACATCAAGCCCATCGGCGAGCAGCCGGTCCCGCAACCCGGGAACGTCGCGGACATCACGGGCGAAGAGCCGGAAGCTCGCGAACTGGCGCCCTGCCGCATCTGTCTCCGTTCTTCCTGCTGCACCTTCCCAGCCCAATTCAGGGACCGCGAAACCCTCACGCCAGCGTTCGATCGCCGATTCAAGCTCTGGCGACAAAAATACGTCGTTCGTTTGAAGAACATCCCGATCCAACACGCCAATCACGGACATCTCGTGACGCTGGTTTTCGCGTAACTCGCCCACGATCCGAAGAATGTTCAATGTCACCCTGTCTCCCGTGCTGGCTCCACTTTCAATTGCGACGCGTTCGGTGAGCACAATCTGGTTCAGATCAACGGGTATGGCCAGTCCCGCAAGAAAAGGGTCACCCTTGGAACTGGGGATCATCCTTGTGTCCAACAGGTGCCGGGCATCCGGCCCTCTCAGGCGCAGTGAGGAGGCAAGGTAGCGAGCTCGGGGCAGCAGAAAGCCGACCCGCTGGTCGGTGGCGAGATCCTCCATCCAATCAGGACTCAGCGGTTGGTCGCGGATAAGTCGGATTTCACGTATCCGGGGATCAAGCCGAAGCGTGTCGATCAGATTTGTGACGATCCCGAGCTTGAGCCCGTAGAGAATTAGCAATGGGATAAGCGCAGCCGCAACTGCTACTATGAGGCAGGCGGTACTTTGCCATCCATGCCGCAGGTCGCGCGATGCCAGTCGAAACAGTGTGGCGAAACGGATTCCCCGAACGTTCATGCCGGACACTCCAGCATCAATGTCGCGTGCCTAAGTCGATCATGAACCTCGACATGAACGCGATACAACCGGTATCCGAACTGCCTGAGCAGCGGAACGTTGTGGCTCGCGATTACGACCGAAGCCCCAAAGGCTTCGGCTGAATCGGCAATCAGTGTCATGACGTCATGGGATGTCGAGGGATCGAGCGAAGCTGTCGGTTCGTCCCCGAACAGGAGTTTCGCGCCCGGCGCAAGTGCACGGAGTACCGCCGCTCTCTGTCTCTGTCCGCCAGAAAGCTCGGCGGGCATCCGGTCCAGGAATTCGGCGAGACCCATGGCATGAGCCGCTCTCTCAATCCTCGCACGGTTAACGTTCGGCCATCCGCTGGACAGTTCAGCTGCGAGAAGGGCGTTTTCGAGCACGGTGAGGTAGGGTAGCAGGCCTCCATCCTGCAGAATGAATCCGATGCATGTTGCCCGAATCGTCGAAAGGGCGTTGGAGTCCCTGCCGAGGATCTGTGGCAAAAGGTCCATCAGCACTTCGCTGTGGTCTAGGGAGATTCCAAAGCGCGAGATGCTGTTGGGCCAGCTCAGAAGCCCCAAGGATTCAAGGAGTGTGGTCTTTCCGCTGCCGCTTTCCCCGACGAAACCAATTCGGTCTCCCGCACGGATCTCCAAAACCGGCACGTCGAGCAGGAATGTAATTCCGGTTTTTGGGTCATGCCGCTCAACCGAAAGCCCCTCAATCTCAAGTGCCAACCTAGCCGCTGACCTACGCATATGTTCCTGGCATTGCCTCGTCACCGGAACCTCGCACCTGAAGCGAGATCAGGGCAGGTTCGTCAGGCGTACCGGGGTCGCGCTCAACCCTGGATCATCCGATCCAAAGTCCCGCCATAGGTTCGTTTGGCTGAATATGTCCTCGTAGATTCTTCGTTTCGCCTCGATGTCTTCGATGAACTCCTGTCTTTGCGCAACGCTGATCGAAGCCCAGTAATTCTGGTCGATCCGAAGCACTTGGCTTCGGTATGGAAGAATCTGGAGAAACGAAGGGAGAAGCGTCTGAACCACGTTTCGGTCATCGATCGGCGGCGCATCGGGGTCGGTCGATGTCTCCGCCGCCAGGACCTGCAGTTTCTCGAAGAACACGGTGGGCTCGTCACCGCCTGATCGAAACGCATCCACGATGAGTCCAAGGCGCCTGTCGAGCGTCGAAAGCTGGTTGCGAGTCAGAAACACACTCACTTCAAGCGTACGGATATCCGGGTCGGTCAGATCGCGGTCGGCCGCCCAGCCCTCAAGAAAACTCGGCGCATCGCCACCGCCGACGGTCGCCAGACTCTCAAGCTGCGCACGGAATATCTCATTTGCGACAGCCCGGCCCAGCTGCTGTACAGCGCTACTACTACCTTCAAAACTCCTTTCCATTTCCTCCGGCGAGATAAGCTGGCCTGCGTTGGCGTTCAATGCGCCCCGTGCGGCCAGGTCGGCGATGGTGTTTAGTCCTTGGGCGAATTCCTGATCCGACTCAGCATTGAGCGCAATGTATTTATCTAACGCAAGATCACCTGTCTCCGAGAGAGTTCTGTACTGTCTCTCCGCCTTGGCAGCATCCTGGTTACTTTGGTTGGCTGGCGTCAGTAAGTGAATCGGAATGATCACCATACTGTTGTTTCGCCCGTACTCCGCGATAGTCTCAGGGGTTTCATAGGTGGCTCCGTGTGGGTCATTTCCAACGCGTGACGAAGCATCGGTTACGAATACGATCAGCCTGACGTCAAATGCTTCCCAGTCCATCTCAGCCATCGCCATGCGAATTCCATACAGGCCGTCTTCCTCGAAACCGATCGTTGGTACCGTCGCTTCTTTCATCTGCAATACGTTCGTGAGGACTTGGCGCGCGTCGGCCTCTGGATCAAGTGGCTGAAATATCTCTACCACATATTCGAGTCGTTCGGGGTCGGGCCTGGTATCGTCGCGAAAACCCACAAGTCCAAAGGAGACGAATGCGGCGCTCTCGTATCGCTCGAAAGCGTCGAAGAAGCCCTTCACCGTCTGATGCAGTCTCTCAATGAACGGAGCCATTGAAATTGTGGTGTCCATCACGAAAACGACACCGATCCGGAATTCCCCATCCTCGCCAGCGCGGACTTCTAAATTATCACCGCGAAGGCTGGCATTATCCCGATCGGCGATATCCATGGCGCCAGCAGGAACCGCGGCGACTTTTAGCAGAACGGTATCTGTCGCCCCGTCAAACAGCGCATCCCGTGAATCCAGTATCGGAAGAATGTAGGGCTCGTTCTGATAGGTAACGGCGGTCTCCGGTTCGACAGCTACGAGAGAGCTGCCCCACTTAGGTTCGTAAAAGGGATCGCTTTCCAGCTGTTGCCGTTCATTCGCCAGTCGCTCGTATATTTCCGTGGCTTCGGCACTGTAGGTCGGTGCCTCCACTATATCCGCGAGTGTTGTGCTGTCGTTGAAAAACAGGACGTCTCTGCGTTGCCCACGCGGCGCGAACTGCATTACCAGCATCGTCGACCAGTCGAGAGAATCTTCCTTCCGCATCCAACCTTGGTTCCCTTCCCGAATCGAAGAGCCGACTTCAAGCCAATCGATCCCATTCGTACTTTTCTCATCGAATACGTACAGCACCGAAAACGTCGGAATCTGATCGCCACTGTCGGCATCCGTGGTCGGTGTCGGTCGGAGCGTGCCGCCCGGCAGCGAGATAACGCGCCGAAACAGTGTAGGGTGGTTGGGGTCGCTTAGTGGCTCGCGATTTACCGCTTGCGCCGTTACTGTTTCTCTATCGGGTGATCCGGTCGAATCCGTAGAGGCAGTGGCATCCGCTGAGCCGGTTGAGTCCGCGGTACCGGTTGCGCCAGCGGAACTGTGGTCGGAGTTATCGTCATTTGCTACGCTTGACTCTTCAGCGTTAGCGACAACGGTTTCCCAAGCCTTAATAGCTTCCGCGAAGGCCGATACTTCGATTTCGGCGTTTCTAAGATCCTCCGCTAGCGATTCCACGGCGGCGTCGAAACCATCGTCACAGTCGATCACAGGTCCCGTGTTATCGAAAAAGTCCGTCGGCAGCTCGGGTATCGCTGGCCGGGACGGAAGGCTCGCCTGCGTTGCCTGAGAAAGCTCATTGATCCGTAATTCCTGCGAGTCAGCCCGAGCGGTAGCCTTTCGTAACTCCCGCGCTATCCTGACATAACTGTCTGTTAGTTCGGTTTTCTTGATTTCCTGCGCTGTGGAGCAATCCTGAGCGGCCACTGTATTAGCTGCAATCGATACGAAAAACGCGACAAAAACGATTCTGAGCATTCTTTGGCTCCCCAAAATACCTTTTTCGGGAATGCCATGCTCCCCGTTTGTGGTGACATAACAAGTTTTTCACCGTTTAAATAGTAACATGCATATCGACTATGACGCAAGGTCGAACTCTGGTGTCGAAAAATGCTGTGGTTTGGTCTATTTTCCTTCGCCGACTGAAATCAATGCCCCCGGCCGATAACGTGTCCGGCCACCGCTGAAATTACCAAACGCCGACCGGATCATACCACCTACCATCGGAAAGATGAACCCTCACCGGTCGGCGACAGGTTGAAGATCAAACGGTCGTCGCCTCCGTCGCGGCAACCATATCCTCGTGTGAAACGCTTGGGGCGAGTTCCTCTATCCGCAGACCACCGTCGGCAACGTCAAGCACACCCAGATTTGTGATGATCCGATTGACCACACCCTTTCCAGTCAATGGCAGCGTGCACCGTTTCAGAACCTTCGAAGCGCCGTGCTTGTTCGTATGGTCCATCACGACAACAACCCGGCCGACTCCGGCGACCAGATCCATGGCACCACCCATTCCTTTCACCAGCTTTCCGGGAATCATCCAGTTCGCGAGATCGCCATTCTCATCGACCTCCATGGCGCCGAGGATCGCCAGAGCGATCTTACCGCCCCGTATCATCCCGAAACTCGTGGCGCTGTCGAAATAGCTCGTGCGGTCCAGCGCGGTCACGGTCTGCTTGCCGGCGTTGATCAGATCGGCATCGATCTCTTCGTCCGTCGGAAACGGTCCGATGCCCAGCATTCCATTTTCCGACTGCAGCGTTACGTCAATTCCATCCGGCACGTAATTCGCAACCAGCGTCGGAATTCCGATGCCAAGGTTGACATACATACCATCCTCAAGTTCCCGCGCGGCCCGCTCGGCCATCTGGTTCCGGTCCCAAGGCATATCCCAGCTCCTCCGCTTAGGCCGCACGGGTCGTGCGCTGTTCGATCCGCTTCTCGTGCTGCCCCTGAATCAGTCGATGCACATAGATTCCCGGAAGATGAATGTGGTCAGGATCAAGGCTACCGGTGGGAACGATCTCCTCCACTTCCATCACGCAGACCTTACCGCACATCGCCGCCGGCGGATTGAAATTGCGCGCCGTCTTCCGAAAGACCGCGTTTCCCGTCTCATCCGCCTTCCAGGCTTTCACGATGGACAGGTCCGCGACGAGGCCACGTTCCAGTATGTGGATCTCGCCGCCGAATTCCTTGTGCTCCTTGCCTTCGGCGATAACGGTTCCGACACCGGTTCTTGTGTAGAACCCGGGAATACCGCACCCACCGGCTCTCATCCTCTCGGCGAGCGTTCCCTGCGGGTTGAATTCAAGCTCCAGTTCTCCGCTTAGATACTGACGCATGAATTCAGCGTTCTCGCCCACATAGGAACTGATCATTTTCCTGATCTGGCGGGTCTTCAGCAGAATACCCAACCCGAAATCATCAACCCCGGCGTTGTTCGATACAACCGTGATGTTCTTGGTTCCCGCGCTGCCGATCGCGGCGATCAGGTTCTCCGGGATGCCGCAGAGGCCGAAACCGCCAGCGGCGATAAGCATGCCGTCGTGCAGCAGCCCATCGAGCGCGGCAGCCGCCGATTCATGGATTTTCTTCATCGGGATTCCCATAGGTTCAGCGGCGCTTCACATCGCTTGATTTCAGTCTGGAGTCAATCCTGATATGTCCGTCCAGGCACCATAGTCTAACCCGCCCTACGTCGACCGCCGCCAGTTCTGCGCCCACCCTTCGTGGCTTTTTCGGCGACCAGCTGTATGGCCGTTTCCATCGTCACCGACTCCGGATCGATGTCCTTAGGCAGCTTGGCGTTGACTTTGCCCCACTTAACGTAAGGGCCGTATCTGCCATTCAGGACATTTACGGGTCCACCGTGTTCAGGGTGCTCTCCGAGTTCCTTCAGCGGTTCGGGTGCCGATCGGCTTCCGCGCCCCTTGCTTTGTGGGGCCTGCGCCAGCAGTTCAACAGCCCGGTTCATGCCGACATCGAACACTTCGTTTGCTTCGGTAAGGTTCATGTAGCGCTTTCCGTGCCGAAGATATGGGCCGTATCGGCCAATACCCGCCTGTATCATTTCGCCGTCTTCTGGATGCGGGCCAATCTCGCGCGGTAGGCTGAGAAGCTTAAGCGCGAGATGCAGATTCATCGTTTCCGGCGACCAACCTTTGGGAAGGCTGGCGCGTGGCGGCTTCTCTCCACCCGGCGCCTGCACCCCCCGCTGCACGTAATGACCAAAACGCCCCGACCTAAGAACGATGTCTTCCCCGCTGTCGTTACCCAGCGGTGTGTCTCCATGATCCGTTCGGCCAACGTTGTCATTCGCGTTGACCGAAAGTGAGCGGGTGTAGCGGCAGTCCGGATAGTTTCCGCAACCGATGAATCCACCGGTGCGCGAGGTCTTAAGATGCAGCCGTCCTTTGCCGCAGAGCGGGCAGATACGCGGATCCGAACCGTCCTCTTTCGGCGGATAGAGCTGTGACGCCAGGGCAGCGTCCAGCCGGTCGAGGACCTCGGTGATCCGAATCTCGGATGCGGTGTCCACCTGGGCTTTGAAATCCTTCCAGAACCCATCGAGCACGCCCGTCCAGCCGCGCTTGCCATCGGTGATGTCGTCGAGTTCCTCTTCAAGATTGGCGGTGAATTCGTATCCAACGTATTTCGTGAAGAAATTCAGCAGGAAGGCCGTGACAACCCGCCCCTTGTCTTCCGGAACCAGCCGATCCTTCTCCTTGCGCACATATTCGCGGTCCTGAATCGTCGTGACCACGCTGGCATAGGTTGAAGGCCGGCCGATCCCGAGCTCTTCCATTTTTTTGACCAGGGTCGCTTCCGTATAGCGGGGCGGAGGCTGGGTGAAGTGCTGCTCCGAGGTTACCTTCCGTTTATCAACGGAGTCTCCCTCCTTGACCAATGGTAGATAACCTTCGGTCTGATCGACGGTCGGGTCGTCGCGTCCTTCCTCATACACGCGGATGAAGCCATCAAAAAGAACGACCTGACCGGATGCGCGTAGACCGACATGCCCGTCAGCGCTTCCAAGGTTTACTGTCGTACGCTGGATTCGTGCGGACTCCATCTGGCTGGCGACCGTACGTTTCCAGATGAGATCGTATAGTTTCCGCTGTCCTGGTTCGCTGACGTTAAGGTTTTTCGGAAGTAGCGACATATCGGTAGGACGGATGCACTCGTGTGCTTCCTGCGCGTTCTTCGCTTTGTTCCTGTACATACGTGGGTTTTTTGGCACGTAGTCCTTGCCATAGCGTTTGCCGGCGACCAAGCGTGCGTCCTTCACCGCCTCAGGCGCCATATCGATGCCGTCGGTTCGCATATAGGTTATGAGACCGGCCTCATAAAGTCGCTGAGCGGTAGCCATCGTGTCGCGCGGACCAAACCGGAATTTGCGGCTCGCCTCCTGCTGCAGCGTAGATGTCATGAAAGGTGGTGCCGGATTGCGCTTCACCGGTTTGGATTCCACGGAAGCCACCTTCAGGTCGCGGTCCTTGATCGTCTGGACCGCGCTATCGGCGTGAACTTTATCCTTGATGGACAGCCTGTCCAGTTTTTCGCCTGCGAGCTCCGTCAGCCTGGCCTCGAATTCCTGATCCTGATCGGTGGCGAGCAGAGCTTTTACGGACCAGTATTCCTGGGCATCGAAGGCTTCGATTTCCATTTCGCGTTCAACAATGAGGCGCAGGCATACCGACTGCACTCGGCCCGCGCTTCGTGCACCGGGCAGCTTGCGCCAAAGGACAGGTGAGATGTTGAAGCCCACCAGATAGTCTAGCGCTCGCCGCGCCAGATAGGCTTCGACCAAATTCCGGTCCACCTCACGTGGATTTCTCATCGCCTCGGTGACAGCGTTCTTTGTGATTGCGTTGAAGACGACGCGACGGACCGGAGTATCTTTCCTGATAGCCCGACGCTTGCTCAAAGCTTCCTTCAGATGCCAACTGATGGCTTCACCTTCACGGTCGGGGTCGGTGGCGAGAATAAGGGCATTGTCGCTTTTGAGGGCGTCGGCGATCGCCCGCACGTGGCTTTGGGAATCGCGACCGATCTCCCATTTCATTTCGAAACCACGATCGGGGTCGACGGAGCCGTCTTTGGGCGGAAGGTCCCGTACGTGCCCGAATGAGGCGAGGACGGTAAACTCCTCACCCAGATAGCGATTGATGGTTTTTGCCTTGGCTGGCGATTCGACCACGACGACGGGCATGAAACTCCCTTCAAATCAACAATGAACGCACTGGCGCGGCAAATGAGCGATCATCCGGTGGAATGTCAATGATTACGGTCACGCGGTCGTACGCACCAACCTCGATACCGCGTTTCGTGGACGATAGCCTTCCCTCGGTTTCCCATCGCTTCGCGTTCCAAACAGTGGGCCTCACATGACGCGCAGAGGCAATGGGTATAAGCAATAGCGTGGCATGGTTTGGATGGAAAACTCCCCAGAGGCGACTTGATGGGTACTTCCCGGTTTTTCACACCGGGGCCGGGTGGTTAAATCAGTAGCATCATCCGCTTGCTTCAGAAATTCCTGTCCCGCGATGTTTTTCAAGCCACAAGAACGATGAGGACCGCGATTTCGCCGACCTGTTGGGTTGCGCCCAGAATATCCCCTGACTGGCCATTGATCCTCGCCGTTGAAATCGCGGCGATCACGAGGGTGGTGACGCAAAGGACAACTGCGATCGGAAGGACATTAAATCCGACCGTTAGGACACTTACAACCGCCGCGATGGAGAGTGCGGCAAGCGCGGTGTCGATGGGAGGGCGTCCGGTGGATTGTGACAGCCCGTCGGACCGGGCGTTCGGTTGGATATGCATCAACCAGACCATAGGTGCGCGTGACACTACCGCCGCGGCGATCAACGGTGCCCAAAGCGATCCCTCGCCCGCGAGAACCGTCAAGGCGCTCCAGCGCAGTCCGATGGAAAATATCAGCGCGACCACCCCATAGGCACCAATACTACTGTCAGCCATTATGCCGAGACGCCGTTCCGGCGTATTTCCACCCCAAAGACCATCGACCGAATCGGCCAGGCCATCTTCATGCATACCTCCGGTCAGTATAACCAGCGTGGCGAGTGCGAGGCCAGCCGATAGCGCGGGAGGTAAACCGCCCGTCAACCACCCCACGACAGCCGCCAATAGTCCCACCACCAATCCTGCCAATGGATAGGCCCATGCCGCTCGCGCACCGCGTACGTTCAGTAGCGACGGCATCGGCAAGCGTGTAAGTAGCGTCAACGCCTCTCCCGGATCACCGGGATCGAATAGGTTGCCATCGCGATCAGGCATCGGAACGCATTGAAGGGGTGGTCTTGGACATATGGTGGAATTAAGGGAATTGGCGATGCGCCGCAACGAGAGACTTGATCCATGACCGGATTTCCCGATGACATACAGGGATTACGGACCCTGCTCGCCGAATTGCCCAAGCCCAAGCGGGCGGCACGGAAAAATGCCGAGGAGAGAAACGAACGGCTGACCAAGCCTCCGGGCTCTCTCGGGCGATTGGAGAGGTTGGCGATCTGGTACGCCGGCTGGCGCGGTAACGCCGTGACCGGCGTGGTTTCACCGCAGGTGATTGTGTTTGCGGGGAATCACGGCATCGCGTCGCAGGGCGTTTCAGCATTCCCGACGGAAGTTACCGCACAGATGGTGGCGAATTTCCGGGCCGGTGGTGGGGCGGTCAATCAACTGGCGAAAGCTGTGGGTGCGCGACTGGACGTGCATGAACTGGATCTCGAAAAGCCAACGGTGGATTTCACCATTGGTCCGGCGATGGATGAGCGGGAGTTCCTTACGTCACTTGCGATGGGTTGGGAGGCGGTTGCCCCGGGGGCGGATCTTGTTGCGGTGGGTGAAATGGGGATCGGCAACACCACTTCCGCCGCGGCCATATGCGCGGCGCTGTTTGGGGGCGGTGGATCGAATTGGGTTGGCATCGGAACCGGCGTGGACGCATCTGGACTGCGGCTTAAGGCCAAGGTCGTGGACCAGGGTCTGGTGCGGCATGCGGAGTCGCTGGGAAATCCGCTTGAGGTATTGCGTCGCGTTGGTGGTCGTGAGTTGTGTGCGATGGCAGGAGCGGTGCTGAGATCGCGCCTGCTTGGAATTCCAGTGATTCTGGATGGGTTCATCAGTACCGCTGCGGTGGCGGCATTGGAAATGACTTCTCCAGGAGCGCTCGATCATTGCCTCGCCGGACATGTTTCGGCGGAACAGGCGCATGCGCGACTGCTGGATAATCTGGGAATGGATCCCCTGCTGTCTCTTGGAATGCGTCTTGGCGAGGGAAGCGGAGCGGCATTGGCGATCGGAGTTCTCAAGGGCGCCATCGCCTGCCATGCCGGAATGGCGACTTTCAACGAGGCGGGAGTGTCGGAACGGTAGTGGAACACCCGGACATCTGTTCAACGGAAATCACCGCATCCTCAGATCACATAAGCAGCCCTATCCTTAACTCGACTTGGTTAAGTGATCGTCGATCAAGAGTTCATCAGGTGAGGTGCCCGGGATACGATCAGGGAGAACTTTGGTTGTAACCGTCGGGATTTGATATTTCACGCTGAGCCGGGATCTCTGATGCGAGTGCGTCGATCTCCGCAGCGATTTCGACCCAGCTCCGTCGCGGATTCGATGATAGCGCATTCATACGCCTTACCACTGCGATATGCTGCGGGTTCCAGAACCGGGAATTTCCGTGATCGGCGATGGTTGTCCAGTCAACTTCCAGCATGCGTTGAACCGAGATCTGCGTGCTCCTGACTTCGACGGTTTGGAAACGTAAATATTTGATGTTCCGCGAATCATTTTCTGGCGGACACTAGATAGTGTCCGCCAGAAAACCGCTAGGCTGCGGTTTTTTAGCGGTAAATGACGGAATCCGCCTTGCGGGGAACCACCGGATATGGCGGTCAGGGTATGCCGCGGAATCCGGCAATCCTCGCCTTCAGGAGGCCCCCATGCGCAGGGTCCACGACACCCGGCGGAAGCCCGGCGCCCCGACATCACGAGGATCAGGCCGACCGTGAAATCGAGGGACGATATCCCGGCGATCCCGATCGGCCTCCAGGACCCCTGAGGCGACGAAGGGACCCGAAAGCGGCTGTCCGGGCTTCCGGACAGGATGGTGCTGCCCGGAAGGAGCCGCCGGGTCGGCGGGCCGGGGATGGAGCTGTGGACCATCCTGGTGCTGGGGGTCGTGAAGCAGGGTCCCGGGTGCGGTTTCGACCGGCTTCAGGACCTGGCGAACCAACACATCCCGATCCGGCGAAGGCCGGAGGCCGGGCCACGGCCCGTGGGACGGGGACGGATACGGATACCGGCGTCCGGTTGACAGCGTGTCGCTCCCCTCGCCGGAGCTTCCCGCCGGGGTCGGAAGGACGGTCGTGGAGAGGGGCCACAGGGTGGCCGGAAAAAAGCCTGGCGCCGCGTTGCGCGGCCGCCGTCATTCCTTCGTGGCCGGGACCGACGTGCACCATCCGACCGACCGCAGCCTGCCGATGGACGCGGCGCGGTGCATGGTCCGGGACGTGTCCCGGGCCTGCGGGGGGCCTGGGGCCGCGCGGCTGGCGGCAGAAGGAATGCCTTTGCGGAAAGCTCCGGAAAGGCTACCTCCGGGTGGCCACGTCACGGCCCGCCAACCCGCGCCCGGGGGACGTGGAGGCGCCGCTCCGGCTGGCGCTGAAGCTGGCGGACAGGGCGGAGGCCAGCCGCGCGGAGGTCGACGTCAGGTTGGGCATCCCGGGCCCATCGGACAGTATCCGGGGCTTCATCGGCCATGTCAGGCACCGGGCGGACCTGACCGAACGGCGGATCCTGAAGGGCGGGACGATCCCGCACCGCGGGAAGGTGCACCCGATATCCGGGCCGCACACGCGCTGGATATCGAAGGGAAAGGCCGGGGTCCCGGTGGAGCCCGGCGTCCCCGTCCGCGTCCTTGAGGACCGTCACGGATTCCTCCCGCACCATTCGGTGATGTGGGAGGGGAGCGACGTGGACGTGGCGGTCCCCATGGGCGGGGAGGCGCGGGCCCGGTTCCCCGACCTGTCGGTGGTGAGCTTCGACCGCGGTCCGCACAGCCCCCCGGACCGGCTGGGGCCTGACGGGATGCCGGAGCCGACGCGATGCCCCGCAGGGACTGGCTGTCGAAGGCGGACCGCGTCCGGGAAAGCGGGGCGCGGCACGCTCACGCCGCGGGCGGGTCGGCCATCAACAACCTGGAGCACCGCGGCCTGGACCGCGTCGGCGGCCACGGAAAGGAGGGTTTCGCCCGCACCGTGGCGCTGGCGGTGCTGGCCGCGAACGTCCACCGCCCCGGCCTGATGCCGCGGGCGAGGGAGCGCCCCGTGCTTCCCGCCGCCGCCTGACCGGGGCGTCCACCGGTGAACCGGCCCATGGAAGGTCTCGCCGCTGCGGGGCCCGCACCGGCGTGCCCTCGGGCCGGCGGAGGCCCGGATGTTCACCATATGTTCCCGCCACCGGCCGTCCCGTCGAAGCCCCGGCGGCGCTCCGACGGGCCCGGCCGGGGTCCCGTGAAGCCGGAAGCCGCCGGATCCGGCCCGATCCCCGGAAAAACGGGGTTTTCTGGCAGACACTGCATAGACCTTTGGATAAGCCTTCGAATTCACCTTGTCCGGGACTGGTCGGGTGGATTTCAGTTCTCTTTGCCCTTGTCCCGCTCGCTGAAATGCATGAAGAGTGCCGCATCGAGCTCGGCGTCAAGCTCCTTTGCGCGCGCCATGTATTCCGGGTTCTTTTCGATCGGTATTTTGGGATCCCAGACTTCCGCGAGCTTGCGGACAGCAGCCCGATCGTAGTCGAAATAGGTTCTCTCAAGCGCCGAAGCCTCGAAGTCACTTACCCCCGCGTTTTCCAATACGTAGCGCGCCGCCCGCAGACTGGAATCGAAGACCTCCCGAACGATATCATCCGCTCCCGATCCGAATAGCTCGTAGACATGCGTCCGGTCGCGCGCACGCGCCACGATGTGGAGATCGGGTCTGACGCGTCGGGCATAGGATACCAACTTGGTCGTCGCGCTCCTATCGTCGAGCGCGACCACAAGAACCGACGCTTCCATCAGGCCAGCCGCGCGCAGGACCTCCGGTCTGGTCGGATCACCGAAAAATCCCTTCAAGCCGAATCTACGCATCAGCTGAATGGTCTTGAGGTCGTGATCGAGAACGGTGGTATGGAAGCCTGACATCTGAACCATACGGTTTACCGTTTGCCCGAAGCGTCCAACACCGGCGATGATGATCGGACCCTGCGGGTCCACCTCGTCGTGATCAGGTGCGGTGCCTTCCTCCGTACGTTTGCCAAGCCGGTCATAGAGGATGAAGAACAGCGGTGTCAGCAGCATGGAGAGCGCGGTCACCGTCAGCAGTTTCTGCGCCAGCGGATCGGGTAGCACCTGCTGCTGGACCGAAAAGGAAAGCAGAACGAAGCCGAATTCGCCGGCTTGGGCCAGACCGAGCGTGAACAGCCATCGATCACGCCCGCGAATGCCGAAAACTGTTCCAAGAACATAAAGCACGACACCTTTGGCCAGCATCATCGCGATGGTCAATCCAAGCAGTATGAATGGCTCGCGGAAGAAGCCGGCGACATCCATTCCCGCGCCAACGGTAATGAAAAAGAGACCGAGAAGCAGACCCTTGAAGGGCTCCAGATCAGATTCCAGCTCATGGCGAAATTCCGAATTCGCAAGGAGAACTCCCGCGAGGAACGTACCGAGCGCGGGTGAGAGACCGACAAGAGTCATCAGAAAGGCGATGCCGATCACTATTAGAAGGGCGAAGGCGGTGTGCATCTCCCGCAGACGCGACCCATGGATGAATCGAAACAGTGGCCGCGTGAGAAACATACCCGCCAGAATCACAACGGCGATAGCGGCGAGTGTGACTAGGGTTGCGCCCCATCCGGGCAGTCCCTCGACCAGCGATAGGGAATGACCCATGCCATGGTCGTGTGCGCCTGTATGGTCGTCGGCTTGGCCTACCGATCCGTCGCTGCCGAAATGTGGCATCATCGGTGACGCGAGCAGCGGCAGCAGGATCAGCATCGGAATTACCGCAATGTCCTGTGTCAGCAGGACCGAAAACATGGAACGTCCACCGCCGGTGCGCAGAAGATCCTTTTCCTTGAGGGTCTGAAGTACGATGGCGGTCGAGGAGAGCGCGAATACGAATCCGATGGCCAGAGCGGGAGCACGCGCCTGTCCCAGTAAAATCGCGCAGTAGTAAATTATGGCGGTCGTTACCACGACCTGCATCACCCCAAGGCCGAGCACTCTGTGCCGCATATCCCACAAGGCTCGGGGTTCGAGTTCGAGTCCGATGAGAAACAGCATCATAACGACGCCGAATTCGGCGAAATGCCGAACGTCTTCAGTGTTGCCAACGACTCCCATGACGGGGCCGATGAAAAGTCCAGCTGCAAGGTAACCAAGAACGGAGCCCAAGCCCAGTCTCGCGGCCAAGGGGACGGCGATGACCGCGGCGGCCAGGTAGACAGTGGCTTGAAAAAGCAGGCCTGCCATTCGGTGTTCCTGTCATGATTGTCGAAGCATCACCGTCTTTCGTTGGAAACTCAAGTGATACACGTGTCGCATTCGAAGCCTCGGTTATGGCATTTATGGGTCGCGCAGGGGCTGAGAGTAGGTGTTCGCCGTATGATTTCCGTGGCTTCTCGACGCGCGTTTCACCAAAGCCAATCGCATTCCCGCTTGGCTGTTCGGGAGAGCGGATCCATTCAAATCTGAGATGCGAGAAGAGATTTCAAGCCTCGATGGTATGAGGGTGTGAGTGTTCTTCGGTGGTTTAGGTCGCTGCCTTCGATTTCTGGAAGTCCTCCATCCAGTCATACCGCCGACCCGTGAGGTGCGGGTCGATACACCGACCGTTGGACGCAAGGGATCCTCCACGATTTCCGCTACACACCAAACTCGGTAAATGCGATTTCGGACTATTCCGTTGGTAGTTGCAGTCTGATGCTCCTGCCGTTTTTTACGTATAACAGATCGTCGTCACCTATCGCCGTGACGCGACCGCCATCAAGGCGGTCACCGACTTTGAGGCCTTGGACGAAGCGGCCTGACCTCAATCGAACGAGCGCGTACCGATCGGTGCTCGATCCAAAGGTACCAATCAGATTGATCCTTCGTAAACGAATAGCGTCGCTTTCGGTCGCGAGTCCGGCGACTGTGATACCTGTCGCAGCCGTACGCGCGTTTCTTTGGGAAGCGGTTCTTCGCTCACCGTTCAACGTAGCGGGTTCGGAACGGCCTCCCGCCGATGGATTTCGATCAGTTTGGATCACACGGGGTCTATCTTCCGGGCGGGCTATAGGTCTCGGCGAGACCTTGACCGCGAGTTTGGAAACATCCTCCGGGATTTCGGGCCGCAGGGCCGGGGGCCTTGCCACCAGACCCGCAACGGTTCCAGGGTCTGGTGACTGGAGTTGGTCCCCATCATCAGGTGCTGTGGCAGATCGGGTATCGGCGCGAGTCTTTGGCAATATCTCTGAGGAGACCGCAACCGGTGATACTGATGGTGACTCAGATGCGGTTGCACTTGATACTTGCGCGGTGCCTTCTGGTTGGACTGCCGCTGTAAGATGGCGATCACGCGATTCCACATGAACGGTATTGACTGCAGTTGGCCAGCTAGCCCCGGATGGACCGGTGATTTCCGGTTTGGGAACCAGCGAGAGTTTCAGATCCCCCCCCCGTAATTCCCCACCTGGCATCTCTGGTTTGTGATGTGGTAGATCGACCCGATCCGCCAGGGCTACATGGACTTTTCCCATGCGACTATGACCGGTCGTTCCAGCGGGCTGTACTGGATCGAGTTGCGAAAAGCCGGTACCGAGGTCGGAAATTTCGCTTTGGTTAAGGTTGGGCGGGGTGGTCCGAACGGTTTCGGTCAGGTCATTCCGTTCCTCGGTTAATTCCCGCCTTGGTTTCTCCGCCTCGAAAAGTGGAGGAGCGATCCGATCCACCAAAGCTGCGTGGATTCTTTCCATTCGGTTATGGTCGACCGTTCCATCTGGCTGTACCGGATCGGGTTGCCAATTGCCGGTATCAAGGTCGGAAATTTCGTTTTCGGAAAGGTTGGGTGGAGGATTCCGAACGGTTTCGGGCGGATCGTTCCGCAGGATTGCGTCTTTGGTGAGGCCGGTCAGAGAAGCGAAGACCGGGGCGGGCGACCGGTCTTGATCGGGTCCGGACGGAGTGTGCTGAAGGTCTGCAGTCAGTACCTTGCTATCTGAGATGCCGGTGGTTGATCGTACCGGACGATTTATGAAATCCTCCAAACCCCGTGAACGCAGGTTTTCTTCTTCTAACTGGATCGGCTTCAGATTGATATCGATAGTCGCCTGTGACCCCTCGTAAGGCCAGTATCGGCTCGATGATGCCTCGATTTGCTTTGATGAAAGCCAGCGCTCAAGCCCTAAACAGATCGCAATTATCAGAACCAGTATGTTCAGAAGGATCACGGCTTTCTTGATCCAGTATCTACTGTCCGAATTTGGACTTCCGTTTTCCAAATGATCGTCCTGCAGGCTTGCAGTGGTGGATGCTGGAACTGGCTCTTCTCTGTGCGAGCTCTGGATTGAATGTGGATTGCGGCGTGATCGGCCCGACGACCGACCGTGCTTTACCTCCGATGGTTCGACCTGACCCGATGGATCTGGCGTTTCTTCGGGACCGGCCACGAGTTTGGAATTGACTGGATTCCCGAGGTGAACCTCGCTGTCGGTTGCGATCACCGGTGCCGTGCCTCCACCACTGACGGAAACCTGACGTGAAACGACCGCGTGGTGCTGGAATTGTCCGGTGTCGACATAAGCCGAAGACCCGAAGGGTTCATTTTCTTTTACCGGCTGACGGTGTCGGGTGGAACTTTCGGGCGAGGGCGTGAATGACTCCGCCCGCGGATCGATGCCATTAGATCGCTCCAGAGTTTTCGCGAAGCTATCCAACAGATTGCCCGACCCGATGAGCGCCATCCTCTCGCCATCACGCTCGACGGTATCCCCATGCTTCAAAAGGGATTCCGAGTGCTTGGTCGGACCAAAGAACGGCTCTCCATCGAAAGAGTTGGGTTCCGGAACCGCGACAAATGAAAGGGGGTTGAATCCGTGCTGGACCGCCAACGCTTCTGCCTCTCTCAGCGATTGACGATAAACCACCGCGACCTGTACAGATTGTCCGTCGCCACACCAGTCAAACACCAGGTCAGTAACCCTGTAGGGTGTTTTCCCTTCAAGGCATCGTCGTATCTGCGCAATCCGGTCCTCGGCGCTTGGTCCGGGTGCGTGCAGTTCGATGTAGAGAACCTGTGAATTTGGTATCACCAGTTTGGTCGTCACGCCGCTGATTTCGAGCCCGGACGCGGTTCTCCGCAGCACGGCGAGCCGATCACCTAGCTCTGGGTCGTCCAACGAAACGTCACCGACGCACATCCAACCGATTTCGGTTCGATGCAGCAATCGAATGCTCTCCAGGCTTAGATCCAGGGCGAAGTTCGGTTTCATCAATTCTGCTCGCCGCCGGTCCGATAAGATCCGGACCCTGTTTCTCTCAGTATCTAACATGAATTAAGTGGCTGATGCAAGTATAGAAACACTACCTTTTGGTTGTGGAATGAGGGTGCATGCGACTGGGATCTCATGGATTACACCGCGTTGCGCGGTCCATGCGTCCTGTTGATGAGACCGTGTTTCGTCCCTAACGCTTCGGTATTATCGCATGTCGCGGAATTGCGGCGATTTTTCTCGTGCACGATATGGCTGTCACCTACTGGTGGCCACCGCCTCACATATATGTGTGCGGTGGCCGTGAGCATCATTTCGACATAGCCTAAACCGAAGACGCCTTCGACAGCGCCTGCTCCAGATCGGTGATGATGTCATCCGCGTCCTCAAGTCCGATCGACAGCCGCACCACATTGGGTGCCGCTCCCGCCGCCTCCTGCTGTTCCGCCGTAAGCTGGCGATGGGTTGTGGAGGCTGAATGAATGACCAGCGAGCGTGCGTCGCCAAGATTGGCGACAAGGCTGAACAGTTCGAGGCTGTCAACAAACTTGACGCAGGCGTCGTAGCCACCCTTAAGCTCTATCGTGAACAGAGCGCCCGCGCCACGGGGACAGATGCGCTTGGCGCGCTCGGCGTAGGGCGAGGACTCCAGCCCCGCATAGGTTACCGCACTGACGGCCGGGTGGGTTTCCAGCCGCTTGGCGACAGTGACCGCGTTCTGGACATGCCGCTCCATGCGTAGGCTAAGGGTCTCTATTCCCAATAATGTGTAGTGCGCACCCTGCGGGTTCATTGTCATGCCCAGGTCTCGAAGACCGACGGCGATCGAATGAAACGTGAAGGCAAGACGACCGAATGTTTCGTGGAATTTGAGCCCATGATAGGCCGGTTCGGGCTGTGAGAGTGATGGAAACCGATCGCTTGCGGACCAATCGAATTCCCCTGAATCGACGATTGCGCCACCCGTTACCGTGCCGTTGCCTGTAAGATATTTCGTGGTCGAATGGACGACCAGGGTGGCGCCATGTTCGATGGGTCTGCAGAGAAAGGGGGTGGCGGAGGTGTTGTCGACGATCATTGGAATGCCCGCTTCGCTGGCAATCTTGCCGATGGCGTCCAGATCGGTGATATAGCCACCGGGATTGGCGATGGATTCACAGAAAATCGCACGGGTGTTTTCGTCTATCGCACCCCTGACCGCACCAAGGTCATCGAGGTCGACGAACCTGCATGACCAGCCGAAGCGCTTTATCATATGGCTGAATTGGGTCACCGTGCCACCGTAGAGCTTGTTGGCGGAGACGATGTTGCAACCCGGACCCATCAGCGGAAACAGAGCCATGATCTGCGCCGCGTGGCCCGAGGAGCAGCAGACCGCACCTTCCCCCGCTTCGAGTGCCGCGATGCGTTCGGCAAGGGCGGCGACGGTGGGATTGGTCAGGCGAGAGTAGATATAGCCGACCTCCTGGAGGTTGAAGAGCGATGCCGCGTGATCGACATCCTTGAAGACGAAGGCGGTGGTTTGGTAAATTGGTGTCTGTCTGGCTCCGGTCGCAGGATCGGGTCGTGCGCCTGCGTGTATCTGCAGAGTGTCGAACCCGTATTCGTGTGGTTGCTCGCTCATGCGGTGCTCCTTTCGGGGAATGTGAATTTCGCACGGTTTAGGCGAAAGCCGGTTGCGGGACAATGGTGGCGCACTCGCCAAGCGCTGCATAGGCGTTGGTACGAAAGAGCCTGTCATGGATGATAGTCAGATCGAATGGTTCGGCACCTCGCGTCACGGTTGCCATGAGCGCTGTTATTCAACTTCGCACCCCAGAACCGGATGGGGCGGGGATGGGATCAAGATGGCAGGTCGTCTCCGATCCGCTTGCGTATTGGGTCGCGCTGGTTGCGGTTTCCGAAAAAGCCGGAACGCCACCGTTTAGGTACCGTGGGCGCTCCCTGACCACAGAAGCCCTATCTGCCATTAAATCGAATCACACCGCGTCTGCCGCCCCGCTGGAAATCGATCTCATAACTGCCGGTGGGCCCATCCGCGACATGGCGAAGGTCGTCGGTACTGGACATGAGAACCCCGTTGATCCTTCGCAGGACATCGCCCTGTCGCAGACCGGTGCGGGTTGCCGCGCCCACGACTTCGACAACCACGATGCCCTCGGATTCGAGCGGAAGGTCAAATTCTTCCACGACCGCTGGGTTGATGTTAATCGCGGTCAAACCGTTGAAGGAACTCCGGTTTTCGATCCGTACGAGATCGCGTGGCGGCGTTTCCGGCGCCGGGGCAAGAATGATTGTGGCGGTAAGTTCCCGGGAATCGCGCAGATAGGTCACCTCTGCGGTCTCGTCGATGCCAAGCGCCATCATCCGGAAATCCATCTCCGGAGACCCGTCCACGGGTCGCCCATCGATTTCGGTGATGATATCACCGACCCGCAGTCCTGCGGAGGAGAGCGGGCTCAGCCGATGCATGTCACCGACCAGCACTCCCCGCGGGATCTGAGTACCCAGAGCGTTGGCAAGGGAACTGTCGACCGGCTGAACGGTGACCCCAAGCCAAGGGCGCGCCAGCTCGCGACTACCAGCCATGGCTTGGGATACATATTGCTGCACGAGATTGGCTGGAATTGCCAGTCCGATACCGTTGGAGCCGCCGGACCGCGTGACGATCGCGGTATTGATTCCCACCAGCCCACCGCTCATATCCACCAGGGCACCGCCTGAGTTGCCTGGGTTGATGGGCGCGTCCGTCTGAATGAAATAGCCCGGTTTACCGTCAACGTCGCCGGTGCGGGCGCTGGCGGAGATGATGCCGCTACTGACCGTCTGTCCAACTCCGAACGGGTTTCCAACGGCCAATACCAGATCGCCTACCTCGATTGCGTCACTATCGGCGAAACCTAGAGCTGGCAGAGGTGGCGCGTCGATCAGGCGAAGCACGGCAAGGTCGGTCTGCTCATCCGCCAGCAGGACCTCGGCATCGAATTCACGCCTGTCGGCCAGCACCACACGGATGTCAGTTGCGTTCCCCACCACATGGAAGTTGGAAACAACGATGCCGCCATCACCCAGAATCACGCCGGAGCCCAGTGAATTCTGATGCCGGGGTCGCGTGCGAAAGTTGAAGAACTGAGAGAAAAACGGGTCGTCGGCGAAAGGTGAGAACCGCGTCTGCACAACGCGTTTAGCGTAGATGTTGACCACTGAAGGCGCTACGTTCCTGACCACCGGTGCGAAGCTGAGCTGGATTTCCGCGACACCTGACGGCACCTTGGTTTCAGCTGTCGTTATTCCAGCGAAGCAAATCGCCAGAATGAAAGCGAATTTCCGCATCGTTTTCCCCGGTTGCCACGTCGATAAAATTGTTCAAATCCAATTGATTTCAAGTGCGGTCCGCAACGTATGTATTCGCTATGGTGAAGTACACACCGTGATGCAGGCTCATCGATATAACCCTGGCCACGGACCGATTCGCCGAGCAGGTGCGATGCTTGAGCGGTTTCGGCCCGTATTTTGCGTTCTGGAGCTTTCCCATAGTGGTGTTCGGTTGGCATGATTAGTAGACCCCACTTCCAGTCCGAAGTGCAACACCGGCCCGCCTCCGGAGCGAGGGCGTGGCCCGAGCGGAGGAGGCGGGCCGGTGTTGAGGGATTTTCCGGCCAGGGCCCCGGATTCCACGCGGAATACGGCGGCTGTCCCTTCGGATCGGAGCGTAACCGGGCCTCCCGGCGGCGTCAGGGCCCCGCGGCGGGAGGTGGCGCGCCCGTCCGGGCGAGGGAAGGGGTGGCCCGACCGAAACCGGGCGGGCGCGCCTGCGGAATTCCCTCTCCCCCGTCGGCCGACGGGGCGAAGCGCCTCAGGGAGGCCGCGCCCGCGCGAAAGCCTCCGCCGGCGTCAGGTAGCCGAGCGCCTTGCGGGGGCGCGCGTTCAGGATGTCCTGGACCCGCTTCACGCGGGCGTCCGTGACCTGCCGCAGGTCGGTCCCCTTCGGCAGGTACCGGGGCGGCGGCCCGTTGGTGTGCCCGTTCAGGCCCCGCTCCCACGGGTGGTGGGGCGTCGCGAGGAAGAAGTCGGCCTCCAGCGCCTTCGCCACCTTCGCGTGCCCCGCGAACTCCTTGCCGTTGTCCGCCGTGATCGTGTGGACTCTGGCGCCGAGCCCCTTGAGAAGGTCGGTCATCGCCTCGCCGACCGCCTCCGCCTTCTTTCCGTCAACCCGTCGGACAGGCGTGAATTCCGGGCATCTGTCCACAAGCGACACCACCGCACCGCCGTTTCCCCCGCCGATCACCGTGTCCGCTTCCCAGTCGCCGATTCCCGCCTTCGCCCCGCCCTCTTTCGGGCGCTCCGGGATGTCCCTCCGGCCCGGGATGTGACCCCGGCCCGCGTGGCGGCCACCCTGCCGGTCCGGTTTCTTTCCCCGCCGCCGCAGGTGCCCGAAAAGCGTTCCTCCGTCCCTGCGGTCCGCGCGTACGAGGTCGTATATCCGCTGACGGCCGACCATGCCGGGGTCCTCCAGCCGGAGACGCCCCGGGACCTGTTCCGGGCTCCAGCCCTCCTCCAGCTTCGCCACGACCTTCGCCCGGCGCCCCTCCGTCAGCTTCCCCGGGACCGAAGAGGCCCCGCTCCGGCGCCCGGTGGCCTTCCTCCACGCCTGTCCCTGCCGGTATCCCCGCCCGCCGCCGTTGCGTCGGATCTCCCGCGATATGGTGGCCGGATGGCGGCCCGGCCGCCTGGCGATGGCCCCGTTCGAAAGCCCGCTTTTCCCCGTCGCGTATATCCGGCATCTTCCGTCGAAGGTCAGATGACGGTAGCCCTCGGGCATGACACTCTCCTATCCTGAGCACAGGGACTGTCGCCGTTATCCGGGCGATCCGCGATATACTGCGCCCCCGGCGCGGCTTCCCACCACCTAAGGTGTTGCACTTCAGGCTGGCGCGGGGGTCGATATGGACGTAGCCTGGCCCATGGGCCTTGAAGGCGCCGTGCCTAGGCCTGGGGCCCTGGGCCTTCATCCCGCGAGGACTGCCGACGCCGTGGCGCCGCAGGCGTCGACCCGGGCCCGGTCGCGATACCTTCGGGTTCAGGAACCCCCGCACGACGGCAGGCAAACCGTCCAACGGCAGCTGCGGGAGCCACCGCCACCGCCTCCCAGGCAGGCGTCGGTGTCGTCCGCGGCCGGTGAGGGTGTGGCTCCCATCCCCCACACCGTCGCGGTGGCGCCACCTGTAAACCGTCCGCCCGGTGATCCCGTAACGGTCCGCCGGAACCCAGGCGGGTTCATCATTGGCCTGGATCGCAGCTCCGATCCCTGGTGTGGCGGTCGCTTCACCGTGCGGTCGAACAGGCATCCGTGCCCCCCATCCAGAATGTCACCCGGGGCCGACCGCGCCACGGAAAGCGCGAAGCGACGGGGGTCCATGTGATCATCCGGGATGGGACAACTACCTCTACCCTGCAGTATGGGCCAAATGAGTTCTTTGGTTGTGTATCCTGAATTTGTTGCGTGCAGCGAATTGACTGTCATATTTTCGGTCGGCTGCGGGCTGGATGCGACCGAATGTTCGGTTTCACCGTTCGAAGTTGTTTGGCCATTCCATTTTGATATATTGACTTCCACAATTTCCATCCTCCATGGTTGGATATTGGTCAACGTTTTTGAGGACGAAGCGCAATCGGGTGCCGAATCCGATGATAGATGGCATTTCAACGCTGATAGAAATTTCCCGTTATTCGCCTTGGTAACCTAAACGAGTTTTGATAGTCAGATTTCGATCAACTCCACCGCGCCGATTGGTGGATTTTGTCAGAAAGGTGCTGACCTCTCACGGCAGTTATCATCGTGATGAACGAATGAACGCCGAAAATTCTCCATAATTGAGTAGGGATATTCCATGTAATCGTGTCCGTGGTCGTTCAGTCCGGGAAGCTATCGGAGGTTTTTCCGGAACCGCCAAACCGGATCTCCCACCAATCCTCATTATGCCGTCCCCGACGGCGGATTCTTCGATCCGGTACAAGCATACCGTTGACGAAAAGGTGTGCGGAGGGATGGTGCGTCATCGTACCTTGCCGAAGCGGGAGACAATGACGGGATTGGACTGAAGCCTATCGAGGTTCCGTGTACGTGAATTCTTATGACCAGCATCGAGCGCGAGCGGGCATCCAAATAATCGGAATACGAATACCCGCAGGGATCGGTTCGACATCTAAATTCGCAGAATCTCTTGATGTTGGAGCCGGGACGTCGAACCGATATTGCGCGGTGCCGAAACAACGCTTGAGTTCCTACTTTTTTGGCGTATCCCGACTCTGGAAATCCAGCTATACAGGGTTCATTTCGACCCAGTCGGCGAAAACCGAGATGTAGTGCCCCTGATGGCGATTTCATTTGACATGCGCGTCCGGCACGCAATATGCTCCAACCATGTTCGTACGAAGGAAAAAACTTGCGGGCGGCCGCACGAAGGTCCAGATCGTCAGGTCCGTACGAAATGGTGACAGGGTTCGGCAGCGCGTCCTGCGGCATGTCGGCACGGCGACCACCGAGGCCCAGCTCGAGCGGCTCGAGGGCCTCGCACGCCTCATCATCGAGGAAATCAGGCAGAAGGACAGCGGCCAGCCAGCCCTGTTCCCGCCGAAACGGTTCGCGGACCTGATCGAGAGTTCCAGGCGGGCGGCACGGGATCCCGAGCCTCTGGGGGTCGACCTGGCCGACTGCCGCGAGGAGAGCCGGGTCATTGTTGGGGTCCGTGAGGCTTTCGGTTCGGTTTACGGCCAGCTTGGCTGGGACAGTCTGTGCGGGGCCCGTCGCATGAGCGCCAACCGCATCATCAGGGAACTGGTGCTTGCCCGGATCTCCCAGCCACTCTCGAAACGAGCCACGGTGCGTGAGCTTGACAGCCATGGGGAACTGTCCCTGAACCTGAACTACGTCTATCGCAGCATGGACCTGATCGACGACGCCCGGATCGAGGCGATCCGCCAGCGGTCGCTGGATGTCGCGAAGACGCTGCTTCCGGAGCCCCTGACCGCGATCTTCTACGACACGACGAGCCTGTATTTCGAGAGTGAGAGGGACGACGATCCGCCGCTCAAGGGTTTCAGCAAGGACGGAAAGCCGCACCGGATCCAGGTTCTGTTCGCCCTTCTGGTGACGCCGGAGGGACTTCCGGTCGGCTACGGGCCGTTTCCGGGCAACACCTACGAAGGCAACACCCTCGTGACGGCGCTCGAGGGTCTGGAACGGCGTCATGACGGGGCGCGTTTCACGGTGGTGGCTGACGCCGCGATGATCAGCGCGGACAACCAGGCGGCGCTTCGACGGCGCGGCACGCCCCATATCCTCGGCGCCCGCCTGAAGTCCCGCCCCGCCGCGCAGAAGCGAAAGATCCTTGATCCGGACAGCTACAGCGCATGGAGCCGGGACGGGTGCTCGCGGTCGATCGGCCGCTACCTGTGCATCGAGGACGGCGAGTGCAGGCTCGTCGTCACCCACTCATCACGACGGGCCCGCAGGGACGTCCACGACCGGGAACGCCGGATCGACAGGCTGCGCGCAAGCCTGAATGGAAGCCGGAAGCCGGCCTCGCATGGCAATCGTGGCACCGCCCGGTTCCTGGATTTCCCCGACGGGCAGGTCCGCCTGAACGAGGAAAAGGTGGCCGGGGCGGCACGCTGGGACGGGCTTCGGGGGATCGTGGCCTGGGGCTGCGGGGAGACCGACCCGCGCGACCTGGTCATCCAGTACCGCAGGCTGGCGGAAATCGAGGCGTGCTTCCGGACGAACAAACATGACCTCGCCATCCGGCCGGTTTTCCACTGGAAGGAGCGCCGGGTGCGGGCACACATCGCCATCTGCTACATGGCTTTCTGCTGTCTCCAGCACCTGCGCCAGCGGCTGGCGGTTCAGGGTCACCGGATGAGCCCCGACCGCATCCGACGGGCGCTGAACGGCCTGCAGATCAGCATTCTGTACGAAACGAAAGGCCCGAGGAAATTCGGCCTTCCCAGCGCGGCCTCGGCCGACGCCAGGCAGATCTACCGCACACTGGGGCTGAACTGGAACCGGGCTCCGTTCATCTACACACGAAAGGCGATACGGACGAATTCCTGACGGCCCCCGAACCGGAAGACAGAGCGCGGACCACCGGAAAGTAGTGCCCTCTTTCAGGAGTGATGTCCATTATATCAATGGGTTGCGTTCAAAAAAGTATGAACTCAAGGACATCTAAATTCGCAGAATCTCTTGATGTTGGAGCCGGGACGTCGAACCGATATTGCGCGGTGCCGAAACAACGGAGTCGTGCGGGTTACAACCTCTTCCACGTTACCCTAAGCTAAATCAAATGCCCGGCCCTTATGGTCGTAGTGTAGCAGGAGTTAGAAAACATGTCCGAAGCCCAGCGTATCGTCCTTGCCAGCAGACCGAAAGGCCCTCCGACTCTGGAGAATTTCCACCTCGAGACATTCGAGCGACCGGAACCAAGCAATGGCGAAATCCTGGTCCGTACCATCTGGCTGTCGTTGGATCCGTATATGCGGGGCCGAATGGATGCCGCGAAATCCTACGCCGCTCCGGTGGAGATCGGTGATACGATGGAAGCTGGTGGTGTCGGAGAGGTCATCGCGTCAAACGATGATCGATTTCAGGTCGGCGACATCGTGGTCGGCCGCACCGGCTGGGCCAGCCATGCCGCCGTTGACGCTCGGCAGTGCTGGAAAGTCGACCCCGAACTTGCTCCGGTATCCACCGCGCTCGGTGTTCTCGGCATGCCCGGACATACCGCATGGGTTGGGCTCAACGATATCCTCACCGGACAGTCGGGTGAGACAGCGGTCGTGTCCGCCGCCACCGGTGCCGTTGGCTCCGTTGTCGGCCAGCTTGCGGCCCGCAGGGGCATGAAAACGGTCGGCGTGGCTGGCGGAGCGGAAAAATGCGCCTATGCCGTTGAACGGCTGGGCTATGAGGTCTGCTTGGATCACCGCAGTCCAACGCTAGCAGACGAACTCGAGGCTCATACCCCGCAGGGAATTGACTGCTACTACGAGAATGTCGGAGGAACGACGCTGGAAGCGGTTGTTCCGCGAATGAACGATCACGGTCGTATCGCGGTCTGTGGCATGATCGCATGGTATTCCGGCAAGGGTATCGAGGACGCCATGCCGCTACCGAAGATGTGGCGTACGATTCTGGTGCGAAAACTGCGCGTGCAGGGATTTATCGTGTTCGAGCATATGGATCGCCTCAGCCCGTTCCTTAAGGAAGTCGGTCCCTTGGTGAAATCAGGTGAATTTCATTACCGGGAAACCGTCACCGAGGGGCTGGAAAACGCACCGCAGGCGTTCCTCGGCCTACTTGAGGGTGGCAATTTTGGAAAACAGCTCGTTCGTGTCGGTGAGATGCCATGAACCGTCGGCGCCCCGGCCAGCGCTCCGAATACCACCATTTCGAACCGTTGCAGATGCGCTGGGCCGACACCGATATCTACGGCCATATGAACAACGCCGTTCATTATCTGCTGTTCGATACGGCGGTCCAGTCTTTCCTGATAGCGAACGGTCTGCTTGATATTGGCAGGTCCAAGACCGTCTTTTTCGTGGCGGCGTCAGAATGCCGTTACTTCGAGGAGATCGCTTTTGGTGACGGAATAGAGGCCGGAATGCGGATCACGCGTCTTGGAACCACTTCCGTCACCTACGAAATCAGCATTTTCCGACGCGTTGGTGAGGTGGCGTCCGCCACGGGCTCATTCACCCATGTCAACGTTTCCCGTGACGCCCGCATTCCGGAACCGCTGAACGATGCCGCCCGCAAGGTCTTCGTCCGACTCCAGACCATGTGAGCCAGCACTCCCACGGAACTTCGGAGTATCCTGAACAATACGGTTTCCGCACTCCCATCGGACTTCGTCGGACATTTGGCATCAATTTATCGGTGTCGCTTCCATTCGACGCAATAGGTTGTGTCCGCCAGACCCCCCCCCCCCCCCCCAAGCTGCGGATTTTTCGCGGTAAATGACGGAATCCGCCCTGCGGGGATTCACCGGATATGGCAGTCAGGGTATGCCGCGGAATCCTCCACCCGGGAGGCCCCCATGCGCAGGGTCCACGAACTCCAGCGGAGGCCCGGCGCCCCCGACATCACGAAGATCGGACTGGACATGAGGTCGAGGGACGACATCCCGGCGATCCCGATCGGCCTCTAGGACCCCTGCAGCGACGAAGGGACCCGAAAGCGGCTGTCCGGGCTTCCGGGCAGGATGGTGCTGCGCGGAAAGGGCCGCCGGGTCGGCGGGCCGGGGATGGAACCGTTGACCATCCCGGTGCCGGGGGTCGTGAAGCAGGGTCCCGGGTGCGGTTTCGACCGGCTTCGGGAACCGGCGAACGGGCACCGGACGATCCGGCGAAGGCCGGAGGCCGGGCCACATCCCGTGGGACGTGGACGGATACGGATACCGGCGTCTGGTTGACAGCGTGTCGCTCCCCTCGCCGGAGCTTCCCACCGAGGTCGGTCCTGACCGCGGGACGGTGCGCGGATATCCGGAGCGGGGTCCGGAGGCGCCGGTTTATGGGCCGCGTGCGTTACGGGGCGGCGTGCTGGATCCATATCGGGATTATCCGGATGGGAGGGTCCGGAACTTTCCGGATCCGTCGGGCCGGCGTCCGCCGCGCGGGATCAGGTCCATGGGGCATGAAGGCGGCCATCCGACGCCGAAGCCGTTTTCGCCTGGGTTGCGTCCGCCTCGACGCGCGCCTTCCGCGGTGCGGTCCGGAACACCTCCGGGCAGGCGGGCGCGGGTGGATCTCGCCGGGTTCAGGGTGGGGTTCACCGACGGGCCCGGTGTGATCCGCAGGGTCCGGCCGTTCAGCCCTGTCCCTGGCCATTCACGCCGGCTCCGGGGTCGGTCCGTGTCCGGCCGGAGCCCGCGAACGGTGATGCGCCGTCATATCGCGGCATCTGGCGCGATGGGCGGCGCGCCTGGGGAAATTCCCCATGACCGCATGAAGACCGCGGTGATCGTGGAGGAGGATGCCGGCGTCGTCACCCACAGCGGTTCGCCCGTCGCGCCGTTGAACCGTTACGGCTCCGCGCGCGGGGCCCGCAAGCCGTATCGGGCCCGGACGAAAGGCAGGGTCGAACGCCCGTTCCGGTATATCCGGCGGGACCTCTTTGCGGCCCGAACGTTCCGGAACACCGATGATCCGGACGCCCGGTCCGATGCATGGCGGCACGGGATCGCCAGTCCCCGGGTACAGGCCACCGCGGAGCGGGTCGTTGACGAAGCCCTCGCCGGGGGGCGACCGGCGCCCGGACCTTCGCCCGCCATTCCCCGCGGCGCGGGGCCGGCGGTGGAAAGGCGGGTCGGCCACGGGGGCATGGTCCCGGCTGACGGCGGCCACGGGGGCATGGTCCCGGCTGACGGCGGCCACCACCCGGTGCCGGGGACAGCGCGCGAACGCGCCGCTGAGGCGCGGAACCACGTCGACGGAACCCGCATCCCTGAGGACGGCACCCGCATCGCCCGCCATCCGGCGCCGGGTCGACCCCGCGCGCCGCGAAGCTCCACCGCCGCGCCCCATGCGGCAACGTCCGGAGGGTGTGCCGCAGCGGTCACCGGCTTTCCATGATGCGGTCGGCCAGCGGCTGGCCGCGGGAGGTGTGCGGTGACCGAAACACCCGACCGGATCCGGCGCGCGCCCGTCGGCCTGGGGATGCCCCGCGCCCCGGAAGCGCCGGATCATGCGGCGCGGAAGCTGGAACAGGGCAGGATCCCGGGGATCGAGGCGCTGGATGCGCTTCCCGGCGAGGAATGCGCCACCCGCGAGACCCGCCGCATCGATGCCGCGCCCGGGTCCGCCCGGCACGGGCGGACCGCACCTGGCGACAGCCCCTGGCGTAGCCGCCGCGAAGGCCGGAAAGCGGGTGTGTCGCGCCACATCGGCGGAGCCGGTCGAGGCTCCGGCCAGGGCTGGACGCGGAGGACGCCCCGCCGGCAGGATCCGCTTCCATGCACGCCCATCACCGCCGATCGTGGATGGGACCGGATACCCGTCCGTCACCCGGGGCGGCGAGAACCCGTTCCTCCAACCCGTCAACGCCCGCCATGGAAAAGGCGCGATGATCCCGGCATCCAACCGGGGCTTCGCCGGATGGTGCGATGTCTCCGGCGGTCCCGTCGTTGCCACCGCGCTTCCGGACCGGCCGCCGCACCACGCCGTCGCCGTTCGGATCGGAGGCGCGGGCCACCGCCCGCGCGGCCATACCGACCTGATCCCGGAACGCACCCGTCCAGACGCGCCGGTTACACCGCCGCCACCGCCAGAGCGCCGCGGCCGTCCGCCGGGGAACGGGGCCGCAGGTCACCGAACCGGCCGACAGCCGAAACCGCCAGACCGGGGAATGTCAAACCGCCCGTTTTGGGGAAATTTAAGATGCCATTGACACTGGGCCGCGCGGCTGGCGGCGGAAGGAATACCTTTGGAAAAAGCTCCGCAGGCTCTATCCCGGTGTCGCCACGTCAAGGCTCGCCAACCCGCGCCCGAAGGACGTGAAGGCGCCGCTCCGGCTGGCGCTGAAGCTGGCGGACAGGGCGGAGGCCAGCTGCGCGGAGATCTACGGTATGTTGGGTATCCCGGGCCCATCGGACAGTATCCGGGGCTTCATCGGCCATGTCAGGCCCCGGGCGGACCTGACCGGACGGCGGATCCTGAAGGGAGGGACGATCCCGCACCGCGGGGAGGTGCACCCGATATCCGGGCCGCACACCCGCTGGACATCGAAGGGAAAGGCCGGGTCCCGGTGGAGCCCGGCGTTCCGGTCCGTGTCCCTGAGGACCGGCACCGGTTCCTCCCGCACCATTCGGTGATGTGGGAGGGGAGCGACGTGGACGTGGCGGTCCCCATGGGCGGGGAGGCGCGGGCCCGGTTCCCCGACCTGTCGGTGGTGAGCTTCGACCGCGGTCCGCACAGCCCCCCGGACCGGCTGGGGCCTGCCGGGATGCCGGAGCCGACGCCGACGCCATGCCACGGAAAGGGCGGCTGTCGAAGG
>CBDAVS010000047.1:0-296231 GCA_965201085.1 uncultured Rhodobacter sp. | reverse complement strand
CGTCGCGATGGCAAGTGATGCGACTCCGATCGCGCACAGGGTTATGCCAAACGTATCGGCTCCGGCGTTGAGTCGTGACCCCATGACGACCGTGACACCTGCGACACCGGCCAGAAGACCGGCCGCACCAAGCGTTGTGACGCGTTCGCCGAAGACGAACCAGCCGCCCAAAGCTACGAGCAATGGCATGGTTGAGGCGATGATTGCCGCGAGGCTCGCTTCGACCGTCTGCATCGCGACAAAATTCAGACCGAGATAGAGCGCGTTCTGACTCAGCCCGAATATGAGAGTGGCAGTCCATTGCGAAGGGGTCAGTTTCCAGGTCTGGCCGAGCCAGATCGCGATAGCGACACCCAGGGCACCGGAAACGAGAAAGCGTATGGATAGAGCGGTCAGCGGCGGCGCGTCCGCTACGATAATGCGTGCCGCCGTGAATGCCGAGGCCCAGATGATCGCGAAGGCCACTCCCATCGCAACGGCACGGAAGTCCATGGTCGCCTCAGATAAACAGAACCGCCTTCAAGGCGGTTCTGTCCAGGCTTCGGAGGATTGATGGTTCAGCCGTTTACGCTGTCCTTAAGTGCCTTGGCGATGGTAACCCTGACGACTTTGTCGGCTTCCTTCCAGAACTGCTCCCCGGTGGATGGATTGCGAACCATGCGTTTCGGGCGCTCTCGGCAGTGGAATTTACCGATACCGGGGAGGGTGACCGCACCGCCACCCGATACTTCCCGGGTGATGATGCCGATGATGGCGTCAAGCGCACCGCTCGCCGTTTTTTTGTCTGCACCCATTTCCTCGGCCAGTGCGGCTACGAGCTGGGATTTTGTCATTGGTTTAGCCATGTATGATCTCCTCATTTCCCGCATCATCGGCGGGTCGCCGGGTTGCCTAGAGTAATTTCGGGTTTTGTGCAATTCCGAAAGCTAAATTCATTTGCTGAATCCTCGCACTTTCCGGGAATCCAATGTCTTTGCCCGGTATATTCACCATCATTCCCAATAAATCCCGACACTGGGTTCAGTGTATTTTTACCTGCTCGCGGCTGTGAGGTCGAAAGCGGGGCCGAAGGAATGATTCGGCGAATGGAGAATTTTCGCACTGAGACTCTTGCGAACGGCACTCTGCGTGGCATCGCACCTATACCTTTGCGGTGAAACAGGAAAGTACCGCAGGCTGTGTCGCCCTCGGTTTCAGGATGATCGCGTTACGATAACTCTTGGTGCTTGATTGGCGAGAGTATATGATTGTGCGGGTGTACGGAAGTGGGGTGGCTTCACTGAATAGGGGCTCCAACGCTTTCACGACCTGAAAGGCGAGAAATATGAATTGGCGCGGTAACATTACCGCCGGCCCTGAAATCTGTCATGGCGACGCATGAATCGCGGGTACCCGCGTGCTGGTGACAGCGGTGCTGGATAATCTGGCGGCTGGCATGGATGCAGAGGAGATCTCGGAAAGCTATCCTTCCGGTTCCCGTGGGGCTGTACAAGCGGCACTTTGCAATGCCGCGGCATTGGCCAACGAGCGGGTCTTCGAATTCCATTGGCATGAATATCGATGTGAGGTTCAAGCTGGACGAGACTCTTTCCGATCATCTTGCTGACCTGTTTCTCGCGGCTGGACACCGATTTTGCAGACATCCGAATATATCGCCCAACGCCCATTCCGGACTTATCGTGCTTCGACCGAACATCCATCCCCGCGATCATATTTTGAGGATCGGAACCCGTTTTCTCAATGCGCTGTCCGGCGCAAATCCCGCCGGTCGGCTTTGGATAGTAGGCGAATCGCGCATCCGTGCCAGTTGGCGAAATACTTCCGCGGGTCCCGACTTCGATACCTGGGGTTCGGTCGATCAGAGGAACGCGGTTTCTTCGAAGCCGCGTAGTTTTCTGGAATGGATGCGCTCCAGCGGTGCCTCACGGAGATATTCCATCGCCCGAATCCCGATTCTGAGATGGTTGGCGACCTGCGTCCTGTAGAAATCACTGGCCATGCCCGGCAGCTTCAACTCACCATGCAGCGGCTTGTCGCTGACACAGAGCAACGTTCCGTAAGGGACCCGGAAACGATATCCGTTGGCGGCGACCGTTGCGGATTCCATGTCGAGCGCGATGGCTCTCGATTGCGAAAGACGCTGCACTGGGCCGGACTGGTCTCGCAGTTCCCAATTGCGGTTGTCAATGGTCGCGACGGTTCCGGTACGCATTACGCGCTTCAGTTCAAACCCGTCCAGTTTGGCGATCTCCGCAACGGCTCGCTCCAGCGCGATCTGGATCTCGGCCAAGGGCGGTATCGGTATCCAGGTCGGGAGATCGTCGTCCAGAACGTGATCCTCGCGCAAATAGGCGTGGGCCAGAACGAAATCGCCAAGCCGCTGCGAATTCCGCAACCCGGCACAGTGTCCGACCATCAGCCAGGCATGCGGGCGAAGAACCGCGATATGGTCGTGGCCGTCTTCGCGTTCGATGGACCTACGCCGATATTCACCAGCGTTATGCCAGCGCCCTTCGGTCGCTTCAGATGATAGGTCGGCATCTGCGGCATCTTAGCAGGTTCCGCACGGGCGTCCCCCGCGCCGGTGATCTCGATATTTCCCGGGCCGATGAAACAGGTGTAACCGCTGGTGGCGTCGGCAAGCGCATTACGTGCGAAATCCTCGAATACCTCAACGTAGAACTGGTAGTTCGTGAACAGAACGAAATTCTGGAAATGTTCCGGATCGGTCGCTGTATAATGCGCCAGACGGGCCAGTGAATAATCAACCCGCTGCGCCGTGAAGGGTGCCAGCGGTGCCGCCCCGTCCGGATAGGGGAAGCTACCGCCGTTCACGATATCATCGTTGGTGGTGGACAGGTCGGGAACGTCGAAGACATCGCGCAGCGAGAATCTCATCGCTCCTTCCTGCGGAACGGTGACACCGCTATCCGGATCCATCGCGAAATGTAGCGGTATCGGCGTATCGGAAACACCCACGGAGACCGGCTCGCGATGGTTTCCGATCACCAGCCCGATCTGCTGTATGAGGTAGTTTCGGAACAGGTCGGGACGCGTGACCGTCGTGGCGTAGGTTCCCGGTCGGGTTACGTGGCCAAAGCTGAGCCGGCTGTCGATCTGGTCGAAACTCTTTGTGATGATGCGGATTTCCGGGTAGAATGCACGGAATCGCGTTCGGGGAAAATCTTCGCCAGCACTCTCCCGGAACCGGTCACGCAGAAACGTCGTTCCGGTTTCGTATATCTCAATCAGTCTATCGACCGCCTGCCGGGCGTCAGAGAACCGCGTCGGCGTCGGCGTTTTCGGGATTGATACCGGCAAGCTGGGTGCCGCGACAATCATTGAACCGACGCCAACAGGTCGGTGATTTCGAATTTCGTAACGTCGATCAGGCCCATATCGGAAATGCGGAGTTCGGGGATCACGACCAGCGCCAACAGCGAATGCTGCATAAAGGCATTGTTGAGCCTGCAGCCGCAGGCCCGCATCGCTTCGGTCATTTTCCGGGCTTTCGCCGCAACCAGGGGTGCCCGCTCATCTGACATAAGCCCGGCGATAGGCAGTTCAACCAATGCGACTTCCTGTCCGTCGCGCCAGACCGTGATTCCTCCTCCAACCTCGCCCAGGCGATTGGCGGCTCGGGCCATGTCATCGCGTGAGGTGCCGACGACGATCATGTGATGGCTGTCATGCGCGACGGTGGAGGCAATCGCCATGCGCCCCGTATATCCGAATCCAGAAACGAAGGCATTCGTAACTCCGCCCGTGGCCCGGTGGCGCTCGACCAGCGCGATCCGGCAGACGTCCTTGGCCTCATCGCTCGCTATCGCGCCGTCGCGCACCTGAAGTTCGACCGTCAGCGCCTCGGTCGGCGCCTGGTTTTCCACAACACCGATCACTCTTGCGGTGACTCCGCTCGCGCCCTTTGGTGCGCGGATGACGAAGTCCCCGGCTTTGAGTGGCCTGCACAGGTGGACGGTGTTCCGGGTATCAGCTGGCCAGTCGAGATGAGGGCAGTCCACCAGCATCTCGCCTTCCAGCGCCACAGTTTGGCCTCGGGCGATGACGCGATGCACGGGCAGGGTATTCAGGTCCGAGGTCAGGAACAGATCGGCGCGACGCCCGGGCGCGATGGAACCGAGTTCCCGCTCCAGCGCAAAATGGGTGGCGGTGTTTATGGTCGCCATCTGCAGAGCGACCAGCGGAGCGCAGCCGCATTCGATGGCGTGACGGACAACCCGGTTCATATGGCCGTCATTGACGAGCGTACCGGAATGGCAGTCATCGGTACATAGGATCACATTGCGGGAATCCAGATGCCGTTCGGTCACGACCGTGATCTGTTTTTCGACGTCATACCAAGCCGATCCGAGTCGTAGCATCGCGCACATTCCCTGTCGGATGCGCGCCATGGCATCGGTTTCCCGCGTGCCCTCGTGGTCGTCCTCCGGTCCACCGGCGGCATAGGCATGGAATGCAGGACCAAGATCCGGCGATGCGTAGTGTCCACCGACCGTCTTTCCGGCGGTTTGGGTTGCGGCGATTTCCGCGAGCATCTTGGTGTCGCCAGCGATCACACCGGGGAAATTCATCATCTCCCCCAGACCCACAATACCTGGCCATACCATCGCTTCCGCGACATCCTCCGGTTTGATTTCGAAGCCGGTGGTTTCCAGCCCGGGGGCGCTGGGAGCGCAGCTTGGCATCTGGGTGAGGATGTTGATCGGCTGGATCATCGCTTCGTCATGCATCAGCCGAACGCCGCGCAGTCCGAGTACGTTGGCGATTTCGTGCGGGTCGGTGAACATCGTCGTGGTTCCATGGGGAATCACGGCGCGGGCGAATTCGGCGGGCGTGAGCATGCCGGATTCTATGTGCATGTGCCCGTCGCAGAGTCCGGGAACCATGAACATGCCATCGGCGTCGATGACCTGCGTTTCCGGCCCGACACAGTGCGAGGCGTCGGGGCCGCAATAGGCGAACCGGCCTTCGGTGATCGCGATGTCCTGCCCCCGAAGCGTTTCGCGGCTGTGGACATTCACCCAGATGCCGCCCCGGAGGACCAGGTCGGCGGGTTCGCGGCCAGCGGCGACAGCGATGAGGCGCGGGGTTGCCTGTGAACGGGAGGGAATGGATTTGGCCATAGCAAAGACTGCCACCGCCGGGGACCGGACGCAAGTGGAGCCAATGTAGCGGCATCGCATCCAGGACTGTTTTTCTTTGGGGATTATGTAGAAAAGTGCCGAAGAGGGGTTGACGGTTTCGGCACTCTTCTCTAAATTGACAATTGTCACTTGGGGAGACGAATTATGTCGCGTCATTGCACAGCCGGAAAATCAGACCGAAACGGGATCAGCATTATCCAGCTTTTCCAGAGGTTTCCGGACGACGCTACGGCGGAGGCATGGTTCGTAAATCGGCGGTGGCCGAATGGTATTGAATGCCCCCACTGCGGATCGAAGAATGTCCAGACGGGCGCGAAGCACAAGTCCATGCCATACCGTTGCCGATCGAAGGAATGCGCAAAACGCTTCAGCGCCAAAACGGGAACGGTGATGGAAAGCTCAAAGCTGGGCTTCCAGGTATGGATGATCGCCACATATCTTCTGTCAACAAGCCTGAAAAGCGTGTCGTCCATGAAGCTGCATCGGGATCTGAACATCAACCAGCGTTCGGCATGGTTCCTTGCGCATCGCCTAAGGGTTGCCCTTGCCGAAGAAAACCCCGTGTTCGCGGGACCGGTGGAAGCCGACGAAACCTATATGGGCGGCAGGGAACGGAACAAGCACGCGAAAGACAGACTGAAGGCCGGACGTGGAACGGTTGGCAAGACGGTGGTTGTCGGGGTGAAGGATCGGGAGACCAACCAGGTTGCCGCCAAGGTGGTGGCGGACACAAAGGCGAAGACGCTTCAGGGATTCGTCGAGGAGCGCACCGAACCGAAAGCGCAGGTCTACACCGACGACGCGAAAGGCTATGTCGGAATCAGACGTAGGCATGAAAGCGTAAGACACAGCTCCGGCGAATACGTGCAGGGCGACGCGCATACGAATGGCGTAGAGTCGTTCTGGGCGATGCTCAAGCGGGCGCACAAAGGCACCTTCCACAAGTTCAGCAGAAAGCACATGCATCGGTATGTGGATGAGTTCGTAACGCGCCACAACCTTCGTGAAGGGGACACGATATGCATCATGGCCGCAATAGCGGACGCCGGGGTTGGTAAGCGGCTGCGCTACAGGGAACTGATCGCAGACAACGGACTGCCGTCCGGGGCGAGGCACTGATCGGTGGAAGCTAACTGATCCAACCAGACCGTATGGACCGGCGACAATCTCCCGATCATGCGAGGCATGAACGGCGCGTCTGTTGACCTGATCTACATGGCCGCGCGGCTCCTTGAAATGCGGCGCATCCTAAAACCCACCGGATCCATCTATCTCCACTGCGATCCGACCATGAGCCACTATCTCAAACTGGTCATGGACGCCGTGTTCGGTCGACGGGCGTTCAGGAACGAGATCGTATGGTGCTACACCGGTCCGGGTTCCCCAAAAATGCGGCAGTTCAACCGCAAGCATGATACCCTGCTATGGTACAGCGGCGGAGGCAACAACTGGACGTTCAACGCCGATGCGGTGAGAATTCCTCATAAGGCACTCAATACCAACAGGAAAGGCGCGGCCATTTCCGACCCTCTTACCCAGTCGCTGCGAAACCACTACATAGATCTGGGAAAGGTGCCGGAAACCTGGTGGCCTGAATTCTCACCGGTGGGACGGCTGAAAAGCGAGCGCACGGGCTACCCCACACAGAAACCCCGTTCACTTCCTGAAAGGATCATCGCCGCGAGTTCCAACGAGGGCGACATGGTTCTGGACCCGTTCTGCGGCTGCGCGACGGCGTGCATAGCGGCGCAGGACCTTAACCGGTAATGGGTTGGGATTGACGTCTCGCCGAAGGCCGCTGAACTGGTGCTGCTGCGGCTCAGGAATGAGCTTGGCATGTTCGCGCACCATACGGTGGTCAACCGCACGGACATCCCGCAGCGCACCGATATCGGGACACTGATCCGCTACAATGACGTGAGGAACAGACGGCTTCTGTATGGCGAGCAGGGCGGTAACTGCAACGGATGCAAAACGCACTTCCAGTTGCCGAACCTCACGGTCGACCATATCATTCCGCGATCCAGGGGAGGGACAGACCACATCGGGAACCTCCAGCTTCTGTGCGGACGCTGCAACTCGGTCAAGGGAAACAGGGGCATGGAATACCTGATCTCGAGGCTCGCGGCGTAACAGGAGGAAATCAAATGACGGAGTTGATCATGAAAAGAGAGAAGGTTGAGCCTAGGGAAGTCCGGATTGCCAAGAGCGATTATCGTATAAGCAAGCCGGAATTACATGCGGATATGCGGGTCAACGCGTCTTTTGAGAAAGCCGTTGACGCGCTATGCAAACCCGTCAAGATTAAATATGTGGACAAACCGGAATGAACACGGCTAGCCGGTTACTGGAGTCCGGCACAGCCGCGTTCGGCACTTTGCTACATAATCCCCTAAATGACGGAATCCGCCTTGCGAAGAATCACCGGATATGGCAGTCAGGGTATGCCGCGGAATCCGCCAATCCTCCCCTTCAGGAGCCCCCCATGCGCAAGGTCCACGACACCCAGCGGCGGCCCGGCGCCCCCGACATCAGGAGGATCAGGCCGACCGTGAAATCGAGGGACGACATCCCGGCGATCCTGATCGGCCTCCAGGACCTCTACAGCGACGAAGGGACCCGAAAGCGGCTGTTCCGGCTTCCGGGCAGGATGGTGCTGCCCGGAAGGAGCCGCCGGGTCGGCAGGCCGGGGATGGAACCGTTGACCATCCTGGTGCCGGGGGTCGTGAAGCAGGGTCCCGGGTGCGGTTTCGACCGGCTTCAGGAACTGGCGAACCAACACATCCCGATCCGGCGAAGGCCGAAGGCCGGGCCACGGATCATGGGACGTGGACGGATACGGATACCAGCGTCTGGTTGACAACGTGTCGCTCCTCACGCCGGAACTCCTCGCCGAGGTCGGAAGGATGTTCGTGGAGAGGGGCCACAGGGTGGCCGGAAAAAAGCCTGGCGCCGCGTCGCGCGGCCGCCGTCATTCCTTCGTGGCCGGGACCGACGTCCACCATCCGACCGACCGCAGCCTGCCGATGGACGCGGCGCGGTGCATGGTCCGGGACGTGTCCCGGGCCTGCGGGGGGCTGGGGCCACGCGGCTGGCGGCGGAAGGAATACCTTTGCGGAAAGCTCCGGAAAGGCTACCTCCGGGTGGCCACGTCACGGCTCGCCAACTCCCGCCCGAGGGACGTGGAGGCGCTGCTCCGGCTCGCCCTGAAGCTGGCGGACAGGGCGGAGGCCAGCTGCGCGGAGATCGACGGTATGTTGGGCATCCCGGGCTCATCGGACAGTATCCGGGGCTTCATCGGCCATGTCAGGCACCAGGCGGACCTGACCGGACGGCGGATCCTGAAGGGAGAGACGATCCCGCACCGCGGGAAGGTGTACCCGATATTCGAGCCGCACACCCGCTGGATATCGAAGGGAAAGGCCGGGGGCCCGGTGGAGCCCGGCGTTCCGGTCCGCCTCCTTGAGGACCGTCACGGATTCCTCCCGCACCATTCGGTGATGTGGGAGGGGAGCGACGTGGACGTGGCGGTCCCCATGGGCGGGGAGGCGCGGGCCCGGTTCCCCGACCTGTCGGTGGTGAGCTTCGACCGTGGTCTGCACAGCCCCCCGGACCGGCTGGGGCCTGCCGGGATGCTGGAGCCGACGCCATGCCGCGGAAAGGCAGGCTGTCGAAGGCGGACCGTGTCCGGGAAAGCGGGGAGGCGTTCCGCGAGGCGCGGCGCGCCCACGCCGCCGTCGGGTCGGCGATCAACAACCTGGAGCACCGTGGCCTCGACCGGGTGCGGAGCCACGGAAAGAAGGGTTTCGCCGGCGCCGTGGCGCTGGCGGTGCTGGCCGCGAACGTCCACCGCCCCGGCCTGATGCCGCCGGCGAGGGAGCGCCCCATGCTCCCCGCCGCTGCGGGGCCCGGACCGGCGTGCCCGCGGGCCGGCGGAGGCTCAGATGTTCACCATATGTTCCCGCCACCGACCGTCCCGTCGAAGCCCCGGGCGGCGCTCCGACGGGCCCGGCCACGGCCCCGTGAAGCCGGAGTCCGCCGGATTCGGCCCGATCCCCGGAAAAACACGCGGTTTTTTGGCGGACACTATGTTAGTGACAGGCCCGGAAGGGGTTCCGGGGGCGGTTCGTGGGCGTTCCGGACCCGACGGCGGCCATCCGGTGACCGTGGTGACGTGAACAATGCATGAACATCAACCGTCCGTCAGCCGCGGGCAGTGGTGCCGGACACAGCTCTCCCGCCGCGGGCCGGATCCGCCCGCCGGTCCAGGCCGTCAGGGGCCGGATCCGCTCAGGCGGGCGTGGGTACGGGGGCGGGTTCCGGCTGCGGCGACGGCACCGGCGCGGGCGGCGGCGCGGCGGCCGCTCCCGCGAACAGGTCCTGGAGGGGAAAGACGGAGGACAGCGACAGGCGGATGCGGCGGACGCTGACCGTCACCCGGCAGGCGACCTTCAGGAGCCGCGGCCGGATGGTCCCGCACCGGGCCCTCGCCATGTCCGTCCCGGCGAGGCCGATCGCCCGGATGGTCCGGAGCGGGGCTCCGGCGAAAGCGGAGAGGTACAGCCGCAGCTGGTTGGCGCGCATGGTCGCCGTCGATGTCCGGTCGGCGAAGAGTTCCAGCCGCCGCTCCTTTATCCGGTTCTCCATGTCGCCCCTCGCGCAGTACGGCTTCCCGTAGAGGTCCCTGGCGGTGAAGCGGTCCTTCGACAGGCCGGTCACGACGAAGCGGGGATTGGCGCGGCCCGGTCCGGGCAGCCACTCCGCCTTTCCCGCGACGCGGCGGGTCCGGCTCCAGCTGGACCGGGTCCTGTAGCGAAAGTCCCGGAAGCGCCGCGACGGCTTTCCCGGGGCGATGGCGCGCCGCCGCGACCTTTCCAGAGGTTCGGTGACCCGCTCCTCCAGGCGGCGGTTCCTCGCCGGCCCGAGAACGAAATCCACGCCGTTCGTCCCGCACCAGGCCATCGGAGCCTCGCGGCGGAAGCCCGAATCGCCCCTCACGACGATCGCCGTCTCCGGCCAGCGGGAGCGGATCCGCTCCACGATCTCCGCAAGCGCCTCCACCGATCCCTCCGACGCGTCGATGTTCGACGGACGCGGCCGGGCAAGGAGGACGTGGTCGCCGCAGGTGACATACAGCGGGAGATAGCGGTGATGGCCGTGGTAGCCGTGAAAGAAGCGTCCCTCCTGGCCGCCGTGCAGCGGGTCGTCGGTGGGGTCGACGTCGAGGACGATCTCCTCCGGCGGGGCGTCACGGGCATCCAGGAACAGGTCCACCATCAGCCGCTCGATCGCGGCGCCGTCGGCCACGATCCGTCTGTAGCGGTCCGTTCCCGCCGCCTCCGGCGTGCCCGGCTCCAGCCGGTTGAGCGTGCTGGACCCGGCCAGGGGATGGCCCCGGTCGCGCTCCCCGGGCCGGTCGGCGCCGGTGATGTCGTCGCGCCCGACGGCCAGCGCCAGGACGCTGTCGTCCCGCAGGTGGTCGTGGTCGTTGACGTCCCCGTAGCCGAGGGCGATCGCCATGACGCGCCGCGCCACGAGCTCCCGCAGCCCGTGCTCGATGCGGTTCGGGTCCCGGTAATCGGTCAGGCACTCCGCCAGCCGGCGGGTGACGTCCGCCACCCGGTCGGCCTTCCGCAGGAGAAGCGCGCCGCCGTCCGAGGACATGCGTCCGCCGTCGAAGGCGGCGGAAACCTCCCGCCGTTCGTGCCGGTTGAACCCGATGTCAGGGCTGTTGCACTGTGTCGGCATGGGGTCCGGTCTCCTTTCATATGCAAGTTTTTGATGAATAACGCATATATCAGGGATTCCGGCCCCATGCAACATCATCTGGTGAGATATCCGGGCTAAAGTCGTTGAGCGGGTTGGTGCCGACGCGCCGTTCCTGTTCGCGCTGTTGGGTGACCGTCTGTGGTCTTGGCGAACCGCTCGGCTGCTGTTCGCGCAGACGCGTCGGCGCGGAATGAGGGGGCTGGACGCATGGTTTGGCGCTGCACTCGCGACCGCACGCGGATGGCTGGAAGCGGATTTCCAAAGTCCCTTAACCCAGGCGCTGTTCGCACCTTGGATCCTGAATGTCGGACTTACCCCTGAGAGCGCCTATTCGGCAAAGATGAGAAAGGTGATCACCGTCGCGCTTGAAGCCGCCGGAGTCCCGGTGATAAAAGGTGGTGCCCCCGCTGCGGTGAACGCTTTTGAGGTACTCATTACGGAACGCGGAGACGTTCTACGGACAAACCTGGACGTAGAACGCATCCTAGTTCACGGAGGAGAGGTAGCCGGAATTCGGCTGGCCGGTGGTGAGGAGGTTGTCTGCGGTTCGGTTCTGGCGTCGGTGACGTCGACTCAGCTGTACGGAAGGCTGCTGGAAGGCGAGGAGTTGCAGGAAGACCGCGAAGAAGTACGATGCTACCGGCATGGACGCGGGAATTTCCAACTCCGCTATGCTCTGGACAGGCATCCGGAATGGCGGGCGAAAGGGCTTGAGGATGTAGCGCTCATTCATCTGACCGATGGTATCGACGCGGTATCCAAGTCAGCCAATGAGGCGCAGCGTGGTATGCTGCCCGAAACCCCAACCATCTGCGTTAGGCAGCCTCACCGGCTTGATCCTTCTCGATGTCCCGAAGGCAAGACGGTTCTCTGGCTCCAGATTCCGGATGCGCCGCGCGTGATCAAGGGCGATGCCGCTGGCAAGATCGCGTGCGCTGACTGGGACGAGGCGACGCGGGAGGCTTTCGCTGACCGCGTGGAGGCGATCCTGGCTCGCCATATCGAGAACTTTGGTGAAGTCAGGCTGGCACGACGGACCTATTCCCCGCGTGATCTCGAAGCGATGAATGTCAACCTTGTCGGCGGCGACCCCTATGGCGGGCATTTTGGGATTGACCAGTTCTTCATTCGGCGACCGTTTGAACATTCCCGTAACGGCGAAAGCGCGGTTCGTGGGCTGATCCAGATCGGAGCGTCGACACACCCGGATCCCGGCCTTGGAGGAGGTTCGGGCTTCAACGCGGCCAGAACGCTCTGCGCGTGAGTGACGAACCCCAGATGATCCCGGCGGCCTATCCGGCCACCGGGGTTTGCCGGTCTTCTGGCCCGGTCCTCCCTGGCTGTCGACGCATGGCCAAGGGATTGATGGGGCGGACCTATTCGTCGTACAAGATAGGCGGGCTTGAGCGAACCTGTCTGGTTCGTTGAAGAGGAAGCTGACCGTTGGCGGGTTCAATCCGTCGAAAGCAAAGACACGGGAGCGTATGAATGGCGGAGCGATCGTTCAAGACCGAAGTCGAGCATCTCAAACTCGGTGCCGGAGAGACCTTCACCGGTGAAGGAATTCTGGCCATCACCAAGGCGCTTCTGGAATCCGGAGTCGGTTATGTCGGTGGCTATCAGGGAGCGCCGATCTCCCATCTTATGGACGTGCTCGCCGATGCGGAGGAGCTCATGGCCGAGCTTGGCGTCCGATTCGAAGCCAATGCCAACGAGGCCGCCGCCGCCGCGATGCTTGCCGCTTCAGTACACTATCCGATCCGGGGTGCGGTGACCTTCAAGGGTGCGGTAGGCGTCAACGTCGCCTCCGACGCTCTGGCAAACCTGGCATCGTCCGGAGTCACCGGTGGTGCGATGGTGATCGTAGGAGAGGATTATGGCGAAGGCTCCTCGATCATGCAGGAGCGCACCCACGCCTTCGCGATGAAGTCGCAATTCTGGCTGCTGGATCCCCGTCCGAACCTGCCATCGATCGTCAAGGCCGTTTCCGACGGATTCGATCTCTCAGAGGCGACAAACACACCCGTTATGCTGATGGTCAGGATCCGTTCCTGCCATGTGACCGGATCGTTCGTCTGCCGTGACAACCGACCGCCCGAGCTTGACGCAATGGAGGCGCTGTCCGAGCCAAGATCGGATTTCAGGCGTGTCGTGCTTCCGCCAATGTCCTATGCCCATGAACAGGACAAGGTGAAGAATCGCTGGCCGAACGCGGAGAAATTCATCCGCAAGCGGAGCCTTAACGAAATCTTCGGTCCGGCGGAGGCACCGCTTGGCATTGTTGTTCAGGGAGGCATGTACAACGGAACCGTCAGAGCGCTGCAACGGCTGGGGCTTGCCGACATCTATGGCGAGACCAAGGTGCCGATATATGTCCTGAACGTCACCTACCCGCTGATTGCGGATGAATTCCTGGAGTTCTGCGCGGGCAAGGATCATGTGCTTGTCGTCGAGGAGGGACAGCCCGAATTCATCGAGACGCAGCTTGGTTCGTTCCTCTACCGCAGCGGCTCGTCAGTGCGGCTGCATGGCAAGGATATATTCCCTATGGCCGGGGAATATAACGGTGCCGTGATGTTTGAAGCGGTGGAGCGCTTCATTCGTCTCGCCGCGCACGACATGCTGCCCGTATCGATCCGCTCTCCCAATGCGGAAAAGCCCGCGATCCCGGATCTGTCGGAAACCGTTCCGATCAGACCCCCGGGGTTCTGCACCGGCTGCCCGGAACGACCTATTTTCGCCGCGATGAAGCTCGTCGAAAACGAGCTTGGGAAACATCAGGTCGCAGCCGACATCGGTTGCCATCTATTCGCTTCGCTTCCGCCCTTCGAGATTGGCGGAGCGACAATGGGCTATGGGCTCGGACCGGCGGCGAACGGCGCGTTTGACGGTGGTGGCGACCGACGCCCGATAGCGATAGTCGGTGATGGTGGCTTCTGGCATAACGGTCTTTCGTCGTCATTCACCAATATGGCGTTCAACAGGTCCGATGGGGTGGCGATCGTCGTGGACAATTTCTACTCGGCGGCCACCGGCGGTCAGGACATCATGTCGTCGCGCGCGTCGAATTCCACCAAGTCCACGCGCAACCCGATATCCAAGGCCCTTCGGGGTATCGGAATAAACTGGATCCAGGAGGTGAACCGCACCTATGACGTCGGCCGAATGCGGGATACGATTCGGGAAGCGCTGACGACCACGGAGCCTGGACCGAAAGTGATCGTCGCTTCATCCGAATGTATGCTGAACCGGCAGCGGCGGGAAAGACCGCTGCGCGATCAAGCCGTCAAGGATGGGCGTCGCGTGGAGGCGCCGCGCTTTGGCGTCGATGAGGATATCTGCACGGGCGATCATGCCTGTATGCGGCTTTCCGGGTGTCCCTCGCTGTCGTTGAAGAAGCTTGATGATCCCCTACGCGACGATCCGGTCGCCCATATCGACCAGAGCTGCGTTGGCTGCGGAAACTGTGGCGAAGTGGCCGACGTCGCCATTCTTTGTCCGAGTTTCTATCGGGCGGATGTCGTGCACAATCCGGGTAAATTCGAGAAATTTTGGGCCGATTGGTGTTCTGGCCTTATCGGATGGCTTATTCGGCGGCGGGCCGTGCGCAGGCTTGAATTCGGGGCGTTTCAATGAGCGCTCCGGACCCCCTTACCCGCGGCGAGGTCGACCCGAACGCCGGAGGAATCATCAAGCTGGCGATACTTGCCGTCGGGGGGCAGGGCGGCGGCGTACTTACGCACTGGATCGAAGCGCTTGCCAGAGCGAGCGGATACACGGCGCAGGCAACAAGCGTTGCGGGTGTCGCGCAGCGCACCGGTGCAACTGTCTACTATGTTGAGATGGCTCCGTCCGGAGACCGTTTGCCGGTGTATTCGCTGATGCCCGCGGCGGGCGATGTCGACATAGTGATCGCTGCCGAAATGATGGAAGCCGGACGGGCCATCATGCGTGGTTTCGTAACTCCTGACCGAACGGTGCTCATCGCTTCGGACCACCGGGCCTTGGCCGTCTCGGAAAAAACCGTACCGGGGAATGGCATCTCATCGGCCGAAGAGGTCAAAGCGGCTGCGGAAGTGGCGGCGCGCCGGTTCATCCGCGCGGATTTCGAAGCTTTGGCGGTGCGGAGCGGCTCGGTGATTTCCGCCACCTTGTTCGGTGGACTTGCCGGAGCGGGCGTTCTACCGTTTCCGAGGGAAGCGTTCGAGGATTCGATCCGTTCCGGCGGAAAGGGAGTGGAAGCGAGCCTTCGTGCCTTCGGTCTCGGTTATGACCGGGTTAGCTTGGAGTCGGAACCGGTCCCCGAGCCGCATTGCCCCGAAGAAGCCCTCGTGCGGGGCCCCAGGCGGATGCTGCGCCGATGGGAAACCCTCAGTGCGCGAGCGGCGCTGCTTCCCGGTGTGGCGTCGGAGATGGCTGCCGCAGGTCTGCGCAAGGTGGTTGAGTTCCAGGATCTGGCTTATGGCACCGAATATCTTGATCGGCTGGACATGATCGCGACGCGGGACCGCGGTGATGGAACGTTCACGCTTGAGGCCGCGAAATATCTCGCCAACGCCATGGCCTATGATGACGTTATCAGAACGGCGGAGGCGAAGACCCGCTCCGGACGAGCGGAGCGGATCGCGGTCGAGATGCGGGCCGGTGATGCGGAGGTGGTGCATGTCACCGAGTTTCTGCACCCCCGCGCGGAGGAGATCGTCTCGATGCTGCCAGCGGGGATGGGTGCCCGCTGGGCGGCGAATCCTCGGCGTATGGCATGGATTGACCACTGGCTCTGCCGCGGCCGCAGGCTGCGTACCGACCGGCTTGCCCCGTTTCTGGTCCTTTACCTTGTCGCAGGCCTCAAGGGATGGCGGCGACGGACTCTGCGCCATGCCCGTGAGATGGCGCATATGGAAGCCTGGATCGGACGGGCGATGGATGCGCTGGACGGAAACTACGATCTTGCGGTGGAGATCCTGCGCTGCCAGCGCCTCGTGAAGGGTTATTCCGATACCCACACCCGGAGCCGTTCGAAATTCGGGCGCGTGATGGAAGGCGTCGCTTTGGTCGCGAACCGTGGCGACGCGGCGGAATGGGTCCGCCGGCTACGCGAGGCGGCACTTCAGGACGTGCGGGGCATGGCGCTCGATGGTGCGCTCGAGACCATTCGCAGTTTCGCGTGAGTGGCGGCGGTCCTTTACCGGTCCGCGCAGGGCCTGACGCGAGGCCAGGTACGGTCGGATGGGTAAACCGGACGCTGGAAGCGCCTGTGACGCAATCTGCCGAAATATGGGCGGGATAGGTATTCGGGACGTACCTTAAAGCGCCGCAGGAACGGTTCGTCCTGGCGTTCTGGAGCAATGTCAGTCATCGATAATTCAATGGAGTGGGAGCCAGCCATGCAAAAGGTGTTCAGGACAACTAGAACGCTGCGGTTCGGAGACTGTGACGTCTCCGGAACCGCCTATTTTCCGGCATACCTGAACATCCTCAACGGTGTTAACGAAGGGTTCTGGTCACATATCGGCTTTCCCTGGCACAGGATCATTTGGGAGGAGCGGTGGGCTACGCCCACAGTCCATATTGAATGTGATTTCTCCAGCCCGTCGTTTTTCGGGGATGAACTGGAATTCGAGCTCACGGTGCTTCGGGTTGGCCGGTCCTCGGTCACCATTCGCCACCGGATAAGCTGCGCCGGGAGCGATCGCTGGGGATGTACGCAGGTTCTAGTGGCCAGCGATCTTGACAGGCACCGCTCAATTCCATGGCCGGAAGGTGTAAGGCAGGCATTACTGTCGTACATGGACGAACGGGCGGTTGATGGAAAGCAGTGAAAGGCTCGGTTTGAGAACGGCGTTCACGAACTTTCGTTCGGTTCGGTCAGACGTGTGTGTGGGTTCCTTTAGATCCGACGAACTGAAATCGCAGCGGATCGTGGCTGAAATCCTGGCGTCCACCTGATAATCCATAAAATTATGATTTATCCATAATATGGTGTCCGCCAGAAAACCCCCAGGCCCCCCGCAGGTCCGGGACATGTCACTATATATTAGTGTTTGCTAAAAACCCCCAGGTCACTGTTTTTTCGCGGCAAATGACGGAATTCGCCTTGCGAAAAATCACCGGATATGGCGGTCAGAGGGCGGATTCGCCACCATATGCCGCGGAATTCGCCAATCTTCGCCATAGGAGGCCCCCATGTGCAAGGTCCACGACACCCAGCGGAGGCTCGACGCCCCCGACATCACGAAGATCAGGCTGAATGTGAAATCGAGGGACGACATCCCGGCGATCCCGATCGGCTTCCGGGACCTCCACGGCGACGAAGGGACCCGAAAGCGGCTGTTCCGGCTTCCGGGCAGGATGGTCCTGCCCGGAAAGGGCCGCCGGGTCGGCGGGCCGGGGATGGAGCCGTTGACCGTCCTGGTGCCGGGGGTCGTGAAGCAGGGTCCCGGGTGCGGTTTCGACCGGCTTCGGGACCTGGCGAACGAGCACCGGACGATCCGGCGAATGATGGGCCACGGCCCATGGGACGGGGACGGATACGGATACGAATACCGGCGGCTGGTTGACAACGTGTCGCTCCTCACGCCGGAGCTTTCCGCCGAGGTCGGAAAGATGGTCGTGGAGAGGGGCCACAGGGTGGCCGCGGAAAAGCCTGGCGCCGCGTTGCGCGGCCGCTGTGATTCCTTCGTGGTCGAGACCGACGTCCACTATCCGACGGACCGCAGCCTGCTGATGGACGCGGCGCGGTGCATGGTCCGCGACGTGTCCCGGGCCTGCGGGGGGCTGGGGCCGCCGGGCTGGCGGCGGAAGGAACATCTGTGGAAAAAGCTCCGGAAAGGCCATCTCCGGGTGGCCACGTCGCGGCTCGCCAACCCGCGCCCGAGGGACGTGGAGGCGCTGCTCCGGCTCGCCCTGAAGCTGGCGGACAGGGCGGAGGCGAGCTGCGCGGAGATAGACGGTATGTCGGGCATCCCGGGCTCATCGGACAGTATCCGGGGCTTCATCGGCCATGTCAGGCACCAGGCGGACCTGATCGAACGGCGGATCCTGAAGGGAGAGACGGTCCCGCACCGCGGGAAGGTGCACTCGATATTCGAGCCGCACACCCGCTGGATATCGAAGGGCAAGGCCGGGGTCCCGGTGGAGCTCGGCGTCCCCGTCCGCGTGCTGGAGGACCGGCACCGGTTCCTGCTGCACCACTCCGTCATGTGGGAGGGGAGCGACGTGGACGTGGCGGTCCCCATGGGCGGGGAGGCGCGGGCGCGGTTCCCGGATCTTTCGGTGGTGAGCTTCGACCGCGGTTTCCACAGCCCCTCGAACCGGCTGGGGCCTGCCGGGATGCTGGAGCCGACGCCATGCCGCGGAAAGGGAGGCTGTCGAAGGCGGACCGCGTCCGGGAAAGCGGGGAGGCGTTCCGCGAGGCGCGGCGCGCCCACGCCGCCGTCGAATCGGCCATCAACAACCTGGAGCACCGCGGCCTCGACCGGGTGCGGAGCCACGGAAAGGAGGGCTTCGCCCGGACCGTGGCGCTGGCGGTGCTGGCCGCGAACGTCCACCGCCTCGGCCTGATGCCGCCGACGAGGGAGCGCCTCAGGCTCTCCGCCGCCGCCTGACCGGGGCGTCCACCGGTGAACCGGCCCATGGAAGGCGCCGCCGCCAGCCCTGGCCGGACGGGTCGGCCTCCCGCTTCCGCCCGCGCGTGGCAGGCCGCGATGCAGGCCCAGTACCGCGGCTACATAGCCGCCCGCTTCCGCCCGCGCGTGGCAGGCCGGGTCCGGCCGCCGCCCGTCCGGTTCCGGACCCAGGGTGGCCCGCCGCCTCGGTGAACCCGGCCCGGTCACGCCCGGCCCCGTGGGGGATGACGGTGACGGCGGGCTGTGGGAGGCGACGGTGGCGCGGCACCATCCGCTGGGATGGGCGCGACCGCCCGGCGGCCAGGTGCGCCACTGGATACGCCCGGAGCGCCACGGCGTCCTCGGCGCGGTCGGCTTCGGTTCCGCCACATGGTCGCTGGCGGCGCGGGACCGGTGGATCGGCCGGGCCGCCGACGCCCGGGCGGCGAACATCGGGCGGGTGGTGCGCGACCACCGCTTCCCGATCCTCCCCGGCGTCCGCGTACACGGGCTGGCCTCGCATGTCCCGCCGATGGCGGCGGACAGGGTGGCGGACGACTGGCAGGCCCGATACTCCGTCCGACCCGTGGCGGCCTACACCCACGTCGGAAAGGAACACAGCGGCAACGGCTACCGCAGCGCGGGCTGGATCTCGGCGGGGTCCACCTCCGGGAGGCGCGGTGCGGCCGGCACGGTGATGGTCCTGGCGCTGGAGGACGGCTGGAGGGAGGCGCTCCACCACCTGGACCGCCGTCCGGTGGGAACCCTCGCCGGACTCCACCACGGCGCCGGGGACATGGGCTGGGCCGAGAGGGAACACCGACGCTCCGGCCACACCGACGGGCGGGTCCGCCGCCGCATCGCTGGCATGGGACGGGCGTGGATGGAGAACATGGGGGAGGACCTGCCGGTGATCTTTCCCACCAGGGCGGGCCGGAAAGCCGCCTACCGCCCGCTGTCGAACCCGGGGGTGACCATGCGGCACGTTCCGGAGCCGCACCACGAGGCGACCGCCGACCGCTGCCGTGCCGAGCCCGTCATCCTCGCCGAGCGGGACACCACGACCATAAACCACAGCCACCTCCGGGCCACGGAGAGCCTCCCGGAGACCGGCGGCGGGGGATCGGGAAGCGTCGGCGTCCTCGCCCACGCCGGGCTGGCGGTGACGCCGGAGGGCCGTCCGCCCGGCCCGTTCGCGATGGACGCGGGCACGGGGAGGGCCCGGAGGACGACAGCCACCGCTGGATCGACGGCCCGCCGCGGGCGCGGGAGCCCGCCGCCGCCCGCACGGACACGCGGGTGGTCTCCGTCCGCCACCGGGAAGGCGACCTGCGGGACCTCCTCTCGGAGGCCGACCTTCACGGCGACGCTCTCCCTGTCAGGGCGAGCCGCTCGGCGAAGCGGCGGGTGCCGGGGCCCGACGGCGGGGCGGAGTGCCTGTGGGACCATGTCGCCGCGCCGCACGCCCCCGCCGTGACCGACCTCACCGTCCCCGCGTCGGGGGGCGGGGCCCGTGGGGAGCGCACCGCCCGCCCCGGCCTCCGGGCGTCGGAGGTCACCGTCATCCCGCCCGGACGGGCGACGGACGCGGAGCCCCTTTCCGTCCCCGCCGTCCCAGCCACCGGGACCGGGCCCCCGGAGGACGGCGGCGAACCCCCGCACCGGCCGCTCCTGACCACGGAGCGTCCGGCGGAGGGGGAGGCCGGTGCCGTGTTCGCCGCCACCTTTCCGGACCGGTACGGCGGGCGCTGGAAGATGGAGACCCGGTTCCGCACGCCGGGTCGGGGATGCGGATCAGGGCCGGCGGGTCCGGCGCCGCCGGTGACCTGGAAAAACGCCTCGCCTTCGACGCCGTGACCGCGTCCCGGGTCTCCGACCTGACCGCGCCCGCCCGGGAGCGGCCGGAGACGCCCGCCACCGAGGTCTTCCCGGAGGCGGACATCGACCTTCTCCACACCATGCTGGAATGGCGGGGCCACCGGGACGTGGTGAGGCCGCCGGACGGTCGGGCGCCCGACATCCGGACATCCGTCATCGACCTAGGGCGCCTCGTCGGCTCGCATCCGAACCCGCGGCGGCCGCCGCCGGGGACGAAAAAGGTCTGGCAGGGTCTAGAGAGGCTGAACTGGGCCATCCAGGTCCGCGACGCCCTCGGAATGCGGAGACGGGAATAGGATTTTATACCGGTGTGGGACTTTGTGAGGTCCCGGGCCCTCGGCGCCCGGACCATCCGCGGGCGTCGATCCGGTCCGTTTTCGCCTTCTTTCTCCGCCGGACGACCTCGAGGCCCGCGGGATCGCGGACCACGACCTCCAGGTCCTCGCCCTCAAGGCGGCGGGCCAGCCAGAACCCCTCGTAGCCGGCCTCGTAAACCGGCGGGACGCGGACACCGCCGCCGCCGAACGCCCGCTCCGCTTGCACCCTCGCCTGCCCGAGCCTCCCCGGCGGTCCGTCGACGTCCCGGGGCGCAAGCCTGTGAAGACCCGTCCCCGACGCGTTGGCCGGATCCCCGACCGTCAGGATCCAGCCGCTGTCGCTCACTTCCAGCGCCGCGTGGATCGTGGTGACGCCGTCCCCGGAGGGAGTGCCGGTTTTCGTTTCGAAATTCATCCGTCTCTCCTTTCGTTCGGCAGGGGGTTGGGTGTAACACCGTCCCCTGCCACCACATCTTGATACCCGAACATTCCACCGAACCGAACCGTCCGCAACCCGGATCAGGCACGCTCATGGCATCTGGCTGACCCACGACGGAAGGCCGTCGACGGTCACCGGGATGCGGGTCCTTCCCCCGCTCGCGGAGGAGCCCAGCCTGACGCTGCCGGAGGCGGACCGCCGCGCCTGGGAGTCGATGATGGAGAGGCGCCATCCGGAGGGGTGGCGGCGGGCTCCGGGAGGGCGGCTGCGGTACTGGATCGTGAGCGGCGCGCACGGGCGGCCCGTCGGCGCGGGCACGGATCGCGGACATGGGTCCCGTCCCTGACAGCCACCGCTTCCTGATCAGGCCGTCGGTGAGGGTCCACGGCCTCGCCTCCCCGGCGCTGCGGCTGGCGGCGGAGCGCGTGGCGGACGACCGGCGGGCCCTCTACGGGGTCCGCCCCGTCCCCGCCTGCACGCCCGTGGGTCCGGACCATGCCGGGACGGGTTACCGGGCGGCGGGCCGGGAGCGGTGTCCCGGCCTGACCTCCGGGCGGCGTCCGGGCATCCGTCGCGGCGTGTGGACGCCGCCGCCGCCCGGCTGGCGGGAGGTTCTCCGGGCGGAGCCGGAGCGCGGGCCCGGGCATGCCGGACCGCCGCACCGCGGGGGCGACCGGGCGGAGCGGGAATACGCGCGGAGCGGCCATCCGGACGGCCGGGTCCGCCGCCGGACCGCCGCGGTGGGGGCGGCCTGGACCCGCAGGCGCGGGGCACCGGTGCCGGAACCGTTCCCGGGCAGGGCGGACCGGGAGGCGGCCTACAGGCCGCTCCCGAACGCCGGGGTGACCATGGACGGCATACCCGAACCCCACCTGGAGGCGACGGTGGAGCGCCGCCGCCCGGAGCCGGTGATCCCGGCTGTCCAGGACACGACGACGCTGAACTGCGGCACCCTGGCGGCGACGTCCGGGCCGGACGGGCCCGGCGGTGGCGGAAAGGGCACCGACGGCATCCCCGCGCACTGCGGCGTGGCGCCTGACGGCACCGGACGCCCGCCCGGACGCGAAGGTCGTGAGCGTCCGTGACCGCGAAGGCGACCTGCGGGCCCTTCTCTCCGAAGCGGACGGGACCGGTGCCGCGCCGCCGGTGCGGGCCAGCCGCCCGGCGAAGCGGCGCGTGGCCCCGCCCGACGGCGACGAAAGGTGTCTGTGGGAGCATGTCGCGAAGCTGGAGCCGGTCGGCCACCGCAGGATCACCGTTCCCGAACGCGGCGGGCCGAACGCCCGCAGGGCGCGCGTCGCCACGCTGACGCTGCGCTGCGCCGAACTGGACATCGCGGCGCCGAGGGACGCCGCCGACCGGCGACCGCTGTCCGTGACGGTGGTCTCCGCCATCGGGGAGAACCCGCCGGGGAACGTCGTGCGGAAGGGAGAGGCGCCGCACCGGACGCTCCTGTCCAGCGGGGGCGGCGACGGCATGCGGACGGCGGAGACCGCCCTGCGGCGCCACGGACTGCGCCGGCGCATCGGGGAACGCTTCAGGGCCCTGAGGACGGGGACGGGGATAAGGGACCGCAGGCCCGACGCCGCCGGTGACCTGCGCGGATGCCTCGCCTTCGACGCGATGACCGCGTTCCGGGTCCGGGACCTCCGGCTTCCGGCGCGGGAGAGCCCCGACAGCCCGGCGGAGCGGCGCGTAAGCCCGGAAAGCGGCGGGGCGGTGGTCATCCACGCCGTGTACGGGCGCGTCATCGGCCAGAGGGCGCCGCCGGAGCCGGACAGGACCGTGGCGCGCCACCTCACGCCCGTCGCCGGCCTCGCCGGGTTCCGCCCGACGAAGCGCCAGCCCCTGCCCGGAACCCGGAAGCCATGGCAGGGCCTGCGCATCCTCGACGTCGCGGAAACCCATGCCAGGGCCATACGGGCCCGGACGGAGCGGAGAAGGGAATGAGCCGGTCAGGTATGTGGTAGTGACAGATCCGGCGCCGCCTCGCCTTCGACGCCGTCACCGCATGGCGCGTGTTCGACATCCAGCGGGCGTCGAAGGCCGGGCCCGACCGGCCCGCCCTCGATCCGCTGGACGCGGACGAACTCACCGCCTCCGGGTCGGACTGGAGGATTACGGCTTCAGGGACGCTCGGGCACCGCCCTTCGACGGATTCACCATCCGCGAGGCCGCCATCGACATCGGACGCCACCTCGGCTTCATCCCCTCGAAACGCCAGCCCCTGCCGGGGACGCGGAAAATGTGGAAAGGCATGAAATACCTCCTCCAGGCGACCGCGTTCCACAGGGCCTTCAGAAGCCGGGGCATGCTCAGGGAGTCAACAGTGCTATAGTGACAGGCGCGGCGCACGTCGCCTGTGGAGCCGGAGCGGGTCTCCCCGTCCGCGAAACCCGGGGCCGGCACGAAGACAGCCAACGACGGCCATCCCGTCCGCAGCCTGCGCACGATGCTCGGGGACCCCGCCACGCTGACGCTCAACGGTGTCCGGGGATATCTGTCCGTGACCGATGTATCATGTTCACCGATTCGCATGGATCGAACCGCTGGTCAGGTATCCCATAATGACAGGCCCCGCGGCGGCATCGCCCAGTCGATTCAGTCACCGCATAGGGTGAGGTGCCGAACGCCACCGGTTTCAGTTTGAGTAAGGCACGAGCAAACGCCGCACCTGCGGAGCCAGCCGTGCCGCGTCCTGAAGCCGTTCCTGCCATTGGCGAAGCCCCTGTACTCGCCGTTCACGCAACGTCCAGCCGGCTCTTGCTCACGTCGATCCCCACCACTATTCTGTCAGACATGTCCTTTCACTTCTATCCTTGCGGGTTGATTCGGGTCTTGCCCAAGCATCCATTCAGGACGCGGAGGACAGGGTCGAGGGCGGGCGGCCAAGCTCTGCAACGACCCCTGAGGCCTAGGTCTTCACGGCCCGACCCGCCCTCGCGGGGAAGTGTCCCGACGCCCCCCCACCAGCCGGTGGAGGGGCAGACCTTTCACAGGATGCGCTTTCCACCCCGCAGATCCAGAGGCCGGCGGCACCCAGCCAGCGGCTGAGTTCTGCACAGCCGGTCAGAACTTCCCGCCACATCGTCCTTCGGATTCTTTTTCATCGAGTCAGGCATACAAGGTCTTTAATGAAGCGCTTATCTGAAATTGACGTCCGGCCAAACACCGGTATCGTCCGAAGTTCGCTCGACGAAATCAAAGCAATCCAAATTATATTGGCAGACGTCTACAAGGACGCTGGCGATGGGCGCACTCTGTTCCGCGAGCTTGTCCAGAATGCCGACGATGCCAATGCGCGACACTTAGAGTTCACGGTGCTGGAGCGCGGTTGGCTCGACGCGAAAAACAGCCTGCTCCGCGACTCTGCTCTCTTAGTGACGAACGACGGGCCATTCTCTGACAACGACCGTGAAGCGCTCCACAAGGCCATCGGCGGATCTAAAGAGGACGAAGTAGACAAAATCGGCACGTTTGGGATTGGGCTAAAAAGCGTGTTCCACGTCTGCGAGGCGTTCCTGTACATCGGGACCAAGGAATCGAAGTGGCGCGCAGGCGTATTGAACCCTTGGGCCGGCACGGGTGAGCGCCGAGACACGGATCCCCTTCATCCCGATTGGGACAATATTTCTGGCCTTGATCTCAAGCGGCTTCAATCCGTTACGACCGAAATACTTGGGGAGAACCGCAGCAATTTCCTGTTGTGGATTCCGTTGCGGCGTCATGAACATATGGATCGGGGGGCGGAGGGGCACCGATACGGGCTAGGAGAACATTGCCCGCAATCCGACGAAATCTGTACTTGGTTCGGTCATTCGAAACCTGCAGCGATGTTGTTGGCGCAATGTGGACATCTTCAGACCATCGAGACCAGCCGCGCAGCGGGGCCCGAGAGTCTTGTTAATCGCATGAAAGTCATGCATGTCTCTCGCGAAGCGTCGGGGTGGCTTGGACGGTATCGGGACGAAAACCTTCGGTTATCCGAACGAGCGTTTGAGGGCACGATTGCGTCGGAAGGGCCGAGTTGGATTGCATCCGGAATTGAATCTCTGGGGTCGGTAAGCTTGCGTCAACTTCAAATGCAGCCCGAATGGCCGCAATTTCCTCAATGGCGCAATGGTCGGCATGCCACCGTCTCGCGGAAAGCGCTCGCACACGCCGCGGTGACGGTGCTCCGGCCCGTTGACTGTGATACCAAATTGCTCGGTACACGGCTTCGCTGGGCAGTGTTCCTCCCGCTGGATGACGGTCCCACCCCGAGCTCTGGTGCGATTGTCGAAAGCAATGGTATCTCGCCCGCTTGGGAGATCATCTTGCACGGTTACTTCTGGCCGTCGCAGGACCGCCGCTCCATACCCGGTGTTACCGACGAACTTTGCAATGCCGCAAGTAACGGCGACATGCGCATTCGCTGGAACCGTACGCTATGCGAAGACTTGCTGCTTCCTCTGCTGCCGAGCACCTTTGCCAATGCAGTTGCCGAGATCGAAGAACACGCAGCACGGAAGTTGTTGGACACAGTCGTTCAATCAAAGATGCTCAGGCACCGCATGGCCTCGGTAACACGCCGGCATTGGCTCTTGCCTATCATTGTATCTGATGGGGTTCGATGGATAAGGCGCGATGCAAATGCGTGCTCGGTCCTGTCTATCCCAAAGTGGAACCAGGCACCCGAATCCGTTCGCAGGAGATTCGTGGCCTCTTCCGGCCAATGCCCTGAAGATATCGTGTTCATCGACAACGAGGCACCCCGTCTCGCCGGCGAGATCGATGAGTGGTCGGTTTATCATCTTGAGAGCCTCCTTAACTGCATTAAGGGCGAAGCCTTCACGTCCCCGCAATCTCTGCGGTGGATCGAAGGGCTTTTCCGCCATGTTCTGGGCCCGGACGCCCGTGCCGGGGACCTGCGCGCGGCGGCAATCGCCGATTGGCTTGCCGGACAGATCGGCGAAGGCGCAATTGCCCAAACCAGACGCGCCGCCTCACGGGAATCGCGCGAAGAGTTACGGGATGCATGGCGAGTTCTGTGTGAGGCTTTGCCAAAGTCATGGATCGTGGAAACACCGGTGGACAGCCACCAAGCCGTAGTCGAGCTCGCTGCAGATGGGGTAATCGGCGAGGGATTGCTCCCGGTGCCGATCGGGCGTCGCCAAGGTGAGTCGGCACCAACTCTGAAGCCCTGCCAAGATCGTTTGGACCGTGCCTTGGTCACTTTGGGGCAACGGCTGGAAGAAGGAGGCGAATCCGAACGATTGCGGCACTCGCGGCTTTTCTCGCAGAGGCATTCCTATTAATTCGGCCCCACTTTACAATGGGCGATCATCTATCTGTGCTACCGTTGCTCCGAGCCAATGCGTTACCCGGTGAACTTGAGGAAGCTTGGTCTGTTGCGAACCTCTATCGCCAGATCGAGAATCATCGGGTATTCGCAGGTCTGGCGTCTGAAACCCCAGACTTAGACGGCGCAGACGAAACACAACCAGAACGATTTTCCGATCCGAAGCAGGCCACTGCTGAACTAGCGATTGCTCTCGACGAAACTGTCTGGTTGGTGAACGGCGACACGGTGGCATCCGTTGCTATCGAAGTGCCGCAGCCCGGATTTAAGACCTTGGCCAACGCGGTTCTTAAGGCCGAGGTCTTTGCCCAACCCGCAGATAGAGCCCACCTGCTCCGTCGCCTTGCGCCGAACATACTTGACGACCCTGATCTTCGATTGGCCGCACGTACACTTATTGCCGGACGAACTGCCAATCTTCTCGGATCCGACACAGAGCTATTCTACGCTCCTGCCGGAAACGAGCCTGCGCTGCTCATTCTGCTGCGCCTGCTAGACCGCTCATGGTGTTCAGTTAACAAGAAGTTGGTGGAAGCGCTTCCGCAGAATATCCTTGATACCGTATCTGCTCACCAAGCCGATTTCGAAGCGCTCCATCGCTTACTTGACGAATGTCTGAATAAACCCGTGGACTGGAAAATGCTTAACGATCGCGAGGCCGTACAGCTACTCCAGCATTTGCACTGCGCGGACCCAGCGGCATATCGACGCTGGCGTAGGATACCGCTTCATCGTGACGTTGATGGAGGGCGCGGGGCGTTAAATGACCGAGCACGACGATCGGCGGAAAGGACAGGCGAATCGCTGTTGCCGTTGGAACTCCGCTCAGACCTACGACTCCTGAATCCAGACCCTGAGCTTGAACATTTTTACCAATCCGTTCCCACCATGGATCACAATGGAGTTCTCCAGCTCATGCTGGAGGATTCGCGCCCTTGGCGTTTCGCCGAACGGATCGTGCGAGCCGTTCGATCCGAGGATGGACAAGTAACCCTCCCTCAAACTCCTGATCTACGCGAACTGTTAAGGCACAGATGCTGGCTGCCGGATCGTGATGGCGAAGGTCTCGCACCGGAAGCGGTGCTTATCGCTCCAAAGGAGGTGCTGAGTGCTGTCTCGGAATTAGCTTGGCACCACGCTTTCGGCGACAACCGGCTTCCCGTCAACGTCGATCAAGGGATTTGGCGGAAGGCGGAGCCCGTGGTTCTAGAGATTCTCGGACGCCCAAGCAGCGAACGACAAGTACTGCGTATGGCCAACGCTTTGGATTCCATTCGGGTTGCGCAAGTGGATGGCGGCGCGTGGCTGGTCATGCCGGATCCATCGCTTGTCGACGGTTCCTTGATTGCATGCGCACTTGAATCCACCCTCGCCAGCAGTCATCCCGGTTGGAAGCTAGTGCACACCGTAGACCATATTCTGCGACCCGGCGGTAACCGATCCGGAATCACTCTAAAGTTGGTAAGAGCGCTCTGCGCGGCTGTCCCCTCGAAACGTCAAGTCGATATGCTAACACAACTCGCCGACGCAAGGCCTGCGAAGGACTCTCCCGGCGGATGCCTGTTCAAACGACTCTTGGACTCTTTCGCAGATACGGAAGGCTTTTCCGTGCATGTTCTGCCAAAACTCGACCTGCCGACCCAAGACGGCAATTGGTATGGGAGCCGAGACGTTGCGAGAACCGAAACCGGCGTCTCGCGGCGGCACCGTTTGATTCTCGAACTCCGTCCTGTTCTCCGACTTCGTGACGACGACCGACCATCCCTAACGACCCAAGTCAGAGATGAGCGGAGGGTGTCAGAGTTGGATACTTTGGAGAAGTACTTCGAGCCTTGGCGACATCGCCTCCCTCACGGTGCCGTGGGCGCGTTCCTCAGTTTGCTGGGGACTGGCTTGCGCGACGTGATCAAGAGGCTCGCCGAGCAATGGCTTGGCGAAGACGTCAGCATCGCGGGGATTCGTAGGCAATTACTCGACAAGAACGAACAGGATCCCTGTGCAAGTGTGAGTGTCTGGGTTAATCCACAGATCGCGCGCGGCAACCGTGTGAGCGCGGTCAATGTCCTCGGATCGCACGTGCAAATGGAAGCCGAACCCGATGGCGATACGCTGTTCGCCATTGATCCTACTAGGTATCCCGCCTCGCGATATGCGCTTGCTCCCCTTGGCCCTTTCTGGGAGATCGCTCTGCGTGATGTCGAGCCGCAGAACCGCACCAGTTCCGAACTCACACGTTTGCTCGGCAGAACCGTTGAGAGATGGGCATGCGAATATTTAAAGCTGGACCGCGAGCGGGTGAACGATTGGTGGTCTCAATGGGGCGAGCGCTCCGGGGCGGATCTCCGTCCTGTGCTCGCCTCCATTAAGGCACATTTGCCGCTGACGCTTCAACAACTTGATGTCAAAGATAGCGAGCCGCTTCGATTTGCCCTCAGGGAGGCCGAGAAAGCGCAAAGAATGCGAGAGCAGGCACCCTCGGACCAGACCCTTAAGTCCGAAAGAGACGCCCTAAATCGTCTCGCAGTCCTCGTTGAATTGCCCGAACATCAGAAATTCCTTTTGAATCGGGTCAACTATCTCATGCACCGTTATGGCTACGCCGCGAATAGTGTGCTGCTGGAACTCGCACAAAACGCCGATGATGCACTTGCACAGGCCGCTCAAATCAAAGGAAGACCGCTGACGCCCAATACCCGTCGTCTCGTGATCCGAGTCCAAGAACATAATGGCACGCACGCCGTGGATGTAATTCACTGGGGGCGTCCGATCAACGATACCGGTGGAACCGCATTCCCGGCCGGGCGGGACCATCAGTGGGATCAGGATCTCTATTTCATGATGCTCATGAATTTGAGCAGCAAACCCGGCGAGGCGCCGGGAAGAGTCTCGTCGTCCTCGACCACCGGTCGCTTTGGCCTCGGCTTCAAATCCGTGCATCTCGTGTCGTCGTCCCCATCCGTGGTCAGCGGGTTTATCGCCTTCTCCATAGCCGGAGGGTTGTTGCCGAAAGAACAGGCTGTCCCGGACCATGCCGACTCTTGGATGATCGAAGATCGTCGAGCGACCTGCATCCGGCTGCCGTTGCGCGGGGATGTTGAAGCAAATGCACTGGTGCAATCCCTGTTTGATCGCTTTTCCTACGCTCGTGCCCTGTTGCCCGTTTTCGCTCGGCAAGTGCGCGAAGTCGTTGTCGAAGGTGGACCGTTTCCCGGGGCCCATGTCTTCGATGGAGAGCCGATAGAAGGCGCGCCCGGTTGGTCGGTCGGCATTGAGGCGGAGTTGCCCAACCATGTCGGTTGCTGGCGTATCCTTCGCTTCCGACCCGCCGATGCTGGTCTGAAAAATATGGGTACTGCAGCTTTGGCCGTCGGTCTCTGCGATGGCGTTCCGAAAGCCTTTGGTCACGATGTGCCGTTCCTCTGGAACGTCACGCCGACTAGCGAGAATTGGGGGTGCGGATACGTCGTCAACGGACCCTTCAAGCTCGACCCGGGCCGTACTCATGTGTCGATAGAGAATGACACAACCCTCCAGGCCGTCAGCGACCTTGGTCATGCGCTCGGAAACGGCTTGATCGAGTTGCACGATGTCTTGACCTGCAATGCTGAGACGGCATTCTGTCGAATGGTTGGGGGCCACGGTCAGAGCTTCCTGTCGGAGCTGTGGAAAGTTCTCGCCTCCGGCGCTGACAGTCCCGACAAATTCCGTCGGTCGTTCCTTTGATCTCGAACTCGTCGAAGGTCTAGCAGAGCGGATTGCTGGGGAAGACCTCGACCCCGCTCTGCATGTCATCACGCGAGTCCTCGCCGAGTGCATCCGTTCGGTCAACAACGCTTGGGGCGTCTTCTCTCGGTCCCGCATCGCCTTACTGCCGCATCAACTTTGGGTTTGCAAACGCGTACTCGATACATGGCCCACACGATGGATGGTGGCCGATGATGTTGGACTCGGCAAAACCATTGAAGCAGGCCTCATTCTGACCCCGCTGCTGTCTTCAGGGCGTGTACGTCGACTGCTAATTCTGACCCCGGCCAGCTTAGTCGAACAGTGGCAAGTGCGACTGCGGGAAATGTTCGATATTCGGATTTCCAACTATGTTCCTGCAGCTGACACGGAGGCCACCGACTTCTGGAATACCCATGATCGCGTGATCGCCTCTGCTCATACCTTGCGTCTCGACCGAGGGAATCGATGGCAACGCTTGTTCGACGCCAAGCCTTGGGATCTTGTGCTCATAGACGAAGCCCATCACATGAACGTAGACGAACATGGCCACCGCGCTTTGTCCTATCAGCTTGTGGAACGCATGCAGGAACAGGGCAATTTCGGGTCTCTAGTGCTGTTCACGGGTACTCCGCATCGGGGTAAGGACACCGGATTCCTCTCCCTTCTGAAGCTGCTTCGACCCGACGATTTCGATCCCGATCAACCTCTTGAAGAGCAGGTCAAAAAACTCCGCAGTGTCATGATTCGCAACAACAAACAGTCCGTCACGGACATGTCGGGCGAGCAGCTGTTCACACCGGTGCGACCAACTCGAGAGACGTATACTTACTCACCGCAAGAGGCGCATTTCTACCAACAGCTCACGCAGTTCATCATGACAGGTAAAGCTTACGCGGCCGGTCTCGGCTTTCAAAATAGGCGCATGGTGATCCTAATCCTGATTACAATGCAGAAGCTGGCGTCGAGCTCCGTAGCAGCCGTGCGGCGAGCTCTCGCTCGACGGCTTACCCGGCTCCGTCAGGCAAAGGCCAAGTTGGAAGAATCGCGCGAGGATCTGGCACGCTTGCAAGAGTTGCGAGCCGAGGACGACCCGGCTAATCTCGACGAGATCAGCCGCTTGGAAGAGCAGGTCGCTGAGAGCCTTGGTGGAGTTGACCTGAACCCAAATGAGATCCCGGCCCTCGAGGAGTTGCTTGCGGCGGCAAATGAGGTCACCGGCGAGACGAAGATTGCACGCATATTGTCCGTGATCGATGAGTCTTTTACCGACAGGTCCGTGCTCTTCTTTACCGAATACAAAGCAACACAAGCGCTGCTAATGGGCGCGCTGCACAATCGCTACGGCGACGGATGTGTAACGTTCATCAACGGCGACGGTTTCATTGAAGGTGTATCGGATTCGTCCGGCAATACCTCGGACCGAACGGAAGACCGGCGCTGTGCCGCAGCGCGCTTCAACCGGGGTGACGTTCGGTTTCTCGTTTCCACGGAGGCGGCTGGCGAGGGAATCGACCTTCAGCATAATTGCAGCGCATTGATTCATGTGGATCTGCCGTGGAATCCGATGCGCCTGCACCAGCGTATCGGACGCTTAAGCCGCTACGGCCAAACCGATCCCGTCGAGGTCGTTACTGTTCGAAACCCGGAAACCGTCGAGAGCCGTATATGGGATCTCTTGGACGATAAATTGGCGCGGATCAATCTAGCTTTCCAAGGCGCAATGGACGATCCCGAGGACATTCGCCAGCTTGTAATTGGGATGGCATCGCCGGGCTTGTTCACCAAGGTGTTCGCCGACGCCGATGCCGCCGTCGGCAAGCAAACGCTCAAAGATTGGTTCGATACGGAGACTGCGACATTTGGCGGCGAGGAAGCGGTGCGCACGGTACGAAATCTTGTCGGCCATGTCGCGCGCTTCGACTTCGGAGCGGTGAAGCAACAAATTCCGCGTGTGGACCTGCCCGATCTAGTGCCGTTTTTCAAATCTGTCCTCGCCGTTCGAGGCCGACGACCCGACCAAACAGAGGAGCTTCGCCTACGCTTCCGTCCGCCCGAGGAATGGAAGGACGATTTCTTGATCGCCGCTGTCGACCGTTACGACCTGCTGTTCGCTCGGGAACCGCAGCCAAAGGAAGGCGAGGACGTCGCCGGTGTCGGACTGCGGGTGGTAGACCGAGCGGTCCGCGATGCAGCGAACCTGACCGCGGCTTTCTGCGCCATCAGGGGCTTGGATGCTCCGATCTTTGTGTTCACTGTGCGGGATCGCATCACCAGCATCGATAGCGCAATTCGCGCAGTGGTCGTAGCAGCCCAACCTACATTTTATGGCGCATGGAAGCTAATTCGCGACTGGGAACTAGTGCAGCTTCTTAACCCTTTGGCCGACAAGCCACGCAGCCTCGTATTCTCCGAAACCCACCCGGCGCACGTCGATTCGGATTTGTTGGCCAGTGCACGACAGTATGTCGAGTCGCAGGTTGCTGCAATGGAGCTCTCGTTCACCCTGCCAGCTGTCGAGAGCTTGGCATGTCTTGCGCCTAGCTAGTGTCTGCCAGAAAACCCCGTGTTTTTCCGGTGACAGGGCCGAATCCGGCGGATTCCGGCTTCACGGGATCCTGGCCGGGCCTCTCGGGGCAATACCGGGGGCTTCCACGGGACGGTCGGGGGCGGGAACATATGGTGAACATCCGGACCTCCGCCGGCCCGCGGGCACGCCGGTGCGGGCCCCGCAGCGGCGGGACCTTCCATGGGCCGGTTTACCGGTGGACGCCCCGGTCAGGCGGCGGCGGAGAGCCTGAGGCGCTCCCTCGCCGGCGGCATCAGGCCGAGGCGGTGGACGTTCGCGGCCAGCACCGCCAGCGCCACGGTCCGGGCGAAGCCCTCCTTTCCGTGGCTCCGCACCCGGTCGAGGCCACGGTGCTCCAGGTTGTTGATGGCCGATTCGACGGCGGCGTGGGCGCGCCGCGCCTCGCGGAACGCCTCCCCGCTTTCCCGGACGCGGTCCGCCTTCGACAGCCTGCCTTTCCGCGGCATGGCGTTCAGCTCCAGCATCCCGGCAGGCCCCAGCCGGTTCGAGGGGCTGTGGAAACCGCGGTCGAAGCTCACCACCGAAAGATCCGGGAACCGCGCCCGCGCCTCCTCCACCATGGGGACCGCCACGTCCACGTCGCTCCCCTCCCACATGACGGAGTGGTGCAGCAGGAACCGGTGCCGGTCCTCCAGCACGCGGACGGGGACGCCGAGCTCCACCGGGACCCCGGCCTTGCCCTTCGATATCCAGCGGGTGTGCGGCTCGAATATCGAGTGCACCTTCCCGCGGTGCGGGACCGTCTCTCCCTTCAGGATCCGCCGTTCGATCAGGTCCGCCTGGTGCCTGACATGGCCGATGAAGCCCCGGATATTGTCCGTCGGGCCCGGGATACCCGACATACCGTCTATCTCCGCGCAGCTCGCCTCCGCCCTGTCCGCCAGCTTCAGGGCGAGCCGGAGCAGCGCCTCCACGTCCCTCGGGCGCGGGTTGGCGAGCCGCGACGTGGCCACCCGGAGATGGCCTTTCCGGAGCTTTTTCAAACCGAGTAAACGGTTAGGGGTGTCAATGAGCGTTTAAAACTGACCCGGTTTCAGCGTTTAAATTTGACCCACCCTTTGTGGAGCGAAGCCCCAGGTCGGGCCGCCCTCACATAGCGAGTCCGTCTGGGGGCTTTGGTTGCGGAACGTTTACTTTTCCGTGCGGTTTTCGCTCTGGGCGAACCGGTAAGATGTATTGCCGGTTTCGATGATCGCGCAGTGATGCGTGACGCGATCCAGGAGCGCGGCTGTCATCCTGGCATCGCCGAATACCGAGACCCATTCCCCGAGCTCCGGATTGGTGGTGATGATGGCACCGGTCTTCTCATGGAGCTTGCCGATGAGGTGGAACGGCGATGCGCCGCCGGATCTGGGAAACGGGATATAGCCCAGTTCGTCGATGATGACGCGGTCCAGCGCCGAGAGCTGCCGGATTATCTTCCCGGCATTGCCCTCCGCCCGCTCCTTGATCGGGGCGTTGATCGGATCGACGGCGTTGAAGAAGCGCGCCTTCTTGCCGCTGTTGATCAAGGTGGTGCCCAAAGCGATGGCGATATGGGTTTTGCCGGTGCCGGTTCCGCCCACCAGGATGAGGTTGTGCGCCCTGTCAGTGAACCGGCCGGTGCGGAAGGGTTCGATCTGGGGCCGGGTGACTGTGGCCGCGCCGTAATCGAAGGTCGCGAAGTCCTTGTGATGGGGGAACTTCGCGATGCGCGTTCGATACTGGATGGAGCGCACGCGGCGCTCCATGGTCTCGGCGTCGATCGGTTGCTTTATCGCTGTGGTCAGACCTGGTGGCCTGCGCGCGGACAGCAGATCATGGGCGCAGGCCGCCATTCCATGCAGCCTCGGGGCGGTCAATCGGTCAATGAGAGCGTTCATGCGGCAACCCCCTCAGCCGGGTATGGCATCCCATAGCGCCTGCAGTCGGCCTCGGGTCGCAAGGTTGGCCGCGGGTATGTATAGGCGTCGTTCAGCGGCGCAATGACCGGCTCCACCAACCGGTTGATCGGGTTGATGATGGCGGGCAGGCGCGGTGTGTTCCGGTCAACCGCCAGCCCGCAGGCCGTCCCGACGACCTCGATCCCGTGATCCTGGGCCAGCGGAAGCGGATCGACGAACTCCCGATCCCCGCCTTTGCCTGCCATGCGATGTTCCCTGATCCGATGCATGGCCTCGGGCGATCGCCAATCCATGAAGGGTGCGCCGTCGCGCAGGGCGCCGGGTTTACGGTCCAGTGGGGGAACATGGCGCCAGGGTTCAAAATAGCCGATATCGCGAGTGAGGCGGCGCTTGCGTTCGGCAATGACATCCTGACCGGAGACCGGCGCGATCCGGCCTGCGTAGGCGCGTAGGGAGACGTGCTGTCCGGCGAACCGGGAAGGCACGCTGCAGCGATTGCCGGCATGTTGAACCAGGCAGGTGGAACGAACACGAACGGTCTTCTCCACGTAGCCGTCGAATGTTCGGCCCAGGGGGCGCGGCTCGGCGCGTTCGTCTTCGAACGCTTCCGCAACCGTGCGATCCGATTGCCCGGGATGGGGCCGGTTCGCCAGCTCTTCACGGCGCATGCGCAGCCAGGCGTTCAGCGCATCGAGACCATCGAAGGCTGGCTTGGGAACGAACAACCGACCGCGCGAAAACCGGACCTGGTTCCCGACCTGTCCCTTCTCCCGGCCCGCAGCGGGCGTGCAGGCCACCGGTTCCATCACATAATGGTTCATCAGCGCCGGGAACCGGGGATGGGATATCCGGTCCTTCGAGCGCGGGACATAGGTCACCATGGTCCTGGGATCATCGATGATCAACCGACGCGGGACACCGCCATAAAATGATGGAGCCTGCACAAAGGCGTCCGGAACCATCTCCCGGCTCTCACCGGGATAGGCCATGACAAAGGGCTTGCGGCTGTGGTACGGGCGGAAGTGGGCGACCTCGATCTTCCGGTCGACACCGCCCGGCACAACGCGTTCTTCGCTCCAGTCGAACCGTAGCGCGTCGCCAGCAACAGAATGCAGGGGGATGAACGCATCACCGGAATCGGCTCCCGCCCGCTTCGGATCGCGGACAAGGCGTTGAACAGGAGAATAAGACCCAGTGTAACCTTCCACCACAAGCCGCTCATGGAGCTTCCGGGCTGTCCGTCGTTCTCGTCGCGGGCGCTTCATATCCTGATCGAAAAGTGCCTGAAGCCGAAGATCGAACCCGTTGCACAGCCTGTGCCGAACCGGCGGCGCCTGGCGCCGGTAGCTCGGCGGGCTCCCATCCTTCAAATACTTCCTGACCGTGTTCCGCGACAGTCCCGTCGCCCGCGCAACGGATCGGATGCTACGGTCTTCACGCAATATCCAGCGACGGATCTTCAATACGCTTTCCATCAATAACACCCGCTCTTTCCTCCGCACGATTTGCGCGGACTTCAGACGATTGCAGGTGGGTCAATTCCAATCGCTCATAACCCACCAAAGTGGGTCAGTTTTGCATGCCGATTCACAGGATAGGGCTGGCTTCCTGCCACATCCGACGCACCCGAAGGCGTCGTTAATGACGTGGAGGAAGACATGACTGCCTGGGAGGTAGCCGCCAAAGCCATTCGCGCCGAGTGGGGAAGTGCGCCTGATTTGGATGAATTTCTGCGAGGTATCGCTCTCAGAGTTTGAATCATAAGTCACTGATATCATTAAACTATTGTTTTTCATGGAGTTGACGCCCTCGCCACCCGCCTGAGCAGGAACCGGCAGGCGGCCAGCTGCGCCCATGCCAGCGAGTTCTCACTGAGCCTTTCGTAATCTTTCGACAGGCGGCGGCACCGGCCCATCCAGGCGAAGGTCCGCTCCACCACCCAGCGGCGGTAGAGAACCGTGAACCCTTTGACATTCTTCGGTTTTTCGACGATCCTGATCACGTTCGACAACCCCATCCCCTCAAGCCGGTCCCGCAGCTTCGGACCCGCGTAGCCACCGTCGGCGAACAGCCTACACACCGTGGGCACCGTCTCCAGCAGCTTCGCGATCAGGTCCGGTGCGCCGTCCCGGTCCTGGATGTTGGCGGTGTGAACCGTCATGACGATCGGTGTGCCGTCGGCGTCCACGATCAGGTGCCTTTTCCTCCCCTTCACCTTCTTCCCGGCGTCGTAGCCGCGGGGCCCGCCGCTCTCCGTGGTCTTCACCGACTGGCTGTCGATCGAGGCGGCGGTCGGCTCCGCGGAGCGCCCCGAACACCGCCGCGCGAGGTCCCGGAGACGATGCACGAGACGCTCCAGGAGCCCGCTCCGCCGCCATGCGTAAAAATAGTTCTGGACGGTGGAAAACGGTGGATATCCAGAGGGTAACGCGCGCCACTGGCATCCCGTGGACAGGATATACCGGCCCGCGTCGAACACCGACCGAAGGTCGACCTCGCGCGGCCGTCCCATCCTTCCCTGCTTCGGCAGCATCGGCTCGATGATGGTCCATTCGGCGTCGGTCAGATCGTTTTGACTGTGGTCGTCCGGGCGCTTATGGAGCTGTTGGGTGGTCCTGTTCCAGGGCATGGCGATCTCCGGATTTGGTTGCTTTCACCAACCGGAATGCCACATCCTGCGGGACCACTCAACTTATGGAACAAACTCTCAGACCTAAGGAACCGCCCATCGATTCCAGTACCGTTCGGTTGATGACAATCCATGCGGCCAAGGGCCTTGAGTTTGACAATGTGTGGCTCGTAGGCGCGGCGGAGTCGATTCTGCCGTCTTGGCAGAGCCTCAGACCCGGTTCTCAGCCTGCCGAGATCGAGGAAGAGCGGAGAAATTTCTTTGTCGCGATAACCCGGACACGCAAACGGCTGTTCCTGTCCCGCGCAAAGCATTATCTCGGACGGGTACGGCCACCCTCGCGGTTCATTGCTGAGATGAAGCTGGCTAGCTTCACTTCGTCCGACCGAATCCCTGCGGGCAGTTTGAATCATCACAGCCAAGAACATTGACGAGATTGCAGGGCGAAGGACTGTTTCCGATTTCCTATCCGAATATGGATGCGTCGCAGTGACGGTCTGTACGCCGAACCGGAGTGAAGCACGGTCGTTGCCGAAAGCGCTGGTCGTGAGGTTGACCCCGGAAGACACCGGGGTTATTGAGTATCGCGGTATGCGGATGTGGCCAACGCCCGCGCCTTGAAGGAGATGTCCCGTGGAATCGATCGCTTCCGATTATCTCCCGATCCTCATATTTCTCGCTCTGGCGGTGGGGCTCGGTCTGGTCCTCGTCGCGGCGGCGCTCGTTATAGCGGTGCGCAATCCGGATCCCGAAAAGGTGTCCGCTTACGAATGCGGGTTCAACGCTTTCGACGACGCGAGGATGAAATTCGATGTGCGGTTCTATCTGGTGGCGATTCTCTTCATAATCTTTGACCTTGAGGTCGCGTTTCTCTTCCCATGGGCCGTGGCCTTCAAGGATGTCGGTATTCTGGGATTCTGGTCCATGATGGTGTTTCTTGCGGTGCTCACCATCGGGTTCGCCTATGAATGGAAGAAAGGGGCGCTGGAATGGGAGTGATGACCGGCCTCAACACAGCGGGAGGCGATCATGACGTCGCCGTTTCCGCGGTGAATCGGGAACTGCAGGATAAAGGATTCCTGCTGACATCGGTTGAGGACGTAATCAACTGGGCCCGAACCGGCAGCCTGCACTGGATGACTTTCGGCCTCGCCTGCTGTGCGGTCGAGATGATGCACACCGCGATGCCCCGCTATGATATGGAGCGGTTCGGTACGGCGCCACGCGCCTCTCCAAGGCAGTCGGATCTCATGATCGTGGCGGGCACGCTCACCAACAAGATGGCGCCGGCGTTGCGCAAGGTCTACGATCAGATGCCCGAACCACGTTATGTGGTCTCGATGGGCTCCTGCGCCAACGGCGGTGGATACTACCACTACAGCTATTCCGTGGTGCGTGGATGCGACCGTATCGTACCGGTCGATGTCTACGTGCCCGGCTGTCCACCGACAGCCGAAGCGCTGCTGTATGGGCTGTTGCAACTCCAGCGCAAAATCAGGCGCACCGGAACCATAGCGCGCTGATCGGCATCAATCATTGACGGTGGAGTCGTATGCTTGAGGAACTTCAGGAACTGGGAGCGCATATCGAACGGACCCGGCCCGATTGCGTGCTGGGATGGAACCTGGCTTTCAACGAACTCAACGTCGAGATAGCACCGGCATCGGTCCTCTCTTTCGTCGAATTCCTGAAATCCGACCTGACCTGCAGGTTCTCCACGCTTGTCGATATCACCGCGGTCGATTACCCGGGCCGTGATAACCGTTTCGATGTGGTCTATCAATTTCTGAGCATGCGACTGAACCATCGTATCAGGGCGAAATGCGCTATACGGGAGGGAGACACCATAACCTCGGTCACCGGCCTGTTTCCCGCCGCGAACTGGTTCGAACGCGAAGTCTACGATATGTTCGGCATATTGTTCACGGGGCATCCGGACCTGCGCCGCATCCTGACCGACTACGGTTTCAGCGGCCATCCGTTGAGGAAGGACTTCCCCACCTCCGGCTATACCGAGGTGCGCTATGACGAAACCCGCAAGCGGGTGGTCTACGAACCAGTCAAACTCACTCAGGAATACCGCCGGTTCGACTTCATGTCACCTTGGGAAGGCGCCGAATACATCCTGCCCGATGAGGGCGAGAACGTAGCGGGACGCTGACAGAATGAATGCCTCTGATCATATACAACGGGTCCGACTGGCGTGTCACGCGGCGACGGGGCTCCGGGATGGTGCTCGGGCGATGCCATCACTGGCTGGGAAAAGCCTGACGGAAGGCTTCCGGACTTCCGGAAAGAGCGCGAAGCGCGCAGCCAACGGGGTCGTGGAATGATGGTCGGAAACTTCGATGACGCACTGACCGGCGAACAGAGAATCCGGAATTTCAACATCAATTTCGGACCCCAGCATCCGGCGGCGCACGGTGTCCTGCGGTTGGTTCTGGAACTCGACGGCGAGATCGTCGAGCGCTGCGACCCGCATATTGGCCTTCTTCACCGCGGAACCGAAAAACTAATGGAGTCGCGGACCTATCTGCAGAATCTCCCCTATTTCGACCGACTCGACTATGTCGCGCCGATGAACCAGGAACATGCCTGGTGCCTGGCGATCGAAAAGCTGACCGCCACGGAAATCCCGCGACGGGCCTCCCTGATCCGTGTGCTCTATTCCGAAATCGGGCGCATCCTGAATCACCTCCTCAACGTCACGACCCAGGCCCTCGATGTGGGCGCCCTCACCCCACCGCTTTGGGGTTTCGAGGAGCGCGAGAAATTGATGGTGTTCTACGAGCGAGCATGTGGTGCAAGACTGCATGCCGCTTATTTCCGACCCGGTGGCGTACATCGGGATCTTCCAACCGAACTGATCGACGACATCGATCGATGGGCCGACGGGTTCCCCAAGGTTATCAAGGACATCGATGGACTACTCACCGAGAACCGGATATTCAAGCAGCGCAACGCCGATATCGGCGTCGTCAGCGAACAGGATGTATATGACTGGGGCTTCTCGGGGGTGATGGTGCGCGGAAGCGGATTGGCCTGGGATCTCCGACGTGCGCAACCCTACGAATGCTATGACGAATTCGAATTCGGCATTCCGGTTGGAATGAACGGCGATTGCTACGACAGATACCTCGTTCGGATGCAGGAAATGCGTGAATCGCTGAAGATCATCAAACACTCCTGCGAAAAGCTGCGGGCCGAACCGGGCGATGTATTGGCCCGTGGCAAGCTGACGCCACCGCCGCGTGCCGAGATGAAGGCATCGATGGAAGCGCTCATCCATCATTTCAAGCTCTACACCGAAGGTTTCCATGTTCCCGAAGGCGAAGTCTACGCCGCCGTCGAGGCGCCGAAGGGTGAATTCGGTGTCTATCTGGTGGCGGACGGTACCAACCGGCCCTATCGTGCCAGGATCCGCGCGCCGGGATTTCCGCATCTGCAGGCGATGGACCATGTCGCCTCGGGACACCAGCTCGCCGACGTGGCCGCGATCATCGGTACGATGGATGTGGTGTTCGGGGAGATCGATCGGTGAGGTCGTTCGCTGGATTACCGCGAAACCACTGCCCTGTCCTGGCGGCAGGCGAGGCCCGCCGCACACGCTGTATCCCGGGAGTGCGGCTGTTTTCGATAGAGGATGATGGTTGATGCTCAGGCGTCTTCATCACGATCAGCCGGAGAGTTTCGCGTTCACGCCCGCAAATCAGGCATGGGCGGAGGCGCAGATCACCAAATATCCCGAAGGTCGGCAGGCCAGCGCGGTCATTCCGCTGCTCTGGCGCGCGCAGGAGCAGGAAGGTTGGCTGTCGCGGGCCGCGATTGAAAAGGTGGCGGATATGCTCGGTATGGCCCGTATCCGCGCTCTGGAAGTCGCGACGTTCTATTTCATGTTCCAGCTGCGCCCCGCGGGCAGCGCCGCGCACATCCAGATCTGTGGGACGACGTCATGTATGATCTGCGGCGCCGAGGACCTGATCGATGTCTGCCGTGACAGAATCGCGGATCACCCGCATACGCTCTCCGAGGACGGGAGATTCTCCTGGGAAGAGGTTGAGTGTCTCGGCGCCTGCGCCAATGCACCCATCGCGCAGATCGGAAAGGACTACTACGAGGACCTGACCCCCGAACGGCTCGGTGAGCTTATCGATGCGATCGCCACCGGAGAAATGCCCGCACCGGGTCCGCAGAACGGACGGTTCTCTTCCGAACCCGGGCGAGGGCTGACAAGCCTGAACACCGGGGAGGTCCCGGGCTCGGAGGAGCGCAACGCCAGTGCGCAGCTCGCGGTGGATGCTGGTGATACGCTGAAGCGGATCGATGGTACCGAAGCGCCGCTGGTTACGCCATGGCTTGTCGAAGACGGGAGCGTCTGAGAGACATGGCGTCACCGACCCGATCGAGCCGGGATGGACTGGCGCTGGCAAGGCAGGGGCGGCTGGCCGCGCTGGTCATTGCCGCCGCGATGCTGATGTGGCTGGGAGCGCAGTGGCTGGGCGGGCGATTGGGTCTTCCGGCCAGGTATGTATTTCTGTTCGATCTGGCGGCGCTTGCCGCGTTCGTTTGGGCCCTGTTCGTGACATATCGGATCTGGCGGAAACGCCGGGAAGACCAGGAGTAGGTCATGCTGAGTGACAGTGACCGAATATTCGCCAATCTATACGGAATGCATGACCGTACGCTCGCTGGTGCGATGGGGCGCGGGCACTGGGACGGCACGGCCGATCTCATAGCCAGGGGGCGGGACTGGATCATCGACACCATGAAGGCGTCGGGTCTGCGCGGACGCGGAGGAGCGGGGTTTCCAACCGGTCTGAAATGGTCGTTCATGCCCAGGGAATCGGACGGGCGTCCGGCATATCTCGTGGTCAACGCCGACGAGTCGGAACCCGGAACCTGCAAGGATCGGGAAATCATGCGCCACGATCCGCATACGCTGATCGAAGGCTGTCTTCTGGCGTCCTTCGCGATGGGGGCCGAAACCTGCTACATCTATATCCGCGGCGAATATATCCGCGAGCGGGAAACGCTGCAGACCGCCATCGACGAAGCGTATGAGGCGGGCCTTCTCGGTCGGAACGCCGCCGGATCTGGCTGGAAATTCGACCTTTACCTGCATCATGGTGCGGGGGCGTATATCTGCGGCGAAGAAACGGCGCTCCTGGAAAGCCTCGAAGGCAAGAAAGGTATGCCGCGGATGAAACCGCCTTTTCCGGCGGGTGCGGGCCTCTACGGCTGTCCGACCACGGTGAACAACGTCGAATCGATCGCCGTTGTGCCGACGATACTACGGCGTGGCGCGGAGTGGTTCGCGTCTTTCGGAAGGCCCAACAACACTGGCACGAAAATCTATGCCGTTAGTGGCCACGTCAACAATCCCTGTGTTGTCGAGGATGAGATGTCAATTCCGTTCGAGGAGTTGATCGATAGACATTGCGGCGGCATTCGAGGTGGATGGGACAACCTGAAGGCGGTTATACCGGGGGGAGCGTCCGTTCCATGCGTGCGGGGCGAGGACATGCGCGGAGCGATCATGGATTTCGATGCCCTGCGCGGGGTTCATTCTTCATTGGGAACGGCGGCGGTAATCGTGATGGACCGCTCGACCGATGTGATAAAGGCGATCTGGCGCCTGTCGAAATTCTACAAGCATGAGAGCTGTGGCCAATGCACACCCTGCCGGGAAGGAACGGGTTGGATGATGCGGGTGATGGATCGACTCGTTCGGGGCGAAGCCGGAATGGAGGAGATCGACATGCTTCTGGACGTCACCAAGCAGGTTGAGGGGCATACGATCTGCGCCCTCGGCGATGCGGCGGCCTGGCCCATTCAGGGGCTGATCCGCAATTTTCGCGATGAAATCGAAGAACGCATACGTCGGAACAAGGCCCCGAAGATGGCGGCGGTCGCCGCGGAATGAATCCGGACCCTTCGTATATTCCCGTTTGGACATGCTTCGCGGCTTGGTATATGGTGATCGAAGCGAGGAGTGCATGTCGTGAAGCGGCGACCTTGCTTCATCGGACGGAGTGACACCGTGTGCGGACAGCCGCGACGCGGGGTTTTGTGGAGGACCGCGATATGTCGGTGACTCGGGTGGTATGTCTTGTGATGGTCGTCCTCGGCGTCTCGTCCTGCGGCTTGTTCCGAGGCGGTAAGGAAACGGTCGAGATTCGAAACGACAGCGGACCCGCGACCTCCGCGGAAGTGCGCAGGGTGCGTGTCCGGGCGTCGCTCAGCAAGGGAGAGGACAGGAGGGACTTCACCGTGAACGTGACCCCGTTCCAGGCCATTCAGGAACAGGCGCTGGAATCCGGGCGCTATAAGGCGACGGTCTATTGTCTCATAACATATGGTGGCTCGGACATCACGTGGATTCTCGGACCGGATAGACCTGTGGAGGAGATGTCTGTGCAGAACGATACGGTTACGCTGACAGGTCGCTGCACCCAACGCTGATCTTATCGATGCGGCTATGGACGAACGTGGAGTGTGAAACCTGAATTGAGTGCATTTTTACGTGAAGGTTCGTGAGGAGCGCTGCGATCAGTCGGGTCGAATCGGGGCTGGAAAATGCGATTTGTCGTTACATTGGGAAGCGGAGTCATAGCGTTATGCCTGATGACGGCTGCGTCCGATTCGACCGAGCTTCCGCCGCTGGTGGATGATCCTCGGATCCAGCACGAATTCCTGTCAGCCTCAGTCGGAGCCGCAATCCGAAAGAACTGCCCAACAGTATCGATACGAATGTTTCGGGTATGGGTCCGCCTGAACGAACTGAAAGGCTACGCGCTGTCGCTTGGCTATACCCGGGACGACTTCGACCGGTTGCGTCGCAGCCCCGAAGCGAAGGCGCTGCTGGAGGGCCGACGCGACACCTATCTGGAAAAACATGGCGTGGCGGAGGGCGACGTGGAAAGCTACTGCCGCCTTGGTCTCGCGGAAATCGAGAAAAACTCCCTGACGGGCTGGATTCTTCGAGCGAATTGACGGACAAATTCCGCTACCGAAGCGACCGCGACAATCAGGACCGACCATGAGCGACTTGCGGACCATCATTATCGACGGAAAGGAAATTGAGGCCGACGCCGCGATGACCTTGATTCAAGCCTGCGAGCAGGCGGGACTCGAAGTGCCGCGTTTCTGCTATCACGAACGTCTGTCCATCGCCGGAAACTGCCGGATGTGTCTTGTGGAGGTCGTCGGAGGTCCACCAAAACCCGCCGCAAGCTGCGCTATGCAGGTTCGCGATCTGCGGCCCGGACCCGAAGGCCAGCCTCCCAGGATCAGCACCAGATCGCCGATGGTCAGAAAGGCCCGTGAAGGCGTGATGGAGTTCCTGCTGATCAACCATCCGCTGGACTGTCCGATCTGCGACCAGGGCGGTGAGTGCGACCTGCAGGATCAGGCCATGGCCTACGGAGTTGATTTTAGCCGCTTTCGAGAACCGAAGCGGGCCGTCGAGGACCTGGATCTCGGTCCGTTGGTGGAAACCCATATGACGCGCTGCATTTCATGTACGCGTTGCGTCCGCTTCACCACCGAGGTCGCCGGAATCGTCCAGATGGGCCAGACCGGTCGTGGCGAAGATGCCGAAATAACCTCCTATCTAGGCGAGACGCTTCGGTCCAACCTTCAGGGAAACATCATCGATCTGTGCCCGGTGGGGGCGCTGACCAGCAAGCCCTATGCATTCACGGCCCGACCCTGGGAACTCACCAAAACCGAATCCATCGACATAATGGACGCGCTCGGTTCCAACATCCGGGTTGACTGCAAAGGGCGCGAAGTGATGCGGCTTCTGCCGCGCAACCATGATGGGGTGAACGAAGAATGGATCTCCGACAAGACGCGCTTTGTCTGGGATGGTCTGCGCCGGCGGCGATTGGACCGGCCATATATACGCGAAGGCGGCAAGTTGAGGCCCGCGACATGGAGCGAGGCGCTCGCAAAGGTGGCGGATGCGATGAAGGATGTGAAGGTCGCCGGACTGGTCGGTGATCTGGCTCCGGCTGAGGCCGCGTTCGCTCTCAGGCAGCTGGTCGAGCGCGGCGGCGGAAACGTCGAGTGCCGCACCGATGGGGCGAAGCTGCCGGCGGGAAACCGTTCGGCCTATGTCGGAACCGCGTCCATTGAGGATATCGACACGGCGCGTTCGTTCGTTCTGGTCGGATCCAACCCCCGCGACGAGGCGCCGGTGCTCAACGCGAGGATCCGAAAGGCGTGGCTTTCCGGCGCCGGTGTGGCGCTGATCGGCGAGCCGGTCGATCTTACCTACAACTATAGACATCTGGGCATCGGCGGTGATGCGTTGACAAGGCTGGCGAATGAGGCCGGAGCCGGAGAAGATGCCACACCGGGGATCGTTATTGTCGGGCAGGGTGCGCTGATCGGGGATGGGGGCGAAGCCGTTCTGGGTCAGGCTATGAAGCTAGCCGAGGCGATGTCGGCGGGTTTGCTCGTCCTGCATACAGCGGCCGCGCGCGTCGGTGCGCTCGACGCTGGCTGCACCACCGAAGGTGGCATCGCCGCCGCTCTGGAGGGAGCGGAGACGGTCTATGCTCTGGGTGCGGACGAAATCGAAATCCCCCCGGGACCGACCGTAATATATCAGGGCAGCCATGGTGACCGTGGAGCCCACCGGGCGGATATCATCCTGCCCGCCGCGACCTATACCGAGGAAAACGGATTGTTCGTCAATACCGAGGGTCGGCCACAGCTGGCGCAACGCTCCAGCCATCCTCCCGGTGAAGCGAAGGAAAACTGGGCGATTCTGCGGGCACTCAGCGCCGTGCTCGGTGAGGCTCTGCCCTACGACACTCTGGCACAGCTGCGCGGCAGACTCGGCGAGGAGGCGCCCGTGCTGGGAATGATCGATCAGGTGCCCGAGAATGACTGGAAAGCGGTGCCTGCGCGTCCAGTCGGAAACGTCGAGTTCCGCAACGCCGTCGCGGATTTCTATCTGACAAATCCGATCACCCGGGCCTCCGCGCTCATGGCGGAACTGTCCGCCGCTTCCCGCGCCAGGACCGGGATCGCCGTCGCGGCGGAGTAGGTGCGCGTGATCCGCTTAGGCCAAGCCCGGGAAGTAGTCAGCAACACGGCGCCCGCCGATATCGGTGTGTATCGTACGTGTGTCACCCCCGGCCAAATGCTGGAAGCTGTCCTTCCGGGAATATCGTCGACATTCGCCTACGGGCACATGGCGACGGTACGTTCATTGAACATTCCACCCGATGAGGCTGGCATTCCGGTCGCGAATGCGGTCTATGGCGGTCACTTGGTATCACCGTCAGGCCGGGACACCGGCGTTATGCGATCGATCCCGATGCGCAGGCGCTGGACCGCCGACCGTGTGAGGAAACATGGCTGAATTCCTATCGTCAGGCCTTGGCATCGCCTTGATCGTCACCGCCCAGTGCATATTGATGATCGCCTTCGTGATGATCTCGCTGCTGTTCCTCGTTTACGGAGACCGAAAGATCTGGGCGGCCGTCCAGATGCGCCGCGGGCCGAATGTGGTAGGGGCCTTCGGTCTGCTGCAATCGGTGGCGGACGCGCTGAAATACGTCGTCAAGGAAGTGGTTTTTCCGGCAGGCGCGGATCGGGCGGTCTTCATACTGGCCCCGATGGTGTCTTTCGTTCTCGCGATCATCGCCTGGGCGGTCATTCCGTTCAACGATAGATGGGTGCTGGCGGAGATAAACGTCGCCGTTCTCTATGTCTTCGCGGTCTCTTCCCTTGAGGTCTATGGGGTGATCATGGGGGGATGGGCATCGAATTCGAAATACCCGTTCCTTGGGTCGCTGAGATCGGCCGCGCAGATGATCAGCTACGAGGTTTCCATCGGATTTATCATCATCGGTGTCATCATCTCCACGGGCTCGCTGAATTTCGGGGATATCGTTCGGGCCCAGGACGGTGCATATGGGCTGTTCAGCTGGTATTGGCTGCCGCACCTGCCGATGGTGGTGCTGTTCTTCGTCAGCGCCCTGGCCGAGACCAACCGACCGCCCTTCGATCTGCCCGAAGCTGAATCGGAACTGGTGGCGGGATATCAAGTTGAATATTCATCGACCCCGTTCCTGCTGTTCATGGCCGGTGAATACATCGCGATCTTCCTGATGTGCGGGCTGACGAGCCTCCTCTTCTTCGGAGGCTGGCTATCGCCGATCCCCGGACTGGCGGACGGGGCTTTGTGGATGGTGGCGAAGATGGCGTTTTTCTTCTTCCTGTTCGCGATGGTAAAGGCGATCGTGCCGCGCTATCGATACGACCAGCTTATGCGGTTGGGCTGGAAGGTCTTCCTGCCGGTGTCGATCGCATGGGTGGTAATCGTTGCGTTCTTCGCCCAATACGGGGCATTCGGCGGTGCCTATGCCCGCTGGGCGGTAGGGGGTTGAGCCATGCCAAAGGTGTTCAGGCCTGAAATCCGGGGAGCGTTGGCATGACCCAGATCGACTGGATCCGCGCCGGGAAGTATTTCGTGCTCTGGGACTTCCTGAAGGGCTTCGCGCTTGGAATGAAATATTTCGTCGCTCCCAAGGCCACGGTGAACTATCCTCACGAAAAGGGGTCATTGAGTCCGCGCTTCCGTGGCGAACACGCGCTGCGGCGGTATCCGAACGGTGAGGAGCGCTGCATCGCCTGCAAGCTTTGCGAGGCGATCTGCCCGGCCCAGGCGATCACCATCGACGCGGAGCCACGCGAGGATGGCAGCCGACGCACGACACGCTACGACATCGACATGACGAAATGCATCTATTGCGGATTCTGTCAGGAAGCCTGTCCGGTCGATGCCATCGTCGAGGGTCCGAATTTCGAATTCGCGGCCGAGACCCGCGAAGAGCTCTTCTATACCAAGGAGAAGCTGCTCGAGAACGGCGATCGTTGGGAAGCCGAGATCGCCCGCAATCTTGAAATGGACGCGCCTTACCGATGACGGAAACGACGAAAAACCCGTTCGAGGAACTCATGAAGCTCGGCAACCAATGGGCTGGCGCCATGGCTCCCATGATGGAGGCGGTCACACCGGAAGCCATTGAGAGAATGTGGCCGACCATGTCCAGGGAAGCCATGGAAGCCTTTTTCGGTAAGACCCTGAATCCCGACGGTCTCAGCGCGAAAACCAGGCTCCTGCTGACCTTGATGGGGCTGACCGTCATCGGCGCCCATGCGGAGTCCCAGATTCGGGCGACGGTGCGCCATGCCCGAATCACCGGAGCGACCGATGGCGAGATCATGGAGACGATCGCGCTTGCGGGACTGTTCGGCGGCGCCGCGGCCGCGGCCAAGGCGATGGGGCTCGCGTCCGAAACGCGCGCCGGTTCCGGAGAAAACTAACCAATGGGATTTGCCGGTTTCGCCTTCTACGTGTTTTCGTTAGCGGCCATAGCCGCCGGTTTCATGACGGTGACGAGCCGCAATCCGGTGCATTCGGTGCTCTGGCTGATCCTGGCGTTTCTAAGCGCGGCGGGTCTGTTCGTGCTTCTGGGAGCGGAATTCGTGGCGATGCTGCTGGTCATCGTCTATGTCGGTGCCGTGGCGGTCCTGTTCCTGTTCGTGGTGATGATGCTTGACGTGGATTTCGCTGAACTCAAGGCGGAAATGGCCAGATATCTCCCGCTCGCGCTTCTGATCGGTGTCGTGCTGCTTATGGAACTCGGATTGGTCATCGGAACCTGGACCTATTCGGATTCCGCCGAGGGTCTTCGCGCAGCCGTTACGCCGTTGGATTCCGAGACGCATAACACCGCCGCCATCGGCAGGCTGCTCTACGACGATTACGTCCTGCTGTTCCAATTGGCGGGTCTCGTGCTGCTGGTGGCGATGATCGGAGCGATCGTGCTGACCCTGCGCCACAGAACCCATATCAAACGGCAGGACATCATCGCGCAGATCTATCGTGATCCATCAAAGGCGATGCAGGTCAGGAACGTCGAGTCAGGACAGGGGCTGGGGGAGCGGCATGGCTAGTTATGGCATGGAAAGCCAGCGTTCGCGGAGGGAATTCAACGTCTCCCGTCCGTCCACGGGTGCGGTCGTCCCGATGACCCGAAGCCGTGGCGGGCCGCCACCGCCTTTCGCGCAGGGCTTCCGGTGAATGCAGATGATCGGTCTGGAACATTATCTCTTCGTCGCCGCGACGCTGTTCGTAATCGGGATTTTCGGAATATTCCTGAACCGGAAAAACGTCATCATCCTTCTGATGTCGATCGAACTCATACTGCTGGCGGTCAATATCAACCTCGTCGCGTTTTCGAGCTTCCTCGGCGATCTGGTGGGGCAGATATTCACGCTTTTCGTACTGACCGTCGCGGCCGCCGAAGCCGCGATAGGTCTGGCGATCCTTGTCTGCTTCTTCCGCAACCGGGGCACGATCGACGTCGAAGACGTCAACGTTATGAGGGGATAGGCGTTCATGGAAGCCACCATCGTCCTTGCCCCACTTGTCGGCGCGGTCCTATGCGGCTTTGGCTGGAAGCTGATCGGCGAGGTCGCCGCACTGTGGTCGGCGACGGGGCTGCTGTTCCTGTCCTGTCTGCTCAGCTGGATCGTATTCCTCGGATTCGATGGCGAAACCCAGCGGACCGTCATCATGCGATTCGTCGATTCGGGAAGCCTCTCCACTGACTGGATGATCCGTCTCGATCGGCTTACGGCGATCATGCTGGTTGTGGTAACGACGGTGTCGGCGCTGGTCCATCTCTACAGTTTCGGCTATATGGCGGATGACGGGCATTTCCGTGAAGGCGAGAGCTACCGTCCGCGTTTCTTCGCCTATCTGTCATTCTTCACGTTTGCGATGCTGGCGCTGGTAACGTCGGACAACCTATTGCAGATGTTCTTCGGTTGGGAAGGGGTTGGAGTCGCCTCCTACCTTCTGATCGGCTTCTATTTTCGTAAGCCGAGCGCCAACGCCGCCGCGATCAAAGCCTTTGTGGTCAATCGGGTGGGCGATTTCGGTTTCGCGCTCGGAATCTTCGCGCTGTTCCTGCTGACCGATTCGATTTCGTTGGACGTCATCTTCGAGAAGGCGCCGGAACTGGCCGAAACCCGTGTCACCTTCCTCTGGACCGACTGGAACGCGGCGAACCTGGCGGCTTTCCTTCTATTCGTCGGGGCGATGGGTAAGTCCGCGCAGCTGTTCCTGCATACCTGGTTGCCCGACGCGATGGAGGGCCCGACCCCTGTCTCGGCGCTGATCCATGCGGCGACCATGGTGACGGCGGGTGTGTTCCTGGTCTGCCGTATGTCACCGCTGATGGAATTCGCGCCCGAAGCGAAGACCATCGTTCTCTATATCGGTGCGCTGACCGCGTTCTTCGCGGCAACCGTCGGTCTGGTTCAGAACGATATCAAACGCGTCATCGCCTACTCGACCTGTTCGCAACTCGGCTACATGTTCGTGGCGGCGGGAGTTGGCGTCTACTCGGCGGCGATGTTCCATCTGTTCACCCACGCGTTCTTCAAGGCGATGCTGTTCCTCGGCGCGGGGTCGGTGATCCATGCTATGCATCATGAGCAGGACATGCGGAATTACGGAGGGCTGAGAGCTAAGATCCCCTATACGTTCCGGGCGATGATGATCGGTACGCTGGCGATCACCGGGGTCGGTATTCCCCTCACCCATTTTGGATTCGCTGGCTTTCTCTCGAAGGACGCGATAGTCGAGAGCGCCTGGGGGGCGCATACCGGAGCGGGAAACTTCGCCTTCTGGATGCTGGTCATCGCGGCGGTGTTCACGAGCTTCTATTCGTGGAGGCTTCTGTTCATGACATTCTACGGCGAACCGCGCGGTGACCGGCATAAGCATGATCATGCCCATGAGAGTCCCTGGACCATGCTCGTTCCGCTCGGCGTGCTGGCGCTCGGAGCGATCTTCGCTGGCATGGTCTGGTTCGGACAGTTCTTCGGCGACCACGAATCGGTCAACCGGTTCTACGGGGTTCCCGATCATCATGCCGAAGCGGAACACGGTCCGCACGGCGATGGTCACGGTGAGGAGGCGAAAGGCGGGACCGAGGATGGGCCCGGCGAGGCCACTGGCTGGACGCCCGGGCAGGGTGCCCTGTTCACCCATCCCGACAACAACGTGATGGATGAAGCGCATCATGCGCCGATCTGGGTGAGATACGCGCCGTTCATCGCCATGGTCATCGGATTCGCCGTCGCATGGCTGTTCTATATCCGCAGGCCTGACCTGCCGGGCAGGCTGGCCGCGAATCAGCGGCCACTCTATCTATTCCTGCTCAACAAGTGGTATTTCGACGAGATTTTCGACGCCGTGATCGTGCGTCCGGCGCGCTTCACCGCCCGCCTCCTCTGGAGGCGTGGTGACGGATCCGTCATCGACGGCACGATCAATGGACTGGCCATGGGGGGCATACCCTTCCTTACCTCGTTGGCGGCGAGGGCTCAGTCCGGGTATATTTTCACCTACGCGTTCGCGATGGTGGTCGGGATCGTGCTTCTCGTCACCTGGATGATGCTTGCCGGTGGAGCGAACTGATGGAGAACATCCTTTCCATCGTAACCTTCCTACCGGCGGTCGCGGCCGGAATTCTGGCGCTGTTCCTGCGCGGGGATGACGAAGCGGCGCAGCGGAACGCGAAATGGCTGGCGCTGACCGCCACCTCCGTCACCTTCATCATTTCGCTGTTCCTGATCGCGGAGTTCGATCCCGCCGATACAGGCTTTCAGTTCGTGGAGGAACGCGATTGGCTTCTGGGCCTGAAATACCGGATGGGGATCGATGGCATCTCGATCCTGTTCGTACTGCTGACGACCTTCCTCATGCCGATCACGGTGATATCCTGCTGGGGCGTGACGCATCGCGTGAAGGATTACATGATCGCCCTGCTGACGCTGGAGACGCTGATGCTTGGCGTCTTCACATCGTTGGATCTGGTGCTGTTTTACCTGTTTTTCGAGGGTGGATTGATCCCGATGTTCCTGATCATCGGCATCTGGGGTGGAAAGGAACGGATCTACGCGGCCTTCAAGTTCTTTCTCTATACCTTCCTTGGCTCGGTTCTGATGCTGGTCGCGATGATCGTCATGTTCCACGAGGCGGGAACGACGGATATCCGGGCGTTGCTGACCTACGGCTTCCCTTCGGAAGACCTGCGGGTGCTCGGCATAGATATCGTAGGCGGTCTTCAGACGCTTCTCTGGCTGGCGTTTTTCGCCAGCTTCGCCGTGAAAATGCCGATGTGGCCGGTCCATACCTGGCTGCCCGACGCCCATGTGCAGGCGCCGACCGCCGGATCGGTGGTTCTGGCCGCGATCCTGCTGAAAATGGGTGGCTACGGGTTCCTGCGGTTCTCGATTCCGATGTTTCCCGTCGCGTCCGACCTTCTGGCGCCGCTGGTTCTGTGGCTCAGCGCGATCGCCATCGTCTACACCTCGCTGGTCGCACTGGCCCAGGAGGACATGAAAAAGCTCATCGCCTATTCCTCGGTCGCCCATATGGGCTTTGTCACGGCAGGCATTTTCGCCGTGAACCAACAGGGAATTGACGGCGCCATATTCCAGATGATCAGCCATGGCTTCATTTCCGGGGCCCTGTTCCTGTGTGTCGGCATCATCTACGACAGAATGCATACACGCGATATCGACGCCTATGGCGGACTCGTCAGTCGGATGCCGGCCTATGCGCTGGTCTTCATGCTGTTCACGCTCGCCAATGTCGGCCTTCCCGGCACATCGGGGTTCATCGGTGAATTCCTGACGCTGATGGGCATCTTCCAGACGAATACCTGGGTCGCAGCCGTCGCCGCCACCGGTGTGATCCTGAGCGCCGCTTATGCGTTATGGCTTTACCGCCGGGTGATGATGGGCGATCTGATCAGGGAAGCGCTGAAGTCGATCACCGATCTGAACTGGCGCGAACGCCTGGTATTCGCGCCACTGGTGGTCATGACGATTCTTCTCGGCGTCTATCCCAGTCTCGTGACCGACATCATCGGTCCGTCGGTGGAGGCGCTGGTGGCCGGTCATGACATGGCGTTGGCCGAGCGGACAGGCGCGGTGGTCATGGTTGCCGAAAGCATGGGCCAGTGAGATGATCCATTCCGATATCCTGATCCTCGCACCTGAGATCGTAATTGCCGTCGCCGCGATGGTGGCGCTCATGTTCGGCGTCTTTGGCGGTCAGGACAGGACCGCTCCGACAATGCTTTGGGGAACCTCGGTGGCCTTCGTCGCGCTTGCCGTCTGGATCGGGTTCAGCGGACAGGGCACCAACGCGGCTTTGGGCGGCATGTTCGTGGACGATGCGTTCGCCCGTTTCGCGAAGGTCGTGATCCTGCTCTCCGCGGCTACGGTTCTGGTCATGGGCGAGGGCTATATGGCCAAGCGCGGCCTTCTGAGCTTCGAGTATCCACTGCTCATCGCTTTCGCTGTCTGCGGCATGATGGTGATGGTTTCGGCCGGTGACCTCATCGCGCTCTATATGGGATTGGAGCTTCAGTCGCTGGCGCTCTATGTGGTGGCAAGTCTGCACCGCAGCAGTGTCAGATCGACGGAAGCCGGGTTGAAGTATTTCGTGCTTGGCGCGCTCGGCTCCGGCCTGCTGCTCTACGGCGCTTCATTGACCTATGGCTTTGCCGGGACAACGGTGTTCGGAGGTATCGTAGAGGCTGCGTCGGACGGAATTTCCACCGGTCTGCTGTTCGGACTTGCTTTCATCCTCAGCGGTCTTGCGTTCAAGGTTTCGGCGGTGCCGTTCCACATGTGGACACCTGACGTTTACGAAGGATCGCCGACACCGGTCACGGCGTTTTTTTCCACGGCGCCGAAGATGGCGGCGATGGGATTGTTCGCCCGGGTGGTTCATGACGCGTTCGGTGGGTCGGTCACCGATTGGAGCCAGGTCGTCGCTTTCCTGTCCGTGGCCTCGATGTTTCTTGGCGCCGTGGCCGCGATCGGCCAGCGCGACATCAAGCGCCTCATGGCCTATTCGTCCATCGCCCATATGGGATTCGCGCTTATGGGCCTTGCCAGCGGTACCGCATTGGGTGTGCAGGCGATGCTGGTATATATGGCGATATACGTCACCATGAATGTCGGAACCTTCGCTTTCATCCTGTCGATGGAGCGTGAGGGGCAGGCGGTGAGCGATATCGCTGCGCTGAATCTCTATTCCCGGCGGGAACCGCTCAAGGCGCTTGCCATTCTGGTCCTGATGTTCAGCCTTGCGGGCGTTCCGCCGCTGGTCGGGTTTTTCGGGAAATTCTATGTTCTTCACGCGGCGGTCCAGGCGGATATGGCCTGGCTTGCCGTGGCCGGTGCGGTCGCCAGCGTCATCGGTGCGTTCTACTACCTGCGGATCGTGTATTATATGTATTTTGGCGAAGACGCCGACGCGCTCGACGGTGGTATGGCACCGACGCAATGGGCGTTTTTGATGGCGTCCGCCGCCATCATGGTTGCGGGAGTGATCAATCTGTTCGGCATCGAGGGTCCGGCGGCGGCGGCGGCGGCGGCTCTTGTCAACTGAGCACGCATGGGACGGCTGGCCGTCCGGATATGATCGGGTGATCCTCGCCGAGACGGACAGCACCAATGCGGAAGCCGCGCGGCGGATGTGCGACACCGTATCGCCGATCTGGATTCACGCGCTGCGTCAGACGGCGGCGCGTGGACGGCGTGGGCGGCGCTGGGTGTTTCCGGAGGGAAATTTCGCCGCCACCCTGCTGCTGCGTCTCAGCGAACCGCCCGCGACGGCCGCATTGCGCGGGTTCGTCGCAGGTCTGGCGCTGTTAGACGCGCTTGTGGCGATTACCGGCCATGTCGGCGGCTTTGCGCTGAAATGGCCGAACGACGTTCTCCTGAACGGCGGCAAGCTGGCGGGCATACTACTGGAAGGTCTGGGCCAGGGAGAGGCCTCGCGGTATCTGGCCATCGGGATAGGTGTGAACCTGGCCGAAGCTCCCGCTGGCGCCGAGATTGAACCGGGCGCCCTGCGACCGGTATGCCTCGCCCATGAGACGGGCCATGCGGTGACTCCGGCCGAGCTTCTGGCGGCTTTGGCGCCGGCATATGCCCGATGGGACCGAAGATTCGCGACCGAGGGATTCGCTCCGGTTCGGGAGACATGGCTGACGCGGGCCGCACGGCTTGGCCGAACCGTCACCGCGCGTACGCCGTCCGAGGAAATCAACGGTGTGTTCGAGACGATCGACGCTTCGGGTGCGCTCGTCCTTCGAACACCGGAGTCACGCCGCACCGTCGCTGCGGCGGATGTATTCTTCTGAGGAGACACAGGATGCTCCTCTGCATAGACTGTGGCAACACGAACACCGTCTTCGCCGTCTGGGATGGGACGGAGTTCCGCGCCACATTCCGTACCATGACCCAGCACCAGCGCACGGCGGACCAGTATTATGTCTGGTTCTCGACGCTCCTTGGCCGGATGGGCGTACCGATGGAAATCGACGAAGTGATCATTTCGTCGACCGCGCCGCGTGTCGTGTTCAATCTTCGACTTCTCTGCGCCAACTATTTCGGCACCCGACCCTATGTCGTCGGTAAGCCGGACTGCCTCCTTCCGGCGGGCCCGCGCGTGGATGAGGGAACCATTGTCGGACCGGACAGGCTGGTGAACGCGGCGGGTGCGTATGACCGGCATGGAGGCGACATCGTCGTCGTTGATTTCGGGACCGCGACCACTTTCGATGTGGTCGCGGGTGATGGCGCCTATGTGGGCGGTGTCATCGCGCCGGGGGTGAATCTCAGCCTTGAAGCGCTTCACGCCGCGGCGGCCGCGCTTCCGCATGTGGACGTAACGAAGCCCCGGAGGGTGATCGGCACCAACACGGTCGCCTGCATGCAGTCGGGGGTATTCTGGGGATATGTCGGTCTGGTCCAGGAAATCACGGCACGTATCAAGGACGAATACCGAACCGAAATGCGGGTCATAGGCACGGGGGGGCTCGCGCCGCTATTCGCACAGGGCGATGCGCTGCTCTTCGATCTGATCGAAGAGGATCTGACAATGCACGGGCTCATGGTGATTCACCGCCACAACAGGGAGAATGAATAGGTATGGCGGATAGCAGGCTGATCTACCTGCCGCTTGGTGGCGCGGGCGAAGTGGGAATGAATTCCTATGTCTACGGATACGGTCCCGAAGACAGGGAACGACTGATCGTGGTCGATGTCGGCGTGACGTTTCCGGATATGGACACGAGTCCCGGTGTTGACCTTGTCTTTCCGAATATCGCGTGGCTGGCGGAGCGCCGGGACCGGATCGAAGCGATATTCATCACCCATGCACATGAGGATCATATCGGCGCCCTGGGGTATCTCTGGGACAGGCTTCGGGCACCTGTATACGCCCGGGCGTTCACCGCCCATCTCGGACGGATGAAACTCGAGGAATGCGGAGTGGCTCCCGAAAACATCGAGACCGTTTCAGCCTGGCCGAAAGCGGTAACGGCGGGACCGTTCAGGGTCGGTATGCTGCCGGTGTCGCATTCGATACCGGAGAGTTCGGCGCTGGTGATTGATACACCGGCCGGTCGGATCCTTCACACGGGTGATTTCAAGCTTGATGCCACACCGGTGGTAGGAGAGCCGTTCGACCGTGCGCTCTGGGCCGAGGTGGCGAAACCTAGCATCCATGCTTTGGTCTGCGACTCGACGAACGTATTCTCGCCCAGGCCTGGCCGATCGGAATCGACACTTTCCGGGGATGTCGAGGCACTTTTCGCGTCGGCTACGGGGATGATGGTGGCCACGACATTCGCCTCGAACATCGCCCGTCTGAAGACACTGGCCGAGGCCGGTCGGAAGGTGGGGCGATCCGTCGTGCTGCTCGGGCGCGCCATGCGGCGGATGGTCGATGTCGGAACGGAGACGGGTATACTTAGGGGGTTTCCCAAAGCAGTCGCACCTGAAGACGCTAGGGACATTCCGCGGGAACACCTATTGCTGCTTGCGACCGGAAGCCAGGGCGAGCGTCGTGCCGCCACCGCACAACTCAGCAGGGGCAAATACCGGGGTTTCGAGCTAAAGGAGGGCGATACGTTCCTGTTCTCGTCCAAGACCATTCCCGGCAACGAGCGAGATGTGCTCCGCATCGTGAACGGTCTCAGTGAAAGGGGCGTTGAGGTGATCGACGATTCGACCGACCGGTACCATGTGTCGGGCCATGCGAACCGCCCGGATCTGGAGGAGATGCACACGCTTACAGATGCTCGGATGGTGATCCCCATGCATGGTGAGCATCGGATGCTTTCCGAACATATGAAGCTGGCCCGAGAGAACGGACGCGGTGCCATAGTCGCGACCAACGGCGACATTGTGGACCTTACCGGGGATTTTCCATCCGTCACCGAGCGGATTGAGTCCGGACGGGCCTATCTTGATGGCACGGTTCTGGTGGATGCGAAATCATTTGTGGTGCGGGACCGTATCCGCATGGCACTGAACGGACACGTGCATGTGGAGGTCCAGATTGACCCTGACGGCGGGCAGACCGAGACGTGGAGCGGGATCACGGGGTTGGCGGCAACCGGTCGGTCGGGTGCGCCGCTACAGGAAGCGCTGGACCGCGGTTTGATACGTGCGCTCGGTCGCGAGCGACGCAAGGTTCTGCTGGACGACGAAGCGGTGGAGGCTCTGGTTCGGTCCGTGGTGCGGAAAATCGCGGTGGCGGAGATTGGCAAGAGGCCTGAGGTAACGGTGGTGGTCGCCTGGACTGACTGATGGAGAGACTGACTTCGTGACATAGGTCTGGTCCGGGAGGGTCCGCATCAAGAGATTTCCGATACAGCATCCGCACACAGCTATCCCCATTTCGGGCTGGGGTCGGGTGACGAAAGGTCTGAGTTCCTCCGCAAAGCCATCGTGAACGAAATTCGCAGTGGCGCCTGAGGCGCTGCGCACTCCGGCGCCACGCGCCCTCGGAGCGGCTGTTTCCCACAGGTCGCGCATGGTATGCCGTCACAGGACACATCATTCGATTCCGAAGGTCGGAGCCCGGCTCGGCACCGGGTTTCCGACTGGAAGCGGTATCTTCATACGCTCGAATACCCGCCCTCGATCATCATCAGAGCGCCGTTAACCAGGTTTGAGGCGGGTGAGGCGAGATAAAGCGCCAAATCAGCGATTTCCACCGGTTCACCGAAGCGTCCCAATGGGGTTGCGGCGATCATTGGCCGGGATTTTTCAGGTGGGCTCCAGATTTTCCTGCCCATTTCGGTCATGACAACCGTTGGACAGATGGCGTTGACCTGAACGTTGTGCGGGGCAAGCTCGGTCATCAGTGACTTGGTAAGCGCATTCAGCCCGCCCTTGGATGACGCATAGGCCGCATGGTCCGCAAGCGCGATGACGCCTGTCTGCGATGAGATATTGATGATCTTGCCCGCATTCGCTTCGATCATCCCGGGGGCCACGCCCTTGGCCAGAAGGAATGGCGCGCGCAGATTGACCGCCATGGTGCGGTCCCAGTCTTCGGCGCTGCAGTGGAGGAGGGGGCCGGTCAGGGCAATACCCGCGGAATTCACGAGAATGTCGATTCGAGGGGCCATCTCAAGCGCTTTCGCCATCAGCGCCTCACACCCCGAAGGAGTCGAGATATCGGCTATGATCGTAGCACAGCCGGATCTCGATCGGATATCCGACAGCCGCGCTTTGGATCGGCCGGTGCCGATCACGCGGGCGCCGGCTTCGGTGAAGACAGCGGCTATTTCGGCCCCGATACCGGAGGATGCGCCGGTTACCAGAGCCGTCTTCCCCTTGATCGAAAATCGGTTCGTCCAGCCCATTCGGGTCATTCCAGATTGGTGTGGTTGGCGCGCATGTCCTCGGGCGAAAGCTCCATGGCGTCGCGCAGTTGCAGAACCAGCATCTCGAAAAACATGAACTGAACGGCTTCATATAGGGAGCCCATCGGTAGAACGGAGTGGGCCTCCCCTTGATCGCTGGCCATTGTCTGCGCAGGCAGGTGAATTACATAATCGGCGAGAGACGGCACCTCTCCGTCAGGCTCGGCCGTAACGCATAGTGTCGCGGCCCCTGAAGCCTGCGCAATTCCAACCAATGCCGAAACGGTCGAGAACTGACCGGGTCCGGCACTCACGATCAGCAGGTCATCTTTCGATAGCGGCGGAGTGGTCATGTCACCCACCACATGTGCGTCGAGACCTAGATGGAAGAGGCGCATGGCCAGCGATTTCATCATCAGCCCCTCGCGCCCCACGCCGTGAAGAGCAATGCGCTTTGCGCTCAGGATTGGCGGCGTCATCGCACTGACCTGATCGGGTAGCGCGGCTTCGAGGACTTCACCAACTTCGGCCAGCGCTTTGGCGGCATCTTCTTTCAGTGTCATTCCGTGGTCTCATTTTCGGGGGATTGAGCATTGGCCGGACCGCGTCAAGTGCTGTTTCGGTCAGGCCGGTTTCATACAGGAGGTCGAGGACCGTGTATCGGCGGCGGATATGCTGCGCGGCGCGCATCGTGCGCGGCAGATGAACGGGAGAGATTCCGATCTGATGGGCGAATGCCGGCGCACCTGCCTCGGCCGGCATAGCCGCCATGTCGTCGTGGCGGACAAGATGGTCGCTCAAACGTGACCGAAGCCTCGGCCATTCACGTTTCAGGGTTTCAAGCCTTTCCCTGTGTGTTACGGGATCAAGATGCTTCGCGCGGATTTCGTCTTCCGCCTTGGCGGCGACACGTTGGTTGGGAATGTCGCGCTTCAGCGCTCGCGGACGTGTCTCAAGGTCGGATGCGCGGGCTGGCAGGGTTTCGCTGTCGAGCGCCGTTAGATCCTGACGCAACAGCCAGTCATATATGGCCAGCGCCGCCACGCAGCCAACAGCCACCGAAGCGCCGTGGCTGACGCTTTGTCCATTGTGATAACGGCCTTCCATCTCCCATAGATGCGCGATCTGATGATCCGCACCCGAGGCAGGACGGGTCGATCCATAAAATTCCATGGCGAATCCGGCTACCGTGAGGCCGATGAACAGCCGGGCGACGGCATCGAAGGCGTTTTCAAGGATTTCCGCCGGATGCGAGAGCCAGTCACGCAGGTGATCCTGAACCAGGGGCCAGGCGACATCATCTATGGGCTCGACACCCAGTGCGTCGGCGATTATCCAATCGCCGCCTGCAGGGATATTACCTGCCAGATCGCCGTGGCCCCAGCCGTTCATTTCGGTTGGAGCGGAAGAAATCACATCAAGATCGGCCATCATCGCCATGGGCGCACGTGTGGAAAAGGTTATCCTGAATCCGTCTTTGGCCAGCGGCGCTCCGGCGCTGATATATCCGTCCATCGATGCGGCGGTGGTCACCGTCATGTAACGTCGGTCGGTCTGGAACGCGGCGTATTTCACCAGATCATTGACAACGCCGGACCCAACCGAAACGGGGAACATGTCCGGGCCTGCCGCGAGCGCGGCCCGAAAGGGCTCCGCCGCTTCGAACGAAGCCTCGGGCGACGGATTACTGGGCACGACCAGGGTCTCGGTTTCGAATCCGACCCGTGCAAGAGCCACTACGGTCGCCTGACCGGCGGCTCCGAACCCGGCATCATCCGCGATGACGACCGCGCGGTGCGAGTCGGTGACCCCGGTCGCCACATCCCCGGCATCACCCAAAATGCCAGAACCGATTCTCACGTCCGCCATTGATTGCGACCGGACCACGGAAGGGGAAATCAAATCCATGATCTGCCGCCGCCAGCCTGACATTGACCCGCCTACCGACGTGCCCGGCCGTCTGGACTGAACCGGTGAGCACGATCCTTGGGCAAAGTGAGGTATATCGTGTCGCCTGTCGAAAAGCTGTCCTCTCCATCGGTTTTGACGACGATCTGCGCACCGTCACCGTCCACCGTATAGAGATAGCTTTCTCCGCCAAGTCTTTCCTTGATACGGATGGTGACAGGCAAACCGCTGCTTCCGAAACGGATGTGCTCGGGTCGAATACCGACTGTGGCAATTCCGTCCGAAGTCCCGATGGCCTGTCCGAGCCGGCTGTCGGCCGGGGCGATGTTCATCGCGGGTGATCCTATGAAGCTGGCGACGAATTCGGTAGCGGGGCGATGGTACAGCTCCATTGGTTCGCCGACCTGTTCGACTCTGCCGCCATTCAGGACGACGATCCGATCGGCCATTGTCATGGCCTCCACCTGGTCGTGGGTTACATAGATCATGGTCGCGCCGAGCTCTCTGTGAAGGGAATCCAGTTCCGCGCGCATCTGAACGCGCAGCTTCGCGTCAAGGTTTGAAAGCGGTTCATCGAACAGGAAAACTTTGGGGTTCTTCACGATTGACCGGCCTATGGCGACACGTTGGCGCTGCCCACCCGAAAGCTGGGATGGTTTCCGGTCGAGCAGGTCATCGAGCTGCAGGATTCTGGTGGCCTCCAGCACGCGCTTTGACCGCTCCTCCCGACCGACACCGTTCACCTTCATTCCGAATTCCATGTTCGCCCGTACGGACATGTGAGGATAGAGCGCGTAGGATTGGAAAACCATCGACAGATCACGATCGGCGGGATCAAGGTTGGTCACGTCCCGACCGTCGATTTCGATAATGCCGTCGTCAATCGCCTCCAGCCCGGAAATCGAACGTAGCAGGGTCGATTTTCCACAGCCGGACGGCCCGACAAAGACCACGAAGGCACCGTCCTCGATTTCCAGAGATACATCCGTCAAGGCTTGGAGGGAACCGTAGAATTTATTTATTCCTGAGAGCCTAACCTTCGCCACACCCTGTCTTCCCTTCCATCAATCTCCGGGAAACCCGGATCGCGTCACATCTGAATGTTGGCTTGAGCAAGTTGCCATACATTTGTATGATGTGATATGCAAATGATTGTCAATCTGTACCGGAAGGGAGAATCACATGAAATTCAGAACATTGATAGCGTCTGCGGCGGTGGCCGCCATGACCGCACCAGGCGCTGTGGCCGATGGCCATGGCTGGAGCCTTAAGGATGCCGCCGCCCCATATTCCGGAACCACGGTGGACGTCGTTTTCCTGCTGCGTCCCGGCTACGAGGCGATTGAAGCGATGCTTCCGGCGTTCGAGGAAGAAACCGGCATCACGGTCAACATCATCAAGCATCCTTATGAAAATGCGCTCGGTGAACAGGTACGTGATTTCGTTGCCGGGGGCGATCTTGACATCGCTCTGATCGATCTCGTCTGGATCGGCAATTTCGCGGAGAACGAATGGATCGTGCCGGTCGACGACATCAAGGCCAAGTTCCCCGACATCATCGACCCTGACCTTGATATTGAAGATTTCTTTCCATTGGTTCTGAACGCGTTCGGTGGCTGGAACGATACAATCTACGGGCTGCCTTTCGACAACTATTCGGGTCTGATGTTCTATAACACCAAGATGCTGGCCGACGCCGGGTTTGACCGTCCGCCGGAAACCTGGGAAGAACTGAAGGATGTCTATGGTCCGGCTCTGACCAAGGATGGTAAATACGCGTTCGCGCTGCAGTCAAAGCGGAACGAAACGCAGTCGGCGGACAGCTTCGCACGAGTGCTTTGGCCCTTCGGAGGGTCGTTCCTGAACGACGAGTTCAGATCGAACCTGTTGAGCGATGAAAGTCAGGCGGGTCTCAAGTTTCGTCAGGATCTAATCCAGTATATGCCGGACGGCATCGTGGCCTATGACCACGCCGAGACGGTAAACGCATTCGCACAGGGCGATGTCGCGATGATCACCGAATGGTCGGCGTTTTATTCAACGGTCGTTGATCCCGCCTCATCGAAGATCGCCGCCGATGTCGCTATCGCGCCCGAACCGAGAGGTCCTGCGGGCCGCAAACCGGCTTTGGGTGGATTCTCCCTTGCGGTGGCGAGTCAGGCGGATGAGGACGAGCAGGCCGCTGCGTGGCTGTTCATCCAATGGGCAACCTCAAAGGCCAATGCCGGCGAATATCTGGAACGCGGCGGCGTGCCGGCGCGTCGGTCAGCCTATGCCGATCCAGCGCTAGCGGAAAACTTCACTTTCATTCCAGCCCTGGTCGAAAGCTGGCAGGACGGCGTGCCCGAGTTCCGTCCCCGTTTCGCCGAGTGGCCTGAAATCACCGAAATCGTTCAGGAATGGGGCACGAAGATCATGCTTGGTGAGGTCTCGACCGAGGAAGGGGCGCAGGAAATCTCAACGCGCATGGAAGCCGTGCTCGAAGAGGCCGGTTATTATTCGGGCGAAAAGCCGCTCGCCCAGTAGAGCGTCGATTCGCATTATGACATTGGGGCGCCTCGAAGCGCCCCAATGCGGCTATGGGGGACCGGCGTTGCGTGGACGTGTTTCGCGAAAAACGATCTTCGCCTTCATCGGACCGGCCGTGGTCGCATTGGCGATGGTCGGCATCGCACCGCTTCTATATGCGCTCTGGACTTCACTGCATTTCTTTAACCTGACCAAACTCAAGAAGATTAAATTCATCGGACTCGAAAATTACTGGACGGTTCTAACCGATGAAGTGTTCTGGCAGGCGATGGGTCGCACCTTTACGCTTCTGGCCACCGTCCTGCCGCTACAGCTGGCGCTGGGCCTCGTCATCGCGCTTGTTCTGCATCAGCCTGGACTGAGATTCCTGAAGACCCTCGGTCGGCTCAGCCTCGTTCTGCCGATGGCGACGACCTATGCGGTAGTGGGACTTCTGGGGCAGGTCATGTTCAACCAGAAGTTCGGTGTCGTTAACCAGATTTTGGGAGGTGCGGACATCAACTGGATCGGCGACCCTGTGAATGCCTTCGTCATGATTGTCTTCTGGGATGTCTGGCAATGGACACCATTCGTCGCCCTTGTGCTTCTGGCGGGCCTGACCATGGTACCGGACGAGATAGAGGAAGCCGCACGGCTTGAGACGAAGTCGAAATGGAACGTCCTGATTTACGTACAGCTGCCTTTTCTGGTTCCCGGGCTTGTGGCGGTGCTGATCCTGCGCACAGCTGATACGCTTAAGCTGTTTGACATGGTTTTCACACTGACACGGGGTGGACCGGGATCTTCCACCGAATTCATTTCTCTGATGATCCAGCGAGTTGGATTCCGCGGCTTCGATCAGGGATTGGCGACCGCGCAGGCGATAATCCTTCTGGTCATCACCATAATTCTTGCGCAGGTCTATATCCGCGTTTTCTACAAGAAGGTCACCTGATGGCCACCACCCGCGAACAGGGTCCGCTCTGGGGGCAGATCGCGCTGCTTGCCCTGATCCTGTTGATCTGCGTTTTCCCGTTTTACTGGATGGTCACGACTTCACTGAAATCGCATATCGTGGCGCTTGAGGCCCCGCCTGTCTGGTTGTTTGAACCCACGTTCGAAAATTACCGCGAGGCGCTGTTCAGGGACGGCGTGCTCGCCACGCTCGTCAACTCGCTGATAATTGCCGTCTGCACCACCGCCCTGGCGCTGGTTCTGGGAGTGCCGGCGGCGTTCGCGCTGGCCCGGTTCGAGTTTCGCGGTAAGAGAGACCTTTGGTTCTGGTTCATTACCAACCGGATGGTTTCGCCCATTGTGCTGGCACTGCCCTTCTTTCTGATCGCACGCAAACTGGGGATTCTTGACCGACACATCACATTGATCCTGATATACCTGACCTTCAACCTTCCCATCGTCATCTGGATCGTGACGGACCAGATCCGCGGTATCCCCTATGATCTCGATGAAGCCGCCCGCCTCGAGGGTGCATCGCAGTTCCGGATAATGCGCTCGGTCTGCCTGCCTCTCGCGATGCCCGGTATCGCGGTATCCGCGATTTTTTCGTTCATCTTTTCGTGGAACGAATTGATGTTCGGCTTGATCCTGACCCGTACTGACGCCAAGACGGCACCTGCCATGGCGGTCAGTTTCATGGAGGGCTATAACCTTCCTTACGGCAAGATCATGGCTACATCGACCCTGATCGTCATTCCCGTCCTGGTTTTTGCGCTGCTTGCGTCAAGACAGCTGGTTCGCGGCCTGACCATGGGCGCCGTGAAGTAGGCCGGCAAGGGCGATGTCACGGCGTTCAAAAACCGAGATTCTGGATGCCGAGGAACAGCTTCTTGTGCGGCTTGCCTATGCCTGCGAGGTTCAGGGTATGACCCAGGCGCGGGCGGCCGAGGTGTTTGGGCTGACGAGACTGAGGGTGAATCGGGCGCTCTCGACGGTACGGGAACGCGGCATCGTCCGCGTGTCCTTCAACTCGCCGCTGGGGCCATGTGTTGCGCTTGAATCGGCTCTGAGCGGTGGGTTCGGTCTGGAGACATGCACGGTCGCTCCCGTCGGCGGCGACGATTTCAATCTTCACAACATTCTGGGCGCGGCATTGGGGCAGTTCCTGACCCGATTCCTGTCCCGCGACGACGTGCGTCTCTTCGGCATGTCCTGGGGCAACACGCTTAACATGGCGACACGGTTCACGGAGCCACTGAACCGCCCTGATCTTGAGATCACCAGCGTGATGGGTGGCCTGACCAAAGGTTCGGATGTCAACAGCTATGAAATCACGACGCGGTTGGCTGATCTGTGCAACGCGGCTCACAGCTATTTCACCGCACCGATCTACGCGACCAGCGTCAGAAACGGAGATATTCTGCGTGAGCAGGAATTCTGTGGCTCGATCACGAAAATCCTGCGTGCCGACGGATTGGCGCTGGCAGCGGGTGACATGGAAAACTCGCTGTTGCTTGCCGATGGCTTACCGGAAGATCTGACAGTGGATGAGCTTGTCGCGGCGGGTGCCGTCGGCGACATCATGGGTTATTTCCTCGACCGGGACGGCGCCCTCGTCGATCACGAGATCAACGACCGCGTCCTTGGCATCCGGCTTGAGGATCTGAATACCCTACCGAATGTAATTGTCGCCGCGGGCGGTCGGTCCAAACTGCCGATCATACGGGCGATTCTACGCCGCGGCTGCGTCAAGCATTTGGTGACGGACGAACATACCGCCCGGGCTTTGGCCGAGACGGTGCAGTGATTTACGCAGGGATCGATCTTGGTACCTCCGGCATCGAGGTCGCCCCTGTCGACGAGGATGGCACCCGCCACGCCATCGCCGCCGAGCGCTCGCAGGTCGACATTCCACGCCCCGGATGGAGCCAGTAGGACCCTGATCAATGGTGGAACCTGACGGGGGGGCTGCTTTGACGCGCTTGCGGCCGACCATGCGGGCCTGATGCAACGACTGGAGGCCATTTCGCTTTCCGGACATATGCTGGGGCAGGTCCTTCTGGACAGACATGACATGCGGACGACGCCGTGCATCCTCAGGAATGATCAGAGGACGCTGGTGGAATGCGCCTAACTGCTGGAACGTGTGCCCGATATCGGCTGGCGCGCCAATGATCATCCCGATCCGGGTCTGACCGCCCCTAAACTGATGTGGCTTGCGAAGCATCGACAGGACGCGCTGGACCGTGCCGATGTCCTGATGCTGCCGAAAGACTATGTCCGACTGTGCATGACCGGTGGGCGCGCGACCGAGGTTTCGGACGCATCCGGTACCATGATGCTGGACTGCAGAAGCGAGGAATGGGATGACGAACTGCTGACCGCCGCCGGTTGGGACCGAGGTCGTGTGCCGCGTCTGTTGGCGTCATGCGATCCTGCCGTACAGTTACGCAGGGAACTGTGTCAGTGCTGGGGTGTACCGGGCTCGGTCATTGTGGCCGCCGGCAGCGGCGACAATTACGAGGTGCGCTTGGCGTCGGTGCTTCCCTGCCCGGCAGGGCCGCGCTGAGCATTGGAACATCGGACGTTCTGGCGACCATCGATGCAGCGTTTCATCCGGCACCGGACAAGGCTATTCTAGTGTCTGCCAGAAAACCCCGTGTTCTTCCGGTGACCGGGCCGAATCCGGCGGATTCCGGCTTCACGGGACCCTGGCCGGGCCCGTCGGAGCGCCGCCCGGGGCTTCGACGGGACGGCCGGTGGCGGGAACATATGGTGAACATCCGGGCCTCCGCCGGCCCGCGAGCACGCCGGTGCGGGCCCCGCAGCGGCGGGGCCTTCCAAGGACCGGTTCATCGGTGGACGCCTCGGTCAGGCGGCGGCGGGGAGCACGGGGCGCTCCCTCGCCGGCGGCATCAGGCCGAGGCGGTGGACATTCGTGGCCAGCGCCACGGCGCCGGCGAAACCCTTCTTTCCGTGGCCGCCGACGCGGTCCAGACCGCGGTGCTCCAGGCTGTTGATGGCCGACCCGCCCGCGGCGTGGGCGCGCCGCGCCCCGCGGAACGCCTCCCCGCTTTCCCGGACGCGGTCCGCCTTCGACAGCCTGCCTTTCCGCGGCATGGTGTCGGCTCCGGCATCCCGGCAGGCCCCAGCCGGTCCGGGGGGCTGTGCGGACCGCGGTCGAAGCTCACCACCGACAGGTCGGGAACCGGGCCCGCGCCTCCCCGCCCATGGGGACCGCCACGTCCACGTCGCTCCCCTCCCACATGACGGAACGGTGCGGGAGGAATCCGTGACGGTCCTCAGGGACGCGGACCGGAACGCCGGGCTCCACCGGGACCCCGGCCTTGCCCTTCGATATCCAGCGCGTGTGCGGCCCGGATATCGGGTGCACCTTCCCGCGGTGCGGGACCGTCCCGCCCTTCAGGACCCGCCGTCCGGTCAGGTCCGCCCGGGGCCTGACATGGCCGATGAAGCCCCGGATACTGTCCGATGGGCCCGGGATACCCAACCTGCCGTCGATCTCCGCGCAGCTGGCCTCCGCCCTGTCCGCCAGCTTCAGCGCCAGCCGGAGCGGCGCCTCCACGTCCCTCGGGCGCGGGTTGGCGAGCCGTGACGTGGCCACCCGGAGGTAGTCTTTCCGGAGCTTCCTGCAAAGGTATTCCTTCCGCCGCCAGCCGCGCGGCCCCAGGCCCCCCCCGCAGGCCCGGGACACGTCCCGGACCATGCACCGCGCCGCGTCCATCGGCAGGCTGCGGTCGGTCGGATGGTGGACGTCGGTCCCGGCCACGAAGGAATCACGGCGGCCGCGCGACGCGGCGCCAGGCTTTTCCGCCGCCACCCTGTGGCCCCTCTCCACGACCGTCCTTCCGACCTCGGCGGGAAGCTCCGGCGAGGGGAGCGACACGTTGTCAACCAGACGCCGGTATTCGTATCCGTATCCGTCCACGTCCCATGATCCGTGGCCCGGCCTCCGGCCTTTGCCGGATCGGGATGTGTTGGTTCGCCAGTTCCTGAAGCCGGTCGAAATCGCACCCGGGACCCTGCTTCACGACCCCCAGCACCGGGATGGTCCACGGTTCCATCCCCGGCCTGCCGACCCGGCGGCTCCTTCCGGGCAGCACCATCCTGCCCGGAAGCCGGAACAGCCGCTTTCGGGTCCCTTCGTCGCTGCAGGGGTCCTGGAGGCCGATCGGGATCGCCGGGATGTCGTCCCTCGATTTCACGTCCAGCCTGATCTTCGGGATGCCGGGGGTGCCGGGCCTCCGCTGGGTGTCGTGGACCCTGCGCATGGGGGCCTCCTGAAGGGGAGGATTGCCGGATTCCGCGGCATACCCTGACCGCCATATCCGGCGGATCCCCGCAAGGCGGATTCCGTCATTTACCGCCCCCGTTCCGCTCTGAAGTGCAACACCGTTGATGGTGGGAAGCCGCGTTTCGGGTGCAGCATCTTGCGAATCGGTCAGATAACGGCGACAGTCCCTGTGCTCAGGATAGGAGAGTGTCATGCCCGAGGGCTACCGTCATCTGACCTTCGACGAAAGATGCCAGATATACGCGACGGGGAAAAGCGGGCTTTCGAACGGGGCCATCGCCAGGCAGCTGGGCCGCCATCCGGCCACCATATCGCGGGAGATCCGACGCGACGGCGGCGGGCGGGGATACCGGCAGGGACAGGCGTGGAGGAAGGCCACCGAGCGCCGGAGCGAGGCCTCTTCGGTCCCGAGGAAGCTGACGGAGGGGCGCTGGGCGAAGGTCGTGGCGAAGCTGGAGGAGGGCTGGAGCCCGGAACAGGTCTCGGGGCGTCTCCGGCTGGAGGACCCCGGCATGGTCGGCCGTCAGCGGATATACGACCTCGTACGCGCGGACCGCAGGGACGGAGGAACGCTTTTCGGGCACCTGCGGCGGCGGGGAAAGAAACCGAACTGGAAGGGTGGCCGCCACGCGGGCCGGGGTCAACCGAACTGGAAGGGTGGCCGCCACGCGGGCCGGGGTCACATCCCGGGCCGGAGGGACATCTCGGAGCGCCCGAAAGAGGTCGGGGCGAAGGCGCTGGAGGCCGACTTCTTCTTCGCGACGCCCTACCACTCGTGGGAGCGGGGCCTGAACGGGCACACCAACGGTCTGCCGCCCCAGTACCTGCCGAAGGGGACCGACCTGCGGCAGGTCACGGACGCCCGCGTGAAGCGGGTCCAGGACATCCTGAACGCGCGCCCCCGCAAGGCGCTCGGCTACCTGACGCCGGCGGAGGCTTTCGCGCGGGCGCGGCCTCCCTGAGGCGCTTCGCCCCGTCGGCCGACGGGGGAGAGGGAATTCCGCAGGCGCGCCCGCCCGGTTTCGGTCGGGCCACCCCTTCCCTCGCCCGGACGGGCGCGCCACCTCCCGCCGCGGGGCCTTGCCGCCGCCGGGAGGCCCGGTTACGCTCCGATCCGAAGGGACAGCCGCCGTATTCCGCGTGGAATCCGGGGCCCTGGCCGGAAAATCCCTCAACACCGGCCCGCCTCCTCCGCTCGGGCCACGCCCTCGCTCCGGAGGCGGGCCGGTGTTGCACTTCGGACTGGAAGTGGGGCCGCAAAAAACCGCAGCCTGGCGGTTTTCTGGCGGACACTATGGAATTCGAATTGAGACACAGCCGATGCTGGCAGTCATCGGTCTCCGCTTTCCCGGCCGCGGCGCAAACGGGGTGGAGCGTCCTTTATCGCTCTTGCAACCGGCCTTCAGGCGGAGCGTCGCAATTAACCATCCATGGTATACCATATCGGTCACGGCACATTCCGAAACCGGTTGTCCAGAAGGTTGGCGCGAATTCCATGATCGTCTCACCATGTTTCGCCAACCGTTGGAATACGCGCCGTACCTTTTCAAGGTCTTCAAACGAGATCTGCACCGAGATCCCGCCCGGTAGTTCGTAAGGCATGCCCATGGCGTCAGAGGCCATCAACATCCGTTCGCCCACGCGCAGGCGAGCGTGCAGCACCTTATCCTCGTTCTCTCCGCCCATCTTGCCAGCCATGGGGCTGTCCTTGGTCTTCTGGATGAACTCGATATGCCCTCCGAACACCTCGGCGTAGAAGTTCATCGCTTCTTCGCAGTTGCCGGGGAACGTGAGATAGGGATTCATGTCCATGCCAAATGTCCTCCTCAGGCGCAGCTTACAATGAGCGCAATGGCTTGTGAAGGAGTGAACGACGCGATAGTGGCGGCGCGCTGGCTTGGGGAGACGCATGGGCTTTCGGATAGGAATCGTAGGGCTTCCCAATGTGGGTAAATCGACGCTGTTCAACGCACTGACACGGACGGCGGCGGCACAGGCGGCGAATTTTCCCTTCTGCACGATCGAGCCCAATGTCGGTGAGGTGGCGGTGCCTGATTCCCGCCTCGACAGAATAGCCGTCATCGCCGGTTCAAACCGGACTATTCCCGCCCGGATGACCTTCGTTGACGTCGCGGGACTGGTCAAGGGGGCCAGTCGGGGCGAGGGGCTCGGAAACCGGTTTCTGGCAAACATTCGCGAGGTCGATGCGATCGCCCATGTGCTTCGCTGCTTCGAGGACCGAAACGTCACGCATGTGCAGAGCGGGATTGATCCAGTCGCCGACGCGGAAACCATTGAGACGGAACTGATGCTTGCCGATATGGCGTCGGTGGAAAGGCAGCTGCAGGGAACTGCCCGAAGCGTACGCAGCGGTGACAGGGACGCGGCGCGGCAGGAACGGCTGTTGATGGCTGCGATGGCCGAACTGGCGGAAGGCCGGCCAGCCCGTGATGTTGAGATAGCCGAAGAGGATACGCTTTCATGGAAAGGGCTGCACCTGCTTACGGCCAAGCCGGTGCTGTATGTATGCAATGTCGGCGAGGAAGATGCGGGGACGCACAACGCATACTCGCGGGCAGTCGATGAGATGGCCTTGTCAGCAGGGGCGGTGACGGTGACGATTTCGGCAAGAATCGAAGAGGAGATCGCGCAGCTTGACCGCGATGAGGCATTGGCGTTTATTGAGGAACTGGGTCTCAATGAGGCGGGGCTCGATCGTCTGATCCAGGCCGGATACCTGCTTCTGGATCTTCAGACCTTTTTCACGGCCGGGCCCAGGGAAGCGCGGGCCTGGACGGTGCGGACCGGGACACTGGCGCCGAAAGCCGCCGGTGTGATCCACCGTGACTTCGAGCGTGGATTCATCCGGGCCGAGACGATTTCCTATCTGGACTATGTGGAATTGGGCGGCGAGCAGGCCTGCAGGGATGCCGGACGCATGCGTGTCGAAGGCAAAGGATATGAGGTTCGGGACGGAGACGTCATGCACTTTCTTTTCAATGCGTGAGCGCTGCGCCTCGCCATTTGACCGGATGCTGGCGCGAAAGCCCGTAGGCGTGAGCGAGACATGCCGTTCGGGTGGCGGGCGCAGTTCAAACGATTTGGGTTTGCGGGAGAAATCCTAATGCCGCATAAGGTAACAATTCTCCTGCGGCTCGTTGGCGGCCCTGAGTTCATTGTTGATATGGAATGGCGTTCACTCCCTGCCATTCGAGGTCTTCATTTCGATCGGCCGTGGTTTCCCGTTGAGGCTTAGAGTTTGACTCATAAGTCACTGATTTAATCAACTAGTGTCTGCCAGAAAACCCCGTGTTTTTCCGGGGATCGGGCCGAATCCGGCGGATTCAGGCTTCACGGGGCCCTGGCCGGGCCCCTCGGGGCGCCGCCCGGGGCTTGGACGGGACCGTCGGTGGCGGGAACATATGATGAACATCCGGGCCTCCGCCGGCCCGCGGGCACGCCTGTCCGGGTCCCGCAGCGGCGGGACCTTCCATGGGCCGGTTCACCGGTGGACGCCCCGGTCAGGCGGCGGCGGGGAGCACGGGGCGCTCCCTCGCCGGCGGCATCAGGCCGGGGCGGTGGACGTTCGCGGCCAGCACCGCCAGCGCCACGGCGCCGGCGAAACCCTCCTTTCCGTGGCTCCGCACCCGGTCGAGGCCACGGTGCTCCAGGTTGCTGGTGGCCGACCCGCCGGCGGCGTGGGCGCGCCGCGCCCCGCGGAACGCCTCCCCACTTTCCCGGACGCGGTCCGCCTTCGACAGCCTGCCCCTGCGGGGCATCGCGTCGGCACCGGCATCCCGTCAGGCCCCAGCCGGTCCGGGGGCTGTGCGGACCGCGCCGCGGACCCGCCGGACCCCGGTGCCGGCAAGCCCGAAGGGCAACCTCCACGCGCCGCCGACGAAACCCTTACCGGAAACCGGGGCGGTCCACAGGACCTTCGGGCCGCCGCCCCCGGGCTTCCGCAAACTCCCGAAAACCCGCTGAAAAGCGGTGTCTGGTCCGAAATTGATTAACGGGCCATCAAACACTTACGTTTCCAAATCGTCGAAGTCAGAAGAGGGAGGGTGTGGCCTTGCACTGTAACGGCGTTTGAATCAGTTCGCTGGTAGACGGCGCGTACCGGATCCCAAGTGGCAAACTGCCTGATGAGGTGCCTGTCTCACGCTGTCAGCCTGCCAGAAGTTCAGGTGTGGGTAACGGGAAATCACCCCACTTCCAGTCCGAAGTGCAACACCGGCCCGTCTCCGGAGCGAGGGGGTGGCCCCGAGCGGAGGGGGCGGGCCGGTGTTGAGGGATTTTCCGGTCAGGGGCCCGGATTCCACGCGGAATGCGGCGGCTGTCCCTACGGACCGGAGCGTAACCGGGCCTCCCGGCGGCGGCAGGGCCCCGCGGCGGGAGGTGGCGCGCCCGTCCGGGCGAGGGAAGGGGTGGCCCGACCGAAACCGGGCGGGCGCGCCTGCGGAATTCCCTCTCCCCCGTCGGCCGACGGGGCGAAGCGCCTCAGGGAGGCCGCGCCCGCGCGAAAGCCTCCGCCGGCGTCAGGTGGCCGGGCGTCTTGCGGGGGGGCGCGTTCAGGATGTCCTGGACCCGCTTCACGCGGGCGTCCGTGACCTGCCGCAGGTCGGCCCCCTTCGGCAGGTACCGGGGCGGCGGCCCGTCGGTGTGCCCGTTCAGGCCCGCTCCCACGAGTGGTGGGGCGTCGGGAGGAGGAAGTCGGCCGCCGGCGCCTTCGCCACCTTCGCGTGCCCCGCGAACTCCCTGCCGTCGTCCGCCGTGATCGTGTGGACCCTGGCGCCGGGACCCTCGGGAAGGTCGGTCACCGCCCCGCCGGCCGCCTCCGCCCTCTTTCCGTCAACCCGTCGGACAGGTGTGAATTCCGGGCATCCGTCAACGGGCGACACCACCGCACCGCCGTGTCCCCCGCCGATCACCGTGTCCGCCTCCCGGTCGCCGGTCCCCGCCATCGCCCCGCCCTCTTTCGGGCGCTCCGGGATGTCCCTCCGGCCCGCGTGGCGACCACCCTGCCGGTCCGGGTCCTTTCCCCGCCGCCGCAGGTGCCCGCAAGGCGTTCCTCCGTCCCCGCCGTCCGCGCGTACGAGGCCGTATATCCGCTGACGGCCGACTGTCCCCGGGTCCTCCAGCCGGAGACGCCCCGGGACCCGCTCCGGGCTCCAGCCCTCCCCGGCTTCGCCACGACCTTCGCCCAGCGCTCCTCCGCAGGCTTCCCCGGGACCGAAGAGGTCCCGCTCCGGCGCCCGGTGGCCTTCCTCCGCGCCTGTTTCCACCGGTATCCCCGCCCGCCGCCGTCGCGTCGGATCTCCCGCGATATGGTGGCCGGATGGCGGCCCGGCCGCCCGGCGATGGCCCCGTCCGAAAGCCCGCCTTTCCCCGTCACGTATATCCGGCATCTTCCGTCGAAGGTCAGATGACGGTAGCCCTCGGGCATGACACTCTCCTGTCCTGCGCACAGGGACTGTCGCCGTTATCCGGCCGGTTCGCAGGATGCCGCACCCGAAACGCGGCTTCCCACCATCAACGGTGTCGCACTTCAGAGCGGAACGGGGGCCAAGAAAAGTGCTCCGGTCCATTGCAAATCCCCTGAACGCGCCCGACAGCCCGACATTGGCAGCGGATAATGGCCGTACAGTTCAATCATCACGCAAGGAGGTGTTTTCGGCGAATGCGATGAGTGGGTGTGGCGGTAACACAGGGGAATTTTGTGGGAAGTTATCCTTCCTCCCGTCGCTGGCTTACCTGAAATCAGAGAGGCTGACCGACACCTGAATCCGATGCCGCAGCATTAACTCAACGTTCAGTGCCTGGATTTCATTTCCTCGTGTCTGTTCGGATTCCCGGGCTGGCCAATTCGCGAAATCCGGATTGATCCGTGGTCCGAATTCGGCAATCTCGGACTTTGGCGTGTTTGAAACGCTAGATCCCCAACCGTTCGTCGAAGCTCATGGCGATGAATTGAGGTAGGTGCGCTCCCATACCCACCACGTTTTCGATGGTCGAAACGCCCTTCTGGGATTTTCCGCGGGACGGCTCCTCGCCGCTCCGCCTCCGCGACCGACCCCTTGAGGCTTTCGTATCCCCGTCCATATCAGGTGCCGTTGCTTTGGCTGACGTTTGCGGTGTCGCGGTCGCTTCGGTGCGCGGAATCCGCTTCCCGATCAGCCGTTCGACGGCATCCAACGCTTTCTCGTCACGCGGCTCAAAGATCGTGATTGCCTTACCCTCCCGTCCGGCGCGCCCGGTTCGGCCGATGCGATGTACATAGTCCTCGGCATGAAACGGGACGTCGAAATTGAAGACATGACTGACCGATAGGATGTCCAGACCGCGCGCCGCGACGTCGGAGGCCACGAGCAGTCTTAGAGAACTTTCACGAAACGCGTCGAGCGTTCGGGTTCGCTGCGACTGGTCAAGATCACCGTGGATCGGCGCCGCTTCGAAGCCGTGCTTCTTGAGGGATTTCGCAAGAATCTCGACATCGGTCTTTCGATTGCAGAAAATGATCGCGTTCGTGCATGCCTCACCCTCCGCATTGATCGCCGAGCGCAACGCCGCCCGCTTCTCCCTTGGCGCGAGGGCGCGTCGGGAGGGTCGAAACATGACCGCCGCCTGTTTGATCGTTTCGGAGGCCGTCGCCTGACGTGCCACTTCGATCTTCGCCGGATTTGAGAGAAACGTGTTGGTTATGCGCTCGATTTCAGGCGCCATCGTGGCGCTGAAGAACAGCGTTTGCCTGGTGAAGGGGGTCAGGGAGAAAATGCGTTCGATATCCGGGATAAAGCCCATGTCGAGCATACGGTCGGCTTCGTCGACCACCATGATCTGCACACCGTTGAGCAGGAGCTTGCCCCGCTCGAAATGGTCGAGAAGGCGACCGGGAGTGGCTATCAGCACGCTGACGCCTTTATCGATCAGTTCGTCCTGCGCCTTGAAGCTGACCCCGCCGATCAGGAGTGCTTTGGTAAGATTGACATGCCTAGAATAGGTGTCGAAATTCTCGGCGACCTGGGCGGCGAGTTCCCGGGTCGGGCAAAGAACAAGACTGCGGGGCATTCTCGCCCGGGTACGGCCCTTCGCCAGCATGGAGATCATCGGAAGGGTGAAACTGGCTGTCTTGCCCGTACCTGTCTGTGCGATTCCCAACACATCCCGCCCCGCCAAAGCGGGTGGTATTGCACCGGACTGGATCGGGGTGGGAGTTTCGTAACCTGCTTCGGATACGGCGTCTAGAACTTCCGGAGCGAGTTCCAGCTCGGAGAATGAAGTCATTTATACCTTTCGGATCACGGCTAAACTCCAGCCGCATCTCCCTTGCGGTCCCGCAGGCCGGATTGCCTACTCATAGGGTTGATATCTGATATTGAGTTGCGCGCCCAACGTCAAGTTGATGCTTGGTACATTTCGGGACAAAAAGTCACAATAGAGACATCGGTGCGCTAGATTCACTACGTGTTGGGGATCAGCAGGATCACCGACACCTTTGCTTGCATTCAACAAAATAGATTTTCGGCAGGGAAGTCGCCGCGACCGCCATCTCCCGCGACATTCGTTGCCATGTTTGCTTAAGTCCGAAAGTCGAATTCGGGATCGGCGAATTCAATCCCGAAATTCATGACATCATCTCCTTTGTGGAGCTGAGGCTTATTTCAGGGTAATCACGTTCGATCCTGTCAATGTCCCATTGAAGCCGCGTGAGATATACAAGGCTTCCGTCATGGTCATAGCCGACATGCTGTTTGTTTGACTCAACCAGCCGGTCGACGGCTTCTTTCTGGCCGCTTACCCAGCGCGCGGAGGTGAACTGTACGGGTTCGAAGCGAACCGGTAGCCCATATTCCATCTCAATGCGGCTTGCCAGCACATCGAACTGAAGCGCTCCGACGACACCGACAATAAAGCCGGAACCGATCATTGGTTTGAAAACCTTCGCCGCACCTTCCTCAGCGAACTGCATCATTGCCTTTTCGAGGTGTTTTGCCTTCAACGGATCGGTAGCCCGGACTCCCTTGAGCAGTTCGGGTGCGAAAGAAGGGATGCCCGTTACGCGGATTGCCTCGCCCTCCGTCAGCGTATCGCCGATCCGCAGCTGACCGTGGTTGGGAATCCCGATGATGTCACCTGCCCAGGCCTCCTCGGCCAGTTCGCGGTCCGAGGCAAGAAACAGGACCGGATTGCCGATCGCCATGGGCTTGCTGGTCCGCACGTGCGTAAGCTTCATTCCCCTTCTGAAATGCCCGCTGGCCATTCGAACGAAAGCCACTCGGTCGCGGTGTCTTGGATCCATGTTCGCCTGCACCTTGAACACGAACCCGGATACTTTCCTCTCTTCGGGCGCGACTTGGCGCGGCTCCGCGCTCTGCGGCTGTGGGGCGGGACCGAACGCTCCGATTCCATCCATCAATTCCCTTACGCCGAACGAATTGATCGCGGAACCGAACCAGATCGGCGTCAATGCTCCTTCAAGAAAGGTGCGACGGTCGAGGGGTGGCAGCAGCTCGCGTGCCATCTCTATGTCTTCCCTGAGTTTTCTGGCCAGACGGTCGGAGACGTGTTTTACAAGTTTCGGGTCATCAAGCCCTTCGATCGCGATCGATTCCGCCACCACGTTGCGACCGGCGCGGTCCATGAGTTCCAGCCGGTCGTTCAACACGTCGTAGCAGCCGATGAAGTCCTGCCCTATCCCGATCGGCCAAGACGCGGGTGTCACGTCGATGGCGAGCGTTTCCTGGATTTCATCGATGATCTCGAATATGTCGCGGCTTTCCCTGTCCATCTTGTTGCAGAAGGTCAGGATCGGCAGGTCGCGGAGCCGGCAGACCTCAAAGAGTTTCCGGGTCTGGCTTTCCACACCCTTCGCACCGTCAACCACCATGACGGCGCCGTCGACGGCGGTCAGCGTGCGATAGGTATCCTCGGAGAAATCGCTATGGCCGGGGGTGTCGACCAGATTGAATCGGAAAGTTCCATAATCAAAGGACATCGCCGAAGCACTGACGCTGATTCCCCGGTTCTTTTCGATTGTCATATAATCGGAACGCGTTCGCCGGGCTTCGCCCTTGGCGCGTACCTGCCCCGCCATCCGAATCGCGCCGCCGTACAGCAGGAATTTCTCGGTCAATGTGGTCTTGCCTGCATCTGGATGGGAGATGATCGCAAAGGTGCGTCGGCGCGCGATTTCCGGCGGAAGTTCGGGGCGGTTTGAAAGATGGTCCAGCATGGACGCGCATATATGGCTGACGCACGGGGAGGGCAATCGGCACCTTGGTGCGTATCGTGGACGAAGCCCGGGCGATTTCGCTCCGGGAGCCAAGACCGAATGTATCGCCGAGACAGGTCTCGCGATCAAATCCATGATTTCCACCGGTGGAAAACGGTGCGGAAACGACGCTACGCTCGGCTCGTCCCGTCCGTTCGGAATCCGAGGGGGGTCTGTATCCCGCTCGACATTGAATGGATTTCGCGCCAATTTAGTGTCTGCCAGAAAACTCCGTGTTTTTCCGGGGATCGGGCCGAATCCGGCGGATTCCGGCTTCACGGGACGGTCGGTGGCGGGAACATATGGTGAACATCCGGGCCTCCGCCGGTCCGCCGGCCCGCGGGCACGCCGGTCCGGGCCCCGCAGCGGCGGGGCCTTCCATGGGCCGGTTCACCGGTGGACGCCCCGGTCAGGCGGTGGCGGGAAGCACGGGGCTCTCCCTCGCCGGCGGCATCAGGCCGAGGCGGTGGACGTCCGCGGCCAGCACCGCCAGCGCCACGGTGCGGGCGAAACCCTCCGTTCCGTGGCCGCCGACGCGGTCCAGGCCGCGGTGCTCCAGGTTGCTGATGGCCGACCCGCCGGCGGCGTGGGCGCGCCGCGCCCCGCGGAACGCCTCCCCGCTTTCCCGGACGCGGTCCGCCTTCGACAGCCTGCCTTTCCGCGGCATGGCGTCGGCTCCGGCATCCCGGCAGGCCCCAGCCGGTCCGGGGGGCTGTGCGGACCCCTGTCGAAGCTCACCACCGACAGGTCGGGGAACCGGGCCCGCGCCTCCCCGCCCATGGGGACCGCCACGTCCACGTCGCTCCCCTCCCGCATCACCGAATGGTGCGGGAGGAATCCGTGACGGTCCTCAGGGACGCGGACCGGAACGCCGGGCTCCACCGGGACCCCGGCCTTTCCCTTCGATATCCAGCGCGTGTGCGGCCCGGATATCGGGTGCACCTTCCCGCGGTGCGGGACCGTCCCGCCCTTCAGGATCCGCCGTCCGGTCAGGTCCGCCCGGTGCCTGACATGTCCGATGAAGCCCCGGATACTGTCCGATGGGCCCGGGATACCCAACATACCGTCGATCTCCGCGCGGCTGGCCTCCGCCCTGTCCGCCAGCTTCAGCGCCAGCCGGAGCGGCGCCTCCACGTCCCTCGGGCGCGGGTTGGCGAGCCGTGACGTGGCGACACCGGGACAGGGCCTGCGGAGCTTTCCGCAAGGGCATTCCTTCCGCCGCCAGCCGCGTAGCCCCAGCCCCCCCGCAGGCCCGGGACACGTCCCGGACCATGCACCGCGCCGCGTCCATCGGCAGGCTGCGGTCGGTCGGATGGTGGACGTCGGTCCCGGCCACGAAGGAATCACGGCGGCCGCGCAACGCGGCGCCAGGCTTTTTTCCGGCCACCCTGTGGCCCCTCTCCACGACCATCCTTCCGACCCCGGCGGGAAGCTCCGGCGAGGGGAGCGACACGTTGTCAACCAGACGCCGGTATTCGTATCCGTATCCGTCCCATGATCCGTGGCCCGGCCTCCGGCCTTCGCCGGATCGGGATGTGCCGGTTCACCGGTTCCTGAAGCCGGTCGAAACCGCACCCGGGACCCTGCTTCACGACCCCCAGCACCAGGATGGTCAACGGTTCCATCCCCGGCCCGCCGACCCGGCGGCTCCTTCCGGGCAGCACCATCCTGTCCAGAAGCCCGAACAGCCGCTTTCGGGTCCCTTCGTCGCTGTAAAGGTCCTGGAGGCCGATCAGGATCGCCGGGATGTCGTCCCTCGATTTCACGGTCGGCCTGATCCTCGTGATGTGGAGGCGCCGGGCCGCCGCTGGGTGTCGTGGACCCTGCGCATGGGGCCTCCTGAAGGGGAGGATTGCCGTATTCCGCGGCATACCCTGACCGCCATATCCGGTGAATACCCGCAAGGCGGAAACCGCTAATTACCACGAAAAATCATCCGCCTGGCGGTTTTCTGGCGGACACCATTTACCCTATCAGGACGGTACTTCAAGTCCGTCAAGACGAATGGTAGGTGTTGTGCGATGGTACCGTTGCGGGAGGCCGTGAAGTGGATCTTGGAATCAAAGGGAAATCGGCGTTGGTCTGCGCTTCTTCAAGAGGACTTGGCCTTGGCTGCGTCACTGCGTTGGCTGAGGCCGGCGTTGACCTGGTAATGAATGCCAGGGGATCGGAGACACTCGAATCCGCCGCCGCGATAGTTCGGGAACGGTTCGGTGTCAGGGTTAAAACAGTTGCCGCCGACATCACATCGGAGACCGGTCGCGAGAAGGTATTGGGTGTATCCGGCGATACCGACATCCTCGTTACAAATGCCGGTGGGCCTCCACCGGGCATATGGTCTGACTGGGATCGCGATGACTTTATCCGAGCGCTTGACGCGAACATGCTGACCCCCATCGCCCTGATCAAGGCACTGGTGCCCGGTATGATGGAGCGCGGCTGGGGGCGGGTGGTCAACATCACGTCGCGGTCGGTCAAGGCGCCGATCCCGGTTCTCGGGCTCTCGAATTCGGCGCGGACCGGATTGACGGGCTTTATAGCCGGCACTTCCCGGCAAGTGGCGCCGTCCGGCGTTACGATCAATAATCTGCTGCCGGGAATCCATGCAACGGACAGGACGGTTGAGCGTGACCACGCGATCGCCGATTCCGAAGGCATCACGCCGGAGGAGGTGTGCGCCAGACGCACAGCGGCGATTCCGGCCCGACGTTACGGTACACCGGAGGAATTCGGCGCCGCCTGCGCTTTTCTCTGCTCGCAGCATGCCGGTTTTATCGTTGGACAGAATATCCTGCTGGACGGCGGTGGGGTAAACGCTACGATCTGACCGCGCTGTGCCGGGTTGCATTACGCCAAAAAGCCGATCAAATTTATCAGGTTTAGTGCGGAGTGCGGCGTGGCAAGCGATACTCACCGGCTGGAAGTGGAGCATCTGGTCAGACGTTTCGGTGGGCGTATGGTGGTCGACGATGTATCGCTACGCGTGATGCCGGGGCAGGTGACCTGTCTGCTCGGGCCATCAGGATGCGGAAAGTCGACCACGTTGCGGTGCATCGCGGGCGTCGAAGGGCAGGATTCCGGCCGGGTTCTGGTTGACGGAGAGGTGATCTGCGATAGCGGCTTCAGCGTACCCCCGGAGAGTCGGCCGATCGGGCTCATTTTTCAGGACTTCGCGCTTTTTCCGCATTTAAACGTCGTTGAAAACGTAACCTTTGGTATACATGGTCCCAGGGCCGGTAAAAGGGAGAGAGCCGGTGTGGTTCTTGACCGTGTGCAGATGAAAGGACTTTCCGATCGCTATCCCCACGAGCTTTCAGGCGGGGAGCAGCAGCGTGTCGCGCTTGCTCGGGCGATCGCGCCCCAGCCGAGGGTCATGCTTATGGATGAACCGTTCTCCGGGCTGGACAACCGCCTGCGTGACGGAATTCGGGACGAGACGCTTGAAATACTCAAGGAAGAGGGTGCGGCGGTGCTGCTGGTCACTCACGAACCCGAAGAAGCGATGCGGATGGCTGATGAAATCGCGCTGATGCGCATGGGCCGGATTGTACAGCATGGTGCTCCTTACAATGTCTACAACGCGCCGGTGGATCGGGCGGCGGCGGCATTTTTCAGCGATATAAATGTCATTGGTGGCAGGGTTTTCGGTGCTTTGACGGACACACCGTTCGGTCAGTTCCTTACGCCCGGACTGCCCGATGGGACCGAGGTCGATATAGTCATTCGCCCGCAGCACCTGAAGATCGATTTCGACCGAGGTGGAAAAGGCCCGAGCCCAACGCCGCGTGATGGAACGGCGGCGCGGGGAACGGTCACCAGGGCGCGCTTCATGGGGTCCGAAAGCATTGTCGAGATGGCCATGGACTACGATGGATCGACCCTGACCGCGACCGTGCCTTCGGTCTTCCTTCCAAATCCGGGAAAAGCTCTTTGGCTAATGATCAGGCGCGATCGGTGTTTCGTGTTTCCCAAGTCCTGACCGCTTGGTTCGCCGCTTCCCTGAAGTTTGTTGGCCATTCGTGCGGTGCTTTCAGGAACGCTTCCACCTGTGTCAGTGTCTCGTCATCGAAGGCCTTCCGTGCTCGCGCCGCCGCCAATACGTCCCACCAGGTGCAAAGATGGTGCAGCTTGATGCCATGGCTTTCGAGTGTCATTTCCGTCTGGGGAAAGATACCGTAGTAGAAGATCACCGCCGTGTGTCCGCAGGTCGCGCCGGTTTTGCGAATTGCATCGACGAAGTCGAGTTTTGAGCCTCCATCCGTCGCCAGATCCTCCACCAGCAACACGCGCTGGTCCGTGCTTATCGCACCTTCGATCCGGGCGTTGCGACCGTAGCCTTTGGGTTTCTTCCGGACATAGGCCATCGGAAGTCCCAACCGTTCCGCGATCATGGCCGCGAAAGGGATGCCTGCGGTTTCTCCGCCAGCGATGCAGTCGAACGCCTCGAATCCAGATTCCCGCATCACCGTGACGGCGAGAAAATCCATCAGGGTCGATCGGATTCGAGGAAACGCGATGAGTTTTCGACAGTCAACATATGCTGGACCTAGTTGGCCGGACGCATAGATATAAGGCTTACGGGCGTTGAAGTGGACCGCTCCCGCCTCAAGGAGCATTTGCGCTGAAAGTTTGACGATCTCATGTCCCGTCGGAAAGGAAAAAGGGTTCATCGCGGAAACTCGGTGGTCTGCATCGGGGTCATCCTACGATCACGGTTTCGTCATTCGGTACGTTCCGGAACGCCGACCAGTGCAACGGGAAGCCTGGATTGAATACGGTAATCGGACCATCGGCGGTCAATAGCGTCTCAGGATACGATATAGGTGCGCCTTTGACAAGCGTGATCGTGCCTTCGTTGACCGGAAGGCCGTAGAATGCCGGTCCATTCAGCGATGCGAAATCCTCAAGCCGGGGCAACGCGTTTTCGCGCTCGAACAGTTCAGCCACGACGGACAGGGCGTTGGTGGCGGTAAAACATCCCGCGCAACCGCAGGCGTGTTCCTTGAGGTGGTTCGTATGCGGAGCGCTATCCGTTCCGAGGAAGAAATGAGGATCGCCTGAGGTTGCCGCCGACACAAGCGCCAGGCGATGATCTTCGCGTTTGGCCACCGGCAGGCAGTAATAATGCGGCTTGATTCCACCGGCCAGAATGTGGTTGCGGTTGATTGCGAGATGGTGCGCCGTAATCGTTCCACCCATCGTGGAGTCCTGCGCCTTGACGTATTCCAAACCCTCACGGGTGGTGATGTGTTCCATGACCACCCGTAGTCCGGGGGTTATGCGGCGCATCGGGTCGAGCACCTTTTCGATGAACACCGCTTCTCTGTCGAAGATGTCGATGCGGGGATCCGTCACTTCTCCGTGGACACAGAGCGGGAGGCCGATTTCAGCCATTCTTTCGAGAACTTTCCTTACGTTTCGATAGTCCCGTACTCCGGAAGAGGAGTTTGTGGTCGCACCGGCAGGGTAGAGTTTCACTGCCTTGACCAATCCACATTCCGCCGCCGCGGTGACATCCTCGGGATCCGTATTTTCGGTGAGATAGAGCGTCATGAGCGGCTCGAAGGATGCGCCCTCGGGGAGTGCGGCGAGGATGCGGTCCCGGTAGGTCGCGGCATCCGCTCCGGTCACGACCGGTGGCACAAGGTTCGGCATTATGATTGCTCGGGCGAAGTGCCTGAGTGATTCCGGCAGGACGGCTTTCAACATAGCGCCGTCGCGCAGATGCAGATGCCAATCGTCAGGACAGCGGACCGTGAACGTATTCACCATCATCGCGAACCTGCCGGAATCCCGGATGACCTGGTAATGTTGGATGCGAAGATCCGGCATGGAGTCCGCAGGCCTAAAGCGTTTGACGGGCCATGTGTCGTCATATTCGGGTAGTGGTTCGCATAGGACTGAGTGCCGTATTGAAGCCGGGGCATCGGAATGCACCTAAAAGGTTTCCTGGCTGCCCGGGACCATGACCTTCCAGGGTGAAACTGTCTGACAGGCCGATCCGGGTGATTGTCGCTATGTACCTGATGTCGAATCCGGTTACCTGAGCGTTCGCATCGGTCGGCTGGGATGGAAACAGAATCACCATGCGGTCCGCCGAACCGGGCTGGCGTTGAGTTTGATTCGTTACAGCGGATCGAATGGTGGAGGTAAGGCAGGATCCAGCCCGGTCCGACCGGCATCAAAAGAACGCCTGCAGCCCGGTCTGCGCGCGCCCGAGAATCAGTGCGTGTACATCATGAGCGCCCTCGTAGGTGTTGACAGTTTCCAGATTGACCATGTGACGCATGATCTGGAAATCCTCCTGAATTCCGTTGCCTCCATGCATATCCCGCGACATGCGCGCGATATCCAGAGCCTTCCCGCAGTTGTTTCGTTTGATTATCGAAATCATCTCGGGTGCCGCGTTTCCTTCGTCCAAGAGCCGACCGACGCGAAGCGAAGCCTGCAATCCCAATGATATTTCGGTCTGCATGTCGGCGAGTTTCTTTTGAAAGAGCTGGTTCTGTGCCAAAGGTCGTCCGAATTGCCGCCGCTCGAGCCCGTAGCGTCTCGCGGCCTGCCAGCAGAACTCGGCCGCACCCATGGTGCCCCACGAAATGCCGTAGCGTGCATGGTTCAGGCAGCCGAACGGCCCTTTCATGCCTTCAGCCCTTGGCAATAGGGCGTCTTCGCCGACATGCACGTCATTCATGACGATTTCACCGGTGACGCTCGTACGAAGGCTCAGCTTTCCGCTGATTTTAGGGGCGCTGAGCCCTTTTTGTCCTTTTTCGAGGACAAAGCCCCTGACTTTGCCACCATGTGCTTCCGACTTCACCCATACCACGAACACGTCGGCGATCGGTGCGTTCGAAATCCATGTCTTCGAACCGTTGAGAAGATAGCCGACGTCGGTCCTTGTGGCCGTCGTCTTCATCGCCCCCGGATCGCTTCCCGCATCCGCTTCGGTCAGGCCGAAGCATCCGATCAGCTCTCCGGTCGCCAGCTTTGGCAGGTATTTCATGCGTTGCTCTTCGGAACCGTAGGTATGGATCGGATGGATCACCAGAGAGGACTGCACCGACATCATCGATCGATAGCCTGAATCGACCCGTTCGATTTCGCGCGTCGCAAGACCGTAAGTCACATTGTTTTGGCCGAGTCCGCCATAGGTTTCCGGGAGGGTTATTCCGAGCAGTCCCGCGGCGCCCATCTCGGTGAAAAGTTCCGGGTCCGTGGCTTCGTCACGGAATGCCTTGACCGCGTACGGCCGCAGTCTTCTGTGAGCGAATGCGCATACCGCATCGCGCATCATCCGCTCATCCTGCGTAAGTTGGCTGTCGAGCCGGAACGGATCCTGCCAGTCGAAATCGGTAAGTTCCGGTGCGTCCTTGCTGGAAGCCATGGTTATCGCGTCCATCTACCTCTATATTTCACCCCGTCATATTGCCGAGTTTGACCGGACGCAATCACCGTATGGTCAGCGCTGTAGCCAGGCGGCGAACGCGGGAGCAAACAGGACAATGACCACAATCCGCAGTAGGTGGTGCGCCACGACCAAGGCGACATCAGCTCCCGCGACCAATGCCAGGACCGTCATCTCGGCCTGTCCACCGGGCAGAAAGGCGAGGATGACCTCCAGTTCGCTGGCTGGTGCGATCTGCAGGACCGACAGGATAAAGACGAGGCAGACGACACCCATCATGACGCTGAACAGCAGTCCGGCGCCGATGTCGCGTCGGATCTCCGCCGCCGTTATACCGGTATAGGTCGCTCCGACGGCGATGCCGATGAAGAACTGCGCCGCCCAGATCAGTTCGGCTGGTGGTCGGTGCGTCAGCAGACCCGATAGGCTCATCGCGGCAGTCACGGCCATCGGACCTATGATCGATGCGCCGAACATGCCCATAAGTTTGGCTACCTGCCAACCGACGAGCGCCACCACCAGCATAAGCGCTATCTGGACCACTGGTAGGTCGGTGATCGGTTCGCCCGGCGGCGCGGTGAAATCAAGCCCGTAAATCAGGGTCAGAAAGAATGGCGCCACGGTAACGATCAAAAGAACCCGAGTGGCGTGGATCAGTGACATTGCGCGCATGTCTCCGCCCGCTTCCTGGCCGAAGACGAGCATGTCCTGCAGTCCGCCGGGCATCGCAGCGAAATACGCCGTCGGATGATCAAAGCCGTAGACGCGTCGGAATAGAGGATATCCGATCCCTCCGATCACCGCGACCAGCAACGGGATCAGCAGAAGGGATGGAGCGTGACGCGGCAGTTCCGAAATCAGTTCCGGTGTTATGGAAGCCCCTATGGCGACTCCCAGGAAGGTGCGCATGAACGTACTGACCACTTCCATTCCCTGCAGCCTCGCGCCAGCCACTCCGGCGACCAGACAACCGAACATCGGCCCCAGCAACAGTGGCAGCGGCAAGCCAAGCGCAAGAACCAGGACGGCTCCGATGCTGGCGGCGAACAGGGTGTTGAGTCGAGGTTTCGTGATGACCGCCATTGGCGTGGGTAAAGCAGTGTATCCTTGGTTGCGCAAGCCGCCCTTATGCGGCCACGACCGATATCTCCGATCCGATTCCTGCCGGTATGGCGGAAGCCTCACCGGCCCGACCGACCCGCCTCAAGCGGTGCCGAGCGGCACCTACCGCCGGCGCCAAGTCGATGTCCGTATACCTGCCAAAGGAGGGTTTCCGGCCTGTGTTCCGGGTGCCCAACCTGTCTCGCTACTTTGAGCTTTTCGTAGCTGCGCGGGGGTTCCACGCCGAAGCTCCGTCACCTAATGGGTTGCCAGAAGATCCATAAATGCGGGCCAGGCTTCCGGGTCCGAAACGGTCTTGTCGCGGCAGAAGGCGTTGCAGAACCCGAAGACGCGACCTTCCATTCTCAGGAAATGTGTGGCTGGTCTGCCGGAATAGGGGCAGCTAGCGTTCTCCGAGGGACCCGTAGCCACCGTTTCTGCCTGCTTCAGGAGCGGACCTGGCCATGTACGGCGTTCGTAGCCAAACGCGTATTCGGCTAGATCGGGACCGTCCACGAGACTCATCGCCCTCCAGCGCCGAAAGTCGGGATCCGCCAGATGCGCGTCGACATAGGTCTGTGCACCGGGGTCGACCTCAAGGCCGTAGCCGGCGATGCGGGCGGTGACAGGTGCGAAGAATGCGTCGGCGGCGGAATAGCCGCCGCAAAGCCATGGCCCCCCGAAAGATCTGAGCGCATGCGCCCAGATCGTCTGGATTCGAGCGATGTCGCGTAGAACATTCTCGTTGGGAACGAAGCCGGTATAGGCGCAGCGCAGGTTCATCGGACAATGTTTGCGCAGGGAGGCGAATCCCGAATGCATTTCGGCGGCAAGGGCACGGCCTGCGGCGCGGGCCCGGCTGTCGTCGGGCCATAGTCCGGCATCTGGATGCCGGGTTGCCAGCTCTTCTGTGATCGCCAGCGAGTCGCTGATAACGGCGCCGTCTTCCGCGATCGCGGTCGGAACCGTACAAACCGGTGTTAGAGAAGGCAGCTGATCCGCAACCGAACCGGCTGTGAAGCTGACGAAGCGCTCGCTGAACGGAATTCCGAAGCGCTTGAAGAGCAGCCACCCGCGAAGTGACCAGCTTGAATAGGCACGATCGCCAAGAATCAGTTCATATGACATTTGGTGGGATTAGGAAAACTCCTGGTTCGGATCAAGCGAATTGCCCGATGCGGATCAGCGGTTCGGGTTACTGCTCGGTGACTTGCATCCCAGGTTCGAAATGATCCGTTTTTATATATGAGCGGCAGGCGTTGCCGTACCTGTCGCCTCAGGTTTCTGGTTGATTGGGATAATCCGGAAACGCGAGTAGGCGGAATTAGTGACTGGATCAACCGGTTCGTCTGGGGACGGCTATAAATCATGATCGGTCGACCCGGTGAGGATGGCACGAAGTCCTTCACGTCCTGAAACATATCGAAGATCGATGGGAAACCCCATAAGATCGCCTACCAAATGATTTTCATCTTCATGGTAGCACCATGAACGGACGAAGCGTGCGGTCGGACGTATTCGGTCCAGCGCGGTCCGACATCGAGCGAGGATCGCACACCGTTCGTTTTGGCACCGAGAACCCGTCAGCCGACAACAAACTCTCTCGATGCATGATTCCGCCGGATTCCGAAATCAATGACGGAAGTCCGGCCATCTATAGAAAATCCGTAACCGAACCTTCCTTCGGCGACCCAACGGTTATCCAAAGTCAGCGGGATTTCATCATCCAGAACCGCATCAAGTGTGCCCGTCCGAAGTCGTTCAATCGTTTCCTCTACCGGTGACGCGCCAAAGCCGGTACTGACGGTCAGCCGCGGTCCGGTTTCGCTTCGTGGATCGGGATCCCATTCGAACGATGCCGAGATGTCGAATTCGTCATATCCCGAGGGACTCGTGCCCGATCAGTTTCCTCGCGTTGATCGACGTCCGGATTCCGTTGCGACCGTCAAATACGGAGAGACCGAGGCCGAAGTCGGCGCCAATCCCTCTGTCCGTATCACCACCGTCATACCTGAGCCCGATTTCTGCGGTCGGTAGCGGGCCAAGTCCGGCGGTTCCGATCCCCGCAAGGCGCCCTGCACCGTCAGGTCAAGACGCCACGTTCCAACATCCAGCGGGAGCAGGTAGGAGGCTCTTTCGGATGATGCCCTGACAACCACCGCATCGGACTTTATCGACAGGGCCAGGCCCGCACGCGGGTGGGGATCGGTGACCGCGCTTTTGACGCCCACCGCCGCCACTGCCAAATCGATACCGGTGTCTATCGGTTTCTCACCCTCCGGATCGAGGGTCATGGTTCCCTCGCCGTAGCCGGGCATTCCCCAGACCGACAGACGGTCATCCTGCCTGTACTGTCCCCACGGGAAGATGCCTGTCAGATCCAGTTCGGCGCGCCCATCGCCGTTGGTTCCGGAGAAAAATCCCGCATCGCTCCGTGACCGTGTCAGAACCGCGTCAAGGGTCCAATGTTCCCCGCTCTGATCCATTCCAAGCAACGCGGAGGAAACCTGCTGATTGAGGGAGACGTCGTCGATGCGGGCGTCGAATCGGGTCACCGCTCCCCGAGCCCGTAGGGTGCTGGAACCTGCCCCCCAATCATCCGGAACGATGAATTCCGAGGACATCGGTCAGGGAAATTCGGTTTGGCGGACCCGTGTCTCCATCAACGGTTATGTTTGAACCAACGGTGGACGGTGATCGTGAACGGTGATATGGGCTCTCCGACCGCAGGGTCGGGGCTCTCTTCTGTATCGATGGCCTTCATTCCGACGACTGTTACTGCCACTCCGCGTAGTCGAAGGCAGTCCATCCCTCCCTGAATGGCATGGATCACCTGGTTGGCGACGGTGCGGCTGGCGCGGGACAGGATATCACCGCCGATCAGGGCAAGATGTCCCGGATTCTCGTTGTCGATCGCCGTGAAAGCACATGTCGCGTCGGGTACGTTCCCGTAATCCGCGCCCGACGGGTCGAGGGTGATGGTCGCGGTGCGATCCGGGACGTTGTCGATGGAGTCGTTGACGGCGGTGACCGACACTTACCGCTCCCCGTCCCAATCCGCTGCGGTGAATTCCAGGACTTCCGGGGCGACGGTCGCGACCCTCGTGTCACTTGAGGAAACGCGGACCGTGACCTCCCCCGTCGGTCGGGAAAGCGGCCTGACGTTGAATTCGGATCCACCGCCGTTCTCCGCTGCACTTCCGTCCGTTTCCGAGAGATCGAGACCCGCGGTATCGTCGTCCGTTATTCGCACCTTAAGGTCGGGAATTAGCAAGCGTTCATTATAGTTCGGATCCTGCGATCGGAACACATTGGCTATTGTCGCGTGGCGAGGGTCCTCCGCGTTGTCCACGCTATCGTCCACGGCGGTATCGTAAATTCCTGTCTTACGTTCCAGTTTGTCTCGTCGAAGGTCAAAATGACTTTTCACCGGATCTCCGTTCGTCGCTGACAAAAGGATGGCACCCTTCGATACCGCAAAGGTGGCGGTAACGTCGTGCTGGGGCTGCGAGGTCAATCTAATACCGAAGGTGTCGTCGGTTCCGTTCTCGTTCACACTATACATCCTAAGGGCCGTGATTTTCACGTCTGCGCTATCACTCGCTCCGGAAGGATCGGTGACCGTCAGAGTGAAGGTATATCTCCGGGTGACGTCATCCGACGGCGCGAAGAATGTTGGGTTGGGTATCGTCGGGTCGCTGAGGATGATTTCCGGAGGGCTTTGCCAAAGGAAGGTCAGCGGGTCACCGTTGGGATCGTGACTTCTGCCGCCGTCGAGCTGGACTGTTGTTAGCGGCGCTTCGAGTCTATTCAGTCCGCCCTCCGCACTCGGCCGCTTGTTGTCCTGATTGGTCCCACCGACGCCGCTGGAAATGTTCGGAAACCGATTTTCGACTGGTCCTATTTCGAAATCATGCTGGATTCCCACAAAGATTATTCCGGCCTGTCCATCTTTGGCCGAGATGGTGCAGACCGGAAGTCTGCGGGGTCCTCTGAACGGATCATGGGCGTTGCGTACAAAGAGTATTGTAAATAATCGCTCATTCGAATCCAGTCTTGATTACCCGGTTCCATCATTCGAGTCCAGCATCCCTCCGGCCGGACTTTCCGTCCGGGGTCGGAAAATTCCATCTGACAGCCGGAAACCGGCTCACTATGCTTATTTCCGGACGGACATTTTGGGAAAACTCCAGCACAGGCCCGCTCCCGGAAGGGAAACGGCCCGGTCTTGCGCTTCGGAGGTGGAAGCCAAGATACCAATACTCCGTCACTCGGTACGTGCACAATGAATGCAATCCACAGAGGTCAAAGGCCATGGGAATTCACCGAAGTGCGGGTCTTCCCTCACAAAACGCGAAATGTTTAGCGCAAAATGCGATGCTCTCATAAGTTCGGCAGGGTGCGAGTGGTCCCGAGGCGTGAACGGCTGATCGGGACGCAGTTCGGTTACGCGGTGTCCAGACGGCGCAGACCTTTGTTCTTGTGCCTTTGGATGCCGTTCACGAACGCTGGATTCATCGGTTGACTGCTGTGCGCCTTGATGAAACCCGTTCGCCCCGCATGCCCGTAAGGAGTCCGAAACTTCTCATGGAGTGCTCAACGGTCTGCATGTGAGCGAAATGATCGCACAAAAGGTTTTCTTGATCCAACCATCGTCCTATGCTGGTGTCGGAAACCGCCGATAGTCACAGGCGATGACGGATGATTCGATGACCCAGGACTATGACGGCATTCCGGAAACCGCGCTCCGATGGCACCGAGGCGGAACGGGTGCCGTTCTGGCAACGGTCGTTCAGACCTGGGGCTCTGCGCCGAGACCGGTTGGTAGCCAGCTGGCGGTTGGCGGAGATGGCGAAATCGCCGGATCGGTCTCGGGCGGTTGCGTTGAGGGTGCCGTTGTCGTGGAAGCGACGGATGCGCTGGAGGACGGCAGGTCTCGCGTGCTGGAATTTGGGGTAAGCGACGATGAGGCCTTCGAGGTGGGCCTCGCCTGTGGTGGCACCATCAGGGTAATGGTCGAACCTGTAGGTTCACAGATTTCCGAAACAATGCTGTCGGAGCTATGCGCCGCGAGAAAGGCCCGACGCCAGATAGCCTATACCATCGATATACCGACGTGGAAACGGCGGCTGACGGATGTCAACGATGTGGATCTCGGCGAAGCCATTGCAAGGCGCTTCAGGTCCGACAGATCGGGGTTTGAAGGGGAAACATTTGTTGCCGTTCACAACCCGCCGCTGCGCATGGCGGTGGTTGGGGCTGTTCACATCGCACAGCCGCTGATGGCGATGGCTCGGCTGGCGGGATACGATGCCGTGCTGATAGACCCGCGTGAGGCTTTCGGCTCCGAGACCCGCTTTCCCGGAGAGTGCATTCTGCATGAATGGCCGGATGAGGCGCTGACCGGCTACGAAATCGATGCGCGTACGGCGGTCGTTACGCTGACCCACGACGCCAAACTGGACGATCCGGCCATCATCGCCGCGCTGAATTCCGATGTGTTCTATCTAGGATGCCTTGGCTCGGTTCGAACGCACGCGAAGCGCAGGTCCCGACTTAGGGAGTTGGGGTTCGATGACAGCGACATCACCCGCATCCATGCGCCGGTCGGACTCGATATAGGCTCGAAATCTCCCGCCGAAATCGCTCTGTCAATCATGGCGGAGATCACTCAGGTGCTACGGCAGGGCCAATGAAATTCGGATCGGTCCCGATTTCGGAAGCCGAGGGTGCGGTTTTGGCCCATTCGCTTGCGGTTAGCGGTAAAAGGCTACGCAAAGGACGAATTCTCAACGCCTCCGACCTGTCGTTGATTCGGGAGGTCGGATTACGTGAGGTGATCGTGGCGCGACTGGATGCCGACGATCTCGGTGAAGATACCGCCGCGTCTCTGATTGCGCGGGCGATGGTCACGGATCCTGCCGCTGCTGGACTTCGGTTAACAGACGCCAGCACGGGTCGGGTTAATGTCTATGCGAGCTTACCGGGCGTCCTGAAATTGGACGTTGAAAGGATCGAGGACGCGAATCAGGTTGATCCGCTGGTCACCATCGCAACCTTACCACCACTGGCCCGTACAAGGGTCGGTGGGCTGGTAGCGACGATCAAGATCATATCCTACGGGATTGTCCGAACTTCGATCCAAAGGGTGATGGATCTCGTGCGGGAGTCGGTACGGGTGCAGCCGGTGAAGATCAGGGATGCGGCCTTGATCCAGACCGATACCGGATCTGGACCGGGCAAGGGGGAGAGCGCAATCCGCCATAGGCTTGATGCACTTGGCATACATTTAAGTGAAGTGTTGACGGTCCCGCATCGGACGGGGCCTCTGGCGGAGGCGGTGACCAACTCGAATGCGGAATTGCTTCTGATCCTGACCGCGTCGGCGACCTCGGATCCAAGGGATGTGGCGCCGAAAGCGGTTCGCGCCGCGGGCGGAGTGGTTATCCGGTTCGGAATGCCGGTCGATCCGGGTAATCTGCTGTTTATCGGCCATCAGGGCGACAGGCCGGTGATCGGATTACCGGGTTGCGCGCGCTCTCCCGCACTGAACGGTGCTGATTGGGTGTTGGAACGGGTTTGCTGCGGTCTGGAGGTTGGTGATGTGGAAATCGCGGCGATGGGAGTCGGTGGGCTTTTGAAGGAGAGTCCCAAAAGGCCACACCCTCGAAAACGAACCGGATAGCTCTGGAGATTGGCCAGAGTTCTGCCCGAAAGTTGGTGACGGGGCGTGCAGGACGGCATGTCAAGGCGGTTGCGTAACGCCATCAATTCTCGATGGGAAGCGGGATATGCCACATGACCGGGTCCACGGTGACACGGTTCGAGCGTCCATCGGGGTTTCCACCGGATCCGCGGCGGAGGTGATCGGGGCCGGAGCGGGGGTGCTGCCCGGCGCCGCCGTCCGGGCCGGGGCCGCGGATTTCCCGGCGCGGCACGGGCACCTCGTTGACGAACAGGGGCGCGGGTGCGTGGTGCGCCACGGGACCCCGCCGGAGCGGGAGGTGATGACGGGGACCGGCCGGGTGCCGGTCGAGGTTCCGTGCGTGCGGGACCGGAAGGCCGGCGTCGCCGGCGGCGACGGGATCGGGTTCCGGTCGTCCATCGTGCCGCCCTGCACCGGGAAAGACGAAGTCGGGCGGGGACCCGCCGCACCGGCTGTATCCCGGGGGCATCCCGCCGGGTGACTTCGGAGAGGCGACCGCGGCGTTTCCCGGGCCGGACACGGAGGGGCTGTCCTCCTCGACGGTGACGGGGCGACCCGGAAGGAGGGGTACGGGACCCGACGTAAGAGGAATCCAAACGGCAGGCGTTTCGTGTACGTATGGGCGGACGGGGGCTGTTTCACGCCCCGTCCGGACGGCGACCGCCGGCGTATGCACGCGGTGACCGGGGCCGACGGGTATGGTGGGAAGGACGTCCCCGCCGTCATGGACGGGTCCATGGGACCGCCGACGTCACCGGGTCGCCGCCCGGGTCGCTCAGGGAACGGGACAGGTCGGATATTCATGGAATCCGGATGGCCGGGACGAAGGACGGCGCCAACGCGGCCTTCGACCGCTTCGTCGGAAACCACGGCGTGAAATACGGGAAGGCCGTGGACAGGCCGGTCAGGGACCGGGACGGGCTTCCCGCCTTCCACCATTTCCCGGCGGAGCGCCGCAGGCACATCGGGACCACGGACCCCACCGGGAGCGTGTTCTCCACCGTTCGCGGCCGGACCCGCAGGACCCGGGGCTGCCTGAGCCGAAAGACCGCCCTTCCGATGGTTCGCCGCCTCATGATGTCCGCGAAGGACAGCCGGCGCAGGCTCCCGGCGCCGAACCGGCTCCCGGAGGTCATAAGGGGGTTGTGCTCAGTGACGGGACAATACAGGAAAGCGCCGCCGCCTGATCGGATCGGCCCCGTCACCAACTTTCGGGCATAGCTCGATTGGCCACCCCAAAGAATGGAGACCGGTAAGCGGGAACCAATCCGTATTGGGGCGAGTTACATGATCGAATGATCAGTCCTGGCCACTCAGATCGCTTAGCATATCCAGAAGCCTTTCGAGTCTGTTCTTGCCGAATTGAGCTTCGAGTTCAGCGAAAATACGGTTGCTTTCGGTAATGTTGTCCTCGACCACCGCTCGGCCCGCACCCGTTATCTCGATCATCGCGCGTCGACGGTCATCGGAATCGACGCAGCGGACACAATATCCCTTCCGCTCCAGACTCTGGATGATCCTTGTGAGGCTCGGCATCAGCACACAGGCGGCTTTTGCCACACCGGTTGCGTCGGAGGCCCCCCGCTCCTCAAGAACGCGAAGCACACGCCACTGCTGTTCCGTTACGTTTGCCTCCGCAAGCATTGTCCGAATCGGACCCATGATACGTTCCCTTGCGCGTAGAAGCGCAATGGGTAGGGACCGCGATGTCGCCCTCAGATCCTGCATACGGGTGTTGGTCGCGGGACCAGTGAATGAATTCATATCCGACACTTCACCGATGCTTCAAACCTTCACAGTCCAAGTTCGGAACGCTCACCATTGACGTTGCCGATACATCGTTTAACATGTTAAGCAAAGAGGTGAACCATGCCACATCTGATCATCGACTACTCCGCCAATCTGGAGACGGTGGCGGATATCTCCGGGCTCTGCGAGGCACTCCGCATCCGAGCGTCCAGCCTTCGGGCGTTGCCCGAATCCGGTGTGCGCGTCCGTGCGTTCAAGGCCGACCATGTCGCGATCGCGGATGGCGACCCGGCCCATGGATATGTCGATATCTCGGTGCGTCTGCGCGAGGGGCGACCGCAGGAGGTGAAGGAACAGGTGGCGGCTTCGCTCTTCGATGCGGCGAAAACGTACCTCGCGGATGTCATCGCGGCGCAACCGGTGATGGTGTCGCTTGAAGTCCGGGAAATCGACGCGAAGCTGGCTCCGAAAATCAATACCGTCGGCGGTTGGATCGAAAGGAAGGCAAGGAATGGCTGAACTGCAGGACAGCGTGGGCAGGCTTGACACCTATCTGGAACCGGTCAGGACCAAGGGTTCGCTAAACCTGATCGGTGGCGAATCGGTCACATCGGCTTCCAATGCGGTGTTCCGCTCCGAAAGTCCCGTTGACGGCAGCGTGATCTGCGAGGTTGCCAAAGGCGGTGCCGATGACATCGATGCCGCGGCCAGAGCCGCAAGGTACGCGTTTCCGGCCTGGAGGGAACTTCCGGGTGAGGAACGTAGGAAAATCCTCCGTCGGATCGCTGACCGGATCGTCGAGCGTGCCGAGGAAATCGCGCTTTGCGAAAGCTGGGATACAGGGCAGCCGATCCGCTTCATGTCAAAGGCCGCTCTTCGGGGTGCGGAGAATTTCCGGTTTTTCGCCGATCGGGCACCCGCCGCTAGGGATGGCCAGACGCTTCCGTCGCGGACCCTTCTGAACATCACCACCCGGGTGCCGATCGGGCCGGTAGGTGTCATCACTCCGTGGAACACGCCCTTCATGCTGTCGACATGGAAAATCGCACCCGCGTTGGCAGCGGGGTGCACGATCGTGCACAAACCCGCTGAACTGTCACCGGTGACGGCGGGTATTCTCGCCGAGATCGCGCATGAATCTGGGATTCCGCCGGGAGTCTGGAACGTTGTGAACGGATATGGAGAGGACGCGGGTCGGGCATTGACCGAGCATCCGGACATCAAAGCGATCGCCTTCGTGGGCGAGTCCAGGACCGGCAGCTCGATCATGCGGCAAGGCGCGGATACGCTTAAACGTGTTCATTTTGAGCTTGGTGGCAAGAATCCGGTGGTGGTGTTCAATGACGCGGATCTTGAACGGGCGTTGGATGCGGTGCTCTTCATGATCTATTCGTTGAACGGGGAACGCTGCACTTCGTCCTCCCGGCTCCTGATTCAGTCGGACATCGCCGAAGACTTTATCGCGAAACTTATCGAGCGCATTAACGCCATCAAGGTCGGCCATCCAATGGATCCCGACACGGAGATCGGTCCGCTCATCAGTGGAGGTCATCTCGACAAAGTGATCTCCTATTTCGATGTGGCGCGACAGGAGGGGGCCCTGATCGTCGCCGGCGGCGAACGGGTGGGAGACCGCGGGTATTACGTGCGCCCGACGCTGATCACCGCTGCAAAACCCGGCATGCGAATCTCCCAGGAAGAGATATTCGGTCCGGTGTTAACGGTGATTCCGTTCGAGACGGAGAACGAAGCGCTCGAAATCGCCAATGGTGTGGCGTTCGGTCTGGCCGGCTATGTTTGGACCAATGACCTTATGCGGGCGCTGCGCTTTGCCGACAGACTTGAAGCTGGCATGATATGGGTGAATTCGGAGAATGTGCGCCACCTTCCGACGCCGTTCGGTGGGGTCAAGTCGAGTGGGATTGGCCGTGATGGTGGCGATTGGTCATTCGAATTCTATATGGAACAGAAACACATCGGATTCGCTCTCGGTGCACATCATATTCCGCGGTTAGGAAAATCCCGCTGAAAGCCGTGCGGTAAATTCAAGGAGCAAGCATATGCCTGTCCCGGATCCGATGCTACATCCACCGTTCAACATCGTTCGGCTGTCCCATGTGGAATACCGTGTGACCGACCTTGCGAGGTCGCGAGAGTTCTACGTGGATCTGCTGGGTCTTCAGGTAACGCATGAGGAGCCGGGTGTCCTCTATCTGCGCGCGATGGAGGAGCGCGGACACCACAGTATCGCTCTGGTGCAGGTGGAAAAGGCGGAGATCGGCGTATTGGGGTTCAGGCTCCATGGCGATTCCGATCTTTACACCGCCGCGGCCTGGTTCGCTCGGGAAGGGCTGCCGGTGGCTTGGGTGGAGCGGCCGTTCATGGGGCGTGTCGTGCGAACACGCGATCCTTGGGGCGTGCCGCTGGAATTCTATGTGAAGATGGATCGACTGGAACCAATTCACCAGAAATACGGACTCTATCGTGGGGTCAAGGCACTACGGATCGATCACTTCAACCTGTTTTCGGCCGATGTTGACGCGCAGGTGGCGTTCTACAACCGTTTGGGATTCCGTACGACCGAGTATACAGAGGATCCGGAGTCAGGGAAATGCTGGGCGGTCTGGATGCACCGAAAGGGCGGCGTGCATGATATCGCCTTCACCAACGGTGTTGGCCCTCGGCTGCACCATTCGGCGTTCTGGACAGCCAATCCGCTTAACATCATCGACCTGCTGGACATCATGTCGACAACCGGCTGGCTCGAAGCCATTGAACGTGGACCCGGGCGACATGGTATTTCCAACGCCTTCTTCCTTTACGTGCGCGATCCCGATCTAAACCGAATCGAGTTTTACTGTTCGGATTACCAGACGGTCGATCCTGACCACGAGCCGATAAGGTGGGATCTGAAGGATCCCCAGCGCCAGACTTTATGGGGTGCCCCCGCGCCAAGATCCTGGTTCGAGGAGGGGAGCGTCTTCGCGGATACGCAGCCGAAAGAGCCTACGCTGACGGCGCAGCCGATCATCGCACCTTGAACGTCGCGGACGGGGAAACCGAAAACCATGATTGGAAGTGGAGCGGAGGTGACGGGAATCGCAACAGTTCGGGTGGAAGGTCAAAGGCTGTACGGAGTGGTGGACCGAAGCGGTTTCGTCGCGCTTTCGCCGGAGTTTCCGCATTGGCCAAGCCTAAGCGAGGTCCTCGCGGATGGAGGATTGAGGGAATTGGTCCGTGCGGCCACAGGCCGTCAGGCGACGCATTCGGAATGGGAGTTCGAGATCCCGATCCCGGCGCCCGAGAAAATAATCTGCGTTGGCGTTAACTATCCGGATCGCAACGCCGAATACAGGGACGGTAAAGAAGCGCCCGCATTTATGTCCCTGTTTCCCCGTTTCGCCCGTTCATTCGTTGGTCATGAAAGTCCGCTGGTCCGCCCGTTTGAGTCCGATAGGCTTGATTACGAAGGCGAGGTCGCGATCGTGATTGGCAAGGCGGGGCGCCGAATCCCCCGACAGGACGCTTTCGGACACATCACCGCGCTGACACTGTGCAACGAGGGTACGATTCGTGATTGGGTGAGGCATGCGAAATTCAATGTCACCCAGGGCAAGAACTGGGAATGTTCGGGTTCCATGGGGCCTTGGCTCGTTCCGTTCGAGGATCCGTCACAGTTGGAGGACATTCGTCTGACAACGCGTGTCAACGGGCGGGTCAGGCAGGATGACCGTACTGGCCGGATGCTGTTTTCGGTGCCGAGGCAGATCGAATATATTTCGACATTCACGACCCTCGTACCGGGTGACATCATTGTTACCGGCACGCCCACGGGGGCGGGTGCCCGTTTGGAACCGCCTGAATTTCTACAACCCGGCGACCAAATTGAGGTGGAGGCGGAAGGCATCGGCGTCCTTCGAAACGGGGTGGTCGACGAATGCTGAGCCCGGAAGAGGTCACCTCTGCCGGCGCGGCGCTTTTCGAAGCGGAGCGCTATCGCCGTCAGATTGGCCTGCTTACCCGAAAGCATCCGGAAATGACGATGGATGACGCCTACGAGATTCAGGCGGATCTGTGTTTACGCAAGCTGGCGGCGGGAGCTTCGGTGATCGGGTGGAAGATCGGACTGACCAGCAAGGCCATGCGGGATGCGCTTGGAATTGATATACCTGATAGCGGGCTCCTGTTCGACGATATGGTCTTCGCGAATGGCGCCACCGTGTCTGAAGGCAGGTTCATCGAACCTAGGATCGAGGCCGAGATCGCTTTCGTCACCAGGAAATCATTGCGCGGACCGGGAGTTACCTGTGAGGACGTCCTCGATGCGACGGATCATGTCGTGGCGGCATTGGAAATTCTAGACACACGGATTGTCCGGCGGGACCCACAGACAGGCGATTCGCGTCGTATATACGATACCATAGCGGACAACGCCGCGAATGCGGGTATCGTGCTGGGCAACGAACGCCATAAGGTCGAGAATGTCGATCTGCGTTGGGTTGGTGCGATCGTCGGGAGGAATGGTGAGGTGGAGGAGACGGGGCTTGGGGCCGGCGTGCTGGATGATCCCGTGCTGTCGGTGACTTGGCTCGCCAACAGGCTGGGACAATATGGGCAGGGCATCGATTCCGGGCAGGTGGTGTTGTCGGGCAGCTTCGTAAGACCGGTCGAGGCACCGTCTGGCAGCCAAATCCAAGCGGATTTTGGCCCGTTCGGGCAAGTGACGTGTGACTTTGGATGAAATCCGAAAGCCATATCGACGCGAGCCGGATCAACCTCTCCTGAACATTCGGCATGTACAGGCTTCTCCCGATACGGCTTGGAAACGAGACCGGGTATACCGACCGACCTCTGAACTCCACTTATGAACCGTGATTCTGGGGATAATCGGCCGGACTATGCTGGCGTGTGCGCTTGGTCGCGGGACAGGGACTCAGCGACAGCCGTGCGCGGCTGTGAGGTCGGGCCGGGTGTTGGTTAACCCCGGCGCATATGGGTAAACTTGATTGCATGACGTTCAGACTCACCAGCTTGGATGAAATTCTCGCCGCGCCCTTCGATGACATTCTCGATGTGCGTTCACAGGCGGAATTTGCCGTTGACCATATTCCGGGCGCCCTTTCCTTACCGGTTCTGTCCGATGACGAGCGCGCTCGGGTTGGCACGATCTACACGCGGGAGTCACCGTTCAGGGCGCGTATGGTTGGCGCGGCGCTCGTCGCCCGAAACGCGGCCAACCATATCGAGGGCGTCCTCAACGAAAGGACCGGGGATTGGCACCCTCTCGTCTATTGCTGGCGGGGCGGGCAGCGCTCGGGGTCGTTCGCATCGATTCTCACGCGGATCGGATGGCGCGTCGAGCTTCTGGAGGGTGGGTATCGAAGCTATCGCCGTCTTGTGGTTGCGATGCTGAGCGACTTTCCGCTGCCTCACCGTCTGGTGTTGCTTGATGGAAATACCGGGACCGCCAAGACCGAACTTCTGCGCAGGCTATCGGTACGCGGGGTTCAGACCCTGGACCTGGAGGGTTTTGCCTCTCATCGTGGGTCACTGTTCGGTGCTGTCGGAGGTGCTCAGCCGACACAGAAATCCTTCGAGAGCGCGTTGGCGAAGGCTCTTGTCGGTCTCGACCCAGATCGCGTGACGGTGATGGAGGCGGAATCAAGCAGGGTGGGCGATCTGCAGGTGCCAAAGTCACTCTGGCGTTCGATGTGCGCCGCTCCCAGGATCGGACTGTCGGCACCACTTGACGCCCGTGCCCGGTATCTCTCCCGGGCCTACGCTGATCTGACCGCTGACCGATCCGTTCTCAAGGGCACCCTTTCGGAACTCAGGAGATTCCATGGGCACGCGCAGGTAAGGGTGTGGCAGGATCTGGTGGCGGTCGGACGATTCGAAGCTTTGGCCGCGGACTTGATGCGACGGCATTATGACACTCGGTACGATAAGTCACGTTCGGGCCGGGAAGCGACCGTATCCGAGGAAATCGGACTCGAAGATCTCGGCGATTCCGATCTTAACCGCGCCGCCGACCGCATAACGGAGGTGGTGTCACGTCTTTGCTAGGCCACGTCGATGAACGGGGAACCTTCGACGATCCGACCGATTCCGGTGGCGGGGTAGTCCGCGTCCAGGAGCGCGCGGAGAACGTCTTCCTCGATCACCGATGGCACGGCGGCGAGCAGACCTCCGGCGGTCTGCGGGTCGAACAGCAGTTCATCGATTTCGGTGCCCGGAAGGCGCATGCGTGACGCGACTTTTCGGTTCTCCGGGTGAAGCGTTGACCTGACGCCCTTTGCGGACAGTTCCCTGGCACCTTCAAACATGGGTATCGCCGAGAGATCGAGGTGCGCGGCGACTCCCGATGCCGTGCATATATTCATCAGATGCCCGGCGAGACCGAAACCCGTAATATCCGTCATGGCATGGGCACCGGACAGTATTTCCGCCGCATCGCTCTGTGACCGCTGCATTGCGTCCAACGTTCGCATCCACCATTCACCACGGGCCTTCAGGGCCATTTCAGCGGCGAGGATCGTACCGGAGCCGATCGGTTTGGTGAGAATGAGCGCGTCGCCCGGTTCGGCGCCACCGAGCGTTATTGCGGGATGCTCCAGCAATCCTGTGACGGTGAAGCCGATGGTAAGCTCGCTGCCAAGCGAACTGTGTCCACCCGCGATCGCAGCTCCGGCATCGGTGAAGACTTCCGATGCCGCCGCCATGATTTCCGCAAGCCATACGCGCTGCAGCGGCTCGGTCATTCGCGGCAGAATCACGGTCGCGAAGGCCGCCTGCGGTTTCGCACCCATCGCCCAGATATCCCCCATCGCGTGGACGGCCGCGATGCGTGAACATATCCAGGGATCGTCCGTGAAGGCCCGAAGGTGGTCCGTTGTCACCGCCTGCCGTGTATTGCCGACGCGGAGGACCGCAGCATCGTCGCCAGGCAAGGTCTCGATGTCGCTGCGCTTGCTTCGGGGCAAAGCGGCCAGCACCGCGGCGAGCGCCTCGCCGCCGATCTTGGCACCGCATCCTCCACAGAGTGGCCTGTTACCTACGGTGCTCTCAATGTTCGTTCTGTATCCTGTCCGGACGTCCTGTGTGGGCATTTCGGGCAGATACTTGAACTTGGCCATGAATCTGCGGTCGATTCGGTCTTTGCTTTGCCAGAGGTAACGACCCTTCAGCCGCCCACCATATTTGTCGGCGACGGCGCTTTTGTCGCCTCGGGATATGAGTTTGAGAAAGTCGCGTTGAGGGCGGTATCTGCGCCTCGCCGCTCCGGTAAACGCGGCACGTAGGTTGTGAAACAGCACGGGTGCCTGTCGTACGGCGAACACACCGGCCTTGGGGCAAGGGTCTGGCAGTTGCGCGCAGTCACCGGCGGCGAACACGTATGGATCGGAAGTCCTCAAAGAAGCATCGACGGCCACGAAGCCGTGGTACAGTTCGAGTTTGGATGACGCAAGCCAGTTCTGTGGTTTGGCTCCCGCCGCGCTGACGATAAACCGTGCAGGAATTTCCGTATTGTCGGACAGCATTACGCCCTCCGCGTTGACAGATTTGACAGTGACACCTTCCAGAAGGAGAATACCGCGTCGCTTCAGGTCCGCCAGCAGGGCTTTTCGGGCACCACTGCCAAGACCGGGCATTGCGTCGGCCCGTTCGATGACGGTTATTTCCGCTAACCGGCCATCCGCCTTCATCGCTTCGGCCATGGCGAGGCTCAGTTCAGCACCGCCGACGCCGCCGCCGATTATGGCGAACCGCGCCGCTTCGCGTCCCTTCGATACGGCGGCCCGGAATTCGAGCCATGCGGTGGCGAAGGGTTCAAGTGGTTTGGCGGCGATGGCGTGTTCGGAAAATCCCGGAAGTTCGGGCAATCCGGAGCCAATGCCGATGTTTATGGAAGCGATATCGTAATGAACCGGATGGTGGCCCCGAATGTGGATCCTGCGATTGGCAAGATCGATCGCCTCGGCGGTGCCCAATATCATTCGGGCACCTGCAAACCGTGCCAGCCTTACCAGATCGATCATGAGATCGTCCCGAACATAGTGTCCGGCGACATAGCCGGGCAGCATTCCGGTATAGGGAGCCTCGGGTCCAGGGTTTATCAGGGTCAGGCGGATTTCGGGAAGACGGTCCATGCCCCAGCGTCGGAGGACCAGCGCGTGCGTATGCCCGCCACCGATCAGGACAAGTTCCCGTGCAAGCGGAATTGGCTCCTGCATCATGGTGTCCCTTTAGCGAGTGAAGCTGGCGATTGCGAGTCCGGCAGGTCGGATTCCCGGAGGTCCCTCCAGCGTCCGCGGATCGGATGCTACGGAGATCCGCCTCAGGAAACCGGCGACTACGGATCCGTCGGTCCCGGTTCGTTCCGCTCGTGAAATATCGCTATGGATCGACACCAGGGATGCGGAGCGTCTCACTACCCGGGGACATCACGGTAAGGCATGGGAGAGCGACAGGCTTCGCTCCATGACTTGAATTGAGACGGGAAACAGCGAAGCGATGGCAACGTCCGATCCTAGGTCGTGCCGTGCGTAGGTTGACGGTACTGTTCATAGATGGTCTTGGCCTGCCGACGAAGGGTTGGTATCCGTCCTGTTTGGTCATTTCGCAACGGGACCGGTAACATTCCGATCATGCCGCGACGTGGACGGGTCAAACCCGTACGGGTCGCGCAACCGGTTTGTCATGAAATCATCGATTACCAACATGCGCGTGTGTTCCCGAGTAGGGTGCGGGGCGCTGGAACCATAACCGCCTAGAAAATCCGCCTGACTTTTCCTATTCGATGGGACAGAGAGGTTCCGCTGAAATTCAAGACCGAAACTGGATAGCCGCGGATTGCCGAAAGGGCTTGAGCAGACTGAGGGCGGTCTCGGCGGCACCATGTCAGTTGCCGCGAAATAATTGTGGGAGGCTGCCGATCATGGCCGTTTCATTGCCTTGTTCAGACGTTCCCGCGCTCCATCCAACCTCCGATATGCGTCGGTGTTCGCCAGCACTTCGTTTTCCTCCGCCATGTCGACGGGGATTTCACCGTCTCTGGTTCTGGCTTCCGGATTGGCACCCATATCCAGCAGGGCGTTCACCATGATAGGACCGCGTAGCGAAGCTGCGTAGTGAAGGGGTGTCCATCCACTACGATCATGCGCCTCGATGCCCGCGCCGGCATCGAGAAGGGCTTTCACCGCCCCGACGGTGCCGATCCAAGCGGCAAGATGAAGGGGAGTCCTGCGGAACCCATCGCGAACCTTGATATCCGCGCCGGCATCAAGAAGGGCCTCGACCGTCGATTCGCTGACTGCCCCCGCAGCATTATGGAGTGGTGTTAGACCGTGCTCAACCCGGACCGAAAGGTTGGCTCCGGCGGTCAGCAGTACCTTTATCGTTTTGTCGTTGCCAAGCAGCGCCGCACGGTGAAGCGGAGTCCAGCCGTCGTCGTCGCAGGCTTCGATATCCGCACCAGCGTCCAGAAATAAGCTCACAATCGCGTCATTGCCGAGAAATGCCGCACGGTGAAGCGGAGACCAGCCGCCAGCGTCAGGTGCCATAAGGTCGGCTCCAGCGCCCAGAAGCGCATTCACCGTGCTTTTGTTACCTGCCTCGGCGGCATAATGAAGGGGCGTCCAGCCTGAATGCTGGTCATTCTTGATGCGGGCTTCCAGATCCCCCCCCGCGTCAATCAGGGCACACATCGTCCCGTCGTTGCCGGTCCTCGCGGCAAGGTGCAGGGGGGTCACTCCGTTTCGGTCATGTGCGTTGATATCGGTGCCTGCATCCAGAAGGGCGTTCACCACCTCGGTGCTGCCGATCCAAGCCGCAAAGTGAAGGGAGGTCCGGCCCTGTTCGTCGGCAACGGTGACGTCAGCTCCGGCGTCCAGAAGCGTTTTCACGACCCCATCATTGCCAAGCAGCGCAGCCCTTTGAAGAGCTGTCCAGCCGCTTCCGTCGCGGGCCTCGATATCGATTCCGGCGTCCAAAAGCTTTTTCGCCGTCGTTTCGTTGCCAAACAATGCCGCCCGATGAAGCGGTGACCAGCCACTTTCGTCACAGGCCGTAGAATTAGCCCCGGCATCAAGTAAGGTAGCCACCGTTCTATCGCTTCCCGTCGCGGCCGCATGATGAAGGGCGGTCCAACCCGAATGCATCTCGCACTTGACGCCAGCCTCCAAATCGGCGCCAGCGTCTAGCAGGATGCTCACCGCTTCATCGTTGCCGGCTTGCGCGGCATGATGAAGCGAGGTCATGCCGTTCCGGTCATGCGCGTCGACGTCGGCTCCGGCGTCAATCAGTTCGCGCAGTGTTCCGGCATCACCGGCTTTCGCGGCTTGATGGAGAGGGGGCATATCATTCACGGTTTACAGTCCGTTGCGGGTTCGCTGGTTGACGACACTTAATTCCGGCACCTGTGGCAATCTTCAACGACCCTTGGTCATGCCAGTCTCCGCGACTGACCGGATGATGGCTTCGACCTGTTAATGCGGGAGGATGAAGCGCGTTGGGGTGCGTAAGCGACATAACGTTCAGCTTCGCCTCAAAGTGCCTCATTACCGGCCCCTTTCGCTGCCGTAGGTCGGAAGCCCGGATATCCATGCGGCTCAAGGCCCATTCTACAAAAGATCCGCTCTCGGCTATGCTTCAAATTACATATCCTAATACATGCAGTCAACGGGGTCGTTCGGATGCTGACGCTCATCCGCATGGTCAGACATCCACTCCGATCATCGCCGCGGGTGAAACCTCGTAGGATATTTCGTCGGACCGTGATCACGCAGGCAATGATGATATCCCGAGATGGCCAAAGTCCTTTCCACATTCCTGCGATGCTGGCTTCATGAGGGATTCCCGTCCAAGTGGCAACCGATGTCGGGGACAAACACAGTGGGTTAATGTTAAAGGTGTCGACCACAGTGGATCCGAACAAAGTTCATGACAGTCGCCGTCGCATCGAGTTTTGCCCGAAAGTTGGTGACGGGGCCGGTCCGATCAGGCTGCGGCGCTTTCCTGTATTGTCCCGTCACTGAACACCCCCCCTTATGACCTCCGGGAGCCGGTTCGGCGCCGGGAGCCTGCGCCGGCTGTCCTTCGCGGACATCATGAGGCGGCGAACCATCGGAAGGGCGGTCTTTCGGCTTAGGCAGGCCCGGGTCCTGCGGGTCCGGCCGCGAACGGTGGAGAACACGCTCCCGGTGGGGTCCGTGGTCCCGATGTGCCTGCGGCGCTCCGCCGGGAAATGGTGGAAGGCGGGAAGCCCGTCCCGGTCCCTGACCGGCCTGTCCACGGCCTTCCCGTATTTCACGCCGTGGTTTCCGACGAAGCGGTCGAAGGCCGCGTTGGCGCCGTCCTTCGTCCCGGCCATCCGGATTCCATGAAGACCGGACCTGTCCCGTTCCCTGAGCGACCCGGGCGGCGACCCGGTGACGTCGGCGGTCCCGTGGACACGGCGGCGCCGCTCCGGCGTCTTCGGAAGGACATCGCGAAGCGCCGCCCGGAAGCCGGGCGCGCCGACGCCGGGCTCCGGCGGCTCCTCCAGGCCCCGCATTCCTCCTTCCAGGTCGCCCCGGTCCCGTCACCGTCGAGGAGAACGGCCCCTCCGCGTCCGGCCCGGACGGCGGCGGCGGGCAGCTCCCCCGCTCCGGCCCCGATCACCTCCGCCAGCGGATCCGGTGAAAACCCCGATGGACGTTCGAACCGTTTCACCGCAGACCCGGTCATGTGGCATATCCCTTTCCCATCGGGAATTGACGGCGTTCGTTCCACCGCCATGATATGCCGCCCCTCAGGCCCCGTCACCAACTTTCGGGCATAGCTCGTCGCATCCGGACGAAGCGAAATTAGCATGGGTGGTCCAATCCGCATCCGTCCAGTTAACGAACTTTCGCGAGTCTCTGGCGATCCATATTTTACGGACTGTTTGCCGATCGCCTTCCGGTTTCACCGCTTATGCGGCCTAAAGCCGAATGTGAATTTCCGAAAACCCTAATTTAAGCTAACAACGCCGGTATTTACGGCGTTGGAGCCCAATCGGGCGGCTAGATCTTCGATTGGGCATTGTCGATGGCTTCGCTGCGATTGACAGTCCTGGGGCTACCGGAAAGGGTAGAGCCAAACCCGATAATCATCGATTAGCACCTGAGCATGTTCGATCTGTTCCGCAGACATCTTCTTTATTACTTCCTCGAGACTGATCGCCGCGTCTGGGTCGCCTCCGATCGCACTCAACACGTACCACATATAGGCGCGAACCAGATCCGGTGCGGGAAGTCCGATTCCGACTTCGTAATACCATCCAACGCCCGACTGCGCTCCCGGATGCCCTTTCATCGCCGAACGCAGGTACCACTCCATGGCGCGAACCTCGTCCTTTTCAACGCCAAGCCCAAGTGCATACATCACGCCGATCAGCTCTTCGGCTTCGGCATTTCCGGATCTCGCGGCTGGCCAAAGCGCTTCGCGTGCCTCCTCAAATCTACCCGCTTCCATCAGGTCTCGCGCCTCTTCTATCTCGGCCAGCGCCGGGAGGAAGAAGAGGACGCCCAACAGGAAAGCGCTCGCGCGAACATAGGTATTCAAGCCACGTTTCACGGTTCGATCCTCGCATTGGTTACGGCCCTGCCCGCCGCCGCCATTGACCTTCCGAAGCCGCTGACGGAAGACGATTTCATACAGTTCGACCAAAGGCAGGCCGCTCTTGGCCAACTGCTGTTTTATGACAAGATTCTTTCAGGTAATAAAAACATTTCCTGCGGTACGTGCCATCACCACGATCTGGGCAGTTCGGATGGACTTTCGTTAGGCATCGGCGAAGGCGGTCAGGGTGTCGGCCCGAACCGTACGGCGGGGGACGGAAAGGACCGGGTTCAGAAGCGAATTCCGCGCAACGCTCCCGCGCTTTGGAACCTTGGGGCGCATAACGTTCGGTTCATGTTCCATGACGGGCGCATCAGCGAGTCCGATCTTTATGGCAACGGTTTCAACACTCCAGCCGAGGAGTTCCTACCTAGGGGTCTGAATTCGCTTCTCGCCGCGCAGGCGCTCTTTCCCATGGCGTCCGATGCCGAAATGGCCGGTCAGGCGGGCGAAAACGAAGTCGCGGGCGCGATCAAGGACCGCATAGATCTGGGTTGGCCGATAATCGCCAAGCGCGTGCGTGGAATCGAGGAATACGGCTGGTTGTTCGTCGCCGCCTTCGATCATATTGAAGACCCGGTGGACATAACGATCGTTGAGATCGCCAATGTCATCGCCGCGTTCATCGGCACCGAATTCCGCAACAACGACAGTCCTTTCGATAGATATATTGAGGGCGACAAGGATGTGCTTGACGGACAGCAGCTGCGAGGAATGAACCTGTTTTTCGGTGATGCGGGCTGTTCGGGATGCCATAGCGGCCCTCTTCTCAGCGACCAGACGTTCCATGCGCTCGGTCTTCCGCAGTATGGGCCGGGCCGGACAAGACAATTTGATCCGACGGTTCGCGATGTCGGTCGGATGGCGGAAAGCGATAAGCTTGAGGACGCCTATCGGTTCCGGGTGCCGTTCCTTAGAAACGTGGCTTTGACGGCCCCTTACGGTCATAACGGAGCCATGCCGGAACTCGATGACATGGTCCGCCATCACGTGGATCCACTGGAGAGCAATGCTCGCTGGAATAGCGGAATGGTGCTTCTTCCATCGGCGCCCTGGCTCGCCTCGACTGATTTCGTGGTCTTCCAGGACCGTCTCGAGATGCAGCGGCAGGTTTCGGCTATCGATATCGACCTTCCCTCTATCACCGAGACGCAGATCGCCGATATTGTCGCTTTCCTGAACGCTTTGACAGGGGAAACCGCGATGGAGCGGCCCATGGGGCGCCCCGATCACGTTCCAAGCGGTTTGCCCGTTGACTGACACCGGCGCCACGAACGCGTTTCTCCGCCATTCCGATCCGATGGGCGACGTCTGTTCCGCTTCCGAAAGAGGTCGGAGACCACTGTCTCAAAGTTGGATGCAAGGCGGTGGAAACTGGCATCCGTCAGCGTGGAGCGTAGCGACCCCGGAAGCTTGGTGACTCAGAGTTTGTTCCATAAGTTGAGTGGTCCCGCAGGATGTGGCATTCCGGTTGGTGAACGCACCCAGATACGGAGAGAGCCATGCCCCGGGACAGGACCACCCAACAGCTCCATAAGCGCCCGGACGACTACGGTCAAAACGACCTGACCGACGCCGAATGGACCGTCATCGGGCCGATGCCGCCGAAGCGGGGAAGGATGGGACGGCCGCGCGGGGTCGACCTTCGGTCGGTGTCCGACGCGGTCCGGTATATCCTGTCCACGGGATGCCGGTGGCGCGCGTCACCCTCTGGATATCCACCGTTTTCCACCGACCGGAACCATTTTCACGCATGGCGGCGGAGCGGGCTCCCGGAGCGTATCGTGCATCGTCTCCGGGACCCCGCGCGGCGGTGTCCGGGGCGCTCCGCGGAGCCGACCGCCGCCCCGGTCGACAGCCGGTCGGTGAGGACCACGGAGAGCGGCGGCCCCCGCGGCCACCACGCCGGCAGGAAGGTGAAGGGGAGGAAAAGGCACCTGATCGTGGACGCCGGCGGCACACCGGTCGTCATGACGGTTTACACCGCCGACATCCAGGACCGGGACGGCGCACCGGACCTGACCGCGGAGCCGCCGGAGACGGTGCCCACGGTGTGCACACGGTGTGCACACGGTGTGCAGGCCGTTCGCCGACGGTGGCCACCCGGGTCCGAAGCCGCGGGAGCGGCCTGGGGGGATGGGGTTGCCGGACGTGACCGGGACCGTCGGAAAACCGGAGGATGTCAAGGGGTTCACGGTTCCCTGCCGCCGGTGGGTTGTGGAGCGGACCTTCGCCGGGATGGGCCGGTGCCGCCGCCTGTCGAAGGACTGCGGGCGCCTCTGCGGGAATCCGCCGGCATCCGGGGTGAGGCATCACGCGCCACCGGTTCGGGCGTGAGTGAGGCACGAACGAACGCTGGCCGCCCGCCGGTTCCCGCCCAGGCGGGTGGCGAGGGCGTCAACTCCATGAAAAACAATGGTTTGATCATATCAGTGACTTATGATTCAAACTCTCAAAGTGCGACGGCCTGCATTCCAGTCGCTCTTCTATCGGTCGAAACACCTGATATCCACCAGCCTTCCGTTCCAAAGAACCATGTGACTGCCTTGCGCCAGGCAAAGCCGTGGATAGGGGGAGGAAACGATATGATCCGAACCTGTCGACGCGGTGACGGGTCAGGGGATCGCCCGCCGCGGAACCCGGGAGGCCCCGAATCGTCCGACAACGCGGGAGCCGGGAAAGGAAGCGACCCGGTCAAGCAACCGGAACCCCGGCCCGCCAGGGCAATCATGCGCCGGGGTGGAAGTGCGAAAGCGACGACACGAAAGGGCATATTCTAGACGGTACCGGACCGCGAAACACCAAACCTAGGGGAAGCGGTGCGGGTAGTGGTGGTGCATTGATGGTACCGGGCGGGGATGGGCGGCCGTGGTCATCGGAACCCGCCGGATGGAAGGGGCGGCATCATGCCAACGAAACCACGGAAGGCGGACGGAATGACGACACCGGACTTCACCGATCCGTTCATGAAACGGAAACGTACGGCCGAAATCGAGGCATTCGGAACCGGATGCGGCAATCCCGCTCGTCCGGATCCGTTAGGGATGGGGCTCAATAGAGACCCCCTCTACCCAGCCCATAAGAACGGTCAGTTCAGCATTGATCGAAGGAATGGGATCATCCTGATTTCGATTTTGAAGAGGCAACCTCGACTTACAAGTGATGTTTGCCGAGAACCGCGTTGCCTATGACTGTGTGCGAACCGAAACCCCGAAAGCCGCGCGGCCGTCGTTCGATCTGGTGCCCGATCAGCCGCTCTACGCGGCGTTTTCCGATCCCCCGACCGTGAGTCCGCCCATCAGCAGGGTGGGCTGCCCCACGCAGACCGGCACCCATTGGCCTGCTTTGCCGCAATTACCCACGCCCGGATCCAAAGACATATCGTTTCCGATCGCCCTTATTTTCCGCAAAGCCGTCGGGCCGTCGCCGATCAATGTAGCGCCCTTGACCGGCGCACCGACCTTTCCATTCCGTACCCGATAGGCTTCGGTGCAGGAAAACACGAACTTACCGTTGGTTATATCGACCTGCCCGCCGCCGAAGCCGACGGCATGGATTCCGTCCCGTAGGTCCGCCACGAGCGCTTCCGGCGCCGCATCGCCGCCGAGCATGTAGGTGTTCGTCATTCTGGGCATCGGAATGTGGGCGTAGCTTTGCCGCCGACCGTTCCCGGTTGAGGCGACACCCATAAGCCGCGCGTTCTGCCGGTCCTGCATATATCCGATCAGGATGCCGTCCTCGATCAGGACGTTTTTGCCTGACGGCGTGCCTTCGTCATCGACCGTGATCGATCCGCGACGTTCCGGGATAGTGCCGTCATCAAGAACCGTAACGCCCTCAGCCGCGACGCGCCGTCCGGCCAGTCCCGCGAAGGCGGATGTGCCCTTGCGGTTGAAATCTCCCTCAAGACCGTGACCCACGGCCTCATGAAGCAGAATCCCCGGCCAACCAGCGCCCAGAACCACGTCCATCTCGCCGGCGGGAGCGGGTTCCGCACACAGGTTCACAAGAGCGATTCTCAGCGCTTCGCGTGTCGCGGCTTTCCAATTCTCGGGGGTGATCAGCCCTTCAAGCCCCACTCTCCCGCCACCGCCGTTCGACCCCGACTCGCGCCGTCCCCCCTCTTCGACAATGATCGCCACGTTCAGTCTCGCCATGGGCCGGACATCCCGCACCAGAACTCCTTCGGGTCGGAGAATTTCCACCTCCTGCATGGAGGTAGCGATCGAGGCCGAGACCTGAACCACGCGCCGGTCAAGGTCGCGGGCATACGCGTCTATCTCGCGCAATGTCTCGACCTTAACCGAAAACGATGCGTCCTCCATCGGATCCGCATCGGAATAAAGCTTCGTATTCGTAAGCTTAGGAGGCATGTCCAGCGCACCTCCACCGTTTCCGATGGCCAGACGCGCCGTCGCGCCCGCCCGTTTCAGGGCGGCTTCCGAAATCTCGGTCGAATGGGCGTATGCCGCCGTTTCCCCGCGCACGGAGCGCAGCCCGAACCCCTCGGATGCGTTGTAACTCGCGGCCTTGACCCGCCCGTCATCGAATGTGAGCGACTCTGAGCGCCGCAGCTCCAGAAACAGCTCGCCGTCGTCAGCGCCCGCCACCGCATCGCGTAGCGCAGAGAGCGCGGTCTCCCGATCAAGGGTGGTTTCGAAAGGGCGGAAGGGAGCGTGTGTCATCCTGTCCTCATAAACCCGGCCGACGCAGGAAAAGCGGCTGAATGCCGCAAAGGAATTGCTTGAGAGCCTCTTCGTATTATGGTTTCACTCCGACAAAGAGGCAATGGGGTCCCGCTATTTATCCGGTGGGTCCGGGAACGCAGCGTGTCGATCCGCAAAACCGAACTGGAAACAGATATGCGTCTTCATATGACAGTCTCCGGCCTTATGGCTTTAATCGGCTTGGTGCTGACAGGTGCCTCCGCGACGGCGCAGGAAAGTCTCAGGAGCATTGGCAAGCCCGAACCGAGAGGCACTGGCTTTCAGCCGGCTGTGACCGAACTCGCCCGCGATCTGCATTGGCTTGATAACATGGTTCTCATCATCATTTCGGTGATTTCCGTGTTTGTGATGCTGCTTCTGCTCATCGTCATCCTCCGCTACAACCGTCGTGCCAATCCAGAGCCCGCCGCGTTCACCCATAATTCCCAGATTGAGGTGGCCTGGACCCTAATTCCGGTCGTTATCCTGGTCTTCGTCGGGGCGTTCTCACTACCCGCGCTGTTCAAGCAGCAGGAAATTCCGGAAGCGGACCTCACAATCAAAGCCACCGGCTATCAATGGTATTGGGGCTATGAATATCCCGAAGAGGGGCTCGCCTTCGAGTCGTTCATGCTTGGAAGTCCCCAAGCGGTCGAAAACGCTGGATACAGCCCCGATGAATTCCTGTTGGCCACGGACACCGCCGTTGTCATTCCCACCGGAAAGACAATTGTCGTTCAAGTCACCGGTGCCGACGTGATTCACGCATGGACCATTCCGTCCTTCGGGGTGAAGCAGGATGCCGTGCCCGGCCGTCTGGCCGAACTTTGGTTCAAGGTCGATGAAGGCAATGAAGGCATTTATTTCGGGCAGTGCTCGGAGCTCTGCGGCAAGGATCATTCCTTCATGCCGATAACCGTGATGGCCGTGACACAGGAAGACTACGAGGCATGGCTTGCCGGTCCGGCACAGGAATTCGCCGTCAACGACCGACCGGAGACCTTCAAAGTCGCCGCCGCCGACTGAGCGGTCACGAAGCGGGTGGAGCCATCGGTAATCGGTTCCGAGCCGCAGGTGCCTTTCACGAAAGATCGAGATGAGTGACGCGACCTTCATAACGCGAGAGCGTGAAGTAGAGGCAGGGTTCAGCGACTGCTTCGCCCTTTTGAAGCCACGCGTCATGTCGCTGGTCGTGTTCACCGCTCTGACGGGACTGCTAGTCGCACCGGTTCAGGTGCATCCCGTCATCACCTTCGCCTCTATCCTGTTCATCGCGGTCGGCGCCGGGGCATCGGGCGCTTTGAATATGTGGTGGGATGCGGACATCGATGCGCTGATGACGCGAACGGCGGGGCGTCCGGTACCCGCAGGCAGGCTCTCACCCGAAGACGCTCTGGCGTTAGGCGTGGCGCTGTCGGGTATCGCGGTGACGATGTTGGGGCTTGCGGCGAACCTGCTGGCCGCCGGGATTCTCGCCTTCACCATCTTTTTTTATGCGGTTGTCTACTCAATGTGGCTGAAGCGCTCCACACCGCAGAATATTGTGATTGGAGGCGCAGCCGGAGCGTTTCCGCCAATGATCGGATGGGTGGTGGCCACAGGCAGCGTCAGCTTTGAGGCTTTGCTGATGTTCGCGTTGATTTTCGTCTGGACACCTCCGCATTTCTGGGCGCTGGCTCTGTTCATGAAATCGGACTACGCCAATGCGCAGGTGCCAATGCTGACCGTCACGCATGGCCATTGTGTGACCCGCCGCCATATCCTTGGCTACACCCTGTTACTCGCGCCGGTGGCGCTTGGTCTGGGATTCACCTCCATCGGAGGCCCGGTCTATCTCACCGCTTCGCTCGTCCTGAACGCGTTGTTCATCCAGAAATCGGTCGCTATCTGGCGGCGAAGCGAGGCGATAGCGAAGGCGGATAACCACAGGATCGAAAAATCCGCGTTTCGGTTCTCGATATATTATCTTTTCCTGCATTTCACGGCACTGCTCACCGAGGCGACACTAACCCGGTACGGGATGGGTGGCTGGTGATGGCGATCAGGGTCGAGCATGAGATCCACAGACGCCGCCATTCTCGCAACGTCGGTGTCGGGTTGACGCTTATCGGCTTCGCCGCTCTGGTTTTCGCGGTGAGCGTTGTCAAGATATCGACGACCGGACCGGTTCAGGGCTACGACCATACCGTTCGTCCGGAATTGGTGGACGTGGACGAATGAGGTTACACGGGCTACAGAAAACCGCGGCGCTCACCGCCTCCGTCGTTGTTTTGATGGGTTCGCTCGCATGGGCATCGGTTCCGTTCTATGACTGGTTCTGCAGAGTGACGGGCTTCGGCGGCGAGCCGGGGCTGGCGTATGAAGGCAGCGATGTGGTGCTGGACAGGACCGTCACCATCGGATTCGACGCGTCATTGGAGCGGGCGATGCCGTGGGGATTCAGACCGGTCCAGCGCGAGATGGAAATACGCATCGGTGAGACGGGACTTGCCTTCTATGAGGCATGGAATCCAACCAACCGGCCCGTTGCAGGGTCGGCGAGCTACAACGTAGTTCCTTACGAGGCCGGCGGGTTCTTTACGAAAATCGATTGTTTCTGTTTCGAGGAACAGGTTCTGCAACCGGGTGAGCGTGTGCGGATGCCGGTGACCTTCTACGTCGATCCCGCGATGGTAAACGACCGCGATGCGTCCGGTGTCCACCGGATAACGCTCAGCTACACCTTCCATGAAATCGACTTACCGGAACTGGCCCGGACAGACTTGAGATCGGGCGGGGATCCAAGCTACAACTAGTCCTATGGACGAGGGAACGCTCTTATGGACCATGTGAAAAACCACGATTACCACATCCTAAATCCGTCGGTCTGGCCGTTCCTGGGGGCGCTTTCGGGCTTCGTGATGCTGTTCGGCTTTATTGTCATGGTGTCGCCGAACGTCACCAACAACCATCCTTGGATGTTCCTGATCGGACTTATCGGTGTCGCCTATGTGATGTTCGCCTGGTGGAATGATGTCGTGCAGGAGTCGAAGGTGGGCGATCATACGCCGGTCGTTCGCATCGGTCTGCGGTATGGCTTCATATTGTTCATCATTTCCGAGGTTATGTTCTTTTCGGCCTGGTTCTGGTCATTCTTCAAGCACGCGTTGTATCCGATCGATCCAGGTGGGCTAAGTCCAGCGGTTGACGGACAATGGCCACCCGCCGGCATCGAGACTTTCGATCCTTGGCATCTTCCGCTGATCAACACCTTGATCCTGCTTTGCTCGGGTGCCGCCGCGACATGGGCCCACCATGCGATCGCCCATGAAAACAACCGCAAGGATCTTGTGAATGGGCTTGTATTGGCGGTTGTGCTTGGGGTGTTGTTCACATTTTTCCAGGCTTATGAATACAGCCATGCCGGATTCGGGTATTCCGGAAACATCTATGGCGCCAATTTCTTCATGGCGACGGGCTTTCACGGCGCACATGTGATCATTGGGACCATATTCCTGTTCGTATGTCTGTTACGTGCTCTATCGGGGCATTTCACTCCAGATAGGCATGTCGGTTTCGAGGCGGCTGCCTGGTACTGGCATTTCGTCGACGTGGTCTGGTTGTTTCTTTTCGCGGCGGTTTACATCTGGGGCAGCTGAGCGCAGGGCATTGCGGGTTTCGTGAAGCGGGGCGAGCGGTCAGGGCCATTCGTCTATTGCGTCGGTTGCCTACCGGTTTTCTGGATCGGCGCACGGTGCGCTGGCGGTTGGTTGCGAAATACGGAATGCCACCAAAGCCGTTGTCTGGCCGACCACACGATGCCTCCATGCTGTCATTTGGTGCCATGGGGACGTGAATCGGTGTGGTGGTCCCTGGTGCGTTCGCGGATGGAGCAGGAATGAGACATTGGCTGGTCCCTTTGATCTTCGGCATCGTCGGTTGCGCGGTTCTGGTGTCGCTTGGCGTTTGGCAGATTCGAAGGCTTGCGTGGAAGGAGGCTATGCTCGCTCGGATTGAAGCCCAGATGGCGAACGAACCTGTGCCCGTGTTCAGCCAGCGTTTTGAGGAGTTCGTACCGGTTGTCGCGGAAGGCACGATCACCGGATCGGAAGCGCATGTGCTTACGTCGGTCAAGCAGGTGGGTGCGGGATTCCGGATTGTTTCGGCATTCGAAACGCAGGGCCGACGGATCCTGCTCGACCGGGGATTCGTTCCGCAGGACCAGAAAAACGCCTTGCGTCCCGAGGTTGAGGCTCGGATCGTCGGGAACTATCGAACGGTGGACGAAGCTGACGTCTTCACGCCCGAGCCGGATATCGAAGGAAATTACTGGTTCGCTCGCGACGTTCCCGCTCTGGCTGAGGCGCTCGATACGGAGGCTGTTCTGATAATTCTGCGCGAGACCTCCGAGCCTGAACCTTCGGTAACGCCGCTACCCGTGGATACGGCCGGTATTCCGAACGATCATCTCGGCTATGCGGTCACCTGGTTTTCCCTAGCTGCGGTCTGGGCGGGGATGACCGCGTTTCTGCTGCGGCGCAACGGCCAGCGAACCATCTGAAACAGGAAATCGATGCGGTATATCTCAACCCGTGGCAAGGCTGCCTCATTGACGTTCGAGGACGCGATGTTCGCCGGACTTGCCCGTGACGGTGGTCTCTATCTTCCGGACCGGATTCCGCAGATGGACGCTGAGGAGATTTCCGCGCTCGCCGGTCAGTCCTTTGAGGAGGTCGCATTTCGGGTGATGCGACCGTTCGTGGGCGACAGCTTTGGCGATGATGAGTTTCGTGACATCCTGGAGCGGGCATATCGCGGATTCCATCACGCCGCCCGTGCGCCGCTGACGCAGCTGGGACCGAACCATTTTCTGCTTGAGCTGTTTCATGGACCGACCCTGGCGTTCAAGGACTTCGCGATGCAGCTTATCGGTCAGTTCTTTCAGGCCTCGCTCAGGCGTCGCGGGGAACGCGTCTCAATCATCGGCGCCACGTCCGGCGATACGGGCTCGGCGGCGATCGAAGCGTTCAGGAGGCTTGAGGCGGTCAACGTCTTCATTCTCTTTCCCCACGGTCGTGTTTCGGAGGTGCAGCGCCGCCAGATGACCGTTCCCGCCGATAAAAATGTCCATGCGCTCGCGCTGCTTGGCGATTTCGACGACTGTCAGGCGCGGGTCAAGGACATGTTCAATGACTTCGGCTTTCGCGACGATGTGCGACTGGCGGCGGTCAATTCGATAAACTGGGCACGGGTTCTCGCGCAGGTCGTCTATTACTTTACGTCGGCGGTCGCGCTCGGTGCCCCGAACAGGGTGGTTGATTTCACGGTTCCGACCGGCAATTTCGGCGACATATTCGCAGGCTGGATCGCGAAACGGATGGGCCTGCCCATCGGACGTCTTGTCATCGCGACCAACCGGAACGACATTCTTCACAGAACCCTTGTTTCGGGTGATCACGCAACGCTGGGCGTACAGCCGTCGCACAGTCCGTCGATGGACATACAGGTCAGCTCCAATTTCGAGCGTATCCTGTATTACGCATATGGCGAAGCTGCCGATGCGGTCATACGCGACATGGAGGCCCTGAAGGCAAATGGTAGATTTACCGTGAGTCCGGAGGCGCTTGGGGCGCTTCGTGGGGATTTTTCGTCCGGGAGGGCCAACGAGGCGGAGACCGTCGCAACCATAGCCGCGCAGTACGACTCGACCGGTCAAATCCTCTGTCCGCACACCGCCGTCGGAGTGAAGGTCGCTGAGGAATGCCTTGGCTCGGCTCCGATGATCACGCTTGCCACGGCGCATCCCGCCAAGTTTCCGGACGTGGTCGAATCGGCGACCGGTATCCGCCCCCCCTTGCCAGCGCATATGGCGAACCTTTATGCGCGACCCGAACGCGTGACTGAGGTGCCCGATGACCTCACCGCGCTTGAGCGATTAATCAGGAGGCGTATTGCCAAGTGACGATCCTTCTTAACGAACTACCAAACGGCTTCCGTATTGCCACCGAGCGGATGCCGGAGCTGAAATCGGCGGCGCTCGGCATCTGGGTTATGGCGGGTGGTCGCCATGAGCGGGTCGAGCAGAACGGCATTGCCCATTTTCTGGAGCATATGGCCTTCAAGGGAACCAAGCACCGGTCGGCGCGCCGGATCGCCGAGGATATCGAGGATGTCGGTGGTTATATAAATGCATATACCTCGCGTGAGATCACGGCATATTTCGCGCGCGTTCTGGAAGAGGATGTTGCGCTTGCGCTCGATGTGATCGCAGACATCGTGTTGAATCCGGTGTTTGACGAAGCCGAGATCGAGATCGAGCGTGGCGTGATCCTGCAGGAGATCGGCCAGATATATGACACGCCCGATGAGGTTATTTTCGATTGGCTTCAGGAAGTGGCCTATCCGGGACAACCGCTTGGCCGCACGATTCTGGGCCCTTCCGATTTTGTCAGAGGCTTTGTGCGTGACGATCTTGCCGGATTTGTCGCGGAGCATTACGCGCCGGAGAAAATGATCCTCTCGGTCGCCGGGGCTTTCGATCACGATGCGGTTATCGGTTTGGCCGAAAGGCTCTTCGGGCATCTGCCACGGGGAGGGAGCAGAGAGGTCGAGCCAGCCGTATTCGCCGGAGGCGAGCGGCTTGAGGTTAAGCCGCTGGAACAGGTGCATTTCGCGCTCGCCTTCGAGACGCCGGGCTATCGGGATGAGGATATTCACACCGCGCAGGTCTATGCCGGCGTTTTGGGAGGAGGCATGTCATCCCGGCTGTTCCAGGAGATCCGCGAGAAGCGAGGCCTTTGCTATTCTATTTCGGCACAGGCCGGCTCCTATGCGGATACGGGACTTACCACGATTTACGCCGGTACCTCGGCGGATCAGATCGACGAATTGGCGTATCTCACGATCGATGAGCTAAGACGCGCCGCCGAGGACATGACGGATGTTGAGGTTGACCGAGCCCGGGCGCAGATGCGGGCGGGAATCCTGATGGGTCTCGAGAGTCCTTCGGCGCGTGCGGAGCGCATGGCCCGTCAGATCTCCGTCTGGGGCAGGGTGCTTGAGATCGACGAGATAGTGGCCAAGATCGATGCCGTGACCGCTGGCCATGTGAGGGAGTTCGCCTCTCGCGTTCAGACCGCCGCACGGCCCGCACTCGCGATGTATGGCCCGATAGACCGCGCTCCGCGTCTGGCACAATTGCGGGAGAGGCTGGCGGCCTGATGCTGGGCCGCCGTCGACAGGTCCGGCTGGTTACCGAGCGGTTGGTCCTTCGTTCGCCGCGGCATTCCGACTTTCGCCCCTGGATGGATCTCCGGCAGATCAGCCGGGAGTTTCTGGCCCCGTGGGAGCCCGCCTGGTCGTCTGACCATCTGACCCGCAAGGCGTTTTCCGATCGGGTATATTGGGCGCAGCGGTCCGTCGCTGACGGCAATGCGCTTCCACTGTTTCTGATTCGCCGCGAGGATGAGGCGCTTCTGGGGGCTGTTACGCTTGACAATATCAGGCGTGGACCCGCCCAAGCCGGAACGCTCGGGTATTGGATCGGGGAACCCCATGCACTTAAAGGCTATATGCGTGAAGCGATCGATGCCGTCGTACATTACAGTTTCGCTATGCTGGACCTGTCGCGTGTCGAGGCGGCCTGTCTTCCCGAGAACGTGGCTTCGCGTCGGGTTTTGGAAAAGGCCGGATTCAAATACGAGGGGGTTGCCCAAAGCTATTTGCAGATAGGCGGTCGCTGGCGAAACCATGTGCTTTATGCGAATCTCCGCCCGGATCGTCGGGGCCGTACGGAAGTCGGATAGGTCGGGTTGCGGGGCGACACAATGCGGTCGGTGCGGAAGCGGCACTTCGAATAGCTCCCCTATTCGATTCGGGATGGTATTTCATCGCGCTTCCGCAGGGGCTGTTTCTCGTTGAATCCCGATCCGAATGAGCGATATAGCTTTCGTACCGTCGAGTTCGGTTATTGGTTCAGGGTGATGTATTTTCGGATGGTTTGGTTTTGAAGGAAGTGACTTGAACGCCTTGATCCCGGCGAATTGACTGTCGGCGGTCACCATTTGCTTCATCGAGTAATGGGTCGAACTTCAAGTCCGGTGTCTGTCGCACAAAAAAGAGCTGGAATGCCTACGGAAATGCTCTGCCGCATCATTTCGATTGGTTGTTCCCTGACCGAGCCGCTGCATCATCTCCGCATGCTCATGGCCCCAGGCGCGTTTCGAAAAATAGCCGTTTCCGACAGGGAAGACATCGGCGGTAGCAAACGCGGTACACCTGTTGCCGTCGACGAATGGATGATTACGGGCGATACCTTCGGCGTAGCTGGCCGCTATCCCGGTTTCCGTATCGATGGCTTCGCGAACGGTCCGAAGCACATCCGTGTAGGCGCCGAACGCCCCCGGTCCGCAAGCCCAGAGCGCGGCATCCCATGCCGCCGCAGCCGACAAACCTGGACCAGGTTCTGCTGCGGAACCGGTCAAGCGATATTTCTATGCCCGGTAGGCGGGCAGCGGCGAACGGTCCTGGAGTTCGATCAATCTGCGCAGCATCATTTCGGTGACCGCCTGTCTGGCTGTCCTTGATCCGGGATGGTCCTACAGGTTGTTCAACTCGTCAGGATCGTTTTCCAGATCATAGAGTTCGTCACAGCCCTCGCCTTCACGTAAAGACATGCGGTACCGCTCGGTAACGACTGTGCGGACGCGCTGCGGGCGGTCAAAGCCGATCATCTGCCTTTGGCTGTCCTCTTCGACGATGATTGACTCCGGAGCGAGCGCCGTGCTGAGGTCAAGGACCTGAATGCCGTTATACGGCTGGAGTCCCGCCCGGGCCAAAATGGTGGGTGCGATATCGATGGGAGAGGCCAAACCGCTGTCAGCTATGCCCAATGCCGGGTCCGCCGGGTCATTCCATATGAACGGAACGCGAATAAGCCCTTGATAATGAGTAGTATTTTTTGGCATCAGTCCGTGGTCACCCATATAATCACCGTGGTCCGACGTAAAGATCACCACGGTGTCCTCGGCAAGACCGAGAATCTGAAGCCGTTCCAGCACCCGCCCGATGGCATCATCGATCATGGAGATCATTCCATAGGTCAGCGCAATGATACCTCTCGCCTCCTCTTCCGTGACCGCGAAGGGATTCTGGCTGTCTCTGGGATCCTGGCCGCTGGGGAGCGCGTCCTGCATTGCCCGGATCGGAGGCAGTTCACACTTGCCGAACGATCTCGGCAGTTCCATCTGCGCCGGGTCGTACATACCCCAGTACCGTCCGGGCGGCGTAAAAGGATGATGCGGGTCGGGAAACGACATCTGCAGAAAGAACGGTTCCTCGCCATCCGCCTTCTCCGACAGCCATGCTTCGGACCGATCCGCGATTCATGTCGTCGAATACAGTTCCTCCGGGACAGCCGTTCGCCATGCCTGCGGGGCTTTGATGCGGTTGTCCGGCAGAGCATTCTCAGGGCCAGCAAGCCTGTGGAAGCCCGAGTATTGGTCCTGCGCCCATAGGAGATAATCTCCACAGGCCCGGTCACCATGCTCGGCGACCACCTCCACATGTTCAAATCCGTAACAGTCGCCCCCGTATCGCTCCGATAGCGGCCTGTTCCATCCGGTCACGATTTCCAGGTCATAGTCGGCGGAATGGCGGCTGTCCTTGATCGCATCCCGCAGATGTGGACTTGGTGTCGACAGGCCGTCCACTGGCATGTATCTGTTGGTGGCAGGCAAACCCGTGAAGCACTGCAGATGCGATTTGCCGATCAGCCCTGTACTGTAGGCTGCATCTCTGAGAGTTTGAATCATAACTCACTAATATGATTAAACCATTGTTTTTCATGGAGTTGACGCCCTCGCCACCCGCCTGAGCAGGAACCGGCAGGCGGCCAGCGTTCGGCATCACGCTCGGACCGGTGGCGCGTGATGCCTCACCCCGGATGCCAGCGAGTTCCCGCAGAGGCGCCCGCAGTCCTTCGACAGGCGGCGGCACCGGCCCATCCAGGCGAAGGTCCGCTCCACGACCCACCGGCGGCAGGGAACCGTGAACCCTTTGACATCCTCCGGTCTTTCGACGATCCTGATCACGTCCGGCAACCCCATCCCCGCAGGCCGCTCCCGCAGCTTCGGACCCGGGTGGCCACCGTCGGCGAACGGCCTACACACCGTCGGGGCCGTCTCCAGCAGCTCCGCGATCAGGTCCGGTGCGCCGTCCCGGTCCTGGATGTCGGCGGTGTGAACCGTCATGACGATCGGTGTGCCGTCGGCGTCCACGATCAGGTGCCTTTTCCTCCCCTTCACCTTCCTGCCGGCGTGGTGGCCGCGGGGCCCGCCGCTCTCCGTGGTCCTCACCGACCGGCTGTCGACCGGGGCGGCGGTCGGCTCCGCGGAGCGCCCCGGACACCGCCGCGCGAGGTCCCGGAGACGATGCGCGAGACGCGCCGGGAGCCCGCTCCGCCGCCATGCGTAAAAATGGTTCCGGTCGGTGGAAAACGGTGGATATCCAGAGGGTAACGCGCGCCACCGGCATCCCGTGGACAGGATATACCGGACCGCGTCGAACACCGACCGAAGGTCGACCCCGCGCGGCCGTCCCATCCTTCCCCGCTTCGGCGGCATCGGCTCAATGATGGTCCATTCGGCGTCGGTCAGATCGTTTTGACCGTGGTCGTCCGGGCGCTTATGGAGCTGTTGGGTGGTCCTGTTCCAGGGCATGGCTCTCTCCGTATCTGGGTGCGTTCACCAACCGGAATGCCACATCCTGCGGGACCACTCAACTTATGGAACAAACTCTGAGGATCTCCACAAAGGTGTTATGGCTGCGGGACAGCGGGATGCCGTTGTGACGTGCCCCGTGAACCGAACACATCCGGCCGGTCATGATCGAGGCTCGGTTCGGCATGCAGATTGGGTTTGCCACGTAAAATCGTTACCAAAGCGTTCCCTTCTTCGCGATCCTGTCGATATTTGGCGTGTTTACCGTCGGGTTGCCGTAGCAGCCAAGGTGATCCGCCCTGTGCTGGTCCGTGATGATGAACAGGAAGTTGGGACGTATGGTCATTCTGCCTCCGGCCGCTTTTCTGCTAGTTTAGTGTCCGCCAGAAAACTGCCAAAGTGCGGTTTTTTGCGGTAAATGACGGAATCCGCCTTGCGAAAAATCACCGGATATGGCAGTCAGGGTATGCCGCGGAATCCGGCAATCCTCCCCTTCAGGAGGCCCCCATGCGCAGGGTCCACGACACCCAGCGGCGGCCCGACGCCCCCGACATCAGGAGGATCAGGCTGACCGTGAAATCGAGGGACGACATCCCGGCGATCCTGATCGGCCTCCAGGACCCCTGCGGCGACGAAGGGACCCGAAAGCGGCTGTCCGGGCTTCTGGACAGGATGGTGCTTCCCGGAAAGAGCCGCCGGGTCGGCAGGCCGGGGATGGAGCTGTGGACCATCCTGATGCTGGGGGTCGTGAAGCAGGGTCTCGGGTGCGGTTTCGACCGGCTTCAGGAACTGGCGAACCAACACATCCCGATCCGGCGAAGGCCGGAGGCCGGGCCACGGATCATGGGACGTGGACGGATACGGATACCGGCGTCTGGTTGACAGCGTGTTGCTCCCCTCGCCGGAGCTTCCCGCCGAGGTCGGAAAGATGGTCGTGGAGAGGGGCCACAGGGTGGCGGCGGAAAAGCCTGGCGCCGCGTCGCGCGGCCGCCGTCATTCCTTCGTGGCCGGGACCGACGTCCACCATCCGGCCGACCGCAGCCTGCCGATGGACGCGGCGCGGTGCATGGTCCGGGACGTGTCCCGGGCCTGCGGGGGCTGGGGCCGCCCGGCTGGCGGCGGAAGGAATACCTTTGCGGAAAGCTCCGCAGGCTCTGTCCCGGTGTCGCCACGTCACGGCTCGCCAACCCGCGCCTGAGGGACGTGGAGGCGCCGCGCCGACTGGCGCTGAAGCTGGCGGACAGGGCGGAGGCCAGCCGCGCGGAGATCGACGGCAGGTTGGGTATCCCGGGCCCATCGGACAGTATCCGGGGCTTCATCGGCCATGTCAGGCACCGGGCGGACCTGACCGGACGGCGGATCCTGAAGGGAGGGACGATCCCGCACCGCGGGAAGGTGCACCCGATATCCGGGCCGCACACCCGCTGGATATCGAAGGGAAAGGCCGGGGTCCCGGTGGAGCCCGGCGTCCCCGTCCGCATCCCTGAGGACCGTCACGGATTCCTCCCGCACCGTTCGGTGATGTGGGAGGGGAGCGACATGGACGTGGCGGTCCCCATGGGCGGGGAGGCGCGGGCCCGGTTCCCGGATCTCTCGGTGGTGAGCTTCGACAGGGGTCCGCACAGCCCCCCGGACCGGCTGGGGCCTGCCGGGATGCCGGAGCCGACGCCATGCCGCGGAAAGGCAGGCTGTCGAAGGCGGACCGCGTCCGGGAAAGCGGGGAGGCGTTCCGCGGGGCGCGGCGCGCCCACGCCGTCGGCGGGTCGGCCATCAACAGCCTGGAGCACCGCGGTCTGGACCGCGTCGGCGGCCACGGAAAGGAGGGTTTCGCCGGCGCCGTGGCGCTGGCGGTGCTGGCCGCGAACGTCCACCGCCCCGGCCTGATGCCGCGGGCGAGGGAGCGCCCCGTGCTCCCCGCCGCCTGACCGGGGCGTCCACCGGTGAACCGGCCCATGGAAGGTCCCGCCGTCGCCGGGCTCCGGACCGGCGTGCCCGCGGGCCGGCGGAGGCCCGGATGTTCACCATATGTTCCCGCCACCGACCGTCCCGTCGAAGCCCCGGGCGGCGCTCCGACGGGCCCGGCCACGGCCCCGTGAAGCCGGAATCCGCCGGATTCGGCCCGATCCCCGGAAAAACACGGGGTTTCTGGCAGACACTAAGTAAGCGATTGCGCAAAACGTCAGCGATCGTCGCGAGCACGAAAGCAGCGGATAGCTGACGAAACCCTGCCTACGCGATAGTTGCGTCTATCCCAACAAAGACACGTGATGTGCCACACTCCGCGCAAGATGCCACATTTCTGAAAACTTATCCGTCCAGCGCTCCGTAAACGGTTATCCGCAAGACTTCGAGGTCACGGGCGATCCTCACCTTGGGAATCTCCGAACCTCTTCCAGCCTACCTTGCGGTCTTCACTCATTTTGCTAGTATATGGGAGAAAATACCTTTACCGGCACAAAATAGCGTGTGGTTTACCGTCGGCGGAATATGAAAATCCGGAAAGGCAAAATGCGTCCGATGCGGATCGCACCGTTCAGGAAACGCGACGTTCGCACCCAGTTCGGTGCGCTTTGTTACCGCGTGATCAACGACAAAGTGCGAGTGCTATTGATCACAAGCCGCGGAACCGGTCGCTGGATCGTGCCGAAGGGTTGGCCCATGCCCGATACTACGCCCGCCGAGGCGGCGATGCGGGAAGCATGGGAAGAGGCGGGAGTGGAAGGGTGGTCGCGTGGCAACTGCCTTGGAATCTATTCCTATACCAAGCAGGACGCCAACGAGGGGCACCCCTGTGTGGTCGCCGTGTTCGCCGTCAAGGTCAGAGCGCTGCGTGGTGACTATCCCGAAGCGGGACAGCGCCATCGCAAATGGTTTTCCCGCAAGAAAGCGGCGAAGTTGCTTGAAGAGCCGGAGTTAAGGCGAATGGTCCTCGATTTCGATCCCCGAGCGGCATGACGCTGATATGCACTTGAGCGTCGGCATGATCTCGCACTAGGTTCGGCGATGGAGTCGAAGAAAGCACAAAGATGATTCGATACGCCCTAAGCTGTTGCCAGGACCACACATTCGAGAGTTGGTTCGCATCCGCCGAAGCCTTTGAAAAGCTACGGGGTAGGGGTTTGGTCTCTTGCCCGGTCTGTGGTTCCGATAACGTTGAAAAGGCGATGATGGCGCCGGGTGTGCGCCCATCCAGGGCAAAAGGAAAGTCTCCTCCACCCGATGCGGGGTCCGAAGAGGGATCGGTTTCCCTGAAGGAGCCGGTCTCGGAAATTGAAGCGAAGCTAGCCCAGCTTCGTAAATATGTAGAGAAGAATTCCGACTATGTGGGCCTCAGTTTCGCCGCCGAGGCGCGCAGGATGCATGACGGGGAAATCCCACACAGATCGATCTACGGCGAAGCGCGCAGCAACGAAGCGAAAAAGTTGCTTGAGGAAGGTATTCCGGTTGCCCCTTTGCCTTTCATACCCAGCCGGAAGGCGAATTAGCACCTGAACGGGATGGACCGTGGGTCGAAGGCCGGCGTGCCGGCTTAATGCGGCCCGCCGTCAGGATAGCTCTGCGTTGCCTCGGATCGCTGAACGCTTCTCGACTGGGGATTTTCGGAACCAGACACTCGAATGACAAGACGGTCTCAGAGGTATCGCGAAGCGCCGACCCTCGGGAAACTACCTGATCGCATATGGAATATGTTGCCGCGCCACCTTGCGTAACCGTACCCAAATTCAACAGGTTTGAGGTTTCCGAACCTCCGCTACCGGACCTGTGGTACGCCTCCACCCAATGCATGGAGAAACCAGTCGGTGTCGATGTTGCCACCGCTCAGGACCACGGCAACTTTCTTGCCGGAGTTGACGTCGCGCTCCCGCATCAAGGCCGCAAGGGAGGCGGCGCCAGCGCCTTCGGCGAGATTATGTGTGTCACGGAAATAAATCCGAAGCGCCTCCGCGATTTCATCGTCGCCGACCGTCACGATCCGTTCGGTGCCCCGGCCATAGATCTCGATCGCTTCCGGTACCGGCACCCTTACCGCGATGCCATCGGCGAAAGTCTCGCACGAATTCGTCTCGACCATCCGACCGGCCTCGACCGACAGTTTAGCGGTCTGAGCCGCGGAGGACACTACGCCAACGATTTTTGTCGTCATTCCGAGCGCGTCCCGGGCAAGGATTGTGCCGCAGATACCCGAACCGCAGCCGATCGGAACATAAACCGTATCCAGATCAGGAACTGCCGATAGCAGTTCGAACCCATATGTGGCCACTCCGCGTACCAGTTCTCTGTGGAAGGGTGGGACCGTTACGAGGTTCTCTTCGACCGCGACCCGAAACGCCTCCTCCTTCGCCGTGTCGAAATCCTCGCCGAACTCGATGAGATCCGCGCCATAGGCGCGCATGGCGGCGTTCTTTTCCACCGAATTGCCTTTCGGCGCGAAAATCTTGGCGATAAGTCCGGCGAACCGCGCCGCGCGCGCTTGGCTTTGGCCGTGATTGCCGCGGGTAGCGGTGCAGATACCGCGCGCGTCTGGATCGACCCGTTTTACCCAGTCCATGAATGTAATGCCGCCTCGAACCTTGAAAGATCCTGTCGGAGCGTGGTTTTCGTGCTTGACCCAGACCTCGCAGCCGATCCTTTGGCTGAGCTGCGGCCAAGCGAACTGGGAGGTGGGTTGCATCTGACTATACACCAATCCGCAGGCTTCGGTCAGATCGTCGCAGTTGAGTTCCATGGTCTTACCACTCCAGGTCGCTAACCCTTGTATGCTTCCGGCAGGTTGGTATGAAGCGAGCATTTAACCAAGCATCGGATGATGGGGCAAGGTCGGTGATGCCGATTCTGGTAATGAAATTCGGGGGCACGTCGGTGGCCACGCTTGATCGGATCCGCAACGCCGCGGCGCGTGTTGAACGAGAGGTTGCCAACGGATATGACGTAATCGTTATCGTATCGGCCATGGCCGGCGAGACCGACAGGCTTGTCAGTCTCGTACAGGAAACCGGCCAGTTCTTCGATGCCCGCGAATATGATGCGATGGTAAGTTCGGGCGAAAACGTCTCGGCGGCGCTTATGGCGCTGGCATTGCAGGAAATCGAAGTTCCCGCCCGGTCCTGGCAGGGCTGGCAGGTTCCCTTGATGACTACGGATGTCCACGCCGCCGCCAGAATCGATAATATCCCCACCGGGAACATTCTCTCGAAGTTCGGTGAGGGGATGAGGGTCGCCGTCGTCGCGGGATTTCAGGGCATCGCGCCGGATGGCCGGGTGACCACCCTCGGGCGGGGTGGGTCCGATACAACCGCTGTCGCGTTCGCCGCCGCGTTCGGTGCCGAGCGCTGCGACATCTATACGGATGTGGATGGTGTTTACACCACGGATCCCCATATATCGATCAAGGCCCGCAGACTTGATCGCATTGCCTTCGAAGAGATGCTTGAATTGGCGTCACTTGGAGCGAAAGTGCTGCAGACGCGTTCAGTCGAGTTGGCGATGCGCCATGGGGTCAGTCTTAAGGTACTTTCGAGTTTTGGTGAAGTGGGCGGTGACGTTGGAACCTATGTCTGCGACGAGGAGGAGATCGTGGAAAGCAAAGTCGTGGCCGGTGTGGCCTATAGTCGAGACGAAGCGAAACTGACCCTTGTTTCGGTGGCTGACCGTCCGGGTATCGCGGCGGCGATTTTCGGGCCTCTATCGGGATCGGGCGTTAATGTCGACATGATCGTGCAGAACATCTCGGAAGAGGGCCGTACGGACGTGACTTTTTCCTGCCCGACCGATCAGGTGGCGCGTGCCAGGAAGGCGATTGAGGAGGCCAAGTCGCAGGGAAGGATCAACTTCCATGACCTATTGGCCGATACGGATGTCTGCAAGGTTTCCGTGGTCGGCATCGGGATGCGCAGCCATGCCGGAGTGGCGGCGAAAATGTTCGAGGCGCTTGCGCGCGAAAACATAAACATCCAGGTGATAACGACTTCGGAGATCAAGATATCGGTGCTGATCGATCGCAAATATCTCGAACTCGCGGTTCAGGCGCTGCACGATTGGTTCGAGCTGGAAAAAGCGGCCTGAAGCGGGCCCGTCGGCCCGACCGATGAGGAAACACCCGAACGGATGGCGATCTATTTTCCTACGGTTGTGACCGGTCACGGGTGATGCCTCTCTGTCCGGGTGAGTATGCATCTGAGGCCGGTAAATTTCGTTTCCTGAATCCGGTCATTTGGTCTAATGACTCCTATAATGAACATTGGGGGTGAACATGGTCAGCATGGCTGACCGCAGCGGCGGTGAAAGTAGAAGGCTGCTTGTCCGCCTGCGTGACACGCTGGCCGGGGAAGGGCCGGCTCAGGCGCGGCTTGATCAGATCACGCGTCTGATCGCGGATTCGATGGATACGGAGGTTTGCTCCATCTATCTGTTCATGGATTCCGATACGCTTGAACTGTGCGCCTCCGAGGGTCTGAAGCCCGAATCCGTCCACCAGACCCGTCTACGTGTAGGTGAGGGGCTTGTCGGTCGTGTGGCGAAGACCGCCGAACCGGTGAACACCGCCGAAGCGCCGTCAACCCGCGGCTTCCGCTACATGCCGGAGACCGGCGAAGAGATCTATACGAGTTTCCTCGGCATACCAATTCAGCGTCTGGGTGAGACGTTGGGAGTTCTCGTTGTACAGTCGAAAGAGCGGCGTGATTATTCAGAAGACGCGGTCTACGCACTTGAGGTCGTTGCGATGGTTCTGGCCGAGATGGCCGAACTTGGTGCGTTTGTAGGTGAGGGGGCGGCGTTATCGGCGCCCCATCAGCGCGCAATCCTGTTTCGCGGCAGCTCGGCGCAGGAGGGAACAGCCGAAGGTCATGTCTGGCTACACGAACCCCGCGTGGTGGTTACCAACCCCGTAGCGAACGATCCTGACGCAGAGCTCGATCGGCTGGAGCAGGCGGTCGAGCGGTTACGCGTGGACGTCGACCAGATGCTTGGCAGGGTCAATCCGGCTGAGAAGGAACAGCGCGAAGTGTTGGAAGCCTATAGGATGTTCGCGAATTCGCGTGGTTGGATGAAGCGGATGCGGGAGGACATCGTTCGCGGACTTTCCGCCGAAGCGGCCGTCGAAAAAGAGCAATCTACGGCGCGGGCCAGAATGCAGGTGGTGCCCGATGCCTATCTGCGTGAGCGGCTGCACGACCTGGACGATCTTTCGAACCGCTTGCTTCGCATCCTGACCGGGCAGGGTGTCGATACCGGTGCCGAACTGCCTGAAAATCCGATTCTGGTCGCCCGCAATATCGGGCCTGGAGAGTTGCTTGACTATGGTCGTAGCCTGCGTGGGGTCGTTCTGGAGGAAGGGTCAGTCGGTAGCCATGCCGCGATTGTGGCTCGTGCACTCGCCATTCCGCTGGTGGTGAATGCCGAGCGTATCACTGCGGAGGCTCTGAACCGGGATCACATATTGATCGACGGAGAAAGCGGCTTGGTCCATCTACGACCGGACGACAATGTCGTCACGGCCTTCCGAGACAAGGCGGCGATGCAGGCGGTGGCGCAGGAAAGATACGTATCGCTGCGGGATAGGCCGGCGCGGACCATGGATGGTATCACGGTCGAATTGCATATGAACGCTGGTCTTATGGCCGATCTGCCATCGATGGTCGGATCGGGTGCCGAGGGCGTTGGCTTATTCAGAACCGAACTGCAGTTCCTTGTACGCAACAAAATGCCCAAGCGATCCGAATTGGTGGCGATCTATTCCCGCGTTATTGACGCGGCCAGAGGTAAGCCGGTTCAGTTTCGTACGCTCGATATCGGTTCCGATAAGGTGCTGCCCTACATGAAACCGACCGACGAGCCCAATCCCGCGCTTGGCTGGCGTGCGATAAGGGTGGGGCTCGACAAGCCCGGCGTGATGCGAATGCAGCTTCAGGCTCTGATCAGAGCGGCGAACGGGCGCCCTCTGACGGTTATGTTTCCGTTCGTGGCTCAGTTCGATGAGTTCAAGGCGGGTCGTGATCATGTCCATCGCGAGCTCGAAAGGGAAGCGGTGCTCGGTCATGTCCTTCCGGAAAAGGTAGAGATCGGAGCGATGCTCGAAACTCCGAGTCTGGCGTTCGCACCGCGCCAGTTCTTTGACATGGCGGATTTCGTTTCGATTGGCGGCAATGATCTCAAGCAGTTCTTTTTCGCGGCCGATCGGGAAAACGAGCGGGTACGACGCCGTTACGATACGCTGAATGTCAGTTACCTTGCGTTTCTCGAAAGCATTGTCGAGCGCTGCGCTGGATCCGGAACCCGGTTGGGTTTCTGCGGGGAGGATGCGGGTCGCCCGATCGAGGCGGTCTGTTTCGCGGCGATGGGTGTTCGGTCACTCTCCATGCGTCCGGCATCGATCGGTCCGGTAAAGCATCTCCTGCGCAGGGTTGACCTGAAAGAGGCGAAATCGGTGATCGACGATGCCCGTGCCAGTGGCGATATGTCGGTTCGGCCTGCCGTTATGTCCTGGCTCGCGGGTCAGTCGTCGTAAGGTGTGGGCGATTCGTTGAGCCAACACACCACGGTCCGGCGGAAATGACATCGATCTGTGGGCGCTGAAGGAAGAGTGCCGCCAGAATACGGTGCTGCCTCGACCACTGCGATGCTGGCTCCGCTGGCCTATTGCGCAGCGACAAAAACAGCGGCATAGTCGCCTGTAACTGAGCTGGTTCATCTTGCCTCGGGAGGATCCCATATGACCCGTTATCACCCCATTCTTGTTTCGCTTCACTGGATATTGGCGGTGATGATCATATTCGGACTGGTGATTGGTGGCACATTGCTAGTTCAGATTCCGAACGATGATCTTTTCAAGTTGACCGCGCTCCAAGGCCACATGGCGATCGGATTTTTGATTCTGGTGTTGATGCTGTTTCGGCTGGTGGTAAGGCTACGCTCGACCAAGCCTCCTCGCGCCGATGCTGGCATTCCACTGCTGAATGGCGTCGCCGTAGTTGTTCACTGGGCACTTTACGCGACTGTGATCGCATTGGCGGGGTCGGGCATCGCTCTTTCGATTGTGGCCGGTCTGCCCGCTATTGTCTTTGGTGGATCGGGAGAATCGTTGCCGATCGACTTCTTCGCGTTTCCGCCGCGCGTCGTTCACGGGATTCTGGCAAATGTTCTGGCTGTTCTGATCCTTGCTCATATCGCTGGATTCCTGTTCCACCGGTTCGTGCGCCGTGATGGGTTGTTCAAACGCATGTGGTTCGGGGATCGTAGTGCGTGAGAACAGCCTGATCTTCTAATACGATGCCTCCGATGTAATTGGGTCTTTACCGTTTACCTGCGGACCGGGAGAATTCGTCATTCAATGCCGTAAACGAACATCGGTCGCTCTTGTCCATCGCTCCCGGTTGGAATGCGTGTGCTCAAAGACGCACCCGATTGGACCCGAGCTATCCAGGGAGGCCAGATGTGGTCTCTTGCCCGCGAGATGCTAGGAAGATGTCATTTCCAAATTCATGTCGGCTGAACCGGTAGGTTCCGTAGGGAAGTGAATAGAGCGATAGGGCGCTAGAATGTGACCGAGGGGCCGGATCGCGGTGACTTCGAACCGACAGCATGCAGGTGGGTTGGAAGCAGACGGTGCGGCGGCGACCGTTCCTGGCTCGTATGGATTCATCACCGGTGATTGTCACAACGGCGCAGCCTTAGCCGCAGTGCATCCGCCAATTCCTCATGACTCACGTTGGCGTCGATCGCGAGGCGCCGAATTCCGAAATGCATATGGGCGACGCTGCGATAGTGGCGTGCATAGGCGACATTGATCGCTGCGCCGGCCGCAGCGCCAAGAACCGGGGCCATTTGCATCGCGAGCTTTTGGCCCAATACCGTTCCCAGTCTTGGTGCAACCCGTGTGATCAATGCCTGAAGCGCGGTTCCGGTCAACGCAGTGCGTGCCGAGATAAACGCCACATCCAAGTTGTCAGCACGTTGAATAGGACCTGAAGCCGCGAATACCTGAATGCAGCTGAAACGCACTCCAGCCTCGGAAGGATCGAATCCGTGTTGTATGGCCGCATCTTGAATTCCGCGTAGCAGCACAGTGGTTGTTACCGGCAGTTCCGCCAACGTGCCGGACATACCGCCAAATCCGCCAGTCGCGCCAAGAACGGCACCTGCCGCTGTCGTGGTCCAACCAGGGCCATTGCCAACCAAGACGCGCGATCTGTTCGCCACATCTACCGCAAGATAAAGAGCTCTTTCCGTAACTCTTCCAAGGTTGTCGCGAATGCCGGTCGGAAGATTGCCCAACAGGCCATCCACAGGTCCGCATACCATGTTGAGGAGCTGAACGAAATTACCGTTGGCGCTTTGATATTGTTTCACAAGGTCATCCAGACGTTTATGGATCGCCTGACGGCCTATCGGTGTGTCCAGAATTTCCATCGCTCGCTCCAATTGTTAATGTCATTAACATTGGTGCTTCCGTCCACTCTTTCAACGGGTAGGCTCCACCTTTCCGGTGATACCATCCCAGGCGCCGGACGCCAGCGCCAGCCCAAGGATCCGATTGGGGTTCGTGGGCGGCGGCATTTCAACACCATTTAACTGAACGAAGCCGAGACGCCCGAAATAAGGCGCATCACCCACCAGCAGCACACGCTTCCATCCCTGTTCTCTTGCCCTTGCGAGACTTTCAGCGACGACGAGGGCACCGAGGCCCTCGCCCTGACGGGTTGGATGAACGGCTATGGGACCAAGCAGAAGCGAAGGGTGCTCACCCACTTTCACGGGCCAGTAGCGAACCGTCGCCGCCAGTGCTCCTTCGCTGTCACGGGCGATCAAGCACAGCGCTGAGATCGGATCCCGTCCATCACGTAACCTGTAGGACGACAGGGCCACACGTCCTGGTCCGAAGCAAAGATCGAGCAATTCCTCGATTTCCCAAGTCTCCCTAGGCTGCTCTTGGTTCAGGGCGTACATCGCGAGCCTTATCCGGTGCGCCGCAGCGCCTCGTCCCTGTGGGCGGGGAGCGGTCGTGAATTTTCGCTGGAATTGGCCCTACCACACGGCTAGTTCGGGAGCAACTTGACTGGAGATCCCACCGGATATGTTCTATCGCACCGAACAGGGCCATGGCCTGCGTCACAACCCATTCAATGCCGTAATTGTACCCCGCCCGATCGGCTGGATTTCCTCACGTGACGCGCTGGGCCGGGACAACCTCGCGCCGTACAGCTTCTTCAACGGCGTTGCCTATTCCCCGCCGCAGGTCATGTTCGCCTGTACGTCCGGCAAACCTGACCGACCTGACACCAAGGACAGTGTCGCGAATATCCGCGACACCGGGGCGTTCTGCGTGAACATTGTCGAATATGCGATGCGCGATGCAATGAACGTGTCTTCGGGATCCTATCGGATCGGTACGGACGAATTCGTAATGGCTGGAATCGAGAAGGTTCGCTGTGAGACCATCGACTGTCATCGAGTTGCCGATGCTCCGGCGGCGCTGGAATGCACGCTTACGCGGATCGTGGATCTCCCCGGCGAGTCCAACAAAGTGGTTTTCGGTGAAGTCAAAGGCGTTCACCTGCGTGATGACTGTGTGGTCGATGGCGTTTTCGATATCCTGAGATTCAATCCTGTCGGTCGCCTAGGTTACCGAGACTACTCGGTGGTGCGCGACCTGTTCAGCCTTGCCCGCCCCGATGATTGAATCAATCGCCGAGCGCGCATTCGTGACCGATGATCGAGATTGCGTTTGTCCGGCGGACACCTGATATTGTCGGTGGAGAGTAATTTGGGCCGGACGTTCTGGTGGGGATAGGGTAGTGACGGATATTGTGATCGGAATCATCGGCGGTTCGGGTGTGTACGAAATCGAGGGTTTAGCGGATACGTGTTGGCGGACGGTCCAGACGCCTTGGGGTGTACCATCCGATCAAATCCTGACCGGTGCGGTTGATGGTGTTAAGATGGCCTTTCTGCCCCGTCACGGGCGAGGGCACGTACATTCACCGACATCCGTACCTTACCGCGCCAACATCGATGCGCTGAAACAGCTTGGCGTCACTGATCTCGTGAGCGTCTCCGCCTGTGGCTCGTTTCGGGAAGAGATGGCGCCGGGGGATTTTGTGGTCGTCAATCAGTTCATTGACCGTACCTTCGCAAGAGAAAAATCGTTTTTTGACGAAGGTCTGGTTGCACATGTAAGCCCCGCCCATCCAACATGCGGAAGACTCGGTGCATTTTGCCTCGAAGCCGCGCGCTCGGAAGGCATCACCGTGCATGACGGCGGCACCTATCTGGCAATGGAGGGTCCACAATTCTCATCGTTGGCTGAATCGAGAATGTATCGGGAGAGCTGGGGCTGCGACGTGATTGGAATGACCAATATGCCGGAAGCCAAACTCGCCCGCGAGGCGGAGCTCTGCTATGCTTCGGTGGCGATGATTACGGATTATGACAGCTGGCATCCGGATCACGGAGTGGTCGATATTTCGGATATCGTCAAAACGTTGACGAGCAATGCGGACAAGGCCCGAGCGTTGGTGAGGCGGTTGCCAGGATTGCTCGGAGGTCATCGTGAGCTTTGCGAGTATGGCTGTGACCGGGCTCTGGAATACGCCATTCTGACTGATCCTTTGCGCCGGAATCCGGAACTGGCCGCAAAGCTGGCCACTGTTGCAGGTCGTGTTCTTTGACGTCACCCACATAGATCCGACCACGCTGTGGCTCTGAAGTGAAGGGATGACCGAGCTGGAAGAAATCGTTTTCCTATGCATTGAGACCCGCTATGTCCGCCAGGCAATGAAAGTGACTTCAGCCTAAAACAGTAACCTTGAATCATTCAGCTGTGTGGTGTCTGAGAAGGTGTTAAGCAGTTCGGATCGTTATTTGGTGGAAGGGGCGATATTAATTCTGGGACATGCCTCGCGGTGAACAGGATGCAACACCGTTCAATTCTCTCCAACCTATTTTCCGGCATATTGAATCACAATGTTGATTCATTCATGTCCTGGGTGCCCGATAATCATCGGAATTCTCAGAGATCGAACTAGCTGACACATCTGAAGCAGTCGGACGGTCGTTTTTGATTTTTGGTGCGCTTTTTTTCCATGCCGTAAGGCTACTACCTATTTCACGATAAAATGCGGGAACGCATTCTTCAAGATCGGAAATGAAATTCGCCTGCTGCGCAAACCTTGATCCAAGGCTTTTGGAATTAAATATGTGAAACCCGTAAGGTGCGAGATGCTCCTTACCTATTTCGGCGATCGTTACGTCTGCACGAAGTTCAGAGACGTTGTGTTGTGTCGGTTCGTTTCTTCCGGGCCATAACAAGCGGAGATGTAGGTCATCAACGTTCTCAGATCGAATTTGACGTAAAGCCCAATTGATTCTTGCCCTGGAAGAGACCCTGTTTTCGGGGGCTCGCAACGTCATGCCAACATCGATGCTTCTTCGTGTAACATCAACAACAATCTCAAGCGGGGCCGCCGCATCCGGTATTTCCAAAAAGGCGGTAAGTTGTTTTTCTTTGCGTAGTGCCGATAGACCATCCTTGTAACGGAGGTTGGAATCTCGACGGTGTCGTTTGCTCAAGCGCTCCGTAACGACTGTGCCCGTAAGGCGACATAATATCAGCGCAAGGTCACGCGTCTCCTGATGCCAGGAGGATAGAACGACAGCGGCATCGGATGACCTTGCTGGAATTAGTCCTCCGCTGGAAACAAGCTTATTGATCTCGCTCCATTCTTTAGGCATCCTGTCAAAGCCTTTCACTCCTGTGCTTTCATGAGAGAGAAATCGGCGCAATTCATAAAGAAGAATCCGTTGATTGGTGTCTGCAACTTTATCTTGATTGATGAGTAAATCGGTTTCGGTAAGAATATACATCCACGACCAGTGATAGACAGGCACTTTCGAACGGCTCTTCTGAACCCCCGGGAGTGGATGAAGGTGTGGTAGAGTCGCGAACTGATTGGAAATTGTTATTATACAATCAATTTCATTTTCCTTAGCCAATTGACGGTATCGTTCAATTTGATCGACTTCAAGATCGCTTTTCCCTATCTTGGCTTCGACCAATGCGCGCCATTCGTCTTTACCTCTTTTTAAAACGATCAAACCGTCTGGACGAGCATCGAAGCTTATTGAATTATTTTTGAAAGCGACTTCTGTGTATGTTTCTATCTTCGTTTGAACTCCCACACGTTTTCCTACACTTTCGAATAAAGCGGTTCGCAATTCACTAACTTTCGTTAAAATTGCCAAAACAATTGAGGTCGTTCTGCCCTCCTTGGAGGTCATTGAGAGAACTGGGAATAACCGCGCTTGCTCACCCCGTATGAGATAGTCAGGTATATTGTCGGCCATTATTTCCTCATGTGCGTAATCAATAATGTCTCACCGAATCTGGAGGCGGATGCAGTAAAAACATGATTCTGTGATTTCAAGACGATCATAATTCCCAGTAACGGATCGAATCCTTCATCACAAGGCTTTTTGTTGACTTGACAGAGATCCCCTCAAACTTAAATTCGTGACGATCTGTGGTCTTCCAGCGCATCCGTAAAGGTCACCAGGTTCCCTACGAGCATGGTTAAGGTCCGTACGGCATGGGTTCTTCAAAAACAAGGCCACAACGCTTGGGGCTCACCGCATCCACCGGCTCATGTATCCGCATTTCAGACCAATGCCTCTCTAACTCCAAAGAACCTCGATGGATTGCTGACCAATACCGGGTCCGCTTCAGACCTGACCCTGATATAGAATTGCAGGAACGACGGAAACCTCAGTACGGAAACCAAATGGCCCAACATTGGACGGTCTGAGAGTTTGCCCCATAAGTCACTGATTCAATCAACCGTTTGGTTCCAGGGGTTCGGCTCCCGCGCCACACGGCGGATGGGGAACTGGCGGGAGGCGAACGTTCGTTCGTGCCTCACGCACGCCCGGACCGGTGGCACGGGATGCCTCACCCCGGAGGCCAGCGGGCTGTCGCCGCGCCTGTCGCAGCCCTTCGGCAGGCGGCGGCACCGGCCCATCCAGGTGAAGTTCCGCTCCACCGCCCGGCGGCGGCGGGGAACCGTGAACCCTTTGACGTCCTCCGGTTTTTCGACGGTCCCGGTGATGTCGGCCGGACCCTTTCCGTCAGGGCGTCCGCGCGGCTTCGGGTCGGGGTGGCCGTCCTTGGCCTGGAGTCCGCGCACGTTCGGGGCCGTCACGCGCTCACGATGGACGAGATACTGATTGTGGGTGGAGTCCGCGCACGTTCGGGGCCGTCACGGGCGGCCTTGCGATGACACCCGGCGCGCCGTCCCGGTCCTGGATGTCGGCCGCATGGACCATGACGGTGACCGGCGTTCCCCCGGCGTCCACCGCGACGGTCCGCTTCCGGCCCCTCACCTTCCCGCCCGCGTGGTGGCCGCGGGGTCCGCCGCTCCCGGCGGTCCTCACCGGCCGGCCGTCGATGGCGGCGGCGTCCGGCTCCGGCGAACGCCCCGCGCACTGTCGGGCGGGGTCCCGCGGGGAGTCGGGACATGCTCGGTGGACTGCTCCGGCGCCGGGTGTGGAACGGTTCCGGACGGTGGAATACGGTGGATCTCGGCGGGTAGGGCGCGCCACCGGCGGCCGGTGGAAAGTATGTACCGGACACCGTCGAACAACGACCGCAGGCTCACCCCGCGGGGGCGCCCCATATTCCCCGCTTCGGCGGCATCGGCCCGGCGATGGCCGGTCCGTCGTCCGTCAGATCGTTTTGACGGCGGTCGTCCGGACGACTGTACAGCTTCCGGGTGGTCCTGTCCCGGGGCATGGCTGTCTCCGGATCCGGTTGGTTTCACCAACCGGAATGCCACATCCGGCGGGACCACTCAACTTATGGAACAAACTCTGAAAGGCGAATGCCGCGTGAGCGTATTGGATCTGGGATTTCGTAGATGCACTCACGCACGATGCGGAGCATTCTTCGCATTAATGAATTTCTTTCGTAAAGGGCCTTGGGTCATTGTCACCGATCATGTTTCATATTTTCTTTTCCAATAAGATAGCTGGAAACCTCTAAAAACCTAGCCTGTTTGCACGTGTTCCGATTTATTGGATCCGGGAGGAACTGGAGATGCACAGCCCCGGTTCTTTAGATCTCCCGGATCATCCCGGGTGCCTGTCGCGAACGGGCGATCCGTCCGGGGCGGACACTGGTCCGCCGCATCGGCCGGGTCCGGGCTGCCGCCCGCACGACCATGGCGAACCCGGGCCACGGTTTCCGCCGCCCCGTCCTGCATGAACGACGGCAGGCCAGGGCCTGACTCCGTCCGGAATCCGGAAATCACCCGCTCGGGCGGACTGGTGGGCGGGAGATGCGCGCTTTGTGCCACACCGATCGGCGGAATACCTTCAAGGGTCGCATTCGCGGAAATCAACCGCCTGACATTCACGCCGGAATATGGGTTTATCGAGGTTTCCAGCCGATTGAGCCCGGAAAGAATGCGATAAAAGTTGTGCTAATGCCCGAGTGTTGGTAAATCGGTTGTCGGGAATACTTGGATGTCATCGAGCGCTTTGCGAATATGGCAGCGTAGGGGCGCTGGAATACGCCATTTTGACCGATCCATCGCTCCGCGACCCTGAACTGGCCGCGAAGCTGGCCACCGTGGTAGACCGGGTTCTCTAACATCACCCCTATCGAACCGACAATACCAGTGGGAAAAGGTAGGAGGGATGCCGTCGGTAGCACGGTTTCTGGCTGTTCTTTTTCGCCCTGCATACAGCACTGCTACGCGCTATAGCCGTTTTGTAGTCCACTCCCTCGCCGCAATTCCTCCGTTTGAAAGATCAATCGACGATGATGGAATTACCGATCGGTTCAGAGCTTTGAACCGTGATTCGCTATATATCGGCGGATAAATCGGCGAACTTCACGGGCCGCGCTGGTGTCGCGGTCCTTGCACAAAGCGACGAACGTATCCCGCTCTTCCCGGCCGAGGCGCAGGACAAGCTGGCTGTTCTTTTTGTCGACCTTTTTACCGGTTTTTCCGCCCATGTACCCCTCTCTTCCAAACCCGTTGACAGACCAGTTTATGCAATGTATATACATGCAATATACAGATCTCAATCGGAAAGGCGGCATCTGCTTGAGAAAGGATAGGAAAATGACCCTCAAGGCGGTACGTTGCGTGCTGATTAGGGCTCGGCTGGACAACCGACGTCCGTATTTGCGCTGGCTCAGCGACCCGTTCAATCGTAGGAATCGCCGACGGTGATGGTTCTGTTCGTGGTGTTTCGTTTCCGAATAGCTCCACCGCTGGCCGTTAAATGAACACTTGACGGCAGTGCGACCGTCTTCGACTCTGTGGCTTCCAGTCAGGACGCATATACATGACTTACAGTGTCAGGGATTACATCCGGACAATCCCGGATTTTCCGCATCCGGAGATAATGTACCGGGACGTGACCACTTTGTTCGGCGATGCGCGCGGCTTCCGAATGGCCGTGGACCAGATGCTGCATCCCTATACCGGGCTCAGAATCGACAAAGTGGCGGGACTGGAGGCGCGGGGATTTATCCTCGGAGGCGCCATCGCCCACCAACTTAGCTGTGGCTTCGTTCCGATTCGCAAGAAAGGCAAGTTGCCGAGTACAACGATCAGCGCGAGTTACTCCCTCGAATATGGAAAGGCCGAGGTTGAGATTCATGATGATGCCGTGGAACCTGGCGAAACCGTTTTGGTTGTCGATGACCTGCTCGCGACGGGTGGTACCGCGGAGGCGGGAATCAGACTGCTTGAAAGGCTGGGCGCGAACATCTGTGGCTGTTCGTTCATCATTGACCTTCCGGAACTCGGCGGACACCGGCGTATCAAAGCGCTGGGTTTCGACGTTCAAGTGTTGTGCGAATTCGAGGGAACCTGAGCGCGCATTCGGTGACTGTCGTTTCGGAACCGGCTGACGGTTAAGCCGGTCGGGATGTGTTTGGCTGCGCGAGAACCGCGCCCGGGTTCATGATTCCAAAGGGATCGAGTGCATCCTTGATCACCCGCATCGCCTCAAGCTTCGCTGGATCTCCGTAGCGTTCAAGATCCCTTACCTTCAGCCGCCCGATCCCATGCTCAGCGCTGATCGATCCATCCATCTCCGCCACAAGATCATGCACGACGCGCTGGATCGGATCCTTCCTGTCGTTGAACTCGGTCTTGGTCCGCCCTTTCGGTGGAAACACGTTATAGTGAAGATTGCCATCGCCGAGATGACCGAAACAGCTGATCCGGAAGTCGCCGATCGACGCGATCACCTCGTCAGCCTTGGAGATGAATTTCGGAACCGCGCCAAGCGGTAGTGAAATGTCATGGCTGGAGACAGAACCCACGCGCCGGTTTGCTATCGGCAGGGACTCACGCAAGGTCCAGAATTCCCGCCTCTGTGCTTCGGACTGCGCGATCAGTCCATCGGTGACGATACCGGACTCGAAAGCCTCCGCGAACAGACGTTCCAGCGCTTCCTTCGGATCGCCTCCGCAGGACTGTCCAAGATCGAGGAGCACCAGCCAATCAGGTGGTTCCGTATATGGAAGGCGCACCTGCGGCATGGTCTCGGAGAGGAACCGGAAACCGGTGCCCGATATCAGCTCATAGGCGGACAGACTGTCACCGATAAACGCACCTGCCAGAGAAAGAAGCTCCAGCGCGGCGTTCGGATCAGGCACGGTCATCAATGCGGTACCGGTGCTGGATGGTTGTCGAAACAGACGCAGACTTGCTGCGGTAATGACACCCAATGTGCCCTCCGATCCGATCAGCAGTCCTTTCAGGTCATAGCCTGTATTGTCTTTTCTCAACCGCTTCAGACCGTTCCATATCTTTCCGGACGGCAAAACGACTTCAAGACCCAGACAAAGTTCCCGGGCGCTTCCGTAACGCAGGACGTTGACCCCACCCGCGTTGGTTCCAAGAAGTCCACCAATGCGGGCCGACCCCTCGGAGGACAGCGACAGGGGAAATAAGCGGTCAGCGGCTTCCGCAGCCTCCTGCACCGTCGAGAGAATCGCTCCCGCCTCGGCAACGATTGTATTCTCCTGCGGATAGATGGCTCGGATCGAGGTCATGCGATGCATCGACAGAACAAGCGGCACCGTTTCACCGGCGGGTGAGATCTGGCCGCCAACCAAACCCGTACCACCGGCATAGGGAACGATAGGCACGCGTGCTTCCGATGCGACGCGGATGATAGCCGCGACCTCGGCAGTGGATCCGGGGGCCACCACCAAACCGGCCTGACCTTGGAAGAACCCGCGTGGCTCCGTCAGGTAGCTTTCGCTAGTTTCACTGAAGGCAGCGGCTGGAAGGGCCGTTCGAAGGCGCGCCGCGAATGAGTCGGTGACAGCGTTGAGCATGGCATTGGTCGATCGGCGTAGAGTGACGCTACTCTTCAAAAACAGGCTGCCCGAGAGGTTCCAGGATCAGTATCGTTGGATGCGATGGCAGACTGCGCAGCGAGACAACGAAATCGGATTCACCTGACCATCGTACCTCGAACTCATCTGACATGTCCTGTACGAAACCCTCGAGTGTCGCGCGTCCGAACCAATGCATCGGGATGACGACCGATGACCTGAGTCGCTTCATGATACGGACCATGGTGTCCGTTGGGAGCGTCATGCCGCCGTCGACCGCCGCCATCACGACATCAAGGCGACCGATCGAGGCGTATTGCAGGTCTGTCGGTTCATGATGCAGATGTCCGAGATGGCCAATGCAGAGACCGGCCGCTTCAAATATGAAGATCGAGTTTCCGTTGGGTTCGGCCGAGCCGCCGAAACGCCCTCGGATATCCGTCGAGACGTTACGGATGAGCATTTCGCCAAGATCAAGATTATGCGCGGCGCCATCCGGAGTCTCTCCCCAGCCTTCGAGCACATGCCGGATGTCCGGGTCCGGATACATCGTCCAATGCGTATCATGCGCGTGATTCATTGTGACCACATCCGGCAAAAAACCCGAGCCTTCGAAATAGCCTGCATAATCGGTCACCGCACTCAGACCACCTTCGGTTTGAATCAGGAACATCGCGTGATTGAGAAAGGTGATGCGCACGGAGTTTTCCGGTGGGAGGGTCTCCAGACTGGCCTTCTGCAGATATTCGACGCCTGGAGCCGTGTCGGCGATGGAGATGCAATGGCTTGGACGTCGGTCCTGAGCGGTTGCGGCGGTGGCGAACAATGTGAGCGCGATGGCGGCAAGACGAAACATCGACACGATCCCGATAGATGAATGATTTCGGATGATAGACCGGAATGGTGCGATGGTCCAACCCTATGGCCCGTAGACGACATCGCGCACCTGACGTTGATGGCCACCTGTCATCGGAGACGCACGGGAGAACGCAACCACGTAAATCCGCTGGTGCTGGACCGACTTTCGCAGGTACTGGCGCCAGATGCGAACTGTGACGGCATCTGCCTATTCCGGCTAAGGGACCGCTCAACCAATGCCTACGAACCGGGTGCCCCCTGGATCGATCCCATCAACTGCGAAGTGTATCGAAGAGACTCATCGCTCTCACTTTCGGGCATCGGTGGACGCGAGTATGAGACGCCAACCAAACCTCATCCGACTCGTCAACGAAACCAGCACCGAAATTGTCGGCGGCGTGACCGGTAGGAATCGGCTTGCCAATCCGTCTCGGCAACGTGAAACACCAAGCCTGATCGGCTGAGTTAACCCAGGAGATCGGTGCGATGGATCACATTGCCTTCATCGGAATGGGAGAGGCGGGGACCGCTTTGGTCACTGGTTGGGGAGCGCGAGCTCACACGATTTCCGCGTTTGACGTCAAGACCGACGTTCAAAACACACGCTCAGCGATGCTGGCGCATTATGCGGAGTTGGGTGTGATTGGCTGCGACACGGAGGAGCGCGCACTGGCGGGAGCCAAATTGGTGATTTCGGTCGTGACAGCCGATCAGGCGGTCGCCGCAGCCAAAGCGGCCGCACCGCATTTGGAAATCGGCGCATATTTTTGCGACCTGAATTCCTGCGCTCCTTCCTCCAAGCGGATCTCCGCGAATGCTGTTGAACAGGCGGGTGGGCGTTATGTGGATGTCGCCGTGCTGTCGCCGGTCCATCCGGCGCGGAACATGGTGCCACTTCTGCTTTCCGGTCCCCACGCTAAAGGGGTAGCGCCGATACTCGAAGCGCTTCCGATGATCCCGAAAGTGGTCGAAGGTGACGTAGGCAGAGCATCGACCATCAAGATGGTGCGTTCCGTCTTGGTGAAAGGGCTTGAGGCGCTGACCTCCGAGTTTTTTATCGCGGTCGAGGCGGCGGGGATCGCTGACGAGATTCTACCGACGCTGGTGCTGAACTATCCTGATTTTGATTGGGAGCGGCAGGGTGCGTATAATTTCGAACGGGCTATTGTGCATGGTCTCCGTCGCGCTGAGGAGATGGTGGAGGTTCGCAAAACGCTGGAGGATCTTGGTGTTCCGGCAGTTGTGTCGGCGGCTGCGATCGAATGGGAGCGGCTGCTGTCCAACGTGTCCGTTGATCCGCCTTCGGATCCCGATAGCATCAACGTAATGTCGCTGGCCGCCGAGTTGTTGCCTCATATCAAAAACTGACGTGCATATTGGGCAGCAGGCATTCCGACTCAGACCTGAACTTCATGGTTGAGATCAACCGGCGTCGATCACAGATGCGTCTGGATGGTCGATCAACGAATCGCCAATGCCCGCTGTTTTCTGGGTGACCGCGATCCGAACATGGCCCAATTTGAATCAATCGTGGCGGTGGTAGGGCTGGAATTGCCAGGTTCGATGCTGAAACGCTCCATTGCCGGGGGGATGAAAAACTGGATTGATTTGACGGAAAGATTGCCGTGAGGAGGCGAAGTTTGTTCTATGCGCTCACGCTAATGTGGCCGATATCGACCAGCGAGCGGATATGGGAGTGTTCAGCACGCTCGTCATTCGACTGGATGAGTCCCGGCGTTGCTTCCCGGTTCAGAGCCAGTGTCCGCCGTAAGGCTCGATCGATTGACAGTTCCGCTTGACTCCTCTCCATCGACCTCCATTCACACCGGAAAATGTGAGGATCCCTCAGCCAGGTTTCCGGCGCCGACCGCCTCGGCCAAATTTGTGAATCCATCCCTGGCCAGCAGATCATGAAGCCCGTGCGCGATCCGTGTGACCAGTGACATCCCGTCATAGGTCAATGCCGTATAAAGCTGAACCGCGGAAGCTCCCGCGAGTATTTTGGCGTAGGCATCCTCCGCACCGCCGATTCCGCCAACGCCGACAAGGGGAATACGGTCGCCGACCAACCGGTGAATCTGAGCGAGAATGCGGGTCGAGGCCTTAAAAAGAGGGGCTCCCGAAAGGCCACCCACCTCGGTTCGATGCTGGCCTTTCAGGCCCTCGCGGCTGACGGTCGTGTTGGTTGCGACAATAGCGTCAATTCCGCAGCCGATGCACGCTTCGGCGATTCTCGCGATCGCCTCCTCGGTCAGGTCGGGTGAAATCTTGAGGAAAATCGGAATCGCACGCGGCAGATCCGCCCGAGCTTCCTTTACGCTGGCAAGTAGCGCGGTCAGCGCTTCACGGTTCTGAAGTTCGCGCAGACATTTGGTGTTCGGCGAGGAGACATTGACGGTCGCGAAATCCACATGCGGCCCGCATCGGCGCAGCACCGTTACGATGTCGGTGGCCTTGTAGTCGCTAACGGCGTTCGCCCCTAGGTTCAAACCGACCGGTATCCCCGACGGACGAAGCGCGAGGCGCCCGCGAATCGCTTCCATGCCGTCGTTGTTAAAGCCGAAGCGGTTGATCACGGCCCGATCCTCGGGAAGCCTGAACAGCCTCGGGCGTGGGTTTCCGCTCTGGGCGCGCGGTGTGACGCCACCGACTTCGATGAATCCGAACCCCGAACACATCAGCGCAGGGACGGCCACGGCATTCTTGTCCAGACCGGCCGCCAATCCGATCGGATTGGCGAGTTGCAGCCCCGCAAGGGTCATGGATAGCAACGGAGACGTGACAGGGCCAGATGCTGGTGCCCATCCTGCACTCAGTGCCCGAAGAGCCAGGTCATGGGCTGTTTCCGGATCGATCCGGCGCAGCACTGAAAGGCCGAGACGCTCCGGAAGGCTCATCCGAAGGCTGTCCCCGCCTCAGCTGGCTTGCATCGTATAAGGCGTGAGGTTCGAACCGCCGCCTGCCGATGAACGACTGCACGACGGTAATCCTCGTCCGTAACCATTGCGAGAAAGGCGTGCGCCGTGGGATACCGAGCGATGAACGCGAAATCCCAGCGCTCACCCTGGGGGCCGATCAGGACCGACTCGAACGATCCCCGCCAGACAATGCTCGCTTCAAAGCGCTGAAGAATTCGTACTGTCTCTTGCCCATAGTTGCGATAGGCGGCTTTGCCCGAGACCGGACTGCCCACCAACTTATGGTCCTTTGGATAGTTAGCGTAGGCGCGCAGACGCACGAGATTGAGCATCTCGATCGGATGGTCACGGCCCAACGCCTTGAAAGCGTCGAATTGCGGGCGTGTGGGGTCGATATGACCGGTGAGTTCCTCGGGAAACAGATGACCGGCGACGATGTTTGGCAGCGGTTTGGCCCAGACAATGTCGGAATACCGCAACGTACCGTGGAGATGCGGAAAGAGCTGTCCTCCGCGCGAGGGTTCCCATCTGATCGCCTCGCCGAGAGAGTCACCGTCCACTGCCAGAAGCCAGAGGCCGGTCTCCCGCGCGAAATGTTTCGCGGCGGTCTCGGGCGCTTGGTCTGCGGTGGAAAAATGAATGAATCCATCTTTCAGGTCATCGGGTGCGCCGGTGGTCTCACCGGTTTCCCTGAACGCCGTCCATTCGGATGCGCGGAGGATCTTATAGATGAGCATGAAAGTCTGATGCCCATGTGATCGCGAATCGTCAACCGAATGTCCTATTTGCCTGAACAGTGCGTTTTCACTTCAATCCTCCGCGGGCAGTCTGTGGCGACCAATCCAGAACAAGGGGCTCTTCATGCAAGCTCGACTCATCATCACCGCCGCTGCGCTCGCGTTGGATGCCGGCGCGGCCTCGGCCGAATACAATCTGAAGGGTCTGCACACGAACGACTTTCGTTGGCGTTTTGAGCCGATCAGCAAATACGATAGCGGCTGTTCGATGGAGGACAACGTGGAGGGTAAGTGCTTCGGTGGTTCGGCGCGGCGTTTGACCGTCATCGAGGCGGCGAAGGCCCGTAGTGACAATTACATCCTCGTAGATGGTGGAGACCAGTTTCAGGACTCGCAGTTCCACACCCACCACAAGGTTAAGCTGGCCGCGGAGAGGATGAAAAAATGGACTATGACGCGATGACCGTTGGTAACCACGAGTTCAGTCACGGCCCTGGAATACTGCGGGAATCCGCTGAGGCGTTAACGTTCCCGCTTCTGATGTCGAATGCGGAATATTCGGACGAGCCGCTCCTCGCTGACGCAATCCGGAAATCCGTGATAATCGAACGCGACGGCGAACGGTTGGGGTTGATCGGGCTCACAACCGTCGATACGCCGGAACCGTCCAGCCCCGGAGAGAATATCACATTCGCCGATCCTGTCGCGGCGGTTCAGGAGCAGGTCGACATTTTCGAAGCGGACGGCATCGACAAGATCGTCGTGCTGCGCCATTCAGGTTATCTGGTGGACCAGCGGATTGCCGCCAATACCGATGGTGGCGACATCATCGTCGGCGGACATGACAAAACCCATCTTTCAAATGCGTCCGATGATTTGGAGGGGCCATACACGACCATGGTTGGCACCACGGCCATCGTTCACGCCTATGCTTACGGTAAGTTTCTCGGTGAGTGGAATGTCATCTTCGACAGTGAAGGCGTCATCGCGAAGGCCGTCCGAGAGCCGGTCGTGATCGATGGCGACCTCACCGAGGATCCGGAGACTTAGATGAACTGGCGATGCCATTTGACGAGACCCGTGGCAGGGTTGTGGTGCAGGCGGGAAGCCTGATCGATGGCGACCGAGGTGTCTGTAGGGTTGGTGAATGTCCGATTGGCAACCTTGTCACAGATGCCATGCTTGATCGTGTCAAGGATCAGGATATTCAGATTGCCTTTGCCAATGCGGACGGCCTGCGTGTCCTTCGAGGAAGGGGAGGAGACGATGGGTGACGTCATGACCGTTCTTCCGTTCCAGAACACGCTGGCTACATTCCGGATCAGTGGACAACGCATCGTTGACGCGCTCGAGAATGGCGTGAGCCAGGCGGAAGAGGTCAAGGGCCGTTTCCCGCAGGTCGCTGGCCTAAGCTTTGTCTGAGAGTTTGTTCCATAAGTTGAGCGGTCCCGCAGGATGTGGTATTCCAGATTGACCGTTTACCCAAATCCGGAGATCGCCATGCCCTGGGACAGGACCACCCAACAGCTCCATAAGCGCTCGGACGACCACAGTCAAAATGACCTGACCGACGCCGAATGGACCGTCGTCGAGCCGATGCTTCCGAAGCGGGGAAGGATGGGACGGCCGCGCGAGGTCGACCTTCGGTCGGTGTCCGGCGCGGGCCGGTATATCCTGTCCACGGGATGCCGGTGGCGCGCGTTACCCTCTGGATATCCACCGTTTTCCACCGACCGGAACTATTTTTACGCATGGCGGCGGAGCGGGCTCCTGGCGCGTATCGTGCATCGTCTCCGGGACCTCGCGCGGCGGTGTTCGGGGCGCTCCGCGGAGCCGACCGCCGCCTCGATCGACAGCCAGTCGGTGAGGACCACGGAGAGCGGCGGCCCCCGCGGCCACCACGCCGGGAAGAGGGTGAAGGGGAGGAAAAGGCACCTGATCGTGGACGCCGACGGCACGCCGATCGTCATGACGGTTCACACCGCCGATATCCAGGACCGGGACGGGGCGCCGGACCTGATCGCGAAGCTGCTGGAGACGGCCCCGACGGTGTGTAAGCTGTTCGCCGACGGTGGCCACCCGGGTCCGAAGCTGCGGGAGCGGCCTGCGGGGATGGGGTTGCCGGACGTGATCAGGATCGTCGAAAAACCGGAGGATGTCAAAGGGTTCACTGTTCCCTGCCGCCGGTGGGTCGTGGAGCGGACCTTCGCCTGGATGGGCCGGTGCCGCCGCCTGTCGAAGGACTGCGGGCGCCTCTGCGGGAACCCGCCGGCATCCGGGGTGAGGCATCACGCGCCACCGGTCCGAGCGTGAGTGAGGCACGAACGAACGCTGGCCGCCTGCCGGTTCCTGCTCAGGCGGGTGGCGAGGGCGTCAACTCCATGAAAAACAATAGTTTAATCATATCAGTGACTTATGATTCAAACTCTGAGATCCGGCGGTTGCACCCAGCGAAGGTCGAATCAAGGAGGTCTTTGTGGAAGGACAGCCCATCGACCCTGACACCATCTACGGCGTTGTGACGAAAAATTTCGTTCGTAATGGCAGTGACGGCTATAAGGTGTTCGCTGCAGAGGTGATCGATCCCTACGACTACGGCCCGGACATAGCGGATGTTGTAGCGGAGTATATGTCCGCTCAGGAGACAGTCGCCTCACGGCTTGAAGGCAGGATAACCAGAGTGGAATAGCCCTGTTTCGCGCAATCGGTTGAAGGTCGCGATTCACCGTGGCCTTCACTACCCGGCCAATGCAAAGCTGGTCGCTTTCGACGCAATCGACCGGCGGTGTCCACTGAATGGACGGTCAGTGCAGCGTTGAATCTCGGCATCCGTTCACACCAATTTGATCGGATTATCCTACGGTGCCGGTCATTCATCTCTACGCTTGATCCGCCTTGTGCCATCACACCGTTTTCCGAAGGCCGGTACCGTTCAATCTCCGAACGGAGCACTCGGATCTCACGGTAACGGTTGATGCGGGAGTTGCCGATCGGTTCAAGTGCGTCAGGTGTACTCCGGCTCGAAGAGACGATGCGGACGCGTTCCCGTGCATCCGCCGTTCGCGATGCAGATGCCCGCGAGGAATCTTCGAACACCCGGAAGATCTGAAGAAGGGCTTGGTTGACGGGGTCGGGACAGAACCGAAAGTCTTTGTCCGACCCAGACCAGTTCCCGAAGCTCGTGGTGCCGACGACGTCGAATGCGGCTTCAACGGTCTCGCATGAGTTCTCGACCCGGATGACAAACGCATTTCTGCCGCGCTCGGCGTATCGGGTGCGTGAGCATCTCGTGAGTCTTGCCTGCGCACGCGTTCGTGATGATCAAGCAATGAAGCCTCTATTCGAAAATCTCCCAACCGATGCCGTATTTGCAATAGAGGCATGGGTGAATGGCTTCGCCTTGGTTTTGCCGTCCTCTGACAGTCAAAGAACTGGAAAGGGCGTCTTACGGGGGACAGTGGTTCCGTGACCGTTTATGCCACGTCTCCCGGTGTATAGGGATAGAGGAGCGGGAACCATCGCTCGACCGCGTCCGTCGGAAATGCCAGTCGAAGAGGGGCACGATGGTTCGCATCGACGAGCATCCCGCGCTTCAGGAGCGTGGATGTAACCGTGCGGGCGGCGCGTGCTTGGTAGTTTGTGAGCATTGGAATCTTTGCGCGCTCCACCTGTCCGGCAAGCGTCGCTTCCCGCAGGACCATGAAGTTTCCTCTTTCCAGCCGCTTCGCGCGAACTTCTTCTTCGAAATGGATCTCCATCCGGCGCAGAAGCACCGAAGGATCAAGAAATCCTTCCATGAACGCCACCTGATTGATCGAACGCTCGAGAAAAGACCTGCAAAACGAGAGCAAGCCTACTTGGGTGAGATTTTCACGCCCATCGCGGTCGCCGGGTGGAGGATGATCCGCTGCCGTCAGGCTTCGCTTGTACTCCGCCTCTTTACTTGCAAGACCGCGAGTGACGGACCAAAGGCCCGTCCCGGTCCTGAGCCGTTTCAGAGGTGCGTGCGACATCGAAGGTGCGACGCGACCGTTGCCGTCAAGAGTGGGGTGGATCCACAGGAAACGATGATGAACAGCCACCCACGGATTGAATTTGGTGCAGCCGTCTCAATGGTGGGGAAGTGTACGCCCGGTCGAATCGGGCGAGAAATTGCGGTAAGTCCGTGTTCGGTGGCGGGACATGCTGACCGGTCTCGACAACGACCCGTCGAAATTCACCGGGGACGACCTGATGCCTTTCGCCAGTTCTTGGGTGCTCAACCCATAGCATGTCATTGGGCAAGCGGCCGCAAATTTCCTTGTGAAGCCAACGGGCATAGGCCGAGGTCGCTGGCCAAACCGCCGGGTCGCGACTTTCATCGATCATCTTCTGGACATGGATATGCACGACGGCTTCCAGCTGTTGATCAAGCCTGTGCGGTTCGCTCGAGAATTCATCCGCCAACGCACGTTCTATGTCGTGAGGATGTGTATTGTGACCTTCGATTAGATTCGAAAAGTAGCAGTTCATCGAACGTACGAGGTCGCCGACTGACTGCTGTAGTATCGGGTGAATCCTCTTCTAGAGTCCGCTGGCGCTTTCCACGAGTTCGAGCGCACGGTCCCCAAGCGATTGAAGTGCGGCCTTTTCGGGCAGCATCGGTTCTATTTTGGTAATGTTCATAGCGGTCTTATGCCGGTTTTTACGCCGCCATGATCCATCGGCGCGGACATCACATGAGCACCATGAGTTCCGATTGTCCCGTGCCCAAACGCGATTGAATTCCCCACTTCCAGTCCGAAGTGCAACACCGGCCCGCCTCCGGAGCGAGGGCGTGGCCCGAGCGGAGGAGGCGGGCCGGTGTTGAGGGATTTTCCGGCCAGGGCCCCGGATTCCACGCGGAATACGGCGGCTGTCCCTTCGGATCGGAGCGTAACCGGGCCTCCCGGCGGCGGCAAGGCCCCGCGGCGGGAGGTGGCGCGCCCGTCCGGGCGAGGGAAGGGGTGGCCCGACCGAAACCGGACGGACGCGCCGGCAGGTCCCTTTCCTCGCCCCGTCAGCCTCCGGGGACGAGCGTCTTCAGGGAGGTCGCGCCCGCGCGAAAGCCTCCGCCGGCGTCAGGTAGCCGAGCGCCTTGCGGGGGCGCGCGTTCAGGATGTCCTGGACCCGCTTCACGCGGGCGTCCGGTACCTGCCGCAGGTCGGTCCCCTTCGGCAGGTACCGGGGCGGCGGCCCGTCGGTGTGCCCGTTCAGGCCCCGCTCCCACGGGTGGTAGGGCGTCGGGAGGAAGAAGTCGGCCTCCAGCGCCTTCGCCACCTTCGCGTGCCCCGCGAACTCCTTGCCATTGTCCGCCGTGATCGTGTGGACCCTGGCGCCGAGCCCCTTGAGAAGGTCGGTCATCGCCTCGCCGACCGCCTCCGCCTTCTTTTCGTCAACCCGTTGGAGAAGCGTGAATTCCGGGCATCTGTCCACAAGCGACACCACCGCACCGCTGTGTCCCCCGCCGATCACCGTGTCCGCTTCCCAGTCGCCGATTCCCGCCTTCGCCCCGCCCTCTTTCGGGCGCTCCGGGATGTCCCTCCGGCCCGGGATGTGACCCCGGCCCGCGTGGCGGCCACCCTTCCAGTTCGGTTTCTTTCCCCGCCGCCGCAGGTGCCCGAAAAGCGTTCCTCCGTCCCCGCCGTCCGCGCGTACGAGGTCGTATATCCGCTGACGGCCGACCATGCCGGGGTCCTCCAGCCGGAGACGCCCCGAGACCTGTTCCGGGCTCCAGCCCTCCTCCAGCTTCGCCACGACCTTCGCCCAGCGCTCCTCCGTCAGCTTCCCCGGGACCGAAGAGGCCTCGCTCCGGCGCCCGGTGGCCTTCCTCCACGCCTGTCCCTGCCGGTATCCCCGCCCGCCGCCGTTGCGTCGGATCTCCCGCGATATGGTGGCCGGATGGCGGCCCAGCTGCCTGGCGATGGCCCCGTTCGAAAGCCCGCTTTTCCCCGTCGCGTATATCTGGCATCTTTCGTCGAAGGTCAGATGACGGTAGCCCTCGGGCATGACACTCTCCTATCCTGAGCACAGGGACTGTCGCCGTTATCTGGCCGATTCGCAGGATGCTGCACCCGAAACGCGGCTTCCCACCATCAACGGTGTTGCACTTCAGAGCGGAACGGGGGATTCAATTGAACCGTTCTGGCGTTCAAAATGTCAGCCCATTCCAGCGCCGTCGATGGCGCGCTATTCGAAATCCTGTCGTTCATTTCAAAGGTTTTCAGGTTGTCGCGTACGGGCATGGTTTGGATCAGGCGGCAACCGGATATGGATGCATGAAGGAATTGAAATGAGTTTCTACTAACTCGCCATCGTTTGCCACCAATGCCAGACAAAGGCGCCTTGAATGTGGATTTTATTTCGGCAATACATCAGGCTATAGATTGGACGCCCGTCGTGGGCAATGCCGCACAGAAGAGGGCAATCGAGAAGTACCGCGCACGTCTGACACAACGCGGTTTCAGGCGTTTCGAGGTATTGGCGCTGGAGTCCGACCGCGAAGTGATCCGTGCGCTCGCTCGCCAACTGTCCGAGGACGGACCGGAAGCGGAGTGGGTCCGGCAGACTGTGAAGGTTCTGGATTCGGGTTAGCCTCCAGAGGCTGGAAGAATTTTATCCACTCTTCGCCGGTCGCCTTCGGTTGGCGCTGATCTTGATCTGACGCGCGTGCGCGAAAAAGGTCGCCGGGTCGATTTGTAATGCGCTTTCTGCTCGAGACCAATTTCATCAGCAACGTTATCGAGCCTCGGCTGTCGGAAACGCTTCTGGCTGAGTGGGCTGAGAAGAAAGACGAGGACCTCTTCGTCGCCTCGTTTACTGTTGCTGGAATTTGGCGTGGAATACTGGAAAAGTCGCTTGAAAAAACGCAATGCGCTCGAAGCCTGGTTCTTGTGGCCTGAAGGGCCGCGGGAGATATTCTCTGGCGGTATCCTGTGGTTCGATGACAAGGCAGCGCTGATCTGGGTGCGACTGATGGCCGAAGGCAAGGCAGCTGTGCGTCCCCGAACTGCGCTGGATATTATCATCGCAGCAGTCGCTGGCGCCAACAATTGCATTGTGATCACGGACAACGAGAAGGATTTCGCTGCCTTTGAGATCTTCAATCCTCTGAGGTGAGAGGACTGATTTCGCCAGCGCTTAACGGACGTTACATGGAATCCTCGTAGTCGGGTGTAGGTCTTCAATCAAATTTGTGAAAAGTATTCGGGACAACGAGTCGGAGTTTATTGGTTACCTGTATCGGTAATATGACGACAGAAAAGACGCTTTATTGGCCAGATTTGACTGGTAATATGCCGTACGGTATTCCAAAGGTGCTCCTTCGCGATTTTTTGAATGACTCCACGATCACTCAAAATCTTGCGCGTACCGGGCGTTGGAACGGGCTACACCGAAGAATGATTTGATTTCAACGCCTGTGATCCTGCAGATAATGTTACAGGTGGAAGAAGGATGTGTGTGATGCCCGATATTCTTTGCCTTGGCGAACCTCTGTTGGAGTTTAACCAACAGCCGGACGGAAATTACTTGCCCGGGTACGGTGGGGATACCTCGAACGTCGCGATCGCCGCCGCCCGCCAAGGTGCAAGTATCGGATATGTAACGCATGTTGGCGCTGACAGTTTCGGAAACTCCCTAATGCAGCTTTGGAATACCGAGGGTGTCGACGTGTCGACCGTTCGTCAGGTGCCGGATGCACATACGGGAATTTATTTCGTTACACATGGTCCGGATGGGCATGAGTTCAGCTATTTTCGGGCTGGGTCGGCTTCAAGCCTTATGGGGCCGAACGATCTACCCACCGAAGCCCTATGCGGCGCGAAAATCCTACACGTTTCAGGCATCAGTCAGGCGATATCCGATATCGCGTCGGATGCGGTCTTCGAGGCCATAAAAATCGTCAAAGCGGCGGGTGGACGTATTTCATACGATACGAACCTAAGGCTGAAACTTTGGCCCATTGAACGCGCGCGTGCCATTATTCATGCAGCGATGGCTATGTGCGACATCGCATTGCCGGGTTATGACGACGCGATCGTGCTGACTGGATTGGAAGACCCCGATGCCATCGTCGACTTCTATCAATCTCTGGGTCCCGGTGTCGTGGCACTGACATTGGGGTCGAGAGGGACTTTGGTCGCGACCCGGGATCACCGGGAACTGGTAAATTCCACACCGGTGGATGCGGTGGATGCGACCGCTGCCGGTGATACATTTGACGGCGCGATCCTGGCCCAGCTCGCTGCGGAGAAGCCGCCGTTTGAGGCAGCGAAATACGCGAACGCAGCCGCCGCACTCTCAACACTTGGTTATGGAGCGGTTGCACCGATGCCAAATCGCGAACAGGTCGAAGCATTTCTGGATGGAGGGACCGTTCTATGAAAACCGCTGTTGTGATTGGTGGAACCGGAGGTATCGGGGAAGGCGTTACCCGCCAATTACTGACGCGTGGTTAGGAGGTCCACATCACCGGGGTTTCGCCCGGATGAGGTGGCTTTATTCTAAGAGTTTGAATCATAAGTCATTGATATGATTAAACTATTGTTTTTCATGGAGTTGACGCCCTCGCCACCCGCCTGAGCAGGAACCGGCAGGCGGCCAGCGTTCGGCATCACGCTCGGACCGGTGGCGCGTGATGCCTCACCCCGGATGCCAGCGAGTTCTCGCAGAGGCGCTCATAGTCCTTCGACAGGCGGCGGCACCGGCCCATCCAGGCGAAGGTCCGCTCCACGACCCACCGGCGGTAGAGAACCGTGAACCCTTTGACATCCTTCGGTTTTTCGACGATCCTGATCACGTTCGACAACCCCATCCCCCCAGGCCGCTCCCGCAGCTTCGGACCCGGGTGGCCACCGTCGGCGAACAGCCTACACACCGTGGGCACCGTCTCCAGCAGCTTCGCGATCAGGTCCGGTGCGCCGTCCCGGTCCTGGATGTCGGCGGTGTGAACCGTCATGACGATCGGTGTGCCGTCGGCGTCCACGATCAGGTGCCTTTTCCTCCCCTTCACCTTCTTCCCGGCGTCGTGGCCGCGGGGCCCGCCGCTCTCCGTGGTCTTCACCGACTGGCTGTCGACCGGTGCGGCGGTCGGCTCCGCGGAGCGCCCCGGACACCGCCGCGCGAGGTCCCGGAGACGATGCGCGGTACGCTCCGGGAGCCCGCTCCGCCGCCATGCGTAAAAATAGTTCCGGTCGGTGGAAAACGATGGATATCCAGAGGGTGACGCGCGCCACCGGCATCCTGTGGACAGGATATACCGGCCCGCGTCGAACACCGACCGAAGGTCGACCTCGCGCGGCCGTCCCATCCTTCCCTGCTTCGGCAGCATCGGCTCAATGATGGTCCATTCGGCGTCGGTCAGATCGTTTTGACTGTGGTCGTTCGGGCGCTTATGGATCTGTTGGGTGGTCCCGCAGGACCGGCCTCCGGTCGGTGTTCGACGGTGTCCGGTACATAGTGTCTGCCAGAAAACCCCGTGTTTTTCCGGGGATCGGGCCGAATCCGGCGGATTCCGGCTTCACGGGACCCTGGCCGGGCCCGTCGGAGCGCCGCCCGGGGCTTTGACGGGAGGGTCGGTGGCGGGAACATATGATGAACATCCGGGTCTCCGCCGGCCCGCGGGCACGCCGGTCCGCTTTCCCGGACGCGGTCCGCCTTCGACAGCCTGCCTTTCCGCGGCATGGCGTCGGCTCCGGCATCCCGGCAGGCCCCAGCCGGTCCGGGGGGCTGTGCGGACCGCGGTCGAAGCTCACCACCGACAGGTCGGGGAACCGCGCCCGCGCCTCCCCGCCCATGGGGACCGCCACGTCGACGTCGCTCCCCTCCCACATCACCGAATGGTGCAGTAGGAACCGGTGCCGGTCCCTAGGGAGGCGGACCGGAACGCCGGGCTCCACCGGGACCCCGGCCCTGCCCTTCGATATCCAGCGCGTGTGCGGCCCGGATATCGGGTGCACCTTCCCGCGGTGCGGGACCGTCCCTCCCTTCAGGATCCGCCGTCCGGTCAGGTCCGCCCGGGCCTGACATGGCCGATGAAGCCCCGATACTGTCCGATGGGCCCGGGATACCCAACCTGCCGTCGATCTCCGCGCGGCTGGCCTCCGCCCTGTCCGCCAGCTTCCGGGCGGGCCGGAGCGGCGCCTCCACGTCCCTCGGGCGCGGGTCGGCGAGCCGTGACGTGGCCACCCGGAGGTAGCCTTTCCGGAGCTTTCCGCAAAGGTGTTCCTTCCGCCGCCAGCCGCGCGGCCCCAGCCCCCCCGCAGGCCCGGGACACGTCCCGGACCATGCACCGCGCCGCGTCCATCGGCAGGCTGCGGCCGGTCGGATGGTGCACGTCGGTCCCGGCGACGAAGGAATGACGGCGGCCGCGCAACGCGGCGCCGGGCTTTTTCCGGCCACCCTGTGGCCCCTCTCCACGACCGTCTTTCCGACCTCGGCGGGAAACTCCGGCGTGAGGAGCGACACGTTGTCAACCGGACGCCGGTATCCGTATCCGTCCACGTCCCATGATCCGTGGCCCGGCCTCCGCCGGACCGGGATGTGCCGGTTCGCCAGTTCCTGAAGCCGGTCGAAATCGCACCCGAGACCCTGCTTCACGACCCCCGGCACCGGGATGGTCAGCGGTTCCATCCCCGGCCTGCCCACACGGCGGCTCCTTCCGGGCTGCACCGGCCTGCCCGGAAGCCCGAACGGCCGCTTTCGGGTCCCTTCGTCGCCGTGGAGGTCCTGGAGGCCGATCGGGATCGCCGGGATGTCGTCCCTCGATTTCACGGTCGGCCTGATCCTCCTGATGTCGGAGGCGCCGGGCCGCCGCTGGGTGTCGTGGACCTTGCGCATGTGGGCCTCCTGAAGGGGAGGATTGGCGGATTCCGCGGTATATGGTGGCGAATCCGCCCCCTTGACTGCCCCCCGTTCCACCCTGAAGTGCAACACCGTTGATGGTGGGAAGCCGCGCCGGTGGCGCGGCATCCTGCGAATTGGCCGGATAACGGCGACAGTCCCTGTGCTCAGGATAGGAGAGTGTCATGCCCGAGGGCTACCGTCATCTGGCCCTCGACGGGAGATGCCGGATTTACGCGACGGGGAAAGGCGGGCTTTCGAACGGGGCCATCGCCGGGCGGCCGGGCCGCCATCCGGCCACCATATCGCGGGAGCTCCGGCGCGACGGCGGCGGGCGGGGATACCGCTAGGGACAGGCGCGGAGGAAGGCCACCGGGCGCCGGAGCGGGGCCTCTTCGGTCCCGGGGAAGCTGACGGAGGAGCGCCGGGCGAAGGTCGTGGCGAAGCCGGGGAGGGCTGGAGCCCGGAACAGGTCCCGGGGCGTCTCCGGCTGGAGGACCCCGGCATGGTCGGCCGTCAGCGGATATACGACCTCGTACGCGCGGACCGCAGGGACGGAGGAACGCCTTGCGGGCACCTGCGGCGGCGGGGAAAGAAACCGGACCGGCAGGGTGGCCGCCACGCGGGCCGGGGTCACATCCCGGAGCGCCCGAAAGAGGGCGGGGCGAAGGCGAGAATCGGCGACCGGGAGGCGGATACGGTGATCGGCGGGGGACACGGCGGTGCAGTGGTGTCGCCTGTGGACCGGGCGTCGGAATTCACGCCTGTCCAAAGGGTTGACGGAAAGAGGGCGGAGGCGGCCGGCGGGGCGATGACCGACCTTCTCAAGGGTCCCGGCGCCAGGGTCCACACGATCACGGCGGACAGCGGCAGGGAGTTCGCGGGGCACGCGAAGGTGGCGAAGGCGCTGGAGGCCGACTTCCTCCTCACGACGCCCCACCACTCGTGGGAGCGGGGCCTGAACGGGCATACCAACGGGCCGCCGCCCCGGTACCTGCCGAAGGGGACCGACCTGCGGCAGGTACCGGACGCCCCCGTGAAGCGGGTCCAGGACATCCTGAACGCGCGACCCCGAAAGGCCCTCGGCCACCTGACGCCGGCGGAGGCTTTCGCCCGGGCGCGGCCTCCCTGAGGCGCTTCGCCCCGTCGGCCGACGGGGGAGAGGGAATTCCGCAGGCGCGTCCGTCCGGTTTCGGTCAGGCCACCCCCTCGCTCCTGAGACGGGCCGGTGTTGCGCTTCGGACTGGCGCCGGGGACCTATGATGAACGTGACCGATGCGAACTTCCTTTTTCGCAGGACTTGCAGCCGGAAATCGTGATCACCGATGCGGTTGCCGAGGATGAACGGATCCGAGTTTCGCAATCCGAGACCGTCAGCTTCAGACCTCTTTGCCTTAACCGGAGCCAAGGCTATTGGATGAACCTTCTGCGTGTTCGGCGGTCGGGAATGCTCTCCCGGCACCGACATTCTCAACCTGTTCATGGTTTCGTGCTGAATGGACGGTGGTACTATCTGGAACATGATTGGGTTGCGGACGAGGGTGGACATGTATACGAGCCACCCGGTGAAACTTACACGCCCGTCGTTCCCGATGATGCGGACGAGATGATAACGTATTTTCAGGTCAAAGGTGTCATGTGCTTCGTTGATCCATGGGGCAAAGTTACTGGTTATGAAGATGTTTTCACCAAGATCGACATATGTGGTGAACATTAGGTGAATGTCGGTTTAGGGGCTGACTTTGTTGGAAAATATATCAGGAGAACGATCGCGTCCTGCACTTGCTGTGCATGACGCAAAGAAAAACCCTCGTGAATTGGGTACGTTCGCAAGAATGTATTCGGCGCGTTGTCCGACTGGCTGGAGGGCAACTACGGAATTCCTATTCGAGTCCCGAGGCGTTCATGCGGATATTTGATCGAATCAGCGAAGAAATACCTCGGAGTCTAGAACAGAGCTGTAATGAACCTACGCTGTTGTCGCTGCGGTTGGTATTCACGGTGCGTTTCCCGGCGCTCGGTGAGATGCCAGCGGCTCGTTTGTAGAAGGTCGGATCTAGATCCTGCGGACTGGCGCACCACCTTCGAAGAGATTGCCATTTTGGTAATCGCAGGGTGCTTCCTGCATTTCCAGATGAAGCCCGTCGCCGGTATAGGGATGGGAACGGGCGAGGTCTTCGTCCACATTGATTCCCAGCCCCGGACCTTCGGGAACTGTAACAAAGCCGTTCCGCACCTTGATTGTGTCTGCGATCAGTTGGCTGTGAAAGTCGGTTTCGATGGTTTCCGCGATCAGTAGGTTCGGAATCGAGGCGCAGAGGTGGATGTTTGCCGCCCATTCTATCGGCCCAGCATAGAGGTGTGGTGCCATCTGGGCGTTGAAAACCTCTGCGATGCCAGCCAGTTTCTTCGCTTCCCATATGCCACCGACTCTTCCGAGAGCTGGCTGCAGGATGGCTGCTCCGCCGGTCCTCAGCACCGTCGCGAATTCAGCCTTTGTGGTCATCCGCTCGCCCGTCGCGACAGGAATACCAACCGCTCGTGCCACTTCCGCGAATTCCAGCAGGTTGTCGGGTGGTACCGGTTCCTCGAACCATAGCGGCTGATACGGTTCCAGCGCTTTTCCGAGGCGTATGGCACCGGTGGTGCTGAACTGGCCATGGGTGCCGAACAGCAGGTCGGCCCTATCGCCGATGGCCTTACGTATCGCCTTGCAGAACGCGACGGAGGTCGAGATGTCCGACATGGCTGGCTGATGTCCGCCGCGGACCGTGTATGGTCCGGCCGGGTCAAATTTCACTGCGGTATAGCCCCGCTCGACAAGGGAAATGGCGCTTTCGGTGGCCATCTCGGGCGAGCCCCAGAAATCGGGCAGTTTATGGTGTGGAAGTGGATTGAGATATGAATAGGCGCGGATCCGATCGTTAATCCTACCACCAAGCAAGGCCCAGACAGGACGACCACGCTCCTTACCGAGAATATCCCAGCAGGCGATCTCAAGTCCTGAAAAAGCTCCCATCACCGTTAGATCCGGGCGTTGGGTGAAGCCGCTGGAATAGGCGCGACGGAACATCAACTCAATGTCTTCGGGGTTCGCGCCCAGCATATGATGCTGGAACACATCGCGGATGACGGCCTTCATGGCCTGTGGACCTACCGACGAGGCGTAGCATTCCCCCCATCCGGTTATTCCGGTATCGGTTGTGAGTTTAACCAAAGTCCAGTAGCGACCGCCCCAACCCGGTGCGGGGGGCGCTGTCACGATAATGTCGAGTTCGACCAACTTCATGGCTACCCTCGCGTCAGCGGAGTGTCCGGTTCGTGCGATGCGAGACCAACACCATTCGGCGGTCAGGTCCAGAAGGAGAAGCGCCGCTTCCGCATTCCGTGGCAATATGTGTGTGCGAAGATGCGGCCATCGCGGTTGTTGTCCCGTGTCGTTCGAGCGGATCAGTGTATTCGTTCAAAATCGCTGCGTCTGTGCATATCCTCCTGTATTTTGGAGTCGAATGGAAGGATAGGGTGAGAGACCGCTTTGCCATTTAATCGAAAGGGCGCTGCGCTGTCCGATGCGGAGAGGATTCCGAATCTGGAAGGTTTGCCAAACCGATTCGGTATCGCCAATCAGTTCGCTACGGTTTCCGCTACTGTCCCTAAAAGACGATGACATTTCGCCGTGCCGTTCCCGTTCGGGTATCAGCGATGGCTTCGTTGATTTGATCAAGGCGCCACCGTCCTGAAATCAGTTCGTCGAGTTTCAGCCGCCCCTGGCGATATAGATCGACCATCCAGGGAATGTCGCGGGTGAGAACGACATCACCCATCTTGGAGCCGATCATGCTCTGGCCGAGCGCGGAGAACGCAACTGGCTGGTAGGTCGATGTGGCTCCGCTATGCGTCATTCCGATCATGATCGTTTTACCATGCGCACGCAGATAGCGCACCGCGGTATCATACGCGTTGATACTCCCCACGGTCACGAAGACGAAATCCGCCCCGCCTCCAAGAATCTCTTTGGCCACCGACCATGGCTTGGGGTGAGTGGCGAGTACAGCATCGGTGGCGCCGAATTCCCGGGCCACATCGAGTTTTTCCTCGGTCATGTCGACCGCCACTATGCGTGAAGCGCCCGCGATTCGGGCGCCTTGTATCGCGTTGAGGCCTACACCACCCGCCCCGACGACGATGCAGGATTGTCCAGGGCGCAGTACGGCGGTATTGACCACCGCCCCGACGCCGGTGATGACTCCGCAGCTGAGCAATGCCGCCGCCTCCATCGGCAGGTCCATTGGTATGCTCATGACCTGGCTTTGATCGACGACGACGGCCTCCGCGAAGGCTCCGGTATTCATTCCCTGTTCGATTGGTTCCCCATTCCTGCTCAATGGATGCGAGACCGCATCGAAGGGTTCGGTGCAGGTCGCCGGATGGGCCATCAGGCAGGACGGGCAGGATCCACAGGACCGAATCAGCGTCACGATCACGGTATCGCCGACGGAAAATCGCTTAATGCCTTCCCCGACGGCGGTCACCGTTCCGGCCGCTTCGTGTCCATAGACCGCAGGAAGATACCCACCCCAGCCGCCGTCGGCATAGGTGATGTCGGAATGGCAGATAGCGCAGGCGGCAAGCTGCACCCGTATCTCGTCTGATTCGGGTACGGCGAGATCTATCCGCTCAATGCTCAAAGGTGCGCCAAATTCGCGGCAAACCGCGGCCTTCACTTGGTCCATATGTTCACCTCACAGGTCCACAAAATTTCCTTTGCCCGTTTGTAGCGCTGCCGCAAGGCTGATTTCGTTCGAAGTCATGTTTCGAGGGTGTGCCGCTGATTTACCGGTCTACCCTTCGGAGATATGCATGACCGCTATTCTTTGGATTTGGGGGAATTCGATGCCGAGGGAACGGCTAAAATTCAGACCTCCGTTCCGCCCTGAAGTGCAACACCGTTGATGGTGGGAAGCCGCGCCGGTGGCGCGGCATCCTGCGAACCGGCCGGATAACGGCGACAGTCCCTGTGTGCAGGATAGGAGAGTGTCATGCCCGAGGGCTACCGTCATCTGACCTTCGACGGAAGATGCCGGATATACGCGGCGGGGATAAGTGGGCTTTCGAACGGGGCCATCGCGAGGCATCCAGGCCGCGACCCATCCACCATATCGCGGGAGTTCCGGCGCGACGGCGGCGGGCGGGGCTACCGTCAGGGACAGGCGCGGAGGATGGCGTCGGCGCGCCGGAACGGGGCCTCTTCGGTCCCGGGGAAGCTGACGGAGGGGCGCCGGGCGAAGGTCGTGGCTAAGCCGGGGAGGGCTGGACCCGGAGCGGGTCTCGGGGCGTCTCCGGCTGGAGGACCCCGGGACGGTCGGCAGGCAGCGGATATACGACCTCGTACGCGCGGACCGCAGGGACGGAGGGACGCTTTGCAGGCACCTCCGCCGGCGGAGAAAGAAGCGCAACCGGCAGGGTGGCCGCCACGCGGGCCGGGGTCACATCCCGGGCCGGAGGGACATCCCGGAGCGCCCGGAGACCGTCGACAGGAAGGTGAGGATCGGTGACCGGGAGGCGGACACGGTGATCGGCGTGGGGTATGGCGGCGCGGTGGTGTCGCCTGTGGACCGGGCGTCGGAATTCACGCCTGTCCAACGGGTTGACGGAAAGAGGGCGGAGGCGGTTGGCGGGGCGATGACCGACCTTCCCGAGGGTCCCGGGGCCAGGGTCCAGGGTCCACACGATCACGGCGGACAACGGCAAGGAGTTCGCGGGGCACGCGAAGGTGGCGAAAGAGCTCAGGGCCGACTTCCTCTTCCCGATGCCCCACCACTCGTGGGAGCGGGGCCTGAACGGGCATACCGACGGGCCGCCGCGCCGGTACCTGCCGAAGGGGACCGACCTGCGGCAGGTCACGGACGCCCGCGTGAAGCGGGTCCAGGACATCCTGAACGCGCGCCCCGCAAGGCCCTCGGCTACCTGACGCCGGCGGAGGCTTTCGTCCGGGTTCGACCTCCCTGAAGACGCCCGTCCCCGGAGGCTGACGGGGCGAGGAAAGGGACCTGCCGGCGCGTCCGTCCGGTTTCGGTCGGGCCACCCCTCCCTCGCCCGGACGGGCGGACCGCCTGCAGCCGCGGGACCCTGCGACCGCGGGAAGATCCTGTTACACTCCGATTCGAAGGGACAGCCGCCGCATTCCTCGTGGAAGCCGGGCCCCTGGCCGGAAAATCCTTCAACACCGGCCCGCCTCCTCCGCTCGGCCCCTCGCTCCGGAAACGGGCCGGTGTTGCGCTTCGGACTGGCGCCGGGGAGACTTTGAGAGCTCTTTCTCGCGGAGAAAATGCGGGAGTTCGGTCGGATGGGTTTGAATTTCCGTCCGCTATCCATTGAGAATGGACTTGGTCCGACCGATTTGGGGTGGCGGGTGAAGGCTGATCCCGGGGTCAAATACGGCAGTCAGCGTTGTTTCGATTCTCGGTTGCCAGCCACTCCGCGGTCTGTAACATCAAACGGTTTTCGTCGGCATATCTGTAGCCAATGCGGTAAAGTGAGCCTTTCAGATTCTTTGGTGTGTTGGAATTCCTGTGGTTCAGGTAGAGGTTTCGGATTGGCGGAAATCGTCGGCTCCATCATATTTTCCGGAGTGGGTACGAGTCGTTATATGGCCAATTTCCTGGCGCGCGTTCTATTCCACCGACCGCCGACTGGCGTGAAAGCTAATCGAGCCAGCCCGAACTCTGCTTTACCGCTGGTTTAGCGGTCCCAAACGCGCCAGCGGTCTCCATTGTGATCTTGAAACTGTCGAAGAACCGATCCGCCATTTTCGTGGCAAAGCTATCTATAATTCGGCCACCAAGCTTGGCCAGTCTGCCACCGATATGCACATCGACATCGAAAACGATCTTCGTACCTCTTTCGTTGGGAGTCAGAATTATGGTCGCGCCGCCACTGCAGTATCCAGCTCGACCACCCGAACCCTTTCCTTCAATTCTTATTGAAATGGGTTCCTCGACATTTAAGAGCTGAACAAAGCCCTCGAAGGTTGCCTTGATGGGTCCGACCCGCTGCACCACTGTCGCCTCGAACCCTGCATCTGGCGTGCCGTGAAGCTCCTTGCAGCCTGGAATGCAGATCATCAAGACCTCTGGATCAAGGAGTCCTTTCCAGACGTCGCCCTGCGTGGCCGCAATCAATCTCATGTCACGCATTTCCATGGTATGCTCCGAACCATCCGCTATGAAGGTATATTGGTTCCGCTGGCCAAGCCCGAATATTCAAAGAACGCCTCATTTTCCTGTGTCGTTTATGTCTTAAGCCAGACGACACGGACCGACAGGCCGCATCGACTGGCCAATCCGATTTCGCAACTGAAATCGTATTATCGTGCCAATACAGACTGTCCACTCTTCGATGAAAGATTCAGATGATGAAGGAAGACCTGTCACCTCGCTTTTCGTGGAGCCCTGTTCAGGTTCTTGCGGCTCACCGATGCCGTCACCAAAACTGCCATCCAAATTGATTGCTTCCACGGCCGTCATTTGGCGGTGTATTTCCATTGGCTCCGGTCTCCCGCAGGGCTCGAATAGTCACGATCCGCGAATTGGCATGTGAAAACCAACCGCTGGACCCCGAAAGCGACGACGCGGCAAAAGGAATCGCGCATCATCGCCCTCGACACACTGCCTCCAATGCGTGAGTCCTTTCGGACTTCATAGCTGGTGTCTGCCTCAATTTTCTCACCTGCACGTTCAACAAGTCCCTACCGTGATTGTCGGTGGTATCCATTCGCCGCAGAGTTCCACAACGATTATCGGGTGATAATGCCATTGCCCTCTGGACTGGTCAAGCGTCCCACTCGGCTAGCAGGAACCACTTGGGTCAGGCTTTGCCGAGAGCTGAAGGAAGGTGGATAATCGAATGGATGCGTCGAATGAGATTGACCCTGCGTGCACCCGTCCACTCGCCGCAGGGCCTAGCAGCGTTGGGAATACCGGGTTACGCACCAATTCAAAGAGACCAGAGGCCGTCCCAGTCTTCCGCCTGCAATGCTGGCGTTCCAATGAAGAGATATTTCAACGCCAGCACGTTTCCTCCTCTCGGGCCACACGCTCACTTCGGAATGGTGCCTAACAGCGTTCTTCGACGCTCTTGGGTTTGGTAAACAAACGGAGATGGCGAAAGTTAAAGCCCCCGTTCCGCTCTGAAGTGCAACACCGTTGATGGTGGGAAGCCGCGTTTCGGGTGCAGCATCTTGCGAATCGGCCAGATAACGGCGACAGTCCCGGTGAACGAGCCGAGGAGAGTGTCATGCCCGAGGGCTACCGTCATCTGACCTTCGACGAAAGATGCCAGATATACGCGACGGGGAAAAGCGGGCTTTCGAACGGGGCCATCGCCAGGCAGCTGGGCCGCCATCCGGCCACCATATCGCGGGAGATCCGACGCAACGGCGGCGGGCGGGGATACCGGCAGGGACAGGCGTGGAGGAAGGCCACCGGGCGCCGGAGCGAGGCCTCTTCGGTCCCGAGGAAGCTGACGGAGGAGCGCTGGGCGAAGGTCGTGGCGAAGCTGGAGGAGGGCTGGAGCCCGGAACAGGTCTCGGGGCGTCTCCGGCTGGAGGACCCCGGCATGGTCGGCCGTCAGCGGATATACGACCTCGTACGCGCGGACCGCAGGGACGGAGGAACGCTTTTCGGGCACCTGCGGCGGCGGGGAAAGAAACCGAACTGGAAGGGTGGCCGCCACGCGGGCCGGGGTCACATCCCGGGCCGGAGGGACATCTCGGAGCGCCCGAAAGAGGTCGGGGCGAAGGCGAGAATCGGCGACTGGGAAGCGGACACGGTGATCGGCGGGGGACACAGCGGTGCGGTGGTGTCGCTTGTGGACAGATGCTCGAAATTCACGCTTCTCCAACGGGTTGACGGAAAGAAGGCGGAGGCGGTCGGCGAGGCGATGACCGACCTTCTCAAGGGGCTCGGCGCCAGGGTCCACACGATCACGGCGGACAACGGCAAGGAGTTCGCGGGGCACGCGAAGGTGGCGAAGGCGCTGGAGGCCGACTTCTTCTTCGCGACGCCCTATCACTCGTGGGAGCGGGGCCTGAACGAGCACACCAACGGGCTGCTGCGCCAGTACCTGCCGAAGGGGACCGACCTGCGGCAGGTCACGGACGCCCGCGTGAAGCGGGTCCAGGACATCCTGAACGCGCGCCCCCGCAAGGCGCTCGGCTACCTGACGCCGGCGGAGGCTTTCGCGCGGGCGCGGCCTCCCTGAGGCGCTTCGCCCCGTCGGCCGACGGGGGAGAGGGAATTCCGCAGGCGCGCCCGCCCGGTTTCGGTCGGGCCACCCCTTCCCTCGCCCGGACGGGCGCGCCACCTCCCGCCGCGGGGCCCTGCCGCCGCCGGGAGGCCCGGTTACGCTCCGATCCGAAGGGACAGCCGCCGTATTCCGCGTGGAATCCGGGGCCCTGGCCGGAAAATCCCTCAACACCGGCCCGCCTCCTCCGCTCGGGCCACGCCCTCGCTCCGGAGGCGGGCCGGTGTTGCACTTCGGACTGGAAGTGGGGAAGGAAATATGCGATGACATCGGCAGGAAAAATCGTGGCGGTGAACATTGATATCATCCGCCGCCCGACGTTACGAAGCTATCTTGTGTCTGCCAGAAAACCCCGTGTTTTTCCGGGCCCCGCAGCGGCGGGACCTTCCATGGGCCGGTTTACCGGTGGACGCCCCGGTCAGGCGGCGGCGGGGAGCACGGGGCGCTCCCTCGCCGGCGGCATCAGGCCGGGGCGGTGGACGTTCGCGGCCAGCACCGCCAGCGCCACGGCGCCGGCGAAGCCCTCCTTTCCGTGGCTCCGCACCCGGTCGAGGCCACGGTGCTCCAGGTTGCTGATGGCCGACCCGCCGGCGGCGTGGGCGCGCCGCGCCCCGCGGAACGCCTCCCCGCTTTCCCGGACGCGGTCCGCCTTCGACAGCCTGCCTTTCCGCGGCATGGCGTCGGCTCCGGCATTCCGGCAGGCCCCAACCGGTCCGGGGGGCTGTGCGGACCGCGGTCGAAGCTCACCACCGACAGGTCGGGGAACCGGGCCCGCGCCTCCCCGCCCATGGGGACCGCCACGTCCACGTCGCTCCCCTCCCACATCACCGAATGGTGCGGGAGGAATCCGTGACGGTCCTCAGGGACGCGGACGGGGACGCCGGGCTCCACCGGGACCCCGGCCTTTCCCTTCGATATCCAGCGGGTGTGCGGCCCGGATATCGGGTGCACCTTCCCGCGGTGCGGGACCGTCCCTCCCTTCAGGATCCGCCGTCCGGTCGGGTCCGCCCGGGGCCTGACATGGCCGATGAAGCCCCGGATACTGTCCGATGGGCCCGGGATACCCAACCTGCCGTTGATCTCCGCGCGGCTCGCCTCCGCCCTGTCCGCCAGCTTCAGGGCGAGCCGAAGCGGCGCCTCCACGTCCCTCGGGCGCGGGTTGGCGAGCCGTGACGTGGCCACCCGGAGGTAGCCTTTCCGGAGCTTTCCGCAAAGGTATTCCTTCCGCCACCAGCCGGGCGGCCCAGGCCCCCCGCAGGCCCGGGACACGTCCCGGACCATGCACCGCGCCGCGTCCATCAGCAGGCTGCGGTCGGTCGGATGGTGGACGTCGGTCCCGGCCACGAAGGAATGACGGCGGCCGCGCAACGCGGCGCCAGGCTTTTTTCCGGCCACCCTGTGGCCCCTCTCCACGACCATCCTTCCGACCTCGGCGGGAAGCTCCGGCGAGGGGAGCGACACGCTGTCAACCAGCCGCCGGTATCCGTATCCGTCCCCGTCCCATGATCCGTGGCCCGGCCTCCGGCCTCCGCCGGATCGGGATGTGCTGGTTCGCCGGTTCCCGAAGCCGGTCGGAACCGCACCCGGGACCCTGTTTCACGACCCCCGGCACCAGGATGGTCCATAGTTCCATCCCCGGCCTGCCGACCCGGCGGTCCTTTCCGGGAAGCACCATCCTGCCCGGAAGCCCGAACAGCCGCTTTCGGGTCCCTTCGTCGCTTCAGGGGTCCTGGAGGCCGATCAGGATCGCCGGGATGTCGTCCCTCGATTTCACGGTCGGCCTGATCCTCGTGATGTCGGGGGCTCCGGGCCTCCGCTGGGTGTCGTGGACCCTGCGCATGGGGGCCTCCTGAAGGGGAGGATTGCCGGATTCCGCGGCATATGGTGGTGAAATCGCCCCCTGACTGCCATATCCGGTGATTTTTCGCAAGGCGGAATCCGTCATTTACCGCGAAAAACCGCAGCTTGGCAGTTTTCTGGCGGACACTATTCTACCACAGGTGGACAATGATCTGGAAGCCTCCAAAAACCCGGCCTTTCCGCACGTGTTCCGATTCATTGGATCCGGGTGGAACCGGAGATGCACAGCCCCGGTTCTTTCGGTCTCCCGGATCATCCCGGGTGCCTGCCGCGGACGGACGGTCCGCCCGGGGCTCCTGGACGTCATGTGGATCTCTAGTCCTTTCGCCCGGTATTGACGGAAACACCCCGATCGCCTGCCACATCCTGTCTGTAAGTCCGTTCCCGCTCCTTTCCATGGTTCCGTCCCCGGTTGCCCGTAACGCCGTTCCGGCTGTGTCCGGGGGCGGATATGAACGGTCCAGACCGGCGGTTCAACCAGGAATGTCAACGGGCCTTGGGATAGGTCAGTTCCGCTGCGTTGTGCCTCGTTCAGCGTGCGAATGGATCAGGATCATATCGCACGCCCGTCAGGTAGAGACCGTCCGGAGGGGCAAGCGGTCCACAGGCGGATCGATCACGGGCATTCCGCGCTTCCAGCACCCGCTCAGGTGGCCAGGCTCCTGATCCTACCCGTTCCAGTGTTCCCACGAAACTCCGCACTTGGCTATGAAGAAACGAGCGTGCGCAAACCGATATGAAAATCTCGTTTTCTTTCCCTGTAATTTCTATCGAGTCTACTGTCTTTATCGGTGAGCGGGCCTGACATTCGGAGGCGCGGAATGTCGTGAAATCATGCTTGCCGACAAGATGGCGCACAGTAAGATCCATCGTCTCGATCCTCAATTTACGGGGTATTCGCCAAGCCAGGCCCGCTTCGATTGTGAGCGGGGCCCGTCTACAGATGATCCTGTAGCGGTACCGTCTTGCTCTAGCGGAAAAGCGGGCGTGAAAGTCATCTTCTACGGATACCGCGTCAATGATCGCGACGGGAAGTGGCTTCAGGTGGTGGTTGAGCGCTTCCATCAAGCGAAAAGGCTTCCAGTCTTTCGTAAGGTCACAATGCGCGACCTGACCGAGTGCATGCACTCCGGCATCCGTTCTTCCCGCCGCTGAAATTCCGGAAATATTCGGCTCAAGTTTTTCAAGGGCTTCATGGATCGCGCCCTGCACCGTCAGCGGACCATCCTGTTTTTGCCAACCGGAAAAATGACCACCTTGGTATTCGATTCGTAGGGCATAGCGGGGCATGAGGGCAAGCATAGCCACTATATATATTATGGGCAATCCGCACCAATGCTTACATATATCCAAAGGCTTTGGCAGCCGATGCGGTGATCAGATGCAACTTTCCATCACTTTGGGTGTCAAAGAGCTGGCCGTCCAATGAGCGGCAGCTGGATCGGTCGAAATCAATATGGTCGGACGCTATGCGAAGGACGGCGGTCTGAACAAGATTACGCATAGACAATCAGCCTAATCTGATCGATACATATTACGCTTACGCTGGGCGTTACTTACGGACTTCTCAAATTATAAAAGCCGCGCCTTGTACGATGCGGCTTCTATTTTGTGTCTGCCAGAAAACCCCGTGTTTTCCGGGGATCGGGCCGAATCCAGCGGATTCCGGCTTCAGGGACCCTAGCCGGGCCCGTCGGAGCGTCGCCCGGGGCTTCGACGGGATGGTCGGTGACGGGAACATATGATGAATATCGGAGCCTCCGCCGGCCCGCGGGCACGCCGGTCCGGGCCCCGCAGCGGCGGGACCTTCCATGGGCCGGTTCACCGGTGGACGCCCGGTCGGGCGGCGGCGGGGAGCACGGGGCGCTCCCTCTCCCGGAGCATCAGGCCGGGGCGGTGGACGTTCGCGGCCAGCACCGCCAGCGCCACGGCGCCGGCGAAACCCTCCTTTCCGTGGTCGCCGACGCGGTCCAGACAGCGGTGCTCCAGGCTGTTGATGGCCGACCCGCCGGCGGCGTGGGCGCGCCGCGCCCCGCGGAACGCCTCCCCGCTTTCCCGGACACGGTCCGCCTTCGACAGCCTGCCCCTGCGGGGCATCGTGTCGGCTCCAGCATCCCGGCAGGCCCCGGCCGGTCCGGGGGGCTGTGCAGACCGCGGTCGAAGCTCACCACCGACAGGTCGGGGAACCGGGCCCGCGCCTCCCCGCCCATGGGGACCGCCACGTCCACGTCGCTCCCCTCCCACATGACGGAACGGTGCGGGAGGAATCCGTGACGGTCCCCGGTACGCGGATGGGGACGCCGGGCTCCACCGGGACCCCGGCCTTTCCCTTCGATATCCAGCGGGTGTGCGGCCCGGATATCGGGTGCACCTTCCCGCGGTGCGGGATCGTCCCTCCCTTCAGGATCCGCCGTCCGGTCAGGTCCGCCCGGGGCCTGACATGGCCGATGAAGCCCCGGATACTGTCCGATGGGCCCGGGATACCCAACCTGCCGTCGATCTCCGCGCGGCCCGCCTCCGCCCTGTCCGCCAGCTTCAGGGCGAGCCGGAGCGGCGCCTCCACGTCCCTCGGGCGCGGGTCGGCGAGCCGTGACGTGGCGACACCGGGACAGGGCCTGCGGAGCTTTCCGAAAAGGTATTCCTTCCGCCGCCAGCCGCGCGGCCCCAGGCCCCCCGCAGGCCCGGGACACGTCCCGGACCATGCACCGCGCCGCGTCCATCGGCAGGCTGCGGTCGGTCGGATGGTGGACGTCGGTCCCGGCCACGAAGGAACGACGGCGGCCGCGCGACGCGGCGCCAGGCTTTTTTCCGGCCACCCTGTGGCCCCTCTCCACGACCATCCTTCCGACCTCGGCGGGAAGCTCCGGCGAGGGGAGCGACACGCTGTCAACCAGCCGCCGGTATCCGTATCCGTCCACGTCCCATGATCCGTGGCCCGGCCTTCGGCCTCCGCCGGATCGTCCGGTTCCTGAAGCCGGTCGAAACCGCACCCGGGACCCTGCCTGACCACGCCGGGGACCGGGATGGTCAACGGCTCCATCCCCGGCCTGCCGACCCGGCGGCTCTTTCCGGGCAGCACCATCCTGTCCGGAAGCCCGAACAGCCGCTTTCGGGTCCCTTCGTCGCCGCAGGGGTCCTGGAGGCTGATCGGGATCGCGGGGATGTCGTCCCGCGACCTGACGTCCAGCCTGATCCTCGTGATGTCGGGGCGCCGGGCCGCCGCTGGGTGTCGTGGACCCTGCGCATTGGTGCCTCCAGTGGGGAGGATTGCCGGATTTCGCGGCATATGGTGGTGAAATCGCCGCCTGACTGCCATATCCGGTGATGCCCCGCAAGGCGGGTTCCGTCATTTACCGCGAAAAATCCGTGACTTGAGGGTTTTCTGGCGGACATTATTTTGATTGTGCGTCATCCCGATTTTTCAGAAGCTGAACGCCAAACCAAGCGACCAGGTATTCGCGTCCAAGATCTTCCTGTCCGGTTTACCATCGGTTCAGGTCAAGACTTCACACATTTCCGTAGCAAAGTTGATGGAACCATCCGGCCGGGTCATTTAGGTTTCCCCACTGCCGACGCCGATATCCGTCCGAAGCAGTTGAACTGATCAATCAATTGATGCAACAAACTCAATATGGAAGGATGGCTCCATCCGGTGCGGAAGGTCTCAGCCCTTCGCGATGGGAACCTCAGGATGAAGGACGGCCAAAATGAAGTTTGAAGGTATCTACACACCGTTGGTTACGCCCTGGAACGCCGATTTCTCCCTAAACCGGAACGCGCTCACCGAAACCGTTGAATTCCTTATCAGCGCTGGTGTGCATGGCATTATTGTCGCGGGTACGACCGGTGAATACTATGCGCAATCACCCGAAGAACGCATCGACATGATGAGCCGGGTTCGTGAGATAATCGCCGGACGCCTGCCAATGATAGTCGGAACTGGAGCCATGCGGACCGAGGACAGCGTGATGTTCGCGGAGGCGGCGAAAGCGGCTGGAGCCGACGCGTTGCTGGTCGCCACACCTCCCTACACCTATCCCACTGGCCGCGAAATCGCACTGCATGCACTGGCGATCGATCGGGCGGTCAACCTGCCTGTCATGCTGTACAACTATCCGGGACGTATGAGCGTGAACATGGACGAGGAATGTCTTGATCGTGTGGGTCGCAGCCCGAACTTTTGTGCCATCAAGGAAAGCTCAGGTGATCCGAACCGGCTTCACATGCTGGCAAGGGATTATCCACACATAGCGTTGAGCTGTGGGATGGACGACCAGGCCTTGGAATTTTTTGCATGGGGTGCCCGAAGCTGGGTTTGCGCTGGATCCAACTTTGCGCCGGAAGCCCATATTGCGCTCTATCGCGCCTGCGCCGTGGAAGGAGACTTCACGAAAGGACGGGCGATCATGTCCGCTATGCTTCCGCTCATGAGGGTTCTGGAGCAGGGTGGGGCATTCGTGCAATGCATCAAGCATGGGCTGACGATTCGCGGAATAAACGCTGGCCCTCCGCGCAGACCCATGCAACCGCTGACGAAGGATGCGAAGCGGGAGCTTGAGGAGGTTATCCGAATGATGGACAGGGCGGTCGCGGCTGTCACAGCGGTCGAACAGGTGCCGTCAAATGTGACCGATCTGCGAAAATCCCGCGTTGGAGCGGGAGGGTCGGCAAGATGACGGGGCTTCTCACTCGGGCCGAATATGCCGTGATCGCGGATGGACTTGATCTGCCGTCCACACCATTCGTTGATGGACGGTTCCGGAAGGGCGGTGGTCTCGAGATGCCCACAGTGAATCCGGCGACAGGCGACCAACTGGCCGGGATCGCTGCGGCGGATGACGACGATGTAGACTTTGCGGTTGCCAGGGCGCGGGACGCGTTCGAACAGGGGCATTGGGCCAGGATGCATCCATCGGAACGCAAGGACGTGCTCATTCGGCTCTGCAAGCTGATGACTCGCAACCGTCGCGAACTGGCTGTGATGGAAAGTCTCGAAGCCGGCAAACCGATCCGGGACTGTGAACTGATAGACATTCCCGAAGCCATCGGCTGCATCAAGTGGCATGCGGAAGCGACGGACAAGCTCTATGGCCAGACCGGCCCATCCGGTGATGACACGCTTTCGGTGATCGTGCGAGAACCGATCGGGGTTGTGGCAGCGGTGCTGCCTTGGAACTTTCCGCTGCTGATGCTTGCTTGGAAGATAGGCCCGGCGCTTGCCGGTGGCAATTCCGTGATCGTGAAGCCATCGGAACAGACGAGTATGACAGCGTTACGAGTGGCGGAATTGGCGCGGATGGCAGGGCTGCCCCGGGGCGTTCTACAGGTCCTGCCGGGTGAAGGGCATACCGTAGGTGCAGCGCTGGGCGGACATATGGGTGTCGATATGGTCAGCTTTACCGGATCGACCGACACGGGGCGACGTTTCCTCCGCTATGCCGCCGATTCCAATTTGAAGAAGGTTGTCCTCGAATGTGGTGGAAAAAACCCGGCGCTGGTGATGGAGGATGCCGAAAATCTCGATCATGTAGCGGAACACATAGTCAATGCGGCGTTCTGGAACATGGGCGAGAACTGCTCGGCCGCGTCGAGGTTGATTGTTCACCGGAAAGTGAAAGAGCCGTTGATGGAACGGATCCTGGCCCGACTGCGCGACTGGAAAACCGGTGATCCACTGGATCCGGTAAATCACTTGGGCGCTCTGATCGACTGGGACCACTGCGAAAAAGTGGCGACGTATCTGAAGGGTGACGCGATCGTTGGAGGGAAGGCCGACTGGCCGTTTCTCGAACCGACCATCTATTCGGTGGGCAGGGAGGATCCCCGCGCTCGGAACGAGATATTCGGTCCGGTGCTGAGCGTGATTGAAGTCACCTCCACCGATGAGGCGATTTCAGTTGCGAACGACACCGATTACGGCCTGACGGCGAGCGTGTTTTCGGCGAATGCCCGGGAGGCGATCCGCGCCGCACGTGAGATTCGAGCGGGAACGGTGACGGTGAACTGTTTTGGCGAAGGCGATATTACGACACCGTTCGGCGGCTATGGTCTGTCAGGATTCGGAGGACGTGACAACGGTCTTGCCGCGCATGATCAGTACACAGAGCAGAAGACGATCTGGATCGACCTTTCCGACCCTCGCGACGGAGACAACGTCGGATGACCGTGGAAGCGCTTGGCAGCGCGCGTCGGGGTCGCGGAGCGAGAAAAGCCGCACGGATGGCGCTGGACATCGAGATGCTGCCCGCTCTCGGTCGGCTGCTGCCGCTCTGTGAACCGATGGACCGGGAAAGCGTCGAGCGCATTGATGCCGCGTCAATGGAGATTCTTGAGGATGTCGGTGTCGTGTTCCGCGACCCGGTGGCGCTGGAGGACTGGCGTCGAGCCGGAGCGAAAGTGCGGAACGAAACGGTGCATCTTGACCGTGGCTTGCTGCGCGAACTTATCGCCGAAATTCCATCCAAATTCACCTATCACGCGCGTAATCCCGCCAATAACCTACCGTTTGGAAACGAATATTCAATCTTCGTTCCGATGACGGGTGCACCCTATATGCGTGATCTTGAAGATGTGCGCCGCGCCCCGACTCTCGATGATCTGGCCGATTTCCACAAACTCTGCCATATGCTGCCGGCGCTGCATTCCACGGCGCACCATATCGTCGAGCCGATGGACCACCCGATCAGCCACCGGCATCTGCGCATCACCTATTCGTCGATGAAGCACTCCGACAAGATGTTCATGGGAATGACGACCAGCCCGAGGAACGCGGATGACGTTCTCGAAATGTGCGCGATCCTGTTCGGTGAGTCCTTCATGGAAAGCCACGCTGTCGTCACCGGCAACTGCAACGGAAACTCCCCGCTCGTCTGGGACGAGACCATGCTGGGAGCGATGCGGGCGTTTGCCCGGCGAAACCAACCGGTCCTGTGTTCTCCCTTCGTGCTCGGCGGCGCGAACACCCCTTCAAGCGTGGCGCCGGCCGTCGTGCAGCTCAATGCGGAAGCACTTTCCGCGATGGCATATATACAGGTCATTCGCAAAGGAGCGCCCGCCATTTACGGACACTATCTTTCGACGGTTTCTATGAAGTCGGGAGCGCCGATGGCGGGGACGCCGGAAATCAGCCTGATGAATTATATGATCGGTCAGATGGCACGTTACTACGACGTTCCCTGGCGGTCGTCTAGCGCGCTGGGCGGCGCGAAGACCTTCGATGCGCAGGCCGGCTACGAAAGTGCGGCGACGCTGATGGCGACAATTCATGCGGGCTGCAATTACATCTGGCACTCCGCTGGCTGGAACGAAGCGGGCATGCATTGTTCCATGGCCAAGTTCGTCGTCGACGCGGAACAATGCGCGATGGGATATCGGATGGCGGAGGGTATAAGATGGGACGATTTCGAGCAGGCGCTGGCGGCGGTGCGCGATGTCGGACCCGGTGGACATTATATGGGTCATCCGCACACATTGGAGAACTTCCAGCGCGCGTTTTTCATGCCCGAATTGTTCGATAACAATTCGATCGAGCAGTGGCAGGCGGAAGGCTCGGTCGAGATTACGGAGCGGGCGCTGAATCACGCCCGTGGCCTACTCAGAGGATACGAAGAGCCTAAGCTCGATCCGGGCACCGACGAGGCCCTGCGTGATTATATTGTCCGGCGTGAGCGCGAGATCCCCGCCGCCGAAGCTCTGAATCAGGAACATTGAAACAGTGTTACTCACTCTCTACGCGCCGGATGTGTCGAGGCATCGCCCGAGCCTGAGAGTTTGAATCATAAGTCACTGATATGATCAAACCATTGTTTTCATGGAGTTGACGCCCTCGCCACCCGCCTGGGCGGGAACCGGCGGGCGGCCAGCGTTCGTTCGTGCCTCACTCACGCCCGAACCGGTGGCGCGTGATGCCTCACCCCGGATGCCGGCGGGTTCCCGCAGAGGCGCCCGTAGTCCTTCGACAGGCGGCGGCACCGGCCCATCCAGGCGAAGGTCCGCTCCACGGCCCGCCGGCGGCAGGGAACCGTGAACCCTTTGACATCCTCCGGTTTTCCGACGGTCCCGGTCACGTCCGGCAACCCCATCCCCCCAGGCCGCTCCCGCGGCTTCGGACCCGGGTGAGCACCGTCTCCGGCGGCTCCGCGGTCAGGTCCGGTGCGCCGTCCCGGTCCTGGATGTCGGCGGTGTGAACCGTCATGACGACCGGCGTGCCGCCGGCGTCCACGATCAGGTGCCTTTTCCTCCCCTTCACCTTCCTGCCGGCGTGGTGGCCGCGGGGGCCGCCGCTCTCCGCGGTCCTCACCGACCGGCTGTCGACCGGGGCGGCGGCCGGCTCCGCGGAGCGCCCCGGACACCGCCGCGCGAGGTCCCGGAGACGATGCGCGGTACGCTCCGGGAGCCCGCTCCGCCGCCATGCGTGAAAATGGTTCCTGTCGGTGGAAAACGGTGGATATCCAGAGGGTGACGCGCGCCACCGGCATCCCGTGGACAGGATATGCCGGCCCGCGTCGGACACCGACCGAAGGTCGACCCCGCGCGGCCGTCCCATCCTTCCCCGCTTCGGCGGCATCGGTCCGATGACGGTCCATTCGGCGTCGGTCAGGTCATTTTGACCGTGGTCGTCCGGGCGCTTATGGAGCTGTTGGGTGGTCCTGTTCCAGGGCATGGCGATCTCCGGATTTGGGTTGAAGTTAGATCTGGAATGCCACATCCTGAGGGACCACTCAACTTATGGAACAAACTCTGAGACTCTGGTTCGCCGAAGTGTGAGGGGGTGAAGGCTGATGGCTTTTGGGAACGGTTGGCGGGTTCTTCCAATCTGCCCGCGACAAAGGTTCGTCGGATGAAGGTGCGTCGACTGCCAGTTGACCCTGGGCCTGCGGGTTGGAACCGTCTTCTGCCGGAACCGGCTCCTGCTAATCCGCTGGAAGGGCGTCATATCGTAGACTGGCTGGTCATTGGCGCTGGCTTCGCAGGTCTCTCGGCTGCGCGGCGTCTGGCCCAGTTGGAACCGGGAACCAGTATATTGGTGCTGGAAGCGACGCGGGTTGGTGATGGGCCAGCTGGCCGCAACTCCGGGTTTATGGTCGATCTCCCACACGACCTGGCCTCGGACGATTACGGCGGTGCCTTGGACAGGGATGTCGAGCAAACCCGCGACAATCGCAAAGCCATTGAATTCGCAGCGCGGCTGGCGGAGGAATTCGGACTTGATTCAGAGGCGTTCTCCCGTTGCGGAAAGATCAACGCCGCCGCTACCGAACGGGGTCATCGACACAATCTGAACTTTGCCAGCCATCTTGGTGCGATGGCTGAGGAATATGAACTTCTGGATGCAGACCGAATGCGCCAGCTCACGGGGATTGATTACTACCGAAGCGGCCTGTTTACTCCCGGCGCCGCGATTATCCAGCCGGCGCTCTACGTGCGCGGTCTTGCGTCGGCACTTCGGTCGGGCGGAATCGATGTTCGCGAAGAAAGCCCGGTGACGGAACTACGGTGCGATGGTGACTGGATTGCAAGGACGCCGAACGGAGAGGTGGTATCGCCACGGGTGATTCTGGCCGTGAACGGACACCTCGAGAGTTACGGCTTTCTGCGCGGAAGGTTTGCGCATGTGTTCACCTATGCGTCTATGACACGGGCCTTGACCGCGAACGAGGTCTCGCGGCTGGGCGGTTCACCTGTTTGGAGTGTGACCCCGGCGGATCCTTTGGGTACAACCGTTCGGAGGATATCCGGGACGGGCGGCGACCGGATTGTGGTTCGGAACCGCTTTACGTTTGATCCATCCATGGAGGTGAGGAAAAGACGCCTTGCCTTTGCGGCCCGCAGCCATGACCGCGCCTTCGCCGCGCGCTTCCCGATGCTGGATGGTGCTGGAATGGAATACCGCTGGGGAGGACGACTATGCCTCAGTCTCAACGGAGTGCAGGTGATCCGCGAGCTGGAAGAGGGTCTGTTTTCGGCATGTTGCCAGAACGGGCTTGGAACGGCGAAGGGCACTTTGGCCGGGATATTGGCCGCGGAACTGGCCTACGGAGTGAGGTCGGAGGCGCTTGACCGTGCCACCTCCGCGCAGGCACCGAATCGGTTGCCACCCGCTCCTATTGCCCGGGTCGGCGCGTGGATGCGGATCGGGCTCTCGGAGGCTAGGGCAGGTGGGGAGCTGTGAAGACGGAAAGTTCCGATTCTATATCCCAATATGTGCTGGAGGAGCCAGAAAAAAATAGATTTTCTCGACCTCGGTCAATTTGCGCTTGATACCCTTGAAGTTTGTCGGGAGCGGAAATGGGAATCCGGAAGGCTGGCACCCCATACACTCGGGTCGTCATGCCTAACGCATATTGAGGGGACGATTGGGTTGATTTGCAGGCTGTTTCTCGGGCGGCCAGCGCGTACCCTTGGCACAGGGAGAGTGTTAATACTCCAAATCTTCGGTGGTACATTCAGGATCGCATGGACAATGGCGTTGGTGAACGTCAGTCAAGTTTGCTCCGTAGGTACGCTTGCATTTCGTACACTGCATCTTGCAGACCAAAGCATTGAAATCGGTTCCCGGCTTGCCGTGCGTACCGAGGCATTTCTGGTCATGTTTGTTGATGTATCCGATCTGTACTGTGCGACCGATTCCGCTATTAAATTCAGTCATTCTGTCAAATCCTTGTCTGGAGCCGGTTGTGGCGCTAGGGCTCGTTGACATTCCCGGTTGAACCGCCGGTCTTAACCCTTCATATCAGTCCCCGGACTCAGCCGGAACGGCGTTACGGGCAACTGGGGACGGAACCATGGAAAGGAGCGGGGACGGACCTACGGACAGGAGGTGGCATGCGACCGGGGAGTTTCCGCCGGGTAAGGTGGGCGACCCCCGGCGCGGCCTTCCCGGGCGCTTCGGGAAATGCGGCGGCGTCTCCGGGGGCCGGAAGGCGTGGCCGACCGTATTTTCAGGGTGCCGTCGGGCGCGGGGCGGAGGCGGTGGTTCCCTCACACGGGAACCGGAGGGGGTGCGTGGGCACGACGAAGGGATGTATGGATGGCGGCATCGGACCGGGAACCGTTTCTCGAAGACCAGGGGGTTCCTGGTCGTCGCCACCCGCTGTGACAGGACGAGACGGAGCTTGGGGGCGACGTTTCCTGCGGTCGCTGCCGTAATCGCCGCGGGATGAATGTCAACAAGTCCTAGTCACTACCGTAGTGTCCGCCAGAAAACCCTCAAGTCACCCCACTTCCAGTCCGAAGTGCAACACCGGCCCGCCTCCGGAGCGAGGGCGTGGCCCGAGCGGAGGAGGCGGGCCGGTGTTGAGGGATTTTCCGGCCAGGGCCCCGGATTCCACGCGGAATACGGCGGCTGTCCCTTCGGATCGGAGCGTAACCGGGCCTCCCGGCGGCGGCAAGGCCCCGCGGCGGGAGGTGGCGCGCCCGTCCGGGCGAGGGAAGGGGTGGCCCGACCGAAACCGGGCGGGCGCGCCTGCGGAATTCCCTCTCCCCCGTCGGCCGACGGGGCGAAGCGCCTCAGGGAGGCCGCGCCCGCGCGAAAGCCTCCGCCGGCGTCAGGTAGCCGAGCGCCTTGCGGGGGCGCGCGTTCAGGATGTCCTGGACCCGCTTCACGCGGGCGTCCGTGACCTGCCGCAGGTCGGTCCCCTTCGGCAGGTACTGGCGCGGCGGCCCGTTGGTGTGCTCGTTCAGGCCCCGCTCCCACGAGTGGTGGGGCGTCGGGAGGAAAAAGTCGGCCTCCAGCGCCTTCGCCACCTTCGCGTGCCCCGCGAACTCCTTGCCGTTGTCCGCCGTGATCGTGTGGACCCTGGCGCCGAGCCCCTTGAGAAGGTCGGTCATCGCCTCGCCGACCGCCTCCGCCTTCTTTCCGTCAACCCGTTGGAGAAGCGTGAATTTCGAGCATCTGTCCACAAGCGACACCACCGCACCGCCGTGTCCCCCGCCGATCACCGTGTCCGCTTCCCAGTCGCCGATTCTCGCCTTCGCCCCGACCTCTTTCGGGCGCTCCGAGATGTCCCTCCGGCCCGGGATGTGACCCCGGCCCGCGTGGCGGCCACCCTTCCAGTTCGGTTTCTTTCCCCGCCGCCGCAGGTGCCCGAAAAGCGTTCCTCCGTCCCTGCGGTCCGCGCGTATGAGGTCGTATATCCGCTGACGGCCGACCATGCCGGGGTCCTCCAGCCGGAGACGCCCCGAGACCTGTTCCGGGCTCCAGCCCTCCTCCAGCTTCGCCACGACCTTCGCCCAGCGCTCCTCCGTCAGCTTCCCCGGGACCGAAGAGGCCTCGCTCCGGCGCCCGGTGGCCTTCCTCCACGCCTGTCCCTGCCGGTATCCCCGCCCGCCGCCGTTGCGTCGGATCTCCCGCGATATGGTGGCCGGATGGCGGCCCAGCTGCCTGGCGATGGCCCCGTTCGAAAGCCCGCTTTTCCTCAGCGCGTATATCTGGCATCTTTCGTCGAAGGTCAGATGACGGTAGCCCTCGGGCATGACACTCTCCTCGGCTCGTTCACCGGGACTGTCGCCGTTATCTGGCCGATTCGCAAGATGCTGCACCCGAAACGCGGCTTCCCACCATCAACGGTGTTGCACTTCAGAGCGGAACGGGGGTCACTAATTTTTCACGGTAAATGACGGAATCCGCCTTGCGGGGATTCACCGGATATGGCAGTCAGGGGGCGATTTCACCACCATATGCCGCGGAATCCGGCAATCCTCCCCTTCAGGAGGCCCCCATGCGCAGGGTCCACGACACCCAGCGGCGGCCCGGCGCCCCCGACATCACGAGGATCAGGCTGAACGTGAAATCGAGGGACGACATCCCGGCGATCCTGATCGGCCTCCAGGACCCCTGCGGCGACGAAGGGACCCGAAAGCGGCTGTTCGGGCTTCCGGGTCGGCTGGTGCTTCCCGGAAAGAGCCGCCGGGCCTGCGGGGGGCTGGGGCCGCGCGGATATGGACGGTATGTTGGGTATCCCGGGCCCATCGGACAGTGTCCGGGGCTTCATCGGCCATGTCAGGCACCGGGCGGACCTGACCGGACGGCGGATCCTGAAGGGCGGGACGGTCCCGCACCGCGGGAAGGTGCACCCGATATCCGGGCCGCACACCCGCTGGATATCGAAGGGAAAGGCCGGGGTCCCGGTGGAGCCCGGCGTTCCGGTCCGCGTCCCTGAGGACCGTCACGGATTCCTCCCGCACCGTTCGGTGATGTGGGAGGGGAGCGACGTGGACGTGGCGGTCCCCATGGGCGGGGAGGCGCGGGCCCGGTTCCCCGACCTGTCGGTGGTGAGCTTCGACCGCGGTCCGCACAGCCCCCCTGTCACTAACATGTACCTGACCAGTGATCGGATCCATGCGAATCGGGGACAATGTATATCGGTCCCAGACAGATTTCCCCTGCCACGGTCGGGTGGCTCGGGAACGGATGCCTCCGTGGCGGCGTCACGCGTACGGGCCTCGCCCGCGGGCTGGGCGGTCGGGAGGGTTGGCTGACCCACGACGGAAGGCCGTCGACGGTCACCGGGATGCGGGTCCTTCCCCTGCCCGCGGAGGAGCCCGGCCTGACGCTGCCGGAGGCGGCGCCGCGCTTCGCGTCGTCCAGCGGGCGACCGGCTGCCGACGACCCTGGCGGCGCCCCGGTCGGGTGCGCTTCGGACGCGCACGGGCGGCCCGGCGCGGGCGCGGACCGCTGACATGGGTCCCGTCCCTGACAGCCACCGCTTCCTGATCAGGCCGTCGTTGAGGGTTCACGGCCTCGCCTCCCTGGCGCTGCGGCTGGCGGCGGAGCGCGTGGCGGACGACTGGCGGGCCCCCTACGGGGTCCGCCCCGTCCCCGCCTGCACGCCCGTGGGTCCGGACCATGCCGGGACGGGTTGCCGGGCGGCGGGCCGGGAACGGTGTCCCGGCCTGACCTCAGGGCGGCGTCCGGGCCTCCGTGGCGGCGTGTGGACGCCGCCGCCGCCGCCCGGCTGGCGGGAGGTTCTCCGGGCGGAGCCGGAGCGCGGGCCCGGGCAGGGCGGACCGGGAGGCGGCCTGCAGGCCGCTCCCGAACGCCGGGGTGACCATGGACGACATACCCGAACCCCACCTGGAGGCGACGGTGGAGCGCCGCCGCCCGGAGCCGGTGATCCTGGCTGTCCAGGACACGACGAAGCTGAACTGCGGCACCCTGGCGGCGACGTCCGGGCCGGACGGGCCCGGCGGTGGCGGAAAGGGCACCGACGGCATCCCCGCGCACTGCGGCGTGGCGCCTGGCGGCACCGGACGCCCGCAGGGCGCGCGTCGCCACGCTGACGCCGCGCTGCGCTGAACTGGACGCCGCCGACCGGCGCCCGCCGCCGTGACGGTAGTCTCCGCCATCAGGGAGAACCCGCCGGGAAACGTCGTGCGGAAGGGAGAGGTGCCGCACTGAACGCTCCTGTCCAACGGGGGCGGCGACGGCATGCGGACGGCGGAGACCGCCCTGCGGCGCTACGGGCCGCGCCGGCGCATCGGGGAATGCTTCAGGGCCCTGAGGACGGGGACGGGGATAAGGGACCGCAGGCCCGACGCCGCCGGTGACCTGCGCGGATGCCTCGCCTTCGACGCGATGACCGCGTTCCGGGTCCGGGACCTCCAGCTTCCGGCGCGGGAGAGCCCCGACAGCCCGGCGGAGCGGCCCGTAAGCCCGGAAAGCGTCGGGGCGGTGGTCATCCACGCCGCGTACGGGCGCGTCATCGGCCAGAGGGCGCCGCCGGAGCCGGACATGACCGTGGCGCGCCACGTCACGCCCGTCGCCGGCCTCGCCGGGTTCCGCCCGACGAAGCGCCGGCCCCTGCCCGGAACCCGGAAGCCATGGCAGGGCCTGCGCATCCTCAACGTCGCGGAAACCCATGCCAGGGCCATACGGGCCCGGACAAAGCGGAGAAGGGAATGAGCCGGTCAGGTATGTGGTAGTGACAGGGCCCGGCCCGCGCCGGGCTGGCCGTGCCCGGTGTGTTCCTTGCAATTTCGGTCTAAATGACAGAAGCGTGAAATGTTTCTCAACAAATGTTCGAAATTCGTCATTCCGGTTGGATGCCAGGGCGCATGGTGTGTTCCTCACAAAGATGCCGACCCGAACCCACGACCCATGTATCCATTATACGAAATTCAGGTTGATCGAACCAACGACCAAAGCGCGAATGCGATTGCAGGTGCAGGTCGGCACAATCAGCCCCGTAACCCTCAGATGGAGCCGTCTGAGGAGTCTTGGTGGTTGATCTATTGAAATGCCTGTTGAACAAGAGAATCGTGAATTCTCAGCCGATCCCTGAAGCACCCATGAACCTTGCGGAAACATTCCTGTCCCCTCGCAGGCGTCCGGTTTCACATTCCGATGATTTCAGCCGCGACGAGGTGCGGCTGGCAAACCGCAATCACGGAACCATTCTGGAAACCCTCAAACTCGATATAACGCCGACCGGTGCCCATTACCTGCTCAACCACTTCGACGTACCGATCCTGGATCAGGAAATCCATCGTCTGAGACTAAGCGGAGCTTTCGCCCATCCCCGCGAATTCACTATCGCCGAAATCCGCTCGATGCCGTCCGTGACGATACCGGTTACCATGGAATGCGCCGGAAATGGACGGGTCGGAGTTTCACCGCGCTGCCAGTCGATGCCTTGGATGCACGAGGCCGTTGGAACAAGTGAATGGACCGGAGCGCCATTGAAACCGCTGATCGAGAGCGCCGGACTTCTTCCCACCGTTCGCGATATTTCGTTCATTGGCGCCGATATCGGATTCGATAGAGGTCAGCGACATCCGTTCGGCCGCAGTCTGACGCCGGAACAGCTGAACGACCTTGATGTCCTTCTCATTTACGCGATGAACGGGCAGCCTCTACTGCCCCAGCATGGCGCTCCACTGCGGCTGATCGTGCCGGGTTGGTTCGGAATGGCCTCCGTGAAGTGGCTGACCGAAATCGAGGCTTTGAACAGCCCCTATCAAGGGTTCCAGCAGGTCCGGACCTATCGTCTGCGGCAAAGCGAGGATGAGCCCGGCATCCCGGTCACGACGATGCGGGTGAAATCGCTGATGGTGCCCCCCGGTGTCCCGGACTGGCTCACACGGTCGCGATTTGTCGAAACTGGCCAGTTGGAGGTGACCGGTCGCGCTTGGTCGGGTGCGGGGGTGCCGGTGGAACGGGTCGAACTGGGAGTGGACGGGGACTGGAGTGACGCGATGGTGGCTCCTCCGCAGGGGCGCTACGCTTGGTCATCGTGGCGCTCCGTTTGGGAGGCCAAGCCCGGCGCACATGTCCTTCGTTGCCGTGCGACCGATGCGAACGGAAACGTCCAGCCGCTGGACCCGCCGTGGGATGTTGCCGGATTCGCAAATAACGCGGTACAGGAAGTGGACGTATTCGTCTGGGAGCCATCTGAGCGTTAGAGTTTGAATCATAAGTCACTGATATGATCAAACCATTGTCTTTCATGGAGTTGACGCCCTCGCCACCCGCCTGAGCGGGAACCGGCGGGCGGCCAGCGTTCGTTCGTGCCTCACTCACGCCCGAACCGGTGGCGCGTGATGCCTCACCCCGGATGCCGGCGGGTTCCCGCAGAGGCGCCCGCAGTCCTTCGACAGGCGGCGGCACCGGCCCATCCAGGCGAAGGTCCGCTCCACGACCCACCGGCGGTGGAAAACCGTGAACCCTTTGACATCCTCCGGTTTTCCGACGGTCCCGGTCACGTCCGGCAACCCCATCCCCCCAGGCCGCTCCCGCGGCTTCGGACCCGGGTGGCCACCGTCTCCGGCGGCTCCGCGATCAGGTCCGGTGCGCCGTCCCGGTCCTGGATGTCGGCGGTGTGAACCGTCATGACGACCGGCGTGCCGCCGGCGTCCACGATCAGGTGCCTTTTCCTCCCCTTCACCTCCCTGCCGGCGTGGTGGCCGCGGGGGCCGCCGCTCTCCGTGGTCCTCACCGACCGGCTGTCGACCGGGGCGGCGGCCGGCTCCGCGGAGCGCCCCGGACACCGTCGCGCGAGGTCCCGGAGACGATGCGCGGTACGCTCCGGGAGCCCGCTCCGCCGCCATGCGTGAAAATGGTTCCGGTCGGTGGAAAACGGTGGATATCCAGAGGGTGACGCCCGCCACCGGCATCCCGTGGACAGGATATGCCGGACCGCGTCAAACACCGACCGAAGGTCGACCCCGCGCGGCCGTCCCATCCTTCCCCGCTTCGGCGGCATCGGCCCGATGACGGTCCATTCGGCGTCGGTCAGGTCGTTTTGGCTGTGGTCGTCCGGGCGCTTATGGAGCTGTTGGGTGGTCCTGTTCCAGGGCATGGCTCTCTCCGTATCTGGGTGCGTTCACCAACCGGAATGCCACATCCTGCGGGACCACTCAACTTATGGAACAAACTCTTAGAACATCGCGCGCCTGATCAGATTTAGGCCCATCAGCGCGAATACGACCAAAAGGAACCACCGGAATCCGTCCTCGGAAAGCCGGTTCCGAACGCGCTCGCCGACGGCGAAACCCGCGAATGTGGGAACGAGCAGCAAAACGGATATCCAGAACAGCCCCGGCGTCAGGAAACCTTGCCGTAGGTAACCGAAAGCAAGCGGAAGGCTTCCAAGGAAGATAAGCAACCCGCTGGACCTTACGAACTCCAGCTTACCGACACCTCTCGCCGCCAGATAGACCGCCATGGGAGGGGCCCACACCGAAGTCAGGCCACCCAACGTTCCGGCGACGGCACCGGTGAAGAACTGCACCGGAATGTCGAACGAAGCTGGAATCGATGGAGCCCATCGGCTGGCGTTGACAGCGACGAATATCAACAGCGCTGCGCCGAGAGTGGCCAAAAGGATGCTTTCGCTGGCGTTCTTCGCCAACATCACGGTGATCGCGACTCCGGCCATGAGCGTCAATGCGAAGGGCAAATAGGTCCGGCAGGCGCGCAGGATTTCGCCGCAGCGCCAGACCTGCCAGGCATTGGCTGCGATCATCGGTACAATCAGAAGGGCGATCGCCGTACGAGGGTCAAGTGCAAGCGTCATCAGGCTGACAGCCGTCGTTGGAAGCCCCATCCCCGCCGCACCCTTGACCGTCCCCGCGAGCAGAAAGGCAAGTGACACCAACGCGATGTAAGCAGGATCCAACATTCCAAACACCTATCCGTCAAGACTCGATCACCGCAATGAGGGTCCATCGCAGGGCGGGGTGAATGCCTCGGCTTCCCGCTCACCTATCGAGTATAGTGATCCGCTCTCCGAGAAGTGGTGACTGTATCCATTCAGCAGGTTGAACTTTGTCAGTGAGGCACTGTGCGAATGACGTGTCCCCATGCACCGTCGAGCGCCCGGATTTACAGGATGGATGATCGGGTGAAGCTGTTCGGGCCGGGAGGACATCGCCCTGAAATCTTCAGAACGCCTTGAACGTTATCGTGGTCAACGACCGCTCGATGCCATCGATGTCGAGCAGACGCTCGTTGATGAATTTGCCCACATCCTCATCCATCGGTACGTAAAGTTTCAGCAGGAGGTCAAAGGCACCGCTCGTTGAATAGAGTTCCGAGTGGATCTCCCGAAGCAGGATTTCCTCGGCGACCTTGTAGGTGGTTCCGGGTCGGCAACGCAGCTGGACGAACACGAGCTTTGTCATAACGAATCTCCTTTGACGCTCTCATTGCAGATTCCGCGCGCTTTGGGCAAACGCGAATCGCCCTTCGGTGCAATATCTTGGAATTGACGGAGCCGAAGCCTATAAGATAGCGGCCAATATGGAGGTTGAGATGCGAACCGCCACAATCGAGCGTGGGACGACCGAGACGGACATCACTGTCGGTATCGACTTGGACGGCTCAGGGATATGCGATTGCCAGACAGGTGTGGGATTCCTTGACCACATGCTTTCCCAATTGGCGCGCCATTCGTTGATCGACATGACGATTCAAGTCGAGGGCGATCTTCACATCGATGATCACCATACCGTAGAGGATACCGGAATAGCGTTAGGGCAGGCGCTGAGATCGGCACTTGGAGACAAGGCCGGCATTCGGCGCTATGGGTCCTGCCTGCTACCGATGGACGATACCCTGATACGCACGGCCCTTGATTGTTCCGGTCGACCATACCTTGTTTGGAACGTCGGTTTTCCGACGGCCAGGGTCGGAACCTTCGATACAGAACTCGTTCGCGAATTCTTCCAGGGGCTGTCCACGCATGGTGGACTCACCCTACATGTGGACGCTCTTCATGGGGTCAACAGCCATCATATCGCTGAGGCATCGTTCAAGTCGGTTGCGCGGTCACTCCGGGAGGCGATCGATGTCGATCCCCGAACCGCCGGCACGGTTCCGTCCACAAAGGGTGCCCTATGATTCGGTTGCGGTAGGTACGGATCAAGACTCCCGATGCCCGAACGATCATCCCTGAGCGTTTGCCTGCATGATCGCGACGGCATCCAGCAGGTGTGGTGATCCGTCACCGCCGAGTTGAGTCGACCACAGTGGCGGACGCTGAACACCGATTCCCGCTCCATGACCGCACGACACAGTGGATAGAATCAACAGACTCGGAGACGCCTCGCCACCTGTCATTGGCGGGGAATTTCATCGGGTTCGCCGGTGCGACGTGAATTGGCTCCAACGAAGTCTCACGGCGTATTGGACCGTATGATGGGATCGGTGGCCGTGGTTCCATCATTCGCGTGTCTTCGCGCCGTTGCGGTTCATTGCCATTTACCGTCGCGTGTGCGAATTCGGCATAGATCAACGGGGTTGGAACCTGCGCCATGATAGCCCATCCACCCAAGCCGCGCCGGAGCTGTGCCCAATGATTACCGCCATCATAGATTGCAGCATCGGCAATCTGCATTCCGCCGAGAAGGCGTTCCAGCGCATGGCGCGCGAAACAAACGCCGGAGATATTGCCGTGGTTTCCGACCCCGAGGAGGTGTTTCGGGCGGACCGAATCGTGCTGCCGGGTGACGGGGCGTTTCCGGCTTGCCGCGAATCGTTGTTGGCGACCGACGGGCTCGACGAAGCGCTGCAGGAGGCGGTTGTGGGTCGAGGGCGCCCGTTTCTTGGAATCTGTGTTGGAATGCAGATGCTGGCTGATCGGGGACACGAGTACGAAACAATTGCCGGACTTGGTTGGATAGGGGGAGATGTCGAGCGGATCCGTCCTTCCGAATCCGGTATGAAGGTGCCGCATATGGGCTGGAACGATATGGTGCTCGAAGGCGAAAACCCGGTTCTTGAGGGATTGAATTCAGGAGACCATGCGTATTTCGTGCATTCCTATCAGTTCCGGGTCGCTGATCCGACGAATCGACTGGCCCATTGCGATTACGGGGGCGAAATCACTGCGATCATAGGTCGCGACAACATTGTCGGCACCCAGTTCCATCCGGAAAAAAGCCAGGCGGCGGGCCTTCGATTGATCGCGAATTTTTTGGCTTGGACGCCATGACGAAGGCGAGGGTTACATACGAGCCCGCACGTTAACACTGCGTCGAATGGTGCGTTTCGGAGCGCTGCCGCGGGCCTATCGGGTATTGCAATCGCGCATCGGAAACCTACGACGGACCATTCGCGTTTTTCGGTGCGGTTTTTGGGCGATGGAGTTGGTCATGGGGCGAGCGCTGGTTTTGGTGCCATGTGGTCGCTGTTCAGTGAGGGGTCGTCGACATAGCTCCTCCCCGGCAACCGGTGGCAATCCACTTACCAACCTTCCCGATGGCGTCATGGGTACTCTTTTATTGCGGCGCGATCCAGCGAATTGTGCTTGATGGGCGGGACAAGGATCGAACCATGCGGTTAAAGGGCGTTGATCGCGTTGGTTTTGAGGTCGAGATTTATTTTGGGTAGGCGTAGGGGAAGGCATGGGACGCGTCGTACAGCTTGACATGGCTGGCTCGCTGCCGTTTTGGCGGCGACCCATAGTTTTGCTCTTTCTCATGGCGGCCGCGATGCCGATCACGTTCGCGACATGGTCCGCTTTGCTCAACAACTTCGTGATCGAGGCTGCGGGGTTTACTGGCGTCGAGATAGGCTGGCTGCATACCGTTCGGGAGATCCCGGGCTTTCTTGCGGTCGGCGTCATCGCACTCTTATGGTTCATACGCGAGCAGGCGCTCGGCATCGTTTCCCTGCTTACATTGGGTGCCGCCAGTGCGGTAACGGCTTGGTTTCCGGGTTTCGGGGGTCTGCTGGCCGTAACGATGATCTCATCGATCGGTTTCCACTACTATGAAACGGTCAACCAGTCTCTGCAGCTTCAGTGGCTTGAAAAGGAAAGGGCACCTCAGATTCTGGGGTGGATCATTGGCGTAGGCTCCGGGGCGTCGCTGCTGGCGTACGGGCTGTTGGTCGTAACCTGGAAGACAGCGGATCTCAGTTATAATTTCGTTTACATGGTGTCCGGCGGAATCACCGTGACGGTCGCGGTGTTCTGCTTCTTTGCCTACCCTCGCTTCGAGGCTCCGAATCCCCAGTTGCGCAAAATGGTTCTGCGCCGCCGCTACTGGCTATACTACGCGCTGCAGTTCATGTCCGGAGCTCGGCGGCAGATCTTTTTGGTTTTCGCCGCGTTCATGATGGTTGAGCGGTTTGGATTCGAGGTGCATGAACTGACCGCCCTGTTTTTGATCAACTATTTGGCGAACATGCTGTTTGCGCCGCTGATGGGACGCTTTGTCGCTGTGTGGGGAGAGCGAGCGGCCTTGGTAATCGAATATGTCGGTTTGATCTGCGTCTTTTTGGCTTACGGAGGCATATACTGGTTCGGCTGGGGGGTGTTGCTGGCCGCGGTTCTTTACATATTGGATCATATGCTGTTCGCGATGGCTTTCGCGCTGAAGACCTATTTTCAGAAAATCGCAGATCCCCAGGACATCGCTCCGACGGCGGCGGTTGCCTTTACGATCAACCATATCGCGGCGGTGTTTCTGCCGGCGCTGCTGGGTTATCTATGGATCGTTTCACCCGGAGGAGTCTTCGTTCTTGCAGCGGCTATGGCGGGAACGTCGCTGGTGCTGGCATTGATGATACCACGCCACCCGACTCCCGGTCGGGAAACTGTGTTCAGCCGTTCCACGCATTCCCTCCGACCTAGTGGTCATGGTTCTGTCGAGCGCCTATATTGAGTGGGTGATACGGATCGGAGGTAGACCTATGTTCATGTTCGGGCGAAAGAAAGCGGATATGGTGCGAGCCGAAAGCGCTCTCACTGGCAGGCGGGGTCCCATCGCAACGGCGGAGACACATTTCCTGAGCGGGTTGCCGCTCGACTCACGCGCGCCGGAAGGATTTGAGGTCGCGATGTTCGGCATGGGATGTTTCTGGGGTGTGGAACGCATGTTCTGGAAATTCCCCGGCGTCTGGCTCACCATGGTCGGTTACACCGGTGGTTTCACACCGAACCCAACCTACCGGGAGGTCTGTACCGGCCGGACCGGCCACAACGAGGTCGTGCGCCTGATTTTCGATCCGGAAAATGTAGGCTACCGGGAGTTGCTCCGCGTGTTTTGGGAAGGGCACGATCCCACGCAGGGAATGCGGCAGGGAAACGATACCGGCACACAGTACCGGTCGGGTATTTACTGGTATTCGGAGGCTCAGAGATCGGCCGCCGAAATGACGAAGGCGGAATTTGCGCCTCGGCTGACGGAAGCGGGTTTCGGGCCGATCACGACGGAAATCGTCGAAGCGCCGGGATTTTATTTCGCCGAGGATTACCACCAGCAGTATCTCGCCAAAAATCCCGGTGGTTACTGCGGTTTAGGTGGCACCGGTGTGACCTGCCCGGTTGGTGTGGCTGCGTAGAGCCGATCCGTTACAGCAAGCGTTTGACCCAAACCACGTGACACTGACGGGTGATGGAACAGCCCATGTTTTCGGCGTTCACGTCCGTATCCGGCCGGAAAGCCGCGGAGTCATTGGGAGAGGCGTTGGAGCGAGTGGCTCCTGGACCGAAGGCGGTGGGCGTCCTGGATATGGAGGACGGTTCCGGGCTCTGGGAGGTCTCCGGATATTTCGCTGACAGGCCGGACGGGACGGGGCTTGCGCTGCTGGAGGCTGGTTTCGGGGCCAGACCGTTCATGGTCTCGGAGATACCGGAGATCGATTGGGTGGCGAAGGTCCGGCGGGATCTTCCACCGGTCGAGGTCGGGCGTTTCTTTATCCATGGCGGTCACGACGCAGACGGAGTTCCGGCGGGCAGGATGGCGCTGCTCGTGGAAGCGGCGATGGCCTTCGGTACCGGTCATCACGCGACCACGCTTGGTTGCCTTGCAGCGCTGGACAGGTTGGTGGGCCAAGGCGTGTCTCCAAGGAGTGTACTTGACCTTGGCTGCGGAACCGCAATTCTCGCGATGGCCGCCGCTTGCGTCTGGTCGGTATCTCCCGTTGCCAGCGATATCGATGAGGTGGCGATTGACGTAGCGATAACGAACATTCGGGCGAATGGGTTGGAAGGCAGGATCCATTGCGTTGTTGGTGCTGGACTTTGCCACCCTGAACTTGTTGCCCGAGCGCCTTACGATATTGTGTTCGCGAATATTCTCAAAAGACCATTGATTGAGCTTGCCCCTTCGGTTTCCGGAGTCTGCGCTGGTGGTGCCTACGTGATTCTGTCAGGCATTCTCGATGACCAAGCGCTGGAAGTGCGGGTGGCATATGAAGCGCTTGGGTTTGGCGTGATCCATGAAGATTCGATCACTGATTGGACAACATTGACCCTAAGAGTTTGACTCATAAGTCACTGATATGATCAAACCATTGTTTTCATGGAGTTGACGCCCTCGCCACCCGCCTGGGCGGGAACCGGCGGGCGGCCAGCGTTCGTTCGTGCCTCACTCACGCCCGGACCGGTGGCGCGTGATGCCTCACCCCGGATGCCGGCGGGTTGCCGCAGAGGCGCCCGCAGTCCTTCGACAGGCGGCGGCACCGGCCCATCCAGGCGAAGGTCCGCTCCACGACCCACCGGCGGTAGGGAACCGTGAAACCTTTGACATCCTCCGGTCTTTCGACGGTCCCGATCACGTTCGGCAACCCCATCTCCCCCAGGCCGCTCCCGCGGCTTCGGACCCGGGTGGCCACCGTCGGCGAACGGCCTGCACACCGTGGGCACCGTCTCCGGCGGCTCCGCGATCAGGTCCGGTGCGCCGTCCCGGTCCTGGATGTCGGCGGTGTGAACCGTCATGACGATCGGTGTGCCGCCGGCGTCCACGATCAGGTGCCTTTTCCTCCCCTTCACCTTCCTGCCGGCGTGATGGCCGCGGGGCCCGCCGCTCTCCGCGGTCCTCGCCGACCGGCTGTCGACCGGGGCGGCGGCCGGCTCCGCGGAGCGCCCCGGACACCGCCGCGCGAGGTCCCGGAGACGATGCACGATACGCGCCAGGAGCCCGCTCCGCCGCCATGCGTGAAAATGGTTCCGGTCGGTGGAAAACGGTGGATATCCAGAGGGTAACGCACGCCACTGGCATCCCGTGGACAGGATATACCGGCCCGCGTCGAACACCGACCGAAGGTCGACCCCGCGCGGCCGTCCCATCCTTCCCCGCTTCGGCGGCATCGGCTCAATGACGGTCCATTCGGCGTCGGTCAGATCGTTTTGACCGTGGTCGTCCGGGCGCTTATGGAGCTGTTGGGTGGTCCTGTTCCAGGGCATGGCTCTCTCCGGATTTGGGTAAACGGTCAATCTAGAATACCACATCCTGCGGGACCACTCAACTTATGGCACAAACTCTAAGGCTGGATCAAGGAGCGCCAGCCGAAAGGGAATGATGCAGGATTGCCGACCGGTAAGGCATTGGATCGTATAGGCGGTGTTCTCCAGTTGAGAAGGCTGGCCAATTTACGGTTCATGATTCTGACGCCTTTCGCCCGTCGGAACGTGACACATTGGCAAAAAACTGATTCAGTCAGCCAATTGGCAAAATTTGGTATGCGTCCGGCACAGTTTGCAGGTTTGGAGATCCATCGCTATCGGCTCGATATGATACCCATATTTGTGATCTCGCTGCCAGACTCTCTGGAGCGCCGAGAAAACGTTTCGGAGCGTTTGGGCGCTTTAGGGCTTCCTTTCGAGTTTATCGACGCTGTTGACGGGCGGAAGCGGCTTCCACCTGAATTCGAGGTTATGGTGGACTGAGGCGCCCTGATTGAATGCAGACGGAATCAGGAGGCGGATTTCGGTTGCGCTCTATCGCACCTGATGGCCTACCGCCTGAACACGGGGCGGGAAATTCCATATGCCGTAATCTTTGAAGACCATGCGGTTCCGAAGCCTGAACTTGTGCGATTCCTTGAGAGAGAATGCTACAAAGACGCGGACATCTTCTCCCTTTAATCTGGGCGGAATGCATGGGCCCAAAGGACTGGATGCAGGTCACTTTTCGGAGAGCACTATTCCTATGCCTTCGCCGAGAGCGTCAGGCAGTGGTGGACAGTCGCATATGTGATTTCGCTTGATGCGTCGCAGCTTATCGGGAAGGAGGCGGTTCCTGTCCGCTTCGTAGCCGACTGGCCGGAATGCGCTTACCGTTTCAAGTCGGGTGGGCGGTGGCGCTTCGTGCATCCGAACGTTGTTGGGCACGACGCTCAGGAGTCGATAATCGCGGCTCATGGACGAGTGTTTCAGAATCTTCACTTTTTTGGTGTCCGCATTTCGAAGTTCAAGGATGTCCGAGCCTCTTGGTTGAGAGCATTCCGGATGAAGTTAAAGGGATGCGTCAAGCTTCGTGCCAGCTTGGACTGACCGGGATGATCGAAAGCGCTTGTGGAAATTCTTAGAGCCCGTTGACATTCACGTCGCGGCTATCACGGCTGCGGCCGGAAGAATCGTCGCCCGGAAGCCCGGTTTCGTCCTGTCATAGCGAGTGGTGACGGTCCGGAACTCGCTGATCTTCGCGAAACGGTTCTCGATCCGGTGCCGCCTATACATGGCTCAGTTCCGTAATTGCGGCAGATTTCGGAGGGTATCGGTCCCGAATATGGCAAGGCACTGTAACATAGTGTCTGCCAGAAAACCCCGTGTTTTTCCGGGGATCGGGCCAAATCCGGCGGATTCCGGCTTCACGGGACCCTGGCCGGGCCCGTCGGAGCGCCGCCCGGGGCTTCGACGGGACGGCCGGTGGCGAGAACATATGGTGAACATCCGGGCCTCCGCCGGCCCGCGGGCACGCCGGTCCGGGCCCCGCAGCGGCGGGGCCTTCCATGGGCCGGTTTACCGGTGGACGCCCCGGTCAGGCGGCGGCGGGAAGCACGGGGCGCTCCCTCGCCGGCGGCATCAGGCCGGGGCGGTGGACGTTCGCGGCCAGCACCGCCAGCGCCACGGTGCGGGCGAAACCCTCCTTTCCGTGGCTCCGCACCCGGTCGAGGCCACGGTGCTCCAGGCTGTCGATGGCCGACCCGCCGGCGGCGTTGGCGCGCCGCGCCCCGCGGAACGCCTCCCCGCTTTCCCGGACGCGGTCCGCCTTCGACAGCCTGCCTTTCCGCGACATGGCGTCGGCTCCAGCATCCCGGCAGGCCCCAACCGGTTCGGGGGTTGTGCGGACCCCTGTCGAAGCTCACCACCGAGAGATCCGGGAACCGGGCCCGCGCCTCCCCGCCCATGGGGACCGCCACGTCCACGTCGCTCCCCTCCCACATGACGGAACGGTGCGGGAGGAATCCGTGACGGTCCCCGGCACGCGGACGGGGACGCCGGGCTCCACCGGGACCCCGGCCTTTCCCTTCGATATCCAGCGCATGTGCGGCCCTGATATCGGGTGCACCTTCCCGCGGTGCGGGATCGTCCCGCCCTTCAGGATCCGCCGCCCGGTGCCTGACATGGCCGATGAAGCCCCGGATACTGTCCGATGGGTCCGGGATACCCAACATACCGTCGATCTCCGCGCAGCTGGCCTCCGCCCTGTCCGCCAGCTTCAGGGCGAGCCGGAGCGGCGCCTCCACGTCCCCCGGGCGCGGGTTGGCGAGCCGTGACGTGGCGACACCGGGACAGGGCCTGCGGCGCTTTCCGCAAAGGTATTCCTTCCGCCGCCAGCCGCGTAGCCCCAGCCCCCGCAGGCCCGGGACACGTCCTGGACCATGCACCGCGCCCCGTCCATCAGCAGGCTGCGGTCGGTCGGATGGTGGACGTCGGTCCCGGCCACGAAGGAATCACGGCGGCCGCGCGACGCGGCGCCAGTCTTTTCCGCCGCCACCCTGTGGCCCCTCTCCACGACCATCCTTCCGACCTCGGCGAGGAGTTCCGGCGTGAGGAGCGGCACGCTGTCAACCAGACGCCGGTATCCGTATCCGTCCCCGTCCCATGATCCGTGACCCGGCCTTCGGCCTTCGCCGGATCGTCCGGTGCCCGTTCGCCAGGTCCTGAAACCGGTCGAAACCGCACCCGGGACCTTGCTTCACGACCCCCAGCACCAGGATGGTCAACGGTTCCATCCCCGGCCCGCCGACCCGGCGGCTCCTTCCGGGCAGCACCATCCGACCCGGAAGCCCGGACAGCCGCTTTCGGGTCCCTTCGTCGCCGCAGGGGTCCTGGAGGCCGATCAGGATCGCCGGGATGTCGTCCCTCGATTTCACGGTCGGCCTGATCCTCGTGATGTCGGGGGCGCCGGGCCGCCGCTGGAGTTCGTGGACCCTGCGCATGGGGGCCTCCTGAAGGGGGGGATTGCCGGATTCCGCGGCATACCCTGACCGCCATATCCGGTGAATCCTCGCAAGGCGAATTCCGTCATTTACCCTGAAAAACAGTGACTAGGGGGTTTCCGGCGGACACTAGCTATCCTCCAATATACCGCTTTCGAGCAATCATTTGACTGGTTTGATAGTATGGTTTGTCAAGCCACCTATCGCGGCATCTCAGCCATTTGAGGAATTTGACAGGGCTGACCGCTTGGAAGTCTCAAGCCGAATTCGGTGCTGTACCGTAGCGCGGATACGGGAACTCACCAAAGACGGTTCGTGATGACGTCCTCAAGTATATCTGCCGCTGCCAGAATGTCGCTCTCGTCAAGATAGAGCGGCGTGATGCCGAAGCGCATGATATCCGGCGTACGGAAATCTCCGATGACCCCGCGTTCGGCAAGAGCCTGGATGGCGGCTTGGCCATGTTCGAAACTGAACGAAACCTGACTGCCTCTGGCTTTGGGGTCGCGAGGACTTGCAAGACTCATCCCCGCGCAACGCGCCTCGACCTCGGCAATGAAGCATTCCGAAAGTATGATGGAAGCGGCATGGAGTTCTTCCATATCCACATCTTCCCAGATACGCAGAGCCTCCTCCAAGGCTGTCAACTGGATGACCGGTGGGGTTCCGACGCGCATGCGCTCTATAGACGAAGCGGGGCGATACGCCATCTCGAATTCGAACGGCGATTGATGACCGAGCCATCCCGAGAGCGCAGGAGATACCCGATCCACCAGATCTGGCCGGACATAGATGAATGCCGGGGCGCCTGGACCACCGTTCAGGAATTTGTAGGTGCAGCCGATTGCGAACTCGCAGCCGGATCGTGCCACATCCACCGGAATCGCCCCTGCGGAATGCGCGAGGTCCCAGATCAGCGCCGTTTCGGTGTCACGTGTCGCTTGTGAGATCAACGTTACATCATGTCTGCGGCTGGTGCGATAATCCACTTCCGTCAGCATGACCGCCGCGACCGTCGTATCGATATGCTCAGGGATATCCTCCGGTGCGACAGTTCTTAATTCGTGGCCGCGTCCAAGCGAAGACAGCAATCCCTGCACCATGTAGAGGTCGGATGGGAAATTCCCTGTATCCGAAAGCACCACCTTGCGGTCCGGGCGCATTTCCAGAGCCGCAGCCAATGCCTGGTATACCTTGATGGACAATGTATCTCCCATCACGACGCTACCATCCAGCGCTCCGATAAGCCTTGCGATCCTATTGCCCACTCGGATGGGCTGCTCCATCCACCCACTGTCGAACCATCCCCGGATCACACGCTCGCCCCATTCCTTATCAAGCATGGTGCCGATACGCGGTGTGACTGACTTTGGGAGAGGCCCCAATGAGTTGCCATCAAGATAGATCAAGCCCTCAGGCAGTGTGAAAAGCTCCTTGCGGGGAAACATCGACTATCTAATCCCTTTGATCTGCTATGGTCAGCCTATCCGAAATCTACAGCGGATTGTGACCGATGTCCCGCCGATTCAATCCGCTATGACAAATCGCAACGAACGCGATACGGATATCAGCCAAGTGAGTCTATGGAATGATCGACGACAACCATATTCAGATCACATTCGTTCCATGTGACCGGATCATGCATTCCTCAAAACGTCATAATGCTCAGGGATTTGGATAAAGTTCCGGTTACGCGAAAGATGATGGTTGCGTATCGGCGTGTGCCGTATTCACCCGTGGGTGTCGTTTCCTTTGGAAACAAGGCGGACACGGGTCGGGATTCTTGGTGCTGGAAAAGCGAAAAGGCCGCGCATTCCCACGCGGCCTTTTTACCAATCTCGAAACACCCGTGGATCAGCGTCCAATCCGCTCCACTTCATCGCGGGACACGCCGATGTCGGCTAGTTCGCGATCCGAAAGACGCGAAAGCTCGTTGCGGGTGATGCGGGTGCGGTTCCAGGCGACCACCGAATCGATCAGTTGCGAAGCCACCCTATGCAGGCGTGAGCCGACATGGTGACCATAAACCATCGGGCGGACTGTATCCAGAAATGCCATCTCATGTATCCTTTGTTTGGGGTGTGGCTCCGGCGCGGTCTTGCGTCGAATGCAAGCGGTAGCTAGGCTTGATCCTTCCCCCGGACAAGCGCTTGAATCGCATGGCCATCATGCGTTTCCTGCATGGCGAAATTCCGGTGATGCCTGACGGGACTTTGCGGAAAGGCGTTCCGGAAAATTCCGTGCTTCGGTCAATGCAACCCATATCGCGTATATCCATGCGTCGGACAATACTGTTGCATAGGTCTGGCCAATGTTCGCGTTTCGTGCTAGTAGGGGAAACTCGTCGAAAGTTGCGTCATGACTTGTGGTGCAAGCTGAGGAGATCGTATGCGCGTATTGGGAATTGATCCCGGCTTGGTCAGGATCGGCTGGGGAGCGGTCGAGGTCAAAGGCAACAAGATCACCCATGTCGGAAACGGAACCTGCGCTTCTGCGGGCCATGATCTTGCGGTTCGGCTACTAAGCCTGTTTGATCAACTCACTGATATCGTGAATATGCTGCGTCCGGATGCCGCTGCGGTGGAGCAGACTTTCGTGAACAAGGATGGCGCGATCACGCTTAAGCTCGGTCAGGCGCGGGCCGTCGCTCTGCTGGTTCCCGCAAGGGCGGGCATCACCGTCGGTGAATACGCGCCAAACACCGTCAAAAAAACGGTGGTCGGGGTTGGTCATGCCCAGAAGAAGCAGGTCGAGCATATGGTCAAAATGCAGCTTCCAAGGGTGGAAATCGACGGATTTGACGCGGCGGATGCACTGGCCATCGCGCTGTGTCATGCACATCACATGCGGGCGGCCGCAAATCGAGCCAAGGCTCTGGCAGCGGTTTTGACATGATCGGACGGTTGGCGGGACGGCTGGATTACCGAAGCGATGACCATGTCATCGTGGATGTCGGCGGTGTGGGATACGTCGTCTATGTTTCCGAAAGCACACTTGCCTTGCTTCCCGAACCGGGCACGACCGTCGTGTTCTACACGGAACTTCTGGTGCGTGAGGATCTGCTACAGCTTTATGGATTCGTTTCCCCTATCGAGAAGGAATGGCATAGGCTTCTGATGACCGTGCAGGGAGTCGGCGCCAAGGCTGCGATGGCGATTTTGGGAGCTTTGGGTGCAAACGGGATCAGGCGGGCGATTTCGATCGGTGACTGGGCCGCTGTAAAGGTGGCGCCGGGGATCGGGCCAAGAATTGCGCAGCGGGTTGTTAACGAACTGAAGGACAAGGCGCCCAAACTGATGGCGCTTGGGGGCACCATCGCGGGCGACAAGGATCCGCTTCTGGAAGACGCGTCGGGTGCGGGCTCGGATCAGGTGACGACATCCACTGGTCGCCGGGACGGCGACGCCGTGGCACAGTCAGAAGCGCTGAGTGCGCTGACCAATCTTGGATACAGCCCGAGCGATGCGGCGAGGGCCGTCGCCGAGGCGACCGGGGCCACGCCCGACGCCGAAACCGCCGAATTGATTCGATCCGCGCTGCGGCTGTTGGCTCCGAAGGGATAGTCATTGGCCTCCGATCCGACACTTCGGCCGGAAAAGCGGCCAGAGGATCTGGACCGGGCGCTCAGACCGCCGACTCTCGATGAATTCATTGGACAGACGGAAGCGCGGTCTAACCTGCGGGTCTTCATCGAGAGCGCGAAAAGACGTGGCGCGGCGATGGATCACTCGCTATTTTACGGCCCGCCCGGGCTTGGAAAGACGACACTGGCACAGATCATCGCCCGGGAACTGGCTGTGAGTTTCAGGATGACGAGTGGCCCGGTCCTGGTCAAGCCCGGTGATCTCGCCGCGATCCTTACGAATCTTGAACCGCGTGATGTGCTGTTCATCGACGAAATCCATCGACTCAATCCGGTTGTCGAGGAGGTGCTCTATCCCGCGCTTGAAGATTTTGAGCTGGATCTTGTGATCGGCTCGGGGCCGGCGGCACGGACGGTACGGATTGAACTGCAGCCCTTCACATTGGTTGGGGCCACGACCCGGTTGGGCCTAATGACCACACCGCTTCGGGATCGGTTCGGTATTCCGATCAGACTTCAATACTACTCGATCGACGATCTTAGCGAGATCGTGGCGCGCGGAGCCAGACTGCTCGATGTGCCCGCCGAAGAGGACGGCATCCAGGAAATCGCGAAGCGCGCGCGCGGAACGCCGCGAATTGCTGGGAGGCTGCTGCGTCGCGTCATGGACTTCGCGTTGGTCGAAGGCGACGGGCGGCTGACGCAATTGGTCGCTGACGATGCGCTCACGCGGCTCGGCGTGGATGGCTTGGGCCTTGATGGTGCCGATATCCGGTATCTGCGGATAATCGCCGAAAACTACGCGGGTGGACCGGTTGGAGTCGAGACCATGGGCGCGGCGCTCAGCGAGAGTCGGGATGCGATCGAGGACGTTATCGAGCCTTATCTCCTGCAGCAGGGTCTTATCCAGCGCACGCCCCGCGGTCGAATGCTGGCGGGGAAGGGCTGGGGGCATCTGGGGCTCGAAGCGCCGGGAACATCCGGCCAGCCGGATCTATTTGTGGAATCCACGGCTGCCTCTTGATCGATTCCGTTGGTCGATAGCACCCGAGAACATGGCTCAACGCTGTGGTGGCGGGCAGAATTCTCTAAGGAGACCCTAAATGATCCACCGCTTCGATATACGCGTCTACTATGAAGATACCGATTTTGCGGGTATCGTGTACTACGCGAACTATCTTAGGTTCATCGAGCGCGCCCGCACGGAATTCATTCGGGAACTTGGAATCGATCAGACCCGGATGCGTATTGATCTGGGAACGGTCTTCGCCGTGCGTAGAATCGAGGCGGATTACCTGAAACCCGCCGGCTTCGATGATGTCGTTCGGGTCGAGACAGTGCCGGTTTCCGTCTCCGGCGCTCGGATAGTGCTGTCACAGGATGTCCTACTTCTTGGAACTCCTCTGTTCCGGTCCAAAGTGACTTTGGTGGCATTGAAGGAAGACGGTCGGCCGACGAGGATACCGGCGGGTTTAAGAGTTTGTTCCATAAGTTGAGTGGTCCCGCAGGATGTGGCATTCCGGTTGGTGAACACAACCAAATACGGAGAGAGCCATGCCCTGGAACAGGACCACCCAACAGATCCATAAGCGCCCGGACGACCACAGTCAAAACGACCTGACCGACGCCGAATGGACCATCATCGAGCCGATGCTGCCGAAGCAGGGAAGGATGGGACGGCCGCGCGAGGTCGACCTTCGGTCGGTGTTCGACGCGGGCCGGTATATCCTGTCCACGGGATGCCAGTGGCGCGCGTTACCCTCTGGATATCCACCGTTTTCCACCGACCGGAACCATTTTCACGCATGGCGGCGGAGCGGGCTCCTGGAGCGTCTCGTGCATCGTCTCCGGGACCTCGCGCGGCGGTGTTCGGGGCGCTCCGCGGAGCCGACCGCCGCCTCGATCGACAGCCAGTCGGTGAAGACCACGGAGAGCGGCGGGCCCCGCGGCTACGACGCCGGGAAGAAGGTGAAGGGGAGGAAAAGGCACCTGATCGTGGACGCCGACGGCACACCGATCGTCATGACGGTTCACACCGCCGACATCCAGGACCGGGACGGCGCACCGGACCTGATCGCGAAGCTGCTGGAGACGGTGCCCACGGTGTGTAGGCTGTTCGCCGACGGTGGCCACCCGGGTCCGAAGCTGCGGGAGCGGCTTGAGGGGATGGGGTTGTCGAACGTGATCAGGATCGTCGAAAAACCGAAGAATGTCAAAGGGTTCACTGTTCTCTACCGCCGCTGGGTGGTGGAGCGGACCTTCGCCTGGATGGGCCGGTGCCGCCGCCTGTCGAAAGATTACGAAAGGCTCAGTGAGAACCCACTGGCATGGGCGCAGCTGGCCGCCTGCCGGTTCCTGCTCAGGCGGGTGGCGAGGGCGTCAACTCCATGAAAAACAATAGTTTAATGATATCAGTGACTTATGATTTAAACTCTAAGAGTTTGTTCCATAAGTTGAGTGGTCGCGCAGGATGTGGTATTCCGGTTGGTGAACGCACCCAGATACGGAGATCGCCATGCCCTGGAACAGGACCACCCAACAGCTCCATAAGCGCCCGGACGACCACGGTCAAAATGACCTGACCGACGCCGGATGGACCGTCATTGAGCCGATGCCGCCGAAGCGGGGAAGGATGGGACGGCCGCGCGGGGTCGACCTTCGGTCGGTGTTCGACGCGGGCCGGTATATCCTGTCCACGGGATGCCGGTGGCGTGCGTCACCCTCTGGATATCCACCGTTTTCCACCGACCGGAACCATTTTCACGCATGGCGGCGGAGCGGGCTCCCGGAGCGTATCGCGCATCGTCTCCGGGACCTCGCGCGGCGGTGTCCGGGGCGCTCCGCGGAGCCGGCCGCCGCCCCGGTCGACAGCCGGTCGGTGAGGACCACGGAGAGCGGCGGCCCCCGCGGCCACCACGCCGGCAGGAAGGTGAAGGGGAGGAAAAGGCACCTGATCGTGGACGCCGGCGGCACGCCGGTCGTCATGACGGTTCACACCGCCGGCATCCAGGACCGGGACGGGGCGCCGGACCTGATCGCGGAGCTGCTGGAGACGGTGCCCACGGTGTGCAGGCCGTTCGCCGACGGTGGCCACCCGGGTCCGAAGCCGCGGGAGCGGCCTGGGGGGATGGGGTTGCCGGACGTGATCGGGATCGTCGAAAGACCGGAGGATGTCAAAGGGTTCACGGTTCCCTGCCGCCGGTGGGTTGTGGAGCGGACCTTAATCTGGATGGGCCGGTGCCGCCGCCTGTCGAAGGACTGCTGGCGCCTCTGCGGGAACCCGCCGGCATCCGGGGTGAGGCATCACGCGCCACCGGTCCGGGCGTGAGTGAGGCACGAACGAACGCTGGCCGCCCGCCGGTTCCCGCCCAGGCGGGTGGCGAGGGCGTCAACTCCATGAAAGACAATGGTTTGATCATATCAGTGACTTATGATTCAAACTCTAAGGCGGGCGATACGGGCCGGTAGAGGCGATGCCGTAGCGGTGTAAAGACCGTGGTTCTGCGGGAAAGCCCGCGCCTGTTTCCAGTTCGATGCTCTAGGCTGGATGCTTTACGGGGTGAGTGCTGGTTTCGCTTTCAGGCAAAGACTGAACGGCGGAGATTGCCGCCAAATCGTTTCCCGGTTCGGCATCTGAAACGATGCTGGAGTGAAACCGCTGGATCGGGCCATCAAGCCGAGTAGCATCGCCCCCTACACAGCGACGCCATGGAAAGCAAGCGAGCCGACGCCCTTTCGGTTTGGGGTGGAGATTCCTGAATCCAAGCGTATGAATGCATGTTTTGCGCGACATTTCAATTGAAACCTGAATTATGTCAGTTTGCCAGAAGGTTGCGGCAGATCTTGCTCGGGTCCGCCAATAGGATCATGATAGTGAATGAAAATTGAATGAAAGCGCCACGTATGCATCCAGTGCTGTATATCCAATCCCTGAACAGGAACGAGAAGCTCGTCATGAACCAGCTCCTACGCAACAGGGAACCTACGACACAGGCAATGCTGATGAAATGGATGACAGCGGGATTGAGCCAGTCAACCGTATCGAGGGCGATGGAGTCGATTGTGGCGAACGGTGTGGTTCTGAAGACAGGTCAGACCAGGGGATCTCGATTCGTTCTTGCCGAGGAGGCGCGGAGATTCGCGATATCTCCGCAGTTGTGCTCACCGGTTTTCTTCGATCGCGAACGGCTCACATGCTACGATCCGAACAGAACGCGGTAACTGAGCCAAACCGTCCGCGAGCGGATGGGCGAGGCGTCGGGCGAACCCCGGGGCGTCATCGACGCTTCCAGCTACAACCAGATGATTGCGGAACGCTTCATCATCGATCTGAGTTGGGCGTCGTCAGATCTCAAAGGAAACACCTATGACTACCTCAGCGCGGAAGTGCTCCTGAAATTCGGTCAGGCGGCTGATGGAAAGAGCTGGAAACCTCGATAAACCCATATTCCGGCGCGAATGTCAGGGTGGTGATTTCGGCGGATGCCACTCCGGCGGGTATTCCGCCGATCGGTGTGACATGAAGCGCGCATCGCCCGCCCGCCGACCCGCCCGGGCGGGTGATTTCCTGATTCCGGACGGAGCCAGGCTCCGGCCTGCCGTCGTTAATGCAGGACGGGACGGCGGAAACCGTGGCCCGGGTTCGCCATGGTCATGCGGGCGGCAGCCCGGACCCGGCCGATGCGGCGGACCGTGACTGCCATCGGCCCTTTCCCGTATCCGAGGACATGTCCGACGCGGGCGCGGATGGAAGGGTGCGTCGCATCGCCCCTCCGGTCTTCCGGGCCCCGGAATATCCGGCTGTCCGGCGGGCGTCGGTGTCTTTCCGCGCCGCTCGGGCGGGACCGTCAGGCCGGATACCGGCCGTGCTCCCGCCCGCCCCGGCCCGTTCCCTCCCTTTCCCCGCCCTCCGCCGGCGTGGGGCTGGGACCGGAGCGGCGTCCACGGTCCGGCCCCCCGCGGGCCCGTTGCCCCGGTCACGGAGCCGCTCCCCGGAAGCCGCGGACAGGGACGTGAACGCACCGCCCCGGGCCAGCCTCTCCCGAAACGGCCGGACCGTCCTTCGTTCCGGAGCGGGCCCTCCGGTCCGAGACCCGGGAAACCGCGGCCGGCCCGGGCGGTCCCGGACCGGAAACCCCGTCCGCCCGTCGCCCGGGCCATCCATCGACGCCGGCCCCGGATTCCGGGACATCGTCACGGGGATTATATATCAAAGTGCCATTTTGCCCCTTGCGAATTACACGTATTACACGTAAGTGCCATACGTAGGTATGGTAAGGGAGAATCAACATGGCATACAACGCACCAGGAAAGCACGGACGCAAAGGCATCAGTTTCATTGAACTGGTGCGGATGTTCCCGGACAACGAGGCCGCCCGCAGGTGGATCGAGGGCATCGTATGGCCGGAGGGACCGCGCTGCCCCCACTGCGGAACGGACAACGTTCAGTGCGGCATAAAGCACAGGTCAATGACTCACCGCTGCCGCGAGTGCGAGGGCAAGCCGAGGTTCAGCGTCAAAACCGGAACGGTTATGCAGTCCACGAAACTGGGCTTCCAGGCATGGGCGATAGCGGCCTATATGGTCTCCACCAACCTCAAGGGCGTGTCCAGCATGAAGCTTCATCGCGATTTGGATATAACCCAGAAATCGGCTTGGCATCTGACACACAGGCTACGCAAAGCTTACGAAGCCGGACAACCCCTGTTTTCCGGTCCGGTGGAAGCCGACGAAACCTACGTCGGCGGCCTTGAGCGCAACAGGCACGCGAAAGACAAACTGAAAGCCGGACGCGGCGGCGTGGGCAAGGCCATCGTGCTGGGCGCGAAGGACCGGAATACCAATAAGGTCGCCGCGAAGGTGGTGACGGACACAAAGGCAAAGACGCTTCAGGGCTTCGTCGAGGAGCGCACCGAACCGAAAGCGCAGGTCTACACCGACGACAACGCGTCATACGTCGGCATGAAGCGCCAGCACGGAACCGTGCGCCACAGTTCCGGGGAATACGTCCGGAAGCAGGTCCACACCAACGGCATGGAATCCTTCTGGGCCATGCTCAAGCGGGCGCACAAGGGCGTCTACCACAAGATGAGCAGGAAACACATGGACCGGTACGTCCGGGAGTTCGCCGGTCGGCACAACCTGAGGGACCACGACACAATCGACCAGATGCGATCCATGGTCGGCGGTATGGTGGGCAGGCAGCTGCGCTACAAAGACCTGATCGCCGACAACGGACTTCCGTCGGGCGCACGGTCATGACCGATCCGAACCGGCTGTATTTCGGCGACTGCCTGGACGTGATGCGCGAGGACATAGCCGACGGGTCGGTTGACCTGATCTACCTTGATCCCCCGTTCAACTCGAAGCGGCTATACAACGCCTTTATCGGCGACGCACAATGGGTCGCTTTCAACGACACATGGCGCTGGCATGAAGCCGTCGATGACTTCCACGACACGGCTTCCGATGTCGGCCTTGCCGACACCATGGAGGGGCTGCGGCGCATCCTGGGGGAAGGTCCGAACCTGGCCTATCTGTCCTACATGGCGAACCGCCTGCGGGAATGCCGCCGCGTCCTCAAACCGACTGGATCCATATACCTGCACTGTGATCCGACCATGAGCCACTACCTCAAGGTTGTGATTGGATGGAATTTTCGGACGCCGAAATTACAGGAACGAAATCCAGTGGCGCCGTTACGGAACGCACAACGATACAGGCCAGGGATCGAAACACTTCGGGAGGGTGCACGACATCATATTCTTCTACGCTATCGGGCGCGATCAGGTATGGAACCAGGTCTTTGTCCCGCTTGACGAAGGGTATGTCGAAAAGACCTATCGGGGCGTTGACGGTTCCACCGGGCGGCGCTTCATGACGACGCCTCTCACGGGTCCAGGCGGCGCGGAAAAAGGCAATCCGGTTTACGAATGGAACGGTCATACCCGCGCATGGCGTTACGGCCGCGAACGCATGGCGCAGCTGCACGAGGAAGGGCGCCTCCATTATTCCAGAACGGGGTACGTCCGGAAAAAGTTCTATCTTGACGAATCAAAAGGCGCACCTGCCCAGGATGTCTGGAACGACATTCAGGCGCTGACCGGCGGTAACAGGGAAAAATCGGCTATCCTACACAGAAGCCCGTTGCGCTGCTGGAACGGATCACCTCCGCGTCATGTCCTGATGGAGGCGTCGTTCTTGATCCGTTCTGCGGATGCGGAACCACGATTCACGCAGCGCAGAATCTTGGTCGCCGCTGGATCGGGATCGATGTCTGCGTGAACGCCTGCAAGGTCATTGAGAGGCGCATACGCCAGCATTTCGACAGCCTGTGGAACGACGTGGAGTTCATCGGAATGCCGAAAACGCGGGATGACGCCAGAAAGCTCGCCAGCCTGGACGCTTTCCGGTTCGAGCGGTGGGCGGCCGCCCTTGTGGACGGCATGGAACCGAACGGACGGCAGGTCGGCGACAGGGGAATCGACGGGCGGGGAAGACTGGCGGTCCGCAAGGGAAAGTTCGTCGATATGGTGTCGCAGGTCAAGGGCGGAAGCACCGGCCCCGGCGACGTGCAGGCGTTCAACGGCGCCCGGCAGCAGGCCGGGGCCGATATCGGCATTTTCACCTGTTTCGAGGACCGCGTGACGCCGCGTATGCGTGACGCTGCGGCATGCGCAGGGAGGTTCATGGATGTTCCGACGGTTCAGATCTATACTGTCGACGACTTCTTCGAAGGCCGGAAACCGAAAATCCCGATGGCCGCTTGAATGAAGCATATCGAACTGAATCGGAGAGGAGTTGATCATGAAGACAGAACGGAAGCCTAGGCCAGAGGTCAGGATAAAGCCCAACGGTTACCAGCCCAGCAAGGCGGAGCTAGAGCGGGATGTTGGCATCGCCGCGAAACCCGAGGATATTATCCGGGCGGCGTTCCGGCAGGTGAAAGTCGTCGAAGATCCTGACGCCTGAGCGAATTAAAACGGACGGCCACTCGTTGGCCGTCCAATCGAATGGCACCTTGGTATATAATCCCCATCGTCACAGGGTCACGGGGGGCCGGCCGCCTTCCGGCCGGTCCCCGTGACCGGGCGCTTCCGTCAATACCGGGCGAAAGGCCCCGGGGTCCACATGACGTCCAGGAGCCTCGGGCGGACCGTCCGTCCGCGACAGGCGCCCGGGATGGTCCGGGAGACCGAAAGAACCGGGGACGTGCATCTCCAGGCCTTCCCGGATCCAGTAAATCGGAACACGTGCGAAAAGGCCAGGTTTTTAGGGCCCGTTGATATTCATCCCGCGGCTATCACGACTGCGGCCGAAGGAAACGTCGCCCGGAAGCCCGGTCCCGTCCCGTCACAGCGGGTGGCGACGGCCCGGAACTCCCTGATCCTCACGAAACGGTTCCCGATCCGGTGCCGCCATCCATACATTACTCCGTCGTGCCCGCGCACCCCCTTCCGGTTCCCGCGGGGGAATCACCGCCTCCGCACCGCGCCCACCGGGTTCCCCTACGGGCCGGTCCACGTCGAAGGCCCCGTCGCCGACGGGTGCGCCGGAAGACCGGCCCTCCATCGGCTCCGGCGAACGCCCCGCGCACTGTCGGGCGGGGTCCCGCAGCTGTCACTCCCACATACCTGACCGGCTCATTCCCTTCTCCGCTCCGTCCGGGCCCGTATGGCCTTGGCATGGGTTTCCGCGACGTTGAGGATGCGCAGGCCCTGCCATGGCTTCCGGGTTCCGGGCAGGGGCCGGCGCTTCGCCGGGCGTGAACGGCCCGGGCGGGCGTCCGGTGCCGCCAGGCGCCACGCCGCGGTGCGCGGGGATGCCGTCGGTGCCCTTTCCGCCACCGCCGGGCCCGTCCGGCCCGGACGTCGCCGCCAGGGTGGCGTGGTTCAGCGTCGTCGTGTCCTGGACAGCCAGGATCACCGGCTCTAGGCGGCGGCGCTCCACCGTCGCCTCCAGGTGGGGTTCGGGTATGCCGTCCATGGTCACCCCAGCGTTCGGGAGCGGCCTGCAGGCCGCCTCCCGGTCCGCCCTGCCCGGGAACGGTTCCCGCAGAGGCGCCCGCAGTCCTTCGACAGGCGGCGGCACCGGCCCATCCAGGCGAAGGTCCGCTCCACGACCCACCGGCGGCAGGGAACCGTGAACCCTTTGACATCCTCCGGTTTTCCGACGGTCCCGGTCACGTCCGACAACCCCATCCCCTCAGGCCGCTCCCGCGGCTTCGGACCCGGGTGGCCACCGTCGGCGAACGGCCTACACACCGTGTACACACCGTGGGCACCCTCTCCGGCGGCTCCGCGGAGCGCCCCGGACACCGCCGCGCGAGGTCCCGGAGACGATGCGCGGTACGCTCCGGGAGCCCGCTCCGCCGCCATGCGTAAAATGGTTCCGGACGGTGGAAAACGGTGGATATCCAGAGGGTAACGCACGCCACCGGCATCCCGTGGACAGGATATACCGGACCGCGTCGAACACCGACCGAAGGTCGACCCCGCGCGGCCGTCCCATCCTTCCCCGCTTCGGCGGCATCGGCCCGATGACGGTCCATTCGGCGTCGGTCAGGTCATTTTGACTGTGGTCGTCCGGGCGCTTATGGAGCTGTTGGGTGGTCCTGTTCCAGGGCATGGCGATCTCCGTATCTGGGTGCGTTCACCAACCGGAATACCACATCCTGCGGGACCACTCAACTTATGGAACAAACTCTAAGAGTTTGAATCATAAGTCATTGATATTATTAAACTATTGTTTTTCATGGAGTTGACGCCCTCGCCACCCGCCTGAGCAGGAACCGGCAGGCGGCCAGCGTTCGTTCGTGCCTCACTCACGCTCGGACCGGTGGCGCGTGATGCCTCACCCCGGATGCCAGCGAGTTCTCGCTGAGCCTTTCGTAATCTTTCGACAGGCGGCGGCACCGGCCCATCCAGGCGAAGGTCCGCTCCACCACCCAGCGGCGGCAGGGAACAGTGAACCCTTTGACATTCTTCGGTTTTTCGACGATCCTGATCACGTTCGACAACCCCATCCCCCCAGGCCGCTCCCGCAGCTTCGGACCCGGGTGGCCACCGTCGGCGAACAGCCTACACACCGTGGGCACCGTCTCCAGCAGCTTCGCGATCAGGTCCGGCGCCCCGTCCCGGTCCTGGATGTCGGCGGTGTGAGCCGTCATGACGATCGGTGTGCCGTCGGCGTCCACGATCAGGTGCCTTTTCCTCCCCTTCACCTTCTTCCCGGCGTGGTGGCCGCGGGGCCCGCCGCTCTCCGTGGTCTTCACCGACTGGCTGTCGACCGGGGCGGCGGTCGGCTCCGCGGAGCGCCCCGAACACCGCCGCGCGAGGTCCCGGAGACGATGCACGAGACGCTCCAGGAGCCCGCTCCGCCGCCATGCGTAAAAATAGTTCTGGACGGTGGAAAACGGTGGATATCCAGAGGGTAACGCGCGCCACTGGCATCCCGTGGACAGGATATACCGGCCCGCGCCGGACACCGACCGAAGGTCGACCTCGCGCGGCCGTCCCATCCTTCCCCGCTTCGGCAGCATCGGCTCGATGATGGTCCATTCGGCGTCGGTCAGATCGTTTTGACTGTGGTCGTCCGGGCGCTTATGGATCTGTTGGGTGGTCCTGTTCCAGGGCATGGCTCTCTCCGTATTTGGTTGCTTTCACCAACCGGAATGCCACATCCTGCGGGACCACTCAACTTATGGAACAAACTCTAAGAGTTTGAATCATAAGTCACTGATATCATTAAACTATTGTTTTTCATGGAGTTGACGCCCTCGCCACCCGCCTGAGCAGGAACCGGCAGGCGGCCAGCTGCGCCCATGCCAGCGAGTTCTCACTGAGCCTTTCGTAATCTTTCGACAGGCGGCGGCACCGGCCCATCCAGGCGAAGGTCCGCTCCACCACCCAGCGGCGGTAGAGAACCGTGAACCCTTTGACATTCTTCGGTTTTTCGACGATCCTGATCACGTTCGACAACCCCATCCCCTCAAGCCGGTCCCGCAGCTTCGGACCCGCGTAGCCACCGTCGGCGAACAGCCTACACACCGTGGGCACCGTCTCCAGCAGCTTCGCGATCAGGTCCGGTGCGCCGTCCCGGTCCTGGATGTTGGCGGTGTGAACCGTCATGACGATCGGTGTGCCGTCGGCGTCCACGATCAGGTGCCTTTTCCTCCCCTTCACCTTCTTCCCGGCGTCGTAGCCGCGGGGCCCGCCGCTCTCCGTGGTCTTCACCGACTGGCTGTCGATCGAGGCGGCGGTCGGCTCCGCGGAGCGCCCCGAACACCGCCGCGCGAGGTCCCGGAGACGATGCACCAGACGCTCCAGGAGCCCGCTCCGCCGCCATGCGTAAAAATAGTTCTGGACGGTGGAAAACGGTGGATATCCAGAGGGTAACGCGCGCCACTGGCATCCCGTGGACAGGATATACTGGACCGCGTCGAACACCGACCGAAGGTCGACCTCGCGCGGCCGTCCCATCCTTCCCTGCTTCGGCAGCATCGGCTCGATGATGGTCCATTCGGCGTCGGTCAGATCGTTTTGACTGTGGTCGTCCGGGCGCTTATGGAGCTGTTGGGTGGTCCTGTTCCAGGGCATGGCGATCTCCGGATTTGGTTGCTTTCACCAACCGGAATGCCACATCCTGCGGGACCACTCAACTTATGGAACAAACTCTAAGATGCTCAGGTCAAATCAGGCCATGATCCATCTGAGAAAAATTCCCGACAGTGCGGATGGATGAGTCATGCTCCTAACGTTAGGTTTCTTGGTTACGTGTTCGCACCGGTGGCTATGGGAGAACGCAAATTAGGGTAAAGGCAGCACAGGATCTCCTAGGGCCCATACCAAACTCACGATGCCCGATGTTTTTCTGCTTCAACCCACCAAAAAATAGCGGCGGCGCCCGGGAGGAGGAGAGGCGCCGCCGCTTTTGGCTCGATCACAAAAGCTCAGGAAGGAAAGAGCGGGTGGCCGGGCCGGAAACTCATTTACCGTAGGTAGTGGCCCACGCAATTCTGGCGATGTCGCAGCGTGCTATGCCGAGATCGCTGAGATCACGATCTGAAAGTCTGGACAATTCGCTGCAGGTTTGTCTGAACTCACGACGCGTTCTCGCTCTCGAACGCGCATGTTCCAGCGAAGTTCGAATGTGATGCATGAGGCTGTCTTCAAATCCTCGGATATCGTCTATAAATGCCATTTCGATTGCCTGTCTCGTTGCTGCTTTACGACTCGCAATGAATGCGTGACCGCTTTGGAAACCTAATTTAGCAAATTGCTGCACCTGCACAATGATCACCGTGGAATTGCCGCTATGCAGAAAACGCATATGTTCCCGGAATGCGCCGCTCTGTGACAACGACCATGCGATGGGTGGCGTCTGCCCCGTGGGTTCTTCACCAATTCACCTGTGGTGGATCATGGAGTGCTTGACTGACCGGGAAACTCGAACGTACCGACGGATACTTTCCACGTTAGGACTGTCCGGTTGAGGATATCCGGTAAATTCGGACCTTGTGCGGGTATAGCGTTGTGAGAACGGCGAAATTCGCTTCGTCGTTGAGGCCGAGACCTCTGGTGTCGCCAAAAGTTTGGAGGTGGCACAGGCGGAAGCTGGATGGAGTTCTAGCGAATTGCCGAGCGCGGTACGGATCCCGATCATGCTGAACGGGAACGGTTCAACGACCGCGCGAAATGAACCCGAGCCTCCGAAATTCGGTGTCGGTCGCCATCGTGAACGGTGGGACGGACCCCGGAAAGTCGGCGGCGCTGATCGAGTTGTCGCTGTAGTCTCGGGGAAGGGTGGGATAGTCGAATCGACGGCCGCGTCCAATCTCGCGGTTACGCTCGCAAGGTAGGGATGGTGGGTAGGGCTTCTCGATACCGATATCCAAGGTCCATCCCCACCGAAGATGATGGGGATAAGCCAGCGTCCCGGATCACCCGATGGGAAACAATCGTTCCCCTCAACGCTCTTGGGGCGACCATGTTTTCGATTGACCTGATGGCCGACCCTTCACAGGTGTTGGTCTGACAGGGTCGATGCTCATGGGAACTTTCCAGCAATTGCTTGGACGGGCAAGGTAGGGCGGTTCGACATATTTAGTGTCCGACAGAAAACTGCCAAGGTGCTATTTTTCCGGGGTAAACAGCGTAATACGTCTTGCGAAAAATCACCGGATATGGCGGTCAGGGTATGCCGCCGAATCCGCCAATCCTCCCCTTTAGGAGGCCCCCATGCGCAGGGTCCACGACACCCAGCGGCGGCCCGGCGCCCCCGACATCATGAGGATCAGGCCGACCGTGAAATCGAGGGACGACATCCCGGCGATCCTGATCGGCCTCCAGGACCTTTACAGCGACGAAGGGACCCGAAAGCGGCTGTTCGGGCTTCCGGGCAGGATGATGCCGCCCGGAAGGAGCCGCCGGGTCGGCGGGCCGGGGGTGGAACCGTTGACCATCCTGGTGCCGGGGGTCGTGAAGCAGGGTCCCGGGTGCGGTTCCGACCGGCTTCAGGAACCGGCGAACCAACACATCCCGATCCGGCGAAGGCCGGAGGCCGGGCCACGGATCATGGGACGTGGACGGATACGGATACCGGCGGCTGGTCGACAGCGTGTCGCTCCTCACGCCGGAGCTTCCCGACGAGGTCGGAAGGATGGTCGTGGAGAGGGGCCACAGGGTGGCCGGAAAAAGCCTGGCGCCGCGTTGCGCGGCCGCCGTCATTCCTTCGTGGCCGGGACCGACGTGCATCATCCGGCCGACCGCAGCCTGCCGATGGACGCGGCGCGGTGCATGGTCCGGGACGTGTCCCGGGCCTGCGGGGGACCTGGGCCGCCCGGCTGGCGGCGGAAGGAATACCTTTGCGGAAAGCTCCGCAGGCTCTATCCCGGTGTCGCCACGTCACGGCTCGCCAACCCGCGCCCGGGGGACGTGGAGGCGCCGCTCCGGCTCGCCCTGAAGCTGGCGGACAGGGCGGAGGCGGGCCGCGCGGAGGTCGACGGTATGTTGGGTATCCCGGGCCCATCGGACAGTGTCCGGGGCTTCATCGGCCATGTCAGGCACTGGGCGGACCTGACCGGACGGCGGATCCTGAAGGGAGGGACGGTCCAGCACCGCGGGAAGGTGCACCCGATATCCGGGCCGCACACGCGCTGGATATCGAAGGGAAAGGCCGGGGTCCCGGTGGAGCCCGGCGTTCCCGTCCACGTCCCTGAGGACCGGCAAGGGTTCCTCCCGCACCGTTCCGTCATGTGGGAGGGGAGCGACGTGGACGTGGCGGTCCCCATGGGCGGGGAGGCGCGGGCCCGGTTCCCGGACCTGTCGGTGGTGAGCTTCGACAGGGGTCCGCACAGCCCCCCGGACCGGCTGGGACCTGCCGGGATGCTGGAGCCGACGCCATGTCGCGGAAAGGCAGGCTGTCGAAGGCGGACCGCGTCCGGGAAAGCGGGGAGGCGTTCCGCGGGGCGCGGCGCGCCCACGCCGCCGGCGGGTCGGCCATCAACAGCCTGGAGCACCGCGGCCTCGACCGGGTGCGGAGCCACGGAAAGGAGGGATTCGCCCGGACCGTGGCGCTGGCGGTGCTGGCCGCGAACGTCCACCGCCCCGGCCTGATGCCGCCGGCGAGGGAGCGCCCCGTGCTCCCCGCCGCCGCCTGACCGGGGCGTCCACCGGTAAACCGGCCCATGGAAGGCCCCGCCGCCGCGGGGCCCGCACCGGCGTGCCCGCGGGCCGGCGGAGGCCCGGATGTTCACCATATGTTCCCGCCACCGGCCGTCCCGTCGAAGCCCCGGGCGGCGCCCCGACGGGCCCGGCTAGGGTCCCGTGAAGCCGGAATCCGCCGGATTCGGCCCTGTCACCGGAAAAACACGTGGTTTTCTGGCAGACACTACTTATCTTTGAGATGCCACCCGACATCGATGACGTACCGTTGACGCTCTGCCAACGTAATGGATTTGCAGGAGCACGGATGGTCTAAACACCGCAGGACGTCGCTTTGCTTGATGCACGAAAGGTGATCGACATATTGGGCAGGCTGTCGGCGCCGGTGCTCGGATTGATTTGGAATATGTCCACTTAGATCTGTCCAACATGCGGAGACGCGCGGCTTATTTTTGGCCATGGAGGAGCTCGATCAGAAGCTTGGAATCTCGCTGTTCCGCTTCTCGGAAAGCTCCCACTCGATTTGGACGTCCAGTCCTGGCGGTGACAAAGGGGTTCCGGTCGCCGTAGGCGAGGGGCCGGTTTCCGACGCCGACGGTGGTTTGGCGAAACGTCCGGTGTCCGTCGGCATGGCTTGATCACTTTCGCTGGAGGAGCTTTCTTATCCGAGCTGCTCCCGAAATGGGAGGATGATTTGGGCAATCATGAGCGCTGCCTGTCGACTGGCAATTGGGGTCTGGATGATTCGAATCATATCAACTCCAGCCCGGATCGGTTGCCTGTACTTGCTCCAAATTCGGTGCGGAATCGCGCTGGAAATACGATTTTTCCAAAAACATTACACATTTTGAAATTTTTTTTACAACCCACACCCTAAATTTTATTGGCATATGTTGTGGGTTTCTCGAATCGACCCGTAATTTCCTGTGTTCAGGTTCTGACCAAGGCCAGAGTGGCCGATATTGAGGCCACTCAAAAACAAATTATCCCATTAATTCCCATTGACTGGCATAAAATCCCATTATATTCCAAAGCTGCAGATGAAGGCGGAAAGACACAGAGCAGATCGTTCACCTCCCTCCGCGAAGCGGGTTTCAAACTGGCAACGCTTGGCATCATACAGGCTCCGCCTTCATCGCCAAAAGAAAACCAGAGAGCATATATGCAACCCCCAAGCAGCATGCTCGACTGGACAGCCCAGTAAGATGGGCAAAGCGGCGGGTCGGGGTCGGCAGAACCGGCCCGCCGCATCACTAGCGGCGCTTCGACCAGTTCCGGGGACAGCGCGAAGGAGTCGACGGAAAATTGGCTCAGTGGTTCGCAGGTCAATTCACACAGAAGGTCGATGGAAAGGGTCGGGTCTCTATTCCCGCGGATTTTCGGCGTGTTCTGGAAAGTGGCAATTCGGAATGCTCTGACGAAAAGAATCCGAAATTCGCCATTATATCCGGTGTCGACGAAGCGGGTAGCTCCACGTTCCTGCGCCGTGACTATATAGAAAGCATACCAATAGATCATTACAATTCCATCATCGATTGGATCCGGACCCAGCCGCACTCAGCCGAAAAACAAGCCAGGTATTTACTCTATTCGCGCAATGCACAGCGCGTCACCATCGATGAGACCGGGCGTATCGTCATTTCTCCCAAGCTTCGGAAACAGTTCGGCCTCGAGCGGGAGGCGATGTTCGTGTCCGATGGGCCAACTTTCCAGATATGGGAACCTAAAGCCTACGAAGCCCACATGCGGGCTATGCTAATATCACTGGAGAAAAGCCTTTCACCCGATTTCGATCCGAGTGTCACTGACAGCCTTATTATGCAGGGATAGACATATGGCCGTGCCTGCGTCGCTCCAGATCCCCGAACCCCACATACCGGTCCTTCTTCGGCCGCTTCTGGCGGAAATCTCCCCGATTTCAGGTGTATGGTTGGACGGAACGTTGGGCGCCGGTGCCTATTCCCGTGCTTTGATCGAGAATGGAGCGCAACGCGTCATCGCCATTGACCGCGACTCCGTTGCGGTTAGGTCGGCGGTGCGCTGGGCGAGGAGCTACGGTGATCGTCTGCGTCTCGTCGAGGGGACGTTCGGCAGTCTTGATCAATATACGGATGTGCAGCTGGATGGAATTGCTCTCGATCTCGGCGTCTCGTCGATGCAACTTGACGACGCGGATAGGGGATTTTCGTTCATGGCCGATGGTCCCCTTGATATGCGCATGTCCGGGGAAGGATCCACCGCCACCGGGCTGGTCAATGAACTCCCGGAAGCGGAACTGGCGGAAATCCTTCGTCTATACGGCGAGGAAAGGGCGGCGTGGCGCATTGCGCGCGCGATTGTCAAGCGAAGGACTCGGACACCCATCACCCGCACCCTTGAACTGTCGGCGGTCGTTCAAAGCTGCCTGCCACGTGCCCGACCCGGCCAATCACACCCGGCCACCCGAACGTTCCAGGCTCTCAGGATCGCGGTAAACGACGAATTCGGGCAGCTCGTGAATGGTCTTGAGGCCGCCGAGCGGGCACTGAAGCCGGGAGGCCTTCTTGCCGTCGTGACCTTTCATTCGATCGAAGACCGCGTAGTCAAACGCTTCTTCAGGCAGCGAGGCGGTTTGGACGGACAGGGTAGCCGCCATGGGCCTCCGCATGACGGACTAGAGGCCCGTTTTCACCTCAAGGTCCGTGGACCGATCGAGCCGGATACCCGCGAATTGGCCGAGAACCGGCGTTCCCGTTCCGCGAAACTTCGGATCGGTATCCGAACCCAAGCGGAGCCGGGTCCGTGCGACCGCCTCGCACTCGGACTGCCGCTGCTCCAGATGCGGAGAACGGGACGGTGAGATCGCTTGTTTACATATTTTCGGTTCTCTGTGTGATCGGTATGGCATTCTGGGCCTACCAGGAGAACTACAGGACGCGTGCGGAGCTGGAGCGACTTGAGGATCTGCAACAGGATGTTCTTAACCTGCTGAAGGCCCGCGCCGTCCTGCGCGCCGAATGGGCCTATCTGAATCGGCCTGACCGGATACAGGAACTCGCCGATCTCAATTTCGATCGATTGGGTCTGCTTGCGATGGTTCCGGAGCAGTTCGCACATATCGATCAGATTGCCTTTCCGCCGGAGCCCTCCCCAATTAGCCCGGCTATAGGCCTCACGGCTTTGGGGACTGAAATGGCTTGGGAGGTGTCGCAATGAGTCGTACACGCCTGCTGCCACTCGCTCGAATACTCAGAGCGCGCCAGGATGGGGAAACTCCGGATGCGATCGAACGAGCAAGCGCGAGAATGCGCACTGAGGAATCCAACGACAGGGCACGGCATCGCGCCGAAGGGCGCCTGCTTGTACTCGCATTTCTGTTTATCTGCGCGTTCATGGTGGTCGGCGGGCGCATGGGCTTGATGGCGGCCACCGAACCGGAGGAACCAAGCGCCGACCTCTCAACCAGCCGAATTGTCGCGCAGCGGGCCGACATTGTCGATCGGCACGGACGGATTCTGGCGACGAACCTGGATACACATTCATTATACGCGCAGCCGCCGCTCATGGTGGATCCGATCCACGCCGCTCGGGAACTCGTGAAGATTTTTCCTGACCTCGATCGGGATCGGCTGGTTCAGGACTTTACCGGCGCACGCAAATTCCTGTGGATCAGGAAAAGGACTTCCCCCGAACAACGGCAGCGCGTGCATGATATCGGTGAACCGGGACTGCTGTTCGGACCAAGGGACATGCGCCTCTATCCAAATGGCCGGCTCGCCGCGCATATACTCGGCGGCTACGGATTTGGGCGCGAAGGTGTCTACGCGGCCGAAGTTATCGGCACGGCCGGAATGGAAAAGGCTTTCGACGGTTTTCTGCGCGACCCCGCACAACAGGGCCGACCGCTTCAGCTTTCCATCGATCTAACGGTGCAGACCGCCGTCGAACGCGTGCTTGACGGTGGGATGGAAATGATGAATGCGAAAGGTGCGGCGGCAATTCTTATGGACGTTCACTCCGGACAGATCATCGCGATGGCGAGCCTGCCGGATTTCGACCCCAACGCGCGGCCCGTACCATTGCTCAAGGGAGATCAGTCCGATAGCCCGCTCTTCAATCGGGCGGTGCAGGGGCTCTACGAGCTCGGTTCGACGTTCAAGATATTCACTGTCGCCCAGGCGATGGAGCTGGGCCTCGTCAACGCCGATACCATGGTGGATGCACGGGCACCGCTTGTATCCGGCAAATATCGCATCAATGAATGGAACAATAGGAACTACGGTCCTGAACTGTCCGTCCGGGACGTGATAGTGAAGTCCTCGAATGTGGGTACCGCCAACATAGTCCTGATGATTGGCGCCGAGCGGCAGCGGGAATTCTTTTCCCGGCTTGGGTTTCTCGAACCATCCCCCGTCGAACTGTTCGAGGCACCGGGCGCCAAACCTCTGATCCCGAAAAGATGGCCGGAAATCGTGAGCATCACGACATCCTACGGGCATGGTATATCGGCCAGCGCCCTGCATCTCGCCGCCGGTTACGCAAGCATCGTCAATGGCGGTACGAAGGTTGCGCCGACTCTTCTCCGAAATCGCGGGGCGCGGAAGGGTGCCCGGGTCGTGAGTCCCGAGGTATCGGTCGCCGTCAGGGAGATGCTCGGTCAGGTGGTGCGGAGCGGGACCGCAACAATGGCGGTCGTTGCTGGATACCATGTCGGAGGCAAGACGGGTACTGCGGACAAACCGAAACCGGGCGGTGGATATTATGATGAAAAGGTCATCGCCACCTTTGCCAGCGTGTTTCCCGTCCATGATCCGAAATATGTTCTCGTCGTGTCGCTCGACGAACCGGTAGAGACTTCGGGCTCCAAACCCCGCCGCACGGCTGGCTGGACAGCGGCGCCCGTGGCGGGAGAAATCATTCGCCGCACCGCACCGCTTCTCGGCCTGCGACCTGAAATAGAGCGTCGTCAGAACGAGGGATAGCTTCCTGCGATGCCGCATGGGCGAGTAACTGGACTCCAGATGGGAACAAAGTTGAAATCGCTTGCGGAACTCGGACTGTTCGCACTTGGAGGGCGCGAAGCGCTTATCACCGGTCTGGCGGTTGACAGCCGATCGGTCAGGAAAGGTTTCCTGTTCGCCGCACTTCCCGGAAGCAGAACGCATGGTGCGCGATTCATCCGACCTGCGCTTCGTAGCGGCGCGGTGGCTATTCTGACGGACAGGGAAGGCGCACGGTTATCGGAGAAGGATATCGCCTCCTCAAGCGCCGCGATGGTCGTCGCCCAGGATCCCAGGCAAGCGTTCGCCGTTGCCGCCGCTCTTTGGTATTCGACACAGCCCGAGATCGTGGTGGCGGTGACCGGCACCAATGGCAAGACGTCCGTCGCTACGTTCACGCGCCAGATATGGTCGCTACTGGGATTGGCTGCGGTCAATATAGGTACGACCGGTATTGAGGGATCCTGGAACGCGCCCCTGGCACATACAACGCCCGAACCCATCACGCTGCACCGTCTGCTCTCGGAACTGGCGGACCATCGGATTGAATATGCCGCAATGGAGGCGTCCAGTCACGGTCTGGACCAGCGCAGGCTTGACGGGGTGCGCCTCAAGGCGGCGGCGTTCACCAACCTAAGCCACGATCATCTCGACTATCATTCTGATTTAAATGAATATTTTTCGGCAAAGGCAGGTCTGTTCGACAGGGTTCTTACCCCCGATGGAACCGCAGTGATCAATCTGGAAGGACCCTACGGCGGCGCGATGGCGGATATCGCCGGAGGCCGAGGTCAAAACCTCATTACGGTCGGGCATGGGACCGGCGTGAATCTACGCATCCGAACGCAACGTTATGACGCCGGAGGGCAGGTTCTGAGATTCGAATGGAATGGGCGGGCCAGACAGATGCGATTGGGTCTCGTCGGTGGTTTCCAGGCGGAAAACGTGCTGACGGCGGCCTGTCTCGCGATCGCGAGTGGCTGCGACCCCGACGATGTCTTTCAGACGCTGGAGCGTCTTGAGGGTGTGCGGGGACGCCTTGAACTGGCCGCGAAGCGTCGGAACGGTGGTACGGTGTTCGTGGACTACTCCCACACTCCCGACGCGTTGACGACGGCCCTGAAAGCGCTGCGACCGCATGTTCTGGGGCGTCTTGTCGTGGTCTTCGGTGCGGGCGGGGACCGCGATCCCTTGAAGCGACCGAAGATGGGGGAGGCGGCGAGGCTGCATGCCGACGTCGCGTTCGTCACGGATGACAATCCACGAAGTGAGGATCCCGCCGGAATACGGGCGTCGATACTTGACGGCTGTCCCGAGGCCACCGAGGTTCCGGACCGTGCGGAAGCGATTCTGCGCGGTGTGGATATCCTCCAGCCGGGTGATGCGCTGCTCGTGGCGGGCAAGGGGCACGAGACAGGCCAGATCGTGGGAGATGATGTCTACCACTTCAATGATGCGGAGCAGGCCAGTGTCGCGACCGCGGCGCTGGAAGGTCGTCCGACATGACACCGCTATGGAAAGCCGAAGAGGCGGTCGCTGCCACAGGCGGTCACACGACATGCGGCTGGCAGGCTTCCGGCGTCTCCATCGATACCAGGACGCTGAAATCCGGTGATCTGTTCGTCGCTCTCAGGGATAACCGTGACGGTCATGAATTCGTAGCGGCCGCCTTCGAGCTCGGCGCGGTGGCCGCCCTGGTCGACCACATCCCGGAAGATGTTCCGACAAACGCGCCGTTGCTGGTTGTCGATGAGGTTCTTCCCGCGCTGGAGCGACTTGGATCAGCGGCGCGGTCGCGGAGTCGCGCGACGGTTATCGGGGTGACGGGATCGGTTGGAAAAACCTCGACAAAGGAAATGCTTCGTACTGTACTTTCCCGTCAGGGCCGTGTCCATGCGGCCGAGAATAGTTTCAACAATCACTGGGGGGTGCCGTTGACGTTGGCGCGCCTGCCTCTGGACGCTGATTTTGCCGTTATCGAGATCGGAATGAACCATCCAGGAGAAATCGCGCCGCTGGCGCGTCTGGCGCGTCTAGATATCGCGTTGATCACGACGGTCGCGGCGGCGCATCTCGAAGCGTTCGGGAGCGTTGAGGGCATCGCGCGCGAAAAGGCGTCGATGTTGGAAGGCCTCGAGAGAGGTGGCGCTGCGCTGTTCAATGGTGACCTAGATGTCACGCCGATTCTTCGCGATGCCGCCGACCGGGCAGGGGCGAAGTGTTGCGAATTCGGCTTCGGCGCGGAGTTTTACTGCCAGCTTATCGACGTGCGGTTGACGGCCGAGATCACCGTCGCCCGGATCAGGATCGGTCAGACGCCGCTTGTGCTAAAGCTCGCCATCCTGGGGCGTCACTTCGCCGTCAATGCCTCGGCGGTTCTTGGTGCGGTCGGGTTATTGGGTCTGGATCTGGCCCTTGCGGCGCAGGATCTCGCACGATGGCGACCGCCGGAGGGGCGTGGTACGCGCGAGCGGTTTTTTCTGGATCCGGTTGATGACGGCGACTGGTTCGAACTGATTGACGACGCGTTCAACGCCAACCCGGCCTCGATGGAAGCGGCGCTCGATACATTGGCCGCGACCCAGCCAAACAATGGGACCGGGCGCACGGGGCGCGGGCGTCGCATCGCCGTACTTGGTGACATGCTTGAGCTTGGACCCGAAGAGGATAGGCTTCACGCGATGCTGGCCGACTGTCCCTCGATCGGGTTGGTGAACGTCGTTCACTGTGTGGGCCGGCGTATGCGCGCCCTTTACGATCGTTTGCCCAGGGAGACCCGCGGTCAATGGACGGAAACGGCACCGGAGCTAGCGAAATCGGCCTCCGGTCTGGTTAACGCCGGCGATATTCTGTTGGTCAAGGGTTCGAAGGGGAGCAGGGTTTCCCTCGTCGTGGACGCCATACGCCAACTGGGCCACCCGCCTGTCATTAGCGAAAGGCAAATCTAATGCTGTATTGGTTGACCGAGTTTTCCGATGGAGGCGATTTTTTCAATCTCTTTAGATATATAACATTCCGCTCCGGTGGCGCCTTCTTTACCGCCCTGGTGTTCTGCTTCGCGCTTGGTGGGCCGATGATCGCTCTATTGGGCCGGTATCAGACCGATGGCCAGCCAATCCGTGAAGACGGTCCGGAGAGCCATCTGGTGGCAAAGAAGGGTACGCCAACAATGGGCGGTCTGATGATCCTCGCCGCGTTGGTTCTGTCCAGCCTGCTTTGGATGCGACTGGACAATCCATTTCTTTGGGTCACGCTTTTCGTATCCCTGGGTTTTGGATTTTTGGGTTTCGCCGACGATCTCCTGAAGATCAGGGGAAAGTCATCGCGAGGACTGTCGTCCCGGCAGCGTGTCGTGATCGGATGCTTGATCGCGGGTATCGCCGCATATTGGGCCAGCCTGCATCACCCGGATGGGCTACGGAACGCGTTGGCTTTGCCGGTCCTGAAGGATACGCTGGTCAATCTCGGAATTCTGTTCATTCCCTTTGGCGCTCTCGTGATCGTTGGTGCCGCGAACGCGGTGAACCTGACCGATGGGCTGGACGGGCTCGCAATCATGCCGGTCATGATCGCCGCAGGTACGCTTGGCATAATTGCCTATGCCGTCGGTCGAAGCGACTTTACCGAATACCTTGACGTTCACTATGTTCCCGGAACCGGAGAGATACTCGTATTCACCGCCGGACTGATCGGCGGTGGACTTGGGTTTCTCTGGTTCAACGCCCCTCCTGCCGCCGTGTTCATGGGAGACACCGGCGCGTTGGCTCTTGGCGGTGCGCTGGGAGCGATCGCGGTTGCGACGAAACACGAACTGGTTCTGGCGGTTGTCGGCGGCGTCTTTGTGGTTGAGACCCTGTCGGTCATCGTACAGGTGCTATATTTCAAGCGAACGGGTAAGCGCATATTTCGGATGGCACCGCTGCATCACCATTTCGAGAAACTGGGCTGGGCGGAGCCGCAGATCGTGATCCGGTTCTGGATCATCGCGCTTATTCTGGCGCTGATCGGGTTGGCGACGCTCAAGGTCAGATGAAGATTCGTGGCGTTTTCGGGGCCGGTGAGGTGCGCGGGCCTGAACGGGTGTTAGAGTTGTGCCGCGTCGGTACCTGCGACCGGCTGGAGATGGATAGCCGGTTTTACAACGCTCGAGTAAGCCATTGATATCGGTCCCGGGATATGAAGGGCGGCGGATCCTGGTTTTTGGCATGGGCCGGTCCGGCCTTGCCGCCGCCCGAGCGCTTCGGGCCGGTGGCGCTCAGACGATGGTTTGGGATGATAGTCCGGAAGCTAGGACGCGCGCCGAGGCCGAAGGTTTCGCCCTGTGCGATCCGCTGGAACCGGATGCGCTGGTCGAGGTATCCGCGCTGATCGTGTCACCCGGAATTCCACATCTCTATCCAGAACCAAGTCCTGCAGTCACCGCAGCCGTAGTCGCCGGCGTGCCGGTTGACAACGATATTGGGCTGTTTTTTCGAAGTCACGCCGCCCGTTCATGGGATCGCTTCGACCATGTTCCGCGCGTGGTTGCCGTGACCGGTTCAAACGGCAAGTCGACGACTTCCGCACTCATTCACCACATCCTCGAATATTCCGAAAGACGCTGCCAGCTGGCGGGAAACATCGGTCGGGGCGTTCTGGACCTTGATCCACTCGGTGATAGGGAAGTCGTGGTGCTGGAGCTTTCCAGCTATCAAACCGACCTGGCGCGGATGCTGACACCGGACATTGCGGTATTCACGAATCTGACGCCGGATCATCTTGACCGGCACGGGGGTATAGGCGGATATTTCGCCGCCAAGCGGCGACTTTTCGTAGAAGGGGCGCCGAGCTGGGCTGTGATCGGCGTGGATGAGCCCGAGGGACGTTTACTGGCCAATCAGCTTTCGGCCTGTCCGAAGGATGATCGGGTGATACGTGTATCCAGTGGCGGAGGTCTTGCCGGTCCCGGTTGGACGGTATGTGCTCCGAAAGGTATTCTTTCGGAGCGGCGTAGGGGCAATCAGGTCGCCTCGATTGACCTGCGAAACATTACGAGCCTGTCCGGTGGCCATAACCATCAGAACGCCTGCGCCGCTTATGCCGCGGTTCGTGCGCTTGGTTTGGGGTCTGAGACGATCGGGCGGGCGCTTCACGCTTTCGAGGGGCTCCCCCATCGCAGCCAGATCGTCGCGCAGGCGGGAGGCGTTACGTACGTCAATGACAGCAAAGCGACGAATGTGGACAGCGCCGCACGGGCGCTGCAGGCTTTCGCCTCTATCCGCTGGATCGCCGGAGGGCTTGGTAAGGAAAACGGAATCGCTGGTCTCAAGGTACATCTCGGTTCCGTCGTGAAAGCCTATTTGATCGGCCATTCGGCCCGCGAGTTCGCGCTTCAGGTGGGCGGGACGCCGCATGAAGTCTGCGGAACGATGGAGCGGGCGGTTGCCAAAGCCATGGAAGAGGCGAAGGCGGGTGACACCGTCCTGTTGGCGCCGGCGGCGGCGAGCTTCGATCAGTATCCGGATTTCGAAGCGCGCGGTGAGGCGTTCATTGCGGCGGTCAAGGCACGTCTTTGACGTCGACCGATGGCGATGCGAAAGATTCGGCAGTCCGGCGTGATTGTGACGCACTTTCAGGCGAACGGTGAGTACTTCCTGAAGTCGCGAACTTCACCAAGACCATGGTGGGACCTGCATGGCAAGTCCGTTGGGTGAGGTCTCGCCCCATCAGGATCCAAGCCCCGGAGCCCTGCACCATCAATTTGTTGCGGTGCAGACGCCAATGAAATGGGGGCAGCTCAAGTTTTTATGTCCGGCCAGGAATCTATTGTCGAGTTCCCATGGCAGGACATGATCGACTTGCGAAAAACCGGCTTTCAGCAGGTCACTTTCAAGACTGTTTGGATCCATCGCGGTGATCCAGGGCTCGCCTCTTTTCGCCACGAAATTCTTGCACTTAAAATAGCGATCCTTCACATATTCCGGTGTTGTCTCAAGCTTGGCGAGGTAATCGAATGCGATCGAGCTCCCTGGAGCCGCTTCGTGCAGCATCAGTTGAAGGAGTTCTTCGATGGATTTCTCCGGCAGATAGTAGGTGACGCCGAACCAAGAGAAAAACGCTGGCTTTTCCGGATCAAATCCGTTCTGAATCAGCGCGTCGAACAGTGGGACCTCATTAAGGTCGGCGGCGATGTATCGGACTTCCTTCGGTTCGGCGATACCGGCTTTGGCCATCCGGCGTCGCTTGAGATCCTGGGTCGCGGGCTGGTCGACCTCGAATACGATGACGGACTTGGTCAGATCCGTCCGTCGCATAGCAAAGGAATCATAGCCCGCGCCGACGATGACATATTGCGTTAAACCTCGGCGGATGGCGATTTCCGCCTGCTGCTCGCCGTAAATGGCCCGGACCAGAATCGTCGGAATGACCGGAGCTATGCCCCGTAATACCACTTTCATTACCAGCCACTTAAGCGGTGGAAACAGAACGATGGCTTTCCAGAATGCGCCGCAGAACTCGATCGCGTATCGATCTTCGAGAAGTACCGGTTGGTCATAGCGATTATGAACCGCACGACCGGCGGCGACAAGTTCCGCTGTTTTGCTTGGACGATGTTGCGAGGTTGTCACGACCCACTCATAAGTCAACTCTACAGTTCAAGTCATTTTAGGCATAAGCGCAGTGGAAAGTCAACCAGTGTCATGTTCCACCAATCCGCGTGGGGAAACGCCGGGGTTCTTCGAAGATCGAATTCGCGTTTGCGGCGCTGAGGAATGGTGTAACGTATATGTTTTGGAATTCGATAAACGCCTTGATGGCTCCGACCAGATGGGGAACCCCGCCAAACAGGGCCGCGTTTGGGTGCCTCGGTGGTTTGTGGGACGGAACAGGCATGTCGGTCGCTTGAGCCGGGAAGAACGTGTAGGTAAGGGTGAGGTGCGAATGGAAGCGGGAACGGTCAAAGCACGATTTCCACGTCAGGCTCGCCCGCGGCCAAGGCGTTCATGTAGGCCAGACAAAACTCATATGAACGGTAGACTCCGCTGTATTTCATCATTTCGGTAAGCTCGACAATCGGGAATGTTGAGTGGATGTAGCGAACATCATCACGGTCGGAAATTCCGTAGAGGTGAAAAAAGGCAGCATCGAGCTTGGCCCGAAGGGCAACGCGGCGTTCCTGATCCCAGTTGAAGGGTGATTTCACGGTTCCGGCGGCGTCCGCATAGCCCATATCCTTTGCGAACGGCGTCATGTCATGAGAGGTGTAGGTCAGCTCAAGATCCGCTGCCGGTACAATCTGAGCCGCGGACCTAAACCCGAAACGCACGTTCCCGGATTTCATGAGTGGGACAATCGGGAGCTGCTCGGCGATGTACCAATTCACGCTGGGGTTGTGCGCTTTTGATCGTGCGACAAAGTCAAGTACGAGTGCATTGAGGTTCGCCACGATAAGATCGGCCTATTGCCGATGGGTTTCCATACCATCCGGCAAAGGAAGTGGCGCCATGTTTCCAAATCCCGCCTTCGGCACGGTCGTCGCTATCAGTGTCCGTGCGTCGGTCGGTCTCGCTATGTCGCGAAACGCAATCAACCAATCAATGTCACGAGGCATGTCGACAGCATTTTCCCGCACCCAGTATTGGGGGGTGGGAACGAAGTTTGGATCAGCCTTCTGTTTATCTGTCGTCCTGCTGCTTGAAGCGGGGTTATGCAGGCTGTCCTCGTTAACTTCGACGGACGCCGCGCGACGGTCGAAATGATGGATCATCCGTCCAACATAGAGCGGCAGCCAATCCTCCGAATCGCTCATGAACGTATTGTCGCCGAGTGGATGGGCCCCTCTTTCTCATCCAGTTCACTGCGCGTGCGAAGCATAGCTTAGTCATTCATCATATCGAACATCCGAAGATACTTCACCGGCCATCTTCATCTCCTCGACGGAGGAGCGGTCCACCAAAATTGGGTTGTTGGCATAGATCGACTTGGTCAGATCGGCATCCCGGATTGAACGGAATATCGGCGTGGTTCCAGTGTCTGGATCGAAGCGGGAGAAATCCTCCGCACTAAATGAAAAACAGATATCCCTATCGGAAAGTTCACTGGCCGCCTGCAGGAAGAAGGCACAGCGGGCTGCATGCACTGTCGGCGACGGGCTCGTTACGAAGACGCAGAACTTGAAGCGGCTTTCCAATTCCTCCCCCCGTTCCGCCCTGAAGTGCAACACCGTTGATGGTGGAACGGGTTGACGGAAAGAGGGCGGAGGCGGTCGGCGGGGCGATGACCGACCTTCCCGGGGGTCCCGGCGCCAGGGTCCACACGATCACGGCGGACAGCGGCAGGGAGTTCGCGGGGCACGCGAAGGTGGCGAAGGCGCTGGAGGCCGACCTCCTCCTCCCGACGCCCCACCACCCGTGGGAGCGGGGCCTGAACGGGCACACCGACGGGCCGCCGCGCCAGTACCTGCCGAAGGGGACCGACCTTCGGCAGGTCACGGACGCCCGCGTGAAGCGGGTCCAGGACATCCTGAACGCGCGCCCCCGCAAGGCGCCCGGCTACCTGACGCCGGCGGAGGCTTTCGCGCGGGCGCGGCCTCCCTGAGGCGCTTCGCCCCGTCGGCCGACGGGGGAGAGGGAATTCCGCAGGCGCGCCCGCCCGGTTTCGGTCGGGCCACCCCTTCCCTCGCCCGGACGGGCGCGCCACCTCCCGCCGCGGGCCTTGCCGCCGCCGGGAGGCCCGGTTACGCTCCGATCCGAAGGGACAGCCGCCGTATTCCGCGTGGAATCCGGGGCCCTGGCCGGAAAATCCCTCAACACCGGCCCGCCTCCTCCGCACCGAATCAGGTATTCGGATGTCTTTCAGGATCGTGTGACGTGTTTGATCGAAGAGCCCGCCGTTGTAGGGAGGCAGACCAATGGAGCCGTCACCCTCATCAATCGCGATGAACAGATCCGCGGTCGCGCACCAATAACGGGTGGCTGTTTCCGAAAAAACATCATCACGGACTTTGCGCATCTTAACATCAAGACGCACTTTGTTCCTCAGAGTTTGTTCCATAAGTTGAGTGGTCCCGCAGGATGTGGCATTCCGGTTGGTGAACGCAACCAGATACGGAGAGAGCCATGCCCTGGAACAGGACCACCCAACAGATCCATAAGCGCCCGGACGACCACAGTCAAAACGATCTGACCGACGCCGAATGGACCGTCATCGAGCCGATGCTTCCGAAGCGGGGAAGGATGGGACGGCCGCGCGGGGTCGACCTTCGGTCGGTGTTCGACGCGGGCCGGTATATCCTGTCCACGGGATGCCAGTGGCGCGCGTCACCCTCTGGATATCCACCGTTTTCCACCGACCGGAACTGTTTTTACGCATGGCGGCGGAGCGGGCTCCTGGAGCGTCTCGTGCATCGTCTCCGGGACCTCGCGCGGCGGTGTTCGGGGCGCTCCGCGGAGCCGACCGCCGCCCCGGTCGACAGCCAGTCGGTGAGGACCACGGAGAGCGGCGGGCCCCGCGGCCACCACGCCGGCAGGAAGGTGAAGGGGAGGAAAAGGCACCTGATCGTGGACGCCGACGGCACACCGATCGTCATGACGGTTCACACCGCCGACATCCAGGACCGGGACGGGGCGCCGGACCTGATCGCGAAGCTGCTGGAGACGGTGCCCACCCGGGTCCGAAGCTGCGGGAGCGGCCTGGGGGGATGGGGTTGTCGAACGTGATCGGGATCGTCGAAAAACCGAAGGATGTCAAGGGGTTCACGGTTCCCTGCCGCCGGTGGGTGGTGGAGCGGACCTTCGCCTGGATGGGCCGGTGCCGCCGCCTGTCGAAGGACTATGAGCGCCTCTGCGAGAACTCGCTGGCCGCCTGCCGGTTCCTGCTCAGGCGGGTGGCGAGGGCGTCAACTCCATGAAAAACAATGGTTTGATCATATCAGTGACTTATGATTCAAACTCTCAGACCGCAATCATCATAGCGACTGTCCCTGATTGGCAGGAGGTCACCGTCCTCCGCATAAAGAATGAACAGGAGACGATAGGGAGTGACCGGCGCGGCTTGCCGAACTTCCCGCCGGTCGGCTTCGGATGCGGACCCGACGGTCGCGCGTGTAAGGTCGGGGAACACCTCTTCAAATAGCTTGTTGGAAAGGTCTCCGGCAACAGGTTTTTCATGGAAATTACCCTCATCGATGGCCCTTTCATGAAACGTTCGTGGATCCGTGCCCGAAGGCACGAACGCGTCGCGTCGGAAAATCAGGTGGAAAACACTCAGCCGATCGAGACGGTTGCGTTCATCCAATGTATGTTGGCGGTCCGTGTAATCTGACAGGTCGATGAACGCCGCGATGTCGAGTTCGAGGAATTGCTCGGATACCGAATGCGCACCTGAATAGTGGAGTCGCCATTTCGAGCCGCTGGTCAGGATGCCCCAGCGCAGCGACCAATCGGTGATGTCACCGCTGCGGCGCATATAGAGCAACATCTGGGTTGACGGAGCCGTTTCCTCACCCAACATCCCCGATTGCCGTTAAAGAGGACGCGTCCAACGTTTGGATTCCACAGCGGCGAGCCCGAAACCGTATCGTCTCCATTCTTCCGGTACACCGTTCGCCTTGGCCTTTCGTTCGGCGTTTTCAAACAGCGGTCCGTCCGGTACATCATCACGGTCCCGTCGCGACATGTTCTGCCGACGCAGATTCTCCGTCAGCCAAGTTCCCCTGGAATTGGCCGGATGAGATCGTTTTTCGTCTGGCTTTCGTTAGGCTTCTGAGTTGTCGGGAACCATTGGAAGAGGGTTTTCAGCCTGCGCTCGAAAGCCTGGATTTCGCCGTTGGAAAGCGCCTGCCATTCCGGGCAACTCCGAACGGTTGCAGTCAAAAAGCCCAATGTGAACAAACTGCCCTGATTAACGGTCCGTATGTTCAAACTGATCATCCTCACGTTTGTTGCGCATCTAGCGGAGGATTGTGCACGACGCACAAAAAATTGGGAAATTATATACCTGGCTACCCACGCCGCGCCGCGCCGCTGGCGCAAAGCGGGCGCTGACTTCACCATGGTTATCCTGCCTAAATCGAAAAGGTGAAGTGATTTGTGAAATCGGTCGTGAAAACGCCTCTGAGGATGATGTCCCGCCCGATCAAAACCTGCGGTCCCGCTTGGCCAAGGTCAAGTTCACTCACACAGAGATCGGGAATATTTGCCCGCATACCACCAAAACCAAGGCCAAATTCCACCATATATGTATGGACTGCCTTTGCCCCGGTCGCGCCGCAAATCATGACTTTCCCCTGCGGCATGAGTCCAAGTTCCCGGACGATCTCCGGTGAAACGCTCGTCCCAGACGCACCGGTATCGACAAGGCCCTTGGTTTCGACAACTTTCTTGGACTGGGCGGCAGCGCCGTGAACCGTTACCTCCAGGAGAATGCCAACATAAGGGTCGAATTGTCCGCTTATGCACGGCATGGGAAAACCACCCCAGATCCACAATCCTTCCCGTGATCTCCTGAACCGAGAACAGGCCATCCTCGAACTGCGAATCGCCGGCGGTTACGGCATCCCTGAAGGTATCGTAGAACGCGACGCATTCCCCGTTCCGCATCAGGGCCCAGCGATTGTCATGCTTGCCGATCAGGTCAGGAAGCATTTTCTGGAACGCTTCGAAATTGGCGTCCACTTCATTCCGTCTTGCCTTGATATCCAGCATTTCGAAGCTCCCTAGTGTGGCCGTCTCCTGACGCAAGCCGTCACGCGGTCACGCTTCGGTGACCCGGTTGCAGGTATTACCGTACTGCTGCCGCGTCGTTATGGCAATGAAAAATGAACGGAGCCTGGCAGTTCGCGTCGCACCGCTTCCTTAAGTCCGCTCTCGCCATCGGCCATGATGACATCCCCCTTTTCGCCGCTTTCCAATCATGGCCCACCGGCCGGTGAAAGTCAACGTGCGCCCGGCGCGGCGCGGGTAGCTAGGTATATAATTCCCAAAAATTGCATGCTGTCTGGGCTACGGCTTCCGTTGCCTTGGTGATTTCTCGGTTTTCGAGTTGCCGCGACAGCGAAATCACATATGTCCGCGACTGCTCTCGAAAACCAGATCCGGCTATACGCGAGATCAGTCCGGATGTGCCGGATACCGAGCGGGAACTCGCCCGAATTCCATTCGGCAAATACTGGCTCATTGATATCACAGACGCTACTCATTGCACGTTGGAGATCACAGGGAATCCGGCCTTTGACCATGCGAGGGTTTCGATTGGATCGCTCGTAATATCCCGCTTTGCCCGTGTCGCAACGAGGAGGGTCAACAGCCATGCGTCGGGTTGGCGGTGGGTCAGTAAGCATTTGAAAGCTGTGTCCTGGTGGTTCTGGAAACCGTCTGCTTCATTTACTCGCTGAAGCCCAACCCGTCAGACAAAGAGCCGTGAAAAATCGCTCGGTGGCGGATTTTTTGCTAGCGTCGACCCGAAAATTCGGTTAATCCATCCATGAGACCCGGTAAACGGGCGGCGAGCGACGGTATCGAGGCAGCTATGGGCAATTCTCCATGACTGAAATGGTATATGGTTCCCTCCCTGATCGGGACGGCGAGCCGATTCTGCCAAGCTGGTGGCGCGCGACGGATAAAGTGGCGATTTCGTGTGTGCTGCTGCTCTTTGGTATCGGTATTCTCCTGGGTTTCGCCGCCTCTCCACCATTGGCGCATCGAAATGGATTTGAGCCGTTCCATTACGTTAATCGGCAGGCTCTGTTCGGGATTCTCGCGCTCATCACCATGATCCTGGTGTCCATGGCATCACCGACCGCCGTGCGCCGATTTGGCGTATTGGGCTTTATCGCAGCTTTCGCCGCACTTGCTCTGCTTCCCTTTCTTGGAACGGATTTCGGCAAGGGTTCGGTGCGGTGGTTCTCGCTTGGTTTCGCTTCCGTGCAACCTTCGGAATTTCTCAAACCGTGTTTGATCATCCTGTCCGCATGGTTGATGGCGGCGGCACAGGACGCCGATGGCCCGCCGGGACGTATAACCTCATTCGTAATCACCGTTACAGTTGTTGCCATGCTGGCGTTACAGCCTGATTTCGGTCAGGCATGTCTTGTTTTTTTTGGGTGGGGCGTGATGTATTTCATTGCCGGTGCACCCTTCAAGCTATTGCTCGCGATGGCTGGAAGCGTCGTCGGTCTCGGCGTTTTCGCCTATGTCGGTTCAGAGCACTTCGCGCGTCGCATCGATGGGTTCCTTTCGCCGAACGTGGATCCGAACACCCAGCTTGGATATGCCACCAACGCCATACGGGAAGGCGGCTTCTTCGGAGTGGGCGTGGGTGAGGGCAGCGTCAAATGGTCTTTGCCGGATGCACACACCGATTTCATAATCGCCGTCGCCGCCGAGGAATACGGGCTGGTTCTGGTGAGTTTGGTCATCATTCTCTATCTGATGATCACCGCTCGCTCGCTCATGCGTCTGGTTCGCGAGCGTGACCCGTTCATACGTTTTGCGGGTGCGGGCCTTGCGTGTACGTTCGGTATCCAGGCATTCATCAATATGGGCGTCGCGGTTCGGCTCCTGCCCGCCAAGGGGATGACATTGCCGTTTGTGAGCAATGGTGGGTCCTCGCTGGTCGCGAGTGGCATAGCGCTGGGTATGCTGCTGTCACTGACACGCGAGCGACCGCAGGGGAGAATCGGAGACATATTCTCCTCCGGTGGAAGCTGATGACGACTGTAACGAATGACCCGCGTTTGGGTATGATCCCGTGTTTCGGGTAAGCGGGTCGAAAAAATGAACATGAGACAACCTCTACTCGTTATCGCGGCCGGCGGTACCGGAGGGCATATGTTCCCGGCGCAGGCGTTGGCGGAGAACATGTCCCGGGCGGGCTGGCGGGTGAGACTTGCCACCGACGAGAGGGGAGAGCGTTACTCCGGTGGGTTTCCGAATTCGACCGAGTTCGAGCGGGTCGCATCCGCTACGTTCTCAGGAGGTTGGCTATCCAAGACCGTTGCACCCGTTCGCATAATTTCCGGAATTCTGACCGCCTACCTTGGACTTAGGCGTGACCCGCCTGACGCGGTGATTGGTTTCGGGGGCTATCCGGCTGTTCCGGTGATGGCCGCGGCGGTCTGGCTGGGACTTCCACGTATGATCCATGAGCAGAACGGTGTCTTTGGCCGCGCCAACAGATTTTTCGCCCGTCGCATGGATTTCGTTGCCTGCGGGATCTGGTCCGAGGACATGCCACCCGGAACAAAGGGGATTCACACTGGCAATCCGGTGCGGGACGCCATCGCAGGGAGAGCGAAAGCGCCCTATATCCCCCCCGGTGACTATCCAATGGAAATTCTTGTGATCGGTGGCAGCCAGGGCGCGAGAACGCTGAGCCGTACAGCGCCACCGGCAATCGCATCACTGCAGCCCTCGCTTCGGTCTAACATCCGGGTGAGCCATCAGGCGCGCGAAGAGGATCTGACCTATGTGCGCGACCATTACGCCGATCATGGCATCAAGGCCGATGTCCAGCGCTTCTTCGATGATGTCCACAATCGGATGGCCGAAGCGCAGCTTGTCATTTCCCGTGCGGGGGCTTCAGCCATTGCGGAACTCTCCGTTATCGGTCGGCCATCGATTCTCATACCCTATCCGCACGCGGCGGCGGATCACCAGACCTCGAATGCGAAGATGCTAGTCGACGCCGGTGGCGCGATGCTGCTCACTGAATCCGAATTGAGCGAGGCAGGACTCTCGGAACGGATAGGCATGATCCTTGGTGATCCCGATAAGGCGGCGAAAATGGCGGAGGCTGCGCTCGCGACCGGTCGGCCGGATGCACTGGACCGCCTTTCGGAACTGGTAATGAAACTGGCAGAGCGAAAGTGAGCGGAACGTGAGATATGAACGCTGGGAATTATTCAGGTATTCCACAATGAACGCCGCGACCAAGCTGCCTATGGAACTGGGACCGGTACACTTTGTGGGTATCGGTGGAATCGGTATGTCGGGCATCGCCGAGGTGTTGTTGAACCTTGGCTATTGCGTCCGTGGCTCGGACCTGAAGGCGACGAAGATCACGGATCGGCTCGCGGCAATGGGGGCTGAAATATCAATTGGCCAGACTCCGGAGAATCTGCAGGACGCCGAGGTCGTTGTGATTTCATCGGCGATCAAACCGGGCAATCCGGAATTCGACGCCGCGCGTCTTCGGGGATTGCCGATAGTCCGGCGGGCCGAAATGCTTGCCGAACTCATGCGGCTAAAGTCCAATGTCGCCATTGCCGGCACCCATGGCAAGACCACGACGACCACATTGGTGGCGACACTGCTCGATGCCGGTGGACATGATCCGACGGTTATCAATGGCGGCATTATCCATGCCTATGGAAGTAACGCCCGCATCGGGATGGGCGAATGGATGGTGGTGGAGGCGGATGAGAGCGATGGCACCTTCAATCGCCTTCCGGCGACGATCGCCGTCGTCACCAACATCGATCCCGAACATATGGATCACTGGGGTACCGAAGAGGCGTTGCATCAGGGATTTCTCGATTTCGTCGAGAACATTCCGTTCTACGGACTCGCTGTCTGCTGCGCTGATGACGCCAATGTCCGGAAACTGGTCGGCAGGGTCCACGACCGACGGGTTGTGACGTTCGGCTTCGATGCAGAAGCCGACATACGCGGGATGAATCTGACCCATAGCGATGGAATGTCGCGTTTTGATGTCGGTCTGGCACTTGAAGGAGCGATGATCCGGGGTTGCGGTCTTCCGATGCCCGGCGAACATAATGTGTCCAACGCACTCGCGGCCGTCGCCGTGGCCAGACATCTCGGAATGTCACGAAGCGGGATCCATAAGGCATTGACCAGCTTTCGGGGTGTAAACCGTCGCTTTACGAAGGTGGGTGATGTCAACGGGGTCACAATCATCGATGATTACGGGCATCATCCAACGGAGATCGCCGCTGTCCTGAAGGCGGCGCGTCAGTCAGCGAAAGGGCGGGTAATCGCGGTACATCAACCGCACCGCTTTACTCGGCTGAGCGGTCTGTTCGAGGATTTCTGCTCCTGTTTCGGTGACGCCGATATCGTTGCGATCGCCGATGTTTTCGCCGCTGGCGAGGCGCCGCTGGAGGGCGCAGACCGTGATTCCCTTGTCGGGGGTCTGGTGAATCATGGGCATCGCGATGCGCGGATACTGGACGGGGAAGAGGGCCTCGCGCGTCTGGTCCGAGACACTGCGCGGCCCGGAGATATGGTGATATGCCTCGGGGCCGGAACGATAAGCGCATGGGCGAACGCTCTGCCGGGGAAGCTAGTCGACCGATAGCGGGCATATGGCTTATGATTTTGCCGGACCGATTGTTGCGAACAGCCCCGATTGGGCCCGGTTGAAGCGCGGCGGTGGGTGAGATTGTAAATCCGGGTTGTAGCCAAAACCGGTCGGAGGTAACAGTGAAAATCGGGCGGGTATGATGTAAAGGCAGCCTGCCAGCTTCCCAAGCTGGACGTGCGGGTTCGATTCCCGCTACCCGCTCCAAAATCGGCCCATAGCCCAGGGGTGTGACGATGAACGCACGGGATGTGTGGTCTTGAAATACGCGAATGATGGAAGCTTCGCAACGATTGCAGGAACCTTGTTCATTGGGTCGGCGTGACCCGACGCGGGCCAGCGCCGCCGAAGCCGCATACCGCGATGGTCGCCCAACGCCGTGCCACCGGTTCAGGTCGCCAGTGGGATTGACGCCGCTCAATACAGCGGACTTCGATCGACGGGTGCCCGAGCTGGATGGAATCTGGACTTAACTCTGTGAACATATGGGAGGCTAAATGATCGATCTCTATACCTGGACGACACCTAACGGACGAAAGGTGTCGATCATGTTGGAAGAGCTTGAGGTTGAGTATACGACGCACTCAATCGACATAGGTAAAGATCAGCAGTTCACACCTGAATTTCTCGCGGTTTCACCCAACAACAAAATCCCGGCGATAGTGGACCATGAAACGGGGCAGGTGCTGATGGAAAGCGGAGCGATACTGCTATATCTCGCCCGAAAATACGAACGGCTGCTGCCGGACGGTGCGGAACGCTGGCGTTGCGTTGAATGGCTCATGTGGCAGATGGGTGGGCTGGGTCCAATGCTTGGTCAGGCTCATCACTTCCTTAAATTCAACCCTGGCAAGGCCCCCTATGCCGAGGAGCGCTATGCAAGGGAGGCGCGTAGGCTGTATGGAGTTCTGGATGGGCGGCTCGAAGGGCGTGACTTCATCACTGGAGACAGGCGCGGGATGTATTCGATCGCGGATATCGCAACCTGGCCCTGGATATCACGGTTTGAATGGCAGGGGATTGATCTCAACGATTATCCGAACGTCCGCGCCTGGTACACCCGGATAGCGCGGCGGGAAGCCGTGATCCGCGGATACCATGTGCCGAAATTCACCTCAGAGATTCCGATGCAGTAGACAAGATCGTTCAAGTGCACCGGTTATCGGAAGCGTTACGCGGGCCGCGGATCCGGGAGGGCGGAAAGATCGAATCGTAAGTGCGGGAGACGGGAAGGACCCATTCAGGGCCTGCCGTAATATTCGGCGTCGGTGATGTGTTCAAGCCAGGTTACGTTGGATCCGTCAAGCGCCTCCTGGACCGCGATATGCGTCATGCCGGTATCAGGTGCCGCGCCGTGCCAGTGGCGTTCGCCCGGTGCGATCCAAACCACATCGCCGGAGCGTATTTCGTGAATGCGCTCACCGGCCTTCTGAACGAGGCCCTTTCCCGAAGTTACGACAAGTGTCTGACCCAATGGATGGGTATGCCATGCGGTGCGCGCGGCCGGTTCGAAAGTCACCGTCAGGACACGTACGCGGGCGGGGTCGGGCGCCACGATCACCGGATCCATACGCACCCGACCGGTGAAGTATTTCTCCGGCCCGGTAGTGGACGGGCGCGATCCGGCCTGCATAATCTCCATACGCTTACTCCCTCCGTTTGGAACGTCTGCGGCGTCTCCCGGATTCCGAACCGCCACCGGTATTAAAGCTCGTTTCCGGCAGGTCAACCAGCTTCCGCAGTTCGGTAAACGGCGCGTTTGCGTGTGGGAGGGCGTTGGCGGCGACGAAATGCTCCTGGAATCTTGGCTCCACGGCGGTCTCGACCTTGGTTATCCGGCGCACGGTTTCCTCGATCTCGGAACGCGCGGAGCGGTTGCACAGGGCGATGCGCGCTCCTGTGCCCGCCGAGTTGCCGGCGGACGTGACCCTGTCAAGCCGACAGTCGGGAATCATGCCAAGCACCATCGCATGTTTCGGTGAAATATGGGCGCCGAAAGCCCCGGCAAGCACGATTCTGTCAACGGTGTCGATCCGCCGTTCGTCCATCAGTAGACGCGCTCCGGCGTATAGAGCTGACTTCGCGAGCTGTATGGCACGGATATCCGCCTGCGTGACCGTAATGCGGGGGCTTCCGTATGAACCGTCATGCAGGAGATAGCTGTGAGTGCGTCCGTCCGGTAGGGATCTCGCTGAGCCTGTCTGCGCCGCCGATCCTATCAGACCGGATGCATCGACCAGGCCCGCCATACGCATCTCGGCGACGGCCTCGATGATGCCCGATCCGCATATGCCGGTAACTCCCGTCGTGGCCGCCGCCCCCTCAAATCCTTCATCGGTGGACCAGAGATCGCAGCCAATTACCTTGAAGCGGGGTTCTTTCGTGAGCGGGTCGATCTGGACGCGCTCGATGGCGCCGGGGGCGGCTCGCTGGCCGCTGCTGATCTGCGCTCCCTCGAATGCCGGACCCGTGGGTGAGGAACAGGCGAGTACACCGTTGCGGTCACCCAGAAGAATTTCCGCGTTTGTACCTACATCCACGATGAGAACGAGATCATCGGACTTTCCGGGCTCTTCCGACAACGCGACGGCGGCGGCATCCGCGCCGACATGGCCCGCGACACAGGGCAGCGTGAACACGTGCGCCGACGGGTTCACGGTGGAGAGGTCGAGGTCACGCGCGCTCATCGAAAGCGAATCCGAGGTGGCAAGCGCGAACGGTGCCTGACCCAACTCAACGGGATCGATGCCAAGAAGGAGATGATGCATGACGGGATTGCAGACGAAGACAGCTTCCATGATCTGACGAAGGTCCACACCGCCTGTCCCAGCCGTTTCCTCCGCCAGCCGGTTGATGGCTTCGCGTACCGCGGAGGTCATTTCGGCGCTTCCACCGGGATTCATCATGGAATAGCTGACCCGACTCATCAGATCCTCACCGAAACGGATCTGCGGGTTCATGGTTCCTGCGCTGGCGATGACCTCTCCGTTTCGGAGGTCGCAGAGATGAGCGGCGATCGTCGTGGAACCGACATCCACGGCCAGACCGTAGAGATGCCCTTCCCGGAAACCGGGCCAGATATCGAGAATTCGTTCTTGGTTATCCGAATGACCGCGATGAAGTGCCACCGTGACCGACCACTGGCCTTGACGTAGCGCCGGCTGGAGTTTGCCGAGGACATGCAGGTCGGCACCTATAGCACCGGCATCCATGTCCCACTGCTTTGCCAACGCGTCCTTGAGACGTTCCAGATCACCTGATGGCTCGTGCGCATCAGGTTCCCGCACTTCGACGTAGTAAAGCCTCGTCGCAGGATCCATCGTGATGTCGCGAACGGTCGCAGCTTTGCGGATGACCTGTTTGTGGACCTGACTGTCCGGTGGGACGTCGATCACGATATCGGATCGAACCGTCGCCTGACAGCCAAGACGCCGTTCATGATCCATGCCCCGAATGCGTCCATAGCGGTCCTCGACCGGGTTTCGTTCGCGGAGCGCGTCTCGTGCCGCCGTCACTCCGTGTTTCGGGAATTCGCCGCAGCCGGGTGTGATCTGGCAACGGCCGCAGATTCCGCGGCCACCGCATACACTGTCGAGGTCGACGCCGAGACGTCTGGCGGCGGCGAGCACCGAGGTTCCTGCGGGAACCCGGCCCCGTTTTCCCGATGGTGTGAATATGATGAGCGGATCCATGATCGTTCCGTGGTTGAGTTATGGCGGCTCACAATAGAATAGCGGCGTTGCCGGTACCTTATAGACCACCTTCACTGAATTCATATGCGGTTAGGGCGAGATTTTCGGATTGATCGGCCGAATGGCGTGTCGGGATTGATCATTCATCGCTCAGTTGCACCGATCGGCTATGCCGGTTGTTGTGATGGGTTGGCTATCGGACGAGCACCAGCATACCTTTCGATATCTCCAGCCGGTCAAACCGCTGAAGATAGGCCATGCCGAGCAGGGATTCCTTCATCTCACCTTCATTGATCCATACGGTGACATTGCGGTCGATGATTGGGCCAAGGGCGAGGGTATCCAGCGAAACGCGGGCCGTTCGGGTCTGGCCGTTTGCGGTATGGGCGACACCGAGATACCGCAGGTCGTCTGGATCGATCCCGATGCGGTTGGCGTCCTGACTCGAGAGGACGATGTTTGTCGCGCCGGTGTCGATGACGAACCGAATCGGGGTACCGTTGGCTTCCAACGTCAGATAGTAATGTCCATCGAAAGCGCGTGGTATCTGGATCTGACCGGCTTCACTGACGGTCGCATGAAGAGGCGCGAAATCGCGGCGGATGTCCTGCCAAAGCCCGAAACCGGCGACGGCTCCGATGAAGATCATGCCCCAAAGTGCCGCGTGCCTGAGCGCCTGTCCGAGGCTGGAGCGGTTCGCGATGACGAAATACGCCAAGAGGGCACTGCCCAGGATGATAAGGTAAATCAATTGTCCGACTTCGCCGCTGGCCATACTTACCTCCCGCGCCTCGACAGAGATAGTGATTGTAATGCCGGTTGTAAGGGCGCTGTCCTGCGCATGATCCGAATTTTCAGCTCTGTTGAGAACCACGTTCCGGGCCACGAATTCGACGGGAATTTCCCGACCTGAAGCCTGGCTAAAGTCTTGTTCGGGTAGGTGTATGGTCAAGATCCCATCGACCGCCGTTGCTTCGATGCGTTCCCGAATTTCTCCGCGGCCCCTGTTTATACGAACTCGACGTTCTCGACGCCGGTCGTTGTACGCCCGGGCAACCTCATCGGGTGAGGCATAAAGCCGTGTCCGAACGAATCCCGATCGCGGATTCGCCCCAACGGGAAACTGATTGAACTCGTTTAGGCGCCACTCTTCAGGCCACCGGTTTTTTGGGAAGCGTGGCTTTCGGCTTCGAGATTTTCCTGTGCGTTTAGCCAGAGTGTTTCCGCACGCTTTATTCCGTCGAGGACTTCGGTGTATTTACTTGTCCAGATATCGAGATCCTCGGCGGCGCCGGGTTCATAGAGCGAAGGATCCGCCAGCTTTTCGTCAAGACGTAGACGCATTTCGGTCAGCTTCGCGATCCTCGCTTCGCATTTCAGAATTTCCGAACGCAGCGTTTGCAGCTGGATTCGGGAACCCCTCGCGGATTTTCTGGACTTTGAGGGAGCGTCCGTTTTTTGATTGGCCACCAACTCGCCGCGATAGCTGTCCAGATCGCCCTCATAATGCCTGACAGTGCCATCGCGCACCAACCACAGTCTATCGGCGACCAGACTGAGCAGATGGAGATCGTGACTGATGACAATGATCGCGCCGGAATAGGAAGCGAGGGCCTCCACCAGTGCCTCACGACTTTCGATATCAAGATGATTGGTGGGTTCGTCGAGAATGAGGAGGTGAGGCGCGTCAAGCGTGGCCAACAGAAGCGACAAGCGGGATTTCTGACCGCCCGAGAGACGGGAGACCGTTAAATCCGCTTGGTCGGCAGACAGGCCGAATCCCGCAAGTTTCGCCCGAAGAGCGGAGGGTGTTTCGTCAGGTCGCCTGCGAATGAGATGCTCCAGCGGCGTCTGATCCGAATGGAGTTCGTCGACCCGGTGTTGCGCGAAAAATCCAACGCGCAGTTTTTTCGCGCGGGTGACACGTCCGCCTGTTGGCTCAAGTCTGTTCGCGAGAAGCTTGGACAGCGTTGATTTTCCTTCACCGTTCCTGCCAAGCAACGCTATTCGGTCATCTTGGTCGATGCGAAGGTCCAGCGCCCGCAGGACGGGAGCGCCGTCGTAGCCTGTGCTTGCATCCTCCGTTGCAATCAGCGGGGGCGGCAGTTCCTCCGGTGCGGGGAATCCAAAGGATGTTCGCGCGGCTTCCTCCGGGACCGCCGTGAATTCCATCCGCGCGATCATTTTCAGGCGCGACTGCGCCTGTCGCGCTTTGTCCGCCTTGTACCGGAATCTATCGACATAGGACTGAAGAGACGCCCTCCGCGCTTCCTGCTTCTTTGCCATTGCCGCCGCATGTGCGGCGTGCTCCCCGCGCTGGCGGTTGAATTGATCGTAGTTGCCACGAAAGAAGGTGAGAGTCTTTCGGTCGAGATGCAGGATCGAGTCGACGGACTGATTCAGAAGAGAGCGGTCATGGCTTATGATTATGGCCGTATGAGGGTAGTTCGCGAGGTAGCTGGAGAGCCAGATCGAACCTTCAAGATCAAGGTAGTTCGTCGGTTCGTCCAAAAGGAGCAGATCGGGCCTTGAGAAGAGCGCGGCCGCAAGCGCCACCCGCATGCGCCAGCCCCCGGAAAAGCCTGAACATGGTAGGTTTTGATCACTGTGGGAAAAGCCCAGACCCTTCAGGATCGCGCTCGCGCGCGCCTCGGCCGACCAGGCATCGATATCCGTAAGCCGGGTCTGTATGTCCGCGATCCGGACATGATCATCCGAACTCTCGGCCAGCAGCGTCGCCCGTTCGGTGTCGGCGGCGAGCACGGTGGCAAGAAGGGAGTCCCCGCCGTCCGGCGCTTCCTGATCGACACCACCAATGCGTGCCTTCCGCCGCAGGTCGATAGCGCCGGATTCCAATGTGACCTCGTTTCGGATCAGTCGGAACAGGGTGGTTTTGCCCGTTCCGTTCCGTCCCACCAAACCGACTTTGTGGTTGTCTGGAATATAAGCACTTGCACCCGAGAACAGGGTCTGGCCGTCGATGGCGTAATGGATATCGTCTATCCGCAGCATCGGGGCGGTTTGACGCATCGCGGCAATACGGTCAATCGCGGCTTTCAACTTTGCGAGGCACATGTTAGCCCGCCCGCGGAATTCCGGTGGGCATGGGGCCCGCGTCTGCGGACAGGGAAGGCACAGCATGGCCGTGCAGCGCACATTCTCGATCATCAAACCCGATGCGACCGAACGCAGTCTGACGGGTGCGATCAATTCAACGATTGAAGCATCCGGGCTGCGGATCATCGCGCAGAAGCGGCTTCGACTGACAAAGGCGCAGGCGGGAATCTTCTATGAAGTTCACAAGGATCGGCCGTTCTACGATGAACTTTGCTCGTTTATGGCGTCCGGTCCGATTGTGGCGCAGGTGCTCGAAGGCGAGAACGCGATCGCGAAATACCGCGAGGTCATGGGGGCGACAGACCCGGCCGAGGCCACCGCTGGCACGATTCGAGCGAAATTCGCGCAGTCAAAGGGAGAGAATTCCGTGCATGGCTCAGATGCGATCGAAACGGCGGAAACGGAAATCGCCTACTTTTTCTCCGGTCTCGAACTTGTTGGCTGAAGTCTGGACCTTTCGACAGTCATTCGCGGTGATGATCACGGTCGATGCGGGAAGAAACATTGCCATAAGCTCGATACGGTCTCACCTAAGCAGAGCGCAGATTCCCTCACATCGGTGAAGAAGCCCCTTGTTCGAGCGGGTCAAGGATACCTTCCGCGGCCCTGCCCGCGCTGTTCCAAACCTTATGGACCGCGGTGGATTTCTGTGGCCTTTCACTTCTCGTCCTGCGCCTTGGACAGCCCGCTGGCCCAAGGCATCAGAGCCACGTCCATCGCGTGAACGCAAGTTCCTCAATCCGTTGATGTCGCGCCGCCCGCTTTTCCGCCCCGCTCAAAAAGATGGCGACGTTCACAGGTTCGCTCGCAGCCACAGCCATCGCTTTCAGAATAGATCGGGAATGCGTTCTTTCGGGAATTCAGGTTGGGCCACCCCAATACTCCATATCCGTTAACAGGTTATCGATGGAATTGAACCGCGTCATGTTGCCATTTCTGGATGCAGCCAACGCCGCAACCGTTTCCGGGTTCGGCGTCCTCACCTCGAAGGGAAGCACCTTCTCCGCCACTGCCTGCACCAACATCATGCGGGTCGCATCCGGGACGGTTGTCCCCCGCTGTCCGAACAGCTGGGAGGCTCCCACTTTCGTCGCTCGGTCGAATCTCGCGCTGACGACAGCGTATGCCTCGGCCATATCAGAAGCCCACCGGTTTGGGTTGCCTCGAAGGCCAAACTGGTCTGTTTGTGGGTTCATCTGCAACAACCATATGTGAAATAGTCCAAGCCACGGTTAACGGCAAATTGCCGTCTTTGGTGGTGTCTGGTGCGGTCGCGTAGTGGGGATGAATGCATTGGATGTGAAGATAAGGTTCCGACCTGACCTTAAGAGAGGGTAAAATGTAACATGTGGCGAAGCGACTGCCTGATGCCATGATTCAGACTTTCGGGAGGACTGGACACTGCCAGAAAGAATAAGGGGAAGCGACGTACGTCCCGGGTCGCGCAACCTGATCACCGATGTCCCTGGTCTGCGGGTTGGAAACGCGCAAGACGCACGGCTTAAATCGGGTGTCACCGTCGTGACCGCGGATGAGCCATTTATCGCTTCCTGCGCCGTGATGGGGGGCGCGCCGGGCACGCGTGAAACGGATCTTCTGGAACCTGACAAGCTCGTGCAGGCGGTGGACGCTTTGGTGCTTTCGGGTGGATCGGCATTCGGTCTGGACGCGGCATCGGGGGTGATGGCCGGACTGCGAGGAGCGGGGAGGGGGTTTCAGGTCGGTGATATACGTGTGCCCTTGGTGCCCACCGCGATCCTGTTTGACCTTCTTAACGGCGGCGAAAAGGGTTGGATTTCCAATCCCTATGCGGCTTTGGGGCGCGAGGCCTTCGATGACGCTGCCGAAACCTTCGCGATTGGCAGCGTCGGCGCGGGTACGGGTGCCTTGACCGCGGCGCTGAAAGGTGGACTTGGCTCGGCGTCCCTGGTTCTGCAAAGCGGGATTATGATCGGCGCTCTTGTGGCGGCGAATCCGATGGGATCGGTTACCACGTCGGGCGAGCGGCATTTCTGGGCGGCACCGTTTGAGATTAACGGGGAATTCGGCGGTCTGGGCCCGGATCCACGCGGCGACCTTGGCGTGCTGATGCCAGAGCCCAGACATGCCGATTCTGGCGGGCGGGCAAATACCACCATTGCCGTCGTCGCCACCTCGGCGCGTCTCGGCAAGGCCGAAGCCAAGCGTCTGGCGGTTGCGGCGCATGACGGTATCGCTCGGGCAGTCGTGCCCGCACATATGCCGGTAGATGGCGATCTCGTGTTCTCGATCGCTACCGGCGCCGATGGAGTTGACGGCCTGGACATTTCGGTTCTGTGCCATGCTGGAGCCGTCTGTCTTTCGAGAGCCATCGCCCGCGGTATCTATCATGCGACACCGGCACCAAACGATCCTTTGCCATGCTGGGCCGGCGGGAGAAGCTGAACGCAGTTTCCGATGGCTTGAGAGCGCCAAAGACCGTCGACCGGTGATCCATCATCCGATGGGTTTAGCGCATTCACGGAATTGTCGCGTCGGAAAAATCGGATACCGGCTTCGTGTCCGAGAATGGCCCGAGCGTTGGACCAAGGACATTGACCTCAACTGGCTTCGCCGGAAAATATCATCAATTCTGTCACTTACCAATGCGCGGCATCACTTGGTTAGTTTCGGTCATCCATATAGTGCAAGGCCAGATCGCCGCCAGAGTCGGAGCGGCGGCGGTAGCGGAAGCTTGCGTGAATCATCGGTCGCTTTGACACTTCGCAAAAAATGATGCCGTGCGTTGCAATGCCGGTGTATTCTTGGGTAAATCCAAAAACTGTCATCATTCGATTGCTGATCCCTTGCCGAGGCGATTGCAGCCTTGCGAAGATCACTCCGTGCAGAGCTTGGAACATGGATGAAACTACCGACGGAACTGGAGCTTGATGCCGTGTCCGAGCGTTATGGTGACTCCATAGCGGTCGATGCCGTCACACATCGCTTCAGAGCCGGAATGTATACCTGTCTGCTGGGACCATCTGGCTGCGGTAAGACCTCGACCCTGCGCATGATTGCCGGACATGAAGAGGTATCGGCCCTGTCACCACCGCCTACCTGACTTGCCATTCCAGCTCTTTCACCCGTATTCCGGTCTCCGCCACGTTGAGGATGCGCGGTCCCCGCCAGGGTTTCCGGGTCCCCGGCATCGGCTGGCGTCTCCCGGGCCCGAAGCCGGCCGGACAGGCCACGGGCGTGACGTGGCGCGCGACGGTCATGTCCGGCTCCGGTGGCGCCCCCGGTTCGATGGCGCGCCCGCAGGCGGCGTGCGTCACCACGGCCCCGCCGCTCTCCGCGCCGGAAGCCGCGGGTCCCGGACGCGCAGCGCGGTCACGGGGTCGAAGGCGGGGCACCCGCGCGGGTCACCGGCGGCGGCGGGTCCGCGGCCCTTCATCCCCGTCCCCGGCGCCCTGAACAGGCATTCCATCCGCCGGCGGGGTCCGCGCCGCCGCAGGGCGGTCTCCGCCGTCCGCATGCCGTCGCCGCCCCCGTTGGAGACGGGCATCCGGTGCGGCGCCTCCCCCTTCCCCGCGACGCGCTTCGGCGGGCTGCCCCCGATGGCCGGGACCACCGTCAAGGGCCGCGGTCGGCGGCGGTCGGCGCGGCGGTCCCAGGCCCGGCTCGGCGGACGGCCGACCTCGCCGCCCATCTCTTTCGGGCGTTCGGCCCGCGCCCTATCGACGTCCCGACGCGGTCCGGACCGACCGGGGTGCAGGCGGGGCCGTGGACCCTCACCGAGGGCCTGATGGGCGGGCGCCGGCTGTCCAGCGCCAGGCCCATCTCCGCGATCCGGGCCCGCGACGACCGGCCGACGAAGGCGTCCCGCGGGCCGGGCCGGCGCGACCCTGCGCGCCGCATTCGGTCCAGTGGCGCGGCCGCCCTCCCGGGGCGCAGAGAGTCCAGGACCGCTTCCAACTTCTGTCCCTCGGACCCTTCCCGCAAGTTGATCGATGCGGTCTCGATCCGTGTCGTTTCGCATCCGCCGGCGGTGAGCACGGCCCGCTGGAACCTGGGATCCTGTACCGCCGAACTGCACCGTGCGTATCCGATCCTGTCCATGCCACTTCTCCTCGGGATGTGCGATCCGACCCGTTCCAGTGTCCAGGGCAGACTTGGTGAAACCCTAGGGTGAACGATACTATGGGGTGATCCTATTGATCATGAACCGGAAGGCCCGACAGAGCTGGAGTGAAGTGATCGAAGATCATTGACGAATAAGGGCGTCCATATCATCGCAGGAAGTGAGTTCGTGTGATTTCCATATGTTTCCTGCTCCGCCATCATCGCCGTCCCCTCCGCCACCGCGGGATTTCCTCTTTGTGATAGACAATGCGCCGTCATCGGTTTTGGTTTCCACCGTCCGCGCCGCGATATCCCGTTGAACCTCTTTCAGATCACGAAGGTCCTTTTCCCTGTGTTTTCTGTGGTCCCGCTTGCAGGAAACCAGCACCGGACGGTCGAGTCGTCCATCGGCGTCATTTCCGTATCCGACGGCGTCGATCTCGATCCATCCGCTCGCGGTTTCCCTTTCGACATTGGACTCCGCATGATCGATTCCGTCCAGTTCAGGGAGCAGGCCGGCCACCAGACGTTCCAGCAACGGGCCTTCCGGCTCCGACTTCTCCCTGACCGCGCCGTCCATGCCACCATTCCCGGAAAGATAGGGAAGGACCAGAAGCTGGAAAGGAAACTGGCTGTCCTCCATCCTGAGTTTCGGGGATTTGCCGGACGCTGACAGCGAAGCCCCGCCTTTGACGGGTTGGATCAGCTGAAGATGTCCGCGGGCGACATGCATCGCTTTTTCCAGTCTTTCGGTATCTTCTTCGGGCCCGTCCCGCCTGATCCGGTCCAGCCTCGTTCCCCTCGGGTTCTCCATCATCTTTCCGAAAAGCCGCCGAATGTCCGGGTCAAGGGTGATCCAGGCGCCATGCAGCACAGACCGATCAGGTGATTCATCTATCGACCGCCGCTGCCATTCGATGAAATCCCTCTGCCAGTCGGGGAACGGTTTGCGATACTCCCGAAGTCCTGGAGGTTTTTCCACAGACCCGGAACGTCACCGAAAGCGGTCCACGCGGTCAGGAACCGCCCGGGCTGCGACAGCCAGTCCTCGTCCGACCCCATCCGCAGAGTGTCCCCGGTCCCGAGGGAACCGACGCGCAGGACCTCCAGCCTGTGATACAGCGGTTCCCGGCTGCCTCCGACGATCCTCACCATCTGCTGCTGGTGGGATCCGGCGATGATAATCCGTCCGGAACAGTTCCGTTCAAGCCTGTGATGGTCGATGACCTCCTTCACCTCCGAAACAAGGTCAAGCCGGCCCCTTTCGCAGTTCTGGAATTCATCGATGACGACGATGGCCCCTACCCGCAGGAGCCGATGGAGCGAGTCACCGAAAACGTTGACCTTCAGATCCCATGGAGAGCGGTCGTTCAGGTCCCTGTCCGATGCCGGAACGTCCAGTCCCTGTTCCCCGGCGCTCTTCCCGAGTCTTCCGCACAGTCTCCGCACCCCGTTGGCTTTGGTTTGACCGGAATCATCCTTATCGCAGAGCGGGGCCTCGACATAGACCATCGGGTTTCCGATGTGTCTGTCGAATTAGCGGCCCGCCACCTTGATAAGATCGCTTTTTCCGATCTCACGCCGTCCGATCACCGTTCCGGCCCTGAACCATACCCCTTTGGCTAAATCGAGAAGCCATCTCAGATCATCCGTCCTCCCGTAAAACCCCACCCCAATTCCGCTCCCGCATCGGTGAGTATCCGCCGGACGGAGAGATCCTGCGCCAGCCGCAGCGGAGTGAAATTACCGAAATTCACCGCGTTCACGTCAGCGCCTTGATCAATCAAACGTCCGATCCCGGCCACGTCTCCGTCGAACGTGGCGTTGAGGAGGGGCGATCTTCCCTGCGGATCGGAAATATGTGGATCCTGGGTGCCGCTCGCTGTGATGGTGTTTTCTCCGGTTTTCCATTCACCCGCTCATCACAGATAACGATTCGCGATCAAGATTGGACGCACGGTTACATGATCGAACCTCCGATATTCTCAGATGCCGGTTATGTCACTTTTCATCGGTGTGCCACATTTGGGAGTGTTCCATCGGGTAGCGTAGCATCAAGCCGAACGCATCGCCAATGTGACGACCCGACGTGTAACATTGCGGTGTCCTGTCTGGTTTATAACCGGCCCGTTCCATATTGTATTGCGATCTTTTCAAGGGCTAAACGCTCACCGTCATCGCGAAACCCTCCAAGAACGTAGCCGTCAGGACGTATGACCACGCCTGTCACATCCCGTTCTCGCAACCATTCGTCCGCACCCGATATGACGGGAAGCAGGGACATGGGGACGATATCTGAGGCGAGGATATAGAAACCATGATCTGCCGTGTCATCCGCCAACGTGCCATCCGCGGCTCTGACCTGGGGTGCGAGAACCCCTCCGACTCCGTCGCGCGGCCCGAGTCCCGGGCCAAGATCCGGCCAGATCGACTCCATGTGGCTCCGGGGAGCCGCTCCTTCGGCGGTTTGGTTGATGAGCCGTCCCAGCTCGACGGATTTCCCGATGAACGCACGTACGTTGACCTCGCGCTCGCTCTGGTAGGTTTCAAGCGAGGCCTCTTCGGCACCAAGGAGCGCAGCGCGGAGTTTCCACCAGAGATTTGCCGCGTCCCGAATGCCCGCGCACATGCCCTGGCCCATGAACGGCGGCATCTGATGGGCCGCGTCACCCGCTAGAAAGATACGACTGACGCGCCATATATTGGCGACCCGTGATCGGAATGTGTAGACGGCGGATCGTTCCAAAGTAGCGTCCGATGGCGTTATCCATTGAGACAGCCTGTCCCAGACCGCATCCGCTGGCCAGAGGTCGGAGTCGTTCGCATCCAGCCGGAATTCCCAGCGACGCCTATCCCGAGCGCCCCGACCATAGGTCGCTGGAGAGTCGGGATCGCAATACTGGATCGTATGATCCACCAGATCGTCACGGGTACGCTTAAGCAAAAGATCGCACACCAACCAGCGCTCGCAAAATCCAAGATCCTCCATGCCGATGTCCAATGCCTTGCGGGTAAAGGAACGTGCTCCATCGCAGGCGACCGCAAAGCGAGCGGTGACCGTCCAGCCGTTGGCCAACTTCAGGTTTACGCCATTCCCATCTTCGTAGATGTCGATTACGTCAGCGTTCCACCTGATCCAGGCGCGGTCGAACCTTTCGAGACCCTTGCGCAGTTCGAATTCCAGTCCCGGCTGGTAAAAGCGATAGCTCTCGAACCAGCCCATGGGACCCGGTTTCTGGCTCCGCGACCAGTCGACGATCCTGTTGCCGTCACGATCCTTGAATAGCATTCCCTTGCCAACATAGGTGTGGGGTAAGATCGAATCCACCAGGCCGACAGCCTGAAAACAGCGCATAGCCTCGCCATCGAAATGAATCGCCCGAGGCATCGGAAAGGGACCCGCCCGTCGCTCGATCACCAAAACGGAATGACCGCAACGTCCCAGTAAATTGGCCAGTGACAGACCGGTGGGTCCCGCGCCGATTATGGCGACATCGACTTTCATGGTTCTTCGGTGCGGGTGCCTTCCATTCGTTCGCCCCAGGCGCTCACATGGGTGCCGTCGGAATCAATGGTCGCCAGATCGCAGAACAGCTCGATCCGATGTCCGTCCGGGTCAAGGATATAAACCGCTTCGTTCTCTCCCCAGCTGCCGTCTCCCCGTGGCTGAACGAATGAATGCAGGACCGGCCCTCGAACGATTTCAGCGCCTTCTTCGTGGATTCTCTCCAGCAGATCCAGCCAATCCTTCCGACTGTCGCATTCAAGCGCCGCGTGATGGAGATTCGGCGGGCCGTCCAGATCGTGTTCGGGTCGGGGTTTCGTGCGGTAGGTTTTGGCCGGATTATGGACCAGAACGATCTCGTGATGGATGTTGGCAAGCCGCATGAAAGTCAACTCCACCGGAATATCGGCCACTTCATTCGCTGCATGCCGTTCGGTGACCCTGAAGCCCAGAACCCGCCTGTACCATCCGATCGAACGGTCGGTATCACTGACCTCGATCGCGAAATGCTGCAGTCTCGCTGGCTTTGGCCTGGTCATGGATCGGATCTTTCAGTGCGTTGTGACATGTAGGTGCCTGACTTCCCGGAAGCGAAGCCGTGGAGCGATATCGGCCGGGGCGACCAGCTGCATTCGAGGGAAGCGGGCGAACAGCTTTCGGAACGTGATCGCCGCCTCAAGCCGCGCCAGCGAGTTACCGGCGCAGATGTGGACACCAAGTCCGAAACTGAGATGTCGGTTGGGTCGTCTCGAAATATCGAACCGATCCGGTTCGGGAAGCCAGGCTGGATCGCGGTTCGCGGATGCGACTATAAGATGAACGGTGGTATCGCCAGGCAACTCGACGCCGCCGATAACCGTGTCCTGGGTGGATCTTCTGTTGTTGATCTGTATGGGTGCCTGGTAGCGCAGCACCTCTTCCACCATCGACTCGATCAGGTCGGGGTCGTCGTTGAGCCGACGTATTTGGTCTGGATGGCGAAGCATCTCATGGATGCCATGGGACAGCATGTTGGTTGACGTTTCATGTCCGGCATTGAGCATGAAGATGCATTGGTGCAGAAGTTCGGTTTCCGTCAGTCTCGATCCGTCCGCCTGTGCGTCGGCAAGTACGGACAGCACCTCGGTGGGCTCCGCCGCTGTGGGGTTGGCGCGTCGCCACGCGATCAGATCACGAAGGTAGTCCTTGAACTCCACCACGGCCCGATTCCCGGACTCGAATTGATCCCTGCCTATACGTGGTTCGAGCGCTGTCAGGATCGCCAGGGCCCAGTCGCGCAGGAGCGGTCGGTCCTCGGTCGGAACGCCTAGCAGGTCGCAGACGACCTCAATCGGGATTTTGAATGACATCTCCTCGACCACCTCCATCTCACCACGCTCCTCGAACCGGTCGAGATAGCTGTCGACCAGCATGGTGATGCGCTGTTCGAAAGCGGCAAGCGCCTTGCGTGTGAAGGCCGCCTGAAACAGCCTGCGGATACGGGTGTGGTCCGGCGGGTCGATGAAGACGACCGAAGTCGTATGATGTTCATAAAGTGGGGCCGCGATTCCGAATTTCGGTGCGAAATCGGCTTTCTTGTCGGAAGACCAGACAGCGGGATTCCGGTATGCGGTCACGCAGTCGTTGTATCGGGTCAGGACATAGGTGCCGTCCGGATTGCGGTGAACGGGCGCATGGCGGCGAAGTGCCGCGTAATACCGGTAAGGATCGGCGATGAAATCCGGGGGAACGTCAAGAAGATCGAACCCGGAAATATCGATGTCTTGATCCATACCGGCGAACACCTCCCTGAGTGAATTCCTAATCGATTGAGGTCATCTGGTCAAAAGTCCGATCAGTGCGGTCTTCAACTGCGAGATTTCCGATTTCGTGTATCCTACCAGCGCGCGGGCTTCGTGCATTCGTGCCATCGCCGTCAACCTGTCCGCCAGCTTCCGGCCGGCCGGGGCAAGCCGCACCTCGACCTTGCGACGGTCATCGACGCGCTGTTGGCGCACCACCAGACCGGCGGTGATAAGCCTGTCGACCTGACGGGTCATGGTGGGCTGCTTGGCCAGGCAGCTTTCGGCAAGCTGTCCGATGCTGGCAGGCGCGTCGGGATAAAGCGTCGCGAGAATGCGCCATGTCGAAACGGAAACGCCTTCGGTTGCCAGTTCAGCGTGAAACGCCGCGCTTGCTTTGCCACTCGCCTGCGCGAGCAGGTAAAGGAGATAGTCGTCGGTAAAACGCTTCATCCCGCTATAATAGCGGAAAATATGATTTTGCATCAAACCCCACTTCCAGTCCGAAGTGCAACACCGGCCCGCCTCCGGAGCGAGGGCGTGGCCCGAGCGGAGGAGGCGGGCCGGTGTTGAGGGATTTTCCGGCCAGGGCCCCGGATTCCACGCGGAATACGGCGGCTGTCCCTTCGGATCGGAGCGTAACCGGGCCTCCCGGCGGCGGCAAGGCCCCGCGGCGGGAGGTGGCGCGCCCGTCCGGGCGAGGGAAGGGGTGGCCCGACCGAAACCGGGCGGGCGCGCCTGCGGAATTCCCTCTCCCCCGTCGGCCGACGGGGCGAAGCGCCTCAGGGAGGCCGCGCCCGCGCGAAAGCCTCCGCCGGCGTCAGGTAGCCGAGCGCCTTGCGGGGGCGCGCGTTCAGGATGTCCTGGACCCGCTTCACGCGGGCGTCCGTGACCTGCCGCAGGTCGGTCCCCTTCGGCAGGTACTGGCGCAGCAGCCCGTTGGTGTGCTCGTTCAGGCCCCGCTCCCACGAGTGATAGGGCGTCGCGAAGAAGAAGTCGGCCTCCAGCGCCTTCGCCACCTTCGCGTGCCCCGCGAACTCCTTGCCGTTGTCCGCCGTGATCGTGTGGACCCTGGCGCCGAGCCCCTTGAGAAGGTCGGTCATCGCCTCGCCGACCGCCTCCGCCTTCTTTCCGTCAACCCGTTGGAGAAGCGTGAATTTCGAGCATCTGTCCACAAGCGACACCACCGCACCGCTGTGTCCCCCGCCGATCACCGTGTCCGCTTCCCAGTCGCCGATTCTCGCCTTCGCCCCGACCTCTTTCGGGCGCTCCGAGATGTCCCTCCGGCCCGGGATGTGACCCCGGCCCGCGTGGCGGCCACCCTGCCGGTTCGGTTTCTTTCCCCGCCGCCGCAGGTGCCCGAAAAGCGTTCCTCCGTCCCTGCGGTCCGCGCGTACGAGGTCGTATATCCGCTGACGGCCGACCATGCCGGGGTCCTCCAGCCGGAGACGCCCCGAGACCTGTTCCGGGCTCCAGCCCTCCTCCAGCTTCGCCACGACCTTCGCCCAGCGCTCCTCCGTCAGCTTCCTCGGGACCGAAGAGGCCTCGCTCCGGCGCCCGGTGGCCTTCCTCCACGCCTGTCCCTGCCGGTATCCCCGCCCGCCGCCGTTGCGTCGGATCTCCCGCGATATGGTGGCCGGATGGCGGCCCAGCTGCCTGGCGATGGCCCCGTTCGAAAGCCCGCTTTTCCCCGTCGCGTATATCTGGCATCTTTCGTCGAAGGTCAGATGACGGTAGCCCTCGGGCATGACACTCTCCTCGGCTCGTTCACCGGGACTGTCGCCGTTATCTGGCCGATTCGCAAGATGCTGCACCCGAAACGCGGCTTCCCACCATCAACGGTGTTGCACTTCAGAGCGGAACGGGGGAAATGAATTTTCATGCAATCAATTACGTGGAAGGAGGGCGATTCATGCTTGCGGATAGGGTGGAGACTGGGTGGGTCGACGCGTTTGCGAGGGTATTCGGGCTTTGCGCCATGCGCGCGGGTGAGGACATCGTGGTTCTGGCCGAAACCCGGTCTCGGGCTGTAAATCTGCAACTGGCAGAATTGGCGCTCGGCCAGATGGGACTTCCATATTATCGATTGACGGTACCGACACCGGAGCAGACCGAGGGGCCGGTCGTGCGCTCTTCCGGCGCAAGTCAGGCGTTGAACGGGCAGGTGGGAGCCGTGACGGCACTTGCGGCGGCTGACGTCGTCGTTGACCTGACCCTCGAAGGGTTGATGCATGCGCCACAGACCGCCCGGATCCTCAAGGGTGGCGCAAGGATCATCACGGTGTCGAACGAGCATCCGGAAGCGCTGGCGCGACTTGTTCCGTCGCCGGAGACCAAGGAGCGCGGCAAGGAGGCCGTCGCACGCTGCAGGGAAGCGGGAATTATGGCGGTTCGGTCGGATGCCGGAACCGACCTGCACGTAGAGATGGCCGATGCCGTAACGGTAGGGGTCTGGGGTTGGACAGACAGGCCCGGAACACTGGCGCATTGGCCAGGTGGGCTTGTGGTCAGCTTTCCGAAGGCTGGCAGCGTCAATGGCCGGCTGGCCTATCGGCCCGGCGATATCAACCTGACGTTCAAGCGGTATTTTGAATCTGAAGTGGAGCTGGTGATCGACGACGACTACGTGTCCGCGATCAGCGGGATGGGCGCCGATGCTGCGTTGATGCGCCGGTATTTCGAAGGATTTGGAGATCGGGAGGCCTATGCGACGAGCCATGTGGGATGGGGATTCAATCCCTCGGCGCGTTATGAAGCGTTGGCGATGTATGGCCAGCGTGACACGAATGGCACGGAACTGAGGGCCGTCGCCGGTAATTTCCTTTTCTCAACAGGTACCAACGAGTTCGCCGGGAGGTTTACCCGCGGTCATTTTGACCTGCCAATGATGGGGTGTGACATATCGCTTGACGACACGTTTGTGGTTCAGGGCGGGCGATTGGCATGATCGCCGCCGGAATTGAATTCGATCGGGTCGGTGAAGGACCGGCTGTCCTCTGTCTGCATGGGATCGGTGGAGGGATCGAGAGTTTCCGATCCCAGCTTGATGACGCGGCCGGTGCGGGGCGGATCGGTGGAGCGCCATGTTCCGGGAGCCAGACTCCCGGGCTAGAAGGTCTACAGTTGATTGCCTGGAACATGCCGGGATATGGAAGGAGCGAAGAGGGGCTCTGGCCACCGACCTTCGAGTCCCTGTCGGCATCGCTTGGGACTTTCATCGAAAACCTGGATTTCGGATCCGTCTGCCTGGTCGGGCATTCAATCGGTGGAATGCTGGCGTTGGAACATGCTCTCAGACGTCCGGACCAGGTGACGTCACTTGTTCTTCTGGGGACGACACCGAGCTTCGGTGGGCGGGACGGTTCGTTCAAGGAGGCGTTTCTTAACATGTGTCTGGCGCCATTGGAGGCAGGGACCGGAATGGCTGAGCTGGCGCGTCAATTCGCTCCGCGTCTTGTGGGACCGAAGGCGTCGGCGAATACGGTTGCGCATGTCGGGAAGACCATAGCCGAGGTCACCGAACGGACCTGGCGCGGGATTCTGGAATGTCTGGTGACATTCAACCGGCGCGATGACCTGTATCGCCTGACAAAGCCGATCTGCCTGATCGCGGGCGGTCATGACGGGAACGCACCCTCGCGGACGATGAAGCGTATGGGGACGGCGCTACCGAGCGCTGATTTCCATCTGATCGAATGGGCGGGCCACATGATTCAGCAGGAAGCACCCGAGGAGGTGAACCTGATCATCGGCGATTTTCTGAGAGGGAACGGATAATGAATGAAGCTCCGATTTTTGGCGCCGATGCCTGGGGGCTGACCGACAGGCAAGCGGAACTGACCGCTCGCGCAAGGACCCTCGCGGCGGAGCGTTTCGCACCCCGCGCCGCGAAATATGACCGGGATGCGGTCTTTCCGACCGAGAATTTCAGGGATCTCGCCGATTCAGGCCTGCTGGCGATCTGCATTCCCGAAGCGGAAGGTGGCCTCGGGGCCGATCTTCCGACCTATATGCTGACCGCAGCCGAAATCGGTCGCCATTGCGGCGCGACGGCGCTGACCTTCAATATGCATGTCTCCAGCTGTCTTTGGACGGGTGATCTGCTTGACAAGCTGGAGATGGACCAGGCTATGCGAGAGCAACATCACCAGATGCGACGTGTGCATTACCACCGGGTCCTTGAGCGGGGCGCCGTCTATGCTCAGCCGTTTTCCGAGGGCAATGCCGCGGCGGCGGGAGCCAAAGCCTTTGAGACGACGGCGCTCAAAGTGGACGGTGGATGGCAGGTTAACGGTACCAAAATATTCGCTTCGCTCGCCGGACATGCGGACTATTACGGTACCCTCTGCACCGCCCTTCAGACGCCGGACAGTCCGCGCCGCCGCCGCAACACGATGTATCTTGCGGTGCCCGCGAATGCCGATGGCGTGCGTGTCGAAGGGCCTTGGGATCCGCTCGGGATGCGTGGGACGGTCTCGCGCACATTGATTTTCGAGAACGTGTTGGTATCTGAGGCGGAACAGTTGATGCCGAAGGGTGTCTATGCCGACGCCGCCAGTCGTTGGCCTCATATGTTCATGACGCTCACACCGGCTTACATGGGCATCGCGCAGGCCTGTTACGATTTCACGGTCGCATATCTTCGTGGAGAGGTACCGGGCGCTCCGCCGGTGAAACGCAGGATGTATCCAACGAAGCAGCTCGCCGTGGCGAATATGAGGATTACGCTGGAGCAGACCAAGGCGATATGGTTCCAGGCGATCCGCGAAGCCCGCCCCGATCCGGAAAAGGAGTCGCTGATGCGTGCCTGGGCCGCGCAGCACGTGGTTATGGAGAACGCCAACGAACTGGCTCAGCTTGCCATCCGCACGTGCGGCGGACAGGCTATGCTTCGTTCGCTTTCCCTGGAGCGTCTCTATCGCGACAGTCGCTGCGGATCCCTCATGCTGCCGTGGACCGCCGAACTATGCCTGGACAAATTGGGGAAGGGAGCCCTTTACGAAGACGGCGAAGCGGATGACGATTGACGGCTGGATCTTCGCCGTCGCCGCCCGAACCCCGGAAAAGCCCGCGGTCGAATTCGGTGGTGTTAGTCTGAGCTATTCGGAAATGGCGGCAAAAATACGCGAGCTATCCGACGCGTTGAGTGCCATTGGTATAGGACGTGGCGACCGTGTCGTTTGGTATGGTCTGAACAACCCCGAAGTCTTTGTCATTCTCTTTGCATGCGCCCGGATCGGTGCGGTGGTGGTTCCGATCAACTGGCGCCTTTCCGATATTGAGATCGTCGAGATCATCGCAGGCTGTAAGCCAAACCTCGTAATCCACGACGGCGCTATGCGGTTGCGGGCCCGGGCGCTGCCGATTGAACGGATCATGGCGTACGATGAAATTTATCGCTCCGCATCCAACGCCGCCATTTGCGCGGCGGATGACGAAGATCCGGTGCTTCTCGCGTTCACTTCAGGGTCCACCGGCCGTCCAAATGGCGTTTTACTGACGCAGAAAGCATTGGCCTGCAACGCGGCGATGAGCGTCGAGGCGCACGCGCTGCAACCCACCGATCGGGTTCTGAACGTGTTGCCGTTGTTCCATGTCGGCGGACTTAACATCCTGCCGACACCCGCCTTCTCCATCGGCGCCACCGTGGTACTCCACGAGCGGTTCGACCCCCAACTTGCCTGCTCGGCCTTGCCGAATGTAACGCACGCCATCACGGTACCCACCATATTGCAGGCGATAATCGAGTTGCCTAGCTGGCAGGCCGCTGACCTTTCCTGCTTGAGATGCATATCGATCGGATCCGCGGATGTACCGGTTCCACTGATAGAGACCGTGCAGGCACGGGGCGTGCCGGTGCTGCAGATATATGGAGCGACCGAAACCTGTCCCCTGGCAATCTACCAGCGTATCGATGAGGCGATGGCGACACCCGGAAGTATCGGCCGTGCGGGTTCGCTTTGCGACATCAGGCTGGTGCGGGACGGTGGCGACGTGCCGGAAGGCGAGCCTGGCGAGATCTGGGTAAAGGGTGATAATGTCCTGCGGGAATATTGGCGGGATCAAGACCTGACCGCCGAGACCTTGTGTGATGGTTGGTTCCGAACCGGCGATCTGGCGCATCGTGACCGATCGGGTCTTTATTGGTTTACCGATCGGATCAAGCACGTAGTGATATCTGGTGGAGAGAACATCTATCCAACAGAGATCGAGCGTATACTCCGCGAAGTTCCCGGGATAGCGGAGGTGGCTGTCGTGGGACTCGCCGATCCGAAATGGGGTGAGGTTCCCGTCGCAGTGGTGGTGGCGCCCGAAGGCATGGCGGCCGAAGCGGTCCTGCGACCGCTTCAGGGGAGATTGGCGCGCTACAAGCATCCGAAGGATGTGGTTTTTGTCGATGAACTGCCGCGCAACGCCATGGGTAAGGTGGTCGCGGCCGAGATCCGCGCGCTGCTTGAGCGACAGTGGTCCGGGCCAGCGCGCCTGCGCGGATAATCCGTCCGTTGACACCGATTGGCGTGATCGGGAGAAAGATCGCAGGTCAGGAAAATACCTAGGTGACATCCCTATGAAAATTGGCGAGTTGTAGCGCATCGACAGAAGGAGGAGAGAATCATGAAACATTTCCTGAAGGCGTGTGCCGCGGCTTCGGTTGTCGCGGCTTCCACGGTTTCGGCCCAAGCGGCTGACGTCACACTGACGATTTCGTCCTGGGCGCCTCCGACGCATGGCGTGAACGCGATTTACTGGCCGGCGCTTATCGACCGGATCGAGGAAGCGACCGGGGGGCGCGTGAGCGCTGAAATCAAATACGGTCTCGCGGCTCCACCCGCGCAGTACGACCTTATACTCGACGGCGCCGCTGACTTCGCCTGGATATTCCACGGCTATACGCCCGGACGGTTCGTTGCGACGAAAATGATCGAGATTCCCGGCTACGAGGGTAATGCGGAAGCGGCGTCGGTCGCCTATTGGCGCGCCCATGAACAGTATCTTGCCGCGGCCGATGAACATAAAGGCGTGAAGCTTATTGGCCTCATGACCCACGGGCCGGGTCTCCTGCATTCCGATACCAAGGTTGAGAGCCTTGATCGGATCTCGGGAATGAAACTTCGTCTCGGCGGCGGTGTATCGGGTGACGTCGGCACCGCGCTGGGTGCCACTGGCATTCGCGTTCCCGCTCCCAAAGTATATGAAACGCTGGCATCGAACGCGGCGGACGGTGTGATGATGCCTATGGAGGGAAAGGCCAGCTTCAAGCTCTTCGAGGTCGCGAAGCACACCTATCGGGTTCCCGGCGGATTCTATCGCGGCTCCTTCGCCCTGATCATGAACAATGAAGCGTTCGACGGCCTCAGTGAAGCCGACCGAACGGCACTTGAGGGTGTTTTCGGAGAAGAGGCCTCCCGGCTGGCGGGTCAGATGTGGGACGAGATCGACGAGGTTGGCCTCCAGGCCCTTAATGACTCCGCCGACAACTCGCTGACCGAGGCGAGCACCGCTGACGCCGAAAAGTGGCAGGCATTGACCGGCCCGATCATCGAGGGAGTGTTTGCGGAGGTTTCGGCGCTCGGCATCGATGCCGAGGCGGTTCAGGCATATATCGCCGAACAGATGGCCGTGAATTGAACCGTAGGCGCAGCCCGGCTCGTGGGAACGGTGTGTGAGCGGCTCCGGCGGTCCTCCGAAGCGGAGCGGGTTGACCGGGAATGACTGGGTCCGATGGTGATTTCGCCGGCGGACACCCTGCCGAACCGCGATCCGTGCTGTGGAGCCGCCTCTCAAGCCTACCGATATGGTTGTCGGCATCGACGCTGTTCGTGCTGATGGCGATGACCTTTGCCGACGTGATACTTAGATCAGTGGCCAACGACCCGATCGAGAGCGCCACCGAACTCACGCGGCTTTTTATGGCTATCATCGTGTTCTCGGCCCTGCCTGTAGTAACCTGGAAGGGCGAGCATATCGCCGTGGATCTGATCGACCCGCTTTTTTCCCGCAGGGCGGCGCGTGTGCGGGATATATTGGTTGATCTGATCTGCGGCGTGATTCTGTTCTGGCCCGCCAGACGTGTGTGGGATCTTGCCGAACGGGCGCGGGATTTCGGCGATGTGACCGAGTATCTCGGATTCCCGCAGTTTCTGATCGGCTGGTTCATCGCCCTGTTTTCGTTCCTTACCGCCCTTACGTTCATCGCCCGAGGGTTGACGCGCCTGTTCGCTCCGTCGAGGCTGTCAGGCTGATGCTGGTTTCGGTTCTGGGTTTCGCCGCCGTTCTGATCCTTGTGTTCCTTCGCATGCCGATCGCCGTTGCGATGGGAGTTGTCGGCTTCGTTGGCTATGCCGAAGTCAGGGGTTTCCACGCTTCGATTTCGATGGTCGGTCGGCTGGTTATCGACACATCGCAGAATTACGGACTGTCGGTCGTGCCGCTGTTCATCCTGATGGGATTGTTCGTCTCGAAGGGAGGCCTGAGCCGGGAACTCTATCAGGCAAGCTACGCTTTCCTGGGGCATCTGCGCGGCGGATTGGCCATGGCGACCATCTGCGCCTGTGCGGGTTTCTCGGCGATCTGCGGCAGTTCGCTTGCGACCGCCGCCACGATGTCGAAAGTGGCGATGCCCCAGATGCGCCAATACGGTTACAATGACCGGCTATCGACGGCATCGATCGCGGCTGGCGGAACGCTCGGTATTCTGATTCCACCTTCGGTCATCCTCGTGATCTACGGGCTATTGACGGAGACCTCGATAGGTAAGCTGTTTATCGCGGGCATCGTTCCCGGGCTTCTCGGTGTCGCTTTCTACCTCCTCGCTGTGAAATGGACGATTGTCCGTGATCCCAGGGCCGGACCGGCGGGTGAGCGAACGAACTGGGGTGACAGGATTGCCGCGCTCAAGGGGGTCTGGGCGGTTCTTCTGCTGTTCTTCCTCGTCATCGGCGGCCTTTATGGAGTTCTGGATTTCCGACCGCTGAACCTGACGTTTTCTCCCACCGAGGCCGCGGGCATGGGGGCGGCGGGAGCGTTTCTGATCGCGCTGGCACGGGGATCGCTCGATCTGCAAGGCACCTTACAGGTGCTTGTGGAGGCGGCGCAGACGACCGCGACGCTTTTCGCCGTTCTGATCGGCGCATGGGTGTTCTCGAATTTCGTCAATCTCGCCGGACTTCCCGAAGCGCTTCAGGATCTGGTTACACGGGCCGGTCTCGCACCGATGGCGGTTATGGCACTGATCCTTTTGATCTATATCGCGCTCGGCTGCGTTTTCGAGAGTCTCTCGATGCTGCTTTTGACGGTGCCGATCTTCTTTCCACTGGTCGTGGGTCTCGGATTTGATCCGGTATGGTTCGGGATTGTAGTGGTCGTCGTCACCGAAATCAGCTTGATCACACCGCCCGTGGGCCTGAACGTGTTCGTTCTCAAAGGTGTTGTGGGTGACGTCACAACCGCGACGATCTTCAGGGGAGTCACGCCGTTCTGGATCGTCGACATCCTGCGTCTTGCGCTGCTTGTTCTGATTCCCGCACTGGTGCTGTTTCTGCCGAACTCGATGTGAGTTAGCGGCATGCCAAACCGTCGGCCATAGGGAATGGAAGTGCCTGGATGTCCGGAGACACCGGCTTTTGCATTGACGCGTGATCGCATGGTCGAATAAGCCAATAGACCAAGGGGGAAGTTTGATCGCAGTCGCTGACATAGCCGCTGGTGCCACATCCGACGACGCGGCCGGAACCGGTATCTTTCCCTTGCGGTGGCAGGGTCCCGAGGAAAGGGCCGTCCTGACCGAGCGTACAGTCCCGGATCGCATATCGCGGCTGACCGACCGCATCGCCTCCGGAATCAACCCAAAAGGAAGGAGAACTGTTATGAAATCGATCATTTTCGGAGCGGCATTGGTCGTCGCATTGGCAGGCTCAGCCTTCGCCCAGGACAGGAAATTGACGATTTCCGTCTACGCCTTCGCTCAGGACGAGTACAAGGAGGCGCTTTATGATCCTTTCGAGCAGATCTGCGACTGCGAACTCGTCATCGAGACCGGCAACAGCGTTGAGCGGATGGCGAAGATTGAAGCGAACGCCGCCAATCCGGTGATCGATATGGCGGTCATTTCATCCCACGACGCCCTGAGTCTGGCGCATAAAGGCCTGATCGCGCCGCTCGATACGACAAGGCTTTCCAACTTTGACAGGCTCTATCCATCGGCGCGTGACCCGATCGGCGGCAATATGGCGGTTGGATACACATTCTATGCCAGTTCCATTGTCTACCGTGAGGATCTCGTCATGATCGGAAGCTGGGGAGATCTGCTTGGCGAGGAGCTTGCCGGAAGAGTCTCGTTGCCCAACATCACCGGAACCCAGGGCCCGCTCACACTGATGATGCTGGCCAAAGCAAAGGGTTCGGATGACCTATCCAGCGTCATCTCGGATATAGGTGCGCATGCGGATGACATCGTGACCTTCTATTCCCGCTCTTCCGAACTGGCGCAGCTTATGAACCAGGAGGAGGTCATCGCCGCGCCTGTCGGTCGTTTTGCGTGGAGCAGGTTCAAGAATTCGCCGCTTCCGTTCGCATGGGCCGAGCCCGCTGAAGGCTAGGCCGGCGGCATGAATGTCATGATCATGACCGAGAATAACGGAAACGAGGATCTGGCCTACCAGCTCATGGATTACTGGATTTCCACCGAGGTGCAGACCCGGATTGCCGAAGCGCTGATTGACAGCCCTGCCAACATGGAAGTGGCCGTGAGCGACGAGGTTGCCGAAAACCTCACCTACGGTGCGGAACTGATAAACTCGCTCAGCATTCTGGCTCCGGGCACGATCATCGACCGGCGCGAGGCCTGGGTCGAGCAGTGGAACGCCGAGGTGATCCGCTGAATCGGATGCAGGGCCGGCAGCGATAGCGCTCGGGATGTTCCTTGACAGGAGGGAGGGGCTTGCCCTCGCGCTTCCCGCGGCGGTCTTTGCGCTGCTTCTGTTTCTCGTTCCGGTTGGGCTCCTTCTGTCCGAGGCGTTTCGGTCTGAAGGAGGGTGGACGCTCCAGGGCTATGTGGATTTCTTTTCCAAGCCACTGAACCGAACAGTATTTTTCCGGACGCTGAAACTGGGCATCCTCGTTGCCGGGACCTCAGCGGTCATCGGCTACGCAGCCGCCTTCTGCATCGTGAACCTCGCCCCGACCGCGCGTGGACGGATATTCGGCCTTGTGGTCCTGCCGCTCATGATCTCTCCTGTGGCGCGGACCTACGCCTGGATCGTGATCCTTGGGCGAACCGGCATCGTGAACGATGCGATCATCGGACTTGGCCTGTCGGACACGCCGATCCGGCTGCTGTTCACCGAAACGGCGGTGTTTCTGGGCCTTCTCCAGCTGTTTCTGCCGTTGATGGTAATTTCGCTTGTCTCGGCGATGGAGAACATCCCCCGGGATGTCATTCCCGCCGCCCGTGTGCTCGGGGCGAACTGGTTGCAGGTGTTCCTTAAGGTAATTCTACCGATGACAAAGGAGGGCTTGGTCATTGGCGGAACATTGGTATTCACGGGAGCGCTCACCGCCTATATCACGCCGGCAATTCTTGGCGGTTCCAAGGTGCTGATGCTTGAGACGCTCCTTTACCAGCGGGTCAACGTAGCGAATGATTTCGTTTCGGCCAGCGTCATCGCCATGATCCTCATGGTGATGTGCTTTTCCGCCAATCTGGCTCTCAAGCGCGTTGCGTCGGTCCGGAGGTGACGGAGTGAGGCTTCTGTCGATCTGGATCGTCCTAGGTCTGACGCTGGTATTCCTGATCGGACCGTTCCTGATCATCATATTCGCTGGCGCGTCCGCCGGCGATTCGCTGGCGTTTCCCCCGGACGGGCTTTCGCTCAAATGGTATGTTAAGGTTTTCATGGTCGAGAGCTTCCGGGCCAGCTTCACGCTTTCCATGTTCCTTGCCGTATTCGGCACGCTTGCCGCGCTGGTCATCGGGATTCCGGCCGCCTATGCACTGAACCGCTACCGGCTCCCCGGCGACGAGACGATTCGGATGGTTGTGGCGGCGCCGATCATCGTTCCCGGCATCATCGTTGGTCTGGCGTTGCTTCGGTATTTTGTCGTGCCGTTGAACGTGGGTGTGACGGTGGCGCTGTTCGCCACCCACACGGCGCTCGTTCTGCCTTATGCCGTAAGGGTGGTTTCCGCCAGCCTGCACAATCTGCGCGCGGATATCGAGGAAGCGGCTGTCCTGCTTGGCTGCACTCGGATTCAGGCTTTTTCCAAGGTGGTTCTGCCCAACATACGGGGAGGCGTACTCGCCGCGTTCATTCTCGGCTTCGTGACGAGCTTCAATCAGGTTCCCGTATCCCTGTTCCTTTCCGGCCCGGGCGTGCGTACCCTTCCGATCGACATGCTGGCCTATATGGAGATCACCTACGATCCCTCGGTGGCGGCGCTGTCAGCGCTTCTCGCCTTCATGTCGCTTGCTGTCGTGTTCGTAGCCGAGCGTCTCCTTGGATTTTCGCGCTATGTCTGAAGCTTTCGTGCGACTGTCGAATCTGACTCTGGCCTATGGACAGACGGTGGCCGTTCCGGATCTCAGCCTTGAGATCGCAGAAGGCGAACTGGTCGCGCTTCTTGGTCCGTCCGGCTGCGGCAAGACCACCACCATGCGCGCGGTCGCCGGATTACTAACCCCTGTATCAGGCAGCATGGTGATCGATGGACGCGATGTCACCAGGGTTCCGGCAAACCGGCGTGGAATCGGACTGGTCTTCCAGTCCTACGCGTTGTTTCCGCATTTGAGCGCATTCGAGAACGTGGCGTTCGGGCTGCGCCTGCAGCGGCTATCAGCCAAAGTGATTCTCGCCCGGACACAGGCGGGGATCGATAAGGTGGGCCTGAACGGGCTTGAGCGGCGCAGGCCATCCGAGCTTTCCGGTGGCCAGCAGCAGCGTCTAGCCCTGGCGCGCTCGCTGGTTATGGAACCGAAGGTCCTTCTTCTTGACGAGCCGCTGTCCAACCTCGACGCGCGACTGCGCCTGGAAATGCGCACGGAACTTCAGCGTGTCCAGAAGCAAACGGGCGTAACCATGGTGTTCGTAACACATGACCAGTCCGAAGCGCTGGCGCTTGCCGACCGGATCGTTCTGATGAACGGTGGGTCAATCGAACAGATCGGCGCTCCGGCGGACCTCTATGCCAGACCGCAATCCGTGTTTGCGGCCGACTTCATGGGGTTTGAGAACATATTTCGTCTGGATAGGGGAGAGCTTGTCTCCGAGCATGGGCGGCTGCCCGTGGACTTTGGCTCGGATGCGGCGATACTAGCATGGCGCCCAGGAGGCGTTTCAGTGGGGAAGGGACCGCATGCCGGCCGGGTCGACGCAAGCAGTTTCGCTGGAAAGAGTCGGGAATACGTGATTGATTCGGCGCTTGGTCCGATCAAGGCGGAGGCTCCGGTGGAAGCGCCCGAGGCCCCGGCCGGAAGTGTCGTCAGGTTCGATCTCCCCGCCGAGACCGCCTGGCCGCTTATGTCATGAAGGCGGTCTGGGTTGACACCGATTGCGGGTTTGACGATGTTTGGGCGCTGCTGCTGCTCCGCGACCGTAAGGTCGGGATAGGAGGGGTTTCGCTTGTTGCGGGCAACACGACGTTGCCGCAGGTGGTGGCGAACGCGGTTGGCGCGAACAGGCAATATGGGCTGGATCTTCAGTTGTTAGCCGGAGCCAATCGACCGCTTCGCGCGGAACGGGTGACCGCCGAGCGTATCCTGGGCCGGAAAGGCATGCGGAGCCGTGGCAGGTATCTGAGGGAGCCGGAAGCGGTTCCGGATCTGCCCGATGCCGTTCCCATGCTGGCCCAATGGCTATTGGAGGCCGAAGGCCATGCTTCCCGCGATGTCCTTGCCCTAGGCCCGTTGACCAACATCGCCCGGCTTGTTCTGGCAGCGCCTGAAGCGGCGCGCAGAATCACCCGTTTGGTCTGGATGGGAGGCGCCAACGGACCTGGCAACCACAGTCCTGTCGCCGAATTCAATTCATTCGCTGATCCGGATGCGGTGGCAACAATCGTTGACTTTGGACTACCCATGGATGTGGTGGACCTGACGGTTTGCCGGCGTATCGCCTTTGGGCCGGCGAACCTGCCGAAACTCGACGGACTGACTTCAGATCTTCTAGGCGGCCATCTGGATATCGCGCTTGAGCGCGGAAGACCCCGTATGGCCATATATGATCCCGTCGCGGCTCTGGCCTTGGTCTCGCCGGATCTGTTTCGGTTCGCGTCGGTTCGAATGATGGTTTCCGTCTTACCCGACGCTTCCCGCGGTGCGACAGCATTCCGGGTCGAGAGCGGTTCCCGCACGCGCCTTGCCACGGCCGCATCCAGCGGCTTGGCGGAACTTTGCCTTGCTGTGCTTGAGAGGAACGCTTCACATGGCGACTGACCCGAATCTAAGGGATCCAGACCTGCGTGGTCGGGCTGTGATGGCCGCGAGGGGCCTCAAGCCGTTCGACCTGCTGGTTGAGAATGCCCGCGTTCCAGACATGATAACCGGGCGTGAGCGCAGGGCCGATATAGGAATTATCGGCGCGCTGATCGCTTCTGTCCACGATCCCGATGGTTCTTTAGACGCAGAAAGGCGGCTGGACGCCGGCGGGGCCTTCGTCCTGCCGGGTCTCATCGACACACATATGCATGTCGAAAGCTCGATGGTGACGCCTGGTGCCTATGCCGCCGCCGCTCTGCCCAAGGGAGTGACGACGGCGGTTTGGGATCCGCACGAATTCGCGAATGCCTGCGGCGGCGGCGGCGTCGCTTACGCTTTGAAAGCGGCCGAGGCAGCCGCACTTCGCTTTCTGGTTCTTGCTCCAACCTGCGTTCCGTCGGCGCCCGGCTACGAGAACAGCGGTGCGGATTTCGACGCTGAAACTATCGCAGGGCTTCTGGCACGGGAGGATGTGCACGGCGCGGCAGAACTGATGACGATGAAGCCGCTTCTGGACGGTGATATGCGCGTCACGGGTATCGTGCAGGCGAGCGTGGCAAGCGGCAAGCGCGTATGCGGTCATGGGAGAGGGTTGGGGAACGGCGATCTTGCCGCCTATGCCGCCGCGGGGATTGAAACCGATCATGAACTGACATCGGCGCGCGATCTCATCGCAAAGCTTGAAGCGGGACTGACCATTGAGCTCAGGGGGAGCCATGAGCATCTGCTGCCGGAATTCGCCAGGACGCTTGTCGATCTCGGGCATCTGCCGCAGACGGTAACGCTCTGCACGGATGACGTGTTTCCGGACCACCTAATATACAATGGTGCTCTTGACCATGTGATTCGGTTGCTGATCGAGGCAGGACTTCCCGTTGAATGGGCCTATCGGGCCGCCACCCTGAACGCTGCCTCACGGATAGGTCGGCGGGATCTCGGTTTGATCGCGCCCGGTAAACGGGCTGACCTGATACTGGTATCGGATCTGACCGCCGTCAAGGTCGAGGTCGTGATCGTGAACGGTCGCATGGTAGCGGCCAGCGGAGCGTTTCCTGATCCGCCGCAGGAGACGCCCTGTTCGACCGAACTGCTGCGGACCGTGAAGGCGCAGGTCGTAAGCGAGGAAGAGTTCGAAGTTTCGGCGAAGGGTCCACGCGCCAGAATCGCGGTGCTGTCAAAGCCGCGTTTTCCGGAATGGGGAGAGAGAGTCGTCGAGGTGGAGAATGGAGTGCTGTCGCTTCCCGCTGATATGGTACGCATGGCGGTTGTGAACCGCTACGGTCGATATACACCCGTTAGGGTCGCGTTTCTGGAAGGCTGGGGGAAATGGCGAGGAGCCTTTGCAACCACCGTATCGCATGACAGCCACAACCTCACCGTTTTCGGTCGGGAACCGGAGGATATGGCGGTTGCCGCAAACACTGTCCGCGCGATGGGTGGAGGCATTGCGGTTGTGAGATCCGGGGAAGCGGTGGCCCGGCTGGAGTTGCCGATTGCCGGACTCATCAGCGGTGACACCTTGGAGGAGGTCGCCGCTGGGTTTGAGGCGGTGCGGTCAAAGATCGGTGGGCTTGTTGACTGGGAGCCGCCTTACCTGGTTTTCAAAGCTCTCTTCGGCGCTTCGCTTGTGTGCAATCCGGGGCCTCGATTGAGCGATGTCGGTCTGGTTGACCCGTTTGCCGGTCGGATGCTCGAACGCTGCGTGATCGCTGACGGAGTTGAGGCGGCCGGTTCCTGAGTCAGGATTCATCGGTGGGGTGCCGCGTCAGGCCGGGTTCCGGCGCATGGTCTGGGTATTTTCCTGTCCCGTTGGCGATCGCGTTATCCATCGCAGACGCAGCGCGTTTGACACGACAAAAACGCTTGACAGCGACATGGCGGCCGCCGCTAGCATCGGAGAGAGAGTCAGGCCAAAAATCGGGTATAGGACGCCCGCAGCCACGGGAATTAAGAGCGTGTTGTAGCCAAACGCCCAAAACAGGTTCTGCCGAATGTTGCGCATCGTGCGACGGCTGATTTCAATCGCGTTTAACACGCCAAGCAGGTCATCGGACATCAAAACAATGTCCGCCGTTTCGATCGCGACGTCGGTTCCGGAACCGATAGCGATCCCCACATCCGCAGTGGCGAGTGCTGGGGCGTCGTTGATACCATCGCCGACAAAGGCGATCCGCCGTCCAGCTTCGTGTCGTGCCCGCAGCGCGTCGACCTTGCCATTTGGCGATACGCCCGCCACGATCTGATCGATTCCGATCCGTGCTGCGACACTATTCGCCGCGCCCTGGCCATCTCCGGTGACCATTATGGATTCCAGCCCGAGTGCCTTCAGTGCGGCGATCGCCTCAGGTGCCGAAGGTTTGATGCGATCGCTAACAGCCAGGGCACCGGCGGCGCCACCGTCGACGGCGACAAACACCACTGTATGGCCGTTTTGGCCGTAGGATTCTCCGAGCGGGCGAAGCGTGTTGATGTCGATGCCTTCCCGTTCGAGGAATCGTTCGGTGCCGATCACCACCCTTTGATCATCGACTGTCGCGGCGACTCCGAAACCTGAACTGGCCTCGAACCACGAAACGGCGGGAAGTTTCAGCCCGTCGATCTCAGCGGCCTGCACTATGGCGCTTGCGATCGGGTGTTCCGAAACGGTCTCGACCGCCGCTGCCAGACGCAGGAGTTCGGTGCGCCCGAAAGCACCCGTCGCCTGAAGATCAACCAGGCTTGGACGCCCTTCGGTAAGGGTTCCCGTTTTGTCCAACGCGATGGTTTTGGTTTCGTGAAGGATCTGAAGTGCGTCGCCTCGGCGGAAAAGCACACCCAGTTCCGCTGCCCGTCCGGTCCCGACCAATATCGATGTCGGAGTGGCGAGCCCCATGGCGCATGGGCAGGCGATGATCAGAACGGACACGCCGGCCACAAGCGCGGAACCCAATGCTGGATCGGGGCCGAATACCAGCCAGACGGCAACGGTCAGCATCGAGGTCGCGATGACTGCGGGTACGAACCAGGTGGTTATGCGGTCTACCAGCGCCTGGACTGGAAGCTTGGCCGCCTGAGCCTGTTCCACCGAATCCACGATCCGTGCCAGAACAGTATCCGCGCCAACTGCCGTCGCTTCGAACCGTAGCGCTCCGGTACCGTTCAACGTCCCACCGATAACGGAATGGCCGTCGGATTTTTCAACGGGTAGAGGCTCTCCGCTGATCATGCTTTCGTCGATGGTCGACCTGCCGGAGATAATCTTACCGTCGACGGGGATCCGTTCGCCGGGTCGTATGGCGATCACATCGCCCGCATTGATCTCTTCAAGTGGCAGTTCCACCGTGGTACCGCTGCGTTCGACACACGCCGTCTTTGACCGTAGATCGATCAGGCGTTGAATGGCGGTACCCGCTCGGTTCTTTGCGCGCGCCTCCAGCCATCGACCGAGCAGAATCAGCGCGACGATCACCGAGGCTGATTCGAAATAGACGTTGTTGGTGCCTTGCGGCAGAATCGACGGTGCGAAGGTTGCCACCGATGAGTAGCAATATGCGGCCGAGGTCCCCAACGCAACAAGCGAGTCCATGTCAGGCGCGGTTCTCAGAAGCGCTCGATAGCCTCTTGTGAAAAATTTCAGGCCGGGACCGAACAGCAGAAGGGTGGTGAGGGCGAACTGCAGATAACGGGTCTGTTGGATACCAATGGTTTCGGTGACCATATGATGGACGCCGGGGATCAGGTGCCCGCCCATCTCAAGGGTGAACACGGGTAGGGCCAGCAGCAAGGCGATCAGAGCGATGTGGGCAGGACTGGGTGCATCCCGAGACCGGTGGCCATCGGCATAGATGCCAGTCTGTTTTGGGCTTGCCGAATATCCGGCTTCGTTGACCGCGTGCACCAGCGTCGCTGGTGTGGCCGCACCTCTGAGGTATCGTATATGAGCCGTTCCTGCGGCAAGGTTAATGGTACCCTTAAGAACGCCGGGTGATTCCATCAATGATCGCTCGACCCTGCCGACACAGGAGGCGCAGTGCATGTTGTCGATACCTAGAACTGTCGTGACGGTCTTTGTCGGATAGCCTGAATTCTCCAAGGCGATGACGGCATTTTGAATAGCCGAGTCATCGTCGTATTCGATGTGTGCCGATCCGGTCACCAGGTTGGCGGATGCATGCGATATACCCGGTACGACGGATAGCGTCCGGGTAACGTGGTCGATACACGATGCGCAGCGCATCCCGTCGAGTTCGAGCGACAGGTAGCGGGTGGCAGTCACCACATCCAGCTTCCAATACCGTCGATTGGTGGACGGAACGGGGATTCGTTCAGCTGGAAGATCAATGGTTTATGCTGCGGGCACATACCGAAATCCTGATTGGTGGAGCTTGATGGGAATCGCAGGATGGGACCGGATTTGCAAGCACCGAATTTTGACCGAACGGCGCGTCAGCTATACGGCGCCGGCGCATCGTGATACCTATTGGGCATGCGTAGGTTTCGCGCATGGAGGTAGAGAACCATGTTCTGAAGTTGTGATCCAATCCCGTAAATCGAAATTCCGGCAATGTCACAGCGGATTTGATTTCGGTGAGCGAAGCGGTCCCGCATCCTGAAAGAGCCAGACTTCAATCTGTAGAGGCGATGTCTGTATTCCGTGATACCGGGCGCTTGGTCGGGTCCTGGGTTGGTTGTCTGATTTCGATCAATCCTCCATTCGCTTCGCTCTGAGCCGAAACGTCTCTGGATTGGGGACCGCGCATACATCGCCTCTCAGGTGAGGCAAGGAAAACGCTTGATGAGCCACGGGACAGATCTGTACCGTTCAGGCCCGCCACCAGCGTTTTCCGCTACGGTTTCCCTCACAGACAGGTAACCACCAATTTCAGGCGCAGCGACCGGCTCGGTTTGGTTGGATCAATGGGTTGGCTCCGGCGGTAGGGATCGAACCTACGACCAATTGATTAACAGTCAACTGCTCTACCGCTGAGCTACGCCGGAACACCGGATGGCCAATACAACGGTGTTCCACCGAGTGTCTAGTAGATTCTGCGGGTCGGCTGTGGAAACGGCGGATTTTTCGTCTTACGGGTTCAAATTTCGACAGCAATCGAATGCGCCGGGCACTTGACGAATCGCGGGTCCAGTTCAGGTCTTTCCAGCAACATCCTGTGGATCGTTCGCGAAATGGTGGCGGAATGATTTTCTGAATGGCAGTGTTACGCATATGGTTCAGCTCAGGATCGGAAAAGCGTTCAGGTGACTTGCCTCACGGGCGTTGAAGGCGTTGGCGCTCAACGAGATTGAATTCGCGGCAAGTTCTCATGTGGTGTTTGCGCTTCCTGAAGCCGGTCAGTGGCCAGATTTGAGACCACACGGATTGTATGGCGTGGCAGCATTCAGCGTATGTATGTGCTGTCAGAACCAGTAATGTAGTGTCCGCCAGAAAACCGCCAGGCTGCGGATTTTTTTAGCCCCCCGTGCCGGTTTGAAGTGCAACACTTCGGGTGGTGGGAAGCCGCGCCGTGGGCGCAGGATATTGCGGATCGGCCAGATAGCGGCGACAGTCCCTGTGCGCGGGATAGGAGAGTGTCATGCCCGAGGGCTACCGCCATCTGACCTTCGACGGGAGATGCCAGATTTACGCGCTGGGGAAAAGCGGACTTTCGAACGGAGCCGTCGCGAGGCGGCTGGGGCGCGCCCCGTCCACGGTATCGCGGGAGCTCCGGCGCAACGCCGGCGGTCGGGGCTACCGCCACAGGCAGGCGCAGAGGAAGGCCACCGAGCGCCGGAGCGATGCCTCTTCGGTTCCGCGGAAGCTGACGGAGGAGCGTCGGGAGCGGGTCGTGGCGAAGCTTGCGGAGGGCTGGAGCCCGGAACAGGTCCCGGGCCGCCTCCGGCTGGAGGATCCGGAGATGGTGGGCAGGCAGCGGATATACGACCTGGTCAGGGCCGACCGGCGGGACGGCGGAACGCTCTGGACGCACCTGCGGCGGCGGGGAAAGAAGCCGAACCGGCAGGGTGGCCGCCACGCGGGCCGGGGCCACATCCCGGGCCGGAGGGACATCCCGGAACGCCCGGAGACCGTCGGGGAGAAGGCCCGGATCGGCGACTGGGAGGCGGATACCGTGATCGGCGGGGCCCACAGGGGGGCGGTGGTGTCGCTCGTGGACCGCGCGTCGAAATTCACGCTTCTCCGGAGGGTTGGCAGGAAGAAGGCGAAGAAGGTCCGGAGGGCGATGGTCCGCATGCTCCGGTCCACCGGCATCCCGGTGCACACGGTCACGGCGGACAACGGGAAGGAGTTCGCGGAGCACGCGAAGGTGGCGAAAGCGCTCGGTGCGGACTTCTTCCTCCCGACGCCCTACCACTCGTGGGAGCGCGGTCTGAACGAGCGTACCAACGGGCTGCTGCGTCAGTATCTTCCGAAGGGAACGGATCTGCGTCAGGTCACGGACGCGCGGGTCAGGGAGGTCCAGGACATCCTGAACGCGCGTCCGCGCAAAGCGCCCGGCTACCTGACGCCGGCCGAGGCGATCGGCCTGGCGCAGCCTCCCTGAGGCGCCTGGACCTGTCGGCTGGCGGGAGGAAAGGACCATACCGGCGGGACCGTCCGGGTTTCGGTCGGGCTCCGCCCTCCCTTGCCCGGGCGGTCCCGCCGCGGAGCCTTGCGGCCGGCGGAAGGCCCGGATACGCTCGGATCCGAAGGGACAGCCGCCGCATTCCACGCGGAATCCGGACCCCTGGCCGGAAAATCCTTCAATCCCGGCCCGCCCGGTCCGCCCGGGCTTCGCCCTCGCTCCGGGTGTGGGCCGGGATTGCACTTCAGACTGGCACTGGGGCCGGTAAATGACGGAATTCGCCCTGCGAAGACTCACCGGATATGGCGGTCAGGGTATGCCGCGGAATCCGGCAATCCTCCCCTTCAGGAGGCCCCCATGCGCAGGGTCCACGACACCCGGCGGAGGTCCGGCGCCCCCGACATCACGAGGATCAGGCCGACCGTCAGATCGAGGGACGACATCCCGGCGATCCTGATCGGCCTCCAGGATCCCTGCGGCGACGAAGGGACCCGAAAGCGGCTGTCCGGGCTTCCGGGTCGGCTGGTGCTGCCCGGAAAGAGCCGCCGGGTCGGCGGGCCGGGTATGGAACCGTGGACCATCCTGTTGCTGGGGGTCGTGAAGCAGGGTCCCGGGTGCGGTTCCGACCGGCTTCAGGAACCGGCGAACCAACACATCCCGATCCGGCGAAGGCCGGAGGCCGGCCACGGATCATGGGACGGGGACGGTTCCGGATACGAATACCGGCGGCTGGTTGACAGCGTGCCGCTCCCCTCGCCGGAGCTTCCCGCCGAGGTCGGAAGGATGGTCGTGGAGAGGGGCCACAGGGTGGCCGGAAAAAAGCCTGGCGCCGCGTCGCGCGGCCGCCGTCATTCCTTCGTGGCCGGGACCGACGTGCATCATCCGACCGACCGCAGCCTGCCGATGGACGCGGCGCGGCGCATGGTCCGGGACGTGTCCCGGGCCTGCGGGGGGCCTGGGCCGCGCGGCTGGCGGCGGAAGGAATACCTTTGCGGAAAGCTCCGCAGGCCCTGTCCCGGTGCCGCCACGTCACGGCTCGCCAACCCGCGCCCGGGGGACGTGGAGGCGCCGCTCCGGCCCGCCCTGAAGCTGGCGGACAGGGCGGAGGCCAGCTGCGCGGAGATCGACGGCAGGTTGGGTATCCCGGGCCCATCGGACAGTATCCGGGGCTTCATCGGCCATGTCAGGCACCGGGCGGACCTGACCGGACGGCGGATCCTGAAGGGAGGGACGGTCCCGCACCGCGGGAAGGTGCACCCGATATCCGGGCCGCACACCCGCTGGATATCGAAGGGAAAGGCCGGGGTCCCGGTGGAGCCCGGCGTTCCCGTCCACGTCCCTGAGGACCGGCAAGGGTTCCTCCCGCACCGTTCCGTCATGTGGGAGGGGAGCGACGTGGACGTGGCGGTCCCCATGGGCGGGGAGGCGCGGGCCCGGTTCCCGGATCTCTCGGTGGTGAGCTTCGACCGTGGTCTGCACAGCCCCCCGGACCGGCCGGGGCCTGCCGGGATGCCGGAGCCGACGCCATGCCGCGGAAAGGCAGGCTGTCGAAGGCGGACCATGTCCGGGAAAGCGGGGAGGCGTTCCGCGGGGCGCGGCGCGCCCACGCCGCCGGCGGGTCGGCCACCAGCAGCCTGGAGCACCGTGGCCTCGACCGGGTGCGGAGCCACGGAAAGGAGGGTTTCGCCGGCGCCGTGGCGCTGGCGGTGCCGGCCGCGAACGTCCACAGCCCCGGCCTGATGCCGCGGGCGAGGGAGCGCACCGTGCTCCCCGCCGCCGCCTGACCGGGGCGTCCACCGGTGAACCGGCCCATGGAAGGTCCCGCCGCTGCGGGGCCCGGACCGGCGTGCCCGCGGGCCGGCGGAGGCTCGGATGTTCACCATATGTTCCCGCCACCGACCGTCCCGTCGAAGCCCCGGGCGGCGCTCCGACGGGCCCGGCCAGGGTCCCGTGAAGCCGGACTCCGCCGGATTCGGCCCGATCCCCGGAAAAACACGGGGTTTTCTGGCAGACACTAACTATGCGTTGCATTATACGGGACCGAGTTATGCCCGAAAGTTGGTGACGGGGCGATCTGATCAGGCGGCGGCGCTCTCCTGTATTATCCTGTCACTGAACACAACCCCCTTATGACCTCCGGGAGCCGGCTCGGCGCCGGGAGCCTGCGCCGGTTGCCCTTCGCGGACATCATGAGGCGGCGAACCATTGAAAGGGCGGTCTTTCCGCTCAGGCAGTCCCGGGTCTTTCGGGTCCGGCTGCGAACGGTGGCGAACATGCTCCCGGTGGGGTCCGTGGTCCCGATGTGCCTGCGGCGCTCCGCCGGAAAGTGGTGGAAGGCGGGGAGCCCGTCCCGATCCCTGACCGGACTGTCCAATGCCTTTTCGTATTTCACGCCGTGGTTTCCGACGAAGCGGTCGAAGGCCGCGTTGGCGTCGTCCTTCGTCTCGGCCATCCGGATTTCACGCCCCGTCCGGAAGGGGCGTTAAACAGCCCCCGTCCGCCCATAAGTACACGAAACGCCTGCCGCAGGGGTCCCTCGTACGCCGGGTCCCCTATTCCTCCTTCCAGGTCGCCCCGGCCCCGTCGAGGAGAACGGCCCCTCCGCGTCCGTCCCGGGAAGCGCCACTGGCGCCTCTCCGAAGTCACCCGGCGGGATGCCCTTGAGGTGGAGTCGGTGCGGAAGGTCCCCGCCCGATTTCGCCTTTCTGGGGTAGGGTGGCATGATGGACGACCGGAACCCGATCCTGTCGCCGTCGGCGACACCGGCCTTTCGGTCCCGTACGCGCGGAACCTCGACGCGCACCCGGCCGGTCCCCGTCATCACCTCCCGCTCCGGCAGGGTCCCGTGGCGAACGACGCACCTGCGCCCCTGTTCGTCAACGAGGTGCCCGTGACGGGCCAGGAAATCCGCGACCCCGGCCCGGACGGCGGCGCCGGGCAGCTCCCGGCCCCCCGCCCCGATCACCTCCGCCAGGCGGATCCGGTGAAAACCCCGATGGACGCGCGGACTGTATCACCGTAGACCCGGTCATATGGAATATCCCTTTCCCATCGGGAATTGACGGCGTTCGTTCCACCGCCATGATATGCCGCCCCTCACGCCCCGTCACCAACTTTCGGGCATAACACCGGGACCCAAACCCGATCTGGTGCCAGCCTACGACATCGATCGAGCGATGCTGGACGCTGAAACCCATGAAATGGCGTTTCGCATCGGCGAGGCCCGCATGGCCGACGACGTGGTGACGGATGACTTAAACGCCCTCACGCGTGCGCGGGGCACACGCAATTTCACCAGAACTTAACAGTGGTGAATGGCCGAGATTTTCGAGGCGCTTCTCGACAATGTCGCCGACTTCCCGCGACCCATGGGTAAGGGACTGTGCTGGGTCATACGGTAGCAAATCCGTCACCTTTCCGTGAATCTTGATCTTGGGTTGGACGTGCCGGACTTCGACAACGTGCCCGTCAATCGACCATGACGGCGAAGCGCGCGCATGTGTAAAACCGTTCCGCACCGGGCGACCCAAAACGGGGCTAGTGTGTCCCACGTCTGTCTTTCGGGGTACTCGTCGTTCCGCAAAGCTCTAACGTTATTGGTGTTGCAGCGGAAGATGGTGACCCGTAGGGGAATCGAACCCCTCTTCCCAGGTTGAAAACCTGATGTCCTAACCGATAGACGAACGGGCCATCAGCGAGTTATGCGCCCCTAATCGCGCAAGATATTTTGGATTGCAACCTCTAAGTTTTAGGATTTTCGGAACTGCATGAATTTTCAATCGGCGCGCGCCACATCCTCCAGCCGAAGCTGGGGTATCTGACGTCCACGCCAGTGATTTATTTCCAGTCGGCCGGCCAAATGAAAAGGTGCGCCGCCATGCGATTCAAGGGCGGGCCCGATCTCGCTGCCAAAGGCGTCGAACGCTATAACCTCGAGCGAGGCTTCCGACCCGTCCGTGGCTGTTAGTTTCAAATGCTTCTCACCCACCCGCCGTACATATGTGATCCGAACGGATGGGAACGCGAAACGGGGTGCGGGCACACCCGCGCCGAACGGACCGGCATCCTCGATCCGCTCGATCAGTTCGACCGAAGCACCCCCGGGCATCAGCATTCCTGTCAGTGTCAGGTCACGCGGACCGATTCTCGCGGCTCCCTGCCGCTCCAGCAGGTCCCCGATCCGCTTCATCGCGTGTTCCAGCCTGTCACGCTCAACGGTCAGGCCCGCCGCCATCCGGTGCCCACCACCCTTCACGAGCAATCCCTCCGATAGCGCCTGATGCACCGTGGCACCTAGGTCGATGCCGCTGACGGACCGACCGGATCCCCGACCAAGCTCTCCGTCCAAACCTATTACGAACGCCGGACGGTTCGATTTCTCCTTAAGTTGCGACGCCACGATTCCAGCGACCCCGGGATGCCAGCCATCGCCTGCGGCCCAGACCAGCGGGCCATCCAACCCTCGCTCGGTCGCCTGTTCCATGGCCTCCACGAATACACGGTCCTGGATGCCGCGACGTTCGGTGTTGAGCAGGTCCAGCCGTCCGGCTAGGCCGGCGGCTTCGTGGGGATCTTCGGTCGACAGAATCCTTGCGCCGAGATTGGCCTTACCCACGCGGCCTCCCGCATTGATTCTGGGACCGATCATATAACCCAGATGATAGGGCTTCGGTGTGGAATCGACGCGCGCGATATCCGCCAGTGCCACAAGTCCCGGACGGCGCCGCGCCGCCATCACTATAAGTCCTTGCCTTACGAGCGCTCTGTTGAGGCCTACGAGCGGTACGACGTCCGCTACCGTCGCAAGTGCGACAAGATCAAGGAACTCGATCAGATTCGGTCCCTCCGGCCCTGTGTCGCGAAGACGGCGGTTCGCTTCGACCAGAAGCAGAAACACCACACCAGCTGCGCAGAGGTATGCCAGTTCACCGGACTCGTCCTGACGGTGTGGATTTACGACGGCGACGGCAGGTGGTAGGGTTTCGCTTCCTAGATGATGGTCCAGGACCAGAACATCCGCCCCGGAGGCGGCGGCGATCGGCTCATGGGCGAGCGTACCGCAGTCGACGCAGATTATCAGGTCATGATCCCGCGCCAGAGCCCGCATGGCGGGGACGTTGGGACCATAGCCCTCATCGAGTCGATCCGGGACATATAAGGTTACTTCACGGTCCAGCATACGAAGCCAGGATACGAGCAGGGCCGCCGATGCACCTCCATCGACGTCGTAATCGGCGAATATGGCGATACGATCACGTTGGTGGACCGCGGCCAGGAGCCTCTCCGCCGCCTTGTCCATGTCGCGCAGGATCATCGGGTCCGGTAGGAGATCTCGCAGTTTAGGTGAGAGGTAAAGTTCCGCTTCGCTCGCCTTTATGCCTTGGCGAGCCAGAATCGAGCAGACTGCGGCGGGCAGTCCGGTCGCCTGTTCCATTGCGGTGCTCTGTCTCTGCTGTTCAATTCCGGGTCCGGCCCAACGCCGTCCACTGAGGGAGCGGTCAACTCCAAGAAACCCGTTCATGCGTCAGGCCGGGGCAAGGGGGTATTCGCAGGCCATAAGAACTGGCCACTGATCCGAGCGGGAGTGGAGGCCATAACTGCAGGGAGCCGATTCTTTTGCAATTCCCGCTCGTCCTCCGTGCCCGTATCAAATGGTAGGGTGTCTGATGTGGCTGATATGCGGATTTCCGAACCTAAACCAGCCAGAATAGGCAGTGGAATGACCTGTCTTATCAGATAATCTCCGCTTCGGAACCTGCCTATGACTTGACTGTCACTCGCCACCTCGACCATAGTGTAATTGATCCACTTTCGCATTTCACCGTCAACAGGACGGCGACGGTCCTCCCGCTTGAATTTTGGGAAAATTGGCTCCGCAATACCATCTCTCCCGCTGAAATTGATCGATCCGTATTTGCCGCCGGTCGAAGAGATGGAGTTGGCGAAACGACTGAGCTTGAGAAAGAAGGTGACCGCATTGCAAAAGCGCGTAAGGCAACAGCGTTTCTTGGTGTGTGAATTCACCGGTTCACCCTCTGGGATTTCGGTAACGCATGCGGCGTACCGAACCGGTCTTGGATCGCATGAGCAGTGTCTCCGTCTCAAGATAGCCGGGCCGGCGCTTCATGCCGCTGACTACAGTGCCATCGGTGACACCCGTCGCCGAAAAAATTACATGCTGGGTAACCATATCGTCACGCGAATAGATCCGGTTCGGATCGTTTATTCCTGCATTCTCGGCGCGTCTGCGTTCGTCCGGATTGCGAAACAGCAGCCTTCCCCACATCTGCCCGCCCATGCATTTCAGGGCGGAAGCGGCCAGAACGCCTTCCGGAGCACCTCCGGCTCCCATATACATATCGACACCCGTAACTTGCGACTCCGCGCAATGAATGATCGCCGCGACATCTCCATCGGTGATCAACCGGATGGCCGCTCCCATATCACGGATTTCTTCGATCATACGTTCATGTCGGGGGCGCTCCAGGACGCAGACGGTGATGTTCGCGGGAGCACAGCCGCGCGCTTCGGCCAGCGCGTTGACCCTTTCGGAGGGCGACATTTCAAGACTGACGACATTCTCCGGAAATCCCGGTCCCACAGCAAGTTTGTCCATATAGACATCGGGAGCATGCAGTAGCGTGCCGCGTGCCGCCATCGCGATGACAGTCAGCGCGTTGGGCATGTCTTTGGCGGCCAGCGTCGTGCCTTCAAGCGGATCGAGTGCGATATCGACCTCTGGACCGTTACCGGTGCCCACTTCCTCACCGATATGGAGCATCGGTGCTTCGTCACGCTCTCCTTCGCCTATGACCACGACACCCTGTATATCGAGCAGATTCAGCTGTTCCCGCATCGCGGTCACGGCGGCGGCGTCGGCGGCTCTTTCGTCGCCCCGGCCGACAAGCTGTGCCGACGCCATAGCCGCCGCTTCGGTGACACGGGCCAGACCGAGCGAAAGCATCCTGTCATGGAAGATGACGTCGGACATCTGTGTTGGCATGCCTATGGTTCCCTCGGGATGGAAACTATATCCGTACCTTAATAGAGGCGGACCCTATCCGCGCAAGGGGGATGTCATGACTGTGTTGATCTGTGGCGCCGGAATCGCTGGCTTGACAATGGGCCTCACGCTTCACCAGGTCGGTGTCAGGTTCAGGATTCATGACGCCGTAAGTGACATTCGACCATTGGGGTAGGAATTAACCTGCAACCGACGGTGGTGCGTGAACTGATGGATCTCGGGCTTGGTGACATGTTGGACCGGATCGCGATCCGCACCGTCGATTACGGGTTCTATACGAAAACCGGTCGCGAAATCTGGAGGGAACCCAGAGGGCTGGGCGCAGGTTACGGATGGCCGCAATATTCGGTTAATCGCGGAGCGCTGCAGGTCGCGCTGTACGACGCACTCGTCAAGCGGGCTGGACATGATTGCGTGATCTCAGGAAACCGGACCATCGGATACCATAGTGTCTGCCAGAAAACCCCGTGTTTTTCCGGGGGTCGGGCCGAATCCGGTGGATTCCGCTTCACGGGGCCGTGGCCGGGCCCGTCGGAGCGCCGCCCGGGGCTTCGACGGGACGGCCGGTGGCGGGAACATATGGTGAACATCCGGGCCTCCGCCGGCCCGCGGGCACGCCGGTGCGGGCCCGCAGCGGCGGGGCCTTCCATGGGCCGGTTTACCGGTGGACGCCCCGGTCAGGCGGCGGCGGGGAGCCTGAGGCGCTCCCTCGCCCGGAGCATCAGGCCGAGGCGGTGGACGTTCGCGGCCAGCACCGCCAGCGCCACGGCGCCGGCGAAACCCTCCTTTCCGTGGCTCCGCACCCGGTCGGGGCCACGGTGCTCCAGGCTGCTGGTGGCCGACCCGCCGGCGGCGTGGGCGCGCCGCGCCCCGCGGAACGCCTCCCCGCTTTCCCGGACACGGTCCGCCTTCGACAGCCTGCCTTTCCGCGGCATGGCGTTCAGCTCCAGCATCCCGGCAGGCCCCAGCCGGTCCGGAGGGCTGTGCGGACCACGGTCGAAGCTCACCACCGACAGGTCGGGGAACCGGGCCCGCGCCTCCCCGCCCATGGGGACCGCCACGTCCACGTAGCTCCCCTCCCACATCACCGAATGGTGCGGGAGGAATCCGTGACGGTCCTCAGGGACGCGGACCGGGACGCCGGGCTCCACCGGGACCCCGGCCTTTCCCTTCGATATCCAGCGCGTGTGCGGCCCGGATATCGGGTGCACCTTCCCGCGGTGCGGGATCGTCCCTCCCTTCAGGATCCGCCGTCCGGTCAGGTCCGCCCGGTGCCTGACATGGCCGATGAAGCCCCGGATACTGTCCGATGGGCCCGGGATACCCAACTTACCGTCGATCTCCGCGCCGCCCGCCTCCGCCCTGTCCGCCAGCTTCAGCGCCAGCCGGAGCGGCGCCTCCACGTCCCTCGGGCGCGGGTTGGCGGGCCGTGACGTGGCGACACCGGGACAGAGCCTGCGGAGCTTTCCGCAAAGGCATTCCTTCCGCCGCCAGCCGCGTAGCCCCAGCCCCCCGCAGGCCCGGGACACGTCCCGGACCATGCACCGCGCCGCGTCCATCGGCAGGCTGCGGTCGGTCGGATGGTGGACGTCGGTCCCGGCCACGAAGGAATGACGGCGGCCGCGCAACGCGGCGCCAGGCTTTTTTCCGGCCACCCTGTGGCCCCTCTCCACGACCATCCTTCCGACCTCGGCGGGAAGTTCCGGCGTGAGGAGCGACACGCTGTCAACCAGACGCCGGTATTCGTATCCGTATCCGTCCCATGATCCGTGGCCCGGCCTCCGGCCTTCGCCGGATCGTCCGGTGCCCGTTCGCCGGTTCCCGAAGCCGGTCGAAACCGCACCCGGGACCCCGCTTCACGACCCCCGGCACCGGGATGGTCAACGGTTCCATCCCCGGCCTGCCGACCCAGCGGCTCTTTCCGGGAAGCACCATCCTGCCCGGAAGCCCGGACAGCCGCTTTCGGGTCCCTTCGTCGCCGTGGAGGTCCTGGAGGCCGATCGGGATCGCCGGGATGTCGTCCCTCGATTTCACGGTCGGCCTGATCCTCCTGATGTCGGGGGCGCCGGGCCGCCGCTGGGTGACGTGGACCCTGCGCATGGGGGCCTCCTGAAGGGGAGGATTGCCGGATTCCGCGGCATATGGTGGTGAAATCGCCCCCTGACTGCCATATCCGGTGAATCCCCGCAAGGCGAATTCCGTCATTTACCGCGAAAAAACCGCAGCTTGGCGGCTTTCTGGCGGACACTACCATAGTGATTCCGCGAAAGTCAGACTGCTTCTGGACGCCGGCGAGGATTCGCGAGCGTTGCTGGTCGCGGCCGATGGAATACATTCCGCCGTTCGGGCGCAGATGTGGCCTTACGAAGGGCCACCCATCTGGAACGGCGCCATCCTCTGGAGAGGGGCGGCACAGGCGACCCCGTTTCTGACCGGCGCCTCGATGATTATCGCGGGGCATGACAGCCAGCGCTTAGTCGCCTATCCGTTGTCTCGTGCCGACCGTCGCACGGGGCTCGCTGAAATCAACTGGATCGCCGAGCGTCGCTTCGACCCATCCACGCCATGGCGGAAAGAGGACTGGAATCGAGCTACGGATTCCAGCGCGTTCCTTCCATGGTTTCAGGATTGGGTGTTCGGCTGGCTGGATGTGCCCGCATTGATACGCGCCGCTGATAGAATCTATGAATATCCCATGGTTGATCGTGATCCGTCGAGCGGTTGGTCCGATGGTCGGGTTATCTTGATTTGGGATGCCGCCCAAGCCATGTATCCGGTGGGCTCGAACGGCGCGGGTCAGGCGATTCTTGACGCCCGGGCTCTCGGTGCCAAGTTGCTAGAACATGGTCTGAACTCCGCTGCGATAAAGGCATTTTGAAGGAGAGGTTCGGCCACCCGTCAATCAGATGGTGCTGGCGAATAGGGAATCAGGTCCGGATGCGATCCTGCAACGGGTGGAGGATCAATGCAGCGGTGAGTTCAATCATATCGGGGGTGTGATCACGTGCGAGGATTTGGCTTTGCATGCGGCGAAATACAAACAGGTGGCGGGACTGTCGGTTTCCAGCCTCAATGATCGGTCACCGACGATCGCGTACGGTGCCCGAATGTCCCAGTAGACACAATCTGCAACGGGCGCGGATTGCACGAAACCTCATGTCAACTGAAATCCTGCTTTCCTGGCTCTGGTGTTGTCGCGTGTCGGATCGAGACCTAGGTCGTTCAAGGACATTCTCTCGATTTGATTCAAGTCCCGGTAGCAGGTTTTGCCGATAGACGGATGCGGTCCGCAGGTTGCAGATTACTATGAAACCGCATATCGGAAATGATATCCGACGCGCATTTGGCCGCGATGCGAAGCCTCAGACCTCTTCGATCCGAATTGCCATCGGTGATTCGCTGACGACTCCGGTGGAATCCATGCCTGAAAGCGCCGTATCCAAAGCCTCTTGTGTGGTCTTGTGCGTTACGATCAGAACCGGTGCGGTCGCAGCGTCGTGGCGGTACTGTCGCATCCGATCGATCGAGACCGAGGCATCTCCGAGTGCCGCCGCGACCTTGGCCAGCGCACCGGGTCGGTCCAGAAGCAGCATCCTGATATAGTATGGTGCGGGAACCGAGGATTTTATGCTGGGCACCTTCCTGAGTGAACGGGCCGGTTGCCCGAACGTGGGGACACGTATCCCGCGCGCGAGATCGATGGCGTCTGACATAACTGAGCTTGCCGTCGGTCCGGCACCGGCGCCCGGACCTCGCAGCATGATCTGACCGACACTGTCACCTTCGAGAACCACCATATTGGTTCCACCTTCGAGCTGGCCGAGCGGGCTGTCATCGGGCACGAGACAGGGTGACATGCGCTGTTCCAGCCCGTGTTCGGTAATCTGGGCCACACCAAGAAGCTTCACGCGGAAACCCATATCGGCGCTTTGAAGAATGTCTTCGATCATGATCCGCGAAATACCCTGTAATTCCATACCGCTGAAATCAACTTGGGTACCGAACGCTATGGTGGAAAGAAGCGCCAGTTTGTGCCCTGCATCGATGCCGCCGATGTCGAGATTTGGATCCGCTTCCAGATACCCCAGTCCGTCCGCTTCCGAAAACGCCTCTTCGTAGGAGAATCCCGCGTTCTGCATGCGCGTCAGGATATAGTTGCAGGTGCCGTTCATGACACCGATCACGCGTTTGATCTCATTGCCGGCCAGTCCTTCCGTCAGTGCTTTGACGACTGGGATGCCGCCGGCTACCGCAGCTTCGAACCGCAGGGCGGCACCCGTCGATTCAGCGGTCTCCGCCAGAATCTGACCGTGGTGCGCAAGCATCGCTTTGTTGGCGGTAATGACATCCCGCCCGTCTGAGATGGCCGCTTCCACCGCGGCCTTCGCCGGGCCGTCGGCTCCTCCCATAAGTTCGACAAAGACATCGACGTCATCGCGTCTTGCAAGCGCGACGGGGTCGTCCTCCCACGCATATCCATCGAGTTGGATATTTCGGTCCCTGCGGCGGTCACGCGCGCAGACGGCTGCGACTTCAATCGGCCGGCCGGCACGCTTGGTGATCAGGTCGGCCTGCCGCTGGGCCACCTTGACCAGACCGGCACCGACCGTTCCAAGTCCGGCGATGCCCAGACGAAGGGGAGTGGTCATTTTGCTCTCCATCGGTGGAATGAGCGCAGTGCTCAGTTACTGGCCGCGAGTTTTTGCCGCAGAATATTCCCGCGCTCACGGAGGCGCTGAGCCCGTGCCGCCAGTTCATCGAATTCCTGTTTCGATATTACATTCGACGGCCGTTCGCTCGCTCCCAAGGCTCTCTGCTGTGCGAGGGGCAGCAATCGGGGATAGCCGAACTTTTCCGCATCTTCGGTGATCATGGCGTCGAGCTGTGGAAAGGTTTCGCAGCCGCAGAGCCAAATGGCAAGAAGCCCGAAGGAAAGTGACTGTCGCATGGATCACGCCTTGAATTGATGTCACGATCTATTTCCTGCGCGGACGGGACGCAAGCGGTTGTTCCGAAAACCCCGAAGGCGTTGAGGTCGTGCATGAACCCGACCTGATCGGTCTTGCCAGGAATTCGTATCGCGACCATCGAAGCGGTGAACTGTATGAACTCAGGGCTTTCGGACGGATCTCGGGGGAAACATGGATGACGTCTTGATCGCTCACCGGCCAGCGCGTTGGAGTCCATGACCCGACCCGGAGCCGGTAGATGTGGAAATAGCGTCCGAAAGAAGGATTCGAGGTGGTTCTACAACGTTGGATCCGTCGCTCCGATCTATGCCAATCGAGGTAAATCGACCCCGGTTTTCCGAATCGCAAGGCATCTCCAATGTCTTCCCCACCCGTGCATTGGTTGGTGCCGACCCGCCCTTAAGTGGAACCGTCCGTCACCTCGGCTCGGTGGTCAGAGATGCGTTGGCTGCATCAATGGAGCGGTCTCGTTGCCGTTTCCAGTATTGAAATGAGAGCTCGTAAGGATGAAGGTTGTGCATGGCCCGCAAGAGAGGATCGCATTCAAACGTAACCGGACCTCGCATTCGGGAAGCCGCGGCGAGCCTTTTCGCCCGACAGGGCTACGCCGCCGTATCGATGCGCCAGATCGCGGCCGCCGTCGATGTACAGGTCGGAACTCTCTATCTTTACACACCTGACAAGCAGACGCTCTTGTTTGACCTCATGCGCGTTCACATGGAGGAGCTTCTGGAGGCTTGGCAGACCCGGCGGGCTACGGGAGAGGCGCTTACCCGTTTGAAGGGTTTCTGCCGGTTTCACATCGCATACCATCTGGAGCGGATGGACGGAACGTTCATATCCTACATGGAATTGCGGAACCTCGATCCGCAGAACTACACAGTGATCGCCGATCTGCGGCGACGTTACGAGGACGAGCTTGAGTCGATCCTGAAATCGGGTGTCGCTTCAGGATGTTTTGCGGTGCCGGATACGCGTCTCGCCACCATGGCCCTGATCGCGATGTTGACCGGTGTGAACACATGGTTTCGTTCGGATGGAAGGCTGAGCCGCGAACGCGTTACCGGCATTTATTGGAACATGGTTCGCCGCTTGGTTCAGGTTTGAGAGCGAAATGGCGACCATAATGGTCGATCTTGGACCTGCGTCGTTCGCCCGCCTGTTTTCGTCTTGGGCGTTAGGAGACTTCGGTTTGCGGTCAAGCGGTCGAACTGATTGCCGCACCGACGCCGGTACTTGGATTTCACGTCAAATTGACTTTGAGATACCCTAGCGGAACCTGACTGATCTGGCAGGGCTCTTAAATATAGTGGAGGGGTTATGGTGCCGTGAAGGTGTCATGACCGATCGGGTTGATCGAGCAAGTCCACGAGAATGTGCTGGACGCTGAGACTTGGTTATGGACAGCACGGGGTTTGTGCTGTTGAAACGAGATGGCACGGTAGGATCGCTTCGCCAATGCCGGACGGTCCGGGAACTGGTGACCAGGGAGGACTCAATGAATCAGATTGCCACAACAGAACTGACTTTCCGCGAATCCGTGGACCTAATGTTCAATAGGGCGGTAGCGCTCATGGATCTGCCGCCCGGACTGGAAGAGAAGATCCGCGTCTGCAACTCAACCTATACTGTTCGGTTTGGCGTACGGCTCCGGGGCCAGATTCAGACGTTTGTCGGATACCGTTCGGTTCACTCCGATCACATGGAACCGGTCAAGGGTGGAATCCGCTACGCCATGGGCGTCAATCAGGACGAGGTGGAGGCGTTGGCGGCGCTGATGACCTATAAATGCGCTTTGGTTGAGGCGCCCTTCGGGGGGTCGAAAGGCGGGCTGCGCATCGATCCCAGGCAATACGAGGAACACGAACTGGAAAGGATAACCCGCCGCTTTGCATATGAGCTCGCGAAGCGGGATCTGATCAATCCCTCGCAGAACGTCCCGGCGCCCGATATGGGGACCGGTGAGCGCGAAATGGCTTGGATCGCCGACCAATACAGCCGGATGAACACCACCGACATCAACGCCCGTGCCTGCGTCACCGGCAAACCACCGCATGCCGGAGGTATCGCCGGACGGGTCGAAGCGACCGGACGTGGCGTGCAGTATGCGCTACGTGAGTTCTTCCGGCACCCGCAGGATGTCGCCAAGACCGGAATGAGCGGTACGTTGGACGGCAAGCGGGTCATCGTGCAGGGTCTTGGCAATGTGGGTTACCACGCAGCTAAATTTCTTTGCGAAGAGGATGGAGCGAAAGTCGTCGGCATAATCGAACGCGACGGTGCGCTCGTTGACGAAGGTGGACTTGATATCGAGACCGTGCGCAACTGGATTGGAAGTCACGGTGGCATTGGCGGATACTCCGATGGCACGTATATCGAAGACGGTGCGAAGGTGCTCGAATGTGAATGCGACATTCTGATTCCAGCGGCGCTGGAAGGGGTCATTCACATCGGAAACGCCCAGGATATCAAAGCCCCGCTGATCATCGAAGCGGCGAATGGGCCGGTCACCGCCAACGCAGACGAGATTCTCCGCAAGAAGGGAACGGTAATCATTCCCGATATGTACGCGAACGCCGGCGGTGTGACCGTCAGCTATTTCGAGTGGGTCAAGAACCTGTCTCATATCCGGTTCGGACGGATGGGCAGGCGTCAGGAAGAGGCAAGGCATCAGTTGATTGTGACCGAGCTTCAGAGACTTGACGAACGGCTCGGAGATGCTTGGTCAATGACCCCGGATTTCAAGGAGAAGTACCTTCGCGGAGCCGATGAGCTGGAACTTGTGCGCTCGGGCCTCGACGACACGATGCGCATCGCCTACCAAGCCTGCTCGCAGGTCTGGAACGAGCGCGACGACGTGACCGATCTGCGCACGGCCAGCTATCTGGTCGCGATCGGGCGGGTTGCCACAAGCTACCGCGCGAAAGGACTCTAAGAGTTTGAATCATAAGTCACTGATATCATTAAACTATTGTTTTTCATGGAGTTGACGCCCTCGCCACCCGCCTGAGCAGGAACCGGCAGGCGGCCAGCTGCGCCCATGCCAGCGAGTTCTCACTGAGCCTTTCGTAATCTTTCGACAGGCGGCGGCACCGGCCCATCCAGGCGAAGGTCCGCTCCACCACCCAGCGGCGGTAGAGAACCGTGAACCCTTTGACATTCTTCGGTTTTTCGACGATCCTGATCACGTTCGACAACCCCATCCCCTCAAGCCGGTCCCGCAGCTTCGGACCCGCGTAGCCACCGTCGGCGAACAGCCTACACACCGTGGGCACCGTCTCCAGCAGCTTCGCGATCAGGTCCGGTGCGCCGTCCCGGTCCTGGATGTTGGCGGTGTGAACCGTCATGACGATCGGTGTGCCGTCGGCGTCCACGATCAGGTGCCTTTTCCTCCCCTTCACCTTCTTCCCGGCGTCGTAGCCGCGGGGCCCGCCGCTCTCCGTGGTCTTCACCGACTGGCTGTCGATCGAGGCGGCGGTCGGCTCCGCGGAGCGCCCCGAACACCGCCGCGCGAGGTCCCGGAGACGATGCACGAGACGCTCCAGGAGCCCGCTCCGCCGCCATGCGTAAAAATAGTTCCGGTCGGTGGAAAACGGTGGATATCCAGAGGGTAACGCGCGCCACTGGCATCCCGTGGACAGGATATACTGGACCGCGTCGAACACCGACCGAAGGTCGACCTCGCGCGGCCGTCCCATCCTTCCCTGCTTCGGCAGCATCGGCTCGATGATGGTCCATTCGGCGTCGGTCAGATCGTTTTGACTGTGGTCGTCCGGGCGCTTATGGAGCTGTTGGGTGGTCCTGTTCCAGGGCATGGCGATCTCCGGATTTGGTTGCTTTCACCAACCGGAATGCCACATCCTGCGGGACCACTCAACTTATGGAACAAACTCTAAGGGGGCCGTTCGGATGGATCCGGCGGGAGCGCTTCTCTCCTGCCGGTGCGGATCGGTACGGGGAAGCCTGCGTGGAGCGTCGGCGGAAAACGGAAGCCATGTGATCTGCCACTGCAGTGATTGTCGAGCACTCGTAAGGTTTTTGGGAGCGACCGAGGCGCTGGACCGGAACGGAGGGTCCGCGGTCTACCAGACTCTTCCGGGAAGGGTCACTTTCACGCATGGCGGCGAGTTCTTTCGGTGCCTCAGGCTATCGGAATCCGGCATCCTGCGGTGTTATTCGGGTTGCTGCAGCACTCCGCTCAGCAACACGCTTGCCACGCCGAGGTTCCGCTATGTGAGCATACCGCTTCTGGCGATGCCTGATGCCGAGGAGGTGATAGGGCCCGCTACCGGCAGCTTTGTCGCCGAGAATGTGCCCGAAGATGCCCATCCGGCTGACAATTTTGGATTCTATCGGGCCGGATGTCGTGCCGTTCTGCGGCATCTGTCCAGTGTAGTCTGTCTTGCACCCGGCGGTTCGCCGTATTTCGCCGATGGCAAACCCGTTGCGGCACCATATGTCCTGACGGGGGACGAGCGCACCGCCGCTTACCGCGCATGAAATTTCATGGCGGGCTTGGTTGAGGCGCTGCGAAATTCCGTTCGATGGCAAGTCGTGGAAATTACAGCGTTGTGAACCTTGTTCGCGTTCGACTTAAGGTACGCGTGGCTGCGGTCCACTGGCTTCGGTGCTGGTATTCCCGCTGGCATGGACACGGGCAGCCAGACCTCTTTCGGACCGTGCTTGATCCCCGCTTGGTCAGACAGAAGCCACACGGGATGGATTTCTCCGTAGAGCTTACGGAGCGAGCGATGCCCAGGAATTGGCTTGATATCCGTTCAGGGATTTCGCGAGGGGATGCGGCGCGTGGCCAATCACCGCTAGGTCGCTTTCGACATGTCGAAAGCGACCTAGCGGTGATTAAAGTGTAGTGGCCGTCTTCGCGGAGCCATACGGTTCCGAAGGGTTTCTCGGGAAAGGGAGCTTGTTCACAGCCGCTTCACTGGATGTGAGCGTGGCTCCCGCATTCCACCTACCACAGTTGCGCACCTTCCGGGGGGGCAACGCTTCGCTGCATTGCATCTGATGCTGCCAGCATGGAGGTAGAACCAAAATGCCGATCATACTACCGTGCGTCTCTCATTCTTGCGAACCGGTGAATCGCGGCATACGGTCGAATATCGTTTCGTTCCTCGCAATGTGGATGCATCGCATTCAGGCATGGTTTCCGTTCGGAGAACGATTCGGGACCCGGCAGTGCGGTCAGGACCAATGCAGGACACCTCGCAAAATTCAGAGCCAAAGCTTTCTGGATGGCATTATGTTCCGGAGGTGCCGATCCCTGTGTCGCCATTCTTCACCTGGCCACAGGATCCGAAGCGTATGCTGGGCTGGTTCGCCGTGCGGTGGCTACGGCTGGCCGAGAACTCAATCCTTGCCGTCCTGGCGTTGGTTTGTTGGCTCTGGCTTCAGCCATCCCTGGAAGTGACCAAGTCGCTGTCATGGGACTGGATCGGTGCTCTCTGGCTGCGCAACATGGCGCTGATGACCGTTGTCGCGGGTGGACTGCACTGGTTTTTCTATCGTGCCAAACTTCAGGGAGACCAGCTGAAATTCGATCGACGCGACCTGATGCTGAATGGCCGTAAGTTCACGTTCGGCGGGCAGGTGCGCGATAACATGTTCTGGACATTGACCGCTGGTGTCGGGACATGGACATTTTATGAAGTGATTCTGTTCTGGGCCATGGGCAATGGTTGGGTGCCGGTACTTGAATTTGCGGAACGCCCCATATTTTTCGTTGCACTGTTCCTGCTTACGCCGGTCTGGATTTCATTTCATTTCTACTGGATTCACAGGGCGCTGCACTGGGGGCCGCTCTATCGCCTCGCCCATGCGCTGCACCATCGGAACGTCAATGTAGGCCCATGGTCGGGACTTTCCATGCACCCGTTGGAGCATATGCTCTTCTTCAGTTCCATCCTGATCCATTTCGTCGTCCCTGCCGGCCCGGTGCATATCCTGTTTCACATGCAGCATCAGGCTCTGACCGCCGCGACCTCCCATACAGGTTTTGAGAACATGTTGGTGAAGGATCGAAGGCGATTCGCACTTGGGGCCTTCCATCACCAGATGCATCACAGGTATTTCGAGGTGAACTACGGTAATCTGGAGATGCCATGGGACAAGTGGTTCGGCACCTTCCATGACGGAACGCCGGATGCGCATGAACGGCTCAAGGATAGGCGGCGGTTTCGGGCCTGATCGCCGTCAGGCGGATTGCGGAATGTCAGCGGAGATGTTCCGGATTCGGGGGGAGGAGACTGCGATAGGCCATCACCGGACCTGCGTTCGCACCGCGATTTTCGCGCACCGGAATGTTGATAGGCCGCTGACGGGATGCAACCTTTGCCTGACAGCACGCCGGATGCCGAGACAACCTATACAACGGTCGCGCACGGAATCCGTCCATGTATTGACGCCAAACGCGAGAACTACAGCCTGGACAGAAGAGTCTCGGTGGGCCAGGCGTCGGAGGGCAGATTCAGCCTTTGCTGGACATCCCTTACCGCGGCACGGGTTCTGCGGCCAAGGATTCCATCAATCTTGCCGACATCATAGCCTCTCGCGGCAAGGCGTTCCTGCAGTTCGATCATCTGGACGCCGTTCAGCCCGGGGTCGGGAGAGCCAGGATCGAATGGCGGTTCGCCAATCAAACGTGTCGCAAAGTGGCTGGCAGTCATGACGTATACAAAAGACTCGTTCCATTCCAGAAGCACCTGGAAGTTCGGATAGGCCAGAAAAGCCGGCCCCTTCCGGCCCTGGGGCAGCAGGAGATTCGCTGGCAACCCGGTTTCGATTTCGCCGGTTTTTGCCCGAACGCCCATATCGATCCATTCGGCTACCGGTATTGTCGTATCGAGGCCTGCCAGGGACCAGTCGAGATCGGGTGGAACACTCACTTCCCTCAGCCAGGGCTCCGCCGGGCGCCATCCTAGGTGGAGAAGCAGTCTGGCGCCCGAAAGCAACGCATCGGAAACCGAAGTCTTCAGATCGACCCTGCCGTCACCATCGCCGTCGGCGCCGTTTAGCAGGACATCTTTCGGCAGCATCTGCACCATCCCATATTCACCGGCCCAGGCACCCGTTGTTTCCGTTGGGCTGTAATCGCCCCGTTGGTAAAGCTCCAACGCCGCGAAGATCTGTGGACGGAACAGGTTCGGCCTGCGACAGTCATGACTGAGGGTTACCAATGCGTTGAGAGTGTTGAAATCGCCCTGAACGGCGCCGAAGTCGGATTCGAATCCCCAAAGGGCCAAAAGAACGCCACGGCTCACACCGTGGGTGCGCCAGATCCGGTCGAAGAGCAGGTCATGCTCGCGCGACTTTGACGCTCCGACCTCAAGCCTGTGGGAACTGATAAGCCGATTCGAGAATTCAACGAATGGAAGCTGGAACACACCTTGTCGGCGGTCGGCCCGAATCACCGATGGATCGTGGCGAACCGAAGCGAAGAAGCTGCGGACCCTAACAGGATCATGCCCGCGATCGAGGGCTTCCCGCTGCAAACCGTTCACGAATTCCGGAAAGGAGCCGCCGCATTTCGCTGCCGCCGCTCCTGTCAATAAGCTCACCACCACGACCAATAAGGTCAAACGCATTCGATTTCCTTCTCCACGACTGAACGAATGGTAAGCCCTGTAACTCAACGCCGCCGTTAAGGAAACACGGCACTCGCCCTTATGAACAACGAAGTCCACGATATGCTCGATGCTCGGTATTCCGATGCTTACGGACGCGTCTCCAACGGTGGTGGCGATTATCCTGTTTGGACCAGGTGTCCGGAACGCAATTTGAGGCCGCGTATTTACGTATGCGCGCGTTCAGCGGCCTTCGCAGCAGATTGGCGGTGCGCACGCGACTTATCGAGCGCGGGAGCCCATGGTCGCGGTGCCGGTCGTAAACGTGGAAGCTTCGCGGTCTATCACATGTCGATTGCACTGGAAGGCGTTCGAGGATGCGGTTACATCCCGAATGTCGTCTTCCGGAGGGACGCGGTGGGTTATTCTGCTTGGAGAATCTTGAGGGAAGGGTTCGGTGGCAACAAGGGTTGGAAGCCGGCATGGCGCGACCCGACACCAAAACCCGAATACGATGTGGTGCTGATCGGTGGTGGCGGGCATGGGCTGTCAACCGCCTATTACCTCGCAAAAAACCATGGAATTAACGATATCGCCGTGTTGGAGAAAGGCTATCTAGGTGGCGGAAATGTCGGCCGAAACACGACCGTCGTGCGAGCGAACTATTTCCTTCCGGGCAATTCCGAATTCTACAGCCATTCGCTGAAGCTTTGGGAAGATCTCGAGCGAGAGCTGAATTACAATGTCATGATGTCCCAGAGAGGGCAGCTGATGCTCTGCCACTCGGATGGTCAACGTGATGGGTTTGCTCGGCGCGGCAATGCGATCCGCAACCAGGGCGATGACGCGGAACTGCTGAGCGTGGAAGACGTGCGGCGGTTGGTTCCATATCTGAATTTCGACAATCCCAGATTCCCGATCTATGGCGGTCTCATGCAGTGGCGGGCCGGTACCGCAAGGCATGACGCGGTGGCTTGGGGCTATGCGCGTGGCGCCGACCGGCGGGGTGTTGATTTGATCCAAAACTGCGAAGTGACCGGAATCGATATCCAGAACGGTCGCGTTACCGGTGTCCAGACAGCCCGCGGACCGATTCGGGCGCGTAAGGTCGGAATCGTCGTCGCCGGTCGGTCGGGGCAGGTGGCGGCCATGGCGGGAATGCGACTCCCCATCGAGAGCCACATACTTCAGGCATTCGTAACCGAAGGGCTAAAGCCGGTCATTCACCATGTCATAAGTTTTGGTATGGGTCACTTCTATATAAGCCAATCCGACAAGGGTGGATTGGTGTTTGGCGGTGACCTCGACATGTACGCCTCATACGCGCAGCGTGGCAACCTACCGCAGGTGGAGCACGTCATGGAGGCTGCGATGGCTCTGATGCCGATGATCGGCAAGGCTAGGGTTCTGCGGTCATGGGGCGGGATCATGGATATGACGCCGGACGGCTCGCCAATTATCGATGGGACCGGCATAGACGGGCTCTATATCGACTGCGGCTGGTGTTACGGCGGATTTAAGGCGGTTCCCGCGAGCGGCTACGCGTTCGCGCATCTAATCGCGACGGACGGCCCGTATGAAACCGCGACCGGATTTAGACTGGATCGGTTCCGCACCGGCATGGGCCTGATGGATGAGGAAGGAACGGGTGCGCAGCATAACCTTCATTGACAGGCGAAGAGCTATGACCGCGGGTTTCGCAGCCGCCGATGACCGCCTGTGGACTTCGGTGGATTGGTCGAGCCACCCGACGACCGGCTGGCGGAAGCCCTGTGCCACCGACAGTGGAGGTTTGGTCTGATGCGTCTACCATGCCCGGTCTGCGGTGAAAGGGACATACGCGAGTTCGTCTACAAGGGTGCCGGTGAAGCTCTGCATCGTCCGGAACCAGACGCCGGCGCCGACTTCTGGGATAGCTATATGCACCTCCGGGAAAACCCGGCAGGCGTTACACGGGACCTCTGGTTCCACCGGGCGGGTTGCGGTGCCTGGCTTTTGGTGACGCGTAACACTGTTACGCACGAGGTGATCGATGCGGAACTGGTGTCAGGGGCACGAAAATGAGGTTGGCGGGTGCTGGATTGATCGAGCGTGCGGAACCGGTTTCCTTCGAGTTCGACGGTCAGTCATTGGAGGGGTTCCGCGGGGACACGCTGGCCTCGGCTCTTCTGGCCAATGGCGTGCGTACCGTGGCGCGATCGTTCAAATACCATAGACCGCGGGGAATCCTGACGGTGGGAAGTGAAGAACCCAATGCGCTGGTTTCAATCGGTCGCGGCTCCGACTGGACCCCCAACGTTCGTGCGACGGTGCAGGAACTCTATAACGGGCTCAAAGCGCACAGCCAGAACGCCTGGCCGACGCTGAACCATGACATTCTGGCAATAAACGATCTGCTGTCGCCGTTTCTTGGAGCCGGATTCTACTACAAGACGTTTATGTGGCCAAAGGCGTTCTGGGAGCGGGTCTACGAACCGCTGATTCGAAGAGCGGCCGGACCTGGTGCGCTGTCTCCAGACGCTTACGGGGCCCGTTATTCAAGGGCGTTCGCCCATTGCGACCTGCTTGTGATCGGAGGGGGTCCGACCGGGCTCATCGCCGCGCTGACGGCGGCCCGGGCCGGTGTCGATGTGATCCTGGCGAACGAGGACCACCGCTTCGGCGGGCGACTTCTTGGAGAACGGGAGGAGGTGGGTGACAGACCCGGCCATCTATGGGTCGACTCTGTCGTCGATGAACTGCGGTCAATGGCCAATGTGAGGCTTATGCCGCGCACGACTGTGACCGGTGCCTATGACCAGGGAACCTACGGTGCGATGGAACGGGTTGCCCTACATGTCGCCGACCCGGGGGCGGCCCCTCTTGAGACGTTCTGGCGAATCGTCGCGAAACGCGCCGTTCTGGCTGCGGGTGCTCATGAGCGACCCGTCGCGTTTCCGATGAACGATCGACCGGGAGTGATGCTGGCAAGCGCCGTACGTACCTATGCGACCCGATTCGGTGTCAGCCCGGGAGCGAAAGTGGCGGTGTTCGGCAACAATAACGACGCGCATCGAACCGCACGGGAACTTTCTTCAGCGGGCGTTGAGATCTCCGCCGTCGTTGACAGTCGCCCGGACGCACTGGCTGAAGGCGCGTATCCAACCTACCTTGGGGCGCATATCGTGAATACTTCCGGGCGTCTCGGCCTTAGACGGGTCATGGTTTCTTCGGCGAGCGGAACCCATCGGGTTGAATGTGACTGTCTTGCGATCTCCGGTGGGTGGAACCCTGCGGTTCATTTGACATGCCATATGGGTGCCAAACCGGTCTGGTGTGAGGACATCGCCGCGTTCGTTCC
>CBDAVS010000046.1:0-26473 GCA_965201085.1 uncultured Rhodobacter sp. | reverse complement strand
TCCGCTCTCGACACCGCGAATGCCCGCAACCATGGAGCGTGTGACAAAAGCCTGGCCCCGAAAGCCGAACACTACAGTATCGCCGGGAGCCGGGGCGGTTTCACCATCCGATTCAATCATGGCATAGTAGTCGATGGCAGAATAATCTGGGATTTCCACCTCGCGCAGGGCTGATGGCTGTGCAGTCGGCCCGCTGCTGACCAAGGCGCGAACCTGGTATTTTGGGAATATTGGGTCAATATAGAGACCACCACCAAAGCAATAGGCTTTGCGGCGATGGTGGTGCGACACCTCGGAGAGATAAAGAACCGCCGGATCTTCGGGCAAGTCTTCCACTGCATGCAGCGGAGTTGTGCCGTGCAGGCCATTTCCGGGTTCAACCTGCGTTGCACCGGCGTCTGCGAGCGCGGACAAAACGGCAGAAGACGTTGTGCCAGGCGCGTTGATTGCAATATCTGAGCGCCCCGTTTGCGCCAAAGCCTCTGCGGCCTTGTTCAGGGTCGTCAGATTGGGCGTGGGTTTGACCTTACGCGTTTCCTGATCGAACAAGAGGGCGGGGAATGTCGTGATCCCGGCAAACCGACCGCCCTGCAAGCTGTCGAGGCGGTCTGCCAAATGAACAATGTCTCCCGCCTCAAATCCACCTTCGTGACCTCGATAGAATGTGTCGCCCTCTGTCTGGATGCGGGCCATGAGCGCTTGTTCGCGGCCTGCTCTTTCGGCGGCGGAAGCCGCCTCTTGCGCCTTGATATCAGAAAAGACCGTCCAGAAATCGGGTTTCAGATGGCTCGCGGCGAAATCAGCCTCTTGTCGGGGAACCTGAACGAGATGACCCAGATGCCCGGTTTTGAGCCCCGCACGGTCGCAGGCGATGGCGCACGGCATGTCAACGGCCACCGATCGACTGATCCCACCACGCATGACAGCCTGGCAAAACCCTGAATGCCGCCCAACCTGCTTTGTCATGGCAAATGTGGTCAGGCCCAGTTTGGATGCGGCTTCGGAGAAAATGCGCGCATTGCGCTTAACTGCGTCCAGATCAAGGACATAGGCGTTTGCAGGGATTTTACCCTGCTGATGCAGTGACGTCGCGGCTTCAATGAATTGCGGATTGCGGCGGATGAGTAGATCCAGAAACATGGGGTTCCTCCAAAAGCTAGCGGCGAATTTCGCGAAGTGAGATTGCGACGGCGAGCAGGATGATCAGTCCGCGTACAATCATCTGGTCGGAAACCTGAAGCCCCATCAGGATCAGCCCGTTATTGAGCATCCCCATCATCAGTGATCCCAAAAGCGCACCGATGATCGAGCCTTTGCCCCCGTTCAGGGCCGTGCCGCCCACGATGACAGCGGCGATCACGGTCATCAGGTCGCTTTCACCCAAGGTGTATTTCGCGGCCTGAATACGTCCGGCGTAGAGCAACCCGGCAAGCCCGGCGGTTGCACCGCAGAGTGTCAACACCATCAGGCGCACGCGTGGAACCTTGATGCCGGATACCTGAGCGGCGCGCGCATTGTCACCCACGGCCAGAACATGCGCGCCAAAGCGGGTGTTGCGATAGATGATATGACCGATTGCGACTGCCACAACACTCCAGATCACCAGTGACGGCACGCCGAACAGGTGGCCCGAGCCAAACAGGCCCGTGAAGGTTTCATTGATCACGGGGATTGAGCGCAGGTCAGTCATGGAGCGCGCGATTCCGGCAAAAAGCCCCATGGTGGCCAATGTCACCAGAAAGGAAGGCAAGCGCAGATAGGCCACAAGCAGGCCGTTGAACGCCCCGATCAGGATGCCTGCACCAAGCCCCGCTACCACGCCCAAGATCATCGGTCCGTTTTGCATGGCCACTGCCGCTGACAGGGCAGAGACCGCGACAATGGAACCAAAGCTGAGGTCGATTTCTCCCGCAGAGAGGGCAAAGACCAGCCCGATTGCCATGATCGTCGCCGGCGCGGTCTGCAATACGATATTCGTCAGGTTCCGACTGGTCAGAAACCCATCATCATGCAGGGTCAATGCGAAGAACAGGAAGATCGCCAGAAAGCCGAAATAGATTACGCTCCTTTGCAAATCCATGCTTCGCAGTCTTATGAGAGCCTGTTCCATGCCCGCCTCAGTTTGTTTTCCAGGTCTTGAGCGGGCCGCCCGAAGGCGACCCACCAGGGAGGTTCTTGGTTGGACGACAGTCTGGCCGGTGCGTCGATGTTCAGCGACCTTTTCCAGCCGTCGACAACAGTGTCAGCAGTTACCGACAGCGCGGGCACGACAGTAAAGGGTGGCACATCCTCACCCAGAAGATCGAGCACAGCGCTAGCTGCCATGGCACGACCCAATTCATAAGCTTCATCCGCGACGATGGCCGCAACGTTTCCGCCCCGGACCATGTCCAGTGCAATCGGCTCCGAAAGATCGAGTGTCACGATCTTGGTGCTGGTGTTTCCGCTGGCACGCAGGGCTGCCAAAACGCCTTCTGCCGGACCCGCCCAGGTGACGTAGACGCCGCCCAGATCGGGGTTCTTCAGCAGCATTGCGTTTGCAATTTCTTCAGCACGCGCAGGGTCGGAGATGCCTTGTTCGGCCACGATAGAGATGTTCGGGTAGTCATTCTCAATCGTTGTCTTGAACGCATTGTCACGCTGGTTGGTCACGTAATAGGCCGCGTCATGGTAAATCCATCCGACGGTGCCTTTTGTTTTCCAGGTCTTTAGCGGGCCGCCCGAAGGCGACCCACCAGGGAGGTTCTTAGTTGGACGACAGGCTGGCCGGTGCGTCGATGTTCAGCGACCTTTTCCAGCCGTCGACAACAGTGTCAGCAGTTACCGACAGCGCGGGCGCGACAATAAAGGGTGGCACATCCTCACCCAGAAGATCGAGCACAGCGCTAGCTGCCATGGCACGACCCAATTCATAAGCTTCATCCGCGACGATGGCCGCAACGTTTCCGCCCCGGACCATGTCCAGTGCAATCGGCTCCGAAAGATCGAGTGTCACGATCTTGGTGCTGGTGTTTCCGCTGGCACGCAGGGCTGCCAAAACGCCTTCTGCCGGACCCGCCCAGGTGACGTAGACGCCGCCCAGATCGGGGTTCTTCAGCAGCATTGCGTTTGCAATTTCTTCAGCACGCGCAGGGTCGGAGATGCCTTGTTCGGCCACGATAGAGATGTTCGGGTAGTCATTCTCAATCGTTGTCTTGAACGCATTGTCACGCTGGTTGGTCACGTAATAGGCCGCGTCATGGTAAATCCATCCGACGGTGCCTTCGTTGCCCATGGCGGCGGCCAGAGCATCAGCTGCCTGTTTGCCCATTTGGAAGAGGTCATCGGTCACGATGGCTGCATAGTCTTCGGGATGTTTGTAATCGGCTGGAAGATTCGACAGGAAAGACAGCGCAACCCCGGCCTCTTTGGCCTCTTCAAAAGCCGCCGCTGATGTCACCGGGTCCAATGGAAGCGACAGAATGATGTTCGGCGATTTCACCAACGCGGTTTCAATGTCGCTGCGCTGTTTTGCGGCGTCGAAACCGGCACTGGTCACAGCCACAACCTCGATGCCCAGTCGTTTAAACTCATCGCTTGCGCCTGCGGTGACAGCATTCACAAAGTCGGATTGGTCATGCCAAAGAAGGGCGGCGGAGTATCCGGCCGCCTGAACGGCTGCCACCTGGTCGTCGCTCACAACAACGGACGATGAAGGTGTGGCGTTTTCGCCGCTCGGTCCGATTGTCTCGGCGCTCAGGCCGGTGGCCAGCGCGATGAATGCTGACGCAGCCAATGCGGTTTTCAGATAAGTCATTAGTTCCTCCTCAGGTTGGTTCATTTTGTGGCGAGTAAGATGCGCCGAACCCTGCGAAAAACAGCGCAAAGGCGCGCACCGCAGCAAGGTATTCTTCGACCTCAATACGTTCTTCGTAAGTGTGTGCGACAGAGATGTCGCCTGGTGCACAATAGACGGTTGGGCAACCTATCTGATCGGTCAGAAATGGCATCTCCGACCAATAAGGCGCACCGCCAACTTGGCCCGCCTCTGGCCGAATTTCCCGGATGCAGTGTTGCAGAAACTCCACCGCGGCAAGGTTAGGATCATTTTCGACCGGGGAGCCTCCCTTCGGATGATCCCGACCGGCGGGGTATCTGATCGCAACCTCAATCCCCTCGGGTAGATCTTCAACGCGCAAAGCGGCTTGAAAGGCAAAGATCGCGTCATCAAGTGCTTCACCGGGTCGAAGTTTTCGGATCAGTGACACACCGCATTCCCCAGGCACGGCAATAAATCCACCACCCCCGATATCGGTCACCAGAATCGAAGATGTGCCGACAAGATCATGACGCGGACCCGTATTCAGTTCGGCTTCATGTTCCCAGATGCGCGACAGCAACTGGTGCGTTGCTTTCAAGGCATCGATGCCAAGTTCGGGAGTGCCGAAATACGCTGTTTTGCCTGTGACAGTGATGTCGGCGACAAAAAAGCCAATCTGGGCGGTATAAACAGCCAGGTTCGTAGGTTCGACGTAGACAGCAAAATCCGGGCGGGGGATCGCGCCTGCTGCGATGCGATGTACCAAATCCTTGACTCCGGCGCTAACGCCGCTACCGGGCTCACCGCTCTCTTCGTCGCCAATAAACGCGAAGGTCAGTCCGCAGGACGGTTGCACGCCGACATGTTGTAACAGGCGGTATCCGGCAATGGCGGCGCAAATCCCGCCCTTGAGGTCGCTGGCACCGCGCGACCAGATTTGACCATCGACCTCGACGCCACCGAACGGGTTTTTTCTGGGATCATCCTGCCAATGGTCTTCCCAACCGCGCACGTGAACAGTGTCTGTATGACCCAGCACCATAAGGTTTGGCCCGCCATGAGGCAGAACGCCCCAGACGTTTTCGCGCAACCCCTCAAAAATCCGGGTTTCAGTGTTGAGGCCAAGTTCGAACAGCTGCTCTTTCAGAAACTGGGCAAACGGCGTTTCGCCCCCTGTGACGCTGTCGATGGCCAGGGCATCGCGCAGCAATGCTACATCCGACTGCGCATTTTGGGCAGCTGTCAACCTTTCCAGGAGCGACTCTTCCCTCATGACACGCCAGCCTTAAAGGTCGAGTAAGCAGGTGGCGGCACGCGGATTTCTGCACCTTTCTGCCCTTCAGCGAAGAGCGACATATGCAAATGGGAAAGAGCGATTGATGCCCCACCCGCCAGTACCGCGTGCGTGCCGAGTTTCGAAGGCCGAATGGAAACGGGGCGTGAGCTACACCGATCCAAAAGCCTGCTGATGCGCTGCATCAGTTCTTGTCTGGCTCCAATTGAGCCGCCCATGACAATCAACGATGGATCGAGAACCGCAATGATGGCGGCCGATGCGCGTGCAATTTGTATGGCCACGTTATCCAGCGTTTGCTCTGCATCCCTGTCGCCTGCATTTGCGGCATCGAAGATGGCGGGCACACTCAATGTCTTGCCGGATAGGGCCTGATATTGGCCAATGATGGCCTCCGTCGTGCTCACGCGCTCTAACGCGCCAATTTGCAGACTCTCTACTTCAAACGGGTCTGCGCCGAAGGGTAGAAACCCGATCTCTCCAGCAGCGCCGGATACGCCGCGCATGAGTTTGCCTTCAATGACAATGCCCGCTCCGATACCTGTTCCGACGGAAACAAAGACGAGGTCATCTTCGTCGGTTCGGCTGTCCATCCAGCGCTCGCCCAGGGCGGCGAGGTTCACATCATTCTCGACAAGAACCTCAACGCCAATCCGCGCATTCAATTCATTGGCAAGATCGATCTGATCTATTCCAGAGATATTCGGGGCCATGTGGATTGCGCCGGTGACCATATCGGGAACACCCGGGACACCAACAACGACAAACTTTAGATCACCACATTCAAAACCAGCGGTGGTCGCGCGCACCATCCTGCTGACTTGCTCTACAACGTTCATGCCTCCTGTCTGTTCCGTCGGTTCCTCTCGTTCAGCCAGGACGCGTCCCGTCATGTCGCACAAGGCGACCCGGACTTTGGTTCCTCCCAGATCGACGCTGGCAACGGTCGCAGCGTCAGGGGCGATTTCATAAACAACGGCGCGGCGACCTACATGCCCTTCGGTCCGGCCAACAGTGCGAACCCATCCATCCGCCTCAAGATTGCCTACGATTTCCGAGATCGTCTGTTTTGATAAGCCTGTGAGCTTGGCAACGCTTGCGCGCGAGATGGGGCCGTAAGTTGCAATCGCCTGAACAACCGCGCTCTGAGACATTCGGCGAGAGATTTTCGACTGAGCAGGCATAGTTTCTCTTTAATTCGTTCTATCACCGAATCAAATATGATTCCGAATCTGAGTCAACATTAAATTGGCAATACAAGTCAGAAACAAAAATGCTCCAGATCATTCAATGACCGCTCTGGCGACGTACACTGCTTTGCAGCATCAAACCCTCCGCTCCGGCGAACATTTTCTGCAACAGCCTAGCTGTCCGCGCAAAAGGCAGGTTTGTCCGCGTCTTTCCAGTTCTTGGGCCGTGCAGCGAACGGCGATTGCCGCGCTTGCATCCGTCCAATCAATGCAGACCATGTTCTCCAGCGGACATGGTGTTCGCACGTAATGTGATCCAAGGCGGATGATTGCAATCCCGTTGCACATAATCTGATCTCATTCGCAGATAATGGGATGTAGGGCTGAAAGGAACGGTGAAGTATCATGGTGTCCGCCTGAAAACTGCCAGTCTGCTGATTTTTCGCGGTAAATGACGGAATTCGCCTTGCGGGGAATCACCGGATATGGCGGTCAGGGTATGCCGCGGAATCCGGCAATCCCCGCCTCGGGAGGCCCCGATGCGCAGGGTCCACGACACCCGGCGGCGGCCCGGCGCCCCCGACATCACGAGGATCAGGCCGACCGTGAAATCGAGGGACGACATCCCGGCGATCCCGATCGGCCTCCAGGACCTCTACAGCGACGAAGGGACCCGAAAGCGGCCGTTCGGGCTTCCGGGCAGGATGGTGCTTCCCGGAAAGAGCCGCCGGGTCGGCAGGCCGGGGATGGAGCCGTGGACCATCCTGGTGCCGGAGGTCGTGAAGCAGGGTCCCGGTGCGGTTTCGACCAGCTTCACGACCTGGCGAACGAGCACCGGACGATCCGGCGGAGGCCGGAGGCCGGGCCACGGCTCATGGGACGGGGACGGATACGAATACCAACGTCTGGTTGACAGCGTGTCGCTTCTCACGCCGGAGCTTCCCGCCGAGGTCGGAAGGACGGTCGTGGAGAGGGGCCACAGGGTGGCCGGGAAAAGCCTGGCGACGCGTTGCGCGGCCGCCGTCATTCCTTCGTGGCCGGGACCGACGTCCACTATCCGACGGACCGCAGCCTGCCGATGGACGCGGCGCGGTGCATGGTCCGGGACGTGTCCCGGGCCTGCGGGGGGCCTGGGGCCGCCCGGCTGGCGGCGGAAGGAACATCTTTTTAAAAGCTCCGCAGTCTCTATCTCGGTGTCGCCACGTCACGGCTCGCCAACCCGCGCCCGAGGGACGTGGAGGCGCCGCTCCGGCTGGCGCTGAAGCTGGCGGACAGGGCGGAGGCCAGCTGCGCGGAGATCGACGGTATGTTGGGTATCGCGGGCCCATCGGACAGTATCCGGGGCCTCATCGGCCATGTCAGGCCCCGGGCGGACCTGATCGGACGGCGGATCCTGAAGGTAGGGACGATCCCGCACCGCGGGAAGGTGCACTCGATCCTCAAACCGCACACGCGCTGGATATCGAAGGGCAGGGCCGGGGTCCCGGTGGAGCCCGGCGTCCCCATCCGCGTCCCTGAGGACCGGCACCGGTTCCTCCTGCACCATTCGGTGATGTGGGAGGGGAGCGACGTGGACGTGGCGGTCCCCATGGGCGGGGAGGCGCGGGCCCGGTTCCCGGATCTCTCGGTGGTGAGCTTCGACCGTGGTCCGCACAGCCCCCCGGACCGGTCGGGGCCTGCCGGGATGCCGGAGCCGACGCCATGCCGCGGAAAGGGAGGCTGTCGAAGGCGGACCGCGTCCGGGAAAGCGGGGAGGCGTTCCGCGGCGCGCGGCGCGCCCACGCCGCCGGCGGGTCGGCCATCAGCAACCTGGAGCACCGCGGTCTGGACCGCGTCGGCGGCCACGGAAAGGAGGGTTTCGCCCGCACCGTGGCGCTGGTGGTGCCAGCGGCGAACGTCCACCGCCTCGGCCTGATGCCGCGGGCGAGGGAGCGCCCCGTGCTCCCCGCCGCCGCCTGACCGGGCGTCCACCGGTGAACCGGCCCATGGAAGGTCCCGCCGCTGCGGGGCCCGGACCGGCGTGTCCGCGGGCCGGCGGAGGCCCGGATGTTCACCATATATTCCCGCCACCGACCGTCCCGTCGAAGCCCCGGGCGGCGCCCCGAGGGGTCCGGCCACGGCCCCGTGAAGCCGGAATCCGCCGGATCCGGCCCTGTCACCGGAAAAACACGGGGTTTTCTGGCAGACACTAGGTAACCGCCTTTCGCAATTCACCACCCCGAATGCTTCACAATTCACGACACTGCCTATCCGACCTGGGTTGTGGGGCGTTCTGTCGACGTCCCATCGTCTCTTTCGGCGAGCGGTCACTTCCCACCCCGACCAAAGGGGAAAGGGCGCGTTCATGTGACTCCCGGCTCGATTCTCCAAACCAGAATTCACCTTCTTCCGTCACAACCGCATCCAATGGCTGATCCGTGAGTTCTACCGGTAAAGTCTCCAATTCCTGCACGGCATAAGCGAACCCTATAGCCAATATCGGGCGAAGGGAGCGCAGCCGTTCAAGAGTCCGGTCATAGAATCCTCCGCCATAGCCAAGCCTGTAGCCTTGCCTATCGAACGCCACGAGCGGAACGATCAATACATCGGGTTCCACACGGTCAGGCGTGGCCGGAACCGCTGCACCGAACGGCCCCTCAACCATGTCGCAACCGGGAGTCCAGCGATGGAATTCCAAAGGAAGGCCAGCACCCCGAATGACAGGTACGCAAACCGTTGCCGTCCATTGCGCCATCACTGACCACGGATCTATCTCCGTACGTATCGGAACGTATCCAGCGAGCGACCGATCGCGCCAAGGCGAAAGCGCTCTGCCCAGCGCCTCCTGCGCAGGCCCGTCCAACCCGGTCCCGTGCGTGGCGCGCCGTCGTCTGAGCGCTTCCCCGCGAACTTCGGACTTGGTCGGGTTCACAGCAACACCGCCGCCGCGATCCCCAGAAACGCGAAGAATCCAACAACGTCCGTAACCGTTGTCACAAAGGCGCCGGAAGCCAATGCTGGATCAATCCGGATCCGCTCAAGGATCACGGGTATGACTGTGCCAGCGAGACCCGCCGCACCTAGGTTGATCACCATCGCCGCCGCCGCTACGGCGGCAAGTTCCGGCGACCCGAACCAAATTAGCCCCACCACACCCATAACCAAAGCGAAGAGCAGCCCGTTCACCGCTCCTGTCAACGCTTCACGCCGGATGACCCTCCAGATATTCGAGCCTGTCAGGTCTTTTGTAGCGATCGCGCGCACCGTAACGGTCAGTGACTGGGTTCCGGCGTTGCCGCCCATCGACGCGATGATCGGCATCAGCACCGCCAGAGCCACAACCTTCGCGATCACATCCTGGTAGAGAGCGATAACCACCGAGGCGATAACCGCCGTCAGCAGGTTCACCGCGAGCCAGGGAAACCGCCGGCGGATGGTGGCGGGCAGCCGGTCCACCAGACTGGAATCTTCGCCGACCCCGGCGAGCCGCAGAATGTCCTCCTCCGCCTCTTCGTCCAGAACCGCCATAGCGTCATCGATGGCGATCACCCCCACAAGCCGACCGTCTTCGTCAACGACGGGAGCGGAGATCAGATGGTACTGGTTGAACGCATAGGCGACCTCCCCTTCATCCTCCATCGCCCTGATGATGTGGAAGCTATCCGCCGCGATATCCTGAAGCTCATGTTCTCGGGGATGCCCCAGTATCTTGCCCAGCGCCACATAGCCGGTGGGTCTGTGTCTGGGATCAACCAGAATCATGTGGTAGAAGTCTTCAGGCAGATCCTCGCATGCCCGCAGATAGTCAATGGCGTCGCCCACCGTCCAATGTTCGGGGCCAGCCACCAATTCCCGCTGCATGAGTCGACCGGCGGAGAACTCGGGATATGTCAATGCCTGCTCGACGGCCGCTCGGTGGGATCCCTTCAAAGCGTCGAGGATCTCAGCACGCGGCTCGTCGAGGTTCTCGATTATGTCGACGACGGCATTGCTCTCCAGTTCCTGAACGGCTTTGGCGAGGATCTGAGGCTCAATTTCCTCCATCACCTCTTCACGGATCGATTCGTCGAGCTCGGAAAGAATTTCCCCATTGAATCCCTCGCCGATGACCTGAAGGATTCCCCGCCGCGCCTCTGGATCAACCTGCTCCAGAAGGTCCGCGACATCCGCGGCGTGCGTTGGCTCCAGAAGACCGGCCAGCCGCGCCGCATCGCCCGCCTCTGCCGCGTCCTGGACAGCCTGAACGATCACTTTGTCCAGTTCGTAGCGGTCCCTATCGATCAGGCTTTCTTCGGCCATGCCCGTCTCCTCTGGAATCTCGGGATGAATCGTGGTGGTCTTTCACCAGAAACCCGTTGCCAGCGCAAACCATGCCGCGGCCCTTCGGCCCGTTATCCCAATGCGCGTTGACCGGCGGAGATAGCGACGATGACCGAACAGACATTGATCCTTGGACAGACGCTCGCGTTCCGCGCCGATCCGTTTCACATGGAAATCGATGAAGCCGTGGTCTACGAGCGCCGCGGAGGCGTTCTGGTCAAGAACGGAAAAATCACCGCAACCGGTCCGGCGGACAAACTGCTTCGTGACAATCCGACCGCAGCCGTGAGTGACATGGGAGATGCGCTTATCACAGCCGGGTTCGTCGACGCCCACGCCCACTATCCGCAGACCGCGATCATCGCGAGCTGGGGTAAACGGCTGCTGGACTGGCTGAATGCCTATACCTTCCCGGAAGAGGCCAGGTTCCATGACGAAGGCTATGCCGCCAGGATCGCTGAAAGATATTTCGATCTCACCCTCTCAAATGGAACCACAACCGTCTGTTCCTACTGCTCGACGCATCCCGAGAGTGTGAACGCGTTCTTCTCCGCCGCGCGATCTCGAGGTGTTCGCGCCTCCGGAGGCAAGACCTGCATGGACCGCAACGCCCCCGGCGCTCTGCTGGACACCGCGCGGTCGGCCTACGATGACAGCAAAATGCTGCTTGAGAGATGGCATGGTGTCGAACGGCTGGGCTATGCGCTGACACCTCGATTCTCACCAACCTCAACGCCGGAACAGCTTGAAGCGCTTGGCGCACTCTGGGCCGAGCATCCCGATTGCCTGATGCAGACACATCTTTCCGAGCAGTTGGACGAAGTCGAATGGGTACGCGAACTCTTTCCCCACGCCCGCGACTACCTCGACACATATGAGGCATACGGTCTTATTGGCGCGGGAGCGGTCTACGGCCACGCGATCCATCTCACGTCGCGCGAACGCGACCGGCTGCGCGAAGCGGAGGCCGGTCTCGTTCATTGCCCCACCTCGAACACCTTCATCGGCTCCGGGATATTCGACCTGTCGGGACTCTCAGCTGCGGGACAACGTATCGGTCTCGCCACGGACACGGGTGGTGGTTCTTCGTTTTCGATGCTGCGTACCATGGCGGCGGCCTATGAGATCGGACAGCTGAATGGCAGCGCACCGCATCCCGCGCAGCTTTACTGGCTTGCCACCGCCGGGTCGGCGAGGGTTCTCGGACTGGGCCATTTGATCGGTAATCTTCTGCCGGACCACGAAGCGGATATTATCGCGCTCGATCTCGCCTCGACTCCGGCGATCATGCAGCGCGCAACGCGGGCGGAGACAATCTGGGAAACGCTCTTCGCGACCATTATGATGGGAGACGACCGCGCGGTCGCCAAGGTGTGGATTGCCGGCCTGCCGCTTTGACACCGCCATCGCTTCCGCTCGGGCTACGTCGCGGACCCGCCATCCAACAGGGAATTTCCCACAGACGTACGCAGTGTGATGCGCCTGTTTGCGACCGAAGGCGGCGACGCTTCGAAATGGGCCGCAGCTATACCATCATGAGTTCAGCACCTCCATGGCTGCGGCATGGATTCCAGCATTCGCCGCCGCGAGCACCTGTCCGCCCATATGGGCGACGTTACCCTGCCAGTCGGTCACAAGGCCGCCCGCCGAGTTGACCACCGCTATCGGCGCCTGGATATCGTAAGGCTGCAGCCCCGCCTCGACGACGAGATCGATCTGCCCCGCCGCAAGAAGGGCATATGCATAGCAGTCCATACCGTAGCGGGCAAGGTTGCAGCGAGTCGCCAGTCTGCGGAACGCCCGTGCTTCAGCACCGGTTCCTATCTCCGGAAACGTGGTGAACACCGTCGCCATGCCAAGCTCTTCCGTGTTCCGGCACCATAGCGGCGCCTGACCTATCGGACCGATCGAATAGGCTTCGCCGAGTCCGCCCACGAACCGCTCGGAAATGTATGGCTGATCGATCACACCGAAGAAAGGTCCGCTTTCGTCGCCAACCGCGACAAGAACCCCCCAAGTGGGCGTCCCCGATATGAAACCCCGGGTCCCATCGATTGGGTCCAGCACCCAGGTCAGCCCGGTGCTCCCCGCAACTTTCCCGTACTCCTCTCCAAGAATACCGTCATTGGGCCTACGGGTGGCGAGAACCTCGCGCATCGCGCGTTCCGCTTCGCGGTCGGCAACCGTGACCGGATCGAATCCACCGGGATCCTTATTGTCCGCGTGCAGGTCCTTCGCACGGAAATATGGAAGAATCGCCTTTCGGGCGGCATCCGCCATTTCATGGGCTGTTTCGATTAGAACAGCTCGATCCAATTCGTCGATTCCGGCCATCGACCGTGAATGTAAGCGACTCCACCTGAGTGGTAAAGGCGCCACCTGTACCGGTGTAACTGAACCGCTCGGCGTAGCAGTCTGGAAACATGTTCCAGGATTCCTGAACCAAGCGGACCAGACCTGCTTGAAAGTCCCACGCCGGAGCACGGACCGTGCGCCTTGGGCGACCAGACACCACCATCTCGTTTTCCCGAGACTCCGCAAGACCTGCTTCGCAGCGGAACCGGTGAGCGCCCCCTGGTCGCACTGATCCTAAACCTCGATTCCGAGCCCCCCCGGAACCGCAATCTCCGGCGAATGCGGCCTTGAAATCCTGCAGTCAACGTCTAATATTCTAGTGAGTAAAGGTTTGCAGCGACCAATCACACACGGAGGCATAAATGGCTGACTTTCAAGCGGCACGCGCGGCGGTTGGTGTCCGCGCTGCCGAAATCGACGAGGGCCTTCGCGCCCATATGAACAAAGTCTACGGAACGATGTCCGTAGGTCTGCTTCTTACCGCCGGCGTTGCCTGGGCGGTGGGAACGAGCGACGCACTTCTATCGATATTCCGGGATCCGATCACGCTCTCACCGAACCTGCTCGGCTGGGTAGTGATGTTCCTTCCGCTGATCATGGTCTTTGCGTTCGGAGCGGCGATAAATCGCCTTTCCACCGCTGGCGCCCAGCTGTTTTTCTACGTGTTCGCGTCGGCAATGGGGCTGTCGATCTCCTGGATCTTCAAGGCCTTCACCGACATCTCGATCGCACAGACCTTCCTGGTGACGTCAATCGCGTTCGCCGGCCTGTCGCTCTGGGGATACACGACGAAGAAGGACATCAGCGGCTGGGGTTCGTTCCTGATTATGGGCGTGATCGGTCTGATCGTCGCGTCAATCGTGAACATCTTCATAGGCTCCCCCGCGCTTCACTTCGCCGTGTCGGTGCTTGGTGTCCTGATCTTTGCCGGCCTTACGGCCTATGACACACAGCGGATAAAGAATGATTACATCCAGCACGCTCACGCGATGGACAGTGAGTGGCTTGGCAAATCCGCGATCATGGGTGCACTGAGTCTGTATCTCGACTTCATCAATCTCTTCATGTTCCTGCTGCAGTTCCTCGGAAACCGAGAATAGCGTAGGGACAGTCCGGCAACAAAAAAACATCAGGGCCGACCCGGCGGGTCGGCCCTGATATAATAATAAGCCTTATTTTACAGTAATTTATGCCAATACAGCGGAACCGTTACCACTTTGATTCCTACCCAAGCGGCGGTGGCGCATCTTTTTTCGCCCGGATCGACCAGGTTCGCCCTCTGCCGCGAATCACATGGTTTCGAAGCATTCCGCAACGTCCGTAGCGTCCGATGGGTGTCATTCCCGCCCGACGGTACGGGACATGAAAAAGGCCCTGTGCGCGGACCGGGCCCTCTTGCTCTCAGTGTATGGTGGGCCGTCCGGACATGCTTTCGGCCCGGTCCAGCATCCTGCCGACGCACCGCAGGTCCGGCCCTCCGCAGGCCCTTGGCGCGGCGAAATCGGACAGCTCCCGCAGGTGAAGCGGCGGGCAGCGGCCCGGGCAGGCCGCGCAGGCTGTTAGCGGCCATCACCCATGTGATCCAGGACATGTCGAAAGGGACCTGGAAGAACGGACAGTTCCATTCCCGCGCCGACATCGGTTCCATCAGGGGCAGCAGCGCCTCGGCCAGAACCAGGCGCGCTCCGTTGCTGCTGTACGCCCAGCCCGCCTTCTCGACCTCATCGACCCGTTCCCTGAGCATCGTCTCGGCCGATTTCCCGGATGCGAGGGATTCCAGCCCAGCTGCAGGCCGGTGACGCTGAACGAAGCAGGCTCGCTCACGGCGTCGATGACCGTGGACGGCACCTCCAGGTGCCGCGCCGACGCCCGCGCCCAGAACGACTTGCCGATTCCTGGCGGTCCGACCAGCAGCTGCGGGCGCAGACGGAGGCCCTCGTGGCCCTTGGGCAACGGCGCATGTCGTGCCAGACCCGCTCGGTGGCCTGCGCCATCCTTCGCGCCGCCAGCGTTCCCGCCGTTCGGAAAACGGGCTGGGCGGACCGTCGTCACCGTCGTCGTTGTCCAGCGATTCGAGATCCTCCGCGAACTCACGGCCGCTGTACAACGTGATCGTGTGGACCCTGGCGCCGAGACCCCTGAGGAGGTCGGTCATCGCCCCGCCGACCACCTCCGCCTTCTTTCCGTCAACCCTCTGGAGAAGCGGCCGTTTCGGGCATCTGTCCGCAAGCGACACCACCACTCCGCCGGTTCCCTTCCCGATCACCGTGTCGGCCTTCCAGTCGCCGGTCCTCGCCTTCTTCCCGACCTCCTTCGGGCACTCCGAGATGTCCCACCGGCCCGGGATATGGCCCCGGCCCGCGTGGCGCCCTCCCTGCAGGTTCCGTTTGCCCGCCGCCGAAGGTGCGTCCACAGACTTCCGCCGCTCCGCCCTGAGGCGGTCGTATATCCGCTGCCTGCCGGCCATGCCCGGATCCTCCATCCGGAGGCGACCGGAGACCCGTTCCGGGCTCCAGCCCTCCTCCAGCTTCGCCACTACCACCACGCAGCTCCCGTCCGCCAGCTTCCTGGGAGCCGACGACGCCCCGCTCCGGCGCATGGTGGCCTTCCGCCGCTCCTGTCTGTGCCTGTAACCCCGCCCGCCAGTGTTGCGCCGGAGCTCACGCGATATCGTGGACGGGGTCGCCCCCCAGCTGCCCTGACTATGCCCCGTTCAAATGTCCGCTTTCCCCGTAGCGTAAATCTGGCATCTCTCGTCGAAGGTCAGGTGGCGGTAGCCCTTGTGCATGACGGTCTCCTATCTTTCACTCAGGGACTGTCTCCGCTATCTGGCCGATTCGCAGGAAGCCGCGCCACCGGCGCGGCTTCCCACCATCAACGGTGTCGCACTTCAGGGCGGAACGGGGGACTTCTTTCTGGCTCTTGTGGCGTCTTAGATGCCACTCCCGTATTATGACTGGGTAAGGCCAACCCACAAAAATCTGTTGTTCCCGCCAGTCATGCCCGACCAGTGGTCAGACCCCATAGAATCTAGCGCCGTTATCGTGAAACAGTTTGCGATGTCCGTCCATGCCCATAAGCGGTCCAACCACGGTACGCAGCGCGTTGACTACATCGCCGTAGCTTGACGCCGCCAGCAGAGCGACTGGCCAATCCGATCCAAACATCACCCGGTCCACTCCGAATACATCCAGCACATGGGCGATGTAGGGATGCAGGTCCTCCGGCGTCCAGTTTGCGTGGTCCGCCTCTGTCACCATTCCCGAGATCTTGCAGTATATGTCAGGAAAATCCCGAAGCTCCCCGATCTGACTGGCCCAAGGCACCAGTATTCCATCCGCGATCAATGGTTTCGAAATGTGGTTGATCACAGCCTTAAGGTCCGGTGTCCGCTTTATCGCTTCGACCGCGTGGGGAAGCTGCGGCGGTTTGGTCAGGAACTCGAACCGCATGCCCGCGCTGGCGACATAGGCAAGATTCTCCAGGACGCGCGGCTTTAGAATCCAGTCATCCTCCTCGAGATCCTGAAGCATTGGCCGGAAGGAAACGAAGCGTGGGTTCCTTCGATAGTGATCCAGCCGAGCCGGAAAACTGTCGCTATCCATATCCAGCCACCCACACACGCCAGCAACGAAATCGGAGTTTTCGGCGATGTCGAGCAGAAAGTCCGTTTCCGCCTCCGTATCCGCCGCCTGGACGAGGATTGTTCTGGTCACGCCGGCCTGACGCATAAACGGCGTCAGGTCGTCGGGCATATAATCACGGTATAGGATGTCCAGATCCGGTGACATCCAGAAATAGTCACCTCGCTCAATTTTCCAGAAGTGCTGGTGGGTGTCGAGGATAGGACCAGACGTCTGAATGGGTCGCGGATCCCCGCCAATCTCCAGCAATGCAGCATTGAGGTCATAGACCCGTTCCATCTGCGTCCACCAATCATCCTCGCGTGCCCATGGCACGGGCTGCTGCAAGCCGCGCATGAGGCCGTCCCATTCCTTTGCCTGGGGGATCTCTTCCATATACCGTGCGAAATCGGTACGGTAGTCGAAACCGTCTTCGACCTGAAGCACCATGAACAAGCGGTTTCCGATCAGATATATGTTCTGGGCGATTACACCGCAGGAAGCCATTCCCCGTGCGATCTCGGGCCAAACCGCTTCGTGCCACTTGCGATATTCACGGATGCTGTCGGGATCGTCCCTTATATCGAGCGCAAATGCGATTTCCTTCATCGAGCGTCCTCCTGTTGGATAATGGCGATGTTGGTCGGTTCAGCAGGAAACCCGCCTGAGTTGCATCCAGAGCAATCCGGCATGGGCCCGGACGGTAACCCCGGTTCACCTCACGGCTGCATTTTCCGAAGCCCCTGCCCTTGCATGTGGAAACGCAGGCACGGTAAGCAATATTCATCCCGGCCGGTATTCCCGGTCCCGCTCGGGATCCTCCGTTGAATATCGCAATGCCTCCAACGCCGACCATACGCCATCGGGAATAGGTGTTTCCGCAAGGCGAACGGTCTCGCTGACACGTTCCGGGCGGGTCACGCCGAGCAAGGTAGACGCAACGCGTCGATCACGCAGGGAAAACTGAAGGGCAGCGGCGGCAAGCGGAACACCGTGATCAGCGCAAATTGATTCGATCAACCGCACTGGTTCCAGCTGCCTGTCACTGGCCTGCTGGTAGGTAATCAATCGGGATTCCGACGAGCCCTTGGCCAATACACCGCTTGCAAATGGCGCCGCATTGATGACCGCGATGCCATTGCTGTGGGCATAGTCGAATACCTCGTCCGCATTGCGATTGAGGAGCGTATACCGGTTGTGGCTGATCAGGGCATCGAAGGGCCAGTCCTTCAGAATCTGGAGCATCATGTCCACGCGCCCCATGGCCAGGCCCACCGCCTGTGCCAGCCCCTCTTCCTTCATCCTGAACAACTCTTCTATCGCTCCGCCCGGTCCAACGATCTCACCCAGTTCCCTCGCATGCTCCGGGTCGTGGAGGTGCAGCAGCTGGATGCGATCAACCGAAAGCGCCGTCAGACTCTCCTCCAGCGACCGGCGCGCGCGGTCGGCGTCAAAGCGAAGGGTTTCCATGTCTCTGTCAAGCTTTGTCGAAATGACAAATCCGTCGGGAGGTCCTCCCCTTTCGCGGACGACCCTTCCAATGCGCTCTTCCGCCCGTCCGAATCCATAGTTGCGGGACGCATCGATGACATTGGCGGAACCCTCGAAGATCGCATGGATGGTTGCACGCGCGCGATCCTCATCCACCGAGTATCCATATGTGTCAGGCATGTCGCCCAATCCGGAAGTCCCGAACGCAAGCTCGGTCACCTCAATTCCGCTGTCACGCAACGGTGTTTTCCTCAATGTCATATCCGTCCCTTTCAAATCACGGCACTATGCGGAAGCAGGCAGGTTGAGCGCGATGTCGTGCAGGTCCATGCGGTATGGTCTCGCGGTTTCGGGCAGCTTTTTCTCGATCCGGTATTCGGGGTCGGTCAGCTGTTTCCCAAGCGCGGAAATCACCTCACCCATACCGTCAACGAAGCCGCTATTGGCTTCGGGCAGGTCATGCTTGATCATCTCATGCAGCTTCGGCAGCGCATGGTAAGGAATCATAGGGAACATATGGTGCTCAACATGATAGTTCATGTTCCAGTAGATGAACCGGCTGATCGGATTTAGATAGACCGTTCTCGTATTCAGCCGGTGATCGATCACGTTGTCGGCCATTCCCGTGTGCTGCAGAAGTCCGGTCAGAACGAAATGCCAGGAACCGAGTATGGCAGGTCCGACTCCCACCACCATGAACGGCAGAATCGAACCCCTCCAGATAGCTACGGCAAGCGCTACCACGAATATCAGTATCCACAGCCTCGCGACCGCCATCGCTTTGGCCCGATCCGATTCGGGCACGAAGTCCTTTTCCTCTTCGCTAAGCCCCAGCGTCGCGTGACGGAACATCGCGACCATGCCTTCATACTGATGCAGGCCAACAAAGAGCAGAAACACCTTGAATATAACCGGCGGACGCATCGTGACGATTTCCGGATCCCGCCCGACAACGATCGTGTCGGTATGATGACGCGCATGCGACCACCGCCACAGCGTCGGGTTCCTGAGCAGCATAAAACAGCCGATCTGATAGACAACGGTGTTCATCCAGCCGGTTCTGAACGCCGTTCCATGACCGGCCTCATGCCAGCGGCTATCTGCGCCGGACGAATACAGTACGCTGTAGGCGATCCAGAAGGGAAGCGACCACAAAGAGGGCCACAGCGCGATTCCGGCACCCGCCAGCAGGATCATCGATCCGTAGTAGATTATCGAATCCCGAACAGCCGGACCGTCATGACGCTTCATCAGCGCCTTCATGTCCGCCCGAGAAACCTCGGTGTGATACCAGTCCGCCGCAGCCAGACCGATCTCGAGGGCATGCTGCCCGTTGGGACCGAGCAGACTGTAATCTCGCTTTACCACAATCCTCTCCCATGCGAGAAATCACACAGGATTCACCGGAGCGTTTCGCACGGTCCAAGATGCCTGCCGAAATCCGCTCATTTGAATTCCGCCACCTGCGTGGTGTTTCTCCTTATGTAGTTCCAGTCATAGGTTACGCCCAAGCCGGAACCTAACGGCACCGGCACTGTTCCATCGGATCCAATGCAGTCCAGTTGATCGCTGTAGCCGCAGGAATATACGGGAGGAATCGAATTCGGACAGTCCGGGCCGACGAGTGCGACCTCGTAGTAGTTCGTGTTGCGCATTGCCGACATGACAGCCCGGTGCGCCGGACCTGGTGCATGCACCTCGCAGTCGATGCCTAGCGCTTCCGCCAGATGCGCGATCTTCATGGCACCTGTTATGCCCATGTCATATTCGGGATCGGACCTCAGAAAATCCGTGCCGCCGGCGAGGAAAAAATCCGCCTTCGGCTCAACGCCTCGGATATGCTCGGTCTGCAGGAGCGGAGTCCTTATCTTCTCGCGCAGAAGCCTGTGAGCATTGGCTGAAGTTCCAGAATCCCGGAACGGATCCTCGTACCAGAAGCACCGGACATCATCACAGGCATGGCCGACATAGATCGCATCCGCCAGCGTCCGTAACTCGCAGGCGTAATCCACCATGATATCCATCGAATCCCCAACCGCACCACGAACATGCATGAGGCACTCTGCCTCTTCGCGTGCGTTGCCTTCGTGCCAGCCATGGATTTTATATGCGCGATAGCCCAGTTCCCGGCATTCCAGCGCAAATTCCGCGAACGCCTCCCTGCTGTCCAGACCGCCGTTGCGGTCGCCATGATATGTGGATGCGTAGGCAGGCAGCCGTTGGCGGTGTCCTCCGAGCATCCTTGAAACCGAGGTACCGTATTTCTTACCGGCCAGGTCCCAAAGCGCGATGTCAATCGGCCCATGGCCCATATGGTCATATTGCCGGAGTTCGCGTTTCATATCGTCGTAAAGACCCTCACGGGCCTCGGCATCCCGCCCGATCAACATCGGCGCGAGCATCAGGCTTTGGGCGAAAGCGCATTTGGTGCCGACATAATGCGTGACGTATTCGCCCCTGCATCCGTCATGGCATTCGATCACGACCGCATAGCGGGTCATGGTCGTCTTTTGGCCCGGAACGTATTCTACCGCGCCTCCTGGCGTCCCGCCGTCGCACTGGCTGGTATTGCCATCGTTAACGATCCCGAGGTTCTCGACCTCAAAGCCGAACTCGCGTATCTCCAAACGGTTAATGACTGACCGCGTCATGCACACCGCGTTGCACAGCTCACGAAAGACAGTCAAGAGCGTTCCGGAAAAGACTCGGCCTCTCATAGTCCTTTAGACCTGCTCTGTACTGAACCGAAGGGAAGGCCAGTCGACGCTCGGCAGGATTCTCTGTTACGGTGCCGACCCGCTGTCAAACCCAATCAGACAAAGAGGGGGGAAGTGAGCCACGACAGCCTGCTATCGCGTTGAGTTTACGTAAAATGAGGACAGCGAACCTGAATATACGCAGATATGAAACTCCGCCAGACAACTGACAGAGATGGAAGAGTCATCATGCACCTTCCCTGCGGCTTCTGGAGACAAAGTGACGGAATGATCGGAATGCAGTACCTCGTTTCAAGCATCGGTTTTACCGCTGCAAACAAGCCGCCAGACGGTTCGCTCAAATCAACCGGAAACCTCCGAAAGCAAGACGGTAGCGCCAGCATCACATACGTGGGGCTTGTCAGCGATGCGGCTGATTTGGTCTTGGATGCTTTCAGATTTCACCTTATGATTCAGTGCATTACGGTAAAAGCGTACGAACCATGAACCAATGCCAGAGGAAATACGGTCTGTGCCACGGAAACCCGGCTGCCAGATGGCATGGAACTTGGCAGCGCGGGAATACCAACCGCTTCACTTCATCGCCGCATCCGCTCAACACACGTCACAGGCAAGCCATAAATGTTGGTTGGCTGATAACCGCCCAGGGAAATTTCTGGCAGGGTTTCGTTGCGCGGCACACAAAGGAGTATGTAATCACATCATTTTGATACGGCGTACTTTGGGCACAATAATTGGACTATACAAACTCTGTATTTCGTTTAGAACACCACCAAGTATCGATCTCACAGTGAACCAGCTGCAGTGTCAAAAGGAAGCACAGATATTCAACGGACCACAAGGCCAGAAGGATCACGCATTCTCGTTTTGGATCGCCGTGCATATCATTAAGATCATCACCGATGAAGTTGAAAGTGTCACGTTAAGGTTTTCAGCTAATACCGAAGGCGATATTAGTTGTAACATTAGTGCTTCGAATAAGTTCGATGTAGAAGGAGCTTAGCGAGATCGTCAAACTCGCTACCGAAAGGAGTTATGCCCGAAAGTTGGTGACGGCCCCTGAGGGGCGGCATATCATGGCGGTGAAACAAACGCCGTCAGTTCCCGAAGGGAAAGGGATATGCCACAAGACCGAATCTACAGTGATCCAGTCCGGGCGTCCATCGGGGTTTTCGCCTGATCCGCTCACGGAGGTGATCAGGTCCGGGGCCCGCGAGCTTCTGGCCTCGGCGGTCCAGGCCGAGGTCGCGGACTTCCTGGCCCGTCACGAACATCTCGCTGACGAGGGGGGCGCAGGCGCGTGGTGCGCCACGGGACCCTGCCGGAGCGGGAGGTGATGACGGGGACCGGCCGGGTGCCCGTTGAGGTTCCCCGCGTCCGCGACCGAAAGGCGGGCGTGGCCCGTGAGGACCGGATCAGGCTGCGTTCCTCGACCGTGCCGCCCTATCTCCGGAAACCGAGGTCTGTCGGGGATCTCCTGCCCCGGCCCTATCCCAGGGGCATCTCGACGGGCGACTTCGGCGAGGCGCCCGCGGCTTTGCCGGGGCCGGACGCGGAGGGGCTGTCCCCCTCCACGGTGACGGGGCTGAAGGCCACATGGAAGGACGAATGCGAGACCTGGCGAAAGAGGGATCTCAGCGGCCGGCGCTTCGTCCACGTCTGGGCGGACGGGGGCTGCTTCACGCCCCGGCTGGACAGCGACCGCCAGTGCATGCGGGTGGTGATCGGGGCCGATGAGTATGGTGAGAAGGACGTTCTGGCCGTCATGGACGGGTTTCGCGGGAACGCCGACAGCTGGCGCGACCTTCTCCGCGACCTCAGGGACCGTGGCCTGGAGGAGCCGCCGGAGCTCGCCGTCGGCGACGGCGCGCCCGGATTCCGGACAGCTCTGCGGGACGTGTGCCCGAAGACGCGGGAGCGGCGCTGCTGGGTGCATAGGACCGCCAACGTCACCGGGGCCCTGCCCAGGCCGCCCAGGGAACGGGCGAAGTCCGATCTTCATGAAATATGGATGGCGGAGACGAAGAGGGAGGCTGAGGCGGCCTTCGACCGCTTCGTGAAAAACCACCGCGTGAAATACGAACGGGCGGTGGCGAAGCCTGGGAAGGATCGCGACGGACCTCTCGCCTTCCACCACTTCCCCGCGGAGCACTGCAGGCACATAAGGACCACGAACCCCGTCGAGAGCGTGTTCGCCACGGTCCGTAACCGGACCCGCAGGACCAGGGGCTGCCTGAGCGGAAAGACCGCGCTTTCGATGGCCTACCGCCTCATGATGTCCGCGAAGGGCAACTGGCGCAGGCTCCCGGCGCCGAACAGGTTTCCGGAGGTCTTCCGGGGGGGGTGTGTTCAGCGACGGGATCATACAGGAGAGCGCTGCCGCCTGATCAGACGGACCGTCACCAACTTTCGAGCATAACTCACCGAAAGACGATAAAAGCAATAAACGTCGTTCAAATCTCTGATGGTGTATTGCAAAGGTTAAACGGTGAAGCGGCCAATAAACTGGAAGGTGATTGTTTGCTCATCAATGGCGGCATACGGCCACCTTTGAACGATGGATTTCGCGTGGTTATTAAAGAAATCAAACATGAAGACAAAAAGAATCACCTTATTGCTGTCTTGGAAGCTAACGGCGGTCTTATGGAAACCGTTGAGCGGCTCATTGCCGTTATGCGAACGCACTATCAGCGCATTTCGTTTGTAAATCACAATTTAACCTATTCGGATGGAACCGTTTTAGCGCTATCGGGAGACAAGATATATATGAATTACTATTCAGTGCTTGGGCCTGCCGACCCCCAATACAGAGATAGTAATGGGAAATTTTTTCTGAGCTAGTGTCCGCCAGAAAACCCCGTGTCTTTCCGGGGATCGGGCCGAATCCGGCGGATTCCGGCTTCACGGGACCCTGGCCGGGCCCGTCGGAGCGCCGCCCGGGGCATCGACGGGACGGTCGGTGGCGGTAACATATGGTGAACATCCGGGCCTCCGCCGGCCCGCGGGCACGCCGGTGCGGGCCCCGCAGCGGCGGGACCTTCCATGGGCCGTTTTACCGGTGGACGCCCCGGTCAGGCGGCGGCGGGAAGCACGGGGCGCTCCCTCGCCGGCGGCATCAGGCCGAGGCGGTGGACGTTCGCGGCCGGCACCGCCAGCGCCACGGTGCGGGCGAAACCCTTCTTTCCGTGGCTCCGCACCCGGTCGAGGCCACGGTGCCAGGTTGCTGATGGCCGATTCGACGGCGGCGTGGGCGCGCCGCGCCCCGCGGAACGCCTCGCCGCTTTCCCGGACACGGTCCGCCTTCGACAGCCGTACTTTCCGTGGCATGGCGTCGGTTCCGGCATCCCGTCGAGGGTCTCCCGGTCGGAGGGGCTGCGGAACCCCGGTCGAAGCTGACGACGGACAGGTCGGGGAACCGCGCACGCGCCTCCCCGACCATCGGGACCGCCACGTCCGCGTCATGCACCTCCCGCATCACCGAACGGTGCGGGATGAACCGTTGCCGGTCCTCAGGGACGCGGACCTGTCACAACCGCATACCTGACCGGTCCATTCCCGCTCCTTCACCCGTATTCCGGTTTCCGCCCCGGCCGGGCGCGCATCGCCCTCGCGTGGGTTCCCGCCACGTTGAGGATGCGCGGTCCCCTCCAGGGTTTCCGGGTCCCCGGCATCGGCTGGCGTCTCCCGGGCCCGAAGCCGGCCGGACAGGCCACTAGCGTGACGTGGCGCGCGACGGTCATGTCCGGCTCCGGTGGCGCCCCCGGTTCGATGGCGCGCCCGCAGGCGGCGTGCGTCACCACGGCCCCGCCGCTCTCCGCGCCGGAAGCCGCGGGTCCCGGACGCGCAGCGCGGTCACGGCGTCGAAGGCGGGGCACCCGCGCAGGTCACCGGCGGAGGCGGGCCCGCGGTCCTTCATCCCCGTTCCCGTCCCAAGCGCCCTGAACAGGCATTCCATCCGCCGGCGGGGTCCGTACCGCCGCAGGGCGGTCTCCGCCGTCCGCATGCCGTCGCCGCCTCCGTTGGAGGCGGGCATCCGGTGCGGCGCCTCCCCTTTCCCCGCGACGCGCTTCGGCGGGCTGTCCCCGATGGCCGGGACCACCGTCACGGGCGGCGGGGATCACGCCGCCCGTCCGGCATCGCCCGCCCGTCCGCCCCCGCCGTGCGGCGGTTCCGTATGCCCGGGCCTCCGCTCCGGTTCCCCGACCGCCGCCCGGAGGCCAAGCCCGGGCCCGGGCGCGTTGCGCCGCCCCGTACGCCGTCCCGGCGCGGTCCGGACCAACGGGGGTGCAGGCGGGGACGGGCCGGACCCCGTGGAGGGCCTGATGGGCGGGCGCCGGCTGTCCAGCGCCAGGCACATGTCCACGATCCGGGCCCGCGCCGACCGGCCGACGAAGGCGTCCCGCGGACCGGGCCGGCGCGACCCTGCGCGCCGCATTCGGTCCAGTGGCGCGGCCGCCCTCCCGGGGCGCGCCGCCAGCCCTCCGGACGGCGCCTCTCCATCATGGATTCCTGGGCGGGGCGGTCCGCCTCGGCCAGAGGCTCCGGCCGGATATCGCCGGGACCGGAGGGAGGGCATCCGACCGCGGGACCGCCGGGACCGACCGCCTCCGGCAGCTTCAGGCCGGGCGCTTCCGCGAGCCGCGGAAGGACTCCCGTCCCAGTGACGGTCGCCGGCCTTCCGTCATGCTTGGGCCAACCCTCCCGCCCGCGGAGCCCCCGGGGCCGGGCCCAGGCGCGTCACGCCGACGCGGAGGCACTCCTCCCCGAGCCACCCGACGGTGTCCGGGGATATCTGTCCGGGACCGATGTACACAGATCCCGGCCGCCCGGCGCAATAAATCCCATACGCGCGTTTTTCCCGAAAACCGTTTGACGGTCCGGCGAAGTGTCTGTCAGGATCGATCCAGCGCGGCCCCGGAGAAGGGGCGCTTTACCTTTAGGTATCAGGGAAGGGAGTGATGATGGAACGCTATGCGGCGATGGCGGGTTTCGGGGATGGCCGCCCGGCTCATTCTTATTCTGGTTCCGGTTCTTGCGTGCTCTGGCCTGCCGTCGTGGGCGCAGTCCGGCGAAGACCAGGGCAGCACGCGGGGGACCGCTGCGCGGGTGTCCGCCCATTCGGACACTTCCGGCTCGCTGACGGCTGCGGACAGGGACTACTTCCGGATCGCCGTGGAGTCCTCCGGCAGGCTTGTGGTCTACAGCAGCGGCAGCGCCGACACCGTCGGCCGTCTGGAGGATTCCCGCGGCTCGCGGCTGGCGACCGACAACGATAGCGGCACGGGCCGGAACTTCCGGATCGGGCGGGACATCACCGCGGGCACCTACTACCTCCAAGTGAGGGGCCGCGGCTCCAGCACCGGCGCCTACACCCTGCACGTGCGTTTCGAGGAGAGTTCCCCGCCGCCCCCGCCTGACGGCGACGACTAGGGCGGCACAAGGGAGACCGCCGCGGCCGTGTCCCTGCCTTCGGGCACCTCCGGCTCGCTGACGGCCGGGGATGTGGACTACTTCCGGATCGACGTTCAGTTTCACGGCACGATCGAGATCCACACCAGCGGCAGCACCGACACGCTCGGCCGTCTGGAGAATTCCAGGGGCCGGAAGCTGGCGGGCAGCGATGACGGCGGAGCGGGCCGGAACTTCCGGATCGCGCTGGACGTCTCGGCGGGCACCTACTACGTCCGCGTGAGCGGCCGCAGCTA
>CBDAVS010000045.1:0-7776 GCA_965201085.1 uncultured Rhodobacter sp. | reverse complement strand
TCCCGGTCTGCGACCGGGAAGGCGACCTGCGGGACCTCCAATCAGAGGCCGACCTTCACGGCGACGCTCTCCCTGTCAGGGCGGGCCGCCCGGCGAAGCGGCAGGTGCCGGGGCCCGACGGCGGGGGGCGGGTGTTCACTTTATGTTCGTGCCTCCGACTGTCCAACCAAAGCCCCCGGCGGCGCTTCGACGGGCCCGGCCAGGGTCCCGTGAAGCTGGAATCCGCCGGATTCGGCCCGATCCCCGGAAAAACACGGGGGTTTTCTGGCAGACACTAAATATGTATTGTATCGAAAGGTGGTTGACGTGATGTTGATTTCGGACACAGTACCCGAAAGGAATTTCGATATGGGTCGAAGTCGGTCAGGTTCGACTGGTTCGCAAGGCGGTCTTTCAGCATTGAAAAAAAAGGCAAAAGGGCCGAGAGAAAAACCTCTGAGAGTACAGCGGCCGGCAGGCGGAGGCGTTCAAGACGGCCGCAGGCAAGGCTGCTCGTCGCGGGTCCGAAGGACGTCATCGACTACGCCGACGCGGCGGACCATTCCGCCTACCGGAAGGCGCTGGAGGCGCTCTTGGATGTCGCGGAGGCGTCAGACAGGGGCGTGACGAAGGACGGTTGACCGTGTATCCCCCCGCGGGACGCCAATCAGTCAACGACCGTGCGACGGGAATATGACCCCCCGTGAAACCGAAGGAACGAATAATGAGCATGACACCGACGGAAAATATCCTTCGAGACGCTCTTCAGGAAATCGAGGACAACAGCGAAGTCCAGACGGACGGAAAATATCTCGAACGGCTTACCGTCGAAACCGCGCCATCCATCCATGACTGGAACATAGCGGAAGCCTGGCGTTTCGAAGATTGGGTGAAACAGGAATCCATCAAGGTAACGCAGCGCGATCTGGGGATCGACGTCGTTGCGAAAACTCATGACGGCCATCTCATCGCCATCCAGTGCAAGTCCCGCATGAAAGGCGGAACCGACATTCCCTACGATGAACTCAGCAAGTTCTTTTCCGTTTCGCAGAACAGCCGCTGGAGGGAGCGCTGGGTGATCGTCAATCTTGACGCGGGGCCGAACGGAAACGCCCGGGCGGTGATCACCGACATGGATGACAGGAAGCCGAGGTTCCTTTCCCTGCGCTCCGCCCTTGTCTCCGAGACGGAGCGTCGGAAAGAGGCGGAGGACGCGGCGGCCGAGACCGGTGAACAGCAGTCAAAAGACGCCCTGCAGAGCCAGGTAGTCGATTCCTGCGTGGTGCAGCTGCGGAAACTGCAGATGGATGTCACAGATGGATCGCCCGTCGGTGAGGCGAGGGGACGGCTGATCCTGCCCTGCGGCACGGGAAAGACCCGCATCTCGCTTAGGATCGTGGAGCGGCTGGCTCCCGGATACGGCGACATCTCCGTTGTTCTATGCCCATCCATCGCTCTCGTCGCGCAGATCAGGCAGGAATACAGTCATCATGCGAAACGTCCGCTGAACGCCCTTGCGGTCTGTTCCGATCCGAAAGTCGCCGATCCCACCAAGGCTGAGGAAGCCCACGCACGGAACCCGAACATCATGGATGACAGCGGTTTCCTGTCGGTCACGGCCATGACGGGTCAGGTCACGACCAAGCCGGAGGAAATCTCCGAATGGATGGAAAGTGTCGCTCAGACCGCTAACCTTAACGTTATTTTCGGCACCTACCAGAGCGCGCACCGGATCGCCGAGGCGCTGCGGTCGTCGAAGAAACGCCTTCAGGTGATGGTCTGTGACGAGGCCCACCGGACGGCGGGCATCCAGAATCCCCGGGACGGGCAGGACGCCGACGACGTGAGGAAATTCACCCTGTGCCATAATTCGGAAATGTTTCCGGCCAATTTCCGGCTTTACCAGACGGCGACACCCAGGATTTTCGACGCTGGTGTCCGTAAACGCGCCTGTGAGATGGATATGGCCGTCCGCGATATGGACGATCAGGCGACGTTCGGTCCGGAACTGGAACGACGGTCGTTCCGTGAGGCTGTCGAGAATGGATGGCTTTCCGATTACAGGATCATCGCCATAGCGGTGAATGACGAGGATATCGAGAAACAGGCCAACAGGCTGGCGTCGGAGATAAAGGTGTCCAAAAGCCGGATTCCGCTGGGGGTTCCGGGATACACCAAGGGACTTGCTTTCGCCCTGGCGATGGCCGGCGAGGTGAAGTCCGACGGTGATCCGGTTTCAGTCGCCTCCTGCATCTCTTTTCTCAACACCATCGCCTCGTCGAAAGCGATGGTGAAGGCGTTGACGGACGATTCGACGGTCAAATGGCTGGAGAAACGCATATGGTCGGCCGATCCTGACGCGGATCCGGCAAAGATGTCCCTCGAACATCTGGACGCGTCCAGCAACGTGACCGCCCGCGAGGAAGCGAAGACGAAACTGAGGCTCGGCACCGGTGACAGGCCCCACGCCGTTTTCAACGTCGGCATATTCGGCGAGGGAACCGACGCGCCGTCCCTCTCCGCCGTGTCTTTCCTCGAACCGCGCAAAAGCCCAACCGACGTGGTTCAGGCGGTCGGACGGGTGATGCGGACGGCGCCTGGGAAGAAAGAGGGATACATCATCGTTCCGATCACCGTGCCGAAAGAGACGGTCGCGGAGGAATGGCTTATGAACTCCTCGATGGACGAGGGCTGGCAGGAACTGGGCCAGGTTCTGGGCGCCCTGCGCGCCCATGACAGCCGCATCGAGGAGGAGCTTCCCAACAAGCTGAAACTGCTCATGCCGGACGAGCCGGAAAGCGTGGTTACGCTCATGGCCGTCCAGCTGCCCGGCAGGAACAGCGCCTCTAGGTTCGTCCATACGGGAAAGGTCAGCGATGCCAACCGGATGGTGGAAAGACTGGTGCGCGGGGAGGCGAAATCGGAAAAGGTTCTGGAACTGAAGCCTGTCCGCGGCGTCGGATCGCTGGAAAGACTGCCCAGACAGCCGACACGCATCGTCACGGCACGGACATGGACGGGAACAGAAACGCCGGAGATCCGCGTCAATACCGTTCCTCCGCTCGTCCTTGAGATGAAATCGACACCGGAAAAACGGAACAGAAAGCTCAACGAAACGCTCCACGGGATGCTGAACGGTAAGGGAGGCAACAGGCTCCGTCGGCGGAAAGAGACGGGGAAGCGGAAAGAGACCGAGCAGATTACCCTGTTCGACAATCCGAAATTCGCGGAATTTGCCAAAGGCATCCATATGAACCTGCTGGAGAAGTCAGGTATCGGGGAAGGGAATCGCGTAAGACGCGAGGCGAACGTTCTGATTTCCCATGTCCGTGACGCCGCCCGTTACCTGAAAGCCGACGGTCTTGACGACGTCCTGGCCGTACATCTGGGAATGCAAAATGTCGCCGAGGCAATGGACCGTGGCGATCCATCCCGCATCGCCTCCCTGGTTCTTCTGAACGCGGCCATGCTGCACCAACGCATCGCCGAGGGCGGCTGGCTGGAGAACGTAAGGCCCCTGTCCGAACTGAAAACCCTTCCCAATCCGGCCTGGGAGTTCCTTGAGGAATGGGAAACGATCCGTCGTATCGATTTCGTTGCTGTCATTCAGCCCGCAGCTGGGATCATCGAATGCACCCTCGATACAGGAAAGACCGCGGGCCTGACCAGAGCGTTGCGGTCCGTCTCCGAATCGGCCGAGGAGATCGCGGCGCTTTATGCAGATATGGGGATCGACCATGCCGGCGAGATCTATAACGCTTTCATGTCCAACCAGGACAGCGACGGTGCGTTTTTCACACGCCCCCAGGCCGCGACACTGCTGGCCGGTCTCGCAATAGACGCCTGCGGCGATCTGGACTGGAGCGCGGACGAAAGGATACTGGATCCGGCATGCGGGTCGGGGACACTGCTCAACGCCGCCATGCGTGAGATTCTCCGTCGGTCCGATGGCAAAGACGGGGAACCTGCCGAACTGCGGCGAAACCTCGTGGAGAACGGTCTGGTGGGGCTGGATATCAATCCGGTTTCCCTTCAGCTGGCCGCGTCTCAGCTGACGGCGGGAACCACGGACGTTCGTTACAGGAGGATGGGTCTGCACCTCATGCCTTACGGTCCGAAAGACCGGGGGGGGGGGGGTCGTCAGGGCCGGATCCCTTGAGCTTCTCGGCGCGCCGGGAATTATCCCTGAACGCCATGTAATGGATTACCGTGAACCACTGAGGACAAAGGAGATCTGGGAGGACGATACCGATGACGACAGGGTAAGGCAGGCGACGGATCTGGCGAATGGTGTCAGGCTCGCGATCATGAATCCTCCGTTTTCCAACAAGGCGAAAATGGGAAATAAATTCACACCAGATGACAAGGCTTCACTGCGGCGGAGAGTGGACGGATTGTACGCCATGCTTGACGGTCGGAATATGGGGGATTTCGATATCCGAAATTCGCTGCGTCCGGTTTTCGTCGCCCTTGCCCATCAGTCCCTGAAGCCTGACGGTATCATGGCGTTCATCTGTCCGACCATTGCCCTTACGTCTCCGTCAGGCATCGAGGAACGTCTGGCGCTGGCACGGCATTACCATGTGGATATGATCTTGGCCTGCATGGAGAAGGGCAATGTCAACATGAGCGCGAACACCGGCATTGACGAATCCTTGGTGATCATGCGGCGAAGGACACAGCGCGACGGAAACGGATCGCAGGACACAAAAACGGTGCTTCTGGACAGGTTCCCGAAAAATGAGGAAGAGGCGCTGAATATCCTGACGGCCATACGGAACGGCAGGGAAAGCGGACCTCTGGGCAATGGCTGGGGATATGTATCGTTCTGGTCGAAAGACCTGATCGATGCCGGTAACTGGTCCTGCACGGTTATGAGGGACACGGAATTGATCGGATCCGCTATTTCCTATGCCAGCGGTCTTGACGGCCGGCTTGTCCGGCTGGCCGGTGATGACCAATCCGAGGGGGACCCTCATGCGAGCGGGCAGCTCATCAGGGGAGGATCGTTCCAGCGACAACGAAGCAACGGCTCAATCAAGAATGTCTGCGGATAAAGTCATGAATATCCCATTCATGAGAGACAGGAGGTCTGTAGAGGTTTGTGCCGAGGGACTCAGGTTGGATGCTGACAGGGTCGTTCCTAGAAAGACAAATCCGGAATTGAACGGTTTCTGTAGAAGGGTAAAACGATGTTAGACGCTTTTCCCGTCATCGATTCAAAAGGGATGAAAGGTCAGAAATACATAGAGGCACATCCGGACAGTGAGTGGAAACTGAAACCCGGAGAATCCCCAAATAGAAGAAAGTCCCTGCTTGCCAAGGCCGGACATCTTCTGGTGACGAGCGGCCAGAACATCTCCACTGCCCGACTGACCGCCGTCGCTTCGGATACAGCCTATATCGGCAATGGCTGGATTCCGATTACAGGGGTGAGTCCAGCCGAAGCGAAAGCCGCGTCGGTATTCATCAACTCCACCATAGGTCGTCTTCAGCTGCTACTGAGGCCAGCGAAGATGCTGGGATTCCCTCAGTATAACCCTAATGTCGTCGCCGACCTTATGATTCCCGATCTGACCGTCCCTCGTGTCCTGAATACGCTCACAGCCGCTTGGGAGCGCACCCGCGCGATGAAGGTTCCGCTTTTCCGCGAGCGGGAATGCGAGGTCCGCCGTATCTGGGATCATGCCGTTGCCGACGCGCTCAGGCTTGACTGCGGGAACCTTGACCGCCAGCGCATGGCGCTGCATAGGGAACCGATCGTCCGGGGTGTCGGATATGAGGAAATCGACGTGAATGTCTAAGAGTTTGAATCATAAGTCACTGATATCATTAAACTATTGTTTTTCATGGAGTTGACGCCCTCGCCACCCGCCTGAGCAGGAACCGGCAGGCGGCCAGCTGCGCCCATGCCAGCGAGTTCTCGCTGAGCCTTTCGTAATCTTTCGACAGGCGGCGGCACCGGCCCATCCAGGCGAAGGTCCGCTCCACCACCCAGCGGCGGTAGAGAACAGTGAACCCTTTGACATCCTTCGGTTTTTCGACGATCCTGATCACGTTCGACAACCCCATCCCCTCAAGCCGCTCCCGCAGCTTCTGACCCGCGTAGCCACCGTCGGCGAACAGCCTACACACCGTGGGCACCGTCTCCAGCAGCTTCGCGATCAGGTCCGGCGCCCCGTCCCGGTCCTGGATGTCGGCGGTGTGAACCGTCATGACGATCGGTGTGCCGTCGGCGTCCACGATCAGGTGCCTTTTCCTCCCCTTCACCTTCTTCCCGGCGTGGTGGCCGCGGGGCCCGCCGCTCTCCGTGGTCTTCACCGACTGGCTGTCGATCGAGGCGGCGGTCGGCTCCGCGGAGCGCCCCGAACACCGCCGCGCGAGGTCCCGGAGACGATGCACGAGACGCTCCAGGAGCCCGCTCCGCCGCCATGCGTAAAAATAGTTCTGGACGGTGGAAAACGGTGGATATCCAGAGGGTAACGCGCGCCACTGGCATCCCGTGGACAGGATATACTGGACCGCGTCGAACACCGACCGAAGGTCGACCTCGCGCGGCCGTCCCATCCTTCCCTGCTTCGGCAGCATCGGCTCGATGATGGTCCATTCGGCGTCGGTCAGATCGTTTTGACTGTGGTCGTCCGGGCGCTTATGGATCTGTTGGGTGGTCCTGTTCCAGGGCATGGCTCTCTCCGTATTTGGTTGTGTTCACCAACCGGAATGCCACATCCTGCGGGACCACTCAACTTATGGAACAAACTCTAAGAGTTTGAATCATAAGTCACTGATATCATTAAACTATTGTTTTTCATGGAGTTGACGCCCTCGCCACCCGCCTGAGCAGGAACCGGCAGGCGGCCAGCTGCGCCCATGCCAGCGAGTTCTCGCTGAGCCTTTCGTAATCTTTCGACAGGCGGCGGCACCGGCCCATCCAGGCGAAGGTCCGCTCCACCACCCAGCGGCGGTAGAGAACAGTGAACCCTTTGACATTCTTCGGTTTTTCGACGATCCTGATCACGTTCGACAACCCCATCCCCTCAAGCCGGTCCCGCAGCTTCTGACCCGCGTAGCCACCGTCGGCGAACAGCCTACACACCGTGGGCACCGTCTCCAGCAGCTTCGCGATCAGGTCCGGCGCCCCGTCCCGGTCCTGGATGTCGGCGGTGTGAACCGTCATGACGATCGGTGTGCCGTCGGCGTCCACGATCAGGTGCCTTTTCCTCCCCTTCACCTTCTTCCCGGCGTGGTGGCCGCGGGGCCCGCCGCTCTCCGTGGTCTTCACCGACTGGCTGTCGATCGAGGCGGCGGTCGGCTCCGCGGAGCGCCCCGAACACCGCCGCGCGAGGTCCCGGAGACGATGCACGAGACGCTCCAGGAGCCCGCTCCGCCGCCATGCGTAAAAATAGTTCTGGACGGTGGAAAACGGTGGATATCCAGAGGGTAACGCGCGCCACTGGCATCCCGTGGACAGGATATACTGGACCGCGTCGAACACCGACCGAAGGTCGACCTCGCGCGGCCGTCCCATCCTTCCCTGCTTCGGCAGCATCGGCTCGATGATGGTCCATTCGGCGTCGGTCAGATCGTTTTGACTGTGGTCGTCCGGGCGCTTATGGATCTGTTGGGTGGTCCTGTTCCAGGGCATGGCTCTCTCCGTATTTGGTTGTGTTCACCAACCGGAATGCCACATCCTGCGGGACCACTCAACTTATGGAACAAACTCTAAGAGTTTGCCTCATAAGTCAATGATTTAATCAACTATTTGATTCAGTGGATTTAACTCCTGCGGCAGGCGGC
>CBDAVS010000044.1:0-23010 GCA_965201085.1 uncultured Rhodobacter sp. | reverse complement strand
GCCCGGACGAAGCCTACGACAGGGTTGCGCCAACCTCCGTCATCCTATAGGTACGACAGTGTTCCTCCAAATCGGGAAGGGCCGGTCACATGGCTATACGGACGAAAGTACGGGATGAGGAAACCGGTCAGGAGAAGGACGGTACGGTCGTTCAGATCGTAAGTGCGAAGGAACCGTTTCAGGAAATCGAACTGGAGGATGGTACGGTCATCAGGATCAGACAGACCGTTACCGAAGCCGTCCGTCTCGACGAACCCGGTCCCGATGGCGGGCCCTCCTATAACTTTTCGATGAACGCGACGGTGAACGTATATCCACCGGACAGCGCCGGGAATCCGTAAATGAACTCCTACTTTCTGGAGTGGTCGAAGACCGCTGCAATTCCGTTGATCCGCTCCTTCGCTTCGTTGCCGGAAGGTTGGCACTACGGAAGCGGTCGGTGCGCGACGGAAAGGGCGGTCGAGCAGGCGATCGCCGTCAGTGACCTTCTCCTGGAATGTCATGCCAACAGTATCGAAGCCTTTCCCGCCATCGACGGGGGTGTCCTTGTTTCCGGCTACCATGGAGAAGAGACACTGGATATCCTCTGCGGTCCCACCGGAGTGATGGACCTGGAGCATGAAGTCGATGATGAAATCGTCGAGGAGCTGCACGGCATGTCGCTGGACGCTGTAAAGTCCTATATTGGAAAACTTGCATGGCCCCCAAAGAAGTCATTCGTCTTGTCCACTTCAGGCACTACAGTCGGGAAAGAAGACGTTTCAAGAGTCTCATATTCAGCGTATCGTCGGAAGATGGGGGAATATCGGTCTTCGATACAGAATGCGCCATCGGCAAAAGCGAAACGGAATGTAAGCACATTCGGACGTACTACAGTGCTATCGCTGACGATCCGGCAATCTTCTGGCGGATCGACACAGCCGGATTACCGGCTGGCAGCGAATTCAGACACACCCCTTCGACGACTGGAGACCGTTGCCATATGAATATCCATGGCGCTTCGAAAGGGACGTGCAGGAGAATGGTCCGCGATAACGGTGAGAACGGGTTGGATAACATGATGATCTGCGATGGCGGTGGGCAACGCAGACTGACCGTTGAGGATATCAGTTTATCATGGTCACGGAATGGCCACTGGAAGTATTGATCCGCATGTATCACGATGGCCCCGCCGAATACCCGGACGGCTGGCTTTCGGCTGAACGGTGGTCACGGGGAGCATAGCTCGCGTCCGAGCCGAGCCGGACCTGTCCGACAGCGGTGGATCGAGTGCTCTCCAGAGTGGTCAGCTCGCATTAAGCGCGCTGGTGTTACAGTGCGCCGGTCCGGTCCGCTGGCCGGCTAGACGCTCCGGACGCCGTTCACGCTTCGTAATGCTTGCGGGTAAGACGGGCTCGGTCCAGCCTCCATTCCCGGGCGAAGGTTCCGGGGATGCCGGAGAACATCTTTCCTGTGGGGTCGGCGTGACCGTGGACGATTTTGCTCGGCTAACATCCGCTTCCGGCCTGTCCCGCCGATCACCCTGCAGGCGGTTGATCCATCCGCCCTTCGGTGAATCCACGGTCCCGGGAAGCTCCTCAGCGAACTGTCAGGCGGATCCAGCCGTATGACGGGCGGCGGTCGATATCCCAGCGCAACCCGGAACGTCACCGATCCGGTCCAGCCCCCATCCCGCTAACGAACGGAACCTGACAGATGGTCGCGTCTGCATGGCACGGTTCAAAATGTGTGCGGAATTTCCGGAAGCGCCTCGGGGAGTTTCAGTTGCCGGAACTCCTCATAGAGTTCCCTGGCCCGCTCAAGCCCGCCATTGATGGCCGTTTTCGATTTCCGGCGTTTCGCTTCCTTCCAGGGATCCCTGTATGTGCCGGACAGGCAGGCGACGGTGGCTACGAGGTCAAGATCGACGGCACTTGCACGGACGGCGACGCCGACCAGCCGCTGGTAAGCGTTCCGTTCGCGCTCGTCGGAAAATGGCGCCGGATCCCCCTTCAGCCTGAATATGGAATATTCCCCGCCCCAATCGGTTCTGCGCCGTTCCACGTCAAGATGGCCCCGCAGCCGGGCGAGTTCGAGATCCTCGGTGAATTCCTCGCTGTCAGGTCCGAATCTTCCGTAAGCGAACCCGTAGCCGTCGCCCAGACCGGCCAGTTCGAGCAGGAACGCTGTGTTTTGGAGACTTGTGAGGCCACTGAACTCACCGCCAGCGGCCGAGACGATGCGAACCGGCTCCATCATGTCTCCCCACTTCCAGTCCGAAGTGCAACACCGGCCCGCCTCCTCCGCTCGGGCCACGCCCTCGCTCCGGAGACGGGCCGGTGTTGCACTTCGGACTGGAAGTGGGGCGGTAAATTACGGAATTCGCCTTGCGAAAAATTACCGGATATGGCAGTCAGGGAGCGGATTCGCCACCATATGCCGCGGAATCCGCCAATCCTCCCCTTCAGGAGCCCCCCATGCGCAGGGTCCACGACACCCAGCGGCGGCCCGGCGCCCCCGACATCAGGAGGATCAGGCCGACCGTGAAATCGAGGGACGACATCCCGGCGATCCTGATCGGCCTCCAGGACCCCTGCGGCGACGAAGGGACCCGAAAGCGGCTGTCCGGGCTTTCGGGTCGGCTGGTGCCGCCCGGAAAGAGCCGCCGGGTCGGCGGGCCGGGGATGGAACCGTTGACCATCCCGGTGCTGGGGGTCGTGAAGCAGGGTCCCGGGTGCGGTTCCGACCGGCTTCAGGACCTGGCGAACGGGCACCGGACGATCCGGCGAAGGCCGGAGGCCGGGCCACGGCTCATGGGACGGGGACGGATACGGATACGAATACCGGCGTCTGGTTGACAGCGTGTCGCTCCCCTCGCCGGAGCTTCCCGCCGAGGTCGGAAGGACGGTCGTGGAGAGGGGCTACAGGGTGGCGGCGGAAAAGCCTGGCGCCGCGTCGCGCGGCCGCCGTCATTCCTTCGTGGCCGGGACCGACGTCCACCATCCGACCGACCGCAGCCTGCCGATGGACGCGGCGCGGTGCATGGTCCGGGACGTGTCCCGGGCCTGCGGGGGGCCTGGGGCCGCCCGGCTGGCGGCGGAAGGAACATCTTTGCGGAAAGCTCCGCAGGCCCTGTCCCGGTGTCGCCACGTCACGGCTCGCCAACCCGCGCCCGAGGGACGTGGAGGCGCCGCTCCGGCCCGCCCTGAAGCTGGCGGACAGGGCGGAGGCCAGCCGCGCGGAGATCGACGGCAGGTTGGGTATCCCGGGCCCATCGGACAGTATCCGGGGCTTCATCGGCCATGTCAGGCACCGGGCGGACCTGACCGGACGGCGGATCCTGAAGGGAGGGACGGTCCCGCACCGCGGGAAGGTGCACCCGATATCCGGGCCGCACACGCGCTGGATATCGAAGGGAAAGGCCGGGGTCCCGGTGGAGCCCGGCGTTCCGGTCCGCGTCCCTGAGGACCGTCACGGATTCCTCCCGCACCGTTCGGTGATGTGGGAGGGGAGCGACGTGGACGTGGCGGTCCCCATGGGCGGGGAGGCGCGGGCCCGGTTCCCCGACCTGTCGGTGGTGAGCTTCGACAGGGGTCCGCACAGCCCCCCCGGACCGGCTGGGGCCTGCCGGGATGCCGGAGCCGACGCCATGCCGCGGAAAGGGAGGCTGTCGAAGGCGGACCGCGTCCGGGAAAGCGGGGAGGCGTTCCGCGGGGCGCGGCGCGCCCACGCCGCCGGCGGGTCAGCCATCAGCAACCTGGAGCACCGTGGCCTCGACCGGGTGCGGAGCCACGGAAAGGAGGGTTTCGCCGGCGCCGTGGCGCTGGCGGTGCTGGCCGCGAACGTCCACCGCCCCGGCCTGATGCCGCCGGCGAGGGAGCGCCCCGTGCTCCCCGCCGCCGCCTGACCGGGGCGTCCACCGGTGAACCGGCCCATGGAAGGCCCCGCTGCGGCAGGGCCCGGACCGGCGTGCCCGCGGGCCGGCGGAGGCCCGGATGTTCATCATATGTTCCCGCCAACGACCGTCCCGTCGAAGCCCCCGGTGTCGCACCGACGGGCCCGGCCAGGGTCCCGTGAAGCCGGAATCCGCCGGATCCGGCCCGATCCCCGGAAAAACACGGGGTTTTCTGGCAGACACTACCGTCGGACCCGGATGAATACCCCGGCCTCAAGAACGATCAGTCCGTGGTCGGTGCGAGCGTCAGCATCGACTCGGGCGCGGGTCTTTCGACGGTCGCGAACTGGTCCATGAGTGACACCACCTACGACAGGGTCACCACCGCCGCTCCGGCGGTCTCGCGGAAAGCCGACGTTTCGTGGACGCACGCGGGCATCGGCTTCGGCTACGGCACGGGTCCGGTCACCCTTGGTATCAAATTCGGAAGCAAGGTGACCGATGCCTCGCTCAGCGCGATCGAGGCTGAAGGAACGGTTACGAGCGGAAGCGGCGAGATCAAGGCCACGGGTGTCTGTTTCGCGGCGGTCTACGACCTGGGCGGCGGCGCTGCGCTGCAGCTGGGCCTCGGAACGAGTGAGACTGAGACGGCGGCGGCGGCGGCTCAGTTTCCGGACAGCTACGAGCAGAATACGAACGATCACTCGTGGTCCCTCGGTCTGGCCTTCTCGTTCTGAGAGTTTGACTCATAAGTCACTGATTCAATCAACTGTTTGATTCCGGGGGGTCAGCTCCCGCGCCACGCAGCGGATGGGGAACCGGCAGGCGGCGTTCGTTCGTTCGTGCCTGACTCACGCTCGGACCAATGGCGCGGGATGCCTCACACCGGAGGCCAGCGGGCTGTCGCTGAGCCTTTCGCAATCCTTCGACAGGCGGCGGCACCGGCCCATCCAGGCGAAGGTCCGCTCCACCACCCGGCGGCGGGAGGGAACCGTGAACCCTTTGACATCCGTCGGTTTTTCGACGATCTCGATGATGTCGGCCAACCCCACTTTCTCAAGACGTTCGCGCGGCTTCGGCCCTAGGTGGCCGCCGTCGGCCCGGAGTTGGCGCACGTCCGGGGCCGTCTCCAGAAGCTTCGCGATGACAACCGGCGCTCCGTCCCGGTCCTGGATGTCGGCCGCATGGACCATGACGGTGACCGGCGTTCCATCGACGTCCACCGCTACGGTCCGCTTCCGGCCCTTCACCTTCCGGCCCGCGTGGTGGCCGCGGGGTCCACCGCTCCCGGCGGTCCTCACCGACCGGCCGTCGATGCGGCGGCGGCTGGCTCCGGCGAACGCCCCGCGCACCGTCGGGCGGGGTCCCGCGGGGAGTCGGGACATGTCCGGCGGACCGCTCGGGCGCCGGGCGTGGAAATGGTTCCGGGCGGTGGAATACGGTGGATATCGGTGGGTAAGGCGCGCCACCGGCGGCCAGTGGAAAGTATGTACCGGACACCGTCGAACACCGACCGGAGGCCGGTACTGCGGGGCCGCCCCATCTTTCCCCGCTTCGGTGGCATCGGCCCGACGATGGCCCGTCCGTCGTCCGTCGGATCGATTTGACGGCGGCCGTCCGGACGATCGTGCAGCTTTTGGGTGGTTCTGTCCCGGGGCATGGCTGTCTCCGGGTTTGGTTGTTTTCACCAACCGGAACGCCACATCCTGCGTGACAACTCAACTTATGGAACAAACTCTTAATCACCTCGGTAACCGATTTCCGTGTCCGACGGCACAATCCTATTGGCATGAAGCAATAACTTTTCGTATTCCTTTCGGGATAGGGTGCAGTCGACCAATTCCATGAACTGCTTTATCGAAAGTTCGCATTGTTTCGCCATTTTACCCATTTCATGATCGCTGACCTCTTTCCCCGATGCTCGGTGGGAAAAGTGTGTTATGACCGATGTCCTAAGACCACTTTCCGTAACGTAGGTCATGACGATATGGTTACTGTTCTTTCTTGTGAATCCTTTGGCTTTCAGACCTTTTTCCAGTTTCCTGATCTTCACTGGCATTAGAACAGAATCCGCCGCAGTAAATCCTCCTTCAGGAGCCGGGCGTGGTAGGAAAGGCGCACATCGTTCTCGTTAGCGTAATTTTTCCATAGGTACGGTAGAATCTCCTGCTCAAGCGTCCGAACCGCGCATTCCAGACTATCTCCGTATACCATGATATCCTGGTAAGGCTTTGTCCCGATGATCTCGCATAGGCTATCTTCCTGACTGAACATCCATCGGAAAATCAAAGGCTCACGAAACCTCTTGTCCTCACCTTCAAACACGAACTTCTCCACTTTCCATTCCCGCCACAGCTGAGTTTCGTGTACCTCAGTGTCAGCGTTACGGATCGAACGACGGTCGAAGCTGTAATGTTGGGAATAATTCCGAAAGGACATCATCACTCCGTGGTTTTGCACGGGCGCCGAGACTGACTCCATGGCTATTGAACTCTCCGCATGAGTTCCTCCGGTGCTTCGAGGACAGCCAGGATATTTCCACTGCGAACGCTATAGCTCGGGTGTCCGTCCTGGTCCCATTCCCCTTCAAAGCGAGCGACCTCGATAACATCCAACCTCAGCCTCAGAACCGAACCATCGGACAGGGAAATGATGGTCGGGCTGTCCTTGATCTCGTCGATATCAACGATGGTGGCATCAACCGGCTTACCCGTGATCGGGCTCTTGAGTTTACGTGTCGCCATCATGCTCGGTCCCTGTCGCTGATCTGATCCCGCATCTTCCACTCCTTCCTCGGTCCGTGAAGAACCGTTACAATCCAAACCTCATCTTCAAAAGAGATGTCATGGTTGCGCTAGGCTGCGCCCGTAGGATCGACTGCGCAAAAAAAGAAGCCGCCCTAAAACCACGTATGTAGCCTTATGGCCCGATTCATTCGCGGACCGCAGGTGATTGGTCAGGCGTACGTTTCGCACGATTTCCTCGTTCATGATTGATGGCGGCGTTAATAACTCGCATCAACATACAGCGCAAGAAACAACATACGACGATCTCACCTGATGTGAATGCAGGGTCGGAATCAGTGATATCCCTGGAGGCGGTTCTGGTCCGCCATGTCGCGGACTGGTCCGGTTGCGCCGAACGCTGCAAGACCGGCGAACGGTGGCGCGTGGTGTATCCGTGCGTCGTCGGGCATGACGGTGCGGAATCCATAATCGCCGCGAATGGCTGGGCCACTCGCAGACACCGCGTCCTGGTCCTCCCACGTTCGGGGAGGTCAGGCGTTCGTCCATAGCGATCAACCTGACGCTGCGGGGATGCGTCAAACTGCGGAGGCGCCAGCCAGAGCAGCTCCAGTCTCTGTCCCCGTAACGAACCTTTCAGGGACATGACCTCCGGCCGCGCCCCGGGCGCCGGCCCTGCGCGTTTCATGGAGCGCGCCGCGGGGCCGGACGGTGGGGCAGGCCACCGGGATCATGGCCACCAGGCAACAAGGAAACCACCGATGAGAAAGACACTTCTGACAACCACCGCGCTCGCCATGGGTGCGGGTGGCATCGCCGCGGCCCAGGAAGCGGAACCCGAACTTGGTATCGCGCTCAGCGGCGCGGCTGAAATGGGCATCGCCGGAAGCAAGGGCGATAACACCCGCTTCCATACCGACATTCAGGCGACCTTCACCATGTCGGGTGCGACGGATGGCGGCCTTACGTACGGAACCGCCATTGACCTGAGCGAAGTGAGCGACGAGGTCGATGGCACTGATCACGCTACGGGCAACGACGACGCCCACGGCGGTATCGCGATCAACATCGCCGGGCCTTTCGGAACGCTCACCATGGGCGACACGGACGGCGCGTTTGACTGGGCGCTTACGGAGACGGCTGTTGGCGGCTCTCTCCGGGACAACCATACCAGCCATCCCGGTTACAGCCCGGGCGGTAACGGCGGTCTTGACGGAACGCATGACGGGCAGATCCTTCGTTACGATCACACCATAGGCGGCATCGGCATAGCGGTCAGCGCGGAAGTGCCTGACGGTGTCGAGAATTCGCCGAGCGAAGGCAGCGCGGTTTTCGGTGTCGGCGCTAAATACTCGATGCCCATGGCTGGTGGCGCAAGCGTGGGCGTGGGCGTCGGATACCAGAGCGGCGACAAGGACATGGTCGATTACGCCAAGGATTACGCCGACCTCAAAGTGACCGGAATAATCAACCCCACAGAAGAAGATCCCGGCGGCAACAGGTTTCTGAACGATAACCGTTCCGCGATTGGCGCCAGCGTCAACATGGCTTCGGGCGGCGGGCTTTCAGCGATCGTCAACTGGTCTCAGATCAGCCATGAGGGCAGCCGGGTAAATCGGGAAGATAACAACACTGTAATCGCCTGGGACAGCGAAAAAACGGTTACTCATTTCGGCCTGGGCGTAGGTTACACGGCGGGACCGGTGACCGTGGGCGCGAACTGGGGAAGAAACGAGACCGAAGTAGAGCTGAACCGCACACGTAACGGCAGCCCACATGAAGCGGCGACGCGGGAGATCAGCGCTACCGGAATTGGCCTCGCCGCCAATTATGATCTTGGCGGTGGCGCTTCGCTTCAGCTCGGTGTTGGCGATGGAACGACCGAAACCACCGACGTACCGGTAGGCGGCTCCAGCCCGGACCCGGAATCCAAGGATCATAATACCTGGTCACTTGGACTGGCATTCTCGTTCTGAGGCCCGAATGAAATCAGTGAAAAGAAAGGATATGTCATGACAACCATGACTAAACTGGCGCTGCTTGCGACCTGTGCGGGCCTACTGACCGCCTGTGGAGGCGGCTCGGACAACCCCGCGATGGGTGGCGGTGGTGGAGACCCCGACAGTGGAGGATCCGTTCCGGCGTTCGAGGAGCGTATGGCGGCGCAGAACGACCTGATCGATCAGGGTGCGATGGCCCGAAGAACCGCCATGAAATGATAGCAAGGATAGAGTGGATGCGGTGGACGACAAGGGACTGAAGCTGATTCTTGCCGGCACCAATTACATGACCGCGCATGGGCGTTCAGCGGTCGTACGGCGCGTAACCAAGAACCATCATAGACGCGTACAATGCCATCCAAGATCAGCTTGATCGAGCGCATGATGCGGTGATGGAACTGCATAGGATCAGTGAGGATGAAGACCTGACCGATGAGGAGCGGCAGAACGCCAGGAATCTTTTATTTTCGGCGCGAGACTACCGCAACAATATCCAGAAAATTCTGGGTTATAATCCCGGCGGTGAAAACGACGAAACGGTTAGCCGCGATCCGGTTAGCGCTGGCGAAGCATCGGCGCTTAGGCAGGCGTATGTCGAGATCGTCGGAAAAGAAACCGACATGCTGAAAGTTGTCGCAGATCAAGAGCAGAAAGCGGCGGACGCAGTCTGGCGGGCACTGAATGAACCCCAAATTCAGGATCTGACTGATCTCGATGATACTGACAACACTTTCGCGACTGGGTATTACAAGCAGAGTGGCGCGATGACCTTCGCGCAGATAGCTGACGGCCCGCTTAAAACGGTGTTTATCGGTCCTCGGGAATACAAAGCTGTTTCCGTAAAGAACAGGAAACCATCCGATGGTGGTGCCGATGCTTGGACGAAAAATACGCACGATCAAATGCGGAGCGGGGCAAGGGCGACATATCCTTTCACCTATCAAGGCATCGAAGGGTCTGTTGTCTGCCGTGGTGAATGCGTCACCACAGAAACCGATCCCATCGAAAAACCCGATGACAGATTTGACGATGGCTGGTACTTCGTTCCGGTTAAATTCACAAAAGGTGGCACTGCGGTTGAGCAGGAAAACGAAAACAAGAGCGGATCGTATTTCGTCATGAAAGGCGAAGATAAATACGAAGAGGCCTTGTTGGTCCGTTACGGAATGTGGCTGGATGGTTCTGTGCTTCACCGTGAAGTCGGGGTTGACTATAAAAACGGACGGGACAACGGCAATCCCGTCATAGACGACTCCCGTCCAGGTCTAGATCCCACGGCGATCTACCAAGGGCATGCTGGAGGTCTTGCCGCCCGCAAGCACGGAACGGATAACATGGATAGCGGTCAGTTCGAGGCAAGCGTTAGGCTAAGAGCTACTTTTGGAGGGAATCCGAGATTGGACGGACTTGTCTACGATTTCCGGCCAGCCGATCCTGTCCTTGACAGAGAAGCGGTGGATACGGATTGGTTTATCGATCTATTCCCGACGGACCTGATGGACGATGCTACTGCCACTGGCAATAATTGGACCGCAACCGGCTTTGGCAAAGACAGTGATCGACCGGAAGGCTTCTACGGCGACTTCCACCATGAGTTCGATGATGAAGATGAATATGACGACGGCCGTGTAGCCGGTGTCTACGTCGCGCAAGATAACTGATCCACGTCCGATCGCATGAAACTGGTGTAGGGCACCTTCGGGTGCCCTTTTCCACACGAGGGGGAACCCATGAGGAACAGCAGGCTCGACGTAAGGGTGGATGCGCTTTCCCATGCCATGCGGGATGTGCTTGCCGAGGCGATCGAAAGCGCGGTCGCGCCTGTCGCGGAGCGGGACCGGATGATCGGCATTCTCCGTGAGCGCATGGATGTCTCATTCGCCCGCATGGAAGCCAAGCTGGACCGCCTGCTTGAGGGAAAGCCGGACAGCGGAGGTTCGTAATAACAAGGGAGGGGAATTATGAAACGATGCGCAGGAATGGCGGCGGCCTGCGTCGCCAGCGCGATACTGACCGGCTGCATGGGAGGCGGAGGATCCAATTCCACTCCGGTTATAACGGACCCGACACCGGATAGACCGGACATCAGGCAGGAAGAAACAACGGCTCTTGAGTTCCGTACCACCACCACACAGCTTATCGATCTTCCGCCGGACGGTACTGACGGGATTAGGGTCAGCAGGCCATATCCAGACGCATCGATCGAGATAACGTTCACCGAAGGTCTTCTTGACAGGCTTGAGCCGGACCGGAGGTTTGACGAAGATGCCCGAAGTCGGCTGGATGTCGGGATTTCAGTGCTGCAGGATAAGGCTGCTCAGGCATACCTTCAGTGGATACGCCATAATCCAGGTTCTGATGACCACTTTGACCGCCCCTTCAGGATTCAGGTTGGCGAAACTGAGCGCCTTAGCTGCAACGATGACAGAGCCGCGGGCTGCTATTCGACGGGGGATAACGCCGTCATCCTTGTGGATGACTGGATCGAGGAGTATGTCTACCGGCGCGACAGCACATATGCCGTTCAGGAACTTTTCCGGGTCCTGACCCACGAGGCTGGCCACCAGTTCGACTACAGAAACCCGGACGGCTCAAATGAAGGATGCGGCAGATTGAATGGCTGCCACGCGCCTTATTTTTCTGGCAGCGTGATGAGCTACGATCATGTGGAAGGCCGAAGCGTACGTTACTACGTGACGAGGGAGGACATCCGTCACATCCCCGGAGCGACATGGAACGACAGCCCCAATGGCCGGTATACGGTCTGGCGAGCAGGGGAACCGTCTTCCATAGAAAGCTGGGGAGTGTGGTTCTATCACGAATTCAGGGTTAGCGGCAGGACGGATCCCGGCAACCTTAGCAGAGAAACCCTGTTTATCGACGAAGAGATAACCGGAGAGGGATAGATCCGGGGGCAACCATCGGTGAACGCCTCGCCGGACACCAGCGCGACCTATAGCGGCACTGACAACTTCATGGGGGTCGATCTCCATCCGGACTACCGCGCCCTTCTACGGGCGGACGCGAACCTGCGCTACACGTTCAGCGCGGACCCGACCCTTGGCCTGCGGGTCAACAACTTCGATGCATACTACGAAGATTCCGACGGAATCCCTGGATGGCATGACTACGGCTGGGGAGACTTCCGCTACGTCATGAACTGCGCTCCAGGTGGATGCTCAGGTCAGGGCGTGGAAGCGAGATGGTATTCAGACGACCACGGTAATCCGACAGGCTGGGTAGGCGGCGAGGTGGACGACCGGCGGAACGAATACGCCGGTTCCTTCGTAGCGGAAAAAGACTGACCGGTGGAAGCTAACTGGTCCAACCAGACGGTCTGGACAGGCGACAATCTCCCGATCATGCGAGGCATGAACGGCGGGTCGGTGGACCTGATCTACCTTGACCCGCCGTTCAACTCGAAAGCCAACTACGCCGCGCCGATCGGGAGCGAAGCGGCGGGTGCCGCTTTCAGGGACACGTGAACGCTGGCGGACGTGGACATCGCATGGCTTGACCTGATCGAAGCGAAGGAACCGGCCCTTAACCGGGTCATCGCCGCGGCCATGACCAGGAGCGACAAATCCTACCTGATCTACATGGCGGCGCGGCTGCTGGAGATGCGGCGCATCCTCAAGCCAACCGGCAGCATATATCTCCACTGCGATCCGACCATGAGCCACTATCTCAAGCCGGTCATGGACGCCGTGTTCGGTCGGAAGGCGTTCCGGAATGAAATCGTGTGGAGCTATCAGAGATGGACAGGAGCGACAAAACATTTCCAACGGATGCACGACATAATTCTGTTCTATGCGGCATCCTGCAAAACGGTATTCAACGCACTTCAGGAATCCTACAGCGCCAAATCCAGGCACAAAGGCGCGAGGCGAACGGTTTTCGCGGAAGGGACGATAGAACAGTCTTACACGGATGACACAAGTCGTATGAAGTCCATGCGCGACGTTTGGGACATTTCCTATCTCAACTCCCAGGCCAAGAAGCGCACGGGCTACCCCACGCAGAAGCCCCGTTCACTTCTTGAAAGGATCATCGCCGCCAGCAGCGATCCGGGCGACATGGTTCTTGATCCCTTCTGCGGCTGCGCGACGGCGTGCATAGCGGCGCAGGACCTTAACCGGGAATGGGTTGGGATAGATGTTTCACCGAAGGCCGCCGAACTGGTGCTGTCGCGGCTCAGGAACGAGCTGGGCATGTTCGCGCACCACACGGTGGTCAACCGCACGGACATCCCGCAGCGCACCGATATCGGGAAGCTGATCCGCTACAATGACGTGAGGAACAGGCGGACCCTGTATGGCGAGCAGGGCGGTAACTGCAACGGCTGCCGGACACACTTCAGGTTGCCTAACCTCACGGTCGACCACATCATTCCGCGATCCAGGGGCGGAACCGACCACATCGGGAACCTTCAGCTTCTGTGCGGACGCTGCAACTCGGTCAAGGGAAACAGGGCATGGAATACCTGATCTCGAGGCTCGCCGCATGACACAGGACTTGGAAACGACGGATATGGAACGTATCAAAGGGGTATTCACGGCTTATGAGTTCCTGATCGAGGTAATTCTCGCGCAACAATGGGCCAATATCTCGAAAGATGACGAGCAACGTGTTCGGGAAGCTCTTGTAGATCGTGTGAGGTTTCGGGCATACGTCAGGAAGGAACACACCGAAGAGACAGACTACATTCAGGTTCATTCCACATGTATTGAAGTGGTGGAACGGGTTCTCTCTAAGAGTTTGTTCCATAAGTTGAGTGGTCCCGCAGGATGTGGCATTCCGGTTGGTGAACGCAACCAGATCCGGAGAGAGCCATGCCCTGGAACAGGACCACCCAACAGATCCATAAGCGCCCGGACGACCACAGTCAAAACGATCTGACCGACGCCGAATGGACCATCATTGAGCCGATGCCGCCGAAGCGGGGAAGGATGGGACGACCGCGCGAGGTCGACCTTCGGTCGGTGTTCGACGCGGGCCGGTATATCCTGTCCACGGGATGCCAGTGGCGCGCGTTACCCTCTGGATATCCACCGTTTTCCACCGACCGGAACCATTTTCACGCATGGCGGCGGAGCGGGCTCCTGGAGCGTCTCGTGCATCGTCTCCGGGACCTCGCGCGGCGGTGTTCGGGGCGCTCCGCGGAGCCGACCGCCGCCTCGATCGACAGCCAGTCGGTGAAGACCACGGAGAGCGGCGGGCCCCGCGGCCACGACGCCGGGAAGAAGGTGAAGGGGAGGAAAAGGCACCTGATCGTGGACGCCGACGGCACACCGATCGTCATGAAGGTTCACACCGCCGACATCCAGGACCGGGACGGCGCGCCGGACCTGATCGCGAAGCTGCTGGAGACGGTGCCCACGGTGTGTAGGCTGTTCGCCGACGGTGGCCACCCGGGTCCGAAGCTGCGGGAGCGGCTTGAGGGGATGGGGTCGTCGAACGTGATCAGGATTGTCGAAAAACCGAAGGATGTCAAAGGGTTCACTGTTCTCTACCGCCGCTGGGTGGTGGAGCGGACCTTCGCCTGGATGGGCCGGTGCCGCCGCCTGTCGAAGGACTATGAGCGCCTCTGCGAGAACTCGCTGGCATCCGGGGTGAGGCATCACGCGCCACCGGTCCGAGCGTGAGTGAGGCACGAACGAACGCTGGCCGCCTGCCGGTTCCTGCTCAGGCGGGTGGCGAGGGCGTCAACTCCATGAAAAACAATAGTTTAATGATATCAGTGACTTATGATTCAAACTCTAAGGCTTCCGAGAGGGCTGACAAAATTCGAATAACTGTGCAGGGGCGGACCCGACAAGGGTAAGAGCCCTAGCCCGTTCGCGTCGCATCTCCTCGGTTGCTTTCTCCACAATGTCAGGAAATATTTCGTTCAGTCGCCTTTCAACGGCTCTGTTTACAGCCGTCTGAATGTCTGAATCCAGTCTGTCCATGGCACCGATCCCCTAGGCGGCTTATCTGTCCCTTAATAGCTCACCCGCCTTCTCCGGTCAACGGTCGCCCGGCGCGGCGTGGGTAGCCAGGTATATAATCCCCTACGAAAAAGCCTTAACGTACGATCCCGCATCTGCCGGACATGGCATCGCGGGGCCGAAACCATCGGATTCCATCTACAGCGCGTTGATCGTAAAACTGACGTTGGTGCGGTTATGTCAGTCCGCGGCCAAGGTATCCGCGACCATCTGAGGATTTCGGTCAATCAGCACCAGCAGCGCCATCGCGGCGCGATCCGGAGATCGACGGGTCTGCTCCCAGTCGCGCAGGGTACTGACCGGAAGACGGTACCGTCGGGCGAACGCCACCTGTGAAAGCTTCTGCTTTTTCCTGATCGCCGCCACGTCCACGGTTTCGGGAACGAACTCGCCCGCCGGTTCTGCCTCTCCCTTCGCTATCGCGAGGGCTTCTTCCGCGCTCCTGATCAATTCCTTACCGAAGCTCATTTCACTTTCTCCCATCCACTGCCGCGGAATTTCCGGGATCTCTATCCAGTATTGTTCCGATAGGTATCCGCGATGTTCGCCAGCATCTTTGCCAGTTCGTTTCTCTCCGCATTCGTCAGATCTGCCTTCGTGCGTTTTCCATAGACCGTCAACAGAAACACCGGAATGTCATCTCCCCCGAAATAATGGATCGTCCGGTAACCGCCGCTCCTCCCCCTGCCATAGCCAGCATGGCGCAACTTCCGCGCCCCTCCGGTCCCGGTGATTATGTCACCCGCAAGCGGATCTTCGGCAAGCGCATTTACGATAGCGGTCATCTCGTCTTCCGATAATCCACAGCGCTTGGCATGCGCCAGAAAAGTCTCTGTCCAGATCACCGAATGCATGACGGTAAGATACGGCAATGCCCCACTACTGCAAGAAAAACATGGGATTTTTAGGAATTATTATACCCCACTTCCAGTCCGAAGTGCAACATCGGCCCGCCTCCGGAGCGAGGGCGTGGCCCGAGCGGAGGAGGCGGGCCGGTGTTGAGGGATTTTCCGGCCAGGGCCCCGGATTCCACGCGGAATACGGCGGCTGTCCCTTCGAATCGGAGACAATGACCGAACCTTCCGCAACGCCGTTTTGCGGTGTCGCCAGTCGCTTACTCCGGCAAAACCATGAAGCTCCGTCCTTTTCCGCCCAGCTGTCACCGGTCGTTCCGAACGGAACCGATTGCCTGCTGTTCGCCGACTGGACATGTGGCGATTGTCGCTGCGGACCAGTGGCAGAAATGGATACACGCCGGAGCCGACCTATCCACTACGCCGCTGGTTGTTCCGCAACGATAGACCGACAACCGGCGCCGTCAGGCGTTTCCCACCGGTCGGAAACGTCCGGCACGGCTGGTTCTCTGTTTTTTCCGAAAACGTGATAGCCGATTCTCACATCGACACCTATTGAGTGTCCGCCAGACCCCCCCAGGTCACGGATTTTTCGCGGTGAATGACGGAATCCGCCCTGCGGGGATTCACCGGATATGGCGGTCAGGGGGCGATTTCACCGCAATATGCCGAGGAATCCGCCAATCCTCCCCTTCAGGAGGCCCCGATGCGCAGGGTCCACGACACCCGGCGGCTACAGCCACCGCGTCCACCGGAAAGTTCGCTTCCCGTATCTCCGGCGTGGGGGTTCCCTGGCTCCGGGCCGTGTCCGGGACGGACAGAGGCCATGCCAGCGCGGCGAGCAGGCCAAGCGTACCGAGGAATCCCCTCACCGTTCCCTCTTTCGACGGTCGGGCCGGAGCCATCGGATGGGTATCCGACCCCGCTCCGGCGGAAAATGGACGCGGACGTCCACGCCGTCCGCGTCCGGATACGGTTACAAAGTCACTTCCACCGTCCCTACGGTGCTACGGAAGCCGTCTCCGACCGCCGGGACGCCACGGAAGGAGCGCCTACTGCGGCGGCGGGTCTTCGTCCGCGACGAACGCACCGACCAGCGACCCCTCTCCGACGTTCGCGCCGCTTTCCTCATCCATCCAGACGGCGGCGTAGGTGCCGGCGACGAGCTCCGCGCCTGCCGAGAAGTCACCTCCCCATCTGCCTTCGCTGACCGGTGTACCTGGTTCATTTTGACTGCTTGCAATGCGGACCTCTGAGCCCGTGAAGAAGCCGTCCGATTCAATGTTTCCGCCTAGAAGCCTAATCACGGTATTCAAATCAGGTGTCTCACTACTCTCTTCCTCGAACGCGCCGGTCTCCACATCGACGGTGAACGGGTCGATGAACATGAAGTCCGCGATGTCGCCTTCAATCGAGGTTTCGGAGAAGTCCGCCCTTAACTCAATCACCGCGTCGAAATGCGCGCCTTCCATATTTTCGCCATTGAGGGCCTCGTACACGTAGAGTCCGCTGGTCTTGCCGGTGTATGCTGCTGACATTCCGCCCGGTGTGAATGCATCGCCGTCGATCAGGCGACCGTCGACGAAGGCGCCGAGATCTACGTTGTCCAGCATGGCGCTCTCCAGAATGTCGTCCTCACCAACCACGAATTCACCGGTCGCGCTGATCCAGTAGCCGTATGTGAGGTGATCCAACGTTTCACCACCGTTATCCTCATACAGGGCGCTGATGTGGAGATTCCTGACATAGGAGGAGTCGTCGCTAGCCTCCAGCTCGCCCCGCAAGATCTTGTGGCCGTCGATTGTTTCATCATCCGGCGCGAAATTAACCTCATCATCGGCGAGGTCGCCTACTATCGGGAAGGAGGACCCGTCGTCGTTTTCGACGTTGAAGTTCACTTGGAGGCGCGTTTCTTCATTGTTAGCATCATAGATGTAGGAAGCGGTGACCGTGTCACCTGTTTCCCCGCCTGCACCGCGGCTGGACTGGGTGACGCTTCCGAATCGCGGTGAATTTCCCGACGCATCCCGCACCGCGTCGAGATGGTTCGAAATATCGGCTCCGGTGCCGGACGGGCCACCGCCCCCCTCCGCAGCCGGACAGGAACGCCGCGCCGAGCGCCGCCATCATCAGGTTTCCCGTTCGCATGGTATTCTCCTTTCGATCTTCTGCCCAGGGCGCTGGCGGGGCCAGCGGCGAGGTTCGGTAGTCGGGCTCACGGGCCCCATGCAGTGGCACGGGGCAAGGCGTTCCAGACCATCGCCGCAACGGAATCCGGCGATGGGCACAACCCTTACGGAAACGCACGGGTCCGCCCTGAATGGTGGGGAGACATTCGCGGACCGGACACCGGAAGGCGGGCCGAAGCCCGCCTTCTCGCAGTTATGCGCCTCGCTTAGAACGCGAACGCCAGTCCGAGCGACCAGGTGTTGACGTCCACGGACTTGGTGTCCGGAAGAGTATCGTTATCGACCTTCACCGTGTTGGGGACTGTGGAGACGTTGATCGAGTTGTCCGGCCTCGTCATATCGGTTTTGCCGTTGCCGACTCCGAGCTGCAGGGTTGCGCCGCCGCCGAGATCGTAGTTCGCCGCCAGCCCGAAGCCGGTTGACTTGTCCTCAGACCTTTCAGATATCGGATCAGCTGCAGCATTAACCGGCGTTCGTGTGAACGTCCGCTCGGTTTTCGAAGTGCCCCAGTTCAACCCGAGCGTCACCGGCCCGGTTTTGTAACCGATGCCGACGCCGAAATGAGTGGTCGAGGCATCGCTTGTGAATGAAGGTTCAGTGCTTGCCTTAGGGGTCATGGCTTCATGGTCGCGCTTTGACCAGTTGGCTATCGCCGAAAGCCCCGTTCCGGTATCGAAGTTCACACTCGCCCCGATGACGCTCATGTCGTCGGTCTGTATGTACCGCTTACTTTTGGGGATTATATACCTGGCTACCCACGCCGCGCCGGGCGTGCGGTTTTCATGCGGCGAGCCTCGAGATAAGGTATTCCATGCCCCTGTTTCCCTTGACCGAGTTGCAGCGTCCGCAAAGAAGCTGGAGGTTCCCGATGTGGTCGGTTCCGCCCCTGGATCGCGGAATGATGTGGTCGACCGTGAGGTTAGGCAACCTGAAGTGTGTCCGGCAGCCGTTGCAGTTCCCGCCCTGCTCGCCATACGGGGTCCGCCTGTTCCTCACGTCATTGTGGCGGATCAGCTTCCCGATATCTGTGCGCTGCGGGATGTCCGTGCGATTGACCACCGTGTGGTGGGCGAACATGCCCAGCTCGTTCCTGAGCCGCGACAGCACCAGTTCAGCCGCCTTCGGTGAAACATCTATCCCAACCCATTCCCGGTTAAGGTCCTGCGCCGCTATGCACGCCGTCGCGCAGCCGCAGAACGGGTCCAGAACCATGTCGCCCGGATCGCTGCTGGCGGCGATGATCCTTTCAAGAAGTGAACGGGGTTTCTGTGTGGGGTAGCCCGTTTTTTCTTTCCCCCGTTCCGCTCTGAAGTGCAACACCGTTGATGGTGGGAAGCCGCGTTTCGGGTGCAGCATCCTGCGAATCGGCCAGATAACGGCGACAGTCCCTGTGCTCAGGATAGGAGAGTGTCATGCCCGAGGGCTACCGTCATCTGACCTTCGACGGAAGATGCCGGATATACGCGACGGGGAAAAGCGGGCTTTCGAACGGGGCCATCGCCAGGCGGCCGGGCCGCCATCCGGCCACCATATCGCGGGAGATCCGACGCAACGGCGGCGGGCGGGGATACCGGCAGGGACAGGCGTGGAGGAAGGCCACCGAGCGCCGGAGCGGGGCCTCTTCGGTCCCGGGGAAGCTGACGGAGGAGCGCTGGGCGAAGGTCGTGGCGAAGCTGGAGGAGGGCTGGAGCCCGGAACAGGTCTCGGGGCGTCTCCGGCTGGAGGACCCCGGCATGGTCGGCCGTCAGCGGATATACGACCTCGTACGCGCGGACCGCAGGGATGGAGGAACGCTTTTCGGGCACCTGCGGCGGCGGGGAAAGAAACCGGACCGGCAGGGTGGCCGCCACGCGGGCCGGGGTCACATCCCGGGCCGGAGGGACATCTCGGAGCGCCCGAAAGAGGTCGGGGCGAAGGCGGGAATCGGCGACTGGGAAGCGGACACGGTGATCGGCGGGGGAAACGGCGGTGCGGTGGTGTCGCCTGTGGACAGATGCCCGGAATTCACGCCTGTCCAACGGGTTGACGGAAAGAGGGCGGAGGTGGCCGGCGAGGCGATGACCGACCTTCTCAAGGGGCTCGGCGCCAGGGTCCACACGATCACGGCGGACAGTGGCAGGGAGTTCGCGGGGCACGCGAAGGTGGCGAAGGCGCTGGAGGCCGACTTCCTCCTCCCGACGCCCCACCACTCGTGGGAGCGGGGCCTGAACGGGCACACCAACGGGCCGCCGCCCCAGTACCTGCCGAAGGGGACCGACCTGCGGCAGGTCACGGACGCCCGCGTGAAGCGGGTCCAGGACATCCTGAACGCGCGCCCCCGCAAGGCGCCCGGCTACCTGACGCCGGCGGAGGCTTTCGCGCGGGCGCGGCCTCCCTGAGGCGCTTCGCCCCGTCGGCCGACGGGGGAGAGGGAATTCCGCAGGCGCGCCCGCCCGGTTTCGGTCGGGCCACCCCTTCCCTCGCCCGGACGGGCGCGCCACCTCCCGCCGCGGGGCCTTGCCGCCGCCGGGAGGCCCGGTTACGCTCCGATCCGAAGGGACAGCCGCCGCATTCCGCGTGGAATCCGGGGCCCTGGCCGGAAAATCCCTCAACACCGGCCCGCCTCCTCCGCTCGGGCCACGCCCTCGCTCCGGAGGCGGGCCGGTGTTGCACTTCGGACTGGAAGTGGGGGAGTCTAGACGATCAGCTTCAGAGCAATTCCATGTGTCTTCAATGGGTATGCCCTTGCCTACAGGCCTTTTTCCATCTCTCCTTACATAGTCTTCCGGATAGGGAATGTATTCCTTGTTGAAGAGGTCCCGCGCATCTGGGGTTTTAACATAATACATGATGATTTCGTGGTTTCTGATCCATCCACGTTTCTGGGTCTTGAAGCCGCTTACCCAACCGATCCGCCACACGATTTCGTTGACGAAATTCCATCGCCCAAACACGGCGTCCATGACCAGTTTGAGATAATGGCTCATGGTCGGATCGCAGTGGAGATATATGCTGCCGGTCGGCTTGAGGATGCGCCGCATCTCCAGCAGCCGCGCCGCCATGTAGATCAGATAGGATTTGTCGCTCCTGGTCATGGCAGCGGCGATGACCCGGTTAAGGGCCGGTTCCTTCGCTTCGATCAGGTCAAGCCATGCGATGTCCACGTCCGCCAGCGTCCACGTGTCCCTGAAAGCGGCACCCGCCGCTTCGCTCCCGATCGGCGCGGCGTAGTTGGCTTTCGAGTTGAACGGCGGGTCAAGGTAGATCAGGTCCACCGACCCGCCGTTCATGCCTCGCATGATCGGGAGATTGTCGCCCGTCCAGACCGTCTGGTTGGACCAGTTAGCTTCCACCGATCAGTCTTTCTCCGCCACGAAGGAACCGGCGTAGTTGTTCGTATCGTCGTCCACTACGCCGCCTACCCAGCCTGTCGGGGCACCGTCGTTATTGGAATACCATTTCGCATTCGCGCCTATACCTGAGCATCCACCTGGTCCGCAGTTCATGACGTAGCGGAAGTCTCCCCAGCCGTATTCGGGAAAGCTGTGGTCATGCCATCCAAGGGTTCCGTTGGATTCCTTATAGGCTTCGAAGTTGTTGACCCGCAGGCCAAGGGTCGGGTTCGAGCTGAACGTGTAGCGCAGGTTCGCGTCCGCCCGTAGAAGGGCGCGGTAGTCCGGATGGAGATCGACCCCCAGGAAGTTGTCAGTGCCGCTATAGGTCGCGCTGGTGTCCGGCGAGGCGTTCACCGATGGTTGCCCCCGGATCCATCCCTCTCCGGTTATCCCTTCGTCGATAAACAGGGTTTCTCCGCTAGGATTGCTGGGGTCCGTCATTCCGGAAACCCTGAATTCGTGATCGATCCACACTCCCCATCGTCTGATGGAGGACGGTTCCCCTGATCGCCAGACCGTATACCGGCCATTGGGGCTGTTGTTCCATGTCGCGCCCGGAATGTGACGGATATCTTCCCTGTCCACGTAGTAGCGTACGATTGGGTCATAGCTCATCACGCTGTTTGAACCACGTGGCGCGTGGCAGCCATTCAATCTGCCGCATCTTTCATTTGAGCCGTCTGGGTTTCTGTAACCGAACTGGTGGCCCGCCTCGTGGGTCAGGACCCGGAAAAGTCTTTGGACGGCAGATGTATATGTATCCTTGTAGATATCCTCGATCCAGTCATCCACAAGGATGACAGTGTTATCCCCTGTCGAATAGCAGCCCGCGGCTCTGTCATTGTTGCAGCTAAGGCGCTCAGTTTCGCCAACCTGAATCCTGAAGGGGCGGTCAAAGTGGTCATCAGAACCTGGATTATGGCGTATCCACTGAAGGTATGCCTGAGCAGCATTATCCTGCAGCACTTTAATCCCGTCCTCCAACCTGCGGCTGGCATTGTCGTCAACCATCCGGTTCCGCTCAAGCCTGTCAAGAAGACCTTCGGTGAACGTTATCTCGATCGATGCGTCTGGATATGGCCTGCTGACCCTAATCCCGTCAGTACCGTCCGGCGGAAGATCGATAAGCTGTGTGGTGGTGGTACGGAACTCAAGAGCCGTTGTTTCTTCCTGCCTGATGTCCGGTCGAACCGGATTAGGGTCCGGTGTAACCGGAGTGGAATCCAATCTGGATCCTCCCCCTCCCATGCAACCGGTCAGTATCGCGCTGGCGACGCAGGCCGCCGCCATTCCTGCGTATCGTTTCATGGTTCCCTCCCTTCAGGCTCACGCCGCTACTCCCTCTTTCTCTCAAGCAGGCGGTCCAGCCTGGCTTCCATCGGTCAGTCTTTTTCCGCTACGAAGGAACCGGCGTACTTGTTCGTATCGTCGTCCACCTCGCCGCCTACCCAGCCTGCCTTGTCACCGTCGTTATCGGGATACCACCAGGCTTCCACGTCCTCACTCGAACATCCGCCGGGCTTGCAGGCCATGTCGTACTGGAAGTCGCCCCAGTTCGAAAAACTGTGGTCATGCCATCCAGGGTTTCCGTCGGAATCCCTGTAGTAGGCCTCGAATTCGTTGACCCGCAGGCCAAGGGTCGGGTTCGCGCTGAACTCGTATCGCAGGTTCGCATCGGCCTCCAGCAGGGCACCCTGGTAGTCCGGATTGAGGTCGACTCCCAGGAAATTGTCCTCGCCGCTATAGGTCGCGCTGGCCGCCGGTCTGAAGTCTTCGGAATGATTGCCCCAGACGTTTCCCTTTCCGGTTATCCTGTCCACGATGTTCAGCCTTTTTGACTGGTTTCGAAACTCTCCCTCAACCTTGAATTCGTTATAGATCCATACTCCCCAGCGTTTGATGGAAGACGGATCCCCCGATCTCCAGACCGTATATCTATCCTTTCTTCTTTTATTCCATGTCGCTCCGGGGATGTGACTGATATC
>CBDAVS010000043.1:0-4644 GCA_965201085.1 uncultured Rhodobacter sp. | reverse complement strand
CGATCATAGCCTGAAGCGGCCCGAAAGGCTCCTGCACTGGCGCGTTGGGGCACCACTGCTACGGAAGGCGTCGGATTATGCGCCAGGGCAGTGGAAGCAGGGGGCGACGGTGACTCCCGGGTTCTCGCGATGGCGACCGTCGCTGGGCCCGCCGGTCGGGAAGGATACGTCACCGTGTCGACGGTGAATTCCAGCCATGATCCCTGGTCCGGCATCAGGCTTCGTTCCAGCGACCTGCCGTCCTCGTGAGTGGCGACGCCGCTGAAATCGAAGCAGCTTCTGTCCTTCGCGCTTTCTCCCGGGAAGGGGGGGAGCGGGCTATCGTTCCCCTCAATGCGGCTGGCCTTCCGCTGTAGCTGCGGGAGGCTCGGAAGGAGCCGTTCCGGGCGGAGCACTCCGAAGACGCTTGCGGCGCGGACCGACTGCAACGGCAAGCTGTCGGCCCAGCTTCCGCTGCGCGGAACGGGACGGTTCCTGGTGGTGTATCCGACGGCGGGTGACGTGATGAGAGCCTGCACCGTCAGGGAAGGTGCGACGTTCCTCCAGGACACTCTGCACAGAGCCCCCGTCGAAAGAGCGGACGAGGCGGTGTATCTTGTGGCCATACTCAACGCTCCCGTTCTGACCCGGGTGTTCGCACGAGCGCGGTCCGGTGGACGGCATTTCGCGCAGACTCCCCGGTGGTCGGTGCCGGTCCCGCGCTTCAATCCCACCAACGATGATCATATGGCGCCTGCCGCGCTGCCGGGGAAGGCCGAGGAGGCCGTTCAGGCCATGATCACGGAGATAGTGTCTACCAGACAACCCCGTGTTTTTCCGGGGATCGGGCCGAATCCGGTGGATTCCGGCTTCACGGGACCCTGGCCGGGCCCGTCGGAGCGCCGCCCGGGGGTTCGACGGGACGGTCGGTGGCGGGAACATATGGTGAACATCCGGGCCTCCGCCGGCCCGCGGGCACGCCGGTCCGGGCCCCGCAGCGGCGGGTCCTTCCATGGGCCGGTTCACCGGTGGACGCCCCGGTCAGGCGGCGGCGGGGAGCACGGGGCGCTCCCTCGCCGGCGGCATCAGGCCGGGGCGGTGGACGTTCGCGGCCGGCACCGCCAGCGCCACGGCGCCGGCGAAACCCTCCTTTCCGTGGCTCCGCACCCGGTCGGGGCCACGGTGCTCCAGGCTGTTGATGGCCGACCCGCCGGCGGCGTGGGCGCGCCGCGCCCCGCGGAACGCCTCCCCGCTTTCCCGGACGCGGTCCGCCTTCGACAGCCTGCCTTTCCGCGGCATGGCGTCGGCTCCGGCATCCCGGCAGGCCCCAGCCGGTCCGGGGGGCTGTGCGGACCCCTGTCGAAGCTCACCACCGACAGGTCGGGGAACCGGGCCCGCGCCTCCCCGCCCATGGGGACCGCCACGTCCACGTCGCTCCCCTCCCACATGACGGAACGGTGCGGGAGGAATCCGTGACGGTCCTCCAGCACGCGGACGGGGAGGCCGGGCTCCACCGGGACCCCGGCCTTTCCCTTCGATATCCAGCGGGTGTGCGGCCCGGATATCGGGTGCACCTTCCCGCGGTGCGGGATCGTCCCGCCCTTCAGGATCCGCCGTCCGGTCAGGTCCGCCCGGTGCCGGACATGGCCGATGAAGCCCCGGATACTGTCCGATGGGCCCGGGATGCCCAACATACCGTCGATCTCCGCGCAGCTGGCCTCCGCCCTGTCCGCCAGCTTCAGGGCCAGCCGGAGCGGCGCCTCCACGTCCCCCGGGCGCGGGTTGACGGGCCGTGACGTGGCGACACCGGGATAGAGCCTGCGGAGCTTTCCGCAAAGGTATTCCTTCCGCCGCCAGCCGCGTAGCCCCAGCCCCCCGCAGGCCCGGGACACGTCCCGGACCATGCACCGCGCCGCGTCCATCAGCAGGCTGCGGTCGGTCGGATGATGCACGTCGGTCCCGGCCACGAGGGAATGACGGCGGCCGCGCGACGCGGCGCCAGGCTTTTTTCCGGCCACCCTGTGGCCCCTCTCCACGACCATCCTTCCGACCTCGGCGGGAAGCTCCGGCGAGGGGAGCGACACGCTGTCAACCAGACGCCGGTATCCGTATCCGTCCACGTCCCATGATCCGTGGCCCGGCCTCCGGCCTTCGCCGGATCGTCCAGTGCCCGTTCGCTAGGTCCTGAAGCCGGTCGAAACCGCACCCGGGACCCTGCTTCACGACCCCCGGCACCAGGATGGTCCATGGTTCCATCCCCGGCCCGCCGACGCGGCGGCTCCTTCCGGGAAGCACCAGCCGACCCGGAAGCCCGAACAGCCGCTTTCGGGTCCCTTCGTCGCCGCTGGGGTCCTGGAGGCCGATCAGGATCGCCGGGATGTCGTCCCTCGATTTCACGGTCGGCCTGATCCTCGGGATGTCGGGGGCGCCGGGCCGCCGCTGGGTGTCGTGGACCTTGCGCATGGGGGCCTCCTGAAGGCGAGGATTGCCGGATTCCGCGGCATATGGTGGTAAAATAGCCCCCTGACTGCCATATCCGGTGAATCCCCGCAGGGCGGAATCCGTCATTTACCGTGAAAAACCCGTGACTTGGGGGGCTGGCGGACACAAAATAGGAGACGATTGGCCGAAAGGCCAGCCAGCGGCGCCGGCGTCGATCCGGCGGTTTCTCCATGGGAACGGCATCATCGGAGAGATAAATGGGTGCGTGGCCCGGATTCTGCCCGACCATGCGACGGTTTGAGTATGGTATTCCGATCTTGAGCAATTGGAGAGCTTGGAGAGGAGCTAAGGAACGAAAGTTGATCGATCATTCTTCGTAACTTTCTGAAGGTATTTGCGGCTAATCTGAATTAGTCTCGATGTGATCTGACACCGCCCCAATTTTTCAAGTTGGACTGGGGCGGTGGTTCCCCTGAAGGGAGGTGGCTGTCCGTTTTGGTGGTGGTGCCAGCCAAACCGTCGAAACGGGGAAACCACGATGCTGGATACCACCGGCAGGATCATCAAACACGGAACCGGCCCGCTGGATCCGGCTGGGGAGCCGGGCGATGTCCCGAAGGCCTGTCAGGTGATGGGCTACAGCCGGGATACGTTCCATCGCTACAGGTCAGCCGTTGGGGAAGGCGGCGTGGAAGCGCTTTTCGGGCGCGCCCGGCGCAGACCCGATCCGGCGACCCGGGTTGACGACGCGACCGGGCGGGCCGTCATCGGATCCGCCACCGACTTCCCGGCCCATGGCCAGGCCCGCGCCTCGAACGGGTTGCGCGAACGGGGCGTCTCTGTCTCACCCCCGGGTGTCCGGTCGGTCTGGCTGCGGCGCGGTCCGGCAGTTTCAGGGCCCGGCTGAAAGCGCTGGAGGCGAAGGTGGCTGAGGATGGCATGGTCCTGACCGGGGCCCGGGTGCGGGCGCTGGAGAGAAGGAAGCCCGACGATGAAGCCTGCGGCGAGGTGGAAACAGCCCATCCCGGCCACCCGGGCTCACGGGACACTTTCCACGCTGGCACGCTCAGGGGCGTCGGGCGGGTCCATCGGCGGACCTGCGTGGACGCCTATCGCAGGGTGGCGCATGCCAGGCTCCACACTACCGGGACACCGATCACCGCCGCCGGCCCGCTCAATGACCGGGTGCCGCCATTCCACGATGGGCATGGCCTGCCGGTGCCGCGGATCATGACGGATCGCGGGACGGAATACTGCGGGTGCGTCGACGGACACGATTTCCGGCCCTTCCTGGCGGTCAACGATACCGACCGCACCAAAACCAGGGTGAAATCGCCCCGGACCGACGGCATCCGCGGGCGCTTCCACAAAACGGTGCTGCAGGGGTTCCACCAGGTCGCGTTCCGAAAGAAGCCATATGACGGCATCGGTGCGTTGCGGGCCGATCCGGATGAATGGCTGAACCACTACAGCCGCGAACGCACCCATCAGGGCGGAATGTGCCGCGGCGGAACCCCGTTCCAGACCATGATCGAGGGCAAGGGGATCCGGACGGAAAAGTTCCTGAACCAAACCTGACCTGACAGACGCCGCCGGAAAAACGGCCAACTGTCAGACCACATCGGAACCACTACAGCTAATCGAACGGTCAGGAGGCTCAATGTTTATCGTTGTTGCATACGCGTAGGATCAGATCACGCAGTCTTGTCTGACTGAGCCACATTGTCCCTTTCGTCGAACTCCACATCGAGCGACTTTGCAGTTTTCGCCCCGAGGGATTTCAGCGTCTCGACCTGCGAAATCATGTTACCCCGTCCCCTCGACAATTGGTTGAACGCGGTCTGATAGGCGTCCTGCGCCTGGTCCAATCGCTTTCCGACATTTTCCATGCTGCCCAAGAATCCAGAGACCTTGTCATAGAGACGGCCCGCCCTACTGGCGATCTCTTCGGCGTTTCGGTTGCGCCGTTCAACAGCCCAGACATTCGCTATCGTTCTAAGCGCCATCATCAAAGTCGTTGGCGTCGCTATGGTTACGTTCCGCTCAAGCGCGAATTCGGTGATCGAACCATCCTCCCGCAGCGCCTCTGACAACGCGCCCTCGATCGGAACGAACATGATGACGTAATCGACCGTGAAGTCTTCTGCATGCTGATAGTCCTTTTCGGCAAGTTCGTTGATATGACGGTGGAGAGACTCGACATGCCGTTTTCGAGCTTCGGTC
>CBDAVS010000042.1:0-139914 GCA_965201085.1 uncultured Rhodobacter sp. | reverse complement strand
TACAGTGGTTTGGCTCCGGGGATCGATCCGTCAGGCTCACAAACTTCAGTTTAGACGCCAGTGCCTTCGCCGCCCGCTGCCGGGTGACCCTCAGTTTCATGTCGGCCACCATGTCGAGGACTTTGACGGCAATGTGGCCCATGTCTTCCGCAGTCGAGACCCTCGGCTCATGTTCGTCGGCGTTGGACCCGATCTCGTGCAGAAGTGCCATGAACCCGAAAACGGTCGCATGGACCGGCGCTCCATCCCAGGTGTGCATTGAGCCGACGGATACGTCAGGTTACCCGGCGTCGGGCAGGTCTCCACCGTCTGGAACACGTCATCGATACAGCTCCGATACCGGATTAGGAAACCAACCCCATACATTCCTTGATCTCAATATGGGGAACATTTCGTTGGGGGACGGCTCGTATCACAAGCCCCTGAGCCCCAGAGGCTCGTTTGACTGATATACTATTCAGTAGCATAGTGTCCGCCAGAAAACCGCCAGGCTGCGGATTTTTCGCGGTAAATGACGAAATCCGCCTTGCGGGGATTCACCGGATATGGCGGTCAGGGTATGCCGCGGAATCCGGCAATCCTCCCCTTCAGGAGGCCCCGATGCGCAGGGTCCACGACACCCGGCGGCGGCCCGGCACCCCGACATCACGAGGATCAGGCTGGACGTGAAATCGAGGGACGACATCCCGGCGATCCCGATCGGCCTCCAGGACCCCTGCAGCGACGAAGGGACCCGAAAGCGGCTGTTCCGGCTTCTGGACAGGATGGTGCTGCCCGGAAGGAGCCGCCGGGTCGGCGGGCCGGGGATGGAACCGTTGACCATCCTGGTGCTCGGCGTGGTGAAGCAGGGTCCCGGGTGCGGTTTCGACCGGCTTCAGGACCTGGCGAACGGGCACCGGACGATCCGGCGAAGACCGGAGGCCGGGCCACGGATCATGGGACGGGGACGGATACGGATACGAATACCGGCGGCTGGTTGACAGCGTGTCGCTCCTCACGCCGGAACTCCTCGCCGAGGTCGGAAGGACGGTCGTGGAGAGGGGCCACAGGGTGGCCGGAAAAAGCCTGGCGCCGCGTTGCGCGGCCGCCGTCATTCCTTCGTGGCCGGGACCGACGTCCACCATCCGACCGACCGCAGCCTGCCGATGGACGCGGCGGGGTGCATGGTCCGGGACACGTCCCGGGCCTGCGGGGGGCCTGGGCCGCCCGGCTGGCGCTGAAGCTGGCGGACAGGGCGGAGGCCAGCTGCGCGGAGATCGACGGTATGTTGGGTATCCCGGGCCCATCGGACAGTGTCCGGGGCTTCATCGGCCATGTCAGGCCCCGGGCGGACCTGACCGGACGGCGGATCCTGAAGGGCGGGACGGTCCCGCACCGCGGGAAGGTGCACCCGATATCCGGGCCGCACACGCGCTGGATATCGAAGGGAAAGGCCGGGGTCCCGGTGGAGCCCGGCGTCCCGGTCCGCATGCTGGAGGACCGTCACGGATTCCTCCCGCACCATTCGGTGATGTGGGAGGGGAGCGACGTGGACGTGGCGGTCCCCATGGGCGGGGAGGCGCGGGCCCGGTTCCCCGACCTGTCGGTGGTGAGTTTCGACCGCGGTCCGCACAGCCCCCCGGACCGGCTGGGGCCTGCCGGGATGCCGGAGCCGACGCCATGCCCCGCAGGGGCAGGCTGTCGAAGGCGGACCGCGTCCGGGAAAGCGGGGAGGCGTTCCGCGGGGCGCGGCGCGCCCACGCCGCCGGCGGGTCGGCCATCAGCAACCTGGAGCACCGCGGTCTGGACCGCGTCGGCCTGATGCCGCCGGCGAGGTAGCGCCCCGTGCTTCCCGCCGCCGCCTGACCGGGGCGTCCACCGGTGAACCGGCCCATGGAAGGCCCCGCCGCTGCGGGGCCCGGACCGGCGTGCCCGCGGGCCAGCGGAGGCCCGGATGTTCACCATATGTTCCCGCCATCGGCCGTCCCGTCGAAACCCCGGGCGGCGCCCCGATGGTCCCGGCCAGGGTCCCGTGAAGCCGGAATCCGCCGGATTCGGCCCTGTCATCGGAAAAACACGGGGTTTTCTGGCGGACACTAGTATAGTGTCCGCCAGAAAACTGCCAAGCTGCGGTTTTTTCGCGGTAAATGACGGAATTCGCCTTGCGAAGAATCACCGGATATGGCAGTCAGGGGGCGGATTCGCCACCATATGCCGCGGAATCCGCCAATCCTCCCCTTCAGGAGCCCCCCATGCGCAAGGTCCACGACACCCAGCGGCGGCTCGACGCCCCCGACATCACGAGGATCAGGCTGAACGTGAAATCGAGGGACGACATCCCGGCGATCCTGATCGGCCTCCAGGACCTCTACAGCGACGAAGGGACCCGAAAGCGGCTGTTCCGGCTTCTGGACAGGATGGTGCTGCCCGGAAGGAGCCGCCGGGTCGGCAGGCCGGGGATGGAACTGTGGACCATCCTGGTGCTGGGGGTCGTGAAGCAGGGTCTCGGGTGCGGTTTCGACCGGCTTCAGGAACCGGCGAACCAACACATCTCGATCCGGCGAAGGCCGGAGGCCGGGCCACGGATCATGGGACGTGGACGGATACGAATACGAATACCAGCGTCTGGTTGACAACGTGTCGCTCCTCACGCCGGAACTCCTCGCCGAGGTCGGAAGGATGGTCGTGGAGAGGGGCCACAGGGTGGCCGGAAAAAAGCCTGGCGCCGCGTCGCGCGGCCGCTGTGATTCCTTCGTGGCCGGGACCGACGTGCACCATCCGACCGACCGCAGCCTGCTGATGGACGCGGCGCGGTGCATGGTCCGGGACGTGTCCCGGGCCTGCGGGGGGCTGGGGCCACCCGGCTGGCGGCAGAAGGAATACCTTTGCGGAAAGCTCCGGAAAGGCTACCTCCGGGTGGCCACGTCACGGCTCGCCAACTCCCGCCCGAGGGACGTGGAGGCGCTGCTCCGGCTCGCCCTGAAGCTGGCGGACAGGGCGGAGGCCAGCTGCGCGGAGATCGACGATATGTTGGGCATCCCGGGTTCATCGGACAGTATCCGGGGCTTCATCGGCCATGTCAGGCACCAGGCGGACCTGACCGGACGGCGGATCCTGAAGGGAGAGACGATCCCGCACCGCGGGAAGGTGCACTCGATATTCGAGCCGCACACCCGCTGGATATCGAAGGGAAAGGCCGGGGTCCCGGTGGAGCTCGGCGTTCCGGTCTGCGTCCTTGAGGACCGTCACGGATTCCTCCTGCACCATTCGGTGATGTGGGAGGGGAGCGACGTGGACGTGGCGGTCCCCATGGTGGAGGAGGCGCGGGCCCGGTTCCCCGACCTGTCGGTGGTGAGCTTCGACCGTGGTTTCCACAGCCCCTCGAACCGGCTGAGGCCTGACGGGATGCCGGAGCCGACGCCATGCCGCGGAAAGGCAGGCTGTCGAAGGCGGACCGTGTCCGGGAAAGCGGGGAGGCGTTCCGCGAGGCGCGGCGCGCCCACGCCGCCGTCGAATCGGCCATCAACAACCTGGAGCACCGTGGCCTCGACCGGGTGCGGAGCCACGGAAAGAAGGGTTTCGCCCGCACCGTGGCGCTGGCGGTGCTGGCCGCGAACGTCCACCGCCTCGGCCTGATGCTCCGGGCGAGGGAGCGCCTCAGGCTCCCCGCCGCCGCCTGACCGGGGCGTCCACCGGTGAACCGGCCCATGGAAGGTCCCGCCGCTGCGGGGCCCGCACCGGCGTGCCCGCGGGCCGGCGGAGGCCCGGATGTTCACCATATGTTCCCGCCACCGACCGTCCCGTCGAAGCCCCGGGCGGCGCTCCGACGGGCCCGGCCAGGGTCCCGTGAAGCCGGAATCCGCCGGATTCGGCCCGATCCCGGGAAAAACACGGGGTTTTCTGGCAGACACTAGTATAAGGGCTTAGAAAAATTTCCCATGTCCTTCAAAGCATCCGTATCCATTTCCGCGCAGCAGGACGCCTATGTGCGCGACCCGGTGGATCAAGGCCGGTTTTTGAGCGTAAGTGCGGTCGTACAACGGGGTCGGGATCTATTGCGTGCGCAGGACGAGGCGGATTCGCTGGAAGTGGCGGCTCTCAAGGTGCTGCTTGAAGAGCGACTGGCTGGCTCCTTTGTGCCCGCTAAGGACTTTGGTGATGGGACCAAGGAAATGCTCGTCAGAAATAGGCGTGAACTTGGTCTGGAGCGTTGAATTCTCTGAAGAGGCCGAACGCGACCTTGCTTTGATCCTTGACCATCTGTTTGGGACTTACCAGGATTTGGGTGAGCCGGACGAGACGGCGTTCGAATGTGCTTTGGCACGGATCCGCCGCATTCGGGACAGCGCCGTCGATCTGGACTCAAATCCGTATCGAGGTACGCGACGGGATGCTATTGGCCCGATTCTTCGCAACATCACCGTCAACAAAGCCATCATCTGGTTTCACGCTGAAAAGGGGGGTCAGGTGATTCGGATTATCGCGTTCTTCTTTGGTGGGCAGGAACACATACGGTATGTTTTGCATTGAATGTTGCAAAGATAAGGGTTCGCTTAAGGTTTGGGATCCCCACTTCCAGTCCGAAGTGCAACACCGGCCCGTCTCCGGAGCGAGGGCGTGGCCCGAGCGGAGGAGGCGGGCCGGTGTTGAGGGATTTCCGGCCAGGGGCCCGGATTCCACGCGGAACACGGCGGCTGTCCCTTCGGATCGGAGCGTAACCGGGCCTCCCGGCGGCGGCAGGGCCCCGCGGCGGGAGGTGGCGTGCCCGTCCGGGCGATCGTAATTGGCGACCGACCCGAAGGCCATTGTGCGGGAGGTGGCGCGCCCGTCCGGGCGAGGGAGGGGGTGGCCCGACCGAAACCGGGCGGGCGCGCCTGCGGAATTCCCTCTCCCCCGTCGGGGCGAAGCGCCTCAGGGACGCCGCGCCCGCGCGAAAGCCTCCGCCGGCGTCAGGTGGCCGGGTGCCTTGCGGGCGCGCGCGTTCAGGATGTCCTGGACCCGCTTCACGCGGGCGTCCGTGACCTGCCGCAGGTCGGTCCCCTTCGGCAGGTACCGGGGCGGCGGCCCGTTGGTGTGCCCGTTCAGGCCCCGCTCCCACGAGTGGTGGGGCGTCGGGAAGGTCGGTCATCGCCCCGCCGACCGCCTCCGCCCTCTTTCCGTCAACCCGTTGGACAGGCGTGAATTCCGGGCATCCGTCAACGGGCGACACCACCGCACCGCCGTGTCCCCCGCCGATCACCGTGTCCGCTTCCCGGTCGCCGGTCCCCGCCTTCGCCCCGCCCTCTTTCGGGCGCTCCGGGATGTCCCTCCGGCCCGGGATATGACCCCGGCCCGCGTGGCGGCCGCCCTGCCGGTCCGGTTCCTTTCCCCGCCGCCGCAGGTGCCCGCAAGGCGTTCCTCCGTCCCTGCCGTCCGCGCGTACGAGGTCGTATATCCGCTGACGGCCGACCATGCCGGTGTCCTCCAGCCGGAGACGCCCCGAGACCCGCTCCGGGCTCCAGCCCTCCCCGGCTTCGCCACGACCTTCGCCCGGCGCCCCTCCGTCAGCTTCCCCGGGACCGAAGAGGCCCCGCTCCGGCGCCCGGTGGCCTTCCTCCACGCCTGTCCCTGCCGGTATCCCCGCCCGCCGCCGTTGCGTCGGATCTCCCGCGATATGGTGGCCGGATGGCGGCCCGGCCGCCCGGCGATGGCCCCGTTCGAAAGCCCGCCTTTCCCCGTCGCGTATATCCGGCATCTTCCGTCGAAGGTCAGATGACGGTAGCCCTCGGGCATGACACTCTCCTGTCCTGAGCACAGGGACTGTCGCCGTTATCCGGCCGGTTCGCGGGATGCCGCACCCGAAACGCGGCTTCCCACCATCAACGGTGTCGCACTTCAGAGCGGAACGGGGGGATGAAATGGCACGTTTGGTTCGGAAAGTTCTGTCAGTAAAGGGTTCGTCTGCCGTCTCATGGACGAAACGTGCAATTTGCCCCTGTAGACCCTTTATATTGAACCACTCCATAAGATGTGTGTCGCCATTCGATTTCCGTCGGCGGGTAGGTGATATTCGCCGTAAAGCTCGACCCGCTCACAGTTCTGAAATCCGTGTGGTCAGAAGCTCAAAGAACGCGTCCGCATTTACATCACCCATGAAGTGGGCGTTGGGCGCACGGTCCGTTACACCCCACCAGTCTGCGACGGTCATTCCTCGGGTCAGTTCGGATCGAGTCTCGATCTCGACATTGATGAAGCGTCCGGCGAACAGGTCCGGCTCAAGAAGATAGGCGATCACAGTGGGGTCGTGCAACGGCGCTCCTTCAGAAGCGTATTTTTCCTTATCGAATCTTTCGAAGAATTCGGTCCAGGCGGCGATTGCATGTCCCACCCTGGTGCCCAATCCGCAAAAAGCCTCGATGCGGGGCCTCGTGACGAGGGTTTTGTGGGTAACGTCCAGTGGCATCACAACGAGTTCGACACCCGACCCGAACACGATCTCAGCCGCTTCGGGGTCAACGAATATGTTGAACTCGGCGGTCGGGGTGATGTTGCCTACCTCAAAATACGCACCACCCATCAGAACGGTCCGTCGGATTCTGCTGACCAAATCCGGAGCGCGACGAATAGCCGTCGCCACATTGGTCAGCGGGCCAAGCAGGCACAGTGTAATCGACTTGGCGGGATGTTCACGCAGTGTGTCGATCATGAAGTCGACAGCATGACGCTCCTGCAAAGGCATATGGGGATCCGGCAGATCGATTCCGTCCAGACCGTTTTTTCCATGGACATGCTCCGCCGTGATCAAGTCGCGTTTCAGAGGACGATCGCAGCCAGCGAAGACCGGCACATCCGAACGTCCGGCTAGTTCGCAGACGATGCGCGCGTTCTTTTGGGTGAGTGGTAGCGGTACGTTGCCCGCCACCGCCGTAAGTCCAACCACTTCAAGCTCGGGTGATGCGAGTGCCAGAAGTATGGCGACGGCATCGTCCTGCCCCGGATCGGTATCGATGATGATTTTCTCGGGCATGGAATCCTATCCTGTCCGTTATACCAGGCACCTTGAGCCGTCCGAGACCAATTCGCCTCGGTCGTCTGCGTTTTCGAAGCCCGCCGACCGCGCCAGAGCGTCAGCTGGTGAGATGATCGCTGGATTTGACCGAATCCCAGAGCGCATCCAATTCAGCAAGGTCGGTATCCTGCGGGCGTTTCCCCCGTTCAGCAAGCCGCGCTTCGATCACACCGAACCGACGGGTGAATTTTTCGTTCGCCGACCGCAGGGCGGCTTCGGCATCCATGTCGAGATGACGGGCAAGGTTCACCAGAGTAAACAGTAAGTCACCGAATTCCTCGAATATTTTTTCGCCGTCGCCGGAATTTCGGGCTTCGACCAATTCAGCCGCTTCCTCCGCGACCTTCGAGACGACCTGACCTGCATCGGGCCAGTCGAAGCCAGCGCGGGCCGCGCGCTTCTGGAGCTTGGTCGCCCTCAAAAGCGCGGGGAGTCCCATCGCGACACCGTCGAGCACGCCTTGGACACCCTTCGCCGTGCGTTCCTTCGCCTTGGCGGTCTCCCAGTCGCGGGTCTGTTCATCTGCGCTTTTGTTTCGGTCCTCGCCCCCGAAGATATGTGGATGCCGCTCCACCATCTTATCAGAAATTCGTTCGGCGATGCAGTCGAAATCGAAGAATCCAGCCTCCTCGCCAATCGTTGCATGGTAGACAGTCTGTAGAAGAAGGTCTCCGAGCTCGTCTTCTAGTCCATCCCAGTCTTCCCGTTCGATCGTGTCGGCGACCTCGTAGGCTTCCTCGATGGTATAGGGCGCGATGCTCGCGAATGTCTGTTCGATATCCCATGGGCAGCCGGTTTCGGGATCGCGAAGCCGCCGCATGATGTATAGAAGGCGAGAGATCCCGGACTTCGGGATGCCCGCCGCGAGATCGCGGTCGATTCCCATTGCCGCCTCTCTCGATCTGTGGAAAATCCGGATCGATCATACGGAAATGAGTGAAAGGAGTCCAGTAATGCCAATCATCAGCCGCATTGGCGACTATGCCGGTGAAATGGTGGAATGGCGACGCTGGCTGCATCGTAATCCTGAACTTGGGTTCGATTGCCGGAAATCAGCGGCTTTCGTGGCCGAAAAGCTACGTGGGCTCGGTGTGGATGAGGTTCATGAGGGAATCGCAACCACCGGCATCGCCGCGGTGATCGAGGGGCAGGGTAGCGGACCGACGATCGGGCTTCGCGCCGATATGGACGCACTGCCTATCGAGGAGGAATCCGGTGCCGATTACGCAAGCGTGACTCCCGGCGTGATGCATGCCTGTGGCCATGACGGACATACGACAATGCTTCTCGGTGCCGCGAAATATCTCGCCGAGACGCGGAATTTCCGGGGTAGGGCGCTATTGCTGTTCCAACCGGCGGAGGAAAGTGGCGGCGGCGGTGAAGTCATGGTGCGCGAAGGCGTGCTGGATCGATTTGGTGTGACGCGGATATTCGCCGTTCACAATGCGCCCACCTATTCACAGGGTGATTTTTACACTACGCCCGGACCGATAATGGCGGCGGTGGATGAATTCGAGGTGAAAGTCACGGGAAAAGGAGGTCATGCGGCATGGCCGCATGAAGCGGTCGATCCGATTCCCGCTGCGGTCGCGATGGTACAGGCGATTCAGACCATCATAAGCCGCAACCACATGCCGTTGGAGGAACTGGTCATATCGGTAACGCAGCTCCATGCCGGGACGGCCAATAACATCGTTCCAGCCAACGCGGCGTTTTCCGGAACGATCCGGACATTCGAAAGGAAAGTGAGGGAGATGGCGTTCCGGCGGATAAAGGAAATCGTTGAAGGTCATGAATCGGCATTCCGCGTCAGCACCGCTCTGAAATTCCACGAAGGCTATCCCGCGACGGTCAACGATGCGGCTTGCGCGGAATTCGCCGCCGATGTCGCGGCGGAAATCGTAGGCGCCGAGCGGGTGACGCGGAATGTCTCGCGGGAGATGGGTGCGGAGGACTTCAGCTATATGTTGGAAGCGCGTCCCGGTGCATATCTGTTTCTGGGGCAGGGGGATACACCTTTCTGTCACCATCCGGCCTATGACTTCAACGATGGAATCGCACCGATCGGAGCGTCGTTCTTCTCACGGCTGGTGGAGAGGGCACTGCCTATTGAATAGGTGATGCGCGCGTCGGAAAAGGAGTGATTGAATTGGCGCTGGAGGATGCTCGGACACAGGTGGACACCGCTCTGATGCGCGAAGGGCTCACGGGTCTGTCGAACGAGAACACGTTCGCTGGGATCACCTCATTCCTGCGACGTCGCTACACCAAGGATCTGTCAGATGTGGACCTTGCCGTCACCGGCATTCCCTATGACCAGTCCGTGACGAACAGACCCGGGGCGCGTTTCGGACCACGAGCCATCCGCGAGGCAAGCGCGCTTCAGGCGCCCGACTCCCCCTATGGATGGGGTTTCGACGCGCTAAGCGAATTTGCCATCGCGGATTACGGAGATCTGGCGTTTGACTATGCGGTTCCGGCGGATGTGTCCGCCGTGATCGAGGCGCATATCGGCGGTATCCTTGATCAGGGGACCGGTTGCATCTCCATCGGCGGCGATCATTCGATTTCGCACCCCTGCCTGAGGGCCCAGGTCGAGCGGATTGGCCATCCCATCGCTTTGGTCCAGTTCGACGCGCATACCGATACCTGGGCGGACATGGATCCACGGCGCTTCGATCACGGAACAATGTTCTACAAGGCGGCCAAGGAAGGGCTGATCGACGTGAAGCGATCGGTGCAGGTTGGCATCCGTACCGATAATCCCGACACTCTCGGAATTGCGATAATCGACGCGCAGGAAGTGCACGCGACCGGGCCTCAGGCGGTGACCGACAGGATTCTGGGCATTGTCGGAGATGCGCCCACCTATATTACGTTCGACATCGATGTGCTTGACCCCGGTTTCGCACCCGGCACGGGCACGCCGGTCTGGGGCGGGTTGGCGAGCTGGCAGACGGCTGCGATCCTGCGCCGCCTTGCCGGGATTCATGTCGTCGGGGGCGATGTGGTCGAGGTGTCGCCACCTTTCGATACCAGCGGCGCCACAGCCATTGCCGGTGCCCATGCCGTCGTGGAGTTGATCTGCCTCTGGTGCTGGACGAGGCGACCTTCACCCGAATGAGGCGGTGGAGGACTCCCGCTTGACCTGGAATTCCGACCGTCTCGCTGGAAAAGGGGATTCACACGGCGTGACAATGGCCGGAACGCCGGTGGTTTCCCGGCAATCCGGCCTTTCCGACGGTCGCGAGAACCTTGACCACCAGGGAACCTTTCGGCAATGCAGCTTCATGATACCCAAGGACAAACTCGCGCGGATTACGGAGCGGCTCGAATATGTCGAGGCGGCGATGGCTGATGGGCAGGGAGATATCGCCGCGCTCGGCAGGGAATATGCCGAATTACGTCCGATCGTGACCAAGATCAGGGAATACAACAATCTGCTTGACGGAATAGCTGAGGCTGAGACGATGCTCGTGGATCCGGAACTAGCGACACTCGCGCGCGAGGAACTCACCGCCTTGCAGGAGAGGCTCCCGACCGTCGAGTGCTCCCTTCGTGTCACATTGCTGCCCCGGGATACTGCGGATGCCGGATCCGCGATCCTCGAGATCCGCCCGGGAACCGGTGGAGAGGAAGCGGCGCTTTTCGCCGCCGATCTATTGCGCATGTACGAACGATACGCCGAAGCCAAGGGCTGGAGCTTTGAATCGATCGAGGAACAGCCCACCGAGATCGGCGGAATCCGAGAGGCGGTGATCAACGTCCAGGGTCAGGGGGTTTTCGCGCGCCTGAAATACGAAAGCGGAGTCCATAGGGTTCAGCGGGTTCCGGCAACCGAATCCAGCGGGCGGATTCACACGTCGGCGGCAACGGTTGCGGTGCTGCCCGAAGCACGCGACGTCGACGTCAGGATCGAGCCTTCCGACCTGCGTATCGATACCATGCGCGCCAGCGGTGCAGGGGGGCAGCACGTCAATAAAACAGATTCAGCGGTCAGGATCACACATCTGCCCACGGGAACCGTTGTGACATCCTCGGAGAAATCACAGCACCGAAACCGCGAAATCGCCATGCAGGTGCTGCGCTCACGTCTTTACGACACGCAGAGACGGAAAGCGATCGCCGAACGCTCCGCCGACCGACGGTCGCAGGTTGGCTCCGGCGACCGCAGCGAGCGTATCCGCACATATAACTTTCCGCAGGGTCGTTTGAGCGATCATCGCATCAACCTCACGCTCTACCGACTCGACCAGATCATGCAGGGAGATCTGGACGATATCATCGATGCGCTCGCCGCCGATGAACAGGCGATCAAACTTGCCGAAGCGAATTTGTGACGCGATCGGTTCGAACCGCCCTGATGGAAGCGACGGCATGTCTTAGCGAAGCGGGAGTGGATTCGGCGGCCAGGGATTCGCGGGCGCTTATGGCGGCGGCGCTCGAGGTCACTGCTGATCGCGTCATGCTCATCGCCGAAGACCCCATGCCGGTCTCCGCCCTACGACGGTTCAAGATGTTCATCAGGCAACGTATCGCACGGAAGCCGGTGAGCAGAATCCTGTCCCGACGACTGTTCTGGGGGCGGGAATTTCTCGTTTCTCCCCATGTGCTGGATCCCAGACCCGAAACCGAAATACTGATCGCGACCGCGTTGCGGGAGGGACCGCGCCATCGGATCCTTGATTTGGGGACCGGAAGCGGCATCATCGCGGTGTCTCTGTTGACCGAATGGCGTGACGCGGTCGCGCTTGCGACGGACATCTCACCCCAAGCGCTCGAAACGGCGTATGCGAACGCTTTCAATGCCGGTGTTGAACGGCGACTGCGAACCTTACGCTCCGACTGGTTCGAATGGGTTACGGGAAGCTTCGATATTATCGTTTCGAATCCACCTTATGTGACGGCCACTGAATTCGACACCCTTGAGCCCGAGGTTCGGCTTTATGACCCGGCGATCGCGTTGACCGATGGTGCTGACGGACTGTCCGCATTTAAGTCGATCAGGACAGACCTGACGCGGTATCTGGAACCCGGTGGCTTTGTTTTGGTTGAAATAGGACCAAGCCAGGGAGCGGCCATGTCACGGATGTTCATGGAGACCGGCCTGATCGACGTGACTGTTCATAAGGATTTTGACGGTCGTGACAGGGTCGTGAGCGGGAAGATGATGCTATGAGGTGCGGCAAAGTCGCAATTCCTTTACTTTTTCGGAAAAATTTGCGGTTTTCGTCTTGTCTTGCCGACATCCGCAACCGTATATTGTGATGAAAGCGTGGGGAGAGGTTTCAAGTATCCCCGGCGCTTCTAATCCAGGAATCGAGTGACCCCTGGCGCGATACCCGCGCAGACAGGCACTAGGCAGGGGTCAGGCAAAGCCAAACCAAAGGCTGGATAGCAAACACAATGAGATCGTCCAAGCAGCGCTCGCGGTCGAAGATGAATCGCAACCGTTCCATCGGTAATATCGTCAATCGTGTATTCGACAGTTCCGGTCCGGAGGGCAAAGTGCGTGGAACACCGCAGCAGATCATCGATAAATACAACCAACTCGCCCGTGATGCCCAGTTGAGCGGCGACCGTGTCGCCACGGAAAATTTCCAGCAGCACGCCGAGCATTACACGCGAATGTTGGCCGATGCGATGCGCGAGCAGGAGGCTCGGCGCGAGATTCAGGAAGCCCAGCACCGGGAACGCCAGCAGCAACGGGCGGCAAGACGGGAAGAGCAGCAGGCGCTGCCCAATGGGCACAGACAGCAGGAGAGCGCACCGGAGCGGGACGCCGACAAGCCAACGCTTCCCGATCGGGATATCGAGGTGATCGATATCACCGAAGATGCCACCGGACTCGTCGAGACCCCCGAGGGTCCACCGACCGCTGGCGCACAACGCCCGAAGTCAAGACGCCGGACTGACAATGCCAGGGCAGTCGGGAACGAGATGGCCGGAGCGACGCAATAGTACGCTTTGGGTCGCAGGGTTTGGTTCTTCGATCGATCGCTGATCTACGACGCCGCCGAATCTGCGAGGTGATCGGCGAGGGCGCAGAATTGTTCGACGGATACCTCCTCCGCGCGAAGTGTGGGGCGAAGCCCTACCCGTTCAAGTATCCGATCAATATCCGGTGCCACGCCATTCAATGCGGTTCGCAGCATCTTTCTGCGTTGGTTGAATGCCTTTGCCACGACGCGCTCCAGAATGGGTGAATTGGGATCGAACCACGGTTTTTCCAACGGGTAGAGATGAACGACGGCGGAACGCACCTTTGGCCTTGGGGTGAACACGTCGGGTGGAAGCATCATCTCGATACGGGCTTTACACCGCGACTGTGCGAAAACCGAAAGTCTACCGTAGGATCCGTTACCCGGTCCGGCGACGATCCGTTGGGCGACTTCATGTTGGAACATGAGGGTCAGGCCGCTCCATCGTGGAGGCCAGTATGGTGGAGACAGCCAGTGTTGCAATAGGCGGGTCGCGATGTTATAGGGAAGGTTCGCGATCACGCCGATCGGTGGCTCCAACCGTTCCAGCGGATCGTTCTTGAGCGCATCACCGTGAATGATCTCCATGCGTTTCGGATAGGCGGTGGCGATTTCGCGCAGGGCGGGCAGACATCGCGCATCCTTTTCTACCACCACCACCCGGCGGGCCCCTTCGCCGAGAACACCCCGCGTAAGCCCTCCAGGACCTGGCCCGATTTCCAGAACGTCCATATTCGACAGATCTCCGGCGGTCCGCGCGATCCGGGCCGTCAGGTTCATATCCATGATGAAATTCTGGCCAAGCGACTTCCTAGCCCGAAGGCCATGCGTGGCTATCACCTCGCGAAGAGGCGGAAGACCGTCGGTTGCGCTCAAGGTGCCGCACTTCCAACGGTTGCCGTTCCCTTGGACTGCGCCGGTTCGATCTCCTTAAATTCTCTAGCGAAGGAAAGCGAGGGAATGGCGTCGGACGGGGCCATCATCAAGTGTCGGGGACGGAGGAAATTTCGTGTGCCATACCTATCGCCTCGATGAGGCTTGACGGTCGTGCCAGCCCCTTTCCGGCGATGTCGAAAGCCGTCCCGTGGTCCGGAGAGGTTCGCACGAAGGGAAGGCCAAGCGTAACATTGACCGCTGTGTCAAATCCCAACGTCTTTACCGGGATCAACGCCTGATCGTGATACATCGCCACCACGGCGTCATAACCCGAACGGGCGCGGTCGTGAAACATTGTATCGGCCGGATATGGGCCCCTGATCGATATGCCCTCTCCGGCAAGCTTCGCGACGACGGGTTCGATGATCCGGATGTCCTCGTTGCCGATCGACCCTCCTTCCCCCGCATGCGGATTCAGTCCGCAGACCGCGAGACGGGGCGCCTCGATGGCGAATCTGCGCCTCAGACTTTCGTGGCAGACGCGGATGGTGTCTTCCAACAGATCTGTGGTCAGGGCGTTTGGTACGTCGGCTAGGGGAATATGGATGGTCGTCGGCACGACACGCAGCGTATCGGAAACGAGCATCATCACTGGTCGCTTGGCCTCACCTAGACTGGCAAGGTATTCGGTATGGCCCGGAAACGCGAATCCGGCTCCGTCCTTCAGGGCCTTCTTGTTGATCGGACAGGTGCAGACCGCCGAAGCGTTGCCTGACATGGTGAGTTCAACCGCGCGGGCGATCACCTCGATGACGCTCGGGGCGTTCGTCCGATCGGCTCTGCCGGGTTTGAGCGAACCGGTGAATTCATGGTGGAGGACGGGTAGGGCGTCCGGCATGATGGAAACTGCCTGGACGGGATCCGTGACTTCACGCCAGGGGGTGCCTTCAGGAAGCGCCCGTGGATCGCCGATCCAAAAAAAAGGAATTTCATCACGCAGCGCGGCCCATGCGCCCGCCGTTATCTCGGGGCCGATTCCCGCAGGTTCACCGATTGTCAGCGCTACGGGCGCCCGGGTCATTCGATTTCGATGATGGCCTGGGCCCGCAGATCGGCGAGGTAGTTTTCAGCGCGCGAAGCCAAACGCTGGTTGAACAGACCCTCGCGGACGACTTCCCGGTCCAGATCCTCGGTCGTCGCGAAGGTTCGACCGCAGAGCATGAGGAATAACAACATCTGTCCATCATCGGTCACCAGTCGGGTCGAAACCTCGCCTTCATCGAGTTTATTCAGTTCCTCCGCGACGTTCGCAGGGACCTCATCGACTTGAGCGACGATCCGCAGGAGCCGGTCTTCGGGCTCGCCCGCCGCGATACCGTAGAGATCATCGCATCTGTCCACTTCCGCCCTAGCCTCCACGGCGCGCTTTCGCGCCGCTTCGCCGCCGGGTATGAGATATCTTGCATAGTCAACCGATACCGCCACCTGCTCCTCGGCACGCTCCGATTCCTCGATACCATGGAGTTGGAAGACCGCTATGGCGTTCGGCAGCGGGACCGGCTCGGTTATCTGGCCCGGAGCGAGTGAAAGGATCTGGTTCCGGTATGCGGCAGGCAGGCTTTCGATCGGCACCCAGTCCTGCTGGCCGCCCTGACGGGCCGAAGGCGCCACCGAATAGCGCCGCGCGGCAGAGGCGAATTCGGAAACGGTTCGTAACTCGCCGATCTCGACGGCCAGTCTTCGCGCGATTTCCTGACGCTCGGGTGTGTCAGCTGGCAGGAATATTTCCGATACCAGAACCTTGGCACCGCTTCCGAAGGATCCAAGCGACAGAGCGCGATCGACTTCGGCATCGCTTACTTGGGCGCTCGCGCCGAACAGGTCACGTACCAATCGACGCCATGCCAAACCGGCCCTGACGAATTCGGTGAATGATTCGCGGGAAATTCCGCTATTGCCCAACGCCTCGATGAACTGTTCCGCGTTCATGCTGGAACGGGCGGCGAATTCCTCCATTCCCAGTTGCACATCGCTCTTGCTGACGCTTAAACCCGCGCGTCGGGCGGCATCGGACTGCAACCGCTCGTCGATCAACCGCTTTAGCGCATCATTTTCGAGATCGCCAGGGATGTTCATGGCGCTGAGAAACAGGATACGTTGGTCGAGTTCGTAACGTGTGATCGGTTGACCGTTGACCTGCGCCACCGGATCAAAGGGGCCACCCTGCACCGCGAATGCAACGACCGATAACAAAACCGCCAACAAATTCCTCGACCGATTCATACTATCGGGCCTCCAATCGTAGTTCCGCCACGCGGAACCCTGCAGCTTCGCTCAGGCCCGCCACCGCTTCGTCCGAATCCGCCAAGCGTGACCCTGACGTTGAAATCGGTCGATGTGGGCACGTTGATGCTTTCGGAACTTGAAAAGCGGCGCGAGACGGAAATGTCAACCGTCACGCATTCATTCCGATAGGTCAGCCCGAGGCCGGCTTTGGTCGTACGGCCGGCGCTCCTGTCATAACGACCTTCAAGTGAAACGGTCCAGAGCCGGTATATCGCGCGACTCGCGTCAACGATCAATTCCGAGACTCCACGAGCGTCATTAGGGTTTTTCGCATCGGAATTCGCGGGTGTCCAGTTATATCGGCCGGACGCGGACGTAACCCCGTCGTTCCAGGTGACCTGGGTTTCGAAGCGTGAGAAATTCAACCCGTCATTGATCAGGGCGCGGGTGGAGAAGGTCAGACGGTCACGCTCTATCCTGCCGGAGAGCAGCCAGTCCGATCCGTCGCCTGTAAGGCCGCTTCCGGTCAGGAAACCTTCGCCGCGTTCATTGCGGAACAGGCGTCCCGCCGTGACGGAGTATTCGCTGCCATCCAGGGCCAGCCGTGTCCATCCAACGCCGACCGCCGCGCGCCAGTCGCGCTCGTAGCGGTCGAATTCCGGAAAGCGGCTCAGCGCGAGTAGGTTGCCCTCGTCAAATTCCGCCAGACCGCTGTCTTCCTCACGTTGCCTCGCCCGATCGGTCCAGGCGACCTGAAACATCGGCTCAAGAACGTCGGTGCCCCGGTTTTCCACAATCCTTAGATGGAGCCAGCGGAGTTCGAGCGCTGCGGCGGGAACCACACGAGAGGATGATATCTGCGGATAACCATCGTTGTTTTCCCTTCGTGCATCCGCCGAAAGCCGGGCTCTTGCCGAGGCGACAAGACCTCCGTCCAAAATCCGGCTCTGTAGCCATTCAGCGGTAATGCCCACGCGGTGGAGACGGTCCTCTTTACCCGGTATCCTCTTTTCGTCGCTGGAATCGTATGGATCCGTGAAGGTTTTCGAAGCCACGGCGTTGAAGGCGAGCCTGATTTCGCCGCCCATCGCGTCGGACCATAGCCGACGCTGGTAGATTACGCTTCCCCGGCGCAGTTCATCGTCGAGGCTTTTGTCTTCGGATACGTCGAACAGGTCTTCCAGGACCGAGACGCTCGCCGAGACGTATTCGTCCCGGCCGGCTCGGGTAACTTCGAGCCTACTGTTCAGACGGTCCGCATCGGAATAATCGTAGGTCAGTAGGTAGGAATTGTCAGAGACCAGTTCCAGATCAAGATTCAACCTGAAATTTCGGGGTAGGAAAAACCGACCTTCCGCGAAGAGATAGCCGCGCAGGTCGTTTGGGTCAAGTTCGACCGGGCTGAGATCATCATCCGTCAGCGCTCCGGTCATTATTAGGGAGCCGAAGGTCAGTTCACGCCTGAACCTCCCCTCCAGCGTGTTCGTTCGGGACGAAACATAAGGTGTCAGAAGGAGGTCGGCATGATCTCCCAACGTGATGAAATACGGGATCTTCACACCGGTCGAGAGATTGCTGGTGGTTTGGAACTGCGGTATCAGAAAACCGGAGGCACGGCCCACCGTGTGATCGGGCATGCGCAGACGATGGAAATAGAATACGGGTACGCCCGCGATTTCGAACCGAGCGCCGTGGAAAAAAAGCTGCCGCCGAACCCGGTCATGGATCACCCGTCTTGCGCTGATGCTCCACAGGGGCGTCGGACGTTCCTCGCAGACGGTGCAGGATGAGGCGACGGCTTTGAAGAGCTGTACGTAGCGGCCATCGACCCGATGCAGTTCCACGGCGGCGGCCTGCGTTCTTTCATCGAGCAGGAACCGAACTCCGCGAATGACTCCCTCACGAAGATCGCTCGTCAGCACGGCGCTGTCGCCTACCGTCACGACCCCGGTTTCGTCGACCAAGGCAAGCGGGCCGACTATGCTCAGCCTGTCGGTCTCCCTGTTATATTCCAGCGCGGCGGCGCGAAGTCCTCCCTCATCCGACAGTATTTCGACATTGCCCGAGGCAATCAGTGTGGTACCGTCAGTTGATATGGAGACCGTATCGGCGATAAGTGCGGGAAACTGGGCGGAAGCCGTGAAGGGTGTCAGCGCGAGGACGAACGCGAGAAAGAGGACGCGCTGCATCAGCTGTCTCCCAGATTTAGCACGATACCGGCCGCTAGCATGATCGCGGCGACAGACGGCCCCCAAGCGGCGAGAAGCACCGGAATCTGGCCGGTTTCGCCCAGTATCCGCGCGAAGTTGCGGACAAAATGCAACGTGAAACCCGTACAGAGCGCCAGTGAGACCGCCATGCCAATACTGGTGAACTGATTGTGTCGCATGGAAAAACCGGCTCCGACCATGGTCATGGCGACCAGCATCAATGGAAGCGCCAGTTCCATATTGAACCAAACCCGATGCCTGAGTGTCGAAAGACCCGCAACATCCAGCCGTTCAATAAAGCCGGAAAGTTCCCAGATCGAGATCGAATTCGGCGTTCCGAAACTGTTGCGGATGTGATCCACGGTCAGGGTTGATGGAATGTTCAGCTCTTCATGGAACACGGACTCGCGCTCAGGGTTTCCGGATATACCCAGAGGCCATTGTTTGGCCATCCTAAGGTGCCAAGCTCCGTTGACGATCTTCGCTGACTCCGCCTCGACCCGGTAATTTGGCGCGCCGCCTGAACCGAATCCAAAGAAGGTAACGTCAAAGAGTTCGGTCCCGTCCGGATTGCTCTGAGCGGCATGAATGACAACCTGTCCACCCGGTTCTCCCTCGCGAAGCCACAATCCTTCCGCACTGATGGACAGTGCGCTGGCTCCATTGCCGGTATTCCGACCCGCGACAATGTCATACTGCCTGCTGGTGGATGCGGTGATCGGGTTCAGCACGGCGACGGTTAGCAGGCCGATACCGAAAGATATCAGAATCGGCGCGAACAGGGTTTGAAATATGGCCCGACCGGATGCACGGATAACCATGAGTTCGGAAGAACGCGCCAGGGAACGAAACATCACCAAGGCTGCGATGACCACGATCAACGGCAGAATGCGGATGACCTGTTCGGGAGTGCCAAGCAGCGTCAGCTTGATGATTTCGACGAAACCGACCAGAGCCGAGTCGAACTTCCGGATCTGTTCCACCATCCCGCTTAGGAGGAATATTGCAAGGAATATCCCGAAAACCGCCAGAAAAGTGACCAGAAAGCGAAGCCCGAGGTAATAATGCAACGTCATACTGATCTGGCCCTGAAACCGCGCAGCAGCGCTTTCGGCCTGTCCGCGATAATGACAACCATTGCAACGGTGGCCAAACCCAGAGCGGGGGCGAGATAGAGTAGCGGCCAGAGGCTGGCATCGGAATTGGCGGCGTCAATAAACAGATTGTCAATGAACTTCAGGCCGATCAGTGCTGTCACGGCTCCCAATACCTGTTTGAGAAATCCTGATCGACTGAAAGCCCCGAGCATCAGCGCGGCAAATCCGGTCAGAGCGGCTACAAGACCGATCAGCGCTTGACTGATGCGCCCATGACCTTCCGCCAGTATTCTGGAAAGCGGCTGGTTCAGTTCCTCGGTCACGTTGGCGTTCGGCCATAGCAGTTCCTGTGTCGTGAGCTCTCTCATTCTGCGTTCTCCAGGCTGAATCTGTCTCACTAGCGCCGCGACGTCGTATACGAGTTCGTCGAACTGTGTTATCCCAAGTCGCTTACCGGCCGGCGACAGCGTTTGTACCATTCCATCGAACATGGCCAGCTTGGGACCGGTATCATGGAGGAGCAACAGTGCACTTTGGGCGGAATAGGTTACGTTATGGTCAGCGCCACGCGAATCCATCAGAAAAATGTCGGTTAGTTCGCCGGAAGGTGTGATGTCCCTGATATAGAATGAGATTCCATTGGTGGGATGCAGGAATTCGCCTTCCGCCAGCAGACGCGGCAATATGTTCGCCGATATGGCCTCTCGATGCTCCGCCAACCGCTTGGCAGAGGTCGGTACGACGACATGGGTGAGTATTGATACGAGCAGCGCTACGATCAGACCGAATGCGAGCGCCGGACGCATCAGACGCAGGCGACTCCATCCAGCGGATTGGACCGCCAGGATTTCGCTTTCCGAGGTGAGTCGGTTGGCAACGTGCAGCGATGCCGCGAAAGCCGCGATCGGGAGCATGATGCGAATCACGTTCGGAAGCGTCAGCGCGGTGATCTCGATAAAGACTCCGGCAGGTTGCCCATCGCTGATGAGTTGGTCGAACAGCCGCACGGCTTGGTTGATCCAGGAAACGCCGACCAGCACAATGGCGAAAAAGCCGAATCGTGCCACGAGTTGCCAGAGGACATATCGGTCGAATTTGCTATAGCTTCGCACTGTTCGGAACGCCCAATCAAAGTGCAGTCATTTATATCGAAGTCGGCGGTTGCCACAAGTGATCATCCAGCCGATCGGGGTGATCTAATACCAATCCAACAAAGTAATGGCTCACGAACAGAGTGGGAACCTCCGATCCATATCCGGCCGGTGATGCGTGGTTTGACCGGCGCGGTCTTTCCGTATCCTGTGGTTTGCACATCAGCACAGGGAGGAAGACATGCCTGCAGCTGTTCAGGTCACCGGCGCCGGTCACAGGCCTGCGGAGCTTGGGGAGACCGTGCGGAAACGCAGGGAGGCGGACCATCGCAGGCGGCTGGCGGCGACCGTCATGGTTGCTGGGACATCCATGTCGCGGGCGGAGATCGCCCGGCAGACCCGGCGCGACCGGGTCCGGCGCCACAGCGACGGCGGCGGCGCCGCTCCGGCGACCCGGCGGCGCTGCGGACGCCCCAGCCGCCTGGGCGCGGACCGGAAGGACCAGGTCCGGGAGTGGCTGGAGGCCGGCGCCGCCGAAGGGTCCAGGCCATGGACGGTCGCGGCGCTCCGGGACAGGATCCGGCATGCCTTCGGCGTGGCGTTCCGCGTCGAGGCTGTCCGTCGCCTGATCCGTTCCCTGTCCTTCCGCCACCTGTCGCCCCGGCCCGCGCACCCGGCCCTCCGGGAAGCGTTTCGCCGCGATTTCCAGAGCCTTGCGCGGGATGTCCTGCCGGAGGGGGCGCCGGCGGAGGCGGTGGACATCCGGTTCCAGGACGAAAGCCGGATCGGACGGAAGGGCCCGCTCACCCCGGTGTGGGCCCGTCGGGGAACCCGCCCGCGCATCCCGCGCGGTCACCGCCATGGCTACCGCTATCCTTTCGCCGCTTTCCGCCCCCGGCGGTCCGTCGCCGCCGGCCATGTCCGCGACAGGGCCGACACCGGGGAAATGAACCGGCATCCGGCGGCGGCCGGCGAGGCGCCCCCCACCGGACGCCATGCGCCGGTCATCCCTTCCAGCCTGTCCCCGCTGCATCCGCCTCCCTACAGCCCCGGACCCAACCCGATGGAAACGGCGTTCGGCTTCCTCAAGAAGCGCCACTTCGCCAACCGGACGTTCGAAACGGTGCGGGAGATCAAGGGCGCCGTCGAGGAGGTCCGGAAGGACTTCGCCGGCCAGCCAGACCGCATCGCCTCTCTCGGACGGCGGCGCTGGGCAACGATGAACCCAGATGAAAGCTCCGGTGGGTGATTACTTTGCTGGATTGGTATAGGCAGGAAGCGTCGTAGACGATGCATGTCACCGGACTGTTGGACCGCTGATCTGTCGCTCCACGGTGACGAGCGGCTGCTTGAGAAGCTCTGCAGCACGCACCGATGAAATCAGGCTTCCACCCACCGCACGCAACACGAGACCCTCGAACCGACGCGGCCTTTCAAGGGCTGCGAAGGCGTGTTTGATCGCGGACGGAGACAACACAGCGACCCGCCGAGACACCGTACATTTGCTTCAGACGCATGACTTCCTGATACGTGATCCGACTGAGGTCAGCACCCACTTTGCCGCGTAACCGATGCCCGGGAATAAGGAACGCACCGGTGAACCGGTTCATTGCCGCTTCCAATTTAATCCCCGGGTTTCCGGTGGAGTGAATGATTCTGTGGGCAAGCTCTTCGGCAAGCGTAAAGCGCTTTCGTCACACATTGATGCTGTAGTTCCAACATATCAGGCGTTACTCGGTATGATCCTGCCGTCGGCGAGCCGCACCATGCCGTCCATGCGGTTGGCCAGATCAAGGTTATGCGTGGCGACCAGCACGGCCATGCGTGTGTCCCGCATCAGATCCATCAAAGCGCCAAAGACCAGATCAGCGGTGCCGGGATCGAGATTCCCGGTCGGTTCATCCGCCAACAGTAGCAAGGGTTCGTTTGCCAGCGCACGACAAAGGGCTACTCGCTGCTGCTCACCGCCGCTCAGCGCAGCCGGCCGATGATCGGATCGGCCACTGACACCCATCCTTTCCAGAAGATCCAGCGACAGGGCCTCGGCCTTTGCCTGGCCAACACCGTTCGCCAGCTGGGGCAGAACAACGTTTTCGAGAGCGGTGAACTCGGGCAGCAGGTGATGGAACTGATACACGAACCCCACTTCGCGCCTCCGCGCCTCGGTGCGCCGGCGGTCGCTTCGCCCCGACATGTCAGTGCCACCGATCATCACCTTCCCGCTATCAGGCTCGTCCAACAGCCCCGCTATGTGAAGGAGGGTTGATTTGCCCGCGCCGGAAGGTGCGACCAACGCTATGACTTCGCCTCTCGACACCCGGAGATCGACTCCGCGAAGCACTGGCAACTCTCCGGCCGTTTCACGGGCATAGCACTTCTCGATTCCCTGAAGCTCCAGGGCGGCGACGTCATTCATAACGCAGCGCCTCAACAGGGTTCATCCGCGCGGCGCGGCGGGCGGGAAACACCGTAACGACGAAACTCAGGCCGAGCGAAAGACAGACCGCGGCGACAACATCGCCAAGCACAAGTTTGGCTGGAAGATGGTATATTCCCCGTATCGAGGGATCCCAGACGCCGCCACCCATCGCAAAATTAACGAAGCTGAAGATCGGGTCGATGTAAATCGCGAATAGGCACCCCATAACCGTACCCGCCAAGGTACCGGCCACGCCGATGGATGCACCGCAGATAAGAAATACACGAAGAACCGACCCTTCGGTAAGCCCGACAGTTCGCAGAATGCCGATATCGCGGCCCTTGTTCTTGACCAGCATGATCAGCCCGGAGACGATATTCATCGTCGCGATCAGCACCAGGATCGAAAGTATGACAAACATTACGTTATCCTCGACCTCAAGCGCCCGCAGAAAAGCTCCCGAACTGTCACGCCAGGTCCATAAACGCGCGTTTTCGCCACCGGCTTTCAGGATCTGCGATAGATATCCGTCAACCTCCTCCGGCTCGGCGACGAAGACCTCGATTTCATCGGCGTGGCCTTCCTTATTGAAATAGCTCTGAGCCTCCGAGAACGGCATGTAGAGTCTTGTCCGGTCGATGTCGTATCGGCCTGCGGTGAAGATATAGACGACCTCGTAGGCGTTCACGCGCGGCGAAACCCCGAAGGCGGTCTTGACTCCGTCCGGCGAGATCAACCTGATCCTATCGCCAATGGCGGCGCCCAGTTCGCGAGCCACCCCCGAACCTATGGCAATACCTCTCCCGAACGCCTCGATATCACCATATCTCTCGTCCGCGTCCGCGACACGCGGTATGGTCCTGAGATTTTCGAGCGTTATGCCAAACACCTGCACGCCCGCGTTTCTTCCGTTCAGACTGGCCAGGACCTGCCCCTTGACCAGCGGAGCCGCGCGAACCACGCCATCGATTTCGGCAATGCGCGCGGCGGTCGCGTCATACCCGGTGATCGCACGGGTCGTCTGACCCCGCTCGGCTCTGTAGGTGGCGGAGTAGACGGTGACATGGGCGTTGGCGCCCAGAATTGTATCGACGAATTCAGCTCTGAATCCCGACCGGACGGCGAGAGTGGCGATTAACGCGAATACCGCCAGCGCGATGCCGATCAGGGATATCAAGGTCATGACGGAGACACCACCTTCGGCCCTGCGCGCACGAAGGTAGCGCCAGGCTATCATCCATTCGAAAGGAGAGAACGGGGAGGTACGCAATGACGCTTCCAGGCATTCGACTTGCCTTGCACTCTGCCCGTGCACTCGACGAAGGTCAAGCGAAGCCAGACAACGGTGACCATACCGATAGCGGAATATCCTCCAGGAGCGATGCCGGAACGTTGGCCCCCTATCCCGAACACAGAGCGCTCACCAACCTTCAGCCGAGGCAATCGCATCGCCAGACCGGACATGCGACGAAGGTATCCAACACCATGTACCTGATCGGTCACGCCGGTCATCCCGTCGATCAAAGCGTCGGTGCCGCGAATTCCTGAAGATCCAACCGATTCGCCACTCTTTTTCTGGTCCGCCTTCCAGCCCGCCGTTTCGGTCACCGGCGTCTGATGTGAGCGTCAAAAGACACAAAACCCATTTTTGCGATAATCCGTCACATTTTTTCAAGCCGGACTTGCCGCGCCCCGACTCCGCAATGAAAATAGGCAATCGCATTGGAGGAGTGATATGGCATTCGCTGACGTTTACGGATCCTGGCAGGACGACCCTGAAGCCTTCTGGATGAAGGCAGCGGAAGCCATCGAATGGGAGCGCAAGCCCACAAAGGCTCTCTTTGATGAAAATGCGCCGCTCTATGAGTGGTTTTCCGATGGGACGACCAACACCTGCTGGAATGCCGTGGACCGCCATGTCGCGAGCCGAGGCGACCAAGCGGCGATCATCCATGACAGTCCGGTCACCGGGACCAAGCGCACGTTTACCTACCGCGACCTCCAGACGCGGGTCGCAAATTTAGCCGGTGCCCTACGGGACCGAGGCATCGAAAAGGGTGACCGGGTCATCATCTACATGCCCATGGTGCCCGAAGCGCTCGTCGCTATGCTCGCCGTCACCCGCATCGGAGCCATTCATTCGGTAGTATTCGGAGGATTTGCCTCGAACGAACTCGCCGTCAGAATCGATGACGCCCGGCCGAAAGCGATTCTATCGGCGTCATGCGGCATCGAACCGGGCCGCGTCGTCGAATACAAACCGCTGCTTGATGGCGCCATCGACATCGCTGAGCACAAGCCTGACTTCACCCTGATCCTGCAGCGTGAGCAGGCTCGGGCGACCCTGGTGGCCGGTCGGGACTTTGACTGGGTTCAGGCGCAGGAAGACGCCAGCCCCGCCGATTGCCTGATGGTCGCGGGAAATCATCCAGCCTATATCCTGTATACGTCGGGTACGACCGGCCAGCCCAAAGGCGTGGTCCGCCCGACCGGAGGCCATCTCGTCGCGCTTAACTGGACGATGAAAAATATCTACGACGTTGATCCGGGCGACGTATTCTGGGCGGCATCGGATGTGGGCTGGGTCGTTGGCCATAGCTATATCTGTTATGCACCCTTGATTCACGGCAACACGACGATCGTGTTCGAAGGAAAGCCTGTCGGGACACCCGATGCCGGAGCGTTCTGGCGCGTGATTTCGGAACACGGGGTGCGCAGTTTCTTCACCGCACCGACCGCGTTCCGGGCGATAAAGCGCGAGGACCCCCAAGGAGAATTCCTCAAACCCTACGATCTGACCTGTCTCAACCTGCTTTTTCTGGCGGGAGAGCGCGCGGATCCGGACACGATAGTATGGGCGCGCGAACTTCTGGACGTTCCCGTTATCGACCATTGGTGGCAGACCGAAACCGGCTATACCATCGCGGGCAATCCGATGGGAATCGAGCGGTTGCCGGTCAAGCTGGGCTCGCCCACGGTACCGATGCCTGGATACCGGATCAAGATCCTTGATGACGGAGGCCACTCCGTACCAACTGGAGAGCTGGGCTCCATCGTGATCGAGCTTCCCCTGCCTCCGGGAACGCTACCCACACTCTGGAACGCCGAGGCCCGATTCCGAAAGTCCTATCTCGAACGCTTCCCGGGATATTACGATACAGGTGACGCCGGGATGAAGGACGAGCATGGATATGTCTGGATCATGGCGCGTACCGACGACGTGATCAACGTCGCGGGTCACCGATTGTCGACCGGCGGTATGGAAGAGATTCTGGCTTACCACCCGGATGTTGCCGAATGCGCCGTCATCGGTGTCGCGGATGCCCTGAAAGGACAGTTGCCGATGGGATTTGTGTGCCTCACGAAGGGTGTTGACCGACCTCATGAAGAAATCATTAGCGAGTGCGTGAAGCTTGTCAGAGAACGGATCGGTCCTGTCGCCGCCTTCAGGCTCGTCGCGATCGTTGACCGTCTTCCAAAGACCCGCTCCGGCAAGATCCTTCGCGCGATCATGAGCAAGATCGCGGATGGCGCTGAATTCAAGCAGCCGGCAACAATAGACGACCCGAATATACTTGATGAAATCCGCGTGGCGGTAAACAGGCTGGGATACCCGAAGGAGTGATTCGAGGCGGGTCAGGCTCGGACAGTCGACCCGCTATCCGCTTCCGATCTCAAACCCGATCAGAGTCCTTTACGCCAGCCGCGGTCAATTGTGACGGCCGGTCGCAAACTTCAGGAGCGATATCCGGTCCCGATGCCACCTCGGTCGGGAACGTGAAGATTCCGGCCGAGCCTAGGAGCAACGTTTCGCTATCCCGCGCCGTTACAATAGTATCTGCCAGAAAACCCCGTGTTTTTCCGGGGTTCGGGCCGAATCCGGCGGATTCCGGCTTCATGGGGCCGTGGCCGGGCCCGTCGGAGCGCCGCCCGGGGCTTCGACGGGACGGTCGGTGGCGGGAACATATGATGAACATCCGGGCCTCCGCCGGCCCGCGGGTACGCCGGTGCGGGCCCCGCAGCGGCGGGGCCTTCCATGGGCCGGTTCACCGGTGGACGCCCCGGTCAGGCGGCGGCGGGGAGCCTGAGAGTTTAAATCATAAGTCACTGATATGATCAAATCATTGTTTTTCATGGAGTTGACGCCCTCGCCACCCGCCTGGGCGGGAACCGGCGGGCGGCCAGCGTTCGTTCGTGCCTCACTCACGCCCGGACCGGTGGCGCGTGATGCCTCACCCCGGATGCCGGCGAGTTCCCGCAGAGGCGCCCGCAGTCCTTCGACAGGCGGCGGCACCGGCCCATCCAGGCGAAGGTCCGCTCCACGACCCACCGGCGGTGGAGAACCGTGAACCCTTTGACATCCTTCGGTTTTTCGACGGTCCCGGTCACATCCGGCAGCCCCATCCCCGCAGGCCGCTCCCGCGGCTTCGGACCCGGGTGGCCACCGTCGGCGAACGGCCTGCACACCGTGGGCACCGTCTCCGGCGGCTCCGCGGTCAGGTCCGGTGCGCCGTCCCGGTCCTGGATGCCGGCGGTGTGAACCGTCATGACGACCGGCGTGCCGCCGGCGTCCACGATCAGGTGCCTTTACCTCCCCTTCACCTTCCTGCCGGCGTGGTGGCCGCGGGGGCCGCCGCTCTCCGTGGTCCTCACCGACTGGCTGTCGACCGGGGCGGCGGCCGGCTCCGCGGAGCGCCCCGGACACCGCCGCGCGAGGTCCCGGAGACGATGCGCGACACGCTCCGGGAGCCCGCTCCGCCGCCATGCGTAAAAATGGTTCCGGTCGGTGGAAAACGGTGGATATCCAGAGGGTGACGCGCGCCACTGGCATCCCGTGGACAGGATATACCGGCCCGCGTCGGACACCGACCGAAGGTCGACCTCGCGCGGCCGTCCCATCCTTCCCCGCTTCGGCGGCATCGGCCCGATGACGGTCCATTCGGCGTCGGTCAGATCGTTTTGACTGTGGTCGTCCGGGCGCTTATGGAGCTGTTGGGTGGTCCTGTTCCAGGGCATGGCTCTCTCCGTATCTGGGTGCGTTCACCAACCGGAATGCCACATCCTGCGGGACCATTCAACTTATGGAACAAACTCTGAGGCGCTCCCTCGCCGGCGGCATCAGGCCGGGGCGGTGGACGTTCGCGGCCAGCACCGCCACCGCCACCGCGCCGGCGAAACCCTCCTTTCCGTGGCTCCGCACCCGGCCGGGGCCACGGTGCTCCAGGTTGCTGATGGCCGACCCGCCGGCGGCGTGGGCGCGCCGCGCCCCGCGGAACGCCTCCCCGCTTTCCCGGACGCGGTCCGCCTTCGACAGCCTGCCTTTCCGCGGCATGGCGTCGGCTCCGGCATCCCGGCAGGCCCCAGCCGGTCCGGGGGGGCTGTGCAGACCCCTGTCGAAGCTCACCACCGACAGGTCGGGGAACCGGGCCCGCGCCTCCCCGCCCATGGGGACCGCCACGTCCACGTCGCTCCCCTCCCGCATCACCGAATGGTGCGGGAGGAATCCGTGACGGTCCTCAGGGACGCGGACCGGAACGCCGGGCTCCACCGGGACCCCGGCCTTTCCCTTCGATATCCAGCGCGTGTGCGGCCCGGATACTGTCCGATGGGCCCGGGATACCCAACATACCGTCGATCTCCGCGCAGCTGGCCTCCGCCCTGTCCGCCAGCTTCAGCGCCAGCCGGAGCGGCGCCTCCACGTCCCTCGGGCGCGGGTTGGCGGGCCGTGACGTGGCGACACCGGGACAGAGCCTGCGGAGCTTTCCGCAAGGGTATTCCTTCCGCCGCCAGCCGCGTAGCCCCAGCCCCCCGCAGGCCCGGGACACGTCCCGGACCATGCACCGCGCCGCGTCCATCGGCAGGCTGCGGTCGGTCGGATGGTGGACGTCGGTCCCGGCCACGAAGGAATGACGGCGGCCGCGCGACGCGGCGCCAGGCTTTTTTCCGGCCACCCTGTGGCCCCTCTCCACGACCATCCTTCCGACCCCGGCGGGAAGTTCCGGCGTGAGGAGCGACACGCTGTCAACCAGACGCCGGTATCCGTATCCGTATCCGTCCCATGATCCGTGGCCCGGCCTCCGGCCTTCGCCGGATCGTCCGGTGCCCGTTCGCCGGTTCCCGAAGCCGGTCGAAACCGCACCCGGGACCCTGCTTCACGACCCCCGGCACCGGGATGGTCAACGGTTCCATCCCCGGCCTGCCGACCCAGCGGCTCTTTCCGGGAAGCACCATCCTGCCCGGAAGCCCGGACAGCCGCTTTCGGGTCCCTTCGTCGCCGTGGAGGTCCTGGAGGCCGATCGGGATCGCCGGGATGTCGTCCCGCGATTTCACGTCCAGCCTGATCCTCGTGATGTCGGGGGCGCCGGGCCGCCGCTGGAGTTCGTGGACCCTGCGCATGGGGGCCTCCCGGGTGGAGGACTGGCGGATTCCGCGGCATACCCTGACCGCCATATCCGGTGAATCCCCGCAAGGCGGATTCCGTCATTTACCGCCCCCGTTCCGCTCTGAAGTGCAACACCGTTGATGGTGGGAAGCCGCGTTTCGGGTGCAGCATCTTGCGAATCGGCCAGATAACGGCGACAGTCCCGGTGAACGAGCCGAGGAGAGTGTCATGCCCGAGGGCTACCGTCATCTGACCTTCGACGAAAGATGCCAGATATACGCGACGGGGAAAAGCGGGCTTTCGAACGGGGCCATCGCCAGGCAGCTGGGCCGCCATCCGGCCACCATATCGCGGGAGATCCGACGCAACGGCGGCGGGCGGGGATACCGGCAGGGACAGGCGTGGAGGAAGGCCACCGGGCGCCGGAGCGAGGCCTCTTCGGTCCCGAGGAAGCTGACGGAGGAGCGCTGGGCGAAGGTCGTGGCGAAGCTGGAGGAGGGCTGGAGCCCGGAACAGGTCTCGGGGCGTCTCCGGCTGGAGGACCCCGGCATGGTCGGCCGTCAGCGGATATACGACCTCGTACGCGCGGACCGCAGGGACGGAGGAACGCTTTTCGGGCACCTGCGGCGGCGGGGAAAGAAACCGAACTGGAAGGGTGGCCGCCACGCGGGCCGGGGTCACATCCCGGGCCGGAGGGACATCTCGGAGCGCCCGAAAGAGGTCGGGGCGAAGGCGAGAATCGGCGACTGGGAAGCGGACACGGTGATCGGCGGGGGACACAGCGGTGCGGTGGTGTCGCTTGTGGACAGATGCTCGAAATTCACGCTTCTCCAACGGGTTGACGGAAAGAAGGCGGAGGCGGTCGGCGAGGCGATGACCGACCTTCTCAAGGGGCTCGGCGCCAGGGTCCACACGATCACGGCGGACAACGGCAAGGAGTTCGCGGGGCACGCGAAGGTGGCGAAGGCGCTGGAGGCCGACTTCTTCTTCGCGACGCCCTATCACTCGTGGGAGCGGGGCCTGAACGAGCACACCAACGGGCTGCCGCCCCAGTACCTGCCGAAGGGGACCGACCTGCGGCAGGTCACGGACGCCCGCGTGAAGCGGGTCCAGGACATCCTGAACGCGCGCCCCCGCAAGGCGCTCGGCTACCTGACGCCGGCGGAGGCTTTCGCGCGGGCGCGGCCTCCCTGAGGCGCTTCGCCCCGTCGGCCGACGGGGGAGAGGGAATTCCGCAGGCGCGCCCGCCCGGTTTCGGTCGGGCCACCCCTTCCCTCGCCCGGACGGGCGCGCCACCTCCCGCCGCGGGGCCTTGCCGCCGCCGGGAGGCCCGGTTACGCTCCGATCCGAAGGGACAGCCGCCGTATTCCGCGTGGAATCCGGGGCCCTGGCCGGAAAATCCCTCAACACCGGCCCGCCTCCTCCGCTCGGGCCACGCCCTCGCTCCGGAGGCGGGCCGGTGTTGCACTTCGGACTGGAAGTGGGGCCGCGAAAAACCGTAGCCTGGCGGTTTTCTGGCGGACACTACCATACGGAGATCGATGCGTATGGGATCAATCTGGCTCAAACCAATTTCCAACTACAGGATATATTGAGCACGACCGAAATAGCGGCGGCATTCGTGAAGGCTTGACCGGCCGATCGAATAACTCGCAACGTGGGGATCTCGGCGCCTATTCTCTTCCACCGCGGCGGAAGCGCGACATCTTGTCAATCCTGAGCAGCGGCGGCTAACGTCATATCGGGTTCTTGGTCGCCGCGATGACGGTGAACCGCTCCCGATGAATATAGGCGGTGGTCGAACAGGAATGCGGAGCAAGGCAACGGCGTGACCTTCCGCTTCGGTCTGTTGATATTGCTTTGAAGTCAGCGCAGATTATGTATAGTGCATGGCTGGTGCGTGTTTAGATGGGTTATTCCCTACCCAAGATATGAGTATCGATCCTTGGAAAAAATCCTAACCCCACATGCCCGCCTCATCGATAGGTCGGCCATGATGAAACTGTTCTTTGCGATCTCGCTGGTGGCCATGGTTCCCCATATGAGCCACAGCGACATATTCGGTTACAACGAATATGGGGAGGGAAATTCCGGATCGGTTAAGTCCGAATGGCTTTTGCTTGATGACGATCGCGATGTGACCTCCGATCCATATCCTTGGGGAATGACGGCCACCTGCGACGGGAACGGCGGATACGAGTTTACCTTCGCACTCCACGGTATCCTGACCCAACCGCCTGGAACCGTTTCGGTGACCTACACGATCGGAGACGGTGAACCGGTAATGACACATGGCTTCGCGCTTGATTCCATAATTACAGGCCTGCCCGATTCTCTTGGAACGGCCATGACCAAAGCCGTCTCGACCGGCCAAAGGATTGACCTCGGCGTTACCGGCGAATCAGGCATATGGTCCACGGACTTCGAAGGATATATTCCGGACCCGGACAAAGTGAGCTACGTGTCAGGCGGCTGCCAGTGAATGCGGATTGCAGGGCTGGTCACAGCTCGTTCGGCAATGCGCAAACTCCCTGAATCCAGCCCTGTGGAACAGGCCATACTCTCAGGTCGGAAGCGCATCGCAGATCCGATCGGGCAGCGGCGACCCCGAAACGTTTGAGGACTCCGATACACCTTGCCCCGGTTCGAATTCCGAACCGATCGGGATACAGGAGATTTTTTCAGCGAGGTGCGCCGGAAGCGGAACTCAAAACCCAAGCCAGTTCCAAACTGAGCCGCTGAAGCCATTCGAGTTCCCGCTTCAGGATGTTACGTGCGTGGTATTTCGCGTCGCAGCCGGTAGTCGGCATCATGTTTCTCGCCCCAGGCAACAAACCAGACGAGTGCCCCTGCCGATCAGACGTTCATAAAAACCCGTACGGCGGCCTCGAATTCGTGAGGCCTTTCGGCATGAAGCCAATGACCGGCTTTTGGAATTCTCGCGAAGCGGGCGGTCGGGAAATGTTTCTTTGCGCTTATTCGTCCCTCCTTACCGAAATAATCGCTATCGCCACCCGCCAGAAAGAGCGTCGGGTGATCCGCTTCCGCATCGATATGCGGCCAACCAGTGATTCTGTCCATCTCAGCCTGCAGGACATCAAGGTTAAGTCGCCAGCACCTCTTGTTTATGTCGAGCGACTGCAGGAGAAAGGCGCGTATACCAGCCTCATCAACGAATTCACCTAGCATCGCATCCGCATCGGACCTTCGCCGGACAGCTTTCAGATCGACGGAGCGCATCGCTTCTACGAGATGGCTCTGGCTATGACCGTAGGCAACCGGCGCGATGTCAGCCACTACCAACCGTCTGACCAACTGAGGAAAACGAAGCGCAACCACCATCGATGCCTTACCACCCATTGAATGACCTATGATATCCGCACGACCCCCGAGAAAGTCTATCACATCGGCAAGATCCGCGGCGAGATCATGATAGCTGTGACCGTCGTTCCAGAAACTTAACCCATGGTTGCGCATATCGACCGTCAGCACCCTGCGCCGGTCGGATAGCCGCTTTGCGATCGTGCTCCAGTTTCTGCTCGAACCGAAGAGTCCATGCGCAATAAGCAGTGGAGGTCGATTCGAGCGGGAACCATATTCGACAACATGTAGCATGGTGGCTCAGATACGTCAGACCAATTGCTCGGTCCAGACCGGCGGTGGCCGCTTCATGGAGCTATGCCCGAAAGTTGGTGACGGCCGTCCTCAGGCGGCGGCTTGAAGTCGCTTGATGCCGTCTTTGAACCCAACCCCTGAATGATCTCGGTCAGGGTCTGGCCCGCTGATCTTCCGCCACCTCTTCCTGGCTGGCATCATCGGCCTGAAGACCATGGCGGGGGTGGTTTTGCGGTTGAGGCACCCCCCCCGGTCCTGCGCGTTCGGTTGCGTAGGGTGGCGAGGACACTTTCGATCGGGTTCGTGGTTCCGATGCGCTTCCGGTGTTCCGCCGGGTAGTCGTGGAAGGTGAGGAGCCGGTTGCGACCTTTCGCCAGCCTGCCGACGGCCTTCCCGTATTTGACGCCGTAAGTTTCGGCGAAGAGGTCGAAGGCTGCGCTGGCCTCCTTCCCGGTCCCGGCCATCCAGATGTCCCGCGGAGCGGCCCTGGCCTTTTCGTGCGGGGACTTGGGCATCGCACCCGGAACGTTCGCCGTCCTGTGCACCCGGCGGCGCCGCTCGCGCGTATCGGGGAAGACTTCGCGCGGCGCTGTCCGGAACCCAGTCGCGCCGTCGCCCATGGCCAGTTCAGGTGGCACCGTGAGGCCGCGTTTTTTCAGGCCCCTGAGCGGGTCGAGCCAACCGTCCGCGTTCCCGCGGAACCCGTCCATGAGGGCGGGGACGTCCTTTTCCCCGTATTCGTCAGCACCGGCCATCACCGACATACATTGGCGATCACCGTCCAGGCGCGGCGTGAGGTGAACCCCGTCCGCCCGGATGTGGACGTAACGCCTGCCCTTCGGACCGCGCCTGCGCCAGGTCCCGTACCCGTCCCACCAGCCGGCCTTCAGGCGGGTGATGGCCGAGGACGGCACCCCCCCGGCATCCGGGCCCGGAAGCGCCGCCGGCGCTTCGCTGAAGCCGCCCGTCGAGATGCCCTTCAGGTACAGCCGGGGCAGCGATTCCCCGACCGGCCTGGATCACCTCGGTCAGCGGATCAGGCGGAAATCCCGATGGAACCCCGAACGGGACAGCAGTGGATCTGGCCATGGTGGCATATCCTTTCCCTTCGAGAACGACGGCGTGTGAACACCGCCATGATATGCCGCCTGCTTCAGGCCATCACCAACTTTCGGGCATAACTCGCTTCATGAGAGACCACGGTTAACCGTTCAGGCCATAACCATCCATACGCCAGCCATTTCGCCAGATCGTCCGGATCGAGGAATTCAGGTTTCCGGATAGATCGGGAAGCGACGGCACAGTACCTTTGCCCAAGCCGCGACGCGCCTTTCCATCACCGAATTGCCATCCTCACCATTTTCCGCAAGTCCATCGATCACCTCGACAATACGGTCAGAGATCTGTCGGAATTCCACCGTATCCATACCACGTGTGGTGCAGGCCGGACTGCCTAGCCTTATTCCGCTCGTCACGGTCGGTTTTTCGGAATCAAACGGGATACCATTCTTGTTGCAGGTTATGCCAGCCCGTCCGAGCGACTTTTCAGTTGCATTCCCTTTAACGCCTTTGGGACGAAGATCCACAAGAACCACATGGGTGTCGGTCCCGCCGGTAACAATATCAAGGCCACCCTTCATCAACTGGTCAGCCATCGCCTGCGCGTTGGCGATCACCTTTCGGATGTATGACTTGAATTCCGGACGCAGCGCCTCGCCAAACGCCACCGCCTTCGCTGCGATCACATGCATTAGAGGTCCACCCTGAATGCCCGGAAAGATCGCGGAATTGACCTTCTTCGCAATATCCGGGTCGTCTGTCAGGATCATTCCGCCGCGTGGGCCGCGAAGGGTTTTGTGTGTCGTTGTGGTCGCCACGTGAGCATGTGTAAACGGGTTTGGATGCTCTTCCGCGGCCACCAAGCCAGCAATATGTGCCATGTCAACATGAAGCCAGGCTCCTACGGAATCCGCGATTTCGCGCATCCTGGCGAAGTCAATCCGACGCGGTATCGCCGATCCACCCACAACAATGAGCTTTGGCTTATGTTGTCGGGCCAGATCCTCCACCTGATCGTAATCGAGGGTTAGGTCCTGTTTGCGAACGCCATACTGCACCGCGTTGAACCATTTGCCTGACTGGTTTGGCCGCGCGCCGTGGGTAAGGTGACCTCCCGCATCCAGACTCATTCCCAGGATTGTATCTCCGGGTTGGATCAATGCCTGGAACACTCCTTGATTGGCCTGGCTTCCCGAATTCGGCTGGACATTGACGAAACCACAGCCAAACAGTTCCTTCGCCCGTTCGATCGCGAGCGTTTCGGCTATGTCTACGAATTCGCATCCGCCGTAGTAGCGCCGACCGGGGTAGCCTTCGGCGTATTTGTTGGTCAGCACCGATCCCTGCGCCTGCATCACCGCTTTGCTGACGATATTTTCGCTGGCAATGAGTTCGATCTCGCCGCGCTGTCGATGCAGTTCCTTACCGATGGCATCGAAGATTTCCGGATCCCTGCTGGATAGGTCCTCGGTATAGAATGGTATGTCGCTGTGCGCTTCGGTCATGAGATCAATCCTTGCATTCGGTCGGCACCAATGGCAGTTACCTTATCTGACCAGGTTGGCAAGAAAATCAATGCAGCTCACTTGACCTTCTGACCGGTTGGAGCGATGAACCTCGACGACCGGATCGCGGTCTTGAAGGTGGGGCACATCATGCAGCTTGGCTCACCCCGGGACGTTTATACCGATCTGCGGAATTTCTATGTGTCCCCACTTCCAGTCCGAAGTTCAACACCGGCCCGTCTCCGGAGCGAGGGGGTGGTCCCGAGCGGAGGAGGCGGGCCGGTGTTGAGGGATTTTCCGGCCAGGGGCCCGGATTCCACGCGGAATACGGCGGCTGTCCCTTCGGATCGGAGCGTAACCGGGCCTCCCAGCGGCGGCAGGGCCCCGCGGCGGGAGGTGGCCCGACCGAAATCGGGCGGGCGCGCCTGCGGAATTCCCTCTCCCCCGTCGGGGCGAAGCGCCTCAGGGAGGCCGCGCCCGCGCGAAAGCCTCCGCCGGCGTCAGGTAGCCGGGCGCCTTGCGGGGGCGCGCGTTCAGGATGTCCTGGACCCGCTTCACGCGGGCGTCCGTGACCTGCCGCAGGTCGGTCCCCTTCGGCAGGTACCGGGGCGGCGGCCCGTTGGTGTGCCCGTTCAGGCCCCGCTCCCACGGGTGGTGGGGCGTCGGGAGGAGGAAGTCGGCCTCCAGCGCCTTCGCCGCCTTCGCCCCGCCCTCTTTCCGGCGCTCCGGGATGTCCCTCCGGCCCGGGACATAACCCCGGCCCGCGTGGCGGCCACCCTGCCGGTTGCGCTTCTTTCCCCGCCGCCGCAGGTGCCCGCAAGGCGTCCCTCCGTCCCCGCCGTCCGCGCGTACGAGGTCGTATATCCGCTGACGGCCGACCATGCCGGGGTCCTCCAGCCGGAGACGCCCCGGGACCCGCTCCGGGCTCCAGCCCTCCCCGGCTTCGCCACGACCTTCGCCCGGCGCTCCTCCGTCAGCTTCCCCGGGACCGAAGAGGCCCCGCTCCGGCGCCCGGTGGCCTTCCTCCGCGCCTGTCCCTGCCGGTATCCCCGCCCGCCGCCGTCGCGTCGGATCTCCCGCGATATGGTGGCCGGATGGCGGCCCGGCCGCCTGGCGATGGCCCCGTCCGAAAGCCCGCCTTTCCCCGTCGCGTATATCCGGCATCTTCCGTCGAAGGTCAGATGACGGTAGCCCTCGGGCATGACACTCTCCTATCCTGAGCACAGGGACTGTCGCCGTTATCCGGCCGATTCGCAGGATGCTGCACCCGAAACGCGGCTTCCCACCATCAACGGTGTTGCACTTCAGAGCGGAACGGGGGCTGACATTAGTTCGAGTTTTCGAGAAATTGCCCAAACGGAAAGGGGGGTGATAAAGAGCGGCCATACTTTGGAAAACCGCCTCATTCCCATACCTTGCCGTCTTGCCTTTCCGGCATGTCCGGGCAATCTCTCGGAAAAGGAGAGAATATGGCCACTTCCCCGAGGATCGCATTCGCGGCAAGTCCGGTCGAGACCGCCCAAACAGCACTTGAGACTCTGTCAGCTATCTACGGCACCACCTCCCTAGCGAGTGCCGATGTCATCGTGGCGCTTGGCGGTGACGGTTTCATGCTACAGACACTTCATGGAACCATGCATTTGGATGTGCCCGTTTACGGCATGAACTGTGGAACCATAGGCTTTCTGATGAACGAGCATTCGGTCAATGGTCTGATGGAGCGTCTGGACGCGGCCGAAGAAACGGTGATCAACCCCTTGGCAATGCGCGCGGAGACTGTCGAGGGCGGCGTCACGGAGGGATTGGCAATCAACGAGGTCTCGCTTTTGCGAGCAGGCCCACAGGCCGCAAGGCTCAAAGTGTCGATTGACGGGAAGGTGCGGATGGGCGAACTTGTCTGTGACGGTGCACTTATCAGCACACCTGCCGGTTCGACCGCATACAACTATTCGGCGCATGGACCAATTCTACCGATTGGTTCGGATGTTCTGGCGATCACCGCCATGGCCGCCTTTAGGCCACGAAGATGGCGCGGAGCCCTTCTTCCGAAATCGGTGGTGGTGCGCTTTGACGTACTTGAGGCCGACAAGCGGCCGGTTATGGCCGACGCGGACACGAGATCGGTTCGGCGAGTCGCTTCGGTCGAGGTACGATCGGACCCCGGCGTCAAGCATCGCTTGCTGTTCGATCCCGGTCATGGACTGGAAGAACGCCTGATCCGCGAGCAGTTCGTCTAGCGGCGCTACCGATTATGCCTGTGCACTGAAGTACCGTCATGATCCGGATCTCTAACCATGGAGATGAGGTCCGGGAATGCTCGGTTTCGAATTGGACACCGGTGGCAATCCATGGCCACTGAACCCAAGCCTTGTTTCGAGGACATGTCGCAGGCGAATCTCCGCAACTTCGATCCACGGTTACAATAAAACAAGCTTCATCCGAGTTCCTGCCAGCCCAGGTTAGCCTAGTGTCTGCCAGAAAACCCCGTGTTTTTCCGGTGACAGGGCTGAATCCGGCGGATTCCGGCTTCACGGGACCCTGGCCGGGCCCCTCGGGGCGCCACCCGGGACCTTGCCTGACCACGCCGGGCACCAGGATGGTCAACGGTTCCATCCCCGGTCCGCCGACCCGGCGGCTCTTTCCGGGAAGCACCAGCCGACCCGGAAGCCCGAACAGCCGCTTTCGGGTCCCTTCGTCGCCGCAGGGATCCTGGAGGCCGATCAGGATCGCCGGGATGCCGTCCCTCGATTTCATGGTCGGCCTGATCCTCCTGATGTCGGGGCGTCGGGCCGCCGCTGGAGTTCGTGGACCTTGCGCATGGGGGCCTCCTGAAGGGGAGGATTGCCGGATTCCGCGGCATATGGTGGCGAATCCGCCTCTGACTGCCATATCCGGTAAATTCTTGCAAGGCGAATTTCGTCATTTACCGCTATAAATCAGCAGGTTGGCAGTTTTCTGTCGGACACTATCCTACGTTCGGTAGCGAAGCGGACTACGCACTGTGAGACAAAATAAGGGCTTCACAAAAAAACGCACAACAATAAGTTGCCAAGCTACCAACAAATATGTAGAGGTGTGGAATAGGTGCATAGACGCGGTAGTGCATACCTTGACCTCGGGGCCCGCAAATTGAAAATGCGGGTCCCGTTCATTTGATCCGAGTTTGTCGAATTCCGGAATCAATGAAGGCGTCAGGTGCTCAGACGCGGTCCTCGCAATTGCCTAATGGCATACCCTGACGCCTTCCTGGGTTGGGAATGCCTTGCAGCTTTCCCCTGCCCACACGCGGATGTTCAAGCACCGTCGCTGCCACCCAACGTTTCCTGCCCTCCCGGCTTCGCATGGCCTTGCAACCAGTTGAAGCGGTCGGCCATCGCCATGCTGTCATTTCGGTATCCATCGGGGTCTATGCAGACCTTTCCAGATAACCGTTCCGAACCCTAGCGACGCTCGGCGGCTACCGCTTTAGGCCTTGAGGCCCTATGCGTTTCGCTCCGGCTCCCAGAACCCTCCGCGTAATGGGAGAGTGACATGCGAATCGCGATCATGCAAGAAAAAACATATGAGAAAACAGTAATTTCTGTGAATAAGTCGCTGGAATACCAATGGAAATTTAGTGGATAACCTGTGGATTTTGTGTAAGGTGGAATTTTGCGATGATCGGTGACGGTGGTATCGCCGAAATGGTTTCATGCGACTCCTTAAGCGATTACGCCGGTACGCAAACGAACCCTTCAATAGTCCTTCCAAACATTGAAATCATCTCGATCACCAAGCTCCAGGTGCGTCCCAGATTTTTGGGAATTATATAGTGTCTGCCAGAAAACCCCGTGTTTTTCCGGGGATCGGGTCGAACCCGGCGGATTCCGGCTTCACGGGGCCGTGGCCGGGCCCCTCGGGGCGCCCCGGGTCGATGACGGATGTCCGTATGCCGGACGCCTGACCGTCCGGCAGCCTCACCACGTCCCGGTGGCCCCGCGGTTCCGGCATGGTGTGGAGCGGGTCGATGCCCTCCTCCGGGAAGGCCCCGGTGGCGGCGAACACGGCGTCGGCCTCCCCCTCCGCAGGGCGCTCCGTGGTCGGGAGCGGCCGGTGCGGGGGTTCGCCGCCGTCCTCCGGGGGCCCAGTCCCGATGGCCGGGTCGGCGGGGACGGAAAGGGGCTCCGCGACCGTCGCCCGTCCGGGCGGGATGACGGTGACCTCCGCCACCCGGACGCCGGGGCGGGCGGTGCGCTCCCCACGGGCCCCGCCCCTCCCGACGCGGGGACGGTGAGGTCGGTCACGGCGGGGAGCACGGGGCGCTCCCTCGCCGGCGGCATCAGGCCGGGGCGGTGGACGTTCGCGGCCGGCACCGCCAGCGCCACGGCGCCGGCGAAACCCTCCTTTCCGTGGCTCCGCACCCGGTCGAGGCCACGGTGCTCCAGGTTGCTGATGGCCGACCCGCCGGCGGCGTGGGCGCGCCGCGCCCCGCGGAACGCCTCCCCGCTTTCCCGGACGCGGTCCGCCTTCGACAGCCTGCCCCTGCGGGGCATCGCGTCGGCTCCAGCATCCCGGCAGGCTCCAGCCGGTCCGGGGGGGGGGCTGTGCGGACCCCTGTCGAAGCTCACCACCGACAGGTCGGGGAACCGCGCCCGCGCCTCCCCGCCCATGGGGACCGCCACGTCCACGTCGCTCCCCTCCCACATGACGGAACGGTGCGGGAGGAATCCGTGACGGTCCTCAGGGACGCGGACGGGGACGCCGGGCTCCACCGGGACCCCGGCCTTTCCCTTCGATATCCAGCGCGTGTGCGGTGCGGGATCGTCCCTCCCTTCAGGATCCGCCGTCCGGTCAGGTCCGCCCGGTGCCTGACATGGCCGATGAAGCCCCGGATACTGTCCGATGGGCCCGGGATACCCAACCTGCCGTCGATCTCCGCGCGGCTGGCCTCCGCCCTGTCCGCCAGCTTCAGCGCCAGCCGGAGCGGCACCTCCACGTCCCCCGGGCGCGGGTTGGCGAGCCGTGACGTGGCCACCCGGAGCTTTCCGCAAAGGTATTCCTTCCGCCGCCAGCCGGGCGGCCCCAGGCCCCCCGCAGGCCCGGGACACGTCCCGGACCATGCACCGCGCCGCGTCCATCGGCAGGCTGCGGTCGGTCGGATGATGGACGTCGGTCCCGGCCACGAAGGAATCACGGCGGCCGCGCGACGCGGCGCCAGGCTTTTCCGCCGCCACCCTGTGGCCCCTCTCCACGACCATCCTTCCGACCCCGGCGGGAAGCTCCGGCGAGGGGAGCGACACGCTGTCAACCAGACGCTGGTATCCGTATCCGTCCCCGTCCCATGATCCGTGGCCCGGCCTTCGGCCTTCGCCGGATCGGGATGTGCTGGTTCGCCGGTTTCCGAAGCCGGTCGGAACCGCACCCGGGACCCTGCTTCACGACCCCCAGCACCGGGATGGTCCACGGTTCCATCCCCGGCCCGCCGACCCGGCGGCCCTTTCCGGGCGGCACCAGCCGACCCGGAAGCCCGGACAGCCGCTTTCGGGTCCCTTCGTCGCTGCAGGGGTCCTGGAGGCCGATCGGGATCGCCGGGATGTCGTCCCTCGATTTCACGTCCAGCCTGATCTTCGGGATGCCGGGGGCGCCGGGCCTCCGCTGGAGTTCGTGGACCCTGCGCATGGGGGCCTCCTGAAGGGGAGGATTGCCGGATTCCGCGGCATATTATGATGAAATCGCCCCCCTGACTGCCATATCCGGTGATTTTTCGTAAGGAGGATTCCGTCATTTACCGCTAAAAAACCGTAGCCTAGCGGTTTTCTGGCGGATACAAAATTACAATCTGGGTTTTGAAATCCTACATCCGCCCGGGAAAAGTGTCGAAAGCCTGCTGGATGTCCTCAAGCCGGTAACCGACGCCTGTGAAAGGCCCGGTATCGATCCACCCATAGGACATAAGCGTCAGGGCTTCGTGCATGTCCTGCCCCATGCCCGCGACCGAACCCTTGACCCATTTCTCCTCAAGGACGGTCTGGAGGATATTCAGCGCCAGGGTCTCGCCTGCGCCAAGTCAGACCGAAAGCCGCAAGATGCCCGCCCATTCGCATCAGTTCCTTTGCGCCGGCATAGAGCGCCGGGCTGCCGACGCTCTCGATCACGATATCGGCTCCCCGTCCCTGCGTCGCAGTCATGACAGCATCCCTTAGCACCGACAGCGCAACGGAGATATAGGCGCCGCCTTCCTTCGCCACGGCAAGCCTCTCGGCGCTTAGGTCCAAAGCGAACCCGGTCCTGGATGTCGGCGGTGTGAACCGTCATGACGACCGGCGTGCCGCCGGCGTCCACGATCAGGTGCCTTTTCCTCCCCTTCACCTTCCTGCCGGCGTGGTGGCCGCGGGGCCGCCGCTCTCCGTGGTCCTCACCGACCGGCTGTCGACCGGGGCGGCGGCCGGCTCCGCGGAGCGCCCCGGACACCGCCGCGCGAGGTCCCGGAGACGATGCGCGGTACGCTCCGGGAGCCCGCTCCGCCGCCATGCGTGAAAATGGTTCCGGTCGGTGGAAAACGGTGGATATCCAGAGGGTGACGCGCCACCGGCATCCCGTGGACAGGATATACCGGCCCGCGTCGAACACCGACCGAAGGTCGACCCCGCGCGGCCGTCCCATCCTTCCCCGCTTCGGCGGCATCGGCCCGATGACGGTCCATTCGGCGTCGGTCAGGTCGTTTTGACCGTGGTCGTCCGGGCGCTTATGGAGCTGTTGGGTGGTCCTGTTCCAGGGCATGGCTCTCTCCGTATCTGGGTGCGTTCACCAACCGGAATGCCACATTCCGCGGCACCACTCAACTTATGGAACAAACTCTTAGGCAAAAGCCCCGTCCACCGTGACCCCCATCTGCCGCATCTCCGGACAGTTCAGGATCTCGTTTCGGCGGCACCTGTAACAGCGGACGCACCCAATGTTCATGTCCACAACCACAGGCTGGCCTTCGGACAGGTCGGCTGCCCTCTCTTCCATCGCTGCGATATGGCCGGCGAACTCATGCCCGGGAATCATCGGCAGCCGGTCCGCGGCATAGTTGCCATGAAAGATATGCATGTCAGTCCCGCAGATGCCGGTGCGCGCGATGCGGATCAGCGCTTCGTCGCGACCGGGTTCAGGGCGCGGAGCCGACCTGATCTCGAATCGGCCCGATCAGAACCGCCGCCCGCATCTCGCTCATTTGACGACACCCCGGAGTTTCGAGCGGTCTATTGTCAGGGCGATAGCGACAATCAGCACAAGGCCGAAGATCATCTGCTGCTGGGTCGCATCTACCTCAAGATAGACCATCGCGGCCCGGATCACCATCACGATAAGCGTGCCGACCGCGGTGTTGAGCACACCGCCGACCCCCCCTGTCAGCGGCGTTCCGCCAACGAGTACCGCAACGATGGCCAGCAGCAGGAAACCGTTGGCAAGCTGTGCGTCGCCGCCGGACAGCTTGACCGAAAAGATCAGCCCCGCGACCGCCGCGAAAACGCCCGAGATTCCAAAGGCTATGATCTTCACCAGATCGACATTGACGCCCGAAGCGACAGCGGCGAGCTCGCCTGATCCGACGGCTTTCAGCGTCCGCCCGAAGGTGGTCCGCGTCTGCAGGAACCAAGCGATGGCCAGCAAAACCAATGCGGTCGCAAGCTCATGCGGCATGCCTGCGGTATTGCCGAACATCCAGCTGAAGCTCTCGTCGCGCAGCGTTGCGTCCATATACAGCGCTCGCTGGCCAGAGAGCCATTTGGCCACGGACAGCGCGATAAAACCCATCGCGAGAGTTGAAACGAAGGACGGCACGTAGAGCCGGGTGGTGACGTAACCCGAGATCATCCCGAAAATGCCGCCCGCGATAAGCGCGACCAGCGCGACGCCTATCCCGAACTGCGCCAGATAGACGGTCGCGATGACGGTCACCATATTGGCGATCTGCTGCACCGAAAGGTCGATGCCGCCGATATAGATTGCGAATGTCATGCCCAGCGCCATGATGAACAACGGGACGATATCTGCCATCAGCAGGATCAGGCTGCCTAGGTCGAAGAAACTCGGATTAGCGACGCCGACAAGCATCGCCAGCACTAGGAGGGTGATCCATGGAAAATGCGGTTTGAGGCGTTCTTTTTCCATTTTCTGCTCAGATCATGTGATGCACGAGGTCATAGAGCGAGGGCTTTGCGCCGGGCTTTCCATCGAACCGTTTCCGGAACTCACCGTCCTTCAGGACGATGATCGTATGGGAAAGGCCGATCGCCTCTTCCAGCGTATCGGCGACCAGCAGGATGCCTACCTCCGCACCCGACATCTCCCTGATCATCTCGTAAACGTCTTCCTTGGCGCCAATGTCGAGGCCGCGTGTGGGGTGATCGAGTAGCATGATGTCCGAACCGCCCGAGCGCCACTTGGCAAGCACAACCTTCTGCTGGTTGCCACCGGAAAGTCCCCCGCAATCCTTGTTCTCGGAGGGTGTCTTGATGCCAAGACGCTCGATCCAGCGTTTCGCCAGCTCGCGTTCTTTTCCGATCCTCAGGATCCCCCCCGCCGCATAGCTCTTCAGCTGGCTGAGCGTCATGTTTTCGTAGACGTTCATGCCGTTCACGATCCCTTCAATCTTGCGTTCACGCGGCACATAGCCGATGCCACGCTGGACGCCGCCGCGGGCACTGAAGCGGGTGACCGGTTCGCCTTTGACGGTGACGGCGCCGGAGGTCGGAGAATCGAGGCCGTAGAGCGTACGCAGTATCGCTTCACGCCCCGCCCCTACGGTACCGACAAGACAGAGCACCTCGCCCGGATGCAGTTCGAATGAGATTTCCCTGAAGCGGCCGGCCAGACTGACCTTCTCGAAGCTGGCAAGCACCCTGTCTGTGTCGTAGGGCCTCTGTTTCTGCTCGCGGTAATATTCCCTGTCAACGTCGCGTCCGACCATCTTGTGCTGGATGGCATCCCTGTCGGCGGTGTCGCGTGCCACAACATCCACTACTTCGCCGTCCTTCATGACATAGATGCGGTCCGAAAGCTCCAGAACCTCTTCCATCCGGTGCGACACGAAGATGAAGGAGGCGCGCTTGGTCAGATCGCGCACGATACGGAACAGGAGTTCCACCTCTTCCCTGGCCAGAACCGAGGTCGGCTCGTCGAGAAGGATCACCAGGTCCCCGTCGACCCGTTCCTCCAGCGTCAGCACCTTGGCAAGCTCGACAAGCTGGCGCTGCGCGAACGAGAGAGTGGAGGTAACCGTCGCGGGATCGATGTCGAGTTCGACCTTGGCAAGCTGCGCGCGCACGGCGGATGCCATCGCCTTCCAGTCGATGACTCCGTATGTCACGAACTGGCTTTCATAGCCGAGGAAGACATTCTCCATCACCGTCAGGTTCGTGATCAGCGACTGTTCCTGGAACACCATGCCGATTCCATGCTCCATAGCCCCGCGGGGGTTCTGGAAACACACAGTCCGGCCATCGATGATGATGTTGCCGTCATCCGGCTGATAAGCGCCGTAGATCACTTTCATCAGCGTCGATTTGCCGGCGCCGTTTTCGCCGACGAGGCCAACAATCTCGCCGCGGTTGACCGTGAAATCGACCGCCTTAAGCGCATGGATGCCGGGAAAACGCTTATCGACCCGCTTCAGTTCGTACATCGCTCCGCCCCTATTTCACGAAGCTGATCGTTCTGCGGTTCGTGGACAGCACCACCGCTATGATGACGAGGACGCCGAGAACGCCGTCCTGCGCAAAGTTCGGCAGGCCGATCACAACCATGCCGTTGTTGATGACGTTCACGATGAGCACGCCCACCAGAGTGTTCCAGACGCCTCCGATCCCGCCCCATAGGGCCGTGCCGCCGACGACAACAGCGGTGATCGAGATGAACATGAAGTCCTTGCCCGTGACGGTTTCGGCGATTCCGATCCGGCCTACGGCCATCAGAGCGCCAAGCGCGAAGAAGACGCCGGCGAGCGTGAAGCCGAGGATCCGCACCCTCGCGACATTGAGTCCGCTCGCTTCCGCCAGTTCCTCACCACCCCCGATGGCGTAGAAGTTTCGGGCAAGCGTCGTGCGCGACTGAAGGAACCAGGCGACAAGCAGCGCGGCGAGCGCCGCATAGCACATGATCGGAAAATTAAGCCAGCGAACTGTCAGCAGTGAACGGAAGAGCTCGTCCTCGACCCGGATTCGGTCGCCGTCTGTGAGGAGCAGCGCGAAGCCGGTTCCGACAAATCCCATGGCAAGTGACGCCATGAAAGAAGGGATCTTCAGGCGGACATGGATAAGCCCGTTGATGAAGCCCATGGCCGCCCCGACAAGCAGCGCCAGAGGAATGGCCAGCCAGGCCCAGCTCGCCAGCGTCCCGCCCAGTGCGATGAAGGTGAAGGCGAAGACGACGGCGCTGACGGAAACCGTTCCCTCCATCGACAGGTCGATCGAGCCCATGATGATTATGAAGGTCACCCCGATCGCGACCATGAGCGCCGGGGCGGCGGCGACAGCGATTCGCGCGGCGTTGCGAATCGAGAAAAAGCGCGAGTCCAGCAGATAGATGTGGTCCTTGCCCTCGCGCAAATCCTCCAGCCATTCGAAGATCGGAAAGATCAGCATCAAAAACATGAGCACCATAAGCGGTGCCCATTTAAAGATGCGTTCGCGGGTCAGGTACCAGGATGCACCTATCCCATGCGCCGTCACGTTCGCCATGCATCCCCTCCCGAATACCGGGTGTGTGGCCTGTGCCGCACTGGCCCGAATCAGGTCTGGAGCGCGGCCCGGCCAAGGGCCGCGCCGGCGGTTCGCTCAGCCGTACTGGATCTGCCCGTTGGCCGGGCCCCAGAAGTCGTTCCAGTCGTAGGTCGGCACGTTGTCGAGGTAGTTCGCCTTGAACTCCGCTGCGTCCTCTGGCCTTACCATGATCGTCGGGCCGTAGAACTCGCGGTGTTCCGGCGGCTCCTCCGACGGCCTGAACGTGCCGGTCGCCGCGTGGTAAGCCAGCGCCGCCGTGATTCCTCCGCCCCAGTGCGGGTTGGTGAACACCGTCGCAAGGATACGCCCTTCACGCACTAGGTCCACTGCCTGCGGGTTGCCGTCGTAGGTAACGATCGGCACATCCATCCCCTCGGCCCGCAGCGCTTCAAGGACTCCGTATCCAATTGTGTCGTTCGCGCAGTGCACTCCGGTGATCTCGTCTCCGTAGCGGGTGATGAACGAAGACATGATCTGGTTCGCCTTCTGCGTGTCCCAGTCCGCGGGCTGCGCGTCGAGCAGTTCCACGTCCGGGTAGTCCGCGAGCGCGTTTTTGAGCCCGTTCAGGCGCTCGATCGCTGGGTTGTTCGACGCGATGCCACCTAGATGCACAACGCCACCTTTTCCACCCATGGCTTCAAGCAGAATCCGCGCCGTCTGCTCCGCCGGGCCCTCGTCCGACCAGGTCATGTGCGAAACGTAGCTGTCCCCGAAGTCCCACGGATGCAGGTCATCGGTCTTGTTCCAGATCGTCGAGACGTAACCACCCGCTTCCGCGACCGCCTCCACGACCGGGCGCGCGTTCGGGGCGTCGTTCGTGTCAATGGCCAGTGCCAGCTCTCCGCTCGTCTTCGCCAGCAGCGCCTTCACGTCCGCCAGCGATTTCTCCGACGAGCCCTCGTTGATCAGGTGGGTCAGGAAGTCCTTCGGCCGCCCAAGGCTCTCCACGAAAGCCTCGCCGCCCGAGACGATCTCGTTCCAGTAAGGGTTGGTCCGGTTGCGGTAGCTCCAAGCGACCGTCGGGTCGGCGTAGGTCGCCGCCATAGCCGGCGACGGGCCGAGAATCCGCAGCGCCGCCGCGCCGGAGACGCCGTAAGCGCCTGCAAGCAGCAGGTTCCGGCGCGACACCGTCTCCGCCTCGATAAATTTCTTGATGAATGCCATTGGGCTCCTCCATGTTCGCCGCCCCTGTGGAGACGTCGGTTAAACCGGCCCTCCAGACTCACACCTCCGAGGACCGCGCACCCGCCGTGATAGAACAAGTAACGCACTATTTAGTTACTTGATCTCTTTACCCCCTGTCAAGTGCCTGCGGGCGATAAAATATTCAAGCCAGCAACACTCATCCCCCTTCAGTAAGGCTCGGTTTCACAATCGCAGCGTTTCGCCGTCCGGTCCCGCTCCCGCAGCGCTCCGTGGGGTCCGCTGACGCTCCCGAAGGGAGTGATATCGACAGGAAAAGCCGGTCCAGCGGCGGGACAGGCCGGAATCCGCCACGCCGGGCGAGGGCCATCTCCATGGCGGGCAGGGCCTTCGCGCCGGCGCGACGAAGGGCCTTTCTAGGTCGCCAACCGACAGGCGCCCGAGGCAGGTGGGCTCCGGGAACGGCCCTTTCCGGCGGTCCGCGAAGGCGAGGACGAACGCCTTTTCCATTTATATTGGCTCAGTTCCACAATTGCAGCGAATTTCGTCACCGATTCGGCCTGGCCGCCGCAACCCGCTGTAATAACGCGATGGATACCAGGAACCGTTTTCAGGGCGAGGCCCGTATGTTCCTCCTACGCCGCCCATGGGTTCACCATGGACGTCATCCAACGGCCGCCCGCCCCGCTTTCCCGGTCCGACACGGCCAGGGCCCGGCGGGTCCCGCCGGCCGGCCCCCCGGATTCCGGGCCATGCGGGGCTCCGGCCCCTTCCACCCGCCGGCGGCGCCGCCATGCGGAGGTCGTTGGCCGCGGACCGTCGCGGTCGGCGCGCGGGTTCGCGTGCCGGAGCCGCGGGCGCACCTTCCCGGCAGGGACAGGAACGGTCCGGCGCCGTTCCCGCAGGAACGGCGCGACCCGCAGGCGGTGTGTCGGGCCGATGTCCGGCGGCCCCGTCCTCCGGAAGACCGCCGCCGGTACGGGGACCGACCCGAAGACGGCGTTCGCATGGTGCCACGGACCGGCCGGCGTCGTGGAGGCCGATGGGAGGTGTTTTCCCCTGTCGTCGGGGGCCGGCGGCGGGACCTGCCCCGGAAGCCGGGGAAGAGAGGTATGCGGGCGAAAAGGCGCGGGATACCGAATGGAAAAGTGTGTGTCCCCACCTCCGTGGACCGCCGGCGGACCGGCGCGCACTCCCGTCCGCGCGGGAGTCGGCGGGCGTGACGGATTCCGGCCCGTCCCGCCGCCGGACAGGCCTTTCCCGGCGATATCACCCCCTTCGGGAGCGTCAGCGGACCCCGCGGAGCGCCGCGGGGAGCGGTACCGGACGGCGGAACGCTGCAATTGTGGAACTGAGCCAAACGGAAAGGAAGGCCAGGCCGAAGGGGAACAGGACAGACCTGAAAGCCAGAAAGGTCACCGGTGTCATGGCCATCCTCGAACACTACCGGGAGGCGCTCGAAGCCGTGTACAGATGCCTCGATTGTTACAGGGCCAACCGCACGCGAATGCGCTACGGTGAATACCGTAGTGTCCGCCAGAAAACCGTCAGGCTGCGGATTTTTCGCGCCCCCGTTCCGCTCTGAAGTGCAACACCGTTGATGGTGGGAAGCCGCGTTTCGGGTGCAGCATCCTGCGAATCGGCCAGATAACGGCGACAGTCCCTGTGCTCAGGATAGGAGAGTGTCATGCCGAGGGCTACCGTCATCTGACCTTCGACGAAAGATGCCAGATATACGCGACGGGGAAAAGCGGGCTTTCGAACGGGGCCATCGCCAGGCAGCTGGGCCGCCATCCGGCCACCATATCGCGGGAGATCCGACGCGACGGCGGCGGGCGGGGATACCGGCAGGGACAGGCGTGGAGGAAGGCCACCAAGCGCCGGAGCGAGGCCTCTTCGGTCCCGAGGAAGCTGACGGAGGAGCGCTGGGCGAAGGTCGTGGCGAAGCTGGAGGAGGGCTGGAGCCCGGAACAGGTCTCGGGGCGTCTCCGGCTGGAGGACCCCGGCATGGTCGGCCGTCAGCGGATATACGACCTCGTACGCGCGGACCGCAGGGACGGAGGAACGCTTTTCGGGCACCTGCGGCGGCGGGGGAAAGAAACCGAACTGGAAGGGTGGCCGCCACGCGGGCCGGGGTCACATCCCGGGCCGGAGGGACATCCCGGAGCGCCCGAAAGAGGTCGGGGCGAAGGCGGGAATCGGCGACTGGGAAGCGGACACGGTGATCGGCGGGGGACACAGCGGTGCGGTGGTGTCGCTTGTGGACAGATGCTCGAAATTCACGCTTCTCCAACGGGTTGACGGAAAGAAGGCGGAGGCGGTCGGCGAGGCGATGACCGACCTTCTCAAGGGGCTCGGCGCCAGGGTCCACACGATCACGGCGGACAACGGCAAGGAGTTCGCGGGGCACGCGAAGGTGGCGAAGGCGCTGGAGGCCGACTTCTTCTTCGCGACGCCCTACCACTCGTGGGAGCGGGCCTGAACGGGCACACCAACGGGCTGCTGCGCCAGTACCTGCCGAAGGGGACCGACCTGCGGCAGGTCACGGACGCCCGCGTGAAGCGGGTCCAGGACATCCTGAACGCGCGCCCCCGCAAGGCGCTCGGCTACCTGACGCCGGCGGAGGCTTTCGCGCGGGCGCGGCCTCCCTGAGGCGCTTCGCCCCGTCGGCCGACGGGGGAGAGGGAATTCCGCAGGCGCGCCCGCCCGGTTTCGGTCGGGCCACCCCTTCCCTCGCCCGGACGGGCGCGCCACCTCCCGCCGCGGGGCCTTGCCGCCGCCGGGAGGCCCGGTGAAGCAGGGTCCCGGGTGCGATCCCTCAACACCGGCCCGCCTCCTCCGCTCGGGCCACGCCCTTCGACCGGCTTCAGGAACCGGCGAACCAGCACATCCCGATCCGGCGGAGGCCGGAGGCCGGGCCACGGATCATGGGACGGATACGAATACCGGCGGCTGGTTGACAGCGTGTCGCTCCTCACGCCGGAACTCCTCGCCGAGGTCGGAAGGACGGTCGTGGAGAGGGGCCACAGGGGAGGCCGGAGACCGGGCCACGGATCATGGCGGCGGAAAAGCCTGGCGACGCGTTGCGCGGCCGCCGTGACTCCTTCGTGGCCGGGACCGACGTCCACCATCCGACCGACCGCAGCCTGCCGATGGACGCGGCGCGGTGCATGGTCCGGGACGTGTCCCGCGCCTGCGGGGGGCCTGGGGCCGCCCAGCTGACGGCGGAAGGAATACCTTTGCGGAAAAGCTCCGGAAAGGCTACCTCCGGGTGGCCACGTCACGGCTCGCCAACCCGCGCCCGAGGGACGTGGAGGCGCCGCTCCGGCTGGCGCTGAAGCTGGCGGACAGGGCGGAGGCGAGCCGCGCGGAGATCGACGGCAGGTTGGGTATCCCGGGCTCATCGGACAGTATCCGGAGCTTCATCGGCCATGTCAGGCACCGGGCGGACCTGACCGGACGGTGGATCCTGAAGGGAGGGACGGTCCCGCACCGCGGGAAGGTGCACCCGATATCCGGGCCGCACACCCGCTGGATATCGAAGGGAAAGGCCGGGGTCCCGGTGGAGCCCGGCGTCCCCGTCCGCGTGCCTGGAGGACCGTCACGGATTCCTCCCGCACCATTCGGTGATGCGGGAGGGGAGCGACGTGGACGTGGCGGTCCCCATGGGCGGGGAGGCGCGGGCCCGGTTCCCCGACCTGTCGGTGGTGAGCTTCGACCGGGGTCCGCACAGCCCCCCGGACCGGCTGGGGCCTGCCGGGATGCCGGAGCCGACGCCATGCCCCGCAGGGGCAGGCTGTCGAAGGCGGACCGCGTCCGGGAAAGCGGGGAGGCGTTCCGCGGGGCGCGGCGCGCCCACGCCGCCGGCGGGTCGGCCATCAGCAGCCTGGAGCACCGTGGCCTCGACCGGGTGCGGAGCCACGGAATGGAGGGTTTCGCCGGCGAGGGAGCGCCCCGTGCTCCCCGCCGCCGCCTGACCGGGGCGTCCACCGGTGAACCGGCCCATGGAAGGTCCCGCCGCTGCGGGGCCCGCACCGGCGTGCCCGCGGGCCGGCGGAGGACCGGATGTTCATCATATGTTCCCGCCACCGACCGTCCCGTGAAGCCGGAATCCGCCGGATTCGGCCCGGTCACCGGAAGAACACGGGGGTTTCTGGCAGACACTACCGTAGGCAGGGCATGCGGATCGGGTCCCGGGTGATCGAGAGCGCCTGCGGACAGGTCGTGGTCCGACTGCTGAAACGGGCCAGCAGACATTGGAGCACCGCCGGCGCCATCGCGGTCATGTCCATAAAATGCTGCCTCATGAACGGGTCATGGCCCGACTTCCTCCACTGCAGAACCGAACTCACAGCGACCGCCTGATCAAATAATCCGGGATGCACCCAAAAAGCTCCATCGCATCGAGCGGTTTCGCCCTCGCACGGTCTGAGGACCAATCCCCGGTTGACGGGACCAGCAGACCGCTCGTCGTTGCACCAACCGCCTCTACATTTGTTTGCTAATCAGATGAGTTTCCGGCACTCGTAGCCTCGTTCGCCAGCATGTCGATCTGAGGTGCCAATGCCGGAAGTTCATATCCAGCGCGCGCAAGGCTTTGCATAATTTCGTTCGTCGGGAGGTGCCCTGCCCGACCAAGTGCCCACACTATCGAAGACCGCGTTCCGGTCCGGCACCATGCCAGAACCGGACCCTCATAGGCATCGGTGGCCTCGTGCTGGCGCTGAACCATGTCCATGGTCATCGCGCCATTGATCACCGGATTTTCGACATAGGACAGACCTGCGGCCTCGGCGGCCGCCCGCATCGATTCGGATCGCAGTTCTACCGGCACCTCGGCGTCGGGCCGATTGTTTATAACGGCTACGAAACCTTCAGTGGCGATCGCCTTCATGTCATCAGCGTCAACCTGCGGTGAAACCGCAAAATCGGATGTGATGTAGCGTATCTCCATGAATCCTCATTCTATACACACCAGTTCAGCGAGTCCACAGGGCAGTCATATTTGCGGTTTCTTGGTATGGTGGCCGCTCGGCAGACGATAATTTCTTTGCCAGACAATGAACCTGAATTTCCGGTCAGGCAGACGACCATTGAAACGTTACGACCGAAGTTGCGCCGTTGGGCTGTTCGCCGGTGTAACGCGGTTTAATGATTCAACTGGCTTAAAGGTGTCAATCGACAGCGGTCCGCGGCGGATAATTAGTGTCCGCCAGAAAACCGCCAGGCTGCGGTTTTTAGCGGTAAATGACGGAATCCGCCTTACGGGAATTCACCGGATATGGCAGTCAGGGGGCGGATTCGCCACCATATGCTGCGGAATCCGCCGATCCTCCCCTTCAGGAGGCCCCCATGCGCAGGGTCCACGACACCCGGCGGAGGCCCGACGCCCCCGACATCATGAGGATCAGGCTGGACGTGAGGTCGCGGGACGACATCCCGGCGATCCTGATCGGCCTCCAGGACCCCTGCGGCGACGAAGGAACCCGAAAGCGGCTGTTCGGGCTTCCGGGCAGGATGGTGCTGCCCGGAAGGAGCCGCCGGGTCGGCGGGCCGGGGATGGAACCGTTGACCATCCTGGCGCTCAGCGTGGTGAAGCAGGGTCCCGGGTGCGGTTTCGACCGGCTTCGGGAACCGGCGAACCAACACATCCCGATCCGGCGAAGGCCGGAGGCCGGGCCAAGGATCATGGGACGGGGACGGATACGGATACCGGCGTCTGGTTGACAGCGTGTCGCTCCTCACGCCGGAGCTTCCCGCCGAGGTCGGAAGGATGGTCGTGGAGAGGGGCCACAGGGTGGCCGGAAAAAAGCCTGGCGCCGCGTTGAGCGGCCGCCGTCATTCCTTCGTGGCCGGGACCGACGTCCACCATCCGACCGACCGCAGCCTGCCGATGGACGCGGCGCGGTGCATGGTCCGGGACGTGTCCCGGGCCTGCGGGGGGCCTGGGCCGCCCGGCTGCGGCGGAAGGAATACCTTTGCGGAAAGCTCCGGAAAGGCTACCTCCGGGTGGCCACGTCACGGCTCGCCAACCCGCGCCCGAGGGACGTGGAGGCGCCGCTCCGGCTGGCCCTGAAGCTGGCGGACAGGGCGGAGCGACGCCGCGCGGAGATCGACGGAACATCGGGCATCCCGGGGTCCGGCGACGGCATCCGGGGCCTCATCGGCCATGTCAGGCACCGGGCGGACCTGACCGGACGGCGGATCCTGAAGGGAGGGACGGTCCCGCACCGCGGGAAGGTGCACCCGATATCCGGGCCGCACACCCGCTGGATATCGAAGGGAAAGGCCGGGGTCCCGGTGGAGCCCGGCGTTCCCGTCCGCGTCCCTGAGGACAGTCACGGATTCCTCCCGCACCGTTCGGTGATGTGGGAGGGGAGCGACGTGGACGTGGCGGTCCCCATGGACGGGGAGGCGCGGGCCCGGTTCCCCGACCTGTCGGTGGTGGGCTTCGACCGCGGTCCGCACAGCCCCCCGGACCGGTCGGGGCCTGCCGGGATGCCGGAGCCGACGCCATGCCGTGGAAAGGCAGGCTGTCGAAGGCGGACCGCGTCCGGGAAAGCGGGGAGGCGTTCCGCGGGGCGCGGCGCGCCCACGCCGCCGGCGGGTCGGCCATCAACAGCCTGGAGCACCGTGGCCTCGACCGGGTGCGGAGCCACGGAAAGGAGGGTTTCGCCGGCGCCGTGGCGCTGGCGGTGCTGGCCGCGAATGTCCACCGCCCCGGCCTGATGCCGCCGGCGAGGGAGCGCCCCGTGCTCCCCGCCGCCGCCTGACCGGGGCGTCCACCGGTGAACCGGCCCATGGAAGGCCCCGCCGCTGCGGGGCCCGCGCCGGCGTGCCCGCGGGCCGGCGGAGGCCCGGATGTTCACTATATGTTCCCGCCACCGGCCGTCCCGTCGAAGCCCCGGGCGGCGCTCCGACGGGCCCGGCCAGGGTCCCGTGAAGCCGGAATCCGCCGGATTCGGCCCTGTCACCGGAAAAACACGGGGTTTTCTGGCAGACACTCATTACGCAGGAAAATGTAGCGGGGATCGGTATAGCGATAGGTAATCATGTCACCGAAGACGAGACCAATGCCCGGGCAAGTCCGCGAACTCTTCGCGGTCCGTCGTCTTCCGGCACCAAGCGCCTGCGCGGGTGTGTTTCCTTCGAGGCGGCCGCGGGGCGGTCGAAACAGCGTCGGACACCTATATCGTTGTAGGCGCTGGCGAGGTCAGCCACGACGAGAGCAATGAAGTGAAGCCGGATGGCGACTGGGTCCGGTGTAGAGAGATCGCCGAGAATGTAGTGCCTCGCACTGGAAAGGGAGTGGCATATATGGCCATCGGCACCCTCCACATCATCGCTTTAGGACTCGGATCACCCGCTTTTTGGTTCGATCGGCTGACAGGCGTGATGCTGTCCGGCATTACCCGATGCGACCAATGCTGTGGTCGGGACTTGCGAACGACCGCACCAGACCCAGGCATCACGCAACCGGAAAGCGAATGCTGGCGGCATGATTGATTAAAGGCTTGAACCGCGAACACCGGTATCCGGTCTTACACCAGCCCATAAGAACCGCTGGGTTTACGAAATCTCATAGCCGGTCTATCGGAACTTTCAGGTAAGTGTTCCCCTGCTCGTCCGCAGGCGGCATCCTCCCTGCCCTCATGTTCACCTGAAGCGAAGGAATAATCAATTTCGGCATCGAAAGCGCTTCGTCACGACATTGACGCATTTTCACAAATTCCTCCGAATCAATGCCTTGACGCACATGAACGTTTCGAGCCCTCTGCTCGCCTACCGTGCTTTCCCAGGCGTAGTCTTCACGACCCGGCGCCTTGTAGTCATGTCCGACGAAAATTCGCGTGTCGGTCGGCAGGGAAAGAATCTTTTGAATCGAAGCGAACAGATCATCGGCCGACCCACCTGGAAAATCACAGCGCGCGGTACCGAAATCCGGCATGAACAGCGTATCGCCCACGAAAGCCGCGTCGCCTATGACATAGGTCATGCAGGCCGGTGTGTGCCCGGGAGTGTGCAGCACCTCGCCGCGAAGCTGACCGATATGGAAAACGTCACCTTCAGTGAACAGCCTGTCGAACTGACTGCCATCGCGCTCGAATTCCGTGCCTTCATTGAAGACCTTTCCAAACATCTCCTGCACGACGGTTATCTTTTCACCGATTCCGATTCTCCCGCCGAGCCTGTCCTGGATATACGGAGCGGCGGATAAGTGATCGGCATGGACATGGGTTTCGAGTATCCACTGCAGGTCGAGGTTTTCCTCGCGGAGAAACGCGATGACCCTATCGGCCGAACGCGTTTCGGTACGACCGCTTGCGTAATCAAAATCCAGCAAGCTGTCGACCACCGCGCATCCATGGCCCTGCGGGTCGCGGACGATATAGGAGACCGTATTCGTTACGTGGTCGAAGAAAGCTGTTATATCTGGAGACATAGAATCGATCCGTATAAACGTTCATCTTCAGTGAATGCTTACACCGTGTTCCGACTGATTCAAGACGCAACGTGACGGTCCTCTACGGGCGCTGGCAGAAGCTTTGCGAGGATTTTAAGGGGATTGACATCGGTGAATGTGGTTCCTGCACAATAAGGCCCGCTGACATTCCCGGTTGAACCTTTCACACGGAACGGCGTTACGGGCAACCGCGGACGGAACCATGGAAAGGAGCGGGAACGGAGCTACGGACGGAATGTGGCGGGCGACCGGGGAGTGTCCGCCGGGCAGGGCGGGCGACCGGGGAGTGTCCGCCGGGCAGGGCGGGCGACCCCGGGGGCACGGCGGCGGACGGCCGCCCCTTCGGCGGGGCCATCCTCCAGAGGGCGCGGACGGGTGTCCCCCGGCGCGGCCTTCCCGGGCGCTTCGGGAAATGCGGCGGCGTGTCCGGGCGGCGCCGGGTGCCGAAAGGCGTGACCGACCGTGTTCCCGGGGCGCCGTCGGGGGATCTCGACCTGCGGCACCCGTTCGTGGACGGCGCCGTGACGCGGCCTCACCGGAAGGCGGCGGGAGGAAAGGGGCCCCTAGGAGAACGGTGTCGGACGCTCCGGCGGAGGCCTGGCCGGCAAGGTCCTGGCGATGGCCGAAGCGCCCGGCCTTCCCGTGGACACCGTGGCGCCTCCGGGTCAGGCGCACGACCCGCAGGGGCTGCCGGAGCCGATGGAGGGCCGGTCTTCCGGCGCGCCCGTCGGCGACAGGGCCTTCGACGCGGACCGGCCCGTCGGGGAACCCGGCGGGCGCGGGGCGGAGGCGGTGATTCCCTCCCGCGGGAACCGGAAGAAGGTGCGCGGGCACGACGGAGGGATGTATGGATGGCGGCGCCGGACCGGGAACCGTTTCGCGAGGACCAGGGGGTTCCGGGTCGTCGCCACCCGCTGTGACGGGACGGGACCGGGCTTCCGGACGACGGTTCCCGCGGCCGCCGCCGTGATTGCCGTGAGGTGAATGTCAACAGTCGCTGGTCGGCCAAAGGATCTTTAGCCAACCCATCGGCCACCAACCCATTACACGGCGCTCCAAGGACCGCCCGGGGTTGAAGACCACAGCCGGGTGAAAGCCGTTGGGTCCCTATAGCGGGCAGCTACAGACTCGAAGTACTGCATCCGAAATCACGGATTACCGGATATGGTGGATGAGTCGGGCTGGAGCTTGGTGGCCCGCGAGCGCGAACCGCTTACACCAGGATTCGGAAATACCTTTGGTCGGGCGGTTGGACAGGTTCCCAAACAATCGATTCGACACGCGCCGCGTCAGGCCCTCGCCAGAAAGAGCGCAGCATTTCATCGACACTGGGTTCCGGTCCAGCGATCAAGGCGCAGACCGATCCATCAACCTCGTTGCGCACCCATCCGCGAAGACCAAGCCGTTCGGCTTCCTCTCTTGTCCATTTTCGGAACCATACGCCCTGCACCCGACCGGTGACACGGAACATGTATGCGATATTGCGCACGCATCTCTCCCAAGGACGGTGGCGACATTCCCATTGAAATAACAGATACGGCAAATAATCGAAAGCCTTTGAAGAGCGCGCGGTTTTGGAGGTCAATACCATGGCCAGAACTCGGGCTGGAGACTAATGCCCCTGATTTGACCGAAAATGACGATGATCCCGAACCTTGGAAAATATGTCGAGCCACGCCGGACATATGAATGACCTCGGAGTTCTGGTCTATCCGCCAAGCGGCACCGATATTCAGATTTCAGCGAATATCGCAATAACCACTGAACCGAATATGTCTGGCAATGGAGCGGAATTAAGAATCCTGCCCCGGGAGTCATTCCGAATAGGAGGAATCCATTCATACCGTTCAACCGTAGCGTGCCTTGACGCCGCGCTTAACTAACCTTCATATCCGCGCCATGACAGACCTCGATCGCATACGCAATTTCTCCATCGTCGCCCATATCGACCACGGTAAATCCACGCTCGCCGACCGACTCATCCAGATGACCGGGACTGTGGAAGCCCGTGATATGCAGGAACAGCTTCTTGATAGCATGGATATCGAACGCGAGCGCGGAATCACCATCAAGGCCAACACCGTTCGGATCGACTATGTCGCCCGGGACGGCACTCCCTATATCCTCAACCTCATCGATACCCCAGGCCATGTGGATTTCGCATATGAGGTCTCCCGCTCCATGCGTGCCGTCGAGGGCTCGCTCCTCGTCGTCGACGCGACCCAGGGTGTGGAAGCGCAGACATTGGCGAACGTCTACCAGGCCATCGACGCCGGCCACGAGATCATACCCGTTCTGAACAAGATCGACCTGCCCGCAGCCGAACCGGAGCGCGTGCGCGGCCAGATCGAGGATGTGATCGGCATCGACGCCACCGACGCGGTCGAAATCAGCGCAAAGACAGGAACCGGCATCCCATCACTTCTGGAGGCCATCGTCCACCGCCTTTCCGCACCGGCCGGTGACCGCGAAGCACCTCTCAAAGCCATGCTGGTGGACAGCTGGTACGACCCCTATCTGGGCGTCGTTGTCATGATCCGTGTCATGGATGGCGTAATCCGCAAACACGACCGAATCCGCATGGTGCAGACCGGCGCCACCTACGGTATCGACAGGCTCGCCGTCCTGAAGCCGAATATGATCGATATATCCGAGCTCGGACCCGGCGAAATCGGTGTCCTGACCGCTTCGATCAAACGGGTGCGCGACACCAAGGTCGGTGACACCATCACCCACGAGAAGCGTCAGGCCACCGCACCGCTTCCCGGGTTCGCACCATCCGTACCGGTTGTCTTCTGTGGACTGTTTCCTATGGATTCAGCCGACCTCACCGATCTGCGCGGCGCTATCGAGAAGCTCGCCCTGAACGACGCCTCATTCTCCCATGAAATGGAATCCTCCGCCTCTCTCGGATTCGGCTTTCGCTGCGGCTTTCTTGGCCTCCTCCACCTCGAAGTGGTCCGTGACCGTCTTGAAAGGGAATACGGAATCGAGCTCGTCACAACCGCGCCATCGGTCATCTATCATGTGTATATGAAAGACGGCGAAATGCTTGAACTACACAACCCCGCCGACATGCCTGACCTTACCCGCGTCAGCCACATCGAGGAACCGCGCATAAAGGCTACCATACTCGCGCCGGATGAATATCTGGGCGACGTGCTCAAACTGTGCCAGGAACGTCGTGGACTGCAGATTGATCTCAGCTATGCCGGCGCGCGCGCCATGGTGGTCTACGACCTTCCGCTCAACGAAGTCGTCTTCGATTTCTACGACCGGCTCAAATCGGCAACCCGTGGCTACGCGAGTTTTGACTATCAGATGACCGGCTACCGCCAGGACAGCCTCGTGAAGATGCAGATTCTGGTCAATGAGGAGCCGGTCGACGCGCTGTCGATCATGGTTCATCGGGACAGGGCGGAGGCAAGGGGTCGCGCGATGGTCGAGAAACTGAAGGATCTTATTCCCCGCCACATGTTCAGGATCCCGATCCAGGCGGCCATAGGGGGCAAGGTCATCGCCAGGGAAACCCTATCGGCTCTGAGAAAGGACGTGACCGCGAAATGTTATGGCGGTGACGTAACCAGAAAGAGAAAGCTGCTGGAAAAGCAGAAAGCCGGAAAGAAGAAGATGCGTCGGTTCGGTAAGGTCGAGATTCCTCATGCGGCGTTCATTTCCGCGCTGAAGATCGACGGATAGGCGCCCAACCGCAGCTTGTGGTTTCACCGGGATCCGCTGACGAAGGATCGGCGACCGAGCGGCACGACCGAATCGCAGGCACCGGATAGCCTGAAAATCGATGCCTTTCCCATAGGTCGCGATCAGCGGTATCGCTCCCGGGACGCTTTCAGGAATGCGCCGTGGCGGTTTCGGGTCTATCCGGAAGAGTGACCCGGAACGCCGCACCGGAACGCCCCTGAAGATAGGTGATCGACCCGCCAAGCCTCGTCATGATCTCGCGGCAGATGGCCAACCCCAGTCCCGCGCCCTGCCCCTTGTCCGCCAAGCGGGAAAATTTCTCGAAAATCACCGATTGGTTCTCGCGTGCGATACCCGACCCGTTGTCGATGAAATCCACGATCACGCCTTCGGGATTCCGACTGACGCCGATCTCGAGCCGAGGCGCGGCGGCGTCGCAATATTTCCGGGCATTGGAGATCAGGTTGATGAAAACCTGTGCGAGCCTGTCGCAGTCGGTGACCAGCGGGACATGTTCAGTCTGCTCGTGACGGCTGATGGAAAACGGCTGATCGCCATCTTTCAGTGATGTGGCGGCGACCGCGCGCTGAAGCACTTCATGCAGGTCCGCCCGCTGTAGATTCAGCGACACCTGCCCGTTTTCAAGAACGCTCAGATCCAATAGGTCGTCAAGCAGTCGCGTAAGCCGAACCGTCTCGTCCTGGATTATGCCTGAAAACCGTTTCCGCTCCGCCTCCGTTATGTCCTCCGACATGAGGATTTCGGAGGATGACCTGACCGACGCCATGGGAGTCCTCAATTCGTGACTGATCTGGCTAAGAAATGCGTCCTTCTGTATCGAGAGCGCCGTCAGCTTCTCATTGGCTTCGCGAAGCTGGCCCGCCGTACGTTCAAGCGCTTCGGACTGCGCCTTGACCTGTGCGGAATACTCCATGATCTGAGCGGTCTCGTCCGCCACGGCCATTAGATCCTTGAACGACACCATCGATCCACCCATGATCTGGCCGATCATCGCGTGTGCGGTCGCCGCGCCAACCGATCCCGCGAGTTCGCGTTCCAGTGATTCAACGAATTCGGCGGTGGTGTCGGGCAACCGACCAACCCTACCCTGCAGGCTTGCGCCCCGGGCAAAAAGTCTCTGCGCCTCGGCCGAGCCGATTATCCGCTGCGACATCGCCAGCAGGTCTTCAGCCGCCGCCGTACCGAAAGTCCAGCTCGCGGCGCTGGGGGAATGCTGGAATACATTGACGAACTGCGCTCCCTGCAGTCGCTCAAGCGGCTTCGGAACGCTCAGGATCGATCCAATGAAGAACGCCAGGGTGTTCAGCGCCATGGACCAGAACACGGCATGCACCAGAGGATCAAGCCCATCCATACCAAAGAGTGCGCGGGGCCGGAGCCAGGAGATGCCGAACGGTCCATCCGTCAGGACACTGGCCGACATAAGAAAACTCTCCCCGAAGCTTGGCAGGAACATCGTGTAGGCCCAGACAAGAAATCCAAGGGAAAGGCCCAACGCCGCCCCGACCCGCGTCGCACCGCGCCAGAAAATACCACCCAGCAGAGGCGGAACTATCTGCGCTATGCCAGCGAAGCTGATCAGACCGATCGCCGCCAATGCCTCGCCACCGCCGGAAAACTGAAGATAGAGAAAACCGAGAAGCAACACCCCTCCAATGGCGATACGGCGGGATAGGAGCACGAAATGGCGGACATCGCCGGACATGGTGGCACGACCTGCCCACAGGCTGAGCCAGACCGGCATAACCGCGTGATTTGAAACCATGGTCGATAGCGCGATGGCCGCTACGATCACCATAGAGGTCGCCGAACTGAATCCGCCCAGGAACGAAAGCATCGCGAGACTGTCATGCCCGAGCGCAAGGGGAACGGTCAGAACGTACAGATCGGGATTGCTGTCCGGGAGGATTCGGAGCCCTGTTACCGCAATGGGGATCACGAACAGGCTCATTAGCAGGAGATAGAGAGGAAACGCCCAGCTCGCGACAGCGACATGGCGCTCGGTGACCGATTCAACCACCATCACCTGAAACATACGAGGAAGGCAGATAAACGCCGCCGCCGATAGGAATATCAAAGTGGCCCATCGCCCTCCATCAAGATTCCAGATCCCGATATCCGACGTACTGATCCGGGCCATGATGTCCGCCGGACCATCGGACAGCCCCCAGACGACGAAGATTCCAACCGCAAGGAGCGCGAACAGCTTTACGACGGCCTCGACTGCGATCGCCATGACGACGCCGTGGTGACGTTCATTGGCATCCAGCCTTCTGGTGCCGAACAGCACGGTGAACAGCGCGAGCCCCAATGCGACGAACAATGCCGTCGTGTTGAATTCCTCTGCCAGCCAGGTTGTGGTTCCGGCACCCGAGAACACCGAAAACGACTGAGTCACCGATTGAAGCTGAAGCGCGATGTATGGCGTGGTGCCGATCACGGCGAGAAGCGTTACGAGCACCGCCAACAGGTTCGACTTTCCGTAACGCGAGGAGACAAGATCGGCGATCGACGTAATGTTCTGCGACCGGCCTATGCGGACCAATTTCCGAACCACCCACCACCAGCCGATCATTACGAGAGTCGGACCGAGGTAGATCGTGACGAATTCCAGCCCGGAACGGACAGCGTATCCAACGGCACCGTAGAATGTCCAGGCGGTGCAGTATATCGAAAGCGACAGTGTGTAGACGAGCGGAGACCGAAGCCACCCGACCTTACCGCGTACCGCCCGACGCTCTGCGGCGAACGCCACGGCGAACAGCAACGCCACATACAATAGACAGACCAGGACAAGGTGGTTGAAACCGATCATCCCTGCCGGTTCCCCTCATCGTCACCGTCTTCCCCGCCAAGCCGGAGTGACAGCAGAGCCGACACCACGATCAGTATTCCCCAGATGGCAAACACCAGGACCAGACCGCCCGCCGTACCGAGCGGCTCATCGCCTCCTACGGCCAGCGCAGGCAGAATGAACAGAAACAACCCCAGCACGGGCAGGAAACGGGCCGCATCCACGAACCGCCTTCGCCGATATGCCATGCGCGTTGGCGGTGAAATGTCGTCGTCCCGGCTCATTCGGCGGTTAGCTCGCGCAAGCAGTCCAACACTTCCGAATTGGAAAAGGGCTTTGTCATAAAGCGGCTGGCACCCGATCGTTCTGCCAGTTCCCGATCCCTTTTCTGGCCTCTTGCGGTCAGCATCAGGACCGGAAGCGATGCGGTCGCGGGGTCGGCGCGAAGATCCTTGATAATCTCGAAACCGGATCGATTCGGCAGCATCGCATCAAGTATAATGACATTGGGTGAGCGTCGATTCACTTCCGCTACAGCGGTCGCGCCATCGGCATGGGTGTGAACCGTCCAACCGGCACGTGACAGGACAAACTCGATGGCCTGAACGATATTGTGCTCATCCTCAATGAGCAGAACCTGTTTGCGCATCCGTCCCCTCCTCCCTCGGCGCAATGGCTTGTGCAACTATCGCGCAACAACAGACGGCTGTCAAAAGGAGACGGCTATATGAACGAAACTCCGATACCCGATCATCTCTTCGGAAGTCGTTGCCACATCGCAGGTCTGGATCACGAACATATCCCGCCACTCGCCTTCGGTTTTCGTCATTCGTCGATGGGTCGCGGGCCAGCGGCATCTCCTCACGCACGAGCGTCAGACACGCTGCCTGATCTCCGCAACACGGCGATCGGGAGGCACTGAAAGACGGACGCTTCAATCAGTACCGGTGGTCATTTCGCTCATGGGCAAAGGACTCCCGTAATGCGCACTGTGAGATGGATTCCGCATAGGAAACACACGAAACCGAAGCGCGGCGAATTGGGCTTGAATGCCGTAACGCCGCGCCTATGATGGTTCCCGCGCGAGTATCGACATCTCACGCCGTGCGTCACAGTTGTCGTTTGGACAGATACGGCAGCTCGTGCCCGCCGAAAGAACGGGCAGTTCCGGAAAGGCAACGCGGTCAGCCGGAAGGATGAGCATCGTCCCCTCGAACACCTGAGGCGCATCAAAGCCCGCCAAACCCATCGGCTGCGCGATCGCGTAGACCAGAAACCGCACAGGCTCACGGCCGCACATCTCGAACAGAGCGCGTATAGGCACATATGGCCGGTTAAGCGCCTGAAATAAAGGCCATAAGGGACATGCCGCACCAAAGCGGGGCAACGGAAAACCATCGACCGGCTTGCGAAATGTCAACGTGCCCGAAGCATCGCAGACGACAACGCCAATGCGCCCCAACCCTTTGGGTGTGGGCAGGGATGCGACCCTCCGCAAAGCCGCGGCTGGATCAACGTTGAACCGTGCTGATAGAACCACGGGATCAAACGCCACCTTCTCCGCCTCGGTCCGGAAATCACGCAACGGCATACGTTCCGCATCGGAGCGGTACAGCCTGAAATGTCGTTCAGCCAGTGCACGCCCGGACTGCGACCCGATTTCCGGCGCCTCCCATAACAGCGTGTCGGGCGTCGCCGGTTGCGCCCGCTCCAACTCGTCTATGTGATAGTCGCGTCCCTCAAGCCAGTTCTCGAGCTCCTCCTGGGGCGAGCCGGGAACCCGCTTTTCGTTTTCCTCGACTTCAAGATAGGAAACGAGGGATTGACTGGTCTCCGCGAGCCGCTGGCTGTCTTCATGGATATTGCGATGGAATCTGTCGCGCCATTCATCCTCGATGTTCCTGGTCTCAACCAGGATGGAAGCCGCGGACCTGATCGAGGTGACAGCGCTGAGAAGTTCATGGAGCGAAAGAGCAAGATGGGGGTCGTGCGCAACCCGGTCGGCCAGGCTCTCGATCATACGTTCCAGTTCACCGATTCGACGGGTTTGCGCGGCGAGCAGCCCCGCCCATCCTGGAAAGCGTCGGGCGAATTCCTCCACGCGCTCCACTTCGGCCCCGGTCTCGATCATGCCAGCGGCACCGGCGCGCAGCGCGGAAACCAGATCTAGGTCAACACCCTCGGCAAGCGACCCAACCGAGACGTCCAGCTGTCTGGCGATATCAGCGAGCAGCTTGCCGCCGATTCGACGACGGTTATGCTCGATCAGGCTGAGATACGCGGCGGAAATTCCAACCTCTTCCGCCAATCTTGCCTGGCTCCTGCGCACCAGCATCCGCCGTTCGCGGATTCTGCTTCCCGTCAAACCCCGCGACAGCATCGGTAATGCTCATTGGTTTTCAACGGATTCCCTCCGGTTTTGAAAATTTCTTTACATATCTCGCGATATATCTGTCAATCGGTTAACAGAAATTCATCACGATCTGAACAAATTATTGCAGTGTTTTCAAACGATCTGCCATGAGTGGCAGTGTCTTGAAAACCCATGGCGGATGCCACGACGGCACCGCCAAGCCATTTGACCTGAAGGGAGGACGTTCCATGCGCAAGACCACACTCACCCGCCGCGGCATGCTGAAAACCAGTGCCGGGGCCAGCGCGGCGCTCGCCGCACCGATGATTTTCACTGGCGCGTCATGGGCCAGTGAATCATGCTATCTCAACGCTCCGGGCGACAGTTCGGTCACGCTTGGCTTCAATGTGCCACAGACCGGTCCCTATTCGGACGAGGGTGCCGATGAGCTTCGTGCCTACGAATTGGCCGTAGAACACCTCAACGGAGGCGGTGACGGCGGCATGATCAACACCTTTTCGTCGAAAACGCTGGACGGAACGGGCATCCTTGGCCGCAAAGTCGAATACGTAACCGGCGACACCCAGACCAAAGGGGACGCCGCTCGGGCATCCGCCAAATCGATGATTGAAAAAGACGACGCCATCATGATCACTGGTGGCTCGTCCTCCAGCGTCGCCGTTGCCGTTCAGGGGCTCTGCCAAGAAGCCGGTGTCATTTTCATGGCTGGCCTCACCCACTCCAACGACACGACCGGAAAAGACAGAAAAGCGAACGGTTTCCGTCATTTCTTCAACGGCTATATGTCAGGTGCAGCCCTGGCGCCGGTGCTTGCCAATGCCTACGGTACCGACCGGAACGCGTACCACCTGACCGCAGACTATACTTGGGGCTGGACACAGGAAGAGTCCATCAAGGCGTCGACCGAAGCCCTGGGTTGGAACACCGTCAACACAGTACGTACGCCGCTCGCCGCGACAGACTTCTCGTCCTATATCGCGCCGGTGCTGAATTCGGGCGCCGACGTGCTGGTTCTGAACCACTATGGTGGCAACATGGTCAACTCGCTGACCAATGCCGTTCAGTTCGGTCTTCGCGACAAGCAGGTAAACGGGCGGAACTTCGAGATCGTTGTACCACTCTATTCGCGGTTGATGGCGCGCGGCGCCGGTGAGAACGTCAAGGGCATCCTCGGTTCCACCAATTGGCATTGGTCGCTGGACAATGACGGGACCGGGACTTTCGTACAGTCCTTCGGCACAAAATACGGCTTCCCGCCGAGCCAGGCCGCGCACACCTGCTACTGCCAGACCCTGCTCTACGCAGATGCCGTCAACCGGGCCGGTACTTTCAACCCCTGCGGCGTGGTCGAAGCCCTGGAAGGGTTCGAATTCGACGGGCTTGGCAACGGGCCAACACTCTATCGCGCCGAAGACCATCAGTGCTTCAAGGATGTGCTCGTGGTGCGAGGAAAGGAAAATCCAACCTCGGAATTCGACATTCTTGAAGTGGTCGAGGTCACTCCGGTCGAGCAGGTAATCTACCCGCATGACCATCCCATGTTCGCGGGTGGCAATCTCGGCCAATGCAACCCCGGTGCCTAATCTGACCGGCATATTGCAATTCAACGCGGGGCGGTCCCCTTCGCCCCGCGCGATCCGGTTCCTGCCCGGGACACCATCGGAAGGGACCGGCACCGGACAGCCAGACGGTGAGAACCATGGACGCAATTATTCTTCAGGTGCTTAACGGGCTCGACAAAGGCTCCGCCTATGCACTGATCGCACTTGGACTGACGTTGATCTTCGGCACGCTCGGCGTTGTGAACTTCGCTCACGGCGCCCTGTTCATGATCGGCGCCTTCTGCGCGGTGACGCTTCAGCGGATACTGACGCTCAGCTACTCCGTTCTTGACGAGACCCAGAAGGATTTTCTGGGCAATCCGCTCAAGGTCGAGACGCCCTATGTCATTAGCTGGTTCGGCGAGGGAGCCGGAAATGCGATCATCGACTGGTCGGTTCCTCTCGCAATCCTGTTCTCAATCCCGATTATGGTCGCGGTAGGCTTCGCAATGGAGAGGGGGCTGATCAAGCATTTCTACAGACGCCCGCATGCGGACCAGATCCTCGTGACCTTCGGCCTCGCAATAGTGCTGCAGGAGATCATCAAAGCCTATTACGGCGCTAACCCGATTCCCACCCCGGCTCCCGACGCGCTGACCGGGTCGTTCGATTTCGGCGTATTGATCGGTTTCCAGGAAAACGCCATCATCTATCCGATCTGGCGCCTGGTGTACTTTCTTTTCGCGCTCGCGGTCATTTTCATGGTGTTCGCCTTCCTCCAGTTCACAACCTTCGGAATGGTAGTGCGCGCCGGCATGGCCGACCGCGAAACCGTCGGTCTTCTGGGTATAAATATCGACCGCCGCTTCACCATCATGTTCGCGATAGCCGCCTGCGTGGCAGGTGTCGCAGGTGTGATGTATACGCCGATCAATTCTCCCAACTACCACATGGGAATGGATTTCCTGGTTCTGAGCTTCGTGGTCGTCGTAGTCGGCGGTATGGGTTCGCTTCCTGGCGCTGTCTTCGCCGGTTTCCTGCTCGGCATCCTCGAAGCGTTCGCTTCCATGAACGAAGTCAAGGCCATCATTCCTGGCATTGACCAGATCATCATCTATCTCGTGGCGATCGCCATACTACTCGCGCGTCCGCGTGGCCTGATGGGCCGCAGGGGCGTGATGGAGGAATAATCCAATGATCGGTCTCAACAGCAAAGACACCTTGCTCTTCGCGGTGGTCGCGATCCTCGTCATGGTTGCGCCTTTCATTCTGAATCCGTTTCCTGAAGGAACGGCGATGGCGCAGATGTTCAACGCTGGCTATCCCGACCTCATGCAACGCTTCGTGATCTTCGGCATCCTGGTGATTGGCTTCAACATCCTGTTCGGTTTGACTGGATATCTGTCATTCGGCCATGCCGCGTTTCTCGGAATCGGCAGCTATTCGGCCGTCTGGATGTTCAAGCTGCTCAGCTACAATGTCGTCCCGGCGATCATCCTCGCGATCATCGTCTCCGGCCTGTTCAGTCTGCTTATCGGCTATGTCGCCCTGCGCCGGACGGGAATCTATTTCTCGATCCTGACTCTAGCCCTCGCACAGATGTGCTTCAATCTCGCTTATTCGGTTCTCGGAAACCCCCAATCCTCCTACAACCTGACCAACGGGGAAACGGGTCTGCAGGTGTATACGTCAGATCCCCAGTACTTTCTGGGCGAAGGTGCACCCCAGCTGCCGCACCTATTCGGCCTGGTGATGCGTGACAGCTTCGAACTGGAGATCGGCAGCTGGCTCTTCACCCTGAACGCGGGGTATTACATGTGCGGATTCATCATGCTTCTCGCCTTCTACCTTTCGATCCGGATTTTCCGTTCCCCGTTCGGGCTGATGCTGCGCGCCGTCAAATCCAATCAACAGAGGCTCAGCTATACCGGGCTCAACTCCAAGCCATACACACTTTCCGCATTCGTGATCTCAGGAATGTACGCCGGACTGGCAGGTGGTCTTCTTAGTTCCATGGATCCACTGGCCGGCGCCGAGAGGATGCACTGGACCGCATCAGGGGAGATTGTGATCATGGCGATCCTCGGAGGGGTCGGCACGCTCGTCGGTCCCGTACTGGGGTCGGGATTCATCGAGTATTTCAAGAATATCCTCTCCAAGATCAACGACAACCTGCTACACCAGTGGCTGGCGATACTGCCCGACGGGCTGGAAGATGCCTTCGTCTGGGTATTGCATTTCTTCGTCGGCAAGGGCTGGCATCTAAGCCTCGGCATTCTGTTCATGCTCGTCGTGATCTTCCTGCCGGGTGGCCTCGTGGAAGCCGGACAGCGGGTCGGACGGCTGATCGAGCGCTTGAGCGTTAAATCCAAAGGCCCCGGTAAGGACTGGAAAAAACCCACGCACAGCGCAGCCGAATAGGGAAGGACCGAAGGATGGGAATTCTCGAAGTCAAGGGTGTCAACAAGCGATTCGGTGGGCTGCAGGCGCTCGCCGACGTGAATCTCAACGTTACCGAAAACAGCTTGCATGCCATTATCGGTCCAAACGGAGCGGGAAAGTCGACGCTGCTGAATTGCCTGGTTGGCAAGCTCGTGCCGGACACCGGGAGCGTCATGTTCGACGGCCATTCCGTTCTGGGCCGAAAACCGTACGAGATCAACCAGATGGGCATCAACCGGGTGTTCCAGACTCCGGAGATATTTTCCGATCTCACGGTGAAGGAAAATGTGATGATCCCCTGCTTTGCCAAACGGGACGGCGCTTTTCGAATGCATGCGATCGAAAAAGTTGAGACAGAGACCGACATCAACCGACTCGCGGAGAACATGCTCGTGGATGTCAGCATGCAGGACCGCATGAACGACAGCGCCGGAAGTCTTTCGCGCGGAGACAAGCGGCGGCTCGAGATCGCCATGTGTCTGGTACAGCGGCCCCGCCTTCTGTTGCTTGACGAACCGACGGCGGGAATGGCGCGGGCCGATACCAACCGAACCATCGATCTCCTGAAAGAAATCCACGACAGGCGTGACATAACGATAGCGATCATAGAGCACGACATGCATGTCGTGTTCAGTCTCGCCGAGAAAATCACCGTGCTCGCGCAGGGAACACCGCTTGCCGAAGGCACGCCCGACAATATCAAGGGCCATCCGAAGGTCCGGGAAGCCTACCTTGGGGAGGCCCATTGATGACCCTGATCGAGGACACCAAATCCAAAGCCTACGAGAAGCCGGATTTCTCACGGCGCGCGAATATGGCGGAATCCGCCCCCGCGTTCCTTTCGGTGTGGGACATCCATGCATATTACGGCGAGAGCTACATCGTACAGGGCGTCAGCTTCAATGTGCATGAAGGCGAGATCCTGGCGCTCCTGGGACGGAACGGCGCGGGAAAAACCTCGACGCTCCGCGCCATCGCTCGGCTTGACGATCCTCAGGTAACACGCGGCGAAATCTGGCTGGACCACAAGCATCTTCATTCCATGAACAGCCATCAGGCCGCCGTCAGCGGCATCCAGCTTGTACCCGAGGACCGACGCATCATCTCCGGATTGACTGTCGAGGAGAACATCGAACTCGCGCGAATCGCCGAACCGACCGGTTGGTCAGTGGACCGTATCTTCGAACTGTTTCCACGCCTGGGCGAACGTCGGAAGCAGGAGGGTACGACCCTTTCGGGTGGTGAACAGCAGATGCTGGCCATCGGCCGCGCCCTTGCCCGTGACATCAAGGTTCTTCTACTCGATGAACCCTACGAAGGCCTCGCGCCCGTTATTGTTGACGAGATCGAGAAAACCCTGAACATCATCAAGGAACAGGGAATCACCACGGTGATCGTCGAACAGAACGCGATCCGGGCGCTTATGCTGTCGGATCGGGCAGTGATCCTTGATACCGGTCAGGTCGTTTTCGACGGCACCGCGCGGGAAGTACTGGACGACGAGGCGCTTCGCGCCGAGTATTTGGCTATCTGAACGGCACCCGTTTCGGGAACGTCGAGCAGGATCACCTCTGGACAGAAGGTATGGCTGCCATGAGCGAACCAATCGGTGAAATGCACTCCCCCTCCCGGGAGTTTGTCCGAAACGCCCTCATCGACGCTGACGGATATCGCAAGATGTACGAGGAGTCGATCGTCGACCCAGAAGCGTTCTGGGGCGAGCAGGGTAAACGGCTCGACTGGATGAAGTCATATACTTCGGTGAAGAACGCCACCTTCGCTTATCCGGACGTATCGATAAAATGGTTCGAGGACGGCGAACTGAATGTCGCCGCCAACTGCGTCGACCGGCACCTGGAAACCCGAGGGAACCAGACCGCGATCATCTGGGAGCCGGATGATCCGGACGCCGATGCCCTTCATGTAACCTACCGGGACCTCCATTCACATGTCTGCAAAATGGCCAACGTGCTCAGGAAGTTGGGGGTCACGAGAGGCGACCGCGTCATTCTCTACATGCCGATGATTCCCGAGGCCGCCTATGCGATGCTGGCCTGCGCCCGTATCGGCGCCATCCACTCGGTGGTCTTCGGAGGCTTCTCCCCCGACGCGCTTGCGGCCCGGGTGAACGGCTGTGCGGCGAAAGTGGTCGTCTCGGCGGACGAAGCCCCGCGCGGCGGTCGGAACACTCCGCTGAAAGCCAATGCCGACAAGGCGCTTGAGAACGTCTCCCACGACTGCCAGATCCTTGTCGTACGGCGCACCGGCGGTGACATCCATATGCGGAAGGGGCGGGACCATTGGCTGCATGAACTGGAGTCCACCGTTGACGAACGATGCGAACCCGAAGCGATGAACGCCGAGGATCCGCTGTTCATCCTCTACACGTCGGGCTCCACGGGAGCACCCAAAGGCGTTGTGCACAGTTCCGGCGGCTACCTCCTCTACGCCTCGATGACCCACCAATACGTGTTCGACTACCATGATGGCGATATCTTCTGGTGCACCGCCGATGTCGGATGGGTTACCGGTCACAGTTACATCGTGTACGGACCGCTCGCCAATGGCGCCACGACACTGATGTTCGAAGGCGTTCCCACCTATCCCGACGCGGGCCGCTTCTGGGCGGTCTGCGAGAAGCACAGGGTCAACCAGTTCTACACCGCGCCTACCGCGATTCGAGCGTTGATGGGCAATGGAACCAAATTCGTGACCGGCTACGACCTTTCGTCACTGAAGGTTCTCGGAACGGTGGGAGAGCCGATCAATCCGGAGGCCTGGATCTGGTACGACGAGAATATCGGAAAAGGGAACTGCCCTATCGTCGATACCTGGTGGCAGACCGAAACGGGAGGCCATCTCCTTACGCCGCTGCCGGGTGCCGTAGCGACCAAACCGGGATCCACCACGCTGCCGTTCTTCGGTATCGAGCCGGTGGTCCTCGACCCGCAGTCGGGTGAAGAGATCACCAAGACAGCGGCGGAAGGTGTTCTTTGCATTCGGGATAGCTGGCCCGGACAGATGCGTACCGTGTTCGGCGATCACGAGCGCTTCGTGAAAACGTATTTCTCCGATTACAAGGGCTATTACTTCTCCGGCGATGGCTGCCGTCGCGACAGCGACAGTTATTACTGGATCACCGGGCGGGTCGATGACGTGATCAATGTCTCCGGCCATCGGATGGGCACGGCTGAGGTTGAGAGCGCCCTCGTGGCCCATCCCAAGGTCGCGGAAGCGGCTGTTGTGGGTTTTCCACACGAGATCAAGGGGCAGGGAATCTATTGTTACGTGACGCTGATGGCAGGCGAGGAATATACCGATGACCTGAAGGTGGAACTCCGCAACTGGGTTCGCCGGGAAATCGGTCCCATCGCCTCCCCGGATCTCGTCCAATGGGCTCCGGGTCTTCCCAAGACCAGATCCGGCAAGATCATGCGCCGGATTCTACGCAAGATCGCGGAGAACGACTTCAGCAGCCTTGGCGACACTTCAACGCTCGCCGAGCCGCAGGTGGTTGATGAACTGATCGCGAACCGCGCAAACCGCTGATCGATACCGTCGTAACCCCGTTACCGAAAGTCTGGCGGACCACTTCGGGGAAAGCCCGATTGGTCCGTTAGGAATTCGTTGGTCCGCCGCTCCGACTGCCGCTTCAAAGCGGATTGGACCGAGCCCGGCGACGCGAGTGGCAGCGAAAAGTCCGGGATACTGCGATAGGTTCCGAGGTCATGTCGGGCGCAGGGCCAATCCGATCAAGACTTACGCCACCGGATATCCAAGGACAAAGCGGTGATTCCGGTGCGTACCCGGGAACCAACGCCGGTTCATCACGCGGTGATCAGCGAGGGGCGCGAAACGGATATGGCATTCTCGATGGATAGGACGCGCGTGGACGATTTCCGGATCTGTCCGTCGTCAGCTTCCGACGCGGGCTTCAGCGGCGAGACCCTGCTGCGGCGTCTCGACGGGATCCTGAAGCCAAACTCTCCAGTCCGGCATCGGCAGGACATCACCCGGGAGGGCGAAGAGGCATTTCGGTCTGTCGTAGTCTCGGCATGTCTGCCCGACCTCTCCTTCGGTCAGCCATTCATTCAAGCACTGCGTGAGGCCGCCGCCTTCTTTCGCCTGGCTGGGAACCCCGGCGGATGTGACCGCCGGGATCCCTCAAATTTCCCCACCGACCTCAATTCAGAGCGGCATCGGTGATATCGTGAGTCCAGGCACCGTCCGGACGACCGGTGATCACCGGATCGGAACCACCCGCCAACAGCGTGTCCACCGTCCGCTCGAAATCAGCTGGGTCCAACGACCCGTTCGAGCCGGCCGTGAGCTTCGCGATCTCGCCCATCATCCGCTTCTGGTGCTTCTCGGTCTGGGCACCGGTCTCATCATATTCCAACACGATCAGGGCGGCTTCGTCGGGATTCTCCTCGGCGTATTTCCAGCCTTTCATCGACGCCCTGACGAAGCGAACGAGCCTGTCCCTGAACCCATCATCGGCAAGCCTGTCCTCAAGCACATAAAGACCGTCCTCCAGCGTCGCCACACCCTGGTCCTCGTATTTGAACACGACCAGATCGTCGGACGCCAATCCGGCGTCGATGATCTGCCAATACTCATTATAGGTCATCGTTGAAACGCAATCGGCCTGACCGTTCAGGATCGGATCGACGTTGAATCCCTGCTTGAGGACCTCGACCCCCCGCTCCGATCCATCGGTCGGGATACCAAGCTGTGACATCCAGCTCAGGAACGGGAATTCGTTGCCAAAGAACCATACACCCAGCGTCTTGCCCGGGAAGTCCGAGGTCGACGCGATGCCGGTATCCTCGCGGCAGGTCAGCATCATACCTGATGACTTGAAGGGCTGCGCGATGTTCACCAGCGGCAGACCTTTTTCCCGTGCGGCGAGCGCGGCTGGCATCCACTCCACCGTCACGTCTGCCCCGCCGCCCGCGATCACCTGGGTCGGGGCGATATCCGGTCCACCCGGCTTTATGGTTACGTTAAGATCCTCCTCATCGTAGAATCCCTTCTCAAGCGCGACGTAATAACCCGCGAACTGCGCCTGTGTGACCCATTTCAGCTGCAGAGTCAGATCATCCGCCGCAGCAGCGGCGTTGGCCCTAGCGCAAGCGCCGCGATCGATCCAGTCAGTTTCCTCATCATAGTCTCCTCAAGTTTGCTATCGCCATCGATCAGCTTCTTTGTGAAGGGTGCCAGAACGTGACCCCCTTTTCCACCAATGCCACCGCACCGTAAAACACCGTACCCGCGATGGCCGCAACGGTTATCTCGGCCCAGACCATGTCGAGCCCCAGAACACCGATCTCTGTTGAAATGCGAAATCCCATCCCCTTGGTGGGGGAGCCGAAATATTCAGCGACGATCGCCCCGATCAGCGCAAGCGTCGTGGAAATCTTCAAGCCATTGAAGATGAACGGCATCGCGGCGGGCAGGCGTAACTTCAGCAATGTCTGCCCGTAATTCGCCGAATAGGTGCGCATCAGATCGCGCTGCATCGAAGTCGTCTCCGCCAACCCCTGAACGGTGTTGACCAGCATCGGAAAAAACACCATCGCCACCACAACGGCGGCCTTTGATTGCCAGTCGAAGCCGAACCAGTTCACCAGAATCGGTGCGACACCGATGATCGGCAATGCCGCGACGAAATTGCCGATCGGCAGAAGCCCCCGCTGCAGGAACGGGCTCCGGTCAACCGCGAGCGAAACCAGAAACGCCGCGCCACAACCGATCAGATAGCCGCTGACCGCGCCCTTCAGAGCCGTCTGTACGAAATCACCCCAAAGCACCCGCGTCGAATCCGCGAACCTATCGGCGATCGCGGTGGGTGCCGGAAGTATCACGGGCGAGACGTCAAAACCCAGGACAAAGCATTCCCAGACCACCAATACCGTAAGTCCGAATATCACCGGAACCGCCACCCGCCCGATGCGGTTAGACCGCCATGCGGAGCCAGCTATTCTCGTGTTGACCCGCCACATCGCAAGCCAGAACGCGAGCGCGAAGACGATCGGGGTCATACCGGCGGACACGGGATCGTTCCTCCGCTGCCATGGATGATCGCGCCAGCGCATCCGTTCATTTCGCGAACCCCATCCGTTTCAACGTCATCGACTGCACCCCGGCCACCAGACTCACGAGAGCACCGGCCAGACAGGCGGCCATGATCAGCGCCGACCAGATCATGATCGGATTGCCGAACTGGTCTCCGATCAGGATGCGGGCTCCCAGCCCTTGAATCGCGCCGGTCGGAAGCTCTCCGACGATCGTCCCGACCAGCGCGGCAGCGATCCCGATCTTCAGTGATGTGAAAAAATACGGCATCGATGAAGGAAACCTTAGTTTCCAGAACGTCTGCCATCCGCTCGCGCCATAGGTCTTCAGCAGATCCAGCTGCATGCCGTCGGGACTTCGCAGTCCCTTGGTCATACCGACAAGCACCGGAAAATAGCAGAGATAGGCGGAGATGATCGCCTTCGGCACAGCTCGGCCCTCCACTCCCAACGTTGCGAGAACTACGATGATCATCGGTGCGATGGCGACGATCGGAATGGTCTGGCTGATTATCGCCCACGGCATCAGCGCCATGTTCAGGGTGCGGGAATAAACGATGCCGATCGCCATAAGCACACCTGTCAAGGTTCCCAGGGTGAATCCGGCCAGCGTCGAGGAAAGCGTGACCCAGCCATGATATACAAGGCTGCGCTTCGACGACACTTTCGTATCGATCACCGTTTTCTTCAATTCGGCCAATACCTGATGTGGCGGCGGTAGACGTGGTCGATCCTGGTTCATCGTATCAGCCACGATCTCGGAGAAGACGAGTTCCAGTCCCGCCCGGTCAGCCTGCGCCAACGTCCACTTGGAGTTCATCCAGACCGAACCGGCGTACCAGAGAACCGCCACCGCGGAGAGAACCGCCAACACCGGGAAGAACCGGTTCATGATGACCCACCCCCATCAAGCACGGTGATCCGGATGCGGTTCGCCACATCGTTGCCCGTCGGTTCGGAAATCGCTGTCCTACTCGTCATAGGCCTGCCCTGCCCTGAGTCCCGTACGCACCCGCTGTGCAAGCGCGGTAAATTCGGGTGTGTCGCGGATAGCGAGCGGTCGCTCGCGCGGGAGCGTGCTTTCGATCACATCCGAAATCCGCCCGGGCCGCGGACTCATGACCACGACCCGGGAGGACAGATATACCGCTTCGGGAATCGAATGCGTCACGAAACCGATCGTTTTTCCCGTCCGCGCCCAAAGACCCAGCAACTGCTCGTTGAGATGGTCACGGACAATCTCGTCAAGGGCACCGAAAGGCTCGTCCATCAGCAGAATTTCGGCGTCGAACGACAGCGCCCGCGCGATGGAAGCCCGCTGCTGCATGCCACCCGAAAGCTGCCACGGGAATTTGTTTTCGAAGCCCGACAGTTCGACCAGATCCATAACCCGGGCTATCCGCTCGGCCATCCGCTCCTTTGAATATCCCATGATCTCCAGCGGAAGGCGCACGTTACCCGCGATCGTGCGCCACGGATAAAGACCGGCAGCCTGGAAAACATAACCGTAGGCGCGGCTTCTACGCGCCTCGTCCGGCGTCATACCGTTGACGGAAATCTCTCCTCCCGTCGGGTGTTCCAGACCGGCGGCGACGCGCAGAAAGGTGGTTTTCCCACAACCCGATGGCCCGATAAAGGAAACGAATTCCCCTTTGCCGATCTCCAGATCGACGCCTTTCAGCGCATGCACGGGACCATCCCCGGTCTGAAAGGTCAGATCGAGATTCCTCGCCTCGATCACCGTTTCCCGCGTCACACCCCTGCCCTCACCGAAACTAGACGCCGGTCGCCGGAATCCCCGAGCGCTCCACAGGTCTGGGAGCCGTCAGTTCCTTCCAGGTCGAGAGCGCCCTGTTGACGGGGTTGGAGGTCTCGCGCCGGACGAATTCGCCATGTCCTTCCCTGGTCCGGATATCACCGTCATGCACCGCGATATGACCACGTGTCAGGGTGAACCTCGGCAGACCCTTGACATGTTTGCCCTCGAATACGTTGTAATCGATGGAAGACTGCTGCGTCGCAGCCGAGATGGTTTTCTCCTTCCGGGGGTCCCATACCAGGATATCGGCGTCGGCGCCGACCAGCACCGCACCCTTTTTCGGGTAACAGTTCAGAATCTTCGCGATATTCGTCGAAGTCACCGCGACGAATTCGTTCTGCGTCAGCCGCCCGGTGTTCACGCCATGGGTCCAAAGCATCGGCATCCGGTCCTCAAGACCACCGGTGCCGTTGGGAATCTTGGTGAAATCTCCCACGCCATTGCGCTTCTGCTCGGTGGTGAAAGCGCAATGGTCGGTGGCGACGGCCGACAATGAACCCGATTGCAGACCGGCCCAGAGCGAATCCTGGTGTTTCCTGTCACGGAACGGCGGTGACATCACCCGCCGCGCGGCATGGTCCCAATCCTTGTTGAAATACTCACTCTCATCAAGGGTCAGATGCTGGATCAGCGGTTCGCCCCAGACGCGCTTACCCTGCATCCGCGCTCTTCGGATAGCCTCATGCGCCTCTTCGCAGGAGGTGTGGACGACATAGAGCGGCACACCGGCCATGTCAGCGATCATGATCGCCCGGTTCGTTGCCTCTCCCTCGACCTGCGAGGGCCTGGAATAAGCATGGGCTTCCGGGCCGGTATTGCCCTCGGCAAGCAGCCTCGCGCTGAGCTCGGCCACCACATCGCCGTTTTCGGCATGGACCAGAGCGATGCCGCCGAGCTCCGCCAGTCGCTGGAACGAGGCGTACATCTCGTCATCGTTGACCATCAGGGCGCCTTTATAGGCCATGAAATGCTTGAACGTCGTGATTCCTTCCTCTTCGACGACCGTCGCCATTTCATTGAACACCCGTTCACCCCACCAGGTGACCGCCATATGGTAGGAATAGTCGCAGTTCGCGCGCGTTGACTTGTTGTGCCACATACCGAGCGCATCGTGCAGACCCTGGCCGGGGCTCGGTAAGGCGAAGTCGACGACCATCGTGGTACCGCCGCTCAGGGCGGCACGGGTACCCGATTCAAAATCATCGGACGAGTAGGTACCCATAAACGGCATTTCGAGATGGGTATGCGGATCTATCCCGCCCGGCATGACATAGCAGTCCGTGGCGTCAAGGGTCGTCTCCGCGCTGAATCCGTCCCCGATGGCGGCGATTTTCCCGTCTTCCACCAGCACGTCGGACCTGTAGGTGAGGTCGGCGGTGACGATCGTGCCGTTTCTGATGGCAATGCTCATAAGTTCCTCCGAATTAAGGGGTCGCCCGGTAACGACGCGGGGTCCCCGTTTTCCCTGACGCGTCGCATCGGCGGATGTCCACCGACGTATCCACCGGGTCCATGCCTCGATCGTTTGACAGGGCCTGTCATTCCAAGATCTCCGCGGTTTCAATCACGGCATGGAACAGCACGTCCGCGCCGGCACGGGCCCATTCAGGCAGAATTTCCTCCGCCTCGTTGTGCGAAAGCCCATCCACGCAGGGACACATGACCATCGCCGTCGGCGCGACCCGGTTGACCCAGCAGGCGTCATGTCCCGCACCCGATATGATATCGCGATGGGAATAGCCAAGCCGTTCCGCGGCGCGGCGCACGGTCGTCACGCAGCCATCGTCAAATTCCACCGGATCGAACCCACCGACCTTTTCGAATTCGACCGACAGCCCCATATCGTCCACGATTTTACGCGCCCCGGCGAGCAGGCGACGCTCCATATCCTCGAGAACGGAAAGCTGTGGCGAGCGGAAATCGACGGTAAACACCGCCCGCCCCGGTATGACGTTGCGCGAGTTCGGGTGGACTTCGATATGTCCGACCGCCCCGACGGCATCGGGCTGGTGATTCCAGGCGATCCCGTCGACCAGTTCCAGCACCCTCGCCATCGCCAGCCCCGCGTTCCTTCGCATCGGCATGGGTGTCGATCCGGTATGGGCGTCCTTGCCGGCGATGGTGATCTGGGTCCAACTCAGTCCCTGGCCATGGGTGACCACACCTATGTCCCTGCCTTCGGCCTCGAGGATCGGTCCCTGTTCGATATGCAGTTCGAAGAACGCGTGTATCCTGCGTTGACCGACCTTTTCATCCCCACACCAGCCTATACGCCGAAGTTCATCGCCGAATTTAAGGCCCTCCGCGTCTTCCCGGGAATAGGCCCAATCCATATCATGCACACCGGCGAACACGCCACTGGCCAACATGGCGGGAGCGAACCTGGTTCCCTCTTCGTTGGTCCAGTTGACCACAATGATCGGACGGCGTGTCCGGATGCCAAGGTCGTTGAGCGTTCGGACGATCTCCAGGCCGCCGAGCACCCCGAGAACTCCATCGTATTTGCCACCGGTTGGCTGGGTATCAAGATGAGACCCGACATAAACGGGAAGCGCGTCGCTATCCGCACCCTCGCGCCTTGCGAACATATTGCCCATCTGGTCCACGCCGAGTGAGCAGCCCGCTCCTTCGCACCATTGCCGGAAGAGCGTCCGGCCCGCGCCGTCTTCGTCGGTCAGGGTCTGGCGATTGTTTCCGCCTGAGATGCCAGGGCCGATCTTCGCCATCTCCATGATCGACTCCCAAAGCCGGTTACCGTCGACCCTCAGATTCTCTCCCGGTCCCGCCATATTCATTCCCTCCCGGTGAGCCCGCCAATGTCGGGCGAAACGTCAACGCTTCGGTGGTCCGCTGATCCCAAGGCTGTGCCAACACCGGCACCGATCGAAGCCCAATACTGTCCGGTTCGGGTGCCGGAGGCACGCCCTTGACACCGTCGGGGTCCAGGTCCGAACCGCGATAAGGTCGTATCGCACATCATTTTCATTGCCTTAATCCCTCCCGACGCGCATACGAGCGGAACCCCCGCAATTCACGATAGAGTTTGACCAAACGGTCAGGAATACGCTAACAGGCATCGTCTTCCAGTCAAGGACCTCGACGAGATTTGAACCGACCGCATGATCAAAAGCGCGACGCCGAACCAAGATCCAGTACCAGGCCGCGCACCAGGATACAGGAAAAAAACGTCTCCGCCATTCTTGAAGCGGCCCTTGAGATATTCTCGCAGCACGGGTTCCGGGGTTCGACGCTCGATCAGATCGCGGAGCGTGCGGATCTGTCCAAGCCTAACCTTCTCTATTATTTCAAGTCGAAACAGGCGATCCATGTGGCGCTCCTCAACGAACTTCTCGATACCTGGCTGGCACCGCTGCGCGGACTTGATCCAGACGGTGACCCGGTCGAGGAAATCGTTGGCTATATCACGCAAAAACTCGAAATGGCGCGTGACCTTCCGCGCGAAAGCCGGATTTTCGCCAATGAAATCGTTCAGGGTGCCCCCCGGATCCTCGACTTTATCGAAGGACCGCTGAGGGAGTTGGTCGACGAGAAGGCGGGATTGATCCGCGGATGGGTCACGGAAGGCCGCATCGCCGCCATTGACCCACATCATCTGATATTCTCGATCTGGGCCACGACGCAGCACTACGCCGACTTCGACGTTCAGGTCCGCGCCGTGCTCAACCCGGACGGTGATCGGCATTTCGAGGATGCCGCCATGTTTCTCGAACATCTGTATCGCAGGGCGCTGACTCCCTGAGCGTGACCTGAAGACCTCCACCGGATCGGTCAAACCACCCATGTTCGCCCGGATGCCGGAACCGCTCGACGGATACCGGAGCAGGACGGTTGCGTGAGTGAATTCACTCGGCGGCATGGATGGCGTTCGGGTTGTTCGGGTGCGCTGTCCAGTCCGCGTGATCCGCGCTGACCGTCTTCCCCGTTCGTTTGTCGATAGCGCCCGCCGGCAGTCTTTCCATCGTGATGCATCCGTCGACCGGGCAGACATTGACGCAGAGATTGCAGGCGACGCATTCCGCGTCGATCACGTCAAACATGCGATCGGCTGACATTGAGATCGCTTGATGGCTGGTATCCTCACAGGCGGCGTAGCAGCGACCGCATTTGATGCAGGAATTCTGGTCGATCCTCGCTTTGGTAACGTAATTCAGGTTGAGGTATTGCCAATCGGTGATGTTCGGCACCGCGCGCCCCACAAAGTCCGCTACGCTTCCGTGTCCCTTGGCATCCATCCAGTCGGACAGACCGCTGATCAGTTCCTGAACGATTTTGAAGCCATAGGTCATCGCGGCTGTGCAGACCTGGACGTTTCCCGCGCCAAGGCTCAGGAATTCCGCGGCGTCGCGCCATGTCGTCACACCTCCCATCCCTGAGATCGGCAGGTTTTCCATTTCCGGATCCCGCGCGATTTCGGCGACCATGTTCAGGGCGATGGGCTTGACGGCGGGCCCGCAATAGCCACCATGGCTGCCTTTCCCGTCGATGGAAGGTTCGGGACTGAAGGTGTCGAGGTCCACCGATGTGATCGATGAAACGGTGTTGATGAGCGAAACCGCATCCGCGCCGCCGGCATGAGCCGCCCGCGCCGGAAAGCGAATATCGGTAATGTTCGGCGTCAGTTTAACGATTACCGGCATGCGCGTATTGGCTTTGCACCATCGGGTAACCATCGCGATATATTCGGGTACCTGACCAACGGCGGATCCCATGCCCCGTTCGCTCATTCCATGCGGACAGCCGAAGTTCAGTTCCACCCCGTCCGCGTCCGTTTCTTCGATCAGGGGCAGAATGGCTTTCCAGGCGGCCTCGACGCAGGGCACCATCAGGGAGACAATGACCGCACGATCGGGATAGTCACGCTTCACAGCCTTGATTTCCCTTAGATTCACTTCGAGCGGTCGGTCGGTTATCAATTCGATGTTGTTGAGACCGAGCAGTCTGCGATCCGCGCCCCATACCGCGCCGTAGCGCGGCCCGTTCACGTTGATGATCGGTGGACCGGCCTCACCGAGGGTTTTCCAGACCACTCCACCCCACCCCGCTTCGAAAGCGCGGCGTACGTTGTATTCCTTGTCGGTCGGTGGCGCCGAAGCCAGCCAGAACGGGTTCGGCGTCCGGATACCGATGAACTCACTCATTAGATCGGGCATTTCAGTACTCCCTTCTACCGGCGAGAGACAGGATTCAGGCCAACGCGCGGTGGATCGCTTCGGCGGCGTCGCGACCCTGCGCGACCGCGGTCACGGTCAGGTCTTCACCTCCCGTGGCGCAGTCACCACCGGCCCAGACACCGGGCAACGAAGTCGCTCCATCGGCATCGATGCGTATTTTCCCGCCTTCAATTGCGAGCGCTTCAGGGGTGCCCGTGAGTCGTTGTCCGATCGCACGGAACACCTGATCGGCCGCCAACCGGAAGGTTTCTCCGGTCCCGTCAAGCCGGTTGCCGTCGTCGCGGGTATATTCGAATTCAACCTCCCTGACCGAACCATCGCCGATGACGGTCGCCGGCTGTGCGTCGGTTGCGATCCGCACACCTTTGGAGGTGGCGAGATCCCGCTCGTATTCACTGGCCGACATCCTGTCCTGCCCACGACGGTAGACGACGGTGACGTTCTCGGAACCAAGCAGTTTCGATTGAACGGCAGCATCGATGGCGGTCATCCCACCACCGATCACGACCACGTTCCGGCCGACCGGCATCGCCTCCAGGTCGGCTGACTGCCGTAGCTCTGAAATGAACTCGACCGCGTCGGAGACGTTCTTTAGGTCATTACCGTCAATCCCCAGCGAATTCACACCGGCCAAACCGATACCGAGGAACACCGCATCATGGATCCGCCGCAGGTCCTCCAGATGCAGATCACGCTCCAGGGCCAGACTGGATTGAAACTCGATTCCCCCGATTCCCATAAGCCAGGCGATCTCCGCCTGGGCGAAGTCATCGACTGTCTTGTAGCTTGCGATGCCAAATTCGTTGAGACCACCTGGTTTTTCCCGCACGTCGTAAATCACAACGGAGTGACCATACATCGCCAACCGATGGGCGCAGGCGAGTCCGGCCGGTCCGGCGCCCACGACGGCGATTCGCTTTCCCGTCTCGGGCGCGCGCCTGTATGGATGTCCGTCTCTCTTCATCGCGATGTCGGTTGCGAAGCGCTGTAGCCGTCCGATCTCGACCGGCTTTCCTTCCGCCGCCTCCCGAACGCAGGCTTCTTCACAGAGACTTTCGGTCGGGCAGACCCGTGCGCACATTCCACCGAGTATGTTCTGGTCGAAGATCGTCCGCGCCGCCGCCTCCGGGGTTCCGGTCGATATCTGGCGGATGAACATCGGGATGTCTATGCCGGTTGGACATGCGGTGACGCAGGGTGCATCGAAGCAAAAATAGCAACGGTCTGATGCCACGATGGCTTCATGCGGGTCAAGCGGCGGGTGCAGGTCGGTGAAATTGGAGGCGATCTGCCCGGGCGCCAATCGACCGGCGGCGACGCCGGGGGTGCGAGGCGTATTCGTCATAAGGCACTCCGACATAGGTATGATTCGCTTCACTTTACCATATGGTAATTTATTTTACCAGTTGGTAAAATTTTGAATTGATCGTATCGCTGACTCATCTGAAAGGCTCTTTTCCGCAAGGTATCCGGAGTTTCTGCCCATGTACCGACCGTCACCTAATTCGTATATTTTGGAGACCGGCCGCGCAGACGGCAAACAAGTGGCGGACCTTTGGGTCCGCCAGCTGCATTTTGATGGACATTCCCGGGCTTTCCGGAATCCGATGCCTCCATAGGCTGAGCACGGTTGACCGGTTGGTCACTCCGGCGCGTGACCGTTCCCCATATTCACGATGGCGTCCTTGGTTTCCCGGGCAGTTTCGGACAGCCGGTCACACGCGTTGGCGGTTCCGGTGTCACGTCCTGCGAATTCGCGGGGCCTCCGGTTCGGCTTCCAAGCGAGCGTTTTCCTCGTGGATGGATCTGAGCATTTTGGTCAACCATCGATGAAGCCCACTTCCGGCATCCCGCTGATGCCTTACCGCCCGCACCGAGAATGTCGGCCCCGGAAATGGAAGCCGTACAAACCTTAGATTGAATCTCTGGGCGTATATCGCTGCGATCTTACGGGGTAATGTCGCGATAAGATCCGAATGTTCCAGAACCGAAAGCGCCGGGAAATACAAAATACAAAGGTACGGTTGCGCTTACGTTACCCCACTTCCAGTCCGAAGTGCAACACCGGCCCGCCTCCGGAGCGAGGGCGTGGCCCGAGCGGAGGAGGCGGGCCGGTGTTGAGGGATTTTCCGGCCAGGGCCCCGGATTCCACGCGGAATACGGCGGCTGTCCCTTCGGATCGGAGCGTAACCGGGCCTCCCGGCGGCGGCAGGGCCCCGCGGCGGGAGGTGGCGCGCCCGTCCGGGCGAGGGAAGGGGTGGCCCGACCGAAACCGGGCGGGCGCGCCTGCGGAATTTCCTCTCCCCCGTCGGCCAATGGGGCGACGGCCCGTTGGTGTGCCCGTTAAGGCCCCGCTCCCACGAGTGGTGGGGCGTCGGGAGGAGGAAGTCGGCCTCCAGCGCCTTCGCCACCTTCGCGTGCCCCGCGAACTCCCTGCCGTCGCACGCCGTGACCGTGTGGACCCTGGCGCCGGGACCCTCGGGAAGGTCAGTCACCGCCCCGCCGATCACCGTGTCCGCTTCCCGGTCGCCGATCCCCGCCTTCGCCACGACCTTCGCCCGGCGCTCCTCCGTCAGCTTCCCCGGGACCGAAGAGGCCCCGTTCCGGTGCGCCGACGCCTTCCTCCGCTTCCGATTTTGGATTCGGTCCGTACCTATTTTCGTCCGACTCGGAATCAAGAACGAAGAAAATCAAAAGGATCAGCCAGCCAACGACCGGAACAAGGAATATGAGAAGCCACCAACCCGTCCTTCCGGTATCGTGCAGGCGCCTGACCCCAACGGCGAGGTTCGGCAGGATTTTTTTGCCAAGGCGTAGATCCCGCCGATGAGTCCATAGCCAATGGCGGCGGAATACAGGCCAAGAACAATGGAAACCAGAATGTGTATGAGCAGGAACTGCCAGTATTCGGCACGGGTCGCCCGCCCCGAAAACGTCGTGCATTCCCTCAGCACTTGAAAATACCAACGCATCCCCCTCAGTCAATTCGGCGCCGCACCTACACCCAGCTACCCGCACCGCATCGACGGATATGCCGAAGTCTCAGAGTTTGAATCATAAGTCACTGATATCATTAAACTATTGTTTTTCATGGAGTTGACGCCCTCGCCACCCGCCTGAGCAGGAACCGGCAGGCGGCCAGCTGCGCCCATGCCAGCGAGTTCTCACTGAGCCTTTCGTAATCTTTCGACAGGCGGCGGCACCGGCCCATCCAGGCGAAGGTCCGCTCCACCACCCAGCGGCGGTAGAGAACCGTGAACCCTTTGACATTCTTCGGTTTTTCGACGATCCTGATCACGTTCGACAACCCCATCCCCTCAAGCCGGTCCCGCAGCTTCGGACCCGCGTAGCCACCGTCGGCGAACAGCCTACACACCGTGGGCACCGTCTCCAGCAGCTTCGCGATCAGGTCCGGTGCGCCGTCCCGGTCCTGGATGTTGGCGGTGTGAACCGTCATGACGATCGGTGTGCCGTCGGCGTCCACGATCAGGTGCCTTTTCCTCCCCTTCACCTTCTTCCCGGCGTCGTAGCCGCGGGGCCCGCCGCTCTCCGTGGTCTTCACCGACTGGCTGTCGATCGAGGCGGCGGTCGGCTCCGCGGAGCGCCCCGAACACCGCCGCGCGAGGTCCCGGAGACGATGCACGAGACGCTCCAGGAGCCCGCTCCGCCGCCATGCGTAAAAATAGTTCCGGTCGGTGGAAAACGGTGGATATCCAGAGGGTAACGCGCGCCACTGGCATCCCGTGGACAGGATATACTGGACCGCGTCGAACACCGACCGAAGGTCGACCTCGCGCGGCCGTCCCATCCTTCCCTGCTTCGGCAGCATCGGCTCGATGATGGTCCATTCGGCGTCGGTCAGATCGTTTTGACTGTGGTCGTCCGGGCGCTTATGGAGCTGTTGGGTGGTCCTGTTCCAGGGCATGGCGATCTCCGGATTTGGTTGCTTTCACCAACCGGAATGCCACATCCTGCGGGACCACTCAACTTATGGAACAAACTCTCAGCTCACAGACTGTCCGTACCTCGGTCAACGCCCTCCGCCGTCTGCGGTGTGTTCCCGTCTTCCTTAGCCGATTTCGGCCAAAGAAGTCCCAGCGGAAAGGTGACTGCCCCGAACGGCGGCAGCGAGACAGGCATGTCATCGGCGATGGTAGCCAGCAGCGTCCAAAGGCCCTCATGAAGCTCGAACGCTTCCAAAATCCTGGCAATGGGATCGACAAGCCAGAGATGCGAGACGCCCTCCCGTGCATAGATACCTGATTTCTCATGCCTATCGATGCGCTGAGTGGAAGGTGAAAGCACCTCGCAGGCCCAGTCGGGCGCGACTGTGCAATAGGCGGAATCCGGAAACTCCAGCATGGTCCCATGGCGCCAGCCAGCAAGGTCGGGTACCAGAATGTCCTCGCCAAGATGCAGTTCAGGCTCATGGACAATCCACCAGCCACCCGGCCCTCCAAGTCCGCGGTCAAACGCGTTGATGAGGTCACTGCCGAGAATCGAACTCGCACGGGCGTGCCGCATCGCGGGTCGTGGCTGCGTGTGGAGTGTTCCCGCGAGCACTTCAGCGACCATATGGGGCGGAGCGGCCAGCACATCCCGGTAACTTGCTCGGCGCTGCGGCTTCTGTGATGTCGTGACCCTGACGTCCATAAGGCGGTTTATCCTTTCAATTAGGGACATTCACCACGCGCCCGGTGACTGTCACCTATTCGCTGTCTATCGATGCGTCCTGAGCTTTCGAATATCCTGGCACGGTCACTCTACTGGATATTACGGTACAGGCGACATCCCGAGGTTCTGTCATGATTTCAATAAGCGGCCTATATCACAGAGAACCGCCCTCGCGCAAACGCAGCCCAACCGGTATTCGATCGGTTCCTGGCCCCATGTCTGACGCAAAGCAGCTACAGCGCTGGCGAGCGGCCCGACATCACCGAACCGATCCTTTCCTTCTGTGGATCATACCGCCGCCAAAAGCGATGGAGGTGAGGTGACCGCCCGTACCGCCGGCCAATCGCCGGTCATGACGTGCCGCTGGTGAAACGGCGATAGACCCCTGTCTGACCAACAGCGCCGGAATGGTGAAACTTCCGGACCAAGATCCCAATTCAATTCCAAATCGGTCGAAATACGCGCTTTGGAATCAAGTGCTTCAGTCCAAAGTGGATTTTACCGAAAGCCTTTGCTCTTTTTCACTTGCAAATTTCGGGGATGTCGCATTTCTTGTTTTTGCATGTCGTTTTCAGTCCCCGGAGAAAGGGACGCCAACGACCGATGACGCTGAACGGCGTTCCATTCGGAATGATGCTGGGGGAGTGTGGCAAAAGCTTATCGGATCGCTGCTGCGGAACGCTCGGCCGGCAGGCCGGACTCCAGAGCATCAGGCCGCAAAGCACAATCATCCTATTGGGAGAGAAGAATGACTTCAGACAGATCAAAGTCGATTAGCCCGGCTGCCTTGATGTATGCTAGGGAATACAAGGCCGGACTTATGGATCGCCGCGAATTCCTGGCCCGGGCGACCACTTTCGGTGTTACCGCCACGGCGGCATATGCAATGATAGGTTCCACACCGCCAGCACAGGCCATGCAGAACATTCAGCAGGGCGGAACGCTGCGCGTGCAGCTGTCGGTTCGCGAACTGAAGGATACGCGGACCTATGACTGGTCGGAAATGGGCAACGAGACCCGCGGTTTTCTCGAATACCTGGTGCAATATAACTCAGACGGTTCGTTCCAACCGATGCTGCTGGAAAGCTGGAAGATCAACGACGACGCCACGCAGTACATTCTCAATGTCCGCAAGGGTGTGAAGTGGAACAACGGTGATGACTTCACCGCCGATGATGTGGCGCGCAACATCGGCCGCTGGTGCGAGAAGAACGTGGAAGGCAACTCCATGGCCGGACGCATGGCCTCGCTGATCGAAAACGGAACCGGTATGGCCGCGGAAGGCGCCATCGTGGTGACCGACGCGCATACTGTGACGCTGAATCTCCCCAAACCCGACATCTCGCTGATCGCCGGCTTTTCGGACTATCCCGCCGCGATTACCCACGCTTCCTACGACCCGGAAGACACGGTGAACGCGGTCGGCACAGGTCCCTTCAAACTCGTCGAACTCGAAGTGGGGGTCAAATGTACGCTCGAACGCAACGCCGAGCACACCTGGTGGGGCACTGAAGTCTATGGCGGACCGTATCTCGACCGGATCGAATACATCGATTACGGCACGGACCCTTCGGCCTGGGTGGCGGCGATGGAATCCGAGGAAGTCGACATGCTGCATGAGTCGGTCGGCGAATTCATTGATGTCCTGGACGGGCTGGGTTTCGTGAAATCGGAAGTGGTGACGATGGCGACCATCGTGATCCGACCGAATCAGGAAGCCGAAATCGACGGCATGAAGCCCTACGCCGACAAGCGCGTCCGCAAGGCGCTGCAGATGGCGGTCGACAACGGTGTCGTGCTTGAGCTTGGCTATGGAAACCGCGGGGCGATCGCCCAGAACCACCATGTCGGTCCGAAACATCCCGAATACAAGGATATCGGCGGTACGCCCTACGACCCGGAGGGTGCGCTGGCGCTGCTCAAGGAAGCCGGAATGGAGGAATTCGAGCACGAACTACAGTCGATCGACGATGACTGGCGTCGCAACACGACCGATGCCGTGGCCGCGCAGCTTCGTGACGCCGGGATTCCGATCAAGCGCACGATCCTCCCGGGCTCGACCTTCTGGCAGGACTGGGCGAAGTATCCATTCAGTTCAACGAGCTGGAATCACCGTCCGCTTGGCGTCCAGATCCATGCGCTGGCATACAGATCGGGTGAGACCTGGAACGAATTCGGCTGGTCCAACGCTGAGTTCGACGCGCTTCTGGCGGAAGCGCTGTCAGTCGCCGACGCGGCGAAGCGTTCCGAGGTGATGGCGAAGATGGAAGCGCTGATCCAGGAGGAAGGCGTGACCGTGCAGCCCTACTGGCGTTCGCTCTACCGCCACGCCCGTGAAGGGCTGGTCGGCGTAGAGAAGCACATCTCGTTCGAGCATCACCATTACAGGTGGGGCTTCGCAGCCTGAGCCTGCGCAGTACCTGAATCAAGGCTACGCGCCTGTCCGGGGGCGTGGCAAGACTGGCCAGCGACCGCATGTAGCGGGGCTGAGGCACTGTCCGCCATGCGCAATCACAGGAACCGCAATGCTTCAGTTCGTTTTACGCAGGGCCGGAGTCATGGTGCTGACCGCGATCTGTCTCACATTCGTAGTCTTTTTCCTGACCAATCTTCATCCTAACCTCGAAAAACTCGCCAAGACCCAGGCCGATATGCGGATGTCCGACGCGCAGGTGGTTCTATGGATCGCGAACCGCGGCCATGACCGAAGCATCTTCATAAAATACGGTGAGTGGCTCGGCGTCCTGCCGGGTTATGTCATCGAAGGCAACGACGGCAGGATTCGCGCCAAATGCGCACGGCCAGGCGTAGAGATCGACGAGGCACCGCGTTTCTGCGGCGTACTCCAGGGCAACTGGGGCTGGTCGACCCGCTTTCGCGAAAATGTGGCCGAAATCGTCTTCAAGCGGCTTGGATTGACTGGCTGGCTGATGCTGGCGGTGATGTGCGTGATGGTTCCCTGTGCGCTCGTCATCGGGGTGCTTGCGGGCATGCGCGAGGGCAGCCGCATGGACCGCTCGCTGTCGACGCTGTCAATCACCACCACCGCAACCCCGGAATATGTTTCGGGGGTCATCTTTATCGCAGTCTTCGCCTCCTCCGCCGTGGGACTCAAATGGTTCAAGGGCACGGCGACCACAGCGATGGACAACATCACCTGGGAGAACTTCACCCTTCCCGTCATGACGATCGCCCTTTACGGCATGGGCTATATCGCGAGGATGACCCGTGCCTCGATGGCCGAGGTCATGACCGCTCAGTATATCCGAACCGCGCGGCTGAAAGGTGTCACCTTCCGCAACATCGTCCTGAGGCATGCGCTCCGAAACGCCCTGATCGCCCCTTTCACCGTCATCATGCTGCAGTTTCCCTGGCTGCTGAACGGCGTCGTGATCGTCGAAGCGCTGTTCAACTACAAAGGATTCGGCTGGGCGCTGGTCGAAGCGGCGGGCAACAACGATATCGAACTGTTGCTTGGCGTCTCGGTGGTCTCGGTAGTGGTCGTGCTGACGACCCAGCTGATATCCGATATAGGCTATGTCTATCTGAATCCGCGGATTCGGATATCCTGAAGGAGACCGGGAATGGAACCGTTGACCTGGACCGGTGCGCTCGGCGCCTATCTGAACCCGCTCCTGGCGATATCCGCGGCCGCTCTCGGGTGTTCGCTGCTCGCGCTGTTCGTCTCCGGCCTCGTGCTTGGCCCGGAACGCGTACGGTCCGGTCCGGATGGGACGACGATTCAGTCCGGTGGCCTGCAGCATTACTCCGGAATGGCCACCCGCTACAGTAGCTTTGCCGTGATCGGCATCGTGCTGGTCTTTCTCGCCACCGGAATTTTCATGGCCGAACGCGGAGCGGGCATTGTCGGCGCGGTCATCGCCCGTTTCGCACCGGTCTGGATCGCTCTGGCCATCACATTCGCCGCTTCGACCCAGTTCAAGCGAAGCCTCGGTCTTTACGGCAAGCTCTTCGACAGCCTGATCGGCATGGTCGGTTTCGCTCTGGTCGCGTTCTGGGCCTACACCGCGATCTTTACCGGCCTCTTTGACTTGATCTCGACCCATGAACCGCTCTCACAGGTCTCCGGCATGAAAAACAAGGCACCGGGCACGGTGCTGGGCGGGGCCGAGAAGGAAGGCGACTATTCATGGTACCTGTTCGGCGGCGACAATCTCGCCCGTGACGTTTTCAGCCGCATGGTCAAGGGGTCGACCATCGTTATGGCCATCGCTCCTCTGGCAACTCTCTTCGCCTTCATGGTTGGCATCACGCTGGGTCTGCCGGCGGGATATTTCGGCGGACGCCTTGATACGTTCCTATCCTTCCTCGCCAATCTGATTCTCGCTTTCCCGGTGATCCTTCTGTTCTACCTTCTGGTGACTCCCGAGATCGTGACAACGGGCATTCCCGCCTATATGGCGTCGGTCCTGTTCATCTTCCCGCTGGTGTTCGTCTGCGTCCTCCTGAACTCCCGCTACTACACCCAACCTGGTTTCCGAACCCCGCTTCTGGTTCTCGTTCTGGCGGTGGGATTCTGGCTTTACGCCTCACTTGTCTCCAACGCCGGCAGAGGAACGGTGGTGGATCTCCTGCCTGCCTGGATGGACCTATTCGACGTACCCGGTGGCGTTCTTGTCGTCTTCGTGTCGGTTGTTTTCGTGAATTCGCCGACTGTATTCCGAATCGTCCGAGGTCTCGCGCTCGATATCAAGACACGGGACTATGTGGCGGCCGCCCAGACCAGGGGCGAAGGCCCCTGGTATATCATGCTCTGGGAAATCCTGCCCAACGCACGCGGACCCCTGATCGTTGATTTCTGCCTGAGGGTCGGCTACACGACGATACTGCTCGGCACGCTTGGCTTCTTCGGTCTCGGCCTGCCTCCCGAATCACCGGACTGGGGGTCAACGATCAACGAAGGCCGCAAGCTGCTGTCGATCTACCTCCATCCCGTTCTGCCACCGGCGCTGGCACTACTGAGTCTCGTACTCGGACTCAACCTGCTCGCGGACGGGCTGCGTGAGGAAAGCCTGAAGGACTGATCCGCATCGGTCCTCCGAAATCCCGGGTTCCGCCCCGCCCCCGGCAACGTCTCGAACAGGGAGACCGCCAAGATGGCAAAATGGGACTATGACGACCCGATCCTCGAAATCGACAGGCTGTCGATTTCCTTTTTCACCCGCCTTCGGGAGATCCCGGCGGTTATGGATTTCTCCTGCACCGTACAGCCCGGCGAAGCGATGGGGCTCGTCGGTGAGTCCGGATGCGGCAAGAGCACAGTAGCGCTGGGGGTGATGCAGGACCTTGGTGTCAACGGTCGCATCGTCGGTGGCACGATTAAGTTCAAGGGCCGCGATCTGTCGAAGCTCTCCTTGGACGAACTGCGCGACATCCGCGGCTCGGAGGTCGCCATGATCTATCAGGAGCCGATGGCCTCGCTGAATCCCGCGATGCGGATCGGCAGACAGCTCATGGAGGTGCCGATGATCCATGAAAACGTCGGCGAGCGGGAAGCCCGCAACCGAGCTCTGGAGGTCGTCACAGACGTCAAACTGCCGGACCCAAGGCGAATCCTCGATTCGTTTCCTCACCAGTTATCAGGTGGCCAGCAGCAGCGTATCGTGATCGCCATGGCGCTGATGTCGAAGCCATCGCTGCTGATCCTTGACGAGCCGACCACCGCGCTTGACGTCACGGTCGAGGCCTCCGTCGTGGAGCTTGTCAAGGAACTTGGACGTAAATACGGCACGTCGATGCTGTTCATAAGCCACAATCTCGGCCTGATTCTCGAGACCTGCGACCGCATCTGCGTGATGTATTCGGGCGAGGCAGTGGAGACCGGCTCCATCAAGGATGTCTTTGACAGGATGAGGCACCCGTATACACAGGCGCTATTCAGGTCGATTCCGCTGCCGGGCGCTGACAAGAACACGCGACCGCTGGTGTCGATTCCGGGCAATTTCCCACTGCCCCACGAGCGTCCGCCGGGATGCAATTTCGGCCCGCGCTGTGACTATTTCGTCAAGGGAGAATGCGATCACGGCGATGTCAGGATGGTCGACATCCCCGGCGATGACCGCCATGCCAGCCGGTGCCGGAGGATCGACGGAATTGACTGGAACGCGTCCATCGCGAAATCGGATACCCAGGGCAGGACCGAGGTTGGAAAGGTCGTGCTGAAGATGGACAATCTGAAGAAATACTACAGCGTAGCGGCCAATGCCCTGCTAGGCGGCGGCGACCCGAAAGTGGTGAAAGCGAACGAAACCCTGAGCTTTGAGGCGCACGAGTCCGAGACCCTGGCGATCGTCGGGGAATCGGGCTGCGGCAAGTCGACCTTCGCCAAAGTGCTTATGGGCCTTGAGACCGCGACCGAAGGCCGGATCCTGCTCGACAACCGCAATATCGAGGATGTGCCCATAGAAAAGCGCGACGCGAAAACCGTCGGAACGGTGCAGATGGTGTTCCAGAATCCGTTTGACACACTGAACCCCTCCATGACCGTCGGGCGACAGATCATGCGCGCGCTCGAGATCTTCGGTATCGGCGAAACCGAAGGCGACCGCCACAAGCGGATGCTGGAACTGCTGGAACTCGTGAAACTGCCGCTTGAATTCGCCGATCGCATGCCGCGCCAGCTCTCCGGGGGTCAGAAGCAGCGGGTGGGGATCGCCCGTGCCTTCGCGGGCGGCGCACGGGTCGTAGTCGCCGACGAGCCGGTTTCGGCGCTCGATGTCTCGGTCCAGGCCGCGGTGACCGATCTCCTGATGGAAATCCAGCGCAACGAGAAAACCACGCTGATTTTCATCAGCCACGACCTGTCCATCGTGCGCTATCTGTCCGATCGAGTGATGGTGATGTATCTCGGACATGTCGTGGAACTCGGCGACACGGACCAGGTTTTCGCGCCGCCCTACCACCCCTATACCGAGGCGCTGCTGTCCGCCGTGCCCATTGCGGACACAAAGGTCCAGAAACAGCATATCGTGCTGGAAGGCGAAATTCCCTCGGCGATGGATCCACCGCCAGGCTGCCCGTTCCAGACCCGATGCCGCTGGAAGGCGAGAGTCGCGGGCAGTCTTTGCGAAACCGAGGTACCCAGCCAGAAGAGGCTGGCGAACGGGCATGAGATCAAATGCCATCTCTCCCACGAGGTCTTTTCGGAAATGGAACCGGTCATCATGATCGCCGCCGAATGACAGCCATGCACCGTCCCGGAAGCCACGCCCGAATGGCCAGTTGAGGTGGGGTATTCAGAGCGGCGGTCTCTGATTCTGCAGGCGGTACTGACGCGGCGTCACCCCATACTGCGCTCTGAACAGCCTATAGAGTGTCTGCCAGAAAACCCCGTGTTTTTCCGAGGATCGGGCCGAATCCGGCGGATTCCGGCTTCACGGGACCCTGGCCGGGCCCGTCGGGGCGCCGCCCGGGGCTTCGACGGGACGGTCGGGGCGGGAACATATGGTGAACATCCGGGCCTCCGCCGGCCCGCGGGCACGCCGGTCCGGGCCCCGCAGCGGCGGGACCTTCCATGGGCCGGTTCACCGGTGGACGCCCCGGTCAGGCGGCGGCGGGAAGCACGGGGCGCTCCCTCGCCGGCGGCATCAGGCCGGGGCGGTGGACGTTCGCGGCCAGCACCGCCAGCGCCACGGCGCCGGCGAAACCCCCCTTTCCGTGGCTGCGGACGCGGTCCAGACCGCGGTGCTCCAGGTTGCTGATGGCCGACCCGCCGGCGGCGTGGGCGCGCCGCGCCCCGCGGAACGCCTCCCCGCTTTCCCGGACGCGGTCCGCCTTCGACAGCCTGCCTTTCCGCGGCATGGCGTCGGCCCCGGCATCCCGGCAGGCCCCAGCCGGTCCGGGGGCTGTGCGGACCGCGGTCGAAGCTCACCACCGACAGGTCAGGGAACCGGGCCCGCGCCTCCCCGCCCATGGGCACCGCCACGTCCACGTCGCTCCCCTGCCACATCACCGAACGGTGCGGGAGGAATCCGTGACGGTCCTCAGGGACGCGGACGGGGACGCCGGGCTCCACCGGGACCCCGGCCTTTCCCTTCGATATCCAGCGCGTGTGCGGCCCGGATATCGGGTGCACCTTCCCGCGGTGCGGGACCGTCCCGCCCTTCAGGATCCGCCGTCCGGTCAGGTCCGCCGGGGGCCTGACATGGCCGATGAAGCCCCGGATACTGTCCGATGGACCCGGGATACCCAACCTACCGTCGATCTCCGCGCGGCCGGCCTCCGCCCTGTCCGCCAGCTTCAGCGCCAGCCGGAGCGGCGCCTCCACGTCCCCCGGGCGCGGGTTGGCGAGCCGTGACATGGCCACCCGGAGGTAGCCTTTCCGGAGCTTTCCGCAAAGGTATTCCTTCCGCCGCCAGCCGCGCGGCCCAGGCCCCGCAGGCCCGGGACACGTCCCGGACCATGCACCGCGCCGCGTCCATCAGCAGGCTGCGGTCGGTCGGATGGTGGACGTCGGTCCCGGCCACGAAGGAATGACGGCGGCCGCGCGACGCGGCGCCAGGCTTTTCCGCCGCCACCCTTTGGCCCCTCTCCACGACCGTCCTTCCGACCTCGGCGGGAAGCTCCGGCGAGGGGAGCGGCACGCTGTCAACCAGACGCCGGTATCCGTATCCGTATCCGTATCCGTCCACGTCCCATGATCCGTGGCCCGGCCTCCGGCCTTCGCCGGATCGGGATGTGCTGGTTCGCCAGGTCCTGAAGCCGGTCGAAACCGCACCCGGGACCCTGCTTCACGACCTCCGGCACCAGGATGGTCAACGGCTCCATCCCCGGCCTGCCGACCCGGCGGCCCTTTCCGGGCAGCACCATCCTGCCCGGAAGCCCGGACAGCCGCTTTCGGGTCCCTTCGTTGCTGCAGGGGTCCTGGAGGCCGATCAGGATCGCCGGGATGTCGTCCCTCGATCTGACGGTCGGCCTGATCCTCGTGATGTCGGGGGCGCCGGGCCTCCGCTGGAGTTCGTGGACCCTGCGCATCGATGCCTCCCGGGTGGAGGATTGGTGGATTCCGCGGCATACCCTGACCGCCATATCCGGTGAATCCCCGCAGGGTGGATTCCGTCATTTACCGCAATAAAACGGCACCTTGGCGGTTTTCTGGCGGACACTAGGTTACACAGCAAACGCCATAGACGCCCAGCGGGACAGCGCCGTCAAGCATCTCACCGAAAAACATGCCTGCCACGCTATCCGATACGAAACCAGGTTTCAATAATAGAGGTCCGGCTTCGAGGTCAGATCGACTGGTTGTCTGGTGCCTTTCTCAAGCGCTCTTGCGCCTGCCTCGGCGATAACGGAGGCGCAGTATCCGTCCCAGCAATCGGCGGCGGTCGCAGGAAATTCCCCTGATTCGACAAAGCGTAGGAAGTCACGGTTCTGCTGACGGTATGCTTCTGCATAGCGGCCGCGCCAGTCGGCGTCGTAACGGACGGTACCGACCAACCCCTTGTCCATGCGCGTTGAGGCCACGCTGTTCGAGATCATGCTGCCTGACTCACCCACAAGTTCGGTGCGCACTTCATAGCCGTAGCTTGCGTTGTTGTTGACCTCAACGGTCACGACCTGCCCGTCCGCTGTCTCAAGAACCATGACGACAGGTGCGACTACAGCATCCGACCGCGACGGTTTGAAGGCTGAGATGGCCGTGAATTCCGTGCCCAGCACATGGCGCACGATGTCAAATTCGTGCGGCGCGGAATTGGTGATCGCCATGGTCTCCGTGAAGCTGACAGTAGGAGTTTCCACGTTCCGGTGGAAATTGTGCATCATCAGCGCGCGACCCAGGTCGCCGCCTTCCAGCGCCTGTTTCATTTCGCCATAGGACCGGTCGTAGCGACGCATGTATCCAAGCACTACGAATCTATTTCCCGCCGCCTGCTCGGCAGCCATGACCCGCAGACATTCGTCAGGCGCATGGGAGAGCGGCTTTTCGCACAGCGCTCTCTTTCCCGACTGGATGCAGGCCAGGGATAACGGAGCATGGGTGTAGTCAGGGCTGGCGATGATCACCGCATCCACATCGCTGCGTGCGACGATGCCTTCCGGGTCGGTGCTGACATCCACCGCGCCGTAGGATTTGGCCGTACGAACGGCCCGCGCCCTATCGACGTCGCAAACCACCTGAAGCGTCGCGTCTGGCAGTTCCTCTGCCACGATCCTGGCGTGGTCGGCTCCCATGACGCCTGTCCCGATCACTGCAATTCTTGCACTCAAGCCGGTATTCTCCCTCTGTTTCCGGCACCCGAACGGTGCCTGCCTCCATCCCGGCGTCCAGCCAGCCGCACCTCACCCGCCCTTTGCGAAGCGAATGCGTGACCCGAACGAAGAACGGAGTCGGACATCGGTGGACTTCGCCTTTGACCACCCGAATTGCAGTCACCGAAGCGGCCGCACCCTCCGGCACCGGAGCTTATGGTGGCTGTGTTGATATGACAATAGCGTTGCGAAGACAGCGCTTCCGCAGCTGTCCCGCCCATCTGCCCATGCCAGCCGTTCGGATTTTCGGCTCCCCCTCTCTGGAGCGGGGTATCTGAGAGTTTGAATCATAACCCATTGATTTAATTAGTTTCTACCAGAAAACCCCGTTCGTCAGCAGAAAAACTGGACTGGTTCCGTCGTTCTGTACGATGCGTTGATCGTGTCAACGTAATCGCGAGGTTGCAGGTAATGGTTTTCAAGCCGCTCGTTCGGTGCCTCGCCTCAGGTATCCAACGGATATATCCACCGACTTTCATCGCAAAATCCGAACGATGGCGCCTCGCTCCACCTACATCCCCCGAAGACAGTTCCCCCAACGCCGCCTTGGGTCGAATCGCTATGTCGGAATACCCGAGCCTTTCGGTCAGGCGTCGAGCGAAGTTCTGCCCAACATCGGCTTCGCTCCGGAGACTGTCGAGATCACAGAAATCATTACGCGGCATCCGGAATGCCCATCAACGGTAATGGCCTGACAGAATTGACGTTCATTCTTTCCTCGCTCCATTGTCCAGCCCGTTGTCTCCGATCAGGTCGCCATAGCGCAGCCGCTGTCCGGTCATGCACACGGACACGTGCCGAATCTGCGCGATGGTGCCGGCCTCCCGGATGCTATGGCGCCCCGCCGTCTCGTTTACGTACCGCTGAAGATGCTTGGGCGGCATCTTGTGGAACGTCCCGTCACGCGCCCGCCGCAGCATCGCCCAGAAGCTCTCTATGCCGTTGGTGCGCGCCATGCCCCTCACATACTCCCCGACCGGGTGCCTCACCGATTCGTGCGGCCTGTCAATTCCCGTGCAGGACGCGCTGTCGTCCGTGTACACTTGGGTTTCCGGCACGATGCGTTCATCCACGAACCCCTGCAGCGTCTCCGCCTTCGTGTCCCCGACGACCCTGGCCGTGACGCTGTTGGCCTCCCTGTCCTTTACACCCACGACGGCGGTCTTCCCAGACGCGCCACGGCCCAGCCACTGGTCCCTGAGCTCCTGACGTTTCGCGTTGGACATGTTGGCCCGCTTCCCTCCGAAATACGCCTCGTCGGCTTCAACGGGTCCGAAAAACTCCTCAATGTCCTCGTCCTCGCAGACCTCCCGGATGCGGTGCGCCGGGTGCCACGCGCTTTTCTGCGTGATGTCCAAGGCGCGGTGCAGCTTCATGCTGGACACCGATTTCAGGCTGGTGAGGCAGAGGTAGATGGCGATGGCCCAGATGCGGCAGTCCAGGTTGGACGACTCCATGACCGTTCCCTTGCGGACGCTGAACCGCATCTTGCGGGAACGGCGGCGGCACCGGAACGTGCGGGACCACTCCAGGCAGTTCGTCTGGATGTTGTCGTTGCCGCAGCGCGGGCATCTGGGACCGCCGGGCCAGCGGTTCCCCACGAACCACGCCTCGGCCGTGGCGAGGATGTGCCGGCCTCCGTCGAACACCGCCCGGAGGCCGGTCCCGCGGGGCCGCCCAGTCTTTCCCCGCCTGACGGGCCTCGGCCCGACGGTGCCCCGTCCGTCGTCCGTCAGATCGCTTTGACGGAGACCGTTCGATCGATCATGCAGCTGCCGGGCGGTCCTGTCCCAGGGCATGGCTCTCTCCGGATCCGGTTTGGTCAGGATCCGGAATGCCACATCCTGCGGGACCGCTCAGCTTATGGAACAAACTCTGAGTCCGGGACGCATTGGCGCCGGTAGATTTGCGAAGGCTTCATCGGGAATACGCCGTTTGCATTCGACCTCGCGCCGCGGACAGACCGCAGCACCTGATCCGTCAGCAGCGTTCCCATTCCGCGCCTGCAGGGGATGGTGTTGTAGGGGAAAGCCGCCGATCACGTGACTCGGCGGGCTCCGGCAATCAAACCCGTCAATTCCATTCCCGACCGACTTTAGGGACGAATACCGATGACGGTGCGTTGGTTGCCTCATGGAAGGCATTGCGGAGACGCGAAACGGGCGAGCGCGTCGGAATCACCAACCGTTCCGGCTCAAAAACGGTGACATTCAGCAAAAACTTATGTATGGTCCCGGCAATGAACCGGAAACCATTGGACAACGGGAGGAAATACATGTCCAGATCGGGAATAATGGCCGTCGCTGCGGCGATCTGCTTGTTGGCTGCGCAGACGAATGCACAGGTGAACCTGTCTGCGGAAACAGCAAACCCCGGAGGTGTGCCGGGAAACACCGTACTGGCTCTTGGTGAAGTCGCATCGGCCGCAGGTATCGCGGACATCCAGGTCGCCACCGGCCAGACGCTTACCAACAGTCTGCAGAACACCGCCGAAGGAAAGACAGACATCTCGGCGGCGCCGTTCCTGCTTCCCTTCCTTATGTCCAGAGGGGTTGGCCCATATGCCAAGCTCGGCGAGGAAACAGGCACGGATTACGCAGACCGGCTGGCGGTTCTCTACACCTATCGGCTGGGCGTTTTCGGACTGTACGCCTATGACAGCAAGAATTTCGGAGGCTATGACGATATCGCCGGTAAAACCCTCTACAATGGCCCACCAAGGGGCGCGGCGCTTACCAATGCCCGGGGTGTCGTCAAGATCGCAACCGGTCTTGATGAAGGTGAGGGATATACCGGCATTCAGGTGAACTGGGACCAGGCTGTCAAGACGATAACCGACGGGTCCGCAGATGCGATGCTGCTGCCGGTCAGCTTTCCGGACGGGCGCATCACCCGATCCGTCGCTTCCGGCAACATGACTCTCTGGTCGTATCCCAAGGACATCTACGAAAGCGAAGCGGCGCAGAAATACATGAGCGCTCCCGGCTCCGGCGCGCTGGAACTGCCCCTATCCGAAGCGATCATGCCTGAAGGCGTCACCATTGTCTCCGAGGACGACAAGTTCCGCGGAGTCGCGACAATCGGTGGAGAAATCGTCCGAAAGGACATGGACGAGGAGCTTGCTTACAGCCTGACTAAAGTGTTTCTGGATAACCTCGAACTCTACAAATCCAAGGCGCCCTTCATGCGGACAGTCGCGCTTGGCGAGATCGTCGATCTGAGCACCACCGGCATGTGCGGAGCCATGCCTCTCAAATACCATCCCGGCGCAGTCCGCGCTTGGGAGGAAGCCGGCTATTCAGTGCCGGACTGCGCAAAGCCGTAATCACAGGCAGCGTATCGCAATCCGGGCCGCCCGAATTCGGTGGCCCGGTTTCGGTGCCACCGAAGGACCATGACAGATACACAGCCTTCGCCTCAGGCCGAAGGAGCTCCGAAAAGCGCAGCAGCGCCCCGTCGCGGTCTTCTTTTCTGGCTTGCCTGCGCCGTGGTCATCGCCGGACTTCTGAATTCGATTCCCGGCATTCCCGGCTTCGACAATGGCATCCGGCAACTGACCGGTCTGGACTGGATAACGCTGCGCAAGTTTCCGCGGGAGTGGTTTTTCCCCGCCGTATTCGCACTCATGATGCTGGTCGTCGCACTGCGCCATTCAATGTGGCGCGACTGGAAGGGACGTACGCTAGCCAGAAGACAGCTCGGTCTGCTGATGGATATCGCTTTGGTCGTCGCAGCCGCCGGAATCTCGCTCACCTATCTCATCGAGATCGAATCGATCTGCCTGATTGATCAATTCACGGGTGAGCGGGAGCGGCTGATCGCGGACAGCCTGCTGAAACAGAAGGAATTCGCCGAGCTTTACGGTCTGCCCGAACCAACGACCGTTGACGATCCTCAATGCGTCGGCACCACGGGCGGCTGGTTGGTTCTGATCATGGGAGTCGCGATATTGGTGTTCCTGACCTACAACATCAAGGTTTGGGGTCTCCCCTTGGTGATGGTTGCGCTTCTGATCGCAGGCTACACCATCGCGACAGTTCTGGTCTGGTATTTCCATGGTCCCGACGACATCAACAAATATCTGATGACGAAACTCGCGGGTGAGCCGAGACTTCTGTCCGACGGACGACCGAGAGTGCATGACATTCTGGTCAACGATGCTTCGGGACTGCTCGGGCGGTTCATGGACATCGTTCTGAACACGATTTTTCCCTACCTGATCCTTGGCTCGCTGTTCGGCGCGTCGGCGGGAGGCCAGTCATTGATCAAGCTCGCGTTCCGCTGGACCCGGAAGCTGGCAGGTGGTCCGGCCCATGCCGCCATTGTATCGTCGGCCATGTTCGGTACGATTTCGGGCGGACCGATCGTGAACGTGCTGTCAACCGGCGTTCTGACGATCCCGATGATGGTCAGACGCGGATTCTCGAAAGTCTTCGCGGGCGGCATGGAAGCGGCGGCTTCGTCGGGCGGTTCCATCATGCCTCCCGTCATGGGGGTCGCCGCATTCGTGCTCGCCGCTTTGACCGGGGTCCCCTATTCCAAAATCATTATCGCTGCGGCGATACCGGCATTGCTCTATTTTTTCTGCCTGTTCCTGAGCGCCATTTTCCAGGCCCGTCGGCAGAGGATTCAACCCATTGGCGAAATGACAGAGCAGATGCACCTAAGCCGTCAGGACATTCCGAACCTGATCATGATTTTCGGGCCCATCCTTCTGATTCTAGCGCTGCTTCTGACCTCAAAAGAGGCTGTCGGTTGTGGATGGCTTGGATGGCTTCTCGGAGCCGAACGCATTTTTACGGACAGCGGCTGTCGGGCGACGGATCTGCCATGGCTGCTTGAACTGGTACAGAATTCTGCCGGGGACGCCGGCAGCGCTGGCTGGTGGGCGGTTGTACTACTGATCGTTCTTCTTTTCGTCGATCCGGAGATGCGCGAGCGACCCCGCAGGCTGATCGACGCCATTTCCAAAGCAGGAACGCTGATCTCGACCCTTTACCTGATGTTCCTGGCCGTCTCGATCATCGACTTTTGCCTGAAATTCACCGGGCTGCCGGTTTTCATTTCGCTTGATGTCCTGGAATGGTTGAAATCGCTTCGCCTTGGGGCAGGTGGCTCGCTTTTATTCCAGTTCCTTGCGCTGACCGCAACCATGTCCCTTGCCATTCTGCTTGGAATGGGAATGCCAGCGGTACCTGCCTATGTCAACGTCGCGCTGCTCATGGGACCGGTGCTGGCAGGGCTGGGACTTTCGATTTTCACGGCACATATGTTCATATTCTATTTCGCCGTGGCATCCGCGATCACGCCGCCGGTGGCCCTGGCCGCTTTCGCCGCCGCATCGCTCACTAAGGAGGATCCGATGGCTACGGGTCTGTCCGCAGTGCGGTCGGGAATCGTGATGTTCGTGATACCATTCGTTTTCGCGATGTATCCTTCCCTGCTTCTGATCGAAGCGGCTGTTCTGGATCCGACCGCAGGAATTGGCCAGAAAGCATATCTGCCGGGCTATGACGGTCAAATACATCTGGACCAGCTACTTTGGCTATTGGCTCGGCTTTTGATCGCGCTCTATCTGCTGGCCAGCGCTCTCGCTCGATTTGACCGGATCCAACTTCAGCTTTGGGAAGTTGTCGCGCGTCTGGGTTTGGCTGTAGCGACGGTCCACACCTATCCCTATGTGAATGTCACGGCGGCGGGATTCGCCACTGCGTTGATCGTCATGCATTCATTGCGTTCCAGGAAGCATATTGACCCGGCGGTGGCATAACGCTCTCTAAACGATCAAGGGTCGCTTCGGGGTTCCGGCTCCGCTGAACCGAAAGTCGAAACGCTTTCTGGTGACCGTGATCCGGCCTCGGACAACGCAGCCATACCTACGGTTTTCAGTGTCTGCCCGGTCCTATCCGCAGTTACTGGCCGTTAGAAATTCAATAGGAAACGCAGACCGCCAGCGGCCTCCGCGCCAATGATAAGGAATCGATCCGGCGGTCAAACCGGCGATGGGCACCGGTCAGAACCGTTGCCGCTCACCAAGCGTATTTTGCCTTCGCCGCTGCCGCTTGAACTCTGAACTCGCTGCAGGCGAAGGCAAAACCGGTGAAACCGATCGAACCGAAATCCGATTGTGCCTATTCCACGAATCTGGCACAGCCGAGGGTGTAATCACCGGGAGAGGCGTATGAATATCCTGTTCATCATGTACGATCAGCTGCGCTTCGACTATCTCAGCTGCTCCGGTCACCCGCATCTCCATACTCCCAACTTTGACCGGGTCGCGGAGATGGGCGTGCGGTTTTCCAATGCCTATGCGCAATCCCCGATCTGCGGCCCCAGCCGAATGTGCTTCTATACCGGTCGATATGCATCAAGCCATGGCGCCCAATGGAACGGCTTTCCTCTCCGTGTCGGGGAAATGACACTGGGTGACCACCTCCGTGCCGTTGGAATGGACTGTTGGCTCATCGGCAAGACACATATGAGGGCCGACAAAGCCGGGATGACCCGGCTCGGACTGTCGCCCGACAGTATCATTGGAGCCCGGCAGGCCGAGTGCGGCTTTGACCTGTTCACCCGAGACGACGGGCTTTGGGCCGAAGGACCGGACGGGTTCTACGACGAGCGTCGCTCACCCTATAATGAATACCTCAAATCCAAAGGCTACGACAGCGAGAATCCCTGGGCGGAGTTCGCCAATGCCGGGATTGGCGACGATGGCGAGATCGCGACAGGCTGGATACTTGGAAATGCCGACAGACCCGCGAATGTCCGCGAAGAGGATAGCGAGACGCCTTGGCTGACCGGAGAAGCCATCAGGTTCGTCGAAAGCGCTGTTTCTCCCTGGTGCGCGCATGTTTCCTACATCAAGCCGCATTGGCCCTACATCGTGCCCACACCCTACCACGCCATGTATGGCCCGAACCATGTGCAGCAGGCGACACGCTCCGAATCGGAGCGCGAGGACCCGCATCCGGTATTCGGCGCGTATATGGATAACGCGGTGGCCAGGGCCTTCCAGAGGGAAGAGGTGCGCCGGAAGGTAATCCCGACCTATATGGGATTGATAAAGCAGTGCGACGATCAGTTGGGAAGGCTACTGGACTTTTTTGAAAGCACCGGTCGGCTGGAATCCACAATGATCGTGCTGACATCGGATCATGGAGACTATCTTGGCGACCATTGGCTCGGCGAGAAGAATTTCTTTCATGAACCTTCGGTCAGGATTCCGCTGATCGTTTACCATCCGGGGCGTGAGGCGGACGCGACACGGGGCTCCGTCTGCGACGCTTTGGTGGAAAGCGTTGACCTGGCAGCGACATTTGTCCAGGTGGCGGGTGGTGACGTACCGGACCACATCATCGAAGGCCACTCGCTGCTGCCTTGGCTCCACGGCGAAACGCCTGGATGGCGAAACTTCGCGATATGTGAGTTCGACTATTCCACTATGCCTCAATGCACCCAATTGGGGCTGAAGCCGAGGGACGCACGCCTGTTCATGGTCTTCGACGGACGTTTCAAGTTGATACATGCCGAGGGCGGGTTCCGACCGATATTGTTCGATCTTCATAGCGATCCGGAGGAATTCCACGATTTGGCAAAGACGGGAAACCATGATGCGGAGATCGACCGACTCTATGGCTTCCTGGGGCAATGGGGACGCCGACTGGCCCAGCGAGTCACGAAGTCGGAAGCCGACATCGTGGCGATGCGCGGTCAATCCCGACGCCGCGGCGTCCTGCCGTTTCTCGTCGATGGCAGCGAGGTAGATGAAAATCTTCTGCAAAAATACATGGGGTCTGTTCGGCAGTCCTTCGTTGACAGCGATCACCCACAAACCCTACAGAAGGATAGTTAAGGCCAATTAGCAGTATGGTACAGTTCATCAGCGGAGCGGAAATTTCCTGCCAAGCCTTACCGGAATTTCAATCGGATTCCAGCGGAATCGGTTCGCAAATCGAGATCCTGACAACGAATTGTTCCGACCGATTCATGGGTTTGAACTCGTAAATTGGGGACGATTTAGTCTGGAGACCTCCAATGTACGGAAGATCCTGTGACTAAGTACGTTATTAAATCAAAGCCAACCGTCGCGCTACCTGTATCAGGCACTGAGCGGCTTTTTCCAGTACGGCGCGTCTATTGCATTGGCAGGAACTACGCCGCACACGCCATCGAGATGGGACACGATCCAAACCGCGAACCACCGTTCTTTTTTCAGAAAAACCCAAATAATCTGGATCCTTCGGGTGAATTTCCCTATCCAAACCGCAGTTCCGACGTCCACCCCGAAGTCGAGCTGGCGGTGATGATGGGTTCCGGAGGTACCGAAATTCCGCTGGAACACGCCTTGGACCATGTTTACGGATATGCGCTCGCTTTGGACATGACGCGTCGGGATCTTCAGGGCCAACAGAAAAAGCTCGGGCGCCCGTGGGAGATCGGCAAGGCTTTCGAGCGATCGGCTCCCATTGGTCCGATACATCAGGCAGATGAGATAGGGCATCCGCAGCGTGGACGTATAACCCTAAGTGTTAACGGCCAACTCCGCCAGGATGGTGACCTGAGTCAAATGATCTGGAAAGTGCCGGAAATAATCTCATGTCTATCGGGCTATTTCGAACTGGCTGGCGGCGATGTTATCCTGTCAGGCACTCCATCCGGCGTAGATGCTATCGAACGCGGCGATATTCTGGAAATGGAAATCAAGCACGTTGACGCAATGAAGGTGCGGGTGATCTGAACTCCGCGTTCATAGGAAAACGGAAATCACTGAAGTCTGGAATATTCGTCGAACTTGACACGACGCGATTTCCTTCTCCGACCTCTGAACATCGTGACCAGGCGTTTCGGTTGCGTGATCCAGGTTTCCGAGACAATTGATCAAATCCGCGTTTGGCGGGACCCGAAATCAGCCAGCATCGAAGTTGTCCAGCTAGGGCCAAGTCGCTACATTCAGCTATTTGGGCTGCCAGTTGACAAAGACTCGGGTACTCATAAAGTGTTTGAATTGGAAGACATTTCGAGAGGCGTAATGTTCGGGGGTTCGTCAAGCGACCCGATGCTCACAACCAGATACCAGATCCATCGTTGTTATCGTGATTGGCACCGGTTCATTTGCCTTGAGGCCTATCGATGGACGGATTCCGACATCCGGTCAGGCATTCGCTCCAATCACCGTGGCCACCCAATGGCCGAGTGCGTTCATCTGCTCGAATTCCGGCAATCACCATCACATGATCAAATGATCCTGATACACCAAATCAGGGTGGGCGGATGACGGTTGGCACCGGCCGCGATGATGTCGGGCAGTCTTTCCTCGGTGAAAATCCATCACCTACCTCGAGGTTACGTTCCTGCAGCGACCCACCCGTGAAGCTCTGTACCGATCGGGTGAAGGTGGACAGCTTTTCCGGACCATCACCGACCGTCATGAATATCCGGTTTACAGGTTTATCGCGGTGCCGTTCGGGGTCCTACCGTTAATGCAGTCGCACTGCCGGATGTCGAAATAGATTTTTCTGATCATCGACCCTTCCGCACCTGGTCAATAGGTCTGTGATCGTATGAACCGACATGGCACGGAACATACGGGGATAGAACGTGCTGAAACTCATGGTTGGAGCGGTCACTGCCAAGGAAGGCTTCCATAGAAGCGTTTGACCAAATCGATGCATTCGGAAGACCCGGGAACCGTTTCCAGTTCCAGACTGAGTGCCTGCCAATTGGTCTCCGCCCTTAACCGAATCTCGGGGTCGCTCAGGTAACCACGTTCGGGCTCGATACCGCGTGACCGGTATTTCTACAGCATCGCCTCAGGTATCTCACGTTCGAAAGCGGGTGAAGTCCGATTCCGTGTGAGAAGATGATTCAGGTCGTAGACATCCTGTTGCCGCTGCCGCCGGCGCGTAACCTGCTGAAGGACGCCCGGTATTTTTCCGTGACCAGTTCGACCAGACCGTAAGCGACAAGCGAGCCCTTGTCGCTGATCTGAAGAATTTCTGCCACCTTCAGGATTTCGTTGAAGGAGACGTCGATGTCCAGATACTCCCGAGCGCGGGACATGCACCGCGAATGGACGATCTTGATCCGCAGGCCAGGAAAGCTCACCCGCTCGAACCCTCCCTTGGGGAGATCCTTCGTCGAATGCACCCGTACGCCGAGCTCCATATAGCCGAGACGTGGGATAAACACCCGCAGCGTCTCATCCAGAGAGGAACCGACCGCTTCGGATATACCGGCCTCGGCGGAAAACCGGCGCTCAGGTCGATGTCGGTCGTCATTCGCGGGCTGGCGTGTACAAGTCCCATCAGCGTCCCGCCCTTGAGGCGGAACTCGTATTCCGGCAGGAGATCCGCAACAGCGGCCAGGACGACCTTGGCGGCCTGTCACCTGCACCACTCGACCGGGTCGCCTCGGCTCCTCTCGACCCAGCAGCGGACATCGATCCGGATCGGTCTGCCATTTTCATGCATTAAGCCAGATCATCCAGGTATCCGAATATTCCGACGAGTACGGCCTTGACGGATCCAGACGTCGGTTTCCGCCGCGTCGGGCGTCGGCTTTCCACCGCCCGATCCGGGCGTCTCGACGCCCAAGCGCTCCTCAAGGATATAGCCAGCCCGGCATCTGGCGACAGCGCTCGCCGACCCGTCCACAGCCTGGATGATCTCTTCATGACGTTCACCGGCGTGTTCCCGCCAGACCGCCATGACATGGACCATACCTCCGCAGAGCTCGGGTTCCCGCACCATGTCGAGGAAAGTCTGGCCAACGGTCGCCACTCGATCGAAGCCAGTGGGTTTGCGGATCGAATAACCCACCCGCCGGAACTCCCGGAGATGGACGGGCCTGCGCCGGGTGCCGGATGTACTCTGCCTGAACCGACGCTGGATCGCTACCCTCCAGCGCTTTCAGTCGGGCCCGCACCGTCCCGCGGTCAGGCCTGGTGATCATCAGCGCCTGAGGAACGCGGTTCGTGAGGCCCCACCTCTGAATCGTGGAAAGATGGAAGACGCAGCAGAACGGATCGACGATACAGACGATTTCTTCCGGCGGTAGGTCATGCGCCGCCGTCACACGCCAGACCCGAGAACTGTAGTCACGGTCTGGCGCGAGAACATGGGCAGCGCACTAATTTGGCGTAAGGCGCCGGATGCGGGTTCGATCTGGGTCGACCGCAAGGCGTGCACGTCTGAGGCTGATGATTACTCCCAACGCCAAGGCCGGGTGAACGCGCCCAAGCAACCGTCGACTGCTTCGTCTTCCACCTCGCCGGTTCGGGAAAGCTTGGCCACAAGTCCCAGCTTTCTGTCCTCGACCACTTCGATCACTTTGGCGGAAAGGCCCGCTTCCCGAAGCGCCTCGTCATAGGTCCGGGTGATTGCGAGACGGCGCAGGTCCGGCTTGAACACCTTACCCACCGCTGTTTTCGGAAGCTCGTCCAGGATTTCCAGATGCTTGGGAATAGCGGCACGTTCACTGACGGATTTCTGGACATGTTCCATCAATTCCCGCTCCGAGACCTGTGCCCCGTCCACCAATTCAACATAGACGCAGGGAAGCTCACCGGCATGGGCGTCCGGTTGACCGATAGCCCCCGTGAAGGCAACGGCTTCATGGCCAGCCAGTGCCTCCTCGATCACGGCCGGATCGATATTGTGGCCACCACGGATGATCAGGTCCTTGGCCCGTCCCGTTATCCAAAGATAGCCACCCGAATCCACGCGTCCCAGATCACCGGTACGTAGATACCCGCCGAAATGATACAGATCCCTGTTCTTCTCCGGGTCCGTGTAGATGCCATCGGCCGTCACGCCCGGACCCGACACACAGATCTCACCGACCTGGTCCATCTCGCACTCGATCGGACCTTCGCCTGTTTCGCGTACGACCTTGACATCAGTGTAGGGGAAGGGAAATCCGATGCTACCTACTTTCTTTTCCCCGTCAGGTGGATTGCAGGACACCAGGCACGTGGCCTCCGTCAGGCCGTAGCCTTCGCAGATGGTCACTCCCGCGGCGGTTTCAAACCTACGGTAGAGTTCAACCGGGAGCGGGGCCGAGCCGCAGAAAGCCAGCTTCAGCGATGAGATGTCCGCGTCGACGCTGCGCTGCATCAGAGCCGCGACCGCCGTAGGTACGGTCATCATGAACGTCGCCCGATGACGCTCGACCAGCTTCCAAAAGTTATCGAACACACCCTCGCCACGGTATCCCTGCGGTGTGGGAAAGACGGTATGCGCACCGGAACTCAAGGACGCACCGAGCGTGACAACCGCCGCGAACACGTGAAACATCGGCAGCGGGCAGATCTGCACATCCTTCTCGGTCAACAGGAGGCGCGATCCAAGCCAGGCGTTGTAGATCACGCCCGAATATCTGTGACGCACGAGCTTCGGCGTTCCTGTCGTGCCACCGGTATGGAACAATGCGCAGACCCGGTCGGATTTGCTGTCGGCAAATTCAAGAGCCACTGGATGCTTCTGTATTTCATCTTGGAAATTCAATATCTTAACATTTCTGGCAATCGAAAGCTTGGGCCTTAGCAGAGGTACGAGTAATTTTTTCACTCCAGTCACATACCGTAGAAGATCGACTTCAACGACCGTCTCGACATCGGGGGCCCGGCTTACGGCCTCCGCTACCTTCTGCGCAACATCCGTTTTGGGAAAGGTGCGAAGTGTCACCACGACTTTCGCGCCTGTCTCCCGGAGAAGCGCCGCGATCTGGTCCGCGGCGAGGAGCGGATTGATCGGGTTCACGATTCCCGAGATCTGCCCGCCGAGAAATGTCAGTATCGTTTCGGTACAGTTCGGCAGCACATAGGCGACCACATCGTTCTCCCCTATCCCCAGGCAGCGAAACATATTGGCCGCCTGCGCCGTGCGGTCGCGAAGCTCCGACCATGTCAGCGTCTCCGCCCGGTCAGCGACACCCGAAAACATCTGAAACGTCGTGGCTGGACGTTGCCCATGAAGGTCTGCGGTACCGCTAAGGAGGGCGAATGTCGTAACGGGTATATCGCGGTCCTCCCATGGCGATTCCCGTTCCACGGAGTTTCGGTCGGCCATCGTAGCATAGTTCATCGGTGGTCCTTTCGATCTGGAGGCTGCCTTCATACGTCGTCCGGTTTCGAGGGTCCGGAACGGCGTTCCGTGAAGTTTAGCAGAGTATGGAATATCGAGCTATGGTTTGATTTTCCGAAGTGTACGCGAACCAACTCCGCGAACAGCATAGTATTGCCCGATATACGAATGACATGAACGCGTGAAGTCATTGACCGCTACTCAGCCGCTATTCCATCAGCAAACTGCAATCGAGCAAGCCTTGCATAAAGTCCGTCCTGCGCCACCAGATCGTCATGCGTACCTTCACCGATGATACTGCCTTCATCGAACACCAGAATGCGGTGAGCGTTCTTAACCGTCGCAAGCCGATGCGCCACGATGAGGGTGGTGCGGTCCTTGGACAGGGAATCAACGGCGTTCCGCACCAGGCGCTCGCTTTCGGAATCGAGTGCGCTGGTCGCCTCGTCGAGCAGTAGGATGGGGGCATCCCTGAGTATCGCCCGCGCTATAGCGATACGCTGCTTCTGCCCGCCCGAAAGCGTGATCCCGCGTTCGCCTACATTCGTATCATATCCGTCGGGAAGTCTTTCGATGAAGCTATGCGCCGCAGCGGATTTCGCGGCGGCCTCGACATCCCTGTCCGAAGCCTCTGGCCTTCCAAAGCGGATGTTTTCGCGCACCGAATCAGCGAATATCTCAGGATCCTGTGGCACAACCGCCACCGACCGACGGAACTCGCTTCGTTCCATATCCCGAAGATTGACGCCATCGATACAGATAAAGCCTCCGGTGGGATCATAAAACCGCAGAAGAAGATGGAACACGGTCGACTTCCCGGCGCCGGATGATCCGACCAGCGCGACGGTCTCACCTGGCGAAATCCGCAGGCTCACTCCGTTCAGTGCCGCGATTTCAGGTCGGGCGGGATAGCGGAAGCTCACATTGTCGAAAACGACCTCGCGACGAAGCCGATCCGGAAGCGGTACCGGTGTTTCAGGGTCGGCGATGTCGTCAGTGGTGCGAAGAAGTTCAACCAACCGTTCAGCGGCGCCCGCCGCCCGCTGCAGCTCGCCCCAGATCTCGCTCAGCGCACCGGCGGCGGCCGATACCAGTACCGCATAAATCACGAACTGCACCAGTTCTCCAACGGACATGAAGCCGGTTCGGACATCCGTCGCCCCAATCCAGAGAACGATAACGACTCCCGAAAAGACCAATGCGATAACGATCACGGTCATCGCCGCACGGGTCAGGATGTGCTGCCGGGCGGAGGTGAACGACCGCTCGGTGACGTCGGAAAATCTATCTCGAAGCATACCTTCGTTGGTGAACGCCTGCACCGCCCGTACGCTGAGCAGCGCTTCGGACGCGTTTCCTGAAGATTTCGCCACCCAATCCTGATGCTGCCGACTTAAGCGACGCAAACGGCGGCTGAGCCCAACGATGGGTACGACAACCAGCGGAACGATAAGCAGGACCAGTCCCGTTAGCTTTGGCGAGGTCAGAAAAAGAAGCGCGAGTCCACCTGTGAAGATAAGGATGTTCCGCAACGCGACTGAAACCGACGAACCGATCACGCTCAGGATAAGGGTCGTGTCGGTGGTGATCCGGCTCAGAACCTCACCGGTCATAATTCGCTCGAAGAAGGCGGGCGACATCACGATCATTCGATCAAAGACCGCCATTCGGATGTCCGCGACGACCCGCTCACCTATACGCGTAACCAGATAGTATCGAAGTCCCGAACCCAGTGCGAGAAGTCCGGCTATGCCGAGAAAGGCGAGAAAATACTGGTCCAGGAGTTCGACCGCCGAAGCGTCGAGGCCGTCAATCACCCTGCGCACCGCCAAAGGCAGTGCGAGCGATAGGCCTGCGGTCGCGACGAGCACCGCTCCAGCAGCGGCGATCATGACCCGATAGGGTGACAGAAAGGAGCCAAGTTCCCTAAGCGCACTAACCTTCCTCGACCCTGTGCGAAGTTCTCGGTCTCCGTCAGCCTGCGTCATGCCCTGCCCATGGATTTTGCCTCGGATAACCGCTTGCGGTCTTACGGGCAAGTGAATCCGGGTGCCAACGTGAGTATCGGATCGGGGAACTACAGAGACACCGAAACCGAAAGCTGTCCTGTGACACGTCCCGATTCGGCAATGCTCGAAGCACTATTTGATCTGGCGTTGGTTTCTGGAGCGGGCGGCGGGAATCGAACCCGCGTCATCAGCTTGGAAGGCTAAGGTCTTACCACTACACAACGCCCGCTCGGTGCGATGGGAATTAATCCAGCTATTCGCATTCGTCAAGCCGAGTGCGACGATTTCTGTAACAACGGTGGCAATTACCGTTTCGCCTATCCCGTGCAAGCGACGGTCCTCCGAATTCAGTCTGGAAGGCCATCATCGCGGCGTACGCTCCAGACGCGTCGGGGTCTCTCCGATCTTGGGAAGAAACAAGCGAGATTCGGGAAGCAGGCTGTTCGCTTCTGGATCAATCGACAGGAGACCGGCGTGGCCAGTTTTTCACTCGTCAATGCCTGCCGATGACATTGAGGTCCGACCCGGACCAAGGGATCTTATCGGAACCGATTGTCGATACCACCGGGATCCATGCATTCCGAAAATGGCGCGCTGGGGAGGATTCGAACCCCCGACCCCTTGATTCGTAGTCAAGTACTCTATCCAGCTGAGCTACCAGCGCCCTCGGCGACAGGCTGATACCCTTCGGTACAGCGCATTGCAAGCCCGATTCCTAATTTGGGGAACCATCGAGTGTCTCGACCGACTTTGGAAGGCATATCAGGAATACGGTCCCCTCCGGACCTGAAGCAAACAGTTCCAGCCGCCCGCCATGCCCTCTTACCAGTTCGGACGATATCGCCAGACCAAGTCCGATACCTCCACTGCGCACCCCGCCCTGAAACGGCTGGAACAGGTATTCCCGCGCACGCTCGGGAAGGCCTGGCCCGGTATCCGTGACGCGGACTTCCCATTCGTCAGGAGTTTCGCTTGCAACCACCGATATCGTTCCCGGCTTTCCACTTGCGATGATCGCCTGCCGGGCGTTCCTGATAAGATTCCCGATGACACGGTAGAGTTGCTCCGGATCCGCCCGCACCGACATTCCAACCGGGACGTCCGCTGACAGCACCACTCCGCTATCGCCACTGGCCAGGCGTTCATTTCCGATGACGTCTTCAACGATTCCCGAAAGCATCACATGGTTGAGTCTTGGCGGGGGCTCCTCGGCCTTTCCGAAGGCCAGGGTGCTCTCGCACAGATTCACCGCCCGTGACAACGACCCGACAAGCTTGGGTACCGATTTTCTCACGCCCGGATCCTCACTATGTTGAAGCCTGTCGGAAAACAGCTGCGCCACGGACAGGATGTTACGCAGGTCATGGCTGATCTTCGCCACCGCGGAGCCAAGCTGCGCCAGTCGTTCCTTCTGCCGAAGCGCACCGGTCACATGCAACTGCATCGATGCCAGAGCCGATTCAGCCTCGCGAAGTTCCGTTATTCCCGCGGACGGCTCGATGATCCGACGCACGTCTTCGGGAGCCTCCGCATAGCTCGACATCGACCGGATCACGCGTTTGATCGGCCTCACGAGAAATCGCCTGACGGCGGCGAACAGCAACACCGCGGTGATGATCGAAATCGCGGCCGAAAGCGCGAGAATTCGTAACCCGTAATCGATCATCGCGACCCTGAGTGGCGCGGTCTCCATCGTGACCTCGATCAGCAGACCGGCGTCCCGTACCGGGCTGCCGATCACGCGGACCACATCGTTACGGGGATTAACAAACCTGGCGAGTGCATCGCCGATCAGTTCAAAAGCCCTGTAGTCACGTAGATCGAAGGTATCGGTGATCGGAGAGGGAATCGGCGATGACAGCGCGAGCTGCCGCACCTCATCACGGCGCAGGACCACGTTGAAAACACCGGCATTGGCAAGCAGTTCCTCCTCGAGTTCCATCGAGAGCATCTCGTCGGCGAGAAGTGCAAGGGAAGCGATCTGTGCCTTTTCCAATCGGACAAGCAGGTAATCTTGACGGAATCGGGCGACCGAAGGCACGAAAATCAACACTTCGGCCAACATGACGAACACCGCCGTCAGGATCAGAAACCGTCCGGAAAGCGACCTGAGCGGCATGCCCTACGGTATCCAGCGCTGCACCAGCCGCACCACGCGCTTGACCTTGGGGCTCTCGAACAGTTTCGGAGTGAAGTAAGCGCCCGCCGCGCGTTTGTTCGCCTCTCCCCGTGTCGGATACGGAGCCACCATGGCGGCGACGGCACCCATTTTCAACCGGTTCGCTATGGCGAGTGCCCAGACCTGGATCAGATCACCCGCCTGACTGCCGACCATTGACGCGCCGACCGGATGGCCCTTGACGACAATGACCTTAACCAAACCGTCCGTCTTGCCCTCAGCTATCGCCCGGTCGTTACCGGAGAATTCGAACCGTACGAGTTTGAGGTCGTCGCCATGGCGTTCGCGCGCTTCGGCTTCGGTAAGCCCCACCTGCGCAAGTTCGGGATCTGTGTAGGTTGCCCAGGGAATATGGCGGTTAGTGGCTTTGGCGGACAGACCGAAGAGCATCGAGCGCATGATGACGCCGGCATGGTAGCCGGCGACATGTGTGAACTGCAGTCCGCCGGCGGCATCACCGATCGCGTAGACAAGGCGGTTGGTCGTTCTCAGAGAAGCGTCAACCTTCACGGCACGGTCATGGGCGATTCCCGCTTTGTCCAGATCAAGCCTGTCTATATTCACCTTGCGCCCCACAGCCATCATAAGATGGGTGCCGGAAAAGGATCCACCGTCCTTGGTATCGACGGTGATATTGCCCGGCTGTCCGTGGATTTTCCCGGCAAGAGCGTCCTCGACGATCTCGACCCCCTCCTGCCGAAGCCTGTCTAGCACGATCGCCGCCAATTCGGGATCATCCTTGGCAAGCGCCTTGAACCCTTCGATCACGGTGACCGACGAACCCAGGCGTCTGTGCGCCTGCGCCATCTCCAGACCGATGGGCCCACCACCGATGACAATCAGGTGGTCAGGTCTTTCCCGCAGATCGAAGATGTTTTCATTGGTATAGTACGGAACATCCTCAAGGCCTGGAATCGGTGGAACGAACGGTGACGATCCGGTCGCGATCACGAACCGGCGGGCTTTTATGACCGTGTCACCCGCCTGCACTTCGGAGTTGGAAATGAACCGCCCGTAGTCCCGAATCACATTTACGCCAAGTCCTTCGAACCGTTCCTGGCTATCATGCGGTTCGATGGTGGCGATGGCGTTGGCGACATGGTCCTTGGCCATCGCATAGTTCACCTCTGGCTCAATCGGCGTAACGCCATATTTGGCACCCAGTGTCATCCCGTGAGCCACCTTGGCGGCGGCGAGCAGAGCCTTTGAGGGAACGCAGCCGTAATTCAGGCAGTCACCGCCCATTTTACCACCTTCCAGAAGTACGACCCTGGCCCCCATCTGTACCGCTCCGGCGGCTACGCTCAGGCCACCCGAACCGGCGCCGATTACGCAGATATCCGTTCCGATGCGCTCCATCGTCATATGTCCTTCCTGCCGCGAACGCCCTTGATCAGTACCGGGAGCAAAGCCAGCAAACAGAGACCCAGGATTGGAAGCAGGATACGCGGCTCGAACAATATTCCGAGATCGGGTGTCTCGCCCCGCGCGAAGATCTCACCCAGTCCCGCTCCGACCGAGGTGTAAACGACTGTTCCTGGAATTATTCCAAGGAAAGTTGAGATCACGAATCTATGGATCGGCACCTGCATAAACGATGGAACCAGATTCGCGACGACGAACGGGACGGCCGGAACAAGCCGGATCAGAAACAACATCGACCACTGATTCTCGTCGATACCCTGCTTGATCCTTTTCACCGTCCCTCGGCTTTGCTCAAGTTTCGCACCCAACCGCTCGCCGAATCCCCAGCGAGCCGCGAGAAAGATCGCGGTCGCTCCGACCGTCGCGGCGATTACATTGAATAGCGAGCCGGGAAAGGTCGCGAACAGAAACCCGCCGGTCAATGTCAGGATAGTGGCTCCCGGTAGCGAGAACGCCACGATCAGAGTGTAGATTCCTATGAACGCCAGCGCCATAAGCGCATAGTTCATGTCCCGAAGCGCGATCAGCGCCTCGCGATTGTCGCGCAACGCTTCGAATCCCAGATAGTCCCGCAACGTGACGAAGCCGATCACGGCCACCAGCAGAATTACGGCTATAGGCAGCAGGTGCGCCAGCCGCCGCCGTGTGGGTTGTGTCGTTTCGCTCATGGATCCCTCCAAGATACCCATCAATGGATTGACGATATACCCAAATCACAGGACCTTGAAGGTTCGCGAGATCTGGTGCGAGAAACGCGGGATTCGCGTCATAGGAGGAAAATTTCCGATGCCCGAGCCGCGCCGAGCGCTGAATTCCTTAACAATCGTTGTCATTGTCAATTGACAAGTGAACTCGCAACTCCTACACATCATGCGCCGAAAGAATGGACCGGTCTGCTTCGACACTTTTGCTAGAACCCGGCCGAGATCGATGGAGACCGAATATGAAGCGCACCTTTCAGCCGTCAAACCTGGTCCGCAAGCGGCGCCACGGATTCCGGTCGCGCATGGCCACGAAAGCGGGTCGCCGAATCCTGAACGCCCGCCGCGCCAAGGGTCGCTCAAAGCTCAGCGCCTGATCCGTCTTACATACGGAAATCCAGCGGAAACACCACCGAGTGGTTTCTGGTGTTTTGGAAACCCTGAAAAAGCGTTCTGACTTCCTCCGTGCGGCACGACAGCGGCGGTCCGTCATGCGGGGGTTTATTCTGCAGGCCCGCAAAAGAGCCGGGTCAGAGGCGCCGGGAATGATCCGCGTTGGCTTCACCTGTTCCAGGCGCGTTGGCAACGCGGTGGCCCGCAATCGAGCCAGACGGCGTCTTCGCGAAGCGGCGAGGTTAACTCTGCCCATGCATGGATACCCGGGCTGGGATTATGTTCTGATCGGTCGTGCTGAAGCTACGGCAGCGCTGCCGTTCCCACGGATTCTCGCTGATCTGAAGCGGGCGCTTTGCCAAGTCCATGCTGTAAGGTAGTGTCCGCCAGAAAACCCCCAGGTCACGGTTTTTTCGCGGTAAATGACGGAATCCGCCCTGCGGGGAATCACCGGATATGGCGGTCAGGGCGCGATTTCGACCGGCTTCGGGAACCGGCTAACCAACACATCCCGATCCGGCGAAGGCCGAAGGCCGGGTCACGGCCCGTGGGACGTGGACGGATACGGATACCTGCGTCTGGTTGACAGCGTGTCGCTCCCCTCGCCGGAGCTTCCCGCCGAGGTCGGAAAGATGGTCGTGGAGAGGGGCCACAGGGTGGCGGCGGAAAAGCCTGGCGCCGCGTTGCGCGGCCGCCGTCATTCTTTCGTGGCCGGGACCGACGTGCATCATCCGACCGACCGCAGCCTGCCGATGGACGCGGCGCGGTGCATGGTCCAGGACGTGTCCCGGGCCTGCGGGGGGCTGGGGCCGCGCTGCTGGCGGCGGAAGGAATACCTTTGCGGAAAGCTCCGGAAAGGCTACCTCCGGGTGGCCACGTCACGGCTCGCCGACCCGCGCCTGAGGGACGTGGAGGCGCCGCTCCGGCTGGCGCTGAAGCTGGCGGACAGGGCGGAGGCGGGCTGCGCGGAGGTCGACGGCAGGTTGGGTATCCCGGGCCCATCGGACAGTATCCGGGGCTTCATTGGCCATGTCAGGCACCGGGCGGACCTGATCGGACGGCGGATCCTGAAGGGAGGGACGGTCCCGCACCGCGGGAAGGTGCACCCGATATCCGGGCCGCACACCCGCTGGATATCGAAGGGAAAGGCCGGGGTCCCGGTGGAGCCCGGCGTTCCGGTCCGCGTCCCTGAGGACCGTCACCGGTTCCTCCCGCACCATTCGGTGATGTGGGAGGGGAGCGACGTGGACGTGGCGGTCCCCATGGGCGGGGAGGCGCGGGCCCGGTTCCCGGATCTCTCGGTGGTGAGCTTCGACAGGGGTCCGCACAGCCCCGCGGACCGGCTGGGGCCTGCCGGGATGCTGGAGCCGACGCCATGCCGCGGAAAGGCAGGCTGTCGAAGGCGGACCGCGTCCGGGAAAGCGGGGAGGCGTTCCGCGGGGCGCGGCGCGCCCACGCCGCCGGCGGGTCGGCCATCAACAGCCTGGAGCACCGCGGTCTGGACCGCGTCGGCGGCCACGGAAAGGAGGGTTTCGCCGGCGCCGTGGCGCTGGCGGTGCTGGCCGCGAACGTCCACCGCCCCGGCCTGATGCCGCCGGCGAGGGAGCGCCCGAGGGGACCGGCTAGGGTCCCGTGAAGCCGGAATCCGCCGGATTCGGCCCTTTCACCGGAAAAACACGGGGTTTTCTGGCAGACACTAAATTAGCAGACGCTACCGACTCAGGCGGTCTGTTCGGTTTGAGATTCTAGTGCCATGCCCCACCTTGAGATTCGGGTGTTAGCGTTGCGCGTTTTTAGTTTCACGAAACATCTGAATAACATACCAAAATTAGCGATGAAGGACTTTCCTGGGCATCGAACCAAAGTCCGTTGCGCTGCGATGTCTCGAGAAGCCTTTAACGGTGGTCCGGCTACAAGTGTTCGGACATTGCCCGGGGGAACCGCAGATATATCGTCTGACCTCAGTGAGTGAGACCCCGGATCTGACCAGAACCTATGTGTCTTTCTCCGACCTCAGCGCAAACACCCAAAATTGATCACCGGCTTTGAAGTGATGCATCACTCCCAGACCCGTCGGTTACGCATCCGGCCAGCACGAGTGAAGCCTTTTCAATGCCGACCACAAAGTCCTGACGACTTCCTGATAGCGTAAGGGCAACTTTCACCGTCCCGAAAACATTCCCCTTCAGGTCCGATCATTCCCGTCATTCTTCGCGCCCATACGCCACAAGCCGTGCTTTCAAATCCTCGGCTCGTCCCTCTCCAGCTTCCAGCGCGTACACATAAGCATGGGTGAGAAAGAAACATTTGGCGCTTACATCATCGACGGCATCCGAAGCCTGCGCATACAGGTCAAGAAGAGCTTTATGATCTCGCACCGCATGTGCTCTCAGCAGGCGGGCTTCAAGCGAATCGCACATCGTGTCAGCCAGCAGAGCGCAGGGCAGCGTCCATCTGGCTGGCCACCCAGTGGTGGAAACAATGTGTCGGACCATCCATCACCGGGCTGAACTTTCCACCGTCAAAGCGAATACCCCTGCGTCCCTTCTGCATTCCCTCCACCACGAAGATGTCTTCCTCAAACACTCCATACCAGGTTTCAGCGTTCTTCTTTCGTAGCGCCTCAAGAGCGTCACCCTTCGCGGCGTCATCGGTTGCGTAATAGAGAGAGACATGTTCGCGGGTACGGTCCTTGCCATTGGGTTCCAGAACGATCGCGAATGCATGGTCCCGGTGTGCTCCCAGAAGCACATTGGGATAGACCGCCAGATATTCAGCTCCCGTGTCCCATTTGTCCGAAAGTCCGGCAAAATCCGGAAACGCGAGGCCATCCGCTTCGGTCGCCGGTCGATAGACCAGCGTGCCCTGCCCCGAAAATCTGCCCGACACCTCGATATTGTAATGATCCTCCAGTCTTGAATAGCTGTTAAGGCCAGGATGAACCCAGGGAAGGTGATAGCTCTCGCAGAAATTCTCGACCGCAAGCTTCCAGTTGCAGACGATATCGAATGTGAACGCGCTTTCCTTACCGCCCGCAAAAAGAGGCGACCATTCGAATTCGCCCCACCGGCCGATGACATCGCTGGCGTAATCCTCGAATTCAGGCGCCTGGCCATCCACGTTCACGAATATCACGTCACGCCAGACGTGACTGCGGATTTCAAAGAGTCCAAGTTCGGCTCTTCGAATACCGTCATGCCGATTCATACCGGGTCCGCCCACGTGAGGAGTCGTCACGAGTTCTCCTGTCAACGCGTAGCACCAGGAGTGATAGGGACAGCGCAGCACTCCGCCCAAGCGCTTTTTTCTGTCCACCAGGATCATACCACGGTGGCGACAGGTGTTTTGAAACACCTTGATCTGGCCCTCATTGGTGCGGAGCACGACAACTGGCAGACCCGCGAATTCCATCGGCAATGCCTCACCTGGCTCAAGATCCTTCGCGAAGCCGATTCCGGCCCAGTTGGCGAACAGTAAGGCATCACGCTCTTCAGCGAAAACCTCATCGGATATGTAATGCTCATTCGGCAATCCGCGCGCGGAGGCGACGGGATTCATGACGTTGGAGAAATCGCGTGATTCTGACATGGCCAACCCCGGTATCCGATGCTCCGTCCCATCACTAGACCCTGGTTCGGGTCAGCGCCATCACCGACACGGCATCCTCTCTCAGCGACATCGCGCTGAAACCAAGAAGCTCAAGGGTGAGTGGGATCCTGGAACCATCGACATGCTCGCTTTCCCGGGGCTAAATGAGTGGACCACCTGAACTTCAACCACACTGCCGAAACGATCACCGACAACGGCTCGATTCCGATGCGAATAGCGGCTACGGTTTGGGCTGGCTGCGGCTTTCTGAAATTTTTACGAAAATGCCGCCCCATGTCCGTCAACCATTGCCATAGCGGACGCAAGGTCAGACCGATTCCACGCACCAACCCTCACGAATTCAAAACATTCCAGTATTGGCACATCTATCCACAGTGGACCTTCGGGAACAGCGCCGCAGCGCCTCGATACGGGGGTCTGGATGCCAGACCATAGTGATACCAAGGCATCCGAAGGCAATCCGATTTCCGGTGATTTCCCTTCAGCCACCGCCATCTGGATTGATGACAGATGCTCCCGACCAGCGGATAGGCACCGATATCAGACCGTGATCGCACCGCTTCGAAATTCAGCGATTTAACCGAGCGCGAAGTACCTTCTGGATATCCTCGAATCAATGGGTCGCCAGTTACGGGTTCGCGACGGGTCTCGGAACAACCACTGAAGTCAATGGAGACGTTGTCTGCAAATCAGCGTCACACACACGCAAAGCGGCGGACAAAAGCGCTCTGGAGCAAATTCGCGAATTGGAAAACAGAGTTGTGATCGTGTCCCTTCGGCCATCGGCAGGAATCTTTCCAGCCGCTCTCAGATATGTGAGCATTTCGCGACACAGGCGTTGCCCAACCTCCAAGTCGAGGTAGTTCAGTCGGTGGGTATGGAACCCATCATTCCGCTCCTCGGCGATGGTCAGATATCCAATGTGGAACAGAAGTGACTCGGTCCCGATATATCCATCTTCGAAGCATGAGAGACTCGACTCACCCACCAAGTGGTTCTCAAACTCCATCAGACTGATGCACTGCTCGGTCAAAGTCCGGTAAAGGAGGATCCGGAAATGGGAATCGGACTCGAACCACCAGGGACGAAACCCACCTCTCTGAAGTAGAGAAAGCACATCTTCAGGGCTGTTGACCCTCTCGCCGCTCCGCCAACGGTAACCCAAATAGCGCTCTTTTACGTCCTTCCGGCCAAGTCCGGCGACTTCGGGTGCGAATACCTCCTCAATTTCGGCTTGGGTGTAACCGCATATCGTGGCGTAACGCCGGTCGAAGCCGCTATCCAACAGGTTGTGGATGCTGGCGAACACGCCACCGCGAAGGCACGGGCCAGTGCCGGTGCAGAACATGAAGCGGATGTGCGCGGCGCGGCCCTTGATGAAGCTGTGCAAGCCGTTGAGGTAGTCCTGGGTTTTGGCCGTACGGTCAGGCCAGTAGAGATAGCTGAAGACGGGGTCATCGCAATTGTCCAGGACGTCTACCCTCCGTCCTGTGGCACGGTGAAGACGGGCGAGGAAATCCCGAACCCGCCAGAACACGTTCGTCTGGGATGAGGGCGGTAGGTCAGCGCTACGTGCCGCGTCGATCTGCATTTGGATACTGCGCTCCAGATCATCAGCATCTGGGTATTCCCCACCGAAGTCGAGCCAGAGGGCCGGATTGTGAATGGACCAGTCCCAGAGCCCGCGTATGTCCATGCCTCGGAACAGTTCCTCGCACACCTCGAAGAGCGACCTGAACGTGTCGAGCAGCAGGTTCTTTCCGAACCGACTCGGGCGGGAGAGATCATACTGAAAGCCTTCTTCCACCAACCGACGCACGAGCGGGGTCGTGTCGACGCAATATAGCCGGTCTCCCGCATCGTACGAGAACTCTCGATACCTGCTGGTAGCTGGCGTCGTTTCATCGATCTCTCCATCGTGTCGGCGGGGCTGCAGAACACACCATCGCGGCATCCATTGCATCAGAGGCGCCGAAACCCAATAGAGACTCAGACTCGGACCTGATATCCCAAAATACGCTTGTCAGCGGTGGGAAGCGTACGGTCCATCCAAAGCCTTCGGCACTGCGCTGGCACAGGCAGCTCCGCAGCTTTCATCAGCCCCACGACGCGAAAATTGCCAAACCCGAACAAGATATTTGGCATGTATCGGGTCAAGCACCTATCGCCGGACACCAGAAGGTGAATCCCTACCGGCAAACTCAGTGCGCACCCCGAAGCTCAACCGCTCGGCCAGTTCGTGCGGACTCCTGCGCGGCAAGCCCCATTGCAACCGCCCGTTCCCCATCCCGGAGCGACACTTCTGGCGTCGCTCTGCCGCGTACAACCTCGGCGAAGCGTTGGTGTTCGAAATAGGTCGCGCCGTTATGATCTCCAGCGTCAAGCAGTTGAAGGTCCACCGGCAGATCCACTGTCCTGCGTTGACCCGACTTTCGGGGGCTTACGGTCATCCGTGCGACAGGATCGGGCTGGCCTGCGGGCCAGAACCGCTTCGGACCTGGAACCCGGACCTCGATTTTCCCCTCCGGGCCCACCGCGCAGATCTCCTCCTGGTATTTCGAACCGTCAGCGAACATGCAAAGGTCGAGCATCGCCCGCGCACCACCCGCGAACTCGACGATCACATAGGCGTTGTCCCAAATATCCGGCATTTCACCGCAATAGGATTCGTCAAGGTGGTTCACCGCCTGCCCCCCGCTCGCCATGACCCGTACAGGCTCGTCGGACGTGATCAACCGCATCAGATCAAAAAAGTGGCAGCATTTCTCCACAAGCGTACCTCCGGTATTGCGGTTGAACCTGTTCCAGTCTCCAACCTTGGGGAGGAACGGAAAACGGTGTTCGCGGATCGCGAGCGCTTTCACCCCGCCCGTCGCATCCGTCACCTCCTCAAGAAGGCGGGCGATGGGAGGCATATACCGGTATTCCATGGCAACCCAGATCGGCGCGGGATAGTCGGTGAGGAAACGCTCGACAAGCGTCGCGTCCGCCGGGTCGGTATAGAGCGGCTTCTCCACAAGCAGCGGAAGCGGTCGCGTCCCGGCGATCTCGGCTATCTGTCTGACATGCAGATAGTTTGGACTGGCGATCACCAGCGCATCCAGTTCGGGATAGGCCAACAGCGCTCCAAGACTCTCCGCCATCTCCGCTTCGGGCAACAGCGCCGCCGCCTCTTCGCGCATTCCCCCGTCAGGGTCGAAAATCGCGGCAACCTCAATTCCATCGATCAGCGCTACGTTTTGGATATGTTCCTGCCCCATCATGCCGGAACCTATCAGTCCGTATTTCAGCATGGCGCACACGTTCCCTATTTCAGCCTCGAGACATAGCGGACATGACGGGGATCGAACCATGTCCGCGATATTTCCATGTTCCGGCCATACTGGTCCCAGCTCACCCGGTCGACGACACCAAGCGCTCCTTCCGCACCCGGCAGCAGTCCATCACCCCAGTCCGGGGCCAAACCTGTCCCGATTCGGTCCTCGACCTTCTGGATCCAAAGCCCCAGTCTGTTTTTATAGAAATGATACAGGGATTCGGAGAGGTCCTCGGTCTTCAAGGAAGGTGAACATTCGGCGTCAAGCCAGATTTCCTCGATCGCCGCAGGCTTTCCGCTCAACCTGCGCAGTCGCCTGATCCGATGCGCCAACTCCCCGTCGGCAAATCCATCGGGCGCGTTCAGACTGGCGACCGACAGGACATCCGCCGTCGGAAGACCGCCACCATCGGCAAGCTCCAGTCTGAAAAAGGCGTAGATGCTGTCCATCGCCGGACCATACATGATATAGTTTCCAGACCCCTGCCGCCGGTTCAGAAGCCCCTTTTCCGTCAGATCCGCCAGTGCCTTGCGCAACGTGCCCACCGAAATGCCAAGCTGTTTCGCCATCTCGCGTTCCGGTGGCAGACGTTCGCCATCCAGCAGCCGCCCCGCCCAAATGTCGCGAATCAGCATTTCGCTTATCTGAACGTAGAGCGGTAGGGAGTGGCTGGTGCGCATGGTCGAATTCCAGATTGATACACTGTTGATGCATCCATTGATCAGTGATAGGCAAGGGAAATCGTCCAACCGCCCGCAGGGAGTCCCGATGACTGTCGTTCCGGTCACCTCCACCGATCTCGCGTCCTGCGAAGTCAGTTGGTTCGCGGCGCTCTGTTCGGACGACTATGCACGGCTCGGTGTGCCTGACGGAAATCTACGTTCCAGCTGGGACCATTGCAGCGCCATCGTACGGGAGGCCGAGGCCCAGGGGTTTCGCAACATCCTTTGCCCCTCCTCCTATCAGGTCGGTCAGGATACGTTGAGTTTCGTCGCCGGATGCGCCCCGATTACCTCCCGGATCAACCTTCTGGCGGCCGTGCGCTGCGGCGAGATGCAGCCGATCATGCTGGCGCGTACCGTGGCGACGCTCGACCACATGCTCAAAGGCCGGTTGACGCTCAACATAATCAGTTCCGATTTTCCGGGCGAAACCGCCGAAAGCGCCTACCGCTACCGGCGTTCCCGGGAAGTGGTTGAAATTCTCAAACAGGCCTGGAGCAGGGACCGCATCGACTACGGCGGGGAGATTTACCGGTTCGAGAATCTCTGGACCGGCCCCGCCAGACCCTATCAGCAGGCTGGCGGGCCTCTCCTCTATTTCGGCGGCTACTCGCCCGACGCGCTTGACCTCTGCGCGCGCCATTGCGACGTCTACCTGATGTGGCCGGAACCGAAGGAACAGATCGCCGATCGGATGAAAGCCGTGAATGCCTGCGCGGAAACCTATGGCCGAACGCTCGACTACGGTCTGCGCGTCCATATTATCGTGCGCGACACCGAGACCGAAGCGAAGGAATATGCGGAGCACCTGACGGCGGAGCTGAATGACGAATACGGTCGCATCATACGGGACCGGGCCCATGATTCGATCTCCCTCGGCGTCGCGCATCAGGCGCGTGCCCGAGAGCTCGCGGATAGATTTGGCTATGTCGAGCCACATCTGTGGACCGGTGTCGGCCGCGCCAGATCAGGCTGCGGGGCCGCGCTTGTCGGTTCCACCGACCAGATACTCTCGGAAATCGAGGAATACCGGAACATGGGCATACGGGCTTTCATATTTTCGGGCTATCCGCATATCGACGAATGCAGATCCTTCGGAGCGCGCGTAATGCCTGAGCTGAAAACCTGTTCCATGCCACATGAATACGGCCGCGTACCCGCGCAAACACCGGCGACTCCCCTTGGAGTTGGGGAGCGTATCTGATGGAACGCGTCCGCCTCACCGAAGATCTTGAACTGAGCCGGATCATTTACGGGATGTGGCGGCTCTGCGATGATTCGGACACCTCCGCACAACACGTTCTTGCCAAGATCGAGGCCTGTCTGGAGCAGGGCATCACCACGATCGACCAAGCGGATATATATGGTGGCTACGCATCCGAGCAGCTACTCGGAAACGCGTTGAAGACGGCGCCAGAACTTCGCGAGCGGTTGGAAATCGTCACGAAATGCGGCATTATCGCCCCTGTCGGTCGCCACGGAAAGGCACGGGTCAAGCATTATGACACCAGCCCCGACCACATCATCGAATCCATTGATCTGTCGTTGAAGCTCATGGGTCTCGATCACATCGATCTTCTGCTCATCCACCGGCCCGATCCAATGATGGACGCCGAACGGACCGGAGCGGCACTCGACGACGTCGTGGCCAGTGGCAAAGTGCGCACCGTGGGCGTCTCGAATTTCAAGCCACACGACCGGTCGCTCCTAGCTTCGGCGATGCAAAATCCGATCGCAACCAATCAAATCGAATTGAGTCTGCTTGCGCATGAGGGTTTCACCAACGGTGACGTCGCCCACTGGCAGGAACATGGCTCCCCGATCATGGCGTGGTCGCCGCTTGGAGGCGGTCGGTTGGTATCCGGCGGGGCGAGCGCGGAACTGAACGCTGCTCTCGACGCGGTTTCGGAACGCGATGGTGTCGAACGCGCCGCCGTTGCGGTGTCCTGGTTGCTTGCCCATCCCGCCCATATACTGCCGGTGATGGGAACCAACACGCTCTCCCGAATTCACGCGTTCTCGGACGCTTTCAAAGTGAACATGGACCGTGAGACGTGGTATGAACTCTATACAGCGGCATTGGGCCATGAAGTGCCATGATATATAGCGGCGTGGACCTACAGCATGTGCAGGGCTTCAACCCGGGTCGCGCAGACCGCGCGTTCCGGGACGCGCTGGGACGCTATGTAACAGGTGTGACCGTCGTTACCGTAAACAGCGATCTCGGTCCTTTGGGGATTACGGCCAATAGCTTCACCTCGATTTCCCTCGATCCACCGCTTGTCCTTTGGGCACCATCGATACGCTCGCAGCGCTACACCGCCTTCAGCGAAGCCAAACACTTCGCGATCCATGTCATCGGGGCGGAGCAGAAGCATATCAGCGACGGTTTCTCCCGAAGCGGCGTTGCCTGGGGTGGGCTGAAATGGAAACCGAACGAACACGGTGTGCCTCTTATCGAAGGATGTCTGGCCTGTTTTGAATGCTGCACCGTGTCGAGGCATCCCGGTGGCGATCACTGTATAATGGTGGCGCAGGTCACCAGAGCCAGTTGGCGCGATGGAGATCCATTGGTGTTCAGCCAGGGGCGGTATGGTGGGTTCGAGGCTCCGCCGCTGTCAGCTGAACTGGCTGGATGACCATCGGGAAGGTCAGCGTGTATAAGGGGGCGACATGGCATTGCTGACCGGACTTCTGATACCGATTCAGAAATTCAACGAAGTCGCGCTTCGAATCGGACGCGGCGTCGCGATCCTAGCCATCGCCCTTATGGTCGTCGCCATCCTGATCCAGGTGTTTTTCAGGTACGTACTCAACAATCCCCTACCCTGGCCCGATGAAGCGGCCCGCTTCGCCATGCTCTGGATGACCGGCTTTATCGCTCCATTGGCCTATCGCCGCGGCGGATTCGTGGCGATTGACACGATGGTTCGCTTCATTCCGGATCGCGCTGCGGCGGTGCTTTCGCTGGGGCTTCTCGCGATTTCCGGTCTCGTACTCGGCATTGCCATCGACATCGGATGGGGTGAGATCAACGGATTCCTTTCCAAAGCGAAGACAGCCTCGCTCTATTACGTCAACACATCTATTGAATGGGTCAAGTTACCACGGCGCTGGATGATGGCATCGTTCTTCGTGTGCGTCGTTCTACTGTTCACAGTCAATGTCGAGTTATTTCTCCGAACGGTCATCACCCTTTCGGGCGGCGGCGGAAACCTAAAGGATATCGCACCGCACGACGACGAGATCATGGCGGAATGAGCGCATGCTGATCTGGTTCCTTCCCGCCTTTCTGTTCTTCCTGCTGATCGGTCTTCCGGTTTTTTTCGCACTGCTGGCGGCACCTGGTGTTCTCCTGTGGCTTAACGGTCAGGAAAAGGACATCACCCTGCTGTACCGGAACGTCTACAACGGGATGGACAGCTTTCCCCTGATGGCGATCCCGTTTTTCATGCTCGCGGGGGAACTCATGAACAAAGGCGGCATCACCGTCCGCCTTGTCGAGTTCAGCCAAGCGCTGATGGGCCATCTGCGCGGCGGGCTGGCACAGGTCAACGTGCTGTCCTCAATTCTTTTCGCCGGACTTTCGGGCAGCGCGGTCGCGGACACCAGCGCCCTGGGTTCGATGCTGATTCCGGCGATGGAGAAGGAGGGCTATACGCGTCGCTTCGCCGCCGCGATTACCGCCGCTTCCAGCGTGATCGGCCCCATAATCCCGCCGTCAGGCATCATGATCATCTACGCGTATGTCATGGGCGAATCCGTGGCCGCGCTGTTTCTGGCGGGAATCGTGCCGGGGATTCTTGTCGGCGTGGGACTGATGTTCATGATCCGTGCCCTCGCCGACCGATACGAACTGCCGGCGGCTCACCGTGCGTCGGTTACGGACATCACTCTTTCGCCGCTTGAATACTGGTTTTCCTTCGCGCTTGTCAGGCTCAATCTCGGCTGGCTGGCCATGCAGTTCATCCCCCTGGGCGAAGACCCATCCGCGACAGCCCAATGGCTATCCTTCGGCGGCGGCGTCCTGATCGCACACGGCTTCGCGCTTGGTCTGCGCCGCTTGTTCAGCGGCGACTTCCGCATGGTCTGCAAACGCGCCGTGACTCCGCTGCAGACGCCGATCCTGATACTCGGCGGCATACTCGCGGGGGTGTTCACCCCGACCGAGGCTGCGGCTGTGGCCGTCGCCTATGCCCTTGTCATCGGGTTGTTCGTGCTTCGGTCACTTTCACTGAAGGAACTACCCCAGATTCTGAGCCGCGCCGCGACGACATCCGCCGTCGTTCTTCTGCTGGTAGGTGCCGCGATCGCGTTCAAGACCGTGGTTTCGCTGTCCTATGCACCTCAGATTCTCGCAGACTTCATCCTGTCCCTGACCGAAAACCCCTTGATCCTTCTGTTCCTGATCAACCTGCTGCTGTTTATCGTGGGAATGTTTCTTGACGCGGGTCCCGCCATAATCATCCTCGGGCCGATTCTCGCGCCGATCTTCACCGATCTGGGCGTCCACCCGGTGCACTTCGCGATCATCATGTCCGTCAACCTGACCGTAGGTCTTGCGACCCCACCTATGGGACTTGTGCTGTTCGTGGCCTCTGCGGTCAGTGGAGAACGGGTCGAAAGCATCGCTCGCGCGATACTACCATTTTTGGCCATCGAAGTCGTTGTGATCTTCCTGATCACGTATGTACCGGCCATTTCGATGACGATCCCCCGACTGACGGGGTTCGTTAACTAACTCCATCTCAACAAATAGGAGAAAACCAGATGATGAAGAAACTGACGGTCACGGCGCTTGCGGCCATACTCCTGGCGAGCGGCTCGCTCTCGGCCTATGCTGAGACGATCAACCTCCGCGCGACGGCCAATTCCAACGAAAACGATGAGGATTACGATGGACTTGTCGTCTTCAAGAACTTTGTCGAGCAGGCGTCCAACGGCGCGATCAACGTCGAACTTTTCATCGGAACGCAGCTTTGTTCGAACGGCACCGAATGTCTGGCCGGTCTCGCGGACGGCAATATCGATATCGTTATCTCGACCTCTGGTGGAACGGCGAACATTTTCCCATTCGTCCAGGTTCTGGACCTTCCCTATCTGATGAGCGACGACCGCGTCGCAGAAGCCGTTCTGTCGAACGGTTCCGGCTTTGTTTCGACGTTGCAGAACATGGTGCAGGACGCCTCGGACGGTGCGGTGCGGTTGATGACCATCGGCAACACGGGTGGCTGGCGCAACTTCGCCAACACGCAGCGGCGCGTCGCGCAGCCGTCCGACATGGAGGGGCTCAAGATCAGGACGGTGGTCGCCGACCTTCCGCAGGAACTGGTCAAGGCGCTTGGCGCATCTCCGACCCCGATTCCCTGGCCGGAGCTCTTCACCTCGTTCCAGACGGGCGTTGTCGAAGGCTCCAAGAACGGCATCACCGATATCATGAATATGAAGTTCCCAGATGCTGGACTGAAATATGTCACTCTTGACGGCCACGCCTATATGGGAGCGCTATGGTTCATGAACAACGAAAGGTTCATGTCCCTTGACCCTGCCCTGCGCCGGGTTGTGGTGGACGGTTTCTACGCGCTTCAGCAGGCGACCTTCGCTTCACCCAAGCGCAAATCAATCCAGGCCTATCAGGACTTCCAGGAAGCGGGCGGCGATATCTACGTGCCGACGCCTGAAGAAAAGGCGATGTTCAAGGAGGCTGCGTCACCGGTTTACGATTGGTTCAAGACCAATGTTGACGGCGGTGAGCGCGTGTTCAATGCGCTAACGGGGGCCGTGGCGGAAATCGAGGCCGAAATCGACGCCACCCGGATGGCCGACACCCAGTAAAAGTGGCTACATAATGCGAAGGACCGCTCCCTTTCCCACGGGGAGCGGTCAAACGCGTTGAGCGAATACCCGGACCATGCCCAATACCGCGCCGGGAAAATCCGCGGTTTCGGGACCGGTCAAACCGCAACCGAAGGTCGTTCGACGATGCTCGAAGAATTCAGACGCAACGGTTACGCCATTTTCGAGAATGCGGTTCAGGACGGCGAACTGGGCATGCTGAGAACGATCTGCGACACGCTTCTGGCCGAACCTCCGAAGGACGGCGGGACCGGGCTGCACAATATCGGTCAGGGAGAGGCGCGTCGGTTCCTGCGTCACCGTCATATGGATTTTCCCGAACTTGCCAAATTCGTTCTTGGCCCCAGGGTCGGGCGGATCCTTCGGGATTGCCTTGGACCGGACGGGCTGCTGTTCAACGAGCAGTTCGTGGTCAAGGGCGCCGGCAAAGGCGCGAGCTTCGCGTGGCATCAGGACAGCGCCTATGTCGGTTTCGAGCACGCACCCTATATTTCGCTGTGGGTCGCGCTTGATGACGCGACCGAGGAGAACGGCTGCGTATATCTCATTCCCCGCGATCTTGACGCCGACCCCGGCATCGATTCCCATGAGCGCCTGGACGGTACGGACGAACTCAACGGATATTTCGGGGCCGATTCTGGGCTTGCGATGAATTGTTCGGCGGGAACGGTTGTCGCATTTTCCAGCCGGACCCTGCACCGCTCCGGCGAGAACCGCACCGGCAGGCCGCGCCGCGCCTACCTTGCGCAGTATTCCATTGACCCCATCCGCGACCCGACGACGGGCAACCTGAAACGGTTCGCGACTCCGGTGGGTTCCGCAGCATAGCGGTAAGAACTGCCGGTGGGGGCTTCGACTGCTTCCGGTTGGTCTTCGATTACTTCGTCCGGCGATTGCTGAGACCGACACCCCGCTCCACCATGTGCCAGCCTACTCCGGGATTTTGGGATGGATTTCTGGCTGAGCCGCAGGCGCCGCTGAAATGGGATCGATGCCTCATGTGGCTGAGATCGTTCTTGCCAGCATCACCCTGGTGGACTTCCTCGCCAGATTCCAGTTCAGACATCTGGTCGTCAGGCAGAGAAACAGTGCCAGTAACGAGGTCAATCGTCAATTGGGTTATACCCATCCTGATATCATGACTCCGAAGAAGCTGATGATGACGGCTGATGCCACAGCCGAACGGTTTGACGGCGCTGATTACATAGTGTCTGCCAGAAAACCCCGTGTTTTTCCGGTGACAGGGCCGAATCCGGCGGATTCCGGCTTCACGGGGCCGTGGCCGGGCCCGTCGGAGCGCCGCCCGGGCCCCGCAGCGGCGGGGCCTTCCATGGGCCGGTTCACCGGTGGACGCCCCGGTCAGGCGGCGGCGGGAAGCACGGGGCGCTCCCTCGCCGGCGGCATCAGGCCGGGGCGGTGGACGTTCGCGGCCGGCACCGCCAGCGCCACGGCGCCGGCGAATCCCTCCTTTCCGTGGCCGCCGACGCGGTCCAGGCCGCGGTGCTCCAGGCTGTTGATCGCCGACCCGCCGGCGGCATGGGCGCGCCGCGCCCCGCGGAACGCCTCCCCGCTTTCCCGGACGCGGTCCGCCTTCGACAGCCTGCCTTTCCGCGGCATGGCGTCGGCTCCGGCATCCCGGCAGGCCCCAGCCGGTCCGGGGGGCTGTGCGGACCCCTGTCGAAGCTCACCACCGAGAGATCCGGGAACCGGGCCCGCGCCTCCCCGCCCATCGGGAACGCCACGTCCACGTCGCTCCCCTCCCACATGACGGAACGGTGCGGGAGGAATCCGTGGCGGTCCTCAGGGACACGGACCGGAACGCCGGGCTCCACCGGGGCCCCGGCCTTTCCCTTCGATATCCAGCGCGTGTGCGGCCCGGATATCGGGTGCACCTTCCCGCGGTGCGGGACCGTCCCTCCCTTCAGGATCCGCCGTCCGGTCAGGTCCGCCCGGTGCCTGACATGGCCGATGAAGCCCCGGATACTGTCCGATGGGCCCGGGATACCCAACCTGCCGCCGATCTCCGCGCGGCCCGCCTCCGCCCTGTCCGCCAGCTTCAGCGCCAGCCGGAGCGGCCCCGGCCCGCCCGCAGGCCCGGGACACGTCCCGGACCATGCACCGCGCCGCGTCCATCGGCAGGCTGCGGTCGGTCGGATGGTGGACGTCGGTCCCGGCCACGAAGGAATGGCGGCGGCCGCGCAACGCGGCGCCAGGCTTTTTCCGGCCACCCTGTGGCCCCTCTCCACGACCATCCTTCCGACCTCGGCGAGGAGTTCCGGCGTGAGGAGCGACACGCTGTCAACCAGACGCTGGTATTCGTATCCGTATCCGTCCACGTCCCATGATCCGTGGCCCGGCCTCCGGCCTTCGCCGGATCGTCCGGTGCCCGTTCGCCAGGTCCTGAAGCCGGTCGAAACCGCACCCGGGACCCTGCTTCACGACCCCCGGCACCGGGATGGTCAACGGCTCCATCCCCGGCCTGCCGACCCGGCGGCTCCTTCCGGGCAGCACCATCCTGTCCGGAAGCCGGAACAGCCGCTTTCGGGTCCCTTCGTCGCTGCAGGGGTCCTGGAGGCCGATCAGGATCGCCGGGATGTCGTCCCTCGATTTCACGGTCGGCCTGATCCTCCTGATGTCGGGGGCGTCGGGCCGCCGCTGGGAGTCGTGGACCCTGCGCATGGGGCCCTCCCGAGGGGAGGATTGCCGGATTCCGCGGCATACCCTGACCGCCATATCCGATGATTTTTCGCAAGGCGGATTCCGTCATTTACCGCAAAAAGCCATACCTTGGCAGTTTTCTGGCGGACACTAGATACCGGATTGGTGGATCTGACAACAGTGATCGATGAACAAGCAATCCGGTCGATCGCTATCCCTGCATTAGGCTGTGGGCTCGGTGACCTTATTTGGAACGTCGTAAGGCAACGTATTGAGGTTGCATTTTGCGGCATCGAAAACCTCGACGTCATAGTCTTCGAACCGGTGGAAGCACCGGAATCCAATCAGCGAACAGATTCGAAGCCCCAATAAAATATCCGAGTTTGGCCTCAACTGACCAAAACTGACGATCATCAGCTGAAAGGCATTTTCGAGCCATTCTTCATTTCACCCCACTTCCAGTCCGAAGTGCAACACCGGCCCGCCTCCGGAGCGAGGGCGTGGCCCGAGCGGAGGAGGCGGGCCGGTGTTGAGGGATTTTCCGGCCAGGGCCCCGGATTCCACGCGGAATACGGCGGCTGTCCCTTCGGATCGGAGCGTAACCGGGCCTCCCGGCGGCGGCAGGGCCCCGCGGCGGGAGGTGGCGCGCCCGTCCGGGCGAGGGAAGGGGTGGCCCGACCGAAACCGGGCGGGCGCGCCTGCGGAATTCCCTCTCCCCCGTCGGCCGACGGGGCGAAGCGCCTCAGGGAGGCCGCGCCCGCGGCGCGAAAGCCTCCGCCGGCGTCAGGTAGCCGGGCGCCTTGCGGGGGCGCGCGTTCAGGATGTCCTGGACCCGCTTCACGCGGGCGTCCGTGACCTGCCGCAGGTCGGTCCCCTTCGGCAGGTACTGGGGCGGCAGCCCGTTGGTGTGCCCGTTCAGGCCCCGCTCCCATGAGTGGTAGGGCGTCGGGAGGAAGAAGTCGGCCTCCAGCGCCTTCGCCACCTTCGCGTGCCCCGCGAACTCCCTGCCGCTGTCCGCCGTGATCGTGTGGACCCTGGTGCCGGGACCCTCGGGAAGGTCGGTCATCGCTCCGCCGACCGCCTCCGCCCTCTTTCCGTCAACCCGTTGGACAGGCGTGAATTCCGGGCATCTGTCCACAGGAGACACCACCGCACCGCCGTGTCCCCCGCCGATCACCGTGTCCGCTTCCCAGTCGCCGATCCTCGCCTTCGCCCCGCCCTCTTCCGGGCGCTCCGGGATGTCCCTCCGGCCCGGGATGTGACCCCGGCCCGCGTGGCGACCACCCTGCCGGTCCGGTTCCTTTCCCCGCCGCCGCAGGTGCCCGCAAAGAGTTCCTCCGTCCCTGCGGTCCGCGCGTACGAGGTCGTATATCCGCTGACGGCCGACCATGCCGGGGTCCTCCAGCCGGAGACGCCCCGGGACCTGTTCCGGGCTCCAGCCCTCCTCCAGATGCCCCACGACCTTCGCCCAGCGCTCCTCCGTCAGCTTCCCCGGGACCGAAGAGGCCTCGCTCCGGCGCCCGGTGGCCTTCCTCCACGCCTGTCCCTGCCGGTATCCCCGCCCGCCGCCGTTGCGTCTCCCGCGATATGGTGGCCGGATGGCGGCCCGGCCGCCTGGCGATGGCCCCGTTCGAAAGCCCGCTTTTCCCCGTCGCGTATATCTGGCATCTTCCGTCGAAGGTCAGATGACGGTAGCCCTCGGGCATGACACTCTCCTATCCTGAGCACAGGGACTGTCGCCGTTATCTGGCCGGTTCGCAGGATGCTGCACCCGAAACGCGGCTTCCCACCATCAACGGTGTTGCACTTCAGAGCGGAACGGGGGGTTGTTGAAGATAGGAGAATGGGTTGATTTGCAAAGCGCAGCGGTAAAAGCGCGCTCCGTTCGGCATTGACTGATCAGGCTTTATCCGTTCGGTGTTGGTGAACAAGGCGCTTTCCTTTGTCATCTTTCCGACGGCCTGTCTTTTTCGGGAGGAATTGAAAGTTCCCCCTGACGAACCCGTGCAAGGCCAGAGCGTGTGGCCATATGGTTGGAAAGGGATTCGAGAATGGCCCGTTCTTCTGAACCAGTGGGTGCCAACTCGATCAGCGCCTGAATGAGCCGAGCGAAAAGCGAATGTCGCCCGAGCCCTTTATCATCGATATAGTTGTTGACCTTCGCTTCGTCTCCGGCACGCCATAAATGCATAAGGCGATGAGCCCGGTCGATCAGTGGCGCCGGATTTCCGCCCGGGCCTTCTTGGCCAAGCCATTTCGCTTTGCGCCGGGTCCAAGGAAGCAACCGAACCTTACCGCCTCCGCCACCTGTTTCCGCAACGTCACCTACCGTGTCCGTTTCAGTGTTTTCAAGCTCATTGCACTGATCGCTGCCTGGACGCGAAAGGATCTCGAAGCGATCGGAAAGCTCACGGTCGGTCAGGTTGCAGGACAGTGCGTACAAGATACACGCCCCTGCCGGAGCCTCCTTCAGACCATAATCACCGCGGTGCAGAAGGTAATAGGTGGTTACGTCGTCAAGACCGGTCGTCGCTTCCGCCCCGCTTCCTTCGGTCAATACTCGACCGACTACGAAATCGACCACCATCCGGCGAACCTCCTGTAGGAACTCGGAGACGGTCATCGCAGCTACTGGGTCATCGGCCTTCTTTACGACTGGATAGAGGGAAAAGGCTTCGAGCGCTGGTCCCGTCGCCGCCCATACGAAATCCGGTCCACGGATGCCCGCATCCCAGAAGTCGCGCAGCTTGTGCGTTATGTTTTCGCGCATTTCGGACAGCACTGCTGAATCCCATCCAGGCCTTGTTGTCGGGCGTTTGCGGCAGACCAGCCAGACCGAGGAGGCCAAAGCGGCAGAGCCTAGCGAACGTTGCCGGTTCTGCATTTCTGTCTGTTTCGACCAGGAACCGACGACCACGAAACCGGAGCGGATCAAGGCTGCGGCTAGAGTCTCCCAAGCGTCCGGTGACTTATTTGCGAACACCACCACCAGTCGACCTTTAGCGTTCAGCGACGAGTGGCATGCCTGAAATGCACGCGCCATACCGTCTTCATATGTTTTCTTCGACAGGCTTTTATCGCCGCCGAAGCGACTGGCGTCATCAATTAGTTCACCGTCTGCCGCGCCGCTATCCCACTTAGAGTTTGTTCCATAAGTTGAGTGGTCCCGCAGGATGTGGCATTCCGGTTGGTGAACGCAACCAGATCCGGAGATCGCCATGCCCTGGAACAGGACCACCCAACAGCTCCATAAGCGCCCGGACGACCACAGCCAAAACGACCTGACCGACGCCGAATGGACCGTCATCGGGCCGATGCCGCCGAAGCGGGGAAGGATGGGACGGCCGCGCGAGGTCGACCTTCGGTCGGTGTTCGGGGCGCTCCGCGGAGCCGGCCGCCGGCCCGGTCGACAGCCGGTCGGTGAGGACCGCGGAGAGCGGCGGCCCCCGCGGCCACCACGCCGGCAGGAAGGTGAAGGGGAGGAAAAGGCACCTGATCGTGGACGCCGGTGGCACGCCGGTCGTCATGACGGTTCACACCGCCGACATCCAGGACCGGGACGGCGCACCGGACCTGATCGCGGAGCTGCTGGAGACGGTGGCCACGCGGGTCCGAAGCTGCGGGAGCGGCCTGGGGGGATGGGGTTGCCGGACGTGACCGGGACCGTCGGAAAACCGGAGGATGTCAAAGGTTTCACTGTTCCATGCCGCCGGTGGGCCGTGGAGCGGACCTTCGCCTGGACGGGCCGGTGCCGCCGCCTGTCGAAGGACTACGGGCGCCTCTGCGGGAACCCGCCGGCATCCGGGGTGAGGCATCACGCGCCACCGGTCCGGGCGTGAGTGAGGCACGAACGAACGCTGGCCGCCCGCCGGTTCCCGCCCAGGCGGGTGGCGAGGGCGTCAACTCCATGAAAGACAATGGTTTGATCATATCAGTGACTTATGATTCAAACTCTTAGGGCCAAGCGGTTGGGCGAAAACAGGATTGCTCTCTGGTATTACGTCATGCAAAACCCTGCGCAGCCAAACATAGAAGAAATCCATCAGATCGGAGTAGGGAATGGCGTCGTAGTAGGGTGGATCTGTACAGATGACGTCAAACCCTCCAGAATTGAGCTCTGCCGCAGATTGCTGCAAAACCGTTGTCTTGGGAGTTCCCTTGGCGGCTGTTTGGAGGTGCTCGACCACACGTGCGATCCATTCGACCGCTTGTATGAAACCGCCGGTCGTATCCTCCAGTGGACAGGATTCTGCGAAATCCCAGACGACTGGAAGGGCGAATCGGGCGAAAGTGCTACGAATTTTTTCGGGATTAGTTGGTCCAGGTAGCCAAAGAGCTGCCGCGGTCGGCGAGGCGTCCGATTGACAGGGCCAAGCAGGCCACCATCGCCTTGCGCCATTCTTCAGGTACACCCTGCATGCTTTCAGTGCAATTCCTGATTTCGCGAACGAAGGTTCCTAACGTGAGGAGCTGCCTGTCTGCAAATAATTTGGCCCACCGGTCGAACCCGTATAGTGGGATACGAAAGCCAAGAGCTTCCTTTCCCGGCAAAGGCTCTGTCGGTAGACCGAAGGGAGTCTGTTCATAGAGTTCAGATAATTCCTTCCGAGCGACGTACGAAGTGTGTAATTCCTCCGTTTCCGGCAGGCGGTATTCTTTGCCCTTTGGCCCGTCCACGACTACTGCTGTCATCACCGAACCCAGATTTCCGGCACGACCCTCTAATCGAATATCTTCCATCGTCATGACTGAAGAGCAGCATGGGCAGCGAGCACCGCTGCGACTCATAGTTCCAGCACCGATCTTTTTGTCGTGAATGCGCCGCTGGGCCGCGTTACCTCCGACTTGCGGAACTTCCATTTCGATGTTGAAGTCCACCCCGTCCGCCTTTGGTTGCATGCTGAGTAGCACGCGCTTGTCGTCTTTCCGGCACAACCAGCGCGTCTTGAGTAAAGGCAGCATCGCTCTGCAGCCTTTGCAGCGAACCGTACGTGCCCACAGGTAAGCCACGGTCGGCTTGACCACCCAGCGTGGGTTGCGGGGGTCTTTGAGCCAGGCAGCGTTAAAATGCGCATTCAAGGGTTCGGCGTTCGTCAAACCTTTCGCATCGGGCGTCAGCAATTTAGGTGGCTGTTGCTTGAACGGTGTTCCATCAGCTACGAGGGGCTGAAACTCCGCATAGGTTGGATAACGTTTCGCTAGTGTCGTGCGAACACGTTCAAGCACGTGCCGGCCCCAGGCGCGCAATTGCCAAGCCAGGTCAGCCTGTAGATTGAATTCATTATTTAATCCGACTAACGGTGGTTCCGCACTATCGCTATCCACGGGATTTAGTGCGTTTAGCCGCCGTGCGAGTGCTTTGCCCTTTAACCCATGAGCTTTTAGGAACGCTTCCATAAACCTGGTGTCGGAGCGAACGAAATCTGGTAGTGGTAAGGTCTCTTCAGCGAACCGTTGGGGGTATTCCAGTGTGCATCTAAGGAGGAGCCAAGCGACTGGATTGATGTCAGCGGCCGTGGCTTCGCAGCCAAGCCTCATTGCCTCAATCGGGATAGCGCCACCGCCAGCAAATGGATCCAACACTCTAGGTGCACGGCCGCCGTGTGCCTCGCGAATTTTAGATCGGAACCATTCCAAGTCCAGACTGCTCTCCCGTCCCCAATGGAGTATGCCTCCACGGGTTTCGTATCGGTGCTGTTCAACAGTTCTTACTCCTGGGCGGTCGGACTTGACGGTATTGACGACCTCTCCAGCAAGCCGGCGGTAGATTTCCTTTCGCTCCATCGCCTCGCCCGGATCCGGCAGTAATGTTGCACCCAGTGCCGCTCGGCAGGCAGCCAACGGTCGACGGGCTGGCCAAATATGCAAGGTGGAGATATGTCCGTGCCGTACATTCTTTTCGTGAACTGAATCCAGTGAAACCTGCTTCAGCGGAAATTCAACTTCGATCAATCGTGTATCAGTGAGTGTCATGGTGCTGTATTCATACCTTATTGGCTCGGAGATGGGTGGATACTGCGGTATCGAAGACACAGCATCATACTACGCAAGTCGCCTCTGATTTCGATATGTCATTCGGCATCGAAGTGTCCTCACGACCCCCGTTCCGCTCTGAAGTGCAACACCGTTGATGGTGGGAAGCCGCGTTCCGGGTGCGGCATCCTGCGAACCGGCCGGATAACGGCGACAGTCCCTGTGCGCAGGACAGGAGAGTGTCATGCCCGAGGGCTACCGTCATCTGACCTTCGACGGAAGATGCCGGATATACGCGACGGGGAAAGGCGGGCTTTCGGACGGGGCCATCGGCGGGCGGTGCTACCGGCAGGGACAGGCGCGGAGGAAGGCCACCGGGCGCCGGAGCGAGGCCTCTTCGGTCCCGGGGAAGCTGACGGAGGAGCGCTGGGCGAAGGTCGTGGGGCATCTGGAGGAGGGCTGGAGCCCGGAACAGGTCCCGGGGCGTCTCCGGCTGGAGGACCCCGGCATGGTCGGCCGTCAGCGGATATACGACCTCGTACGCGCGGACCGCAGGGACGGAGGAACTCTTTGCGGGCACCTGCGGCGGCGGGGAAAGGAACCGGACCGGCAGGGTGGTCGCCACGCGGGCCGGGGTCACATCCCGGGCCGGAGGGACATCCCGGAGCGCCCGGAAGAGGGCGGGGCGAAGGCGAGGATCGGCGACTGGGAAGCGGACACGGTGATCGGCGGGGGACACGGCGGTGCGGTGGTGTCTCCTGTGGACAGATGCCCGGAATTCACGCCTGTCCAACGGGTTGACGGAAAGAGGGCGGAGGCGGTCGGCGGAGCGATGACCGACCTTCCCGAGGGTCCCGGCACCAGGGTCCACACGATCACGGCGGACAGCGGCAGGGAGTTCGCGGGGCACGCGAAGGTGGCGAAGGCGCTGGAGGCCAACTTCTTCCTCCCGACGCCCTACCACTCATGGGAGCGGGGCCTGAACGGGCACACCAACGGGCTGCCGCCCCAGTACCTGCCGAAGGGGACCGACCTGCGGCAGGTCACGGACGCCCGCGTGAAGCGGGTCCAGGACATCCTGAACGCGCGCCCCCGCAAGGCGCCCGGCTACCTGACGCCGGCGGAGGCTTTCGCGCCGCGGGCGCGGCCTCCCTGAGGCGCTTCGCCCCGTCGGCCGAC
>CBDAVS010000041.1:0-93531 GCA_965201085.1 uncultured Rhodobacter sp. | reverse complement strand
GGCGATGTCGAGAAAGAAACGGGAATACCTGACGAAGTGCAGCGTCTTGCCGACCAGATCGCCGCCGCAGATGCGGTTCTCATCTCCGGCCCGGAGTATAACAAATCGATTTCCGGCGTTCTGAAGAACGCGCTTGACTGGGTAAGCCGGGTCGAAGGAAATCCTTGGCGTGATAAACCCGTGGCTGTGATGTCATCCGCCGCGGGACGTGGCGGTGGAGAGGTGGCGCAGTACGCCATGCGTCATGCGCTTCAGGCGTTTCGCCCACGTGTGGTCAACGGCGCTCCGGTTATGGTCGCCGCGGCCCGCAGCGAATTCGATGCCAATGGGCGTTTGACATCAAAAATCTACGTTGACGCACTGAAGCAGTTGATGGAAGCGCTGCGCGCTGAAGTCGATCTTGTGGGCGGAAACTGAAGCGTTGACTCCGGCCCGTTCTACGTGCGTACCAACCGCTCGTACGCATTGGCGATGTCACGTGTCAGCGTTCCGACCTCAAAGTTATAATCACCGATCCGTCCAACCGGAGTCACCTCGGCGGCCGTTCCCGTTAGCCAACATTGCTGGAACCCATCAAGCTCACCCGGCCCGATGTGACGTTCATGCACCTTGATCCGCCGGTCGTGCAGCATGCCGATCACCGTTTGGCGGGTCAGCCCGTTCAGGAAACAATCCGGTTTGGGAGTATGTACCTCTCCGTCCCGAACGAAGAAAATGTTGGCGCTGGTGGCCTCCGCGACAAAACCGCGGTGATCCAGCATCATAGCGTCCGAACAGCCTTTCGCCTCGGCGGCATGTTTGGACATCGTGCAGATCATGTACAGTCCGGATGCCTTAGCGAAGCATGGCGCCGTTTCGGGCGAAGGGCGCTTCCACTTCGATACATCAAGCCGGGCCCCCTTCATTTTCGCATCGCCATAGTAAGCACCCCATTCCCATGCGGCCACCGCGGCCCGAACGGGATTCTTCGCCGAAGCCACGCCCATATCCTCCCCGGCACCTCGCCAAGCGAAAGCTCTCACATAGGCATCCGATAGACCGTTCTTCCTGAGCACGTCATATTTCGCCGCCTCGATTTCATCGACGGTGTAGGGAACAGGCATATCAATGGACCTACCCGAATGGATCAGGCGCTCCGAATGCCTGCGGCTCAGGAATATCTTGCCGCTATAGGCACGCTCGCCCTCGAAAACCGAACTTGCGTAATGCATCGCATGTGTCAGCAAATGCACGTTCGCGCCGCGCCAGGGCACCAGATCCCCGTCAAGCCAGATCCAGCCGTCGCGGTCACCGTATCCTGCACCCATGAGACCGTTCCTTATCAGCGGGCTATGCGGCCCCGGTTTTCGATCGCTGCGCAAATCGTGACCGGTTCGGATGCTGATTTGCGCAAAATTCACGAATCGGTATCGAATAGGCCTTGGAATGTCAACAAGACTGACTTAAATATTTCGGGTGATCTCGTGAATTTGGGATGGTGAGATGGCGGAAAGCGGATCTTTAGGCCATGGTGGTGAACAACTTCTTTATCTTACCGATGAGCAGTTGCGAAAAGGCATTGAGGCGATGTTCTTCGCCTATCGAGGCTTTACCTCCGATCCAGACCGGATACTTTCGCACAAGGGCTACGGAAGGGCGCACCATCGAGCCATTCATTTCATAAACCGCAATCCGGGAATTACCGTGAACAGCCTGCTATACACGCTTGGTGTGACGAAACAGTCCCTGAACAGGGTATTGCGTGCGTTGATCGCGGACGGCTTGGTCGACCGCCGCGTCGGTCACAGTGACAGGCGCGAGCGCAACCTCTACCTTACCGAGCGGGGCCGAGCGCTCGAATCGGAGCTTTCCGCTGTCCAGCGCAAGCGGATGCGCTCGGCCTATAAGCTGTCCGGACCTGAAGCGGTCACCGGGTTCCGAACGGTGCTGGAGGCGATGATGGATCCCGAAATGCGGGCCCGTTTCAACGCGATGAGAGCGAAAGGATAATGAACGCTTTGCCGAAGCCCCATCTCCTGGTGGTTGATGATGACGAGCGGATCAGGGGTCTTCTTCAGAACTATCTGATCCGCAATGGATTCCTGGCCACTACCGCACGGGACGCGGCTCATGCGCGGCGGCTGCTCGGTGGGCTGGAATTCGACCTGATCGTGCTCGATGTCATGATGCCGGGTGAGGATGGCGCGAGGTTGACGAAAAACCTGCGTGATGAAGACGTCACCGTACCGATCCTTCTGCTGACGGCAAAGTCCGAGACCGAAGACCGGATCGACGGCCTTGAGGCGGGTGCGGATGACTACCTTCCCAAGCCATTCGAGCCGAAAGAGCTGCTTTTGCGCATCAATGCGATCCTGCGCCGTGCACCGGTCCCCGAAATCTCGAAACAAACGCCTAAATTCATCACGCTTGGCACGATACGTTACGACCTCGAAAGGGGTGAGATGTGGTGCGGCGATGATCTCGTCAGACTGACCGCAACCGAATCCCAGTTGATGCTGCTGTTCAGCGCCGCGCTCGGGGAAACGCTGAGCCGCACGAAACTCGTCGAGGATCTGGGTCGTGGCCACGGGCAGGCGCAGGAGCGGGCGGTGGATGTTCAGATCACGCGTTTGAGGCGGAAAATCGAACCGAATTCCAAGCAGCCCCGTTATCTGAAAACCATTCGAGGCGTCGGATATATGTTGGTACCCGATTGATACGCGCCCTTGGTGATCGGTTCGAAATGCGGGCGAAAATGGACCGTTCATTCCTGTCGTCGACGATTTTGCCGCCCGGAGACTTGTGACCGACGCGGTATTGCGGTTTTTTGTGGCCATGACCACAGCATTATTCACCCATTCCTCAAGCCTGAACCATATCACACCGCCGGGCCATCCCGAGCGTGTGGCCCGCTTCGAGGCCATAATGACCGCATTGGAGGTGGATCGATTCGCGGGGCTTGATCGCCGCGAAGCGCCTGAATGCCATCGCTCGGAACTCCTGCGCTGTCATCCCGAAAGCTATGTCGGTAAAATCGAAGCGGCGATTCCCGCGAACGGTAACCGCTCGATTGATCCGGACACCCATGTATCGCAGGGCTCGCTGGAATCCGCGCGGCGGGCGGTCGGCGGCTGCTGCGCAGCGGTTGACGCCGTCCTGTGCGGCGAAGCGGACAACGCATTCGTGGCGATGCGCCCACCCGGCCATCATGCCGAGACCGCTCGGGCCATGGGTTTCTGCCTGTTCGGAAACATCGCGATCGCCGCGAAGCGCGCGCTGGACGAGCATGGACTTGGCAGGGTCGCCGTGGTTGATTTTGACGTCCATCACGGCAATGGCACGCAGGATCTGCTTTGGAACGAGAAGCGGGTTCTGTTCTGCTCGACCCACCAGATGCCGCTCTATCCCGGTACCGGGGCTTCCGACGAACGCGGGGCGCATGGCAATGTGTTGAACGTTCCACTCGACCCGATGACCGGTGGAGCGGAAATGCGCCAGATGTACAATGATGTGATTTTGCCGGTGGTGACTGAATTCGATCCGGAACTGATGCTGGTCTCGGCCGGGTTCGATGCCCATCAGGCGGATCCCCTGGCCAGCCTTACGTGGTCTGTCGCGGACTTTGCATGGCTGACGCGTCGGCTCTGCGAAACAGCGGGAGAAATCTGCGAAGGACGCCTGGTGTCCACATTGGAGGGCGGATACGATCTTGACGCGCTCGCGGCCAGCGTCTCCACACATGTGGAGGGCCTGATGGCTGTACCTGGCTAGCGCCCTCTTCGCGGACTTTCGAGCGCATCCGAAGGCTGGTACAATCTGCGCACTTGGCATTCATGCGAAATGCGGCTATCTTTCCAAACAGCGAGGATCGGATTCGCACAAGTAAACCGGAAATCCCAGTGGAGGTGATATGAGCGACGGCCCTGTCGATGAAATGAGTTTTGAGGAAGCGATGCGCGAGCTGGAATCCGTTGTTGGACAGCTGGAGTCGGGCGATGTGGAGCTCGAAGCCTCGATTCGGTTATATGAGCGCGGTGCGGCGCTAAAAATGCGCTGCGAGGAAAAGCTGAAAGAAGCCGAGGAAAAGGTCGCGGCGATCACGCTCGATGAACAGGGGCAGCCCACGGGGGCAAGCCAGGTCAGCGATCCGTGTCCTTTCTGACCGCACTGAGGGAGGCATCAGCCATAACCCAGGCCTTTCTGGCGGAAGCGATCGGTTCGCGGGCGCCCACGCCACTTGCCGAGCCGATGCTTTACGCCGTCGCGGGAGGAAAGGGGCTGCGAGGGTTTCTGGTGCTGCAGAGCGCGGGACTGCACGGTATCGGGACGGACCGTGCGGCGCCAGCGGCGGCGGCCGTTGAAGCGATCCATGCCTATTCGCTGGTTCACGACGACCTGCCGTGTATGGACGATGATGATCAGCGGCGTGGGCGACCGACCGTACACGTGAAATGGGACGAGGCGACGGCCGTCCTGACAGGTGACGCGCTCCAGACGCTGGCTTTTGAGGTTCTCTCCAGCGAAGTGATGGGTGCCCCGGCAACGAGGCTCGAGTTGATCGAAACACTTTCCGTGGGGGCCGGTGGGTGGGGCATGGTACGGGGGCAGGTTCTCGATATCACCGCCGAGAAAGCGGATCGACCTCTTACCTTGGACGAGATCAACGAACTTCAGATGGCAAAGACCGGTGCCCTGTTTGAATGGTCCTGTACCACCGGTGCGCTTCTCGCTGGCGCGGATCCCGAGCCGATGCGCCGATACGCCCGCCCGCTCGGTCTCGCGTTTCAGATCGCTGACGACATAATCGATGCGGAGGGCGATGGCGCGCTGGCTGGCAAGCGGGTACAGAAGGACGCCGCAGCCGGAAAAGCGACATTTGTATCGCTTTTGGGACTCGACGGCGCTAAGGTACGTGCGAAACAGCTTGTGGTCGAGTCCGAGGCTGCGCTGGAGTCCTTCGGCCGACAGGCGGAGAATTTGCGGCAGGCGGCGCGGTTCGCGGTCTCGCGCAGGATGTGAAAACCGGTTTCTTGGAGGTTGTACATATGTCACATGAACCCCAAACCCCGACGCTTGACCGTATACGGATTCCAGCGGATATAAAGGCTCTCTCGGATCAGGATCTTCGCCGATTGGCCGATGAGCTGCGTGCCGAAACCATCAGTGCCGTCAGCGAGACGGGTGGGCATCTGGGAGCCGGACTTGGCGTCGTGGAACTGACGGTAGCGCTGCACGCGGTGTTTGATACCCCCAATGACCGGTTGATCTGGGATGTCAGTCATCAAAGCTATCCACACAAGATCCTCACCGGCCGGCGTGACCGCATTCGGACAATCCGGCAGAAAGGGGGCTTGTCCGGCTTCACCAAACGTAGCGAGAGTCCGTACGACCCTTTCGGCGCAGCCCATTCCTCGACATCGATTTCCGCCGCTTTGGGGCTCACCGTCGCCCGTGATCTCGGCGGTACGCTGCAGCCGGCCCTTGGCGATGCCATCGCCGTGATCGGAGATGGGGCGATGAGCGCCGGAATGGCGTTCGAAGCGATGAACAATGCGGGCCATGTGGGCAAACGACTCATTGTCATTCTCAACGACAATGACATGTCGATCGCTCCACCTGTCGGCGCGATGTCGTCATACCTGTCCCGCCTGTATTCCGGAACCCCTTACCAGGAGCTCAAAGCGGCCGCCAAAGGAGCCGTGAGCCTGCTGCCAAAGCCACTGCGGTATACCGCGAAGCGCACGGCTGAGGCGCTGAAAAGCGTGGCTATCGGCGGAACGCTGTTCGAGGAGCTTGGTTTTTCCTATGTCGGCCCCATCGACGGTCATGATCTCGGGCAGTTGCTGCCCGTCCTACGCACGGTCCGGGAGCGCGCTGCCGGCCCGACGCTCATTCACGTGATCACTGAGAAGGGCAAGGGTTTCGCACCCGCAGAATCCGCGCGGGACAAAGGCCACGGCGTCGGAAAATTCGATCCGGAGACGGGTAAATCCAAAAAAGTGGCCGCGAACGCGCCAAGCTATACGAGTGTCTTCGCCACCTCTTTGCTTGACGAAGCCTCACGCGACGAACGGATCGTGGCGGTGACGGCGGCGATGCCGGACGGCACCGGGCTTAATCTATTCGCCGACCGCCATCCAAGCCGCTGCTTCGATGTGGGTATAGCCGAACAGCACGGGGTGACCTTCTCCGCCGGCCTGGCCGCCGGAGGTATGAGACCTTTCTGCACGATTTATTCGACATTCCTCCAGCGCGGCTATGATCAGGTGGTGCATGACGTCGCACTGCAGGGACTCCCGGTACGTTTCGCCATCGACCGCGCCGGACTGGTGGGCGCCGATGGTGCGACCCATGCCGGTGCATACGATGTCGCGTATCTCACCAACCTACCGGGTTTCGTGGTGATGGCCGCCGCCGACGAGGCCGAGCTTCGGCATATGGTGGCGACCGCCGTGGCGCATGACACTGGCCCCATCGCCTTCCGGTTCCCGCGGGGTGAGGGGGTTGGAGTCGAACTCCCGGAGCATGGCGAAAGGCTCGAGATCGGCAAGGGACGCATGATTCGGCAGGGGGCCGATGTCGCGATCCTTTCATTCGGTGCGCGACTCAAGGAAGTTATGGATGCGACCGAAGCGCTGTCGCAGCGTGGCGTGACTCCGACTGTGGCGGACGCGCGTTTCGCGAAACCGCTCGACCGGGACCTGATTCTGCGGCTTGCAACGGAGCATGATGCGCTGATCACCATCGAGGAAGGCGCGGTAGGTGGTTTCGGTAGCCACGTCGTGCAGCTTCTTGCCGAAGAAGGCGTGTTCGACACTGGCCTGAAGTTCCGCTCGATGGCGCTTCCGGATGTATTCATCGATCAGGCCAGTCCTCGGGAGATGTATGACGCGGCGGAACTGAATTCAGGTCATGTCGAGGCGAAGGTGCTGGAAGTTCTGGGCATTGCCGACCGGTCGGATGGACAGGCCTGACACCGAATACGGGCCGGGATCGGAATTCGCTATCGGTGTGGTTCGAGCTTGAGGTCGGGTTCGAATTCCAGCAGGGACTCAAGCCCTGACCGATAGTCCGGGTAGAGAAGCGTGACGCCAAGGTCCCTCTTTATCCGATCGTTCCTGACCCGTTTGGATTCAGCGTAGAAACTGCGCGCCATCGGTGTCAGGTTGGCCTCATCGAAATCGACCGCCGTCGGGACCGGGACTCCGAGCAGTTCGGCCGCGTATCCGATCACGTCCTCCGGTGGGGCCGGTACGTCGTCACAGACATTGTAGACCGCACCCGGGTTTGGCCGATCGACCGAGGCCTGCAGAACCTGAGCGATGTCATCGACATGGATGCGGCTGAACACCTGGCCTGGCTTCAGCACCCGCCTTGCGGTTCCGCTGAGGATCTTTGCGAACGGCCCACGGCCTGGACCGTAGATGCCGGCCAGACGAAATATGTGCAGGGGCAGACCGGCCTCTTTCGCGAGTGCCTGCCATTGCCGTTCGGCAACCACCCTTCGCCGGCCCCGCTCCGTAGCGGGTATAAGCGATGCGGATTCGTCAACCCAACCACCTTTGCGATCCCCGTAGACGCCAATGGTTGAGAGATAACCCGCCCATTTCAGGTTTGGCGCTGCGGTCGTGATCATTTCTCCCGCTTCCTTGAGCACCGGGTCGCCGTCCTCATTCGGCGCGGTCGAGATCAATAGATGTGTGGCTTTTCCGATCGCCGCCCGGATATCGTCACCTGGCCAGACGAGCGCGTCGATTCCACCGGCATTCAGTACGGATGCGTTTTCGGCGCTGCGCGTGGTTCCAACGATCCGCCAGCCCTTCCCGAGCAGGTTGCGCGAAATCGCCTGCGCCGAATAGCCATGCCCGAAGGAGAACAGGATATTGCACATGGGTAGCTGATTTGGCCTCGAATTCCGTGGATTCAAGTCATCCGTGCTGCATTGGAATGACGATTTACACCGACCTGGTGCGTTTCGAAAGATCTGTGGTATACCGTCGGTCTCCAAATCGGCATATCTCTTGGACTGGCCTGCTTACAGTGTCAGGGCGCTTCGGGTGATGGTCATGTCGGATTGCCAAAACCTTCGATCAATTCGATGAGAGTGGCATCGCCTGACTTATATGTCGTGTCCGGGTCGGGGAAGCCGGTACGCTTCCGGGCGTGATTACGGAACCATACGAGCCTCTGGCTGGGTGAAAAAACCGCGATCTCCGCGTTCTGCCCCAAGGCTGCGGATCCGCAATCGCCCGCACCATTCCGTGGCGGTGACCGAAATATACCCTTGTTCCGTGCCCGAATACAGGTGAACATAGTTGCGGAACCGTATAACGCTGCCTGTATATAGCCCCCTCAGGAGCGGATGAAGTTTCGGGCAGCGCTGAATCCGAGGGTCGCAGACAGGGGAGAACGACATGCCGACCTTCATATTCGCCTATCACGGGGGAGGTGTGCCGTCCGAACCAGCGGACATCGAGCGTGTCATGGGGCTATGGAATGGTTGGTACGGTGAGATAGGCGACAGGCTTTTGGATGGAGGTGGCCCCTGTGGCAAGTCCTGGACCGTGAGCGCGTCCGGGGTCGCCGAAGGTGGTGGAGCGAACCCGCTGAGTGGATATACGGTTGTCAAAGTCGCGGACCTGACCGAGGCCAACGAATTGGCGAAAGGATGTCCGTTGGTTCTGGACGGCTCCGGTACCGTCGAGGTCTGCGAAATCCATGAGATTTGATGGTACCGACGTCGCCGCGAGCGCTTCGGGTCGCGAGGCGAAACCGTTTGTCGAGTTCCGCCAATGAGCGGGCTTGGACTCAAGGACGCCTATGCGCTGACGTCATTGGAGGATACCAGAAGGCTCTATGCCGATTGGGCCGAGGCCTATGATGATGGCTTCGTGGTGGAGATGGATTTTCACCTGCCGTTCAAGGTCGCCGAAGCATACGCCCGGGCGCAGGGAACCGGGCCGGTGCTGGATTTCGGCTGCGGTACCGGGCTTTGTGGAGTCAGCCTGTCGGAGCTCGGCATCGGGCCGCTTGACGGCATCGACCTGACCCCGGAGATGCTGGCGGTGGCCGAGCGTAAGGAGGTCTATCGCAGTCTCATCGAAGGTAATCTTCTCGATGGACTGAAGCTGCCCGACACTACCTATGCCGGGATCACGAGCTCCGGCACCTTTACCCATGGCCATGTCGGCCCTGAAGCGATCGATGTGCTGCTTCGAGTCGCCGCGCCCGGGGCGCTGTTTTCCCTGTCCATCAATGGCAAACACTTCCGTGCGCAGGATTTTGGCGGCAAACTCGAAAGCCTGTCTGACAGAATCACGGATCTGGAGCTGCCGGAGATACAACTATACGGCCCGAATGCCAAAGGTGATCACAAAGATGATCGAGGATTTATCGCTCTGTTCCGGAAGGTCTGATATTCGGGTATCGGAATAATTCCTGTCCAGCGCCGGTCCGGACAGCGGGCCGCACATATGCATCAGATTTTTCCGTGCGCGTGTCCTTACGGTCGCTTCCAGGGACCCGTCATGGAACGAACCGAACCAGCGGTCCCACGGCATCTCCACAGTGCCGTAACTGCAATCGAAATACCGATGGTGAAGCTGGTGGAAGAAATCACTCGCCTTCGCGCATTCCCTGTTCCTCACATAGATCCATTCGAACCCGGAATTCGAGAATGCCGGATGCGTGGCCTGCATATACCCATGGAACAGCACATGGATGTGATGGCTCGGCACGACGTAGTGAATCAGGAAATTGGTGAAGAACAGGATATGTTCGACGGGATGCATAGATATGCCGGACCAGGGGCCGACATTGACATTCCTGTGATGTAACGCACGGGCGATCCGATACAGCCATGGGATATGTAGGGCGCGGTGAATCCAATAAATTTGGAAACTCGACCATATTACGAGGAATGGGAACATCGCCAGGAACCACGCCGGGTTTTCCGGAAAGAGAATCACTGGTGTCCAACCATTCGCCATCGCCCAATAGACCGGAACCTGGAACGCTGTCCAGATCGTGATTCCGCTGGCGATGGTCCAGAACATGTTGTCGCGAACCTGGTCCCGGAACGTGAAGGTGCCGTTATCCGACGCTTGATCGCGTGCGTCGAACTTGAAGGTTCTGCCCTGGCCTTGGCGCATGTAAAGCCAGTAATGCAGCAGTCCCGCGAAGATGCAGTGGGGAAACAGGTTCGCCAGATATACGCGAAGAACCCAGTCCAGACTCCACACCTTCATGGTCTCGAGCGGAGGAAGAATGGCGAAGAATGCGAAAACCGCGAAAGCGACCGTCAATGTCGATGTCGTTAGGGACATCCAATAGGCCCGGTACCAGTGCAGTATGGCAAGCGGTCTCGGTGGCCGCGAAAACAGGGGGTTCAACGCGACGGATTCAGGCGGACGATGGTTCCGGCGGGTGGCTTCGGCATCACCGGCGAATTCACTGGGCATAGGCGCTCCCTTCCTCGTCGAGTATCGCCTTCAATTCACTGAGGTGGCGGTGCGCCTGATCGTCGTAACGTTCGATTTCGCTGGCGGTCTTCTCGGCGATCTCATCGCTCAGAACCCGTAGGGGCCGACCGGTCTGCAGGGCCCGGATATAGGTTTCGGCGGCACGTTCGAAGAAATACATCCGGTTGAACGCGTCGGCCGCGCTGTCGCCGATAACCATGATCCCATGATTCCCCATGATCATGACTTTCTTTCGCGGGTCGCTGAACAGCCGTGCGCAGCGCTCTCCTTCCTCTTCGAACGCCAGTCCGCCGTAGCACTCGTCGATAACGTAGCGCTTGAAGAAGATCGCCGTGTTCTGGTCTATCGGTGGCAGGTTGCTGTCCGCCAGTGATGCAAGGACCGTTGCGTGAACTGAATGAACGTGCATGGCGCAGCGTGCGTGGGGGCAATGGCGATGGATCGCGCCATGCAGGCCCCATGCGGTGGCGTCTGGAGCGTCTGGCCCGGAAAGAGTTTCCGGGTCATTCGCGTCCAGCAGCAGTAGTTCGGACGCCTTGATTCTGCTGAAATGCACTTGGTTGGGATTCATCAGGAATCGAGTGCCGCCCTCGTTGACGGCCAACGAAAAATGATTGGAAACCGCCTCGTGCAGGTTGAGTCGAGCCGTCCATCTGAAGGTCGCGGCCAGATCGACGCGTTCCTGCCAGTGTTCCATGTTGAGGCGGGTCTTGAGCTTAGCGATTTCCACGGACACCTCCGAAGTTACGTGCCGTTAGGAAGTGAATTCGATGGTGTCGGTTCTCGCCCGTTTGCGACATATGTTTCGCTTCCGCCCGACCCTGCACCGCAATAAGGAGGCTGGCTTTTCTTCCGGTGACGGGCCAATGGAACTTTCGATACGGCAGGGGAAACTCCAGGTGAAGCGGATACGGGACTGACAGTCACAGCACGATGTTGTATGCTCCACGGGAAATTCGGGAGTGAAGGACATGCGGACGGTTCTATGTTTCGGCGATAGCAACACCCACGGCACACCCGCGATGAATGGGGTCTCCGAACAGGGACGGTTCGGCAGGTCGGAGCGGTGGCCGAACATCATGGCCGGAAGGCTTGGCATTGGTTGGGACGTCATCGCCGAGGGGCAGCCGGGACGCAACGCCGTCTTCGATGACCCTGTGGAGGGTGAGCACAGAAATGGCCTGCGGGTGCTGCCGGCGCTGCTTGAAACGCACAGGCCGATCGATCTGGTGATCGTCGCTCTTGGAACAAATGATCTCAAAGCGCGGTTTTCGGTGCCCGCGAGCGATATCGCGCTTGGGCTTGAGCGGCTGGTGAAGGTGATCAAGGCCTCGGAGGCGGGTCCCGGGGCTGCATCTCCGCGTGTACTGCTCGCGGCGCCGGTGCCGATAGAGGAGGTTGGGTTTTTGGGTGACATGTTCGCCGGTGGCGCTGCGAAATCGCGGGTGTTGCCATCGCTTCTGGCCGAGGTTGTCCGGCGTCAGGACGCGGCGTTCATCGATCTCGGTCGTGTGGCTTCGGTGGATCGGGTCGATGGCGTTCATCTAACGTCCGAAGGTCAGGCGGCGGTCGGCACCGCTATGGCGGCGGCGGTGGAAAACCTGTTCAGTTCGGAAAGCTAGGGAGGACGAGGCATGCTGAAAGGAATTGATCCGCGGCTGAACGCGGATGTGCTCTACGCACTGCGGGATATGGGCCATGGCGATACGGTGATCCTTGCGGACACCAATTTCCCGTCAGGCTCGATCGCCCGTCAGACCGTTCTGGGCGATTTGCTGCGCATGGAGAACGTAACCCTTGGTGCGGCGGTGGAAGCGGTCCTGTCCGTATTTCCGCTCGATACATTCGTCGATGACTTCGCCGGGAGAATGGAGATTGTGGATGATCCCGACGCGGTTCCACCGGTGCAGGCCGAGGTTCAGGCCGCCATCGATGCCTCCGAGGGTGGCCATCACCCGATGGTCGGTATCGAGCGGTTCGCGTTCTATGATCTGGCGAAGCGGTCCTACGCCGTTATCCAGACCGGCGAGCGCCGGTTCTACGGATGCGTCATGCTCCGCAAGGGTGTCATCGGTCCGGAGGTTTGATATGAGCGGGAAGATCGTGATTCTCGGCGTTTTCGTCGCCGATACCACCTATCGCGCCGACCGTTTGCCGAGGATGGGTGAAACAATCCTGGGCAAATCCTTTGCGCTTGGACCGGGCGGAAAGGGTTCCAACCAGGCCGTCGCCTGCGCTCTTGCGGGCGGGAACGCGCATTTCATCACCAAACTCGGGAAAGACCCGTTTGCGGATATCGCGTTCGGGATCTGGGAACGCGCGGGAGTGGTTCCGCAGGTCACGCAGCATGAGGACGGCTATACGGGTGCCGCCTGTATCTATGTCGGAGACGGCAGCGGTGAGAATGCGATAATTATCTGTCCCGGTGTCGCTAGAACGATATCACCGGAATATATCGAAGATCGTGCCGGCCTGATCGGCGATGCAGATGTCTTCCTGACCCAGCTTGAGCAACCTATGGACGCCGCCCTTCGTGCGCTGGAGATCGCGAAAGCGGGCGGTGCGACGACGATCCTGAATCCGGCGCCCGCAGCCGACATTGCGGATGGAATGCTTGCGCTTTGCGACTACGTGACCCCGAACGAAACCGAGACTTCGGGGATTACCGGACTTCAGGTCTCGACCATCGAAGAGGCCCGTGAGGCGGCCGAGCTACTGCTTGCGCATGGAGCGGGTGCTGCCATCATCACGTTGGGCGAAGCGGGTGCTCTATATCATGACGCCACGCAATCCGTTCATATTCCGGCATTCGACGTGGGCAAGATCGTGGAGACGACAGGTGCCGGCGACGCATTCAACGGCGCTCTCGCGTCGGCGCTGGCCCGAGGTGTGGAGCCGATCGAGGCGGTACGCTTCGGATGCGCCGCTGCCGCCATTTCGGTCACGCGGCCCGGCACAGCTCCCTCGATGCCCGAACGCGGGGAAATCGAGACGCTGCTTTCGGAATCAAGCCGTTCGGGGTGAAGCTCTGTGTTCCAACGCCATTTCCTATCGGCGAGCTGCATCCGGGCAGGCTATGATTCCGCCTTTACGCTCGGGCGAGTTCGGCGAGAATCTCGGCGGCCGCGGCTCTGGGATCGCTGGACTGCCAGATCGGACGCCCGACAACGATATGGTCGGCGCCTGCGGCGATCGCGCCTGCGGGAGTCGCGATCCGTTTTTGGTCGGCGGGAGCCGCTCCTGAAGGACGCACGCCCGGAGTTATGATCAGCCGCCCTTCGGATTCTGGGAGGGCGCGGATGGAGGCGGCTTCGAGCGGTGAACAGATTACCCCGTCGGCACCGGCGTCGAAGGCCCGGCTGGCGCGCTCGACGGCGATCACCGACTCGGTACCCGCGACGATCATCGACGCGTCCAGATCCGAACGGTCGAGGGAAGTCAGAACCGTCACTCCGAGTATCTTCAAAGTCGACTCGCCCGCGCCCTCGCGCGCGGCGCGCACGATATGCGGATCGCCGTGCACGGTCAGGAAATCCGCGCCAAGTCCCGCGATACCCCGCACCGCAGAATAGACCGTTGTGGCGATGTCGAACATCTTCAGATCAAGAAATACGCGCTTCCCCCGGTCGTTCTTCAGTTCCCGTGCGAGTTCCAGGCCGCCATCGGCGATCATTCCCAGGCCGATCTTGTAGAACGAGACTGTATCGTCGAGTTGGTGAACCAGTTCACGTACGCAGGAAGCGTCGGGTGGGTCAAGGGCGACGATCAGTCGTTCATCGGCGGCGCTCAATTCCAGGCTCCTTCCAGCGGGGCGATGGTTCGATGCGGCCGTAAGCCAACCCGCCACCTTCCGTCACCGTCACTCCGCGAGCTCTGACTCCGACGGTAACCGCATTGGATGGAAGAGAGGTTATGTTAGTCGACCGGGTTGAAACTCCTCTGAACGATTTCCAAGTTGGTTTCAAGGTCGTCGCGGGTATGCCGAATGCGGGTGCCCCGATGGGACGCTTACGCCAAGGAGAAATCCATGAATCTGGAGAAATTCACCGAACGGTCGCGGGGTTATCTGCAGGCCGCTCAGACCATCGCCCAGCGCGATGACAACCGGAACCTCGTTCCGGAACATCTATTGAAGTCCCTGATGGATGACGGAGAGGGATTTTCGTCGAATCTGATAAGGCAGGCGGGTGGCTCACCCGAACGCGTGTCCGAAGCCGCGGATCTGGCGGTGTCGAGGTTGCCCAAGGTCAGTGGAGCCACGGGCCAGCTCCTCATCGACAGGCAGGTCGTGAAGGTGCTCGACGAAGCGGAAAAACTGGCCACCAAAGCGGGAGACGGTTTCGTTCCGGTCGAACGGATCCTGACCGCGTTGGCTGTGGTGAAATCGAAAGCCAGGGAGGCGCTGGAAGCCGGTGCCGTCACCGCGATGATGCTGGATTCGGCGATCAGGGACATCCGTAAGGGGCGCACGGCGGATACGGCCTCGGCCGAGGAAGGCTACGATGCGCTGAAAAAATTCGCGCGTGATCTGACGGCGGCGGCGGCGGAGGGCAGGATAGATCCCATAGTCGGACGCGATGAGGAGATCCGTCGCACGATGCAGGTTCTGAGCCGTCGGACCAAGAACAACCCGGTGCTGATCGGCGATCCCGGAGTGGGAAAAACGGCGATCGCGGAAGGTCTGGCGATTCGGATCGTCGATGGCGATGTCCCCGAAAGCCTGCGGAACAGGAAGCTTATGGCGCTCGACATGGGTGCGCTGATCGCCGGCGCGAAATACCGCGGTGAATTCGAGGAACGGATTAAGGCGGTTCTTAAGGAGATCGAAGTGGCGGCGGGTGAGATCATCCTGTTCATCGATGAGATGCATACGCTTGTCGGTGCCGGAAAATCCGATGGCGCGATGGATGCCGCCAACCTGATCAAGCCGGCGCTCGCCCGCGGGGAACTTCATTGCGTCGGAGCGACGACGCTCGATGAATACCGCAAATACGTGGAGAAGGACGCGGCCCTAGCCCGTAGGTTCCAGCCGCTTCTTGTCGACGAGCCCACCGTCGAGGACACGGTGTCCATTCTACGCGGAATAAAGGAGAAATACGAACTGCATCACGGCGTACGGATTTCGGATGCTGCCCTGGTGTCGGCGGCGACGCTCGGCAAACGTTACATCACCGACAGGTTCCTGCCGGACAAGGCCATCGATCTGGTGGATGAAGCCGCGAGCCGTCTGAGGATGGAGGTGGATTCCAAACCGGAGGAGCTTGATGCGTTGGACCGTGAGATCCTTCAGAAACAGATCGAGGTGGAAGCCTTGAAGAAGGAGGACGATGCGGGCTCCGGTGACCGGCTGCAAAGGCTTCAACGCGAGCTCTCGGAGCAACAGCAGCGATCGGCTGAACTGACGGCGCGGTGGCAGGCCGAGCGGGATAGACTTGAATCCACCCGGGAGGTGAAAGAACGGCTCGACCGCGCCAGGGTGGAACTGGAAACCGCGAAGCGTGAGGGCGACCTCGCGAGAGCGGGCGAGCTCAGCTACGGTGTCATTCCGCAGCTGGTGAACCGCTTGACGGAGAATGAAATGGAAGGCCACCTGATGGTCGGAGATGCCGTCCGTCCCGACCGGATCGCTCAGGTCGTCGAACGTTGGACGGGCATTCCGACCGCCAGGATGCTTGAGGGAGAGCGCGGCAAACTGCTTCATATGGAGGCGGAGCTGGGCAGGCGCGTGATCGGCCAGAGAGAGGCCGTCGCCGCCGTTTCCGACGCCGTCCGGCGAGCGAGGGCGGGGCTGCAGGATGAGAACCGCCCGCTCGGATCGTTTCTGTTCCTCGGACCCACGGGAGTCGGCAAGACGGAACTCACGAAGGCGTTGGCGGAGTTCCTTTTCGACGATGACAGGGCGATGGTGCGTATCGACATGTCGGAATTCATGGAACGCCATGCGGCGGCGCGCCTGATCGGCGCGCCCCCGGGATATGTCGGCTACGACGAGGGCGGCGTGTTGACGGAATCGGTTCGCCGTCGGCCCTATCAGGTCGTTCTCTTCGATGAGGTCGAGAAGGCGCATCCCGACGTGTTCAACATTCTTCTTCAGGTTCTCGATGACGGAGTGCTGACCGACGGTCAGGGGCATAACGTAAGCTTCAAGCAGACGTTGATCGTTCTCACCTCGAATCTGGGAAGCCAGACGCTGAGCCGGCTGCCGGAGCGAGCGGATCCGAGAGAGGCGCGACGGGAGGTGATGGGAGCCGTGCGGGCTCATTTCCGTCCGGAATTCCTGAACCGGCTGGACGAGACGATCGTCTTCGATCGGCTGTCACGGGCGGATATGGACGGCATCGTTGAAATCCAGATCGGGCTTCTGCGTGACAGGCTCGCGCACCGGAACATTGGCCTGGAACTGGACGCGGAGGCCAGGAAATGGCTTGCCGACGAGGGTTATGATCCGGTCTTCGGCGCACGGCCCCTGAAGCGGGTCATTCAGCGGTCGCTTCAGAATCACGTTGCCGAACTGCTGCTGGCGGACGATTTGAAGGATGGTGAGACGGTGAAGGTCCGGGCCGGTCCGGGCGGGTTGCTCATCGGTGAGCGGGTCGTTTCATCGATTCGGCGTCCGCCTGAAGACGCCGTGCTTCACTGAAATGTTTTCCGACATGATTGTGAACGGCTGTTGTGTAGGTGAATCCCTGAATTACGGCTATATCACCTGCAACGTCAAATTTGGAGGAGTTCATGGCCGGACGCTGGAAAAACGATCTCAACTGGTCCGATATAACGCCCAAGGAAGCGTTCCTGAACCGCAGGCAGCTCATCACTACGGCGGGGGCCGTCGCGCTGGGTTCGATCGCCACGACGGCTATGGCCGGCTTAACGCCGCGCCCCAGCCCGTATTCGACGGATGCGGAGCCAAACTCGTTCGAGGATATCACAAGCTACAACAATTTCTACGAGTTCGGAACCGGTAAGGATGATCCGGCGCGTCATGCGGGAAACCTGACCACGAAACCGTGGGCGATCAAGATTGACGGGCTTGTCGATAGACCCGGCGACTATTCATACGACGACATCATGGCGCCTGTCGAGTTGGAGGAACGTATCTACCGGTTCCGATGCGTCGAAGCGTGGTCCATGGTGGTTCCCTGGGTCGGCTTTGAGCTTGCGGATCTGCTGGAACGCGTCGGTGTGCGGCCATCGGCGCGCTACGTCGCCTTCGAGACGCTCGTCCGACCCGAGGAGATGGTCGGTCAGCGTTACAACGTGCTTGAATGGCCGTATCGTGAGGGTCTGCGGCTCGATGAGGCTATGCACCCGCTGACCATTCTGGCTACGGGGCTGTATGACGAGCCCATGCCAAACCAGAACGGAGCACCCATTCGGCTGGTGGTGCCGTGGAAATACGGGTTCAAGTCGATCAAGTCGATCGTGCGGATGACGTTTACGGAGCAGGAGCCACCCACAAGCTGGAATATGGCGAACGCGCGGGAATACGGATTCTATTCGAACGTGAATCCAGAGGTGAGCCACCCACGCTGGAGTCAGGCCAGTGAACGCAAGATCGGTGGCGGGCTGTTCGCGCGTCGGATTCCGACGCGGATATTCAACGGCTACGAGGAAGAAGTGGCGGGTCTGTATAGGGGTATGGATCTCGCGAAGTTCTACTGAAGGGTTGTGCGCGGGGAAACCGGCGCTTCGCTCGCCCTGCCCGACCATCGAGCGGGCTTCGGCGATGCGGTCATTCGGATTTCGTGTCCGGGACCGGACCTGATGTTGGAAGGGGGAGCGGCGCTTTGGCCAACGGCATGTCGATCGCACAGCGGATAAACGGTGCCTCAAGGCGGCTGCCGGCAGGGTCGCTCTATCTTCTGGCGCCCCTTCCGGCGGTTTGGTGGTTCTACCAGGGGCTGACGGGCGGGCTGGGTCCGGAACCGATCAAGGCCCTGGAGCATCTTTGCGGAGAACTCGCGCTGCAGTTGCTGATCCTGGGTCTGGCGGTCACGCCGCTCCGGGAATTTACCGGCGTGAATCTGATCCGCTTCAGACGCGCCATCGGCGTGGTCGCCTTTTTCCACGTCTTCCTTCACCTCTGCATCTGGCTTGTTCTCGATGTCCAGATACTGAGCCAGATCTGGGCGGATATACTGAAACGGCCCTATATCACCATCGGCATGGTTGGATTCGTGACGCTGGTTCCTTTGGCCGTCACCTCCAACAACCTTTCGGTTCGCAGGCTCGGCCCCCTTCGGTGGCGCAGGTTGCACAAGCTCGTATATGGCGCCGTTCTGTTGGGCGGCGTGCATTTCCTGATGGTCGTCAAGGGCTGGCAGATTGAACCGATGATATATCTGGGTGTCATAGTGATTCTCCTGTTGGTACGGCTTGCGCCGCGACGTCGGCGCGGACCGGCCTGATCTGCGCGGCGATGCCCGGGAGTTCCGGAATGCGGTGCCGAAGGAAGGTCAATCCATTGTTGTGCCACACGAATTGATCCCCAGATTTCGTCTGGAATCGGGTGGGTCAAAAAAATACTCTTTTTTCGAAGTTTTCCCTTGTCGTCGGCGACGTGGCAACGTAGATAGGCCATCACCGGTTTCGCCAAGGCGTTTACCGGAGCGTTCGGTGCGCTGAAAATGCGATCCGACGCGTGATATCGCGGATATGTGTTGTGTCGGCATTGCCAGCCTCAGTCGCTGCGCGGTCGATGGGATGTGTTTTCGTGGCTCTTTGACATCGCTGGTATCTGAAGGGATATGCGGGCGGTCCGGTCTATGCGATAGATCGATCCTGCATATCGGCTCCGTAGGTTTCGGCCGATGACCGGAGTGTCAGCTTCACTGTTTGACGGGTGTCGTTCTTTGGAACGATGCACGTGAGACAGGAACTCCACCCGTCCGGATGGACGGTGGAGATGTGCAGGGGTTCGAACGTCAAGGACAGGCCGGAAACGGTCTTTCAACTTGAGAGTTTGATCCTGGCTCAGAACGAACGCTGGCGGCAGGCCTAACACATGCAAGTCGAGCGAACTCTTCGGAGTTAGCGGCGGACGGGTGAGTAACACGTGGGAACGTGCCCTAAGGTACGGAATAGCCTCTGGAAACGGAGAATAATACCGTATGCGCCCTTCGGGGGAAAGATTTATCGCCTTGGGATCGGCCCGCGCTGGATTAGGTTGTTGGTGGGGTAATGGCCTACCAAGCCTACGATCCATAGCTGGTTTGAGAGGATGATCAGCCACACTGGGACTGAGACACGGCCCAGACTCCTACGGGAGGCAGCAGTGGGGAATCTTAGACAATGGGGGAAACCCTGATCTAGCCATGCCGCGTGAGTGAAGAAGGCCTTAGGGTCGTAAAGCTCTTTCGCCAGGGAAGATAATGACGGTACCTGGTAAAGAAACCCCGGCTAACTCCGTGCCAGCAGCCGCGGTAATACGGAGGGGGTTAGCGTTGTTCGGAATTACTGGGCGTAAAGCGCACGTAGGCGGGCTGGAAAGTTGGGGGTGAAATCCCGGGGCTCAACCCCGGAACTGCCTTCAAAACTCCCAACCTTGAGTTCGAGAGAGGTGAGTGGAATTCCGAGTGTAGAGGTGAAATTCGCAGATATTCGGAGGAACACCAGCGGCGAAGGCGGCTCACTGGCTCGATACTGACGCTGAGGTGCGAAAGTGTGGGGAGCAAACAGGATTAGATACCCTGGTAGTCCACACCGTAAACGATGAATGCCAGACGTCGGGCAGCATGCTGTTCGGTGTCGCACCTAACGGATTAAGCATTCCGCCTGGGGAGTACGGTCGCAAGATTAAAACTCAAAGGAATTGACGGGGGCCCGCACAAGCGGTGGAGCATGTGGTTTAATTCGAAGCAACGCGCAGAACCTTACCAACCCTTGACATCCCTGTCGCGGAATCCAGAGATGGTTTCCTTCAGTTCGGCTGGACAGGTGACAGGTGCTGCATGGCTGTCGTCAGCTCGTGTCGTGAGATGTTCGGTTAAGTCCGGCAACGAGCGCAACCCACGTCTTTAGTTGCCAGCATTCAGTTGGGCACTCTAAAGAAACTGCCGGTGATAAGCCGGAGGAAGGTGTGGATGACGTCAAGTCCTCATGGCCCTTACGGGTTGGGCTACGCACGTGCTACAATGGTGGTGACAGTGGGTTAATCCCCAAAAGCCATCTCAGTTCGGATTGCCCTCTGCAACTCGAGGGCATGAAGTCGGAATCGCTAGTAATCGCGTAACAGCATGACGCGGTGAATACGTTCCCGGGCCTTGTACACACCGCCCGTCACACCATGGGAGTTGGGTTCACCCGAAGGCCGTGCGCCAACCTTTCGAGGGGGCAGCGGACCACGGTGAGTTCAGCGACTGGGGTGAAGTCGTAACAAGGTAGCCGTAGGGGAACCTGCGGCTGGATCACCTCCTTTCTAAGGAAAGCCCTGGCTGGCCGGTCTCTCCGGTCACATGGGCCAGCTTAGCAGTCCTTCGGGACACACTCGGACAGGCCGGACCGTCCCCATATCCCTTCGGAACCTGCAACGAGCTACCGCTCGTTACCCGGGTCGGTAGCTCAGGTGGTTAGAGCGCACGCCTGATAAGCGTGAGGTCGGCGGTTCAAGTCCGCCTCGACCCACCATATAAGGGGGAATGGATACGGGGCCTTAGCTCAGATGGGAGAGCGCCTGATTTGCAATCAGGAGGTCACCGGTTCGATCCCGGTAGGCTCCACCAGTGACGGACCGGATCGCAAAGCCGGACATCGGCTTTGCCATCCGGTCTGGATGGTGTGGCGCGCGCTTCCAATGGAAGCGCCGCCGAAATATGACGTCGTATATAGAGATACACATAGGTTTCGCGTTGGCCGCCCCGCGTGAGGGGAGGCCGGCCGGTTCGTCCGGCGAAGCGCGGAACCTTCCAAGTCAAGTACACTAACCCGCATGCCTTTACGGGCATGCAAACCCTTCCCGTCCGAATCGGCCGGGAAGGCGGGAAAGTGATGCTCTTGATCCGTGCTGTCCCGTCAGTCGGGACAGCCGTCGGAAGAAGCCTGTCTTCTTCTGGATCAAGTCAAGCGCGAGAAGGGCGTTTGGTGGATGCCTTGGCAGTAAGAGGCGATGAAGGACGTGATACTCTGCGATAAGCCGGGGGGAGTCGAGAATAGGCTTCGATCCCTGGATTTCCGAATGGGGAAACCCACCTGACATTGTTCAACTGTTGCCCGTCTGGGCGATCAATTGGACGGTGAGACAGGTATTTGAGACCTGAACACATAGGGTTTCAAAGGCAAACCCGGGGAACTGAAACATCTAAGTACCCGGAGGAAAGGACAGCAACAGCGACTCCCCCAGTAGTGGCGAGCGAACGGGGACCAGCCGAGCCAGGAGAGTGACCGGAACAGTTTGGAAAGACTGACCATAGGGGGTGACAGTCCCGTACGGGAAGCTCGAATGGACGTATTAAGTAGGGCGGGACACGTGAAATCCTGTCTGAAGATCGGAGGACCACCTTCGAAGGCTAAGTACTCCTTACTGACCGATAGCGAACCAGTACCGTGAGGGAAAGGTGAAAAGCACCCCGACGAGGGGAGTGAAACAGTCTCTGAAACCGGACGCCTACAAGCAGTCGGAGGGGCCTTTGAGTCCTGACGGCGTACCTTTTGTATAATGGGTCATCGACTTGGTCTTCCAAGCAAGCTTAAGCCGTTAGGTGTAGGCGCAGCGAAAGCGAGTCTGAACAGGGCGCCGAGTTTGGGGGATCAGACCCGAAACCGAGTGATCTAGGCATGGCCAGGTTGAAGGTACGGTAACACGTACTGGAGGACCGAACCCACATCTGTTGAAAAAGATCGGGATGAGCTGTGCCTAGGGGTGAAAGGCCAATCAAACTCGGAGATAGCTGGTTCTCCGCGAAATCTATTTAGGTAGAGCGTCATGTCTTGCCCCGGGGGGTAGAGCACTGGATGGGTAATGGGGCCCCACAGGCTTACTGATCCTAACCAAACTCCGAATACCCGGGAGCACAATCATGGCAGACACACTGCGGGTGCTAACGCCCGTAGTGGAGAGGGAAACAACCCTGACCTACAGCTAAGGCCCCCAATTCGTGGCTAAGTGGGAAAGCAGGTGGGACGTCCAAGACAACCAGGAGGTTGGCTTAGAAGCAGCCATCCTTTAAAGATAGCGTAACAGCTCACTGGTCTAAACAAGATGTCCTGCGGCGAAGATGTAACGGGGCTCAAGCCACGAGCCGAAGCTTAGGAGTGCTTAGGCACTGGTAGCGGAGCGTAGTGTGATGCGGTGAACAACCGCTTTCTGTGAAGCCGGGGCGTGAGCCATCCGGTGGAGAGATCACTAGCGAGAATGATGACATGAGTAGCGATAAACAGGGTGAGAGACCCTGTCGCCGGAAGTCCAAGGGTTCCTGCTTAAAGCTAATCTGAGCAGGGTAAGCCGGCCCCTAAGGCGAGGCCGAAAGGCGTAGTCGATGGGAACCAGGTTAACATTCCTGGGCCAGGAGGATGTGACGGATCTCGAAGGTTGTTTCCCCTTATCGGATTGGGGAAGCCGCTTAGGGGTTCCAGGAAATAGCCCTCCATCGGACCGTACCCCAAACCGACACAGGTGGACTGGTAGAGAATACCGAGGCGCTTGAGAGAACGATGTTGAAGGAACTCGGCAAAATGCCTCCGTAAGTTCGCGAGAAGGAGGCCCGGTTCCGAGGCAACTTGGAGCCGGGGGCACAAACCAGGGGGTGGCGACTGTTTACTAAAAACACAGGGCTCTGCGAAGTCGCAAGACGACGTATAGGGTCTGACGCCTGCCCGGTGCTTGAAGGTTAAAAGGAGGGGTGCAAGCTCCGAATTGAAGCCCAAGTAAACGGCGGCCGTAACTATAACGGTCCTAAGGTAGCGAAATTCCTTGTCGGGTAAGTTCCGACCTGCACGAATGGCGTAACGACTTCCCCGCTGTCTCCAACATCGACTCAGCGAAATTGAATTGCCTGTCAAGATGCAGGCTTCCCGCGGTTAGACGGAAAGACCCCGTGCACCTTTACTACAGCTTCACACTGGCATCAGGCATGTGATGTGCAGGATAGGTGGTAGGCTTCGAAGCGGGGACGCAAGTCCCGGTGGAGCCGCCCTTGAGATACCACCCTTTGCCTGCTTGATGTCTAACCGCGGTCCGTTACCCGGATCCGGAACCCTGTGTGGCGGGTAGTTTGACTGGGGCGGTCGCCTCCCAAAGAGTAACGGAGGCGTGCGAAGGTTGGCTCAGAGCGGTCGGAAATCGCTCGTTGAGTGCAATGGCAGAAGCCAGCCTGACTGCGAGACTGACAGGTCGAGCAGAGTCGAAAGACGGCCATAGTGATCCGGTGGTTCCGAGTGGAAGGGCCATCGCTCAACGGATAAAAGGTACGCCGGGGATAACAGGCTGATGGTGCCCAAGAGTCCATATCGACGGCACCGTTTGGCACCTCGATGTCGGCTCATCTCATCCTGGGGCTGGAGCAGGTCCCAAGGGTACGGCTGTTCGCCGTTTAAAGAGGTACGTGAGCTGGGTTTAGAACGTCGTGAGACAGTTCGGTCCCTATCTGCCGTGGGTGTAGGATACTTGAGAGGAGTTGCCCCTAGTACGAGAGGACCGGGGTGAACGATCCACTGGTGGATCTGTTGTGGCGCCAGCCGCACCGCAGGGTAGCTATGATCGGAAAGGATAACCGCTGAAGGCATCTAAGCGGGAAGCCCCCCTCGAAACAAGGTATCCCTTGAGGGCCGTCGCAGACTACGACGTCGATAGGCCGGAGGTGTAAGCGCAGCGATGCGCTCAGCTGACCGGTACTAATTGCCTGATAGGCTTGATTTGATTCAGTGGAAGCCAGGCTTCCGCGGATCATGAGCATATTGTTTGGCTTGGGCGTGCGCTTCTTCATCCGTTGCGGTGGAGGCGTATTAGAATGTGTAAGATCTTTCCTGGCTTGGTGATCATAGCACGAGTGAAACACCCGATCCCATCCCGAACTCGGCCGTTAAGCACCGTAGCGCCGATGGTACTGCGTCTTAAGGCGTGGGAGAGTAGGTCATTGCCAGGCCAGGTAAGATCTTTGGTATCTCTCTATACGATACGGTTTCGGCAAGACTGATCGGGGCTGGATACAACTGGCGCGGGGTGGAGCAGTCCGGTAGCTCGTCAGGCTCATAACCTGAAGGTCGCAGGTTCAAATCCTGCCCCCGCAACCAAAAAAAGCCGTTGAAAACATTGCTGTTTTCAACGGCTTTTCGAATCCGGCAGTTTCTCTCGGACCGGCACGTCAGCACCAAGTCAACACGGTGCCATCCGGCGTGACAATTGGATGAAAGAGGGCCGCCGGTTATCGTGGGCCAAAGATTCAGCGGCCACCGTCTTCGAACGGCGACCGTGGTTCGGCGGCGGTTTCGATGCGGATCTCTCGAGCGGACGGCTATCCGGGCGACGACGCCTCGAATGCCGTACCAGCGGTTTATCGGAGCCGCGTGATCTGTATCCCGAGCCCATCGCTGCCTGTCCAATCCCGCTTGGGAAAACCGCCCCTGCCAAGCGCCATCAGTGCTTCTCCCTGTGCACGAGGAGCCTTGACCATGGCGCCGCGGCTCAACATTTTCGGCGACGATGCGCTGGCGCGGCTCTGCGAGCAGGTGAAATAGAGGGTCTCGCGAGTGTCAAGCCGGACGCCCTACAGCCCTCGAAGCGCTTCGAACCGGCAGCCGGCGCGAGGGTGAAGCGCGACGCCAATCAGCGGTGTCATCCATCATCGGACAAAAAGTGCGCTATTGACTGCTTTGCTTCAGGTCGTTCGATTGATGGTAGCTCCCTGCCTTCAGCCGCAGGCTGTCTTCTATGATCGAAGCGACCGCTGCCAGGCAGATAAGAAGTCCTGAGATCGGCACGATGGCGACGGCGTATTTTCCGGGCATGTAGTTGGGTTTGAACACGATGCTGCTGTCTTCCCAGGCGAAATACCACATTTCCCGGTATTTGCCGCCCATGGTTGCCACCGCTTCAAGTCCCCAGATGATCATTACGAGGCCAGGGCAAAGGATCACCACGGTCCAGAACTGTCGCACGAAAAAGGTGAGTTTTCGGGGAAGCCAGTTATAGATCAGGTCAAGTGCAATGTGATCCCTGTCGCGCACCGTCAGGGCGAGTGCGAAAAGACCAGCCAGATGTTGCCGAGCACAGTCAGCAGGTCGCCCCAGATCGGCGGGTTCCTAAAGGCATAGCGCATCACCACCGAATAGACGGTAAAGGCGACCGTCGCCAACAGCAGCGTGGCGCAGAAGGCGGTCAAAACCTTTCCGAGTGAGCGGTTACAGGCTTAAAGCCCGTCTCACCCGAGCGGAAGGTTAGGTTGAGCCAAACCCTTGCCGCGGGCGACCGACGGCGCGAGGAACCGGCAGGCGGCGAGCGTTCGGCATCACGCTCGGACCGGTGGCGCGGGATGCCTCACCCCGGAGGTCAGCGAACTGTCGCCGAGCCTTTCGCAATCCTTCGACAGGCGAAGGTCAGCTCCACCGCCCGGCGACGGGAGGAAAAGGGGCCCTGGGAGAACGGCGTCGTTCGCTCCGGCGGAGGCCTGACCGGCAAGGTCATGGCGATGGCCTACGCGCCCGGCCATCCCGTGGACACAGTGGTGCCTCCGGGTCGGGAGCGCGACCCGCGGGGGCTGCCGGAGCCGATGGAGGGCCGGTCTTCCGGCGCGCCCGTCGGCGACGGGGCCTTCGACGCGGACCGGCCCGTCGGGCGCGGGGCGGAGGCGGTGATTCCCTCCCGCGGGAACCGGAAGGGGGTGCGCGGGCACGACGGAGGGATGTATGGGTGGCGGTGCCGGACCGGGAACCGTTTCGCGAGGATCGGGGAGTTCCGGGCCGTCGCCACCCGCTGTGAGAGGACGGGACCGGGCTTCCGGGCGACGGTTCCCGCGGCCGCCGCCGTGATCGCCGCGAGGTGGATGTCAACGGGCCCTGGCACAGGATGTTCCCGCGGTTCGCCCGGAACCGGCACGTTCGTCCGCTGACAGGCCATAAGGCGGTCGTGAACCTGACCACGGTAACGACGACCCGTACCGGCCTGATCATCCAGGCGCAATTGGACCAAGAGGAGTATCCGCCAGACGTCAGGGTGCAGGACTGGGAGAGGCAGTCGCTCTATATCCGCCGCACCGGATTCCAAGCGAATGGAATTACACCCTCGAAACCGGGAGATAATGGACAGGTTATTTTAGCGAGCTTCCTAAGGACCAGCACGCAAAGCCACGAGCAAGTGACCCTTTTGTGGCAAGCCGTGAAGTCTGGACCTGATGGTGGATGCGGTTGGTCCCGGACAGCCGTGCGTAGCCTTGAATTCCGATTAGCTTTCGGTTGCGCCCAGGACCCGATGATAGATGCCACCAGAACTCTGGTCATGTCCATATGACGAGACCAAGGCGGAGAATGCGGCCCTCCACCATGAACGCCATCGCACCGGAACATGAACATTCTCTGATCGGTTAGAAAAACCAAGATTCCCGTACCATTTCGGGTCTGGAAATTTGCAGGGTCTATCGGGTTCTGTATCAGCCTGCTGTCCTATCACCTCCTTGCCTGACCATATCGCAGGTCAGATCGAAAGCCGCGCGCATGGCTCCGACCTCAGCCACCCCCTTGCCCGCGATGTCGAATGATTTCGAATGCGGTACCATGCGCAGGCGTCGCAACAGGAAACGGAAGTCCACCCTGGACCGAAACGCCTCGGTCAAAACCAAGCAGCTTTAGCGCAATCTGACCCTGGTCGTGGTACATGGTCACGACCGCATCGACTTCCTTGGTCAGGGCCTTGCGGAAAACGGTATCGGATGGCCAGGGCCCGTCCACAGACATCTGCGAGCGTGCCAGTTTCCTGACCGCAGGTTCGATGATGTCGATTTCCTCGCGGCCGAAATTGCCGCCGTCACCCGCATGCGGATTCAGCGCCGCCACGGAAATTCGGGGCCTGCTCACCCCGGACTTCCGAAGGATCCTGTCGATCAGGTGGACGGCCTCGTGGATACGTTCCTCCGAGATGGTGTCGACGACAGCTCGAAGAGGTATGTGGCTCGTGAAACGAGCTCGTCCAGAATCCGTCAAGTACATTGAGTTCGGAAGTGTAGCCGGTAACGCCCAGTTTCGACGCCATGTATATTAGTGTCCGCCAGAAAATCGCCAGGCTGCGGATTTTTCGCGGTAAATGACGGAATCCGCCTTGCGGGGATTCACCGGATATGGCGGTCAGGGTATGCCGCGGCATCCGCCAATCCTCGACCCGGGAGGCCCCGATGCGCAAGGTCGACGAACTCCAGCGGAGGCCCGGCGCCCCCGACATCAGGAGGATCAGGCCGACCGTGAAATCGAGGGACGACATCCCGGCGATCCTGATCGGCCTCCTGGACCCCTGCGGCGACGAAAGGACCCGAAAGCGGCTGTCCGGGCTTCCGGATCGGCTGGTGCTTCCCGGAAAGAGCCGCCGGTTCGGCAGGCCGGGGATGGAGCCGTTGACCGTCCCGGTGCCCGGCGTGGTGAAGCAGGGTCCCGGGTGCGGTTTCGACCGGCTTCAGGACCTGGCGAACGGGCACCGGACGATCCGGCGAAGGCCGGAGGCCGGGCCACGGATCATGGGACGTGGACGGATACGGATACCGGTGTCCGGTTGACAGCGTGTCGCTCCCCTCGCCGGAGCTTCCGGCTGCCGAGGTCGGAAGGATGGTCGTGGAGAGGGGCCACAGGGTGGCCGGAAAAAAGCCTGGCGCCGCGTCGCGCGGCCGCCGTCATTCCTTCGTGGCCGGGACCGACGTGCATCATCCGCACAGCCGACCGCAGCCTGCCGATGGACGCGGCGCGGTGCATGGTCCGGGACACGTCCCGGGCCTGCGGGGGGGGGGGGGGGGGGCCCCGGCCTGATGCCGGGACCGCGCGGCTGGCGGCGGAAGGAATACCTTTGCGGAAAGCTCCGCAGGCTCTGTCCCCGGTGTCGCCACGTCACGGCTCGCCAACCCGCGCCCGAGGGACGTGGAGGCGCCGCGTCGGGTTCCCGCCGTTCCGCGCGGCGGAACGGCTCCGGCGGGCCACCGCGGTCAACGCCGTGATCGCCCGGCGCATCATGACCATGACCCTTCCGGGACGGCGGGTTCCCGACCGCGACCCGGAGCTGATGTTCACCGACGCGGAACTCGACCACCCGCGCGGCGGAGCGCGGGATGCCACCGTTCGGCCGGCCGGGAGATACCGTCAGGCCGGTCGCCCATCCCGGCGAATACCCCGGCCGGAAGCAAGGTCCGGATCCCGGGCACCGGATCATGTGGCAGGGCCAGACCCGCCTGAGCAGCACCGTCCCTGGCCACCGGATCGGCTTCAGGGCCGGACAGCGGCACGCGCCCGCGCGGCGAATGGGGAGCCGTTGCCATGCGGACCTGTCACTACACGGCAGACCTAGCTCGACCCCAGACCGCTCCCGGCATCGCCGCCGTCGTGGCGTATCCCCGCCTCCGCTCTCGGGGCGAAGCTGCCGCCTTCCTCTAGCGGTACGCTCCAGCGCCCCTCAAGCCCCAGCCTGAGCCGCGTCACCTCGGATTCCGACGTCGCCGGTCTTCGCCACCGCCGTCCCGGTCCGCGACCACAGCGCGTCGGAGACGAGCGCGAGCGACGGTCCGCACGCCGCCTGCAGCGCCATGTGCGACCGATCACATAGGTGACGTTTTGGACCGGGCACGCTGGTTACGGTTTGCCGGGGCTCCTGGCGGCTTCTTCACCTTGATCCGATGCGTTCGGTTTTTGTGATCGATGCGGCCCGGGAGGATCGGACCAAAGCGCACTTCGAACCCGTCTTCGCCAACCTCGAACAGCCCGACAGGTTCACGCTTGGGCAACTCGGATACGAACGGCGTGTTTCCACGCCAGAGGATTCCACCTTCGGTTCGCGCACGGCGGATATGATCGGCCTTGAGATAGCCGGGCGGTCCCGGCCTGCCGACCCGGATGCGAGGGCCTGGGGTGTAGACCTTCGCCGGTGGAATCTGACCCGGCGCCTCGTGTGGACGTTCGTGTTTGAAGATGGAAACCTCGATAAACCCATATTTTGGCGCGAATGTCAGGCGGGTGATTTCAGGATTCCGGACGGAGCCAAGCCCTGGCCTGCCGTCGTTCATGCAGGACGTGGCGGCGGTAACCGTGGCCCGGGTTCGCCATGGTCATGCGGGCGGCGGTCCGGAGCGGGCCCTCCGGTCCGGAACCCGGTCCGGAAACCGCGGCCGGCCCGGGCGGTCCCGGACCGGAAACACCATCCGCCCGTCCGCGACAGGCGCCCGGGATGATCCGGAAGATCGTAAGAACCGGGGCTGTGCATCTTCGGGTCGTCCCGGATCCAGTAAATCGGAACACGTGCGGAAAGGCCGGGTTTTTAGAGGCTTCCACATTCATGAAGCGATATCCGACCGGATATCGTGCCCGAAACGCTACTTAGGGCCGCGTCGAAAACGAAGGCGAAGTCCGAAAAACGGTACCAACTGTGGACCTCCGGGGCCCCAAAAAACCTCACTTGGATCACCGAAACAGCCTCGCCAGACAGTCATGGGTCACGCCTCGATAATCAACAAAATCATTGACACGAAATGCCCAGTCACACATATAGTTAGGTCAAGAAGGGAACCATGCCATGTTCATCCAGACCGAATCCACACCAAACCCGGCCACGCTGAAATTCCTGCCAGGCCAATCCGTTCTCGATGTTGGTACAGCCGACTTCACATCGGAGGAAGCGGCCACCGACTCACCCGCTGGCAACGCGGATATTTGACGTAAACGGAGTGACCGGCGTGTTTCTTGGTACTGACTTTGTCACCGTGACCAAGGCGGAGAATATCGCCTGGGAACATCTGAAGCCAGCGATCCTGGGCGCCGTCATGGAGCATTATCAGTCTGGGCAGCCAGTGATGATCGGCGAAACCGTATCTGGACATGCCGCCCATGACGGACCGGATTCCGAAGTCGTCGGCCAGATCAAGGAACTGCTGGACACAAGGGTGCGCCCCGCCGTCGCGCAGGATGGCGGTGACATCACCTTCCACGGTTTCGAGCGCGGAGTGGTCTATCTGCATATGCAGGGTGCATGTGCGGGCTGCCCCTCCTCGACGCTGACGCTCAAAATGGGAATCGAGAACCTCCTTCGGCATTACATTCCGGAAGTCACCGAAGTGCGACCGGTTGCCTGATCCGACCGTTCTTGGATTCGATACATCGGCCTCGCATTGCGGAGCCGCTTTGCATTCCGGCAAACGGTGTCTGGCGGCGCGGCATAAAGACATGGCCAAAGGTCATGCGGAGCGCCTGATGCCGATGCTACAGGCGATCCTTGACGAGTCCGGCATCGGCTGGCGCGGCCTCGACGCCATAGCCGTCGGTGTCGGGCCAGGGAATTTCACGGGAATCAGGATTTCTGTCTCAGCGGCCCGTGGGCTGGCGCTGGGGCTTGGCGTCCCGGCATTCGGAATCACGCTCCTCGATGCCATGGTTTTCGGCCTGAAACGACCGGTTCTGGCCTGCCTCCAGGCGCATCGGGGAATGGGCTATTTTCAAAGGTATGGCTTCGGGAACCCCGAACCTTTCATGGCACCGCTCTGCGACTTAGACGGTATCACGGAGCCGGGGGTCCGATGTGCGGGTACCCTGGCAGGCGAAATGTCGGTCCGCCTGGGCGTACAATGCACTTCCACGGATTATGCCCCGGCTTCCGCCATCTCCCTCATCGCAATGGAACGCTGTCGTCGCGGAGAACCCGTGAAGCGCCCCACACCGCTCTATCTGCGCAGTCCGGATGCCGCGCCTCCCAAGGAAAAGCCACCGGTGATCCAGGAATAACGACTGAAATCCACACACGGGGCGCAAAGGTGGTTTCGTCACGTCCTGAAAGGACTGCCGCAAATCCAGTCAACGCCCTGTCCGCACCCATATGCCAACCTTACGGCAACCTGAGCTCCATGATAAGCAACGGCGGGTCACCCCGGGCGCTATCCGAAAGAATCATCCACTCAAACCAAAAAGCGGTTGACCATCCGACCCGCCTAAGTCCTAAATCATGCATCTACAAACCATACGCTTGCAATCCAGGTGCAGCGGGACAATCCGACCACCCAAACCGGGGAGAATTTCATGAAACTGAAACAAAAACTTATTTCCGCCACCGCGACACTCGCTCTTTCAGCTTCATCCGCGGCAGCCGAGCCGGGGCTTATCATCGATCTTGGCGGCAAGTTCGATAAGTCTTTCAACGAAGCCGCCTATAACGGCGCACAGCGCTGGGTCGCCGATACCGGCGGCACCTATATCGAGACCGAACTGCAGTCGGAAGCGCAACGTGAACAGAACATGCGCAAGATGGCCGAGCGGGGCGCGAACCCCATCGTCGTCCTCGGATTCGCCAACGCATCCACTCTGGAAAAGGTCGCTCCGGACTATCCGGATACCAAATTCACGATCGTCGACATGGACGTCGATGCACCGAATGTGAAATCGATCATCTACGCCGAGCATGAAGGCAGCTATCTCGTCGGAATGCTCGCGGGCCTGGCCTCGGAAACAGGTACCGTTGGCTTCGTCGGTGGAATGGACATTCCTTTGATCCGGAAGTTCGCATGCGGCTACGTTCAGGGCGTGAAGGCGGTGAACCCCGACGCGACGGTCATCCAGAATATGACCGGAACCACCCCAGCTGCCTGGAACGACCCCGTGAAGGGTGGCGAACTGACCCGTACCCAGATTGCCCAAGGCGCCGATGTTGTCTACGCGGCGGCCGGCGGCACGGGTGTTGGCGTTCTGCAGGCCGCCGCGGATGCCGGCATCTTCTCGGTCGGCGTGGACAGCAACCAGAACTACCTGCATCCAGGCAGTGTCCTGACCTCGATGATCAAAAGAGTCGACAACGCAACCTACGAAACATTCTCCAACGGTGTCGACGGCTTCGAGCCCGGTATCAGTCTCATGAACCTCGCCGCCGAAGGCGTCGGTTATTCGATAGACGAGAACAATGAGTCGCTGATAACCGAAGAGATGACGGCGATGGTCGAGGATGCCAAGGCCATGATAATTTCCGGTGACCTGACCGTGCATGACTACATGTCAAGTGACAGCTGCCCTGTCGAATGACGGGATGGCGCACCCATGTCACGAAAATAAGGGAAGGATTTTCCATGAGCGATGCGCTGAACGGTTTTTTTGCGGCATGGGGTGACGGTGATAAGGACAGTCGGGCGAATCTGGTCCGCTCGGCTGTCGGCGACGGTTTTCATTACGCCGACCCGCATGTACCCGAGCCGATCACATCGGTCGATGCCATGCTGGATTTCCTGGGACAGTTCCCGCCTGGTGCAAGCGCCAGACCGATCGATCCCATCGACAGTCATCACGGCCATGCCCGCGCGAATGTCGTGTTCGATTTCGGCGGTGGAAAATCCATGGTCGGCCAGTATTTCGCCGATCTTGACGAAGATGGAAAAATCGTCCGCATCGTCGGATTTCCGGGCAAGGGGGCTGAATGACGGCTCCCGCGATCGAGCTCAAGGGGATTTCCAAAGCGTTTGGTTCTGTCCAGGCGAACAGGGACATCCACATCAAGGTGCTGCCGGGAACGATTCATGGCATCATTGGCGAAAACGGCGCCGGCAAGTCGACCCTGATGTCGATTCTCTACGGATTCTACCAAGCGGATTCAGGCGAGATCTTCATCAACGGAGACAGGACCGACATCCGCGAGCCTCAGCAGGCCATTGGGGCGGGGATCGGAATGGTCTTCCAACACTTCAAGCTGGTGCAGAACTTCACCGTGCTGGAAAACGTTATCCTCGGGGCTGAAGAGGGGGCCATGCTGCGCCCTGCCAAAGCGAAAGCCCGAGACGAACTGAAGCGGCTCGCCGAAGAATACGAACTCAACGTGGACCCCGACGCCCTGATCGAGGACATCGGTGTCGGAATGCAGCAGCGGGTCGAAATACTCAAGGCGCTCTACCGGCAGGCGGACATCCTCATCCTGGACGAACCAACCGGAGTGCTGACACCAGCCGAAGCCGATCATCTCTTCCGCATACTCGAAGGACTGAAAGACCAGGGCAAGACGATCATCCTGATTACCCACAAGCTGCGCGAGATCATGGAGATCACCGACTCCGTCAGCGTCATGCGCCGCGGTGAGATGGTCGCGACCGTCAGGACCGCCGAAACCAGCCCGGAGCAATTGGCGGAACTGATGGTCGGGCGTAAAGTACTGCTGCGTCTGGACAAGAAACCCGCCACACCCGGCAACACCGTCCTTGAGATCGAAAATCTGCGCGTGGTTGACAGCGAGGGCGTCCAGCGGCTGAGCGGCGTATCGCTGCAGGTCCGGGCCGGAGAAATCCTCGGAATCGCCGGTGTCGCCGGCAACGGCCAGTCGGAGCTTCTACAGGTTCTGGGTGGAATCAAGCCCGCGACCGGAAGCGTCAGGATCAACGGTGAGGGAATCGACCTGACCGGACGGCATTCAGACGGTCAGTCAAGACGCGCGCACGGCATCGCACATGTCCCCGAAGACCGCCAGCTTCTCGGTCTGATTATGGATTATTTCGCCTGGGAAAACATGGTTTTTGGTTATCACCATGATCCGGTCTATCTCAAAAACGGACTGTTGATGAACAATGCCGCGATCCGCGGGGATTCCGAACGGAAAATGAAAACGTTCGATGTCCGGCCTCCAAATCCCGGACTTCTGGCCAAGAACTTTTCGGGTGGCAACCAGCAGAAGCTCGTACTCGCCAGGGAAATGACGCGCCGCCCCGACCTGCTGTTGGTCGGCCAGCCAACGCGCGGAGTTGACATCGGCGCCATAGAATTCATTCACCAGCATATCGTCGATCTGCGCGACAGCGGCGCCGCCATTCTTCTGGTCAGCGTGGAACTGGACGAAATCATGTCCCTTTCGGACAGGATCGCGGTGATGTTCGATGGACGCCTTATGGGTGAACGTCTTCCAAGCGAAACCGATGAGCGCGAACTGGGTCTTCTGATGGCCGGCGTAAGCGCCGAGGCCGCATGATGGACGCCATGCCAAAATGGGTTGATGTGGCGCTCATTCCGCTGATAAACCTGTTCCTCGCGCTCGTGGTATCCGGCCTGATCGTTCTTTACATCGGCGAAGACCCGATCGAATCGATGTCGATCATGGTGCGGGGAGCCGTGGGTTCGGCCTATGGCTGGGGATACACGCTCTACTATGCCACGAACTTCATATTCACCGGGCTGGCGGTCGCGGTGGCCTTTCAGGCGAAGCTGTTCAACATTGGCGGAGAGGGGCAGGCGGTCATCGGGGGTCTTGGCGTGGCCCTTGTCTGCCTCTCGGTTCTCTGGCCGCATTGGACGCTGGCCTTGCCTTTCGCCATCCTTGGCGGTGCGGCATTCGGTGCGGCCTGGGCGGCTATCCCCGCGTTCCTGCAGGCCACCCGGGGCAGCCATGTCGTCATAACGACGATCATGTTCAACTTCATCGCCTCGGCGCTGATGATCTACCTTCTGGTGAACGTTCTGAAGAAACCGGGATCGATGGCACCGGAGACGGCGCGTTTTCCGGAGGGCGCCTTTCTGCCCAACGCCTATGATATGGCCAGCGTCGTCGGTCTGGGATTCTCGCGGTCAGCACCGGCGAACGTCACGTTCTTCGTCGCGATTCTATGCTGCTTCCTCGTCTATATACTGCTCTGGCACACACGGCTTGGCTATCAGATCCGAGCTTTCGGCCACTCAGAACCGGCGGCGGTTTATGCGGGCATCCCGCCGGTTCGGATCACAATGATCACCATGCTGATTTCCGGTGGCCTTGCCGGATTGATGGGCATCAACGCGGTGATGGGCGAAGCGGAACGGCTGGTCACGGATCCGGTGCAGGGCGCGGGATTCGTAGGTATCGCCGTCGCGCTTATGGGACGGTCGCACCCTCTGGGGGTATTTCTGGCCGGTCTGCTCTTCGGGATGCTCTATCAGGGTGGCGGGGAGCTGGAATTCGAGATTCCCGCCATCAGCCGTGAAATGATTCTTGTGATTCAGGCGCTTGTGATCCTTTTCACCGGTGCGCTGGACAACATGATACGTCTGCCGCTGAAGCGGCTCTTCCTGCGGTTAAGGACGAGTGCGGTCTAATGGATCTGATGACCCTTCTGCAGATTCTGGACTCGGCGCTTCGGCTGGCCACGCCGCTCCTGTTCGCCTGCCTCGCCGGACTCTTCTCGGAGCGCGCCGGTATTTTCGACATCGGCCTTGAGGGCAAGATACTAGCGTCGGCATTCATGGCGGCATCCGTATCGGCGCTTATGATGGCCTATGCCGACGCACCTCTTCCAATCTGCGTTCCATTCACCGGCGCCTGCCTGGAGATCACGGGTGGCCTTCCGATCGCCCCCATAGTGTTTGGGGTTCTTGCCGGAATGGGTGCTTCGGTGGTGCTTGCGCTTCTCCACGGCGCCGCATCGATAACCTTTCGCGGCAACCAGCTGATATCGGGTGTCGCCATCAATTTCCTCGCTTCGGGCCTCACGGTAATCATCGGCGAGAACTGGTTCGGTCTTGGAGGTAGAACGCCCCAGCTCGAAGGTTCCGCGCGCTTTCAGGAAATCACTTTGCCGTTCGCCGAACAGGTCAGGGAGGTACCGTTGCTCGGACCGGTCTATCACGAACTACTCTCGGGCCACACACTCCTTGTCTATGTCGGTCTTCTGGCGGTTCTGCTGACATGGTGGATACTCTTTCGCACCCGATTCGGCCTACGACTCCGCGCAGTTGGCGAAAACCCGGAATCCGTCGATACCTCGGGTGTGTCGGTCATCCGGCTGCGCTACACAGCGACCCTGATCTGCGGTCTGCTCTGCGGACTTTCCGGCGTCTACCTCGCCACTGGACTGGCGGCCGGCTTCGTGAAGGAGATGAGTGCGGGCCGCGGTTTCATAGCTCTGGCGGCCTTGATATTCGCGAAATGGCGTCCAGGCTACGCTTTGATGGCCTGTCTGCTGTTCGGGCTTCTGGAAGCTATCGGCAACCGTTTCCAGAACATCGAGATGCTCGGCATCCAGATCCCCGTGCAGTTCATGCAGGCCCTTCCCTATATCCTGACCGTGGTGATTCTGGCGGGATTTGTCGGTAAGGCCATTCCGCCGCGCGCCGGAGGTGAACCCTATGTCAAGGAACGCTGAAGATCTCGCGGACCGGATCCGTGATCGGGCCGGAGACGACCGGCCACGGCTCGGTCTGGTCCTCGGCTCGGGGCTCGGACATCTCGCGGACGAAGTCGATGGCCTTTCCATGGACTATTCCGATCTTCCGGGATTTCCGCATGCGGGAGTCAGCGGACACAGTCCAAGGCTGGTGATCGGTGAACTGGAAAGTATACGCGTCGCTGTCCTGGGAGGACGGGTGCATTACTACGAATCCGGGCGGGCGGACGCCATGCGGTTTCCGCTTCAGGTGCTGAAAGCCCTTGGGGTGGATCGTCTGATCCTGACCAACGCGGCAGGGTCAATGCGGCCCGACATTCCACCGGGCGATCTGATGCTGCTGACCGACCACATTGATTTCTCGGGTCGCAATCCGCTGATCGGAGCGCCGTCCGATGAGCGCTTCGTTCCCCTGATAGACGCATACGATCCAAGTATGCGTGCTGGTCTTCTGGCAGCAGCGGCTCAAGAAGGCATCAAACTGGAGCAAGGCGTCTACGCCTGGTTTTCCGGCCCTTCTTTCGAAACCCCCGCAGAGATCCGCGCGGTTCGTACCCTCGGTGCGGATGCGGTCGGCATGTCTACGGTTCCTGAAGTCATCCTCTGCCGGTTCCTGGAGCTGAAGGTGGCAGCAGTCTCGGTCATCACCAATATGGCGGCAGGGCTTTCCGACGAAGCTATCAGCCACGAACATACCAAGGCTATGGCTCCGATCGGTGCCACCAAAACTGCGCCGAACGCAACCGTTCCGGGCCCGTGCGCCGATATCTATCCAGTCGCCAACCGTGATCCGCTGCCAGCATGAAAAGCACAGGCCAAGTCCTCACAGTCTCTCTGAAAATATGACCAGGACGTGAAAATGCCGCGGCGAACAGCCGGGGCCGAGTTCAGGCCGGTCCCGCTTCGGACGGGCAGGGAGGTTTCGGTTCCTATGAACTCACGGTTTGACCGGCTAGCAACGGACATACCGCAGGAGGTTGGGCGACGGGAATGGATAAAGGTACCACTGCCCTGCCGACAGCGTTCCAGCATTGGCAAAAAGACGGGAAAGGTCGCATACGAACCAATCCGTCGGAGGATCCGTCATGGCAAGGAGCCGGGTTGCTCGAACCCCCTCGCACGGTTCCAGACATGCGCTCGTAGCATCCAGCTCCTCTCGCATAGATGCTTCAAGCTGGGTGATTCCGCAAGGTTTGGTAGGCAGGATGAGACTTCAACCTAAACAGTGTCTGCCAGAAAACCCCGCTTTCGGTTAGGTCCGCACATGATTCGGGCCACTTTCCGCCATTTTCGGCTGCGGAGAAGCCAAGCGCGGCATAACCGAGGGCCGCGTCAGGACGGTCCAAAAACGAACATAATGGCAATCTGCAGCGGTGAACCGACCCGTACGCACGCCGATCCGGGCCACTGGCTCCCAAGGCCCCCGGGCACCGGACATCCGCCCGCGCTAAGCCAGACGGTGTCCGCGGGCTCCGTCCGCCTACGCTCCCGCTGCCGGAGCAGCCCCGAACGGCGGGCTCCCCGCAGGACGGCCGGCACCAAGGCACGGGTGAAGCCCTCCTTTCCGTGACTGCCCGCCCTGTCCAGGCCCCGCCGCCTCGCGGTCCGCAGGTACGGCTTCACCTCCCTAGCGGCGTCCTCCAGCGGCAGCCGTCCCTCTTCCGGCAGCGCGTTCAGCTACGGAACGACTTCGGTGCGCCGCCGGGCTATCCGGGCTGTGGAATCCCCAGCCGAAGCTGACTGCGGAGAGTTCGGACAGCCAGCCCCGCGCCACCCCAGCCATTGGAACGGTCAACGCGGGCGTCATGCCCCTCCCGCATCACCTCATGGCGCGGCATGAAAGCGGCAGCGCCGGTCCCCGGCACACGGACTGGAACCCCGGCATTTGCCTTCGGTATCCAGCGTGGGCGTGGCTTGAAGATCGAGTGAACCTTCTCCGAACGGGGGATTGGCCCACCCTTCAGGAGCCGCCGTCCGGTCAGGTCCATCCGGTGGGGCGGCGGCTGTTCGCCTGCGCTCCTGTGCCCGGGGTCCGCCGCGCTCAGAAGCCGGCGGACAGCCTGAGCGTGACGGCGCGGGCGTCCGCTTCCGCGGAGCCGATCCGCCGGGTCTCGAAGGAGAGGCCGAGGCCGGCCCCCCGAAGCCGCTCAGGTCGATCCCGGCGTGCAAACGGTCCCGCCGCCACCGGACCTGCGCTGCCCGATCGCGTTGGAGGCGTCTTCCATCATGCTGCGCGCCTGGCCCCAGCAAGGGAGGGACTCATCGACCTTTGCGGGACCTCGCCGACCCGCAGGTGCAGCGTGTAGGGGCCGGTATCGGTGTTGGTGTCGCCCGCCACCCGGACGTAGTAATCGCCCGGGGCGACGTCCCAGCGCATCCGTAGGATCCCCTCCACTTCGCCCTCGAAGATTTTATCCAACGCCGTTCCACCGGAGTTCCGCAGACCGAATCCGGCGTTCACCTGCCCGGTGGTGTAGACCTCCAGCCTGCCGGCGGCCTGCACGGAGATCCGGAAGCGGTCCGTTTCCCCCGCCGTCAGGGAGGCGGCGGTCGCCCGCGCGCTGCCGGGCGAGAGTTCCTCCGTGAAGCGGACATGCAGGATGTAGGAGCCGGCGGCGGTGCGGCTGTAGCCTGTCACTGTAGAATACCTGACTAGTGGTTCGATCCATGCGAATCGGTGACCATGCACATCGGTCTCGGACAGATATCCCCGGACACGGTCGAGCGGCTCGGGGAGGAATGCCGCCATGGCGGCGTCACGCGTTCGGGTCTCGCCCGCGGGCCGAGCGAGCGCAAGGGCTGGCTCACCCATGACGGAAGGCCCGCGACCGTCACCGGGACGGCCGTCCTTCCACGGCTGGCGGAGAGGCTCGGCCCTGCGCTGCCGGAGGCGGCGCCGCGCTTCGCGTCCTCCAGCTGGCGGGCGGCGGCGGTCGACCCGGGCGGCCCCTGCGTCGAATGCCCGCCGGACGCGCTCGGAGGCGTCCGGCCGGAGCCGCTGGCCGAGGCGGACCGCCATGACCGGGAATCCATGATGGAGAGACGTCGTCCGGAGGGCTGGCGGCAGGCTCCGGGAGGGCAGCCGCGCTGCTGGATCAAATGCAGCGCCCACGGTCGACACGGCGGTCTCGGGTCCGTTCCGGCGTCATGCCGGCCGGGTACGCGGAAGCTCCGGCAGGGACTGCGCATCCTCAACGTGGCGGAGACCCAAGCAAGGGCAATGCGTGCCCGGACGGAACGGAAACCGGAATACGGGTAACGTGGCCGGGATATGGTCCGGTTAAGTGTGTGGTAGTGACAGGATTCTGGTTGCGCAAACATCAAACTTGAAAAGGGGATGGGGCACTGATAGTGGATCCGGGCAACTTGGAATCTCTTCCTTCCATTTGGCGAGATCCTTCGGAACGCGGGCACTCGGCCCGTCGGACCGCTGCGTTGGAGTGGGCGGAAGAGATATCACAGAAAATTCCACAAGGAGAACATATCATGACAGATACCAAGGCAAATGCGGCGCTTCGGTATGTCGCGGCAACCGCGATTCTTGCCGCGAGTGGGGGCATGGCCGCTTCAGCGGATCTGAAATATGTCTCGGGAGCGGTAGGCAATGCGGTCGAGGTCTTCAGGACGCTTGTCGAGCCTTGGGAAAAGGAGACCGGACATACCGTTTCCCTGGTTCCCATGCCCGCTTCAACCACTGACCAGTTTGGCCAGTACCGGCTATGGCTTGCGGCCGGTAATTCTGACGTTGATATCTACCAGACCGATGTCATCTGGGCTCCGCAGCTGGCGGACCAGTTCATCGACCTGACGGAACATGCAAAGGATCTGATCCCGCTTCATTTTCCGTCGATCATCGAATCCCAGACCGTCGGTGACAAGCTGGTGGCCCTGCCGATCTTCACCGATGCGCCAGCATTGTACTACCGTAAGGATCTGCTGGAGAAGCATGGGCAGCCGGTTCCCAAGACCTGGGAACAGCTGACCGAAGTCGCGCGTACCGTCCAGGATGCCGAGCGTAGCATCGGCAACGATGACATTTGGGGGTTTGTGTGGCAGGGCAATGCCTACGAAGGTCTGACCTGCGATGCGCTGGAGTGGATCAAGTCGTTCGGTGGAGGTCAGATCATTGAGCCGGATGGAACAATCTCGGTCAATAACGAGAAAGCGATTGCCGCGCTGGAACTGGCGGCGACCTGGCCCGGCACAATTTCGCCTCCGGGCGTTCTCGCCTATCAGGAAGAGGAGGCCCGTGGCGTCTGGCAGACAGGAAACGCCGTCTTCATGCGCAACTGGCCGTACGCCTATTCGCTCGGCAACAGCGATGACTCTTCGGTGAAGGGCCTGTTTGATGTGACAACCCTTCCGACTGGAGGAGGGCATGACACCTCAGCGGCAACTCTTGGAGGCTGGAATGTCGCCGTCTCCAAATATTCGGAGAATCAGGAAGCCGCGATCTCACTGGCCAAGTATCTTGCAAGTCCAGAGGCTCAGAAGACGCGAACGCTGATCGCATCAAACCTTCCAACCCTCATCTCGCTCTATGATGATACGGACATTGCGGCTGAACAGCCGATCATTCCGCGTTGGAAGAATGTGTTCCTGCAGGCCGTCCCAAGACCGTCCGCGCCAACGAAGGTCAAGTACAACGAGGTATCCGCAAAGTTCTGGTCAGCGGTCCACAACACCCTTTCCGGGGACGGAACCGCCGCGGAAAATCTCGAACTGCTCGAATTCGAACTTGAGGAACTGAAGGGGTCTGGTTGGTAATCGCCCGCCCTTTGGCAACAAGGCGGCCCGGCGCGGACAACGGCCGGGTCGCCGCACACTTGGTTAACGCGACAGCCAGGCGGGGCAGGAAATGGCAGCTGGATCCTTGCGGACATTCTCTGGCAGTGGGCTGAGTCTCGAGGCCCAGCGGCGTCGTGCCGCGATGTATTTTCTGGCACCGATGATCATTGCCCTGTTCTGCGTCGCCGCCTGGCCATTGCTCCGAACGATCTACTTCTCGTTCACGAACACGTCCCTCACCAATCTGTATGGTGGTGAGTGGATTGGTTTCGACAATTACCTGCAGCGGCGCGAACTCAGTTCGGGCCGGGTCATATGGCGCGGAACCCTCGTCGATCCAGCCTGGTGGAACGCTGTCTGGAACACGGTCAGGTTCTCGGTGATATCGGTGTTCTTCGAAACCGTGTTCGGGCTGGCAATCGCCCTGGTCCTTAATGCGGAGTTCAGGGGCCGTGGATGGGTGCGCGCCGCGATTCTCATCCCCTGGGCCATCCCTACCATCGTTTCGGCGAAGATGTGGGCCTGGATGCTTAACGACCAGTTCGGCATCATCAATGACATACTCATAAGACTTGGCGTAATTGAACGTGGAATTGCCTGGACAGCCTCGATAGATACCGCCATGACAGCGGTCCTGATCGTCGACATCTGGAAGACAACACCCTTCATGGCTCTATTGTGCCTTGCCGGACTGCAGATGATCCCCCGTGACATCTATGAGGCAGTGCGTATCGACGGTGTCCATCCCCTCAGGGTGTTCTGGAAGATCACCCTGCCTCTCGTGCGGCCGGCACTGATGGTAGCCGTGATATTCAGGGCCCTGGATGCCCTCAGGATCTTTGATCTCATCTACGTTCTCACTCCCAACTCCAAAGCGACCAAGACCATGTCAGTCATCAGCCGGGAAAATCTGATCGACTTCGATAAGTTCGCCTATGGTTCCGCGCAGTCGACGCTGCTGTTCGCGATCATCGCCGTCTTCGTATCGCTCTATATCTGGCTGGGAAGAGTTGATCTGAGCGGGGAGGGCAACCGTTGAACCGAACCGGGCCGGACTGGATCAGGCTGATCGCGTTCTACACGCTGGTTGTCCTCATTGTTGTGGTATCGATCTTCCCGTTCTATTATGCGGTCCTGACCTCACTGAAGTCCGGCACGGCAATCTTCAGGATCAACTACCTTCCAGTGGATTTCTCCTTCGAGAACTACAGGACGGTCATGACGGGCCGAAACTTCGTCCGAAGTGTGGTTAACTCCGTTTTCATTGCGGGAACGACTGTCCTGTTGGCTCTTTTCCTTGCGGTTACGGCTTCCTACGCGCTCAGCCGGGTCCGCTTCCGCGGCCGGGCTCTGCTGCTGATCACCATACTCGGGGTCTCGATGTTCCCGCAGATCGCGGTGCTTGCCGGGCTCTTCGAGCTTGTAAGGTTTCTTGGCATCTACAATACGCCCTGGGCTATGGTCCTCAGCTATACCATCTTCACGCTGCCTTTCACGGTCTGGGTTCTGACGACATTCATGCGAGACCTTCCAGTCGAGATCGAGGAAGCGGCGATCATTGACGGTGCCACGCCCTGGGCTATCATCACCAAGGTCTTCATGCCACTTCTCTGGCCAGCGCTGGTGACGACAGGACTTCTTGCATTCATCGGCGCGTGGAACGAATTTCTCTTCGCCCTGACCTTCACGATATCGGAGACACAGCGCACGGTGCCGGTTGCCATCGCCCTGCTGTCCGGGGCTTCGGAACAGGAAATCCCATGGGGCCCGATCATGGCGGCATCGGTTATCGTCACCGTGCCTCTGGTCGTATTGGTGCTCGTGTTCCAGCGCAAGATTGTGGCAGGCCTCACAGCGGGCGGAGTCAAGGGCTGACACGCAGGAGATGACTTAATGGCCAAGATCGTTCTAAAGGGCGTCACCAAGAAATTCGGGTCACTCGAAGTCATCAAGAGTGTGGACCTGACAGTCCGGCGTGGTGAGTTCATGGTCTTCGTGGGACCTTCCGGCTGCGGCAAATCAACATTGCTGCGTCTGATTTCAGGGCTGGAGACGATTACCGCAGGTGAACTGACCTTTGACGGTGCTATCATGAACAACGTCATACCCTCGAAGCGAGGGGTCGCGATGGTTTTTCAGTCCTACGCGCTCTATCCGCATATGAATGTCTACGATAACATGGCCTTCGGGATGAAGCTTTCGAAGGCAGGTTCCAGCGAGATCAGGCAGCGTGTCGAGGGGGCTGCGAAACTGCTTCAGATCGACCGTCTTCTGGACCGGTTGCCAAAGCAGCTCTCCGGGGGCCAGAGACAGCGCGTCGCCATCGGACGCGCGATCGTCCGCGACCCGCGCGTATTCCTGTTCGATGAGCCACTGTCGAATCTGGATGCGGCACTCCGGGTCGCGACCAGGCTTGAGATCGCAAAACTCCACCGCGACATGCACAATGTCACAATGATCTACGTTACCCACGACCAGGTTGAGGCCATGACGCTGGCCGACCGTATCTGCGTCCTGCGGGATGGCTGCGTCGAACAGGTCGGGACACCGTCCGAACTGTATGGGTCACCCAATTCGGTCTTCGTGGCAGGGTTCATCGGATCGCCGAAAATGAACTTCCTGGGCGGCCGCTTTGCCGAACCGCATGGCTGCGCCACGCTTGGCGTTCGCTCGGAGCATATCGACATCTCGGAGGTGGATCCGGTGTGGGAAGGCAAGGTCGTGCATTCGGAAAATCTTGGATCCGACTACTACATATTCGTGGAAATCGGCGCTGCGGAACCGCTTGTTGTCCGCTGCCCCGCCAATCGCGCCATACCATGGGGCGAGAGGGTCGGGTTGATTCCTCAAACCGAAAACATACATCGCTTTGACTCCGGAGGGCATCCGGTAAGTTAGGCAAAGAACGAATTCCACCACCTCACGCAAACGCGCCACGGGCGCGCATTTTGGAGCATGACCACATGATCAAGTTGGTACTCGTGGGCGCTGGCAGCGCCCAGTTCGGTGCCCAGCTACTGGGTGACGTTTTCCAGAGCAGGATTCTCGATGGAGCGGACATTGTCCTCAACGACATCAGTCCAGCAGCCGTTGAAAAGACACGCGCACTGGCTCAGGATCATATTGACGCAAAAGGTCTGCACCATAGGGTCACGGTCGAGGGTGACCTGCGAATGGCCCTCAAGGGAGCGGATTTTGTCGTCATCCTGATCGAGGTCGGCGATCGCTTCTCACTCTGGGACCTGGACTGGAAGGTGCCACAGCAATATGGCATCAAGCAGGTCTATGGCGAGAATGGTGGCCCGGGTGGCCTGTTCCACGCGCTTCGCGTCATCCCTCAGATCCTGGAGATCTGCGACAGGGTTGTAGACGTGGCCCCGAAAGCAACCGTTTTCAGTTTCTCGAATCCGATGAGTCGCATCTGCACCGCCGTGCATCGGAAATACCCGGAGCTGGATTTCGTAGGACTGTGCCATGAAATCGCCTCTCTTGAGAGACATCTCCCTCCCATTCTCGACCAGCCGCGCGGAAACCTGCGCTACCGAGCCGCAGGGCTCAATCATTTCTCGGTCCTCGCGGAGGTGGAATATGTCGACAGCGGCACCGATGCCTATGCTGATGTCCGGCGGAAAGCGCCGGGGTACTTTCTGCGGATACCCGGCTACTCGGAAATCCTGAAGGCAACGCGCGCGCTGGGAGACGCCGTCGAGACGGAGGGATGGATGAAGATCGATCTCGGCCACATCACCGAGGTTCGAGACTGGTCCGACAGATGGCTCTTCCGCGAAATAATGGAGCATTTCGATGTCCTGCCCATCACTACAGACAGCCATTTCGGTGAGTATATCAGCTGGGCGCATGAGGTATCCGATCACCGCGGAATCCTGGATTTCTATACCTACTATCGAAACTATCTCGGATTGGCCAAACCGGCCATAAAGGATGAATTGCGTGAAAGGCTGGTTCCCATCATTGAGGGCCTGGTGACCGGCAGCGACTATGAGGAGGCCGCCGTCAACATTCCGAATGCCGGGCTGCTTGCCAACCTGCCGTCCTGGATTGCGGTTGAGGTGCCAGCGGTTGTCGGGTCTTCCGGCATACAGGGCATAGCCGTCGAGCTTCCACCGGGCGTACGAGGACTGCTGACGAACCAGATCGGTGTCCATGACCTCACCGCGGAGGCAGCCATACAGGGGAGCAGGGACCTGGCAATCCAGGCCCTGCTCGTCGACCCCGTGGTTACGCGTCTAACCGGCATTCCGGATCTGGTGGACCACATCATGGACGAGCAGCGGCCCTGGCTGGACTATCTGAAATGAACCAGGTGCGGTTTACGGCAGGCAGTCTGGCTTCGGAACAGGGAATTCAGGTGGTGGAAAGCTGCGATGACCCGTCGATGGAGCGTCGCGGTATCCGCTTCAAAGTTCAGCATGAGTCTCGTCCGTGATCCAGGCAAGAAGAGCGCTGCGTCGCTTCGGGGACGCATGCCAGGTTTGGCCTCTGAGACCATCGGAAGAATGGTCGCTTTGACAGCCAGCTGATCGATCATGAACTTAGGGAGCTCCCACCCAAAAACTCCGGAGGAGCGTCTCAATGATGCCCTAACCCGTACCGTTCGTGCGCCATTTTCTCCGCTGCCCAAATCCGAGCGTGATCCTTACGAGCGGTAACCGGGCCCGATTGTAGCCTGTCCGCAGAATCAGACCCTGTATCTGGCGTCAACCTCGTTGATCGCATTGACGTTGCCCGCCGAGCGCCCTTCGGGATCGAACGAGGCAGTCAGGAAAGCCTCGGCAATCTTCTTCGCCAGTTCCGGCCCGATGACTCGGGCACCCATGGTGATGATCTGCGCATTGTTCGAGGATGCCGCCTTGCCCGCGGAATAGGTGTCATGGCATTGCGCGGCTCTGATGCCGGGCACCTTGTTGGCGGCAAGGCAGACCCCGATACCGGTACCGCAGACAAGAATGGCGCGGTCGTAATCGCCTTCGACAACTGCAGAGGCGACACGGTCTGACAGGTTCGCGTAGAATGGATCGGGGCCGGTTTCGTTGCAGGAAAGCTCGTCAACCTCGTAGGTTTCGCCCAGATGGTCGGCAAGAATTCCGGCTAGACCTTCTCCGGCGCTGTCGCCGGCAACGGCAATTTTCATGGTTCGTCTCCTTTCAGGTATCGGATCGCGGCGGCGCATCTGGCCAGGATGTCCAGATAGCCTTCAACGTTCCAGGCCGAGCGTCCTACGAATAGTCCGTCAATATTAGGGCTCTGGATCAGTGGCTGGCAGTTCTCAGGGCTGACCGAGCCGCCGTAAAGGCAGGGAATGCGGCGACCCAGTATGTCTTCCGCGACCGCGATGATCTCACCCTGGCGTATGTCGGCATACTCCGCCGTGGCGGGAATGCCACCCTCTCCGATCGCCCAGACCGGTTCATAGGCCAGAAGGACCGGGGCAGACTTCCGGTCTTGGGACAGCCTGGCAAGAGCGGCGCGGGTCCGGGTTTCAAGTACCTCCTTGGCTTGGCCCGCTTCGCGTTCAGCCAGCGTTTCGCCGATGCAGACAAGCGGAACCAGCCCGTGGCGCACCGCCGCCGCGGTCTTCAGTCCGACCGTCTCGTCAGTCTCGCCAAAATTGGCGCGCCGTTCCGAGTGGCCGAGTTCCACGATGTCGAGTCCGCAGTCCTTCAGCATCACGGGAGAGATCTCGCCGGTCCAGGCGCCCGCATCCTCCCAGTGCATGTTCTGTGCACCGACCTTGACCGAAGTGTTCGCCAGGATCGCGGCCACCTCGCGAACGGCGGTGAAGGGCGGGATGACAAACCGCTGGATGCGGGGGTCTCGCGTGGGGTCGGTCTCGCCCAGTCTTCGGGCAAAACTCTCGGCCTCGGCGAGCGTCTTATGCATTTTCCAGCTTGTACCGATCCAGAATTCAGAAGCTGTCATGGGATCTTATCCATTTCCCGTCCGTCATTTCTCCTTCTCCGGGACTGCGGCCAGCGCCTTCGTTCAACTCGGGATCGACCGCCGCAAGGCCCGGCGGCAACAGGTCGCCGCGGCGCGAAACCTTGCGGCTGTGCTCGGGCACCCCAATCACCGCATAGCGGGTCACTTCGGCACCGGTGCCGACGCTCATCCGCCGGGTGGCGATTTGCAGAGGTTCGGCCTCGCGCGGGAGGCCAGGATCCGCGACCATGAGATGATCCGGCATTGGGCGCAGGCGACGTCGGCGCCGGATTGGAACATAGCGGCATCGGGCTCACCAGCCGCCCGAAGAAGCGCGCCGGCTGGCATGCCTCCGAGATCAATGCATCGGCCAACCAGTCAGAATGCGACGCCTTTGCCCCATGCACCGGCAAGGTGCGGTGGCCAGGCGCGGCGACCCGAGCCGGAGCCTGGAACCGGGAACCGCGACCGAGCCGGATTTCGGTCACTGTCATGAATGGAAAGTTCGGCAGCATTGCGTCAGACTTTCAGATCACCCTCTCCGGTCTCGATGTGGGGGGCCCAGAAGGCCACCGATTCCGCGATCTGCAGGATCACCTCGCGGTCGTAGGGCTCACGTTCCCTGAAACTGAGTTCAAGGCAGATTTCATTGTCTTTGCCACCGCCTGAGCGGAGGGCTTCAAGCAGACGCCGGGGCTGAATTTTGCCTCTGGCGTTGAACTCGGCCGTAAATGGCCGGTGGCCGCCCTTGTCCATCAGGCTTTGCTTGATGTGGATGATTGGAGAGACCTTTGGAACGGCAAGCGCCCAAGCATAGGGATCGCAGTCGTCCGGGTTGGGACTTGTCACATCGCCGTGGTCGATATCGGCCATCATCCACATCGGTACGGCCATATCGGCCGCGGTCAGCCTGTCCTGAAGCGCCATGCTGGCCTCGATCGTTTCGCCGAATTCGCGGCCGATACTCATCGGCTCCCAGTACACAAAGGAGAGGCCGGCCAATTTCGCGTGCTCGGCCAACTCGGCCCAGCAGTCGATGGCGATCTGGATCAGGTCCTCACGTCGCGCCGGATCGTCGTAGTCACGATAGGTGAATATGGCGAACTGCGTGCCCACGGAGTGACCGCCCAGACTGCCGATGATGTTGGCGAATGTCTTGAACCAGTCAATATAATGGCGGCGCACCTCGGCATCCGGGTGGCCGAAATGGTTGAGTCTTCCGTAAGGCCCGGTCATGCCGCTGGTCACCCGCACGCCCGTGCGCTGAAGAGCGCGCCTCATCCGGGACGTCAGGCGGTGGATCACCGATGCCGGCCAGCTTGGGTTGATGAACTCGTGGGTCAATTGCACGTCACGGATCCGAAGGTCACGCGCCACCGCGTCAATCAGATCGTCGGGTTCGGCGAAACGGTTCACCAATGGGTTGGTATTGAGCGAAAGCCTGAAGGACATGTGCAGCAACCTTAGCCCGGAAATCTCGCCAGATGTCGTTGCATGGCCGAAATCCATGACATACGCGGCATGGAACGACACTTTGCACACATCTGGAGACCGGACTCCATGCCAACGGGTTGTAACAGCGCCAGCTTCGAGTTCAAGCATCACGGACTGCCGGCGGTGACCGGCACCCCCGACGAAGCGTGGATGCTGTCGGGCAGCGTCGGCTGAACCTGAACGGGGTGACAGCATCGGGTCATGCCGGCGTTCTGCCGGAACTTGACGGGGTTCGCGTCCATCGCTTCCGGTCTGGAGAAAGGATCGCGCTGTCAGCCGTTTCGGGCTAGACCCTTGAGCGGCCCCAGCCGAAAACCGAACGGTTCTGGCTGGAATGCGGAAGCATCGGCGTGGGGGGCGCTTCGTCCGAAAGCCGGAAGCTGGCCGACCTCCTTCGCCGGGGTCTCTGCCAGCAGCCTGCCCGATGCATCAATCCACGTTGCATCGCCGCCCTGACCGAGATTCCGCTTCCGGCAGCCTGGATCAGCATCGGGTCAGCTCCGATACCGGTCCGAGAGGTCATGCAGATCGGCGGACGGGATCAGGGCACCGGTCACTGGGTCATGTCCCAAGGGTGGAACTGGCAGGTCTGCCCACGAACCACTCGGCAAAGGCGGCCCGCTCTACCCCGTTGAGGTGCAGGTATTCCTTGGTTCGGCGATAAAGAATGTCCTCGGCCGTCCGCGCCCACTCGGCTTCGATCAGATACCGCGCCTCGGCCTCGTACAGATGGCCCCCAAAGTGGTGCCCGAGGCCGTCGACCGATTTGGCATCGCCGACAATCCGCCGGGTGCGCGATCCATAAAGGCGGCCATAATGGGCGCGCAGCCTACGGGGCATCCAAGGATAGTCGGTCTTCAGCTTGTTGCTGAAGGCGACATAGTCAGCTTTCTCGATGTCGCCGCCTGGCAAGGGCACGTTTTGGGTCCAGTCACCCTTCATATCGGGAAAGAACTTCGCCAGACGTCCCATTCCGCGCTCGGCCAGTTCGCGGAAGGTCGTAATCTTCCCGCCGAAGATGTTCAGAAGCGGCGCGCACCCGGTTTCGTCCAGATCGAAGACATAATCACGGGTGACCGCCGAAGGGTTTTCCTTGCCGTCGTCGAACAGCGGGCGGACGCCTGAGAAGCTGGCCAATACGTCGTCGCGGCCAAGCTTTTCCTTGAAGTAACGGTTCACCGCCTTGATCAGATAGGTGATTTCATCCTCGTCGACGGCAGCCTCCTCGGGCGCACCGTCAAAAGCCACGTCGGTGGTGCCGATCAGTGCCCTGTCGCCTTCGTAGGGGTTCACGAAGATCACCCGCCCGTCTCGGTTCTGTATCAGATAGGCCTGTTGCCCCTCCCAGAATTTGGGCGTGACGATGTGGCTGCCCTTGACCAGACGGACCTTCCGGGTCGAGTTGGCCCCGGCAACCCCGCTCGCGACATCGGACACCCAGGGACCGGCCGCGTTGACCAGGACGCGCGCATGGTGGATGACGGTTTCGCCTGTCACCTCATTGCGGAGGGTGACGGTCCAGGCCCCGTCCCAGCGACGGGCGCTGACCGCGGTGTGGCGGGTCAGGATCCTGGCGCCGCGTTCGGCAGCGTCCAGCGCATTCAGCACCACAAGGCGTGAGTCGTCGACCCAGCAGTCGGAATACTCGAAACCTGTGGTGTATCGGTCCATAAGCGGCGCGCCTTCGGGACCGCGCTTCAGATCCAGACCGCGTGTGCCGGGCAGATTCCTGCGTCCGCCAAGATGATCGTATAGGAAGAGACCCAGCCGGATCACCCAGCGTGGGCGATCCTGGGGGCTGTACGGCAGAACGAAGCGCATTGGCCAGATGATATGAGGCGCGGCGTTCATCAGCGCCTCGCGCTCGATCAGCGCCTCGCGAACAAGCCGGAATTCGCAGTGTTCAAGGTACCGAAGCCCGCCGTGGACAAGCTTGCCCGATCGCGACGAGGTGCCTTCGGCCAGATCGCCCCGTTCGCAAAGCACGACAGAGAGACCGCGCCCGGCCGCGTCCCGCGCAATTCCGGCGCCGTTGATCCCGCCGCCAACGACGAGCAGATCGACCGGATCGATCATTGGGGCTTTTCTGCGCGGGTGCCGTAGCTTTCGAATCCACGCGCGGTTTCCGCAACCTGGGCGTCGGACAGGACAGGACCACCACCGATGGCCAGCGCATGGTAATGCTGGTGCGCCAGGGCTTCGAGCTCTCCCGCCAGCCAGAGCGTGCGGGTCAGGTCGGCGCCGCCAACCACCATGCCGTGATTTGCCATCAGACAGCCGTTCCTGTCCTTGATCGCGGAGACGACATTGGCGGACAGTTCCGCCGTGCCATAGCGCGCATAATCGGCGACACGAATCTCCCGACCGCCGAAGGCCGCTATCATGTAGTGGATGGCCGGGATCGGTTTGCGGGCCACGGCCAGCACCGTGGACCAAGGCGCATGGGTATGGATCACCGCGTTCATGTCAGGCCGGACGCGCAGGATATCACGGTGAAAACGCCATTCCGAGGATGGGCCGTTCGGACCTTCCCAGGCACCGTCATAATCATCTAGCGCCATTTTCGCCATCATTTCAGGCGCGATCGCATCATAGCCGACCGCCGTGGGGGTAATCAGCATATGATCGCCCATACGCACGGAGACGTTGCCGGAGGCACCTCGGTTCAGACCATCCGCCTCGAGTTTCCGGCAGGCGGCGACCATGTCGGCTCTTATCTGCGTTTCAGTCACTGTCCTCTCTCAACATGGGTTGCACGGCGGCTCGCCCGCGAGGAAGCGCCTCACTTCTTCCGCCGCCTGTTCAGCGGCGAAGGTCACGGTGCGAATGGAAGCGCCGGCGATATGAGGGGTCAGCGTGACGTTCGGAAGCCTGAGAAGTGGCCAGTCCTCAGGCACCGGTTCAACGGAGAAGGTCTCCAGCATCGCGCCGCCTAGAGGCCCGGTCCGCAGAGCCTCGGTCAGGGCCTCGTAATCGACGAGCGGGCCGCGGGCGGTATTCACCAAAAGCGACCCTGGCTTCATCGCGGCGAAGGCACCGGCGTCCATCATACCCGTCGTTTCTTCGGTGACGCGAGGATGCATGGTCAGCACGTCGCTCTCCGCCAGCGCCCGGTCGAAGGACACCAGTGCCACCCCCGCCGCCGCATCCGCGGGGTCAAGCTGAACGTAAGGGTCATTGACCAGAATCCGGCAGCCGAAGGCACGCAGAAGCCGAACGACCCTGGTGCCGACATTGCCGTAGCCGATCACGCCAACGGTCATCTCGTTCAATTCGCGGCCCGTGACATCGGCGCGATATAGGTCGCCGCGCCATTTCCCGCGGCGCAGGCCTTCGTGGCCCTCGCGGATGTTGCGGGTCTCGACCAGGATCGCGCCGATGGTGAACTCAGCCACCGCCGATGAATTGCGCCCCGGGGTGTTGACCACGAGCACACCGTGATCCCGCGCCGCCGCCATGTCGATATTGACCGGCCCACCACGCGAGACGGCAATCATCCTCAGCCTCGGCAGGCGCTCGAACATGGCCCGCGACATCGGAGCCAGGTGCGTGACGAGGATCTCGGCACCATCGACGAATTCCACCACATCGTCTGCGGTGCCAAGATATTCCTTCAGCCCATCCATGCCCGCGACGGCATAGCCATGTTCCATGGGAACATCGGGCCAGGCATCCCTGCGGGCGCGCGTCGTCACGCTGTTTCCGCAGGCGGCGACGATCTTTTCGTCAAAGATTTCCGGCAACATGAAATTATCGCCGATGATCGCGGCTTCACTCGGCATGCGCGTCTTCGTTTCCTTCATTTACGGCCATTGCCTCCCAGACCGGAGCGAGCGATTCGCGGGCCATGCGATAGATTGGATAGGTTCGTTCGTAAACCGCCAGAAGCGCGGCGTCCGGCGCCTCCGCCGCGCCGAGACATGGCGTTACCCAACTTGCGATGCAGTCCTCGATGTCCTCGAAGACGCCAATGGCCACTGCGGCCATCATCGCGGCCCCCGCCGCACCGGCCTCGCCGCGCGTCGAGTTCCGCACGCTTGCCCCGGTGGCGGCCGAGAAAATCCCCCGCAATGCCTTCGAGCGGGCAGCCCCGCCCGTCAGGCGGATTTCCTGCGGGGCATCCCCCATTTCGGCGTAGCAATCGCGGGCGGCCAGTCCCAAACCCTCGATCACCGCGCGCAGGAGATCAGGAAAACGGTGCCGGGTGGTAAGCCCGATGAAACCCGCCCGCGCCGCAGGATCGACAAAGGGACCGCGCTCTCCCGCCTCGGAGATATAAGGATGATAGATCAGCGTACCCGGTTTGCTTGCCGCAAGCCAGCCCTCCATGCGCGCGATAAGGTCGCCGCGGCCTGAGGTCTGACCGAAGTCCGCGATAAGGTCAGCAGCGGTGTCCAGCAGCCAGTCGACGTTAAGCGTGGAGGCCATGTTGGACTGGATCTGTGCGACCATTCCAGGGATCGGCAGCGGCATGACATAGCCGGTGAGGTTTCCGCTGAAGAACACGTCCTCCTGCGACGTGGCGCGCATATGCATGCCGGTCGAACCTATGATCGTGCAACCCGCCGGTTCGCCACCGGTATAGATACCACCTCCCAGCCCGGTACAGGCAACATCAAGAAAACCAAGCGAAACCGGAGTGCCTGCCCGTAGCCCGGTGACGGCCGCGGCCCCGGGCATCAGCGGAAGGGTGGTTTCGGACCCGTCCAGGATCTCCGGCAGCAGGCGTTTCTCGGGCAGGAGATCCAGGGCCTCGATCACCCGGTCGTCGTAATCCCTTGTGCGGAAATCGCCGAAGGTGAACACGGCCTCGCAGGGTCCGGTGGCGCGGGTGCCGGTCAGGTTCAGATAAAGCCAGTCCTTGCAATGGAGCGCGGCATCGGCGGCTTCCACCATTTCGGGGGCGGTGTCTTTCATATGCGCCAGCTGCGCGCCCATCTGGCAGGCATTGAGCCCGGCGCCGGTAATCCGGAAGCGTTCCCGGTCGGCTGCCGAGCCGCGCGACCTCTCGACCACCGGCGCGGCCCTGGAGTCAAGCCAGAGCCAGGCGTCGGTTACCGGACGGTTGTCGCGGTCAATCAGCCAAGTACCATCGCCTTGGCCTGTAACCGCCACCGCCGCAGTGCGGCGCGCCAAATTCTCGACCGCTTCACCAAGGTCGCGCAGGGTCCGGGCGCAATCGACCCATGTGCCGTCCATGGACTGGACCGCCGCACCGTCCGGTCGGGTCTGATATCGGTTCGGACACGATGCCACGGCTATCTGGTTGCCGAAGAAGTCGAAAGCGATGGATTTGATCACCGAGGTGCCAGCGTCTATGCCGATCAGGATGTCACCGGCGACGGTCATCAGGCGAGGTTCCGTCCGTGGCTGATCGCCATGCCACTGTCGGGGTCGAAGATGTGCAGGTCCGATGGATCAAGGCGAATTGCTATCTGATCGCCAACGGCGACATTGGCCCGGTCATGTTCGACGAGAACCACCGTCGCCTCGGCGAAATGCGCCGCGATATGGCTCTGGTCGCCAAGCCATTGGTTCGTGAGCACCGTCGCTCCGGCTCCAGCCGTATCACGTTGGACGGCGTAGGGACGCACGCCGATCACCAAGTTCCGGCGCTTCATGATCGTGGCGCGCACCTCGGGCGCAAACGCCTCTTCGGGATATGCCAGTTCAAGACCGCCCGCGAGTTCCATATGCATGTTTCCCCTGCGGGACGAAAGCGTTACCGGAAAGACGTTCATCGGCGGCTCGCCCACGAATGTTCCAGTGAAGAGATTTGCCGGTCGATCCTTGATCTCGGAAGGGCTGGCATATTGCTGCAGCACCCCGTCTTCCATGACCGCGATTCTGTCCGCAAGGGCGTTGGCCTCGGTCTGGTCATGGGTCACTAGGATCGCGGTCATGCCGCGTTCCCTGATGAAGTGCTTGATCCGGACACGCAGAACCGTGCGCAGCTGGGGCTCAAGCTGCCCCATCGGCTCGTCGAGCAGATAGAGATCGGCGTCGCGGATCAGGGCGCGGGCGAGCGAGGCGCGCTGCTGTTGGCCACCCGAAAGTGAATTCGGCGAGCGGTCGAGGATGTCCGTGATTTCCAGCATCTCGGCCACTTCGCGGACTTTCGCCTCGACTTCCGATGCAGGAAGCCGCGCGGCCTTCAGGGCAAAGGCGATATTGTCCCGAACGTTCACGGTTGGATAGAGCGAATAGCCTTCGAAGGCCATCGCGACATGGCGTTTGAAAGGAGGCAGATCCTGCACCTCGCGGCCTGCCAGGTGGATCTTTCCGCGGCTGGTTTCTTCGAATCCCGCGATCATCCTGAGAGTCGAAGTCTTTCCGCAGCCGGACGAACCGAGAAGCGCGATGATATCGCCCTTGGCAACCTCCATGCTGACATCGCGGACCGCGTGGACGCCGGTGCCGATGGGTCCGTAGAACTTATCGACCTTCTCAAGCCGAAGAACCGTGCCGGTCATGCGATCTCTCCCTGCTGGATGAGCGCGCCCGTGGCGCGGTCAAACAGGAGCGCTCCAGAAGTGTCAATCGCGATATGCACGGTGCCCCTGTCCGGCGCGGGCGTGCCCGCGGGGCGCGAAATCAGAATTTCGCGATGCCGCCGCGTGGCCGCGAGGGTCACGGTCTTTTCATTGAGCGGTGTCTCGACCTCGATCTCGACCGGAAAGGCTCCTTCGGCGCCGGATTCAGCAAAGCGGACCGCCTCGGGCCGGATCCCGAGGATGCATTCCTGTCCGATGGCGCTGGCATAACGAAAGCCGACCGGAACGTTCGTTCCCGAGAGACGTACCTGTGGGCCGTCCGCACCCTGCTCCGGAACAACGTCAAGAAGATTTATTGCCGGATCGCCGAACAGCCGCGCGATGCGCGTCGTACCCGGGGTCAGGTAGACATCTTCGGGAGTGCCAATCTGCGCGATTCCAGTGTCGCTCATCACTGCGATCCGGTCGCCAAGCGCCATAGCCTCCCTGTAATCCTGAGTGACGTAGATCACGGTTGCCTCTTGCGCCTTCAGAAGCCGCGGCAGTTCCAGGCGCATCTCGAACCGCAGTTTGGCGTCGACGTTCCTGAGTGGATCGTCAAGCAGCAGGATCGAAGGTTCGGCGGCCAACGCACGGCCAAGCGCCGTTCGCTGTTTCTGGCCATTCGACAGTTCTCTCGGCATATGGTCGAGCACATGTGCGATCTTCAGGAGATTCGCCACTTCTCCGACCCGCCTGCCGATGCCGTCTCTGGTCACGCGTCTTGCGGTCAGCGGGCTGGCTATATTGGCGTGGGCATCCATGTGCGGAAAAAGCGCGAAGTTCTGGAACGCCATGCCGATGCCACGATCTTCCGGCTCGACCCCGTCCATATCGACGCCGTTGACCATGATCTGCCCGCCATCGGGATCAATGACCCCGGCGATCAGGCGGAGAAGCACCGTCTTGCCGGCGCCGGAAGGGCCAAAAAGCACAAGGGTCTCTCCCTTTGCGACGCTGAGTGAAACGCCATTCAGTACGGTGTCGGTCTTGAACGACTTGACGATATCGGTGAGCTGAATCGACATTGCCCTACCCTTTCACCGCACCCAACGAGAGCCCCTCGACCAGGTACCGCTGTGCGTAGAGCGCCAAGGCCAGAGTTGGCAGGATCGAAAGCACGATGCCAGCGGCAATCTGGCCGTACTGGATGCCCGAAGCGGTGACAAAGGCCAGCGCGCCCACGGTCACAGGCTGTTTGTCAGCCGAGGCCAGGACAAGGGCGAAGATGAAGTTGTTCCAGGCGAAGATGAAAGCCAAAAGCCCTGCCGCCGCGATGCCCGGCATGGCCAGCGGGAGCGCGATCCTGCGGAAGGTCGCCCAGAACCCGTGGCCTGCGATGCGGTAGGCGTATTCGATATCCGCCGGAATGTCTTCGAAATAGCCGCGTACGATCCAGAGTATCAGCGGCAGAACGATCAGCTGATAAACCCAGATCAGACCGAAATAGGTATCCGCCAGTCCGATCTTCTGGAAGTAGATCGTCAGGGGCAGCAGCACCAGGAGGGGAGGCGCGAAGCGGAACGACAGCAATGTGAAGGCAATGTCCTCGGATCCGCGGAATTTCAGCCGACCGAAGGCATAGGCCGCCGGAATGCCCAGAACCAGCCCAACCGCAACCGAAGCCGAAGACAGATAGAGTGAGTTGAACAGGTTGGACATGAAGTTGAATTCAAGCTTGCCCGCCACCGTGTCCAACTCGCCGGTTATCAGCGCCTGATAGTTCTGGATCGTTGGTTCAAAAACGATCGATGGCGGGACACGCAGGATCGTTTCGTTGGTCTGGAAGCTCATCAGGACGATCCAGAAGATCGGAAACATGAAAAACAGGATCACCAGCGTGATGGCGATGCCGCGGAGGATGCGTTCAGGTGTGCTTGTGTGTTCCATGGCTCAGGCCTCCCCACGCTGCTTCTCGCGCAGTTTCAGCCAGTTCTTGATAAAGACGCTGGACAGGAAATAGGTTATCACCCAGAGGATCATCATCAGCGCCGCCGACCGGCCGACATTGGTGGACTGGAAGAAATTCAGATAGGCCTCGACCTGGAATACCGTCAGCCTGTCGCCCGGCCCGCCCTGGGTCATGGCATAGATGATATCGAACTGCTGGATCGACTCGATCACGCGGAAAAGGGTCGCGGTTAGCAGGAAGGGCATCAGCATCGGTAGGGTGATCCGCCAGAAGACGAAAATCCTCGGCACGCCATCGAGCGCTGCCGCTTCAAACGGCTGCTGCGGCAAAGAACGCAGGCCCGCCAGCAAGAGGATCATAATGAAGGGCGTGTAGACCCAGATATCGACCAGGACCACGGTCAGCATCGCGGTCGATGGGTCGGAGGCCCAACGGAAATCTTCGAACCCAATGAGCGAAGCGAAATAGCTGAGTATCCCGAAACCGGGGTTGGTCATCAGCTTCCACATCAGCGAAGCCAGTGCCGGCGCTGTCATCAGCGGCATCAGCAGCATGATGGATACGAAGTTGTTGAAGCGGGTGCGCTTCTGCAATAGCAGCGCGATACCAAGCCCGAAAAGCAGTTCCAGCCCGACCGTCAGGAAGGCATAGGTCAGCGAAACCTGAAGCGTGTTCCAGAACGAGGCGTCGCTGAGGAAGTTCCAGTAATTCTCGCCCCAGTTCCACCTATGCGCCCAAGGCTGCGACAGCCTGTATCGTTGCAGCGAATAGGCCACCGCCGTGAAAAAAGGGATCAGGATACCGATACAGGCCAGAAGCGCAGGCAGGCTAAGCACATATGGAAACCAGCGGCGGCTGACGCGAAAGCCCCGGCGCTTCAGGGGACTCGCGGTGGCGTCTGACATGAGAATTCCTCCCGCGCGTCCGGCGGTCCCGCCGATCCGTCTGTCCGTTCTGACGCTGTCGGTCTGCAGCGAGAAGCGGACGCCCGAAATCACGGGCGTCCGGGTTTCTACAAGGATCTAGCCGAGACCGGCATCCTTGAGCTGGGCGTTCACGCTGTCGGCCAGCTGGTCAAGCCCTTCATCGACGGGCACCTCGTTCGCCACCATCTTCTGCAGGGTAGCGGCCCATTCCGTCGTTAGATCGAAGAACAGCGGCTGCGCGGTGAACTTGATCGAAGCGCCGGGCGCCGAGACGTCATGCATCTCGACATAGCCCGGGTAGGAACTGGCCAGCTGCTCGCGGAACATCCCGTCGGCCCAGACGCTAGCGCGCGCCGGGTTCACCAGATCCCTCTCCCGTGCGCCAAACAGGTCATGCTCGGGGCCGGTGACCCACTGCAAGAAGTACCAGGTGGCGTCCTTGTTCTGCGAGAACGACGACATCGACATCGCCCAGATCCAGATGTTCGGTGTTGGCGCAGATGCGCTCGGATTGGCCGCGAAGGGCGCAAAGGCAAGGTTGCCAGCCTCTGCGGTCCGGTCGTTCATGAAGTAGCCCAGGATGTCGGCGTCAAACATCATCGCCGACTTGCCAGCGCCCACATCAGTGCCAACCTGGTACCAGGTATGGGTCGACCAGTCGGGCGCACCCGAATCCTGGATCATTTTTACCCATTTGGCGTGGTAGTCCTTGGACACATCGGTGTTCATCGCAGCTGACAGCAGTCCGTCGCTGGATACGTTCAGGTCCCTTTCGCCGAAGTTCGAGTAACCCGACAGGAAGCCCGGGTGGATTGTCGCCCAGGAGCGCGACCCCCGCACGCCGATACCATAGCCTTGGCCCATTGCCGCATTGGCGGCCGCAGCGGTCTCGAGCAGCTCGTCGATGTTGGTCGGGACCGAAAGCCCCGCACCGTCGAAGACCCTCCTGTTGTAAGTCAGATTGTTCTGCTCGTAGGCCAGGGGGACGCACCACTGCTTGGCGTCGTCCGACCCCAGCTCTCCGCCCGGCCGTCCGTTCCAGGCGCAGGATTTGCGCACGCCTTCCAGAACGTCTTCCCAGTTGTAATCCGGGTTGGTCCTGCTGCCGTCCATGATGTATTCGTTCAGGTCATCGATCCAGCCCGCCGGACCATAAGTCCAAGTCATGTAGGCGCCGGTCATGAAGGCGTCGTATTCGCTGGAACCCGACGACAGGGCGGCGGTGACCTTGTCGAAATAGACGTCTTCGGGGAACACGTCGTATTCGACTTCCATACCGGTCATTGCCTTGAAGTTATCGAGGTTGGCGATCAGCGCGTCGGCATAGGGATGCTTGTTCAGCAGAAGCTTGACGGCGGAACCGGAGTGCTTTTTCCAGTCGAAGCCGTTCTGCGCCAGCGCGCGCGTCGCGGCGGCATTGACCAACACACTGGCAGTGGCCGCAGTGACGCCCATGGATGCCAGGCCCCCGATCATGCTCCGGCGGCTCACGGTGCCACGCATGTAAGCGTCGATCAGCTTGTTTTCCTTGTCATACATTGGATTTCTCCCTTTCGCTCCGTTCCAGGGCAAGTCTGCTTGACGGGCGCGTTCGCGATACTCCCGTCGGTGATTGGGCCGTTCAAACAGCCGCTTCCGAGGATCGACCGGATTGCCGCGTTTCCTGCTTCGCCGCCCGCGACCGCGACGATTCAGTGTATCCCTGCCACGGGTTAGGTCGACCGACTTAGTGCAGTCTGTCATACCAATCCAACAGAGTAAACGCTTTCTGGCAACAGCCGAGGACTTTCCCGCTAAGCCGGGTGCCGGTCGGCTAGCGGCTGTTCCGGGCACCGAGGGGCAGGGCCTGGCCGGTTCGCATGCGTAAGGCTGCCGGCCGGGCGGGAGGCCAGGCATCCCGGCCAATGTCCCGGGTTCTTCAGGCACCGGGACACGGACCCGCATCCAGCGCTCCCCGCGCGGACCGGGCCCGCGGGGTGGGGAGGCGTTCCGCGAGGCGCGGCGCGCCCACGCCGCCGGCGGGTCGGCCATCAACAGCCTGGAGCACCGCGGTCTGGACCGCGTCCGCAGCCACGGAAAGAAGGGTTTCGCCCGCACCGTGGCGCTGGCGGTGCTGGCCGCGAACGTCCACCGCCCCGGCCTGAGAGTTTATTCCATAAGTTGAGTGGTCCCGCAGGATGTGGCATTCCGGTTGGTGAACGCAACCAGATCCGGAGATCGCCATGCCCTGGGACAGGACCACCCAACAGCTCCATAAGCGCCCCGACGACCACGGTCAAAACGACCTGACCGACGCCGAATGGACCGTCATCGGGCCGATGCCGCCGACGCGGGCCGGTATATCCTGTCCACGGGATGCCGGTGGCGCGCGTCACCCTCTGGATATCCACCGTTTTCCACCGGCCGGAACCATTTTCACGCATGGCGGCGGAGCGGGCTCCGGGACCTCGCGCGGCGGTGTCCGGGGCGCTCCGCGGAGCCGGCCGCCGCCCCGGTCGACAGCCGGTCGGTGAGGACCACGGAGAGCGGCGGCCCCCGCGGACATCACGCCGGCAGGAAGGTGAAGGGGAGGAAAAGGCACCTGATCGTGGACGCCGACGGCACGCCGGTCGTCATGACGGTTCACACCGCCGACATCCAGGACCGGGACGGCGCACCGGACCTGACCGCGGAGCCGCCGGAGACGGTGCCCACGGTGTGCAGGCCGTTCGCCGACGGTGGCCACCCGGGTCCGAAGCCGCGGGAGCGGCCTGGGGGGACGGGGTTGCCGGACGTGACCGGGACCGTCGAAAGACCGGAGGATGTCAAAGGGTTCACGGTTCCCTGCCGCCGGTGGGCCGTGGAGCGGACCTTCGCCTGGATGGGCCGGTGCCGCCGCCTGTCGAAGGACTGCGGGCGCCTCTGCGGGAACCCGCCGGCATCCGGGGTGAGGCATCACGCGCCACCGGTCCGGGCGTGAGTGAGGCACGAACGAACGCCGGCCGCCCGCCGGTTCCCGCCCAGGCGGGTGGCGAGGGCGTCAACTCCATGAAAAACAATGGTTTGATCATATCAGTGACTTATGAGTCAAACTCTGATGCCGCCGGCGAGGGAGCGCCCCGTGCTTCCCGCCGCCGCCTGACCGGGGCGTCCACCGGTGAACCGGCCCATGGAAGGTCTCGCCGCTGCGGGGCCCGGACCGGCGTGTCCGCGGGCCGGCGGAGGCCCGGATGTTCACCATATGTTCACGCCACCGACCGTCCCGTCGAAGCCCCGGGCGGCGCCCCGACGGGCCCGGCCAAGGTCCACACGGTCACGGCGGACAGCGGCGGGGAGTTCGCGGAGCGCGCGAAGGTGGCGAAGGCGCCCGGGGCCGGTTTCCTCCTCCCGACGCTCCACCGTTCCCGGGAGCGGGGCCTGAACGGGCGTACCGACGGGCCGCCGCGCCGGTATCCTCCGACGGGGACCGGCTTTCGGCGGGTCACGGACGCCGGTGTGAAGCGGGTCCGGGACATCCTGGACGCGCGTCCCGGGAAAGTCCTCGGCTACCCGACGCCTGCGGAGGCGTTCGCCCGGGCGCGGCCTCCCTGAGGACGCCCGACCCGTCGGACGGCGCGGGGGGGTTACGCTTCGAATCGGCGCCGGGGCTGTGAAAACACAAAAGTCATCATAAGCTTCTAGTGGCTGCGAGGGCAGGCAGCTTCCGAGACCGAAATGTGATCAAAATCCCGATCTGGCAGTCTGCAATTCTACGATCTGTAAGGCGTATATTCAAAGTCCCGTCAAGTCGATCACCAGGTGCGGCAGTATCAGCGAAGTCACCCGGATGAGGCCGAGCCGTTCGGGCGCAGCGAGATGTTCGCCCGAAGAACATGGCGGATTTCGCAATTCCGTCCGATGCTCGCGAACCGCTTCCAGAGCCCTGTCGGTGTGAATTTCGAACAGGCCGCCGACGAATGTGTCGGGATGCTGCGCCGCAACGGCGTAGGAAACCAGCCGGCCGGCCCGAAAGTGCCGCAGGTTTCCGGTCACGATCACGTCCCCCAGACCCTTGATCGCCCCGCCAAAACATGGCGATCATCGGGACCGGGGAGACCGAGTGCAGCGGCTATGGCTCGATACGCGCTCACGACGGCATCGGCAAAGTGTTCGTCCATCGCCGCACTCGTACGAACCAGCATTCCGGAGTTGAGATCGGGCCGACCCGCCAACAGGCTCCGCGTCCATTCCGCATGAACGCCAGCACTCCACAGCGGCGCATACAGATACCGGTTCGCCAAAAGCAACAGGAAGTCGCGAAAGCCTGCCGGATAAGAAAGCGTTGGCGTCGGGCAACGCCGTAAGGCCAGTCACTACCTACTGCAGACCGAGTTCCTGGTCCCGGACGGTAAGTTCGTTCAGCGCCTCATGACGGCGGGTTTCCGTCTTCCGGCGCCAGGCGAGGACATCCTCTGCCCGGATACGACGATGCCCGCCCGCCATCCGATCCAGAATCATTTTGAGCAGCCGTACCGCCGACATGGGAATGTCCATGGTCTCGGTGCCGATGCGCGAGGATACCGGTCCTGTCCCGTTGATCAGCGCTCCCAGCTTCCGTCCCGCGTGGTTGGCGAGCGTCGCATTCCTGTCGCTCGGAATGCCATACCCGATTCCTGCCGCGATCCTTCCTTCCCTCACGGCGTCACCCCTCATCAAATGCAGGATAGCCTTCAAACGCCGCAAACGCAACAAGTGACGCAAACATCGCCCGCGCCCGCTTCGCCGACGACACAAAGCTGACGGACCTCGGCCGATAGGGCAGGCTTTGAATCGAGTGGTCCGACGGGTTGGTCCCGCAGGTGTTTCAGTCGTCCGAGGATGGAGTGCGGCTCAGATCCGCTGGAAACCCTGCAAGCCTACGCAGCGCACGTGCGCAAGGCCGTCCCTCCCTTCCCAAACAAAGGGATCGGGGCCGGGATTGCCATCTCACCGCGTCAGAACCCGCTCCATGAGTTCAGATCCGGTGAAGCGCTATTATTCTTGACGGGACCGACTTCTGTTGCGTGAGAGCCATGCATCCACGAACCCGACTGTTCTGTCGATCGCCGGCAGCTGTAGACCTCGTCCTGCCGCAATCGTCTGAACAAGGCGGTCAACCCTTTCTATATCGGTAGCGCCTGCCGCGAGGGCTCGGGCTGCTGAAGACGGAGTGACGAGAGACTCCGCTGCCCTGGCGTATTTCCCGAACGGGACCATGTCCGCCTCGTCGGCGCCAAGCGATATGCATAACCGTACAACCCATTCATAAATCTCCCGAGACGTTTCGAAGTCGCCATGCACGGCTTCCCGGATCGGGCGTATTTCTTCCGGTCCAACACATTGGTAATTTCCGGCAAGCAGCATGCACCACTTGGCCATCGGCACGAATATGGATTCATGTACCCTGAGCTTGACAGGGATCTCGACAGGTTCATCTCCAAGCTCAAGTCGGGATGCCTGTATGTCAGACTCCAGTCGATGGAGCATTGACGTGTGTTCGTCGGACTCGAACCTAGCGACCTTGAAATTCGTTGGGAGGCGCACCTGAAGCACGTTGACCGGGTGGTCCGGAGGGCGAAAAGCCTGTGGATCGGGGCTGCACAGCGTCATGAGATGCGGAGCGAAGCCGTCCCAGACAGCCGCATCCGAATAGCTGTCGCGGCAGGCATCGACATCCAGGCCTGGAATGCGCTTCAGATAAGGCAGCGGTGGCATGTTCATGATCGACATGCAGGGTCGGGCTGACGCGGTGATGCGGTTGAGGAGATGCCGGATTTCACCGTCCCGAAATTGGGGCTCCTGCATCGCCAGTACAGATAGATCAAATTCCTCAGGATCGGTATCTCCAGGGCTCCCCGCAGAAACGGTTCCTTCGAGATCCCGAGTGCGGATCTCAGTCAACCCATCTCTGCCTCTGATGGGCATTTTAACCACTACTCCCTTTGAGTTGATCAGATCAGCTTCATCGGGCAAGCACACAAGCCGTACGGAATGTTTGGCCATAGCCAGTTTAACTGCCAGTAAGGAACCGTACGAAGCCCCCAGTATCACGATGTTGTATCTATCTGTCATTCAGGTCTCTTTCTCTGTCAGAGCGGAGTTTCACATCGCGAGGGCGGCAAATTTCAGACTTTGTCCAGAACTGTTTCGAAGAATCCCGACTCTCTCCGCTTCGGGTCCCATGCGTCTACCCGCTACCCAGGTCCATATGCTCCAACCTTCGACGTGCGCAGCCCGGCAGTGACGAGCGCTTCGGCCATTGCCACGGCACAGCTCAGTCCATCGATGACCGGCAGTCCGAATTCATTTGACAATCGCAGCGTCAGATCAGCCATGCCTGCGCAGCCAAGGACGACCGCGTCTGACTGGTCTTCCCGGATTCCGGCCTCTATGACCCGGCGCATGGTTTCCATCGCCGCCGAGGACATGTTCTCAAGTTCCAGTACCGGAATGTCAGTCGCCCGCACCCTGGCGCATTGGGAGGTGATGCCGTATCTGAGCAGGTTGCTTTCCAGCACTGGCACAGAGCGCGAAAGGGTTGTGATTACGGTGAATTTGTTGCTGATCATTCTTGCAGCGTAACAGGCGGACTGACCGATACCCAGCACCGGAGCATCCACCATGCACCTAACGGCGTCCAGCCCGGTATCGTCGAAACATGAAATCACGATTCCGTCTACATATCCATGGCACTCGATCTGCTCCAGCATACCGGAAAGGCAGAGCGCCCCGTCATAGTAGCCCTGGATGCTCGGTGGCCCCGATGCTGAACCAACCGTTAGGATCCGGGTGCCGGGCCTTGCGACACGCTTTGCGGCACGATCTATGGCCTCGGTCATCGAGGCGGTACTGTTGGGGTTCACGACGAGCAGTTCCATGGTCTGCCTATACGGATCCTCCAAGGTATGCCGCCTTTATGCGGCTATCATTCAGCAGGCTTCGCGACTCTCCGGATATTACGACGTTTCCTGTCGTGATTGCGTATGCCCGATTGGAAATGCTCAGCGCCATGCGGGAGTTCTGCTCAACCAGGAGAACGGAAACGCCGTCGTCGCGATTGATTCGTATGATTGATCGCGCTATGTCCTGAACAAGTTTTGGAGCTATGCCGAGCGACGGTTCATCAAGAAGCAGGAGTTTCGGACGTGCCATAAGCGCCCGGCCAATTACAAGCATCTGCTGCTCTCCGCCCGAAAGCGTTCCGGCCGACTGGCGCAACCGTTCCTTGAGGCGGGGAAATCGTTCAAGAGCGCTCTCCAGGGACCGCCTGATGCCTGCCTTGCCACTGCGGGTGAACGCGCCCATCATCAGATTGTCCCTGACCGACATGTAAGGAAACACCCGGCGCCCCTCCGGCACCATCGCTATGCCCAGACCTACGATGCTGGCGGTGTCTAGACCGTCGATGCGTTCACCCCTGAAACTGATTGAACCGCTTTCAATTCTGGAAAGCCCGGTTATCGCACGCAGAATGGATGATTTTCCCGCGCCGTTGGCGCCAATCAGGGCAACGGTCTCGCCCTCGGTCAGATCAATCGTCACACCCCGTAGGGCATAGACGCGATCATAATAGAGTTTGACATCCTGAAACTGCAGTATCTTCGACGGCATGTCCTAAACCCCAATTTCATCATCGGAGCTGCCCAGATAGGCTTCGATGACTTTCTCATTCTCCTGTACCTGCGAGGGAGTGCCTTCAGCGATCTTTTCACCGAAGTTCAGTACAACGATCCGATCGGAGATTGACATGACTGCAGCCATATCGTGTTCCACGAGCAAAACCGTCACGCCTCGATCCCTGACGGATTTCACAAGCGAAACCATGTTTTTCGTCTCATCAAGGTTCATCCCCGCAAAGGGCTCGTCAAGCAGCAGAATGACCGGGTCCGTGGAAAGCCCGATCGCGATGCCGAGCGCCCGCAGATGGCCCTGCGGAAGACCGCCCGCCCGCTCACCGGCAATGTCCGACATTCCCAGGAAGGCAAGGATTTCGTCCGCTCTTCGGCCGAAGTCGCTCTCGTCGAGACGCGCTGCACGGGTGCCCAAAAAATATCCGGCAAGCGATGCCGATGATCGGAGATGCTGTGCCAGTATCACACTTTCCCTCACCGTCATTTCCTTGAATATCGTGGTTTCCTGAAAGGTTCGCACGACTCCTTTCCGAGCCACGATGTGGGATTTCAGGTCAGATATCCGTTCACCGCGGAACAGCACTTCACCGGAGGTCGTTGACAGGAACGACGTGATCAGTTTGAACAGCGTGGATTTTCCGGCACCGTTTGGTCCGATCACGGACAGGATTTCGTTTTCATAAACATCGAAGGAGACCGCATTCGTAGCCGTCAACCCACCGAATTTTCGGGTCAGTTCGCGGATCTGAAGAAGAGGGGTCATCTCCAGAGCTTCCGGATTGGACCAAGACGTATGCTGAGAAGGCCATTCGGGAGAACAAGGATCAGCAGGATCAATATGCCAGAGAACACCAGCAGCTGGTATTTTCCCAGCTCGAACAGGAGATCCCAGCCGAAATACAGCGTCAGCGTACCGAGCATCGGGCCGAACACATATCCTAGTCCACCCAGGAAGCAGTTCAGCATGAAATCTATGGAGTCCTTGACGACAAAACTCGACGGATAGACCGACTGCGCAATCGCGCCAAACATGGCGCCTCCCAGACCGCCGAAGAACGAGGATATCGCGAAGACGATCACGCGCAGGTTAGCGACGTTGACGCCAACGGAGGCGGCTAGTTCCTCGTTCTGCTGCATCGACCGGCAAAGATGACCCAAGCGTGAATTCACTATTCGGTATAGTGAGGCATAGCAGACCACCATAAGCGCACATGCGGCATAGTAAAACGCAAGCTTGGGATTTTCGATGGTCGAAAAGTCGGGAATGATGGTGATGCCAAAAACCGATAGTTCTCCAGGGTATGGGATGGACACTATTCCCTTTGCGCCGTTGGTAATCGGCAGTGCCAGCGCCGTCAGCCGGACCACCTCGGTCAGTACCAAAGTGATCATTGCAAAATATACTCCGCGCAGTCGCAGTATGGGAAGGCCGATCACGATCGCCACCAAGCTTGCGAAGAGACCTGCAAGAGGAAGGGATATCCAGAATGAAACATCTGCCCTAGTGACCAGGATGGCCGATACATAGGCACCTATCAAGGCAAACGCGCCCTGACCTATATTGATCCGGCCGATATAAAATGTGAGCCAGACACCAGCGCTCGCAACGGACAGCAGAGCCACGGAGGTCAACGTGAAGTAGAAGTTCCAAAGCCCGGTGACCGAGATCAGGAAGGGTATCAACCAGAAAACCGCAATGAGGAACACTACGGTGATGGCGAGGGTCCGCAGAGGGCGCTTGTTTTCGAGGCTCATGCTGCTATCCCCAGGGCTTGCCCATCAGTCCCTGCGGGCGAATGGCAAGAAAGATCATCAGGGCCGCGAAAATCACAAGATAGGTGATGTCTCCATACTGGGAAAGCACGGCAAGCCCGACAGCCTCGAGCATGCCAAGAATGAATCCGCCGAGTATCGCGCCCGAGATCACCCCAGCTCCGCCGATCATGACCATCATGAACGCCTTGATTGACGTGGGGCCACCCATACCAAGATTGACGCCGGTGATGGTGACAAGCAGACCGCCCACCAAGCCTGCCAGCATGGCGCCAAGGGCAAATCCGATCATGGAGTACCGGGTGACATTGACGCCCATCAACTCGGCTGCGACCCGGTCCTGCGCCAGAGCCCTGAGGGCCCGCCCCGTCTTTGTAAACTGCATGAAGCCGATGAACGAGGCGATGGAAACGATGGCGAGAAAACAGATCAGGATCCGGTCGTACGGCATAATGATCCGAAAATCCCAGTTCAGGACTCCATCGACGATCTTCGGCACACCGCGCTGTTTTTCCCCGAACACCAGCAGGATAAGCGCATCGAGAAGAAATGCGATGCCAGCCGCAAGCAGCATGGTACTCTCCTCCCTCGCGGATCTCTTGATCACCGGACCAAACAGGAATTTTTCGATCAGGGCACCGAGAACCGCGAGCGTTGCACAGGACATCAGGAGAGCGAACAGGAACGGCATTCCCAGCTGGCCATAGAACGTATAGGTCACAAATCCTCCAATGACGTACATCTGACCATGGGCGAAATTCAGTACGTTCATGAGGGCAAAGATCAGGGTCAGCCCGAGAGCGATCATTGCATATTGTGAACCAAGATAGACGCCGTTTGCGATAACCTGTTCCATGCGAGCATCCTACGCTGCGGCTGCGCCGGACCCAGGTGTTGAGGTCCGGCGCGCAATTCTCAATGCCTAAGGTCAGCCCATAACCTCAATCGACTTCAGCCACAAAGAGCGTTTCGAACTCCCCGTCCTGAAAGACGTTCACGACAAGAGGGACGGCGAGCTGCCGGCGTTGCCCGAATGATGATATACCCACATAGCGCATCATGGCATCGCCCTTCATGTAGGGATTGGGCGCCTCGAACGAATCCATGGCCTGCTTGAAGACTTCGACGTTATCAATGGCCGCCGGATTCGCCGCCAGCGTTGCCAGGATGTATTCGAGAGCGTAGACCTTGGTATTGGACTCGTCGTTGTACTCTCCGAACATATCCGTGTATCTCGAAACGAACTCCTTCATCATGTCGGATGCGATTTCCGGAGTGGACGCGCCACCTACGGATATGAAGCCGTTGGCGAGGTCGCCTGCACCCTCGCGCAATACCTGGGCATCCTGGGCGGTCTCTGTCGATATCAACCCTTGGAATCCCAGTTCACGCGCAGACCGTATCAGCTGCGGCGCATTGGCCGGAGACACGCCGGACAGTATCAGCAGATCGGGATTCGCGCGAATTACGGGAGTAAGGACTGGTGTGAAGTCCGTGGTGTCCACCTGGTAAGTTACGTTGGCGGAGACCACTTCAAGCCCCAGCGCTTCCGCCGCTTCGCGACCGCTGTCGCGCTGGCTGAGCGGGTCGGACTCATTGGCCGCGATGAAAGCGACGGTCTGAACGCCTCTTTCATCATTCAGGTACCTGTAGATGGCTGGCCCGGACTGATAGTTGGCGACCATTCCAAGAACGGCATTTGAAGCCGGAGCCGTGTATAGAGCCTTCGGAAAAGCGTAGGGGAAATAGATAATTCCATTTGATTCGGCCACAGGGCGAACGGCAGCCGCACCATCATCCACGTTCGGCCCCACCACGTAATGGATTCCTTCCTGAGCCATTTTTTCCATTCCGGCAATCGCTCGCTTCGGATCCTTCTGGTCATCGAAGGAAACAATTTCGATGTCATACGTGACATCTCCGATCATGTATCCACCGGTCTCGTTAATCCATGCTGCGCGGGTCTCCATCGAACGTTGGTTCGATATGCCCCATGCGGCTGCCGGCCCGCTTGTCACACCGACAAAGCCGATCTTGAGGACAGGATTTTCAGCCAGTGCAGGAGTTCCCGTCATAGGCGCCAGCGCCAGTGCTGCCGTCAATACCTTGAGTATGTTTCTGCGTCTCATTTTCTCCCTCCAAGGTGGTTTGGGTTGTCGATACACACCCGCTTACAGGGTAAATGCCCCAGCGGACAGGGAAAATTATCACCACCGCAGCATGAATACAATTGCCGCCTGCAACGCTGCAGAGATTCCCGCTAACGCAATTTCCCATTGACCTGCGGCCTTCAGGGCCGCCGCGGCCGCCGGGCTTTCCGCCAAGTCCCGGAATTGGTCGGCGACGGCCGGCGATGGCCGTCTGGATAGCGGTGAGGCACGCGAGGGTGGCTGTCAGATCCTAAAGGCCCTGAAGAACCTTCGGTTTCGGCTGCGAGGCGGGGAGACCGCCATCCCGCCCGCACCTGTACAGGGCGCCTGTCGCCCTGCCACGTTTTTCCCATGTACGCTCCGTCCTGCAGCCGAGTCGTGGTGCTGCGTACGCAGCCGTTTTTCGAAGCGCCGTCCTCCGGGGGGGCCGGTCCCGGTGGCCGGGACGGCGGGGACGGAAAGGGGCTCTGCGTCCGTCGCCCGGACGCCGGGGCGGGCGATGCGCTCCCCACGGGACCTCGCCCCTCCCGACGCGGGGACAGTGAGGTCGGTCACGGCGGGGCGGGCGGCGCGGCGACATGGTCCCACAGGCACTCCGCCCTGACAGGGAGGGCGTCGCGGTGAAGGTCGGCCTCCCGCGGAGACCCCGCAGGTCGCCTTCCCGGTCGCGGACGGAGACCACCCGCGTGTCCGGGCAGGCGGCGGGCGGCGGTCACCCCGTGGTGCGGTTCGGGGATATGCTTCATGGTCACCCCCGGGTCCGGCGGCGGGCGGCTTTCCGGCCCGCCCCGGCAGGAAGGATCACCGGCGGGTCCCCGCCCATGCCATCCATCCACGCCCGTCCCATGTCAGCGATGCGGCGGCGGACCCGCCCGTCGGTGTGGCCGGGTCCATACCGCATGTCCGCCCGATACACCGACGGAATCCTTTATATAGGTACGGGTCTACGTAAGGCGCCGGGGTCAATGCGGTCCCCGCCAGCGTCTCCTCCCATAGGTCGGCGCAGGCCCGCGGGTGGCTGAAGGACGGCCCGGAACGGGCGTTCCGTTTCACACCGGCCTCCGTGTCGTGGACGAACGCAGGCGGGGGGTTCCCGCCAAAGCCGGCGCGGCAGCGAACGGGGAACGCGGTCTTCCGTTCACCCGCTGGATGCGTCGCGGTGACCGGGGGCTGTAGCGGGTGCAGCAGCGAAAACGACGCCCGCCCGTTCCGGTGGAGCGGAAAACCCGGAATCCTAGTGGCGTCGTGCGGAAGAGGCTGCCTAAAGATTTCGGCAGACCTCTGGCCTTAAGACGGACCTCTTTGGAAAAACAGCTTGTTTCTGAATTATGTTGGCGGAATCCCACCAGAGCGCGCCACGAATTTTCAAATGAGCAAAAAATGGAATTAGCTGGACTGCACACCCAATTCCCTGCACCATGGCCTGCAGGAGGTACTTGCATGAATAAGTTTCGGATGGTGTTCGGCACGCCAAAACCTGTGATCGCAATGGTACATCTTGGAGCCCTCCCCGGTACCCCCCTGCATGATGCGGATCTGGGCCTAGAGGGATTGGTCAGAAATGCCGCCGCGGATCTGGAGGCACTGCAGAAGGCGGGTGTGGATGCCGTTATGTTCGGAAACGAGAATGATCGCCCCTATGAAATGATCGTGGATCCAGCCAGCACAGCAACCATGGCCTATGTCATAGGACGGCTTCGCCCGCAGATCGGACTGCCCTTCGGAGTCAATGTGCTTTGGGATCCTGACAGCACAATTGCGCTGGCCGCAGCGACCGGAGCGGCGTTCTGCCGAGAGATATTCACTGGCACCTATGCCAGCGATATGGGTCATTGGGCACCCGATGCGGGTCGTGCTTTGCGCTACCGCAAACGTCTGGGGCGCGACGACCTCCTGATGCTGTATAACGTCAGCGCCGAATTCGCCCATAGCCTGGATGTACGCCCGCTGCCCGACCGGGCACGTTCCGCCGTATTCTCCTCAGTGCCCGACGCAGTCCTCGTCTCGGGCCAGATCACCGGTGAAGCGGCACGGATGCAGGATATGGAAGCCGTCAAGAAAGCGCTTCCCGACACGCCCGTCCTAGCCAACACCGGGGTCAGGCATGACACGGTCGCTGAGGTGATGAAGATTGCCGATGGCTGCATAGTCGGCTCCTCATTAAAGGTCAGGGGCAATACATGGAACGCTGTGGATTCTGCACGCGCTCGGGATTTCATGGACCGTGCGAAGGCTGCGCGATGATCCTGGACGACCTCAGGGCGCTCATGCGGACCCCCGGACTGTCCGGGCACGAGGGGCGCGTCGCTGCGGAAATAGTCGCTAGAATGCCGGTCCCATGCCGAACCGACAGAATGGGCAACCTGATCGCCACATTCCCGGGTGACGAGCCCTCTGTGATGCTGTTTGCCCATATGGACCAGATCGGTTTCATAGTGCGCCGCATCGGAACCGATGGCCTGATTCACGTACATAGGATGGGAGGTGTGCCAGAGCGCGCCCTGCCATCCCAGGCAGTGGTGCTGATCAGCCGGGACGGATCGGACATCCCTGGCATTCTGGGCAGCAAGAGTCACCATGCGACATCGCCTGAAGAGAAGTACTCCGTGCTGCGGGCAGCTGAGCTATTCATCGACACCGGTCATACCTCGGGGAAAGCCCTGGAGGCGGCAGGAATTGCCATCGGCACTCCTGTAACCTATGCGCCCGGCTTTCTGGAACTGGCAGATGGCTGTGTCGCAGGCACCGCAGTGGATGACCGTGCGGGCTGCGCTGTCCTGCTGGATGTCGCGCACGGCTTGGCCAGGCGCATGCGGGGGCCTAGGGTCCATTTGGTATTCTCAACCCAAGAGGAGTTCAACTTGCGTGGCGCAGTGACGGCGGCACAGACGCTTCAGCCCGCCATCGCGATTCAGATAGACTTAATGCTTGCCTGCGACACGCCAGACATGATCGGTACTGGACAGATGGCTTTGGGCGATGGGCCGGGAATGAGCCTGTATAGCTTCCACGGGCGCGGCACCCTGAACGGGATATTGCCCCACCCTTCACTGGTCGGCCTGTTCGAAGACACCGCAGAAGGGGAAGGAATACCGCTGCAGCGGTCTGCCCAGATCGGCGTGCTGACCGATCTGAGCTATGTGCAGCATGCCGGAGAAGGCGTGGCCGCAATCGACCTAGGCTTCCCCATGCGATACAGCCATTCGTCGCTGGAGGTCTGTCATATCGGTGACCTCAAGCAGCTTTCGCGCCTGCTGCAGGCTGGAATCGCACGCATCAGTCCGGATTTTCCGCTGAGGCGATGGCCATGAGCTACACACTTGGCGTTGATGTCGGCACCTACGAGACCAAAGGCGTTCTGGTGGATGCAGATGGCACGGTGCTCGCATCGGCACACAAACCCCACAAGATGCTCGTACCGCGGCCCGGATGGGCGGAGCACAGGCCGGAAGAGGATTGGTGGGGCGACTTTTTAACCGTCACGAGAAACCTGATCGCACAGTCGGGAATCAGTTCCGACCAGATCAGGGCCGTAGCCTGCTCCGCCATAGGCCCATGTATGCTGCCCGTAGACTCTGAAGGTGCGCCACTCATGAATGGCGTTCTCTACGGCGTCGATACGCGCGCCATGGCCCAGGTGAGGACTCTGACCGAACGGATCGGGACGGATGCGATTCTGAGCCGTTGTGGCAATGCCCTGACTTCGCAATCGGTTGGCCCCAAAATCCTTTGGCTTAAGGAGAATCGGCCCAATCTATTTGCCCGAACCGCCAAAGTGCTGACCTCAGCCAGCTTCCTCGTGCACAGGCTGACAGGGGAATATGTCATCGACCATTACACGGCCGCCAATTTCTCGCCGCTATACGACGTCGATGCGCAGGACTGGCGCTTCGATCTGGCGCCCGAAATCGCCACCCCCGATATGTTGCCGCGGCTGATGTGGACAACCGAAATCGCTGGGGGCGTCACGGCCAAGGCCGCTGCCGTAACGGGACTGGCCGAAGGCACTCCTGTCACAGTAGGCACGATTGACGCAGCGGCCGAAGCGGTCAGCGTCGGAGTCGCGCGGGCCTCGGACATGATGATGATGTACGGCTCGACCATCTTCATCATTGCCTTGACCGATAGCCGCGTCCGCGACGGACGCCTATGGTATGCGCCATGGCTCTTTCCGAACCAGCATGCCTGCATGGCGGGGCTTGCGACATCCGGTACCTTGACCCACTGGTTCCGTGACCACTTTGCCCGCGAACTGCCGGGCGAAGACGCGTTCCCGGCCCTGGTCGCAGAGGCCGATTCGATTGACCCGGGCTCCGGTGGCCTTCTGTTTCTGCCATATTTCTCGGGAGAGCGGACCCCGCTGCATGACCCGCTGGCCAAGGGCGCTCTGTTCGGCCTGAACCTGACCCATACCCGGGCCCATATGTTCCGCGCGCTGATTGAAGGCATCGCCTACGGCACGGCCCATGTAATCGACACCTACCGCGAGGCAGGAGTGGAGCTGAAGCGCATCCTGGCGGTCGGCGGCGGCCTGCGGAATCCCCTTTGGCTGCAGGCAACCTCCGATATCTGCGTTCTGGATCAGATTGTATGCAGCAAAACCATCGGCGCCAGCTTCGGCGACGCCTTTCTGGCAAGTGTCGCTGTCGGAGAAGCCAACATCAACGACATCGGCAAGTGGAACCCTGCGGTGCGCCAAGTGACCGCAAAGGAGGTGCCCGCTTACTCTCGGGCCTACGGGCTTTTCCGCCGCCTATACGAGCAGACCAAGAATATTGCTGAGGAGATTGGCTAGATGTCGGACACGGCCAGAAGCGTACCTGCCTTACGCTTTACCTGATTCATGTGGTACGGGCGCCTTTTGCCCTACCCACGATAATGATCCCGGCAACCGGTTGGCGATGCGTTCGATTCCCATACTCGCGTTTCACTGCGGAATGTTCCTCGCCGCTCCAGCCAAATCAGAAACCGTTCCTGCGGATACTTCCCAAAGCGCTTTCACCGACCGCGTGAATCGAGCATGGCTTGCCGGAGGATGGCATTCATTCGGGACCGGTAACCCCTGCCGCCAGCTTTATACCAGAACATCTGAATCCAATCGCGCTGTGATCTGCAGTTTGACAGGACGGTAGTGCTCCGACCGCCTCATTCCGGCGAGTTGTGCTTCGGTCAGTTCCGGTATATCCCCCGTATCAATCCAGTCATCGGTCAGAGTCGCCAGTTCGTCCAGGTACCGCTTCTGCGCATCGGTTAACGACGGCAGTGTATCAAGCTTATAGCCAAGGGGTTTCGTTTTCATATCGCTTCCTTTCCTTTGGCGTCGCAAGGCGAGCTGAAACGATGCGGATGATCTCGACTGCCTCGCCTTTCCCGTCCGCTTCGACAATCGTATGCGCTACGATCAATATGGTGAATCCCCCTTACAGCACCGATGGTTTACCAACGTTCTTCATGTCTTTCGAAACGATCCTGCATCGTTAGCTGAAACGGATCCCGAAAAGCCTGGAGGGCTTCTTCGAAGAAGATCCCATCGTGCTTACGTTGGTTTGAAACGTTCATACTTTCATCCCAAGCGAAGCGGAGCACTGTCATGCTACACTGTAATTAGTGTCCGCCAGAAAACTGCCAAGCTGCGGTTTTTTATGGTAAATGACGGAATTCGCCTTGCGAAGAATCACCGGATATGGCAGTCAGGGGGCGGATTCGCCACCATATGCCGCGGAATCCGCCAATCCTCCCCTTCAGGAGCCCCCCATGCGCAAGGTCCACGACACCCAGCGGCGGCTCGACGCCCCCGACATCACGAGGATCAGGCTGAACGTGAAATCGAGGGACGACATCCCGGCGATCCTGATCGGCCTCCAGGACCTCTACAGCGACGAAGGGACCCGAAAGCGGCTGTTCCGGCTTCTGGACAGGATGGTGCTGCCCGGAAGGAGCCGCCGGGTCGGCAGGCCGGGGATGGAACTGTGGACCATCCTGGTGCTGGGGGTCGTGAAGCAGGGTCTCGGGTGCGATTTCGACCGGCTTCGGGAACCGGCGAACCAGCACATCCCGATCCGGCGAAGGCCGGAGGCCGGGCCACGGCCCGTGGGATGTGGACGGATACGGATACGGATACCGGCGTCTGGTTGACAGCGTGTCGCTCCCCTCGTCGGAGCTTCCCACCGAGGTCGGAAGGATGGTCGTGGAGAGGGGCCACAGGGTGGCGGCGGAAAAGCCTGGCGCCGCGTCGCGCGGCCGCCGTGATTCCTTCGTGGCCGGGACCGACGTCCACCATCCGGCCGACCGCAGCCTGCCGATGGACGCGGCGCGGTGCATGGTCCGGGACGTGTCCCGGGCCTGTGGGGGGCCTGGGGCCGCCCGGCTGGCGGCGGAAGGAATACCTTTGCGGAAAGCTCCGGAAAGGCTACCTCCGGGTGGCCACGTCACGGCTCGCCAACCCGCGCCCGAGGGACGTGGAGGCGCCGCTCCGGCTCGCCCTGAAGCTGGCGGACAGGGCGGAGGCCAGCCGCGCGGAGATCGGCGGTATGTTGGGTATCCCGGGCCCACCGGACAGTATCCGGGGCTTCATCGGCCATGTCAGGCACCGGGCGGACCTGACCGGACGGCGGATCCTGAAGGGAGGGACGATCCCGCACCGCGAGAAGGTGCACTCGATATTCGAGCCGCACACCCGCTGGATATCGAAGGGAAAGGCCGGGGTCCCGGTGGAGCTCGGCGTTCCGGTCCGCCTCCTTGAGGACCGTCACGGATTCCTCCTGCACCATTCAGTGATGTGGGAGGGGAGCGACGTGGACGTGGCGGTCCCCATGGTGGAGGAGGCGCGGGCCCGGTTCCCCGACCTGTCGGTGGTGAGCTTCGACCGTGGTCTGCACAGCCCCTCGAACCGGCTGAGGCCTGACGGGATGCTGGAGCTGAACGCCATGCCGCGGAAAGGCAGGCTGTCGAAGGCGGACCGTGTCCGGGAAAGCGGGGAGGCGTTCCGCGAGGCGCGGCGCGCCCACGCCGCCGTCGAATCGGCCATCAACAGCCTGTAGCACCGTGGCCTCGACCGGGTGCGGAGCCACGGAAAGAAGGGTTTCGCCCGCACCGTGGCGCTGGCGGTGCTGGCCGCGAACGTCCACCGCCTCGGCCTGATGCTCCGGGCGAGGGAGCGCCTCAGGCTCCCCGCCGCCGCCTGACCGGGGCGTCCACCGGTGAACCGGCCCATGGAAGGTCCCGCCGCTGCGGGGCCCGCACCGGCGTGCCCGCGGGCCGGCGGAGGCCCGAATGTTCACCATATGTTCCCGCCACCGACCGTCCCGTCGAAGCCTCGGGCGGCGCTCCGACGGGCCCGGCCAGGGTCCCGTGAAGCCGGAATCCGCCGGATTCGGCCCGATCCCCGGAAAAACACGGGGTTTTCTGGCAGACACTAATTAGTGTCCGCCAAAAAACTGCCAAGGTGCCGTTTTATTGCGGTAAATGACGGAATCCGCCTTGCGAAAAATCACCGGATATGGCAGTCAGGGTATGCCGCGGAATCCGCCAGTCCTCCCCTCGGGAGGCCCCATGCGCAGGGTCCACGACACCCGGCGGAGGCCCGGCGCCCCCGACATCAGGAGGATCAGGCCGACCGTGAAATCGAGGGACGACATCCCGGCGATCCTGATCGGCCTCCAGGACCTTTACAGCGACGAAGGGACCCGAAAGCGGCTGTTCGGGCTTCCGGGCAGGATGGTGCTTCCCGGAAAAAGCCGCCGGGTCGGCAGGCCGGGGATGGAACCGTTGACCATCCTGGTGCCGGGGGTCGTGAAGCAGGGTCCCGGGTGCGGTTTCGACCGGCTTCGGGAACCCGCGAACGGGCACCGGACGATCCGGCGAAGGCCGAAGGCCGGGCCACGGATCATGGGACGTGGACGGATACGGATACCGGCGTCCGGTTAACAGCGTGTCGCTCCTCACGCCGGAGCTTCCCGCCGAGGTCGGAAGGACGGTCGTGGAGAGGGGCCACAGGGTGGCCGCGGAAAAGCCTGGCGCCGCGTCGCGCGGCCGCCGTGATTCCTTCGTGGCCGGGACCGACGTCCACCATCCGACCGACCGCAGCCTGCTGATGGACGCGGCGCGGTGCATGGTCCGGGACGTGTCCCGGGCCTGCGGGGGCCTGGGCCGCGCGGCTGGCGGCGGAAGGAATACCTTTGCGGAAAGCTCCGCAGGCTCTATCCCGGTGTCGCCACGTCACGGCTCGCCAACCCGTGCCCGAGGGACGTGGAGGCGCCGCTCCGGCTCGCCCGGAAGCTGGCGGACAGGGCGGAGGCCAGCCGCGCGGAGATCGACGGCAGGTTGGGTATCCCGGGCCCATCGGACAGTATCCGGGGCTTCATCGGCCATGTCAGGCACCGGGCGGACCTGACCGGACGGCGGATCCTGAAGGGCGGGACGGTCCCGCACCGTGGGAAGGTGCACCCGATATCCGGGCCGCACACCCGCTGGATATCGAAGGGAAAGGCCGGGGTGCAGGTGGAGCCCGGCGTCCCGGTCCGCGTCCCTGAGGACCGTCACGGATTCCTCCCGCACCATTCGGTGATGGGGAGGGGAGCGACGTGGACGTGGCGGTCCCCATGGGCGGGGAGGCGCGGGCCCGGTTCCCCGACCTGTCGGTGGTGAGCTTCGACAGGGGTCCGCACAGCCCCCCGGACCGGTTGGGGCCTGCCGGGATGCTGGAGCCGACGCGATGCCGCGGAAAGGGAGGCTGTCGAAGGCGGACCGCGTCCGGGAAAGCGGGGAGGCGTTCCGCGGGGCGCGGCGCGCCCACGCCGCCGGCGGGTCGGCCATCAACAGCCTAGAGCACCGTGGCCTCGACCGGGTGCGGAGCCACGGAAAGGAGGGTTTCGCCGGCGCCGTGGCGCTGGCGGTGCTGGCCGCGAACGTCCACCGCCCCGGCCTGATGCTCCGGGAGAGGGAGCGCCCCGTGCTCCCCGCCGCCGCCTGACCGGGGCGTCCACCGATGAACCGGCCCATGGAAGGCCCCGCCGCTGCGGGGCCCGGACCGGCGTGCCCGCGGGCCGGCGGAGGCCCGGATGTTCACTATATGTTCCCGCCACCGACCGTCCCGTCGAAGCCCCGGGCGGCGCCCCGAGGGGCCCGGCCACGACCCCGTGAAGCCGGAATCCACCGGATTCGGCCCGATCCCCAGAAAAACACGGGGTTTTCTGGCAGACACTATATAGGAATTTTCGCTAATGTAAGCACATTATGGAGCGGTCTTCCAGAGAACTGCACCAATCAAATGATGCTCTCAGTTCAGGAACGTATCCAATTTCCTACGCTTGGCACTCGACCGGAGCAGACGGGCAGAAGGCTGGAGGCCCTGGTCACGCCGCGGAAAAGAGGCCACCTGGAAATCGAAACAAACCACCAGCCTCCGCTTATTTCACCGCACCAGCGGCCATGCCCTTGATAATGTAGCGTTCCAACGCGATGCCAATGAGGATGAGCGGCAGAATCGCGGCGAAACTCAGCGCAGCCATGGACCACCAGCTGATTCCCTGGGAGCCGGTTTGACTCGCCACCATCACCGGCAATGTCTTGGCATGGCTCGAAGTCAGAAGCGCCGCAAAGAAATACTCGTTCCATGTCAGCACGAGCGAAAGGATGAACGACGCCACTATTCCGGGCGCGGCGATGGGCAGGATAATTGTCAGAAACGCACCCCAGATCGACAGGCCGTCGACCAACGCGGCCTCCTCAAGCTCCGTCGGGATCGACCCGAACTGATCACGCATGACCCAGATGACGATGGGAAGGACGGTAAGCGTGTAAATGAGGATCAGTCCAATGCGCGTGTCCAGCATCGACAGCGATTTGTAGAGAACCAGGAATGGTAGCGCGAGAACCACCGGCGGCAGGATCAACTGGCTCAGAAAGAAAAACGAGATGTCGGAATTGCGCATGAACCCGAAGCGGTAATTGAACCGTGACAACCCGTAGGCGGCCATGCTCCCGAGCACCACGGCAAGGGTCGAAGCCGATAGGGCGATGATCGAGGAGTTCCAGAATCGCTTCAGGAACTCCTCACGGACGGTGCTTTCGGAGCCTATCGTGTCCGGCGATAGCCCAAGGGAACGCCATCCGAGCCACTTGGGAGTGAAGTCCCACCAGGGAACCAGATTGCCCTTCATGACATCCGGCGCGATTTTGAAGCTTGTCGTCAGCGTCCAGTAAATAGGAAAAACCGAAATAAAGGCCCAGAATATCAGAATGCCGTAAACGATCATGCGACCGGAGATACGCCTTGACCGATACGCCCGGTCATGATCGCTGTCATGGAAGATCTGCGTACCCATCCTAATATCTCGGCTTCATCCAGCGATCTACGGCTTTGATCAGAACGGTCATCGCGATGACGATGACAATCAGGTACACGATGGCCAGAAGCGTACCGTAGCCCACATTCGAGCGGTCGCGGTATTCGCGGAATATAAAACTCGTGACGCTGTCGGTCGCACCACCCGGGCCGCCGGAGGTTACGTTGATGATGATATCCGCCAGCTTAAGCTTGAATATGATGCGGATCAGAATGGCGGTGATCGAAACCGGCAGCATCAGCGGGAAGGTCACTTCCCAGAAACCCCTCCATGCGCTTGCCCCGTCAACTTCGGCGGATTCATGCAGCTCTCGGGGGATCGCCTGCAATCCGGCGAGTATCATGATCATCATGAATGGTATGTAGGTCCACGCATCCATCATCATGATCATCAGGCGCGCGATCTCGGGCGAGGAAAAGAACGAAGGGTTGTCAATACCCAACTCCCGCAGCAGACGGGCGACGGGACCGAAACGGTTTTCCAGCATTGACTTGCCGATCATCCACGACACCGCCACCGGCGACAGCATAAGCGGCAGAAGGAAAGCGACGCGAAAGAACTTGCGTGCCCGGATCTCGGCATTGAGTAAAAGCGCCAACCCGAAGGCAATGGCGTATTCCACGATTATGGCAAGCGTATACCAGACCATGTTCCGTAGCGCGTTCCAGTAAAACGGATCGCTCCACATCTGCCGGACATTATCGAGTCCATTGAACTGACGTCCGTTGGGGCTTGACAGATTCCAGTCGGAAAAAGCGATCAAAAGGCCGAACAGCAGTGGGAACACTACCATCGATATCACGAAGAGTGTCGCGGGCAGCACGAAAAGCGCCCGTTTTCCATGCTCGCCACGCATGATCACCTGTGACGCGCACAGGCATATGCCCCAGAGGACGTAGGCATAAAGAGTCGGTCGCCAATCGGCGAAACCGATGTGGATCCATCCGCTTTGGTCGGCGATCTGCAGAAGCGCCACGAGTGCCATCAAACCTCCCGACGCCCGTACGATCAGCTTCCCGAACCTCCTGCGGCGTTCGGAAACATCATCGGCGGTGACGACATGGAGAAGATCGCCCTCGGAACTCATTCAAAGCCGTCCTGTGGATCAACGCATGAATGCCAGGCCGCTCGACCGTGCGGCCTGGCCGTCAACCATTACAGTCCCAAAGACGCCTTGTAGAGCGCGACCTGGGAATCGCGGCCGATCTGGTCGGTGATACCTTCCCATGCGGCGGTGATCGCATCGGCGATTTCCTGAGCCGATCCGTATTGGCCGGCGTAACCTTTGGCCAATTCATCCTCGGCAACCGAATAGTATTGGAAAATACCGGGAATACGAGGCTCGATAGCCGCGTTCGGATGGTTGTATGAATCCGCGTTGGAACCGAGATAATCCTCGATGAATGCCCGGTCATAACCCGCCGCTTCCCATTCGTCGAACTGGAAATGCGAATTCCGGTACGGCTGGAAGCCCGATGGATATGCCGACATCCACAGCGAGATGTCTTTGCCGCCAAGATGCGCGGCCGCGGACCAAGCCGCCTTTCGCTTCATATCGTCACCGGAAACACGCTTGGTCACATAGACGCCCCAGCCGAGATAGGCCATGTTCGGCGCTTCGTTGTAGCTGTCTTCCCAAGCGCCCGTCTGGCTGTTGTAGACACGGTCGGAGCCCGGATTGATGCCAAAGCCCACGACATCCCCGACGACGGACGTGTCGGAAGTGCGTGCGTTCGACCCGATATCGCCCCACCACATCAGCATGGAACCGGTCCCGGCGAGGAACTGCTGGAAGCCCGTCGTGCCCGGATCGGCATTGATCTGGTCGGCGGGATAGGCACCGGCCTCGATGAGATCGAGAACGTCCTGGATCGCCTGAACCCAGGCGGGGTTGTTGACGCGGGGCTTCATCGTGTCCGGATCGAACAGCCAGGCCGGATCATCGGGATGTTTCGCGTAGGCGGCCGCGCGGTTTTCGAGAAAATAGAATCCGAATCCTCCCCAGCCTTTGAGCGGGTCGAGATAGCCATGGGCCGGCAGACCCGTCAGCGGATCCTCTTTTCCGATCAATGCCTTGGAAACGGCGTTGACTTCCTGCCAGGTGCGTGGCACCGAAGCGCCACCGATCGCTCCATCGCCGAAATAATCTGTCCGATAGGCGAAGGTATGGCAGTCACCGTCGATCGTGATCCGGTATTTCTTACCATCCCAGGTTCCGACAGGCGGCTGCAGATAGCCCACAAGGTCATCGGCTTCGATCTGCTCCTCGACCCATCCCGGCATTTCGTCAAGCAGACCCTTGCCGGCGGTGTCGCCCTCGAAAGGCGCACCCATCTCGATGATGTCGAAATCCACCGTTCCGGTCGCGATAGCCTGCTGAAGCCGCGGATTGTAATCCGCCTGGGCAAGATCGACCCAGTTGATCTTGGCGCCGGTATAGGCCTCCCACGGCTTGAGGAAACCGCGGAACAGGAAGTTGTGAAGGTTCTGGTTGTTGAGACCCATGAATGTCAGTTCAACACCCGCGAACTCCCCTTCGGAAACACGATCCTTTGTTGGTCCAAGGCAGAGCTCCCCGACCTTCTGCCAGTCCGCATCCGTCGGCGAACCCGTGCCGACGCCCGGAATTCTGAGTATTTCGGCACGCAGGCCTGACTGCGCCAGGGCAGCACCCGGCACCATACCGGCAACTCCGCCGACCGCGGCAAGGGCACCGGCGCTGGCCGTGGTCTCCAGCATCCGTCTCCGGGTCATCTGTCCGCGCATTATCGCGTTATGGTGTTCGACTTTCATGTCATTCCTCCAACTAGGAATACCCATCCGCGTCAGGCGGTGATGATCCGCACGATTTATCAGGATGGGTCATCTCGTTTCAGCTTGCATATGTTAGGGGTTTCCCCGACCTGAGATAACCTGCCACCCGTTACCGTCACCACAGCCGGGTCACTTGTCAAGACCTCGGAACACCTTGGATGGTGGCCACCGACGCCAGCCTCGATTGACCGCATTCCGGGAGACCGTGAGCGGACTTCCTGACCACGCCATGGGCAGGACGGGAGGAAGTGGACAATGCCCTGCCCATAGGCTACCCGCTTCAGGAGACCGGAACAGACATGCGGGGGAATCCATGGCCGAGGTTTCCGTTAGGCAACTGCGAAAGAGCTATGGCTCCACGGAGGTTATTCACGGCATCGACGCGCATATAGGCGATTGTGAATTCATGGTTCTGGTGGGCCCGTCCGGATGCGGAAAATCCACACTGCTTCGCATGATCGCCGGCCTCGAGGAAGTGACGTCGGGTGACGTCATGATCGGTGAGCGAAGGGTAAACAACCTTTCGCCAAGCGAGCGCGATATCGCCATGGTTTTCCAGTCCTACGCGCTCTACCCCCATAAGACCGTCGAGGCGAATATGGGTTTCTCCCTGAAACTTAGCAAAATGGATCGAACCGAAGTCAGGCGTAGGGTCGCTGAGGCGGCGGAAGTCCTCGGGCTCACCCCATATCTAAGCCGATATCCGCGGGCATTGTCCGGTGGCCAGCGGCAGCGGGTCGCGATGGGCCGGGCCATCGTTCGCGACCCGCAGGTTTTCCTGTTCGACGAACCGTTGTCCAACCTCGATGCGAAGCTGCGGGTACAGATGCGTACCGAGATCAGGGAGCTTCATCTGCGTCTTCGGACAACCACGATCTATGTTACCCATGACCAGATAGAGGCGATGACGATGGCTGACAAAATCGTCGTGCTGAACGGCGGTCATGTGGAACAGACCGGAAGCCCGCTGGAGATCTATGACAGACCGAAGAACAGGTTTGTGGCCAGCTTTATCGGTTCCCCATCAATGAACCTGCTCGAAGGCACCGTCAACATGGTGGAGTGCGATCGTGCCTCTGTCAAGATGGGCGACGTTTCGCAGGACATCACCGCTCACGACGGACTCGCCAGCGGGCGACCTATCACTCTTGGCATCCGTCCCGAACACCTGCGACTTTCCGATCACGGCCTACCGGTAAGGGTCAGGGTCGTGGAGCCCACGGGACCGGAGACCCATGTGGTGTTCCAGTTCCTGGATCAGGAGATAACCGCCGTCTTTCGTCAACGGCACGGGCTGCAGCCCGGCGACACCGCGCATCTGGTCCTCGACACAGAACAGGTCCATCTGTTCGATGTGGAAAGCGGTGACCGGATTGCGTGAAACTCAGGCATCTTCCCGATACCAACCGACCTCCGTCGGCTGTGATATCAAGGCATGGGCAGCCAGCTAACGGAGGTATGCATGTCACTCAAGGTCGCCTTCCAGATGGATCCGATCGGTGCGATCGATATCGACACCGACAGCACCTTCCGTATCGCCTTGGAAGCCCAGGAGCGGGGGCATCGGCTGTTTTTCTACACGCCCGACCGGCTCGCGTTCGCGAAAGGCCTGGTCAGCGCACGCGGTCATGAGATGACCCTGCGGCAGGTCAAGGGAGACCACGTAACCCTGAGGCCGGAGCGGGAAGTCGATCTGAGCGAATGGGACGTGGTCTGGCTGCGACAGGATCCACCATTCGATATGGGATACATCACCACCACCCACCTTCTTGACCTGCTCAAACCGTCATCCCTCGTCGTGAACGATCCGTTTTGGGTCAGGAACCATCCCGAAAAGCTGCTTGTGCTGCGGTTTCCGGAACTGATCCCTCCGACCGCCATCGCGCGCAGCCTCCCGGTTCTCAGGGAATTCAAGGAGACCCACGGCGATATCATCGTCAAACCACTCTACGGCAACGGTGGTATCGGCGTCTTCCGGCTAGGACCGGACGACCAGAACCTCCCGACACTGCATGAATTCTTCATCAGCGTCAGCCGCGAACCGCTGATCGCACAGACATTCCTTCCCGAAGTGCAATCCGGCGACAAGCGAATCATTCTTGTTGACGGCGAACCGGTCGGTGCGATCAATCGCCTGCCGCAATCCGGAGAAATCCGATCGAATCTGCATGTCGGTGGCAAAGCCGTGAAGGCGACCCTCACAGATAGAGAGCGGGAAATCTGCGCCGCGATCGGGCCGACACTCCGCGAAAAAGGTCAGATCTTTGTGGGGATCGACGTGATCGGAGACCACCTTACCGAAATAAACGTGACCTCGCCCACTGGTATCCAGGAGCTTGAGCGCTTCGACGGCACCAATATAGCGGCCTTGATCTGGGAGAGGATCGAAGCGAGGCTCGCCTAGGCATCGTTCGTCGCCAACCGAATTCACCGCCCCGAACGGGTTCGGCGACGTCGTATGCTCGGCCTTCCACCGTCTTCGGACTCACGGCATCAGGTTGACCGAGCATGCCTTCCAGACATCGCGTTTGACGATCCGGGTCACCGATAGATTATCGATGCGCCGGGAACAGGCTTCGCCCGCCGAGATTCCGAAACCACGCTGGACCTGGGTCAGAATTGCGCCGAAATGGGATACCGCGATGATGTCGGCGCCGGAATGCTCGGATTCAAGACGGTCAACCACCTGCGACACCCTTGCCGCCACCTCGTTCCATGTCTCACCACCGGGAGCACGCACATCCCCGGGAGAATCCAGGTAAGCGACCAGAAGCTCTGGATTCCGCTCGGCGATTTCGGAGTGAAGCTTCAACTCCCATTCACCGAAATGAAACTCCCGCAGGCCACGTTCGTCGGGAAGGCGGACCCTGTCGCCAGCGATGGCGTCCGCTGTGCCGCGTGCTCGGATCAGATCCGAGGAAACAACCAAGGCCCGATCCGGCAACAGAGCGGAAACCCGCTCTAGAAGGGTCACATCGGAAAGATCGGCGGGTATATCCGACCAACCGACCATCGCCCTGGAGTGCGTCGGCGCGTGCCGCACCCACCAGAACCGGGTCATTCAAATCCCTCGGGTAGCGTTCCCTTCAGTACCAATGGTAAACCTGCCGATACCAACACCACCAGACCGCAGCGCGAGGCAAGCTTCTGGTTCAGACGCCCCTGTTCATCGCGAAACCGACGGGCCAGAGGATCCGCGGGGACAATTCCCTGTCCAACTTCGTTGGACACGGTCACGACCGACGAGCGGCACCGCTCCAACGCAGACAACAGTCGGTCCACGCTCTCCCGGCATTCGTCTTCGGCCAGCATCCGGTTTGAGAGCCAGACCGTCGCGCAGTCAAGCAGGGCCACCTCACCGTCATTCATTTCGCCAAAAGCGGACGCGACTTCCAATGGCGCATCGATGGTGCGCCATCCGGTTCCGCGCCGATTTATGTGCTCGTCGATCCGGTTTCGCATTTCATCATCAAGCGCCTGTGCCGTCGCGATGAAGGTCCTCGGGCAGTCCATGAACTCCACCAAACGCTCGGCGAATTCGGATTTACCCGAGCGCGCACCCCCGAGCACGAGCGTCAGATGTGGTAGCATAGCCGGTCTCCGCTGATCTGGCCCTGATCTTCACACGTATAAACCATAGGACAAACCCTAAAACCGCATCGAACTCCGAGCCGAAGCGGGGCTGATGTATGCCAGAGAAAAGGTCAAGCGATGGATCGCTCTCACGCGGCGCAACGCAGGCCGAATTGCTGGATTCGGAGATGGAACTGCGGCTTGCGAGAGCATGGCGCGACGATCGGGACGAGAAATCGCTCCATCGGCTGGTCACGGCCCATATGAGGCCGGCCATAACTAATGGCGTCCATCCAGGACCATATCATGCGCAGTTGATCCATGGTGCGAAAGGGTTCGACCAGCAGCCAGAAGTCACTGTTTTTCAACTTGAGCCGCGTAAGGGCCAGGCTTGGGCGCAAGGCGGTCGCGACCAGCGGCTTCATCGACGGACATCGTCTACGCCAGCGGGTCGCGACCGAGCTCGCGGTGCCGTTGCGGGATGTCGAAATGATGGAGGGACAGCTTGCGGGATCGGACTTCTCCCTGAACGCCCCAGACCGGCGACGAGAACGGTCGCGAATGGATCGACACCATCTAGGACACGGGTCAGTCGCGGTTGGATGAGGTTGATCGGAACAAAGACAATGAAACGTTGCGCGCGTGGCTGGAGCAAGCGACGGCGACGCTTGGCAAGCGGGTGCGTTTCATCGTTTAAGAACGCAAGCTAAGAGACCGACCACGAACGCTGCTGAGCCTCGGCCAGGAATTGCCTCTGTCCAAGGAAAGGGTCCGGCAGCTGGAAGCGGCGGCGTTCGCCAGGATGCGGGAAAAGCTGGAGACGCGGTCCCAGGACCTCCAAGCGTTGCTGACATAGAGTTCCGGGTTTCCCGAAACCGGCCACCGTAATCCGGTTGTCTCCGTTCAGGCTCAGCCATAGAAGAGAGCCACGAGGTGAGCTCCATGCTGGCTGGAAAACGGATCCTTTTGATCATCGGCGGCGGGGTCGCGGCCTATAAGTCGCTCGACTTTATCAGGCGACTGCGGGAACGCAGCTGTACGGTCGTTCCCGTTATGACGGCGGCGGCGGCGGAGTTCGTGACGCCGCTGTCGGTATCGGCTCTGGCGGGGGAAAGGGTCAAGCGAGACCTCTTTGACCTGACCGCGGAGGCCGAAATGGGGCATATCGAACTGAGTCGGGTCACAGACCTCATTGTCGTCGCGCCCTGCACCGCCGACCTCATGGCCAAGATGGCGGGGGGTCATGCCGATGATCTGGCATCCACCCTGCTGATGGCGACCGATAAACCCGTTTTGGTCGCCCCCGCCATGAACGTACGGATGTGGCAACATTCGGCTACCCGGCGCAACCTCGCGACGCTTATGGATGACGGGGTGCTTACCGTCGGACCCAACAAAGGTGACATGGCCTGCGGTGAATATGGGCCAGGCCGGATGTCCGAGCCATCGGAGATCGTCAGGGCGGTTGAGGCCGCGCTTATGGACGGCCCCCTTAAGGGCCGGCATATGCTTGTGACATCCGGACCTACCCGGGAAGCGATCGATCCGGTGCGATATATCGCCAACCGATCGTCGGGCACCCAAGGGGCCGCAATCGCCCGGGCGCTCGCGGGTCGGGGCGCGCGGGTGACATTCATCACCGGTCCCGCATCAATTGCACCGCCATCGGGTGTCGATGCGGTTCCGGTCGAGTCAGCGCAACAGATGCTTGATGCGGTTGAATCGGCTCTCCCCGCGGACGCCGCCGTGTTCGCCGCCGCCGTCGCTGACTGGAAATCCGCGAAGGAAGCGTCCCAAAAAGTCAAAAAGGACGGATCTGGCGACCCACCGGCACTCCAACTCGTCGAAAATCCCGACATACTCGCTACAATAGCCCGGAAAACCGATGGAAGGCCGAATCTCGTGGTAGGATTCGCCGCCGAGACGGGCGATGTGATCGCTCAGGCGGTCGCCAAACGTAAACGCAAGGGCTGTGACTGGATCGTGGCCAACAACGTTTCACCGGAGACCGGAATCATGGGGGGCACCGAGAACGAGGTGACTTTGGTCTCGGACGACGGTGTCGAGGAATGGCCGCGTATGAGCAAGATCCAGGTGGCGGAACGGCTGGCGTCCCGCATCGTCGAGACGCTCGCGTGACGGCACCGATCGTTCCGTTCGTTTGGCAGGAGCGGGCGGACCGCTCCGTACCATTGCCGCAATACAGATCGACCGGGGCTGCCGGGGCCGATATCCGCGCGAACCTTCCACCCGACTCCCGCAAAGTAGGACTGACCATTGATCCAATGGAGCGCGTGATCGTCCCGACCGGTTGGAGCGTAGAGATTCCCGAGGGTTTCGAGATTCAGATACGCCCAAGGTCGGGGCTCGCGCTCGATCATGGGATAACGCTCTGCAATTCACCCGGCACGATCGATTCCGATTTCCGAGGTCAGGTATGCGTCATTCTGATCAATCTTGGCGACAGGCCATTCACGGTCAATCACGGTGACCGGATCGCCCAGATGGTCGTCGCGCCCGTGGCGGGGGCGGAATTTTCGATTTCCGAAACTCACAGCCCGACGGTGCGGGGAGCGGGTGGCTTCGGCTCGACAGGTCTGCGCTGATGGTCTGGTTTCTGGCCATGGTGGGGATCATCTGGGGTTTGGGCCATTTCAGGAAATGGAGTCATGGGAAGCGGCTGGGCATAATCGCCGTTCTGTATACAATCTCGTTGCTGATGGTGACGACGCTGCCGGCTGATCATCCGGTGGTGGCCGTTCTTGGAGATTCACCGAGTAAATGGATAATGCTTGGCGTTTTCACGGCACTGGCCATTTTCTACGGTGTCGGTTTGAAATGGCTGAAAGCCAAAGCGCGACCCAAGAGACCGGACGCCTCGCCACCGGTCGCGCCCAAGGATACGGACGTAGCGCGCTATGCCCGGCATATTATGCTTCGCGAGATCGGTGGGCCCGGCCAAAAGAAACTTAAGGAGGCAAGGGTTCTGGTGATCGGTGCGGGAGGACTCGGTTCGCCGGCACTGATGTATCTCGCGGCGGCGGGTGTCGGCACCATTGGCCTCATCGACGACGACGCGGTAGAGATCACCAACCTACAGCGTCAGATCGCGCATACCGACCAAAGAATCGGTATGCCCAAAGTGTTTTCGGCGGAGAGAGCCATGATGGAGCTGAACCCTGCCGTCGAAATTCGGTCATATCATCGCCGGCTGACGGACGAAATCGCCGCCAAGCTGGTCTCTGACTACGACATAGTGCTGGATGGTACGGACAATTTCGACACACGGTACCTGACCAACCGGATCTGTGTGGCCACCGGTACGCCGTTGGTTTCGGGAGCGCTGACGCAATGGGAAGGACAGATCAGCGTGTTCGATCCGGCGCGAAACGCACCCTGCTATCAATGCGTTTTCCCCGAGCGGCCAGCACCTGAACTGGCACCGAGCTGTGCTGAAGCAGGTGTTCTGGGACCGCTTCCCGGAGTATTGGGAGCGATGATGGCCGTGGAGGCGGTCAAGCTGATCACACAGGCTGGCGACCCGCTGCTGGGACGGATGATGATCTACGACGCTCTCTATGGCGAGATCCGGACGATCAGGGTGACGCGTCGAGCGGACTGCGAAATCTGTGGGGTCGACCGATCATGAGGTAACGTTTCGACGGCGCCCTCGGAGTGAAGCGCATCGCTCCGGTGAAATCACGATATTCGACTTCCGGTGGCCGCGGGTTCCCCTGATCGTTCGGTCGGATCAGTTCTCAGGTGTATTCACACGGACGGTCACTATATCCGTATCGTGGTATCGCTCGTGGCGGACCAAGGAGGCCAGATGGCGCAGCAGCCGCAGCGACGCCTCGTGCTCAAGGGTGAGAGCGTCCTCGATGTTTCCGTCCCCGGCACCACCGTGATCGCTGCGCGCGGAGAGGCGCATACGGCGCGGTTTACCGACCCGCCCCGCACCCCTGTCCCCTCGTCCAACGTCAGCAGTATCTCCTCGCCGACGGCCTGGAGCCAGTGCAACATCTCTGGCCCCCAGCCGCTGCGGGACGCGAACGCTCCGAGAAACTTCGCTATGGCTGGCAGAGCCAGAGCGTCGAGCTCCGTCTCGACCCGGCTACTGCGCGATTTTGTAGGCTCCACGAACGCGGTCAACAATATCGCCGCCATACCGCCAACCGTCATTCCGTTGCTGAGCGCACCGACCCCCACTCCAGACATCAGTTCCGGAAAGATCAGATCGAACTGGAAGCCGACCCCGAGACAGAATGAAACGCACACGATCAGGCCTCTCTGCCCGTCAAGGCCGCTCTGGGTGACGACCTTGAGCCCGATCAGGAAAAGCGTCGAGAACATCACCAGAAACAACGAGGCTGCTACCGCTCCGGGGGTCGCGAGAATCAGCGACAGCGCCTTCGGAGAAAACGCCACGAACATCAATGCTATTCCCCGCGGCGACACCGACACGGCGGGAAGCGACCCCGTTCAGATCAGCCAGTGTCGAACCCGTCGCCGAAGAGGTGCTCGGCACGGCCCCGGCCACTCCACATAGGATGTTGCCGATTCCCTCCGCGCTCAGCCCGCCCTGCGTCTCCCGGTAATCCAGTGCCCGGGGTTGGCGCCAAGACACTTGCCGGGCACCGATATTGGTCGCGATGGTCCGCATGCCGCTGATGATGCTCGCGAGAAGGAACGCTGGCAGGAGCGCTAGGAAGGCAGGCCCCAGATCAAGGTCAAGTCCCGCCCATGCGACTTCCGGTATGCCGACCCAAGAGGCCTCGGTTACAAGATTTACATCGTATAGCCAGAAGACGCCCCGGACCACCGAGCCAGCGACCATGCCAATGACCAGCGCCCAGAGGCGCAACACGCCACTGACTTTAAGGAAGATGCCGCAGATGACGACGAAAGTAACTAGTGTCCGCCAGAAAATCGCCAGGCAGCGGATTTTTCGCGATAGATGACGGAATCCGCCTTGGGAGGAATCACCGGATATGGCATTCAGGGTATGCCGCGGAATCCGGCAATCCTCCCCTTCAGGAGGCCCCCATGCGCAAGGTCCACGACCCCCGGCGTAGGCCCGGCGCCCCCGACATCAGGAGGATCAGGCCGGCCGTGAAATCGAGGGACGACATCCCGGCGATCCTGATCGGCCTCCAGGACCTTTACAGCGACGAAGGGACCCGAAAGCGGCTGTCCGGGCTTCCGGGCAGGATGGTGCTGCCCGGAAAGGGCCGCCGGGCCGGCGGGCCGGGGATGGAACCGTTGACCGTCCCGGTGCCCGGCGTGGTCAGGCAGGGTCCCGGGTGCGGTTTCGACCGGCTTCGGGAACCGGCGAACCAACACATCCTGATCCGGCGAAGGCCGGAGGCCGGGCCACGGATCATGGGACGGGGACGGATACGGATACGGATACCAGCGTCTGGTTGACAGCGTGTCGCTCCTCACGCCGGAACTCCTCGCCGAGGTCGGAAGGATGGTCGTGGAGAGGGGCCACAGGGTGGCCGGAAAAAAGCCTGGCGCCGCGTTGCGCGGCCGCCGTGATTCCTTCGTGGCCGGGACCGACGTCCACCATCCGACCGACCGCAGCCTGCTGATGGACGCGGCGCGGTGCATGGTCCGGGACGTGTCCCGGGCCTGCGGGGGGCTGGGGCTACGCGGCTGGCGGCAGAAGGAATACCTTTGGAAAAAGCTCCGGAAAGGCTACCTCCGGGTGGCCACGTCACGGCTCGCCAACTCCCGCCCGAGGGACGTGGAGGCGCTGCTCCGGCTCGCCCTGAAGCTGGCGGACAGGGCGGAGGTCAGCTGCGCGGAGATCGACGATATGTTGGGCATCCCGGGCTCATCGGACAGTATCCGGGGCTTCATCGGCCATGTCAGGCACCGGGCGGACCTGACCGGACGGCGGATCCTGAAGGGAGGGACGATCCCGCACCGCGGGAAGGTCCACTCGATCCTCAAACCCCACACGCGCTGGATATCGAAGGGAAAGGCCGGGGTCCCGGTGGAGCCCGGCGTTCCGGTCTGCGGTGGTCCCAACGCCGAGGCTTCCTGTGGTGTTATGTCCATCGCGTGGAACATGTAATCTATCGCCGAGACCGGGATCAGCATAGGGATAGTGGCCCGGGAAGGCCGGCGTCAGGACACGCCAAGGTAGCGCGAGACGTGCAGAAAGTAGACACTGGAAGAGCTCGGAGAGGACCAGAAGGGTGGCGAACAGGGCCGGACCATCCTGGACGAACGCTTCGATGGACGTCCCGACGAATGCGGAGGAGCTCACCATCGGGATAACGTATCCACCGCCAATTCGGCCTACGCGGGCGGACTGCAGGATGGTGGTCAGCCCACCTATCACAACCGCCGCGAAGTCCGCCCACAGTGGATATGCCTCGGTCGCGTCCGCCGACCTCATCAAGCGGTGGAGATCAGGATAGTGAACGGGGTATTGATGACCATAAGCCAAAGGCCCAGGCCAGCGGACCAGGCCAGCGGACATCGGCACTGGCGAAATCTCATGTGGCTCGTAGACGATGGCCGAGCGGGAGCTTCGGGGCGGTTTCAGAGTCCCGCCTCCGAGCCTGTGACGCAACCCACCCGCTGGACCTTACCGCAGCAGCGGGATGGCCCGCCCTAGGGGTTAGGCGCACTCCGGGACGAGGCTGGACCGCGACCAGAACCACCATTTCCCAACGAACTTTCCAGCCTATGGAGCAAACTCTCAGACATCGGATGCGTTCGGAGTCTTCACCTCAAAACACGCATCGAGGCCCTGTCAGCTGCTGTCGTAGCGCCTCCCAAGGCCAATCTGTTTCGCGGTCTCGGAGCGTCGCCTGGAGTAATTGGGAGCGACCATGGGATAGTCTTTCGGAAGATTCCACTTCCGACGGTATTCGTCAGGCGTCATGTTATGGCTGCTCTTTAGATGCCGCTTCAGCGTCT
>CBDAVS010000040.1:0-7699 GCA_965201085.1 uncultured Rhodobacter sp. | reverse complement strand
TCCGCAAAGGTATTCCTTCCGCCGCCAGCCGGGCGGCCCAGGCTCCCGCAGGCCCGGGACACGTCCCGGACCATGCACCGCGCCGCGTCCATCAGCAGGCCGCGGTCGGTCGGATGGTGGACGTCGGTGCCGGCCACGAAGGAATGACGGAGGCCGCGCAACGCGGCGCCAGGGTTTTTTCCGGCCACCCTGTGGCCCCTCTCCACGACCATCCTTCCGACCTCGGCGGGAAGCTCCGGCGAGGGGAGCGACACGCTGTCAACCGGACGCCGGTATTCGTATCCGTATCCGTATCCGTCCACGTCCCATGACCCGTGGCCCGGCCTCCGCCGGATCGTCCGGTGCCCGTTCGCCAGGTCCTGAAGCCGGTCGAAACCGCACCCGGGACCCTGCTTCACGACCCCCAGCACCAGGATGGTCCATAGTTCCATCCCCAGCCTGCCGACCCGGCGGCTCTTTCCGGGCGGCACCATCCTGCCCGGAAGCCGGAACAGCCGCTTTCGGGTCCCTTCGTCGCTGTAAAGGTCCTGGATGCCGACCAGGATCGCCGGGATGTCGTCCCTCGATTTCACGGTCGGCCTGATCCTCCTGATGTCGGGGCGCCGGGCCTCCGCCGGGTGTCGTGGACCCTGCGCATGGGGGACTCCCGGGTGGAGGATTGCCGGAATCCGCGACATATGGTGGTGAAATCGCTCCCTGACTGCCATATCCGGTGATTCTTCGCAAGGCGAATTCCGTAATTTACCGCCCCACTTCCAGTCCGAAGTGCAACACCGGCCCGCCTCCTCCGCTCGGGCCACGCCCTCGCTCCGGAGGCGGGCCGGTGTTGCACTTCGGACTGGAAGTGGGGAGACATGATGGAGCCGGTTCGCATCGTCTCGGCCGCTGGCGGTGAGTTCAGTGGCCTCATAAGTCTCCAAAACACAGCGTTCCTGCTCGAACTGGCCGGTCTGGGCGACGGCTACGGGTTCGCTTACGGAAGATTCGGACCTGACAGCGAGGAATTCACCGAGGATCTCGAACTCGCCCGGCTGCGGGGCCATCTTGACGTGGAACGGCGCAGAACCGATTGGGGCGGGGAATATTCCATATTCAGGCTGAAGGGGGATCCGGCGCCATTTTCCGACGAGCGCGAACGGAACGCTTACCAGCGGCTGGTCGGCGTCGCCGTCCGTGCAAGTGCCGTCGATCTTGACCTCGTAGCCACCGTCGCCTGCCTGTCCGGCACATACAGGGATCCCTGGAAGGAAGCGAAACGCCGGAAATCGAAAACGGCCATCAATGGCGGGCTTGAGCGGGCCAGGGAACTCTATGAGGAGTTCCGGCAACTGAAACTCCCCGAGGCGCTTCCGGAAATTCCGCACACATTTTGAACCGTGCCATGCAGACGCGACCATCTGTCAGGTTCCGTTCGTTAGCGGGATGGGGGCTGGACCGGATCGGTGACGTTCCGGGTTGCGCTGGGATATCGACCGCCGCCCGTCATACGGCTGGATCCGCCTGACAGTTCGCTGAGGAGCTTCCCGGGACCGTGGATTCACCGAAGGGCGGATGGATCAACCGCCTGCAGGGTGATCGGCGGGACAGGCCGGAAGCGGATGTTAAGCCGAGCAAAATCGTCCACGGTCACGCCGACCCCACAGGAAAGATGTTCTCCGGCATCCCCGGAACCTTCGCCCGGGAATGGAGGCTGGACCGAGCCCGTCGTACCCGCAAGCATTACGAAGCGTGAACGGCGTCCAGAGCGTCTAGCCGGCCAGCGGACCGGCGCACTGTAACACCAGCGCGCTTAATGCGAGCTGACCACTCTGGAGAGCACTCGATCCACCGCTGTCGGACAGGTCCGGCTCGGCTCGGACGCGAGCTATGCTCCCCGTGACCACCGTTCAGCCGAAAGCCAGCCGTCCGGGTATTCGGCGGGGCCATCGTGATACATGCGGATCAATACTTCCAGTGGCCATTCCGTGACCATGATAAACTGATATCCTCAACGGTCAGTCTGCGTTGCCCACCGCCATCGCAGATCATCATGTTATCCAACCCGTTCTCACCGTTATCGCGGACCATTCTCCTGCACGTCCCTTTCGAAGCGCCATGGATATTCATATGGCAACGGTCTCCAGTCGTCGAAGGGGTGTGTCTGAATTCGCTGCCAGCCGGTAATCCGGCGGTGTCGATCCGCCAGAAGATTGCCGGATCGTCAGCGATAGCACTGTAGTACGTCCGAATGTGCTTACATTCCGTTTCGCTTTTGCCGATGGCGCATTCTGTATCGAAGACCGATATTCCCCCATCTTCCGACGATACGCTGAATATGAGACTCTTGAAACGTCTTCTTTCCCGACTGTAGTGCCTGAAGTGGACAAGACGAATGACTTCTTTGGGGGCCATGCAAGTTTTCCAATATAGGACTTTACAGCGTCCAGCGACATGCCGTGCAGCTCCTCGACGATTTCATCATCGACTTCATGCTCCAGGTCCATCACTCCGGTGGGACCGCAGAGGATATCCAGTGTCTCTTCTCCATGGTAGCCGGAAACAAGGACACCCCCGTCGATGGCGGGAAAGGCTTCGATACTGTTGGCATGACATTCCAGGAGAAGGTCACTGACGGCGATCGCCTGCTCGACCGCCCTTTCCGTCGCGCACCGACCGCTTCCGTAGTGCCAACCTTCCGGCAACGAAGCGAAGGAGCGGATCAACGGAATTGCAGCGGTCTTCGACCACTCCAGAAAGTAGGAGCTCATTTACGGATTCCCGGCGCTGTCCGGTGGATATACGTTCACCGTCGCGTTCATCGAAAAGTTATAGGAGGGCCCGCCATCGGGACCGGGTTCGTCGAGACGGACGGCTTCGGTAACGGTCTGTCTGATCCTGATGACCGTCCCATCCTCCAGTTCGATTTCCTGAAACGGTTCCTTCGCACTTACGATCTGAACGACCGTACCGTCCTTCTCCTGACCGGTTTCCTCATCCCGTACTTTCGTCCGTATAGCCATGTGACCGGCCCTTCCCGATTTGGAGGAACACTGTCGTACCTATAGGATGACGGAGGTTGGCGCAACCCTGTCGCAGGCTTCGTCCGGGCTGACAGGGTGGATCCTCCGCCTTTCGGCGTATCCACGGTTCTGGGAAGCTCCCGCAGCGACCTGTCCGACCGGTCCAGCCGGATACCGGCCAGCGTATCGCACGGCCGCGCGTAGGCGAGCGGTGCGGCAAGTTCGGGGCGTTCGTAGGTCCGGACCGGCCTCCATCCTCCTAACGAACCTTTTCAGGACATGACCTCCAAACGCGCCCCAGCGCCGGTTCAGCTCCGCATGGCCCTCCCTCCGTACGTTTCACCGAAGCGTGCCGCGGGGCTGGTCGGCGGAGCGGGTCGTGACCTTCAATCCAGGAGAAACGGAATGAAGAGAACCAGAACAGCGCTTCTGACAACCACCGCGCTGGCCTTCGCCGCCGGTTCGGCGGCTGCCGAGGTAAGCCTCAGCGGAAGCGCGGAAATGGGCATCGCGGGAAGCAAGGACGACAGCACCCGCTTCCATACCGACGTAAACGTTTCGTTCAGCATGAGCGGTGAGACTGACGGCGGAATCACGTTCAGCACTAAGGTCGACCTTGACGACAACGATGACTCGTTCGCCGATGACGCCGCTGGCAACATCGCTGTGGCGATAGGCGGTCCCTTCGGCAACCTGACCATGGGCGACACGGACGGAGCTTTCGACTGGGCGCTGACCGAGGTCTTCATCGGCGGTTCGCTGCGCGACGAGCATACCGATCACATGGGCAAGGCTCCCAGCGGCAACGCCGGTCTGGACGGAACGCATGACGGCCAGATCCTTCGCTACGATAATAGCATCGGCGACTTCGGCGTAGCGCTCAGCGCGGAACTGGATGACGAGATCGATGGTTCCGACGGCGAAGGCAAGACCGTATTCGGTTTCGGTGCCAAATACTCGATGGCCATGCCCGGCGACGGAAGCGTGGGTTTCGGCTTCGGATACCAGCGGGGTGACACGAAGCAGGGTCTGGGTCTTCTGAGTAGCGATACAATGAACTTCAGCCTGACCGCCATCGGCGCGAGCGCGAACGTCAGCACCGGTAACGGGTTCCAGGCCATCGTGAACTGGTCCAAGGCCGACACCGACGGAAGCAGTTTAGAAAGACTGCCAACGGATAATCCCGGAAGGTCGGTAACCCAGATGGGCAATGCTTCGCTTACCCATGTGAGTTTTGGGGTAGGCTACACGACCGGACCCGTCACCATCGGTGCGAACTGGGGCCAGAACAAGACCGATGCAAGTTTTGATAGAAGTGTCGACTGGGATGACGACACGGCAGGGACTGATATGCAAACTAACAGCGTAGGCGAAATAAAGGCCACGGGATTCGGTTTCTCCGCCACCTATGACCTCGGCGGTGGCGCGTCACTGCAGCTCGGGATTGGCAACGACACGACCGATACCACCGTGCCGGATGACGGCGATACCACCGATATGAATGATGATCCGGACGTTACCAGCGTAGACGGGAACGCATGGTCGCTTGGACTCGCGTTCAGCTTCTGAAGGGGAAGACATCCTTCCCTGATCAAGGCGGGCCTCGGTTCGCCTTGATCTTGTTTTCAGCGGGCCCGACCTGCTACGGATTGCGGTCGCGGTCCAGGTGCGGGCATAATGCCCGTATCCATGATCTCGCTTCCGGACGCGCTTGACGCGCTTGATATTCCCTTCGAGTTCCTCGATGCCGTGGACGGGCACATACCTCCTGAATATGGGGGTATGTTGGACAGGACCGCGCTTGTGGAAGGCTGTCCGCTGCTGGAGACGGAGTTCGGCTGCGCCGTGTCGCATATCAACGCCTACCGGATGATTGAGCGGCGGGGCATTCCGTAATCCCTGATACTGGAGGACGACGCCATACCGACACCGGAGCTCGTGCGCTTCATTGAGGAAAGGCATTATGAGGACTCGGATCTTTACGTGGTGCATTTCCCGAAGCCGTGGATTCACCGGCGGTGACGCAGGCCGGATTTCGACAATCGGATTTCCTGTGTATGCATCAATGGTCCGCATCTATCCCGGACGACCGTCGCTTACGCAATATCGCCCGAGGCGGCGTGGCATATGGGGCAGGGTGCCGTTCCAGTGAATTACTTGGGAATTATATTGTGTTCGCCAGAAAACCGCGTGTTTTTCCGGGGATCGGGCCAAATCCGGCGGATTCCGGCTTCACGGGGCCGTGGCCGGACCCGTCGGAGCGCCGACCGGGACTTCGACGGGACGGTCGGGGGCGGAAACATATGGTGAACATCCGGGCCTCCGCCGGCCCGCGGGCACGCCGGTGCGGGCCCCGCAGCGGGGCCTTCCATGGGCCGGTTTGCCGGTGGACGCCCCGGTCAGGCGGCGGCGGAGAGCCTGAGGCGCTCCCTCGCCCGCAGCATCAGGCCGGGGCGGTGGACGTTCGCGGCCAGCACCGCCAGCGCCACGGTCCGGGCGAAGCCCTCCTTTCCGTGGCTGCGGACGCGGTCGAGGCCGCGGTGCTCCAGGTTGTCGATGGCCGACCCGCCGGCGGCGTGGGCGCGCCGCGCCCCGCGGAACGCCTCCCCGCTTTCCCGGACGCGGTCCGCCTTCGACAGCCTGCCTTTCCGCGGCATCGCGTTCAGCTCCAGCATCCCGTCAAGCCTGAGCCGGTTCGAGGGGCTGTGGAAACCCCTGTCGAAGCTCACCACCGAGAGATCCGGGAACCGCGCCCGCGCCTCCTCCACCATGGGGACCGCCACGTCCACGTCGCTCCCCTCCCACATGACGGAGTGGTGCAGGAGGAACCGGTGCCGGTCCTCCAGCACGCGGACGGGGACGCCGAGTTCCACCGGAACCCCGGCCTTGCCCTTCGATATCCAGCGGGTGTGCGGCTCGAATATCGAGTGCACTTTTTCGCGGTGCGGGATCGTCCCTCCCTTCAGGATCCGCCGTTCGATCAGGTCCGCCTGGTGCCTGACATGGCCGATGAAGCCCCGGATATTGTCCGATGAGCCCGGAATGCCCAGCATGTCGTCGATCTCCGCGCAGCTGGCCTCCGCCCTGTCCGCCAGCTTCAGGACGAGCCGGAGCAGCGCCTCCACGTCCCTCGGGCGCGGGTTGGCGAGCCGTGACGTGGCCACCCGGAGGTAACCTTTCCGGAGCTTTTTTAAAGGGAATTATATACCTGGCTACCCACGCCGCGCCGGGCGTTTAGAAACCATGGCCGCGACGGAAAGGCTCTTTACTTTCCGTCGCTGACCGTTTACCTACCACCTAGGTAGGTTTTCCCTGTAGGACCAGGCATGGTGATCACCTCCTTTCTCCTGAGGGCCAGGCTGTCGTTAGCAGCCTGGCCGGTTCATCTGACGCATATTCCGGCCTAAGCGGCGAGCCTCGAGATCAGGTATTTCATGCCCCTGTTTCCCTTGACCGAGTTGCAGCGTCCGCAAAGAAGCTGGAGGTTCCCGATGTGGTCGGTCCCGCCCTTCGATCGCGGAAAGATATGGTCGACCGTGAGGTTCCGTAACTGGAAGTGCGTTTTGCAGCCGTTGCAGTGCCCGCCCTGCTCGCCATACAGGGTCCGCCTGTTCCTCACGTCATTGTAGCGGATCAGCTTCCCGATATCGGTGCGCTGCGGGATGTCCGTGCGGTTGACCACCGTATGGTGGGCGAACATGCCAAGCTCGTTCCTGAGCCGCGACAGCACCAGTTCGGCGGCTTTCGGCGAGACATCTATCCCAACCCATTCCCGGTTAAGGTCCTGCGCCGCTATGCACGCCGTCGCGCAGCCGCAGAACGGGTCCAGAACCATGTCGCCCTCGTTGGAACTCGCGGCGATGATCCTTTCAAGAAGTGAACGGGGTTTCTGTGTGGGGTAGCCCGTGCGCTCGCTTTTCAGCCGTCCCACCGGTGAGAATTCAGGCCACCAGGTTTCCGGCACCTTTCCCAGATCCATGTAGTGGTTTCGCAGCGACGGGGTAAAAGGGTCGGAAATGGCCGCGCCTTTCCTGTTGGTATTGAGTGCCTTATGCGGAATCCTCACCGCATCGGCGTTAAACGTCCATTTATCTCCTGCACTGTACCATAATAGGGTATCGTGCTTGCGGCTGAACTGCCGCATTTTTGGGGAACCCGGACCGGTGTAGCACCATACGATCTCGTTCCGGAACGCCTTCCGACCGAACACGGCGTCCATGACCAGTTTGAGATAGTGGCTCATGGTCGGATCGCAGTGGAGATAAATGCTGCCGGTTGGCTTGAGTATGCGCCGCATCTCCAGCAGCCGCGCCGCCATGTAGATCAGATAGGCCTTGTCGCTCCTGGTCATGGCCGCGGCGATGACCCGGTTAAGAGCCGGTTCCTTCGCTTCGATCAGGTCAAGCCATGCGATGTCCACGTCCGCCAGCGTCCACGTGTCCCTGAAAGCGGCACCCGCCGCTTCGCTCCCGATCGGCGCGGCGTAGTTGGCTTTCGAGTTGAACGGCGGGTCAAGGTAGATCAGGTCCACCGACCCGCCGTTCATGCCTCGCATGATCGGGAGATTGTCGCCCGTCCAGACCGTCTGGTTGGACCAGTTAGCTTCCACCGATCAGTCTTTCTCCGCCACGAAGGAACCGGCGTAGTTGTTCGTATCGTCGTCCACTACGCCGCCTACCCAGCCTGTCGGGGCACCGTCG
>CBDAVS010000039.1:0-10859 GCA_965201085.1 uncultured Rhodobacter sp. | reverse complement strand
AGGAGGACAGCCCCTCCGCGTCCGGCCCCGGCAAAGCCGCGGGCGCCTCGCCGAAGTCGCCCGTCGAGATGCCCCTGAGATAGGGCCGGGGCAGGGGACCCCCGACAGACCTCGGTTTCCGGAGATAGGGCGGCACGGTCGAGGAACGCAGCCTGATCCGGTCCTCACGGGCCACGCCCGCCTTTCGGCCGCGGACGCGGGGAACCTCAACGGGCACCCGGCCGGTCCCCGTCATCACCTCCCGCTCCGGCAGGGTCCCGTGGCGCACCACGCGCCTGCGCCCCCCTTCGTCAGCGGGATGTTCGTGACGGGCCAGGAAGTCCGCGACCTCGGCCTGGACCGCCGAGGCCAGAAGCTCGCGGGCCCCGGACCTGATCACCTCCGTGAGCGGATCAGGCGAAAACCCCGATGGACGCCCGGACTGGATCACTGTAGATTCGGTCTTGTGGCATATCCCTTTCCCTTCGGGAACTGACGGCGTTTGTTTCACCGCCATGATATGCCGCCCCTCAGGGGCCGTCACCAACTTTCGGGCATAACTCAAAATCCTCGTCCTCAAGGATATGAGGCATGACGTAGCAGCTCATATCCTTGATGAAAACCAGGCTATCTGAAATTTCGGACAAATGAAAGTCGCGGACAGCCTGATATCTGGTTGGATGACTTTCTTCCGCCTCAAAATGCGGCATGACCCGCACTTTGCGATTTATATAGTAATCATATATGAATGGCACGTGAAAACAGTTCAGGTTCCCACGCTCGCGCGTGATCCGCTCTGTGGCGGTCGACATATAACGGGGATGCGACCAAGGTGCGATGATGGAATGCATTTCCTTCTTCTCGTGCTCCATGCAAAACTTTAATACCCGCGAAATAGAAGAAGAAGCCATCCGCACGCATTATTAGGCAGAGAAGTACATCTTTATGTTACATTTTCACAACCAAGCCAAGACTTCCAAAAGTTGACATCATGACATTGACACGAAATTTCACCTAAGCTATCCGAAATTGCCTCATGCGGGACGTATACAGGAGAACCTTGATGGGCGTGGATAGAGAAATAGAAATCGGTGCTGTCGAAATAAAGCACCTCGAAGTGATCGCCCGGTCGCGCAATGTTGGCCGCTCCGTCTCCCAATTCGCCAAGGCAATACTTCTGTCCGCAGACGGATTGCGGGACCGCGATGTCGCGAAGTCACTCCGCATCAGCCGCGTCCTGGTCAAACGTTGGCGTAACCGCTATGAGAAGGTCGGAATCGACACCATCTGGAAAGAACTTCCAGAAGCCGTTCGGGGCAAAATGCCCCCGCTGAACAAAGCGGACTCCGACAGGAAAGTGATCGCAACCTCCCGAACCGCCAAAGTTCCGGAATATAAAACTAGACCACCGGCGCGGAAAATGAAACCGAAGCCGGAATTTCTTCATGTCATGCAGGAACGCGGCTTTGTCGCTGACTGCACGGATGTCGAAGGTCTCAAAACGGCTCTCGGTGATGGCGTAACATCCGGTTACATCGGGTTCGACGCGACGGCGAAAAGCCTGCACGCGGGTAGCCTTATCCAGATCATGATGCTGAGATGGCTCCAGAAAACCGGGCATAAGCCGATCGTGCTTATGGGCGGCGGGACATCGCGGGTCGGTGACCCAAGCTTCAGGGCGAAAGAGCGCCCCCTACTCGCGGCCGACAGCATCAAGGCGAACATCGAAGGTATCCGCGAGATATTCACACGATTCCTCGACTTCGGCGACAATCCAACCGACGCGATCATGCTCGATAACGCCGAGTGGCTTAACGATCTCAACTATCTGGATTTTCTGCGTGATGTCGGGCGCTATTTCAGTGTCAACCGGATGCTTGGATTCGATTCCGTCAGGTCGCGTCTCGACCGCGAACAAAGTCTGAGTTTTCTTGAATTCAATTACATGATCCTGCAGGCCTACGACTTCGCGGAACTGAACCGACGCCACGGCTGCATGCTGCAGATGGGTGGGTCCGACCAGTGGGGAAACATCGTCAACGGCGTTGACCTGACGCGCCGCTCCCGCAACGCCGAAGTCTTCGGACTGACAAGTCCGCTGCTGACCACGGCCCGGGGCGAAAAGATGGGCAAAACCGCCGGCGGCGCAGTTTGGTTGAATTCCAGGATGCTGAGCGCATATGAATTCTGGCAGTATTGGCGCAACGTCGATGACGCCGACGTCGAGCGTTTTCTCAAACTTTACACGGAGCTTCCCGTCAAGGACTGTAAACGCCTTGGCGCTTTGCGCGATTCGGAGATCAACGAAGCCAAGATCCGGCTCGCCAACGAAGTTACATCGCTTTGCCATGGCCGAGACGCCGCTCAAGCTGCGAAAACCACGGCGTCTGACGTGTTCGATAAAGGTGGCTTCGGAAGTGACCTTCCCAGCCTATCGCTTTCCCGATCGGAGATCGGAGATGGCATTTCTGTCACTCAGTTATTGGTCCGATCCGGCCTTGCGTCCTCGGGCAAGGACGCCAGACGCCTGATCGCCGGCAGCGGAGTTCGCGTCAACGGTGCACCGCTGACGGATGCAGGGTTCATGCTGGACGCTCAGGCATTGGCATCGCCGATGAAGCTCAGCGCCGGTAGAAAACGGCATGCTTTGGTGACACTCGCGGATTGACGGCATTCACCCAGGTCATCCGTCGTAGGCTGCTTGGTTTGATCAAGCGACCTCGATCATTCGATCAACCATTCACCGTCCGGGAAGAACGCGTGGAAGGCGAATGCGAACATTATGTCGTGCGGCACGTTCTCACCGTCCCTTTTCACCCTGATCGTTCCGACCTCCCGGCCTTGTTCGATGAGCGCTGTGTCAAGTGCCGAAGCCTGTCCTTCCCGCCATGTTATCGTCACACCGCCTTGGGATACTACACCCTCTTCCTTCAGACGCGAAACCGGCCAGGCACGCTCTCCGACCCGAACCACCCGAGCCAGCGCGGGAATGTCGTGGGGAGGAAGTTCGCCGACATACAGAAACGGACGAAACGAGGAGTCATAACTGACATAGGGATTACGCCCGTACAGTCGCGGCCAATGTGGCTCTGCCATCACCAATCCCGCCGGGTTGCGCTCCCGGAATTCTCTCCAGCTCTCCATCCAGCTCGAAAGCTGTACAAGTGACCTGCCCGTATACCTGCCCACTATTCCCCGACCGATAGCCTGCTGCCACCAGCTTTCAGTCTCCCGATCGAACATCACCATATCGGAATGCCTTAACTTGCCGGAAACCCCGAACGTCAAGGTTTCCCCGTCAAGACGCCGATCGAATGTCACACCAGAGTTGCACAATGGGCAGAACGTTACCGCCACCGGCACACCTCCGATCTCGTCGTTTACGATCTCGTGCCAGATAAGGTACCGGACGGGATAGGCTCTCGGCGTCTCACCCTCAATTTCAACGGTGATCACAGGCTCCCGCTCACCGATCCGCGTTTCCTCGCTGCCCGGAATGAACTGCGGTGCCGACAGCGCCGGGATGCCGTCCTTGGGTGGCCCGCCGGACATGATTTCCGACCAGTTCGCCACATCTGTCTGTCCGAAATCCGTATTCGGCCACTCATTCTTCCAGAATTCGGGACCTGCGGACGCGGACAATGCCACACACAGAAATAAACTTGCCGACGACAGTACCGTTCTCGTACCCATGATCATCTCCCTTGAGTGGTGCGAGAATATGAACAGGCGGCAGGCAAGTAAGCCCCGCATCACGCGGGATTGACGGAATGTCAGTTGATTACCTCAACCCGCTCCATTCGATCCGGGATGCCTTCGACAATGCCGGAGTGCGAACCTCCTTTCCGAATCGCGTCGATGACCTCGATGCCTGACACGACACCACCGACGACGGTATAATTCCCGTTCAAAAAGTGTCCCGGAGCGAACATTATGAAGAACTGGCTGTTTGCACTATCAAGAAAAGTCTGTCTTTCCTGACAGTTGAGTACCCCGACGCATTGCGGATCACCAGCCCTTGCCATGCCCACGACACCGCGGTCGAATGCGACGTCGGAAAACTCCGCCGGTATATCGGGAAGGTCGGAACCGCCCCGCCCCCAGCTTCGACTGTCTTCGCTGTCGACCGAAGCGAATTCGCCGTCGCCCGTCTGGGCCATGAAGCCATCGATGACGCGATGGAAATATACACCGTCGTAGAACCCCGCCTCCGCCAGCTCCCTGATCTGCGCGGTGTGCTTCGGGGCGATATCCTCGAACAGGTCGATCTCAACGACACCGTTCGCCTCTCCGGCGACATGGATTCTCAAACCATCGGCGAAGGAGGGAACCGCGGAAAGGCAGAGAATGAGCGTCAGACTACGTAGCATCGGCGACCACCTTCATCGAAATCATTTGATCTGGATCAGTGGGAGGCTCACCTCTCTTGATGGCGTCCACATGTTTCATGCCATCGACTACCCTTCCATAAACGGTGTATTGGCCGTTCAGGAAGTGATTGTCGCGTAGGTTGATGAAGAACTGCGAATTCGCGCTGTTCGGGTTCGCCGAACGGGCCGCGCCCAGTGTTCCCCGATCATGTGGAATTCGCGAGAATTCCGCAGGTAGGTTAGGTTTGGACGACCCCCCCGTACCGACCAAGCGTAGGTTGGCTCCATCCGCAACCCTCCCATGCCGCACGTCCCCGGTCTGGGCCATGAAATTCTCGATGACCCGATGAAACACAACGCCGTCATAGGCACCCTCGCGCGAGAGTTTCTTGATGCGTTCGCAATGTGCGGGTGCGATGTCCGGCATCAGTTCGACCGTCACGGTGCCCCGCTGCAGTTCGATCAGGATCGTATTCTCTGGATCGCTGATTTGCACCATATATATCCCCCATTACATAGCTTTCGGCTTTTTACGCATCGCATCGGAAAGTTAAAGGCTAAAACGGTGATTGACGCCATCCGCTGCATCGCGTCGAAAGCAATTACCCCGATGGGAGATAAAGGATGAAGTGGCGAACACTGGACGACATGGACCTTCGGAATGGAACGATTCTGACACGGGTCGATATCAACGTCCCGGTAGAGAGCGGACAGGTCAGCGACGCAACCCGCATCCATCGGATCGTGCCAACGGTGAAGGACATTCTTGCCCGAGGCGGCAAACCGGTGCTGATGGCACATTTCGGCCGCCCCAAAGGAAGATCTGATCCCAAATTGTCCCTGAAGGTATTGCTCCCGAGCCTTGAAGCCGCCTTTGGGCTACCGGTGGCCTTCGCGGAGGACTGCATCGGAAAAGCCGCGGAAGCGGCGGTCCAGGCGCTGCCCGAAAACTCGGTCCTGCTCCTGGAAAACACGAGATTCCATCCGGCCGAGATGGCCAATGACGCTGAATTCACGGCATCCCTCGCGGCATTGGGTGACATCTACTGCAACGACGCCTTCTCTGCCTCCCATCGAGCCCATGCCTCGACGGAAGGTATAGCGAGGCATTTGCCCTGCTGCGCCGGCAGACTTATGCAGGCGGAATTGACGGCACTCGAGGCGGCTTTAGGAACGCCGTCCCGACCGGTGATGGCGATAGTCGGCGGAGCCAAGATATCGACCAAACTCAAACTTTTGGATAATCTAATTCACAAAGTCGATCACTTGGTGATCGGAGGCGGTATGGCGAATACGTTTCTCGCGGCTGCCGGTCTGAACATCGGCAGGTCGTTGACGGAGAATGATATGGTTGGTCAGGCCAGCGAGATTTTGAAGCGGGCGGAGTCGTCCGGCTGTGAAATATTGCTACCTGAGGACATTGTGGTTGCGCGCAGATTCGAAACGAATGCGGCACATGAGACGCATCCGTCCGACACCTGTCCAATGGACGCCATGATTCTGGATGCGGGTCCGAAATCGTCGAAGCGTATACTGGATATCGCTTCGGATTGCCGCACCCTGATCTGGAACGGGCCGCTCGGCGCGTTCGAGATTCCTCCCTTCGACGCCTCCACCCGATCGGTCGCGAAGGAAGTCGCCGCCCTGACCCGTGCCGGTAAAATCACCTCGGTGGCAGGTGGCGGAGACACGGTCGCAGCCATTAACCAAGCCGGAATCGCAGGTGACCTCACTTACATATCAACCGCCGGGGGTGCGTTTCTTGAATGGATGGAAGGTGGAACGCTTCCAGGCATCGCCGCACTTCGCCACGGTTCAGGTAACGGACCTGAATCCTGAGCCCGGGTCGTAATACGAAAGAACTCTTCAGCGGAGGCCGAAGAGCTGCGACCGCGGTAGACATTGCGCAAGGGTGTTGGCGTCCTGACACAACCGGCGTAGAGGCAACCCGAAAGGAATTTTGTTGGAGAACCACATGACACAGGCAAAAAAAGCGGAGCGGATGCGCATCGGGGCGGGATTTGTCGCGGCCCTTGACCAAAGCGGTGGATCGACCCCGAAAGCGCTCGATCTCTATGGAATCAGCGACGAGACGTATTCGAGCGAATCGGAAATGTTTGACCTAATCCATCGGATGCGGACAAGAATCATCAAGTCTCCGGCTTTCACGTCCAAACGGATAATAGGCGCGATTCTTTTCGAAGACACGATGGATCGGGAAATCGATGGCCAGCCATCAGGGGAATTCCTCTGGAAACGCCGGGGCGTGGTGCCTCTACTTAAAATCGATCAAGGTCTGGCACCGGAAAATGACGGCGTCCAGCTTATGAAGCCGATCCAAGGCCTGAATGGATTGCTGGAACGCGCCGATACCAAAAATATATTCGGAACCAAGGCGCGGTCCGTGATCAACGCGGCGAACCGCGACGGGGTCGCAGCCAATGTCACACAGCAGTTCGACATTGGGCGGGAGGTTCTCGCCCGAGGCCTTGTTCCAATTATCGAGCCGGAGGTGACGATCTCCATCGCCGACAAGGAACGGGCGGAGATTATACTTCTCGAAGAATTGACCCATCATCTTAATACACTTGAAGACGGTGAGCAGGTCATTCTCAAGCTGACACTTCCGACCCAACCAAACCACTACCGATCTCTGGTTGAGCATCCGAGCACGATGCGGGTCGTCGCTTTGTCCGGCGGCTATGGCCGGACCGAAGCGAACTCGAGGCTCGCGCGGAACAAAGGCGTTGTCGCCAGTTTCAGCCGAGCGCTGACCGAAGGGCTTTCGGTTGACCAGAGCGAGACTGAATTCGATGCGGTCCTCGCTGGCACTATCGATGACATCTATCAAGCATCAATGGCGGGCTGAGCCAGTCGCTGGCCTATAGGCGAGATGGACTTCCGCCGCGCTCGACTGTCCATGACACGACAATAGCCTCGGACGAAGTTGCCTCGACCCTGTAATATCCCGTGTGGCACATCCGCCTCGGCGGCACTGCGACCGATCTCCCTCATGTGGCAGGGTGGCATATCCATTGCCGAAGACCGAAATTTACTTATGACTTGTTGGATGGAAACGGATTTCGCCCAACTTTACTGTCCCGTAACATGGCTTAAGTCTTGGCTGTCAGCGGTGTGGCTGGCATTCCGTTATGCTGACAGAAAGGTACATCGGCGAAATTCCCGAACGAAGCGACCGGGCCCCGGTTGCGATAGGAGATTGTGCAATTCGGGCGCTGTTTTCGGTCGCCCCTCACGGCACGGAAATGAGGTTGAAGTAATGACACCGGGTGAGTTTATCGTGAAGTGGCGCACGTCGGAGCTTAAGGAAAGATCCGGTTCGCAGCCGTACTTCAACGATTTATACCAAATGCTCGGCGAACCGACGCCAACCGACGCTGATCCGTCAGGCGATTGGTATTGCTTCGAAAAAGGCGCGCGAAAGGACACAGGTGGCGATGGTTTGGCCGACGTCTGGAAGCGTGGCTGATTCGCGTGGGAATACAAGTGCAGACACGCCAATCTCGACGATGCGTTCAACCAGTTGCGGCAATACGCTCTCGCTCTGGAAAACCCGCCGCTGCTGATCGTCTCCGATATGGTGCGGTTCCATATCCGTACGAACTGGACGAACAGCATAAGCGAGACGCTCGAATTCGCGCTTGTTGATCTTGCCGACGGTGCGACACGCGACAAACTCAAGTGGGCGATATCGGACCCGGAGCGGCTTCGACCCGAAATGACAAGGCAAACGGTGACGGAAACCGTCGCGAAGACCTTCGCTGAACTTGCGCAAAGTCTGCGTGATCAGGGCCATGACCCGCAGAAGGTCGCGCATTTCGTCAACTGGTTGGTGTTCTGCATGTTCGCCGAGGATGTGGGTCTACTGACCGACAATATCTTCACCAAAATGCTGAATGCCGCACGAAAATCCCCCCACAATTTCACTAACTAGTGTCCGCCAGAAAACCGCCAGGCTGCGGTTTTTTCGCGGTAAATGACAAAATCCGCCTTGCAGGGATTCACCGGATATGGCCGTCAGGGTATGCCTCGGAATCCGGCCTCCCCTCGGGAGGCCCCCATGCGCAGGGTCCACGACACCCAGCGGAGGCCCGGCGCCCCCGACATCACGAGGATCAGGCCGACTGTGAAATCGAGGGACGACATCCCGGCGATCCTGATCGGCCTCCAGGACCTTTACAGCGACGAAGGGACCCGAAAGCGGCCGTTCGGGCTTCCGGGTCGGCTGGTGCTGCCCGGAAGGAGCCGCCGGGTCGGCGGGCCGGGGATGGAGCCGTCGACCGTCCCGGTGCCCGGCGTGGTCAGGCAGGGTCCCGGGTGCGGTTTCGACCGGCTTCGGGAACCGGCGTCTGGTTGACAGCGTGTCGCTCCCCTCGCCGGAGCTTCCCGCCGAGGTCGGAAGGACGGTCGTGGAGAGGGGCCACAGGGTGGCGGCGGAAAAGCCTGGCGCCGCGTTGCGCGGTCGCCGTCATTCCTTCGTGGCCGGGACCGACGTGCATCATCCGACCGACCGCAGCCTGCCGATGGACGCGGCGCGGTGCATGGTCCGGGACGTGTCCCGGGCCTGCGGGGGGCCTGGGACGCCCGGCTGGCGGCGGAAGGAATACCTTTGCGGAAAGCTCCGGAACGGCTACCTCCGGGTGGCCACGTCACGGCTCGCCAACCCGCGCCCGAGGGACGTGGAGGCGCCGCTCCGGCTGGCGCTGAAGCTGGCGGACAGGGCGGAGGCGGGCCGCGCGGAGATCGACGGCAGGTTGGGTATCCCGGGCCCATCGGACAGTGTCCGGGGCTTCATCGGCCATGTCAGGCCCCGGGCGGACCTGACCGGACGGCGGATCCTGAAGGGCGGGACGATCCCGCACAGCGGGAAGGTGCACCCGATATCCGGGCCGCACACCCGCTGGATATCGAAGGGAAAGGCCGGGGTCCCGGTGGAGCCCGGCGTTCCCGTCCACGTCCCTGAGGACCGGCAAGGGTTCCTCCCGCACCGTTCCGTCATGTGGGAGGGGAGCGACGTGGACGTGGCGGTCCCCATGGGCGGGGAGGCGCGGGCCCGGTTCCCCGACCTGTCGGTGGTGAGCTTCGACAGGGGTCCGCACAGCCCCCCGGACCGGCTGGGACCTGCCGGGATGCTGGAGCCGACGCCATGTCGCGGAAAGGCAGGCTGTCGAAGGCGGACCGCGTCCGGGAAAGCGGGGAGGCGTTCCGCGGGGCGCGGGCGCCCCGTGCTCCCCGCCGCTGCGGGGCCCGGACCGGCGTGTCCGCGGGCCGGAACCCACGGCGGGGATGGACCCCGGCGCGGGCGGACCCCGCCGAACCGTCCGGAATTCAGTCGAGTGACATTTCCATTGCCCCGGGGCCCTGGCGCCGGTCCATCCGGTCCGCTCCCGCGGGACGGGTGCGGGTCCGTGTCCCTGCGCCGCGGGAACCCGGGGCAATGGCCGGGCGCCGTCGGACCGCTGGATCCGGCCTTTCGGCAGAGGCCGGGCGGGCCGTTCACGGTCTGTATGTGCGGCGCGCCCCTTCCTTTTCCGCCCCCCCCATGACCGGTGTGCGACCATCCGGCCGCGGTGGCGAACCCGGCGCGGGCCCGGCGGCCGTCGGTCAAGGGGACGGAGCCCTCCCCGTCCACCGGCGCGGTGAAGAGCCTTTCCAGGTCGCCGACCCACATGCGTCCGGGGCGGGCGGGAGCGCGGCCGGTATCCGGCCTGACGGTCCCGCCGGGGCGGCGCGTGGCCCCGCCCGACGGCGACGAAAGGTGCCTGTGGGAGCATGTCGCGAAGCTGGAGCCGGTCGGCCACCGCAGGATCACCTTCCCGGACGCGGCGGGCCGGACGCCCGCAGGGCGCGCGTCGCCACGCTGACGCTGCGCTGCGCTGGACCGGACATCGCCGCACCGGGGGACGCCGCCGACCGGCGCCCGCCGCCCGTGACGGTGGTCTCCGCCATCGGGGAGAACCCGCTGGGGAACGTCGTGCGGAAGGGAGAGGCGCCGCACTGGACGCTCCTGTCCAGCGGGGGCGGCGACGGCATGCGGACGGCGGAGACCGCCCTGCGGCGCTACGGGCCGCGCCGGCGCATCGGGGAATACCTCAGGGCCCTGAGGACGGGGACGGGGATAAGGGACCGCAGGCCCGACTCCGCCGGTGACCTGCGCGGATGCCTCGCCTTCGACGCGAAGACCGCGTTCCGGGTCCGGGACCTCCAGCTTCCGGCGCGGGAGAGCCCCGACAGCCCGGCGGAGCGGCACGTAAGCCCGGAAAGCGGCGGGGCGGTGGCCATCCACGCCGCGTACGGGCGCGTCATCGGCCAGAGGGCGCCGCCGGAGCCGGACATGACCGTGGCGCGCCACCTCACGCCCGTCGCCGGCCTCGCCGGGTTCCGCCCGGCGAAGCGCCAGCCCCTGCCCGGAACCCGGAAGCCATGGCAGGGCCATACGGGCCCGGACGGAGCGGAGAAGGGAATGAGCCGGTCAGGTATGTGGCAGTG
>CBDAVS010000038.1:0-5363 GCA_965201085.1 uncultured Rhodobacter sp. | reverse complement strand
GTTTCTGGAAATTCGGGCGCGACTGAACACAACCATCGTTTTCATTACCCATGACATCGCCGAAGCGTTGAAGCTCGCTGACCGGATCGCGATCATGCGCGATGGCGAGATCGTCCAGATCGGGACACCCGCGGAGATCGTTCTCAATCCGGTCGACGATTATGTCCGGGAGTTTTCGAGGGATGTAGTCCGGGGCCGTCATGCGAGGGTTGGCTCGGTGATGCGGGCCGTGGACGACGAATTGAAGCAACCCGATATCCCGGGACTGCGCGTTGACATGACCCTCGAGGCGGCACTGGCTTCCTGCATATCTTTCTACGAGCCGGTACCGGTTCGTGGCGAAAGCGGTGAGGTGATCGGGGTCGTTCATCCCGCCGACCTCGCCTCGGCGCTGCAGGTGGAAGAGTCGTGAAGGCCCGGTTGCGCGCATCATGAACGCGGGAACCACCCGAGCGGATCCTGTGTCCAACGTCGTGGTGAGCGCATCGCTCGCCCCCGGCGTTCTGGCTGCGCTGCTGGCTGTTTCGGTCGGTGCTGTATGCCTGGCGTTGGAAACGGTTGCACCTTGGCTCGTTCGATACCCCGAGAGCTGGACTCTCCCGATGACCGATTGGGTAAGGGTGGTACTTGAATGGCTGTTGACGACGATAAAGCCGGTTGGGCGATGGCTGTCCTCGCTGCTAGGCTATCCGATGTTCTGGGCCAATACCGTCCTCGGGCAGACACCCTGGCCGCTGTTGATCGGGATCACCGTCGCGCTCGGCTGGTATCTGGGTGGGCTGCCGATGGCGGCGCTTGCGTTCGGCGGGTTGGTTTACGTGCTGCTTTCGGGCTACTGGGCCGAGGGCATGAACACCCTCTCGCTCGTTGCCGTTTCCGTGCCGTTGGCAATTGCCGTCGGCGGAACCGTCGGGATGCTGGCGAACGAGTTTCCTCGGATCAAGGCGGCCGTCCAGGCGATGTTGGACGTCATGCAGACGGTTCCGACATTCGCCTATCTAACGCCTTTGCTTCTGCTCTTCGGGTTCGGTCCGGTCGTTGGCCTGATCGCATCGGCGATCTACGCCGCTCCCCCGATGGCTCGCAATGTCATACTCGGGCTTGAGCGGGTCGAACCGGAAATTCGGGAAGCGGCGGTTATGGCCGGTAGTACGCGGATGCAGCAGTTCCTCCTGGTGGAAATCCCTTCGGCCAGCCAGCAGATCATGATCGGTGTCAACCAATGTCTGATGGCGGCGCTTTCGATGGTGATCATCGCCGCCGTCATAGGCGGCTTCAATGACATCGGCTGGGAGGTGTTGCTGACCATGCGCAAGGCGCAGTTCGGCGCGGCGTTGATGGCGGGACTTGTTATCGTTATCTTCGCGATCATCATCGACCGGATGAGCGCCGCGCTCGCGAATGAGCGCCACCGATACGATCCTCGCGTGGCATATGGAACGGTCGCGCTTTCGGTACTGGTACTGTTGCTGTTTCGGGGCCAGCTTCCTGATCCAGCGACATTGGCGGTATTCGATCCGGTGGTCGAGCGCGTGGACACCGCGCTTGGTGATTTCACGGCGACGCACGGGGATGCGCTCAACCAGTTCAGGACCGGCGCGATGTTCTATGCGCTGCTTCCGCTGCGAATCGGGCTCGATGAAGCGGTACTGCCGTTCACCTGGGGATTTCAGTGGACGGGTGTGATGAGCCTTGGGCTGTTCGCCTTCGCCGCCGTTCTCGGCGGATGTATGGCGATGTCGGGTAGGGCGGCGCTGGGCATCCTGCTTGTGATCGGCGCAGGCATAATCGAAACCGGAATTGCCAATCTCCCATGGCCGTTCGTTATCATGGGCGCGGCCTCGCTGGCTTGGGTCGCGAAGGGGCGGGGTCTGGTGATTCTGTGCGTTGTCCTGCTCTCGACAATCCTGATCACCGGCTTGTGGGAGCGCGCTCTGCTGTCGCTCTATCTTTCGGGTGCTTCGGTTATCGCCTGTGCAGCGGTAGGTGGCTCCATAGGTCTTCTCTGCACCGTATGGCCAATCGCATGGCGGATTGTGCGGATTGTCTGCGACATGCTGCAGACCATTCCGCTGTTCGTGTTCCTGATACCCGTCCTGATGTTTTTCCAGATCGGAGAGTTCAGTGCGTTTCTGGCCATCTGTGCCTATGCGGTCGTTCCGATGATCCGATATACCCGTCACGGGCTCGTGACGGTCCCACCCGAACTGATCGAGGCTGCGGTCGCCAGCGGTGCGACGCCTCTGCAGATCATGCGGGAGGTTCGCGCTCCGTATGCGGCGCCGACTATTCTGCTGGGACTCAACCAGACCATTCTCTATGCGTTCGCCATGCTCGTCATCGCGGCACTTATCGGCACAACCGGACTTGGGCAGTCGATCTATCTGGCGCTTGGTTCCGCCGATGTCGGTCTGGGTGTTTCGGCTGGCGCGGCGATGGCAATCCTCGCTTTGGTCGCTGACCGGCTCGTGCAGGCATTCGCGGAGGTGCGTCGGGTGGCGCTGGGGCTTTGAATCCGACTCGGGTTCCGGTCGCGCTCGCGACCTTGGCGGCGCTGTTGTGGGGTGTGTGGTGGATTCCGATCCGCTATCTGGAGAGCCTTGGCCTTCACGGTGCCTGGCCCGGGCTGGTGATGAACCTCGGGGCCTTCCTGCCGGCCCTTGCCTGGGTGCTGATCCGGGGAGGCGTGCTTCGGCTTGACGGGCAGGCGGTCGCCGGCGCCGCTTTCATCGGTCTCGCGGTCACGACATATTCCACTGCGCTTAACCATACGGATGTCGTGCGGGCGATCCTGCTGTTCTATCTGGCACCGGTATGGAGCAAGATTCTGGAGCGGACCTTTCTGGGGATGCCGTGGCGATGGACCTCTACCGTTGCGTTGGTCGCGGCGCTTTCGGGCGCGTATCTGGTTCTCGGCGGAAGGGTGAGACTCGATGCGCTTAACTTTGGCGATGTGCTGGCGCTTGTCTCCGGCGTAGCCTGGGCTGGCGGTGCGGCCCTGACCTTCTCAGGCCGGTCGGCGAACACGATATCGATGGTGACGGTGACCGCACTATTCTCCGTACTTATCGCGGTTCCGTTTGCGCTGGCATCCGGAATGGCGGAGTCGGGACGTGATCTGGGTCTCGCCGTGACTGCTGGCATCGGGGGCGGGATGATTTACGTGCTGCCGACCATGATCCTGACGCTTTGGAGCGCCCGACGTCTGGCCCCGGCGACGCTAACGTTCCTTCTCACCGCGGAGATCGTTTCTGGAGTGGTTTCCAGCGCCGTGCTTTTGGATGAGCCGTTCGGCGTGATGCAGATGACGGGCACCGTTCTCATCGTTTTCGCTGCGATGGGTGAGATTTTGTCGGGAAAAGGCCAGCACGCTTCGGAAATGAATTGAAACTCTCCCGTCGCCGTTCAAGCATCGGATATCGACAGCCCTGTATAGGATTCATCGATTTCGTATCGGAATGCCCGATCCTGTCGGCGGCATCGGAGCAGAAAGCGGGCATAGAGGAGACCGCGATGGCACGGGTAGGCGTGATCGGTTTGGGCGACATGGGCTCGGGGTTGGCACGTAATCTGATCGCGGGCGGCTTTGAGGTCGTCGGGTTCGACCTCAGCCCGGAGCGCATGCATGCCTTCACGGAAATGGGTGGCGGTGCGTGCAGGAGCGCCGCCGAAGTCGGACGGGGCGCGAACGCGGTGTTCGTCATGGTGATGAACGGAGTTCAGGCAAATGAAGTCATTCTCGGCGAGGGGCTCGCCTCGACCATGACACCCGGCTCGGCGGTGGTGCTGACGGCGACGATCCATGCGCATGAAGTGCGTGAGATCGCCGCGCAGCTATCGGATACGGGGATCGCACTCATAGATTCACCGGTTTCCGGGGGGCGTCCAGGCGCACAGGGCGGCACGCTGACCCTGATGGCAGCGGCGCCGGACGCGGTGATGGACGTCCATCGTGACGTGCTCGATTCCGTGTCCAGTGTGATCCATCATGTAGGTCAAAGTCCCGGTGACGGACAGGTCGTCAAGGCATGCCTTCAGTCGCTGATGGGATCGATATTCGCGGTGACCTACGAAATGTCGGTTCTTGCGGGAAAGGCCGGTGTATCGGGAGACGTCCTTCGCCGGGTCATCGCTTCGACGAGGGCGGGTAACGGTCTGACGGACGAGTCACTCGACCATATCATCGCGCGTCGGTTCGAGGATACCGGCAGTGGGATCGGCACGATGCACAAGGATTTGACGATTTCACTTGAAATGGCCAGACGGATGGGTGTTCCGATGCAGTTGACCGAGGCTGCGATGCGCATCTTCGATGAGGGTAAGAAGAATTACCCGTCAGGCGACAACCAATCCTCGGCCCGTGTGATCGAGGAAGCCGCCGGTGCGGTCCTACGGCCATGAAACTGGGAGTCATCTGTGACGGAATCAGCCGGGATCTGAAACACAGTCTTACGGTGATGGACGAATTCGGGCTGAACCACGCGGAACTGCAGTTCGTCTGGGACAGTGAGGTGGGCGATCATTCTCCTGATCAGATCGCGGAGATACGGTCGCTGATCACGAACCATGGCAAGTCGGTTTCCTGTTTGAGCAGACACATATTCGCGGGACTGACGGTGCAGGACCGCCCGGGCGACGGGGCGCATCGCGGTCAGATGGACGAGCTTCGGCGGGTGGTCGCCATGGCCCATGAGCTTGAATGCCCGTTGGTACGGATCATGACTAACAGAAAGGAGCAGATTCTCTGGGGCAGCGGTGGAGCGGAAATCTGGAACGTCAAAGAGGGTGCTTGGCAGGCGACGTTGGACCTGATCGCACCCGCTGTGGATCTGGCGCGCGCCGAAGGTGTGACGCTCGCGGTCGAGACCGGCAACGGCACTATGGTCAACTCCTGCTACACCGGCCGAAAGCTCATCGACGACCTCGACGCCAAGGATACGCTGAAGGTGCTCTGGGACCCTGCCAACAACTGCTGGTGCCATGAACTTGCCTACCCAGATGGTTTTGGCGAGCTCCGCGGCGGTTATCTGGGTCACGTCCACATAAAGGACGTTCAGGTCGACACGCCACGCGCGACGCTGGAAGTGAGGCGAATGGGCGAGGGGCAACTGTCAGATCTGTTCTGCCCGATGGCGGATGCGATGCGTGCGGATGGCTTCGACGGGGTAGTGTCGTTCGAATCCGTCTATCATCCCAAGAACGGGGATTTCGAAGCCGGTTTCCGGGAGTGCGTAGGGATGTTTCGGGACGTGTTCGGATAGCGCCAGGAGCCTTGCGGCTGAGGGCATCACCGGGCGAATGGTTTTCGATATGGCCTAGATGCATCGGCCACCGTCGATCTCCAATGCCACGCCCGTGACCAT
>CBDAVS010000037.1:0-5599 GCA_965201085.1 uncultured Rhodobacter sp. | reverse complement strand
CCCCGGAACCCCTTCCGGGCCTGTCACTAACATAGTGCCCGCCAAAAAACTGCCAAGCTGCGGTTTTTTGTGGTAAATGACGGAATCCGCCTTGCGAAGAATCACCGGATATGGCAGTCAGAGGGCGGATTCGCCACCATATGCCGCGGAATCCGCCAATCCTCCCCTTCAGGAGCCCCCCATGCGCAGGGTCCACGACACCCAGCGGCGGCCCGGCGCCCCCGACATCAGGAGGATCAGGCCGACCGTGAAATCGAGGGACGACATCCCGGCGATCCTGATCGGCCTCCAGGACCTCTACAGCGACGAAGGGACCCGAAAGCGGCTGTTCCGGCTTCCGGGTTGGCTGGTGCTTCCCGGAAAGAACCGCCGCGTCGGCGGGCCGGGGATGGAACCGTTGACCATCCTGGTGCTGGGGGTCGTAGCAGGATCCCGGGTGCGGTTTCCACCGGCTTCGGGAACCGGTGAACCAGCACATCCCGATCCGGCGAAGGCCGGAGGCCGGGCCACGGATCATGGGACGTGGACGGATACGGATACCGGCGGCTGGTTGACAGCGTGTCGCTCCTCACGCCGGAACTCCTCGCCGAGGTCGGAAGGATGGTCGTGGAGAGGGGCCACAGGGTGGCCGGAAAAAAGCCTGGCGCCGCGTTGCGCGGCCGCCGTCATTCCTTCGTGGCCGGGACCGACGTGCATCATCCGACCGACCGCAGCCTGCTGATGGACGCGGCGCGGTGCATGGTCCGGGACGTGTCCCGGGCCTGCGGGGGGCTGGGGCCACCCGGCTGGCGGCGGAAGGAATACCTTTGCGGAAAGCTCCGGAAAGGCTACCTCCGGGCGGCCACGTCACGGCTCGCCAACCCGCGCCCGAGGGACGTGGAGGCGCCGCTCCGGCTGGCGCTGAAGCTGGCGGACAGGGCGGAGGCCAGCTGCGCGGAAATCGAGAGGGTGCGTAAAGGATCCCGCCGGGCACACCGGCTGCGGCGATGATCTTGAGACACGGGAATTCTGGTCCTTCGCATTGGGGGATGGCGGTTCGGGAAAGAGGCCGTCTCGCTGATAATCCGGATCAGCGTCCGAGGACGATTGGAGAAATGCCTCGCCTTTTCTTTCGTCACTCCACGTGATATAAAACCTTACATAACAAATGCTGAAGTGCGAGGATATATATCGATGACCGAAACCCGATCCCAGCGCGAGATCGCCCGCGATCTTCTCGCGGTGCATGGGATTTTGCGCCTTGCGGAATTCAGGGATGCCGGCGTGACCGCCGCAACGGTCAGCCGCATGGAAAAGGATGGCGAAGTAATCCGCCTGGCGCGCGGGCTCTACCAGCTTGCCGATGCAGAGCTTGAGGTCAACCACAGCCTTGCCGAAGCGGCCAAGCGTTTCCCCAAAGGGGTGATTTGCCTGGTTTCGGCGCTCGCCTTTCATGGCCTCACGGATCAGCTTCCCAGGAAGGTGTGGATGGCGATCGGCCGGAACGACTGGACGCCGAAATCGAGCGACATGCCGGTCCGTATGCTGCGGTTTTCGGACGATCTGCTGGCCGAAAGCGTCGAGACGCATGTGATCGAAGGCGTATCGGTCAAGGTGTTCGGCGTGGCGAAGACCGTTGCCGACTGTTTCCGGCATCGCGGCAAGATCGGTCTCCCCGTCGCTCTCGAAGGCTTGCAGGAAGCCCTGCGTCAACGGAAAGTCACGCTGGCCGAGATTGCCAGGGCGGCGGATTCGGGCGGAGTAGGCACCGTGATCCGTCCCTATCTGGAGGCGCTGACCGCCAATGGCTAAGGGGGTCAGGAATATCGGCGCCTCCGTGCGCGCCCGGCTTCTCAAGCTCTCCAAGTCGAACGGGCAGAGTTTCGATCTCGTGCTCACGCGCTTTGCGCTGGAGCGTCTTTTGTTCCGGCTCAGCCGGTCGCCCCATGCGGACCGGTTCGTGCTGAAAGGCGCGATGCTGATGATGATCTGGTTCGACGAGCCGCATCGCGGAACGCGCGATCTCGATCTGCTGGGTTTCGGCGACCCGAGCGAGGATGCAATGCTGGCGACTTTTCGGGGCGTTCTTTCTCAGGACGTCGAAGACGGTGTCGTGTTCGATCCGGACACGTTGCGTGTCGATCGCATTCGTGAAGAACTCGACTATGGCGGCCTGCGGCTACGCGCCTTGGCATCGGTTGGAGGCGCCCATATCAACCTGACGATCGATATCGGCTTTGGCGATGCGTTGGAGCCTGGGGTTGAAATCGTAAACTACCCGGTCATGCTCGACCTGCCCGCGCCAAGGCTGCGCACCTATGCGCGGGAGACGGTGATTGCCGAGAAATTCCAGGCCATGGTGGCGCTTGGCCGGGCGAACAGCCGGATGAAGGACTTCTACGATATCTGGATTCTCAGCCGGTCGTTCAGCTTCGATGATGACAGGCTTGCCCGGGCGATCGCGGCAACGTTTGCGCGCCGCGGATCAGCGATTCCGACAAAGCTGCCGGATGCGCTCACACAGGCGTTTGCGGCAGATGAACAGAAGCAGCGGCAGTGGCACGCCTTTGTCGAGAATGTAGAACTTGATCCAGGACCTCTCACGCAAGTTCTTGAGGAACTTGCCGGGTTTTTGATGCCGCATGCCAATCTGGCAAAGGAACCAGGTGAATTTTGAAGAAGGATGAGGCGCTCGACTTTTCTCGGGTTATGGCCGAAAGTTGGTGACGGCCACGATCAGGCGGCGACTTGAATTTGCTTGATCCCGTCTTTGGACTCAACCCTTGGATAACTTCGGGCAGGCGATTGGCTCCGGCCAGTTTTCGCCACTTCTTCTATGCGGGCCTTCGGGCGGGACAGAACCATCTTCGATCCCCTGCGTTACATCCCCGTCCTGGCCCGCAGACCCGGCGCCCTTCGCAACGGCGCGCCCTTCAGGGAATGGGACCTGCCGCTCCCGATCCGTCGCGTGTGGCGCAGACCGGAACGTCAGCCGGGCGGCGACCGGCGGATGGTCGATATCCTCGCCGCCGTGCTGACGGATGGGATCGAAGCGGTAGCGGCGGCCTGCGCCGGGGCCCTGTCGCACAATATCCATTCCGCCGGTGTCGTGCCGAACATCCTGGCCCGGCACCGCGAGCCGCCACCGCCCCTGACAGTTAAGACGCCGGATGCGCTGAAGCTGGCCTGCGAACCAATTGCCGACCGCAACCGATATGACAGCCTGAGGAGAACACGGAATGGAGCGGTCCGATGTAATCGACGCGATGGGGAAGCCGCGGCTCTACGGAATGAGGGCCGCCTATGACGAGGTGCTGACCACCGCCGTCAAACGCCAGCATGAGCCGCAGCAGATCATCGGCGATCCGCTGACCGCCGGGATCGGGGAGAAGCAGGCACGGTCAGTCAGAAACCAGATGACCGTTGCCAGGCCGCCGCTCGCCAAAGAACCGGAAGGGTTCGACCTTGAGGCCGCCGGGGCCAACGAGACCCTGATCCGCGATCCGGCCACCGGCGACTTCCTCGACCATAAGCGCAACCTCGTGCCGATCGGCGGCACAGGTACCGGCAAAACCCATCTCGCCGTCAGCATCGCCCGTGCCTGCATCCGGGCCGGGCGCCGAGGCAGGTTCTTCAACGTGGTCGATCCGGTGAACAGGCTTGACGCCGAGGCTCGTGCCGAACGGCGGGGGGCGAACCGCCGACCTCATCTCCCGCCTCGACTTCCCGATCCTGGATGAACCGGGTTGTCCTCCCTTCGCCCAGACCGGCGGACAGCTCCTGTTCCACCTGATCAGCAAACTCCACGAACGCACATCCATCATCGTCACAACCGATCTGGCCTTCGGCGAATGGCCCGGCGTCTTCGGTGACGCCAGGATGACAGCCGCGCCGCTCGACCGGCTCACGCACCATTGCGAGACCGTCGAAACCGGCAACGGAAGCTGGCGCTTCAGGAACCGAGCATAGCGCCAATCCGAAACACCGCAGGCCCGCCGCCGCTGCGTTAAATGAGGACTGCGCAGCGCCGGGCCCGCTCAGCACAGGGGGGGCCAATATTGGATGCCGATAGGGGCTCAGCTTTGAATGCCGATTGACAGGTAACCCGCATTCTGCACGTATCCGGCAAGGTGACGGGCGTTGAACTCGCCGATGGACGCGTTGTCCATGCCCGAAAGGCGGTGATCGCGGGTGTTGCCCCTTCGGCGCTGGTTCGGCTTACAGGTGGCCTGACGAAGAAATTCGACGCCGAGATGGCTGGATTCTAGCACGCGCCCGGCACGATGATGGTTCACCTTGCGCTTTCCGACCTCCCGGAATGGCGCGCCGATACGGAGCTTGAAACCTTCGCCTATGTCCGACTCGCGCCATCGCCCGACCAGACGGCGCGAACCTACCAGCAGGCCATCGCCGGACTTCTGTCTGACGAACCCGTCATACTGGTCCGCCACCCACGGTATTCGATCGCTCCCGCGCACCGGAGGGCGAGCATGTCCTCTGGCTGCAGGTCCAAATGACGCCGGGTGAAATTTCGGGAGACGCGAAAGGCGAAATCGCCACTCGCTCCTGGTCGTAAGCGGCCGAACCGTTTTCGGAGAGGGCGCTGGACATTCTTCAACGATACGCCCCGGGAACCCGAGCGAAGATTCTTGCCCGGCGAATCGTCTCCTCAACCGAATTGGAACGGGATACCCGAACCTGGTTGGTGGCGACCAGCTCTGCGGCAGCCATCACCTTGCGTAGAATTTACTGCTCAGACCCGCCCGTGGTCATGCGGACGGCTCAACACCGATCGGAAACCTTTACCTGACGGGAGCCGCTGTCGGGCCCGGCACCGAAACGGGAGCCGGACCGGGGTTTCTGCTTGCAAGAAAGCTCGCAGGAAAGTGAAACCTGACTCTCGAAGGAGCAATAGACAATGAAACTCACACGCCGAAACCTGATGAGACTATCGGCGGCCACGACGGCCGCCGGAGCGTTTGGACTGCCCCTCAACGCTCAGTAAATCGACGATCTCGTCATCACCTACAACGTGCCGCTGCCAAGCTGGGATCCGACTACCGGCCCATCGGCGGTGAACCCGACGATCCAGGGGATCTACCAATCGGTCTTTGACCAGCTTATCCTTCAGCAGCCCGACCTGAAGCCAGAGCCCGGGCTTTTGACCGAGTGGGCTGGAAAGACGACCGCTCGAAAGTTTCCATGAAAGTCCGGCAAGGCGTCAGCTAGCATGACGGTAGCCCGTTTAGCGCGGAGGACGTGGCCTGAAGCCTCGAGCGCGCGGCGAACCCGGACACGGGCAACCCGATCAACTTCATCTGGTCGACGCTCGGAAACTTCACCGTGGACGGCGACACCGTAACCGCCGACGTCAAACAGTTCGACCCGACCATCTTCAAATGGATGTATTTCCCGACCGGCTACGTTCTGCCCAAAGCACATTACGAAAGGGTCGGCCCGGAAGGGTTCGAAGCGGTGCCGGTAGGAACGGGTCCGTATATGGTCGACAAATTCGAGCGCAACGCTTTCGTCCGTGTCAAAGTTTTACTCATAAGCCATTGATTTAAATAACTATTTAGTTCCGAAGGTTCAGCTCCCGCGCCACGCGGCGAATGAGGAA
>CBDAVS010000036.1:0-115624 GCA_965201085.1 uncultured Rhodobacter sp. | reverse complement strand
TCCCTCGGGCCCGGCCAGGGTCCCGTGAAGCCGGAATCCGCCGGATTCGGCCCTGTCACCGGAAAACACGGGGTTTTCTGGCAGACACTAGCTTAGAGTTTGTTCCATAAGTTGAGTGGTCCCGCAGGATGTGGCATTCCGGTTGGTGAAAGCAACCAAATCCGGAGATCGCCATGCCCTGGAACAGGACCACCCAACAGCTCCATAAGCGCCCGGACGACCACAGTCAAAACGATCTGACCGACGCCGAATGGACCATCATCGAGCCGATGCTGCCGAAGCAGGGAAGGATGGGACGGCCGCGCGAGGTCGACCTTCGGTCGGTGTTCGACGCGGTCCAGTATATCCTGTCCACGGGATGCCAGTGGCGCGCGTTACCCTCTGGATATCCACCGTTTTCCACCGTCCAGAACTATTTTTACGCATGGCGGCGGAGCGGGCTCCTGGAGCGTCTCGTGCATCGTCTCCGGGACCTCGCGCGGCGGTGTTCGGGGCGCTCCGCGGAGCCGACCGCCGCCTCGATCGACAGCCAGTCGGTGAAGACCACGGAGAGCGGCGGGCCCCGCGGCTACGACGCCGGGAAGAAGGTGAAGGGGAGGAAAAGGCACCTGATCGTGGACGCCGACGGCACACCGATCGTCATGACGGTTCACACCGCCAACATCCAGGACCGGGACGGCGCACCGGACCTGATCGCGAAGCTGCTGGAGACGGTGCCCACGGTGTGTAGGCTGTTCGCCGACGGTGGCTACGCGGGTCCGAAGCTGCGGGACCGGCTTGAGGGGATGGGGTTGTCGAACGTGATCAGGATCGTCGAAAAACCGAAGAATGTCAAAGGGTTCACGGTTCTCTACCGCCGCTGGGTGGTGGAGCGGACCTTCGCCTGGATGGGCCGGTGCCGCCGCCTGTCGAAAGATTACGAAAGGCTCAGTGAGAACTCGCTGGCATGGGCGCAGCTGGCCGCCTGCCGGTTCCTGCTCAGGCGGGTGGCGAGGGCGTCAACTCCATGAAAAACAATAGTTTAATGATATCAGTGACTTATGATTCAAACTCTTAGGTTGTACAGTTTGATCCAGTGCGGCGTTTGAGTGAGGCTTCATTCACACATCTGTCGTTCGGTTGGACGAACCAGAGCGGTGGTGATATGGTTTTTGAACGCAACTCAGGATGGGCCAAATGGCGGGTGGCTTCGACACGGACGGGCTTCAGGATTTCGTCAGGAAGGGCGAGAAGTCGCCTCCACCGGTCTTCGTCGGACGGGAGAACGTGATCGGGGATATCCAAAGAGCTGCAGCGGATGCGTGGCGACCCGGTCCGCGGCACGGACAGCCCGGTGCTACCCGCGTCCTCCGGGGTGCCCCCGGCGCTGGCAAGAGTTCGATCCTGGCCGAACTTGAGGCCCGCAGCCTGACGGCGGAGCGGGCCGAAGATGCGCCACGTGTCCTGACCGTCTCCAGTCAGCGGCTGAAAGAGGACCTGCCGTCGGTGCTCGCCGCCGTGGCCTCCGCTGGCAGGATACCGCCGAAGGAATGGGTAAGCACCATCAGCAGGCTCGCTGGCAAGCTGTCCGGTTCGATCGGCTACGCCGGCGTTTCCATCGGACTGGCGCGCACGGCGGAGGAAGCGCCCGCCAATCTGTACGGTCTGGAGAAGGCGATCCCTCCCGAAGAGTGGGGTGCTCCGGTTATGGTCGCCGTCGACGAGGCGCAGAACCTGCCTCCGGGGCCGCACTCGCCACCCGCCATCTTTCTCAGGGGAATCCACGACGCCGATACCGGACTTCCTCTCACGCTGGTCTTGGCGGGACTCGGCGACACAGCGCACCGGGCGAAGGAGCTGGGGCTGACACGCGGTCTGACCCTGCACGAGGTCGGGCCTCTGACAGAAGGGGAGAGCCGGAATCTTATGGCCGGCTTCTGCCAGCATTTCGGCATCGATGAATCCGCGGGCCGGGAACAGCTTTGGGAACTCGCCGCTCCGGCGGAGGGCTGGCCCCGCCACCTGCATTTCACATTACAGGCGCTGGGCCGGGAGGCCATCGCCGCCGACGGCGACCTGCGGCTGGCCGACTGGGACCGAGCCGAAGCGGAGGCCGCGGACAGCCGCCTGCGCTACTATCATGACCAGTGCAGTCCGGCGATGGCTGACGCGGCACCGTTGGTCGCGCTGGTGATGACGGAGTTGAACAAGCAGTGGTCCCGCTTTGAGGTCAAGAGATACCTTAAAGCTATGACGGAGGCGAATCCCGACATCGCGCTCCCGGACGGCATGGATGTGAATGGTTTCTACGACCACCTTCTGCACCAAGGAGCGATACAGGAGCGTCCGGACGGCTCCGTCCACAGCCCGATCCCGAGTTTCCGCACCTTTCTGGCCGGACAGGGCGGAGAACTGGCGGCGAACGCAATCCTGCCCTGACGCGTGTGCTCGAACCGTAGCGGGTATCGTGTCATCGGGATCACGTAACCAACCCGACGGATAGTCCAAGTTCCATATCCGACTCCCGCAAATCCGGCCCCACACCCGAAATTCGATCCAAACATGCGGACAACTTCCCGGAACAGCGCGGCGTTCGACCGTAGGCTCACGATCCAAGCCATCCGTGCCGGGAATACCTGAGATTCCCGGGCGGCGTCGCAAAGCCAGAGCCGTAACGAGGCATTCCGATGCATCCGCATGAAATGGTCACCCGCCTTCCGATGCCGTTTTCATGTGTCTGGAAATGAAGGCAGGGCCGCTGACCGGTCGCCGATAGCGCCGAGGGCCTGGACGCCTTTTGATGGGGTCCGATGAGGTTTCCTAACGCTGTCTCAGACTCTTACGCCTGTTAGCTGGTCCATCGACACCGATGGCTGGGTGCATCCCGCCTCCCCCACAATCCTGGCTGGAACGCCCGCAACGGTCTTTTCCGCCGGAACATCCTGAAGCACAACCGACCCGGCGGCAATACGTGAGCAGTTTCCGATCGTGATGTTGCCGAGTACCTTCGCGCCGGCACCGATCAGAACGCCGCACCCAATCGTTGGATGGCGCTGCTGATCTTCCTTTCCAGTGCCGCCCAAAGTCACCGAATGGAGCATCGAAACGTTGTCACCCACCCGCGCCGTCTCTCCAATCACGATCGAATGGGCATGGTCGATCATGATGCCCTTACCGATCCGCGCACCCGGATGAATGTCGACCCCGAATACCTCGGAGATACGCATCTGCAGGAAATAGGCCATATCCCTGCGACCGCATTTCCAAAGCCAATGCGCCACACGGTAAGCCTGCATGGCCTGAAAGCCCTTGAAATAGAGAAGCGGTTGCATGAGCCGGTGGCAGGCCGGGTCGCGGTCGGAAACCGCGACGATATCGGTTCGCGCTGCGGTACCGAGCGCCGGTTCTTCCCGATACGCCTGATCCGCCAACTGGCGGAGGATCTGCTCGGACATTTCGCCGGAAGCCAGTTTCTGCGCAAGTCGATACGCCAGAGCCTGTTCGAGCGTTGCATGATAGAGAACGGTCGCATGAAGCATGCCACCAAGAACGGGTTCTCGATCCACCGTGTCTTCGACCTCAGCCCTTACACGGCTCCATACAGGATCAAGCTCCGCGAGTTTTGCGCGCGTTTCAGCCATTGACGTCGTCTCCAATTCAACTCGCAAACCTTTCGACTACAAATCACTACGAGGGTCAAGCGCAACTCTCCCGAGCGGCGGGGAAGCCGCGATTAGGATTTCGGTCTCCGCAACCTTTAATCTGCTCCGAACCCATCTTAATGGTGTCGGACCCGGAGGACGAGATACATTGTGATGATGCTCCCTTTGATACCCGCCGAGTATTTCCCGAAGGATACATCTCACTACAATCTCGACGCTCATATCCACGACTTTCTCCGCCTGAATAGGCAATTTCATAGAGATAAGGTGAATCAGGCTTTCATCGTTTTCCCGGACTTCACTCCCGACTGTTTGTATTCCCGCAGGCCGAGCACCGCTATCGTATCAATCATGAATACCGATCATTATTGATCGTTTCGCTTTGCTTCGATGGCACGCCATTTTGCCACATTCGCGTTATGCTCTCTCAGAGTGCTCGCGAATGCATGACTACCGGTGCCATCGGCAACGAAGAACAGGAAATCGGTCTCCTCGGGCGCAAGCGCGGCCTTGATGCTTGCCAAACCAGGATTCGCGATCGGTGTAGGCGGCAACCCGCGAATCAAATAGGTGTTGTACGGCGTCTCCGCCCTAAGCTCGCTCCTCCGCAATCCTCGATCAAGGCTCCCTTGACCATTCGTGATTCCGTAAATCACGGTCGGGTCGGTCTGCAGCGGCATTTCTTCCTTCAGACGATTGATGAACACTCCCGCCACTATTCCGCGCTCATCCGGAACGCCTGTCTCCTTCTCGATGATCGAAGCAAGAATCAGTGCCTCATAGGATGACTCAAGCGGTAGACCCTCCTTTCGGGTGTTCCACGCGGTTTCAAGCCATTCGCGCTGCCGCGCTTCCATCAAAGCCAGCAATTCTCCGCGGTCGTCACCCCTCGATACTTCGTAGCTATCGGGGGCCAGCCATCCCTCCGCCGGTACGTCGTGCACATCCCCCGAAAGAACATCGAAAGCCTTCAGACCCTCCACCACCTGCCAGCTCGTCACACCTTCGGCAAGAACTACTCGAATTCTCGCATCCCTCTTGGAACGCGCATCGGCATAAGCCTCCGGAACGTCATTGAGTCCGGCATCCGGAGCGAACTCAGCCAGCGTAGCATAGCGGCCGGTCAGAGGATCGAGTTCGCGCAGCTGGATTTCGGTCGTGCTGACGCCAATTCGATTGACGATTTCAACACCGCAGGTTGATTGACCGCCCCGCGTGACGATTCCGACGATTTCCGCCGCAGAGGCGCCAGCCGGAACCAGATAGTTTCCAAACCTGATTTCAGACGATAGCCCGGAATATCTGGCACCTGCCCACATTATCCAAGGCCACCTGACCGCGCCCCGCTCCGCAAGATCGATGGAAAGATCATCCAATCTCGCGCCAGGCGCCACCCACAGGCAAATCGGCTCTCCCAAAGGTCCAGCTGCGTCGTACTTGCCTCTTCCCCAACTCACGAGGCCAGCTGCGGCGATTACAAGAACAATAAGTAGCGTAATGGCATTCGATGCCAAGGCTCGCCACATCAGCCAGTGACCCTGCCCAACAGCAACGATGCGTTCGTTCCGCCGAATCCGAAGGAATTCGAGAGCGCCACGTTTATCTCCCGTTCCTGCTTGACCAACGGCACCAGATTTAGCGGAGTCTCGACTTCCGGATTATCGAGATTGATCGTCGGCGGCGCCACCTGATCACGGATCGCAAGAACGGTAAAAATCGCTTCGATGGCCCCGGCGGCGCCCAGAAGATGCCCGGTGGCCGACTTTGTGGACGACATGGCGGCCGCTCCTGCCTTATCCCCTAGAAGCCGCTGAACCACATGGAGCTCGATAAGATCGGCCATCGTCGAAGTTCCGTGGGCATTTATATAATCCACGGCCTGTGGCTGGATCCCGGCCCGTTTCAACGCGGCTTCCATCGACCGACGCGCCCCGTCGCCGTCTTCAGACGGAGCTGTGATGTGGAACGCATCACCTGACAGGCCATAGCCCAGCACCTCAGCATAGATTTTCGCCCCCCGGGCGATCGCGTGCTCGTATTCCTCCAGGATCACCGAACCGGCGCCTTCACCCATAACGAAACCATCACGATCCACATCATAGGGCCGACTGGCCCGCTGCGGTTCATCGGCCCATTTCGTGCTCAGAGCTTTGCAGGCGTTGAAGCCCGCTACCCCGATCGGGCAGATCGGACTCTCGGTACCTCCGGCAACCATTACATCGGCGTCTCCCCACTGGATAAGGCGCACCGCATCGCCGATGGCATGCGCTCCCGTCGAACAGGCCGTCACCACGGCATGGTTCGGTCCTTTGAAGCCGTATTTTATGGAAACCTGACCGGAAACAAGGTTGATGAGAGAGCCCGGTATAAAGAACGGTGACACTCGCCTCGCCCCCCGCTCCTTCAGCAGGATCGACATCGATTCAATCCAGCCAAGCCCTCCGATACCGGAGCCGATCATCACGCCGGTTCGAAGCCGCTCCTCCTCGTCTTCCGGCAACCAACCGCTGTCCTGGACCGCCTGTTCCGCAGCTGCGATACAATAAAGTATGAAGTCATCGACCTTTCGCTGGTCTTTCGGCGCCATCCAGTCATCGGGATTGAAGGTACCGTTTCTACCGTCACCACGCTTGATCTCACAGGCGTATTTCGTCGCCATTCCGCTCGCGTCGAAGCGCTCTATGGTACCGGCTCCCGACTGCCCCGAAAGCAGACGCGACCAGGTTTCCTCGACACCGCAGGCCAAGGGCGTGACAAGCCCAAGACCGGTAATCACAACACGACGCATGTCCTGCCTCTCCGTGACGCTGTATTTTCATCTCACCTTGATACCAAGGCTCCGGTCTTTTCGGCAAGCGCATTCGGATTTTCCCAACGGGACTACGCTGCTCCGCATCCAAGCCATTTTCCGACGGAACCGATAGGCATGCGTAGGCGACGGCTCCGCCAACCACGGGCTACAGACACGTCATCATTACCCATCCGAAGCCACTGCAATCGCCGCGCTGCGCTTTGTAACCCGCACGCGATTGGAGCCCGAAAACACTGACCACAAGCCAGTTTGACCAACGTGGCCTGATCCATTCCGTGATGGATTAAGGGGCAGTTACCCATGGACGAAGCCGCTTCGTTCGCGCTCCCAATCCCGCGGTCAAACCGTACGGGCCTTTCCGGAACGATCCGCACGACTCTCGCTCGGACGAACTTTTCGCAAAATCAAGGCGACCCTCATTGAAGGGACGCCCCAATAACACCGTCGTTTGTGTGGTTTAAGAGTTATCCATTATGAACTTGACGGCATCTCCGAATGACTGAATGGTCTCCGCCGCATCATCCGGTATTTCGATACCGAACTCCTCCTCGAACGCCATGACCAATTCCACCGTGTCGAGGCTGTCCGCACCCAGGTCGTCGATGAAGGAGGCCGTATCCACAACCTTTTCCTCCTCCACACCCAGATGCTCCACCACAATCTTCTTTACGCGATCCGCGATGTCGCTCATGTCGTCCTCATATTCATTGGGGTCCCTGCCCGCTCCTCGATTCTGCCCGTAAAGGCGATTTCGGCCGCAGGCGAATCTGCGGCAAAGCCAGACGAAGCATGTCCGACAGTAGTTGCGCCGTCAAATAGCACATCGTTTCTGATTGGCAAACGGCTTATGGCTCGACACCGCATCACGGCATGGCGATTCCCCCGTTGACGTGCAGGGTCGAGCCGGTCACGTAGCTGGCTTCATGGCTCACCAGATAGAGCACCGCCACCGCGATTTCGTCCACCTCACCCATGCGCCCGACGGGCACATGCGCCAGAATGGCGTCCTTCCTGCCGTCGTCCAGACCCTCCGTCATGGAGGTCGCGACAAATCCCGGTGCCACCACATTCACGGTAATACCGCGGCTTGCCACCTCAAGAGCCAACGACTTGGTAAACCCGATCATTCCGGCCTTTGCGGCGGCGTAGTTCGTCTGTCCCGGATTTCCGGTCGATCCTACGACGGAGCCGATATTCACGATCCGACCCCAGCGTGATTTCATCATTCCGCGTATCGCGGTCCGGCAGAGTCGCATTGAGGCCGTGAGGTTCACCTCAAGCACCATGGCCCAATCCTCGTCGCTCATACGCATGAAGATCTGGTCGCGGGTGATTCCAGCGTTGTTTACCAGAATATCGACCGAACCCATCGCGTCGGATGCCTGGCGCGGAAGCGCCGTCACCGCTGCGGCATCGCCAAGATCGCAAGGAAGCACATGCACCCGATCACTCAATTCCGACGCCAGTGATTCCAATGGTTTCAATCGCGTACCGCTCAGGCCGACGCCAGCGCCTGCCCGATGCAGGGTCCGCGCCACCGCGCCGCCGATTCCGCCCGAAGCTCCGGTTACAAGCGCGTTCTTTCCTGTCAAATCAAACATGTTCACTCAGTTTCCCAAAATTTGCTTAGCTGCCCTTCTCACCTCCTCGGGCGTTCCGACACCATGCACCCGAACAGCTCGGTCGATGCGACGCACCATACCGCTCAATGCCTTGCCTGCGCCGACTTCCCAGGTCTCGTCAACACCCCTATCCACCATCCACTGGACACTTTCCCGCCAGCGCACGGAATGGGTCACCTGATCCACCAATAGACTGCGAATCACGAAAGGGTCGCTCGCTTCGCTCGCCAAAACATTCGAGACAAAGCTCACCTTGGGTGCACGGATTTCCACGCGGCTGAGTTCCCCGGCCATTTTTTCCGCCGCGGGACGCATCAGACCGCAGTGGAACGGTGCGCTGACCGGCAGCATCACAGCTCGCTTGGCGCCGCGTTCCCTGGCGATCTCCGTCGCCCGCACCACGGCGGCCTTCGTGCCGGACACGACGATCTGGCCAGGATCATTGTCGTTCGCCGCCACGCAGGTGTCGCCCTGCGCCGCCTGTTTCGTGACGGAGACCACGGTATCCAAATCAAGACCCAGAATCGCGGCCATCGCCCCTTCCCCCACCGGTACGGCCTCCTGCATCGCGTCACCGCGCGTCCGGAGAAGCCTTGCGGTGTCCGCCAATGACAGTGAGTCAGCAGACGCCAAGGCGGAGTATTCTCCCAGCGAATGTCCCGCGACATGCGTCGCGGCTTCGATCGTAACGCCCTCGGCCCGCAGCGCGGCCATTGACGCCAGGGACATCGCCATGAGAGCCGGTTGCGCGTTACGTGTCAGCGCCAGAGTGCCCGATTCTCCGTCCCAGATCAGCGAGCTAAGCTTTTCACCCAAGGCTTCGTCCACTTCTTCGAAGACCAGCTTCGCATCGGGATAGGCCTCCGCGAGGGACTTGCCCATACCGATTGTCTGGGCTCCCTGACCGGGAAAAATGAACGCATGTGACACGCTGCCCTCGATCCGATTGGATTGGCTTCGCCGCGCATATAGACGGTATCCCGGAAGGGCGCAATTCCCGCCATTGACCTGTTCGCCCGGAAACACATTCAAGTCAGTTTCGATTCGTCACCGATCCGAGGCGCGCGGGCCTTGCGCCGCCGGTGAAGCCCTGTATAAGCGTCGCGCTTCCGCGACCTGTTCTGAACGGCGCAGTCTCTCGTGGTCCGGCACGCGGAAGATCGAACCGGCCGGTCCTTTGAAATGCGCCCGAAAACACGGAGAGAACATGCCGCTATACGAGCATGTATTCATTGCGCGTCAGGATCTGTCCAACGCGCAGGCGGAAAGCCTTATTGAACATTTCGGTACCGTCCTCGCCGACAACGGCGGCAGTATCGTTGGAAGCGAATATTGGGGCGTCAAATCGATGGCCTACCGGATCAATAGAAACCGTAAGGGTCATTATGGATTCCTCAGGACTGACGCACCGGCGCCGGCCGTTCAGGAAATGGAGCGCCTGATGCGTTTGCATGACGATGTAATGCGGGTGCTGACCATCAAGGTCGATTCACATGACGATGGCCCGTCAATTCAACTGCAGAAGCGCGAAGAGCGCGACAGAAGACGTTAAGAAAGGTTTGTAAACAATGGCTAAAAAACCATTTTTCAGACGCCGAAAGGTATGCCCGTTCTCCAGCGATAACGCGCCCAAGATCGACTACAAGGACACGCGGCTGCTTCAGCGCTACATGTCCGAACGCGGCAAGATCGTTCCGAGCCGCATCACCGCTGTCTCGGCGAAAAAGCAGCGTGAATTGGCCCGCGCCATCAAACGCGCCCGATTCCTTGCTCTATTGCCCTACGCCCTGAAATAGGAGGACAGACCAATGGAAGTCATTCTCCTCGAACGCGTATCGAAGCTCGGACAGATAGGTGACGTCGTCAACGTAAAGCCAGGCTATGCCCGGAATTTCCTGTTACCTATGAAGAAGGCCCTTCGGGCCAGTAAAGCCAATATCGCAGCGTTCGAATCGCAGAAAGCCCAGCTCGAAGCGCAGAATCTGGAGACAAGAAAGGAAGCTGAAGCGCTGGTCGAATGTCTGGAAAACCGGCAATTCACGGTGATTCGGTCGGCTTCCGATTCTGGCTCCCTATACGGTTCGGTGTCGACCCGTGACGCGACCGAAGCGGTAACAGAAGCCGGATTCACGATTGACCGCGGGCAAGTGATGCTGTCCTCGCCGATAAAGGAACTTGGCTTGCATGAGGTGATTGTCCGTCTTCACCCGGAAGTTGAGGTGTCGGTTCAGCTGAACGTAGCGCGTTCCGAGGAAGAGGCGGCGCTGCAGTCGACCAGTAAATCGGCGACGGACACTACTGACACGAACCTATCCGAATTCGACGTCGCGGAATTGTTCGACGACCCGGACCAATCTCATGAAGAAGTGGATTCCTTGGTTCCGACGCCTGAGGGCGATGATGGAGGCACCAAAGCGGGCTGACCAAAGAACGAAACAACCAGCATGATCTTCCCGCTAACGAGCGGGCACATGGGGGGGAGTTCCGGGCGGAAATCACCGGGAACTTTCCCCGCATAGATCTGCGTTACCCAAAGCGGATGCAGCGGATATGCGCTTGGTGCCAGCCGCGAGAAAGCTGATCACGCTCGGCAAATTGCCAACCCTTCCCGGGTTTGACAGGTTTCCATTATCCTACGAACGGATTGCACTCATTATATAGTGTCTGCCAGAAAACCCCGTGTTTTTCCGGGGATCGGTCCGAATCCGGCGGATTCCGGCTTCACGGGACCCTGGCCGGGCCCGTCGGAGCGCCGCCCGGGGCTTCGACGGGACGGCCGGTGGCGAAACATATGGTGAACATCCGGGCCTCCGCCGGCCCGCGGGCACGCCGGTGCGGGCCCCGCAGCGGCGGGACCTTCCATGGGCCGGTTCACCGGTGGACGCCCCGGTCAGGCGGCGGCGGGGAGCACGGGGCGCTCCCTCGCCGGCGGCATCAGGCCAAGGCGGTGGACGTTCGCGGCCAGCACCGCCAGCGCCACGGCGCCGGCGAAACCCTTCTTTCCGTGGCTCCGCACCCGGTCGAGGCCACGGTGCTCCAGGCTGTTGATGGCCGACCCGCCGGCGGCGTGGGCGCGCCGCGCCCCGCGGAACGCCTCCCCGCTTTCCCGGACGCGGTCCGCCTTCGACAGCCTGCCTTTCCGCGGCATGGCGTCGGCTCCGGCATCCCGGCAGGCCCCAACCGGTCCGGGGGGCTGTGCGGACCGCGGTCGAAGCTCACCACCGACAGGTCGGGGAACCGGGCCCGCGCCTCCTCCACCATGGGGACCGCCACGTCCACGTCGCTCCCCTCCCACATCACCGAATGGTGCGGGAGGAATCCGTGACGGTCCTCAGGGACGCGGACCGGAACGCCGGGCTCCACCGGGACCCCGGCCCTTCCCTTCGATATCCAGCGCATGTGCGGCCCGGATATCGGGTGCACCTTCCCGCGGTGCGGGATCGTCCCTCCCTTCAGGATCCGCCGTCCGGTCAGGTCCGCCCGGGGCCTGACATGGCCGATGAAGCCCCGGATACTGTCCGATGGGCCCGGGATACCCATCCTGCCGTCGATCTCCGCGCGGCTGGCCTCCGCCCTGTCCGCCAGCTTCAGGGCGAGCCGGAGCAGAGCCTCCACGTCCCCGGGCGCGGGTTGGCGAGCCGTGACGTGGCCACCCGGAGGTAGCCTTTCCGGAGCTTTCCGCAAAGGTGTTCCTTCCGCCGCCAGCCGCGTGGCCCAGGCCCCCCGCAGGCCCGGGACACGTCCCGGACCATGCACCGCGCCGCGTCCATCGGCAGGCTGCGGTCGGTCGGATGGTGGACGTCGGTCCCGGCCACGAAGGAATGACGGAGGCCGCGCGACGCGGCGCCAGGCTTTTCCGGCCACCCCGTGGCCCCTCTCCACGACCGTCCTTCCGACCTCGGCGGGAAGCTCCGGCGTGAGGAGAGACACGCTGTCAACCAGACGCCGGTATCCGTATCCGTCCCCGTCCCATGATCCGTGGCCCGGCCTCCGGCCTTCGCCGGATCGTCCGGTGCCCGTTCGCCAGGTCCTGAAGCCGGTCGAAACCGCACCCGGGACCCTGCTTCACGACCCCCGGCACCGGGATGGTCAACGGTTCCATCCCCGGCCTGCCGACCCGGCGGCTCCTTCCGGGCAGCACCATCCTGTCCAGAAGCCGGAACAGCCGCTTTCGGGTCCCTTCGTCGCCGCAGGGGTCCTGGAGGCCGATCAGGATCGCCGGGATGTCGTCCCTCGATCAGACGGTCGGCCTGATCCTCGTGATGTCGGGGGCGTCAAGCCTCCGCCGGGTGTCGTGGACCTTGCGCATGGGGGCCTCCTGAAGGGGAGGATTGGCGGATTCCGCGGCATATGGTGGTGAAATCGCCCCTGACTGCCATATCCGGTGATTTTTCGAAAGGCGGATTCCGTCATTTACCGCGAAAAATCCGCAGCCTGGCGGTTTTCTGGCGGACACCATATACGGCATTTCGTGATCCACCAAGTTCAAAGGTGTCAGCATACCACCCCGAATCTGAGCCGGTTTCGCTTCTCACCCGACACATCCAGGTGTCTCCGCAGCGACGGTTAAACCGTTCCGTTTGCGAAGCGCGTGTCGCACTCACCAAAGGATCCCTCACATTACCGGGTTCATACCGCTATTAGCGATCACCTCAGCATCGACTGAACCGATGCATTCGGATCAGTCGATGGCCTCTAGCGCCTCCTTCAGTTCATCGTAGCTGACTTCCCTATCCGTAAACTGGACGAGTTCAAGCAGGAAATCAGTGATTTTGCTCTCAAAAATTCGTTGCTCCACATTCGCCCTAATTCTTGGAATAGCTTCCATCATTTGCATATAGGTCTTGGATGTGTCCAATCCGTCCTGTCGGGCCAACCGGTCCGCTTCCGCCCTAAGGTCCAGTTCGGTTACTCGAATACCATTCTCCACACCCACTTTTCTGAAAAGCATCGCCAAACGCAACCGGCGCTTGGCGAGATCGATGTGTTCCTCGGTCGGTTCTATCGAGGCAAGTTCTTCGGAAACACCGCCGGCATCCGCATCACCGTCCGTGCCTTCGTTCTCACCCGCCCCATCATCGGTGGAAACGGCGACATTCCTGTCACCGTCCGTTCTTTCCTCTTCGCTTTTCGCACCTAACGAAGAGGCCTCATCGCCTTGATCGTCGACCTCCGCATCTACCCTGGAAGTTTTAGATGGACCCCCATCCATATCCTCGTTACCGCTTCCCTCATCCGCCTTGAATTGTCGTGCCACGTTCCTGCTCTCGGTCTTCAGAAGATCGGGCGGCAATTCGAAATCAAGCATTTCAGCAAGGCGGTTGAACAGTTTGAACCGGAGCTCGAATTTCGATTCACGATTGTATCCAGTTTCGAATTCTTTCCGGATGGCTTCCTTCAGGTCATCAAGGCCGCCGGCATGGACTTTGGCGGCCAGATCGTCATCGATCGGAGCGGGAACCAGTTTCTTCAATCCCTGGACCTTGCAGGAAAACACCGCCTCCTTGCCTTGATACGCCTCGATGCGGTAATCATCAGGATATTCAACCCTGGCATCGAGTTCCAAGCCCACCTGTGCGCCGATCAAGTGTGCATCGAGACCGGGAGCGATCATGTCATCGCCGATCTTCACGGGAAACCCTTCCCCACTCCCATCCTCGAATTCCTCACCATCAATCGATCCGGTGAAGTCTAACACCACCATATCGCCCTGTTCCGCCTTGGCGGCGGGCTCCGCATCCTCGAATGTTCCATATCGCTTCGCATTGAATTCAAGTACATTCTGAATCAGATCTTCTTCGGGTACGACCACCAGCCTTTCAAGCTCGATCGATTTGAAATCGATATCAGGGATTTTCGGTTGCGCCTCGTATGTAATGCTGAACGTAAGATCCTCTCCCTGATCAAGGTCTACGCTTTCAACATCTATTCGAGGAGCTTCGGCGGGCTTTTCGTCGGCATCCTTGAAATGATCGATCAACGTCTCGCGGATAGCTTCTTCGCGAATCTCTCCGTCTATTCTCTTTCCGTTCATCCGCCTTATCAGTGATATCGGCACCTTGCCTTTTCGAAATCCCTTAAGCTGGAAATTCCGCTGTTCGGCGGTAAGCATCGCTTCGACCCGCTCATCGAGCTCAGCCGCTGGTAACACGAAGCGGTATCCTCGTTTAAAGCCTTCGTTCTGGGTCTGAGTGACCTGCATTCCGTTTTTCCTTTCCCGCATAATGGGTATCGACGGAGGTTATGACATCCCCGAAGTCTGGGTTTTCTAGGACCGCATACAAATCCTTGCAAGCCCATATCCAAAGTGAGTGGGTGCGGTTCAACGAGAACGCCGGATGCAGGGCAAAACACGGTTGAAGGGTGTCTGAGAGTTTGAATCATAAGTCACTGATATGATCAAACCATTGTCTTTCATGGAGTTGACGCCCTCGCCACCCGCCTAGGCGGGAACCGGCAGGCGGCCAGCGTTCGTTCGTGCCTCACTCACGCCCGGACCGGTGGCGCGTGATGCCTCACCCCGGATGCCGGCGGGTTCCCGCAGAGGCGCTCATAGTCCTTCGACAGGCGGCGGCACCGGCCCGTCCAGGCGAAGGTCCGCTCCACGACCCACCGGCGGCAGGGAACCGTGAACCCTTTGACATCCTCCGGTTTTCCGACGGTCCCGGTCACGTCCGGCAACCCCATCCCCCCAGGCCGCTCCCGCGGCTTCGGACCCGGGTGGCCACCGTCGGCGAACGGCCTGCACACCGTGGGCACCGTCTCCAGCAGCTTCGCGATCAGGTCCGGCGCCCCGTCCCGGTCCTGGATGTCGGCGGTGTGAACCGTCATGACGGTTGGCGTGCCGCCGGCGTCCACGATCAGGTGGCTTTTCCTCCCCTTCACCTTCCTGCCGGCGTCGTGGCCGCGGGGCCGCCGCTCTCCGCGGTCCTCACCGACCGGCTGTCGACCGGGCCGGCGGCCGGCTCCGCGGAGCGCCCCGGACACCGCCGCGCGAGGTCCCGGAGACGATGCGCGGTACGCTCCGGGAGCCCGCTCCGCCGCCATGCGTGAAAATGGTTCCGGTCGGTGGAAAACGGTGGATATCCAGAGGGTGACGCACGCCACCGGCATCCCGTGGACAGTATATACCGGCCCGCGCCGGACACCGACCGAAGGTCGACCCCGCGCGGCCGTCCCATCCTTCCCCGCTTCGGCGGCATCGGCCCGATGACGGTCCATTCGGCGTCGGTCAGGTCATTTTGACTGTGGTCGTCCGGGCGCTTATGGAGCTGTTGGGTGGTCCTGTCCTGGGGCATGGCGATCTCCGTATCTGGGTGCGTTCACCAACCGGAATGCCACATCCTGCGGGACCACTCAACTTATGGAACAAACTCTAAGCTTCCGGTGCCGCGATACGGATAATCCATCTGGTGCGGGTGAAGGGACTCGAACCCCCACGCCTCGCGGCGCCAGAACCTAAATCTGGTGCGTCTACCAGTTCCGCCACACCCGCACAGCGGCTTGGCTAACAAAATCAAATTATGATTGTAAGCCAAAATCGACCGCCACAGACTCTAATTGCCATACAGATTCCGTTGTCTCACCTGACGCAAAATCCGGGCTTCACCTATCCGCTCCTGACACGAATGCCGCCCGGTGACACATCAACACCCAATAACGCGAGATACGCTTCTCCGGTCGCATCGCACGCGGCAACGATGGAATTCATCCGGTGACGAAATACGGAGCCTCTCTGTCGCAATACCACCGGATGCATCCGCATTCACGATCCCTGTTCCGCTCTGAAGTGCAACACCGTTGATGGTGGGTGGCCGCGCCGTCGGCGCCGCATCCCGCGAATCGGCCGGATAGCGGCGACGGTCCCTGTGCGAACCATGGGAGAGTGTCATGCCCGAGGGCCACCGCCATCCGACCCTCGACGTGAGATGCCGGATCCACGCTACGGGGAAAGGTGGACGGACGGACGCGGCCATCGCGAAGCGGCCGGGCCGTGACCCGTCCACGGTATCGCGTGGGCTTCGGCGCAGCGCCGGCGGTCGGGGATACAGGCGGAAGCGGGCGCGGAGGAAGGCTTCGCCGCGCCGGGGAAGCCCACCGGGGAGCGCTGGGAGAAGGTGGTGGCGAAGCCGGAGGGGGCCGGAGCCCGGAACGGATCCCGGGCCGCCTCCGGCTGGAGGGCCCCGGCATGGTCGGCGGGCGGCGGATATACGGCGGCGTCCGGGCGGACCGCGGGGACGGCGGAGCGCTGTGGACCAGCCTCCGCCGCCGCGGAAAGAGGCCGGACCGGAAAGGGGGCGCCACGCCGGCCGGGGCCACATCCCGGGCAGGAGGGACATCTCCGGGCGCCCGGATGAGGTCGGGGACAGGGCGCGGACCGGCGACCGGGAGGCCGGCACGGTGATCGGCGGGGGCACCGGCGGCGCGGTGGTTTCGCCCGTTGGCGGATGCCCGGAACCCACGCCTCTCCAGCGGGTTGACCGAAAGAGGGCGGAGGCTGCCGGAAAGGCGATGACCGATCTCCCGGGGGGCCCGGCGCCAGGGTGCGCACGGCCACGGCGGACAGCGACAGGGAGTTGGCGGAGCGCGCGAAGGTGGCGAAGGCGCTCGGGGCGGACCTCTTCCTCGCGGCGCCCTACCGTTCCCGGGAGCGTGGGCTCAACGGGCACACCGAAGGGCCGCCGCCGCCCGGGCTTCGCCCTCGCTCCGGCGACGGGCCGGGGTTGCGCTTCGGACCGGCGCCGGGGCGACAAATTCGAGGATGGAAAAAGCACATCTCGGAAAACGAAGCGACGGTCTTCCCCGATGCGCGGAACAACCACAAGGGCCGGGGTTTCGGACCTAATCGATAAGCTCGCGAAGAACCGAAGGCACACCATCTGGCAGATCCTCCGAGATAAGCCCCGGGCCGAAGCGAAGAGCGCAGGCGACGTGAACGTAGGACGCCGTCATGGCGGCGTACCGCGTATCGAACCCGCGCGCCAGTAAACCGGCGACCAAACCGGCCAGCACATCTCCCGATCCAGCCGTGGCCAGCCAGGGTACGGAGCGATCATAGAATGCGGCGTTTACCGCCACACATCCGTCCGGGGTGGCAATCACGGTATCCGGCCCTTTGAACAACACCGTGCAGCCCGCACGCGCCGCTGCCTCGCGAGTGGCGTCAACTTTCGAGAATGCCGGACCTGCGGTCGGCTCAGCACCAATATGAGCCGCAATGTCCGGAAACAACCGACTGAATTCGCCGCCATGAGGAGTGAGCACGCATCGCTCATGGAGAGCGTTAAACAGAGAATGCTCCGAAGCGAGCAGGGTCAGCGCATCGGCATCAAGCACCAGGGACCTTCCACTCAAGAGTGCGACCCTCACGAGTTCCCGCTCACGTTCACCGATACCGAGCCCGGGGCCCAGACAAAGCGCGGTCACGCGGGAATCGCGATCAACGAAATCGGAGAGTGCCTTGCCCGAGACGACTGACCGAACCATGACGGCATTGAGATGGACAGCGTTCTCCTGAAGCGCGGAAGGTGGGCATCCGACCGAAACCAGTCCCGCACCGATACGAAGCGCTCCAAGTGCGGCCAATCGGGCCGCACCACCCTTACCCACGCCGCCAGAGAGCACCAGAAGGTGGCCATTATGAAATTTATGTGCTGCGACACGGCGACCCTTGTCGAGTCGCGTTGGTCGTCGCACGATTTCGACCGCCTCCGGGCAGATGTCCTCACCCAAACCGATATCAACAACGCGGAGCGAACCGCAGCGGTATGGACCTTCACCGAGATAATGACCGGGCTTCGCCGTATGAAAGGTGACGGTGAGATCACTGGTAAAGGCGCCGCCGAGTTCGCGCCCGCTGTCGGAACAGATCCCGGAGGGTATATCGACGGAAACCACGATAGGCGAAGTTCCCACACTTTCTCCAAAATCGCGAACCGCCTCGATCATGGAAATAAGATCGTTACCGAGCGGCCTGACCAATCCGGTTCCGAATACCGAATCGACAATCAGATCAACGCTGTCGACGCGGACTGCATCGACGACTTCGGAGAGGGGACGAACGCTGCCCCGATCGATCCAACGACGGTAATTCACATGAGCGTCTGGCGGTAGCTTCTCAGGGTCGCCATAGGCGTAAACGCTCACGCGCCAGCCCAAGCCATAGAGAAGCCTCGCGACGACGTAGCCGTCACCGCCATTGTTTCCCGGGCCACATAGAACGGCGGCGGAACTGGCCGATGACCTCAGGTATGGCCAGGCGTCGAAGGTCATTTCGACCACACCGGCACCTGCGCGTTCCATGAGCTGGAGCCCGGTTACCTTGCCGCTTTCTATATTGGCGCCCTCTGTCGCGCGCGTTTGCCTCGCTGTAAGAAGTTGGGTCATGACGATTTGCCAAACGAATTTACGAGTGCCACCATCCCCTCTTATCAGGGGGATTCCCGGTGAGAAATCCCCGATGCGTCCTGTGCCGCTCCGGAGGATATCGTAGCTTTTGGAACGTTTGACGATCCCAATTCGAAACGGCGACGCGCCATAACCTTGGCCGGGTATGCATCTGGAGCAGTCGAAACCGCAGCGTCGGAAATCACTCCGAAAAACGCCGCATGACAATCTAGGTCTGAACGGATCGCCCCCGGAAAAACCACCGGTGGCACGGTTATTCGACAGGCGGTATCGGACAAGGCCTTTTCGGCTTCGGACAGACGGACCCTACGACATTGATCGAGAAAAGAAGTTAGGACCGGTCATCAAGCCACAGATCTCGGGAAATTCCGACAGGAGCGAATGATGTATCCGATCTAGCGTCAACAACTCCGACCCTGTAACTCCCAACCGATACCATGATTTCATGGATCCCCTGAGAGCGAGCCTCGCCCGCTTTCCCTCGCGAAGGAACGCCTATTCAACCAAAGCCCGATCGGACGCTGGTTCGCAACGTGGTCAAACCCAGATATCGCGTTTTCAAACCGCTTAATTTATTGGCACTATGCCAAAAAGATGGGCAACTTCCGGGGAATCCTCGTCGCTGCGAAACACTCCTTCTCACTCTCTGTTGAGATTGCCGGCACCAGGTGCTGATTGGAAGCGTAACCAGCCGAGGATGCCCGATCATGAAAAAAATCGAAGCGATCATCAAGCCATTCAAACTCGACGAAGTGAAGGAAGCGCTGCAGGATATCGGTCTGCAGGGACTATCGGTCGTCGAGGTCAAGGGTTTCGGTCGTCAGAAAGGCCATACAGAACTTTACCGCGGGGCGGAATATGTGGTCGATTTCCTGCCAAAGGTAAAAATGGAAATCGTGCTTGGCGACGACCAACTCGACGCCGCCGTTGAAGCCATCCTTGAAGCAGCGAGAACGGACAAAATCGGAGACGGAAAGATCTTCGTCTCGGAAATCTCACAGGCCATAAGGATCCGCACTGGCGAATCGGGCGAAAACGCGCTTTGATCGCGAAATTCAGGATCCAGGGAAAGGGAATCCATGAGCAACTCTGACGTATTGAACATGATCACGGGCGAGGAGGCCGTAGAGTATGTTGACCTGCGCTTCACCGATCCACGCGGCAAGCTCCAGCATGTAACAGTTCTTTCCGACCAGGTTGATGAAGACTTCCTTGAGGAAGGGTTGATGTTCGACGGCTCCTCCATTGCGGGATGGAAGTCGATCGACCAGTCGGACATGAAGCTCATGCCCGACTCAGGAAGCGCGTATCTCGATCCGTTCTACGCCGAAAAGACGCTGGCGCTGCACTGTTCGGTCGTCGAACCGGACACCGGTGAGCCTTACGGGCGTGATCCACGCGGTACCGCCGAAAAGGCCGAAGCCTATCTGAACGCCTCCGGGATTGGCGATGTCTCCTATTTCGGGCCAGAGGCCGAGTTCTTTCTGTTCGATGATGTCCGATTCTCGGTGGAAATGAACAAGGTGAGCTATCAGGTCGATGCGTTGGACGCGTCCTGGAACAGTGACACCAGCTATGAGATGGGCAATACAGGTCACCGCCCGGGCATCAAAGGCGGTTACTTCCCGGTCAATCCGATCGACGATGGACAGGACATCCGTTCGGAAATGCTGTCCACGATGAAACGTATGGGAATGGCCGTCGACAAGCACCATCACGAAGTCGCCAGTTGCCAGCACGAACTCGGTCTTATATTCGCCCCGCTCACGGCTCAGGGCGATCATCTCCAGAAATACAAATACGTCATTCAAAACGTGGCCCAGGCTTACGGTAAATCGGCAACTTTCATGCCCAAGCCGATCGCCGGCGACAACGGAACCGGAATGCACGTAAACCAGTCGATCTGGAAAGATGGCCGTCCCATCTTCGCCGGTGACAAATACGCGGATCTGAGTGACGAAGCCATCTGGTATATCGGTGGCCTACTGAAGCATGCCAAATCGCTCAATGCATTCACCAACCCCGCGACCAACAGTTACAAGCGGTTGATTCCAGGATTCGAAGCTCCCGTCCTCCGGGCCTATTCGGCACGCAACCGATCCGGCTGTATTCGCATTCCATGGACCGAAAGCCCTAAAGCGAAGCGCGTCGAGGCCCGCTTTCCCGACCCGGCTGCGAACCCCTATCTGTGTTTCTCTGCGCTTCTGATGGCGGGACTTGACGGCATCAGGAACAAGATCGATCCAGGTCCGGCGATGGATAAGGATCTTTATGATCTCCCGCCGGAGGAGCTAGAAGGAATACCGACGGTCTGCGCTTCGCTTCGCGAAGCCTTGGAGGAACTGGAAGCGGATAAGGAATTCCTAACCGCTGGTGACGTGTTCACCGAAGACCAGATCGCAGGCTATATGGATCTCAAATGGGAAGAGGTCTACGCGTTCGAACACACGCCACACCCAGTGGAGTTCAAATTGTATTACAGCTGCTGAAACGGCTGTCATTTTACCGGGAAGGGGCGCTTTCGCGCCCCTTTCGTTTTCGACCTAGGTGGTCGCATCCAGACAATAGCATTCTTTGGTTATACCCCGAAAATCCCGAGGGGTCATGGCAAAGATCACCACTGGGTCGTCAGATGACCGACAGCCTGCCGAATTCCTGCGAGTCCATGTGTCGGAGATAGTCATCGAGCGCTTTCCGCTCCGAGGGGTCAAGGGATTCACGCTCGACTACGGTGGTATGAATCGAGAACGCGACGGCACCTGTTTCCGGCAGCCGAACCAGGCACTGCCGTTCGAACCGGACATATTTCGATGACGGTCCCGCCAGCGGTCGCCGATCATCCTCGCTGCGCGGCTGGAATAGAGCGGCATCGGAATACAGAAGGCAATTCGAGCGCATCAATGGAGTTCCCGGGCGGAGCGCCGTGAACAGACGTTCCACACGCGGCGCAATATTTTCATCGTAGGCATGGACCGGAGCATGTATCCAGGTGAGCGGACGGCCAAGTTTTTCCGAGAGCTTCCAGCTGGCGGGAAAGCAGAGGATGGCACCCGTCATCACATGCTCGGTACCCTCTTTCTGTAGCAGACATAAATCCTCCTGAACCAGGCATCCGATCGTTCGAAGAGGGATCGAACCGTCAATGGTTACGGGTGTTCCATCGGGCCGAAAAACCCTGTCGTCCGCAACGGTGTAATCGGCCCTGTCACGCAGGATCGCGATAACCATCCGCAGCAATTCCTTCGCGGGAGACAATGCCTCCGGCCTCAAGGCATGAACGGCATGGGGATTCCGCGAAATCAATCGGTCACGAAGAGCCATCTGTGGGGTGAATGCCTCATCCACGAGAATCCAGTCATCGGCGGCGACAGGTCCGGTTCCGGGGAGGCGCGCGCCGCCGGGCAACGCCCATGGAGGATCCACAGTAGCTGACTGCAGGATAGGAGCGGTCTGAAATTCGGCCGACATGGAATGTCCTTCCCAGGCACCGACACCACCAAGGTCTCGCCCGTGTGAACGTGTCCGATCTTTCGCTGGATCCCGATCGAATGCCAGCGGCCCGCCAATCACCAAACCATCGCGCTTTCGTGCTTCAAGGAACCATCCGTCAGCTTAAAATCGTGTGAAGACACTTCGCCTACCAGCTCCTCGGAATCCGATATACACTCACGCCGCCGTATCCAGTCCCGTATTGTGTCGGAATCTGACACGATCGCTTCCTTCCGGCGATTAGCATCGCGTTGATTTCAGCGTAATGATGAAAATGAAACAATACCAAAGAGACCGTCGCAAGATCGACCCTACCCTTGGAGCTTTTCTGGGTGATGGGACACCGAATTACGAAGACCGAATGGAGATCGGTCCAACCCTGATGGCATTCGAAGAGTGGGTGAAAGCCGGTCTGCGGCTTCCGGATCTTCCCCGTATGCGGGAATTCCGCTGGAAACGCCTTGTGGACGGACTTATCACCCGAGACTGGGGTGCTCTGATCGTATTCGACCCGCTGAATATCCGTTACGCGTGCGATTCCACAAATATGCAATTGTGGAATACCCACAATCCGTTCCGGGCGCTGATGGTCTGTGCCGATGGATACATGGTCCTCTGGGAATACAAGAACTCAATTTTTCTGTCCGACTTCAATCCACTGGTGCGGGAGCGGCGAACCGGCGCCGATTTCTTCTATTTCAGCCGCGGGGATCGGACGGAGGAAGCCGCCAAAGCCTGGTCGGGCGAGGTGATGGACCTGTTGCGGGAGCATGGCGGTGGAAACACGCGCGTCGGTATCGACAAGATAATGCTACAGGGGTCGCGGGCACTGGAAGCGCTTGGGCTGGAACTCGTGGAAGGCGAGGAGCTGACGGAACAGGCACGGTCCATCAAGGGACCGGACGAGATCAGCGCGATGCGATGCGCCTCGCATTCATGCGAAAGCTCGGTTCGGGCCATGGAGGATTATGCACGGGAATTCGGACCTCTCGGAACGGTATCGGAGGATGATGTCTGGGCGATCCTGCATTCGGAAAACATCAGACGCGGCGGTGAGTGGATCGAGACCCGGCTTCTGGCCAGCGGTCCCCGCACCAATCCCTGGTTCCAGGAATGCGGTCCCAGAAAGCTGCGGAACAACGAAATCCTGGCCTTCGATACCGACCTGATCGGAGCCTACGGAATCTGTGTCGACATAAGCCGCACGTGGTGGATCGGAGATCAGAAACCTTCAAACTCGATGATTTACGCCATGCGCCACGCCCATGACCATATCATGACGAATATGGAGCTGCTGAAACCCGGTGTCACGATCCCGGAGATCACCGAACGCGGACACCGTCTCGACGACAGATTCCAGAACCTCAAATACGGATGCATGATGCACGGCGTCGGCCTGTGCGATGAGTGGCCGCTTATCGCTTACCCGGATCATGCGCGGAAGGGCGCTTTCGAATACGAAATCAAGCCCGGGATGGTGCTTTGCGTCGAGGCGCTTGTCGGTGTGGAAGGCGGTGATTTCTCGATCAAGCTGGAAGATCAGGTACTCGTGACCGATGACGGTTACGAAAACCTGACCAAGTATCCGTTTGACGCCGCATTGATGGGTGAGGACAGTCGATGAAACGTCGGATGGAGCCGTGAACCACCACTGAGCCGCAGTCAGGATCCGATTTCCGGCCTCGCGATGTCGGAAGACGCCACTAACCTTCTCCGAAGACGCGAGAGAAAATCGTATCGACGTGTTTCAGGTGATTGTCCAGATCGAACAGTTCATCGATCTCGGCGTCCCTCAATGCTGCGGTCACGGCAGGATCGGACTTAAGCTCCGCGGCGAATTCACCTCCCTGCTCCCAGACCTTCATGGCATTGCGCTGAACGATCCGGTAGGCCTCCTCACGGGATGTACCCTTCTGCGTCAGTGCAAGAAGCACTCGCTGCGAATGCACAAGCCCCCCCAGCCTATCGAGATTGGTCCTCATATTCTCTGGATAGATCACCAGATTGTCGATCACAGAAGTAAGACGATGCAGCGCGAAATCCAGCGTGACGGTGGCGTCCGGTGCGATGCCGCGCTCTACGGAACTGTGTGAAATGTCCCGCTCGTGCCAAAGCGCGACGTTCTCCAACGCGGGCATGACGGTCATACGAACAAGGCGCGCAAGTCCTGTGAGATTTTCCGTCAGCACCGGGTTCCGCTTGTGCGGCATGGCGCTTGACCCCTTTTGGCCTGAGGAAAAAAACTCCTCGGCCTCACGCAGTTCGGTACGCTGCATATGCCGAATCTCGACTGCGATGTTTTCAATCGAACTGGCAACAACACCGAGTGTGGCGAAGAAGACCGCGTGGCGGTCGCGGGGAATGACCTGGGTGGAAATCGGTTCAGGGGCGAGCCCAAATCGTGTACAGACATATTCCTCGATAGCGGGATCGATGTTGGCGAACGTACCGACCGCCCCGCTGATCGCTCCGGTGGCGACCTCCTCCCGGGCGCTTCGAAGACGGGTGAGATTACGGTCCATCTCCGCATGAAACCGCGCGAATGTCAGACCCATCGTCGTCGGTTCGGCATGTATTCCATGCGAGCGTCCGACACGAATCGTGTATCTGTGCTCATGCGCACTTTTTTTCAGGACCGTGAGGAGCGCCTCCAGATCCGCGATCAGAATATCCGCCGCGCGAACGAGCTGGATATTCAGACACGTATCGAGAATGTCCGATGAGGTCATACCCTGGTGAATGAATCGCGCCTCTTCGTTGCCAATGAGTTCGGCAAGGTGTGTCAGGAACGCGATCACATCGTGCTTGGTTACCGCCTCGATTTCGTCAATGCGGTCTACATCGAATTCGAATTCCTTAACGCTCCAGACGACATCGGCGCTTTCTTTCGGTATCAATCCCAGCTTCGCCATTGCATCACAGGCATGCGCTTCTATTTCGTACCAGATGCGGAATCTGGTGGCCGGTTGCCATATCGACGCCATTTCCGGTCTGGAGTAACGTGGGATCATCGTCTTCTCTCGCTTGGTCAGTTTCACCACCGCCATCTAGTATGGTGGAAGACGTGCAACAAGCACAGACTGATAAACCAAGTTGCGGTCGCGTAACACTATTGCATCAGTGAGGAAGCGATGCATAGGCTGTGGGCCAGGACCGTGTAGCTCATGGCTATTCGGTTCAAGAGCCAGCAGGATGCGGCACCTAACCGCGTTCGGATTCGGACCCCTCTGACAGCGTGACCGATGCCGATCATGACAGACACGCAATTCTCTCCGGAAGCCGGTTCGATGACCGGCAGACCGAAAGACCTGATGGATTTTGAAGGAAGGTGGGACCTCGATCGACGAATCGAGGACCGACTCTCCAGACGGAAAGGGCATTTTCGGGGAGAGGCGCACTTCAATCGCAGCGGTTCCGATCTTTTCTATTTTGAAACAGGCGAGTTGAGGCTTGATGACGGCCTCGCATTATCCGCAAGGCGAGAATATCTCTGGTGCGATGACGGATCGGCCGTACGGGTGACTTTCGCGGATGGAAGACCTTTTCATGGCTTCCCGCTTTCGGTTCCGGTGGCTGAAGTCTCGCACTGGTGCGACCCGGATCTATACGAGGTGCGATACGAGTTCGTGAACTGGCCGAACTGGACCGCCACATGGTCAGTACAAGGACCTCGAAAGCACTATGTATCGGTGACCTGTTTCACGCCAACCGTCCCAAAGGTGGACAGTGACCGATGATAACCCGCACCCAATCGACGAAGTGCTTCATTCGACGCGGACAAATTTCGGGATTCCGCGGGTCACAGTTTCTCAATGCGGGCCTGCGCAGACGAATACAGGCTTGACGGACTCGTGAGAGCGGTCTTCGTGGAGGATGATCGTGGTGGATTGCGCGGCGATGGTTGCGGCGGATACGAACATCATCCGTAATCCGACGCCGCAGCGCTACCTCCCCGCCTTTGAGGATCTCCGCGGTCGACGTATCGCCATTCTTCCGGTGGTGGACGAGGAACTGCGCAGTGAGCTGCCTTCGCAGGCGGTGGATAGCATTCCGAAAAGATGCAGGCGCGCCAAGGTTAGGGATCTGGTGTCTGTCAAGGCCACGATGGAAGCCGCGATCCTCGTGGTGGAGAAGTGGTGACAAGCCGAGCATGGCCATAACGACAGCATATACGAATTTCTGCCGGACACGGGCTAGCAAAGTTACCGTGAGTTCAACAGAAGTCTGTCGCGAGCGGCGTTTGACGAAAGCAAGCCCAACGACATCAGAATCTACGCATAGGCATGGGCGCACGGCGTCGACGTCCTAGCGAGCAGGTACCGCAGGAGCACCTCAAGAACGGTTCTTTTAGACCACTTCACAAGATGGGTCCATTCATCTCCTCCAACTGTGATAAGGGGCCTCTCGGAGCACAACCACGCCATTGCCGCGCAGGAGGGCAGAACCGTTTCCGATGTCGTGGTGGAGGCGATGTTCGGGGCGGTCATTCGGGGCGACTGGGAACCCCGGACGGTTTTTGCCGTAAGGAAGTCAAGTATGAGGTTCCTCTCCGGTCTCGCGATGTCGAAAGTGAAACGGTCCCCGGTGGTCGAGGACGAGAATGAACTCGTGGACGCTATGAGGGAAAACCTTGATGCGCTCGATAAGGAGGAATCCATCGAACTCTTCGAGAACGCGTATGCAAACGGCCGCACACCGCACGGGAGACGGAGATGAGGTATCAAAGCAGGCACAAAGCCATATTGCAGAAATTGGAAATTGAACTTGTAGGGTAGCCGATGGCGCCAGATGCATCCGCGCGTCATTCGGGATAATCGTACGGAGTCCATGATCGACGACCTGTCTTCGGGTACAGTCCCTGATCGTGCGCTCCATATTGTCTGGATCTGGAACCGGGCGGCACCTCCAGTAGCGGCACGTCGCCCCCTGGGCCTTGGCTTCAACACCACGCCGCCCTCACGTCGGTGAACCTTGCTACCTTAAAACCGGTACCGGAGAAATCCTCGCTCTTACCCGACTACGACAAGGGCATCCGGTGTCTAAGAGTTTGAATCATAAGTCACTGATATCATTAAACTATTGTTTTTCATGGAGTTGACGCCCTCGCCACCCGCCTGAGCAGGAACCGGCAGGCGGCCAGCTGCGCCCATGCCAGCGAGTTCTCACTGAGCCTTTCGTAATCTTTCGACAGGCGGCGGCACCGGCCCATCCAGGCGAAGGTCCGCTCCACCACCCAGCGGCGGTAGAGAACCGTGAACCCTTTGACATTCTTCGGTTTTTCGACGATCCTGATCACGTTCGACAACCCCATCCCCTCAAGCCGGTCCCGCAGCTTCGGACCCGCGTAGCCACCGTCGGCGAACAGCCTACACACCGTGGGCACCGTCTCCAGCAGCTTCGCGATCAGGTCCGGTGCGCCGTCCCGGTCCTGGATGTTGGCGGTGTGAACCGTCATGACGATCGGTGTGCCGTCGGCGTCCACGATCAGGTGCCTTTTCCTCCCCTTCACCTTCTTCCCGGCGTCGTAGCCGCGGGGCCCGCCGCTCTCCGTGGTCTTCACCGACTGGCTGTCGATCGAGGCGGCGGTCGGCTCCGCGGAGCGCCCCGAACACCGCCGCGCGAGGTCCCGGAGACGATGCACGAGACGCTCCAGGAGCCCGCTCCGCCGCCATGCGTAAAAATAGTTCTGGACGGTGGAAAACGGTGGATATCCAGAGGGTAACGCGCGCCACTGGCATCCCGTGGACAGGATATACTGGACCGCGTCGAACACCGACCGAAGGTCGACCTCGCGCGGCCGTCCCATCCTTCCCTGCTTCGGCAGCATCGGCTCGATGATGGTCCATTCGGCGTCGGTCAGATCGTTTTGACTGTGGTCGTCCGGGCGCTTATGGAGCTGTTGGGTGGTCCTGTTCCAGGGCATGGCGATCTCCGGATTTGGTTGCTTTCACCAACCGGAATGCCACATCCTGCGGGACCACTCAACTTATGGAACAAACTCTAAATATTAGGTCATATCAATTCATGGGGACAACATGACCAAAGTATTGAACGATAACCAGGCGTCCACCGCACGGAACGCGAACGCGCTGAAAGCGGGGATGATTTCGATCCGAACCCTCCCACACAGACGCCCGACCCGGCCTCCCTGCCCGTCTGGAAGTCCGACATCGACCTGATCGAGGATGCGTCGCCATCAATGATCGGAAGATGGACGATCTTCTGGATTCGGGGATGTTTGATCTGGATCCGAGACCGATCGAATCCTGGGCGTCATCGCTGAACGAGGCCTCCATGTGGGTGTGTGGTTCGTTTGTAACCGTGTTTCCGTCGTCCTCGTCAGGAACTCCATAGACAGATCTGACGTCGTAGCCGACCTGGACTACGTGAAAAAGATGGTGGACGCCGTTGATGGAATTTACTCCGAGAGGGTATCGGATTACGATCAGAGGGAAGTGCTTACGGAAACCCGGCACGACTCCTGCGGGTTCGACGAGCCGAATACTTTGGTTGGGACGTTTCAGGCATGGACACCCTTGACGGGTCAAATTCCATCAAGGGCACCCTTGGAAAATGGATGGCCCTTGTCAGCGAAATGTCAAACAGCGTTCTCGCTGCCCTGGATTGATGACGGGTCTCGGAGGGCTGCGTATGGGAGACTCCAAATGACAGCATCCGGTTAACCAAAGCCGGAAGAACGCCGCGAGGTCCGTCTGGCCAAGAAGACCTACAGACCGACCAAGGCCGGTCTGAACGCGGATATGCGCGTCGGAGCGTCATTCGACGAGATCATGAGCGCATTTGTCCGGCCTATGGGGGTTAAGTTCGTTGACAAGGCGAAACCTCAATGGATCGTCGGCACTTTCTTACATAATTTCCAGATATTTACACAACCGTGGCATCCCCCTCCGATGGACTCCCCAGGTATTCGAGGGTATTTGGATGCCCTAATTCCGCCTCTTTGATTCGACCGCACGTGACCGCCAGTCATTTTTCCCGCCTCGCCGGTGCGGCAACTGACGGTGCATCCGGTTTCCGGCACCCACCGTATACTTCGGCCACTGTCCAATATACCGTGCGGAACGCAGCACATCGGCTCGGAGAACCGAATAGGTCATTCGATGCAAAATGTCCGGCGCACATCCATTCAACGGCGGGAACTTGTTATCGCCGCGTCAGAAATTTATGGAATGCAGGTCATCTTCCAAACAGATGTGGCGCCGACGCTGCCACAACCAAGGTGAATTCATGGCGATTCCGAAACGGGGCGTGAGCAACTACCTTCTGAGCCTGGTTTACCGGGCGGTGATCGGAACCGCTATGTCCCTACCCTACCACAGGCGCGTTCCGTTTGCCGGACGCATAATACACCATATGGCAGGAATGGCAGGCTGGCGGAAACGGATCCGATACAATCTCGCCTTGATCCACCCGGAATTGCCCGGACATGAGGCGGAAAGACTTGTTCGCAAGGTGCCGGACAATGTCGGACGCACCCTGATCGAAATCTGGTCGGGAAAGGAATTTCGCGCACGGGCGCGCGACATTCCATTCACCGGCAACGGGGTCGCAGCTCTTGAAAATGCCAAGGCGGAAAAACGCCCCATCGTCCTGATCACCGGCCATTTCGGAAACTATGACGCGCCCAGAGCCGCCCTGCTGGAGAGAGGTTACCGGGTCGGCGGACTGTATATCCCGATGGCCAACGGATATTTCAACGACCGTTACGTTCAGGCGATGAGCGGCATCGGCACTCCACTATTCGAACGCTCCCGATCCGGCAAAGGCCTGAGGGAGATGGTTCGGTTCCTGAAATCAGGGGGTGCCGTGGGTCTGGTCGCGGATCATTTCATGGGACATGGCATCCCGATCGACTTTCTGGGCCGTCCCGCGAAAACAGCGCTAAATCCGGCTGAGATGGCGGTCAGATACGATGCCCTCTTTGTACCTATCTATGGCCTCAGGCTTGCGGACGGACTCTCGTTTGACATCATCGTGGATGATCCGATTCCGCATGGCGATCCGGAAGAAATGACCCTTGCCGCAACCGCCAGCCTTGAAAAACTGGTCCGCAGGCATCCCGAGCAGTGGTTCTGGATTCACCGCCGCTGGAAAGGCCTCTTATGAGACATTCCACGTCAAGCCCCTTTTCGTGGATCCCTTCCAGCGTTACATCTGTCGTCCACCCTTCCGCCAGGTGGCGTCAGCACCGGTCCGGGGAGGTTCGGGCGGAACGTCGCGGTTCCGCGGCGCGCCAACGGCGCGTCCATCCTCCCATCCGGTTCGGCTGGCCGGCATCCGCCGGCCCCGTGACCACGATGCCCGGTTCGGGCCGCGACGTTCCGGGAGGCGGGATCCATTCATCACCTCTCCCATTTCGAACTGCAGGGGGAGCGATGGCCCCCCTGCCACCATATGCTGATGTCCGGACATTCCCCTCAACCGAATCACCACGGAAGGCAAACGCCGGCACGTCTCATGGCATCTGCATAACGAATGACCGGTACTGACATCGGCATTGCGGGAACGGCGAAATCCGTCCGATGAGCGCAGCTGTCACGAACGACCAACAGTGTCACCGAGGCGGCGATTCCACAGGAATGACCGTGCGTTCAACCGCCACCCCAAAGAGATTCGCTTCCGCTATTGAAGTCGAGTCGCCGCCATGATCGGCCCATGGCCGGTACGCTGCAGCAGAACCACGGCGGGCTCGTCTCCGAAAATGGCTGCTTCAAGCACGAGCGGTTCACGTCCGTTCCAATTTACAAGCTGAACGAAGTCAGTGACGATATTCGAGTAGGTGATCGTGCGACCACGGTTCTCTCCACGACCGATGGCAACGGTCCGTTCCGGCATGTAGCGTACGAGCTGTAGAACCATCGGTGCCCGAAACCCGGATTTCGCCTCGGCTTCGATGCGAGCGACATCTCCCCGCCTCGTGGCGGAAATGCTGACATCAAATCGATGATTGCGATGCTTTTCGATAAGCTCGGCCAATTCCATTGGCCGGGTGCCGACCACATGATCCTCACCCGCGACGATCATCTGGGGTGTATATACCTTCCGATGACCGGCCGCTCTGGCATAGGCCCTCTGCCGCTGAGAATAGGCTGGCTGGGCGAAACTGTCTTTCCAGCCAATATAATCCCAGTAATCCACATGGAGCGCCAAGGGTATGACATCATCTATCGACGACAGATCACGCAGCAGTTTGTCCGAAGGTGGACATGAGCTGCAGCCTTGGCTCGTATAGAGTTCCACGACCACAAAACGTGACTCTGCCTGTACACCCGTGGCGAACAGCAGCATCGCCACCAACGCTGCCATGAAACGATTCCAGCTCACGATTTCCCCCTTTTTCCCGACGTTCCGATACCTATTCCCGAACAGCGGTAACTGACCAATCAATCATTTGAGAGATAGGGATCAGGGATGACGGCGAACAGCGGGAGCCTCGATTCCGTGCGGGCGTCTGCGACACCCCTTCGACGAGCGGGAAGAGATGGCTGAATCTTCGATTATCACCTATAGCCCACGGAGCCGCCAGCACTTACACGAGGTCAATTCGATCAGGCGGGGTTGCCCAACGGTGTGCAACGGTATACAGATTTCCTCGACCGAAAGCCGTTCCGGGCAGTTTGCCGGACTGGCGGGGTAAGCTTTTGCTGATTTCCACAGGAGACCGCCCATGACCATACAGGTCGGACAGGATAGTTCCAAAACCCGCAAAACGCTTCATGCGGAAGGAAAGAGTCTCGCATATTACTCGATCAAGGCCGCCGAGGCATCGGGCTTGGGCGATTTCACCCGCCTTCCCGCCTCATTGCGGGTGGTTCTTGAGAACATGTTACGTTTCGAAGACGGTGGCCGGACTGTGGATGTCAACGACATTCGGGCGTTTTCCGATTGGATCGCAAGACGTGGAAAAAACCCGCGCGAGATCGCCTATCGACCCGCCCGAGTGCTTATGCAGGACTTCACAGGTGTTCCGGCATTGGTGGATCTTGCGGCGATGCGCGACGGCCTGGTGACGCTCGGTGGAGATGCCGAGAGGATCAACCCACTCAACCCGGTCGACTTGGTGGTCGACCACAGCGTAATGATCGACGAATTCGGCAACCCACGCGCTTTCCAGATGAACGTGGAAAGGGAATACCGGCGGAACCTCGAACGATATACCTTTCTCAAATGGGGTCAGTCAGCCTTCGACAATTTCCGTGTCGTCCCTCCGGGAACCGGAATTTGCCATCAGGTGAATCTTGAATATCTTGCGCAGGGCATCTGGACCGAACGGGACCAGAACGGTGAGGAAGTGGCCTATCCGGATACGCTGGTTGGAACCGATTCGCACACGACGATGGTGAACGGACTCGCCGTTCTGGGATGGGGTGTGGGAGGAATCGAAGCCGAAGCGGCGATGCTCGGACAGCCGATCTCGATGCTGATCCCCGAAGTCGTGGGCTTCCGGCTGACCGGGGAGATGGTCGAAGGCACGACTGCAACGGATCTCGTCCTCAAGGTCGTGCAGATGCTGCGCGAGAAAGGGGTGGTCGGCAAGTTCGTTGAATTCTTCGGCCCCGGTCTGGACCGCCTGCCGTTGGCGGACAGGGCAACCATCGCCAACATGGCGCCCGAATACGGCGCCACCTGTGGATTTTTCCCGGTCGACTCGGAGACGCTGCGCTATCTGCATATCTCCGGCCGTGATGAATCGCGGATTGCTCTGGTCGAAGCCTATGCCAGGGAGAACGGTCTCTGGCGCGGGCCGGACTACGAGCCGGTATTCACCGACACGCTGGAGCTTGACATGGGAACGATCGTGCCGGCGATTTCCGGCCCCAAGCGCCCCCAGGACTTCGTGGCCCTCAGCGACGCCAAGGCCGCGTTCATAAGCGAGATGCGGGAGACGTTCAAGCGCCCCATGGATCGGAAGGTGCCCGTCGAGGGCGAGGATTATGCGATGTCTTCCGGCAAGGTCGTGATCGCTTCCATCACATCATGCACGAATACATCGAATCCATATGTGATGATCGGCGCAGGACTTGTCGCCCGAAAGGCCCGCGCCCTCGGACTCACCCAGAAGCCTTGGGTCAAAACCTCCCTTGCGCCGGGGTCGCAGGTGGTCTCCGAATATCTGGAGGCGGCCGATCTTCAGGAAGATCTCGACAGCATCGGCTTCAATCTCGTTGGATATGGCTGCACCACCTGTATCGGCAATTCCGGGCCGCTCCAGCCTGAGATTTCGAAGGCCATCGCCGAAGGTGACCTGGTCGCCACGGCGGTTCTTTCCGGAAACCGGAATTTCGAAGGCAGGATCAGCCCGGATGTTCGGGCGAACTATCTGGCATCTCCGCCATTGGTGGTCATCTACGCGCTTGCCGGCACCATGGACATCGATCTGACGACCGAACCCATCGCGCAGGACGCGGAGGGCAACGACGTGTTCCTGAAGGATCTCTGGCCAAGCCAGAATGAGATCGCCGATCTTGTGCACGCCACCGTGACCCGCGAGGCTTTCGCCAGGAAATACGCGGAAGTCTTCTCCGGTGATGACAGATGGCGCTCCATCGAGACGGATGGCAGTCTGACCTATGACTGGCCGTCGACTTCAACATATGTCCGTAACCCACCGTATTTCGATGATATTGCGCCTGAGTCGGGCGTGATTTCGGACATCAGGGACGCCAAGGTGCTCGCGATTCTGGGAGACATGATCACAACGGACCACATCAGTCCAGCCGGAAGCTTCGCGGAGGTCACGCCGGCGGGACGGTATCTGACCGAGCGGCAGGTCGCGCCTCGCGAATTCAATTCATACGGATCGCGGAGGGGAAACCATGAGGTGATGATGCGTGGTACATTCGCCAATATCCGGGTGAGAAACGAGATGCTCGACGGTGTTGAAGGTGGTTTTACCCTCGGGCCGGACGGTGAGCGGACATCGATATATGACGCGGCGATGGCCTATAAAGCGACCGATACGCCTCTCGTCGTGATCGCCGGGGCGCAGTACGGAGCCGGCTCATCCCGTGATTGGGCGGCGAAGGGCACGGCTCTGCTGGGAATCAAGGCGGTGATCGCCGAAAGTTTCGAACGCATCCATCGGTCGAATCTGGTCGGTATGGGCGTGATTCCATTCGAGTTCATGGATGGAGAATCCCGCGATTCGCTCGGGCTCAAAGGTGATGAGACAATCTCCATCACCGGGCTGGAGCAGGATCTAACACCCGGGACCACGGTCGAGTGCCTCTTCGTCTATGGCGACGGTTCCGAGAAGCGGATACCGCTCAGATGCAGAATCGACACCGAGGTCGAGATCGAATATGTTGAGAATGGTGGTGTCCTTCACTACGTGCTTCGAAATCTCGCAAAAGCGGCGTAGAGGCACGCCTGGCAAGGATCATGAGGGGCGGCTTGACGCCTAGGTCAGCTGCGCCCCTCGCCTTTTTGGCCCATCGCGGCTGGCTCCGATTTGATCAACTTGTCCCAGGCACGGTTTTTTTCGTCTAGCGCTGCGAGCCTCGCATCAGGCGCCGTTCAATCACCGGTGTCACCCAAAATGTATCGAACCAGCGCCCGAGTGGAACCGTCTTCGTTGTCCATGTCATTTTCCCCGGCAAGCAAGGGCTCAAACGCCAGTGCAAGTTCTTTACCCAACTCCACGCCCCATTGATCGAATGAGTTAATCCCGAGAATAACACCTTCGACGAATACTCTGTGTTCGTAAAGCGCGATGATCCGACCAAGACCCCCGGGCGTGAGTTTCGGATAGGCCAAAGTCGTCGACGGACGGTTACCCGGGAACACCCGGTGGCGTGCCTGCCGTTCCAACTCTTCTCCACTATACGAATGTGAAAGACGCGCCATTGCCTCGTCGAAGGTCCGACCCCGAAGTAAAGCCGCTGACTGTGCCAGACAATTTGCCAACAGCATCCGGTGTTGATGCGCGAGATGCGTTTCATGACCTTCGCGCGCTACCATGAATTCACATGGAACCATTCTGGAACCCTGATGGACGAGCTGGAAAAAGGCGTGCTGGCCATTCGTGCCGGGCTGTCCCCAGACGATCGGCCCGGAATGTCTGTCCAGCTCCGAACCGTCCATCCGAATCCGCTTGCCGTTGGACTCCATTTCAAGCTGCTGCAGATATGCGGGCAGTTTCTCCAGTCGCTGGTCGTAAGGAATGACGGCGCGGGAGGCATGACCGCAGATCTGGTTGTTCCAGATGCCGACAAGCGCGAGCATGAGTGGCATATTGTCGGTGCCCTGCGTCGTGCGGAAATGGGCATCCATCCCGGCGCCACCCTTCAGGAACTCCCTGAAACGTTTCGTGCCAATCGCAAGCATCAGGCTAAGGCCAATGGGTCCCCAGATCGAATAGCGTCCACCAACCCAGTCCTCAAAACCGAATACCCGATCGTCGGGCAGTCCGAACCCAGCCGTTCGCTCGCGATTCGACGACAGAGCGACGAAGTGCCCCGCCGCCTGTCCGTCACCTACTCCGACGGCGAGCCATCTGCGAACCGCATCGGCGTTCGTCATCGTCTCCACGGTCGTGAAGGTCTTTGAAGCTACAATCACCAGTGTGGAGGCTTGGTCCAGTCTCGAAGTGACGTCATGAACATGGGCGCCGTCGATATTCGACACGAAATGACAGCGCGGTCCGCTCACATAGGGTGTCAATGCCTGAACGGCCATGGCGGGTCCAAGGTCGGACCCGCCTATCCCTATGTTTATGACGTCGGTGAAACACCTACCAGCCGGTGACCTGATATGACCGGTGCGGACACCTTCAGCGAAGCTTTCCATCCGGTGCAGCGTCGCGCGAATACCGGGCGCGACCCGAACACCACCAACCTCCGAAAGACTGTCAGGATTCCGCAGCGCCGTGTGAAGCACGGCTCGGCCCTCGGTTTCGTTGATCGCTTCACCGGAGAACATCGCATCGGTTCGATCCGCCAGCCCCGCCGTGCCGGCTAGTTTCAATAGAAGCTCGCGCGCCTCTCGGTCAATCCCCGTCTTGGAATAATCAAAAAGCATGTCGCAGGCGTCGACGGCAAAATCATCCGCTCTCCCGTTGTCGAGAAAGAGATCAAGGATCTTTCGACCTGCATTGCGTTCATGATTGGCGCGGAGTTCGTCCCAAGCCATCCGATCACTCCGCCCAATGCACGGTCGTATCGGGCAGTATCACGCTGACGGGCGCCTGCATCGGGTCCACCTTGACTTTTGCCCGTTCGAGCGCTTGGAGCTTTTCGGCTCCAACGATCATCAGGTGTTTTCGCCTGGCACCGTTTAGAACCGGGAACGTCATGGAAATGCGTTGGTTAACGGGGCCTCCGCCTTGCTGGTGAACGGGAACAAACGCCGGTGCATCGCTTTCAAAAGCCCGAGGCAGGGATTCCGAACCGGGAAACAGCGATGCGGTATGCATGTCAGCGCCCATTCCGAGCATGACGACCGAAAGCGGCAGGTGTGACCTGACCTCCCTGTCCAAACAGTCGATTCGCTCCTCAATGGATCCGGCCTCAGAGAATACCGGGAGGAAACTCGCCTCCGACGCATATCCAACCAAAAGACGCTGGCGAATCATTCGGGAGTTCGAGTGTTCGCTGGATTCTGCGACCCAGCGCTCGTCGGTGGGCAGCACGGTTATCCTATCCCACTCAATATCCACCGCACCGAGCTTATCGAAAACCGGACCCGGTGTGTTTCCCCCGGGAACGGCAAGCGAAGCGGTCCCGCCGTCGGATAGCGCGAGCCGCAATTCGCCGGCGATGCGGTCGGCAAGTTCACCAATCAACACATCCCGACTCGGATATTCGATGAATTTCATTCCGTAATGTCCCTCCAGCGACGTCCTTCCCGTTCCAGTAACCTGAGCGCATCCTCTGGACCCGCGCTCCCGGGAGAGTAAATGTGCGGTCGATCACCGCGTAAAGTCCAGTCTTCAATGATCGGGTCGGTCCATGCCCAGGCGGCCTCGACTTCGTCATCCCGCATGAAGAGAGTTTGGTTACCGCGGATCATGTCCATGATCAGCCTTTCATAGGCGTCGGTGACATGGGCGGCGTCATCGCCGAACGCCTTGGCGAAAGACATGTCTAGCGGAACTTCGATCAAACGCATCCCGCCTGGTCCCGGCTCCTTGATCGTAACCCACATATTCATGCCTTCATTTGGCTGGAGGCGAATGACCAAGACGTTACCGCTTCGATTCGAATTGCCGCCAAAGATTGAGTGCGGCGTCTTTCTGAACACAACGGCGATCTCGCTAGCCCGGCTCTTCAGGCGCTTACCGGTGCGCAGATAGAACGGGGTTCCCTTCCATCTCCAATTGGAAACCTGAAGTTTCATGGCAATGAAGGATTCAGTCGTGGAATCTTCCTTGCCGATATCCGAAAGATAGCTTCCGAAGCCATCGGACCCCTCGTATTGCCCCCGCACGAGGTCGGTTGGGGGCACCGGATCAAGAGCTCGAATCACTTTCAGCTTCTCATCACGCACCGCATCGGGCTCGAAACGGTGAGGTGGCTCCATAGCGGTCAGGCAGAGCAGCTGCATGAGGTGGTTCTGAATCATATCGCGCATGGCGCCACATCCATCGTAATAGGCTCCACGCCCGCTGACACCGACGGTCTCGGCGACTGTAATCTGGATGTGGTCGATGAACTGCGCATTCCAGAGCGGTTCGAAGAGAATGTTGCCGAATCGCACAGCCATCAAATTCTGAACTGTTTCCTTTCCAAGATAATGATCGATTCTGTAAATCTGCCGTTCATCGAAATACCGGGCAAGGGTGCGGTTCAATTCGCGGGCGCTCTCCAGATCGTGGCCAAAGGGTTTTTCGATCACGATCCGACATCTCTCATTGGCGATTCCGTGTCGGTGCAGGCGCTCGGCCAACGGAACGAACACGTTCGGACCAACCGAGAAATAGAACGCCCGGATCGGACCTTTTCGCAGGAAGGAACGAAGCTCGTTCCAACCCCTTTCACCCGTTGCATCTATCGAGACGTAGTGCAGTCGCTGTAGGAATGACTTCACTCGACGGTCGTCCTCGCTGCCCTGAATGGCGAATTCATGGATCGCCTTAAGGGTGTAGTCGCGGAAGTCTTCGTCGGTGAACGGTTTCCTCGATACGCCGACAACACGGGCATTCTCCGGCATCTGCCCGCTCCAGAACCGTCGGTACAGGCCGGGCAGGACTTTTCTGCGCGCGAGATCGCCCGTAGCTCCGAAGATCACCAGGTCGAATGGTTCAACCGGAATCACACGTGATACCATCGTCGGTCCTGCCTTTGGTTCACCGGTGCCCTGTGTGGGCGACTTGAGTGGTGCGTTGCGACTTCACAAAAAATCTACCATTCCCTCACGCCATAACAACAGCAACCGAAGCAAGCCGGGTTTTCTTGCCCGACTTAAATCGTTAGCTTCCCGGCGCTATGCGGGGTATGTACGGAACTTTCGATGAAAGACCATGAATTCGGCGGAACGCTCGGCCCATTCGAGCATCCGCGCATCACGGCAAAGGGCGATGCCCGCGCGTCCGTCAGACTGAGTGAGCCGAAGACCCTGTGGTTCAACACAGGCACGCTTTGCAACATTACCTGCGCGAACTGCTATATCGAAAGTTCGCCGACCAATGACCGACTTGCGTATCTTGAGCCTGTCGATGTTGTGGCGTTCCTGGACCAGATCGACGATGTTGGCTGGCCCATACGGGAGATCGGTTTCACCGGTGGGGAACCGTTCATGAATCCCCAGATGGTGGAGATGGCCCGCATATCGCTGGAACGTGGCTTCGAGGTCTTGATTTTGACCAATGCGATGCGCCCGATGACGCGTCCCCGGGTATGGGAAGGATTACGGTCTCTCAACGAAAGATACGGTGACAGACTGACACTGCGCGTATCGGTCGACCACTGGTCGGCCAAAAACCATGACCAGGAACGTGGCAGAGGAACATTCGACAAAACGCTCGAGGGCATGCGTATGCTGCGGGATGCTGGCATCCGGATGGCGGTTGCGGGTCGTATGTCCTGGGGGGAAAGCGAGGCTGAGGCCCGCTCCGGCTACGCCCGACTGTATTCAGAGAATGGATTCGGTATCGATGCGAAGGATCCGTCTCAAACGGTATTGTTTCCGGAAATGGACGAGACCGTGGTCGTTCCTGAGATTACGACCGAGTGCTGGGATATTTTGGACAAGTCACCGAATGGAGTGATGTGCGCGAGCTCTCGAATGGTGGTTCGGCGAAGGGGTTCATCAAAGCCTACGGTTCTTGCCTGTACGCTTCTTCCATACAGTCCCGAATTCGAACTCGGGGAAACCTTGACGGAAGCTGACTGTAAGGTTTACCTCAATCATCCACATTGCTCGAAATTCTGCGTTCTCGGTAGGGCGTCCTGTTCGGCGTGATCCCAGCTTCGTGTGCGGCGACGGAACAAATCCGGGCCGATGAAATCCCCTCTCCGTCGTTATATTGGCATGGTCAAGTTTCGAATGGACCGATTTCGTTAGTCTTGGATTTGACGGTTGGAATTCTCGCCACCTTTTGACTCGACGGCCAGCCGTTCCAGGCTTGCGAGTGCATCCTTATCGTGATGTGAGCCCCGATCCCGCCTCGTCCGTTCCCTTGGGCTTTGGCATAACGAAGCTCCGTCCTCTTGCAGATTAATATATACTGAGTGGAATCAGGTTTCAAGGGGTTTTGCAGATTTTGCTACATAATTCCCAAAAATATGGTTATATAGAACTATTTTGAAACTTTAAACCATGATTCTATATTTATAGTATCTATTTTGACGCATTAAAGTATTTTCTGTTATTGCATATCACAATGCATCGTATATAAAGCAAAAATGAATATACGGAGGTTCTTGCATCAGTTATTAAGCACAAGATTCACTTTTCATCCTCCTCTAGCGAGGCGATCATCGATGCGCTTTGCAAACGTCTCGACCAGATCCGGCTGAGCCGGAACATCTCCCAGAAGGACCTCGCAAGAGAGGCTGACGTTTCACGCAGTACGTTGACACGAATATCGGACGGCCAACCCGTCTCCCTCGACTCCTTCGTGCGGATCATGCAGGCGCTTCGCCTGAGCGACCATCTTGAGGCGCTTCTTCCCGATCCGACCGTACGCCCCATCGAACGGGTACGCCTCGCCGGTGCGGAACGCCAACGCGCCAGTGGAAAACGGGCCCAGACATCCATCTGGGCCTAGGGCGACAACGAAAAGGCTGACCCATAACCGACACGACACGAGTCATCCTCTGGGGTCGCGATATCGGCGCGGTGACCTGGCTTCCGGACCGTGGATTCTGTGTCTTTCAGTATACGCCTGAATTCGTGGGTTCCGGCATCGAGGTGCGCCGGTAACGATGCCGCTCGACGATACACCTTACGAGTTTCCATCCCTTTCACGCGTGCCTTCAATGGCCTTCCCGGCCTGCTCTCCGATAGTCTGCCCAACAGGTTCGGCAACGCTCTGATCAATGCCTGGCTAGCCTCGCAGGGGCGCGAGCCAGACAGCTTCACACCGGTGGAACGTCTTTGCTACACGGGCATACGCGGCATGGGCGCCCTTGAGTTCCGCCCCTTGATGAAAGATGTGCACGGATCCTCGCGCAAGGTTGAAATCGAGGCTCTGGTCTCGCTCGCCAACCGGGTACTTGACGACCGCATCAAGCTTGAAGGCAAGTTCACCGGCGGTGACGACACCCATGCCATCGAAGATATCCTTCGTGTCGGCACTTCCGCCGGTGGCGCAGGTGCGAAAGCCGTGCTGGCGTGGAATGAAGCGACAGGTGAATTCCGGTCCGGTCAGGCACTCGCCGCTCAGGGCTTCTCGCACTGGCTGATGAAATTCGATGGCGTGCATGGCAACAGGGACAAGGAACTCGCCGACCGACGAGGCTTTGGCCGCATCGAATACGCCTATCATCTCATGGCCCGCGCTGCCGGGATCACCATGGAGGACTGTCGTCTGCATGAAGAAGGTGGCCGAGCGCATTTCATGACGAAACGCTTCGACCGGACGACTCGCGGCGGAAAGCTGCATATGCAATCTCTCGGTGCGCTTATGCACTACGATTTCAACATCGCTGGAGCCTATGCGTATGAACAGGCTTTGCACGCTATCCGACGGCTTGATCTGTACATGAGCGACATTGAACAGCAGCTTCAACCCACCTTCTTCAATGCCCTGGCACGCAATCAGGATGACCACGTTAAGAACATCGCCTTTCTGATGGACAGGAATGGTATCTGGCGTCTCTCACCCGCTTTTGACGTCGCCTGTTCCAGCAACCCGTCAGGGGATTGGACGAACCGACATCAGATGAGTCTTGGTGGCAAGCGCGACAATTTCGAAACAGAGGATCTGATCGCTTTCGCGGGTGTCGGCGGCATCAGGAAGACGAAAGCCAAAACCATCCTCGCCGAAGTCTCGGCAGCCATCGCGAGTTGTGGCCGATCCATGCGGAGCGGGCGGGCGTTTCCGATAGCGATACAGCTCGGATCGAGCGCGCACATCGACAGGAACTGCTTGTATAGCTGGTGTTTGCCAAAGAAACTTCATTAGGCAGGTTTTCGCGCTACGTGACACCCCGGTCCTTACGGGGTTTTACCGGATATGGCGGTCTGAGGCAAACCCGCCAATATATGCCGTGCTGTTTATCATCAGGAGACCTCCATGCATAAAGTCCAGACCCCCAGGACCTTCGACGCGCCCGACATCTTCAAGATCGATCTTGAAAGGAAGTCCCTGGATGACATCCCGGCATCCTGATCGGATTGAAGCACCTATACTGCGACGACAGGACCAAGGAGCGGTTGTCCCAACTGCTGCATGGGATAGTGCTGCCGAAAAAGAAGAAGAAGAACCGCATCGGGAGGCCGGGGACGGAGCACTGGACAATCCTTTTGCTCGGTCTGGTCAATGAGCGGGGGGTCGAGAACTATGCCCGAAAGTTGGTGACGGGGCGTGAGGGGCGCCGCGGTCCAGGTCGGCCGGCAGCCGCGCTGCCTGACCGTCTCCACGCACGGCGTCCCCGACGGCATCGGCGTGGCCGCCTCCGCCCCGCACCTCGCCGCACGCGGCCGCTGGATCGGGTGGGACCGGGAGGTGAGGGAGCGCCACCTTGAGCCGGTGGCCCGCATGAGCCGTTTCCTGATCCGGCCCGGCGTGGACCACCGCAGCCTGGCGTCGAAGGCGCCGGGGATGTTCCTGCGGCGGGTGGCCGACGACCATGGGGCCCGCCACGGTCCGCGCCCGCCGCCGGTGGAGACCTTCGTTGACGGCGGCCATGACGGAACCGGCCTGCGGGCGGCGAACCGGATCCATGTCGGCGGGACCGCCGGACGGGGCGGCGGCGGCACGCGCGGGACGGTGGAGGCGAAGGCGGTCTGGCCGCGGCCGCTCCGGCCGGACTTCCGGGAGGTCCCGGGGATCGCCCCGCCACCCCTGCCGGAGACGCCGGGAGCGGGCGACGGCCCTGACAGGGACGGCTGGGCGGGCGTCCCGGCGATACGGCGGTGTCGCCGGAGACCATCCCGGCCACGCACCGCGGGCGGGTGCCGGGCCGGATGCGGGGAGCGGAGCGCGTCCTGTGCGTCCGGGACGGCACCGACCCGAACCTCGCGACGCGTCCGGGCCGTGAGGGGCTGGGCCTGACCGGCCGCGACCGGAACCCTCCGGGAACCCTCGGGCCGCACATGCACCCGATGCCGGTGGTCGACGGCGGCGGCATCCCCCCGGGCGTTCCGCACATCGGGTACGGCCCGCCGGACGACGGCACCGGAAAGACCGGGCGCTGGCTGCGGGGCCCGCGGGCGGCCCCGGCGCCGGCGCGGGAGACCGGGGACATGCGTCCGCTGGTGGTCATGGACCGCGGGGCGGACGTGTTCGACCTGTCCGAGGAGCGGCCCCGGCCCGGAAACGTCGACATGCCGGTGCGGGGGAGGCGCGGCCGCAGCCTCGGTCCCGGCCGGCCGAAGCCGTTCGGGGCCATGCGCTCCGGGCCGGTGCAGGCCCGCGCGAAGCTGGAGATACCGCGGGCGTCGGCGCGAGGCGGGGGGCGGTGGCGAACCGGAAGAGGCCCGGGCGGCGCGCGCGGCGCGGGTGACGCCGCGGCGTCCGGGGAGATGGAGATGTGGGCCGCGCACCTGCGGGAGGAGACGCCGCCGGATGGTGGCGGAAAGCCCCTGGAGTGGATGCCGCTGACGACGCTTCCGGTGGATCCGGAGGCGAAGGCGCCGGAGACCGTCCGCCTGTACCGCCTTCGCCGGCGCATCGGGGACTGGTACGGGATCCTGAGATCCGGCTGCCGGGTGGAGGGGCGGCAGGGCCGAATGGCCGGCCGTCCGGAGCGGGCCGTCACCGTCAGCGCCGTGACCGTCTGGCGGGTGGCGGCGATGGCGCCGCTGGGCCGGGAGACGCCGGAGATGCCGGCCGGAACGCCGTTCCCGCCCTGCGGGGTCATGGCGCAGAAGGACTTCGCCGCCGGGCGGGGACCGCCGCCGCCGGAGACCTGAACCGCAGAGGAGACCGCCCGCCGGGCCATGAGGTGACCTGGCGGGGCTACGCCCGGCCCGCGACGATGGCGGACACCTACGAACGGCTGCTCCGGCTCGACCGGTCCAGCCAGCCCTACCGGACCATGCGTCCAGACGGAAGTTGTGTGTAATGGGCAGGCCGCGGGCGCCCACGCAGGTCGTCCGCGGCGCTTCCCGGGCCGGACGCGGAGGGGCCATTCTCCTCGACGGTGACGGGGCCGGGGCGACCTGGAAGGAGGAATACGGGACCTGTCGAAAGCACGACCTGTCAGGCAGGCGTTTCGTCCACGTATGGGCGGACGGGGGCTGTTTAACGCCCCTTCCGGACGGGGCGTGAAATCCGGTTGGCCGAGACGAAGGACGACGCCAACGCGGCCTTCGACCGCTTCGTCGGAAACCACGGCGTGAAATACGAAAAGGCATTGGACAGTCCGGTCAGGGATCGGGACGGGCTCCCCGCCTTCCACCACTTTCCGGCGGAGCGCCGCAGGCACATCGGGACCACGGACCCCACCGGGAGCATGTTCGCCACCGTTCGCAGCCGGACCCGAAAGACCCGGGACTGCCTGAGCGGAAAGACCGCCCTTTCAATGGTTCGCCGCCTCATGATGTCCGCGAAGGGCAACCGGCGCAGGCTCCCGGCGCCGAACCGGTTCCCGGAGGTCATAAGGGAGGTTGTGCTCAGTGACGGGACAATACAGGAAAGCGCCGCCGCCTGATCGGATCGGCCCCGTCACCAACTTTCGGGCATAGCTCGGGGTCGACTGTGACTTCGACTGACTGCTGGAGTGTGAAAACGGGTATATCACGATCCGGCAGATGATCGGCCACGATGCCTGGGACGAATACGAATACAGGAGAACGGTGGACAACGTGTCGCGCCTGACACTGGAGATTCTGGCCGAAGTCGTAAAAAGTGGTGATCGAAAGCGGCCACGAGGTGGCCAGAGAGAAAGTCTGGCGACGTATCGCGCGATGGCTGTGATTCCCTCTTAATCGAAACGGGCAGTTCAGGTCGCGGCGTCCTGTATCGGCATCGGAATGTCGTTCGCGGGTCATGCCCATGCCGATAGCTTGCGCATTCGCCGGGAATGTGAATCGGATCCTGATCTCTATCAGAGGCCGGTCACGCGCCGCCGCAGCGATCACCATCACGCTCACCAATCCTGCATTTGCGATTGACGAGACAAGGAAAGGCTTCCGCAGATCCAAAACGAAAAGGTGGCGCACCCAGTAGGATTCGAACCTACGACCTTCGCCTTCGGAGGGCGACACTCTATCCAGCTGAGCTATGGGTGCCTTTCCCAAGCTTATCAACCATCATGGCGGACTTCACAACCCCGAAATCCGGACCTCGACCCGCACAGCTTCCAATCAACCAAACAGGTCCTGCGCCAGTTCCAGCGCCTCGATCAATGTATCAATCTCATCCTTGGTGTTGTACAGCCCCAAAGAAGCCCTGCATGTCGCGGTCAGACCCAGACGGTCCATCAGCGGACCCGCACAGTGATGGCCCGCGCGCACCGCGACACCCCTCTTATCCAATACCGTGGAGAGATCATGCGCATGCGCCGCGCCTTCAAGCGTGAAGCTGAAGATCGCGGCCCTGTCGGATGTCGTGCCCTGAAGCCGCAGCGCGTTCATATCTCGCAAGCGACTGGCGGCATAGTCCCGAAGAGACGCTTCGTGCCGGACAACCGCATCCATTCCAAGCTCGCTGAGATAGTCGAGCGCCACGCCAAGGCCGATCATCTGGACGATGGGTGGCGTCCCCGCTTCGAATTTCATGGGCGGATCGTTCCAAGAGATTCCGTCCCTGTGAACCTCCTTGATCATGTCTCCACCACCAAGAAACGGACGCATCTCCGCCATGCGCTCGGCTTTGCAGTAAATCGCGCCGGACCCGGAAGGCCCGTACAGCTTGTGCCCGGTGATGGCATAGAAATCGCAGCCTATATCCTGCACGTCAACGGGCATGTGAACGGCTGCCTGTGAACCGTCGACCAGCACCGGAACACCCTTTGCATGGGCACCATCGGAAATCGCTTTCACGTCAACGCATGTTCCCAGAACGTTTGACACATGGGTCATCGCGACAAGCCGCGTCCTCGGCGTGATCGCATCGATCACCCGCTGGGGATCCAGATGACCGGACTCATCGATGTCAACCCAGACGAGCTCTACCCCCTGCCGCTCACGCAGGAAATGCCACGGGACGATGTTGGCGTGATGCTCCATCACGCTGAGAACGATCTGGTCACCGGCCTGCATCCTCGGCATCGCCCAGGAATAGGCAACCATATTTAAGCCCTCGGTCGTTCCCGAGTTCATGACGATCTCGTTTTCGCTTGCGGCGTTGAGAAACCTGGCGATGGTTCCGCGGACTGCCTCGTATTTACCCGTTGTGAGGTTGGACAGGAAATGCAGTCCCCTATGTACGTTGGCGTATTCCATGGAATAGCAGTCCGTGACGGCGTCGATCACCGCCTGGGGTTTCTGTGCGGAAGCGCCGTTGTCGAGGTAGACCAACGGCTTCCCGTTCACGCTCCGCGACAGGATCGGAAAATCCCTACGGATCTCATTTACGTCATACATCGTACCGATACCCCGACCATGGAAACCTAATACAAGGCCAGCAATAGCGAAAAACCGAAGAGTATGGTGAAGATAGTGAAGACGATTCCGATAAAGGTCATGAACAGTGATCGGAAACCGTGCAGTTCGGCGCAGAAGCACGTTAGCAGAACGAAGATCAGAATCCCGGAAAACAGCCCGATCAAACCGGCCAGTATCGGAGCCACCAGCCAGACCACAACCTGGACCAGGCTCACCAGATTGAGCACGAAGGTCATCCACGCCATCACCGCAACCGCACCATCCAGATCACCGCCACCGCCGAATGCCCGCCCGACATGATGAAGCACGAACACGGAGCCGATGGCGAAACCGGTCTGGATACTTCCGGCCCATATGGGGTTGTCGAGAACGAGGGCCGCGATCAGCGCCTCAACGTTTCCCCGCTGTACGGAAACGTCAGCCGTGTTAAGATAGGTCCAGAGCCAAAGCAGGAGGGTGCTGACCACGGTGTTCAGGATCAGTGCCTGCCAGCGCTCCGAGCGGTCGAAATTACTTGTTATCGCCCACCGCGCCTCGTACTTCGGCGCTCTGAGGGTATTGAGCGCGTGCCGGACCAGAATGATCGCAACCGCAAGGACCGTCATCCATGCACTCCGCGAATTTCGGCTTCGATCATCGAGAGCCCCCAGACCACGAGAAGGACGGCGCCCGCCATCGTCGAGAGCACGGCCCGGGAACCGGGACCTAACAATTCAGAGACCATCGCTCCCAGGATCCAGAGGGGTGCGGTGGCGACCAATGACCAGAACAGCGCCAACCTCGCTGATTTGCCCGTTCCCCGTCCACCGAATACCCTCGCCGCCATACGGGCAATGAAAGCGACACCATACATCGCGAGCGGCACCACCAACATCCATCCGAACAGAGCACCTCCCATCCGCATATCCAGCGGCACGCTTCCATCCATCAACGCTTCCCGCCGAAGCCGCGGCCACTGCGCCAGATAAAGTAGCGCGCAGGCGAGAACTAGAAACATCAGCGCCCTACCCTCACCCGTCCCTCTATCAAGATGCCGTCGCATCACAGTGCGCGGAGATCTATAGGTCGCCAATATATCCGACGTCAGCCCCATCAGACCCGATGGCGGTCCAGCCATGCCTGGATCCCCGCGATTATGTCATCGGCAACGGTCCTGTCCTCTATTTCGTCAATGGCTTCCGCCAGGAACGCGAGCACAAGCAGATCCTGGGCTTCGCTCTTCGGAACACCGCGTGATCGAAGATAGAACAGCGCTTCATCATCGATGGCACCGCTGGTCGAACCATGGCTGCATTTGACGTCGTCGGCGTAGATTTCCAGTTCCGGTTTGGCATAGAATTCCGCGTCTTCATCCAGTAGGAGCGCCTGGCTTATCTGATAGCCATCGGTCTGCTGGGCGCCTGCCTTGACGAGTATCTTGCCCTGGAAGACACCGGCGGCGCCGTTTCGTAGAACCTTCTTGAATACCTGTCTGCTTTCACAACCCGCCGCCTCATGGGTGATAAGGACGGTGTCGTCATGGTGAAAATCGCCGTCACCCACCACGGCACCGGCGACATGGGCCACGGCGTCGGGGCCCCTCAGCTCCACAACGCACTCGTTGCGCGTCAGAACACCGTTAAAGGTGCAGGTGAATGACTTGAATGTGCTCTCCCGGCCAAGTCTCGCGAACATATGGGTCACGGCGCGACGCTCATGGTCACGACCCTGCACCCTCACATGGTGAAAAGCGGCTCCATCCGCGATATCAACCTCCATGACCTTGTTGAACCTTGCCGCTGCCGGCCCCTTCTCAAGCAGGGTAAGGTCGGTGCCCGCATCCAGTTTGATGCAGTGGTGCAGAAACGCTTCGGAGGTCTGCTCTTTGTGAAGGTAGACCAGACTTACCGGCTTGGAAACCTTCCCCGTTACGTGAATGAGGACACCGTCAGTCGCGAGCGCGGTGTTGAGCGCGGCCAGAGGACGCAGTACGGGAGAGTGCCCGCTGGTTTCCAGCACTCCGTACAGATCCTTCGCCCAGTGGATGTCCAAACGGGAAACATCGGCAAGACGCTCGATCCGCACTCCGGCAAGCGCAAGGTCTTCCGAAAGTTCAGGTGCGAAGACACCGTCGACGAATACGATGCTTAATCTTTCTACTGTGCTGAACAGCCTAACCCCGTCGGGCTCCAGCGCGACCGCCGGGATAACGCCTGCCGCGGTCAGATTGTCGGGACGCGTATATTTCCAGTATTCATCCCGCCGGTCCGGGAGCCCCATTCCACGCACACGCGCCACGGCGTTCGCTCTGGCCTGTTCCAGCCAAGCCGCGGCTTCGGGAACGCTTTGGACGGCGAGCCGCGCCTCCGTCAGATCGGATTTCACATTCGGCACGGCCATTCAGGCAACCTCATCCAGTATTCCGGCATATCCGTTCTCTTCGACATCAAGGGCCAGTTCCTTACCTCCAACCTTGACGATGCGACCGTCCACCATGATGTGAACCACGTCAGGTACGAGATGGTTCAGCAAACGCTGGTAGTGGGTTATCACCAGAAACCCCCTACCTTTGTCCCGCAGGGCGTTGACACCATCGGCGACGAGTTTCATCGCATCGATGTCAAGGCCCGAATCCGTCTCGTCAAGAATACACATCCGTGGCTCGAGAAGCGCCATCTGAAGGATTTCGTTACGTTTCTTCTCACCGCCCGAGAATCCGACATTGACCGGTCGCTTCAGCATTTCAGCGTCGATCTTGAACCCGCGCGCCTTGGCACGGATCAGTTTCAGGAAGTCGGCGGCGCTGATTTCGGCCTCGCCACGCGCTTTTCGCTGCGCGTTCATCGCGGTGCGCAGGAACGTCATGTTTCCGACACCAGGTATCTCGACCGGGTACTGGAACGCCAGAAACAGGCCGGATGCGGCCCGCTCCTCCGGTTCCATGTCCAGAACATCCTCACCCGAAAGAAACGCGGACCCCTCGGTGACCTCATAACCGTCGCGGCCGGAAAGAATGTATGAAAGTGTCGACTTTCCGGAACCGTTCGGTCCCATGATCGCATGAACCTCACCCGCGCCGACCGCCAGGTCAACGCCCTTGAGGATGGCCTTGTCTTCTTCCTCAAGCTTGGCGTGCAAGTTTTTGATTACCAACATATTCCACCTCTAAAGAGCCGATGGTTCGGGTCTTGTGTCTCTCTCCGGAACGGGGGCGATTACAACCGCTCTCCATCCCAGTAGCCATGCGCGTCCTCGCGCTTTCCGACATATTTGATATGAGCATCAAGGAACGATGTCCCCGGCGCGATGCCGATCGCGGCGAATTTACCGCTGTCCGGGTATTCGGCGATATCGGGATCGTTCATGGTCGATATTCCCATATAGCGTAGCGGACCGTCTCCCGAATTTACGAGTTGATGGGCGGTATCCGGCCCGCCTCTCGGAGCGGCGCAGATATCCCCGACCTTGACCGGGAATTTCTCGGGTCCAAACCTATAGGTGCCCTTACCTTCAAGAATGACGAACATCTCGTCATTGCCAAGATGGTTATGAAACGGAAACGCGCTTTTTCCGGGCTCGACGGTCACGACCATCGCGCCAAGACCGGACATTCCAAGCGCATCGGACAACGGCGCAATCTTCGCGCCGAAACGGCTACTGCCTTCAGGGGCGTTCGAAAACGCCGACGCCTCGAAAGCGTTTACGACACGACCGGTCATTTTCTCTTCCCTACCAGGTTCGCCAGCAAGCCACCACCACCACCCTGGCGGGCGACGTGACCGTCGCCTCTTCCCCATACCAGACTCGCCAAAAGGCTGCCGAGAAACCCGGAAATTCCACCGATGCACGCCACCTGCCAAAGCTGGAGTGCGGTGGTGACGGTCGCGACAAACATCGCGAAGACGGCGCAAAACGCACCGGTGGTAAGCGCGAGCAACAGAATATAGCCTTTCATCGGCACCGTGCCTTCCCGTTTAACGTTACCGAAATTCCATGCGGAACTCCAGGAAATCCTTCTCCTCCCAGCCCTCTTCTCCGACTAAGCTCCGGTGCATCCGGTTTCGGATGCGAAGCGTATCGGCGTCCGGCTGACCGATTTTCCCTGCATTATCCGACGCTGCCTTCAAGCGATATCGCGACGAGCTGCTGCGCTTCCATGGCGAATTCCATCGGCAGTTCCTGCAGCACCTCCTTGCAGAAGCCATTGACGACAAGCGCGACCGCCTCTTCCTCGTCCATCCCGCGCTGGCGGCAGTAGAACAGCTGATCGTCATCGACCTTGGAGGTCGTCGCCTCATGCTCGACCCGCGATGAATTGTTGCGCACCTCGATATAGGGAACGGTATGTGCACCGCATCTATCACCGATGAGAAGCGAGTCGCATTGGGTATAGTTGCGTGAGTCCTTCGCCTTTGGATGCATCGAAACCTGGCCACGATAGGTGTTCTGCGCCCGTCCGGCGCTGATCCCCTTAGAGACGATACGCGACTTCGTGTTCCTGCCAAGATGGAGCATCTTGGTTCCGGTATCCGCCTGCTGCATGTTGTTGGTGATGGCGATGGAATAGAACTCGCCCTGGCTTTCGTCACCGCGAAGCACGCAGGAAGGATACTTCCATGTGATCGCGGAGCCTGTCTCGACCTGTGTCCACATGACCTTGGACCGGTCACCCCGGCAGTCAGCGCGTTTTGTGACGAAGTTGTATATTCCGCCCCGGCCTTCTTCGTCGCCGGGAAACCAGTTCTGTACCGTTGAATACTTGATTTCGGCATCTTCGAGCGCGACGAGTTCGACGACGGCCGCATGGAGCTGGTTCGTGTCCCTCTTTGGTGCGGTACAGCCCTCAAGATAGCTGACGTAGGAACCCTTGTCCGCGATGATGAGAGTGCGTTCGAACTGTCCGGTGTTTTCGGCGTTGATGCGGAAATAGGTGGACAGTTCCATCGGACAGCGTGTGTTCGGTGGGACGTAGACAAACGATCCATCGGAGAAGACGGCGGAGTTGAGCGTCGCGAAATAGTTGTCGCTGGCCGGAACCACCGAACCAAGGTATTTTCGCACCAGATCCGGGTGTTCCCTGATCGCCTCCGAGATCGAGCAGAAAATCACGCCGGCTTTCGCAAGCTCCTTCTGGAAGGTCGTTCCTACCGAAGCCGAGTCAAAAACCGCGTCAACGGCCACCCTACGGCCTTCGACCGGAACTTCATCCGCACCTTCGACTCCGGCGAGAATCATCTGTTCCCCGAGTGGTATACCCAGCTTGCTGTAGGTTTCCAGTAGCTTCGGATCCACCTCGTCAAGCGATTTGGGTTTCTCGAGCATCGCCTTCGGCACGGCGTAGTAATAATGGTCCTGGTAATCGATGGCAGGGTAGCTGACCATCGCCCAGTTCGGTTCCCGCAGTCCGCTCCAACGACGAAACGCATGTAGCCGCCATTCCAACATCCAGCCGGGTTCGCCATTCCTTTCCGAAATAAGCCGAACGATGTCTTCGTTGATACCTTTTGGCGCGTATTCGGTCTCGATGTCGGTGGTCCAGCCGTGCCGGTATTTTCCGGCGAGGGATTTGACGGCCTGAACCGTTTCCTCCTCGACACCTTCCTTTACCTGAATGTCTTCCAAAGCTGCCATAACAGTCTCTCCTCAAGCGTCGCGTCCGACGGCCCTACGTCGGGCCGCGGTCCAGCTATCAACGAAACGCGCAATATCCACTTCTGTCGTGGAAGGCCCGATCGATACCCGAACCGCCGAGCGAGCCGCTTCTCTGTCATATCCCATCGCGCGAAGCACACGGCTTTCCCGCACTTTTCCGCTTGAACAGGCCGACCCGGAAGAAATCCCAAAACCGGCAAGATCCATAGCGATTACCTGTGTCTCCCCCTTCCATCCGGGACAGGCGAAGCACGAAGTGTTCGGAAGCCGCTTCGAGTCCGTTCCTATGAAAATAGTCTGATATGAGCCAGCCGCAATGCCGTTTTCTAGAATATTTCTAAGTTTCCGAACCTCGTCCCAGACGCCGTTTTCGAGATCACGCGTGGCGGCTTCGACGGCGGCTCCGAAGCCTGCGATCCCCACAAGGTTTTCCGTTCCCGATCGACGGCCCATTTCCTGACCGCCACCACGGATCCGCGCTTCGAGGTCACACCCGCGCTTCATGATCAAGGCACCGATGCCTTTGGGCCCGCCAAGTTTATGCGCCGAGGCCAGAGCCATTTCGGCGCCAATCCAGTTGAACGCCACCGGCAGCTTTCCCCATGCCTGCGTCGCGTCACAGACCGCCAGACCCTCCGGTGGTTTCTGCACGACTCCGGTTTCGGAATTGGCAAGCTGCAGCGTTGACACACCGGGCTCCGGCACGGCGACCATACCATAGCTGTCGGTGTCAAGCTTCAGGTTCACCCAAGCGGCGACCGCGTCGTGTTCGATGCCCGCGGCCCAAAGGTTCCGTCCTTCCATCGCCAGAGAGGCCGCTTCGGTCGCGCCGGAGGTGAAGACAATATCAGCGCCATCAGCGCCAAGGCCAGCGGCGATCTGGGTCCTTGCGCGTTCGATCGTCGCCCGTGCCGCCCGCCCCTCAGCATGCACCGAAGAGGGATTGCCCGATAGCCCCATCACCGCCACCATCGCTGACCGCGCTTCCGGCCTCAGCGGCGCGCTGGCGTTCCAGTCTAGATAGATCCTCTCAGCCACGCCGAAGCCTCAGCCGGTCGCTCCGCCCGGGACCGCACCCCGTCCTCCATTCAAGGCGGTCACGGACGCTGCGGAACCGAGGAACCATATGGGTGAAGCGGCCGTCCGTCATTCATCCACCACCGGGAAGAGGGTCGGAACGGCCGGACATGGGGCAAGTTCGTTGTTGGAGACATCCGAAAGCCGCGTCTGGTGTAAAAAGACATAAACGTGTGCGGAAAGACATTCCCACAACCTGTTTGTCATTGACTGCGCCCGGCTACCCGAGACACCACCCTGAGCTCCAGCTCCGGTATGCAGCGCATTCAAGGTTTCGTCGACCGCACCAAGCACCTCCGATATCCGGATGTCGCTTGCGGGAGCGGCGAGCCGATAACCGCCTCCGGGACCGCGCACGGAGTCCACAAGTCCCGCCCGTCGCAGCTTGACGAACAGCTGCTCCAGATAGGGCAGAGAGATGTCCTGCCGCTTCGATATCTCCGTAAGCGAGACAAGCCTGCCATCCGGCTGCTCGGCGAGATCCGCCAGCGCGACCATTGCGTACCGGCCCTTTGTGCTGAGTTTCACGTTATGCCTCCCTTCCGCTGCGCGCTGGCCGTGCCTTGGCGTTGACGACGTGCCGTCGGACCATTAATTCCAGACAATCTAGGACAGCATACGGTGATCTAACTTTAGAACGATTCTAAAGAGTTTGCCCTCTTGCGTCAAGGATCGTCGCGGAGCCGTGACGCCACATATGAGAGGATCAATGCCAGAAATCATATTTCCGGGTCCCGAAGGACGGCTTGAGGGACGCTATCATCCGCAGAAAACCAAAGACGCCCCGATCGCGATCATACTGCACCCGCATCCGCAGTTTGGCGGGACGATGAACAATCGGGTTGTTTACAACCTGCATTATGAATTCTTCAAGATGGGTTTCACCGTATTACGCTTCAACTTTCGTGGTGTCGGGCGGAGTCAGGGAGAATATGATCAGGGAATTGGCGAGCTGAGCGATGCGGCCTCCGCGCTCGACTATCTTCAGGTTATCAACCAGAATGCGAAACATTGCTGGGTCGCCGGCTTCAGCTTCGGCGCCTGGATCGGTATGCAGCTTCTGATGCGGCGCCCGGAGATATCCGGCTTCGTCAGCGTTTCGCCACCGGCGAATATGTATGATTTTTCGTTTCTCGCCCCCTGCCCGTCTTCCGGTCTGATCATCAACGGCTCGGCCGACCGCGTCGCCCCGCCGGAGGACACGCGAATTCTGGTCGAGAAACTTCACGAGCAGCGGGGAATTACGATCACTCATATCGAGGTCGACGAGGCAGGGCATTTCTTCGAAGAACCGCATATGGAGGATATGCTCGCCGAAGTTAACGCCTATGTCCGTCGTCGGCTGACGGAAACAACCAGGTAACATATATGAAAGTGGCGGTGGTGACGGATCCGGATCGCCTGGGCTCGGGGAGGCACCTCCAAAGCGATCCGTTCCGCAGGGCGACTCATCGAGACGGCACCTGCGGATGGATCGTGATCGGCCAGATGGAGAATATTTAGCGGGTGCGACAAATCAGTATACTATGGCATACCGAACTTACTCCCAACATCGGAACGGGATATAGACCGGTCCACTTTCCGCGAAACCACGGCCAGAAGGAGCCAACCGCATGACAAGGATCAAGGTGGAGAATCCCATCGTCGAGATGGATGGGGATGAAATGACCCGCATCATCTGGGACTTCATAAAGAAGAAGCTGATCCTGCCCTACCTTGATGTCGATCTGCTCTATTACGATCTGTCGATTCAGGAGCGTGACCGAACGGATGACCGGATCACCGTCGATGCGGCTGAAAAGATCAGGGAAGTTGGAGTCGCCGTGAAATGCGCGACCATCACGCCTGACGAAGCCCGTGTGGAGGAGTTCGGGCTCAAACAGATGTGGCGAAGCCCCAATGGCACGGTCCGCAACATCCTGGGCGGTGTTATTTTCCGCGCCCCGATCATCTGCAGGAATGTCCCGCGGCTCGTTCCCGGCTGGACGCAGCCGATCGTGGTTGGACGCCATGCGTTCGGCGACCAGTACCGTGCAACCGATTTCACGTTTCCCGGAGCGGGCAAGCTGACCATCCGATTCGAGGGCGCCGATGGAGAGGTGATCGAGCGGGATGTCTTCGACGCGTCCGGCGCCGGTGTCACGATGGCGATGTACAATCTGGATCAGTCGATCTACGATTTCGCCCGTGCCTCGATGAACTATGGCCTGAACCTTGGCTGGCCTGTCTATCTTTCCACAAAGAACACGATCCTCAAAGCCTATGACGGTCGCTTCAAGGACATTTTTCAGAAGGTCTACGAGGAGGAATTCAAGGATCGTTTCGAAGCCAAGGGGATCCAGTACGAGCACCGTTTGATCGACGACATGGTCGCCGCATCGCTTAAATGGTCCGGCGGATATGTCTGGGCCTGCAAGAACTATGACGGTGACGTTCAGTCCGACACGGTGGCTCAGGGTTTTGGCTCGCTTGGACTCATGACCTCCCAGCTTATGACGCCGGACGGCAAGGTAGTCGAGGCCGAGGCCGCGCATGGAACCGTCACGCGCCATTATCGCCAGCACCAGGCGGGCAACCAGACGTCGACCAATTCCATCGCGTCGATCTATGCCTGGACCGGCGGGCTCAGGCATCGTGCCAAACTTGACGGAAACGCCCCCCTGCGCAATTTCGCCGAGACGCTGGAACGGGTGATAGTCGAAACCGTGGAGAGCGGGAGCATGACCAAGGATCTCGCCCTGCTGGTGGGACCGGATCAGGAATGGCTGACGACGATGGGCTTCCTCGAAAGGGTTGATGAAAACCTCAACGCTGCTCTGTCTTCGTGAATGGCGATATCGGGAAAGGTCCGACGCCTACCGGGCGCTTGTTAAAGAGGCATGGAATTGAATTCGTAGCGATTCTCGCTTCATACCGGACGGCTCCCTGAAAAATGGTTGACAGTATGAAAGGCGACGTGGTGAATTTGCCGGAGGTGTTCCGGATCCCGTCGCCGCCGACATGCCATGGAAATATGCGCTGACGACCTATCCATCCGACACTCATATCTTCAGCTCCTGCACATCGGCAACGCAGCACGGCGACCGATATTCACGGCGCTAACCGCGATCGGCTTCACGCCGACGGCCGCGCTCCAACCGCCTCAGGCCCAGCGAAAGACTGATCGTGACCCCAAGATAGATCAACGCGACAATGTTATACGTCTCGAAGTAGCGGAAATTGCTCGCCGCGGTCACTTTACCCAGTTGCGTCACGTCCAGCACGCCCAGCACCGAGACCAGCGAACTGTCTTTCACGAGCGCGATGAAATCATTGCCCAGAGGCGGCAACACCACCTTTATCGCCTGCGGAAAGACGATGTAACGGAAGCGGTGCCAACCGGAAAACCCCAATGCGTTGGCGGCCTCGATCTGACCCGCGGGAACTGAGGCGAAACCGGCGCGGAACACCTCGGAGATAAAGGCCGAGTAGGCGATCACCAGCGCCAGAACCGCCCGCCAAAGCAGCGGAAAGTCACGTGATCGGATTGGATCAAAGCCAAGTCTGGCACCAATCCAGTTGATCAGCTCGACCAGGGCAGGCGCGAGCACGAAAGCGACGTAAAGCAGTAGCACGATAATCGGCACACCACGCACGATCTCGATATAGAATCGCGTGAACTGACGTATGACCCGCCAATTCGACGAAGACCCTAGGGCGAGCAGCAGTCCGACACCCGAAGCCAGCGCGAAACTGACGAGGGTGACGAATACCGTGATCCTCACGCCCTTTAGTAGCGTGACGAGTATCTGTCGGTGCAGGCTATCCGACAGCACCTGCCAGAGAGCGTATCCCCCGAGCACCAGCACGGCGACGAGCCACCACGGGAACTCGTCGTCGCGAGGCGCAGGCGCGTTCATTCGCGAACTCGGTCAAAAACCGCCCCTTCAACCGAAGGGGCGGCACTCAGCTACCGGCCCATCTTGTATTCGAGGAACCACCGCGTATTCAGCGCGTCGAGCGTTCCGTCGGCCCTCATTTCCGCGATCGCCGCGTTCATCGGGCCAACCAAATCACTGCCCTTCGGAAAAATGAAACCGAACTCTTCGGTGCCCAGAGGTTGCCCCACCAGCTTGAGCTTGCCTTCGGAGGCGGAGACATACCCGTTCGCCGCCGTGCTGTCGGACAGCACCAGATCGACATCGCCCGTCCGCAGGGCCTGAAGCGCCGCCCCGAAAGTCTCGAACTGTATGACACGCGGATTGGCTTCGTTGCCGTCAAGGATGTCATAGATGGTGACATAGAACGGGGTTGTGCCGGGCTGCGCGCCCGCCAGAAGCTCGGGGTCGGCGGCAAAACTTTCGGGGATTATGTAGTGTCTGCCAGAAAACCCCGTGTTTTTCCGGGGATCGGGCCGAATCCGGCGGATTCCGGCTTCACGGGACCCTGGCCGGGCCCGTCGGAGCGCCGCCCGGGGCTTCGACGGGACGGTCGGTGGCGGGAACATATGGTGAACATCCGGGCCTCCGCCGGCCCGCGGGCACGCCGGTGCGGGCCCCGCAGCGGCGGGACCTTCCATGGGCCGGTTCACCGGTGGACGCCCCGGTCAGGCGGCGGCGGGGAGCCTGAGGCGCTCCCTCGCCCGGAGCATCAGGCCGAGGCGGTGGACGTTCGCGGCCAGCACCGCCAGCGCCACGGTGCGGGCGAAACCCTTCTTTCCGTGGCTCCGCACCCGGTCGAGGCCACGGTGCTCCAGGTTGTTGATGGCCGATTCGACGGCGGCGTGGGCGCGCCGCGCCCCGCGGAACGCCTCCCCGCTTTCCCGGACACGGTCCGCCTTCGACAGCCTGCCTTTCCGCGGCATGGCGTTCAGCTCCAGCATCCCGGCAGGCCTCAGCCGGTTCGAGGGGCTGTGCAGACCACGGTCGAAGCTCACCACCGACAGGTCGGGGAACCGGGCCCGCGCCTCCTCCACCATGGGGACCGCCACGTCCACGTCGCTCCCCTCCCACATCACCGAATGGTGCAGGAGGAATCCGTGACGGTCCTCAAGGACGCAGACCGGAACGCCGAGCTCCACCGGGACCCCGGCCTTTCCCTTCGATATCCAGCGGGTGTGCGGCTCGAATATCGAGTGCACCTTCTCGCGGTGCGGGATCGTCTCTCCCTTCAGGATCCGCCGTCCGGTCAGGTCCGCCTGGTGCCTGACATGGCCGATGAAGCCCCGGATACTGTCCGATGAGCCCGGGATGCCCAACATATCGTCGATCTCCGCGCAGCTGGCCTCCGCCCTGTCCGCCAGCTTCAGGGCGAGCCGGAGCAGCGCCTCCACGTCCCTCGGGCGGGAGTTGGCGAGCCGTGACGTGGCCACCCGGAGGTAGCCTTTCCGGAGCTTTTTCCAAAGGTATTCCTTCTGCCGCCAGCCGGGTGGCCCCAGCCCCCCGCAGGCCCGGGACACGTCCCGGACCATGCACCGCGCCGCGTCCATCAGCAGGCTGCGGTCGGTCGGATGGTGCACGTCGGTCCCGGCCACGAAGGAATCACAGCGGCCGCGCAACGCGGCGCCAGGCTTTTTTCCGGCCACCCTGTGGCCCCTCTCCACGACCATCCTTCCGACCTCGGCGAGGAGTTCCGGCGTGAGGAGCGACACGTTGTCAACCAGACGCTGGTATTCGTATTCGTATCCGTCCACGTCCCATGATCCGTGGCCCATCATTCGCCGGATCGAGATGTGTTGGTTCGCCGGTTCCTGAAGCCGGTCGAAATCGCACCCGAGACCCTGCTTCACGACCCCCAGCACCAGGATGGTCCACAGTTCCATCCCCGGCCTGCCGACCCGGCGGCTCCTTCCGGGCAGCACCATCCTGTCCAGAAGCCGGAACAGCCGCTTTCGGGTCCCTTCGTCGCTGTAGAGGTCCTGGAGGCCGATCAGGATCGCCGGGATGTCGTCCCTCGATTTCACGTTCAGCCTGATCCTCGTGATGTCGGGGGCGTCGAGCCGCCGCTGGGTGTCGTGGACCTTGCGCATGGGGGGCTCCTGAAGGGGAGGATTGGCGGATTCCGCGGCATATGGTGGCGAATCCGCCCCCTGACTGCCATATCCGGTGATTCTTCGCAAGGCGAATTCCGTCATTTACCGCCCCACTTCCAGTCCGAAGTGCAACACCGGCCCGCCTCCGGAGCGAGGGCGTGGCCCGAGCGGAGGAGGCGGGCCGGTGTTGAGGGATTTTCCGGCCAGGGCCCCGGATTCCACGCGGAATACGGCGGCTGTCCCTTCGGATCGGAGCGTAACCGGGCCTCCCGGCGGCGGCAAGGCCCCGCGGCGGGAGGTGGCGCGCCCGTCCGGGCGAGGGAAGGGGTGGCCCGACCGAAACCGGGCGGGCGCGCCTGCGGAATTCCCTCTCCCCCGTCGGCCGACGGGGCGAAGCGCCTCAGGGAGGCCGCGCCCGCGCGAAAGCCTCCGCCGGCGTCAGGTAGCCGAGCGCCTTGCGGGGGCGCGCGTTCAGGATGTCCTGGACCCGCTTCACGCGGGCGTCCGTGACCTGCCGCAGGTCGGTCCCCTTCGGCAGGTACTGGCGCAGCAGCCCGTTGGTGTGCTCGTTCAGGCCCCGCTCCCACGAGTGATAGGGCGTCGCGAAGAAGAAGTCGGCCTCCAGCGCCTTCGCCACCTTCGCGTGCCCCGCGAACTCCTTGCCGTTGTCCGCCGTGATCGTGTGGACCCTGGCGCCGAGCCCCTTGAGAAGGTCGGTCATCGCCTCGCCGACCGCCTCCGCCTTCTTTCCGTCAACCCGTTGGAGAAGCGTGAATTTCGAGCATCTGTCCACAAGCGACACCACCGCACCGCTGTGTCCCCCGCCGATCACCGTGTCCGCTTCCCAGTCGCCGATTCTCGCCTTCGCCCCGACCTCTTTCGGGCGCTCCGAGATGTCCCTCCGGCCCGGGATGTGACCCCGGCCCGCGTGGCGGCCACCCTTCCAGTTCGGTTTCTTTCCCCGCCGCCGCAGGTGCCCGAAAAGCGTTCCTCCGTCCCTGCGGTCCGCGCGTACGAGGTCGTATATCCGCTGACGGCCGACCATGCCGGGGTCCTCCAGCCGGAGACGCCCCGGGACCTGTTCCGGGCTCCAGCCCTCCTCCAGCTTCGCCACGACCTTCGCCCAGCGCTCCTCCGTCAGCTTCCCCGGGACCGAAGAGGCCTCGCTCCGGCGCCCGGTGGCCTTCCTCCACGCCTGTCCCTGCCGGTATCCCCGCCCGCCGCCGTTGCGTCGGATCTCCCGCGATATGGTGGCCGGATGGCGGCCCAGCTGCCTGGCGATGGCCCCGTTCGAAAGCCCGCTTTTCCTCAGCGCGTATATCTGGCATCTTTCGTCGAAGGTCAGATGACGGTAGCCCTCGGGCATGACACTCTCCTCGGCTCGTTCACCGGGACTGTCGCCGTTATCTGGCCGATTCGCAAGATGCTGCACCCGAAACGCGGCTTCCCACCATCAACGGTGTTGCACTTCAGAGCGGAACGGGGGCCGCGAAAAAACCGCAGCTTGGCAGTTTTCTGGCGGACACTATGTAGAAAAGTGCCGAAGAGGGGCTGACGGTTTCGGCACTCTTCTCTAAATTGACAATTGTCACTTGGGGAGACGAATCATGTCGCGTCATTGCACAGCCGGAAAATCAGACCGAAACGGGATCAGCATTATCCAGCTTTTCCAGAGGTTTCCAGATGACGCTACGGCGGAGGCATGGTTTGTAAACCGGCGGTGGCCGAATGGCATTGAATGCCCCCACTGCGGATCGAAGAATGTCCAGACGGGCGCAAAGCACAAGTCCATGCCATACCGTTGCCGGTCGAAGGAATGCGCGAAACGCTTCAGCGCCAAAACGGGAACGGTGATGGAAAGCTCAAAGCTGGGTTTCCAGGTCTGGATGATCGCCACCTATCTTCTGTCAACAAGCCTGAAAAGCGTGTCGTCCATGAAGCTGCATCGGGACCTGAACATCAACCAGCGTTCGGCATGGTTCCTTGCGCATCGCCTAAGGGTTGCACTTGCCGAAGAAAACCCCGTGTTCGCCGGTCCGGTGGAAGCCGACGAAACCTACGTCGGCGGCCTTGAGCGCAACAAGCACGCGAAAGACAGACTGAAGGCCGGACGTGGAACGGTTGGCAAGACGGCAGTGGCTGGCGTCAAGGACCGCGACACCGGCCAGGTTGCCGCCAGGGTGGTGACGGACACAAAGGCAAAGACGCTTCAGGGCTTCGTCGAGGAACGCACCGAACCGAAAGCGCAGGTCTATACCGACGACAACGCGTCATACGTAGGCATGAAGCGCCAGCACGAAACAGTGCGCCACAGTTCCGGGGAATACGTGCGGGACGACGCGCATACGAATGGCGTAGAGTCGTTCTGGGCGATGCTCAAGCGGGCGCACAAAGGCACATTCCACAAGTTCAGCAGAAAGCACATGCATCGGTATGTGGATGAGTTCGTAACGCGCCACAACCTTCGTGAAGGGGACACGATATGCATCATGGCCGCGATGGCGGACGGCGGGGTTGGTAAGCGGCTGCGCTACAGGGAACTGATCGCAGACAACGGACTGCCGTCCGGGGCGAGGCACTGACCGGTGGAAGCTAACTGGTCCAACCAGACGGTCTGGACGGGTGACAACCTTCCTATCATGCGGGGCATGAACTCCGAATGCGTGGACCTGATCTACCTTGATCCGCCGTTCAACTCGAAAGCCAACTACGCGGCCCCGATCGGTAGCGAAGCGGCGGGGGCGGCGTTCAGGGACACGTGGACGCTGGCGGACGTGGACATCGCATGGCTTGACCTGATCGAGGCGAAGGAACCGGCCCTTAACCGGGTCATCGCCGCTGCCATGACCAAAAGCGATAAGGCCTATCTGATCCACATGGCGGCGCGGCTGCTGGAGATGCGGCGTATCCTGAAGCCAACCGGTTCAATCTATCTCCACTGCGATCCGACCATGAGCCACTACCTGAAGCTGGTCATGGACGCCGTGTTCGGTCGGAAGGCGTTCAGGAATGAAATCGTGTGGAGCTATCAGAGATGGACAGGAGCGACAAAACATTTCCAACGGATGCACGACATAATTCTGTTCTATGCGGTATCCTGCAAAACGGCATTCAACGCACTTCAGGAAGCCTACAGCGCCAAATCCAGGCACAAAGGCGCGAGGCGAACGGTTTTCGCGGAAGGGACGATAGAACAGTCTTAGAGTTTGTTCCATAAGTTGAGTGGTCCCGCAGGATGTGGTATTCCAGATTGACCGTTTACCCAAATCCGGAGATCGCCATGCCCTGGGACAGGACCACCCAACAGCTCCATAAGCGCTCGGACGACCACAGTCAAAATGACCTGACCGACGCCGAATGGACCGTCGTCGAGCCGATGCTTCCGAAGCAGGGAAGGATGGGACGGCCGCGCGAGGTCGACCTTCGGTCGGTGTCCGGCGCGGGCCGGTATATCCTGTCCACGGGATGCCAGTGGCGCGCGTTACCCTCTGGATATCCACCGTTTTCCACCGACCGGAACTATTTTTACGCATGGCGGCGGAGCGGGCTCCTGGCGCGTCTCGTGCATCGTCTCCGGGACCTCGCGCGGCGGTGTTCGGGGCGCTCCGCGGAGCCGACCGCCGCCCCGGTCGACAGCCGGTCGGTGAGGACCACGGAGAGCGGCGGCCCCCGCGGCCACGACGCCGGCAGGAAGGTGAAGGGGAGGAAAAGGCACCTGATCGTGGACGCCGACGGCACACCGATCGTCATGACGGTTCACACCGCCGACATCCAGGACCGGGACGGGGCGCCGGACCTGATCGCGAAGCTGCTGGAGACGGTGCCCACGGTGTGCAGGCCGTTCGCCGACGGTGGCCACCCGGGTCCGAAGCTGCGGGAGCGGCCTGGGGGGATGGGGTTGCCGGACGTGATCAGGATCGTCGAAAAACCGGAGGATGTCAAAGGGTTCACTGTTCCCTGCCGCCGGTGGGTCGTGGAGCGGACCTTCGCCTGGATGGGCCGGTGCCGCCGCCTGTCGAAGGACTATGAGCGCCTCTGCGGGAACCCGCCGGCATCCGGGGTGAGGCATCACGCGCCACCGGTCCGGGCGTGAGTGAGGCACGAACGAACGCTGGCCGCCTGCCGGTTCCTGCTCAGGCGGGTGGCGAGGGCGTCAACTCCATGAAAACAATGGTTTAATCATATCAGTGACTTATGATTCAAACTCTTACACGGATGACACAAGTCGTATGAAGTCCATGCGCGACGTTTGGGACATTTCCTATCTCAACTCCCAGGCCAAGGAGCGCACGGGCTACCCCACGCAGAAGCCCCGTTCACTTCTTGAAAGGATCATCTCCGCGAGTTCCAACGAGGGAGACATAATTCTGGACCCGTTCTGCGGCTGCGCGACGGCGTGCATAGCGGCGCAGGATCTGGGCAGGGAATGGGTTGGGATAGATGTTTCACCGAAGGCCGCTGAACTGGTGCTGCTGCGGCTCAGGAACGAGCTGGGCATGTTCGCCCACCATACGGTGGTCAACCGCACCGACATCCCGCAGCGCACCGATATCGGCAAGCTGATCCGCTACAATGACGTGAAGAACAGACGGCTTCTGTATGGCGAGCAAAGCGGTAACTGCAACGGATGCAAAACGCACTTCCAGTTGCCGAACCTCACGGTCGATCATATCATTCCGCGATCCAGGGGAGGGACAGACCACATCGGAAACCTCCAGCTTCTGTGCGGACGCTGCAATTCCGTGAAGGGAAACAGGGGCATGGAATACCTGATAACGAGGCTCGCGGCGTAACAGGAGGAAATCAAATGACGGAGTTGATCATGAAAGGAGAGAAAGTTGAGCCTAGGGAAGTCCGGATTGCCAGGAGCGATTATCGTATAAGCAAGCCGGAATTACATGCGGATATGCGGGTTAACGCGTCTTTTGAGAAAGCCGTTGACGCGCTATGCAAACCCGTCAAGATTAAATATGTGGACAAACCGGAATGAACAACGGCTAGCCGGTTACTGGAGTCCGGCACAGCCGCGTTCGGCACTTTGCTACATAATCCCCAAACTTTCGGCGTTGTCGAAGCGTGTTTCGTCCCCCGCGACGATCATCAACATCTGCGAGGTCATATAGGACTCGGAAAAGTCAACCTTCTCCATGCGATCTTCACGGATGGTGATGCCCGTCATTCCCATGTCATACTGACCTTCGCTCACCGCCGCGATCATCGCGTCCCAGCTGATGTTCTCGTAGACAACGTTGATATCCAGTCGTTTTCCTATCTCGGCCATGGCGTCATATTCCCACCCGATCGCCTCGCCGGACTTCGGATCCACGAACTGCAAGGGCGGATAGGCGTTCTCGGTGACGACCACGACTTCACGCCCACCAAGATCCGGAGTTTCCGAAAGCGCCGCTTCCGCAGACATGATTCCCGCCAGCGCGAAAGCCGTCAGTGCTGATTTCATTTCCATTTCTCCTCTATCCTCTGGACTGTTCCCAGACTGCACATCGCAGTCCGAAGCGGCAAGGTGAATCAACCGCCGATGCAACGAATCGATCGAACGACCGGCGGTTTCCATTGGGGCCATTTACCCTCGGAAAGAAATCATCGCTTGGACGCCAAAGCCATTCCATCCGGAGTCAGTTGTGCCCGCAGCTTCGAACATTGCGTGCGGTCACCCCGCATCGCCACCAGATCCGCGTCGCATTTTTCTTCATCAAGCCTTGGTGTCCGCAAATCGATTCTCTGATGGCTGGTTATCCGGTGCGCTCCGCATCTTGGCCGCGTGTTCCGTGACCACCGGTAACTCTTTGGGTTACGCTACCATCTATATACCCATCCGCTACGGTCTCGGCTACCATAGCGCGCACCATTGCTCGTCAGCGTAGGCGATCTGGCCAGCCAACCTTTCAATCGCAGCCCTGCTGCCAAGATACATCAAACCTGCATCAATCATGACACGAATCGTACGATCGCGGCGAAAGCGCGATATCAAAGCTCCTCAACGATCACGACTTCCCGTTCCGAAGCACCGGCCGCGTGTTTCAGCGCCTGTTGGTACAGATCTGAATCGTAGACCGCTTGTGCCGCCTCAACGCTGGGATAGCGGATCACCACGTTGCGGGCTCTATCGCCCCCTTCAAGCTGAACGTATCGACCACCACGTGCGAGGATCTCGCCACCGCCCCGCTCGATCGCCTCCGTCGCCAAAGCCGCGTATTTCGCATAGGCTTCTTCATCCGTAACCGTCACATGCGCGATCCAAAGTGCGCTCATTGCGTCGCTCCTTCCAATACCATTTCCGCTGCCCTGACCGCGGCGTCAGCCCTTGCGGCATCTCTCCCGCCACCCTGCGCCAGATCCCGGCGACCGCCCCCGCCCTTGCCACCGAGTTCGGCGACGGCGGCGCGAACGACCTCGATGGCACTGATCCGATCGGTGAGATCATCGGTCACCCCCGCAGCCACGGCGGCCTTGCCGCCCGTATCCGCGATAAGAAGGATCGTCCCGGTACCGATCCGCGCCTTGTGCTCGTCAACCAGACTGGGCAGGTCCCTGCCGCTTACACCGTTGAGCACCTGAGCCAGAAACGCGGTTCCACCCACCTCGCGAATCTTCGTGTCTGTATCCTCACCGGCCCCACGACCACCCATCGCGAGTTCACGACGTAGCTGCGTAACCTCGGTCGAGAATCGCTTGCGCTCGTCAACCAGCGAACGAACGCGCTCCGCCAGCTCCGAGGGCTGGGCCTTGAGCAGATCCGCGAGTTCCCCGATCGCCGCCGACTGTGCGTTCACGTGCTCAAGCGCGGCCTGTCCCGTGAGCGCCTCGACCCTGCGCACACCGGCGCTGGAAGCGCTGTCATTGAGCACGACGCAGAGCCCGATGTCGCCGGTCCGCCTTACATGGGTGCCGCCGCAAAGCTCGATCGAATAGGCAGTACCATCGATGCCTTTTCCGGTCAGCGCCGTTCCCATGGAGACAACACGAACCTCGTCCCCGTATTTTTCGCCAAACAGCGCCTGCGCCCCAATAGCGCGTGCGTCGTCGGGCGTCATGATCCTTGTCTCAACGGGCGAGTTCTGCCGCACATAGGAATTCACTTCTTCCTCAACCGCCCTGAGTTCCCCATAGCTCAACGCCTTCCGGTGGCTGAAATCGAATCTCAACCGGTCGGGTGCATTCAGTGATCCGCGTTGCGCGACGTGATCGCCCAAGGTCCGTCTCAGAGCCTCATGCAGCAGATGCGTGGCGGAGTGATTGGCACGGATCGCGCTCCGGCGATCATGATCGATCTCCAGCGACACGGCATCGCCGACCGCAAGACGGCCCTTGCCGATCCTCACCTCATGGGCGAATACCCGGCCATCGGCGAAGCGCCGCACATCCGAGACCTCACCACCGCATTGACCTTCCGGCACCGTCCTGACGGTTCCCTGATCGCTCGCCTGACCACCCGCTTGACCATGGAAGGGCGTCTGGTTGACCACAACCCAGCCGGTCTCGGTTTCCGCAAGGGCTTCGACTTTCAATCCATCGATCACGATGGCGATGATCTGACCCTCGGCGGTCTCCGCCTCGTATCCCAGGAATTCGGTCGCGCCATGGTCTTCGGCCAGATCGTACCAGACCGGTGCGTCTCGCAGGTCGCCGGTACCGGACCATGCTTTCCGGGCCTCGGCTCTTTGCAGCTCCATCTCCGCATCGAAACCCGCCACGTCGACCCCGCGCCCCCGCTCACGAAGCGCGTCTCGGGTCAGGTCAAGCGGAAATCCGTAAGTGTCGTAAAGCCTGAATGCCGCCGCTCCCGACAGATCGGCACCATCCGCCAGCCTCGAAACTTCGTCGTCAAGGAGCCTAAGCCCCCGTTCGAGCGTCTTCAGAAAAAGGGTCTCCTCCATCCTAAGGGTCTCTTCGATCATCGGCTGTGCCTGAACGAGTTCGGGATAGGCGCGTCCCATTTCGCTCACCAGCGCGGACACCAATCGATGCATCACCGGTTCCTGGGCCCCGGCAAGATGCGCATGGCGCATCGCCCGTCGCATAATTCGCCGCAGAACGTTTCCGCGTCCCTCATTCGACGGTGTCACACCGTCCGCGATCAGAAACACCGTCGATCTCAGATGATCCGAAATCACCCGATGATGCACGTTTTGCGGCCCGTAGGGATCGGAGCCGATCGCGTCCGCGCTCGCTTCGATCAGCGCACGCATCGTATCCGTGTCGTAATTGTCGTGCTTGCCCTGCAGAAGCGCCCCGATCCGCTCGAGTCCCATACCGGTATCGATCGACTGCATTTCGAGATCGACCGTTGAGCCATCCTCGAAGCGTTCGTTCTGCATGAATACGATGTTCCAGATCTCGACGAACCGGTCGCCGTCCTCTTCCGCGCTGCCGGGTGGCCCTCCCTGAACGTGATCCCCGTGGTCATAGAATATCTCGCTGCATGGTCCGCAGGGTCCGGTTGGACCCATCTGCCAGAAATTGTCGTCGGTCGCGATACGGATGATCCGATTTTCCGGCACGCCGGCTTTTTTCCATATCCGGGCCGCTTCGTCATCCGTATGGTAAACGGTGATCAACAGTCTATCACTGTCGATTCCGAAGTCCTTGCCGAGAAGTTCCCAAGCGAGAGGAATCGCCGCTTCCTTGAAGTAATCGCCGAACGAAAAATTACCCAGCATCTCGAAAAACGTATGGTGCCGTGCGGTATAGCCGACATTGTCGAGATCATTGTGCTTGCCACCGGCGCGGACGCATTTCTGGGCGGTCACGGCCCGCGAGTAATCACGGCGCTCTATGCCAGTGAACAGGTTCTTGAACTGAACCATGCCGGAATTGACGAAGAGGAGTGTAGGATCGTTTCTCGGCACGAGCGGTGAGGAAGCTACGACTTCGTGGTCGTTGCGGCGGAAATAGTCGAGAAAGGCCGTTCTGATATCGTTAAGGCTGGTCATCTGGCGAATTTTCGCTGTTTGTTGGAAGCCTCGCCGATTTATTCGCAGAACGATGGCTTGTCCACAGTGACGAAAGCGACCCCGGTCCGGGTGAATCCCGGAGCGCATGGACTGGGCTGCGGATCCTTGGCACCTGAGGAATAAACCGTAATGCCATTCCGTCCACACTATCGGTTGGCTATGTGTCGGTCAGCCAAAAACACGCAACGACCGAGAAAACCCCGGTTAGGCGACCACTTCGCTCAATCCCGACTCATCGGTCGGGAATATCAGAAAGAGCCATAACCCATCCGTGGGAATCATCCAAGGTAAATCGGCTCGTCGGTCCAATATGCTCCCGAGGATCGATTGATCTTGCGATCCGCAATTCAGGTGACGCTCCACACTAGAAAATATGGATTTCATTCGCGAACCGTCTCAAATCAATAATCCGAAGGGAAGCCAGCGCGATCATACCATGCCCGCTCCACCGCTGTGACGGGGATAAATTCGTACCGGAACTCTTCGCGCTTGAGATGGGCAAGTTCGGAAGCAGCAGGCGTTAGCCTCGACTGTTTCAGTCATCGTCCACAGCGATGGAGCAGATGACTGTCATTGGATCAGGGCTTCCAGAAGATCACGCACGATCGGCACAGCTGGAAGAGCGACGATCACACCTCCGACTCCCTTCATCCAGATCAAGTCGCTCTTGATCTCTGTAATCTCGCCGCGCAGCTGACCGTGCAGATCGATCAATTCGGTTCGTAGATCCGCCGGTTCGGCTTTCGTCGCCACGCCGCCGGCAATCGCCTGATGCATGGTGTCGCTGAGTGCTTCTGCCTGTGGGACGGTGAAACCCGCCCCCCTCCAACCGTTTAACGGTCGCAAGCGCATCGAAAAAAGCGTTCATCCCTCAGCTTCCATTACCGCCAGGCAATTGATTGACATACGTCACACCTCCGCCACGAAGTCAAATCTTCGCTTCACCATATGTCGCGCAGTGACAACATTACCCTTCCGATTCGTATTTCGCAAAGAGGTATCACTGCCTGGGTGCACCCCAGCCCACCTGCACAATGTCATTTCCGATGACACCGTGCCCCAATACACACACGGTCTGCGCCTGTCGGATAAAACGGCGGGTGTCGCGCCGTCTGGAGGGACATATCGCAAGTCCATACCCCTAGCCCAAACCTCCAAACCATCCGTGTTGGCAATCGCCGGTCTCGGCGTCAAGCACGACAGGTCGTGGCCACCGGAGAGTATTGATCCCCCGATATCAGCGATAGAGCAATGACTGCCCGTTATTGAAAACGTGAACCTTCGAGGGATCGGCAACCAAGCGCACGGGCTTACCACGCAGACCATCATGAATACCCGGAAGTTTGGCGATTACGGGATCCTGATCTTGTTCGGCAGCGAAATACAGCACCGTAACCTCGCCAAGCGCCTCCACAATATGGACTTGACCCTCATAGAGGCATTCGCCTTCCGTCTCGACCAGATCCTCCGGACGCACACCTACATTGACCTTAAGACCCATGTCCGAAGCGGTCGATGAAACATCCGAGACAGTGATACCACCAGCAGCCAGAGCGATTTTTGTCCGCTCGCCCGTGCCCACGATTTCGCCGGGAAGCAGATTCATCGCCGGTGACCCGATGAATTGCGCAACGAACTCGTTCCTGGGCCGTTCGTAGAGTTCCAGTGGTGATCCTACCTGGGCGATTCCCTTATTGGCCAGAACCACGATGCGTGAAGCAAGCGTCATCGCCTCCACCTGGTCATGGGTGACGTAGATCATTGTCGAACCCGGCATCGATTCCTTAAGCTGTGCGATCTCTATGCGGGTCGCGACGCGAAGCGCGGCGTCAAGATTCGAAAGAGGCTCGTCGAACAGATAGACTTTCGGATCCCGAACGATCGACCGGCCGATCGCCACACGCTGGCGCTGGCCACCGGACAGCGCTTTCGGAAGCCTGGCCAGTAACGGCTCCAACTGGAGGATTTTCGCCGCACTTTGAACGGCGTCTTCGATCTCCTGCGGCGTCTTCTTCGCGATGCGCAGCGCGAAGGCCATATTGTCATATACCGTCATATGCGGGTAAAGCGCATAGGACTGAAAAACCATTGCTATCCCTCGCTGCGCCGGTGGAATATCGTTGACGGTCATGCCATCGATCTCCAGCGTACCGGATGAGATTTTTTCCAGACCAGCGATCATTCTAAGCAATGTGGACTTACCGCAACCCGATGGGCCGACGAATACGATCAATTCCCCGGTCTTTATGTCGAGATTGATGTGTTTAAGCACCTCCACGGAAGCGCCATAGGTCTTCCCGACTTCCGTAAGCTTCAGATTTGCCATGCGGATTTCTCCTTCACGTTTCGTGTGCCAGGCCGAACCAGACACGCCATGGCTTAAGTTTCATGCCACTGTCCGCTATCGAATGTATGGGGCCGTCCGGTATCCATTGGCCCTCCGGAAGCACGATTTCCTGTTGCTCACCGCTAAGGTTGAAGGCACAGAAAACGCTCCACCCATCCAGTTCCCGGATAAGCGATAGGTATCCTTCCCGTGCGTCGTGTACCCGGACCCCCCCTTTAACCAGCGCTGGATTACGCGACCTGTACAAGAGCATCGCCCGATAGAAGCCGAGGATACTGTCACCGTCAGCCTCCCGTTTGGACACCGCATTGTCGAGATGCCCGTGCGGCACGGGTAGCCAAGGCATCACGTTGGAGAATCCACCTTCAGGGGCTTCACGCGACCAGACCATCGGAGTCCCACTTCCGTCGCGGCCTTTGAATTCGGGCCAAAACCTGATGCCATACGGATCCCGAAGGTCTTCAAACACGATGTCAGCCTCGGTAAGGCCGATCTCTTCCCCTTGATACAGGCAGACGGCACCTGGTAGGCAAAGCAGCAGCGCTGCATAGGTCCGCAGAGCCGGTGCCGGTAGAGACCACCGCGTCGCATGGCGCATTGCGTCATGATTGGAAAACGCCCAGCAGGGCCAGCCTCCTAAAGAATGCGATCCAAACCCCTCCAGCACCTCGGAAATACGATTTCCTGTCGGCACTTCATCCGCGGGAAGATCGGATGAGTAACAGGTATGAAGCCCGTCCCCTCCAGAGGTGCATTCCGCCTGGAGTCTGGTCCCCCACTGGCTGTCTCCAACCTCACCGACACTGGCCGCGCCGGGATACTCGTTCAGCAAGGAACGGAACCGGTGCGGGAAATCGATGTTTTCAGGATGATTCCTGTCGTAGATATGTGACTGCCAGTTATACGGATTTACCGTTGGCGCGGTGGAGTCGCTGCGCAGGTCAGGCGCAAGAGCCGGATTGTCCCGAAGATCGCGGTCATGAAAATGGTAACTGACGGTGTCCAGCCTGAAACCATCGACGCCACGCTCCAGCCAGAATCGTGCGATGTCCGATACTTCCGGCTGAACGGATGGATTGTGGAAATTCAGATCCGGCTGCTCGCACAGGAAATTGTGCGGGTAATACTGCATTCGCCCGCCATCCCACCCCCATGCCGAGCCGCCGAATACCGAAAGCCGTTTATTGGGTGGCGTGCCATCGGTTCCGGGGTCGGCCCAGACATACCTATCGGAACGGTCGCCGTCTCGGGACTTACGGCTTTCCGCAAACCAGGGATGCCTGTCCGATGCGTGGTTCAGCACAAGATCGATCAGGATCTTCAGTTCAAGATCATGGGCCCGGGCAACCAGAACTTCGAAATCCCGCAAATCGCCAAACAGAGGGTCCACGTCCCGATGATCGGTAATATAGTGGCCGAAATCGAGCATCGGTGATCGAAAGAACGGGGAAATCCAGATGCCATCCACACCAAGCCTTGCCAGGTAGGGAAGTCGGTCGGTGATTCCGGTGAGATCCCCTACGCCATCATCGTTCGAATCCTGGAAACTTCGCGGATATATCTTATAGATGACCGGCCCAGGCCACCAGTCAGGATCCCGATGCGACAAAGACCGGCGTTCAAGCTCAGGATCGATCCAGTTCATTTAACGGAGCCTGCGAGCAGGCCACGAACAAGATATTTCTGCATCGCGAAGAACACCGCAAGCGGCACTGCGATCGAAACAAAGGCGGCGGTAGCCAGTATTTCCCAATTGCCGCCACGCGTTCCCAGAAGCTCGACGATCGCGTTTGTCATAACGCTGGTCTCTCCGGTCGCATCGATCAGGAACACCCTTGCCACAAGCAGATCGTTCCAGGTCCAGAGGAACTGGAAAATCGCGAACGAAGCGAGGGCCGGAAAACTGAGAGGCAGAATTATCCGAACGAATATCTGGAAATCGGTGGCGCCGTCGACACGGGCGTTCTCGATGATGTCCCGTGGCAGGCCCACCATATAGTTACGAAGCAGATATACCGCCAGTGGCAGTCCAAATCCGGTATGTGCGAGCCAGACCCCGAGATAGCCTTTGCCGATACCGATCTGCAGATGCAGTTTCAGCAGCGGGATCAATGCCAATTGCAGTGGAACGACCAGCAGGGCGACCACGGCCGCGATCAGGAGCGCCCTGCCAGGAAACTCCATCCAAGCCAACGCATAGGCCGCGAAGGCGGCGATCAGGATGGGAATGACCGTAGCCGGAACCGTAACGGTCAGCGTCGAAAAGAAGGCCGATGCCATGCTATCCGTAGACTGCGCACCCTCGACTACGCCCGTTGACAGACCGAATACGAAAACAAGCAGAACCAGAAACCCGGCGGCACCCGCCAACGGAACGGTTGATGCCAACCACCCGCCGTAGCCTCGAAGAAGCAAGCGCAGCACGTAGCCGAAGATAGCCGCGGCGGCGAAAAAAGCGACCAGACGCTTGACCAAATCCTTCCCCAAAACGGTATCGTAGTTGGACAGGGTGAATTCGGGAGGAGAGGTGGCGGTGGTAAAGACGCGCGGAAGGCGTTTTCCCGCCTGACTCTCGGTCGCCGTAAATCGATAGTCGCCATTGGACTGGACCGTGACCATGCGACCTTCGCTGAGTTCAGCCGTCTGACCCGATGCGAATTCTTCGGGACGGCGCGAACTCGTACCCCACGCACTGACCTCGGCCTCCCCTTCAAAAAGATTGCCCTCGATCACGAAAAGTCCGCCCTCGGCGCTTTCGGTTCCCGAAATCCGTATCGCGGGATTCTGTCGCTCCTGCTCCGACAGCGACCTCCACCACCCTGACGCGGCGATCTGATCGGCGGTGCGAAAAGAGCTGACCAATAGGCCTATGGTCGGGAACAGCCAGAGCGCGACAAGCAGCGCAACCGAAATATGAACGGCCCAGGTAAGCCGGGCCTGTTTGCCTGCGATTCCTTCCATCATCGCATCTCCCTGCGGGCATTGCGCACGTTCCAGACCAGGATCGGGGTCACCAACAGCATGATGACAATGGCGGAGGCGCTTCCGACGCCCCAATCGTTCGCACGAAACAGCTTGTCATACATGTAATTCGCCAGAACCTGTGTTTCCCATTGACCGTTGGTCATGGCAAAAACGATGTCGAACACCTTCAGGACGACGAGCGTTATGGTTGTCCAGACCACCACGACCGTGCCCATGATCTGAGGCACCTTGATCTTGAAAAATATCAGAAACGGTCCCGCACCGTCGATGATCGCGGCTTCGACCGTCTCTTCCGGGATGCCGCGAAGGGCCGCGCTGAGAATAACCATCGCGAACCCTGTCTGAATCCAGATCAGGACCACCATGAGAAAAAGATTGTTGAGTACCGGAACGGTCAACCATGCCTGGGGTTCCGAACCGCCAAGTGTGAGATAGATCGCGTTCAGGACACCGATCTGCTCGATGTCGACCGGACGCGTTTCGTAAACCAGCTTCCAGATGACACCCGCTCCCACGAAGCTGATGGCCATGGGCATGAAGATCATCGACTTGGCGATATTGCCCCATGCGATCCTATCGGTGAGCTGGGCAGCGAGCAGACCGAACGCCGTTGACAGGGCCGGCACGATGAGCAACCAGAGAAAATTGTTCCTGAGCGCCTCCCAGAACTTCGGCTCCTCAAGCATCTGGAGGTAATTCTGGAGACCTATGAAAGCGCCTCCCGCCTCCCGATCAGTGACCGACAGGCGCAGGGTCTCGACCACTGGATAGGCCAGATACAACGTCAGCGCGAAGACGGCGGGAAACAGAAAAAGCCAAGGCCTTACGAGATTGGCCCGATTGATGTTTCGTCCAATATTCGGGCCGCTCGCGGGAAAGACAACCTTGTCCAGAACCAGGTTCGAAAAATAGAAATACCCTACACAGCCGCCAACGCCTATGGCTATGGTCAACACTCCCTGCAGCGCTGGATGCATCGCTCGCTCCTCCCTAACTGTAGGTTCAGGCCGGCACGCCTTCTAAACTATCCGTCCCACCGGAGTTCTCCGTGTTCCGCCGGGCCGCCGAAAAGCGGCCCGGCGAGTATTTATCGGAGGCCTACTTTATCGCGTCCCAGCTATCCTGGATGGCGCTCGCCACCTCTCCAGCCGGTGCTCCACCAGCGTAATCGACCATACCGGTCCAGAAACTACCCGCGCCGACCGCACCGGGCATCAGGTCGGAACCGTCGAAACGGAACGTGGTCGCGGCCAGTAGAATATCGTTCATCTTCCGAAGGGTCGGATCGCCGAATGCATCGGGATCCACGCCCGTATGGGGTGTCAGGAATCCTTTCCTGGCCATCCAGAGCTCGTGCGACGCCGGATCCTTGAGGAATTCTATGAGATCATGCGCGGCCTGGTTCTCATTCGTGATCGCCCAAAGCGTTCCGGCACCGAGTACAGGGTTTCCGAGATCCATGTCGGAATAGGCCGGAAAATAGAAGAAGTCAGCGTCCTCTCCGACCACGACGCCGCCCGGGAAAAAGGCCGGAATGAACGAGGCCTGTCGATGCAGGTAGCACTGGGGCGGTGATGAAAACAGACCTTTGGGCGAATCGCGGAAATCGGTTGATGCGACCACGCCGCTGCCACCGGCGACATAATCGTCATTCCGGGCGAAGGCACCGAATTCCTCGATCGCGGCGACAACCCTTTCGTCATCGAACGGGAGTTCGTTCGACACCCAGGCGTCATAGACATCCGGTGGCTGGATCCGCAACATCATGTCCTCAACCCAGTCGGTGGCCGGCCATCCGGTCGCGCCACCCGAGCCCAGTCCGATGCACCAAGGCGTCTCACCTTCCGCCACGATCTGGTCCGTGAGCGCCTTGAGCTCCTCCATACTCTGCGGGATCTGGTATCCCGCGTCCTCGAAGTTCTCGGGTACGTACCAAACCAGCGATTTCACGTCGACCTTGTAGAAAAAGCCGAACAGCTGGTCCTCGCCGTTCCCGTCGGCGTAGGATCCCAGATCCACCCAGGACTGGCCCGCGGCGTAGTTTTCCCTCACCCAATCGGCCGTGCCTTCGGCGAGGGGTGTCAGGAATCCGCGCGCCGCCATGTTCGCCGCGAGTCCGGGCTGCGGGAAAACCGCGATGTTCGGGGCCGAGCCCGCTTCGGCGTCAACCATGATCTGTTGTTCGAAACTGTCAGAGCCGACGTAGCGGACGTCATGGCCCGAAGCTTCGGCGAAAGCGGCGAGTACGACTTCGACGTTCTCCTGATCCGGCCCGATCCACGGGCCGAAAACCGTCACCTGTTCGGCTGCGGCGATACCGGCGCTCATCGCAAGAGCCACCGCTCCAGGATATATTGTATGTTTCATCATAGCGTTCCTCTCAGCCCGGCGCGACGGCGCCGATTCAATCTGCTGCTTCATGCTCAAGCGATTCGTTTCCAAAGCGCTTTGAAGAAAGCAACGTCCGTCATTGACCGCCATCTGTCAATCTGAAACTGCTAGAATTGCGGGAATTTTTGTGACATTCTGCCCTCAATGCCGAAAATCAGGCTTTGACGGAACAGTTTCGGTGAGTTACATCTGGAAAATACTCAAAACGCTTTGGTATTTTCGCGGTTATGAATCTCAAGGAACTCTCCAATGTTCTGGGTCTCAGCCAAACCACCGTCAGTCGGGCGCTGAATGGCTATCCCGAAGTGGCCGAGGCGACCCGCCTTAAAGTGCAGCGGGCCGCTTCGGCGCACAATTACCGCCCCAATGCGCGCGCCAAAGGGCTGGCGACGGGAAAAGCCATGGCCGTCGGGCATGTGATCCCCGTGTCGTCAAGCCAGGAGATGGTGAACCCGATCTTTGCCGATTTCGTTGCCGGAGCGAGTGAGATCTATCTTCAGAACGGTTATGACATGTTGATTTCAGCGGTTCCGGACGAAAACGAGGAGCACGCTTACCGCGAGCTCGCGGCAAAGGGTTCGGTAGACGGTATCATTGTGAACCGACCGCGGGTCGCCGACCCGCGCATCGCCCTTCTTCGCGAGATCGGCCTACCATTCGTCGTTCATGGTAGATCCTCGCAGGCCACCAGCGAGTATGATTGGGTAGACGTCAACAACCGCAGGGCTTTCGAGCGCGCCACCAATTTTCTTCTGGATTTGGGTCATCGCCGCATCGCGTTGGTCAATGGCGTCGAGGAGATGGATTTCGCGAACCGTCGCCGCATCGGTTTCGTTCGGGCACTGGAGGCGCGGGGCATCGTGGCAGCTGCGGAATTGATCCGTTCGGACGAAATGACCGAAGCCCACGGTCATACATCCGCCAACGACCTGCTTTCGCTGACCAATCCGCCGACGGCGTTTCTGGCTTCCTCGATCATAACCGCTTTAGGCATCCGTCGGGCGATCGATGGGGCGGGATTGAAGATTGGCCGTGACGTTTCGGTGATCACATTCGACGACGAGCTCAGTTATCTTCGCAACGAAGGCAAAATACCCGCGTTCACCGCGGTGAGATCCTCGGTACGTGAGGCGGGACGCCTCTGCGCCGAACGGCTTCTATCGATAATCTCCGATCCTACACAGCGCCCGCTGCATCAATTGCTTGAAGTCGAACTGATCGTCGGAGGTTCTACAGGTCCGACCAGATCACCACTTCTGGCCTGACCCGAGCCTAGTCTTTGAGATACAGGCGACACAGATCATTGCCGAAGCGTGAAAGCCGTCTCCGGACGCACCAGCCCGGATTATTCCGGCGAAGGATCCCGTAAGTCCGCGAACCCAACATGAGCTAGGCTTCAGGATTGTCGCCATTCGCTTGGCTGCGAGTTCCTCTTCCAATCCTTCATCCCATCCTAACCTCTTTGCATCCCCCCGCCAACACCCTATCAAAGTGCGATCCTGTTCCTGAAACGATAGTCCATGTCACCTACCCCACCCGCCAGCGAGTTCTTTATCGTCGCCGATATAGGCGGCACCAATACTCGGGTCGCATTTGCCGAAGGAAACCGTCTGCTCGTCAAATCCGTCCGCCGTTTCCGGAACGCCGAACATCCTAGTTTCGAGGCAATCTTACGCCGGTTTCTGGATGAGGGACAAGACATTGAATGCGTGGGTGCCTGCGTCGCGGTGGCTGGACCGGTCGATCACGGTGTAGCCGAACTGACCAATCTCGATTGGCGCATCGACACCGATACGCTCAGAGGTGTGGTTCGGGGTGAGAACGTTGCGCTTCTGAACGATCTTCAGGCCCAGGGGCATTCGCTTGACCGGATCGGCGGGAATGACCTTTGCGAAATCATCCCCGTGGAGGGTGGCCGGTGTCATGACACTCGGCTGGTGATCGGCGTGGGAACTGGTTTCAACATCGCTCCCGTCCATTACGGGGGTTCGGGCTCGCTGGTAATGGCATCCGAGGCCGGTCACGCGACTCTGCCGGTCCGGACCGACGCGGATCTGAGACTCATGAGGTTTCTGGAGACGACGCGAGGGTTTCCCGACATCGAGGAGGCATTGTCCGGCCGGGGATTGGAAACCATTCACGCCTGGCTTGGCCGGGAATCCGGTGATCCGAGGACCGCCAAGGCATCCGGGATAATTTCGGGTTTTGAAGCCGGAACCGACCCGTGCGCGGAACCGGCCATGCGAATGTTCGTCCGGCTATTCGGTACAGTCGCCGGAAACCTGGCTCTCGTTCACCTGCCCTTTGGCGGCATATATCTTTGCGGAGGCGTTGCGCGGGCTTTCGCTCCGCATCTTGCCGATCTCGGATTTATCGATGCATTCCGGGATAATGGGCGTTTCAGCGGCCTTATGGAGAGATTTGGCGTAGCGGTCATTACGGACGATTACTCGGCGTTGGCTGGTTGCGCGGCGCATCTTAACGGGATGACCCTTCAAAGCCCGTAACCGTCGTGAACTGACGCTGGTAGCCAGCGGAAAAACTGCCTGCTCGAGCTACCATTTCGTCCGGTTCCGTTGCCACAGGTTCGGATATGCGTTGCTGCTCCGAATAGGTTTCCGTTTGGCGTCGTCGACGCCGTTGCAAATTTCATGAAAAGAATTCAGGATCGCTATCGAGCGCTTCGTGTTCGAAAGTCCGCTCCCTAGGTCACCACCAAAACGAGTGTGATTTTTGCTTGTTCCCCAACCGCTGGCGCAGCGAGCGATGCCGGCTGCGCCCGCCAGCCCATGGCAGCTTGAACCAAGGTATCGGAGGATGGCCAGCCGAACAGGATACCGATGACGAAGACTGCAGCGATCCATAAACCTGCCTGCCACTTCATATTTTCGGATTCCCATTTCGCCATATCGGCCCGCAGACGTTCGAAAACGGTTTCGTTCTTGGTCTCAAGCGTATTCAAGCGTCCCTCTGGCATGGCAAGCTACCGGTCGAATGAATCGTTGTCCGACGATCAGCCCATGCAGTCAGGCTGAGAAAGAAGGGACTGACGGTCAAACTTTTAAACGCGGCGAAACCGCCTCGAGTTCGACACGGACCCGCGTCAGCGGGTGGAGATTGTCTGATGGCCTCCCGCGTCGTGTTCACGACCGGCATGCGACATCGCCCGTCAGCAAGATGTGAAAGCGCCCGTGTCATCACCGACCACCGCCACGGCGTACGAGTGGCGTCCTGACTATCGGTCATTTCCGCCGGGGTTCAGGTCGTGTCGCGAGTTTGGTGGAAATTCGAAAACGGTGCAATCTCCGGGTGAACATGGTTTCGCCCGATCAGGCGGCGAGGTCAGGGGTGACGGGCCCGGCCGGCAGGGACAGGGTCCGCCAGCCATCGACCTTTCGCATCCGGATCCGGCCGGAGTCCGGAAGCGCCCACGGAAGCATGGGCACGGTCTCCGCGCAGGGCAGCGGCGTCCGCGTCCTTATCCGCCTCCGGAACCCGCCGTTGAGCCTCCCGATGGCATTGGTCGTCCGCGCCGGTCCCCACCGCGTCAGGTCGAGCCGGGTGAAGGTGAACGGCCGGTCGCCGGCCTCCTCCGGGCCGTCGGCGACGGCCCGGCACCTCTTCCGCCACTTCCCGGGGAACGCCCTGCGGCGGCGCTGAATCTCCTCCGCGGTCCCGGCGTGGATCATGTCGCGGCAGTCACCGCCGGTCTCCCCGTGCAGGCGCTTCGGGGCGTGGCCCGGCAGGTTGCGGTGCCTGTGGACCGTGCGGCGCCGGACCGGCGGATCCCCGCCCCATAGCCTGGTGAGCGCGGCCTCGGGACCGGGCGGGCCATCAACGATGACGAACCCCGGCCGCCTGAGGCCGCGCGCGTCGGGACCGGCCGGGAACCGGCTCCACGCGGCGGTGCCCTCTCCGCCCGTCTTTCCTGACGAAAGCAGGACCTTATGGCCGTCACGGCGCACGCCGACGGCGGCCAGGACCGAGACGTCCGTCGCCTTTCCGTCGATCCGGGTCTTCATGGCCGTGCCGTCCAGGATCAGGCGGACGATGTCCCCTTCGGCCAGGCTGCGCCGGCACCAGGCGTCCCGGTCCGATCCGACCCGGCGCCGGGCCCGGCTGACCGCGTCCCTGCTGACGGCCCCCTTGAACAGCGCGAAAAGCGCCCGCCTCACCCGGCGCGTGTCCGTGCCGGACAGGTGGACCGAAGCGATCGGGGCCTCGGCCTTTTCCGTCATGCGCCGGTAGCGGGGCAGCGCCTTCGAGCGCCATTCCGTGACCCCGCCGTCCGCGTCCCGGATCCGGGCGCGGGGCACGCTGACCGTCTCCGTCCCGAACGTCCCGGTGATCCGCCGGTCGCGGTGGCCGTGACGGCAGCCCTTCACCTCCCCGTCCCCGCGCCGGTGGCGGCCGGGGAAGTCCGGGAGCCCCTCCCCGAAAACCGCCTCGACCGTGCCGCGGACGTTCGACCGGAGCCGGTCCTCGACCGGATCGAGGCCTCCGTCGAATGCCTCCGGCGAAAGTTCGGTGCCGGATGTGGTCCGTTGCATGGTGTGGTCTCCTCCTCTGGCGGCTCCGGCCGCCGGTTGGGTGGTTGGGCTCACCCGGAGATTACACCGTATTCGAATTTCCACCAAATTCGCGACACGACCCCGATTCATCGCTTCGATCATAAACCACACCGCTTCCCGGTCGTTGGAGCTCAGTTGCTCCTGCACGCGGAATGCCGGTGACGGGGCGGTTTCCACACCCAGCAGGCGATTGATGGTGACCTAACTCCCGCGCCAGCGCACGAATGCTATTGAGATTGAGATTTCGCCGCCCGCTCCCGAAATGGGACACCGCGGCGGGCTGGAATTTGGCGAAGACGGCGATGTCCGCCCGGGTGAGGCCACGCATATGCCAAGTCCGGCGCAGGCGGTCACCGAATGCGTTCTTTGCGTCACTGATGGGTGTTTTTTCCGAACCATGTGATTCGCGGCGGGACGGAACGATCGCCGCAATCCGTCACGGGGAGGGGCTGACGCCGCCGAATGTGATGGCCAAGGTGGTGGCAGATTCCGCCTCTAGGTGGCAAAACGCTGAAATAAATGATTTTTCTGAAGACAATGGCGGAGAAGGAGACCTGGCGGAGGCGCGACCTGTCGAGCAGGCGCTTCGTCCACCTATGGGCCGACGGGGGTTGTTTCACGCCCCGTCTGGACGGCGACCACCAGTGCATGCTGGTGGTGATCGGGGCCGATGGATACGGTGAAAAGGACATCCTGGCCGTCATGGACGGGTTCAGCGGGAACGCGGACAGCTGGCGCGGCCCGCTTCTCGGTCTCAGGGAGCGAGGTCTGACGGAGCCCGACGTCGGCGACGGGGCACACCGACTTCCGGGTGGCGCTGTGCGATATATTTCCGAAGACACGGGAACAGAGGTGCTAAGTGCGCAAAGCCGCGAACGACACGGGGGTGCTGTCGAAGTCCCTCAGGGAACGGGCCAAGTCGGATCTTAATGAAATATGGATGGTGGAGACGAAGGACGGCGCCAACGCGGCCTTCGACCGCTTCGTCAGGACATACGGCGTGAAATACTGTCAATGAGCGTTTAAAACTGACCCGGTTTCAGCGTTTAAATTTGACCCACCCTTTGTGGAGCAAAGCCCCCAGTCGGGCCGCCCTCACATAGCGAGTCCGTCTGGGGGCTTTGGTTGCGGAACGTTTGCTTTTTTGTGCGGTTTTCGCTCTGGGCGAACCGGTAAGATGTATTGCCGGTTTCGATGATCGCGCAGTGATGCGTGACGCGATCCAGGAGCGCGGCTGTCATCCTGGCATCGCCGAATACCGGGACCCATTCCCCGAACTCCGGATTGGTGGTGATGATGACACCGGTCTTCCCATAGAGCTTGCTGATGAGGTGGAACAGCAATGCGCCGCCGGATCTGGGAAACGGGATATAGCCCAGTTCGTCGATGATGACGCAGTCCAGCGCCGGGAGCTGCCGGATTATCTTCCCGGCATTGCCCTCTGCCCGCTCCTTGATCAGGGCGTTGATCAGGTCGACGGCGTTGAAGAAGCGCGCCTTCTTGCCGCTGTTGATCAAGGTGGTGCCCAAAGCGATGGCGATATGGGTTTTGCCGGTGCCGGTTCCGCCCACCGGGATGAGGTTGTGCGCCCTGTCAGTGAACCGGCCGGTGCGGAAGGGTTCGATCTGGGGCTGGGTGACTGTGGCCGCGCCGTAATCGAAGGTCGCAAAGTCCTTGTGATGGGGGAACTTCGCGATGCGCATCTGATGCTGGATGGAGCGCACGCGGCGCCCTACAGTCCCAGCGTCGATCGGTTGCCTTATCGCTGTGGTCAGACCCGGTGGCTTGCGCGCGGACAGCAGATCATGGGCGCAAGCTGCCATTCCATGCAGCCTCAGAGTTTGAATCATAAGTCACTGATATGATCAAACCATCGTTTTTCATGGAGTTGACGCCCTCGCCACCCGCCTGAGCAGGAACCGGCGGGCGGCCAGCGTTCGTTCGTGCCTCACTCACGCCCGGACCGGTGGCGCGTGATGCCTCACCCCGGATGCCGGCGAGTTCCCGCAGAGGCGCTCATAGTCCTTCGACAGGCGGCGGCACCGGCCCATCCAGGCGAAGGTCCGCTCCACGACCCACCGGCGGCAGGGAACCGTGAACCCTTTGACATCCTCCGGTTTTTCTACGATCCTGATCACGTCCGGCAACCCCATCCCCTCAAGCCGCTCCCGCAGCTTCGGACCCGGGTGGCCACCGTCGGCGAATAGCCTACACACCGTCGGGGCCGTCTCCAGCAGCTCCGCGATCAGGTCCGGCGCCCCGTCCCGGTCCTGGATATCGGCGGTTTGAACCGTCATGACGATCGGTGTGCCGTCGGCGTCCACGATCAGGTGCCTTTTCCTCCCCTTCACCTTCCTGCCGGCGTGGTGGCCGCGGGGCCCGCCGCTCTCCGTGGTCTTCACCGACTGGCTGTCGACCGGGGCGGCGGCCGGCTCCGCGGAGCGCCCCGGACACCGCCGCGCGAGGTCCCGGAGACGATGCACGAGACGCTCCGGGAGCCCGCTCCGCCGCCATGCGTGAAAATGGTTCCGGTCGGTGGAAAACGGTGGATATCCAGAGGGTAACGCGCGCCACTGGCATCCCGTGGACAGGATATGCCGGCCCGCGTCGAACACCGACCGAAGGTCGACCTCGCGCGGCCGTCCCATCCTTCCCCGCTTCGGCGGCATCGGCTCAATGATGGTCCATTCGGCGTCGGTCAGATCGTTTTGACTGTGGTCGTCCGGGCGCTTATGGATCTGTTGGGTGGTCCTGTTCCATGGCATGGCTCTCTCCGTATCTGGGTGCGTTCACCAACCCGAATGCCACATCCTGCGGGACCACTCAACTTATGGAACAAACTCTCAGGGCGGTCAATTGGTCAATGAGAGCATTCATGCGGCCCCCCTCAGCCGGGTATAGCATCTCATAGCGCCTGCAGTCGGCCTCGGGTCGCAAGGTTAGCTGCGGGTCTGTATAGGCGTCGTTCAGCGGCGCAATGACCGGCTCCACCGACCGGTTGATCAGGTTGATGATGGCGGGCAGGCGCGGTGTGTTCCGATCAACCGCCAGCCCGCAGGCCGTCCCGACGGCTTCGATCCCGTGATCCTGGGCCAGCGGAAGCAGATCGACGACCTCGATCCCCGCCTTTGCCTGCCATGTAATGTTCCCTGATCCGATGCATGGCCTCGGGCAACTGCCAGTCCATGAAGGGTGCGCCGTCGCGCAGGGCGCCGGGTTTACGATCCAGTGGGGGAACATGGTGCCAGGGTTCAAAATAGCTGATATTGCGAGTGAAGCGGCGCTTGTGTTCGGCAATGACATCCTGACCGGAGACCGGCGCGATCCGGCCTGCGTAGGCGCGTAGGGAGACGTGCTGTCCGGCGAACCGGGAAGGCACACTGCAGCGATTGCCGGCATGTTGGACCAGGCAGGTGGAACGAACACGAACGGTCTTCTCCACGTAGCCGTCGAATGTTCGGCCCAGGGGGCGCAGCTCGGCGCGTTCGTCCTCGGACACTTCCGCAACCGTGCGGTCCGATTGCCCGGGATGGGGCCGGTTTGCCAGCTCTTCACGGCGCATGCGCAGCCAGGCGTTCAGCGCATCGGGATCATCAGAGGCTGGCCTGGGAACAGACAGCCGACCGCGCAAAAACCGGACCTGGTTCCCGACCTGTCCCTTCTCCCGGCCCGCAGCGGGCGTGCAGGCCACCGGTTCCATCACATAATGGTTCATCAGCGCCAGGAACCGGGGATGGGATATCCGGTCCTTCGAGCGCGAGACATAGGTCACCATGGTCCTGGGATCATCGATGATCACCCGACGCGGGACACCGCCATAAAATGATGGAGCCTGCACAAAGGCGTCCGGAACCATCTCCCGGCTCTCGCCGGGATAGGCCATGACAAAGGGCTTGCGGCTGTGGCACAGGCGGAAGTGGGCGACCCTGATCTTCCGGCCGACACCGCCCGGCACAACGCGTTCTTCGCTCCAGTCGAACCGCAGCGCGTCGCCAGCAACAGAATGCAGGGGGATGAACGCATCACCGGAATCGGCTCCCGCCCGCTTCAGGTCGCGGACAAGGCGTTGAACAGGAGAATAAGACCCAGTGTAACCTTCCACCACAAGCCGCTCATAGAGCTTCCGGGCTGTCCGTCGTTCTCGTCGTGGGCGCTTCATATCCTGATCGAAAAGTGCCTGAAGCCGAAGATCAGACCCGTTGCACAGCCTGTGCCGAACCGGCGGCGCCTGGCGCCGGTAGCTCGGCGGGCTCCCATCCTTCAAATACTTCCTGACCGTGTTCCGCGACAGTCCCGTCGCCCGCGCAACGGATCGGAGGCTACGGTCTTCACGCAATATCCAGCGACGGATCTTCAATACGCTTTCCATCAATGACACCCGCTCTTTCCTCCGCACAATTTGCGCGGACTTCAGACGATTGCAGGTGGGTCAGTTTCAATCGCTCATAACCCACCAAAGTGGGTCAGTTTTGCATGCCGATTCACACTCGTGGGCTTCGACCGTTCACTCACGCGGGCCGCCGCGAGTCTGGGAGCCGATCCCGTCCGGACATTTTTCAGGGTGCAGATGCCGTTGATCCTGCCTGGAGTGATTTCCGGCGGGCTGTTCGCCTTCATCACCTCTTTCGACGAGGTGGTGGTGGTCCTGTCCGTTGGTTCGGCCAGAAATCACTTCCTTGGCAGATGTTCACGGGATTGCGCGAACAGAATTCACCGATGATCCTTGCAGTGGCGACGATCCTGGTCGTAATTTCGATGGCGCTTCTGACTGCGGTTGAACTGCTTCGGCGACGGCCGGAGCGTCTGCGCGGTCTGTCGCCGGGATGACGTCACGGCATCCGTGCTGAAGAGACGCCGCTACCGCATGATGCCGTACCCGATCTGAATGTTCGCACCGGAGTGACTTGGTGCAGGTGTAACGGTGTCCCGAATGATGGATGGAATGACCAAGACTAAACAGTAAATCACAGGGCCAACGAAGCGCCCCGTGCGCAGATTCGTTTGACGGGCATCATCCCGTTGCCAGGTCGGTTCCCGACTTCAATGCAAAAGACTAAGCCATAGCCAGATGGAGCCGATGCTGAACGCCGTCGCCAGCAGGACAGACGTCGCTGCGACCCGCTTGGCGACACCGAACATGTTGGCGAAGATATAGGCGTTCACACCAGGTCCCATAGCCGCGGTCAGGACCGCCGAGCGGAACTGTCCCTCTGTCAAGCCGGTCGTCGACCCTAGACCCCAAACGATCATCGGATGAACCACCAACGATACGGCACAGACATAGAGGCTTGTGACCATGTCTCCCTCCGGTCGGTAGCGACGAAGCACGCCTCCAAGGCCGAACAATGCGGCGGGTAGCGCGGCGCTCGCCATAAGGGCGATGGCGTCACCGAGCGCCGACGGAAGGCGCAGATCGAGAATGTTGGCCAGAAAACCGAGTGCGATGCCGATCATGAGTGGATTCCGGATCATGGAGACCAGAACCGACCCCAACGTACCCCGGAGGCTGTTGCGCCTGGCCCTAGCGAGTTCCATCGCAATAAATCCCAGAATATAGCAATATGGTGCGTGAAGCGCGACGATGGCGTAGTTGGGACCAAGGGCTTCGGCGCCGAAGGCGCGTTCGGTTATCGGAAGACCCAAAAGCACGGAATTGGAAAACAACGCACAGAAACCGATCGCGACCGAGTCCTCCCATGGTCGCCCGAACAGGATCCGGGCGCCTAGAAGACCGGATGCGAACGCCACGGTGGCACCCGCGTAGAAACTGCCCAGAAGCGCCGGGTCGAACGTCTCACCGATGTCGATCAAGGCGATCGCCTGGAACAGAAGGCAGGGAATCGCAAAATTCTGGGTGAAGCGCATGAGCGCATCGATCGCTTCTCCGCTCAGCAATCCCTTCCAGACCGCCGCATATCCGAAACCCATGACCAGAAATACAGGCAGTATGACATCAAGCAATGCCTGCATCAGGTTGCCGTTCTCCACCCTACGGGCCTCGCAACCGCGTCTTTAATCAATGGGAGCGGGTGAAACCCGCCGCTATAGTTCATACCGGATCGTCATTCCGTCAAACGCGGGCGCGACATTGGGTGGTGTGCTGGTCTCCACGGCGACGTAATCCATGTCGATATGCATATTGGTCAAAACGGCTCGGCGGGGCGCGGCGCGCTCGATCCATTCAAGCGTCTGATCGAGATGGGTGTGTGTCGGATGCGGCTTCCGGCGCAACGCGTCGATCACCCAGCAATCAAGGTCCCTGACCGCCATCCAGGCTTCGTCAGTCATTTCGGCGACGTCCGGGAGATAGGCGAGACCGGCGATGCGGAACCCCAGCGCATGGATGGCGCCATGCCCGACCTGAAACGGCGTGAGATCGATGTGGCCTCCGGTGCCCTTGATGGTGATGACGTCGGTGATCGAATTCATTTCAAGGATCGGGTCGTAGGGTGACCCTTTCGGCTGTGAGAATGCGTAACCGAACCGGGACAGAAGCGCGCGCTGCGTGGATTCGTCCGCCCAGACGGGTAACCGACGGTCCATGTTGAACACGATCACGCGAAGATCATCGATACCATGGACGTGATCGGCATGGGGATGGGTGTAAACCACCGCGTCGAGTGCACCCACCCGAGCGTCCAGAAGCTGGGCGCGAAGATCGGGAGAGGTGTCGACCAGAACCCGCGTGACGCCGTCCTCCGAGCAGCGTTCGATGAGCAGTGAACATCTGCGACGAAAGTTCTTTGGATTTTCGGGATCGCATTCGCCCCATCTGTTTCCAAGCCGGGGAACGCCACCGGACGAACCGCATCCGAGAATGGTGAACTTGAGTTCAGTCATCGGGTTGCCGAACCTGCTACGGTGGCCTTGCCGAACAGCCGATCGAAATTCGCCTCGGTTCGCGCCGCGAACTCAGCGTAGTCCAGGCCGAAGAGTCCGGCGCAGGCACGGGCCGTGTCAACCACGAATGCGGGCTCGTTACGCCGTCCGCGATTGGGCGGAGGAGCTAGATAGGGTGCATCGGTTTCGACAAGGATCCGATCGACAGGTGTGTCCCTGAAGATCGCCCTGAGTTCCGCTGATTTCGGAAACGCGGCGATCCCCGAGATGGACAGATAGAAGCCAAGGTCCAGCGCCGCCTCGGCAAGCCTACGCCCCGAACTGAAGCAATGCATCACGCAGGAAAACGCCTCGGCGCAGTGCTCCTGTTTCAGGATGCGCGCCATGTCGTCATCGGCATCGCGGGAGTGAATGATAAGCGGTAGACCCGTGCGCCGCGCCGCCTCGATATGAATGCGTAGACTCGCCTGTTGGATATCCCTCGACTCGACCGTGTAGTGATAGTCCAGACCGGATTCGCCGATTCCGACCAATTTCGGATGGAGGGCTAGCTCTACCAGTCGTTCGACGCTGGCGAGTGGCTCATCCGCGGTGTGTATCGGATGATTGCCCACCGCGTAATAAACGGAGCGATAGGCCTCCGCGATAGCGCGAACCTGTGGTTCGCGGCGGAGTCTGGTACAGATGTTCACCATTCTCGCGACACCCGCATCCAACGCACGCGTGACGATATCATCCCGATCATGAAAATCCGGGAAATCGAGGTGGCAATGGCTATCGGTGATCTGTGCTATATGCTTCATGGGGTAGGCGCAGGTTCAAGCAGCTGGCTGCGCCGCCGCCTCATGGATTCTCAGCAAGATATCCAACAATAGCGTGGCGGGGTCAAGGTTGACCAATTTTCCGTGTCGCGCCCGTGAGCCGAGTTCCTGATGTAGGGAGGCCCATCGGCGCCCGCTACCCGCGTCCGGACAAAGGATGGCGAAGAGCTCGGCTTCACCATCGGTAGCTTCGGCGGTCGTCTGCACCCCTATGCCGGTACGGGCCAGCCTCGACAAAAACACATCGATCAGTTCCAGCACCAACTCAAACCGTACGGCGTTTCCCACTCCAACGACGGTTTCGGACAAAGCAAGCTCCCGGGATCGGCCCCTTTTTTCAGCGAAGATTTTCACAAGTTCGCCGTAGAGCGCCAGCCCGTCAAGAGTGATGAGCCTCAACGCTGTTCCGGGAGACCCCCCGGACAAAGCCGCGAGGCCGGATGCGTCCAAATCTCCCTCAACACCAGCCTGCACCAGCACCGCTCCGATTTCGTTCGGGTCAAGCACTCGACAGCGTAGCGTTCGGCATCTGCTCCGAATGGTGGGTAGGAGCCGTGACGGCTGGTGGCTCACCAACAGCATCACCGTGTTCGCGGGCGGTTCCTCCAGCAGCTTCAGCAACGCATTGGCTGCATTCAGGTTCATCTCGTCGGCGGAGTCAACGATGACTACACGATATCCGCCGTCAGCGACTGAGAGGTCGAAGAAAGACCTGAGTCGCCGCACTTCATCAACGGTGATTTCCTGTCTCAGCCGTTCCGTCCTTTCGTCCCATGGACGACGCAGGAGAAACAGACGCGGCTCGCTTAGGGCGAGGATCCGGCGCGCGATGGGATCGTTCCAGTCTGAGTCCAGAGATGCAGGTGTCGGGTGATCGAGGTTAGGTTTCTCGGTGTGGGTACCGTGCGTCAGCAGGAAGCGTGCAATGCGCCAGGCCAAGGTTGCCTTTCCGATGCCACTCGGGCCCGTTATCAGCCAGGCGTGGTGCAGCCTGCCCGTTTCGTAGGCGTCGATGAATTCCCGTTCGGCAGTCTCCTGGCCGATCAATCGAAGGGTTTCGCGAGGGTGCGGTGCTTCGGGTGCGCGGTCCGCTTCGGGAGGCGCTTGGCTCATGCCAGCACCTGACTGGCGAGGTTCAGCGCCTCCGCCGCGATCGCTTGCGGTGCGCGGTTGCCGTCAAGGATTCGGATTCTGTCACTGAACCTTTCCGCAAGCGCGAGAAATCCCTCTCGCATGCGCTTCTGGAAATCCAGTCCGAATTCCTCGAAGCGTCCCTCGGGTCCCTTGCGCTCCCTTGCCCTTTCCAGACCTATGGCGGGATCCATATCGATCAACAGGGTCAGGTCCGGTTCCCGTCCGATCATAAGATCGTGCAACACGTCAACACTATCGCGCAGCTCTCCCCGCGACAGTCCTTGGTAGGCCCGCGTGCTGTCGGCGAATCGATCGCAGATCACCACACGTCCCGCGGCTAGTGCGGGATTAATCAAGCGTTCCAGATGGTCGCGGCGCGCGGCCGTGAACAGCAGCATCTCGGTTTCGGCGGACCATCTCTCGGGATCTCCTTCCAGCACCAGTCGACGGATTTCATTGGCTCCGGCGGAGCCTCCGGGCTCGCGGGTCAGCACGACATCATGCATCGAGGCACGAAGCGCGTCGGCGAGAAGATTCGCCTGGGTGGACTTTCCCGCCCCGTCGATTCCTTCAAACGTGATGAAACGACCCAAGTGGCCCTCCGGTTCCTAAATAGCGCCTTGCGGCTTCGTTTCCCTGGCTCGGATTCACGGCTGTGGTCGGTCTGGAAGAGGCTCCTTTGGAGCGTTCCACTGGGAACCGTCACCCAAGGAACCGATCGCTCGGGCGGGTTCGGCAGTTGCGTACACAATCCGCGATGCGTTTCCTTCGCCTCTTCAGAAAGCATTGGTAGCGGTGCTCCAGGCCGCATTAAACATTTGCCCCGCCGCGGTGGTGATGCGGTTTAAGAAGCCACCCTTGGCTATATCCCGATCGGCGACAAGTGGGATACGGTGTTCCGATATACCGTCGATCCTGACCACAAGCTCACCCAATTGCTGTCCCTGTTCTATAGGCGCCTCAACAGGGGAACGATAACTCAGTACAGTGGAAATCTTACCCGTCCCGACAGCGGGAACCAGAATGGAGATGTCTTCAGGTGCGGCGAGCCCGACGGTGGATTGCTTTCCGATCCAGACGGGTAACTTGGCCATTGCCTCGCCTTCCAGCGCAACCTGTTTTTCGACGAATTGTCGGAAGGCCCAGTTCACGACCTGTTCGGAAACCTCCGCTCGTTCCCGTTCGCTGTCGAGTCCCGCAAGCACGAACACGATTCTTCGATCTCCCTGCTCGGCCGATCCGACGAGACAGTATCCTGCCTCTTCTGTATGCCCGGTTTTTAGTCCATCGGCACCGATACCGAGCCTCAGGAGTGGATTGCGGTTAAAACGGTTCTGCGGTGCCCGACCGTCCCATTCGAATTCCGACAAAGCGAAATAATCATAGAATTCGGGGAATTCGGTGATCATGCGGGTTGCGAGAAACGCCAGATCCCTGGGTGATATGCGATGCTCGGGATGGGGCCAACCGCTGGAATTCGCGAAGGTCGCGCTCGTCATTCCCAACGTGGCGGCACGCTGGTTCATATGGCGGGCGAATTCCCCTTCGGTGCCGGACAGCCCTTCGGCGACCGCGACTGAGGCATCGTTGCCGGACAGCACGATGATTCCCTTTATGAGTTCCTCGACGGTTGGCCGATCCCTTTCCGTGAGAAACATGGTCGAGCCGCGAATGCTGCTAGCCTGCGCCGAGATACGGAATCGATCGTCAAGCGCCACCCGTCCATCGTTCAGTGCCTCGAAAAGCATGTTGAGGGTCATGAGCTTGGACATTGACGCCGGTGGGATGGGTATATCCGATCTCTTGTCAATCAAGACCATCCCTGTGTTCAGATCGACGACATAGGCCGCTCGTGCATTTGTCTCAAAAGCCGGAGAGGGAAGGGCCGTTGCCGATATCACCGCCAGCGCGGCTAGAATTAACGCGAAACGCATGGGTTTGTGCCGAGTTTATCCTGGTCCTGCTAACTCTGGCATATTATCGGTGGCCAAGGAACCCCGGCAGTCCCGAATTTCTGCGACGGTGTCCGTCTCCGGTGCGGATTTCGCCAATATCGTCCATCTCGGATCTTTGGTATTGCGGACCAGCTTGATTCCTCGGTTTGAATGCGGTTATGGCCAGCATGCTCGGAGAAGTGGCAGAGCGGTCGAATGCGGCGGTCTTGAAAACCGTTGAAGGTTAACGCCTTCCGGGGGTTCGAATCCCTCCTTCTCCGCCAGTTTGGTACAGAACCCGGCACGCCGATGGCCGCCGGGCTCTTGCCGGTTACGGCGTTCAAGTTTTTCAGAAGAGCGCTCTTTGACCCGATAATGCGCACTTCCTTCTCGCCGACCTCGACACGCTGCGCCAGCGCCCACGGGTGGTCGCGGTGATAGCCGCCGCCCTTAAGCCTGATCTTATAGCGTGCGGCAGTGGAGAATCTTTGCACCATTTACGGGGTCACGACCTCGGCCCTAGCCCGTTCCTGCAGGTCCCTGAGAGTTTGTTCCATAAGTTGAGTGATCCCGCAGGATTTGGCATTCCGGTTGGTGAAAACACCCGGATCCGGAGAGAACCATGCTCTAGGACAGGACCACCCGGAAGCTGTGCAATCGTCCGAACGACCGCCGTCAGAACGATCCGTCCGACGATGAACGGACTATCGTCGGGCCGATGCCGCCGAAGCGGGGAAATATGGGGCGGCCCCGCGGGACCGGCCTGCGGTCGGTGTTCGACGGTGTCCGGCACATACTTTCCACCGGCCGCCGGTGGCGCGCCCTACCCGCCAATATCCTCCGTATTCCACCGTCCGGAACCGTTTCCACGTCTGGCGCCGGAGCGGTCCGCCGGGCATGTCCCGACTCCCTGCGGGACCCCGCCCGACAGTGCGCGGGGCGTTCGCAGGAGCCCGCCGCCGCCGCCATCGACGGCCGGACGGTGAGGAGCGGCGGACCCCGCGGCCACCACGCGGGCGGGAAGGTGAGGGGCCGGAAGCGGACCGTCGCGGTGGACGCCGGGGGAACGCCGGTCACCGTCATGGTCCATGCGGCCGGCATCCAGGACCGGGACGGCGCGCCGGATGCCATCGCGAAGTCGCCGGTGACGGCCCCGAACGTGCGCTAACTCCGGGCCGACGGCGGCCACCCCGGCCCGAAGCCGCGCGGACGCCCTGACGGAACGGTGCGGGAGGAATCCGTGACGGTCCTCAGGGACGCGGACCGGAACGCCGGGCTCCACCGGGACCCCGGCCTTTCCCTTCGATATCCAGCGGGTGTGCGGCCCGGATATCGGGTGCACCTTCCCGCGGTGCGGGACCGTCCCTCCCTTCAGGATCCGCCGTCCGGTCAGGTCCGCCCGGGGCCTGACATGGCCGATGAAGCCCCGGATACTGTCCGATGGGCCCGGGATACCCAACCTGCCGCCGGTCTCCGCGCGGCCGGCCTCCGCCCTGTCCGCCAGCTTCAGCGCCAGCCGGAGCGGCGCCTCCACGTCCCCCGGGCGCGGGTTGGCGAGCCGTGACGTGGCCACCCGGAGGTAGCCTTTCCGGAGCTTTCCGCAAAGGTATTCCTTCCGCCGCCAGCCGGGCGGCCCAGGCCCCCCGCAGGCCCGGGACACGTCCCGGACCATGCACCGCGCCGCGTCCATCGGCAGGCTGCGGTCGGTCGGATGGTGGACGTCGGTCCCGGCCACGAAGGAATCACAGCGGCCGCGCAACGCGGCGCCAGGCTTTTCCGCCGCCACCCTGTGGCCCCTCTCCACGAACATCCTTCCGACCTCGGCGGGAAGTTCCGGCGTGAGGAGCGACACGCTGTCAACCGGACGCCGGTATCCGTATCCGTCCACGTCCCATGATCCGTGGCCGGGCCTCCGGCCTCCGCCGGATCGGGATGTGCTGGTTCGCTGGTTCCCGAATCCGGTCGGAACCGCACCCGGGACCCTGCTTCACGACCCCCGGCACCGGGATGGTCAACGGTTCCATCCCCGGCCCGCCGACCCGGAAGCCGGAACAGTCGCTTTCGGGTCCCTTCGTCGCTGTAAAGGTCCTGGAGGCCGATCAGGATCGCCGGGATGTCGTCCCTCGATTTCACGGTCGGCCTGATCCTCCTGATGTCGGGGACACCGGGCCTCCGCCGGGTGTCGTGGACCCTGCGCATGGGGGCCTCCTGAAGGGGAGGATTGCCGGATTCCGGGGCATATGGTGGTGAAATCGCCCCCTGACCGCCATATCCGGTGATTCCCCGCAAGGCGGATTCCGTCATTTACCGGGAAAATCCGCAGCCTGGCGGTTTTCTGGCGGACAATAGTGTCTGCCAGAAAACTCCGTGTTTTTCCGGTGACAGGGCCGAATCCGGCGGATTCCGGCTTCACGGGACCCTGGCCGGGCCCGTCGGTATGCCCGTTCAGGCCCCGCACCCGGGAATGGCAGGGCGTCGCGAAGAAACCGGCCCCGGGCGCCTTCGCCACCTTCGCGCGCTCCGTGAACTCCCCGCCGCTGTCCGCCGTGACCGTGTGGACCCTGGCCCCGGGACCCTCGGGAAGGTCGGTCATCGCCTTTCGGACCACCTCCGCCCCCTTTCCGTCAACCCTCTGGACAGGCGGCTGTTTCGACGCCCGGTCCACAGGCGACACCACCGCGCCGCCATGCCCCCCCGCCGATAACGGTGTCGGCCTCCCGGTCGCCGATCCTGACCTTCTCCCCGACGGTCTCAGGACGCTCCGGGATGTCCCGCCGGCCCGGGATATGGCCCCGGCCCGCGTGGCGGCCACCCTGCCGGTTCCGCTTCCTTCCGCGGCGGCGCAGGTGCGTCAACGGACTTCCGCCGCCCTTCCTGTCGGCCCGGATGCGATCGTATATCCGCTGCCCGCCGACCATGCCGGGGTCCTCCAGCCGGAGACGGCCCGGGATCCGTTCCGGGCTCCAGCCCTCCCCGGCTTCGCCACGACCGCCGCCCGGCGCTCCCCGGTGGGTTTCCCCGGCACCGACGGGGCACCGCTCCTCCGCCCGGTGGCCTTCCCCCGCGCCAGCCTGCACCTGTATCTCCGACCGCCGCCGGTGCGACGGAGTTCACGCGATATCGTCGACGGGTCGCGCCTAGGCCACCGCGCGATGGCCCCGTTCGAAAGCCCGCTTTTCCCCAGGGCGAAAATCCGGCATCTCCCGTCGAAGGTCGGATGACGGTAGCCCTCGGGCATGACACTCTCCCATTGTTAACACAGGGACTGTCGCCGTTATCCGGCCGGTTCGCGATATGCCGCGCCCCCGGCGCGGCTTCCCACCACCTAAGGTGTCGCACTTCAGGCTGGCGCGGGGGCAACCTATTTCTATCAGGATTCGGACCTCCAACACCTAAAGTCTTATTTTGAAACGGAAAAAAACTCCCTTTCCAAATCGATTCCTGACGGTGATGGAGACTCATTGGAGCGGTCTCCTCCAGGGCCCGAAGACAACCGATCGGATCGAATCGGGAACGCCGCGCGGGAATTGAGGGAAAAACTTCGCAAATTCAGGTGACGCTGAGAGATCAATTGTTAGACGCGAATCCGACCTACAGCGCCCGGAACCGTCGTTCCTGCAGCGGAGTCCAGCGAACCCGCAGATGAAACCCATCCTCTGAATGACGCCGTTCCCGCACAAGACCCCGTTCATGCAGCCATGCGCTGCGCCAGCCTTCCGAATACGGCAATACAAGCTCGCACTCGGTCGTATCGCCAAGCAATGCCTCGGATACCGCAGTAAGCAACATGTCGGCCCCATCGCCCGTCAACGCGGATATGGCGACGACATCCGCCCGCCGCGCCGCGACCGACATCAACGCCTTGCACTCATCCGGATCGACGGCATCGACCTTGTTCCAGACCTCCAGACGCGGCGGCGTCGCCCCGACGCCAAGCTCTTCCAGCACCGCATTGACGTCATCTACCCGGCGGACAGAATCCTCGTCACTGACATCACGGATGTGAAGAATCAGATCCGCGTCCCGAACCTCCTCCAGCGTCGCGCGAAAGGCGGCGACAAGCTGGGTCGGAAGATCGCTTATGAAACCAACTGTATCGCTGAGCATCGCGACCCGCCCCGAAGGAAGTGCAAGGCCCCGCATAGTCGGATCCAGGGTCGTGAACAGCATGTCGCGGACCTCGACCCCGGCGCCCGTAAGCCGGTTGAACAGCGTGGATTTGCCAGCGTTCGTGTATCCCACAAGCGCGACCACGGGAAACGGCACCTTGTTCCTTGCGGACCTGTGCAGGGTCCGTGTCTTCACGACCTTTTGGAGCTTTCGCCGCAGCCTCGCGACCTGTTCGTCGATGGCGCGGCGGTCCGCCTCGACCTGGGTCTCCCCGGGACCGCCGACAAACCCCAGTCCGCCACGCTGGCGCTCCAGATGGGTCCAGGCGCGTACCAGTCGCGTTCGCTGGTAGCTCAGCGCCGCCATCTCCACCTGAAGCGCACCTTCACGGGAACGCGCCCTGTCCGAGAAAATTTCCAGGATCAGGGCGGTGCGGTCCAGAAGTTTGACATCCCAGGCTTTCTCCAGATTGCGCTGCTGCACCGGCGTGACCGGCCCGTCGATCAGAACCAGATCGGCGCCCGCCGCCTCAATTCGCCCACCCAGTTCCTCCACCTTTCCGGAGCCGAACAGCAGCCCCGGTCGCGCGGACGAAAGATGCACGATTTCCGACCCCAGTATCTCCAGTCCGGGCAGAGCCCCTGCAAGCGCCAGGGCTTCCTCCAAAGCGTCGTCAGCACCGCGTCCCCGTCGATCAACGGCGATTTCCGGATGCACCACCCATGCGCGGGCAGTCGCGGCCCGAACGTCGGCCACAGGCTATTCTTCGCTATCGTAAAGACTGATCGGCTGCGATGGCATGATTGTTGAAATCGCGTGTTTATAGACAAGCTGGGACTGTCCATCCCGCCTAAGAAGCACACAGAAACTGTCGAACCAGGTAACAACCCCCTGCAGCTTGACACCGTTAACCAGAAAAACCGTTACGGAAACCTTGGTTTTTCGAATATGATTCAGAAATGTATCCTGAAGACTCTGCCTATCGCCTGCCATCACCGCACGTTCCCTTGTCTGTTACTTGAGTCGCGAACCAACCGATCCAATTTGCGACAGATATAGGGATTCTTCAAGCGATATTCCACGCATCTTCGCACCGAACACCTCACTTACGCAGGGAGTCGGCGAATCATCCCGGCCGGATCATTCGCTCGAAGGAGGGGGATGCGACCGCCGCCTGCGGACGACGGCCGGGGAAATGCCCGGTCAGTTCCGCCAAAGCTCAGGATTCACCAGCGCGATGATCGCCAGGGTTTCAAGACGCCCGAGCACCATGCTTCCGGCGAGGATCAGTTTGGCCGCGTCCGGAAGGGCGGCATAGCTGAGCGGAACATCGGCCGCGACCGAAGCTAAAGGTCCGGTTGTGGAGAGCGCGGCGACCGTAAGCACCAAAGCCGTCTCGAATTCCAGACCGATAAGCGAGAGCGCAAGCATTATCATGGCGATGGAAATCACGAACAGCATAAAAAAAATCCACGCCATATAGGCTCCCTGACGGCGTAGATACCGTGCCTGACCTCCGGCGCCGCCAACCGAATTCGGATGTACGAGCCGTTCCAGTTCGCGATTCGCGTGACGGTAAAGTACGTAGACGCGAAGAAGCTTCACACCTCCGGCGGTCGTCGCCACACCCCCGCCGATTGTGGCCAGTCCAAGAAGAAGCAGTCCCGATGTTCCCAGTCCCGACCAGTCCTGCGCACCTTTCCAGGCCGCGCTCTCGAAACCCGTGGTAGATAGAAACGAAAGCGCCATGAACACCCCGCCCCATAACGCCTTTAGGCCATCGCCGATCGAAATCACCCTGTCCTCCTCGATCGCCCCGACGAAATGGCGCAGAGCCAGAAAAAGCGGCACCGCCAACGCGAAGAACAGCGCCATACGTATTTCCGGATCGTCAATCATTCGCCTATGGGCCAGCCAGACATGATCCCGGGCGAAGGTCCGACGCGATAGGGCAAAGCCAAAAAAAAGGAACATCAGCACCTCACCCGGCAATCCGGCACCCGATCCGGAAATTCCTCCAATCGGTGAAATCCCGCTGGTCGCCATCGTTGACATCGCATGACAGACGGCCACCAACGGAGTCTCGCCCGCCATGGTCAGCGCGATCCAGAGAACAAGGGTCAACGCGCCATATACGGGAAATAGCAAAACGGCATGACGCTGGAGCCTCGTCGGTCCGTCCTTGCTGCGCGAATCCCGACCACCGCCGGAGTCAACCGCATGCTCATGCTGTCTCAGAATCTCGAAACCGCCGAGATTCAATGGAGCCAGCGTGGCGGCGGCCGCGGTCCACATCAGAAGCCCACCCAACCAACCGACAAGCGCCCGCCAGAGATGGTCGGCACCGGATAACCGCCCGAAATCCTCGAATACCGTCGCACCGGTGGTCGTGACGCTGGATACCATTTCGAAATAGAGATCTATATATCGAATATCCTCCAGACTCTCCCGGAGCGGTAACGCCAGCATCAGCGGTAGCAGCGAAAACGCGGCAAGCAGCATCAGCAGGTCACCTCTGACCCCTTTTCGCTGCGGATTTCCCGCGGTCGCGAAAGTGACCATCAGGAAGACCGCCAGAAACAGGGTGCCCGGCTGCAGAAAGGAACGCGCCGTTTGCCAATCCCGAGCGCTGGCGGCCACGAGAGCCGGTACGTACATGCAAAGTGCGAATAGGCCCATAAGCACGACGAAGGGTGGCGCGACGAACAGACGGTTCATCCATCGCGGGCGCAGGTGACTCTCGCTCATGGCGGATAAAGCCCGAACATCAGAAGAAATCGACACTCACCCGAAGCAGGCGTTCCACTTCCGGCACATCGCTGGCCAAAGCGAATATCGCGATAAAATCGCCCGCGTCCACACGTGTACGGCTGGTCGGACGAACTACCTCTCCGCCCTTCCTGATGACACCGACCAGCGCACCTTCCGGAAAATCGATGTCACGCAGCGCCTTCCCCGCGATAGGCGTCGTAAAGAGCACCTCTGCTTCGATGATCTCGGCCTCGGCATCACCGATGGAATAAACGCCGCGAACCCGTCCCTGCCTGACGTGACGGAGTATCGAGCTAACGGTGATCGTGCGAGGATTGATATGGGCGTCAATGTCCAATTGTCCCATCAATGGGGTCAGGGTAGGATCGTTGACAATGCAGATCGCTGTCCTAACTCCTTCCGTTTTGGCCCGTACCGCCGCGAGCATATTCACCTTGTCATCATCGGTCAACGCAAGCACGGCGTCCGCCGATTCGATATTGGCCTCGGCCAGAAGCTCCATATCCAGCCCGTCGCCATGCAATACGATCGTTCGGTTAAGCGAATCGGCGGCACGTTCGGCGCAGGCACGGTCCCCTTCTATGATCTTGGTACGAATTCGTTCTGCGCGGCTCTCAAGCTGCTTCGCGACCGCCAGTCCGACATTGCCGGCCCCAATGATCACAACCCGCTCAAGCGGCGCAACCGCCTTTCCGAATATCTCAATAGCGCGGCGCGAATCATCCCTGTGGGAGAACACATAGATCTCATCTCCTGAAAACAGCTGGTCACCCGCTGCGGGAGCGAACAGCGTTCCCTTGCGGCGCACCCCGACCACTATCGCGCGCAGCGTCGAAAACAGGTCCGAGAGTTGCCGAAGTGGCGTGTTGACGACAGGACAGTCATCGTCCAGCGAAATTCCCAGCAGTTCCGCCTGTCCGTCAAGAAAGCTCACCGCATCGAACGCGGCCGGAACGGCGACCCGACGCAGGACCGCATTGGCCACTTCACGCTCGGGACTGATCACCACATCGATCGGCAGATGATCCCGCCGATAGAGATCGGAGTAGATGGCGGTAAGATACGATTGGCTGCGAAGTCGAGCGACTTTCTTTGTTATCGCGAAAATCGAGTGCCCCATCTGACAGGTGACCATGTTGATCTCATCGGAATGGGTCGCTGCGATCAGCATGTCAGCATCCGATGCACCGGCGCGCTCCAACACATCGGGATGGCTTGCGAACCCGACAACCCCCTGTACGTCAAGCGTGTCGATGGCTCGCCGGACCAGCGCGGGATTGCTGTCAATGACCGTGACGTCGATTTTTTCGCCCGCAAGATGCCTCGCGAGCTGCCATCCCACCTGACCGGCACCACAGATGATGACTTTCAAATACCGCCTCCCTCAAAGATGCAGCCCCGGATCGGCTGATATGCCCCAAAGGCTCCGAGTTGAAGCGCGGTTCCCGTCCACCGGAGAAAACCGGAATTGCCACGGAGCATCCAACTATTCCCTAATGGATCGGAAATATGGCACGCCGGTTCGAGGAAGGGGTGAGACCCGCCGCTTTCAATCCCGCTCTTCGGACATATCCATACCCAGGCTCTTGAGCTTTCGATGCAGCGCCGAGCGCTCCATTCCAATAAATCTCGCCGTGCGGCTGACGTTTCCCTCGAAACGATTGATCTGCACGTTGAGATACTGCCTCTCGAACTGGGTCCGGGCGTCCCTAAGATGAAGATCGAGCAACTCTCCCGAGATATCGATCTTTCCATCGGGAGACGAAGCGCCGTTGTCCTGCTGTAATTCTTCGGCGGAGATCAGCCCGCCACCTTCACCAAGAAGAAGGACCCGTTCGATGACATTTCTCAACTGAAGCACGTTTCCGGGCCATTCCATCGACTGAAGGCGCCCCACCGCCTCCTCCGACAGCGACCGCATCGGCATCCCCTGCGTTCTGTGAAAGTCTTCGATGAACGCTTCCACGAGCAATGGAATGTCCTCCAGCCGACGACCGAGCGGGGGGACGCTGATCGGGACGACGCTTAGCCGGTGGAGCAGCTCCTCGCGAAAGTTTCTGGCAGCGACCTCCGCCTCCAGATCCCGTGTGGTGCTGGAGATCACACGCGCGTTGACCCTCACCTTGAGCGATCCACCAACGCGCCGGAACGCCCGTTCGACAAGCACGCGCAGGATCTTCGACTGGGTACCGAGCGGCATATCGGCCACCTCGGAGAAATAGATGGTTCCGCCGTTGCCCTGCTCCAGCAATCCGGGCCGGATGCCCGATCCACCTCCCTCACGTCCGAACAGTACCTCTTCCATCCGCTCAGGTTCTATCGCCGCGCAGTTGACGGTGATGAACGGTCCCTGAAGACGTTTGCAACTCGTATGGATGTAGCGGGCCGCCATCTCCTTGCCACAGCCCACAGGACCGGTCAGCATCACACGTGCGTTGGAGTTGACGACCTTATCCAGCTTCGACTTGAGCGTCTTGAAAGCGGCGCCCTCCCCGATCATCTCAAGGTCGGTTTCCTCGCGGCGTCTGAGCTCGACGTTCTCACGGCGCAGTCTCGATGTCTCCATCGCACGGGCGATGACGACGACCAGTTGATCGATGTTGAACGGCTTCTCGATGAAGTCATACGCACCCTGCTTGATCGCCGCGACGGCGAGTTCGATATTGCCATGTCCGGAAATGATGACGACGGGTATGTCCGGATGATTGGCTTTCATGGCATTGAGGATTTCGATGCCGTCCATTTCGCTGGCCCGCAGCCAGATATCGAGAATGATGAGCGAGGGCGGACTCTCTTCCACGGAAGCCAGGCATTCCTGGGAATTGGCCGCTACCCGGGTACTGTATCCTTCGTCCTGGAGGATATCCGAAGTAAGCTCCCGGATGTCTTTTTCGTCGTCAACGATCAGGATTTCACCCATGTCACACTCCTATCCTCGATTCGCGTCTGGCCTGGGCCGTACCGATCCTTCAGGCAACGGGAGACGGATTTCCGCCCGCGCTCCGCAACGGGAGCCTGAGTCGAACGGCTCCGCGTCATCTAGGTCAAGCCTACCGCCATGCTCCTCGACAATTTTCTTAACGATGGGAAGGCCAAGCCCGGTCCCGCTTTTTCTGGTGGTCACGTAGGGCTCGAACAGATTCGCCCTATCGGACGGCAATCCGGTACCGTCATCCGAAACGGAGATCAGGACATGGCCTTCGGAGACGGTCATCGCCACGCGAACCTCGCCGGGAATGTCCGCATCCCCGACCATGTCCCGATACGCATCGATGGCCTCCACCGCGTTCTTGAGTAGGTTCGTCATCACCTGGCCAATCATTGTCCGATCAACTTCGGCGAGTATCTCGCCTTCGGGTAGATCGACGGACATCGCAATACCATTCCGCCCCGCCTGACGCTGGAGTACAACCGCATCCCCAACCAGTTCGACGAGATTCGTCATACGGCGTTCGGGCTCCGGCATGCGGGCGAACTTCGAGAATTCATCGACGATCCTTCGAAGATCATTGGTCTGACGAACGATGATGTCGGTCATCTGCGCCAACGGGCCGGCCTCATCCGGCCCCAGCAATGGCGTGTATTTCCGTTTCAACCTATCCGCCGATAATCTGATCGGTGTAAGCGGATTCTTGATTTCATGCGCGATCCGGCGCGCTACGTCGCCCCACGCCGCCATCCTTTGAGCACTGACCAGATTCGTAACGTCATCGAAAGCGATCACATAACCCTCCAATGCGCCATCCGAAATGCGGGTCGCCATCCGTACCAAAAGGATTTCCTTCCTGCCATCTCGCGTCAGCTCGACCTGGCCATGCGCCATATCGGTGCCACCGCTCCTGAGACGGTCAAACAGAGTCCCGAACTCCGGAACGACTTCCGCCAACGATCCTTCGTGGACACCATTCGGAAGCTTCAGCAGCCGCTCCGCCGATCGGTTTACAAAAGCGATACCACCATCCCGGTCAAGCCCGACAACCCCAGCGGTCACCGAGCCGAGCACCGAGTCGAACAGGCGCCGGCGTCTGTCGATCTGGTTTCTCGATTCCAGTATGGCGTCGCGCTGGGCATCGAGCCGGCGAACCATGTCGTTGAATTCCTTCCCCAACGTGGCGATTTCGTCATCACCCCGTTCCTCGCGGACCCGTACGTCCAATTGGCCATCACCGACCCGCTGCGCCGCGTTGGCCAACTGCCCGATCGGGCGGGAGAGACGTTCGGCGAAGCGAATGCCGAACCAGATCGCGGCCAGGATAAGGATAACTGCAAACCCAAGGTATAACAGGCCGAATTCGAACAGGATGCGACCTCTATCCGCTTCGAGCTGGCTGTAGAGAGCGAACGTGTCCCTTGTTTCGTCAAGCAGGTTCAGGATCTCGCCATCGACGCTGCGCGAGACATATAGATAGCGATCAACGTAGTCATCCAACTTCACGATCGCCCTGAATTCATCCACGTCCCAGTCCCGGATGACGACAATCTCCTCCAGACCCGCCCGCTCCATCTCCTCGGAAGTGGGCTGTTCGTAGCCGAACATATAAGAGCGGCCCCCACGCGCCCGAATGTTCGCCGCACCGTCGATGACGAACACCTCCTTCAGGTTGCCCTGGATGATCACGGCTTCCCCCTGCCCAGCGCGTTCCCGTTCCTGCGGAGTCAGCCTGCCGAAATCGGACAGATAGAACTGGGACACAGCGGTCGCGGCGCCGAAACCCTCCCGTACGGCCCGCCTCACCCGCGCTTGGTCAAGGGTCAGCAATTGCCGCAACTGTCCGTCGGAAACGTAATAATTGACCTGTTTAGCCAATCCGAGATAACCCGCCAGGTTTTCGGCGTCGTTCATGAGCTCGCGATGGTGCTCATCCTCGTAAGCCTGCGCGGCCGAGACCGATGATCCCAGAACCGATCGGACCCTCTCGGAAAACCAACTCTCCAGCCCGAGACTGAGCGTGACCGAGGCGAAAACAGCGACAAGTACGGTCGGAGCAAGCGCGACGACGGCAAAGACGGCGGACAGGCGCAGGTGAAGCCGTGAACCGGCCGACCTGGACCTGAGTGCCATGATCAATCGGGCCACGCGGGCCAGAACAAGGGTCGCGAGCACCAGAACATACACCAGATCCGCCAGCAGGACGATGTGCAGCAATCCGGAATCGCCTCCCTGCCCCAGCGGCCCGAATGCCAGCAGCGTCATACCCGCGAGAACGGGGCCGAGCGTCACGACAGCGATCGCGGTGGCGCTGTTCAGCCTCCGCCGGACGTCGGGTGCGCGCAGCCGGTTCCATCTAGGAATTTGGATGGCGTTGGACACTTGAGACCATCTCGTTGTTTCGGCGCGCGGTTTCGGTGCTTAGCGGTACATTCACTGACTGAAGGTCGCGGTGTTGACCATGCACCGGTGACGCGATTATTATATCAATCTACGACCACGAGTCACGCGGATATCAAGATCGGTGATTTTCTTGCGAAGTGTATTGCGGTTCAATCCAAGAATGTCGGCGCATTTTGCCTGGTTCCCGCCGGTCGCATCGAGGGTGATCTCGATTAGCGGTCTCTCGATTTCGCGCAGGACGCGCCGGTGCAGCCCCGGTTGCGGCAATTGTCCAGAATGCAGGTCAAAATAATGCCGTAGATGCCTGGTCACTTCCGAACCCAACCCGCCCGATTCCTCCCGCCGAAGTGCCTGAATGCCCGGCTGCCCGTCAAGCGCTGATTCAACCTCCTGACCGGTGATCTCTTCGGCGATGGCAGCGACGGCGAGATATCTGATTGTGTTCTCAAGCTGCCGGACGTTTCCCGGCCAGGAACAGGCCCGTAGGATTTCGATCGCTTCGGAACCGATCCGGCGCGTCGGCAGACCATCGCGCGCGGCGCTCGCAAGGAAGTGTCTCCCGAGCAGCGGAATGTCGTCCGATCGTTCGCGCAAGGGAGGGATGGTGATGGCGACACCGCTGATCCGATAATACAGATCCTGCCGAAACTCGCCCGTTTCCATTCCCGCAACCGGGTTTTCCTGACTCGTCGCGATGATACGCGCAGCGCCGCATTCGGGTACGTCAAGCGCCCGAACCAGCCTGACCTGCGCCTCCACATCCAGATCACTGATCTTATCCAGCAGGACCGTCCCGTTCCCCGCACGTTGAAACAGCGATACGGGACCGCGCGAATCCATAAAATCCGACTGGGAGGCCACGACGAGAGAATGCGCCCTGCGATCAGAAAACTCGTGAACCGCTCTGGCAACGAGGCGTTTTCCCGTACCCGATTCCCCCGTAACCAAGACTGGCATGTCGGTGCCGGTGACGCGGGCCACCCGGCGATAGAGCGTCTGCATGGCGGATGAGCGACCGACGAGAGGAAGGTCATCGGAGAGGCCGTGAAACACGTCGATTTCCGGCTCAAGGTCCTGCATTGACGCACGTCGCCGGAGCGCGAGCGCGTTGGCGGAACGCGCCATCAGATCGGGCAGGTCGAATGGCTTCGGCAGGTAATCGTACGCGTCCCGTTCGTTCGCCTCTATGGCCGTCCTGATCGTGCTTTTGGCGGAAATCACGATGACGGGAAGTCCGGGCCGACGGTGCGCGATCCCGTTCAGCGCCTCCAGGCCGTTCCCGTCGGGCATGATCACATCGGTGATGACAAGATCACCTCTTCCTTCGTCGATCCATCGCATCAGGGTTACCATACTCGATGTCGCGTGGACACGGCAGCCCGCCCGGGTCAACGCCTGGGTCAGAACCGTCCGTATCGATCGATCATCATCGGCGACGAGCACGGTCCCGTCCATCTAGATCCCCTCCGGTGCGACGGGCAACGAGATCCGAAACACGGTGCGACCGGGCATCGAATCCGCAGAAATCCATCCCCCATGATCGGAAATGATCCGGCTGACCAGCGCCAATCCCAGTCCTGCCCCGTTCGCTCGGCCGGTGACGAACGGGTCGAAAATATCCCGCTTTATTTCCGGTGGAATTCCGGGTCCGTCATCGACGATCTCAACCTGCAGGGGCAATTCGTCGCCGGAGCCATCCGTTTGACGAAGGCGCAGCGACCGATCGTAGTATGTCCGCAGCGTGATCAGCCCATCCCCTCCCTGCGACGCCTCGGCGGCGTTACGTAGCAGGTTCGCAAGCACCTGCAGGAACTGGTCCTCGTCAACATATGTTAGGGGAAGGGAAGGATCGAAATCCTCGACGATCGTCATCCCGGACGCCACGCCAACCTGCGCTGACCTTCGGGCACGGTCCAGAAGGACATGCAGGTTCGCGGGCCGGCGATCCGGCGACGCCAGCTTTCCGAACTGATCCACCTTTTCCAGAAGCGTCACGATGCGACGAGCTTCGACAACAATTAGATCGGTCAATTCCCGATCACCTTCTTCCAGTTCCATGGAAAGCAGCTGCGCCGCTCCCGTAATGCCCGCAAGTGGGTTCTTGATCTCGTGAGCCAGCATTTCGGCCATGCCGATCGCCGACCTCGCCGCTGACGAGACCGACTGGGCCCGACCAAGACGCGTCGCTGCGGGAATCGGTTCGATCATCAGCAGAACATGATCCGACGCTCCCGAGAGCGGAGCGATCCGGATATCGCATGGCACGGGCGCCGAGCCGGTACCCGCCACCTCAACCGTACCTATGAACAGGGGTGACAGGTCACACCGAACGCGGGCAAACGCGGCGTCCAAAGATGTCTCCACGACAAGCCGGTCATTTATTCGCTGACCGCACACCGTTCGTGCGGAAGCGTTCAGGAAGAGTTCAGCCGGCGGGTTGATATCCCTGATCGCGTCAAGTGGGTCCACTATGAACGCAGGTATTGGAAGTGAAGTCCAGATTGCGTCGTCAAGCGCGGTCACGCGATTACCTCCGTGGCTCCGGCGAGCGCGTTAGGCAGCAGGTGGAGGTTCTCTTTCGGATTCCTCCCGGTTAGGACAGAGCGGCGTAGGCTAACGGGTGTCGCGGCGCGGTCCATATACCAACCAAGATGCTTTCTGATGACCCTTCCAACGATATCCAGCCCGTAAAAGGAAAGCGTTTCCTCGAAGTGACGCGATACCATGTCGGAAAACCCCGGACGTCCCGGAACCCTGGGTCGGGAAAGGCCAACCAACTCGGCTCCGATATCGGCGAGTAGCCAGAGCGTCTCCAGAGCCGCGCGGCCGACCATAATGCCGTCCGCGCCCGACACTCGAAGCGCTTCGGAAGCGTCACGACCTGATCGAATGTAGCCGTTCGCGATGACGGGAATGTTGACTGCATTCCGCACTTGGGCGATCACCGCCCAGTCGGACCGGCCATTGAAAAACTGGCAGCGGATTCTTACGTGGACCGTGATCATCCTCACACCGGCGTTTTCGGCGCGACACGCAAGCTCCGATGCGTTCTGATGGATTTGATCCCAGCCGAGCCGGGTCTTGAGGGTAACCTGCACGCTCACCACGCTTACCACCGCCTCGATCAACCTCGTCGCATGGTCGAGATCGCGCATGAGCACGCTCCCGGACAGCCCACCCACGACCTTCTTTGCCGGACACCCCATATTGATGTCGATCACACGCACCCCGCCTGCCTCGACGACGCGAGCGGCTTCCCGCATCCATCGGACCCGCCGCCCCACAAGCTGAACGGCGGTATTAGCCGCATTCAGGCCCGATGACGCCTTTTTTCCCGCAGTCTTCGCTGACTGGACCACTTTTTGGTTCGCAACCATTTCCGAAACGACAAGTCCGGCACCGAATGATGCGACAAGACGGCGAATAGGCAGATCCGCGATGCCGGCCATCGGTGCGAGCATCATGGGCGACTGGAGCGTCACATCAGCCAGCTGGATCGTCATTCGGTTCACTCATTTTGATCAAGATATGCCTAAAGCCTAGCGGGTCGAGAGGCAATTCGGTTGGAACGCGGACATGGTACCGGGAGAGAGGCTCCCGGCAACCATCTTTTCGAGGTTCGCATCGACGCATTGCCTCCGCCCCTGGCCCAGCCTATAATGGCGGCATGAGCGGATCGGAAATCAACGCCGTCCTCATAGTAGCGGCCGGACAGGGTGCGCGAGCGGGTGGAGGCTTGCCCAAACAGTGGCGGATGCTTCATGGACGCCGCATCCTGGATTGGACGGTCGATGCGTTCCGCAAGGCCCGGGGCATCGACCTTATCGTCCTGGTTCTGCACCCCGACGAGATGGGACGGGCAAGTGATTTCCCCGATGCCAAAGCCGTCTCCGGCGGTAGGACGAGAGCGGAATCGGTACGGGCCGGACTGGAATCGCTTGCTGGGAAGGACGTCTCGAAGGTTCTGATCCACGACGCCGCGCGGCCTCTGGTAAGCCAGCGGATAATCGCTGACATCCTTGCGGCGCTGGATTCGTCACCTGGTGCGGCTCCCGCACTGGAAATTTCCGACGCGGTATGGCGCGCGGCCGACGGGTTCGTCGCGGGCACCTTCGACCGCGCGGGTCTCTATCGAGCTCAGACTCCGCAGGGATTCCATTTCGATACGATACTGTCCGCCCATCGATCCCTTTCGGGTGACACCGCGGACGATGTCGAAACGGCGCACGCCGCCGGTGTTCGGGTGGCGCTGGTGACCGGTGAGGAGCGCAACCTGAAAATCACCCGCCCAGAGGATTTCGCACGCGCCGAAGCGGCTATGGAGGATGGTATGGACATTCGAATCGGCAATGGTTTCGACGTTCATGCCTTTGGCAAGGGCGATCATGTCATGCTTTGTGGCGTGAAAATACCGCATGAGCGTGGCCTGACGGGGCATTCCGATGCGGATGTGGGCCTTCACACGATAACCGACGCCGTTATGGGGGCTTTGGCCTTGGGCGATATCGGGCGGCATTTTCCACCGAGCGACGAAATATGGAAAAACGCGGACAGTCGGATATTCCTTGAACATGCGGTGAAACTCGCCAGTGACCGGGACTATCGAATCGCAAATATCGACCTTACGCTTATCTGCCAGCGCCCAAGTATCGCGCCTTACGCGTCTGACATGGCGGAAAACATCTCGCGGCTTGCCGGCGTGCCGCCGGACCGGGTGTCGGTGAAAGCGACCACAACCGAACGGTTGGGATTCACCGGTCGCGAAGAAGGTATCGCGGCGATGGCGACTGCGATGCTCATGTCGGTATGAGCAGGACGGTCGCGACGTTCTTCGGTGTTGGATTCCTGCCTTGGGCACCGGGAACCTGGGGCTCCTCGGTCGCCATTCCGTGTGCCTGGGTGCTTCATGCAACCGGCGGATTCCCCGCTCTGTTGGTGGCGACGGCAATCATAACACTAGCTGGTTGGTTCGCCGTCGCCGCCACGATATCCGATAGCGACGAGACCGATCCGGGCGAAGTCGTCATCGATGAGGTCGCCGGCATGTTTGTCGCGTTGCTTCCTCTATCAGCCGGACTCTGGTTCGCCGAGGCAGATCCATGGATCTTTCCATGGCCGGGCTGGGGTTCGGCGTTCCTGCTGTTCCGGGCTTTCGACATCTGGAAACCATGGCCAGTGAGCTATGCGGACAGGCGCGGCGATGCGTTCGGAGTGATGCTGGATGACCTTATCGCCGGAGCGTTCGCAGCGGTCTGTGGTATCGCGCTTGCCTGGATAGCGCACGGAAAGATGGGACATTGAGAAAGGCGGAAACCCTGCTTGCCAATGCTCGGGCTTCAGACTCTACCCTTGCGACGGCGGAAAGCTGCACGGGTGGACTGGTCGCGGGTGCGATCACCGATGTTCCGGGTTCATCCGATATCCTTGACCGCGGCTTCATTGCCTATTCCAACGCCGCGAAACGGGAAATGCTGGGTGTGAGCGCACGGACCCTAGACGAACATGGCGCAGTCAGCGAAGAGGTGGCGCGTGAAATGGCCGAAGGAGCGATTGAACGCTCGAGTGCGAATGTTGCGGTTTCGGTCACCGGCATTGCCGGACCCGGCGGCAGCGATCGAAAACCGGAGGGGCGAGTCTGCTTCGGAATATCGAAGAAGGACCAACTGACGCGGACACTCACCATGGAATTCGGGGCTCTAGGTCGAAGCGCCGTTCGGCAGGCGAGTGTTGACCTTGCGCTGGACCTGCTGATAAATGCATAGACCATAATCAGTCCAATGATGCGGGAAGGTCCGCGCTGGATAACCTCGAAGCGGGCGGGCAGCATTGAAAACGCATTGAACGGTTCGCCTGGACCGATTTGGGCACTTTCCACACGATAGGTCACCGCGTGAAACAACAAAAGGAAAACATGAAATGGTTGGAGCGGATACCGCTTGGATAATCGTCGCGACGGCGTTGGTACTATTCATGACGCTGCCAGGACTCGCTTTGTTTTACGGCGGTCTTGTCCGGGCCAGCAACGTCCTCAGCGTCTTTATGCATTGTTACGCGATCGCCTGCCTAATGAGTGTTCTTTGGCTGGCGTTTGGGTACTCGATCGCCTTCGGTGAAAGTGAAAGCGGGGTATGGGGTGGTCTTGGAAAGTCTTTTCTGGCCGGGGTGACGGCGGACAGCCTTTCGGGCACCTTGCCTGAAGTGCTGTTCTTCGCGTTTCAGATGACCTTTGCGGTCATTACGCCGGCGCTGATCGTAGGCGCATATGTGGAGCGCATAAGTTTTGGGTTCGTACTCCTGTTCTCGGCGCTCTGGATGCTGATCGTCTACGCACCCGTAGTGCATTGGATCTGGGGTGGAGGGATGCTGTCGGACGGCGGGATATTCGGCGAGACCGGCGCGAGGGACTTCGCGGGTGGTATCGTGGTGCACCAGACGGCCGGACTCGCCGCGCTGGTGGTGGCTGTTGTACTGGGTGCACGTCGCAACCGTACCATTCCGCCGCACAATCCCGGCTATGTCATGATCGGCGCCGCAATGCTCTGGGTTGGCTGGTTCGGTTTCAACGGCGGTTCGCAGCTGGCCGCCGATGGTGGGGCCGCGATGGCTTTGACGGTGACGCATATTTCAGCGGCGACGGCCTCGCTGAGCTGGGCGTTCTGGGAGCGGATCAAATACGGTAAGGCATCATTGGTTGGCATCGTCACCGGTACTATCGCTGGCCTCGCCTCGATTACGCCGGCCTCTGGATTCGTCGGTCCGGTCGAAGCACTCATCATCGGAGCGGTCGCAGGTGTTCTCTGCCAGGAGGCCGCTGTGTTCGTCCGAGGCATTCTGAAGATCGACGATACACTCGATGTATTCGCCGTACATGGCGTGGGCGGTATTTTCGGCACGGTCATGATCGCGATTTTCAACACAGTGGGTTTCGAAAACGGGGCGACCTGGACGGCCCAGTTCGGCAGCCTGGCGGTCGTCGGTGTATATACCGTGATCATTACCTACATAATCGTTAGGGTGGCCGCGGTGTTCGTCTCATTCCGCGTCGATGCGGAAGCCGAGGTGAGAGGCCTGGATATCAGCCAGTTCGCCGAGCACTCCTACGATCTCAATTCGTAGCAGATACCCAAAAACGCAAGGCGGAGGTTTCCCATTCCGCCTTGCGTCTGGCAGTCTGACTTCGAAAATTGAGGCGATAAACCCGGTAGACGTTCGTGGCGGAACCCCGAGCGTAATCCTTCAGTCGGGAGAAGCACCTGCCCATACAACCCACTGAGGCTATGGGTGGGGCATCCGGCATCTCCATGAAAACTGTGCCGAAATACAAACGGATGGAACGCCCTGCCCCGCAGCGAAACCGCTGTGCGGTCCAGATTCCGTATTCAGCGATCGTCCAGCGAAGCCCGACCGGAACAAATGCCGCACGGAACCACAACTCCGACAGCAGAGCCTACGGATGTTTGCAAAGCGAGGTATCGACCGCCATTGAGAACGTATCCTGCATCAAGATCGACGAAACCCCAGCGAGTAGGTATTGAATCTAGCGTCCGCCAGAAAAGCGCCAAGCTGGAAGCCTCTAAAAACCTGGCCTTTCCGCACGTGTTCCGATTTACTGGATCCGGGAGGAACCGGAGATGCGCAGCCCCGGTTCTTTCGATCTCCCGGACCATCCCGGGCGCCTGCCGCGGACGGACAGCCCGCCCGAGGCTCCTGGACGTCATGTGGATCCCGGGGCCTTTCGCCCGGTATTAACGGAAGCGCCCGGTCACGGGGACCGGCCGGAAGGCGGCCGGCCTCCCCGTGACCCTGTGACGATGTCCGGGATTCCGGTACCGGCGTCGATGGATGGCCCGGGCAACGGGCGGATGGGGTTTCCCGGGTTTTGGATCGGAGGGCCCGCTCCGGACCGAAGGACGGGCCGGCCGTTTCGGGAGAGGCTGGCCCGGGCCGGTGCGTTCACGTCCCTGTCGGCTGCTTCCGGGGAGCGGCTCCGTGACCGGGGCCGCGGGGGGCGGACCGTGGACGCCGCTTCGGTCCCGGCCCCACGCCGGCGGATGGCGGGGAAAGGGAGGGAACGGGCCGGGGCGGCGCGGAAAGACACCGACGCCCGCCGGACAGCCGGGTATTCCGGGGCCCGGAAGACCGGAGGGGGCAAACCGGATACGGGCCCTGTCGGCATCCCGGCGCCGCGCTTCGGGTATGGGAACCATATCGGCATCGACCGCGGACGGCGTTGCTCCCGCATCCACAGCGGGAAACCGCGTGGCAGGCCCATGCCCGGGCAAGTCCGGCGGGGCGATGCGACGCGCCCTTCCATCCGCGCCCGCATCGGACATGTCTCCGGATACGGGAAAGGGCCGATGGCGGTCACGGTCCGCCGCATCGGCCTGGTCCGGGCCGCCGCCCGCATGGCCATGGCGAACCCGGGCCACGGTTTCCGCCGCCCCGTCCTGCATGAACGACGGCAGGCCGGAGCCTGACCCCGTCCGGAATCCGGAAATCACCCGCCCGGGCGGGCCGGCGGGCGAAGCGAGCTTCATGCCACACAGATCGGCGGAATACCCGCAGGGGTGGCATCCGCGGAAATCACCCCCCTGACATTCGCGCCGGAATATGGGTTTATCGAGGTTTGCAGCTACGGATTTTTCGCCCCCGTTCCGCTCTGAAGTGCAACACCGTTGATGGTGGGAAGCCGCGTTTCGGGTGCAGCATCTTGCGAATCGGCCAGATAACGGCGACAGTCCCGGTGAACGAGCCGAGGAGAGTGTCATGCCCGAGGGCTACCGTCATCTGACCTTCGACGAAAGATGCCAGATATACGCGACTGAGGAAAAGCGGGCTTTCGAACGGGGCCATCGCCAGGCAGCTGGGCCGCCATCCGGCCACCATATCGCGGGAGATCCGACGCAACGGCGGCGGGCGGGGATACCGGCAGGGACAGGCGTGGAGGAAGGCCACCGGGCGCCGGAGCGAGGCCTCTTCGGTCCCGAGGAAGCTGACGGAGGAGCGCTGGGCGAAGGTCGTGGCGAAGCTGGAGGAGGGCTGGAGCCCGGAACAGGTCTCGGGGCGTCTCCGGCTGGAGGACCCCGGCATGGTCGGCCGTCAGCGGATATACGACCTCGTACGCGCGGACCGCAGGGACGGAGGAACGCTTTTCGGGCACCTGCGGCGGCGGGGAAAGAAACCGAACTGGAAGGGTGGCCGCCACGCGGGCCGGGGTCACATCCCGGGCCGGAGGGACATCTCGGAGCGCCCGAAAGAGGTCGGGGCGAAGGCGAGAATCGGCGACTGGGAAGCGGACACGGTGATCGGCGGGGGACACGGCGGTGCGGTGGTGTCGCTTGTGGACAGATGCTCGAAATTCACGCTTCTCCAACGGGTTGACGGAAAGAAGGCGGAGGCGGTCGGCGAGGCGATGACCGACCTTCTCAAGGGGCTCGGCGCCAGGGTCCACACGATCACGGCGGACAACGGCAAGGAGTTCGCGGGGCACGCGAAGGTGGCGAAGGCGCTGGAGGCCGACTTCTTCCTCCCGACGCCCTATCACTCGTGGGAGCGGGGCCTGAACGGGCACACCAACGGGCTGCTGCGCCAGTACCTGCCGAAGGGGACCGACCTGCGGCAGGTCACGGACGCCCGCGTGAAGCGGGTCCAGGACATCCTGAACGCGCGCCCCCGCAAGGCGCTCGGCTACCTGACGCCGGCGGAGGCTTTCGCGCGGGCGCGGCCTCCCTGAGGCGCTTCGCCCCGTCGGCCGACGGGGGAGAGGGAATTCCGCAGGCGCGCCCGCCCGGTTTCGGTCGGGCCACCCCTTCCCTCGCCCGGACGGGCGCGCCACCTCCCGCCGCGGGGCCTTGCCGCCGCCGGGAGGCCCGGTTACGCTCCGATCCGAAGGGACAGCCGCCGTATTCCGCGTGGAATCCGGGGCCCTGGCCGGAAAATCCCTCAACACCGGCCCGCCTCCTCCGCTCGGGCCACGCCCTCGCTCCGGAGGCGGGCCGGTGTTGCACTTCGGACTGGAAGTGGGGTCGTGATAAATGACGGAATCCGCCTTGCGGGGAATCACCGGTATGGCGGTCAGGGTATGCCGCGGAATCCGCCAATCCTCCACCCGGTAGGCACCGATGCACAGGGTCCACGACCCCCGGCGGAGGCCCGGCGCCCCCGACATCACGAAGATCAGGCCGACCGTCAGGTCGAGGGACGACATCCCGGCGGTCCTGATCGGCCTCCAGGACCCCTGCGGCGACGAAGGGACCCGAAGGCGGCTGTCCGGGTCTCCGGGCAGGATGGTGCTTCCCGGAAAGGGCCGCCGGGTCGGCAGGCCGGGGATGGAGCCGTTGACCATTCCGGTGCCCGGCGTGGTCAGGCAGGGTCTCCGGGTGCGGTTTCGACAGGCTTCAGGACCTGGCGAACCGGCACCGGACGATCCGTCGAAGGCCGAAGGCCGGGCCACGGATCATGGGACGGGGACGGATACGAATACCAGCGTCTGGTTGACAGCGTGTCGCTCCTCACGCCGGAGCTTCCCGCCGAGGCCGGAAGGACGGTCGTGGAGAGGGACCACAGGGTGGTGGCGGAAAAGCCTGGCGCCGCGTTGCGCGGCCGCCGTCATTCCTTCGTGGCCGGGACCGACGTCCACCATCCGACCGACCGCAGCCTGCCGATGGACGCGGCGCGGTGCATGGTCCGTGACGTGTCCAGTGCCTGTCACTACCGCATACCTGACTGCGCCATTCCCGCTCCTTCACCCGTATTCCAGTTTCCGTCACGTCCGGGCCCGGATGGCCCTCGCGTGGGTCTCCGCCACGTTGAGGATGCGCGGTCCCCGCCAGGGTTTCCGGGTTCCCGGCATCGGCTGGCATCTCCCGGGCCTGAAGCCGGCCAGAGAGGCCACGGGCGTGATGTAGCGTGCGACGGTCATATCCGGCTCCGATCGCGCCCTCGGTTCGATGACGCGCTCGTATGAGGATGCGGTCGGCGCCCTTTCCGCCTCCGCCCGGGCCGTCAGGGCCGCAGGTCGCCTCCGGCGTGCCGTGGTCCAGCGCCGTCGTGTCCTGAACGGCGGGGATCACGCTTTCCGTCCGGCATCACCCGCCCGTCGCCTCGGGACAGGGCTCCGGCATGTCGTCCATCGTCAATCCATCGCCGGGAAGCGGCCTGCAGGCCGCCTCCAGCAGCTTCACGTCGGGCGCCTCCGCGAGCCGCGGAAGGACGCCTGTCCCGGTGACGGTCGCCGGCTTTCCGTCATGCGTGAGCCGACCCGCCCGCGGAGCCCCCGGGCCGGGCCCGGGCGCGGCGCCCCGACGCGGAGGCACTCCTCCCCGAGCCACCCGCCGGTGTCCGGGGAAATCTGTCCGGGACCGATGTACATGGCCCCCGATTCGGATGGATCGGACCACTGGTCAGGTATCCCATAGTGACAGGTGCCGGGCCTGCGAAGGATGGGGCCGCGGGGCTGGCGGGCAGGGCGGAGGCCATCTGCGCGGATATGGACAGAACAATTGGGTATCCCGGGGTCCAGCGAAGTCATCCAGAGCTTCATCGGCCATGCCAGGCACCAAGCGGACCTGACCGGGAGGCGGATTCTCAGAGGGGAGACGGTCCTGCAAAACGGGAAGGTCCACTCGATATCCGGGCCGCACACCCGCTGGATATCGAAGGGCGGTGTCGGTGGAGCCCGGTGTCCCCGTCCGCGTGCCGGGGACTGTTACGGGTTCGTCCTTCACCATTCGGTCATGTGTGTGTGTGGGGGGGGGGGGGGGGGGGAGCGACGTGAACGTCGCGGTACCGATGGGCGGGGAGGCGCGGGCACGGTTCCCGGATCTCTCCGTGGTGAGCTTCGACCGCGGCCTGCACAGCCCCTCGAACCGGCGAACGCCTGCAGGGATTCTGGACCTGAACGCCATGCCGTGCAGGGGGCAACTGTCGAGGGCGTTCTGCGAGGCGCGGTGGAGTCGGCGATCAACAACCAAGAGCACCGCGGGCTCGACCACGACCGCAGCCACGGCAAGGAGGGCTTCGCCAGCGCGTGGCGCTCGCGGTACTGGTGGTGAACGTCCCACCGCCTCGGCTTGATGCTGTGCGGGGAGAGGAAGCGCCCGTGCTCTCCGCCACAGCATGACCCGGGCGCTTTCCGCGAAGCCGGCCATCGGAAGGCCCGCTTCGGCAGGATCCGGACCGTTGTGCCCGCGGGCCGGCGGAGGCCTCTATGTTTACCTTAGAGTTTGCTCCATAAGTTGAGTGGTCCCGCAGGATGTGGCATTCCGGTTGGTGAAAGCAACCAAATCCGGAGATCGCCATGCCCTGGAACAGGACCACCCAACAGCTCCATAAGCGCCCGGACGACCACAGTCAAAACGATCTGACCGACGCCGAATGGACCATCATCGAGCCGATGCTGCCGAAGCAGGGAAGGATGGGACGGCCCGCGCGAGGTCGACCTTCGGTCGGTGTTCGACGCGGTCCGGTATATCCTGTCCACGGGATGCCAGTGGCGCGCGTTACCCTCTGGATATCCACCGTTTTCCACCGACCGGAACCATTTTCACG
>CBDAVS010000035.1:0-83838 GCA_965201085.1 uncultured Rhodobacter sp. | reverse complement strand
TGCTCCCCAGGCACCTTTCGTCGCCGTCGGGCAGGGCCACGCGCCGCTTCGCCGGGCGGCTGGCCCGCACCGGCGGCGCGGCACCGGTCCCGTCCGCTCCGGAGAGAAGGGCCCGCAGGTCGCCTTCGCGGTCACGGACGCTCACGACCTTCGCGTCCGGGCAGGCCTCCGCGGGCTCTCCGGCCCGCGGCGGCCCGTCGGTACAGCGGGCGCTGTCCCCGTCCGGCCGCCGCCGGAAGTCCGCGCCGGGCGTGAACGACCCGGGCGGGTGTCCGGTGCCGTTCAGCGCCACGCGGCGGTGGCGAGGATGCCGTGGTTCAGCGTCGTCGTGTCCTGGACAGCCAGGATCACCGGCTCCGGGCGGCGGCGCTCCACCGTCGCCTCCAGGTGGGGTTCGGGTATGTCGTCCATGGTCACCCCAGCGTTCGGGAGCGGCCTGTAGGCCGCCTCCCGGTCCGCCCTGCCCGGGAACGGTTCCGGCACCGGTGCCCCGGGCCTGCGGGTCCAGGCCGCCCCCATCGCGGCGGTCCGGCGGCGGACCCGGCCGTCCGGATGGCCGCTCCGCGCGTATTCCCGCTCCGCCCGGTCGCCCCCGCGGTGCGGCGGTCCGGTATGCCCGGGCCCGCGCTCCGGCTCCGCCCGGAGAACCTCCCGCCAGCCGGGCGGCGGCGTCCACACGCCGCGACGGAGGCCCGGACGCCGCCCGGAGGTCAGGCCCGGACACCGCTCCCGGCCCGCCGCCCGGTAACCGGTCCCGGCATGCTCCGGACCCACGGGCGTGCAGGCGGGGACGGGGCGGACGCCGTACCGCTCCTCTCGGTCGTCCGCCACGCGCTCCGCCGCCGGCCGCAGCGCCAGGGAGGCGAGGCCGTGGACCCTCACCGACGGCCCGATCAGGAAGCGGTGGCTGTAAGGGACGGGACCCATGTTCGCGGTCCGCGCCCGCGCCGACCGGCCGATGGCACCGTCCCGGGGCCAGGGTCGGCGGCGGCCGGTCGCCCGCTGGACGACGCGAAGCGCGGCGCCGCCTCCGGCAGCGTCAGGCCGGGCTCCTCCGCGAGCGGGGGAAGGACCCGCATCCCGGTGACCGTCGACGGCCTTCCGTCGTGGGTCAGCCAACCCTCCCGACCGCCCAGCCCGCGGGCGAGGCCCGAACGCGTGACGCCGCCACCGAGGCATCCGTTCCCGAGCCACCCGACCGTGGCGGGGGAAATCTGTCTGAGAGTTTGAATCATAAGTCACTGATATGATCAAACTATTGTTTTTCATGGAGTTGACGCCCTCGCCACCCGCCTGAGCAGGAACCGGCAGGCGGCCAGCGTTCGTTCGTGCCTCACTCACGCCCGGACCGGTGGCGCGTGATGCCTCACCCCGGATGCCAGCGGGTTCCCGCAGAGGCGCCCGTAGTCCTTCGACAGGCGGCGGCACCGGCCCATCCAGGCGAAGGTCCGCTCCACGACCCACCGGCGGCAGGGAACCGTGAAACCTTTGACATCCTTCGGTTTTCCGACGATCCTGATCACGTCCGGCAACCCCATCCCCCCAGGCCGCTCCCGCGGCTTCGGACCCGGGTGGCCACCGTCGGCGAACGGCCTGCACACCGTGGGCACCGTCTCCAGCAGCTCCGCGATCAGGTCCGGTGCGCCGTCCCGGTCCTGGATGTCGGCGGTGTGAACCGTCATGACGACCGGTGTGCCGCCGGCGTCCACGATCAGGTGCCTTTTCCTCCCCTTCACCTTCCTGCCGGCGTGGTGGCCGCGGGGGCCGCCGCGCGCGGCCGTCCCATCCTTCCCCGCTTCGGCGGCATCGGCTCAATGACGGTCCATTCGGCGTCGGTCAGATCGTTTTGACTGTGGTCGTCCGGGCGCTTATGGAGCTGTTGGGTGGTCCTGTTCCAGGGCATGGCGATCTCCGTATCTGGGTGCGTTCACCAACCGGAATGCCACATCCTGCGGGACCACTCAACTTATGGAACAAACTCTGAGAGTTTGAATCATAAGTCACTGATATGATCAAACCATTGTTTTTCATGGAGTTGACGCCCTCGCCACCCGCCTGAGCAGGAACCGGCAGGCGGCCAGCGTTCGTTCGTGCCTCACTCACGCCCGGACCGGTGGCGCGTGATGCCTCACCCCGGATGCCAGCGAGTTCTCGCTGAGCCTTTCGTAATCTTTCGACAGGCGGCGGCACCGGCCCATCCAGGCGAAGGTCCGCTCCACCACCCAGCGGCGGCAGGGAACAGTGAACCCTTTGACATCCTCCGGTTTTCCGACGGTCCCGGTCACGTCCGGCACCCCCATCCCCCCAGGCCGCTCCCGCAGCTTCGGACCCGGGTGGCCACCGTCGGCGAACAGCCTACACACCGTGGGCACCGTCTCCAGCAGCTTCGCGATCAGGTCCGGCGCCCCGTCCCGGTCCTGGATGTCGGCGGTGTGAACCGTCATGACGATCGGTGTGCCGTCGGCGTCCACGATCAGGTGCCTTTTCCTCCCCTTCACCTTCTTCCCGGCGTCGTAGCCGCGGGGCCCGCCGCTCTCCGTGGTCTTCACCGACTGGCTGTCGATCGAGGCGGCGGTCGGCTCCGCGGAGCGCCCCGAACACCGCCGCGCGGGGTCCCGGAGACGATGCACGAGACGCTCCGGGAGCCCGCTCCGCCGCCATGCGTAAAAATGGTTCCGGTCGGTGGAAAACGGTGGATATCCAGAGGGTGACGCGCGCCACTGGCATCCCGTGGACAGGATATGCCGGCCCGCGCCGGACACCGACCGAAGGTCGACCCCGCGCGGCCGTCCCATCCTTCCCTGCTTCGGCAGCATCGGCTCAATGATGGTCCATTCGGCGTCGGTCAGATCGTTTTGACTGTGGTCGTCCGGGCGCTTATGGATCTGTTGGGTGGTCCTGTTCCAGGGCATGGCTCTCTCCGTATTTGGTTGCTTTCACCAACCGGAATTCCACATCCTGCGGGACCACTCAACTTATGGAACAAACTCTGAGACCGATATACATGGTCCCCGATTCGCATGGATCCGATCTCCAGTCAGGTATGTGTTAGTGACAGGCCCGGGCCGGCTTTCCGTCCGGGGAGCCGGAAATCTCCGCCTGACAGCCCGAAACCGGCTCACCATGGTCCTCGGCGGACGGAGCTTCCGGGGAAGGCGGTTCGATGGCGGCACGGTTCGGCCCGAAGGCGGTGGAGGCCGGACGATGCCGACGGTGAACGGGGAATCGCCGAGGGCCGGACCGGACGCCCTGTGGGCCAGGTTCGCGGAACTCCACCGGTGGGGCGTGGTCCCACCCGAACGCCGGATCCCTTTCGAGGCTCTCCTCACGCCGATGCGGTCGGTCATGGCCGCGTTCATGGAAAAAACCACGCCGTAAAGCCCCGCGGACTCCGGCATCCCGCCTTCGGAGGCCGGGTCCGGCGACTCCCCGCCCGACGGTTCCCGCGGGAAGGGGTCCAAAGGGAAGGGGCCGGAGCCCGGGTTCGGTGACGATGACGGCGTCAGCCGTTTCACCGAGACCGGCGTGCCGCCGCCGCCGCGACCTCACGGACGTCGGGAGCGAAGGCCACGAACGGCGGTCTCCGGTGGACATCGTGTTCGAGGTGCGCACGAGGCATGTCGACGCCGGGAGGAGGACCTGCCCGAACCGCCGGACCGTGACGAAGGGCGCCTTTCCCGACGGCATGCCCGGCCCCCTGCGGTACGGCCAGGGCGTCATCGCCCCCGCGACGCACCCACCGGCGGCGCGGACGATGAAGGCCCTCACCGGGCGCGCCATCTCCGGGGCCACCCCGCCGGCCTGGACGGGGCGGCTGGACGGGCCGCCACGCCGGCCGGGAAGGGCTGGCGGGGGAACGGCCGCCGGCCACGCCGGTCCCGCACGTCGACGGGATGTCGATGCGGGTGGACGGAGGGAACCGATGGCCGCGCGGCCGCTGCGCCGGTGACCCGACGCCCGGGTTCCCGCGTCCGAAGCGCGGACGCGGGGCCATGGACGCCATCGATGTCATGCCACGCCACCGCGGGGTCCCCGTCCATGACCGCCGGGCAGGCCATCCCACCTGCGAAAACCGTGACCACGCCCTCCGCCGCGCCCACCTGCCGCGGGATCTCCGGTTCGTCATCGACCCCAACGGCCACGCCCGGGCCCGGCTCATGGAAGAGCCGCTGGAGCGGGCCGCCGGAAAGGTGCGCGGACGCGAAGGCGGGGACGGTGGCCGAGGCGGAGTTCGGGGCCGTCGGGAAACGGCACCGGACGGTTCCGGCAAAGGGACGGCGGGAATTTCCGCGGGCGCCGCCCGGGAGAACCGGGAGGCGCGGCCGCATCGGGAGAACCGGCGCGGACAGCCTCCACGGGGCCTTCGTCCGCCACGGAACGGAGATGCCGCGGTTCACGCCCGGCCCCGTCGTGCCGTTCACCGACAGCCGGATCGGGCGCGGCACCCGCATGGCGAAGGTCAGGCAGGGGGTCTCCGGCCGCTTCAGGTCACCGGAACACGCCGACGCCCACCGCCGCATATCGAGCTACCCGAAGTCGACGGGGCGGATGGGATACAGCCCTCCCACCGCCATCCGGACCGCGCTCGGGGGGAGACGCGGCGGAGACGGTCGGGGACGGACCCGTTCCCGCCCGCCGGACCCGGAACCGCGCGAATGACCCGGTTGAAAAACTGGGGAGGGCGAGTAGTTAGTGTCCGCCAGAAAACCGCCAGGCTGCGGTTTTTCGCGGTAAATGACTGAGTCCGCCTTGCGAAGAATTACCGGATATGGCAGTCAGGGGGCGAATTCGCCGCAATATGCCGCGGAATCCACCAATCCTCCCCTTCAGGAGGTCCCCATGCGCAAGGTCCATGACCCCCAGCGGCGGCCCGACGCCCCCGACATCACGAAAATCAGGCTGAGCGTGAAGTCGCGGGACGACATTCCGACGATCCTGATCGGCCTTCAGGATCTCTACGGCGACGAAGCGACCCGCAGGCGGCTCTTCGGGCTCCCTGACAGGATAGTCCTGCCCGGAAAGAGCCGCCGTGTCGGCAGGCCGGGGATGGAGCTGTGGACCATCCTTGTGCCCGGCGTGGTGAAGCAGGGTCTCGGCTGTGATTTCGACCGGCTTCAGGAACTGGCCAACCAGCACATCACGATCCGGCGGAGGCCGGAGGCCGGGCCACGGATCCTGGGACGAGGACGGATACGGATACGAACACCAGCGGCTGGTGGACAACGTTTCGCTCCTGACGCCGGAGCTTCCCGCCGAGGTCGGAAGGACGGTCGTGGAAAGGGGCCATAGGGTGGCCGGAAAAAAGCCTGGCGCCGCGTCGCGCGGCCGGTGTGATTCATTCGTCGTTGAGACCGACGTCCACTATCCGACGGACAGGAACCTCCTCATGGACGCCGCCCGCCGCATGGTCCGTGACGTGTCGCGGGCCTGTGAGGGGCTGGGCATCGGTGGCTGGCGGCAGCGGGAGCATCTGTGGAAAAAGCTGCGGAAAGCCTATCTCCTGGTGGCCACGTCGCGGTGCGCCAACTCCCGTTCGAAGGATGTGGAGGCGCTGGTCGGACTGGCGATGAAGCTCGCCGACAGGGCGGAGGCCAGCCGCCCGGAGATCGACGGTATGTTGGGTATCCCGGGCCCATCGGACAGTATCCGGGGCTTCATCGGCCATGTCAGGCCCCGGGCGGACCTGACCGGACGGCGGATCCTGAAGGGCCGGACGATCCCGCACCGCGGGAAGGTGCACCCGATATCCGGGCCCCACACCCGCTGGATATCGAAGGGCAAGGCGGGGGTTCCCGTCGAGCTCGGCGTCCCGGTCCGCGTCCTGGAGGACCGTCACCGGTTTATCCTGCACCACTCGGTGATGTGGGAGGGGCACGACGTGGACATGGCGGTGCCGATGGTGGAGGAGGCGCGGGCCAGGTTCCCGGACCTGTCCGTCGTGAGTTTCGACCGGGGCTTCCACGGCCCGGCCAACCGGGAGGTCCTCGACGGGATCCTGGACCTGAACGCCATGCCACGGAAAGAAGGGTTTCGCCCGCACCGTGGCGCTGGCGGTGCTGGCCGCGAACGTCCACCGCCCCGGCCTGATGCCGCCGGCGAGGGAGCGCCCCGTGCTTCCCGCCGCCGCCTGACCGGGGCGTCTGCCGGTGAACCGGCCCATGGAAGGCCCCGCCGCTGCGGGGCCCGCACCGGCGTGCCCGCGGGCCGGCGGAGGTCCGGATGTTCACCATATGTTCCCGCCACCGGCCGTCCCGTCGAAGCCCCGGGCGGCGCTCCGACGGGCCCGGCCAGGGTCCCGTGAAGCCGGAATCCGCCGGATTCGGCCCGATCCCCGGAAAAACACGGGGTTTTCTGGCGGACACTATATAGTGTCCGCCAGAAAACTGCCAGACTGCGGTTTTTTCGCGGTAAATGACAGAATCCGCCTTGCGGGGAATCACCGGATATGGCAGTCAGGGTATGCCGCGGAATCCGCCAATCCTCCCCTTCAGGAGGCCCCATGCGCAGGGTCCACGACACCCGGCGGCGGCCCGGCGCTCCCGACATCAGGAGGATCAGGCCGACCGTGAAATCGAGGGACGACATCCCGGCGATCCTGATCGGCCTCCAGGACCCCTGCGGCGACGAAGGGACCCGAAAGCGGCTGTCCGGGCTTCCGGGTCGGCTGGTGCCGCCCGGAAAGAGCCGCCGGGTCGGCGGGCCGGGGATGAGCCGTTGACCATCCCGGTGCCGGAGGTCGTGAAGCAGGGTCCCGGGTGCGGTTTCGACCGGCTTCGGGAACCGGCGAACCAGCACATCCCGATCCGGCGAAGGCCGGAGGCCGGGCCACGGATCATGGGACGGGGACGGATACGGATACGGATACCGGCGTCCGGTTGACAGCGTGTCGCTCCCCTCGCCGGAGCTTCCCGCCGAGGTCGGAAGGACGGTCGTGGAGAGGGGCCACAGGGTGGCCGGAAAAAAAGCCTGGCGCCGCGTCGCGCGGCCGCCGTCATTCCTTCGTGGCCGGGACCGACGTCCACCATCCGACCGACCGCAGCCTGCCGATGGACGCGGCGCGGTGCATGGTCCGGGACGTGTCCCGGGCCTGCGGGGGGCCGGGGCCACCCGGCTGGCGGCGGAAGGAATACCTTTGCGGAAAGCTCCGGAAAGGCTACCTCCGGGTGGCCACGTCACGGCTCGCCAACCCGCGCCCGGGGGACGTGGAGGCGCCGCTCCGGCTCGCCCTGAAGCTGGCGGACAGGGCGGAGGCCGGCCGCGCGGAGATCGGCGGTATGTTGGGTATCCCGGGCCCATCGGACAGTATCCGGGGCTTCATCGGCCATGTCAGGCACCGGGCGGACCTGACCGGACGGCGGATCCTGAGGGGAGGGACGGTCCCGCACCGCGGGAAGGTGCACCCGATATCCGGGCCGCACACCCGCTGGATATCGAAGGGAAAGGCCGGGGTCCCGGTGGAGCCCGGCGTCCCCGTCCGCCTCCCTGAGGACCGTCACGGATTCCTCCCGCACCATTCGGTGATGTGGGAGGGGAGCGACGTGGACGTGGCGGTCCCCATGGGCGGGGAGGCGCGGGCCCGGTTCCCCGACCTGTCGGTGGTGAGCTTCGACCGCGGTCCGCACAGCCCCCCGGACCGGCCGGGGCCTGCCGGGATGCTGGAGCCGACGCCATGCCGCGGAAAGGGAGGCTGTCGAAGGCGGACCGCGTCCGGGAAAGCGGGGAGGCGTTCCGCGGGGCGCGGCGCGCCCACGCCGCCGGCGGGTCGGCCATCAGCAACCTGGCACCGTGGCCTCGACCGGGTGCGGAGCCACGGAAAGGAGGGTTTCGCCGGCGCGGTGGCGGTGGCGGTGCCGGCGCGAACGTCCACCGCCCCGGCCTGATGCCGCCGGCGAGGGAGCGCCCCGTGCTTCCCGCCGCCGCCTGACCGGGGCGTCCACCGGTGAACCGGCCCATGGAAGGTCCCGCCGCTGCGGGGCCCGGACCGGCGTGCCCGCGGGCCGGCGTAGGCCCGGATGTTTACCATATGTTCCCGTCACCGACCGTCCCGTCGAAGCCCCGGGCGGCGCCCCGAGGGGCCCGGCCAGGGTCCCGTGAAGCCGGAATCCGCCGGATTCGGCCCGATCCCCGGAAAAACACGGGGTTTTCTGGCAGACACTAGTTACCGGTTAATTAAATAAGTGACTTATGAGTCAAACTCTTAAGGCTTGAGTGCTGGGCCGGACCTGATTACTCTGGACCCATGGACAGACTGGAAGCAGCCATGGAAAGGACCAGAACCGTACTTTTCTGGCGCGTACGCGTGGCGTTGGCTTTGTTCTTGGTGATCGCGGTTGCGGTGATCTGGACGACGAACACGTTTCTCACCGAGCGATACACGGCATCTTCGAAAAGCCGCGCCGAGGTTAGGCAGGCGCTTTTCGTCGGGAATCTGCTAAGTGAACTACAGCGAAGCTCAGTCGTGACCCTGCTGCTTTCGCGGGATCCAAAACTCATCGGTGCCTTGAGGGGTGGCGATTTTTCCCAGGCTTCCCGGCATATCATCGACATAAAGGAAGAGATCGACGCGGCTTCGATCTTTCTTCTGGACGAGAGCGGTCGGACCGTTGCCGCGACCGATCGCAACCTTATCGGTTCGATGCGTCGTTCCGAGCCGTATTTCGTTTCGGCGCTGCGCTCCAACGATACGGAGTTCAACACCGTAGTCAGTGAGAACGGTGCGATAGGATTCGTTCATTCTCGACGCATCGAGAACGGAGGGGATCTTATCGGCGCCATCGTCGTCGGTTCGAACCTTCGTCGGTTCGAACGGGCTTGGTCATCCGTTTTCGAAGCCGCGCTGGTCACCGATAGCACCGGAAGGATCATTCTGGCGACTGAGGCAAGATGGCGTGGGCTCTCGGAGCAGGAGGCTAGTCTCGCCGGTCTGGCGCCAACGGCTATTTCGCGTGCCTTTAGGGCTGTGTCTGACTGGACTTTGATCTCCGCCTCGGGGATCGGTGGTACGTTGATGAGAATCGAACGGCGGATACCGTTTCATGGTTGGCGGATGGTGAGTTACACAACCTATGCGGACGTACGTGAACGTGTGAATACCGTTCTGGCGCTTGAAATCATGCTGTTCGCCATACTTCTCGCCGGTGGATCTTATTTCCTCAGCCGTCGCGCAATTGCGCGATCGGCGCTTCTGCAGCGCGAATCGGCCGAGTTGCGAAGGCTGAACGAGTCGCTGCTACGGGAGATCGACGAAAGAGAGCGGGCGGAAAGAAATCTGGAGGTGGCCGAACAGACCATCGTCCAAAGCTCCAAACTGGCCGCGTTGGGCGAAATGTCCGCAAGCGTCAGCCATGAACTCAATCAACCGCTCGCCGCGATGAAAACATATCTGGCCGGAACCAAATTGTTGATTCGCAGGCAGCGTCTTCCCGAGGCTGTTTCGAATGTCGATCGCATCGATGATCTGATCGAACGAATGAATACCATTACCCGACAGCTGAGGTTATATGCGCGCAAGGAAGACGATGCGATCGGTCCAACCGACGTAAAGCACAGCGTGTCTTCCGCGACCGCGCTCACGGAGCCCTTACTCAGGGATCGAAACGTGCGATTGACATGTGATCTGCCCCCCGATCCGGTCATGGTCATGGCGGGCCGTATCAGGCTCGATCAGGTGTTGGTCAACCTTATACGCAACGCCGTCGACGCCACGAAAAATGTCGGGAATCCGTCCATCGAAATCGTTCTGTCGGTAGATAGGTCGGTGAAAGTTTCCGTGAGCGACAACGGACCGGGTATTGAGGATCTCGAATCTCTGTTCGAGCCGTTTTACACGACGAAGGCCCCGGGCGAGGGTACGGGTCTGGGGCTTGCGATCTCATCCGGCATAGTAAAGGAACTTCAGGGCAGGCTGACCGCTCGAAACCATCCGTCAGGAGGCGCCGTATTCGAAGTGCGGCTGCCGCTGATACCGAACGCCGAAGCCGCCGAGTGAACCATCATGACCGAAGCGATGAAAGTCGTGATCATCGACGATGAATGGGACATGCGCCAGTCGGTCAAGCAGTGGTTGGCCCTGTCGGGATTTGAGGTTCAGGCGTTCACCGGTCCGGAAGAGGCGCTTGGTGTCCTCGACGCCGGATTTCCGGGTGCTGTGATCAGCGACATAAAAATGCCGGGAATGAATGGAATGCAGTTCCTGAAGCACCTCCTGGGCGTCGACGGTACCATTCCGGTGATCATGATGACCGGTCACGGTGACATCGCCATGGCCGTGGAAGCGATACAGCTCGGAGCCTACGACTTCCTCGAGAAACCATTCGATCCTGAAAGAATGACAAGACTCGTTGAAAAAGCGGCGAATTACCGCCGCCTGACGCTGGAAAACAGGGCGCTGCGCAGCGAGTTGTCCAACAATGGCACGGCGCTACGACGCCTCGCCGGAACATCGCCGGAGATGGAGCGCCTGCGCGATGAAATCGTAGATCTGGGTCAGGTCGAAGCTCATATACTGATCGAGGGAGAGACGGGAGTCGGAAAGACCCTTGTGGCGCACGCGCTTCATGCCGCCGGTCCGAATGTCGGTAAAAAGCTAGTTCTGGTATCCTGCGCCACACATGATGAGAGGACGCTTGGCGAACATCTCTTCGGTTCAGCCCAGGGCGGGAACCGGCTATCCGCCTTGGAGGAGGCACGGGGCGGAACCCTGGTTCTGGAATATGTTGAGGTGTTGACTCCGGCACTGCAGGTCAGACTCCTGACCTGGATGAACGATCAGGGAAGCCCGCCCGAAACGCGGATCATCGCGATTTCGAATCTCAGGGAAATGGATAGGACCTGCAAGGATTTACTGCGTCCGGATCTCTACTTTCGACTGGCGGCCGTGAGCATAACACCGCCGCCGCTTCGTTTTCGCGGCGATGACATCCTGTCGCTGTTTAGGGTTTTCCGCGAGCGTTTTGCGGAGGAATACGGTTGCGAGTCGTTTGAACTTTCCGAGGAGGACGAAGCGCTGCTCCTGCGGGCTCCCTGGCCTGGAAACGTGCGACAGCTCAGGAACGTCGCGGAACGCGCCGTATTGCGGAGCCGATACGGTTCCGGTTCGCTCGCGTCGTTGTTGGACGCCGAGAACGATGGGGTTCAGCCCATGTCCACCTACCAAGGTAAACCGCTGAGGTATTGCATCGAGGAGTTTGAGCGGGCACTGATCGATGGCACTCTGCGTCGCCACAAGGGGAGCGTCATAGAAACTATGGAAGAGCTTTGCCTTCCGCGTCGGACACTCAATGAAAAAATGACAAAACACGGTCTCCGACGCTCTGACTATCTCTGAACCGCCGATATCCTGATCGCTTAACCGAAGTTTTCGAATCGGTTCATTCGATGTTGCATAACACCGTCGCTCAATCTATCTATCAGGGTGAGGCGTGGCGAGTTGGCCGCGCGGCGAAATTCATTATGTCCCTTCCGTTTCGTGCGGTTAACCGCCGGCGGAGTACCGGTTCGGTCCATCAAGTGATCGATTGGCGAGGGACAGAAAAACGCCCGGAACGTATGGACGACCGGGTCCGAAACAGGCGTTTCCACTGACAGCATGTTCAGCGACGCCGGAGACGAATCGCGATGGTACGCACATATCAGACCTCTAGTTTACGACAGGCCGGTTATTGGCCCGTCAGTCCTGAGCGTGCGGAAACAGTCGCCCGAACAAGTCGCCCCGCCCTAACATCCGCGCATCGATACGCGGAGAGGTTTGCGGGGTGCCGAGAACCTATATGTCAAAGAAGATGCTTATTGACGCCATTCACCCGGAAGAGACCCGGGTCGTGGTGGCGGAAGGAAACAGGGTCGAGGAATTCGACTTTGAGACGGAAAACAGGCTTCGACTCGCGGGAAATATCTATCTAGCGAAGGTTACCAGGGTTGAACCGGCACTTCAGGCCGCGTTCATTGAATATGGCGGGAGCCGCCACGGTTTCCTTCCTTTTTCGGAAATCCATCCCGACTACTATCAGATCCCCGTAGCTGATCGGCAGGCGCTCCTAGCCGAAGAGGAAGCGTTCGACCGTATGCAGGCCGAATCGGAGGTGTCGGGCAGGGAATCAGAACGCCCGCCCAAGGGACGGCCGTTCACCAAGGCCGAAGCGGTGCGGACAAAGGATGCGTTGCAGACCGAGGGGGGGCCGTCAGATGAAATACCCGGTATGGGGGTGGTCGATCTCGATGCCGACCCCGATCCGGCGGGCGACGCTCAGCCCATGGAGGCGTCGGAACCGGTAACGGATACCAAGGCCAATGTTCAGATCGCGGACGAGTCCGGCACTACACCTCAAAGCGTCACCGAATCCGGTACGGTGTCTCCTGAAGAGGAGACTGGCAGGACCGGCGGTGATGAGTCGGTGGACCATGGTCACCGGATCGAGTCCCTTGCGGGAGACGAGGCCGAGGAAATTCGCCAGTCGCGCAGACCACGTCAAAGACCTTACAAGATTCAGGAAGTGATCAAGGTCCGGCAGATTCTTCTCGTGCAGGTCATCAAGGAGGAGCGCGGAAACAAGGGCGCGGCGCTGACGACCTATATAAGCCTTGCCGGTCGTTTCTGCGTATTGATGCCGAACACCGCTCGGGGTGGCGGCATCAGTCGGAAAATTACTAACGCGCCCGATCGGAACAAGCTCAAGGAGATCGCGTCCAATCTGAGCCTGCCGAAAGGGGCGGGCCTCATCATTCGGACCGCTGGTGCGAACCGCACGAAATCCGAGATCAAGCGGGATTATGAGTTTCTGCTGCGGCTTTGGGAGCAGATACGCGAACTGACGCTCAATTCCATCGCTCCGGTTCAGATCTATGAGGAGGGCAATCTGATCAAGCGCTCGATCCGTGATCTGTACAGCCGCGAGATCGAAGAGGTGCTGGTCGAGGGAGCAACGGGATACAAGACGGCGAAGGACTTCATGAAGATGATCATGCCGTCCCATGCCAAAAGGGTGAAATCCTATCAGGGCTCCCTACCACTGTTTTCCAAGCATCAGGTAGAGAGCCATCTGTCATCGATGTATAGCCCGACCGTCCACCTTAAATCCGGCGGTTACATCGTAATCGGTGTCACCGAGGCGCTTGTTGCGATAGATGTCAATTCCGGTCGGGCCACCAGGGAAGGTTCGGTCGAAGGGACCGCGCTCAAGACCAATCTTGAGGCGGCGGAGGAAATCGCACGTCAGATCCGGCTGCGGGACCTTGCCGGACTTATCGTGATCGACTTCATCGACATGGACGAACGCCGAAACAACGCGGCGGTCGAGAAGCGATTCAAAAGCAGGCTTCGGACTGACCGCGCCCGAATCCAGGTGGGAAGCATTTCGGGGTTTGGCCTTCTTGAAATGTCGCGCCAACGCCAGCGTCTGGGGATGATCGAGGCGACGACGCAGTCCTGTCCCGCCTGTCACGGCACGGGTCGTGTCCGATCCGATGAGAATCTTGCACTCGGCGTTCTGCGCCAGCTTGAGGAAGAGGGGGCCCGTCGACGTTATCGGGAGTTCACGCTTCGGGCGCCGGTAGGTCTGGTGAATTTCCTGATCAACCGGAAGCGTGAGCATATCGCGGAAATCGAAGGCCGCTTCGGCGTGTCGATCCAGGTGGAGGCCGACGCCGCCATCATTTCGCCGGACTACGTCATCGAGCGCTCTAGGACCGCGACGAGATCACTTCGGCGGTCCGGTTCGGTAATCTCCGTCGATCCGTCAATGATGCCGGAGCTTGAGGAAGAGGCTGAGGATACCGAGGTTGCGGAGAAGGAGGTTCAGCCGGAAGAACCCAGACCAAAGACACGCCGCAGAAACCGAAGGAAGCGCTCGGGATCCGGCTCGGTGAAGACATCCGACGGTATGACCGATGCCGGCACAGGTCAGGGCGAGGCTGAAGCAGGTGCGGAGCGAACGAGAGGAGACTCCGCGCAGGGAGAGATATCCTCGGAGTCCAGCAAATCCGGGGAACGTTCGAGCGGACGGCGTCGCGCCAGATCCTCGAAGTCCGAATCGACCGCGGAACCCGCTGCGGATGCGCAGGTTGATCAGCCTGATGTTCAGGACACACCGGATGCATCCGTCCAGACGCCCGAGAAGAAACCCAGAAAATCGAGACGAAGGCGGTCGGACCGAACCGCGACGAAGGCTTCCGAGCAGGTCCAGAGCGCGGATGCCGATGGGGATTCGGTGTCAGTGCCGAAAGCAACGCCGGACTCCGGGAATTTGACGGAGCTAGATGCAACGGTTTCGTCGGATGTATCGGAAGCCCCGGTCTTGTTATCGGACTCAGATTCTTCCACTGGTCAGGAAACTGTTGAGTCATCAAAAGTTGCGGAGTTGAATTTGGGGGCCGTTGGCGACCAAGGCGGGCAGGCTATGGACTCTGAGGCTGATCCGTGCGATCAACAGATGGCCAGCCAGCCCAGCCCCAAACGTCGCGGATGGTGGAGTGCGAAAGAGTGATCCATCGATTTCGTTGGTGGTGAAACCGTTGTGGATAGTTATTCATGACCGGTGATGGGACATCAGATTCGCTGTGACTTCACGGGTGATCTGTAGAATCACCCCGACTGGAAATACGATAGTGTCCGCCAGAAAACTGCCAGGCAGCGGTTTTTTCGCGGTAAATGACGGCATCCGCCTTGCGAAGATTCACCGGATATGGCAGTCAGGGGGCGATTTCACCACCATATACCGCGGAATCCGCCAATCCTCGCCTTCAGGAGGCCCCCATGCGCAGGGTCCACGACACCCGGCGGAGGCCCGGCATCCCCGACATCACGAGGATCAGGCCGACCGTCAGATCGAGGGACGACATCCCGGCGATCCTGATCGGCCTCCAGGACCCCTGCGGCGATGAAGGGACCCGAAAGCGGCTGTCCGGGCTTCCGGGTCGGCTGGTGCTTCCCGGAAAGAGCCGCCGGGTCGGCAGGCCGGGGATGGAACTATGGACCATCCTAGTGCTGGGGGTCGTGAAGCAGGGTCCCGGGTGCGGTTTCGACCGGCTTCGGGAACCGGCGAACCAACACATCCCGATCCGGCGAAGGCCGGAGGCCGGGCCACGGATCATGGGACGTGGACGGATACGGATACCGGCGGCTGGTTGACAGCGTGTCGCTCCCCTCGCCGGAGCTTCCCGCCAAGGTCGGAAGGACGGTCGTGGAGAGGGGCCACAGGGTGGCGGCGGAAAAGCCTGGCGCCGCGTCGCGCGGCCGCCGTCATTCCTTCGTGGCCGGGACCGACCTGCATCATCCGACCGACCGCAGCCTGCCGATGGACGCGGCGCGGTGCATGGTCCGGGACGTGTCCCGGGCCTGCGGAGGCCTGGGCCGCGCGGCTGGCGGCGGAAGGAATACCTTTGCGGAAAGCTCCGCAGGCCCTGTCCCGGTGTCGCCACGTCACGGCTCGCCAACCCGCGCCCGAGGGACGTGGAGGCGCCGCTCCGGCTGGCGCTGAAGCTGGCGGACAGGGCGGAGGCCAGCCGCGCGGAGACCGGCGGCAGGTTGGGTATCCCGGGCCCATCGGACAGTGTCCGGGGCTTCATCGGCCATGTCAGGCACCGGGCGGACCTGACCGGACGGCGGATCCTGAAGGGCGGGACGATCCCGCACAGCGGGAAGGTGCACCCGATATCCGGGCCGCACACCCGCTGGATATCGAAGGGAAAGGCCAGGGTCCCGGTGGAGCCCGGCGTCCCCGTCCGCGTCCCTGAGGACCGTCACGGATTCCTCCCGCACCGTTCGGTGATGTGGCAGGGGAGCGACGTGGACGTGGCGGTCCCCATGGGCGGGGAGGCGCGGGCCCGGTTCCCCGACCTGTCGGTGGTGAGCTTCGACCGCGGTCTGCACAGCCCCCCGGACCGGCTGAGGCCTGACGGGATGCCGGAGCCGACGCCATGCCGCGGAAAGGCAGGCTGTCGAAGGCGGACCGCGTCCGGGAAAGCGGGGAGGCGTTCAGCGGGGCGCGGCGCGCCCACGCCGCGGGCGGGCCGGCCATCAACAGCCTGGAGCACCGCGGTCTGGACCGCGTCGGCCTGATGCCGCCGGCGAGGGAGCGCCCCGTGCTTCCCGCCGCCGCCTGACCGGGGCGTTCACCGGTGAACCGGCCCATGGAAGGCCCCGCCGCTGCGGGGCCCGGACCGGCGTGCCCGCGGGCCGGCGGAGGCCCGGATGTTCACCATATGTTCCCGCCACCGACCGTCCCGTCGAAGCCCCGGGCGGTGTTCCGACGGGCCCGGCCACGGCCCCGTGAAGCCGGAATCCGCCGGATTCGGCCCCATCCCCGGAAAAACACGCGGTTTTCTGGCAGACACTACGATATCCGGGGAGGTGGTCGGTCGCGTCACACTGATGTTCCATACCGATCCCCGTCGTCGGGTCGATGTCAATCGGCGAGACGTCCACGGCGGGGCGGTTATCCGGTCTGTCCCGGACAGTGAGTTTTGGACTGGTCAGTGCTCAGGCGCTGATCGTGATGACCGCAATCCGGCTGATCCCGCTGAAATTCGGGAACATGATCGGCGGTATCGCCGCGAATGTCGGGACCGTTCCACCGGAAACCGCGATTCCAGCGGCACGCACCCCTTGGGGAGACATGGAAGCCTCTAAAAACCAGACCTTTCCGCGTGTGTTCCGATTCATTGGATCCGGGAGGAACCGGAGATACACAGCCCTGGTTCTTTCGGTCTCCCGGATCATCCCGGGCGCCTGCTGCGGACGGGCGGCCCGCCCGGGGCTTCTGCACGTCATGTGGATCCCGAGGCCTTTCGCCCGGTATTGACGGAAGTGCCCGGTCACGGGGACCGGCCGGAAGGCGGCCGGCCTCCCCGTGACCCTGTGACGGTGTCCGGGATTCCGGGGCCGGCGTCGATGGATGGCCCGGGCGACGGGCGGATGGGGTTTCCCGGGTTCCGGGTCTGGGAGCCCGCTCCGGACCGAAAGACGGTCCGGCCGTTTCGGGAGAGGCTGGCCCGGGTCGGTGCGCTCACGTCCCTGTCCGCGGCTTCCGGGGAGCGGCTCCGTGACCGGGGCCACGGGCCCGGGGGAGGCCGGACCGTGGACGCCGCTTCGGTCCCGGCCCCACGCCGGCGGATGACGGGGAAAGAGGGGGAACGGGCCGGGGCGGGCGGGAGCGCGACCGGCATCCGGCCTGATGGTCCCGCCGGGGCGGTGCGGAAAGACACCGGTGCCCGCCGGACAGTCGGATATTCCGGGGCCCGGAAGACCGAAGGGGGCTAACCGGACCCGGCCAATGGCTCCGGATCCGTCCGGGCGGACACCGGTCACCGCCCGGCGGGGAACGGGGCCCGGCCGAAGGCATGGGGCCATCGCTCCCCTATCCACCGCGGGAAGCCGCGTGGCAGGCCCATGCCCGGGCGCATCCGGCCGGGCGATGCAACACGCCCTTCCATCCGCGCCGCTTCGGACATGTCCTCGGATACGGGAAAGGGCCGATGGCGGTCACGGTCCGCCGCGCCGGCCGGGTCCGGGCCACAGCCCGCATGATCATGGCGAACCCGGGCCACGGTTTCCGCCGCCCCGTCCTCCATGAACGGCGACAGGCCGGAGCCTGGCTCCGTCCGGAAACCGGAATTCACCCGCCCGGGTGGGCCAGCGGGCGGGCGAACCGCGCTTTGTGCCACACCGATCGGCGGAATACCCGCAAGGGTGGCATCCGCGGAAATCACCCCCCTGACATTCGCGCCGGAATATGGGTCTATCGAAGTTTCCAAATGGCGAAAAAACCGCTTCGATGGCGTGGTGAGGTGCGCGCGTTCAGATCTGACGACTGTTTTGTCTTCGTTTCATCGCCTTGTATCAGGTCGCTTCAGACACCCACCCGGTCGGTGCGGGATGGACTCTCCGCTGAATAGGGCTGAAAGCCGCACCGTCCGGAAGTTTTCACCGTTCATCTCTTTCTTCTTCCATCATTCCGGATGAGCCGCTTTCCGAACGGGTGAAAGACACTTCGCGTTATCGACGGGTCCGGCGGTCCGTCGGAATGCATCAGGTCTCTTCGCACAGTTCAATCGCTTGCAAGACGGCTTTCGAGAAGTTCACCGCTTTCCCTTAAGAGCGGGTAGGCAATCATTGCGAAGGATGTGTTGAGCATCTTCAGGGAGTGCAGAAGTTCGATGTGAATTGCGCTGGTGTCGATGGAATCCGTCAATCCTTGACGCAGGCGTTTCAGATGTTTTCGCTGGAGCACCCGCTCGATTTCCCGTATCTTTTCCTTCCGCTCCACCAATTCGCGGGCGAGGCCGACGTCTTCCGACATCAGTACGGCGATGCCGTGCTGGACATTGCTCAGAACCTGATCGTGAAAGTCCGACAGCTCCCGCCATCCATCGTCGGAGAAGCTCATCTTCTCCGCATATTTTCGCTGCGCGAGATTGACCATCTTTCGTATAATGACATCCGCGCCTGTTTCAAGATTCACCGCGACGCCTGACAGATCGAATGCGCGTGTTCCGGTATCCACTTTGGGATCACCGCTGCGGACGCCGGATAGATAGACGCGCAGCTCGAGGGATATGCGGGAGATGTTGCGTTTTTCCGAGCGCAACCGACCGGCAACAGTGTCATCGTAGCTGTCAAACAGCCCGATGGCGTCGCGTAGCATGATCTCGACCAGGTTACCCATTCCGACCAGTTCGCGCCGTGCGCAGGTAAACGCGCGCAACGGTTGGTCCTTGACGGTGGGATCGAGCGCCGAACGTCCATCGCCTTCGACGCCGGTGCCACCGCCATCTGCCAATATAAGCCCGGTGAACCGCATCGATGGCCTCAGGATCAGCATTCCGGTCACTAGCAACATGAGATTGAATGCAATGTGGAGATTGAGCGTCTGATGTAGCGGTGACGCACCCGGGATCAAAGCGGCGGCATCCAACCAAATCAGTGCGGGCAGCGCTATCAATGCCCCTCCACCCCGCAACAGGAGATTGCCGAGTATGACCCGCCGCACGGACGGGTTTGCAGCGAGCGTAAGGAAAAAGGCGATGAAGCCCGCACCAAGATTTGCACCGAGCACCATTGCGAAAGCGGCATCCAATGTCAGCGCACTTTGGGTCGCCAATGTCGCGACAAGGAGAACAGCGGCCAGACTTGTATGAACGAGCCAGGTGAACACGGCGGCCAGTAAAAATGCGGAGATCAGGTCACCCGAAAGATAGATCATGGCTGATCGCGCTGCGCCACTGTCCGAGAGAGGCGCGCCTGCCGTACGGATAAGATCGAGCGAAATAAAAATCAGGGCCAACCCGATCAGTATCCGCCCAATCTGCCGAAGGTTGCGCCGGGGACTGCGCAGGAAGAACAGAACGCCGACGAGCAACAGCAGCGGTGCCAGTGCGGAAATACGGGAGTTCAGGATCTGAACCGCGATCGCGGAGCCGAGGTCGGCACCCAGGATGATGGCGAGCCCGGTGATGCTACCGATACTCCCGGCAGCCATAAATCCCGCCAGAAGCATCGCCACGGCGGTCGAGCTCTGCAGGAGAATCGCGGCCATCGCACCGGTTGCCGCGGCGGCGAAACGGTTGCCGGTCGAGCGCCTTAGCCAATGTCTGAAATGTCCGCCAAACGCCCGTTCGAAGCCTGTGCGTACAAACCGAACCGCCCAGATCAGCAACGCCGCCGCCGCTGCGAGATTCAGAATGACTATAGCCGGGGAGTTCTCCAAAGCCCTGTCGCCTATAAAGGAAATGGACCATCGGCGGGATCGAGCGATACAGCGCTCCAAATCCCGTTCGGCCCCGTTTCGACAACGGCACAATCGATTGGTCCCGTCATGAAGCCCACCGGAGCGTCCCTACGCCGATCAAGGGCGAAGGCGCTGCATATGGCGGGTGCCGTCGCCACGACGTGACGCCCAAGCCGTCCGTGATGGACACCATGAACGTGTCCGGCCAATTGCGTTACATCGTTTTTTACATCAGCAAGGGTGGCCTCAAGCGCCGAGGCGTTTTCCAATCCAATGGCATCGATGAGACGAATTCCCGTCCGGATCGGAGGATGATGGAGCATGATGATCGCTGGCCCGGAACCGATCGTTGACTGGGTGTCGGTGAGCAAGTCGAGACTTTTGTCAGGAAGTCTGCCGCCGCCCTGACCCTCAACCAGAGTGTCAAGCCCTACGATGCGGGTGTCCCCCACATTCGCCGTCCAGTCGATCAGACCTACGGGCGGCATACTGGTAAGATCGGCGAAGGCCGAACGCATCGTTTCGCGGGCATCGTGGTTTCCCGGCACGACGAAAAGCGACAGGTTGAGTCGGTCCAGTTCGGCCCGCGCCCGTGCATATGTGTCGGGGCTGCCGTTATCGCTGATGTCACCGGTGACCAGCACTGCGTCAACGGGGTCGTGCGCGGCGCGCATCGAGACCAGCCGGTCAATGACCTCCCGCGGAATGGCGCGTGTGTCGAGCGCACCTGATACCCGCGCACCTTTGGCCGCGACATGCAGGTCGGACAATTGCAGAAAGCGCGCCATTTCCTCACTTGATCCCTGCGCGTAGGAAGGCCTGGACGAACTGTCGCTGGAATATCAGGAATGCGATCAGAAGCGGCGCCACCGACATCATCGTAGCAGCCGAGATTACCGAAATGTCCACCCCGTTCTCCGGTGCGCCGAAGACCGACAGACCCACCGTCAGGGCGCGCGTGTCGGGAGAGTTGGTGACGATTAGCGGCCAGAAGAAATTGTTCCAATGGGTGGATACCGACACCAACGCATAGGCGAGGTATGTGGGTCGGGCGAGCGGCACGTAGACCCGCCAGAGAATCCCGAGCCAGCCACAACCCTCGACCCGTGCGGCCTCGTGCAACTCGATCGGTACACCCTTGAACGCCTGCCGCATCAGGAAGATGCCGAAGGCCGAGGCCATGTAGGGCATGCCGACGCCGAGGATGGAGTCGAATAGACCGAGCCGGGAGACCATCGCGTAATTCTCGACGATCAGCACTTCCGGCAGGATGAACAGCTGCATCAACACGAGGATGAAAACAAAGTCCCGACCCGGAAATCGCACCTGGGCGAAAGCGAAACCGGCGAGTGTGGTGACCACGAACTGTCCGATCAGGATCACGGTCACCAGAATGAACGTGTTCCGGAAATACTTCAGCCAGGGCGCACCTTCCCAGGCGGTGTGGAAGTTATGAAGCGTCCACGGCGACGTCACGCTGAAATTCACGGCATCGGAGGTGGAGTGAAACGCCGCCCAGAAAGCGAAGACCAGCGGTGAGACCCAAATCACGGCGAGAAGCAATGCGCCGAGGGCTTCGACATGACGGGACAGGTCGTTCATTGGTAATGGGCCCGCCTGTCAATCAGGGTGAACTTGATCCCCGCGACCACACCAAGCACCACGAGCACAAGGATGGTCATCGCCGCCGCGTGCGGCGCGTCGAAGAAAGCGAATGCCATTTCCCAGATGTAATAGAGGATCAGTTTCGAGGCGTCGTTGGGCCCGCCTTTGGTCAGGATGAACAGGTGGTCGATCAGCTTCACCGAGTTGATCAGCGCATTGACCATGATGAACAGCGTCGTTGGCATCAAAAGCGGTAGTACGATGCGGCGCGTGTAGGTCCATCGGCTGGCGCTTTCGATGTCGGCGGCCTCCTTTAGCTCCTCGGGGATGGTCTGCAGGGCAGCGAGGTAGAAGATCATGAAAAACCCGGCCTCTTTCCAGATCGTCACGATGATCACCGCCCAGAGCACGGTCTGTGGCTGTCCGAGCCAGTTTATCGAGGGCAGGCCGAACAGCGACCCGATCTGGTCGAGCACGCCAAGCCCGGGAGTGTAAAAGAACAGCCAGAGGTTCGCGGCGGCAATCATCGGTAGAACGGTCGGCGTGAAATAGGCCGTGCGCACGAAGCCCCGTACCGGAATCCTGGAATTGGCCCATAGCGCCATCGCAAGCGCGATCGTGATCGACATGGGGATCGTGGCTCCGGCATAGACTAGGTTATTGGTAACGACTTTCCAGAAGGTCGGGTCGGCAAAAAGGTTACTGTAGTTCTCGCCACCGACGAATTCGCTCGGGCGTCGTCGCGTAGCACGGCTGAAAAGGCTGGACCAAAGGGTGGACAGTGAGGGATAGAAGGCGAAAGTCGTCAGAAGGATGGCCGCCGGAGACAGAAGTAACCAGCCATAGATTGCCTGCCGACGGCGCTCGATATTCACGTATTCCGCCATTCATCGGTCCTGCGTGACCATGGGCGCCCGCACAGAACCGGGCACCCAAGGCTTGGTTTATTAGTAGTCGCGTAGCAGACGCACGGCAGCCGTCTGCGCATCGGTCAGCGCATCGGTCGGCGATTTCGCGCCGGTCAGCGCCGCCTGGATCGCGTTGTTCAGCCCTTCGCGCACGCGGGCGGTCTCGAAAGTCGAGAACTCGGCGACGGCGTTTTCAAGCTGGTTCCGGGCGACGAGTGCGGGCGGGAACTCGACCGTGTAGTTCATCAGGGCCTCGGTCTCGTAGGCGGTGGGCGACACGCCCATATAGCCGGTGGCGATGGACCATGCGGCCGCCTGTTCCGGTGAGGTCATGAACTCGATCAATTTCAGGGCCGCGGCCTTCTCTTTGTCGCTGGTGTCCTTGAAGACGTAGAAGTTGCCACCACCGGTCGGCGAACCCTTGCGGACATTCGCGGGTAGCTCGGCCACACCGAAATCGAAGGTTGCGTTGTTCTTGACTGCGGTCAGATTGCCGGTCGAGTGCCACATCATCGCCGTCTGACCTTCGAGGAAGGCTTGACGCAGAGTGCCCCATTCGACCGTGCCCGTGGGCATGATTCCATGCTCCTCGCTGAGCGACATCCAGAACTCCAGCGTATCGACGACGGTTTCGTCGTCGAAATAGGTGGTCAGCCCGTCATCCGACATCACCTCCTTGCCGTTCTGGATCGCCAGCGCCTGGAACATCCAATATGGATAACCCGTGGAAGGGATCATCAGGCCGAACGTGCCGTCGGTGGTCAGGGCCTTTCCCATACTGATCAGCTCGTCCCATGTCGCCGGCGGGTTTTCGGGGTCAAGACCGGCATCACGGAATTTGTCCTTGTTGTAATATGCCACGATGGTTGAGCGTTGGAACGGGACACCCCAGGTCTTGCCTTCGATCCGGCTGTTGGACATAAGCGCTGGATAAAAACTGTCGAGCCAGCCCGGGTTGACCCCGTCGATATCCTCGAAGGCGACGATCAGGTCCTGTTCGATCAGATCATATGCGTCGATCGAGAACATCACAGCCAGCTGTGCCGGATCACCGGAGGCCAGAGCTGAAAGGGCACGGACTCGGGTGTCGTCATAGTTGCCCGAATAGATTGCGTTAACCTTGATGTCCGGGTTCGCGGCCTCGAAATCGACCACGATGCTATCCACTACCTCGGTCAGCGCACCACCGACCGCAATGGGATAATACATCGTCAGTTCCGTTTCCGCCACCGCCGGTGTGGCAAGCGCGGTGGCCGAGACGGCGGCCAGTCCGAAGTTTCTGAATGCGTTCATGATTTTCCTCCTTGGTTCGATTGATGGTTGCATCGGTTGGTGGAGGCCGGTTCTCCGGTCGGTTGAGCGAGCTTTTGGCCCGCCGCGTCGAAAAAATGCAGATCTTCGTCAGCGAATGAGATTTCCATGTCCGAGTTGGTGGGGATGTGCCTAAGAGTTTGAATCATAAGTCACTGATATGATTAAACCATTGTTTTTCATGGAGTTGACGCCCTCGCCACCCGCCTGAGCAGGAACCGGCAGGCGGCCAGCGTTCGTTCGTGCCTCACTCACGCCCGGACCGGTGGCGCGTGATGCCTCACCCCGGATGCCAGCGAGTTCTCGCTGAGCCTTTCGTAATCTTTCGACAGGCGGCGGCACCGGCCCATCCAGGCGAAGGTCCGCTCCACGACCCACCGGCGGCAGGGAACAGTGAACCCTTTGACATCCTCCGGTTTTTCGACGATCCTGATCACGTCCGGCAACCCCATCCCCCCAGGCCGCTCCCGCGGCTTCGGACCCGGGTGGCCACCGTCGGCGAACGGCCTACACACCGTGTACACACCGTCGGGGCCGTCTCCAGCAGCTTCGCGATCAGGTCCGGCGCCCCGTCCCGGTCCTGGATGTCGGCGGTGTGAACCGTCATGACGATCGGCGTGCCGTCGGCGTCCACGATCAGGTGCCTTTTCCTCCCCTTCACCCTCTTCCCGGCGTGGTGGCCGCGGGGGCCGCCGCTCTCCGTGGTCCTCACCGACTGGCTGTCGACCGGGGCGGCGGTCGGCTCCGCGGAGCGCCCCGAACACCGCCGCGCGAGGTCCCGGAGACGATGCACGATACGCTCCAGGAGCCCGCTCCGCCGCCATGCATAAAAATAGTTCCGGTCGGTGGAAAACGGTGGATATCCAGAGGGTAACGCGCGCCACTGGCATCCCGTGGACAGGATATACCGGCCCGCGCCGGACACCGACCGAAGGTCGACCCCGCGCGGTCGTCCCATCCTTCCCCGCTTCGGAAGCATCGGCTCGACGACGGTCCATTCGGCGTCGGTCAGGTCATTTTGACTGTGGTCGTCCGGGCGCTTATGGAGCTGTTGGGTGGTCCTGTCCCATGGCATGGCGATCTCCGGATTTGGGTAAACGGTCAATCTGGAATACCACATCCTGCGGGACCACTCAACTTATGGAACAAACTCTAAGAGTTTGAATCATAAGTCACTGATATCATTAAACTATTGTTTTTCATGGAGTTGACGCCCTCGCCACCCGCCTGAGCAGGAACCGGCAGGCGGCCAGCTGCGCCCATGCCAGCGAGTTCTCGCAGAGGCGCTCATAGTCCTTCGACAGGCGGCGGCACCGGCCCATCCAGGCGAAGGTCCGCTCCACCACCCAGCGGCGGTAGAGAACAGTGAACCCTTTGACATTCTTCGGTTTTTCGACGATCCTGATCACGTTCGACAACCCCATCCCCTCAAGCCGGTCCCGCAGCTTCGGACCCGCGTAGCCACCGTCGGCGAACAGCCTACACACCGTGGGCACCGTCTCCAGCAGCTTCGCGATCAGGTCCGGCGCCCCGTCCCGGTCCTGGATGTCGGCGGTGTGAACCGTCATGACGATCGGTGTGCCGTCGGCGTCCACGATCAGGTGCCTTTTCCTCCCCTTCACCTTCTTCCCGGCGTCGTAGCCGCGGGGCCCGCCGCTCTCCGTGGTCCTCACCGACTGGCTGTCGATCGAGGCGGCGGTCGGCTCCGCGGAGCGCCCCGAACACCGCCGCGCGAGGTCCCGGAGACGATGCACGAGACGCTCCAGGAGCCCGCTCCGCCGCCATGCGTAAAAATAGTTCTGGACGGTGGAAAACGGTGGATATCCAGAGGGTAACGCGCGCCACTGGCATCCCGTGGACAGGATATACTGGACCGCGTCGAACACCGACCGAAGGTCGACCTCGCGCGGCCGTCCCATCCTTCCCTGCTTCGGCAGCATCGGCTCGATGATGGTCCATTCGGCGTCGGTCAGATCGTTTTGACTGTGGTCGTCCGGGCGCTTATGGATCTGTTGGGTGGTCCTGTTCCAGGGCATGGCTCTCTCCGTATCTGGGTGCGTTCACCAACCGGAATACCACATCCTGCGGGACCACTCAACTTATGGAACAAACTCTAAGGCCGGGCAGGCTGACGGTCAGACCCGTCGCCGCCGGATGCGAAAGACCGATGAATGTTTCCGACCCTAGGAACTCGCATTCGGTGACTTTGCAGTTTAGGCGACCTTTACCCGCGTCGGCCATCCGCATATTCTCGGCACGTAGCCCAATTCGTGCGGCGTCCCGGAATCCAGGCAATGCCGCGGCATCGATCAACGCCATTGGTGGCGCACCGACAAATTCCGCCACAAAAGTGTTGGTAGGCTGGTAGTAAAGTTCTTCCGGAGTACCGGTCTGCTGAATGTGGCCGTCTTTCATCAGGACGATCATGTCGGCCATGCTCATCGCTTCGGTCTGGTCGTGGGTGACGTAGATCACCGTGATTCCCAGATCCAACTGCAGCTTTTTGATGTCTTTGCGCACCGAAGCGCGCAGTTTGGCATCGAGGTTCGACAGCGGTTCGTCCATCAGGCAAAGTGGTTGCCCCGCCACTATCGCACGGGCCAGTGCAACGCGCTGGCGCTGTCCGCCCGACAGTTCCCCGGGCCTGCGATTCTCAAAGCCCAGTAGCCCGGTTATCTCCAATGCGCGCCGCAGCTTTTCGGCTCTTTCGTCTCGCGGTACCTTTCGCACCCTCAAACCGAATATCACGTTTTCGGTCACGCTCAGATTCGGAAACAGCGCATAGGACTGAAATACCATCGACAGGTTGCGTTCGGATGGAGCTGTCGTGGTGACATCACGTCCGTCGATGGTGATTCGCCCTTCATCCGGCAGTTCCAAACCGGATAGCAGCCGCAATGTCGTCGACTTCCCGCAGCCCGAAGGGCCAAGCAGCGCGATAAACGACCCGTGCGGGATCGACAGCGAAACACCTTCGACGCCGAGTTGCCCATTCCAGCGTTTGGCGACGTTGTCCATCTGAACGAAGTGATCGGTTCCGGTCATTCCGCATTCTCGGCGAATACGATGCCCACGCCGAGAGTCTCGATGGTCTGGCTGAATGGTGCCGTTGGAGGCCGGTCACAGACAACGAGAGCGATTTCCGAGATCATCGCTCCCGCAACGGGAGCAAGGCGGCCAAATTTGCTATGATCGATTACCAGGATCGATTTCTGGGCATTGCTTATCATGCGTTCGGTCGCGCGCACCTCTGACAGGTGGAATTCGAGCAGTCTTCCGTCCTTACCGATACCTGCCGTACCGAAGACTGCGAATTCGGCACGATAGCGTCCGAAGAAGTCGACCACACCCTCACCCACAAAATCCCGATCCGGTAGCCGAAGCTCGCCGCCGGGCAGGATGATACAGTTAGACACCTCTTCGCTCAACGCCATGGCTGCGCTGAGATTGTTTGTGATGACGGTCAGTTCTTTCCGGTGGCGAAGCGCGCGCGCCACGCTTAGCGGCGTCGAACCTATCGAAATGAAAAGCGATGACCCGTTCGGTATCAGCGCTGCCGCCCGCTCGGCGATCGCGCGTTTACCGGTGAGATTGGTGTCGGCGCGCTGATCAAAAGGTGTATTCAGACGATCCTCAGCGAGTTCGATACGCCCATGCACACGGCGCAGGGTTTCACCGTCACAAAGTCTGTCAAGGTCGCGGCGTATCGTTTGCGTCGAAACTCACAGCATCTCCGCCAGTGCATCCACGCTGACACTTCCTCTGTCCTGAACGACCTGCTGGATCAGGCCGCACCTTCTGATTTTCTTGGATACTATGTCACCACCTTCACTCTTTCGTATACGATAACCGAAAAATGCCACAAAACAACAAAAAATAGCACGATTTTGCAATTTATAGTATCCCCCGTTCCGCTCTGAAGTGCAACACCGTTGATGGTGGGAAGCCGCGTTTCGGGTGCAGCATCCTGCGAATCGGCCAGATAACGGCGACAGTCCCTGTGCTCAGGATAGGAGAGTGTCATGCCCGAGGGCTACCGTCATCTGACCTTCGACGAAAGATGCCAGATATACGCGACGGGGAAAGGCGGGCTTTCGAACGGGGCCATCGCCAGGCGGCCGGGCCGCCATCCGGCCACCATATCGCGGGAGATCCGACGCAACGGCGGCGGGCGGGGATACCGGCAGGGACAGGCGTGGAGGAAGGCCACCAAGCGCCGGAGCGGGGCCTCTTCGGTCCCGAGGAAGCTGACGGAGGGGCGCTGGGCGAAGGTCGTGGCGAAGCTGGAGGAGGGCTGGAGCCCGGAACAGGTCTCGGGGCGTCTCCGGCTGGAGGACCCCGGCATGGTCGGCCGTCAGCGGATATACGACCTCGTACGCGCGGACCGCAGGGACGGAGGAACGCCTTGCGGGCACCTGCGGCGGCGGGGAAAGGAACCGGACCGGCAGGGTGGTCGCCACGCGGGCCGGGGTCATGTCCCGGGCCGGAGGGACATCCCGGAGCGCCCGGAAGAGGGCGGGGCGAAGGCGGGGACCGGCGACCGGGAAGCGGACACGGTGATCGGCGGGGGACACGGCGGTGCGGTGGTGTCGCCCGTTGACGGATGCCCGGAATTCACGCCTGTCCGACGGGTTGACGGAAAGAGGGCGGAGGCGGCCGGCGGGGCGATGACCGACCTTCCCGAGGGTCACGGGGCCAGGGTCCACACGATCACGGCGTACGACGGCAGGGAGTTCGCGGGGCACGCGAAGGTGGCGAAGGCGCTGGAGGCCGACTTCCTCCTCCCGACGCCCCACCACCCGTGGGAGCGGGGCCTGAACGGGCACACCGACGGGCCGCCGCCCCGGTACCTGCCGAAGGGGACCGACCTGCGGCAGGTCACGGACGCCCGCGTGAAGCGGGTCCAGGACATCCTGAACGCGCGCCCCCGCAAGGCGCCCGGCCACCTGACGCCGGCGGAGGCTTTCGCGCGGGCGCGGCCTCCCTGAGGCGCTTCGCCCCGTCGGCCGACGGGGGAGAGGGAATTCCGCAGGCGCGCCCGCCCGGTTTCGGTCGGGCCACCCCCTCCCTCGCCCGGACGGGCGCGCCACCTCCCGCCGCGGGGCCCTGCCGCCGCCGGGAGGCCCGGTTACGCTCCGATCCGAAGGGACAGCCGCCGTATTCCGCGTGGAAGCCGGGCCCCTGGCCGGAAAATCCCTCAACACCGGCCCGCCTCCTCCGCTCGGGCCACGCCCTCGCTCCGGAGGCGGGCCGGTGTTGCACTTCGGACTGGAAGTGGGGTATCATGAAGCGCTCATTTTCGAATTATTTCGTCTGTAATTGGGGATACTGACCGGAATTATGAAGCCTCAATGACAGAAATATGTTTTTTTGTTGTTTTCCTTCATTTTCTTCGCCCAGGTTACCACGGGCGGTAATCGCGTCTGGCGAGCGTGATGTTTTGAGGCGGACAGGCTGGACGTATGGAAGACGTTGACAGCATCTTCGAGCGCCATCAGGCGTACGGCACCGGTTTCCTTCCGCCCGTTTCAGATCACCAACAAAGGATGTGGAGTCCCTGCTAGACATCGCGTCCGAGATAAATGCCTTTGTCTTCGATGCATTCGAAGTACTCAATGTCGGCGAAACGTCTATTCCAGGTTCCGCGGAAAGACTGGACCAGCTTCGTGAATAGGACCTTACGTCCGCATCCTGTAGAACGCCGCCGGTTACAACCACGACTGGGCATCGAGACATTCCGCAAACTGGGCATACGGGTTTCGGTGGAGGAAATCGTCATCGGCCGTGATGCCGCATCGTCGGGGCTTGGTGACTGTCTTTGGGGATGTATCGTGCCCCGTCCGACGACCTGTCGGATATTCCCGCATCGACTCCACGTCTCGGCGAAGACCGCACGGTCTATGGCCAAGCCGATAGCGTTCTGTTTCTCTCTACCGAAGTATGTGGAACGGAGCGTCAGTCCATGCTCTGGGACAGTCATAGAGTTTGTTCCATAAGTTGAGTGGTCCCGCAGGATGTGGTCTTCCGGTTGGTGAATTTAACCAAATCCGGAGACAGCCATGCCCTGGGACAGGACCACCCGGAAGCTGTACAACCGTCCGGACGACCGCCGTCAGAACGATCCGTCCGACGACGGACGGGCCATCGTCGGGCCGATGCCGCCGAAGCGGGGGAATGTGGGGCGGCCCCGTGGATGAGCCTGCGGTTGGTGTTCGACGGTGTCCGGCACACACTCTCCACCGGCCGCAGGTGGCGCGCCCTACCCACCGATATCCATCGTATTCCACCGGCCGGACCCGTTTCCACGTCTGGCGCCCGAGCGGTCCGCCAAGCATGTCCCGACTCCCGCGGGACCCCGCCCGACAGTGCGCGGGGCGTTTGCCGGAGCCAGCCGCCGCCATCGACGGCCGGTCGGTGAGGACCACCGGGAGCGGCGGACCCCGCGGTTACGACGCGGGAAAGAAGGTGAGGGGCCGGAAGCGGACCGTCGCGGCGGACGCTGGGGGAACGCCGGTCACCGTCATGGTCCATGCGGCCGGCATCTAGGACCGGGACGGCGCGCCGGATGCCATCGCGAAACCGCCGGTGACGGCCCCGAACGTGCGCGGACCCCGGGCCGGCGGCGACCACCCCGGGCCGAAGCCGCGCAACGCCCTGACGGAACGGGTCCGGCGGACATCATCGGGACCGTCAGAAAACCGGGGGACGCCACAGGGTTCACTGTCCTTTACCGCCGCCGGGCGGTGGAGCGGACCTTCGCCCGGACAGGCCGGTGCCGCCGCCTCCCGAAAGAACATGAGCGCCTCGGCGACAGATCCCTGGCCTCCGGGGTGAGGCATCCCGCGCCATTGGTCCGAGCGTGGGTGGGGCACGAACGACCGCCCACCGCCCGCGGGTTTCCTGACCGGCGGGTGGCGCGGGAGCCAAACCCGCAAAAACGGACAGATAATTAGTGTCTGCCAGAAAACCCCGTGTTTTTCCGGGGATCGGGCCGAATCCGGCGGATTCCGGCTTCACGGGACCCTGGCCGGGCCCGTCGGAGCGCCGCCCGGGGCTTCGACGGGACGGCCGGTGGCGGGAACATATGGTGAACATCCGGGCCTCCGCCGGCCCGCGGGCACGCCGGTCCGGGTCCCGCAGCGGCGGGACCTTCCATGGGCCGGTTCACCGGTGGACGCCCCGGTCAGGCGGCGGCGGGGAGCACGGGGCGCTCCCTCGCCGGCGGCATCAGGCCGGGGCGGTGGACGTTCGCGGCCAGCACCGCCAGCGCCACGGCGCCGGCGAAACCCTTCTTTCCGTGGCTCCGCACCCGGCCGGGGCCACGGTGCTCCAGGTTGCTGATGGCCGACCCGACGGCGGCGTGGGCGCGCCGCGCCCCGCGGAACGCCACCTCGCTTTCCCGGACGCGGTCCGCCTTCGACAGCCTGCCTTTCCGCGGCATGGCGTCGGCTCCGGCATCCCGGCAGGCCCCAGCCGGTCCGGGGGGCTGTGCGGACCGCGGTCGGAGCTCACCACCGACAGGTCGGGGAACCGGGCCCGCGCCTCCCCGCCGATGGGGACCGCCACGTCTACGTCGCTCCCCTCCCACATCACCGAATGGTGCGGGAGGAATCCGTGACGGTCCTCAGGGAGGCGGACCGGAACGCCGGGCTCCACCGGGACCCCGGCCTTTCCCTTCGATATCCAGCGGGTGTGCGGCCCGGATATCGGGTGCACCTTCCCGCGGTGCGGGACCGTCCCGCCCTTCAGGATCCGCCGTCCGATCAGGTCCGCCCGGTGCCTGACATGGCCCCTGAAGCCCCGGATGCCGTCGCCGAACCCCGGGATACCCGATGTTCCGTCGGTCTCCGCGCAGCTGGCCTCCGCCCTGTCCGCCAGCTTCAGGGCCAGCCGGAGCGGCGCCTCCACGTCCCCCGGGCGCGGGTTGGCGAGCCGTGACGTGGCGACACCGGGACAGAGCCTGCGGAGCTTTCCGCAAAGGTATTCCTTCCGCCACCAGCCGGGCGGCCCCAGCCCCCCGCAGGCCCGGGACACGTCCCGGACCATGCACCGTGCCGCGTCCATCGGCAGGCTGCGGTCGGTCGGATGATGCACGTCGGTCCCGGCCACGAAGGAATGACGGCGGCCGCGCGACGCGGCGCCAGGCTTTTTCCGGCCACCCTGTGGCCCCTCTCCACGACCGTCCTTCCGACCCCGGCGGGAAGTTCCGGCGAGGGGAGCGACACGCTGTCAACCAGCCGCCGGTATCCGTATCCGTATCTGTCCACGTCCCATGATCCGTGGCCCGGCCTTCGGCCTTCGCCGGATCGTCCGGTGCCCGTTCGCCAGTTCCCGAAGCCGGTCGAAACCGCACCCGGGACCCTGCTTCACGACCCCCGGCACCGGGATGGTCAACGGCTCCATCCCCGGCCCGCCGACCCGGCGGCTCCTTCCGGGCAGCACCAGCCGACCCGGAAGCCCGGACAGCCGCTTTCGGGTCCCTTCGTCGCTGCAGGGGTCCTGGAGGCCGGTCAGGATCGCCGGGATGTCGTCCCTCGATTTCACGGTCGGCCTGATCCTCCTGATGTCGGGGGCGCCGGGCCGCCGCTGGGTGTCGTGGACCTTGCGCATGGGGGGCTCCTGAAGGGGAGGATTGGCGGATTCCGCGGCATACCCTGACCGCCATATCCGGTGATTCCCCGCAAGGCGAATTCCGTCATTTACCCCAAAAAACCGCAGCCTGGCAGCTTTCTGGCGGACACTAATTAAATCAATGAGTTATGATTTAAGCTCTAAGGATGAGCCATAAATCATCCTGCCGCAGGTTGGTCATTCCAGAAGGCGGTCAACCTCGTCACGCAGCCGTTCCAAATCGATTCCTGTCTTCGGATCGGTTGACATCGCCTGGATTTCGGAATCCGCCGCAAAAAGAAGAGCGGGTGGGATGTTGAGGCATAACCTGCCATCGTCAGGTATGGCCTGTGCGACATCCAACAGGTTCGGCGAGTGACGAGAAAGTCTCGCCCGGTCCAACGTTACGAGCATGGGTCGCCGCCGCTTGGCGATGGACATCAGGTAATCGTGGGCGTTCACGTATTTCTCGTCAGGATCGAGTTGCTGCAATAGGGCTGCGGCGATCTCGAGCGCGAATGCCTTCTGATGGCGCGCGGCATTGAGATTCGCCTCTTCGATGCTGCTGGCCCGCTTGATCCGTGACAACTCAGACCGCACTTCCTGTCGCAGGTAGCGTTCAAGGCTGGCGATGAATGCGTTCGATGGCTCTCTGTCCGGGTTGACCTCGGCGTTGATCAGAGCGCGCATTGACAGGATCGATCGGTCGCCGTCCCTGCAACTTACGACATATGCTGACTTCGTAACGTTGAAATCCCCGTCGGATGCCTCTACTTCCATTCTGTGAAGCCAGTTTGGCAGAACGCTCGAATTCGGTAGCAATGCCAGCAGATCATCGAAATCGGATCCGCCATAGGTGGCGAATTCGCAGCGAACCTCGGGACTATCCCCGGATGAGTGATCGTTTTCGGGGTCAAGCGCGTCCCTGGAAGCCGTAATACGAATCGATTCGCCTGAATTTGTTTCAAGGGCAAAAACATCCGGATGGTCCGTATGGCGGAGAATTCCGTTCCGATCCGCGGTATCCCTCAATAGCTGCGAAATATCTTCAAGAGCGACGGGTGACGGGATCCGGGTCTCGGCGTTCTCGCTTGAGCTCTGTAAAGTTGGATCCGGAGCGTTTGATTCAGGTCGAGCGTTCACTCGCGAAAAAGGCGCCGCCAGTTCGAGCGCCGTCAGAATCGCACTGGCTTCACCTTGATCCAACGGACATCCGGTTCTGATCCAGCGCAATAGAACCGTTTCCATCGGTACGCCTATCGCGTCTATCATGACGCTCCAGTGACTTGGATCCAGATCGCGGACTTCGCCTATCGCCCGACGAAGGAATTGCGCATCTTGTTCGGGGACCTGCCCGTTGGCGTTTTTGAATTCCGAGATCAATCTATAGTATTCGTGAACTATACCGCTATCGGAACTGAAACTACCGGAGCGCTGGCATAGTTTCATCATATCGAGATCCCGTTCGTTGGACGGGTCGGCTTCGGTCAGGATTAGCAACGCCCGGGACCGGTTTCGGAGGTTTTCCATGGCCGTGGTCGGGACCGCCGCGACCGTGCCGTCAATAATTGCGATATCCCAATCAAGCTGGTCGGATGGTGCTTTTCGATCCGTGGGCGTCAATGACTCGATATGAACGAGCTCCACATTGGGCGCGTCTGAGGTTAGTTGAGCACCACTCCCGTTCGATGTCGTATCGATCAGGAAATCCGTTTCGAGTCGGTGCCTCCATTCGGGGCATCTGGCTGAATGCACGGCGACCAGCGCACGTCGCGCCAATCCGGCCAGCGCAAGCGACCGGAGGATCAGGCAGGGCAAATCCGCTTGGGCGGGTTCGCTTTGACCTGACACGATGAAGCTAACGGGCCACGATTCCAGAATGCGTTTCATGGTTCCAGGCGCATCAGGTTCGGAACGTGTTGATGCGGTTGCCAGACCGACAAGGTGACCGTTTGGAAGGAGTGGCCCATCCCTGATCACAAGCCAGCGCAGAAGCAGTTCTGGTGACAGACTGTTTCTGAATTTGCGAGCGCGTTCTTCGTTGCGTGTCGAACCTCGCTTTTTCGTTGGTTGATCGTCTGGTTTCTGAGAAGCTGTGTCGGTCATGGTCGGCCTCAAGAGGATCGGGTTACGTTGGTTGATACAGTGCGAATGGCGGGAGTTCACGGGTAAATTCAAGATTAACCTGAACCTCACTCATTTGCGACGCGGTTGGACAGGGGATAACCTGTTGATATTCCGCCATTCCGTCAGGCGTCCGGGCGGTTTCAGCCTGTCACGGCACTGTAAGCGGCCGGGCTGGTCCGCAGAAGTTCAAACGCCCGCTCCTGGACCGGGGTCGGCCGGGAGGTGAGGACCACGTCGGCGCCCGGGCTTCCGGGGACGGCCATCTGGTTCAGCGTCAGGGTGGAGAGGTCGTCGAGCAGGGTGCGGAGGCCGTGGACGGGCGGGCCGTCAGCGGCGCGTCTGCGGTCCGCCCTGGCCTGCGCCCTCTCCGGGACCTTCGCCGGCTCCACCGGGGACCGCCGCCGGGCTTTGGCTCCCGCCCGGTCGTCGTCCTCGAGCGGCGGCGGCGCCAGCCGCTGCCGCAGGTGCCACCCGACGTAATGGGCCAGCATGCGGAGGAAGACTGCGCCCGGACCCGGTCGGGGCCATGGACATGAACGGGACGGACACGCAGGTTGGACTTCATCGACCGGAAGGCCCGCTCCACTTTGGCCAGGGACCTGTACGCCTCCACCGCCCCGGCGCCGCCGAGGGCGTCCGCCTCCAGGCTGGTGCGGATGACGTATATCCCGTCGAGCCGGGCCTCGGCCTGGACCCTTTCTTCGTTCCGGGCCCAGGAAAGGCCGTCGTCGGTCGCCGTGACGTCGAGGTGCCTGCCGACCTTCCTGCGGCTGGGGTCGCGGCCCAGCCGCCGGTTGATGGCGTCGCGGCCCCGGGTCCTGCCGCTGAGGACCGACCGGCGGACGCCCTCAGAGTTTGTTCCATAAGTTGAGTGGTCCCGCAGGATGTGGCATTCCGGTTGGTGAACGCACCCAGATACGGAGAGAGCCATGCCCTGGAACAGGACCACCCAACAGCTCCATAAGCGCCCGGACGACCACAGTCAAAACGATCTGACCGACGCCGAATGGACCATCATTGAGCCGATGCCGCCCAAGCGGGGAAGGATGGGACGGCCGCGCGGGGTCGACCTCCGGTCGGTGTTCGACGCTGGCCGGTATATCCTGTCCACGGGATGCCGGTGGCGCGCGTTACCCTCTGGATATCCACCGTTTTCCACCGACCGGAACTATTTTTACGCATGGCGGCGGAGCGCGTGGCGGACGACTGGCGGGCCCTCTACGGGGTCCGCCCCGTCCCCGCCTGCACGCCCGTGGGTCCGGACCATGCCGGGACGGGTTACCGGGCGGCGGGCCGGGAGCGGTGTCCCGGCCTGACCTCCGGGCGGCGTCCGGGCCTCCGTCGCGGCGTGTGGACGCCGCCGCCGCCGCCCGGCTGGCGGGAGGTTCTCCGGGCGGAGCCGGAGCGCGGGCCCGGGCATACCGGACCGCCGCACCGCGGGGCGACCGGGCGGAGCGGGAATACGCGCGGAGCGGCCATCCGGACGGCCGGGTCCGCCGCCGGATCGCCGCGATGGGGGCGGCCTGGACCCGCAGGCCCGGGGCACCGGTGCCGGAACCGTTCCCGGGCAGGGCGGACCGGGAGGCGGCCTACAGGCCGCTCCCGAACGCCGGGGTGACCATGGACGACATACCCGAACCCCACCTGGAGGCGACGGTGGGGCGCCGCCGCCTGGAGCCGGTGATCCTGGCTGTCCAGGACACGGCGACGCTGAACCACGCCACCCTGGCGGCGACGTCCGGGCCGGACGGGCCCGGCGGTGGCGGAAAGGGCACCGACGGCATCCCCGCGCACTGCGGCGTGGCGCCTGGCGGCACCGGACATCGCCGCACCGGGGGACGCCGCCGACCGGCGCCCGCCGCCCGTGACGGTGGTCTCCGCCATCGGGGAGAACCCGCCGGGGAACGTCGTGCGGAAGGGAGAGGCGCCGCACTGGATGCTCCTGTCCAGCGGGGGCGGCGACGGCATGCGGACGGCGGAGACCGCCCTGCGGCGCTACGGACCGCGCCGGCGCATCGGGGAACGCTTCAGGGCCCTGAGGACGGGGACGGGGATAAGGGACCGCAGGCCCGACGCCGCCGGTGACCTGCGCGGATGCCTCGCCTTCGACGCGATGACCGCGTTCCGGGTCCGGGACCTCCAGCTTCCGGCGCGGGAGAGCCCCGACAGCCCGGCGGAGCGGCACGTAAGCCCGGAACGCGTCGGGGCGGTGGTCATCCACGCCGCGTACGGGCGCGTCATCGGCCAGAGGGCGCCGCCGGAGCCGGACATGACCGTGGCGCGCCACCTCACGCCCGTCGCCGGCCTCGCCGGGTTCCGCCCGACGAAGCGCCGGCCCCTGCCCGGAACCCGGAAGCCATGGCAGGGCCTGCGCATCCCCAACGTCGCGGAAACCCATGCCAGGGCCATACGGGCCCGGACGGAGCGGAGAAGGGAATGAGAAGGTCACGTATCTGGTAGTGACAGGCCCCGAGGGGCCCGGCCAGGGTCCCGTGAAGCCGGAATCCGCCGGATTCGGCCCTGTCACCGGAAAAACACGGGGTTTTCTGGCAGACACTAAGTAAGAACAGACTTAAACGTAGAGTGTTGACAGTGCAATTACTATAGACTATCCAGTTAGTCAGTAAGATGATGGAGGTCGCTATCAGCTACAGACTGGGCGTGGATATTGGCGGGACATTCACGGATATCGTGCTTTACGACGACAACGGCAGGACAGATATCGCCAAGGTACCTTCGACGCCGGATGAACCCAGTTCAGCCGTTGTAGAGGGAGCGGTCGAGATTCTGAAGAAACGCGGCATCGCGCATTCCGACATAGAAGAAATCGTGCATGGCACCACGGTCGGCTCGAACACCATTCTGCAAAAGACGGGGGCCAAAACGGCGCTGCTGACGACAGAAGGCTTTCGTGATGTGCTGGAGATTGGACGGATTCGCACGCCCCGCATGTTCGATCTGACTTGGGAAAAACCGGTTCAACTGGTGACGCGCCGCCATCGATTCGAGGTGAAGGAGCGGTTGTCGGCGGCGGGTGAGGTTGTGACTCCGCTAGACCTTGTTGATCTGCGTGACGTTATGGAGCGGGTCGTCGCCGAGGGGTGTGAAGCCGTAGCGATATGTTTTCTGCATTCCTATGCCAATCCGGTTCACGAGCGGAAAGCTCGCGATCTGATTGACGAGGAGTTTCCGGATCTACTTGTCACAGCGTCCTGTGACGTGCTGCCTGAGATGAAAGAATACGAGCGCAGCTCAACCACCGTCGTAAATGCTTATCTGTTGACACAGATGCGAAGATATCTGACGCAATTGGAGCAAAACCTCAAAGACAAGGGGTTCTTGGCGCCTTTGCTGGTGGTCAATTCCGCCGGCGGAATGATGAGCGTCGGCGCTGCCAGGGAGCGTCCTGTCTTCGCCGTAGGTTCTGGCCCCGCAGGGGGGGTGGCAGGGGCAGCTAAGCTGTCTGAGGCGACTGCGCTTGGCGGATTGGTGGCGTTCGACATGGGCGGCACGACGGCCAAAGCCTCGATTGTGCTGAATCATCAGCCGATGCTGATCAACGAGTACGAGTTCCGCGAAGGCATCTCGAGTCCCAGCCGGTTCAATAAGGGCGGGGGCTACATGCTTAAAGTGCCTGCAATCGATGTGGCCGAGGTAGGCGCAGGCGGCGGGTCCATCGCCTGGATCGACGGTGGCGGCATGCTGCAGGTCGGGCCCACTTCGGCCGGAGCCGATCCCGGACCGGCGGCCTACGGACTGGGCAATGATCGCCCGACCGTGACAGATGCAAATATCCATATAGGTCTGATTGGCGATACCGGGTTGGCGGGCGGAAGTCTAACCATCGATCGATCCTTGGCTGAGAACGCGATTCGTATCCATGTTGCCGACCCCTTGGGATTGTCGGTGGACGAGGCTGCAATGGGCATTCGCCAGATTGCCAATATCAACATGGCGCGCGCGATCCGGTCCGTGACCGTGGAACGTGGCCTTGATCCGCGCGAAATGGCAATGATGGCCTATGGCGGCAGCGGAGCCCTCCACGCGGCGGATTTGGCCGAGCTTCTGGGAATGACTCGAATCATCGTGCCTGCGATGTCGGGCGTGTTCTGTTCGATCGGAATGCTGTCTTCGGATGTGGAGCACAAGCTGGTGCGCGCCACGCAAGGTTTAGCCGCAGACTGGTCGGGGGCCGAAATTTTCCGCGTCACAGAAGAATTAGGCGGGGAAATGCTGGCACGGCTTGCAAGCGAAGGTTTTGCCGAACATCAAACACGTCTTAGATTTGGCGCAGACCTGCGATACTACGGTCAGTCTTCAGACCTGACGATTGATATTGACGTTGAAACGGCTGCGAAGGCAGGAGGCGCCGCATTGCAGCCGCTCTTTGATGCCGCCTACCAAACGGTTTATGGGTACCGTGACGGCACTCCGGCCGAATTGGTAAACCTGCGAGTTACCGGCGCCGGCGTTCGGGATCGCAAACTGGATTTTTCCTCTTTGGCGAGCCTGCACCCGTCGAAGTCCGAAAGCCATCGCGAAGCCCGCCCAGTCCGGTTTCACGCTTCGCAGGGTTGGCAACAAGCAACCGTGTTGCACCGTGACACGGTGCTGGAACGCGCGATCAGCGGTCCGGCGATCCTGACGAGCTATGACAGCACCATCGCGCTGCCACCGGGCACGACAGCCAGCACGGATGGGTGCGGCAGTGTCGTGATCGACATCGCTGCATCGACAGCGGCGGCCGCGCCATGAAGATTGACCCGATCACCCTAGCCGTAATCAAGAATGCGCTCGATTCCATTGTGGATGAGGTGGCCTATACCGTACTGCGCACCGCGCGTTCCGAAATCGTCAAGGACGTGATGGATTATTCCGCCGCGATCTGTGACGCGCATGGCAGCATGATTGCCCAGGCCAAGACCATCGCGCTTCATTTGGGGGCGGTCCCAGAGGCGATGCAGGCGATACGCGAACAATTCTGCGACGATATCCATGAGGGCGACGTTATCATCCTTAACGATCCTTATCAGGGCGGGATGCACCTGCCTGATATCTTCATGTTCACACCGATTTTTCATGAAGGCTCGTTAGAGGGCTACTCGGTCGTGATCTGCCACCACACGGATGTGGGCGGGCGCGTGCCCGGTTCAAACGCCTCGGACAGCACAGAGATTTTTCAAGAAGGTCTGCGTCTGCCGGTGCTTAAGCTCTATGACCGCGGTGTTCTGAACACAGGCGTTCACACCATAATCGAACGCAATGTACGCGTGCCGGACCGAGTGCTGGGCGACCTGAAGGCACAACGTGCTGCCTGCCATGTCGGCGCTCGGGAATTGGTCAAACTGATCTCAAAATATGGTCGCGACGTGGCGCGGACCTATTTTGCCGAATTGTTGGAATATGCTGAACGCATGGCGCGTGAAGACATTCGCACTTGGCCAGACGGCACCTATCGCTTCACCGACTATATCGACAATGATGGCTTTTCCGACGATCCAATACCGATTTCAGTGGCCATTACCGTCGATGGTGACCAGCTGGTTGTCGATTACAAAGGTTCGTCCCCCCAGGTAAAGGCGGCCCTGAATGCCACGAAATCCTATACGAATTCATGTTCTTATCTCAGCGTGAGATGTGTGCTTAATGGGGATGTCCCCAACAACGAAGGCATCTTTCGTTGCATCGATGTGCGCGCGCCAGAGGCATCTGTACTGAACCCGGTCATGCCCGCGCCTTGCGCCGCGCGCGCGCTGACGGGGTATCGCATGATGGACACAATGTTCGGTGCGCTGACCCAGATCGTGCCGGATCGGGTACCCGCCGCCGGGGAAGGTGGCAATACGGTTATCTCCATTGGCGGCTATAACCCGGATCGAAAGCCATTCATAATCGTTGACATGGTGTGTGGCTGCTGGGGCGGGCGCCCGGACAGGGACGGAGTGGATGCGATTACCAACCCGTCTCAGAATCTCTCAAACACGCCTGTGGAAATGCTTGAGCGTCAACACCCTATTCGCGTGGAAGATTACTGCCTGATTCCCGACAGTTGCGGAGCAGGGAAATTCCGAGGTGGCCTTGGTGTTCGTCGGTCTTATCGGCTGCTCGCGGATGAGGCTGACTTGCAGTTGCGTTCGGACCGCACGAAGTTCGCGCCTTACGGCCTGCACGGCGGACAGTCAGGGCGTAAAACTGTGAACTGGCTCGAAGAGGCTGACGGCTCGCGACGCGACCTGCCGGGCAAGGTGACGATGCAGCTAACCAAAGGCCAGCTTGTGATTCACGAGCAAGCCGGGGGCGGCGGGTTTGGAAATCCTGTCCAGCGCGATCCGGAGCGCGTTCTGGCCGATGTGGAGGATGAAAAATTGTCCGCCGACATCGCTCTGGCTCTCTACGGCGTCGTCCTGAACGCCGAAGGAAAAACCATTGACTATGCAGCCACGGAGCGGCGGCGCAGCAAAATGCAAGCAGATGATGTTTAGTTCAATAGGGATCGGGTCTATACAGACTTACAGCAATCAAGGAGGACACCCCAGTGCGCCATACACAATCTATGGCGACCGCATCGCGCAAACGGAACCCGGAAATTTCTCAAGCGCGCATACTAAAAGCGGCCGAGCAGGAATTTGCGGAACACGGCTACGAGGGCGCACGGGTCGACAAGATCGTCCGGCGGGCTGGTGTGTCCAAAAACCTCGTCTATCATTACTTCAGCGGCAAAGATACTCTGTTTCTGGTTGTATTGGAGCGAATGTACGAGCGCATGCGCGCGCATCACGCGGACCTTCAGATCAAGGGGCTGCCGCCGGTGGAAGGTATGGAGCGGCTAATTCGTCATACTTTTCAGCATTTCGTGGAGTATCCCGAGGTCATCTCGCTATTAAACAGCGAAAACCTGACCAAAGCCCAGCATGTGCGCAATTCCAGGAAACTGCCGCGTTTATATACGACGCTGAGCAACGTGATAAGCGATCTGCTGTCACGCGGCGAAATAGAGGGAGTTTTTCGCGAGGGCGTGGACTCGCAAGAATTGTATATAACGATCTCGGCGCTGGGATATTTCTACCTGTCGAACCAACACACCTTGGGGGCGATCTACCAGACCGACCTGTCGGAGCCCGACCGGATCGCGTCGCGGGCGGATCATATCGTCGATGTGGTATTAGGGTATCTGAGGCCACCTGCCGCATGATCGCAGGGCACCTCGAAGGAGGTGTCGCATGATCAGGCCCTATTGCAATTCCATCACTTCCTGTTCCAGGAAAGCGCACCGTACCTCGGTGCTCGAAGGGTTGGAAGAGGGCTGCATCCCGGTTCAGATCAACGGCACCGATGTAATCAACGAATCCACAGTTGCCCTGGGATATGTGGAGGCCTTTGATCATTCCGGGCCGCTGCTGTTCGATCCACTCTGTATCGTGACGGATTTGTGTGTCCGCATGACCGAACCGCAGAATCGCAAATGCGTTCTAATTCCACAAATAACCGCCGGATGCGCCGACTCAATTCGCGTCGCCGGCCAAGAAGCGTTGCAAGCGCGCGTTAAACCACCCAATCTGGAAGAGGAGAAAATCCAATGACAAAACTGATACATTTGCTCGGAGCAGCGATGGTCGCGGCGTTTGGAGCGAGCGCGTCACTCGCCGAAACGCTGACCGTGCGGCTTGATTTTTCGCCCTGGGGAGTGCATGCCGGTATGCACTTGGCTACAGCCAAGGGCTGGTTCGACCAGGCGGGTCTGGACATCGACCTGCAAGACGGCAAGGGCACAATCAACACGATTCAACTGGTCGGAAGCGGTCAGGTCGATGTTGGCCAGGTCCAGCTGGGCCTGATGGCCTTGGCGCGCGAAAACGGATTGCCGCTGAAGTCTTTTGCCGGCTGGGCGCGGCGTGGGGATTTGGCGGTTCTGGTCGCCAGGGATTCCGATATGAATTCGGTCGCAGACCTTAAGGGCAAGAAGCTTGTGACCTTCACCGCCAGTCCTTGGGTGCCCTATATCGATAATTTCCTTGCTGCGGGCGGCCTCAGCCGCGACGATCTTTCGATCCTAATGGTCGCGCCACCCGCCATGGTCGGCACCTATGCCTCTGGTGAGGCGGACGGATTCATGACCGTGGGACCGTTTGGCCTTCCGCTTACCGCCAACACTCGCCCAGCCAAGCAGATCCTGATGGACGATGCCGGTGTGACCTTTCCCAGCTATGGGCTGATCGCGCTGGAGAGCACGCTGGAAGAGCGACGCGACGAGTTGGCCAAACTGACACAAGTGCAGCAGCGCGCCTGGGAATATATCTTTGACGGTCATGTCGAAGAAGCCGCTGATGCAATCATCGCAGGTCGCCCGGACAACAATCTGAACCGCGATGTGCTGATTGGCCAGATCGAAGCCTATCGCGGCTTCTTCCACACTGAACGCACCAAGGATCTGCCGCTCGGCGTGCAGTCGGCGGAAGACTGGTCAGATGCGTTGACGGCGATGGAAGCGGCCGACATCATCAAGCCGGGGCAGAAAGCCGAAGACTTCTTCACCAACGACCTGCTGTCACGATAAACGCAAACCCAAACGGGAGGTCGGCGAATGGTGCAATCGCAAAGCTATGCCAGCATCCGGAACATGAATAAGATCTATCGATCCAGACATATGGATATCGCAGCGCTGAAAGCGATAAACCTTGATATCCAGGAGCACGAGTTCATCAGCGTGCTTGGTCCTAGCGGATGCGGCAAAACCACTTTGCTGAAATGCCTCGCCGGCCTCGAACCGATCACCTCGGGCGAGGTGATTCTGGATTGCGCCCCGGTCAAAGGGCCGCCAGACAATATGGGGATCGTATTTCAGCGCGATATCCTGCTGGATTGGCGTAATATTCTCGACAACGTCTTGTTCATCTCGGAAATCCGGGGCGCAAAACGTACCGACTATGAAGAAAAGGCGCACGCGCTTCTCAAGCGTTTCGGTCTGGAGGGTTTCGAGCGGAAACACCCTTGGGAGCTGTCCGGCGGAATGCGTCAGCGCGCCTCGATCTGCCGGGCGCTGTTGGACAATCCTAAGCTCTTGCTAATGGACGAACCATTCGGCGCGCTCGATGCGATGACCCGGGACGACCTAAACCTTGAACTGGTGCGGCTTTGGCAGGAAACACAGAAGACCGTGCTCTTCATCACCCATTCCATTCCCGAGGCGGTTTTTCTGTCAACCAAGGTTGCCGTCATGTCCCGTAACCCCGGTAAAATAGATGAGATCCTCGACATTGGCTTGCCGTATCCGCGCATGCTGAGCATGCGCGAAACCCCTGAATTCGGCGAATATGTACAGCATCTTCGCAAGCACTTCACCAAACTCGGTATTTTGCACGAGGAGTGAACCATGGGTAGGATCGAGAAAAACAACCGGCTTCTGTCAGCGATTGCGGTTCTGCTCGTCGCGGTATTCTTATGGGAAGTCGCCTGCCGGGTTCTGGATGTGCGTCCGTTTATCCTGCCTGCGCCTTCCGCCGTTATGCTCGAGATCTTCAATGCTCCCGATTATTTTGCGATACATGCGGGACACACCTTGGTGACCACGCTGATCGGTTTTGGTTTGGCCGTTCTGCTGGGGGTGCTGATGGCGGTGGGTATCGTGCATTCGGTCTTTTTGGACCGTACGCTTTACACCCTGCTGGTGGCGCTGAATGCGGTGCCAAAGGTGGCGCTGGCACCGCTCTTTGTGATCTGGATGGGCACAGGATCGGAACCGAAGATCGCCATTGCGTTAATGATTGCTATCTTTTCAATCGTGATCGACACGGTGCTCGGCCTGCGGAGCGTTGAGCAGGACATGATCGATATGGCGCGCTCGGCCCGAGCCTCGACCATGCAGGTTCTGTTCAAGATTCGTTTTCCCTGCGCGCTGGCCAGTATGTTCGCAGGCATGAAGGTAGGAATTTCCTTTGCTCTGATCGGGGCCATTGTCGGCGAGTTCGTGGCCGGAGAGACAGGCTTGGGCCATGTCATCCTGCTATCGCAAGGCATGTTCGATACAGCGCGCGCGTTTGCAGCGATCGTTATCCTTGGCATCATGGGCACAATTCTGTTCTACGCGGTCGAAACCGCTGAACGCCTCCTGTTGCCTTGGCATACATCGCAACGCAGCGGCGGGCATTAGATTCCGATTCTCGCAGCTCCCGTAGAACGCTTCCGGCATCATTGGGTTTGTTTGTAACTGCCGCTCCCGTTGTGCATCATTCGATCATCCGCCGGGCATAAGATACAGGTGTTTCCACTTACCTAGTGTCCGCCAGAAAACCGCCAGGCTGCGGACTTTTCGCGATGGATAACGGAATCCGCCCTGCGGGGAATCACCGTATATGGCGGTCAGGGTATGCCGCGGAATCCACCGATCCTCCACCCGGGAGGCTCCGATGCGCAGGGTACTCGACCACCGGCGGAGGCCAGCGCTCCCGACATCATGGAGATCAGGCTGAACGTCAGGTCGCGGGACGACATCCCGTCGATCCTGACCGGCATCCAGGATCCCTGCGGCGACGAAGGGACCGGAAAGCGGCTGTCCGGGCCGCCCGACGGGATGGTTCCGCCCGGAAAGAGCCGCCGGGCCGGAAGGCCGGGGATGGAGCTCCGGACCATCCCGGTCCCCGGCGTGGTCAGGCGGGGGCCTGGGTACGAATGCCCGCGGCTGGTGGACAGCGTGTCGCTTCACGCGCCGGAGCTTCCGGCGGAGGTCGGAAGGGTGGTCGTGGAGAGGGGCCACAGGGTGGCCGCGGAAAAGCCTGGCACCGCGTCGCGCGGCCGCCGTCGAATCGGCCATCAACAACCTTGGGCACCGTGGCCTCGACCGGGTGCGGAGCCACGGAAAGGAGGGTTACGCCGGCGCCGTGGGGCTGGCGGTTCTGGCCGCGAACCTCCACCGCCTCGGCCCGATGCTGCGGGAGAGGGAGCGCCCTGTGCTCCCCGCCGCCGTCTGACCGGGGCGTCCACCGGTAAACCGGCCCATGGAAGGCCCCGCCGCTGCGGGGCCCGGGCCGGCGGCCATCGGCGTGCCCGGTTCTGTACCAAGGTGGCGGAGAGACAGGGATTCGAACCCTGGGAACCCGTGAAGGTTCAACGGTTTTCGAGACCGCCCCGTTCGACCACTCCGGCACCTCTCCAGAAGCGGCATATGATGCCCCTAGAACATGCTGAAGCCGGACGCAACCTGGTTTGCTTTGCTAAAGCCGATCTCGGTAACGTTCCTGAGCATTCGTGCCCGGAACCCTGTCAACGATGCACTGAAACCTCGTTTGAGCAGCCAATCGTCCAAAAACCAATCCTTATTATGCGGATCCACCCTGTATAGAGTCGGATCGGGAATTTCCGAAAAGTTCGACAAAAAGCCTTGACTTGTTCGGTTCGCGCTCCGATAAGCCGCAATTCGGCTGCCTAGGGTGGCTGAAAAGTCAAGTAACGCTGTTCGCGGCGGCGAAATGCCCGGAACGCCTCGAAACGAGGGGCCTTAGGACGCGGTATAGTGGAGAAAGCCGATGTTCGCGGTTCTAAAGACCGGTGGCAAGCAGTACAAGGTGTCCAGCGGTGATGTTCTAAGGGTCGAGAAACTGGCCGCTGTCGCCGGTGAGACTGTCCAGTTCAACGAAATCCTCATGGTCGGGGACAGGGTTGGCGAACCGTTTGTGCAAGATGCGGGCGTTCAGGCCGAGGTGATCGACCAGATCAAGGACAAAAAGGTTATTCATTTCGTCAAGCGTCGTCGGAAACACGGATCCAAACGCACCAAAGGCCACCGACAGCGACTGACGCTGTTGCGCGTGACCGAAATCCTCGAATCAGGCGCGGTTGATTCGGGTGTAAAAGCCGCGGTCGGTGCCGGATCGGTTTCCGGAGCATGGGAGACCAAGGCCCAGGATGTGTTAACGGATTCAACGGTGGATGAACAGGGCGCGGCGGAGCCGGTCGAGGACAAAGCGCCTGTTACCGAAGAAGACCGGGATGATTACAGCGATCCGGTCGCGGCGGAAAAAGAACGGATCGATCCGCCAGACCTTCCGCAGACCGAAACCAGTGCCGCCGTGGAACATCCTCAACCGCAAGACGCCGTTGACGAAGCTGAAGACGATTCAGGGACCGTGGGGATATCGCTGCCTGAGTCAGCCGATGAAAATGACGGAATGGCCGATGAACATGACGACAGTGAAGATCGGGCCAAATAGCTCGTCGATTTGTGGAGATCTGACAGATGGCACATAAAAAAGCAGGTGGTTCAAGCCGGAATGGGCGCGACTCAGCGGGGCGCCGTCTGGGCGTGAAGCTTTACGGAGGGCAGCGCACCGTTCCGGGCAACATCATCGTCCGGCAACGTGGTACGAAATGGTGGCCGGGAAATGGCGTTGGTATGGGCAGGGATCATACCATTTTCGCGACCGTTGAGGGACATGTCAAATTCCACAAGGGTCTCAAAGGGCGCACGTTCATTTCGGTGTTTCCACCAGCCGAACCCGCGGAATAGGACCGTCTGGCTCAACCGCTGGATTTTATTGGATCGTCTTGCCGTCGCAAAGTTTTGAGCCTGTCCCTTTGATGAGGTGACTTGGCGCGGACCGGTCAGTGATTTGACGCTTGTTTGATCCACACACCGCATCGATGAAGGCGGATGGACGCTCCGTTACGGGTTAAGACATCGGATACCCGTTCAGGTGAAGTTGAATCCCCCGTTGGCTGCTTCATTCCGGAGCGAGGCTCGGGCCGAGTTGGAATGGGCGGGAGCGGAATTCGTGATTCAGGCGGTTGTGAGGGCAGGCTTTTACCGATGGCTTGAGCCGGTTTCACCGATGTTCTAGTTTGCGATAAAGCCGCAGTGAAGTGCCCAGATGAAATTCCTTGATCTTGCAAAGGCTTACATCCGTTCAGGCAGTGGAGGGGCTGGCTGTGTCTCCTTCAGGCGTGAAAAGTTCATTGAATTCGGAGGTCCCGATGGCGGCGATGGCGGAAAGGGGGGGGATGTGTGGGCGGAGGCCGTCGATGGCCTGAATACGTTGATTGATTTCCGATACAGGCAGCATCATTTCGCGAAAAACGGTCAAGGTGGCATGGGCAGGCAGCGTACCGGCAAAAACGGTGCGGATATCGTCCTGAGGGTGCCGGCCGGAACCGAGGTTCTGGACGAGGACGGCGAATCCATTTTGGGCGATCTGACCGAGGTTGGCCAGCGGTTTCGATTGGCGAAGGGCGGGAATGGCGGTTTCGGGAACCTGCGGTTCAAGTCCTCAGTCAATCAGGCTCCACGCCGTGCGAATCCCGGTCAGAAAGGCATTGAGCGTACCGTCTGGTTCCGACTCAAACTCATGGCCGACGCGGGTTTGCTTGGATTGCCGAATTCCGGAAAGTCCACACTGTTGGCGGCGACATCGAACGCCCGACCGAAGATCGCTGACTATCCTTTCACAACGCTTCAGCCGAACCTGGGTGTAATTCCTATCGATGGTTCGGAATTCGTCATGGCCGATATTCCCGGTTTGATCGAAGGCGCACACGATGGCCGAGGTCTCGGGCACCGTTTCCTGGGCCATGTGGAACGCTGTTCGGTCCTGCTGCACCTTGTCGATGGTGCGGCGGCGGATCCTGTGCAGGATTACCGTACGGTGATCGGGGAGCTTGACGCTTATGGGGGGAATCTGGCTCTGAAGCCACGGGTGACCGCGCTTAACAAAGTGGATGCGCTGGATCGTGATCTTGAGTCAGAGAGGGTCTTGGCTTTGGAAGCGGAGACCGGTCAGCCGGTGTTCGCAATTTCCGGAGTGGGGGGACAGGGGGTGAAAGAGGTTCTGCGCGCCGTGTCCGCGGAAGTCAGGATTTGCGGTTCGCCCGTCAGGAAAAACTTGATGGGGGATGAACGGTGGTTTCCCTGAGTCATGCCAACCGGCTCGTCGTCAAGATTGGCTCCGCTCTTCTGGTCGATTCCGACAGCGGTACGATTCGATCGGAATGGTTGAACGGACTAGCAGACGACGTCGCGAAGTTCAGTCACCGCGGTGCAGATATGGTTCTTGTTTCATCCGGTTCCATCTCGCTAGGTCGTGCCTCGCTCGGTCTGCCGCCGGGTGTACTTGCGCTGGAGCAGTCGCAGGCGGCCGCCGCCGTTGGCCAGATTCAGTTGGCGAGGGCGTATGAAGAGGCGCTGGCTCCGCATGGTCTCAAGGCCGCGCAGATTCTTCTGACCTTGGAAGACAGTGAAGATCGCCGGCGCTATCTTAACTCCCGGGCCACTCTGGCTCAGCTTCTTCGACTGGGCATCGTCCCTGTGGTCAACGAGAATGACACCGTGGCGACCGATGAAATCCGCTTTGGCGACAATGATCGCCTCGCGGCCCGGATCGCCGTCACCGTTGGGGCCGATCTGCTGGTGCTGCTCTCCGATGTCGATGGTTTCTATTCAGGTGACCCGCGGGTGGACCCCGAAGCGCGGAGATTTGATGTAATCGAAAGGATCACACCCGAAATCGAATTAATGGCCGGCGACGAGGGAACGGGGCTTTCCAGTGGAGGAATGAAGACGAAGCTGATGGCGGCGAGGACGGCCACCGGCGCTGGCTGCGCGTTGGTGATCACCAAAGGCTACGGAACATGTCCTCTGACCCGTCTCGATAACGGCGCAGCGGCGACTTGGTTCGCTGCGGAAGGTGATCCGCAGACCGCGCGCAAGGGCTGGATCGGTGCGATGAAACCAAAGGGCGAGATCATCGTTGACGCGGGAGCCGTGCGCGCTTTACGGACGGGTAAATCGCTTCTTCCAGCCGGGGTTAAGGAGGTCAAAGGGGTATTCGGACGGGGTGACCCGGTAACGATTACAGGACCGGATGGCGTATTCGGACGGGGCCTCGTGCGCTATACCAGTGCGGAAACCATCTTGATAAAGGGGCGAAGATCCGTTGAAATCGAGGCGACGCTGGGCTATCCCGGAAGGGCGGCATTGATCCATAGGGATGATATGGTGACGTGAAGGGTATGGGATGAAAGACTTCAGCGACATTACGGCGTTGATGGCCGAACAGGGCGCGAAGGCGAAAGCCGCCGCTGCAGAACTGGCATTCGTTCCCACTGAACGCAAGGTCACCGCGCTTGAAGCGGCGGCTGACGCGGTATGGGACCGGCGTACCGAGATCTGCTCGGCGAATGCGGCGGATATGGCATATGGTCGGGAAAGGGAACTGAGCGACGCGATGCTCGATCGGCTTATGCTGGATGAAAGCCGGATCAAATCCATGGAGAGCGCGCTTCGCGCGGTGGCGTCCCAACCTGATCCGATCGGAGAGGTGATCGGAGAGTGGGACAGGCCGAGCGGGTTGCATATCCGACGTGTACGCACGCCTTTGGGCGTGGTGGGTGTCATCTATGAGAGCCGACCCAATGTGACCGCCGACGCCGGTGCGCTTTGCCTTAAAGCCGGAAATGCCGTCATTCTGCGTGGGGGATCCGAAAGTCATCATTCTTCGGGCGCGATCCATGACTGTTTGGTTCACGGTCTCCGCAGCGCGGGATTGCCGGTGGAGTCGATCCAGCGCGTACCGACCCGTGATCGGGCCGCGGTCAGCGAAATGTTGGCCATGACGGATTTCCTCGATGTAATCGTTCCGCGTGGCGGAAAGGGTCTCGTCGGTCTGGTGCAGAAAGAGGCGCGAGTACCCGTATTCGCCCATTTGGAAGGCATAGTTCACATATATCTTGACAGAGCGGCTGACCTGCGCAAGGCGGTGGACGTGGTGCTGAATTCAAAGACCCGTCGCACCGGGATCTGTGGCGCCGTCGAATGTCTGTTGATCCACCACGACATTGTGGAGTCTCTTGGCAGGGCTGTTGTGGATGCATTGATCAAGGAAGGCGTCACCATACATGGCGATGCGGCGCTGCAGGAATTTGACGGCGTTGTACCCGCTTCCGAATCGGATTGGGGTCGCGAATATCTGAGCATGGACCTCGCAGCGAGGAAGGTTTCCGGCCTCGACGAGGCTATATCGCATATTCGGCGACATGGTTCAGGTCATACCGACTGCATCATCACCGAAGATGACGCGGTCGCGGCGCGGTTCTTGGAAAGGCTGGACAGCGCGATTCTCATGCACAATTCCTCGACTCAGTTCGCGGATGGTGGCGAGTTCGGGTTGGGTGCCGAGATTGGCATCGCCACCGGTAAACTACATGCTCGTGGCCCGGTTGGTGCCGCTCAGCTGACAAGCTTTAAATACTTGGTTACGGGGGATGGAACGGTTCGCGCCTGAGACGTTGGCGGTGACCTTGGTTCCTGGACATTGGAGTTTGCATGGGTGACCTGAAGAAGCTTTGCATTGAGGCAACACCTGGAATCTGGTGGCGCTGGACGCGGTGATGACCTGTCCGAAACCAGGTGCGCCCAAGGCACTTCCAACCAATGGGGTGCCACCTGCGTGTGGACTGGTAGGATCCGTGACCGAGGTCGTTCAGGTCGTTCGGCAAATGTGCGTTCCGTTCTGGAAGGCTCTGGTCTCGTGTGAAGAGAGGCGGAATGGAAGACCTGAATGCGATGCTTGAGCCGGGAATGCTGGTGCGCCATCCTGCGAGGCCTGATTGGGGCGTGGGACAGGTTCAGTCGAATATCGGCTGGAGGGTGACGGTGAATTTCGAGCACGCGGGTAAGGTTGTCATTGACGGAAGACGGGTGATGCTTGCGCCGGAGGACGGCCATTGAGCGGATGGATCCAAGGGCGAATGCACATTGCGCCGGGATCCGGCGGTCACCAACTGGCTGTCCCAGCGTTGTGAGCCTGCGTGGTGCCTTTCATGCGGCCTGCGTGTCGAGTTCGAAGCGAAATTTGGATGAAAGTCAAAGGAGTCGGATGCGCCCGCCCGCTGCAGTTCCCATTGGCACCCTATGGGCCGGAAGCCGCATATACAGGGGAGGCGATGGGGCGATGAATGCACCATCTCCCGATTTCCATCTAAAGCTGGCCGATTCGGACGCCGATCTACGGGCGGCGCAGAGGCTGCGGTACAGCGTTTTTGTGGATGAGCTCGGAGCCGACGGCATTCATGTGGATCATGAGCTGAGGCTCGAACAGGACCGTTTCGACCCGTATCTGGATCATCTTCTCCTTTTGGACAGAAACCGAGTTGCGTGCGATCAGGTGGTTGGCGTCTACCGCCTGCTGCGTGGCGAAACCGCCGAACGGATTGGACGTTTCTATTCAGAAGATGAATACGACCTTGGTGTGTTGCGGCGGAGCGGAAGAAAGTTGCTTGAACTGGGTCGGTCCTGCATTCATGCCAATTACCGTGGTGGCACGGCTATGTATGAACTTTGGGCAGGGCTTGACGATTACGTAAGCCGCCACGGCATTGAGGTATTGTTTGGCGTCGCATCGTTTCATGGCACCGATACGGAATCTTTGGCGGCGCCTCTGAGCTATCTGCACCATCGTTACCTGGCGCCTCCGAGGCTGCGGGTGGTTGCAAGGACCGAGCATGCATATGCGATGGACCGGCTTCCGTTGGAGGCAATAGACCGGCGCTCCGCCATGCTCGCGACACCTGCGTTGATCAAGGCGTATCTGCGGCTTGGCGGTTTTGTCGGGCAGGGGGCCTGGATCGACAATGCGTTCAACACTGTAGATGTATGTCTGATTTTGGATGTTGAGCGCGTCAACACAAGCCAGCGCGTGATCTACGGGCGCAGCCGCGCGCTGGCCCGATGAATCAGCGGCAGCCGTATAGATCGAAATCGGCTCGCGGCCGTGTTCTTGGTTGGATGCTTGTCATCATTCGGGGAGGAGCGTTCGCGGCCATTGCGTTTGGATGTCTTGGGACACTGTTGTTTCTGCGCATCCCCGAGAGCCTGCTCTGGCGATATCGACGCCCCTGGACGGAACGTCTTCCCCAGTTCGTCAGCCGGGCGGCCCTGTTGATTTTGGGGGTTCGTTATAGCTGTCAAGGTACGCCGATGAGCCAGCCTGGTGCGGTTGTGGCCAACCATTCGTCATGGCTGGATATCTTTGCGTTATGCGCCGGAATCAGAATGTTCTTTGTTGCCAAGTCAGAGGTCGCGAACTGGCCTTTGATCAACTGGTTTTCGCGGGCGACAGGCACGATCCATATCAATCGCCGTAAGGTAGAGGCTCTTGAACATAAGAAGCTCCTTGAAGACCGTCTGCATGCTGGCCACAGGATATTGTTCTTTCCCGAAGGAACCTCAACGGATGGAATGTCGGTTCATTATTTTAAATCAACGCTTTTTGCGCCTTTTTTCACAGAGAGCCTGAAGGATGTTTCCTGGGTTCAGCCAGTCGCGGTGATCTATCGGGCACCTGAAGATGAGGATCCGAGGTTCTATTGCTGGTGGGGGGACATGGATCTCGGACCGCATCTAACCAAGGTTCTTTCGACGCCACGTCAGGGTTCCATCGAGGTGGTTTTCCATCCACCGTTGCGAGTTGCCGACTTTGCGGATCGAAAGGCCCTTGCTCAGTCCTGTGAGGAGAGGATACGGGGGAGCATGCCTGATACATCCGGATTTTGACAAAGTCCATGTAAGAAATCTGGAGCGTGGTCTGCCGGTCTGAATTCGGCCGTCACGTCCTTTCCGAACGATTGGGCGAAGCGAGGCGTTCGAAATGCCCTTCGAGTGGCTGTCCTTTGGTGTCGCGTCGCCATGGAGATTGGTGAAGCGATTTGAACCCAAACCGTGAAATGACCGTGACGATTCAAGGATCACATTTGTTGCGGAGCCTCGTCATTCGCTCGTTCATTCAAAACATGGCTCTGCCATGAATTCGCAGGACCGCAAACTAATGTCCGCAGAAAACCGCCGGGCTGCGGATTTTACCCGGTAAATGACGGAATCCGCCTTGCGGGGATTCACCGGATATGGCGGTCAGGGTATGCCGCGGAATCCGGCTTCCTCCCCTTCAGGAGGCCCCCATGCGCAGGGTCCACGACACCCAGCGGCGGCCCGGCGCCCCCGACATCAGGAGGATCAGGCTGGACATGAAATCGAGGGACGACATCCCGGCGATCCCGATCGGCCTCCAGGACCCCTGCGGCGACGAAGGGACCCGAAAGCGGCTGTTCCGGCTTCCGGGTCGGCTGGCGCTGCCCGGAAGGAGCCGCCGGGTCGGCGGGCCGGGGATGGAGCCGTGGACCATCCCTGTGCCGGGGGTCGTGAAGCAGGGTCCCGGGTGCGGTTTCGACCGGCTTCGGGAACTGGCGAACCAGCACATCCAGATCCGGCGAAGGCCGAAGGCCGGGCCACGGCTCATGGGACGTGGACGGATACGAATACGGATACCGGCGTCTGGTCGACAGCGTGTCGCTCCCCTCGCCGGAGCTTCCCGCCGAGGTCGGAAGGATGGTCGTGGAGAGGGGCCACGGGTCTGTCACTACCACATACCTGACCGGCTCATTCCCTTCTCCGCTCCGTCCGGGCCCGTATGGCCCTGGCATGGGTTTCCGCGACGTTGGGGATGCGCAGGCCCTGCCATGGCTTCCGGGTTCCGGGCAGGGGCCGGCGCTTCGTCGGGCGGAACCCGGCGAGGCCGGCGACGGGCGTGAGGTGGCGCGCCACGGTCATGTCCGGCTCCGGCGGCGCCCTCTGGCCGATGACGCGCCCGTACGCGGCGTGGATGTTCAGAATATCGCGGGAAGGCGGAATTCTGGTCGATGACGCGCCCGTACGCGGCGTGGATGACCACCGCCCCGACGCGTTCCGGGCTTACATGCCGCTCCGCCGGGCTGTCGGGGCTCTCCCGCGCCGGAAGCTGGAGGTCCCGGACCCGGAACGCGGTCATCGCGTCGAAGGCGAGGCATCCGCGGAGGTCACCGGCGGCGTCGGGCCTGCGGTCCCTTATCCCCGTCCCCGTCTTCAGGGCCCTGAAGCATTCCCCGATGCGCCGGCGCGGCCCGTAGCGCCGCAGGGCGGTCTCCGCCGTCCGCATGCCGTCGCCGCCCCCGCTGGACAGGAGCGTCCAGTGCGGCGCCTCTCCCTTCCGCACGACGTTCCCCGGCGGGTTCTCCCCGATGGCGGAGACCACCGTCACGGGCGGCGGGCGCCGGTCGGCGGCGTCCCCCGGTGCGGCGGTCCGGTATGCCCGGGCCCGCGCTCCGGCTCCGCCCGGAGAACCTCCCGCCAGCCGGGCGGCGGCGGCGGCGTCCACACGCCGCGACGGATGCCCGGACGCCGCCCGGAGGTCAGGCCGGGACACCGCTCCCGGCCCGCCGCCCGGTAACCCGTCCCGGCATGGTCCGGACCCACGGGCGTGCAGGCGAGGACGGGGCGGACCCCGTAGAGGGCCCGCCACCCGTCCGCCACGCGCTCCGCCGCCAGCCGCAGCGCCAGGGAGGCGGGGCCGTGGCCCCTCACCGACGGCCTGATCAGGAAGCGGTGGCTGTCAGGGACGGGACCCATGTCCGCGGTCCGCGCCCGCGCCGACCGGCCGATGGCACCGTCCCGGGGCCCCGGCCGGCGGCTCGCCGGAACGAAGCCCGGACCGCCGGGCCGCCCGTGCGCGCCGCTCACGATCCAGTACCGCAGCCGCCCTCCCGGAGCCCGCCGCCACCCCTCCGGATGGCGCCTCTCCATCATCGACCCGCAGGCGCGGCGGTCCGCCTCCGCCAACGGCTCCAGCCGGACCCCGCCGGGCGCGTCCGAAGCGCACCCGACCGGGGCGCCGCCAGGGTCGGCGGCGGCCGGTCGCCCGCTGGACGACGCGAAGCGCGGCGCCGCCTCCGGCAGCGTCAGGCCGGGCTCCTCCGCGGGCAGGGGAAGGACCCGCATCCCGGTGACCGTCGACGGCCTTCCGTCGTGGGTCAGCCAACCCTCCCGACCGCCCAGCCCGCGGGCGAGGCCCGAACGCGTGACGCCGCCACGGAGGCATCCGTTCCCGAGCCACTCGACCGTGGCAGGGGAAATCTGTCTGAGAGTTTGTTCCATAAGTTGAGTGGTCCCGCAGGATGTGGTATTCCAGATTGACCGTTTACCCAAATCCGGAGATCGCCATGCCCTGGGACAGGACCACCCAACAGCTCCATAAGCGCCCGGACGACCACAGTCAAAATGACCTGACCGACGCCGAATGGACCGTCGTCGAGCCGATGCTTCCGAAGCAGGGAAGGATGGGACGGCCGCGCGAGGTCGACCTTCGGTCGGTGTTCGACGCGGTCCGGTATATCCTGTCCACGGGATGCCAGTGGCGCGCGTTACCCTCTGGATATCCACCGTTTTCCACCGACCGGAACCATTTTCACGCATGGCGGCGGAGCGGGCTCCTGGCGCGTATCGTGCATCGTCTCCGGGACCCCGCGTGGTGGTGTTCGGGGCGCTCCGCGGAGCCGACCGCCGCCCCGGTCGACAGCCGGTCGGTGAGGACCGCGGAGAGCGGCGGGCCCCGCGGCCATCACGCCGGCAGGAAGGTGAAGGGTAGGAAAAGGCACCTGATCGTGGACGCCGGCGGCACGCCGGTCGTCATGACGGTTCACACCGCCGACATCCAGGACCGGGACGGCGCACCGGACCTGATCGCGGAGCCGCTGGAGACGGTACCCACGTTGTGCAGGCCGTTCGCCGACGGTGGCCACCCGGGTCCGAAGCCGCGGGAGCGGCCTGGGGGGATGGGGTTGCCGGACGTGACCGGGACCGTCGAAAGACCGGAGGATGTCAAAGGGTTCACGGTTCCCTGCCGCCGGTGGGTCGTGGAGCGGACCTTCGCCTGGATGGGCCGGTGCCGCCGCCTGTCGAAGGACTGCGGGCGCCTCTGCGGGAACCCGCCGGCATCCGGGGTGAGGCATCACGCGCCACCGGTCCGGGCGTGAGTGAGGCACGAACGAACGCTGGCCGCCTGCCGGTTCCCGCCCAGGCGGGTGGCGAGGGCCTCAACTCCATGAAAAACAATAGTTTAATGATATCAGTGACTTATGATTCAAACTCTGAGACCGATATACATGGTCCCCGATTAGCATGGATCCGATCTCTAGTCAGGTGCATGTTAGTGACAGGCCACGGGGTGGCCGGAAAAAAGCCTAGCGCCGCGTCGCGCGGCCACCGTCATTCCTTCGTGGCCGGGACCGACGTCCACCATCCGACCGACCGCAGCCTGCCGATGGACGCGGCGCGGTGCATGGTCCGGGACACGTCCCGGGCCTGCGGGGGGCTGGGGCCACCCGGCTGGCGGCGGAAGGAATACCTTTGCGGACAGCTCCGAAGGCTCTATCCCGGTGTCGCCAGGTCACGGCTCGTCAACCCGCGCCCGAGGGACGTGGAGGCGCCGCTCCGGCTCGCCCTGAAGCTGGCGGACAGGGCGGAGGCCAGCCGCGCGGAGATCGACGGCAGGTTGGGTATCCCGGGCCCATCGGACAGTATCCGGGGCTTCATCGGCCATGTCAGGCCCCGGGCGGACCTGACCGGACGGCGGATCCTGAAGGGAGGGACGGTCCCGCACCGCGGGAAGGTGCACCCGATATCCGGGCCGCACACCCGCTGGATATCGAAGGGAAAGGCCGGGGTCCCGGTGGAGCCCGGCGTCCCCGTCCGCGTCCCTGAGGACCGTCACGGATTCCTCCCGCACCGTTCCGTCATGCGGGAGGGGAACGACGTGGACGTGGCGGTCCCCATGGGCGGGGAGGCGCGGGCCCGGTTCCCCGACCTGTCGGTGGTGAGCTTCGACCGCGGTCCGCACAGCCCCCCGGACCGGCTGGGGCCTGCCGGGATGCCGGGGCCGACGCCATGCCCCGCAGGGGCAGGCTGTCAAAGGCGGACCGCGCCCGGGAAGGCGGGGAGGCGTTCCGCGGGGCGCGGCGCGTCCACGCCGCCGGGGGATTAGCCATCAACAACCTGGAGTACCGTTGCCTCGACCGGGTGGGGAGCTACGGAAAGGAGGGTTTCGCCGGAGCCGTGGCGCTGGCGGTGCTGGCCGCGAACGTCCACCGCCTCGGCCTGATGCCGCCGGCGAGGGAGCGCCCCGTGCTCCCCGCCGCCGCCTGACCGGGGCGTCCACCGGTAAACCGGCCCATGGAAGGCCCCGCCGCTGCGGGACCCGGACCGGCGTGCCCGCGGGCCGGCGGAGGCCCGGATGTTCATCATATGTTCCCGCCACTGGCCGTCCCGTCGAAGCCCCGGGCGGCGCTCCGACGGGCCCGGCTAGGGTCCCGTGAAGCCGGAATCCGCCGGATTCGGCCCGATCCCCGGAAAAACACGGGGTTTTCTGGCAGACACTATCTTACATGTCATGGAAATCCGGGTGGAGGAACTGGATGGCATCGGACACGAGGCGCGTCCGAAGGACCGGGAGTTGGTCATGGAAACGATGGCCGAGGAATTCCGGGAGCAGGGCCGCGTGGTAGTGCTTCTTCGTCCGCCGTTCCGACGCTTCGGGAATCTGCCGTTAGGCGTTCGGCCGCGTGTTCTTGCGGCGTCCGCGCAGGAAGTGACGCGTGGGCCGATGCGGTACTCGACGCGGAAAGCGTTGAGCGGGTGCTGGCCGCGTTCCCGGGCGGCTGACCCGTACCTTGACCGGAGTTCCTGAACATACGTCGGTCGCCAAAAAATTGAATCACTGCAATCTGTTGCACATCAGACCCATCAACGCTCCGAGTGGTTTGCCGTTCTAAGGGCGCAAGCGATGGCTCTGCGACAATGCGATGGAGAATTCACAGTGAGGCTCGCGTCACGGTGACCAGTACGTCGTCCGACCTGATTACATGGAGAATTCGACATTCGTTGCTGCGACCGCTTTGCCGAAACTCCGATTCGGATCACAATAATCCCCACATGACCCGATGTTGAATGGAAGCGTAAGACGCCGATGCCGCAAAGGTAAGGTTCATAGCGCTGAGCGATGCATCCTTTGCCTCAGAATCCGCTAACGATGGTAATCCATTCCTTCACGGTCACGGAAATGACGGCGACGCTTGGAGGTCAGCTGCGCGAGGATGGACAGGGCTATTTCGTCGGGCGTGACCGCGTCAATCGGAATTCCGGCGGGAACCTGAATCCCGTGGACCAGCTCTTCGGGCACTCCATCATCCACCAGTTTCCGTGCAAGTGCCGAAAATTTGCGCTTGCTGGCGACCATGGCGACGAAATCCGCGTTCCCGGCGAGGGCCGAACGTAGGGCGGCCAGATCTCCCTTGCCCTGTGTGGCGATGACCACCATGCGGACCTGCCCGGACATTTCGGGTTCGAGCATCGATTTAGAATCCACCTCCACAACCAACCAGTCAAGACCGCTGGCAAGGCGGGCCAGCGCCAGTGCGACGGGTGACTCACCATAGATCAGGAGTTCGGGGCGCGGCAGCACCATCTCCACAAATATGTCAGCGGAACCATGTGAAGGACACCCATTGCTGGCGAAGCGGACTCCCTGCACGACCTCACCATCCGAAACCCCCTTCTCATCAAGCGCATCCTGTGGTCGGATGTAAACAAGCTGCGGCTGGCCGCTTTCCCTGGCCCTTGCCACGGCATCCGTCATGGCGCCCCTTACGCACCCGCCGCCGACCCAGCCCTTCAGGATCATCCCGTTCGCGTCAAGAAGGGCTTTGGAACCGGGTTTGGCCGCTGTAGGTCCAGTGGTTCGGATGACCGTCGCGACCGCGAAGGGTTCGCCCCGGTTCCGTAATCCCCGGACCAGATCGGCGAAATCGCCATCCGCCAATTCGACCGGAGTCACAGGCGCACCAGACTATGTTCGAGTTCTGCCAGATCGCCCAGCCTGTTCGCTGGCTGGAACAGGTCCAGATAGGGGAGCGCGAACGCCATGCCGCGCGCAACCGGCTCGTAACTTTCCCATCCCATGAGCGGGTTGAGCCAAACGATCCTGCAGCCACGCTTCTTCAGTGCGGCCATCGCATCGCCCAATAGTTCCGGTGGATCGGTGTCATAGCCGTCTGACATGACGATCACGACCGTGCGGCCGTCAACGAAGCGACGTGCATAGGTGCGGGCAAACAGGTGGAGCGACGCACCGATCCTCGATCCACCGCCATAGCCATCGACCAACAAAGAGAGCCGCGTGAGCCATCGCACGGTATCGCCGTCGCGTAGAGCGCCGGTTATACGAACCAATCGGGTGTGAAAAAGATAGGCATCTGTCGTGTCGTCGGTCCGGATCAGACCGGCGATAAACGCCAGGTAAACCTTTGAATAAACTGACATGGATCCCGAAACATCGCAGAGCGCGACGAGCTTGACCGGACGGTCGGGCCGACGTTTGCGGGGGAGGTGCAACGGCTCTCCGCCGGTCGAGAGGCTCTGACGCATCAATTTACGGAAGTGAATCCGATCGCCACGCCGTGCGGCGATGCGTCGGCGGGAAAGCCGGTCACGAAGCGCGGCCCCCAGACGTCGGGCGATGCGTTCGGCCTCGGCAACGTCGTCGGGTGCCAGCAATTCGCGGAGGTCCCGACGCATTCCGGTCTTCATCGCACCGGCCACCAGCTTGCCTTTGCTCTCCGACTCGGCGGAACCTTCGCCTCCATCCGCTTCATTCCGGCGTCCGGCGCATCCTGTCGGATTCCGCGTCGACGCCTCACCTGACGAATTCACTCCTTTCATGTCGGTCGAAGGCACGGATTTCCTCCTTACCCGACCTCCATTCAGCCAGTACGCGTTGAATAGATCATCAAAGCGCCCATAATCTTCCGGAGAACCCGTGCAGACCGCTTTAAGCGCCCGTCGAGCCTCTTCCGGGCTGGCCGGTTCAGCATGCGTCAGCGCCAGCAGGGAAAGCTCCATGTCCTCGACGCCCAGGCCGATACCATTGGCCCGAAGATGCGCGAGAAATCCCGCTATTCGCGCCGCTGGTCCCAAATCACGGGCGGCGAATTTCGTCACCCGGCTCATGCGGCCCGTCCCGCCAGACGGAGCGCGACTTCATCGGGCACCGCTTCGCGGTCACTCCGCGTCTTGAGGAGAGTCGACAGCGTCGCCTGCAGAACGGTGGGATCGTCACTCAGATCGTTGATTCCCAGACCCATCAACGCGGAAGCGAAGTCCAGCATCTCGGCGATGCCTGGTTTTTTCTCCAGATCCTCCTTGCGAAGGGACTGTACGAATCCGACGATCTGTACGGCCAATCCCGCCTCCAACGAAGGGCGACGCGCGTGGAGTATCGCCAGTTCGGTAGCTCGATCCGGATAGTCCAGATGGGCGTAGAGACACCTCCGCCTCAAGGCGTCGCTCAGGTCCCGGGTGCCGTTCGCGGTCACGATCACATGCGGTCGCGATTTTGCGCCGATGGTGCCAAGTTCGGGTATCGTGATCTGAAAATCCGACAGGACCTCAAGCAGATAGGCTTCGAATTCTTCATCGGCCCGGTCAACCTCATCGATCAGTAGGATCGGCGGATGCTCCTGCCGGATAGCCCTCAGCAGCGGACGCTGCAGAAGGAAGTCTTCGGAGAATATCCTTTCCTCGACGGCACGGCCCGTTTCGCCGTCCTCCGCCGCTGCCCGAATCGAAAGCAGCTGGCGCTGGTAATTCCATTCATAGATCGCCTGCGACGCGTCCAAGCCCTCGTAGCATTGCAGACGGATCAGCTGTGTGTTCCGAACTAGGGCCAGAACCCTGGCGACTTCCGTCTTTCCGACACCGGCGGCGCCTTCAAGCAGAAGCGACCGCCCAAGCACGAGCGACAGATACGCCGCCATCGCCAGGTTTTCACCGGCGACATACCCATGCTCCGCCATCGCGGATCGCAGCGACTTCCAGTCCTTGACCAAGCGAGGTGCCGCGCCGGATGGCCCAACCGGGCCACCCGGCGACCGATCAGTCATGCAGGCCGAGTTCGTTGGCTGCTTTCCAAACCCGCCAGTGATCGTGGGGCATATGGCTTTGGCGCAGGCCGAACGCGCGGAATGCGTCGTGTACCGCGTTGGAGAAAGCGGGTACGCCACCAACGTTCGGACTTTCGCCGACACCCTTGGCTCCGATCGGATGATGCGGGCTGGGTGTGACGGTATGATCGGTGGTGTAGTTCGGCGTCTCCCATGCCGTTGGTAGGAAAAAGTCCATCAAGGTGGCGGTCTTAAGGTTGCCCATGTCGTCATAGGCGATTTCCTGCCCCATGGCGATCGCCAAAGCCTCGGTCAGTCCTCCATGCACCTGACCTTCGATGATCATCGGGTTGATCCGCGTGCCGCAGTCATCCAGCGCGTAGAATTGCCGGATCTCATGCTCGCCCGTATCGACATCGATCTCCATGACGCAGACATAGGCCCCGAAGGGAAAGGTCATATTCGGTGGATCGTAGTAACTCACCGCCTCCAGTCCCGGTTCGATCCCGGGAATGGCCTGGTTATAGGCGGCGAAGGCGATTTCCTTCATGGTCTTGAAGCGCTCCGGTGCACCCTTTACCGCAAAACGGTCCACATCGAATTCCACATCGCCATCATGAACCTCCAGCAGATAGGCCGCGATCATCTGCGCCTTGGCGCGGATCTTGCGACCCGCCATCGCTGTCGCCGCTCCGGCGACCGGAGTCGAGCGCGACCCATAGGTGCCGAGTCCATAGGGCGCAGTGTCGGTATCGCCTTCCTCGACGGTAATGGAATCGGCTGGAAGCCCGATCTCCGAGGCTAGGATCTGCGCGAATGTCGTCTCATGTCCCTGACCCTGGGAGATCGTGCCCAGACGCGCGACCGCCGACCCCGTTGGGTGGATGCGGATCTCGCAGCTGTCGAACATGCCAAGTCCGAGGATATCACAGTTCTTGACGGGACCCGCGCCTACGATTTCGGTGAAATGCGCGAGCCCGATGCCAAGCAGTCGGCGTGTCTCTCCGCGCCTGAACGCTTCGATCCGTTCCGCCTGTTCCTTACGCAGACCCGCGTAATCGACTGCCTGCAACGCCCTGTCCCAGGCGGTGTGATAGTCACCCGAATCATACTCCCAGCCGAGAGCGGAGTGGTAGGGAAACTGTTCCGGTTTTATGAAGTTGATCCTTCGCAGTTCAGCCGAATCCATGTTTAGTTCGATCGCCAGAACCTCGATCATCCGTTCGATGAAATAAGCCGCCTCGGTCACCCGGAAAGAACAACGGTAGGCCACGCCTCCCGGTGCCTTGTTGGTGTAGACACCGTCGACCGACAGATACGCGGTCGGGATGTCGTAGGAGCCGGTGCAGATATTCATGAACCCCGCCGGGAATTTGGTCGGGTCGGCGCAGGCGTCGAATCCGCCGTGATCGGCGGTGGTGCGGCACCAAAGGCCCGTGATCCGGCCCTCCTTGGTGGCGGCGATCCTGCCTTTCATCCAATAGTCGCGCGCGAAGGCCGTGGTCATGAGGTTTTCCATCCGATCCTCGACCCACTTGACCGGCTGGCCGGTTACGATCGAAGACACGACCGAACACACATATCCTGGATAGGCGCCCACCTTGTTGCCGAAACCGCCACCTATATCGGGAGATATGACCCGGATGTTGTGCTCTTCGAGGCCCGAGATCAGGGAAACCACGGTGCGGATCGCATGCGGTGCCTGGAACGTGCCCCAAAGGGTCAGTTTCCCGTTAACCTTATCCATATACGCCACCGTACCGCAGGTCTCCAGCGGGCAGGGATGCGTGCGGTGGTAATGGATCATTTCCTCCGCCACCACATCGGCCTCGGCAAGTACCTGTTCGGTCGCGGTTTTATCACCGACCTCCCAGGTGAATATATGATTGTGGTGCCGGCGGGGTCCGTGTGCGCCTTCGGCACTGCCCTCGAGATCCTCACGCAGAACCACGTCCGAGCTCAGTGCCTCGAAGGGATCCGTGATTACGGGGAGCTCCTCGTATTCAACGACCACGCATTCCACCGCATCGGCGGCGATGTACCTGTCTCGGGCGACGACGAACGCGACTTCCTGCCCTTGGAACAGCACCTTGCCGTCCGCCAGCACCATTTGTTTGTCGCCGGCGAGCGTGGGCATCCAATGCAGATTAAGCGGCGCCAGATCCTCGGCGGTCAGCACGGCGACGACCCCATCCATCGCCAGCGCCGCATCCTTATCGATCGATACGACCCGGGCGTGGGCGAACGGTGAGCGCACGAAATCACCGTGTAGCATGTCCGGGAGTTTGATGTCGTCGACATAGTTACCTTTGCCAAGGACGAAGCGTATGTCCTCAACGCGTTTGCGCGAGCAGCCAAGGCCTTTCAGGCTATCGGCGCGTTGGGTGCGGTCCGGCGTCATGTCGTTCATTCCGTGGCCTCCTTACCTGTATCCATCTCGCGCACGGCAGCGAAAATGGCTTTGACGATGTTCTGATAACCCGTGCAGCGACAGATGTTGCCCGACATGCCGAAGCGGATATCCCGCTCAGTCGGCCGAGGGTTTTCCTCAAGAAACCTGGACGCCCGCGCGATCATGCCTGGCGTGCAGTATCCGCACTGAAGGCCGTGGTGTTCCCGAAAGGCTTCCTGCAGGACATGAAGCGAGTCGTGGCTGCCAAGCCCTTCGATCGTCGTTATCTCAGCCCCGTTCGCTTGGGCTACGAACATGGTACAGGACTTGACCGATTTGCCGTTGAGCGTAACGGTGCAGGCTCCGCAATGCGAAGTTTCGCACCCCACATGTGCTCCCGTCAGGTTCAGACGTTCGCGCAGCGCATGGACCAGCAATTCGCGGGGCTCGGCGAGAAACTCCCGATTCTCGCCATTTACCTTGAGTTTTATGTGCATTTTCTTGGTCATCGCACCCTCCATTATGCTCGGGACCAGGCATTCTGGATCGCACGGGTCAGGATAATGCCGGCCACGTGGCGCTTGAAAGGCACCGGCCCTCGATTGTCTTTGGTGGGATCGATATCTTCCAGCATGGCTTCCACAGAAGCCCGGACCGCCGCACCATCGACGGCGGTTCCCTCAAGAGCGGATGACGCCGCTCTGGAATAGATGGGTGTATCGCTCAGATTCGTCATCGCGACGGAGGCTGAGCCGCACTGACCGCGGTCTTTCATAATGACCACCGCAGCGGCCGCCGTGGCGTAATCACCGATCTTGCGCTTCTGTTTCCCGTAAGCCTGCCCGCCTTCGGGGATTGCGAAATCGACCGAGGTGAGCACCTCTTCATCATCGCGGTCCGTCATGTAGGCGGCTTCGAAGAAATCGCGTGCGGCCACGCTTCGCGGGCCTTCCGGGCCGGCCAGATAAAAGGTGGCGTCAAGGCACTGCATAAGGCCCGGCAGGTCATTGCCGGGGTCACCATTGGCGATGTTGCCGCCTATGGTTCCCATGTATCGCACCTGCGGGTCCGCAATCTGTAGCGCCGCTTCGCGCAGTATCGGCGCGGTCTTCGCCAACCCGTAATGCTGGATCACTTCATGCTGGGTAACCATCGCTCCGAGGCGGATGCGACCGCTCTCGATCGCAATGCCCTTCAGGATTTTTATATCCTGAAGATCGATCAGGTGCCGAGGGGTGGCCAACCTGAGTTTCATCATCGGAATCAGACTGTGTCCGCCCGCCATGACGCGGGCATCGTCACCATGGGCCTTCAAGAGGGCTGTCGCGTCGTCCAGACTGTCTGGACGGTGATAATCGAATGGCGCTGGTATCATTGGGTAGGTCTCCATGCCTCACACTCCACCCACAACCCTAGCCCTCCAAATGGCATATCATCACCACGTTAATTCATTGAAACACAGAAATTCCTTTATTAAGCGCGATATAGGTTGTATGAAATGCGAGGCGTTCACACACCCAATACGTCACGAACGGCCTTCAGGCGAGACCGGCTGATCGGAACGCGATCCAGATTCGCAATATCGAAACGGCACAATCCGTTGTCCTTGTTCCTTTCGAATCCACACACAAAAGCCGGATTCACCAGATAGCTGCGATGGGTCTTGATGAAGCCGGTGGAGTTCAGGCGCTTTTCCGCTTCGGTCAGCGACCAGTTACAGAACAGCTTGTCCTTGGCGGTATAGAGAGATGTGTAGGGCCCATCCGCCTGGATAACCGCGATCCGGTCGGTGCCGATGAACTGCGTTCGCTTTTCGTGCTCGTAGGGAACCCGAATTTTCGCGACCGACGCCGTATCAACCAGTTTATCGGTCGGTTCGGAGTCCGTCGCGACGGGTAGGGGCTTCAGAAAGGTAACCCCGGCGAGCAGGAAGGCTCCGCACAATATGAAACTCGTGAGCACGACACCTATCGCCATGCCTTCGTTGCCGATCAGCGGCCCAACCTCGTCGGGTGTCTCGACCGCGGTGAAGGAGGTTCCCCACATCGCGATGAAATGAACGCAGAATACCGCGATGCCGAAAAACATCGTTCCAAAAACGGTATTGCGATGCGTTCGGTTGCCGTAGGCAACGGAAAACGCCACGACATTCAGCAGGCAGGAACAGATAACGGCCAGACCGATGCCGATAGGAGTATAATGTGCCTGACAAAGCTCGAGTCCCGCCATGCCTGTATAGTGCATCGCGATAATGCCCAGACCGACCATCACACCCGATACGGAGAGCGTCGCTCGCGTTCGTTCCATAAAATGCAGGATCAGCAGGGCCAGACCAACGATCAGGATAGCGATCACAGCCGAGGCCAGAGTTACCGCCGCGTCATAGTAGAACAGTATCGGTAATCGCAGGCCAAGCATCGCGACAAAATGCATGGACCAGATACCGCCTCCCAATGCGACGGCCGCGAGCGCGATCCGGACTTTCTTCTGCATATCGCTGTGTGTGGACAGTCCCTTTGTCAGGGATAACCCGGTCAGTCCCGCCATCAAGGCAACAAGCAGGGAGAATAGAACCAGCCATGGATTATGGGTATAGTCCAGGAACTGCATACCCGGAAAGTTAACGCATTCAGGCCTTCGGTCAAGCTACATAGCTGTGATCTAAAGGCGTATCTGGCGGTGAATTCAATCCGGGCACTCTGGCGTTCCGTCATTCAAACTTTTCGGATGTGTGCCGTAGGGCCTCTGGATTCCTGATCATGTCTAGTGGTTTGGTCCCCTTTACACCCACAGCGAAAACCGGGGATAATTTCAAGATAGTCGCGTAACTATCGGCAGTAAGGGCGATTTTTCTTGCGACGAAGGACCGCTGGAAAGATCCATTGCCGGTGTTCACGTCAGTTTATGGTCGGAGACCCGCACTGCTCCGACGGGCGATCACGGAATGGAGTCACCCGTAATCGGAATCGCGGTCACCAGTCTTTTGAGCGCCGATGCCGGATCGTTCTCATGCCAGATTTCCGGGCCAATTCCAAAGAAGTCGGTGACCGGAGCGAGGGTTTCGAGACGTTCGGTATCAATAGACCCCTCCGCGACGACCGGAATTTCGATCATTTCGGACCACCATGCGAACAGATCCCGTTCCGCGTGGGTTCCGTCACCTAGGGAAGTCCGCGCTACGGGTCCGTATGACACATAATCCGCGCCCGCCTCGGCGGCGGTGAGGCCATCATGTCGGGAGGCGCCGCAGAACGCCCCGATGATGGCGTCCGGGCCAAGCTCCGTTCTTGCCGAGCGGGCGGACCGCGGTCCGGAAGTGAGGTGGACACCGTCGAGACCGGTGCGCTTGGCGATCTGGAAATGGGTATCCACCACCAATGGGATGTCATATGCATGTGCCACCTCCCTTACGGCATCGCAGGCGCGAAGGATCTGATTTTCGTCGGTTGTGGACAGGCTGAGCCGCAGGCAGGCAACCTGGGTGCTGTCAAGAACGGAGGACAATGCGGTCGCGAATGGCCCGGGATCGAATGTGGGTGGCGAGATCAGATAGATCTGTGGCCGCTCAAGCGTATTCATCCGTTTCCCCGTCTATTTGCGTGTGATCTGGTATCGCAGCGGGAAAAGACTGGCTCCGCGGGCGTGCGTGTCGGGCTTGAACCCGCTTTGTAGCATATCCGCAATACCTAGTCATGTCGCCACCGGTCTTCGGGATCCGATATACGATTTGAACCTGTTTGAAAAACCTCGGATGCCCTGAAAGGCTAAGGTTGAGGGCTTCAATCTCCCGCAATTTGAGATCGCGGATAAGGGACGGAGAGATAGAAATTTACTGGTCGGGGTCGACGGAGGTGTCTTGGTTTGAAATTTCCCGCTCCTTTATGATATCGCTTTATACTGACAATTACTACCCGGCGCCAGTCCGAAGCGCAACACCGGCCCGTCTCCGGAGCGAGGGGGTGACCCGAGCGGAGGAGGCGGGCCGGTGTTGAAGGATTTCCGGCCAGGGGCCCAGCTTCCACGCGGAATGCGGCGGCTGTCCCTTCGGATCGGAGCGTAACCGGGCCTCCCGGCGGCGGCAGGGCCCCGCGGCGGGAGGCGGCGCGCCCGTCCGGGCGAGGGAGGGGGTGGCCCGACCGAAACCGGGCGGGCGCGCCTGCGGAATTCCCTCTCCCCCGTCGGGGCGAAGCGCCTCAGGGAGGCCGCGCCCGCGCGAAAGCCTCCGCCGGCGTCAGGTAGCCGGGCGCCTTGCGGGGGCGCGCGTTCAGGATGTCCTGGACCCGCTTCACACGGGCGTCCGGTACCTGCCGCAGGTCGGTCCCCTTCGGCAGGTACCGGGGCGGCAGCCCGTTGGTGTGCCCGTTCAGGCCCCGCTCCCACGAGTGGTGGGGCGTCGGGAGGAGGAAGTCGGCCGCCGGCGCCTTCGCCACCTTCGCGTGCCCCGCGAACTCCTTGCCGCTGTCCGCCGTGATCGTGTGGACCCTGGCGCCGAGCCCCTTGAGAAGGTCGGTCATCGCCCCGCCGACCGCCTCCGCCCTCTTTCCGTCAACCCGTCGGACAGGCGTGAATTCCGGGCATCTGTCCACAGGCGACACCACCGCACCGCCGTGTCCCCCGCCGATCACCGTGTCCGCTTCCCGGTCGCCGGTCCCCGCCTTCGCCCCGCCCTCTTTCGGGCGCTCCGGGATGTCCCTCCGGCCCGGGACATGACCCCGGCCCGCGTGGCGACCACCCTGCCGGTCCGGTTCCTTTCCCCGCCGCCGCAGGTGCCCGCAAGGCGTTCCTCCGTCCCCGCGGTCCGCGCGTACGAGGTCGTATATCCGCTGACGGCCGACCATGCCGGGGTCCTCCAGCCGGAGACGCCCCGGGACCTGTTCCGGGCTCCAGCCCTCCTCCAGCTTCGCCACGACCTTCGCCCGGCGCTCCTCCGTCAGCTTCCCCGGGACCGAAGAGGCCCCGCTCCGGCGCCCGGTGGCCTTCCTCCGCGCCTGTCCCTGCCGGTAGCCCCGCCCGCCGCCGTCGCGCCGGATCTCCCGCGATATGGTGGCCGGATGGCGGCCCGGCCGCCTGGCGATGGCCCCGTTCGAAAGCCCGCCTTTCCCCGTCGCGTATATCCGGCATCTTCCGTCGAAGGTCAGATGACGGTAGCCCTCGGGCATGACACTCTCCTATCCTGAGCACAGGGACTGTCGCCGTTATCCGGCCGGTTCGCAGGATGTCGCACCCGGAACGCGGCTTCCCACCATCAACGGTGTTGCACTTCAGGGCGGAACGGGGGTCTGAAGGAAAGCCGACGATGCGATGAAGGCGCGCCGGCGGCGTCTAATTCGGAAGGACGGAGAATATGGGCTTCCACCTTCGGAACTTCAGGGATGAATTCTGCGTCTGGACCGACCCGGCGGAAAAATCTCCATGGACGGAATTCCCGGCCGAGAGGATCTACATGCCCGGTGGCACTCGAAAATGGAGCGACTGCTGCCTGACCCGGAGAAAGGCCGTGTCGGTCGATACGGTGCAATGGTTACCGAGGGCGCACCATCATTCTACTGGAATGACGTGAACCCTCTGGAAAAGCGTATGCGCCATTTTCCAATGCCACTTGACTGGTTCAGGAATCCGGTGGTGGAACAGGTTTTCGTTCCACCGGATCCAGACCATGTATTACTTGACATGCCTTCCGCCGAACATCTCGCCGGATATATCGGAAGACCGTCAGGAAAGGAGTTCTTCAGAATGATCGTCACCGGAACTCAGGACGCAAACGAGAGGGACTGGTGCAATGAACTGCTTCAGGATATCCGCGAGGAAGACTACCCCCAGCTTCGGCGTAGAGACGCCATCAGTGCATTCCATATCGCAAGAACGTTAATCGAGTCCGACTTAAAGCGTGGTGCGCTATCGTGGTGGCTGAACCAGTTCGCCATCGTACCTGAAGGATGGCGAGACGGCAATCGCGACGAAGAAGCATGACGGTATATTCGATTCCCCAACCAGCCGCCTCCATTCCGGACCGTACCGCCTCCATCCTTCTGAGACATTTTCCGAAGGACGCCGTAAATATCGGTAGCGGGACCGCCCTTGCCGCCAGATGGAGCCACAGGAAAAGCACGGATATCGATATAACCTTACAGGCCCAGGTTTTCAGAACGAAATCCCCGTTTCTCCGTGATCGCCTGAAAGCGGCCGGGATTGGGAAAATGCGAGGTGGATCCGGTTGGCTGAACGGGGTTTGCGAAGAGGGTGACTTCTCGATAGGAACCACGGAGAACCTTCTTCCGTCGGACCCTCAACCCGATCTGGATGAAAAATGGGGATACCCCCTTGATTCGGTCAGGGAGATACTGGCGCGTAAATTCCGCCTCAGTATGTATGGAAACGGTGAATTCGTATCCAAGGATTTCTATGATATTCTGACGGCCAGGGAGAAAGACCCTGGCTCCCCGCACAATGCATTGGAAACGTTGACAGCAGACGAAAGACAGGAAATCGAGGATGAGATTTTGGGATATGGAAAACAGGCGATGAGGCCAGGCCGCGAACTCACCGATGTCCACCGTCCCGATTGGCTGGATGATCTAGGAAAGATGGTGGCCATGGCCGCGCTGGCCGAAAGACCTCCGGAAGCCGGTACGGTGTTAAAAAAAAACGGAGACAGAACAGACTGCAATCCACCGGAATCCTCTCCCTTCGGAAATACGGATAATCCGTTTCGGTCATGATCGGTGAACTCACCGTTGGCCTCGTTTGCCGGACGCAGGCTGTTGGATTCAAACAGAGACACTACCGGATGGTCGACTTTGGCTGACACGTTTGATCGAGCTACAAGAAGCCGGATCATGTCTTCGATCCGTGGCAAGGACACGAAGCCTGAAATGACGATACGGCGAGCACTCCATGCGCGCGGTTTTCGGTATGGCCTGCATGGAACGGGATTGCCAGGTCGCCCCGACCTTGTGCTGCGAAAATATCGCGCGGTGATTTTCGTGCATGGATGTTTCTGGCACGGTCATGATTGCCCGATGTTCCGATTGCCGAGAACCAGGGTGGACTTCTGGAAAGCGAAGATTGACCGCAATCGGGAGCGTGATCTCGAAGTGATGACGGCGATTCGAGAACAGGGCTGGCGAAGCTTGGTGATCTGGGAATGCGCGATGCGCGGACACGAAAGGTTGCCGATCGAGGAAGTGATCGAACGTACGGGGGATTGGATTGTCGGTTCGATACCAAAGATGGAGATCCGGGGCACGTCACAGATCGAATGAAATTGAATTTGTTGGATTTGCGGAACTCCCGGTTCGCTTGATGTTAGTCCAGCCTTATCGGCATCAATTAACAGGTGCCTACGGAGTCCCGGTGCCAATCCGAAACCCAATGACGATCTCGATGAAGTCGGGTCGCATCGCCATTCATCAGGTCTTGGGAAAGCTGAATCATCCGAAATTGGAGTCCAGTCCAATTATCGAAACATAGGCCCGCGCAAAACGTTGACGGATGCGCAAATGAGCTACGTTTGCGGGATGTCGCGATTCATCAAGCGCATACGCCCCGTTGCGTCGGATTGTCGGACCAGACATTCTAGCCTGGAATTGAGATCACAGTACAAGAGGCCGAAATGCAGCCCTGTTTCGTATTGGTTCGCCCTCAGCTTGGAGAGAACATAGGGGCCGCCGCCCGCGCCATGGCGAATTTCGGACTGTCCAGTATGAGGCTGGTGAACCCCCGCGATCGTTGGCCTAACCAGAGCGCCTTCGCGATGGCGAGCGGAGCGGGTCGCCTATTGGACAACGCGGGACTATTCGACACAACGGCGGAAGCAATCGCGGACCGGACGACCGTCTACGCCACCACCGCCCGTTCCCGCAGCCTGGCAAAGCGAGTTCTTACACCCGAGCGCGCGATGCGAGAAGCGGTCGAGAGGCTTTGCTCGGGTGAACGAGCCGCCGTACTGTTCGGACCCGAGCGCGCGGGTCTGGAAAACGAAGATATCGCAAGGGCGAACGAAATCGTCTGCGTACCCACCGATCCGGAATTCACGTCCCTGAACCTTGCCCAATGCGTGCTGCTGATAGCATATGAATGGCATCGCCAAAGCGCTGAAATACGTCTGGAAAGCACCGACCCGCCCACAACCGAATTGGCCACTGGATTGGATGTCGAAAACTTGGCCGGCCATTACGAGACGGAATTGGACGAAGCCGGGTTTTTCTTTCCGGAAACCAAAGCCGAGACCATGAAGCAGGTGATGCGTAACTTCTGGAGCCGCATGCCGCTTACAGGCGCCGATGTGCGTTTGCTGCATGGCATGCTTCGGCAGATTGTCCGTCGGAGGACATCTGACCGATCATGAAATTCCAGCGTGCCGCCGCTATAGCCGCGAGACCGTGCGACGGGATGGATCGAATGGATCCATGTGCGTGACGCTGGAACACCGGCGTCCTGTCTGAGCGGTTCAACGGGGATCCGACTTCTCCAACCTTTGGACCAGTCCATCGACATCTTCCGCAATCGACGTATTGGCGTCACACCTCCAACCTGCACACCATTCCGGACCAGCCTCGGTTTCGGTTGGCCAATGTTCGCAGGGAATGGCATTCAAGACGTGAAACTACTTTTCGGGATTGTTGGGGGCGTACCACCTATTGCGCAGCGGTTGGTCGCACTGACTTGCGGAGGCTTAAATCGCTGATTAGCTTCCGCGCCGATGGACAGCTCCATTCGGAACGCATGCTGGTCTTGACAGAATCGGGATGGTAATGACCAAAAAACGGTCTATATTTGAAGAGGTTGGTTCCGAGAAGGCGTTGGGCGTCGGTGATCGGACGACTGGACTTATCGATAGGAATGTACGGGATGCGCGACGAAGCCTGCTGATTTGGCTATTCGCGCTGTTCGTACTGGTCGCGCTGTTGGTGGTCGTGGGTGGTCTGACCAGACTCACCGATTCTGGCCTCTCGATCACCGAATGGCGACCGGTGACGGGTGCGCTTCCACCAATGACCGCGGACGACTGGGAAGCGGAATTCCTGAAATACAGGGAAACCGCGGAATACCGCCTGCAGAACCGGGGTATGGACCTCGGGGAATTCAAGGTGATTTACTGGTGGGAATGGGGGCACCGACAGCTTGCGCGCGTGATCGGCGTTGTCTGGGCCTCGGGGTTTCTGTTTTTCCTGGCTGCGCGACGTATTCCTATCGGCTGGATGGGGCGACTTCTTTCCCTTGGAGCCCTGGGAGCCGTCCAAGCGTTTATTGGCTGGTGGATGGTCAGTTCCGGGTTAACCGGGACGGCTCTCGACGTAGCGAGTTACCGCCTTGCGATTCATCTTGGTCTCGCGTTCGCTATCCTTGGATTAATCGCTTGGTTTCTGTTCGATCTTTCCCGTCCGGCCCGCGAATTGATGCAAGCCAGGCGAAGCCGTGAATCCAGCCTCGGTCCATATGCGGCAATGTTAGTCGTTTTCGTTTTCGTTCAGATCCTATTGGGAGCACTGGTTGCCGGCATCGACGCCGGTAGAAATTACACGGACTGGCCGTATATGGGAGGTTGGATATTCCCACCGGGAATGTGGGAGATTCAACCGTGGTGGAGGAATCTCTTCGAGAATGACGGAACGATTCAGTTTATGCACCGACTTTGGTCCTATCTACTCGCCGCTTTCGGCATCGGTGCCTGGTTCGCCGCACGACGCAGCGGTCGGACGCACACAAGGCGGATGGTCGGATGGACCGTCGCCGCCATTTTCGGGCAGATTGCGCTCGGAGTCGTGACCGTAAAGTTTTCCGCGCCATGGCAGATGGCGATCCTTCACCAGATTGCCGCAATGGCCTTGTGGGTGACCGTCCTGAATCTACGGCATCAGGTACTGTATCCCATAGCGCAGACAGTCAGGGAATCATGAGGATGACGGCTTACGGTGATCTACTCGCATTCGAGTGCAGGACGAGGGCACTTATGGAAGTGGCGGGACGGCTTGCCTGGGATCAGGAAACCTACATGCCTCCTGGAGCCACGGAGCAGCGCGCCGAGGAAATGGCCGCGATCGAAGCCGTATTGCATGATCGCCGCACCTCTCCTCGGATAGGTGATTGGCTGATGGCGATCGACGCGCGGAAACTTGATGAAACCGGATGTGCAAATCTACGGATCATCGGTCGGGAATTCGAGCGTGCCAGTCGGGTACCTTCAGAACTTGCCTCCGAGATCGCCCGTGCCTCAAGTCTGGCCCATGAAGACTGGATGAGAGCGCGCGACATGGAGGATTTCGCGGAATTCGCGTCGTCTTTGAAGCATGTTCTGGAATTAAGGCGTCAGGAAGCCGCCGCTGTGGCGGATGGGGGAGAACTCTACGACGCGCTGCTCGACAACTACGAGCCGGGAGCGACGGTCGAGGGGGTGGCTGATATGTTCCACGCCCTGCGGCCGAGACTGGTTGCGTTGGCTGACCGCATTCTAGGGGTCACCGCTGGACCAGCCCAGCTGAATCACGAATTTGACGAGGCAATACAGGTGCGCTTCAGTCGGGAACTGGCGGAAACCTTCGGCTACGACTTCGCACGAGGACGTATCGATAGATCCGTCCATCCATTCAGTTCCGGCAGTGGCATGGACGTGCGAATCACGATGCGCATCGATCCACGCGATCCTTTCAACTGTATTTATTCCACCATTCATGAATGTGGTCACGCTACATATGAACAGGGAATATCCGCGCACTATCGCCTGACACCGTTGGGACGGGGCGCGTCAATGGGCGTTCATGAAAGCCAGAGCCGGATCTATGAAAACCAGTTGGGCAGATCGCGCGCGTTCACGAAGCATCTCTTCGGCAGAATGCGGTCGCTGTTCGGTGATTTCGGAATTGAGGATGAAGAAGCGTTCCATGCCACCGTCAACAGGGTGGTGCCCGGTCATATCCGAACCGAGGCGGATGAGGTGCATTACAACCTGCACATAATGATGCGCTTCGATCTTGAACGGGAGCTGATTTCGGGGAGCCTTGAAGTGAAAGATCTACCCGAGGCATGGAATTCCCGCTTCGAATCCGATTTCGGTGTCGCGGTCGACCGGCCCTCGAACGGCGTGTTGCAGGACATTCACTGGGCCTCGGGACATTTTGGCTACTTTCCGACATATACGTTGGGTAACATCTACGCTGGCTGCCTTCACGATGCCCTGCGCCGGGATCTCCCCGATCTGGATGGACAGCTTTCCCAAGGCGACGTCGCGCCCGCCATCGCCTGGTTGCGCGAAAACCTTCAGCGACATGGCGGTCTTCGCGAGCCATCGGACACGATCTCCCACGCCTGTGGTGTTCAGCCATCGGTCGATCCGCTTCTGAACTATCTCGAGGAGAAGTTCACCGATCTCTACGGTCTATGAAGCCATTGACCATAGGTGTTCCGGTTCCTTACCGAGCGCACCGACAGGAATGGAGGGGGCAGCGGGCAAAGGCCTCTTATGAGACATTCCACGTCAAGCCCTTTTTCGTGGATCCTTTCCGGCGTTACATCTGTCGTCCCCCCTTCCGCTAGGTGGCTTCAGCGCCGGTCCGGGGAGGTTCGGGCGGAACGTCGCGGTTCCGCGGTGCGCCAGCGGCGGTCCATCCTCCCATCCGGTTCGGTTGGCCGGCATCCGCCGGCCCCGTGACCACGATGCCCGGTTCGGGCCACGACGTTTAGGGAGGCGGGCCCCATCCGCGGGGACGGTGCCGCGGATGCGGCGAACCGGGCCTTGCTCAGGTCGCACACCTTTCCCGGTTCCCCGGAAGGCCCCGTCGGGCCACCCGGGTGTCCGGTGTCCGGTATCCTCCTCCCAGGGCCCGCGACGGGACGACGCCCTCCGGCACCGGTCCGGGCCTTACAAAGTCCCACACCTGTACATCATCCCATTCCCGTCTCCGCTTTCCGGGGGCGTCGCGGACCTGGATGGGCCAGTTGAGTCTCCCGGGGCCCTACCGGACCTTTTTCGTCCCCGGCGGCGGCCGCCGCGGGTTCGGATGCGGGCCGACGGGGCGCCCCGGGTCGATGACGGATGTCCGGATGTCGGGCGCCTGACCGTCCGGCGGACTCACCACGTCCCGGTGGACCTGCGGTTCCGGCATGGTGTGGAGCGGGTCGATGTCCCCCTCCGGGAAGGCCCCGGTGGCGTCCGTCGCCCGTCCGGGCGGGATGACGGTGACCTCCGCCGCCCGGATGCCGGGGCGGGCGGTGCGCTCCCCACGGGCCCCGGCACCCGCCGCTTCGCCGGGCGGCCCGCCGTGACAGGGAGAGCGTCACCATGAAGGTCGGCCCCGGAGAGGAGATCCCGCAGGTCGCCTTCCCGGTCGCGGTCGGAGACCACCCGCGTGTCCGTGCGGGCGGCGGCGGGCTCCCGTGCCCGCGGCGGGCCGTCGATCCAGCGGTGGCCGCAGTCCTCCGGGCCCTCCCCGTGGCCCGCGTCCATCGCGAACGGGCCGGGCAGACGGCCCTCCGGCGTCACCGCCGGCCCGGCGTGGGCGGGGACGCCGACGCTTCCCGATCCCCCACCGCCGGTCTCCGGGAGGCCCTCCGTGGCCTGGAGACGGCTGTGGTCGATCGTCGTCGTGTCTCGCACGGCGGTCCATGTGGTGGAGCGCCTCCCTCCAGCGCCGGGACCATCACCGTGCCGGCCGCGCCGCGCCTCCCGGAGGTGGACCCCGCCGGGGCCTGTCACCACCACATACCTGACCGGCTCATTCCCTTCTCCGCTCCGTCCGGGCCCGTATGGCCCTGGCATGGGTTTCCGCGACGTTGAGGATGCGCAGGCCCTGCCATGGCTTCCGGGTTCCGGGCAGGGGCCGGCGCTTCGCCGGGCGGAACCCGGCGAGGCCGGCGACGGGCGTGAGGTGGCGCGCCACGGTCATGTCCGGCTCCGGCGGCGCCCTCTGGCCGATGACGCGCCCGTACGCGGCGTGGATGACCACCGCCCCGCCGCTTTCCGGGCTTACGTGCCGCTCCGCCGGGCTGTCGGGGCTCTCCCGCGCCGGAAGCTGGAGGTCCCGGACCCGGACCGCGGTCTTCGCGTCGAAGGCGAGGCATCCGCGCAGGTCACCGGCGGCGTCGGGCCTGCGGTCCCTTATCCCCGTCCCCGTCCTCAGGGCCCTGAAGCGTTCCCCGATGCGCCGGCGCGGCCCGTAGCGCCGCAGGGCGGTCTCCGCCGTCCGCATGCCGTCGCCGCCCCCGTTGGACAGGGGCATCCAGTGCGGCGCCTCTCCCTTCCGCACGACGTTCCCCGGCGGGTTCTCCCCGATGGCGGAGACCACCGTCACGGGCGGCGGGCGCCGGTCGGCGGCGTCCCCCGGTGCGGCGATGTCCGGTCCAGCGCAGCGCGGCGTCAGCGTGGCGACGCGCGCCCTGCGGGCGTCCGGCCCGCCGCGTCCGGGAACGGTGATCCTGCGGTGGCCGACCGGCTCCGGCTTCGCGACATGCTCCCACAGGCACCTTTCGTCGCCGTCGGGCAGGGCCACGCGCCGCTTCGCCGGGCGGCCGGCCCGCACCGGCGGCGCGGCACCGGTCCCGTCCGCTTCGGAGAGAAGGGCCCGCAGGTCGCCTTCGCGGTCACGGACGCTCACGACCTTCGCGTCCGGGCAGGCCTCCGCGGGCTCTCCGGCCCGCGGCGGCCCGTCGGTCCAGCGGGCGCCGTCCCCGTCCGGCCGCCGCCGGAAGTCCGCGCCGGGCGTGAACGGCCCGGGCGGGCGTCCGGTGCCGCCAGGCGCCACGCCGCAGTGCGCGGGGATGCCGTCGGTGCCCTTTCCGCCACCGCCGGGCCCGTCCAGCCCGGACGTCGCCGCCAGGGTGCCGCAGTTCAGCGTCGCCGTGTCCTGGACAGCCAGGATCACCGGCTCCAGACGGCAGCGTCCACACGCTGCGACGGATGCCCGAACGCCGCCCGGAGGTCAGGCCGGGACACCGCTCCCAGCCCGCCGCCCGGTAACCCGTCCCGGCATGGTCCGGACCCACGGGCGTGTAGGCGGGGACGGGGCGGACCCCGGAGGGGGCCCGCCAGTCGTCCGCCACGCGCTCCGCCGCCAGCCGCAGCGCCGGGGAGGCGAGGCCGTGGACCCTCACCGACGGCCTGATCAGGAAGCGGTGGCTGTCAGGGACGGGACCCATGTCCGCGGTCCGCGCCCGCGCCGACCGGCCGATGGCACCGTCCCGAGGCCCCGGCCGGCGGCTCGCCGGAACGAAGCCCAGACCGCCGGGCCGCCCGTGCGCGCCGCTCACGGTCCAGTACCGCAGCCGCCCTCCCGGAGCCCGCCGACACCCCTCCGGATGGCGCCTCTCCATCATCGACCCGCAGGCGCGGCGGTCCGCCTCCGCCAACGGCTCCAGCCGGACCCCGCCGGGCGCGTCCGAAGCGCACCCGACCGGGGCGCCGCCAGGGTCGTCGACGGCCGGTCGCCCGCTGGACGACGCGAAGCGCGGCGCCGCCTCCGGCAGCGTCAGGCCGGGCTCCTCCGCGAGCGGGGGAAGGACCCGCATCCCGGTGACCGTCGACGGCCTTCCGTCGTGGGTCAGCCAACCCTCCCGACCGCCCAGCCCGCGGGCGAGGCCCGAACGCGTGATGCCGCCACGGAGGCATTCGTTCCCGAGCCACTCGACCGTGGCAGGGGAAATCTGTCTGAGAGTTTGTTCCATAAGTTGAGTGGTCCCGCAGGATGTGGCATTCCGGTTGGTGAACGCATCTAGATACGGAGAGAGCCATGCCCTGGAACAGGACCACCCAACAGCTCCATAAGCGCCCGGACGACCACGGTCAAAACGACCTGACCGACGCCGAATGGACCGTCATCGGGCCGATGCCGCCGAAGCGGGGAAGGATGGGACGGCCGCGCGAGGCCGACCTTCGGTCGGTGTTCGACGGTGGCCGGTATATCATGTCCACGGGATGCCGGTGGCGCGCGTCACCCTCTGGATATCCACCGTTTTCCACCGACCGGAACCATTTTTATGCATGGCGGCGGAGCGGGCTCCTGGAGCGTCTCGTACATCGTCTCCGGGACCTCGCGCGGCGGTGTCCGGGGCGCTCCGCGGAGCCGACCGCCGCCCCGGTCGACAGCCGGTCGGTGAGGACCACGGAGAGCGGCGGCCCCCGCGGCCACCACGCCGGCAGGAAGGTGAAGGGGAGGAAAAGGCACCTGATCGTGGACGCCGGCGGCACGCCGGTCGTCATGACGGTTCACACCGCCGACATCCAGGACCGGTACGGCGCACCGGACCTGACCGCGGAGCCGCCGGAGACGGTGCCCACGGTGTGCAGGCCATTCGCCGACGGTGGCCACGCGGGTCCGAAGCCGCGGGAGCGGCCTGGGGGGATGGGGTTGCCGGACGTGACCGGGACCGTCGGAAAACCGGAGGATGTCAAGGGGTTCACGGTTCCCTGCCGCCGGTGGGTGGTGGAGCGGACCTTCGCCTGGATGGGCCGGTGCCGCCGCCTGTCGAAGGACTGCGGGCGCCTCTGCGGGAACCCGCTGGCATCCGGGGTGAGGCATCACGTGCCACCGGTTCGGGCGTGAGTGAGGCACGAACGAACGCTGGCCGCCTGCCGGTTCCCGCCCAGGCGGGTGACGAGGGCGTCAACTCCATGAAAAACAATGGTTTGATCATATCAGTGACTTATGATTCAAACTCTAAGGCCGGTGATGGCGTGGCGCCGCAGCGCCGGGCCATCCGGACAGGATGTCCTCGCGGTATCGGGCCGCCTGACCCACCGATGCCCCGGTTCCCGCCCCATCGGCATCCGTGCGGGGGTCGCCGTACGCGCCCTTCGACCCCTCCGGCGCGGCCGCCTTCCCCGCCTCGACCGCCTCCAGCCCGGTGCGCACCGGCTCCAGCCGGTGGAGGATGCCTTCGGTCTCCGCCGGAAGCGCCGTGCCGTGGCCGGCCTCCATCCCGCCAGGCCGCTTCCGGACCGGCCGCTCCCGCCGCCGCCGCCCGGCCAAGCGCCCGCCCGGGCCTCGGCGGAAGCCCGTCCACGTCATGCGGCGCCGGACGGCGCGGACCCGACTCCGACGTGCCGGACGGATCGCCCGACGCGGGAATCCAGCCCGTGCCGCTCGCTTCCAGCGCCGCGTATGCCGTGGTGGCCTTCCCCTCGAAGGGGATGGCCGACCCATTCATCGCCTCTCCCCTTTCGAACGGCAGGGGGAGAGATGGCCCCCGCCACCATATGCTGGCGTCCGGACATTCCCTTCAACCGAATCACCACGCAAGGCGAACACCTGCACGTCCCATGGCATCCGTAAGGCGCTCCGAGCCTGATTCGCTTACCGCGCCCAGTCCGGCTTTCGCTTTTCGAGAAACGCAGAGATCCCCTCCGCCGTGTCGCGATGAAGTATGTTTTCCACCATGGCTTCGCCGGTATAGGCATAGGCCGCTTCGAGCGGCATCTGTATCTGCTCGTAAAACGCGCGTTTGCCGATCTTGACCGCGGATCCCAGTTTTCCCGCGACCAGTTCGGCGAGCGCGGCGGCTTCATCGGCCAGACCTTCAGGCGCGACGCTCCGGTTGATCAAACCGAGTTCGCAGGCACGTTTGGCATCAACGAACCGACCGGTGGTGAGCATTTCGAATGCCTGCTTGCGTGGAACGTTGCGGGAAAGTGCGACCATCGGCGTCGAGCAGAACAGGCCGATATTGACTCCGTTGACTCCGAAACTGGTGTCGTCGGCGGCGATCGCGAGATCGCTGCTTGCAACCAACTGGCATCCGGCGGCCGTGGCGATGCCATGCACCTGCGCGATCACCGGCTGTGGCAGTTGCGGGATCGTCTGCATCAGGGTGGCGCAGCGCGAGAACAGATTGGCGAAATATCCCGCACCGCCGTCCGGGGTCGTCCGACCCGCTGTCATCTCCTTCAGGTCGTGGCCAGCGCAGAAGGCTTTTCCCGCACCTTTGAGTACGATTACACGGATGCTGGAGTCTTCGGACAGAGCGTCAAATTCCGCCTGCAACGCAGCGATCATTGCATCGCTGAGTGCATTCAGGTTGCTGGGCGAATTAAGCGTGAGATAAGCGACCGTATTCCGATCGTCGCGCTTGATGAGTTCCACTTTTTCCTCCATTCGCTTTCCCGACAATTCTACCCAAGATCGGATACCGGGGAAAGTATACGAATGAAAATGGATCGTGACGCGCTGATCGGGTTCATTTCCGACCGTTTTCCACAGGTCGTTGAGGACTTCGCGATCGAGGAGGTTTACGATGACGGTATCCGCCTCCGCCTATATGTCACCGAGCGGAATCTGCGTCCGGGTGGCACGGTATCAGGACCGGCGATGTTCTCCCTTGCCGACGTTGCTGTATATCTCTCGTTGATGAGCCGAATCGGACCCGTGGAACTGGCGGTGACCACCAACTGTTCGATCGATTTCATGCGCAGACCGCCTGCCGATAGAGATCTCATCGGCGAAGCCAGGCTTCTGAAGCTTGGTCGTATGCTCGCCGTCGGGGACGTTCTGCTCTTTTCCGATGGCGATGACCGTCCTGTCGCACGGGCAGGGGTGACTTACGCGATTCCCCCCTGAACCTTTAAAACACAATCGCGATTTCTGGATCGATATATCGATTCGTCGACCCTCACCCCTGATATGGACCGAATGAATTAATTTATGAGGTAAAATAATACCCCATCTATAACTATATGGATTTATCGAGAAAATTTACGGGTTCGGCTCTTGACTGTCTCCACCCGTTCCGTAGAACACAGCCGATCGAGATTCTCTCCGACCTAGGGGAATACCATGAAAACCTACACCGCCACACCAGCGGATATCGAAAAGAAATGGATTTTGATCGACGCCGAAGGAGTCGTTCTTGGCCGTCTTGCGGCCATCATCGCCGGACGTTTACGCGGTAAGCACAAATCCGGTTACACTCCTCATATGGATATGGGTGACAATGTTATCGTCATCAATGCCGAGAAGGTGCAGCTGACGGGGAACAAACGTGCGCAGAAAACCTACTGGCGCCACACCGGCTATCCGGGTGGTATCAAATCGAGAAAAGCCTCCGAGATTCTGGAGGGTAACCATCCGGAGCGCGTTCTGACCATGGCGGTCAAGCGAATGCTCCCGGGTAATCGCCTGTCGCGAAAACAGATGACCAGTCTGCGTGTGTATTCAGGCACCGAGCACCCGCATGTGGCGCAGTCACCTGAAGTCCTGGATGTGGCGTCGATGAATGGCAAGAATACGAGGACCGCGTAATGGCCGAACAATTGGATGCACTCCGTGACCAGCTGTCCAGCGCCGCCGAGGCTCATGGAATTGTCGCTGAAGAAGAGGTCGCCCGAGTGCCTGAACCCGTTCGGGACGAGCATGGACGTTCCTATGCTACCGGCAAGCGCAAGGATGCCGTCGCACGTGTCTGGATAAAGCCCGGCACGGGTATAGTGACTGTCAATGGCAAGAACCTTTCAGATTACTTCGCGAGACCGGTGCTGCAGATGATCCTGCGCCAGCCTTTCTCGGTTGCCGGCGTTGACGGGCTGTTTGACGTGCGGGCCACGGTGAAGGGTGGTGGGCTGTCGGGTCAGGCCGGCGCCGTGAAGCATGGAATTTCCAGAGCGTTGCAACTGTATGATCCATCGCTTCGTTCTGCGCTGAAAGCTGCCGGATTCCTCACCCGGGATTCACGGGTGGTGGAGAGGAAAAAGTACGGCAAGCGCAAGGCGCGTCGGAGCTTTCAGTTCTCCAAACGCTGAGTGCGTACGGCTTATTGTATTGGTTCGCGTTTCCGCCGCATGGGTATATGCGGCGGGCCGACCTGTATCGGTATTTGATTTTGAATTGACCGCATGACACTCTGATGCGATGTCACCGATGAGCGTCAATTTTGAAACGTCGCGTTGATTGGCTTCCAGATAACAGAAAATGTCAGGGAAGTCAGTCGCTCGTGAGAGAAGCAGGGACAACCAGACCAACTGTCACCATTCGAATGGATGAAGATGTTCTGGAATGGTTGTAATCCCATGGCGAAGGCCATTTAACCCGCATGAATGCTGTGCTGCGCAACTATATGCTGAGCAATCAACACCAGGAGACAAGTGAACCGGAGCTATAGGTCACTCGTACTTGGTTATGCATTGCTGCATGGTCTCTCATTCTCGCTGAAATCACTGAACCCATTGAATCCAAAGACCGTCAGGACCTAATCTAGTGTCTGCCAGAAACCCCGTGTTTTTCCGGGGATCGGGCCGAATCCGGCGGATTCCGGCTTCACGGGGCCGTGGCCGCGCCCCGCGGAACGCCTCCCCGCTTTCCCGGACGCGGTCCGCCTTCGACAGCCTGCCTTTCCGCGGCATGGCGTCGGCTCCGGCATCCCGGCAGGCCCCAGCCGGTCCGGGGGGCTGTGCGGACCGCGGTCGGAGCTCACCACCGACAGGTCGGGGAACCGGGCCCGCGCCTCCCCGCCGATGGGGACCGCCACGTCTACGTCGCTCCCCTCCCACATCACCGAATGGTGCGGGAGGAATCCGTGACGGTCCTCAGGGAGGCGGACCGGAACGCCGGGCTCCACCGGGACCCCGGCCTTTCCCTTCGATATCCAGCGGGTGTGCGGCCCGGATATCGGGTGCACCTTCCCGCGGTGCGGGACCGTCCCGCCCTTCAGGATCCGCCGTCCGATCAGGTCCGCCCGGTGCCTGACATGGCCCCTGAAGCCCCGGATGCCGTCGCCGAACCCCGGGATACCCGATGTTCCGTCGGTCTCCGCGCAGCTGGCCTCCGCCCTGTCCGCCAGCTTCAGGGCCAGCCGGAGCGGCGCCTCCACGTCCCCCGGGCGCGGGTTGGCGAGCCGTGACGTGGCGACACCGGGACAGAGCCTGCGGAGCTTTCCGCAAAGGTATTCCTTCCGCCGCCAGCCGGGCGGCCCCAGCCCCCCGCAGGCCCGGGACACGTCCCGGACCATGCACCGTGCCGCGTCCATCGGCAGGCTGCGGTCGGTCGGATGATGCACGTCGGTCCCGGCCACGAAGGAATGACGGCGGCCGCGCAACGCGGCGCCAGGCTTTTTTCCGGCCACCCTGTGGCCCCTCTCCACGACCGTCCTTCCGACCTCGGCGGGAAGTTCCGGCGTGAGGAGCGACACGCTGTCAACCAGCCGCCGGTATTCGTATCCGTATCCGTCCACGTCCCACGGGCCGTGGCCCGGCCTCCGGCCTTCGCCGGATCGGGATGTGTTGGTTCGCCGGTTCCCGAAGCCGGTCGAAACCGCACCCGGGACCCTGCCCGACCACGCCGGGCACCGGGATGGTCAGCGGTTCCATCCCCGGCCCGCCGACCCGGCGGCTCCTTCCGGGCAGCACCAGCCGACCCGGAAGCCCGGACAGCCGCTTTCGGGTCCCTTCGTCGCTGTAGAGGTCCTG
>CBDAVS010000034.1:0-17430 GCA_965201085.1 uncultured Rhodobacter sp. | reverse complement strand
GCAGTCGTATTTTCCCCGAAAGTGGCAATTGAAAATCCCCCACCCGTGAGCGGCGGCGCCGGGAAACAGGCCTGACGCTCTGACTGTCGAGAGACGGGGGCAGTCAGGTGAAGGGATCGAGGGAGACCGTTCTGATCCACGGTTTGCGACGACAGGGGCCGGGCATTTCGGCCATCGCGCGCAGGGTCGGTCCTGACTGCGGGACGGTGCGCGGATATCCGGAGCGGGGTCCGGAGGCGCCGGTTTATGGGCCGCGTGCGTTACGGGGCGGCGTGCTGGATCCATATCGGGATTATCCGGAAGGGAGGGTCCGGAACTTTCCGGATCCGTCGGGCCGGCGTCCGCCGCGCGGGATCAGGTCCATGGGGCATGAAGGCGGCCATCCGACGCCGAAGCCGTTTTCGCCTGGGTTGCGTCCGCCTCGACGCGCGCCTTCCGCGGTGCGGTCCGGAACACCTCCGGGCAGGCGGGCGCGGGTGGATCTCGCCGGGTTCAGGGTGGGGTTCACCGACGGGCCCGGTGTGATCCGCAGGGTCCGGCCGTTCAGCCCTGTCCCTGGCCATTCACGCCGGCTCCGGGGTCGGTCCGTGTCCGGCCGGAGCCCGCGAACGGTGATGCGCCGTCATATCGCGGCATCTGGCGCGATGGGCGGCGCGCCTGGGGAAATTCCCCATGACCGCATGAAGACCGCGGTGATCGGGGAGGAGGATGCCGGCGTCGTCACCCACAGCGGTTCGCCCGTCGCGCCGTTGAACCGTTACGGCTCCGCGCGCGGGGCCCGCAAGCCGTATCGGGCCCGGACGAAAGGCAGGGTCGAACGCCCGTTCCGGTATTTCCGGCGGGACCTCTTTGCGGCCCGAACGTTCCGGAACACCGATGATCCGGACGCCCGGTCCGATGCATGGCGGCACGGGATCGCCAGTCCCCGGGTACAGGCCACCGCGGAGCGGGTCGTTGACGAAGCCCTCGCCGGGGGGGTGACCGGCGCCCGGACCTTCGCCCGCCATTCCCCGCGGCGCGGTGCCGGCGGTGGAAAGGCGGGTCGGCCACGGGGGCATGGTCCCGGCTGACGGCGGCCACCACCCGGTGCCGGGTCGACCCCGCGCACCGCGAAGCTCCACCGCCGCGGCCTGCCCATTACACACAACTTCCGTCTGGACGCATGGTCCGGTAGGGCTGGCTGGACCGGTCGAGCCGGAGCAGCCGTTCGTAGGTGTCCGCCATCGTCGCGGGCCGGGCGTAGCCCCGCCAGGTCACGTCATGGCCCGGCGGGCCGTCTCCCCTGCGGTTCAGGTCGCCGCCGGGGACGGCCATGGTGGTGATGGCGTCGCCACAGGTCTCCGGCGGCGGCGGTCCCCGCCCGGCGGCGAAGTCCTTCAGCGCCATGACCCCGCAGGGCGGGAACGGCGTTCCGGCCGGCATCTCCGGCGTCTCCCGGCCCAGCGGCGCCATCGCCGCCAGCCGCCAGGCGATCACGGCGCTGACGGTGACGGCCCCCGCTCCGGACGGCCGGCCATGCGGCCCTGCCGCCCCTCCACCCGGCAGCCGGATCTCAGGATCCCGTGCCAGTCCCCGGTGCGCCGGCGAAGGCGGTACAGGCGGACGGTCTGCAGCGCCTTCGCCTCCGGATCCACCGGAAGCGTCGTCAGCGGCATCCACTCCAGGGGCTGTCCGCCACCATCCGGCGGCGTCTCCTCCCGCAGGTGCGCGGCCCACATCTCCGGCGTCTCCCGGCCCAGCGTCACCCGCGCCGCGCGCGCCGCCCGGGCCTCTTCCGGTTCGCCACCGCCCCGCCTCGCGCCGACGCCCGCGGTATCTCCAGCTTCGCGCGGGCCCGCACCGGCCCGGAGCGCATGGCCCCGAACGGCTTCGGCCGGCCGGGACCGAGGCTGCGGCCGCGCCTCCCCCGCACCGGGATGTCGACGTTTCCGGGCCGGTGCCGCTCCGCGGACAGGTCGAACACGTCCGCCCCGCGGTCCATGACCACCAGCGGACGCACGTCCCCGGTCTCCCGCGCCAGCGCCCGGCCTTTCCGGTGCCGTCGTCCGGCGGGCCGTACCCGATGTGCGGAACGCCCGGGGGGATGCCGCCGCCGTCGACCACCGGCATCGGGTGCATGTGCGGCCCGAGGGTTCCCGGAGGGTTCCGGTCGCGGCCGGTCAGGCCCAGCCCCTCACGGCCCGGACGCGTCGCGAGGTTCGGGTCGGTGCCGTCCCGGACGCACAGGACGCGCTCCGCTCCCCGCATCCGGCCCGGCACCCGCCCGCGGTGCGTGGCCGGGATGGTCTCCGGCGACACCGCCGTATCGCCGGGACGCCCGCCCAGCCGTCCCTGTCAGGGCCGTCGCCCGCTCCCGGCGGCTCCGGCAGGGGTGGCGGGGCGATCCCCGGGACCTCCCGGACGTCCGGCCGGAGCGGCCGCGGCCAGACCGCCTTCGCCTCCACCGTCCCGCGCGTGCCGCCGCCGCCCCGTCCGGCGGTCCCGCCGACATGGATCCGGTTCGCCGCCCGCAGGTCGGATCCGTCATGGCCGCCGTCAACGAAGGTCTCCACCGGCGGCGGGCGCGGACCGTGGCGGGCCCCATGGTCGTCGGCCACCCGCCGCAGGAACATCCCCGGCGCCTTCGACGCCAGGCTGCGGCGGTCCACGCCGGGCCGGATCAGGAAACGGCTCATGCGGGCCACCGGCTCAAGGTGGCGCTCCCGCACCTCCCGGTCCCACCCGATCCAGCGGCCGCGCGATCGGGCCGCCGCGCCCGAAGTGCCGCAGGGCGGCCATGCACCCGGTCTACCGGAGCCGGCCGGGATGGTCGCGAAGGCCGGATGTCCCGCAGACCCTGCGCCCGAGCTCCGACCGGCCGGGGGACCGCTACCCGGCCACGAGGGCCCGTAGGGCGTCCATCGACGCCGCCAGCGGGCAGCGGATCAGGTTCTGTCCGTCCATACCCGCCATGTAGCGGACGGAATCGTCTCAGTTCAGAACGGAATTATGTGCAATGGGTAGGCCGCGCCCCATGCGGCAACGTCCGGAGGGTGTGCCGCAGCGGTCACCGGCTTTCCATGATGCGGTCGGCCAGCGGCTGGCCGCGGGAGGTGTGCGGTGACCGAAACACCCGACCGGATCCGGCGCGCGCCCGTCGGCCTGGGGATGCCCCGCGCCCCGGAAGCGCCGGATCATGCGGCGCGGAAGCTGGAACAGGGCAGGATCCCGGGGATCGAGGCGCTGGATGCGCTTCCCGGCGAGGAATGCGCCACCCGCGAGACCCGCCGCATCGATGCCGCGCCCGGGACCGCCGGGCCGATGCCCATGAAAACGCCGGAGGGGTTCGACTTCCCGTTCCGGCCATCGCCTGACCGGGAGCGCATCGCCGCGCCGGCCCGGCTGGACCTTATCCGCGGAGCTGGGGTGGTTCACTTCCCGGGTCCGCCCGGCACGGGCGGACCGCACCTGGCGACAGCCCCTGGCGTAGCCGCCGTGAAGGCTGGACAGCGGGTGTGTCGCGCCACATCGGCGGAGCCGGCCGAAGCTCCGGCCAGCGCTGGACGCGGAGGACGCCCCGCCGGCAGGATCCGCTTCCATGTACGCCCATCACCGCCGATCGTGGATGGGACCGGATACCCGTCCGTCACCCGGGGCGGCGAGAACCCGTTCCTCCAACCCGTCAACGCCCGCCATGGAAAAGGCGCGATGATCCCGGCATCCAACCGGGGCTTCGCCGGATGGGGCGATGTCTCCGGCGGTTCCGTCGTTGCCACCGCGCTTCCGGACCGGCCGCCGCACCACGCCGTCGCCGTTCGGATCGGAGGCGCGGGCCACCGCCCGCGCGGCCATACCGACCTGATCCCGGAACACCCCCGTACGGACGCGCCGGTCACACCGCCGCCACCGCCAGAGCGCCGCGGCCGTCCGCCGGGGAACGGGACCGCAGGTCACCGAACCGGCCGACAGCCGAAACCGCCAGACCGGGGAATGTCAAACCGCCCGTTTTGGGGAAATTAAAGATGCCATTGACACGCAGGCCCGGGACACGTCGCGGACCATGCGCCGCGCCGCGTCCATGGGAAGGTTCCTGTCCGTCGGTCAGTGAACGTCGGTCCCGGCCACGAAGGAATGAAGGCGACCGCGCAACGCGGCACCAGGCTTTTCGCCCGGTATTGACGGAAGCGCCCGGTCACGGGGACGGACCGAAAGACGGTCCGGCCGTTTCGGGAGAGGCTGGCCCGGGCCTGTGCGTTCACATTGCTGTCCGCGGCTTTTTAGCGAGCGGCTCCGTGACCGGGGCCAGGGGTCCGCAGGGGGCCGGACCGTGGACGCCGCTTCGGTCCCGGCCCCACGCCGGCGGATGGCGGGGAAAGGTAGGGAACGGGCCGTTATCCGGCCTGACGGTCCCGCCAAGGCGGCGCGGAAAGACACCGACGCCCACCGGACAGCCGGATATTCCAGGGCCCGGAAGACCGGAGGGGGGCGAACCGGACCCGGCCAATGGCTCCGGATCCGTCCGGGTGGACACCGGTCACCGCCCGGCGGGGAACGGGGCCCGGCCGAAGGCGCGGGGCCATCGCTCCCGCATCCACCGCGGGAAGCCGCGTGGCGGGCCCATGCCCGGTCGCATCCGGCGGGGCGATGCGACACGCCGTTCCATCCGCGCCCGCGTCGGACATATCCTCGGATTCGGAAAAGGGCCGATGGCGGCCACGGTCCGCCGCATCGGCCGGGTCCGGGCCGCCGCCCGCATGACCATGGCGAACCCGGGCCTGACCCCGACCGGAATCCGGAAATCACCCGCCTGACATTCGCGCCGGAATATGGGTTTATCGAGGTTTCCAGCTTCGTTCCGCGATTCGGGTTTGTGTATGTTCGCATTCATTCAGAATCGTGCGGACCCGAACATTACGTTCAGATGGTCCGCACAAGTTCCTCACAGCCGTGAATCACGCGAGGTAGATCGAGCCTATGGCGGACGCTGGTCGGATCTGTTGCCGTTTCTCGGTGCCGATGGCCGCTCGAGGCCAAGCGCATCGGTGTGCGCCGGTCAAGTCCTGAGCCGGATCATATTCCTGCATAGAAGAAGAACCGGCACCAATCCAATGACGGCCAGAACGAGACTTGGAACGGCCGCGCCTTCCAGTCTTTCATCAGATGCGAGTCGGAAGGCCTGGACCGCAAGCGTATCGAAGTTGAATGGCCGCATAATCAGGGTTGCGGGCAGCTCTTTCATGATATCCACGAATACGATCAGTCCAGCTGTTACGAGACTCGGGGCGAGTATGGGTACGTGGACATATCTCAGTGTACCGAACGCACCTCTTCCGAGAACCCGGCTTGCGGCGTCCATGCTTGGGCTGACCGCCGCCATTCCACCTTCAAACGCACCGATCGCGGCGGCCAGGAACCGGATCAGGTAAGCAATCACCAGAACCCAGATGGAGCCGGTGAGCAGCAGGCCCGTTGATATGTTGAAACGTGAGCGCATGAACGCGTCAAGTGCGTTGTCCAATCCTGCCAGTGGCACCAACAGACCGACGGCGATCACGCCGCCCGGCACTGCGTAACCAAGTCGGGAGACCAGAAGAGCGATAAAGCTGAAACGTCCCGGTCGGACTCTGTGAAACGTTCCAAGTGTCACCGCTGCCGCGACGGTGATTGTGGCACCGATGATTCCTAATGTGAGGGAGTTGCGTATCAAGCCAAGATAGCGGTTGCTTAGCAGATCCTGTTCAGACCCGAATGCCATGGCTGTAAGCGCGAGCGCCGGAACCAAGGCTCCAAGCGCGGCTGGTGTAAGGCATACAGCGGTTCCCGCCCAGCTTCTCCAGCCTTTCAGTTCCGCCCGTGGAACGGTTCCCTGCCGCTGACCTGAATGGTATTGCGCCGCGCCGCGGTTTAGCCTTTCGAGCACGATCAGGCACAAAGCGAAGGCTAGTAGGCCTAACGCAAGCTGGGCCGCCGCCGCCCTGTCGGCCATTGAAAACCAGCTGGAATAGATTCCTGTCGCGAAAGTATGCACGCCGAAGTAGCTGACGGTTCCGAAATCGGCGATCGTTTCCATGGATGCGAGGAGAACACCAGCGGCTATCGCTGGCCTTGCCATCGGCAAAGACACTGAAACGAAGGAGCGTAGGGATCCCCGACCGAGCGATCTCGCGGTCAGGAAAGCCGCCGCACCCTGTCCAATAAACGCGGCGCGGGCCAGTAGATAGACATAAGGGTAGAGCACTAGGGTGAGCATGGCTGCGGCTCCGCCTAGGCTTCGGATTTCGGGGAACCAATAGTCCCGCGGGCCCCAACCCATGATTTCGCGCAGGGTGGTCTGGACGATTCCGGGATGGTCGAGAAGTTGCGTGTAGGCGTATGCAAGCACGTAGGAGGGAAAGGCCATTGGGATGACCAGCGCCACCTCAAGCCATTTCCGCCCCGGAAACTCGTTCATGACTACCAGCCATGCGGTGCTCACGCCGATCATGAAAGTACCCGCGCCGACGGTCGTCACCAATGCCAGTGTCGCGGCGGTGTATCTTCCGAGTACGGTTTCAGCTAGATGGGCGAGTGTTTCTGTTGTGCCTTGAGTGGTGGCGAGCAACACCGCGAGATACGGCATCGCGCAGAGCGCGGCAATCAGGGTGGCGGCGATGGCCAGGGCCGAAATTCCGGTCCGTCGCTTAACTCCTACTGGATTCATTTTAGACGCAAGACCTCGCCTGAATTCGTAATGATTAATATGGGCCTCGGCTGGATTTAGGAAGCGAGGACCACCTGAACAGGCTGCCAATGGTGATGAGTTTAGGATAATCCAAAGTCGCTGAGTGTACCGAGCTATGCCCGAAAGTTGGTGATGGGGCCTATCCGATCCGGCGGCGGCGCTTTCCTGTATGATTCCGTCGCTGAACACAACCCCCGTATGACCTCCGGGAGCCGGTTTGGAGCCGGGAGCCTGCGCCAGTTGCCCTTCGCCGACATCATGAGGCGATGGACCATCGTAAGGGCGGACTTTCGGCTCAGAGTTTGAATCATAAGTCACTGATATGATCAAACCATTGTTTTTCATGGAGTTGACGCCCTCGCCACCCGCCTGGGCGGGAACCGGCGGGCGGCCAGCGTTCGTTCGTGCCTCACTCACGCCCGAACCGGTGGCGCGTGATGCCTCACCCCGGATGCCGGCGGGTTCCCGCAGAGGCGCCCGCAGTCCTTCGACAGGCGGCGGCACCGGCCCATCCAGGCGAAGGTCCGCTCCACGACCCACCGGCGGCAGGGAACCGTGAACCCTTTGACATCCTCCGGTCTTTCGACGGTCCCGGTCACGTTCGGCAGCCCCATCCCCCCAGGCCGCTCCCGCAGCTTCGGACCCGGGTGGCCACCATCGGCGAACGGCCTGCACACCGTGGGCACCGTCTCCGGCAGCTCCGCGGTCAGGTCCGGTGCGCCGTCCCGGTCCTGGATGTCGGCGGTGTGAACCGTCATGACGACCGGCGTGCCGTCGGCGTCCACGATCAGGTGCCTTTTCCTCCCCTTCACCTTCCTGCCGGCGTGGTGGCCGCGGGGGCCGCCGCTCTCCGCGGTCCTCACCGACCGGCTGTCGACCGGGGCGGCGGCCGGCTCCGCGGAGCGCCCCGGACACCGCCGCGCGAGGTTCCGGAGACGATGCGCGAGACGCTCCAGGAGCCCGCTCCGCCGCCATGCGTGAAAATGGTTCCGGTCGGTGGAAAACGGTGGATATCCAGAGGGTGACGCGCGCCACCGGCATCCTGTGGACAGGATATGCAGGCCCCGTCGAACACCGACCGAAGGTCGACCCCGCGCGGCCGTCCCATCCTTCCCCGCTTCGGCGGCATCGGCCCGATGACGGTCCATTCGGCGTCGGTCAGGTCGTTTTGACCGTGGTTGTCCGGGCGCTTATGGAGCTGTTGGGTGGTCCGGTCCCGGGGCATGGCTCTCTCCGTATCTGGATGCGTTCACCAACCGGAATGCCACATCGTGCGGTACCACTCAACTTATGGAACAAACTCTCAGGCATCCCCTGGTCCTGCGGGTCCGGCCGCGGACGGTGGCGAACACGCTCCTGGTGGGGTTCGTGGTCCTGATGTGCCTGCAGCGCTGGGTGAGGAAGTCGTGGAAGGTGAGAAGTTCATCCCGATCCTTGACCCGCATCCCGACCGCCTTTTCATATTTCACGCCGTAGTTTTTTACGAAGCGGTCGAAGGCTGCGTTGGCGCCGTCCTTCGTCTCCACCCTCCAGATTTCATGAATATCCAACCTGTCCCGTTCCCTGAGCGACTTTGGCAGCGCCCCGGTGACGTTGGCCGTCCAGTAGACCCGGCACCGCTGCTCCCGCATTCCTTCAGGTCGCGAAGAAGGTCGCACCAGCTATCCGCGTTCCGCGGAACCCGTCCATGACCGCAAGGATGTCCTTTCCGCCATACTCATCGGCCCCGATCACCACCAGCACGCACTGGCGGACGCCGTCCAGACGGAGCGTGAAGTAGACGCCATCCGCCCAGACGTGGACGAAACGCCTGCCTGACAGGTCGCGCCTTCTCAAGGTCTCGTACTCCTCCTTTCAGGTTATCTCGGCCTTGTCACCGTCGAGGAGGACCGCCCCTCCGTATCCGGCCCGGGAAGCGCCGCGTGCGCCTCGCCGAAGTCACCCGGCGGGATGCTCTGGGATAGAGCCAGGGCAGCACGATCGAGGACTGGAACTCGATCCGGTCTTCACGTGCGACGCTTGCCCCCACGGTTCCGCACGCACGGAACCTCGACGGGCACCCGACCGATCACCGTCATCACCTCCCGCTCCGGCAGGGTTCCGTGGCGCACAGCACGCCTGCGCCCCTCTTCGTCAATGAGGTGCCCGTGGCGGGTCGGCAGTTTGGCGACCTCGGCCTGGACCGCCAAGTCGAGAAGGTCTCTCGCTCCCACCCTGAACACCTCCATCAGCGGATCCGGTGAAAATTCCGATGGACGTTCGAATTGTATCAGTGTGGATTCGGTCATGTGGCATATACCTTCTCTCTTCGAGAGTGACGGCGTAGGTTCACCGCCATGATATGCCGCCCCTCATGCTCAGTCACCAACTTTCGGTATAACTCCATCCCGTAATGAATGGACGGTGTTGCCCGAACTGGCCGAATGTGCAGGCTGAGACCATTGGCAGCCGACGCTCTCACGTTCGCTACGCTGAGTCGCGGAATGCACTCGGTGGACGGTTCAGTTGAATTGAGCACGCTGCCCTTTCAAGCACGCGGGAACCGGAAATCCACTTCGCTGCCAATGCGCCGTATCCAGACATGGAATCAAAACCTGGTCAAAAGTTTATACCCGGGATGGTATATAGCTCGGACTCGGATGTGATGGATCATTTGGTCGAATCGATTTCTCATCAATCTCAGCCGCCAACGAACTCTGACCCTTGAGCGTCGCTTCGGTCCTCGAATCCGAGCCTCGATGGCTCGAACAAAGCCGCGCTTGTCATCCTCGGGCGTTGGACAGACTTCAGCAAGGCATCTGGCAGCAAGCCAAGATGGTGTCCTACAACGTCATGTCGGCGAAACGGTGCGGCGCGAGAACACTGAACTGGATTCCTTGCGCTGTCTATGACGGAGCGGACACCTTTGGTTCCGGTTCGGAACTTGCCGGATCCCTGCTACCTTCTATGGGGAACCGAATAGACAGAACGAATGTGGATGAACCCTACGGACGCCAATGCAGTGCGGAATCCGTTCGGCATGGCGGCTTCGCCTGTCGAGGGGTCTCTACCCAAACTTGAGGCATGAGAGACCCTTGCTGACATCCTATAGCGCTGGCGCAAGAGATGGTGGTAAATTCACCTCTAGGGTGTCGAAGTCCCGAACTCCGCAGCGATGCTGGATTTCAGAAAACAAGGATCAGGCCACCGATGACACAAGTTGTGACCAACCAGTAAATCCATCCGGGTAATTGAGGCTGTTTCGCCGCGGACCTATGACTTGTCGGTGAACTCCTCCAGTCCTTCGGGTGTTGCCATTCGCCAGCCCAAAGTCCTCCTTGTTTGCTACGCGCCCGATGTTCAAACCACCGGTAATCCGGAGGAGGGCATTGAGCCACCGCCCAACCGTTCTCCACCAGCCATTCGCAGATAGCCTCTCTCTGTCGTCCCCTCTTCATCACTATATGTCCGACAATGCGCCCGTATCGATCTTTCCGACCTTCGTCGGTAATGGTAAGTTTCCATCATTCATACATTCGTGCGCTTATGTGGGCGTTTAGGATATCGGTGACCCTCTTTCCGGCATCGAAGACTATTCCCTGTCGGTCCCGGGCTGGCCGTTCTCCGGGGCGTCGATTCCCGCCAACCATACCCGCCGTCCATCGGCCAGCGCAATAGTGTCGGCATCTATGAACCGATCCGTGCCACCGGGAAGAGGCTTCTTCCGACTTTGCCTATGGGCTTTGCGAAGCGTTTGCCGAACTGTGCGGCGTAGAAGGGTGGAAGTGGATGGGATCCGGAAAATTGTCCTCTCCATTGTCGTTTCTTATGCCGGGGCCTAGTAAACGATGCCGACAGTCGCGAAAATCCGATTTACGGAATCCTGCGGAAGCCAGAGGGCGTAGCGACGGGTCTCGGCCATCAATGGGTCGAGATATGTGAACAGCCGTTCAGCCCGTTTCCTGTCGGCGTCCGCGGTGGAGATATCTTGGTTTGCTTTGGTTCGAATATCCGATTCATTGACGCTATCTGATTTGAGCGTGTCAGATGAACCCGGTAGTGGGATGAAATACACTCCACGAGTAGAGTGCCAAGATTAGTTGAATTTTGGCTACCTGATGAAATGGACAATTTTCTTTCCATCTTGGATTGCGATATAAAGACCCCCCACTTCCAGTCCGAAGTGCAACACCGGCCCGCCTCCGGAGCGAGGGGGTGGCCCCGAGCGGAGGAGGCGGGGCCGGTGTTGAGGGATTTTCCGGCCAGGGGGCCGGATTCCACGCGGAATGCGGCGGCTGTCCCTTCGAATCGGAGCGTAACCGGGCCTCCCGGCGGCGGCAGGGCCCGCGGCGGGAGGTGGCGCGCCCGTCCGGGCGAGGGAGGGGGTGGCCCGACCGAAACCGGGCGGGCGCGCCTGCGGAATTCCCTCTCCCCGTCGGCCGACGGGGCGAAGCGCCTCAGGGAGGCCGTGCCCGCGCGAAAGCCTCCGCCGGCGTCAGGTAGCCGGGCGCCTTGCGGGGGCGCGCGTTCAGGATGTCCTGGACCCGCTTCACGCGGGCGTCCGTGACCTGCCGCAGGTCGGTCCCCTTCGGCAGGTACCGGGCGGCGGCCCGTTGGTGTGCCCGTTCAGGCCCCGCTCCCACGAGTGGTGGGGCGTCGGGAGGAAGAAATCGGCCTCCAGCGCCTTCGCCACCTTCGCGTGCCCCGCGAACTCCCTGCCGTCGTACGCCGTGATCGTGTGGACCCTGGCGCCGGGAACCTCGGGAAGGTCGGTCACCGCCCCGCCGACCGCCTCCGCCCTCTTTCCGTCAACCCGTCGGACAGGCGTGAATTCCGGGCATCCGTCAACGGGCGACACCACCGCACCGCCGTGTCCCCCGCCGATCACCGTGTCCGCTTCCCGGTCGCCGGTCCCCGCCTTCGCCACGCCCTCTTTCGGGCGCTCCGGGATGTCCCTCCGGCCCGGGATATGACCCCGGCCCGCGTGGCGGCCGCCCTGCCGGTCCGGTTCCTTTCCCCGCCGCCGCAGGTGCCCGCAAGGCGTTCCGCCGTCCCCGCCGTCCGCGCGTAAGAGGTCGTATATCCGCTGACGGCCGACCATGCCGGGGTCCTCCAGCCGGAGACGCCCCGGGACCCGCTCCGGGCTCCAGCCCTCCCCGGCTTCGCCACGACCTTCGCCCGGCGCCCCTCCGTCAGCTTCCCCGGGACCGAAGAGGCCCCGCTCCGGCGCCCGGTGGCCTTCCTCCACGCCTGTCCCTGCCGGTATCCCCGCCCGCCGCCGTTGCGTCGGATCTCCCGCGATATGGTGGCCGGATGGCGGCCCGGCCGCCTGGCGATGGCCCCGTTCGAAAGCCCGCCTTTCCCCGTCGCGTATATCCGGCATCTTCCGTCGAAGGTCAGATGACGGTAGCCCTCGGGCATGACACTCTCCTGTCCTGAGCACAGGGACTGTCGCCGTTATCCGGCCGATTCGCAGGATGCCGCGCCCGAAACGCGGCTTCCCACCATCAACGGTGTCGCACTTCAGAGTGGAACGGGGGACCTAAAACAATCCGGGTCTGACAGGTGTAGCAGCGGTCAGGCCACCATCGACCGTGAAGCACTGTCCAGTCGCAAAGGCAGAATCATCCGAAGCGAGCCAAACCGCCGTCGCGGCAATGTCATTCGGCCTACCGAAACGCCCGGACGCATGGCGCGCAAGGGCATCGGATCGAGCCTCGCCGCTGTCGTTGGCCAATGCGAATGCCGCCTCAAGCATCCCGGTCTCGATCCAGCCTGGGCAGATCGCGTTGCAGCGGATCCGTGGCCCATGATCCACCGCAATCGACCGCGTAAGGCCATGAACGAACGCTTTCGAAGCGTTGTAAAGCGCCATCTGCGGATCAGCGGTCAATCCTGAAATTGACCCGATGTTTATGATGGCGCCACCTTCGCGCATCCGGGGAATAAAGGCGCGGCAGAGATTGAACACTCCGCGTGCGTTGGTGCCGACAACAAGATCCCAGTCCGCGTCCGTGCTTTCGGGAACGGTTTTCTCAACCTGCACGCCCGCGTTGTTCACGAGGACGTCTATAACATCCATCGACTCCGCGAATGCGTTGACCTGATCGCCGTCTGAAACATCAAGCGTCGTCCAGCCGACGGTCGACGGCAAATCCGAAAATCTGCCTCCTCGACCGCAGGTGCTGACTTTCGCGCCCTCAGCCAAAAACCTCTCGACAATGCCGCTTCCGATTCCCTGTCGTCCACCAGTGATGAACGCGATCTTTCCTTCAAGTCTCATTTTGCCAACCCTTCAGAATGTTCCCCCGCAATCCTCACGATTGCTTATGGCCATTATAACGACAGATCCCCGATCAGGATTACTCGACTAGGGGCAATTTCCGGCCCGCATCACGATACCGTGACGCACTCATCCAGGAGATGGCGAAGACCGACCCAAGTGAGCGGTCTACCTGGAACACGTACGGACCGAAAACGCCGCCGCTTTGCGTAGGAGAACCGGATAACTTCAGGCGACGCGCGCATTTGCAAATCAGTGGGGTTCGATACAGTGAGTCCGGTGGTTCGACAGCATCTCACAGACGCATCTGCTGCACCTGCGCCGACAGTCCGCCGTCAAGCACCCATAGAGCGCCGTGCGCATAACTCGCCTCATCGCCGGCAAGCCATGAAACAAGTCCCGCGATGTCGTCCGGTGTGCCATAGCGACGGATCGGGTGGGCTTCGCGTACCGCCTCCTGCAATTCGTCGATCGACCTTCCTCCGCCTCCTGAACCCTCGCCCTCAAAAAAAGCTCCGCAGCATCGGTGTATCGATGTAACCCGGACAGATGGCGTTTACGCGAATGCCCTCCGGCCCATGGTCGCACGCCATCGCCCGGGTCAACGCGTGCACAGCCCCTTTGGTGGCGCAATACGCGGCAAGGCCCGGATCCGCGATATAACCGTCATAGGAGCCGAAATTGATCACGCTTGCCACATCGCTCCTTCGCAGTAGCGGGAGCGCATGCTTGGATGTGAGGAACATGCCCGTGACGTTGATGGCGAATATACGGTTCCACTCCTCTAGGCTCGTCTCCTCGATGGTTTTCTCGATTTCGATCCCGGCTGCGTTCACGAGGATGTCGAGATGCCCCTGCTCCGATTCAAGGAGACGCATCGCCGCCTGGACGCTTTCCTCCTGCGTCACGTCCAGCTGAACGAAGCGAGCCGTCTCCGATGGTCTGCCGACCGAACCCCTGCGGCTCAAGTCGCCAGCATAAGCAACCGCACCATCGGCTTCCAAACGCGCGCAGATTGCCCGGCCGATTCCGCCACAGCCTCCCGTCACCAGCGCCGTTCGTCCTTCCAATCGCCGGGTCATTGCTCATTCACCGGCGCGGGATACTGCATTCGGCTGAGTACATCATCCCAGGATACGGTATTGCGAACGAATTCCTGCGACGCATCGCGGGGAGGGTTGTAGTCCCAACTCGGTCGGAGGCCTGTTTCCAACGCGGTATGCACCGCATGGCGAAGCTTTTGCGAAGTGATCACCCGCTCACGAAGGGTACCGGTGTCCCAGCGACGGGCTACCTCAGCGGCGAAACTCTCGGCGAGATCCGAATGTTCCGGATCCACTGCAAGATTGGTCCGCTCCATCGGATCCAACAGGACGTTGTAGAGCAACGGTGGATCCGAATCGCAGTGGATGAATTTGTAGGCGCCCCGCCGGATCATCAGCATCGGATGGCTCGCTATCTCGGCACAGTATTCAGAAAGAACCTCGCGGCCTGGATCCGGCTGACCCGTTGCCAGCGGCCAGATTGACCGGCCGTCAACGGTCATTCCCAGACCGGGCATTTGCCGCCCCTCGGAAGCGGCGATGTCAAGAAAGGTCGGTAGCAGGTCAACTAGTGAAACCGGCTCCGATATCTCGCCACGCTCAATTCCTGGCCCATGGATGATCAGCGGTACGCGGGCGGAATGCTCGAAATGGTTCATCTTGTACCAAAGGCCGCGTTCGCCCAGCATGTCTCCGTGGTCGGCGGTAACCATGACGATGGTGCTGTCAAGGAGGTCGGCTTCCCGTAGCGTCTGGACAATCTTTCCAACCTGCGAATCAAAGTAGCTCGTGTTCGCGTAGTAGGCATGCCGCGCGAGGCGGATATGCTCCTCCGAAACCGCCTCGGCCTCCGCACCGATACCCTTGGCCAAACGTCGACTGCATGGATCGTCCGCCAAGCCGGTCGCTGGAAGATCGATCGAGGCATGATCATAGAGGTTCCACCATTCGGGGCGGGTGACATAAGGGTCATGCGGGTGGATGAAGCTGACCGTCAGTGCGAAGGGGAGTGTCCGATCCATCGCGAACTCATAGATCCTGCGGCGTGCGAAAAACGCCGCCTCCTCATCGTATTCATACTGGAACGTCGTGGCCGCGATGCCGGCCTGTCGCACCGCGTCCATGTTATGGAACCACTTGGTGATATTCTCGTCCGGGCGTTCCCAATTCGGCGTCCAGGCGAAATCGGCAGGGTAGATATCCGTCGTCAGACGCTCGTCAAATCCGTGCAGCTGGTCCGGACCCACGAAGTGCATCTTTCCGGACAGGCAGGTCCTGTAGCCCATCGTGCGCAGATAGTGGGCGAATGTCGGCAGCGACGCCGGTAGCTCACTGCTATTGTCGTAAGACGCGATTCGATTGGGAAGCTGTCCTGTCATGAAGCTTGCCCGCGATGGTGCGCAGAGCGGTGAGTTGCAATATGCGGAGTCAAATCGTGCGCCTTCGGCTGCGAGCGCGTCCATATGGGGCGTTTTGACCACGGAGTGGCCGTAGGCGCCTGTGAACTGTGGCGCGAGCTGGTCGGCCATAATGAGGACGATATTTGGAGGCTTGGACATCTGGTGACTTCGGTTGATCATGGTTTGCCAGCGAGTGGACAGGATTGGACACGGTCGGGAACGGCACGGCAGATCGAGGGTGTTCCGAGACGGTGGCGAGCGGTGGCTCCGGCATCGATGAAGTATCCGTTGGTATAGGCCGTCATCACGCCGATCGCCTCGTGGACCATGAACGCGACTGAGACGAAGGTGCAGCGGTCGAACCCGGTGAACCCGTTGGTAGCGCACCCAACAGGAGCGCTTAAGGAAACGGTGGCAGGGCGAGGGGAGACGCGATCAAGCGTATGCCGAATCCCGTATGCCGGTATCATCGGGCGATCGTGCGGTAGGCGTCAAGAACCAAACCGTGGAAATGATGCACTGCATGCTCCGATTTCCCAGAACCATCGGGATCGTTGACGATGCGTCCTTGGGTGAAGGCAGAGGTGCTCATCCCACGCTGAACCGATTCGACAAGACCGATGTCCTCGACCTGCAGCACCTGGTCCAGATACCTGATCGCCTCCACCTCCATCTGGTTCGGTTCCGGTGTTTCCAGAAAGAAATCATAGGTCTCAAGCGTCCGGTCCGGCCCTGCGGGAATGATGTTGAGCACAATCATCGAAGATCGGCCCGGATAACGCATCAAACAGGTGGTTGGCCAAAGCCACCAGACCGCATGGGTGCGCACCGTGGCGTTCGATACGTCATAGGCGGAGTTCGCGGCCTTTCCCGCATCCGCCATATGGCTGGAATAGATGCCATGCGTGGTTACCCTGTAGGTGTCCATATCGACAAGGTCGCAGAAGTCTTTATGCGCCGTCGGACAGTGATAGCATTCGAGGAAATTATCGACGATGTTCTTCCAGTTCGATTTGATATCGTAGGTTAGGCGATCGCCTAAAGTCAGATCCTCGATGTCCGGCGCCCAGTGCTTGATTTCGGTTTCCAGGTTTCCGGACACCTCACGCAGGGGCTGCGCTTCCGGATCGAGATTGATGAATACGAACCCGCAGAACTCCTCGACCCCGACCGGCTCAAGACTGATCGAAGACGGATCGAACCCGCAGAGGTTCCCGGTATGCGGCGCCCGCGCCAGAGTCCCGTCAAGCCGGTAAACCCAGGCATGGTAGGGGCACATGATGCGAGCGACCGTGCCTTCACCCGTGAGCAGCCCGTGGGCGCGGTGCTTGCAGACATTGTAGAACCCGCGGAGCTTTCCCGCCCGGTCGCGTAGGATAAGAACGGGTGTCCCCGCGACCTCGGTGGTAACATAGGAGCCGGGTTCGCGCAGTTTCTCCGAATGGCAGATCCACTGCCAGCTGCGCGCGATGATGGCTTGCATATCGACGTCGTGAAATCCCGGATCGGTATAGGCTCGGGAATGAAGGGACAGCGACCGCCCGGGGTCGGGGTCATACCCGAATGAGACCTGGGCGAAATCCTCGACTGATGGCACAAAGGTCAATGCCGTTCCCTCCGATAATGCCGGGGATTGACGCTCCGACAAACAGCGACGGTGGTCAAGTCACGAAGCGACTTCGGATGTCGCGGAAACGCGAAAAATAAAATTTCGTTTTGGTAAGTGACAATGCGAGACGATTCCCGCTAAATTTTTATGAAGAAACTTCAGAAATGGGAAATCTCACATGATTCATACAAAACTTCTGACTGGCGTGGCTGTTCTCGGGCTGGCCTCAGGCAGCGTTCACGCCGCCGAACTGGGTGCGGTCGACGAGCCGATCCGGCTGGCGATCAACGAGTGGACCGGCCAGCATGTGACGACCCGTGTGGGCGGCTCGATGCTTGAGGCAGCCGGCTACACCGTCGAATACGTCACCGCAGGATACATGAATATGTATCAGGCAATGGAGGATGGCGAACTGC
>CBDAVS010000033.1:0-9499 GCA_965201085.1 uncultured Rhodobacter sp. | reverse complement strand
GCCGGTCCGTCAAGGCGTTCGCGCGGCTTCGGGCCGGGGTGGCCGCCGCTCCCGGCGGTCTTCACCGACCGGCTGTCGATGGCGGCGGCGGGCGCCCCGCGCACTGTCGGGCGAGGTTCCGCAGGAAGTCGGGACATGCCCGGCGGACCGCTCGGGCGCCGGGCGTGGAAACGGTTCCGGACGGTGGAATACGGTGGAAATCGGTGGGTAAGGCGCGCCACCGACGGCCGGTGGAGAGCATGTGCCGGACACCGTCGGACACCGACCGCAGGCTCACCCGCGGGGCCGCCCCATATTCCCCCGCTTCGGCGGCATTGGCCCGACGATGGTCCGTCCGTCGTCCGTCGGATCGTTCTGACGGCGGTCGTCCGGACGATCGTGCAGCTTTTGGGGGTCCTGTCCCAGGGAATGGCTGTCTCCGGATCCGGTTTCGTTCACTGGCCGGAATGCCACATCCTGCGGGACCACTCAACTTATGGAACAAACTCTGAGACCGGAACGGCCGCGCGGGGATTCACCATCAAATGATCCGCACGGTCCTGGAATGCTATCATCGGGCGGCGTCCGCGCTGAAATTCGCAACCGATGCCATCAGCGAAATTCCGGGCGGGCCGCGATGGACGGCGACGTCGCGGACCCGTTCCGCTGAAGACCTGAACTTCCGCAATACTGGGGGCGAAACAACATGCAGTTGCTGAGATCCATGCTGTTTTGCCTGTTGAGCACCGCCGTCACCCTCGCCGGTGTCACCATGATCCTGTTCGTGGTCATCCGCATCGTGCCCGGCGACGGAACCGTCATGGCGTCCCGGACAACTCCAGCTCACTCTCCCAGGGCGGATTCGCCCCCGCCCGCGAAACCGTCACCGCGGCGGCGGCGTTTGCCAAGCCCATGGCAGATTTCAGTTCGGCATTGGATAGGTCAGGTATGTCCGCGCGCGCAAGCCGGTTCATACGGGCGAGCCCGGAAAGAAAACCGGCGTTGAAGGTGTCTCCGGCACCGACCGTATCCATAACCCGGGTTTCCACGGCCGGCATCGTGACTTCCGCACCGGCGGACGACATCGCAATGGCGCCGGAGCTTCCCCGTGTCGCCAGAACGAGCGAGGGGCCAAGCGTGAGAACTGACCGGACTTTTTCGCGGATCGGACGGCGGTCGGGGAAGTACCAGTCCAGATCGTCTTCGGAAACCTTCACTATATCGCATCTTTCCATCATGCGCGTGATGCGCGTGCGGAACCGCGCCTCGTCCCGGATGAAGTCAGGACGGATGTTCGGGTCGATCATCGTCAGCCGTGCATCGCCTTCGCGATCCAGAAAGCTGGCGAAGGCCTCCGCGCAGGGTTCGCTCACCAGGCTGATCCCGCCGAAAAACAGGCATTCGATCCTGGAGTCCAGATCGGGAAATTCGGCGATATCGAGCATTCGGAACGCGGAATTCTCATCGAAGAAACTATAGGACGCTTGCCCTTCACTGAACGAAACGAAGGCAAGGGTTGTCAGGCGGTCGGTCGTTACGGCGAAGGAGGCGTCGACATGGCTTTCCGCGAGGAACCGCCGGAGTTGGGCTCCGAAAATATCGTTCGAAAGTCCGGTCAGAAGGCTCGCGTCGGAACCCAGGCGACCGAGGGCGACCGCCGTGTTGAAGACCGCGCCTCCCGGATACGGCACGAAACCGGTCTGACCGTCGAAGGTTCGCGACGGGATCATATCGATGAGCGCTTCACCGCAGCACAGAATCACAGGTCTCTCCCCGAATGGTAATCACTCAATTGTCGTCACGCGGCATAGCGATCAAGCGCGGCGGCGGTTCCCTGCGACGAAATCACCCGGAACCATCTTTCGAACGCCTCGGAGAAACGCGGCTCATCGACGAGCTCACCGTAAATGCTCCGCTGTTCCAGCCAGGTGCGCGGTCGCTCACGCGCCGCTTCCGCCGCAGCGCGCAAATCGTCCCAGAAGGGATCGTTCGGTGGGATGGTCGAACCGTCCTCGCGGACGCCCCGGCACATGCGTGCCCAAAGCGCTTCGACGAGACCAAGCCCGTCCACAGAACCGCCCGCGTCGAGCGCGTCACGCACGATCGGCAGGACGAAGCCCGCGTGCCGCGACGAACCGTCGAAGGCGACGCGACGGGTTGTATCGTGAATCGCCGGGTTGGCGAAGCGTCTCCTGATCAGGTTGACATAGGCCGCCGGAGCCACTCCCGGCACGGCACCGACAAAGGGCATGATTTCCTCACGCTGGACCCTGTCAAACAAAGCTGAAATTCTCGGGTGTGCCACACATTCGGCGATCGTATCGATGGAGAGCAGCTCGCCGGCATTGGCCAGCACCTGATGACCGGCGTTGAGAATGCGGATCTTCATCAATTCGTAGGTGCGCACATCATCGGTGAAGGTAACGCCCACCCGTTCCCAGTCCGGGCGACCTGCGCAGAAGCGATCCTCGATTACCCATTGGCGGTAGTTTTCGTGGGTGACCGGGGCCGCATCTATGATACCGAGCGAACGGGCCAGAGCGATCTCTTCGGGGCCGGTTGCGGGAACTATGCAATCCACCATGGAATTGGGAAAACAGCAGTTTGTGTCGATCCAGTCGGCTAGCTCGGGATCACGGAGACCCGCCATGGAAACGATGGTTGAGCGGGTCACATCACCGTTGCCGCACAGGTTGTCGCAGCTCATTACCGTGAATGGTCCGGTCCCGTCCTCGCGCCGTCTCGCAAGCGACGCAACGATCGCGCCAAACACCGTGCGGGGCCGCTCGGGATGCGCCACGTCATAGGTGACTTCCGGATGGTCGGAGTGAAACAACCCATTGGCCGCATTGATATAGTAGCCTCCTTCGGTCACGGTCAGCGAGACGATTCTGGTAGCTGGATCGGCCATCCGTTCGATCAGGGGTCCATTTTCCTCTTCGACGGCAAGAAAGTCGATCATCGATCCGCAGATCTCGGCGGAAACGCCATCGGGACGTAGCTCGATCAGGGTTGTCAGGCAGTCCTGCGCCAGAAGCTTCCGACGCACCACCGCATCGGTCGGTCGCACGCCGCTACCGATGATCGCCCAGTCCCGAGATCTTCCCAGTTGCATCAGCCGGTGGAGGTACCATGCCAGATGCGCCCGATGGAAATTACCGACACCGATATGGACCATTCCGGGTGTTAACTCGTCCCGCATATAGCGAGGTGTCGCGATTTCGGGCACAAGCCTGCCAAGGATTTTCGCGCCAAGCGGGATCGCAACCGGCTCGGACAGGAATTCGTTTCTCAACGCATCCATGTTCCGCTCTCCACATTGCGGGAATACGCCACGACGAAGGCCGCTTCATCGCTGGAAGGTATATCGGCCATACCGGTCGAATTTCGGGCATCGCCCGCAGGACTGAAGGCAGCCGGATTCAGTGCGTCGCTTCTCCTTCGGCGGACGGTCATGCCGCGACATCGATCGAGGATTGTATCAACGGCTTCATATCGTGCGCACTGGCTCGCCGTCTTGAGGGGCTGGCAGGCGTCGATGGCGATGAAGGACATGATTTCTGCCCGCGCAACAGGTGAACCGTCCGACATGTCGAAGTCACCGACACGGCCCCCCGGTTTCGATGCCGACGGCACGCGGTAGTTTGACGCTCATGGCATCGATGCCGGGATGTTCGATGACATCCACCCCAAACGAGAAATCCGTATTTCCGGCATTGACCGGAAGGCGATGAATTCCCCTGCCCGCGCCAGACGGGACGGTGGCCGAATCCGTGCTCCGCCGTGCGTTCGCCACGGGTCCGGTTCGTTCGACGGATCTTTTCATTCGATCCGAAGACCCGCAGCGTCGAATTTATGGATGAGATCAACACGTGGATTAAGTCCGATGAGATCGCCATGCCCGATGCTGACCTCGCCCGCGGCGCGAACGGTCACCGCCTCCGCAAGCCCTGTGTCATGGATATGGAAAAAAGTATCCGATCCGAGATGCTCGGAGACACCTACCCTGCCGGACCAAACGCCGTCACCATGAGCGGTCACGTCGATATGCTCCGGCCGAATCCCGATCGTAGCCGCTTCGTGCTTTCGGGCTTCGGCGCCTTCGATCAGATTCATCTTCGGAGAACCGATGAAACCCGCTACGAATACGTTTCTCGGCTGACGGTACAGGTCGAGCGGCGTGCCAACCTGTTCGATCACACCTGCCTGCAGGACAACGATCTTGTCGGCCATGGTCATTGCCTCGACCTGGTCGTGGGTTACGTAAATCATCGTCGTGTCCAGCCGCTTGTGGAGTTCCGAGATCTCCAGGCGCATACCGACCCGCAGCGCCGCGTCGAGGTTCGAAAGGGGTTCGTCGAACAGGAACGCCGCGGGCTCACGTACGATGGCCCGCCCGATCGCGACGCGCTGACGCTGACCGCCGGATAACTGGCCGGGTCTGCGGTCAAGGTAGTCCTTTAGATTCAGGGCTTTGGCGGCGGCCTCGATACGCCGGCTCTGCTCGTCCTCCGGGATCTTCGCCATCCTCATCGGAAAGGCGATGTTCTTGCGGACGCTCATATGCGGGTACAGGGCATAGGATTGGAAAACCATTGCCAGACCGCGCTTTGCGGGCGGGATTTCGGTGGCGTCGTCACCATCTATCCGGATCGTGCCCGCGGTTATGTCCTCAAGCCCTGCGATAAGGCGTAGCAAGGTGGACTTGCCGCATCCTGACGGACCGACAAAGACGCAGAACTCGCTGTCCTCGATCGTCAGGTCCAGAGGCGGGATGACCTCAACATCACCGAAACTCTTCGACACCCCATCTAGAGTGATGCGTCCCATGTGTCAGCTCCCTATTTAACCGCGCCGAAGGTCAGGCCGCGAACGAGTTGTTTCTGGCTGAACCAGCCGAGAACGAGGATCGGTGCGATGGCCATCGTGGAGGCCGCGCTCAGCTTGGCGTAGAACAGGCCTTCCGGGCTCGAATAGCTGGCGATGAAGGCCGTGAGCGGGGCCGCTTTGGCCGCCGTCAGGTTCAGCGTCCAGAACGCTTCGTTCCAAGCAAGGATGAAGTTCAGAAGGATGGTCGAGGCGATGCCAGGAATCGCCATTGGTGTGAGGACGAACAGAATCTCCGCCCGAAGCGTGGCGCCGTCCATTCTCGCGGCTTCGAGGATCTCGCCGGGAATTTCCCGGAAATAGGTATAGAGCATCCATACGATGATCGGCAGGTTGATCAGCATGAGCACAATCACCAGACCGATCCGGGTATCGAGCAGTCCAAGGCTGATGAAGCCGATATAGATTGGATAGAGCACCCCTACGGCGGGCAGCATCTTCGTCGAGAGCATCCAGAGCAGAACATCCTTGGTCCTTTTCGATGGCACGAACGCCATCGACCATGCGGCCGGGACCGCGACGATGATCCCCAGAAGCGTCGAACAGCCCGCGATGATCAGCGAGTTCGAGAGAAAACGCATGTAGTTCGACCGCTCCTGAACCACCGCGTAATTCTCCAGTGTCCAATCGAAGAACAGGAACAGCGGCGGATCGTTGATGGCCTGCGCCTCGGTCTTGAAGCTGGTCAGGATAGTCCAAAGGATCGGGAAGAATATGAGAAGCCCGATTCCCCATGCGACGACAGTGTTCAGAAGCTTGCGGTTGGTCGTGACCGAGCGCGCCATGTCTGTCCCTCCCTCACGCGTCCAGGTTCTTGCCGACAATGCGCATCAGGAAGAGCGCTACGATGTTGGCAAGGATGATCGCATAGACACCACCCGCCGATCCAAGTCCTACATTCTGGCTTTCCAGCACGCGCTGGAAAATGAGATAGGTCAGCGTCCGCGTCCCGAAGGCGCCGCCCGTGGTCACGAAGATCTCCGCGAAAATGGACAGCAGGAAGATTGTCTGGATCAGTATAACGATGGTGACCGCACGGCTGAGATGGGGCAGGATGATGAAGGCGAAACGTTTGAGCGGGGGCGCTCCGTCCATCTCGGCGGCTTCCAGCTGTTCTCCGTCAAGGGACTGAATGGCCGTCAAAAGGATCAGCGTCGCGAAGGGCAACCATTGCCAGGAGACGATCATGACGATCGACCCCAGTGGAACGTTGCTCAGCCATTCGACCGGCTGCGCCCCGAAGAATTTCCAGAGATGCGCCAGGATCCCGTTCACCGGATCCATGAACATGTTCTTCCAGACGAGAGCTGAAACCGTTGGCATAACGAAGAATGGCGCGATCACCAGTATTCGAACGACGCCCTGTCCCCACATCGGCTGATCGAGGAGCATGGCTAGCAATACACCGAGGGTGACGGTGATGACCAGAACGCCCAGAACGACGATAAGGGTGGTCCAGACGCTCGGCCAGAACGCGCTCGATGTGACGAAACGCACGTAGTTGTCGAAACCGACGAAGCCTTGATCGCCTCCCCGCAATGGCAGGTACCTTCGGAAGGAGAACCAAAGGGTCGTGATCAAAGGCGCCAGCATCCATCCCAGAAGCAGAACCACCGCCGGCGCCATCATCAGACGGGCGGCGGACCTGGAAGCCTTTGTTGCCATGGTGTCACCTCCTCCGTTCGCGGACGACATCCCTCCATCCAGTTACCCAACAAAAGAAGGGAGTCCGTTGGTGAACGCCCTGTACCTTGATTTATCCAGCGGCGATCGACCTTTGGTTCAGGCCATCGGTACATCACGAATTCTTCAGGAAAACAAGGCGGAGGGTGCCGGGGAACGCGGGAATTCCACGCCCCCGGCTTCGAAGCGATCAGGCTCAGTAGCCGGCCGCTTCCATTTCCTCAGCAGTGATCGCCTGGGCTTTTGCGAGTGCCTCTTCGACGGTCTGCTGACCCGCGTAGACCGCCGAGAATTCCTGGCTCACCTGCGATGCGATACCCGCGAATTCCGGAATGGCCGCGAACTGGATTCCGACATAGGGAACCGGATCAACGGTCGGGTTGCTCGGATCCGCCGAGAGGATCGAATCCAGGGTCATCCGGGCGAAAGGAACCTTCTTATATTCGGGGTTTTCATACAGCGAGGTTCTGGCGCCCGGTGGAACGTTGGCCCAACCTTCGTTCGCCGCCACCAACTCGATATAGCCCTTCGATGTGGCCCATTCGATGAACTGCCTGGCGTTATCCACCTGTTCTGTACCGGCCGGGATCGCGAGCGCCCAGGCCCAGAGCCAGTTGGAGCGCTTGCCCAGACCGTTATCGGGCGCAAGCGCGAAGCCAACCATGTCAGCGACGGTCGAATCATCGGGGTTGGTGACGAATGAAGCGGCGACGGTCGCGTCGATCCACATTCCGCACTTGCCCTGCTGGAAGAGCGACAGGTTCTCGTTGAAGCCATTGGTCGCGTATCCCGGAGGGCCGGCATCGTTCATCAGGTTAACGAAGAAATTCAGCGTATCGGCCCATGGCTGTGTGTCGAACTGAGGTTTCCAGTCTTCGTCGAACCAACGCGCGCCGAAGGAATTGGACATGGCGGTGATAAACGCTCCGCCCTCACCCCATCCAGCCTTGCCACGCAGGCAGACGCCGTTGATCTCGTTGTCGCGGTCGGTCATGGCCACGGCCGCTTCGCGAATGAACTCCCAGGTAGGCGCATCCGGCATTTCAAGACCAGCGGTTTCCATAAGGTCGGCGCGGTACATGATCATCGAGCTTTCGCCGTAGAACGGCGCGGCATAGAGCGTACCATCGTGGCTCAGACCACCGGCCATCGCAGGCAGGATATCGCCCACATCGTAGTCATCGGACAGATCATCCAGCGCGACGAGCCAGCCATTCGCACCCCAGATCGGGGTTTCGTACATGCCGATCGTCATGATATCGAACTGACCACCTTTCGTGGTGATGTCCGTGGTCACGCGCTGGCGCAACACGTTTTCTTCCAGCGTGACCCATTCAACGCCGATGCCGGTCGCTTCGGTGAATTGATCGGTGTAGCCCTGCATACGGATCATATCACCGTTGTTCACGGTCGCGATCGTTATGGTGCTATCCTGGGCGAAGGTCGCGGTGGCACAAAGCGTCAACGCCGTTGTGGCGCCGAGAACGCGTTTGAGAGACATTGTGTCCTCCTTTAGCTTAATGTCCATGGGCGACGGTGGTAGGAGATTTATTCCTTCGCGTCAATATATTTTATTACATGCGTCAAATTTATTTGTGTTTTGTTTTCACTAACAATTGGTTATGCAGACTGACGCATGACCAAAGCCCCGTCAAACAGCTGGGCCTGCCGCTCGTTGGGCCGTTCGCCCGATTCGATGATCGAGAGCAGACGGTTGAGACTCGTGCTCGCGATAGCGTCGTAATCCTGCGCGGCGGTGGTCAGGGCGGGACAGGTGAATCTCGCGAATGGATGGTCGTCATGTCCCGCGACCCGCAGTGCGTGGGTGTGCCCGATCCCGACACGCAGACCGTTTTCATAAGCGGCCGCGAGAAATCCGATGGCCAGACGGTCATTGCTGCAGAGGACGGTGTCGGACGGGAGTTTGCGCTCCCTGATCATGCGTCCGCCTTCCTGTCGGGCGATTTCCTCGAAATCCCAACCTGTACCTCCGGCCTCGAGAATCATCGGTGTCTGTCCAAGCGCACGCATCGTCCTTTCATATGCGACACGACGCTTGTGGGCGTTCGGATTTGGGGCGTTGCGCATCTCGAAATATGCAGGCGGTTCACCTGTTCTGCACAGGTATTCGACCAGCAGACCGATGCTTTGTGAATTGTTGGAACCAAAGAACGCGTCGCCAACTCCGTTGATATCACAGTCGAAGAGCACGGTCGGTATATCACCGCAGAACGACAGTATATCGTCGCGAAGTGATCGGCGGCCAAGCGGCGCCAGCAGAACGCCCGCCGGCTTGATCGCTTTCAGGCTGTCCAGATTCTGGATTTCCCGATCCGGGTCGCCGTATGAACTCAGGAGGATCGGATTGTATCCGGCCTCCGCGCAGATGGGTTCGAGGTTGCGCGCCACCTCGGCGAAAAACGGATCGGCGAGGTATGGCACGATGATGCCGATATTGCGTGTGAGCTGGCGGTTCTGGTTTATCGCGTAGATGTTCGGTGTATAGTCGTAGAGGTCGAGCGCGGCTTCGATACGCTCTCGGGTGGATTTGCGAACGCTTTTCGGATCATTGAAAAATTTCGACAGGGTTGGTCTGGACACGCCACTTAGCGTGGCGAACTCTTCCATAGTCCTTACCTTTCGCATGGTCAGGTCTCCCGCTCACATCAATCCCGGTTTCGCTCTCCGCACCTGCCATATGGGGTGACAAGAGCCAGCGCCCGCAGGCATGCAATGTTACCTCTTGGTCTGGCACCGGCATAATTGACGGTGACAGTTACCCAGAAGCGTCCTCGTATCCGGTAAGGAGGGATGCCAGATATATCCGTTGAGTAAAAGGGACCAAACAGCAGCCCATCCTGATCTCACGTCGGATCAGTTCATCACAGAGCCACCGGGCAAACTGGTGTTTACCAACCGGATATTAAAGCCCCCGTTCCGCTCTGAAGTG
>CBDAVS010000032.1:0-3199 GCA_965201085.1 uncultured Rhodobacter sp. | reverse complement strand
GGTGGCGCATGCCAGGCTCCACACTACCGGGACACCGATCACCGCCGCCGGCCCGCTCAATGACCGGGTGCCGCCATTCCACGATGGGCATGGCCTGCCGGTGCCGCGGATCATGACGGATCGCGGGACGGAATACTGCGGGTGCGTCGACGGACACGATTTCCGGCCCTTCCTGGCGGTCAACGATACCGACCACACCAAAACCAGGGTGAAATCGCCCCGGACCGACGGCATCCGCGGGCGCTTCCACAAAACGGTGCTGCAGGGGTTCCACCAGGTCGCGTTCCGAAAGAAGCCATATGACGGCATCGGTGCGTTGCGGGCCGATCCGGATGAATGGCTGAACCACTACAGCCGCGAACCCACCCATCAGGGCGGAATGTGCCGCGGCGGAACGCCGTTCCAGACCATGATCGTGGGCAAGGGGATCCGGACGGAAAAGTTCCTGAACCAAACCTGACCTGACAGACGCCGCCGGAAAAACGGCCAACTGTCAGACCACATCGGAATCACTACACATTAGGCTTGTCTTCCCGTTCCGGTCCATCGTCTTTGGAAACGCGCTATCCACACCGGTTTGACGCTGCGACGGTCGATCCGCCCCCAGGTAGTTCGACTCAAATTTGATTGGAATGTGGTCGAGACTTCGTCTTGCGAAAACTGGAAAATTGAACCGGTGAGGATTATATGGCTTTATAGCGTACGGGACTGTCTGTTGTCTGGAAAATATGTGCCTGATAGGCACCGACTCATTGATTGTGACGGTACGCGGGAAGGATCATGACGGATACGAAATTTCATCGCTTTGATGAATCCGGAGTCTTCGAATGGCCGTGGCCGGTCGGGCGGGGACTGTTGGTGCTTGTCGGCGCGGCCGCGCCTTCTGTCTCGAAGGTCTGAACTTCTACGGCGGCGGCAAGGGGTTCGAGAACGGCGGTTCCGGTTCAGGCGGTGTCGGGGGTTATGTGCTGTTCATTCCGTCGTACGTGGACAGTATAGGAGGATGATTATGTTTGGCCGTAATGCGGAACCCGGACATGCGGGAAGGTCCGGCGGTATGTAAAGGGCGCCTAGGCGGCATGATGCCCCCTTCTTCGATGACGGCAGTCCGTCAACTGATGAACTGGACCCATCGCCGGTCCTTCGACGGTGCCGGGATCCATCCCCCGACGATCGTGGGGCGGAAGGGGAACCCGGTGGTTCCGGATGGAAAAGGCCGCGTATCCGGACGTATCCATGAATGCGCTGGCAGGTGAAGCGGTAAGCCTGCTCGCGATAGCACGGAACGCCGTGGAATGCGATGACGCGGTTCTGTCGGGCATGCCTTGCTTCAAGGGGACCCGCATTCCGGTTCACTACGTCTCGGATCTTTTCACCAACGGTGACAGCGTCGATGCGGTCCTGGAGACGTTCCCGCGGCTCTCAGGGGATCAGATCCAACTCGCCCTCGTCTACGCCCGTGCCCACCCGATGAACGATCGAACCTCCATCGAGCCTTCCTGCCGCACATACAGGCCGGTCTCGATTCACAGGAGTACGCTTGATGAGTTGCCTGCGGAGGAAAGGTGAAGTTCCTCATCGACGGGTACCTCAGCCCCGCCTTGTGTCCATCGCCAGAGTGAACGGCCCATCTGAACATCTGAACATCTGAATCGACGCATGTCAATTGGCTTGGACTCCGTTCACGGCCAGGACTGGTTTTTGGTCCGACGCGCCGTCAATGACGGATTTGTTCTGGTGACCAAAAATTCCAGGGATTTCATCCCGTTGATCGAGCGCGAACTGGACCACCCCGAACTGATGTGCCATAACACGGCACATAATGTCTGAGGAACGGTGAAAGGGATCGGGGCGCTGTTTCGAGAAGCGCTGGATTCCATCGGGGATGACGGTCTCGCTGGGCGGATTCTGGAGATTTCGCTCAATGCCGACAGGAGTATTGAAACGAAGATATATGCATCGGGTCGAACGGATGACCCCGTTGATCAATGAACCGATCCATTATATCCGGCGTGTGAGTATTTCATGGGTCCCCCACTTCCAGTCCGAAGTGCAACACCGGCCCGCCTCCGGAGCGAGGGCGTGGCCCGAGCGGAGGAGGCGGGCCGGTGTTTAGGGATTTTCCGGCCAGGGCCCCGGATTCCACGCGGAATACGGCGGCTGTCCCTTCGGATCGGAGCGTAACCGGGCCTCCCGGCGGCGGCAGGGCCCAGCGGCGGGAGGTGGCGCGCCCGTCCGGGCGAGGGAAGGGGTGGCCCGACCGAAACCGGGCGGGCGCGCCTGCGGAATTCCCTCTCCCCCGTCGGCCGACGGGGCGAAGCGCCTCAGGGAGGCCGCGCCCGCGCGAAAGCCTCCGCCGGCGTCAGGTGGCCGGGCGCCTTGCGGGGGCGCGCGTTCAGGATGTCCTGGACCCGCTTCACGCGGGCGTCCGTGACCTGCCGCAGGTCGGTCCCCTTCGGCAGGTACTGGCGCGGCAGCCCGTTGGTGTGCCCGTTCAGGCCCCGCTCCCACGGGTGGTGGGGCGTCGGGAGGAAGAAGTCGGCCTCCAGCGCCTTCGCCACCTTCGCGTGCCCCGCGAACTCCCTGCCGTTGTCCGCCGTGATCGTGTGGACCCTGGCGCCGAGCCCCTTGAGAAGGTCGGTCATCGCCTCGCCGACCGCCTCCGCCTTCTTTCCGTCAACCCGTTGGACAGGCGTGAATTCCGGGCATCTGTCCACAGGCGACACCACCGCACCGCTGTGTCCCCCGCCGATCACCGTGTCCGCTTCCCAGTCGCCGATTCCCGCCTTCGCCCCGACCTCTTTCGGGCGCTCCGGGATGTCCCTCCGGCCCGGGATGTGACCCCGGCCCGCGTGGCGGCCACCCTGCCGGTTCGGTTTCTTTCCCCGCCGCCGCAGGTGCCCGCAAGGCGCTCCTCCGTCCCCGCCGTCCGCGCGTACGAGGTCGTATATCCGCTGACGGCCGACCATGCCGGGGTCCTCCAGCCGGAGACGCCCCGGGACCTGTTCCGGGCTCCAGCCCTCCCCGGCTTCGCCACGACCTTCGCCCGGCGCCCCTCCGTCAGCTTCCCCGGGACCGAAGAGGCCCCGCTCCGGCGCCCGGTGGCCTTCCTCCACGCCTGTCCCTGCCGGTATCCCCGCCCGCCGCCGTTGCGTCGGATCTCCCGCGATATGGTGGCCGGGTGGCGGCCCGGCCGCCT
>CBDAVS010000031.1:0-41310 GCA_965201085.1 uncultured Rhodobacter sp. | reverse complement strand
ACACTCGCCGTCTGAACGTGGCCATCTCCCGCGCCCGTGCTGTAGCGATGATCTTCGGAGACCTCGATTTCGCCCGCTCTGGACACTCGAAGCCTTTGCAGCGCCTTGCTGCCAGAGCGACTGAACCGCGCGGTCGCTCGACCGAGACCGTATTTGACAGCGAGTGGGAGCGCCGGGTTTACCACGCTTTATGCGGACGCGGACTGGATCCCAAACCGCAGCACGAAATCGCTGGAAGGAGACTTGATTTCGCGTTGTTCGGCGCCAACAACGTGAAACTTGACCTAGAAGTGGACGGTCGCATCTGGCACGAAAGCATTGATGGCCATCGCAAAAAATCGGACCATTGGCGCGACCATCAGTTGAAGTCTTTGGGATGGCGGGTGCGCCGGTTCTGGGTCGATGAACTCGCTCAGGATATGGAGGGATGCCTTGACATCATCGAACAAGATCTTTCGTAGGTCGAGCCGATATTCTACAATTGCATACATCCTCGGTGTGATCGCGGTATTGACGTCGGGCTACCTTTTGTTCCCCCCGTTCCGCTCTGAAGTGCAACACCGTTGATGGTGGGAAGCCGCGTTTCGGGTGCAGCATCTTGCGAATCGGCCAGATAACGGCGACAGTCCCGGTGAACGAGCCGAGGAGAGTGTCATGCCCGAGGGCTACCGTCATCTGACCTTCGACGAAAGATGCCAGATATACGCGACGGGGAAAAGCGGGCTTTCGAACGGGGCCATCGCCAGGCAGCTGGGCCGCCATCCGGCCACCATATCGCGGGAGATCCGACGCAACGGCGGCGGGCGGGGATACCGGCAGGGACAGGCGTGGAGGAAGGCCACCGGGCGCCGGAGCGAGGCCTCTTCGGTCCCGAGGAAGCTGACGGAGGAGCGCTGGGCGAAGGTCGTGGCGAAGCTGGAGGAGGGCTGGAGCCCGGAACAGGTCTCGGGGCGTCTCCGGCTGGAGGACCCCGGCATGGTCGGCCGTCAGCGGATATACGACCTCGTACGCGCGGACCGCAGGGACGGAGGAACGCTTTTCGGGCACCTGCGGCGGCGGGGAAAGAAACCGAACCGGCAGGGTGGCCGCCACGCGGGCCGGGGTCACATCCCGGGCCGGAGGGACATCCCGGAGCGCCCGAAAGAGGTCGGGGCGAAGGCGAGAATCGGCGACTGGGAAGCGGACACGGTGATCGGCGGGGGACACGGCGGTGCGGTGGTGTCGCTTGTGGACAGATGCTCGAAATTCACGCTTCTCCAACGGGTTGACGGAAAGAAGGCGGAGGCGGTCGGCGAGGCGATGACCGACCTTCTCAAGGGGCTCGGCGCCAGGGTCCACACGATCACGGCGGACAACGGCAAGGAGTTCGCGGGGCACGCGAAGGTGGCGAAGGCGCTGGAGGCCGACTTCTTCTTCGCGACGCCCTATCACTCGTGGGAGCGGGGCCTGAACGGGCACACCAACGGGCTGCTGCGCCAGTACCTGCCGAAGGGGACCGACCTGCGGCAGGTCACGGACGCCCGCGTGAAGCGGGTCCAGGACATCCTGAACGCGCGCCCCCGCAAGGCGCTCGGCTACCTGACGCCGGCGGAGGCTTTCGCGCGGGCGCGGCCTCCCTGAGGCGCTTCGCCCCGTCGGCCGACGGGGGAGAGGGAATTCCGCAGGCGCGCCCGCCCGGTTTCGGTCGGGCCACCCCTTCCCTCGCCCGGACGGGCGCGCCACCTCCCGCCGCGGGGCCTTGCCGCCGCCGGGAGGCCCGGTTACGCTCCGATCCGAAGGGACAGCCGCCGTATTCCGCGTGGAATCCGGGGCCCTGGCCGGAAAATCCCTCAACACCGGCCCGCCTCCTCCGCTCGGGCCACGCCCTCGCTCCGGAGGCGGGCCGGTGTTGCACTTCGGACTGGAAGTGGGGTTCCAAGTAAATACGCTTGATCAAAAATATGGTCGTATCGCAGAAGATTTCGAATACCGCCAAGGACAGGTCGAGCACGCCAGCACCGAACTCAATCAACTCCGTGACGAAGTTCAAGAACTCGAAGTTCGCAGGGTCAATCTGTCATCGGAAGTCGAGCAGGCAGAAAAAGACTTATCCAGCACAGCTCAAATCGAAGCCGGTACGCTGGCGCGACACGAAGCAGCATTAGTCGATCTCGCTGCGGTTCAGGAAGAATTGGAGGCGGCGAATGAGACCATAAACGCGGCGAACCGTCAACGCCGCGAGATTGCCGAAGCAACCGATCAGAAGCGGTCGCTCGAGACCGAAATCGACAGTCTAAGCGATAACCGGGACCAAATCTCAGGGGAGGTGTCAGATAAGATCGCTGATCAAAATCGCATTGAGGCGGCAATCTTAAGCCTGACCCAAACCCGAGACACGTTACAGACTGAAGTCCACACCCTACAGTCCAATGTCGAGGACCTACGGGCCGATGAGCGGCGGGTTGCACAGCTGCAGCGTGACGAAGGGCGGCTGGTCAAACGGCTGGCCACTCTATCGGAAAACGAAAGCCAAATTTTCGGTGAGAATGCCGCAGCGCGGGAGACCTTGGCAGCATTGGACAGCCAAACCAAAGCGAAAAACGAAGAGCTCGCAGGCATCGAGGCTCGGCTCCAAACCCTGCGGAATGCGGTGTCCGAGCTTGAAGCCTCGCGCGAGACCATAACCGGAGACCTAGCCGGAAAACTGGAACGCATGGTGAAGTTTGAAGAGCGCGCCAGCCTTGCCGAAGCAAGATTGCTGCAAGTCACTATCGAGCAGGAATCAGCTTCGAAGATGCGCGATACGGCATTGAAGACACTTGAAACGACGAAGAGAGAACTGGTAACCATAAACTTTCAGGTCGAAAGCGCTCAAAGCGACCTGACACGCATCGATGGAATTCGCGCCGATGCGGCACAGATTACAGCCGAGGTCGACCGTCTCCAGGCCGAAAAAGCAGTGCTTAACGCGGCGCTGCCGGAACTGAAGAATCGGACGGCGGTAGCGCGTTCCGAGGGTGCGCAGGCGCGGTCGGAACTGGACCAGTTGCGTCAGGAGGCTGCCAGGCTTGACGGCCAGATAGATTCTAAAGGCGAGGAGCTCGCGGACAAGATTGAACGCACTTCTGAAATTGAAATGCAGTTGGCACAAGTCGCGGATGAACTTCAGACCACCTCGCGAATGCGCGATGCTGTCCTATCGAATCTCGAAACTACGATGAGTGAACTGGCGAACATAGTCTCTCAGGTCGATAGTGCACGAAGCGAACTGACACGCATTGATGGAATTCGCGCCGATGCGGCTCAGATTACGGCCGCGGTTGACCGCCTCCGGGCTGAGAAAGCAGTGCTCGATGCGGCGTTGCCTGAACTGAAGAACCAGACGGCGGTTGCGCGCTCCGATGCAGCGCAGGCACGACTGGAACTGGACCAGTTGCGTCAGGAGGCTGCCAGGCTTGATGGCCAGATAGATTCTAAGGGCGAGGAACTTGCAGGTATCAGTGAACGCGCCTCGGAGTTTGAAATGCAGTTGGAACGAGTCATGGAGGAACTGCAGACCACCTCGCAATTGCGCGATGATGCCCTGTCGAATCTCGAAACGATGAAGAGCGAAGTGGATACTTTAAACGTTGAAATCGACCACCTCCGGGCCGAGAAAGCGACGTTAAAAGCGACGCTTCCGGAATTGGAGAACCAGACGGAGGTGGCGCGAACGGATGTAGACCAGCTGCGTCAGGAGGCTGCCAGACTGAATGGCCAGATAGCTTCGAAAAGCGAAGAGCTCGCGAACAAGAATAAACGTGTAGCTGAGACTGAAACACGGTTGTCGCAGTTTACTGGCGAACTGCAGACCACCTCGCGAATGCGCGATGCTGCACTGACGACACTCGAAGCGACAAAGAACGAGTTGGAGATGCTGACCGCCGAAGCTGACCGCTACCGGGCCGAGAAAGCTGTAATCGAAGCTGAACTTGAAGCTCTGTGCGAGAACCTTAACAGATTGGAGATCTTTGGGATACCTCTGGATGAATGCATTGCTGCGCCCTCCTTCGATATTCCCGACCAATCCGTCGAATAAGACAAGAGACACCGAACTATGCTCACAGACAATACACTCCTAGTTTTCGTTTTAACCGGAGGATTGATCCTGCTCGCACTTGTGCAGCTGTTCCTCGCCGTGCGCCATGATCGTGCCGTTACCGCTGCCGGACCAATCGAAGAACTTGCCGTCTATGACAAACGCCTCGACGAAAAACGACTTATGATGATTGATCTCGAAGAAGAGATTGAAAAGCGCCGCGGCGCGATGGCTGTCGTCGCCGACCTCGGGGCGGAGGTAGACGGACTTCGACGTCAGAAGGACGAGCTACTGACCGAATGGGAAAGTCTCCGAGAGAAACGTGAAGAGGTCCAGGTCGTCCGCGGGGATGTCGAAGATGCGATGATAGAGCGCCAATCGCTAGAGGCAGAGCTCATACCGCTACGTGCTGAGTATCTTTCGTTGAAGGAGCAGATCGAAAAGGCCGAGAATCTGATCAAGCGCACCGAGGAGTTTCGGGCTGAATATCAGGTCGTATCCGAAAAAGTCGCCAGCATGCGTAGCAGGCTTCAACGCTTGGAAGAAGCGGAGAAAAGAGTCGAACTCCTCGCCGCACAAGAAACCATCCTTGAACGAAACGTGGCCCAGCTCAATGGACAGATTGCTGCGCAGGAACAGGAACTTAGTGAAGTCAGCATTCGTGTCGCATCCGAGCGTGAGTCGCTTGCCACAACACAGACCGAAAACTGCCGAATCGCTGCTGAGACCGATGTCAAGATCAACGAGATGGGCCGAGTTAAGCGTGAACTTGAAGACTTGGTCGAAACGCGCGGTGCCCTAGAAGTCCGGCTTGCCGTGCTCAACGAAATGAATGCCGCCGCCGAAAGCCAAACATCCGAAGGCGCTGACACCAATGTAGACAAGTTGCGTGAGTTGAAGGTTGCTCCACCAGTGATTGAGGAAATGAAAGGTTGGCGTCCCGCCCCGATCGAAAACGAGGCCGACGCACTTCATCGAGTCAACCGCAGACTGGAAGCCAAGGGGCTCTACTACCATGCCCGCACCCTTCGCGCATTCCATACAACCATGAAGGTCAATGAAAGTACACAGATGGCAATTCTCGCCGGTATCTCCGGCACTGGAAAGAGCCAGTTGCCGCGCCAATACGCTGCGGGCATCGGCATAGGTTTTTTGCAGGTGCCTGTCCAGCCTCGCTGGGATAGCCCGCAAGATCTAATGGGGTTCTATAACTACATTGAGGGCAAATTCCGCCCCACCGACCTAGCACGCGCACTCTGGGCGCTAGATGAGGTAAACAATCCTGATGCGGTCGAAGACCGCATGATGCTGATCCTGCTCGATGAAATGAACCTTGCGCGGGTAGAGTACTACTTCTCTGACTTCCTAAGCCGTCTTGAGAGCCGTCCGGCCACAACTGCCATCAGCGACCGCAACGAACGCAAGGATTCAGAACTTGAACTCGAGATTCCCAACATGAAGAAGCCACCACGGATATTTCCAGGCTACAACCTGCTGTTTGCCGGAACGATGAATGAAGATGAGAGCACGCAGTCTCTGTCGGATAAAGTCACTGATCGGGCGAATGTTCTCCGCTTCGCCGCCCCAAAAAAGATCAGTGCCACAAACGCCGATGGAAAGGTGGAGGATCCGGTCGCACTCTCGCGTGAGACCTGGCGCGGCTGGATTCGCGCGGTGTCAAACGCCAAGGATGGCTTGATTTCCCAAAATCTCGAACGGATGGTCGAAATAATGAGAGCATTTAACCGCCCAATCGGCCACCGTCTGGGGCGTGCAATTTGTTCCTACGTCGTTAACTATCCTGAGATCCATGACACTCACCGGATCAAGGACGCCTTGAGTGACCAAGTTGAGATGCGTCTGCTACCAAAACTACGAGGGATGGAAATCGATAGGGCAACCACTGAGTTCTCAGACCTAAAGAAATTTGTTGATCACGACCTCGAAGATAGCGCTCTTGCCGAAGCGATCGAAGAGTCCATTCAAAAGGCGATGGACGCCACTGGTCAGTTCGTCTGGACCGGTGTGACACGCTAATGTCGTTCATTCCGCAACCTTGGTCAGTGCAACCTGTTCCCGAAGGTGCGGCGTTCGGGCCAGGCGATTGCCTACTCGGAGAATTCTCAACGCCGATTACCAATGGCTTAGAGTGCAGTGTTCTTATGCGTGGAGCAATACGGGACCATGCGAGGGAGTTAGTCCTGTTCCCCTATCCAAAACGAGACAGTGAGTTCAATCCGCCCCGCGAAGGATTCCCGGTTCGTCCACGCAAAGGTCACAACCCAATCTCGGACGCAGAGACCGCTGGCGCTGCCGCTTTACAGCGTATGAACGAGGTCTTGGCGAGGATCCAAGAGCTCGAAGAGGCACTTGAAGACCCTAGCGACGTTTGGAGCAAACTTCGCGAAGCTTGGAAACGTGCCGAGAACGAGGCTGACCCCCGGATGGCCGAAATCGTCCGCCAAGCACATCACCTTCAGCCGAAGATAAGTGACCTGATGTCACGCATACGCAGGGTTCTAAGGCGGCATAGGAAAATGACCCCACTCGACCGAGTTCAGGAAATGGACCGGTCATCAATGATCTGGTTTAGCCGCCAACCCGGTCGTAACATACCAGAACGGGCAGGATCGTCACAACGCATTCTTGCGATTGCCCGAAGCGAGAACTTCGACACTCTCGAAAACCGAGTTTTCCATGCTTATGTACGACTCGCCAGCGGTGTGGCCCACCAATGGCTGCGCGAACATCCCCGAGCGTGCGAGAGCAAGCGCTACTCTGAAGTCGATAGCTTTCGAAAAAGCTGCCAATCTATTGCGAAACTTCTTACCGACCTAGGTGTCGCAGTCGCAGATGTCGGTGTCACTCCGAACTACGTACTTATCGAGGATCTGAGCTATCGCGAGGTATATGAAGCTTGGAAGCGGCTGCTTAGGCGTCAAATGGTCGAGGACGATCTTTGGGCTTGGCAAGCGGAGACTTGGACAGATTTTGCCACACTCGCAATCACTGTAGCAATTGATGAACTTACTGATGCGAAACTCGTCGCGCAATCGCCGATAATTTGGCATTCGGAAGCTGTAAATGGCCGGTGGTTTGAACAGGATCGCCCGATTGTCGTCTTCTGGTTACGCCAAATCAACCGAATCGTCGAGGTTCAAGCTCGGCCCGAGAAGCCTGGCACGCTGCTCAGCGCAGCGCGCGCGCATGTCGCGCTGCGGATAACCGACCCTGATCAAAACGACCTATCAAGACGTGTCGCCGTATGGACACCACATACGATGGAACGTCTTGATCTTAAGGTCAGCGCCCGATGCGCGACCGAGTGGTTAGGGCAATTACAGTCCCTCGACCCCAACGAAGTGCTGAGAAACGGATTGATAGTAACTCCAGCCCACGACAGACCCGAGAGTCTCGTCAAAGGCTACGGTAGCATTCGTGTCGACGCCATTGCTTTGGGTGCCTCAGGCCCATCGCTTGCCCATGGGCTCGCCGCAGTCCGAACATTTACCCAAGGTGAAATCTACCAAGACATGGCATGACACAACGAAAACTATGTGGCTACGACATAAATGGTTGGCGCGATGTGGTCGCAAGAAACTGGTCAACCCAACTCGGTGAAGAAGATGAAATTGGCCCAACCAAATTCATCGTTAGCGGGCCGCTTAGTTCTATTGTCAAAGTTTCTGGGGGCGAGCGAGGGCGCTGGATTGGAGGTCGCCAAGCGGACGCAGCACCGCATGGGAGAGGTGGAGGTTGGGGATATGTGGGCAAAGAAGACCGACGCCTGACCGTACGTAACCTGCTCGGGGAGCAGCGCGATATCACATGTATGGCCATTCCCTATGGAGGATACGGCAAAGCCGCGTACTACAACGTCGTCGCCATAGACGACACGCCTACGACTAACGAAAATTTCATAAAATTTCTATCTTCCGCCCTGTCGGTAGCGCGACTACGTAACCCGGTCTTGGTCTGGAGGTCGGTGCTAACTGTCCTTCATGCAGTCGAGCTCGGACTATTAACGGCAGAACAGAAAATTGGGGTCATCTCTCAGAGCCCAAAGGGGCTTTCAATTCAGATCCTTCACCTCCGGCAAGCTGACGGGCACACTGGTCGAATACTCACTCCCGAACGCCGTCAGGCAGCGACCGTCGTCGCTGAGCAATTCGGCTATGCAGATCTAGTGAAGCGTGCGCAAGAAATCGCGCTCGGTGATGATCCGCGCTCCTCCCGGACCGCACATAGGGCGTGGGCAAGATCTGTGGGCCACCTAGCTCTTTGCCTGCCGCATGACATGGAGGTTTTGCTGGATTCTTTCAGGCACTGGGATTTTCTTGACCTGTCGACTCATGAACCACTGCCCGACCCTACGCTAAACTATTCTTTACCCCCGCTCGAAAAATGTGACACGGTCTTACTTGAAACCCTCTCGGAAGGAAGAGTTCGTGACGCCCTCGCCGAGCTTGTAATCCGTTCGCATACCGGCGCATTCCACATTCTCCACGCCACCGCTGTAGCAGACGGCGCACTCATTGCTGCCAAAAGACTGCTTGACGGAAACCCCATGGAATTAAATTCCTGACACCACTTTCGCGCGCTGTAATCGGCAACGTAAATTTCTGGATTCCGGAAGCGTACACATGAACTGGGTCGACGAGCAGATACAAGCCGTTCAAACGTTCGAAGTATGTGAGATAGTGTCTGCCAGAAAACCCCGTGTTTTTCCGGGGATCGGGTCGAATCCGGCGGATTCCGGCTTCACGGGACCCTGGCCGGGCCCGTCGGAGCGCCGCCCGGGGCTTCGACGGGACGGTCGGTGGCGGGAACATATGGTGAACATCCGGGCCTCCGCCGGCCCGCGGGCACGCCGGTCCGGGCCCCGCAGCGGCGGGACCTTCCATGGGCCGGTTCATCGGTGGACGCCCCGGTCAGGCGGCGGCGGGGAGCACGGGGCGCTCCCTCGCCGGCGGCATCAGGCCGGGGCGGTGGACGTTCGCGGCCAGCACCGCCAGCGCCACGGCGCTGGCGAAGCCCTCCTTTCCGTGGCTCCGCACCCGGTCGAGGCCACGGTGCTCCAGGTTGCTGATGGCCGACCCGCCGGCGGCGTGGGCGCGCCGCGCCCCGCGGAACGCCTCCCCGCTTTCCCGGACGCGGTCCGCTTTCGACAGCCTGCCTTTCCGCGGCATGGCGTCGGCTCCGGCATCCCGGCAGGCCCCAGCCGGTCCGGGGGGCTGTGCGGACAGCGGTCGAAGCTCACCACCGAGAGATCCGGGAACCGGGCCCGCGCCTCCCCTCCCATGGGGACCGCCACGTCCACGTCGCTCCCCTCCCACATGACGGAACGGTGCGGGAGGAATCCGTGACGGTCCTCAAGGACGCGGACGGGAACGCCAGGCTCCACCGGGACCCCGGCCTTTCCCTTCGATGTCCAGCGGGTGTGCGGCCCGGATATCGGGTGCACCTTCCCGCGGTGCGGGATCGTCCCGCCCTTCAGGATCCGCCGTCCGGTCAGGTCCACCCGGGGCCTGACATGGCCGATGAAGCCCCGGATACTGTCCGATGGGCCCGGGATACCCAACCTGCCGTCGATCTCCGCGCAGCTGGCCTCCGCCCTGTCCGCCAGCTTCAGCGCCAGCCGGAGCGGCGCCTCCACGTCCCTCGGGCGCGGGTTGGCGGGCCGGGACGTGACGACACCGGGACAGGGCCTGCGGAGCTTTCCGCAAAGGTATTCCTTCCGCCGCCAGCCGCGCGGCCCCAGCCCCCCGCAGGCCCGGGACACGTCCCGGACCATGCACCGCGCCGCGTCCATTGGCAGGCTGCGGTCGGTCGGATGATACACGTCGGTCCCGGCCACGAAGGAATGACGGCGGCCGCGCAACGCGGCGCCAGGCTTTTTCCGGCCACCCTGTGGCCCCTCTCCACGACCATCTTTCCGACCTCGGCGGGAAGCTCCGGCGTGAGGAGCGACACGCTGTCAACCAGCCGCCGGTATCCGTATCCGTATCCGTCCACGTCCCACGGGCCGTGGCCCGGCCTCCGGCCTTCGCCGGATCGGGATGTGCCCGTTCGCCGGTTCCTGAAGCCGGTCGAAACCGCACCCGGGACCTTAGAGTTTGTTCCATAAGTTGAGTGGTCCCGCAGGATGTGGTATTCCAGATTGACCGTTTACCCAAATCCGGAGATCGCCATGCCCTGGAACAGGACCACCCAACAGCTCCATAAGCGCCCGGACGACCACAGTCAAAATGACCTGACCGACGCCGAATGGACCGTCGTCGAGCCGATGCTTCCGAAGTAGGGAAGGATGGGACGGCCGCGCGGGGTCGACCTTCGGTCGGTGTCCGACGCGGGCCGGTATATCCTGTCCACGGGATGCCAGTGGCGCGCGTTACCCTCTGGATATCCACCGTTTTCCACCGACCGGAACCATTTTCACGCATGGCGGCGGAGCGGGCTCCTGGAGCGTATCGTGCATCGTCTCCGGGACCTCGCGGCGGTGTCCGGGGCGCTCCGCGGAGCCGACCGCCGCCCCGGTCGACAGCCAGTCGGTGAGGACCACGGAGAGCGGCGGGCCCCGCGGCCACCACGCCGGCAGGAAGGTGAAGGGGAGGAAAAGGCACCTGATCGTGGACGCCGACGGCACACCGGTCGTCATGACGGTTCACACCGCCGACATCCAGGACCGGGACGGCGCACCGGACCTGATCGCGGAGCTGCTGGAGACGGTGCCCACGGTGTGTAGGCCGTTCGCCGACGGTGGCCACCCGGGTCCGAAGCTGCGGGAGCGGCCTGAGGGGATGGGGTTGCCGGACGTGATCAGGACCGTCGGAAAACCGGAGGATGTCAAAGGGTTCACGGTTCCCTACCGCCGGTGGGTCGTGGAGCGGACCTTCGCCTAGATGGGCCGGTGCCGCCGCCTGTCGAAGGACTGCGGGCGCCTCCGCGGGAACCCGCCGGCATCCGGGGTGAGGCATCACGCGCCACCGGTCCGGGCGTGAGTGAGGCACGAACGAACGCTGGCCGCCTGCCGGTTCCTGCTCAGGCGGGTGGCGAGGGCGTCAACTCCATGAAAAACAATGGTTAATCATATCTGTGACTTATGATTCAAACTCTTACCCCCGTTCCGCTCTGAAGTGCAACACCGTTGATGGTGGGAAGCCGCGTTTCGGGTGCGGCATCCTGCGAATCGGCCGGATAACGGCGACAGTCCCTGTGCTCAGGACAGGAGAGTGTCATGCCCGAGGGCTACCGTCATCTGACCTTCGACGGAAGATGCCGGATATACGCGACGGGGAAAGGGGGCTTTCGAACGGGGCCATCGCCAGGCGGCCGGGCCGCCATCCGGCCACCATATCGCGGGAGATCCGACGCAACGGCGGCGGGCGGGGATACCGGCAGGGACAGGCGTGGAGGAAGGCCACCGGGCGCCGGAGCGGGGCCTCTTCGGTCCCGGGGAAGCTGACGGAGGAGCGCCGGGCGAAGGTCGTGGCGAAGCCGGGGAGGGCTGGAGCCCGGAACAGGTCCCGGGGCGTCTCCGGCTGGAGGACCCCGGCATGGTCGGCCGTCAGCGGATATACGACCTCGTACGCGCGGACGGCGGGGACGGAGGAACGCCTTGCGGGCACCTGCGGCGGCGGGGAAAGGAACCGGACCGGCAGGGCGGTCGCCACGCGGGCCGGGGTCACATCCCGGGCCGGAGGGACATCCCGGAGCGCCCGGAAGAGGGCGGGGCGAAGGCGGGGACCGGCGACCGGGAAGCGGACACGGTGATCGGCGGGGGACACGGCGGTGCGGTGGTGTCGCCCATTGACGGATGCCCGGAATTCACGCCTGTCCGACGGGTTGACGGAAAGAGGGCGGAGGCGGCCGGCGGGGCGATGACCGACCTTCCCGAGGGTCCCGGCGCCAGGGTCCACACGATCACGGCGTACAGCGGCAGGGAGTTCGCGGGGCACGCGAAGGTGGCGAAGGCGCTGGAGGCCGACTTCCTCCTCCCGACGCCCCACCACCCGTGGGAACGGGGCCTGAACGGGCACACCAACGGGCCGCCGCCCCGGTACCTGCCGAAGGGGACCGACCTGCGGCAGGTCACGGACGCCCGCGTGAAGCGGGTCCAGGACATCCTGAACGCGCGCCCCCGCAAGGCGCCCGGCCACCTGACGCCGGCGAAGGCTTTCGCGCGGGCGCGGCCTCCCTGAGGCGCTTCGCCCCGTCGGCCGACGGGGGAGAGGGAATTCCGCAGGCGCGCCCGCCCGGTTTCGGCCGGGCCACCCCTTCCCTCGCCCGGACGGGCGCGCCACCTCCCGCCGCGGGTCCCTGCCGCCGCCGGGAGGCCCGGTTACGCTCCGATCCGAAGGGACAGCCGCCGTATTCCGCGTGGAATCCGGGGCCCTGGCCGGAAAATCCCTCAACACCGGCCCGCCTCCTCCGCTCGGGCCAAGCCCTCGCTCCGGAGGCGGGCCGGTGTTGCACTTCGGACTGGAAGTGGGGTTACAAAATATCACACCTGTATATTGGATTCCGTCGGTGTATCGGGCGGACATGCGGTATGGACCCGTACATTTCGATTCGCGGACGCCCGGGTGGCTCGCCGCCGCCCGGCGGTCGGGTGAGGCAGGCCGCCACCCGCTGGCCCGCGGCCTGTGCGGGCGCGGGAACTGGCGCGACGCGCGCGGCAGGCCGGGTCCGGCCGCCGCCCGTCCGGTTCCGGGCGGGGAGGTCCCCGACACCGGGTGACCTGCGCCCTCGGTGAACCCGGCCCGGTCACGCCCGGCCCCGTGGGGGATGACGGTGACGGCAGGCTGTGGGAGACGACGGTGGCGCGGCACCATCCGCCGGGACGGGCGCGACCGCCCGGCGGCCAGGTGCGCCACTGGATACGCCCGGAGCGGCGCGGGCCGGGCCCCGGCGGTGTCCACCTCCGGGAGGCACGGCGCGGCCGGCACGGTGACGGTCCTGACGCCGGGGACGGCTAGAGGGAGGCGCTCCACCACATCGACCGCCGTCCGCGGGAACGCCCGCCGGACCCTGCGATGGCGCCGGGGACATGGGCCGGGCCGGGAGGGAATACGGACGCTCCGGCCACACCGACAGGCGGGTCCGCCGCCGTATCGCTGGCATGGGACGGGCGGGGATGGACAGCATGGGCGGGGATCTGCCGGTGATCCTTCCCGCCGGGGCGGGCCGGAAAGCCGCCTGCCGCCCGCCGCCGGACCGGGCCCGTCATCCCCGCCGTACGGGACACGACGACCATAAACCACAGCCGTCTCCAGGCCACGGCGGGCCTCCCGGAGACCGGCGGTGGGGGGATCGGGAAGCGTCCCCGCCCACGCCGGGCTGGCGGTGACGCCGGAGGGCCGTCCACCCGGCCCGTTCGCGATGGACGCGAGCCACGGGGAGGGCCCGGAGGACGGCGGCCACCGCTGGATCGACGGCCCGCCGCAGGCGCGGGAGGTCACCGTCATCCCGCCTGGACGGGCGACGGACGCGGAGCCCCTTTCCGTCCTCACCGTCTCCGCCACCGGGACCGGGCCCCGGAAGACGGCGGCGAACCCCCGCACCGGCCGCTCCCGACCGCGGAGCGTCCGGCGGAGGGGGAGGCCGACGCCGTGTTCGCCGCCACCGTGCCGGACCGGTACCGCAGGCGCTGGACAATGGGGACCCGGTTCCGCACGCCGGGTCGGGGACGCGGACCGGGGCCGCCGGTGACCTGGAAAAGCGCTCCGCCTTCGGCGCCGTGACCGCGGCCCGGGTCTCCGACCTGACCGCGCCCGCCACCGGGGCCTTCCCGGAGGGGGACATCGACCTTCTCCACACCATGCCGGAACCGCGGGGTCACCGGGACGTGGTGGGGCCGCCGGACGGTCAGGCGCCCGGCATCCGGACATCCGTCATCGACCCGGGGTGCCCCGTCGGCCCGCATCCGGACCCGCGGCCCGCCGCCGGGGACGGAAAAGGTCCGGCGGGGGCCCGGGAGGCTGAACCGGGCCATCCAGGTCCGCGACGCCCCCGGAAAGCGGAGACGGGAATGGGATGATGTACAGGTGTGGGACTTTGTAAGAGTTTGAATCATAAGTCACTGATATGATCAGACCATTGTTTTTCATGGAGTTGACGCCCTCGCCACCTGCCTGGGCGGGAACCGGCGGGCGGCCAGCGTTCGTTCGTACCTCACTCACGCCCGGACCGGTGGCGCGTGATGCCTCACCCCGGATGCCAGCGGGTTCCCGCAGAGGCGCCCGCAGTCCTTCGACAGGCGGCGGCACCGGCCCATCCAGGCGAAGGTCCGCTCCACGACCCACCGGCGGCAGGGAACCGTGAACCCTTTGACATCCTCCGGCTTTCCGACGATCCTGATCACGTTCGACAACCCCATCCCCGCAGGCCGCTCCCGCGGCTTCGGACCCGGGTGGCCACCGTCGGCGAACAGCCTACACACCGTGTACACACCGTGGGCACCGTCTCCGGCGGCTCCGCGATCAGGTCCGGTGCGCCGTCCCGGTCCTGGATGTCGGCGGTGTGAACCGTCATGACGATCGGTGTGCCGCCGGCGTCCACGATCAGGTGCCTTTTCCTCCCCTTCACCTTCCTGCCGGCGTGGTGGCCGCGGGGCCCGCCGCTCTCCGCGGTCCTCACCGACCGGCTGTCGACCGGGGCGGCGGCCGGCTCCGCGGAGCGCCCCGGATACCGCCGCGCGGGGTCCCGGAGACGATGCGCGGTACGCTCCGGGAGCCCGCTCCGCCGCCATGCGTGAAAATGGATCCGGTCGGTGGAAAACGGTGGATATCCAGAGGGTAACGCCCGCCACCGGCATCCCGTGGACAGGATATACCGGACCGCGTCAAACACCGACCGAAGGTCGACCCCGCGCGGCCGTCCCATCCTTCCCCGCTTCGGCAGCATCGGCTCGATGATGGTCCATTCGGCGTCGGTCAGATCGTTTTGACTGTGGTCGTCCGGGCGCTTATGGAGCTGTTGGGTGGTCCTGTTCCAGGGCATGGCTCTCTCCGTATCTGGGTGCGTTCACCAACCGGAATACCACATCCTGCGGGACCACTAAGACCCGGAACCCTGCCTAGCCACGCCGGGCACTAGGATGGTCAACGGTTCCATCCCCGGCCCGCCGACCCGGCGGCTCTTTCCGGGCAGCACCATCCTGCCCGGAAGCCCGGACAGCCGCTTTCGGGTCCCTTCGTCGCCGTGGAGGTCCTGGAGGCCGATCAGGATCGCCGGTGTGTCGTCCCGAGACCTCACGTCCAGCCTGATCCTCGCGATGTCGGGGCGCCGGGCCTCCGCTGGAGTTCGTGGACCCTGCGCATCGGTGCCTCCCGGGTGGAGGATTGCCGGATTCCGCGGCATACCCTGACTGTCATATCCGGTGAATCCCCGCAAGGCGGATTCTATCATTTACCGCGAAAAATCCGCAGCCTGGCGGTTTTCTGGCGGACACTAGATACCGTCTCCTCAAGCGCTTCATATGCGCGGATTCTGCCCAAGACGAGGTCAACACTATCGTTACCCGGTTCGACCGATTGAAAGCGTAAGGTCGACCAATTGAAAGTCTGATCGTTCGGAAGATCGACCACACCGACGGGTTTCGCCCAGTCAGATCCGCCGGACGGTCCGCTCGGTCCAGAAGGTGATCAACCTTGGGCCGAAAACCCAAATTGATTGATCTTGCGGCCGTTCCATTGCAGATCAGGCAGGTTGACAGAAAAGAGCTTCCCATGACCCGAATCGATGCCAAATTCGCGAAACTGCGTCTATCTAACAGAAAGGCCTTCGTCGCCTATGTCATGGCAGGCGACCCCGATTACGAAACCTCCCGGCGAATTATCAGCGGATTGCCGGAGTCAGGCGTCGACATAATCGAGCTTGGAATGCCGTTCACAGATCCCATGGCCGATGGCCCGACCATCCAGCTTGCGGGCCAGCGAGCGCTGGAAGGCGGTCAAAACCTTCAGAAAACTCTCGAATTGGCGTCCGAATTCCGAATGAAAGACGACACGACACCGATCGTCATGATGGGATACTACAACCCGATCTACAGCCGCGGTGTGGAGCGGTTCCTGAACGACGCGGTAGAGGTTGGTATCGATGGATTGATCGTCGTGGACCTTCCTCCCGAAGAAGATACCGAACTCTGCATTCCGGCACAGAAGGCCGGACTGAATTTCATCCGATTGGCGACGCCGACCACCGATGACAGTCGCCTGCCCACGGTGCTTCAGCACACTTCAGGTTTTGTCTACTACGTTTCGATCACCGGAATAACCGGCGCGGCTGCGGCGGTCGCGGGAGAGGTCGGTCCCGAAGTTGCCCGGATAAAGGCCATGACCGACCTTCCCGTCGTGGTCGGATTCGGCATCAGAACCCCAGACGCCGCAAGAACGATCGCGGACATCGCTGACGGAGCGGTCGTTGGCTCGGCCATTGTGTCGAAGATCGGTGCGGGGGAGCCGGTTCCGAATGTACTGGCATTCATCAAGGGCCTCGCCGAAGGCGTGCATTCGGCATAGCGCATGGTGCAGCCCCGCGAAATCGAACGCTTCGCGTCCTCATTGCTTGATGTCTACGACAACGGCACCCAGCTATCTCCCATCTCCGAATCGTTGCCGGAACTGGATACGGTCATCGCTTACAGAATCGCGCACCGCATAACCGCGCTCCGCGAAGACCGGGGTGAACGGCGCGTGGGCTGCAAGATCGGATTCACCAACCGAACCATCTGGCCGCTTTACGGCGTCTCCGGACCGATGTGGGGTCCGGTATGGAACTCGACGCTGCATGAACTCTCGGACGAGCCAATCACCCTGCCGAATCTTCCGCAGCCAAGGTTGGAGCCAGAAATCGTCTTTGGCATCGGGGCCAACGTCCATTCCAGAATGTCACCGGATCGTCTGCTGGATTGCATCGACTGGATCTCGCATGGATTCGAAATCGTGTTTTCCCCGTTTCCCGACTGGCGGTTCACCGGAGCCGACACCGCCGCCGCCCTTGGTCTGCATGCCGCTCTGTATATCGGTAGAAGACAGCGCTTTGTCCCGGAGATGGCCACCTCACTTCCCGATATGCGGATCGAACTTGCCGGTCCCGGAAACAGGTGCCTCAGCGGATCGGGATCGGATGTGCTGGGCGGTCCCATTCAGGCACTGGGCTTTCTTATGGACATCCTGTCCGCGGACCCCGACTCCCCCGCTCTATCCGAAGGACAGGTAGTGACCACCGGCACGCTCACGGATGCCGTCCCGATCGTCTCCGGTGACCGCTGGTCCACCCGAATCGATGGCGTCGACCTGCCCGGTGCCGGAATCACGTTCCAATAGGCTCTGGCCAACGTCCATCGGCGGTGATCCGTATCCGCAGTCGGATGCGCAGGTCAGGAATGGGTCTGTCCGAATACACGAGGACCGACCCAAAGCGACCGCACGCCGATTGTTGCACAGCGGCACCTCGGAGCCGTACGGCTTGTTGCCTGGTTGGCTTCGAATTGCTAAAGCGGAACGGTCGAACCACTGACAGTACGGATACCTCCAATGGCCATGATTAACGAAATCGAGGATCTGAAGCGTATTTACCGTCGCAGGGTTCCCAGAATGTTCTTCGATTACACGGAATCGGGGTCCTGGACGGAACAGACATTCAATGACAATACGGATGACTTCAGCAGGATCCGTCTTCGCCAGCGCGTCGCAGTGGACATGACCGACAGATCCACAGCGGGCCGGATGGTCGGTCAGGACGTCGCCATGCCTGTGGCACTGGCACCCGTTGGGCTGACGGGTATGCAAAGCGCGAACGGTGAGATCAAGGCCGCGAGGGCAGCGGAAGCATTCGGCGTGCCATTCATCCTATCCACCATGTCGATCTGCTCCATCGAGGACGTCGCTGAGCACACAACCAAGCCGTTCTGGTTCCAGCTCTATGCGATGAAGGACACCGACTATACCGGTCGATTGATCGAACGCGCAAAAGCCGCGGGCTGTTCGGCGCTCGTGATCACCCTTGATCTGCAGATACTCGGGCAAAGACATAAAGATCTAAAGAACGGCCTTTCGGCACCCCCGAAACTTACGGTTTCGACACTGCTGAATCTCGCAAGCAAATGGGGCTGGGGATTGGAGATGCTCGGCACAAAACGCCGCTTCTTCGGGAATATCGTAGGCCACGTAAAGGGGGTGTCCGACGCCTCCTCACTCGGATCCTGGACCAATGAGCAGTTCGATCCATCGCTGGACTGGAACAAGGTCGAGAAGCTGATGCGGCAGTGGGGCGGCAAGGTCATCCTCAAGGGAATCCTTGACGCGGAAGACTCGAAGATGGCGCTGAACCTCGGTGCGGATGCGATAATCGTGTCCAACCATGGCGGACGCCAGCTTGACGGTGCACTCAGCGCCATCCGTGTCCTACCATCGATACTCGATGCTGTCGGAGACCGGATCGAGGTCCATATGGACGGCGGCATCCGATCCGGCCAGGACGTCCTCAAGGCGATCGCGATGGGCGCGAAAGGCACCTATATCGGGCGAGCGTATATTTACGGACTGGGTGCCATGGGTCAAAAGGGCGTAACCAGAGCGCTGGAAGTTATCCACAGGGAGCTCGATGTCTCCATGGCTCTATGCGGACATCGAAAGCTCGGCCAGATCGACCGGGACATTCTGCTCATTCCGGAGAACTTCGAGGGACGCTGGCAACAGCGCTGACCGCGATAGACCACTGAAAGCGCCGCCGCCTGTGGCCGTCGCCGCGGCCTGAACAAACTGACAGGCAACCACGCTGACCGAGGTCGCCTCAACGAACGCCATACCCGCTTCTCAGCCTTTGACAGATGGGCGAACCACGCGCTCCCGGCCCAGAAGCCAGACCGCGGGAAGGATCAGGGCGAGAATCGCCGCGGCCGCGACAAACGAAACGCGTAAACCCAACACCTGCGCGATCCCACCCATCATCGCCGGCCCCAGAAAGAAACCAAGTATTCCGAACATCCAGGCGCGGGACAATGCATGCGCCCGCTGACTGTCCGTCACCCGCGCCCCAAGGATCGAATTGGCCGATGGAACGATCGCGGCCAACCCCAGCGCTCCGAACGCAACGCCGAAAATTGCAACAGTGAGGTTCGGCGCCGCCGAGATCACCAGAGTGCCCGCCATGGCCAGCAGCGCCGAACCCAAAACCAGGAACACATGTCCCAGCAATCGCTCCAGCATCTGCCCTGAAAGCCTTCCGATCCCCATAACCAGGCCAAGCACCGTCGGCCCCAGACTCCCTTCCCCGGGTCGCGCACCGATCGAACGTTCTATGTGAAGCGCCGACCAAGCCTCGATCGAGCTCTCTCCGATGAAGCAGGCGCACAGCACCAGACCGGTCAAAGCGATGGCCAGCCATGGTGTCCGGCGTGCCTCCTCGTTCCGGATCGCTACCGGATGCCGGGACAGCCGTTCCCGCATCAACGGCAGCAGGATCAGACAGACCACCGCGACGACAGGAAGCGCTTCGGTCGGACTCCAGCCAGCCCACCTCGCCAGACCGCAGCCAAAGGCCGCCCCAGCGAAAGCGAAAGAAAAAATCGCATGATTCACGTTCATCAGATGCAGACCTGAACGGGCTTCCCGGGCGCTGATCTCAACATTCGCGGTGATGTCGAGAAGCGCGACACTCGCACCCAATGCCAGCATCGCGATACCCAAAGTCACCGCGTCGACGACGAAAATCGGATAGAGAGCCGCCAGGGAAAGCACCGCACCGGTCACGGGCAACGCCATACCCCCGAGTACCGGTATGATTCGCGGCGCCATCACCATCGCCGCCATGCCCCCAACCGCCGACATAAGCAGAGCGAAGCCGAACTCCGCATCCGATGCGCCGACCGAAGCCTTGATGTCAGGGATAAGAGCGGCGAAGCTTCCCCAGAATGCACCGACCGCCGCCAATGCCGCCGCGCCGGGGGCACGTGATTGGCGGATAGCGGCCAGCATTCGATTCATACCGTCTCAGGACATGAAGCTGTCCGCGATGAAGACTCCCTGCAATAAATTCCGATCAAAGACATTCGCAAATTCACTTTCATTCCAGACCTAACTGACCTATTAGCGGCGCTTCACACGGGCGTACACCCTTGGAGGATGCCCATCAAACAAGGAGAATGTACAATGGCTGCCGAGATTCCTGATCTTCTGGCTGCGGAAAGGACGGGGACAGGCAAGGGGGCCGCCCGTCAAGCACGCCGCGATAGTCAAGTACCGGGGATTGTATACGGCGGCGGTGTCGACCCGCTGCCGGTAAACATCCCTGTTAACGAACTGACAAAAAAGCTCAAGCAAGGGCGGTTCCTGTCAACTCTCTTCAATCTCAGGGTCGAAGGCCATGACGACGTACGCGTGATCTGCCGTAACGTCCAACGTGACACGGTCAAGGGTCTGCCCATTCATTTCGATCTTATGCGTCTTCGCCGGATGACCCGCGTCAAGCTGTTCATTCCTGTTGAATTCGAAGGAGAGAGCGTCTCACCCGGCCTTAAGCGCGGAGGCGTTCTGACCATGGTGCGCCCCGAAGTGGAGCTTTGGGTCGTCGCCGGAAACATTCCGGAGAGCATCACCATCGATATCTCCGAACTCGACGTCAATGACGTGATAACGATCAGCCAGGTTTCGCTCCCGGATGGCACCCGCCCGACGGTTGACCGCGACTTCGTGATCGCCAACATTTCGGCACCCTCCGGCCTACGCTCGGAAGAGGAGACCGATGGCGTCGCGACCGACCAGGTTCCCACGACCGCCGCGACGAAGCCCGACGAACCGACCGACGACGAATGAGAGAGCATGGTGGGGACCGCCCGTCGAACCCCACCATTTGCAAACGCGCGTAGGACGGCGAGCGGGCAACCTTGGCGCTCAACGAACGCTAAAAGGGGCCCGGACAGTGCCACAGCGGATCCGGGAGCGCTTGACATGCTTTTATTCGTCGGACTCGGCAATCCGGGAGCAAAATACGTGCGCCACAGACACAATATCGGCTTCATGGCGCTTGACCGCATTGCCGCCGACCATGGTTTCGGGCCCTGGCGGGTGAAATTCAAGGGTCGAATCAGTGAAGGGCGGCTCGCATCCCAAAAAATCCTGCTGCTGAAACCCGAGACCTACATGAATAAATCCGGCCAATCGGTCGGCGAGGCAATGCGCTTCTTTCGGCTCGACCGCCCTGACATCACAGTTTTCCACGATGAGATCGACCTCGCGCCGGGAAAGTGCAGATACAAGGAAGGCGGCGGTCATGCTGGCCATAACGGCCTTAGATCATTGCACGCGCATATCGGTGACGAATACCGCCGCGTGCGGCTCGGTGTCGGTCATCCGGGGCACAAGGACCGCGTTCCGGCATATGTTCTGCATGATTTCGCGAAGACCGACCTCGACTGGCTCGAAACCCTTCTACAGGGCATATCGGACGGGGCGCCGAACCTCGCCGCAGGGGATCCAGAGCGCTTCATGAACGCCGTCGCGCTGCGCACCGCTCCTCCACGGTCGTCAAATTCCAACACCCCAGGCGGTTCGGAAACGCCCGGGAATGCCCCTCCCTCTGGATCGTCACCCCCCGAATCCCGCGGAGCGCTTCGAAAACTTCTGGATCGATTTCGGTAGCAGCGATCCGCGGTCAATGACTCGACACATGCGCTGCTGGGCGGTAAGCATGATGCATGGTGATAAGAATAGCTCCCTCGACCAATGTCCTTGGTGACCGGTTACAACCCTGTTCGCATAAGCCACTGACCGGGTTCTTCCGAAACGCCGCCTGTGACACCTGCGACGAAGACCAGGGCAGCCACACGGTCTGCGCGGTCATGACCGCGGAATTCCTCGCATTCTCGAAATACGTCGGAAACGATCTATCGACACCGTCACCCGCCAACGGCTTTCCGGGACTGAAACCCGGTGATCGATGGTGCCTCTGCGCGTCTCGCTTTCTTCAGGCCCACGACGAAGGCTGCGCCCCGCAGGTGTATCTTGCGGCCACGCATCTGCGCGCACTCGAAACCGTGCCACTTGAGGTCCTGGGCCAATACGCTTTGGACCAGCACTGATCGCTCAAACGCGGTGGACCCGACTCAAAAACCATTCTCGGTCAACGGCCAGGCGGCACCGCCACAACACCCACATCACGAGGTTATGGAGAACCTCTTTCTCGCGACCGTATCCACGCGAACGGACCAACGCGGATAGCGGCGACGCGGGTATTCGGTGACGTCTGCGGGGCAACGCAGTCGAGTGTGTCAGGAGTCCGGCATTTCCATGCCAAGCGCTTTGGCGACCGTAAAGATATCCTTGTCACCACGGCCGCACATATTCATGCAGATGAGATGGTTTGCTGGCAGCGTCGGTGCGATCTTGGCTACATGCGCCAGCGCATGACTCGGCTCAAGCGCGGGAATGATGCCCTCGGTCTCGCAGCAGAGCTGGAACGCATCCAACGCCTCGGAGTCGGTGACGGCGACATATTCGGCGCGACCCATCTCATGAAGCCATGAATGTTCGGGACCGATGCCGGGATAGTCCAGACCCGCCGAAATCGAGAAGCCTTCGAGAATCTGCCCGTCGCTATCCTGAAGAAGGTAGGTTCGGTTGCCATGCAGCACGCCCGGCCTACCACCGGTCAGTGAAGCGCAGTGTTCCATTTCGTCGTTGACACCCTTTCCACCGGCTTCGACTCCGATAATGCGGACCTCCCGATCGTCAAGAAAGGGAAAAAACAGCCCCATTGCATTCGATCCACCACCGATGGCGGCAATGACGGTGTCCGGCAACCGCCCTTCCGCTTCCAGCATCTGTTCCTTGGTTTCCTTACCGATGATCGACTGGAAATCACGGACCATCGCGGGATAGGGATGTGGGCCAGCAACGGTGCCGATGCAGTAGAAAGTGTCATCGACGTTGGTAACCCAGTCCCGGAGGGCATCGTTCATGGCATCCTTCAAAGTGCCGCGGCCAGAGGTCACGGGTTCCACTTCCGCGCCCAGCAGACGCATCCTGAAAACGTTGGGAGCCTGACGGTCGACATCGTGGGCCCCCATGTAAACGATGCATTTCAGTCCGAACTTCGCGCAGGCCGTGGCGGTGGCCACCCCGTGCTGACCCGCACCGGTCTCGGCGATGATACGGGTCTTTCCCATGCGACGTGCCAGGATGATCTGTCCGAGAACGTTGTTGATCTTGTGCGCCCCGGTGTGGTTGAGTTCGTCACGCTTCATATAGACCTTCGCACCGCCAAGCCGTTCGGTCAAACGCTCGGCGAAGTATAGCGGTGAGGGTCGGCCTACATAATGCTTCCAGAGAAACCTCATTTCTTCCCAGAAGCCGTCGTCGGACTTGGCGTGTTCGTAGCGCTTTTCAAGATCGAGAATCAGCGGCATCAGCGTTTCGCTGACGAACCGTCCCCCGAACTGACCGAACCGACCGTTCTCATCGGGACCTGACGTGTAGCTGTTGAACAATCCGTCAGCCATTGCACATACCTCGTAAGGGAGATCGTTTCGCGTTTAGACTCCATCTCCGCTCAGGTAAAGTGGCCACAATTGACCGAGTGTGCCTTGACCCGCAGCAGGCCCACCCCGATCGACACGAAGTCCGCCACGACCGGTATCCGTTACCTTCAATGTCCGACCGGCTTCCGTCACCCTATGGCTCCATCCAGTCGGAACACAGGATGACAACCGATCTCAACTGGCGCTTTGCGCGGCGGATACGAAGGATCTGACCAGCTGGATATCCTTGATCCCGGGCGATCGCTCGACCCCGGATGACACATCGACCTGTCGAGCGCCCGCCAGATGAATCGCTTCCGCAACATTCTCGGGGGTTAACCCTCCGGCCAGCATCCACGGCACCGGCAAGTGACGACCGGAAAGCAGGCGCCAATCGAAGCGAAGACCGTTTCCTCCCGGTAAATCGATCCCACGCGGCGGTTTGGCATCAACAAGCAGTTGGTCGGCCACCTCACCATAGCCGGCGAGAGAGTCCAGATCGCTCTCGTCCTCGATGCCAACCGCCTTTATGACCGGCACTCCAAACGTATCGCGTATCCGCGCCACACGCGCCGGACTCTCGGTTCCCTGAAGCTGGAGAATATCTATCGGCACCGTCGTGCGGATCCCCTTCAGAAGCGAGTCCGACGCATCGACCGTCACCGCCACCCGGAGAAGTCCCGAAGGAACGGCTGCGGCAAGCCGGGCCGCTCGTTCAAGGCCAAGATTCCTGGGCGATTTCGAAAAAAAGACAAACCCTACATAGGAAGCCCCGGCTTCAGCCACGGCGGCGATAGCGGTCTCCGAAGTCAATCCACAGATTTTGACCCTTACATCTTCCATCGCAGACGCCTATCGGGATCGGCCGGATTCCTCCAGCAGAGCAAGCACATCGTCATTCTCCGCCTGTTCCATGCGCATTCTTGAGAATTCGCGGTTCAGGCGCTGGTTCTCGCTCCTTTGGTTGGCGGCTTCGGCCCGATGTCTGTGCTCACGCAACCATTCCCAAACGAATCCCAACAGAACTCCTGCGATGATGCCAGCGAAGATCACGATGAAAAGAGGCACCGTTACCGAATTCAGTTCAGCCGGAAAGCGAGCGAGCACCGCGAGTTCTTCGGGTAGGAGGCTCAGTGTGACCGGAATTCGATTGGCCAGCGCCACCGTCACGAGAAACACGGCGATGCATGTCAGGATCATGTAGCGGACATAGGCCACAGTTGATGCCGGTCAACGCTGGTTGAGACGTTTCCTCAGCAGTTTCCCAGCCTTGAAAAACGGAACGTTTTTTTCCCCGACGGACACAAGTTCACCGGTTCGGGGGTTCCGGCCGACGCGAGCGTCGCGTTTCTTGACCGAAAACGCACCGAATCCCCGCAGTTCCACCCTGCCACCTGCCTCCAGGCGCCGCGTGATTTCCTCAAATACCGCATTCACGGTTCTTTCCGCCTCACGTTGCGAGAGATATGGGTTTTCATCGGCGATCTTCTGAATCAGTTCCGAACGGATCATTGTCTAACCTCGCTGTCTAATTTCACGGACACGTCACAACTCCGTGTGTATCGTCATGCACTATACCGAACAACGGCGCATCACAAACAATTATCGTAGTGTCTGCCAGAAAACCCCGTGTTTTTCCGGTGACAGGGCCGGATCTGGCGGATTCCGGCTTCACGGGACCCTGGCCGGGCCCCTCGGGGCGACGCGCGGGGCTTCGACGGAACGGTCGGGGCGGGAACATATGGTGAACATCCAGACCTCCGCCGGCCCGCGGGCACGCCGGTGCGGGCCCCGCAGCGGCGGGGCCTTCCATGGGCCGGTTCACCGGCAGACGCCCCGGTCAGGCGGCGGCGGGGAGCACGGGGCGCTCCCTCGCCGGCGGCATCAGGCCGGGGCGGTGGACGTTCGCGGCCAGCACCGCCAGCGCCACGGCGCCGGCGAAACCCTCCTTTCCGTGGCTCCGCACCCGGTCGAGGCCACGGTGCTCCAGGCTGTTGATGGCCGACCCGCCGGCGGCGTGGGCGCGCCGCGCCTCGCGGAACGTCTCCCCGCTTTCCCGGACGCGGTCCGCCTTCGACAGCCTGCCCCTGCGGGGCATCGCGTCGGCACCGGCATCCCGTCAGGCCCCAGCCGGTCCGGGGGGCTGTGCGGACCGCGGTCGAAGCTCACCACCGACAGGTCGGGGAACCGGGCCCGCGCCTCCCCGCCCATGGGGACCGCCACGTCCACGTCGCTCCCCTCCCACATCACCGAACGGTGCGGGAGGAATCCGTGACAGTCCTCAGGGACGCGGACCGGAACGCCGGGCTCCACCGGGACCCCGGCCTTTCCCTTCGATATCCAGCGCGTGTGCGGCCCGGATATCGGGTGCACCTTCCCGCGGTGCGGGATCGTCCCTCCCTTCAGGATCCGCCGTCCGATCAGGTCCGCCCGGTGCCTGGCATGGCCGATGAAGCCCCGGATACTGTCCGATGGGCCCGGGATACCCAACCTGCCGTCGATCTCCGCGCGGCTCGCCTCCGCCCTGTCCGCCAGCTTCAGCGCCAGACGGAGCGGCGCCTCCACGTCCCCCGGGCGCGGGTTGGCGGGCCGTGACGCGGCGACACCGGGACAGGGCCTGCGGAGCTCTCCGCAAAGGTATTCCTTCCGCCGCCAGCCTGTGGCCCCTCTCCACGACCATCCTTCCGACCCCGGCGGGAAGCTCCGGCGTGAGGAGCGACACGCTGTCAACCAGCCGCCGGCATTCGTATCCGTAGCCGTCCACGTCCCATGATCCATGGCCCGGCCTCCGGCCTTCGCCGGATCGGGGTGTGTTGGTTCGCCAGTTCCCGAAGCCGGTCGAAACCGCACCCGGGACCCTGCTTCACGACCCCCGGCATCGGGATGGTCCATAGTTCCATCCCCGGCCTGCCGACCCGGCGGCCCTTTCCGGGCAGCACCAGCCGACCCGGAAGCCGGAACAGCCGCTTTCGGGTCCCTTCGTCGCCGCAGGGATACTGGAGGCCGATCAGGATCGCCGGGATGTCGTCCCTCGATCTGACGTCCAGCCTGATCCTCCTGATGTCGGGGGCGCCGGGCCTCCGCCGGGTGTCGTGGGCCCTGCGCATGGGGGCCTCCTGAAGGGGAGGATTGCCGGATTCCGCGGCATACCCTGACCGCCATATCCGGTGATTCCCCGCAGGGCGGATTCCGTCATTTACCGCGAAAAATCCGCACCTTGGGGATTTTCTGGCGGACACTATCGTAGTGTCTGCCAGAAAACCCCGTGTTTTTCCGGGGACCGGGCCGGATCCAGCGGATTCCGGCCCTGCGGAACCCTGACCGGACCCGCCGGAGCGCCGCCCGGGGCTTCGACGGGACGGTCGGTGGCGGGAACATATGGTGAACATCCGGGCCTCCGCCGGCCCGCGGGCACGCCGGTGCGGGCCCCGCAGCGGCGGGACCTTCCATGGGCCGGTTCACCGGTGGACGCCCCGGTCAGGCGGCGGCGGGGAGCCTGAGGCGCTCCCTCGCCCGGAGCATCAGGCCGAGGCGGTGGACGTTCGCGGCCAGCACCGCCAGCGCCACGGTGCGGGCGAAACCCTTCTTTCCGTGGCTCCGCACCCGGTCGAGGCCACGGTGCTCCAGGCTGTTGATGGCCGATTCGACGGCGGCGTGGGCGCGCCGCGCCTCGCGGAACGCCTCCCCGCTTTCCCGGACACGGTCCGCCTTCGACAGCCTGCCTTTCCGCGGTATGGCGTTCAGCTCCAGCATCCCGTCAGGCCTCAGCCGGTTCGAGGGGCTGTGCAGACCACGGTCGAAGCTCACCACCGACAGGTCGGGGAACCGGGCCCGCGCCTCCTCCACCATGGGGACCGCCACGTCCACGTCGCTCCCCTCCCACATCACCGAATGGTGCAGGAGGAATCCGTGACGGTCCTCAAGGAGGCGGACCGGAACGCCGGGCTCCACCGGGACCCCGGCCTTTCCCTTCGATATCCAGCGGGTGTGCGGCTCGAATATCGAGTGCACCTTCTCGCGGTGCGGGATCGTCTCTCCCTTCAGGATCCGCCGTCCGGTCAGGTCCGCCTGGTGCCTGACATGGCCGATGAAGCCCCGGATACTGTCCGATGAGCCCGGGATGCCCAACATATCGTCGATCTCCGCGCAGCTGGCCTCCGCCCTGTCCGCCAGCTTCAGGGCGAGCCGGAGCAGCGCCTCCACGTCCCTCGGGCGGGAGTTGGCGAGCCGTGACGTGGCCACCCGGAGGTAGCCTTTCCGGAGCTTTTTCCAAAGGTATTCCTTCTGCCGCCAGCCGGGTGGCCCCAGCCCCCCGCAGGCCCGGGACACGTCCCGGACCATGCACCGCGCCGCGTCCATCAGCAGGCTGCGGTCGGTCGGATGGTGGACGTCGGTCCCGGCCACGAAGGAATCACAGCGGCCGCGCAACGCGGCGCCAGGCTTTTTTCCGGCCACCCTGTGGCCTCTCTCCACGACCATCCTTCCGACCTCGGCGAGGAGTTCCGGCGTGAGGAGCGACACGTTGTCAACCAGACGCTGGTATTCGTATCCGTATCCGTCCACGTCCCATGATCCGTGGCCCATCATTCGCCGGATCGGGATGTGTTGGTTCGCCGGTTCCTGAAGCCGGTCGAAATCGCACCCGAGACCCTGCTTCACGACCCCCAGCACCAGGATGGTCAACGGTTCCATCCCCGGCCTGCCGACCCGGCGGCTCCTTCCGGGCAGCACCATCCTGTCCAGAAGCCGGAACAGCCGCTTTCGGGTCCCTTCGTCGCTGTAGAGGTCCTGGAGGCCGATCAGGATCGCCGGGATGTCGTCCCTCGATTTCACGTTCAGCCTGATCCTCGTGATGTCGGGGGCGTCGAGCCGCCGCTGGGTGTCGTGGACCTTGCGCATGGGGGGCTCCTGAAGGGGAAGATTGGCGGATTCCGCGGCATATGGTGGCGAATCCGCCCCCTGACTGCCATATCCGGTGATTCTTCGCAAGGCGAATTCCGTCATTTACCACAAAAAACCGCAGCTTGGCAGTTTTCTGGCGGACACTATCGTAGTCGGACATTTCCAGCACCCATCAATGATCGGGGGAAACACGCTCGGAATCAGGAGTCGATTCCGTCGGATGCCGACCACGCCGAACGATGCGGGAATCCTGTTATATAACAGGTTTTCCCGCACCGGTACGACCATAGGGTATCGACCCCGAAAGCACAGGGCCGATCGAGCTGCAGCCGTGCGCTACGATTTGTCCTCGCCCTTTCCAAGCGCCGCCCCGAGAATATCTCCCAATGACGCACCCGATGCCGAAGACCCGTATTGTTCCACAGCTTCTCTTTCCTCGGCGATCTCGCGCGCCTTAATCGATAGACTGAGCCTTCGTGCCTTCGCATCAACACCGGTGACACGCACATCGACCTTGTCGCCGACCTGAAAACGCTCCGGTCTTTGTTCGGAACGGTCCCGGGAAAGGTCGACGCGACGGATGAAGGATTTGGCGTCCTCGTATCTCACGTGAATGCCACCATCGTCGATTCCGGTTACCGTAACGGTAATCACCGAACCGCGTCTCACACCCTCGGTCGCTTCGACGAAGGGATCGCCGATCGCTTTCACCGACAGCGAGATCCGTTCTTTCTCGGTGTCCACCTCGGTGACAACCGCCTGGACGACATCGCCCTTGCGGTAGTTTTTGATCGCATCCTCACCACGCTGATCCCAGGAGAGATCCGACAGGTGCACCATGCCATCGATGTCGTGGTCAAGACCGATGAACAGACCGAATTCCGTGATGTTCTTCACGATACCCTCGATCTTGGAACCTTGAGGATGGGTTTCCGCGAAGACCTCCCACGGATTGCGCATGGTCTGCTTGAGCCCGAGGGATACCCGTCGCTTCGCCTGGTCGATCTCCAGCACCATGACCTGCACTTCCTGGCTGGTGGAAACGATTTTACCGGGATGCACGTTTTTCTTTGTCCAGGACATTTCCGAAACATGCACGAGCCCTTCGACACCCGGCTCAAGTTCGACGAAGGCCCCGTAATCGGTGATGTTCGTCACCAGACCCGTATGAATCGATTCAAGCGGGAATTTTTCCGAGACCCGGTCCCAGGGATCCTCCAGCAGCTGCTTCATACCCAGACTGATTCGCTGGGTTTCCCTGTTGATCTTGATGACCTGCACATCGACTGTTTCGCCGATCGAGAGTATTTCGCTCGGATGGTTGACGCGTCGCCATGCCATATCCGTCACGTGAAGAAGTCCATCAACGCCACCGAGATCGACGAAGGCACCATATTCGGTGATGTTCTTGACCACCCCCTTCACCGCCTGACCGTCCGTGAGACTATTGATGACCTCGGCGCGCTGCTCGGCGCGCGATTCCTCGAGTATCGCGCGGCGGCTGACCACGATATTGCCGCGTCGGCGGTCCATTTTCAGAATCTGGAATGGCTGTTTCAGACCCATTAACGGACCGGCATCACGCACGGGCCGCACATCCACCTGGGAGCCTGGCAGAAACGCCACGGCGCCGCCGAGATCGACGGTGAAGCCACCCTTGACGCGACCGAAAATCGCACCCTCCACCCGGTTATCACCTGCATGGGCGCTTTCGATGCGGTTCCAGGCCTCCTCGCGACGCGCTTTTTCGCGGGAGATCGAAGCCTCACCGCGTACGTTTTCGACTCTTTCCAGGAAAACCTCGACCTCGTCGCCTACATTTATGTCGTGTGACTCACCGGGGGTCGCGAATTCCTTGAGTTCGACGCGGCCCTCCATCTTATAGCCCACGTCGATGATCGCCTGTCCCGCTTCGATAGCGATGACCTTGCCTTTGACGACGCTACCTTCACGAGGTGTGTCGATTTCGAAGCTTTCGTTCAGGAGGGCTTCGAACTCCTCCATCATAGCGTTTTCCAAGTGTTTCGATTCCTCTTTCTCATTTCTGGCCGAGCGGTTGTTTCCGCCGGTCTTTGACGGTTCTGGCCATTCCCGAAAAAAGCAGGACAAAGAGCGCCGGAACTCCCTGCCCGCCCGTCCTCAACGCCTGTCTGGGGTACGACCTTGCTCACGGGCGGCAAATAGATGCGATTCGGGCATAAATCAATACCATACGTCCTGTTACGACTGGCATCCGGGAGGAGAGTTCAACAATACCTTTCGGGCCCAAACCATTGATCGGCGGAATAGCGGTCCCCGTGGCACCACCCCGCCGGAAGCGCGGACTCGATTTCGGCGAGTTCATCCGGACCGAGAATCAACTTGGTGGCATCGAGGAATTCTGCGAAATGCCGCAGGGAACGCGTGCCGGGAATTGCGATGACATGCTCTCCTTTCGCCAGCACCCACGCTATGGCAAGTCCTGCCGTCGAAACGCCCATCCTGGCCGCGAGCGCCCGGAAGGCGGTGGCGGCCGCGATGTTCGCGGAGAGGTTGGGTTCCGTGAACCGCGGGTTGCCGTTCAGGAATCCTATTCCTTCTATCGCTTCCCGGGACAGCGGGGCATCGGTCAACATGGAGCGTCCGACCGGTGAAAAAGCCACCAGCGCTACGCCAAGCTCGGCGCAGGTCTGGACAAGCCCCAGTTCGGGCGAGCGTGTCTGCAGGGAGTATTCCGACTGAACGGCGGTGATCGGATGAACGGCATGGGCCCTACGCAAACTGGCTGGCGCAATCTCGGAATAGCCGATTCCAAGGGCCTTTCCCTTATTGACGAGGCCCGCAAGCGTGTCGGTCACATCCTCTATCGGAATTTCCGGGTCCCGCCTGTGCACGTAGAACAGATCAACCGCCTCAAGACCCATCCGGGCCAGACTCGCATCAAGTTCGGCCTCAAGGTATGCGGCTGAATTATCGAATCTCCGCGTTCCGTCAGCTTCGCGTCTGATCGCTGCCTTTGTCGCGATACTGAACCGGTCCCGCGCATCGGGGTGTGCCTTGAAGTAGCTTCCGATAGTACGTTCCGACTCGCCCATCCCATAGACGTTCGCGGTGTCGATATGGTTGATTCCCGCCCCCAATGCGGCGTCAAGAACAGCGTGACTGTTCGCCTCGGTGGTCGCTCCGTAGAAATCGGCAAAACTCATTCCACCGACACCGATCGGATGGACCATTGGACCGCCCCGCCCCAACGCTCTGTATTTCATCGCCTTCCCCTCACATTACGAATTCCGGCGGCGGAAGACTCGTCGAATTCAGTTATTTCCACAACCGGTTTTCGCCCTCTGTCCTGATCGTTCTCTGTTAACGCAAAGGGTGCGCGCCGCGCACCCACGGTCTTTCCGTGCTCGAAATTCGATATGCGCTTACGCTGTGAATTATTCCGATTGGATCGAAGTGATTTTGCGGTCATCAGCGGTCGACCGGCTCAGGCACCAACTTTCGGAAATGAACGCAATACCTTACCCACGCATTTGATTCCACAGGCTAGCTGCGATCTTTCATGGCGTTAAGATGCTGGAGAAAGGGCATTGCAAACGAGTGAATTTCCATGAAGCTCATCAAGCGTACCATCAATAGCTTCCCATTGAGCGCAGGCCAATATCAGGCATCGAATTCCGGCACTCCGCTCGGGTGCTGCAAAAGCGCAGGCCGCGAAGTCGTATTGCCTGATCCCTTTCCACCCGTCTCTCCCAATCAGTTAAGAACAGGGTCTGCACGGTGAGTCCAAAATCCAAGCACCGGAGTAAGCGCCGCATGGTTGAATGCCTGATTGGAACGACCCTCCTGCTGGAGAAGACCCAGCGGTCCCCAACCCGTCCTGTTTCGCCATTGGATCCCTATTGGACCCGAGCTAAAAACACAGAAGATCCAATAGCCCCGGCCACGGCTTTCCCGGTTAACCGGTGAGGGTGGAAGGATACAATCGGAGTAAACGCCTTTGGTGCCTATACGACCCATGCTCCGGGTACAGGCGGTCCAGCATTTGAGGAACAACCTATAACCCATTTGGCGAACAGGGAGAAAAAACTCATTGACATATATAGTAATTCTTAATGATTTCATAGGCTTGAATTCTTTCTGGACAATGAAACGGCAGAAGGATCTGTACGGTCATATCAGTCGGGGCGTTCATACCTCACATAAAACGTTTCGCTATCAACCATCGCACAGACCCTCAGGCGCTCTGGTCTGCACGTGCGGGATGGGCATCACAGCCATTTGTGCAGAACGATGAACGAATGGTTGAAGTACGTCCGGCCAGCAAGCTCCATTTTCCAACAATAAGACGAAATTGGACGGAATTGGACAGGTCTCCGCATCGCCGTCTCGTTCGGCGCATACCCAACCGATTCCAATCAAAGCCGGGAGCCGGGGCCACCAGTTCTCGGCACTCGCATTTCTCACTGGCAGCGGAACTTAGCATCCTGAGGTTAACAGGCGGGCACAATCATATTGATCGCAACAACCGTTAGCATGGGCAACCATGTCGCCGTTGCTCAAGGAAGAGCGTTCCCCTGGACTTTCATTGAACCGCCTCGCTTCGCTCAGAATTCTTGGAACCGATTCCACATGTTCATTTTGCCTTCAAAGGTCTCCACTTGACGGCGAGACCTCGGCCAGCGGTAGCCGCGAGATCAAGCTCTTTCAACCGTGTCAGCGCCCACCTGACCTGCCGAACGTTCATCGAAGCGGACAGGCTTTCATGGATTTCGCGAAGCGCCATGGGATGATCGGCTTGGCGCAGCAGGTCAAGGATAGCCCGCTGCCGCTCGTTCAAACCACTAATCCGAACATCAAACCGAACACCACCGTAAAAATCCAGAGACTTCGGAACGTGAGTGACCATACCACGACGAAACCGAACTGTGACGCACCTCTTCGCATCCTCGATTTCTGGACGTTGCAGACCGGCCGAGATCGACAGGTCCACCATCTTTAGGGTTCCGCGGCCCCATTCCTCGATGATTCCGCGCCGGTAGAACGCGCGGGCTATAAGCGGATTCCACGGCAGTGACTCGTGCCGCTCGAAAAAAATCATCCGGAGTTAGCCCAAAATGCGGTGCGCCCGTCGATGTTACCTCAAGCCGGTCATCGTAGGCCGCAAAACCAATCGAACCACCACCCATCGCATAGTCGCGATGGCAGAGGGCATTCGCAAGCGCCTCCCGAACCGCAAGCGGCGGATCGAGAGGCTTGTCGATTCGCTGGATGCGACCGGACTCGAACCGGCTGGAAATCGGCATGGTTTAGCGCCCCCGTTCCGCTCTGAAGTGCAACACCGTTGATGGTGGGAAGCCGCGTTTCGGGTGCGGCATCCTGCGAATCGGCCGGATAACGGCGACAGTCCCTGTGCTCAGGATAGGAGAGTGTCATGCCCGAGGGCTACCGTCATCTGACCTTCGACGGAAGATGCCGGATATACGCGACGGGGAAAAGCGGGCTTTCGGACGGGGCCATCGCCGGGCGGCCGGGCCGCCATCCGGCCACCATATCGCGGGAGATCCGGCGCAACGGCGGCGGGCGGGGATACCGGCAGGGACAGGCGTGGAGGAAGGCCACCGGGCGCCGGAGCGGGGCCTCTTCGGTCCCGGGGAAGCTGACGGAGGGGCGCCGGGCGAAGGTCGTGGCGAAGCCGGGGAGGGCTGGAGCCCGGAACAGGTCCCGGGGCGTCTCCGGCTGGAGGACCCCGGCATGGTCGGCCGTCAGCGGATATACGACCTCGTACGCGCGGACCGCGGGGACGGAGGAACGCCTTGCGGGCACCTGCGGCGGCGGGGAAAGGAACCGGACCGGCAGGGCGGTCGCCACGCGGGCCGGGGCCACATCCCGGGCCGGAGGGACATCCCGGAGCGCCCGAAAGAGGGCGGGGCGAAGGCGAGAATCGGCGACTGGGAAGCGGACACGGTGATCGGCGGGGGACACGGCGGTGCGGTGGTGTCGCCCGTTGACGGATGCCCGGAATTCACGCCTGTCCAACGGGTTGACGGAAAGAGGGCGGAGGCGGCCGGCGGGGCGATGACCGACCTTCCCGAGGGTCCCGGCGCCAGGGTCCACACGGTCACGGCGGACAGCGGCGGGGAGTTCGCGGGGCACGCGAAGGTGGCGAAGGCGCTGGAGGCCGACTTCCTCCTCCCGACGCCCACCACTCGTGGGAGCGGGGCCTGAACGGGCACACCGACGGGCCGCCGCCCCGGTACCTGCCGAAGGGGACCGACCTGCGGCAGGTCACGGACGCCCGCGTGAAGCGGGTCCAGGACATCCTGAACGCGGGCCCCCGCAAGGCGCCCGGCCACCTGACGCCGGCGGAGGCTTTCGCGCGGGCGCGGCCTCCCTGCGGCGCTTCGCCCCGTCGGCCGACGGGGGAGAGGGAATTCCGCAGGCGCCCCCGCCCGGTTTCGGTCGGGCCACCCCCTCCCTCGCCCGGACGGGCGCGCCACCTCCCGCCGCGGGCCCTGCCGCCGCCGGGAGGCCCGGTTACGCTCCGATCCGAAGGGACAGCCGCCGCATTCCGCGTGGAATCCGGCCCCCTGGCCGGAAAATCCCTCAACACCGGCCCGCCTCCTCCGCTCGGGGCCACCCCCTCGCTCCGGAGGCGGGCCGGTGTTGCACTTCGGACTGGAAGTGGGGGCGTATAAAGCGTTCGGCATTCGAAAGAAGCGTGAATGCATTGCCATTGAACTGCCGGTTGTCAAAAAACTGCGAACGGTCGAACCCGCGGAATCGCGCAACGCGAAGCAGGCATTGCGGCATCTCCACCTCCAAACGTTCTGCCTTGCCGAACAATACCGCCCCAGCACTGAGCAAGACACCATCACGGAACAGACCCAGCCCGCGCAGCAGACTTTCCGGATCCCGATGGCCAGGTTCGTCCAAACGACCGACCCTCACCGCTTCGGCGACGGTATTACGTTTCTCTGCCACCTCCAGATCCTCGATCGACCATCTTTCAGCGGGTTCGTTCTCCCAGCGCGACTCGCTGTGCATTCGCTCGAAAAGCATCCGGCGATATTCCTCGGAGCGCATCTCGACCGTTATGCTGCCGATTCTCCGGTATGCGCTTCCGCGATACATAAAGGGTCTGGCCTGTCCGGAACCGATGGAGACCGCAATGACTTCCCGGCAATCTTCCACCGGTATCCGCTCGACCACCGGAAAGACCGGAGGATCAATTCTGGCGAGCTCGGCACCAAGCCGCTCGATCGTACGCTCGCTCACAGGTTGGCCAATCACCTGTCCATCCGGCGTGATTCCACAGAACACGTGGCCCCCTCGTTGATTGAGCATCGCACAGACGGTTTTCGTCGCCTCGCGATGGGCACCGGATCATCGCCTTGAACTCAAGCATCTCGGATTCACCCGCAGCCACAACTTCAGTTATCCAGTCCAACGCGATCATGGCCACCTTTCCGGTTTGGATGCCGGTTCCAGGAATTCCCGATTGTCGATTTCCGACGATTCAAGCGATTTCTAGTTCAGCATGGAGTATAGAGGTGTCGACCGCAGCGGATTATGGCCACCAAACGACTCTCGGAGACCTTGGCTCTATCCAAAACGATGCCATCCGCTAGCCGCCTTCAGTAATGGCTGTCAGAGATCGACGCAACCCGATGGCTTCCGGAAAGTGCCTGAAATGCGGGCGTCGCGACTCAGAGTAAACGCATACGGATAATCGCTTCCTCTACGATCGCCACCGCGCTCATCGAGGCCTCGTCTATCGTCATTCGACCGGTGTCGAGCAGGACGGCATCACCGGCAGGTCGCAGCGGTGCCGCAGCACGCGCCCTATCCCGTGCGTCACGGTCCCGTAGTTCGGATAGAACACGTTTCAGATCGGTCGAGGGATCGTCTTTCACCAGTTCACTGTAGCGGCGCTCAGCCCGCACCTCATCAGAAGCATAAACGTATATCTTGCAATCCGCTTCCGGACAGATCACCGTTCCGATGTCACGTCCATCCAGCACCGCTCCCCCTTCGTCATGCGCGAAATCCCGCTGGAACCCAATCAGGGCGGCGCGGACTTCCTCATTGGCCGCCACATGCGAAGCCACCCGTGAGACCTCGACGGAGCGAAGGCCATTCCGCTTCAGATCGGTGGCCCGAAGGGCCCGTGCGGCCACCGCGGCGTCTTCGCCGTCGATAACTCTACTGGCCACAGCGCGATAAAGCAGACCCGTATCAAGATGCTGAAATCCAAAATGCTTCGCGACCGCCTTCGAAATCGTACCTTTGCCGGACGCGGCGGGGCCATCGACGGCCACAATAATATTCATTTCAGGATACCGGGCCATCGCACCGGCCAATGAACCGGTCCGGGTCGCTCGCAACTCCGTCAGGTGCGAATGGGCGCAACCGTGAGCGATACTGGCATTGAACCGACACATGGCCCAATCCAATAGTGCGAAAATCAAGTGCCGGCAGCTCCTGAAACAGGGTCACGGCGCGGTCAGTCCCAGCTTCTTGATCAAGGATCATGCCGTGACCGACTGATGGAAGTTTCTGTCTGTTTCCCGTGGAAATCTGACGACAGGTCGGTGATGGTCTCCACGGTCGCCGCGTTGGACGTGGTCCGGCAGGCAAGGAGCGAAACGGACCTTCAAAGACATAACGATCACCCCCGTAGCGATCGCCATCGGCCATATTGAAATTCCCGTCCCGAACCATACTGTCCTCACATTCATCCGAAACATCCATCGAACATACTTTTGCCCTTCCCAACGTCATCACGGCGAAATCCTGCAGTGACCGCCGCGTCAGGACCGTAGCCCAAAACCTGAGTCGGGCGGGCCTGCGATGTCAACGGCCTCATGCCCGTTGGAATTCAGCCTGGGATTCCACTCATTCCCCGATCCGCTCCAATGAGGCACCCAGCCCCGCCATCAACGGCTCGAATGTTGGAAACGAGGTATCGATGGGACTGGCATCGTCCACGGTGACCGGCTCTTCCGCCGCCATGCCCGCGACCAGAAACGACATTGCGATTCTGTGATCAAGCCGCGTTTCAGCCCGCGCTCCACCGGGCAAACCGCCTGCGCCACAACCGTGGACGGTGAAGGTGTCGTCATCCTCCTCAACGACGGCGCCGTTCGCCGCGAGACCACGCACCATAGCGTCGATACGGTCGCTCTCCTTGACCCGCAGCTCACCTACCCCGTGCATCACCGTCCGGCCCTCCGCAAACGCGGCAACGACAGATAGAATCGGATATTCGTCGATCATGGAGGCCGCTCTTTCAGGTGGTACCTCGATGCCCTTCAACACCGGAGAAAACCGGGCTCGCAGATCCGCGACAGCTTCACCTCCCTCCTCGCGCTCGTTCTCGAATTCAATATCCGCTCCCATTTCGGTAAGTGTTGTAAAGAGTCCCGTTCGCGTGGGGTTCACCCCAATTCCGCGCACCACGATTTCGGAACCTTCTGAAATCAGCGCGGCGCAGATCGGAAACGCGGCGGAGGACGGATCACGGGGAACGGTCATATCCTGCGCCCTGAGTTCGGGATATCCAGTCAGTACAACGGTCTGGACCGCTCCTTCGCGCTCGATAGCCACCTCGGCTCCGAATCCTCGAAGCATGCGTTCCGTATGGTCGCGGGTGGCATCGTTCTCGATCACCACCGTCTGGCCCATGGTATTGAGGCCAGCCAACAGAACAGCGGACTTTACCTGGGCCGAAGCGACCGGGAGCTCGAAGTTCACGGGCACCGGATCGGCCGCGCCCACCAACGTCAAAGGCAGCCGCCCGCCATCGCGGCCATAAGCGCGAACGCCGAACAAAGCCAGTGGATCCGTAACACGTCCCATCGGACGAGAGCGGAGGGAGACGTCACCGGTAAAGGTCGCGGTAATCGGTGTTGTTGCCATCGCACCCATTATCAAGCGCACTCCCGTCCCGGAATTACCACAGTCGACGACGTTATCGGGCTCTGCGAATCCACCCACACCCACGCCATATACCGACCAAGCACCTTCCCCCGATCGGGTCACCTCCGCGCCGAAGGCTCGCATTGCCGATGCCGTCACCAATACATCGTTGCCCTCCAAAAGCCCGGAAATCCTGGTTTCTCCCACAGCCAAGGCTCCAAGAATCAGCGCCCGGTGGCTGATTGACTTGTCTCCGGGAACATTCGCCTCTCCCCGGATCGGCCCGGCCCGGCGCGCGGACATCGGATTCGGTTCTTCCATCGAGGACATGTCGGCTCCGCTAGAGTTACAACGAGCTACAGGCTTCGCACCGGTGCGGGTTTGCGGAGTGATTGTCAATAATTTACGGCGCTGCGGTGCGGCTTCCCTGTCATGGGAGCCATGGCGCCGTCCAGTCACGTACCTGTCTCACACGGCATCTCGATCGGTGGGGCCGCGTCACCCCCGCGGTGGCGAAACGAGGCCGGATAGCGAGATCAACGCGTGTGGCATCGGACAATCGGTCCGCACTTTGGATCGAACACCTGAACCGCATTCCACCGGAAACACCAGGCGCGGGTCCGCGCGAATTCCGGAGCGCGACGCCTCACGCCACTGATCCTGATAACCGTCCTGTCCACCCAAGGCCGTTTTCCCGGCGGCTAAAGTTCCGCATCCGCCTGCTTTAGCGATCTCGGCGTGCGGGTACCGCATGAATCCACTGCCATTGTGCCACCTCCTCCACGCTCAGGAATGCGGATCACCGGCATTCCAGGCTGCACGGCATCCTTGCCAACAGTCCAGACACAGGCGACCGATCGCGCGGGGCCGACGGACGGAAAGGCGCAGGGACCATAGATTTGACAAGGGAGCGAGGCCAAATGCCAGCTTTCGCCCGGGTTCCACCGACCGGAGGGACATTGAATATCTCATTGCCCGCTGGAACAGGCACCGGGAATCAATGGGCCTTGCATCAACGTCACACGTCAGTTGATCCGTGCGGAATGCCAGACGTTCCTGACCGTCAGATAGTTTTGAATCCCTTCCGTGCCACCTTCGCGACCATAACCGCTGGACTTGATTCCACCAAAAGGCGTTTCGGGAAGCGACGCCTCAAGCGTGTTGATCGAGAGGTTGCCGACCTCAACTTCGTCGATCATCCGGTCAATGTAATCGGCACGATTGGTAAAGCCGTAACCGGCCAGACCATACGGTACCGAGTTTGCCTCCGCGATGGCCTCATCAAGGCTTGCCACCGGATTCAGGACGGCAACCGGCCCGAAAGGCTCTTCCTGCATGATCCGCGCGGAACGCGGAACCTTGGCCAGCACGGTTGGCTGAAAGAAATAGCCGGTTTTGCCATGGCGTCCCCCACCGGCACGTAATTCAGCCCCGCTCCCAACCGCATCTTCCACCAAAGCGGTCAGCGTCCGAACGCGGCGACCATTCGCGGTCGGTCCCATCTCGACGCCATCAAGGACTCCATTGCCAACGACCGTCGCAGCCGCTCGCTGGACGAAACTCTCGACGAATTCGTCAAAAATGTCACAGTGAATGAAGAACCTTGTGGGAGATGTGCAGACCTGTCCGGTATTGCGCATCTTGCGGACCGCGCCGGTTACGGCCGCCCTTTCAACATCGGTGTCCTCACACACAATCACGGGCGCATGGCCACCGAGTTCCATCAGAACACGGGTGTCATGCTCAGCCGCGAGACGGGTCAAATGACGGCCCACCACGGTTGAACCGGTCAGAGCGACCAAACGGACCGAAGGCTGCGGAATCAGAAACTCCGAGATTTCAGAAGGTATGCCAAAGACCAGATTGAGAACGCCCGGTGGCAGACCCGCCTCCTCGAATGCGCGCGCGATGTGCACGGCGCCCGCCGGGGTTTCCTCGGCGGCTTTCAGGATGATCGAGCAGCCGGCGGCCAGCGCACCCGCGATCTTCCGGGCGGGCTGGCTCATGGGAAAGTTCCACGGCGAGAAAGCCGCGACCACGCCGACAGGACGGTGGTGCACGGAGAGTCTGGAACCGGATGCCGATGGAATGACGCGGCCATAGAACCGCATGGCCTCGCCCGCATCCCATTCAAAAAACTCCGCGCCACGGATCACTTCAAGCCGAGACTGCGAAAGCGGCTTGCCATGCTCCGCGGTGATCGCCTGGGCGATGTCTTCCTGGCGCTCGCGCATGATCGCGGCCGCTCGCAGGATAATGTCTGACCTAATCCGCGGCGGCGTCCTGTCCCAGATCCTCAATCCAGCCTCGGCGGCTTCGATCGCGTCCTCCAGATCGCTAACCGTCGCGCGGGGCAGTCGCCCGATCTCTTCTTCCGTGGCGGGATCAACCACTGGCATGTCCCTGACACCCGCACGCCACTTGCCTCCGATGAACAGGCCGAGTTCCGGATAGACGCCCATCCCACCCTCTCAAATTCCTTGAACCGGTTCCCGAATCTCATTCCCACCGGCTCTGCGACAATCGAATTGAATGGATATCGATATCGCCTTTATTGATACCAACCTATGGATTACCCTTGATCAAAGGTCTGAGTGACCTGTCTGAGGGCCGAAAGAAAGGCCGCCGAGGCAGGCGAAAGCGCGTGATCGCCGCGATGGCAGACACCCACTGGTCCGGCTCCGAAAGGCGGAGCCCAGTTCACCTGCGCCAGCAATCCTCGCTCCACATCAAGCGCAGCGACATGGGCTGGCATCAGTCCGATGAAATCATGTGACCTGAGAAGCGACCGGTTCGCAAGATATGAAACCGACTCGATCGACACCGCCGGACTGAACTGCCCCTGCTTCAGAAAGAACTGATCGGTCTGCCGACGCAGGGTCGTCTCAACGGGAGGCAGTATCCATCCATACCTCATCAGATCGCTGAAGCA
>CBDAVS010000030.1:0-76754 GCA_965201085.1 uncultured Rhodobacter sp. | reverse complement strand
ATCGCGTACCAGCGTCTCCGCAAGCCAGTCGGGCGTGTAGTATTCGCCGAAATCCTTCTGGTCGCATCATCCACAAAACGCTCGTAAAGTGGTCGGAAGACATCCCCGCGGGTCCGCCTCCAGTCATATTCCGCAACGCGCGTGAGAAGAACCTCCGCCCAGATGCGACCGTCCTTGGAAGCAAGCGTCCACGAACGAATCCGTCACCCAGAAGCCCGTGCGGGTCAGGCACCGTGTCCGGGGCGACCACCGTATGCTCAACACCCCGCGCAAGACTGACAAGGAGCGTATGGGCACAAAGAGACGGTCCTGGGCGGAAGGTGTTCGCGGTGCCATGCCCGAGCCTTCGAGCATATCGAGCCAGAGCCGCTTCTTTGCCTTCAGTTCCCTCAGCCGACGCTTGTCGGCGATACCGTCGTGGATGGCACGAAGCCTTTCGGCGAAGTCCCGGAACAACTCGACCGGACTGTCGGGAATCCAAGGTTTCCCGACGACATCGTCGTCACGCATCGTACCACCGCACTTCCGGATTTGGCGGATACGTCGCCCTTGGCAATTCGATACCGCGTACCAGTGTCTCGCCCAGCCCCATCCCTGCCCGTATGCAACGGCGCGGGATTCCTCTATGGTCTCGGGTCGGCACTCGATGTTCAACTTAAAGTTCCTCGCTGTCCTGCGGCATCTTAGCCTACGAATGGGCGCTCCGGTCCCGTCCTCCCGACCGGCGAACGTCAACGCCCCCGCCGCCTTCCATGTCCTTTCCGCACCAGGTAGGACATCCCTTGCCAGACGTCCGGCGGATACCCTTTCCCCGAATTTGCCACCGGACCTTGGAACCGATTGTTTTCTAACCGTTACTTCACATTTCCACCGCCCGTCTCCATGTTGACTGCACAGGGACCTCGCCCGTGAACCCGAGCGCTGACCCGGGACTCGGCGTCAATATTGGAAACCTTCGCGCCCTTGTCCGCTTGGCTCTTTGGCACGAAACCACGTTGTCGCTGTCGTTCCGACTTCACCAACCGAATCGGCGAACGCCATGACCGGCATAGCGGCGTCTCCCTGTTGGCTGAAGTGCACCCTATACCCGGTAGCTGGTGTCTGCCAGAAAACCCCGTGTTTTTCCGGTGACAGGGCCGAATCCGGCGAGTTCCGGCTTCACCGGACCCTGGCCGGGCCCCTCGGGGCGCCGCCCGGGGCTTCGACGGGACGGCCGGTGGCGGGAACATATAATGAACATCCGGGCCTCCGCCGACCCGCGGGCACGCCGGTGCGGGCCCCGCAGCGGCGGGGAGCACGGGGCGCTCCCTCTCCCGGAGCATCAGGCCGAGGCGGTGGACGTTCGCCGCCGGCACCGCCAGTGCCACGGCGCGGGCGAAACCTTCCTTTCCGTGGCCGCCGACGCGGTCCAGGCCGCGGTGCTCCAGGCTGTTGATGCCCGACCCGCCGGCGGCGTGGGCGCGCCGTGCCCCGTGGAACGCCTCCCCGCTTTCCCGGACACGGTCCGCCTTCGACAGCCTGCCTTTCCGCGGCATCGCGTCGGCTCCGGCATCCCGGCAGGCCCCAACCGGTCCGGGGGGCTGTGCGGACCGCCGTCGAAGCTCACCACCGACAGGTCGGGGAACCGGGCCCGCGCCTCCCCGCCCATGGGGACCGCCACGTCCACGTCGCTCCCCTCCCACATCACCGAACGGTGCAGGAGGAATCCGTGACGGTCCCCGGCACGCGGACGGGGACGCCGGGCTCCACCGGGACCCCGGCCTTTCCCTTCGATATCCAGCGGGTGTGCGGCCCGGATATCGGGTGCACCTTCCCGCTGTGCGGGATCGTCCCTCCCTTCAGGATCCGCCGTCCGGTCAGGTCCGCCCGGGGCCTGACATGGCCGATGAAGCCCCGGATACTGCCCGATGGGCCCGGGATACCCAACCTGCCGTCGATCTCCGCGCGGCTGGCCTCCGCCCTGTCCGCCAGCTTCAGCGCCAGCCGGAGCGGCGCCTCCACGTCCCCCGGGCGCGGGTTGGCGAGCCGTGACGTGGCCACCCGGAGGTGGCCTTTCCGGAGCTTTCCGCAAAGATGTTCCTTCCGCCGCCAGCCGGGCGGCCCCAGGCCCCCCGCAGGCCCGGGACACGTCCCGGACCATGCACCGCGCCGCGTCCATCGGCAGGCTGCGGTCGGTCGGATGGTGGACGTCGGTCCCGGCCACGAAGGAATGACGGCGGCCGCGCGACGCGGCGCCAGGCTTTTCCGCCGCCACCCTTTGGCCCCTCTCCACGACCGTCCTTCCGACCCCGGCGAGGAGTTCCGGCGAGGGGAGCGACACGCTGTCAACCAGCCGCCGGTATCCGTATCCGTATCCGTATCCGTCCACGTCCCATGATCCGTGGCCCGGCCTTCGGCCTTCGCCGGATCGGGATGTGCTGGTTCGCCGGTTCCCGAAGCCGGTCGGAACCGCACCCGGGACCCTGCTTCACGACCCCCGGCACCGGGATGGTCAACGGCTCCATCCCCTGCCCGCCGACCCGGCGGCCCTTTCCGGGAAGCGCCAGCCGACCCGGAAGCCCGAACAGCCGCTTTCGGCTCCCTTCGTCGCCGCAGGGGTCCTGGAGGCCGATCAGGATCGCCGGGATGTCGTCCCGCGACCTCACGTCCAGCCTGATCCTCGTGATGTCGGGGGCGCCGGGCCTCCGCTGGAGTTCGTGGACCCTGCGCATCGGGGCCTCCTGAAGGGGAGGATTGGCGGATTCCGCTGCATATGGTGGTGAAATCGTCCCCTGACTGCCATATCCGGTGAATCCCCGCAGGGCGGATTCCGTCATTTACCGCGAAAAATAAGTGACTTGGGGGTTTTCAGGCGGACACTAGCTACCAGATAGCGATGGCACCACTACAATATTTATCCGGTATTTCTGTTTTAGGTCGATTCTGGCGAAAGCCAGGTATGGTCAGAAAATCGGACTTTACTCGCTTTCCGAGACTTACGATGAGCGACGAGCCTGTCTTAAAGCATCGGTCAGGACCGAGTGGACCAATCCAACGTCCACATCTTCCGCGATAAAAGCCCGTCCGATATCCCGGGCAAGGATGAATCGAAGGCGACCTCCGATTACTTTTTTGTCCTGGGCCATCAGCGACAACAGTGTGTCGGTATCCGGAAGCTCACCCGGAATGTCAGCCAAGTCCGCTTTCATCCCCATCGCCTTCAGATGCGCGCGCACCCTTTCCGAATCATCCCGTGCGCATAATTCCATTCGGGCCGAGGTCTCGAAGGCGAGTGCGCATCCGATGGCGACCCCCTCGCCATGCCGCAATCGATCCGAATAACCCGTCACCGCTTCAAGCGCATGGCAGAACGTGTGACCTAGGTTAAGCAGCGCCCGCTCACCCCGCTCGGTCTCGTCCCGTGCCACGATATTCGCCTTTAGCTCCACGGAACGGCGCACCGCCTGAGCCCGCCGGTCGACGTCACCTTCGACCAGATCCTTCCCGTTCATTTCCAGCCATTCAAAAAAATCCGCATCCCCCAGAAGCCCGTATTTGACGACCTCTCCATAGCCAGCGAGAAATTCACGCCGCGGTAGTGTATCAAGCGCATCAATATCGACCAGCACAAGCGATGGCTGGTGGAACGCGCCGACGAGATTCTTGCCATGAGACGAATTTATACCGGTCTTGCCACCTACCGAACTGTCCACCTGCGCCAACAATGTTGTCGGAATCTGTACATAGCGGATCCCGCGCCGTAACACCGCCGCCGCGAAGCCTCCCAGATCACCGATGACGCCTCCGCCAAGAACCACAAGAATATCGCCGCGCTCGATTCGATGCTCCAGCAGCCAGTCGACGACATGGGTAAACCATTTCCAGGACTTCGTCTTTTCACCAGCGGGTAATATCAGATGCCTGCTAGCGATACCCTCCGACCCGAATCCGTCACGCAGGGTCCCCAGATGCAGTTCCGCCACCATGTCGTCGGTCAGAACCGCGACCTGCGACCGCTGCAGCAGGGGAGCCACCTCCATGCCCGCCCGACCGATCAGGCCCTGTGCGACCTTGACGCCGTAGGATCTCCGCCCGATTTCAACCTGTACCGTGTCTGTCATAACCGCCTCTGAAGAATGTCGGGCCGTGCCAACAGCGTTCTGAGAACCTGAATCGTTGTATCCTGAATCGAATATCTTTCATACGTGTCAACATGCAGTTCGGCGAGCCCATAAACCGGATCGCGCGCTTCGCGTAGATCGGCCAGGGTCCCATACGGATCGGCGGTCCTCAGAAGCGGCCGCGTATCCTTGTGCCTGACCCGGTTCCAGAGCAGGTCCAGATCGGCCCGAAGCCAGAGAGCGATACCCTTTTGCGAAATTACACGTCGGTTCTCCGGGTTGAGAAAAGCTCCCCCGCCGGTCGAGAGAACTCCCCTCTCGTTCTCCAGCAGCCTGGTGATTATCTGCGTCTCCTTCCGACGGAAGAAAGGCTCGCCGTCACGTGCGAATATCTCGGTGATCGAAAGGTTCGCGGCCTTCTCGATCTCCGCGTCGCTGTCGAGAAACGGCACCGACAGGGCCTTCGCGACGGCCGTGCCGATCGTGGTCTTGCCGGAGCCCATCATACCCACCAGAGCGACGGTTTTTTTCAGAATGAAATCCATGGACGTCTCCATCCGTCAATTCCCTCCGGAAATCCTTGGAGATTCCCGTAAGAAAATGCCATATATGCTCCCGGATCGACTCGATATCGATCACCGAAAGTCCATACGGCCATCGAGCGAGGCGCAAATGAGATTCTACACCTTCCTGAAAGTCGTCGCGGTTCTGTTGGGTCTCGCACTGTTGGGATTGGTCGCATTCGCCTATTTTGCGGATCTACCACCCCGCCAGGTGGATATCATCGAAGCGATAGAGCTCGATGCTGACTAAAGCAACCAACACCGTCATCGCAGTCGCTTTCAGTTGCGCAGCCGCATGGGCGCAGGCACCGCTGTCAGCCATTGACTGGCTGTCCGAAGCGCTTGTGGACACGACCTCCACGCCCTTCTCCGAAGGACCGTGGGCCGAATGGAGCCTGACCGAATCGAGTCGTCAACGGGAAGTCATCCGCATCGCGCCGATCACCTCCGTGACGCCTGATTCCGCCGGGCTTCTATCCGCCGACGCGACCGGCCTGCCCCGTAACCTCTGGGGGGCGGCCTCCAGTTCGGAGATCGCCATTCTGCTCGAAAAGACGAGTTATGGTCTGCTTCCATCAATGAGGAGACTTCTGTTCGTGCTCCTTCTGGCCGAAACGGATCCACCTACTGACGGCGACGATGACGGTCTGCTGTTTCTCGCCCGCATTGATTTGCTTCTGAACCTCGGAGCAGTCGATCAGGCTCAGGCACTTCTTGAACTCGCCGGTGCGGACGATACCGAACGTTTTCGCCGCTGGTTCGACGTCAGTCTGTTGACAGGTACGGAGAGAAACGCCTGCGCGAGACTTCTGCGGACTCCAGGTCTGCTGGACTCCCTTTCGGCGCGGGTCTTCTGTCTTGTCCGCAAGGGCGATTATGATGCGGCGGCGCTGACGCTTGAGACCGCCCGATCGCTCGGAACGATCGACGAACCCGATGCGGAACTCCTGACGCGGTTCCTGACACCGGAGATGGACGATTTCGCGTCACCCGTGCAGCCACCGAGATATCCCAGCCCGCTGACGTTCCGGATCCACGAGGCGATCGGGGAGCCGCTGCCCACGTTGATGCTGCCCCGGGCGTTCGCTCAGGCCGACCTGAGATCGAATATTGGATGGAAGGCCCAGATCGAAGCGGCCGAAAGACTGGCGCAGACCGGTGCGGTTTCGGCGAATCTCCTGCTTGGGCTCTATACCAAGCGGAAACCTGCGGCTTCAGGTGGGGTCTGGGATCGCTCCGCGGCGATCCAAAACCTCGATGCGGCAATCCGGGAACGAGAACCTGACCGGATCGCAAAGGCGCTACCGGAGGCGTGGCAGGTGATGCGGCATCTGGGACTCGAAGCGATTCTTGCCGAACTCTATGCCGAGGATCTCCGGGAACTTGAGTTGGAAGCGCCCGCCAAGGCGCTGGCATATCGTATCCGGCTACTGTCGAAAGACTATCGAGCCGTGGCGATGGAACATATACCTGTCGATGCCGATGAGCGCTTTCTCCAAGCGGTCGCTAGGGGAGATCCGGCGGCTGTCGCGGTACCGAACGATCTGGCCTTTGCCATCGCAGAAGGCTTTCGCGTACCCAGTGAATTGTATGGGCTGTCGGATCTAACAGGACACCGGACTCTAGGCGTGGCGGTCCTGTATGCGGTCATGCGAATGCGCGATGGCGGCATGGGCGACCTCGGTGGCATTGTCGAGGCGATCGCACTGTTTCGCGCGGTCGGACTGGAGAACGTAGCGCGCCGTGCGGCACTTGAAACGATGATCCTGGACCGACGGACATGAGTTTGACCTGGATTCCGGCGTTCATCGAGGCCCAGGCGGCGGAACTCGGCGCCGCGAAAAACACGCAACTGGCTTATGCTCGGGATCTGAAGGATTTTCTCCAATGGCTCGAGGGCCGCGAGCGCGGACTCGAAGACGCATCGCATCGCGATATCGAGGAGTATCTGTTGAATTGCGATGCACAGGGGCTTGCGAAATCAACACGCGCCAGAAGGCTTGCGGCGATCAAGCAGTTTTTCAAATTCGCTTTCGAGGAGAACTGGCGCTGTCACAATCCCGCAATTCAGATCAAGGGGCCCAAAACAGGACGGGCACTGCCAAAAGTCCTGAGTTTGGATGAGGTCAATCGATTGCTGGCCGCGGCGCGCGAACACGGCCGCGGCGAGTCGGACCGCAAACGCAACCTCTGCCTGATGGAACTGCTCTACGCGACCGGCATGCGCGTCAGTGAACTTGTTGGACTGCCGGTCGAAGCGGTCAGGGGCGATCCAAGACTTCTGCTTGTCCGGGGAAAGGGTGGAAAGGAACGTATGGTGCCGCTCTCACCACCGGCCCGTGCCGCGTTGAGCGATTGGACAGTTTTACGCGACGAAATGGAAAAAGCCGAGCGTGAGAAAGGTCGCTCACCCTCGCGCTTCCTGTTTCCTTCGCGTGGCAAGTCCGGGCATCTGACACGAAACAGGTTCTACCTGCTCGTCAAGACCCTTGCCGTGGCTGGCGGTGTTTCGCCATCCAAAGTTACGCCGCATACCATAAGACACGCTTTCGCGACGCATCTCCTGGCCAACGGTGCGGACCTGCGATCGATACAGACCCTGCTTGGCCATTCGGATGTCTCGACAACCGAAATCTATACACATATTCTGGATGAGCGTCTTAAGCGTCTGGTGCTTGACCATCACCCGCTGGCCGACCCGAATTAGCTAAGCTCGGTGGATTCCGAATCTTTCAGCCACAGACCAAACTATCGAAGACATATGGGTTCCGACACTTGGATCGAAATCCGCGCCGGTCCGTCCATTCTTGAAAGAACGCGGCCCGATCCCCATAAAGTGGTCGAAACTTAGGAATTAGACCATGGATGCCACCACTTTCGTTCCCGACACCGCCTTTTGGCTCTCGGCAGCTGCGATAGCAGGGCTTTTGGTCCTGTCCGCGTTCTTTTCGGGTTCCGAAACGGCGCTGACAGCGGCAAGCCGCGGAAAGCTGCGAGCCCAGGCGGATAAAGGTGACAAAGGCGCGGCGCGCGCACTCAGAATCACCGAGGACAGCGAGCGGCTCATCGGCTCGGTGCTGCTCGGCAACAATCTTGTCAACATCCTTGCGGCATCTCTCGCCACGACCCTGTTTACAAGATCGTTCGGTGAGTCGGGTGTTGCCGTCGCGACCCTTGTGATGACGCTATTGGTCCTGGTATTCGCCGAAGTATTGCCGAAGACCTATGCGATTACGAATTCCGAACGTGCCGCCTCATTGGTATCACCGGCTATAAGGATCGCGATCCTGTTCTTCGCCCCGGTGGTTGGTGCCGTCCGGGTTTTCGTAAGGGCGTTGCTGCGAATCTTCGGCGTCAGAACCGATCCCGACAGCCAGATACTGTCCGTACGTGAGGAAATCGTGGGTGCGATCACGCTTGGCCATTCCCAGGGCGCTGTCGAAAAGGAGGATCGGGACCGTTTGCTGGGTGCCCTGGATCTCGGCGACCGCACCGTCGACGAAATCATGCGACACCGAAGCGATATTGAAATGATCGATGCCGGACAGCATCCCGAAAAGATCCTTGAACAATGTCTGGCGTCAAGCCACAGCAGGTTGCCCGTCTGGAGCACCGATCCCGAAAACATCATCGGTGTCATTCACGCGAAGGACCTGCTGCGCGCCATGCATAGCCGCTGGCGTCAGGTCGGTGAAACGAGCGACTCCTACGAGGACTTCGATATCCGGAAAGTCGCCATGCAGCCTTATTTCGTTCCCGACACAACGATGCTTGACGATCAGATGCGGCAGTTTCTGCGGCGGCAGACGCATTTCGCGCTTGTAGTGGATGAATACGGGAGCCTGCAGGGTCTGATCACCCTTGAAGACATCCTTGAAGAGATCGTGGGTGAGATCACCGACGAGTTCGACTTCAATTCCGAACAGTCGGTACGAAAAAGCGACGATGGCCATTTCCTGGTTGACGGCGCGATGACTATTCGGGACCTGAACCGTGCGAATGATTGGAACCTTCCAGACGATGAAGCGAACACGGTGGCAGGCCTTGTGATTCACGAGGCGCAGATGATTCCGGCGCAGGGGCAGGAATTCTCCTTCCATGGATTCCGGTTCGAGGTGGTGGCTCGCAGGGACAACCGGATCACCCGGCTGAAAATGAAACCACTGGAAAGCGATTGAGGCACCGCAGGCCGATGAACGCCATTGATCGGATCGACGACCTGATCCATTCCACGGACCGAGAACCTATCCGCTACCTGGAATCTAACGCCGATGACAGCCGGCCAAGTGGCGCAGGGTGTGCTTCATGAACGAAATATCCCTACAGGCCAAACTCTTGGAACCCTTGGGTGAAGCAACACCTCAACGAACGTCGGAATCGGAACGGCGTTACGAACCGATCAGCAGCGTATGGGAAGGAAGTGACGCCGGACTGCTGGAGAAAATGCTTGCCTTCTATCCGTCAATTCCACCCGAACCGATTCTGGATGCAACCTATAACCGGGGTCGGATCTGGAAAGGGTCGAGTATGAACGTCGTTTCCATGGACATCGACCCGAAATTCAATCCGACGATCATCGGCGACAACCGGAAAATGGAGGGTGTGGCCAGCGCCTCTTTCGGCGTGGTGGTCTACGATCCGCCGCATGTCGGACCACAGGGCCGCGACAAGAGCCGAAAGCGGTTCGACGAGGACTTCGGAGCGACGGTGGTCTGCGGCAGGGAACAGGGCTGGACTCTTTCCTATCTCTACCCGCCCTTCCTCCGGCAGGCCAAGCGTGTTCTGAAACCAAAGGGGCTGCTCCTGGCGAAGATCACGGACATGGTGAACTCTCACCGTTCACAGTGGGCACATTGCGATTTCATGACGATGGCCGCCGAAGCGGGATTCACCGTCTGCGATCTGATCGTCAAAATCCGCAAAGGCCCGATGGTCTCGACCAAATGGCAAACCGCGCACCATGCTCGGAAGCGGCATTGCTTCTGGATTGTCTGCCGAAACGGTCATAGCTGCGAGCGATAATCGATGCGAACATATGATCCGCTCGGAGTTGGCGAATAGAGACAGAGTAACGCACCCGCACGTCGATAGCCATGAGCCCGCACCATTGCCGCACGAAACTCTCGCGGATAGCCGCGTCCACACCCGTCACGTTGGAGCAAGTTTTCTCGCCTACGGGGAATGAGCGAAGTCGAATCGATCCATAGGTAGTGTCCGCCAGAAAACTGCCAAGCTATAGGTTTTTTGCGGTAAATGACGGAATCCGCCCTGCGGGGAATCACCGGATATGGCAGTCAGGGTATGTCGTGGAATCCGCCAATCCTCCCCTTCAGGAGGCCCCCATGCGCAAGGTCCACGACACCCAGCGGAGGCCCGACGCCCCCGACATCAGGAGGATCAGGCTGAACGTGAGGTCGAGGGACGACATCCCGGGGATCCTGATCGGCCTCCAGGATCCCTGCGGCGACGAAGGGACCCGAAAGCGGCTGTTCGGGCTTCCGGGCAGGATGGTGCTGCCCGGAAGGAGCCGCCGGGTCGACAGGCCGGGGATGCAACCGTTGACCATCCTGGTGCCCGGCGTGGTGAAGCAGGGTCCCGGGTGCGGTTCCGACCGGCTTCGGGAACCGGCGAACCAACACATCCCGATCCGGCGAAGGCCGGAGGCCGGGCCACGGATCATGGGACGTGGACGGATACGGATACCGGCGTCTGGTTGACAGCGTGTCGCTCCCCTCGCCGGAGCTTACCGCCGAGGTCGGAAGGACGGTCGTGGAGAGGGGCCACAGGGTGGCCGCGGAAAAGCCTGGCGCCGCGTCGCGCGGCCGCCGTCATTCCTTTGTGGCCGGGACCGACGTGCATCATCCGACCGACCGCAGCCTGCTGATGGACGCGGCGCGGTGCATGGTCCGGGACGTGTCCCGGGCCTGCGGGGGGCCTGAGCCGCGCGGCTGGCGGCGGAAGGAATACCTTTGCGGAAAGCTCCGGAAAGGCTACCTCCGGGTGGCCACGTCACGGCTCGCCGACCCGCGCCCGAGGGACGTGGAGGCGCCGCTCCGGCTGGCGCTGAAGCTGGCGGACAGGGCGGAGGCGGGCCGCGCGGAGATCGACGGTATGTTGGGTATCCCGGGCCCATCGGACAGTATCCGGGGCTTCATCGGCCATGTCAGGCACCGGGCGGACCTGACCGGACGGCGGATCCTGAAGGGCGGGACGGTCCCGCATCGCGGGAAGGCGCACCCGATATCCGGGCCGCACACCCGCTGGATATCGAAGGGAAAGGCCGGGGTCCCGGTGGAGCCCGGCGTCCCCGTCCGCGTCCTTGAGAGTTTGACTCATAAGTCACTGATATGATCAAACCATTGTTTTTCATGGAGCTGACGCCCTCGTCACCCGCCTGGGCGGGAACCGGCGGGCGGCCAGCGTTCGTTCGTGCCTCACTCACGCCCGGACCGGTGGCGCGTGATGCCTCACCCCGGATGCCGGCGGGTTCCCGCAGAGGCGCCCGCAGTCCTTCGACAGGCGGCGGCACCGGCCCATCCAGGCGAAGGTCCGCTCCGCGACCCACCGGCGGTAGAGAACAGTGAACCCTTTGACATCCTCCGGTTTTCCGACGGTCCCGGTCACGTCCGGCAACCCCATCCCCCAGGCCGCTCCCGCGGCTTCGGACCCGGGTGGCCACCGTCGGAGAACGGCCTGCACACCGTGGGCACCGTCTCCGGCGGCTCCGCGGTCAGGTCCGGTGCGCCGTCCCGGTCCTGGATGTCAGCGGTGTGAACCGTCATGACGACCGGCGTGCCGCCGGCGTCCACGATCAGGTGCCTTTTCCTTCCCTTCACCTTCCTGCCGGCGTGGTGGCCGCGGGGGCCGCCGCTCTCCGCGGTCCTCACCGACCGGCTGTCGACCGGGGCGGCGGCCGGCTCCGCGGTGCGCCCCGGACACCGCCGCGCGAGGTCCCGGAGACGATGCGCGATACGCTCCGGGAGCCCGCTCCGCCGCCATGCGTGAAAATGGTTCCGGACGGTGGAAAACGGTGGATATCCAGAGGGTGACGCGCGCCACCGGCATCCCGTGGACAGGATATGCCGGCCCGCGTCGAACACCAACCGAGGGTCGGCCCCGCGCGGCCGTCCCATCCTTCCCCGCTTCGGCGGCATCGGCCCGATGACGGTCCATTCGGCGTCGGTCAGGTCGTTTTGACTGTGGTCGTCCGGGCGCTTATGGAGCTGTTGGGTGGTCCTGTTCCAGGGCATGGCGATCTCCGTATCTGGGTGCGTTCACCAACCGGAATGCCACATCCGGCGGGACCACTCAACTTATGGAACAAACTCTGAGGACCGTCACGGATTCCTCCCGAACCGTTCCGTCATGTGGGAGGGGAGCGACGTGGACGTGGCGGTCCCCATGGGCGGGGAGGCGCGGGCCCGGTTCCCCGACCTGTCGGTGGTGAGCTTCGACCGCGGTCCGCACAGCCCTCCGGACCGGCTGGGGCCTGCCGGGATGCCGGAGCCACGGAAAGAAGGGTTTCGCCGGCGCCGTGGCGCTGGCGGTGCTGGCCGCGAACGTCCACCGCCCCGGCCTGATGCCGCGGGCGAGGGAGCGCCCCGTGCTCCCCGCCGCCGCCTGACCGGGGCGCCCACCGATGAACCGGCCCACGGAAGGCCCCGCCGCCGCGGGGCCCGCACCGGCGTGTCCGCGGGCCGGCGGAGGCCCGAATGTTCACCATATGTTCCCGCCTCCGACCGTCCCGTCGAAGCCCCGAGGGGCCCGGCTAGGGTCCCGTGAAGCCGGAATCCGCCGGATCCGGCCCTGTCACCGGAAAAACACGGGGTTTTCTGGCAGGCACTAGGTAAACGGTGGGGATGTGAGGATTCAGTTGAAGACGGCGCGACCCTCTATATGCCGCTGCGTGCGTTCCTTCCAACACACCACCAACTCCACCCGGAATATCAAATGCAATTCAACCTATCGTCATCAATGATCAAAACGCTTATTGACGCTGATTGGATGACGGCATAATCCATAGGCAGTTAATGGTTAAACCGTTTGACCCGGAAAGCGAAAGATGAAGGCCCGAAACCCGATGCTCCCGGTTCGGGGGAATTCGCATGGAACAGGTCTGACACGGACATGGCCAACCCCGCAAAATCCTGGAACGCACCGTCTTGCAGATCGTATGAATAAGAGGGGACAATGACCGTATTTGGAATCCCGATGACCAGCATGAAACGAATTCCACCGCTTCTACTGCTGATTGGTGCCTCGCCGATACTGGCACAGACCGCCGAAGTAAATGAGACAGATGACAACACGGCAACCGTTGAAGTGACGGAATCCGGGCTGAGTGAACCCACGGCCGTAGGAACCGGGCCGGAAGACCCCGATGATGAAAGCCAAACCATGTATATCGGTGCGGTACATGGTGACTGGGACGTCAGATGCGTCAGAATGGACGAAAATCCCGATCCCTGCCAGCTGTACCAGCTTTTGGTGGACAATTCAGGCAATCCCGTTGCCGAATTCAGCGTCTTTCCCGTGACCGATGATGTTGAACTGATCGCCGGTGCGACGGTTGTCACCCCGCTGGAAACCCTGCTGACCGTTCCGGTGGAAATCTCGGTCGATGGAGGCGAACCGAAGAGCTATCCGTTCCTCTGGTGCAGTAGTTTGGGATGCGTAAGCCGCGTTGGATTGGTGGAAGCGGATGTAAATGCCTTCAAAGGTGGATTGAGAGCCAATCTAAGCATCGTTCCGGCGCGTGCGGCGGATCGAAAGGTCAATCTAACCGTTTCGCTCATGGGTTTCAGCGCGGGTTTCAGCGATCTGCAGGTGCGTTCCGAGCGATAGACTCCCAGCTAAAAGGCAAGACAGTCTGCATGCACCGCTGGCCGGGTCTGGTTGATAGGAACGCCAATGGCTCCGGCCACCGAACTCGGCGGCGTATTCACCCTGTTTAAACGGAGTCGGACCTGCCACGCGCAGATGGCATCGTTTTCGGAGACCGGGAATGGTCGATGCGCTCACTTTCGACGCCGAGGGTCATTCCAACATCCAGTCACGCCCATTGTGCCGGATCATCGTCACTCCTTAAATTCTGGATATCAGATTGCCTTGAGCGCCAGGACGGCATTCAGGCCTCCAAAAGCAAATGCATTGGACACCGCGATATCGACCCTCTCCTCCCGTGCTACGTTGGGAACCACGTCCAAGGCGCATTCCGGGTCATGTTCCTCATATCCGATCGTCGGTGCGATCACACCATCCCGTACGGCCATGATGCAGGCCAACAGTTCCACCGCACTTGTGCCTCCGATCAGATGTCCGTGCATCGATTTGGTTGACGAGATCATCAAGTCGTCGGCATGGGGACCGAATACATCGGACACGGCCGCGCATTCGGTCTTGTCATTTGCGGCGGTTCCCGTGCCGTGAGCGTTGATATAGCCGATACGTGAAGGTTTGACGCCGGCATCCTGGATGGCCCCCTTGATAGCCTGAGCCGCACCCTGTCGGGACGGCATCACGATATCGGTGGCATCCGAAGTCATCGCAAAGCCGATAACCTCCGCAAGCAATTCCGCCCCGCGCTCACGGGCCTGGTCCATTTCCTCGAACACGAATATGCCGGCGCCCTCACCCTGCACCATCCCATTGCGGGTTGCGCTGAACGGGCGGCAGGCGTCCTTCGACATCACACGCAGTCCTTCCCAGGCCTTCACACCACCAAAGCAGAGCATGGCCTCCGATCCACCGGTGACCATCACCTTCGTCATACCGGATCGGATCATGTGAAACGCCTGCCCCATCGCGTGGTTGGAACTGGCACAGGCGGTGGCGACCGTGAAAGAGGGTCCTCTGAGATTCCACTGCATGGAAAGATGGGACGCCGCCGAGTTGTTCATCAGTTTTGGCACGACGAACGGATGTACCCGGTTCTTCCCGCCTTCATAGACCGCGCGGTAGTTTTCGTCCTGTGTGGATAGCCCGCCTCCGGATGTGCCAAGCACCACCCCCGACTGCGCGGCGAGCGCACCCGTAAATTCGAGTCCCGACTGTTCTATCGCCTGATCGGCGGCGAGCAACGCGAATTGGGTGAACCGATCAAACAGCGCGATCTGCTGGCGGTTGAAATGGGCGTGTTCGTCATAGTTCTTGACCTGTCCGCCGATCCTGACCGAAAGCCTGTCGACATCCCGGATATCGAGCGGCTCGATTCCGCAACGTCCCTCCCGCATCGATTCCAACGTGTCAGCGACGTTGTGCCCCAACGGATTTATCGTGCCAGCGCCGGTAATGGCGACGCGTTTCATTCCCGCCGGTCTTTCAGAAGCGCTTCCACTGCCCGGACAATGGCATCGATCGAGGAAATATCGAATCCACTCCTTTCGGGTTCGTTCGCATTGAAAGGCACCTCGATCCCGAATTCTTCCTCGATGGCGAAAACCGCTTCCACCAATCCAAGACTGCCGATGCCGAGATCTTCCAGCGTGTGTCCACCGATGACATCCTCGACCTCAAGCATCGCCTGAGCCGCGATGATCTTTATAACTCTTTCCCGAACCGTCATTGGCTACCCGCAGCTTTCGATTGCACTAATCTGTGGAGTCGGACTTTGAAACAGTTTTCTGTAATTCCGCGAGACGCGAAGCGAGGCGTGGCAATCGGCGCAGAGATTTGTAGGCCGCGACGTAATTCTCCATCCTCATGGCCGGGGACCCCATGAGCACCTGTCCGGCGGGTGCGTTTGACATGATCATTGTAGCTCCACCGGCGATCACACCGTCGCCTACAAGCGTATTGTCCGCGACACCGACCTTGCCGGCCAGCACGACATTGTTGCCAATTCTGGCGCTTCCGGCCATCCCTACCTGTCCGGCGATCAGGCAGTCGCAGCCTATCTCGCAGTTATGTGCGATATGAACCTGATTGTCGATCTTGGTTCGGTCTCCGATACTGGTGCTTCGGATTGTTCCGGCATCCACACAGGTTGTCGCACCGATCTCCACATCATCACCGATGACCACCGATCCAAGTGAATGGATGCGCGACCATCTTTGGGCGTCGTATATGCCATCTACGTTTCCCATCGTTTCGCCAACCGCCTCGGCACGGGATTTTTCGGGCGTTACGAAGCTGAAGCCATCTGAACCGATCACCACTCCGGGCTGTGCGATGAAACGATCCCCTATCCTGACCCCGCTCCCGATGCGAACGCCCGCGTGAAGCAGCGCATTCGATCCGATCGATACACTCTCCGCGATACTGGAATGACTCGCGATCCTGGCCTGCGACCCGATCCTGACGTTTGCGCCGATGCAGACCAATGGACCGATGGCGGCGCCCTCCCCGATCATGGCGGTCTCATGGATTATCGCCGTCGGATGAATGCCGACCTCGATCATCGGCCCTGAATCCATCATCGCGGTCAGGCCTGACATCGCGTAGCGAGGCCGTCGCACCGCGACCGCGGCTTCCAGTTCGAAGCTTTTCCAATCCGCTCCGACCCATAGCAATGCGGCCCGAGCGCTTCCTTTGGCGAGATCGGCCGCGTAGTCCTTTGTCATGGCCAGCGCGAGATCATCCACTCCCGCATCGGCGGGTTCGGCGGCCCGTTCAACCGTCAGTTCGGTATCGCCATATGCCACCGCATCAAGCGCGGCGGCGATCTCGGACACTTTGAAACCCATATTTCCTCTGCGGCAGCGTTATGCGGGCACCCTTGGGACTCCGAAATCCCTAGGTACCCACCCCTGCGACCACGACCCCGGCTTCGGCCAGCGCCTCGAAAATCTTCGCATCGCGTCCATATATATCGCGACGGAAATTCAGCCGACCATCCGGCGTGGTGAAAGCGGTTCTGTAAACGATATGCACAGGAATGGGCTCGGAAATAACTACCGTTGTCTTCTCCTCGGATTCCAGAATTTCACTGAAATGGCTCACCGGTTCCTCCACCTGACGGCTGAGGATTTCGTAGGCGAACTCAAATGGTGAGTCCAGCCGGATGCAACCATGGCTGAAGTCACGTCTCTCATGTGCGAACAGAAGCTTTTCGGGCGTGTCGTGTAGATAGATGTTGTGTCTGTTGGGAAACATGAACTTCACGAATCCCAGCGCGTTTGTCGGTCCCGGAGCCTGACGAAGGTGAAAAGGGAATGTTTCGGGGTTGAATAGCGACCAATCGATCAAGGCCCTATCCACAACCTCGCCCTCCTCATCCACGATTTCCAGAAACTCTTCGGCCTCGCCCTGTGTCTCGATCATCTGAGGCAGGAATTCATTTTCGGCGATGGAGCGCGGCACATACCAACTTGGATTTATCTCCATATATTCCATTACGTCGGAAAATTCCGGAGAGCGGCGGTCCTCCGTATTCTGGCCGATCACGCTGCGCGTGCGGAACGTAAGGTCACTGTCGTCGATGATCTCCGCGGAAAAATTAGCGAGATTTACCCAGACGTGCCTTTCACCACGAGGGAAATTCATCCAGCGTTCGCGTTCCAGCGCCACTGTCACCGAGCGAATGCGGTCCTCGACCTGTCGGTTGATCTCCGACATGGTCACCCGTCCTGCGACGCCATCCGGATTCAATCCGTGGTCGATCTGAAAACGCTGAACCGCGATCTGGAGCATAGCATCATAGGTCGCGACCGCGGACCGTCGAATATATCCCATCGCCACCAGTCGATCACGCAACGCCACCACTTCGGGTCCGCTCTGCCCGGGCTTAAGCGCTTCTACCGCAACCGCTGGCCCCCATCCACCCTCGGCCAGAAGTCCATCGAGGGTGAATTTCGCCTTCTGGAGGCGTGCATATTCCATCGAAGCCGGTGGAAGACCAAGCAGGAACTCTTTAGGATCGGCCTGCAGAAAATCGCCAAGGAGTGAAACGCCATCTGTGACCGGCGCCTCGCGGTCAATTTCTGGATCGATTGCAGCAGGATTCAGCACACCCGATCGAAGATCATGTGCATATCGAAGGAAAAGTTGGCTCAATTCCACCTCAATCTGGCCAAGCTCCCGCTGGGATCCGATCCGACTAAGTCTATCCTTTATGGCATCGACCCCATATATGGCTGTTGGCATCGCGTGATCGCCAACCTGTTCAAGCGCTTGAAGTAGCGCCGCGCGCCGATCCAGGAATTTTCGCGCCGATCCAGTCCATACAGCTTCGTAAGCGTTGGATCTGTAAAATTCACCGAGTTCGGGATGTGGCGCCGCCGCCTCGGCGACGGCCTGTTGGAACGGTGCTACCGTCGTGCCGGCATCACCAACGGCGCCCACCGCCATATACCCTGCGGCGACGCATACGGATCGAAACACATTGCGGGTCCGTCGATACCGATGAATCATGGGCTTAAGGCCTTTCACTGCTCATCCGATCCGCTTCTGACCGCGAACCTGCCATAACATAGCATTATCCGGGCCAATTCCGGAACCACAAAATTCGAAGAGGCCCCGCTTAATCAGATGCGGACCTGTCGTTGGTTAATGATGTAGGCCCATGCAATTCCATAAACGGTCGTGCCGGTTGGGGACCGTGGTCGACATCGACCGGGTGTCGGCTCGTGATCACGGCTGGGTGCGGGAGCGAGGAGGCATTCGATCAAGACCTGGTCCGAACCGATGAGAACCTTCCCACCGTGCCGCTTCATGCAAAACAGTCCGTAATCATTCCGCCGAGTATCAAGCAACATTGACGGGTCACGGTCTCCCTTGTGATTTCCTGTTTCAATCCCAATCCCAGCCAATTCCAACGAGATATGATCGAGGTGTCTGGATGAAGTGACATGATCCGGCACCCAAGACCTAAGTAATTCTATGAAAACGCGACACAAATCCTCTTTTCTGTCCTACCATCGACACAACTTGGCTTGATAACCAACCGTCGGATTTGGCTACGTTGCTCAAGGACCAACGAGGACGTTCTTTCGTGTTCATACCGAAACGCATGGCACGACATGCAGGATTCCCTCTCAACCGATCTCATGCACGACGAGGCGTCATACCCGTGTCTCAACCGCCCCATGATTCCATCGAGGCCACTGACGATATATCTCTTGCGAGGACCGATGCGGCACCAACGCACGTCGCCTGGGAATACTCCGGGAAACAACAATCAAAGATGCATCCAAGCCGTATCGGCAAAATCTTGCCGATTTTCGAGACGGGCACGAAATTTCCGCAATCAAATACTGGAGATTTGTTTCAATTATTAGTAAGAGGTGATCTGGAAAACCAAAGTGGCGAAGACTCCGCAAAAACGCTGGCTAAATTCCGGGGTTTTCGACAGAAAAATACGGGGCATATATGGTGGGCAGTAAATTCAGTGAGATTTCACGTCGGGCTCTTCTGGGAGCCTTCACCACAGGGGCCTTAGCTGCGGCACCGACATTCTCGAAGGCGGCGGGTTTTCTGCGGGGAGCCGGTGACATTCGTCGCCTAAAGATGTATTCGGGTAGAACGGACGAAAGCGTCAATACGATATATTGGATCGAGGGTGAGTATATACAACAGGCCTTGTATGAAGTCGATCATCTGATGCGTGATTGGCGTTACAATGAGATAAAGAAGATTGACCGTCGAACGATCGATATAATCGCCGCTTCGCACAACCTGCTGGAGACAGATGAGGCCTTTCTGCTGGTTTCGGGATACCGGACCGCGAAAACCAATGAAATGCTTCGCTCCAAATCGCGGATGGTGGCCAAGAATTCCCTTCATATAAAGGGAATGGCCGCCGATCTAAGGCTTAGCTCGCGCTCGGTCAGTCAGATGGCCCGGGCGGCGATGACCTGTCGGGCGGGAGGTGTCGGTCGCTACACCAGGCAGAGCTTCGTGCACATGGATTGCGGGCCGATTCGCACCTGGGGCAGTTAGGGAGTCCCGCTTTATTCGCGTCGGCGACCCGCAACCGATGGGTAGCTGACTCCGCTGACATGGTGATGGTCCTACCTCGGAGACAGGCATCTGGACGGCACTCACCATCACCACCGGCAAAACACGCGAATCCGTCCTTGAAGATCCGCCGCCTTTAGCTTTCCGATTTCCGTGCGGTAAACCTGCGTAACCAGGAAACACCCTGATCGCTCTTTTGTTGAATGTCCGTCTACCCGAACATTAATCCTGACCCCAAGACGACGGCGACCCGTCAGGGCCCATCGGTTTCGTTGACCGGGGATCATCGACGATGAAGGCCACTCTCTACGCGGAGAGGGTCCGAGCGGTGTTCGATGACCGCACCTGATTGCTCGAGAGCTTCTCCGTGACTGAAAGTGGACAGGACGTCGCGCCCATGCACCGGGCACCCTGGATTGACACCGATGAAACCATGCCTCCCGGCGCCCCTCCGCGTATGGCAACTCTCGGCGGCGATTTTTTCTGTGCGCCTTTCTGTGCCACCGAGGATGATTCACCGCTTCACGGATGGCCTCCGAACTCCCACTGGCAGTTCGTGGCCTCCAGTGAATTCCAACTGTGCGCAGTCCTTCTGCGCCCGGTATCCAAAGCGACGCTGATCAAGGAACTTATCCTGAGGGACGGGCATCCATTCGTATATCAACGGCATATATTCGTCGGTGGTGAGGGAAGTATTTCGTTCGCCAATCACGCCAACGTTTCCGTGAAGAATGGCGCGTTCATAAGAGCATCGCTCAAAACCGTTTGGGAATCTCCCGCCGAACCTCAGGAAAGCGACCCGAAACTCGGCCGCTCCAAACTTGTCCACCCTGCGAGATCACGAGACCCCCGCCAGTTTCCGGGTCAGGATGGGCCCGCCGACCTCACTCGGTACCCCTGGAATTCCAGACACGAGGATTTCGTGGTGGGTATCGAGGCGGATGGCCACGCATTGGGCTGGACCGCCGTGACAAGACCCCAAGAGGGTGATCTGTTTCTGTCGCTTCGGAATCCGCTCGAAATTCCGATGTCGATGTTCTGGCATTCGAATGGAGGGCGTGACTAGGCGCCGTGGTCGGGGTGGCATTTCGGGCGCCTTGGTGTCGAGGAAGGCGGCACCGCCCAACTGCTGGCAATGTCGACGCAGGACGAACTGTCCGGGCCCGCTGAGCTGGCGCTCGCCGCGAATGGCTGCGTCGATGTTCGTCATGTGATCGGTGCGATCCTATGACCAAGCGGAGAGCCAATTACGGTGCGGGGGGAATCCGTGGCGGTCCCCGGCACGCGGACGGGGACGCCGGGCTTCACCGGGACCCCGGCCTTTCCCTTCGATATCCAGCGTGTGTGCGGCCCGGATATCGGGTGCACCTTCCCGCGGTGCGGGATCGTCCCTCCCTTCAGGATCCGCCGTTCGATCAGGTCCGCCCGGTGCCCGACATGGCCGATGAAGCCCCGGATACTGTCCGATGGGCCCGGGATACCCAACATACCGTCGATCTCCGCGCGGCTGGCCTCCGCCCTGTCCGCCAGCTTCAGGGCGGGCCGGAGCGGCGCCTCCACGTCCCCCGGGCGCGGGTCGGCGAGCCGTGACGTGGCCACCCGGAGGTAGGCTTTCCGGAGCTTCCTGCAAAGGTATTCCTTCCGCCGCCACCCTGTGGCCCCTCTCCACGACCATCTTTCCGACCTCGGCGGGAAGCTCCGGCGAGGGGAGCGGCACGCTGTCAACCAGACGCCGGTATTCGTATCCGTATCCGTCCCCGTCCCACGGGCCGTGGCCCGGCCTTCGGCCTTCGCCGGATCGGGATGTGTTGGTTCGCCGGTTCCCGAAGCCGGTCGAAATCGCACCCGGGACCCTGCTTCACGCCCCCCCGGCACCGGGATGGTCAACGGTTTCATCCCCGGCCTGCCACACGACGGCTCTTTCCGGGAAGCACCAGCCGCCCCGGAAGCCCGGACAGCCGCTTTCGGGTCCCTTCGTCGCTGTAAAGGTCCTGGAGGCCGATCGGGACCGCCGGGATGTCGTCCCGCGACCTCACGTCCAGCCTGATCCTCCTGATGTCGGGGGCGCCGGGCCGCCGCTAGGTGTCGTGGACCTTGCGCATCGGGGCCTCCTGAAGGGCAGGATTGCCGGTTTCCGTGGCATATGGTGGTGAAATCGCTCCCTGACTGCCATATCCGGTGAATCCCCGCAGGGCAGATTCCGTCATTTACCTCAAAAATCCGTAACTTAGTGGTTTTCTGGCGGACACTACATATCCCAGATCGACCACCGCGTAACCCCAACGTTCAACCAAGGATAAAAGCATCGGTCGATTCGCGTCGAAGACCTGATCGGGCACCGACATCGCTCCTACAGGTCGCAGATCATCTCCAGTGGATAATACGCCAACCCTTAAACGTCTGCGAACGGGCAAGACAGATACATCAACGGCCGCAAGTAGGGCGAGTTGAGGTGGTCCAAGACGGGTTCCAGCGCTGAAGACGACTTGGCCCCCTTCACATCCTCTCCCACCGAACGAGTGTTCGCTCCCATGTGTACCGGTCCGTGAAACGTCACGAATCCATCCTCAACCCCTGCATTTTCATCCGACACCACGGTGTCCACACCGGGAGGCAGGCAGGCGTCGGTCAGAATTCGAAGTGCCGTTCCCTCGGGAAAGGGACCATCGAATGGGGAACCGGCGGTCGCTCGTCCATGGGCCAAAGACATTGTCCGCCGACCGGCTGGAGCCGGTCCGGCAAAACCATAGCCTTCAACCGTCGAGTTCGTTGAAGCCGGATTCGGGCGAAGTGACAGCACATCTTCCGCTAGGAAACTTTCCTTCGCTAATCCCAAGGCCAATGTTTCGACGGCGATTGCGCAGGTCATAACGGCCCGAAGATGATCAAGCGCGTCGTCGAACGGTGTCCAATATACCCCGGGAGGAAGAGCGGGACGGTCCGCTCTTTGACACCGAAGCCTTCATTCAGTGGCTCGCATCCGTCGGATTCTGCAACCCGACCGACCGCAGCACGAAGTCGGCAACCGCTTCAGTCGCATCGATGCGAAGCACGGGGCTGTCAAATTCGGGATGGGTGGAGTCGCTCGCAACCGCCAGTATCGAGGGATCATCATTGGCGATCAATGAGGTGTGGGGCACGGCGCGATGGGTTTCGATCTTGGAATGGCGATCACGCTTGCAGCCTTCAACCAAAACGAGATCGACCAGCGAAAGACGCGCGAACAGTGTATCGAGGGTCGGCTCTTTCGAACCTCTGATTTCCGACATCAATGCCCAGCGGTTCACGGAAGCCAACAGAACCTCGGACGCCCCATCAATGCGATGGCGGTAGCTGTCGGCTGGTCCACATCGAAGTAATGATGAGCGTGCTTGATGGTTGACACCGTCAGGCCACGGGTTGTGATCTCCTTAACCAATCGCTCCATCAAACCAGTATTGCCGGTGTTTTTCCAACCAACAATCCCGAAAATCTCCATCAGTTAAGCGCTTTCAATATTGGGACCCTTTGACATTCACCTCGCGGCGATCACGGCAGCGGCTGGAGGAATCGTCGCCCGGAAGCCCGGTCCCGTCCCGTCACAGCGGGTGGCGACGGCGCGGAACTCCCCGGTCCTCGCGAAGCGGTTCCCGATCCGGCGCCACCATCCATACATCCCTCCGTCGTGCCCGCGCATCTCCTCCCGGTTCCCGCCGGAGGGAATCACCGCCTCCGCCCCGCGCTCGCCGGGCCGCTTCGAGGGCCCCGTCGCCGACGGGCGCGCCGGAAGACCGGCCCTCCATCGGCACCGGCAGCCCCTGCGGGTCATGCGCCCGACCCGGAAGCACCACGGTGTCCACGGGAAGGCCGGGCGCGTCGGCCATCGCCATGACCCTGCCGGCCAGGCCTCCGCCGGAGCGTCCGACGCCGTTCTCCCGGGGCCCCTTTTCCTCCCGCCGCCTTCCGGTGAGCCCGCGTCACGGCGCCGTCCACGAACGGGTGCTGCAGGTCGAGATCCCCCGGCAACGCCCTGAGAACACGGTCGGTCACGCCTTTCGGCACCCGGCGCCGGCGGCGCCCGGACACGCCGCCGCATTTCCCGAAGCGCCCGGGAAGGCCGCGCCGGGGGACACCCGCCCGCACCCTCCGGAGGATGGCCCCGCCGAAGGGGCGGCCGTCCGCCGCCGTGGTCCCCGTCCCGCCCGGCGGAAACTCCCCGCTCGCCTGCCACATTCCGTCCGTAGGTCCGTTCCCGCTCCTTTCCATGGTTCCGTCCCCGGTTGCCCGTAACGCCGTTCCGGCTATGTTCGGGGACGGATGTGAACGGTCCAGACCGGCGGTTCAACCAGGAATGCCAACGGAACCTAATTCAGCCTGAACCATATCTTCCAGATGATTGAGATTAAGGAACGAGTCAATCGGTTCCGACTCGAAATGCGCAAGCGACGTGCCATGTCGGTCGGTCCACGCAACGATTTTTCGCAAACCATCCCTGAGAGTTTGTTCCATAAGTTGAGCGGCCTCGCAGGATGTGGTATTCTATATTGACCGTTTACCCAAATCCGGAGATCGCCATGCCCCGGGACAGGACCACCCAACAGTTCCATAAGCGCCCGGACGACCACAGTCAAAACGATCTGACCGACGCCGAATGGACCGTCATCGGGCCGATGCCGCCGAAGCGGGGAAGGATGGGACGGCCGTGCGGGGTCGACCTTCGGTCGGTGTTCGACGGGGCCGGCATATCCTGTCCACGGGATGCCGGTGGCGCGCGTCACCCTCTGGATATCCACCGTTTTCCACCGACCGGAACCATTTTCACGCATGGCGGCGGAGCGGGCTCCCGGAGCGTATCGTGCATCGTCTCCGGGACCTCGCGCGGCGGTGTCCGGGGCGCTCCGCGGAGCCGGCCGCCGCCCCGGTCGACAGCCAGTCGGTGAAGACCACGGGGAGCGGCGGGCCCCGCGGCCACCACGCCGGCAGGAAGGTGAAGGGGAGGAAAAGGCACCTGATCGTGGACGCCGGCGGCACGCCGGCCGTCATGACGGTTCACACCGCCGGCATCCAGGACCGGGACGGCGCACCGGACCTGACCGCGGAGCCGCCGGAGACGGTGCCCACGGTGTGCAGGCCGTTCTCCGACGGTGGCCACCCGGGTCCGAAGCCGCGGGAGCGGCCTGGGGGATGGGGTTGCCGGACGTGACCGGGACCGTCGGAAAACCGGAGGATGTCAAAGGGTTCACGGTTCCCTGCCGCCGGTGGGCCGTGGAGCGGACCTTCGCCTGGATGGGCCGGTGCCGCCGCCTGTCGAAGGACTGCGGGCGCCTCTTCGGGAACCCGCCGGCATCCGGGTGAGGCATCACGCGCCACCGGTCCGGGCGTGAGTGAGGCACGAACGAACGCTGGCCGCCCGCCGGTTCCCGCCCAGGCGGGTGGCGAGGGCGTCAACTCCATGAAAGACAATGGTTTGATCATATCAGTGACTTATGATTCAAACTCTCAGAGTTTGTTCCATAAGTTGAGTGGTCCCGCAGGATGTGGTATTCCCGTTGGTGAAACCAACCGGATCCGGAGAGAGCCATGCCCCGGGACAGGACCACCCGGAAGCTGTACAACCGTCCGGACGACCGTCGTCAGAACTATCCGTCCGACGACGGACGGGCCATCGTCGGGCCGATGCTGCCGAAGCGGGGGAATATGGGGAGGCCCCGCAGAACCGGCCTCCGGTCGGTGTTCGACGGTGTCCGGCACATACTTTCCAACGGCCGCCGGTGGCGGGCGTTACCCACCGATATCCACCGTATTCCGCCGACCGGAACCGTTTCCACACCCGGCGCCCGAGCGGTCCGCCGGGCATGTCCCGACTCCCTGCGGGACCTCGCCCGACAGTGCGCGGGGCGTTCGCCGGAGCCGACCGCCGCCGCCATCGACAGCCAGTCGGTGAGGACCACCGGGAGCGGCGGACCCCGCGGTCACGACGCGGGCAGGAAGGTGAAGGGCCGGAAGCGGACCGTCGCGGCGGACCTCGAGGGAACGCCGGTCGTCATGACGGTTCACACCGCCGACATCCAGGACCGGGACGGCGCACCGGATATCATCGCGAAGTCGCCGGTGACGGCCCCGGACGTGCGCGGACCCCTAGCCGACGGCGGCCACCCCGACCCGAAGCCGCGAGAACGCCTTGACGGAACGGGTCCGGCCGACATCATCGGGACCGTCGGAAAACCGGAGGACGTCAAAGGGTTCATGGTTCCCCGCCGTCGCCGGGTGTTGGAGCGGACCTTCGCCTGGATGGGCCGGTGCCGCCGCCTGTCGAAGGACTGCGAAAGACTCAGCGACAGCTCGCTGGTCTACGGGGTGAGGCATTCCGCGCCATTGGTCCGAGCGGGAGTGAGGCACGAACGAACGCTCGCCGCCTGCCGGTTCCCCATCCGCCGCGTGGCGCGGGAGTTAAACCCCCGGAATCTAACGGTTGATTAAATCAGTGACTTATGAGTCAAACTCTCAGAGAGGACCGAAGGCTTTCGCGAAGGTCCACCGGCCAAAGACCGAAAGTTGGATGGCGAAGCACCTCCCCCTGTCGCCATCGAGGGTCGCCGCCAGCGCGATCGGAGCGTCACTGGCAGCCATCCGCAGCCGCTCGACAAGATCCTCGGGAAAGAAGGGTGTATCGGCGGCCACTGTCACAATGCGCTTCGCCTCCATCCCGGAAGCTCAGTCCATCCCCGCAAGCACACCGGCCAGAGGCCCCGGAAAACCGAGCTCGGAGTCCGAAAGGACGGGTAGGTCGAAATTCGCGAATCGCTTCGGATCACCATTCGCATTCAGCGCCATCGTTGAGACCTGCCCGCGCAACCTGTCAATGACATGGCGAAGGACGGGACGGCCACCCATTGAAAGCAGGGTCCTATCACCCCCGCCCATGCGACGCGAAAGTCCACCGGCGAGTATCACTCCAATGGGACGGGACTCGTTCATGATGGAATCCGTGGCAATTGTCATCTCTCGATTCCAACAGCGTGATGAATCGCTGCAGAACGGCGTGCACCCATTCGTTCAGCGGGCTCAAACGATGTCATTCGCCGATATTCCATCGCTATAACGTCCGCCGCCGAAATCTTTCATGTCATCGGCGTCCCAGACCAGACGGTCCTCACCGGACAGACACATAAAGCGCTTTCCACGCATACGGCCGATCAGCGTCAGGCCGACTTCCTTCGCGATTTCCACTCCCCAAGCTGTAAATCCGGAGCGACTGGCCAGAACGGGAATACCCATCTGCGCTGTCTTGATGACCATTTCGGATGTCAGCCGACCCGTCGTATATAGGATTTTGTCATCTGACGGTGTGTCGGTCCTGAACATCCAACCCGCAATTTTGTCAACGGCGTTATGGCGACCCACATCCTCCATATAGACCAACGGAACATCCTGCCGGCAAAGTACAGTGCCGTGGATCGCACCCGCTTCCAGATATAGGCTCGGTCTGGTTCCAATCTGACGGGCGAGTGAATACAGCCAGCTGATTCGAACCGGAACATCGGCAAGCCGCGCCTCCCGCAGACCTTCCATCATGTCGCCAAAGACCGTCCCTATCGCACATCCGGAGGTTCGGGTCCTTTTCCTGAGTTTATCCTCGTAGTCGGTTTCACGTTTGGTACGGACAATAACGACATCGAGATCCTCGTCGAAATCAACCGAAAACACTTCATCTTCTTTCCGTAACATGCTTTGATTCAGTAAAAACCCAAGCGCGAGATATTCTGGATAATCTCCTATCGTCATCGCCGTGACGATTTCCTGGGAATTGAGATATATCGTAAGCGGCCGCTCCGTCACGACCTTGATTATCTGTCTGTTTCCGTCGTGGTCCGCACCTTCCACAGTTCTTGTGAGCATGGGATCCTTTGGATCGGGGGCTATCGAAAATCGATCTGACATACCCGACGGTTCCTATGAAATCGACCGTGATTTCGGATCATTCAAGACAGCTTCTCCGGAATCAATACTTGATCCTCGCTTCGAAATCGAAAGACTGCGGGAGAGGCCCCCGATGCCAGCCAAGAGCATATTACGCACGAAACGACCGCATTGCGTCTGGATTGAAGCGTATTCCCAACAGTTCCGTACCGCAAGGTTCTGTCTTTGATGGGTTGGTGGGAGCGGTCAAATGCATTTGACCGCTCCCGGTGTCAATGGCATCTTAAATTTCCCCAAAACGGGCGGTTTGACATTCCCCGGTCTGGCGGTTTCGGCTGTCGGCCGGTTCGGTGACCTGCGGCCCCGTTCCCCGGCGGACGGCCGCGGCGCTCTGGCGGTGGCGGCGGTGTGACCGGCGCGTCCGTACGGGTGTGTTCCGGGATCAGGTCGGTATGGCCGCGGCGTGGTGCGGCGGCCGGTCCGGAAGCGCGGTGGCAACGACGGGGTCGCCGGGCCTCCGCTGGAGTTCGTGGACCCTGCGCATCGGTGCCTCCCGGGTGGAGGATTGCCGGATTCCGCGGCATACCGTGACCGCCATATCCGGTTAATCCCCGCAGGGCGGATTCCATGATTTACCCTGATAAACAGTGTTTTGTCGGCTTTCCGGCGGACACTAAGCTACAATTTCCGCCGCCCCGTCCTGGATGAACGGCGACAGGCTAGGACCTGGCTCCGTCCGGAATCCGGAAATCACCCGCCCGGGCGGGCCTGCGGGCGGGCGAACCGAGCTTCATGCCACACCGGTCGGTGGAATACCCTCAGGGGTGGCATCCGCGGAAATCACCCGCCTAGCATTCGCGCCGGAATATGGGTTTATCGAGGTTTCCAGCTGCATAGATCCAAAATCCTAACCGCCGGATTGTGTTGTCCACATCACGTTTGGCCAGGGATCCTCGTTGAACCGGACCCGGAAAATTGCACGCTCATATCTCGGAATGGTCAAGGACCGGCGTTGGACGCCAACGTGCTTCACTCCTGGAGTTCGGCATCCCAATACAGGAAATCCACCCAAGTTTCGTGAAGGTGGTTCGGCGGAAACCTACGACCCATATTGCGAAGCTCCTCCGCGTCCGGACGACGAGGTGGTCTGCGCAGGTTGAGTCCCGCACTCCGTAGCGACCGCGATCCCTTCCTGAAATTGCACTCGGCACAGGCAGCGACGACGTTTTCCCAGTTCGTCACGCCGCCTTTTGAGCGCGGAATGACATGGTCGAACGTCAGATCACCCTTCGCACCGCAATACTGGCACTGGAATTCGTCCCTGAGGAAAAGATTGAAGCGGGTGAACGCCACCCGTTTCCTCGGCCTGATATAGTCTTTCAGCACGACAACCGAAGGAATCCGGATCTTCGTCGACGGGCTACAGACCATCGCATCGTATTCGGCGACGATATCGACACGCTCCAGGAAAGCCGCTTTGACCGATTCCTGCCAAGGCCATAGCGACAGCGGATAATAACTGAGCGGCCGATAATCGGCGTTCAGTACGAGCGCAGGATTGTGTCGCAAACCACCAGACTCACGCACAAAGGATGTCCTGAATTCGCCATCCATGGTTTGACTCCGCTACCTTCCCGTTGACATCGACAGTTCCCGCGGCTGGAACTGACCTGTCTTTAGGCATATGCATCGTGACCGCGTAGGTGAAATCGACTACATCATGTGCCCACAATCGTCCATTCTAGCGATATTGCATCACCATTACAATCAGGAATCTCGGAATACCGCCCGATACGGTCCCTGCTCCGGTAGCGAGAGCCGCCGCGGCTGGCAGTAGTGCCACTGCACATTCCTATGATGCTCTGCTCGCATTATTGTAGCGGCGAGTCTGCCTTCAGCTTCCTTGATCACTGATCCGGGTGTAAATATTTCATGGATTCAGGCCACGACCTTCCATCGGTGGAAGCCGTCCATCCGGTCGTTCATGTGGTGGCACCGGATGGCCTGATCCCGTTCCCGCCGTTGACTGACCACCGCGCTCCGCTCTTTTTCATGAGTGCGCCATGATCGTCCTGCTTCCCGTCTCGATGACACCGGAGCCGACGGGGAGGTCCCGCCGCCTGTATTCGGGATAGTCCATCCGGAACAGGTTGGACCTGTAACAGACGACGCATTCGGCCACCAACTCCGAGCCGGCCGCCCGTTTCGCGAGCCCCGCCGTCATCGGCAGCCGTTTCCGGGTGCGCCCCAGCACCTGTATCTGAGACTTTTGATCGACGGAACGGACCGAGGCGCGGTCCGGCGGTTTAGCGCTAGCCCCAAGACGTCATGGATTTTTTCGAAGGCTGGTCACGCGGGACCTTGAAGGTCTCTTCACCCCGTTCGGCTGAAGCTCCTTCTGCCTGAAAATGCTGCGGACGGTCGAAGCGGACATCCCCTCCGTCTAAAAAACGAAAATCCGGCAAAGCTGAAAGGTTGCGTCTAGTGGTAATCCAGCACGAGTGCTCGAGTATCCGATGGCAGACCGTCGCGCGAAATTGTTACGTTGCTTTTGCAGGCGAAATCGATGCGATCACTGCCGAAGGAGTCAACAAAAGCCGAGATGAAGTGCATATCGCACGGCTTGTAGCAGAGAGTTCGGAAATGCATCGGGATGACCAGTTTTGGTTTAACAGTGTCGGCGATACGGTTCAGTTCTTCCAACGAAATGACCGGTTTGCCACCGGCATGGCTGAGCAGAATGTCGACACCTTCGAAAAACGCCATCTGATCGTCCGAGAAGTCGTTGCCCATATCCCCGTATGGCCAATCTCAATCCCATCAAGCATAAATCTGTACATCGCGTTCTGGTCGGGGCCGTGATAGGGATGACCGGGGTGCTCCATCGCCTCGATTGCCTTGAATGTGATGCCATGCGAGGTGGTTTCTCCGCACTCAAGTGCCAAAGGGAACGCGTCGATCACGTCTGCGCCTTCCTTCTTCGGGACAAGGTGATCGTTGTCATGATAATCGTCATTGCTGCTTGATTTGATCACGACGTCAGCTGCATCGGGAAAGGGCTTGAATCCAGCCTTTTCCGGGTCGTAGGGGTCGGTGACAATTCGCGTGCCATTTGCGCTCTCTATGCCGAAACTCGCCTGTCCGTACCAAGTGATCTGCATGTCTTTTCCAGTCCTTTTGACTCAATACCGCGCTTACTTTTTCTGTACAACGAAAATGGTAGCCACCTTGTGTCAGGCAATGCCGTGGATAGCGGAGGAATCTATATGGTTCGAAACTATCGAAGCGAGCAAGCGGGTTCGACTCCCGTCCGGCAAAGGCACCGCATGCCCGACATCGAGAGATGCATTCGGAAAGGGTCCGGGATCAATTTCCACCGATCGGTCTGTCCAGATTGCAACAGTAATTTTAGTGATCGGCAAGAAACAGGTCGATCGTTGCGCTATTCCCGATGCACCTGCAGCCTTTCGCGGATGAAACCCAGTGTGACGCCGAGCGCTTCGGGCGAAATCCCGTGGCCCCTGCCCTCCATTACATGCGTCCGAACTTCGAAACCCGCCCCCGTCAATGCATTGGAAGCCTCCGATAGGGATCCGAAAGGCACAACCTCGTCTCCGTCTCCGTGAGCAAGCAATACAGGTGGTTTCGACACCGCTTCGTTCGCCAACGTCGTGGGATTCAGTAGCCGCCCGGAAATTCCAACGACCGCCGCAACCGAATGGGCACGACGTGGAGCGACCTGCAGACCCATCATCGCGCCCTGTGAAAAGCCAAACAATGCCAGATTTGTCGGTGTAATGCCTTCCCGTTCGAGAATCCGGTCGAGATAAGCGTCGATAGTCACCGCTGAATCCGCAAATCCCTCTTTCATCTGCGCTTCGGTGGAACCATCCATCCAGGGTATCGGAAACCACTGATATCCAAATGGATTGAGAGTCGAGCGCTCCGGTGCGTCAGGTGCATGAAACGCCGTATAGGGAAGATGCGGCGAAAACGCGTCGGCAATTCCCAGCAGATCGGCGCCGTCAGCGCCGTAGCCATGCAGAAACACGACGACGGAACGCGTGATGCCAGAGGTCGCCGGACGACGGCGTTCTTCCAATGTTCGGCTCATCGAATGCCTTCCCTGTCTTTCGCAACCCGGTAGTATGCCCACAGAAGGCGCGCCGCAACAGCCCGCCATGGTGACCATCCATTCGCCATATCCAGAAGTCTGCGGTCATTCGGGCGACCATCGGTTCTGAATAGAATCCGCGCGGATTCCTGCAATGCCAGGTCACCGGGGGCGAAAACGTCGGCACGGCCGAGAGAGAACATCGCGTAGATCTCGGCTGTCCAGCGTCCGATGCCACTGACGGCGGTCAAGATGGAGATCACCTCCTCGTCAGGGCACGAGCGCAGCTCCGCATAGTCAATATTCGCGCCAGCCAACGCACGGGCGTAACGGATCTTCTGGCGGCTGAGCCCGACGGAACGTAGTTCTACGTCGCTTGCGGACAAAATCCTATCCGGGTCAGCCAGCGAGGCCCTCCCGATTCGATTCCAGATCGAGTTGGCGGCGGCGACGCTCACCTGCTGACTGACTATGGCGCTCAATAGCGGCTCGAATCCGTCCGGCCGCCTTCTCAGGGGTAGCGGACCGGTTTCGTCAAGCGCGGCGGCGAACCTTGGTTCGATGTCCGCGAGAAACGCCGCCCCTTCCGCAACACATTCAGGCGTTTCGATAATCCGGCCGATCATGTCAGTTCCCGCACCCACTTCAGAGCCTCTTCGACCGTGCTATGAACGAGAGCTTCCGGCACCGATGGGCGTCGTTGAAGCGCAACGTCAATGCTGAGTTCCCTCGCTGCATCGAGTTTGCTCCGGCTCGCCGCGCCACCGGAATTCTTGACAACCAGCCAATTAACGCCAAGTCGCTGGAAAAGCTTCACTTCGTCCGTCACGCTGAAAGGCGGTCTGCCAATGAGGTATTCGCCCCCGTCAAACGGAAATGGCCTCAGCGGCGGTTCAATCTGGCGGCAGATCACATGGCGACCACATAGATTCCTGAACCTGTCGAGCGACTGCGCACCCGTTGCCAGAAAGACGGTCTCACCCTTCTGGATGAGTTCCGAAACCTCTTCCTCCCGATCGAAAAAATGCCATCTATCCCCGGGCCCGGATTCCCATTCAGGCCGCAGCAAAATGGAATGCGGCAGTCCCTTTCCCGTGCATATCCGGGCCGTCCGCGCGGTCACCCGAGCCGCGAATGGATGCGTGGCATCAAGCACCGCGTCGATCCCCCTGCTTTCAAGATAGCATTCGAATGCGGCATCGCCGCCAAACCCACCGATGCGGGTCGGAAGGGCGAGTTGTGCCGGCCTACTGGTAGCGCCGGCCAATGACGCGAATCCCTCAACCTCTTCCATCGCCGCCAATGCTGTGGCAATGGTGCGAGCCTCGCCGCTACCTGCGAGCAACAGAAGCCGCATCTATCCACTCCTCGCGAGAATCTCTCCCGATCGTCCGACCACCACGACGTCCACATCCATGCCCGTCCCCGCAAGGAACCGCCTAACCCTCTCTTTCGCCATCCCGCTCATGCGCACCGCCAGATCCGGCCCGATCATTTCGGAAGCTTGTGATGCAGAAACCACTGACGACAGTGCGGGTATCCCGAATTCCCTGGCCAACCGGTCAAGATCCACCTGACTGCGCGAAGAATGCAAATCCATCGCACCCTGTGCCAGCTTCGTGATTTTACCGATACCCCCTCCGATGGAAAGGCGTTCAACGGGATTCTTCCTCAGATACTTCAGCATCCCTCCGGCAAAATCACCCATGTCGATCATCGCATGATCCGAAAGGCTGTAGAGTGCCTGTACGGTTCGCTCGCTTGTCGATCCAGTGCATCCCGCCAGATGAGCGATCCCCGAGGCCCGCGCGACGTCAATTCCGCGATGGATGGATGCGATCCATGCCGAGCAGCTGAATGGCCTCACAATTCCCGTGGTGCCAAGAATGGAGAGCCCCCCCTCTATCCCAAGACGCGGGTTCCATGTCCTTCGGGCGATCTCGACCCCTCCCGGAATCGAGATCGTCACATCGATGTCAGGCGCCTTCCCGAATGTCGCGGCGCGTTCCTCGACGACCTGTCGTATCATCTGGCGGGGCACGGGATTTATCGCCGGTTCTCCTGGTGGAACGGGCAAACCCGACATTGTGACCGTTCCAACGCCTTCCCCCGCGCGAAACGTCAGACCTCCAGCCGATGTCGCCACCCGAGAGATCACGAGACTGCCATGGGTTACATCCGGATCGTCACCGGCATCCTTGATTATGCCGCACTCCGCCCATCTGCCATCTGATCGCCGATGGGCCAATGAGAATGTCGGAGTCTCCCCTCGTGGTAGTGTGATCGTCACGTTTTCCGGGAATTTCCCGCCCCAGAGACCTTCCAGCGCCGCTTTTGTCGCCGCTGTCGCACAGGCACCGGTGGTCCAACCCCGCCGCAATTCCCTGTTTACGCGATCAATCATCATGCGGAATATAAGCGCATCGTCCGACATCGCCAATCATGTGATTCCCTGCCTCCATGGACTTTCCCTTCCAAAATTGAAGAGCGATAGTCACCCAATGGCCAAACCGAACACCGTTCATCCGATCCTTCCATCTCCCGCCATTGGAACGGCGACCGCTTCACATATGACGGTTGGGCTCAAATGTTTTTCGATGAAACGAAGGCGTATTTCCTTCAGGAACATCCGCTTCATTGTGAACTCACCCTGTCCGTCAAGACCTTGCTGCGATGCAATGCGAGGCTTTGTGCCATTCGGTCAGGGACTTGCCGTCAATGCCATCGAAGGATTACCTGGTCCCATACGGTCTGGCTTAGGTTTTCGCCACCGAGACGAAGTCATGACATGCCCTGCCTGATCCTTTCCTCCCCGACTTCAGGCAGCGGTAAGACAATCATTACCCTGGGCCTTCTAAGGCTGCTCGCGCGTCGAGGGGAAAACGTTCGAAGCGCGAAGTCAGGTCCCGATTACATCGATCCAAGATTTCATGAATCCGCCTGCGGCTCACCATGCCTCAACCTGGATGCATGGGCGATGTCGGCTGACCGTATCCGCGAACTCGCATGGACCCGGGATCTTCTGCTCATCGAAGGTGCGATGGGTCTATTTGACGGTGCGCCTCCCCAAGGACGTGGGGCCACGGCGGATATCGCCCGTATTCTCGACGCGCCGGTTGTGCTAATCATAGACGCTGCCCGTATGGCACAGTCAGCCGCGCCACTCGCGAACGGCTTCGCTCGACACGACCCAGACGTTCATATCGCAGGCATAATACTCAATCACATCGGCAGCGTTCGCCATGAACGAATGCTGCGCACCGCCTTGGATTCCTGCGACATTCCGGTGCTGGGGGCCGTACCGCGACAAACCGATCTCGCCCATCCCTCACGGCATCTTGGCCTCCTGCAGGCCAGTGAACGCCCGGATCTGGACGATTTTGTGGAGAGGGCGGCCGACCTCATCGGAGCCGCGGTCGATCTTGATGCGTTTACCGCTCTGGCGACCGAGTTGCCGAAAGCCGGACCGAATTCCGCTCTCGCGCCGCCCGCGCAGAAAATCGCCATAGCCTCGGACGCCGCCTTCGCCTTCGCCTATCCGCATCTGCTTCAGGGCTGGCGGGAACGTGGTGCGGAAATCATGCCCTTCTCTCCACTTTCGGATGACCCCGCGCCCGCGTCCGATCTGGTCATGCTACCCGGAGGTTATCCGGAACTGTATGCGGGTGAACTCGCCGCGGCGGGGAGATTTATGAAAAGCCTTAAAGAATCGGCACAAAATACTGTAATTTATGGAGAATGTGGTGGATACATGATACTTGGAAATACATTGGTTGACGCGAAGGGAACCCGCCATGGAATGGCCGGATTACTGCCGCTTGAAACCAGCTTCGAAAAGCCGAAACTGCATCTTGGCTACAGAAGACTCGTTCCGCTGGGCGGTCCGTTTAACGTGGCCCTTGCGGCGCATGAGTTCCACTACACCAAGACCATACGCTCGGACGGGCAGCCGTTGTTTCGGGCCTGGGACGCGGAAGGTGTGGAACTGCCTCCTATGGGACTTCGGGCCGGACGGGTCTGTGGTTCGTTCGCACATGTTATCGAAAAGGCGATTTAGCGGTTTCACTATCTCCCATGGGTCAGTAAGCGGTAGCCTATGATGTCCTTCGCCAACACCGCTTCTGAAAATGATCGCCGCGCCCGGCGAAATGTAGCGGTCCTGGTGGCCGCGCAGGCCACTCTCGGCGCACAGATGCCGATGATATTCGCCTTCGGTGGGCTGGCGGGACAGTCACTGGCGTCGAATCCCTGTTTCGCCACGCTGCCGATATCGCTGATCGTGTTGGGATCGATGCTGACGGCGACGCCGATGTCAGCCATCATGCAGCGATATGGGCGACAGGTCGGATTTTTCCTGGGCAATACCGGCGGTGCCATCGGTGGAGCTATCTGTGCCTGGGGATTGCTCACCCAAAGCTTCACGATTTTTCTTATCGGCTCGCTGTTTACCGGTGTCTACATGTCTTCACACGGATTCTACCGCTTCGCGGCGGCGGATACCGCCTCGGATGAATTTCGGCCCAAGGCGATTTCATATGTCATGGCGGGAGGTCTGGCTGCTGCGATCATTGGACCTCAGATCGCCAAATTCAGCTTCGATGCGATGGCGGTGCCGTTTCTCGGAGTCTATTTGGCCGTTATCGTTCTCAATCTGGTCGGATTGCCGCTCCTGCCGCTTCTGGACATCCCGCGCCCACCGACATCAAGCGCGAACCGATCGAGGGGACGCAGCCGCCTGGAACTCCTGAAAACACCCCGAATTGCGGTCGCGATCATCTGCGCCATGGTCAGCTATGCATTGATGAATCTGGTGATGACTTCGACACCTCTGGCCGTCGTCGGCTGCGGATTCACCGCTGGTAACGCGGCTGACATTGTATCGAGCCATGTCGTCGCGATGTTTGCTCCGAGCTTTTTTACCGGCCACCTGATCGCCGGGTTCGGCGCGGAGAGGATCGTCGCGACCGGTCTTATGATTCTGGCGGTGTCGGGTATCGTTGGATTCGTGGGTGTTGATTTGGGGAATTTCTTCGTCGCGCTGATATTTTTGGGTATTGGCTGGAATTTCGGCTTCATCGGCGCTACAGCGATGCTCGCCGATGCCCATACCACGCAGGAACGCGGTAGAGCCCAGGGTATGAACGACATGATTGTGTTCGGATGCGTCACGGTCGCATCGCTTGCCAGCGGTGGCCTGATGAACTGCTCCGGCGGGTCCGCGCAGGAAGGATGGACTGCGGTAATTCTTGCGATGGCGCCGTTTCTGGCGCTTGCGGCGGCTGCATTGATCTGGCTGGCATTCCGGCAAAGGGGGGCATAGATCTCGGCGTTGCGGAACAATTTTTCACCTCCTCATACTCAATACACGGCCGCAAAATGAAATCATGGACTGCGATTGTGTTCGCATGTTTCGCTTTCGGTTCCGCCCATGCGGAACAGAAAACGGAATACAACGTTGGGGTCAGCCGCGTCTCGACTGAATTCGCCGATACCGAACTCTCGGTACGGTTGTTCTATCCGACACATGCAGTCGCGACGGAAACACGGTTCGGACCCTGGAAACCGACTGCATCAAGAAACGCGGCGCCCGCGTCGGGTCCATTCCCTCTGATTGCGGTGTCGCACGGGCTGGGCGGAAACCCTTGGAACCACCATCTTCTGGCCGGTCAGTTGGCTGAAGCCGGGCCGGCACCAGGATGGTCAACGGTTCCATCCCCGGCCTGCCGACGCGGCGGTTCTTTCCGGGCGGCACCATCCTGCCCGGAAACCCGGACAGCCGCTTTCGGATCCCTTCGTCGCTGCAGGGGTCCTGGAGGCCGATCAGGATCGCCGGGATGTCGTCCCTCGATCTGACGGTCGGCCTGATCCTCCTGATGTCGGGGGCGCCGGGCCGCCGCTGGAGTTCGTGGACCTTGCGCATGGGGGCCTCCTGAAGGGGAGGATTGCCGGATTCCGCGGCATACCCTGACTGCCATATCCGGTGAATCCTTTCAAGGCGGAATCCGTTATTTACCGCGAAAAATCTATGACTTGGAGGTTTTCTGGCGGACACTACATAGGCAATGGTGGTGACCGCTTAAGAGATATACCCTGTTGCTCAGCGACCCGCGAAGCGAACAAGCTGTGGCGAAAACGCCGAAAATCGTTGAGATCTTCCTCCATGCGGATAACTTGAACCGCCGGATAAAGGTAACCTCCGGCCCCATCTATCGATGATCCAAAGTCAGGTCGCGACAGCCCGCCAGAGCAGACCGACCCTGCGTACGAACTCCGAACCACCAAGTTTTCCTGATACAATCCGTTCTGGAAGGCAATGCGCAAGGCGTAGAATCCGCCGTGCGCGCCAGGTCGCAAGAATTACCGGCCTCACCTGTTTCGGCGGTTGTACGCCTGGAAGACGCACTAGCCCCTGCCCCGCAAGCTTCTGCAACGCTGTTGGCGAGGAATCGGCAAACGGCTCATATCCCTTGGAGCGAATTCTGGGCACCGCGAGAAACAGATTGGCAAGACCCGACGCCCAAGCGATGTCACGGATGACGTATTCGAAACCCAAAACTCCGATGGCACGTGACACGGCCAGCATGAGATTACCGGCGGTTCGGTCAAGGTATTCCGTAAGTTCATCCTCAATCTCGAAGGGACGCCGTTCTAGATCCAGATGCCTCACGCAGATCAACGCATCAAGCAAACTCACCGTTTCAGTATCCAGAACACCGGCCAACGGAACCACCACTTCGTGGTTTCGGACCCGTCCCTGACCGGCGATCTCCTGCAGCGCGTCCCGCCACCATTGCAGCCGGATGCGGGCGATCATCGGCTCATGGAGCGACCACACCGCACGGGCGATCTCCACATTGAAGGCATAGATCGGAATCAGTGCCGACCGAACCTTGGGAGGCGCCGCCATCGCGGCGAGAAACCTATCGGGGTCACCCCGGCGCACGATCTCCGCACAAGTAGAAAGACTCATGCGGGGCTAACCACACTCAGCAGGTAACCGGTCTCGTCCCTAACCATTGTCCAGTCGTCGATCTCGGATTGGGATGCGTCGAGCACGGCGTTCAAGGCTTCATCCGAACCGGCGCGAAGTGCCAGGATCCGGGCCTGGAGCGATCCGTAATAGGCCTCCCATGCGACATTCGACACCCGACGCACCGCAAGCGTTTCGTATCCGGAGCGTCGCACCTGCCCGTCGATTCCGGCGGCATCGGTTACCTCGCACTCACCCATCCAGAATGCCACGGCGGCTTCTGATGGAGTGTTAGCGAAGTGACAGGGATGGGAAAACGCGATGGCACCGGTTTTGGCCAGGGCCGGTCGCCAGACCGACAGGCATTTCTCGATCCCCAGAAAATAAACCGCTCCGGCTGACCAGATGAGGTCGAACGGCCCTTTGAGTTTGGCCATGCTGCCGGCATAGGCAACGACCCTAGTCTCATCGGCGTCAACTCGAACCAAAAGTTCATCGATGAAGGGCCTGTGAGAGTCGACGGCCGTCACCCTACCTTTTGGTGCGACGTCCAGAAGGGACGGCATATCACCGCCGGACCCGCAACCCGCGTCGCATATTCGAGCGTCCGGCGGGAGGTTCAGGATATCGGCGGCCCAGAACACATCTTCCGGTTCTCCGGGCCCTTCACGGTCAAGATTTCTGTAGAGTCTGAAGAATGCATCGCTCATCCCGAAGCCGCCTCGTCGCGGACCAGTTTCCAGTTGATGGCATCCACAAGCGCTTCGAAACTCGCGTCGACGATGTTTGCGGAGACACCGACCGTCGACCATTCATACCCTTCTCCATCCGTGAAATCGATGATGACACGGGTCACCGCTTCAGTGCCACCCTGCGTGATGCGAACCTTGAAGTCGACGAGCCGCATATCCTCGACTTTCTGCTGATAGCGCCCAAGATCCGCTTTAAGCGCCTGCCAAAGCGCATTGACCGGTCCGTCATCGTGCAGGTTCTGTGGATGCTCATTCTTGAAATAGCTTGTTCGGCTGGTGCCGTGCAACGCAACTGACACCACCGCTTCCGATTCAACCACGATTTCACCCTTGGCGTTCCGCCGCCGCTCGGTGATAACACGGTAGCGCTCGACATCAAAATAGTCAGGCCGGAGTCCAAGCTCCGCACGCGCAAGAAGCTCGAAACTAGCCTGCGCCGTTTCGTAGCTGTAGCCCCTTTCCTCCCTTCGTTTGACCAGATCCAGAATCCGACCGATCACTCCGTCCTTTGGATCCACCTCCTGACCCATGTCGTGCAGTCGCTTGCGCAGATTTGATTGACCCGCCTGGTTTGATACCGGGATGATCCGATCGTTGCCCACATGCGCCGGCTCGATGTGTTCGTAGGTCGAGGGATCCTTAAGGATCGCACTTGCATGAAGTCCAGCTTTGTGAGCGAACGCGGAAGCTCCGACATATGGGGCGGTTTTATCCGGAACCCGGTTGATTATGTCGTCAAACAGACGGCTGGTACGGGTCAGACCCGCGAGCCCGCGCCGCGTCACACCGATTTCATATCTGTCGCTGTAGTGCGGTTTAAGCAGAAGCGTGGGAATAAGCGAAGTGAGATTGGCGTTACCGCAGCGTTCACCCAAGCCATTGAGTGTGCCTTGAATCTGTCGCGCGCCCGCGTCGACAGCCGCAAGGGTATTGGCAACCGCATTTCCGGTGTCGTCGTGGGTGTGAATTCCCAGATGGGTGCCGGGGATGCCAGCGGCGATGACAGCCTCGGTGATCTGCGCGACCTCGGCCGGAAGAGCACCCCCGTTGGTATCGCAAAGCACGACCCAGCGGGCTCCAGAATGATATGCCGCCCTCAGACAGTCCAGGGTATATTCGGGATTGGCCTTGTAACCGTCAAAGAAATGCTCGGCATCGAACAGCGGTTCACGGCCCTTGGCTTTGAGATGAGCCATAGAGGCGGCGATATTGTCGAGGTTCTCGCCAAGCGTGACTCCTAGCGCGGTCTCGACATGAAAATCATGTGCCTTACCCACCAAACAGACCGCCGGGGTGTTGGCGTTGATCACCGCGGCCAGAACATCATCGTTCTCCGGACTGCGACCGGTTCGTTTGGTCATGCCAAACGCCGTAAAGACAGCATTTGTCCGGGGCAAGGTTTCGAAGAACGCGGTATCCGTGGGATTTGCGCCGGGCCAACCACCCTCGATATAATCCAGACCGAGGGTATCGAGCAGTTCAACGATCAGTAGTTTGTCGGAGGCGGAAAAAACGATTCCATGAGTCTGCTGCCCGTCCCGCAGGGTCGTGTCAAAGAGATGGACGCGCTCCCGACTCATCTGTCCGTCCTTTCGCACGCGACACCCGATACCGAGGCTGCCGTTTCGAAACCGCGACGAATTCGCCGCTTCGGACCATGGAACCTGCGGGACATAATTCGATCGGTCATTGGAGGGTCTCCAGCTTGACCAGCGCAAAGTCCCCCGACTTCTTCCAGACCGGGCCCTGACGCGTGTCACTGATGATCAACCCCGATGATTCCAGACTGCGGCGTATAGCATCCGCACGGGCGAAATCCCTGGCCGCAAGCGCCTCCGCGCGACCCTTCAGCATGCGGTCGATGATCGCTACCGCGCTGTCGGGCAGACCCTCATCGACAGTCCATATCGGAACCTGATCTCCCATCAGCCCAAGAAACTTCAAACTCGCGCGCAGCTTTCCAAAATGGTTGCCACGCGACAGCAGGTGAAGCCTAGTGATGACGTCCGCAGTGTTCAGATCACGCGCCAAAGCGTTGACAACCTCCCGATCCGGCTCTTCACAATCCTCAGCCTCGTTCACCTGCCCGTACCATTTGCGGAGTATCGCTTCAGCGTCTTGGCGCTTCTTTGCCGACCAGTCCATCGGCTTTCGGTAATGCGTCATGAGGAAGACAAACCTGATTACCTCCCCCGGAACGCCATCGTTCAGCAAGTCACGTACAGTGAAGAAATTGCCTTCGGATTTCGCCATCTTCCGACCTTCGACCTGCAGCATTTCATTGTGCATCCAAATCCGTGCGAAACCGCCTTGGGGATGCGCGCACATCGACTGCGCGATCTCGTTTTCATGGTGCGGAAACGTCAGGTCATTGCCACCGCCATGTATGTCGAACGTCTCGCCGAGAAGTTCCAATGCCATCGCCGAGCACTCGATGTGCCAGCCCGGACGGCCACGGCCCCATGGCGACTCCCAGCCCGGAAGACCGTCTTCCGATGGCTTCCAGAGCACAAAGTCCATGGGATCGTCTTTATAAGGCGCTATCTCGACCCGAGCGCCAGCGATCATGTCGTCCACCGACCGCCCGGACAGCCTGCCGTATCGCGGATATGACCTCACTCGAAACAGCACATGACCCTGGGCCTCATATGCGTGCCCCCGTTCGATCAAGCCGTCTATCATCGCCACCATCTGTGGAATGTAATCGGTCGCGCGTGGAGCTTCGGTTGGTTCAAGAACGCCAAGCTCCGCCATGTCATCGAGGTACCATTGGATGGTCTCGGCGGTGATGACGCCAATGGGGCGTCCCGTAGCTGCGGCCCTGGCATTTATTTTGTCGTCCACGTCGGTGAAATTGCGCACGTAGACGACATTCCGGTCGCCGTAGACATGCCGCAAAAGCCGGAAAAGCGTGTCGAAGACCACGGCGGGACGCGCGTTGCCGAGATGCGCACGGTCATAGGCCGTGGGCCCGCAGACATACAAGCGAACCTTTTTCGGATCGAGTGGCTCGAACCGTTCCTTTGCTCGCTTACCGGTATTGTATAGTATGATCTCGGTCATGGAATCCTCACACGCGCTGTCCAGCGGCGGGTTAGTGCTTTCGGCTGCTGTGAGAAACGGACCCCCCCGCGTGACGATGTCAGCGGATAATGTAAAGAATGGTGATCTCAAGGGTTTTCATGATTTGACGCATACAAGCTCGAGCGCTGTTTGCCAAGCCCCTAGATTCGGATAGACACCATCTGCGGTCGCACCGCCCACCGTAAGGAGTTTACGACACCAATGATCGATCCGTATCGTTTGCAGACCACCACCGCCTCGCCATTGGCCATCCACACCGGTACGATAAAGTTCCTCGGGGACAGGCCGTGAACCGCAATGCATTCAACGCCATCTGCGCCACGCTGCCAGGAGCCGAGGTTTCTGATCACTGGGGTGGTGGTCATGACGCATGGAAGGTGCGTGGAAAAAGGTCACCTGCATCGGCGCAGCTGCGCAGGGCGTTGCCCTCATGACCCAAGGGATCGAGGTGGCGGAAATGCTGATCTCCGCTGGCATCGGTCGGAAAGCACCCTACTTCCACCCTTCCTGGATACTGTGTTCTTGGGATACGCCTGACGATGAGGCGACCCATCGAGTCAGGATTTCATATGACCTGATCAGGTCGAAGCTACCAAAGAAGGTTCAGGCAACCCTGCGACCGGTTTGATCCATGCTGCCAGTGCCGGATCGACCAAGATCCGAGCCATTCTATTCTGTGCGAAACGCGCTCCACAGCTAACCGCGAAAACAGTCTTTCCCGTTTTAGAAAGCCCTGAAAGCAAACCTCGGGTCCGCCATGAATCTTTCAAATCGCATCACCTTACTGACCAGCGGCGGCTCCGATGGTTGGGAGGTGTTCCGTCGCTCCAAGGAAATGATCCGTGAAGGAATTCCGGTCGTCGAACTGACGATCGGCGATCATGACGAGAAAACACCCGCAGTGATTCTGAACGAAATGCAACGCTCCACCCGCTCTGGCAATACGGGCTACGCCACGGTGCCCGGAACGGCCTCCCTGCGCGATGCGATCGCTGAGCGGGCAATGGAACGAACCGGCATCAAGACAACGCAGGACAACGTTGTGGTCACTCCCGGAGCTCAGGCGGCCCTGTTCGCGGCACATGCCGCTACATCCGATTCAGGAGATACAGCGCTGTTGATAGATCCGTATTACGCCACCTATCCCGGCACGATTCGAGGTATAGGTGCCGTACCTCGGGCCGTTCAGGCCCGAGCGGAAAACAGATTTCAGCCTTGCACCGCCGATATCGCGGCTGCTGCAGATCGCGCAAAGTCGCTGCTGATAAATTCCCCGAACAATCCCACAGGCGTTGTGTATGAGCCTGACACGCTGTCTGGAATCGCCGACGTCTGCCGAAAGGAGGACCTTTGGCTGATCTCGGACGAGGTCTACGATACACAACTCTGGCACGGAGAGCACCAGAGCCCGAGAACGCTGTCCGGCATGAGGGAGAGAACGCTTGTGATTGGATCCATGTCCAAGAGCCATGCGATGACCGGCAGCCGTGTGGGTTGGATCATCGGTCCCGAACCAGCCATCGAACATCTTATCAATCTGTCCACCCATACCACTTATGGCGTTCCGGGGTTCATCCAGGACGCTGCCTTGTTCGCTCTGCGACAGGGCAAGCCGTTGGAAGAAGCGGTCGCGGCCCCCTTCCGGCGTCGGTGGAAAGCCGCAATTTACTTTCTTCGGAACTCGAATGCCGTGCGGGCGATTCCGGGCGGTGGAGCGATGTATATCATGCTCGATATCCGTACCACAGGATTGAGCGGAACACGGTTTGCCGATCTGCTGCTTGACGAGGAAAGGATAGCGGTCATGCCCGGCGAGAGCTTCGGAAAAGCGGCTGCCGGCCATGTTCGCATTGCACTTACAGTCGCCGATGATGTGCTGATGGATGCTCTTTCGCGTATCGAGAGCTTCGCCGCCCGATCGGTACCCGAATAGGAAGTAGCGGTCGGACGGGTATTTTTTCGCGATTACGGTCAATTTAACCGGGGTGGTGGGGGTGAGGCGGTCCCCCGAACGTTGTCCATGGTCTGAAAGGCCACATGTCTGTCACAGCCTTTGACTGCTTACCCGATGCCACACCAAAACCCGCTTACCTGACGGATGGAAAGACAAGCCAGAGAATGCCTGTACCCGATCGGGACACCTGTCAATATTCCATGATTCCACCACCGAGGCCACCTCTTGAGCGTCAAGCACCTATCTGGAGAACGAAGCGCTGAAATGCGCAGTGTGGACCACACGACACGGTATCTTGGTTTGGTAACAGTCTCTTACATGAAGAACCTACAAGCCGGACGAGAAGCGGTCGGTGGCCCTGCAGGAAATGCGGTACGCATGCGCTCCATCGAGAGCGCGAACGGAATTCAGGTCTACGGCACCACATATGAGCGACCGAACGAACTTCGAGGATGGAAAACGGCTTCTTGAACAGGAACTAAGTCCGCACACCGGAAAACACCATTCGAACTAGTGGAAACACGGCCGGAACGCTGGCGAAGGATGGAGGAAACCGGGTCTCCAGTCTGTTTCCGCGTCCAGCGACGCGGATCAGTTTCCCAGAGTTGCGGCTAGCACGCCTTCGGCGCTTTCCGCTTCTAGCACCGCATCAGCCCAAGTGTCGACCTCCCGTGCGGAGGCTACAAGAACGCGCGACTGCGCGCTGGGCGGCAGATCCCCGAAACGGTAGGTCAACTGATGGAGAAGCATTTCCACACGGCCCTTCTATCAGATGGAAGCCTCTAAAAACCCGGACTTTCCGCACGTGTTCCGATTTACTGGATTCGGGAGGACCTGGAGATGCACAGCCCTAGTTCTTTCGATCTTCCGGATCATCCCGGGCGCCTGTCGCGGACGGGCGGTCCACCCGAGGCTCCCGAACGTCATGTTGATCTCAAGGCTTTTCGTCCGGTATTGACGTATGCGCCCGGTCACGTGCCTGTCACTACCGCCTACCTGACCGGTCCATTCCCGCTCCTTCACCCGTATTCCGGTTTCCGCCCCGTCCGGGGGCGCATCACCCTCGCGTGGGTCCCCGCCACGTTGAGGATGCGCGGTCCCCGCCAGGGTTTCCGGGTTCCCGGCATCGGCTGGAGTCTCCCGGATCCGAAGCCGGCCGGACAGGCCACGGGCGTGACGCAGCGCGCGACGGTCATGTCCGGCTCCGGTGGCGCGCCCGGTTCGATGACGCGCCCGCAGGCGGCGTGTGTCACCACGGCCCCGCCGCTCTCCGCGCCGACGCGCCGCTCCGCCGGACCGTCGGGGTTCTCCCGCGCCGGAAGCCGCGGGTCCCTGACGCGCAGCGCGGTCACGGCGTCGAAGGCGGGGCACCCGCGCAGGTCACCGGCGGCGGCGGGCCCGCGGTCCTTCATCCCCGTTTCCCTCCCCAGCGCCCTGAACAGGCATTCCATCCACCGGCGGGTTCCGTACCGCCGCAGGGCGGTCTCCGCCGTCCGCATGCCGTCGCCGCCCCCGTTGGAGACGGGCATCCAGTGCGGCGCCTCCCCCTTCCCGGCGACGCGACATGCTCCCGCGGGCGTCTTTCCCAACCGTCGGGAAGGACCGCGCGCCGCTTCGCCGAACGGCCCGCCCGCCGGAGGCCGTCGATCCCGTGGACGCCGTCCTTTTCCGGCCGGCCCCGGAAGCCGGTGTCGGGCCTGAACGGCCCGGGCGGACGCCCGGCGCCATCGAGCGCCACTCCGCAGCGGGCGAGGATGCCGTCGGCGCCCTTTCCGCCTCCGCCCGGCCCGGGAACGGCTCCGGGACGGGAGCTCCCGGCTTCCGCGTCCACGCCGTCCCCATCGCCGCGGTCCGGCGGCGGCCCCGTCCGTCCGGACGGGAGCTCCGCGCGTATTCCCGCTCCGGCCGTCCCGGCAGGCCCCAGCCGGTCCGGGGGCTGTGCGGACCGCGGTCGAAGCTCACCACCGACAGGTCGGGGAACCGGGCCCGCGCCTCCCCGCCCATGGGCACCGCCACGTCCACGTCGCTCCCCTCCCACATGACGGAACGGTGCGGGAGGAATCCGTGACGGTCCTCAGGGACGCGGACCGGAACGCCGGGCTTCACAGGGACCCCGGCCTTTCCCTTCGATATCCAGCGCGTGTGCGGTCCGGATATCGAGCGCACCTTCCCGCGGTGCGGGACCGTCCCGTCCTTCAGGATCCGCCGTTCGATTAGGTCCGCCCGGTGCCTGACATGGCCGATGAAGCCCCGGATACTGTCCGATGGGCCCGGGATACCCAACATACCGTCGATCTCCGCGCGGCCAGCCTCCACCCTGTCCGCCAGCTTCAGCGCCAGCCGGAGCGGCGCCTCCACGTCCCTCGGGCGCGGGTTGGCGAGCCGTGACGTGGCGACGCCGGGATAGAGCCTGCGGAGCTTTCCGCAAAGGTATTCCTTCCGCCGCCAGCCGGGCGGCCCCGGCCCCCCGCAGGCCCGGGACACGTCCCGGACCATGCACCGCGCCGCGTCCATCAGCAGGCTGCGGCCGGTCGGATGATGCACGTCGGTCCCGGCCACGAAGGAATGACGGCGGCCGCGCAACGCGGCGCCAGGCTTTTTTTTCCGGCCACCCTGTGGCCCCTCTCCACGACCGTCCTTCCGACCTCGGCGGGAAACTCCGGCGAGGGGAGCGACACGCTGTCAACCAGCCGCCGGTATCCGTATCCGTATCCGTCCCCGTCCCATGATCCGTGGCCCGGCCTCCGGCCTTCGCCGGATCGGGATGTGCTGGTTCGCCGGTTCCTGAAGCCGGTCGGAACCGCGCCCGGGACCCTGCTTCACGACCCCCGGCACCGGGATGGTCAACGGTTCCATCCCCGGCCTGCCGACCCGGCGGCTCTTTCCGGGAAGCACCATCCTGTCCAGAAACCGGAACAGCCGCTTTCGGGTCCCTTCGTCGCCGCAGGGGGCCTGGAGGCCGATCGGGATCGCCGGGATGTCGTCCCTCGATTTCACGGCCGGCCTGATCCTCGTGATGTCGGGGGGCGCCGGGCCTCCGCCGGGTGTCGTGGACCCTGCGCATGGGGGCCTCCTGGGTGGAGGATTGGCAGATTCCGCGGTATATGGTGGTGAAATCGACCCTTCACCGCCATATCCGGTGATTCCCCGCAAGACGGATTCCGTTATTTACCGCGAAAAATCCGCAGCCCGGCGGTTTTCTGGCAGACACTATATAGGTGTGAAACTTTGTAAGCACCGGGACCGGCCCCCCGGACGACGGCGACGATCCCCGCACCGGCCGCTCCCGACCGCGGAGCGCCCTGCGGAGGGGAGGCCGACGCCGTGTTCGCCGCCACCGTGCCGGACCGGTACGGTGGGCGCTGGATGATGGAGACCCGGTTCCGCACGCCGGGTCGGGGACGCGGATCAGTGCCGGCGGGTCCGGCGCCGCCGGTGACCTGAAAAAACGCCCCGCCTTCGACGCCGTGACCGCGGCCCGGGTCCCCGACCTGACCGCGCCCGCCCGGGAGCGGCCGGAGACGCCCGCCACCGGGGCCTTCCCGGAGGGGGACATCGACCCGCTCCACACCATGCCGGAACCGCGGGCCACCGGGACGTGGTGAGGCCGCCGGACGGTCAGGCGCCGGACATCCGGACATCCGTCATCGACCCGGGGCGCCCCGTCGGCCCGCATCCGAACCCGCGGCGGCCGCCGCCGGGGACGGAAAAGGTCCGGCGGGGCTCCGGGAGGCTGAACCGGGCCATCCAGGTCCGCGACGCCCCCGGAAAGCGGAGACGGGAATGGGATGATGTACAGGTGTGGGACTTTGTAAGGCCACGGGCCCGCGGGAGGCCGGACCGTGGACGCCGCTTCGGTCCCGGCCCCACGCCGGCGGATGGCAGGGAAAGGGAGGGAACGGGCCGGGGCGGGCGGGAGCGCGGCCGGTATCCGGCCTGACGGTCCTGCCGGGGCGGCGCTGAAAGACACCGACGCCCGCCGGACAGCCGGATATTCCGGGGCGGGAAGACCGGAGAGGCGAACCGGATGCGGGCCCTGTCGGCATCCCCGCGCCGCGCTTCGGGTATGGGAACCATATCGGCATCGACCGCGTAAGGCGTTCCATCCGCGGCGGGACATGCACCTATGCGGCCCGGTGTGACGGGCACGGACCGGCATCCGTTCCGGACCCGGCCAACGGCTCCGGATCCGTCCGGGCGGACACCGGTCACCGCCCGGCGGGGAACGGGGCCGGCTGAAGGCATGGGGCCATCGCTCCCGTATCCACCGTGGGAAGCCGCGTGGCAGGCCCATGCCCGGGTACCGTCCGGCAGGGCGATGCGACACGCCGTTCCATCCGCACCCGCGTCGGACATGTCCTCGGATACGGGAAAGGGCCGATGGCGGCCACGGTCCGCCGCATCGGCCGGATCCGGGCCGCCGCCCGCATGACCATAGCGAACCCGGGCCACGGTCTCCGCCGCCCCGTCCTCCATGAACGACGGCAGGCCGGAGCCTGACCCCCTCCGGAATCCGGAAATCACCCGCCCGGGCGGGACGGCGGGCGGGCTAAGCGCGCTTCATGCCACACCGATCGGCGGAATACCCGCAGGAGTGGCATCCGCGGAAATCACCACCCTGACATTCACGCCGGATATGGGTTTATCGAGGTTTCCAGTCAGTCCGGATCGTCGAATCCCCGCGTATCGGCGGGAAGGACCGCCAGCGTATCGTCTGGCATGTCGGCGTGGCGCGTTCCAATGACAACCCGGAGCATCTCAGGGAGATCGCAGGGCACCTCACCGAGGAGATCCGGGAGGAACGCCGCGGAGCCTGCGGACGGAAACAGGGATGCGTCAATGGGATGGGATGCTTTACTCAAGAGAGAGGCCAGCCGAACCCATCGCCCTGACCTCGCCGACCGATCATACGAACCCGAATGCATCCGGAGATGGCCACCGACGGATTCTCACCCAATACGCGACATGATTCCTGATGGCTAACCCGGAGCGTGATCCGCAATTGCCCTTGCCAAGGCTTCGTCGAGAACAAGGTCTGTCATCAATCCTGAATTCAGGGCGGCGAGGCTCGCGTCAACCAATCTTTCATCCGCAGCGATACCGAATATGCGGGAGGATCCTTGGGTGATCTGCCTCGACAACGCGTCGATCGATATCGAAATTGTGGGCGGGGTCTCACGATCGTCCAAAGCGGATCCATCCGATTTCAGGTAGAGGCCCAGAAACCGGCAAGCCGCGGCTGATTGTGAAATCCATGCCGCCTGATCTGGGCCCGTGGTTTCGTCGGTGACGTTCGCGGGGTTGATTTGGCCCAGGAACAGGTCAGATGTCCCGGCGGATGACAGAGCCGAAGAGATCGATGGTAACCTGATGAGACTGTTCCATTCCGCGGCGCTGTTGGCGATGAACGGTGCCGGAATAAACCCTGTTCGCGCCCCGCTCTGCCATTCGAGCAGCGTCAGAACTTCAGAGGTTGCGCCGTGAAACCCGCTCGACAGGCACCCCGACGAGGCCCAGACTCGCAGATCGCTCCTTGAGAACTGCGGCATCGCGCGCACCGTTTCAACCAGGATTGGGCCAAACGGATCGATCGTGACGGATTTTGTCTTCGGCAGCATCAGGTGCTGCGCGATCACCTGGCCCGCAGCGCGCCCGACGGATAGCGCGGAGAGATCCGTATTGTCCCTGTGATCCGAAAGATACGGAGAAATCGTACAGCTCTTGAGGGCGAATCGTGCCGCGATCTCCGCCTCCAGATGCAGACACTCCGCCGGGCGTCCTTCAATCGAAATGCGGATTATGCCGTGTTGTCTGGCCAGCTGGATAAGACGGTGCACACGGGCGCTGGACATGCCAAGACGCTTGGCGATTTCGCTTTGCGTCATGTCTCCTACATAGGACATCCAAGCCGCTCGGGCGGCGAGATTGATCTCCCATGTATGATCTTTGCCCAGGGATGAAACGCCCATTCCGGAAACTCAGCCTTCGGTTTCGAGCATTTCCAGAAATTTCGAGATATCGGCGATCGCCCGATCCGCTTCGGGCATGTCTCCGGCGAACATCTGAAATGAATGAAGCATGCCCGCGTGCCGTTGGATTTCAAGCGTTCCGTCCTTTGGCCACAACTCCACAAGGCGCTCGACATCTTCCCGCAGCAGGTCATATTCGGCACTTTGCGCCAATGTGGGCGGTAGCCCGTGCAGATTGGCGAATAGTGGTGATACCTGCACGTCGGAGGCGCTCCGTTCGCCTCGATACAGGTCGGCCATAGCCGTCAGGTTTCGCAGGGACAGGATGGGATCTTCGATCATGCCTGCCCTGATCCTATCCCCGGAAAGCGTCAGGTCCAGCCAGGGCGACATCAGCACCAGCGCGTCGGGCAGGTCCGCACCCCTGTCCCTGATCGCGCAGGTCACTGACAGCGCTAACCCTCCCCCCGCACTGTCACCTGCCAGAACGAGCGTTTCGGGGCCGTGTGCCCGGCGTTCCGCAACAACCGCCAGGCATTCGTCCCGGGCCGCGGGAAACGGCGCCTCCGGGGCGAGAGAGTAGTCGGGTACGATCACTTCGGATGAGGTTGCATTCGCGATATGGCCGCCAAACCGATGGTGGGTCATGGCGGACATCAGGCAGTAGGCGCCGCCATGAAGGAAGACGATCCCGCGGTCTGGGCGCGCTGTTCCGGGCCGCATGCGGATACACCGAAGCCCTGCAATGGTCTCCCATTCCATCAAAACGTTCTGCGGCACGCCGGTCAGAACATGGGCGTCTCTGGTATTCCGGCGCTCCTGTCGCAGATCAAAATCAGTAGGTTTACCCATTGACCGGAACTGCCGTTCTATCTCTTTGGCGCGCGCGCTGATGTCAGGTGCTGTCATGTCCGGCACCTATGCGCTTGAAATACCCGGAGAGTGTGACGATCGCGATGGTTAGAACGAAGGGCGCCATCAGGACGAATTGAACCGGCAGGCCGGATCGGTTGAAAATCTGCATGAAAATCCCGAAGGCGTCCGCAAATCCAAAGAACAGTCCGGCCAGCGCCGTGTATATCACCGAAAACCCGCCGAACAACATGGCGGCAAGGGCGAAGAATCCACGGCCGTTGGTCATGTTCTCCGAAAAGCCCGCCACATCCCCCACAGCCAGTTGGGTGCCGGCAATTCCACATCCCACGCCAGTGATCAATAGCGCGTAGAATCTGACCTGGGATTGGTTCACGCCCGCCGCGTCAGCTCCATAGCTGTAGTCACCGACAGCGGCGATCTGCAGTCCAAGACGCGACCGGCGCAGAATGATCCATGCAACCACGACCAGCAACGGTGTGATCCAGGTTATGACCGTCAATTCGGATACAAGCGCCCAAACACCCTCGTGCGGGCCAGTGACAGGGCGCGGCAGCCGAACTGCCGAGGCCATCTGGCCGCGCTGGTCAAATAGAACCTGCATGGCGTAGGAGGTCCCGCCGACGCAGAGTGTGGTGAGACCGAGCCCCGCGATGACCGCATCCGCCTTGAGCCGGTCGATGACCACCCAGTAAAGCGCCGACAGCGCCAGGCTGACGGCGATCGCTGCGGCCAGACCGAACCAGACCGAGCCGCTTACGGTTCCGGCGGCGACGGCGGCGAAGGCCGCTGCCAACATCAGTCCTTCGATACCCAGATGGAAGATTCCTGCTCGGATCGAGAACAGCCCGGCTACGGCGGCCAACACGATCGGAGTCGAGGCGCGCAGGGTGGTTACGGTGAATTGGTCGAGAAATTCCATCGTTCTCAGCGTTTCCTGCGCCGTATCAGTTCTGCGGTGACGAGCATTGCGATCATGCCTTCGAGGATATTCAGCCCCGAGCCCGGTAAGTCCGAGACGATCGGCAAAAAAAGGACCGCCGCCTGAAGGCCACCGAACAGAAGGGCTGCCATGAAAATCCCTGGCACACGTGAAAGGCCGACAATCGTCACGACAATGGCCGTGAAACCTATTGTAGGCGTCGCCCCGGTGACAAGTCGTCCGTTGGGACCCAGCACCTCGAACGCACCGGCAAGCCCGGCGAAGAGGCCGGCAAGCGCATAGGCGATGAGTTTGAGCCGACGCACTCTCATCCCTTGCCATTCGGCCGCCTTCCGCGCTTCTCCGACATAGCGAATCTGCAGGCCGATTCCGCTGCGTTCCGCCAGAATCCACGCACATAGTGTGGCGAATGCGATCATCATTAAAAGCGGTACCGACATGCCATCGCCTCCACTCAGGCGCAGTGCGCTGTCAACGGTCGGTGTGGAGGCCGTTTCGCCCCGGACGGCGGGATCCTTGAGCGGTCCGGTGGTGACCCAAGACACAAATAGCGCAGCAATGAAGTTGAGCATCAGGGTCACTATGACCTCATCGGCACCGAACCGGACCTTAAGAACACCGGCCAGAAGCGACCATGACGCGCCGAAGACCATGCCGACCAGAATCGCGGCTGGCACAACCATCCATGCAGGCCCGGGTATCAGGAGCGCAACCGTCACCGCTCCCAGTCCCCCCATCATCATCTGCCCCTGACCGCCGATATTGAACTCGCCCGCCCGCAGCGCGAACAGAAAGCCTAGGGCGATCAACAGCAAAGGCATTGACCAACGGAGCGTTTGCCAGAAAGAGCCAAAACCGGTGATCGCGCCTTCGATCACACCGAGCAGGACATCAGCTAGGTCATAGCCCGCGGTGGCGAACAGCAATGCGCTCAGCGCAAAGGCCGCGACTATGGGAAGAAGTGCGCTCAGGGCGCGGTGCGCCAGATTCGTCACAGCGTTCCGACCATGGCGGCGCCGATTTTACCAGCTGCGTATGGCGGCTGGAACGAGCCCGTGATCCGGCCGCTCCGCATCACTATGATGCGGTCACAGATGCCAAAGAGTTCATCCAGGTCAGAGGAGATCAGGATGACCGCGGCTCCCCGCCGGCGCACGCGGTCCAGTTCATTCCAGACAAAGTTTGTCGCACCGAAATCCAGTCCGCGTGTGGGCTGGGCGGCAAGGAGGGCCGTGACCCGCCCTGTCAATTCCCGCGCAAGAATGACGCGCTGCAGGTTCCCGCCCGATAACGTCCCGGCCGGTTGATCGGGAGTTTCATAGATCACACCAAAGTGATCCAGAGCACGGCGCGATTCGTCCTGAATCTCGCGCAAACTGACATTTGGCCACGGACCCTTGCGAAAAGTCCGGGCCATCCATGTCTTTGTATTCTCCCAAAGTGACAACGTTAGGCTTGACCCTTCCGTCATCCTGTCAAAGGGAACAGCCCGCAGGCCCCGCCTGCGTCTCTGCGAAACCGAAAGATCCGTCACATTTTCATCGGCCAGAAACAGATTTCCCGCAATCGGATGACGGAGTCCGGCGAATATCTCGGCCAGCGCCCGCTGGCCATTTCCCTCGACCCCGGCGACACCCAGAATTTCCCCGACCTTGAGATCGAAGCTGATATCTTTCAATCCTACTTCACCCCCTTCGTTCCGCGAACTCACAGTGTCAAACCGGAGCAAGGAAGTCGTGGCTGTGGCTCCCGGCGCCTGCCGCGAGGCCAGACCATGTGTAGCCGCCGTTCCGATCATGGCTTCGCTGATCCGCCTATCCGTCATATCCGCCATTGGCTTCGGTCCAAGCACCAGTGCGCCGCTGCGCAGGATTGTAACCGTATCGGCGATATCCATCACTTCCCTGAGCTTGTGCAGGATGACGACCAGCGTGACACCACTGTTTCGCAACCTGTGCAATTTGTCGAATAGCGCGGTGATCGCCGGCGGCGACAGAAGCGCCGTCGGCTCGTCCAGAACCAGAACCTTTGCGTCATTGGCCAAGGCCCGGACTATTTCGATGGATTGTGCCGTTTCGACCGGAAGTGTGGAGAGTCTGGCCCTGGGATCAACGTTGATCCGTGCCTCGTCCAGACGGTCTTTCCAAGCCGTTTCGACTGCCCGCCTGGTGTAGAAACGCCCCCCCATTTTCCGGACCGACGCGAATTCCAGCGCCTCCGCGACCGAGAAGGTGGGCGGCAGGGCAAATCGCTGGTGAACGACATCCAGCCCGGCGGCCTGTGTCGCTGCCGTGTCTCCCGGCGTCACCGATTGCCCAAGAATCTCCAAAGACCCGTTCTGCGGTGACAGTACCCCGGAAATGACGCGGGCGATAGTGGACTTGCCCGCGCCGTTCTGTCCAAGCAATGCGTGGATTTTGCCCGCTTCGAATCTTACCGAAACGTCTTTGAGCGCATTGACCGCGCCGAAACGCACATCGATATTCTGGCAACGGAGAGCTGGCTGCATCGGTTCGGCAACTGCGCACGAGGAATGTGACGCATGGCAGGTTACCCTGCACCACACTCAGGACGGGATCAATTCGGCTCGGTTTCGTCATAGGGCACGTCGAGTGCACCAGACCTGATTTCCGCAAAGGCGGCCTCGGTCGCCGCCCGCGCACCGGCGGCCCCCGGATTTGCCGCGGAATAGTCATCCGAGAAGGTCATCACGATTTCACCGCTTCCAATCCCACCGACACGGAAGCCGGATTTAAAATCGTCGGAGATGGCGTTTTCGACCTCGATCATCATTGTCCGGGCCCATTCGAATGACGCTACAAAGCCAACGTTGTCCGGGGCCTGGTCCACAAGTGGCGGAGACGCGACAATCACTGTGAGGCCCATTTCATCGGCGGCTTCGACAACACCGATGTCACTCGCCGCCGCGCCAGTGTAGATGGCGTCAATCCCCTGGTCGTAGAGGCCCGCCGCGACTTCCTTGCCCTTCACCGGATCCTCGAAAGACTGGACGAAGGCCGGTGTTATGCTGACATCTGGATTTATTTTGACGGCTGCCATGGCCATTGCATTGTAATCCGCCCAAACGTACGGCAGCGGCACTCCAGCGATAAGGCCGAGTCTGCCGCTTTCGGTCATGGACGCCGCAAAGGTACCAGCTAGATACGCATTCTCCTGCGTCGCGTAGCCTGCGACCCGGGCATTGGGAACCGGCGGGTTGTGGGGTGCTGCTACGATAACCACGAACTTTGTGTCCGGAAACTCAGGAGCGACGGTCTGCACAGTCGCGCCCATCGCGAAGAACGTTGTCACGACAATATCGGTTCCGCGCCGCGCCAGCGTTCGCAGCGTGTTTTCGTAGGTCGCCGGATCCAGTGCCTCGATGAAGCGTGTTTCAACACCGAATTCCGCTTCGGCCTGCCTGAGACCGTCGATCAAGCCGTCTATTGGCCCGCGGTCACCGGCCTTTTGCGTAGCCACCAGAACGACGCTTTCGCCGTCGGCGGCAGCCGGAGCCGCCAATACCAACGACAATGACACACCTATCGCCCCAATCAGACGACCTCGGTTCATTCCATTCATGCGGCACATCCCCCTGCAATGAGTTCATCACCTTCGATGTTATACTGAAAATTTTTTCAATCAAGAATTTTTTCAACACAAGCCATAGGCAGATCCGGCGGATTTGTCTTGGGCCACCTTTCCGCTGCAGTGATCGGATAGGCCGGGACCGGAAGGAGATCCGGTGCCTGTCGTCCAAGCAGTCGCCGAAAGCGGCGCTGGATGAAGGAACGGACCACTGCCGATGAAGACCGGACACGCCGCACCGCATCCGCAGGACTGTACACACCGCGGAACCATCTGCCTGACGGCGGTCCCTGCCAAACGCTTTCAATGGCAGAAGCCTTCAATCCCGTTATGCCGCCAGCCTAGGCGGCGCAGGACGCTCCATCGCCGGTTCAGGAAAGCGCTCCGGCACCATCACGCTCTCAAACCTTGCCGGGCGGGATCCGCGCGTGACCCGGACAGATCCGCCAGCGGCCGCGTACCGGCGTTTGTGCTGGTCCGCCCGCGACCCTCGTCCGAAAATGACACACCGCTCGCCTGCACGGCCCTGAGCGGGCGAATCACCGTAAGCCGCACGTCAGGGAGGAAAGCGGTGGCCGCAGGAAGAACCCGAGTGCGCCGTGACGGGCTCTCCCGGAGCGTCCGCCCATCGCGTTCTCCCGCTCCCGGCTTGGCCTTTCGTCCCGCGTCGGATGCTCAACACGCTTCGGCGAAGTCATGCACCTGCCGAGAAACCCGCACCGCTGGCCGCGGAACGTCTCGGGGGTCGGGAAAAAGCATCCCCGACATAGCCGAGACGGCGTTTCTCTTGCCCAGCGGAAGCGGCGTGTTCGCGCACCGTGCCATATGCCCGGCCGCGCTGCTTAGAGTTTGTTCCATAAGTTGAGTGGTCCCGCAGGATGTGGCATTCCGGTTGGTGAAAGCAACCAAATACGGAGAGAGCCATGCCCTGGAACAGGACCACCCAACAGATCCATAAGCGCCCGGACGACCACAGTCAAAACGATCTGACCGACGCCGAATGGACCATCATTGAGCCGATGCCGCCGAAGCGGGGAAGGATGGGACGACCGCGCGAGGTCGACCTTCGGTCGGTGTTCGACGCGGGCCGGTATATCCTGTCCACAGGATGCCAGTGGCGCGCGTCACCCTCTGGATATCCACCGTTTTCCACCGACCGGAACTATTTTCACGCATGGCGGCGGAGCGGGCTCCCGGAGCGTATCGTGCATCGTCTCCGGGACCTCGCGCGGCGGTGTCCGGGGCGCTCCGCGGAGCCGACCGCCGCCCCGGTCGACAGCCAGTCGGTGAAGACCACGGAGAGCGGCGGGCCCCGCGGCCACCACGCCGGGAAGAGGGTGAAGGGGAGGAAAAGGCACCTGATCGTGGACGCCGACGGCACACCGGTCGTCATGACGGTTCACACCGCCGACATCCAGGACCGGGACGGGGCGCCGGACCTGATCGCGGAGCTGCTGGAGACGGTGCCCACGGTGTGTAGGCTGTTCGCCGACGGTGGCCACCCGGGTCCGAAGCTGCGGGAGCGGCCTGGGGGGATGGGGTTGCCGGACGTGATCAGGATCGTCGAAAAACCGAAGTATGTCGAAGGGTTAACGGTTCTCTACCGCCGCTGGGTGGTGGAGCGGACCTTCGCCTGGATGGGCCGGTGCCGCCGCCTGTCGAAAGATTACGAAAGGCTCAGCGAGAACTCGCTGGCATCCGGGGTGAGGCATCACGCGCCACCGGTCCGGGCGTGAGTGAGGCACGAACGAACGCTGGCCGCCTGCCGGTTCCTGCTCAGGCGGGTGGCGAGGGCGTCAACTCCATGAAAAACAATGGTTTGATCATATCAGTGACTTATGATTCAAACTCTTAGAGTTTGTTCCATAAGCTGAGTGGTCCCGCAGGATGTGGCATTCCGGTTGGTGAACGCACCCAGATACGGAGAGAGCCATGCCCCGGGACAGGACCACCCAACAGCTCCATAAGCGCCCGGACGACCACGGTCAAAACGACCTGACCGACGCCGAATGGACCGTCATCGGGCCGATGCCGCCGAAGCGGGGAAGGATGGGACGGCCGCGCGGGGTCGACCTTCGGTCGGTGTCCGGCGCGGGCCGGTATATCCTGTCCACGGGATGCCGGTGGCGCGCGTCACCCTCTGGATATCCACCGTTTTCCACCGACCGGAACCATTTTCACGCATGGCGGCGGAGCGGGCTCCCGGAGCGTATCGCGCATCGTCTCCGGAACCTCGCGCGGCGGTGTCCGGGGCGATCCGCGGAGCCGGCCGCCGCCCCGGTCGACAGCCGGTCGGTGAGGACCGCGGAGAGCGGCGGCCCCCGCGGCCACCACGCCGGCAGGAAGGTGAAGGGGAGGAAAAGGCACCTGATCGTGGACGCCGGCGGCACGCCGGTCGTCATGACGGTTCACACCGCCGCCGCCTTCGGACGCTCTTCGGCGTGAACGGGGCGCCGTCGGACACGCGGATGCGCGAGCGGCTCGACGAAGTGGACCCCCGCGGCCCCGCCTTCAGGAAAGTCCACGCGGCGCCGCGGCGGGGCGGGCGCCGGAGGGCTGGACGGTTCCCGGCGGCCACCACCCCATCCCCGTCGACCGGACGGGCCACCGCTCCCCGAGGAGAGCGGGGTGCGGCCGCCGCCGCGTCAGGGAGCGCAGGGACGGCGGCGGGACGCACCGACACCGGTTCCCCGCGGCGGCGCCTGTGCATCCGCACATGAAGGCGGTGATCACGGCGGACGGACCGTCATCGAACGGCCCCTTCACCGGCATGCCGGGGAAAGGGGTCTCCGCTTCATGCCTGTGGCGAAACCGGGGGGCCACGCACCGCCGTCCGGCCGGTCCGGGGCCGGCGGAACCGGGTGGACGCGGGAGAGGTCCGAAAGGGCGAGGGGCGTCACGCACAGGTCCGGGCGGGACCATATGCCCCCGGACGACGCCGGCCCCGGACCGGAAGTGAACATGGTCCGGTATGGGGGGACGGACCGCAAAGGCAACGTGAGGAGGTTCTCCCGGGTCACCGGCCCGCCCGCCAGCGAAGGGACGCCGATGGAGCCCATGCGGTGCGCCCGCCGCGGGCGGGCGACAGGGAACGGGGCCTTCAGGACGGTGAAGGCAAGGGACGGATACGGCTTCGGTCACGGCTTCGGGCATGGAAAGAACCGTCCGCCGGACCTCACGGGGACGTTCCGCATGCCGGCCTTCCCCATCGACGGGACCCTCAGCCATGGCCGCGGACGGGTCCGGGAGGCGATGGCGTGCCGGAAGCGGCGTCTCCACCGCCGGGACCGGATGCGGGAGCTTCCGAGGACCTTCGTCTTCCCCGACCGGGCCACCTTCCACCTTTCGATGGCGGGAAAGCCCGAAAGGGAGGACTACGTCGGCCCGGTCCGCGCCGGACCCTGAAAACCCACCGCCTTCCCGACAACCCCGACCGATACTCCCGTCCCCCATACCGCACCCCTCCGGAAACGGACACACCGTCCGGCCTTCGGTCATGCCCGCACGGAACCGGCCAAACACCGCGGATATCCCGCAGGGCTGCCAGTCGACGGAAAAATGACCCGGCGGGAATCTCTGTCACGCTTCCATTGGCCCTTGATCTCGACGGGTAGTTTGATAACATTGCGGATCAACGCTATGTCCACTCTTCTCCTCTGCGGCATGGAGGCTTCCTGCTCGAGTCGGATCGCTTCCGGAAATCGCGTGGAAATGGGTTCGATCAGACGGTTACGGCAATAGTTTTCCTGTTGGGGTCTGTCCCGACCCCAATAGACTTCCCACATGTCGGTATCGTTTCCGTGGATTCTTTCCTGCAGGTCCTCGAGTCGGTCTGGAACCAAGTTCGCATATCGTCGATTGTTACCGGCAAATCGTTATTCATAACAGTCCGGAGATCTTCGGGCTGGAATTGACAGGGGCGAACGGCCACCCTAGACATCTATTATCTGTTGCTGGAGCGCTTCATGCCGGATGACAATGCTATGGTACGGAGCCGGCCGCCTCGGAAAACAGACTGGACGGCGCTCATTGACGAAATCGTTGCCGACAGCTGGTACAACCCGGAACTCAACAAGGTCATGACTGTCGATTACGAGTCGATCGTCATTGAAGAAAGTCTTGACGGCGATGAAGCGAACCTCGTCGCCAAGCTGAACCTAGGCGACACCTTTGCGGTTGTCGCCGATACCGCGACCTATGACGCGCTTGGCGCCCGGGTCGCGGCCGGTCTGCGAAAACTCGGGTCGGTCAACGCCATCGTCCTGGATCGTCCGCATGCGGATCTTTCGGCCGTCGATGATCTGCGTGCGCGGCTGAAACCCTATCAGGCCGTTGTCGCAGTCGGATCCGGCACCATCAACGATCTATGCAAATTTGCCACCCATCTGGACGGGCGTGGCTACTGCGTTTTCGGCACCGCGGCGTCGATGAACGGGTACACATCCTCAACCGCCTCAATGGGTCTGCCTTCCGGCCTGAAAGTATCGCTGCCCGCGCAGGTCCCAAAGGGGTTCTTTGTCGATCTCGGAGTCTCGGCCGCAGCACCGGCCTATCTTTCTGCAGCGGGCTTTGCTGACTGCCTCGCGCGGTCCGTGGCGCAGGTCGATTGGTGGATGTCGCATCGGCTGCTGGGCACGGAATACTGGTCCTCGCCCTATATGCTCCAGGATCAGGATGAACGCCTTCTCAACGATAGGGCCGGACTGCTTCCCGCAGGTGACATCCAGGCGGTCGGATCGCTTTACCGCGTTCTGACGCTTTGCGGGCTTGGGATCTCCATAACCGGGGTTTCGAACCACGGTTCCATGGGCGAGCATCAGATTTCGCACTATATCGACTGTTTCGCGGGTGACCGGCATCCAGGGACACTTCACGGCCAACAGGTCGGTGTCGCGTCTCTGACGATGGCACGGCTTCAGAAGAAGATCCTGTCGCGGAGCGCTGCGCCAGCGATTTCGGCCACCCGGATCGAGTTTGACGATATGGTGCGCCGTATGGGCTCCCGGATCGCGCCAGAATGCAAGGCCGAATGGGAAAAAAAGGCATTCACCGAGACTGGAGCAGAAAGGTTTAACGAGAGACTTGATGCGCTTTGGCCAAGGCTTAGACGCGAAATTGAGCCATTCACCGTTTCGGTCGGCAGGATGTCCTCGATGCTGGAGGCCGCGCAGGGCCCAAGGACGGCGGCCGAGCTTGGTCTGCCCGCAGAATTCTATCGGGAAGCGGTGTGTCACAGTCACGAAATGCGCAACCGTTTTTCCTTTGTGGACATTGCCTCAGGCGCCGGGCTTCTGGAGGAATTTGCGATGGGAGAGGTCTAGCGCCCTGCAGGTCAATGCGAATATAATGGGATGATCGATAAATCGCCTGGGAGAGAAAAAATGACGGACAAGCCGTTGATTGCGGTGACGGGCGCGAGTTCAGGGATCGGCGAAGCGGTGGCGCGAACCTTTTCGGCCGCTGGGCATCCTGTCCTGCTTATGGCGCGTCGCCTGAAGCGTATGGAAGCGCTTGCTCTGCCGGATTCGATCTGCCGCAAAGTTGACGTGCGCGACCGTGACGCCATCGCAGCGGCGGTGGCGGAGGCCGAAGCCATCCACGGCCCGGTCGACATGATGTTCGCCAATGCCGGTATCGCGCGGCTCTCCGACATCGGCCGGCAGCCGCCCGAGGAATGGGACGAGATGATCGATATCAACGCCAAAGGTGTGATGAACACCGTCCATGCCGTGATGTCGGGCATGATGGAACGCCGCCGCGGCACGCTGTTCATGATGAGCTCGATCGCCGGTCGCAAAGTCTACCCCGATCATACCGTATACTGCGGGACCAAATTCTTTGTTCACGCAGTCGCGGAAAGCCTGCGCGAATATCTCGCCGACTACGATGTGCGGGTCATCGTACTGTCGCCCGGCGTGATTGAGACCGAGGTGCTGAACAGCGTTCTGGATAAGCGGACGCTCGCCAGCTACAGGGAGAACAAGGTCAGGATGGGTGGCGGGATCGGGCCGGAACATGTCGCCGAGATCATGCATCATTCCTACAGGATGCCGCAGAACGCGTTGATCCAGGAAATCTGCATCACACCGACACGCCAGAAATACTAGGTGGGCGATGGCTGTATCCGGAACAGAGGCGGAAAGGCTGGACCTTATGGCGCTTGATCGGGCGGCTGATATCCTGCCAGCGGCACGCGGCGTCTTGGCTCGTACGAACGGGGCGGATGGCCATCCCCGGCGCGTGGTGTTCAGGATTTCCGAACAAACTGGTGATGCTCCAGTGGTTGGAGACGCGACCGCGCTCGCCCGAACGCTTGGTACTGGCACAAAACGCGCGCATGTGCGAGACCTCGTGTCGGTTGAACTTGCCGGCTCCGGTCACAATGCAGGTCTTGCCGGTCAGATCGCCATTGTGACCGGCGGTGCGAGCGGGCTTGGCTACGCTACGGCGAAGGCGCTTGCAGCGGATGGCGCCTATGTGGCGCTCCTCGATATTGCCGAAGACTCGGTTCGGGCCGCGGCGGAACGCATTGGTGCGGCGAGCTTTGCCTGCGATGTCACGCAGCCGGAAGCGGTCGATGCGGCCGTCAAGAGGGTTGTCGCTACCTTCGGGGGCGTCGATATCCTGATCTCAAACGCAGGCGCCGCGCTGCAGGGTGCGCTGCTTGACCTTGACGATGCGCTCTTTCAGAAATCGTTCGCACTGAACTTCTGGGGGCACCACTATGTGGCCCGCGCCGCAGTGCGCGTCATGAGAATCCAGGGCACCGGTGGCGCCCTTGTGTTCAACGTCTCCAAGCAAGCGGTCAACCCCGGACCTGACTTTGGAGCCTATGGGACGCCCAAAGCCGCACTTCTGGCCCTTGTCCGACAATACGCGATCGAGCATGGCGCTGATGGAATCACCTCGAATGCCGTCAACGCTGACCGAATTCGTACCGGCCTTATGACCGAACGGATGGTGGCTGACCGCAGCAGGGCCCGGGGGGTTACGCCTGACGCCTATATGCGCTCCAATCTGGTCAAACGTGAAGTGACGTGCCACGATGTGGCGCAGGCTTTTCTATTTCTTGCCAAGGCGCGGGCGAGCACCGGTGCGGTTCTGACTGTGGATGGCGGCAATGTAGCGGCGATGATGAGATGAGCGATACCGCAACCGCTTCCCGTGGCCATAGGTCATGGACTGCGCCCCGCTGGCTGACCTCCGAGCACCCGTTGCCATGGGTCATGCCAGTGACGGCGACGCTTGTGATCTTCGGGCTTTATCCGATCCTTTATGCGATCTGGCTGTCGCTTCATCGCCGTCACCCGGTCACGCGCCAGAACTTGTTCGAACCATCTTGGAACTGGAGTCGTGTATTCGCGGATGAACGTGTCTGGGATGCGGTCTCCGTCACCTACCTTTACACCGGAGTGGCGATCGTCATCCAGCTGGCGCTTGGCCTTGGCATCGCTCTGCTGCTGGATAGCGACAGGCGCGGATTCGGGTTGATGCGGGCGCTGATGACTCTGCCGCTTGTGGTGCCGCCCGCCGTGACCGGCATGATGTTCCTGCTGATGTACAACAATTCATTTGGCGTGATCAGCCGCAGCCTTCACTCACTCGGTCTGCTGTCGCCGGACACTCCGCTTCTGGCCACAGGCTCAACGGCGCTGTGGGCGGTGCTGGTCGCGGACATCTGGCAATGGACCCCGTTTATGGTCCTGATCATGCTCGCCGGACTGCGCGCCCTGCCTAAGGACCCTTTCGAAGCCGCCGCCATCGACGGCGCCTCCCCGGTGCAGGCGTTTTTCCGCATAACCCTACCGATGCTGTCGAAGATCATCGCCATCGCGGTGCTGATCCGCGGCATCGATCTGTTCCGCGTGTATGATTACGTGAAGGTGATGACCGACAGCGGGCCTGGCACCGCGACCGAGACATTGACCGCATATGCCGGCACAGTTTACTTCAAATCAGCGAATTTCCCATATGCCTCTACAATCGCGATCGTCACCTTGTTCCTGGTGATCATCACCGCTAATATCTTCATCAAGATTTTCAAGGTCAGGTTCTGATGCAGACTCCGCTTCACCTGGTGATCCTTCGCTATGCCGCCGCGGTGTTGGTTACCTGCATCTTCATCTTTCCGATTCTCTGGTGGGGGCTTACTTCGGTAAAGCCGACCTCAGCCATATTCAACAAGGACGAGGTCGTCATTTTCGACTTCAAACCTACGCTCATAAACTACCGGGTAACGGTGCTCGGAGCGAATCCAGCTGAGCTGACAGGCGGCTCGACCGGCTCAGGCATAACGATGGGAACGGGTGGCGAGAATTCGTTTGACGGCCGGAAAACCATTTTCGATTCCATAGTTATCGCGGTCGGCTCGACGATTTTCACGATATTTGTCACGACCGGCGCGGCCTACGCTTTATCCCGGATGGGCTTCAGGGGCAATCAGCTGTTTCTGAACTGGGTTCTGTCGCACCGGTTCCTGCCGCCGATCGCGATAATCGTGCCCCTGGTATTCATCTTTCACGATCTTGGGCTGCGCGACACCCATATCGGGCTGATCCTTGTTCACAGTCTCATAAACCTGCCGATCGCCGTGCTGCTGCTGAAATCCTTCTTCGACGATGTGCCGAAGGATGTGGACGAAGCCGCGATGATTGACGGGGCCACTCGGTGGCAGAGTTTTCATCGCGTTGTCCTGCCAATGATCAGAGGAGGGATAGCGGCGACGGCAGTGCTCTGTTTCGTGTTTTCCTGGACCGAGTTTCTGCTGTCGCTTTTCCTGACCAATCAGATTCGAACGCTGCCGGTCAAGATTACGACATTCGTTACATCCACCGGATCGGAATGGGGTTTCATTTCAGCGCTGGGAACGTCAGCGATGCTGCCCAGCTTCATTTTCATCCTGCTGGTGCAGCGTCACCTCGTACGGGGACTGACGATGGGAGCCGTTAAGGACTGATCCAATGCCAGCGCATACAGGGGCTCAAAACAAGGAGGAGTATCCATGAGCTTCAAGAACCACCAAAGACAGACATTCATCGTCGACACGGCGAACGCGTTTACAAGGCGGAAAATCTCCAAACGCGAATTCCTGCGCAGAATGGGGATGGCTGGAATCGGCTTTTCCGCTTTCTCCGCCGGCCTGCTCGGACGTCCGCGCAGGGGATTCCTTGGCAGTCCGGCCCATGCCACCACGCCCGACGACATGGCCGCCTTCCTCAGGGAAGCCGGAAAGCCATTCGCCGGTGCCACCATTCGCTACACATCCGAGGCTACGCCACCAACCGTTGTCGCGAACCAGCTCAAAGGAGAATTCGAGGAACTAACTGGAATCAATGTCGAAATCGAGATCGTGCCGCTGGAGCAGGTCTTGGCGAAGGCGACGCAGGACGTTCAGGGCCAGCTCGGCACCTACGACCTCTACTACCTGGACCAGTCCTGGCACGCAACCTTCTACCCTGACACGGTCGACCCGGTTGAATACTACAGCGAGAAGCCTGACCTCGCGATGCCGGACTTCGACTTCAGTGACTTCTCGGAACCGTTGGTGGAGGGCATTTCCAAGATTGGAGACAAATGGGTCGGCATTCCCTTCGACATCCCGATCTTCACCTTCATGTATCGCCGCGACATCCTCGAAAGGCACGGAATTCCGGTTCCAAAAACCTATGACGATTTCACGGCCGCAGTGAAGCAGATCACCGCGGCCGAAAAGGAAAACGGCGTCTACGGAACCGGCCTTCAGGCCAAGTCGGGCCACTATTCGCTGGAATGCGACTGGAGCCAGGCTGTCTGGGGACATGGCGGCTCGATCTTCCGCGCCGACGGCACGTTCTCAGGCAACGACGCTGAGGGAGTGGCAGGCCTTCAATGGTATCAGGAACTGATCGCGAACGCGCCCGCGTCATCCCTGGAAAGCACATGGGACGGCCAGTGGCAGATGATGCATTCGGGTCAGGTGGCCATGGTGCAGTCCTGGGACGAATTCTTCCCTGGCATGGATGGCGACGACAGCCCGGTGAAGGGACTATGGGAAACGACCGTGCCGCTGCAGGGGCCGCACACACTGCGCGACCGAAGCGAGGCGGGTTACGGCGAAATACCGGACTGGGGCCATCAGGGCGGGTCTTCGATCGCTCTGTCGCGCTACTCGAAGAACATCGACGCCGCGTGGCTCTTCCTGCAGTGGGTCTGCTCGAAGGAAATGATGGTGCGGCTGACGCTTGGCGGCGGTTTCGCGCCCATGCGCAACTCGTCCTTCGCTGACCAGCGCGTTCTGGACAAAGCGGTTGTCGGGCCCGGCACCACCCGCCACCTGCCCGTCGTTCTGGAAACGATCGAGAAATACATCGCTTCCGAGCCGGACATGCCTCTTTGGGCCGGGTTTTCGTCGAACGAAATCCCGACCGAGCTAGGCAAACTGCTGACCGGACAGGACTACAACGGCGACGCAAAGGCTTGTACCGACCGTATCGCCCAGATCGTCGATCAGGCGACGGCGGAAGCTGGACTGCGTTAAAACAAGCACGCGCCGCCTGCGGATGCGGGCGGCGCGCCATATAGCCGTGGATCATAACCTTGGATCAAAACCTCGTAATCGGGATAGATTCCTCGACCACAGCGACGAAGGCGACGGCCTGGGATCGCGACGGCCGTCTTGTGGCCGAAGGGCGCGCCGCTATCCCGATGCACGTTCCAGCCGTCGGTTGGTACGAACAGGATCCCGCCGACTGGTGGGGAACGACCGTCACGGCGCTTCGAACGCTCTTCGTTGAGCTTGACCCGGCACGGGTCGCCGCTGTCGCCATCTCGAACCAACGCGAGACGTTCGGCATTTTCGCCGAGGATGGCGCACCGCTTCGTCCCGGAATTGTCTGGCTCGACGAAAGGGCGCATGCGGAGACCGACAGCTTCGCCGCTGACTTCGGCGCCGAGGCATTCCGCGAAATCAGCGGCAAGCCGGTGGACGTTGTGGTGCCTGTTAACAGAATGATCTGGCTTCGCGAGCGTGAGCCAGATGCCTTTGCCGCCATTCACCGCTACGCCGATGTGCATTGTTTCCTGGCATACAGGCTTTCCGGCAACTGGATCACGTCCCGCGCCTCGGCGGATCCTTCTGGCATGCTCGACCTGCGGCGGGGCGAGTGGTCCGAGGCGATTCTGTCGGCCGCCTGCATTCCAGTCGGCTGCATGCCCGATCTCGCATCGCCGGGGAACCTGATCGGTCAGGTGAGCGTCAGCGCAGCCTCCGAGTGCGGCCTCCTGGCTGGAACGCCTGTTGTGGCGGGTGGTGGCGACGGCCAATGCGCGGCGACCGGCGCCGGCGTCGTGGAACCTTCCGTCGCCTATATCAATCTTGGCACCGCCGTTGTGGCCGGAATCTATTCGCCGGAATATGGCCATGACCTGGCATTCCGTACGGAGACCGCTGTCTCGGATGAGGGCTATATTTTCGAGACGGTCCTGAAGTCCGGAACATTCCTGATCGACTGGTTCGCGCGCGAATTCGGCGGTGCTGGAACCGGTGAAATCGCGGCTTGCCTTGCCCGCCTGGAAGCGGAAGCCAGCACCTCACCCATCGGAGCCGGAGGCCTCGCCATTCTGCCGTTCTGGCAAGGCTCGATGACACCTCATTGGGACGCGCGGGCGCGCGGGGTGATCGCAGGCCTGTCCGGTTCCACCCGGCGGAGCGATGTCTATCGCGGACTTCTTGAAGGCATCGCGCTGGACCAGGCCTATGCGCTGGAACGGGCGATGCAGGCCATGGACGGGCGAATTTCGCGGATCATCGCCATCGGCGGCGGAGCGGCGTCCAATCTGTTCGTGAAGATCATCGCCGACGCGACCGGCATTCCGGTCGCCAAAGCCAGGGTCGCTGAGGCATCGGCGCTGGGGGCCGCCATGTGCGCTGCGAAGGGCGCAGGCTGGTACCGGTCGTTACGGGACGCGTCGATAGCCATGAGCCAGCGCGATCTAGCCTTGACCGAACCCGATCCGCAGAGCGTCGCCCGCTACGCGGAGCTGCGCGCTATCTATGATGACCTCTGGCCATCGCTCGCTGACTGGAACGCTCGCCTTTGGGCATTTTCGCAGCGCGAGGGGTGTCCGTGAACCAGATCGCCCTGCCCGATGATCCGCCTGGGATGGAGGCGCTGGCCAACCTGCCGGTGCCGATATGCCGGAACCTCATCGGCGTACTCACCGATATCGACGACACCGTAACGACCGATGGAAGGCTTCCCGCCGCTGCCTACGCCATGCTGGAAAAGCTGGTGAAAGCAGGGCTTATCGTGATCCCGGTCACGGGTCGCCCGGCAGGGTGGTGCGACATGATCGCCCGGTTCTGGCCCGTGGCCGCCGTCATAGGAGAAAACGGCGCTCTCGCGATGCGTTATGACCGCGTGAACCGACGGATGCGGCGAATCTTAAGCCTTGACGGCGACAGGCGGGAAGAGAACCGCCGAAAGCTCGATACGCTCGGTCGGCGGATTCTTGATGACGTGAAAGGCGCGGCGCTCGCGGCGGACCAGAAATACCGGGAATCAGACCTCGCCATAGATTTCCGCGAAGACGTCCCGCCTCTGGACACCGACGATATCGAACGGATCGTCAGCCATTTCCATGCTGCGGGCGCGGTGGCCAAGGTCTCGTCCATTCACGTCAATGGCTGGTTCGGCGACTGGGACAAGCTGTCGATGGCCCGGCGCCTGCTGTCGGAGGAATTCGACATCGATCTCGACGCCACGCGCGATCGGTTCGTCTATTGCGGAGACAGCCCGAATGACGCGCCGATGTTCAGTTTTTTTCCCAATGGCTGCGGTGTGGCCAATGTCGCTGACTTCATTGACATGGTCGACGCGCTGCCGGCCTATATCTCGCCATCGCGCGGAGCGGAAGGCTTCGTTGAGATCGGTGAGCACATACTTTCCGCGCGCGGCACCGCAAGCAAGCAGGGGATCCGATAGCCATGGCATCTTTGACCATAGATGAAATTGTCAAGAAATACGGAGAAACACAGGTCCTCCATGGCATCAATCTTGACATCAAGGACGGGAGTTTCGTGGTCCTGCTCGGTCCGTCTGGCTGCGGAAAGTCAACGCTGCTCAGAATGATCGCCGGGCTCGAGGAGATATCCTCCGGCGCCGTTTCCATTGGCGACCGCAGGGTGAACAACGTTCATCCCAAGGACCGGAACATTGCCATGGTGTTCCAGAACTACGCGCTTTACGCACATATGTCAGTGCACCAGAACATGGCTTTTTCGATGAGTCTGAAAAAAGTCAACAAGGCCATCATCGAAGAACGCGTCAACTGGGCAGCCAGGGTTCTGTCGCTTGAGCCATATCTGGACCGGCGTCCGAAAGAGCTTTCGGGAGGCCAGCGCCAGCGCGTCGCGATGGGCCGCGCCATCGTGCGCAATCCCGATGTCTTCCTGTTCGACGAGCCCCTGTCGAACCTCGACGCCAAGCTGCGGGTTCAGATGCGCACGGAGATCAAGGAGCTTCACCAGAAACTCAAGACTACCACCGTCTATGTCACGCATGATCAGGTAGAAGCGATGACCATGGCCGACCTCATCGTGATCATGCGCGACGGCGTGATCGAGCAGGTCGGCAGCCCGCTGGACGTCTATGACCGGCCTGCAAACCTGTTCGTGGCGCAGTTCATTGGCTCTCCGGGCATTAACCTGATCGAAGGCGCTGCGGCCAAGTGCGAAGGCGGTCTCACCATCAATTTCAGAGGCGAGTCGCTTCCACTTCCTGCATCTGCGGATCTGGCCGTCGGCCAGAAGGTGATTTATGGAATCCGGCCCGAGCATTTTCGGCCATCGATGACGGGTCCGGGCATTCCGGCCTCGATCAATGTGGTCGAGCCGACAGGTCCGGAAATCTATCTATACTGCGACTTTGGTGGCAAGGAAGTCTGCGCGATTTCGCGCGAACGCCTCGAATGGAAACCGGGCGGGAATGTCTTTCTGACGCTTGACCGGAATCACGTCCATCTCTTTGACGCCGAAACGGAATGCGCCCTGGGCTCAGTCCACCACTGGGGGTCTGGCAAGCCGACGGCGGTTCAATAGCTGGAACACGGTTTCCTTTGAAGAGTCATCCGTCCTGTCGCCCGATGTCGACAGACTTGTCATTGCCGGGCCGTGCCAAGGGCGTACATGCTGGCACCTCGCTGCCAATATGCGCTGGCTCGGGGTGATCTTCAGGTCTAGAAGCCGGCCATGTCCATGAATGTCCCAGCGTACCGCGCAGGCGTTCCCGATTGCCCCCCTCAACCACGACCGAATAGCCCCCAAGAGTCGGAGCCGCTTACGGACATGCGCATTCCCAACGTATTCGCCTCATTGTGACTACCCTGTCAGTGCAGCCATAGCTGCATCCAAGGAGGGTCCGGCGACCTAGCCCGCGGTCTCCGGGATACGCAAGGTCACACCCCCTAACGGAAGATGGACGGCAGCTCGGGAGGTATCCGGGTCCGAAGGCGCACGAAGGGCATGGCCGGCCCCGGATACCGACTGCTGGAGCCACTGGAACGGCGCCGCGTCTATCCATTGGGCCTGTATCACGGGTTGACCGTTACCGGTGCTGGTAGATGCTTCCGCCCCTGCCCGCCTGCAATGTGGGGCAGGACGGGCAGCGCCATGGCGGCTGCGCAATGCCCCGGGTCAGGTCAGGTACGACATTTCCAGTGGCTGCTGAATCTTCCTGCGACAGCCGTCACGGAATCGTCCCTGCAGACCTGTCACAAGCCGAACCCGCAACGCGAAGAGCGACGTTCATTCATTCCGAAGCCGGCACCGAACCGGGCCGGAACCCCCGAACTGTCAAAGCGCGCGCCGACTAAGCTGTCTCTGCGTTCTTCCTATGGCACCGCCGCTTGGGGCGGCGCTTGATTTCCGCCTTCATCCAGGTGTCGAGGGCCGTAATTTCAACCGCACTCAGTCTCAGCCCCAGCTTGGATCTGCGCCAGACAACATCCTCGGCGGTATGCGCATATTCGCGATCCATCAGCCAATATACTTCGGCGGCCGTCAGCGTCGCGGCGAAGTTCTCGCCAAGTTCCTCGGCGCTACCAGCGCTTCCCAGAACCTCTCTAGCCTCCGTGCCGTAAGCCCGTACAAGCCGATTTGCCCAGGCCTCCGTCAAAAAGGGATAGCATCGACGCAGGTCATCTCTCAGCTCCGCAAATCCATCGACCGGAAAGTCTCCACCAGGCAGTGGTGCGCCAGCCGTCCACCCGCCCTTCATTCCAGGCAGAAAGGGCCTCAGTCGTTCCAGGGCTTCCTCCGCCAGACATCTATAGGTTGTTAGCTTGCCTCCGAAGACATTCAGTACTGGCACACCGCCACCGCGATCAAGACTTAGGACATAGTCCCGTGTCGCTGCGCTGGCGGAGGTTGCGCCATCTTCGTATAGTGGGCGAACACCGGAGTAACTCCAGACAATGTCAGTTTCCGATATGGCTTTCGCGAAATACATGTTGGCGAAATTGATCAGGTAGCGCATTTCCGCCGTCGAACACCTGGGCGGCTCTTCAAGGTCTCTGTGCACAGCATCCGTGGTTCCGATCAGCGTAAAGTCGGTCTCGTAGGGAATCGCGAAGGCAATCCGTCCATCCTCGCCCTGAAAGAAATAACATTTGTCGTGGTCGTAAAGCTTTCGGATGACGATATGGCTTCCGCGTACCAGCCTGACGCTTTCCGGCGAGTCAAGCCGCAGGCGGTTCTGGACTACATCGCCGACCCAAGGCCCCGCGGCATTCACCAGAACTCTGGCCTGAGCGTTCCGAATCGACCCGTCAAGGCTGTCCCGTAGCGAAATCGTCCAGATGCCGTTGACACGCGCCGCGGAAAGCACCGCTGTCCGAGCAAGGATGGTCGCACCTCGCCTTTCCGCATCCCGTGCATTCAGCACCACCAGCCGGGAGTCCTCCACCCAGCAGTCGGAGTATTCGAAAGCCTTGGAATAAATCGGCTTCAGCGGCGCGCCTTCAACGGAGGATCCGAGGTCCAGAGACCGTGTGCCGGGCAGGATTTCCCGGCCGCCAAGACGGTCATAGAGAAAGAGACCAAAGCGAATCAGCCATGCCGGACGACGACCTTTCATCCAGGGCAGAACCCGCGCGAGAACACGGGATGCCGGCGTCTCGACGGGAAACCGCATGTCTGGATGCAGTGGCAGGATGAAACGCAGCGGCCAGGAGATATGTGGCATTGCCCGAAGGAGAGTTTCACGCTCGGCCAGCGCATGACGTACCAGCCGAAACTCAAAATATTCTAGGTATCTCAGTCCGCCGTGGAACAGCTTGGTGGACGCTGACGATGTGGCGCCTCCAAGATCATCGCGCTCCGCCAGACCAACCGACAGGCCACGGCCTGCGGCGTCCCGTGCGATACCGCAGCCATTGATCCCACCACCGATCACAAAAAGGTCGAACGACTCGGAGCTTACCGTCTGTTGATCGTAGGTTTGCATATGTCAATCATTGGGGTTCGCACTGCCCGCCAGCGAGAGGAGCCGGTGACTCAGGCCCATTCGATCGCTGGGAATGCGTCCCAATCCTAAGCCCTGGCTCTCAGATCGTTATACATCTCGAACGCGTGTTCGGGCTTCGCAAGTTCATGGACCACTTGCCTGACCGCCTTGATCATCGCCACCGGATAATCGGCCTGAAAGATGTTTCGGCCCATATCAACGCCCGCGGCACCCTGATCTATGGCACGGTAGGCCATCTGCAGTGCCTGAAGTTCAGGGATCTTTTTTCCACCTGCGATGACGATCGGAACCGGGCAGGCCGCGCAGACCTGCTCAAAGCCTTCTTCGACAAAGTAGCTCTTGACGTAATGGGCACCGATTTCCGCCGCGATCCGGGTCGCCAATCCGAAGTATCGGACGTCCCGGGACATTTCTTTGCCGACACCGGTTACCGCAAGAGTCGGAATGCCGAATTTCTGCCCGGTATCAATAAGATCAATGACGTTCTTGATTGATTTATGCTCAAAATCAGAACCGATATACACCTGCGCCGCCATGGCGCATACACCCAGTCGGACAGCATCTTCGATATCAACCGCAACGGTCTCGTTCTCAAGTTCCCTCAGAACTGAATTCCCTCCCGAGGCTCTCAGCACAACCGGTTTCGTGACAGTAGGTGGAATCATAGACCTCAGCACGCCTCGGGTGCACATTAACGTATCGGCATGCTCCGCCAGCGGCAAAATGCTCAAATCGATGCGCTCCAGCCCTCGAGTCGGCCCCTGAAAGTACCCGTGATCGAATGCCAGCATGACCGTACGGCCGGATCTGTGATCAAATATGCGGCTCATGCGGTTTTTCAGACCCCAGTCGTAATGCGCGTTTCCCTTAAGAAAGAAGCCGTGGGTTTCCTGCGGCCTGTCGAGGCCAAAATCCTTGCCATCTCTAAGTCCATCAAGATCAGCCATATTCGATGTCCTCTTCCGTTTTTCTGCTTACGCCACATATTGGCGACCGTCGGCAAGCCGTCTTCCAAAATCGCACCATACCCCGACAGGTCGTATCCGTTTCGTGAGCACGCATGACCGCACCTTCACCTGCCGCGAGGTCGGAGCTGGCGGATTTGATCCGCTGCATCGTATCAACAGTACCCCCGCATTAAACATACCCCCCGTTCCGCCCTGAAGTGCAACACCGTTGATGGTGGGAAGCCGCGCCGGTGGCGCGGCATCCTGCGAATCGGCCGGATAACGGCGACAGTCCCTGTGTGAACAATGGGAGAGTGTCATGTCCGAGGGCTACCGTCATCTGACCTTCGACGGAAGATGCCAGATATACGCGACGGGGAAAAGCGGGCTTTCGGACGGGGCCATCGCGAGGCATCCGGGCCGCCATCCAGCCACCATATCGCGGAAGATCCGACGCGACGGCGGCGGGCGGGGATACCGGCAGGGACAGGCGCGAAGGATGGCGTCGGCGCGCCGGAGCGGGGCCTCTTCGGTCCCGGGGAAGCTGACGGAGGAGCGCCGGGCGAAGGTCGTGGCGAAGCCGGGGAGGGCTGGAGCCCGGAGCGGGTCCCGGGGCGTCTCCGGCTGGAGGACCCCGGCATGGTCGGCTGTCAGCGGATATACGACCTCGTACGCACGGACCGCGGGGACGGAGGGACGCTTTGCGGGCACCTGCGGCGGCGGGGAAAGAAACCGAACTGGAAGGGTGGCCGCCACGCGGACCGGGGTCACATCCCGGGCCGGAGGGACATCCCGGAGCGCCCGGAGATCGTCGACAGGAAGGTAAAGATCGTCGACAGGAAGGTGAGGATCGGTGACCGGGAGGCGGATACGGTGATCGGCGGGGGTCATGGCGGCGCGGTGGTGTCGCCTGTGGACCGGGCGTCGGAATTCACGCTTCTCCAATGGATTGACGGAAAGAGGGCGGAGGCGGTCGGCGGGGCGATGACCGACCTTCCCGAGGGTCCCGGCGCCAGGGTCCACGCGATCACGGCGGACAACGGCAGGGAGTTCGCGGGGCACGCGGAGGTGGCGAAGGCGCTGGAGGCCGACTTCCTCCTCCCGATGCCCCACCACTCGTGGGAGCGGGGCCTGAACGGGCACACCGACGGGCCGCCGCCCCGGTACCTGCCGAAGGGGACCGACCTGCGGCAGGTCACGGACGCCCGCGTGAAGCGGGTCCAGGACATCCTGAACGCGCGCCCCCGCAAGGCGCCCGGCCACCTGACGCCGGCGGAGGCTTTCGCGCGGGCGCGGCCTCCCTGAGGCGCTTCGCCCCGTCGGCCGACGGGGGAGAGGGAATTCCGCAGGCGCGCCCGCCCGGTTTCGGTCGGGCCACCCCCCTCCCTCGCCCGGACGGGCGCGCCACCTCCCGCGTGCAGAGCGACTGGGCCGAGACGGACACGATTCGCCCGGACGGGCGCGCCACCTCCCGCCGCGGGGCCCTGCCGCCGCCGGGAGGCCCGGCTACGCTCCGATCCGAAGGGACAGCCGCCGTGTTCCGCGTGGAATCCGGGCCCCTGGCCGGAAAATCCCTCAACACCGGCCCGCCTCCTCCGCTCGGGGCCACCCCCTCGCTCCGGAGACGGGCCGGTGTTGCACTTCGGACTGGAAGTGGGGGCGAATAATACCAATCCAACAAAGTAATGGCTCACGAACAGAGTGGGAACCTCCGATCCATATCCGGCCGGTGATGCGTGATGTGACCGGCGCGGTCTTTCCGTATCCTGTGGTTTGCACATCAGCACAGGGAGGAAGACATGCCTGCAGCTGTTCAGGTCACCGGTGCCGGTCACAGGCCTGCGGAGCTTGGGGAGACCGTGCGGAAACGCAGGGAGCCGGACCATCGCAGGCGGCTGGCGGCGACCGTCATGGTTGCTGGGACATCCATGTCGCGGGCGGAGATCGCCCGCCGCTGCCGGATCGCCCGGCAGACCCTGCGCGACCGGGTCCGGCGCCACAGCGACGGCGGCGCCGCCGCTCCGGCGACCCGGCGGCGCTGCGGACGCCCCAGCCGCCTGGGCGCGGACCGGAAGGACCAGGTCCGGGAGTGGCTGGAGGCCGGCGCCGCCGAAGGGTCCAGGCCATGGACGGTCGCGGCGCTCCGGGACAGGATCCGGCATGCCCTCGGCGTGGCGTTCCGCGTCGAGGCTGTCCGTCGCCTGATCCGTTCCCTGTCCTTCCGCCACCTGTCGCCCCGGCCCGCGCACCCGGCCCTCCGGGAAGCGTTTCGCCGCGATTTCCAGAGCCTTGCGCGGGATGTCCTGCCGGAGGGGGTGCCGGCGGAGGCGGTGGACATCCGGTTCCAGGACGAAAGCCGGATCGGACGGAAGGGCCCGCTCACCCCGGTGTGGGCCCGTCGGGGAACCCGCCCGCGCATCCCGCGCGGTCACCGCCATGGCTACCGCTATCCTTTCGCCGCTTTCCGCCCCCGGCGGTCCGTCGCCGCCGGCCATGTCCGCGACAGGGCCGACACCGGGGAAATGAACCGGCATCCGGCGGCGGCCGGCGCGGCGACCCCCACCGGACGCCATGCGCCGGTCATCCCCGACGGCGCCGGATGGCGCAAAGCCAGGACGCTGGCCATCCCTTCCAGCCTGTCCCCGCTGCATCCGCCTCCCTACAGCCCCGGACCCAACCCGATGGAAACGGCGTTCGGCTTCCTGAAGAAGCGCCACTTCGCCAACCGGACGTTCGAAACGGTGCGGGGGATCAAGGGCGCCGTCGAGGAGGTCCGGAAGGACTTCGCCGGCCAGCCAGACCGCATCGCCTCTCTCGGACGGCGGCGCTGGGCAGCGATGAACCCAGATGAAAGCTCCGGTGGGTGATTACTTTGTTGGATTGGTATTACATCCCGTTGCGATAACCGCACGGTCAACCGGATCCGCCGCAAGCGCACGATTTCCAATGGTTACCCATTGCGCGGGACAGCTGCCTCGCCAGACTCCATCCAGATTGACTGACGGTCACCTAGGTCCTGAGAAAAAGTCGAATTTCCGAAGGTATCTCTCGCCAAAGGTTTGTCTAGGCGTAATTCAAGCGCTTTCAAATGAAGTCAGATTCTCAGAGTCCCTCGGTGGGCGTCACCCAACGTTCGCAAGGAAATTTCGGAGCGGGGTTCCGCGGCCCCTTCCGCGAAGGAAAGGTACTGGCGCAGAGAAATATAGATTGGCGGATGCTGGACTCCGGAAAATCCGGCGGTCCGCGATTCCACCAACCATCGGCACTGAAATTTGTCGAGGCAGCGGCAGATGCCCCAACCTGTGTCTTCGTCTTGGAATCGACCCAGCGTCATTGACAGCGAACATTGGAGAACCGTCTCGCTTTACACTGTCTGCAGGTGAAATTCTTGCCGCTCATCCTCTGCCTGCCTTCCCACGGCGGCATGATGCTGCGCTATCCGCTATTCATATCAGTCAGGGCATACTCGAATTCCTGCAACCACAGTGAACCCGACGACTCACATCAGCCATGCGACCAAGACCCCAGAAACCGAAATCTGCAACTATGCGCTCCATTATTCTCAACAGTCTTTCGAATTGTCCCGCCGCCGGACAGATGC
>CBDAVS010000029.1:0-79230 GCA_965201085.1 uncultured Rhodobacter sp. | reverse complement strand
AATCTCTCTGGTGCAACATAAAAATTGCTCTCATTCCACATTTATTTCGGCGACCTGGAGACCGCTCAGGACAGCGGTTCCCGCGGCACAGACGGTATCGAACTTGGATTTTCCATCCAAATAAATGGTTTATGGCGGTATGTGAATCTTGACGGTCGCCCCTAACTTTCCCAAGCCTCCACCATACCAAGACATGCAATTCAGCTGGAAGCCTCAAAAAAAACCTGGCGTTTCCGCACGTGTTCCGATTTGCTGGATCCGGGAGGACGTGGATATGCGCAGCCCCGGTTCTTTCGGTCTCCCGGACCATCCCGGGCGCCTGCCGCGGACGGGCGGTCCGCCCGGGGCTCCAGGACGTCATGTGGATCCCGGGGCCTTTCGCCCGGTATTGACGGAAGCGCCCGGTCACGGGGACCGGCCGGAAGGCGGCCGGCCTCCCTGTGACGATGTCCGGGATTCCGGTGCCGGCCGCGGTTTCCCGGGTCTCGGACCGGAGGGCCCGCTCCGGACCGAAGACGGTCCGGCCGTTTCGCGAGAGGCTGGCCGGGTCCGGCCGCCGCCCGTCCGGTTCCGGACAGGGACGTCCCCGACACCGGGGTGACCCGCCGCCTCGGTGAACCCGGCCCAGTCACGCCCGGCCCCGTGGGGGATGACGGTGACCGGCGCCTGTGGGAGGCGACGGTGGCGCGGCACCATCCGCCGGGACGGGCGCGACCACCCGGCGGCCAGGTGCGCCACTGGATACGCCCGGAGCGCCACGGCGTCCCCGACGCGGTCGGCTTCGGCTCCGCCACATGGTCGCCGGCGGCGCGGGACCGGTTGGTCGGCCGGGAGGGAATACGGACGCTCCGGCCACACCGACGGGCGGGTCCGCCGCCGCATCGCTGGCATGGGACGGGCGTGGATGGACAGCATGGGTGAGGACCCGCCGGTGATCCTTCCCACCGGGGCGGGCCGGAAAGCCGCCCGCCGCCGGACCCGGAGTGACCATGCGGTATATCCCCGAACCGCACCACGGGGCGACGGTCGACCGCCGCCGGACCGGGCCCGGCATCCCCGCCGTGCGGGACACGACGACCCGCCGCGGGCGCGGGAGGTCACCGTCATCCCGCCCGGACGGGCGACGGACGCGGAGCCCCTTTCCGTCTTCGCCGTCCCGGCCACCGGGACCGGCCCCCCGGAGGACGGCGGCGAACCCCCGCACCGGCCGCTCCTGACCGCGGAGCGTCCGGCGGAGGGAGAGGCCGACGCCGTGTTCGCCGCGCCACCGTGCCGGACCGGTACCGCAGGCGCTGGACGATGGAGACCCGGTTCAGGACGCCGGGGACGAAAAAGGTCCGGCGGGGGCCCGGGAGGCTGAACCGGGCCATCCAGGTCCGCGACGCCCCCGGAAAGCGGAGACGGGAATGGGATGATGTACAGGTGTGGGACTTTGTAAGGCCCGCAGGGGGCCGGACAGTGGACTCCGTTTGGTCCCGGCCCCACGCCGGCGGATGGCGGGGAAAGGGAGGGAACGGGCCGGGGCGGGCGGGAGCGCGGCCGGTATCCGGCCTGACGGTCCTGCCGGGGCGGCGCTGAAAGACACCGACGCCCGCCGGACAGCCGGATATTCCGGGGCGGGAAGACCGGAGAGGCGAACCGGATGCGGGCCCTGTCGGCATCCCGGCGCCGCGCTTCGGGTATGGGAACCATATCGGCATCGACCGCGGACGGCGTTCCATCCGCGGCGGGACATGCACCCGTGCGGCCCGGTGTGACGGGCACGGACCGGCCTCCGTTCCGGACCCGGCCGGTGGCTCCGGATCCGTCCGGGCGGACACCGGTCACCGGTCGGCGGAATACCCGCCGGAGTGGCATCCGCGGAAATCACCCGCCTGACATTCGCGCCGGAATATGGGTTCATCAAGGTTTCCAGCTGCATACCCTATCGCGGCCACTGGACAGACGATCCTCCGATGATTCGCTTTATCCGAATTCCGGATTCAAGGCCACTGGACACCGTGCATTCGGCAACAACGACCGGTGAGAAGATGCTCCGACCACCGATAGGTAGGTGTGGGATGCGCGGCTCACCGGTTGACCACCGAACCCAACGACAGTCGCGGCATGACTGTACCGGAGGAGTGGCTGATTCGAATCGCCTCACCGAAGGTTCCTCGTCAGCCATTCCCGGGTCACCCGTTCACAGTCGCTAAGGTTTTCCATAAGCACAGTCACCAGTCAGGTCCGTTGAAACTCTCGGTCGCATCGATGTTCAGATAGCGCTCTGGCCTTTCCTTCAGATAGCGCTCTGGCCTTTCCGGCCATTGAGGAAGGGGATGCACTCTAAATCAACGGATGGTCGGGGCGGCGAGATTCGAACTCACGACCCCCTGTACCCAAAACAGGTGCGCTACCAGACTGCGCCACGCCCCGACTGAACCTTCCTTACTCCAAGGATCCGGTCTTGAAAAGCCCCTCAGTCGGTGGTGCAGGGCCAAACGGCGATGCTTTGATCGATCCGTGGATGTCGCGCCTCGGCACCCACCGCAATTCCTATGCGATCCGAAAGACCGCCATTGATCTCAAGCGCATACCGAACATCATCCCCCCCGGAAATCGGAGTCCGGTCCAGCGGCTTCGCGTCCTGATGTATGTGTCGCACCACTCCATCTGGGGAGATAAACAGAATATCAAGTGGTATCAGTGTATTGGCCATCCAGAACACCACATTGCGCGGCGACTCGAAAACAAACAGCATCCCGGCACCACCGGCAAGCGAAGGACGATGCATCAATCCCCGCGATCTCTCCTCCGGTGTAACCGCCAACTCAACCGTGAACCCCGCCGAACCCCATTCCCCGCGCAGATCGATCCTGGACTCCTCGCACGCCGACGGGGCGACCGAACCCCAGGCAACCCAGAATAACAATGCGATCCATATCCTCACGACAGGTCCCGGAGGACAACATCCCACGCCGCGATCTGCGCCGCCATGCTGCCACGCATTCCCTCGACCACTTTCACGGCGATGGCCTCTCCGGACTGAAGGTCTGCCAAACCTGACCTTCGCACGGTCTCGATATGTACGAAGACATCCTCGGCCCCCCCATACACATTGACAAACCCAAATCCCTTGACGCTATCGAACCATTTGACCCTCGCAGGCTCGAACGCAACTTCGTGAAATGGCGTCTCCAAACCATTCGATCCAACCTCGTATGGAGGTGAGTCGCGATCTTCGGTTAACTCGATCGAAAGCACCTCGACCGCCTGCACACCTCGGGACGTGCTTTGCACGATCAGATCAACCTGACTGCCCTCGACAATCGAGCTCTGGCCGAAACCTCTCAGAACGTTGGCATGAAGCAATATATCGGGCCCGCCAGCCACCGGCACCACGAATCCATATCCCTTGATCGGATCGAACCACTTGACATGGCCCGTCACCGTATCCGCCGCGTCATCGGAATGTGCCATTTCATGCCCCTGTTAAGGTTCCGCCTACCCGACCAAATTCAGTCTCCACCGACCGCTGGATCGCAGCTACGCGGGCGGTTGCTGACCGCGGACGTCATGGGTTTAACCGCTGGACCGTCCATTCCCCGCCGATTTCCACCCGCGACCAGCGAAACCGGTCGTGCAGACGGAATTTTCCATCCGCCCAGAACTCGATCTCGATTGGACGAATCCGAAATCCGCCCCAGAACGGTGGCCGTTTCGGATCGGTTCCATGCCTCACACCGTCCCGAGCGGTGGCCACCGCAAGCGCCGCTCTCGATTTGAGTGGCCGCGACTGCCGTGATGCCCAGGCGCCGATGCGGCTGCCCAGAGGACGCGACGCATAGTATGAATCCGCAACCTCCCCCTGCTCCCGCTCCACGAAACCGCGTACACGTATCTGGCGCATCAACGATTTCCAGTGCAGTACGAACGCGGCCTTGCCGGAAGCCATGAGCTCCTGGCCTTTGACGCTTTCGTAGTTGGTGTAGAAAATGAAGGCATCGGGCTCCAGCCCTCGAAGAAGAACCATCCGCACGTTGGGCATACCATGGGAATCCACGCTGGCAAGGGCGATCGCGTCTGGATCCCGTTGCTCCGATTTCCTCGCATCCTCCATCCATGCAGAAACGAGCGCGAATGGATCGTCGCCCGCGAATATGCCATCCCGATCACTCATCCCCGACGCCAGAACAACCGAATTTATGTGAACATATTCCATATCGGAGATCAAAGCAAGTTGAAAAACAAAACCAGCACAGATCGGATCCGCCTTAGGTGGAGTCTTCCATCGGACCGGGAGCGACCCACGGGCGATGGCCCGTGACCGTCGGTCAATCCCGGGCACAACCCTTGAAGCATGGCCGGTTTTGGCCTAAGCGAACCGAACGATGTCGAAAGGGCGGTCGATGGCAAACGATTTGATGGCGGGAAAGTGTGGCCTGGTCATGGGACTTGCCAATGAACGGTCCATCGCGTGGGGAATCGCAAAAGCGCTGGCGGATGCCGGCGCCATGCTGGCCTTTTCCTATCAAGGTGAAGCGTTGAGAAAAAGGGTGGTGCCGCTGGCGGAACAGCTTGGTTCGGACCTTGTCGTCGAATGCGACGTGGCCAACGACGTCGGTGTCGATAGCCTGTTCAATACGCTGGCGACGGAATGGAACGACCTTGATTTCGTCGTTCATGCCATTGGATTTTCAGACAAAAACGAACTTCGGGGGCGGTATGTCGATACGAGCCGTGAGAATTTCCACACAACCATGGACATCTCTGTATACAGCTTCACCGCCGTAGCGCGACGCGCCGCCGCTCTGATGCCGAATGGCGGCTCCATGCTGACCCTGACATATTACGGCGCCGAGCGTGTCATGCCCCATTACAATGTTATGGGAGTGGCCAAGGCGGCACTGGAGGCGAGCGTGAAATACCTTGCGGAAGATCTGGGCCGGGAGGGAATCCGGGTCAACGCGATCAGCGCCGGCCCCATCAAGACGCTCGCCGCCAGCGGTATCGGCGACTTTCGCTATATCATGAAATGGAACGAGTACAACTCACCGCTTCGTCGTAGCGTTACCTTGGACGATATCGGTGGGTCGGCCCTGTATCTCCTGTCCGGACTTGGATCCGGCGTGACGGGAGAAACGCATCATGTCGATGCCGGATACCACGTGGTGGGTATGAAGGCGGTCGACGCTCCCGACATTACCAAGAGCCAGAGACGATGACCGACCGCCTGCCCCATGAGAAAGGCTTTCATGTCAGCTGGGACCAGCTGCACCGCGACGCCCGCGCCCTGGCCTGGCGCCTTGACGGTCGCGGACCCGCCGACGGTGCATGGACCGCCGTGGTTGCCGTTACCCGCGGTGGCATGGCGCCAGCCATGATTGTCGCGAGAGAACTGGATGTTCGCATCGTCGACACGATCAGCGTTCGCTCCTATGACCATCAGACACAGTTCGAACCGGATATCATCAAGATGCCGAATCCCGACGTGATAGACAAAGGCGCGGGCGTTTTGGTGGTCGACGACCTGGTGGACACCGGAAAGACGATGGAAGCGGTGCGGATGATAATGCCCGACGCGCAACTGGCGACGGTCTACGCGAAGCCGCTCGGCGAGCGGGTGGTCAATACATTCATAACCGGGGTCAGCCAGGATACCTGGATCTTCTTTCCGTGGGACATGGCGCTGCAATATGTCGAACCGTTTCGCGCAGATTAGAGCGGCATCCTGCTTTCCGTGGCCACCGTCACTTTCAAGTGCAGGGGGGCGCAGCGCATCATCCGGATCCCGATGTGAAACCATGAACGAGAGCCTGACCTGAAGGCGTTCGGCAGGAGGTCGCACGACCTGACGGAAACGATCCGGAATGACGCGCATGGATCCAGAAATTCAAGCCTTGCCACATCCCGGGAATCTCCATAGACAGCGCGGATATCCGTTGGTGGAAGAAGTGTGAGAAATGGCGAGCGCGGCGAAAAGCAAAGGATCAAAGGCGGCGGTCTGGACCATTTTGGTGCTGCTGATCGTCGGTCTCGCTGGATTCGGAACGACGAATTTCGGCGGTTCGGTGGATTCCATCGGAACCGTCGGGAGCCGTGATATCGACCTGCAGCGCTACGCCCGTGCCCTTCAGGAACAGATTCGTGCCCGCTCGGTCCGGATCGGAACCAACCTGTCGATCGTCGATGCGACGGAGATGGGGATCGATCGGGTGGTTTTGGAGAATCTGGTGGCGACGGCGGCTCTCGAAAACGAAGCCGCTAGGCTCGGACTGTCCGTCGGCGATGAGACGGTTCGTGAAGCGATCCTGCGGATCCCCTCCTTTCAGGGGTTGGACGGTAATTTCGACAAGGAAACGTACAGTTTCGTTCTGGACAGCAACGGATTGGACGAAAGGAGCTTCGAAGAGGACGTTCGGCACGAAATCGCCCGTAACCTCGTGCAGGATGCGGTCACCGGTGGAATCGCCGCTCCGGACATCTATGTGGACACAATATTCAAATACAATGGCGAACGGCGTGACTTTGCATTCGCCTCTCTTGGCGCGGACAGACTCGAAAGTGAAATCCCGCGTCCGACACCGGCTGAACTCCGAACCTATTTCGATGGGAACGCCGAGGAATTCATGCTGCCGGAAACGCGTGGGATAACCTATACCTGGCTCACGCCCGAGATGCTCACCGATACGGTCGAGGTCGATGAGGAAGCGCTCCGGTCGCTTTATCAGGAAAACATAGACGACTATGTCATACCCGAGCGCCGTCTGGTTGAAAGGCTGGTTCTCGGTGACGAGGCCTCCGAAGCGAAAGCTCGGATTGATGCGGGCGACGCGACATTCGAGGATATTGTGGCGGAGCGCGATCTGGAACTCGGTGATATCGATCTGGGTGATGTGACGGAAGCCGATCTCGGATCCGCCGGAGCCGCGGTCTTCGCATCCGACGGCCCCGCCATCATCGGTCCCGAAGACACGGAATTCGGTTCCGCCCTGTTTCGGGTGAATGCGGTGTTACCGGCGCTGAACACTTCATTCGATGAGGCCCGGTCGGATCTGACCGATCAATTCACCGCGGAACAAGCCCGGCAGGCCATCGCCGATATGATCGATGGCTTCGATGACCTGCTCGCCGGAGGAGCGACGATAGAAGAGCTGACCGACGAAACCGAGATGCGGCTCGGTCGGGTGGACTGGACCGTTGATACGGTTGACGATATCGCGGACTATCCGGCGTTTCGCCAAGCTGCCACAAACACGGTCGAAGGCGATTTTCCTGAAATAACTACGCTCGAAGACGGCGGAGTGTTCGCGCTGAGAATCGACTCGATCACCGAGCCTCGCCTTCCTGATTTCAATAGTGTTGCAACCGAACTGGAGGAGGGCTGGCGCGCGGAAATGACCGCGAAGGCGCTTGCGGATCAGGCGAGGACGCTTGTCGACGCGATAAACGGCGGGACAGAACCGGCTGACCTCGGTTTGCAGATGCGCCAGGAGTCCGGCATCCGTCGTGACGGGTTTGTTTCCGAAGCCCCGTTTGGCCTTCTCGATACGGTCTTCGGCATGTCGGAGGGTGAGGTAACCATCCACGAGGGTGAAACCGCCGCATATGTCATCCGCCTTGATGGGGTCGCTCCCCCCGACATGAATGACGAAGCCAACACAAGTCAGCGCGACTTTATCCGACAGAACGCCGGTAGGGATCTGGGTGCTGAACTGCTGGTGGCCTATTCACGTCAACTGGAGGTGCAGGCCGACGTTGCGCTCGACCGGGCCGCAATCAACGCCGTTCACGCACAGTTTCCATAATGGCGGAATTGATTCCTTCTTTCGAGGAATTCGAGGCCAAATTCGACGCTGGCCAAAACCAGGTGATCTATTCGCGGCTCGCCGCGGATCTCGATACGCCCGTGTCGCTGATGCTAAAGCTGACGGCGGCGCGTAAGGACAGTTTCATTCTGGAATCGGTGACTGGTGGGGAAATCCGCGGGCGCTATTCGATCATCGGAATGAAACCTGACCTGATATGGGACTGCACCGGAACCGTTTCCCGCGTCAACCGTTCGGCGAGGTTCGATCCCGACGCCACCGAGACTCTTTCCGGCGACCCTCTGGAAACGCTAAGGGCGGTGATCCATGAGTCAAGGATCGACCTCCCGGATGATCTACCTCCCGCCAGTGCGGGTCTGTTCGGTTTTCTCGGATACGATATGATCCGATTGGTCGAACACCTTCCGGACGTGAATCCCGATCTATTGGAATTGCCTGATGCGGTTCTTCTACGTCCATCCATCGTCGCCGTTCTCGACGGAGTGAAGGGTGAGGTGACGATCGTCGCACCGGTCTGGGCGTCTTCGGGCCCGTCGGCGAAATCCGCCTACGCGCAGGCCGCCGAGCGGGTTATGGACGCTGTGCGAGATCTGGAGCGGGGTGCGGTTGACGCCGTAAGAAGCCTCGGTGACGAGACGAATCTGGGTGAGCCGGTCTCGAATTTCAACCATGCGGACTTTCTGACGGCCGTAAGGAAAGCCAAGGACTATATCCGTGCCGGCGACGTCTTTCAGGTCGTGCCAAGCCAACGATGGGCTTTGCCCTTCGCGATGCCCCCCTTCGCGCTTTACCGAAGCCTGAGACGAACGAATCCATCGCCCTTCATGTTCTTTTTCAACTTTGGCGACTTTCAGGTTATCGGCGCTAGCCCCGAAATCCTCGTGCGGGTTTTCGATGGTGAGGTAACGATCCGTCCCGTCGCAGGGACCCGTCCGCGCGGAGCCACACCTGAGGCTGATCGGGCGCTGGAAGCCGAATTGCTGGCCGATGCGAAGGAACGCGCTGAACACCTTATGCTGCTCGATCTCGGTCGCAACGATGTCGGTCGTGTCGCGAAAATCGGAACGGTCCGGCCCACCGAGCAGTTTGTGGTCGAGCGCTACAGTCACGTCATGCACATCGTATCCAATGTCGTCGGACAGCTCTCGGATGATCAGGACGCGCTCTCCGCGCTTCTGGCCGGACTTCCGGCCGGAACGTTATCCGGAGCGCCGAAAGTGCGCGCGATGGAGATCATTGACGAGCTTGAGCCGGAAAAGCGGGGAGTTTACGCGGGTGGGATCGGTTATTTCAGCGCGGGTGGAGGCATGGATATGTGCATCGCGCTGCGTACAGCCGTCCTAAAGGATAAAACACTGTATTTTCAGGCGGGTGGGGGGATCGTGGCCGACAGCGACCCGCAGTCCGAATATGAGGAGACGGTGACCAAATCGCAAGCGATCCGAAAGGCCGCCGAGGAAGCCGGACGGTTTGTGTAAGAGTTTGAATCATAAGTCACTGATATCATTAAACTATTGTTTTTCATGGAGTTGACGCCCTCGCCACCCGCCTGAGCAGGAACCGGCAGGCGGCCAGCTGCGCCCATGCCAGCGAGTTCTCACTGAGCCTTTCGTAATCTTTCGACAGGCGGCGGCACCGGCCCATCCAGGCGAAGGTCCGCTCCACCACCCAGCGGCGGTAGAGAACCGTGAACCCTTTGACATTCTTCGGTTTTTCGACGATCCTGATCACGTTCGACAACCCCATCCCCTCAAGCCGGTCCCGCAGCTTCGGACCCGCGTAGCCACCGTCGGCGAACAGCCTACACACCGTGGGCACCGTCTCCAGCAGCTTCGCGATCAGGTCCGGTGCGCCGTCCCGGTCCTGGATGTTGGCGGTGTGAACCGTCATGACGATCGGTGTGCCGTCGGCGTCCACGATCAGGTGCCTTTTCCTCCCCTTCACCTTCTTCCCGGCGTCGTAGCCGCGGGGCCCGCCGCTCTCCGTGGTCTTCACCGACTGGCTGTCGATCGAGGCGGCGGTCGGCTCCGCGGAGCGCCCCGAACACCGCCGCGCGAGGTCCCGGAGACGATGCACGAGACGCTCCAGGAGCCCGCTCCGCCGCCATGCGTAAAAATAGTTCTGGACGGTGGAAAACGGTGGATATCCAGAGGGTAACGCGCGCCACTGGCATCCCGTGGACAGGATATACCGGCCCGCGTCGAACACCGACCGAAGGTCGACCTCGCGCGGCCGTCCCATCCTTCCCTGCTTCGGCAGCATCGGCTCGATGATGGTCCATTCGGCGTCGGTCAGATCGTTTTGACTGTGGTCGTCCGGGCGCTTATGGAGCTGTTGGGTGGTCCTGTTCCAGGGCATGGCGATCTCCGGATTTGGTTGCTTTCACCAACCGGAATGCCACATCCTGCGGGACCACTCAACTTATGGAACAAACTCTAAGGCGCCCGTTTCGGCGGGAGACCTATTCCGTCCGTGACCGTCATTCACCGTGGGTTTCGATCCGGTAAGGCACCCTTCATACCGAGATCACCTTTCGGCGGTTTTGGCGGAATGAAAAATGAAGGGTCTTCATCACCACGGTGTCCATGCGTCATTTTCGCGTTGAAGCCCGGTCACCGGGTAGTTTGCCTGCGGATGCCAAACCCCATCGACTGACCCGTCATGCGAAGACGGAATACCACCGCGATGCCTCCGATGATCGAAGCCATGTCTTCGCCATCCGGCTGTCATCAACCCGACATCCGGAATATGGCGGGAAGAAAGAGAGCACTGATACCCCAAATCCAGACTCCCCTGCGATCAATAGCCAAGAGCCGACCGAAGCGCCCCTCATCAAACGCTAATTCCGAGTTCAAACCATGCGCCTTGACCACGGCAACTGATTCTGAACATTAAGGTTGCGAAGGACAACCTGTCTTCCACGCCAAGGCGATCCAATGCTGCTGCTGATCGATAACTACGATAGCTTTACCTACAACCTCGCGCATTATCTTGGTGAATTGGGGACTGAGGTTCATGTGCAGCGCAACGACTCGCTGTCCGTGGCGCAGGCTATGGCCCTGCGACCCGACGGCATCGTTCTCAGTCCCGGTCCCTGCGATCCCGACAAAGCGGGAATATGCCTGGATGCCGTAATTGCCTCGGCGGAGGCCAGAGTTCCATTGCTCGGCGTCTGTCTTGGTCACCAAGCGATCGGACAGGCCTTCGGCGGCAAGGTGATACGTTCGCATGAAATCGTCCATGGCAAGACAGGATCCATTCATCACTCGCACGCCAAACCGTTCGATGACCTGCCAACACCGTTTCTGGCCACAAGGTATCATTCGCTCATCGTCGAGCGGTCCAGTCTGCCGGACTGCCTTGAAATGACAGCTTGGCTTGAGGACGGAACGGTCATGGGAGTTCGGCACCGGACACTGCCGATTTTCGGCGTGCAGTTCCATCCGGAATCAATCGCAACCGAATATGGACACATGCTTTTGAAAAACTTTTTGGACATCGTAGCGGTGAACGCATGAGTGACGCGCTGAAACCGTTGATCGCCGCCGCGGCCGAGCGTCCTTTGACCCGATCCGAAGCCGAGGTGGCATTTGGGATCCTGTTCGAGGGAGAGGCCACGCCTAGCCAGATCGGCGGACTGCTGATGGCTCTTCGCACCCGCGGCGAAACCGTTGAGGAATACGCCGCCGCGGCGACGGTGATGCGCGCCAGGTGCCATGCCGTGCGTACTCCTGACGGCGCGATCGATATCGTCGGCACCGGCGGTGACGGCAAGGGTACGCTCAACATCTCAACCGCCGCCGCTTTCGTAGCTGCAGGCGCTGGCGTGGTTGTGGCCAAGCATGGTAACCGAAACCTGTCCTCCAGGTCAGGAGCCGCCGACCTGCTTTCCCAAATGGGCGTCAACGTTATGGTCGGTGCCAGCACTGTTGAACAGGCGTTGGATCAAACCGGTATCGGATTCATGATGGCTCCGATGCACCATCCCACCATGGCGCATGTCGGACCCACCCGTATGGAACTTGGAACCCGTACAATTTTCAATATCCTCGGTCCGCTCACCAATCCGGCGGGTGTCAAACGCCAGCTCATCGGCACGTTTTCCCGTGATCTGATCCGACCGATGGCCGAGACGCTTAGGGCGCTCGGAACCGAACGCGCCTGGCTTGTGCATGGAGGCGACGGAACCGACGAGCTTTCGATCTGCGGACCTTCCTTTGTGGCGGTTCTTGACGGTGACGTAACGGAAATCGAGGTGTCACCGGAAGAGGCGGGGCTTCCCGAGCATCCGTTCGAGAATATCGTGGGTGGTACACCGGAGGAGAACGGAGCCGCGTTCCGAGCCTTATTGGATGGAGCAACCGGAGCCTACCGCGATGCGGTCCTTCTGAACGCGGCGGCGGCGCTTGTGATCGCGGAGGCAGCGAAGGATCTTCGAGAGGGCGTCGTACTGGCCGCCGAAAGTATCGATAACCGCGCCGCGAAATCCAAGGTTCAGGCGCTGGCCCGTGTGACGTCGGAGACGACATGAACGATACCGTTCTTGACAGGATCAAAGCCTACAAGCTGGGGGAAATAGCCGCGCACCGGACCCGGCGTCCGATGGCGTCGGTCGAGTCCGAGGCGAAAACGGCATCGGCTGTAAGGGGGTTCGCCGAGCGCCTACGTTCAGCGGTGAGCGGCGGCTACGGACTGATCGCCGAAATCAAGAAGTCCAGCCCGTCCAAAGGTTTGATCCGCTCCGAATTCAACCCTCCGAAGCTTGCCAGATCCTACGAATCCGGTGGTGCGACCTGTCTCAGCGTTCTGACCGATACACCATCATTCCAGGGTGCGGATGCCCATTTAAGCACCGCCCGAGACGCCGTATCCCTACCGGTTCTGCGTAAGGATTTCATGTATGACCCATATCAGGTGGTGGAATCTCGGGCTCTGGGCGCTGATTGTATCCTGATCATCATGGCCACCGTTTCGGACAGTCAGGCGAAGGAACTGGAAGATGCCGCCTCCAGTTGGGATATGGATGCCCTGATCGAGGTTCACTGCGCTTCGGAGCTCGAACGCGGTCTGAGACTGAAGTCACGGCTCATCGGGATAAACAACCGTAATCTCAGAACGTTCGAAACCACACTTGAAACCACCCGGAGCCTGGCGAGACTTGTTCCTCCAGATCGACTCATGGTCTCGGAATCGGGCCTCAGCACACCCGATGATCTTGCCGATATGTCTCGCCATGGCGTTCGCGCGTTCCTTATCGGTGAAAGCCTGATGCGGAAGGCCGATGTTGAGGCGGCGACACGTGACCTGTTGTCCAATCCGCCACCTGCCTCATGACAAAGCTGACACATATCGATTCCGCAGGCAGCGCCAGGATGGTCGATGTTTCCGACAAGCCGGTGACCGCGCGTGTCGCGACCGCCACCGGCAGTGTTTCCATGTCAATGGAGACGTTGGAAACGGTTGTCGAAGGTCACGCACGTAAGGGAGATGTTCTAGGCACCGCCCGCCTCGCGGGCATTATGGGCGCGAAAAAGACCTCGGACCTGATTCCGCTTTGCCATCCGTTGCAGATCTCCGGGGTCAGGGTCGATCTATCTCCCGACCGCAGCCTGCCCGGCATCAGGATCGAAGCGACGGTGAAAACCACCGGCACCACCGGGGTGGAGATGGAGGCGCTGACCGCCGTGTCCACCGCCGCTTTGACGGTCTACGACATGATCAAGGCCATCGAGAGATCCGCGCGGATCCACGACATACGCCTTACCTTCAAGGGTGGCGGAAAATCAGGGCGTTACGAGGCGAAGTGATCACCGTCTCCGAAGCCCTGTCCCGAATTCTGGACCTCGCGGTGGTTATTCCGTCCGAAACGGTTCCGCTGGCATCGGCGGCGGGTCGGGTACTCGCGGAGCCCGCCCAGGCCCGCCGTGACCAACCACCTTTCCCCGCCTCGGCGATGGATGGATACGCCGTCCGGGGTGAGGAAGCGGTGGTGGGCGCGTCATTTCGGGTGACGGGACAGTCTGCGGCAGGACATGGCTTCGACGGCTCCTTAGGTCCGGGCGAGGCAGTGCGGATATTCACCGGTGCGCCAGTGCCATCCGGCGCCGATCGGGTGATCATCCAGGAAGACGTTACCGGCGACGGAACATCCATCACTCTCAAGGATGGATTCGATACCAACGATTACATCCGTCCCGCTGGATCGGATTTCAGCGCGGGTATGACGGTCACGGCGCCCCGTCTGCTGCGACCGGCGGATATCAATCTGCTCGCCGCAATGAACATCGATGCCGTCACCGTCGCAAGGCGTCCCGTCGTGGCATTGGTCGCGACGGGTGACGAACTTATAATGCCCGGCGAAACTCCGCGATCTGATCAGATCGTCGCTTCGAACGCGTTCGGCCTGAAGGCGATGCTGGAAAGCGCGGGAGCTTCGGTCAGGCTGCTGCCGATCGCGCGCGACAACGCCCCAAATCTCCGAACGGCGTTTGGCCTCGCCCAGGGCGCCGACCTTCTGGTGACCATTGGTGGCGCGTCCGTCGGCGACCATGACCTGGTGGCAGCGGTCGCCGGAGAACTGGGAATGGAATACGTGTTCTACAGGATCGCCATGCGTCCAGGCAAACCACTGATGGCCGGACGTCTTTCGGGAACCTCAATGATCGGTCTGCCGGGCAATCCGGTATCCTCATTGGTATGCGGTCAGATTTTCGTTCTGCCGCTCATTCGCGCCATGCTCGGGTTATCACCCGCTTCCGAACGGCGTCATCAAGCACCGCTCACCCGCGGACTCGGCCCGAACGGTGCGCGCGAACATTATATGCGCGCGCGGCTGAACGAGGACGGCATCACCCCGTTCGAAAGACAGGACAGCGGTCTCCTGACGGTATTGGTGGACGCGAACGCATTATTGGTTCGACCCGTTGGTGACGGGCCGCGCGGTGTGGGAGAGGCTGTGGATTACATTCCGATCTGACCGACCGACCAAGCAATCAGCGAAGCGGCCTACCGAACCCCGAATCGCCCGGACCAACCGACCGAAGTGGTGGCGGATCCCTGGAATTCCATGAAAGTTTTCGCGGGTGGACGCAAGCTCATCACACATTTCCAGCTTTGTTGCATACGCATTCAAGACCGACTAGGATTCCGTCACGAAAACCGACAATCCGGGAGGTACAAACCCATGAGAAGACGTCCATTGCTAACCGCAGCTCTGGCTGCGACCGCGGTTTTTGTGGCAACTGCAGTCACCTCGGCCGAGGAGGTTCCCCACAATCTCCTGTCCGGCAAGCCCTTTGCCGGGACCAAGCTGAACATCCTTAGCGTTGTCACGCCCCAGTTCGACGGACTGATGCTGCGGGATGAGGAATTCACTGAACTCACGGGCATCGAAACCGAATGGACCTTCATCCCGTTCGGATCGCTGCAGGAAAAGATCAATGCCGAAGGAATCGCGGCGAACGGCACCTTTGACGTGGTCAACTATCTGGATAGCTGGGGACCGCCGAACGCGCATTGGCTGATGAGAATCGACGACCTGCTGGCTCGCGACGGCATCTCGATGGATCGCTATCCCGCCGCATTCGCCCGCTCGGCCCAGTTCGAAGGTGAAACGCTGGGCTTTCCGCTCCGTGCTCACCCGCAGCTGATGTTCTATCGGAAGGACCTCATTCCCGAACCTCCGAAAAGTTGGGAAGAGATTATCGAGATCGGCAAGGCTCTCAAGGCTTCCCATCCCGATGTCGCGCCTCTGGCGCTCTACTACAACAATGACGGCAACCGACAGAACCTGTTCATCTGGATCAACTTCCTCTGGGCGGCCGGTGCGGATATCTTCAACGATGACTGGACTCCGGCCTGGACAACCGAAGAGGCGCTGCAGGCGACGGAGGACTACATCGCGCTTCATACGACGCATCAGGTAACGAATCCGAACTCGCTCGCCTTCGTCGAGCAGGATGCCCGACAATCCTTCATGCAGGGCAATTCGGCGATGATTCCGGTCTGGTGGTGGGCCTATTCGGGTTTCTACAATCCCGACAGTTCAACACTCGCGAAGGATCAGGTGGCTTTCACCGGAATGCCCGCCTACAATGGTGAGGTAAAGACATACGCCATCTCCATGCCGTTTTCGATTTCGGAATATTCCGCGAACAAGGATGCGGCGTGGGAGTTCCTGAAATGGCTTTCGAATCCCGCTATGGACAAGGCCAACGCCATCGAGCGTTCGGTTGGTGGAAAGACCATTATCAACAACGTCGTCACGCATATCTCCAGTCTGACCGATCCAGACGTGAATTCCGCCAATGATGGCATTCAGGCAGCGGCCTGGGATTCCCTGAAAGACTCCGATATAATGCCCCAGATTCCGGAATGGCCCGAAGTCGGTGACATTCTGTCGGCCGCAATCGCCGAAGCGGCCGCCGGTGGGGACACGCGACAGCTGATGCTTGACGCGGCGGAACGTGCGGAAAAGGTTCTGCGCCGCGCTGGCCGCATTCAATAAAGCCACGAGGGGCGGGCCTCGACCCGCCCCTTTCACGGATGCGCGATAACGTCCTTAAATACGCGCTGGTGGCGCCGGCCGTATTGGTGGTGTTCGCCACCGCCATCTGGCCTCTCCTCGAATCGGCACGGCTTTCCGCGACGGTCGGACGCCTCAATCGACCGGGATCGCTCCAGCGGTATCTCGGCTGGGACAACTATGCCTGGGCGGTTCTGGAAGAACCCGCGTTCTGGAACTCCGTCTGGGTAACGGCCGTCTATACCGTTCTGACCGTCGTACTGACAACGCTGTGCGCTCTGGGGCTGGCGATGCTTCTGGCACCGGGAGGACGGCTGCGCTCCGGGGTCCAGACATTGCTGATCCTGCCCTTCGCCATGAGTCCTGCCCTCATCGGCGTTTCGTTCCGTTTCATGTTCAATCCCGAATTCGGACTGTTTGACGCCTTCTTCGGGGTTCTCATCCCGCCACTGGCCGATGTCAGTTGGCTGGCCGACCCAATTCTCGCTTTCGCCGTGTGTGTCATGGCCGATGTCTGGGGCTGGATACCGTTTCTTACGCTGGTCCTGATCGGCGGTCTGGTGAGCATTCCGCAGGACACGATCGAAGCCGCGCAGGTCGACGGTGCGGGCGGATGGCGGGTGTTCCGCGATGTGACGCTACCGCAGCTGGCCCCGGTTCTTGCTGTCGCGATCATCCTGAAATCGATCTTCTCGCTGAAGACGTTCGACCAGATTTTCATGCTGACCAACGGGGGCCCGGGCACCGCGACGCAGACGCTGTCGCATTACATATATTTCAACGGCATGAAATACGGACAGATCGGTTTTGCCGCCGCCGTCGCCTGGCTTATGGTGATCCCGATGATCTTTCTCACCTATGCCTATGCCAGGCTGATGTTCCGAAAGGACTAACCTCCATGACCGGTATCCGGAAGAAGCGGTTTCTCTCCTTATTCCAGATCATCGTGATTCTTCTCGCGACCCTCGTGATGCTGGTTCCCATAGCCTGGATATTCCTCGCCGCGTTCAAGACGCATGTCGACGTATATCAGCTAAAGCTGTTTTTCATACCAACATTCGAGAATTTCGGCACCGTCTTCGACGCGCCCTTCTTTCTAGGCGCCAAGTTGCTCAATTCCTCGATCATCGCTTTGGTTACGGTTCTTCTCGCTATTCCGATCGCGACGATGGCGGCTTACTCGTTCAGCCGTTTCCGCATGAGGGGCGAGACCGCGATGCTGGTGATCATCCTCGCGACGCAGTTCGTTCCCGCTGTGGTGATCGTGCTGCCATTCTTCGTGATGTTCCGCGACGTCGGTCTACTCGATACGCGTATCGGGTTGATCCTCGTCAATCTCGCCATCGTCATGCCTTTCGCGGTCTGGATGATCAAAGGATTCATCGACGGCATTCCGATGGACACCGAAGAGGCGGCTCTGGTTGACGGTTCCTCGCGCCTTCAGGTGATTCGCAACATCGTCCTGCCTATGGCGGCGCCAGGCATCCTTACGGCGGGAATATTCTGCTTCATCATAGCCTGGAACGAATTTCTGTTCGCTTTGATCCTGACCAACAAGAACGCTGTCACCCTGCCCATCGGTCTCGCTCTTTTCAAGGCCGAGGAAGGCGATCTGTGGAATCTCCTCAGCGCGGCCGGGATCATCATCATGCTACCGATGTTCGTTCTCGCGCTGATCATCCGGAAATACTTCGTGCAGGGGATGACAATGGGGGCGGTACGCTGATGGCTGATGTGCGGCTCAGAAACCTCACCAAACGCTGGGGAGAGGTGGTCGGCGTAGATGATCAGTCACTGCATATCAGGGACCGTGAATTCCTGGTCCTTCTCGGTCCCTCCGGCTGCGGGAAGACAACGACGATGCGCATGATCGCCGGGCTGGAGGAACCGACCACCGGCGAGATCTGGATCGGCGACCGCATGGTCAACCATGATCTCCCCAAGGACCGGGATGTGGCGATGGTGTTCCAGAATTACGGTCTCTATCCGCATATGTCGATATACGACAATATCGCCTATCCACTGAAGGTGCGCCGGGCACCGAAGTCCGAAATCGGTCCCCGCGTCGAGGAAGCGGCGCGAAAGGTCGAACTGGCCGAACTCCTCGACCGCAGGCCCAGGGCCCTGTCTGGCGGCCAGCGCCAGCGTGTCGCGCTGGCCCGTGCCATCGTGCGAACCCCGAAGGTGTTCCTGATGGACGAGCCGCTTTCAAACCTCGATGCGAAGCTACGGGTCTCGATGCGGGCCGAGCTCAAGCATCTCAGCCGTGAATTGATGACCACCACCGTCTACGTAACCCATGATCAGATCGAAGCGATGACACTCGCCGATCGGGTGGCGGTGATGAAGGAGGGCGTTATCCAACAGCTTGGCACTCCCGGTCAAATCTATAACGACCCGGCCAATCTGTTCGTGGCGGGTTTCATCGGGTCACCGGCGATGAATCTCATCGAGGGTTCGCTCCGGGATGGACTCTTCTTCACCACTGGCGGTTCCCGTTTGGCGCAGGTCGATGGAGGGGACCGCGACGCCGTCGTTCTTGGGATCAGAGCCGATGACATCAGGATATCGGAACCCGGCCAAGGCGGAATCGACGTCAAGATCTATGCTTTCGAAAACACGGGCGACAGCACGCTTCTGACCGTTCAGTGGGGACGGCAGCGGGTCATCGCCCGCGGTGACCGGCATCTGAGGAAGGATCAGAACGACGTTGTCAGCATCACGCTCGATCCCGAGTATCTTTATCTTTTTGACCCGAAAACCGGCGCCCGCATAGAGGGCTGAGGCGTCGATTCGACCATGGGACGGTCCCGATCACACACTCAGGAAATCCATCAACCGATGCCCGTCGCTTTTCCGGTGGAGCGTGAGCGGACGGGTTCACAATCCGCTGAGGATGAACGGATGACCCCAACCGCACTCGTCCTTCTGCCGGGAATGATGTGTGACACGCGGCTCTGGGCGCAACAGATCGCCGCGTTCGGTCGCGGGCGGACCCTCCATCTTCCGCCTCTGACCGGCGCCGCCTCCACGCAGGGCCTCGCCCGTCGGATTCTGGTCGACGCTCCCGACAGGTTTGCGCTGGCCGGTTTATCCATGGGTGGGATCATCGCCATGGAGATCGTGGCGACGGCCCCTGAACGGGTGGAGCGTCTCGCGCTCCTCGACACAAACCCCTGCAGTGAGACGCCCGAGGTACGCGTGCGCAGAACCATGCATCTCGAAAGGGTCCGCGATGGAGAACTGGCAGCGGTCATCCGGGATGAGTTGAAGCCAAATTATCTCGCCAATGGCACGAACAGGCGCGAGATCCTTGATCTATGCATGGAAATGGCGCTCGATCTTGGTCCGGGAGTCTTCGTCCGTCAATCGCTTGCCCTTCGTGACAGACCCGACCGACGGGAGGCGCTGCGCGGAGTGCGCGTTCCGACATTGATCCTGTGTGGGCGCGAGGACAGGGTATGCCCGATCGATCGTCATGAACTCATGCGCGACCTGGTGCCGGGTTCCCGTCTTGAAATCATCGAGGGGGCCGGACACTTACCGGTCCTTGAGCAACCGCAACTTACCAACGAGACAATTTCCAGATGGCTGAAGTGGTAATCTCCGAAAGTCTTCTCGCGCTTCTGCGGAAGGTCGACACCCCTACCGTCTGCAACGCGATAGAAGTCGCTCTAGGGCGACGCGGTTTCAGCCGGTTCACCCGTGGCACCATGCAACATTCGGCAACAGGTACCTCACCCGTGGTGGGCTTCGCGCGCACGGCGAGGATCGCCGGTGCGGCACCCGCTTCGGAACCGCCGGATGTGATCGCGCGCAGGCGCATGGACTATTACAGGCTGATGGCGGGTGGTCCCAAACCTTCACTGGCGGTGATCGAGGATATTGAATTTCCCGATGCCATCGCCGCGTGGTGGGGCGAGGTCAACGTAGCGGTCCACAAAGGGCTTGGACTGGTGGGCGCGGTGACGAATGGCGTGATGCGTGACCTTGACGTGATCGACGCGGGATTTCCGATTCTGGCGGGCTCCATCGGCGTCAGCCACGGCTTCGTCCATGTTGTTGAGATAGGTACACCGGTCGAGGTGATGGGGATGTGCGTGAACCAGGGCGATCTGGTTCATGCCGATCGCCATGGTGCGTTGGTAATTCCGGTTAACGTCCTGCCTGACCTTGGGTCGGCCATAGACTCGGTTACGGCCAACGAGGCGATCATTCTCGGTGCGGCGAAGGAGGCGGATTTCAATATCGAAAAGCTGCAGACCGCTTGGGCCGCGTTCGAAGCCGCGCGTACGTAGCGGTGGAGGAAGGGCGGCGGAACATCCGCAGGGATTGGCGGTTTAGCTTTCCGCTACGAATGGCGGGCTGCACTAGAAGCCTGAGATCCAAAATTGCTTCATCTTTACAGACATTTCCGAGATGGCAGCACTTCCGGCAACGAGTTGCCGTGGTCAAGTTCTCGGGACGCGTGATCCAGGAATTTCTCTCACCCGCCACCATCCCCAACCGCCCTTACGTCATTTCGAGTTTCTCTTTGGCCTGAAGATTCCGCCTCCGCATCGAGGTGGGGCCAGAGAATCCGGCGCACATCCAGATCAAATGGTCCCGGTTCGCCGTCCGAACCTTAACCTTATTCCCTGCCCTCAAACCGGTACCGGTTACCCGGGTGACCGTCAGACCGCTGGAGTTCAGTAACATTCGGTGTAGAATAGCGATACGAATGCCGGACAGGGACGGAGCGTTCGGGAAGCGGATTGAAGTCGACAGAAAGACCGGACGCGACCTGACGGTCACTCGGAATTCAGTCCCCGAACCGAAGGACGATGGGAAAGCGGAATGAACGGTGAACAGAGAGAGTCTCTTGAGAGATTCATCAGAGCGGAGGATGGAGAATCTCCCCCGGTATTCGTCGGTCGCCAGAACATCATGCTGGAAATAGAGCAGGCGGTACGCGAAGGGTTCAGCGAAAGGTCCGTCAAACAGGGAAAGCCGAAAGCGACGCGGGTGCTTCAGGGGGCTCCAGGAGCGGGCAAGACGTCGATTCTCAATGAACTTGATCGGCGCAGCGTCGATTATGGCCGGACCGCCGCGGATATGCATAGCGTACTGATCCTGAGCAGCCAGTCGCTTCAGGATATGGAGTCGGTGATGGGAACGGTCAGCGTCGCAGCTGGCCTGTCTTCCCGCATATGGCGGCGGGGTCTGATGAAGAAAGTGGCGGATGCCGGCGCCGCCACCGTCCAGTCCGTTACCGAAATCGCCGGTATCCGGCAGATCGTTGGTTTTTTTACCGGGCAGATCGGTGGAACGCCGCGGTCGATGCTCGAATTTTCAGCGAAGTTTCCCGGAGAGAAATGGAAGAAACCGCTGGTCATCGCCATTGACGAGGCCCAGCGGCTGGACTGGCCGGTGAATTCGCCTCAGTCGGCGTTTCTGCAGCACCTGCATGACAGCGATCTGAACCTTCCCATTCTGATGGTTCTGTCGGGGCTGGGTGATACGAAGGACAGGATGGAGGCGATGCAACTGACCCGTCTGTCCCGGAACCATGGAATCGGATGTCTTTCCCGGGAGGACAGAAAGAAGTACCTTCGGCGTTTCTGCGACAGGTTTGGCCTGAGTTCAGCGGTTGGGAGAACTGGGGAATCCATGGAAGAAGCTGAACAACGCAGACTGAAAATCCAGGCGAATCTCCAGAAACTCATTGATGAAACCAGAGGCTGGCCACGACATATGCACCATGCGTTTCAGGCTCTGGGCGACTGTGCGACGCTAGTGGACGGCGATCTTTCGAAAGTCAGATGGGATGCCGTTCATGAAGGGGCAGCGGACAGGCGGAACGTTTATTACGAATATCAGTTCAGCCCGCAGATGAAATCCAGCGTCTGTCTGACAAGCGCCGTTCTGGACGGGCTGGCCGATGGAATGAAATTGGCCGGCGTCGATTCACTGATACGCCGTAGCATCAGGGATGAGGATGGCTGGCGGCTGCCGAAAGGCATGGACACCGAGGATTACCGGCAGCATCTTGTTCATAGAGGAGCGCTTCAGGAGTGTCTGGATGGAATCTATCACTCACCGATTCCCAGTTTTCGCCGGTATCTCATCGACGAGGGAAAATGCAGGGACAGCCTTTGAAGAACGGCATTTGCCATCCATTGAGGTTGCCGGGAAATTATGCTTCAGGCAGAGAATTGCCATTGCTAAGTTCTTGGGATGCATGCACCGGGAATTCGTCTCACCCGCGACCATCCCCAGCCGTTTCTCCGTTATCCACTCCCCTTCCGGCCTGAAAATTTCGATGCCGGAGTGCATCGATCCTGTCGGAGAAATCAGCGAACGTCCGGACCAAACGGTGCCGATTCACCATCAGGGACCTAACCATGTTTCCTGCTTTGGAACCGGTATCCGGTTCCATTTTCCGCATATCAACGGAAATCATTACGTTTCATTCATCGGTGAAACCGGAGACGTTCCTGACCAGCTGCGGAATGACCTCCGCTAAATCGTCGTCTAAATTCGCTTAAGGTTCATCCACCGGAAAGTCGAGGGTTCCGACGGTCCGCTCCACCACCGCGCTGCAGTCAGCCGCTTCGATCAACCAAAGGCGGGCGGTAGCTGACCATCATCCAGCGCCTTTCATTTTCTTGCACAGTGTGCATGGCATCCTGCGGTTCTCGGAGATTGCCTCGCCACCCTTCAGTTAGGGTGTGATTTAGTCAGCATCATAGTGTTAACGGGTGCCTTTTGCCTATTCCGCTCCTAGCCCCGCCCACCACCCGTAGACGCTTTCACTGCGAGGTTGAAAGCGCGGTTTCTGAGATGGCGCACCCGCGAGTCATTGGATCGGGATAGATCCCCGCCGTTCTGGTTATGTCGCCATGTTTGATGAGCTGTGTAGTCTCAGTTTCGAGAAAATCACGATCTAGGGCGGTACCTTTGAGCGCGAAAACCTACGGAAAAATCGAAAATTGAATTGAAGCGCCACCACAAATGAATTGACGAACACCATGAACGGGAATAGAACATAATCCGAACAATTCCGAATCAGCCCTGCATATGAAAGGTCGGGAACATGCTGACAAAGAGGCAACGAGAGTTACTTGAGATAATCCGCGACGGAATAGAGCGGGAAGGGATCGCCCCATCGTTCGAAGAAATGAAGACGGCGATGGGCATTCGCTCCAAATCCGGTGTTCACAGGTATGTCAATGCTTTGGTGGAGCGCGGTTTCATTCGAAGACTTTCGCACAGGGCGAGAGCGATCGAAATTGCGAAACTCCCGGAACCCACGCCGGAGAAACCCAAGTTTACGCAGAAGACGACAGAAAACGGTCGGGTCGATCCCGCACACGGCACAAATCGGGCTGCAGGAGCCGGTACGATGGAACTGCCGATGATGGGTCGTATCGCGGCCGGTGTTCCTATCGAGGCGATCAGCAATGTTCTGGATCGAGTGCCGGTGCCCACTCTAATGCTGTCGCGAAAGGCTCGACATTACGCGCTCGAGGTCCAGGGAGACTCGATGATCAGGGAGGGCATCAACGATGGTGACATCGTGGTGATCCGCAACGAAAACACTGCCAATAACGGTGATATTGTCGTCGCTCTGGTCGATGGGCATGAGGCAACCCTGAAGCGGTTTCTCAAGAGAGGGTCAAGGATCGCTCTGGAAGCCGCCAATCCGGTTTATGAAACCCAGGAATACAGAGCCGATCAAGTCGCGGTGCAAGGCCGGCTCGTTGGCCTGATCCGCACATATTGAGTGGAAACCCGCACGGCCCGTTTCACCCGCGATGGCATGCGGTGAGCGTTTTCCCGAGGGTCTTTCGTATGTGAGGTTCAATGCCGAGGTTGAGCATCGGTTTCCCGATGCGACTGGCTGATGTGTTGTGACCGCTCGGCAGGTTACCTGGAAAGGGATCGTATGTCCTTATATGCCTTGAGAGCTCGGTCGCGACCATCCTTCATCGAAACAACCGGCGGTGGGTAGAGGCTATCCACTGCCAGATCCCAACTCCTTGGAATCGTTTCGAAATATTCAAGCGCTGTTTGTGGTGGTCTGGATTGCCCCTCGGCGATCCAACGGCGTGTATAAATCCGGTCGGGATCAAACCGTTCCAATTGCCTGTCGGGATTCAGGATTCGAAAATATGGTGCGGCATCGGGTCCCGAACCCGCTGACCATTGCCAGCCCATCGCATTCGAGGCCGGATCCCAGTCAATCAGATGTTCCTCGAACCATCGAAGCCCCACCCGCCAATGGGTCATAATGTGTTTGGTCAGGTAGCCTGCGACTATCATCCTAGCACGATTATGCATGTATCCCGTCACCATAAGTTCACGCATTGCGGCGTCGACGAATTCGACGCCTGTCCGACCGCGCTTCCAGGCGATCACCTCCGGCCTGCTCTCATCCTCATTCCATGGGAAGGCATCCCAACCCGAACGCCAGTTCTCCTTAGCCATCCGCGGTGAATGATGTAGCAGATGATAGGCGAATTCCCTCCACACCAATTCCCGCAGGAACGCTTCAACACCACCTCCGGCATTCAGGTCGGCTTTAAAGATCGACCACACGGTACGCGGCGAAATCTCGCCGATGGCCAGATGCACCGAAAGTCGGGATGTCGCGCCTGTCGCAGGTAAATTCCGGTACTTTGCATAGTCAACGATCCCATCCGAGACAAAATTCGACAGGCGATCCGAAGCGGCGGCCTCTCCGACCACCGCATACCGGGCGACCACCGACCGACCTCGCCGCATCTCCAGATCCATTTTCCAATCCGCTATCCGGTCGCTGGCAAGCGAAGCTTCGTATGGGCGCAGGGAGTTGACGCGAGCCAACGGAGTACCGGGATCCAAATCCCTCACCGCCTTCCAGAAAGGTGTGAACACACTGTATGCTTCGCCAGACCGCGTTACGACCTTCGACGGTTCGAAAAGAACGTGTCCCCTGCAAACGCGCACGTCCACACCTACGCCTTCGAGCGCCGATTTCACGGCTCGGTCGCGGGACATCGAGGCTGGATCGTAGGCGCGCTGCCAAACCACCAATCCCGCACCGGTCTCGGTAATCAGACCGCGAAGCACATCAAGCGCGGGGCCTCGCCGAAAAACCAGTCGTGATCCGATCCGCTCCAGCGACCGCGAAAACACATCCAGTCCCAGTCCAAGGCGGAATTTGGGCGCGGCTCCCAGATTCTCCACGATCCCGTCATGGATGAACACCGGAATGACGGGCCGTCCGGTCGCCGCAGCCTGCGTTAGGGCCTCGTGATCGCTCAACCTCAGATCACGACGAAACCAAACCAGAACCGGAGAGTCGCTGTTCATTAACTTCGTTTCCAGTCATTGCTCAAAGCACTTCGTCCAGCGCTTGGATAAGTCTCTCGACATCGCATTCGCTCGTGTAGTGGACGAATGACATCCTCAATACGCCTATCGATGGATCCACTCCCATCGCTCGCAAGGGCCTTATTGCATAGAAATCCCCACTTCCCACCATGAGGCCACGTGATCCAAGTTCCGACGCGATGTCCTCACAGGAATTTTCGCAGTGAACCGCGACTGTCGGCGCACGTCCCTGCGCAAGGCTTGGCCCGATCAACCGCAACCGATTCCTGTTGGAGAGAAAGTCGAGCAACGGCTGGAGGAGCTTCGTTTCATAGGCTTCGAAAAGTCCCCGAACCCGGTGCGCCCGTGTTCGGGGATCGGAGTCCAACGCGAAATGATGCGCATGCAGCGCATCCAGATAGTCGGCGATTCCGGCGCTCGCCGCGATCTGCGCATGATCCGGTCCGGCGGGTGTGAATCTCATGAATGGACTGTCTCCGTTGAAGAAATGCCCCTGATTGGGCAGGTGCATCCCCAGTTCCCTTCGGATGACCATCAAGCCCTGGTGTGGTCCGAAGGTCTTGTATGCGGAAAACAGGTATATATCGGCGCCAAGAGCGTCCACATCCGGCAACCCATGGGGAGCGAAAGATACGCCGTCAACGCAGGCCACCGCCCCCGCCGCATGAACCATTCGACAGATGCCCGCTACGTCATTCACTTCCCCCACGACATTCGAGCAGTGCGGAAAACATACGAGCCGCGTTCGGTCGCCCAGAAGCACCTGTAGCTCGTACGGATCGAGATGACCGGTGGACGGATCGATCCGCCATTCCCGAATCCCTATTCCGTCGTCAGACAGCCGTCGCCACGGACCGGAATTCGCTTCGTGGTCCTGATCGGTAACCACAATCTCATCTCCCGCACGAAGGGTCTGGCGGAACGCCTGTGCCAGAACGTAGGTATTCTGGCTTGTCGAAGGCCCGAAACTCAGCTCGTCGGCCCGCACCCCCAGTAGGGCCGCGAGCCGGACGCGCGCCTCGTCCATTTCCTCACCGCCCAGACGGCTCGCCTCGTAAGCGCCGTAGGGCTGCACCTTTCGCTCACGATAGAAGCGGGTCAGTCGGTCGATCACCTGCCCGCAGGTAAACGAGCCACCGGCATTCTCGAAAAACGCCTGATCGGCGAGGGACGGTTCGTTCAATGCCGGAAACTGCGCTCGGACAAACTCCAGATCAAGCTGCATAGCTTCCATTCCCATTGTTGATCCCCCGAGCCCCGGCGACAGGATTATCGGCCGAAGCCGGGAACACAATTACCGCTGCACAGAGGTGCGTCACACCTCCGCTATGTCCTGATTTCCGAAAATCGCATCGTGACAGATGCCACCTGCCCCGCCAGAAACGGGTTTTTCCGGATTAAACGTTCACATCGACGACAACGCGACCTTTCACCTGACCCTTTAGAATGTAGCGTCCAAGCGTCGGAAGGTCTTCGAGCGTCGCCGGATGGATCATGGCTTCGAGCCGGTCCATGGGTAGATCTTTCGCGATACGCTCCCAGACACGTTTCCGGCTTTCGAAAGGCTGCATAACGGAGTCGATTCCGAGGAGGTTCACACCACGCAGCAGGAACGGAATCACCGACGCGGGGAGCGACGCACCGCCAGCCAGCCCGACAGCAGCCACCGATGCGCCGTATTGCATCTGTCCGAGCACCCGCGCCAGCATCGGTCCACCGACGGCGTCGACGCAACCACCCCAGATCTCCTTCTCAAGCTGTCGCTTAACCGTCTCGTTTATCTCATCGCGAGCGACGATGCGAGTAGCGCCAAGCCCCTTGAGGTAGTCTTCGGTTTCTTTCCGCCCCGTTACGGCGGCGACCTCGTAACCGAGATTCGCGAGTATCGCGGTGGCGACGGACCCGACGCCACCGGCGGCGCCCGTGATCAGTACGGGTCCGTCCTTTATTCCATGCGCCTCCAATGCCATAACCGCGAGCATCGCGGTGAATCCCGCGGTACCAACCGCCATCGCGTGGCGCGTTTCCAGTTCGGATGGCAGCGGCACCAACCAGTCGGCTTTCACCCTCGCTTTCTGTGCATAACCGCCCCAATGCACCTCCCCGACACGCCAGCCGGTCAGAACCACACGGTCGCCCGATCGATAGCGGTCGTCGTCAGAGGCCTCGACGGTTCCTGCGAAATCAATCCCCGGAACATGCGGATAGTTGCGCACCAATCCTCCGCCCGGCCCGATGCACAGCCCGTCTTTGTAGTTCAGTGTCGAATACGCGACGTCCACGGTCACCTCACCATCCGGCAGGCTATCTTCGTCGATCTGCTGTACGGTCGCGCTTGTCCGTCCCTCGTCGTTGCGTTCAACCACCAATGCCCTGAATGCCATATTGGCCCCCTATCTGTAGAACGATTTGCGTATTTCCGCTGGCCTCACCCCGTCGGGCGAACGGATCTCGACCAAGGTGCCATCATTCCAGTGACTGCGGTCAATCATCCCGATCGCCACGTTAGTGCCAAACTGAGGCGACCAGATCGCGGAACTGATCCTGCCGACCCGCCCTCCATCGCCGATGACTGGCCAGAAATCCGTCAATAGCGGCACCGGACCACCGCCGATACTGACACATCTGATCTGCCTGGATGGACCTTCGGTGGCCTCCTTGAGCAAGGCTTCACGTCCTATGCAAGCCACTGTTTCGGGATGGCAGAAGGGACCGAGCCCCGCCTGGTATGGCGTATGCTCCCTAGTGACGTCGGCACCATAGCTCAGCAGCCCGGACTCGATCCGCTCGATTACATTCGGGCAACCGACGCGTACCTGCAGGTCACCACCCGCATCAAGAAGCGCATTGAAGATCGGCATTCCATTCGCATGGCCACTGACGTAAATCTCAAAGCCACCCTGCTTCGACCATCCGGAGCGGGCAACGATATGTTCTTGATCGCCGAACGGATGGACGGCGAAACGAAAAAAACGGATTTTCCTGATGGCATCGCCGAACACCCGGGCAACGAGTTCCTCGGCCTTCGGACCCTGAACCGCCAGCGGCGAGACATCCGGTTCCAGCACCTCTACCTCCAGACCTGCGCCTAGCGCCAACCCTTTGGCATAGAATAATATATCGCTGTCGGCGAGGCTAAGCCACCAGTGGTTCTCCGCTAGACTCAAAGCGACCGGATCGTTCAGCAGTCCACCGGACTCGTCACAGATGGGCATATAGGCGCAGGTACCGACGCCGACACCTGAGATATCTCTGGGTGTCATCCACTGAACCAACCGGGACGCGTCGGGACCGGTGATCTCGACCTGCCGCTGCACCGCGACATCCCATATCTGAACATGCTCCTTCAAATGGGCGCAATCAGCTTCGAAGCCGTTATAAGTCGAGGCGAGCCGCATATGGTTGTATACGGAATATCCCTTAGGTCCGGAGGCTTCGACACCATCCGTGAACGGCGTAGGCCTGATACGTGGCGATAGCGAAAGCTCAGGCATTAGGTTCCCATCGCTCTGTCAGGTGGGATATTCCTAGCCGGGGCGACCCGCGGCCGCAGCGGGCATGCAACGCGCACCTGCGTCCGCGAATCGGGCTTCATTTTCCAGGTCCGTGCCAGTCGATGGCGCAAATTTCGCCCGACCTTCCATCGAAGTCCCAGACCCGTCCATAATCGCGCACCCTACTCCGGTTGCCGCGCGCCACAATCACGTCAGATCCCATCCAATACCGTGTGTTCCGAACCATGACCGGTTCATCCGGCAGCTTTCCGGCAACCATCTCGATCTCGCCATTGATCTTTCGTCCGATGTTCAGGACCCGTCGGCCACCATCTCGCACGATCTCGACCGGTGCGCGCTCGGCCCCGATTATCGTACTGACAAGTTTTGTGAACAGCCCGGTTGTTCCGCCCGCTCCACCCGAGAATATCTGAAGGATGCCGTTATAGGCTTTCTGGGACGCCCGCTCGTCAACATAGGCGGCGACCCGCCAGTCACCTTCGCTCATCCGGCCCGGGATCTCGACAAGCAGACCGACATTGAGTCCACCGATGTCCTCACCTTCGAAATGTCCCTCATCGACCGCCACCGCCATCCATGCATGGCAATGACCCTCGGACGGTTTGTGCCGTCCGAGCGATACCACGCAGGGGCAGAACACCTCACAGGAACAGTTCAGGAAAAGCTCTCCCTTCAGCACCCAGTCGGTCGGGTTCTCGCGGCGACGGCTGGAGGTCATCCGCTGATCGATGCGGGATTTCAGGCGCAGGCGATCAGAGGAACGGTTGCTTCTGGTATGTTCGGTCATCTCAGGTTTCCTCATTGTCCCATAAGCGAGGCGGTGGTAGCCAGCCCCGCGAGTATCAGCGCCACGCCCAGCGGACGAACCGTGTAGCGAGAAATCCGCGGCAGTTTTTCCAGCACCATAAGGAGTGTCGCGGCTCCCATCCAGAGGAGGTTCATGGTCCCGCCAACGAAGGCCAGAGCCATGAGCGCCCAACAGCAACCCATGCAGACGACACCCATCCGCAGACCGATTCGGGCCGCGTTCCAGCGTTCATCGCACCAGTGGCGCATGAAAAAAATGAAGGGCGCGGTACATCTGCTGAGGCAGGCCTGTTTCAGCGCCGAGAACTGATATGCTCCGGCCATAACCAGCAGCGCCGCCGTCAACGCAGGCGACAGGCTGGCGCCAGTGGATGAGAGCATCGCCGCCTCGGAGAGCATAACCTGCGCGAGGGTGGCCAGAGTGGCGAAACCCAGCCAGACCAAAAGGTAGCCACCAATGAATTCCGCAAACCCGCCACGTGGCGCCGCCGTAGCCCGACAAAGCTCTTCGAAGACCGCAAGGGCGGGCACGAAGGTCGGTGCCATCATCGCAACAACCATCAGCGACCACATTAGAAAAGCGACGGGGTAGCCGGCCAATCCGGACTGAGTCTGGCAGATCGATGCCCAGAATCCTGATCCCTCCAATGTCGCATCGGAGATCTGCATGGCATAAAGTACGATCCAGGCGCAAAGAATTCCCGCAAAGAAGAGCAGCCAATGCCCGTCTTTCACCGTCGTCCACGTCGATGCCAACAAACGAAACTCTCCCGTAGATTTCGTCTACCGCCCTCACCCTGTCGGGTGAAATTGTCAAACGATTAGCGCTTCCAAAGCGGTTGCGTCAACGTGAAGCTCTGTTCTTCAGATAATCTGGAAGCTTCGCTTTCCATTCACTCATGAGTATAAGCGCTTCCTCGACGGTCTGTCCGTTGTTCTGCACCAGTTCGAGTTGGCCAGCGGGTATGGTTTCGTCCCAACAAAAATGACTGGTATCCGTCCACGTCCCATGATCCGTGGCCCGGCCTTCGGCCTTCGCCGGATCGGGATGTGTTGGTTCGCCGGTTCCCGAAGCCGGTCGAAACCGCACCCGGGACCCCGCTTCACGACCCCCGGCACCGGGACGGTCAACGGTTCCATCCCCGGCCTGCCGACCCGGCGGCCCTTTCCGGGAAGCACCAGCCGACCCGGAAGCCCGAACAGCCGCTTTCGGGTCCCTTCGTCGCCGCAGGGGTCCTGGATGCCGGTCAGGATCGCCGGGATGTCGTCCCTCGATCTGGCGGTCGGCCTGATCCTCGTGATGTCGGGGGGCGCCGGGCCTGTCACCACCACATACCTGACCGGCTCATTCCCTTCTCCGCTCCGTCCGGGCCCGTATGGCCCTGGCATGGGTTTCCGCGACGTTGGGGATGCGCAGGCCCTGCCATGGCTTCCGGGTTCCGGGCAGGGGCCGGCGCTTCGCCGGGCGGAACCCGGCGGGGCCGGCGACGGGCGTGAGGTGGCGCGCCACGGTCATGTCCGGCTCCGGCGGCGCCCTCTGGCCGATGACGCGCCCGTACGCGGCGTGGATGACCACCGCCCCGACGCTTTCCGGGCTTACGTGCCGCTCCGCCGGGCTGTCGGGGCTCTCCCGCGCCGGAAGCTGGAGGTCCCGGACCCGGACCGCGGTCATCGCGTCGAAGGCGAGGCATCCGCGCAGGTCACCGGCGGCGTCGGGCCTGCGGTCCCTTATCCCCGTCCCCGTCCTCAGGGCCCTGAAGCGTTCCCCGATGCGCCGGCGCGGCCCGTAGCGCCGCAGGGCGGTCTCCGCCGTCCGCATGCCGTCGCCGCCCCCGCTGGACAGGAGCGTCCAGTGCGGCGCCTCTCCCTTCCGCACGACGTTCCCCGGCGGGTTCTCCCCGATGGCGGAGACTACCGTCACGGGCGGCGGGCGCCGGTCGGCGGCGTCCCCCGGTGCGGCGATGTCCGGTCCAGCGCAGCGCGGCGTCAGCGTGGCGACGCGCGCCCTGCGGGCGTCCGGCCCGCCGCGTCCGGGAACGGTGATCCTGCGGTGGCCGACCGGCTCCGGCTTCGCGACATGCTCCCACAGGCACCTTTCGTCGCCGTCGGGCAGGGCCACGCGCCGCTTCGCCGGGCGGCCGGCCCGCACCGGCGGCGCGGCACCGGTCCCGTCCGCTTCGGAGAGAAGGGCCCGCAGGTCGCCTTCGCGGTCACGGACGCTCACGACCTTCGCGTCCGGGCAGGCCTCCGCGGGCTCTCCGGCCCGGACGTCGCCGCCAGGGTGCCGCAGTTCAGCGTCGCCGTGTCCTGGACAGCCGGGATCACCGGCTCCAGGCGGCGGCGCTCCACCGTCGCCTCCAGGTGGGGTTCGGGTATGTCGTCCATGGTCACCCCGGCGTTCGGGAGCGGCCTGTAGGCCGCCTCCCGGGCCGCCCGTGCGCGCCGCTCACGATCCAGTACCGCAGCCGCCCTCCCGGAGCCCGCCGCCACCCCTCCGGATGGCGCCTCTCCATCATCGACCCGCAGGCGCGGCGGGGCGCCGCCAGGGTCGTCGGCGGCCGGTCGCCCGCTGGACGACGCGAAGCGCGGCGCCGCCTCCGGAAGCGTCAGGCCGGGCTCCTCCGCGGGCAGGGGAAGGACCCGCATCCCGGTGACCGTCGATGGCCTTCCGTCGTGGGTCAGCCAACCCTCCCGACCGCCCAGCCCGCGGGCGAGGCCCGTACGCGTGACGCCGCCACGGGGGCATCCGTTCCCGAGCCACCCGACCGTGGCAGGGGAAATCTGTCCGGGACCGATATACATGGTCCCCGATTCGCATGGATCCGATCACTGGTCAGGTATGTGTTAGTGACAGGCCCCGGGCCGCCGCTGGGTGTCGTGGACCTTGCGCATGGGGGCCTCCTGAAGGGGAGGATTACCGGATTCCGCGGCATACCCTGACTGCCATATCCGGTGATTTTTCGCAAGGCGGATTCCGTTATTTACCGCGAAAAAATAGCAGCTTGGTAGTTTTCTGGCGGACACTAATTACGAAAAAGCTTCGACACCTGCCTGACCGTTTTTTGAAGCCGCCTGGAAGATTGTCGTAGTCGTTTGATCGCCGTTCTCCCGGAAACGGCCCGCTATCAGGTTCCTTACCTCGTATTCGGACCAGAACGCAACGGTGAACCCTTCCACCACCCGGGATCGTCTTGCCTCAAATTCAGTGCCTTACAACTTGACATGTGGTCGCCTATACGGAAATGAACCAAAGCAGGTCGAACGATACCCACGTCACCGACGTTACGAAAGCGAGACAAAGTCCGCCACGGTCCCACTGCCGGTGGATAGCCGAGCGATCCTGAATTTACTTCCGCAACGATCAAGGCTGGATCCGATGTTCAGTATGTCCACAATTCCGGACCCTTCCTGGCAGGCCCTGCGCACCATCCGACGAGCAATGCCCTGCGGATGAACCGCGTTCCGATACACCGTCGCCGAAGGCGCAATAAACTGACTTCAATTTTCACGCCGAGTTGCCGTCCATGGACTTAAAGCGGCAAAAAACCACAAAATCCGGCGACGAAAGTCGATTAACGTAGGAAATTTGGCTTGCAAGCTCATTGGATGATCGTTAGATAACAACCGTCGTATGACGACTATGGCGATAAACGCGCACGGAATAAGCGGATCGGACCCGGGGGCGGTACCCGGCGGCTCCACCAAAACCCATCGTTGGAGGGTAATATGGGGCCGAAACAGGATCGACGGACGTGTAAAGGTGTTTGCTTTCGCTCGGTGAGGTACCACCGTTATCGGTCCAGAAAGCATAATTGCCAACGACAATCATGCTCCGGTCGCTCTCGCCGCTTGACGCGGTGCCGGTGATCGAACCTTAAGTCCCTGGCTTTAGCAAGTCAGGGCGGGGCTTGCAGGCGCCTGGCAACAGAAGCCTGCACTTCATCACTGACTGGTAGTCCGCAACACTCCGATGGTATCGTCCTTTCCACGATGCCACCAGGTCTTCGGGTTTCCCGCTTCACCTGAACGGCAGGGAAAACCGCAGGGTGAGACCAAAGGGATGGATACTGTTTCGCGCACCAGCCTGGAAAAATCCCCTACGTTTGTCTTTGAACAACCGGTCGAAGAGTCGTCTATCCGACACCTTGACCTTGACCGGCATGGATGTGCTTTCGCCCCGCAGGTAGCGGCGGCACGGTGAAAATAACGTTTCCCGAATTGCTGCGCGTGTTCGCGCGTATCGGAGTTCTCAGTTTCGGTGGTCCCGCCGCGCAGATCGCGGTCATGCACCGCGAGCTTGTCGAAGAACGTCCGTGGCTATCCGAGCGGCAATTCCTATCGGCGCTGAGTTTCTGCATGCTGCTCCCCGGACCGGAAGCGATGCAGCTCGCCACCTATTGCGGATGGTGGTTGCGCGGCGTGCCGGGCGGAGTGGTCGCCGGCCTGCTATTCGTCATCCCCGGTGCGCTGTTCATGCTGGCATTGGCGATGCTCTATGCGACATTCGGACAGGCACCGGTTTCGGAGGCGCTGTTTCTAGGGGTGAAGGCCACCGTGGTGGTCATCGTGCTGCAGGCGCTTGTCAAGGTCTCGGGCAGAGCTTTGCTGGACAATAGACGCCGAGCGACAGCCGTTCTCTCCTTTGTCGCCATCTTCATGTTCGCCGCACCGTTTCCGCTGATCATAGCCTGTGCGGCGGCCTTCGGTGCGACAAGTGGCACTGACGAAACGAAGCGGGCTCCACTTCCCACCGGCACCCGCACCATGCGAACGGTCGCGCTATGGGCCGCGCTCTGGTGGGTCCCGGTCGGGATTTTCATGGCGATCGGTCATCAGTTTCTTACCCAGGTCGGTCTCTTTTTTTCAAAGCTCGCCGTTGTCACGTTCGGTGGCGCATATGCCGTGCTTGCCTATATGACTCAGGAAGTCGTGCAGGACAGGGGCTGGCTGACGACGGTGCAGATGATGGATGGGCTGGGTCTTGCGGATACGACCCCGGGACCGCTGATTCTCGTTACCGAATTCGTAGCGTTCCTGGCCGGACATGGCGCGGGTGGCGTGGGATTGGCCGCGCTCGCCGCCGCCCTCGCACTCTGGGTTACCTTCGTTCCCTGTTTTCTTTGGATATTTGCGGGTGCGCCCTATCTCGAGTGGATTTCAACCAGACCGCGCTTGTCCGGAGCGCTGGAGTCAATCACCGCCGCCGTAGTGGGCGTGATCCTGAATCTTTCGCTTTGGTTCGCGTCGCACGTATTCTTCGCCGAAGTATCGAGCGTCAGGTTCGGCCCCCTTCACCTTCTGGCCCCAAATCCCGAAACCCTTGACTGGTCCGCCGTGGCGTTGGCCATCGCCGCTGGCATCGCTGTCTTCGGCCTGAAATGGGGATTGCTACGTGTACTGGCGGCATCCGCGCTCGCTGGTGCCGCACTGTCAGCGGTGACCTGAGATCAACTCATCCATTTCGCTTTAATTCCCGGTCGAATCACTTATGGTCGCATGACGTACTGGCCCCAAAAGGCGATCAAATGAACGAAGCGATCAATTACGGCAGTCACATGCACCGCGCGATGCGCGAACTGATCCGGAACGTGCTTCGGGATGTAGAGAGCGATGGCCTTCCCGGTGAGCATCACTTCTTCATCACATTTGATACGACTCACCCCGATGTTGGACTCTCCGGATGGCTTCGCGAACGCTATCCGCAGGAGATGACGGTTGTGTTGCAGCATTGGTTCGAGGGACTTGAAGTCACCGACGCAGGCTTCTCCGTGACCTTGAAATTCAACGGAAAACCCGAGAGTCTCCACCTACCCTTTGAGGCGATCACGACATTCGCGGATCCCTCGGCCGAGTTTGGCCTTAGATTCGAGACGAGTGTAGATAAGGACGCGGTCGAGGAAGCGCCGATGGAAAATGATCCAGACGACCCGGAACCGAAGGACGCCGAGGTGGTAAGCCTTGACAGCTTTCGAGGCCAGCGCAAATAGACTCCTTTCGGGAATACAACCCACGTTCGATGGTATTTCGGTCTCCCCAATACATCGTGATATCGGAGCAGCGACGACGTTTCGCGCCCCGTCATTCTCGAGAAATCTCTGAGAGTTTGAATCATAAGTCACTGATATGATTAAACTATTGTTTTTCATGGAGTTGACGCCCTCGCCACCCGCCTAGGCGGGAACCGGCAGGCGGCCAGCTGCGCCCATGCCAGCGAGTTCTCGCAGAGGCGCTCATAGTCCTTCGACAGGCGGCGGCACCGGCCCATCCAGGCGAAGGTCCGCTCCACGACCCACCGGCGGTAGAGAACCGTGAACCCTTTGACATCCTTCGGTTTTTCGACAATCCTGATCACGTTCGACAACCCCATCCCCTCAAGCCGCTCCCGCAGCTTCTGACCCGGGTGGCCACCGTCGGCGAACAGCCTACACACCGTGGGCACCGTCTCCAGCAGCTTCGCGATCAGGTCCGGTGCGCCGTCCCGGTCCTGGATGTCGGCGGTGTGAACCGTCATGACGATCGGTGTGCCGTCGGCGTCCACGATCAGGTGCCTTTTCCTCCCCTTCACCTTCTTCCCAGCGTGGTGGCCGCGGGCCCGCCGCTCTCCGTGGTCTTCACCGACTGGCTGTCGACCGAGGCGGCGGTCGGCTCCGCGGAGCGCCCCGGACACCGCCGCGCGAGGTCCCGGAGACGATGCACGAGACGCTCCAGGAGCCCGCTCCGCCGCCATGCGTAAAAATAGTTCCGGTCGGTGGAAAACGGTGGATATCCAGAGGGTAACGCGCGCCACTGGCATCCCGTGGACAGGATATACCGGACCGCGTCGAACACCGACCGAAGGTCGACCTCGCGCGGTCGTCCCATCCTTCCCCGCTTCGGCAGCATCGGCTCAATGATGGTCCATTCGGCGTCGGTCAGATCGTTTTGACTGTGGTCGTCCGGGCGCTTATGGATCTGTTGGGTGGTCCTGTTCCAGGGCATGGCTCTCTCCGTATTTGGTTGCTTTCACCAACCGGAATGCCACATCCTGCGGGACCACTCAACTTATGGAACAAACTCTGAGCGACATTCCCATTTCGTAACGGTGGCATGATTGAATCTTCAATCAGGCGCCGGTAAACCGTAGTGCAGATATACCATGCCCATGGAGACTGCCGTGACCGCGACGCGCACAGAGACGGACAGTTTTGGTCCGCTGGAAGTTCCCTCCGATAGATACTGGGGGGCGCAGACCCAGCGCAGCCTGACTAACTTTCCGATCGGATGGGAACGGCAGCCCGTCGCCATCGTTAGGGCTTTGGGAGTTATCAAACAAGCCTGTGCCAAAGCGAACGGAGACAATGGCGGACTGAAGCGGGATGTGGCCGACGCCATCATCCAAGCGGCCTCCGAAGTGTCAGCCGGTCACCTGGACTATCACTTCCCTCTCGTCGTTTGGCAGACGGGTTCCGGTACCCAGTCCAACATGAACGCCAACGAGGTCATCGCGAACCGGGCGATCGAGATCATGGGCGGCGTGATCGGCTCCAAGATGCCCGTACATCCCAACGATCATTGCAATATGGGACAGTCCTCGAACGATACGTTTCCCACGGCGATGCATGTTGCGACGGCGATGACCGCGCGGGACTGTACGTTGCCGGGCCTCGCCAGACTGGCCGACGCGCTTGAGCGGAAAGTGACGGAGTTCGAGGGTATCATCAAGATTGGCCGTACGCATACAATGGACGCGACACCATTGACGCTGGGTCAGGAATTTTCCGGCTACGCCCATCAGGTCAAAAAGGGCATCGAGCGCGTTCAAACCGCGCTGACCGATATCTACGAACTCGCTCAAGGCGGCACGGCGGTTGGCACTGGGCTGAACGCACCTTCAGGCTGGGGAGAGACGGTCGCAAGGAACATCGCCCGGATCACCGGTCTGCCCTTCGTCACGGCGCCCAACAAGTTCGAGGCACTCGCGGCGCATGACGCGATGGTTGGGATGTCCGGGGCGCTGAAGACGGTCGCGGCGAGCCTCTATAAGATCGGCAACGACATTCGGTTGCTTGGTTCGGGTCCGCGCTGCGGCCTCGGCGAGCTTCTGCTGCCCGAAAACGAACCCGGCAGTTCGATCATGCCCGGCAAGGTCAATCCAACCCAGTCCGAGTCCCTGACCCAGGTCTGTGCCCATGTAATGGGCAATGACGCCGCCGTCGTTTTCGCGGGGTCCCAAGGCCATTTCGAACTTAACGTTTACAAACCGATGATCGCCTACAATGTTCTGCAATCGATGCAGTTGCTGGGCGATGCCGCAAGCGCTTTCACGGATAACTGCGTCACCGGTATACGAGCCAACAGGGAGCGCATAGACGAACTGATGCGCAAATCCCTCATGTTGGTTACGGCGCTCGCTCCGCATATTGGCTATGACAACGCCACCACCGTCGCCAAAACGGCGCATCGGAACGGAACCACGCTCAAGGAGGAGGCGATCAGACTTGGTTATGTAGACGAAATGACCTTTGACGAAACCGTAAGACCTGAAAAAATGATCGGTTCAAAATGAACCTATCCGGCAGTCTCGGATCACGGTGGTCGTATCTGAACAGGAGCAAGCACCGTCCCCATCGTGACCATCACCCGAATTGAATGAGTGCCCGACCCGAAAAACGGTCGCTTACGTTGAGAGGACACAGAACTTCGGTCTCTCTTGAGCGGGAATTCTGGGAGGCATTTCGGGAAATCGCAGCCGGGAAATCCCTGTCAGTCAACGCTCTTGCGGCGCAGATAGATGCGACCAGAGATCTCGAAACCGGACTTGCTTCCGCGATCCGCCTCTACGTTCTGCGGAATTACAGACGCCAGGAGTGAAATAAGGACATCGCACTCTCGCTTGATTCAAACTGTCCGGTCCTGCAGGATGATTTACCGATCCACAGCATTCACCTGGCTTTCCGAATGACCGTTGAGGCATCTGGAGCGCTGGAAACGAACGCTGGTACAGCGCTGTACATCCACCGGAATAAAGGAAACCCATAAATGATCTATGAATCCCGGCGGGATTGGCTCGATGCGGAACGGCGGCGCATTCTGCTGTTCGGTATGTCAGGACTTGGAAAGACCCATGTTTCGGCGATGTTACGTTCGAACGGCGATTGGTACCATTACTCGGTCGATTATCGCATCGGCACTCGTTACGTGGGAGAGCACATTGTCGATAATGTCAAGAAACAGGCGATGCAGGTTCCGTTCCTGCGGGAGCTTCTGCTATCCGACTCGATTTATATCGGCTCCAACATCACCTTTCACAATCTCAGTCCGCTCTCGACCTATCTCGGCAAACCCGGCGATCCCGAACTTGGTGGACTTCCGATAGACGAATACCGGCGCAGGCAGAGCCAGCATGAAGACGCGGAGCGGGCCGCGCTGCTGGATACGGCACGATTCATCGAACGCGGGCGGGAAATCTATGGATATCCGCACTTCGTCTGCGATTCGAGCGGCTCGATCTGTGAGGTCGTCGATCCCGACAATCCAGAGGATCCGGTGCTGAGGGCGCTCGCGGACTGCGTTTTGCTAGTCTGGATCAAAGGCTCCGAAGCTCATGCGGAGGAGCTCGTTCGCCGCTTTGACGCCGCGCCCAAACCCATGTGCTACCAGCCAGCGTTTCTGAACGACGCGTGGAGAACCTATATCTCCGAAACCCGCGTTCGGGAGTCGGAAGTCAATCCGGATGATTTCGTGCGATGGACCTACGCACGCGCTCTGGCGCATAGGCAGCCGCGTTATGCGGCCATCGCTCGACATTGGGGCATCGAAGTCGCCGCTGACCGGATTGCCGCAATCCGAGATTCCAAAGATCTCGAGGCTCTGATCGCATCCGCCCTGCTCCGCTGAATCGAACCGTTCGCTTGGACTGAATCGCCGGGGTTCCGGAAGCTACGCAGCAGGGTGCCGGATATCGCAGGCAATCTTGAAGTTCACGCGGGCAGGGAAAGCGGGACAGCCTAGCCTTTTTCCATTCGTCACGATATTGCGGCAGTCCAACGATCAGGAACAGCGAGATGCCCATCATTCTGCCTTCCAGCCTTCCAGCCTATGAAGCTCTTCATGATGAGGGTGTGATGGTTATGTCGCGAAACAAGGCCCGGCACCAGGACATCCGTCCACTCAAGATCGGGCTTCTGAACCTGATGCCCACGAAAGTGAAAAAACAAACCGAAATCCAGTTCGGCCGGCTGTTCGGATCAACGCCATTGCAGATCGAGATGGAGTTGATCCGTATGACAGATGTCAGACCGAAAGACATGGCTCCAGACTATCTGCAAAACTTCTACAAGCCTTTTTCGGAAGTTCGCGAAAAAAAGTTCGACGGCCTGATCATCACCGGCGCACCCATAGAGCACCTGCCATTCGAGGAGGTTACCTACTGGAAGGAACTGCAGGATGTTATGGACTGGACGCAGACCAACGTTCATTCAACCTTTGGGGTCTGCTGGGGTGGAATGGCGATGCTCTGGCATTTCCATGAGGTGGAAAAGCATATGCTTCCCCAAAAGGCGTTTGGATGTTTCCGGCACAGGAACCTTGTGCCCGGATCGCCGTATCTGAGGGGTTTCTCGGACGAATGTATCGTTCCGGTGAGTCGGTGGACCATGGTGCGCGAGGCCGAGATCGATGCGAGCGGACTCCGGATCCTGTTGATGGGCTCGGACGAATTCGGTCCCTGTCTCATCGAGGATGGCGAACACAGGGCACTGTATGTCTTCAACCATTTCGAATATGATCGAGACACACTAAAGGGTGAATACGAGCGCGACATCGCTGCGGGTAAGTTGATCGATGTGCCTGGAAACTACTATCCGAACAACGATCCTTCATCGGTTCCGCAAAATTGCTGGCGCAGTCACGGACATCTTCTCTACGGTAACTGGATAAATGAAATATACCAAACGACTCCCTTCGATCTCGATCTGATCGGGCAACGAGCGGAGCGGTCGTGAATCTCCCATGAACGTTGTGCCGTAAGAGGTTCGGTATTACCGTTCTGAGGGTGAAAGGGTGCGAAATGGCCTACCTCCTCCACCTTTCGACCGGCATCCGACAGACACATGTTCGAACGTGCGACATGCCCGCGCCTCGGATGCCTGCTGTCGCGACATCCGGATGGATTGATGCGTCGATTTAAGGTCATGATAGGATCTTGCCTTCACACCCTCACCCTCCGCTCCTGGCAGGTATCGTTGATTCCGCTGAAATCGAAATCCGCGATGTTCGCCCGGTCATGGTTCCTGCATTTCCGGTTGGATGGACTTTCCGCTTCGGCGTTGAATTCGGGATCGGTGGCTAGGAATGCCTAAGCAGGGCTACCATCATGGCAACCTTCGCCAGGCGCTGGTCGATGCGGCACTCGAACTTGTCGGCGAGAAAGGACCGACCGGTTTCACGCTGAGCGAAGCCGCCAAACAGGCAGGGGTTACGCCTGCGGCGGTCTATAGACATTTTGAGGGTCGCGAGGACCTGATCGCGGAGGCCGCCCGGCAGGGTTACGAGATCTTCGCCGATCTCATGGAATTCGCGTATGAATCCGGCAAACCTTCCGCATTGGCTTCCCTGGAGGCGACGGGTCGGGCGTATCTCGCGTTCGCCCGAAAATACCCGGGCCATTACGTTGCGATGTTCGAGAGCGGCATTTCCGTGAACCGTACTCCGGAACTGGCGACGGCAGCCATACGGTCCAATCAGGTTCTGGAAAAGGCGGCGGCGGCGATGTGTGAACATACACCATCCGGCAGGCGCCTCCCTTCAACGATGTTCTCCGCCCATATCTGGGCGATAAGTCATGGGGTGGTCGAGCTGTTCGCGCGCGGGGCAGCCGGCAGCCGATCTCCGTTTCCTCCCGAAAAGCTCCTCGAAGCGGGGATAGGAATTTATCTGCGTGGGCTCGGACTTGTGCCACTTGACGATTGAGGCTCAGATTCGCGGTGCTCGACTTCGGGTCGAAGCGATGTAGATCCTCTCCCTGTCGCGACGGGAGCCGGACCACCCCCGGACCGGAATGTAGTTGTATGGACGCAAGCGCCTCGATCAACCGGTCCCCGTAGTGCGGGCCGATTCATACCTAGTGTCTGCCAGAAAACCCCGTGTTTTTCCGGGGATCGGGCCCAATCCGGCGGATTCCGGCTTCACGGGGCCGTGGCCGGGCCCCTCGGAGCGCCTCCCCGCTTTCCCGGACGCGGTCCGCCTTCGACAGCCTGCCCCTGCGGGGCATCGCGTCGGCACCGGCATCCCGGCAGGCCCCAACCGGTCCGGGGGGCTGTGCGGACCGCGGTCGAAGCTCACCACCGACAGGTCGGGGAACCGGGCCCGCGCCTCCCCGCCCATGGGGACCGCCACGTCCACGTCGCTCCCCTCCCACATCACCGAACGGTGCGGGAGGAATCCGTGACAGTCCTCAGGGACGCGGACCGGGACGCCGGGCTCCACCGGGACCCCGGCCGTTCCCTTCGATATCCAGCGGGTGTGCGGCCCGGATATCGGGTGCACCTTCCCGCGGTGCGGGACCGTCCCTCCCTTCAGGATCCGCCGTCCGGTCAGGTCCGCCCGGTGCCTGACATGGCCGATGAAGCCCCGGATACTGTCCGATGGGCCCGGGATACCCAACCTGCCGTCGATCTCCGCGCAGCTGGCCTCCGCCCTGTCCGCCAGCTTCAGCGCCAGCCGGAGCGGTGCCTCCACGTCCCTCGGGCGCGGCTTGGCGGGCCGTGACGTGGCCACCCGGAGGTGGCCTTTCCGGAGCTTCCTGCAAAGGTATTCCTTCCGCCGCCAGCCGCGCGGCCCAGGCCCCCCGCAGGCCCGGGACACGTCCCGGACCATGCACCGCGCCGCGTCCATCGGCAGGCTGCGGTCGGTCGGATGATGCACGTCGGTCCCGGCCACGAAGGAATGACGGCGGCCGCGCAACGCGGCGCCAGGCTTTTTTCCGGCCACCCTGTGGCCCCTCTCCACGACCATCCTTCCGACCTCGGCGGGAAGCTCCGGCGTGAGGAGCGACACGTTGTCAACCAGACGCCGGTATTCGTATTCGTATCCGTCCCCGTCCCATGATCCGTGGCCCGGCCTCCGGCCTTCGCCGGATCGTCCGGTGCCCGTTCGCCAGGTCCTGAAGCCGGTCGAAACCGCACCCGGGACCCTGCTTCACGACCCCCGGCACCGGGATGGTCCACGGCTCCATCCCCGGCCCGCCGACCCGGCGGCTCCTTCCGGGCGGCACCATCCGATCCGGAAGCCCGGACAACCGCTTTCGGGTCCCTTCGTCGCCGCAGGGGTCCCGGAGGCCGGTCAGGATCGCCGGGATGCCGTCCCTCGATTTCATGTCCAGCCTGATCCTCCTGATATCGGGGGTGCCTGGCCGCCGCTGGGTGTCGTGGACCCTGCGCATGGGGGCCTCCCGAGGGGAGGATTGCCGGATTCCGCGGCATACCCTGACTGCCATATCCGGTGATTCCCCGCAGGGCGGATTCCGTCATTTACCGCGAAAAATCAGCAGCCTGGCGATTTTCTGGCGGACACCACCTACGGTTTCCATGCGTCCCCCGTTATCGAAGGCGCCCTCGCTGGACGAGGCGCCGCACTGAGAGGTATCGGCTTAGGTGTTTGGGTTCTTCAGCACCGGAAATTCGAACGGATCATGGGAGCGCTGACCATGAACGACATTGCGGGCGACCGTGAGGATCCGATGCGGAATCCGCTGCATCCGGGTGAACCTATCCGAGAGAGTATGGATGTTACGGGCTGGAACATGATCGGGACGGCGGCGTGTGTCTCACGCGGGCGCGGAACTTCGGCAGGCTCGCCGAACGGTGAATTAGGGATGACGGCGAAAATTGCGCTGGCGCTCAAGGATTTGGGCTGGGTAACCACTGGGGGGGGGTAGGATGCGCATGCAGACGGGCTATGAGCTTGCACTGATATGTCAGGAGAAGGACGCGGCCGACCGGCGAGAGGGTACGCAACATCCCTGATCGAGCCTCACGTCCGTTCGGACCAATCGGTCTGATTGACCTATCGTGGAATAAGGTTCGCTTCCGTTCAGCCTTTTCCGACAATTGGCAGGAAGGGGCCTGTGAATAAAGGGAGACCTGGAGTTTTTGAGCGAAGCCTGATCACGATTAGCCGCTCGGGCAAAATAGCAGCACCTAATCGGCACCTAATCCGCGAGCGATCATATGGGCGGTCCTGATTGCCTCATGCTTAACAATATTCTCCACACGGTGCGCCGTCTTCGTCGCGCTGATCGCGGCCACCACAGCGCCGGACATATCACGGACAGGTGCAGCGACGCTGCACAGGCCGCTTTCGAACTGCCCTTCGTGCATGACGGTTTCGGCCTCGGCGTCGTGTTTACGCTTCTTCATGACCAAAGCGACCTCCGACCCAGGTCTATCGGCCAACAGTTTTCGAACTTCACACTCCGTCTTGTGGGCGAGCAGGAGACGTCCCATCGCGGTGTGCGACGCTGGCAGGCGGCTACCGACATGGACCAGCGATGACATTCCATCCGTCGCGGGGTATCGGATCAGATATAAAACATGGCGCCCGTCGAGCACGCCAAGATGTGTCGACCAGTCGAGTTCGTCGCGAAGTGCCTCAAGCGGCTTCCGTGCCACATCAAGCAACTCCCGGCTGGCCAGAAATCCGTAGCTAAGGCCAAGAACCCGCGGACCAAGCCGGTAGCGCGCTTTTCCCTGCACTTCCAGTAGATAACCTCCGGACACCAGAGTATGGACGGTACGGAACGCCGCGGATCGCGTAATCCCCAAAGACCGCGCTATATCCGCCAACCCTCTTTCCGGATGCTGAGGCGTGAAGCCTCTCAATACCGCAAGACCACGGACGAGACCGGGCACGAGATAGGGATCCCTGTCACTCATCGGGTCTCCGCGTTTCATATAAAAAACGCATTATTCCACCGGAAACGCGGCTTCTGCAATATTGGGCCAATGGATTTGAGAGGAGCATAGCATGAATATCGAGAACTCAACGGAACTGACGCTGGCGGAGCGGCTGGCCGCGCATACGGGCCGCTTCACCGATAAGGTCTTCGACTGGAACGCATTTCCGTCAAACAGCGGTTTCGAGGAACTGGCGCGGGCGCAGATGCGCTATATCGGAGCGGGCGGGTCGCCAAAGATCGGCGACACCTCGACGCTGCAGGCCGACAACTTCACCGTTAGCTTGATTTACAAGGAACCCGGCCGTTACGCCGCCTGCCATAGCCATGAGATCGAAGAAAGTTTTCTGATTATCGATGGGGCGCTGATCGTCGGATGGGAACAGGATGGTGAGGTCGTCGAGATAAACCTTGGCCCCAAAGACATGATACTTAACGCCCGCGAGATCGGTCACGGCTTCCGAGTCGATGGTGTCGAGCCGGTAATGATGTCGATTTCAGTCGATGTCGGAAAGCCGCTGCCGCCGGTTTACCACTACCATCCGAAAGAACATCCCGGCGAACTAGCGCGTAACTTTGGCGCCGAGCCGGGAAAAACACTGAAATTCGGCCGGAGCGGTGACCACCCGCTGCAGAAACTCATGTCAGATTACGCTGTCCGCCATGTCGAGCTTCCAACGATCTGGGAGGATGCCGGTTTCACGCGAAAGGTGTATGTCGGCGACGCACCGGGCGCGATCGATCGAGACACCTGCCGAAAGGAGATGTGGGGACTGCCAAGGGGGGCGAAACTTGCACCGTTTACGCGCGACGTCGAAGACGCCTATCTTTGTCTTGAGGGTTCGGTAGAGGTTGTCTGGGTTGATGAAGATGGAGGCGAAGCCGCGGTTGAGCTCGGACCACGCGATCTCGTCAAGACCCCGGCGGCTCAGGCGCATTACCTACGCAATCCCGGTGCCGGGGCCGCTACTGTCTGGACAGTGATCGGATCATCATGCCAAGATGGTGCGGTATACGCAAAGGGATGAAAGCACTCGATGACAGAGCGTGAACAGGCCAAACCGGACGCCTTCAAAGCGGTTATCGCAGCGGCAAGATCGGAATTTGGACGACCGGAATTGGCCCATCAAAGCCTCGGACGCCCGCTGACGGCGCAGGAGGAGACCCTGGCGGAAGCCTTGATGGAGATCTACGCGACCGGAGTCTCCGGACCGGATGCTGCGGCAGCCGCACTTGAGGAAAAAGGTGTGCCGTCCCCGATTTCCGGCAGCACGGAATGGACAGCCGAGGGCGTGGCGCGGGATCTTGCGGCGCTTAACGCCAATCTTGACAAGGCATACGAGGCAAACGGTTTCGGAGGATAGCATCAGCCAAGGGAGGAGCTAAGCGAGATGATGAGCGCGGAGTTGAAGGCCCGGGTCGAGGCCCGTGTGAATGAAGGCCTGAAAAACCAATGGTATCCGGTTGCGAAATCTGTCGAAATTCGGGACGACCGCCCCTATGGCGCGATCGCATTGGGTCGCAGGATGGTGCTCTGGCGGGACGACCGGGGAAACATTCGCTGTATTGAGGACTTCTGCCCCCATCGCGGTGCACCCCTGAGCTACGGTGAAGTCCACGATGGCAATATCGGCTGTCGTTATCACGGCGTAATCGTGGATGGCACCGGCACCGTCCGACGGGTTCCGGCGATGCCTGACTGTCCGATGGAAGGACGCAAAGCGCTCCGGTCATACAGAGTCCGGGAGGCAGGTGATGCGGTTTTTGTATTTGTCTCCGACAAAGAAGACCAGGAACCACATGAACTGCCTTTGCCGGCGGAACTCTCCGATCGGGACTGGACCGGTTTTCTGTGCACCGCCGAATGGGGTGTGAACTACCGATATGCGCTGGATAATCTCGCAGACCCGATGCACGGCTGCTACCTGCACGCCGAAAGCTTCACGCTCGCCTTCGGCTCGAAGCAGGATCTCCTGGATCTCGATGACCGGGAAAACGGTTTCCGCGTGAGCCGTGTGGGTCAGGTTGGAGAGAATTTCGACTGGGTGGATTTCGCCATCGCCGATGGCGGCATGTTCTGTCATCTGGACATCCCGTATCCACCCGCCGCCGGACCGGGCGGACATATGCGTATTCTGGGCTACGTGACACCGATGGAAGCGCGTAAATGCAAAGTGTTTTTCTGGCGCATGCGCAAGGTCGAGGGGTTTGACCGGGAAAGCTGGCGATTTCTCTACCGGACACGTCTGGAAGCGCGACACTGGAACGTTCTCGAACAGGATCGCGTGATGCTTGAAGGGATGCCGGATGACGCGCGAAACCGCGAGATGCTCTATCAGCACGATATCGGTGTCGCGCATCTGCGACGGACGCTCCATCGGGCCGCGAAAGAACAGATCGCGGCAGAGGATACCGCCAAGGTGGCGGCTGAATGAGCCTTGACGGGCGACGCATTCTGATTACCGGGGCGGCGCGCGGTCTAGGTGAAACCTTGGCGTGCCATCTTGCGAAAGCCGGTGTCGATCTAGTCATTGCGGATATTCTCGAAAACGAAGGTCGGTCGGTTGCCGAGAGGCTTGGCGCTCGCTTCGAACCGGTCGACCTTCGCGACCCGGCGAGCGTCGCGGCACTGGCCAACGCCGTCGGTGGGTCGTTGCATGGCCTCGTTAACAACGGAGCTATCGCCACCGGAATCGGTGGGGTCGGGTTCGAAGACGTCAGTATCGACACCTGGAACCGGGTCATGGAGATCAACGTCAGGGGCACTTGGTTGATGACGAAAGTCTTCACTCCTTCGCTCCGGCAGGCGGATAGCGGTCGGATCGTCAACGTCACCTCCGACACCGCTCTCTGGGGTGCACCCGACCTGATCTCCTATACGGCGTCGAAAGGTGCGGTCGTTTCGATGACCCGGTCGCTGGCCCGCGAATTAGGGCCTGACGGGATTGGTGTGACGGCTATAGCGCCGGGCATACTGACGACGAAGAGCACCGACTACGTTCCCCGCGCCCGACACCACCAATACGAGACCGGACGTGCCGTGCCCGGCCCGCAGCCACCCGAGGATATCGCGGGGACTGTCGCATTTCTCCTGAGCGAGGCGGCGCTCGCGCTGACAGGGCAAGTCCTGCCGGTGAACCGCGGATTCGTCTTCACGTGACGCCGGACGAGCTGATCGAGGAGCTGCGGTCGCCCTGGCGGCATGCCGAGCACGTTGACGCACGCCGCGCGGTCTTTGAGGAGGCGGTTGTGCTGGATGGATTGAATTTGCGCGGGTTCGACCTGTCCGGCGCACATTTCAAGTCCGGCATCAGCGCCAGAGGCGCGACGTTTCACGGCCTTACGTGGCTTATGGATGCGAAGGTTGACGGCGACTGCGATCTGACCGACGCGTTGTTCCGTGTCGACCTGCGTGCGGAAAGACTGGTTGCGGATGCGCTGCATCTCCATAGGATTCAGGTGCGTGGGGTTCTTGCACTCGCGCGGGTGCATGTCCGGCAGGTTTTTCTGTCACAAGCGCTTATCATGGCCAACCTGACGCTGGAGAATGCCGAACTGACCGACGGCATCGATCTTTCGGGAACCGAGATCATGGGCGGTTTTTGGGCGGAGGGTGCACAACTTGGCACAGTCACCACGACGGACTGCGAACTGCACGGCCGTCGGCGCAACTGGGAAGGTGTACCCGCCTGAAAGGGCTGCATAAGTCCGGCGCGTCGGGATCAGTGAAATATCTTGAAAAACCATTCCGACCAGCCGGAAGTTCGGGGTATCGGCGCCCCGTGATCGCACGCTGCGCTTCAGCCCGGAGTCTCGACGGCTCATGCGGCTTTTGCGCTTGGGTGTCGGGGTCGTGAAGCGTGTTCAGGTGTCGGCACCCGAATACCGGCTTCGGTCAGTCGTCGTGAACAGGAGTCCGGTTCGCTGTCCGGCCGCATGGGTCGGCTAAGGAAAGCGCCGTGTCATCAACTGTCGGATCACGACATCACGTACCGATTGGTGGCTGAATACCGACCGTTTCCGGACCCGTTTGTGCGAAATCGATGACGCTTACCCGAGTCGCGGCGGTTGTGGCCGCTTTCCGACCCGACTCCGACCAGATGAACGGCATCCTGATCAGGCATCGAGAATGCGCACCGTGTTTACGGACGGTACTGCGATCTCCCATCCAATCACCGCGGTCGAGCAGGAAGATGACGTTAGTACACCCCCATTCCGATGTTCCGAAGTATTTCGAGGATGCGACCGACCCGGTTTCGACGGCAAATCCATGCCTGTCCTAGTCGAACATCAGGTCGACAGGCCCCGTCACCAGTACGGGAAAGAAGAACAGGATCAGGATCGCGGCAAGGTCGAGAACGATGAACGGGATCGCCGCCCGATATATATCGCCCATGGTTGTTCCCTGCGGTGCCACTGCCTTCATTACGAAAAGAGCGGCTCCGAATGGAGGCGATGTTGCTCCGGTTTCGATGGCGACGAGGAACAGCGCGGCAAACCAGATCGGGTCGAAGCCAAGCTGGATCACGACCGGCACGAAGATCGGCAGGGTGATGAGCATGATCGGCAGTGGCCCCATGAACATCCCCATCAGGACCACGGTCGCCACCATCAGAAAGACAATCATGGATGGCGACACATCGAGCGAGAGGACCGCATCCACCATATCATAGGTCGCGCCGGTAAAGGCCAGGATCTGCGAAAAGGTGACGGCGCCCGACACGATCAGGAGCACCATGACCGAAATGTTAGAGCTGGCCAGCATGGTGTTACCGAACACCTTCGGGGTCAACCGGCGCTTCAGCGCTGCCAGGAGAAGCGTGGCGAACGCTCCGGTGGCGGCGGCTTCGCTCGGGGTCGCGAGGCCGAGGAAAATCACGCCGACGACCGAGAACACCACGAGGGTCAGGGGCAGGATATTGACAACCGTCGAGTTGATCCTGTAAGATAGCGGCACCGGCTCCACCTCGAACGCAGGGGCAAGCTCGGGGCTGATCGTGCAGCGTCCGATGATGTAGACAGTATACAGAAGCGCCATCAGAAGACCGGGAACGATGATCCCGATCAGGATCTGCCCGATGGAAATTTCGGCGATAACGCCAAGCACGACCGCAAGCGACGACGGTGGAATCATGATTGCCAGACCGGACGAACCGAGGATCGGCCCGAGCGACATCTGTTTGCGGTAGCCGCGCCTTTCCATCTCGGGCGTCAGCGATGAACCGAGAAGCGCGATCGAACCCATCGAGTTGCCGGTGAGGGTTGAGAACAGGACTCCTCCCCCCACGGCCATGAGCGCCAGACGACCGCGCAGCTTACCGAACCACTTGTCCAGCGTATCCATCAGGTCGACGGCGATCCGCGACTGGAACATCGCCTCGCCCATGATCATGAATAACGCGATGGGGATCAGTGTGAAGCTGCTGATGCTATCGACAGTATTCAGAACAAGCTGCTCGATGCCTGCCGAACCGCCCATAAGGATATATGCCCCGACCAGATTTACGGCGAAAAAGGCAAAGGCGACGGGAAGCCCGGCCAGCATCAGAACGAAGAGTGGTCCGAGGATCGTAAAGAGAGTGACGTACCACTCCATCCTCAGCGCTCCTCGGCGACAAATCCGTGCAGGAAAGCATCAAGGAACTGGACCGCCATCAGACCGGTGCCGAGAGGCATCGCGGCGGTAATCCACCAGCTTTGCGGGCGCATAACGGTGACCTCGCGGGTGCCGAGTTCAAGTTGATCAAAGACCACCTGAATGCCGATGACCGTCAGCACCAGACAAACAAACAGGCCAACAAGCGCGTTCACGAATTGTGAGAGCTTCCTTTGAGCGTCGGTCAGTTCGTTGACCAGCAGATCCATGACGACATGCCGGTTCAACTGAAGCAGGTAAGGGGCTCCCAGAAAGGTAATATACAACAGCGCATATTCGCTGACTTCAATGACCCAGAGTCTTGATGTCGCACCCAGGGCTCGACCGAGAACCTCGAAACAGACGATCGCGGCGATTCCGAAAAGAAGGGCCGCGGCAATGACCGCGCACATCAGGTTGATGCGGGTGAAGAATGTCCGCGCTCGATCCATCGCCCTTGAAATCGGCTTTATCCGCGTTGAATGAGTCGGTGCCGGAGCGGACCCCGGCACCGATGGGAAGGATGCCTTCAGCGATCTAGCATAGCTCTCAATTCAGCCGCGATTTCCTCACCGGCGTTTTCAGCCGTGACCGCCCATGCGGCATCCATGGCCATCTTCTCGTACATCGCGGCGGCGTCTCCGGTCAGTTCCAGGAACGTCCAGCCCTTGTCCCGCATCTGGGCCTGGCTTTCCGCAATCGGCCCCGCCCAGATTTCGTCCATGCGCGGTGCGAAATCCTCACGGAGAAACGCCGTCAGTTCATTGCGGACGTCATCGGGGATTTCCGCCCATGTCCCGGAATTCACCAGGACCGGAAACCCGGCGCGGTAGACACCCGGAGCGATGACCGTTTTCACGAGATCGCCGAATTGCTCGGCCTGACCCAGCGGTCCCTGCATGAAACCATCGATCGTGCCGCGTTCCATGGCAGTGTAAATCTCACCCATTTCCAGAACAAGCGGTTCGGCGCCGAGCGCCCGAACAAGTGGCAGCAATGTAGGGAAAACGCGGATGCGCTTACCCTTGAGGTCGTCGAGGCTGTCGATCTCTTCGCCCATATATATGAAGAAACTCAACTCGGTCGCCGGAATCTCACCCAGATAGACAAGATCCTTTTCGGCATGAAGTTGGGTCATGCGTTCATGGTAGTCGGTGGCCGCGATTTCGTCATACGTCTTGAACGACAGGTTCATCGTGCCGGATGTCGGCACAAGCCCCTGATAGTAGCTCGGACTGGTGTAGGTCATGTCCATGGCCCCGTTCCGCACACCTTCGGCCTGCTTGAACGGCGGCATCACTTCGGGACCGCCACGCCAGTTGATCTCGACATTACCGGCAAACTTCTCGTTCACCTCTTCGACAAAGCTCCTGAACGGGCCATTGATATAGACGGGCTTGGGCGCCAGTGTCACCGCATTGATTTCGACGACATCAGCAAATGCGGGTGCGGTTGCCAGAGTTGCGGCAATGACAGCGCTTTTGAGTGGATGTTTCATGGTTTCTCCCTGTTTTCGCGGATTAATTCAGTGGTGTGTTCCAGGCATCGTAGCCGTAAACCCAATCGGCGTTCGAACCCTGTTTCAGCCATTCGTTGGCGAGCGAGCTTTCCTGGATACGGGCGGTGCGGGGTTTGCGTTCTTCCTCATAGCAGGCCAGAGCGGCGGCTACGCGCCCTGCCCCGACTCCGTCCAATGCGCGCCCCAGAACGACCGCATCTTCGATAGCCATGCAGGCGCCTTGCGCCATGAACGGCGCCATCGGATGCGCTGCATCGCCCAAAAGCGTTGTACGCCCCTTTGCCCATCGTGGCATCGGATCGCGTACGTGCAGAGCGGACCGGGTCACCTCGGTCACGCAATCAAGGATAGTGCGGGCGTCGCCATGAAAGTTGGCGTAGGCCGTGCGGAGGTCTCCCACGTCACCGGGCAACGTCCAGCCCTCTTCCGACCATTCCGGCTGGAAAAGTGTCGAAAACACGAAAATTTCCCTGCCGCCCGTCAGAGGGAACACAACGATCTGTTTCTCCGGAACCTCTCCCCACCACTTGGTGAAGGAGTCAAGGTCTGGAAGGTCGGGCGCGGTGTCGCGCGGAAAAACCCCTCGGTAAGACACCATGCCGGTGTATCTTGGATGGTCGGCACCCCAAAGCGCCGTTCGCACCGCTGAATGAATGCCGTCCGCTCCAACGACAAGATCGAAGCTCTCCTCCGTGCCATTCTCAAACCGAATGGTCGCAGGGCACCCGTCGGTTTCAATGCCCGCCACAGCTCTACCGAGTTGAAGTGTTGCGGCGGGGAGGTGGTCCCTGAGCGCTTCCAGAAGATCGGCCCGGTGTATGGTCAGTTGTGGTGCTCCGTATTTTTGCTCGGCGACCGAGCTCATCGGGAGACGCGATGTTTCCTCACCGGATTCGCCATCTCGGCTGATTCGGAAAGTTGGACGCGCAGCTGTCCGGCGGAGTATTTCGCCTACTCCCAACCCGTCGACGGCGAAAACCGCATTGGGCGTCAGATTTATATCGGCGCCGACGCGATTGAATGCGCCGGTCTTTTCAAACACGGACACTTCGTGACCAACCCGCTGCAAAGCGAGCGCCGCGGACAGACCGCCTATACCACCCCCACAGATTGCGATTTTCAGGCTCGACAAGACAGTTCATCCGACTATTAATGTTCGATATTGAACATATTGTTCAATATGTAATCGCAACCGAGCTTTCGGTCAACTGTTTTGTTCGGTCGTGGTTACGTGTGGTCGATGCCAGCGGAGATGTGGGAATGGACTTGCGACGCAAACCCGACCTGAAGGCTTACTCTGTTCCACCGGTTGAACGGGCCATCAAACTGCTACGCTATATCGGCAATGGAAACACATGTCGGAACCTGAGCACCGCCTCAAGTGAGCTGGGAATCAATCGCACCACGCTGATCCGTTTGATCCACACGCTTCTTGAACAGCGATTCATCGAAGAGGTGACGGAAGGCACGGGGTTCCGTCTCGGCGTTGGACTGGTCACTCTGGGAGCCCAGGCAATCGCCGGTCGCGACCTCGTTCGAACTTGCCAGCCAGTGCTTCAGCTTCTTTGCGAAGAAACAGCCATGTCGGCGCATATTGGTATTTTGGATAGGACGGACATCGTGTACCTGAGCCGCGTCGCTCCAAACTCGCACCTTGTCAGTAACATTCATGTCGGCGCCCGGCTACCGGCGCATGCGTCCTCGATCGGACGGGCAATTCTGGCCGAGATGGACGCCAACAGCATCGCCGTACTCTTCGAAGGAACAACGCCTGAGGCGGTGACGGCCAAAACGCCTACGACGGTAGATGCCGTCATCGCTCAGGCGGTCAAGGATAAAGCGAAGGGGTATGCCTGGAGCGTGGGCAACTACGAAGCTGGAATTGGATCCTGCGGTGCGGCGGTTTTCGATCACAGCGGTTCCGTAGTCGGGGCTCTGAACGTATCAGGTCCAGACAACCGCTTTTCCACCCCGAACGACAGCGCAAATATCCGAGATGCCGTCTGCAGGGCTGCATCGAAGGTTTCCGCGCAGCTCAGCGCACCGAACTCAGGATGATAACCGGTCATTCACCTGCGGGCCACCTCGCCCATGGATTCGGTTTGCCACTCAGATCGGTGTAAAACGATTTTTGCCGTTGGTATGCGCGGAGTCCCCCGCGTCCCTTTTCGCGACCGATCCCGCTGTCGCCTTCACCACCGAACGGCGTCGAGATCGAAAACTGCTTATAGGTGTTTATCCATACCGTACCGGCTCGGATAGCGTGACCGACGCGCATGGATTTTGGATAGTCCCTCGACCAGATTCCGCACGCGAGCCCATAGTCACTGTCATTGGCCTGCACAATTAAATCGGTTTCCTCCTTGAAGGGCAGAACGACGAGAACCGGACCGAATATCTCTTCACGGCATATCCTGGCATCATTGGTGAGACCGGCAATGATCGTCGGCTCGTAGAAGGCACCGGTCGGGTATTCAGGAAGGTTGGGGCGTCTCGCTCCTACAAGGACCTCGCCGCCATCTTCCAGACCCTTGGCAACATATTGTTCGACCGAAGCGCGATGATCGAGATGCACGAGGGACGACACCTGTGTGCCTTCGTCGAAAGGGTGCCCGATGCGCAGTCTCTTCGTTGCGTCGACCAGCCGCGCAACGAATCGGTCGTATATGCCGCCCTGCACGAAGAGCCGAGAGCCCGCGACGCAGCTTTGACCCGACGATGAGAAGATCCCAAAGAGGATACCTGCGATGGCAAGGTCTTCATCGCAGTCATCGAATACGATCGTCGGAGATTTCCCGCCGAGTTCCAGTGACACCGGCATAAGTTTTTCTGCCGCCGCACGGGCGATATGTCGCCCCGTAGACGTTCCACCGGTGAATGAAACCCTGTCGATATCTGGATGTTCGACCAATCGGTTGCCGACTTCCCTTCCTGACCCCGGTAAAACCGAGAACAGTCCGACGGGCAGTCCGGCCTCTTCAACGATGCGGGCCAGTTCGAGGCTGACAAGCGGCGACCAACTGGAGGGCTTCAGAATGACCGCGTTTCCCGCGGCGAGTGCAGGGGCAACCTTTTGGGCGTCTGAGGCGACGGGTGAATTCCATGGCGTAATCGCCGCGACAACTCCAAGTGGTTCGTGAACGGATATTGTCTGAAAGGCACCGCGTGGAACCGTAAGGCGTTCGTCGGAACTTTCCAAAACGGCACCGAAATAGCGGAATGTGGCAGCGGCGGAGGCAGCCAAAGCGCGCGTCTCGTTAAGCGTCTTCGAGGTATCGCAACTTTGAACCCATGCAATCCGAGCGAGGTTGGCGGAAATTCCCTCAGAGATTCGGTATAGATACGTCGCCCTTTCGTGCGGTTTCAGCCTGCGCCATAAAGGGTTGGCCTGCGCATCCTTGGCCCGGTCGATCGCTTCGTCAACATCTATCGCCGACGCTCCGGAAATGACTGTATTCTCGGTGCCCTCAGCGGCGAAACTAGACCTGATTTCGGCACCTCTCCCCTTGCGCCATTCACCGGCGGCAAAGATTCGATCATCTCGGAATTGCCGACCCATCGGGTAAGGTCTCCTCAGATGACGACCGCGGACCTTCGGTTCAGTACCGCTCTTGCGATGCTGAGAGCCGTAGTCCGCGATGTTTTCGGGTTTAGGGTGGACCGCGTGCCGACAAGGCGAAACGTCGCTTCTATGGCTGGTGAGGAGATGCTGAATTCATGCACATTCTCAGAAATCGTCGGATCGGCGACCAAAGTAGCCGCAGTGCGGTCCATGCCCGGTCCGGCGAGGGCAAGAGTTGCCGCTACATTGGCGTTCTTGGGATAGGATTTCGCGGCCTCGGGCGCGGCGCCTTCGAAGATGATCATCGGAGCACCGATCCTCTCCAGGTCGTATTCCTCATCGGCTGGTGTATTAGCCAAGGCTGTCGGCGGGTTGCGACCGGTGTAGCGAACCGATGTCAACCCCAAAAACCGAGCGGCACCCAGGAGATCGACACCTCCGACCGCACCGGACGGGAGGATAATTTGTCCGGAATTTCCGGCGGGTGCGGTGCTCAGGCGGTAAAGGAGCGCCGCATCGGCAAGCGCTCCGACAGAAGAGACGACCAGATCGACCCCTCTTTCAAGAATGGCAACGGCGAGTTCGGTAACGGCACCATGTCCGGCATACTCTGCCACGAAAACCGGTAGGCCTTCAAGAAATCTGTTCAGGTCACTCGTGATCAACGCATCTTCCCGCAGGCCGACGTCCGAGAGCGCATCGCAAGCGGTCCTCGCCCTGCCCGGTCGTACCAGGACCGAGAACCGCGGTGCAGGATCCTGAGCGATCAATATGGAAACAAGCCACTGCGCGATGGCACCGAAGCCGATGACGCCGACGCGGGCCGTCATTTCGACTGTCCCGCGGATCCGGCAGGCGGACCCACGAACAACTCGGCGAAAGGGCCTACGGCGGTCATGTCGACTTCGACAATTACCGGACCGTTTTGTTCAAGAGACCGATCGAACGCGTCCGCGAACGTCTCGATATTCGTCACCTTGAGATGCGTCATCCCGATTGACTGGCATAGCAGGCCGAAATCCGGCGTCTTCAGTTTCGAGTAGTGTCGGCGCCCGTTGTATTGCGCATCCTGAATGTTCTGGATCACACCATAGGCCGCGTCATTCATCAGGAGGTAGGTGATGGAAAGTTCCTCATCGACCGCGGTGATCAACTCGGCGATGCCAAGCTGTGAGCCTCCGTCACCGACGAGCGCTATGGTTCGGGCATCCGGCGATGCCACGGCCGCGCCGATCGCCATCGCGATTCCCTGCCCGATCCCACCGCCAAGGGCGTGTACACCGAGGTTCGGCGCTGCGATCTGGACGTACCGGTTACCGAAAGTCGAATTTGAGATCGTTACGTCCCGCACCCAGGGATGCCTGCCGGTCGGAACCCGAGCAAGCAGGTGATCCGCGATGACCTGGTATGGACCGAGACGTCCACGCAGGGCCCCTTCCGACTTCGTTCGGGCGACAGCGATGTCGTGCTGGAAATTCGGGTCGGTTTCCAGATTATCCGGCAGTCGCTCCAGCAATCCCTGCAGCACACACGCCGCGTCCGCACAGATGAACCCATCGACGGGGTAGTTCCTGCCGACCTGCGTCGGCTCGGCATCGACCTGAAACAATGATGAAGGCAGTGCCATCAGGTTGTTCCTGGTTTCGTTACCGCGGAGGCGCGAGCCCACAACGATCATCAGATCGGACGACGAATAGATCGCCTCGGCTTCGGGGGTCATGTTGAACGCACCGAGGCTTCTGGGATGATCCTCGGGAACGGTGGCGCGCCCTTGGGTCGATGTGACGATGCCAAATCCCAGATTGGCCAGAGCGTTCGCCTCGGCATAAGCGCCTCGGGCTCCGCCACCGAGCCAAAGCATGGGGCGCTTTGCGACACGCACATGATCCGCCAGTCGGTCCATCGCCTTTGCGTCGGGTATGGTCAGTGCGGGAACCGGTGGAGACAGTCGTGAACCGCAAATTGCGGTTGCGCGTTGAACATCAACAGGAATCTCGATGCTGACAGGCCCGGAGGGTGGTGTCACCGCGGCACGGAGGGCCGCAGTGAGTATGCCGACGGCACCGATTTCATCCCAGACACGAAACACCGCTTTCGACACGCTCCCGAGCATCTCTGGCTGTCTGGGCACATCATGGATGGCCGCCCGGTCGCGGTCCATAAACTGACGGTCCACCTGAGTTGTAATGTGTAGAACACGGCTTCCGGCGGTCAGTGCCTCGGCCTGTGCACCCACCGCGTTTCCGGCTGCTGTTCCGGTAGAGGTGAGCGCGACTCCGATTTCGCCTGACACACGAGAAAACGCGTCGGCCATGTTCATCGCTCCCGCCTCTCCCCGCGCCGGAAAAAAACGGATACGTCCCTGTTCGGCGACGGCATCGAGAAGCGGCATGTTATGGATTGAAATCACGCCAAAAACCGTCGTGACGCCAGCATCGGCAAGCCCCTCAGCGATTTGGTGGCCCACGGTCTGTGTCATTACGACTTGTCCTTCAAATCACGCATGTCAGAAGAACCGGGATATGCCGCCCGAAATCTCAAGTCGGGCACCGGTAATGTAGCTGGCCGCCGGGGAGGCGAGAAAGACGAGTGCGCGGGCGGCTTCCTCGGCCCGACCGATTCGGCCAAGGGGAATGTTTTTCATGCAGGCAAGACCGGCATACCAGTCATCACGGCTTTGGGATTGATCTTCACGCCCCTCGAACCGCTTCTGCCATTGGTTACTGTCCACGAGACCCAGAAGGATGGAATTGACCCGGATCTTCGGGGCCAGTTCGGCTGCCAACGATTTTAGCAGGTTCTGGACACCGGCCCGAGCCGCTGATGTACAAACCATGTGCGGCTCTGGCTGGTAGGCAAGCAGCGAATTGACGGCAACGACCGCGCCGCATTCGCTTTGCCCCAAGAGCGGTTCAAAGGCGCGGATCGGATAGAGTTGGCTGAAGAACTTCAGTTCAAGTTCTTCTCGCCAATCCGCGTTCGTCGTGTTGGCGTAGGTCGATACGCGGCCCTGTCCGGCATTGGTCACCAGAGCATCGCACCCGCCGAACCGCTCACCCACTTCTTCGGCAAAAGCTCCGACCGCACCTTCATCGAGAACGGAGAGAGCTTCTGCGAAGACCCGAGCCTCGCCAAATCGCTCGCTCAGTTCTTCACTCACCGTGTTGAGTCGATCGGCACCGCGCGCGCAAAGCGCGACATTCGCCCCATCATCGAGAAACGCCCGAACTGTGGCCAGTCCGATGCCGGACGACCCTCCCGTCACGACAATGGTCTTGTCCTGAAGTCCCAGATCCATTGTTCACCCCTTGATTGGAAATCCGGGATCGAGGCGACCTGCCATCACGGTTCGTTGTGCGGGCGTTGGGGGGCCGGCGGTCATCCACCGGTCCATGGCTTCCGGATCGTTCCTCGACCACACTTTGGGCTTGTGCGTCGATTCGTCGATCTGCTGCAGCTCGGCTACGAATTCGATTACGAAGCCCGAAGGCGATACGAAATACGCAAACGGGTTGTTCCCCGGTCCATGACGCCCTGGGCCCCAAGTCGGAACCTGACCCTTCTGCTTCATCCGACCGATTCCGCGCATATAATCGTCGATACCCGACATTTCGAAGGCGACGTGGTTGATGGCCGGGTACTTGTTGCGGACGAGCGCGATCGAATGATGGTCGGTGCTACAGCGCAGGAACACCATTTGGTCGGCTGAATAGTCGCTGGCACGAAAGCCCAACACACGCTCGTACCATGCCTGACGGCCTTCCAAATCGGTGGTGTTCACGACCACGTGACTAATCTTTCGTGGATAGGAATAGACCTCATCCGGCTCGCGCATTTTCAGATCGGCGGTCACGCGCAGCCGCCTGTTGTCGGGATCGAGAATTTCGAAGCCGTAGCCGCCGAACGGACCGTCGATGGGCGCGGGTTCGCCGAGCACAATCGCGCCGCATTCCTTCACCTGTTCATGGAATGCGTCGATTGTCGCACGATCCGGCTGGCCGAAATGGATGTATTCGATGCCATAGACATCATCGTCCTTCAGGCCGTAGATGAACGGCTCAGGTCCTGTTCCGCGCAGATAGACGATACCGTTCTCCTTGCGCGCGAAGTTCAGTCCCCAGAGATCGGTGTAGAATTCAGCTGTTTCGGACATACCGGGCGCACGCATCACAATGCCGCGCAGATGCCCCATTCTAAGTTTATCCGCCATGAAATTCTCCTTGGGAATGATCCGGTGCCTCAATTCTCAATACCGGGATAAGGTTCAGCAGCGCGTCGGCAAAAGCCTGCGGGGCCTGCAGGTAAACGGCATGCCCAGCACAGGGGATCCGTATGCATTCCGGTGTTTCACCATGTGCGGCCTGCCAGGCCTGTATCGCGGAATCCGTCTGATTGCGGGGAGTGATCCGATCTTCGGCCCCAATTATGAAGGCTGGCCTCTGACGAATCAGCGCAATCGTTGAAGAAAGATCTCCCGAAGCCAGCATGTGAACCGCCTGAGTATAGCCTTCAGGGTTGATCCGTGCCATTTCCGTCCGGACACACGCCACGATTGACGGATTCACCTTAGGGTCAAAAACAAGATGTGGTGCACGCAACGCTGCAAACTTACCTACCCCTAGCCTGTTGAGATCCCGAAGGCGCTCCACTGCCTTTGGTGGCAGAGCTCCACCCTCGTCACTCCCGTAGCCCTGCGCACAAGCCGCGAGCGTGATCGAAGAGATCCGATCAGGCGCCTTCAATGCAAACGCCACTGCGATGAGTGTGCCCAGAGAATGCCCGATTATGTGAACCGCCTCCAGACCGAGACCGTCGAACAGCCGTTCGAGCGCGGTCGCGTAGTCCCGAACGGATGGCTTAGCTTTCTCCAACGGCTTCGACGGTCCATAGCCTGGAGCATCCCAAGCGATCAGTCTCGAACCGTCAGGAAATATCTTAAACAACGGCGCAAAGGATCGCGAGTTAGATCCGATCCCGTGAAGGAAGACCAATGTCGCGCCACTTCCCGGGCGTTCGAGATAGTGTACGCCGCCCACGCCTTGATGACGAAGCTGTTGGCCAAACCTATGCTTGGCTAATTCGGATATCTTATGATCAGGCTTCACAATGTTCACTATTGAACGTTATGTTCAATGTATAATTTATGAACACTTCGTTCATGTCAAGGCACCCCCTGTTCCACCCTGATGTGCAACACCTTCCGTAGCGGGTTTCTCCCGGGTCGGCGCAGCATCTTGCGAATCGGCCAGGCAGCGGCGACAGTCCCGGTGTGTTGGGCACCGGAGACAGCCATGCCATCCGGCTACCGCCACCTGACCCATCCCGAAAGATGCCGGATATACGCCCTGGGGAAAAGCGGACTTTCGCAGGGAGCGATCGCCCGACAGCCCGGGCATCGCCCCTCCGTGATATCGCGGGAGATACGTCGCAACAGCGGGGACCGGGGCTACCGGCACGCCCAGGCGCGGCGCAGGGCGGAAGAGCGGCGGCGTGCGGCCTCCCCGGCTCCCGGGAAGCTGACGCCGGAGCGCTGGGCGAAGGTCACGGAGAGGCTGGGGGAGGGGTGAAGTCCTGAACGGATTTCCGGCCGGCTGCGGCTGGAGGACCCGGGGATGGCGGGCAGGCGGCGGATCTACGGCCGCATCCGGGCCGGCAGCGGGAACGGCGGCGGGCTCCGGAAACACCTCCGGCGGCGTGGAAAGAAGCCGGACCGGCGGGGCGGCCGCCACTCGGGCCGGGGTCACATCCCCGGCCGGGTGGACATCTCCGGGCGGCCCGCTGGGGTGGAGGCGAAGGAGCGGACCGGTGACCGGGAGGCGGACACGGTGATCGGAAAGGCGCACGGCGGCGCGGTGGTGTCCCTGGTGGACCGGGCCTCGAAACAGCCGCTTCCACGGAGGGTTGACCGCCGGAAAGCGGATGTGGTCGGGAAAGCGATGGTCGACATGCCCGGGTCGTCCGGCGCTCCGGTGCACACGGTCACCGCCGATAACGGAAAGGGGTTCGGCGGTGGCGGAGGCGCTGGAGGCGGCCTTTTCCTTCGCCCGCCCGTACCACTCCTGGGAGCGCGGGCTGAACGGGCACACGAACGCACTTCCGCGCCGGTATCTCCCGAAGGGCACGGACCTGCGCAAGGTGACGGACAGGGAGGTGCGGGACATCCTGAACGCGCGTCCGCGCAGGTCCCTCGGCTACCTCACGCCGGCGGAGGCGCTGCGGCGGGCCCGGCCTCCCTGAGCCGACCGTTCCGTCGGCTGACGGGAAAAGGGGAAAACCAGCCAGGCGCGGGGGCCTGCACCGCCGCGGGAGCGGGATTACGCTCCGGATCGACGGGACTTTCGCCGTACGGGACGCCGCATCGGGTGGTCTGGGGACGGAATCCGCCACCAATCGGCCCTTTTCGGGGCGTTCCTACGCATGGGCTCCGCCCCTCGCTGCGGAAACGCTCCGCAAAGGGCCGGTGTCGCACTTCGGACTGGAAGTGGGGTATCGAAAACCGGCGTAATCGGAGATTATAGCACAACATCCACCCGATTGCAACACTGAGTCAATAAAAACAACAGCTTAAAGAGCCGGTATACAGAAAATCCGTCGATTCCAACGTAAATTCGCTGAACCTGGCCTCAGGCTGGGAAACGAGATAGTCAGTGGATTGTTTTAACGGTCTTACCGAGCCTTGGCTACCGATTGACCGGAGACAAAGCCCACATTGATGATCTCGAGCCCGCCGAAGATAGGATTTTTCGGTAGCCCCGCCAGTAGGTGGACATGCGTTTCGTCGCTCTGAAAATGATGCCGGCGGTCCCGGAACCTCGCGGTGTTCTCTGCTGCGAGCGGAAAGCGTCGCTTGTTCGCGAAGCCCGACATCGGGGTCACATTCCCGACAAAACCTCTATCCGGGAAACCCGGATCCTGTCATTCCATTCACCGACCGACCGGAACTCCGTCCAATATTGAGGAAATCGATCATATGGATCGCCGTGATCGCGTTAGCACCCTTGATACCGATACGCCCGGCCCTCATTCATGCGGTAGGCCCTGATGGTCCGTGCACGGAATAGACCGCGTAGGCGTTCAAATCTGTGACGTGACCCGCGAGGACGGAACTTCAGCGGTGATGAACCATTTCCACTTCGCGCGGAAATCGCCGCGAACTTACAGGCCCGACCGAAAACGGTATCGCGAGATGCGAAACAATTCGACAGTTTTTGCATGAAACCAAAACCACGCGCTGGTCGTGCGAAACAAAACGCGATACGAAAACATCCGATCCGAACCTGTCGCCAATGGCGCGGTCACCTACCATGCACCTTCGGCTGGGAAACTGAAGCGCGGAACCATGAAACCCATGATTGAGGTCGGTTAAGCGATGAAGGTAAGGACACGACCTCCCGGAGCGATGGGCTGATGGCTCCGCTACCCGGACTCGAAAGCGGCGCCAACGAAATACTCACCGGTCAGGTCGAGCGCGTAACCTATCACAACGAAGATAACGGCTTCAGCGTGCTGCGTGTCAAAGCCCGTGGCCATCGCGAATTGGTAACCGTAGTCTGCAATGCGCCGATGATTTCAGCGGGTGAAGGGATCACGGCAACCGGAATCTGGATCAATGACCATAAATACGGACTTCAGTTCCGTGCGAAATTTCTGAAAACATCGTCTCCCGAAACGACTTCGGGGATCGAGAAATACCTCGGCTCGGGAATGATCCGCGGAATAGGGCCCGTCTACGCCAAGAGGCTTGTGCGACATTTCGGCGTCGAGGTTTTTGACATTATCGAATCCCTCCCGGAACGACTGCGCGAAATCGACGGAATTGGCCCAATACGCGCGTCGAAAATCACGGATGGCTGGACGGATCAGAAGACCATCAGGGAGATAATGGTTTTTCTCCATCAGCACGGTGTCGGAACCGCAAGGGCTGTAAGGATTTTCAGGACATACGGGGTCGATTCCGTTCAGATCATGAGCGAGAATCCCTATCGTCTGGCCAGGGACATAACGGGAATCGGTTTCAGAACCGCCGATCACATCGCTGTAAAGCTCGGTATCGAAAGGACAGCGATGGTCCGAATCCGGGCCGGAATATCCTTCGCCCTGAACGAGGCGGTAGGTAACGGCCATTGTGGATTGCCATGCACCGAATTGATCGGGCTGGCTGAGAGGCTCCTGCAGGTTCCCGTCACCCTCATCGAACAGGCGATCCACCTTGAACGCATTGAAGGAACGGTCATGATCGACCGGATAGACGGGACCGAATGCCTGTTTCTGACCCGACTTCACGCTGCGGAACGGGGAATAGCGGAGCATTTGAATCGTATCGCCGATTCCTCCCTGCCCTGGCAGGCGATCGACCCCGGGCAGGCGCTACCCTGGATCGAGAGAAAGGTCGGCCTGCGACTGGCGGAAAGCCAGAAAGAGGCGATCGAACTGGCACTGCGCTCCAAGATACTGGTCATCACCGGAGGACCCGGCGTCGGTAAAACAACCATCGTCAACTCGATCCTGCGCATACTGGATGCGAAAGCCGTGAAGATTCTGCTTTGTGCACCCACCGGGCGAGCCGCGAAGCAGATGGCGGAAACGACCGGACGGGAGGCGAAGACCATCCATCGACTTCTGGAATTCGACCCTCAATCCTTCGGTTTCAAGAAAAATGAGGAAAATCCTCTGGCATGTGACCTGCTTGTTGTCGACGAAAGCTCGATGGTGGACGTGTCCCTGATGAATTCCGTGCTCAAGGCCGTACCCAACCGCTCGGCGCTGCTTTTGGTCGGTGATATCGATCAGCTTCCCTCCGTTGGTCCGGGACAGGTCCTCGCCGATATCATCGGATCGAACGCGGTGGCGGTGTATACGTTGACGGAGGTTTTCCGTCAGGCGGCGCGAAGCCAGATCATCATCAACGCCCATCGGATCAACCAAGGCCTGCTTCCGGACCTGACCGCACCCAATGGTGAAACCGATTTCTACTTCGTTCCTGCGGATGGTCCCGAGCAGGCGGTGCCCCGAATCATCGAACTTGTCCGACACAGGATACCGCGTCGCTTCGAACTTGATCCGGTCAAGGACATTCAGGTTCTATGCCCGATGAACCGCGGCGGGGTCGGTGCACTTTCCCTGAATATCGAACTCCAGGCCTCGCTCAACCCGGTCATCAACGACAGGGTCGAGCGTTTCGGATGGACGTTTGCGAAGGGTGATAAGGTGATGCAGATCCAGAACGACTACGACAAGGATGTCTATAACGGCGATATCGGCATGGTGGAATCGGTCGATGTCGAGGAAAGTGAGTTGATCGCAAGCTTCGGCGGGCAGTCGGTCGGCTTCGCATTCAGCGAGTTGGATACGCTGGTGCCCGCCTACGCGATCACCGTTCACAAAAGCCAGGGATCGGAATTTCCGGCGGTGGTGATTCCCGTAATGACGCAGCATTACGCCATGCTGCAGCGTAACCTGTTCTATACAGCGGTCACGCGCGGCAGAAGGCTTGTCGTCCTGGTCGGACAGAAGAAAGCCGTGGCGGTCGCGACAGGGAACGTTTCCGGGCGTAGACGCTGGTCAAAGCTGAATGAATGGCTGTCGGACCTTACCATGCGGCGAAATAACCTTCTCCATCGAACACCCTGAGCGGGAACCCGACGCCAGTCAGGGTCGATTGCTGTCTAACCCTGCCCCCGAAATCCCGTCGCAACTACATATCGCTCCGAACTGTCGGTGCGCGATGCCGGCGGTTTGGCGTTAACCACCTGTCTGAAGCATCGCTTGAGCGTATTTTGCAACTCACCCTCGGCGCCACCCGCCAGAACCTTTGCTACGAATACACCTCCCTCATCAAGCGCCATGAAGGCGAACTCGGCGGCGGCCTCGCATAAGGCGACAATCCGAAGGTGATCCGTGCGTTTGTGGCCGGACGCCGCCGACGCCATATCCGACATCACAACATTCGCCCGGCCACCGAGCCAGTCCATGATTCGCAGATCGGTCTCCGGGGAGAGGAAATCGAGTTGATGGATCTCAACGCCCGGAATTGCCTCAACCGCCCGAATATCGACACCAATGACCCTGCCAACCGCCCTATCAAGCTTCGCACCCGTCGCGTTCACCCTGCTCGCCGCCACCTGGCACCATCCACCCGGTGCGCAACCCAGATCAACTACCGAGGATCCAGGTCGCAGAAATCTGTATCTATCATCGAGTTCCAGAAGCTTATACGCAGCCCGCCCTCTGTAGCCTTCGGACTTCGCTCGCTTCACATAGGGGTCATTGAGCTGACGCTCCAGCCATCTCGTCGAGGCCGTGCGCCGTCCCTTTGCGGTTTTCACTCTAACGCGGATCTCCCGCTGACCGCTGCCACTGGTTTTTTTGACCATATCTATCGTCCGGATCGGAATCCCGCGCCCGAGGTCCGGCATTGCCCGCCCGAAAGCGTGGGTCGCCTGGCTTGAGTCAGGTGCGGAAGCTCCAGCAAAAATCGATTCCTACCGTAACGCGATAGGGAGGTAGCGCAACGCCTGCGAAGCGTCACATCAAGGAAACCGCATGAATGCAGCATCGTTTCCGATGGAAAGCTTCATTCAATACGGGCCGTCTTCGAGAACTCCGTCAGCATACATCTGCGCATACAACAATCCCTCCCGCAAACCACGATCCGCCACCGAAATCAGATTGTCTGGCCAGACCCTTAGCAGCGCCTGCAGTATCGCGGCACCCGACATTATAAGCGCGTGACGACTCCTCCCGATACGCGGGTCGAGCCGACGGCCTTCGGGCCCAAGCCTGAGATAATCACGGATCACGGTATCGATCTGGTCCGATGTCATGCGCAGCCCGTCAATTTTGTTCCGGTCATATCGCCTGAGACCAAGATGGCTGGCGGCGACCGTTGTCACGGTTCCGGAAGTACCGATGATCTGAAGCCCCTTTTGCTCTCCGGCATTTTCATGTGGAGCGAAATCGGCAAGTCTTTCCTCGAAATAACAGCTCATAAGCGCGAATTTCCCCGCGTCGTCCTCCACGTCACTGAATTTGTCACACAAGGTCGCCACGCCGAGCCGGATTGATTTCCAGTCAACGACCCGGGCATGTGGGAATGGGCTGTCAGCGGGATTGAACCCTCTGTAGAGCCGCATGATCGCCCGTGGACGATCGAAGGGTGGAACCCGGGAAAGATCAATCCAGACCAGCTCGGTTGACCCGCCCCCGATATCCATCACGAGAAGCCGTTCGGTTCTGGTGCTCACCAACGGTGCGCAGGCCACGACCGCAAGTCTTGCTTCCTCCTGCGGGTCTATAATTTCAAGGCGAAGACCGGTCTCACGCTGGACGAAATTCAGGAAAGCCTGCCCGTTGGCGGCTCTGCGGCAGGCCTCCGTCGCGACGAGCCTCATACGCCTTACATTGTGTCGCTTGAGTTTATCCCCGCAGATACGAAGGGCCTGAACGGCCCGCCCCATCGATCTGTGGCTGAGATATCTCATCCGTTCCAGACGATATCCCAGCTGTACGGATTTCGAGAAACTGTCGATTACATGAAACTGGCTACCCTTTGGCTGGGCGATCAACAGTCGGCAACTGTTGGTGCCGAGGTCCAGAGCGGCATAGGTCTCCATCGGATCTGGAGGCCTTGTCGCGAACCGTTCTACGGAAACCGGGAATTTTGCTGGAAATTGCTTGGTCACAGACCTAACCGCTCCTGACACATTGTCGATCTCAACGATAGGAAAGCGATCGGCTCTCGCGCAAGTGAAACCTTGGGAACCGGGCCAAAAAGTTCAGTTGATCCGCTTTCGGAGGTTTCCAATCCTGACAAATCAAACGATCCCGTTGCCCTCAGGTACTTGGGTTCAACCGAAAACAGGTTCCGATTTGCCCGTGCTGGATTCAGGTCAAATCGAAACGAACGGAGGATCTTCTGACGTTTCCTTCGGAACGGTAAATCCATCGGCACCTAAGCCCGTCCGAACGGAGTGAGCGATCACGATGTCGCCAAGGACCGATCACCGCCAGGGAGCGATAGGGGACGACAACCGTCGCATCACGTTCCAAAGGTGTCGAAAACCAACGTTGACGGTTGCATCCCGACGCGTAGAAGCGCACCGAAAGCGGAAAGGATCGTCGATGCCTGAAGTCACCGTCGTCTACTGGCGCGACATGCCTGCCCAGGTGATCGTGGGAAAAGGCCGTCGCAGCGCCAAAGCCCTCCTACCAGAGAGATTCGAGCAGGCGATCGACCGCGCTGCCATGAGAACGGGTGCGACCGACACAGACGACTACATCGATGGCTTTTGTAAAGGGGCTTCCTATACCATCGACGGTGTTCGGGAAGAGATCGCTCGGGCGGAGGCCGGCCGGATCGATGCGGAATACGGGCCAGAACGCCTGAAGACGCTCATTGAAAACGATGGCTGGGCCTGAAACGCCGAAGCGCAATGGAGGTCGCAATGACGCTTCTGAAACGTTGCCGTATTTCCGACCTCACCGTCGCGCCGGCGGCCCCGCTTTGTTCGTTCCTGAAAGGCTATTCAATCGAAGTCATGCCGCGGACAGCGGAAAAAATAGATGATTTTCGCTCTCTTCTGCCGAAAGGGACACGAGTCTACATCGCCCATATCGAGGGCACGCCCATCGAGGATATGGTAACGACCGCCAAGCGTCTTGCGAAAGATGGCTTCACCGTCATGCCGCATTTCCCGGCGCGACTCATTCCGGGGACACGAACGCTGCGGGAGTGGGTCGCCCGTTACCGAGGCGAGGCCGGCATCGATCAGGCGCTGCTGCTTGCGGGTGGCGTGACAGATCCAGCGGGTGATTTCCATTCATCCATGCAACTCATCGAATCGGGCGTGTTCGACAGCGGCGGATTCAGCCGCCTGCATGTCGCGGGCCATCCGGAAGGCAACAAAGACATCGATCCGGATGGCTCCGACCGCAACGTCATGGACGCACTGCGCTGGAAACAATCATTTTCGGAACGCACGGACGCACGCGTTGCGCTGGTCACGCAATTCGCGTTCGAGGCCAAGCCCATTATCGCCTGGGCCGATCGACTTGCTCATGAAGGCATCCGTCTCCCGATTCACATTGGCGTGGCGGGACCGGCGAAACTTCAGACGCTCATTAAGTTCGCCATCGCCTGCGGTGTCGGAAAGTCCTTAAGGGTTCTGAAACGGCGCGCGATGGATATAACCAAGCTGGTGCTGCCATACGAACCGACAGAACTGGTCACGAAACTCGCTCTCCACAAGGCCGCGAACCCCGATTTTGGAATTGAACGGGTTCACTTGTTCCCACTTGGTGGCATAGATAGATGCGCCGGATGGGCCACCGAACATGGTGGAACAGCCGACGGTCCGACGAACGCAGCATGAACGAAAGGTCGCCTACATGACCCGTACACTCGTCGAATCCCGCACAAGATCCGTTGCCATCGGATTTGACGAACCGTTCTGCGTCATCGGCGAAAGGATAAATCCAACCGGTCGCAAGGTGCTCGCCGCGCAACTTGAGGCCGGAGATTTCTCGACGGTCGAGAAAGACGCGGTCGAGCAGGTCGCCTGCGGAGCCATGGTGCTGGATGTGAACGCGGGCGTCGTATACAACTCCAATCCAAATCCCAACGAAACCGAGCCCCCGCTTATGCGGAAGATGGTTGAATTGGTCCAGAAGTCCGTCGACGTGCCGTTATGCATAGACAGTTCCGTTCCCGGTGCGCTCGAGGTCGGGCTCGAAGCCGCCCAGGGACGTCCTTTGCTGAATTCAGTTACAGGGGAGGAGGAGCGTCTGGAATCCATTCTTCCGCTCGTGAAAAAACACAATGTGCCGGTGGTCGCGATATCGAATGACGACACCGGCATAAGCGAGGATCCGGATGTCAGGTTTGAGGTCGCGAGGAAGATCGTGGAACGCGCAGCCGATTTCCGGATACCCGCCCACGATATTGTCGTCGACCCGCTGGTGATGCCGGTAGGTGCCATGGCAACTGCGGGTCGTCAGGTGTTTTCACTGGTGCGCAGATTGCGGGAGGAGCTAGGTGTAAACACGACCTGCGGTGCTTCCAACATTTCTTTCGGTCTTCCACACCGCCATGGAATCAACTCCGCCTTCCTCCCGATGGCCATCGCCGCCGGTATGACAAGCGCGATCATGAATCCGGTGCGACCCGTCGAGATGGAAGCGATCCATGCGGCCAATTTCCTGATGAACCATGATACCAATGGTGGGAAATGGATCAAGTTCTCCCGTGTCCTGGATGCCGTGAACGTCGGTACGCCGTTTCCGGAGGCATCGGTGGCGAGCTTGAGCGCAGGTCGCGAAGGGCGACGCAGGCGTCGGGCCTGATCCCGATATAGAGTTCAGACCTGAAGCCTGGCCGCGACACTTCCTTTCGGATCTGACCGGATTTCCGGCGCTATCGCGGATGTTCGCTTCGATAAACACCCGCGGAAACACACCGCTGCCAAATGAGACGCGGCCAGCCCGAACACCGACAATGATACCGGTTTCTTCCACGCTCATGGGTCGATTGCCATTATTCGAATGTCCGCCAGAAAACCTCCAAGTCACGGATTTTTCGCGATAGATGACGGAATTCGCCTTGCGAAGAATCACCGGATATGGCAGTCAGGGTATGCCGCGGAATCTGCCAATCCTCCCCTTCAGGAGGCCCCCATGCGCAGGGTCCACGACACCCGGCGGCGGCCCGGCGCCTCCGACATCACGAGGATCAGGCTGAACGTGAGGTCGCGGGACGACATCCCGGCGATCCTGATCGGCCTCCAGGACCCCTGCAGCGACGAAGGGACCCGAAAGCGGCTGTTCCGGCTTCTGGACAGGATGGTGCTGCCCGGAAGGAGCCGCCGGATCGGCAGGCCGGGGATGGAACCGTTGACCGTCCCTGTGCCGGGGGTCGTGAAGCAGGGTCCCGGGTGCGGTTCCGACCGGCTTCAGGACCTGGCGAACGGGCACCGGACGATCGGGCGAAGGCCGAAGGCCGGGCCACGGATCATGGGACGGATACGGATACGGATACCGGCGTCCGGTTGACAGCGTGTCGCTCCCCTCGCCGGAGCTTCCCGCCGAGGTCGGAAGGATGGTCGTGGAGAGGGGCCACAGGGTGGCCGGAAAAAAGCCTGGCGCCGCGTTGCGCGGCCGCCGTCATTCCTTTGTGGCCGGGACCGACGTGCATCATCCGACCGACCGCAGCCTGCCGATGGACGCGGCGCGGTGCATGGTCCGGGACGTGTCCCGGGCCTGCGGGGGGCTGGGGCCGCCCGGCTGGCGGCGGAAGGAATACCTTTGCGGAACGCTCCGCAGGCCCTGTCCCGGTGTCGCCACGTCACGGCTCGCCAACCCGCGCCCGGGGGACGTGGAGGCGCCGCTCCGGCCCGCCCTGAAGCTGGCGGACAGGGCGGAGGCGGGCCGCGCGGAGATCGACGGTATGTTGGGTATCCCGGGCCCATCGGACAGTATCCGGGGCTTCATCGGCCATGTCAGGCACCGGGCGGACCTGACCGGACGGCGGATCCTGAAGGGAGGGACGGTCCCGCACCGCGGGAAGGTGCACCCGATATCCGGGCCGCACACCCGCTGGATATCGAAGGGAAAGGCCGGGGTGCAGGTGGAGCCCGGCGTTCCGGTCCGCCTCCCTGAGGACCGTCACGGATTCCTCCCGCACCATTCGGTGATGTGGGAGGGGAGCGACGTGGACGTGGCGGTCCCAATGGGCGCGGAGGCGCGGGCCCGGTTCCCCGACCTGTCGGTGGTGAGCTTCGACCGCGGTCCGCACAGCCCCCCGGACCGGTTGGGGCCTGCCGGGATGCCGGAGCCGGGGCGCTGGCGGTGCTGGCCGCGAACGTCCACCGCCCCGGCCTGATGCCGCCGGCGAGGGAGCGCCCCGTGCTCCCCGCCGCCGCCTGACCGGGGCGTCCACCGGTGAACCGGCCCATGGAAGGTCCCGCCGCTGCGTGGCCCGGACCGGCGTGCCCGGCCCGGAAACGGTTCCGGCGCCGGCGCCCCGAGCTTCGCGGTCCACACCGCCCCCATCGCCGCGGTCCGGCGGCGGACGCGACCGTCCGGACGGGAGCCGCGCGCGTATTCCCGCTCCACCCGCAGGACCCCGCGCCAGCCCTCACGCAGCGGCGAGGACCGGACGCGCCCCGTGGAGCGCCTCCCGGTCGTCCGCCACCCGCTCCACCGCCGGCCACAGCGCCGGCGACGCGGGGCCGCGCACCCTCACCGACGGTCTGACGGGCAGGCTGTGGCCGTTCAGGACAAGGCCCATGTCCGCGATGAGCGCCCGCGCCAACCGACCTATGAAGGCGTCCCGCGGGCCGGGCCGGCCTGACGCCGGAACGAAGCCCGGCCCACCGGGGCGACCGTGGGCGCCGCACGCGGTCCAGTGGCGCGGCCGCCCGCGCGGAACGCGCCGCCAGCCCTCCGGGCGGCGCCTCTCCATCATGGATTCCCGGTCGGGACGGTCAGCTTCCGCAAGAGGTTCCAGCCATACGTCGCCAAGCCACCTCCGGCAGCGTCAGACCGGGCGCCTCCGCCAGCCGCGGAAGGACGCCCATCCCGGTGACGACGGACGGCCTGCCGTCGCGGGTGAGCCAGCCCTCCCGCTCGCCCAGCTCCCGGGCGAGGCACGAACGCGTGACGCCACCTCCGCGGCACTCCTCCCCGAGCCACTCGACCGTTTCGGCGCTGACCTGTCCGGGACCAAAATACATGGTCCCCGATTCGCACGGATCCGATCACTGGTCAGGTATGCGTAAGTGACAGCGTCTGGCCCCGCCGTCCAGGCTGGAGCCGCGGACCTGCCGACGCGGCACGGGCACCTCGTTGAAGAACAGGGGCGCGGGTGCGTGGTGCGCCACGGGACCCCACCGGAGCGGGAGGTGATGACGGGGACCGGCCGGGTGCCCGTCGAGGTCCCCCGGGTCCGCGGTCGAAAGGCGGGCGTCGCCGACGGCGGCGGGATCGGGTTCCGGTCGTCCATCGTGCCGCCCTGCCCCGGGAAAGGCGAAGTCGGGCGGGGACCCGCCGCACCGGCTGTATCCCGGGGGCATCCCGCCGGGTGACATCGGAGAGGCGCCCGCGGCGCTTCCCGGACCGGACGCGGAGGGGCTGTCCTCCTCGAAGGTGACGGGGCCGGGGCGACCTGGAAGGAGGAATGCGGGACCTAGCGGAAGCGCGACCTAGGCGGGCAACGCTTCGTCCACGTATGGGTGGACGGGGGCTGCCTCACGCCCCGTCCGGACGGCGGCCGCCGGCGCATGCCCGCGGTGACCGGGGCCGACGGGTATGGCGAAAAGGACGTCCCCGCCGTCATGGACGGGTTCCGCGGGAACGCGGACGGCTGGTGCGGCCCGCTCCGTGACCTCAGGGAACGGGGCCTGGAGGAGCCGCCGGAGCCCGGCGTCGGCGCGCCCGGCCTCCGGGCGGCGCTTCGCGATGTCTTCCCGAGGACGCGGGAGCGGCGCCGCCGGGTCCACGGGACCGCCGACGTCACCGGGAGCGTGTTCGCCACCGTTCGAAGCCGGACCCGTAGGACCCGGGGCTGCCTGAGAGTTTGAATCATAAGTCACTGATATCATTAAACTATTGTTTTTCATGGAGTTGACGCCCTCGCCACCCGCCTGAGCAGGAACCGGCAGGCGGCCAGCTGCGCCCATGCCAGCGAGTTCTCACTGAGCCTTTCGTAATCTTTCGACAGGCGGCGGCACCGGCCCATCCAGGCGAAGGTCCGCTCCACCACCCAGCGGCGGTAGAGAACCGTGAACCCTTTGACATTCTTCGGTTTTTCGACGATCCTGATCACGTTCGACAACCCCATCCCCTCAAGCCGGTCCCGCAGCTTCGGACCCGCGTAGCCACCGTCGGCGAACAGCCTACACACCGTGGGCACCGTCTCCAGCAGCTTCGCGATCAGGTCCGGTGCGCCGTCCCGGTCCTGGATGTTGGCGGTGTGAACCGTCATGACGATCGGTGTGCCGTCGGCGTCCACGATCAGGTGCCTTTTCCTCCCCTTCACCTTCTTCCCGGCGTGGTGGCCGCGGGGCCCGCCGCTCTCCGTGGTCTTCACCGACTGGCTGTCGATCGAGGCGGCGGTCGGCTCCGCGGAGCGCCCCGAACACCGCCGCGCGAGGTCCCGGAGACGATGCACGAGACGCTCCAGGAGCCCGCTCCGCCGCCATGCGTAAAAATAGTTCTGGACGGTGGAAAACGGTGGATATCCAGAGGGTAACGCGCGCCACTGGCATCCCGTGGACAGGATATACCGGCCCGCGTCGAACACCGACCGAAGGTCGACCTCGCGCGGCCGTCCCATCCTTCCCTGCTTCGGCAGCATCGGCTCGATGATGGTCCATTCGGCGTCGGTCAGATCGTTTTGACTGTGGTCGTCCGGGCGCTTATGGAGCTGTTGGGTGGTCCTGTTCCAGGGCATGGCGATCTCCGGATTTGGTTGCTTTCACCAACCGGAATGCCACATCCTGCGGGACCACTCAACTTATGGAACAAACTCTGAGACGAAAGACCGCCCTTCCGATGGTTCGCCACCTCATGATGTCCGCGAAGGGCAGCCGGCGCAGGCTCCCGGCGCCGAACCGGTTTCCGGAGGTCATAAGGGGGGGGTGTTCAGTGACGGGACAATACAGGAAAGCGCCGCAGCCTGATAGGACCGGCCCCGTCACCAACTTTCGGGCATAACTCATGGGAGTCGAACATGGACCGAAAATGTCGGGCTGGGTTTCAGTGCCTGCGGAATGCCGATGAGAACGACACCGATGGGTCTGATGAGCACAAGGACAGGAGTCCGAATGTGGGTCACGAGGGAAAGGAATGTGACTGCGTACCGATCTGGAACCGCTTGATCGCGGGTAACGCATCGGATGGACCGTTTGGGAATTCAGCTCGAGGAATACGTATCCAATTGGCCCACATGCACAATTCGGTCATGATCGCGGCACCATGAATTCATGCGATGTAAAAGAAGAACCGTCGAGCGCTGCCAAGATTTTCCAAGTTCCGTCAAGAGGAAATTCGAGATACGCAAACCACCGAAAAGCGGCAACGCCGAACCATCTTCATAGATCTATCACCAAACCCAGGACGGCCTGGATCAGACCCCAACCGACATTGGCTCAATCACGCCCCAAAAGTTTGTTGTATTTCGTCAGAAACAGATCCTTGCCCTTTATCATGCGGGTTATCCGATTTCCTACCGTCAACACCATCAGGGAGCTACTTCCCCTTTCTGACCCCAGAGGCAGTATGATCGGAGCCCTGCCCCACGGAGCGTAAGGTTTGAGGGTGTCAATGTTCCTACCGGTGCCTAGGGCCTTGAGTGTCTTTACCAGCCAAGGTTTCTGGCTGGAGATCGCAACGATCGTCATCAAGTCGCCGATAGCCGCCATATCGCCAGCGGCGAAGACATTCGGCAGACGCGACGGTCGCATCCACCTGTCAACCATCACACGACCTGATTCATCGAACTCCACACCGGGCAGCGTTACCGCAAGTTTCGCGACCGCACGAGACCCTACCGCAGGAATCACAAGATCGGCTTCGGTCTCCAGTCCCGACGACAGCAATACACTACCGCCTTCAGGCTTGTGCTGGCCAACGAAACTCTCAGCGCTTTCGCCAACGATAATTTGGACACCCATCTTTCGGAGCTTGGTATATAACGACCTGCCAAGGCCTGGCGGAAATCCGGGAAATAGCGAACTGTGTCTTGAGACCAGCGTGACGATTTTGTCGGGATGGGCATGGGCGATCTCTCCCGCCAATTCGGTACCGACCGCACCGGCGCCAACGATCAGGACACTCCTCGCGGAACCCAGCGCTTTGTGCCATCGATCATTGTCTGAACGCAGCGTTTCGATGTTCCCTGAAGCGTTTTTGAATGGCGCGAAATTGGCCGAACCTGCAGCCACTACGATGTAATCGGCTGCAATCCGTTCACCATTGGCCAGCGTCACGCCATCACCGTCGACCGCGATCGCCTCGGCACGCACTACCTGCCCACGGGCCAACAGTCCTTCGTAGGGAATCAAGGCTCTATCCAGCAGATCAGGCTCAATCATCGCTCTGATCATGGCTGGAGTGTGCGTGAAATGGCTCGCACGCTCGATCAATGTCACATCCATATCTCGCTCAAGGGCTTTCGCGAGATCGGATCCCAGAAAACCCGCTCCGACGATGGCAAGCCGGGGTCGTTCCATTCCGCTGGAAGATTTGTTCATCGGTACTTTCTCTCCTATCCGATCCATCGCGGATCGGGTTTACCGGCCTGCCCGTTAATTTTCGTGGATGTATCACCGCACCAGCGGATATTGCACGACGCAACAGATCTTTGAACGACAAACCGACAATGGTCCCCTAAATAGTGTCTGCCAGAAAACCCGTGTTTTTCCGGTGACAGGGCCGAATCCGGCGGATTCCGGCTTCACGGGGCCCTGGCCGGGCCCGTCGGAGCGCCGCCCGGGGCTTCGACGGGACGGCCGGTGGCGGGAACATATGGTGAACATCCGAGCCTCCGCCGGCCCGCGGGCGCGCCGGTCCGGGCCCCGCAGCGGCGGGACCTTCCATGGGCCGGTTTACCGGTGGACGCCCCGGTCAGGCGGCGGCGGGGAGCACGGGGCGCTCCCCCGCCGGCGGCATCAGGCCGGGGCGGTGGGCATTCGCGGCCAGCACCGCCAGCGCCACGGCGCCGGCGAAACCCTCCTTTCCGTGGCTCCGCACCCGGTCGAGGCCACGGTGCTCCAGGTTGCTGATGGCCGACCCGCCGGCGGCGTGGGCGCGTCGCGGTCCGCCTTCGACATCCTGCCCCTGCGGGGCATCGCGGCGGCTCCGGCATCCCGGCAGGCCCCAACCGGTCCGGGGGGCTGTGCGGACCGCGGTCGAAGCTCACCACCGACAGGTCGGGGAACCGGCCCGCGCCTCCCCGCCCATGGGGACCGCCACGTCCACGTCGCTCCCCTCCCACATCACCGAACGGCGCGGGAGGAACCCTTGCCGGTCCTCAGGGACGTGGACGGGAACGCCGGGCTCCACCGGGACCCCGGCCCTGCCCTTCGATATCCAGCGCGTGTGCGGCCTGGATATCGGGTGCACCTTCCCGCGGTGCGGGATCGTCCCTCCCTTCAGGATCCGCCGTCCGGTCAGGTCCGCCCGGTGCCTGACATGGCCGATGAAGCCCCGGATACTGTCCGATGGGCCCGGGATACCCAACTTACCGTCGATCTCCGCGCGGCCGGCCTCCGCCCTGTCCGCCAGCTTCAGGGCGAGCCGGAGCGGCGCCTCCACGTCCCCCGGGCGCGGGTTGGCGAGCCGTGACGTGGCCACCCGGAGGTAGCCTTTCCGGAGCTTTCCGCAAAGGTATTCCTTCCGCCGCCAGCCGGGCGGCCCAGCCCCCCGCAGGCCCGGGACACGTCCCGGACCATGCACCGCGCCGCGTCCATCGGCAGGCTGCGGTCGGTCGGATGGTGGACGTCGGTCCCGGCCACGAAGGAATCACAGCGGCCGCGCAACGCGGCGCCAGGCTTTTTCCGGCCACCCTGTGGCCCCTCTCCACGACCGTCCTTCCGACCCCGGCGGGAAGCTCCGGCGAGGGGAACGACACGCTGTCAACCAGACGCCGGTATCCGTATCCGTATCCGTCCCATGATCCGTGGCCCGGCCTTCGCCGGATCGTCCGGTGCCCGTTCGCCAGGTCCTGAAGCCGGTCGAAACCGCACCCGGGACCCTGCTTCACGACCCCCGGCACCAGGATGGTCAACGGTTCCATCCCCGGCCTGCCGACCCGGCGGCTCTTTCCGGGCAGCACCATCCTGTCCGGAAGCCGAACAGCCGCTTTCGGGTCCCTTCGTCGCTGCAGGGGTCCTGGAGGCCGATCGGGATCGCCGGGATGTCGTCCCTCGATTTCACGGTCGGTCTGATCCTCATGATGTCAGGGGCGCCGGGCCGCCGCTGGGTGTCGCGGACCCTGCGCATGGGGGCCTCCTGAAGGCGAGGATTGGCGGATTCCGCGGTATATGGTGGTGAATCCGCCCCCTGACTGCCATATCCGGTGAATCCCCGCAAGGCGGATTCCGTCATTTACCGCCCCACTTCCAGTCCGAAGTGCAACACCGGGCAGGGCCCCGGATTCCACGCGGAACACGGCGGCTGTCCCTTCGGATCGGAGCGTAACCGGGCCTCCCGGCGGCGGCAGGGCCCCGCGGCGGGAGGTGGCGCGCCCGTCCGGGCGAGGGAGGGGGTGGCCCGACCGAAACCGGGCGGGCGCGCCTGCGGAATTCCCTCTCCCCCGTCGGCCGACGGGGCGAAGCGCCTCAGGGAGGCCGCGCCCGCGCGAAAGCCTCCGCCCTCTTTCCGTCAACCCGTCGGACAGGCGTGAATTCCGGGCATCCGTCAACGGGCGACACCACCGCACCGCCGTGTCCCCCGCCGATCACCGTGTCCGCTTCCCGGTCGCCGGTCCCCGCCTTCGCCCCGCCCTCTTTCGGGCGCTCCGGGATGTGACCCCCGCCCGCCGCCGTCGCGTCGGATCTCCCGCGATATGGTGGCCGGATGGCGGCCCGGCCGCCCGGCGATGGCCCCGTCCGAAAGCCCGCCTTTCCCCGTCGCGTATATCCGGCATCTTCCGTCGAAGGTCAGATGACGGTAGCCCTCGGGCATGACACTCTCCTATCCTGCGCACAGGGACTGTCGCCGTTATCCGGCCGGTTCGCGGGATGCCGCGCCACCGGCGCGGCTTCCCACCATCAACGGTGTTGCACTTCAGAGCGGAACGGGACGCGAATCTTCGCGACGAGTAACGCATCAAGAACGTTGCACCCCGACCGACAAAACACGGAAACGACCAGCCTTGGGTCGAAGGAAGGCAACAGCGCTAATGCTCCGCCTCTTTCCGCCATTTTCCACTTTCCTGACTCCAGTACTGCGACCTGCATCCTTCCCTGGTAAGGGTCCGCCACTGATTCCGAGCGGTCTGAATCGCCGACCCGTCATTGCCGTCGAATAGGATACAAACCCGTTCAAGCTTCTGCACTTCATCTGAAGTGACCTTCGCTCCATCAATGCAAATTACGCAGGATGCACCGTTGGGAAGTTCCGCCTTGGTCGTCAACAGCACCGGCTGGACGGCGTCATACCGACCGCCGACACGACCATGCGGCAGAAAGGACTCGCCCTGGCCGAGCCAGAGTTTCTCATCAAGCCAGTCCATACGCCCTTCATCGAAGCCGCGTATCGCCACGCGCCATCCTGCACTTCGCGCGCGCTCGACAAGCGTCGGGAGCACCGCCTCAAGCGGATGACGCCTGAGATGATAGAAGTAGACTTCACCCATTTATGACAGACTCCGAGAATTCTTCCAGAACCGGCCCGATCCGTTTGTTATGGCAGCCGAGAATTGTGCCACCTGGCGCATGACACAAACATCCGGAATAAATTTTAGCAAGGTCAAGAGCGTGATGAGGTGACTACCGCCTTGAACCCTGACACGGTATCAACGCTCTCCAAAGACGAAATCGTCGGTCATCCGCCTCACTCTATCCATTGGCGGGA
>CBDAVS010000028.1:0-25128 GCA_965201085.1 uncultured Rhodobacter sp. | reverse complement strand
GGTCTGAAGAATGCGATCAAGGATCATCTCACCCCATGCACCTTGGGTTCGCTGGTCCGATTTCAGCGCACGTGTCAGCGCGACAGCCTCACGCGAAATCTCCTCCGATCTTCTGCTGAGCTGAACAATCTCGGATTTGAGCCTTTCGCGATCCTTGATCGTTTCCTGATGAAGGTTCCTGAGTTCCTGTTCGAAGTGGCCGATATGTACACGCATTGGCGTCAGAGCCGCCTCCAGCTTTTCAAGACTGGATTTCAAGAAATGTTCACCCTGAACCCTCAAGGCCTCGGAGGCGACTTCGTTGAATTTGGCCTGCATTTCGTCACGGTATTCGACTAGTGTACTGATTCGGTCCCGGGAAGATTCGCGTTCCGCTTCCAGCCTTGTTTCCAGATGAGAAATCCTGCCGACGAGTGCCCGCTGCTCTCTCGCTTCAACATCAAGTTTGGTGCGTAGTTTGGAGAGATCGCCGTTCAATCGAACTATTTCGGTTCTGCGCTCCTCGGCAAGCGCTTCGAACCTGTTGGCGTGCTGCAACGCCTTCCGTAGTTCGATTTCTCGCTTTTCCGCCGCTTCGTTGAGCCGGTCTTTCGCTTCCCGCTGCGAATCGTCAAGCCCTTGTGAGCGCCGAAGCGCGAGGAACAGGACAAACCCCAACGTTAACAGCACCAACGCAACGAGAGCGATCATGAAATAGTCGGGGTGCTGCATGAGCTCGCCTAGACATTTGGCGTCACCGCAATGTCCGAACGTTTCGAACGCCTGCAACGTAGACTCGGGAGCGACGTTTTGAAGTCACATTCCGTGTCGTAAGCTTCGGTGGTGGCGACCTGGACGGATGAGTGCAGGAGTCAGAACGGAATTTCGTCGTCCATATCATCTGGAGGAAATGCAGGGGTGCCACCCGTAGTAGCTTGCTGCTGCCCTGAGCCACCATAACCGCCATATCCGTCCGAGGGGTTGTCACCATAGCCACCTCCGCTACCGCCGCCGCCATCGCCACTTCGCGACAACAGGACCAATTCACCACGATAAGGACGAAGCACGACTTCGGTCGAGTATCTGTCCTGACCGGATTGGTCCTGCCATTTACGCGTTTCGAGCCTACCCTCAATGTATACAGTTGATCCCTTGCGCAGGTATTGTTCCGCGATTCGCGCCAACGGTTCAGAAAAAATCGCGACGGAATGCCACTCTGTCCGCTCACGCTGTTCGCCGGTGTCACGGTCGCGCCATCGCTCGGAGGTGGCCATCCGAAGATTACAGACTTTTCCGCCATTCTGAAAAGTTCTGACTTCGGGATCGCGACCGAGATTACCCAACAGAGTGACTTTGTTTACTGATCCTGCCATTCCTGTCTCCCGCTGAAGCTAATTAGGTTCCGTGTCGGTGGCAGCATTTCCACGGGGCGCACGAAAGCACAACCCACTACCTGATTGCCCGCAAAACAGCGGCAAGATGGATGGGAGCATTGCAGATTATCCGATCACGGTGCTGTATTAGCTGCACGTGTTACAAATGGAGCCGCTTGCGTGGCTCGGTCGGATGGCCTATCCCATCCGTATGAGCGAAGCGCCACCGAACCTAGTCCTTTAGCATCTGAAAGAGATCCAGGCGGATCTGGCGATTATCCGCGGCGATGTCCGGGAACTGCGGGAACGGTTAGTCGAGACGCATATGGCCGTTCTGGCGATTCGGCGGGACTAGGTCTACTATGCGGAGATGGGCGCAAATCTCGCTATGCGCGCTGACCGTCTGGAACGCGTCGGTCGCCGTCTTGAACTGACGAACAGACCCACCGAATAGCGACGGCCGAACGCGGTACCACCATAATACCGTCGCCGTCCCATGACGCGTTCGCGACGACCGGACGATCTGCGCCCAGGGAAGATGCATGACATCGACGTGTCTGCGGGCCGAAGCCGCAGGACCATCAGAAAGGAAGCACTGGAAGCGCAATTCGCCAGACCCCGGCTATGCCGAACCGCTGGCCACCGTCAGAACCTCACCGATAGTGCGGGAACACCTGATTTCGCGATAGACAATAGATTCGGAACGGATAGTATCGAATTTTCAGGATGGGTGTGTGGACTATTGCGCAACTTGAGAGACCAGATCATCGCTTTCGCTATCGGCGTGATCGCCACCACCGCGCTGGCGAGTGACGGTATTTTTCAAAAATCCGGTAGTTTTTCGGAAAGTTTCGGTGTCGTAGATCGCCATGAAGCGAAACGGAATCGGAGCCGATTTGGATCCCAAGAAGAGAGCTTACCATCATATCGAGGCGCGTATCGGGGACAATATTTGGATATGGCTCGTCAGGCGGCGGACCGTTATGATATCCCTGTGGGTCTTTTCCTGCGACTTGTCGAGCAGGAGAGCGGTTGGCGCCCCAATGCGGAGTCGTCCAAAGGGGCCTACGGTCTGGCACAGCTTATGCCAGCGACGGCGCGTGAACTGGATGTGGACCGCACCGATCCGTACCAAAACCTCAATGGCGGAGCGAGATACCTAAGCCAGCAATATAAGCGTTTCGGAACCTGGAGACTGGCGCTGGCTTCCTACAACGCTGGCCCTGAGGCGGTTGAAAGATATAATGGCGTACCTCCATTTGCCGAAACACAGAACTATGTCCGCAGGATTTTGGAGGATTAGGTTGGTCTTCATTGGGTTTATCTCGCTGGCTTCGCAAGGCATCAAAGGTATACCTTTCGCGTAATTAGTATCCGCAAGAAAACCCCCAAGTCACGGGTTTTTCGCGGTAAATGACGGAATCCGCCTTGAGGGGATTCACCGGATATGGTGGTCAGCGGGCGATTTCATCACAATACGCCGCGGAATCCACCAATCCTCCACCCGGGAGGGCCTCATGCGCAGGGTCCACGACACCCAGCGGAGGGCCTCCCGGAGACCGGCGGCGGGGGATCGGGAAGCGTCGGCGTCCCCGCCCACGCCGGGGCCTGGCGGTGACGCCGGAGGGCCGTCCGCCCGGCCCGTTCGCGATGGACGCGGGCCACGGGGAGGGCCCGGAGGACGACGGCCACCGCTGGATCGACGGCCCGCCGCGGGCGCGGGAGCCCGCCGCCGCCCGCCCGGACACGCGGGTGGTCTCCGTCCGCGGCCGGGAAGGCGACCTGCGGGACCTCCTCGCCGGGCCGACCTTCACGGCGACGCTCTCCCTGTCAGGGCGGCCCGCCCGGCGAAGCGGCGGGTGCCGGGGCCCGACGGCGGGGCGGAGTGCCTGCGGGACCATGTCGCCGCGCCGCACGCCCCTGCCGTGACCGACCTCACCGTCCCCGCGTCGGGAGGGGCGGGGGCCCGTGGGGAGCGCCCCGGCATCCGAGCGGCGGAGGTCACCGTCATCCCGCCCGGACGGGCGACGGACGCGGAGCCCCTTTCCGTCTTCGCCGTCCCGGCCACCGGGACCGGCCCCCGGAGGACGGCGGCGAACCCCCGCACCGGCCGCTCCCGACCGCGGAACGTCCGGCGGAGGGGGAGGCCGACGCCGTGTTCGCCGCCACCGTGCCGGACCGGTACCGCAGGCGCCGGGCGATGGAGACCCGGTTCAGGACGCCGGGTCCGGGACGCGGAGCGGGGCCGGCGGGTCCGGCGCCGCCGGTGACCTGGAAAAACGCCCCGCCTTCGACGCCGTGACCGCGGCCCGGGTCCCCGACCTGACCGCGCCCGCCCGGGAGCGGCCGGAGACGCCCGCCACCGGGGCCTTCCCGGAGGAGGACATCGACCCGCTCCACACCATGCCGGAACCGCGGGCCACCGGGACGTGGTGAGGCCGCCGGACGGTCAGGCGCCCGGCATCCGGGCATCCGTCATCGACCCGGGGCGCCCCGTCGGCCCGCATCCGAACCCGCGGCGGCCGCCGCCGGGGATGAAAAAGGTCCGGCGGGGCGCCCCGGGAGGCTGAACCGGACCATCCAGATCCGCGACGCCCCCGGAAAGCGGAGACGGGAATGGGATGATGTACAGGTGTGGGACTTTGTAGGGGGCTGTCGAAGGCGGACCGCGGACGCGGGGAGGGCTTCGCCGGCGCCGTGGCGCCCGCGGCGTTTCGACGGGCCCGGCTAGGGTCCCGTGAAGCCGGAAGCCGCCGGATTCGGCTCGATCCCCGAAAAACAAGGGGTTTTCTGGCAGACACAAACTATTTGGTCACAGAGTACCACCTATCCATTATTGGCCTCAATATCGCCAAATTGGATGGAGGCATATTGGAACCGCAAATGCGCTTCGTTGAAGGACAGGAACTGTTACAAAACTGGAGGCACTTTCGTAGCGCTCAGATTGGGCAAAAAACGCCAGTCAATGCGCTGTTCGACTATGCCCTTGCTGCATCCCCGATATTGTCCACACCGCGCTCCTCGAGAAGCGTAGTAAGCCAGTTTGAGTCCATTTCCGGAACGGATGACAGCAGCAGATCGGTGTAAGGATGATGCGGGGGAGTGAACATCACGTCTTTAGGCCCCTGCTCAACGACCCGGCCGTTCTGCATAACGACAACTTCGTCGGCGATAGATCGAACGGTCGCGAGGTCATGTGTTATGAACATGTAGGACAGGTTCAGTTCGTGCTGCAGTCGGTCGAGAAGTTTCAGAATCCCTTCGGCAACCAACTGGTCAAGTGCACTGGTAACCTCGTCGCAGATAATGAAGGTTGGCTCGGCAGCGAGCGCTCGGGCGATACCGATCCGCTGCTTCTGACCTCCTGAGAGTTCCGGAGGATAACGGTCATAAAACTTTGACGGATCCAGTTCTATGAGATCCAGGAGCTCATCAACGCGATGTTTGAGCTCGGCGCCATGCAGTCCTGAGTAAAACTGCGCGGGTCTGCCGATGATCTCGGAAATGCGAACCTTGGGATTCAGCGCTGTATCGGCCATCTGATAGATCATTTGGGCCTGTCGAAGCTGGTCCTTGTTCCGGTTCAGATAGCTAGGAGGCAGCGACTCTCCCTTGAACTGCACCTCACCCTGCATAGGTGGTAGAAGACCGGTGATGACCCTAGCGGTCGTGGATTTGCCGGAACCTGATTCACCGACGACGGCAACGGTCATCCCCTCGTGGATGTCGAAAGACACCTCATCCAGAACCTTCACTCCACCGGTATAGGCAGCATCGACGCCCCGTATTGAAATCAATGGTTCGGACTGTGTTGGGCGGGCCTTCTGCGGTCGCTGGAAGCTCCGTACCGCCCAAAGTGATTTTGTGTAGTCCTCTTTGGGATCGGCAAGCATTTCCTGGGTCGGTGCTTCCTCGACTTCCAGTCCGCGAAGCAGAACCTTGATCGTGTCCGCCATCTGGGCCACGACGGCAAGATCATGGGTTATGTAGATCGCCGCCGTGTCGAACTGATCGACGATATCGCGAATCGCCGCCAGAACCTCGATTTGGGTGGTGACATCCAGAGCAGTGGTCGGTTCGTCGAATATGATCAGGTCGGGACGGCACGCCATCGCCATCGCCGTCATCGCTCTCTGCAACTGTCCACCCGAAACCTGATGCGGGTAACGGAAGCCGATCTCGCGGGGATTGGGAAGTCGCAGGCGCTCGTAAAGATCCATCGCATCTTCCTGAGCCTCAAGACGCTTCTGGATGCGGTATTGAAGCGGCGCCTCCGTATGCTGGTCGATGATTTTGTGCGCGGGATTGAACGACGCTGCCGCTGATTGCGCGACATAGGCGATGCGCGATCCTCTGAGAGCGCGCCGTTCCGCTTCTGAAGCTGTGGTGAGCTCCATGCCGTCAAATTCGATGGAGCCCTCCGAAATGCGGGTGCCGTCTCGTGCGTATCCCATGGCCGCAGCGCCGATCGTCGACTTTCCGGCACCTGACTCACCGATAAGCCCCATCACCTCTCCGCGGTGAAGGGTGAGGTCGACCCCTTTGATTATGTCAACCCATTGCTCCCCGGTATAGCCTTGAATCTCCAGTGCATTGATTTCCAGGAGCGGTTTATTGCCCTTGACCATCTGCGTCACTCCTTCAAGCCGGACGATCTGAACAGCATCCAATCGACCACGAAATTCACAGCCACGGTCAGGAGCGCGATGGCCCCCGCCGGAATGAGAGGTGTAAGGACACCGAAGGAAATAAGTGTCGCGTTCTCCCGCACCATGGAACCCCAGTCCGCAGTCGGTGGCTGGATCCCAAGACCGAGGAAAGACAGGCCGGCAACCAGCAGAAACACGAAACAGAATTCCAGACCGAATTCGGCGACGAGCGGAGCGGTCGAGTTCGGAAGTATCTCTTTCCTGATCAGATACCAGGTCCTCTCGCCCCTAAGTTTCGCCGCCTCGATATAGTCCATGACCACGACATTCCCGGCGACGGCGCGCGTGAGCCGGAAAACGCGGGGAGCGTAGATGATCGCAACGGCGATGATGATGACGATGGCCTTGGGGCCGAATATGGAAAGCATCAGAAGCGCAAAGATGAGGGACGGAATTGACATGATCACATCGGCCGAACGCCCCATGAACTGATCGAACCAACCGCCCTTCGTCGCCGCGAGCAGTCCGGCAAGCGCACCGATCAGGAACGCTGCGACGGTCGCCACAAGCGCCAGTCCGACTGAGTTGCGAGCGCCAAACACGATCCGGCTGAACATGTCTCGACCGAGTTGATCGGCGCCTAATAGCATATTCTCGTCAGCGGGGGCGAAAGCCGAGGAAATAATTTCGGATTCACCGAATGGCGCGATCCAAGGCGCGAATATCCCCGCTACCGCATAGGTAAAGATAACGAACAGCCCGAAAGCCGCTGTCAGGGGGGCGGTCCTGAGCTCCTGTGCGATGCCGGTTGGCATGATGATGATTAAAAATTCGCGGAAACAGTAAGAGACTCCGGCGGTGAATGCGAGAAGGCCCGCCGCCGTGGCTACGAATCTCAGCGCTCCGGTTCCTCCGACGATACCCAGTACGAACGAAGCTAAGGTGAGCGAGAAAAGGATCAGGAAAGGACCGCGCCGCTGGTAGAATGCGGCGATGCTCGATGCTATGATCAGAAACGCGAAATAGATGATTACGAACACACTCACGTTCCGTTCCTCCTATTTCGGGTGCCGAAGCCGCGGGTTGGTCAGGATGGCTCCAACGTCCGCCGCAAGGTTCAGAAGGATGAACGTGGCCGCGAAAATCAGGCAGCAGGCCTGAACGATCGCGAAATCGCGTTTGGCGACAGAATCGACCAGTAACTGTCCGATACCTGGATAAACAAACACCACCTCGACCAGAACGACGCCTGTGATGAGATAGGCGAGGTTCAAGGCGACAACGTTGATGATCGGTGCCCAGGCGTTCGGCAGGGCGTGCCGGGCGATGACTTTCCAGGGAGGCACCCCTTTCAGCCGCGCCATCTCGATATATGGCGACGCAAGAAGGTTGATGATGGCCGCGCGCGTCATCCGCATCATATGTGCCGTTACGACCAATACCAGGGTCAAGGCCGGAAGGAAGGTCCTTTGGAGCAATTCACCGAACGACATGTCGCCACTAAGGCTTGCGATGGCAGGAAACAGTCCCGTCTTGACCGCCAGATATAGGATCAGGATGTATCCCAGGAAGAATTCCGGGCTGGAAATTGACGTGAGCGTCAGGACGTTCGCGACCCGATCGAACAGGGAGTTGCGAAACAGGGCGACAAGAACTCCGAGCATGATCGCGAACGGAACCGCGATTACCGCGGCGTAGGCAGCGAGAAAGAGTGTATTGAGGAAGCGATCCGAAATTGCCTCCCCGACAGGTTCTCCGGAAATCATCGAAGTTCCGAAATCACCGACGACCGCGCCTGCGAGCCAGTCAAGGTATCGGATGATGGCCGGTCTGTCGAGGCCGAGATTCCTGCGTAGTTCCTCAACGGTCTCCTGGGTGGCGCCCTGTCCGAGAACCGCCTGGGCCAGATCACCCGGAAGCAGCTCGACCATGAAGAAAATAATTACCGAGATTACAAGAAGTGTAACAAGTCCAAGCCCGAGACGTTTGAGGATAAGTCCGAGAATGTCGCTCAACGGATTCCTCCCTTTGGCCGAGCACCTTCAGGTCTGGCGCATCAGACGGTGCGGTGGATTCTTCGGCCGATCATTGGCCGTGGCACAAGCCCGGGCGCGGAGCGCCCGGAGATTGTGTTCAGATCAGGTGAACCACCAACGGCTGGTGCCACGCGCTCCGTCAGCCTCCCAAGACGCCGCCACGCTGGGTCCATGCTGGACGTTCTTGCGCCGGGCATAGACGAAATTGACGAACATCGGGATGATGGTGCCGCCTTCGTCGCGCGCGATCATGCACATTTCGTGGTACATTTCCGCGCGGCGCGTTTCATCCAGTTCCGCCTTGGCGAGCAGAAGAAGCTCATTGAAGCGTTCATGTTTCCAATGCGCTTCGTTCCAGGCCGCATCGGCGGAATAGGCGAGGGTGAACATGTTGTCCGGCGTCGGTCGCGCACCCCATTTCACGAAGACGAATGGCTTCTTCAACCATACATCCGCCCAGTAGCTGTCCGAAGGTTCGCGCACGGGGGTGATGTTGATTCCCGCCGCCTTGGCCTGTTCGGAATAGAGAACGACCATGTCGACCGCGCCCGGAAGGACCGAATCCGTCGCCGAAAGTTCGACGTTGAGCGAGTCGAGTCCGGCTTCCTTGAGATGGAACTTCGCCTTGTCGGGATCGTAGGTGCGCTGCGGGATATCGGCGGGGAAATACGGCATGTTAGGGGAAACATGGAAATCGTTTCCGGGAAAGCCTGTTCCGAAGACGATTTTCTCGATGATCTCCTCGCGGTTGATCGCGTGCTTGAGCGCCAGCCGAACATTGTTGTCGGTGAACGGCTCGACATCCGTGAACATCGGCAGAGTGATCGCGGAGCCCGATGGGATGTTGTCGACTTCGATTTCCGGATGGCGCTGCAGCAGCGAAAGTGTCTTCAGGTCAACCGATGTGACGGCGTCGACATCGCCCGATACGAGTGCGGCCTGTCGGGCGTTCGGATCGTTGAGCACTGCCATGTCGACTCGATCGAACCATGCCCCTTCTCCATGCCAGCCTTCGTGGCGTTCCAGCTGCGTGCCGACACCGGGGTCGTGATCGACAATGCGGTAGGGGCCAGCCCCGGTCTGGCTTTGCCAGTCCATGGTTCCGTCTTCATTGGCCGGAAGTATGGTGAGATGGTAGTCGGCCATGATCCACGGTAGGTCGGCGAAGCCTTGGTCGAGGTCCAGAACGATCGTGTGATCGCCATCCGCCTTGATATTGACGACGCTCGCAAGCAATGGCTTGGCCGCGGATGTAGAATCGTCGCCCCGATGGTGGTTCAGCGAGGCGATGGCGTCTTTCGCGGTGAAGGGTCGCCCATCGTGGAAGGACGCGTTTTTGTCCAGTTCAAACGTCCAGGATTTCGCATCCGGTGTAGCGCTCCAGCTTGTGGCCATATCAGGCCCCAAGCCGTTTTCCGACGTAATCTGGGTCAGGTAACTACGGTGGGTATGCGCGAGCTGGATCTCGCCGACGGACTGGTATTTGCCGGGGTCCATCTGGTCGGCGGTGTTGCCGTCATGAACGCCGAGACGGAACGTACCGCCGCGGCTCGGCGTTTGAGCCGCTACTTTGGAGGTCCAAAGCCCGGTGGCCGCCGACACGGTGATTCCCGCGGCGGTGGCGTGCTGCATGAATGACCGTCGCGAGAGTTTGCCTTTCCGGGCCTCCCTCGCCATCCGGTTAATGAGGATTTTGTTTTCTTTGCTCATGACATCTCCAAATTCTGGCCTATGACGGTCGCAGCCGACGCACATATCCACTTTCTGACTCCGAAGCCGAGGCGTGAAGGTATGAGCATCCATGCAACATATATCGATAAGACCACGAATTGAACGACATATCAACATCGTATTCTGAACTTTTTTTGAAACCCCACTTCCGGTCCGACGTGCAACACCGGCCCGTCTCCGGAGCGAGGGGGTGGCCCCGAGCGGAGGAGGCGGGCCGGTGTTGAGGGATTTTCCGGCCGGGGCCCCGGATTCCACGCGGAATACGGCGGCTGTCCCTTCGGATCGGAGCGTAACCGGGCCTTCCGGCGGTGGCAGGGCCCCGCGGCGGGAGGTGGCGCGCCCGTCCGGGCGAACTGTCCGCGATATCAAGCCCTATCTCACTCCGCGGGAGGTGGCGCGCCCGTCCGGGCGAGGGAGGGGGTGGCCCGACCGAAACCGGGCGGGCGCGCCTGCGGAATTCCCTCTCCCCCGTCGGCCGACGGGGGAGAAGCGCCTCAGGGAGGCCGCGCCCGGGCGAAAGCCTCCGCCGGCGTCAGGTGGCCGGGCGCCTTGCGGGGGCGCGCGTTCAGGATGTCCTGGACCCGCTTCACGCGGGCGTCCGGTACCTGCCGCAGGTCGGTCCCCTTCGGCAGGTGCCGGGGCGGCGGCCCGTTGGTGTGCCCGTTCAGGCCCCGCTCCCACGAATGGTGGGGCGTCGGGAGGAGGAAGTCGGCCTCCAGCGCCTTCGCCACCTTCGCGTGCCCCGCGCCTCCCCGCCGCTGTACGCCGTGATCGTGTGGACCCTGGCGCCGGGACCCTTGAGAAGGTCGGTCATCGCCCCGCCGACCGCCTCCGCCCTCTTTCGGGCGCTCCGGGATGTCCCTCCGGCCCGGGATGTGACACCGGCCCGCGTGGCGACCGCCCTGCCGGTCCGGTTCCTTTCCCCGCCGCCGCAGGTGCCCGCAAGGCGTTCCTCCGTCCCCGCGGTCCGCGCGTACGAGGTCGTATATCCGCTGACGGCCGACCATGCCGGGGTCCTCCAGCCGGAGACGCCCCGGGACCTGTTCCGGGCTCCAGCCCTCCCCGGCTTCGCCACGACCTTCGCCCGGCGCTCCTCCGTCAGCTTCCCCGGGACCGAAGATGCCCCGCTCCGGCACCCGGTGGCCTTCCCCTGCGCCTGCCTGCACCTGTATCCCCGCCCGCCGCCGTTGCGTCGGATCTCCCGCGATATGGTGGCCGGATGGCGGCCCGGCCGCCCGGCGATGGCCCCGTCCGAAAGCCCGCCTTTCCCCGTCGCGTATATCCGGCATCTTCCGTCGAAGGTCAGATGACGGTAGCCCTCGGGCATGACACTCTCCTATCCTGAGCACAGGGACTGTCGCCGTTATCCGGCCGGTTCGCAGGATGCCGCACCCGAAACGCGGCTTCCCACCATCAACGGTGTTGCACTTCAGAGCGGAACGGGGGAAGGAAGATGGAAACCTCGATAGACCCATATTCCGGCGCGAATGTCAGGGAGGGGGTGATTTCCGGATTCCGGACGGGGTCAGGCCCCGCCGGTGATCTTTCCCATCAGGGCGGGCAGGAAAGCCGCCCGCCGCCCGCTGCCGGACCTTGGGGTGACCATGGAGCATATTCCCGAACCGCACCACGGGGCGACCGCCGCCGTGACCGTGGACCGGGTCTCCGAATCTGACCGCGCCCGCCCGGGAGCGGCCGGAGACGCCCGCCACCGGGGCCTTCCCGGAGGGAGACATCGACCCGCTCCAAACCATGCCGGAACCGTGGGGCCACCGGGACGTGGCGAGGCCGCCGGACGGTCAGGCGCCCGGCATCCGGACATCCGTCATCGATCCGGGGCGCCCCGTCGGCCCGCATCCGAACCCGCGGCGGCCGCTGTCGGGGACGAAAAAGGTCCGGCGGGGCTCCGGGAGGCCGAACCGGACCATCCAGGTCCGCGACGCCCCCGGAAAGCGAGGGCGAGAACAGGATATTGTAGTGTCCGCCAGAAAATCGCCAGGCTGCTGATTTTTCGCGGTAAATGACGGAATCCGCCCTGCGGGGAATCACCGGATATGGCAGTCAGGGTATGCCGCCGAATCCGCCAATCCTCCCCTTCAGGAGGCCCCCATGCGCAGGGTCCACGACACCCGGCGGCGGCCCGGTGCCCCCGACATCAGGAGGATCAGGCCGACCGTCAGATCGAGGGACGGCATCCCGGCGATCCTGATCGGCCTCCAGGACCCCTGCGGCGACGAAGGGGCCCGAAAGCGGCTGTCCGGGCTTCCGGGTCGGCTGGTGCTTCCCGGAAAGGGCCGCCGGGTCGGCGGGCCGGGGATGGAACCGTTGACCGTCCCGGTGCCGGGGGTCGTGAAGCAGGGTCCCGGGTGCGGTTTCGACCGGCTTAAGGACCTGGCGAACGGGCACAGGACGATCCGGCGAAGGCCGGAGGCCGGGCCACGGATCATGGGACGTGGACGGATACGGATACCGGCGTCTGGTTGACAGCGTGTCGCTCCCCTCGCCGGAGCTTCCCGCCGAGGTCGGAAGGATGGTCGTGGAGAGGGGCCACAGGGTGGCCGGAAAAAAGCCTGGCGCCGCGTTGCGCGGCCTCCGTCATTCCTTCGTGGCCGGGACCGACGTGCATCATCCGACCGACCGCAGCCTGCCGATGGACGCGGCGCGGTGCATGGTCCGGGACGTGTCCCGGGCCTGCGGGGGGCCTGGGCCGCGCGGCTGGCGGCGGAAGGAATACCTTTGCGGACAGCTCCGGAAAGGCTACCTCCGGGTGGCCACGTCACGGCTCGCCAACCCGCGCCCGGGGGACGTGGAGGCGCCGCTCCGGCTGGCGCTGAAGCTGGCGGACAGGGCGGAGGCCAGCTGCGCGGAGATCGACGGTATGTTGGGCATCCCGGGCCCATCGGACAGTATCCGGGGCTTCATCGGCCATGTCAGGCACCGGGCGGACCTGACCGGACGGCGGATCCTGAAGGGAGGGACGATCCCGCACCGCGGGAAGGTGCACCCGATATCCGGGCCGCACACCCGCTGGATATCGAAGGGAAAGGCCGGGGTCCCGGTGGAGCCCGGCGTTTCGGTCCGCGTCCCTGAGGACCGGCACCGGTTCATCCTGCACCATTCGGTGATGTGGGAGGGGAGCGACGTGGACGTGGCGGTCCCCATGGGCGGGGAGGCGCGGGCCCGGTTCCCCGACCTGTCGGTGGTGAGCTTCGACAGGGGTCCGCACAGCCCCCCGGACCGGCTGGGGCCTGCCGGGATGCTGGAGCCGACGCCATGCCGCGGAAAGGCAGGCTGTCGAAGGCGGACCGCGTCCGGGAAAGCGGGGAGGCGTTCCGCGGGGCGCGGCGCGCCCACGCCGCCGGCGGGTCGGCCATCAGCAACCTGGAGCACCGTGGCCTCGACCGGGTGCGGAGCCACGGAAAGAAGGGTTTCGCCGGCGGCGAACGTCCACCGCCCCGGCCTGATGCTCCGGGAGAGGGAGCGCCCCGTGCTTCCCGCCGCCGCCTGACCGGGGCGTCCACCGGTGAACCGGCCCATGGAAGGTCCCGCCGCTGCGGGGCCCGGACCGGCGTGCCCGCGGGCCGGCGGAGGCCCGGATGTTCACCATATGTTCCCGCCACCGGCCGTCCCGTCGAAGCCCCCGGCCTCGCCCCGACGGGCCCGGCCAGGGTCTCGTGAAGCCGGAATCCGCCGGATTCGGTCCTGTCACCGGAAAAACACGGGGTTTTCTGGCAGACACTATTGTACAGATGTGGGACTTTGTAAGAGTTTGTTCCATAAGTTGAGTGGTTCCGCAGGATGTGGCATTCCGGTTGGTGAAAACACCCGGATCAGGAGAAAGTTATGCCTCGGGACAGGACCACCTGGAAGCTGTGCAACCGTTCCAGACGACCGTCGTCAGAACGATCCGTCCGACGATGGATGGGCCATCGTTGAGCCGATGCCGCCGAAGCGGGGGAATATGGGACGGCCCTGCGGGGTGAGCCTCCGGTCGGTGTTCGACGGTGTCCGGCACATACTTTCCAACGGCCGCCGGTGGCGGGCGTTACCCACCGATATCCACCGTATTCCACCGACCGGAACCGTTTCCACGTCTGGCGCCCGAGCGGTCCGCCGGGCATGTCCCGACTCCCTGCGGGACCTCGCCCGACAGTGCGCGGGGCGTTCGCCGGAGCCGACCGCCGCCGCCATCGACAGCCGGTCGATGAAGACCACCGGGAGCGGCGGACCCCGCGGCCACCACGCGGGCGGGAAGGTGAGGGGCCGGAAGCGTCACGTCGCGGCGGACCTCGGGGGAACGCCGGTCGCCGTCATGGTCCATGCGGCCGGCATCCAGGACCGGGACGGCGCGCCGGATATCATCGCGAAGTCGCCGGTGACGGCCCCGGACGTGCGCGGACCTCTGGCCGACGGCGGCCACCCCGACCCGAAGCCGCGGGAACGCCCTGACGGAACGGGTCCGGCCGACATCATCGGGACCGTCGGAAAACCGGAGGACGTCAAAGGGTTCACGGTTCCCCGCCGCCACCCGCCGATTCCCCATCCGCCGCGTGGCGCGGGAGCTGAACCCTCGGAATCAAACAGTTGATTGAGTAACTGACTTATGAGTCAAACTGCCAAGAGGCAGCCGGTAATGGTGGGAAAGTCTCGGTGTTTCGGTCGCGCATCCCATCCGAATGTGGTATTTTGGATTGGGTGATCGCAGCCGCTGATCGGTCGGATGCGCAGGATGCGGCTATGGTGGCCGACGCGAAACTCTAGGTCGCCGGATAATTGCAATATCGCGGCATATCCCAACGTGTTCCTCGCCCGTCTGAACCTCGGTAAGGACGCGATATTCCGATTGCCGATGAGGTCAAGAAATGCCGGGTGGTTCTAACGATGGTGAAAGCCACCTCATCCCACGCCTTAGCACCAGGCGTCATTTCCGGCCCACAGCCCTGACCAAACCCGTCCACCGCGATCCGAAGACGGGAATGGCCAGCCTGCTTTCTCCTCATGCCCTCGTCTTTGGGTGCCTGCTCCGTGCGCTTGGTGTGCAAAGGTGTCGATGAGTGGACCGGATGTCGACCTCGGGTCGCGGATTGTCTAATCTCGTAAATGCCACGGACGACGGTCGTGCCGTACGATCAAGATGATATTGACCTGGACGGATTTATGGCAAATGAATCGAAATCGATGGAGCCGGTCCGCCAGATCAACGGATCGATCAGGTTTGGATCATTTTAAATAATATTTTTTTAACAGTATTTTATATGACCCCCGTTCCGCTCTGAAGTGCAACACCGTTGATGGTGGGAAGCCGCGTTTCGGGTGCAGCATCCTGCGAATCGGCCAGATAACGGCGACAGTCCCGGTGAACGAGCCGAGGAGAGTGTCATGCCCGAGGGCTACCGTCATCTGACCTTCGACGAAAGATGCCAGATATACGCGCTGAGGAAAAGCGGGCTTTCGAACGGGGCCATCGCCAGGCAGCTGGGCCGCCATCCGGCCACCATATCGCGGGAGATCCGACGCAACGGCGGCGGGCGGGGATACCGGCAGGGACAGGCGTGGAGGAAGGCCACCGGGCGCCGGAGCGAGGCCTCTTCGGTCCCGAGGAAGCTGACGGAGGAGCGCTGGGCGAAGGTCGTGGCGAAGCTGGAGGAGGGCTGGAGCCCGGAACAGGTCTCGGGGCGTCTCCGGCTGGAGGACCCCGGCATGGTCGGCCGTCAGCGGATATACGACCTCGTACGCGCGGACCGCAGGGACGGAGGAACGCTTTTCGGGCACCTGCGGCGGCGGGGAAAGAAACCGAACCGGCAGGGTGGCCGCCACGCGGGCCGGGGTCACATCCCGGGCCGGAGGGACATCCCGGAGCGCCCGAAAGAGGTCGGGGCGAAGGCGAGAATCGGCGACTGGGAAGCGGACACGGTGATCGGCGGGGGACACAGCGGTGCGGTGGTGTCGCTTGTGGACAGATGCTCGAAATTCACGCTTCTCCAACGGGTTGACGGAAAGAAGGCGGAGGCGGTCGGCGAGGCGATGACCGACCTTCTCAAGGGGCTCGGCGCCAGGGTCCACACGATCACGGCGGACAACGGCAAGGAGTTCGCGGGGCACGCGAAGGTGGCGAAGGCGCTGGAGGCCGACTTCTTCTTCGCGACGCCCTATCACTCGTGGGAGCGGGGCCTGAACGAGCACACCAACGGGCTGCTGCGCCAGTACCTGCCGAAGGGGACCGACCTGCGGCAGGTCACGGACGCCCGCGTGAAGCGGGTCCAGGACATCCTGAACGCGCGCCCCCGCAAGGCGCTCGGCTACCTGACGCCGGCGGAGGCTTTCGCGCGGGCGCGGCCTCCCTGAGGCGCTTCGCCCCGTCGGCCGACGGGGGAGAGGGAATTCCGCAGGCGCGCCCGCCCGGTTTCGGTCGGGCCACCCCTTCCCTCGCCCGGACGGGCGCGCCACCTCCCGCCGCGGGGCCTTGCCGCCGCCGGGAGGCCCGGTTACGCTCCGATCCGAAGGGACAGCCGCCGTATTCCGCGTGGAATCCGGGGCCCTGGCCGGAAAATCCCTCAACACCGGCCCGCCTCCTCCGCTCGGGCCACGCCCTCGCTCCGGAGGCGGGCCGGTGTTGCACTTCGGACTGGAAGTGGGGTGAGAAACCTAAATTTATATAACACCATTTAGGGGAGAGTAATTCTACGCCACGTCCGCATCCTGGAACGAAACCAGGTACGCTGCCTCTTCGCATATTGTCTGGTCGCCGTCTTCCCGGCGGAAACCGCATCGGCAAGATCGCGGTTTCCCCGCAGATGGTCGACCAGCGCCGCCGCACCGAGGGCCTTGGCGGAGGGCAGGGCGGGATTCCAGACCGCCAGGTTGCGACGGACTTCCTCCAACGCGCCATCCGCGACCATCGCGTCGAAACGACGGTTAATTCGTTTGTTGAGCCAGTCCCGGTCAGCGTCGAGTAGCAGTGGTTGGGCACTGTCCAGTGGAATCAACGGATCGGGTGTTTCGTTCTGCCATACTGCAAATCCTCGCCCCGTAGCGTGCCAGACTTCCCATGCGCGCAGCACCCGAGCGGCATTGGATTTGTCGAGCCGGGACAGGGAATCGCGATCAAGGTCCGCAAGCAGCGCGTCGATGCCTTCGGCCTCAAGACGCTTCAACGCTTCAGCGCGAAATTCGGCTGGAATTGGTGGGATATTCGCCAAACCATTGGTCAATGCCGTGAAGTAAAGGCCTGTTCCACCGACCAGAATCACCCTTCGCTCGCGAGCGAAAATTGTCCCGAACTCGCGCAACCAATGACCCACCGAGTAGTCCGCATCGCTGGCGACGTGGCCGTAGAGAAGATGTGGTGCAAGCGCTTCATAGCGGGAATTCGGTCGTGCGGTCAGTATCCTCCAGTTAGAGAACACCTGAAGCGCGTCGGCATTGATGATCGTGCCACCTTGATGGCACGCGATCTCCAGTGCCAGCGAGGATTTGCCACTTGCGGTTGGTCCGGCGATCAGGATCGGCAGTTCCGACGACAGCGATTTCAGGATTTCGGTGTTCACTTGGGTTTCCGGGCATTGAACATTGCTCTTCTTTCGGTCATTTTAGTGATCAAGCAAAGACATTGAGAGGCAAAAGCGATCATGACAGTACCCTTGAAGCCTCGTACCAGCTCACTTCGATGCAAACAGACAGGATAGTGCCCGAAGCCGAGCACAAGGTGTCCAGTCCGAGATATAGGCGTATCATGCTTAAAATCTCGGGAGAGGCGCTGATGGCCGATCAGGGTTTTGGCCTGCATCCTCCCACCGTCCAGCGAGTCGCGGCCGAGGTAAAGTCCGTCCATGATCTCGGCGTCGAGGTCTGCATGGTTATAGGGGGAGGCAACATCTTCCGGGGCCTTCAGGGGTCGGCTCAGGGTATGGAACGAACGACCGCCGATTACATGGGCATGTTGGCGACTGTCATGAACGCCCTGGCCATGCAGTCGGCCCTTGAACGGACAGGAGTATATACCCGCGTCATCAGCGCTATTCCGATGGATCAGATATGTGAACCCTATATCCGTCGCCGTGCCGTGAGGCATCTGGAGAAGGACCGCGTCTGCATCTTCGCGGCTGGCACCGGAAACCCTTATTTCACGACGGACACCGCGGCGACCCTACGCGCGTCCGAGATGGGTTGCGATGTGATCTTCAAGGCCACCAAAGTGAACGGTGTCTATGATCGGGATCCCAAGAAGCATTCGGACGCACGTCGTTTCGATAGAATAACCTATGATAATGTGCTCGCGAAGCATCTTGGTGTAATGGATGCGACGGCAATCGCACATGCCCAGGGTAACAACCTCCCAATCGTGGTATTCTCGCTCGACGAGCCGGGTGGTTTCCGGGGCGTCGTTCTCGGAAAAGGCACCTATACAACCGTTTGCGCAAGTCCTAGTGTTGAGTGCGAGCAGCCCGGTTAAGGGCATTGAACTGGGAGGGTGTAATGTCGGACGATCATGACATTGATGTTGAGGATCTTTCCCGCAGGATGGATGGAGCTGTCACCGTGCTCCGAAAGGAATTCGCCAGTCTTCGGACGGGGCGGGCGTCGGCGGCTATGGTCGAGCCAATCACCGTGGAGGCCTACGGCGTTCGGACTCCTATCAATCAGGTGAGTTCGGTAAACGTACCCGAGCCCAGGATGGTGACCATCAATGTCTGGGACAAGTCACTTGTAAGCAAAGTCGAAAAAGCGATCCTGGAATCGGGTCTGGGGATCAACCCGCAGAGAAACGGTACGATCATCATGCTTCCGATACCGGAACTGAACGAAGAGCGTCGTCGTGAACTGACCAAGGTGGCCGGTCAGTATGCCGAGAACGCGCGGGTGTCGATCCGTCACATCCGTCGCGACGGCATGGACAAGCTCAAAAAAGCGAAAGCCGATGGCATGGCCGAGGACGAGCAGAAACTCTGGCAGGACGAGGTCCAGGAACTGACCGACTCCCATATCAAGTCGGTTGATGACGCGCTCGAAGCCAAGCAGGCGGAGATCATGCAGGTCTAGGGACGTTATTGGGTCCGTATGGCAGTGACCCGTTCAGGCGGTAAAGGCCGGACCCTATGAAACCCGAGGCAGGGGAACGGATGTGAATCGAGGCACCGATGGCGCGCCGCATCACGTGGCGATTATCATGGACGGGAACGGTCGCTGGGCGCAGCAGAGGGGGCAGCGGCGGCTATACGGCCATCAGGCGGGTGCGCGTCGATTGAGGGAAATCGTTCGGATCTGTCCCGATCTCAATGTGAAATATCTGACGATATTCGCGTTCTCGACCGAGAACTGGAAGCGTACGCAGCTAGAGGTCGCGGGACTTATGTCCCTGTTCCGGCGTTACATTATGCGTGAGGCCAAGGCGGTCGTCAAAGAGGGTGTACGGGTGCGCTTCATTGGTGATCGGATCCGCCTTGATGAGAAACTCGTCAGCCTCATGGATGACCTCGAACTGATGACGGCAGACAATACGAGACTGCATTTGACGGTCGCGCTGAACTATGGGGGGCGCGATGAAGTCGCGCGGGCGACGAAGCGTCTTGCACAGGAAGTGAGGGCGAACCGGCTGAATCCGGAAGCCGTCAATGAAGTGACCTTCGCGCATTATCTTGACACATATTTCCTGCCGGATCCGGATCTCGTGATCCGAACGAGCGGCGAGGCACGGATTTCAAATTTTCTGCTGTGGCAGTCGGCCTATGCCGAATATGAGTTCATCAACACGCTCTGGCCCGATTTCACGAAAGAGATATTCACTGAGATCGTCACTGGCTATTCCGAACGCGAGAGGCGGTATGGTGCGGTTTCCGCATGAATCCCTCCAGCCGCTGGAATGATCTTTCACTTCGGGTGATTACCGGCGGTGCGCTTCTCGCGTTGGGTTTGGCGGAGGTTTGGATCGGTGGGACACCATTCGCAGTTATTGTAGCATTGGTCGTGGGTATCACGGTTCTTGAACTGGCCGGTATGGTCGCGGACCTGCGCGGTGTGTGGGCGCTTGCGCTCGGGGCGCTGGCCTGCGCGTGCATTATTGTTTCACGCGAGATCGCTTTTCCCGTTAGCCTGCTGATGTTATCGCTTCCCGCGCTGGCAGGTGCCATTTTCGTTCAACGCCGTCGTACGACGTTTGCAGTGTTCGCATTCTGCATCGTTGTGGCGGGTTACGGTCTCACGGAGTTTCGTGACGAGCGGGGAGCGATATTGACGCTTTGGCTGGTGTCAACGGTTGTAGCCTCGGATATCGCGGGATATTTTGGAGGACGGATGATCGGTGGCCGGAAGCTCTGGCTAACGGTAAGTCCGGGAAAGACCTGGGCTGGCACGGTTTCGGGTTGGCTTGCGACCTCGCTGGTCGGGCTGGGTTTCGCTCTAACTGGCGACGCAGGCTTTCATCTGGTGTGGATTTCCGTGTTGGTTGGTTTCGCAAGCCAGGCGGGCGATCTTGTCCAGAGTGCGTTGAAGCGTCGGGTGGATGTGAAGGACAGCGGAGAGCTTCTTCCAGGACATGGCGGTTTTTTCGACAGGTTCGATAGCTTGTTGGGGGCGGCGCTGTTCGTGACGCTGGCGCAGCCTCTTTGGCGGCTCCCGCTCCTTTAGCCAGTTGTATTGCATTCGAAAGAACCATCCGGATTCCGTTTGCGACCTTCCGGCTGTTTCGGCGTCCTAAAACGATGATCTGCGTGAAATTTTCGAACCGCACAGAGGTCAGTGATTTTCAAGTGGAACCGCAACCCAAATCGAAATAATTGCTGGTTGCGGTTAGAGGTGGTCGCGGAAGAGGGTGGCTGTTATCGTGACCGCAGGCGTTTTTTGGTATTGAGACATGCAGAAATAACCGCCGGAGTATACCAATCAAAACGCATGGCAGACGTCAGGTGCCGCGAGTCGCATCGCTCGATTTCCGAGTTCCTTTCTGGAAATCTGACGCCATCGATAGGGCACTCTGGGATGTCGCGACGACTCACTTGAATTTGCGTCGGATTCCTACCGAAAATAGAAGCAACAAATGCCGAACCGATCACACCGCAAATCCGGCCACAAAGCCATGAACGCGATCAGCCGTGACAAAAGGAACCACTCTTCCATTCATGGACTGCGCGTTGAAACGCCGAAGAAAGCGCATCATGTCGAGACCGTCGCTGATTGCCGCGAACTGTTTTCTAGGGCCCGTTGACATTCCCGGTTGAACCGCCGGTCTGAACCGTTCATATCCGTCCCCGAACACAGCCGGAACGGCGTTAAAGGCAACCATGTACGGAACCATGGAAAAGAGCGGGAACGGACTTACGGATGGAATGTGGCAGGCGATCTGGGAGTTGGAAACCTCGATAAACCCATATTCCGGTGCGAATGTCAGGCGGGTGATTTCCGGATTCCGGACGGAGCCAGGCCCTAGCCTGTCGCTGTTCATGCAGGACGGGGCGGCGGAAACCGTGGCCCGGGTTCGCCATGGTCATGTGGGCGGCGGCCCGGACCCGGCCGACGCGGCGGACTGTGACCGCCATCGGCCCTTTCCCGTATCCGAGGATATGTCCGGCGCGGGCGCGGATGGCCCGGGCGTGGGTCTCCGCCACGTTGAGGAGGCGCGGTCCCTGCCAGAGCTTCCGGGTCTCCGTCGGCGGCTGGCGCTTCGTGGGCCGGAAGCCGGCCGGACAGGCCACGGGCGTGACGTAGCGGCCTGTGGCCATGTCGGGTTCCGGCGGCGCCGGGGGGGCTGGTCACGCGCCCGTAGGCGGCGTGGATGACAACGGCCCCGCCGCTCCCGGCGGCGGCATGGCGCTCCGCGGGGCTGTCGGGGCTCTCCAGCGCCGGAAGCTGGAGGTCCCGGACGCGCAGCGCCGTTACTGCGTCGAAGGCGGGGCACCCGCGCAGGTCGTCAGCGGCGTCGGGCCTGCGGTCCTTGATGCGCGTCCCGGTCCTCAGCGCCCTGAACAGGCACTCGATCCTCCAGCGCGGTTCGTGCCGCCGCAGGGCGGTCTCCGCCGTCGGCATGCCGTCGCCACCCCCGTTGGAGACGGGCATCCGGTGCGACGCCCCGCCCCGTCCGCGACGGGTTTCGGCGGATTTGCCTCGATGGCCGGGACCACCGTCACGGGCGGCGCGCACCGGCGGCGCGGCACCGATCCCGTTGGCCTCCTGAAGGAGGTCCCGCAGGTCGCCACGCGGTCGCATATGTTCACGACCTTCACGTCCGGACAGGCGTCGGCAAGCTGACCCGCCCGCCGCGGCCCGGGCTGTCCGGACCCGACGTCGCCTCCAGGATGCCGTGGTCCAGCGTGATCGTGTCCTGGACGGCGAGGATGACGCCTTCCATGCGGCGGTGTCCGCCCATCGCCTCCATGTGGGGTTCCGGTATGTCGTCCATCGTCACCCCGTCGCCGGAGAGGAGCCTACAGGCCGCCTTCTGTTCCGTCCGGCCCGGGAACGGCTCCGGCACCGGCGCCCCGGGCCAGCGCGTCCACGCCGCCCCCATCGCCGCGCTCCGGCTCCTCCCGCAGGACCCCGCGCCGGTTGGGCCGGAGCGGCGGCGTCCACACGCTCCGGCGGATGCCCGACCGACGTCCGGAGGCTAGGCCGGGGCACCGCTTCCGGCCGGCGGCGCGGCACGCCGTCCCGGCGCGGCCGGGACCGACGGGCGTGTAGGTGAGGACGGGTCGGACCTCGGTAAGGACCTCCCGGTCGCCGGCGACCCTCTCCGCCCCCGGCCGCGGCGCCGGCGAGGCGGGGCCGTGCACCCTCACTGTGGACCTGATGGGCAGGCGCCGGTTGTTGGGCACAGGGCCCATGTCCGCGGTCCGCGCCCGCGCCGACCGGCCGACGAAGGCGTCACGCGGACCGGGCCGGCGGGACGCCGGAACGAACCCCGGCCCGCCGGGCCGTCCGTGCGTGCCGCATTCGGTCCAGTGGCGCGGCTGGCCTCCCGGTGCCCGCCGCCAGCCCTCCGGATGGCGCCTCTCCATCATCGACCCGCAGGCGGGGCGGTCCGCCTCGGCCAGGGGCGCCGGACGGACATCGCCGGGACCGGCGGGCGGGCACTCCACCGCGGGGCCGCCCGGGTCGTCGGCGGCGGTCCGCCGGTTGGAGGACGCGAAGCGCGGCGCCGCTTCCGGCAGCGCCGGGCCGAGCCTCTCCGCCAGCGGCGGAACGACACCCGTCCCGGTGACGGTCGCCGGCTTTCCGTCATGCGTGAGCCAGCCCTCCCGCCCGCTGGCGCCCGGGCCGGACCCGAACGCGTTGCGCCGCCGCGGAGGCATTCGTCCCTCAGCCAGTCGACCGTGTCCGGGGATATCTGTCCGGGACCGATGTACATGGTCTCCGATTCGCATGGTTCGAACCCCCAGTCAGATATTCTAGTGTCTGCCAGAAAACCCCGTGTTTTTCCGGTGACAGGGCCGAATCCGGCGGATTCCGGCTTCACGGGACCCTGGCCGGGCCCGTCGGGGCGCCGCCCGGGGCTTCGACGGGATGGTCGGTGGAGGGGAGCACGGGGCGCTCCCTCGCCGGCGGCGTCAGGCCGGGGCGGTGGACGTTCGCGGCCAGCACCGCCAGCGCCACGGCGCCGGCGAAACCCTCCTTTCCGTGGCCGCCGACGCGGTCCAGACCGCGGTGCTCCAGGTTGCTGGTGGCCGACCCGCCCGCGGCGTGGGCGCGCCGCGCCCCGCGGAACGCCTCCCCGCTTTCCCGGACGCGGTCCGCCTTCGACAGCCTACCCCTGCGGGGCATCGCGTCGGCACCGGCATCCCGTCAGGCCCCAGCCGGTCCGGGGGGCTGTGCGGACCGCGGTCGAAGCTCACCACCGACAGGTCGGGGAACCGGGCCCGCGCCTCCCCGCCCATGGGGACCGCCACGTCCACGTCGCTCCCCTCCCACCTCACCGAATGGTGCGGGAGGAATCCGTGACGGTCCTCAGGGACGCGGACGGGGACGCCGGGCTCCACCGGGACCCCGGCCTTTCCCTTCGATATCCAGCGGGTGTGAGGCCCGGATATCGGGTGCACCTTCCCGCGGTGCGGGATCGTCCCGCCCTTCAGGATCCGCCGTCCGGTCAGGTCCGCCCGGGGCCTGACATGGCCGATGAAGCCCCGGATACTGTCCGATGGGCCCGGGATACCCAACATACCGTCGATCTCCGCGCGGCTGGCCTCCGCCCTGTCCGCCAGCTTCAGGGCGAGCCGGAGCGGCGCCTCCACGTCCCTCGGGCGCGGGTTGGCGAGCCGTGACGTGGCCACCCGGAGGTAGCCTTTCCGGAGCTTTCCGCAAAGGTATTCCTTCCGCCGCCAGCCGGGCGGCCCAGGCCCCCCGCAGGCCCGGGACACGTCCCGGACCATGCACCGCGCCGCGTCCATCGGCAGGCTGCGGTCGGTCGGATGATGCACGTCGGTCCCGGCCAGGAAGGAATCATGGCGGCCGCGCAGCGCGGCGCCAGGCTTTTTTCCGGCCACCCTGTGGCCCCTCTCCACGACCATCCTTCCGACCTCGGCGGGAAGCTCCGGCGAGGGGAGCGACACGCTGTCAACCAGACGCCGGTATTCGTATCCGTATCCGTCCACGTCCCATGATCCGTGGCCCGGCCTCCGGCCTTCGCCGGATCGTCCGGTGCCCATTCGCCAGGTCCTGAAGCCGGTCGGAACCGCACCCGGGACCCTGCCTGACCACGCCGGGCACCGGGATGGTCAACGGTTCCATCCCCGGCCCGCCTGCCCGGCGGCTCTTTCCGGGAAGCACCAGCCGACCCGGAAGCCCGGACAGCCGCTTTCGGGTCCCTTCGTCGCCGCAGGGATTCTGGAGGCCGATCGGGATCGCCGGGATGTCGTCCCTCGATCTGACGGTCGGCCTGATCCTCATGATGTCGGGGACACCGGGCCGCCGCCGGGTGTCGTGGACCCTGCGCATGGGGGCCTCCCGAGGGGAGGATTGCCGGATTCCGCGGCATACCCTGACTGCCATATCCGGTGAATCCTCGCAGGGCAAATTCCGTCATTTACCGTGAAAAATTGGCAGCCTGGCGGTTTTCTGGCGGACATTATTCTATAGTGACAGGGCCGGGCCCCGCGGGTTCGACGCCGCCGGTGACCTGAAAGAGTGCCCCGCCTTCGACGCCGTGACCGCGGCCCGGGTCCCCGACCTGACCGCGCCCGCCCGGGAGCGGCCGGAGACGCCCGCCACCGGGGCCTTCCCGGAGGGGGACATCGACTCGCTCCACACCATGCCGGAACCGTGGGGCCACCGGGACGTGGTGAGGCCGCCGGACGGTCAGGCGCCCGACATCCGGACATTCGTCATCGACCCAGGGCGCCCCGTCGGCCCGCATCCGAGCCCGCGGCGGCCACCGCC
>CBDAVS010000027.1:0-16837 GCA_965201085.1 uncultured Rhodobacter sp. | reverse complement strand
TTCCGATGCCCTTTTGCGTCCAGATCGGGACCGACAGCCGAATGGTGTTTCTCCTGAACGAGGTCGCGGGAATTTCCGCGCCGTCGGTTACAAGCCCTGTCATGGTCCGGGCTAGGCCTGTATCCGGGTGACGATGCGCGCCGACGGCCAAACGGCCTCCGCTGCCCCTGCCGCAGAGCACCGCAGCCACAGCGCCAACTGACCCGTAACGTTTTCCTCGACGCGGTCTCTAAAGACCGCACCAGTATTTCCTCCCTCTCTGGATATTCCGAAAGCGCCAACTGGGCCATACCCGCCCCGCTGATCCCAACAGCCAGCCGCAGATCGGATGTAGAGCGGGCAAGCGGGGCCCGCCGCACTTCCAACGCTCACGCTATCGGGGTATGTCCACAAGCTGCGCCTGCTGGCTGTCCATCAGCAAGGAAGCCCATCTGCGCATGTCAGCAAAGAATCGTTGTTTGCTCGTAGCTGTTGGAGAGTCGAAGGGATCGACAGACGGCCATATCAATGGAAATCCGCTGAATTCGCGATTTTGACCATATCATGGTTATACAGCAACTGAAGCACCGCCAAGTGCCGCTGAAGCCCACATTCGCAGACGGCCGGAAAACCTATTCGGGATCGTTGGAGATATCGATCCAGATGGTCTTGGTCTCACAATATTGGTCATGTGCCATCATGGAATTGTCGCGCCCACCAAAACCTGACTGCTTGTAGCCGCCAAACGGTGTCGTGATGTCGCCTTCACCGTAGCAGTTGACCGATACCGTGCCTGCTTGGATCTGGCGGCTGTAACGCATCGCTTTTGTCAGATTAGACGTGAAGAGCGACGCCTGCAGGCCATACGGCGTGCCATTGGCCACCTTGATCGCTTCCTCATCCGAATCGGCGACCAGAATGCCTAGCACCGGACCAAAGATCTCTTCCTTTGCGATTGTCATATCCGGGGTCACACCGTCAAACACGGTTGGCGCAACAAAGAGGCCTTTGTCTTCGAATAGCGCGGTGCCTCCGGCGATTAGCCTGGCGCCTTCTGCCTTCCCCACTTCGATAAATCCAAGAATGCGATCATACTGATCTTTTGAGATAATTGCACCAAGCTGGTTGTTAGGGTCCAACGGGTCACCAGTTGCCCAATCATCCAGCTTTTCCATGATCTTTTCCAGCAGGGCATCTTTGATGTCCTTGTGCACGATTAGACGTGAATTGGCAGTGCAGTTCTGGCCCATGTTCCACAGCGCCGAGAACACTACGTGCTCTGCGATTTTATCTAGATTATCCGCATCCGCCAGAACAATGGCGGGGTTCTTGCCGCCGCATTCCAGAATTATCTTCTTGAGATTGGTTTCGGACGAGAACCGCATGAACAGCCGTCCGACTTCGGTTGATCCCGTAAAGGAAATTGCTTGGATACCGGCGTGGCGCCCCATTGGCTCACCGACGTCGGGACCAAGACCGGGAACGACATTCAGAATACCGTCAGGAACACCAGCTTCTGTGGCCAACTCCGCTAGGCGCAGCGCGGACATTGAGGTCTGTTCCGCCGGTTTGACGATGATCGAGTTCCCGGTGGCCAGTGCTGGGCCAATCTTCCATGCCATCATCATGATCGGGAAGTTCCACGGCAAAACTGTGCCGACAACCCCAAGTGGCTCGCGTACGATCATCCCCACACCGTCACTGTTGGTCGGGGACATCTGGTCATACATCTTGTCGGCGGCTTCCGCGTGCCAACTGATCGCGGTGATGGTTTCCGGGATATCGGTATTCAGGCACTCCGTGATCGGCTTGCCGCTTTCCAGACTTTCCAGAACGCCCAGTTCGGTTCTGTTTGCCTCGATCAAATGTGTGAGCTTTAGGAGTGCCGCCTTGCGTTCGGACGGATGCATACCCGACCAGGATCCAGAATCAAACGCCTCCTGTGCCACTTCGACGGCATGATCGACATCCTCGGTATCGCAAGCCGCTATCTGCGCCAGAGGTGCCCCGGTAGCTGGATTCACCGTCTCTAACGCTTTACCGGACTTCGCTGCGATAAAGCGGCCTCCGATATAGGGCTGGGTAGGAAATGCCAACTCTTCCGCTATGGCTTTATATTCTTCTTTGCTCAGCATTTCTGACATTTATGTCATTCCTCTTTATCGGGTTGGATGTAGTTCGTTTGGAATGGGTGGTTTACCGTTTGTTCGCAGAGCGCTGTTGGGTCCGAATCGTTTCGACACAGCCGATAACTCCATGCAAAGCATCTGATTATGCGGACCCATTCCCACTTCAATCTCCGGCTAACTCTGTGTATGCACTCAGTATGCAAAAAAATGGACCAATACAAGCATGTTGATTTCGCTTCAGAGCAAAAAATGGGACATACAGATTTTGCATCCTTAGCCGACGCCAATCGTGTCCTCGTTCCACTCAGAGTTTGAATCATAAGTCACTGATATGATCAAACCATTGTCTTTCATGGAGTTGACGCCCTCGCCACCCGCCTGGGCGGGAACCGGCAGGCGGCCAGCGTTCGTTCGTGCCTCACTCACGCCCGAACCGGTGGCGCGTGATGCCTCACCCCGGATGCCAGCGGGTTCCCGAAGAGGCGCCCGCAGTCCTTCGACAGGCGGCGGCACCGGCCCATCCAGGCGAAGGTCCGCTCCACCACCCGGCGACGGCGGGGAACCGTGAACCGTTTGACGTCCTCCGGTTTTCCGACGGTCCCGATGATGTCGGCCGGACCTGTTCCGTCAGGGCGTCCGCACGGCTTCGGGTTGGGGTGGCCGCCGTCGGCCAGGGGTCCGCGCACGTCCGGGGCCGTCACCGGCGGCTTCGCGATGACATCCGGCGCGCCGTCCCGGTCCTGTATGCCGGCCGCATGGACCATGACGGCGACCGGCGTTCCCCCGAGGTCCGCCGCGACGGTCTGCTTCCGGCCCTTCACCTTTCCGCCCGCGTGGTGGCCGCGGGGTCCGCCGCTCGCGGTGGTCCTCACGGACCGGCCGTCGATGGCGGCGGCGGGCGGCTCCGGCGAACGCCCCGCGCACTGTCGGGCGAGGTCCCGCAGGGAGTCGGGACATGCCCGGCGGACCGCTCGGGCGCCGGGTGTGGAAACGGTCCCGGTCGGTGGAATACGGTGGATATCGGTGGGTAACGCCCGCCACCGGCGGCCGGTGGAAAGTATGTGCCGGACACCGTCGAACACCGACCGCAGGCTCACCCCGCGGGGCCGCCCCATATTCCCCGCTTCGGCGGCATCGGCCCGGCGATGGCCCGTCCGTCGTCGGACGGATCGTTCTGACGACGGTCGTCTGGAACGACTGTACAGCTTCCGGGTGGTCCTGTCCCGGGGCATGGCTCTCTCCGGATCCGGGTGTCTTTACCAACCGGAACGCCACATCCTGCGGGACCACTCAACTTATGGAACAAACTCATAGAGACCTTCGGCGCTTTCAGCCCCATAGCGATCTTCCCACCGGCGCATCGTGCGCGTTGATACGCCCAATATCTCGGCAGCCTGCGCCTGAGTTAACTTCCCGAGAGTTATGCCCGAAAGCTGGTGACGGGGCATGAGGGGCGGCATATCATGGCGGTGAAACCTACGCCGTCAATTCTCGATGGGAAAGGGATATGCCACATGACCGGGTCTACGATGACACGGTTCGAACGTCCATCGGAGTTTTCACCGGACCCGCTGGCGGCGGTGATCGGGGCCGGAGCGGGGGAGCTGCCCGGGGCCGCGGGCCTGCTGGCCGGCCACGAACACCTCGTCGACGAACAGGGGCGCGGGCGCGTGGTGCGCCACGGGACCCCGCCGGAGCGGGAGGTGATGACGGGGACCGGCCGGGTGCCCGTCGAGGTCCCCCGGGTCCGCGGTCGAAAGGCGGGCGTCGCCGACGGCGGCGGGATCGGGTTCCGGTCGTCCATCGTGCCGCCCTGCACCGGGAAAGGCGAAGTCGGGCTGGGACCCGCCGCACCGGCTGTATTCCGCGGGCATCCCGCCGGGTGACTTCGGAGAGGCGCCCGCGGCGCTTCCCGGGCCGAACGCGGAGGGACCGTTCTCCTCGATGGTGACGGGGCCGGGGCGACCTGGAAGGAGGAATATGGGACCTGGCGGAAGCGCGACCTGGGCGGGCGACGCTTCGTCCACGTATGGGCGGGTGGGGGCTGCCTCACGCCCCGTCCGGACGGCGACCGCCGGCGCATGCCCGCGGTGACCGGGGCCGACGGGTATGGCGGGAAGGACGTCCCCGCCGTCATGGACGGGTTCCGCGGGAACGCGGACGGCTGGCGCGGCCCGCTCCGTGACCTCAGGGAACGGGGTCTGGAGGGTCGGCGACGGCGCGCCGGGCTTCCGGGTGGCGCTTCGCGATGTCTTCCCGAGGACGCGGGAGCGCCGCCGCCGGGTCCACGGGACCGCCGACGTCACCGGGGCGCCGCCCGGGTCGCTCAGGGAACGGGACAGATCGGATATTCATGGAATCCGGATGGCCGGGACGAAGGACGGCGCCAACGCGGCCTTCGACCGCTTCGTCGGAAACCATGGCGTGAAATACGAAAAGGTGGTGGACAGGCCGGTCAGGGACCGGGACGGGCTTCCCGCCTTCCACCACTTCCCGGCGGAGCGCCGCAGGCACATCAGGACCACGGACCCCACCGGGAGCGTGTTCGCCACCGTTCGCGGCCGGACCCGCAGGACCCGGGGCTGCCTGAGCCGAAAGACCGCCCTTCCGATGGTTCGCCACCTCACGATGTCCGCGAAGGACAGCCGGCGCAGGCTCCCGGCGCCGAACCAGCTCCCGGAGGTCATAAGGGAGGTTGTGCTCAGTGACGGGACAATACAGGAAAGCGCCGCCGCCTGACCGGATCGGCCCGTCACCAACTTTCGGGCATAACTCCTTCCCGGCCTGACGTTGGGTATAAACATCGTCGAATTTCATCATTCGAATGTCCTGTAAGAGTTTGAATCATAAGTCCCTGATATGATTAAACTATTGTTTTTCATGGAGTTGACGCCCTCGCCACCCGCCTGAGCAGGAACCGGCAGGCGGCCAGCGTTCGTTCGTGCCTCACTCACGCCCGAACCGGTGGCGCGTGATGCCTCACCCCGGATGCCAGCGGGTTCCCGCGGAGGCGCTCATAGTCCTTCGACAGGCGGCGGCACCGGCCCATCCAGGCGAAGGTCCGCTCCACGACCCAACGGCGGCAGGGAACCGTGAACCCTTTGGCATCCTTCGGTTTTCCGACGGTCCCGGTCACGTCCGGCAACCCCATCCCCCAGGCCGCTCCCGCAGCTTCGGACCCGGGTGGCCACCGTCGGCGAACGGCCTACACACCGTGTACACACCGTGGGCACCGTCTCAAGCAGCTCCGCGGTCAGGTCCGGTGCGCCGTCCCGGTCCTGGATGTCGGCGGTGTGAACCGTCATGACGACCGGTGTGCCGTCGGCGTCCACGATCAGGTGCCTTTTCCTCCCCTTCACCTTCCTGCCGGCGTGGTGGCCGCGGGGCCCGCCGCTCTCCGTGGTCCTCACCGACCGGCTGTCGACCGGGGCGGCGGCCGGCTCCGCGGAGCGCCCCGGACACCGCCGCGCGAGGTTCCGGAGACGATGCGCGATACGCTCCGGGAGCCCGCTCCGCCGTCATGCGTGAAAATGGTTCCGGTCGGTGGAAAACGGTGGATATCCAGAGGGTGACGCGCGCCACCGGCATCCCGTGGACAGGATATACCGGACCGCGTCGAACACCGACCGAAGGTCGACCCCGCGCGGCCGTCCCATCCTTCCCCGCTTCGGCGGCATCGGCTCGATGACGGTCCATTCGGCGTCGGTCAGGTCGTTTTGACTGTGGTCGTCCGGGCGCTTATGGAGCTGTTGGGTGGTCCTGTCCCGGGCATGGCTCTCTCCGTATCTGGGTGCGTTCACCAACCGGAATGCCACATCCTGCGGGACCACTCAGCTTATGGAGCAAACTCTAACAGTTTGGCCCGTGCCATCCAGACCTCCTTTTGGAGGCAGAACTGGACCGGACACTTTGCTTGTTATCTCAACCGGACATATCGCGGGTTAGCGACACCGAGCCATCTCGGGGCTTGATGTGCCGGAAAGACCCGGCTACGTTCAGGTCCAAGGGACTGGCAAAATTTCCAGCGAGAAACCCCGGTGGCGAGGGTCGAAAACCGCTGACGCTAGCCAGTTTTATCTGCTTTGGCTATGCCCTCGCCGTGGAACCGCACCGGCACCGCAGTCCAAACTAGGGCAGGGAGCTTATAAGCTCACTCAGCGCATTAAAATCCAGTAGCGATGACATGCAGGTTGGGATTGCAATATGTCGACACTGTGCATATCTTAGGCGTGTGTTATGAAATGCAACGATAGGATCACGACGATGAAAGCACTCGAAGGCCTTTGCGTTCCAGTCTGCACTGTATTCTCTGAAGACGGCGCATCACTGGATGACGCCAACTTTCTTGCCCACATAGATCGCGTCATCGACGCCGGAGCCGAAGTCATCTGCATCGCGGGTGGAACTGGTGAATTTCCGTTTCTCAGCAACGAAGAGAAAAAACACCTTGTCGATATTGCTGTGAAACATGTCGACGGTCGTGCGTTGGTTCAATTCCACGCGTCGTCCACCCGAACAGAAGAAGCGATCGAATTGTCGCAGCACGGTGAAAGAGCGGGTGCGGATTTACTGCTATTGCTGCCCCCATATTTTGAAGGTCCGGACAGGGATGGTGTTTTTGAATTTTATCAAAGTGTCGCTTCGTCGGTGAAGTTGCCGATCATGGTCTACAATATCCCCGTTTATTCGGGCTTCGATATCATGCCTGATTTTTACCGTAAACTTCTTGAAATCAAAAACATCCTGGCGATAAAAGACAGCACCGGTGACATGCTGCGTCTGCGCCAGCTACTGGCAGTGGACGATCAAGGCGTATTCTGTGGTGCAGATTTCCTGCAGTTCGAGGCACTTCAAGCCGGCGCCAAAGGTATCTTTTGGGGCGGGGCCAATGCATTTCCACAGCAGGCTGTCGAATTGCTAAATCTGATTCGAGCGGACGAGTATAAGGCCGCCGCTGCGCTTTGGAGCCAATTGTTGCCGCTTTGCATATATTTCTGGACTGTCAGCTACAATCCGAGCGTGAAGGCCGCCGCGAATGCCCGCGGTTTCGGCTTGGGCAATTGCCGCCGCCCGCAACAGCCGCTGACTGAAGCACAGCGGGAACAATTAGACGTAGCGGTGGCAGCACTCTAAATTGAATGCTTTATCTCGAATCTTTCTGCTGCGAATTTCTTGGCAGCAGTGTGACATCCTACCGATTGAAAGGACCTGAGTTGGAGTATTGGAGAGGATTTTTTTATGAAGCATGTAAAAGGATCGACCCAAGCCTACGTTTATCAAATCCTTCGCGAGCGAATTCTGACGCTTGGTCTGGCCCCGAACCAACCGCTTGATGAAACTGCCCTATCACAAGAGTTCAACGTATCACGTTCTCCCATTCGCGAAGCACTGATCCGATTGGCGGCTGATGGTCTGGTAGTCTCGTTGGTAAACAAAGTGACCGTGGTCGCACCATTGGATCTGGATAAATTGCCTTCCTACCTCGAAGCGCTTGAACTATTCAATCGTGTTGTGAACCGCAACGCCGCATTGTTTCGCTCGGTAGATGATATCAAAGAAATCGTCGCAGCCCAAGCGGCATGTGACCGCGCCTCAGACAGGGGCGATCTATTCTCAGTTGCGGAGCATAACAGAAATTACCATCTGAGAATCGCTCAGGCGACACGAAACCTTTACTTTAGATCTTTCTATGGAAAGTTGCTTGAGGATGGTATGCGTATGATGCATCTGTATTTAAGATACCGAATCGAAAAGAACGCGCTGAATCTAACCGAAGATCACGAACAGATCACGCGAGCGATCATCGATGGTGACGAACGCGAGGCCGAAGTGCTTGGCCGCAATCATGCCAAGTTATTTAACTCAAATTTCCAGAACTACCTAATTTTACAAAACGCTGCATCAAAAATTGTGTTGGAAGATGCCTGAACTTCTGTATTTATATGTGTAACTTGATAGTCTTGGCTTGTTACTGACTTTAACCGTAACTGGCTTTTTATTAAGAGCCTGCTTTCGGCATAATAACCATCGACGCAATCCAATAAATGAAAGAGCTTTCATTTACGTTCTTAGGCAAAAACGCTCTGATTTCACAGAATCTCTGATAGCGAGTTAAAGTACTTCTGTCTCAATTCTCCATCAGAGAATTCCGTTGCAAGCGTTCATGATTGTGTTGAGTTATTGTCTACGGAAAACCGAGATGCAACGGTATGACGCTTTTGTTTCAGTGCGGGGGATGACAGAGCATTCCTCCTCATGGCTCCTCCGATAGCCGTTTCTGCTATACTGCCGTTATCCATAGTGCCGGTTATTGTAATCTCTGATCAATCGGAAACTGTCAGTAACGACGATCACAATCCGTTATGGGGCAAGCCTTTCGCTGGCGATGGTGCGAACCGCTTTCATGGTCGGGCGGAAAGCCGTGTTGAAACGGAAAATAAATGGCTTGAGTTATACCCGAAAGTTGGTGACGGGGCCGGTCCGATCAGGCGGAGGCGCTTTCCTGATATTATCCCGTCACTGAACACACCCCGCTTATGACCTCCAGGAACCGGTTCGGCACCGGGAGCCTGTGCCGGTTGCCCTTCGTGGACATCGTGAGGCGGCAAACCATCGAAAGTGCAGTCTTTCGGATCAGGCAGGCCCGGGTCCTACGGGTCCGGCTGCGAACACGCTCCCGGTGGGGTCCGTGGTGCTGATGTGCCTGCGGCGCTCCGTCGGGAAGTGGTGGAAGGCGGGAAGCCCGTCCCGGTCCCTGACCGGCCTGTCCACGGCCTTCCCGTATTTCACGCCGTGGTTTCCGACGAAGCGGTCGAAGGCCGCGTTGGCGCCGTCCTTCGTCCCGGCCATCCGGATTCCATGAATATCCGACCTGTCCCTTTCCCTAAGCGACCTAAGTGTTAGTGGCAGTCGTATTTTCCCCGAAAGTGGCAATTGAAAGTCCCCCACCCGTGAGCGGCGGCGCCGGGAAACAGGCCTGACGCTCTGGCTGTCGAGAGACGGGGGCAGTCAGGTGAAGGGATCGAGGGAGACCGTTCTGATCCACGGTTTGCGGCGACAGGGGCCGGGCATCTCGGCCATCGCGCGCAGGGTCGGTCCTGACTGCGGGACGGTGCGCGGATATCCGGAGCGGGGTCCGTAGGCGCGGGTTTATGGGCCGCGTGCGTTACGGGGCGGCGTGCTGGATCCATATCGGGATTATCCGGAAGGGAGGGTCCGGAACTTTCCGGATCCGTCGGGCCGGCGTCCGCCGCGCGGGATCAGGTCCATGGGGCATGAAGGCGGCCATCCGACGCCGGAGCCGTTTTCGCCTGGGTTGCGTCCGCCTCGACGCGCGCCTTCCGCGGTGCGGTCCGGAACACCTCCGGGCAGGCGGGCGCGGGTGGATCTCGCCGGGTTCAGGGTGGGGTTCACCGACGGGCCCGGTGTGATCCGCAGGGTCCGGCCGTTCAGCCCTGTCCCTGGCCATTCACGCCGGCTCCGGGGTCGGTCCGTGTCCGGCCGGAGCCCGCGAACGGTGATGCGCCGTCATATCGCGGCATCTGGCGCGATGGGCGGCGCGCCTGGGGAAATTCCCCATGACCGCATGAAGACCGCGGTGATCGTGGAGGAGGATGCCGGCGTCGTCACCCACAGCGGTTCGCCCGTCGCGCCGTTGAACCGTTACGGCTCCGCGCGCGGGGCCCGCAAGCCGTATCGGGCCCGGACGAAAGGCAGGGTCGAACGCCCGTTCCGATATATCCGGCGGGACCTCTTTCCGGCCCGAACGTTCCGGAACACCGATGATCCGGACGCCCGGTCCGATGCATGGCGGCACGGGATCGCCAGTCCCCGGGTACAGGCCACCGCGGAGCGGGTCGTTGACGAAGCCCTCGCCGGGGGGGGGCGACCGGCGCCCGGACCTTCGCCCGCCATTCCCCGCGGCGCGGTGCCGGCGGTGGAAAGGCGGGTCGGCCACGGGGGCATGGTCCCGGTTGACGGCGGCCACCACCCGGTGCCGGGGACAGCGCGCGAACGCGCCGTTGAGGCGCGGAACCACGTCGACGGAACCCGCATCCCTGAGGACGGCACCCGCATCGCCCGCCATCCGGCGCCGGGTCGACCCCGCGCGCCGCGAAGCTCCACCGCCGCGCCCCATGCGGCAACGTCCGGAGGGTGTGCCGCAGCGGTCACCGGCTTTCCATGATGCGGTCGGCCAGCGGCTGGCCGCGGGAGGTGTGCGGTGACCGAAACACCCGACCGGATCCGGCGCGCCCGTCGGCCTGGGGATGCCCATGAAAACGCCGGAGGGGTTCGACTTCCCGTTCCGGCCATCGCCTGACCGGGAGCGCATCGCCGCGCCGGCCCGGCTGGACCTTATCCGCGGAGCTGGGGTGGTTCACTTCCCGGGTCCGCCCGGCACGGGCGGACCGCACCTGGCGACAGCCCCTGGCGTAGCCGCCGTGAAGGCTGGAAAGCGGGTGCATCGCGCCACATCGGCGGAGCCGGTCGTGGCTCCGGCCAGGGCTGGACGCGGAGGACGCCCCGCCGGCAGGATCCGCTTCCATGCACGCCCATCACCGCCGATCGTGGATGGGACCGGATACCCGCCCGTCACCCGGGGCGGCGAGAACCCGTTCCTCCAACCCGTCAACGCCCGCCATGGAAAAGGCGCGATGATCCCGGCATCCAACCGGGGCTTCGCCGGATGGGGCGATGTCTTCGGCGATCCCGTCGTTGCCACCGCGCTTCCGGACCGGCCGCCGCACCACGCCGTCGTCGTTCGGACCGAAGGCGCGGGCCACCGAACCGGCCGACAGCCGAAACCGCCAGACCGGGGAATGTCAAACCGCCCGTTTTGGGGAAATTTAAGATGCCATTGACACCTAGGCGGCGCCCCGGTGACGTCGGCGGTCCCGTGGACCCGGCGGCGCCGCTCCCGCGTCTTCGGAAGGACATCTACCGCTCCGACGGGGTCCCGTGGCGCAGCACGCGCCTGCGCCCCCGTTCGTCAACGAGGTGTTCGTGGCCGGCCAGCAGGTCCGCGGGCCCGGCCCGGACGGCGCCGCCGGGCAGCTCCCCCGCACCGGCCCCGATCACCTCCGTCAGCGGATCCGGTGAAAACCCCGATGGACGCTCGAACCGTGTCACCGTAGAACCGGTCATGTGGCATATCCCTTTCCCATCGGGAATTGACCGCGTTACGCAACCGCCTTGATATGCCGCTCCGCATGACCCGTCACCAACTTTCGGGCATAACTCAAAAGTTTTGCCGAAAAATACAAGGGCAACCAATCGGCAACCTATGGACGGACATACCGAATGTGACCGGCGGAAACGAACGGGTTGGATACGCCACACAAAAGCCAGTGGCGCTGCTTGAACGCATCATCAAGGCCAGCTCCAATCCCAGCGATACGGTGCTAGATCCGTTCTGCGGTTGCGCGACCACGCTTGAAGCGGCGCATAGACTGAAACGGAAATGGGTTAGAATAGACATCGCCATTCATGCGGTCAAGCGTTTAGCCAAAGTGCACTTGCGGGATCGCCTTGGCCTGTCGGAAGGCGTTGACTTCACCATTGAAGGCGTTCCTAGGAATTTTGAAGGAGCGAAAGAACTCTGGGAGCGGGACAAGTACCATTTCCAGAAATGGGCTGTGGAACAGGTGGACGGGTTCGTTACGGCAGGGAACAGCGGCGACAGCGGAATAGACAGCAGGCTTTATTTCGATCTCCCCGGAGAACGGAACCTTCAAAGCATGGTTATCGAGGTCAAGGGCGGCGCAAACGTTGGAATAGGCGTGGTCCGTGATCTGCGCGGCGTTCTTGAGCGGGATCCAGCGATGATGGCGGGGCTGGTCATCATGGAAGATTTGGGGAAACGGCAGAATACGAACTATGTCAAAGAAATGGCGCAGGCCGGCGACCTGAACGTTCTTGGCGTCGCCAATCCAGGAATGCAGATGCTGACGGTCCAGGAAATACTTGACGGGAAGAGGTTCCTCACGCCGTTGTTCGCCCGCGGCAAGGGCTTGGCCCAACCGAGACTGCCGCAGGGGTGACTAGGGCCCGTTGACATTCACCCTGCGGCGATCACGGCGGCGGCCGCAGGAACCGTCGCCCGGAAGCCCGGTCCCGTCCCGTCACAGCGGGTGGCGACGGCCCGGAACCCCCTGGTCCTCGCGAAACGGTTCCCGGTCCGGCGCCGCCATCCATACATCCCTCCGTCGTGCCCGCGCACCCCCTTCCGGTTCCCGCCGGAGGGAATCACCGCCTCCGCCCCGCGCCCGCCGGGTTCCCCGACGGGCCGGTCCGCGTCGAAGGCCCCGTCGCCGACGGGCGCGCGGGAAGACCGGCCCTCCATCGGCACCGGCAGCCCCTTCAGGTCGTGCGCCCGACCCGGAAGCGTCACGGTGTCCACGGGATGGCCGGGCGCGTCGGCCATCGCCATGACCTTGCCGACCAGGCCTCCGCGGGAGTGTCCGACGCCATTCCCCCAGGGCCCCCTTTTCCTTCCGCCGCCTTCCGGTGAGCCCGCGTCACGACGCCGTCCACGCACGGGTGCTTCAGGTCGAGATCCCCCGGCAGCGCCCCGGGAATACGGTCGGTCACACCATTCGGCACCCGGCGCCGGTAGCGCCTGGACACGCCGCTCCATTTCCCGAAGCGCCCGGGAAGGCCGCGCCGGGGGACACCCGTCCGCGCCCTCCGGAGGATGGCCCCGCCGAAGGGGCGGCCGTCCGCCGCCGTGACCCCGGGGTCGCCCGTCCCGCCCGGCGGAAACTCCCCGCTCGCCTGCCACATTCCGTCCGTAGGTCCGTTCCCGCTCCTTTCCATGGTTCCGTCCCCGGTTGCCGGTAACGCCGTTCCGGCTGTGTCCGGGGACGGATATGAACGGTCCAGACCGGCGGTTCAACCAGGAATGTCAACGGGCACTAGATAGTGTCCGCCAGCCCCCCCCAAGTCATGGTTTTTTCGCGATAGATGACGGATTCTGCCCTGCGGGGATTCACCGGATACTGCGGTCAAGGTATGCCACGGAATCCGGCAATCCTCCCCTTCAGGAGGCACCGATGCGCAGGGTCCACGAACTCCAGCGGAGGCCCGGCGCCCCCGACATCGCGAGGATCAGACTGGACGTGAGGTCGCGGGACGGCATCCCGGCGATCCTGATCGGCCTCCAGGACCCCTGCGGCGACGAAGGGACCCGAAAGCGGCTGTCCGGGCTTCCGGGTCGGCTGGTGCTGCCCGGAAAGAGCCGCCGGGTCGGCAGGCCGAGGATGGAACTATGGACCATCCTGGTGCCCGGCGTGGTCAGGCAGGGTCCCGGGTGCGGTTCCGACCGGCTTCAGGACTTGGCGAACCAACACATCCCGATCCGGCGAAGGCCGGAGGCCGGGCCACGGCCCGTGGGACGGGGACGGATACGGATACCGGCGGCTGGTTGACAGCGTGTCGCTCCGCTCGCCGGAGCTTCCGGCGGAGGTCGGAAGGATGGTCGTGGAGAGGGGCCACAGGGTGGCGGCGGAAAAGCCTGGCGCCGCGTTGCGCAGCCGCCGTGATTCCTTCGTGGCCGGGACCGACGTCCACCGCCTCGGCCTGATGCCGCCGGCGAGGGAGCGCCCCGTGCTCCCCGCCGCCGCTGACCGGGCGCCTACCGGTGAACTGGCCAACGGAAGGTCTCGCCGCTGCGGGGCCCGGACCGGCGTGCCCGCAAGCCGGCGGAGGCCCGGATGTTCACCATATGTTCCTGCCACCGACCGTCCCGTGAAGCCGGAATCCGCCGGATCCGGATCGATCCCCGGAAAAGCACGGGGTTTTCCGGCAGACACTAGATAAAATCCGGGCATTTCCGAGCCTGTTTCCCGGTTCCCAGCGGATTGGGCTGGATTGTCGAGTCCTTCAGCCATCCGCCGTCTGTATCGATTGAAGTGAGTCGAGACATGGCTGATTTGGCCGGAGCACCATCACTTTGAGGCCAGCCGTTAGCTGCAATGGGTGTCTGTGATGGCATGATCTGCCCGCGGTTTGTCCACGAGCCTTTTGGTTTCAGATTGAACATATGGCGCGTCCCTCTCGGATCATGTCGCATTTCCCATTGAGCCCGATCTCCACATGCTAGGATTGCTCCAGCCGATACTCTTTGCACCCCGGCACCAGTCCGAGGCGCACCGGTCCACCCCTGATAAGTCGTTGGACATGACGGCGAATCGATCCGATAGAATGGTTCGGAGAAAGAGATTACGAATCTGGAAATACTTCCAGCGGATGGTTGAAGCGATGGGTTATCATAGTCTGTTTGAATTCAAGGATGTCACACACGGTCTTGCGTCGGTGGTTACCCGGTATAGCCTGCGGTGCCGAAGCGTCGCACCGCATATGTCCGAACAGGTTGAACCAGCTGGGCCTGTCAATTCTGGCGCATTTCGGATCACGACGCTTCCCCCCAGTGATCAGAGGATTGCCTCCCGCTATCCGGAGACTGCCTGAACCGTGCCTCGTATCCTGCATATCGGCCTAGGCAATTTCCACCGTGCCCATCAAGCGTGGTACACGGCCCGTTCAGGCGAGGGCTGGCGGTTCACCGGTATCGCGATGACCAATGGCGATGTGCTGAACGCCATGGCGGAGCAGGGTGGATACACGCTCGGCGTTCGAGGCACGAACGGACTGAGGGCTGAGTGGATCGGAGTGCACGACCGGCTGATCCTTGCCTGCCGTGATCCAGATGGGGTTTTGGCAGCGTTCGCCGATTCCAATCTACATATCGTCACCATGACCGTCACGGAAAAAGGTTATTGCCTGTCACCCGCCGATGGCTTGCTTGATCTCACACATCCGGCCATAAGGAGCGACTTGGCTTATGCGCCCCGTAGTGCCATAGGGCTGCTAGTGCATGGCTTGGCACGTCGTGCCGCTTCAGGTCTCCCACCGCTCACCGTCATCAGCTGCGACAACCTTTCGGACAACGGTCGAAGACTCGAAGCAGCGGTCGAGACCATTGCCGCCGCCGCCGGTCTGCAAATCGAACCCGACAACAGGTTCCCGAACTCTATGGTTGACCGGATCACACCCGCGGCAACCGAAGAGCTTGCCCAAGAAATTGCGCATGCGTCCGGATGGCCTGACCGAGCACCGGTCATGACCGAGTCCTTTTCGGAATGGGTCGTAGAGGACAAGTTCGCAGGTCCGCGACCGGATTGGGATAAGGCGGGCGTGGAGATCGTACCGGATGTCGCTCCCTATGAATGGCGTAAGCTAAGGCTGTTGAACTCGGCGCATTCCTTCCTTGCCTATGCCGGTCAGTTGGCGGGTCATTCGTTTGTGCATCAGGCCATGACCGACCCCGCACTGCGTGAAGGGGTGAGGCGACTTTGGGATGAAGGTGCCGCCACGCTTCCCGATGCGGTGCGTTCCACCGCGCCTGCCTATTGTCGTGCGCTTACAGAGCGGTTTTCGGTTAAGGAAATGCGTCATTCACTGGCGCAGATCGCGATGGATGGAAGCCTTAAACTGCGTGAACGACTTGTGCCATTGATCCAGGCTTCGGACTATGCTCCGCAGGCCACGGAGGCGGTCTCCGCCTGGATCGCGTTTGTCAGAAGAGCGGTTCGCGAAGGTAGGGCATTGCAGGATCCGAACGCCGAGCAGCTTCATGATCTGGTGATGGAGGCGGATGACACAGGTGCGCTTTGCGAGACGATTGCTGACTTGATCGGACTCGAAAATGCCAGCGCCGATTGGCTCGATGATGTCACTACTAGGGTGGAGCGGTTATCGCGGTGACCGCCGTATCAGGAACGCATGATGGATTTCGTGCATTTTTTCGAACGCGTTAAAATTCCATTCTTGCAACCGCTGATATGGCACCGAAACCGAAGTCCGGTTTCCCATCCGGTTTGGTTTGCACAAGCGACAAGCCTGTCGTGCGTTGAAACCAACCCCGCTTGCCATTTGCGGTCACGCAGGTGTTGTAAGATTAGGTCTCACGCACGAAAACCAATGTCTCCGTCTCCAGATTGACGGACTGCGTTTTCCAACCCGCTCCTAGCCACGCATGCGCTTGGGGGCGTCCCGAGGCTACGTATTGATTGGCCCACCATGGACGGTGACGACGCGCCGAGGCCGGGAGGTCAAATCCAAGAATGCTCTCGAGTTCGGAGAAGGACGTGTGCCACTCCGACACCGTCAACGCATTCAGATGGTTATGGAGCGGTGCGTATTTGCCGCGTTTTCCTGGTGCGGGGCTCACTGAGGCGGTGCAGCGCTGCGCAGTCCGCTGGGTTTCGCCATGCCGCGCTTCATTTATTTCCGTACCTCGGAGCTCTCGCTCCATATGTCTCGCACCGGTCGATTGTGGCGCAGCTTCGCCCGCACGGGTTTTCTCAATCGGCTCCGATACTCTATCCTTGCTGCCGCTAAAAAAAGGGATCCGATACCCCCAACAATTCTGCCAATTACCTAATTCAGAGACCAGATAGCGTCCTTTTCGGGCGAAGGTATCCTGCGAGTCACGCCAGACAGAATTAATCAACTGTACCGGGGTCGGGATATCCCATTGGTTGACCGTCATGTGATTCAGGTGCGGATAATACACTGAGTGCTGGAGATTATCCTCGGTCATCCGATTCAACAGGGCACCTATCGGTTGTTTCACGATCGGTGTGAGGTCATCACGCAGAAAATTCAGTGTCTTTCCTACAAGTTTCAGGTTGGCCATCACGAAAGATTTCCTCGCTTACAGGAACGGC
>CBDAVS010000026.1:0-29178 GCA_965201085.1 uncultured Rhodobacter sp. | reverse complement strand
ACTCACGAAGAAAAGGTTGCTGCCGTACGAGAACATAACTCCGCCGACAAAGGCATCAGTCTCCTTCCTCCGTCCGTGCATTTTGAACTCGAGCTTCGGTCAGTTACATCATGCCTACATGGAGTCAGGTATTCTTCCGTATGCAACTATTTGTAATCACTGCATATATCAACGAATCCAACCCGATTTGGCCACAATTGGTGATATATTCGGGCTAAAGCGCAGGAATCGGCAAGCTACATTGTCTTCTAACGCCGAAACGAGGTGACAGTTCGATTAAGGACAGAAATCTGCAAGAGGTTGCCTCGGCATGATGCTCCAGCACCTCATTGTCCGTTCAAAAAAATCCAACATCCAGTCTGATCTCGACGGATACGAGTTGGCCACTCTTCAAACTGAGGTCGGGTGAAAGCTCCCTTTCAATATCGACCATGGTATTCAGCTGCGACACATCTTTGACGTCAGACTTGGTCAGTTCTCTCGCAAGCCGGATGGTTCTGTCCGTTGATACTGTTCATGAAGTCCTGCGGAAATCCCCTCTGGCGCGACCTAAAAGATGGACATCGAACTCCATTTAACTGTGCGGTTCCCATGTCCTGCTTGAATACAGGTCGATCATCAGCAAAGCGTACTGGCGATAACGCATCCCTGCGCCATCAGACTGCTACGGCCCGTTGCATATCACGCTGCGAAATCAATTCCTCGGCTATCAGGAATGCCAACTCCAGTGCCTGAGAGGCGTTGAGTCTGGGATCGCATGCCGTGTGATAGCGATCCGATAGATCCTCATCAGTCACGGCGCGAACGCCGCCGGTGCACTCGGTCACATCCTTACCCGTCATCTCAAAGTGAACACCGCCCGGCACCGTCCCTTCAGCCGCATGAATCGCGAAGAACTCGCGCACCTCGCGTAGCACGGAGTCGAAAGGCCGTGTCTTGTATCCGGTCACGGATTTGATCGTATTGCCGTGCATCGGATCGCAGGACCATACAACGTTTGCACCCTCCTCTCGAACCGCCCTGATCAGCCGTGGAAGACCCTCGCCGACCGTGCCCGCTCCGAAACGGGCGACCAGCGTCAATCGGCCCGGCTCGTTCGCCGGGTTCAGTTTTGCGATCAGCGATTTCAGATGACCAGTTGTCAGGGAGGGTCCGCATTTTAGTCCGATCGGATTCTGCACACCACGACAGAACTCGACATGGGCGCCATCGGGCTGTCGTGTCCGGTCTCCGATCCAAAGCATATGTCCTGAGCCCGCCAACCATTGTCCGGTGGTCGAGTCGATCCGCGTGAGCGCCTCCTCGTATTCCAGCAGCAACGCCTCGTGACTGGTGTAGAAGTTCACGCTCTCGAATTCGTGTGTCGTGGAGGCGGTGATTCCGGCGGCGTTCATGAAATCCAGCGTGTCCTGAATTCGGTTCGCCATATCACGGTAGCGCTCCGTATCATCATGATCGGTGAAGCCCAGGATCCAGGAATGGACCCTGCGCATATCCGCGAATCCCCCGGTCGAGAACGCACGAAGAAGGTTCAGGCTTGCCGCCGCCTGGGTATAGGCCCGCAACATCCGTTCCGGGTCGGGGATCCGGGCTTCCGGCGTGAATTCGAAGCCATTTATTATGTCGCCGCGATAGCTCGGAAGCTCAATTCCGTCCATTGACTCGGTCGGAGCCGAACGTGGCTTCGCCATCTGACCCGCAACCCGCCCGACTTTCACCACCGGCACCTTGGCACCGAAAGTCAGGACCATGGCCATTTGCAGGACAACCTTGAAGCTATCTCGCAGATTGTCTGCTGAAAACTCCTGAAAGCTTTCGGCGCAGTCACCGCCCTGCAGAAGGAACGCCTCACCGCGGCAGACAGCAACGAGTTTCTGGCGCAATGTCCGGGCTTCACCGGCGAATACAAGCGGTGGATATTTGGCAAGACACGACTCGACCTCGCCCAGGCGTCCCTCGTCGGGATAGTCGGGCATCTGAACCCGCGGCCTGCCGCGCCATCCGGATTTATTCCAATCGCTCATGGTTCCACTCCACTGACCAAGGCGGAAACTAGGTTTACAGGGTCTTGCCCATAGGGTGCAACGCCCGAATCATCGCTCCAGAACGCCTGAATTCGTCGATTTATGTTTTTTTCGTCACGGCGCGTCTTGAGAGTGTACAATATTGCTGTAACGGTCGGACATTGGAATGGGATTGGTTCCGATGCAGCAGGTATCCCCGATGGTTCATGTAGAGAGTTCCGAGCGTAGACCGAAGCGCTTCGTTTTCGTACTGCTGGAAAATTTCACCATGCTCTGTTTCACCTGTGCGTTGGAATCGCTCCGCATCGCAAATCGCATGGCCGGCAAACCTCTTTATGACTGGATTCTGGCCGGTGAAGGCGGCGGCGAGGTGCGCTGTTCGGCGGGTATAGGATTTCGTCTCGACACCGATCTCTTGGAGCTCTCGCGCGGCGACACGATACTCGTATGCGGGGGAATCAATATCCGAAATTCCACCAACAAGCGTATGCTGAACTGGCTCCGGCGAGAGGCGAGACGCGGCGTCACCGTCGGAGGTCTCTGTACGGCTGGTTACACGCTGGCAAAGGCTGGACTGCTTGACGGCCGGAAGGCCACGATCCATTGGGAGAATCAGGATAGCTTCCGCGAGGAATTCGACAAAGTCGAACTGACGAAATCGGTCTTTATTATTGACGGCAACCGAATCACCACAGCGGGTGGCACAGCATCGATCGATATGATGCTCAAGCTCATCGCCGACGAACACGGAGAGGAACTGGCGAATGTGATCGCCGACCAGCTTATCTACTCATCCATTCGAACGGACCAGGATACCCAGCGCCTGTCGGTGCCGACACGAATTGGCGTCAGGCACCCGAAGCTATCAGCCGTCATCCAGAGGATGGAGCAGAATATCGAAGAGCCGATTAGTCCGTCGATTCTCGCCAGGGACGCGGGTATGTCCACACGGCAGCTGGAACGGTTGTTCCGAAGATACCTGAATCGCTCGCCGAAGCGGTATTATATGGAGCTCAGGCTTCAACGTGCGCGCAATCTCCTGATGCAAACCGAAATGAGTGTCATAAATATCGCGCTTGCCTGCGGTTTTGCATCCCCCATTTCTCCAAATGCTACCGCACGCATTACGATCTCCAAATGCTACCGCACGCATTACGATACCACACCATATCGCGAGCGCGGCGCGCATGCGGCAAGGTTTTCGGCCTGAGCAACCATAGCCAAAGGTCCGCGCCCGATCATCGGCTCACTTTAAGGGCCAAATGATCCCCCTACTCGCGGAATCCCGGCAGTTTTCGGTGTGCAGGGCGAATTGATAGGATCCAGCCATCCTGTTCCCCTGCCCCATGAAACCATCCGGCCCGGAGTCCTGAAGCAGGACATATCGAATCTCAATGCGACAATCACCGCCTCAGCCACTTGGTCTCCCCGAGTTCATCGCCTTGATGGGCATCATGTTCGCGACGGTGGCCTTCTCCATCGATGCGATGCTACCGGCGATGGATGAGATCGCCGCCGAGCTTGCACCCGAAGAGCCGCAGCGCGCGCAGCTTGTCATCACGGTTTTCGTTCTTGGAATGGGCATCGGCACCCTGTTCACCGGACCGCTCAGCGATGCGTTGGGACGCAGACCCGTGATACTGGGCGCGGCGGTGGTCTACATCTCCAGTTCAGGTCTTGCCTGGGCCGCTGGCTCTCTCGAACTCCTGTTGCTCGCGAGGTTACTCCAGGGCGTGGCGGCCGCCGGTCCGAGAGTGGCCGCTCTGGCAATGATTCGCGACCTCTATAGCGGACGTCAGATGGCTCAGATCATATCGTTTGCGATGGTAGTGTTCACTTTCATTCCGGCGGTCGCACCCCTGCTCGGATCCCTTATAATCTGGTTGAGCGGGTGGCGCGGAATCTTCGTCGCCTTCGTTGTTTTTTCGGCCGTCAGCTGCGGATGGCTTGCCCTGCGTCAGCCAGAAACGCTCCTCGCCGATCACCGACGTTCGTTTTCGGTGCGCTCGGTAACCACCGGTCTGGTGGAAATCCTCATGATCCGCCGCGTGGCGCTTTCGATCGCCGCGCTTGGATTCGTGTTTGGCATGCTCTTCTCGGTCATCGCCAACATACAACCGATCTTCGATCATGTTTTTGACCGGGCCGACGAGTTTCCGTATTGGTTCGCCGCCATCGCCGTAATCAGCGCATCCGCCAGTTTTCTGAACGCCCGGATCGTTATGCGTCTTGGCATGCGCCGGGTGATTGAAATCACACTGCTGGTCGAATTGGGAATAGCGGGAGCAATGTCACTCGGGATTATGGGTGCTAACCTAGGTGCGGCCTATTTTCCGGCGTTCGTTATCTGGATGACTTCGGTGTTTTTCGTCGCAGGACTCACCATCGGAAACCTCAACGCCCTCGGGATGGAACCACTGGGCAGGCTCGCCGGACTGGGCGCGTCCGTCATCGGCTCGCTTGCCACCATCGCGGCCGTGCTTATCGCCATCCCGGTTGGCCTGGCATTCGCTGACACACCTTTGCCGCTGGCGGTCTGCGTCTGTCTCTGTTCGGCCTGCGCTTTGGGGCTAACGCGGATCATCGGTGATTTCAGGGCTTGATCGATCCGGCTCCGCTAATGCGGCAAGATCCCGAGCCGTAGTGAAGGCTCCCCTGATTCTGTCAGCGGACTTGTTCCAGTCACGTCTCAGGATGACTTTCGTGTCGCGAAGCCGGACCTGATTCTTTTGAGTGTTGGCGAATGCGACCAATCCCGCCGGGTTGGCGAATCTATCCTTGTGAAACTGGATCGTCGCACCCAACGGGCCAGCGTCCATCCGTGCGATGCCGGCGCGTCTACACATATACTTGATCCGAACAATCCAAAGCAGCATATTGACTTCTTTGGGTAATTTTCCAAACCGATCTATCAGTTCGGCCGCGAAGCCCTCCACATCCACTTTCGACTGAAGTCCGGAAAGTCGTCGGTAAAGACCGAGCCTCACTCCAAGATCCGGAACATAGGTCTCTGGAATAAGCACCGGAACGCCAAGGTTTATCTCTGGCGACCATTGGTCATCGCTCTCCGGCAATCCGACATCCGCTCCCGACTTGATCCGCGAGATAGCTTCCTCAAGCATAGATTGATAAAGTTCATAGCCTACTTCATGAATATGACCTGATTGTTCACTGCCCAGCAGGTTCCCGGCGCCACGGATATCGAGATCCCTGCTTGCGAGGGAAAATCCGGCTCCGAGGGAGTCGAGCGAGCTCAGCACTCGAAGCCTTCGCTCAGCGTCGGACGTAAGCCTCTGGCCCGGTCTCGTCGTAAGATAGGCATAGGCACGTGTTTTCGAGCGGCCGACCCGACCGCGGAGTTGATAGAGCTGGGCGAGTCCGAAACGGTCCACCCGGTCAATCACCATCGTATTCGCTGTAGGTATGTCGAGACCGGACTCCACGATGGTCGTCGATAGAAGAACGTCATATTTTCCGTCGTAGAAGGCGTTCATCGTGTCATCCAACTGACGCGCGGTCATCTGGCTGTGGGCGGAAACGAAACTGATTTCAGATACGTCGCGGGTAAGGAACTCCTCGACCTCACCCATATGGCTGATGCGTGGAACGATATAGAATGACTGACCGCCTCGATAATGTTCTCGAAGCAGCGCCTCGCGTATCGTCACCGCATCGAATTCGCTTACGTAGGTTCGGGTGGCGAGGCGGTCGACCGGCGGGGATCCGATAAGCGATAAATCGCGAACCCCAGTCAGTGACAGTTGAAGCGTACGCGGAATGGGCGTGGCCGTGAGCGTAAGCACATGGACGTCAGACCCCAGCTGTTTCAACCGTTCCTTATGCGTGACCCCGAAACGCTGCTCTTCGTCGATGACAAGAAGTCCAAGCGCCTTGAAACGCACCGATTTCGATAGCAGCGCGTGGGTTCCGATGACGATATCGACGCCGCCGTCCCGGATCCCCGCTTTCACGGAGGTTGCCTCACCGGCGGACACGAAGCGGGAAAGATGTCTCACGTTGACGGGAAACCCCCGGAAACGTTCCGAAAACGTCTGGAAATGCTGCCGCGCCAGAAGTGTGGTCGGTACGATCACGGCAACCTGATGGCCGGACATCGCGGAGACAAAGGCCGCCCGGAGCGCCACTTCGGTCTTGCCGAAGCCGACGTCGCCACAGACCAGCCGATCCATCGGTGCTCCCGCCGATAGATCCTTCAGGACATCATCGATGGCGCTGAGCTGATCCTCCGTTTCCAGATAGGGAAACCTCGCGTTGAACGCGTCCCACATTCCATCGGGGGGAACCATGACCGGAGCGCCATGTAGATTCCGTTCGGCGGCGACGCGTATGAGCCGGTCGGCGATATCGAGTATGCGGTTCTTCAGCCGCGCTTTCCTGGTCTGCCAGGCCACCGCTCCAAGCCGGTCGACGGTTCCCCCTTCCTCCCGACCGTAGCGGCTCAGCAGTTCGATATTCTCGACCGGCAGGTAAAGCCGTGCGTCACCGGCATATTCCAGCAGGAGACATTCATGGGCGGCGCCCAGCACATCGACGATTTCCAGTCCGGCAAAGCGGCCAATTCCATGCTCGACATGGACGACTAGCTCGCCCGGGGTGAGCGCGCGCGCCTCGGTCAGGAAATTCTCGGCCCTGCGTTTTCTTTTGGGTGCACGGATGAGACGGTCACCGAGAATGTCCTGTTCGGCGATCACGGTAAGACCGGGAATCTCGAAGCCCGATTCAAGCGACCAGACCAGGGTGGCGCAGGTGCCTTTGTCCTTCAGGTCGGAAAAACGGCGGATCCGTATCGGTTCGGGCAACTTCTCGTCTTCCAGAAGATGCCCCAACCTGTCGGCGGCACCTTCTGAATACGCCGCCAGTACCACATTGCCATCGGAGAGGTGTTCGGAAATATGTTTCGCCACCGACCGATAAAGATCACTGCGTTCCGAAGCCCGCTCGTTCGTGAATCCACGTCCGATGCGGCCACCCGCATCGATTACACCGGGTCCCGTGGGCATGGGCAGCGGGTGGAACTGAATAACCCTTCGTTCCCTCAGGGCATCTTTCCAGCAGGTGTCGTTGATATACAGCGTCTCGGGCGGACATGGTTTGTAGACGGTGTCAAACCGGCTGCGGGTCTCCAGTGCCTGAACCCGCGCAGCGTAGTGATCGAGTACGGCGTCCCAACGTGAAAGCCTTGCGGTCGTCACCCGATCGTCCAGGCTGACAGCCGCCTCGGGAAGATAATCGAACAGGGTTGCCAGACGCTCATGGAAGAAGGGCAGCCAATGCTCGACTCCAGCATGCTTGCGCCCTTCGCTGACTGCTTGATAGAGAGGGTCGTCGACGCTGGCGTTACCGAATTCGATGCGGTAATTCTGCCGAAACAGCATCTTCGCCCGGTCGTCGAGAATTAACTCCGATACCGGCGCGAGTTCCACGGCGGTGAGCTTTCTGGTCGTGCGCTGGCTGACGGGGTCGAATCTCCGCGCACCTTCAAGTGTGTCGCCGAACAGATCAAGTCGGACGGGCCCCTCCTCTCCAGGTGGAAATATATCTATTATCCCGCCCCGGACAGCGTAGTCGCCTGGCTCGGTAACTGTTGGAGCCCTGACGAACCCCATTCGCAGGAGATAGTCCCGAAGCGCCCATTCGTCGATTCGGTGGCCAACGGTCGCGGACAGGGTCGATTCGCGCAGCAATCGGGGCTCCGGCACCCTTTGGGTCGCGGCGTTTATTGTTGTCAGCAGGATGAACGGACCCGGAAATGCCTGGGACAGTGCGACGAGTGTCGACATGCGCACGGCTGAAATACCGGCATTCGGTGAGATTCGGTCATAGGGAAGGCAATCCCAACCCGGAAACGTCATCACCGGGATTTCCGGAGCGAAGAACCACAACGCCGAACGCATCGCTTCCAGTCGCCGGTCGTCCCGGACAACGTGAATCACGGCGGAATCAGATTTGGCGAGCTCGGCCAGGAGCAGCTTCGCGTCAAATCCTTCTGGCGCACCGCTCACGGTAATATTGCAAAGCCTGGGCATCGGTCGCTTCACCTAACGGGCTGCGCTGGCGAGTCAACCGCCGATAGCACCGAAAGGGACTATCTCGCGCAGACCCCAGATCGCGCTGGTCGGTATCGCCATGACGCCAACGGCCTGGATGCGGTTTCTCTGTCGATGCATAAGCGTTCGAAGAGCATCACCGGTCATGCCCACACGATCGATCCTAGTGGCCGTCACAAGGTCAAGTATACGTGAGAGCGAAAGCGGAATGGCGAGCAGGAATATGGCCTGTGCGAGTTCCACCCGGTAGAGAAAGCCGGTAATACCCAGACCAGACAGGAGCGAGAAGGTAACTCCGACAATCCATATTCCATAGTCGCGTCCGGTGTCTTGAAGCTGTCGGGCATTGATACGGACCAAATCCTCCAGTTCCCGCTGCGCATCGTCTCCGTTTCTTTCCGCGCATTTTACGAGACTGTATGGAACGCCGATTACCCGATGTCCAGCCATCAGCCATGCGACCGCCAGTGCGATCCAGAACCAAAGGCTGGAGAAGGATTGTGTGTCGATCAGCCCCAATAGGGTATTGTGCCAGTTCAATTGATTGTCACCCGCCAGTGAAGGCTGAACACTATAGTTCGGATGCGGTGAGTTCTAGGGTTGAGATGTTCGCCGTTTCCTGCGATTCACTGTTGCCCGGATAGCCAGGATAATACAGTGCAGCCGCACCCGCCCGCTCCGTATCCCGCCACCCGCTTCCGCAGGATGCGCGCTACGCCAGCGCTTCGCGCTCTATCGCGGGAATCCGTTCTGACCGTGGACAACCTGATTTGGCCGATATTCGTGATCGACGGCGTCGATGCGGAGGAATCGGTCGCCTCGATGCCGGGTGTAGTCAGGATGACGGTCGACCGAGCGGTAGCGGCGGCGAAAACCGCAGCGGAACTTGGCATCCCAGCGATCTGTGTGTTTCCCAACACCGCCCTGCATCTGAGGACCGATCTCTGCGAGGAGGCCTGGAATCCGGACAATTTGTCGAACCGCGCGGTTCGGGCGATCAAGGAAGCGGTGCCCGGGATCGCCGTCATGACCGATGTCGCCCTAGACCCATACAACGCGAACGGTCATGATGGCATTGTCCGGGAAGGATTGATAGAGAACGATGAGACCGTGGAAGCACTTGTCCGCATGGCGCTTTCGCAGGCCGATGCCGGCGCTGACATTCTCGGACCTTCGGATATGATGGACGGGCGTATTGGAGCGATCCGACCCGCGTTGGAATCTGCTGGACATCAGGATGTTGCCATCCTGAGTTACGCCGCGAAATATTCGAGTGCGTTCTATGGGCCGTTCAGGGATGCGGTTGGTGCCAGCGGGTTTCTGAAAGGCGACAAGAGGACATACCAGATGGATTCGGGCAATTCGAACGAGGCGCTTCGGCTCGTCGCCCGGGATCTTGCCGAAGGGGCGGATATGGTGATGGTCAAGCCCGGCCTGCCCTATCTCGATATCGTACGGCGGGTTAAGGATACTTTCGGAGCGCCGACCTTCGCCTACCAGGTCAGCGGCGAATATGCGATGATCAAACAGGCGGGCCTCAATGGCTGGATCGACGGACAGAAGGCAATGATGGAAAGCCTTCTTTCGTTCAGGCGCGCTGGCTGTGACGGGATTCTGACATATTTCGCCATTGATGCCGCGATGGCGCTTCGGAATGCGGTCTGGAGTGGTGGCGATTAGCGCCATTCGTGACCTGCATTCTCCCTACCGGTGCTGGCGTGGACGAAGGATCCGCCGTCCCAAGGCGGTCGCCCCGGAAAATAGGTATCGACATATACCGGTAGCATAAAGCCCCACTTCCAGTCCGAAGTGCAACACCGGCCCGTCTCCGGAGCGAGGGGGTGGCCCCGAGCGGAGGAGGCGGGCCGGTGTTGAGGGATTTTCCGGCCAGGGGCCCGGATTCCACGCGGAATACGGCGGCTATCCCTTCGAATCGGAGCGTAACCGGGCCTCCCGGCGGCGGCAGGGCCCCGCGGCGGGAGGTGGCGCGCCCGTCCGGGCGAGGGAGGGGGGGGTGGCCCGACCGAAACCGGGCGGGGCGCGCCTGCGGAATTCCCTCTCCCCCGTCGGCCGACGGGGCGAAGCGCCTCAGGGAGGCCGCGCCCGCGCGAAAGCCTCCGCCGGCGTCAGAGTTTGAATCATAAGTCACTGATATGATTAAACTATTGTCTTTCATGGAGTTGACGCCCTCGCCACCCGCCTGAGCAGGAACCGGCAGGCGGCCAGCGTTCGTTCGTGCCTCACTCACGCTCGGACCGGTGGCGCGTGATGCCTCACCCCGGATGCCAGCGGGTTCCCGCAGAGGCGCTCATAGTCCTTCGACAGGCGGCGGCACCGGCCCATCCAGGCGAAGGTCCGCTCCACGACCCACCGGCGGCAGGGAACCGTGAACCCCTTGACATCCTCCGGCTTTCCGACGATCCTGATCACGTCCGACAACCCCATCCCCCCAGGCCGCTCCCGCAGCTTCGGACCCGGGTGGCCACCGTCGGCGAACGGCCTACACACCGTGGGCACCGTCTCCAGCAGCTTCGCGATCAGGTCCGGTGCGCCGTCCCGGTCCTGGATGTCGGCGGTGTGAACCGTCATGACGATCGGTGTGCCGTCGGCGTCCACGATCAGGTGCCTTTTCCTCCCCTTCACCCTCTTCCCAGCGTGGTGGCCGCGGGGCCCGCCGCTCTCCGTGGTCTTCACCGACCGGCTGTCGACCGGGGCGGCGGTCGGCTCCGCGGAGCGCCCCGAACACCGCCGCGCGAGGTCCCGGAGACGATGCACGAGACGCTCCAGGAGCCCGCTCCGCCGCCATGCGTAAAAATAGTTCCGGTCGGTGGAAAACGGTGGATATCCAGAGGGTAACGCGCGCCACTGGCATCCCGTGGACAGGATATACCGGCCCGCGTCGAACACCGACCGAAGGTCGACCTCGCGCGGCCGTCCCATCCTTCCCCGCTTCGGCAGCATCGGCTCAATGATGGTCCATTCGGCGTCGGTCAGATCGTTTTGACTGTGGTCGTCCGGGCGCTTATGGATCTGTTGGGTGGTCCTGTTCCAGGGCATGGCTCTCTCCGTATCTGGGTGCGTTCACCAACCGGAATGCCACATCCTGCGGGACCACTCAACTTATGGAACAAACTCTCAGAGTTTGAATCATAAGCCACTGATATGATTAAACTATTGTTTTCATGGAGTTGACGCCCTCGCCACCCGCCTGAGCAGGAACCGGCGGGCGGCCAGCGTTCGTTCGTGCCTCACTCACGCTCGGACCGGTGGCGCGTGATGCCTCACCCCGGATGCCGGCGGGTTCCCGCAGAGGCGCTCATAGTCCTTCGACAGGCGGCGGCACCGGCCCATCCAGGCGAAGGTCCGCTCAACGACCCACCGGCGGCAGGGAACAGTGAACCCTTTGACATCCTTCGGTTTTTCGACGATCCTGATCACGTTCGACAACCCCATCCCCCCAGGCCGCTCCCGCAGCTTCGGACCCGGGTGGCCACCGTCGGCGAACAGCCTACACACCGTGGGCACCGTCTCCAGCAGCTTCGCGATCAGGTCCGGCGCGCCGTCCCGGTCCTGGATGTCGGCGGTGTGAACCGTCATGACGATCGGTGTGCCGTCGGCGTCCACGATCAGGTGCCTTTTCCTCCCCTTCACCCTCTTCCCGGCGTGGTGGCCGCGGGGGCCGCCGCTCTCCGTGGTCCTCACCGACTGGCTGTCGATCGAGGCGGCGGTCGGCTCCGCGGAGCGCCCCGAACACCGCCGCGCGAGGTCCCGGAGACGATGCACGAGACGCGCCAGGAGCCCGCTCCGCCGCCATGCGTAAAAATGGTTCCGGTCGGTGGAAAACGGTGGATATCCAGAGGGTAACGCGCGCCACTGGCATCCCGTGGACAGGATATACCGGCCCGCGCCGGACACCGACCGAAGGTCGACCTCGCGCGGCCGTCCCATCCTTCCCTGCTTCGGAAGCATCGGCTCGACGACGGTCCATTCGGCGTCGGTCAGGTCATTTTGACTGTGGTCGTCCGAGCGCTTATGGAGCTGTTGGGTGGTCCTGTCCCAGGGCATGGCGATCTCCGGATTTGGGTAAACGGTCAATCTGGAATACCACATCCTGCGGGACCGCTCAACTTATGGAACAAACTCTCAGGTAGCCGGGCGCCTTGCGGGGGCGCGCGTTCTGGATGTCCCGGACCCGCTTCACGCGGGCGTCCGTGACCTGCCACAGGTCGGTCCCCTTCGGCAGGTACCGGGGCGGCGGCCCGTCGGTGTGCCCGTTCAGGCCCCGCTCCCACGAGTGGTGGGGCGTCGGGAGGAGGAAGTCGGCCTCCAGCGCCTTCGCCACCTTCGCGTGTCCCGCGAACTCCCTGCCGCTGTCCGCCGTGATCGTGTGGACCCTGGCGCCAGGACCCTCGGGAAGGTCGGTCATCGCCCCGCCAACCGCCTCCGCCCTCTTTCCGTCAACCCGTCGGACAGGCGTGAATTCCGGGCATCTGTCCACAGGCGACACCACCGCACCGCCGTGTCCCCCGCCGATCACCGTGTCCGCTTCCCGGTCGCCGGTCCCCGCCTTCGCCCCGACCTCTTTCGGGCGCTCCGGGATGTGACCCCGGCCCGCGTGGCGGCCACCCTGCCGGTCCGGTTTCTTTCCCCGCCGCCGCAGGTGCCCGCAAGGCGTTCCTCCGCGCCTGTCCCTGCCGGTATCCCCGCCCGCCGCCGTCGCGCCGGATCTCCCGCGATATGGTGGCCGGATGGCGGCCCGGCCGCCCGGCGATGGCCCCGTCCGAAAGCCCGCCTTTCCCCGTCGCGTATATCCGGCATCTTCCGTCGAAGGTCAGATGACGGTAGCCCTCGGGCATGACACTCTCCTATCCTGAGCACAGGGACTGTCGCCGTTATCCGGCCGGTTCGCAGGATGCCTCACCCGAAACGCGGCTTCCCACCATCAACGGTGTTGCACTTCAGAGCGGAACGGGGGAAGTATCAAGTCGTCAAGCGCCCGACGAAACAACAATGGGTGCGTTTCAGGCGATGTATCGATACAGGAGAACGACATGAGCAGGCTCCCCCGCCGTACCTTTATCGGCGCCGTTTGTGCCACGGCTCTTCTTGGGGCATGCGTAGACAATAAGGAAACCAGCGCGGCCCGTGAGATAGACGCACGCGTCGACGCGGCGCTGGAATATCTTTATGCCAACCATCCGGAGACAACCGAACTGCGAGACAAGGCCGAGGGCATTCTGGTTGTACCCGTTATCACGAAGGCCGGGCTTGCCGTTGGAGGTTCGTACGGGCGAGGCGCGCTTCGCGTCAAGGATGTGACGGTTGATTACTATTCGATCGCGACCGCGACGTTCGGGTTTCAGTTCGGTGCGCATCAGTATTCCTCGGCCATGTTCTTTATGACCCGGGAAGCTTTGGAGGAATTCCGCGGCTCCCCCGGGCTGGCCGTTGGGTCGGAAGTGGAATTCGTGCTGAGCAGGGATGCGGAAAACATCTCCAATGAAACGACGATTGTGCTAAGTCCGATCATTACCGTGATTTTCGGACAGGCTGGCCTGAGCGCGGGTGCGACGGTAAAGGGACTGAAATATACACGGATCACCCTATAGCGTTCGGTTAACCCAATAATCCCGCTAAAATCTGATAGGTGCGCGTTTACCAGTTGGTGTGGTCCACAGGCGATAGAACTGGTCGAACGCCTCCACTTCGTTCAGCGCACATTCCAGGAGCAACAACTCGCGGTCGCTTTACACGGACACCTTCAGGTAGGTGGTGTCTGCCAGAAAATCCCATGTTTTTCCGGGGATCGAGTCGAATCCGGAGGATTCCGGCTTCACGGGACGCCGGAGGCAGGAACGTAAAAAGAACGCCCGGCCCCCGCACCGCCGACCCGCGGGCACGCCGGTCCGGGTCTGTCACTAGTCCACTGTTGACTCCCTGAGATGCCCCTGTTCCTTCATCGCCCTGTAAATCGCGGTGGCCCGCAGCATGTATTTCATTCCCTTCCCGATCCTCCCCGGCGTCCGCGTCCACGGGCCGGTCCCGCATGTCCCGCCGATGGCGGCGGACAGGGTGGCGGACGCCGGGAGGGATACTCCGTCCGGCCCGTGGCGGCCTACACCCACGTCGGAAAGGGATACACCGGGCGCGGCCACCGCGGCGCGGGTCGGGCCTCGGCGGGGTCCACCTCCGGGAGGCGCGGCGCGGCCGGCACGGTGACGGTCCCGGCGCCGGAGGACGGCTGGAGGGAGGCGCCCCGCCACATGGGTCCGGTGGGAAAGCCGGCCGAACTCCACGATGGCGCCGGGGACATGGGCCGGGCCGGGAGGGAATACGGACGCTCCGGCCACGCCGGCGGACGGGTCCGCCGCCGCATCGCTGGCATGGGACGGGCGTGGATGGACGGCATGGGTGAGGACCTGCCGGCGATCCTTCCCGCTGGAGCGGCCGGAAAGCCGCTTACCGCCCGCTGCCGAACCCGGCGGAGGGGGATCGGGAAGCGTCGGCGTCCGCCCACGCCGCGCCGCACGCCCCCGCCGTGACCGACCTCACCGTCCCCGCGTCGGGAGGGGCGGGGCCCGTGGGGAGCGGACCGCCCGCCCCGGCATCCGGGCGGCGGAGGTCACCGTCATCCCGCCCGGACGGCGACGGACGCGGAGCCCCTTTCCGTCCCCGCCGTCCCCGCCACCGGGACCGGGCCCCCGGAGGACGGCGGCGAACCCCTGCACCGGCCGCTCCTGACCACGGAGCGCCCTGCGGAGGGGGAGGCCGACGCCGTGTTCGCCGCCCCACCCTGCTGGACCGGTACCGCAGGGCTGGACGATGGAGACCCGGTTCCGCACGCCGGGTCGGGGACGCGGATCGGGGCCGGCGGGTCCGTCGCCGCCTGTGACCTGAAAAAACGCCCCACCTTCGACGCCGTGACCGCGGCCCGGGTCCCCCCGACCTGACCGCGCCCGCCCGCGAGCGGCCGGAGACGCCCGCCACCGGGGCCTTCCCGGAGGGGGACATCGACCCGCTCCACACCATGACGGAGCCGCGGGGCCACCGGGACGTGGTGAGGCCGCCGGACAGTCGGGCGCCCGACATCCGGACATCCGTCATCGACCCGGGGCGCCCCGTCGGCCCGCATCCGAACCCGCGGCCGCCGCCGGGGACGGAAAAGGTCCGGCGGGCCCCGGGAGGCTGAACCGGGCCATCCAGGTCCGCGACGCCCCCGGAAAGCGGACACGGGAATGGGATGATGTACAGGTGTGGGACTTTGTAAGGGCGGGGGCCGAGTGTTCGCTTTACTTTCCTGCCTCCGTCCGTCCCGCTAAAGCCCCGGGCGTCGCCCCGACGGGCCCGACCACGGCCCCGTGAAGCCGGAATCCGCCGGATTCGGCCCGATCCCCGGAAAACCCGGGGTTTTCTGGCAGACAATATGTAACCGGGCTCACCCAGCTTGGAATCCGAAATGTATCATCCACCGCCAAGGAGAGTTATGAAGCGGTCCGTGCCATGGGAAGCTCCATCCTCAGCGTGCGTCAGGTGCGCAAGGTTGGCACGGATACCGCGCTTAACTCGATTCCAGCCAGGGCGAATATCTACGTCACCATCGATATCAATGCGTTCTGCCCATCTATCGCTCCGGGAACCGGAACGCCAAGCCAAGGCGGTTTTCTGTACTACGAGGTTCTGGAGCTGCTCCAGCAACTCGCAAGGCGAAATCAAGTTGTCGGCGCGGGTCTCGTTGAGGTTGCGCCCGACTATGACCCGACCAGCTCCACCGCGATCCTCGCCGCGCAGCTGCTTCTCAATTTCCCGGGTTTCATATTTCACGAGCGCCGATTGTCCCTCCACTCCGTGCCGCGATGTTGCCTCAAGCGTCCCGATGCTCTGTCCTTTCGGAGATTAACCCGGTTCCGCCGAGGTCTATAGTAGTGTCCGCCAGAAAACCTCCAAGATGCGATTTTTTCGCGGTAAATGACGGAATCCGCCCTGCGGGGATTCACCGGATATGGCGGTCAGGGGGGGCGGATTCGCCACCATATGCCGCGGAATCCGCCAATCCTCCCCTTCAGGAGGCCCCCATGCGCAAGGTCCACGACACCCAGCGGAGGCTTAACGCCCCCGACATCACGAGGATCAGGCCGACCGTGAAATCGAGGGACGACATCCCGGCGATCCCGATCGGCCTCCAGGACCCCTGCGGCGACGAAGGGACCCGAAAGCGGCTGTCCGGGCTTCCGGATCGGCTGGTGCTGCCCGGAAAGGGCCGCCGGGTCGGCGGGCCGGGGATGGAGCCGTTGACCATGCTGGTGCCCGGCGTGGTCAGGCAGGGTCCCGGGTGCGGTTTCGACCGGCTTCAGGACCTGGCGAACGGGCACCGGACGATCCGGCGAAGGCCGGGCCACGGATCATGGGACGGGGACGAATACCAGCGTCTGGTTGACAGCGTGTCGCTCCTCACGCCGGAACTCCTCGCCGAGGTCGGAAGGATGGTCGTGGAGAGGGGCCACAGGGTGGCCGGAAAAAAGCCTGGCGCCGCGTCGTGCGGCCGCCGTCATTCCTTCGTGGCCGGGACCGACGTCCATCATCCGACCGACCGCAGCCTGACGATGGACGCGGCGCGGTGCATGGTCCGGGACACGTCCCGGGCCTGCGGGGGGCCTGGGCCGCCCGGCTGGCGGCGGAAGGAATACCTTTGCGGAAAGCTCCGCAGGCTCTATCCCGGTGTCGCCACGTCACGGCTCGCCAACCCGCGCCCGGGGGACGAGGAGGCGCCGCTCCCGCTGGCGCTGAAGCTGGCGGACAGGGCGGAGGCCAGCTGCGCGGAGATCGACGACAGGTTGGGTATCCCGGGCCCATCGGACAGTATCCGGGGCTTCATCGTCCATGTCAGGCACCGGGCGGACCTGACCGGACGGCGGATCCTGAAGGGCGGGACGATCCCGCACCGCGGGAAGGTGCACCCGATATCCGGGCCGCACACGCGCTGGATATCGAAGGGAAAGGCCGGGGTCCCGGTGGAGCTCGGCGTTCCGGTCCGTGTCCCTGAGGACCGTCACGGATTCCTCCCGCACCGTTCGGTGATGTGGGAGGGGAGCGACGTGGACGTGGCGGTCCCCATGGTCGGGGAGGCGCGGGCCCGGTTCCCCGACCTGTCGGTGGTGAGCTTCGACCGCGGTCCGCACAGCCCCACGGACCGGTTGGGGCCTGACGGGATGCCGGAGCCGCCGCGATGCCCCGCAGGGGCAGGATGTCGAAGGCGGACCGCGTCCGGGAAAGCGGGGAGGCGTTCCGCGGGGCGCCCCGTGCTCCCCGCCGCCGCCTGACCGGGGCGTCCACCGGTGAACCGGCCCATGGAAGGCCCCGCCGCTGCGGGGCCCGGACCGGCGTGCCCGCGGGCCGGCGGAGGCCCGGATGTTCATCATATGTTCCCACCACCGGCCGTCCCATCGAAGCCCCGGGCGGCGCTCCGACGGGCCCGGCCAGGGTCCCGTGAAGCCGGAATCCGCCGGATTCAGCCCGATCCCCGGAAAAACACGGGGTTTTCTGGCAGACACTATAGTAGGTTCCGAATATTCAACATCTATTGCAGGGAGAGTGCACTTGAGCCTGTCCCAAGGGTTTCGCTTATCTGATCCCAAGTTCTTGAGCCCGAGCGGCCCGCAATCGGGCGAAATCATCCCCCGCATGGTAGCTTGAGCGCGTCAAGGGAGTCGCAGAAACCATCAGGAAACCCTTTCCATAGGCGGCGCGTTCATAGTCAGCGAATTCTTCCGGCGTCACGAAGCGATCGACCCGATGATGTCGGGGGGTCGGCTGAAGGTACTGACCAATCGTCAGAAAATCCACATCCGCCATCCGCAGATCATCCATCACCTGCAGCACGCTCTGCCGATCCTCTCCAAGGCCCACCATCATTCCCGACTTGGTGAACATCGAAGGTTCAAGTTCCTTCACCCGCTGCAGAAGCCGCAGCGAATGGAAATAGCGCGCACCCGGACGAACCGTCGGATATAGCCCCGGAACGGTTTCAAGATTGTGGTTGAAAACGTCCGGCTTCGCTTCAACGACCGTCTCAAGTGCGGCGGGCGGGCATTTCAGGAAATCCGGAGTCAGGATTTCGATCATGGTTCCAGATGATTTCCTGCGCACGGCGCGAACGGTCCTCGCGAAGTGCTCGGCCCCGCCGTCATCAAGGTCATCCCGGTCCACGCTGGTGATCACCACATGGTTCAATCCGAGTTTGCACACGGCATCGGCGACCCGTCCGGGCTCGAATACATCGAGCGTGTCCGGTCGTCCGGTCGCGACGTTGCAGAAGGTGCAGCCGCGGGTGCAGATCTCACCCATGATCATCATCGTGGCGTGTCCCTGCGACCAGCATTCACCGACATTTGGGCAGCCAGCCTCTTCACAGACGGTTGCAAGCCCATGATCACGAATGATTTTCTTGGTTTCGAGATATCCACGTGTGTTGGGTGCCTTGACCCGGATCCAAGCCGGTTTCTTCGGTTGCGGATTTACCGGACGGTGCGCCTTTTCCGGATGGCGCTCTTCGGGAATTCGCAGGTCACGCACGGGCTGCATCCTCTAGACATGCATCCCCCGAAATAAGTCCCCCATCGGCATCCGGCAAGACCAATCGTGTCCGACTAATTCGCGACCGTGTGAACAAGATTCGCGTTGCACGCCCGAAGGCAGGAATTAGAATGATTTCAGATGGTGGCCGATCACCGGCAAACGAAGCTCCGCACGTTAGCCGGTCCGGAAAACCCGATATATCACCGGAGGGTAACATGGACGGAAACGACAGCGACGGCACGGTTCGGTGCCCGGTTATTCACACGACATTCGCGGCGAGGACGAACCGTGACTGGTGGCCCAACCAACTCAATATTCAAATACTGCACCAGAATCCGCCGTTGGCGAGCCCGATGGGAAGGACATTCGACTATGCCGAGGAGTTCGGGAAACTCGATCTCGAATCCCTGAAGCGTGATCTTCATGCGTTGATGACCAATAGCCAGGACTGGTGGCCCGCCGATTATGGCCATTACGGACCGCTCTTCATCAGGATGGCCTGGCACAGCGCAGGCACCTACCGCGTCGGTGACGGCCGCGGCGGTGCCGGGTCAGGCTCGCAGAGATTCGCGCCGCTCAACAGCTGGCCGGACAACGGCAATCTCGACAAGGCTCGTCGGTTGCTCTGGCCAATCAAGAAAAAATACGGAAACAGGATATCCTGGGCGGATCTATTGATCCTAGCCGGCAACTGCGCACTGGAATCGATGGGCTTCAAAACCATCGGTTTCGGTGGTGGACGCGAAGACATCTGGGAACCTGAAGAGGACATCCACTGGGGCTCGGAAGACGAATGGCTCGGTGACCGTCGCTATTCGGGTGAGAGAGACCTCGAAAACCCGCTTGCGGCAGTTCAGATGGGTCTCATCTACGTGAACCCGGAAGGCCCGAACGGTAACCCGGATCCCGTCGCGTCAGGACGGGACATCCGTGAGACTTTCGCACGGATGGCGATGAACGATGAGGAGACCGTCGCCTTGGTCGCGGGTGGGCACACATTCGGAAAGGGACATGGTGCCGGTGACCCTGCCCTCGTGGGCCCTGAACCGGAAGGCGCTCCCATGGAGGAAATGGGCCTTGGCTGGAAAAACGCCCATGCGAGCGGCAAGGGCGTACACGCCACAACCAGCGGCATCGAGGGAGCCTGGACCCCTACTCCGACGACTTGGGACATGGCCTATTTCAACATGCTCTTCGGGTATGAATGGGCCCTGACGAAAAGCCCCGCCGGTGCGAACCAATGGCGCCCTGTGGGTCTGGCCGAGGACCATCACGCTCCTGAAGTGGACGGTTCGGAAAAACGCGTCCCCATCATGATGACGACGGCTGACATGGCCATGAGAATGGATCCGGCCTATGAACGGATATCACGCCGCTACCATGCGAATCCGGACGAATTCGCCGACGCTTTCGCGAAAGCCTGGTTCAAACTGACCCATCGTGACATGGGGCCTCGTATCCGCTATCTTGGTTCGGAAGTGCCAGCGGAAGAATTCGTTTGGCAGGATCCAATCCCGGCGGCCGACCATGATCCAATCGATTCCGGCGATATTGCTGGATTAAAGGACAGGATTCTGGACTCAGGGCTGTCAATCCCGGAGCTTGTCTCCACCGCCTGGGCGTCCGCTTCAACCTTCCGTGGCTCCGACAAGCGCGGAGGAGCCAATGGTGCCCGGATTCGTCTGGCGCCTCAGAAGGATTGGGAGGTCAACGAACCCGCCCTACTCGCAAAGGTGCTTAAGAAGCTCGAAAGCATTCAGTCGGAATTCAACGAAACGGGCGGCGACAGAACGGTGTCACTTGCCGATCTGATCGTTCTGGGTGGATGTGTCGCCGTTGAACAGGCGGTGGCGGCGGCTGGAATCAACGTTGAAGTGCAGTTCACTCCAGGTCGTACGGACGCCACGCAGGAAGAGACGGATGTCGAATCTTTTGCCTTTCTTGAGCCTGTTGCGGACGCTTTCCGCAACTACCTCAAGGGTGACTTAGGTGTTTCGGCTGAGGAACTGATGATCGACAAAGCGCAGTTGATGACGCTCACGGCACCGGAAATGACCGTCCTGGTAGGTGGAATGCGTGTGCTCGGCGCGAATCACAGCGGACGCTCCCATGGTATATTCACCGATCACCCCGGCGTTCTTTCCAACGACTTTTTTGTCAACCTGCTCGACATGGATATCGATTGGCAGGCGACGTCTCCCGCCGAGGAGGAGTTCGAGGGACTCGGACGGGCGGGCGATGGGAAAAAATGGAGCGGGACGCGCGTCGATCTGATTTTCGGTTCCAACTCCCAACTAAGGGCGATCGCGGAGGAATATGCCTGTGACGATCGGACGGAAGCCTTCGTGCGAGACTTCGTGGCGGCATGGACCAAGGTCATGAATCTCGACAGGTTCGATCTTACCTGAAAACATGAGTTTGCGTAGGAAGGCGTAGCTACGGTCGTGTCTCGAGTTTGGTGGAAATTCGAAAACGGTGTAATCTCCGGGTGAACCCAACCACCCAACCGGCGGCCGGAGCCGGGGAGGTGAAGGGCTGCCGTCACGGCCACCGCGACCGGCGGGTCACCGGGACGTTCGAGACGGACACGCGCCGGGTGAGGCGGGCGCTTTTCGCGCTGTTCATGGGGGCCGTCAGCAGGGACGCGGTCAGTCGCGCCCGGCACCGGGTCGGATCGGGACGCCTGGTGCCGGCGCAGCCTGGCCGAAGAGGACATCGTCCGCCTGATCCTGGACGGCACGGTCATGAAGACCCGGATCGACGGAAAGGCGACGGACGTCTCGGCGCTGGCCGCCGCCGGTGTGCGCCGTGACGGCCATAAGGTCCTGCTTTCGACAGGAAAGACGGGCGGAGAGGGCACCGCCGCGTGTAGCCGGTTCCCGGCCGGTCCCAACGCGCGCGGCCCCAGGCGGCCGGAGTTCGTCATCGTCGACGGCGCGCCCGGTCCCGAGGCCGCGCTCACCAGGCTATGGGGCGGGGATCCGCCGGTCCAGCGCCGCACGGTCCACAGGCACCGCAACCTGCCGGGCCACGCCCCGAAGCGCCTGCACGGGGAGATCGGCGGTGACTGCCGCGACATGATCCACGCCGGGACCGCGGAGGAGATCGGGCGCCGCCGCAGGGCGTTCCCCGGGAAGTGGCGGAAGAGGTGCCGGGCCGTCGCCGACAGCCTGGAGGAGGCGGGAGACCGGCCGTTCACCTTCACCCGGCTCGACCCGACGCGGTGGGGACCGGCGCGGACGACCAATGCCATCGGGAGACTCAACGGCGGGTTCCGGAGGCGGATAAGGACGCGGACCCTTCCGCCCTGCGCGGAGACCGTGCCCATGCTTCCGTGGGCTCTTCCGGCCTCCGGCCGGATCCGGATGCGAAAGGTCGATGGCTGGCGGACCCTGTCCCTGCCGGCCGGGCCCGTCACCCCTGACCTCGCCGCCTGATCGGGCGAAACCATGTTCACCCGGAGATTACACCGTTTTCGAATTTCCACCAAACTCGCGACACGACCCGTAGCTAGTGTCTGCCAGAAAACCCCGTGTTTTCCGGGGATCGGGCCGGATCCGGCGGATTCCGGCTTCACGGGACCCTTGGCCGGGCCCGTCGGAGCGCCGCCCGGGGCTTCGACGGGACGGTCGGTGGCGGGAACATATGATGAACATCCGGGCCTCCGCCGGCCCGCGGGCGCGCCGGTCCGGGCCCCGCAGCGGCGGGACCTTCCATGGGCCGGTTTACCGGTGGACGCCCCGGTCAGGCGGCGGAGAGCACGGGGCGCTCCCTCGCCGGCGGCATCAGGCCGGGGCGGTGGACGTTCGCGGCCAGCACCGCCAGCGCCACGGCGCCGGCGAAACCCTCCTTTCCGTGGCTCCGCACCCGGTCGAGGCCACGGTGCTCCAGGCTGTTGATGGCCGACCCGCCGGCGACGTGGGCGCGCCGCGCCCCGCGGCACGCCTCCCCACTTTCCCGGACGCGGTCCGCCTTCGACAGCCTGCCCCTGCGGGGCATCGCGTCGGCTCCGGCATCCCGGCAGGCTCCAGCCGGTCCGGAAGGCTTTGCGGACCCCTGTCGAAGCTCACCACCGACAGGTCGGGGAACCGGGCCCGCGCCTCCTCCACCATGGGGACCGCCACGTCCACGTCGCTCCCCTCCCACATCACCGAATGGTGCAGGAGGAACCGGTGCCGGTCCTCAAGGAGGCGGACCGGAACGCCGGGATCCACCGTCCGGTCAGGTCCGCCCGGGGCCTGACATGGCGGATGAAGCCCCGGATACTGTCCGATGGGCCCGGGATACCCAACATACCGTCGATCTCCGCGCAGCTGGCCTCCGCCCTGTCCGCCAGCTTCAGGGCGAGCCGGAGCAGCGCCTCCACGTCCCTCGGGCGCGGGTTGGCGAGCCGTGACGTGGCGACACCGGGACAGGGCCTGCGGAGCTTTCCGCAAAGGTATTTCTTCCGCCGCCAGCCGGGCGGCCTAGGCCCCCCGCAGGCCCGGGACACGTCCCGGACCATGCACCGCGCCGCGTCCATCGGCAGGCTGCGGTCGGTCGGATGATGCACGTCGGTCCCGGCCACGAAGGAATGACGGCGGCCGCGCAACGCGGCGCCAGGCTTTTTTTCCGGCCACCCTGTGGCCCCTCTCCACGACCATCCTTCCGACCTCGGCGAGAAGCTCCGGCGTGAGGAGCGACACGCTGTCAACCAGCCGCCGGTATTCGTATCCGTATCCGTATCCGTATCCGTCCACGTCCCATGATCCGTGGCCCGGCCTCCGGCCTTCGCCGGATCGGGATGTGCTGGTTCACCGGTTCCCGAAGCCGGTGGAAACCGCACCCGGGATCCTGCTTCACGACCCCCGGCACCAGGATGGTCAACGGTTCCATCCCCGGCCCGCCCACACGGCGGCTCTTTCCGGGCGGCACCATCCGATCCGGAAGCCCGAACAGCCGCTTTCGGGTCCCTTCGTCGCCGCAGGGGTCCTGGAGGCCGATCGGGACCGCGGGGATGTCGTCCCGCGACCTGACGTCCAGCCTGATCCCGGTGATGTCGGGGGCGCCGGGCCTCCGCCGGGTGTCGTGGACCCTGCGCATCGGTGCCTCCAGTGGGGAGAATTGCCGGATTCCGCGGCATATGGTGGTGAAATCGCCCCCTGACTGCCATATCCGGTGATTCCCCGCAAGGCGGATTCCGTCATTTACCGCCCCACTTCCAGTCCGAAGTGCAACACCGGCCCGCCTCCGGAGCGAGGGCGTGGCCCGAGCGGAGGAGGCGGGCCGGTGTTGAGGGATTTTCCGGCCAGGGCCCCGGATTCCACGCGGAATACGGCGGCTGTCCCTTCGGATCGGAGCGTAACCGGGCCTCCCGGCGGCGGCAGGGCCCCGCGGCGGGAGGTGGCGCGCCCGTCCGGGCGAGGGAAGGGGTGGCCCGACCGAAACCGGGCGGGCGCGCCTGCGGAATTCCCTCTCCCCCGTCGGCCGACGGGGCGAAGCGCCTCAGGGAGGCCGCGCCCGCGCGAAAGCCTCCGCCGGCGTCAGGTAGCCGAGCGCCTTGCGGGGGCGCGCGTTCAGGATGTCCTGGACCCGTTGCAAGCGGGCGTCCGTGACCTGCCGCAGGTCGGTCCCCTTCGGCAGGTACCGGGGCGGCAGCCCGTTGGTGTGCCCGTTCAGGCCCCGCTCCCACGAGTGGTGGGGCGTCGGGAGGAGGAAATCGGCCTCCAGCGCCTTCGCCACCTTCGCGTGCCCCGCGAACTCCCTGCCGCTGTCCGCCGTGATCGTGTGGACCCTGGCCCCGGGACCCTCGGGAAGGTCGGTCATCGCCCCGCCCTCTTTCGGGCGCTCCGGGATGTCCCTCCGGCCCGGGATGTGGCCCCGGCCCGCGTGGCGACCGCCCTGCCGGTCCGGTTCCTTTCCCCGCCGCCGCAGGTGCCCGCAAGGCGTTCCTCCGTCCCCGCGGTCCGCGCGTACGAGGTCGTATATCCGCTGACGGCCGACCATGCCGGGGTCCTCCAGCCGGAGACGCCCCGGGACCTGTTCCGGGCTCCAGCCCTCCCCGGCTTCGCCACGACCTTCGCCCGGCGCCCCTCCGTCAGCTTCCCCGGGACCGAAGAGGCCCCGCTCCGGCGCCCGGTGACCTTCCTCCACGCCTGTCCCTGCCGGTATCCCCGCCCGCCGCCGTCGCGTCGGATCTCCCGCGATATGGTGGCCGGATGGCGGCCCGGCCCGCCTGGCGATGGCCCCGTCCGAAAGCCCGCTTTTCCCCGTCGCGTATATCCGGCATCTTCCGTCGAAGGTCAGATGACGGTAGCCCTCGGGCATGACACTCTCCTATCCCGCGCACAGGGACTGTCGCCGTTATCCGGCCGGTTCGCAGGATGCCGCACCCGAAACGCGGCTTCCCACCATCAACGGTGTTGCACTTCAGAGCGGAACGGGGGCCACAAAAAAACCGCAGCTTGGCAGTTTTCTGGCGGACACTAGCTACTGCCTTTCGGCGCACAACCTGATTATTGGCAGTTCAAGACCGGGCGCGCGGGAACACCGTGCGCCCGTCGCTGTCCAAACGTGTCACCCGGCCACGATCGAACCAATTCCACCGCTAACAAATAAGTGTGCTTGCAGTTGATAACCTATTGATATCACTCGGGTAATGCAATCGAATGCCCCCCGATTGACGCCGATACCAAATCACGCCACCTCACGCGCGTTTCGATTCGAGGAATCGAATCTCCTGAAAACGGAAAACCAGATGTTGGGCAGCTAAACGAAGCTGTCAGGTGACTCGGCTTTTTTTGAGGTTACGTAACCCGTCAGTGCTTCGTAGATCCCCGGATCTAGCTCCGGCTGCCGATACTCGTTCAATAGTTTGGCGACACGATTCGCCGCCAGCGCCTGCGTATCGCAGGCCCCCTCCTCGTCCCAGGTTTCAAAGGGCTTGTAATCGAAAAGCTCCGTACGCCAGAACGCCTCCCTGAAATTGGCCTGAGTGTGGTCACAGCCTAGATAGTGCCCCCCCGGCCCGACATCCCGGACCGCGTCCATAGCCTGCGCGTTTTCGTCCACGGATACACCGGCCGCCAGACTGTGCAGAAGACCCAGTTGGTCCGCATCCATGACGAATTTCTCGTATGAGGTGACCAAACCACCCTCCAACCATCCGCAGGAATGCAACATGAAATTCACACCGCTAAGGAGCGCGGCGTTGAGTGAATTCGCACTTTCATAGGCAGCCTGGGCATCCGGTAACTTTGAGCCGCTGAACGCACCGCCCGATCGATACGGAAGATTGAGCCGTCTCGCCAACTGTCCGGCCCCGTAGGTGATCTGGCTTGCCTCCGGCGTGCCGAAGGTCGGTGCGCCCGAATTCATATCGATGGAAGAGACGAACGCACCCATCACCACCGGGGACCCCGGTCTGATGATCTGGCTGTAGCTCACGCCGGCCAGCACCTCGGCAAGCACCTGCGTCAGGACCCCCGCCACGGTGACGGGCGCCATGGCACCACCGACGATGAAGGGTGAGACGATGCTCGCCTGGTTAGCGGCGGCATAGACCTCAAGCGAACCCATCATCACCGAATCGAAGGTCAGAGGTGAATTGATGTTTATAAGTGACGTCATGACCGCGCGGTCATCGAGTCCTCCGAACAGAATCTCGCACATTTCAACGGAATCCCGTGCGCGGGATGGTTCCGTCACCGAACCCATGAAAGGTTTGTCCGATAGCGTCATATGGGCCATAAGCATGTCAAGATGACGCTTACTGACCGCGATATCGGTGGGTTCGCAGACCGTGCCGCCGGAGTGATGCAGCCATTTCGACATATAACCGAGTTTCACGAAATTGCGGAAATCCTGTATCGTGGCGTATCGACGTCCCATCGCGGTGTCCCGCACGAATGGTGGGCCGTAGACCGGTGCCAGCACCAGAGAGTTACCGCCGACCTCAACGCTGCGGTTTGGATTTCGCGCGTGCTGTATGAACCGAGAGGGGGCCGATGAGCATAGCTTCCGCGCAAGGCCGCGGGGGATATGCACCCGTTCGCCGTCAACGTCGGCTCCGGCCTCTTTCCAGCGGTCAAGAGCCGTCGGATTCTCCATGAAATTCACGCCGATCTCTTCCAGAATCGTTTCGGCGTTTAGCTCTATGATTTCCAGCGCCTCCTGATTGAGGAGGTCGAAATTGGGGATTTTGCGCTCGATATATCGCGCCGCCTCAATGCGGACGGCACTGCGCTCGGCGCGTCGGGCGGCGCCTCCGCCACCCCGTGACCGTCGACCGGAGCCTGCCCTCGTCATAAATCTTCCCGTTCTCTGATTTTCCCGATGTTGGTAGTCAGCCAAGTCATTCCCCGCATTTCGATATGCGTCAGTTGGGAAGCGAAAACGACATACCGGCCATACCTGTGAATGCGGATTTGAAGTCCGCCGCATTGGCTTGGGGGCGATACGCCGTTCCCTTGCGCTGGGCTCCCCGGACAAGTACACCCCGCCTCCATGAACATGCATCAACGCCTTTTGGTCATCGATTTTGGCAGTCAGGTCACCCAGCTTATCGCACGTCGGCTACGGGAATTGGGTATCTATTGTGAAATCCATCCATATCAGAAGGTTACACCTGATTTCCTGTCCAAGTTCTCACCGCTGGCCATAATTCTGTCTGGCGGTCCGGCGAGCGTTGTTGACAAGAATTCACCACGCCCACCCATGGAAATATTCTCGTTGAACATACCGATTCTCGGCATCTGTTATGGCCAGCAGGTCATGGTGCAGATGCTTGGAGGACGGGTGGAACGGGGATCGCGGTCTTCGGGTTCAGAGACAAAAAAGCCAATTTCCGACATTGCCGCCGGAGCCACGGACAGCGGTAGGATAAATTCGGAATTCGGACGCGCCTATGTAACATCCAAGGGTTCTCTATCCCTTCTTGATGGTTGGTTCACCGAGACCACGGAACAGGTCTGGATGTCCCATGGCGATCACGTCGTCGATCTCCCGCAGGGATTTGAGGTTTTCGGCATCTCTCCCAAAGCCCCCTTCGCGATCGCCGCCGATGCGGTACGAGGGTTGTATACCGTGCAGTTCCATCCGGAAGTACATCATACGCCGAACGGCAGGCGATTGCTGGAGAACTTTGTCAGACTGGCCGGTTTCACCGGTGATTGGACAATGGGGGCGTATCGCGATGAAGCGGTGGAACGGATCCGTCGACAGGTCGGCGGAGCCAGGGTTATCTGCGGTCTTTCCGGCGGAGTGGACTCATCTGTTGCCGCCAAACTGATCCATGAGGCCATCGGTGACCAGCTGACCTGTGTCTTTGTCGACCACGGTCTGCTTCGGTTGAACGAAGCGGACGAAGTTGTCGACATGTTTCGCGACCACTTCAACATTCCGCTTATCCATGCGGACGAATCCGAGCTGTTCCTCTCAGCGCTGAGTGGAGTAACTGATCCCGAGGCAAAGCGAAAAACGATTGGCAAGCTCTTCATCGACGTGTTTCGGACACGTGCGGTGGCGGCCGGCGGTGCGAAATTTCTCGCCCAGGGAACACTCTATCCCGATGTTATTGAATCGGCAAGCTTTTCCGGCGGGCCGTCAGCCGTCATCAAGTCACATCACAATGTAGGAGGTCTACCCGAGCACCTGGGCCTGGAGCTGGTCGAACCGTTGCGGGAGCTGTTCAAGGACGAAGTCCGATTACTTGGACGCGAGCTTGGATTGCCAGGGCGCTTTATCGATCGCCATCCCTTTCCCGGTCCCGGTCTTGCCATTCGCTGTCCCGGCGAGATTACGCAGGAGAAGCTCGACATCCTGCGAAACGCCGATGCCGTCTATATCGAACAGATCCGAAAACACGGCCTCTACGATGATATCTGGCAGGCATTCGTCGCCCTTCTCCCGGTGCGCACGGTAGGTGTCATGGGAGATGGAAGGACCTATGACTATGCCTGTGCGCTGCGAGCGGTAACAGGCATCGATGGCATGACGGCGGACTGCTATCCGTTCAACCACGAGTTTCTCGTCGAGACCGCGACGCGGATCGTCAACGAAGTGCCCGGCATCAATCGTGTGGTCTATGATATCACTTCCAAACCACCGGGTACAATCGAATGGGAGTGATATCGACAGCTATGCGGGTCGTGGTCTCACTCGGCGTCCGGTGATCTGAAGCCAGATAGTCATGCGAACTCCGACTATCCGGGTGCCGACACTCCGGAGCGGGACCGATTCGGATTTCCGTGGGACTCCCTTGCTTTGATCACTCCGCCTCTGTAGCGCAGCGGTCATGCGGCCTTTCATCATGATCCCATTTATCCTGCTTGCGACGAAGGTAGACGTCCAATCCTATCGATGCACGTGAGCATCGCCGCGTTGGCATCTCGAACTGGACCGTCATCAGGCGAGATTCATCTTTCCGGTACCGACGAAATCTTTCCGGTACCGACGAAGATGGAGGTCCGCCTCATCACTCGGGCGGAAGGACGTGATTGGCCCCAAGCATATACCCCCCGTTCCGCTCTGAAGTG
>CBDAVS010000025.1:0-1052243 GCA_965201085.1 uncultured Rhodobacter sp. | reverse complement strand
GGTCACCGCCCCGCCGGCCGCCTCCGCCCTCTTTCCGTCAACCCGTTGGACAGGCGTGAATTCCGGGCATCTGTCCACAGGCGACACCACCGCACCGCCGTGTCCCCCGCCGATCACCGTGTCCGCTTCCCAGTCGCCGATTCTCGCCTTCGCCCCGACCTCTTTCGGGCGCTCCGGGATGTCCCTCCGGCCCGGGATGTGACCCCGGCCCGCGTGGCGGCCACCCTTCCGGTTCGGTTTCTTTCCCCGCCGCCGCAGGTGCCCGAAAAGCGTTCCTCCGTCCCGCGGTCCGCGCGTACGAGGTCGTATATCCGCTGACGGCCGACCATGCCGGGGTCCTCCAGCCGGAGACGCCCCGGGACCTGTTCCGGGCTCCAGCCCTCCCCGGCTTCGCCACGACCTTCGCCCGGCGCTCCTCCGTCAGCTTCCCCGGGACCGAAGAGGCCCCGCTCCGGCGCCCGGTGGCCTTCCTCCACGCCTGTCCCTGCCGGTATCCCCGCCCGCCGCCGTTGCGTCGGATCTCCCGCGATATGGTGGCCGGATGGCGGCCCGGCCGCCTGGCGATGGCCCCGTTCGAAAGCCCGCCTTTCCCCGTCGCGTATATCCGGCATCTTTCGTCGAAGGTCAGATGACGGTAGCCCTCGGGCATGACACTCTCCTATCCTGCGCACAGGGACTGTCGCCGTTATCTTGCCGATTCGCAGGATGCTGCACCCGAAACGCGGCTTCCCACCATCAACGGTGTTGCACTTCAGAGCGGAACGGGGGATGAAAAAATACTGATCGAGAAAGGAAACGCGGTTTGATCTCCAGAGTGACCCGCCGTGCGAGGTTGGCTGGCCGGTGTCTGAAAACCGGCCAGCCTTATCTGGAAGTTGGATGATTAAAGCCCTCCAGGGCTGTGCGCGTCATTGCGCCGCGCGGCTTTAGAAGATCGCGGATCGGCTGTGAACTAACTTTTCCGTGATGATCGATCCTGGCCTTCCAGGGTGCGGGCGCGTCTGGCCGCCCGCATGGCGGTCGACCGGGAGTCCATGTTGAATGCTTTCGCCAGTTTTGCCCATGTCCAGTAACCGGGATTGCTGCGGCGCGTCGCCAGCAGCAGGGTGTCGCGGCGGTCCAGGGCTTTGGCCGCGTCCGTCTCCAGAGTCTCAGAGTTTGTTCCATAAGTTGAGTGGTCCCGCAGGATGTGGCATTCCGGTTGGTGAACACAACCAAATACGGAGAGAGCCATGCCCTGGAACAGGACCACCCAACAGATCCATAAGCGCCCGGACGACCACAGTCAAAACGATCTGACCGACGCCGAATGGACCATCATCGAGCCGATGCTGCCGAAGCAGGGAAGGATGGGACGGCCGCGCGGGGTCGACCTCCGGTCGGTGTTCGACGCGGGCCGGTATATCCTGTCCACGGGATGCCGGTGGCGCGCGTCACCCTCTGGATATCCACCGTTTTCCACCGACCGGAACCATTTTTACGCATGGCGGCGGAGCGGGCTCCCGGCGCGTATCGTGCATCGTCTCCGGGACCCCGCGCGGCGGTGTTCGGGGCGCTCCGCGGAGCCGGCCGCCGCCCCGGTCGACAGCCAGTCGGTGAAGACCACGGAGAGCGGCGGGCCCCGCGGCCACCACGCCGGGAAGAGGGTGAAGGGGAGGAAAAGGCACCTGATCGTGGACGCCGACGGCACGCCGATCGTCATGACGGTTCACACCGCCGACATCCAGGACCGGGACGGCGCGCCGGACCTGATCGCGAAGCTGCTGGAGACGGCCCCGACGGTGTGTAAGCTGTTCGCCGACGGTGGCCACCCGGGTCCGAAGCTGCGGGAGCGGCCTGGGGGGATGGGGTTGCCGGACGTGATCGGGATCGTCGAAAAACCGAAGGATGTCAAAGGGTTCACTGTTCCCTGCCGCCGGTGGGTCGTGGAGCGGACCTTCGCCTGGATGGGCCGGTGCCGCCGCCTGTCGAAGGACTGCGGGCGCCTCTGCGGGAACCCGCCGGCATCCGGGGTGAGGCATCACGCGCCACCGGTCCGGGCGTGAGTGAGGCACGAACGAACGCTGGCCGCCTGCCGGTTCCTGCTCAGGCGGGTGGCGAGGGCGTCAACCCCATGAAAAACAATAGTATAATTATATCAGTGACTTATGATTCAAACTCTCAGGCGCCGCGACGGCCTGCGCAGCCGCATCCATGGCGTCGCGTATCTCCTCCGGCGTTGGATCGGCTGGTTTCCACCCGCCGTCCGTGTCGGCGCCCATGAAACGCCAGTTCTTTTTCGGCGGCGACCGCATGATGGCCAGCGCCACGTTCTCGGGGGTGTCCGGTATGGGGTCGGGCATCCGGTGGGCGATCCGGCGTCCGGCGGTCATGGCCTCGCTCCGGACGGCAGTCCGTTGTCGGCCTTGAGCGTGCGGTAATTCAGGCGCTTTCCCTCCATGCCGCTGACCATCGTCTCCATCTGGTCGATGGTGTCGTATTCCCGCACGTTGTGCCGTCCGGCGAACTCCCGGACGTATCGGTCCATGTGCTTCCTGCTCATCTTGTGGTAGACGCCCTTGTGGGCGCGCTTGAGCGTGGCCCAGAAGGACTCCATGCCGTTGGTGTGGGCCTGCTTCCGGACGTATTCCCCGGCGCTGTGGCGCACCGTTCCGTGCTGGCGCTTCATGCCGACGTATGACGCGTTGTCGTCGGTGTAGACCTGCGCCGTCGGATCGGTGCGTTCCTCGACGAAGCCCTGAAGCGTCTTCGCCCTGGTGTCCGGCACCACCTTCGCGGCGACCCTGTTGGTATCCCGGTCCTTCGCGCCGAGCACGATGGTCTTTCCCACGCCTCCGCGTCCGGCGTTCAGCCTGTCCCTGGCGTGCTTGTTCCGCTCAAGGCCGCCGCCGGGAAAAACCCGGAATGTCGGGAGAGCCAAGGGCTTTGGAGCGGAGGCATACAGGCACCGAATTTCGACATCGCCCAGTTGTTCATCCGCAACTGCCGCCAGATGTGCCTCGCGTGGCCGGATCATGATCCCGCGGCTTGGGTCGTCAGGGCGTCTGCCCTGCGGGGCGGGAACTGGGAGCGATTCCGAAGCCTGCACCGGGAAATCCTGGCGCAGGGCCTTGATCTCGGTGTCGTGAACGCATTCGGAGGAAATGACGCGCGAAAGAGTCGCGCACCGTATGAAGTGCGGACCTCGGGAATGCCGTCGGGCAAAGGCCATGCCTTCCTGAAGGCGTTCTGTCCCAGAGGCAGGCCCCCGCATCCGATCATAGCCTGAAGCGGCCCGAAAGGCTCCTGCACTGGCGCGTTGGGGCACCACTGCTACGGAAGGCGTCGGATTATGCGCCAGGGCAGTGGAAGCAGGGGGCGACGGTGACTCCCGGGTTCTCGCGATGGCGACCGTCGCTGGGCCCGCCGGTCGGGAAGGATACGTCACCGTGTCGACGGTGAATTCCAGCCATGACCCCTGGTCCGGCATCAGGCTTCGTTCCAGCGACCTGCCGTCCTCGTGAGTGGCGACGCCGCTGAAATCGAAGCAGCTTCTGTCCTTCGCGCTTTCTCCCGGGAAGGGGGAGCGGGCTATCGTTCCCCTCAATGCGGCTGGCCTTCCGCTGTAGCTGCGGGAGGCTCGGAAGGAGCCGTTCCGGGCGGAGCACTCCGAAGACGCTTGCGGCGCGGATCGACCACAACGGCAAGCTGTCGGCCCAGCTTCCGCTGCGCGGAACGGGACGGTTCCTGGTGGTGTATCCGACGGCGGGTGACGTGATGAGAGCCTGCTCCGTCAGGGAAGGCGCGACGTTCCTCCAGGACACTCTGCACAGAGCCCCCGTCGAAAGCGCGGACGAGGCGGTGTATCTTGTGGCCATACTCAACGCTCCCGTTCTGACCCGGGTGTTCGCACGAGCGCGGTCCGGTGGACGGCATTTCGCGCAGACTCCCCGGTGGTCGGTGCCGGTCCCGCGCTTCAATCCCACCAACGATGATCATATGGCGCCTGCCGCGCTGCCGGGGAAGGCCGAGGAGGCCGTTCAGGCCATGATCACGGAGATAGTGTCCGCCAGACAACCCCGTGTTTTTCCGGTGACAGGGCCGGATCCGGCGGATTCCGCCTTCGACAGCCTGCCCCTGCGGGGCATCGCGTCGGCCCCGGCATCCCGGCAGGCCCCAGCCGGTCCGGGGGGCTGTGCGGACCGCGGTCGAAGCTCACCACCGACAGGTCGGGGAACCGGGCCCGCGCCTCCCCGCCCATGGGGACCGCCACGTCCACGTCGCTCCCCTCCCGCATGACGGAACGGTGCGGGCGGAATCCGTGACGGTCCTCAAGGAGGCGGACGGGGACGCCGGGCGCCACCGGGACCCCGGCCTTTCCCTTCGATATCCAGCGCGTGTGCGGCCCGGATATCGGGTGCACCTTCCCGCGGTGCGGGATCGTCCCGCCCTTCAGGATCCGCCGTCCGGTCAGGTCCGCCCGGGGCCTGACATGGCCGATGAAGCCCCGGATACTGTCCGATGGGCCCGGGATGCCCAACCTGCCGTCGATCTCCGCCCTGTCCGCCAGCTTCGGCGCCAGCCGGAGCGGCGCCTCCACGTCCCTCGGGCGCGGGTTGGCGGGCCGTGACGTGGCGACACCGGGACAGAGCCTGCGGAGCTTTCCGCAAAGGCATTCCTTCCGCCGCCAGCCGGGCGGCCCCAGCCCCCGCAGGCCCGGGACACGTCCCGGACCATGCACCGCGCCGCGTCCATCGGCAGGCTGCGGTCGGTCGGATGGTGGACGTCGGTCCCGGCCACGAAGGAATGACGGCGGCCGCGCGACGCGGCGCCAGGCTTTTTTCCGGCCACCCTGTGGCCCCTCTCCACGACCATCCTTCCGACCCCGGCGGGAAGCTCCGGCGAGGGGAGCGACACGCTGTCAACCAGACGCTGGTATTCGTATCCGTATCCGTCCACATCCCACGGGCCGTGGCCCGGCCTCCGGCCTTCGCCGGATCGGGATGTGTCGGTTCGCCGGTTCCCGAAGCCGGTCGAAACCGCACCCGGGACCCTGCTTCACGACCCCCGGCACCAGGATGGTCAACGGCTCCATCCCCGGCATGCCGACCCGGCGGCTCTTTCCGGGCGGCACCATCCTGCCCGGAAGCCCGAACAGCCGCTTTCGGGTCCCTTCGTCGCCGCAGGGGTCCTGGAGGCCGATCAGGATCGCCGGGATGTCGTCCCTCGATTTCACGGTCGGCCTGATCCTCCTGATGTCGGGGGCGCCGGGCCTCCGCTGGGTGTCGTGGACCCTGCGCATGGGGGCCTCCTGAAGGGGAGGACTGGCGGATTCCGCGGCATACCCTGACCGCCATATCCGGTGAATCCCCGCAAGGCGAATTCCGTCATTTACCGCGAAAAAATCGCACCTTGTCAGCTTTCTGGCGGACACTAGGTTAGAAAGTCAGTAATGGCCGACGGAAGTGCTTCGACATCTTGACGAGCATGGACCTTGTTGGCGCAATATCACCGACCTCTAGCTGAGCGAGACGCTCAAGAGGTTCAAAGCCCCATGCGGTCCTGATCGCCAGTTTTTGGACCGCTTCCTCCGGTGTAAGTCCAGCGGACTCACGTGCCCAAATCAAGATCTTCGGGTTAACGCTTGGCATGCACTGTTTTCCTGTTTCAGGTTGGTATAGAAAAGTTCGACACAGTCGACCGGCTCATCGATCGAACGCATGCCAGAGGTGATGCTTGGGGGCGAATCCCAAGTCGGGAAGTATGTCGCGCAGGTGTTAAACTCGATGGCCACAGCTCCACCCTTCTTGAAGCGCATCGATCACGGCAGGTTGACCGGTTAACCCGGTGTAGGCCAATATCGGCCCAACTGGGCATTCTACAGACCCATCACTGCAGATCTATTGGGTTGTCCCAGGCGTACCGGGGGTGAGCGATCTCATCAATTTCGGGATTGTCAGCCAGATCGGCGAGTCGGATGAATTTTTCATACTACCGCTTCGCATCCTGTAGGAGCTGGGAGACTTATGCCTCATTGAGGCGTGACTGAATCTGCTTTGGACCTGTCATTCTCGAACCTCCCTGTTCTTCAGGGGGTCGGTCTGAATCCAGCGGGGTGTCCGTTATATGGCTTCCTTCATGGGGTGAACGCATGAATCAGGAATGCTCTGTGCGATCGCCACGAAGTGTATCCCACATCTCGTCGTCTTTAATATCGTCCTGACCCCCATCAATGAACGCAAAGGAATCATGATCGACCTTCGGCTGGTCTACGATGATTGGCAGCATTCCCGTGGACTCCGGCATTGCGACCTCGCTTTCTTCGGGAACACTCCAGGCAAGTGCGTCGAACGCGTCGCAGCTCTTGCAGACAGGAACCCAAGCTGCGTGAATATGTCGGCAATTCCCGCAGATCCATTGTGGTCCACGCGATGCGGTCACAGCGCGTGTCAGCCAGCCACGCACGACCTTCTCCTCTGCGCCTTCACCACGCTCGATCACCGCCATGATCGTAAAGGCCCGCGCGGTCGGGATGTCCCTGACCAAATCCCCGAGCGACCGCCGTGCCGACGGAAACTCCTCCGCCGCGATGTGCAGTTCGGCGAGAAGCATTTTCGTTTCCGGTTCATCCGGATGCATCCTCGTAAGCGCACCAAACCGCTTGAGCCGCTGTTCAGGTGATTCATCGGGCTCGATTTCGGCGAATGCGGCCGCAAGGTCGGGATGCGGCAGAACCTCCCAGGCTTTCTTGAGCACACGTGCGGCCTGACGCTTTTTGCCTTGGGTTATATGTCCACGAGCCGCCAGAACGGCGGCCGGTATGAGATCGGGGGAGAGGCGGTTGGCTTCGATCGCATGCCGCTCAGCGTCAGGGACCATGCCATCATCCCAGGCGGATTTCGCCTGACTGAGGGCAAGCACAGCATCACGACGACGGAACACATCCCGTGGGAGCGTTCCTGTGGATAACTTCGTTGCCAAGGTTCCGCGAGCGCCCTTCCAGTCGGACTTTTCGGCCTGCAACCCAAGAAGGATGTCCTGTGTCTCTTCATGTTTGGGTTTCAGGGCGAATGCCTTCTCGGCCAGTTTCATCGCGGTGTCCGTGTCGCCGGTGGCAAGCCGCTGCTTCATAATCCCACGAATACCGACAAAGCGGGTCGCATCATGGCTCAACAGTCTTTTATAGACGGTCTCCGCCCGGTGCTCGTCACCTGCCAGTTCAGCGGCTTGGGCGGTAATCAGGTCTGTGAGTTCCGGCTTGCGCAGATACCGGTTGGCCCGCGTTGCCTTGTTCATCGCTTCGCGTCCATCGCCGGAAGCGAGCGCCACCAGCCCTTCGGCCAATGCCCTGTATCCCCTGCGTTCCCTATTTCGGTCAAACCAGCGTGAAATCGCCGTCTCATCACCGTTGAGAAAACGAACCGTCGCCACAACAAGAGATCCCAGCTTCAGGAAAAGCCAAGTTACCAGCATTAGAAGAATCAGTGCGATCACCGATTGCAAAGGCCGGAGATTGAACTCAACCGTCCCGACGGTCATGCGGATGCCGCCCTCGGCTTCGATCAAATGCTCCGCACCAAGCGCCAGCGCCATGACCAGCCCGACGAACAGGATAACTTTGGTGAGTGACCAGAGCATTTCGGCGTCCTCAGTCGCCCAGTCGCGCCGAAAGGTCCGCGATGGCATCCAATGCATCGCGACGGCGCTCCGCCAAACCGATCCACTCGGCAAATCGGGTCCGCCCGGATTCCGGCAGAGTCGCGATCTCACTCAAAGCAATGTTGAGATCGTCCGTGCGCACCGCCGCCTCCGCTCGGCTGAGCACCGCGTCGGGGCTGTTACCTTCACGCGGTTCCAGCGATCGAATCCCCAACTGCCTGCGGAGAAACGCACCAACGGGGCCGATATCTCCATTTTCCCCGGCTTCTTCAGTCGCAGCGTTCAATGCCGCTCGGGCAGCTTCCGGAAACGCCGCCGTAAGTTCGTCACGGGTTGGCACGCCTTTGTCAGCAACGGATTTCAACGCCTCTGGAGCTCTAGCTCCACTGGCCGCCTGCAGGACATCGAGTTCCGTGGCAAACACCGCCCCACTGTTAAGTGCGGCGACGATTTTCGCAAGGGATTCACGCGCAGAGGCGGCATTCTCGGCTTTCTTCGCGTCCTGTTCCGAAAGCGTCGCAGTTTCGATCCTGGCTTCGATCTTCATCATTCCGGCATCCAAAGCGCTCTGCATCCGACTGAACCGCTCATCGACCGTGTCAAGCATCTCGGCAAGCTGCCGGTCATAGGCGTCTACGATCTCTTCCGGCAGCTCGGTGATCGGGATCGGCTGAGCCTCGACGCTTTCAATCCGCTCCCGCAGCGCCACCAGCTCGGCATCGATCCGGCTAAGGTCATTCCTTAAGGCTTCGCCGATGTCTCTCAGTTCAAGACGTGTCGCCGCCGATGCGTCGCCCTCAAGGTTCTCGGCTTGAAGTACGGTGATTCGATCCGACTCCGCTTCCATAACGGTCTGCAATCCGGCAATTCGATTCTCGGCGGCGCCTAGGTTGGCCTCAAGGCCATCGATGCGCGTCGAACGCTCGAGCAGTTCGGCTTCGTATCGGGCGAATCCGGCTTCGAGCGTTTCGATGGAGCCTTTGATTTCGTCCCGGTTATGCGATCCCGAAAGATAGATGACGCCGCCCCCGAATCCCGCCGAAACCAGAACGGCAACGGCGACGGCTGGATAAAGCCACCTTCTTCGGTATATCGGCATTGCGCCTTGCGCTGGCGGTTCGGAACTATCAAGCCCGTCGGACACCCTGGTGGTGGATTCCGTTCGGCGATGGTGATCACTCTCCGGAGACGCGCCTTTCTCCGGTTCCGCCTCGCGCGCAATCGAATTCTTGTCAGGATCGTTCTCCGAATCTTCTTTGGCAATTCCATTGATGCCGTCCACGCTTTCAAGGTCATGTACGGCAGGCTCACCCTCCTTGGACGGCGATTTCCGGAACCGGTTCGGTCTGTCTGATTCAGCCACGTCGAAGAACCTCTGAGTTGCCGACACACCGCTTGAATCGGCCATTGGACCGACGCCCGAAACCGATGAATGCCCGCGTCAAGACGTAAGCGACGTCCAATGCACGGCGACGCTTTCCAGCATATTGGTGGATTCGGGACGTTCCGCAATAGAAAGCTGTTGGGGTGCTGGCCCTTCCCATGCCTCGAAAACCGCCTGGCTCAGAGCTATGACCGTAAGTGGAGCGACCGCGGTAAGCGCCGCTTTTCCCGCAAGCTCGGCGGACCGCGGGGAAAACAACGGTAATATCACCGGGAACCTATCATGCAGGCAGCTGTGCGCCGCGTGTGTCAGCGGTAACGGTATCTGCTCGTAGACGATTCGACTTTCCACCCGAAGTCCCGCCGCGCGAAGACGAACAACCACATCGCCTTTCGTTCTGACACCATGCGCATGCATGAGCGTACCCGCTGGATTGTCCTCGATCAGCATGGACACCAAAGCATCGGCATCGCCACCCGCCGAACTGGTGCGCATGCCCAGTTCCTGGGCCACTCTCGCGGTTTGATCCCCGACGCACCATGCTCGAACGCCCGTGACCGCCGCCACACCTTTCAGCGCCCGTGCGCCGTTTTCAGAAGTTAGAATCACCCCGCCGATCCCGCCTAGGTCGATAACCCTGGCGCTCGGAACGATCCGCAGCACAGGCGATATGACCGTGTTCATATCTCCGAGTCGCTCATGGCAGAGCCTCGCGAATCGTTCCGACTGCGGACGAGGGCGGGTCAGGAGCAAGGAAGGAGCGTCATACGGCAAATTGGAGGTCGCGTATTTGCAAGGGATGCTCCCGGATGCTACCCCGCAAGGCCTCTGAGACGCAACCGGCGGCATCATGGATGACTTCGTCACGATCCTCGGACTGGAAAGCAGCTGTGACGATACAGCCGCCGCCGTTGTCCGTCAGAACGGTGATCGATCGCCGGAAATTCTGTCTTCGATCATCGTTGGTCAGACGGACCTCCACGAAACGTTTGGTGGTGTCGTTCCCGAAATCGCCGCCCGTGCCCACACCGAGAAGCTCGATCATTGTGTCGAAGCGGCTCTGAGGGACGCGGGCCTTCAACTGTCCGACATAGATGCGATCGCGGTGACGGCCGGTCCCGGACTGATCGGTGGATTGCTGGCGGGAGTGATGTGCGCGAAGGGTCTGGCGGTCGCTGCGGACCTACCGCTTATCGGTGTCAACCATCTGGCCGGCCATGCGTTGACCCCACGCCTCATGGATCGTGTGGACTTTCCGTATCTGACCTTGCTTATCTCCGGTGGCCATTGCCAGTTCCTGATCGTCCATGGCGCGGAGAGCTATCTGCGCCTGGGCGGAACCATCGACGATGCCCCGGGTGAAGCCTTTGACAAGACAGCGAAGCTTCTCGGGCTTCCACAGCCTGGTGGTCCCTCGGTGGAGAAAGAGGCGGCGATTGGTGACAGCTGTCGGTTCAGCTTTCCGCGACCGCTCATTGACCGCCCCTGCTGCGATTTGAGCTTCACCGGTCTGAAGACGGCGATGCTGCGCGCCCGTGATCGATTGGTCGCCGGACGCGGTGGACTGACCCGGTCGGACCGCGCCGATCTGTGTGCGGGGTTCCTGTCCGCCGTCGCGGATGTCCTGGCGGAAAAATCCCGGCGCGCGATAGATCTCTATATCGAACATAATCCACCGGTACCCATGTTTGCGGTGACCGGTGGCGTTGCCGCGAATCAAACCATCCGGAGAGCGCTTGAAGAAGTTGCCGGAGACAATGGAATAGGCTTTGTCGCACCTCCCGTCGTGCTCTGTACCGATAATGCGGCGATGATCGCCTGGGCGGGGCTGGAGCGATTTCGGCTCGGTATCTTCGATGACATGACACTTTCGGCCCGACCTCGCTGGCCGCTTGACGAGCGTAGCCGTCCGATGCTTGGAGGTGGAAAGCGCGGAGCGAAAGCATGATCGGGATACTTGGAGCGGGAGCTTTCGGAACGGCTCTCGCCGTGGCCTTGGCGCGAAACGGCAAGCCTGTGACGCTGTGGGCGAGGAACACCGATCATGTCACCGAAATGATTCGAGTCGGCGAGCATCGTCATCGCCTGCCGGGAATCCGTCTTCCCGAACTTCTCAAGCCAACCGACGCAGCCACCGACCTTGCCGCATCCGAAACGGTACTTCTCGCCGTGCCCTCGCAGTCGCTTTCGGATATTCTGGCCCAATTCAGGGATTTCCTGAGCGGAAGACACCTGATCGCCTGCTGCAAAGGCATCGATCTCGACTCGGGTTTTGGACCGGCCTCGCGAATTGACCGAGCCGTTCCGTCAGCGACGCCGGCCCTGCTGTCCGGCCCCGGATTCGCCGCCGAAATCGCGGGAGGATCGCCTACGGCGCTGGTTCTCGCCGCAACGGATGAAGATAGGGTATCCATGCTGCAGCGAACGCTGTCCACGGCCAATCTACGTATATACACAAGCACGGATATGCGTGGGGTCGAGATCGGTGGCGCATTGAAGAACGTAGTCGCTATCGCCTGTGGAATGGCCATCGGGGCGGGCCTCGGCGAGAGCGCCCGCGCCGCGGTGATGACGCGCGGCTTCGCCGAAATGGTACGGTTCGCGCATTCACGCGGCGCCCGCTCCGAAACCCTCGCCGGATTGTCCGGTCTTGGTGACCTGGTGCTGACGGCGACATCGAAAAAGTCCCGCAACTATACGTTCGGCCTCGATCTGGGAGCACATGGGCGGATAACTCCCACGGTTACTACGGAGGGTATCGCCACCGCCCGCGCCATCGCCCGCATCGCGAAGGCGGAAAATCTTGGATTGCCGATTATGACAATGGTTTCGGAATTGCTTGACGGTAATCTGAACATAGCCCAGGCGACCGGGTCGCTGATGGCACGACCGCTGCGCCCGGAGTGATTTTGTGTTTGCGATCGGAGCTTCAAACCACGAAAGTCCGGCGGAACATGTGACGTCCAAACGATAGGTGAGAGGTTAGCCTATGGCTTACTGGTTGTTTAAGTCCGAACCGTCGACCTGGAGCTGGGATGAGCAGGTGGCCAAGGGGGACGCGGGTGAGGAATGGGATGGTGTGCGAAACTACCAGGCCCGCAACTACATGCGTGCGATGAAGGTCGGAGACCGCGGGTTTTTCTATCATTCACTGACGGCGAAGGCGATCGTTGGCATCGTCGAAGTCATCGCCGAAAGCCATCGTGACAGCACCACCGACGACGAACGCTGGGATTGCGTGGATGTAAAGGCCGTCAGTCCGGTTCGGACGGCTGTTACGCTGCAGATGTGTAAACAGGATCCCCGACTTTCCCGAATGGTTTTGGTCACGAACAGCCGGCTGTCGGTTCAGCCCGTGACCGAGGATGAATGGAAAGTGATCTGCGAACTCGCCGGGGTTGACCCCTGATCGGAGATTGCCGCGTCGACCCGTCTCGAAGACCAACTCACCTATGAACCGAAGGTGATGGTCAGAACGGTCGGTCACAGCCCGAAAATGCTCCGAACCGAACGCCGGATCCCGCAATGCAGTGATGGCGCGAAGGGTGGTCGGCTTGCCCCGGGATGACGGTCCCGACGGCCGAAAGTCCCACAACTCTACGTGGAAGGACTGCGGTTCAGTGCGATGACGGAACCGAATGTCAGGCGCCGTGACCCGACCTTCATGTCAGACATTCACCAGACACCCCGCTCCGTCGCGAGGACCGGACGCAGGCGTCAACGAGCCGGAGCCTTCCAGACGGTCCTCTGGACCGTCGGATAGACGACGTCCTCCATCGTTTCGGCGGCTTCCGAATAGATGTTGGCGAACGCTTTCAGGTAGCCTTCGGGATGGCCCGGCGGCGTCGCAGGCGCCCGCTCCGTCGCGGGTGAACGGCCGTCTGGGCCTGCCACAGGGTGTATGCCAGAGATGGTTCGGATCCTCCTGGGCCCATACCGGCCCGCCCCATCCGCACCGCCGATAGAGCGCACGAATTCAGAAACCGAGTTCAGCCTTCAGGGAAGTCACATCCGCCAGATATTTCGCATTGGCGTCCGGATCCTCGCCGCCGGGAGCCTCGGCGAGCGCGTCGAGAAACCCCGCCGTCACTTCACCGCGCGGCAGTGCCCGCTCGGCGAGAACTGAAAGGGAGGTCGCCGTGATTTCGGCGAATCCCCCCGACACGACGAATTCCTGGTCTCCATCGCTGGCCTTGGCCCGCACGATCCCCGGACGGAGCGTCGTGATCAGCGGCATGTGGTCAGGCATCGCCGTCATGTCACCCTCACTGCCGGGAACAAGGACTTCGCTGGCTTCGAACGACGCGAGCCGCCGTTCAGGGCTTACGAGGTCGAACCGCATTTCTTTCGCCATACCCGTCCCCCGCTAGGCGGCTTCGGCCGCCATGCGCTGTGCCTTGGCGACCACTTCATCGATATCGCCGACCATATAGAACGCCGCTTCCGGCATATGGTCGAACTCGCCGGCGACAACGCGTTCAAAGCTGTCTATGGTCTTCTCCAGAGGCACCTGGACGCCCGGTGATCCCGTGAACACCTGCGCGACGTCAAAGGGCTGGCTGAGGAACCGCTGGATCTTGCGGGCCCGGGCCACGACGAGCTTATCCTCTTCGGAGAGCTCGTCCATGCCGAGAATGGCGATGATATCCTGAAGCGATTTGTAGCGCTGGAGAACTTCCTGAACCTCGGAGGCGACCTTGTAATGACGCTCGCCCACGACGGCGGGATCCATAAGCCGTGACGTGGAATCGAGCGGGTCGACCGCCGGATAGATGCCAAGCTCCGAAATCGCCCGTGAAAGAACCGTCGTCGCGTCAAGATGCGCGAACGAGGTGGCCGGCGCCGGATCCGTCAGATCATCGGCGGGAACATAGATGGCCTGAACCGAGGTGATCGAGCCTTGCTTGGTTGAGGTAATGCGTTCCTGAAGCGCACCCATATCCGTCGCAAGCGTTGGCTGGTAACCCACGGCGGACGGAATTCGACCCAGAAGTGCGGAGACCTCCGAGCCAGCCTGGGTGAAACGGAAGATGTTGTCGACGAAAAACAGCACGTCGGTCCCGGACTGGTCCCGGAACTGTTCCGCAAGGGTGAGACCGGTCAGTCCCACACGGGCACGGGCGCCCGGCGGTTCGTTCATCTGGCCATAGACCAGCGCGACCTGACTCTCCGCGAGGTTGTCGGGTTTGATGACGTCGGATTCGATCATTTCGTGGTAGAGATCGTTTCCTTCGCGGGTCCGCTCACCCACGCCGGCGAAGACCGAAAAGCCGGAATGAACCTTGGCGATGTTGTTGATCAGCTCCATGATGAGCACGGTCTTCCCGACACCGGCCCCTCCGAAGAGACCGATCTTGCCCCCTTTGGCGTACGGCGCGAGAAGGTCGACCACCTTGATGCCGGTCACCAGGATTTCCGATTCCGTCGACTGCTCGGCGAATTCGGGTGCGGATTGGTGGATCGGGCGATGCTCGTCAGCGTCGATCGGACCGCCTTCGTCCACGGGTTGACCCACGACATTGATGATTCGGCCAAGCGTCGCATTGCCGACGGGCACCGTGATCGGGCCCTCCGTGTCGATCACCTCCTGGCCACGCACAAGACCTTCCGATGAATCCATGGCGACCGTCCTCACGGTGTTCTCGCCAAGGTGCTGCGCGACCTCGAGAACGAGGCGGTTGCCATGGTTGTCGGTCTCAAGCGCGTTCAGGATTTCTGGAAGGTGATCGTCGAACTGCACATCGACGACGGCACCGATGACTTGGGTCACTCTGCCCTTCGCGTTTGCCATCAATCTTGTCTCCGGTTCCTTAGAGCGCCTCCGCGCCCGAGATGATTTCGATCAATTCGTTGGTGATGACCGCCTGACGCGAGCGGTTGAACTCAATGGTCAGTTTGTCGATCATCTCGCCGGCATTACGGGTGGCGCTGTCCATGGCGCTCATCCGGGCACCCTGTTCACTGGCGCCGTTCTCGAGCAGACCGGCGAATATTCGGGTCGCCACCCCGCGCGGCAGAAGCGCGGTCAGGATCGCCTCTTCATCGGGCTCATGGTCGTAGAATGTCGCCGTACTGTCTTCGGTGGAAGCGAACTCGGCCGGAATGACCTGGACGGCGGTGGGTTCCTGGGCGATCACCGATCTGAACGTGTTGAAGAAGATGGTGGCGACGTCGAATTCGCCAGCGTCGAAGCGGGTCAGGACGTTTCCCGCTATATCCTGGGCATTGGCGTAACCCACCCGTTTAACGCCGCTGAGATCGACGTGATCCACGATCCGGTCGCCGAATTCGCGTTTAAGCTGTTCGCGACCCTTCTTTCCCACGGTGATGATCTTTACCGTCCTACCCAAGGCGATCAGTTCCTGCGCCTTCGCCTTGGCCAGACGAACGATGGACGAGTTGAACCCGCCGCACAGACCGCGCTCGGCGGTCATGACGACCAGCAGATGCACCTGGTTCCCGCCTGTTCCGGCAAGCAGCTTCGGTCCCTGACCACTGGACACCGCGCTTGCCGTAAGTCCGGCCATCACCGCGTTGAATCGCTCCGTATAGGGTCTTGCGTTCTCGGCTTCGTCCTGGGCGCGACGGAGCTTGGCCGCGGCGACCATCTGCATCGCCTTCGTGATCTTCCGCGTCGACTTGACACTATCGATCCTGTTTCTCAGGTCCTTGAGGCTTGGCATTGATCCGGTCCCGTCCCGCAGGCGACTTAGCTGAAGCCTTCGGCGAATCCATCGATGGCCGCCTTGATACCGTCTTCCAGTTCACCGGCGACCTTGCGGTCGTTGTTCGTGATGTCATCCAGAAGATCCTGATGGTTGCCACGCAGATGGTTCAGCAGCCCGCGCTCGAACCGTCCGACGTCGCGAACCACGATTCCGTCGAGATACCCCTTGATGCCGGAATAGATGATGCAGACGATTTCGGCGTTCGTCAGCGGTGAATACTGCGGCTGCTTCATCAGCTCGGTCAGGCGGGCCCCGCGATTCAGCAGCCGTTGGGTCGCCGTGTCGAGGTCCGAACCGAATTGGGCGAAAGCAGCCATTTCCCGGTACTGCGCCAGTTCCAGCTTGACCGAGCCCGCGACCGATTTCATCGCCGCCGTCTGGGCCGACGAGCCGACCCTGGAGACGGAGAGTCCCGTGTTCACCGCCGGTCTGATCCCCTGATAGAACAGTTCCGTCTCAAGGAATATCTGTCCATCGGTGATGGAGATCACGTTGGTTGGAATGAACGCCGATACATCCCCTCCCTGGGTCTCGATGATCGGCAGCGCCGTAAGCGACCCGGCGCCGTTGTCCTCGTTCAGCTTCGCGGAACGCTCCAACAGCCGCGAGTGGAGGTAGAAAACGTCACCCGGATAGGCTTCTCGGCCCGGTGGGCGGCGCAGCAGGAGCGACATCTGTCGGTAACTGACGGCCTGCTTGGACAGGTCGTCATAGATGATCAGGGCGTGCCGTCCATTGTCACGGAAATACTCGGCCATCGCGGTCGCCGCGTAAGGTGCGAGGAACTGCATCGGCGCCGGATCCGACGCCGTGGCGGCGACAACCACCGTGTAGTCTATCGCTCCGGATTCCTGGAGTTTCTTGACCAACTGCGCGACGGTCGAGCGCTTCTGTCCAACGGCGACATAAACGCAGTAGAGTTTCCTGCTCTCATCGTCGCCCGCCGCTTCGTTGTATGATTTCTGGTTAAGTATCGTATCGAGTGCCAGGGCGGTCTTGCCGGTCTGGCGGTCACCGATGATGAGCTCCCGCTGGCCCCGTCCGATCGGTATCATGGCGTCCACCGATTTGAGACCGGTCGCCATCGGTTCATGGACCGATTTCCGCGGAATGATGCCCGGCGCCTTGACGTCCGCCACCCGACGCTCGGCGGCTTCGACCGCACCCTTGCCGTCAATCGGATTGCCCAGCGCGTCAACGACCCTCCCCAGAAGGGTGTCGCCCGCGGGCACGTCCACGATGGCGTTCGTTCGCTTGACCGTATCGCCTTCCTTGATGTCGCGGTCGGTTCCGAAGATCACCACGCCAACGTTGTCGGCTTCAAGGTTGAGCGCCATTCCCATCACGCCGCCGGGAAATTCGACCATTTCACCGGCCTGCACGTTGTCAAGACCGTAGACGCGGGCGATGCCGTCGCCGACGCTCAGCACCCGTCCGACCTCGTCGACTTCGGCCTCTCGGCCGAAATTCCTGATCTGTTCCTTCAGGATCGCGGAGATTTCCGCTGCTTGGATCCCCATCTATCCGACCTCTTTCATTGCATTGTGCAGTTTTGACAGGCGCGAGGCGACCGAGGTATCGATCATCTTCGAACCCACCTTCACCACGAGACCGCCGACGAGGCTCTCATCCACGGTCATGACCATTTTCACGTTTTTACCCGCCGAGGCCGTGAGAGACCCGACCAACCGTTTCCGCTGATCTTCGGTCAGGGCGCTCGCGGCGGTGACTTCGGCGGTGACTTCGCCCCTCTCCTCGGAGATCAGCGCCCGCAACGCCCTGAACAGGTGCGGGAGCAGAAACAGTCTGCGCCTCGAAGCCATCAGGCCGAGCAGATTCGACACACCGTCCGACAGACCCATCCGTTCCGCGATCGCGATTATCGCATTCGTCTGCTCACGGCGCGAATAGACGGGCGAGAACACGAGGTCCCGCAAATCGTCACTTTCGGACAGAACGGTGTCCAAAGCATCGACGTCCCGTTCCATAGCGTCAAGCGAGCCTTCTTCCTTGGCCAGTTCGAATGATGCGGTCGCGTAACGCAACGCGATGCCAGTTGAGATCGAAGCTGTTTCGGACACGTCCGTCCTTCCGGTTGCGGAGCCCATATAATGGCCTCGGGAAGCAAGGCCAAGGCAACACGAATGACGCGCCCTGAACGGTACGTCATCAAAATCGGCGGAGCATTAGCAGAGGCTGAAACGCTCTTCAACCTGCTTGACGTAAGCGTTGCATCAAATTTTAAGGATCGGGAGGCATTTCCCGGGATCGTATTCCATATCTCTGAATATCGTATGGGGGTCCCGTCTTCCGATCCTTGTTTCCAGCTACCCGCACACCGACCGGCAGGCGAACGCCGCCTTTCGGCAGGTGACCACGTCTTTCAACGAGAGGAGTCCGAAACGGGACCGCACAAGGGGGGCGATCAAATTCCCCACATAGCGTTGTGGTGAGAAATCCATATTAAACGCCACCCCAGATAGCTTCCGCTGTCCGAACCACCAAGTCGAGCTTGCGGCGCTGGTCGCCTTCACCGATGTTGTTGCCCTCTTCGGTTGAAGCAAAGCCGCATTGCGGCGCTATGCCCAGCTGGTCAATATCCGCGAAATTCGAGGCTTCATCAAATCTGGTTTTCAGATCATCAAGTGACTCCAGCGTACCCATCTTAGTGGTGATGAAGCCCGGCAGAACCCGCTTGCGACCCCTGGGAAGAAGTCGCAGCGGCTCCAAGCCACCCGCGCGCTCGGTGTCATATTCCATGAAGTAGACGTCTACATCCGTCCGGTTGAACACGGCATCGGCCACCGGGTCGTATGCACCCTCCGCCGCATACGTGGATCGAAAGTTGCCACGGCAAAGGTGCATGCCGATCAACAGGTCGGCGGGCCGGTCCCGGATCGCCTCATTCATCATCCATGCGTATCGGTCAATCAGCCGGTCAGGATCCTGGCCCTGAGATTTCTTTTCGGCGCGGTGTTTTGGATCACACAGATAGGCGAAAAAGATGTCATCCATCTGGAGATATCGGCACCCGGCTTCATAGAAGGCGCGCACGGCCTTCCTGTAGGTTGCGGCGATTTCGGCGAAGAGGAGGTCGGGATCCCTGTATTCCGGAGGCGAAATGTCTTCGGGTGCCGTCCGGAAGTGACAACAGGACGGCCCCGGGATGGAAATCTTGGGAACGACATGCGTATGTCGCGCAACGAACCTGAAATGGTCAAGCATTGGATGGTCAGCTGGAAAATCAAGACGCCCGGTTATCGTCGGGAATACCGGTCGAAGCCTCATTCCCGCGAACCGTACGCCTTCATCACGCTCGACCAGGTCGAATCCCTCCAGCATCCCCATGAAGTCATAGTGCCAGAACGATCGCCTCGCCATCGGTCACTGCCTTCAGCCCGACATCTTCCTGCATGCGGATGAGCTCCGGGATCGCCGCATCCTCCACTTCGCGCAGTTCGTCCGCAGTGATCTCTCCGTTCCGGAAATGCATCCTCCGGGCTTTGGCAACGCTTTCCGGACGCAGCAGGCTGCCCACATGATCGGCGCGAAACGGTGGCGTGGATCCGTTCATGACCTTCTCTCATTGCAGCCCTGCCGCTGCCAACCGAACATGCCGGACATACCGACCGGCCGATCCACATGACCTTCTCTCATTGCAGCCCTGCCGCTGCCAACCGAACATGCCGGACATACCGACCGGCCGATCCACATGGTCGCGGCAGCTCAGGATCGATGACGGATTGCGCGAATAGACAGACATAGCGAGGCGGGATATAGGATTGGACGTATCGACCAGTCTGCAATTTTCCTTTCCATAAGATGGTTGGCAGCCTAAGAGTTTGTTCCATAAGTTGAGTGGTCCCGCAGGATGTGGCATTCCGGTTGGTGAACGCAACCAGATACGGAGAGAGCCATGCCCTGGAACAGGACCACCCAACAGATCCATAAGCGCCCGGACGACCACAGTCAAAACGATCTGACCGACGCCGAATGGACCATCATTGAGCCGATGCTGCCGAAGCGGGGAAGGATGGGACGGCCGCGCGAGGTCGACCTTCGGTCGGTGTCCGGCGCGGTCCGGTATATCCTGTCCACAGGATGCCAGTGGCGCGCGTTACCCTCTGGATATCCACCGTTTTCCACCGACCGGAACCATTTTCACGCATGGCGGCGGAGCGGGCTCCTGGAGCGTCTCGTGCATCGTCTCCGGGACCTCGCGCGGCGGTGTTCGGGGCGCTCCGCGGAGCCGACCGCCGCCCCGGTCGACAGCCGGTCGGTGAGGACCACGGAGAGCGGCGGGCCCCGCGGCCACCACGCCGGCAGGAAGGTGAAGGGGAGGAAAAGGCACCTGATCGTGGACGCCGGCGGCACACCGGTCGTCATGACGGTTCACACCGCCGACATCCAGGACCGGGACGGCGCACCGGACCTGATCGCGGAGCCGCTGGAGACGGTGCCCACGGTGTGCACACGGTGTGCAGGCCGTTCGCCGACGGTGGCCACCCGGGTCCGAAGCCGCGGGAGCGGCCTGGGGGGATGGGGTTGCCGGACGTGATCAGGATCGTCGAAAAACCGAAGAATGTCAAAGGGTTCACTGTTCCCTACCGCCGCTGGGTGGTGGAGCGGACCTTCGCCTGGATGGGCCGGTGCCGCCGCCTGTCGAAGGACTATGAGCGCCTCTGCGGGAACTCGCTGGCATCCGGGGTGAGGCATCACGCGCCACCGGTCCGAGTGTGAGTGAGGCACGAACGAACGCTGGCCGCCTGCCGGTTCCTGCTCAGGCGGGTGGCGAGGGCGTCAACTCCATGAAAAACAATAGTTTAATCATATCAGTGACTTATGATTCAAACTCTAAGGCTGGATCCGGTACACGGCAAGGTTTAAAAATTATATATAAAGGTTGACAACGCTTCTTCGATTCCTTACATTGGGGAAAGTTGAAGGAGGGTGATTCGAATGTGTGGCAAGGGACCGAGGAAAGCGTTCAGGAAGGGACTCACGATAGTCGATCTGGTCGAGATGTTCCCGACCGAGGAAAAGGCGCGTGAGTGGTTGGAAGGCGTCATATGGCCGGATGGCAGGGTATGCCCGACCTGCGGAAGCGGCCGGACCTGCGATGCCTCCCATGCGAAGATGCCTTACTGGTGTTCGGACTGCCGGTCGTATTTCAGCGTTCGCAAGGGGACTTTGCTTGAAGCTTCCAAGCTGTCGTTCCGCAAGTGGGTGTATGCGATATATCTCCATATGACCTCGCTGGAAGGCGTGTCGTCCATGAAGCTGCACAGGGACATAGGCGTGACACAGAAGACGGCGTGGTTCATGCTGCAGCGCATCAGGGAAGCGTTTCGGCGGGATGACGACGACGAGCCACCGTTCACCGGTCCGGTTGAAGCTGACGAGGCCTATTTCGGTGGCAGGGAAAAGAACAGGCACGGGTCGAAGAAGCTGAACGCGGGTCGAGGTACGGTCGGCAAGACGGCGATTGTGGGGGTGAAGGACCGGGATACCAACCAGGTCGCCGCGAATGTGGTTCAGGACGCAAAAGCCAAAACGCTTCAGGGCTTCGTCGAGAAACGCACCGATCCGACGGCACAGGTATACACCGACGACGCGAGAGCCTATGTCGGGATCAGGCGCCGTCATGAGAGCGTGAGCCACAGCGCAGGCGAATACGTCAAGGGCAAGGCCCACACCAACGGCATGGAGTCCTTCTGGGCCATGCTGAAGCGCGCCCATAAAGGCACCTTCCACAAGTTCAGCCCCAGGCACCTGCAAAGATATGTCAACGAATTCAGCGGCCGCCACAACGTGCGGCTTATGGACACCATCGCGCAGATGGTGCATACTGCCGACGCGATGCGGGGCAAGCGGTTGCGATACAGGGACCTTATCGCCGGCAACGGCTTACCTTCCGGCGCTAGACTGATGGCGTGAAGAAACTAGTTTTCGAGCTTTGTATGCCACGGGGATTGAATGCCTAGACGTGACTCCAGACGCTCAAGCAAACTCGGACCAAGCGTTTCATCGAACGTGGCTTCGGCTTCGACAACCTGTCTAGGCCCGTCTGGCGCAGTCATAACGATAACGGCTTCCCAGATACTTTTTCGCCTTTCAACCTTGCCGCCAGCCTCGACAAGCCAATCACAGAATTCATGAAACGTAGGATAAAGACTGGAACGGATGCGCTGGCATCGTCAAGCGGCCAGTGCAACAGGTATTTTGGCGCTCTTGCTGATCGATATATCCTCATAGATCGTTCCGTGCTCCACAAGTTCGTCTTTTCCTACCCCCGTTCCGCTCTGAAGTGCAACACCGTTGATGGTGGGAAGCCGCGTTTCGGGTGCGGCATCCTGCGAATCGGCCAGATAACGGCGACAGTCCCTGTGCTCAGGATAGGAGAGTGTCATGCCCGAGGGCTACCGTCATCTGACCTTCGACGGAAGATGCCGGATATACGCGACGGGGAAAGGCGGGCTTTCGGACGGGGCCATCGCCGGGCGGCCGGGCCGCCATCCGGCCACCATATCGCGGGAGATCCGACGCAACGGCGGCGGGCGGGGATACCGGCAGGGACAGGCGTGGAGGAAGGCCACCGAGCGCCGGAGCGGGGCCTCTTCGGTCCCGGGGAAGCTGACGGAGGGGCGCCGGGCGAAGGTCGTGGCGAAGCTGGAGGAGGGCTGGAGCCCGGAACAGGTCCCGGGGCGTCTCCGGCTGGAGGACCCCGGCATGGTCGGCCGTCAGCGGATATACGACCTCGTACGCGCGGACGGCGGGGACGGAGGAACGCCTTGCGGGCACCTGCGGCGGCGGGGAAAGAAACCGGACCGGCAGGGTGGCCGCCACGCGGGCTGGAGGGACATCCCGGAGCGCCCGAAAGAGGGCGGGGCGAAGGCGAGAATCGGCGACCGGGAAGCGGACACGGTGATCGGCGGGGGACACGGCGGTGCGGTGGTGTCGCCCGTTGACGGATGCCCGGAATTCACGCCTGTCCAACGGGTTGACGGAAAGAGGGCGGAGGCGGTCGGCGGGGCGATGACCTACCTTCCCGAGGGGCTCGGCGCCAGGGTCCACACGATCACGGCGGACAGCGGCGGGGAGTTCGCGGGGCACGCGAAGGTGGCGAAGGCGCTGGAGGCAGACTTCCTCCTCCCGACGCCCCACCACCCGTGGGAGCGGGGCCTGAACGGGCACACCAACGGGCTGCCGCGCCAGTACCTGCCGAAGGGGACCGACCTGCGGCAGGTCACGGACGCCCGCGTGAAGCGGGTCCAGGACATCCTGAACGCGCGCCCCGCAAGGCGCCCGGCCACCTGACGCCGGCGGAGGCTTTCGCGCGGGCGCGGCCTCCCTGAGGCGCTTCGCCCCGTCGGCCGACGGGGGAGAGGGAATTCCGCAGGCGCGCCCGCCCGGTTTCGGTCGGGCCACCCCTTCCCTCGCCCGGACGGGCGCGCCACCTCCCGCCGCGGGGCCTTGCCGCCGCCGGGAGGCCCGGTTACGCTCCGGTCCGAAGGGACAGCCGCCGTATTCCACGTGGAAGCCGGGGCCCTGGCCGGAAAATCCCTCAACACCGGCCCGCCTCCTCCGCTCGGGCCACGCCCTCGCTCCGGAGGCGGGCCGGTGTTGCACTTCGGACTGGAAGTGGGGCACAATTCACCATTTGCGCCAGAACCTCCAACGCCTGTCGCACCGGTATTTGATCGTCGTCCAGCTTATCGGTCCACCAGAGTCAGGCTGTCCATCGCCGACCTTCCGGATGGTCCAAAGCTCTGTCTCGGCCGCCGGGATACTCCAGCACGCGGGTCGGGTCTCCGTTGCAAAGGCGTCAACACTTCGTTGCATCGCGGATTCCGTTCGGTCGCTGCGGCGGCCAGGACCGGGCCGAGACGATGCATCACGTGAAATCGGAAAGAGCGATGGAAGGTGCTGAGGCTTGGTGCGGAACCCAGTGCGCCACAACGAAACGGTCGCGTCACGAAATTTCCCTCAGGTCCGGTGATCTGCGGGTGCCACGACCCAATGCGCAAGATACGTGAACTGTGCATAAGTGACTGAACAGCCCGTTTTGTCCAGAGCCACGGGCTTCCTGACCGGCATCCGTGACCCGAAGATTGCCCGCTTCATACCGGTTCCGCTCCGGGAATCGCCATACCCTCCAGAATCCGCATCGGTCGCCTGGCCGCTTCCGTCATCCCGCGATGTCCGGCACATACGTCCTTTCTAGCCTCCACCATCAGAACTCCTCCGGCTATTCCACGGGTTATGCGCTGTCCCGCGCGTTCGAGGAAGGGTCCTGTCCGCAACCAGAACGGACGACCCGACGGAGGCTGGAACAGGACGCCCGCGCGGCGCTCGGGTACGAAAGCGTGCCGTCGAAGCTGGGACTCCAATTGACCGAGGCTGTACGGGCGCCCGTAGCCGAACGGCGTTCCGTCGCGCCGAGCCCAGAGGCCGGCCCGATTGGGCACGATGAACATCGCTCTCCCGCCGGGTGCCAGCGTGCGGTTGCATTCATCCAGCAGGCGTGTCGGGTTTTCACTGGTTTCCAGACCATGAAGCAACACCAACCGGTCGGCCTGCCCGCCTGAAAGCGGCCAAAGCGTCTCTTCGCAGAGGACGCTTGCGTTTTGTCTCCCGGTTGGCCAGGGCATAACGCCCTGCGGCGCCGGCATCAGGCAGATGACGCGCGCGGCATTTTCGAGATATGGATGGAGAAGCGGTGCCGCGAAACCGAATCCCAGGACGGTTTCACCTTCGGCGCTGGGCCAGAAGCGCTTCAGTTGGTCGCGGACCGTCCGTTTCGCGGCCCGGCCCAGTCCGGTGCGATAGTAGAAGTTTCTCAGGTCAAGGACATCGAGATGCATTGCGACCGGACCCTGGATCGGCGAAAACCTGCGACACCATACCGAATACGGAAGGAAACTCCATGCCCCTCGATATCGTGACGATCCCGTGCCTGACGGATAACTACGCGTTTCTTGTCCATTCACCAAAGACGGGTGAGACGGCACTCGTCGATGCGCCGGAGGCGGCTCCGATAAGGCAGGCGCTCGCCGGGCGCGGCTGGTCGCTTTCGCTCATCCTGATCACGCATCACCACGATGACCATATCAATGCCGTCGGCCCTCTTCGGGAGGAATCGGGCGCGCGGGTCGTTGGCGCACGGGCCGATATGGAACGCCTGCCCCCGCTCGACATGGCCGTCGCGGAGGGAGAGAGCTTTGAATTCGCCGGACATGAGGTGAACGTCTATGATGTTTCCGGACATACCGTGGGCCATATCGCTTTCCACATTCCGGAGGTGGAGGCTGTATTCACCGCGGACAGTCTCATGGCACTGGGGTGTGGACGACTGTTCGAAGGTTCCGCCGAACGGATGTGGGCAAGCCTGTCAAAGCTGGCGGCGCTCCCCCCCGAAACGCTTGTCTGTTCGGGCCATGAATATACGGCGGCCAACGCAAGATTCGCCCTGACGGTGGAGCCGGACAATCCCGACCTGAAATCCCGTGCGGCGTCTATCGAGACAGCCCGTGCAGAAGGTAGGCCCACGGTACCGTCGACGCTTGCCGATGAGATGGCGACGAATCCCTTCCTTCGGGCGAATCTGCCTGAAGTGAAGGCATTGATGGGGATGTCCGGGTGCCCGGACGCGGAGGTTTTCGCCGAGATCAGGCGTCGCAAGGACAGTTTTTGACGCTCCGCGAACCGGTCCCACCGTGCGGTTTGCGGTTGGCCGATCACGAATTTCCAAAATGTGACCGCCTGAATGAAGAAAGACCTTGAAGCATGAAGCGAAACACCTGATTTTGAGGTTATGGAACCGGGTCAGCGACGGATTTTCGATCCGTTCGGACCCGAATTGGGAGCGTAGGACGTGCCGTCATTCTCGCGATCGCTCGAGAAAGCGATAAATTCCTCGCTGACGATGGCCAACAGGCGTCGTCATGAACTGGCTACGCTGGAGCATCTGCTACTTGCCTTGATTGACGAACCCGGCGCCGCGAAGGTGATGCAGGCCTGCGGCGTCGACCTCGAAGAGCTTCGGGGAGCGCTGGAGCGTTTTATCAACGAGGAACTGACGCAGCTCGTCACCAATGCCGAAGGCGCTGACGCGATGCCGACAGCGGCCTTTCAGCGCGTGATCCAGCGGGCCGCCATCCATGTGCAGAGTTCCGGTCGTTCGGAAGTGACCGGCGCCAACGTATTGGTGGCCATTTTCGCCGAGCGGGATTCAAACGCCGCGTCTTTCCTGCAGGAACGGGATATGACCCGTTACGATGCGGTGAACTACATCGCGCATGGTATCGCGAAGGATCCGGCACACGGGGAAACCCGCCCCCTGGCGGGCGCGGGAGAGGTCGAAGAGAGTGCACCGACCGAAGGCGCCCTGGGCAAATTCTGCGTCGATCTGAACGCCAAGGCAACCCGGGGGGATGTGGATCCGCTTATCGGGCGTGACCAGGAGGTCGAGCGTTGCATTCAGGTGCTGTGCCGTCGTCGCAAGAACAATCCCCTGCTGGTCGGTGACCCGGGAGTGGGCAAGACCGCCATCGCCGAAGGTCTCGCCTATAGAATCACGGTGGGGGAAACGCCCGCGATCCTGAGCTCCGACACGATCTACGCCCTTGACATGGGAGCGCTTCTGGCGGGAACGCGGTACCGAGGGGATTTCGAGGAGCGTTTGAAAGCCGTCGTGAGCGAGCTCGAACAGCATGAAAACGCGATTCTGTTCATAGACGAGATACATACCGTCATTGGTGCCGGAGCGACTTCCGGTGGCGCCATGGACGCTTCGAATCTGCTCAAACCCGCTTTGCAGGGAGGCCAGCTCCGCTGTATGGGATCGACGACCTACAAGGAATTCCGGCAGCATTTCGAAAAGGACCGTGCGTTGAGCCGCAGGTTTCAGAAGATCGACGTGAACGAACCCACGGCGGATGATTCGGTCAAGATCCTGAGAGGCCTCAAACCCTATTTCGAAAAACACCACGACATCAGATACACGTCGGATGCGATCCGTTCGGCGGTCGATCTGTCGGTGCGCTACATCCACGACCGTAAGCTGCCCGACAAGGCGATCGATGTGATTGACGAGGCGGGTGCCGCCCAGCATCTTCTGGCGGAATCGAAACGTCGCAAAACCATCAGCGCCCGGGAGATCGAAGCCGTCGTTGCCAAGATCGCCCGCATTCCGCCGAAGACCGTCTCGAAGGACGACGCCGAGACGCTCCGGGAGCTCGAACTGAACCTCAAGCGGGTGGTGTTCGGCCAGGATCCGGCGATCGACGCGCTGTCCTCGGCGATCAAGCTCGCCCGCGCCGGACTCCGCGAGCCGGAAAAGCCGATCGGAAGCTATCTTTTCGCGGGACCGACCGGCGTCGGAAAGACCGAGGTGGCGAGACAGCTCGCCGATACGCTCGGTGTCAACCTCCTGCGCTTCGACATGTCGGAATATATGGAGAGGCACGCCGTCAGCCGCCTGATCGGCGCGCCGCCGGGCTATGTCGGGTTCGATCAGGGTGGCATGCTTACCGATGGCGTGGACCAGCATCCCCATTGCGTGCTTCTGCTCGACGAGATCGAAAAGGCACATCAGGACGTCTACAACATCCTGCTGCAGGTAATGGATCACGGTAAACTCACCGACCATAACGGGCGGCAGGTGGATTTTCGCAACGTGATCCTGATCCTGACCACGAATGCCGGAGCCGCCGAGCAGGCGCGCGAGGCGATCGGATTCGGCCGCGAACGCCGTGAGGGAGAGGACACCGCCGCCATTGAGCGGATATTCACCCCGGAATTCCGCAACCGGCTCGATGCGGTCATCAGCTTCGCCCCGCTGGGCAGGGAAACCATACTGCAGGTGGTCGAGAAATTCGTGCTCCAGCTGGAAGCGCAGCTCATGGACCGCAATGTCACGATTGAGCTCACGCGTCCGGCGGCCGAATTGCTGGCCAAGAAAGGCTATGACGACAGGATGGGGGCCCGACCGCTTGGCCGTGCCATTCAGGAAGAGATCAAGAAGCCTCTGGCGGAGGAGCTTCTTTTCGGTCGGCTCGCCAAGGGTGGCTTCGTGAAAGTCGGCGTCAAGGACGGCAAAATCGATCTTCGGATCGAGGAGGCCCAGGCTCCAAGGATATCGGCGAGGAGACCGCCGCTCCTGACCGCTGAGTAGCCGGAGCGGTCTTCAGCTCCCCACGCGAACCGGTTTCATATCCTGTCTTTTGCCAGCACTGGTCGGCGGAAGCGGACAGATTTCCGGAGGATCGCCTTCGCCGTTCGATTTCGGCATGGGAGATCCTATCTTTCGGTGAGCTTGAGTTCGATCCGGCGGTTCTGCGCCCGCGCTTCCGCTGTATCTGCCGGATCAATCGGGTGATACTGACCGAATCCCGCCGCGACCAGCCGGTTCGACGCAAAGCCGAGCTTCTCGGTCATGAACCTGACCACGGACAAGGCGCGCGCCTGACTGAGTTCCCAGTTATCGCTATAGGGTCGATCCTGCGAGACGAAGGGAACGTCGTCGGTATGCCCGTCCACGCGGATGACCCAGTCGATCTCGGGCGGGATACCGACCGCTACTTCGTCGAGTATCTCCACCACACGTCTGATCTGCTCGATACCCTCGGGGGCCAGTGTCGCTTCGGCGGATTCGAAGAGCACTTCCGAGGAAAACACGAACCTGTCGCCTGCGATACGAACGCCTTCGCGGTCTTCGAGCACCTTGCGTAGCTCGCCGAAGAACTCCGATCGGTATGATTGCAGCAGTCGTGCCTCTTCCTCAAGACGCCTGCGTTCGGCTTCCTCCTGTTCCATCTCTTCGCGGCGCCTGCGCTCTTCCTCGGCGCTTGCACGGGCGGAGTTGAGGTTTTCCTCAAGGTACTTGATGCGCACACGCGACTCCGCTTCACCCATTTCGAAAGCCCGCAGCATCTCACGCAGCTCAAGTTTCTCTTTCTCCAGCCCTTCGATCCGCAGTCGCAGCGCTTCGGCATCGCGCAGGCTTTCCTCGGTCGAAAGGGCCGCTTCTTCGTCAAGACGACGTTCGGCGAGAGCGAGCAGCGTCGCCTGTCGCTCCGCCTCGCTTTGTAATTCCTCAAGTCGGTCATTCAGCTCCCCTTCGGCGATCCGGGCCGCCGCGAGCAGGGTCAGCGACTCCTCCGCTTCCTTTCGCTTCTCTTCCAGCGTGAGTCTAAGCGCCGACAGTTCAGCCTCTGACTCGGCCAGCCTGTCCTGAAGCACCCGGGCCGCCGCCGCTTCGGCAAGCCTTGCCGCCTCCTCATCGGACAGCCTTGCCTGCATATTCTCGAGTCTCTGGCGGAGTGCCAATGCGGCGGCTTCCTCCTTGAGCTTCTTCGCTTCTTCGTCGCTCAGCCTCGCCTGAGCCTGGTCGAGCTGTTCCTGCAGCGTCCTCGCCATCGCTTCCTGCGCGAGTCTGGCGGATTCCTCTTCGGTCAGTCTGGTCTCCGCGCTTTGGAGCCGCGCGCGGAGCGCCCGCACCGCCACCTCCCGCGCCAGCCTGGCAGCCTCCTCTTCATCCGCCCGGAGCCTTTGTTCGGTCGCCGCGCGGGCGAGGGCGGAGTTTAACCTCTGGCCAAGGGACTCGATCCGCACCCGGGAATCCGCGTCCCGCTCTTCCGAGATGTCGAGTGTCTGGCGCAGCCTCAGAATTTCGGCGTTCAGCGATTCGACCTGAAGCCGCAGGGCTTCGGCCTGCCTCTGGCTTTCGACCGTCAGCGCGGATTCCTCCTCAATCCGCCGGTTGGCGACGGCGATCAGGGCGGCCTGCCGCTCCGACTCGCTCAAGGAGTCCTTCAACCGGTTCTCCAACTCCACCTCCGCCGCGCGGGATGCGGCGAGCAGGGTCAACGTCTCCTCCGCCTGTTTTCGCCGTTCCTCAAGCGCGAGAGTCATCGCTGACAGTTCAGCGTCGGACTCGGCCAGCCGATCCCGCAGCGCCTGCGCCGCCGCCGCTTCAGCTAGCCTCGCCGCCTCCTCCTCGGTCAGCTTCGTCTGAGTGCCAGCCAATTGTTCCCGCAGCGCCTGCGCCGCCGCTTCCTGCGCCAGCCTTGCGGTCTCCTCCTGCGTGAGCCTTGTCTCCGTATCCCCGAGCTGTTCACGGAGCGCCCGAACCACCGCCTCTTCCGCGATCCGTGCCCTGGTTTCCTCGTCAAGCAAGGTTTCGAGAGATTCGAATTCCGTCCGAAGCTCTTCGAGCGCGACAGCCTCCACCAGAGCGAGTGCCTGCGCCATCCCCAATTCGGTTTCAAGCTCCGAGACTTTTTCCAACGCATCGGCGTTGGCGCCGCTCTCACGTGCAAGCGCGGCCTGGATCATAACAAGTTCTTCGTTCAGGTCCCTGTTTTCGCCAGCGGCATCTTCGAGCCGTGCGAGCACCCGGGCCAACGATGTCTCTCCTTCATCCACCTGCCTGTTCAGGTCCGCGACCAGCGCATCCAAAGCCTCACGCCGGGCCGCCGCCAACCGGGCCTCCTCCACCTGCGCATCGATCTCATCGCGTGCGCTCGCGAGTGCCAGCCTAAGTGTGTCGGACTGCGAGACCAGTTCGGCGTTGTCCTCGCGGAGCGCCGCGAGGTCCGTACCCAACGCGATCTGCGCATTCCGAGCCTCGTTCCTCTGCGCCATGAGTGACGCCACCTGTTCCTCGAAGCTGGCGATCTGGACCGACTGGCCATCGAGCGCCACCCGTTGCTCCGCGACCTGTGTCTGAAGCGAAGCGATGAGCGTGCGCTGTTCGGACTCAGTGGTCCTTGAGATGTCCAGATCCCTGCTTAACGATCCGATCTCTCCCTGCATTTGAGACGAACGCTGCTCTTCCGCGCCCAATGCGATCGCGAGTTGACTGATCTCGGCGGTGAGCTGGTTCAGTTCGTTCGCCTGCCCGCTGATTCTCTCGCGCAGCACGAATTGTACGAACATGAAAATCGTCAATACGAACATCAGCACGAGCAGAAGACCAGTCATGGCATCCACGAAGCCGGGCCAGATGTTTCCGGACAGGCGCTGCGTGGATCTGCGGGTGAGGGCCATCGCGCGGGCGTCCGCTATCGGTCAGCCAGTTGGCTCACCGCAGCGGTCAAGGCCGAGATCTGGAGGCGCAGATCGGACATGGTTTCCTGCCGCCCTGCGGCCAATTCCTCGAGGAGGCGCAGAAGCTGTATGTCAATCGAACGTATTCGCATCCTGCTCTCGGCATCAAGTCCTTTGGTGGTATCGACCTTGTCCGAGATAACCTGGACGAGCCTGGCCTGACTTTCGGCGATCCGCGCCAGGGCATCGGTGTCCTGGGCATTTTGCAGATGCTCGGCCAGCCGATCGATGGAGCCGCTCAGGTCGGCCAGCATTCCGTCAGTGGCGGCACGGTTTTCCAATGCCTGCGTAAAGGTCGCGTTCAGGGCATGCATCTGCCCGGAAATCTGGCCCAGGGCGTTGCCTGATCCATCCTGTTCGGCGGTGGCCCCGCCGGTACCGAAAGTGATTCCCAGCTGTGTTATGGTGGAGAGCCATTCCTCCAGCTCCCTGTAGAACCGGTTCTGCCCATGGGCGGCGAACAGTTCAAGCAGTCCTACGACCAATGAGCCGGCAAGACCCAGGAGCGACGAGGCGAACGCGATTCCCATCCCGCCGAGCTGCGATTCCAGGCCGGTCAGAAGCCGATTGAAGACGGCGATGCCCTCCTCACCCGCCTGTGGCGCGAGAGATCGTATGGTGTCCACGACCGCGGGTACGGTAGTGGCGAGGCCAAAGAACGTGCCCAACAGTCCCAGGAAAATGAGCAGATTGACGATATATCTTGTGAGGTCCCTCAATTCGTCGATTCGCGTGGCGACCGAATCCAGGATTGACCTTGCCGAGGTTGAGCTGATCTGAATACGTTGCCCGCGCGATGCCAGCAGTTGGGCCAGCGGAGCGAGGAGCCGGGGCGGATCTGTATCCGTTGCGTTGGGATGTCCGCTGGCGACCCGCACGATCCAGCTTACCGAAACCGCGATCATGATCACCTGCCAGAAGCAGGCCAGTATCCCGACGACGAAAACGAAAAAGATAAACCCGTTCAGCCAGGGATTGGCCAGGAACACAGGTGCCACGCGGGGAAAAGCGATATAGCATCCGATCCCGGTCAGTACGAGCGCGATGCCCATCAGCAGGAATTGTCGGACAGGCTGCGTAAATAGAAGCTCGGCTTCGCGCGTAGGTTTGTCCATATGGACTTCCATCCTATCCTTTGCCCTGTCCTCTGGCGATGTCCGGGTCCGACACGCCCGTAACCACCAACGCTTCTTTTGGATTATCCCTTACTTTGTCAACATCCGCACACGAACCGCCAACCACGCCAGTTCATCGTCCTCGATGGCCAGTTCAGCCAAATGCGCCGCGGTGTTATAGAGATATTCCGTGTTCGGTCCGCGTCCTCCCACCGCTTGCGCGATGATTCCGGCCTGTCGTTCAAGCGGTAGTCGTCCGCAGTATTGCGCGTGATCGGGATCCACCACATATGCGATCGCCTCGACATTTCGACCATCTTCGAGCGCGATGGTCAGATTTCGTTCCAAATAGGCCGAAGAGACCAATTCGCGCTCGCGTAGGCGTTTGATGGTTTCGCTTCGGGCGAACCCCGGCACCGCGAAGGCCAGGCCACGGCACTGCGATGTTTCGTCGGGGTCGAGTGCCAGAACCAGCCCCGGCTGTTCCGGTGTTCCGCGATGGTGGATCGAACTCATGCAGAATCTGCGTGCGTATCCTGGAAGAGTCGCCAGAATCCGTTCCTCATAGGGGAATCCCGGATTCCAGATCAGCGAGCCGTATCCAAATACCCACAGGGAGCCGTCATCCATGGTTCTGGCCCTTTCACTTCGTACCCTGTAGATACCAACTCCCGGATAGGATCAAAGGAGGCAAAATGCGTCTGCTGCTGATCGCGGTCGTTGCGGCCGCGGCGCTTTGGTCCGGATATTGGTGGTTTGGTTCGCGGGCCGTGGAGACCGGTCTGCGCGGCTGGTTGGATGGCCGCGCGGACGTCGGTTGGACCGTCAGTTACGGGTCCGTACATACCCGGGGTTTTCCAAACCGTTTCGATACAACCATCGATGAACTCGAACTTGCCAATCCTGCGGAAGGCTTCGCCTGGTCGGCACCCCTGTTCCAGATCCTGCGGCTCAGCTATCGTCCAAACCATGTGATCGTCGTATGGCCGGAGGAGCAGACTTTCGAGACACCGGACGGGCATCCTGTCACTGTCACCGCCGGTCAGGCCCGTGCGAGCCTTGTGCTTCGGCCGGGTGTCGATCTGGACCTGGACCGCGCAACGGCGGTGTTTGAGGACATTCGTCTGGAGTCCTCGGCGGGTTGGAGTGCCGAAGCGGCGGAAGGGACTTTCGCCGTCCGTGCCTCGGAAGAAGCCGAGCACGACCTGAAGCTCGGAATGGAAGTGCGGGGAATCCGACCGGAAAGTGCTTTGTGGGGCTTTCCGGCGCGTGGGGGCGCGGACCTAAAAATCCCGGCGTCTGTGAAACTTGATGCGGATCTCGGGTTTGATTCCGCCTGGAACCGCCATGCCATGGAGCACCGTCGTCCGGTTCTTACAGCGGTAAGCCTGAAGACCGCGCGGGCTGCGTGGGGTGATCTCGAACTCCGCGCCACAGGCGACCTGACGGTGGACGCCGCCGGTTCTGCGAGCGGGAACCTAACGGTTGAGGTGAGGAACTGGCAGGAGATTCTGCGGATTGCCGTGGCTGGGGGCCTGATTCCGGAGGACGTCACAAGCGTTCTTGAAGCGGGAGCCGGATTGCTGGGCGGATTTTCCGCGGAATCCGAAACCCTTGAGGTCCCGCTCACGTTTCGGAGCGGGTATGTCAGCGTCGGGCTATTTCCGCTTGGCAGGCTTGGACCGTTATTGCCCGAATAGGTTTCCGGGTCCGGATCGCGTCGATGAGGATGGAGCGCACCTTCACGAATCGATGGGGTTCGACGGCATCGGGCGTCAAATTCATCGAACACCCGTCCCAGTCCAGCGATGTATCAACCCAACGTGATCCGAGCGGTGGACGGTACCGAATGATCTTCAAGCGGATCGGGTCAGCGAAACATTCTCGTGATATGCCCGCCTTCTAATGAACGCTCACCGGCGCCAGGTCGTTCTTCCTGGCAAGCGCGAAGGCAACATTGCGGCTGCGTACCAGTGCAAGCCGCTCGCCTTCGGAGGAATGGACGGCGAAGACGGTTGCGGTTCCACCGATCCGATCCTGAACTTCCCGCGGCAGATCCTTTGTGGCAACGGAGCGGACATAGACTGTCCTGCCATCGACCTCGGGTCCGAAACCATAGGGCTGGTTCATGATGCTTTTCCTACGGCCGACCGATTGATCTTGACTGTCCGCACATCTTTCTTTGGTTCCAGCCTGACAAGATCGATATGCAGGATACCGTTTTCCAGCCAGGCTCCGGTAACATCGACCCCCTCGGCCAGGGCAAAACTGCGCTGGAAGCGCCTCGCGGCTATGCCTCGGTGCAGGAACACCCGCTGTCCATCGTCATCCGCATGTCTGCCGCGGACGACAAGCTGCCTGTCCTCGATGGTGGCGCTCAGGTCGTCCTCGCCGAAACCGGCCACGGCCAGCGTTATCCGGTAGGCGTCCGAGCCTTTCCGTTCGATGTTGAAAGGGGGGTAACCGTCACTATCGGACCTGGCGGTTCGCTCCATCAGTCGCTCAAGCCGGTCAAAACCAAGAAGATAGGGATGCGATCCCAAGCCTAGTTTGGTCATTCGTGCGTCCTTTCCGAAGCGGCGCTCGTGCCGGTCCCCTTGTGGGCAACCGATAGGAAAGGATATGGGTGCGCCTTCAACCATCCGCAACCGTATTCTCCGGGATTTCGTTCCTTTCGGATTGTGGCCGCGTGACGGACTACGTAGTCGTAAGGATTGAAACCGCGACGCTGAAAAAAGACGCCGCAGCTGCGGGAGATCATCAAGGTCGGGCCGGATATGCCAGGGACGAAGCCTCAGAATTGCGATGACCCGCTCCGTGCATACAGGGATATCGGCAACCCCGTCCCGGTGAAACCAGGACGCCTGGAAAATCGCGGGAGCGCACCGGTGACGAGTTTAAGTCATTGCGGCGACGTGTTTACACCCGACGTGGTTGCGCAGGGAGTGCGTCTCGCTTTAGGAGGCATCCTGAAAAATAGGTGTGGGTGACGTGGATACATTGGTCGGCATTGTCATGGGCAGCCAGTCCGATTGGCGAACGATGCGGGTGGCGTCCGGGGTTCTCGACGAACTGGAGATCGCGCATGAATGCCGGATCGTCTCGGCGCACCGTACGCCGGAACGCCTCTGGATCTATGGAAGCACCGTGGCCGGTCGCGGGCTCAAGGTGATCATCGCCGGTGCGGGCGGGGCGGCGCATCTACCTGGAATGATGGCGTCCAAGACCCGACTGCCGGTCATCGGGGTGCCTGTAAGGACCGAGGCGCTGGGTGGGGTGGACAGCCTGCATTCCATCGTGCAGATGCCACGCGGATGTCCCGTCGCGACCGTGGGAATCGGCAACGCGGCGAACGCTGCCATACTCGCCGCTGAAATTCTATCGCTGCTGGACGAGGGAATCGCGGAGCGTCTGGACGCGTGGCGGGCGGCTCTTACCGCATCGGTTCCGGATGAGCCGCGCGATGTCTGACAGGTTGGAACCGGGCGGTGTCATCGGCATTCTCGGCGGCGGGCAGCTTGGGCGAATGCTATCGGTGGCCGCCGCGCGGCTTGGTTTTCGCTGCCACATATTCGAGCCCGGGCAGGATCCCCCGGCTGGTCACGTCGCGCATCGGACCACCACGGCCGACTACGGCGACCGGGTCGCTCTGGCCGCGTTCGCTGAAAGTGTCGATGTGATTACCTATGAGTTTGAAAACGTTCCGTCCGCGGCTCTCGATCTGCTTGGGGGTCGATGTCCGGTCCGTCCGAGCCGACATGCCCTGGCGGTCAGCCAGGACCGCCTGCGGGAGAAGGAATTCCTGCGGGATCTTGGCCTTACGACGGCCCCTTTCGCCTCGGTGCACGCGAATGGTGACCTGAATGACGAGATCCGGATAACCGGCCTGCCCGCCGTGCTGAAGACCCGCAGATTCGGTTATGACGGTAAGGGGCAGGTTCACCTGGGCCATTCCTGCAGTCCCGCCGCGGCGGTGGCCAGCCTTGACGGAGCTCCCGCGATTCTTGAAGGATTCGTTGAATTCAGCAGAGAGGTCAGTGTCATCGCCGCCCGCGGTATGAATGGTCGGATCGCCTGTTTCGATCCCGGTGAAAACGTGCATCGCGACGGTATACTGCGCACGACGACCGTTCCAGCGCGACTTGAGTCATCCATGCGTGACGGGGCGGTCCTGCTCGCGGGCAGAATCCTGAACGCGCTTGACTATGTGGGTGTCCTCGGCGTGGAACTGTTTGTCACTCCGCGCGGTCTGGTCGTCAACGAGATCGCGCCGCGTGTACACAATTCGGGACATTGGACGCAGGACGGTTGCGTGGTCGACCAGTTCGAACAGCATATCCGAGCCATCACCGGTCTTCCTTTGGGCGACGGAGCGCGCCATAGCGACGTTGTTATGGAGAACCTGATCGGAGAGGACGTCGATCGCCTTCCGGAACTTTTTCCGGAATCCGACCTGGCTATTCATATGTATGGCAAGGCCGAAGCTCGTCCGGGCCGCAAGATGGGCCATGTGAACCGCATATCGGGCGATGCCTGATCTCCGTCGGCGCCTCCTTATCGCCGACCTCCCCGTCGGAATGAAACCGCATCGGTTGCAGGGATCGACATGTCACGTTCGCCTCGCATAGCCGTTCGCGCCCTGATCCTCGTGGATCAGCGATTGCTGCTGGTAAATGCGTATCCTGAAGGTCAGTCAGACCTTTGGTGCGCACCTGGCGGTGGAGTGGACGCGCATAGGTCGCTGCCGGATAATCTCATTCGCGAGGTCAGGGAAGAAACCGGTCTGAAGGTCACTGTCGGCGCTCCAGCCCTGGTCAACGAATTCCATGACCCGGGGCGTGCCTTCCATCAGGTCGATATATATTTCCGCTGTTTCGTCGCTGGATCGATGCCGGAGCGCTGGACCGATCCGGAAGGCATCGTCACGGAGCGCCGGTTTTTCAGTCGGGCCGAGTTGCGGGACATTCGCTACAAACCTGTCAGCCTACCATCCACTGCCTGGGACTCCAGCCTGTCCATCACCTACGATCCACTGGAGCTTCTGGTCGGTTAGATTCGCGCACCGGATGTCGGCGGCGGGGAGCATCGACAGTCCGTCGCTTCCATGGCCGAGCATCGCGACCGAAATCCGCTGGATATTATTACAGACTACTGGACCCGCCATGAACTGTCGGGCGGGGTTTATGCCTGTCCGACACATCGATGTGTTCGGTGACCGGACCCGCGCGGTGGCCAAACGGGCCAAAGAAGTGGTATTCGAAGCCCCTTGCCGCCCACCGCGACCTCGGATAGTAACGAATGGACATTGCTTGAAGCGGCTGGCGGGAAAACTCGATGGGAGTTACAGGAACAATCAAGGCGGGTCTGATCCTCACCGTGCTTTTCGCCCTTACCGCATGCGGTGACAGGGAAGGCCGAAAGGGCCTCTTCGGCAAGCGCGACAAAGCCGGTCGGGCCGGCGAGCAGTCGGAGCCGCGGCGGGCGAGCGCCTCGGCCGAAGAGGAAGAGCGGGAAACCATCTGGGATCTGTTCGATAGACGTGACGATCCAAACGTCACCATCGAGGTGAACAGATATATCTGGAACGCGTCGCTGGATGTTCTGAGCTTCCTGCCCGTCGAAGCCACTGACCCGTTCTCCGGCCTCATAATCACTGGCTACGGCACGCCTCCCGGCGGTGGTCGCGACTATCGCGCCACCGTTCACGTGCGCGATCCCGCCCTTGACGCCCGATCGCTCTCCCTCTCGCTGCAGACGCGCAGCGGCCCCGTTGCGCGCGAAACGGTCATCGCCGTCGAGGACGCCATCCTGACACGCGCCCGGTACCTGCGGCAGCAGGACGGACGGCTATAGAACGGGCCAACCGCCGGAGACGTCGGCGCCGGATCGAAACCCGAAACGTTCAGGACTTATTGAGGAAGGCGCCCGGATGTCCCGCTACTCCGCGAAGGATGTAGAGCAGAAATGGCAGGATAGATGGGAAGATGCGAACGCTTTCCTCGCGCGTCGCGATCCAGCCAAACCCAAATATTACGTGCTGGAAATGTTCCCGTATCCCTCCGGGCGGATCCATATGGGGCATGTCCGCAACTACACGATGGGCGATGTGATCGCCCGTTACAGGGCATCGTGCGGCTTCAGCGTACTTCACCCGATGGGCTGGGATGCTTTCGGTATGCCCGCCGAGAACGCCGCGATGGAGCGGGGCGGACATCCGAGAGAATGGACCTACGGCAATATTGACGATATGAGGGCGCAGATGAAGCCCTTGGGCCTGTCCATCGACTGGACCCGGGAATTCGCCACATGCGACCCGGAATATTACGGGCAGCAGCAGTCGCTGTTCATCGATTTCCTCGAGAAGGGACTGGTTTACCGCAAGGCCGCCACCGTCAACTGGGATCCGGTGGACAGGACGGTCCTCGCGAATGAGCAGGTGATCGACGGCAAAGGCTGGCGGTCCGGTGCCGCAGTGGAGCGGCGCGAGCTGACGCAATGGTTCTTCAGGATAAGCGATTTTTCCGAGGAACTGCTCACCGCCCTCGATGGACTGGATGCCTGGCCGGAGAAGGTCAAGGTGATGCAGCGCAACTGGATCGGGAAGTCGCGCGGCCTGCAGTTTTCGTTCAACCTGGTCGATGGCCCGGACTGTTTCGACGGGATCGAGGTCTATACCACGCGGCCGGATACACTGATGGGAGCCAGTTTCATCGCGGTTTCGCCCGATCACCCTTTGGCGAAGGCGCTGGAGCGGCGGGACCCGAAAGCCGCTGCGTTCAACGCCGAATGCCGCGGCGGCGGCACATCCGAAGAGGAGTTGGAGAAGGTCGGGAAGAAAGGCTTCGATACCGGGCTGCGATGTCTGCACCCGTTTGACCCGGATTGGGAGTTACCGGTCTATATCGCGAATTTCGTGTTGATGGATTACGGGACCGGCGCCGTGTTCGGATGTCCGGCGCATGACCAGCGCGACCTTGACTTCGCCCGGGCCTATGGTCTTGACGTGATCGACACCTTCGTCGCCCTGGAGAATGGGACACCGGTCAGGGACGAGGCATTCGTCCCCTCCAAATCCGAGCGGGTCTTGTGGACCAGGGGTTTCGGCTGGCCTCGGGATGCGACCGGGGCACAGGCTATCGAGGCGGCCATTTCGATCTGCGAGCGCAAAGGGTTGGGGCAGGGGGTCGTGAAATTCCGCCTGCGCGACTGGGGTCTGTCCCGGCAGCGCTACTGGGGATGTCCGATCCCTGTCCTTCATTGCGACACATGCGGCATCGTACCCGAGCGTAAGGAGAATCTTCCCGTCAGGCTGCCCGATGACGTGAGATTCGATCTGCCGGGCAATCCGCTTGACCGGCATTCGACCTGGCGAAGCGCCATCTGCCCGAAATGCGGAGGATCCGCGCGGCGCGAGACCGATACGATGGACACATTCGTCGACTCAGCCTGGTATTTCGTGCGCTTCACGGCTCCGTGCGCCGGCACTCCGACCGAAGCGGACGAGACCGGATACTGGATGAACGTCGATCAGTATATCGGTGGGGTCGAGCATGCGATCCTTCATCTGCTTTATTCCCGTTTTTTCGCCCGGGCCATGCATATCTGCGGTCATCTACCGGAATCCGCGATTGAGCCATTCGACGCGCTGTTTACCCAAGGCATGGTAACCCACCAGGCGTATTTTCGGGATGTCAGGGTCGGCGCCGGCGCCGGTTCGGATTCGTCATCGGGGGAGCGGGATGGGGAAGGCGGCGGCGCATCCAGCACCCGCAGGGTATATTTTTTCCCCGAGGAGGTCGAGCCGAGCCCGGATGGAACCTACTTCGAAAAACCGAAGGGCCTGTCGGCATCAATCCAGGAGGGCGAGAGACCGGCGCGGTCGAAGGTTGAAGTCCTTCCGGCGGTCAAGATGTCGAAGTCGAAAAGGAACGTCGTGGATCCGGTGAGCATCATAGAGTCCTATGGTGCCGATACAGCCCGATGGTTCGTCCTTTCCGACAGTCCACCGGAGCGCGACGTGGAGTGGACCGCCGCCGGGGCGGAGGCCGCTCACCGGCATCTCTCCCGTATTTACCGGCTGGCTTCTGAATGCAATGACGCTCCGGAAATCCCGACAGGGGTGGATCAGGGCCTTGCCCGCGTGATGCACAGGACCATCCATGACGTCACCATGGGCATCGAGAGCTTCGGGTTCAACGCGGCGATCGCAAAGCTCTACGCATTTACCGGAGCCATTGCGAAGGCGAAACCGGACACAGCGACCCGGCGTGAAGCGATCAGGACGCTCGCCCACCTCATGTCGCCGTTCACCCCCCATCTGTCGGAGGAAATATGGGAGCTGCTGGGGGGTGAAGGTCTACTGACGGACGCGCCGTGGCCCAAGGCGGACCCTTCCATGCTGGCTGACGGTTCGGTTACGCTACCGATCCAGATCAATGGCAAAAGACGCTCGGAAATCACGGTCGCCAAAGACATTCAGAAGAACGAGATCGAGAGGCTCGTTCTTGCCGACCAAGCTGTTGTTCGGGCGCTTGGAGGAGGTGTTCCGAAGAGACTTGTGGTCGTGCCGGGCCGTATCGTCAATGTCGTTCTCTAGATTCCGGACCTCTTTCGGCGAGATGGCCGATGCGGAAGTCCGCCGGCGGTTTCCGGCCTTTTCGAACATGTGGAATGTGCTGTTCGGCCTGTGCCTTTTCACCTCGCCGGTCGCCTGCAGCTACACACCGGTATACGCTCCCCATGGTGCCGGGTACGGTCTTCCAGGGACGATCCTCGTTCAGGAGCCGGACTCGGGAAACGATTATTTCTTCGCGATCCGGATTGAGGAAAGGCTTGGCCGACCACATGGCGCCCGCTATCGGCTTGAATATGACATCACAACCGGCACCGAGGGCATTGGCCGTTCACTCGAGCAGCAGATAACACGTTTCAACGTTTCCGGAACGGCTGGCTATCAGGTGATCGACAGGGCCACGGGTGACGTTCTGCATTCGGGGACGGTTGACGGAATAACCGGTTATTCGGCGACGATTCCGTTAGCCGACGCTCCTGCGGCAACCCGGGATGCCAACAAGAGGTTGATGGTCATTCTCGCGGATCAGGTGGCGGTTCGCGTACTCGCCAGTTATCGGGACTGGAAGGGTTGAAGCTCTCGGGGCGTAGCGCGGCGCGGCATTTCGCCAAACCCGATCCTTCGTCCACCGGCACCTTGATCTATGGACAGGACGCGATGCGCGTCGCTTTGAAGCGGCAGGAGCTCATATCGGGTATCATTGGCCCCAAGGGCGAAGAGGAAATGCGGTTCGAGCGCATTCCCGCCACCAGTCTGCGCAGGGAGCCCGCGCTGCTTGGAGACATGGTCAAGGCGCAGGGGTTCTTTCCGGGGCCTCGGGCGGTCCTGGTCGAGGATGCCGGGGACGGACTGGCGAAAACCATAGAGGCCGCGCTTGGGGCCTGGAAACCGGGGGACGCGCAGATCGTCGCGACCGCAGGAGCGCTCTCCACCCGTTCCGCCCTGAGAAAGGCGTTCGAGGCGCATAAGACCGCGTTTGCGGTTGGAATATACAACGATCCTCCAGGTCCGGATGAGATACAGGCAGAGCTTGAGAGAGCGAGCCTGCATAGTGTTGACCGTGAGGCCATGACGGCTCTTGCCTCGCTGGCCTATCGTATCGATCCCGGTGACCTTCGGCAGACGATAGATAAACTGGCCCTTTACAAGCTCAATGACGGTTCATCTGTCGTGCCCGCCGATGTCGAGGCCTGCGCACCGGCCACGGTCGAGGCCGCCGTCGATGACCTGCTGCACGTTGTCGCCGAGGCGCGCACCGCGGAAATCGGTTCGCTGGTCCGTATGCTGGGAGGTCAGGGTGTTGCACCGGTTACGCTCTGCATAGGTGCCACCCGGCATTTCCGGGCGCTTCATATGGCGACCTGCGATCCCGGTGGGCCCGGTTCCGGGATCGCGAAGCTGCGCCCACCGGTCTATGGTCCGCGCCGCGACCGAATGCTGAAGCAGGCGCGGGGCTGGGGGCTTGATCGACTGGAACGGGCGTTGGGGATGTTGACGGACACGGATCTCCAGCTTCGCGCACCGAACCAGACGGCGCCGCAGATGGCGGTGATGGAGCGGACGTTGATCCGTCTGTCGATGCTCGCCTCCGCGCGCCTTTAGATTGGATTGCGTGATTTGAGTGACTCCCAAAGGGAATTATACAGTGTCCGCCAGAAAACCCCCAAGTCACCGATTTTCGCGGTAAATGACGGAATCCGCCAATCCTCCACCCGGGAGGCACCGATGCGCAGGGTCCACGACCTCCGGCGGAGGCCCGGCGATCCTGATCGGCCTCCAGGATCCCCGCGGCGGCGAGCGCTGCCCTATGATGCCGCAACGCGACACGGGAAGCAGGAGCGCTTCGACGGCGTACCGGCCGACGTGATCCGCCGCCGCAGCGTCCGGCGAACCTGCCGGCATGACGCCTGAGGCGCCTGGGCCCGGACCTTCGGCGCGCGTCCCCATGCGCTTCCGAATCACCTCTCGCCGGCTGTGCGCGGCCCAGGTCGCCTAAGCGTCCGGGCCGGCCCTGGTCTGCGGTTTCCCCGGCCCGCGCGGCTGCCTGGACCGGATATCCGCATGGCGGGAGGCGCGTCCCGGGAGCGGAGTGGCGGGGTTTTTCCCCTTTTTAATCAATGGGTCGCTTTCCGGACACCGCGGACGGGGCCGTCTTCCGCTGCGGCCTACCGGGCGCTTTTTTCAGGAAACCGCTTGATTATCCGGTGGAACGCAGGTAACTGTACACACCTTTAAAGCGTGAAGCGAGGCTGAGATGACGGAACGTGGCACGGTCAATGCGGCGACGGCGGTTTTCAGGGACGGTTGCCCCTCTCGTTCCCTATCTGGTTTCGGTTCTACCCCCCCCCCCCCCCCGTGAAGCCCGCCGCAGGGGGTTCATCCGGTTAGCCGCCACGCTGCTCGCCTGCGCGACGCTGCTCGCCGGTCTCCTTCCCGCCGCCGCGCAGACGCAATCTTCGGTCACCCGCTTGGAGGGTCTCGCTGTCGAGCCGCTTGACCGGTCGCTGGGGGTGAGCTGGACGCTGGCGACGGACGCGCCCGGGGGCTATATGGTGCGCTGGCGGCTGAAGGAAGAGGGCTCCGGGTTCCTATCGAGCCAAACGGTGAAAACCGGCACGAGCTACACGATCACTGGCCTTGACCACGGTACGACCTATGTGGTGCGGGTGGACAAGCTGGACGTGAATGGACAAAGAATACCGGGTGCCCAGGAGTCGGAGGCGGGCACGCCGAAATTGAAACTGGTGGCCCCGACGGTGACCCTGGACGTGGGCGACACCGGGTTGACGCCCAACTGGGCCGCGGTGATGCACGCGGCGAGCTACGGGCTGCAGTGGAAGGAATCGGCCACCACGGGCTGGGACGGGTCGGGCGTGACCACGATCGATCCCGCCACGTCGGGCACGGACATCACTGGCCTGACCACCGGCACGGAGTACGAGGTGCGGGTGCGCGCGAAGGGCCCCCAGGGTTCGAATGCGCACATTGACAGCGACTGGTCAACCCCTGTCAGGGGCACTCCGACAACCATACCGGCGCCGACGGACTTCGTGGCCGAAGCGGGGAACACGGAGGTGATCCTGCGCTGGACGCCGCCCGCGTACGACAGAATCACGGGCTACGAGGTTGACCGGGACGGCGGCGGCTGGCAGGCGATCTCCGCCAGCGGCGATTCCGCCGACCACGGGATTACCGGCCTGACCAACGACCGGTCCTACAGCTTCCGGCTACGGGCGGTGAGTGACGTGTTCGGGAACGGCGCGTCAAGGATTCTGGGCGCGCCAACGGAGTCCGTGAGAGCGACGCCGTCGATTCCGCCGGGCAAGCCGGGGCAGCCGGTGGCGGAGGCGGGCGACACTCATGTGAGGCTGACCTGGGATCCGCCCCCGCGCGGGGGAACGCCGAAGGATTATGAGGTCAGCTGGGACAACGGTCGGACCTGGAAGGCGATCGGCGGCACGATGACCAGATACAGGGCGACGGGCCTGACGAACGGCGTGTTATACAGCTTTCAGGTGCGGGCGGTGAACGACGTCGGGGCGGGCCCGATTTCGATCACGACCGCGACGCCAAAGTCGGTGCCGGCGGCGCCCATGGGACTGACGGCGGAGGTGGGCGACGGTCAGGTGAAGCTGTCCTGGGATCCGCACCCGGAGGGGAGCGCCCTGACGCAGTTCGAGTACAGAGTCGATGGCGGTTCCTGGACGGCGATCGACCGCGACCCTGGCGCATTGAACCCCAACCATGTGGTGGCGGACCTGACGAACGGCGTGTCATACACCTTTCGGGTGCGCGCCGTGAACGACATCGGCGAGAGCGAGCCTTCCAACGCGGCGACCGCCACGCCAGTCGGTACAGGGAGCATGTTCCCGACGGCGGTGACGGGCCTGTCGGTCGCGGCGAACGCCCAGGGGGAACTGACGGCGAGCTGGACGGTGGCGAGCCACGCGCCGAACGGCTACCTGCTGCGCTGGCGCAAGAAGGCGGCGCTCCACTTCGCCGATGGCGACAAAGAGGTGCTCGCCGCGACGGCTACGTCCCGCATTATCACCGGCCTTGACCCTGCGACCGCTTACGTTGTGCGTGTCACAACCCTGGATACGTCAGGCGTCGAAGTCCCGGACGCGTTTGTTGTAAGGGAAGGCATGACGCTGGGTGAACCGAGCCTCACCTATCCGGCGCTGCCGACGGTTCTGCGCGCGGGCGTGAGGTTCGAGACGCTGATGCCGACGGCCGCCGGCTTCAGGACCGGTTCGACCTTCACCTATGCGCTGACGGCGGGCGATCTGCCGTCGGGGCTGGAGATCGACGCCGTCAGCGGCGCCATTTCCGGCAGGCCGGACACGCCAACCGGCATCGACGGAAGCACAGGTGTGTCGGTCACGGTGACGGTGACCGGCACGACGACGGGCGATGGCGGGAACACGCGGACCGAGACGGCGACGGTGAAACTGGACTTCCCGCGCATCTTCCGTTTCAGGGTGCCGGCGCCGAGAGTGACGCTGGAGGTGGGCGACGGGCGGTTGACGGCCAACTGGGCCGCGGTGATGCACGCGGCGAGCTACGGGCTGCAGTGGAAGGAATCGGCCACCACGGGCTGGTCCGGGTCGGGCGTGACCACGATCGATCCCGCCACGTCGGGCACGGACATCACTGGCCTGACCACCGGCACGGAGTACGAGGTGCGGGTGCGCGCGAAGGGCCCCCAGGGTTCGAATGCGCACATTGACAGCGACTGGTCAACCCCTGTCAGGGGCACTCCGACAACCATACCGGCGCCGACGGACTTCGTGGCCGAAGCGGGGAACACGGAGGTGATCCTGCGCTGGACGCCGCCCGCGTACGACAGAATCACGGGCTACGAGGTTGACCGGGACGGCGGCGGCTGGCAGGCGATCTCCGCCAGCGGCGATTCCGCCGACCACAGGATTACCGGCCTGACCAACGACCGGTCCTACAGCTTCCGGCTACGGGCGGTGAGTGACGTGGTCGGGAACGGCGCGTCAAGGATTCTGGGCGTGCCATCGGAGTCCGTGATCGCGACGCCGGCGATTGCGCCGGGCAGGCCGGGGCAACCGGTGGCTGAGGCGGGCTTCGGTCAGGTGACGCTGACCTGGCATAAGCCCCCGCACGGGGGAAAGCCGAAGGATTATGAGGTCAGCCCGGACAACGGTCGGACCTGGACGTCGGTCGGCGGCACGGAGACCAGCTACACGGTGACGGGCCTGACGAACGGCAGGACATACTACTTCAAGGTGCGGGCGGTGAACGACGTCGGGCCGGGCCTGGCTTCGCCGACGACGGTCGCGACGCCGAAGAAGAAGAAGAAGCCGGCGGCACCCACGGGACTGACGGCGGCGGCGGGCAACCGCGAGGTGAAGCTGTCCTGGGATCCGCACCCGGAGGGGAGCGCCCTGACGCGGTTCGAGTACAGCTCCGATGACGGCGCTAACTGGGCGGCGATCGGCCTGGACCCCGGCGCATTGAAGCCCAGCCTTGTGGTGACGGGCCTGACGAACGACGTGTCATACACCTTTCGGGTGCGCGCCGTGAACGAAATCGGCGGGAGCGAGCCTTCCAACGCGGCGACCGCCACGCCAAAGGATTCAGGGAGCAGGTTCCCGACGGCGGTGACGGGCCTGTCGGTCACGGCGACCGCGCAGGGGGAACTGACGGCGCGCTGGACGGCGGCGAGCCACGCGCCGAACGGCTACAGCGTGCGCTGGCGCAAGAAGACGGCGTTCATCTTCGACGATGGCGACAGGGCGACGGTCACCGAGATGGTAACGTCCCAAGAGATCACCGGCCTTGACCCCGAGACCGCTTACGTTGTGCGTATCTTGACCCTGGATTCGTCAAAAGAAGAACTCCAGGACACGTTTGTCGATACGGAAGGCATGACGTCGGGCGCACCGAGCCTCACCTATCCGGCGCTGCCGACGGTTCTGCGCGCGGGCGCGAGGTTCGAGACGCTTAGGCCGGAGACCGCCGACTTCAGGGACGGTTCGACCTTCACCTATGCGCTGACGACGGGCGAACTGCCCTCGGGGCTGGAGATCAACGCCCGCACCGGCGCCATCTCCGGCAGGCCGGACACGCCGACCGACATCGACGGAAGCACGGGTGTGTCGGTCACGGTGACGGTGACCGGCACCAGGGACGGGCGCACGCAGACGGCGACGGCGACACTCGACTTCCCGCGCATCTTCCGCTTCAGGGTGCCGCCGCCGAGAGTGACGCTGGAGGTGGGCGACGGGCGGTTGACGGCCAACTGGGCCGCGGTGACGGCCGCGGCGGGCTACGGGCTGCAGTGGAAGGCATCGACCGTCACGGGCTGGTCCGGGTCGGGCGTGACCACGATCGATCCCGCCACGTCGGGCACGGACATCACTGGCCTGGACAATGGCGTGACCTACGATGTGCGCGTGCGCTCGAAGGCGGACTCCGGTTCGAAGAAGCACACCGATGGCGACTGGTCAGGCGCCGTCCAGGGCGTGCCGACCGATTTAACGGTGACGGACCTGGCGATGCCCTCCGGTTTAACGGTGACGCCGATCGTGAACGGGTTGACGGCAACCTGGACGGCGGTGCCCGGTGCGACGGGGTACAGGGTCCATGCCCTGCATACGGGTGGCACCGTGCGGAGTCCCGCCTACCGGATCTCCGGCACGACCGCAACCTGGCTGATGTTGAATTCGGCCCTTGCCTACACGGTGTCGGTGACGGCGACCGCGGACCGGCTGCCGGACGGCGCGGCGGCCGAGATGGGGAACCAACGGCCGGGCAGTCCACCGTCCGGCCCCGACATCAGCGCCATCCACTACAGCCTCAACCCGCCGCTGGACCGCACCGGCACCTATCAGGTGGGCGAGAGGATCCAGATCAGGATTGAATTCAAAAAGCCGGTCACCATGGATGTCTCGGACGGAAGACCGACCATCGGCCTGAAGATCGGCGACGCGGCCGATGCGGTCAGGCAGGTTCCGTTATTCAGGGCGTGGTCCAGGGACAACGCCTTATACGCCAACTATCAGGTGAAGGTGGGCGACGTGGATTCGAACGGCATCAGCGTCGCGGCCGACGCCATCAGGCTCAATGGCGGCAGGATCGTCAGCGCGTCGGACACCGATGTAGTTCTGGACCTGTCCCACCCGGCCCTGCCGGACGATCCGAACCGCAGGGTGAACGGTGGCACGGAAACCAATCCGAACGCGCCCGGGATAACCACCCCGACCGAGCCCACCTATGCCTCGCAGGGAGTGGCGTTTGACCTGACGGTGTCGGCGAGCGACGCTGATGGCGATGACCTCCTCTACTACGCCTCCCTGCCAATCCGCGATCCAGAAGTGCTCGACGTCACGCCGAGACTGCCAGCAAGAACGGCGCTCGTTTCGGGCACGGGCACGGTGCGGGTGACGCCGCGGCTGGCGGGCCGCACAGCCACCTTCACCGTGACGGTGCAGGATGATGCCGTGCCCAGGAAGTACGACATCGTCCACTTTGAGGTGCATGTGGCGGGCCTGAGCTATCCGGCGCCGCCGCCCGTGTTGACCGCGAACGCGGGCATCGAGGCCATGACGCCGGAGCCCGTGAACTTCGAGGACGGTTCGAGCATCACCTACGGGGTGACGGGCAAACTGCCGTCGGGTCTGGAGATCGACCCCGGCACCGGCGCCATCACCGGCCAACCGGACGCTTCGAATTCAGGCCCCACACCGGTCACGGTGACCGCCACCGGCACCAAGGACGGGCGCACGCAGACGGCGACGGCGACCATTACCTTCCCGGCGGTCACCGGCGTGACGCAGCCGTCCCAACAGAACGCCGGTCCCATAACCACGACCCCCACGAAGGCGGCCAACCTGCAGGTCGTTCCGGCTGATGGCGGGCTGTGGCTGCTCTGGACGCCGGCGGCCTCCGCCCCGAACGGCTACAGCGTGCGCTGGCGGAAGAAAGGGCCGGGCCACAGGCTGTCGCCCGTCAACGAAGTGGACGGCACCGCCTACGACATCACCGGTCTTGAAAACGGCAGGACCTATGTGGTGCGGGTGGATACGCGCAACGCGGCGGATGACGGCGTGCGGGCGGGCACGCGGGTCACCGCCACCGGCACGCCGTCACCGACGCTGTCGGTCGGCGACGCGGCGGGCGACGAGGGGGACGTTCTGGAGTTCGTGGTCACGCTCTCTTCGGTCTCGACGCGCGAGGCGCGGGTGCGCTGGCGCACCGAGGACGATGGCTCCGCCAGGGCGGGCGAGGATTACGAGGCCGGCGACGGCGAGCTGGTCTTCGCGCCGGGCGACACGTCCAGAACGGTTCGGGTGAGGACCCTGGACGACGCCCACGACGACCCGGGCGAGACGTTCCGGGTGGTGCTGTCGGATGCGCGCGGGGCGGTCCTCGAAGATGACGAGGCGGTTGGGACGATCCGCAACAGCGACCCGCTGCCGGGGGCGTGGCTGGCGCATTTCGGCCGCACGGTGGCGGAGCATGCGCTCGACGGGGTGGCCCGGCGCCTGTCGGCGGACCGCGCGCCCGGCGCGCGGGGCACGCTGGCCGGAATGCCCCTCGAACGCGGCGGGGCGCGGTCCGGGGAGAGGATCCTCCTCTCCGGCCCGCCGACGGTTCCCGGCGACCGGGACGGGGCGCTGTCGCGTCCCGGCGGACGCGCGATGACGGTGGTCGAGGCGCTGGCCGCCAGCGGCTTCGCCCTGACCGGCGAGCGCGACGGGTCGGGCGCCAGCATGGCGCTTTGGGCCCGGGGGGCGCGGTCGGGCTTCGACGCGGAGACGGGCGCGGCGGACCTGGACGGCACGGTCGCGACGGCGATGCTCGGCGTCGATTACGGCGGCGGGAACTGGCTCGGGGGGGTCGCCCTCGCCTGGAGCGACGGAGAGGGCCGCTACAGCTACGATGACGACGGCGAGGAGATGTCGGGCGCGATGGAGGCGTCGCTCGGCGGCGTCGTTCCCTACGCATCCCTGCGGGCATCGGAGCGGCTCGGGCTATGGGGCGCGGCGGGCCACGGCACCGGCACGATGACGCTCACCCCGGAGGGCGGGACCGCGATGAAGGCCGACCTGGACTGGAGCATGATGGCCGCCGGGCTGCGGGGCGACCTGCTGGCGCCGCAGGCGGCGCGCGGACCGGCGCTCGCGCTCGTCTCCGACGCGCTGTGGTCGCGGACCGGATCGGCGCGGGTGGTGGCGACCGGCGGCACCCTTGCGGCGTCGGAATCCGAGGTGACGCGGCTCAGGCTGGGGCTCGAGGGGCGCTGGAGCGTTCCGCTGGAGGACGGCGGCGGCTTCACCCCGAGAGCGGAGGCGGGGATACGCCACGACGGCGGCGACGCCGGAAGAGGCCTGGGGGTCGAACTGGGCGGCGGCGTCGCCTGGGAGGCGCCCCGGCTCGGCCTCTCGCTCGACCTCTCGGGACGCACCCTGCTCGCCCACCGGTCGGACGGGCGCCGGGAGCGCGGCTTCTCCGCCGCGCTCGGCTATGACGCGGACCCCGGGAGCGGGCGCGGCCTGTCGCTCGGCCTGCGCCGGGAGACGGGCGGACGGTCCAGGGACGGGCTCGACGCGCTGTTCGCGGCGGAGCCGCTCCATGGGCGCGCGGCGGGCGAGGCCGCGGACCGCTGGTCGGCGCAGGCCGCGTACGGTCTCCCCGCCTTCGGCGGGCGCCTCACAGCGGGCCCTGCCCTCGGGCTCGGTTTCGCGCGCGGGTCCCGGGACTACAGTCTCGGCTGGCGCCTTGTCCCGGAGGCGGGCGCGGCCGGTCTTTCGTTCGGCGTGGAGGCGAAACGCAGGGAGCGCGGCGGGGCTGCGCCCGAGCACGGCGTCAGTCTGGAACTCGGCGTTCGCTGGTGAGGGCGGAGCCGGCGGGAAGCCCTTCCCGCCGGAGGAAGCGCGGTCGGTCGGCGCCGGTCACGGCACCGCCCGACGCGCCGGGCCGCCGATCCGCTTTTCAAGGAAGGCCGGCGCCGCCTTCAGGGCCGCCAGGGCCTCCGGGCTTTCCGCCAGGTCCCGGCGATGGCCGTCCGGGTTCCGTTGGGGTACCCGCGGTCGGCCGTCGGATCCTCAAGGCTTCGGGAACCTCCGGCTTCGGCCGCGGGGCGGGCGACCGGCGTATCCCGCGGTGACAGCGTCCGACCGGTTCGTTCACCGCATGGGGTGAGGCATCGAACGCCACCGGTTCGGGTGTGGTGCCGAACGCCGAGCCAGCCGCGCGTCGCCCTGGCCGAAAGAACGGAGGGGATGTCCGAAGGGACCGTCAACGGCATCCCCGGGGAGAGTGGACTGCGGCCGACCGGGGCGAAGATCTTGCGTTTACGGATGAATGAAAATCAATCCGAAGGAAGATGCGGCGGGAGTTCCTGACCGGCCGGTCGGAACCCGGCCTCCGGATCCGCCGGGTGGAAAGCGGACCCCGATGTGCGCCGCGGGAGCGGGACCGGACGGCGGAATACCGCAACTGTGGAACTTAGCTAGTGTCCGCCAGAAAACTGCCAAGCTGCGGTTTTTTCGCGGTAAATGACGGAATTCGCCTTGCGAAGAATCACCGGATATGGCAGTCAGGGGGCGGATTCGCCACCATATGCCGCGGAATCCGCCAGTCCTCCCCTTCAGGAGCCCCCCATGCGCAAGGTCCACGACACCCAGCGGCGGCTCGACGCCCCCGACATCACGAGGATCAGGCTGAACGTGAAATCGAGGGACGACATCCCGGCGATCCTGATCGGCCTCCAGGACCCCTTCAGCGACGAAGGGACCCGAAAGCGGCTGTTCCGGCTTCTGGACAGGATGGTGCTGCCCGGAAGGAGCCGCCGGGTCGGCAGGCCGGGGATGGAACTGTGGACCATCCTGGTGCTGGGGGTCGTGAAGCAGGGTCCCGGGTGCGATTTCGACCGGCTTCAGGAACTGGCGAACCAACACATCTCGATCCGGCGAAGGCCGGAGGCCGGGCCACGGATCATGGGACGTGGACGGATACGGATACGAATACCAGCGTCTGGTTGACAACGTGTCGCTCCTCACGCCGGAACTCCTCGCCGAGGTCGGAAGGATGGTCGTGGAGAGAGGCCACAGGGTGGCCGGAAAAAAGCCTGGCGCCGCGTTGCGCGGCCGCTGTGATTCCTTCGTGGTCGAGACCGACGTCCACCATCCGACCGACCGCAGCCTGCTGATGGACGCGGCGCGGTGCATGGTCCGGGACGTGTCCCGGGCCTGCGGGGGGCTGGGGCTACGCGGCTGGCGGCAGAAGGAATACCTTTGCGGAAAGCTCCGGAAAGGCTACCTCCGGGTGGCCACGTCACGGCTCGCCAACTCCCGCCCGAGGGACGTGGAGGCGCTGCTCCGGCTCGCCCTGAAGCTGGCGGACAGGGCGGAGGCCAGCTGCGCGGAGATCGACGATATGTTGGGCATCCCGGGCTCATCGGACAGTATCCGGGGCTTCATCGGCCATGTCAGGCACCAGGCGGACCTGACCGGACGGCGGATCCTGAAGGGAGAGACGATCCCGCACCGCGAGAAGGTGCACTCGATATTCGAGCCGCACACCCGCTGGATATCGAAGGGAAAGGCCGGGGTCCCGGTGGAGCCCGGCGTTCCGGTCCGCGTCCTTGAGGACCGTCACGGATTCCTCCTGCACCATTCGGTGATGTGGGAGGGGAGCGACGTGGACGTGGCGGTCCCCATGGTGGAGGAGGCGCGGGCCCGGTTCCCCGACCTGTCGGTGGTGAGCTTCGACCGTGGTTTCCACAGCCCCTCGAACCGGCTGAGGCCTGCCGGGATGCTGGAGCTGAACGCCATGCCGCGGAAAGGCAGGCTGTCGAAGGCGGACCGTGTCCGGGAAAGCGGGGAGGCGTTCCGCGGGGCGCGGCGCGCCCACGCCGCCGTCGAATCGGCCATCAACAGCCTGGAGCACCGTGGCCTCGACCGGGTGCGGAGCCACGGAAAGAAGGGTTTCGCCCGCACCGTGGCGCTGGCGGTGCTGGCCGCGAACGTCCACCGCCTCGGCCTGATGCTCCGGGCGAGGGAGCGCCTCAGGCTCCCCGCCGCCGCCTGACCGGGGCGTCCACCGGTGAACCGGCCCATGGAAGGTCCCGCCGCTGCGGGGCCCGCACCGGCGTGCCCGCGGGCCGGCGGAGGCCCGGATGTTCACCATATGTTCCCGCCACCGACCGTCCCGTCGAAGCCCCGGGCGGCGCTCCGACGGGCCCGGCCAGGGTCCCGTGAAGCCGGAATCCGCCGGATTCGGCCCGATCCCCGGAAAAACACGGGGTTTTCTGGCAGACACTAGCTATCCGGAATGGGCATCAAGACACACCCGGTCGATTGCGCCCACCCGCGGGACTTGCCCGTCGGGTTCGTGAGCGGATAGAGGTTCAACCGGTTCGGACCGCTCCGGCGCCGGGCTAGACTGAATGACGCTGAAACCCGCCTCCTGCAGATGGGCCCTGGCCTGGGAGCTTGTTCCATGAGCTTGGCGATCCCGAATGATGTGGCATTCCGGCCAGTGAACGAAACCGGATCCGGAGAGAGCCAGGCCCACGGGACAGAACCGCCCTGCACCGCACGATCGGGCGAACGACCGCCGTCAAAGCGATCCGACGGACGACGGTTGGGCCATCGTTGGGCCGATGCCCGCCAGGCGGGGAAAGACGGGGCGGCCCCGCGGGCCTCCGGGCGGTGTTCGACGGAGGCCGGCACATCCTGGCCACGGGCCGCCGGCGGTGCCATCCGGATATCCACCGTTTTCCACAGGTCAGGACCGCTTCTATGCATGGCGCGGCGGGCCCGCCCGGCACCTGTCACTATGGGATACCTGACCAGTGGTTCGATCCATGCGAATCGGGGGCCATGTACATCGGTCCCGGACAGATATCCCCGGACACCGTCTAGGCGCTCGGCCTGAAACTGGAAACCTCGATAAACCCATATTCCGGCGCGAATGTCAGGCGGATGATTTCAGCGGATGCCACCCCTGCGGGTATTCCGCCGACCGGTGTGGCATGAAGCGCGCTTCGCCCGCCCGCCGGCCCGCCCGGGCGCGTGATTTCCGGATTCCGGACGGAGCCAGGCTCCGGCCTGCCGTTGTTCATGCAGGACGGGGCATCGGTGTCTTTCCGCACCGCCCCGGCGGGACCGTCAGGCCGGATACTGGCCGCGCTCCCATCCGCCCCGGCCCGTTCCCTCCCTTTCCCCGCCATCCGCCGGCGCGGGGCCGGAGCGGCGACCACGGTCCGGCCCCGCGGGCCCGTGGCCCCGGTCACGGAGCCGCTCCTCAAAAAGCCGCGGACAGGGACGTGAACGCACAGGCCTTGGCCAGCCTCTCCCGAAACGGCCGGCCCGGGCGGTCCCGGAGCGGAAACACCATCCGCCCGTCGCCCGGACCATCCATCGACGCCGGCACCGCAATCCCGGACATCGTCGCAGGGTCATGGGGAGGCCGGCCGACTTCCGGCCGATCCCCGTGACCGGGCGCTTCCGTCAATACCGGGCGAAAAGCCCCGGGATCCACATGACGTCCAGGAGCCCCTGGCGGACCGCCGGTCCGCGACAGGCGCCCGGGATGATCCGGGAGAAAAACCGGGGCTGAGCGTCTCCGGGTCCTCCCGGATCCAGTAAATCAGAACACGTGCGGAAAGGCCAGGTTTTTAGAGGCTTCCAGATTCGTATTGGGGATTAAGAGGTTGTTCCATAAGTTGGGTGGTTTCGCAGGATGTGGCATTCCGGTTGGTGAATGCAACCAAATCCGGAGACAGCCATGCCCCGGGACAGGACCACCCGGAAGCTGTACAACCGTCCGGACGACCGCCGTCAGAACGATCCGTCCGACGATGGATGGGCCATCGTCGGGCCGATGCCGCCGAAGCGGGGAAAGATGGGCCGGCCCCGCGGTGAGCCTGCGGTCGGTGTCCGACGGTGGCCGGTACATATTTTCCACCGGCCGCCGGTGGCGGGCGTTACCCACCGATATCCACCGTATTCCACCGACCGGAACCGTTTCCACGCCCGGCGCCCGAGCGGTCCGCCGGGCATGTCCCGACTCCCTGCGGGACCCCGCCCGACAGTGCGCGGGGCGCTCGCCGGATCCGACCGCCGCCGCCATCGACGGCCGGTCGGTGAGGACCTCCGGGAGCGGCGGACCCCGCGGCCACCACGCGGGCGGGAAGGTGAAGGGCCGGAAGCGGCCCGTCGCGGTGGGCGTCGGGCGAACGCCGGTCACCGTCATGGTCCATGCGGCCGGCATCCAGGGCCGGGACGGCGCGCCGGATGTCATCGCGAAGTCGCCGGTGACGGACCCGGACGTATGCAAACTCCGGGCCGACGGTGGCCACCCCGGCCCGAAGCCGCGCGAACGCCCTGACGGAACGGGTCCGGCCGACATCATCGGGACCGTCGGAAAACCGGAAGACGTCAAAGGGTTCACGGTTCCCCGCCGCCGCCCGCCGGTTCCCCATCCGTCGCGTGGCGCGGGAGTTAAATCCCCGGAATCAAATAGTAATTAGTGTCCGCCTGAAAACCGCCAAGATGCGGTTTTTTCGCGGTAAATGACGGAATTCGCCTTGCGGGGATTCACCGGATATGGCAGTCAGGGGGCGATTTCACCACCATATGTCGCGGAATCCGCCAATCCTCCCCTTCGGGAGGCCCCCATGCGCAGGGTCCACGACACCCGGCGGAGGCCCGGTGCCCCCGACATCATGAGGATCAGGCCGACCGTGAAATCGAGGGACGACATCCCGGCGATCCTGATCGGCCTCCAGGACCTTTACAGCGACGAAGGGACCCGAAAGCGGCTGTCCGGGCTTCCGGGTCGGCTGGTGCTGCCCGGAAGGAGCCGCCGGGTCGGCAGGCCGGGGATGGAACCGTTGACCATCCTGGTGCTGGGGGTCGTGAAGCAGGGTCCCGGGTGCGATTGCGACCGGCTTCGGGAACCGGCGAACCGGCACATCCCGATCCGGCGAAGGCCGGAGGCCGGGCCACGGATCATGGGACGTGGACGGATACGGATACGGGGATACCGGCGTCTGGTTGACAGCGTGTCGCTCCTCACGCCGGAACTCCTCGCCGAGGTCGGAAGGATGGTCGTGGAGAGGGGCCACAGGGTGGCCGGAAAAAAGCCTGGCGCCGCGTCGCGCGGCCGCCGTCATTCCTTCGTGGCCGGGACCGACGTCCACCATCCGACCGACCGCAGCCTGCCGATGGACGCGGCGCGGTGCATGGTCCGGGACACGTCCCGGGCCTGCGGGGGGCTGGGGCCGCCCGGCTGGCGGCGGAAGGAATGCCTTTGCGGAAAGCTCCGGGTGGCCACGTCACGGCTCGCCAACCCGCGCCCGAGGGACGTGGAGGCGCCGCTCCGGCTGGCGCTGAAGCTGGCGGACAGGGCGGAGGCCAGCCGCGCGGAGATCGACGGTATGCTGGGTATCCCGGGCCCATCGGACAGTATCCGGGGCTTCATCGGCCATGTCAGGCACCGGGCGGACCTGACCGGACGGCGGATCCTGAAGGGAGAGACGATCCCGCACCGCGGGAAGGTTCACCCGATATCCGGGCCGCACACCCGCTGGATATCGAAGGGAAAGGCCGGGGCCCCGGTGGAGCCCGGCGTTCCGGTCCGCGTCCCTGAGGACCGTCACGGATTCCTCCCGCTCCATTCGGTGATGTGGGAGGGGAGCGACGTGGACGTGGCGGTCCCCATGGGCGGGGAGGCGCGGGCCCGGTTCCCCGACCTGTCGGTGGTGAGCTTCGACCGCGGTCCGCACAGCCCCCCGGACCGGCTGGGGCCTGCCGGGATGCCGGAGCCGACGCGATGCCCCGCGGAGGAGGCTGTCGAAGGCGGACCGCGTCCGGGAAAGCGGGGAGGCGTTCCGCGGGGCGCGGCGCGCCCACGCCGCCGGCGGGTCGGCCATCAGCAACCTGGAGCACCGTGGCCTCGACCGGGTGCGGAGCCACGGAAAGGAGGGTTTCGCCGGCGCCGTGGCGCTGGCGGTGCTGGCCGCGAACGTCCACCGCCCCGGCCTGATGCCGCCGGCGAGGGAGCGCCCCGTGTTTCCCGCCGCCGCCTGACCGGGGCGTCCACCGGTGAACCGGCCCATGGAAGGCCCCGCCGCTGCGGGGCCCGGACCGGCGTGCCCGCGGGCCGGTGGAGGCCCGGATGTTCGTCATATGTTCCCGCCACCGACCGTCCCGTCGAAGCCCCGGGCGGCGCCCCGACGGGCCCGGCCAGGGTCCCGTGAAGCCGGAATCCGCCGGATTCGGCCCGATCCCCGGAAAAACACGGGGTTTTCTGGCAGACACTATTTACGGAAATGCCATTACCGCTTTGAGTTAGGGGATCGCTGGCTGGCTTAAACCGAGATCGAATTGATCTGGTTCGCTACAGTCAGGACAATCCTGCATCGGCATATGTTCCAATATATGCTCAGGTACGGTCAATCGAGCCTGTGTGGTCCTGAGTTCTGAACGAGAAAAGCATTTAATTGATTGTAAGAATTCCAGACAGCGAACATCAATATTGCAATCAATGATACATTACCGGTAAATATCCATCTGTTTATTTCAGCTCTTCGCGCTTACTTTTCCTTATAAAGCTCTTGCCGCTTTTTGTTTTCAGTAAACAGTCTTTGGTATTTTTGAATTTGACCGGATGTTACACGGCTTGGTTTGGGCTTTTCCACATCCGGAAAATTGAATCAGCATCATCTTTATTCATCCCCGGCACCGCTCCTTCTGCGATATTCCTCAATTACATCATCATTTTGGGAAAAGGATGCAACACCTGTCTATGCCATGGAAATGAAAATCCATGCGGAATCCTTCCGGTCGGTGAATTAAAATTTATGGGGATTATATACGGTAGTGCCCATCCGGGCTTTTCATACCGGTCGCCTTCGGTTCAGTTTTTGCGGAAATCGCGGCGGGGCGCACCCCCTTTGAGGACCGCCTTTACCAACCTTTCCGGCGTTACGGATACGCTGACATCCCGCAGCATGTCATGTTTTGTCGGCTGATACCTGCCCGACCCATTCACAGGCTTAACAGGTGCCTTTCCACTAGGCTCAACTTTCTCTCTTTTCATGATCAACTCCGTCATTTGATTTCCTCCTGTTACGCCGCGAGCCTCGTTATCAGGTATTCCATGCCCCTGTTTCCCTTGACCGAGTTGCAGCGTCCGCACAGAAGCTGAAGGTTCCCGATGTGGTCGGTTCCGCCCCTGGATCGCGGAATGATGTGGTCGACCGTGAGGTTAGGCAACCTGAAGTGTGTCCGGCAGCCGTTGCAGTTACCGCCCTGCTCGCCATACAGGGTCCGCCTGTTCCTCACGTCATTGTAGCGGATCAGCTTCCCGATATCGGTGCGCTGCGGGATGTCCGTGCGGTTGACCACCGTGTGGTGCGCAAACATGCCCAGCTCGTTCCTGAGCCGCGACAGCACCAGTTCGGCGGCCTTCGGTGAAACATCTATCCCAACCCATTCCCGGTTAAGGTCCTGCGCCGCTATGCACGCCGTCGCGCAGCCGCAGAACGGGTCCAGAACCATTTCGCCTTCGTTTGATGACGCGAGGATGATGCGCTTCAGTAGCGCAAGCGGCTTCTGGGTCGGGTAGCCGGTGCGCCCCCTGAACGCCGGGAATGTCCGTCATGACATCTGCCACGCGAACGCCTTTGGTTGTTGACAGATACCGTTTGAATCTCGGCATTGTTCCTCTTTCAGGGAAATAGATCATATCCTGTGAATGAAGCCAATCAAGCCGTTCCTGGGTTGTCATGGCACTCCAGTCGTCTGGGCATTCCAGCCCTTCCGGCAATGCAGTGGGGCAAACCCAATGCAGGCCCCTTTCAGTGGGATCAATGTCCCGCCACGGCATTCCGGAGTATCCATTTGTGGTCCCCTGCGCAGTCAGCGGCTGTGTGTGGAAATGGCCTCGGCTGTCGTTTTTCCTAAAGTGTTTATGGATATAATCCTTCGAGTAAGGCGCAAAGACTGCGTTCACCGTTGTTTCTGGATTTCTGGCATATGCCAACACTGTGTCATGCACCCTTCCAATCTGATATGCTGATGCGGTTGGCGCGTTGGTCCTCTTCCATATTATTTCGTTCCTGAAATTCGATTTTCCAAACACGGCGTCCATGACCGGTTTGAGATAGTGGCTCATGGTCGGATCGCAGTGGAGATATATGCTGCCGGTCGGCTTGAGGATGCGCCGCATCTCAAGGAGTCGCGCGGCCATGTAGATCAGATAGGCCTTATCGCTTTTGGTCATGGCCGCGGCGATGACCCGGTTAAGGGCCGGTTCCTTCGCCTCGATCAGGTCAAGCCATGCGATGTCCACGTCCGCCAGCGTCCACGTGTCCCTGAACGCCGCCCCCGCCGCTTCGCTACCGATCGGCGCCGCGTAGTTGGCTTTCGAGTTGAACGGCGGATCAAGGTAGATCAGGTCCACGCATTCGGAGTTCATGCCCCGCATGATAGGAAGGTTGTCACCCGTCCAGACCGTCTGGTTGGACCAGTTAGCTTCCACCGGTCAGTGCCTCGCCCCGGACGGCAGTCCGTTGTCTGCGATCAGTTCCCTGTAGCGCAGCCGCTTACCAACCCCGCCGTCCGCTATCGCGGCCATGATGCATATCGTGTCCCCTTCACGAAGGTTGTGGCGCGTTACGAACTCATCCACATACCGATGCATGTGCTTTCTGCTGAACTTGTGGAATGTGCCTTTGTGCGCCCGCTTGAGCATCGCCCAGAACGACTCTACGCCATTCGTATGCGCGTCGTCCCGCACGTATTCCCCGGAACTGTGGCGCACTGTTTCGTGCTGGCGCTTCATGCCTACGTATGACGCGTTGTCGTCGGTATAGACCTGCGCTTTCGGTTCGGTGCGTTCCTCGACGAAGCCCTGAAGCGTCTTTGCCTTTGTGTCCGTCACCACCCTGGCGGCAACCTGGCCGGTGTCGCGGTCCTTGACGCCAGCCACTGCCGTCTTGCCAACCGTTCCACGTCCGGCCTTCAGTCTGTCTTTCGCGTGCTTGTTCCGTTCCCTGCCGCCCATATAGGTTTCGTCGGCTTCCACGGGACCTACAAACGGAAGGCTGACTCCATCATCCTCAAGCGCCTTCCGCAGTCGCATGGCAAGGTGCCATGCCGATTTCTGGGTTATCTCAAGATCGCGGTGCAGTTTCATGCTGGAAACCCCCTTGAGGTTTGTCGACATAAGGTAAATCGCGATCGCCCATACCTTGAAGCCCAGATTGGACGCTTCCATGCATGTTCCGGTGCGAACCGAAAACCGTTTGCGGCACCCCTTTTCCCTGCATCGGTAAGGCATCGTTTTGTGCTGGGCACCGGAAAGAACACGGACGGATCCGCAGTGTGGGCAGTGCGGACCTTCCGGCCAACGCTCTTTCACAAACCATTCCTCGGCGGCCGCGTCATCGGGAAACATCATGAAAAGGCCTGTTAGAGTTTGAATCATAAGTCACTGATATCATTAAACTATTGTTTTTCATGGAGTTGACGCCCTCGCCACCCGCCTGAGCAGGAACCGGCAGGCGGCCAGCTGCGCCCATGCCAGCGAGTTCTCACTGAGCCTTTCGTAATCTTTCGACAGGCGGCGGCACCGGCCCATCCAGGCGAAGGTCCGCTCCACCACCCAGCGGCGGTAGAGAACCGTGAACCCTTTGACATTCTTCGGTTTTTCGACGATCCTGATCACGTTCGACAACCCCATCCCCTCAAGCCGGTCCCGCAGCTTCGGACCCGCGTAGCCACCGTCGGCGAACAGCCTACACACCGTGGGCACCGTCTCCAGCAGCTTCGCGATCAGGTCCGGTGCGCCGTCCCGGTCCTGGATGTTGGCGGTGTGAACCGTCATGACGATCGGTGTGCCGTCGGCGTCCACGATCAGGTGCCTTTTCCTCCCCTTCACCTTCTTCCCGGCGTCGTAGCCGCGGGGCCCGCCGCTCTCCGTGGTCTTCACCGACTGGCTGTCGATCGAGGCGGCGGTCGGCTCCGCGGAGCGCCCCGAACACCGCCGCGCGAGGTCCCGGAGACGATGCACGAGACGCTCCAGGAGCCCGCTCCGCCGCCATGCGTAAAAATAGTTCTGGACGGTGGAAAACGGTGGATATCCAGAGGGTAACGCGCGCCACTGGCATCCCGTGGACAGGATATACCGGCCCGCGTCGAACACCGACCGAAGGTCGACCTCGCGCGGCCGTCCCATCCTTCCCTGCTTCGGCAGCATCGGCTCGATGATGGTCCATTCGGCGTCGGTCAGATCGTTTTGACTGTGGTCGTCCGGGCGCTTATGGAGCTGTTGGGTGGTCCTGTTCCAGGGCATGGCGATCTCCGGATTTGGTTGCTTTCACCAACCGGAATGCCACATCCTGCGGGACCACTCAACTTATGGAACAAACTCTTAGAGTTTGAATCATAAGTCACTGATATCATTAAACTATTGTTTTTCATGGAGTTGACGCCCTCGCCACCCGCCTGAGCAGGAACCGGCAGGCGGCCAGCTGCGCCCATGCCAGCGAGTTCTCGCTGAGCCTTTCGTAATCTTTCGACAGGCGGCGGCACCGGCCCATCCAGGCGAAGGTCCGCTCCACGACCCAGCGGCGGTAGAGAACAGTGAACCCTTTGACATTCTTCGGTTTTTCGACGATCCTGATCACGTTCGACAACCCCATCCCCTCAAGCCGCTCCCGCAGCTTCTGACCCGCGTAGCCACCGTCGGCGAACAGCCTACACACCGTGGGCACCGTCTCCAGCAGCTTCGCGATCAGGTCCGGCGCCCCGTCCCGGTCCTGGATGTCGGCGGTGTGAACCGTCATGACGATCGGTGTGCCGTCGGCGTCCACGATCAGGTGCCTTTTCCTCCCCTTCACCTTCTTCCCGGCGTCGTAGCCGCGGGGCCCGCCGCTCTCCGTGGTCTTCACCGACTGGCTGTCGATCGAGGCGGCGGTCGGCTCCGCGGAGCGCCCCGAACACCGCCGCGCGAGGTCCCGGAGACGATGCACGAGACGCTCCAGGAGCCCGCTCCGCCGCCATGCGTAAAAATAGTTCCGGTCGGTGGAAAACGGTGGATATCCAGAGGGTAACGCGCGCCACTGGCATCCCGTGGACAGGATATACTGGACCGCGTCGAACACCGACCGAAGGTCGACCTCGCGCGGCCGTCCCATCCTTCCCTGCTTCGGCAGCATCGGCTCGATGATGGTCCATTCGGCGTCGGTCAGGTCGTTTTGACTGTGGTCGTCCGGGCGCTTATGGATCTGTTGGGTGGTCCTGTTCCAGGGCATGGCTCTCTCCGTATTTGGTTGCTTTCACCAACCGGAATGCCACATCCTGCGGGACCACTCAACTTATGGAACAAACTCTTAGGCTAATGCCTTTGCGGTGGTGCTTGCCAGGTGCTTTCTGTGCCATGTCTGATTCCTTTCTTGGGCATCATTGTATATGCCGCTTATAAGGCAGTCAACAGAAAATGGGCACTATCGTATATAATCCCCAAATTTATTATCAATGGGTTGTCTGGAACAAAAGCTCGAAACAGCCGTGAAGTTCAGTCCAGACCGGCAAGTCGGTTTTCTGTCCACACAAGAATTGCAATGATTGCATGCAAGGCGCATTGCGTGCTTTGAGGTGTCACTCGGAAGCGGCGAAATCCAAGGACTGTTGCGGGTCTTTCGGTGGTAGGTTGAGATCGGCCGTACGGTAAGCATCCAGTCCCGCTTGCCTGGCGTAGCTGTGTACGTCCGCGTCATCGGAATAGACCGCTTGAGCGCCTTCGGCCTTTGCGATTGCGACGATCTGACGGTCGAATTTGATCTTTGCCTTGGTCGCATCGGGATTTGCTGCATCAACGCGAAGGCCACCGCGATTGATCGCATCACTCATGGCAAGTGCAGCTTCAATCGCGGCTTTCTGATCAAAGGGTGCTATCCGAAAAGCCGACTGGCTGTTGAGCATGTCGAGATATGGTCGCATCGCTTCGCCAGCGTGAACCAGCACTTCGCTCAGGACCGGTGCTGGAATGACGATCTTCTCTTTGTCGGCTGTCAGGTTCTCGATCAGATGCTGAATCCGCTCCGCTGCTTTGTCCAAAGGCTCTCCCGTGGTGGGATCGTTGGGCGGTTTGGCGTTCGGATCAAGGACAAGAAGCAGAACTGAGCTATCGAACACAATCATTAGTGCAAACCGGTACCCTTCTCGCGTAGCGCTTTCACAGCACCAATCGGATCGTCCATCCCCTTCCAGTCGCTGCCTTCCATCTCGCGCATCTGGTCGATGGCATCTTTCAGATCGTCGGTTGCCAGGACGTTGTAGCTCTCCACCCTGAATTTCTTGAGAGTCCAACTGCCTTCCTGGTCAAACAACCACCTGCCTATGCCAAAGATTCGGACAGGTTCATACATATGCCTGGCAATCCGCCGCGCTGTCTCGCGGTTCGTCTCGATACCGGTGTATTTGATCTCACCATTCTGAAGCTGAAGGTGCACGGTTTGGTCCGCCCCGCTCACGCTGATCAGGATGCCATCGAGCGATCCTTCCTGGTTGAAAGGACCGAAAGTGGTGGGCTTCGGCCGGGTTACACCTGGGAAAGCGATGATTTCGGTGTGATCGTCTCTGTAAATGGACCCCGTAGCGTTATCATCTGCGAGCAAACGGTCAACCTCTGCTTGTGCTTTGGTCGCCTCTGGACCGCCGTCGCCGCGTTTCACCTGGGCAAGATGGGTCGCAACCTTTGGCACTTCCTCGTGGTCGACCCTCGTAACAAGTTGTGTGCTACCAGGTCTCAATGTGTCGAAATGTACGGCTGCGTCATGCCCAAGCATGGTAGCTAGATTTTGCATGTACTGAGCAAGCCGAGCCATTGGGATGGTCTCGGGGGTATAGGCTTTGATATATAGCGTATAGCTTTTGCTCATGTTTTTCCTCGTCAGCGTCGCGTATTGTGCACCGCGTGTTTCATCATAGCATTTACGCTTATCGATATCAACGCCAATCTACCTCAGGTCAGTCGTACCGACCTCGTGGAAGCCTTGAATAGGAGCGAAGAAGAACTGGAGTATGGTTGGGAGTTGGGTATCAGAGCGATCCCGTATAATGATGACCGATATCCGGTGCGTCTCAAGAGCCTCCCCAACGCGCCAGCCGTACTGGTCGTGAAGGGACCGACCAAAAGTCTCTATCGGTGCCGAAGCCCGAGGGTTGTGGTGACCCGCGAACCCTCCTCATTTGGGGAACAGGTGGCAAGAAGGTCCAGTCAAACAGCCGCGGAAGAAGGATTTGTTGTTGTGAGCGGCCTTGCGCAGGGATGTGACACCCGTGCCCGCGAAGGATGACTGAAGGCGCAGGGCACTGGCGTGGCGGTGCTCGCGCATGGTCTCGACATGATCTACCCGGTGGCCAATCGCCATCTTTCGGAGCGGTTTATTGAAAGTGGTGGATGTCTGGTGAGCGAATATCCCGTAAAGGTGCGACCGTACGTTCGGCATTCGCTGAGCGAGACCGAATCCAAAGCGGGCTCTCCGATGGCGTCCTTGTAATTGAGACCGATATCACAGGTGGAACGATGCACACCGCTGGCTTCGCCATGAAGCAGGGTCGGGCGCTTGCCTGCATCAAACACCCGCCGGGTCGGACAGGAAAGAAGATGGACGCCATTGCGAAAGGCATGGCCTTGGTGCGGCCCTTGGTGTCCCGCCACAAGGGTATGCTCAAACCGTGCCAAGGGCGTCATCTTATCATTTTCCGCGAACCCGCGGCAGACGAAATCCTCGTCATCAGGGTGCTGCACGACCGAATGGACATCGATTCATGGCTGCAGGGCTGACCCACGCACGGTTTCCGAAGCGCTTCGGCCAACCTTGAAACCTGATCAGATGGAGTTTCGGTCAGATCAATATGATCGTCAGTAAGTGAGACAGTTCAGTATGTTCAGGCGCGGATCGACTCTTTGAACCGGCGGCGGGGCTGAAAGACGATCAGGACCGCGTTGTCACCGCGTTTCATAACTTGACCGTCAGTCGCCCCGTCCCTGGTTGCCTGCATGGTCGATTCCCAACCGAAAGACGAATCCAATTCCGTTCATATCGCGAGACCGTAGGAACGCATGAACACGCTTGAAGCCAAGAACGAAACCGCCGTTGATCGTCTGCGGACGGATCTGGAGAAACGGGGCGAGGAAACGGCGAAGCGGGAAAACCGTCTTCTTCTGGCGGTGGTTGGAACGATCGGTTTTGGTGTCGCGGTCTTGGCTGTCCTGAACAACGACGGTGACATCGTTATCAACAATCCTTCACCGATCGATCAGCTGGAACCCGCTCCGCCTCGGGTTGCCCCACCAGCCTCCGAATGAACTTCCGGACATTCTTGGTTAACGCATGACGGCGCCGCGACCGAACGTCACCACGAAGGCGCACCTGTATTCCGCCCTTCCGGTGCGGACCTCCGCCATCGTCACGCTTACTCCGTGCGGCGCGTGGCCTTGCCCGGGCGGACCTCGCCGAGAGGACGAAACTCCAGCCGACAGCGGTCAGTCATTTCGAGAGCGGGTGGCGAAGTGCCAGCTCCCCACTCCGAAATGCGGCGCAGTACCGTTTCCGGAGCGGGCGATGAACGTTTTCGCGGTCGCGCCGGTGGCTATCCTCACCACATGAACGGCGCGGCCCGTCGCGTCGGTCGGCGCGCATTATCCGTTCCATCCTCCGATTTATTCATCCTGCTGTCGACATGAGGTGATTTGGGCATGCAACCACCGGATGCCGGGGCGATGAAGCGGAAGATTTCAGGCTGAGACTCCATATGGTTCGAAACCAATGGCACCGCCCGGAACAGAAGGCATATGTGCCGTATGCGCTTCGGGAGATGCCTTTGTCTGCCTGGATAACCGCGAGGTGAAGAGCGGTGCGTTGGGCTGAATGCGCCGCCGGTGGCCTGCTGCTCAATGGCGATGGATGTCCTCTGGAGGTGGCTTCCACACATTCTGTTATTCGGTGATGCCACCATCTGGTCCACAGCGCCCGGACAATTATCCACCGGGGCGAGGATCATGGGATAGTACCGGGATTTCTCCTGGCCTGATGCTTGATTTCGCGTCGGGTGGAGTCCAGTTTGAAGTCATGACGGGTCATTCACCGATTCCCTTCAGACCTTTGGCCGGCAACTCCGGACGGGTCAGCTTCGACAAAGGGGAACTCGGAGTGATCCTGACGATATACGGTCGTATGGTCGCCGCAGGAGAGTGGCGTGACTATGGCATCTCAAGCCTTGGTGAGGTCGCCGTTTTCGCGGTGTTTCGCCGCACGGCCGAACTGCCGCTATACCGGATCGAGAAACGCCCCCGGCTTCGAAATCGCCAGGGGCTTTATTCTGTTATCGGTATGGACGGCCGCATCCTTCGGCGCGGACACGAACTGAAGACCGTTCTGCGGGTGCTTGAGCGAAAACTGATTCGAGCCGTGAAATAAGGGATCGGTTTTCGGTGGTTGTAACACCGCGGCTTCGGACTCAGGAATGGCGAAGGCGCCTGCGCGAAGTGACCGGTCCGTCTCCCTGCACTTCTATCCGCCGGATCGCCGCCGTTATGGGTTCATAGGCAACGGCCATGTGATGCGCGTTTGCATGAAGGAGCGTTTCGCCGTCCACCAGGATCGCGGCATGGCCTTTCCAGAACAGAAGATCTCCCCTTTCAAGCGGTTCCCCGGGTGGAAGTTCATGACCCAGCTCCGCTTCCTGCAGATCGCTGTCGCCCGGACAATCGATCCCCGCCGCGACCAGGGACGCCTGCAACAGCCCGGAACAGTCGATTCCACGTATCGAGTTGCCACCCCAAAGATAGGGTGTTCCAAAATGAAGCTGCGCGGCGTTCACCGGATCGGAAAACCTTCTGCCTACCGGCCAAAGATGTCGCTTCGGCACAAACCGGCCCCGGTCGGTTTCCATGAACCCGGGCTGATGGGAGACGATCGTCAGCAGGCTGCCGAAGCCCAGCCATGACACTTCCGGTGACCTTATATCGGGAGCGCTGTAAAGATGCGAGGCCGGTACGGCCAGCCAATGTGTGGGTTCAGGTCGCTCCGCGAGTCCGCTTTCAACGATGTATCCGACATAGCCGTCCTTGCCCGCCTGTGCGAACGCCCAGCCGTTTCGGCATTCATAGACCGTCACGGTCTCCCCCCGCTGGATTTGTCGAAGCCTTGGCCCGTCCGGCGTCTCCGCCAGATCGGCCAATGGAACGATGACCTGTCTACGGAGGCCATCGACAAAACTGTTCGCCGTCACGCGGCCCCGAAGGTGTGACGCCGCCACGCGGGCGTTTACGGGTGTGATGCGTCGGTCCATCTACAGTCGTAAAAGCGAGGGCAGGGCAGCCAGAACGGCACGCGCACCCTGTCCGACTCCACCCTTCGGGCGACCTAGCGCCGCTTTCGGCTGCCAGCCAAAGATGTCGAAATGCACGTAACGAGCGGTATCGGTGACGAATCGCCTAAGAAACAAAGCCGCCGTAATCGAACCCGCGAAGCCACCTGAAGGAGCGTTGTCCAGATTTGCAATGGCGGGTTCGATCATGGACTCATACGGCGCGTGAAAAGGTAGTTCCCAAACAGGGTCCGCGACCGCCTCGCCCGCGGCGCGTATGGCGTCCGCCACTTCCGGTTCCGTCGTATAAAACGGCGCGATGTCCGGCCCGACCGCAATCCGTGCCGCGCCTGTCAGGGTTGCCATGGAGACCATCAAATCCGGTGGCTCCTCGTCCGCCAGGGCAAGCGCGTCCGCCAGCACCAGACGCCCTTCGGCATCCGTGTTGTTTATCTCAACGGTCAGGCCTTGGCGGCTCTTTAGAATGTCACCGGGGCGCATGGATAGGCTGTCGATGGCATTCTCGACCGCCGGGACCAGCACTCTCAGCCTCAGTTTTATATCCAGCGCCATGATCATTTGGGCAAGCCCAAGGACCGTCGCCGCTCCACCCATGTCCTTTTTCATCAGCGCCATGCTGCGAGCTGGTTTGACGTTCAGTCCACCCGTATCGAAACAGACCCCTTTGCCTACCAAGGTCAGCGCCGGTCCGGATCGCCCCCAGCGCAGGTCAAGAAGCCGCGGAGCGCCTGAGGCCGACCGACCGACCGCGTGAACCAACGGAAAATTGCGCTCAAGCAGGTCTTCGCCCTTGATCGACTCAAAGCCAGCCCCGAATTTCCGGGCCAATTCACCGGTCACCAGTTCCAGATCCGCGGGACCCATGTCGTTCGCGGGGGTATTGATCAGGTCACGGGTCAACGCTTCACCCGCCGCGATCGCCTCTATGCGGTCTCTGTCGACACCTGTGGGCGGTTTGAGTTCCGCTCCCGGTGCCTTGGTTCTTTTGTATCGGTCAAAACGATAGCGCGACAGAAGCCATCCGAGCGCCTGTTCGTCCGGGTCGAGGCCATGCAGGTCGCCCGCGATGTGATAGACGCCGTTCGGTAATACGGGTTGGGCCTGCGCGAGCGCAAATCTGACGCGTTCACGTTGCGCCTCCGTTCCGATACCGACCAACGCCACCGCGACCTTCCCGTCATCGTCCGGAATCAGCGCGGTGCTGCCCAGACCGCCCGTGAATCCGACCGCTTCTATCCAGCTACGCACTCGGGCAGGCTGCTCCGCACCCCAGCGGGCGGCTCCGTCAGCAGGAATTGGTTGGATCGGTATGGATGGTGCTTCGGCGTCGGCGAATTTCAGGGACACGGGCGATGTTTCCTGGATCGGTGGATGCTTGGTGCATACCTAGAACAGGAAACGTGTCCATGGAAACGGGAAATCTACCCCGCTCGATAGACCGTCACCTAGGCCAGCGCGGCATACGGGTCGAGCCATGAGGGCTCCATGGCTCATTCAGGACAATCGATCCGGAGACCGTTTCGCCGCTGAGGGAGGCTGGAAGTCGCTGGACGGCGATAGGTGGTGGTCTTGAACCGGGGGCGTATTTACCTAAATCCGAGTCAGTTCAGCTGTAGGATCCACGATGGAACACGCACAGCCTCTGCCACCTTATCTCGTGAAGCGTTACCGTGGCTGGAAAGCAACGGACTACGAGCGCGACAAGGCTTGGTACAGGCATCTCGCGCAGGAAGGGCAGCACCCGCGGGCCATGGTTATCTCCTGCTGTGATAGCCGTGTGCACGTAACGGCGATATTCGGCGCGGATCAGGGCGAGCTCTTCATTCATCGCAACATCGCCGCTTTCGTGCCGCCTCACGAGCCGGAGGGCATCGCTCCCCAAGGAACGGCGGCCACCATCGAATACGCGGTGACCGCGCTGAAGGTCGCCCATATCGTAGTCGTGGGACATTCCAGCTGCGGCGGAGTGCGCGGATGCCATGACCTATGTGCCGGAAAAGCCCCGGAACTGGAGAAAAGTTCCAGCCATGTCGGTCGCTGGGTTGAACTGCTCCGACCCGGATATGAACGGGTGGAGGATATCGAGGACGAAGCGGAACGTATCCGCGCTCTGGAACATGAGTCGGTCAGGATGTCGCTCGCAAACCTGATGACCTTCCCTTTCGTGAAATCCGCGGTCGGCAACGGTGGACTGGGTCTTCATGGGCTTTGGATGGACATCGCGGATGGCCGGCTGGAACAATATGATATCGAGACCGATTCCTTCACCGCCATCTGAATCGTAGACGCTCGGATTCCATTAGCCTGAATCCCGTCACACTTCACGGCTTGGGATTCCGTCAAATCGCTCCCAGTTCCAGATAGAGGTTGCGGTAACGCCCTCCATACTGTTTGCTTCGTATTGAACGATGTGCGTCTCCGGGTGCCAAAAAATGCGAATTATACGTAGACTGTTCACCCTTGTCATCGTCGCTGTGGTGGTTCTCGTCGCGGTTGCCTATGTGTTGCCGCGTGAAGTGACGGTCGAGCGCTCCTTGACGGTCAACGCAGCCCCGGAATCCATCTTTCCATATGTAAATTCGATGCAGGCAACGGAGGCTTGGTCTCCGTGGCTGGACCGGGATCCCGACGTCAGACTGGCCTATTCCGGGCCGGAATCCGGAGTGGGCAACAGGCTGGCATGGGAAAGCGACCATCCGCAGGTGGGAAGCGGAACGCAGGAAATCACGGCCTCGATGGAGAATTCTCGGGTGGAGACAGCGCTTGATTTCGGTCCCATGGGCATTGCGAATGCGTGGTTCAACCTTGCGCCGGAAGGAACCGCGACGGAAATCACCTGGGGCTTCGTAACCGATACGGGAATGAACCCGATCACCCGGTGGATGGGGTTGATGATGGACCGCTGGGTCGGTGCGGATTACGAAGCCGGTCTGGCCAAACTCAAGGCGCTGGCCGAGGATGGTGCATGAGGTGGCTGGTGACAGGCTGAATGTCACGGTATCGGCTTCCAGTGAGTGGTGAGGGACGCCACCGATCCCGTCGTGATGGTGCGGCGTGCCTCCGGTCGCTATCCCTTCTTAAGAACTTCCCGTCCCAGGAGCTCGGCGACCTGCACGGCGTTAAGCGCCGCGCCCTTGCGCAGGTTATCGCTCACGCACCAGAGGTTCAGGCCGTTTTCAACCGTTGAGTCCTGACGGATCCGAGAGACGTAGGTCGCGTAGTCGCCGACGCATTCAACGGGCGTGACGTATCCGCCTTCCCCGCGCTTGTCGACGACCAGAATGCCGGGGGCCTCGCGCAGGATTTCCCTTGCTTCATCCACGTCGAGAAATTCCTCCAATTCTACGTTCAACGCCTCGGAATGGCCCACGAAAACCGGCACGCGGACGCAGGTCGCCGTCAGCCTGATCGAAGGATCGAGAATCTTCTTGGTCTCCGCGACCATCTTCCATTCTTCCTTCGTCGAACCGTCTTCCATGAATACGTCGATATGCGGGATCACGTTGAAGGCGATCTGTTTCTGGAACTTTCGGGGTTCCCGCTCCTGACCGGGAACATAGATACCCTTGGTCTGCTCCCAGAGTTCGTCCATGCCTTCCTTTCCCGCTCCCGAGACCGATTGGTAAGTGGAGACCACGACGCGCCGGATCGTGGCTCTGTCGTGTAGCGGTTTCAGCGCCACAACCATCTGCGCCGTGGAGCAGTTGGGATTTGCGACGATACCCTTGCGGGTGCAGGCGTGGATAGCGCCGGGGTTCACCTCCGGCACGATCAGCGGAACGGCGGGATCCTGACGGTAGAGCGAGCTGTTGTCGATGACCATGCAACCGGCCTTGGCGGCGCGTGGCGCGTATTTCTTCGTGGCTTCGGCACCGATCGCGAAGAGCGCGATGTCCCAGCCCGTAAAATCAAAAAGATCGAGATCCTCGGTCTTTAGGGCCGCGTCGCCGAAGCTGACTTCCGTCCCGAGGGAACCGCGCGAGGCAAGAGCGGAGATTTCCGCGACCGGAAACTGGCGCTCGGCCAGGATGTTCAGCATTTCGCGGCCGACGTTACCCGTGGCGCCAGCGACCACGATCCTATATGCCATTTCAGGTTCTCCCATTCGGAACGCGACCTGATAGCGCGGGCTTCAGGCCGCGAAAAGGGGATTTTGGATCTGGCCGAACATTGGGTTCCAAACGCGAAGGAAACCGTGATTCCAGTGGCGGGTATCCGTTGGGCCAACGTAAGACGCGGGGAACAGCGAAGCCGCCGATATGTGACCGGTACGAAACCTTCCGGATTCCATTGGAACCAACCCATGCGCGGTCGCCGGTTTTGGGTGAACATATCGACGCCAGTCCTTGCCGAACCGGGTCCGTCGTCGCCGGGGACCGCGGATCCGCGGCGGATGGACTGATATGGCCGCGGCTTTCAGGGATGGATCAGCGCCTCGCTCCATTCATTCAGGAACCGACGGCGCTTGATTGGATCCACGAATACGAGCAGGCCAGGATCTAGCCGGATCGGACGAAGGTGAGGACCGGCCACCAGAGCGGATTCGTCAATCGGCGGCAGGTTGGCTTCCCGCATGATCAGGCGACGACCCTCGGCGGAGATCAGGAAGTCCAGGAACCTGGCGCCAAGCTCCGGACGGTGCGCGTTTCCGGGTATGAAACCGGTGCGAAGAAGGGTCAGTGTGAAGTCTTCGGGTTCGATTACGATCCCTTCGCTACCTTCCGGCAGGCGTGGTGCGGCGTAGCTGCCAAGAACGTTGTAGGCAAGCGCCAGATCACCGTCCTGAACGTCGTCTATCATCGCTCCGGATGAGCCGTAAAGACGGGGTTCGAGCGCTCCCATGACCTCCGCGAGTCGCCAGAACGTGTCGGACTGGCGGGCGTCCTGGGTGGCGAACAGGTAGCCCGCTCCGGAGAGCTTGGGATCATAGGTTCCGATGCGCCCGTGGAAATTATCCACATTGTCGCGCAGCACCCGAATGAGATCCTTCCTGTTCCGGGGCAAGGGCAGGTCATGGAACGCCGTTCGCGACGCGATCATGACCACCGGCTCCTGCGCGAACGCGAATAGCTGGCCGTTCCAGGAGGCCCAGGGTGGCAACGACTGGGTCTCCGGAGAACCGTAGGGTGCGGCGAAGCCGTCATTCGCGAGCTTCATCTGCAGATCCATCGCCGATGAAATCACAAGATCGAATGCGAGCCCTTCGTCATGGACTGCCCTGAAGACCTCCTGGCTACTGGCGACGGTGTAACGAACGGCGATCTCCGGATGGTTCATCCGGAAACCTTCGATGAGCGGTGCGAACACCACAGTGTCCGTGGTGGACAGGATATGCAGTGTGTCGTCGCCCTCCGCGAACAGGCGCTCCTCCTCTATTTCGAAGCCGCTCGATGCGCTTGCGAGCGCACAGGTCAGCGTAAGGGCAGCGACAGTCGGGCGCATGCGCCTCCTCCTTCCCTGTCGGTGATCTCGAAAGCGCCACCATGTGCCGCCGCGACCTCCCGCACGATGGTCAGGCCAAGTCCCGAGCCGACGATGTCCTCGACATTCGGACCACGTACGAAACGTTTTCCCAGTTCGGCGGCGGACGCACCACAAAGACCCCGGCCTGTATCGGAGACCGTGACCGTGGCCGTGCCGTAGCTTTCGGCCAGCCCAACCCTGACGTGGCCGTCGGCGGGGGAATACTTGATTGAATTGTCAACAAGGTTGCGGAGTGCGCTCTCGATCAGAAGGCGATCGCAGGACAGGCCTATCCCCTCTCCAGGGAGCGAGAGTTCAATTTCGATATCCTTTATCTCCGCGGCCGGACCATAGGCATGCGTGACCTCTTCGAGCAAAGCCCCGAGATCCAGAGGTGTGTCTTCGCGCTGGTCCGTCCGATAGATGACGGCCGCATGGTCGAGTAACTGCGATGCGGTTCTGGCACTGTCCTCGACGGCGCGGATCATCCGGTGCAGCGTTTCACGGGAATCGGCATCCCTGGTCTGGCGTAGCGCGATCTCGGCCTGGGCGCGGACGGTCGCCAGTGGCGTGCGGATGTGATGCGCGGCTTCGGCGATGAAGGTCTCGGTTCGCGAAAGCGCTACCCGAAGGCGCGAAATGAAGTCATTCAGCGCGGCTACGAACGGCGCGAGTTCGGATGGCGTAGCCTCCGTGACCGGGCGTAGATCCTGCGGCCCGCGTCGGCCAACCGCCCGGGCCAGCCGGCGCAGCCGACGCAGAACGATACTTGCGGTGAGCAGCGAGAGGAGGATTGCGACGACGAAGAACCCAAGCCCGAACGCCGCGGCGCGATTCGCCAGTGAGTCGACGATGGATGCCTGACCCTGGCGCGTCTGCGCGACCATTACCAGAACCCGGACCGGACTGCGCCCGACAAGGACGGACCGCTCGACGGCGGCGATGCGCACCTGCATGTCCCGGAATGGACTCGAATAGTAGGTGGGATTGAGAACGTTCGCTCCCGGTGGTGGATCGGGAAGGTCGTCGTAGCCGGTGACGGTCTCCCCGTTCGTAACGATCCGGTAGAATACACGGTCCTGGCTCAGCGATCCGAGCATGGAGAAGGCGGAGTAGGGAATATCGATCTCGACGCCCTCATCGGCGGCGCGCAGCCGATCGGCGATTTCGAGTGTCGCGGACCCAAGTATGCTGTCATGGGAGGATTCCACCGCGTCGCGCGCCACGGTGCGGACCATGAAATAAAGCAGTATGGAAAGAAGCGCGGCGACCGCCAGAAGCTGGAGCACCAGCTGGCGGCGGATCGAGGGCTGAAGCGCGACGGTCACGGCGCGGTCAGGCGGTATCCGACACCGCGTACGGTTTCGATCCTTGCCTGGCTTCCGGTCAGTTTCCTGCGTAGGCGACCCACATAGACCTCGATCGCGTTGTCGGTGACGACTTCCGCGAAGCTGAACAGCCGGTCGCTGAGCTGCGCCTTCGAGTGGATGCGTCCGGGGGCGGAGATCAGGATTTCGAGCAGGCGCATTTCCCTGTTACGGAGTTCGCGGGCGTCGCCGGCGACGGTGACCCTGGCGGATAACGGGTCGAAGCTGAGGTCGGAATATTCGATCCTGGTCTGTGCTGCGCCTCCCCGGCGGCGTAGCACGGCTCGGCAACGGGCTTCGAGTTCGGCGAAGTCGAAAGGCTTCGTTATGTAGTCATCGGCGCCGGTGTCGAGAAGCGCGACCCGGTCGCTCACGGCGGAGCGGGCGGTCATCACGATGACCGGTGTGTCGCGGCGGGCGCGTCGGTGATCGGCCAGAAATTCGCGGCCATCACCGTCGGGAAGCATGATGTCGAGGAGGATGAGGTCGTAGCCAGCGACCGCTAGATGGTCCTCGGCGTCGGCGATCGACCGCGCCCAATCGACGGCGTGACCGTCGAGTGCCAGACGTTTTCGAACCGACCCGCCGAGATCGCCGTTGTCTTCGACCAGAAGGAACCGCATCGTCGCCGCTTCTTTCCGCTGTGACAGGTTCCTGTCAGGTTTTTCGCGAATCACCTGCGATTTCAAGGGTTGCGCGGACGCATTCGCGTCCGCCCGTCCATCTTTGTGCGAAACTTTAGGGAGGAACGAAATGACCGTTTCGATTCGCGCGCTGGGTCTCAGCGCTTTCATGATTGGCGCCGTCGGCGCGGCTTCGGCCGAGGAATGCATCGCACCGGCCAATCCCGGCGGTGGCTGGGATTTCACCTGCCGACAGATCGGCAAGATCCTTCACGAGATCGGAGCCGTTGACAGCCCGGTGCAGGTCATCAACATGGCTGGCGGCGGAGGCGGGCTGGCCTACAGCCATGTCGTGAACGAACGCAACGAGGATCCCGATCTGATCGTCGCCGCGTCTTCGGCCACGGCGACCCGGCTCGCGCAGAACGCCTATGCGGGCATGACCGCCGATCAGGTGCGCTTCGTCGGGGCGATCGGTATCGACCCCGGCGTGATCGCCGTCGCCTCGGACAGCCCGTTCATGTCGCTGAAGGATCTCGTGGACGCCGCCGTCGCGGATCCGGGTTCCGTCGCCTTCGCCGGTGGTTCGGCAACGGGTGGATTCGACCATCTCAAGCCGCTCATGATCCTTAAGGAAGGTGGGCTGACGGATATCACCAAGGTCAAGTATATCGGTGTCGACGGTGGCGCCGACGCCATCACGCAGACGATCGGCGGCTTCACGCAGGCGATGACCGGCGATATCTCGGAAATCGTCGGCTTCCTGAAGTCGGGCGAGGTCCGCGCGCTCGCCGTTCTGACGGAAGAGCGTGTTCCTGGCTTCGAAGATATTCCGACGGCCAAGGAGCAGGGATATGACGTCGTCGCCGGCAACTGGCGTGGACTCTATGTTCCCAAGGGCATCAGTGACGATCGCTTCCAGGAATGGGCGGACAAGCTGCGTCAGGTGGCCGAAAGCGATCATTGGATGGAAGCCATGATGGCGAACGGCCTTGCGCCTTTCACCATGGTCGGCGATGATTTCCAGGGCTACATCGATGGCCTTATCGCCGAAATCAACCAGATGTCGAAGGATATCGGGGTCATCCAGTAATGATATCCGACCGGATCTTCGGTCTGGTGGCGGTAATCGTGGCGCTCGGGTATGTCCTGGGCGCCACCCAGATTCAGACGAGCTTCCTGTCCGATCCGCTGGGGCCGCGGACCTTCCCCTATCTGATCGGGGGCGTCACCGCCCTTTGTGGCCTGGCGGTTCTGATCCGGCCCGATCCCGATCCGGAATGGCCGGGATCGAACACATTCGTCGCGCTTGCGCTGACCGTGGCGGCGTTGGTGGCCTATGCCTACCTGCTCAAGCCGCTTGGTTTCCTGATCCCGACGGCCCTGGCGGCGGGGTTCCTTAGCTACCAGATATCCCCGCGCCCCGTCCAGGCGGCGGTGACGGGCGTGGTTCTGTCACTCGGACTTTTTCTTCTGTTCAAATACGCTCTGGGGCTTGGGCTGTTCGCAGTGCCCAAGACCTGGTTGGGATAGGCTATGGACGTCTTCGCGAATCTCGCGCTCGGTTTCGGTATCGCGCTCTCGCCGTTCACGCTTATGCTGGCCGTGATCGGCTGCATATTGGGAACGATCATTGGTGCGCTTCCGGGGCTCGGGCCGTCGAATGGCGTGGCGATCCTGATCCCGATCACCTTTTCGCTGGGGCTTGATGCCACGAGTGCGTTGGTGCTGATGACAGCGGTGTATTTCGGTGCGATGTACGGTGGGCGGATATCCTCGATCCTGCTGAACATTCCCGGCGACGAGCCGGCGCTGATGACGACGCTTGACGGATATCCGATGGCCAAACAGGGCCGTGCCGGAGACGCTTTGGTTCTGTCCGGCGTTGCCTCCTTCGTCGGGGCCCTGCTGGCGACGATCGGGCTGATGTCTCTCGCGCCGCTTCTGGCCCGTGTCGCGTATCATTTCGGGCCCGCGGAATATTTCGCGCTGTATCTTCTCGCCTTCTGCACGCTTGGCGGTCTCGCGTCGAACAATCAGGCGAAGGCGGCCATCGCGTCGTGTATCGGCCTCGGCATCGCGATGATCGGGCTTGACAACACGTCCGGCATGCCACGCCTTACCTTTGGCAATCTGCACCTGATGGACGGTGTGGACTTTCTCGTCGCCATCGTCGGGCTGTTCGCGGTGGCCGAGGTGTTCTTCTTCATCGAAAACCATGGCAGGAACACCTCGATCGGCGTGAAACTGGAGCGCGTCACGGTCCCGGTTAAGGACATTATCGCCAGCGGATGGACGATGCTGCGTGCCTCCGTTGTCGGCTTTATCGCCGGGGTGCTACCCGGTGCGGGTGCATCCCTCGGGTCGTTTCTCGCCTATATGAGCGAGAAATCCATCGCCGGACCCAAAGGCGGTTTCGGCGCCGGTGCGCCGCGGGGTGTGGCCGCGCCCGAGGCCGGCAATAACGCCGCCGCGGGTGGGGCTCTGGTTCCGATGCTCACGTTGGGGGTGCCCGGCTCGGGAACGACGGCTGTTCTGCTGGCGTTGCTGATGACGCTGAACATCACACCCGGCCCGACACTGTTCTCGGAGCGTCCGGAGGTCGTGTGGGGGTTGATCGCGTCCCTTCTGATCGCGAATTTCGTGCTTCTCACGCTCAACGTTCCACTCGTACGGATATTCGTGCGCGTGCTTCAGGTTCCGCCCTGGGTTCTGCTGCCAGGGGTGATGATGGTCTCCTTCGTGGGAATATTCTCGCTGTCGGGCAGCTATTTCGACCTGCTGCTCATGGTGGCGTTCGGAGTTCTTGGCTATTTACTGCGCAAGCTGGATGTGCCGACTGTGCCGATCATATTGGGTATTCTCCTCGGCAACCACATGGAGGACAGCCTGCGCCGTGCCATGGTGCTCTCGGATGGGGATTGGACGTTCCTGTTTTCGTCGCCGATCGCTATCGGGCTGTGGACCGCCGCCTTCGCCGGTTTTGTCGCCCCGATGTTTCTGCGTCCGCTTCTGCGCGGCCCGAGGGCTGAAAAAGGCTGATGGTTCGGGTTCTGATCCCGTCCGGGGCTTTGGGGCTTGGCTATGACCGTGAGGCTCTGGACCGCGGCATCGCCTCCGGGCCGGACATAATCGCGATCGACGGAGGATCCACCGACAGTGGACCGTCCTATCTTGGACGTGGAGTCAGCAAATATTCGCGCGCATCGACGAAGACGGAATGGGCCGGACTTATCGATGCGCGCGCCAGGGCCGGCGTTCCGCTGGTGATCGGTACGGCCGGTACCTGTGGCACCGACAGCGCCGTCGACTGGCTTGTCGAAATCACGGAGGAAATCCTGGTCGACTCGGACCGCGCCGCAAGGGTCGCGGTGCTTAAATCCGGTCAGAGCGTGGCCGCGATACAGGACGCATTTATCTCCGGACGGGTGACCGCGCTCCAACCAGCACCGGATGTCGATGAGGAACTACTCGAGGATTGCGGCAACATTGTCGCTCTCGCCGGCGCCGAACAGGTGAATGAGGCGCTGAATACCGGTGCGGATATCATCATCGCGGGTCGAACGACCGACACGGCGATCATCGCGGCGCTGCCGCTGGCGCGGGGATGCCATCCGGGAGGCGCCTGGCATGGCGCCAAGATAGGGGAATGCGGTGCGCTTTGTGCGACCAACCCGCAATCGGGTGTGATTCTTGTCGATTTCGATCGGACAGGATTCATGGTCACGCCTTTGGCGGACGGTGCCTGCGCCACACCACACACCGTTTCGGCGCATATGCTTTACGAGAACGCCGACCCGTACATCCTTTATGAGCCCGGCGGACATCTCGATGTGACCGATGCATGCTATCTGGCGCTGGATGACCGGCGGGTGCGGGTGACTGGATCGAAATGGGTGCCATCCGACCGGTACACAGTCAAGCTGGAAGGTGCGCGGCGTGTTGGCTATCAATGCGTTCTGCTGACCCTTCTGCGCGACCGGCGATATGTCGAAAATGTCGGGGCATGGTGCTCGGAGATTCTGGCGAAGTGCCGGACCAAGGCCGAAGTCCGACTCGGACTCGACCCGACCGAGTTTGACATCGAGCTTCGGATCATCGGAAAAAACGCGACGCTGGGCTCTCTGGAGAACCGCACAGACGGTGCGGTGGAGCTGGGAGTCCTTGGCGTCGTCACGGCCGGAACCGCCGATGCGGTCGATGAGATCGGCAAGATGCTCAATCCCTATCTGCTGCACCACCCCCTCACCATTGGCGAGGAGCAGCCCACCTTTGCGTTTCCGTTCTCACCCGCCGAGATCGAGCGCGGGGAATTGTATGAGTTCTGCCTGAATCACGTCATGGAACTGCGGGATCCGATGGATGCGTTCCGGTTGGAGGTTCGCGAAATTGGCTGAACTTGGTGATATCGTCGAGAAGGTGCGAAGCAAGAACGCGGGACCATTCTGGCTCACCATCGATATATTCTGCGGCACGTCCGACGTGTTCGAGCGGGTATGCCATGGCGTTTCAACGGAACGAATGGCGCGCCTGTTCGATGCCGACCCGGAAGAGATGAAGCGTTTCGACATTCCATCGCTGAACGCGGTCAAGTTCTCGCTGCCGCGACCGGTGGTGCAGGGCGCCCGAACTGACAGGGATATGCATGGGGCATCCTATGCCGCGCTCGTCGCTGAACTGGCCCTGAACTGAGCGGATGCTTTCCATGGCCCCGTGAAGTGGAGGGTCATGTCCCTGTCAGATTCCATCGAGCGAATTGCGGCCGATAGCGGTATTCACAGACGATATTCCCCTGATGCCGAGACAACCGATCATCTGGATATAGGAAGGTTCCTGCCGCCGCCAGCCGGGCGGCCCCAGCCCCCCGCAGGCCCGGGACACGTCCCGGACCATGCACCGCGCCGCGTCCATCGGCAGGCTGCGGTCGGCCGGATGGTGGACGTCGGTCCCGGCCACGAAGGAATCACGGCGGCCGCGCGACGCGGCGCCAGGCTTTTTTCCGGCCACCCTGTGGCCCCTCTCCACGACCATCCTTCCGACCTCGGCGGGAAGCTCCGGCGAGGGGAGCGACACGCTGTCAACCAGCCGCCGGTATCCGTATCCGTCCACGTCCCATGATCCGTGGCCCGGCCTCCGGCCTTAGCCGGATCGGGATGTGTTGGTTCGCCAGTTCCTGAAGCCGGTCGAAACCGCACCCGGGACCCTGCTTCACGACCCCCAGCACCGGGATGGTCAACGGTTCCATCCCCGGCCTGCCGACCCGGCGGCTCCTTCCGGGCAGCACCATCCTGCCCGGAAGCCGGAACAGCCGCTTTCGGGTCCCTTCGTCGCTGTAGAGGTCCTGGAGGCCGATCAGGATCGCCGGGATGTCGTCCCTCGATTTCACGGTCGGCCTGATCCTCCTGATGTCGGGGGCGCCGGGCCGCCGCTGGGTGTCGTGGACCCTGCGCATGGGGGCCTCCTGAAGGGGAGGATTGGCGGATTCCGCGGCATCCCCAGCCTGCCATATCCGGTGATTTTTCGCAAGGCGAATTCCGTCATTTACCGCAAAAAACCGCAGCCTGGCAGTTTTCTGGCGGACACTATATAGGCCCCTTTGCACCTGCAACCAAGACCTGCCGCACCGCACGCAAAGGCTTGTTCCTCATTAGGTTTCAGAATCGGCGGTCCATTTGACCGCAGCCCCGGAGACCCCGAAGGTCCTGGAGGTTGGTGGATCATGTTCGAACCGGAATTGCATTCAGGTCCCGGTGGCCAAGATATTCTGGTGCCCGATCTCGCGGGCTGGAGGCGTGTATCCGTGCCTGAAGTCCCCAATGCAGCACATTTTTCGGTTGCGCCGGATTGGATCTGCGATGTGCTTTCTTCCAGCACGCGTTCGTTTGACCTGGGACGGAAGTGCGCCATCTATGCCCGTGAACAGGTCAGCCATCTCTGGCTGGTCGACCCCGATGCCAGAACGCTTGAGGTATTCAAGCTTTGCGATGGTCAGTGGCTTCTGCTCGACACCCTGACTGACAATGCGCCGGTCTCTCTGTCACCGTTCGAGGCGATCTCGTTTCCGCTTGATGCGCTTTGGCCTGACGGAGGAAGAGAGACATAGGGCGGGGGCCACCGTCAATATTGGTGCGGAATCCGTGTCCCAGGGTTTCCGGCAAACACCGTGTGAATCCGGTATCACCGTTGATTGGATCAACATGGCGGTCTGTTCATCTGGTTCGGCTGCACCATTGTCTCTGTTTAGCGGTTCCACAGGAAGCCGCGCCAGCGCTGACGCGTAGGGTTGCCAACAGCGTTGCGATCCACGGTGGGAACGGGATTTACATACGCATGGGTTCGACTGCAACCGGGCAGTGCATCAGTCGGCCCAAACCCAATATCTCCGCGATCCAATGCCCGAACCACCAACATGCGCCGCCCTTGATTTGCGGTCCGGCTTCGGCCTCACTTTTCGCCATTGTGCCCTGTGGCGTGTTCATGCGTCCCTCCGGCACATTTTTGTGACAGACGCTCCAGCGGTAATCCGGTCCTTCGTCAGTGCGATGAAACAAGATCCCGCATCGACGGATCAGGCAACGCGCCCAGGCAATATCGGAGGATACATTCCTTGCTTCAATTTCGTCAGGATCGGCTTGCCCACATTGGCAACACGTGGTGTGTAGCGATGCCCTTCGAGTGAAATGCGCTCAAGGTCGCCGCCATTCGTGAGGTCGATCGCTTCATGGTTTGGTGGACCGTTTTTTGGCTCGGTAGGGCATTCCTTGACTTCCCATCTTGTTGACGGCCGGCATGCGTTGCCAAGCGAGCCAGATCACCGGATCGCCGTCGAATCCGCGGTGCCCCAAAGGATTTCCGTTGTAATTTCGGTGATTGGTCCAAGGATATGAATGGACGATGCGGATAGATCCAATCGGTTCCTGCAGATCTTCGGAGATGGAGATTCGAGTGCCGGGAGAACAGGGCTGGCCAACCTAGCGTGAACTGTTCTCAGGCTATGGCAGCTTCTACGATGTGACGATCAGTGCGGAGGACTCCGATCGGGTATGGGGCTGGCTCATGCACGAAGATCACCCGGCCCGCGGGTTCGTAGCGGCGAAAGATGGAGGAGTCGTTGGATTCGCCCATTTCCGAACCCCTTCAGGCAGGTCGGCGTGCATTCCTGATGACCTCTTCGTTAGGCCGAATGAGTTTGGAAACGGGATCGGTCGTCGATTGATCGGGCGGTCTCCATGCCTGCGGAGAAGGAAAGCTGGGATTTTGTGCGGTGGATGATGGCACGGGACAATCACCAGGCACAGAAGCTCCACGATACAATGGCTGACAGGACGGAGTGGCTGACCTACCAGATCGGTCCAGGAGCGAGTGCCCTGCGATGAAGCGTTTGGCCGTTCAGCCTGTCGTTCGGGAGGGCGGTTGGATGTGGCCTGACCATCGCTGGTGCGGTGGACCTGTTTATGGGTCGGAAGACCCGCCTGGGCATCGTTTCCGTACCGCAGACCCGCAGGATACGGACATTCCCCGAAAGGCATAATGCTTTGCGTTGAGATTCCGCCAGGAGTCGCTCGAAACCTGCGTCTTCCGCTGTTCCAGCCATACCTGGCTTTTATCGGCTGTGGTTTCGGTGGATCCGAATCAAGTCACCAATCAACTGTCAGGCCTGCGTCAAGTAATTGGCAGACCCGGAAAGAAGTCTCAGCGTCGAGATGCTGGGTCACCATAACGGGGTCTGGACAGGGGTAGTATTGACCAAGGTTTCCTTGATGGACCCCGAACCTCTGTCAATTCCGCAGGGCAACGCGATCATGGGAGTTCATTGCGCGGCCTTCACCGTACCGTCGGCCAGCCAACCGTCGAATATGGCAAGCGCCGCATCGGCGAATGCCCGATCGTTGATATGCGCCGCCACCTCCGTCAGTCCGATCGGCGGGCGGATCACCCTTCGCAGCTCGTCGGTGAACGCGGCCAGCCCGTCCGGGTCGTGCGCGGGACCGCCGGACCTGTCCCATTCCTCGATTCCGCCAAGCGGAAGCAGAACATGTGTCGGTCCCGTCGCTCCGGCTAGCCGGGAGGCGATCTCCCGCGCGGTCTCGCGTCGCTCCGACGCGTTCAGGGCCGATGACTTGATCAACCGGTTATGCGCGTGGAATGGGCGGTCGGCATAGCGTTCGGGAATCTCCTGCCATCCTGCGAAGTCAATCAGGTCAAGGCATCCGGGCGCGACGATCTGCGGAATGCCCGCACGGCCAGCGGACAATAGACGGTCGGCCCCTGCATTCACAACGGAACCGGCCATAAGATTACCCAGTTCGGGCAGGGCGAAATCCATCACGCAGGCAAAGCCACCCCGCCCCGCGATGCGCTCGTACGCCATGCCGCCCATGCCGGTTGCGTGGAATATCGCGGTCTCGAACCCCCGCGCCTCCAATGCCGGCTTGAGTAATTCCATGTAGGACAGGCAGGAAGATCCCAAAGACGTCATGCCTACGGCTGGCCTATCTCCATTGGGCCGCTCCACGGCGCGCGCCGCTCCGAGGACCGCTCCCGCCGCCTGGCTCAGCGAGGCCCTGCAGACCGTGTTCAGGCCATATAACCCCCCGGCCCATAGAATCATCTGAATGTCAGGTGACAGCCGATCGGGAGGTATGAGCGGAGAGAACGATACTGTGGAAACGACATATTTCGGCACTCCAAGCGGTAAAGCCTGGCAGACATCGAGCGCGAGATCCGTACCCATCGTGCCACCAAGCGCGATCACTCCGTGGATTTCGTTCCGCGATTCCAGTTTGGCCGCGATTGAAGCCGCGCCCCGCGCCATGATCCGCATGGCGCTGTTTTCGTCACCGCTGCCAGCGGCGGTCTCGATCGAACTGCCCGCCGCCGCCGCGACTTCATGCTTGGATATATCGCAGGGTTCCGCTGGATTTCCCAATACGCTGACGTCCATATTCCTCACGCCACCACCCAATTCCCCTATACGGCTGGCGACATAGCCGAGCTCGTCGTTCTTGGTGTCGTATGTCCCAACCACCAATATCGTTTTTTCATCCATTCCGACGCTCCGCTAATCCGAAATCATGCATCGTCGTAATCCCGGGCAGGGCCGCAGACCTTCTACAGGCCCCTCGGACGCGAGCTCCATGCACCTCCTTCCGCCTGTAGTCCACCGACCTTGGTGGTTGAAGTCCCGCATCGGGTTCCATAAAAAGGACTGGTTAAAGGGAGGAATCCATGGAACTCAGCAACACGCTGCTATCTGCGGCGACGATGGTCGCCTTCGGTTCGGTCGCATCCGCGATGGAATGCGACACGATCACGCTTGGCTCGGCCATCTCGCTGACTGGAAAATACGCCACCAACGGCGTCCACGCCCAGAACGGCTATGAATTCGCGATCACGAAGATCAAGGAAAACGGCGGAATCATGGTCGACGGCAAGTGCCATAATTTTGAGGTCATCTATTATGATGACGAATCCAAGGGTGACCGGGGCGCGACGCTCGCGGAACGTCTGATAAACCAGGATGGCGTTCAGTATATGCTTGGACCATATAGTTCGGGCCTGACCAAGGCGATCGCACCGGTGACCGAGAAATACCAGATTCCGATGGTAGAGGCGGAGGGAGCGTCCCGTTCGCTGTTCAACAAGGGTTATCGCTACCTCTTCGCCGTACTCTCGACCTCCGAACAGTATCTGGCATCAGCCATCACGCTCGCCGCCGAAAAAGCTCAGGAAACCGGAAAGGACCCGTCCGAAGTTACCGTCGCCATCGCGGTCGAGAACGACCCGTTCTCACTTGACATCCGTGCGGGGGTTCTGGAGGATGCCGCGAAATATGGAATGCAGATCGTCGTCGACGAGAAGCTTCCGCGCGATCTGTCCGACATGACGGCGATCCTGACGAAGGTGAAGCTCGTCAAGCCCGACGTTCTTATCGTCTCTGGACATTCAAAGGGCGCCGCCACCGCGGTGCGCCAGATCGGAGAGCAGAAGATCAGCGCACCCATGATTGCCGTAACGCATTGTGAAGCCGCTGATGTTACGGGTAACTTCGGAGACTTCGCGGAAAACATCCTCTGCTCGACCCAATGGGCCGAAACGCTCACTTACGAGGATCCGATCTTCGGCTCGGCGGCGAATTACGATACCGAGTTCAAAGCGGCCTATCCCGAATACGCCGACAAGCAGGTTCCCTATCAGACCGCTCAGGCTTCCGCCGCCGTCTATGTGTTCAAGGACGCGTTCGAACGCGCCGGGTCGCTGGACAAGGAAGCGATCCGCGATGCGGTCGCCGAGACGGACCTCGCGACCTTCTACGGTCAGATCCGGTTCTCGGAGGCGGGCAACAACATTGCCAAACCAATGGTGCTGCGCCAGATCCAGGGCGGTAAGTACAACGTCGTCGCGCCGTCGGCTTTCGCCAGTCACGACCTGGTCTGGCCACGCCCGTAAGCGCGGCGTCAGCAGGACCGAAACGCCGGACGCGTGTCCATCGCGTCCGGCGTTTCGCGATGGCTGCGCTGAATTGACTTAGTTACGGCTCTACGACCGCGTGACGTGAGGCCCTATCAGCATGGATCAGATTCTCTTCAACGTCGGGCTCCTCCTCGAATACCCGATCGTGAACCTGAAAATCATCATCGACGGCGTGATGATCGGTGCCCTGTTCGCTTTGTCCGCCTACGGGCTCGCGCTTGTCTGGGGCGTGATGAATGTCAAGAATCTCGCGCAGGGGGATTTCGTGATCGCGGGTGGCTACACGTCCTGGTTTCTGGTCAAGACGGGCTGGCTGCAGAGCCTCGGTCTGAGTGACAATGCGGTGGCGCTTATAGGGGTGCCGGTCGCGCTTGTGGTCATGGCGGCGATCGGGTGGGTCTGCTACAAGCTGATCATCACCCGGGTGATCGAGCGGGACCTGTTCACCTCGCTTCTAGCGACGTTCGGGCTCGCCATCATGATGGCGCAGATCATGAATCTGCTGTTCGGTTCCGATACCCAGTCACTGAAGCTCGAATACGATACCCTTTACTTCGCCGACGGGCTTATCGACGTGCCGATCGCCAAGCTGATCGGCGTCTGCATGGCGGCGGGTCTCGCGCTTGCCGTTATATTGTTCATGAAGAACAGCCGTATGGGGCAGGCGATCCGTGCCACGGCGCAGGACAGTCGCGCCGCCCGTGTCCTCGGGATAGACACCGAAAAGGTCTACGCCTTCACTTTCTCGCTGAACGCGGCAATCTGCGGCGCCGCAGGGGCGATCATCGTGATGGTCTGGGTTATCCAGCCGTTTTATGGGATTACCTATTCGATCCGTGCCTTCGTCATCGTTACCGCCGCCGGCCTCGGTAATCTGCCGGGGGTGATAGCCGCTGGCCTGGGCATAGGCGCAGCGGAGCAATATGGAAGCCACGTCTTCGGGATCGGCTACCAGCAGGCGATCGCCGTACTCCTGCTCCTTCTCGTCCTGGTCTGGAAACTGATGCGGCAGCGGCGGCAGCGGCAGGTGCTGAAATAGAGAGGTGGCGATGACCTTGCGCAAACATGGTTTTTACGGGCTTCTGTTGGCGCTTTCGCTGGTAGCTCCGTTCCTGTTTCCGGCGTTCAAGACGCAGCTGGCCACGCTCTGGCTCATGATCATCGTCGCGCTCAGCTGGGATATGACCGGTGGCCAGATGGGCTACAACAGCCTGGGCAACATCTTTTTCTACGGAACGGGCATGTATGTCGCCGCCGTGATCACCATCGGTATCGTTTACGATGTCGGGGAATACACGGCGGCTTCGGGTGGCGGAATCTACACCTGGACCTGGGGGCAGTATTTCGCGGGCCTTGCCATCGGGACATTGGGGGCTGGCATCTTCTGTGCCGTCTGCGCGGTCGTGATCGGCTGGATCACCTTCGGCCTGCGCGGGCCGTATTTCGCGATCGGGACGTTGGGTGTCGCCATCGCGGCGGGTGAACTCGTGTCGAACTGGGACTGGGTCGGCGGTGGGCAGGGAATCTCGATGCCGAACTATCCCGGCGATTTCGAGCGGTTCAAGCTACTGGTCTACTACCTGTTCGCCGCAATCGGTATCGTGCTGTTCATCTTCGTGTCCTGGCTCTATTCCACCCGCTTCGGCGCCGCGATGAACGCGATCCGCGATGATGAGGAAAAAGCCGAGGCGATGGGTATCCACACCCTGCGCTACAAGTTGATCGCCTGGGCGATGGCTGCGGTGTTCGTAGGTGCGGCCGGCGCCGTCTCCGCGTTTCAGCTCATCCATTTCGAGCCGCTGGAAACCGCCTATCAGACCATCAATCTTGGCATTTTCATGGTTGTCTGCGTACTTCTCGGGGGCAAGGGAACGCTCTGGGGACCGGTCGTCGGCGCGGTCATGTTCCAGGTGTTCAAGGAAACCACATGGAACTATTTCCTTGGCTGGCAGTGGGTCGCCCTGGGTGCGTTGATCGTTGTCGTCGTCGTCTATTTCCAGGACGGCCTTATGGGCTACCTTCGACAGCGGCGACCTGACTGGTTCGGTATCAAAGTGGATACCGAGGAGGCCGCGTAGTGGGTGCGATCATCGAGATATCGGACGTCTCCAAGGCTTTCGGCGGCGTAAAGGCGAATACCGACATCTCGCTCTCGGTGGAAAAGGGCGGTATTACCGGGCTCATCGGTCCGAATGGTTCCGGCAAGACGACGCTTTTTAGTTCCGTCGTGGGCTACCATCCCATCGATTCCGGCTCGATCAGGTTCGAAGGACAGGAGATCAGCAGGATGCCGGTGCCTGAAATCGCCCGCCTCGGGCTTCTGCGCACCTTTCAGCAGACCCGGATTTACGGTGCGATGAACTGTGTCGAGAACATGCTGATTTCGCTGCCGCACCGGAAATTCTCAATCTGGGATGCGTTCAGGAGGAACTCGGCCGAGGATCGCGAGAGAGCCGAACGGCTGCTTGACTTCGTCGGACTGTACCGGAAGCGTCTGCTGCAGGCCGGTTCGTTGAGCTTCGGCCAGCAGAAACTTCTGGAATTCGCCATGGCGTTGATGAACGAGCCGACGGTATTGCTGCTTGATGAGCCCACCGCAGGGATCAACCCCACTCTCATCAATGGATTGATCGATCGCCTCAAACTGGCGAATACCGAGTTTGGCATCACTCTCTTCATAATCGAACACAATATGCGCGTGATCATGAACATGGCGGATACGATCTATTGTCTGGCCCATGGTCAGATGCTGGCCAGTGGCAGGCCGGAGCAGATTCAGGACGACAGACGCGTGATCGATGCCTATCTGGGCGCCCATTGATGGCGGATGACACACAGTCCCGGGCCAGCGGCTATCACGGCGGCTCCGTCGATACGGTAATTTCGGTTGACGCGGTAACGCGGCGGGCGGCGGAACTGGCCCGAAAGATCGAGCTTTCCGAGATTCTGGCCCTCGCCGGCGACGATCCGTATATCGTGATCGAGGGCCTTTGCGCCGGATACGGGCAGATGGAAATCCTGCATGGGATAGATCTCGCTGTGGCGCGCAGGCAGTCGCTGTGCCTGATCGGGCCGAACGGTGCCGGGAAATCGACGATCCTGCATGCGATTTTCGGATTTAACCGCATATTCTCGGGGTCGGTCAAGGCGGGTGACGGGTCCAGCAAGCGTGACATTACCGGGCTCAGCGCCACCTCCAGGCTCAGGGAAGCGGGCATCGCCTACATCCTTCAGGACAAGTCGGTGTTTCCGGGCATGACTGTGGAGGAGAACCTCTGGATGGGCGGGTTCCTGAAAGACAGCCCGAAAGAGGCCAAGACAGCGGCCGAGCGGGTATTCGACAGATATCCACGCCTCGCGGACCGCCGTAGGCACCAGGCCAAGGTGCTGTCGGGTGGCGAACGCCGTCTTCTGGAGATTTCGCGCGCTTTGGTGATGGATCCGGAGATCCTGCTGGTCGACGAGCCGTCGATCGGCCTGGAGCCACGTTTCATCGACATGGTTTTCGACATCCTGCACGATCTGCAGCACAATGACGGCAAGACGATAATCATGGTCGAGCAGAACGCCCGGAAGGGTCTGGAATTCGCCGATCTGGGTTATGTTCTTGTGTCGGGCGAACTGGCGATCGTGGGCAAAGGTGACGAACTTCTGGAGAACCCGGAGGTCGGCCGGCTCTTTCTCGGCGGTTAGTTCGGGTTCCTCCCGCCGCACGATGCGGGAAGGTGCGACCGCGCCTTCAGGTCATCCACAGGCGCATCCTGTGACGCTCTGACAAGTAGATTTGCCGCCGCGTTGATCTCGGGGATGGTTCGCCCCGGTTTCCAGCCTGCCAGCGGACCTGAGATCGCCGAGATCCGGTTCAAGGCGCTGCGGTTGATGCGACCCCCGAAGGTCGGAAGCGTTCGCCCCTGCACGATATCCTCCAGTCGCGTGACCCGCTCGCTTCTTACGATTCACCCGACCTCGGTGCGGGAAAATCCAGCGATCAACCCAGCCTTGGTCGAAGACTCGGCGATGGCCACCGCTTCTGCGGCACGGCGGTAACGCTATGCGAGTGAACGGGCTCGACTGTTGTAAATGCCGGTGCGGCCCACCAGCGCTTTCGCACATCCAACCTGCGCTTCATCGCCGTTTGGAAAGCGGGCGCCACCGCCGATGGCCAGGGTCCCGGTCGAGGTCTTTCGCTCCGGCCCCGGATAGGCCAATACGGCATCGGAGATCTGTCCGGCGCAGGCCCGGCAGGTCTCCATTTACCTCCGGTCAGCGTCATGACGGGAAACGGACGTGCTTCGGTTGCCGGGATTTCATGCAGTTTATGATCGAGGCTGATAGGTTCCGGGTCTACACCCTCCGAGTGGGTCAGGGGCGGATGCCCGCGACGGCATAGGCGATGTCTTCGCGGGAAAACCGCACGTCGGGAAGCGCCACTTTCATTACGTCGAGGATGTAATCGATCACGGCGTCGGAGCGGAATCTGTCTTCGGGGTCGTTTCAACGCAGATCGGTCGTGCCCGTAAAATGGCGATCACCGCCCAGATGGAGCGCGATCACGGCGCGGAAATCGTCAACTTCGAGATACGGCATTCTTCCGTCCAGCGCGTCTGCCGGGGCCGGGGTGCGTACCACGAAATGCGAGCCTTCCGCACCACCGACCATCCGCCCGTCTTCACATAGGGAAGCGCCATCGCTTCTGGGCAATGGGCTTCCCCATCGGCGATCATTTACAGAACCAGTCGTTCGGGTTGGGTGATCAACGTGTCCTAAAATCGGGCGATGGCCCGGAATCGGGGATATTGCCGGGGAATGATATACAGCGCGGCGCGACGTGAATACATCCGATGACGTGGCATCGTTCGATAGGCGTTGCCGAAGCGGTCGTAGACGACGAGACCCGTTTTTTTCCGTCATCGCGCCTTTGCCGCCCAGACGCCTGGTCAGGCCGAGAAATCGCGGTGGAGTAAGAAGCGCCCCACCGACCCGGATACCCATGAACATATGATCCTGGCGGCGCTGCTGCAGGCCCGTGCGCCGGTCACCAGAGTGCGCATTGTGTCGTCCTGATGGGCCACCGTTTCTTCGTTTGAAGCCATTGCTTCAATCGGCAGCTATGGATATCCCGATCCCCCGGCTGCGCCCTCTCTGCAGCAAGGCACCGATGGTCTCATATAGTCCATACCAGGGCGCAGGAGTGCCCAGTCGCTGATCATGCAGTTCCGCGACACGGCTTGCGATCCTGTCCGCCTGTGCGCCGTGCGCAGCGCGGAACGCGGCGGATACCCGACCCTCTTCATTCCCCGCCATCGCCCGTATCTCCGTCGCTGAAAACGCCCGGTAGAGGCGGCACGCCATTTCCTCCCTTACCTTGCCTTCAGGCAGACGGTCACAAGCAGCCAGGGTGCTGACGATCTCGCTGCGCTCTTCCCGCAGCCGGTGGGTATTCAACGGTGGTGATCCGTATTCGATGGCGGCTACCATGGCTTCCGCCAGTTCGCTGTCCCGTCCGCCTGACCCGGAACCGAGCGCCGCCGCGGCCAGTCTCTCCAGACGCCTTGGCTCGAATTCGCGCTCATCGGGCCGCTCGGCCCAACCCGTGAATCTCTTCCGCCATTCCTCCACCTTCTCCGTTTCGGCGAAGAACGGCTCATGCTGGAAGCGTGCCGTTTCGATCGAGTGGGCGCTGGAGCCCTCTATGTCACGGGCGTAAAACACCCGACGGTCGGCCATGGCCCTGGATTTCGCGATCCTGCGCGCCTCGGGCATTTCCCGCCCGTCCATCGTTCTGTCAGCCTCCGAAAGCAGGTTGATCAGTTCATTCTGCAGGTCCATCCGATGAACGCGGTTGTCCGCCGGGATCCGCCCGGTGATCATACAGGCGATCTGCCGTGCCAACTCACCGTATTCGCGCACAGCTTCCGCCCGCTGGCGCTTCCTGGCCACTGCCTGTGGCGCCGACAGACTTTCCCAAAAGCGTTCCACCTCTGGGTTCGCATCTGGAAGGTGCCGTAGGTGTTCGGGACGCCGTTCCCACTCCGCCATCCGCAGAGCTTCCTGCCGGTCCTGCCAGCGATTGAGCATGGTCAGCGCGGGCGGAAGGGACTGTGCCAGGAACCGGCTTTCGTCGGGTGAAAGGGTTACGGAGCCGAAGTCAACGGGACTGAACCAGAGGAAATTCAGCTTGGGTCCGTTTTCCGTGTCCATCGCCGTCAGACTCACGGAGCGTTCTCCCAGTTCCGCGTCGATGCTCCAGAAAGCTTCCGGACCGGCGTTCTGTTCGTGCTCGCCAGTGACGGCACTGGGCTGTCCTGCATATGCGGTCAGCGCCGTCTCGGCGCCTGGCAGCGTATCGGCGAGGAACTCGGTTTCCTCCAAAGTCAGCGTGGCATCCTTCCGGCCCTCTACCGAGACCGATTCGAACATCATTCCCCTGCTTTCAGGATCCTCGGACGCCCTCAGCGTCATCCACACGCGTCCGACGCGGGCCTCCGTTTTCCAGTCGAAGGTATCCCTGCCCTTCACGCTTCGCTTTCTTCAACCCATCTGTGCAGCGACATCGCCACTCAGGTTCTCCATCGAGTCCGCCAGAGCCTTTCCCCCTTCGGCGAACATCTCAAGCGTGAGGCGCAGAGCGTCGGGGTGAGATGACTGGACGAGAAAGTCGCAGGTTTCGCATGAGGCCTGAACGCCATCGAACCTGCCGCCATGGATGATTGATAGCCTGGCCTTGATTCCCTTGCCATCGCAGATCGGGCACCGGTGAAGCTCAGCGGGCCATTGTCCCAGTTCCGGAATATCAGGCATGCGCAGAAAATTACAGGAGAACCATACATGGTCAACTGGTCAGGGCTTCACACTCCACGGGACAGGTCATGGTGATCCGGGATCGGGAATGTCCGGCAGTGTTCGGCCTGGCCCTCGCCGGTCATGCAGGGGAGAGCTGGACCAGTCAGAGGCGTTCCATACCGATCTAACCGCAGCTGCGGCTGTAGTCCTGGATGACGGCGTTGCTGTCACGCAATGTTCGTCCTTTCATACCGTCTGCGGCTCACCGAGAGGGCAGGGGGGGGTGGCCTGATCCACCACGGCAGCCCGCCGATGTCCGCCTCCTGGGAAAAGTCCCGGTGCACCGTTCCGGTTCGAGGGACCGTACGTCCGATCCCGCGCCCTGAACGCTGGCGTATCCGGATCACATTTGTGGAACCGCCAGCCGCCTGTGGTCCACCGATCCACCGGAAAAGGCTGGAACCATCCCTAGACCCAGAGAAGGAGGGAAGGTCGGTGCGATGTTTTCGCACCGTTTTCCCCGGACTGTGCTGGAATTTTCGGAACAGTCCACCATTCCCGGAACCGGGAACCGACCGATGCAGACCGAAAACGCCGGAACGCTGTACCAGCGGTGGCATTTCCCGGACGCTGAAAATGCGGGAATGGGCGGTAAGCCCCGAAACTGACTGGAGGTCGGAACGAATTGAATACGCTCATACGGACGGATCGGATATATCCTTGGTGCGACACGGTCCTGCCGGTTGGTGTCTCACTCCCGATAATCGGCGTTTCCGATGCTGAGGGTAAAGATAGCAGGAGCCATGCCGCTGGTGGTTTGACCTCCGCAGGGAATGCTTTACTCCCGGACCGCTCCGAGCCCTGGCAGTACCTCCCACGACCGGTGAATTTGACTCCGGGGGACCGCGGTCGGAAAACGGGACGCCGCCTACGCATATATGCAGTACTGCGGTGGTCGTCAGGCGTCTGACAGGTTTGGTTGTGCCGCTGAACAGAGTCGGGCCTGTGCGGCTCACTTCTCTGTGGTTACTGTCCTGGAAGGGACGGAAACCGGAATACTGTTAGCGAGGCAGGGAGGGATGCGATTAAGTATGCGGTAGTGACAGGCATTCGAAGCCCGCTGCAAACCTGGAACCGAACGGACGGACATGCGAGTTGCATTAAATTAGGGTTCGGACCCGTGCGAATCGGGGACCATAAGGGCGGTAAGCTGTATTGCGGTCGCCACGACGGCGGGACCGCCGCCGAGGTGGAACCCGACCCGACGGCCCGGAAACGGTGCGGGCCCGCAGACGGCCGGGGCGTGTGGAGCGGGCTTTCCGCAGCCTGAAGACCGCCGGCATGAAGGTGCGCCCGGCATACCATTACACGCGGAAGCGCGTCCGGGCGCATGTCCTCATCCGCATGCTGGCCTGCCGCGTGGAGTCCGGGATGGGGCGCGCGGCCCCGGCCCGGTTCCGTTCGGGGAAGATGACGGGGACGGCGCGGAGGCCGGTCGCGCGTCGGGCGCTGCCCCGGCCGGACCGTCGGAATCGGCCAAAGCCAAGGCCCCGCCGACGGCCTTCCGGCGCAGGGCTTCGGATCGCTGTCCGGAGGTCTCCCGGGCATCGCGGGGAACACCGTGACACCGAACATACCGGAAGCCGGATCATTCCGGTCCGTCCGCCCGGTGCAATAAATCCCACCCGCGCGCTTTTTTCACGAAACCGCTTGATGATCCGGTGAATAGCCGGTAACGGAACCGACCTTATGGAGCATGAAGCGAGGATGGGATGATGGAACGTGGCACGGCCAATGCGGCGACGGCGGTTTTCGGATGGGGTTCGTGGACGGCTGCCCGGCTCGTTCCTTTCCTGGTTTCGGTTCTAGCCCCCCCCCCCCCCCCCCGGCGCGGCAAGTCCCGCCTGCGGCGCCCCGCCGCAGGGGGTTCATCCGGTTAGCCGCCGCGCAGTCGCCCGCCCCGACGGTGACGGTGGTCAAGCTGGTCAACGGCCTGAACGACGGCGGTCCCTATTCGGGCGGTCCCTACGAAGAGGGTGCCGAAATCTGGGTGTCGGTGACGTTCAGCGAGGACGTGCGTTTGAGCGGCGGCCAGTTTGCGGACAGACCGACGATCACGCTGGTCATCGGGGACCGGGAGCGGGACGCGGTGGAAAGTGGCCTGCACGGCCGCACTGAGTTCCGCTTCCGTTACAAGGTGGCGGCGGGGGATTCCGGGCCGGTCCGGATCAAGGCGAACAGCCTGGAGGACAAAGAAGGCAACAGAATTTTCAGTACCGGCTCGGTCCGGGCGGATCTGATGCATGAGCGGGTGGACACGGTCCATCGGGTGGGGCCGGTGCCCAGGGTGCGTGGTCTCAAGGCCGAGGCGCGCGACGGCTCGCTTGCGGTGAGCTGGACGGCGGAGGACTCGCCCGGGGGCTATCTGGTGCGCTGGCGGGTGCGTGCGCCGGGATCCTCGTTCGTTGCGGGCCACAGGCAGCGGACCGGCGCCACTTACACGATCACCGGCCTTGACAACGGCACGACCTATGTGGTGCGTGTGGACAAGCTGGACGCGAACCGCAATGCGCTGAGGGGCACCCAGTCGGCGGTGGCGGGCACGCCGTCGGCGGGCGCGCCGAGCCTGAGCTATCCCGCGGTGCCGGACACCCTGAGCGTCGGCGCGTCCGTCACGATGATGGCGACGGCGAGCGGCTTCACCGGCACCGTCGCCTACTCGGTGAGCCCCGACCTGCCTGCCGGCCTGACCCTGAATGGCCAAACGGGCTTGATCGGCGGCGCGCCGACTACGGAGAACCCGAACCCGGTGACGGTGACGGTGACGGCCACCGCGGGCAGCGCGACGGCGACGTATTCGATCGCCTTCCCGGCGGTGGGTGCGCGACAGCCGCCGGCGGCGCCGGCGATGCCGACGCTGGAGGCGGCCGCGGGCCAGCTGACGGTGACCTGGACCGCGCCGGCGGACAACGGCTCGGTGATCACCGACTACGACGTGCGCCATCGTCCGGCCATGCCCGCGGACGAGGCCTGGACGGACCTGGATGACACCGGCGCGGCCGCCATGGACACGACGCTCACGGCCACCGTCACGGGCCTGACCGACGGCACCGCGTACCAGGTGCAGGTGCGGGCGCAGAACGCCGTTGGCGAGAGCGAATGGTCCGCGTCGGCCACCGGCACGCCGTCCTCATCACAGCCTCAGGCTCAGGGCGAGTTCAGCGTGAGCGGCCCCGCGTCCGTGCGCGAGGACGCGGGCAAGGCCACCTACCAGGTGTCTCTGAGCGCGCGGCCCGTGTCGGACGCGACGGTGAATTACGCGACCGCAGACGCAGGCAGCGACGTGGTGACGACGGCGGGTCGGGATTACGTGGCGGTGGCCGGGACGCTGATCTTCACGCCGGACGACTGGGACACGCCGCAGACGGTGGACGTGGAGATCCTGGACGACGATCAACCCGAATGGGATGAGACCTTCAGTTTCACGCTGAGCGCTCCGGTCAACGCGACCCTGTCGACGGACGCGGCGTCCGTGACTACGAATATCCCCAGAGGAGTGGCAGACGGCAACGATGCGACCAGAACGCCCGTCATCACCGCGTTCGAGATCATCAGCGACCCCGGGAGCGACGGGACCTACGGGGTGGGCGAGGCGATTCAGGTGGCCGTCACTTTCTCGCTGCCGGTCGACATCGGGGATTTTGTAGAAGGTACCAATCCACCCTCGGCCACGAAACTCGACCTGCGCATCGGTTCCTCGACCAGGGAGGCGTCGTTCGTCGGGCGCGAACACATCGATCTGGAAAGGTACTCCGTCGCGTATTTCAGCTACGAAGTCGGCGCCGGCGACATGGATAGTAACGGCATCTCCATTCCCAGCGACCCGATCACGCTGGGGCGTAACCACGCAATTGCGGACATAAACACGGCGAGGCGAGCGGATCTGAGCTTTGGGGGTCTGGGGAACCAGGAGGGGCATAAAGTGGACGGCACCTCTACGGCGGAGGCGCTTTTCAGCGTGAGCGGCCCCGACTCAGTGAACGAGGGTTCGGGCGTGGCGGTCTACAGCGTGACGCTGGGCGCGGAGCCCGCGATGGACGCGACGGTGGACTACACGACCGGGGACAACTCGGCGTCGGATCTGGACTACGAACCGGCGTCGGGGACGCTGACCTTCACGACGGACAACTGGGACACGCCGCAGACGGTGGAGGTGACGATCCTGGACGAGGACCTTCCCGAAACGAAGGAGAGCTTCCACTTCAGGCTGAGAGCTTCGGAAAACGCGGCCCTGTCGCCGTCGTCTTCGGTGCTCACGTCAATCGTGGACAACGACGAGCGAAGAGCGCCCGTCATCAACGGTGTCAGTATCGTCAGCAGACCGATGAACGGCGATTCCTACGGGGTGGGCGAAACCATTGAGGTGGATGTCGCTTTCTCGCTGCCGACCTATCCGGCGGAGTGGCAGGGGGGCGTGGCGCTCCCGGGCATATCCCTGACCCTGCGTGTCGGCGACACGGACAGGGTAGCGGGGTATTCCGATTTTGATCTCAATGATAAGGAAAGCGAAAGCACCCTGAGATTCACCTACACAGTCCAGGCCGGCGACAGCGACATGGACGGCGTCTCCGTTCCCGCCAACGCGATCCGGCAGAAGGGCAACTTTCTCTGGGCCGCCGACACGCTTTTTGTTGCCGATGTGAGCCATGCGGGTCTGCCGGCCCAGGCGAGGCATAAGGTGGGCGCCGGCGGTCAGTCAGAGCGCCCGCCAGCGCATGATGCGCCGCCCACGAAGGCGGCCAACCTGCAGGTCGTTCCGGGCGATGGATCGCTGGATCTGCTGTGGACGCCGGCGAGCAGCGCCCCGAACGGCTACAGCGTGCGCTGGCGGAAGAAAGGTCCGGGCCACAGGCTGTCGCCCGTCAACGAAGTGGACGGCACCTTCTTCACCATCACCGGTCTTGAAAACGGCACGACCTATGTGGTGCGGGTGGACACGCGCAACGCGGCGGATGACGGCGTGCGGGCGGGCACGCGGGTCACCGCCACCGGCACGCCGTCACCGACGCTGTCGGTCGGCGACGCGGAGGGCGACGAGGGGGACGTTCTGGAGTTCGCGGTCACGCTCTCTTCGGTCCTGGCGCGCGAGGCGCGGGTGCGCTGGCGCACCGAGGACGATGGCTCCGCCAGGGCGGGCGAGGACTACGAGGCCGGCGACGGCGAGCTGGTCTTCGCGCCGGGCGACACGTCCAGAACGGTTCGGGTGAGGACCCTGGACGACGCCCACGACGACCCGGGCGAGACGTTCCGGGTGGTGCTGTCGGATGCGCGCGGGGCGGTTCTCGGGGATGACGAGGCGGTTGGGACGATCCTCAACAGCGACCCGCTGCCGGGGGCGTGGCTGGCGCATTTCGGCCGCACGGTTGCGGAGCATGCGCTCGACGGGGTGGCCCGGCGCCTGTCGGCGGACCGCGCGTCCGGCGCGCGGGGCATGCTGGCCGGAATGCCCCTCGAACGCGGCGGGGCGCGGTCCGGGGAGAGGATCCTCCTCTCCGGCCCGCCGACGGTTCCCGGCGACAGGGACGGGGCGCTGTCGCGTCCCGGCGGACGCGCGATGACGGTGGTCGAGGCGCTGGCCGCCAGCGGCTTCGCCCTGACCGGCGAGCGCGACGGGTCGGGCGCCAGCATGGCGCTGTGGGCCCGGGGGGCGCGGTCGGGCTTCGACGCGGAGACGGGCGCGGCGGACCTGGACGGCACGGTCGCGACGGCGATGCTCGGCGTCGATTACGGCGGCGGGGACTGGCTCGGGGGGGTCGCCTTCGCATGGAGCGACGGAGAGGGCCGCTACAGCTACGATGACGACGGCGAGGAGATGTCGGGCGCGATGGAGGCGTCGCTCGGCGGCGTCGTTCCCTACGCATCCCTGCGGGCATCGGAGCGGCTCGGGCTATGGGGCGCGGCGGGCCACGGCACCGGCACGATGACGCTCACCCCGGAGGGCGGGACCGCGATGAAGGCCGACCTGGACTGGAGCATGATGGCCGCCGGGCTGCGGGGCGACCTGCTGGCGCCGCAGGCGGCGCGCGGCCCGGCGCTCGCGCTCGTCTCCGACGCGCTGTGGTCGCGGACCGGATCGGCGCGGGTGGTGGCGACCGGCGGCACCCTTGCGGCGTCGGAATCCGAGGTGACGCGGCTCAGGCTGGGGCTCGAGGGGCGCTGGAGCGTTCCGCTGGAGGACGGCGGCGGCTTCACCCCGAGAGCGGAGGCGGGGATACGCCACGACGGCGGCGACGCCGGAAGAGGCCTGGGGGTCGAACTGGGCGGCGGCGTCGCCTGGGAGGCGCCCCGGCTCGGCCTCTCGCTCGACCTCTCGGGACGCACCCTGCTCGCCCACCGGTCGGACGGGCGCCGGGAGCGCGGCTTCTCCGCCGCGCTCGGCTATGACGCGGACCCCGGGAGCGGGCGCGGCCTGTCGCTCGGCCTGCGCCGGGAGACGGGCGGACGGTCCGGGGACGGGCTCGACGCGCTGTTCGCGGCGGAGCCGCTCCATGGGCGCGCGGCGGGCGAGGCCGCGGACCGCTGGTCGGCGGAGGCCGCGTACGGTCTCCCCGCCTTCGGCGGGCGCCTCACGGCGGGCCCTGCCCTCGGGCTCGGTTTCGCGCGCGGGTCCCGGGACTACAGTCTCGGCTGGCGCCTTGTCCCGGAGGCGGGCGCGGCCGGTCTTTCGTTCGGCGTGGAGGCGAAACGCAGGGAGCGCGGCGGGGCGGCGCCCGGGCACGGCGTCAGTCTGGAGCTCGGCCTTCGCTGGTGAGGGCGGCAACGGCGGGCCTCCGGCGGGAAGCCCTTCCCGCCGGAGGAAATGCGGTCGGGTCGGCGCGGATCCGGCCTGGTCCGCTGGATGCAGTGCCCGCGGCCCCCGGCCGCGCCCGGGGGGCGCCAGACGGAGTTGCCTGTTCCAAATTGAAGGCCCTCGACGGTTACGCTTACATCGCGTTCGCGGCCGGGAGCGCCCTGCTTGAGCGAATGCCGGAAGGACCGAATTCTTAACAGCAAATGAGTGAATTATGAAACGATACGCAGGAATGGCGGCGGCGTGCGTCGCCAGCGCGATACTGACCGGTTGCATGGGAGGCGGGTCAGGTCCTGAAACGCCGCCGGGTGTACAGGCCTCTATGGGGTTTTATCCTGACCTTGAGATCCAGTTACCCAAGAAGGTTGAACCGGACCAGCCGGATGATCCTGACCCGCCTGTGGAGCCGGATCCGGAACTGCCTTCAAGGGACTTCAGGCCGGACGGAACAGGGGATTTCGGTTTCTATCAGGCCACACGTACGATCGAGCTTCCGCGGAATGGGGAAGACGGGCTTTCGGTGAGAAGGCTGTATCCAGACGCGACAATAAATCTGGATATCAGGAAAGCCATCAGTCCCGATCTTGAACAGAGGATTCGAATTCTTGCGGACAAGGCATACCTTCAGTGGCGACGCCATAATCCGGACCGTGAGGGCACCTTTGATATCCAGGTCGGGGAAACCGAAGACCTGAACTGCGGCGCATTAGCCATCGCCTGCTGGTCGCCGGATGATGACGTGGTTGTCCTTACCAGTGACTTAATCAGACGCATCAACCTCACGCTTCCATATGATGAAGGGAGCCATGAAATCATCAGACATCTGTTTCTCGTCCTGTCCCATGAGGCTGGCCACCAGTTCGGTTACAGTAACCCAGACGGCATTTCTCGTCCTGTCCCATGAGGCTGGCCACCAGTTCGGTTACAGTAACCCAGACGGCATAAAACAAGGATGCGGCGGTACCCATGGCTGCCACGCGCCTTACGGTTCGGGAAGCGTGATAAGCTATGACCATCAGAAGGGCGGCAGCGTACGCTACAACGTGACGGCTGAGGACATCAGTCACATCCCCGGAGCGACATGGAATAAAAGGGGAAAGGATAGATATACGGTCTGGAGATCGGGGGATCCGTCTTCCATCAAACGCTGGGGAGTGTGGATCGATCACAGATTCAGGGTCAGCGGCAGTACGGTTCCCGACACACTTTTTGGAGGGAACTTTTCCGTAGTGGACAGGATAACCGGAAAGGGAAACGTCTGGGGCAATCATTCCGAAGACTTCAGACCGGCAGCCAGCGCGACCTATAGCGGCGAGGACAATTTCCTGGGAGTCGACCTCAATCCGGACTACCAGGGTGCCCTGCTGGAGGCCGATGCGAACCTGGAATACGAGTTCAGCTCGGACCCGACCCTTGGCCTGCGGGTCAACGAATTCGAGGCCTACTACAGGGATTCCGACGGAAACCCCAAATGGCATGACCACAGCTTTTCGAACTGGGGTGACTTCCAGTACATGATGGACTGCGAGCCCGGCGGATGTTCGAGTGAGGACGTGGAAGCTATGTGGTACGCCAATAACGACGGTGACCCGGCAGGCTGGGTAGGCGGCGAGGTGGACGACAGGCGGAACAAGTACGCCGGTTCCTTCGTGGCGGAGAAAGACTGACCGGTGGAAGCCAGGCTGGACCGCCTGCTTGAGGGAAAGAAGGAGTAGCGGCGTGAGCCTGAAGGGAGGGAACCATGAAACGATACGCAGGAATGGCGGCGGCCTGCGTCGCCAGCGCGATACTGACCGGCTGCATGGGCGGGGGGAGGATCCAATTCCACTCCGGTTATAACGGATCAGACACCGGATAGACCGGACATCAGGCAGGAAGAAACAACGGCTCTTGAGTCCCGTACCACCACCACAAATCTTATCAAGCTTCCGCCGAGCGGGAATGACGGGATTTGGGTCAGCAGGCCATATCCAGACGCATCGATCGAGATAACGTTCACCGAAGGTCTTCTTGACAGGCTTGAGCGGAAACGGAGTTTTGACGAAGATGCCAGCCGCAGGTTGGAGGACTGGATTTCAACGCTGCAGGATCAGGCGCGCCAGGCATACCTTCAGTGGATACGCCATAATCCAGATCGCGGTGGCCCCTTTAGGATTCAGGTTGGCGAAACCGCAGACCTTACCTGCTCCGAGGAAGCCGCGGGCTGCCATCTGTCAGGCGGGGGTGTGGACGTGGTAATCCTTAAAGATGACTGGATCGAGAGGGACTACGGGTATTACCAAGGCGACCACAGGCAATTTGCCATCCAAAGTCTTTTTCAGACCCTGACCCACGAGGCCGGTCACCAGTTCGACTACAGAAACCCAGACGGCTCAGATGATGGATGCGGCGGATTGAATGGATGCCACGCGCCCTATTATACGGGCAGCGTGATGAGCTATGACCATACGATAGGCCGAAGCAGACGCTACTACGTGACGGAGGATGACATCAGTCACATCCCGGGCGCGAGATGGAACGGCAGCCCTTATGGCCCATATGTAATCTGGCGAGCAGGGGAACCGTCCTCCATCGAAAGCTGGGGAGTGTGGATCTATCACGAATTCAGGGTTGCCGGAATGATGGACCCCAGCAACACTAGCGGAGAAACCCTGTTTATCGTCGAAAATATAACCGGACAGGGAGCGATCCGGGGGCAACCATCGGTGAACGCCTTGCCGGACACCAGCGCGACCTATAGCGGCACTGACAACTTCATGGGGGTCCATCACCATCCGTCCTACCGCGCCCTTCTACGGGCGGACGCGAACCTACGCTACACGTTCAACGCCAGTCCGACCCTTAGCCTGCGGGTCAACAACTTCGATGCATACTACGAAGATTCCGACGGAATCCCTGGATGGCATGACTACGGTTGGGGAGACTTCCGCTACGTCATGTCCTGCCGCGAGCGCGGTGGATGTTCAGGTATAGGCGCGAATGCGAGGTGGTACGCCGACGACTACGGTGATCCGACAGGCTGGGTAGGCGGCGAGGTGGACGACAGGCGGAACGAATACGCCGGTTCCTTCGTGGCGGAGAAAGAATGATGCGGTTGAAGTTGTGTTTTTAAGGTCGACCATTCAGGGATGTTTTGCCGCATTATCTCCGCAAGCGCCAAGGCTGCTTCGAATGAAGGTGCTTTTGCCAAAACGTCAAATCCCCTGGATTCCGGCTTGTCAGATGCCGTGAAGATGAAATAGCCGTCAAGGCCCATATGATCCGCTTCGCATTCCTCGATGATATCGTTAGCGGGCGTAGAAATACAGAGAAAATACCTATCCCCTAACTCAATCGAAGCAAGGATACCATCATCCATGGTGCATGATCCTACAGACAGACCCAGGTTGTCAGCCAACGAACTGGCACTCTACATGATGCAATCTGAAACTGCACGCATAAAAACCATACGTCAAGCGAAATTTCCACTATCTGCAAATCTTCGAGCCATTCGCTATTCGGATGCCCGTAAGGCCATATGCAACTTTCTTCTTGATTCAGTCAGAAGCATATCACACTTGACCACCGCTGAAAACATGCTTGCGCAGAGAGCCAGCGATAATGCTGTGAGCTGCTATCGGCGTAATGACGCCAAACATTCCATTTACGCACTTCACGACATTCAAAAGATACGAAACAAAATTGCACGTTATCATTTTATTAAAGCTCCAAAAAAGCAGAGAAAACTGAACATCTCTGGAGTGGATATTTCCGTAAAAGCAGATGTCATTGTAGAAGGGCAAGGACATCGTTCCGGGTTTATAGGAGCAGCAATTCTTCAGATGAAAAAAGACGACGACGACATCCGCCGCTCGTGCAAAACGAAAAAAATGGGAACCTATGTTGCGGCTCTTATATCCCTTCATGTTGAAAAAAACCTTTTGAAAACTGGTCTGGATGTGGATCCAGAATTGTGTATGTCAATCGACGTTCAGCATCATTCTGTGTTTTTTGCTCCGTCTTCTAGGTCTAATTATATGAAAGAAATTGAAAACGCGTGTCATATGATTGCCGCCATGTGGCCGCAGATAACGCAGGCTTAATCCTCGACTAAGGTTGATAAAGGCCTACAATGACCCTAGGCTTGGTTTCCCATCCGCCCTAGGCGGCGTGTGCCACGCGGACGCTGGTTTCAACATCTGCGCTGATTGCGGAGGTCTCCGCCTGATCTTCAGGGATCGGCAGTACTAGATGCGCCCATCGGTCGCCAATAGTCGGGAGAATCGTGTCGATACAGACTAGATTGGGTATCTGATCCTGCACTGTCTTCGATGACAATGCGGCCAACAGATAGAACGATGTGAGGCCGTGCCTGTTGTCGGTGTCGAGTAACCGGAGCGTCAGAAGTTCTTTTGTGAGGAGAACTTCGCAGTCGCGCGGCGACGCCATTGCCACGGTCCCGATCCGGTAACTGCCACGGCGCACAAATATGACATCGCCCTCGGCGGGTGGTCGGCCATTCCTGCCCATCTTTCGCCGGTATTCGTCTTCCGGGATTCCGGTCACAGGATTGCGGTAAAGTTCCCAGTTTACGATGTCGGAAACCCGAATATAGGGGATGTCGCCACGGCCCTTTTCTACCGAAGCTGGAGAGCCGTGGCCGTCCCGTGCCTCAATAATGCCGTCGCTAATCAATTCTTCCACCGTCACGCCATAGCATCCGTCCGGAAGTTCGGGAGGGGAACGGAAACTGCGATAGAAGCGCGGAACCAGGATATCCCGATCAACGTCCTGCCACAGTACAGAAAACACATGGTCGTTGTCGGGATTGTCGGGATCATCGATTTCGCCTAGCACCGCCGCAAGATCATCCCACAATTCATCAGAGCCGGGCCGGTTCAGTTCGCGCCCAGTGTGATCGTGGCCCATCTCTTCCGGTGTCGCCATGAGAACGGTCGCCTGTTGGGCTTGGCCCTTGGCAAGAACCATAAGGCAAGTTTTCGCGTTGCAGTGCGGGCGAAACGTGTTGCGGCAGGTCAACTATCGCGCGCAGGTTGTTGTCGGCAAGAAGGTACTGGCGGACATAGCCGAGCGACGGCGCATGGAACACCGATTCAGGCAGAACAATCGCCAGCGTGCCGCCGGTCTTGGCCATATCGAGGCAACGCTTCGATGAACAGGATGTAGGGGTCTCGATCAGTCACCTTCCCGGTCGGCTTCCAGTCTCCTGCACCCTCCCCCCTCGACCATTTGTGGCCAAGCGCGAACATCTTAGCGTCTTCGGCGATAACCTTGGTCTTAGTGCCGAAAGGGGGGGTTGTGAGAACAACGTCGAATTGACGGAGCTTCCCATCTTCAATCATGTGAGCTTTCGCATCGTTGGCAAAGGCTTCGGCGTCATGTAGAGAATTTTCGTGGACGATGTTGCTTCGACCGTCTCCCGCTATCGCCATGTGCGCCTTCGCGATGCGCACAAGGTCGGTTTCCTTGTCGATCCCAAAGAACGATTTCGCGGCCAGTTCCTTCTTGCGCTCTTTCAGGTTCCGACTGCCACGCCATTTCGGGTCGCGTTCCATACGCGCCCATACATGCTTCATCGTGTGAATCAGGAAACCGCCGGACCCGCACGCCGGGTCGCATATCGTGTCACCAGGCCTTGGGTCTGCCAGTTTCACGGCAACGCGAACGACGCCCCGCGGCGTAAAGAACTCGCCTTTCTCGCCTATGAACTTTGATTCCGAAAATACCTCGAAGGCGTCGCCGACAACATCGGTGTCGGTATCTTGCAGACTCCCACGCTCCAACTGCCCGACAACCCATGCAAGAGAGCGGGCATCCAAGGTAATCCTGTCGTGCGCTGAAAAGATGCCGTCATGCCGTAGCTCGTCGCGGACGCCCTTGAATAGCGCTGCAATTCGTTTTGCAGCCTTCGTCGGGTTTTCGCCGGCACCGACGCGAAACTCCGGCGGACGTTCGGCAAAGGTCTGTTCATCGTGAATCTTCGCGAAGATGACTTTGATCATCTCGCTGCCCAGTTTTTCCTTCCGGCTGATATTGGTATTCGCGTAGAGCGTGTTCAGGATGCGCCGGAAGGCAGCTTTGAGTTCACTTCGGGTGAAGGGGCGAAGGCCGCTTCGCTCCAAGCGGCCCACGTCGTCGGGGGCTTGGCCGTAAGCCGGTATGTTGTTCAGAAAATCGCCGACGATCCTGTGACTGTGGCGACACAGGAAAGCGATGTCGCTGCCATTCGTCCATATCCCCCATACCGCCGATGTGGCTACAGGCGCGGCTGCGGGAAGTCTGGTCATCGGACGCTCGGGTGCACGGGCCTCACGGCTCGACTTCAAAGCCTTGGCGCGCGATAAGGCGGTCGTCGACTACCGTCTTGCGTCAACCGTGGCGCAGTCAGGTGTCATCGCCCCGATCTCGCTGACCACCCAGACCAAGTATATCGAGCGGACCACCACCATCACCAACGACAGCGGTGGAGCGACCGTATCCTACGAGCCAGGAGAATTCGAGACCGGGCTTTCGATCGCGGCATTACCGAGGCTTGTTGACCGCCGTCGCGTTCAGATCGCCCTGACGCTGACGCAGCGCGAACTCGTCGATCTTCAGGAACGCGGCTCCGCTGGAGCGAGCATCCAGCTGCCTTCGATCGAGAATCGTTCGATCCGCAATGAATCGGTTCTCGTACCCGGTGAAACGCTGGTGCTGTCAGGCTACGAGCGCGAGATGGCGGAGCACGGAAACTCTGGTCTCGGTATCCTCCGCCATTTCGGAATCGGTGGCCGCAACGAAGCCAAGCGCCGAAAGGTCAGGATGGTCATCCTGCTTCGTCCGACTCTCATTCCGGTCGGGAGGGCGTGACTCTGGCTTTCAGTTACGTCCATACGGAGGAGGGCGACCGGCTCGCGGCTGGCCTTGTCTGGAAGTCGACTGCGGCGGATCCCGGGTGGCGTATCGGCGCTAACGGTGCTGCGCTGGTCCGCGAGGATCCAGAGGCCGCGAAAGACAGCCGCTACGTGCTGGCGGACGGGATGGAGGCTGAGGGCGCAGCATCGCTTCTCCTTGCGATGGCCGACGGCCTTGCCGCTCATGTCGATCTGGAAAATCCTACGGAACCGGGTGACTGGCTGTTCGTCGCCAGGACCGAACCTGACGCCACGCATCCAGAGGGACGCTACTGGCTGGCACAGGCAACCGTCTCGGATACCACCGAGGATGGTCTGAAAGCGATTCCGGCGCCGCGTCCCGAAGAGCTACGGGATTCGTTCGAGGAATTCATACAGGCGGCGACGGAAATCGCGTCCGTCTGGATTATGGCAGGGCTTGCGGTCGTCGATGCCGATCCGTTCGCCGACAGGGTTACGCTGGCCTTGGTTGGGGCAGGGGTTTTCGAAGAGTCCCGCATAAGGCGGGTCGTTCCGCAGGTCGGAAACCAGCCCGTATTCCGTCGACTGAGGCGGATCACTGTGGCGGGGGTGGCAACTGTCCTTTCGGCTTCCGCTGCAGTTGTCGCCGCCATTCTGCTGCTTCCGGGCTACGTGGTGTCTTTGGCCGCGCCATCGCCGCCTGTACAACTTGTCAGCGCGGTAGTGGCGAAGGGGGCCTTCCGTTCCACCTGCTCTGGCAGCCTTGCGGGTTGGTGGCCACGCATCGCGGGATGGCAGGTACGGTCTTCGGGCTGTGCACTCGCGGGCCATGTGCCGCCTTCACTTGGGATCGAACCGTCCGACCCTTTGGCGACGGGCGCTTCAACCGTTCTGGTTTTCTGGCGGAGACTGGCGCTGGAGGATGGCGCCAATCCCGTGCTCGCCGAAGGGGCGGCGTTGCGTGTGCTGGAAGGCTGGCCTCATGGATTCGGACGGGACCGGGAGGGAATGGTGCTCTGGCGCTCCTCGGCCCTTTCCCTCGTTGCTGTTCCAGATGCCCCGCCATCGCAGCCTGAGGCATCAAACGCCCGGCTAGCGGCCCTTTGGGCCGACACGCCGGGCGCGGTGAATGAAGGGCAGGGGGGTTACGTGATCACCGCACCCGGCGTTCCTGAAGATCTACTGGGACGGGCGTCAAGTGCGAGCGGACTCGCGCCTGTCCTTCTCGAAGCCTCAGAATCCGGTCCCACAGTGATGGTGCTTCAGAAGCCCGCAACCCGTGCACTTCCGGCAGCGCTTCTTTCCGACACCCAAGGGTCCGACGGCGAATCCGAAAAAGGGAGAGATCGATGAAACCTGAAGGAACCGCGTCATCAAGGACGCTGCGCCTGCTTCTGGTGACGACGGCGATAGCCACACCGCATGCGCTGCCCGCAGCGGCGCTGCAGGGTATCGACTGCGGGAGGTTTCCGGCGGGGGCGGCGGAACGGGCGCTTTGCGAGGCGGACCAGGCGACAGCGATGCAGTATACAAGGCTGCTGGATACGGTAAGGGATCGGGTGCTTCACGCGCTGGACACACTGCCGGAGGCCGAGAGGAATTCGCTTCTCGCCCACCTTGAGACAGACGACAGGATCTGGAACTGGCGTCCGTCCTCCGGAAGTCCCGCCTGGGTCTGGTCGGAGTATTCCCAGGGACTCCTGCACGGGACGGGTATCGATGCCAGTGAATGGGGGATCCGGGTGCGCGGCTGCGGCGGACGGGGTGGCTGGCTCGCGGCGTATTTCCAGCAGGATTCGCTGAAGGAACGCTGGACCGGCGACAGGATCCAGGTTGCGGCGAAGGAGTGGATCAGAACCCGCCACGCGGACACGACGGGTGTTCCCCGGGTCATCACCGGAGCTTCGGGCGCTCCAGCGGCGCGACGACCTGACGGGACACTGCAGGTTATGGATGGCTGCCTGGATTCCGTGATGGAATACGGTTCCGCGATGCCCCGCGACCAGCCGGTACAGCACGGTATCATGCTCTGGCCACTGGTCCTGACGAGTCCGGTGGCTCGGGATCCCAGCCAGCTTGGCTGCGAATGGCTGCACTTTCCGCTGCCGGAACGGTGCAAGCCACCGCCCGGGACCGGTGGTGGCGGTGGCGGTGGTGGCCATGAACCCGATCCCTACTGGGACGTGGACGGCGACGGGATCGGGGATTTCAAAGAACGATTCGATGCGGATCGCTACATACGTAACACCGGAACCGGTGGGATTCCGAGCGGAGTTCACAGTTGCGGCGGTGGATGCAACGGGCCCAACAGGGAAGAACGTGAGGGTGGCGAAGATGGAGACGGCAACGATGGTGGGGGAGGTGGCGGAGGCTGCTTCCTGACGACTGCCGTGACGTCGATGCGGGGCGAGGCTGACGACGGCCCGACACTGACGCTGCTGCGCGGTCTGCGCGACGGCTGGCTGGCCAGCCAGACCTTCGGTCCTGAAACGATCGAGGAATACTACCGGGTGGCGCCGCGCATCGTGGACGCCATACCGGCGGGCCATCCCGAATGGGCGCAAATCGCGTCAGAAATCGACCTCGCGGCGAAATTTGCACGGTCGGGCCAACCCGCGTCCGCATTTGTCGCCTATCGCAACATGGTCGGCAGACTGATTCGCGGCTGGCTACCTGAGGTGCCGTCCGCCGCGATGGCCTGCAACTTCAGCGGAAAGGAGACAAACCATGGCAGGAATGACGAAAGCCCTTGCGGCTGCGGCGCTGGCGCTGCTGCTCAGCGCGTGCGAAGCGACGCCGGACGGTGGCACCCCCGTAACGCTGGCGGAATGGCGCGAGGCGGAGGAGGCGTCGACGCGGCGACCGAGCTGGCGGCACCCGCCTGTCAATCTCACGAGGGAGGGCTTCCGGGAACTGCTCCCGGGCACGGCGTTCGTGGGGCACATGGGGGTGCCGGGAAAAAGGTTGGAGTTGAAATTCTACGGGAAGGACGGACGCTATGTCTGGTGCGCTTACGACCAGGAGGACGGCTACTTCTCGAGCGACCAGGCCTGGAACGTCATCACCGATGTGCGTTCGAACGGTGCGACACCACTGCTGGACGTGAGAGCGGATGCGCCGGAGCGACGGATACATCAGGGTACCCTCTACGACGGCCATACCGGCGAGATCATGCACTTCATACCGTACCAGAGGCGATGGTGGGACTGGAGCAGAGGCCATCTCCAGAAGAGGCTGCCCGCCGCCACGTGGACGGTGTGTCCGGACTTTCCTTCAGCGGAGGAGCTCGGCGTGGAGGTCAACCTCGCGCAGACGGCGCTGAACTATCCCGAACTGGTGGTCCAGGATCCCGGGGAGCGGATCCTGCGCCCGAACCTGGTGACACCGAACGCGGTTCGACGTTACGAGTGATCTTCTTCCCGCCGACCGCGAGCGCGCCGTGCACCAGCGGTCAGCGGGGCCTCGATCCTGTGGAGAGGGCCGGGGAATCAAACGGGCAGTTTCGTGAAATTCGACAGATGGATGCCACCGTAGCGGCGGGAGGCGCGGTGTGAGCCGGACCTTTGGGGCCGCGCCCGCGCTTAGGGCGTCAGCCGAACGTTCGTTTCAGGCCCGGGCGCAAGATCTACCGGAGCACCCCGTACCGGGACACCAGACCGAACGGAAGACCGTATTCCACGGCAAATCGGTGTCCCTATCCGTCATACGGGTGTTCGCCACCGCCGTCCGGCTGACAGCGGCTATCATGCCGGGAGCGGCGGTCGCGCAGGAAACAGCCGATCAACTGCCAGCATCGGGTCCGGCGCAGTGGCTCGCGGCGGGTGAAGCCCTGCTGCGCCTCCACAGCGGTCGGGAAATCAGTCTGACCACAGGCGCAAGCATTGTTCCCTATGCACCGCTCTCTGCGATCTGGAACGTGTCGGCGGAACGGCCCGATCAGCCCATTAAACTTGCCGGTAGCGTCCGGGCGGGCGGTGCCGTGCAAAAGCCGTTCATGGCCGTCACCTGGGAAGACGGTTCAGTAAGCACGCTCACCTATCCCGCGCCCCTTCCCGAAATCGCCCGCGTCGGCCCGTCCCATCCGGTGGCGGCATTCCATGACCGTCTGCTCGCGCTGCCTCTCGTGCGTTCTATTGCCGGGATCCCGGCTGGCACCCGTTTCCAGGCCGACGGGACGGTGATGCCGCCGGTCGGGTCAGAGGCTGAAGACCACGCACCTCGGCGCTGGCGAAGCATCGGAGACATTATCGAGATCACGGAACCTTCCGGAGAGCGCAAGGAGCTTCATTGGATGACGTTAGCAGAGGCACTGGGAGGTGTGGAGTGATCGTAACCGTAAGGAAATGGTCTGAGCCGATATCCTTATCTCGGCGACCAAGTCATTCGTCGCCAGCGACCGTAACGTCAGCCAAAGAACACTGTAAGCCCGCTGTTTTCCGTGCATGTCGGGCAGTTTCCGTCGTATTCGCTGCTGCCGTCTGCCTGACCCAGGCTACCGCCGTGGCGCAGGGATTGAACTTTGGCGGGGAAGGTCGTGCGGACAGTTTCCGCGAAAGGATCGGTGAATGTCCGGTCGAGCAGCTCCGGGCAGCATGGGGGGAACTGTCGCCGCTCGAAGGCGCTGCGGTGGAAGCGGAGGTGCTTCGTCTCTGCACGGAGCGGGCCGAATTGATCAACGGTTTCATCCGCGCTCAGGCAGGGCTCGATATAGCGCTTGGCGGTCTGCTCGCGGGGCAGGCCGCCGAGCGGGAGGCGATTTCGGGTTTGTCACCGTCCGCTACAGCCAACGAAGACGCAGCGGTCTCACAGCAGCAGCGGACCCCTAAATCGGTTCCGGACGCGACTGAACCGGCAGCCGAGGCTGGACAGACCTCGGACTGGGTTCTCGCACATGCGTCTGGACCGGATTCGTCCGAATATGTTGAGGCGGCGCAAGAGGTGGCCGATGGTCGTTCTACCGGTGAAACTGCGAACGCAGCGCAGTCGTCAGCGCCGGACAGAATCGTTCTCGAATCGTTGGTGTCCACGGTCCCCGCAAAGCTGGCACCCTCGGAACCGCCGGATTCGTCGTGGGAAGCGCTCTACGCGGTACAGTCGGGCACCGGGCCGTGGCTCGCGCTCCTGGAAGGGCGAACCTGCCGCGAAATTACCAAGCCAGCCGCAGAGCCGGGAGCACCGGCGCTACTTCTGACGGAATGCGACTCCGTGCGCCTTCTCATCGGGATCGGCGACCGTCTTCCGGACGGGCGGCGGGTTATGCGGATCTCACCGGTCGCCGTGCACGTGCTGCCACCCGCCGGTGAGGACGGCTTCGAGGAGCGGGTGCCATGGAAGCGGGCAGGGGACGAAGCGGCGCCGGCATGGACCGCATGGAACGCCGCACTGGAGGACCCTCTGCCATGAAGTTCGACCAGCCGAACACACCGGCGATCCCGAAGCTGTTCGCGTCTCTGACCGGGCGGATCGTCGGAAAAAAGCGCCTCCCGCCACCTACGAATGGACAGGGCGTGCTCCTCGTTGGCAGCGAGAGTTTCCGTGAAGCCTGTGCGCTGACTGAGGACGGCGTCCATCACATCGTGCCGGAATACAACACACCGGACCTATGGCTGGAGATGGCGGAGCTCGACTCCAGATGGCAACTGCCGGACTTCCGGTCATACGCACCCGCTACGCTCGCCGAAATCGCGGCTATGTACAGGTCAGACGGTTTGGGGCAGACGGTGGACTCCGGGATGACCGGTGGAGCGCGACGCATCATGCGTGTCATCAGCGAAGCGGCGGCGCTCCGGGCCAGCGATATCAAGATCTACGTCCGCTCCAGCCATGCCGACCTGCGACTCAAGCTCGGCCATGCCGAGCACAGCCACGGTTCGCAGTGGCAGGTTTGGGAAGCCGTGGAGGCCATCGCCTGGCTCTACGACCGCAGGGATTTCGGTGACGGTGCCAGCGCCCAGCAGCTTGGGCGGCATCAGGGATTCACCATCGGCGCGGAGCGGCGGGTGCCTTTGCCACGGTCGGTCGCGGCTTTGCGCGGCCAGCGCGGGTTTCATGGCGACGGTCGCGATTTCATGGTGCTGCGGCTGATATACCGCGAGGAATCCGGTGCTGCCGGACGCATCGAGGACCTTGGGTTCAGTGAGGATGTTCTTAAACAGCTCGCGGTCGAACGCACGAGTGATAGCGGACTAGCGATCATCGGCGGGTCTACGGGTGACGGCAAGTCGACGACTCTGGTTCGGCAGCTCGAGCGGCTCTATGAGGAACGGGACGGTCAGGTCTCGATCGTTACCATCGAGGATCCGGTCGAATATCCCGCATCGGGCGAGGGTATCCTCCAGATACCGGTACCCGCTTCCTCGACGCCCGCGCAGCGGAAGGCGGCTTTCTCCGAAACGCTGCGCTGCTTCGTCCGGATCAACCCCGATGTCGGCATGGTTTCGGAGATCCGCACGGCTGAGGACGCCCGCGAAATCCTTCAGTTCGTGATTTCAGGACACAAGATTTTCACGACCGTCCACTCGTTCAGCGCCAACGCGGTCCTGTTCCGGCTGATCTCGCTCGGAGTTGATCCGAAGGAACTGTCTGAGCCGGGGGTCGTCAACCTCGTCATGAGGCAGCGTTTGGTTCCTGTCCTCTGCCACGGCTGTGCCCGTCCAGCCGAGGGTGCCGAGCGTGACCTGATCGCTAAATGGACCGGTCGCGCGTTCGGCAGGCCCATGGTGCGCAGCCGGGAGGGCTGCTCCGACTGCCTTGATGGCAGGACCTCCGACTCGGCTCGCGCCGCATGGGGAGGCCTTTCACGCAAACAGGCCGTCGCCGAATACATACGGCTAGACGACAGGTACCGCTCCTTTGTCGAGGCTCGGGATCCACGCGGTGCCTATGCCTACTGGCTGACGTCCGCCTCTGATGGCGGGATGGGAGGGCGCACCGTCGATGATCGACTGCACGAAATGGTGGCCCGCGGCGAGATCGATTTCGAGGCGGTCACGCATACGCAGCTTCCGTCCCAGATCGCGTCCGAAAGCGTCAGGGTGGCCGCATGAGTGCGCCGGGCCTGGATATCCGCTCGCGCGTCGAGACACTCCTTGAAAGCGCACGCAGGCTTGACCGGCGCATCGGTGCCGCGCTTCGAGGCGGCATCGGGAGCGATCCGGGCGTGAGGGCGAGGGGGCCGGTCCTGCTCTGGAGGCGGATCAGATTCTCCAAACGGGTCCGCGCCGAAACCTGGCAACTGCTTGCGGACGCGATGGCTGGCGGTAGCCAGGTGGGTCGGGTGATAGAGGCGGTCGCCGAAGGCTACCGGCTTTCGGGACAGAGGATACCGGCCGCCGTGCTTCTTGAAATCCGCGCCGGGATCGGCGAGGCGAGGCTCACCGAGAGGCTGGCACCATATACAGGGACGGCCGAACGCCTCGTTTTCGAAGGTTTGGCAACGCAGGATCCGACTGTCGTCTGCGCCAGTGCCGCCCGGATCCTGCGCATGGAACTCGCGTTCAGGAAAGCGGTGAACGGTGCCCTCGCCCTTCCAGCCCTGCTGCTCGCCGGTCTGCTCGGGCTGCTGTATTTCTTCGGCCTTGAACTGCTGCCCGCGCTTCAGGATCTGGTGGATTTCGATCGGCTGCCCGCATTCCAGCAAAGGCTGGTGGACCTTGCGCTGGGATTCGCGGCGCGTCCGCTCCTTCCTGTCACCGTCATGGCGATTCTGGTCGCTACGCTACTTGCGCTGATGCGGTACTGGACGGGCCTCGGGCGGACCTTTGCCGATCGCTTTCCACCGTTTTCAACGCAGCGGCTGCTGTCGGGCGTCGGATTCCTGTTCGCCGTTGTAGAATACGGTCGCTCCGGACAGGCGGTCACAACTCGGCTGCTGGAACGGGTTGCCCAGTCGGCACCACCCTATGCCGCATCCCGGATCAGGGCTGTGGCATCCGAATTCGTATCGGCGAACAACAACCTTGGCACTGCGGCGCTGCGGGCAGGGCAGGGGTTTCCAGCTGACGAGATCACGGCTGTGCTCCGCGTACTCTGGAATGAACAGGACGGCATCCACCGCGTCGGCGAATTCCTGGAACGGTGGATGGGGCGCATGGAAACCGCCGTGAAGGCCCGGATGGCGGTCCTGAACGCAGTGCTCCTGACGGCTCTCGCGGGTGCCCTCGTTGCCTTTATGTCGATCGCTTTGCCGATCGTGGACCAGATCAGTCAGGGCGTTGGCTGAGATGCCGCTCCCCAGCCATGGAAGGAAAACGAACATGACCACCCATCGAGTCCTGCCCGTCGGGAGCATTCAGGGTCAGCACCGTGCGCATATGCACCGGTTCCCCCGACGCTCCAGAAGGGGGCTGATAAACGTACTTCTGACGGTCGCCATCATCGCAGCCGCGACCATTGGCATTCTCAGCATCTACAACCAGGTCAGCACGTCGATTTCGAGCGGTTCCACAATGAACCTGTTCAACGCGATGGAGGCCGAGATCCGCCGGGCCTATGCGAGCGCCTCCCAGTATAGCGGCGACATCGACGAATTCATCGAAGCGAGCCTGCCGTCAGCATCTCTAAACGGAACGGGCAGCAGCCGCTCCATCGTCACGCCATGGGGCGGGGATGTTACCGCAGGCGGTGGTACCACCCCCGGAACGGACGGCGCCAGCACCAACAGGTTCTGGATCCGGGCGAATGCCCTGCCGGAGCGGGCCTGCGAGGCGCTCGCGCAGTCGTTTCTCGGTCTGAGTTCAGTGGAGGCGGTTCGAACCGGCGACGACGTAACGGCATCAGGTTCGGCGCGCACAACGTCCGATGCCATCGCCACTGGCTGCGACGGCGGTGACAACGACCAGGTCGCTGTCGTGTTCAGGGGCTGATCCGGGTGAGCCGCACCGCCCTGTCAGGGAAACAGCCTCCACCCGCCCGAGCTAGGCGGGGGATGGCGGCGCTGTCCGCGGCTGCGTCGGTCGCGGCGATAGCGTCGGTGGCGGTCATGGTTCTCCAGGTCCGCGAGGGCAGGGCGCGTATCGAAGGGCGGGCGTTCCTGGTGGCCGATGTCGGCGCAGCCGAAGGTCGGGCTCTACACGAATGGCTTCATGAGGAGCAGGGGCGACCGACCTAGTCCGGCCCTGCTGACGGAACAGCGCGGACACTGACGACGGCGGAAACGACCGCTCTGGAGGCGCATTCGTCTCGCGCTCCCTGGCGTGTGCTTCCGCGTGGCTGGAGCGCTGTTCCCCTCGTCGCGACGCCTGCAGGGCAGGGGAGCACTGCACGTTCCTTCGGACTGCTTGTGCTGAAGCCAGACGCTTCCGTTCAGGATATGGAAAGGGTCGCTGCTGCCATCCGGCTGCGGGAGACGGTCGACGCGAGTGCCGCGACGCTGGCCACCACGGTGACGGGTCTCACGTTGGACGCAACCCGCGACATCGTGATGTATGTCCATCCTTTCGGACAGGTCGATGCCGCGCGGATTCTGCGTGCACCGCGTTCCGGACATATGCCGCAGGTCATGTTGCCTGTCGGAGGAACACCATGATGGCCCGCGTTCCCCGTCTTTTCCGTAGGGGCCTTGGCCTGTTCGAGTCCATGCTGGCCGTGACCCTACTTACGGTTGGTGCTCTTTGGGTAAGCCAGGCACTCAAGGGTATGGTGGACCGCCACCTTCTGGAAGGGGAGGCGCGGACTGTGGCCACCGCCGCGGCTGCCGCGAAGCTCTGGGTCGAAGCGGATCGGACAAACAGGTCACCGTCGGTGGGCGCTCCGACCAGTGTGACGTTCACGGAACTGCGTACGGCGGGAGTCTGGGAAACCTCCGCGCCGGAAACGACACCGGGTCGTCGCCGCCAGATGACCGTATGGCTCTGGCAGCAGTCATCCAGCCGCTCGCTCGTGTTCGTGCGAGCGCGAGGCGAGACATCGAACCTGCCCCGTGGAATCCCGGGAGCGTCCGTCACCGCCGCTTCCGTCGGGGTTATCCCTGACGTGGCCGGACAGACGCGGATCGTCGGTCCCGACCTATCCTTCGATACGGCCTCGGTTACCCCTGCGCCAAGCGGTTGGGCCAGACGCGGTGACCTGTTCGCGGTCACGTCGGTATTGACCGACCCCGCAGGCTGCACGCCCTTCCTGCATCGCGAGGTGGTGACCGGATGCGCGGACGCGAACACGATGGAGGCGGATTTCACGGTAAAGGGGGATTTCGATGCCAAGGGCGATCTGGACGTGGAGGGAGACGCGGATGTCGATGGCCTGATGGAAGTGGGCGGCGGGCTGAGCGTCGATGGAGGACTGTCCTCGACATCGGCTTCCGAGCCCGTTTCGGTCGGCGGCAATCTTACGGTCGGTGGTGATCTGGATGTGTCCGGGGCCATCGTCGTCACAGGAAACCTCCAGGCGGGCAGCATAACGTCCGGCGGCACTCTGGCCTGTCCGTAAGCAGCACATGCCAATCCGTTTCCACATAGCGTTTCTTGCGGCTTTCGCCGCGCTGGCAGTCCCGGCGGCGGGTGAGCGACATGGCGAACCCGCTGCCGGGGGAGGTCAGCTGATCGCCGAGTCGTCGGTCCAGCCGGGAGGACCCGGCCCCGAGACCAGTAGGCTTGGAGGTGAGATAAAGCGCCTCAAACGTGAGATCGCCGATCTGGAGCGGCTTGCCGTCTGGCAACGCGAGCTGCTGCGGGCCGCAAGCAGCGATCCTGCGACCGCCCTTCGGCAGCGGCGACCGATGGCGGACTGCCTTGCGTCGGCGCTCGCGCCCCTCTGCGACCGTCTCACTTCGATGTTCGCGGAACCGCCGCCGTCTGCCGGAGATGGGCTGACTCCGGATACGGGGGAAGGTCCAAAATGAACGGTATCGTCGCACCATTCGACATGGTGGTCGTGGTGACCTGCGCGACCGTACTGACGTTCGCTGGCATGGCCTGGGTCGCGGTCCACGACATGCGCAGCTTCGAGATCGATCCGGATGCGCTTCTCGCAGCCACTCTGTCAGCGCTTTCGGTGATGACCGCCATCGAAGGTCCAGCCGGTGTGCATGACTCGCTGGCCTCCGGAACGATAGCGGGGGTAACGGCCTGGTACGTTGCCCGGCTACTGCCGGGACGGATCGGACGGGGCGATGTCTGGCTGTTCACCGCCATGGCCACCGTTTCGGGGACAGCACTGCTTCCGCTGCTGTTTTCATTCTTCTTTCCGTTCGCTGTACTGACCTCGGCGGCGTACAGCATTTCTCGCGGCAAGAGGCTGTTCCGTTCGATGATTCCAGCTGCGTTGCCTGGAATGGCAGCGGCGGCGGTGGCGCTTGTCTGGCGTGTTGGAGATGCGACGGCAGATGCCTCCGAGCCGATTCACGGTCCGAATGCCATTTCAGCACTTCTGCTGTTGTTTGCCATCGCAGTTGCAGGACGCGCCAGCCTTTGGAGAACCGGAGGAGCCGCGTCATGAATCTTCGTTCAGGAAATCCAGAGGAGCCCGATGTGCCGGCGGCGATCCGCGACCTGTTCCGCCGGGGACCGAGCGGGAGCCTGTCAGTGAACCGGCCAATGGGTTCGACAGCCAAAGCCGAAATAGGGAGGAGAACTTAAATGGACGATCCAGACACGAAACACGACACGAACAGGTTCACGATCAAGGGGGTGACGAACGATGCCAACGGCGGTCGGTATTACACCAGCATCGGCGTCATGTGGCGAAACAAAACCCAGGACGGTCATGAATACTTTCGCCTCAAGCTGAAATTCGTTCCGCTCGATATATCCGCCACCGACATACTCGCGTTTCCGGCCACGTCTCGCGACGGCGGCGCGGAGGGCTGAGCGATGGCGGCGGTTCCCGATCTCCATACCGGTCCCGTGCTGGTCGCCGCAGGTTTCCGTTCCGGCGAGCCGTCCTTTGCGGCGGGCGCGTTCCTCCTGTCAGCCGGGCGGGTGTTCCCCGAAGACGGAGTTCAGGTCCGGCGCGTCGATGGCGGTGTCGAACCAGGCATCGACCTCAGTCCGGCCAGCACCATCGATACGCCCACGCATATCCCGGGACAGCGGCCCGAAGCGGCGTTCCAGAAGATGGACGAGCGCGTCCGCCTTGCCCTCCTTGAGCAGCGAGTCGGCGAGAGATCCTGCAAGCGCTTCCATGTCCGCACGCCCCCCTTTCCGAAGTTCAGCCGCAAGTTCGTCATTAGTGATCTTATGGAAACGCTGGAGGAATTCAAGGGTCACCTTCAGGATATCCCCCTCCTCCGGCAGCGACCGGGCCACCTCGGCGACACCGTCCCCCCGAAGTGCGCTGAATCCGGCCCGCAGCCCCGGATCCCGCGTCCCTTCCCCGATGTCCATATCGCGCAGGTTGCGCAGGATATACCCCCCGCCGGGAAGGTACCCGAACCGCTCGGACGGAGCCGCGATCATCTTCAGCAGGCTGTCCGGGACGGACCAGGAAGGTTTCCCGTGGTAGATCACGACCGGGATGATCGGTGGAAGCTCCCGGAGACCCTCTGCCTTCCCGCCCGCGTGCCGCTTCCAGATGCGCACCATGTAGGATGCCAGCTGCAGCGGCAATCCGGGGTCGGGCGCACTCTTGTGCTCCGCGAGAAGGTAGACGAAGCCGCCTCTTCCGTCCGTGAGCCTCACCCGCATGAGCAGGTCGCTCTGGCTTCCCCTGAGTTCCTCGTCCACGAAGGTTCCCTCCAGGATCTCCGGCGGCTCGTCCGCCAGCCAGCCGGAGAACCAGTTCGGCATGGTGTGGCGCAGGAAGTCGTGCGCCCGCACCGGGTCGGTCATGACGTAACGGAAGAACAGGTCGAAGAGACCGGGCATGGGGTTCCTTTCAGGTGGACCGTCGACTCCCCGCGACCGTTACGGCGGAATGCCCGGTGCCGCAACGGTGGACCTCAGCGCTACAAAACCATCGGCGTCATGTGGCGCAACCCGACCCAAGAGGGCCAGGACCACTACCGGCTCCGGCTGGACTACGTTCCCGTCGATCCCGCTGCCACCGACATGCTCGCGTTCCGGCCCGCGCCGCCGTCCCGCGGCGCTGAGGGCTGAGCGGTGGTGGTTCCCAAACTTAACATAATGCAAGTTATGCGTCAATAATGCTAACCTATATTCCATCCCCGTGGCGCTTCGCCGCCGTTCTCGCGCTCGTCGCGGCCGCCGCCGTCCTGGCAGGTCCCGCGGTGGACGCGCTGGAGATCACCGGACGCGCGACCGTCACCGACGGCGACACGCTGCGCGTCGGCGGCGCGCGCATCCGCCTGCACGGCATCGACGCGCCCGAGAGCGCCCAGACCTGCGCCGACGCGCGGGGACGCCGGTATCCCTGCGGCAGGGACGCCACCCGGGCGCTCGAAGGCATGGCTGGAGGCAGGTCCGTCCGGTGCGCCGTGCGGGACACCGACCGCCACCGCCGCGCCGTCGCGGTGTGCCGCCTCGGAGGCCGTGACCTCAACGCCTGGATGGTCCTGAACGGCCATGCCCTCGCCTACCGGCGCTACAGCCGGGACTACATATCCCTCGAGACGGAGGCCAGGGCCGGGAGGCGTGGGATGTGGCGGGGAACGTTCGAGGCGCCCTGGGACTGGCGGAGGGCGCGGCGTTGAGCGCGCCGGAATCCAGCCCCGGCGGAGGGATCGTTCCGGGACGGAGGCGGCCGCCCGACAGGCGCCGGTCGGAGACCCGCAGGATACGCTGGGCCTCGCCGCTGGTAACGAACGCCCCGCGCAAGCCGATCCATGTCACGGTCGGCTACGACGCCGGTACGGGCCGTCCGATCGAGATATTCTACGCCGCCGGTTACCGGTCCGGATCGGAGAACGAGACCCTGGTCTCCGATGTGTGCATCGTGCTCTCGCACATGCTCCAGCGGGACAACATGCCCGATCCTGCGGAACTGCTGCAGGCGCTCGCGCGGGAGCGCGATCCGGCGACCGGTGAGGAACGCTGCGCGAGCCTCGTCGGGATGCTTCTGGATGAGCTGCGCAGGCCTCCGGAGAGATGGGACGACGACGAAGCGACGAAAAGCGTTTCCTCGGTGCCGGCGATCGGGGAGGCACCGCAGTGATTTTGACACCGCGTCTCCAGTGCCTGTCAGTACCGCAGAACGAGCCAGAGAACTATGGCAAAGCCCACCAGCGCCACCGCTCCCAGGAAGGTGGCCATGCGGGCGAGCATGACGGTCTTGGCGGAAGGAGGGTCATCGTATCCAACGAACGGCAGATGACCAGGCAAGGTCGGGTCGGGCAGAACGTCGGGCATGTGGCGTGGAAACCGCGACGCCTCGATCAGCACAGCGAAATAGTACGGATCGTAGGCGGCGACACGTCGCAGTACCATTACCGCGGCGGATACGAGCATGCCCCCGGCGATAACTCCCGCGAAAGTGATTCCGAACAGTACGACGACAATGAACGCGCAGGCGCCGACGGCCACGATGAAAGGGGTCCGCTCGCATCCAAGAAGCAGCGGAGGCCGGGCCAGGTCGAGATCGATGGTACCGTAGGGTCCTTCCATGGTCCCATATCTAACCCCTCGCCCATTCCCAGAGCAAGCCACCATTCCGTCAGCTGGCGTCACCCCCCGCCGTGTTCGAAACTCAGGAGGCCCGGATGAAGCTGCCTGAAGCCATCTGGTGCTCGCTGTGGCGATCGTGACGGCCTCGCTGAGCCACTGCGGCTTGGATGGCGGATCTGGTCGACCACCTCCGGTCACTCAGGAGGTCCATCCATGAGTATGGAAAGACTGCGGGAAATGCTTGGTCAGGTCGCGCAGCTGCTTGATGATCGGGACATCGTTGAGATCAGCTGCAATCCTCCCGCCGATCCGAAGTGCGACACGCTCGCTCTTTTCGTCGAACGCTTCGGCATGCGCCCCGTACGGGAAGGCGGAATGGAAAGCGCGGACACGGACCGCTTTGTCCGGTGGTGTGCGACCAACTCCAACTCCCGTATCGCCGCCGATCGACCGATATTCTCCGGGCGGATTCCCGGGACGGCCCACCGCATCGAAGCGCTGCGTCCGCCGGTCGTGGACAGGCCATGCTTTTCGATCCGCCGTCATTCCGAGCTGAAGGTCACGCTTGAGGACTTCATCCCTGACAGGCAGCCCCGCCGGATTCTATCGACCGCCATCGCCACCCGAAAGAACATCCTGATCGCCGGTGCGACCGGATCGGGAAAGACGACCCTCCTGAACGCCTGCCTGCACGAACTCGCCCTGGTCGCCCCGCAGACGCGGCTTGTGGTCATTGAGGACACACCCGAAATCCGCTCACCGCTGGAGAACACCCTGCCACTGCGCACGGCGGACTCGGTGGGAATGGACCGGCTACTGAAATCCGCGCTACGTCTGGCGCCTGACCGCATAATCGTCGGCGAAGTACGTGACGGCCACGTTCTTATGACCTTGATTAAGGCATGGAACACCGGGCATCCCGGTGGTCTCGCCACGTTGCATGCGAACTCGGCGTCCGAGGTGTTTGACCGGCTTAGGATGCTGGCGACGGAGGCGGTGTCCGCCGATCCCACGCCGACCCTCCTCCAGTCAGCGGACATGATCGCCTTCGTCCAACGCGGCACCGGCCGACCCATCGTAACATCATCGCCGGGACCGTGCGTCCTGGCAGCGCCGCCCCCTACCTGGAGAATCTTCATGAAGCCTGACTGCCAGCGCCATCGCCTCAGCCGCTCCACCGGATCATCCGCCCCGCTCGCCGCCGCGTCCCTCGCGACGGTAACCGGAAGCGCAGCCATGGCCGCCGACAACATCTTCGGTGGTGGTTCGCCTCTCACCCAGTTCGTCGATTTCGTGACAGGCCCGATGGCCTATGCCGTGGTCATTGTCGCACTTGTCATAACCGTTGGTACACTGGCCCTCGGCGGGGAGTTCAGCGGCTTTGCCCGACGCATGCCCATCGTGGTGATCGCCGGCGGCATCGTAATTCTCGCCGATACGGTCATCGGGAACCTGTTCGGCGGGTCGAGGGCCTTCACCCTTCCCGATCACCGGGAGGCCATCGCACCGATCCCTGAGATGGAGGAGACGCAGCCCTCGTTCCTTACCGTCGGAAAGGGGGATTCCGGGTGACGGGCCCGATCCGATCCGTCCTGTTGATGGTCATGCTGGCCATGCCTGTGGCTGCGCGGGATTCGCTACCGACCGGTATCGGGACGGATCTTCTCCCGCTGGTCGGTGAGGGTGGAACGGAGCGGCAGACCGAGGAGGAGACGCAGCCTCCGGATCAGCGATCTCAGACGGAGTCTCCTGGCGCATCCGGGCCACCCGGCGCGGACCCGGTCCCGGCGGCGGACGGGATTGATCCGCACGCCGACAGGCAGGTGCCGGACGGTGAATCCACCGCAGGAGAGCCAACGGACGAAGAACCGCCACAATCCCAACTCCCCGACCCACTGCAGATCCCTTCCGGACCGCAGACGCCCTTCGCGGTGCTGGCGGGACTGTGGCGGCAGGCGGTCGCTGACGGACGGACGAACGCCAGCCTGGAAGCGTGGATCGCGTCGGAACTCGGAAAGGAGAGGCGGAGGGAAACCGCCACCGTTCCGGAGGACCAGACCGACCGCACACGTGCGGCGGCGTCCGAATGAACCACACGCGCTGGACCTGTGGCCGTCGGAACGGCAGGCCGGGTGGTGACGACGTTCGGCGCGGCGATCCCGCAGGCTCTCTGCTCACCGCTCACGGTTTGCTACATCGAACTGGAAAAGGGCGAGAAGCTAACCGACACGCCAAGCTGGGGCGACACCGCGCGCTGGCAGGTCGTGGCGAAGGTCCAGGGCCGCGATCCAGAGACCGTCGTGCTGGAGGTCAAACCAGCCGAGGACGCCGGACACACCAACCTAGTCATTCCGACGGATCGCCGGCTCTACACCATATCACTCGTCAGCGACCCGGACGTGCACACTCCGATCCTGTCGTTCCGCTATCCGGATTCAGCGGCGCGGGCGGCGGAGGCCGCCATCGAGGAGCGCAGGAAGCGCGAAGCAGAGGAGGAGGCAGCGGCGACAGCCGCCGCAGAGGCGGTCGCCTCCGCCCGTAGAGCCCGCCTTGATCGGGAGGGTGTTTCCACCGCAGCCGGCACCCGTCTGGTTGAGGACCTGGATTTCGGCTTCAGGATCGACGGTGACGCCCCGTTCCGACCTGTCCGCGTATTCGCCGACGGCAACCGCACCTATATCGATCTCCATCCACGGTACAGGGGTACGCTTCCGGCGGTCATTCCCGGGCGGGGGGAGGAAAACCAGGCGCTCAACACCCGGGTCACTGAAGGAGGCGACCGGCTTGTCGCTGACCGGGTGATCTCCGATATCTGGCTTCAGGCCGGTCGGAAGCGCGTTCGCATTCGCCGGATGAACACCCGATGACGTTCCGCATGGACATCCCGGTGCCGTGTCAGGCCGCAGATGTAACTTGGTGGATGCGCCTTCCGCTGACGGGTGCCCAATGAAGGGTCGCTCCGTTCCCTTCGTATTGTTCCTCGTCCTCCTCGCAGGCTGCGGTGGATTTTCCGGAACCCGTGCCGTTCCGCTTTTCACTACCGCAGACCCACGACTGACCGAGGCGCAGGCCTGCGCCATCGGCTACGACCTTGCCCGCGAGATTCACGGTCAGGTATCGCTGAAGCGAACGGTTCTCGTTGCGCCGCACCGCCGGACCCGGTGCGAACGCCACGCGCTGGAATACCTTCGCAGGGCCGGGTTCAGGATCGACGAGGCGGGACTTGGCGGTACGGAATTCCGCATCCGCGTCGCTCGGATCGACCGCGAAACCGTATCGGCCATCGCGGAGATCGGTAGTGGTCTACGGATCGCACGGCCCTACCTGCCCGTCCGAACCGGCGTCGTCGCCGTCGGTGCGGTCAGTGTCCAGCGCCTTTCCCCCGACACCTACGCACCGAGGGAGGCTGGGCGATGACCCGGGTTCGCCGATTCATCGATGTCCTGAACTGGTCGGCGGTCATCGCACCCGGGGTCGTCCTCTGCAAAGACGGAGCCCTGCTCGCCGGATGGCAGGTCACCGGCATCGACAGTGAAAGCATCGAGCCGGACGCGTTCGCCGCCAGACTGCGGCATCTCTCGTTCGCGCTATCGGGTCTCGGTGATCCACATACCCTTTGGAGCGTATTCCGCCGCAGGCCCTGGTCGCCGTCGGCGAGCGGAGGAGCGCCACCCGAAACCGGCAACTCCGCGCTTGACGCCCTCGCGGTCGAGGCCAGTTCGCTACTCGGAGCGCCGGGTGTGACCTGGTCCGACAGCCTGGACATATTCCTGGCATGGAAGAGGCCACCGGATTCCGGTAGTCTGTCGGGACAGATCGAGGAGTTCGAATCCGAGTGCACCCGGATCTCTTCCCGGTTCGGTTCGGTGATCGGTCTCGAAAGATTCCTGCCTGATCGGGAGGGACACTGTGCGCTCTGCGGTGCGCTCGCCGATCTACTGCTGCCTGGCCGTCCCGTGCCTCCGTTCAGGGAATGGTCCATGCCCCTCGGTATCGATGCGCTGCTTGGTGCCGATGTGGTCCAGCCGTCCCGTTTTGGGCCGCTTCGGATCGACGGACGTGCATCGGCGCTGCTCGCAATTGACGGCCTGCCCGGTGAATATCAGATCGCGCCGTTCGAGCGGTTCCAGGACATCGACCGTACCTTTGCCTGGGTGACGCGATACGACGCGCTGTCACCAGCGTCCACGCGGCGGCTGGCACGGACCATCCAACGTTGGTGGCGGCAGTCGGCGGCCGACTTCGCGGCGGATCTGGCTGGTGAGGGAAGCGGTCGGAGGGGCCGTTTCGAAGACGCGATGGCCGAAGGGGTCGAGTCCACCATCGCCCGCGCCAGCCTCGGTGACGAAGGGCATGGCCGCTACCTCTCGCTGTTCCTGCTCCACGCAACCGAAGAGGACAGCGACGGAAGTCTCGCCAGACTGACGTCGGCGGTCATGGAGGCAGCGGGCGAACGGCGTATCGGCCTGCGCGAGGAGCGCGTCAACGCGGTTCCCGCCCTGCTGTCGGCGCTTCCGGGTCACAGCCGCAACAACGCACGCAGCGTTGTGCTGCGTGCCCGTGCGATGGCTGATTTCATCCCGGTCAGGGGAACGTGGCAGGGCCTCGCCCGCTGTCCCTCTCCCCACCTGCCGTCCGGAACACCCGCGCTGCTTCCTGCACGGGCGCGGACCGGCCAGGCGTTCAGTTTCAACCTGCACCATGCGGAAGTGGGCCATACACTGGTCTTCGGGCCCACAGGCGCCGGAAAGTCCGTTCTTCTCGGGCTGCTGTCCACAGCATGGCTGCGCTATCCACGCGCACAGGTGATCTACTTTGACCGGCAGCAGTCGATCCGGCATGCATGCCTCGCGCTTGGTGGTCGTTTTCTGGAGCCCGGTGGCAGTGATGCGAACGGGGTCGCGCCGTTGGCGCACATGGCGGAGCTCGGCCCGGCATGGGCCTCCGACTGGCTGCTGGAGCTGGTGCATCTCGGAGGTGCCGACTGCACTGCGGAACAGGCGGAGGAACTGAGGAACGCCGTGACCTCTCTGGGTCGGTCGAACCGTCCGCGGCTTCAGGAAGTCCGTGATTACGTACAGGACAGTGCGCTCCGGGTCGCGATCGATACCTGGCTTGTCGGCCCCTATGCCGGCGCTTTCGAGCAGGACGGCCTGGAGATCGGTTCCGCTTTTGAAGCCGAGGATGGCACAGCTTTCACCGTATTCGAGACGCATGCGCTGTTCACCGGTTCGAGCGCCGTCGCCGTTCTGTCGCTCGACTACATTTTCGCGCAGGTGGCGCGTAGGTTCGACGGTCGCCCGACGCTGGTGATCCTCGACGAGGCCTGGAGTTTCTTCGAGCACGAACTGTTCGTAAACCGTATCCGCAGCTGGCTGAAAGAGGGCCGTAAAAGCAACGTCGCGGTGGTTATGGCGACCCAGTCGGTAGCTGACGCGGCCAAAGCGCAGATCACAGAGGATCTTCTCGAGAGCTGCCCCACACGGATATTCATGCCGAACCCGGAGGCGGAAACCTCGGTTTCGGCCCCCCATTACACATCGCTCGGGCTGTCGCCGTCCCAGATCGCGCTGATCGCTTCGATCACACCGAAACAGGATCTGTATGTCGTCCAGCCCGAAGGCCGCAGGGTCGTTAGCTTTCCGCTCGGCCCCGCCGCGCTGTCCATTCTCGGTCGGACAAGCACCGAAGACAGCGCCCGGGCCGCGAAGCTGTCGGCAGGGGATCCAGACTACTGGAAGAAGGATCTTTCCGATGCGGTCGCCGCCTGAACGAACACTGTTTTCCAAAGCGGAATCCGCGCCTCGCGACCGCTCCCGTCGTGCGGCTCGAGGCTTTGGGATCCCCTGTCGTATCCGAAGAAAGGATAGGCCGATGATATCGAAAGGATTCTGGAAACCAAGATCGCTGCGCCTGCTGCGGGCGACGACGGCGGACACTGTTCCGTTCGCCCTGCACCACCTGAAATCCGCGAAAAGGAACCATGAACAAAGGGACAGACCTTTGAAAGAGAGGAGGAAATTCAAAGGAACCCGCCCGCTTTCCGTAACGACCGCGCTTGCCGCTATGGCATTCGCCGCCGCGCTGACCACCATCCCCGACATCACGTCCGCCGGAGGGCTGACCGGCAAGGCCACGGAATGGACGCAGCGTCTCAACAACGCGGAGCTCGCCGTGATCGCCAGCCTGGAAGGGCAGATACTCTCGACCGAAACCGAAAGCCTGACCGCACAGCTGGAACAGCTCAGGACACAGATATTATCATTCGAAATCATGCGCCGGAACATCGCGAAGCTGCCCGACCGGCATGTCGCGGCGGCGATCGAGCCTGTCCTGAAGCTCAGACGGATCGCCGACAGCACCGGCGGCATCGTCCAGTCGGGCACAGAGCTTGACCGGTTCCTCCGCAGCGATCTCGTCACCGACCCGCTTTTCGACCGGCGCGGACTCGACCGCGCCGCAGTCGCCGAAAGCTACACTGAATGGAACGACCGCTGGCACGCCTCGCTGGAGACAGGTCTGCGCCAGTCCGGACTGACTTTGGAGGACGTGGAGACCGAGGCCCGGCTGCTGGACCGCATCACCGGCCAGTTCAGCACGGAAGACGGCCAGATGCAGGTTCTTCAGGGCGCGAACGACATCGCGGCGTCCATGGCGAGGCAGATCAACGACCTGCGCCGCATAACGGCGACGCAGTCGGAGACCGTTTCGGTCGCCTGGAGCCGCGTCCTGAACGATATGGACAGTCGTGAGGCGGCCGAACGTCTGCACGAAAGGGAGGTTCACGAAACGATCGAGAGCCTGAGGAACGCGCCGCCAGGGCGGACCATGAACGAGCTGTTCGGCATCGGAACCCCGCGGCACTGATCCCGGTGCGTCTCGCCCCTGCCCTTCTCGCCGTCGCGCTCGGAGCACTGCCGCCTGACCTGGCATTCGCTCAGGTGAACGACACCGGTACGACGCTCGACAGCGCCATCGACAGCATGGCCGGCACCCTTGATCGGCTTGGATCGACCCTCGGCACCCGTGCGCAGCAGCTGCTTCTCGTCCTTCTTGTGGTGGACTTCGTGTGGCGTGGCGGGAAATGGGCCATCGGCGAAGACCGTATCGATGCGGTGTTCCAGGGATTCCTCTACCAGATCGCTTTCGTCACCATGGTCTGGGCGGTTGCCGTCGGCGTGCCCGAAATCGTCGCGTTTCTGGCGCAGACGGCGCTGGACATCGCCAGTGTTGCCGGTGGAACCGAAGCACGTCCTTCGGCGCTCGTCGCCAGCGGACTGGAGCGCGCGGTCGAATGGCTCGGTGAAATCTCCGTGCGGCGACCAGGAACGTGGTTCTACGTGTTCGCGGCAGGAGCGTCGGTCATCGTGCTCGCCGTTGCGGTGGCCATGGTCGTCGTTGTGTATGCCGAACTCTATATTGCGGGGCTGGCCGGGGTGATCGCCCTCGCATTCGCGGGTCTTTCGGAAACGAGGGGTATCGCCATCAGCTACGTGAAGTCGCTGATCGGAAAGGCGTTCAAACTGCTGGGTGCGATGATCGTGATCGCCGCGACCGGTGAGATAACCACGGCGATCGCCACCGGTTCGGGCGGCGGGTTCGAGAACGCCATGGGGATGCTTCTGCTTCAGATCGTGGCCGCTGTCCTGATTCTGACCCTGCCGGGAACCCTTGAGACCCTGGTGACAGGCTCGAAACTTGGAACGCGTGCGGGCGAAGCCGCCGGTCGGGCGGTGGGCGGAGCCGTGAAAACCGCCGCCATCGCTTCTGCGGCGGCGGCCAGCGGTGGAACCGCGGGCGCGGTCATCGGAAGCCTGGACGCCGCGAAATCTGGAACTCCGGTCCGCGAGATCGCCAAGGCGGGAATTGGAGACGGGCTCCGTGGTGGCATGGACTGGGCGAGATCGCCGCGCGCGGCGAACTGAGGTCGGAGATCCTCGGACGCGTCCGCGATGCGCTGGGAAACAGGCCGAAGGGAGGCGGCGCATGACCGCCCCGACATCGCCATGACCGGCTCACCCGATCCATGGGACCGTGCCCGGACAGCCTGGGAGGACCGCCTCGGCGGTCTTGCCGTGGAACGCGACCGGTGGTTCCGCGCTTTCCTGTGCATGGCGGTGCTGGCCGCTGTTACCGTCTGTTTCGGGATATGGGCGGCAGTACGGTCGGAATACGTACCTTATATCGTCGCGGTCGACGAACTCGGGCAGACAGCCCCCATCCTCGCGCCGAAGGAGATCCGCGACTGGCCCGACGCGGCGGTGCGTCATGAACTCGCCGCGTTTCTGCGCGACTGGCGTTCGGTCTCGACCGACACCGCCGTGATGCGGGGCCGCCTGCGGCGTATCCAGCACTTCCTGGAACGGGATTCGACGGCGGACAGCAAAATCGTGGAATGGGCCACCGATCCCGCCACCAGCCCGTTCCGTACGGCGGAGCGCCAGACCGTCGCTGTCGCTGTCGCCTCGGTCGTCCATGTCGGCGGTCGCAGCTGGCTGGCGGAATGGACCGAGACCCGTCGCAGCCGGTCGGTTGGGACCGTCGACGACACCCGCCGCTTCCAGGGCACGTTCGTCCTCGGCCAGCGCCGTATCGCCGATCAGCCGGTTCTCATGCAGAATCCTATGGGCATGGTCGTCGAGAATTTCGACATCGTGAGAGTGCGATGAACTCGACCGGCCCCCGTATCCCTCTCACGGCCGCGGTGCTGGTCGTTCTGTTCGCGCTTTTGCTGGGATTCTGGGGCAACAGCGTGCTTCAGGGCATGATCGATCGTCCGGAGGACAGTTCGGCCACGGATCTTGACACCGGAGACGTGGAGCAACGCACCGACCGGCTGGGCCTGGGTGTAACACCGGAGCCGGAACAGGTACAGACCGAACCGGAACCTGACGACTCTCCACCCGGGCGTCCGGTAGACGATGCTGAACTTCAGGCGATTCGAGAGCGGCTCGCCGCCGATCTCGCATGGCGGGAGGAACGCGCCCGCCGCGCCTCCGACAGCCCCCTGACCCCCGGCGTGACCGATACGGCCGGGATGGCAGTTAGGGAAGGGGATCCAGAGCAGCCGCCTGCGGCGCATGCCAGCCCCGAAACCGTTTCGTCCGCCTCCGGACCTGGCCTGAAGCCTCTTCCCTCCCCTGCCCCGCTAGGTAATGCCTCACCCGAATCTCCTGTCCACCTCCTCGCCAGAGGCAGTGTCATACCTGCCGTTCTGCGCTCACCGGTGGATTCCGAACTTCCCGGGCTGGTCCTGGCACAGGTCACCGAGACTGTATTCGACACAGTGACGGGCGGGCATGCCCTGATACCGCGCGGCTCGCAGATCGTCGGTGTGTACGACTCCGGCACGGCGACCGGACAGCGCCGGATGTTCCTGTCATGGACGGATCTGCGCATGCCCGACGGCACGCCGCTGGACCTTCAGGAGGCTCCGGCACTAGGCAGCGACGGCGTGTCGGGCGTGAAAGGCCGCCGCAGAACAGGCCTCGCCGCGGCCCTCGGAGCGGCGGTGCTATTCGATCTGGCTGGCAACGCGACCCAGATCATCACAGGGTTCGATCCCGAACCGCAGCGATCCGACCTCGCCGCCCTGATCGCCGGCGCGACCGGAAACGCCACATCAAGAGTGGGACAGGAATATCACGGACGGCTGCTTGACCGCGGGCCAAGGTTCCGGGTGCGCGCGGGAACGCTGATCAACGTTCTGGTGGAGGAAGACATGCACCTGCCATCGCTCGGAGGCGCGTAGAATGGGTTGGTTGACCCGACTCGTCCTCGCGGCGGTGCTCGCACCGGTCCTGCCCGCGCTGGCCTGCACCGAGGATACGATGCTGGATTTCATCGGCAGGCTGGAATCCGGCGGTGACTACAACGCCCACTATTTTGGAGTCCGTCATCCGCCTTCGCGACCGCTGTCCTCGATGACGGTGGGCCAGGTTCTTGAATGGCAGCGGAACGCCGTGCGGGCCGGGTCCGTCTCCACAGCGGCAGGACGGTACCAGATAATCCGTCCGACATTGCGGCGTCTTCTGGAAGAGGGTGCGGTCTCACCGGGAGAGCGGTTCGACGCCGCCGTACAGGACCGGCTGGGACGACACCTCCTTCGTGATACGGGATATCGCGACGGCGACAACTCTCCGGAGACCGCGAACGCCATCGCCCGGGTCTGGGCTGCTCTTCCCCGTATTGGTGGTGCGGGCGACGGACATTCAGCATACGAAGGCATCGCGGGTAACCATGCCCTTGTCACCTCGCATACCTATCAGGGGGTGCTTGGCTGCACCATAAGCGTCGCGGAAGCCGCGGTTCAGGCCGCCGCGATCACGGCGGGTCTTCGCTTCGGGTTCTCCTGGGACCGCTTTCTGGAACGGCTGGCCGAAGCGACACGCGCGGTGCTGGAGGCGACGGCACGTTACGGCGTATCGCTGCTGCTGCTCCTGTTCACCCTCGATCTCGTTCTGCGCGGTGGTAGATGGGCGATCGGCGACGGTGGTCTCTCGGCGCCATTCGGTGCGCTGGCCTACCGGCTCGCCGTCGTTCTGCCCTGCCTGTTCATTCTGACCTGGCCCGGCGAGTTCCTCGACACGCTGTCGAAATTCGTCCGGGAGGTCGCCGATACTGCCGCCGGACCATCCGGCTATTCGCTGTCGGACGCCGCCGCCGGAAGGATGACGCTGGTGTTCTCGCTGTTCGAGGGTCTGGCGGCCTATCCCGTTCCGGCAAGGGCCTTTGTCTGGCTGGCGGCGGTGGCGATCACCATCGCCTTCGGAGTTCAGGTCGCGCTCATCGTGTTCTGGATGATCCGCCTGCTGTTCGTGGGCGCGGGAGGGCTTCTGCTTGCGGGTTTCGGGGGCCTGACGCAGGGTGTCGCGGACACGCGGGCCTATCTGTTCAGCCTGATCGCCGCGGCGTTCAGCCTGTTGGCGATCATGCTGGTGCTGGCGGTGTTTTCCGACCTTGCATGGACCGTCCGCGCCGAGACCTCCGCACCCGCCGCAGCGATCATCCTGCTGCTTCTGGAAGTGCTTGCGCTCGTGCTTGCTTGGCACTTGCCGCGGGTGGCTGGCGCGGTGGTGAACGGCTAGAAATGCCGGCGTTGTTCCATATACGCACATGGGCCGCCCGCTTTGGCGTTCGTGTTCCGGCGGTCCTCGCGCTGGTGATTTCGGTCCAGGCTCATGTCTGCGAAGCGGAACCCCAAGTCCGTCACACCGCCCTGCTGTCATTCATCCGGGCACTGGAAGCTCCGGCGGGTTACGATTCCTTCGAGCGCCGGATTCCTCTACAGCCGCCGCGCCCTCTCACCGAGATGACGCTGGAGGACGTACTCCGCTGGCAGAACCGTGTCCGAAGGGCAGGAGCTCCGTCGACGGCGGCTGGCGGCTACCAGATTATCCGGCCGACGCTTCAGCGTCTAGTGAACCGGCACGGCATCGCTCAGGGCGCACTGTTCGATCGAGACATGCAGGACCGTCTGGCACGGCTGCTCGTCACGGAATGCGGGCCTTCGGGTACAGGCTCCGACCATCCCGCCTACGGAAACTGCCTTGCCGGAATCTGGGCGGCGCTTCCTCTGACCGAAGGACCGGAACGAGGCCGCTCGGCCTATCACGGCATCAACGGCAACAGGGCGCTCACCGACCCTGAAACGGTTCTTGCGGTTCTGGCCGGAGTCCCGATCGTTCATACCGCCCCGCGGTTCGACCCCCAGCCACGCGCCCGTGACGAAGAGGTCCTTGCCTTCGATGCCGTTCGGGTCAGCCGTGCGGAAATAACCGCGGCGATGCGGGACGCCCGTCGCGAGGGAAGCCTGACCCGATCCACCCGCAGATGGAGTTTCGATCCCTATGCAGTCGACTGACCGCCTTTCAGGACCCTCGTCTGCCATGCTCTGGTCTGCGGCGACGGCACTGGCTTGGCCCGTATCCCTTGCTGTCACCGTCGCTGCAATGTGCGTTCCGCATGTGCCGCTCTCGCTGGCCCTGGTGCCCCTCCTGCTGGCGATCTGGCAGGGGACGCCGGGCGCGCGTGTTCTGGGCATCGCCGTGTTCATCGCTCCGGCGGCGGCGCTCTGCACATCGGGCCTGATCGGAACCGGCATCGCGTCATTCCCAGCCATATCAGGTGCTTTGGCGTTCTGCGCGGTGGTCTCGGCGGTCCCCGCGGTGACTGGAATCGTGGTTACCGGTGTCCTGCTCGCCGCCATTCCATTCTTCCCGGCATCGCCCGTCGCCGCCATCGCCGCATGCGTTCCGGGATTCGGCCTCACCGGTCTCGTCGCGGCGGGTCTGGCGCTCGCGGCGGTCGAGGCGATGCGATCGAAGCACATGCGTACAGTGCTTGCGCTGCCTCTGGCCGTCGCCGCACCTGTGACCGAGACACTGCGGTCACACTCATCTGACTCCGGCGGATGGAAGGAAATGCCCGAACCCGCGACGATCACCGAACGAGTTCGCTGGATCGCACTTCGTGACAGCATGCCGCCGGGTTCCGAAGTGATCCTCGGCGAGAACGTCTTTGACGCTAGGGATTCCGACGCGCTCTCCTTCTGGTGCGATGTAGCGGTCGAACGCCATCTGGTCCTCTATATCGGAGTGGCGGATCCAGCATCGGGATACCGTCGAGGAACGGTCTGGCGGCTTGATTCGGAAGCCTGTCATGTCGGGCGCCAGCCGGGTTGGATCGAATACGAGGCACGGATCGGAATTCCCCTTCTGACGGGCACATGGTCTTCGATGGCTCCATTCAGGGCTTCCGAGTCGGAAAGTGCCGTAGACTGGCTTCTCTGTCTCGAGGCGTTCCTGCCACGGACATGGGCACCGCTCCTTACGTCCAGTTCCGACAGGCCCGTCGTCGTTCTGTCCAACGATGCCGCATTCGATGCCGTGGCCCCGGGGTCCGGCAGCGCTCCGGTGCGTACGTTGCGGCGGAAGGCTGCCGCGGCCATGGCCAGCCTGTCTGGACGCACCGTCCTTCATGCCGAGACAGGTCAGACCTTCCTGGTCCACGAAGGGTCCGAGCGATGATCGCCCGAATTCCAGACACCGTTCTCCGGGTGACTCGATCCGTGCGGAGGGCGTTTCCCGTGACCCTGATCCTGGTTGTGGTTCCAGCAGCCACTCTCGCGGCGTTCCTAGTCAACCGTCAGCTCTTCAACGCCTATGTCACGTCACCCGCCCAGAACGAAGCTGGCTTGGCCCTGGCCTGCGCCGGTCCGGCGCTGCTCGGCCAGATGCTGGCCAGATGCCTCGGTAGGACTGGTGCTCTGTGGTGGCTGCTGTATGTCCCGGGCCTCGCCCTATATTTCGCACGGCCCGTCCAAACCGCGCAAGGATGGCGTCCAAGCTGGGTGCTGGACGATCTCGGACGCACCGTTCGGAGTGTTATGCGCCATTATGACGTGACCCCGGACGCGACATTTGTTCTGCTCGTCTGCGGTGTGGCACAAATCCTGCTTGCCATTGCGGTCGCTGTCCGCATCTGGCAGGCAGTCCACAAGAGGGTCAGTGAAGCCGCGCGGGACAGCGGCGCCTGCAACAACGGGGGAGGCAGAGAGTCGGGCCGGACGGTCAAAGGGCTGCCGCACGCCACATGGGCGTCACCTTCGGAAGTGAGACGGAGCTTCTCACATCCCGGTGGCATCGTTCTGGGCGAACTCACCGACCCGACGCGGGAGAGCCCGAATTTCGAGCCGGGTCGCCGGTCAAGCTGGGGGCAGCAGGGTAAGGGACAGCTCATCACCCTCGATCCGGTCGACGGCAACGGCCACGTGCTCGTGACCACCCAGGCATCCGGCTACAAAACCACCGGCCTTCTGATTCCCAACATATTGACCTACCAGGGGCCGCTGGTCGTGTTCGATCCGAAATGCGAAGTCTACGCCCGCACCGCCGACGTGCGCCGGGCGATGGGATTCGAGCCCGTCCTGATCGACGCCGAGCACGGCTTCGACCCCGCCCGCCTGCTGGCGGTACTCGCGAAGGACCGTCCGTCCGTCTACCTGGCCATGGCGAAGCTCATGATCCCGAAGGGCTACGAAGGGGTGGAGAACGGCAGGTATTTCAAGGAGGCGGCGATAGCGCTGTTCACTGCCCTCCTCGCCTTCTACGCCGAAACCGGTGCCAACAACATTGTCGCGTCGGTCGCGAACATTCTCAGCCTGCCGGCCCGTAGTGTCGGCACGGCTATCGAAGGCCTTCTGCCGAAAGTCCAGTATGATGTGGTGCGCAACCGTATCAGGGACGTGGCCGGCATGGAGGAGCGGTTCTATTACAGTGTGAAGACCGAGATCACCAACCAGCTGCTGTTCTCCGAGTTCCCGGACATCCAGAAATACGCCACGATGCCGCCCAACAGTCCGGTGCTGGCACAAGTGCTGGACCCGAGATGCGACATTTTCCTGAACATCCCGCAGCATGTGGCGGAAGACTTCGCGCCGATGCTGAGGCTGATGCTCGGTAGCCTGCTGCTGGCAGCGCAGCTGACAGAGATCAACGAAGCGCCGAGGGCGAGACGCCTTCTGCTTATCGACGAGGCGGCGAAGCTCGGGAACATGGACATTCTCGAGAACATCCGGGACCGCGGGCGCTCGATCGGGTTACACCTGATGCTGTTCTATCAGACGCCCGGCGCGGTGGAGAAGCTCTGGGGCAAGGCGGGGATGACCTCCTGGCGTGACGGCTGCTCAGCTACGGTTACCGGGCCGCTATCGAGCCGGGAGAGCGCCCAGGAACTCTCCACGATGCTCGGCGGGCGGACGATTAGGGTGACGACCGAGGGTAGCTCCGCCTCAAGTCCCCTGATTTCGACGCTGGGCGGTTCGGTGAGCTCTTCGGAGTCCGAGCAGCTGCGCGACCTGCCGCTAATTACCCCCACTGCCATCAGCCAGTTACCGAGGCACGCCTCGATCATAACCTCTCCCGGCCACCGCCCGATACTGGCGAGCAAGGCGATTTGGTTCACGCGGCCGGAGATGCGGACCCGTGCCCTCGGCATCGAGGGAATAAAGGATAGTCTGGATGTGATGAAAATCCAGCGCGAAACGCTGAAACGGGTGCGGGAGGAGGCGGGACTGAACCCGAAGCCGAAAGAGACACCGGCGGCCGACACGTCAGATGACTCCGGACTCTGGACACGGGTCAGGCCAAAGGTGACAGCCGCCATCGACGGCGGTGAGGGGAGCTCGGCACCTTGAGGTTTCGCCTTCCTTTCCTGCCCCATTGGCGCCTGTTCCGTATCGGTTCGCTGAAGAGGGTTTTTACCCTCCCGCCGGTGAATCCGTCGGACTCCACACGCCAAAGAATCTGGGACATCGTCGTCTGGAATACATCCCATCCAGCCTGCAGGGACGAAGTTCACGACCTGCGTCTGCGCAGTCGTAAGGAAAGCCTCACCCGTTGGCGGCTGCACCGGCATCTCTCGCTGCTGAAAGGCGTGGCGCCGGAACGGCCTGGATGGCTTCGGGACAGCGATACTGATGCGTAGGCGGATGGACATATCCCGCCAGGAGCCATCGGAATCACCGGCGTTCCTAGGTCTCCGCCCGATCGTGTTCGCGGCGCTGGCGCTGACCGTTTCGCTTGCGTCTATCGGTGCTGCCGGCTCCATGGGACTGCTGCTCGGCAGCGCTTCCGGTTCCGTCCCGCCTGGTCTATATTTTCGCACCCCACCTGCGGATGCGACCTACGTAACGTTCTGTCTGGCGGAGCGGCACCGCGGTGCCGACTACTATCCGCATTTCTGTTCCCCGGCCCAGCCGGATGGCATCCGGATCCTCAAACGGATCACCCGGCGGCATGCGGACGGAAGCCTGACCCTCGCCGGTGCCACGCCACGCGCGCTCGACAGCCGTTTCCTTGGCAGGATCGGACAGGCTGAGGTCAGATCGTGGTGGCGACCCCTTGTCCAGTTCAACCGGTGGCCTGAGTGAGCGCCTCACCGGAAAGGAAGCCGCGGATCCGGCGTTCCGCACAGGAGCGGATCGCCTGGCTGGACGCCGAGATCGAACGGGTCCGGACCCGTGAGGAACGGCGCCTCGTCAAGGTCGCTCGCAGGGCGGGATACTTCGAACACAGATTCACATCCGCCCAGATCGCAGGCATGGTCGAGGTCGCGCTGCGCGACGGATCGCCCGGAGCGTCCTCTCTGTCGAAACTCCGGGCACGGGCTGACCGGATCAGGAGCAGGCAGCGGAAATCGTCCCGTGCGGAAGATGCGCGCCGCAAGGCCATCCTCGGGGCCTTTCTTGTAGCGCAGTTCCGTCACAAACCTGACATGCTCGCGCTTCTTCGCGCCGACATCGAGGAACACCTACGAAGTCACAGGTCCGCTTCCGTCGCCGCCGCGAATCTCACCTTCATTACAGGTCTACTCGACCGGCTCGCTGAAGGTGATGCCGCCAGTCCCGACGGCCATCCGGACGAGGAACCGGATGTCACTCCCGCCGCGGTCCGCGCCCGCCGCCAGATCCTGCTCGGGGCCTGGCTGCTTGACCGGCGCGGCTCCGTTCCCGCGCTCGACGGCCTCGTCAGGGAAGAGCTCGAGTGGTTCCTGCTCCAGGACCGAAGGGCGGGAAGGCGTAACGCGAGGCTGCTGGCGGACGTTATCGGGACTGGGAGGCCTGACGGTACTACGCATGTAGAGATCGAAAATGGAGAATGACGTGGCACTCCCCTATGACGATCCACGCATGCCGGTCTCTATAACCGGAGGTGCAGCACAGCCGCCGTCGTAGCCGAACACACTAAATTCGAGATGCGGACGGTGTCGGCGCTGGCGGAAGGGCGCGCCGGGCACCTGTCCAGCCCGCCCCGGTGGCTGGATATCGCCTGTGGCGGCGGGTTCCACCTGAGGAACGCGGACGGCGACCTGGAGCGGATCGGTCTGGACCGTTCGAAAGCGATGCTGGATGTCGCCCGTGCCCGCAGGGGGCATGAAGCACGGTTCATCCAGTGCGACGTTCTGGATGAACGGGTGATGCTTACGGTTCCCAACGCCGATATCGTCACCCATTTCTGGTTTGGTTATGTTCACCAGCGGACACCGGAGCGTTGCATGGCCATGATTCTGGCCATGGCCACCAAGGTCCGATCCGGCGGCTGTTTCCTTCTCGGCGTGAACTCCATCCCGCTCGACGTTCCAAGGCAGGTGGCCATGGCGTTCAGAACGGTCACCATAGATTCGGTCCAGTGGCGGTTCCGGGAACCGGAGGGATACGGTTACGGTGCGATGAACTGCCTTCACCCGGACTGGATTATCGGGACCGTCACGCCTCGCTTCAGGACGTGGCGATGGCTGGACTATCCAGCCGAAAGGAAGCGTACGGCCCGGAAAAGGCGCGCCCTGCTGTTCAGTGGGACCCCTGTCAACATCTTACCGCACGTTGAGTAGGGGATTTTCGCGGATCGGGAGACCACTTCCAACTCTCGCTTCGCAGAGGAGGCATTGCCCTTCTTCCACGAGCATGACGTGGATCCGCTAAGGAAATCACAAGGACTGCCGGTGTCTGTCACATCGGTTCGACACCGGTGGACCTGCCATTCCTACGCCGGAACAGACCCTTGAACATAGATGCGACTACAGCTGGCATAGCTGATACCTTTTGAGCATGCTGACTCACCGAGGTTAGGATCGCTGTCGGTCTCAGCTTGCAAGCTTCTTCCATTTTGAAGGCTAATGGTTCAAAAACCTGCTGTCGATCTCGTTCAGCGTTTCCCTGGCCCCGTGCGCCTCGATTTAGATCAATCGCTCGAACAGGGCCGTACCGACTTCCCGGGTCTCCGGGACATCGCGGTGCAGGGTGACGGCAAGGTCAACAGGGTCCGGCGCGGTGAATAACGTGCGGGTGCGGATGTCTCTCAGTTCCATTCCCCAGGAATTGATGAGACCTTCGGCCATACGACCGACTAGCCTGGCCTGGTGGGGCAACAGAGTCCCTGGTGCTGCCTCATGAACCGGTCATGGCCCGACTTCCCGCACTGGAAAACCGAACTTGCGGCAGCGGCCCGATCAAGAAATCCGGGATGCACCCCATCCGTTATGTGATCGTATTTTGGTGTGAATCCTTGTCGCATCTTTGCGTCAATTGCTCCCCATTTAACCGTGTTCGGCTGCCGTTCCTTGCTCGGAATGACCTGCGGTATCGAGACCCCGTTGCTCAGCGCCATCCGGGAAATGCCTCATGACGCTAGTGGCAGCCCAAGAGGCACGAGTCTGCGGCGATGCAGTTCATGGTTTGCCGAACCGGATTCCTGTCTTTAATCGAAATTCGTCATTCGAGACGAATCCATAACGCTTGCCTCTATGCCCGATGAAGTGAACGGCATAGGCGTCAAGCTGTCTCGCCAACGGATTTTCCAGGGCAAAGAGCCTCATTTCGTAGCTGCTCTCCCCAATGCGGAAGATAGCTGCAACATCTCCCGAACGCGCTAACTCCGTCCCCAGAAGCGCCCCTGTACCGAGCCGAAAATCCAGGTTGTTTTCCGCCTTGAAGGTCACTCGCACATCCTGCTTCTGGCCTAGGTCGATGAAATTCATTGTAATTTGGCAGGAATAGCTTTTCCTGACGCCGCGCTCATTCGGAATGGTGAGCGCAGGGAAAAAGTCATAGCAGTCCCGGCCGAGCCAGAAATACTGTGTTCCACGAGATGCCTTCGTACCTGGCGCCGCAATGATGCGGGCCGTGTCGGAATGTCCGAGGATAATGATCATCGTGACTTCCGCAGTTGCATCCAGAACGACATTGGATGCTTCCTCATCATAGAGCAGCTTCCCTGCAGCAGCCTCCGGGTCATCGGCTGCCGGTTTGTGGAACTGCCAGCTCTGCGACAGCCTCCGGGTCATCAGATCCTTCCACGAGAAGCCCATGTCACGGGTGGTCCGACGATCGAGCAGAACTGACATCTCCACATTCTGGGCCATCCCCGGCCCGGTGAAGTTGCCACTGGATACTATGAGCTTGTCACCATGCTGCGATTGGGTGCCATAGCTCTTCATGTGCACGAGCCTTTTGCGGTTAACCAGATGGACCTCAACGCCGCATTCAAGCATGGCCTGAACAACCTGTCTGCTGGTGAGATTCTGACCCGTGCTTCCAGCGAACACCGCTTTCACCCTCCCGCCCCGTTCAATGTGTTGTCGAAAGACCGGGAGGAATCGCACCCCACCGTTGTAGTTGGCAAAGCCGGAAACCACGTAGAAGGTACCGTTGCCGGAATCCTGCTCCCGCAGCCATATACGTTCGAGCAGCGAAACCAGTCCACGGCTACGCCCGGTCGCGTAAACGTTCGGATGGACCGTAAGCTCGTTCACGGATTGCGGAGGACTACGAGGGTTTCACTGCGGACGGCGTTACTGGCATGATAGCCGTAACGACGGTATGTCTGAAGCGGCGTCAGCTCCTCGACCTTCCAGCCCACACTTGCCCCGAGCGCGGCCAGATGGGCTGGCGTGTCAATGTCATGCCGAATTCCACCGAGGACCGTATGGTTGTGGCCGACAATGAGCGCGAAAGGCGCACCGCGCCGAAGAACGGTGCGGGTGGCCCGGAAGCAGTCATGCATTGATGCGAAGTATCGGTAGAGCAGCGCAGGAACCGCCTGGCGCCGAAAGCCGTCCTGTTCGTTTAACGAGTCATGCAGCCTGCGGCAGAATGCGGCTTGATCCAGCGGTAGGCATTTATTGTTCTCCTTGAGTGCTCTAGCCATTTCGCGGTGTGTACCTCCTCGAAACTCACGGCTTCCCACCAGTTCCGCCTCCAGACGACAGACTTCCGACGGTTCTATCTGATTGAGCCAAACGAGCGAGAGACGCTGGGTATCAACGTATGGCAGTGCCATTGCGTAAGGCGGGCTAGTAATCGCCACATCGAATAGGTCAGCACCCGGTGAAAGCGTGGCCGCATCCTTCCTTTCGGCGCGGCAAAGCGGAAGATTCTCTCCCAGTATTGCCTGAGCGGATTCTAGGCGCTCAAGAAACCGGGCGCAGGCAGCGGAGAATGCCTCGACAAACGGCATGTCAGGCAGCGGCGTCTTTCGCCGCCTCGTGCGCAGATCTTTGGGGTCCTGCAACGGGTAGTCACGGAGAAGATTGCTCGCTACCGCGAGGAAAACTGGTGCGGCGGAACCAGCAACAGCGCTGATACGGCTGCGGAGCGTCTCGATCGCAGCAAGAATTTCCGGGTTAAACCATGAACTGAGGTAGGCGATGCGTGGACTGTCTTCGAAATGATCGTACCGGCTTTGGCGCATATAGTAACTCAATATCCGCCACCTCGCATCATTCAGCTGGGCGACAGGTGTGACCAGTGCACGAAGCTTCGCGTTGGCCAAGAACACCGCGAAAGGATTTAAGTCGAAACCGACGCCGTGTACATCGGCATGGGCGCATTCAATCAGGGTGGTACCGCTCCCGCAGAAAGGGTCAAGAACCTGCTGGCCAGAACGAACACCAAGAATGTTGAGCAGCGCTTTCGCTATCTGTGGATTCAACTTTCCCTTGTACTCATGGAGGCCATGTACGGAATACCGGGTCGCCTGCCGTGCACGGCTGACACATACCGCTTGTTAAAGACGGCTCTGCAGTGTTTCCGACACCGTGCGACCGTTCGCCGCCATGGAGAAGTAGGTCAGCCGACCTGCCAAATCCATGCCCTGCGCACCTTCCAGTTCAACCCCGCTTGGAACCTCCCGAAGAGCCGGATGGCCGAAGAGCGTGGCAACTTCGCGCGCCGAGTTCCCGTTCGTAGGGATAATAGTTATAACTGTGCCATCTCAGGTGCATGCGGTTGTCCTCCGTCGCAATACCAGCACGCTTTCGGTCTTGATGTTGGCATGCGAAAGATTGAATGACTTGCGACTGGCTGGAATAGTCCTTTCAGCGATAAAGACGCGATCAAATCCATCCGCGGCTTTCTCGACGATACGGGCGTTGTCAATCATGCGGCCATGGATACGTGAGCGACCGATAACACCGATAACAAAGCAGGCGTATCCGCCCGGCACAAGCACGGCACGGATTAAATCGAAGGTCTGTGCCATCTGCCGAGCAAAGTCATCTTCAGTATGATGGTTGCGCTTGAAGAAATGCGCACGTGCCCCGATTTCCCGCTCCTTGACGGCCAGGGGATCAAAACCAAGCCAGTACATCCGATATTTGTGATAAAGCCAGTATTCGTAGGCGTTCGGATAAGGAGGTGAGGTAATCACCATACCAACCTGACCGCCGATCCGAAAGGGGTCGAACTCCGCTGTGTCGTCATGGAATATTTCAGAGGGTACGAGATCGTAGTCTCGACCGGCCAACGCATCGTCGAGACGGAAAACGGCGCGGCGGAACTGCACGAAAACGTCTTCCTTTGCGACGTTTTTTCGACCGATTAGATCCGTGAATAGCGGCGAACAGCTGGTGCTTGTCTGCGGGGACTCAGCTACCAAAGCGGTAGGGAGATGATTTGCCCTGACGCTTGCGTAATGCTTCAACGCTGCTGAGTCGGTATATATTTGGGCTGATCGACGATGTCATCAAAATACTTTGGTCGCATCTAGATTTTTGAACCGGGTGGCCGAAGCTGCACGATCAAATACACCGGCGTTCCGCCGCAACGGTGGATACGCGGACCCCCATGCGGTCATGCCGCTGCCGTTCACCTCCGGATCCGGGAGGGAGCGGCACCGAACCTTCTTCTGTAGGATGCCGAGAAATGCGAGGAATTCGCGAATCCGGTCGCCAGCGCCACATCTGTCAGCGACAGAGGCGAGCGGGTGACGAGCCGCTCCGCCACATCCAGCCGAAGGTCGCGGTAATAGGCCATGACCGAGATGCCAAGCCGCTCGCGGAACAGACGGCGCAGCTGACGCGGAGACACGTTTGCGATCGCCGCGAGGTCGTCCAGCGCCAGCGGGTCCGCGACATGGTTCTCCATGGCCTCGACCGCATCCAGAACCGGTGCCGAGGCGGTGCCCACCCGCTCCGCCAGACCAGCGCGCTGCGGCCCCCCCGGACGGCCGGACCTCGGTGTGCAGAAACCAGTCGCTGACGCGGCGGGCAAAGTCCGAGCCGTGATCCACCGCGATCAGCGCATGCATCAGGTCGAGCGGAGCGACACCTCCCGCACAGGTCACTCTGTCACGGTCAATGACATAGAGAGACCTTTCCAGGAGCAGAAGGGGCATCGCCTCCTGCAGTGCGCCGATATGCTCCCAGTGAACCGTCATGCGACGACCGGCCATGAGGCCTGCCCTGGCCAGAAGCACCGGCCCACCCGAAACGCCGCCCAGAACGGTTCCAGGCCGTGACATCCGTCCGAGCCACCCGAACAGGCCGGGATCGTCAAACGACATCGGATCGCCACCCGCGACCACGAACAGAAAGTCCAGCGCCGGTGTGTCACCCACCGGCATCGACGCTTCCACCGATGCGGCGCCAGAACTCCTTACCGCTCCCTCGGTGGAAAAATGGACAATTCGGTAGAGTTCCCTTCCGCACAGAAGATTGGCGGCGCGGAGAGGTTCCACAACACATGCGTAAGACATCAACGCGAAACCGGGGATCGGCAGCACACCGATGTTACGTGGGTCGTATCGCGTCAACACACATTGATCCGGATAGAAATCGGAGAACCTGAGAGTTATGCAAAATGTTCCTGCTTATATATACCCCGCTTTCACTCCGAAGTGCAACACCCTAGCTTTTCCGCCAGAGATTCCCGCTAAGTCGTTTTTCCGCCGAACAGCAACCTGACTGAGCGCCGGCCGGCCCAGAACCATGCCCGCATGGAACGGGCCGACCTTCGCCGGCACCCCGGAAGACCGACCTTCAGCAGAAAAATGGCTTAGCGGGAATCTCTGATGACAAACCACCCTATGGTGCGTTTCGGTGAATTCTGGTGTAAAGTGAGTCGTTGGACCTTCCAAAGGAACGAACGATGCCCGTAATATTGTTGGTAAGGCCTTGAAAAGTCGAGTGACATCGTGCTGATTCAGCTATCAGACCGTCTTGGCGTCTTTATGGCATGGATAATGCGCAAGGCCGTCTTTGGCTTTGTGGCGCCATATGAACAGGCGGAACGGGCAGAAATTACATTCACGCGAAACCCGGAGGGGCTATGATGGTGGCTCCAATCTATCTTGACTGCAACGCCACGACACCGATCGATCCGGTAGTCCGCACCTTCATGGTCCCATTGCTGGAACACGCCTACGGCAATCCACATTCGGAGCATGCCTTCGGCTGGGAAGCCGCCGAACTGATAGACGAGGCGCAGCGGCACGTCGCGGATCTAATTGGGGCCTCCGCGCATGAAATCGTGTTCACCTCTGGGGCCACCGAAGCGAATAACCACGCGATCCAAGGCATCCTCCGAACCGTCGCGGGTAGGAGGGTTCATGTCGTCACATCTGCGATAGAGCATAAGAGCGTTCTCCTGACGCTCTCCGCGATGCAGGGTGATAACGTTGAGGTCGAAGTACTGCCAGTTGGCAGGGACGGTCGGATTGATCCGGAGCGTGTCGTCGACAGTTTGAGGAAAGACACCGTACTCGTTACCCTTGGCTTGGCTAACAACGAAATCGGGACGATCCAACCGATTCCGGAAATCGCCGCTCTATGCAAGGACCGGGGAGTGACCTTTCATACGGACGCGGCACAGGCGGTCGGTAGGATTCCCGTCGATGTTGTTGGAGACCGTATTGACCTTCTTAGCCTCTCAGGACACAAGCTTCACGGTCCCAAAGGTATCGGAGCTCTCTATGTTTCCCGCCATGCGCCCGTTAAACCCGCACCGCTGATTTTTGGTGGAGGGCAACAGAACGGAATGCGCTCGGGCACCGTTCCCGCTTTCCTGTGCGCCGGTCTTGGGGAGGCCTGCCGTATCGCAGGTGGGCACTTGCAGACGGATCGGGACCATGCAGCGAGTCTTGCGGCGCGGATGGTCGGAATCCTACGCGAGGCCATCCCCGACCTTGCCATCAACGGCTCAGTACGACACAGGCTGCCGGGAAGCCTGAATATTAGGATCCCCGGGGTGGACGCCGAAGTGCTTCTGTCATCCCTGCAATACCGGATCGCCGCATCGGCAGGTTCCGCCTGCAATGCCGGTTTGATCGAGCCATCGCATGTGCTTCGGGCGATCGGCCTGTCCAGCGACGCCCTCGCCTCATCGTTCCGCATCGGGATAGGCCGTCGGACAACCGGTCAAGACATCCAACTCGCGGCGGAGATCATCGCCGAGAGGGCAGTGAATCTTCGATCCAAAACCCTCGTTCACGGCTGAGGGTGAGTTTGATGAATTCGCCGGATGGCACTATCCATACATTTGAGCGGACTGGACGACGTATCCAGTCAGGAGAGCTATCGTGATAAGGGGACCGCTTTCCCGATTCGACTATAGGGGAAAGTTTTCCGGCCACGAGACGTTCCCCCTGCGGCAGCTATGGCTGCGGAAAGCCTTCGATGCCGTAAGGAAGCATTCTGGTGGAGCTTCTAAACGATTGTTTTCAGATGCCGGATCGATCGAGTATTTCGGCGTAGGCAGGAACATGGTGGCGTCGATCCGCCATTGGGCGCTCGCCTGCGGCGTCATTGAAGACGCGGGAGATGCGTTTGTTCCAACGGAACTCGGCAGATTTATTTTCGATGAGGTCGATCCATTCATGGAATCTTCCGCCACCATATGGCTGCTGCACTGGATGATCGCCGGACATACACCTCCCGCCCGTACGACGACTTGGTTTTACGCTTTCAACAACCACCCGTCAGTTAATTTCGACAGGGCATCTCTTGTTTCATCGTTGCAGGATCTTAACGAAAGCCGGGAACATTGGACTAGGGCCTCCCCCACCACGATCAAACGGGATGTCGAGTGTTTCATCCGCAGCTATGTCCTCCAGTCTGATGCCAGGTTTTTGGACGAAAGTGTGGAAACGGTTCTTACCGAACTTGGCCTGATACAACCCCTCGGTACGGGATTTTTCCAGTTCCGCCGCGGTCCGAAACCCAGTTTACCGGACGGCGTGTTTCTTTTCGCCCTGAACGAATTCTGGCAATCCCATGCCCCGGACCAGAACACCCTTTCCTTTGAGAGTATAAGCTTCGAGCCGGGATCTCCTGGCCGGACTTTCAAGCTCGATGAGTATTCCCTGGCCAAGCGGCTCTCCCGAATCGACGAAACATCCGGGAATCGCTATTTCTGGTCGGAAAGCGCTGGAATCAGGCAGGTGGCGCGTCGCGAGGGATCGATTGAACGAATGGATTTGCTCCGTCTTGCCTATCCCGCAATATCGCGGAAGATGGATGTTCGATCATGATGCTTGCTGATGTGATTAAAGTTGCCCGTCGATTCCAGCGCTCGATCCGTGTGGATAGGGATATCGACAGCCCGTCAGCGCTTGACGGCTTCGTCTACCATGAGTCGAACCGGAACGTTCTGGAAACGATGGCCAGTCTGATCGATCGTTCCAACCAGCGTGCCTTTACATGGACAGGGCCCTACGGAGTTGGAAAGTCAAGTCTGGCCCTCGCCCTTGCGACGATGGTCAGCCGTGACGTCGAAAAGCGAAAGCAAATCCTGAACCGGATCGACCCGCCAGACACTCTACGGCAGGCTTTTCCGACGGAAGGGGATAACTGGCTCGTAGTGCCGGTGACTGGTGGCCATAAACGTGATCCGGTTCATGAGATAAGGAGGACCGTATCTTCCGCTATCTCAGCGGAGCCGGGACGTGCCCGGACGAACAGGCGCAGGACTGATCCGTCTGGACGGGATGTGCTCGGCAGGTTGGAAGACGAAGCGGGAATCCGTGCGACGGGTGGTGTCCTGCTGATCATCGACGAAATGGGCAAGTTCTTGGAGAGCGCTGGCAATGACATTCATTTCTTCCAGGAACTGGCGGAAGCAGCGAACCGATGCGAGGGTAGGCTCATCGTTATCGGCATCCTACACCAGTCATTCGAGCGTTACGCTGATCGTCATGGGCGGGCAACGCGAAACGAGTGGGCGAAGATACAGGGCCGGTTCGTCGACATTCCGATTGTCACTGCTGTCGACGAAGTCATTGACCTGATCGGCAATGCGGTGGAGTGTGACCCTGAGTTGAGGTCCGGCCGCATGTACGGCGATACCGTCGCCAAAGCGATCAAGTCGAGGCGTCCGGGTAGCCCACCCGATCTCGCGGCACGGCTGGACGCCTGCTGGCCACTTCACCCGGTGACGGTTTCGCTGCTCGGTCCCGTATCGCGTTCCGGTTTCGCCCAGAACGAACGCAGTGTTTTCGGTTTTCTCGGATCCGGGGAGCCGCTTGGATTTCAGGAATTCCTGAATGACACACAGGCGGTGTCAGGTGAGATGTTCGGTCCGGACCGTCTCTGGGATTACCTCCGAGCCAACCTTGAGCCCGCGATAATGGCCTCGCAGGACGGTCATCGCTGGGCACAGGGTGTCGACTCCATCGAACGGTGTGAGGCGAAGGGATCCTGTCTTCATGTCCGGCTCGCGAAAACGGTCGCCGTTATTGACCTTTTCCGCAACGGCTCCGGTGTCATGGCCGAGCGCTCCGTAATCGGAAGTTGCAGTGGCCCGGCGAAAGTGCGCGAGGTTGATGCTGCGCTCAGGGACCTTTCGGCTTGGTCAGTCGTGGTGTATCGGAACCATATCGACGCTTGGGCGATCCATGCTGGCAGTGACTTCGACATAAATTTCGCTGTCGAATCCGCCCGGGCGCGGAACGCCGATCTGGATTATGGAAGGCTTGGACGGCTTGCCCTGATGCCTCCCCTTCTCGCCAAGGAGCATTATTACCAAACCGGTACGCTGAGATGGTTCGATACAGGTATTGCCGCCCTTTCTAACTGTGAAAACTCCGTTGCTGAATTCAGGCCTTACAGGGGGGCGGAAGGTGGATTTCTGCTGGTCATTCCCTCGGAAGACGATACCGGGAGGCGATGCCGCGGGATCTGTGAAGACGCTTCTCGTATGGCCGGAGACTATCCTGTAGCAGTCGGGATTCCCGACAATGCTGGATTGTTACACGGTCTCGGTCTCGAACTGAACGCTCTCGATGACGTGCGGCGAAACAGCCCCGAGCTCGAGGGTGACGCAGTCGCCCGCAGGGAAATCCGTGAGCGGTTGGCGAACGCATCAACCCGATTTGAAGAGGAACTTCGCAAGGCATTTTTCGCAACTGGCTGGTACATAGATGGAGAACTTCATAAATCCGGGGACGAGCGGTCCCTGTCTATTCTGGTCTCCGATCTCGCGACCCGTGCCTTTTGTGAAACGCCTATCATCCACAGCGAGATGATAAATCGTGCAAGGCCGTCCGCTAACATCCAGGCAGCCGTCCGGCAGCTGCTTTACCGGATGGTTGACGGAGCCGACCGCCCCTATCTCGGTATCGAGGGCTTTAGAGCGGAACGCGCCCTTTACAGCACTGTTCTTCAAAAAGCCGGGCTCCACGGCGATAGAAACGGCAAATTCGGCTTCAGGGTGCCCCACCGCTGGCACGGTGTCGGGAAGAGTTTCGTTCCGATATGGAAAAAAGCTAGGGAACTGCTTGAATCGGCGAAAGAGCCGGTTTCCGCAGCTAGTCTTCAGGCGATATGGTCCCGTCCTCCGTTTGGAGTCCGTCATGGTGTCCTGCCGGTGCTGACGATGGCCTTCATCCTGTCGCAACGGAAGTCCATAGCGGTCTATGTTGACGGTATGTTCCAGCATGAAATCAACGATCTATGCGCCGACAAACTTTTGCAGGATGCGGGGCAAATCAGTCTACGGCATGTTGACATCAGCCATAAGGGTAGAAGCTATCTGAAGGATTTGGCCAAAGTTATAGGCGAACGGACAGGAAAAATCCCTCGACCCGACGCCCTGTCGGTCGCTCGTGAGATGGTCCACTTCTGCTTCGCGCAGCCCGCTTGGACCCGACGCACCAAGAAATTGTCCGAGCGCGCGAAGAAGGTTCGGCAGGTGCTACTGCATGCTAGTGATCCACATCAGGCTCTTTTTATCGATCTACCGATGATCCTGGATGGAAATGTAAGATCCCAAATCAGCTGGAATCTTTCGACCTTACTCCGAGAGATCGAGGACGCTTACCCTGAGATGCTTCAGGATCTGCAACGCAGGATGCTTGAATCGCTGGACCATGGATCGGGCGATGATCTGGCCCGATTGCGCGAGCGGGCCGGGACGGTCTCGGGTCTGTCCGGGGATTTCCGCCTCGATGCCTTCGCGACGCGCCTGACCCGGTTCGAAGGCTCTATCGAGGATATGGAATCCATCGCCAGTCTGGCTGTGAACAAACCACCAAGGGATTGGTCTGACCGGGATCCCGAACAGGCTGCAATTGTCCTTGCCGACTTTTCGTTAAAATTCCGTCATGCGGAAGTTCTTGCGTGGGTTAAGGGCCGTGACCCCACACGGCAGGCACTTGGTATTGTGATCGGAACTGGCAAGCGTGGCCATACCATCATGAGGAGCTTCGATGTCGGTGTGGAAGATGAGGAGGAAGTTGAGGCGCTTGCCGACAGGATGATGAGCGGGTTGAACGGTGGGGTTTCCAATTCCCATCTCATTCTTGCTGCCCTCGCCCGTTTGGGATCAAGCCTGCTAGCTCAGGAAGAATCGGAGGGAGGTATTGCCGATGGTTCCGGCAACGGATGACATCATGGCTGAAAGGCATGTGCTTGGATTGTCCGGCGGACGGGACAGCGCCGCGCTTGCAGTGTTCATGCGGGAAGCGAGGCCGGATCTCGACATTGAGTATTTCTTCACGGATACCGGCAAAGAGCTCAGGGAGGTCTATGATTACCTGCACCGCATCGAAGGGTTTCTCGGCAGGCCAATCCTCTATCTAAATCCAGACCGTGACTTTGATTTCTGGCTGAAGGAATACGGAAATTTCCTGCCGTCACCGCGTTCCCGATGGTGCACACGTCAACTCAAGCTGAGGCCCTTCGAGAAGTGGGTCGCGTCTGACCTTAAAGCCGGACGGAAGGTGACTAGTTATGTCGCGATCCGTGCGGACGAACCCCAACGCGACGGTATGAACGCCACCGATCCGAATCTCAGCGTGAGATTTCCGTTCCGTGAACACGGTGTCGACAGGGCCGGGGTCATCAGGGGCTGATTTACTGGAAGCGTCCGGACTCGGCTTGCCCGCTTACTATGACTGGCGCTCGAGGAGCGGATGCACCTTCTGTTTCTATCAGCAGAAGATCGAATGGGTGCGCCTGAAACGGAATCATCCTGACCTGTTCGAGGAGGCGAAGGCCTACGAGAAAACGGCCCTTGATCATGGCTCGCCGTTCACATGGAGCGACAGGGAATCCCTTCAGGACCTCGAAAGGCCCGAACGAATGGCGGAGATCGAGGCTGACTATGAGGCCCGTCTCGCCCGGGAACGGGCGCGGAGACCGAAGAATCCGCTCAGGGCAGACCTCGAAGACATCGAGATCGACGAAATATACGGCGTTTCAGAAGTCGCCGCATCATGTATCGTCTGCCACAAATGATGACTGTCAGGTATCCGCCGCCCGCGCCGAAAGAGAAGGCTGGCGGGTTCCATGAAGTCGCGGCCGGCATGTGCCTACAGCCCCCGGCTCCTGAGTGGCCAGACGCAGGACGACCTCGCGCGGCGGTGTTCGGGGCGCTCCGCGGAGGAGGGTCGAATGGATAATGAAGTCAGCCGCCTTGCACCATCACACCTCGGGAAGGACGCTGTCCCCGCGGTTTCCCCTATGAAGCGGGAGGACCCTGAATAGCCATGGCCCATAGCAACGGTCTCATATCCTTCCTGCGGCACTACGGCCCGATTCCCGCAAGTGACAACATGTACGACGAGCTTATCCAGTCCGAGATCGAGCGTCACGCGATCGATCCTCCGGTTCATATCAAGCCAGCGCGTCTCGATCAGGTGAAAAGCAACTTCGAGTCGGCAAACCCGCGAAACGTGATCCTGACGGGGACGGCGGGCGACGGCAAGACCTATCACTGCCGTCGTGTCTGGGAAGAATTGGGGGGTGATCCGGAAGAATGGAAGGCCGGTGAGAAAACCGCAAGACTCCGGCTTCCGGCGGCGGGCAGGACGATGGTCATCGTCAAGGACCTGAGCGAACTGACGCAGGTCGAGAAGAGCGAAACGATAGCAAACCTGGCGCGGGCGGTCACGGGCGAAACCCGGAATGAGGTGTATCTCGTCGCCGCCAACGACGGACAGCTTCTCGCGTCATGGAGGGACTGGTCTGATACGCAGGGCAGGGAGGCGCATTCGGTTTTCAGGAAAGTCGAGAGCATGCTGGTCGAGGAACGGTCAGTTGACGATGCACTGTTGCTTGACCTCTACAATCTCAGCTGTCTGGACGCATCGGCCCATTTCAAGGAAATCGTGGAACAGATAGCTGAACACCCGCAATGGTCCCAGTGTCAGGGCTGTGAGCTTCTGAACGCGGACGGAACCTCAAACTGCCCCATCCGTATCAATCGGGAGCGTTTACGCGGCGGCGCTGACGGCTCGATGTTCAGGACACGGCTTTGCGAACTGATGAAACTAGCCCGCGCAAACCGGATGCATTTCCCGATCCGCGATCTTCTCCTGCTAGGGGTAAACATCCTTCTCGGCGACCGACAGAGCAGCCGTATTCTTCTGACATGCCATACGGCGAAAATCCGTGCCAAAAAGCAGGACCATCGACTGACGAATCCCTACGTCAACGCATTCGGCATGAACCTACCTGAACGGAAAAGACAGCAATATCAAGTCTTCACCACGCTGGAAGGGTTTGGAATCGGGCGCCAAACGGATAACAGATTCGATAACCTGTTGATCTACGGAAAGTATGAGGAGTCCGATCACTACAAGAAGTTCGTTGCCGGAGACAACCATTATGGCGAGTCGGCTTACAAACAGTACCTGCTGGACTACCTCGAAGGGGAACGCAAGGACATGGACGAATTCCTGCGCGCGCTCGGTCGGCAGCGACAGCGCCTGTTTTTCTCACTGCCGTACGACAGCAGTTTCGATCCGTGGCAGCTCACTGTCTACCAAGAGTCGGGGCTCTTCCTGGAGTTCGTCTCGGGTCTTATGGACGGCGGCGAGGTCTCGCAGACAGCCGAACTGCTCGTAAAGGGTCTCAACCGGACTTTCTGCGGCATGATGATCGAAGACGGAACGCAGCTCTATCTCGCCCGTTCGGGTGGTGACGGACGTGGCAGGATTGCATCACTGCTGAATTACGAACTGCATACGAAACCACAGCGTCGCGTTCCGTACCTCCACTTCACGCTCGCCGCGGACCAGTCGACGCCATGCCTTCGTGTCACTGATCCCGACGGCTCGGAAACCGGGGCCGTGGATAGCCTGAATCTCCAGCTGACGCATTTCGAGTATCTAGTGCGTGTCGCGAAGGGGAGTCTGCCCGCAAGCTTCTCACGCCAGTGCCATGAGGACTTTCTGGATTTCAAGCTCCGTCTAATCAGCAGGCTTGACGGGATCTTCGATGAAGATGCGTCAACCGGCGAAATCAACCTTCAGGCACTGACAGTCGACGAAAGCGGGCGTCCACGGACTGATAAAATCCGGATCGGGGTGGGCCAATGAGCTCACGTCTGGAAGCGCCGGTGAAATTCAGGAAGGACGTAAAGTTTTGGGTCGACGAGGCGATTTGGGGGCATCGTCTGTACAACGACCAGACGCCGTGGCTAGTCTTTCTGGAGTTCCTCGCGATCTTTCGGTCCCGTCATTCCGAGGGATGCGCTCTCAATGAGGCCGTTCAAGACGGTGCGCATGAGAAATTCACGTACTACATCCCAAGACTGATCCCGCTGAGGCAGCTTATATTCAACAATCCACATGTCCAGCACGCGGAGACTTGGGCTGCATGGCTGAATGCCTTCGACGCGGACGATGATTTCAGCTATCTGAAGGATCGGTTTCGTGGCGACTTCACCCGGTTTGCCCGCGTGATTGAGTTTTTCCAGACGACAGGCATCGAGCCTCACCGGCAGCGGCGTTGGAGTTCGCGGTTTCTGTTTCCATATGGTCCTGACTGTCTCTACGCTGACCTGCCGGCGAACGTGAACGGCAGCGCCGACCGCCGTTTTTTCGCCCGCAGCGGGGAACTGCTCTACCTGATGCTGAACCGCAGCGGCGCCGGCAGCGAAATCGCGGAGGAGATCTCCCGGAAGCTTCTGCGAAAGGACGAAACCTGGAACCGTGTCGTCGGTGCGCTCCTGCCTGACGGCTTCAAGGTGGACACGAACTCCGTTTCCAGCACGATCGGATATCTCCCCTACGCCAATCACGTGGAATACGCGGCGCTCGCCGAGACCTGGAGGAAACTGCTCAAACTCAGCCTTCCCGGTGAATCCCTGTTCGACCCGCTCATGCGGCTCTCGGCGCTTCACATGCTTCTCTACATGCTTCGGAGAGGCAACGAGGAGACCGGCGACACGGGCGAGCCGAAATTAGTGCTGGAAATCGCGTCTCCAAAGAAGACGACGATGTTCGATCTTTCGGCTGAAAACTTGGGCGCGAACCGGATGCTGTCGACGCGGGCCGTTCGCGCCCATGTGCTTTCCGCGAAGGATGATGCGCGGTGGAGGCAAGCGCTGGAGGCGCACGCGCACGCGGATGCGGCGCGCGAATTTCTGGCGGAGCGTTTTGAATGGGATCCGGACGATGGACCTCCCTCCGGCGATCCTGACGCAATCCTGGAAAACCTGCGCATCGACGCCGAAAGGCGACACAGGCAGCATGTCGCGTTAGTCCATATGGAATGGGCGCGGCAGATCGGGTTGGTGGCATCCCGTCGTGGCATCGGCACATGGTATTCGCCTGACGACCCGCTCCTGAAAGCGCTGGTGATGTGCACCGTCGACGAGGGACGTGAGGAGTATCACCGGTTCCTCGCGAAACTCTATGACCGCTTCCGTCTCGTGATCGGCGCGCGGGAGGCCGAGCGTGCCTTCGGCCACCTGCCGACCGACCAGAACGCGTTCATGCAGAACACCCAGCGCCTTGAGCACAGGCTGCGAACGCTTGGACTGCTCCGGCGCCTGTCGGATGACTGCGCCTATGTCGAAAACCCGTTCGGGAGGTGATCATGACGAGAAATGATCTGATAGGAACGGTCGCCCTTGATTTCATCAATGAACTGATCGAGCAAGAGCCTGAGGGTACGCTTCGTTACTGCATGCTCGGCCTCGAACCTTCCCTCGTTCGCTCCATAGCGGCGGCCGTACTCGCGGACACGGCAGCGAACGCTTCGGTGGCGGTTCGGATCGCATCCGTATTCGATCCTGACGGTGACCTTCCCGATGAGGTGAGGGACGACCAGTCGATCACACACTGGCGGCACTGCCGCATCCCTTCTAACAAGAGGGCCGTTCTCTTCACCGCGACGCAGGAAGAACTGCAGCGGAACGACAAGAGCGTTGAGAAGATCACGAAGATCGAGACGGACACGCTGCGCGCCCGTTACAGCGCCTGGATCGAAAAGGCGGGTCTGACGGCAGCACATATCGATCCGACCAGACAGGGCCATCTCAGGGCGGCGTTGGAATCGGCCAACCTCACGCATGCGGCACGAACGATCGAGACATTTGCGGATTTTGTCATCGCGATTTCCTATGGCACCATCTACCGTGGTCTGCCGCTTCCGAAGGCGGTCGACAACGCCCTGCCGTGCCTACACCTACCGCGGAACGCGGGCCGCTTCGATGGAATTCCGGAGAACAAACGGAACACACCGGCGCAATGGAACATGGTATTCCGGCGACTGCTTGGTCGAATACGCCCGTTTCTCGTGCGGGAAACCGACGGCGGGGATCCCATCCCCCAGGAAAAACTGAGAGACAACCTGAAGAAATTCAAGTACAGGCTGAACCATACGGAACGTTCCATCATCGAGAGGTTCATCGACTCCGACGTGCGGCTCGACGGCTGGTCCGAAAGCCAGAAAGCGTTCGCAGATCTTGACTGGCGGAGAGTGTCCGACCTGTTCGAAGGCGTTGCCAGAAGCGCTCCTCGCACGCTTGCCGAGAGGACGCTCAGATTTTTCCAGGATGAATTCGGCGGACATCTCGACGAAGATCAGCGGGACCTGCTCTCGGGTAAATTCCCCAAGAATCCCTCCGATGACCTGCATGATTTTTACGAGTCATACCGGGAGCACATCTCGCGGGACAGGAAGCTGTCGGGCGCTTGGGAAAAATACATTTACAGCAACCCGAAGTCCTACGGAGATTTTCTTGTGGGGCTGATAGACACGATCGGTGCGCTTCGTAGGCGCACCGCCGATGACGAGATCGCCGAGAGAAAAATCACCGTCCGCATTCCCGGCGCCGACAAAAAGAGCTTCTGGCGCGACAAGAACCCGCGAACCGCGCGCTACTTCGCATTTCGCTACCGGGGCATCGGCAAACTTCTCGGCAAAAGTGTATCACTGGACTTCGGACGGCTGGAGGATTTCTACTTTCCGGAGGCGGGCCAAGAACTGGCAAAGGTGACATCCAAGTCGAAGAACGCAAGATCGATCAAGTTCGAAGTAACCCTCGATCCGAAAGGGGCGAATTCGAAGCTGATATTCCATTGGGAGATGCCCGTCGACGCCATCGCGACCTCCCTGCCAGATGACCTCATCAATGTCGCCAACCTCAAGAGTGAACACGCGCTTCTGCCAACGGCGGATATCGCTAGGCAGAGCGTCAGCGTGAAGGGAAGCATCCAACGCATCGCAATGGATGATGTAAACACGATCCGCGGCGTCACATATAAAAAAGATGGCAAGCTTGTCGAACCAAATAGCAGGAACGGCGACCTGAGCGGTGCGTTCCTGTCCGCTCTGGAGGAACTGAACACGGTCATAGACTCAATGGCCGCCGCGGAGATCCGCGGTAGATTCGACGCATTTCAACGTGGTTACACCGAAGCGATACGCGCATGGATGGTGGGCGGTGACGGACTCGCAAGTGATGCGATCATCACACAGGCAGCTGCTTTCACCGAGCTTCTTAAGTGTCTTCTGGAGCGGGCAAACAATGACCGAGCTAGACAGAAACTCTGGAAGACGGTCCTGCGACTGGGTATCGCGAATGTCGGGGCGGGAGCGCCCGCCGCAATCATCACTCCATGGCACCCGTTACGGCTGGCCGAGATCGGCGTCAAGGCACGGCAGACCGCCGACAATGTCAGGAAAGTGCTCGATGCGAACGAGAATGACATTACGGGAGCCGATCTCTGGTTCAGTCAGGTGCAGCACGAACTGGCTTCGGATTTCTACCCCGAAGTCTGTATCGGATTGGGAACCGACGGTCCCATACTGCTCGCGGCAGCAGACACGGCATATGACTACACTTTGGCGGAGCCACCCCTGAGACCCAAACATCCCGATGGTGACGATGGCCGGGATATCGACCCGCAGGCCGCAGCGAAGGCCTTCGGTACGGCGGGCGAGCGGTACCTCAAACTGCTTCCCCACGAACGCAGCAACTTTTCGGTGGTGCTGTACAACGCGGAGTCCAAAGCGTTGCCGGGCGCACTCGCGGATGAGCTCTCGGACAAGGTGCAGCAGGAGAACGAGCTTCAGTGCGATCTGTTTCTGACCCATTCGGATCCATTAAGCATGAGGCGCATCTATGAGCAGCAGAATGCGTCGTTTGGCTACGAGTCCGGATCGGTCATGGCAAGCGAAGCCGCGCGTGACTTTCTATCGCGTATGCGCGTTGGCTTTCGCGACGCGGATGCGGTAAATGACGACGGTGGTGCCCGAGCAGTGGATCTTGTGGTTTTGCAGGATGTGATCGCGCGAAACGCGAAACTGGTCTGGAAGCAGGCACCGGTTAATCGCAACCCCGATATGAAGGGCCATGTTCCCGTTCGCTGGTCGAGACGGAGACCAATCGGCCGCGCGGACAACGCCACCTCCGTATATCTTTCGTCCCCGTCGCAGACCCGTGAGGGGCAGATCTACCTGAATGCTATCCACATATTTCTGAACGGGGATAACTCGCATCAGGGAGACGTCGTTCCGGCCAGGGAAATAAGTTTCAGTGACGGTGCCATAGCGGATGTGTTTTCGCGGACTCACAGAATCGGCGAATGGGTCGTGAACTACGATCATCTCGTTGACCGCAGGCTCCTGATGAACAACGGTATAAACGTCATACAGCATATACACGACCGGAAAACCGACCGAAATACCGTCGTCTCCACTACATCTGAACCGCGAGTGCTTGCTGCGCTTCTTCGAGAGCGTTTGGATAGTGTCGATCCGAAAATCAGAGACGGAGACAATGACGTCATCAAGAAGTTCATAGATCAGGCCAATTCTATCTCTGGACGAATTGTCATGCGTGCGGCGCGCTACGGTCATTACGCTCAGGAGCTGTTAGGTGTAGTGCTGTCTATGCAGGAAATCCGGTCTTCGCTGGGCGGTGATGACCTGCCGATTGGCTGGTATTTTCTTGATGATTTCGCATCCTGGTTTGGACAGCGCGAGGAACAGATCGCCGATATCATGGCGCTTGCACCTCGGATTGAAGACGGGAAACCTGTTCTGAAAGTTGTTATTTCCGAAGCCAAATACGTCGGTTCGGCGGGTTACAAGGCGCAGGCCACAAAATCCGCCAAACAACTTGTGGAGACGGTTATGCGCGTCAGTCGCGCGTTGGACCCGGATCACGGGCGAATTGATCGTGACATATGGCTTCACCGTCTAGGGGACTTCATGATCGAAAGGATGGAACCTTTCGATGATCCGGGACGCCTGAACGGTTGGAAGCTTCATCGCTGGTCGGATGAAGTCCGTCGGAACAATGTTCCCGTTCAGCTTGTAGGTGTTTCCCATGTATTCGTTCATGACAATCTCCAGAAGGTGGATGCCAGTGGCCCCGAGCCACTCAGGGGAATTTCACACTGCCAACAGTGTATTTTTGACAGACCGCTCGTGGCGGATGCGCTTCGGCGTTTCGCATCCCATGCGGATGCTGGCGATGGTCCTCCCACTTCGGGTCGCGCCGCGTGGGAGGGGGCGCTCGTATCTTCGGTGAAGGTAGCTCAGGACGATGAACCGAAGGAAACCGGCGCGGGGAAACCGAATCGGGAAGCTGGGGAAACGGGTGAAAAACATACATCTTCGGAGAGCGATAAAGCCAATGAAATAGATACGGAAAAAGCCACACAGGTCGCCGAAGTTAGCTGTGACTGGTTGCCCTCACCCGAACTCAACCGCTGGGTAAGCGCCGGGCGGATCTCTGAAGAGGACGACCGCGAAACGAAAGGCTGGCTTGGCGGGACGGTTACATCGCTGCAGCGTGCGTTGCGCGGCTACGGTATGAGCGCTGAACTAGTCGGCCAGCGTCTCACCCCCAATGCCGCTCTTGTCCGTTTTCGCGGATCGGACGATCTGACTGTTCCAAAGGTTGAAAAACGGCGTCAGGAACTCCTCACCTCCCATGCGATTGATGTCATCAACGTCATCGCCGCGCCCATGGAGGTGGTGATCATGGTTGCCCGTCCAAACAGGACGGTCTTGCGCCTCAGCGATCTCTGGCGGCAAAGGAGGATCCAGACGAGCGAACAGGCTTCCAACACCAGTTTGCTGCTGGGAGCGCGCGAAGCTGACGGAGAACTGCTCTATCTGAATGTCGGGGATGGCTTTGGGGGGCTGCAGCCTCACGGGCCGCATACGCTTATCGCCGGTGAGACGGGAAGCGGCAAGGGCGTGCTCGTCCAGTGTCTGCTTCTGGACATCTGCGCGACGAATTCCCCTTCGCATGCCCGTATCCAGATGATCGACCCGAAAGCTGGTATCGACTTTCCCTGGCTTCGGCGGATGCCCCACCTTGACGGCGATCTGATTACCGATCGTGACGAGGGCGTTGCGGCATTGGAAGCGCTTGTCGATGAAATGGAGCGACGCAACCGCCTGTTGGCTGGTGCCTATGTCTACAAGCTTTCGCAGTATAACCGCAAAGTCGAACCCGATAGACGTTTGCCCCGGATATGGTTGTTCCATGATGAATTCGCTGACTGGATGATGATCAAGGAGTACCGGGAAACCGTCGAGACAAGTGTCAATCGCCTCGGTGTCAAGGCGCGTGCGGCGGGTATCAATCTGGTACTTGTCACACAACGCCCCGACAGGGACGCTTTACCGATGCAGTTGCGGGCGAACCTGTCTAATCGGCTCGTCCTAAAGGTAGCGGACAAAAAGAATTCGGAACTTGTAATGGACGAAGCCGGCGCGGAACGCCTGCTTGGCAGGGGGCACCTCGCGGCCAAACTCTCCGGTGAGGGCAGGATCATACTTGCGCAGGTGCCGTTCATTGATGAAGATGAGATTCTTGAAGTTGCCGAACTCATCGCTCTCGCATGGCGGAAACCGGGAGCCACAGCCTGCTAATCCAGAAATCTCACCTTTCCCAGCAAGGCTATCAGACGGGTACTCCCGAAGCGCTTGGCAAGTGGCGGCACCGGTATTGGGTACGCGCATATTTCACTGGCGCTATACACCAAAATGCTTGAACAATCCAAGGTATCCGTCCGGTCAGCCCGCGTTTGTGGCGTTTGTGGCTTTCCAGGCCCATGGCATGAGTTCATCGATACGGTTGATCTTGTGATCTGGCAGGCGTTCAAGCACCCAAGTGAGCCGGGCCTCGGGATCGACGCCATTCATCTTGGCGGTCTCGATGAGGGTGTAGGCGATGGCGGCGGCCTTGCCGCCGCCCACGGAGCCCATGAAGAAGTAATTCCTGCGGCCCAGGGCAATGGGGCGGATTGATGGCTCACAGATATTGTTGTCGGGTTCCAACCGCCCGTCGCTGAGACAGGCGCGTGCCTTTGGCATGCGGCTCAGGGCATAGCGGATGGCTTCGGCCAGCTTGGTCTTGCCCGACAGCTTGGGCAGTTGCGCCTGTAGCCAGCTCTCCGGTTCATCGAAGATGGGCTTGGCCTTCTCCTGGGGCAGGGCAACGCGCTCCTCGGGGGATTTACCTCTGGCTTCCTTCTCTACTTCGTAAAGCTTACCGATCCGCTTGACGGCTTCTTTGGCAATGGGCGCATTGATACGTTCGGCCTCGTCGTAAAATTTACGGCGCACATGCACCATGCAGGCCCGCTCATCGGCTTTGTCTGGCCCGAACAAGCCGTTGAACCCGGCAAAGCCGTCGGCATGCACGGTGCCGGTATAGCCAGAGAGATGGTTTGCGGGCCGCTCACCCTTGCGGTCCGTGCTGAACTGGCACCACGCGCAGGGTGGGGCCTCCCCACACCATGGGCCTTCATTGCGCACATAGCTCCAGAGCCGCGCGGTCTGGGTCTTTTTTGGCTTGAGCCTGCTTTGCGGCCTGACCGGGGTGTCATCGGCAAACAGCGCGGGGCCCGCCCTGACCGGTTTGCCGATGTGATCGGCAAGCGGTTCCGGCAGGGCGGTGCTGCGCCCGACCCAATCCGTCAGCGTGGAGCGCGGCGGATGCACGTTCTCGCGGGCGAAGATTTTGGACTGCCGGTCCAACGGCAGGTGGTCGCAGTATCTGCCGACCGGCACATGGGCCAGAAGGCCCGGGCCGGGGCGGCCACGTTCAATCGGGCGGGAGGGCAAGGGAGCCCGCGAGAACGCCTCACGGCAGGTGCAGGCCATGCGTGGGCGGATGGTCCGGCGCACGACAGGGCGTCCGGGGATGTATTCCGGTTCTTCGGTGACATCCACGCCGACCTGACGCAGGGAGCCGCCGCAGTCATTGCATTCCTTACCGGCGCTCAGAACCTCATCCTGCCGGTCCAGATGGTCGGGCAGCGGGGTGCGGTTATGCTGTCGCTTGGGGAGCGGCGGCTTGGCTTCGCCTTCATCGCCAGCATCCTGCTCGGCGTGCTGCGCGTCAGCGGCCGCCTCGATCTCCCGGTCGTCCTGAAGATCGAGGGCCAGTTGATCCAGGCTCTCTGGTCTGGAGCCAAACCGTGCCTTGCGATGGCCGTGCAGTTCCGCCTTCAGCTTCTCAACCTGGTAGGCAAGAGACGTGATCTCCTCACCCATCCGAGAGACTAGGCCCTTCAGTTGGGTGGGGCCGTCCGGCAGGGATTTGACCGCGTCCAACATGGGCGTTTCATACCGGATCGCTCCACGGGACGGAACGCAAAACCGCGCCAAGGCCCATGTTTTATCGGCCCTTGACCTATCCCGCCGTCAGCGGCTTCCACGTCTTCCGCGGCATGCGCCAGTCGATCCCCTCCAGCGGCATCGACAGCTGTGACGGGCTCAGGCCAACCCTGCCATCCTTCGCGGCAGGCCAGACGAACCGCCCGCGCTCTAGCCTCTTGCTGAACAGGCACGCTCCTTGTTGATCCCACCAGATGATCTTCAGCAGATCGCCCCGGCGGCCACGGAACACAAACATGTGCCCGGAGTATGGGTCTTCCTCCAGAACCTGCCGCGCCTGAGCGGCCAGTGTGTTGAACCCGCGCCGCATGTCCGTCACCCCGGCGGCCAGCCATACCCGCGTATTGCTCGGCACCGGGATCACGGCATCAGCCCTTCCACAAGCACCAGAACCGCCGATAGCGCTGTCGTGCCCTCAACCAATATCCGCCGACCATCCGACAGCGTGATATCCACCCGCTGAGCCGACAGCGGGGCGTCCAACAAAAGCGCGGATGAGCCCGCAGTTATCTGTTGGCTCAGCACGGGCGGCGCAGCCCCGATCTCCACTGGAAGGAAACTTGATGCTTCAATCGCACTTTCATCCTCATCCGGCGCGAACCGGGGATCGCGCAGCCAGTCGTGGATCAGGTCCGCGTTCATCGCATAGCGCCGCGCTACCTTCGCAACCGAAACACCCGGCGCTTTGGTCTGCAGGCAGATCAACCGCTTCTCACCGTCCGGCCAAAACCGCTTCTTGCTCCCCTTCTTCGTACCCATGGACCACCCCATAATGTCCACTATCGAAAATGGACATTATAAGCTCGAGCAGGATACTGTCAGAGAAGGGACACCAGACGCTCACGATCCAAGTGCCCTTGCCGCGATACTTTCTAACCAAGGTGGATTCCTGCCACGGGGCGATTCACGGGTACCGGTAATCTTTGCATCTATCCGCTGGGTTGGCGGCGGTTCAGCCGTGTCCTTGGAGCGGTGGACGGTGCGGACACCTCAGTCGAGATGGAGCATACGCTTATTCGCAGGCCACGCCGTCTCCGTCACCATCCCGCATGAACCGATAGGCGGGGTGACTGCGGGGTACCGGTGCGATTCCATGCTGACGGGCTTCGCTGCAGGTGATGCGGCCATTGCCGTTGTCATCCCATAGACCGAGGGCATCCACCGATTGATCCGACGGTGCCGACGTAGGTGATTGGGAACGGTTTGCTGGCAAGGTGGTCCCCTAGGTCGCGATGACCATATCGACGCTCGTGCAGCCGGAAAGCACACGTTCCAGCGCATCCGCCTCCCGACGGTCGACGGACAGATGGTATTTGCGTTTGACGGCCACGACGCGGGCAGCGAACCAGCACCGGTTCATCGGTGGAAGCCATTCGGCCGCATCGTGCGCACATTTACCGCCGTGACCGCAGCGGTTCACCGCCGGTGCCGCGAGGGTCAGGTTAAGCTGGTCGGCGGCGAAGCGCATCCGCGTGTCCGACGGTGGCTTTTTCACGCCGAACAGCGTCCGCGGGCTGCGCTCCGGAACGGGGTCGGCGCCGGACCTCGCCCGGACGTCGTGCCGCAGGAGGGACGGGGTCTTCAGGATGAACACCGCGGGGCCCGATATCAGGCGGTCGGAGAGGCTGGCGCCGCGGGTGCGGACCGGGCCGGGGATGCCGTCGAGGCACGACCGCGTCATGCGCAGCATGCCGGGCATCGACGGATGCTTTCGGAAAGATTCCGGGGTCATCGTTTCCGCTCTTTTCCGTTATGTTTGCGCAACGATACCCGATTCGGCCAGAAAGCCTGTGAAATATATTGTCCGGCATCTCTGGCAGGATGCTGATATATAACAACATAAATGACAGAATAACCTTAGTGGGAATCTCTGGGACGATTGCAGTTGTAAATTTATACCCTGACTTCTGATTATAAAACGGCTATGATATACGAGATAACACCCTGAGGCAGCCCCGGCACCAGTCCGGGGCATCTTTAATGGCGGTGGGGAAGGCGGAATCGAACCACCGACACGAGGATTTTCACCCCATTGCTCTACCCCGAAGCCCTCGGGTACGGATGAGTGGGCGACCCGGTCGGATGAGGTTGTGGTGATGATTGCCAACAGGAATGTCCAGATCAGCTTTTCCCTTACGATCCCTGGACGTAGCGACCTGGCTGCAAAATGCCGCCCGCTCCACTCTGCCGATTGAACTGCCCGAAGCCCTGCATCCAGCGAATCAATATCAAGAGGCCCGAATCCGCTGGACGCAGATGGAACGGGAATGAATATAGGAGTTCAGAAACTTAGAGTTTGTTCCATAAGTTGAGTGGTCCCGCAGGATGTGGCATTCCGGTTGGTGAAAGCAACCAAATCCGGAGATCGCCATGCCCTGGAACAGGACCACCCAACAGCTCCATAAGCGCCCGGACGACCACAGTCAAAACGATCTGACCGACGCCGAATGGACCATCATCGAGCCGATGCTGCCGAAGCAGGGAAGGATGGGACGGCCGCGCGAGGTCGACCTTCGGTCGGTGTTCGACGCGGGCCGGTATATCCTGTCCACGGGATGCCAGTGGCGCGCGTTACCCTCTGGATATCCACCGTTTTCCACCGACCGGAACTATTTTTACGCATGGCGGCGGAGCGGGCTCCTGGAGCGTCTCGTGCATCGTCTCCGGGACCTCGCGCGGCGGTGTTCGGGGCGCTCCGCGGAGCCGACCGCCGCCTCGATCGACAGCCAGTCGGTGAAGACCACGGAGAGCGGCGGGCCCCGCGGCTACGACGCCGGGAAGAAGGTGAAGGGGAGGAAAAGGCACCTGATCGTGGACGCCGACGGCACACCGATCGTCATGACGGTTCACACCGCCAACATCCAGGACCGGGACGGCGCACCGGACCTGATCGCGAAGCTGCTGGAGACGGTGCCCACGGTGTGTAGGCTGTTCGCCGACGGTGGCTACGCGGGTCCGAAGCTGCGGGACCGGCTTGAGGGGATGGGGTTGTCGAACGTGATCAGGATCGTCGAAAAACCGAAGAATGTCAAAGGGTTCACGGTTCTCTACCGCCGCTGGGTGGTGGAGCGGACCTTCGCCTGGATGGGCCGGTGCCGCCGCCTGTCGAAAGATTACGAAAGGCTCAGTGAGAACTCGCTGGCATGGGCGCAGCTGGCCGCCTGCCGGTTCCTGCTCAGGCGGGTGGCGAGGGCGTCAACTCCATGAAAAACAATAGTTTAATGATATCAGTGACTTATGATTCAAACTCTTAGATCACTGCAGTCCCATTCCAGAGTGAAACGCCGCTATGCCGTCAACTGTGACCGCATGTCCCCGGCATCGATTCCCGCCACTTCGACAGGGGCCTTCATCGCGTCACGGCGGAACGGCTCGCCCAGTTCCTGGTTGATCATCGCCTCGATCAGCGTCGTCGTTCCGGCCATCTGGTCCTTTATCGCCTGCGACAGCGCGTCCGTCAGCTCGCCCATGGCGCGCACGGTCACGCCCTGCAGCCCGCAGGCTTTGGCGATAGCGGAATAGCTTACCCGCTCATCAAGCTCGGTTCCCACGAAATTGTCATCGTACCAAAGAGTCGAGTTCCGCTTTTCCGCGCCCCACTGGTAGTTCCGGAACACGATCTGGGTGATCGCCGTCAACTCGGTCACCGCGATCCCGAACGCTCCGTCACCCGCAAAGCCGACCACCGGAACGTCCGGACAGCCGATCTTGGCGCCGATGATGGATGGAAGCCCGTATCCGCACGGCCCGAACAGTCCGGGAGCAAGGTATTTCCTCCCTTCCTCAAAAGTCGGATAGGCGTTGCCTATGGCGCAGTTGTTTCCGATATCGGAGGAGATGATCGCATCCCTGGGTAGCGCGTCCTGAATCGCCCGCCACGCCATGCGCGGGCTCATCCAGTCCGGTTTCGCCGCGCGTGCGCGCTCGTTCCAGGTGGTTCCGGGATCGTCCTCTTCATGATCCATGCTCGAAAGCCGCTGCGCCCAGGCTGATTTCGTTTTCGCGATCACCGCCCTGCGCTCAACCCGATTCGCGTCACCGGCGCGGTCAGGAAGCCGCGTCAGCAGCCCGGCAGCCACCTTCGCCGCATCCCCGACGATACCCACCTCGATCGGTTTGGTCAGTCCGATCCGGTCGGGATTTATGTCAACCTGAATGATTTTCGCGTCTTTGGGCCAGTAATCCAGCCCGTATCCGGGCAACGTCGAGAACGGGTTGAGCCGTGTTCCAAGCGCCAGAACGACATCCGCCTTCGAAATCAGCTCCATTCCCGCACGGTTGCCGTTATACCCCAATGGTCCGGCGAACAGCGGATGGGAGCCGGGGAAGGCGTCGTTATGCTGGTAGCCCACGCAGACAGGTGCATCGAGCCGCTCCGCAAGCGCTTTCGATGCCGGTATCGCTCCCGCGAGGATAACCCCGGCGCCATTGAGGATGACCGGAAACCCCGCATCGCCGAGAAGCTTCGCCGCCTCGCCACCGGATGGACGCTCGAAGTCAACCACCGCAGGCAGGTCGATGTCAATGATCCGGGTCCAGACATCGCGGGGTACGTTGATCTATGCCGGCGCGCTGGCCCGACGGGCGTTGGCGATCACCCTGTTGAGCACCTCCGCCACGCGCCCCATCCCGGACCTCTTCCTGATAGGCGACCATATCCCTGAAGGCGGCCAGCTGCTCGACTTCCAGTAAGCCGCCCTGGCCGATCGTCCTGTTGGCGGCCTGTGGCGTCACGAGAAGCAGCGGCGTATGGTTCCAGTAAGCCGTCTTGACCACCGTCACGAAATTCGTGATCCCCGGACCGTTCTGCGCGACCATCATGCACATGCGGCCGATTGCTCGTGGGTATCATCGGCCATCATCCCGCCTGACCCTTCATGCGCACAGTCCCGGAAGGTGATCCCAGCCTTCGGAAACAGGTCGGATACCGGCATGAACGCCGATCCGATGATGCCAAACGCATGCTCGATCCCGTGCCGCTGCAGCACCTTTACGAAGGCTTCCTCCGTTGTCATCCTCATCGAAAGGTCTCCTTGACAAGGCTGTGGCCCCACGGACCACGCCCCTGGTACATCCGGGTTACCATGCCAGGCCGGACCGGTAGGGCCAGCTGGACAGGTGCCATCGGTCCAGATCCATCGCACGTCACCGCCATCCTCCATCCAGCGACGGCCGGCACCCGTTATGGATCGCTTCCGCGATCAATGCAATTCCTTCGGGGATCCGCGATTCGGGAATCGAGCTGTAGGCGAGACGGTAATGTGAACGGTTCCCGTCCCGCGGTCCAAAAAACACCCGTCCCGGTTCGATCAGAACGCCCGTTGCACGTAAATCAAACGCAAGCTCCGTCGTGTTCACTCCCGCCGGTTTAAGACCGTGCCCGCGAATCGCGAGAGCCATCACCTGACGTCGCCTGCCATATGCCTCGCCGACCCGCCTGATCTGGGCATCGTAGTGACCCAGGCCCAGGAAATGCGCCACAGTCCGCTGGATCTGTCCCGGCGGATGACGGAGCACCAGTCCCCGGAGCGCCCTCGCTTCCCGGATGAACGGTTCAGCCCCCACAAGATAGCCGAGTCGCAGCCCGGGAAAGAGCGATTTTGAGAAGGATCCGATATAGACCACCGCTCCGGCCCGATCCAGGGATTTCAGCGCCGGCGCAGAAAATCGGGGAGACGATATCTCAAACTCGTAATCATCCTCAACAACGACAAATCCGTCACGCTCCGCGCATTCAAGAAGCCACCTCCTGCGCGCCACAGGCATGGTCGCGTTGGTAGGACAGTGATGGCTGGTTGTGGTGAATACGACATCTGTGGCCGAAGGCAGCGCATCCGGTGGAAGGCCATCCCCGTCGACATCGACCGGTACGACCCGGCAATGTGTCTGCTGAAGTATTTCACGCAGTCCGGGATAGCATGGATTCTCGATCGCCGCGACCCGGCGCTGGTTCAGCAGCACCTGAGCCGCGAGCCAGAGCGCGTTCTGGGCACCGAGAGTCAAAAGCACCTCACCGGGACAGACGGCGATTCCGCGTCTGGGCAGTATATGCCTGACGATGAAGCCAACAAGTTCCCCGTCATCGCGCTCGTAATAATCGGCGGTCAGAGTACTGAACTCCCTGCGCCCGAGCGCTTTGAGTGCACAGAGGCGCCAGTTCTGGTGATCGAACAAAGACGCGTCCGCCTGCCCGTATATGAACGGATAGCGATAGCCCTGCCAGTCCGGCGGCCGTACGGGCCGCCGCCAGCCGGAGAACCTTTTCCCGATGGCCCGGCTCCAGTCCACTCCGTCCCCATCCAGCCGCCGACCCCCTTGGTCCGGTTGGACAGCGGGCGGTCGAGGTGCGTTCGCGGACACGTAATATCCCGACCGGTCACGCGAACCCAGAAGGCCATTCGACACCAGTTCGGCATAAGCCAGGGTGACCGGTGACCCTGCTTACGCCAAGCCGTGACGCAAGCCGGCGTGTCGAGGGCATCCGGTCTCCGGGCCGCAGGTGCCCGACCAGTATGCCTTCGGTGACAAGCTGCCGGATCTGCTGTTGCAGCGTACCCCTGTAATCGGGATCAAGAAAGAAGCTCTCGGCGGGGATCGCCATGTTTCCGGCCTCGGTCAGCACATGGCCGGAGCTTACCTCAAACGATGCCGCAATCCCAGCCCCGCGGACCGGCGAAATCACCCGGAGCGGTTCGCCGTAACGCCGACCCGCACGGATGGGCAGGCGTTGTCGCCGGCTCAGCTGAATACACGCGCGAGCGCGGCGTCGACCGCATCGGTTATCCGGTCGATAGCGTCCGGGGTGGCGATCAGCGCCGGCGAGAAACAGAGCGTGCTGTTGAAGCCGGGCACCGAGCGGTTCGTCACTCCGACGATCACACCCTGCGCACCGCATTCCGACCCGTATGACGTGATCAGCGTTTCGGTCTGGAGCGATCGGATAAAGAACTGTTCCAGATGCCGGGAAACGACCCCGACCTGCCCCGGTGCGACACATGTCGGGACGGAATGCGAATACCGGGATGAGAACACGCCCGGTGCCGTGCTGCCCCTTTCGTTGGGTTACATCACCACGACACTGCCCAACGGAGACATAATCACCGACTATTCAGGTCTGCTTTTCCTGAACAACCGTGTGTACCGCCCCGTCAACCGTCAGCAGCAGGCCCCGGTGTGCTCACGACCGTTTCAGTCCTGCGGATCAACGGAAGGGATTTCAATGTCAGGGACGCGGCCCTGCCCTTCGGTATCCAGCGGGTGTGCGGGTTGAGGATCGGGTGCACCTTCCCGTGGCGGGGGACCGTCTCGCCTTTGAGGATCCGCCGCCCGGTCAGGTCCGCCTGATGCCTGACATGGCCGATGAAGCCCCGGATGCTGTCCGGCACTCCCGGCATGGTGTCGATCCCCGCGCGGCTCCGCTCCGCCCTGTCGGCGGGTTCCAGCGCCAGTTCCACAAGCGCCTCCACGTCCCCCGGACGGGAACCGGCGAACCTCGGCCTGGCGACGCCGGGGCAGAGCCCGCGGAGCTTTCCGCAGGGATACTCCTTCTGCCGCCAGCCGTGCGGCCCCGGCCCCCCGCAGGCCCGCGACACGTCGTGTATCATGCACCGCCCGCGCAACGCGGCACCAGGCTTTCTTCCGGGAACCTCATGGCCCCTCTCCACGACCGTCCCGCCGATCTCCGCCGGAAGCTCCGGCGTCAGGAGCGACACGCTGTCCAAAAGCCGCTTGATGATCCGTCGGAACGCCCGTAGGGACGGCTCCAGGCGGTCCGGAAGGGTCGCTGTCCTTATGGAGCATGAAGCGAGGATGGGATGATGGAACGTGGCACGGCCAATGCGGCGACGGCGGTTTTCGGATGGGGTTCGGGGACGGCTGCCCGGCTCGTTCCTTTCCTGGTTTCGGTTCTAGCCCCCCCCCGGAAGCCCGGCGCGGCAAGTCCCGCCTGCGGCGCCCCGCCGCAGGGGGTTCATCCGGTTAGCCGCCGCGCTGCTTGCCGGCACGGCGCTCCTCGCCGGTCTGCTCCCCACCGCCGCGCAGGCGCAGGCACCCGCCCCGACGGTGACGGAGATCAATCTGATCAAAGGCCAGAACGACGGCGATCCCTATTCGGGCGGTCCCTACGAAGAGGGTGACGATATCTGGGTGTCGGTGACGTTCAGCGAGGACGTGCGTTTGAGCGACCAGTCGGGGGACAACCCGACGATCACGCTGGTCATCGGGGACCGGGAGCGGGACGCGGTGGAAAGAGGCCTGTACGACGGTGTGATCCGCTTCCGTTACCGGGTGGCGGCGGGGGATTCCGGGCCGGTCCGGGTCAAGGAGAACAGCCTGAAGGACAACGGCAACGGAATTTCCAGCACTGGCGGCAATCCGGTCGGGGCGAATCTGATGCATGAGGGGGTGGACACGGGCCATCGGGTGGGGCCGGTGCCCAGGGTGCGCGGGCTCGCGGCCGAGGCGCGCGACGGCTCGCTTGCGGTGAGCTGGACGGCGGCGGATGACGCGCCCGGGGGCTATCTGGTGCGCTGGCGGGTGAAGGAGAAGGGCTCCGGGTTCCTGTCGCGCCAAACGGTGAAATCCGGCACGAGCTACACGATCACCGGCCTTGACAACGGCACGACCTATGTGGTGCGGGTGGACAAGCTGGACACCGCCGGCAAGGCGCTGAGGGGCACCCAGTCGGCGGTGCAGGGCACGCCGGCCGGTTTAACGGTGACGGACCTGGCGATGCCCTCCGGTTTAACGGTGACGCGGATCGTGAACGGGTTGACGGCAACCTGGACGGCGGTGCCCGGGGCGACGGGGTACGAGGCCCATGTCTTGCATACGGGTGGCACCGTGCGGATTCCCGCCTACCAGATCGACGGCACGACCGCAACCTGGCTGATGCTGAATTCGGCCCTTGCCTACACGGTGTCGGTGACGGCGACCGCGGCCGGGCTGCCGGACGGCGCGGCGGCCGAGATGGAGAACCAACGGCCGGGCAGTCCGCCGTCCGGCCCCGTCATCAGCGCCATCCACTACAGCTTCAACCCGCCGTTGGACCGCACCGGTACCTATCAGGTGGGCGAGAGGATCCAGATCGGGATTGATTTCGAAATGCCGATCGTCATGGATGTCTCGGGCGGAAGACCGACCATCGGCCTGAAGATCGGCGACGCGGACGATGCGGTCAGGCAGGTTCCGTTATTCAGGGCGGGATTGCGGGAAGACGCCTTATACGCCAACTATCAGGTGAAGGTGGGCGACGTGGATTTGAACGGCATCAGCATCGCGGCCAACGCCATCAGTCTCAATGGCGGCAGGATCGTCAGCGAGTCGGACCCCGCTGCCGGTCTGGACCTGTCCCACCCGGCCCTGCCGGACGATCCGAACCGCAAGGTGAACGGTGGCACGGAAACCAACCCGAACGCGCCCGGGATAACCAGGCCGACCGGGCCCACCTATGCCTCGCCGGGAATGCCGTTTGACCTGACGGTGTCGGCGAGCGACGCTGATGGCGATGACCTCCTCTACTACGCCTCCCTGCCAATCCGCGATCCAGAAGTGCTCGACGTCACGCCGAGACTGCCAACAAGAACGGCGCTCGTTTCGGGCACGGGCACGGTGCGGGTGACGCCGCGGCTGGCGGGCCGCACAGCCACCTTCACCGTGACGGTGCAGGATGATGCCGTGCCCAGGAAGTACGACATCGTCCACTTCGAGGTGCATGTGGCGGGCCTGAGCTATCCGGCGCCGCCGACCGGGTTGACCGTGGACACGGAAATCGAGGCCATGACGCCGAATCTCGTGAACTTCGAGGACGGTTCGAGAATCACCTACGGGGTGACGGGCGATCTGCCGTCGGGTCTGGAGTTCGACTCCGGCACCGGCGCCATCACCGGCCAACCGTCCGCTCAGAGATCAGGCCCCACACCGGTCACGGTGACCGCCACCGGCACCAAGGACGGGCGCACGCAGACGGCGACGGCGACCATTACCTTCCCGAAGATCGTCGGCGGTCAGTCAGAGCGCCCGCCAGCGCATGATGCGCCGCCCACGAAGGCGGCCAACCTGCAGGTCGTTCCGGGCGATGGATCGCTGGATCTGCTGTGGACGCCGGCGAGCAGCGCCCCGAGCGGCTACAGCGTGCGCTGGCGGAAGAAAGGTCCGGGCCACAGGCTGTCGCCCGTCAACGAAGTGGACGGCACCTCCTACGACATCACCGGTCTTGAAAACGGCACGACCTATGTGGTGCGGGTGGACACGCGCAACGCGGCGGATGACGGCGTGCGGGCGGGCACGCGGGTCACCGCCACCGGCACGCCGTCACCGGTGCTGTCGGTCGGCGACGCGGAGGGCGACGAGGGGGACGTTCTGGAGTTCGTGGTCACGCTCTCTTCGGTCTCGACGCGCGAGGCGCGGGTGCGCTGGCGCACCGAGCCGGGGACGGCGCGGGCGGGCGAGGACTACGAGGCCGGCGACGGCGAGCTGGTCTTCGCGCCGGGCGACACGTCCAGAACGGTTCGGGTGAGGACCCTGGACGACGCCCACGACGACCCGGGCGAGACGTTCCGGGTGGTGCTGTCGGATGCGCGCGGGGCGGTTCTCGGGGATGATGAGGCGGTTGGGACGATCCTCAACAGCGACCCGCTGCCGGGGGCGTGGCTGGCGCATTTCGGCCGCACGGTGGCGGAGCATGCGCTCGACGGGGTGGCCCGGCGCCTGTCGGCGGACCGCGCGCCCGGCGCGCGGGGCACGCTGGCCGGAATGCCCCTCGAACGCGGCGGGGCGCGGTCCGGGGAGAGGATCCTCCTCTCCGGCCCGCCGACGGTTCCCGGCGACCGGGACGGGGCGCTGTCGCGTCCCGGCGGACGCGCGATGACGGTGGTCGAAGCGCTGACCGCCAGCGGCTTCGCCCTGACCGGCGAGCGCGACGGGTCGGGCGCCAGCATGGCGCTTTGGGCCCGGGGGGCGCGGTCGGGCTTCGACGCGGGGGCCGGCGCGGCGGACCTGGACGGCACGGTCGCGACGGCGATGCTCGGCGTCGATTACGGCGGCGGGGACTGGCTCGGGGGGGTCGCCCTCGCCTGGAGCGACGGAGAGGGCCGCTACAGCTACGATGACGACGGCGAGGAGATGTCGGGCGCGATGGAGGCGTCGCTCGGCGGCGTCGTTCCCTACGCATCCCTGCGGGCATCGGAGCGGCTCGGGCTATGGGGCGCGGCGGGCCACGGCACCGGCACGATGACGCTCACCCCGGAGGGCGGGACCGCGATGAAGGCCGACCTGGACTGGAGCATGATGGCCGCCGGACTGCGGGGCGACCTGCTGGCGCCGCAGGCGGCGCGCGGACCGGCGCTCGCGCTCGTCTCCGACGCGCTGTGGTCGCGGACCGGATCGGCGCGGGTGGTGGCGACCGGCGGCACCCTTGCGGCGTCGGAATCCGAGGTGACGCGGCTCAGGCTGGGGCTCGAGGGGCGCTGGAGCGTTCCGCTGGAGGACGGCGGCGGCTTCACCCCGAGAGCGGAGGCGGGGATACGCCACGACGGCGGCGACGCCGGAAGAGGCCTGGGGGTCGAACTGGGCGGCGGCGTCGCCTGGGAGGCGCCCCGGCTCGGCCTCTCGCTCGACCTCTCGGGACGCACCCTGCTCGCCCACCGGTCGGACGGGCGCCGGGAGCGCGGCTTCTCCGCCGCGCTCGGCTATGACGCGGACCCCGGGAGCGGGCGCGGCCTGTCGCTCGGCCTGCGCCGGGAGACGGGCGGACGGTCCGGGGACGGGCTCGACGCGCTGTTCGCGGCGGAGCCGCTCCATGGGCGCGCGGCGGGCGAGGCCGCGGACCGCTGGTCGGCGCAGGCCGCGTACGGTCTCCCCGCCTTCGGCGGGCGCCTCACGGCGGGCCCTGCCCTCGGGCTCGGTTTCGCGCGCGGGTCCCGGGACTACAGTCTCGGCTGGCGCCTTGTCCTGGAGGCGGGCGCGGCCGGTCTTTCGTTCGGTGTGGAAGCGAAACGCAGGGAGCGCGGCGGGGCGGCGCCCGGGCACGGCGTCGGTCTGGAACTCGGCCGTCGCCGGCCCTGCGACGTCACATGGCCGCGACGGTGGCGTCGGTCGATGACCTTGCCATGAAGCGGAGCGGACGGCCGAGACCGGCAGGTGGCGCAGGGCCGTGCCCGCCGAGCCGGCCGCGCGTCGCCTTGGCCGAAATAAAGGAGGGGATGTCCGAACGGGACCGTCCACGGCATCCCCGGCTGAATGAAAAACAGTCCGAAGGACGATGCGGCGGGAAGTTCCGACCGGCCGGTCGGAACCCGGCCTCCGGATCCGCCGGGTGGAAAGCGTATCCCGCCAAGGGTCCGCCCCTCCGTCAATTGGAGGAGCGCCCGTCGGTCCACCGGCGTGGCGGATTCCGGCCTGTCCTGCCGCCGGACCGGCATTTCCTGGCGACATCACCCCTTCGGGAGCGCTAGCGGATCCCGCGGTACGCCGCGGGGAGCGGGACCGGACGGCGGAATGCCGCATCTGTGGAACCGAGCTATCCGGAATGGGCATCAAGACACACCCGGTCGATTGCACCCACCCGCAGGATTTGCCCGTCGGGTTCGTGAGCGGATAGAGGTTCAACCGGTTCTGACCGCTCCGGCGCCGGGCTAGACTGAATGACGCTGAAAACCGTCTCCTGCAGATGGGCCCTGGCCTGGGAGCTTGTTCCATGAGCTGGGCGGTCCCGCATGATGTGGCATTCCGGTTGGTGAAAACACCCGGATCCGGAGACAGCCATGCCACGGGACAGGACCGCCCGGCACCGCGCGATCGGGCGAACGACCGCCGTCAAAGCGATCCGACGGACGGGCCATCGTTGGGCCGATGCCGCCGAAGCGGGGGAATATGGGGCGGCCCCGCGGGACCGGCCTCCGGGCGGTATTCGACGGAGGCCGGTACATCCTGTCGACCGGCCGCCGGTGGCGCGCCCTACCCACCGATATCCACCGTATTCCACCGACCGGAACCGTTTCCACGCCCGGTGCCGGAGCGGTCCGCCGGGCATGTCCCGACCCCCTGCGGGACCCCGCCCGACAGCGCGCGGGGCGTTCGCCGGAACCGACCGCCGCCATCGACGGCCGGTCGGTGAGGACCGCCGGGAGCGGCGGACCCCGCCGCCACCACGCGGGCGGGAAGGTGAGGGGCCGGAAGCGGACCGTCGCGGTGGACGTCGGGGGAACGCCGGTCACCGTCATGGTCCATGCGGCCGGCAACCGGGACCGGGACGGCGCACCGGATGTCATCGCGAAGCCGCCGTTGACGGCCCCGGACGTGCGCGGACCCTTGGCCGACGGCGGCCACCCCGGCCCGAAGCCGCGCGGACGCCCTGACGGAACGGGTCCGGCGGACATCATCGGGACCGTCGAAAAACCGGAGGATGTCAAAGGGTTCACGGTCTTCCACCGCCGCCGGGTGGTGGAGTGGACCTTCGCCTGAATGGGCCGTCGCCGCCGCCTGTCGAAGGACTGCGAAAGGCTCGGCGACAGCCCGCTGGCCTCCGGGGTGAGGCATCCCGCACCACCGGTTCGGGCGTGCGCGAGGCACGAACGCCCGCCCGCCGCCTGCCGGTTCCCCATCCGCCGCGTGGCGCGGAAGTTAACCCCCGGAACCAAACGGTTGATTGAATCAGTGACTTATGTGTCAAACTTTAAGACGCAGGCATCCGGCGTGGGGGCCACGGAAGCTCCGGGCCCGGTTGGAACTGGACCACCCGGAACGCACCTGGCGCGCAGCCTCGGCAATTGGCGGGATTCCGAAGCGCGAAGGATCGGTGAGACCGGGGCGGCCGAGACGCCGCGTGCCACCAATGGAACATCCGTTCGCGGAAGCTCCGGGCCCGGATGATGTTTGGTGCACGGACTTCGGAGGCCGGTGGCGCACAGGCGACGGACGGCGATGCGAACCTTTCACCCTGCCGGATGCGACGAGCCGGTATCCGTTCACCCGCGAGCCTGTTGCCCGCCCCGATTTCGACACGGTTTGGCCGCCCGTGACCATCGTGGTCCGAGATTACGGACCGCCCAAAACCGTTCGCTCTGATAATGGCCCGCCATTCGGAACGACCGCCGCGGGCGGATTATCCGGAATGGGTGTCCATCCGATCAGGACGGGCGTTCCGCCGGAACGTATCCGACTGGGGCAACCACGACGGAATGGTCGCCATGAGAGAACGCACCTTACCCTCGGATGTGGGGCCGCAACGCTGGCTTCAGCGACATCGGTGGGTCAGAAGGGACGTCTCACCAGATTCGAACACATCTTCAACCACGAGCGTCCGCACGAGGCGCCGGGTCAGATTCCACCGGCGAAGGTCTACACCCCAGGCCCTCGCATCCGGGACGGCAGGTCGGGACCGCCCGGCTATCTCAAGGCCGATCATATCCGCCGTGCGCGAACCGAAGGTGCAATCCGCCGGCGTGGAAACACGCCGTTCGTATCCGCGCTGCCCAAGCGTGAACCTGTCGGGCTGTTCGAGGTTGGCGAGGACGGGTTCGAAGTGCGCTTTGGTCCGATCCTCCCGGGCCGCATGATCACAAAAACCGAACGCATCGTATCAAGGTGAAGAAGCCGCCAGGAGTCCCGGCAAACCGTAACCAACGTGCCCGGTCCAAAACGTCACCTATGTGATCGGTCGCACATTTGCATCATGGGGCTTTCCGGCTCTGGCAAATCGACTCTTCTCCGACATATGAACCGGTTGATCGAGCCGACCTCGGGAACGGTCATTGTCGATGGCCACGACGTGATGGGTCTGGAGAACCGGGAATTGCGCATCCTTCGCCCGGGAAAGATCGGCATGGTTTTTCAGCACATGGCGCTTTGGCCGCACAAGACGATCGCGGGCAATGTCGCCTACGTTATTGAGGTTCAGGGAGCGTACAGGAAGACCTGCCGTGAGACGGCGGAAACCTCCCTGTCAACCGTGGGTCTGGCGGATTGGGGTGCCCGGTACCCCGATGAACTGTCTGGAGGTATGCAGCAACGCGTCGGTCTGGAGCGGGCATTGGCAGCGGATCCGGATATACTGCTGATGGATGAACCCTTCAGTGCGCTTGATCCGCTGATCCGGTGGAATCTGCGGGACGAGTTTCCGGAGCCTTCGGAAAGGGCAGGTAAGACGACCCTGTTCATCATCCACGATCCGGACGAAGCGATGCGTGTTGGTCATCGGATCGCGGTGATGAAGGATGGTCGGATCGACCAGATCGGGACACCGGAAAGTATCGTTCTACATCCTGAAACCGAATATGTGGCCCGCTTTGTCAGTTCCATTTCGACCCTGAAATACCTGTCCGCCTCGGAAATCGCGGTGGAAGGCGATGTGGCTGATGACGCGTCGGTGTTCGGACCGAACACCCCTCGGCCCGAATTGGTTGCCCGGCTGGAAGACGGCGTGGATCACCTGGCGATCAGAAACGGCGACAGGTTGATCAAAGGGGTCGGCCACCCCGAAATTCTCGCGGCGGTTGGCCAGGATCTGGAGCGGAGGTGAACTTGGATCAGATCCTGAACCCCTTCGACTATCACACCATCCCCTTTGGTATCCGGGCGGACGGTTCGCTTAGCTGGATCGTCGGCCATTCCCACGAAACGCTGCTGGCCGCAAAAGTCTCCCTTCAGCGCTTCCTTCGACTTTTTCAGGACGGGCTTGAGGCAATCCCACCGCTACCGGCTATCGTCGGTGCGGTGGCGGTCGGCTGGATGATGGCCGGATGGTGTCTGGCTCTGACCGGTCTGATTTGTTTGACACTCATTGGACCAGGGTCCGTAGACATTCACCTCGCGGCGATCACGGCGGCGGCCGCGGGAACCGTCGCCCGGAAGCCCGGTCCCGTCCCGTCACAGCGGGTGGCGACGGCCCGGAACTCCCCGATCCTCGCGAAACGGTTCCCGATCCGGCGCCGCCATCCATACATCCCTCCGTCGTGCCCGCGCACCCCCTTCCGGTTCCCGCGGGAGGGAATAACCGCCTTCACCCCGCGCCCGCCGGGCCGGTCCGCGTCGAGGGCCCCGTCGCCGACGGGTGCGCCGGAAGACCGGCCCTCCATCGGCTCCGGCAGCCCCTGCGGGTCGCGCGCCCGACCCGGAGGCGCCGCGGTGTCCACGGGATGGCCGGGCGCGCCGGCCATCGCCATGACCCTGCCGGTCAGGCCTCCGCCGGAGCGTCCGGCGCCGTTCTCCCGGGCCTCCCTTTCCTCCCGCCGCCTTCCGGTGGGCCCGCGTCACGGCGCCGTCCACGAACGGGTGCTGCAGGTTGTAAAGGAAAATGTAAGGTGCGCTGACATCGCCCTATCCGGGCGAAAATTGAGGGACATCACCGATGCTGACCGAAACTCCGCCACCGGACCGCGTAGGGCGATTCGTCATATCCAGGGCCGGAGAGGGCTACCGAAAGTGCGAATTAGAAGACGGCGACGCCTTTTGGAGCGTCAGCGCTATCGGCCATATCAACGACGCACGCGGAAAGAGCGAAATCGCCTGCCATGCCGGCAAATGCCGCGAGGCCGTATACGCATCGTTCGGGCAGGATGACAGTATGACCGTTCGGGCGATGTTCCGGGCTACGGTAATCCTGGATAGGTTCGACGTGAAGAGTCATGATACGGCGTTGGATAAAAGCTACGAAGATTCTTGAAAAATTGGCGAGAGGTGCCACCGGTGGTCATTTTGGAATATCGGCGCAGACACCGAGGACGGTCGGTTTCCATGGGTTCCCCCTCGATATCCGTCCATTTTCGGTTGAATCAGCCCCTCATCTATCCGAAAGACCCGACATCGATACCTCCAGATTCGCGCCTGTAAATCCGATGCGCCCTCCCGGTTTCTGGTACTCATCTCCAAAATGCCCTGATTGGCGTGCGCGCCTGTTGACACCGATAGGGAATCTCTGGGCCCTAATGATGGCGCGACGCGTTCGACGCCCGGGCTACCAAGCCTCTATACCGGTGATCTGCGTAGGTAATATCGGTTTGGGTGGAACAGGTAAAACCCCGACGGTCATGGCTTTGCTTGAACGACTGAAGAGCGGCGGAATCGAGCCACATGTGGTATCGAGAGGTTATGGTGGAAGCGAACCGGGTCCCTTGAGGGTCGATTCCGCGCGACATGGCGCGGGTAGGGTGGGTGACGAGCCCCTTATGCTATCTTCTTTCGGTACGGTCTGGATATCGCGAAGGCGTGACCTGGGGGTCCGTGCCGCGGAACGGGAGGGAGCGCGGGCGGTTTTGCTCGATGATGGATTGCAGACTCCATCGGTCGTGAAATCCATGAGCATCGCCGTCGCCGACGCGGAAGTGGGTTTTGGAAACGGGCGGGTCGTCCCGGCCGGCCCCTTGCGGGAGCCGATTGTATCCGGTCTTTCACGGACGGATTTGCTGCTATCGATCGGGACCGAGGATTCCCATGCCCGGTTTCTGAAAGAATGGGGAGGAACCATCCCCGTACCCGTCATACGCGGCGAGCTTCGCCCGCTGCGCACGGGTATCGACTGGTCCGGTCACCGCGTTCTGGCGTTCGCCGGGATCGGGCGTCCGGAAAAGTTCTTCAATACGCTTCGTGATCTGGGCGCCTGCCTCGTTCGAACTGTGGCTCTCGACGACCACCAGCCGTTCAGGGGAGCGTTGCTCAAAAGACTTCAAAGCGAAGCGGAGTCGCTCGATGCCCAGCTCGTTACCACCGAGAAAGACGCGGTCAGGTTGCCGACCGCCTTTCGGAGGTGCGTGCTGACGCTTCCTGTAAGACTTCACATCGACGACTGGGCTTTGATTGAAGCGGCATTGGTCCGCACCGGATTGCATCTTTAGGATTGGTTCGTTCCGCAACGGACGACCTGAACGTCCTGCAGCCGTTCAGGCGCCCCGGTCAACCACCGAGCCTGGCGTCGAGAAGTGCCGAGAAGTCGCTATAGGACATCGCCCCGGTGACCAATTCTCCGTCTATGACGAAGCTGGGTGTGGAGCGAATGCCATGTTCCTCCGCATTTTCCTGATAGACCGCGACCATTGCGCGGGCAAGCTCCTGATCCCGTAGGCAGGCATTGACTTCCTCATCGCCGAGTCCGGCCGCACGGCCGATTCTAGCCAGGTTTTCCGCGACCTCGATTTCCGAACCGGCCCTGGTCCATTCGGGCTGCCGGGAAAAGATCATGTCCATAATACCGAAGAACCGTTGGGAACCGTCGCATCTCGCCACCATCCCGGCCCAAAGTCCATAACGGTCGAAGTAAACCTCCCTGAAAATGAACCTGACCTTACCGGTGTCAATGTAGTTGGTCTTGAATTCCCTGAACACCTCTTCGTGAAATGTCCTGCAATGCGGGCAGGTGCTTGAAGCGTATTCGATGACCGTCAGCGGTGCGCTTTCACTGCCTAGGACCATCTCTTCCACAAGCGATCGGTCAATCTCGGAGCTGGCCTCCTGCGCAGCCGTGGCGAAAGGGGCGGCGAACGAATCCGGGTCGGGTTTACTAAAATACTGCCAGAAATACGCTCCACCCAAAACGATGGCAACGAATGCTGCGGCGACAATGGCGTAGCGTCTCATGATGATAACCTCATTTACTGTTCAGATTGGTTAAAACGCCCTGTCCGAAGACTTCGAGAGCCTGCCGCAATCCGTCGTCGGAGATATCCGCCACTTGCCGACGCATGCGCTTCCGCGTGGCGGGCTCAACCTCCTGCATCGGGCTCCCGTTCCGCTTGTCGCCTGACACATCGCCCTTGAAATCATCGGGTGCGGTCTGGGAAATCCTGATTCGGGAAATAGCCGAGTAGCCATAACACGCATTCACCCGCGTGCGTATGGTTTCCAGCTTCATGGACAGCATCGGCGCATGAGGTCCGGGCGTCAGAAGTGTCAGGGTCGCACCCAACCCGTCCTTCGAGTAGGAGACGTCCATAGGCCGCGCGATGCGCCCGATATCGTCACCGACGATTTCGTTCCAATGGGTGAGCAGCCGCGAGATCGGGAAGCCGCGTGTCTCCCCGATACCACGGATCTGCTTCCGCAGCAGGCTGGACACACGCTGGAAACCACGCAGTCGGTGTCTGGATGGGTTATAGGCGTCACTGTTGGCTGGCATTTCGTCCTCTTCATGCCATTTTAGACGCGGAGCGATGCTGCGCCAGAGAAAAGCCCGAGCGAAAGGCATAAAGATTGCGTGATACCGAATTCAGCGACACCCTACTCGCTTGGTATGACATGAATGCGCGGGTGATGCCATGGCGTATCGGGCCGGTCGCCGGACGGTCCGGTGTTCGGCCGGACCCCTATCGGGTCTGGCTGTCGGAAGTGATGCTTCAGCAGACGACGGTAGCCGCGGTTCGGGATTATTTTCTGCGGTTCGTCTCACGATGGCCCACGATGGCGGCGCTCGCCGCCGCCGAAGATGCGGAAGTGATGGGGCAATGGGCGGGACTTGGCTATTATGCCCGCGCCCGCAACCTGCTGAAATGCGCCCGTCTGGTAACGGAGCGACATGGCGGGCTGTTCCCCGATACCAAGGAAGCGCTTCAGGCGCTGCCGGGAATCGGCCCCTACACGGCTTCGGCGATCATGGCAATCGCGTTTGACCGCCCGGAAACCGTGGTTGACGGGAATGTCGAGCGGGTCATGGCCCGGGTTTTCCTGGTAAAGACCGCATTACCGAAAGCCAGGCCGGAACTGGTGCGCCTGGCCACCCGTCTCACGCCGCGGCGAAGGCCCGGCGACTATGCACAGGCCGTCATGGATCTTGGAGCGACGGTCTGTACACCGAAGTCGCCCGCATGCGGCATCTGTCCATGGATGTCCGCCTGCAAGGCATGCGGAGCCGGAATGCAGGCGGAGCTTCCGCTGAAACCCCCGAAGGCGGAAAAGCCCGTACGTTACGGCATCGCCTATCTGGCCCGCCGGGAGGATGGGGCATGGCTTTTGGAACGCCGCCCTGAAAGCGGTCTTCTCGGTGGTATGTTGGGTTGGCCCGGCAGCGACTGGTCCGATTCACCGGAGCCAGCGCCACCGGTGACGGCCGACTGGTGCGATCCCGGGGTCGAGGTGCGGCACACATTCACGCATTTTCACCTTCACCTCTCGCTGCGTGTCGCTGAACTTCCAGCCGATGCCTGCCCCGGCGTCGGCACCTTCGTTCATCGTGGTGACTTTCTTCGTTCCGATCTTCCGACGGTGATGCGCAAGGCGTATGATCTGGTTGCCGATAACGTGAAGTGATCAGAGCGATACAGAAGCCGTTCCGATTTGGTCGATCCGATTCGCCCGTTTGAGGCGTTTCGCTGGATTCCGCACCTTCAGATCGTGATAACGTCAGGCCCATCCGTCTATTTTTCCCAGAGTCCGTGGACATTCATCCGGGCCTGTCACAGCGGCCACGGGTTTGACCGGCGCAGGGAAAACATCGGGTTTCTTCTCATAGCTCATGGCGATTCCACCGTTGTTCCTTCACTCCGCCGAAGAGCCTCTCGATGGCGTGCCTCTTTTTGTACCGCTTCCTGTCGCGGTCTCTCCGGACATTCCGGTTCGATTTCGGCTGGGTCGCGGCCTTCACCCTGCTGTCAGCGGGGTATTTCAGGAAATCGTCCGCGTCATGGGCCCGGTCCGCGACCGGCGCCCCGGGCTTCAGCCCTTCGAGCGGCGGCATCGCATGCCTGACCTCGCCGGTCTGGCCGGGAACGGCGCACCGACCGGTCGCCTTGCCGCGGGCATCGCTCAAGGCGACGACTGTGGTCGTCGGTCCGCCGCGGGAGCGTCCGAGGCCGTTCCTCCTCCGCCCCCTATTCGGCCCGTCGCCTTCGCATGAGCCTTCATTATCGTCCCGTCGACGCAGGTATGGTCGAATTCAGGCTCTCCGTTCAGCACCCTGAATATGGAATCGGACACACCGGCCTTCCGCCAGCGTCTGAAGCGTATATACACACTGTTCCAGTTCCCGAAGCCGGTGGGCGGGTCCCGTCAGGGGCGGTCGATGCGGACCCGGAATATCACTCCCTCCGGAAAATGCCTGGCGTCCTTCGCCGTGCCGCACCTTCCGCCCGGGAAGCGGATGTTCGATTTTCGCCCAAATATCATCTGTGATGACAGTCCTGTCTTCATTCATGATCGCCACTCGTTTCGCCTGTTGCCCAGCCCTTCCGGCTCTTGATGGCGAGGGTGGAACCAGGGCCGATCGGGCCCAGCCCGGAATGTCAATGGACTGGTTCAATCCGATTGGTATTCAGCGCGGTGGCAGGATACGGTCGCATACAGCGGTTCTGCCTACCGGTTCCATGGCGAGTGGGTCCGTATCTTCGGTCGCAGCCGGCGGCCGGAACCCAAGGCCGTGTACCGGAATACTGCACCCGGCAAGCCTTGCGTCTCATTCAGGATAAACCCGGGCAATGTCCGCCAAAAGCCATTGCAGGATTGAGGGCGGCCAGGACAGAGATTTCTCAAGAGCATCGGTGCAGGGTAAGTCCGCTGGAAACCGGACCTTCGGTAGGACACGGTCTCAAACCCGGGCAATGTCCGCCAAAAGCCATTGCAGGATTGAGGGCGGCCAGGACAGAGATTTCTCAAGAGCATCGGTCAGGGTAAGTCCGCTGGAAACCGGACCTTCGGTAGGACACGGGACATGCTGATCGAATAGGATCGGGTTGCCGTCCGGATCCTCCACCATGAAGCAGCCGGGGCCCGAATCCTCGCCGGCTTCATAGGCGATCGGAATGCCCGCTTCCGCGAGGCTTTGCTTGATTGCCCGCACATCGTCGTAGTCGGGCAGCGCTTCCGCCCGCTGGTTCCATCCGGGGCAGAAGGTCAGGGTGTTCTTTTCAAGCATGTCCTGAAACAGTCCGATCACCGTGTCGTCGTTCGCCAGCATCAGCCAGTTCTGGCTTTCGTCGCCGCCGACGACCGCAAGGCCGAGTTTTTCGTAGAATGCCCGCGAAACCGCAATATCCTTGACTACCAAACTCACGGAAAACGCCCCGAGCTTCATCATCATCTCCAGAATCGCCAAACTGCACCCGCTCCGATAGCAAAGTTTCCGTGCGTGGTCGATAGTGTCCCGCAAAGCGTTGGCTGACGCCGGATGATTGAACCGCAGCGCAGGCATTGACTTTCATTGGCAATCAACCGCGACTCTGCATAGAGAACGGCGTGAAGCCATTCGTATTGCGGGTCGGTCATGAGCAGTCTTCAGGCATCTCTCGTAGTTATTCTCGGCGCGGTCTTTCTCAGCTGGACCGGTGTCTTCCTCCGGCTGATAGACGATGCGGGTGGATTTCAGATACTGTTCTACCGCTCTTTGACGCTGACGCTCGTCATTGCCGCGCTCATCTGTCTGCGCCGTCATTTATCGCCTGACCGCCTGCTGCGTTCGCTGGACCGCCATGACTTGGCGATCGGGCTGCTGTTGTCTTTCGCATTCGCCTTCTATGTCTTCGCCATTCTCAACACTTCAGTGGCCTCATCGCTGTTCATTCTGACCGCCGCGCCCTTGCTGGCCGCGACGACGGCCTGGCTTGTCATCGGGGAAAAGCCGCACCCATTCACCTGGGCGGCGATGCTAATCGCGAGCGGCGGTGTCCTGTTGATGATCGGAGACGGATGGGTGAGCGGGCGGACGATCGGTAATATATTCGCGCTTGTGGCCGCCACCTCCTTCGCTTTCATGCTTGTGGTCGCGCGGCACTGCCGGAAGGCGGACATACTCGGCGGTACATTGATCGCAGGTCTGCTGTCAGGGTTTTTCGGCGCGGTCTTTTCTCTGACTATAGGCGATGGACTCGGAATTGCGCTGCATGATCTGCTGCTTGTCCTTGCGATGGGGGGCTTGATCGTCGGGCCGGGCATCGTCTGCATCACGTGGGGAACACCCTATCTGCCCGCCGCCGAAGTGAGTCTGCTGGTCCTGGCGGAAAGCGCCCTCGGCCCGGTCTGGGTCTGGATGTTCGGATTTGAGCGTATCACGGCGTTTGAATTCATGGGCGGAGGGTTGGTTTTCGCAGCCGTCATGGCACTCACAGTCATCACCGGCCGTGGAAAGCGGGAGGACTGAAACGGCTGCTCCGGTCTCTTGTGACGGGGAGGGCGGCGCGTCGAAATTTCGTATCTGCGACCGATACGGCGGAGATTTCCCCTGTTTTCAGTGCCATAATCCCTAGGATCGTTGATATTCATCCGGGCCTGATCACAGCGGCCACGGGTTTGACCGGCGCAGGGAAAACATCAGGTCTCCTCTCATAGCGCATGGCGATTCCCCGTTATTCCTTCACTCCGCCGAAGAGCCTCTCGATGGTGTGCCTCTTTTTGTACCGCTCCCCGTCGAAGTCTCTCCGGACTTTCCGGTTCGATTTCGGCGGGGTCGCGGCCTCCACCTTTCTGTCTGCGGGGTATTTCAGGAAATCGTCCGCGTCATGGGCCCGGTCCGCGACCGTCGCCCCGGGCTTCAGCCCTTCGAGCCGCGGCATCGCATGCCTGACCTCGCCGGTCTGGCCTGGAACGGTGCTGCGATCGGTCGCCTTGCCGCGGACATCGCTCAAGGCGACGACTTTGGTCGTCAGTCCGCCGCGGGAGCGTCCGATGCCGTTCCTCCTCCGCCCCCTATTCGGCCCGTCGCCTTCGCATGAGCCTTCATTATCGTCCCGTCGACGCAGATATGGTCGAATTCAGGCTCTCCGTTCAGCACCCTGAATTTGGAATCGGACACACCGGCCTTCCGCCAGCGTCTGAAGCGTATATACACACTGTTCCAGTTCCCGAAGCCGGTGGGCGGGTCCCGTCTGGGACGGTCGATGCGGACCCGGAAGATCAGTCCCTCCGGAAAATGCCTGGCGTCCTTCGCCGTGCCGCACCTTCCGCCCGGGAAGCGGATGTTCGATTTTCGCCCAAATATCATCTGTGATGACAGTCCAGTCATTCATGATCGCCGCTTGTTTCGCCTGTTGCCCAGCCCTTCCGGCACTTGATGGCGACGGTGGAACCAGGGCCGATCGGGCCCAGCCCGGAATGTCCACGGGCGCTTTTGAATGGGCCTGAACGTCATACGGTGATGCGGCGTCGGCCCCAATGCCTTCAGGGCATCAAGATGGGCCCGCGTACCGTATCCGGCGTTCGTTTCCCAGCCATAAGCCGGATGTTCCTTGGCAAGGTCCGCCATGATCGCGTCCCTGCATTTCTTCGCGACAATCGAAGCGGCGGCGATTGACAATGAGCGTCGGTCACCTTTGACCAACGCCATCGAGGGAATGTGCAATCCCTCGGGGATCATGTTGCCATCAACCAGCGCGTAATCCGGTGACGGCGAGAGTTGGTCAATGGCACGGACCATCGCCAGATGTGCGGCGCGCAGGATGTTCAACTCATCGATTTCCTGAACGCTGGCATGGGCGATGGACACCTCGGCGCAGGTATGGATCTCAGCGCTGAGCCGTGACCTTTGATCTGCGGAGAGTCTCTTGGAATCATTCAGACCCACGGGAATCCATGACGGATCAAGTCTGACCGCAGCTGCGGTTACCGGTCCGGCAAGCGGGCCGCGACCGACTTCATCCACGCCGCAGACTGACGTGAAACCTTGTTCGAACGCCGACCGCTCGTGGGTGAAGTCCGGATGGTCGTGGCCCATGAGAGGTTGATACAGCGTTCAATGTCAAACTGAAATTCCCTTTATGTATGGGAAACGGTGGTCGGAAGCGGCATGACCGATGGACATACCGCACATTTCCGATCCGGTTGCTGAATTGGATTTCGACCCGCGCGGGAATTCGTTTAGTAGCACCTTTGCTTCAGTGGCAAGACCGATCTAGAGGTGTAAAGGAATCTCCAGGTGATCGAAGGTGCCGCGTTCTTCGATTTCGATCTCGCCATGAAAGGCTTTGTTGAATGTCTGAACTGGTTCTGGTTCAGGACAATAGGTCAAGGATGCACATTCGATTGGTTCCGTGCAGTCGGGCATCCATGAAGGACAGTCCGGCCAGGGCTGACCCGGTGGCGTGACAGGATCTGGAACCTTGCAAACCGGTTCGACCGGTATCGGTTCCGGACAGCCGTGCCAATGCGTGGGGCAGAGCGGCACCAAAGCGGGGAAAGTCACCGAGCAGGGAAGTATCCGCCGGTATGTCGGGAGCGGCCATGGCGTGGGGAAATGGGGCGTCCACACGGGACGGATTGACCCGGGCTGACCCGGTGACGTGACGGGATCTGGAACCTTGCAAACCGGTTCGACCGGTGTCGGTTCCGGACAGCCGTGCCAATGCGTGGGGCAAAGCGGCACCAACGCGGGGAAAGTCACCGAGCAGGGAAGTATCCGCCAGCATGTCGGGAGCGGCCGCGGCGTGGGGCAATGGGGTGTCCATATGGGACGGATTGACCCGTGCGGATCCAGTGGCACGACCGGTGTTACTTCCGGGCAATCAGGCCAATGATACGGTCCATTTGGTTCTGGTATCGGGAAAGGCCCCGTCCATTGATGCGTTGGCCAGTTCGTTTGTCCAGTTGATAACCCTGTCCAATCCCCGTCAAGCATCGACACGTAGGACTTGGCTGCACCCGTATCATTCAGGACTCCCGCGCCGAAGGCTGTGACTGCCGCGAGTGCCAGCACGGGAAATCGTCGCCATTTCATGATTTTCATTTCTTTCTCCCTTCCGCGTTTCCGTGCGCTGCGACGCGCCCTGTGTGCGATTCTCTCGATAAGAACAACGGCACAATGTGACGAAGCTGGGCTTTCTATCCGGAGATCCACCCGTTGCGGTGGAGGCAGCGAGCGCCATAGACATTTCGCCGACCTCTATGGGTCTGTACCGTCCTGATGCAGTGATCCGGCAGCCTGTAAGAGGTGCGCATGTTGTTGGACAGGCAACGACGACTGTAGAATCGACGTGGGCCGTTATCCCATCGGCTTTCGCGCAGGCAGAAGGAAGGAACTACCCTTCGAATGTCCCGGTCCTCCCGATGGGTGAAATGTCTGCGGTGGCCCCGCTCCCGATGCCCGGTAGACGCCTGTTGGTCGATTGAGGTGGCGGCATCGTCATCGGAAAGCGCATCGTCAAGCGCAATGATCGCGCCGATGCCGAGCAGCACCGCCAGGAACCCACCTAGGTCGTGTTGGCTTTCATTCCGAGCCTGCGCGGTCGATGCCGACAGACATGTCATGCCGACCGAAAAGGCCAAGGCTAAGGTGATTGGTTTTACGTTCATGATCTGTTCCTCTGCGTGGCAATCGGCGAATCGATGCATTTCCTCTTCGGTCACCGATACCGAAGGCCATCGCCGATATTCAAAATCAGCCGTATGCAATCGCGTTACGGAGCCCGGACGCCGTTCTGATATTGAATTACACCGGCTGCCGCGGTAGGTTTCGTGCTATGGGACGGGTGTATTTCACGGCTGCGATTCTCTGTGCGCTGGGTTCGGTCGCGTCGGCTTATTGCATGGCCGAGTTCAAGGCAAAGAAAGATGATCCACTTCGCCTTGATTACGGCGAAATGATGGTACAGGCGCACGACTGCACTGTTGAAAACGCTGAGGCTGCGGTTGGCGACCTTCTCGAAGAGAATGGCTGGACACTGCTGAGGGTCCTTTCGGTTCACCGACATAATCGACAATGAAGCGGCTTGACTGGTTCATGAATGCCGCATCGCTTCGCCGCGAAAGCGTTCTGTTATTCGCGGCGGGACTGGCCTTCATAGGTGCGATACTGGCGGTTGCGACCGTCGTGCTGTTTCTGAATCTCCCGGACACTGACGAATTCAATGATCGGGTAGAGGATATCTTCGAGAAATACGATGACCTGAATACCGATTCGGAGATCAAGCTATTGGAGATCCTGGCCCAAAGCGGCACGACATTTTCCGAAGTGTTGGTCAGCTATCGGCAGGTCATACTCATTCTGCTGGTATTCTCGACAGCTCTACTGGTCGCATCGCTCGGTTTCCTGATCGTGGTTTTCGGACTCAGCAGGCGCGTTGGCGAGATCGAACGATACGGGCCGTTCGTCCAATCGCTGAAAATTGGATACGAAGATCACAAAGTGCACCTCAACAATGTGGAAATCGATCTGTCGCCTCAGCAGTTCGAGACATTGGCGCGTCTCGCCGAAGCGCGGATTGACGGAGAAGTGATTTCCGCACGAAATCTTGCGGAGTGCGTTTCGAACGGAGACCCGGAGAACTTCGACGGTTCGACGGGGGCGACTCTGATCCTGCGGTTGAGGGATGCGTTGGGCAAGGAGGTGGCGGATAAGCTTCTGATAAAGACCCTTCGCGGAAAGGGGTATGGGCTGGCGGTCAACAGGCACGTGATCCAGCTGAACTGAGGCGGTTGCCTCACCGCGGTCTCGACCAAAGTCCATGGAGAGCGGGGTGTCTTCGTTGTATGGAATGAGTTGGTCGCGGCTGCTGTAACCGAAATTCCGTCAACGGGATCCGGGTTTCACTATGGTACCGCCTGTCGGAAGGCTGTCTTGGGGGATTATATACGAAAATCCCAATTGCCACCGAAAGAAGTCGGGATTGACTTCACCATAGTTATCTTGCATGGAGAGTGACCGTGGCCGCCCAATCCAGGGCGGCCACACCGCATAAGGTTTGCGAAGCCAGTGTGCGGCTATAGGTAGTATAGAATTACCACCATAAGTTGGTCTCTGGCGCAACCCCATGCGTTCGTATTGGTGACCCGGTGGCTGAATGGTTAGGCGCCCTCCTGGCAAATTGGGTTCACGCCGGTTCGATTCCGGCCCGGGTCTCCAACACGTTAAAATCCGGTGGCGACTGTTGCAACCGGTATTCACTGGCTGGAACTGATAAATCCGGACACCAAACCGGCGACAACGCCGATGGCCAAGATCGCGGCGATTGTCGATACAAGCTGGAATCGGGCGTTCCTCGCGTTGCTTGCCTCGAACTCCTTCATAAGAACGGCGAGGTCGCTACGGTATTCGGCTTTGTTCGCTTCCATCCGTTCCTCCATCCTAACCAGCCGCTCGGAAATGCCGTGAATGTCGGGTTCCGCCATACATACCGCCAATGACCACGAACAAATGGTCGCGACGACAGAATCCGTAAGCCGGAGGCCCATGGGACAGACATAATGATGACAGGCCGAAACTGTCAGTAGGGTTCAGCAAATTATCATGAATAGGTCAGGGATAGCGGAGCGCATGTATGACACGGAGCAGCCTCACTTAAAAGGAGCGGCGTGTTTCCGTTTGATCCATCCTTTGTCCGTCAGGCAGGCAAGAAGGTATTCGTGCGGTCTGTCGCCTTTCACCGAACTGCGGTTTCCGCACAGAAGCTGGAGGTTGCCTATGTGGTCCGTCCCGCCCTTTGAACGCGGAATGATGTGGTCGACCGTGAGGTGCCGCATCTGAAAGTGGTCTTCGCAGCCGCTGCGGAAACCGCCCCGCTCGCCGTAAAGAAACCTCCTGTTCCTGATGTCGCTGTATCGGATCAGCTGGCCTATGTCGGTGCGCTCGGGAATGTCGGTGCGGTGGGAACCCCTGTAAAACAGCCTTACCTCGCGCTGCATCCGGTCTTGTCTTGGTGCGGTATAGTGCGAAGCTCCGTGCGGTAACACGTCGGATCTACCGCGGAATACCGTGGCCTCGGGAGTACGGCCTCAAGGAAAATATCATCGACAGAATGCGCGAATTACCGTTCTCGCGGCATCGCGCATCGAGGGTTCGAGCGGAGACAGAAGCTTGATTCGGTCGAACTCGACCGTGTTTTCTGCGAGACGTTCGCGAAGGGATGCACCGAAAACCCGGCGGAGTTCGGTACCCAAATTGAATTTGCAGATTCTGGACTCCAAAGCCAGTTTCCGCCTTTGCTCCTGACATATTCCGGAACTTCCATGCATCACGAGCGGCAGCTCGGTCACGGCTTCGATGCGGCGCAGCAGGTCGAGATCGATCCTGGCCTTCGGCGCCTGCTGAAGATGAACGTTTCCAATTGAAATCGCCATCGCGTCCACGCCGCTACCCTCGGCGAACAAACGCGCTTCTTCAGGGTCGGTTCCGTGCGAGCCAACGCCTTCATCATAACCGACGAACCCGATTTCCCCTTCCACCGAGACGCCTGAACGATGCGCAAGGTGGACGACCTTCGCGGTCACTTCGATGTTTTCATCCAATGGCAGCCGCGATCCGTCAAACATGACGGATGAAAATCCACATCGAATGGCCTGTGCGCATTCCTGCAGGGAATGCCCGTGGTCGAGGTGAGCCACGACAGGTACGGAAGCCACTTCGGCGAGATGGCGAAACATCGCGGCGAGTACCGGCAACGGCGTGTGGGTCCGGCAGCTTGGTCCCGCCTGCAGGATCACCGGGGCGTCCTCGGCCTCCGCAGCCGTGACATAGGCGCGCGCGTCCTCCCAACCAAGAACGACCAGGCCCGCGACTGCGTAACCGTCCGTCATCGCGGGATCCAGAACCTCCTTGAGGGTCGCGAGCGTCATTTGAATTTCGCGACCATATCCTTGATCCCGGGGATCGTCTCCACCTGGTAGGCATGGCTTGGCTGGAAATGCTGCACCAGCGGTCGCTGGGACACGCCGCCCAGTATCGTGAAGTAATACATCTCGTAGCCCGGAAGCACGGCGCAGGGGTGATAACCCCTGTCGATGCAGATCGTCGAGCCGTCAACGATGTGATAGGCATCACCTGCCGATCCATCCTCCCGCTGGAGCATCTGGAGCCCGGATCCGTGGTTTGGCCGGAACCGGAAATTGTAGGTCTCGTCGTGATGCGTTTCCTCCGGCAGCCGATCGGTGTCGTGCTTGTGGCTCGGAAAGCCCGACCAACCGCCCGCGCCAACGGTGAACAGTTCGCTCACCAGAAGCCTTCCGACCCTGCCGGCCTGCTTCTGGCCCAGAATGTGCGTTATCCTTCGGTGGGTTTTGGTGTCATCGGAGCCATATTGGACGCAATCCAACTCTTCGGATCGTACGGCGAAAGGCTCAAGCACCCCGTCGAACCGGGCTCCGGCAACGAACACCTCGCAGCACTCCGACGCGCAGACGATGTCCACCGAGGCGCCGGTCGGGACATATGCGCCTTCGGGCTCGCCGTCCCAAACGTCCTTGCCGCGATTTCCAAGAGCTTCGATCCGGTGGCCTTCAATATCGAGCTCCACCGTGCCGGTCGCCGGAACCACGCAGGTTTCGTAGCACGGCACCCGGTAGGAGAAGGTTTCATCCTTCCTCAGTCTGACGATGTTGAAATAGTTGAGCGGAACCGTCGGGTTGTCGGCATCAACGATCGGTTCGTTTCGGTTGTCAAATGGTGGGATGTGCATCGTTCATACCTTCGTAAGGGCCGGAGCCGGGTGGGTTGAAATGAAGCGGTCGATCTCTTCGACCATCGGCTGGGCCTGGGCGCAGCCCACGCGGGAAACGACAAGAGCGGCGCAGGCCGACCCTCGGACGGTCGCCTCCAAGAGCCCGCGGCCTTGGGAAACGGCAACGAGGAAACCGGCCATGAACGCGTCGCCGGCACCCGTCGGCTTCAGCGCATCGACCTCGAAAACGCCGGTGCGGAATTCGCAGTCCCGGGTCAGGGCGACCGAACCTTGGTGGCCCATCTTGTAAATGACCGTCCTGCCTTTCTTCGCAAGTGCGCGGGCGGCGGCAAATCCAACATTGTAACTCGCCGCCAGAACCCCGAATTCGCTATCGTTTCCAATGATAATGTCGCAATGTTCCACCATTCGCCCGTAGACGGCGGCACTGGTTTTTTCGTCTGGCCAGGAATAGGGGCGGTAATCAAGATCGAATACGATCGGGAGTCCGGCCGCGCGCGCCCTGCAGATAGCCGTGAACGTGGCTGAGCGCGACGGTTCATCGGCGAGTACGGTCCCGGTCGCAACCAATGCGCCGAATCCGGTCAAATCGACCCGCTCGACGTCGTCCTTGGTCATCTCGAAATCGGCGGCGCCGTTGCGGTAGATGACAACCTGGGTTTCATCGCCGTTGGTGTCGCAGACCGCAAGCGAGTTGCGCGCCTCGCCACCTGTCCTGTTGACGTATCGCGTCTCGACCCCGTAGCCCGCGAGCTGGTTCAGGCAGTATTGCCCGACCGGGTCATCCGAAACGCTGGTCAGCAAAGCCGCCCTGCCTCCCTGTCGGCAGATTCCGGCGGCGATGTTGGCGGAGGAACCGCCGAGCGACGCGGTGAACCGAACGCCGTCCTCGACACGCGTTCCGGGCGGGTCGGCGTAGAAATCCATTCCCGCACGGCCTATGACCAGGAAGCGGTCTGACCGGAATGCGGGGCCGACGGGGCATTCTGAGGGGTCCATGATCAAAACGGCGCCTTCCTATCAGCTTTGCAAGGAAACTTTCGGGTCACAGGATTGCCTTTATTCGCGACTTGACGCCAGTCACTATGCTGACGCAAGGGGTTGGTATGGTTGTGTGGGTGGATCATGTCAGGGATGAAACAGATCGGGATCGGGATTGTCGGTGGAGGTTATATGGGCAAAGCCCATTCCGTGGCCATGGCCTCCGTCGGTCCGGTCTTCGGTACCAGTCTTCGCCCAAGACTAGAGGTCATCGCCGCGACCACAGCAGAGAGCGCCGAGCGCTATCGCGCCGCGTATGGATTCGCGCGGGCGACGGCGGATTGGCGGGAGCTCGTGGGCGACCCGAACGTCGAGGCGGTCGTTATCGCATCGCCTCAGGGCACCCACCGCGAGATAGCCGTCGCGGCTTTCGAACGGGGACTGCCGGTCATGTGTGAAAAGCCGATGGGCCTGTCTTTGCAGGATGCGAGGGCCATGGTGGACAAGGCGGACTCGTCGGGATGCCCGAACATGGTCGCCTACAATTATATCCGCACTCCGGCGTCCCAATACACCCGCCGTCTCATCGAAGAGGGCGCGTTGGGACGGATTACCTGGTTTCGGGCTGAGCATACGGAGGACTTCCACAGTGGCACCGATGTCGCGGGTTGGCGCTATCAAGGTCGTTCCAATGGCTGTATCGGTGATCTCGCTCCCCATATATTCAACGCGGCTTTGGCATTGATGGGTCCGATCGAAGCGCTGTCGGCGCGCACCGAGACCGTTCACGCGGAGCGCGGTGGCCGGAAAGTCACGAATGACGATCAGGTTCAGATGATGGTTCGGTTCGCGAACGGGGCGATGGGACACCTGTTCTGCAGTCGTGTCGCGACCGGCCGCAAGATGGGTTACGCGTATGAAATCTGCGGAATGGATGGTTCGATCCGTTTCGATCAGGAAGACCAGAACGCGCTTTGGTTCTACGATGCCTCGGACCCGCCCGCCCGACGTGGATTCCGAAAAATCCTGACCGGCCCGGCCCATCCCGATTACCTCCCGTTCTGCAGAGGGCCCGGACATGGAACGGGTTACCAGGATCAGATCATCATCGAGGCCAAGGACTTCCTGACAGCCATCGAGACGGGGCGACCGGTCTGGCCGACCTTCCGGGACGGGCTGGAGGTCCGGAGGATCATCGATGCCGCCCACGCTTCGCACGAGGCGGGCTCCTGGATTTCGCTCGATGACATCTGAAGGATCAGATGAATGACGATCCGGATCGGGAACGCGCCCTGTTCCTGGGGAGTGGAATTCGCGGATGATCCCCGAAATCCGCCCTGGCGTCGGGTCCTGAACGAATGTCGGCAGGCGGGCTTCAGCGGAATTGAGCTCGGTCCGGTCGGTTACATGCCGGAAGATTCCGTCGAACTGCGCGAGGCGTTGGCTGAAGCGGGCCTGACGCTTATCGGTGGTGTTGTATTCCGGCCGTTCCATGATTCCGGAAAATGGGGCGATGTTCTGGATGGATCGATACGCACCTGCAGGGCGCTCGTGGCGCACGGGGCCGAGCATCTCGTCCTTATCGACGCCATCTCATCCCGACGTGCGCCGACGGCCGGTCGCTGGAATGAAGCGGAACGGATGGATCGGAACGAATGGAAAGGCTTCGTCGACCGGTTCAGCACGATCGCTCGGATCGCGACGGAGGAATACGGGTTGACCGTGGGAATCCATGCACATGCGGCGGGGTTCATGGATTTCGAGCCCGAACTCGAGCGATTGCTTGACGAGATCGACGACTCGATCCTAAAAATCTGCTTTGACACCGGCCATCACAGCTATGCCGGATTCGACCCGCTGCCGTTCATGCATCGGCATATCGAACGCATCAGCTACGTGCATTTCAAGGATATAGACCCGAAAGTGAAGGCGGATGCCATCGCAAAGCGCACCGGTTTCTATGAAGCCTGCGCTCAGGGAATATTCTGCAGACTGGGGTTGGGTGATGTGGATTTTCCCGCCATTCGGGAGTTTCTTCTCGAAAGCGGGTTCGAAGGCTGGTGCACCGTTGAGCAGGACTGCGACCCGCTGGGAAAGACCTCACCTCTGAAAGACAGTATTTATAACGGCTCCTATCTGAGAGGCATCGGGTTCGGCGGAGATTCCCATGAACGGGCTTAACTGGGGTCTGATCGGAGGTGGCAGAGGAAGCCAGATCGGTCCGGCGCACCGGATCGGGGCGCGGGCGGACGGCAATTTCGCTTTGGTCGCCGCGGCGCTTGACCACCGGCCCGATGAAGGGCGTCGGTTTGCGCGGGAACTCGGCGTGTCCGGGGATCGCGCCTATGGAACCTGGCGGGATATGCTCGCCGGCGAACGGAACCGCGGGGACCGTCCGGATCTCGTTACCGTCGCTACGCCGAATTCGACACATTTCGAGATAACCAGGGCGTTTCTAGAGGCCGGGTTTCATGTTCTGTGCGAAAAACCGATGACGATGACGGTCGAGGAAGGCGAGGAAATCGTACGCGTCGCTGCGCGGTGTGGACGGATATGCGCCCTAAACTACTGCTACTCGGCCTATCCGATGGTGCGTGAGATGCGGGCGATGGTTCGGCGCGGGGATCTGGGCGCGATCCGGCTGGTTGTCACGAATTTCAGCCATGGCCACCATGCGGATGCGGGGGAAGCCGGCAATCCGAGGATTCGCTGGCGCTACGACCCGGCCATGGCGGGGGTATCGGGACAGATGGCTGACTGCGGCGTTCACGCGCTACATCTGGCGAATTTCATCACCGGGGACGAGGTGATAGGTCTGTCGGCGGATTTCTCCTCCTGTATCGCGGGTCGGGACCTGGAGGACGAGGCGATGGTCTGCTACCGAACGCGCAACGGTGCGGTCGGTCGCCTTTGGACTTCCGCCGTCGCGATCGGGCGTCAGCATGGGCTTGAAATCCAGGTGTTCGGCGGGAGGGGTGGCCTTAGATGGGCCTCCGAGCAGCCGAACCAGATTTTCTGGACACCGCTTGGGGAGCGGACGCAGATTGTGGAGAAGGGTGAGGCCGGACTCTCCGATGAGGCTGCGGGACTGAGTCGCGTCGCCATCGCGCATCCCGAAGGGTTTCCGCTCGCCGTGGCAAACATCTACGTTGATTTCGCCGCCTCGATCAAGGGCGAAGTCCGTAACGGACTTCCAACCGCCGAGGATGGTCTTTGGTCTGTTGCCGCAGTGCATGCGGCGGTTACATCCGCGCGAAACGATGGCGTCTGGGTTGACGCGCGGCCACCGATGTTTCGATAGTCGCCCGTCAGTCAGCGCGTCCGTTGAGGTGGCTTATGTGCTGCCCAACAGAATTCGTTCAGCCGCCGAACTGCGATGTTGTGAATCCACACAGCGACGTGGCATGATGTCCCGATGGCTCTGCGCCGGAAGGTTTTGGACCTGCGGGATTGATTTGGCCAATTATCAGGCAACCATAAGCTGCGGGAGCGGTCGGCATCCAGATGTTTCGAGGCACCCGTCGGGATTTCAGGTTTGCCGATCGCCGGAGGGATCGAAAGCGCCGATGGCCTGGAAAACCATCGGTGAAGCGATCCAGGGCCGGTGGTAACCGATGCAGTGGCCGTTCAGGCCGGGTTGCGGAAGACGATTTTGGAAAGTCTTTTCCGGACGGTGGAGCGATGTCAGAACTTCCGGGCATTCCAGACAGAGGCACGGGCGCAGGTCGTTCGGTTGCGGTTCGATCAGGTGGTCAGGTCAGGCCTTTGATTCGGAAAGATATGCACTTTCTCCGGCATCCCGTTGGAGGCTTACGACCGGTCTGCGCTAGATTCCATTGAATGGAGGCTTAAATGCGTTACACCCGATTGGCAGACCTGCTGAAGCTTGCATTGTAGGTGCAGGGCAGATTGGAAGGACTGTCACTTGATGATATCGAGAGCACCATTGAGGTTTCACGTAGAACAGCTGAACGCATGCGGGATGCCATCAGGGACGCCTTTCCAGATGTCATGGAGAGCAGCGGGCCAGACAACCGGAGGCGCTGGAGGCTGCCCGCGGGTGCAATAGGGGGTTTGACGGCTCCAACGGACGATGATCTGGCCGCTCTTCTTCGCGGAGTTGAACTGGCCAGGCAGAATGAGGAGATGACCTTCATGGCCCGAAACAGTGAAGATTACCCACTCTACATCAACGATCCGCCGCTTTGAACCGGACGCTTGGGCATCACTCTTTGCCCCGGCAAGAAAGGTCCATCGATGTATGGCGCACCTTTCGACAGGAACCCTGGTCTCGATATGAACAAGGTCAAGAAATGGGGCGCTAGCGTCGTCCTGACCCTGTTGGAAGATCATGAATTCGACATGCTTTGCGTTCCCTGGCTCGGAGAGGCCATAGAGGCTCGCGGCATTAAATGGTACAGGTTCCCGATCAGGGATACGGATGTGCCTACGCAGGAGAGTATGGAAGAGTGGCTCAAGCTGTCTCCCGGTCTGCACCGGATTATTGAATGCGGTGGCCGCGTCCTTGTCCATTGTCGAGGCGGTTTGGGTCGGACAGGAACTATCGCGGCGCTGCTTCTCATGGAGCGGGGGCGTGCGGTGAGGCGACATGGTCCCACAGGCACTCCGCCGCGCCGTCGGGCCCCGGCACCCGACGCTTCCCGATCCCCCACCGCCGGTCTCCGGGAGGCCCTCCGTGGCCTGGAGATGGCTGTGGTCGACCGTCGTCGTGTCCCGCATGGCGGGGATGACGGGCCTGGTCCGGCGGCGGTCGACCGTCGCCCCGTGGTGCGGCTCCGGAACGTGCTCCATGGTCACCCCCGGGTCCGACAGCGGGCGGCAGGCGGCTTTCCGGCCCGCCCCGGTGGGAAGGATCACCGGCGGGTCCTCACCCATGCCGTCCATCCACGCCGTCCCATGCCAGCGATGCGGCGGCGGACACGCCCGTCGGTGTGGCCGGAGCGTCCGTATTCCCTCCCGGTCCGGCCCCTGTCCCCGGCGCCGTTGTGGAGTCCGGCGGGCGTTCCCGCCGGACGGCGGACCATGTGGCGGGGCGCCTCCCTCCAGCCGTCCCCGGCGCCGGGACCGTCACCGTGCCGGCCGCGCCGCGCCTCCCGGAGGTGGACCCCGCCGGGGCCCGGCCCGCGCCGCGCTGGCCGTTGCCGCCGTCTCCCTTTCCGACGTGGGTGTAGGCCGCGACCGGGCCGGGTTCACCGGGGCGGCGGGCCACCCTGGGTCCGGAACCGGACGGATGGCGGCCTGACCCGGTCCTGCCGCGCGCGTCGCGCCGGTTCCCGCGCCCGCACAGGCCGCGGGCCAGCGGGTGGCGGCCTGCCTCACCCGACCGCAGGGCGGCGGCGAGCCACCCGGGCGCCCGCGAATCGAAATGTCCGGGTCCATACCGCATGTCCGCCCGATACACCGACGGAATACTTTATACAGTTACAGTACTTTTCAAGGCCCCCGCCGGGAGTCTTGGACCCTGCGCATCGGTGCCTCCCGGGTGGAGGACCGGTGGATTCCGCGGCATACCCTGACCGCCATATCCGGTGATTCCCAGCAAGGCGGAATCCCTCTTCTATCGCGAAAAACCGTGACCTGGGCTTTCCCGGCTGACACCGGATAATCCCGCGATAGAACCCGCCCGGGTGGCTTTTCGAAAATTCCCTTGACTGTCCGGCCTGGATCGCCGAAAGGGGCGAATCGTTGCGGTCCGGAAGGGGCGCCGTCTCTGGAAGTCTGGAAAATTGTGGAAAGGTGCGAAATGGTACGCGGTGTGTCGATGGCAGGTTTCGGGTGGGGTGCGGCGACGGCCGCCCGGATGGTTTCCGTTCTGGTTCTGGTTCTTGCATTATCCGGCCCGCCATCGTGGGCGCAGTCCGGCGGCGACCATGGCGGCACGCGGGGGACCGCCGCGGAGGTCTCCCCGGGGTCGGACACCGCCGCCTCCCTGACGGAGGGTGACGAGGACTACTTCCGGATCTCGGTGCCATCGGAGGGCAGGCTTACGGTGCGCAGCGCCGGAGACCTAGACACCTACGGCTATCTGCAGGATTCCGACGGCCGGCGGCTGGCGTTCAACGATGACGGCGGCGCGTACCGGAACTTCCGGATCGAGCGGGACGTCTCCGCCGGCATCCATTACGTGAGGGTGAGGGGCTACCACCGCTTCGTCACCGGGAGTTACAGGCTTCATGTGAGCTTCGAGGCGAGTACCCCGCCGCCGCCGCCGCCGGCCGAGCGGGGCGGCACGCGGGAGACCGCCATGGAGGTCTCCCTGCCGTCGGACACCGCCGCCTCCCTGACGGAGGGTGACGAGGACTACTACCGGATCACCGTGACTTCCGCCGGCGATCTCGAGGTCTAAACCACCGGGACCGCCGATGTTTTCAGGACCACCGACACCTTCGGCTATCTGCAGGATTCCGACGGCCGGGAGCTGGCGTACGGCGACGACCAGGGGCGTAACCGGAACTTCCGGATCGCGCGGGCCGTCTCCGCCGGCACCTACTACGTGAAGGTGAGGGGTTACGGGCCCACCACCACCGGGGACTACACGCTGCGCGTGCGCTTCGAGGCGAGCGCGCCGCCGCCGTCCGACCAGGGCGGCACGCGGGCGACCGCGGCGGTGGTTTCCGCGCCGTCGGACACCGCCGCAGCGCTGACGGAGGGAGACGTGGACTACTTCCGGATCGACGTGGCGTCCGCCGGCCTGCTCGATGTCCACACCGGCGGCTTCACGGACACCCGGGGCCGTCTGGAGGGTTCCGGCGGCGCGCTGCTGGAGGCTGACGGCGACGGTGGCGAGGACGGGAACTTCCGGATCGCGCGGTACGTCGCCGCCGGCACCTATTACGTGAAGGTGACGGGCGATGACGGAACCACCGCGGGGAGCTACACGCTGCGCGTGCGCCTCGATACGGACGCGCCGCCGCCGTCCGACCAGGGCGGCACGCGGGCGACCGCGGCGGTGGTATCCCCGGGGTCGGACACCGACGCCGGGCTGGCGGAGGGAGACGTGGACTACTTCCGGATCACCGTGGAGTCCGCCGGCAATCTCGAGGTCTACACCAGCGGGACCGCCGACACGCTGAGAACCACCGAAACCCATGGCCGACTGGAGGATTCCGAAGGCCGGGAGCTGGTTTCAAACGACGACCGCACCGTGCGTGACCGGAACTCCCGGATCGTGCGGGCCGTCACCGCCGGCACCTATTACGTGAAGGTGACGGGCGTCAGACCCACCACCGCCGGGGACTACAGGTTTCACGTGCGCTTCGATGCGGACGCGCCGCCGCCGCCGCCGTCCGACCAGGGCGGCACGCGGGCGACCGCGGCGGTGGTATTCCCGGTGTCGGACACCGACGCCGGGCTGACGGCGGGTGACGTGGACTACTTCCGGATCACCGTGGCGTCCTCCGGCCTGCTCGAGGTCCACACCGGCGGCGCCACGGACACACAGGGCCGTCTGGAGGGTTCCGCCGGCGCGTGGCTGGCGGATGACGGTGACGGCGGCGAGGGCGGGAACTTCCGGATCGAGCGGACCGTCTCCACCGGCACCTACTACGTCCGTGTGACGGGCCACGACGGTGCCGTCGGGAGCTACACGCTGCGCGCGCGCTTCACGGCGGCGGGTGCGCGGGGGACCGCGGCGGCTGTATTGCCGGTGTCGGACACCGACGCTGTGCTGACGGCGGGTGACGTGGACTACTTCCGGATCGACGTACCTTCCGCCGGCGGTCTCGAGGTCTATACCAGCGGGGCCACGGACACCGTCGGCCGTCTGGAGCGTTCCGACGGTGCGCGGCTGGCGGCGGCCGGTGACGGCGGCGCGGGCGGGAACTTCCGGATCGGGCGGAGGACCGTCCCCGCCGGCATCTACTACGTCCGTGTGACGGGCGATGACGCCGCCACCGCCGGGAGCTACACGCTGCACGTGCGCTTCGGGGGCAACCCCGACCAGGGCGGCACGCGGGGGACCGCGGTGGCGGTAACCCCGCGGTCGAACACGCTGGGCGACCTGACGGCGGGTGACGTGGACTACTTCCTGATCGAGCTGGCGTCCTCGGGCAGTCTCGCGGTCCACACCAGCGGGGCCACGGACACCGTCGGCCGTCTGGAGGATTCCGGCGGCGCGCGGCTGGCGGCGGCCGGTGACGGCGGCGCGGGCGGGAACTTCCGGATCGAGCGGAACGTCCCAGCCGGCATCTATTACGTCCGTGTGACGGGACGGGACGGCGCCTCCGGGAGCTACACGCTGCGCGTGCGCTTCGAGGGCAACCCCGACCAGGGCGGCGCGCGGGGGACCGCCGCCGACGTTTCCGTGCCTTCGGAAACGCTGGGCGACCTGACGGCGGGGGATGTGGACTACTTCCGGATCACGGTCGAGTCCGCCGGCAGGCTGGAGGTCCACACCAGTGGCGCCACGGACACCGTCGGCCGTCTGGAGGGTTCCGGCGGCTCACGGCTGGCGGATGACGGTGACGGCGGCGAGGGTTTGAACTTCCGGATCGGGCGGGACGTCCAGGCGGGCACCTACTACGTCCGGGTGGCGGGCCATGACGGCGCCACCGCCGGGAGCTACACGCTGCACGTGGACTTCGGGTCGAGCGCGCCGCCACCCGACCAGGGCGGCGCGCGGCTGTCCGCCGCGGGGGTTTCCCCGCGGTCGGACACCTCCGCCTCCCTGACGGCGGGGGACAGGGACTACTTCCGGATCAGGGTCGAGTCCGCCGGCAGGCTGGAGGTCCACAGCAGCGGCGCCACGGACACCGTCGGCCGTCTGGAGGATTCCGACGGCTCAAGGCTGGTGACCGACAACGACGGCGGCGCGGGCCGGAACTTCCGGATCGTGCGGCACGTCCCGGCGGGCACCTATTTCCTCATGGTGAGGGGCCGCGGCTCCAGCACCGGGAGCTACACGCTGCACGTGCGCTTTCGGGCGGACCCCACGGAGGTTTCCGTGCCGTCGGACACCGCCGCCTCCCTGACAGCGGGGGAAACGGACCGCTTCCGGATCAGGGTCGCGTCCTCCGGCTATCTGGAGGTCCACACCAGCGGTGGCACCGCCACCTCCGGCCATCTGGAGGATTCCGGCGGCCAGGAGCTGGCGAACGACGGCCGCGGCGGCGCGGGCCGGAACTTTCGGATCGTGCGGCACGTCCCGGCGGGTACGTACTACATCGGGGTGACAGGCGACGACGCCGCCGTCACAGGCGGCTACACCCTGCATGTCCGCCATCGGGCATCCCTGCCCGACCACGGCGACACGCTGGCGACCGCCGCGGCCGTGTCCGTGCCCTCGGACACCTTCGGCTTCCTGACGGCGGGGGACGTGGACCACTTCCGGATCACCGTGCGGGCCGCCGGCAGGCTGGAGGTCTACACCACCGGGCAGGTGAACGCCGGATTCGGTCTGCGGAACTCCGGTGGAACGGCGTTGGATGAAATCTTCGAGGGCGAAGTGGAGGGGATCCTGCGGATGCGCTGGGACGTCTCCGCCGGCACCTACTACGTCCGGTTGGCGGGCGACACCAACACCGATACCGGCCCCTACACGCTGCGCGCGCGCTTCGTGGCGAGTTCCCCGCCGCCGCCGCCGTCCGGCGACGACCAGGGAAGCACGCGGGGGACCGCCGAGACCGTGTCGCTGCCGTCGGAAACCGACGCCGGGCTGACGGCCGGGGACGTCGACTACTTCCGGATCGACGTGCCGTCCTCCGGCAGGCTTACGGTCCACAGCAGCGGAGGCACCGACACGGTCGGCCGCCTGGAGGATTCCGGCGGCTCGCGGCTGGCGACCGACAACGACGGCGGCGCGGGCCGGAACTTCCGGGTCGCGCGGGACGTCACCGCCGGCACCTATTACCTCATGGTAAGGGGCCGCCGCTCCAGCACCGGGAGCTACACCCTGCACGCCCGCTTCGACGGCAGCCCGTCATCGGCGCTGGGCGCGCCCCTTGCCAGCCTGGCGCGCCGCACGATGAATGAGGTCTCCACCGTGATCGGGCGGCGCACGTCCGGGGACGGCGGTACCGGGTTCGCGGCCTTCGCGGGCCTGGCCGGGAATCCGGGCGGCTGCGCGGCCTTCGGGACCCCCGCGGAATGCGCGGGGCGGTCCCTCGGGCAGGCGGGCGTCCGGCCCGGCTCCGTCGGGACGGACGGAAGGCCCGCGTCGCTCACCCTCGCGGACCTGCGCGGCCTCGTCAGGAACCAGGGCTTCTCGGTGTCCCTCGGCCGCCCGGCGGCGGAGGGTCCGGGAGCGCGGTTCGCGCCGGGCGGCGCGGCCGCCGGGGACGGGCCGCGCCTCACCCTCTGGGGAGGGGGCGGCGGCTCCGCCCCGGGCGGCGCGCTGTTCCTCGGCATGGACGCCGCGGTGGACGGCCGGTGGACGGCGGGCCTCGCCTTCGCCGAGAGCGAAGGGACGGCGGCGCTCTCCGGCGGGGACGCCTCGGCCCGGGGCTTCGCGGAGACCCGGCTCTCGGCGGTCTATCCCTACGCGAGGGCCAGCCTCGGCGGCGGCCTGACGCTGTGGGGCATCGCCGGCTCGGGCCGGGGAACGGTGGACGGCCTCTGGAGCGGGGAGGCACCGTCCCCCGGCCCGGCGGACCTCCCGGAGGCGGGGCGGGCCCCGCCGGAGGGGAGCGTCCGGCTCGGGGGCGGCCTCGCCTTCGGGATGGGCCTGGTCGGGGCCGAGCGGACGCTCCACCGGGGCGGCGGGCTGGACGTCTCGGCGGCCGGCGACGCGGGCTGGGCGCGTCTCTCGGTGGAGAGCGGCGCGGCGGCGGGGGCCTCGGCCTCGGTCACGCGGGCCCGTATGGGCCTGCGGATGCGCTACGCCTCCCCGGACGGCGGCTGGACGGGCGGCCTGCGCCTGGGCGCCCGCGCCGACGGCGGCGACGGGGAGACCGGCTCGGGGCTTGAGGCGTCGGGCGAGGCCGCGCGCGGCTGGGGCCGCTGGCGGGCCGGGGCCGAGGGGCGCTGGTACTCGGCCGGCGTTTCCGGATCCCGGGGCGTCTCGGCGACGCTGGCCATGGCCCGCCGGGGCGACGGGACCGGGCTGGGCTTCAGCCTGTCGCAGGGCTGGGGCGCGGAGACGGCGGGCCTTTCGGGCAAGGCGGGCGCGGCGGGCCTGCTGCCGGCGCCGGCGGAGACGGCGAAGGCCGCGGACGGGCGTCCGGCCGCCTGGATCGGCGGTCGCGCCGCCTGGGGCGCGAAGCTGCCCGGCCCCGGCCGGCGCCTTCTGGCGCCGCATGCGGCGCTGCGGCTGGAGCGGGGCGGCGGGCGCCATCTGCGCGCCGGGATCGACCTGGGCGCCTTCGGGGGGGCGGCCGGCCTCGGCCTCGCCTTCGAGACCCGGCGGACCGGCGCCGCGGAAGCGGACGTCCACGCCGTCACGCTCAGGCTGTCCGCCGGCTTCTGAGCGCGGCGGACACCGGGCCGAGGGGCGGCGGCGAACGGCCGCCGCCCGGCAACGGCGAGCCACCGGGCCACGACGGCCGACGGCGGGGCTTCCGGTTCCCCGGAAGTGCCGAAACGCCCGCCGGGGGCCCGGTGGGCGGTTGCGCGGGACATGTCATTCCGGATCCCGGCTGGATCCGGATCCGCGGAGCGCCATGCCTGGCGGCGGAACCTCCAGGAAGCGTCGCCGGAACGGTCTGGCGAACGGATCATTGTCGAATTCGTCCAGCCCGCCGGTCTTCCGGCCCTCGGCCGGAACCAGAGGTTCGTCAGGGCCTGGCGGACTTACGGCCAGGAAGCGGCGGCGGTCCCGTTTGAAGGCCAGCTCCGCCTGGCAGCCGCGGATACGGAACGCCTGGCCATGCAGGCCTTTGCCGGAACACCGGGCGCGTCATGCCCGACACGCCTTTGACGGTCTGGAATCAGGTCACGCCGGCCATCGGTGCGCCGCAGGCGGTTTTCCGCACGTGGCGCCGCATTCCGCGGGATGCGCGGAGCCCGGCCCGATGTGGATGGCTGGCGGTGTGCCGAAAACCTGTCCCCGCGTTCCGGCGCGGAACATGCTTCGCTGCCCTCGGCCGCCGGGGAGCGGCGGGGAAGCGAAAAGGCGGGATGACATGGCACGGACCAGGCGTGCGGCAACCGTCCTTTCGGAAGAGGAAAGAAAGCGGTCCGGGCCGGGCCTGGCGCAGGCCCCGTGCGCGGTTGGCGGGCCGGGGTCTGACTTCGACGGTCTATGGATTCCCGCTGCGGCGGGTGTGCCGTCAAGGCATTGTATATAACGTTTTCCGCCGCCTGCAGGTCTGGGGATGCCGGTGTGGTGTCTGGCAGCGACTGTTCATTCGCCTTTCACGCCGGATCCGCTACGGTGACCGCACGTTCGTGCGAACCAACGCAACACCGAACTCCCCGGGAAAGCGGTCCGGATCGCCGGATCCCCGCGTATCGGCTGGAAGGTCCGCCGGCGCATCGTAAGGCATGTCTGAGTGGCGCGTCCGGGGACAGCCCGGGAGCGCCTCAGGGAGGTCGCCGGGCCCCTCACCGGGGAGATCCGGGAGGAGCGCCGCCCCGGGTCCTTCCTTCCCGAGGGGCCCGCCAGGCTGAACGTCCCGCACGGGAAGGGCCCGGACTGGCCCGGTCCCGCCGACCCGCCGGAGGATGTCGGGCCGCGTGCCCTTCCATACGGCGAGGGCCTGCGGCTGGAGCGGGAGTTCGGCGTCGACATCCCGGTGGACAGGATCCAGCGGATGATGGACCGCCTGGACGAAAAGGCGGTCGAACGACTGCGGGGCATGGCCGGACGGGCGGCCTCGGTCCCGCCCCGGGAGAGCTGGGAATTACCGTTTCTCCACCGGCCCGATGCCGCGCGGGAGGGAGCGCCCCGTGCTCCCCGCCGCCGCCTGACCGGGGCGTCCACCGGTGAACCGGCCCATGGAAGGCCCCGCCGCTGCGGGGCCCGGACCGGCGTGCCCGCGGGCCGGCGGAGGTCCGGATGTTCACTATATGTTCCCGCCACCGACCGTCCCGTCGAAGCCCCGGGCGGCGCTCCGACGGGCCCGGCCAGGGACCCGTGAAGCCGGAATCCGCCGGATTCGGCCCGATCCCCGGAAAAACACGGGGTTTTCTGGCAGACACTAGCTAGTGTCCGCCAGAAAACTGCCAGGCTGCGGTTTTTTCGCGGTAAATGACGGAATTCGCCTTGCGAAGAATCACCGGATATGGCAGTCAGGGGGCGGATTCGCCACCATATGCCGCGGAATCCGCCAATCCTCCCCTTCAGGAGCCCCCCATGCGCAAGGTCCACGACACCCAGCGGCGGCCCGGCGCCCCGGCATCCCGGAGATCAGGCTGAACGTGAAATCGAGGGACGACATCCCGGCGATCCTGATCGGCCTCCAGGACCTCTACAGCGACGAAGGGACCCGAAAGCGGCTGTTCCGGCTTCTGGACAGGATGGTGCTGCCCGGAAGGAGCCGCCGGGTCGGCAGGCCGGGGATGGAACCGTTGACCATCCTGGTGCTGGGGGTCGTGAAGCAGGGTCTCGGGTGCGATTTCGACCGGCTTCAGGAACTGGCGAACCAACACATCCCGATCCGGCGAAGGCCGGAGGCCGGGCCACGGATCATGGGACGTGGACGGATACGGATACGAATACCAGCGTCTGGTTGACAACGTGTCGCTCCTCACGCCGGAACTCCTCGCCGAGGTCGGAAGGATGGTCGTGGAGAGGGGCCACAGGGTGGCCGGAAAAAAGCCTGGCGCCGCGTTGCGCGGCCGCTGTGATTCCTTCGTGGTCGAGACCGACGTCCACCATCCGACCGACCGCAGCCTGCTGATGGACGCGGCGCGGTGCATGGTCCGGGACGTGTCCCGGGCCTGCGGGGGGCTGGGGCTACGCGGCTGGCGGCAGAAGGAATACCTTTGCAGAAAGCTCCGGAAAGGCTACCTCCGGGTGGCCACGTCACGGCTCGCCAACTCCCGCCCGAGGGACGTGGAGGCGCTGCTCCGGCTCGCCCTGAAGCTGGCGGACAGGGCGGAGGCCAGCTGCGCGGAGATCGACGATATGTTGGGCATCCCGGGCTCATCGGACAGTATCCGGGGCTTCATCGGCCATGTCAGGCACCAGGCGGACCTGACCGGACGGCGGATCCTGAAGGGAGGGACGATCCCGCACCGCGAGAAGGTGCACTCGATATTCGAGCCGCACACCCGCTGGATATCGAAGGGAAAGGCCGGGGTCCCGGTGGAGCTCGGCGTTCCGGTCTGCGTCCTTGAGGACCGTCACGGATTCCTCCTGCACCATTCGGTGATGTGGGAGGGGAGCGACGTGGACGTGGCGGTCCCCATGGTGGAGGAGGCGCGGGCCCGGTTCCCCGACCTGTCGGTGGTGAGCTTCGACCGTGGTTTCCACAGCCCCTCGAACCGGCTGAGGCCTGCCGGGATGCTGGAGCTGAACGCCATGCCGCGGAAAGGCAGGCTGTCGAAGGCGGACCGTGTCCGGGAAAGCGGGGAGGCGTTCCGCGAGGCGCGGCGCGCCCACGCCGCCGTCGAATCGGCCATCAACAACCTGGAGCACCGTGGCCTCGACCGGGTGCGGAGCCACGGAAAGAAGGGTTTCGCCCGCACCGTGGCGCTGGCGGTGCTGGCCGCGAACGTCCACCGCCTCGGCCTGATGCTCCGGGCGAGGGAGCGCCTCAGGCTCCCCGCCGCCGCCTGACCGGGGCGTCCACCGGTAAACCGGCCCATGGAAGGTCCCGCCGCTGCGGGGCCCGCACCGGCGTGCCCGCGGGCCGGCGGAGGCCCGGATGTTCACCATATGTTCCCGCCACCGACCGTCCCGTCGAAGCCCCGGGCGGCGCTCCGACGGGCCCGGCCAGGGTCCCGTGAAGCCGGAATCCGCCGGATTCGGCCCGATCCCCGGAAAAACACGGGGTTTTCTGGCAGACACTAGCTACCTGATGCGCAACCCCAACCCGGTTTCGAACAGCATTGTGTCACCATGTTCGAATGCCAGATTCACTGATGTGCCGGCAGGGAGACTTGCATCGCTACGGGATTCGACGATGATCCGTTCACCGGTCGGTGTCGTCAGATAATCATAGGTTACACCGCCTAGCTGTTCGGACAGTTCGATTACCAGTCCGCTTGATTCGTCTGGTTCGATCCCGAGTACCTGCGGACGCAGACCCACTGTTACCGGAGTTCCTTCCGAAGGTAGGCTTAGACCCGTCGAAATCTCGAGCCCTTCGAGGGCTGGAACGCGCACGCCAACGCCCTCGACCACCCCTTCAAGGAAATTCATTCCCGGCGATCCGATAAAACCCGCCACGAACCTGTTGTCCGGATTTCGGTATAGATCCATAGGCGAGCCGACCTGCTCTACATTGCCAGCGCGCAGAACAACGATCTTGTCGGCAAGGGTCATGGCCTCGACCTGGTCATGCGTCACGTAGATCATCGTCGCGCCAAGTTCCGCATGCAGACGCGCGATCTCCACCCGCATTTCCACCCGTAGTTCGGCATCGAGGTTCGACAGCGGTTCATCAAAAAGAAATACACCCGGTCCGCGAACGATGGCCCGACCGATGGCAACCCTTTGGCGCTGCCCTCCCGACAGGGCCTTCGGCCTGCGTTTGAGATACTCCTTCAGTTTCAGGATGTCGGCCGCGGCATCGACCTTGGCGGCGACCTCATCTTTGGGCACGCCGTTCATTCTGAGCCCGAACCCCATGTTTTCCTCGACCGTCATGTGTGGATAGAGAGCGTAGGTCTGGAACACCATGGCGATTCCGCGCGCCGCTGGATCAACCCGCGTTACGTCCTGATGGTCGATAAAAATCGTCCCCGAAGTCACCTCCTCCAAACCGGCGACCAACCGAAGCAGGGTTGACTTCCCGCAGCCCGACGGTCCCACGAATACACAGAATTCGCCGTTTTCGACAACGAGATCCACATCGTGGATGACCTCAACATCGCCGAAAGACTTGTTGACGTTTCTCAGTACTACGCCAGACATCCACGCACTCCTCCGCATATGTCCGAAACGAATGACGTTCTCGATCGGAAACCCGTCTGGTGCACCGGGAAGCGCACCGATTGATCGTCAAAGATTGCAGCATGGCCCGAATTGAAACGCGATGGCGCTCCGAACAGGCAGGTATGCCCCGCACGATAACCGAATCTGGATGAACCCATCATATCGTCGTAGCCTCGGATGCGCTGCCGGAAATCAATTGCCACACTCCGAAGCATCTGTCGAGATCGGTGCTTCGGTTAGGGTTTGACATTGCGCCGGCAGCCTCAAATATGTTAGGGCTACCATCAGATAGCAACGATATCGATCCAAAAGAGAGGAAACCCAATGAATCTGTCGTTAATGTCGCGTGTGGTTGCCTGCATCGCTTCGGCGGCTCTCACCCTGCCTGCGGTGGCGAGCGAACTTGTGATCAATACAGATACTTCAGATCCCGCCCCCAAAGCGGCTTTCGAGCAGCTTATAAAGGACTTCGAGTCGGAAAATCCGGATATCACCGTCACCTGGAACGTCTTTGATCACGAAGGCTACAAAACTTCGATCAGGAACTTCCTCACGGCGGACGCGCCCGATATCGCCAATTGGTATGCCGGCAATCGAATGCTACCCTATGTCAACGCAGGACTGTTCGAGGCCGTCGATGATGTTTGGGAAGATCAGGGGTTGAATGAGTCCCTGAAATCCGCAGCGGCTTCGATGACCATCGACGGCAAGAAATGGGGTGTCCCGTACACCTACTATCAGTGGGGTGTTTACTATCGGAAGGACATTTTCGAGCGATACGGTATCGCCGTTCCGACCAATTGGGAGGAATTCAAGCAGGCTGGCCAAACGTTGATCGATAATGGCGTGATCCCGATCACGATCGGGACGAAATATCTCTGGACCGCCGCCGGTGTGTTTGACTACCTCAACCTCAGGACGAACGGCTATGACTTCCACATGGCGCTCACGAGAGGTGAAATCGAATGGACCGATGAGCGTGTCCGCGCCACCATGGCAAACTGGAAAGAGCTTCTCGAAGCTGGCTTTTTCATCGAAAACCACGCGGCGTTTTCGTGGCAGGAAGCGCTTGCGCCGATGGTGCAGGGAGACGCTGCCATGTACGTCATGGGTAACTTCGCCGTCGCTCCGCTCCGCGAGGCCGGCCTGACCGACGATCAACTGGGTTTCTTCCAGTTCCCGCAGATCGCCGCTGGAATTCCGGTCGCCGAGGAAGCTCCGACCGATACCGTACATATCCCGGCAAATGCTTCCAACAAAGAGAACGCCAGAAAGTTCCTTGCGTTCATCGCCCGTGCCGACGTTCAGACCAAGATCAACGAAACGCTCGGTCAGTTGCCGATCAACTCCGGATCCGCTGTGGCGGATGACAAATTCCTCCAGGCCGGTTTTGCGATGCTGTCAGCCGCCGAAGGTGGGATCGCCCAGTTCTTTGACAGGGACGCCCCGGCGGAGATGGCGAAGGCCGGTATGGAAGGATTCCAGGAATTCATGGTGAAGCCGGATAGGCTGGATCAGATTCTCGATCGCCTTGAAAAGGCGCGGGTCCGAATTTACCAATGACCTGAACCGCTCTTCCGGCGCCCGCTCCTGCAGGGGCGGGCGCCAACGGTCGGGTGATGCAAAGCCGATTGGTGAATGCGGGGCCCTATGACGTTACCGACCATAAACCAGAGAACCATCGCGCCGTGGCTGTTTCTGGCACCGGGTGTTCTGTTGTTCGTCATCTACGTCATTCTACCGATTTTCCAGTCAATGGCGATTTCGCTCTATGAATGGGATGGATTGGGTGAGCGCACCTATATCGGTGTTGGCAACTACACGGAATTGATGGATGACGAGGCCTTCTACACCTCGCTCAAGAACAATGTCATCTGGCTGGTCCTTTACATGCTGGCCATTCCGGCGGGTCTTTTCATCGCATTGTTCCTGAACCAGAATGTCTGGGGCATTCGGTTATACAAGTCACTGTTTTTCTTTCCTTTCGTTATTTCGCAGGTGGTCGTCGGCCTTGTTTTCAGCTGGTTCTACGATCCGAGATTTGGCCTGATGAACGTCGCACTCATGGGGCTTGGCCTCGATGCGATACCGGTCCTCGCCGATGAGAGATTCGTGACCTATGGTATCATCGCCGCGGGTCTCTGGCCGCAGACCGCCTATTGCATGATCCTGTATCTGACTGGTCTCAACGCGGTCGATCCGGAGCAGATTGAGGCCGGCAGGCTGGACAACGCCAGGGGATGGCGGATGCTGTGGTATATCGTCCTGCCCCAACTCAAGCCCGCGACCTTCATCGCCATTGTCGTCACGGTGATCGGCGCGCTCAGGTCTTTCGACCTGATTTCGATCATGACGGATGGCGGGCCATGGGGGTCCAGTCGGGTGCTGGCCTTCTATATGTACGAGCAGGCATTTTCGGAATATGGGTTCCGGATGGGATATGGCGCGGCGATCGCCGTTGTCCTGTTCCTCATCATGATCGTCTATATCAGCGTGTTCCTGTACAAGATGTATCGGGACGAGAGGGGACTCTGAGGATGTTTCCAACGCCGGTTGAGAGATGGTCTCCCGCGACCAACGCGATTTACAGGGTGGCGCTTCCGATAGCTCTCCTGGTCTGGCTGCTCCCGCTGCTCGCGGTCGCGCTGACCTCCATCCGGTCGCTCGGTGACATCACGGCGGGAAATTACTGGGGGTGGCCGACCTCGATCAATCTTCTGGAAAACTACACGGCCATTTTCGAAAACACGCCGATCGGAAAATACATACTGAACAGCTTCAAGGTCACCATTCCGACAGTGCTCGGCGCGGTCGCACTGTCCTGTATGACGGGTTTTGCGCTCGCCGTTTATGGATTCCGTGGAAACCTATTCGTGTTCTTTATGTTCGTCGCCGGGAATTTCGTCCCCTTTCAGATCCTGATGGTGCCTGTGAGGGATCTTACACTCCAACTGGGTCTCTACAATACGATTACCGGGTTGGCGTTGTTCCACATTGCGTTCCAGACTGGATTCTGTACGCTTTTCATGCGGAATTTCATTCGTGCGCTGCCGAGGGAACTGATTGAGGCGGCGCGGGTCGAGGGTGTGAGCGAGATCAGGATATTCTGGTATATCGTCCTGCCGTTGATGAAACCGGCGATCGCAGCGCTCAGCGTTCTTATTTTTACCTTCATCTGGAATGATTATTTCTGGGCGACCGTCCTGACCCAGGGTGCCGATACACAGCCGATCACGGCCGGGCTTTACTCCCTGAACGGTCAATGGGTCGCCGCATGGCATCTGGTCTCCGCCGGGTCGATTGTCGCGGCGATTCCGCCCGTCGCTATGTTTTTCCTGATGCAGAAACACTTCATCGCCGGTCTGACACTCGGTGCCGTCAAGTAGCTGCGACCATTCGACGGGCAAGGTGAACAGTCCCTGAACCAACGTGACCTCCTTCCAAGAGTTTGAATCGTAGGTCACTGATATGATCAAACCATTGTCTTTCATGGAGTTGACGCCCTCGCCACCCGCCTGGGCGGGAACCGGCGGGCGGCCAGCGTTCGTTCGTGCCTCACTCACGCCCGGACCGGTGGCGCGTGATGCCTCACCCCGGATGCCGGCGGGTTCCCGCAGAGGCGCTCATAGTCCTTCGACAGGCGGCGGCACCGGCCCATCCAGGCGAAGGTCCGCTCCACGACCCACCGGCGGTGGAGAACCGTGAACCCTTTGACATCCTCCGGTTTTCCGACGGTCCCGGTCACGTCCGGCAACCCCATCCCCCAGGCCGCTCCCGCGGCTTCGGACCCGGGTGGCCACCGTCGGCACCGTCTCCGGCGGCTCCGCGGTCAGGTCCGGTGCGCCGTCCCGGTCCTGGATGTCGGCGGTGTGAACCGTCATGACGACCGGCGTGCCGCCGGTGTCCACGATCAGGTGCCTTTTCCTCCCCTTCACCTTCCTGCCGGCGTGGTGGCCGCGGGGGCCGCCGCTCTCCGCGGTCCTCACCGACCGGCTGTCGACCGGGGCGGCGGCCGGCTCCGCGGAGCGCCCCGGACACCGCCGCGCGAGGTCCCGGAGACGATGCGCGATACGCTCCGGGAGCCCGCTCCGCCGCCATGCGCGAAAATGGTTCCGGACGGTGGAAAACGGTGGATATCGGTGGGTAAGGCGCGCCACCGGCATCCCGTGGACAGGATATACCGGCCCCCGTCGAACACCGACCGAAGGTCGACCCCGCGCGGCCGTCCCATCCTTCCCCGCTTCGGCGGCATCGGCTCGATGACGGTCCATTCGGCGTCGGTCAGGTCATTTTGACTGTGGTCGTCCGGGCGCTTATGGAGCTGTTGGGTGGTTCTGTCCCGGGGCATGGCGATCTCCGGATTTGGGTAAACGGTCAATCTGGAATACCACATCCTGCGGGACCACTCAACTTATGGAACAAACTCTAAGGCGTAGGCAGGAACTGGCCCGGATCGCTTTGTGGGTGACAACGCCGACCGTGCCGCCGCTCCACCACACCGGTCACCGTTCTGCGGTCCTGTCACTTCGTCATCGGAGGACTTACGTCCACCGTAAAGCGCGTCGGTCATCTTCCGCCATTGCGACGTCCGTGCCTTCTGCTCTTCGCGATATCGAACGCTTCCTAAACGATTTCACGGGGCTCCATGTCATTAGAAGGCGCCCGATACAATGACCCTTGCGATGTCCGGGTTTGAGGATGATGGTGCTCCTGCCCCGGAGGCTTTCATCTTGCTCGGGAATATTCGGGATAATTTCTTCGTGGTAGTCGATGATGAAATGCGCAAGATCCTTTGTTGCGCAGCCACCGATTGCGCCTGAGTGCCGGCGTGGCTAAAGTGTTGGCAATCGTCCTGGTACCCTCTGATGGTGAGTAATCATGCAAATCTCCTCAATCCTCGATTACATTGACAATGGCCACATGGCGCTCCCTGAATTTCAACGGGGCTATGTCTGGAGCCGGGAGCAGATTCGAGGATTGTTCCAATCTTTGTATAGAAGTCATCCGGTTGGTAGTCTGCTCGTCTGGGCCACCGACGCCTCAACCGCAACGCACCGTGGAAGCGGCGAACTTGCACCCGGCGTAGTCAAGCTCTTGCTGGATGGACAGCAACGCATAACCTCTCTTTATGGCGTAATCCGGGGAAAGCCGCCGCGTTTTTTCGACGGGAATGAGAAAGCGTTTTCTAATCTTCGCTTCAATCTGGAAAGCGAAGAGTTCGAATTTTTCCAGCCGATCAAAATGCGCGGAGATCCACTCTGGGTAGATGTCACCGAATTGATGAAATGCGGTAATGACGGGATTGGGGCGTACATCACGGAACTAACCAGGAACCCTGAGATGGTGGTAAAAGTTGGCGACTACATGGGGCGACTTAATCAGCTTCTTGGCATTCGCGACAAGGTTTTTCATATCGAAGAAGTTACAGGCGTGGACAAGACACTAGATGTTGTCGTGGACATCTTCAACCGAGTCAATAGCGGCGGAACCAAACTATCGAAAGGCGATCTCGCTCTCGCAAAAATCTGTGCGGATTGGCCTCAGGCCCGAGACGAGATGAAGGAAAGCATCGCTCGCTGGCGCTCGGAAGGTTATGATTTTTCATTGGATTGGTTGTTGCGCTCGGTGAACACCACGCTTACCGGGGAAGCAAAGTTTCTCTTTCTTCATGATCGGCGCGCTGAGGAAATTTCAGACGCGCTCAAGCGTGCGGTCCGCCACATCGACACCGCACTTAATTTAATTGCGGGCCGGCTTGGACTTGACCATGATCGTGTGCTGTTTTCGCGTTACGCCTTGCCAGTGATGGTTCGTTATATTGACACCCGTGGCGGCAAACTCGACGAGAAAACCCGCGACAAGCTGCTCTTTTGGTACGTGCAAAGCGGTATGTGGGGCCGGTTCTCGGCCTCGACCGAAAGCGTTATCGATAAAGACCTGGGTATCCTTGATCAAAGCGGCGGTGATCTGGATAGGCTTATCGCCGATTTACGGCTGTCCCAGGGCGGGCTGCGTGTGGAACCGGGGCATTTTCACAGTTGGTCGGTCGGCGCACGATTCTACCCGGTGCTCTACATGCTCACGCGATTGACCGAAACCCGCGATTGGGGCACTGGCCTTCCTTTGAAAAGCAGCCTTTTGGGAAAGATGAACAGGCTCGAAGTTCATCACATATTCCCTCGTGCGAGGCTATACGAAGCCAATTACAGCCGCCCGGAGGTCAACGCGCTGGCGAATTTCTGTTTCCTGACCAAGGATACGAACTTATATATCGGTGACAGACGCCCGGAGGACTACTTTCCCGAAATCGAAACCGCTCACCCGGGTGCTCTGCGATCGCAGTGGATACCAGAAGACCCCGCTCTTTGGCGCATAGACAGATACCACGACTTTATCGAAGCGCGAAAAGAACTTTTGGCGCAGTCTGCGAACGCTTGTTTGACGTCCTTGCTCCATGATGACGCGGATTTGTTGGATGATCACCGTCCGGCACGTCTGTCTGCCCGAACCCTGCTAGGCGGGATTACGACTGAGGAAGAGGCTCGCGCCTTGGAAGAGCTGATCGATTGGGTCACGCATCAGGGTTACGCACATGGCGAACTCGCTTGGGAATATGTCGATCCTGATAGCGGTGAACAAAGGGCGATCTTTGATCTCGTTTGGCCCAACGGGGTCCAAGCGGAGCTTACGGAGCCAGTCGCGGTTCTATTGGACGAAAGTGCGAAATTGATCTCATTGGCCAGTACGGCCGGTTTCAGGTGCTTTACGTCAATAGTCGCATTCAAGGCCTATATCGGAAAACTGGGGACACGACCTTCGGACGTCGCCGCTGAATGAAAGCCGACCCGCTTTCGATCACTTTCCCGCATCAGTCGGATGAAGAGCGAAAACATTGCGCACCCTGTGCGCCCGACCGTGTGTGCGAGTCGTTGGGCGGGCATGTTGATTGGCATGGACGTCATTTCACAAGGTGAAACCAGAATCGGCGGATGGAAATCCATGTATGGCTCGGAAATAACCCCCCACTTCCAGTCCGAAGTGCAACACCGGCCCGCCTCCTCCGCTCGGGCCACGCCCTCGCTCCGGAGGCGGGCCGGTGTTGCACTTCGGACTGGAAGTGGGGGAAATATAGGGCTTGAACCGGTGCTCAAGGTTATCGGATCGGAAAACCTATATCGCAGATTCGTTCTGTTTCGGCCATTCCGACCACGGGTCCATGGTCACGCGCGATGTCCAAGATGTATTCCCACCCCCAGAGCGACTGTTTTGGTAGATCGTATTTGATAAGGGCACTATGATACCCAAAGGCCAAAACATTAAACGCCGATCGCTCCGGCACGTCCTTGAAAACGTTGCTAGGATCATTCTGTGCTGGATTGTTTTCTCTAAATGAATCTCTGGTTTCAACCAATTTGCAGGCCATTTCCCGCATTCGGTCCTAATACTCCTGCGGCGTCATCCCTGCCGCCGCCGCGCCGTTCATCGGCATCAACAGCGCGGTCACGACAATGACAAATATGTACCACCTGTGATTGGCGGTTTGCTGCCTTGAACTGGCAGCTTCCCTGTCCGCCATGCGGGTTTCAAACCCCGCAAGCGTTTTCGCTAGATCGGACTTCATCTTCTCTAATTCCTGTCTTTGCCCATCAGAACGTCCCGCAGCACCACTTCATAAACCTTCCTGATCTGCACGGTATCGGTACCGTGATAATAGGCCACGGATTGGACCTTTCTCTTAAAGGAAAGATCATTCTCAAAAAGCGATGTCACATGACGAACGCATATCTCGAAGGTATCGAATTCATCTTTTTCTTTGGTCTCGGTCAATAGGATTGGAGCCTGGTTTTCCGCCCATTCACGAACATTGCTTTGTTTCGATACCTCTTCGCCTGATTCGGTTAGCTTGACAGGACTGCCTTTCTGTGTTAAAGGATCACTGTTCATGTGATAGAGAATGTGCCTTGTATTGTCCCTGACGTCGCGCAGCACATTTCCTAAATCCTTGAGTCCGTTCTCCATCCCCCAGGTTTTATGGGTAAAGGTCGCAGCCCACCAAGCGACCCCGAATATGAGGCTCAAAACCGCTATCAAAGGCATAAAAGCGTTGTCAGGCATATTTCCTAACCATTCAAGCATGGCCATGCCTCATTGATCTGTGTTTCGCGTTTCGTAGGTACTACCGTACGGCTGCCGCGTCCTTATGGCAACAGACAAAATAAATCAAACCATAGCTATAACAAATACAAACTATTTTTTAATTCATTGTTTCTATGATTCAATTAGCTTGTGGTGACATGTATATAATCCCCCCACTTCCAGTCCGAAGTGCAACCCCGGCCCGTCTCCGGAGCGAGGGGGTGGCCCCGAGCGGAGGAGGGCATTTTCCCGAAGCTGGCGCGGCGGCGGCTCTTGAACGCAACCTTCGACCCGCTCGACGATTACGTCGCCGGGATCAGAGGCCATCCCGCGCATCACAGCGGGAACGACGACCGCCATTTCAGGTGGAGCGGAAAGCCCCATGACCTGGTGGCATCGAGCCAAGGAAACCACTAAAGGACTTCGGTGAACCAATGGGTTGGAATCGATCTGGATTTCTGCGTCTGGCGTGGTCGATGGACATGGAGTCCGCCGCCCGCTCATCTAATTGATTGCAGGAATTCCCTGTGACCGGGCGCTTTCCCTGCCGCACGGCGAAATTCTCCCACCAATTCCCGCAAACGAATTCTCGCCTGTTTGCGAAGGGATGGATCCTGCGCCAGTTCGATCTTTGCCGCCGTGCGGTTGGTCAGTCCAAGTCCGTCAAGCACGGGTATGTAAAGCTGGTTCTCAATATGGGGAAAGCCACCCGGAAACGGTCGAAAATCAGCGATTGAGGGCGTCTTTGTGCGCCACAGAGCCAGACGTTCAAGGACATCGCCGCCGATGCAGCATTCCGCGACATGTTTCCAGAACGGTGTGTCACGGCGCTCGCTGACATAATGTATGTTGATGAACGAACAGAAATCCTCGGCCTGACGGGCAACGGCCTCGTTGTATGTGCCGGGTTCGGATTGGCCTTCACAGACCGCTTTCAGGTAATGCTGACAGAACAGAAGAAGCTGCACCACCGTTCCGTGAATGGAGGTGGCTTCCAGCGGCTCGAAAAAGCTCTGTGCCAGACCAACCGCCAGACAGTTTCCAATCCAGGCGCGGTCCAGCCGTCCCGCATCGATACGGATGTCGTTTCGGGGCCTGATTGGTTTGCCGAGAACGGTTTCGATTTCATCCTGGGCTTGGTCAGGAGACAGGAAATCGTCCGAATAGACATAGCCGCATCCCATGCGCCGAAAGGTCGGAATCTGCCACATCCAGCCCGCCCCCTGCGCCCAGGCTAGAGTGTAGGGTGGGATCTCGGCGTCGTTTTCATGGTCGATCCAGAACGGCATGGCCCTGTTGACCGGAAGCCTGTCTCCATAGCCGACCCACTTGGCTCCGAGTTCGCGCCCGATCAGTGTGCGACGGAAACCGGTGCAGTCCACGAAAAAGTCGCCGGAGATCTCATGGCCATCTTCCGTGACGACATGGGTGAGCCGACCGCTGGCGCTGTCTTTCACCGCACCTTTTATCACCGCATCGATATGCGTCATACCGTCCGCCTTTGCGCGAAGATACTGGCCCACAAGCGCCTGATCAAAATGGTAGGCGTGGTGGAACGGGCCAACAGGCAGTGGTGGCTTTCCAACCCGCGACAGGAATGGCGCACGGCGGCGATTCATCAGGTAGGTGAATAGATGTGGCTCGGTAACGGAACGCCCCGACCCTATGCAATACCGATCGAGCCAGTTTCCCTGTGGCGGACCCGCGACGGCCTGTGGATTGTCGATGGGGCCATCGTAGCTGTGCCTGTGACGCCGCCAGTCCCGATGGCGGATACCATACTTGAAGGTCGCTTCCGTTTCGCGAAGGAATTCAAATTCGTCGAAACCCAGATCGAGAATCAGACTCCTGAAGACAGCGGTCGTTCCCTCACCCACTCCGACGGTCGGTATGGAGCTGGACTCGACCAATGTGATATCAACCGAGAGCCCGGAGCGACGGGCTGTCGACTGAAGTACCAACGCGGTCAGCCAGCCTGCGGTTCCACCGCCGACCACCACAATTTCCGTATTCCGCGCGCCTGCCGTCACAGTGCGCTCTTCATTGCGGGGTGAATGGGGAAAACTTCGTCATTCGGGGAATCCGGTCCTTTGGGATTCTCATGTGGCATGACAATCCGTTTCCGGCGCCGCGTCAGACGTGAGAGCAATTCCGCCGAAGGACGGTGAGGATGGCGGAAAAACCCCCGGCTTGGTCCATAGCGGTAGACGGCTGTTCGGCGAAACCCTGGCGAAATGCGCCGGGCCGATCCATGCATGATCGCGTCACCTGCTTCCAGATGCACTTCCGCGGCGCCTGTGATCCCGTCCACGGATGTTCCTTTTTCGGTGGTCATGCTTCCCTGCGCGAATTCGGGATGCTTGATGTTCGATTTGTGACTGCCGGGGATGACCATCGTCGCGCCATCGCCAGGGCCAATATCGCAGAACGCCATCAGGATGTTGATTTGTCCGCAGTGGAACTGTCCGTCGTGATAGCGAAACTGGCAGCGTGTCACGCGCTCGTGTCCTCCGGAATGCAGACCTATCGCCTGACCGGGGCCGCGGATTGACGCGAAGTTCTCGTCGATGAAGCAGGAACCGTGATGGCCGTCAGAATTCGGCCTGTCGGTTCCGATGCAGCAGGTCACCTTATCGATCCAGCTTGGGTGGTCGATAAGCCGTTCGAATGGCTGTGCAGCCTCGTAGATCCGCTGCAGATTCAGCCCCTCGTGGCTTCCGGTGAAGTTATGGCCCTGAACATGGCCGATCCATTCGCCGGAACCGCAGTCCTGAAGTTCGTCGAGTATGGCGTTGCAGGCCGAAACCTCGTCTGCCGCAAGCGCTTTCTTCAGGACCAGAAACCCGTTCAGGTCGAACAGGTAGCGTTCCATTTCCGTCAGGCATTGGCCGATGGATTCCGTCTGTTCCATTGAAGCCTCCCTGCCGTGATGCCGTTCTTTGGTCGAAGCCGCGCCCGTCATGCGGGCGTCATGAGGATGGGGTCGAGTTTGTTCCTGGCTGTTGCCGGGGGACTGAAGAGCGCTGTCGGAAGCATGATTGCCGGAAGCGCAAAACGCAAGGCTACGAAGTCTGACAGACGGTAGGGCGAAGCGAAGTTTCGGGGGTAGTGAAACATGCGCAATGCCGGATATTTTGGGGGTTCAGTCGGTGGCTCCGGGTCGTCTGCTCATCAGCCTGTTGCTGGATCAGGGCGAAGACAGTTCCGGTTTCGCTTTGGCCGCAGGTACATCGCGTTACCCCGTCCACATACGGTGTTCATCACTGGCATTCAGTCCGGTCCTGGGGAAGTCGGGCGTGCGGACAAAATGGCGGCGCTTCGGTGCGCCCGGCAGAGTGGCCTGCCTGCCTAACTGTCGGGTCGGACGCCATCGGGACCGGATGCGGAGCGCCGCCAGCGACCGCATCTGGAAAGCTGAAGCTTGAATCCACGCAGTGTTCAGATACCTGATGAAGTGCTGAATTTCAGGCCGAAACACGGTGGACTTTCAGACTGGCTCATCCACGTGCCCAGCGCGGCAGCCACTCGCCGTGGGCCTGGATCAGGTCCTCCACCAGGCTGTGGATCTGGCCGAGATCCAGTTCGGCGGCGGTGTGCGGATCCATCATCGCGGCATGGTGGATGTGTTCGCGGTTCTCCGTCATGAGGGCCGCGACCGTCAGTTCCTGGACATTGACGTTGGTGCGCATGAGGGCGGCAAGCTGGGGCGGCAGATCCCCGACCCGCGTTGGCTGAATGCCATGGCGGTCCACCAGACACGGCACCTCCACGGCGCATCCTTCCGGAAGCGACGTGACCAGTCCGGCGTTCGCGACATTGCCGTAGATGACCGACGGCCGGCCGGTCCACACCGAATTCATGATCTCGGAGGCGTATTCACGGCTTTCCCCGACCTCGACCGCGCCGGCCTCCCGGTATTCCTCCGCCTCGGCCCGCCAGCGCTCCATCTGCTCGACGCAGCGAATCGGGTACTCGTCCAGCGGGATTGCGAATCCCTCGATCAGGTCCGGCCTGCCGCGCTTGATGAACCACGGGACATATTCGGCGAAATGCTCCGAACTCTCGGTGACGAAATATCCCAGCCGGGACATGACCTCGTAGCGGACCCGGTTCGGGCAGCGAGGATTCGACACGGGCGGCTTCGGAAGCCGTCCCTCGGCGTAGCCCCGGCGAAGGTCGGGATACAGGTCCCGGTGGCTACCGTCCTCCATGATCTCCTCGAACCTGAGGTAGAAAGCCATGTGGTTGATACCGGCGCAGCGATAGCGGATGCGCTGGACCGGAATGTCGAGGTCATGCGCCAGCTCCCCGGCCGTGCCCTGGACGGAATGGCACAGGCCGACCTGCCTGATTTCGGGGTATCTCGCCGAGATCGCCCAGGTGTTGATCGCCATCGGGTTCACGTACTGGAGCAGGAGCGCGTCGGGGCAGACCTGACGCATGTCCCCGCAGACGCTCCACAGATGGGGCACGGTCCTCAGGCCCCGCATGATGCCGCCGACGCCCAGCGTGTCGGCGATCGTCTGGCGCAGGCCGTACCGCTTCGGAACCTCGAAGTCCGTCACCGTGCAGGGTTCATAGCCGCCGATCTGGAACGCAACGACGACGAAATCCGCGCCGTCGAGGGCTTCCCGTTGATCCGTATGGGTGCTGACGGAGGCGGATACGCCGAGGCTCGAGACCAGCTTTCGGGCGACGGCGCCTGAATCCTCAAGCCGGCCCGGATCGATGTCCATCAGTGACACATGGGCGCCGGAAAGCGCTTCCTTCTGCAGCAGGTCACCGACGATGCTCTTCATGAACACCGTGGATCCCGCGCCGATGAACGCAACCTTGGGATCAGGGGACATATCCAAAGACGCTCCGTGGGTAATGCGGTCGCGTTTCGACCGGTGGTAGGGTATCGTCAGGAATGGCTATTTCACGGCGTGAAGTGCGACTACCGGTTATCTCAGGTATTGTTCCTGAATTCTCTTACATATGGCATGAAAGCCGATGCGACGACTTCCTGCATTGATCGAGCGGTACTGGTATTCGATCGACTGGGATGTTCCGATGCTCTGGGAACTCGACCTGCCCGTCGATACGCTTCCGATTGCGGCGCTGGAATGGCATCTGGACGCGCCGGTCTGGCCGGACCCCTTCGGTCGAGAATACCGTATCACGCCCCGCATGGTGATCGGGCACCCGGAAATTCATACATCGGAATACGCGAGGATCGAACGTTCGGACCTGTCGTTTCCACTTGAGGTTTACCGGAACCGCAGCAGGTTGATGATTCTTGACGGAATTCATCGGTTTTGCCATGCGTATCTGCGTGGCGATTCGGAGGTCCGGGCGCGACGGGTACCGCACAGCGCGGTTCGTCGGTTGAATCATCGCATTGAAATCACGGGATACAGGAGATTAATGAGAATAAATCGGAAGAATTAGGTGGCATGACGATAGCAGTATTACCAGCATCGTTGACTGTGGATAGGGGGGAGAAACCCGATGAACGGATATGAAAAGAGGTTGCGGATTGCCCTGATGTCGGGGGTCAGTCTGGCTGGTCTTCATGCGGGAGCGGCGCTGGCGCAGGAACAGATGCCACCCGAACGGAGCATGGCCAGCCTGAACTATGATCTTCTCGGCCGTGATGAACTCTGGACCTACGGGGCGCTGGAAAGCTACAGCGAATCGCCGTTTCTGTCGGACATGGTGGCGGCTGGTGAACTGCCGCGGGTGGAGGACCGTCTTCCGAGCGAGCCTCTGGTGCATCTTACCGCCGCGATGTCGGATGGTATCGGTGAATATGGTGGTGTGTTCCGTCATGTGATCGGTGGACGGCCGGAAGGGTGGAACTGGATGGCCGGACAGCATCAGGGATGGGGCGGCATCAATATGGCCATGCAGGAATGTCTGGTACGTGTCGGTCCGCTCTGGCAGGTCAAGGCCGAGGACCAGTCCGGCCCGTTGCCAAATCTGGCGAAATCCTGGGAATGGAACGACGACAGAACGGAGCTGACGCTTCATCTTGTCGACGCGAATTGGTCCGACGGGGATCCGTTCGATGCCGAAGACGTTCGTTTCTGGTGGGAAGACAATGTATTGGACGAGAATGTTGCGGCCTGGATGGCACCGGAAGGCATGGGAGCGGGAACGACGATGGAGGTGATCGGTGATCATACCGTCCAGTTTGACTTCACCGCTCCGCAGGGTCCGTCGCGGCTGCAGTCGCTGGCCTATATCCAGGGCTGCCCCGGTCCAAGCCATATCCTGAAGGATCACCACCCGAAATACAGTTCGGACGCCACCTATGACAGCTACCGTAACGCATTGCCGGCGGACGTGACCCCTGCCGTGGTGCTGGGTCCATGGGTGCCGGTCGAGCATCGTCCCGACGAGATCGTCGTCATGCGGCGTAATCCATATTACTGGAAGGTGGATGAGGCTGGCAACCAGCTGCCATACATGAACGAGATGCATTTCAAGCTCACGACCTGGTCGGACCGCACGACCCAGGCGGTTGCCGGAACGGGTGACTTCTCGAACATGGAGAATCCCGGTAACTATGTCGAGGCCCTGAAGCAGTCGCAGGCGGAGGACAGCCCGACCAAGGCCCAGTTCGGTCCGCGGGTTCTTTCCTGGGAGCTGGAATTCAATCTCTCCGAAAACAAGGGAGTGGAGGACGAAATCGATGCCGAGCTGCGGACATTCTTCCGCAACGTTGATTTCCGCATCGCCGTGAGCCGTTCGCTCGACCGTGAAGCGATCGGACAGTCGATAGCGCGCGGGCCGTTCACCTATCCCTATCCGGGTGGATTCTCCGTTGGCAGCCCGTATTACGACTACGACTCCACGGTTCTCTACGGGTTCGACCGGGACCGGGCGAACGAAATGCTCGATGCTCTCGGTCTGGCCGACACGGACGGCAACGGTATTCGCAACCTGCCGGGGACCGGCGCGGATATGGAGATTGACCTCGCCTACGATACGGGCGAGCCCACTGACAAGAAACAGGTCGACGCGGTGGTTTCGCAGCTTTCGGAGGTCGGTATCCGCATCCTTCCACGCGCTGTTGACGAACTGGAGCCGGTTGCTGACAGCGGCAACTGGAACATGATCCAGCGCCGGCATCACTGGCTGGTTCCGACGAGGCAGACCTGTGACTACGTGCCGATTTCGGACAACTGTCCCGACTGGCATCAGGTCGACGACGACGGCAACCGGAACCTGTTCGACTGGGAGCGGGAAATGGTTGATGCCGTGAATACGGTCCAGCAGACATGGGATTCAGCCGAGGCTGCCGAAGCGGCCCGCATCATCCAGCGGAACTGGACGGAAAACGTCTACACGGTCGGACTGACGCAGGCGCCTGCGGCGCTACTGATCAACAAGCGGATCAGAAACGCGCATCCCGGAACGCCGGTCTTCATGTTCGAGTGGGCCGAGGACGGTGTCGTGCGTGAACGGCTATGGGCCGCCGCGGAAGACCAGGTCGACGAATTGCTGTCGGGTACGATACCTCAATACTGAGTCGATGCGAACCGGTCCGGCCCGTTGCGGAACGGGCCGGACCAAGCCTTTCCGCCCTGACAGGGGCGCGGGCCCAGGCAAGCGGGGGTGCGGAGCCGAATGGGGGTTCTGTTGTTCATGTTGCAGCGACTGGCTGCCATGATTCCACTCCTGATCGGTATCAGCATGGTGTCATTCGGGCTGATCCTTGCGGTCCCGGGCGATTACGTCGATACCTGGATGCATCAGGCGATGGCCCAGACAGGACAGTCGCGCACCGAGTTGGAGGTGCAGGCGACCGCGCTTCGCGAACGGCTCGGCCTCGACCAGCCATTCTACGTCCAGTACTGGATCTGGATAAAGGGAATCGTTTTTTCGGCGGATTTCGGGCACAGTTTCATACAGTCCCGCCCGGTGGCGGAGGTGATCGGCCTGCGCTTCTGGCGAACGCTCGGACTTGCGGTCGTGGCGATCGTGCTCAGCCAGCTGATCGGCATATTGCTTGGCATCCACGCCGCAAAGAACCAGTACCGCTTCGGTGACACGCTTGCGACCTTGTTCGCCTTCACCGGCATCGTTGTTCCCAAATTCATCGTCGCGCTCGTGATCCTATATTTTCTCGCTTTCGTCTATCACTCGCCCTATATCGGTTCGTTCTATTCCCCCGAATTCATCCTCCAGGATCACTTCAGCTGGGCCAAGGTCTGGGATTGGTTCCTGCATGTCTGGCCAGTGATCCTGATCTCGGTCTGGGCCGGTCAGGCCTATACGCTGCGGATCATGCGCGGGAACCTGCTTGACGTGATGAACATGCAGTTCATCGAGACAGCCCGCGCCAAAGGGCTGTCGCGGAACAGGACATTGTGGCGGCACGCCGTTCCGAACGCGCTGCATCCAGTGGTCATGAACCTTGGCACCCGCTTCGACTACATGATCAAGGGCGAGATCGAGGTGGCGATCGTTCTCGGCCTGCCGACGATCGGACCGCTGATCCTTTCTTCGGTGGGAACGCGGGACATGTATGTGGTCTCGGCGATCTTCCTGGTGGTCGCCGTAGCCATCGTGATCGGCAACCTGGTGGCCGATCTGCTGCTGGCCCTGCTTGACCCGCGGGTACGGGAGGCGACCATGGAGCGCGGGAGCTGATGGCGGAAGCCGGCTCGCCAGCAGGTCCGGCCGAGGCACGGTCCGCGCATTCACTCTCCTACGGACAGCTGGTGCGTAGGCGGTTTCGGCGCAACCTCTACGGGATGGGCGGGCTGGTCCTCTGCGTTCTGGTCGTCCTGACGGCGATATTCGCCGATTTCCTGGCTCCTTACCCGCCCACGGCCACCAACAGCGCCGCGCTCTACACGCCTCCGCAGATGGTGCGGATCCTCGACTCGGATGGAAGGCTGGCATCGCCGCATGTCCTTGGCATGACCGAGGAGATGGACGCCAACACCTTCGAGATCACCTTCGTGCCCGATCCAGAGCAGCGGACCGATCTTGCACTGTTCGTTCAGGGGTCCGAATGGAGGTTCCTGGGTGCGGCTTTCAGCATCCATCTTTTCGGCTCCCGGGACGGTACGCGCGTGCATCTGCTCGGCACCGACAATCTGGGCCGAGACGTGTTCTCGCGCATGATTCACGGCACGCGCGTCACGCTCCTGATGGGTTTTACCGTGATGCTCGCGGCCGGGTTCATCGGAACGGTGATCGGAGTGAGTTCGGGATATTTCGGGGGGCTTTACGATCTGGTCGCGCAGCGGGTCGTGGAATTCGTGAAAGCCTTTCCCGACCTTCCACTGTATCTCGCGCTTGTCGCGCTTCTGCCGCGGCGGGCTGATCCGACGGTCATTTTCTTCATGTTCGCGGCGATCCTTGTGCTGCTGCGCTGGGCGGACGTAAGCCGGGAACTGCGCGGCAAGACGATCGCCATGCGCGGGCTGGACTACGTGCGCGCGGCGGAGGCGGTGGGCGCGGGACCCGGGCGTATCCTGCTGCGCCACCTGCTGCCCAACGTATCGAGCCACATCATCGTCTGGGCGACCTATGCCCTGCCCGAGATCATACTGCTGGAAAGCTTCCTCTCCTTCCTCGGCGTCGGGGTGCAGCAGCCGATGGTGAGCTGGGGCTCCATGCTGAACCAGGTGCTCGATTTCCAGTCGTTCTCCTCCGCGCCGTGGATGATGGCGCCGGTTGGCATGATCATCGTCTCCGTGCTGGCGTTCAACGCCTTCGGCGACGGCCTTCGCGATGCCATGGATCCCTATTCCAATGCCTGACGGCACGGCGCCTCCGCTTCTGAGCGTGCGGGACGTGAAGGTCGATTTCCGCACGGTCGGTGGGACTGTCAACGCGGTAAACGGCGTCTCGTTCGGGGTCGAACGGGGAGAGACACTGGCGCTTGTGGGGGAAAGCGGCTCCGGCAAGTCGGTCACAGCGCGCGCCGTCATGCGTATGCTGGCGGAGAACGCCTCCGTCGGTGACGGGGCTTCGGTCCGGTTCAGCGGAGAGGAACTGATGTCCCTGACCGAAGACAGGATGCAGGAGATCCGCGGCGACAGGATCACCATGATCTTTCAGGAACCCCTGACCAGCCTGAATCCCATCTACCGTATCGGCGACCAGGTGGCGGAGATCATCCTGAACCATCGGAAAGTGAGCAAGGCCGAAGCCCGCGCCGAGGTGATCCGTCTGCTCAGGGAGGTGCAGATCCCGGATCCCGAAGCGCGGTTCGCCCAGTATCCGCACCAGCTCTCCGGAGGCCAGAGGCAGCGGGTGATGGTCGCGATGGCCCTTGCCAACGAGCCGGACCTTCTGATTGCCGATGAACCGACGACCGCGCTGGACGTGACCGTGCAGGCCGAGATCCTGACGCTGCTGAAACGGCTGCAGGAACGCCATGGCATGGCGATCATCCTGATCACCCATGATCTGGGCGTGGTGCGCCGTACATCTGACCGTGTCTGCGTGATGCGCTATGGTGAAATCGTGGAACGCGGCACAACGGAGCGGCTGTTCAACGAACCGCAGCATCCCTATACGCGGCATCTGATCGAGTCAGAACCTTCGGGTCTGCCTGATCCGTTGCCTGAAGACGCACCAGCGGTCATTGAGGGGCGGAGCGTGCGAAACGTGTACCGCATCCGTCACGGATCTATCTGGAACCGACAGGTTCTTGACCTGGTGGCTGTCAACGACGTGTCGCTTTCGGTTCGGTCCGGTGAGACGCTGGGGATCGTGGGTGAGAGCGGTTCCGGCAAGTCGACGCTCGGCATGTCGCTGATCAGGCTGCAGGCCGCCACGGCCGGCGAGATCCGCTTTGACGGCGCAAGGATCGACCATCTGTCCCGGTCCGGGATGCGTCCGCTGCGCACCGAGATCCAGGTGGTGTTCCAGGATCCGTTCTCTTCGCTGAATCCGCGCATGATCATTCGCCAGATCATCGGTGAGGGCCTTGTCGTCAACGGGATCGGCGGGAGCGGTGAAGAGCGCGAGAGGATGATCGAGGACGCCCTGTCGGAGGTGCAGATGAATCCCGCGGTGATGGACCGGTTTCCCCACGAGTTTTCCGGTGGGCAGCGCCAGCGGATCGCGATCGCGAGAGCGATGGTGCTCCGGCCGAAATTCATCCTGCTTGACGAGCCGACAAGCGCGCTCGATCTGTCGATCCAGGCGCAGATCATCGATCTGCTGCGGGATCTCAGGCGGAAACATGACCTGTCCTATATGTTCATCAGCCACGACCTGAAGGTGGTCCGCGCACTGTGCCACAACATCATCGTCATGCAGCAGGGCAATGTGGTTGAGTCGGGGTCAACCGCGGATGTGCTCGGGAATCCGAAAACCGACTACACAAGGAGGCTGGTTGAGGCCGCGCTGTAGTCTCATCGTGGATAGGCCCGGCGAAGCGGCGGGAGTGGAATGAGGAAATCAAATGAGGTTCGCCGGGTGATCGTAGGCCCCGGTAACATCGCGCCGGACTATGCGCAGGGCCTAGCGGAGTTCGGAGCGGACCGTTGGTGGCCGCCGTAGACCGCGACACCGGCCACCGGAAGGCGTTCGGCGGGAAATTCGGTGTGCTCCCCGGCTGGCTGAATGCCCATCGCGCTTCGGTTCCGGAGGATGGATCGGGACGCGCCGCGCCGCCTCATTCGTTTCAGGTGGAACGGAAGGTCCGCGCCATGAGCGCTGGCGGGAACGCGTTGGTCGGGAAACCGACCGTGCCTGTGTCTGGCGGGGTCATTGGTTCGACCGGGGCGACGTCACGGAAGGGAGTCTTCCTTATAGGGGGAGGTATGTGATGCCTGTCCGGTGCCGGGAGCGCGAGATGCCGGATGCCGAGGACTATTCGGAACTGGTCGATCCGGGGCGTGTTCCGGGTCCATATCGGCTCCTGGTCGAGCGGCATAGGCCCTTGAGGTTCCGCACACCATATCATCATCACATGTCGATCGAGATCAATTTCCTTCAGGGCTGCCGCCTTGAGTATTCGTTTTCCGACAGGTTGGTGCCGCTGCCTCCGGACCGAATCGCGGTGTTCTGGGGGGCGGCTCCCCATCGGGTAACCGATGTCGGGGGGATCGGGGTTATCACGAATGTCTATCTTTCGCTTGATCAATTTCTGCGCTGGTCGCTGCCGGCGGCGATGGTGAAGGCGGTGCTGGCTGGCTGCCTCATCCTGGCGAGAGCGGATCCCGATGGCGACGCGCATCTTTTCGACCGGCTTTATTCCGAGCGGGACCGGGAGGATATTGCATGGCGCCGGCTGCATCTGGCGGAAGTCGAGGCGCGCCTGCGCCGCATCGCGCTTGAAGGCTGGGATGAAATGCTTGTCTCGGATAGCGTGAACCGGAAACTGACGGCACCGGCCGCATCGATGCGCTATGTGGAGTCGATGATCCGGTTTATCGCCGACAATCATGTCCGCCCGATCAACGTCGGTGAGGTCATTGAATCGGTCAACCTCAGCCAGGGGCATGCGATGAAGCTTTTCCGGCAGGTCATGGGGCGGTCGATAAAGGAATATCTGACGCATATACGTCTTTCTCACGCGCGTATGCTGCTCCATGAGACCGACGCCAAGATAGTCAGCATCGCGTTTGACAGCGGGTTCAAGTCGCTGTCGAGTTTTTACAGCGCGTTTGTTTCCTCCTATGGCGCTTCACCGGCGAGGTATCGTAGGGAGAACCGGGAATTGGCCATAGAGCGGCGGGAATTTCGGGCAACAGCCTCGGACCGGCAGGTCTGACCCGAGACGGGCTGGGCTGCCATCGTTCACGCGTCTGAACGGTTCGCGGGTGAGATTGATCCAAAGAGCGATCAGACGCGGTGTTCGGATACGCTTCGACGCCGACGAGACGCCTGAATGCTTGGCTGGATCCGTCTTATCGGGCCCCAGTGCCAGTCTGAAGTGCAATCCCGGCCCACCCCCGGAGCGAGGGCGAAGCCCGGGCGGACCGGGCGGGCCGGGATTGAAGGATTTTCCGGCCAGGGGTCCGGATTCCGCGTGGAATGCGGCGGCTGTCCCTTCGGATCCGGGCGTATCCGGGCCTTCCGCCGGCCGCAAGGCTCCGCGGCGGGACCGCCCGGGCAAGGGAGGGCGGAGCCCGACCGAACCCCGGACGGTCCCGCCGGTATGGTCCTTTCCTCCCGCCAGCCGACAGGTCCAGGCGCCTCAGGGAGGCTGCGCCAGGCCGATCGCCTCGGCCGGCGTCAGGTAGCCGAGCGCTTTGCGCGGACGCGCGTTCAGGATGTCCTGGACCTCCCTGACCCGCGCGTCCGTGACCTGACGCAGATCCGTTCCCTTCGGAAGATACTGACGCAGCAGCCCGTTGGTACGCTCGTTCAGACCGCGCTCCCACGAGTGGTAGGGCGTCGGGAGGAAGAAGTCCGCACCGAGCGCTTTCGCCACCTTCGCGTGCTCCGCGAACTCCCTGCCGTTGTCCGCCGTGACCGTGTGCACCGGGATGCCGGTGGACCGGAGCATGCGGACCATCGCCCTCCGGACCTTCTTCGCCTTCTTCCTGCCAACCCTCCGGAGAAGCGTGAATTTCGACGCGCGGTCCACGAGCGACACCACCGCCCCCCTGTGGGCCCCGCCGATCACGGTATCCGCCTCCCAGTCGCCGGTCCGGGCCTTCTCCCCGACGGTCTCCGGGCGTTCCGGGATGTCCCTCCGGCCCGGGATGTGGCCCCGGCCCGCGTGGCGGCCACCCTGCCGGTTCGGCTTCTTTCCCCGCCGCCGCAGGTGCGTCCAGAGCGTTCCGCCGTCCCGCCGGTCGGCCCTGACCAGGTCGTATATCCGCTGCCTGCCCACCATCTCCGGATCCTCCAGCCGGAGGCGGCCCGGGACCTGTTCCGGGCTCCAGCCCTCCGCAAGCTTCGCCACGACCCGCTCCCGACGCTCCTCCGTCAGCTTCCGCGGAACCGAAGAGGCATCGCTCCGGCGCTCGGTGGCCTTCCTCTGCGCCTGCCTGTGGCGGTAGCCCCGACCGCCGGCGTTGCGCCGGAGCTCCCGCGATACCGTGGACGGGGCGCGCCCCAGCCGCCTCGCGACGGCTCCGTTCGAAAGTCCGCCTTTCCCCGTCGCGTATATCCGGCATCTTCCGTCGAAGGTCAGATGACGGTAGCCCTCGGGCATGACACTCTCCTATCCTGCGCACATGGACTGTCGCCGCTATCTGGCCGATTCGCAATATCCTGCGCCCACGGCGCGGCTTCCCACCACCCGAAGTGTTGCACTTCAAACCGGCACGGGGGGGGGATTCCGGAGTCAGGCTTGCCGAGATACAACATCGGTTGGAAGCGGGCGTTCATGCGGTGCGCAGGATGTGCCTTTTCCGGCCGCGAAGCCATTTCTCCGGCGTGTGGGAAGCGTTACCAGACATATCGCCGTGCGGCATGAGTCCTCTCGCGGGTTCCCGTCGTGTTTCCGTTTCAGGCAGTCCGCTGAGGTATGCGACGAAGCGAACGGCGTCTCCGGGCATCGCTGGCACAGTCAGGGAAATCCGAGAGATCCCAGCCATCCGCTCGGTTCTGAACACGGTCCCGCCGGACAAATCCAGCCAACGGGAATGTCGTCGGATCCGGTTCCCGGGACGGGATTGATTTTGCGTCAGGTTATGCTGGAATGATCTGATGTGATTCCATCAGCAATGAGAGAGGATATGGCACGACGACCGACCATCCAGGACATTGCGAACGAAGCCGGAGTCAGCGTCGCCACCGTCGATCGGGTGCTGAACGGCCGCCTCAAGGTCCGGGAGGAAACGGCCCGTAGGGTGTGCGAGGCCGCGCATCGCATAGGATACCACGCGACCAACCTGATCGAGCAGCGGCTGCGGGCCGGCCTGCCCGAACTGCGCGTTGGCTACGTGCTGCAGAAGAAGCGCCAGGCATTCTACCGAGCGCTGGCGGAAGAGGCGGAACACGCGGCGCGGTCCGAGCCCGGCATCCTCGGACACGCGGTGATCGACTTCGCGGTTTCGCAGTCGCCGTCCGAGGTGGCCGAACTGCTGCTCAACATGAAGGGTCGGGCAGACGCCGTTGCGGCGACGGCGGTGAACCATCATCTGATCACGGAAGCCGTTCTTGATCTCAAGGACTGCGGAATTCCTGTCTTCGCCCTGTTCAACGATTTCGCGCAGGGGGAGCGGGCCAGCTATATCGGCCTCAACAACCTAAAGGTCGGACGAATCGCGGCATGGATGCTTGCGACGGCGGTGCACCGACCCGCCAAGATCGCGATCTTCGTCGGCGGTCACCGATGGCATGGACACGAATTGCGCGAAACCGGGTTCCGCAGCTTTTTCCGCGAGTCGATGCCGCAGTTCAGGATACTCGACACGTTGGTGAATCTGGAAACCCGACAGCTGACTTACGAAGCGACGCTTCATCTGCTCGCGGCGCATCCGGATGTGGCCGGACTGTATCTGGCGGGTGGCGGGATGGAAGGAGCGATCCAGGCGTTGCGCGAGGTCCGGCGACCCGGAGAGGTATCGCTTGTCGTCAATGAACTGACACCCGAATCGCGCAGTGCGCTGCGCGATGGATACGTCACGATGGTCATCGCCACGCCTGTGCGGCGGATCTGCTCCGACCTCACGGGAATGGTAAAGGGCACCATACATGGAAATGGCGGTAACGTTCCCAGCCAGCTCTTTCTCGAACCTCTGATCCATATTTCGGAATCAGTCTGAGATGATGGAAACACATCATCCGTATGATGGCGATTCTTTCAATCCTGACACCTTATTGTCGTTCGATCATTGACACCACAGTCTCCGGTTTGTCAGGGTTTACGTCGTTAGGCGTTGCGGAATCCGGGCTCTGGCTCTGGGATTCGCACCGCGTAGGGAGGAACGAGGTTGCCGGGAACATGCTGCCCCGGGCACTGAACCATATATCCGTGCCCGGATTGCGCTGGGATGACTTCCTTGCGCTGGCCCGGTCGCTAGGCTGCGACGGGGTTGAGTATCGCAATGATCTGCCCGCATCGGTTTCCGGTGCGGACGGATACGCGTCGGTTCGGGCAAGGGCGCGAGAGTGTGGCCTGCGTGTTCTGGCCCTGGCCGAGGTCAGGGCATTCAACGACTGGTCGGACCGAAAACGCACGGAAGCCGAGACCGTGATGCGCGCGGCGGTGGACTGCGGTGCCGAGGCGGTGATCCTGATCCCACGCTGCGATGGCTATGGCAGCGGAAACGGCGAGCGTCAGGCGAACCTGCGTGTCGCCCTTCGGGAACTCGCGCCGATGCTCGCCGGGCATCGGCTGGTTGGATTGGTTGAGCCGCTCGGTTTCGATATCTCCTCGCTCAGGCATAAGTCCGAGGTTGTCGATGCGATCGAGTCGTTGGGGTTGACGGACAGAATCCGCTTGGTTCACGACACGTTCCATCATACCCTGGCCGGTAGAGGACCGATATTCGCTGCACATACGGGAATCGTCCATGTTTCGGGTGTGACGGATCCACAGCTCGCGCTGCATGAAATGCGCGACCATCACCGCGTTTTGGTTAACGTTCGGGACAGGCTCGACAGCGCCGCGCAGGTCAACGATCTCGGGGACGCCGGATATGCTGGCCCGGTGTCGATGGAGGCTTTCGCCGCATCCGCCCATGCATCGTGCGACCCGGCCACGGATCTGGCCCGATCATTTGAATTCATCTTCTCGAATCTGGCCGACAGGGCCGCATGATATGCGAGGTAGATGGACAGCCGCCCTGAAACGGGCCTCCGGCGGAATACAGGAACGGTGTGCCGGACACCGGCAAACTAGGGAGTAACGGAATGAACAGGATACTCATTGGAGCGGGTCTGGTTGCCTTGATGGGCACCGGTGCCATGGCGCAGACCATCGGAGCCACCATCGCGCGCTTCGACGACAACTGGCTCACGGTCATGCGCAACGGTATGGTCGAGCATGCCGCATCACTCGACGGCGTCGACCTGCAGGTCGAGGACGCCACCGACGATGTGGCCAAGCAGCTTGACCAGGTCACAAACTTCGTTGCGGCGGGTGTGGACGCCATCATCGTCAACATCGTCGATACCTCCGCAGGTGCGGCAATGACCGCGGCGGCCGGTGACGTACCGCTGGTCTTCGTGAACAGGGAACCGGACAATGTGGACAGCCTCCCCTCGACCCAGGCGTTCGTGGCGTCGAACGAAATCGAGTCGGGAACGCTCGCGGCGTTCGAAGGCTGCAAACTGCTGCGCGCCGCCGGAAAGGCCGGTGGAGCGAGAGGTTATCTCCTGATGGGCCAGCTTTCGAACCAGGCCGCCGTCCAACGCACGAAGGACGTGGATGATATTGTCGGCATCGACATGTGCAGCTTCATCAGCCTAATCGACCGACAGACCGCGAACTGGGATCGTGAGGAGGCGCAGAACCTCATGACGAACTGGCTGTCAGCCGGCGAGGAATTCGACATCGTCTTCGCCAACAACGATGAAATGGCCATCGGAGCGATCCAGGCGATGAAAGCCGCGGGTCTGGACATGGACGAGATCATCGTGACCGGCGTCGATGCCTCCCAGGACGCGCTCCTGGCGATGCAGGCGGGTGATCTGGACGTGACCGTCTTCCAGGACGCAATCGGACAGGGTGCGGGTTCCGTCGACACCGCGATCGCGTTGGTCAGCGGAGAGGAAGTCGACCAGAAAGTCTACATCCCCTTCCAGCTGGTCCTGCCGTCCAACATCGACCGGTTCCTCGCGAAAAACTGACTGAACGGGGTGGCGCCAGACGCGCCGCCACCCCACACCGTCCGAACCGAATGCCACGCGCGTGAGGGGTCAACCAAAGGAGGTGCCTGAGTCATGGCCGAATCGAAGCATGGGACGGGAGGTCTGACATTCGACAGGAGCAAACGGGCCTGGCCCAATGAGGTTAATATATTCATCGCTTTGATCCTTATCATCGTGATCTTCGAGGCGCTCGGGCAGCTGCTTCCCTATATGAAAGGCCAGAGCCTTCTGTTCGATACCAAGGACCGGTTCGATTCCATCTTCAACGAAGCGCGGCTCAAGATCATCATTCTGCAGGTTTCGATCATCGGCATCATCGCCATCGGTGTCACGCAGGTGATCATTTCGGGTGGGATCGATCTGAGCTCCGGCTCGATCGTCGGTGCGACGGCGATGATCGCCATGAGTTTCGGGCAGACGGAACTGGTGAACGGTAATCCGAACCCCAAGGCGATCTTCGGACTTTGGGCTATGGACCTCCCGGTGATCGTGCCGGTGCTGGTGGGGCTCGGCTGCGGAGTCGTGGCGGGAGGGATAAACGGACTGCTGATCGCCTATACCCGGATTCCACCGTTCATCGCCACTCTCGGCATGATGGTGTCGGCGCGCGGTGTCGCCAAATGGTGGTCCCACGGAAATCCGATCAGCTTCCCGACGGACCAATACGCGTGGATCGGCAGCGGAATGATGCCCGTTGTGTGGTTCGTGCTGCTGGCCGTACTGTTCCACCTGATCCTTAAATTCACCGTCTACGGCAAACATACATATGCGATCGGCTCGAACGAGGACGCGGCCCGGATGAGCGGCATCGCCGTCGCCCGCCATAAAGTGCTGGTCTACACCATCGCCGGGATGCTGGCATCCTTTGCGGCGATCGTGCTGAGTTCCAAGAACCTCACGGCGCAGTCGGGTATGGGGCTGGTCTACGAACTCGACGCCATCGCGATGGCCGTGATAGGCGGCGTTTCCCTCGCCGGTGGTCGCGGCTCGATCATCGGGACCGTATTGGGGGCGTTGATATTCGGTGTGATCATTTCCGGCTTCACCTATCTGCGCCTCGATGCGTTCTATCAGGAAATGGTCAAGGGAGCGATCATCGTCGCGGCCGTGGTACTTGACCAATGGCGCCAGCGGCGCGCCACGATGAAGTCGTGATCCGGGAGGAGTCGAAATGAGCGAAGACATTGTCCTGAAGACCCAGGATCTGACCAAACATTACGGTGGCGTTCACGCGCTGGAAGGCGCGGATTTCGAGCTCCGCAAGGGTGAGCATGTCGCGATCATGGGCGATAACGGGGCTGGCAAGTCCACTTTCGTTCGCCAGATCACAGGCGTCGAGCAGCGCACGCGGGGCAAGATCTGGCTTTATGGGGAAGAAGTGAGTTTCTCGGGGCCCCTGGACGCCCGCGAGGCGGGAATCGAGACGGTGTTCCAGACGCTGGCGCTCGCCGATGACCTGGACGTGCCCGACAATCTGTTCCTCGGGCGGGAAATGACGCTCTGGGATTTTCTGGGCCCGTTCCGTGTACTGAACTATCGGGCGATGCGCGACGCGACACTGGCGGGGCTTGAGAAAACCGCCGTGAAGATTCCCAACATCCGTAACACGATCCGCAACATGTCCGGCGGACAGCGGCAATGCGTCGCCATCGCCCGGACGGCGACATTCCATTCGCGGCTGACGATCATGGACGAACCGACGGCGGCGCTAGGCGTGCAGGAGACGGCACAGGTCGAGAACATCGTGAAGACCCTGAAAGAGCAGGGCGAGCCGTTGGTCCTGATCAGCCATAACATGCGTCAGGTCTTCGACCTCGTGGACCGTATCGTCGTGTTTCGTCGGGGGCGCATCTGCGCCAACCTCCTTAAGTCGGAGACCGACGGGCAGGATGTCGTCGCCTATATCACGGGTGCCAAGACGCAACCCGAATATGCGGAAGCCGCATAGGTGGGCGTGCATGAACCGACAGGTGCGTTGGTCACAGGTGGCTCCCAGGGTCTTGGCTTCGCCATAGCGCGGGAGCTGATCGCGCAGGGCTGCGGACGTGTGGTCATCACCTCCCGCAACGCGGAGAAAGGTGCGGCGGCGGTGGCCCGGCTATCGGCGTCCGGGGCCGAGGTCCATACATTGCCCGTCGAGATGGGCGATATCGAACAGGTCCAGGAAATGGTTCCACGGGCGGTCGAACGGATCGGGTCCGTGAACGCGCTCGTCAACTGCGCCGCCAACACCGACCGCGGCTCCATCCTCGACACCACGCCCGATCGATGGGATGCGATCATGGATCCAAACGCCAAAGGGCCCTTTTTCGCGCTGCAGGCTTTCGCGACGCACTGCATCGAATCCGGCCATGACGGGTCCTGCGTCAACATCCTGAGCATCGTCATTCATGGAGGTATGCCGTTTCTGGCTCCCTATGTCGCCTCCAAGGCGGCGCTCGGTGGAATTACCAAGAACGCCGCCGCCGCTCTGGCGAAGCATCGGATAAGGGTGAACGGCATCAATGTCGGATGGATGGACACGCCCGGTGAGGATGTTATCCAACGTAAATGGCACGGTCGGGATCATGGCTGGCTCGAAGGCGCCGAAGCCAACATGCCGTTCGGAATGCTGGTGAGGCCTGGACATGTCGCGAAGCAGACCGCGTTTCTGCTTGGGTCCGACTCCGGCGTCGTCACCGGATCGCTGATGGATTTCGACCAGCAGGTCGTCGGTGCCTATCCCGATACCAACGAGAGCTGAGGGACATCCGCGATGGGTTCCGCCGCTTTGGGCGCCGGTCGGATCGGTCATCCTCGTACATTCGTTGTCAGGTCGGTGGTTAGACCCGAATCCAGGTCGGCTTCCGCGCATTTCCGGCGGATGACCCCGCGGCCTGTCGTGGCTGCCTTTCGGTCGCTGGATGAGTTCGGGGCGGTGCCGGTCACGGAATTCCTGCGCTGATGGAAAAGGATCTCGATCTGATCACGATCGGTCGGTCTTCGGTCGACCTGTACGGTGCGCAGGTGGGCGGGCGGCTTGAGGATATGGGGTCGTTCGAGAAATACATCGGCGGCTCACCCACCAACATGGCGGCCGGCACGGCGCGGTTGGGTCTGAAATCGGCGCTTATCACCCGCGTCGGCGACGAGCATATGGGACGCTTCATCCGAGAGGAACTCGAGCGCGAGGGCGTGGACACCAGTTATGTCATCACCGATCCCGATCGGCTGACCGCTCTGGTCCTGTTGGGCATCCGGGATTCCGAGCGGTTTCCGCTTATTTTCTACCGCACGGACTGCGCCGACATGGCGCTCTGCGAGGACGACATCGATCAACGGTTCATCGCGCGGGCGCGGTGCGTGACGGTGACGGGAACCCATCTGTCGCATCCGCGTACCGAGAGCGCGGTCATAAAAGCTCTTGAACTGGCGCGTCGGTCCGGGGCGCGTACGGCGCTCGATGTCGACTATCGGCCGAATCTCTGGGGCCTTTCGGGGCATGGTGATGGAGAGAACCGGTACATCAAAAGCGCGCAGGTGACCGAGAAGCTCAGATCGACGCTTCATCGATTTGACCTGATCGTGGGTACCGAGGAGGAGTTCCACATCGCGGGCGGGAGTACGGACACGATCTCGGCGCTGCGGAAGGTGCGGGACGCAAGCGCGGCGACCCTCGTCTGCAAGCGTGGTCCGATGGGAGCCGCGGCTTTCACCGGGGAGGTTCCCGATACGCTGGATGAAGGCGAGTCGGGACCGGGCTTTCCGATCGAGGTCTTCAACGTCCTTGGGGCCGGTGACGGGTTTATGTCCGGACTTCTGAAGGGCTGGCTGACCGACCGGGATTGGCGCACGGCACTGACCTACGCCAATGCCTGCGGTGCATTGGCCGTCAGCCGGCATGGCTGCGCACCGGCCTATCCAAGTTGGGAGGAGCTGCGGTTTTTCCTTCACAGGGGGGTGAAGGTCAGGGCGCTGCGTGAGGACGCCGAACTGGAACATGTTCACTGGGCGACGAACCGCAGGCGGGACTGGCCCGCGCTGCGGATATTCGCCTTCGATGGCGAGAGCGGAGTCGCGGAGACGGACGCCACCGATCCGGAACGGTTCGGCAGGTTCAGGTCGCTATGCATTCGGGCCGCGCTGAGGGTTGCGTCCGGTCGGGAAGGATACGGGATTCTCGGTGATGGCCGGATCGGGCGTGACGCTCTCTTCGGTGCGGCGGGTAGCGGTCTATGGATCGGTCGTTCATCCGTCGAGTTGCGATCAAATGATCGAGATATATCCGAAACCGGCGGCGATCTCGACTGCGGTGTTCTGAATGAATGGCCATTGGAGCACGTGGTTCGGTTCCGCTGGCGTCTGGCACCCATCAATGGCCGTATGGATTGGGAACGTTCGGTGGCGCGGCTTCGTCGGGTCTTCACCGCCGCACGGCGTAATCGGCTGGAGATTATGCTCGAACCGGATGAAGTCGGCGCTGGCAGGGGACGCCCGGATAACATCGGGAATGCGATCCAGCGATGCTACGATGCGGGCATCCGCCCGGATTGGTGGCTGCTGTCACCGCTTGGTAAGGAACAGGGCTGGTTGCGTGTCTGCGACATAATTACGGGGAATGACCCGTATGTGCGTGGTATAGTGATCGCAGCGGACGATCCGCCGAATGGCGATCCGTTCGGGGCGATGGCCGAAGCCGCCGGGCATGGCTTGGTGACAGGCTTTTGCGTGGGCCGCGCGATTATCGGTGAGATCGCCCCTGCATGGATGGAAGGCGACCTTGATGACGCCACCGCCATCAAGAGGATGGCCGAAGCGTTCGGAACCGCCTGCGGCGTTTGGGACGACATCCGCACGTCAACATAGGAGAAGGTAGGATGGCATCTGGATTTGCTGACAATCTACATCGTGCTTCGGGTCATTCGAAATGAGCGCGGTTCGGCTGACGGCCGCGCAGGCCATGGTGCGTTATCTGGTCAACCAGCTCAACGAGGACGGTGATGGCTTCGTCGCGGGCTGCTGGGCGATCTTTGGCCATGGCAACGTAGCGGCGCTCGGTGAGGCGCTGTATGGCGTCCGTGACCGGCTTCCGACCTATCGTGGCCATAACGAGCAGGCGATGGCCCATGCCGCGATCGCCTATTCCAAGCAGCTCAGACGACGGCGCGCGATGATGGTCACTTCATCGATCGGACCCGGCGCTACCAACATGGTCACGGCGGCGGCGACGGCGCATGTAAACCGTATTCCGCTTCTGCTGGTTCCCGGCGATGTATTCGCCACCCGAGGCCCGGATCCGGTACTGCAGCAGATCGAGGACTTCGGTGACGGCACCGTAAGCGCGAATGACTGCTTTCGCCCGGTCAGCCGGTATTTCGATAGAATTACCCGTCCGGAACAGCTGCTCACCGCCCTTCCGCGCGCCATGGCGACGATGGTGGATCCCACCACGGCGGGACCGGTGACCCTGGCGTTCTGCCAGGATATCCAGGCCCATGCCCATGATTACCCGGAGAGTTTTTTCGAACCGCGCATCTGGCGGATGCGCCGCCAGCGTCCGGACGAGGCTGAGCTTGCGGTCGCCGTGAATTCGATTCGGCAGGCGTCCACACCCGTCATCGTGGCCGGTGGTGGTGTTCTCTATTCCGGCGCGGAAGCTGAATTGGCGTCGTTTGCGGAGAAGCACGCCATCCCGGTGGTCGAGACGCAGGCGGGAAAATCCTCGCTGCCTTGGGACCATCCGCTGAATTTTGGCCCGGTCGGGGTGACCGGGGCCGCTTCGGCGAATTCAGTCTGCGCCAACGCCGATGTCGTAATCGGAATCGGGACGAGGTTCCAGGATTTCACCACCGGCTCCTGGGATCTGTTCCGGCATCCCGATCGGAGCCTGATTTCGCTGAACGTGCAGCCCTATGACACGACCAAGCGAGGCGCGGTTCCCGTCGTCTGCGACGCGAGGCGCGGATTGGAGGATCTGGGCGCGGCGTTGGGTGACTACAGGGCCGAGCCCCCCGATCCGGGCATCAGGGCGGGCTGGTTCGCTTCGGTTGAGCCGCTGACGGATGCACCTGTCAAGGACACCAACGCTCCTGCCACGGACATGCGGGTGATCGGTGCGGTGCAACGGCAGGCGGGTGCGGATACGGTTGTGATGTGCGCCGCCGGTACCATGCCGGGCGAGCTGCACAAGCTGTGGAAGGCCGGTAGTCCGATGTCCTATCACATGGAATACGGCTATTCCTGCATGGGATATGAGATCGCGGGCGCTTTGGGGATCAAGATGGCGGACCCAGACCGCGACGTGATCTGTTTCACCGGTGACGGCACCTATCTGATGATGAACAGCGAACTGGCCACGGCGGCGATGATGGGTGTCGGGTTTACGGTTGTCGTTACGGACAACCGCGGTTTTGGCTGCATCAACCGCCTGCAGATGGGCACGGGGGGTGAGCAGTTCAACAATCTTTTCGATCACACTGTCCACACGAATCCGAGCCGGATAGATTACGCGGCCCATGCCGGGGCATTGGGTGCGACTTCGGTGAAGGTCGCCGACATCGCCGAATTGGAGGAGGCTCTCGCGCGACGTGGAGACGTGAGGGGACCGTATGTGATTGTCATCGATACCGATCCCTATCCCTCGACCTCCGAGGGTGGTCATTGGTGGGAGGTCGCGGTTCCGGAAGTCAGTGACAGACCGACCGTTCGCGAAGCGCGCGCGGCCTACGAGGCCGCGGTCGCCGGAAGGAGCGCGCGGTGAATCGGAAGCGGAACTGGCTGGATGTCCAGAGTCCTATCCTCAAGCCGTTGTGGCTGCGGATGGTGATTGTGGGCGTCTGCACGATCTGGGCTATATTCGAGCTTGTGGGCGGGAATCTGTTCTGGGCCATTCTTTTCGGTGCCGCCGCCGCCTATCTCGGGTATCAGCTCCTCGTCGTGTTCAGTCCCGACGATGGAGAAGGGGCGAACAAATAGGCTTACGGGGAGAGTCCGCCATGAGCCCGATCGAAACCACCGGGGGCATCGGTTTATGGCGGGGACATGACAAGATTTACGACAGTTCTCACCTATGCCGGTGCATTGCCGTTCATCCTCTGCGCCTTCTGTCCGGTCGGAGGGACCGATCGCCTGCCGCTGGTTGGGGAGACGAAGGTAATCCTGCTTTCCTACAGGTTGCTGATCCTGGCTTTCATGGCGGGTAACCATTGGGATCAGCATCCGCGGGCGGAGGGTGAATGGCAGGTTGATCCGGCCACTTACAGTACGGCGATCATGATCGGTCTGTGGGTCGGGTATCTTGCGCTGTCGGTACCGATCTGGCTCGCCGCCTCGGTCGCCGGTACTGCCGCCCTGCTTCTGATCGATCGGCGGCTCCGGCGGGCATCATCACCCATCGGTATTTTCGGTTGCGCCGAAGCGTGACCGTGACCGTCGTCGCCTCGCATATCGTGTCGATCGGCTTTGTGTAGCGGAGAGATTGCCCGAATGAGCAACCAGGGGAAAAACATCGCCATTTTCGGCTGTAACGGCGCGATCGGGGCGGCGCTGACACGGGAGATGGCAACGGCGCATCCGGATGCGACCATCCGTGGCTATTCGCGAAGCGGTGCGAAGCCTGAACTGGATGGGGTCACCTTTCGAACGATCGACTATCTGTCCGACTCCGCGCTTTCCCAAGCGGCTGGCGAAGCCGCTCGTTTTGACCGCGTTATCGTCGCCACGGGTCTCCTGCATGAAGGGGGGATCACGCCGGAAAAGTCACTGAAAGAGATGACCGGCGAGAAGCTGCGGAGACTCTTCGAGGTCAACGCCGTCATTCCCGCGTTGATCGCCAGGCATTTTCTGCCGCGGCTGAATCGGGAACGGCCGTCGGTATTCGCCGCGCTGTCGGCGCGGGTGGGATCGATTTCGGACAACAGGCTCGGCGGCTGGTACAGTTATCGCGCCTCCAAGTCCGCGCTCAACATGATCATCAGGACCGCGGCGGTCGAAGTTGCGAGAAACAATCGAAGCGCGACCGTCGTCGGGCTGCATCCGGGAACGGTTGACAGTTTCCTCTCGAAACCGTTCCAGCGAAACGTGCCGGAGGGAGGGCTGTTTACGCCTGAAGTCGCTGCGAAACATCTTCTTAAGGTAATCGAAGGCCTGGACCCGTGCCAGAGCGGCAAGTGCATTGCCTGGGACGGTTCCGAAATCACGCCCTGAGCCCAATCATTTATACTTTGCACCTGATCCTGAGGGATCAACTCTCCTGGCCGGTTTCGAGTCTGGATGATTGCGGTCCCGGGACCGACATGATCCTCATGTGTGAAATGCGGGCAGAGGCCACTTACGTCAGGCGTCACAAGAAGAAGATAGTGTTCCTGTTCTCCGCCATGCGGCATTTCGCCGAGGCGCCCACCGGACGGGGCAATCGGATTCACCACTCCCGGCTTGACGGGGCGGACAACACCGGATCGCCTGGCGGGGAGGGGAGGCGCATGGTGGATGCGTTCGCACCAAGCGGACTGTCGCCACCCATCCCGGCGAGTTTCGTGTCTTTACGGGGTTCGAGCGTTGGCAGGACGAATTCGACATTCCGGTCGAGATTCTCACTGACGACCGATTTCTGTGTTCCATCGAGGAATTCTCCGCGTGGTCCAAGGGCCGCGAATTGCGGAAGGAGTTTTTCTATCGCGAGATGCGCCGCAAATACGGGATCCTGATGCATGGCACCGACCCTGTTGGAGGTCGTTGGAGCTATGATTCTGAAAACCGCATGCCACCTAAATCCAGTCTCTCGGTACCCGCACCTTACGGGCAGGAGGCCGACCATATGCGATGATCGAGGTTGAGCCCTGGATGTACCACTCCCATATCAGCATCTATCTCGACTGCGGTCTTGTGCTGCCGCTTGAATGTATCAGAGCGGTCGAAGCTGAGTATCGCGCGGGCCGGGTTCCGCTCAACTCCATCCAGTCCCAAGCAGAAGAATCCTCCGAGCTAAGGCTTCGTATGTCGTTGAGAAACTGCCGCGGTCACATGTCTCGTTTGTTCTTTCCAGACACCACGAGTATCACGCAAAACTACGCGGCAACATTAGCGCGTGCCTTATGAGTGCCACCTTTTACCAACCACCATCCGATTCCGTCAACACCAACCGAAACTGTCAATGGATTAGCTGGTGTCCGCCAGAAAACCGCCAAGCTGCTGATTTTCCCGGTAAATGACGGAATCCGCCTTGCGAGGATTCACCGGATATGGCAGTCAGGGTATGCCGCGGAATCCGGCAATCCTCCCCACTGGAGGCACTGATGCGCAGGGTCCACGACACCCGGCGGAGGCCCGACATCACGAGGATCAGGCTGGACGTGAGGTCGCGGGACGACATCCCGGCGTTCCCGGTCGGCCTCCAGGACCCCTGCGGCGACGAAGGGACCCGAAAGCGGCTGTCCGGGCTTCCGGACAGGATGGTGCTGCCCGGAAAGAGCCGCCGGGCCGGGGATGAAGCCGTTGACCATCCCGGTGCCGGGGGTCGTGAAGCAGGGTCCCGGGTGCGATTTCGACCGGCTTCAGGAACCGGCGAACCAACACATCCCGATCCGGCGAAGGCCGAAGGCCGGGCCACGGCCCGTGGGACGGGGACGGATACGAATACCGCCGTCATTCCTTCGTGGCCGGGACCGACGTCCACCATCCGACGGACCGCAGCCTGCCGATGGACGCGGCGCGGTGCATGGTCCGGGACGTGTCCCGGGCCTGCGGGGGGCCTGGGCCGCGCGGCTGGCGGCGGAAGGAATACCTTTGGAAAAAGCTCCGGAAAGGCTACCTCCGGGTGGCCACGTCGCGGCTCGCCAACCCGCGCCCGGGGGACGTGGAGGCGCCGCTCCGGCTCGCCCTGAAGCTGGCGGACAGGGCGGAGGCGGGCCGCGCGGAGATCGACGGTATGTTGGGTATCCCGGGCCCATCGGACAGTATCCGGGGCTTCATCGGCCATGTCAGGCCCCGGGCGGACCTGACCGGACGGCGGATCCTGAAGGGCGGGACGATCCCGCACCGCGGGAAGGTGCACCCGATATCCGGGCCGCACACGCGCTGGATATCGAAGGGAAAGGCCGGGGTCCCGGTGGAGCCCGGCGTCCCCGTCCGCGTCCCGGGGACCGTCACGGATTCCTCCCGCACCGTTCGGTGATGTGGGAGGGGAGCGACGTGGACGTGGCGGTCCCCATGGGCGGGGAGGCGCGGGCCGGTTCCCCGACCTGTCGGTGGTGAGCTTCGACCGCGGTCCGCACAGCCCCCCGGACCGGCTGGGGCCTGCCGGGATGCCGGAGCCGACGCCATGCCCCGCAGGGGCAGGCTGTCGAAGGCGGACCGCGTCCGGGAAAGCGGGGAGGCGTTCCGCGGGGCGCGGCGCGCCCACGCCGCCGGCGGGTCGGCCACCAGCAACCTGGAGCACCGTGGCCTCGACCGGGTGCGGAGCCACGGAAAGGAGGGTTTCGCCGGCGCCGTGGCGCTGGCGGTGCTGGCCGCGAACGTCCACCGCCCCGGCCTGATGCCGCCGGCGAGGGAGCGCCCCGTGCTCCCCGCCGCCGCCTGACCGGGGCGTCCACCGGTGAACCGGCCCATGGAAGGTCCCGCCGCTGCGGGGCCCGGACCCTTACAAAGTCCCACACCTGTACATCATCCCATTCCCGCCTCCGCTTTCCGGGGGCGTCGCGGACCTGGATGGCCCGGTTCAGCCTCCCGGGGCCCCGCCGGACCTTTTTCGTTCCCGGCGGCGGCCGCCGCGGGTCCGGATGCGGGCCGACGGGGCGCCCCGGGTCGATGACGGATGTCCGGATGTCGTGCGCCTGACCGTCCGGCTGCCTCACCACGTCCCGGTGGTCCCGCGGTTCCGGCATGGTGTGGAGCGGGTCGATGTCCTCCTCCGGGAAGGCCTCGGTGGCGGGCGTCTCCGGCCGCTTCCGGGCGAGCGCGTGTTAGTGGCAGTCGTATTTTCCCCGAAAGTGGCAATTGAAAATCCCCCACCCGTGAGCGGCGGCGCCGGGAAACAGGCCTGACGCTCTGGCTGTCGAGAGACGGGGACAGTCAGGTGAAGGGATCGAGGGAGACCGTTCTGATCCACGGTTTGCGACGACAGGGGCCGGGCATCTCGGCCATCGCGCGCAGGGTCGGTCCTGACCGCGGGACGGTGCGCGGATATCCGGAGCGGGGTCCGGAGGCGCCGGTTTATGGGCCGCGTGCGTTACGGGGCGGCGTGCTGGATCCATATCGGGATTATCCGGAAGGGAGGGTCCGGAACTTTCCGGATCCGTCGGGCCGGCGTCCGCCGCGCGGGATCAGGTCCATGGGGCATGAAGGCGGCCATCCGACGCCGAAGCCGTTTTCGCCTGGGTTGCGTCCGCCTCGACGCGCGCCTTCCGCGGTGCGGTCCGGAACACCTCCGGGCAGGCGGGCGCGGGTGGATTTCGCCGGGTTCAGGGTGGGGTTCACCGACGGGCCCGGTGTGATCCGCAGGGTCCGGCCGTTCAGCCCTGTCCCTGGCCATTCACGCCGGCTCCGGGGTCGGTCCGTGTCCGGCCGGAGCCCGCGAACGGTGATGCGCCGTCATATCGCGCCGTTGAACCGTTACGGCTCCGCGCCCGGGGCCCGCAAGCCGTATCGGGCCCGGACGAAAGGCAGGGTCGAACGCCCGTTCCGATATATCCGGCGGGACCTCTTTCCGGCCCGAACGTTCCGGAACACCGATGATCCGGACGCCCGGTCCGATGCATGGCGGCACGGGATCGCCAGTCCCCGAGTACAGGCCACCGCGGAACGGGTCGTTGACGAAGCCTTCGGCGGGGGGCGCCCGGCGCCCGGACCTTCGCTCGCCATTCCCCGCGGCGCGGTGCCGGCGGTGGAAAGGCGGGTCGGCCACGGGGGCATGGTCCCGGTTGACGGCGGCCACCACCCGGTGCCGGGGACAGCGCGCGAACGCGCCGCTGAGGCGCGGAACCACGTCGACGGAACCCGCATCCCTGAGGACGGCACCCGCATCGCCCGCCATCCGGCGCCGGGTCGACCCCGCGCGCCGCGAAGCTCCACCGCCGCGTCCCATGCGGCAACGTCCGGAGGGTGTGCCGCAGCGGTCACCGGCTTTCCATGATGCGGTCGGCCAGCGGCTGGCCGCGGGAGGTGTGCGGTGACCGAAACACCCGACCGGATCCGGCGCGCGCCCGTCGGCCTGGGGATGCCCCGCGCCCCTGAAGCGCCGGATCATGCGGCGCGGAAGCTGGAACAGGGCAGGATCCCGGGGATCGAGGCGCTGGATGCGCTTCCCGGCGAGGAATGCGCCACCCGCGAGACCCGCCGCTTCCATGCACGCCCATCACCGCCGATCGTGGATGGGACCGGATACCCGTCCGTCACCCGGGGCGGCGAGAACCCGTTCCTCCAACCCGTCAACGCCCGCCATGGAAAAGGCGCGATGATCCCGGCATCCAACCGGGGCTTCGCCGGATGGGGCGATGTCTCCGGCGGTCCCGTCGTTGCCACCGCGCTTCCGGACCGGCCGCCGCACCACGCCGTCGCCGTTGGGACCGGAGGCGCGGGCCACCGCCGGCGCGGCCATACCGACCTGATCCCGGAACACACCCGTACGGACGCGCCGGTCACACCGCCGCCACCGCCAGAGCGCCGCGGCCGTCCGCCGGGGAACGGGGCCGCAGGTCACCGAACCGGCCGACAGCCGAAACCGCCAGACCGGGGAATGTCAAACCGCCCGTTTTGGGGAAATTTAAGATGCCATTGACAGACGGAGGTGATCGGGTCCCGGGCCCCGGGATCTTCCGGTCTCGGCGGTCCAGGCCGAGGTCGTGGATTTCCTGGCCCGTCACGAACACCTCGTTGACGAAGGGGGCGCAGGCGCGTGGTGCGCCACGGGTCCCTTCCCGAGAGGGAGGTGATGACGGGGACCGGGCGGGTGCCCGTCGAGGTTCCGCGCGTGCGGGACCGAAAGGCGGGCGTCGCCGACGGCGACCGGACTAGGTTCCGGCCGTCGATCGTGCCGACCTACCCGGGAAAGACGAGGTCGGGCGGGGACCCGCCGCCCTGGCTCCATCTCAAGGGCATCGCGCCGGGTGACTTCGGTGAGGCACCAGCGGCTCCGCCCGGGCCGGACGCGGAGGGGCTGTCCTCCTCGAAGGTCACGGGGCCGAGGCGACCTGGAAGGAGGGGTGCGGGACCTGGTGGAAAAGGGACCTGTCGGGCCGGCGCTTCGTGTGCGTCCGGGCGGACAGCGGCCGCCTCACGCCCCGTCTGGACGGCGACCGCCGGTGCATGCCCGTGGTGATCGGTACCGATGGATATGGCGAAAAGGACGTCTTTGCCGTCATGGACGGGTTCCGCGGGAACGCGGACAGCTGGCGCGACCCGCTCCGTGACCTCAGGGAGCGGGGCCTGGAGGAGCCGCCGGAGCCTGGCGACGGCGACGGCGCGCGTGGCTTCCGGGCGGCGCTTCGCGATGTCTTTCCGAAGACCCGGGAGTGGTGGTGCCGGGTCCACAGAACCGCCAACGTCACCGGGGCGCCGCCCAGGTACCTGAAGGAACGGTACAGGTCGGATCCTCATGAAATCTGGATGGCCGAGACGAAAAAGGAGGCGGACGCGGCCTTCGACCACTTCCCGGCGGAGCGCTGTGGACACATCAGGGCCACGAACCCAACCAGGAGCGTGTTCGTCACGGTCCGCGACCGGACCCGCAGGACCAGGGGCCGCCTGAGCCGAAAGACCGCCCTTTCGATGGCCCATTACCTCATTATGCCGGCGAAGGGCAACTGGCGCAGGCTATCGGCTCCGAACAGGCTCCCGGAGGTCATACGGGTGTTGCATTCAGCGAGGGGATAATGCGGGAGAGCGCCGCCGCCTGATCGATCGTGCCCCATCACCAACTTTCGGGCATAACTCCAAAAAAGTGGTATCAGACTCTCAATCCTTTCACTGCGATCACGGAACGCTCTAACAACTGATTTGACAATGGTTGTCTGGTCTGGAAGAACGTGCTAATCCCATTTGCTACAACTATGGCACACGAACGAGTTATTGCTTCTGTCAGAACAGCGAACTTGATGCCGGATGCTATCGCGACGGAGTGGAGGCGAGAAATTTACAGACAGTGTGGTACGCTTCATCTATGCTTGATCCGGTATCGGAATTGACCGATTACAGATTGATGTGATGGCCCTGCGATGAAATTTCTGTAGCCTGATTATGATATTTGCTCACTCCGTTGAAAAAAAGCCTCAAGATTTTTGGGAGACGCTTGAGAAACATTCGAAGCGTGTGGCTACGGCTGCGGAAGCTAGGGCCGAGCCGTTTGGTGGAGGAAAACTAGCGCACACGCTTGGGCTTTTGCATGATCTCGGAAAAGCCAAACCTGAGTTCCAGCAACGGATCCGTGGAGCGAAAAACTCCGTTACCCACTCAGGAGAGGGTGCCAAAGCACTTCTGAAATTGAATCCACAAGCCAAATTCCTTGCTGGAGCCATAGCTGGCCATCATGGACGTCTCCCAAATCCAGATAGGCTGGAAGAGCGACTTCAGGCGGCGGCCGAGATTCCCCTTCCGGACTGGTGCCGGCCACCGCCGTTCCGTCTTCTAGATCGAACCATCTCCGATATGGATCATGCGCCGTTCCGTCTCCAGTTCCTCGCCCGCATGCTTTACGGGGCGCTCTGCGAGGCCGATGACCGGCAAACTGCGGGATTCTTTGCCGAGACGGAAGGTAAGGACATCCCGTCCTATCCGGATGGGATACATGTCTCCATGCAGGATGATTTCGACCAGTATATCCGGAAGTTTTCTCCCGAAGGGAAGGTCAACGCGCTACGCGGCCGCGTTCTTACCCATGTTAGGGATCAGGTGTCCTTGGCGCCTGGTCTGTTCACGCTGACTGTTCCCACCGGCGGCGGCAAGACCCTTGCCTCTCTAGGTTTTGCCCTGGATCACGCTCTGGCACATGGACTGCATCGACTGGTCTTCGTCATTCCCTATATGTCGATAGTCGAGCAGACAGCCGATGTGTTTAGGGAGGTTCTCGGCGATCAAGCGGTGCTGGAACATCATTCATCAGTCGATTGGAGCCGCGATGACGAAACTGAGGCGGAACAGCTTAAGGTCATGGGTACCGGCTGGAACGTTCCCGTAATCGTGACGACGGCAGTACAGTTTTTCGAGAGCCTTTACGCCGCCCGCAAAAAGCGATGCCGAAAGCTGCCTTCCCTAGCCAGATCGGTGATCGTTCTTGACGAGGCGCAGACGCTACCGCTTCACGTTCTGCGGCCCTGTCTCGCCGCCCTGTGGGAACTGATGCAGGGATATGGTTCAAGTGTCGTGCTTTCGACGGCGACCCAGCCGTCCCTGACGGCTGAAAGTGGGTTTCCGGCGCCCGAAGCCCTTGAAGGTGCTCGGGAGATCGCACCTGATCCACTAGGGCTTTTCCGGGAACTGAAACGGGTTAGAGCCTATGACATAGGCATACAGGAAGACAAAGATCTCTGTAAACGAATAAGACGGGAAGACCGGATACTGGTCATCGTGGACAACAGGATGCAGGCGCGCAGCCTTTTCGATTCCATACGGGATTCGGAAGGAGCGGCGCATCTAAGCACCTTGATGACACCGGCCCACAGACGCGCCGTTCTGGCTGAAATCCGTGAACGGCTGTCTATGGAGAAAACTCCGGTTCGGCTGATTTCGACATCCCTTGTCGAAGCTGGCGTGGATATCGATTTTCCTTTGGTTCTACGCGCCGCAACAGGAATTGACTCGATCTCCCAAGCGGCCGGACGCTGTAACCGTGAGGGAAAGCTATCCTCTCCCGGTCGTGTGGAGATATTCAGATCCCAGCATGATTCGCCACCAGCTGTCGAGCAGTTCGCGAAAATTGGACAGTGTGTGATCGGTGATTTTCCTGATGATCCGATAGGAAAGGATGCCGTTGACGCCTACTTTCGGCTACTTTGGGATACCTATGGAAAGAACGCTCTGGACAGCGTTATGGTCGGGGATACCGGAGTTCAGGGAATTCTACGGGTCATACATACATCAGGTATCCGCTGTCCTTACGAAGATATCGAAAAGGCGTTCCGGATCGTCAGGGAAGGACAGAAAGCGGTTATCGTCAGAGACGGTGAATGGGGTGTCGATGTCTCTGAACTGGATGCAGTTCGATTCAAGGGTTCCGGCGCCGTGAACGAAAAGGTTAAGCATTACACCGTCAACGTTCCCTGGAGTATGTGGAAGTATCTATGGAACGGAGGTCATCTGTCATGGTGGATGCGGGAAAGGTTTGACGAGCAATTCGCCGTTCTGGATAGCGGTGATCTTTATGACGACCGGGCCGGACTAAATTCAGGTGATGTTACGGGAGGCGTGATATAGTGGAAACGATAAAGCTTCTGGTGAAGGGCAGAAACGCCTGTTTTACCCGTCCCGAGATGAAAGTCGAACGGGTATCCTACGACGTTATCACTCCTTCGGCGGCACGAGGGATATTCGAAGCGCTTCACTGGAAACCCGCCATTCGTTGGAGGATAGAGCGTATCCATGTTTTTTCTCCTGTGCGGTTTGAATCGTTCCGGCGGAACGAGATCGCATCGAAAATTCCGGTTGGCAGCGCTCGGAAGGCGATGAGACGCAATGACCTGAAAGGTCTTAACCTCAATGTCGATGAAAACCGCCATCAAAGAGCGATGCTCTGTCTTTCCCATGTCAGTTACGGTCTGGAAGCGCGTTTCGAGCTGACGGATGCCGCTGGTCCGGATGACAATCCGGGAAAACATGCGGAGATGTTCCGTAGGCGGGCGATGAAAGGCCAGTGCTTTCACCAACCCTATCTCGGTGTGAGGGAATTTCCGGCGGATTTCAGTCTGGTTGACGGGTTTCCGCCTTCGGATCTGGGTGACCGTGACTTTGGCTGGATGCTTTATGACATCGATTTCATCGATGATCCGTCCCCTGTCTTTTTCCATGCCAGAATGTGGAATGGGGTGATCGACGTAGGGGAATGCCTGAAAGCGGGAACAGCTGGATGACTGTGCTTCAGGAACTTGTCTCGCTTTATGAAAGACGGGCGGCGGAGAAGGGTTGGTCGAAACCTGGATATTCTCCGGCAGAAATCTCCGGTGTTATAGTTCTGGAAGCCGATGGCAAAGTTAGAGATATCCAATCTTTGTTGGCACCGGTTGGGAAAGGAAAACTTCGTCCGCGGATTATGCATGTGCCAAAGGAGAAAAAAAGAACCGTGGGAATCAAGCCGAATCTTTTTTGGGATAAGTCTGCCTATACACTCGGTGTGACGGAAACGGATAAAGGTCCAGGTCAGAAAAAGCGAACTTTGGCTGAACATGAGGCTTTCAGAGAGACTCATTTAAATCTTCTAGAAAACATTGACGATCCGACAGTGGCAGCGTTTCGTTCATTTCTGAAAACTTGGGAACCCGAAAATTTCTCAAAGTTTCAGGACTCTGAAACGCTTGTTGATGGGAATTTAGTTTTTCGAAATGATAATAACCCCGAATTTATTCATGAACTTGCTTGTGTCCGTGCAATTCTTGAATCCTGCGATGAATTGGTATCGGATAGCGCCATCTGTCTTGTAACCGGCGAGAAAGGTGCTCCCGAACGACTGCATCCGACGATCAAGGGAGTGATGGGTGCACAGTCGTCCGGTGCTTCGCTGGTTTCCTTCAACAAGGACGCCGATACTTCATTCGGAAAATCCCAGGGATCGAACGCACCGGTTTCAGGGAGAGCCGCGTTCATGTATGGTACGGCGTTGAACGCATTGCTTGCCAAGGGGTCTGGCAGGAACGTTCGGATCGGGGGTGACACGACGGTGTTCTGGGCGGAACAGCCGGAAACGGATGACGCCCTTCAGGCGCTTTTGACGGGCTCGAATACAGACGCGGTTGAATCAAGGTTGCGGGACAGAATCATCTCCGTCGCGCAGGGAAGGCTTTATGCAGGAGAAAAGCTCGATCCTAAAACCAGGCTGTTCGTTATCGGTCTCGCTCCCAACGCCGCGCGTCTGTCGGTCCGCTACTGGTATCCAGGGACGCTTCGCGGATTCTCTGAATCCATCGTAAGGTTCTGGAATGAATGTGACGTCTCTCCCTCTCCGTTCATGAATGAGGGCCTGAAACTGCCGCCGAAACTGTGGGTGCTGCTTCACGATCTGGCGGCGCAGGACAAAAAGGAGAACATTCCGCACGGACTTGGCGGTGACCTGATGCGGGCCGTTCTGACCGGTGGACCCTATCCGGTCACCCTTCTTTCAACCGTTCTCGGTCGCATACGTGTCGAAGGTGAACCGGATCCCAAGAGAAAACGGGGAAACATCGACGGTCGTCGGGCGGCGATGATCCGCGCCGTTCTAAGGCGTAACTTGAGACAGGAGATACCAATGGAGATTGATGGGAAAGTGTGTGATCCGGCCTATCTGCTGGGACGGCTGTTCGGAGCCTATGCCTATGCGGAGAAAAGCTATCAGAACAGGGGTGCGGACCTTCGCCAGAAATACATCGGCGCTGCGTCGGCGACGCCAGCCAGAGTGTTCCCGATACTGATGCGCGGCTATGAACATAATCTCGCGTCCCTGCTGAAAGCTGGTGGCCAGAAGGCCGGATCCGGTGTGAGGGCCGACAAGGCCGTTACCGATATTCTCGGCCGTCTACCGGACGGTGGAGATCTACCCGCTACCCTTTCGCTTGAGGGACAGGGACGGTTTTTCATAGGGTTCTATCATCAGACTTCGGCGTTCTATATGAAATCCGGTGAATCCCGGGACAACGATACAGATTAAGGAGAAAGCACTTGAATCAGTCAGACCAGTTGGACGGGCTTCGCAACCGTTACGATTTTGTTCTGTTCATGGATGTCGAGAACGGAAATCCGAACGGGGATCCCGATGCCGGAAACATGCCGAGGATGGATCCGGAAACAAACCAAGGCTTGATGTCGGATGTTTGCATCAAGAGAAAACTGCGGAACTATGTTCTCGAAGCTTACGGGAATACGGCGCCGCACCGCATTTATTTCACCGAGAGATCGGTCCTGAACGAAGCACATGAAGAAGCATGGAAAGCGACAGGAATTGAACCAACCGGAAAGGGTGAAGCCGACCGTTACAAAAAACTTCCGAAAGACGATGCAAAAGCAAGGAAACTGACGAATTGGATGTGTCAAAGTTTTTGGGACATCCGGACTTTTGGCGCTGTAATGTCGACGGGGGTCAACGCCGGTCAGGTGCGTGGCCCGGTGCAGCTTGCTTTCGCGAGATCGGAAGAGCCTATCATGCCGATGGAGGTTTCTATCACAAGATCCTCGGTCACCAAGGAAGAGGATCGGGATAAGGAAAGGACCATGGGCCGGAAAAGCATTGTTCCCTATGGTCTTTACCGTGTTCATGGGTTCATCAACGCAAAACTGGCGCAGAGAACGGGGTTTTCCGAAAGGGATCTGGACATTCTCTGGACAGGTCTTCGGGATATGCTCGATCTGGATCGCTCCGCTGCCCGCGGGGTAATGGCGGCGCGAAAACTGATTGTATTCAAGCATGACAGCGATCTTGGAAATGCGCAGGCCCACAGATTATTTGAACGTGTTTCCGTGGACCGCGTTCACCAGGGAGAAACTGTGCCTGTCGGAGATATCCGGACGCATAACTGGCCTCCCACCCGCCGCTTTCAGGACTACCAGATCGAGATTGATGTTGGTGACTTGCCTGAAGGCGTTGCAATGATGGAGCCTTGGTGAATTCCAATCTGGAGAGCTTTCCCATATCAGCGCTTCAGCACTGGATGTTCTGTCCTCGTCAGTGCGTTCTCATTCATGTCGAACGTCTCTGGGAAGAAAACCGCTTAACGGCGGAGGGCCGTGTCCTGCACGAACGCGTCGATGCCGGTCAACCAGAAAGCCATCACGGCAATCGGTTGCTTCGTTCGGTTCATGTCGGTTCGGAAAGGCTCGGTATCCACGGCATCGCAGATGCAGTGGAAATCCGTGCGGGTAAAATTTATCCTGTTGAATACAAGCGTGGTCTTCCGAAGTCCCATCGCGCGGATGAAGTACAGCTCTGCGCACAGGCGCTTTGCCTTGAGGAAATGACGGGTGAAAGGATTTCCGAAGGTTCCCTGTATTATGGAAAGCGAAAACGGCGAACGAAAGTGTCTTTCAATGATGGTCTTCGTTCTCTTACCGAACGGGTTGCGGCGGAAATGTCGGAAGCGCTATTGGGGCAAGATATTCCTGAACCGGATTACGAACCCAACCGCTGCGATGCCTGTTCTCTCAATGACCTGTGCCGTCCTCGATCTAGGCGTTCCGGATCGTCGAAATGGTTGGAGCGCTGCATTTCCAAAGCTGCTGTTCCCGAATGAAGCGCCTTCTTAATACGCTCTACGTCACATCGGAAGGCGCTCGCCTGAAGAAGGACGGTGAAACGGTTGCAGTCGAGATAGACGGGAAGGTGGTAAAGCGAACGCCCGCGCATCTTATTGGGCTTATCGTTCTATTTCGGGAAACCTGGGCTTCGCCGGATGTGATGCACTTTGCCGCACAGTCGGGCATATCAATGGTCTGGCTTGGATATTCCGGAAAGATAATGGCGCGGGTGGAAGGGCCACAGTCAGGAAACGTCATTCTTCGGCGGGCGCAGCATCGCATGACGGAATGTCCGACCACCGCTCTTTCAGTGGCACGGAACATAGTCGTCGCGAAATTAGCCAATCAGCGGGCGGTTCTCCGTCGTCATCTTCGCGACTACCCTGACGCTCTTGGCAGTGAGGAGGTTGAAAAAGCACAGCTTCGGTTCGACTGGGCGGCAAGGCAAGCGCTTTTCGCCGCTGATATGGATATGCTGCGGGGCTACGAGGGAGACAGTGCACGCCTTTACTGGTCCGTTTTTGGATACCTGGTTCGATCGGGAGATCCAGCATTCGCTTTTTCTGGACGCAACAAGCGTCCCCCACTTGATGCAATGAACTCTGTTCTTTCATTTCTTTATGCTTTGATCGTCGTTGATGTCCGTGCTGGCTGTGAGGCGCATGGACTGGATCCACAAATGGGATTTCTTCACAGGGACCGTCCGGGCCGCATGTCTCTTGCGCTCGACCTGATGGAAGAGCTTCGCGCTCCTCTGGCGGACAGAGTGGCGCTGACATTGATCAATCGTCGCCAACTGACCTATAAGGATTTTGTAAAACAAGAAACCGGCGCGGTGTTTCTGTCCGATAGCGGAAGGAAAACAGTGCTTCAGGCCTACCATGACCGAAAACGGGTTCAATTGAAGCATAGCTGGATGAGTGAACGTATGGATCTTGGACTTGTTTCACAGGTTCAGGCGCAGTTGCTTGCGCGGTATCTCCGTCAGGACATCGACGGATATCCAGCCTGGATCTGGATCTGATGATGGTTCTTGTGACATATGATGTAGCCATCGTTTCGGATGGTGGTGCCCGAAGACTCAGAAAGATAGCACGCATCTGCGAGAATTATGGACAGCGGGTTCAGAATTCCGTCTTCGAGTGTGATGTTGATCCGGCCTTATGGGCGACAATACGCAACAGTTTGATCAAGGCGATGGATCAGAATGAAGACAGCCTCAGATTCTATTTCCTAGGACGGGAATGGCGTCGGCGCGTTGAGCATATAGGAGCGAAACCGACGGAAGATCCAGATGGTCTTCTTGTTATCTGACGCGAACCTGAAGTGACCGGTTGATTACAGTGGGGTTCGCATTCAAGCATTTACAGGATTCTGAGACCAGATAGGACGGAATTTTCAGGAGAACTGAGTCTTTTTTGTGCCATTCGCAGACAATGGGGTATTTCATTCGGAGATACAATTGGTTAAACTTTTGGAGTCGCCCTCCATGCGAGGGCGTGGATTGAAACAGTCACAGTCACCGCGGAACTGGGCGGCGGTCGCCCTCCATGCGAGGGCGTGGATTGAAACGCATGAACGGACGTCGCCCTCCATGCGAGGGCGTGGATTGAAACGCGGGTCGCCCTCCATGCGAGGGCGTGGATTGAAACGTGGACTGGACGACCGGTAAGCGCTGTATGCCATTGGTCGCCCTCCATGCGAGGGCGTGGATTGAAACGTGATTATGTCGGTGGTCCAGGCCTGTAGCTGGTGTCGCCCTCCATGCGAGGGCGTGGATTGAAACTGTCCGGCGCGGTAAACCGGTAAAGGGGAGACTAGTCGCCCTCCATGCGAGGGCGTGGATTGAAACATCGGCAGCGTTTCGGACCAGTCCGCCGCTGACCGGTCGCCCTCCATGCGAGGGCGTGGATTGAAACATGCGGACCATGCGGGATCGGGACCCGGGTCATGGTCGCCCTCCATGCGAGGGCGTGGATTGAAACAGCATTGCCGCGCGGCGCTTGACAAGATCGACGGGTCGCCCTCCATGCGAGGGCGTGGATTGAAACCGGTCGTCCGATACCGCGATGACGCGGACAGCGGTCGCCCTCCATGCGAGGGCGTGGATTGAAACTGAATGAACGCCTGCAGCGTCGCATCCGTCTCGTGTCGCCCTCCATGCGAGGGCGTGGATTGAAACGTATATTTCGCCAGTGTCGACGCCGCGCCCCTCGGGTCGCCCTCCATGCGAGGGCGTGGATTGAAACCACACGTCATCCGCGATCTGCCGGGTCTCGCCTAGTCGCCCTCCATGCGAGGGCGTGGATTGAAACTTAACGGCGTTCCGGAAGAAGGGCCGCTCCGGTAGTCGCCCTCCATGCGAGGGCGTGGATTGAAACCGTCACGTCACTTCCGACCCGCTGTCGGGCGATAGTCGCCCTCCATGCGAGGGCGTGGATTGAAACTCATCGACCACGAAATCCAGCACGTCGGTCAGGTTGTCGCCCTCCATGCGAGGGCGTGGATTGAAACGGTAAGGCGGGTATTCGTCACAAGAGCGGCCTGCTGTCGCCCTCCATGCGAGGGCGTGGATTGAAACTCAATGTGATTCATGGCACCCGTGACGGCTGCCTGTCGCCCTCCATGCGAGGGCGTGGATTGAAACGTGATTATGTCGGTGGTCCAGGCCTGCAACTGGTGTCGCCCTCCATGCGAGGGCGTGGATTGAAACTCGGCCAGCATCCTCGATGCCATCAGGGCCGAGAAGTCGCCCTCCATGCGAGGGCGTGGATTGAAACTGTCCGGCGCGGTAAACCGGTAAGGGGAGACTAGGTCGCCCTCCATGCGAGGGCGTGGATTGAAACTTGGGCGAGAGCCACTGGACTACGAGACTAACCGGGTCGCCCTCCATGCGAGGGCGTGGATTGAAACCAGGGCCTGATCAATCACAGTGCCGTCACTTCGCGTCGCCCTCCATGCGAGGGCGTGGATTGAAACTTGCAACTGATCAAAGGAGGCAGTGATGCCGCTTGGTCGCCCTCCATGCGAGGGCGTGGATTGAAACAGGCGAACTGGACCGAGGGCAACACGGACAGCGAGTCGCCCTCCATGCGAGGGCGTGGATTGAAACGAGACCAACAACGCGTGGTTTAACTACACGGGCGGTCGCCCTCCATGCGAGGGCGTGGATTGAAACATGCGGACAATGCGGGACCGGGACCCGGCTCATGGTCGCCCTCCATGCGAGGGCGTGGATTGAAACAAGAGGCGTTGTAAGGTTTAGCTGGGGATAGTTGTCGCCCTCCATGCGAGGGCGTGGATTGAAACCGGTCCGGCATTGGCGGCATCGTTATCGTCGGTTGTCGCCCTCCATGCGAGGGCGTGGATTGAAACGTCTACAAGACCTCGGGGGTCACCAATGCGATGGTCGCCCTCCATGCGAGGGCGTGGATTGAAACTCCACGCTTATGCCCAGCGCCTCAAAGGCGCGGGTGTCGCCCTCCATGCGAGGGCGTGGATTGAAACCAGCTGGAGCAGGCTCAGGATGCGTCGGGAACCGGTCGCCCTCCATGCGAGGGCGTGGATTGAAACTGATGGGGCGGCGATGGCCATAGACACCACTCAAGTCGCCCTCCATGCGAGGGCGTGGATTGAAACCATCGCACCCGGCCGCCGCGGCCGCCGACACCGTGTCGCCCTCCATGCGAGGGCGTGGATTGAAACATCAAGTCTGCTCTTGATGTGCTCCTCATGAGACGGTCGCCCTCCATGCGAGGGCGTGGATTGAAACATTGGCTTGCGCGATAGCGGGGACGGTCGGCGTCGTCGCCCTCCATGCGAGGGCGTGGATTGAAACCAGTGACGGGGGAACCACCTATCAGCTACGCATAGTCGCCCTCCATGCGAGGGCGTGGATTGAAACATGACGCCGCCGTGGTCGACCCGCCACGTGCGGGTCGCCCTCCATGCGAGGGCGTGGATTGAAACTGGTAACCGCCGCTGAGGTTAATTGTGTATTCGCCGTCGCCCTCCATGCGAGGGCGTGGATTGAAACACAAGCACAGGCAGGAATGGCTTTGACGGAGTGGAGTCGCCCTCCATGCGAGGGCGTGGATTGAAACCCGGCGACTGGTTCGATAGCGGTACTTCGCAGGGGTCGCCCTCCATGCGAGGGCGTGGATTGAAACGCCGACATGATGTGCTGGTCATTCGTCGCCGGTGGTCGCCCTCCATGCGAGGGCGTGGATTGAAACACCGCCTGGTCGTCGGTCATTATGCCGCCGGTGGTCGCCCTCCATGCGAGGGCGTGGATTGAAACCTCGATACCGGCCAGCTTGCTGAAGTCGGTATTGGTCGCCCTCCATGCGAGGGCGTGGATTGAAACGAGCCGCAGGTGCCGGTTGCGGATATGCGCATGGTCGCCCTCCATGCGAGGGCGTGGATTGAAACAGGCCGGTGAATGTCACATCACCCGCGCCCTGTCGTCGCCCTCCATGCGAGGGCGTGGATTGAAACTTATCCATCGTCAGCCTCCTATGCGTATGTCAGCGTCGCCCTCCATGCGAGGGCGTGGATTGAAACCCTGGTGCGCGCCATCACCGGCCAGGGGGAGGCGGTCGCCCTCCATGCGAGGGCGTGGATTGAAACCAGTCCGCCTGGACGTTGGTCTCCGCGCCGGTGGTCGCCCTCCATGCGAGGGCGTGGATTGAAACGGTATCCCGATCTTATCGCTCCATGCGACCTGCCCGTCGCCCTCCATGCGAGGGCGTGGATTGAAACATCTGGCTATCCGCCGGAAGCGCCGTATACATGGTCGCCCTCCATGCGAGGGCGTGGATTGAAACAAGCACCAGGGACGGCTGCCGATCATAAGGCCTGCCGTCGCCCTCCATGCGAGGGCGTGGATTGAAACCAAGTATCCTGGGAAAAGGCATTTCAAGGGGCCGGTCGCCCTCCATGCGAGGGCGTGGATTGAAACGCTATCCTTATCCTCTCGGTCTTTGAGGACCAGTGTCGCCCTCCATGCGAGGGCGTGGATTGAAACATCAGACGGGAAGCGCCTTCCGCCGCGACAATCTGTCGCCCTCCATGCGAGGGCGTGGATTGAAACTCCACCCTTGCGGCAACCCGCCTTGCGGCGCCGGTCGCCCTCCATGCGAGGGCGTGGATTGAAACTGGACAGTGACCTGGATGGAAGATTCGAGGATGATGTCGCCCTCCATGCGAGGGCGTGGATTGAAACATGTTCCTGGCCTCGATCTTACGCTTCTTCGTCGTCGCCCTCCATGCGAGGGCGTGGATTGAAACCGTGGTTCGGCGGCAAGCGGCGTTACGCGAAGCTGTCGCCCTCCATGCGAGGGCGTGGATTGAAACTTGAAAACCTTGGAAAACTGCATATCGGAGCGGGCAGTCGCCCTCCATGCGAGGGCGTGGATTGAAACAAACACCCTACCGAGCGTCTGAAGCTCCTCCGCCGGTCGCCCTCCATGCGAGGGCGTGGATTGAAACCCCGGAAAACGGCGGTACAGACAAAGACGGTGCAGGTCGCCCTCCATGCGAGGGCGTGGATTGAAACTTATCACGGTCCGGATCACGGATTCCCGCCTGTAGTCGCCCTCCATGCGAGGGCGTGGATTGAAACCTGTCGGTGAAGGCTGGGGCAAGGCCTGCCTGCGTGTCGCCCTCCATGCGAGGGCGTGGATTGAAACCCTGAACGTCCTGACCCAGGTGAACAACGTAGCGGGTCGCCCTCCATGCGAGGGCGTGGATTGAAACTGCGTGCCCGCTCCGGTAATTGACGACTCGGCTGGTCGCCCTCCATGCGAGGGCGTGGATTGAAACCATCTGCGGGGTGGATGTCCAGAACCGCTCGCCGTGGTCGCCCTCCATGCGAGGGCGTGGATTGAAACGTCGCCGGACAGGGCATGGACTACAAACCCATATGTCGCCCTCCATGCGAGGGCGTGGATTGAAACAGCGACCGGAACTCCAGCCGACTCCTCCAGTGACTGTCGCCCTCCATGCGAGGGCGTGGATTGAAACCTGCTAAGCCGTGGAGACCGAATGCCTAGCAGTCGTCGCCCTCCATGCGAGGGCGTGGATTGAAACCTGAGCGAGACCTATTCCCGGCTTGGGCTGATCGTCGCCCTCCATGCGAGGGCGTGGATTGAAACTTTCCCTCGCCCTGAGCGCGGTGGAGGCTGACTGGTCGCCCTCCATGCGAGGGCGTGGATTGAAACATCTCCTATGTGTCCCGTGATTCGCGCCAGCGGAAGTCGCCCTCCATGCGAGGGCGTGGATTGAAACGGCTGCTCTTCGACGTCCGTTTTGTAAAGGCGAAGTCGCCCTCCATGCGAGGGCGTGGATTGAAACCGAGAGGATGTATGGATCGGCCTCGGTGCCGGAGCGTCGCCCTCCATGCGAGGGCGTGGATTGAAACACCCTGCTCGCCGCGTTCGGCAAACAGATCCCAGAGTCGCCCTCCATGCGAGGGCGTGGATTGAAACGTAAAAAACGATGTCATTGACCTGATAGTCGGTGGTCGCCCTCCATGCGAGGGCGTGGATTGAAACGTTGTAAAACTCTGTGGATATCTTCCATAAAAACGTCGCCCTCCATGCGAGGGCGTGGATTGAAACGCTCTCCGACCCATGCGGTGACGTGCGACGGTCCAGTCGCCCTCCATGCGAGGGCGTGGATTGAAACTCCCTACGTTTGCTGTTTGTCTTCTCGTCCTGGATGTCGCCCTCCATGCGAGGGCGTGGATTGAAACTTGCGCGACCGGCCCCATGACAGGATGATCCCATCGTCGCCCTCCATGCGAGGGCGTGGATTGAAACTCAGGCCGCGACGGCGATTACACGTCGGTCCGCTGGTCGCCCTCCATGCGAGGGCGTGGATTGAAACAGACGCTCGGTAGGGTGTTTGAGGGCGACGGGATGTCGCCCTCCATGCGAGGGCGTGGATTGAAACAGAGGCACATCCATCGTGTTGCCGCTGACCGGCAGTCGCCCTCCATGCGAGGGCGTGGATTGAAACTAGATATCTCATGGGGATATAATATCCCTGCGTCGTCGCCCTCCATGCGAGGGCGTGGATTGAAACATGGCGGTGCTGGAATACGCCATAGCTGTGTATAGTCGCCCTCCATGCGAGGGCGTGGATTGAAACACCCTCACGTATCCGACCGAGGCCGCCATCCATGGTCGCCCTCCATGCGAGGGCGTGGATTGAAACACCATCCGCGCCGGAAGCCTGTCCGGACGTATAGAGTCGCCCTCCATGCGAGGGCGTGGATTGAAACAACGACTACTGGTTGTGGGTGGACCGCGCCACGGAGTCGCCCTCCATGCGAGGGCGTGGATTGAAACACCATAGACGCCAACATCATATTCGTGGCTTACGGTCGCCCTCCATGCGAGGGCGTGGATTGAAACTGGAGGGTGATGGTCTCGCCGTCCATCACCACATGTCGCCCTCCATGCGAGGGCGTGGATTGAAACTGCATGGTCCGGCGTGTCATGGCTTGGCTTGGCATGTCGCCCTCCATGCGAGGGCGTGGATTGAAACTTCGGGATGGTGGATCGTGAGTTTGATATTGAGGGTCGCCCTCCATGCGAGGGCGTGGATTGAAACTCCTCGGCGCTGTCGAGCCACGGGGCCACGTCGCGTCGCCCTCCATGCGAGGGCGTGGATTGAAACATGTCCACGAGGCTAAATGCCTCGCGGATATAGGGTCGCCCTCCATGCGAGGGCGTGGATTGAAACATCCGTGCCGGGTATTACGTAGACCCCGTCGGGATGTCGCCCTCCATGCGAGGGCGTGGATTGAAACCACTACACTCCTGAGGGTGCCAGCGTCTCGAAGCTGTCGCCCTCCATGCGAGGGCGTGGATTGAAACGCGAGGGGCGACTGGAGGCCCAGCATCGTGATCGTGTCGCCCTCCATGCGAGGGCGTGGATTGAAACCGGTCGCCTGCCGCCAGTGGCCACCGAGGACGATGTCGCCCTCCATGCGAGGGCGTGGATTGAAACCAGTGCCTGGTCTGGTTGGCTTTAAGCTTCTTATGTCGCCCTCCATGCGAGGGCGTGGATTGAAACTCCCTGTTGGTGACACTGATATAATGCGCACAATGTCGCCCTCCATGCGAGGGCGTGGATTGAAACATCGCCTGCGCCCGCTCCGTCCACCACTCGGCCAGGTCGCCCTCCATGCGAGGGCGTGGATTGAAACGATACCGGGGCCGACCGACAATGCGGTCAGCCCGGGTCGCCCTCCATGCGAGGGCGTGGATTGAAACATCCAGTCTCCATAGTGGCGGGTATGATCCCCCGGTCGCCCTCCATGCGAGGGCGTGGATTGAAACGCTTTCGAGATGTAGTAAGCAAGGTGCTGCTTGCGTCGCCCTCCATGCGAGGGCGTGGATTGAAACTAGCTGCCCCGCACCCACATTCTGGACGTGGTAACGTCGCCCTCCATGCGAGGGCGTGGATTGAAACTAGCTGCCCCGCACCCACATTCTGGACGTGGTAACGTCGCCCTCCATGCGAGGGCGTGGATTGAAACAGAGAATCTTCCACGAGCCGCGCAAAGCGGTCTGTCGCCCTCCATGCGAGGGCGTGGATTGAAACTGTCGCATTGCGCTGGTCGAGTGCATCGACTACAGTCGCCCTCCATGCGAGGGCGTGGATTGAAACCTCCGCTTGCAGCTACGCCGCTTGCAGCGCGCCGCGTCGCCCTCCATGCGAGGGCGTGGATTGAAACTCCGTGGTTTGGCGGCAAGCGGCGCTGGTCGAGGCGTCGCCCTCCATGCGAGGGCGTGGATTGAAACAGAGTATCGTCGAGGGAACTTGGGTGCATCAGGAGTCGCCCTCCATGCGAGGGCGTGGATTGAAACGCGCCCTTGCCATCCATGCCGCAACGCGATGTCGTCGCCCTCCATGGAGGGCGTGGATTGAAACCGGTTATACCCAAAGTGGATCAGACTCTCCACCGTGTCGCCCTCCATGCGAGGGCGTGGATTGAAACACGGTCAGGTTCACGTTGACCACGCCTGCCCCTGGTCGCCCTCCATGCGAGGGCGTGGATTGAAACCGATCCATGCTCATTCCTGTGGGCGGGCAGTCACGTCGCCCTCCATGCGAGGGCGTGGATTGAAACACCCACGCGCCGCGATAGGTCAGGCCCTCACCGGTCGCCCTCCATGCGAGGGCGTGGATTGAAACACGGTCAGGTTCACGTTGACCACGCCTGCCCCTGGTCGCCCTCCATGCGAGGGCGTGGAGGGCGGCGGCCGGTCGCCCGCTGGACGACGCGAAGCGCGGCGCCGCCTCCGGCAGCGTCAGGCCGGGCTCCTCCGCGAGCAGGGGAAGGACCCGCATCCCGGTGACCGTCGACGGCCTTCCGTCGTGGGTCAGCCAACCCTCCCGACCGCTCAGCCCGCGGGCGAGGCCCGAACGCGTGACGCCGCCACGGAGGCATTCGTTCCCGAGCCACCCGACCGTGGCAGGGGAAATCTGTCTGAGACCGATATACATGGTCCCCGATTCGCATGGATCCGATCACTGGTCAGGTATGTGTTAGTGACAGGTCCGGGGGGCTGTGCGGACCGCGGTCGAAGCTCACCACCGAGAGATCCGGGAACCGGGCCCGCGCCTCCCCGCCCATGGGGACCGCCACGTCCACGTCGCTCCCCTCCCACATCACCGAACGGTGCGGGAGGAATCCGTGACGGTCCTCAGGGACGCGGACGGGGACGCCGGGCTCCACCGGGACCCCGGCCTTTCCCTTCAATATCCAGCGCGTGTGCGGCCCGGATATCGGGTGCACCTTCCCGCGGTGCGGGATCGTCCCTCCCTTCAGGATCCGCCGTCCGGTCAGGTCCGCCCGGTGCCTGACATGGCCGATGAAGCCCCGGATACTGTCCGATGGGCCCGGGATACCCAACATACCGTCGGTCTCCGCGCGGCTGGCCTCCGCCCTGTCCGCCAGCTTCAGGGCGAGCCGGAGCGGCGCCTCCACGTCCCCCGGGCGCGGGTTGGCGGGCCGTGACGTGGCGACACCGGGATAGAGCCTGCGGAGCTTTCCGCAAAGGTATTCCTTCCGCCGCCAGCCGGGCGGCCCCCCCCCCCCCCCCCCCCCGCAGGCCCGGGACACGTCCATCAGCAGGCTGCGGTCGGTCGGATGATGCACGTCGGTCCCGACCACGAAGGAATGACGGCGGCCGCGCGACGCGGCGCCAGGCTTTTTTCCGGCCACCCTGTGGCCCCTCTCCACGACCATCTTTCCGACCTCGGCGAGAAGCTCCGGCGTGAGGAGCGACACGCTGTCAACCAGCCGCTGGTATCCGTATCCGTCCACGTCCCATGATCCGTGGCCCGGCCTCCGGCCTTCGCCGGATCGGGATGTGCCGGTTCGCCGGTTCCCGAAGCCGGTCGAAACCGCGCCCGGGACCCTGCTTCACGACCCCCAGCACCAGGATGGTCAACGGTTCCATCCCCGGCCTGCCGACCCGGCGGCTCTTTCCGGGCAGCCGCTGGGTGTCGTGGACCCTGCGCATGGGGGCCTCCTGAAGGGGAGGATCGGCGGATTCCGCGGCATACCCTGACTGCCATATCCGGTGAATCCCCGCAGGGCAAATACCGTCATTAATCGCGAAAAAACAGAAGGTTGGCGGTATTCTGGCGGACACTAGCTACATCATCGTTGGGTTCCCCCGCGTGTGCGGGGACAGACACAGCGCTACTTGACTAATCGCGGCGATTAACCTGACCATCAAGGCAGGATCCAAGAACCGCGAACGCTTGGAAATAGGGTACGAAGTTTGACGGATTCTCCAACCTTGCGCTCGGCGCATGGCGCTGCCATACACGATTCAAGCCATTAGGAGATATCCGATGCAGACGCGCACCAAGATATTTGACGACTTTGGCAGGGTGATGACCAGCGCGGTCGGCGTGGCGCAGGGCGCCAAGGAACAAGCCGAAAACTCGATGAAGGGTCTGGTCGACCGTTGGCTCGCCTCACGCGATTTCGTCACGCGGGAGGAGTTCGAGGCCGTGCAGTTCATGGCCCGAAAGGCGCGGGACGAAGCCAAGGACCTCAAGGCCCGGATCGACGCCTTGGAAGCGGCCGCGAAGCCGAAAAGATAGCCGCTGCCCGGACCGGCCATGGATCGGGCGCCGGTTTGCCTTTGCCGCTGCCAGTGTATGCGTGCAGATTCGCTCAACCAGGCGGAGTCCCACAGTAATGCCGGTCACAATAGCCACCTGGAACATCAATTCCGTCCGACTGCGCGAACCGATCGTGCTCCAGCTACTGAGAGAGGAAGCCCCCGATATCCTGTGCCTGCAGGAATGCAAGTCGCCGACCGAACTCATACCCGTCGAGGGGTTCCGGGAACTGGGCTATGGATACATGGCCGCAAGAGGGCAGAAGGGCTATAACGGCGTTGCGACCCTCTCAAGGTTGCCCATCACCGATACGGGAGACCTCGATTTCGCGGGTCTCGGTCAGGCCCGCCACGTCTCGGTGAAGCTGGAGAACGGAATCGTCCTGCATAATTTCTACATCCCCGCCGGCGGCGACGTACCGGATCGGGACCTCAACGAGAAATTCGGCCAGAAGCTCGACTATATCAATGATATGCGCGACTGGTTCCTGAATGAAAAACCCGAGCGGGCGATCATGGTGGGCGACTTCAACATCGCACCGCGTGAGGATGACGTCTGGAGCCATAAACAGCTCCTGAAAGTGGTCAGCCACACACCCATGGAAGTTGCCCATCTCGCCGAAATGCAGGATGCCGGTGGTTGGGTAGACATAACGCGGCGGGATATTCCCGAGGGAAACCTCTTCAGCTGGTGGTCCTACCGGTCTCCGAACTGGGACGCCGCTGATAAGGGCCGTAGACTCGATCACATATGGGCCACGCCGGATATTGCCGGCACCTCCCATTCCAGCCGCATCCTTCGCGAAGCGCGGGGCTGGGAGAAACCGAGCGACCACGCCCCCGTTTTCGCGACATTTGACCTTTAATCCGGAACGCCCGGAACTCATATAATGGTGAATCGGTAATTTTGGAGCCGTCGATGCTGGAAATGGGCAGAAACTCTTCCGCACCCGCTGCGGATTTGATCAAGGATACCACAGAGGCCACGTTTGTAGCGGACGTCATCGAGGCGAGCCAGGAAATTCCCGTGATTGTCGATTTCTGGGCCACTTGGTGCGGACCCTGCAAGACGCTTGGTCCTATGCTGGAAGAGGCGGTAACCAAGGCGCGCGGAAAGGTGCGCATGGTCAAGGTCGATGTCGACCGGAACCAGAGGTTGGCGCAGTCCCTTGCGATGCAGGGTCTGCCGCTGCAGTCAATACCCTCCGTTATCGCTTTCTGGCAGGGTCGCGTTGCGGACATGTTCCAAGGTGCGTTGCCAGCATCCGAGATCAGGGCTTTTGTCGACCGGGTAGCGGCACTGGCGGGAGACGGAGGCCTGGAAGAGGAGCTCGAAGGTGCCGAAGCCCTGCTGATGGATGGCGCCGCCTCGGCCGCCGCGCAGGCCTTCGCGATGATTTTGGGGCGGGAACCGGAAAACGCGTCCGCATATTCGGGATTGGCGCGCTCGCATCTGGCTTTGGGCGATTTCGAGCAGGCCGAAGCGGTGCTGAACGGCGCCCCCGCCGGGATCAGCTCATCGGCTGAAATCGAAGCGGTGTTCGCGCAGGTCGAACTCGCCAGACAGGCCACCAACACAGGGCCGGTTGGAGAACTGCGCGCGACCATCGAGGGTGATCCCGGCAACAACCAGGCCAGGTTTGACCTTGCCGTGGCATTGCACTCATCCGGAGATGTTCAGGGCGCGGTGGATGAGCTGCTGGAACTGTTTCGCCGGGACCGCGAATGGAACGATGGGGCGGCGAGAACCCAGTTGTTCACCATATTCGATTCGATGAAGCCGCAGGATCCGGTCGTGCTCAGCGGTCGTCGTCGTCTGTCGTCGATGATATTTGCCTGACGCGGCATTCGGACTATGGTCTAATCATGTTTTCCCAGGCCGATCTGCCCAAGATCGTTCCAGTGTTTCCACTGCCGGGCGCGATCCTGCTGCCGCGCGCCCGCCTCCCGTTACACATTTTCGAACCGCGCTATCTCGCCATGCTGGACGACACGATGAAGACCACGCATCGTCTGATCGGGATGATACAGCCGACCGGTGGCCCCGACGAAGATAGCGAACAGCTTCATGCCGTTGGCTGCGCCGGTAGGTTGAGTGCGTTTTCGGAGACCGATGACGGGCGCTACATGATAACGCTCGGCGGGATATCACGATTTCGGCTCGTGCGGGAAGAAAGCGGATTCACACCCTATCACCGCTTCGCGGTTACCTGGGACGAATATTCCCGTGACCTTGGACCGATCGAGAAGGATGCGGAACTCGAACGCGATGCCTTTCTGGAACTGCTGTCCCGCTTCTTTCAGGACCGGTCGCTGAAGACCGACTGGGATTCGCTTCGCGATGCGGAAGACGAACTGTTGGTCAATTCGCTATGCATGCTTTGTCCGTTTGAACCGGAGGATAAACAGGCGCTGCTGGAGGCCCGGACATTGGTTGACCGCCGCAAAACCCTGGAGGCCCTGATCGAGTTCGAGCTGCATGGCGGAACCGCTGAAGAGACCATGCAATGAATCCGCCGGAACGGTCGCTTGACCGAAAGATGCTTGAGGTGCTTGTCTGTCCCCAGACCCATGCGATGCTGACCTACGATGCCCAACGCCAGGAATTGGTGTCGAAAGCCGCGCACCTGGTCTATCCGATTCGAAATGGCATCCCCGTGATGCTTGCCGAAGAGGCACGGCCGCTGGATTGATCAGATCTGCCTGCCCTGCAGCAGCCTTGGTAAATCACCGGTCAGGCCCGCGGCTTCCCGCATCAAAGCACGCCGAAGAACGGGGATTGCGTTGACGGTCCCGAGTCCAAGGTCACGCACGGTGCGAAGCAGGCCCCTGTCATTGGAGAACAGCCTATTTAGCCCGTCGGTAACCGTGAAGAGCGTCGCTATATCGAAACGACGCCAGGTCTGGTAACGCTCAAGCACATCCAGGGATCCAATGTCCTCGCCGCGCCGCTTGGCCTGAACGAGGATTTCAGCCAGCGCGCCGACATCCCTCAGGCCAGCGTTCAAACCCTGACCGGCAAGTGGATGAACCCTGTGCGCGGCATCGCCTATGAGCACGACACGGCGCGTGACGAGGCGCTCGGCGACCGACAGCGCCAGTGGATAGGAATAGCGATCGCCCTCAAGCTGGATTTCGCCGAGGAATCCACCGATGGTGGGGCGAAGCCTGTCGAGATATCCAGCATCTTCCATCGCTTGTATCCGTGCTGCGTAATCACTGGACTCGGTCCAGACGATCGAACTACGGTTACCCCTGAGTGGCAGCAGCGCCAGCGGTCCGCTTGGCATGAACAACTGGTGGGCGGCGCCACCATGGGACCGTTCATGCTTGATGGCGCAGACCAGTGCCGTCTGCCCGTAGTTCCAGCCGAATGCATTGATTCCCGAACGGCGGGCGACCGCGCTCCCATGGCCATCGGCGCCAATCAGGACCGCTCCTTCTATGGCACCTCCGCTGTCAAGGACCACCCTTACGCTCGAATCCGTCACTTCATGGGAGACGACGGCTTGTCCGTGAACCTGCGTTACGCAAGCCTGCTCCGCCAGAGACTCCTCCAATGCGTATATAAGATGGCGGGCTTCCAGCATAAAACCTGTCGGGCCCTCATCAAGTTCGGCATGATCGAATTCCAGTGGAAACGGCGAGGGACCGTCGCCGGCACGCCCGTCCGTAACGACGACCTTGAGGATCGGTTGCGCCTGGTGGGCTACACGTTTCCATATTCCCAGAGCGTCAAGCAGGCGCTTGGATGCCAAAGCCAGTGCATAGCCGCGGCCGTCAGACGCTGGGTTGGGTTGGGATTTGTGCGATGTCCGGTCTATGACCGTCACGCTTGCACCCGATCGCACGAGCGCCAGAGCCATCGCTCGACCGTTCAGACCGCCACCAACAATCACCGCGTCGCTTCGTTCAACCATGAATGCAATATGGGCAAAGGTGACAGGATTGTCCAAGGCCCGTTTTGGCAATACCATCGTGCTCACATTTTGGAGGCGGGCATGTGTAAGGAATGGCTCTGGATGAGCGCGGGAGATCTTGGAAGGGCGATCGCCCGACGCGAAATCGATCCGGTCGCTTTGGTTCGGACCTATCTGGAAGCAATCGAAGCGCATCCGCTGGGTCCGCGTATATTCACCCGACTGACCCCGGATCTGGCGCTATCCCAGGCGAAAGCCGCCTCCGCGCGTGCGGTGTCCGGCTTCAGGTACAGCCACCTCGATGGCGTTCCGGTCTCCTGGAAGGACCTCTTCGATACGGCGGGCATCACCACGGAAGCGGGTTCGAAGCTTTTGGCGGAACGCGTTCCGAACCGTGACGCGATGGTGTTTCGCAACGCCGCCTCGGCGGGTATGGTATGTCTCGGAAAGACCCACATGTCGGAACTGGCCTTCTCCGGCCTTGGCTATAATCCGGCAACGGCGACGCCGCCTTCGGTGAACGATGAAGGTGCTGTTGCGGGCGGTTCTTCATCAGGTGCGGCGGCATCCGTGGCCCATGGTCTTTCGGCCAGTGCGATTGGATCGGATACGGGTGGGTCCGTCCGGATCCCTTCGGTCTGGAATGATCTGGTTGGCCTGAAGACAACTTCAGGGCGACTGTCGCTGGAGGGAGTCGTTCCGCTTTGTCCAAACTTTGATACCGTCGGGCCGCTCTGCAGGAGCGTCGAGGACGCGGCGTTGATGCTGGCCGCGCTGGAAGGCTCGAAGCCGCCGGATCTCAAGGGTGCCAATCTGCGGGGCATGCGTTTCCTGGCGTTGCGGACCGTTGCCCTGGACGATATCAGACCCGAACCAAAGGCCGGATTTGATCAGGCGGTGCTTCGGCTTCGGAGCGCCGGGGCGACGATTGAGCCGAAGGAGGTTCCGGCCGTCGTGCAGGCGATGGAACTCGCGTCGCTTCTGTTCACTTCGGAAGCCTATGGCATCTGGAAAGACGAGATCGAGCGCGCACCCGAAAAGATGTTCAACGAAGTTCTTGCCCGATTCAGAATCGGACGCGACCATTCAGCGGCTGATTACGTTGCTGGATGGAAATCGCTTTGTCGCATTCGGGCTGAATGGCATGAGGCAACCGCATCTTTCGATGCCGTGATCCTGCCCACGGCACCTAGCATTCCACCAAATATCGCGCGACTTTCCGAGGATAGCGCATATTTCACGACCGAGAACCTATTTGCGCTGCGGAACACGAGGATTGGCAATCTCATGGGATCCTGTGCGCTGACCCTTCCCACCGGTGTTCCCTCGACGGGACTTATGCTCATGGCGACACCGATGCAGGAAGGGCGTTTGCTTCGGATCGGGGCGGCGGCTGAGGCGGCGTTGGCATGAGGCAGCCGCACCGTACCTCTTAAATGGAAGCGTCTGGTTGGCGGACTTGGTTCGATCAGGACATCGGATTTACTTCTGTGCCGAGAGATGGAGCGCACGGCAAAGCCCGTTCGTTCCGCCTGGTCCACATATGGAACGGAGCGGCGCCTTCGGTGTGGCTAGGTCATGCATGGATCCGCTCACAAAAACCCGAGCGGCGTCAACATGTTCCATGAGCCAAACCTCCCGGGAGCGTTGTGATGGGTGAAACTCCAGAATGTCCGAAGTGTTTCACCAGACCGATAATGACCCGACAGGTGTCACTTCAGACCCGGTTTATAGGCGTGCCGACGAAGAAAACGTCCTGCGGTTACCTACAGGGAAGCCGCAGTGGAACGCTCACCTTGGCGGCAGGTCGGTCCTGGGAGAGGAGACAAAACGAGCAAGCGGCTGACGTCTTCGCCGGGCGCATGTCAGTTCATGCAGCTTCCACCTTCGACGTTGAGCGTCTGCGCGGTGATGTAACGCGCATCGTCGGAGGCGAGGAAGACGCGAGGTTCCGCGACATCCGAAGGCATGCCCATGCGGTGGAGCGGCACGGCCCTGCCGACTTCCCGCTTCTTCTGGCCCACGGGCCTGTTCTCGTACCTCGCGTGGAGTGAATCGACGACGTCCCACATCGGTGTATCGACCACACCCGGCGCGACGGCGTTGACGCGGATGCCGTCCTTCGCGAATTCCAGCGCCAGTGACCGGGTTATCGAGATCACCGCCGCCTTCGTGGCACAGCAGACCGACACGTTCGCCTCGCCGTCCCGCCTGGCTCGCGGAGCTCACGGTTGCGCCTCCCCCGCGCGCCTTCATCCCCGGCGCCACGGCCTGGCTCGCGAAGAGCGTGCCGCCGACGTTCATGTCGAACTGGCGGCGGTAGTCCTCCCGCGTCACCGCTTCCAGAGACGCCATGCTGAAGATACCCGCGTTGTTGACGAGGATGTCGGTTCCGCCCCAGCGCACCTCGGCCGAACGGACCGCCTCCTCCGCCAGCACGTCCGCGGGGGCGACCCTCGCCCCTTCGCGGATATAGGCCCCGCGGACGGCGCGGCCGATGCCGCGCGCGCCACCTGTCACCAGGGCGACCTTTCCCTGCAGCCGTTTCATGCGTGGCCCGGCTCCCTATCGTTGCGACGTTGAAGGTGGCCTCGCTCGGAATGGGCGAAACGGCATGGTTCCGTGCTCGACCGGTACGCCTGAAACGGTTCCATTTTTCCCGGCTTCGCTGCAGCGGAACCATCGCGGCGAACCGTAGGGCTACGGTTGGACGGTGGTCAGCAGGGCGCTGCAGGGATTTAACGGCAACTGCCACGCGCATTGTTCAGACGGATGGGCGATATAGGGCACAGACGGCGCGTCACGTTACGGAGTCCCGCTTGCCTCGGACAAGATCGTGAGCGTTCAGCACGAACGCCTTGCCGAATCCACCATTGAGGTAGGCGCTTGAGGGTTCGAAAATCACGAACGCGAAATCGGCGAATTCGATGTAGAGCTTCGCTTTCGGATTTTGTTTCAGATAGTGCTCCGCCAGCTGGCGATAACGCGGGTCGGTATGTTCAGCAAACCGGGCTTTCGCCATGATCGTGAGCCTTGGATAGGTCAGCGGATCGCCCTTCTTCCCTGGCTCTCCGATCAGAAGCGAAGCGGCTGGATTCGCCCTCAATGCGCGGGTGTGATGCGAAAGCTCGGAGACAGGTGTCAGCGGCAGTCCTTCCGCGCTTAGTCCAACCGCCACGCGACTTACCATCGGCAGGCGGGTGTCCGGCTCGATCACCCCGAGCGCACCGTACCGTGCCCGCTCCATCAGGTTTCGGGCAAGGGCGCGGGCTTCGTCATCGGTCGGTCGGATGGGTGTGGTTTTTCCGGTCATGCCCTACACTGTCCTGTTGGTCGTCACTGTCAAGATCGGTCTGCGAGAGGTCGGAACGCTTGCGGTGCATCTGTGCGCAACGGTCTTTTACGGAGGGCGGAGTCCGGGGTGGTCATCCTTCACGATCAAGCGTGAGGCCGATGGAGGTGTGGACTTCGCCCCAAGACTGCGCTGAAGGAACAATGACCGAGGGAAACGGCTTGCTCGACGGAGCGCTGAGCGTCACCCCTGCTTTTGGCGGTGGAAGCACGGACCACTCTGGCGCGAAACAGTTTCAACCCTGAGTAAACGCGTTTCTTCAGGGTGCCGACCGTGCGATCCGTTTTGCGGACCGTGCGGCGTGACTGCCCGCGGACCTCCCCGGCACGCAACTCAATCGGATCATGACAGTGCCAGCCGTGCGTTGAACCGAACGCTCGCGAGGACCGCATCCGAGGATCGGGGCTCAAGACTGCCGAATGCCGGGGATATACCGGTATGATCCTCGGTGGCTGGCGGCCCGCATGATAGATGGTACCGGAGCTACGTGTACCGCGGGCGCGATCGGAGAGAGCGATGACACGCCTTCGGCTTCCGATCGGGATCCAGAAGTTCCGCGCCGTCCGTGAGGACGGCCGCTACTACGTCGACAGGACGCACCACGTGCGGCGGCCGGTCGAGGGCGGGCGGCATTATTTCCTCTCCCGGCCCCGCCGGTTCGGCAGGAGCCTTCCGCTCGACACGATGAAATCGCTGTTCGAGGGGTGCGGGGAGCTGTTCCAGCGCCTCGACATCCACGCCGGCCGGGACTGGTCCGTCACCCATCCCGTCCTGCGGCTCAGCTTCGACAGCGGCGACGAAAGCCCGGCCGACATCGAGCGGGACGTCATCGTTCAGCTGGTGGAGGCGGAGCGCGGACACGACCTCGGTCCCGACCGCCGCCGACACCGGACCCGGGTGCCTGCGGAGCGTCCTCGGCCGTCCTCACCGCGCCGCCGGTCGCGAGGTTGTCGTCCTCGTGGACGGATACGACAGGCCGATCCTCGACAGCCTGCACAGACCGGACACAGCCACCGCCAACCGGGACTGCCCGCGCGGCCTCCACGGCATGATGAAGGGCTGCGCCGGGCGCGTCCGCTTCACCTTCGTCACCGGCGTCAGCATGTTCTCCGGGGCCAACCTGTTCTCCGGGGCCAACAACCTCAGGGACATCGGTCTCGACCGCCGCTACGCCACGATATGCGGCTACACCGACATCGACACCGTCTTCGCCCCCCCCCCCCCCCCCGAGCCCGAGGGACTGGACCGCGGGAAGATCCGAGCCTGGTACAGCGGCTACGGCCGGCGGGGCGGGAGTGCCTACAACCCCTTCCACGTGCCGCTCCCGTTCCGCCGATGCGAGTTCCACCCGTACCGGTACGGGACCGGCCCGCCCAGCTTCCTGTTCGACACCCTGACCGAGGGGTAGGTCAGCCCGCTGGATCCGGTGAACCGGCTGACGGACAGGCTCCTGATCTCGAAATTCGACGTGGACGACGCAAGCCCCGAGGCGCCCATGTTCCAGAGCGGATACCTGACGGTCACGGAGGAATTGAGGAAGGGGGCCGGACCCTCTACCGGCTCGGCTATCCCAACCTGGAGGTGCGCACCAGCCTGAACGACGGCCTGCTCACCCGTCCGGGCAGGGCGGGCCGGGAATCGTCCAGGGACAGGCTCGATCTCCGCGCGCTCCCGAAGGCACTGGACTTCGACGGCTTCGCGGCGCTGCTGCGTTCCTGTCTCGCGGGGATCCCATACCAGTGGTATAGGTGGGGTGACCTCGCCCGCCACGAGGCGTGGTGCGCGGGACTTCTGTAAGCGTGCCTGAACTCGCTGGACGCGGTCCTCCGGGCTGAGCTTGAGTTCATACTTTTTTGAACGCAACCCATTGATATAATGGACATCACTCCTGAAAGAGGGCACTACTTTCCGGTGGTCCGCGCTCTGTCTTCCGGTTCGGGGGCCGTCAGGAATTCGTCCGTATCGCCTTTCGTGTGTAGATGAACGGAGCCCGGTTCCAGTTCAGCCCCAGTGTGCGGTAGATCTGCCTGGCGTCGGCCGAGGCCGCGCTGGGAAGGCCGAATTTCCTCGGGCCTTTCGTTTCGTACAGAATGCTGATCTGCAGGCCGTTCAGCGCCCGTCGGATGCGGTCGGGGCTCATCCGGTGACCCTGAACCGCCAGCCGCTGGCGCAGGTGCTGGAGACAGCAGAAAGCCATGTAGCAGATGGCGATGTGTGCCCGCACCCGGCGCTCCTTCCAGTGGAAAACCGGCCGGATGGCGAGGTCATGTTTGTTCGTCCGGAAGCACGCCTCGATTTCCGCCAGCCTGCGGTACTGGATGACCAGGTCGCGCGGGTCGGTCTCCCCGCAGCCCCAGGCCACGATCCCCCGAAGCCCGTCCCAGCGTGCCGCCCCGGCCACCTTTTCCTCGTTCAGGCGGACCTGCCCGTCGGGGAAATCCAGGAACCGGGCGGTGCCACGATTGCCATGCGAGGCCGGCTTCCGGCTTCCATTCAGGCTTGCGCGCAGCCTGTCGATCCGGCGTTCCCGGTCGTGGACGTCCCTGCGGGCCCGTCGTGATGAGTGGGTGACGACGAGCCTGCACTCGCCGTCCTCGATGCACAGGTAGCGGCCGATCGACCGCGAGCACCCGTCCCGGCTCCATGCGCTGTAGCTGTCCGGATCAGGGATCTTTCGCTTCTGCGCGGCGGGGCGGGACTTCAGGCGGGCGCCGAGGATATGGGGCGTGCCGCGCCGTCGAAGCGCCGCCTGGTTGTCCGCGCTGATCATCGCGGCGTCAGCCACCACCGTGAAACGCGCCCCGTCATGACGCCGTTCCAGACCCTCGAGCGCCGTCACGAGGGTGTTGCCTTCGTAGGTGTTGCCCGGAAACGGCCCGTAGCCGACCGGAAGTCCCTCCGGCGTCACCAGAAGGGCGAACAGAACCTGGATCCGGTGCGGCTTTCCGTCCTTGCTGAAACCCTTGAGCGGCGGATCGTCGTCCCTCTCACTCTCGAAATACAGGCTCGTCGTGTCGTAGAAGATCGCGGTCAGGGGCTCCGGAAGCAGCGTCTTCGCGACATCCAGCGACCGCTGGCGGATCGCCTCGATCCGGGCGTCGTCGATCAGGTCCATGCTGCGATAGACGTAGTTCAGGTTCAGGGACAGTTCCCCATGGCTGTCAGGCTCACGCACCGTGGCTCGTTTCGAGAGTGGCTGGGAGATCCGGGCAAGCACCAGTTCCCTGATGATGCGGTTGGCGCTCATGCGACGGGCCCCGCACAGACTGTCCCAGCCAAGCTGGCCGTAAACCGAACCGAAAGCCTCACGGACCCCAACAATGACCCGGCTCTCCTCGCGGCAGTCGGCCAGGTCGACCCCCAGAGGCTCGGGATCCCGTGCCGCCCGCCTGGAACTCTCGATCAGGTCCGCGAACCGTTTCGGCGGGAACAGGGCTGGCTGGCCGCTGTCCTTCTGCCTGATTTCCCCGATGATGAGGCGTGCGAGGCCCTCGAGCCGCTCGAGCTGGGCCTCGGTGGTCGCCGTGCCGACATGCCGCAGGACGCGCTGCCGAACCCTGTCACCATTTCGTACGGACCTGACGATCTGGACCTTCGTGCGGCCGCCCGCAAGTTTTTTCCTTCGTACGAACATGGTTGGAGCATATTGCGTGCCGGACGCGCATGTCAAATGAAATCGCCATCAGGGGCACTACATCTCGGTTTTCGCCGACTGGGTCGAAATGAACCCTGTATAGCTGGATTTCCAGAGTCGGGATACGCCAAAAAAGTAGGAACTCAAGGTTCCTGTCTCGCGGGGATCCCATACCAGTGGTATAGGTGGGGTGACCTCGCCCGCCACGAGGCGTGGTGCGCGGGACTTCTGTAAGCGTGCCTGAACTCGCTGGACGCGGTCCTCCGGGCTGAGGAATCCTCCGCCGGGGGCGGGGCGGACATGGTGGTGCGCACCGGTGGGGCGGTCTTCGTGCCGGAGTTCAGGGTGGTGCGGGACGGAAGCGGCGCTTGACGCGGCGATGGCGCGGATGCGGAACCGGGGCTACGCGGAAAACACAGGGGCACCGGAGTGCCCATGCATCTCCTCGTCGTCGTCTGCGGACGGGAGGAGCGCAACATCCTCGAGATCCGTGCCAGACCCGCGTGATGATGGATCGCATTCGCCGAATGAAGGTGCTGGAACCAACATATTCGAACTCAAGCCGTAGACTCCCGAAGCTCGGATCCGGTTCGTTGGTCACCCCAAAATCTGCGGCGGATGCCTGAGATGGAGCCAATCGGTTTCATGGATGTGTTAAATTCCGCACCGCTTCCCCGAGATAGCGGCGGGTGGGAGGCCGTAGGACGGGCCCGTTACAATGGGTTCGTGCGAAACATACCTGCAATCCTTCAGGAGCGGTGGCGGCGATGTCCGCTCAAGCGATGGCCCGCTTGGTGATGGAGTCGTGGAAAAACCGAAAACCTCCGGTATTGTTGAACCATGCGGGAATTCCCGTCACATCCTATAGACCCAGGTCCCGGGGTCGGCTCGACGTAACCACCATCGGCGAGCGGCTTGCCCGGGTCATACCCCGGTTTCCCACATGCAGCGCAGACGAAGCACCCGATGAAACTCCGGGAAATCGGTGCCGGATTTCGGGATGAAGCTCCGACGGATCAAATTTCTTGACCTGACCGGCACATGCGGCTACCATGACCTCAATTGGGTCAGTCACGAACCCATGTTCTTGGGCAGAACAAAATGGCGATGAAGAGTTCAGAGCGGTTTTCAGACCTGCCGGACTATGCGTTTCAGCGGTTACGGACGCTGCTTGACGGTCGCGAGCCAGGTGGTGATGCGATCCATATGTCCATCGGTGACCCCCGGCACGGATTTCCCGACTGGGTCGCGGAAGTGATCGCCGAGCATTCCGAAGAATTCGGTCGGTATCCGCCGAATGACGGGGCACCGGAGCTGCTCGAAGCGATCGCCGGCTGGATCGCGCGGCGCTTCGGGGTACGGATTGCCGCTGACCGTCAGATCATGGTTCTCAACGGCTCACGCGAAGGCCTGCTCAACGCCTGTTTGGCGATCTGCCCCAGGCATACCGGGCGCGGCCCGCCTCCAGCGGTGCTGATACCCAATCCATTCTATCAGGCCTATGCCGCCGCCGCCCTCGCTGCGGGTGCGGAACCAATCTATGTGCCAGCCACGACGGAGTCGGGATTTCTACCCGAATATACAAGCCTCGCGCCTGAGATTCTGAACAGGGTTGGCGTGGCCTATCTCAGTTCGCCTTCCAATCCGCAGGGAGCGGTCGCGTCCCGATCCTATCTCGCGGAAACCATCGCTCTCGCCGAACGGTATGGCTTCCCTCTCCTCGTGGACGAGTGCTATTCGGAGCTCTATTCGGATGAACCTCCTGTCGGAGCGTTGCGGGTCGCAGCCGACATCGGCGTTTCCCCCGAACGCGTTCTGGTGTTCAACTCGGTTTCGAAGCGTTCCAACCTCGCCGGACTCAGATCGGGCTTCGTCGCGGGTGGACCGGATGCCATCGCACGTATCAAACGCTTACGCGCCTATGGCGGCGCACCGCCCCCGCTACCGCTGCAGCGGGCCGCGGCAAAAGTCTGGAAGGACGAAGCGCATGTCGATGCGAACCGCGTCCTCTATCGCCGGAAATACCGGCTCGCCGACGGGCTGTTCGAATCGGTGCCGGAATACACGCCGTGCCGCGCCGGTTTCTTTTTGTGGCTGAATGTGGGCGACGGAGAGGCAACTGCGCTGAAACTCTGGCGGGAGACCGGCGTGAAGGTTTTGCCCGGAACCTATCTGGGCCGCGGGGTGAACGGATTCAATCCGGGCAGGGAATACATACGCGTCGCGATGGTCGCTCCGATCGATGAACTCGGATGCGGCCTCAGCAGGCTGCGCGACTGCGTATATGGATGAGGCGGGAATTTAGATGGCGACATATGAGACGAATGTCCGTAGGAGACTATTGGATCAGGGAACCCAGGAACTTCTGGAACGCCGCTTCAGGGAGTTGATCGGAATATCGCTGTTTGGCGCTGGGGTCGCCGTTGCATTGGCCTTGGGTTCATACGAGCCGGGTGACTCAAGCTGGCTATCCGCCACCGATGCGCCCGTGCGGAACCTCCTTGGCTGGACTGGCGCGTCCGTTGCGTCAATCCTACTGCTGGTGGTTGGCTGGAGCGGCTGGGGATGTGCGCTGCTCCTGCTTGTATGGGGCCTGCGCTTCGCGGTTCATAAGGGGGCGGGTCGGTTGCCCGCCCGCCTCATCGCCGTGCCGATCTGGATCGCGGTGACTTCCATTTTCCTATCGACACAGATTCCCGGCAGCGCGTGGGCCCATAGCTTCAGCCTCGGCGGGATGTTCGGAGATATGGTGCTGGGTATGATACTGAACAGTATCCCGTTCACCGCCCTGGAGGCGCTGAACGCGATCGCCCTGCTCCTGGCTTTGGCAACGCTTCTTCTGGGCCTCTATGCACTGGGCTGTTCACGGTCCGAGATCGCTGGCGCAGGCAGATTCCTCGGTGGGAGGGCGCTGTGGACCCTCTTCGTGCGGATGCGGTTCGTACCGAAACGGCTGTGGCGGATCGGTCGGGATGAGCCACCGGTTTCCCCGAACGCACATGATCCCGATTCGATGGACCGCCCCCTGTCCACGTTGGTGGAGCGGGAGCGTCCCCAGGCTGAACCGCCACTTACGGCCGACGGGAGCGGTCAACCCGCGGGCGTCATCGATCCAGGTGAGCCACACATGGAGCGGTTCCCTGGATTGCGGGATGTGGCGGAGGTGTCCGTTCCACGAGCACCGGGTGTTCCCGAACCCGGCTCATTGGTGAAAGTTTCAAGGCGGCCGTCAAACAGGTTGTCAAAACAGGCCAAGGCGGAAGCGCAGCCCCATCTGAAACTGAATGGCGAAAAAACGACGCTCGAGAAGCCCCCCCTGTCACTGCTTGCCGGTCCGACCGGTGACGTCGGCCATCAACTGAGCGAAGCGGCTCTGATGGAAAATGCCCGCATGCTGGAAAGCGTCCTGGACGATTATGGCGTGAAGGGCGATATCGTCAGTGTCCGCCCGGGTCCCGTTGTCACGATGTACGAGCTTGAACCGGCCCCGGGGCTGAGAGCGAGCAGAATTATCGGTTTGGCGGATGATATCGCCCGATCGATGTCGGCGCTGGCCGCCCGCGTATCGACGGTCCCGGGCTGCAGCGTGATCGGCATCGAATTACCGAATGCCAGCCGCGAAAAGGTCATGCTGCGCGAGATTCTCTCGTCCAGGGATTACGGTGATTCCAGAACAGCCCTGCCTCTCGCCCTCGGAAAGGATATCGGTGGCGCCTCCGTCGTGGCGAATCTCGCCAGGATGCCCCATCTGCTCATCGCGGGAACGACCGGCTCGGGAAAATCGGTGGCGATCAACACGATGATCATGTCGCTTCTTTACCGGCTCACGCCCGAAGATTGCCGGTTCATCATGATCGATCCGAAAATGCTTGAATTGTCCGTCTATGACGGCATACCACACCTTCTTTCCGCCGTCGTAACCGACCCGAAAAAAGCCGTCGTGGCGCTGAAATGGGTCGTCGGAGAAATGGAGGAACGTTACCGCAAGATGTCAAAACTGGGTGTGAGGAACATCGACGGCTATAACGGGCGCGTCAGGGACGCGCTTGGCAAAGGCGATAGGTTCAGTCGCACCGTCCAGACCGGATTTGACGACGAAACGGGCGAACCGGTATTCGAGACCGAGGAATTCGAGCCGGAGTGTCTGCCCTATATCGTCGTCGTGGTCGACGAAATGGCCGATCTGATGATGGTCGCGGGCAAGGAGATCGAAGCCTGCATACAGCGGCTGGCGCAGATGGCGAGAGCGTCCGGCATCCATCTGATCATGGCGACGCAGCGTCCGTCAGTCGATGTCATCACCGGCACGATCAAGGCCAATTTCCCGACCCGCATTTCATTTCAGGTGACGACCAAGATCGATAGCCGAACAATCCTCGGCGAGCAGGGTGCCGAACAGCTGCTTGGTATGGGCGACATGCTGTACATGGCCGGCGGCGGACGGATCTCCCGGATTCACGGACCCTTCGTAAGCGATGAGGAAGTGGAGGAAGTCGTGAGATTCCTCAAGGACTTCGGCCCGCCGGAATACGTCTCCGGAGTGGTGGATGGCCCCGATGAAGACCGCGAAGGCAACATCGACCTGGTATTGGGGCTGGGTGGAAACACGGATGGTGCGGATGCGCTCTACGATCAGGCCGTGGCGATCGTCGTGAACGATCGGAAGTGTTCAACCTCGTATATCCAGCGAAAACTTGCGATCGGCTACAACAAGGCGGCGCGTCTGGTGGAACAGATGGAGGACCAGGGGCTGGTTTCCGCGGCGAACCATGTGGGCAAACGCGAGGTTCTTGCACCGGAACCATCCTGACCCTCGCACCGACACGGCTGCAGGTACCATTGTCCGAACAAATTTTAGCGATCCGGTCATCTTCGGGATGCAACCGGCTTTGGATACCGTTATGTCGGAGCCTATGAGAGTTACGCGCCGTACCTTCACGTTCTGCGGCCTCGCCGCCGCAATGCCCGTTCCGGGCCGGGCCGCGGAAGCGCTGTCCCTTGACCGGATATCGAGATACCTCAATGGTCTCGGTTCGCTGAAAGGCGCTTTCTCGCAGATCAACGCCGATGGCACGATCTCGACCGGAACCCTCTATATGAAACGCCCGGGACGCGTCAGGTTTGAATACGATCCGCCCGAGGCCGCCCTGGTCATGGCGGGCGCCGGACAGCTGGCGATTTTCGATGGCAAATCAAACCAGCCTCCGGAACAGTATCCGCTGCGACGTACACCGCTTCACCTTATCCTGAAACGGAACGTCGATCTCGGAGTGGAAGCGATGGTCGTCGATCATAGGTTCGACGGAATCGCGACAAGCGTTTCGCTTCAGGATCCCCGGCGTCCGGATTACGGAATGATCCGCCTGGTTTTTTCCGGACCGCCCGTGGAACTGCGTCAATGGGTGATCGCTGGTAGTGACGGCTCCGAGACCACGGTGGTGCTGGGCGATCTGGAGCGTGATGTGACACTCGCGTCATCCCTGTTCAACATCTCGCTTGAAGCCGAGAAACGGAGGCGCTGATCAGGCCACTCCACAGGCTCTGAGTTGTCTTTGATACCTATCCGATCGCTCCTGTACCCGCGCGGCCACGCCAAGAAGCCATGGTTTGGCGCGATGTGATCCACGCAGATACCCGGTCTGACCTTCGTGGTAGGCAAGATATTGGTTGCGGGCGTCGGTCAACGGAACTCCGGTTCGCCTGCGGGTGTTGGTCATATACCACCCCATGAAATCCGTCGCGTCACGGATATTGTCACGTCTCGCATGTCGCCGGCCGGTTTCCTGCCTGTATTCCTGCCATGTTCCGTCAAGCGCCTGGGCGTAGCCATAGGCCGATGACTGCCGTCCGATCGGGATAAGGCCCACGGCGAAGCGCATCGGTGTACGGGCTCTGCTGTTGAAGGTCGATTCCTGATATATCGTTGCCATCTGCACATGGACCGGAACCCCCCACTTTCGTTCCGTGCGCTTGAAAGCTCTCAAATAAGAGGGCCGCTGGTCCACAATGCTGCATGCGTCCTCAAGATTCCGTGGTGCCCGATCGGATCCGCAGCCGGAGACAAACGCGAAAATTAACAATGCGCTGAATAACCTCGCCATCTCTCATGCCCGTTACTGCCGTTCTGCCTCTATTGTCAATTCTGATAGCAGGTTCGGGCGAAATTGAAAGCGATTTCGTCGGATGAGGAAGCGTCATCCCCCATATCCACGCAATTTCGGTGAATCCGTTGGGGACGTGTATCGATTCACGACAGCGGATGAATGACCTTTGAGGCAGAAACCGCTCCAGGGCGGAAGGGAGTCTCGAAGTCCGTTCCAGCCGGTCCACCATCCCGCACCATATGGAATATCGAAGATATGGCATCAAGGCCGCTTGTGATTTTGTTTGATTTTCTTAAGTGTTCGTGTGCAGATATAGGTCGGCGGACCGGATCGTGCTGGCAGGAAGGATTCGCGGAATGACGAAGAATAGCGCCAAATACGGGTTGGGACAGGTGGTGCGCCATAAGAGGCATCCGTTCCGGGGTGTCGTGTTCGACGTCGATCCAAAGTTCTCCAGCACCGAGGAGTGGTATGAATCCCTTCCCAAGGAAGGGCGTCCGAAGAAGGATCAGCCGTTCTATCATCTTCTGGCCGAGAACGATCATTGCTACTACGTTGCCTATGTATCCGAGCAGAATCTCGAGGCGGACCAGTCAGGAGAGCCGGTGGACCATCCTGACGTGCCTTCGATGTTCGGAGAGTTCGAGGACGGCTATTATCCACTGCAGTTTCAGTTGAATTGAAACGGGGTACATAGTCGGGTTTCGGCTTTTTCGAAGTGTCTTGGCAATCACACGGTGCCGGTTGATTCACCGTGCGCCGCTTCCATTCTGGAATACGGCACCTCTTGATGGCCAGGAGCTTTTTACGGTGAGCCCCGCGTGATGAGCAGCCAGAGGCCGAATGCGCCGAGGATGAAGAGCGGGAGGCCCCAGAGCGACGGTTCCCCGAAGGTCATGCGGTTGATGAGGCGGCCGGGCAGTAAGGTGAGGAGCCCCGCGATGCCCATTGCCCCGTACCAGACCGAGCGCATGGCGGCGCGGTGGCGGGCGATGTCGCGTTTCCGGATCCAGCGCAGACCATCGGCCACACCCCATAGCGCGTAAGGACAGAGCAGGTGAATCGGCCCGAAACGGCCGATCACCGCAATCTCGCTCTCAATGAAGAGACCCGAGAGGGCGAGGCCGGTGATGCCGACGATCCAGGTGTATCCGGCGACCTTATGCAGCCGGTCGCGACGGCCCCTAAGAGCGCAATCGGCCCCACGGGGAAAGCGATCCGTGCGAACGCGACGTGGATCTGGATCTGAAGCGGAGCGGTGAATAGCGGATCGAGGGTCATATGTGGTCCTGCACCTCCGAGATTTCGTGCCGGTTGCCTATGGTTCTCGCCGGGATGCGGTGTTATGCGCCCGCGAATGGGCGGGGAACGGACCGGCTACGTGAATACATCCGCTACGCAACTCACGCTTCGGCAATGGCGGCTCCATACGGTGCGTCCGGTGGGACTTGTGGCGCTGGCGGGGACTGCGATGATTCTGACGCTGATGGGGACTTTCGGCACCGGCGAAGAGATGCGGGCGCTGCCAAGGCTGGGCTATTGGCTGATGCTGGTTTTGCCTGCTCCGGCATAGGGTGTCTGACGCACCTTGTTGTGGCCGAACGTGTGCCGCGCGGTTTGGTCGCGCGCATCGCGCTTTCCGGTATCGCCACCGGCCCGGGTGCCTTCGCGCTCATCTACGGTTTCAGTGGCCTGGCGCTGGGCTATTGGCCTTCGGGAGAGGCGCTGTGGCGGCTTGCGGGCAATGTGATGGCCATTACAGTCGTCATTTCAGGTGTTTTTCAGTACGCATATAGGATGACGGGACCGAAGGAGGGCGGCCTCCGATTATTCTCGATCGTCTGCCTTTCGAGAGGCGGGGGCGCTGGTGTCGGTCCCTGTCGAGGATCACTATGTGCGCATCCGCACGGTGGCGGGTGAAGGGATGGTGCTTATGCGGTTGGACGATGCGACCCGCGAGGTGGGAGATACGCGTGGGTTGCAGGTGCACCGGTCACATTGGGTGGCGTTGGACCAGGTGCGTGCCGTGACGCGTCGTGGTGACGGCGCGGTGCTGAGCATGGCGCATGGCCCGGATATCCCGGTGAGCAGGGCGAATCCGGGCAGGATCCGCGCGGCAGGGTTGTTGCCGGAGTAAAGGAGCCGCATGCGAGCCATGTGTGACGGCGGTTCCGGTATCCCCGCCACTCGAACGCGTTGCGCGGTCCGCCTCAGGGGATCCGTTCCAACCTGGGATAGTGCTTTCCGTCCGCGGTCGCGTGCCGCCGGGACCGTCCGTCAAGCCTCGCGGGGCGCGAACAGAGTCGCCGCGGGCAAGGAAGTCCGGGGGTCTATCCGGAAAGTGTCCGAATCGATGTGCCGACCTTTCCGAAACGAAATCGAACAGGGACAAACCGGGTATGATTCATTCCGCTACTGAAAATTCAGCACACGGGATGGGACAGCGGCCCGGAAACCTCCGTTCCCATACCTCACCAACCACCTCAACAGATCGAACCACTGAGTCGACTGCATGGCTTTGTGGGCGAAAGTGCCGGTCATCCGCCCCGCGCAGGTAAACGCAGGTAAACGCGGTTCATAGGGAGCGATACCCCGGGATCCGAGCGAACGGTGTCATGCCGCCTCGGCCGTCACCTCGGTCAGAACGGCATGAAGGGTCGCGGATTCGCCGTTGGCTCTCAGTTTCGAGCAGACGGAGGCGTCGCGAAGCGTACGTGAAACCAACGCGAGCGCTTTAAGGTGGTCCACACCCGATTCGACCGGCGCGAACAGAGCGAAGACCAGATCCACCGGCAATCGGTCCACGGCGCTGAAGTCGATTGGCCTGTCAAGCCGGACGAATACGCCGAATACGTGGTTCAACCCCGCCAGTCGTGCATGTGGAAGGGCGATACCCTTGCCAACCCCCGTCGAGCCGAGCGCCTCACGGTCGGTCAACGCCCCCGTCGCCGCCTGGCTTTCGACCCCATAGGCGTCCGACGCGAGCTCTCCCACGATCTGAAACAGCCTCTTTTTATTCGAGACTCCGCTGACGAAACGAACCGCTTCGGTATCGATGATCGATGAAAGCTCCATAACCCCCCTAAGTGATCGAATGTTCGGATATCATTGTTTTCATTCCACCTTTCATGGATCAACCCAGCCGATATTCCCATCCTCCCGTCGGTATACGACGTTCACGCCGGAATGTCCTTCATTGCGAAAAACAAGAACAGGCGCACCCACGAGCTCCATTTGCATCACCGCTTCACCGACGGAAAGCGATGGGATCTTCGTCTCCATCTCAGCCACGATTATCGGCTGAAGGGAGTCCGGCTCCTGTGACACCCCAGCTTCCGATTCACTCCCGGTTTCCGAAGCGGCCAGAATATAGGCGGAGGCGTCGGACAATTCCACAGGTATCTTGCGGTCCCGGTGATGGTCTTTCAGTCGCCGCTTGTATCTGCGCAGCTGTTTGTCCATCCGTTCGTTCGCCTGATCGAAAGCCGCGTGTATGTCATTCGCATGTCCATGGGCCTGCGCCGTCAGTCCGGTCGACAGATGGACGACCACCTCACAGGCGAAATCATGCCCCTCCCTGGAGAACCTGACATGGGCGTCGGTCGCTCGCTTGGCGTATTTTTCAACGACGGCGAAAAGCTCTTTCTCGACATGTTTCCTAAGGGCTTTGCCGACATCGATCTGCATGCCGCTGATCTGAAACTGCATAATGCCTCCCTGGGGTTCAGGCGCGGGGTTCGCGCAAACCTTCGACAGCCGCGACCGGTCGGATGCGAATCGCTACGCCGTCCGCGATGCGAATTTCGAACGATCCGAACGCCACCACCCTGCGGGCCGGGGGATGGATGAGGGAAGATGGGTTTGTAATCTTCGCCATTTTGCAGCATGACCGGAGTTAAGGTCAATGAAAAACTGACCGGACGCATGGCGGGCCGACCCCGTTCCGGCTTCATTCCTACGAGATCCTGAAACCCGGTCCAAGGAAGACCCGGCGAACGTTCTCGTCGTTCAATACGTCATTCTTAAGGCCACTCATCAGCACCCGACCATCATGCAATATATAGGCACGATCGACGATATCCAACGCTTCCCGTACATTGTGATCCGTGATCAATACACCGATCCCCCGTGACCTGAGCTCCGACACCAATGCCCGGATCTCGCCGACGGCGATGGGGTCGACACCCGCGAAAGGTTCGTCGAGCAACAGGTATTTCGGATCTGAGGCAAGGCATCGGGCGATTTCGACGCGCCGCCGTTCCCCGCCAGAAAGCGACAGTGCGGAGGCGCGCCGTAGATGGCTTATGGAGAATGCCGAAAGCAGCTCTTCCAGACGCTCGCGTCGCCGGTATTTATTCCGTATCGAGATCTCGAGAATGGCGAGAATGTTATCCTCCACATTCATGCCTCGAAAAATCGAAACTTCCTGCGGCAGATAGCCTATGCCAAGCCGGGCGCGGCGGTGGGTCTGCAGATAGGTCGCGTCCTGGCCGTCAATCGTCACCCGACCGGCCTCCGGCGTGATAAGACCGGCTATCATATAGAATGTGGTCGTCTTGCCCGATCCGTTCGGGCCGAGCAGAGCCACGACCTCACCACGCTCCAGGTCAAGGCTGATATCCCTGATTATCGTCTTTTTTTTGTAACTCTTGCGAAGCTGGGTAACATGAAGGCCCCGTTGGCCCTCCATGATGTCGAGCTTCGGTGGGGTATCCGCCATCAGTTGCCGTTCGGTGAAAAAATGGTTTTGACATTTCCCTGCACACGACCGGTTCCGCTAACGAAACTGTAGTCGAACCGGTCGGCGCTGATCGCGGTAATGCCCTGGACGAGGAGTACGTCGCCCGCCATCGTAAGCGAGCCGTCGGTCGGGGAATAGGTCGCTCGCTCCGACTCGGCCGTTTCGTTTTCACTGACGAATGTAACGCCCTCTGACATGGCGATGGAGGTTATCCGCTCCTTTCCGGTCCCGGGGTCGATACCATATTCGACGCGGACCGAATTGCCCGCCATGGAAATCGGGCCCTGACGGATCGTTACGTCGCCCGAAAAGACGGCGGATCCGTTTTCCTGGTCCACGACCAGCTCCTCCGCCGTGATCTCCACCGGCAATTCGCTGTCGAATTCCCTCGCTCCGAATTTCAGTTCGGTGCCCTGCGCCAGAACGGACACGCCTGAAACCATCAACGACAGAACAAACGCGGACAGACTGGTTCGAAAATCTCGGATCACGGAACACCTCACTTTCCCGGCTCGAATAACATCTTTACACCACCATTGAAAACGAGAACGTAATTACCTTTTGAATCGGTATTTTTCCGCATATTGAATCCATGCGCAACAATGCGGCCGATCGGCGCGGAGAGCGTGGTTAGCGTATCCGATGACATCCGCGCCGCGTCAAGAGCAAGCCGTATTGTCTCGGTTCCGAGAACATAGCCATTGGATGATTCGATCCGGACCCCTCCGCCGAACGTCGCGAGATTACCCCAAACGTCCAGATCCAGGTCGTCGGCGTAGACGTCTATTCTTTCGCCGTCCGGGATGTCGACCTCCGCTTTCGCTTCGCGGCCCTGAAGCCGGTCGGGAAGGGCGGAACCCGGTCCGGTCATTTCCGGCAAGGCGCTCGTTGCCGCCAGCCGAACCGCCACCCCATTCCCGGTAACGCCGGAATAGCGCGGATTCCTGATCATCTGCTGGCCCGCCAGTTCAGCGATTTCGATATTCCTGTAGTTGATCTCATGAACGGGGTCGACCCGGTGGGCGACCAGAAACACGGTCGACAGGATCGCGAGCGCCATCAGCGGAAGAAGGATCTTCAGCCATGCGATAACGCGGGAACTGCCCTCCGGTGCCGCCAATTTCTATTCGACCCCGCTTCTCAGGCAATCATGCACGTGCAGAATGCCGATCGGTATCCCGCGCTCGGTCGGATCGACGACGAACAGGCTCGTTATCCGGTGCGAGTTCATCATCGCGACCGCCTCTTCCGCAAGCGCTCCGGGCCTGATCGTGTGTGGGTCACAGGTCATGACCTGCCGGACCGTCTTGTCAAGCAGTCCGGTCATATGTCTGCGCAGGTCGCCATCGGTGACGATTCCAGCGAGTTCGCCCTCCGCTTGCTCCCGTACTCCGACAACGCCGAAGCCTTTGCGGGTCATTACCAGCAGAGCTTCGCTCATCGGTGTGTCCGCGACCACAAGCGGCGGATCCCTGTGCATCAGATCCTGAACCCTCGACAGGCGCGCGCCCAGCCTGCCCCCCGGATGAAACTCACGGAACAGTTCCGGCGTGAACCGTCTATGCTCCATCAGGGCGATTGCGAGCGCGTCGCCGACCGCGAGGCTCATCGAGGTCGAGGTCGTCGGAACTATGCCTTTACCGCAGGCTTCGTCCGTCGGAGGCAGGGCTACGCTTACATCGCACTGCTGAAGGAGCGTGCTGCCCGGATTCCCCGCGATGCCGATCAATGGAATCGCGAATCGGCGGGTATATGCGATAAGGTCGGCGAGTTCCGGAGTTTCTCCCGAATTCGAGAATACCATCACCACATCGCCTTCGGCCATCATGCCAAGGTCGCCGTGGCTCGCTTCCGCTGGATGGACGAAGTGGGCCGGAGTGCCCGTGCTGGCGAGGGTCGCCGCAATCTTGCGCGCGATGTGACCGGACTTTCCCATCCCTGAAACCACGATCCGGCCACGTGCTGCGAGAAGAAGCTCGCAGGCTTCCGTGAAGCTCGTGTCGATGGCATCGGCAAGCGTTCCAAGCGCCTGCGCTTCGTGGCGGATCACGCGCCGTCCAACGTCGAGAAAGGCGTTTCTATCCATGCGTTTCCGCCAGAATCCGGGTCAGTGGGCGAATATGTCGGTATCCTGCCATCCCGCCAGATCGAGCAGGGCGCGGGTAGGCAGAAAGTCGAAACAGGACCGGGCCAGCTGCTCCCGCCCTTCGCGAAGCAGGCGTTCATCCAGCCTGGCCCGCAGCCTATGCAGGTATAGAACGTCCGAGGCGGCATAGTCGATCTGTTTCTCGGTGAGCTCGTCGGCGCCCCAGTCGCTCGACTGCTCCCGCTTCGTGATCTCGACCTGAAGCAGATCGTTCAGCAACTCCTTCAATCCGTGCCGTTCGGCGTTGGTGCGGACAAGTCTCGAGGCGATTTTCGTGCAATAGACGGGTGCCGCGAGCGCTCCGAAGGCATGGAAAAGGGCTGCGATGTCGAAGCGGCCGAAATGGAAGAGCTTGAGTATATCGGGATCATCCAATATCGTGCGGAGATTGGGCGCCTCTTCCTGGTCGACGGCTATCCGAACGACGTGGGCGTCGCCGTCACCTCCGGAAAGCTGCACGGCGCATAGCCGGTCCCGGTGAAAGTTCAGCCCCATGGTCTCACAGTCCACCGCAACGACGGACCCCAGGGACAGATCATTCGGAAGATCGCGTTCATGAAGGAAATTCGTCATATGCGGGACAACTCCTGATTTCGGACGTGGATAGTGGTTTGATCCGGTTCTGTAAACACGGATGGCATCATGGCGTGAGCGCCCGGGTCAGCGCGGTGACGGATCGATCCGACCGGTTGATCGATGTCGATGAGGTAGCCCACCTCGTCCGGCTGTAGCGGTTCAAGCGTCGCGAACCGGCTATCGAGGAGCGTCACCGGCATGAAATGACCCTTTCGTGGATGCATGCGCGCCTCGATGACCGCGCGTGATCCGCTCAGGTGCGGAAAACCTGCGGGCTCGCCCGCCGAAACGCGTATGCGTTCACGACAGGAGCGCTTCAGTGCTGAACAGCCGATGATCCTACGTCCGTCCCCATAGGCGAGCGATCCGCCGACATTGTCCAGCCAGGGCGCGCGGTCACTGTCGGTGAGCGGAGTGCCCGCTGACATTTACTCGATGTTCGATGGGGGGGTGGGGAGTGTCGCCATCAACGAAGGTGGCGCCGATTCGGTGGGCGAGCGCCGATCCGATGGTTGTTTTGCCGCAGGCCGTCACTCCCATGACGGCGAACAGGCGGTATTCAGAGAGAAGCGGTGATGCCGCCGTCGACATAGAGGATCTGCCCGTTGACGAAACTCGAAGCCTCGGAGGCCAGAAAAACGCATGCCCCAACCAGTTCCTCAACCCGGCCCCAACGTCCCGCCGGAGTCCGTTTTTGAAGCCATTCGCGGAATTCAGGATCGTTGACCAAGGCGGCGTTCAGTGGCGTGTCGAAATAGCCCGGAGCAATGGCATTGCAGTTCAGGCCATGCCTTGCCCAGTCGGTGGCCATGCCCTTCGTGAGGTTCCCGACCGCTCCTTTCGTAGCGGTGTAGGGAGCGATGGTGGGTCGTGCGAGCGCGGTCTGCACGCTGGCGATATTGATTATCCTGCCCGCGCGGCGCGGGATCATATGGCGGGCGACGGCCTGGCCGACATTGAAGACGGATGCGATATTGGTCCGCATCAGCTCCTCGAACCTGTCGGCCGGAAACCGGTCGAGCTCCGCCCGGAACTGCATTCCTGCGTTGTTGACCAGAATGTCGATCGCACCAACTTCGTTCTCGATGCGGTCTACCGCGGTTCTGGCCGCGTCGTGATCGGTGACGTCAAACAGGACTTCATGGACGGTGGCACATTTGCCGCGCAGAAGCCGGACGGCGTTGGACAGCCGTTCGGTATCGCGGCCGTTGAGAATTATCTCCGCGCCCGCTTCGTGCAATCCCTGGGCCAACGCGAGCCCGATCCCCTGCGATGAACCGGTTACCAAAGCCCTTCTACCGGTCAGATCAAAAATGCCCGCGCCTGTTGCCGTCATGGCTCCCTCTTCCGCTCGACATGTCCATGTGATTCACGCAATCTGTGCATATCACCGACTGCCAGCCAACGGAACACAGCACATGGCGAAACCGGACATACTCCAGCTTTCCCGTTTTCCACCCTGGGATCAGGAGGCGCTCGAAGCGGTGTTCACCATGCACCTGTTCGACGGGTCCGTGGACGGGCGCGAAATTCCGGCGGAGATCGCCGCCGGAATACGGGGCATCGCCCCGAGGGGCATCCATCGGGTGAGCCGCTCGCTGATAGAAACCTGCCCCGATCTGGAGATCATCGCCGTCTATGGAGTTGGCTATGACGGTATAGATCTCGATGCCTGCAGGGAAAACGGTGTCAGCGTAACCAATACACCGGATGTCCTGACGGGAGATGTTGCGGATCTGGGAGTAGCGATGATGCTGGCACTGTCGCGGCGCATGGTTGCGGCGCAGCGCTGGGTGACGTCCGGTGACTGGGCCGAGCGCGGTGTGTTCACGCTGTCCCGCAGGGTTCACGGGCGGCGGGCCGGCATCCTTGGACTTGGCAGGATCGGAATGGCGGTCGCGCGCAGACTTGTCGGATTTGACATGCGGATCGCCTACATGGATTTGTCTCCGAACCAGGACGCGGCTGGCTGGGAATTCGTGCCCGATCCGGTGGAACTGGCTTCCCGTTCGGATTTTCTGTTCGTCACCCTCGCGGCCACGGATGATACGCGTCATATCGTCAATCCGGAAGTGCTGGCCGCGCTGGGGCCGGACGGTTGTCTGATCAATGTTTCGCGGGCGGCGAACGTTGACGAGCGGGCGCTTCTCGAAGCTCTGGAAACAGGCGGTATCGGAGGGGCGGCGCTGGATGTATTCGAGCGTGAGCCACGGATTGATCCGAGGTTCCTGAAGCTCGACAACATACTTTTGCAGCCGCATCACGCCAGTGGTACGGTCGAGACCCGCCATGCCATGGGAAGCCTGATGATCGATAACCTCAAGGCCCATTTCGAAGGCCGTCCGCTTTTGACGCCGGTGCCGATACCATGAGGGCGGTGGTTCTGCACGGGCCCGGAGACCTGCGTATCGAGGAACGTGCGGTATCCGGTCCTGGACCGGGAGAGGCTCTTGTGGAGGTCGGCGTCGGCGGCATCTGCGGATCCGATCTGCATTACTACCGCCATGGAGGATTCGGTTCGGTGCGGCTGCGTGAACCGATGGTGCTGGGTCACGAGGTGGCCGGTCGGATCGTTTCCATCGGCGACGGAATTCCCTGGCTTTCCGAGGGCCAGCAGGTCGCCATCTCGCCTTCGCGCCCGTGCCGAAGCTGCCGCCTCTGCGTGGGTGGGCAACCCAATCAGTGCCTGAACATGCGGTTCTATGGATCCGCCATGCCGTTTCCGCATATCCAGGGAGCGTTCCGGCAATTCATGATGGTCGGCGCGGCTCAATGCGCCGATGCGAGCGGATTGTCGTTCGGCGAGGCCGCGATGGCTGAACCTCTGGCGGTGTGCCTGCGCGCCGTGGGGAGCGCAGGATCGCTCTTGGGGAAAGCGGTGATCGTGACAGGTTGCGGACCTATCGGAGCCATCACGGTCATCTGCGCCAGGCGTGCCGGAGCCGAAACCGTGATCGCGACGGATCTTTCCGATTTCGCGCTCCGGACGGCGACTGCGGTCGGTGCGGACAGGACCATAAATGTCGGGGTCGATGCCGGTGAGCTAGGTGCCTATGCGGAAGGTAGGGGGCGATGCGACGTTGCCTTTGAATGTTCGGGTTCCGAATCCGCGCTTCTGACGGCGATTGACTGCCTGCGACCGGGGGGATCGCTTGTCCAGCTTGGGCTGGGCGGTGATATGGCGGTGCCGATGATGGCCGTTACCACGAAGGAACTGCGGATGCGCGGTTCGTTCCGGTTCCATGAGGAGTTCTTCACCGCCGTGGCTCTGATGCGCAGGGGACTGGTTGACCTGAAGCCTCTGATAACCGCGACCCTGCCGCTGGAACGGGCAGCGGACGCGTTCGAGCTTGCCACAGACCGCAGCCGGTCAATGAAAGTGCAGCTTGAGTTCACCTCGTGACGGCCCGGCCTCTGATATCCAATTCACTGGCAAGGCGGGTGTTTCTTGATCGCCACGCGCTGCTGCGGCCGACATTTGGCAGGGTCGCGGGAAGGGCCGTCCCTGATCTGGTCGAACGGCTTGGATTCGTGCAGGTCGACAGCATCAATACAGTTGCGCGGGCGCATGACATGATTCTCCATTCGCGCCGTCAGGGCTATCGCCCGGGTAACCTTCGTAAACCTCTGGAACGAGACAGAACGCTGTTCGAGCACTGGACCCATGATGCCGCGATCATTCCGACGGAGTTCTTTCCGCATTGGCGCCTGCGTTTCGACCGCGACAGGGACTTTCTGCGTCGGCGCTGGAAGAAGTGGGGGCGTCACGGGTTTGAGGAGCGGATTTCCGAAGTGATGCGGCTGGTTTCGGATCACGGACCGGTATGCTCGTCCGATTTCAGGGACGGGGGTGTCCGCTCGGCGGGTGGCTGGTGGGATTGGCATCCTTCCAAGGCCGCGCTGGAATTCCTGTGGCGGACAGGCGTTCTGATGGTGACCAGACGCGAAGGATTCCGTAAATGCTACGATCTGACGGAACGCGTACTGCCTGACCGGCTGACCTCGAGGCGCTGCGACACGGCCGAGACGGTTGACTGGGCCTGCAGCGCGGCTTTGGAGCGTCTTGGGTTCGCCACATCCGGCGAGATCGCGGCATTCTGGGATCTGGTATCACCTTCGGAAGCCAGGGAATGGTGTGCCCGGAATCTGGCCGATAGACGCCTTGTCGAGGTTGATATTGAATTGAACGGGGGAGATGTGCGCCGAAGCTTCGCGGCCCCCGGGACTCTCGCTAGGGATGTCCCGGGACCATCGGGCCGGATTCGGGTTCTCAGCCCGTTCGATCCGTGCCTACGTGACCGGAAGCGGGCGGAGCGCCTGTTCGGCTTCCGCTACCGGATCGAGGTTTTCATACCTGAAGCCAAGCGGGAATATGGTTACTACGTGTTCCCGGTTATGGAAGGCAGCCGCATGATCGGACGGAGCGATATGCGGTATGACCGTGGACGTCAGGCCCTGCATATGCGTGCGTTCTGGCCCGAGGCAAATATAGGGATGGGCCGGACGCGTCTTGGCCGTCTGCGGTCTGCGCTGGAGCGGACCGGAGAATTCGTCGGCGCGCGCGACATTGAATTCGCGCCGGACTGGCTGAGATAGCCCCGTGCGGGCCGCGCCGCATGGGCGAACCTGCCGCAGTCGGTTACGGAGCGGGTCTATGGAGCCCGGTAGCACGGAGCTCGTCGTCCCGATGCCCGCCGGTTTTTGCTATGGGTACCGCGAGAAGGATGCTTGTAAACGGGCACGAACAGGGATGAAAGCATGAAACTGAATTACTGGCTTGCTTCGGCTGTGGCGGCGATTCTGGCTCTGACATTGGCGTTAAGCCTATGGCCGGAGGCCGAAGAGGAAGTGGAAGCGCCTGTCCGTGGTCTTCGGACGGTCACCGTGGTCGAGCGGAAAGCCGAGGTTTCCCGGCGCTTTCCCGGCGTGCTGCAGCCTGCCGAACTCACCGCCCTTTCATTTGATATCCCCGGCCGGCTGGAAGCCCTGGATCTCGCTGTCGGCATGTCAGTCAAGGCGGATCAGGTGATCGCCGAACTCGACGATTCCGCTCTTCTTATCCAGATTTCCGCAGCCGAGGCGGCGGTGGAACAGGCCCGTGCCGCCGCCGAGAACACGGCGCAGGATCTTGTCCGGCAGGAACAGCTTCTGGAACGGGGCATCGTCACTCGGGCGGCCGTCGACACATTGCGAACCCAGGCGGTCTCGAACGAGCAGGCCTATCTTCAGGCCGTGGCCTCGCTTGAATCGGCCCGGAACAGCCTTGATGACACGGTTCTGTACGCTCCCCATGACGGAACCATCGGCTCGGTAGACGCGACGGGCTTTGCCAGCATCGCTGCGGGGAGCCCCATCGCAACCCTCTATCGATCCGATCGTTTTGAAATCCGCTTCACGGCCAGTTTTGACATCAGCAGTCAACTGGTCGTGGGCTCGCCCGTCGAGGTGCGCCTCGCGGACCGGCCCGATCAGGTTCTGCCGGGCGTGGTGACCGAGATCGGGACCTGGGCCGAAACCGTATCGTCGTTTCCACTGGTGGTCACTCTCACCGATACGGGTCCCGATGTCCTGGCGGGCATGGCCGCGGAGGTTACGGTCAACCTGCGGGTCGCGCCGATGCCCGGGCTTCTCATACCGGTTACCGCACTTGATGCCGACCTTGGGGGCGAACCGCGTGAGGACAACGCCCCCTTTACGGGCTTCGTTTTCCTGTATGACGCGGACTCATCCACAGTACGGCGACGTGAGGTCAGGATAGGCGGAGTTCGGGATAACCGGATTCTCGTTCTGGATGGCCTGAGCCCCGGTGATAGGGTGGCGACAGCGGGAGTCAGCTTTCTGTTCGAGGGCATGGCTGTCCGGCTGCTGGACGATTGATCGCCATGGACTTTCTCTCACGCTTTGCCCTCAGCAGGTCGCGACTGACGGTTCTGGCCATGATCGCCGTCATGGCCGCGGGCCTTCTGTCATTCCACACGCTTCCCAAGCGTGAGGATCCGGAAATCAACGCGAGGTCACCAAGAGTCAGCGCCTCCTTTGAAGGTCTCTCTCCCGAGCGGGTCGAAGACCTGATCGCTGTCCCCCTGGAGCGCGCCGCGCGCGAGATTCCTGAAGTCGAGGACATAACAACCCGGATCACGACCGGCAGTGCGGTCCTCACGCTCGAAGTCTCCAGTTCCGTACCAAACGCCGGACTGGATCAGGTTTTTCAGGACATCAGAAACCGCATGGCGACCGTCACGCTGCCCGAAGGGGCGGCCGGACCGTTCGTGAGCACCGATTTCGCCGATGTCGCCATAGCGACGGTCGCCGTAACCGGTGACGGATTCAGCTATCGCGAAATCCATGACATCGCCGAGGATCTCAGGACCCATCTCTACCGGGTCGACGGAATCACGACGATCTCTCTCCTGGGCGGGCAGAAGGAACAGATCTATCTTGAGATAGACAGCCGGCGCTTGGCCGCTGTTGGCGTGCAGATCAATCAGCTTCTGGCGGACCTCACGGCCCAGAACGTGGTCCTTCCCGCCGGTCAGCTTGACGCGGCCGGGGTGACGCTGACGCTTGAGGCGAACGGCGATCTGACCACGGTCGAGGAGATCGGCGGGCTTCAGACCCGGGTTGCGGGCACCGATAGCCTGATCCGTCTGGACGAGGTCCTGACGGTCCGGCGTGGATATGTTGATCCGTCGGTTAAGCCCGTATTCTTCAATGGCGAGCCAGCCGTCATTGTCGCCACCGAGATGGACTCCGCCCATGACTTACAGGTGGTCGGGCGCGAGCTCCGACGTGAAGTCAGGCTGTTCGAGCGGACACAGCCCATCGGAATATCCTTTCGGTTCTCCACAGATCAGGAAACTGAGGTCACTACAGCGATAAACGGCGCCCTGTTAAATGTGGTGCAGACCTTCGCAACCGTGGTTGTGGTTCTGATTCTGTTTGCCGGTCTGCGACCTGCGCTGGCGACAGCGACCATCGTACCCTTCACGGTGATGTTCACGCTCCTGGGAATGCAGTTTGCTGGAGTCTCGATCGAACAGGTCTCCATTGCTGGCGTGATCATCTCTCTTGGCCTTCTGGTCGACAACGGTGTCGTCATCGTCGAAGACATACAGCGTCGTCTGCAAATCGGCGATACCGCGCGGGCGGCCGCTCTTGCGGCAGGACGCCAGTTTGTCGTCCCGCTTGCCGTCGCATCGCTGACCACAGCCTCTTCGTTCATTCCAATGTTTCTGCTGGATGGTGTCTCCGGAGACTTTGCCTTCTCGCTTGGCGCCGTGGTCTGTCTCATGCTCCTCGGGTCCTGGCTCTCGGCGCACTATTTCCTGCCCTACCTGGCCACGGTCCTGCTGAGGGAACCCAAAGCGCCCGTGATATCGAAGAGCGTCGATCAGGATGGATTCGCCGTTCAGGTCTACGGGCGGCTGGTCCGGGCAGCGGTCGGCTCCCCGGCACTGGTCCTGATCGCGGTCTATGCAGTTATGGTCATCGGAGCCGTCAACTTTGGCGGTCTCCGCAATGAGATGTTCCCGCTGTCGGAGCGGGCGGAGTATCTTGTCTACATGGATCTGCCGCACGGCAGTTCGACGGCGGCTACGCTTGAAGAGGCCCTGCGGGTGGATGACTGGCTCCGCGACCCGAATGAAAACCCCGAAGTGCTGAGCACCACGCTATATGTGGGCGATGGTGGACCTCGCTTCAATCTCGGCGTAGACCCTGCGGAGCCGATCGCCTCTTCTGCCTTCTTTCTCGTCAACGCGTCCGATCCGGCTGGAGCCGCGGCAGCGTCCGCGCGTGCGCGAGGCCATCTTGCCGGGCAGTTCCCGGCAGCGAGATTTCGGGTGACCCGCATTGCCATGGGAGGTGCGGAAAGCGGTATCGTCGAGGTTCACCTGAGCGGTCCGGAAGGAGATGCACTGCTTGGAGCGGCCCGCGAAATCGAAGCCCTCTTCCATAAAATTCCCGGCATCGGATTCTTCGGCAGCGACTGGGGCAACAAGATCATCAGGGTGATCGTTGATATCGACCAGAACAAGGCGCGGGAGCTCGGCGTAACCTCCCGGGATATTTCCGACGTTCTGGAGACCTACTTCACCGGTTCCACCCATTCGACGTTCAGGGAGGGTAGCACGTCGATTCCAATTGTCCTGCGAGCCGATGAAGTGTTCCGCAACAGCCTGGAAGATCTGGCGGCGGTGACCCTTCAGGGCAATGGCCGACTTCTTTCCATCGACCAGGTGGCCCGGTATCGACCGACCTTCGACTTTGCCGTCATCCGGCGGCACAATCAGGAGCGGCGAATTATCATCGAAGGGAAATCGTCGCAGTTTACCGCCAGCGAGCTGCTTGGCGAACTGCGGACTGGACTTGATGCGATAGTCGAGCGGCTTGGCCCCGGCTATCGCCTGACGGTCGGCGGCGAGACCGAACGCAGCGCCGAAGCCTATAGCGGGCTGGCGGCAGGTCTCCCCTACGCTCTTCTTGTCATGCTCGTCGCGCTGACGTTTCAGTTCAACTCTGTCCGCCGGGTTCTGCTGACGTTGATGACGGTACCGCTGGTTCTTGCCGGCGCACCCCTCGGACTGGCCCTGACCGGACAGCCGCTGTCGTTATTTGCGATTCTTGGGCTGATTTCCCTTATCGGCATCATCATCAACAACGCGATCGTTCTGATAGACCAGATTGACATCGAACGCGAGTTCAGCGAGGTCCCGAAGGCTATCGAAAACGCGGCGCGAAAGCGGCTCAAACCCATTGCGCTGACGACCGCGACGACGGTGCTTGGCCTTCTGCCCATGGCGCTGTTCGGCGGTCCGCTGTTCGAACCCATGGCTGCCTTGATGATCGGTGGCCTGCTGCTCGCGACACCGCTGTCGCTGCTGCTCGTCCCGGCGACCTACAGTTGGTTCCTTGGAAGATGAGATTACGCCGCTCGCCGGGATCGCATCAACCCTTCGCTCATACCCGCCGCGGAGGCCGTTCTGACCTGCCCGGCATGCGGTTCCGATCCGGAATTCAGTCCAAATGGATATAGATATAGCCGTCTTCGATCTTCACCTGATAGGTTCCGAGCGCTTCGCAGACCGGCGATCTTTTCGGTTGACCGGTGCGGTAGTCGAACTGACCGTTATGTTTTGGACATTCGATGATGTAATCCATCACAAGTCCGTCGGCCAGGTGCACGTTTTCATGGGTACACAGCCCATCGGTACAAAAGAATTCATCGTCGGGTGAGCGATAGACGGCGAAGGTGAGGTCACCGTGATCGAAGCGAATCAGGTCTTCGACCTCGATATCGTCAACGGAACATGCCTGGATCCATTCCGCCATAAAATCATTCCAGTCCCATTGCCGTCGGACATCGGCGCAGACGCGCAACCACCGGGGGTCGGAGGCCATCCGACTACGGAAATCGCATGATCTGTCCATTGACTGCCTACCGCTACCGAGTTCGTGGATCAAGCCGTTTGCCCGATCGGGGTGGCCTCGATCATCTGGCTGGAAATCCTTTTCTGCTTCAGGAGCCTCATCGAATTGAGTTATGTTTGGCTGCGCGACGTTGGCCTCAACCCGTATTCTGTTCAAATGAGCCGTCCATTGCCGTATTCCTGACATTGTGGATCCTGTGGATCCAGATCGCCCGACGCTTTGTCATCGAGGGTCACGCCATACCGGCGTAGGCCGGGTTTTTGACCACGTCCGCGACTCTTCCATTCGCCGGAGGTTGAATTGTCCTTCCCGGCCGCTCTGGTTTCGAATGGCCCAAAAAGCGATCCGGCTTCTTTGCAGGCCAGCGAGGATGCAAAGTTTCTGGACGTGAACGAAATCCACAGATCCCACCCTCTCAGCATGTTCACCTGCTGGATAAATCTCCGAGAGGGTCGGTCCGGGCGGCCTGGCGGAAACCTGATGACCGCCCCGGGAATAACTGTGCCTGGAACCGCGAAAGCCCACCCTCGATACCTAGTGTCCGCCAGAAAACTGCCAAGCTGCGGGTTTTCGCGGTAAATGACGGAATCCGCCTTGCGGGGTTTCACCGGATATGGCGGTCAGGGTATGCCGCGGAGTCCGGCAGTCCTCCCCTCGGGAGGCCCCCATGCGCAGGGTCCACGACACCCGGCGGCGGCCCGGCGCCCCCGACATCAGGAGGATCAGGCCGACCGTGAAATCGAGGGACGACATCCCGGCGATCCTGATCGGCCTCCAGGACCCCTGCAGCGACGAAGGGACCCGAAAGCGGCTGTCCGGGCTTCCGGGCAGGATGGTGCTTCCCGGAAAGAGCCGCCGGGCCGGCGGGCCGGGGATGGAGCCGTTGACCATCTCGGTGCCCCGCGTGGTCAGGCAGGGTCCCGGGTGCGGTTTCGACCGGCTTCAGGACCTGGCGAACGGGCACTGTACGATCCGGCGAAGGCCGGAGGCCGGGCCACGGATCATGGGACGGGGACGGATACGGATACCGGCGTCTGGTTGACAGCGTGTCGCTCCCCTCGCCGGAGCTTCCCGCCGAGGTCGGAAGGACGGTCGTGGAGAGGGGCCACAGGGTGGCGGCGGAAAAGCCTGGCGCCGCGTCGCGCGGCCGCCGTCATTCCTTCGTGGCCGGGACCGACGTGCATCATCCGACCGGCCGCAGCCTGCCGATGGACGCGGCGCGGTGCATGGTCCGGGACGTGTCCCGGACCTGCGGGGGGCCGGGGCCGCGCGGCTGGCGGCGGAAGGAACATCTGTGCAGGAAGCTCCGGAAAGGCTACCTCCGGGTGGCCACGGCTCGCCAACCCGCGCCCGGGGGACGTGGAGGCGCCGCTCCGGCTGGCGCCGAAGCTGGCGGACAGGGCGGAGGCGGGCCGCGCGGAGGTCGACGGCAGGTTGGGTATCCCGGGCCCATCGGACAGTATCCGGGGCTTCATCGGCCATGTCAGGCCCCGGGCGGACCTGACCGGACGGCGGATCCTGAAGGTAGGGACGATCCCGCACCGCGGGAAGGTGCACTCGATCCTCAAACCGCACACGCGCTGGATATCGAAGGGCAGGGCCGGGGTCCCGGTGGAGCCCGGCGTCCCCGTCCGCCTCCCTGAGGACCGGCACCGGTTCCTCCTGCACCATTCGGTGATGTGGGAGGGGAGCGACTTGGACGTGGCGGTCCCCATGGTCGGGGAGGCGCGGGCGCGGTTCCCGGATCTCTCGGTGGTGAGCTTCGACCGTGGTCCGCACAGCCCCCCGGACCGGTCGGGGCCTGCCGGGATGCTGGAGCCGACGCCATGCCGCGGAAAGGGAGGCTGTCGAAGGCGGACCGCGTCCGGGAAAGCGGGGAGGCGTTCCGCGGGGCGCGGCGCGCCCACGCCGCCGGCGGGTCGGCCATCAGCAACCTGGAGCACCGCGGTCTGGACCGCGTCGGCGGCCACGGAAAGAAGGGTTTCGCCGGCGCCGTGGCGCTGGCGGTGCCGGCCGCGAACGTCCACCGCCCCGGCCTGATGCCGCCGGCGAGGGAGCGCCCCGTGCTCCCCGCCGCCGCCTGACCGGGGCGTCCACCGATGAACCGGCCCATGGAAGGTCCCGCCGCTGCGGGGCCCGGACCGGCGTGCCCGCGGGCCGGTGGAGGCCCGGATGTTCACCATATGGTCCCGCCACCGACCGTCCCGTCGAAGCCCCGGGCGGCGCCCCGATGGGCCCGGCCACGGCCCCGTGAAGCCGGAATCCGCCGGATTCGGCCCGATCCCCCGAAAAACACGGGGTTTTCTGGCAGACACTAGATAATTCCCGCAATTCCGTGAAGGGTGAGCGGGGCATGGAATACCTGATGATGAAACTGGTGGCGTAAAGGGGAAACGGCATGACAGACAGAAAGACTAGGCCCGAAATCATTATCTCTAATCCACGCTAAAAGGGCGCGACTCCGCAAATGGTGGGCAAGGCCCTTCTCAGGCAACAGCCGAAGCCCCGTGTGGAAAAACCGCCAGCCAAGAAATGAGGCTGGTTTCAGTCAAGTATATAATCCCCAAATGGAAAGGGCACCCGAAGGTGCCCCCACCTATTTCATGCCATCAATCGGAAAGCGACACTCATCTCGTCTGGATCGACCGGTGGTGTCCCACCACCAGGCTCCGCTCCGGCTGTGGCGCGTAAGCGGAGCGGATGCCGCTGTCAGCCCGTCGCTGGACCTGCCCTGCCTGCGGCATGGTGTATGACCGGATGTGAACGCGGCGAAGGACGTGAAGCGGTTCGGCATTCAGGCGATGAAGGCGGAAGGGCTGTCCTCCGCTACCTGAGAAGCGGGAGGCTCCGTCCTTCAGGCGGGGAACCGCCACAAGGCCGCCAGTTATGCCGCCTGATGCGACCGTATCCGGGTTTGGTCGCCTTTCCCCTCAAGCAGTCCCGCGACGGAGATATCCTCATCGATCCGCGGCCAGTGCAGCCCCCGCCTGCTGAGCTCGCAGGCGCCGCGCTCTTCCGGGGTCGCGTGGAGAAGGCGCGGGAACCAGGCCAGCGGAACGCCGATGGTGCGTCCGTCGCTGAGGCCGACCCACATGCAGTCCGAATCGAAGCTGATGGTTTCAGGCGAAATACTCATGCCAGGCATTTTCGAGGTTTTCGCGGTTCCGTTCAACCACTTTCTGGATGCGGTTGAGCATCCGGGGGCTCAAGCCGTCATTGTAGGCCAGCGACACGTCCGGACGCAGCCAGAACTTGGCTTCGTCACGGTTCTGAAGCACGTGGACGTGAGGCGGTTCCCTGGGCTCGCCCTCATGCGAGTAGAAAATGAAGCGCAGGCCATCGATGCGCAGGATGACGGGCATACCCGGCTTTTTCCATCCCCACTTCCAGTCCGAAGTGCAACACCGGCCCGCCTCCGGAGCGAGGGGGTGGCCCCGAGCGGAGGAGGCGGGCCGGTGTTGAAGGATTTTCCGGCCAGGGCCCCGGATTCCACGCGGAACACGGCGGCTGTCCCTTCGGATCGGAGCGTAACCGGGCCTCCCGGCGGCGGCAGGGCCCCGCGCCTGCGGAATTCCCTCTCCCCCGTCGGCCGACGGGGCGAAGCGCCTCAGGGAGGCCGCGCCCGCGCGAAAGCCTCCGCCGGCGTCAGGTAGCCGGGCGCCTTGCGGGGGCGCGCGTTCAGGATGTCCTGGACCCGCTTCACGCGGGCGTCCGTGACCTGCCGCAGGTCGGTCCCCTTCGGCAGGTACTGGGGCGGCGGCCCGTTGGTGTGCCCGTTCAGGCCCCGCTCCCACGAGTGGCAGGGCGTCGGGAGGAGGAAGTCGGCCTCCAGCGCCTTCGCCACCTTCGCGTGCCCCGCGAACTCCCTGCCACTGTCCGCCGTGATCGTGTGGACCCTGGCGCCGAGCCCCTCGGGAAGGTCGGTCACCGCCCCGCCGGCCGCCTCCGCCCTCTTTCCGTCAACCCGTCGGACAGGCGTGAATTCCGGGCATCCGTCAACGGGCGACACCACCGCACCGCCGTGTCCCCCGCCGATCACCGTGTCCTCTTCCCGGTCGCCGATTCTCGCCTTCGCCCCGCCCTCTTTCGGGCGCTCCGGGATGTCCCTCCGGCCCGGGATGTGACCCCGGCCCGCGTGGCGGCCACCCTGCCGGTCCGGTTTCTTTCCCCGCCGCCGCAGGTGCCCGCAAGGCGTCCCTCCGTCCCCGCCGTCCGCGCGTACGAGGTCGTATATCCGCTGACGGCCGACCATGCCGGGGTCCTCCAGCCGGACACGCCCCGGGACCTGTTCCGGGCTCCAGCCCTCCCCGGCTTCGCCACGACCTTCGCCCGGCGCCCCTCCGTCAGCTTCCCCGGGACCGAAGAGGCCCCGCTCCGGCGCTCGGTGGCCTTCCTCCACGCCTGTCCCTGCCGGTATCCCCGCCCGCCGCCGTTGCGTCGGATCTCCCGCGATATGGCGGCCGGATGGCGGCCCGGCCGCCCGGCGATGGCCCCGTTCGAAAGCCCGCCTTTCCCCGTCGCGTATATCCGGCATCTTCCGTCGAAGGTCAGATGACGGTAGCCCTCGGGCATGACACTCTCCTGTCCTGAGCACAGGGACTGTCGCCGTTATCCGGCCGGTTCGCAGGATGCCGCACCCGAAACGCGGCTTCCCACCATCAACGGTGTCGCACTTCAGAGCGGAACGGGGGTTCTTTTTCGCCGACCTGAATCGCAAATGGGCCATCACGATCTGGATTATGGCGTCGCCACTGAAGGTATGCCTTTTCCGCCAGAATTTTGAGACTATGAGAGCCCGTTCTCCAATCGAAGTCTGGCGTTGTCGTCTGTCCTCCGGTTTGGCTCAAGCATGTCACGAAGACCTTCTGTAACCGTCATCTCGATTGATGCGTCTGGATATGGCCTCCTCACCGAAATCCCATCATCCCCACTCTGCGGAAGCTCGATCTAAGGAGTTGCATCGTAAAAACCAAAATCCCTTACTGCTTCGGCGATGAAATCCCTTCGTGTCAGTTTCGGTTCTGGTTCCATCGTTGGGTCTGGAATAAAGATCGTCACGTTAGGCGGGTCCACCTTTGGGTCGGTCGTCACCGGAGGGTCTGGATCCGGCTTCGGGTCGCGATCAACCGGCTTTTCCGGTGGCCTATCCGGCGGAGTGGTATCCGGTGTCGCAGGGCCAGAACCGCCGCCGGCCAGCAGCCGGTCCACCTTTTTGTTAAGCGCGTCCAGCCGCCCGTTGACCGGCTCCAGCGCGGATGCCACTTCCCAGCGGATCAGGTCGCGAAGATCGGGCGCGTAATCGGTGCTATCACCTGTGTCGGTCAGTTTCGCTTTTTCACGCTGCCCCTCCCCTTCTGGTATTGGAAAGCCCCCCGACCGTTCAGGCCGGGCGAACCGTCTCGGTCGGTCAGAACTGGCGGCTCTCATTGCGGTCGATCGGGAGTCCATTTCGAATGCTTTCGCCAGTTTTGCCCATGTCCTGTAACCGGGATTGCTGCGGCGCGTCGCCAGCAGCAGCGCGTCACGGCGGTCCATGGCTTTGGCCGCATCCGTCTCCAGGGTCTCAAGCGCCGCGACGGCCTGCGCAGCCGCATCCATGGCGTCGCGTATCTCCTCCGGCGTCGGATCGGCTGGCTTCCACCCGCCGTCCGTGTCGGCGCCCATGAACCGCCAGTTCTTTTTTGGCGGCGATAGCATGATGGCCCGCGCGATGTTCTCGGGGGTGTCCGGTATCGGGTCGGGCATCCGGTGGGCGATCCGGCGTCCAGCGGTCATGGCCTCGCTCCGGACGGGAGTCCGTTGTCGGCCTTGAGAGTGCGGTATTTCGGGCGCTTTCCCTCCATGCCGCTCACCATCGTCTCCACCTGGTCCACGGTGTCGCATTCCCTCACGTTGTGACGTCCGGCGAACTCCCGGACGTATCGGTCCATGTGCTTCCTGCTCATCTTGTGGTATACGCCCTTGTGGGCGCGCTTGAGCGTAGCCCAGAAGGACTCCATGCCGTTGGTGTGGACCTGTTCCCGGACGTACCTGATGAATCTGGGAGAAACACCGGCGAGGCTCCCGGCGCGGAACAGGTATCCCGGCGCCGAGGTGATGTGATGGGTTCGGATCGACCCGCGCGTTCCCATTCCTGTGGGTCAGCGCGTGCGCGCAGCGCGTCAGGTTCCGTACCCGCTGAACGGAAGGGCGCGCCTGTTCCGGGCCGTGCATTTCCTCCCCGCCGGATATTCAAGCCATCTCAATGCCCCGAAACGCGCGCGTTGACATTCCAGGTTGAACCGCCGGTCTGGACCGTTTATATCCGTCCCCGAACACAGTCGGAACGGCGTTGCAGGCAACCGGGGACGCAACCATGGAAAAGAGCGAGAACGGACTTACGGACGGAATGTGGCAGGCGATCAGGGAGTTTCTACCGGGCAAGGCGGGCGACCCCGGGGTCACGGCGGCGGACAACCGCCTCTTCGTCGAGGCCATCCTCTGGAGGGCGCGGACGGGTGTCTCCTGGCGCGATCTTCCCGAGCGCTTCGGGAAGTGGAACAGCGTGTTCAAGCGCTACCGGCGCTGGGCGCTGAAAGGCGTGATCGACCGTATTTTCAAGGTGCTGTCGGAGGATTTCGACCTGGAGTACGTGTGCGTGGACGACACCGTGACGCGGACCGGCCCGGCGGGTGCGGGGCGGAGGCGGTGATTCCCTCCCGCGGGAACCGGAAGGAGGTGCGCGGGCACGGCGAAGGGATGTATGAATGGCGGCGCCGGATCGGGAACCGTTTCGCGAGGATCAGGGATTTCCGGGCCGTCGCCACCCGCGGTGACGGGACGAGACAGGGCTTCCGGGTGACGGTTCTCCGGCCGCAGCCGTGATAGCCGCGGGTGAATGTCAACGAGCCCAGGCGCGCGGTCTCTGAAATTCGCCTCGCGTAGCGCTCACTTGGCTGAAGCCAAGGCGTGACGCCGCGGAGCAGGCCCCTGAAGTTCGATGTCTCCGTCGATTGTTCCATCGGGGTTTTCGTAGATCATTTCAAATATGCGCAGCGCCTCTACAGAGGAACCGCAGACATGCAGATCCTCCATGTTGTCCAGATAAACGCTCGTATAGGAGGGTTTTGCAGCGAAGGCGAATCCCGCACGGCCTTTCAGATGATGGGCGGTCCCGTTCACCCGCGCGGATTCGAGAGCGCGCTGGCGAAGCTGGATCGAAGGTGACCAACCTAGAGCTTCAGGGTGCCTGTTCACCTCGAAAGCCGTAAACACCTCGAATCTCTCATTCCAACCGAGAATGACGGTCTTTCCACCCGCCTCCGGGATAAGCCGTGCCACGACACCAGTCATTGCAAGCCCCGTCGGCTGAAGCCTTCACTCATCGCCCGGGCGGTTCTTACCGCCCGGCGTGAGATTCCAGATATAGACGCGCAGGCGAAACGAGCCTGAGGCCTTTACGGTCCCGGTAGGTTGCCGGAGAGCGCCTTCCATTGTTAACCGCAGGAAGTTCAGGCCGCTCTTACTCAATGCATTTTGGAACGGCACCAAAAGGACGCGCTTCGACGATGGTGGCAATCGCTGCTCCGCTGCCTCGATGAACGTCACATCCTCTGGCTTGGGCCCGCGCGGACACTCGGGGCGCTGTCTGTAACCATCCGCTGGCGAAGGCGCGGTTTCGCGCTCGTTACCTCCGTTCCACAGCATGTCAGGATGTGGGATGCGGTAATTTCCGTCTTCCTCGTTCTTTCTGGCTTTGGGTTTGGACGGCTTGCCTGACAACCCAGAACGTCCCCGCGCTCCTTCGAGATATGATTCGATCAATTCAGCGCAGACCCAACTGTGACCGAGACGTTCTGCAACTCCATCGGTAATGCAACTGCCTCCAAACGGATCGAGCGCCATGTCGCCGGGGTCAGTGGTCATGCGAATGAGGTATTCCGGCAAGGCTGCGGGAAAACGCGCCGGATGGGCCTTGATCCCTTTCTCCTTGCAGCGGCGCATATAGCGGCTGTTGCTCTCTGTATTCGGTATCGCGAGCAGGTTCGGTGGAATCGAGTCCCGTTGTTGACGGTGAATTTCTCGCTGATGTCATGACCGGATGGCCGCAGCTTGACTATGTAGTGTCCGCCAGAAACCTTACAAGGTGCTATTTTTTAGCGGTCCCCCGTTCCGCTCTGAAGTGCAACACCGTTGATGGTGGGAAGCCGCGTTTCGGGTGCAGCATCCTGCGAATCGGCCAGATAACGGCGACAGTCCCTGTGCTCAGGATAGGAGAGTGTCATGCCCGAGGGCTACCGTCATCTGACCTTCGACGAAAGATGCCAGATATACGCGCTGAGGAAAAGCGGGCTTTCGAACGGGGCCATCGCCAGGCGGCCGGGCCGCCATCCGGCCACCATATCGCGGGAGATCCGACGCAACGGCGGCGGGCGGGGATACCGGCAGGGACAGGCGTGGATGAAGGCCACCGAGCGCCGGAGCGAGGCCTCTTCGGTCCCGAGGAAGCTGACGGAGGAGCGCTGGGCGAAGGTCGTGGCGAAGCTGGAGGAGGGCTGGAGCCCGGAACAGGTCTCGGGGCGTCTCCGGCTGGAGGACCCCGGCATGGTCGGCCGTCAGCGGATATACGACCTCGTACGCGCGGACGGCGGGGACGGAGGAACGCTTTTCGGGCACCTGCGGCGGCGGGGAAAGAAACCGAACCGGCAGGGTGGCCGCCACGCGGGCCGGGGTCACATCCCGGGCCGGAGGGACATCCCGGAGCGCCCGAAAGAGGGCGGGGCGAAGGCGGGAATCGGCGACTGGGAAGCGGACACGGTGATCGGCGGGGGAAACGGCGGTGCGGTGGTGTCGCCTGTGGACAGATGCCCGGAATTCACGCTTCTCCAACGGGTTGACGGAAAGAGGGCGGAGGCGGTCGGCGGGGCGATGACCGACCTTCTCAAGGGGCTCGGCGCCAGGGTCCACACGATCACGGCGGACAGTGGCAGGGAGTTCGCGGGGCACGCGAAGGTGGCGAAGGCGCTGGAGGCCGACTTCTTCCTCGCGACGCCCTACCACTCGTGGGAGCGGGGCCTGAACGGGCACACCAACGGGCTGCCGCGCCGGTACCTGCCGAAGGGGACCGACCTGCGGCAGGTCACGGACGCCCGCGTGAAGCGGGTCCAGGACATCCTGAACGCGCGCCCCCGCAAGGCGCCCGGCCACCTGACGCCGGCGGAGGCTTTCGCGCGGGCGCGGCCTCCCTGAGGCGCTTCGCCCCGTCGGCCGACGGGGGAGAGGGAATTCCGCAGGCGCGCCCGCCCGGTTTCGGTCGGGCCACCCCTTCCCTCGCCCGGACGGGCGCGCCACCTCCCGCCGCGGGGCCTTGCCGCCGCCGGGAGGCCCGGTTACGCTCCGATCCGAAGGGACAGCCGCCGTATTCCGCGTGGAATCCGGGGCCCTGGCCGGAAAATCCCTCAACACCGGCCCGCCTCCTCCGCTCGGGCCACGCCCTCGCTCCGGAGGCGGGCCGGTGTTGCACTTCGGACTGGAAGTGGGGGGTAAATGACGGAATCCGCCCTGCGGGGAATCACCGGATATGGCGGTCAGGGTATGCCGCGGAATCCGGCAATCCTCCCCTTCAGGAGGCCCCCATGCGCAGGGTCCACGACACCCGGCGGCGGCCCGGCGCCCCCGACATCACGAGGATCAGGCTGGACGTCAGGTCGCGGGACGATATCCCGGCGATCCCGTCCGGCCTCCAGGATCCCCGCTGCAACGGGGGGACCCGAAAGCGGCTGTTCGGGCTTCCGGGTCGGCTGGTGCTTCCCGGAAAGAGCCGCCGGGTCGGCAGGCCGGGGAGGGAACTATGGACCATCCCGGTGCCGGGGGTCGTGAAGCAGGGTCCCGGGTGCGGTTTCGACCGGATTCGGGAACCGGCGAACCAACACATCCCGATCCGGCTAAGGCCGGAGGCCGGGCCACGGATCATGGGACGTGGACGGATACGGATACAGGCGGCTGGTTGACAGCGTGTCGCTCCCCTCGCCGGAGCTTCCCGCCGAGGTCGGAAGGATGGTCGTGGAGAGGGGCCACAGGGTGGCCGGAAAAAAGCCTGGCGCCGCGTCGCGCGGCCGCCGTCATTCCTTCGTGGCCGGGACCGACGTCCACCATCCGGCCGACCGCAGCCTGCCGATGGACGCGTCGCGGTGCATGGTCCGGGACGTGTCCCGGGCCTGCGGGGGGCTGGGGCCGCCCGGCTGGCGGCGGAAGGAATACCTTTGCGGACAGCTCCGCAGGCCCTGTCCCGGTGTCGCCACGTCACGGCTCGCCAACCCGTGCCCGAAGGACGTGAAGGCGCCGCTCCGGCTCGCCCTGAAGCTGGCGGACAGGGCGGAGGCCGGCCGCGCGGAGATCGACGGCAGGTTGGGTATCCCGGGCCCATCGGACAGTATCCGGGGCTTCATCGGCCATTTCAGGCACCGGGCGGACCTGACCGGACGGCGGATCCTGAAGGGAGGGACGATCCCGCACCGCGGGAAGGTGCACCCGATATCCGGGCCGCACACCCGCTGGATATCGAAGGGAAAGGCCGGGGTCCCGGTGGAGCCCGGCGTCCGCGTCCTTGAGGACCATCACGGATTCCTGCCGCACCGTTCCGTCATGTGGGAGGGGAGCGACGTGGACGTGGCGGTTCCCATGGGCGGGGAGGCGCGGGCCCGGTTCCCCGACCTGTCGGTGGTGAGCTTCGACCGTGGTCCGCACAGCCCCCGGGCCGGCGGGGGCCTGCCGGGATGCCGGAGCCGACACCATGCCCCGCAGGGGCAGGCTGTCGAAGGCGGACCGCGTCCGGGAAAGCGGGGAGGCGTTCCGCGGGGAGCGCCCCGTGCTCCCCGCCGCCGCCTGACCGGGGCGTCCACCGGTGAACCGGCCCATGGAAGGTCCCGCCGCTGCGGGGCCCGGACCGGCGTGCCCGCGGGCTGGCGGAGGCTCCGATATTCACCATATGTTCCCGCCACCGGCCGTCCCGTCGAAGCCCCGGGCGGCGCCCCGAGGGGCCCGGCCACGGCCCCGTGAAGCCGGAATCCGCCGGATTCGGCCCGATCCCCGGAAAAACACGGGGTTTTCTGGCAGACACCAAGTAGCCATCGGTCAATAGTATCTTCACTCTGTCGCTGTAAGGCTGGAGAACGCGCCGGTTGCTTACGCACGGCCATGGCGACCTTGACAGCCACCAAACGGTGTTGACCCGTCTTTCACGCGGATACGACACACATTGACCCACTCTGCGGGGGTTGGCGGCTTAGAGGGATTCCACCAATGATACTGCTGTGCGAGATGAAATTCATATTCTTTGCAAAGCATGATCAGTAGCTTGAAGTGATAAAGGCTACGCACTGGAAGCCTGGGCTTCCACGCGCCGCCCAGATTGATCACAAGGCTTCCATCTTCCTTGAGAATGGCTGAAACTGCACCACAAAATTCCGGAATCACTCAAAGTAGTCGTTTTCCTGTTCGTTGCCGTAGTCCTTGTCGCGTGTGAGCGCGAAAGGTGCGCTGGTCATGAACAGGTCCACGGATTCCGTCTTCCGCAGCTTCATCACGTTTAGGCTGTCGCCAAGATATACACGCCCCGGACGGGTCTGGAGATAGGCTGCCAATGGCTTTTTCCCTATCATTTCCACCTCCTTTCACCCCCCCCCCTCTGCCTTCCGGTTTGTCCAACGCCGCGCCGCATCGCGCCTGCGGGGACAAACTTCACCGCAGAACGTTAGCTGGCCGGCGAAAGGGTGTCGCCGGATAGCAGGATGGGGCGCCGCCCTGAAATGCCGGTCACCGAATTCCATTCCCTTTGGCTTCATTTTCCGCATTCTATCCACATTGAATGGAACATGATGTGAACATATGCGATTGAAACACGGATTCCTTCGGGATTATCGACATTCACAAGGCTTTGTGTGCGAAGTGGATTCGGTTCGGAGACGGTAAAGGACAATGGTTCAATGACCAAAGACAGCATGGAAGTTCTGGTTTGGCGGGGAACCGGTGGTTCGGGGCGGTATCAGAGCTTCACCGTGCCCATACGAAGAAGCCAGACGGTTCTCGATGTGGTGACATGGATCCAGCAGATGGAGGATCCCACCCTCAGCTACAGATTCGCGTGTCGTGTCGGAATGTGCGGATCCTGCGCGATGACGGTGAACGGAGTCCCTCGATGGACCTGCCGGACGCATGTAAAAAGGGTTGTTGAGGATAGCCGGATGACGGTCGGGCCGCTGGACAACCTACCGGTGGTCAAGGATCTCGTGGTGGACATGGACACGTTCTTCGATAAATGGATAGAAGCTGGCGGGTTGCACCATCCCTCCGAGACCCGCCACGACCCGGTCGCACGGATTCCCCCTGACGAGCGGGGACGGATTCGGGCAAATGCCGGAATAGAATGCATCAACTGCGCGATCTGTTACGCGGCCTGCGACACGGTGGCGAACAGCGCCGACTATCTCGGTCCCGCGGCGCTGCAGAGGGCTTGGACGCAATTCAACGACTCAAGGGATGCGGATGCCTCGGTGATACTCGATGCCGTCTCAAAAGCCGGTGGCTGTCATAACTGCCATAGCCAAGGGAGCTGCACACGCTACTGCCCGAACGGCCTGGATCCGATGCGCGCCATAGCGGGTCTGAAACTGGCGAGCGTTCGGGCTTACCTTAAGGGTGACAGGTAATTTGCTGAGCCTGCGTCTTTATCTCGCACAGAGGATTTCGGCGATCGTGATGGTGCCGCTGGTCATTACGCATCTCGGCGTAATGATCTACGCCGTTCAGGACGGTCTGACAGCGGCCGAAATACTTTCGCGTACCAAAGGTTCCGTCTATTGGGCCCTGTTTTATGGACTGTTCGTCGCCGCGGCGTCCATCCATGCGGCGATAGGGTTTCGGGTGATCGTTCACGAGGCAACGGGCCTCAGGGGCATTGCGCTTGCGGCTTTGGCCTGGGGAGCGTTCGCGGTTCTGCTTGCCATGGGCGGCTACTCGGTCTGGGCGGTGACAATCATATGATGAAGCCACACCGCAGCCATCCGCTTTGGATCGCTTTCGCCCTGCACCGTGCGTCGGGGCTGGCCCTGGCGCTGTTCCTGCCGTTGCATTTTTTGGTGCTGGCTTTGGCGCTGAACGCTCCTGAAAGGTTGGATAGGTTCCTTGACTGGACCGATCTGCCGTCCGTCAAGGCTGTCGAGTTCGGATTGGTCTTTCTGCTGGCGGCACATTTTTTCGGTGGTCTGAGGCTGCTCGCGCTGGAATTCCTACCCTGGACCGGGCGGCATAAGGCACTCGCCGCAGGGGCGGTGGCCTGTGCGTTCCTGGTTGCTGCCGTTTTCCTGTTGAACGCGGTCTAGCCGATGGCGGGAGTCCTGGAAATCGACCGGCTGGACACCGACATCCTGATTCTGGGCAGCGGCGGCGCCGGGATGTTCTCGGCGCTGCACGCGCAGCGGACGGCACCTGCGGGCACGCGGATAACAATTGCCGTTAAGGGTCTAATTGGAAAATGTGGCTGTACCCGCATGGTGCAGGGCGGCTATAATGCGGCGCTGGACGGCGGCGATACGGTTGAGCGGCATTTCATGGACACGATCAAGGGAGGTGGATGGCTCCCGAACCAGGATCTCGCCTGGCGGCTTTGCGAGCGGGCCGTGGTTCGGATCCACGAACTTGAAAACGAGATCGGCTGCTTTTTCGACCGCAACCGGGATGGCACGATCCACCGGAAGGCGTTCGCCGGGCAAACGGCGGACCGTACGGTTCACAAAGGCGACCTTACTGGAATCGAGATCATGAACCGGCTTATGGAGCAGATCCTGGCGCGTCCGGTGGAATGCCTCAACGAGCATCGCGCCATCGGGCTGGTTCCGTCCCGGCACGGGTCGGCGCTGGCGGGTGTTCTGTTCATCGACATACGTTCCGGTCGGTTTCGCTTCGTGCGCGCGAAGGCGGTGATGATGGGGACCGGCGGAGGTCCGACGATGTACCGCTACCACACGCCGTCGGGTGACAAAACGATGGACGGACTGGCGATGGCGCTGCGTATCGGGCTGCCCCTTCGGGACATGGAGATGGTCCAGTTCCATCCCACCGGTCTTCTGGCTGGCGATCACACCCGGATGACCGGAACGGTTTTGGAGGAAGGTCTGCGCGGCGCCGGCGGGCATTTACTGAACGGTTCGGGACACCGCTTCATGTTAGATTACGATGGTCGGGGTGATCGAGCCACGAGGGATGTGGTCAGCAGGGGCATCTACGCGGAAATGCGCAAAGGCAACGTATCGCCGAACGGCGGTGTCTTTATCTCGATGGCGCATCTGGGATCCGAATCCGTCGCCGCGAGATTTCCCGGAATGGTCAGGCGCTGCGCTGACTGCGGGTTCGACCTGGCGGGCGGGCGCGTCGAGGTCGTGCCGACCGCGCACTATATGATGGGCGGGGCGATCGTTGATATCGATACGCGGACTGGGATCGAGGGACTGTATGTAGCTGGGGAAGATGCGGGCGGCGTTCACGGAAGCAATCGGCTGGGCGGCAATGGCGTTGCGAATTCCACCGTCTATGGCGGGGTCGCCGGTGATGTGATGGGCCGTGACGTGGCCGTGATGGATCTGCGGGATCCCGATGAGACGGTCATGGAGGCCGAACTGGACCATGCGCTGCACCCGATGGGAAAGGCGCCTGCACCGATCCACCCCTTACGGACGCGGCTTCAGGACATCATGTGGGAAGATGCGGGCGTGATGCGCGAACGCGACGGATTGGAACGTGGGTTGAAGCGGGTAACGGAAATCCGCGATGAACTGATGGAGTCCGGCATCGATGGATCCCAGCTTGCGTACAACCTTACCTGGCATGACTGGCTGAACATGGGATCGCTTTGCGAAATTTCCGAGGTGATAATTCGCGCTGGTCTTGCGCGTGAAAACTCCCGCGGGGCACATTTTCGGGAGGATTTTCCCGATGAAGGCGATATGCGGTCGTCAGGTTTCACGGTGGCGACCCGTCGGGAAGGTGGAATCCATGTGACCTCGGAGCCGGTTCGCTTCACCGTCGTGAAACCGGGTGACTCCATTCTGCCCGTCGGAGAGCCCGAATCTCTGACCGTGATTCGATGAACGGAAACGCTCCACTGTGTTCGTCCGGAGCATGGTGGAACCGGGTTCTGAGGCGTTCCTTCGTAAAGTCTTAAATTTCAAGGGCATAAAACGGGAAATTCAACGATCCAGCTTCCCGCTGTTCCACGCGGTCTCGATCGCTGCGGTCATTCGGATGAAGCCCAGCGCGTCTAGGCCCGATGCGGAGCCCCCGGCAACGAATCCGTTCGCAGCCGAGGGCGGAATGTCGCTTAGTTGCAGCGCAGTTCGATATTGTTCTCGCTGGCATAGGCCATCGAGTCTTCTTGGATCAGCGGATTGATCACATCGAGATCCGGCTCCATGTAATCGGTGATCTGTATCCATTCCTGGGCGGATGCGTCCCACTGCTGCACCAGACCGAGGCCGTTGCCGCCATGGTTTTCGCAGGTGACCGTAAAGGGCGGGCCGAAATTCGGAATGTTCAGGTCAACCATTTTCTCAGCGGTCATTTCCAGCGCTTCCATCCCGTCACGCATCATCGCGGGTGTGATATCCGCCACTCCGTGGATCTCCTGCGCGGTGCGTACCGCCTCCCCGGCCAGAATCGCGGCATAAAGGCCCCTGTTGTATAGAACGGTACCTAGGCTGTCGCCGGCGCCAGCGCCAAGTCCCTTGTCATAGACATGGGTTTTCAAATCCTCATAGATGGGGAGATCCGATCCGGGTAAATGCATATTCAGCGACTTGTAGCCGTTTGCGCCGTCACCCACCGGAAGCACATCGTTCTCGGAGCCTGACCACCAGATTCCAATGAAGTTTTCCATCGGGAAACGGATGTTGGCGGCTTCCTGTATTGCGACTTGGTTCATCACACCCCAGCCCCAAAGCAAGACATAGTCAGGGCTCTCGCGTCTGATCTGTAGCCATTGTGACTTCTGTTCCTGACCCGGAGTATCGACAGGCAGCAGACTCAGGCTGTAGCCGTGCTTGACCGCCAACTCTTCCAGCGTTCGGATAGGTTCCTTACCGTAGGCGGAGTTATGGTAGACCAATGCGATCGATTTTCCGCTAATGTCGCCTTCGTTTACATCGAGAATGTGGTTGATGGCGATCGACGCACCGTTCCAGTAGTTGGTTGGATAGTTGAACACCCATTCGAAGACCTTTCCGTTAGCGACCGATGTCCGTCCGTAGCCCATCGAATGCACCGGGATGCCGTCGGCGCTGGCCTTTGGGATCAACTGGTAGGTGATGCCGGTCGAGACCGGCTGATATATCAGCGATCCTTCGCCTTTCGTTGCCTCATAGCACTCAACGCCCTTCTCGGTGTTGTAGCCGGTCTCGCATTCGATGACCCGTGCGGGCACGCCGCCTATGCCACCGTCGCGCTCGTTCAGCAGCGTGAAGTAGTCGGCATACGCATCGGCGAACAGCGCACCGTTGGCGCCGTAAGGTCCGGTTCGGTAGCTAAGCGACGGGAATACCAGATCCGCCATTACAGGGCCCGCTGCCATCACACCGGCCAATGCGGCGGTTGCCAGTTTCAGTTTCATTCGGGGATCCTCCCTCGTTTGGTGTGCTTCGGTACGCCATGTGTCAAACAGGGCGTTCGCCAAAATTCAATGTCGTGACACCGTATCCTGCTACTAACCCGGGCAGATTTCAACCCGGATGGATCGCTTTGATTCACGCCCTCCCTTGCCGACAGGGTCTCCCTTGCCGACAGGGTCTCCCTTGCCGACAGGATGGAGTGTATTTGCCTATGGATAGGTACGAACCCAGGAGCCTGGATCAAGTCCCATGCTTTAGCCATCCGCCTCCGGTTCATTTTCCGGAAGGCACCGTCAGGCACCGACTTCCAATGATTGATCGCCAAGGCGGCACTTGAGGGAAAGGACCACATCCGATGTCCACAGCGATTCAAGGGTCCGCGAGTGGTTTTCCGCTGTCTTGCAATTCGATCACAAGCGATTTTGGGAACGAAATCACTCTGCTGCCATTCAGCAATGCGGTCCAGACAATTTCCATCGCTCTCCGCAGTTGTATTCGACAGCGGGAAATTCCCATACGCTTTTTTCAACACGCCTTTACGCGTCGCAGTTTGGGTCGGTTTAACGGTAGGATCTGCCTCTCGTCGGTAGAAGCAGACGCATCAATGGTATAATCCCAATGTTGAGGTGCATTGTACTTCATCGATTCGATGGTTAGGGACGACCCGAAATACGGGCGACCCGCTCCAGCACCAGCCAGCTTCCGAAAACGCCCGAAATCTCCGATCTGCAGCAGGTACAGGAAAGTCTCACCCTAATGCGCGCGGTCAAACAGGAGATCACGATCCTCCTGCATTGACCTTTGATCGATGAATCTGATGGCTGCAACTATGTCGCCCAATCGCTGGTGGCTCTCCGCCGATACCGTCTTACCGGTGGTCCAATGGAATGATGTACGTGCCGACACACCAAAGACCATTGCGGTCCGCACCCATGTCAGGCCCGAAATTCTACGAAGTTCGTAAACCAATTCCTCTGACGTCCGGTTTCCAGCCTGCCCTCCGCTTTCAATGCGAAACGTGACGGGAAAGTTTGACGTGTTGCCGCCTTCAGGGTGCTTCTGACGAAGAGCCGAATCAAGACTATCCTGTTCAGCTATGCTTGAACCCGGGGCGTTTGGTGTTTGCGTTATCGACGAAAATATTTTCTGAGGTTGCCGGTCCCATCAATCTGTTCCGCAAGTCGAGCGGCGCTATCCTGGTCCAGCGCCACATTGGGAGGTACGACGCGCGCCCATTCCGTATCCTGCCGGAACTCCGAAAGAACAGCCTTCGATCCGCCGATATTGTGATGGGATGAAATCAAGGTCCGAAGACAGCGGATCCGTTCATCCAGTTCCGCATGGTCGTCACTCTCGAGAGCTGCGATCCGGCTGGCCACGATCGGGGCGGTAACGTTCGCCGTCGCCGATATGCACCCCCATCCGCCAAGTTCCAATGTCCGCGCGGCGTGGATCTCGGTGCCCGAAAATGCGGCGAATCCGGGAAACGCTTCCAGAAACGCGGTCGTACTGTCGATATCTCCGCTGCTGTCCTTTATGCCGACGAAGATCCCCGGATAGGACTCGCGCAGCCGTCCGATCAGCGAAACGGTGACCGGAACCGCACTCATCTGGGGGAAATGATAGAGGAAGATCTGGGGGTTCCTGGAGCCAAGACGTTCGGCAATCCCGGCAAAATACGCAAAGAGACCGTCTTCCGTCGGGTTCTTGTAATAGAACGGCGGTATCATAAGCAGGCTTACGGCTCCCGCCTCCAAAGCTGTCTTCGACAGGAGAACGGTATCGGAGACCGAGGTCATGCCGGTGCCGACGATCATCCGGTCCATCGACAGGCCTGCCGTGGCCATCGCTTCTATCAGGCTCAACCTTTCAGTTAATCCAAAGGAATTGGCCTCACCTGTGGTTCCGAGCGGTGCAAGTCCGGTGCAGCCATTGTCCAGAAGCCATCGGCAGTGATCGAGAAATCGGTCGATATCAGGTTCCAGAGCGCTGGTAACGGGGGTCGCTACCGCGGCATATACCCCCTTCGGTGCGGTTATTTTCCTGAATTTCGTGTCGCAGCCCATCGGAGATCACCCCATCATTCCATGAATGCATTCTTAATCGATTGTCAGGACCAGGCCAACCCGGTGCGGATTCCGAACTATGTCCACCATTACATCCGTCGTATTGTCGTAGTCGGGACAGTGGCATCAACGACTTCAGGCTGTCGGGTAGCAGCGCTCCGAAAGGTTCCGCTCACGTGAGTTCAACCAAAATGCTTCAGACGACGCTTTCAGTTCGATTGGCCAAGGTTCGGCCATGAAGGTCAGCCTATGGATAGCTTGGGTCTGACTGAAATACCCGAGACCGAATTGCGCAAAGGACTTCTCGGACCATCCCGACAGCGAGTTGAGGCGGCATCGGAAACGCCATGAGTAACCTCGCATAAAATAAGATCCGACAATTCAGCAACGACAATACCACGCTTGATCCGGGGCGACCTGAAACGCCTTCACAATCGGAGTCGTTCCCAGTGCCGGTTCGGGACCGCGTCGGGCCTTGGTGTCGCCGCGCCCACCGGGATCCATACCGCAAGAGGACGAGATTCGCCGCTTTGGCCTCCGTGGATCCAGGACACCGCATGACCCTGAACCTGACACTCGCAGGTTGTCGGTGCCGGCAGCGCGGTGATAGCCTGTCTCCAACCGGAGCGATCCGCCATGGCGAGTTTTTGCAGGGACTGCCTGAATGAAATCTCCACCTCGGGTGGACGGTGCCCCGCCTGCCTGTCTCCCCGCGTTGTCTCCCATCCGGAGCTCTTCGATCTCTCCATCGCCCACATGGACTGTGACGCTTTCTACGCGAGTGTCGAGAAACGCGACAATCCCGACCTGACGGATAGGCCCGTCATAATCGGAGGTGGAAAACGCGGTGTCGTATCGACGGCCTGCTATATCGCCCGAATCAAGGGCGTCAGGTCGGCGATGCCAATGTTCAGGGCACTGAAACTTTGCCCTGAAGCGGTGGTCATCAAGCCCCGGATATCCCTCTACGCAGAAGTCAGCCGGCAGGTCCGGAAGTTGATGGAGGACCTCACGCCCGCCATAGAGCCGCTGTCCCTGGACGAAGCGTTTCTGGATCTCTCCGGTACGCGGCGCCTTCACGGTCATCCTCCGGCGGTGATGCTAGCCCGTCTTGTGAACCGGTTGGAAAATGAACTTGGCATCACCGGTTCAATCGGGCTTTCCCACAATAAATTCCTCGCCAAAATCGCTTCGGATCTCGACAAACCCCGGGGGTTTTCGATCATAGGCAAGGCCGAAACCGATAATTTCCTGAAAGACCGACCGGTACGGCTGATCTGGGGAGTGGGGTCGGCGTTCCAGAAGTCGCTTGAAAGAGCGGGCATCCGCACATTCGCGGATCTCAGGCGTTGGGACAGAAGGGAGCTCACCCGCCGGTTCGGTTCCATGGGCGAGCGGCTTTGGCATTTCGCCCGCGGCAAGGACCGTCGCCGTGTCCGCCGTGACGCTCCAACGAAGTCGATTTCCAACGAAACCACATTCTTCGAGGATACGGCGAGCGGCGATATTCTCGACGGCCACATATGGCGGCTCAGCGAACAGGTCTCCGCCCGTGCGAAATCACAGGAAATCGCGGGCAAAGTCGTCACACTGAAACTGAAACGTGCCGACCACCGTCTTGTGACCAAGCGGGTGAGTCTGGATGACTCGACACAGATGGCCGACCGAATTTACCGTGCGGCGAACGCTTTATTGAGTGCGGTTGACGGTCAGGGACCTTTCAGGCTCGTGGGGATTGGACTGTCACAGCTGACCCGATCCGAAGAGGCTGACCGTTCCGGCGACCTTCTCGATCCGGGTGCCCAAAGACGCGCCCAGGCCGAACGCGCCGCCGATACCATCCGGGGGCGTTTTGGCAAGGATATGATCTTCAAAGGGCGCGCCCTTCGATAGCGGAAGCGGATCGGTGTCGATGATCATTCCCGGATTGCCCGGATTGGGCCATTCATGCTTCGGCTTGAGCCGTCCGGCGCGACTGGTGGTGATTTGGGAGTCCTACTCCGCTGCCAACGGTATTTCCCGCATTCCAATCCGTGCGATTTCAGCCGTCACTCCCTGCATCAGCGCACGAAATTCCTGAAAACGGTCGCTGGGAACGATATGTTTCTCATCCATATAAAGCGAGCGGTCGATTTCCACCTGGATCACATGCTGGCCTTTTGATGGGCGACCGTAGCGCTGCGCTGAATACGCCCCTGCGAACGGTGTGTTGCGGGTGACGCGTAGCCCCGCATCGCGGAATGCCGCTTCCACCCGGTCGACGAAATCCGGTCGGGCGCTGGAGCCGAACCGGTCGCCGAGCACGATCTCGGGATCCGGAACGCCTTTGCCACCGATGCCTTCGATGGCGGTATGCGGCATTGAGTGGCAGTCGATCAAAATCGCCTCACCGAACTGTTCCCGAACTTCACTTAACAGCGCCTCAAGGCGATTGTGATACGGTCGCCAGAACTCATTGATACGGAGTCGGGCCTCACACAGCGTGATTCCATCCGAATAAATCGCGCGGCCGTTCGTCACGACGCGGGGAATCACCCCAAGTCCGGAAGCCACCCTTGTGTTGCAGGCGTTTCGGTGCATGTCGGAGATCAGCTTGGGATCCAGCTCGTCCGCCGATCGGTTGAGATCGATGAAAGCGCGGGGTGCCGATGCGGCCAGCAGCGGTGCACCGAACGATGGCGCATGATCAAACAGGAGATCGACAAAGGCGTCTTCGGAAGAGCGAATCGCGTGTCCGTCCAGCCTGCTCCGACGCAGAAAACTTTTCAGGTAGTCGCGGCCACTGTGAGGGGAGGCGAATACCACGTTCGAGGTCCGAACCGGGGGTTCAACGAGCTTGTAAGGCGCTTTGTTCATCCGATCTCCCCCGTGAGCGATACCGCGCCGATCATTCGATGCCAAGAGCCTTGAAACCGTTCTGGCTTTGACATATAGACTTCCAATTCCGTGCGGAACGCTCACCGGAATCCAGGGTTTGGGCAGGAATTTGGGTGAGTGGCATGAACGGTACGGGGCGGTTAGCTCAGCGGTAGAGCACTACGTTGACATCGTAGGGGTCACTGGTTCGATCCCAGTATCGCCCACCATAACCCGAACGGGTGCGAAAAATACATCGGCGCTTCCGCGCCGCGACAGATAGGAGCCGGTCATGAAGGTCCGAAACTCGCTTCGCTCGCTGAAAAACCGGCACCGGGACTGCCGTGTCGTTCGCCGTAAAGGGCGCGTCTACGTAATCAACAAAACCCAGCGAAGATTCAAAGCCCGCCAGGGCTGAGTAATTCCGCACCGCTGTACGGACGGTTTCCGAAGCAGCCGTTGGTGTCGTGAAAGAGGTTTGTCCCGGCCTTTGGTCGGATGCCGTGTCGGACCAGCGGGACGGAGCGGGGGCGCTCCGCCGCACCAAGCGTCACTCATAGTCACGTTGGTCTTCGATTATCTTTCCGTCGTTCGGCAGGCCTCCCTTCGGAACGATTTCAACCTGTCCTCTCAGATTCAGAATATCGACGACGGATGCTTCATATCGGGTTGGATCCTTCGCATCCGACTCCACGCGCACGACCATCTGGTCTCGGTCGCCGTCGCGGTTCACGATCACACGCGCCCGGGTGATATCATCGAATCGCGCGACAAAGGCGGCGACCTGCTCTGGTCTAACGAACATTCCCTTGATCTTGGTCGTCTGGTCGGCGCGCCCGAGCCAGCCCTGAATCCGCATATTCGTACGCCCGCAGGGCGATTGTCCGGGCAGCACAGCCGAGAGATCTCCGGTGGCGAACCTTATCAAAGGATAATCCGGGTTGAGAGTTGTGACGACGACTTCGCCGACTTCGCCTTCGGGAACCGGATTGCCTGTACCGGGAGTAACGATTTCGACTATCACACCTTCGTCGACAATGAGGCCTTTCATGGCCGGACTCTCGTAAGCGACGTTTCCAAGCTCCGCCGTGCCATAGCATTGCAGGCAGGTGATTCCCTCGTCGGCGTAGTCGCGCCTGAGGGAGGGAAAGAGCGCCCCACCTCCTACTACCGCCTTTGTGACCCGCAACTGACAATCGAGTTCACGTGCCTTGTCGAGGATGATTTTCAGGTAGTCCGGCGTTCCAGCATAGGCGGTGACACCAAGAGCGTTGGCCGCCTGGACCTGAAGTTCCGTCTGGCCGGTACCCGCCGGAAAAACGGACGCTCCTACGGCACGGGCACCGCTTTCGAACATCATTCCGGCCGGTGTCATGTGGTACGAAAAGCAGTTCTGGACGATATCGCCTTTGCCAATCCCGGCGGCTGTCAGAAACCGGCCCATCCGATACCAGTCGGCTTTAACGCTTCCCGGTTCGTAGATCGGACCCGGTGACTGAAACAGATGGCCGAAATCCGTGGGAGCCATGGTCGTCAAACCGCCGAAAGGCGGATGGGCGGACTGGGCGGAAATGAGTTCGGATTTCCGAAGCAGCGGAAGTTTCGCCAGTGCTTCCCGATCCGTCACGGTGTCGGGATCTATTTCGGCAAGATTCGCGGCGTGGGTTGGCGCCCCGGCTTTCGCCGCCGCGATTCGCGCGGGCAGAATACGTGAAAGGTCGGAGGCGCGCCGGTCGGCGCTGCGGGTTTCCAATTCGTCGTAATGAATGTTCATATTATGGATTCCATCGGCGGGTCTACGATATCGCGCTGAGTTGACGCAGCGACATTGTAGACAATTGTATACAATTCCCCGTTCGAGTTGAACCGGCGTGAGGTTGATTCTCGCGCAATCGGCAGAAAAGGGCGATTTCATGGGTACGGCTGAACTTGAACGCCATCAATCCCCGGAGGTGTGTGACTATAACGACCGGATATGTTTCCATGAAGACATCCAGGTCATGGAAGTGGACCTGTCCGACCTGCATCTGTCCGACTCGACGGAGGTCAACGCGCTCTACGACCAACTTGAACAGCGCATTGGCGATACCGGGGAGGACCATTGGTTTTTTCTGATCAACTATTCCGGCAGCCGCATTGACCCTGCAGCCTGGATGGCGTTTTCGCGGCGCGGAAAGATGCTGAACATTGCCCATTCGATGGGGTCCGTCCGCTGCGATGCGTCGGAGGAAACCCGCCGCCAGATCGAGCGCGACGCCGGCACCGAGAACTTCGACGCCAATCTTTTTTCGGATCGCGAAAGCGCGTTGACCCGTTTGAAATCGCTGCCGTCCAGGCGCCGCGGAAAAATCGTTCATAAGCCCGGATATACCATCGCCGATTTTGAACCTCGGGTGAGCTTTCTTCACGACGACGGGATCATGGATATTGACCTGTCCGGTCTTACCATGCGGCATAGCCGCGATGTCGATGACCTGATCGATTACCTTGAGGGACGCATCAGGGAAACCGACCGGCGCTGGTTCTTTCTGATCAATTACTGCGACTGCCGAATTGAGCCCGCCGCCTGGGTTCAGTGGGCAAAGCGGGGCAAGGAATTGAATCTCGGTGGTTCGCTGGGGACGGTTCGATATGAGACGGGTTCGCAGACCGAAGCGGACATTCGGCTTCGTGCGGAGTCGCAGGGGTTCCGACCGAATATACGAAGCACCCGCAAGGGCGCTCTGGAGCGAATCCAGGAGCTTAGGGCCGAGACAGGGTAAGGCGAACGGCATGGCTGCCCGATCAGACGAATCGGATACGCTCAACTGAGCCAGCGCTTGCGTCGGCGGTAGCTGCGGACATCGCGATAACTTTTTCGACCTTCTTCCGAGAGGCCAAGATAGAATTCCTTTACGTCTGGATTCTCGCGCAGTTCGTCAGCGGGACCGTCCATCACGACGCGGCCCGATTCCAGGATATAGCCGTAATGCGCGAAACGCAGCGCGACATTGGTGTTCTGTTCGGCGAGCAGAAAACTGACACCTTCCTCCACGTTGAGACGTTTCACGATGCCGAATATCTCTTCGACGATCCGTGGCGCCAGCCCCATAGACGGCTCGTCGAGCAGGACCGTTTCGGGACGGGACATCAGCGCCCGACCGATCGCGGCCATCTGCTGTTCTCCACCCGAAGTATAGCCGGCCTGGCTCCTGCGGCGTTCGAAGAGTCGCGGAAAATAGCCATAGACCATCTCGAGATCCCGCGCGACCGCGACGCGGCCGTCGCGCCTTGAATAGGCGCCGGTCAGCAGGTTCTCCTCGACCGTTAGATGCTCGAAGCAATGGCGACCTTCCATCACCTGGATCACCCCACCTTTCACGAGTTCGGTTGGATCGCTGTGCGCGACATTCCTGCCGCGGTAAGTGATTGTCCCTTTGGTGACTTCCCCACGTTCCGAGTGCAGCAGATTGGAGATCGCCTTCAGGGTCGTGGTCTTACCGGCGCCGTTTCCACCGAGAAGCGCCGTGATTCCCCCTTTAGGAACCGATAGGCTGACGCCTCGCAGAACGAGGATCACATGGTTGTAGATCACTTCGATGTTGTTGACTTCAAGCAAGGTCTCCCCGGCGTGTCGCGAGTCCATCATCGATCCTCCGTCCGTTTGGGCCGCACCCTGCCTCAGGCTGCGGCTCGGCATGGTCCTGCGCTCGCAGGTTCAGGAATCCGGATTCCCGCGATCATTGGATGACCCGGTTCATGACCGGTCGAACGCGGTGAACGCCCCGCCGTTCAAGGTGTGTGGACAGGTTCCGGTGCGTCCCGATTCCGGAGCTGTCAGGAGTCTCGGTGGGCGGGGTTTCAGCCATGCCCTGGAGCTCCCTCGCGGTTCGGATGGTCTTCGCAGCCAGCCCCCGATCTTGAACTTCCACCCGGGAAACCGGTCGGAGCGGCGGGCCAAAAGCAGGTGCATGCCTGCCCGATACCCCACGGCTGTGGTTTCGGCGTTCGCTTGCGGCGGTTCTTTCAAATCATGAACCCAAACAGTCAAGGGGCTGAGCGGCTGCCAACTAGCCAGAGTCCGATGCGCATTCATCCTACGCCTCACTTCGTCTGTCCTGATTCGACGCCAAACCTCCGGTCGAGAACACAGCGTGGCGCAATATTGAAGCAGGGCCTGAGTCCAGACGCCGGAATTTAGGATCCTTCCGGTTCCATGTCGTATTCTCCACTCTCCCATGGCCCCTCACCCTAAGACGGTTACCCATGTAGCGCAAGCCGCCTCCACGAAGCGGACCGCAGGCGGAATGATATACGCGCGTCCAAGCGTGGCTCACCACCGCCGCACTTTGAGACGCTCCACCGTTGGTGGCGGGAAGCCCGACCGTCAGAGCTGCATCCGCGCGGATTGGCTGCTTTCGGTGCGACATCAAGTGGCTGAGACCACCTTGCCGATGGTGTTCGGGCACCCTCTCTTCTATCCGAACGCGGCTTTCGGCTCATTGACCTGCCGTTCCGCCAGAAACCGGGCATTCCGCCCTCTGAGGGTGAAAAGGAGTTTCGCGGTTTCTTCCAGTTCCTCTGCCGCACACACGGCTGAGAACAGGTCCTTGCCGGATACGACAGGTCCGTGGTTGGCCAGGAGGACAGCTTCGCAGGCTCCATCCAGGTCACGTATCAGATCACCGGCTTTCGGGATCTCCGGGCTTCACATACGGAACAAGACCCGTCCTACTCTCATCACCACATAGGGAGTGAGGGGCGGGATGCGGTTTTCGGTGTCGACGTCTTCAAGACACGAAAGCGCCGTGGCCCAGATGCAGTGCGGATGGACAACCGCTCCGGCGATCCGGCCGGGTGTGGTGGAAAGCCCGATGAAGGAAGACTTCCTTGGTCGGTCGGTCGCCTGAGACATCGTTTCCGTCCATATCGAGCTTGGAGATGCGGTCGGGATCGGTCGAGCCAAAGGTTGAATCCGTGGGCGTCATCAATATGCCATCCGGAGTTCTGGCTGACACGTTTCCGGCAGTACCCACGAAAAAGCCCCGCCGGAACGGCGAAGCGCGGAGCCCCGTCATCTCGATGAGGGTTTCAGTCTCGGTTTTCACCTTTTCCCCTCCATGATCCGAAGTGCCTTGGCAAAGAAATCAGGAGCCCCGAAGTTTCCCGATTTCAAGGCCATTGAAACGGGAGTGCCGTCGCCAATGGTCAGTACCGGCACTCACGGATCAATCTCCACACCGATTTTTATGGCAGACGATTCCGTCTCACCTGCAATTGCCTGAGCGACGGCACCTGACGTCTCGCCACCGGCAGCCACCAGCCTACGAAGTCCCCGCTTCACAAGTAGGCGAGCCGTTTGGGCAAACAGGGTCTCGGGCCTGCAGGCCACGGCCTCCCGTCCACCGGTTTTGGACTCTGACGGTTTCCTCCGGCACATTCGAGGAATACACCACCGGAGCATTGCCGGTGTTGGCGCGGATGAATTCGACGAGGTCCGTGGGTGTCACTTCATGACGCATCGCCCCCGGTACGTCGATCGCCAGAACTGGATGCCTACGTGAATGAACGGCGATCTGGTCCCGTGTCGCTTCCGAGCACGACCCGGCAAGAATCGCATCCGGGCCAGGTGTATTGATCTGTACGGGCTTGAACGGTAGGGTGTATCCACATCTGAAGAAGTTGCGGGGCAGTCCCAGAGCGACCGCGGATCCTCCCGTGACGAGGCGGGCACAGCTGACCGTCTCGCCAAGGATGAGCAGGTGCTCATCCGTAACCGCGTAGGCAACACCGAACCTACCGGGTGATGCCGTCAGGGCATCCCGTACTTTTGAAACACCCATCAAAGTCGCGGTAAGCGGCAGATGTCCGACAGCGCTGCCGGTCTGCCGCCTGAGACATCGCCGAATATCAGAATCCATCATCGGTATCGGTGGATGGCTTCGCATGCCCGACTCACCCAGCAGCACATCCCCTACAAACAGATGCCCTTGGCAGACGGTTCGCCCGCTTTCGGGAAAGCCGGACAGACGATGACCTTGGTTGCGGCTAGAGCGTCCGCGAGAGTGTCCGCCACAGGTCCGATATTACCCGCATGCGTCGAGTCAAACGTCGAACGGTATTTGAGTGTGATCTGCCTGCACCCTTGCGCGAGGAGCCACTACAAGGCTCCAAGACTTTCGCGAACCGCGATTTCAGGAGCGATTGAGCGCGTTTTCAGCGATACGACACCGGCACCGGTCCCCCTGGCGGCGGCGGATACAGGTATCCCCGGATACTGCGCGGTTCCCAGCCCACCCTCATCGCCAAGTCCCTTCGCGAGAGTGTTCGCTATGTCACCGCCACCGGCGAAGTCATCCGCGATAGCTCCAATCAGCATCGATTAGTCACCCGGGCGCTCAGCAACTCGTCGGCGGAGCTTCCTGATCGCGGATTCCGGTCCGGTCAGGACCGGTGATGTGGTTAGTTCATGAACCTCCTCCGCTGCGCTGGCCATTGGGAACTGCGCCAGAAGAATCACATCGGCACCCGTTATCCCGGAAGCGGTTTCCGCGATCAATCTGTCGTGGATCAGACGGTCCCCCGATTTCCTGGCTTCGAGGGCCCCCGCGCGATATACGGAGGAAAGATGGGCGTCGTTTCCCGCCGCTGCGGCCGCTTCCCTGAATTCCCGCTCCATTCCCCGCGCGGCGGGTGGAAACGTGTGGAACTTCAAGACTCTGCGCCCGCAGGAGAACGCAGCCTCAAACATCGCTTCGTTCGGTCTGATCACCGGGACCGCCACCACGGAACCGGCCTGGTCGACCGCCGCGCCAAATGCCGAGCAGGTAAAGAGGATGCCGTCCGATCCCTCTGCCTCCGCATACCTGCCGAGATCAACGATCCTTTGAATCAGAGCGGGTGAGAGTTCAACTGATTCCATCCTGTCAGCGGACAACCCTTCGACGAGAATCGAGATCGTCCGCGCTTCCGGCCAAAGCCTGGCGGCAGCGGATTCGATTGGTTCCATCGCGACTCTCGTAGCATGGATCAAGGCTATGCGGGGATGGTCATTCATTGAGGATACCGGAGGTTCGCGTGGTGCCAGGTGAAGACGGTGCCACCTTTGGCCGTGAGTGGAACGGCCCTGGGTCGAACCGTCAGGTGACGGCTGTCTCTCCCGCGACCGCATCGGCGACAGGTCGCCCGAAGGCATCGGTGCTCACCTTGCCGCCAAGGTCTCGGGTGCGGTCGGAGGCATTGCCAAGGACCAGATCCACGGCTTCGGAGATCGCCCTCCCGGATTCCGTCAGTCCGGAAGCAACCCGCCGCTCGCCGTGCCATGTCAACATCATCGCGGCCGACAGGATCAGCGAGGTTGGATTGGCGATGCTGCGGCCTGCGATGTCAGGTGCGGATCCATGCCGGGCCCGTGCGCAGCAAAGCCCGGTTTCCGCGTTGGCAATGATCGATCCGGCTAGTCCGATCGATCCCGACAGTTCCGACGCGGGATCGGAGAGTATGTCTCAGTAGAAATTGGTTGCGACGACGATGTCGTATTTCTCAGGCTAGCGAACCAGCAACGCAGCCATGGCGTCGATAATGACCGTTTCGGTTTCAGCCTCCGGGAATTCTTTCGCTACCTAGTGTCCGCCAGAAAACCACCAGGCTGCTGATATTCGAGATAAAATAGGGAATTCGCCTTGCGGGGAATCACCGGACATGGCGGTCAGGGGGTGGGTTCGCCGCCATATACGGCTGGATCCGCCAGTCCTCCACCCGGGAGGCACCGATACGCAGGGTCCACGACCCCCGGCGGGGGCCCGGAGCCCTCCGACATCACGGGGATCGGGCCGAACGTCAGGTCGCGGGACGACATCCCCGCGGTCCTGACCGGCCTCCAGTATCCCCGCGGCGACAAGGCGGCCCGAAAGCGGCTGTCCGGGCTTTCGGACAGGATGGTGATTCCCGGAAAGGGCCGCCGGTTCGGCGGGCCGGGGATGGAGCCGTTGACCGTCCCGGTGCCCGGCGTGGTCAGGCGGGGGCCGAAGGCCGGGTCACGGATCATGGGACGGATACGTGTACGGATAACGGTGGCCGGTGGACAGCGTGCCGCTCCCTTCGCCGGAGCTTCCGGCGGAGGTCGGAAGGACGGTCATCGAAAGGGCCATGCGGTGGCCGCGGAAAGCCTGGCGCCGGAAGGAGCATCCATGGAAAAAGCTCGGGAAAGGCTGCCTCCGGGTGGCCACGTCACGGCCCGCCGGCTCACGCCCGAGGGACGTGGAGGCCCCGGTGAAACCGGCGCCGGGGCCGGCGACGGCATCCGGGGCCTCATCGGCCATGTCAGGCACCGGGACGGCCTGACCGGGAGGCGCATCCCCGGGGGAGGGACGGTCCCCGGCCACGGGAAGGTCCACTCGGTCCTCAGGCCGCACACGCTCTGGATATCGAAGGGCCGGCCGGGGTTCCGGTGGAGCCCGGCGTCCCCGTCCGCGCGCCGGGGACCGTCACGGGTTCGTTCCGCACCGTTCGGTCATGCGGGAGGGGAGCGGCGTGGACGTGGCGGTCACCGTGGGCGGGGAGGCGTTCCGCGGGGCGCGGCGCACCCACGCCGCCGGCGGGTCGACCATCGACAGCCTTGAGCACCGTGGCCCCGACCTTAGAGTTTGTTCCATAAGTTGAGTGGTCCCGCAGGATGTGGCATTCCGGTTGGTGAACGCACCCAGATACGGAGATCGCCATGCCCCGGGACAGGACCACCCAACAGCTCCATAAGCGCCCGGACGACCACAGCCAAAACGACCTGACCGACGCCGAATGGACCGTCATCGAGCCGATGCCGCCGAAGCGGGGAAGGATGGGACGGCCGCGCGGGGTCGACTTTCGGTCGGTGTTCGACGGGGGCCGGTATATCCTGTCCACGGGATGCCGGTGGCGTGCGTCACCCTCTGGATATCCACCGTTTTCCACCGACCGGAACCATTTTCACGCATGGCGGCGGAGCGGGCTCCCGGAGCGTACCGCGCATCGTCTCCGGGACCTCGCGCGGCGGTGTTCGGGGCGCTCCGCGGAGCCTGTCGCCACCCCGGTACCTGCCGAAGGGGACCGACCTACGGCAGGTCACGGACGCCCGCGTGAAGCGGGTCCAGGACATCCTGAACGCGCGCCCCCGCAAGGTGCCCGGCCACCTGACGCCGGCGGAGGCTTTCGCGCGGGCGCGGCCTCCCTGAGGCGCTTCGCCCCCGTCGGCCGACGGGGAGAGGGAATTCCGCAGGCGCGGGGCCCTGCCGCCGCCGGGAGGCCCGGTTACGCTCCGATCCGAAGGGACAGCCGCCGTATTCCGCGCGGAATCCGGGCCCCTGGCCGGAAAATCCTTCAACACCGGCCCGCCTCCTCCGCTCGGGGCCACCCCCTCGCTCCGGAGACGGGCCGGTGTTGCACTTCGGACTGGAAGTGGGGGGATATAAAAAATGCACTTTTTTTAAAGGAACATTTTCCGCTATAGCCGCCCGCCCGGCGCGGCGTGGGTAGCCAGGTATATAATTCCCAAAATAAGGGGATTATATACGGTAGTGCCCATCCGGGCTTTTCATACCGGTCGCCTTCGGTTCAGTTTTTGCGGAAATCGCGGCGGGGCGCACCCCCTTTGAGGACCGCCTTTACCAACCTTTCCGGCGTTACGGATACGCTGACATCCCGCAGCATGTCATGTTTTGTCGGCTGATACCTGCCCGACCCATTCACAGGCTTAACAGGTGCCTTTCCACTAGGCTCAACCTTCTCTCTTTTCATGATCAACTCCGTCATTTGATTTCCTCCTGTTACGCCGCGAGCCTCGTTATCAGGTATTCCATGCCTCTGTCGCCTTTGACCGAGTTGCAATGTCCGCACAGAAGCTGAAGGTTTCCGATGTGGTCGGTTCCGCCCTTCGATCGCGGGATGATGTGGTCGACCGTGAGGTTCCGCATCTGGAAATGCTCTCCGCATGCGTTGCAGTGCCCGCCCTGCTCGCCATACAGGGTCCGCCTGTTCCTCACGTGATTGTAGCGGATCAGCTTCCCGATATCGGTGCGCTGCGGGATGTCCGTGCGGTTGACCACCGTATGGTGCGCGAACATGCCAAGCTCATTCCTGAGCCGCAGCAGCACCAGTTCAGCGGCCTTCGGCGAGACGTCAATCCCAACCCATTACCGGTTAAGGTCCTGCGCCGCTATGCACGCCGTCGCGCAGCCGCAGAACGGGTCCAGAACCATTTCGCCTTCGTTTGATGACGCGAGGATGATGCGCTTCAGTAGCGCAAGCGGCTTCTGGGTCGGGTAGCCGGTGCGCCCCCTGGACGCCGGGAATGTCCGTCATGACATCTGCCACGCGAACGCCTTTGGTTGTTGACAGATACCGTTTGAATCTCGGCATTGTTCCTCTTTCAGGGAAATAGATCATATCCTGTGAATGAAGCCAATCAAGCCGTTCCTGGGTTGTCATGGCACTCCAGTCGTCTGGGCATTCCAGCCCTTCCGGCAATGCAGTGAGGCAAACCCAATGCAGGCCCCTTTCAGTGGGATCAATGTCCCGCCACGGCATTCCGGAGTATCCATTTGTGGTCCCCTGCGCAGTCAGCGGCTGTGTGTGGAAATGGCCTCGGCTGTCGTTTTTCCTAAAGTGTTTATGGATATAATCCTTCGAGTAAGGCGCAAAGACTGCGTTCACCGTTGTTTCTGGATTTCTGGCATATGCCAACACTGTGTCATGCACCCTTCCAATCTGATATGCTGATGCGGTTGGCGCGTTGGTCCTCTTCCATACCCCCGTTCCGCTCTGAAGTGCAACACCGTTGATGGTGGGAAGCCGCGTTCCGGGTGCGGCATCTTGCGAATCGGCCAGATAACGGCGACAGTCCCGGTGAACGAGCCGAGGAGAGTGTCATGCCCGAGGGCTACCGTCATCTGACCTTCGACGAAAGATGCCAGATATACGCGACGGGGAAAAGCGGGCTTTCGAACGGGGCCATCGCCAGGCAGCTGGGCCGCCATCCGGCCACCATATCGCGGGAGATCCGACGCAACGGCGGCGGGCGGGGATACCGGCAGGGACAGGCGTGGAGGAAGGCCACCGGGCGCCGGAGCGAGGCCTCTTCGGTCCCGAGGAAGCTGACGGAGGAGCGCTGGGCGAAGGTCGTGGCGAAGCTGGAGGAGGGCTGGAGCCCGGAACAGGTCTCGGGGCGTCTCCGGCTGGAGGACCCCGGCATGGTCGGCCGTCAGCGGATATACGACCTCGTACGCGCGGACCGCAGGGACGGAGGAACGCTTTTCGGGCACCTGCGGCGGCGGGGAAAGAAACCGAACTGGAAGGGTGGCCGCCACGCGGGCCGGGGTCACATCCCGGGCCGGAGGGACATCCCGGAGCGCCCGAAAGAGGTCGGGGCGAAGGCGAGAATCGGCGACTGGGAAGCGGACACGGTGATCGGCGGGGGACACAGCGGTGCGGTGGTGTCGCTTGTGGACAGATGCTCGAAATTCACGCTTCTCCAACGGGTTGACGGAAAGAAGGCGGAGGCGGTCGGCGAGGCGATGACCGACCTTCTCAAGGGGCTCGGCGCCAGGGTCCACACGATCACGGCGGACAACGGCAAGGAGTTCGCGGGGCACGCGAAGGTGGCGAAGGCGCTGGAGGCCGACTTCTTCTTCGCGACGCCCTATCACTCGTGGGAGCGGGGCCTGAACGGGCACACCAACGGGCTGCCGCCCCAGTACCTGCCGAAGGGGACCGACCTGCGGCAGGTCACGGACGCCCGCGTGAAGCGGGTCCAGGACATCCTGAACGCGCGCCCCCGCAAGGCGCTCGGCTACCTGACGCCGGCGGAGGCTTTCGCGCGGGCGCGGCCTCCCTGAGGCGCTTCGCCCCGTCGGCCGACGGGGGAGAGGGAATTCCGCAGGCGCGCCCGCCCGGTTTCGGTCGGGCCACCCCTTCCCTCGCCCGGACGGGCGCGCCACCTCCCGCCGCGGGGCCTTGCCGCCGCCGGGAGGCCCGGTTACGCTCCGATCCGAAGGGACAGCCGCCGTATTCCGCGTGGAATCCGGGGCCCTGGCCGGAAAATCCCTCAACACCGGCCCGCCTCCTCCGCTCGGGCCACGCCCTCGCTCCGGAGGCGGGCCGGTGTTGCACTTCGGACTGGAAGTGGGGATATTATTTCGTTCCTGAAATTCGATTTTCCAAACACGGCGTCCATGACCGGTTTGAGATAGTGGCTCATGGTCGGATCGCAGTGGAGATATATGCTGCCGGTCGGCTTGAGGATGCGCCGCATCTCAAGGAGTCGCGCGGCCATGTGGATCAGATAGGCCTTATCGCTTTTGGTCATGGCCGCGGCGATGACCCGGTTAAGGGCCGGTTCCTTCGCCTCGATCAGGTCAAGCCATGCGATGTCCACGTCCGCCAGCGTCCACGTGTCCCTGAACGCCGCCCCCGCCGCTTCGCTACCGATCGGCGCCGCGTAGTTGGTTTTCGAGTTGAACGGCGGATCAAGGTAGATCAGGTCCACGCATTCGGAGTTCATGCCCCGCATGATAGGAAGGTTGTCACCCGTCCAGACCGTCTGGTTGGACCAGTTAGCTTCCACCGGTCAGTGCCTCGCCCCGGACGGCAGTCCGTTGTCTGCGATCAGTTCCCTGTAGCGCAGCCGCTTACCAACCCCGCCGTCCGCCATCGCGGCCATGATGCATATCGTGTCCCCTTCACGAAGGTTGTGGCGCGTTACGAACTCATCCACATACCGATGCATGTGCTTTCTGCTGAACTTGTGGAATGTGCCTTTGTGCGCCCGCTTGAGCATCGCCCAGAACGACTCTACGCCATTCGTATGCGCGTCGTCCCGCACGTATTCCCCGGAACTGTGGCGCACTGTTTCGTGCTGGCGCTTCATGCCTACGTATGACGCGTTGTCGTCGGTATAGACCTGCGCTTTCGGTTCGGTGCGTTCCTCGACGAAGCCCTGAAGCGTCTTTGCCTTTGTGTCCGTCACCACCCTGGCGGCAACCTGGCCGGTGTCGCGGTCCTTGACGCCAGCCACTGCCGTCTTGCCAACCGTTCCACGTCCGGCCTTCAGTCTGTCTTTCGCGTGCTTGTTCCGTTCCCTGCCGCCCATATAGGTTTCGTCGGCTTCCACGGGACCTACAAACGGAAGGCTGACTCCATCATCCTCAAGCGCCTTCCGCAGTCGCATGGCAAGGTGCCATGCCGATTTCTGGGTTATCTCAAGATCGCGGTGCAGTTTCATGCTGGAAACCCCCTTGAGGTTTGTCGACATAAGGTAAATCGCGATCGCCCATACCTTGAAGCCCAGATTGGACGCTTCCATGCATGTTCCGGTGCGAACCGAAAACCGTTTGCGGCACCCCTTTTCCCTGCATCGGTAAGGCATCGTTTTGTGCTGGGCACCGGAAAGAACACGGACGGATCCGCAGTGTGGGCAGTGCGGACCTTCCGGCCAACGCTCTTTCACAAACCATTCCTCGGCGGCCGCGTCATCGGGAAACATCATGAAAAGGCCTGTTAGGCTAATGCCTTTGCGGTGGTGCTTGCCAGGTGCTTTCTGTGCCATGTCTGATTCCTTTCTTGGGCATCATTGTATATGCCGCTTATAAGGCAGTCAACAGAAAATGGGCACTATCGTATATAATCCCCAAAAATAAGGTGCGCTCGGGCTTGCGTCCTCACCCCAATTTCTGCGAATTTCCCAAAGAAGAGCAGGAGAATACCATGGCCGCTCGAATCTACCAGCCTGCGAGGTCTGCGATGACCTCCGGTGCCGCCGAGACCCGGCGGTGGATACTTGAATTCACTGTGGGAGACGCCCGCGGACTGGACCCGCTGATGGGCTGGACCAGCTCGACGGACACGCAGTCCCAGGTCAGGCTGTCTTTCACCAACCGGGAAGCGGCGGAGGCTTACGCCCGTACCAAGGGAATCGAGGTAACCACAAGCGGGCCGAAGCGGCGCAGACCCAGCATCCGTCCACGCGGCTACGGTGAGAATTTCGCGACCGAACGCCGGGAGACCTGGACGCACTGAAACCTTGATTCTCCGCGGCGGCTGGCGCACAGATGCCTTCGACGGCCCCTTAGCTCAACTGGATAGAGCGGCTGACTTCTAATCAGCAGGTTGAGGGTTCGAGTCCTTCAGGGGTCGCCAGATGAATTCCCGCCATTGTGCGGTCCACCAAATCGCTTTACCTGCCACCCGGGCGGTTTCGCTTGGGATTTTCTGATACTGGCAAAGCTCGCTTGATGAGCAGGTCTTCGGCATGCCAGACATCCGTCCTTGGCAAAGGCGGCGCTTCATTCCTTCGTGGACCCAGGACTGAAGGGATCATTGGCCGAATTGGTCTCTGGACGCCAGCGATGGCCCGTTTATGCCGCCGCGCATCAAAACGCTGCCGGAACTCGGCCATTTTCCCAAACCCACATGCATAATCCATCTGGCCTGGGGTTCTGTTACCGACCTACGGTTTCGGCTCCGTCGGTCGTCAGGACACGCGGCGTCGATCAGTCGCTGTCGACCGCGGGTTATCTCCAGGCCAGAGCCGACCGATCGCACGGGAATGCGAGTTGACCGGCGATGGCCAGAATAGCCGTCGTTCAACTCCGGTCAATCGTGGCCTATAGTTCCTGCTGGCCTGCCAGGTCCGACCGTCAGGTGCCTAAAGTGTCCGCTGCCCATCCCCATGCCAAAGGAGATTTCCGCTTGAGCGCTCCGCTTAGATGCTGTCGCATGCGGTATGAGGCATCGACGATGTTCCCACGCTCAAGTAACGAAAGGATTGAAAGATGTTCGGAACATTGCTCTATGAGACGTTCCCTGTTCACCTCCGCTCCGCATTCCATAAGCCGCCGCATCCGATTGACCCGCTGCAGAGCCATATGGGAAAACGGGTTTCCCGACAGTTTGATGATTTCTTCATGAAACAGCGAGCCATTCCTGATGAGTGCCTCGCCCGGAACGGCGTCCATGTTGGCTCCCAGCACCACTTCCTGAATTCGACGCTGTTCATCCAGTACTTTGCGGTTTAGCTCGAAAGATGGCTCCAGCATGGCCACGGGCTCAATGGCAAGGCGAAACCGGTAGATCTCATCGAACGCTTCAGGTGTCTTCGCGACCTGCAGGAAACGCCATCCATAGCCTTCCTTCCGTTCAGCCCGACCCTCTCTGGCGGCACGGATAAGCAGTTCTCCGACCTTGGCCTTTGTCCAGCCGTATCTATCGCGGAGGAACTGCTCGGTGACGCTCTCTGGAATTTTGTTAGTGAGCCAATCGTCGGCCAAGGTCCGGTAATCGTCAGCCACGCTGCGACCGTTTCCTGCCAGTTCATGCCTGATTGCCCGGGAAGTTCTTCCGCCACGAAATAGCCTCTGCTGGCCTGACGGATCAGGACGCTGCGTGTCTCAAGAACATCGAGCGCTTCCCTGACAGGAGTCCGGGACACCCCATACCGGTCCGCAACCTGCTGGGCGCTAATGTGCTGCCCGCACACCAGCGTGCCCGTTACAATGTCATGCAAAAGGCGATTGGAAATCCTGTTCGAGAGTTCGCTTGACCCCACCTATTCCTTTACTCCCCGTTAGATCGCCGCGCCACAGCACAGATCACCTATTGCCAAGTTCCTTCCAACATACTCCGTCCATTCCGGCTTTCATATCGCCAAAAGCCAATAAATTGGCTTTCGGGTATCCGTGCCACCATTCGGCTCAAAAACCATTTGATTGGATTTCCGATTGGCCGATGGTCCCAAGGCGTATTTTCAATTCCGATAAATGGGAAGTGCTTCCGTTATGAAATGCCCCCACTTCCAGTCCGAAGTGCAACACCGGCCCGTCTCCGGAGCGAGGGGGGTGGCCCGACCGAAACCGGGCGGGCGCGCCTGCGGAATTCCCTCTCCGCCGTCGGCCGACGGGGCGAAGCGCCTCAGGGAGGCCGCGCCCGCGCGAAAGCCTCCGCCGGCGTCAGGTGGCCGGGTGCCTTGCGGGGGCGCGCGTTCAGGATGTCCTGGACCCGCTTCACGCGGGCGTCCGGTACCTGCCGCAGGTCGGTCCCCTTCGGCAGGTACCGGGGCGGCGGCCCGTCGGTGTGCCCGTTCAGGCCCCGCTCCCACGAGTGGTGGGACGTCGGGAGGAGGAAGTCGGCCGCCGGCGCCTTCGCCACCTTCGCGTGCCCCGCGAACTCCCTGCCGTTGTCCGCCGTGACCGTGTGGACCCTGGCGCCGAGCCCCTTGAGAAGGTCGGTCATCGCCTCGCCGGCCGCCTCCGCCCTCTTTCCGTCAACCCGTCGGACAGGCGTGAATTCCGGGCATCCGTCAACGGGCGACACCACCGCACCGCCGTGTCCCCCGCCGATCACCGTGTCCGCTTCCCGGTCGCCGGTCCCCGCCTTCGTCCCGCCCTCTTCCGGGCGCTCCGGGATGTCCCTCCGGCCCGGGACATGACCCCGGCCCGCGTGGCGGCCACCCTGCCGGTCCGGTTCCTTTCCCCGCCGCCGCAGGTGCCCGCAAGGCGTTCCTCCGTCCCCGCGGTCCGCGCGTACGAGGTCGTATATCCGCTGACGGCCGACCATGCCGGGGTCCTCCAGCCGGAGACGCCCCGGGACCCGCTCCGGGCTCCAGCCCTCCCCGGCTTCGCCACGACCTTCACCCGGCGCTCCTCCGTCAGCTTCCCCGGGACCGAAGAGGCCCCGCTCCGGCGCCCGGTGGCCTTCCTCCGCGCCTGTCCCTGCCGGTATCCCCGCCCGCCGCCGTTGCGTCGGATCTCCCGCGATATGGTGGCCGGATGGCGGCCCGGCCGCCCGGCGATGGCCCCGTTCGAAAGCCCGCCTTTCCCCGTCGCGTATATCCGGCATCTTCCGTCGAAGGTCAGATGACGGTAGCCCTCGGGCATGACACCCTCCTATCCTGCGCACAGGGACTGTCGCCGTTATCCGGCCGGTTCGCAGGATGCCGCACCCGAAACGCGGCTTCCCACCATCAACGGTGTCGCACTTCAGAGCGGAACGGGGGGATCGTAATAGATGTGCCGTCCGGCATAATGATGCGGTTCCAGACGACAAGCGCCCGCTTGAGGGGCTGGAGCGTCATGTTGATTTCGAGGTGTTCTACACGGTTTTGACTGAAGCGCTCGGCTATGGCGACCGACCCAAGGGTGGCCGTCCGCCTTATGACTGGGTGACGATGTTCAGGATCCTGGTCTTGGCCTCGATGCACAACCCGAGCGACGTGCGGATGGAGTTTCTCATTCGAGATCGCTTCAGCTGGCTGCGGTTTCTGGAGTTCCGGACCGGCGACCCCGGCGGGATTTGAGCCTACGGCCTGTTCCTTAATACGGGAATGGCCAAAGTCTCAGTTTTTCCTTCGCGATGCGCCAGAGCTGCGCCAGCCCATGGGGTTCCGCCACGAGGAAAATCACGATCAGGGCTCCGATCAGGATGAACTCGATATGCGCCGCGACATCTGTCGGCCAACCAAGCGCGCCGACCAGAAGGTTCTTCAGGAACACCGGCCCAAGTACCAGAAAGGCCGCTCCGGCGAAGCTGCCGAATATGGATCCCAAACCACCGATGATGATCATGAACAATACAAGGAAAGACTTCTGGATGCCGAATACCTCGCCCACTTCCACGGCACCCAAATAGACGCTGAAGAACAGGGCACCCGAAACGCCGACGAGAAACGAGGAGACCGCGAACGCGGAAAGCTTCGCCGCCAACGGATTGACGCCGATGATCTCCGCCGCGATATCCATATCCCGGATCGCCATCCATTTCCTTCCGCAGGATCCGCGTGTGAGATTGCGTGCCAACCACGCGGCGCCCACGACGAACACCAGGCAGAACAGATAGGCGGCCCAGGCCGAGGCCGTCGGCCCCGTGACTTCGACCCCCAATACACCGCGTGTCGGCGCGTTGATCTGACCCGAAGCCGAGTAATTGTAGGTCCATTCCCATTTGTTGAAGACCCAGACAAGAAAGAACTGCGCCGCGAGCGTCGCCACGGCGAGGTAGAATCCCTTGATCCGTAGCGAAGGAAGACCGAACAGAGTGCCGACGAAAGCGGTCACGAGTCCCGCCAGGATCACCGAGAAAAATATGTTGATCGGAGGAAGCGCATAGCGCACCCATTCACCGTCCGCTCCCATCAGCCAAATGTCGGGACCGGTCATGAATTTGTAACAGGCATAGGCTCCGACGGCCATGAAGCCCCCCGTGCCGAGCGAGACCTGTCCGCAATAGCCCGTGAGAATGTTCAGACCGATAGCCGCGATGGAGTAGATAAGGAACGGCAGCAGGACGGCGTTCGCCCAATAGTCATCGATAAGGAAAGGAATGCCCAGAAACGCTATCGCAAGCACCAGGTAATAGCGGTACCGGTCAAACGCGATCGGAAACGTCTGCGCGTCAGTGACATAGGTGGTCTTGAAGTCTCCTGCCTCGCGGTAGAGCATCTATCAGGTCCCCTTCATGTCGTCGCACCGTCCGGGCGGATACGGTGAAAGAATGGCCCGGATGGAATCGCGGTATTTTTATCGGATTTTCGGGTGGTTTTGGATCGGTTCCGACATACGACAGTCTCACCCGGCCCACAGGTTCGTGTGAGGTCGAACTCTGTACGTCCCAAGGCTTTGCGAAACCGGGCGGAAACCCGCACCATCCCTCTGGAGCGCAGAGCAGGCACAATGTCGGCGGGCCTTGATCCAATGGAGGTACCGGTGCGGTAATCCACCGTTCACACCCTCTCGATCAGTTTTTCACCGAACAGGCCCTGAGGCCGGAACACCAGGAATATAAGGGCTAACACATATGCGAACCAGTTCTCCGTCGCACCGCCGATCAGAGGACCGACCGCGAATTCGAACAGCTTCTCACCCATGCCGATGATCAGCCCACCGATGATCGCCCCAGGGATGGAGGTGAAGCCACCGAGCATAAGGACCGGCAGAGCCTTAAGCGCGATCAGTGACAGCGAGAACTGGACACCTGATTTCGCGCCCCACATCATGCCGGCGACCAAAGCGACGAAGCCGGCGACCGACCAGACAAGCACCCAGATGAATTTGAGCGATATTCCGACAGACATCGCCGCCTGATGGTCATCCGCAACCGCCCGAAGCGCCCGCCCCTGCTTTGTGTGCTGCGAGAAAAGAATGAGAACGGTGACCAGTAGAACCGCGGTCGCGGTCGCCACTATGTCAAGGTTGTCGATAAAGAAACCGTAACCGAACCGCTCGAAAGTCACCGTGTCGATCCAGAGATTGATGCCCTGGGGGATGCCGACATCAAGTTTCTTGATATCACTGCCCCACATCAGATCGCCGAAGCCTTCGAGAAAATAGGCAAGACCGATAGACGCCATGAAAAGGATGATCGGTTCCTGGTTCACGAGATGCCGCAGTACCAGTTGATTGACCGCCCATGCGAAGGCCACCATGATCAAGATCGTAAGCGCGATTGCGGGAATTGCCGGTACATGCCAGCCGAAATGATGGACATCCGATCCGAACACGGCGTTGATCAGATGTCCGAAGGGGATCTCGCCGTTCATTATACCGACCAGTGTCAATGCGGCGAAGAGCGCCATGACGCCCTGGGCGTAGTTGAAAATACCTGAAGCCTTGTAAATCAGGACGAAGCCCAGCGCCACAAGGGCGTACAGCACACCGGCCATGAGACCGTTCAGGGTTACCTCAAATGCGAATAGAAGCTGTTGAGGCATCATATCATCTCGATCCGGGATTTTGGGGCCAGGTGCCGTCGGACATTCGATCAGTCATGGGAAACCCCGAGATATGCGTCTATTACATCCTGGTTACCGCGCACCTCTTTAGGCGTGCCGTCTCCGATTTTCCTACCGTAGTCCATCACCATTATTCGGTCGGATAGATCCATAACCACGCCCATATCATGTTCGATGAGAGCGATTGTCATTCCGAACTCGTCGTTAACGTCAAGTATGAACCGGCTCATATCCTCTTTCTCTTCGACATTCATGCCGGCGGTGGGTTCATCCAGTAGCAGCAGTTTCGGCTCCGCCGCCAGTGCGCGGGCGAGTTCCACCCGCTTCTTCAAACCGTATGGCAGACGCCCGACCGGCGTCTTGCGGATATGCTGGATTTCCAGAAAGTCGATGATCCTCTCGATCCTTTCCCGGTTCCGGACCTCTTCCCGCTCCGCCCGTCCGCGCCAGATCGCCTGTGCGACCATTCCGGCTTTCATGTGGGTCAGCCGACCCGTCATCACGTTGTCGAGGACAGTCATGCCTTCGAACAGGGCGATGTTCTGAAAAGTTCGCGCGACCCCCTGCCGCGCGACCTGATATGGCTTGAGCGTTGGTCGGCGTTCCCCTCGAAACCAGACCGATCCTTTCTGCGGATGATAGAAGCCCGAAATAACGTTTATCATCGATGATTTGCCGGCTCCGTTCGGGCCGATGATCGCGCGGATTTCCCCTTCCCGGATATCGAAGGACAGCTCGTTGATCGCTGTGATGCCGCCGAATTTCAGGGTTATGTCTTTCATCTCCATCAACACACCGCCGATGGTTCGTCCGTCGTCCGTCACATGGTTTTCATGGGCTTCGGGCATAGGCTTCGCCTCTCGCTCCCAATTCCTTCACTTCGTCGTGGCTTCCGCCCGCCGCATGGACAAAGCGTCGCCGCGTCGCGGTCACGGAATCACGCCGCCGCCTTATGAAGCCTTATCGCGAAAACGGAAGCATCCCGAATTTCCAGGGTTGCCGCTATACTGCCTTTGCGACCGTCTTCATAGGTGACTTCGGTTTCCGTGTGGATTTCGTGGGAACCGTCATAGAGCGCATCCACCAGATCACCGTATTTTTCGCCGATTATGGCGCGGCGCACCTTTCTGGTTCGGGTAAGCTCTCCGTCATCCGCGTCAAGTTCCTTGTGCAGTATCAGGAATCTATGGATCTGGCATCCGGACAGCATCTCATCCTGCGCGATCGATCGGTTGACCTCCTCGATATGGCTTTGCACCATCGCGTAAACCTTCGGATGTCCCGCAAGCTCCTGGTAAGAGGCATAAGCGATGCCATTGCGTTCGGCCCAACTGCCGACGGCCGTTAGGTCGATGTTGACGAAAGCGCAGCAACGGTCGCGTGCGGCGCCGAATACAACGGCTTCCAGAATGTTTGGATAGAATTTAAGTTTGTTTTCAACGTATTTCGGAGCGAACATCTCTCCGCCGGACATTCGTGCGACATCCTTCGCCCGATCGATGATGCGGAGATGTCCCGTCGCCTCCTCGATGAACCCGGCGTCGCCGGTGGCGACCCAGCCGTCGGGGTTTTTGGTTTTGGCGGTCGCCTCGGGATTCATGAAGTATTCAACGAATGTACTGGGCGAGCGATAAAGCACTTCGCCGCTGTCACTGATCCTGATTTCGACGCCTGGCGACGGAATGCCCACCGTGTCCGCGCGCACCTCGCTGTCAGGCTGCTGGGTGATGAATACGCCCGCTTCCGTCTGTCCGTAGAGCTGCTTGAGATTGATTCCGAGCGATCTCCAGAATACGAAAATTTCCGATCCGATCGCCTCACCGGCGGTATAGGCAACGCGTACGTTTGTCATGCCCTCTCGGCTTCGGACCGGGCCATAGATCAGGATGTCGCCCAGCCAGTATCTGAACCGTTTCCAGGTTTCAACTTGCTCTCCGTCGAGTAGCTTCGGTCCAACCTCCCGGGCAAGAGCCATGAACGTGTCGTAAAGCCATCGCTTCAGGCGACCCGCATCTTCCATGCGAATTGTCATGGCTGTGATGCGTTCCTCGAAATACCTTGGTGGCGCGAAAAAATACGTTGGTCCGATCTCATGCAGGTTTTCGTGCATCGTTCCGGCCCGCTCGGGGCAGTTCACGCAGAAACCGTTCCAATAGGCCTGACCGACCGAAAATATGAAATCCCCCACCCAGGCCATCGGTAGATAGGCCAGTATCTGCTCATCCTGACGCAACCGATCGAATTCCGAAGAGGATCTGGACGCCTCGATTATGTTCCGGTTCGAGAGAACGACGCCCTTGGGCTTTCCGGTCGTGCCCGATGTATAGAGCATGACGCAGGTGTCGTCTGCACTCAGTTCGGAAATACGGTCGTCCAACTCGCCATCGAATCGATGATGGCTGCCGCGGCCTTCGGCGATTATATCCGAGAGCGCGTTCAGACGGGAATGGTCGTATTTCCGCATTCCGCGTCGGTCGTTGTAGATGACATGCTCGATATGTTTGACCCGCTCCTGTACCTCGATGACCTTGTCCACCTGCTCCTGGTCTCCGCAGACCACGAGTCTGGCTCCGCTATGGTCCAGCACATAGGTCATCTCCTCGGCCACCGCGTCCTGATATAGCGGCACCGGTACGGCCCGCACCATCTGCGCCGCCACCATCGCCATATAATGCTCGGGGCGGTTGCGGCCGATGAGTGCGATATGATCGCCCCGTTCGATACCGAGATTGAGTAATCCGAGCGCGATGGCACGGATTTTGTCCGCCGCCTCATTCCATGTCCAGGTCTGCCATATCCCGAATTCCTTTTCGCGATAGGCGGGTTTCGCACCGAAATCCCTCGCGTTTCGCGCCAATAATCCTGGAATGGAAGTGAGTTCGGCCTCCTGACCAGTCGTTTTCGGCAAGTCCTCCTCCTTGATTGTCGGACACAGCGTGTTCAGGTTGCCGCCGCAATTGAACAGTTTGCCTCTCTCGGGTCAACCGGCCAATCATGGTTGCGCGACCGACGGTCGGTACCGTCCCTGACAGAACCGCTCGCTGCGAACCGGAAACCATACCCGCCTATGTCAACGACACCTGAGCCTTAGTCAATGTCATCGCTTCGCTCCCGGACGGGCAGCTTCAGACCCCGGATGCGGTATGCGGTCACCGCGTCGAAGGCGAAGCACTTTCGCAGGTTGTCGGCTGTACCGGGTCTGCGGCTCTCGATACGCGTCCCGATCGTCAGCACCCGGAAAAAGTACTCGGTTTTCCAGCGGAGTTCATACCGTCTCCGCCGTCTGTGGCCCATCGCACCCCTCGTTTGACAGAAGCATCCAACACAGCGCTCCATCTGTTTCCGCGACGACCACCGGTGGGTTTTCCTCGATGGCAGCGACCACCGTCACGCGCAGCGGCGGCCGGTCGGTGGCATCCCTCGGCGCGATGAGTTCCAGTTCCGCGCAACGCAGCGCCAGCGTGCCGACACGGGCGTTCGGCCGGCCGATTCGAACACGATGACTCCCCTGCAGCCGATCGGTTCCGGTTTCGCGACATGCGCCCACATGCGCCTCTCGCCGCTATCGGGCAGCGCCACGCACCGCTTCGTCGAGTGGCCGGCACGAACCAGGAGCGCGGCACCGGTTCGATTCGCCTCCGAGAGAAGCTCCCGGGAATCGCCCTCGCGGTCGCAGAAGTTCACAACCTTCGCGTCCGGGCAGGCATCCGGCAGTTCGTCGGCCAGCCGTAGACCTGGCGGATTCCGTCCCTGTCCGGCCTGCGCCGGAAGTCGGCGTCCAGCGTGAACGATCCGAGCTGTCGCCTCCAGATGGGGTTCCAGTATGTCCTCAACGGTAACACCGTCGCTCAGCAGAATCCTGTAGGTCCTTTTTCAAGGGGAACAGTTCCGGTACCGATTCCGAACGCAAGGCCCGATTGTGTGGTGAATTGTATCGTTGGCCTACGGGATCAAGGTCCTTCAGGCGAACATGGCTGACGAATCCGTTCTCGTCGGCTCGAACCGGAAGGGTCGCGCTGAGACTACGGCGCTACATTCAGGTCAGAAAACCGAATATCATCGGCATTCATGTCGTTGGGGGAACACGACATCGATACCTAACCGTCCAGGTAGGTTTGATCGCTACATGGGAGCGACGGCCATCGCCTGCGCAAGCTGCAGTTCGATCTCCCTGACCGCGGCGGTTACCGCCTGCCCGATAAGGTCCATGTTCCGGATCTGGTCAATCCTGTCCTTAACCCGATTGTGCTCGCCCCGGGACAGTAGATGTCTGAATATCCCACAGGTATCCACGAGACCGATGATCGCGATGTCACGTGGATCGGGGATTTCGTCGCTGAACAGGATCGACATGATGCGCAGCTTGACCTCCCGCTCGGCCTTGCCATCGCGAACTGGATAACGCCGGGAACTGAACACCCAAAGGAAACGGTTCTCTTCGTGTTTCAGAATCCCCGCCTCGCAGAGCCGGTCAAGGGCCCGCTGTCGTATAGCCACCGAATCCCTTTGGCAATGTTCGACCCAATAACGGGCGTTGCGTTCCTCATCCGCCTCGGCAAGCCGTTTAAGCGTCGGGTCAAGCAGATCGTCGCCAGTCTCGCTGGGGTCAATCACCGTCAGCTTCCTGAGGTCCGTGTCGATCTTTCCCAAAAGGGCAAGATCCATAAGGACGGCACCGGAGAGCACGCAACTCGCTGAATGTTCGGGAACGTAAATGAATCTCCCGCTTTTGTCCTCAAGAAGCAGAAGCATGATTTCTTCGGCAAAAGTAAGCACAGCATCTCCAGACTAGCTAGGTTCATGGATAGCGACGACAATTCCATCAAAGCCCGGATCGATCGCAAAATCAAGCGATATCAAACAGGGAATCCGGTACTTGGTAGGAACATTCGTCTCCATTCGTTCAGGGTCTGACAATACCGTCATCGATCAGCCGGGGCGTCGCTTACCTTTTTTTGTTTTCGGGCGATGTATCACGAGGAGCGAGATATCATCCGCCTGGGGAGCGCCGGCTGCGAAGCTGTCGATCTCATCGAGCATCAGTTTGCAGAGGAATCGGCTTGTAACGCTCTTGCCTTTGGCGCAGGCATCCTTGAATATTTTCATGACTCCGTCGGTTCCAAGTAGACTGCCGTCCACGGTCTGCGCTTCGTCGAATCCGTCGCTGTAGAACAGAATTCGCTCCCCCGGCGCCAGGACAAGACGATGCGGTGACCATTCCAGATCCGGAAGGACGCCGAGGACCATGTCCGGTGGGGTAGACACCAGACGGATCTGCCCTTCCTCGTCCGCGATCATCGGCGGACAATGTCCGGCATTCACAAAGTTAACCACTCCCGTCGCGGGCGTGACCACTGCAAGTATCGCCGTCAGGAACATATCTTCCGGATTGCGCTCGCAGAGAGCGGAATTCGCCGATTGAATCACCTTCGCCGGCAGGGTGGACTGATGGCACTGGGCCCTGAGCAACGCGCTGGCCTGAGCCGCGAACAGAGCGGGCGCTATCCCTTTTCCGGAAACGTCGGCGATCAGGATCGCGATCCGTCCGTCGCCGAGTACGAACGTGTCGAAGAAATCTCCCGCGACATCCAAAGCGGGACGCATTTGACCGAAAATATCCAGACTGGGATGCAGTTTGAACGAGGCGGGAAGTAGCGACTGCTGGATGCGTCTTGCGTTTTCAAGCTGTTCCGTGACCGCGATCAGTGTGTTATGGGCATCAAGGCTCGCGCGAAAGCTGTCAACCGCACGAAGCAGGGTGGCGATTTCCCGACCCGACTTCATGTCGGGTACCGCTTCGGCCTGAAACCCATTCGAAAGTCCGGACAGTTCGCCGGGCCCGTTCTCCGGCGTTTTGCCCACGCCGCCGGACATGGCTCCAAGAAGCTGCACGACGGCGCCGAGAGGTCGGAACCCGACCCTTAGCTTCTGCAGGAGAACGCCTAGCGATAGAAGAATGATCGACACCACCGACGTGAAAGCAAGCACTGTCAGAAGCTCTTCGCGCCGGAGCGTATCCGACACGTCCCTTAAAAGGATCAATCCGCCGATTGTCTCGGCTCTTCCGTATTGAAGCGGAAGAACGGTTGCATCGAGCCGCCGACCTTCATTGTCGGAAAGTATCGTGCTCCGCGCCCTTAGGTCACCCGCTGCCACAATTGAGCCGATGTCGGCCATGATACCATACAGAGTCCGTGACGCACCATCCGCATCGAGATATGCGAGACCGGCAAGTCTCGGAAAAAAATTTTCGATACCTGCGGAAACCGGCAATGTGACCCATATCGAACCGACGACACGATCGCCCCTCCGTACCGGGGCACCATGTACGAGCATAGGTGAATTGTTGCCGTCGACCAAAAGTCGGGTTTGAGCGCGTTGAACCGGTTGCCCGAGAATCTCCGGGCCAAGGGCAAAGGCAGCGTCAGCGGCGCTTGCGATGACGTTACCTGTTGACGATACCATAATAAGCGCGGGACGTTCCGAACGTCCGTCCCTTATAATCCTGAGCGCTTCCTCCAGGTTGGACGAGACGGAGTCCTCCATAAGCGCGGTATCCACTTCCGGGTCCGCCGCGATCTGTCGGGCAAGCGTGCTGAAACGCTCATTGTACAGATCAAGCATTGTGTGAACGAGATCCGCCTGCACATTGATCGATGCCTCGATGTGGCGGCGGATAAGTGAGGCGCCTCGGATTTCTGAATAAGCGACGAGTATCGCCGAAATCGCCAGAAGGGCGGCGACCGCCGTCAAAGCGACACTGCGCCTGAGACTGGGTTTATTCGGGCCGGAGCTTTGGGTCATGAGTCCAGCCTCTGGGAATGCTGGTCCTGCCTTTTAGTGTAGAGCATGACGCTGGGATCGCCCCTTCTGATTCCGTTCGCGATGAAGCCGTCCGCCAACAGCTTCCTATGTTCCGAAAGATCACCCATTTCAGGCAGCGCCGCCACGCGTGAGGGGCCGGACGGTTGTTCCGATCGCCGCAATTCGTTCTGGAGCAGGAATCGGGGGTGTCCGTCAAGAAGGTTCCTGAGCTCCAATACCTGGAAACCGGAACTTATCAGGTTGCACAGTGACGACGTATTGAATGGTGAAACCGTGGATTGTACCGAAATGAAGCCCGCCTCCTCGAAAATCCTCTGGCGGAGCCGGATTAATTGGGACTGTCTACCCTGACCGCGCAGTATCGGACTGATCGCCGTTCCGAATAGAAGACCCGTTTCGGAGGGGTCAACCCCTGTAATGAACGCGGGCCGTTCGCGGTTCACCGGAGTCGCGACGCTGTATCCAAGCAGTTTTCCGTCGCGCTCCAGAATCAGGACAATGCCGTTCCGGATAATCTCCGCGAGGAAACTCTCCGGCATCGGCATGAAAAGTCCATCCCGTCTCTGCTCCGCTATCGCGCTTGCGTTCATCGCGCACATCGCGGGCAAATCGGCTTCGCCCGCAAGCCTCAGAGTAACGCCATCGGAATCTGTTCGTACACACCGGTCAACGACCGCGCGGGCGGTACGCTGGAAGCTGGACCGGTCCCGTCTGGGCGACGTTGCCGTCACTGGTCGATGACCTCCGCATAGTCGAGAAGGGAAAGGCTGGGATAGATTTTAAGTTTTCGGGCGATATCCGCCCGGATCTGATAGGAAAATTCCGGAAGCACCTCAACGGGAACGGTCTCGGGGGCTTCGTTTTTGAACAGAATTCGCTCAACCTTCGTCGCCGTGAACCGCCCCACCTGTTCATATGGCGAGACAAGCCCGAAGAGCGCATCGGATGACGCCAGCATGACCTCCGTCGAAGCGAATGACGGCAGGCGACTGGCGTTGGCGAGCGCCGTTATCTCACGTGCGTACTGACCTATGAAGCTGTCGGGCCCGAGATAGAGAAACTGAGGACCAAGCGCCACGACCTCTTCGACAATTCCGGGTAGCGCTTCCGGATCCGGATGGCCGTTCGCGTCGAGCAGAACCGGAAAATCATCGATTCGGATATTCAGGCGGCGACCCAAACTGATCAACTGTTCGACGGCCAGCACTGAATTCGATTCGGTGGGGGTGTATATCACCCCGATCCGGTCAATGGGCATATAGGCCTGCATCGCTCGAAACTGCGTCTCAAGCGGCACGATGTGGCTGACGCCGGTCAGGTTTCGGCCCGTCGTTCCGAATGCGGGAATGATCCGTGATTTCACGGGCTGGGAAACCATGGTGAACACGATCGGGCGATCCATGACCTTCGGTGGAAAGTCGTCGGCACCTTCCGCCAGTTTCGGGTCGCGTCCGGCAACGCCCAGGGTCACCGATGTGCCCCATGTGTAGACCAGATCCGGATCGGCGCTTTCGATCTCCGCTAGAATCTCCGGAAGCCGGTCCCTGTCTCTGTCGAGTGACCGTACCGTGATGTCCAAAGGTAGACCGGCTTCGGCGAAATGTGCCCTGAAGCCTTCCTCGACTTCCGTCTCTCCACGCCAAAGAACCATGAACACGGATTTGGGTTCCCGCGAAGCGGCCGGCCACCCCGATCCAGTGACCAGCACGGTGCACAGCGATCCTTTCAGCAGTTCACGTTTTGATAAGCAGGCCACCAATCACATCCTCTTCGTTCCGGTCCCCGAAGGCCAGAAACCAGCTTAGACCGGCGGCGGACATCAGCAGAGCCCCTAAACCCATCCACATCAAGGCGACGTCCGGCGGAAATGCGAGCAGCAGGCCACCCGCCACCAACGGTCCCGCCAGCGATCCAAGCCGTTCCATGAACCGAAACACCCCAAGCACGGTTCCCGACCCTTCGAATTTGACCTCCATCTCGGCAACACGCATAAGGAAACTGATCTGTGACGGAATGGATAGCGTCTGACCCACTCCAAACAGCAGCGTCGCCACGAACAGCGCCATCAGTCCTTCCCCTACGAAAACGTTCATCGCATTGGGGATCGCGAAACTTGCTCCGGCGATCATGCCACCCACCGCGACCCAGGCGCCAAAGCCCTGCCAACGGTCCGCCAGCGGCGAAAGCAACGGGGCAAGCACCAGGATCGCGATGCCGTATCCCATAAGAACCCGGGCGCTTTCCGCCGCACTACCGATGGAGAGAGCGGTCAACGGCATCAGTAGGAACAATCCGCCCGTCAGCAGCGCCTTCGCCGGAATGGCGAAACAGGCGATCATGGTAAAGAACCGAGCGTTGCTGAATATATCCCTCACAACCGCCATCTGACCGCGCGCCCATTGCGATACGGCGTCGTGGTAGTCAGTGGAACTGGATAACGCCTCGCTTTTCGGCGTTGCCGCAGGATCGGTAAGGTCCGGTGGAAACCTGGAGATCATGAGAAAACAGGCGACGGCGGAGATCGCTATCGATAGAACCGCCCCGGACAGGACCAACGATACGCCAATCCGGTCAGCCAGAATGCCGCCGATCGCGGGGCCGCTGATCTCGGCCGCCACGACAACCGCGAGAAAAAGCGAGAAGCCGGTACTGCGTCGTCGAGGATCGGCGTGCTTCGCGATATGGACCTGGGCGGCCGCATAGACCAGACCATAACCGAATCCGGTCAGCGTTCGGGCCAGAAGTATGGTGACGAAACTGTCCGCGACGATGTGGCCCGCCATGCCGGCGCCCGCAAATAAGGTTCCGTACAGGAAAATCGGGCGCGGCCCGGACCGTTCGCTGAGCATGGAACCGATGAGCACGGTTACGAGGGACGCGGCCATGAATCCCGCCATGACGAGGCCGACCCTGAAATCCGGGTCGCTATCCGGTGGCGCGAACTGACCCAAAAACTGCGGTAGGATGGGGCGGAGCATCGCCTCCGAGACGAAGAACAGGAACAAGGGCAGACGGATATGGGAAAGGGCGGGTACGCGCAGTCGACGGACGCGCCCCTTTTCGGGCAGCCTCATCCCGAATTGCTTTCCCGATTCCGAAACCGCAAGCTTTGTGACCCGGTCGATATGTCCGATCAGGTACTTTGCCACTTCGCTGCTGCGCGCGCGCACTGAAAAACGGAAATCCCGGACCATAAGCCGGGAGGTCAGGAATTCAACAATCCAGGCCGGACGTAGTATATGCACGGTGAACACGAGGACGAGAAGCTCCACCGCCAGTAGGATTATCGCGAGAACGACCACGGCCGTATCGATCCAGATATCCTGCTTCAAAGCCTGAAGCATTCCGAGGTCAAATCCCGCATAAAGGGTTCCGATGGATCCCTCGCCGCCGCCGATGGGAAGGCTCGTGATGAGCAGATCCCCGCCACGCTGACTGGCGACCGTGACCGGACTCGACAGCGGAATGCCAACGATTTCATATATGCGCGACGAGAATTGGTCGGAAAAATCAGAGAATACGGATGTGGAATCTGAAGCCAGCGCCTTTCGGACCGCTTCGGAATCATCGGCTGAGATGTGCCTGATCGTCCCCTCCGGATCCGTGATGGCGAGGAAGCTCATCCCGGGAGCGGAAGACCGGGCATTGTCGAGTACCGGCTCGACGGCGCGCAAGGTATGCAGACCACCGAATACCGTTGTGGCATGGTCGATTCGCCGTTGCACACCCGCCGCTGCGGTGATCGTCTGCGCCTCGACCTCAGGTAGAAGTCTGGTTTCGAATATCCTGACCGAAAAATACCCGAACAGCAGAAAAGGCAGAACCATGAGCACGAGCAGTGTCAGAAGAAGTGCGGTGCGTGGACCAGCCATCATGTGGACCCGTTCGACGCTTTCGTTGGCCAGGAGGATATCCGCCATATGGCCTGAACGAGCGTATCGGACGTTCCGGGATCAGGGCTGTTAAGCCGCGCGGCACGCTCAACAGCGAGCTTCCGACGGTGCATCCGTCCTTCGATTCGGCCGAGCATGATCAAAGTGGCAAGGATCAACAACGGAAGCGCTGGTATCATCGCGATAACGCCGGCGCGCCTGATCTGCCTCACAAGATCCGGCATCGCCGTACGGGCCTTGGTGGCGTCGTGGGAAAGTGACAGCACGCCCACGGGTTCTCCATGCTGCATAACCGAAATCTGACCCACAAAGCGGTCAGAAACGCTGAAATCGTGATGAATTTCATCTGGTGGGGGAGGTTGGGTGAAGGTCCCCACATTTTCGCCACCGCTCTCCTCAAAAGTGCTGAACAGTTCCAGGCCATTCACATCGCGAACGATCAGATCGAACGCCCCTTCGAACTGGGTGCTGGAGCGCTGGATCAGATTTTCAGTGGTTTTCGTGGATGCGAGTGTAAGTCCCTCGCCCAGGCTGTCGCTGATCGCGCGTGCAAGCTCGCGTAGCACCGGGTCGTAGCGGGCGGCGGCGGCTTCGGTCAGGATCCGATCGAATTTGAGGTAATTCAGCGCACCGGCCGCGACAAGGCCAGCGGCGGGAATGAACAGCAGGATTGCGAGAATACGCAACGTCAGACCACGGGGTCGTATCGGAGGCCTGGTTTCGGTCCCTGTATCGCCGTCGTCCTGCGGAGCCTTGGGTAGTGGACCTGGACCGAATACGAGAGCGATTCGGTTCAATCCGTGACAATGGCTGTAGGACGCCCCGTCCGTCATTTCCCGTACGAGCATCACACCAAGACCACCGATCGGCCTGTCGTCAAGCGGGGCATTGGTATCCGGGAGAACTTCGTAGGTCAGCGGGTCGAATGGCGTCCCGTCATCTTCGATGATGAGCGCTACGCCTTCCGGCTGCGGGTACAGCGAAAGCCAGATCGACGCGGTGTCGCCATCCTTGCCGGAGCCGTGCATGATCGTGTTCATCAACAGCTCTTCAACCACCAGCTGCAGCTTTTGTTCGAAAGCCGAGGCCGATGGATGGGCTTTACAGAAGGTTTCGACCCACGAAACGACTTCAGGGAGATTCCCGACACTGCTGCCGATGCGGAGACGCGATGGGTCAGCCATGCGCTGCGTTCCCTGGATCAGCCGGCGACGTCCGCCAGGGCGTCCTCACGTGTCTTGTGGGCCTTGATAATTTTGTCGAAGCCGGAAACACGGAACACCTCGGCGACGGCGCCGCTAAGACCGCATACTGAAAAAGACGCATCCGCCTGGGAGAGGCGTTTCGCGATCACCAGGACCGACCTGAGGCCCGCACTGCTGACATAGGATACAGCGGACAGGTCGCAGATCACCGAACTTCCTTCTTCCGGGATCGCCGAGGTCACTGTCTCTTCGAATTCACGCGCTGTGACGCCGTCAATGCGCCCTTCAACTTCGGCGATCAGCACGTTTCGGGACATTGAGCAGGTTACTTCCATAATGGTATTCTCCAATGCTGCCTCCAGACGAGAGGCCAACCAGGGGCAAACTAACCGATTTTTTCGGGAATGGAATATCTTTTTTCGCAGATTTTACCTGAGCGGGGCGAACGGCCGGTTTCGCCGGGGTCGACCGCGTCTACCCACCGTTCAGGATACGCCCACAGATGCCCGCCGCCTTGGCCTGCACCGTCGCCAGCGTTCTCGATAGCGCGTCGAAATTCTCGGTCTGGGTCGCTTTGACCATGATCCGGCGGAGCCGGTCGCCGGCCGTTTCGGGATCGAACGGACGTTCCTGCGAGACGCAGTCGATCTGTAGCAGCCTGGTCTGCATCATGAGGGCCGCCTCGAGCGCATCAGCCTCTTCGGTGTCTATCCATCCGGCTTCGGCCAGCGAAGCGAGCGTTTCCCTCGCCGGACGACCCGGTCCAAGGCCGTAGAGTAAATTGCCGGTCTGGGCCAGGAACTCTATCTCCATCAATCCGCCCGCGCTGTGTTTGAGCGACCAGGGGTTGGTTCGTTCAGCGTGGTGGGCCTCCAGCAGTCTCGCGCGCATCTCCCGGGCTTCTTCGATAACGCTCGGATCGCCTTCGCGTCCGGCGAGTGCGGCTTCGATAACCCTGAAAGCGTCTGCGGCAAGGCCTGGCTCGCCCGCGACCGGGCGTGAGCGTGTGAGCGCGAGATGCTCCCAGACCCAGGCCCGCTCGCTTTGATATTCCGCGAATGCGGCCAGCGAGATAGCGATCGGACCCTGCCGGCCGGACGGACGAAGGCGCATGTCGACCGCATAGAGCCGTCCCTCCGTTGTCACAGCGGAGAGAGCGGTGACCAGCGATTGGGTGAGACGGGAGAAGTAGGTTGAGGATGGCAACGGGCGTGGACCCATCGATTGTTCCACACCACCCGCGTCATAGACCGCGATCAGGTCAAGATCCGATCGTGCCGTCATTTCCCGCGAGCCAAGCTTTCCCATTGCGATGACGGCGATTCCGCGGCCCGGTGGCGAGCCGTAACGCACGGCGAAGGATTCGATCACGAATGGAAGCAGTTCCGTCAGGACGGCTTCGGCGACTCCGGCAAACGCTCTTCCCGCGTCGATTTCGTTGGCCATTCCCAGAAGCACGTGAACGCCGATTCGAAAATTCAGCTCCCTTGCCCAGATCCTCGCGATATCCAGAACGCGTTCATAGTCGGTGGTATCGCCGATCCTGATATGCAGGTCGGCTTCAAGCCAGTATTGTGACGGCAGTTCACCGAAAAACTCTTCCGACAGCAGGGCGTCCAGTGTCTGTGGCCTAAGCCCGAGATGGCTGGCCAGGCGCGGCGCCGTCGCGAAAATGTCTATAACCAGTTCCAGTAGGTGCCGGTTCGCCCTGAACAGCGAGAATACCTGCACTCCCGAAGGAAGCCCGGAAAGGAAGCGATCGAATTCGGCGATCGCGCTGTCCGGGCCGTCGGCGCCTGCCAGATGTTTCAGGATATCGGCTTCCAGCGATGCGTACAGGCGTTGCGCCCGTTCGTTGGCCGTCGCGGTTATTTCGCCCGAGCGCCATTTACCGACGGTTCGGCAGACCTCCCGGGGCTTCTTGAATCCCAGCGCGGCGATGTTTTTCTCGTCGAGCTCGATCGCCATCGGATCGGCCCGCTCACGCGCGCCCGCGTCGAAGAAGCTCGCGGTCACCCGATGCACGGTGGCGAGGCGTTCCGCGATCGCGTCTTCCCATGCCCGATGGTCCGACCAACCGTCGAGTGCAGCGACGCGGGCCCGGGCGTCGACTTTCTCCGGAACGATATGGGTCTGGCTGTCGCCGACCATCTGGAGGCGATGCTCGACCTTTCGATGGGCCAGGTACGCTTCCGAGAGGGAGGCGCACATTCCGGCTTTGATGATTCCCTCGTCGCGCAGTGCGGCCAGGGTGCCAAGCGTGGTCGGGTCGCGCAGGACGGGCAGGCGCCCGCCCATGATGAGTTGCCTTGTCTGCGCGAAGAACTCGATTTCGCGGATTCCGCCGGGGCTGAGTTTGATGTCGCAGCCCGGAACGGTCGAGGGAGCGAAGTTCCCCTCTTTCATGCGGATCTTCCGCAGCACGTCCTCGATATCCTCGATCGCCGCGAAATCGAGTGATCGGCGCCAGATAAAAGGAGAGATGCGCCGGAGATAGGCGTTGCCCGCGCCAAAGGCACCGGCGATTGGCCGCGCTTTGATATGGGCGGCGCGTTCCCATGTACGGCCGGTATCTTCGTAGTAACGTTCGGCGGCTTCCATCGAAATGCAGGGCTGGGTCGTTGAAGGGGCGGGACGCAGCCTCAGGTCGGTGCGGAACGCATATCCGTCGGCGGTCCGTTCCGACAGCGCCTTGACGAGTCTGCGAATGACATGGATGTATCGCGCCCTGGCGGTGTGCAGGTCTTCCGGCTTTAGCCGGTCCTGGTCGAACAGGCATATAAGGTCGATATCCGACGAATAGTTGAGCTCCCGCGCACCCAGTTTACCCATGCCGAGGATGCAGATGCCCGCGCCGTCGGCGATGTCGTCCTCGCTCATGCCGGGAATGCGTTTTCTTGCGATTTCATCGGTGACAAGCCAGCGCAGCGCAGTGTCGGTCAGACTGTCGGCGAGTTTCGAGAGCGCTTCGGCTATTCGATTGAATTCCCATGCGCCACCCAGGTCAGCCAGCGCGATATACAGGGCTGCGCGCGCCTTCGCGCGGCGCAGGACCGAAAGCAGTCCACGCCAGTCGGCCTTGCCGCCCGCTTCCGCCGTATCGTCCAGAAGGCGGTCCAACACCCGGTCCATCGGCCCTCCGGCTTCGTCCGCCAGCCATGTTCCATGGTTGCGAAGCAACTGGGCGAGAAACGGGCTGGAGCCGGCCGTACCTTTCACGAGTTCGCCGATGGCCCCGGAGGTGAGCGGGTTCGGGAGCGCGGAGGTGACGTCGTTCGCTTGGTCGGTGTCGTATGGTATGGGAGTGCGGCTGACGCCGCTTGCAAGGCTTTGAGTCATGGTCCGGGCCTCATTCACCATTTCTATATGGCTAGACGTTTGTCGACGAAACACCAACCCCTACATTGATGCGCCTGCGCATGATGCTGGGGAAGGTGCTGATGATGCCTGGACGAAGCAATTCCACCTAAATTGATGCGCTTGCGCGCGATGCAGGGGGAGCTATCCGGTATCGGTTCGCCAAAACGGGTTGCATGAATGAACATGGCGTGATCGAAGTCGATGTGTTCGTACAATTACGCTCGCGTGGGCCATCGGCTCCACCCATTCCGGGACTGCGGTATCGGAGCGGCTTCAGCAGTGTGCGGGCCGACCCAACCGGATAGTGATTCACCGGAACGGAAGGCTGTCCGATAACGGGGAGGTTTCCCGTGTCGTCGGGACGATTCCACATTCAGGCCTTTCGGGGCGTATATCCAATCCAGCGACGAAGACCTGAAGAGGTCTGCGCCGGATACCGTCGAAAGCGGGTCGGAGGCGGCGGGAAAGGAACGACGGATCGTTCATGCGGAGATGTCATGGCACCGGTCCGCATAGTCCCGGCTGGTTGCGGGTTCATGGGCTTGGCAGGTCTCAATGATACCGGGTTCCCGCCCTGGCCGTCCGGTTGTGGAGACGGATACGGGGTCACCTGGGGAAAGTTCGTGCCGGACGGCGGGGAGCTCACCGGGGGCTCCCGATCCAGTCCTGTCGTCGGGCCATCCTGAAGTGGAGTGTCGCGAAGCGACCGGGGTGGGTAGCCTTCCGTATTCAGCCTGAAAGGCGGTCCGAGAGCCGGACACGGCCCGCCGCGAAGCTGCGACCGCGGGCTACCGGATGGTGGCGGGCCGCATGGTCGAGCCCGCAACGGAACCGAAGTCCGGGTCACACGCGCCAGGAAAGGACGTGCGGGCCGATCGGGGGATTCGGATAGTGCGGGAAATCCGGCACGGTAGGCTCCTGGATGTCCATAGGGGACCCTTCAGGCGTTTCCCGGCTGTCCATGGGTCTCCGGCTCTCCCTCGGCCTCGGGACGCCCCCCCCGCGTCCGCTGGCGGCTGGTTGTCGGTGGTGGTCCGGCCCGGTGCCAGAAGCGCATTGATCCCGGCGATGTCCCGCTGGATTCCACCGATTTCCGCCGAAAGGCGCTCCTGGCCGGCTTTCGGCTCCTAGACGTCGTCTTTCAGGACCGCAACGTCGCTCCGCAGCGACGCCACGCCGACCACCACCCAGCCAGGCACACCGAGAAGCCCCGCCATAGGAACCGCCGCAAACGCAACCGCCATCGGATGGCGCGTCGGATCCTCCCGATAGACCCTTTCCGCAGCCGCCATGTCCATGCCTCCATACCCAAACCGGCCCGACTATCCCGCCGGATGCGATCGCATGGATCGGAATCCCTCATATATGCGTAGACTGTGGCAACCCGCATACGGACGGAAGACTGGCCCATGAGGACATGGTGAAACGGAGTGAAGCTCGAGTTCAGGGGGCACGGTCGGTTGCCGGGTGGTTGGGTGTTCCGGGGATTCAGCGCGCGGATTTCCATCGATGCAGGTGACCCATCCATCCGGTCGACAATGTCACCAATGATCGCACTGCATCCCGATCCGATGCCGCCGGACCCATCGAACGGGCCGGACGCGGGCAGCCGGCGCCTGTACGGGAAGGGAGGACACCCGAAGCCACGAAACATTCATACACCCCGGCCCAAACACTGATACAGGTTTCTCTATCCGTCAGTCGCGATTGGACCAAATGGCAAGGTAGGGTTGGATTCGCTGCACTCCGATCTTGCTACCGTCAGAAATACCGCGCATAGTCCTGTTTGCCTTCATCCACCGAAAACCGGATGCTTGACCTGTGCGATATCGATCGTTCCGAAAAGGGTGATCCGTGCGGTCGGGCATTGAACAGCATGGAGAGACAGGATGGCCGCTTCACCCCCGATCTGTGAGTTTGGCTGGAAAGCCCCGGAATTTCAGTTGCCCGCCACCGACGGGGGTAACTACGCGCTTACCGATATCGCCGGGGCGAAGGGCACCCTCATCATGTTCATCTGCAACCATTGTCCTTACGTGAAATCCGTGCTGGACCGCATTGTGCGGGACTCGACTGACCTCAAGCGCATCGGGATCGGCGTCGCCGCCGTCTCCGCCAACGATGCGCGGACATATCCCGAGGACAGCTTTGAAAACATGGTGGTTGTGGCGCGGGAATACGGCTTTCCATTTCCATATCTCTATGATGAACCGCAGGAAATAGCACGTGCCTACGGTGCCGTCTGCACACCGGATTTTTTCGGTTTCAACGCCGGATTTGAGCTTCAGTACCGCGGGCGGCTCGATGCTTCCGGGCGGACTCCCGCGGCAACGGGCCTTCGTCGGGACCTCTTCGAGGCGATGAAGCTGGTCGCCGAAACCGGAGCCGGGCCGACCGAGCAGATTCCGTCGATGGGCTGCTCCATCAAGTGGAAGCATCCATAGACGGTTCGGCGGACGGATCTCAGGGGGCGAGGTCGCCGCCGCGCCGCTTCTCGGTGTCGAGGTTGGTGGGGCCCGACACTACCGTGATCGAGTCGGTGCTTGACAATCAATTCCGACCGTCAAATCTAGATGGATCGATCGGTTCCAGTCGACGGAAATTTCCCAATGAACAAGATTCCCCTGACCCAGACGGGTTTCGCCGCCCTGGGCAATGAGCTCAAGCAACTCAAATCGGTGGATCGTCCCACCGTCATTCGAGCCATTGCGGAGGCGCGCGAGCATGGCGACCTTTCCGAGAATGCCGAATATCACGCGGCGCGGGAGAAGCAGGGCTTTATCGAAGCGCGGATAAAGGAACTCGAGGGCATCCTCGGGCAGGCTGAGATCATAGACCCGTCGAAGCTGTCCGGACCCGTCAAGTTCGGCGCCACAATCAGGCTCCTGGACGAGGAAACCGAGGCGGAGACGGTCTATCAGATCGTCGGAGAACCGGAAGCGGACATCAAGCTCGGTAGACTCAACCTGAAGTCACCGCTCGCTCGGGCGCTGGTCGGCAAGCAGGAGGGCGACAGCGTCGAGGTACCCACCCCGCGCGGATTAAGGCACTACGAGATCATGAGCATCGAATACGTCTGACCTGAACCCGCGCGGAAGTTGGACGCATGGCGCTTACGCCACCTCCCTCGGCGGTCCGGATCATTCCAAAACTATCTCGATACAATCTTCCATCGGACGCTTCCGCCTGGGCCGGACCCGAGCATTCCATCCGGAATCAGACCAACGCCCATCGCCCCCGCACCCTTTGAAACTCCCCGGGGAGCGAAGCCGGTCAGCTGTTGATCATGGCCAGTAGAACCAGCGCCACCAAAATAACCGCAACCGTCCACGTTACGAACTTCACGAATCCCGCGAACATCGATTCCTGATCCGAGATATCCATATTTCCATGCTGATGCTCAGCCATTGGCTCTCGCCTCCAGTTTGACCGCCGAGCGTCATTAACCGATTCACGAAACACTGTCACGGGTGCGGCCGGGGCGAATCCGCGCAGTCCTGAGAACCGCCGGAATGTAATGCGGATCGTCACGCCATCGATCGCACACACCGGATCGGTCCTTGATAATCCGCCGGATGGGTTCGACCTCTCATCGCCCTGACCGATGCCACAGCCACGCACCGTCGTCTCGCGGTGTCCGTTCCACCTTTCCAAGGATCAGAAGATGGTTGAGATGGGCCATGGCCTCCACCAGCGCCAGCCCGTATTCGTCGGGACCGATCCTGCGCAGGAACAGCGTAGCGAAGCAGTCCGTGGCGGTACGGGGTTCCTTCAGGAATTCGAGGAGCCGGTCAAGTGCGCCGAGATGACTGTCGATAAGCTGCCGGAACCGTGTCGGAAGACCCATGAACGGAAGTCCATGTCCTGGCAGGACGAACTGACCGTCGGTCGCGTATCGACTGAGCCGCTCGCAGGCCTTCAGCCACTCGCCGACAGGGTCCGCCTCGGGTTCGGTCGCGTAAACACCGAGATTGGGCGAAATCGTCGGCAGCAGCTGGTCACCTCCGATCACCAGAGTCCCGTCGCGGGACCACAGGGTCGCGTGCTCGGGCGCGTGCCCGTTTCCGATCCGCACATCCCACAGACGTTCGGCGAGCTGAATGACGTCACCCTCTCGGAGCCGTCGAAAACCAAGCGGCAGGTGTGCGACGACATCCGAAAAATTGAATGGACGTTCCGAGCGGCGTTTTTCAAGGAGTTCGGAACTCATGCCGGCGCTGAGCCAAAACGCCAGCGTTTCGGGGGCCGGTGAGCTCTGCTCGTCGAGGGTGAGCATCCGGGCCGTCAGCCATGCGGTACGGGTCGTCAGGAGTTCCGCGCCATGCCTGGTCTGAAACCATCCAGCGAGACCGATGTGGTCGGCATGGTGATGCGTCACCAGAACGCGGCGAACGGGAGCGCCTGTGAGCGGCCCTTCAAGAGCCGCCTCCCATGCCGCGCGACAGCGGTGGCCGTCATAACCTGTGTCCACCAATGTCCAGCCATCATCGTCTCGAAGCGCGTAGCAGTTGACGTGATCGAGCTTCATCGGAAGCGGCATCCGCAGCCAAAGAATACCATCGGCAAGTTCGATCGCGGCACCTGCGGATGGAGGTTCGGCGAACGGATGGGAAATCGGTGCCGATCGCTCCATCACGCGGCGAGATATTCTGAACCGAGCGCGTGGAATCCTTCGGCGCCTACGCGCACGTGGGTGCAGAGACCGGTATGTTCGGGAAGAAGTCGCGCGATGTAGAATCTGGCCAGAGCTTCGCGGACGCCAGCGGGGGCGGCCAGAGCGGCCCTGAGGTGATAATGCGCTCCAAGTACCCTCGCGAAGACGCGTAGATACGGTGCCGCAACCGCAAATCGGTCGTTTGACCGCTGTGCCAACAGCCATTCAGTGGTGCCGCGCAGCGCCGCCGCCGCGTCCGTAACCGCCTGTGCGGGTTCAGGTAGCGAATGGCGGGCGCTTTCGGCGCCCGCGATGATCTCGTCAATGAGACCGAACGCGACCGCGCCGTCATCCATCATTTTACGGCCTACCAGATCGATCGACTGGATACCGTTCGTGCCTTCATAGATGGACGTAACGCGTGCGTCCCGATAGAACTGCGCGGCTCCGGTCTCTTCGACATAACCCATTCCACCATGGATCTGTAGGCCCAGATCGGCGACGGCCAATCCGGTCTCAGTCCCATATGCCTTCGCGATCGGTGTCAGAAACGCCGCCCGGGCCCGCCATGCGGGATCCTTGGTGGAGTTGGCCATGTCCAGCGCCACCGCGGTGGACAGCGCGATGCAGCGGGCCGCGAACAGTTCGGCCTTCATGGTCGCCAGCATCCGGCGCACGTCGGCGTGATCGATGATCTTACCCCCGCCATCCCCAAACAGCGGTCGTCCCTGCCTGCGTTCCGTCGCGTGCGCGAGCGCCAGCTGGAAAGCACCATCCGCGCAGCCGATGCCCTGAACGCCAACGCCCAGCCTCGCATTGTTCATCATGGTGAACATCGCCGCCATGCCTCCGTGCTCAGCTCCGACGATCCAACCGGTCGCGCCTTCGTATTGCATTACGGCGGTGGGTGATCCGTGCAGACCCATCTTGTGCTCCAGGCTCACGACTTTGAGGGAGTTGGCGACGCCGGGCCTGCCATTGTCGTCAGGGATCAGCTTCGGCACCAGAAAGAGCGAAAGTCCCTTGGTTCCTGCCGAACCGTCAGGCGGCCGCGCCAGGACCAGATGGCACACATTTTCCGAAAAATCGTTGTCTCCCCAGGAAATGAAGACTTTCTGTCCCGTGATCGCATAGGTTCCGTCCCCGACCGGTATAGCTTTCGAGCGAAGTGCCCCGACATCGCTTCCCGCCTGCGGTTCGGTCAGGTTCATCGTGCCGCACCAATCACCACCGATGAGCTTCGGTAGATACCGGGCTTTGATCTCCTCGCTGGCATGATGCTCCAGCGCTTCGATCTGCCCCTGTGTCATCAGGGGATTGAGCTGAAGCGCCATGCATGACGCCGACATCATGTCGTTGATGGCTGTCGATACCGTCAGCGGAAGACCCATGCCGCCGTATTCGGGTGGAGCGCTGACCGCGACCCAGCCACCTTCGGCGATCGCCCGATACGCGTCCGCAAATCCGGGAGAGGTGCGTACGACTCCGTTTTGAAGATGCGCCGGGTGGATGTCGCCGCTGCGGCGAACCGGCGCCAGGACATCCTCGCACAGCCTGCCCGCCTCGCCGAGGATGGCTTCGACGGTCGCTGTATCGACATCCCCGAATCGTCGAGACCCCATAACCTGGCCGAATTTCACGACATGATCGAGGAGGAACCGATACTCCGGTACGGGCGCACGATACGACATGTCATGGTCTCCAGATAGGTTTGGCAGGCGACTGTGCTATGACCGTGACCCAATCGATGCGCAAGCTCACGCTGACGTTGGACGTGACGGACCCATCCAGGCGGAAAGCGATGCGGAGAAACGCGTCCGTGCGAAATCACGTCACGCCGAATCGCCGGACGCAGCATGGCTTTCGCCCGTCATGCGGGAAACGCCGCGCAAGCTGGAAAGGAAGATGGTTGTCCGGAGCGGGAGAATCGCTCTTGGGCTCACTGGGGGTCCAACGGACATTGTGGCGGTCCAGGCTCGAAATCCAGACCGATGGAAGCCCGGTAGCCGGTTGTTCCGGCAGGTGCTGTCACTCTTCGATGTCGGATCCGTTCCTGATAGGGCTGCGCATGCAGAGACCGGATTTGACGGCGGCCTTGTCAATGCACCGAGCGAGGGATGCTGGTTTGGTGAGCGACGTTCAGCTCCGGTGTAGATGTGCGGTTGAGGCTTTTGCGCCATACATCGCATGCAGCCGGATGGAACCTCCGGAATTCGCGTTCCACCAGGCATGGACTTGGTGATATCCGGAAGGTCGCAAAGCAAGGTGATCCGATATGCAGGTGGATACTTCAGGACATAAATTCCGGACGGAAGCACTGGACGCGGATACCGACGGGACCGCCCGTGCCGCGGAAATCCTGCGGCGGGGCGGTCTCGTCGCTTTCCCGACGGAAACGGTCTATGGACTCGGGGCGGATGCCACGAACGGTATTGCGGTGGCTCGCATTTTCGAGGCGAAGAACCGTCCAGCATTTAATCCCCTGATCGTTCACGTTCGAAATTCCGAGCATGCCCGTCGCCTGGTCAGATTCGATCTTCTGGCGGAACGGCTTGCCGAAGCCTATTGGCCGGGAGCCCTGACCCTCGTACTGCCGAAGCGATGCCGGGCCGGCATCGATGCGCTGGTCACGGCAGATCTTGATAGCATCGCCATCCGCGTGCCCGATCATCCGGTTGCGCAGCAACTCCTCCAAATGACCGGCAAACCGATAGCCGCTCCTTCGGCCAATCCGTCCGGCAGGATAAGCCCAACGACGGCGAGGCATGTCGCTGCCGGTCTTTCCGGCCGCATCGATGCGATTCTGGACGGTGGATCTTGCCCCATCGGCCTGGAATCCACAATTATCGGCCCGGGTCCGACACTTCTTCGAACTGGTGGTGTCCCAAAGGAAGCTATCGAAATCCTGATCGGGGAAAGCCTCGTCATCGACGCACAGCCTGATATCCCGAGCGCCCCCGGGCAGCTCGCTTCTCATTATGCACCAAGTGTTCCTCTGAGGCTGAACGCATCGGCGAAACGCGAGGGGGAGGTCTTTATCGGCTTCGGTTCGATTTCCGCTGACCTGAACCTTTCGCCCGGTGGAGACTTCACGGAAGCCGCCGCCAACCTGTTTGGTTTCCTTCACGCGGCCGATGCCCAAGGCAAGGCGATCGCGGTGTCACCGATTCCCGAAACCGGCTTGGGAAGAGCTATCAACGATCGGCTGCGACGTGCGGCGGAACCGCATCGCTGATCCGATCCGCGCCTCTCCTGACGGATTGTCGGGCCAGCGCCTTTCGGTCCCCATGGTTGGCGAACCGCAACAGATTCGTGCGCTCCCGAAGGCGGATCAGTGAGGTTCAGGCCCGTCCCGCCTCGGTGCTGAGCATGATCGGATCGATTCCGAGGGATGCCAGAGCCGCCACCCACTTGCCTTTGTTATCATCCGCGAACACGATGTCCGGAGAGGCGTCGCAGGTCAACCAACCGTTTAGCTGTATCTCTTTTTCCAGTTGTCCCGATACCCAGCCCGCGTAACCCAGCGCAACGATCCGCCGTTCCGGCCCTCCGCCCTCCGCCATGGCCTGCAGGACATCCAGTGTCGCGGTCATTCCGAAGCGTTTGTCAACCCGCAGCGTGGAATCCGGGATCGAATATTCGCCGGAATGCAGCACGAAGCCACGGCCATGCTCCACCGGACCTCCGAAATGAACCGGGATGCGACCGCTTTCGTGATCGGTGTCTATGTCAAGCTGTTCCAGCAGATCCTTTAGCTTCAGGCTCGGTGCCGGTTTGTTGACGATGAGTCCCATCGAGCCTTCCTCTGAATGATCGCAGAGGAATATCACGCTCCCCTCGAATCGCGGATCGGTCGTCCCGGGCATGGCGATCAGCAGTTTACCGGACAGATCTATGGAATCCTTGCTCATGTCATCTCGTATTAGGCAGTTGCTTTGTTCGAAGCGCAAGTGTGAGTTGCGGGTGGTGTCGGATCGCTCATCTGATTGTGACTTTTCCTGGGTGCCGAAATGGTTAGAATGGATGGTATGCTGAAGACACTGAAATCCTCGGTGATCGCCTTTTGTCTGTCCGCGACGGCAACCTTCGCTGGCTCGGATCATTTCCCGTTTGACGAAGTGGTCGAGGTCGGCGTTCTGCCCGGGTGGCGAACGGATTCGGGATCGCACATGGTGGCTTTGCATGTCCAACTCGCTCCAGGTTGGAAAACCTATTGGCGCGCGCCCGGAGAGGCAAGCATTCCTCCACGCTTTGATTGGTCTGGTAGCCAGAATCTTGCGTCGGTGGACTATCATTGGCCCGCTCCCGAAGTATTTTTCCAAAATGGCCTACGCTCAATAGGTTACGGCGATGAGCTTGTGCTTCCAATCGAGATGATCCCGATGGCGGAGGGCCAGGGCGTGGCACTCCGTTCGGAGATCCTGCTGGGAGTTTGCGATGAAATCTGCATACCCGTTCAGACGCGAATTTCCGCGGATCTCTTCGGCCCGGGCGACAGGGATCCACGCATCCTGGCGGCTTTGGAGTCTCAACCCGACACCGCTCGCGGGGCCGGACTTCGCTCCGTGAATTGCCAGGTCGAACCGATTTCCGACGGTCTGCGTCTGACTGTCGACATGGACATGCCAAAGATCGGGCCGCACGAAGTCGCCGTGTTCGAACTTCCGGATCAATCCATCTGGGTCGCGGATGCCGAGGCACGACGGGTGGGCGCCAATCTGACCGCGGTGACCGAACTGGTACCGCCGTCCGGCAGGCCCTTCCTTCTTGAAAGGAGTTCGGTGCGAATCACGGTGCTCAGTGACGGACGTGCCGTCGACATCCAAGGATGCGATGGATAGCGACATCATCGGGACCGTGAGTGGGGGGATCTGTGCTTCCGAGCGATTCTTAATGCCGTCGGTGCAAGGTTGGCGTCGAGGGCGTAATTGCCGCCATCATGTCCGTGGTGAACGACCGAAAACGGCAAGGAGTGTTGCCGAAAGCGCATAACTCACCAGCAATGTAATCGCGGTGCCTCCGATAAAGAGCGCAAGCGCGACGGCGGGGACGACCGTATCCACCGCCATCAGCCATTCCTTTGGCAGAAGTTCCATCAAGGCCGGATGTGGCGCACCGTTCAGAATTGTCCGGCCCAGCGTTCCGATGAACAGCGCCGTTACGGCCAATGCCGCCAGCACGGTCGCGGCGCTGGCCGGTCTTGAGCGTCGCTTCAGCTTCAGCGCACGTCGAAGTCCACCGAACTGACGGACGATATCATTCTGCATCGCCAGTAGCGCGGGCAGGACCAGCAATACCAGGAACATTCCGAAGCCCAGCCCATAGACCAGCGTTATCACCGCAGGTTTCAGGAACTGGGCCTGCTGCGACTGTTCATAAAGCAGTGGAGAGAGACCGAGAACGGTGGTGAGCGTCGTCAGGATCACGGCCCGAAGCCGGTCGCAGACTCCGTCGACGATAGCCGGAATCAGCCCGCGCTCACGCGCGTAGCCATCGATTGTCGTAACCAGAACGATGGAGTCGTTGATGATGATTCCCGTCGTTCCGATGAGTCCGATTACCGAGAACATACTAAGGGGCACACCCCAATGCAGGTGCCCCCATAATGCGCCGGCGAGGCCGAACGGGATGACCGACATCACAATCAGGGGCTTGGTCCAACTGGCGAATATCCAGGAAAGGCAGAGATATATGCCCAATAGGCATAGCAGAAGACCGATACGTGAATCGTTCAGGAACTCGTTTTCCTGCTCGATCAGCCCGGACAGCGCCGAGGCGACGCCGAATCGCTCTTCGATGCCGGGCAGTAGGTCCGAACGAAGTGCCTCAAGGATTTCATTGGCTCTCTCCGGATCATCTTCCGATATGTCACCGGTGACCGAAACGAGCCTGAGGCCGTTCTCCCTTTCCACCTTGGAGAATCCGTCGCGGGTCTTCACGCTGACGATATCGGCGAGTGGTACGTAGGCGCCGACCTGCGTCCGCATCCTCGTCCGCTCGAGGAAGTCGGCCGTCAGTTCATCGACCGGCAGTTCGACCCGGATCGACGCGCTACGCAGCCCCTGCGGATATGTCGCGGCTTCGATGCCGTTCAGCCGGTTTCTCAGCACGCGTCCGAGCCCGTCGATGGTGAAGCCAAGCGCTTCGCCCTTCGGGGTCAGCTCCAGAATCAGTTCTTCCCTGTCATAGGAAAGCGTGTCCTCAAGGGCCGAGACTTCCGGATATCGCGCGAGCGCGGTTTTGAGCTCTTCCGCCGCCGCTTTGAGCGTCTCGCTGTCGGCGCCGTATAGCTGGACATCGAGCGCATCGCTGCCCTGACCGAAGCGCCAGCCCCGGAAGCTGATCGTTTCAACCAACGGGTGGCGGCGCACTTCGTCCTGAAGGTCGCTGACGAACTGAAAGGAGGAATAGGAACGCAGGTCGGCGTCGATCAGCTCGATACCTATGGATCCGAGTTGGTAGCTTTCCTTGTTTTCGACGCCGCCAAGACCCCGGCCGGTGTTTCCGCCGATCTCGGCGATGACATAATCGAGGGGGTTTCTGCCATGTTCCTCCTCAAGACGTTTGGCCACCGTGTCGGTCGCGCGCTGCATCTCGCGCATCATTTCCAGCGTGTCTTCGCGCGTCGCGCCGGATGACATGGCGAAATTTCCGGAAACCGAGCCCAGTTCCGGCGCATTGAAGAACCGCCACTGAAGGTCTCCTGAAATCACCGGCGCGATCTGGCTGCACAGCACAAAGATGGCACCGGCGAGCACGGGATATCGCGCTGTGATCACCAAATTGATCAGCCTTCGGAACACGGTCTCGCGAAACCAGGACAATCCGATGTTCACGGCGTGGCTGGGAAGGTCGTACCATCGTCGTTTCATGGAATTCGCGACGGAATGAGCCATGTGATTCGGTAGGATGAGAAAGCATTCCAGCAGCGACGCGGTCAGGACGACGATTACCGTGAATGGAATGTCCGCGATGAGTTCCCCGAACCGGCCACCGATCACCACCAGCCCACCGAACGCGATAATCGTGGTCAGGCTCGCCGAAAGAACCGGGGGAAACATGCGTCGGGCCGCGTTCTCCGCTGCCTCGACTGGAATCTCTCCGAGCTGTTTTGCGCGGAAGTCGGCGTGTTCACCTACGATTATCGCGTCGTCAACGACGATACCGAGCGTGATGATCAAAGCGAACAGCGAGACCATGTTGAAGGAGAAGTCGAAGGCGTACATCATTGCGATGGTCGCGGTCATCGCGACCGGGATGCCGGCGGCGACCCAGAACGCCGTGCGGGCGTTGAGGAACAGGAACAGCAGAGATACCACGAGGCATAGGCCGATTAGCCCGTTTTCGAGCAGGATGCCGAGACGGCCGGAGATGGCTTCGGCACGTGTGCGTATCAACTCGATGGTGACCGATTCCGGCAGGGTCCGCCGAAGTTCTTCCGCGACCCGCTCGATCGTCTGCTGTATTTCGATGGCGTCGCCCCGATCGCTACGGTCGACCCGGATGGAAATCGCGGTATCCTCACCCACGAAATACGTCCGGTCCCGGTCGATACCTCCGACGGTCACTTCGCCGATATCGCCGATCGTGAGCTTGGAGCCGTCGGGGTTGGACCGTAGGACGATTCCGGCGATGGCATCGGCCTGAATTTTTGCCACCCCGGTGCGAACCCTGGCATTGGCGCCGTCTACGTCCCCTGCGGGATCCGCCGCCGCTTCGGCGGCGATCGCGTCAGCGATTTCGCGCATTGATATGTCGTTCCGGATGAGAGCCAGAGAGGGGGTCTCGACGACGGTTTCGGGCGCGGCGACGCCACGAACCGTGGTTCGGGTAACTCCCGCCGCGAAGAGGCGCGAGAGGAATTCGTCCGCGAACCTTCCAAGTTGATCGACACCGACGGGACCGGTGATCACGACGTCGGTAACCCGGTCGCGCCATGCGCCCCGACGCACGTGAGGTTCCCCGGCATCCTCCGGCAGATCGTTGACCGCGTCGACCGCCGCCTGGACATCGTCGGCCGCGCGGGACATGTCCCAGCCGGATTCGAAATCGAGCGAAATTCCCGCCGACCCTTCCCTGCTCGTGGCTTGGGAGCTCTCAACCCCCTCGACGGCCAGCAGGGCCGGTTCCAGCAGCTGTATGACGGCGCGATCAACGTCTTCCGCTCCGGCGCCCTCCCAGGAAACGTTGACCCGGATGGAGTCGACCACGACATCCGGGAAGAACTGCGAGCGCATCTGCGGAAACGAGGCGGTACCCGCAGCGAGAAGGATCACGAGAAGCAGGTTGGCGGCCGTGCGATGGCGTACGAAATAGCGCAATATACCGCCGACGCGCGGGAACCGTTCATCCATGGCCGCTACCTCCGAACGGGATTGATTCCGTTCCAGCGCCTCGGAAAGAATGGTCTGGATGCGCATTGGTGGGACCGATGGACCCGCGCCGATGATCGGTGATCGAATGCCGCGAGCGCCGCCCGGGGATGCTGCTTCGGATCATGACCGGCACGCCTCACATTCTCGATTCGATCCGGGCGAGCATTTCGGCTGGAACCTCGCTTTGGCTTAGCCGCTCGAGAATCCTTGCCTTCGCTTCGGCCGGCATGCGCCTGTTGGATTCGATGAACGCGACGAGTTTCGCACGCCGCTCATCGGTCAGCGCGACCATTTCCGGCTCATCGGGTACGTCGGCGTCTTGGGTTCGGACCGGTCGCACCTTGATGCCCGCGCCCAGAAGCGGCGATCGCTCGGAGACAATCTCGCGCCCGTTCAGGTCAGGCGCCCGCACGATCACGCTGTCGCCCTGACGGCGCAGAAGATTCACTTCGGCCACCTCAAGCCGGTCCTGGTCGCCGATGACCAGCACGGTATTCTCTGAATCGATGGCCGTCGCAGGCAGGGTCGCCACGTAGGTCAGTTCGGGTTCCTTTATCCGGACGCTTACGAAATCGCCGGGGCGGAATCCCTTGACCTGCCGCAACTGCGCGAACAGAAGCCGCCCCGTCTGGCCTGTTTCAACCCCCGCGCTCTCGCGGTTTATTCTACCCGTCGTCGTCAGGTCGACGCCCAGTACATCGAGCGTCACCTCGACATCCGCGGCGATGAGGCCACCCGACTCATCAAGGAGGCGTGCATATTCGGCGATGGAGACCCTGAACGCCACTTCCAGCGCCTCGGGATCGACCAGCCTGGCCACACGTTCGTTGGCCTGCACCAATCCGCCCTGCACCACGCTTACCACACTCAGGGTTCCTGAGAACTCTGCATAAAGCTCGGTGTCGGCCAATCGTCTTTCCGCTTCTTTCCTGGCGATCCGGCGTCTGGAAAGCGATATTTCCGCCTGATCCACCCGCGCCTCGGCCTGGGCGAGCGCCTGACGTCGCGACAATACGGTCTGCGCCGCCGCCGTCTCCGCCAGAGCCGCGGTTTCGACCTCCGCCTCGGTTCCCACGCCAAGTTCCCTCAGGCTGTTCTGCCGGTCCAGCGCCTGCTCGCGCAGCGCGAGCTGCTCGCGTGCCGCGGCGACATCTTCGACGGCGAGGGACTGCGCCAGAACCGCCTCGCGCAGCGTGGCTTCGGCTTCGGCCAGATCGGCCAGAGCGACTTCGAGCGAAGCCCGTGCGTCGGCGGGGTCCACGCGAAGGAGGAGCTGGCCTGAGTTCACGGTCCCGCCTTCCTCGAAGCTGCCCGCGAGTTCCACCACGGTGCCTGAGCTTTTTGTCCTCAGCTCTAGCGTCCTACGGCTGCGGACTTCACCGAATGCGGATATGAACGGTGTTACGGCCCCGGGCTGATAAGGGATGACGTTGGCTGAAAATATCCGTTCGCGCGCTGGACGCGGGCGGTTTTCCTCGGCCCAGCGGCTCTGGAGCGCATCACGAATCGTCTGTCCGGCATAGGCCAGCAGACCTATGGCGAGCGACAGTAGGAAGAGACCGACGAGCGAACGGCGCAGAAAGCGCATAGGCGACACCTTTGACGCTTTACCCAACAATATTCAAGCATAGGATTCCATCCGCTCAAGGCAAACGGATATCGGTTCATGGGACTGAACGGTTGAATACGTCATTTCCGTCGCCTGTGCTCTTCCAGCCTCGGAAAAATCTCGACAAAGTTGCAGGGACGGTGCCTGTAATCGAATTGGGGTGCCAGAATTCCGTCCCATGCATCGCGGCAGGCCCCCGGAGAGCCGGGAAGCGCGAAGAGATAGGTTCCTTCGGTCACGCCACCAGTTGCCCGGGACTGAACGGCTGAGGTGCCTATTTTCTGCATTGACATGACCGCGAACACGGTGCCGAACGCGTCGATCTCCTTTTCGTAGACGTCCCGGTGCGCTTCTACGCTTGAGTTCATACTTTTTTGAACGCAACCCATTGATATAATGGACATCACTCCTGAAAGAGGGCACTACTTTCCGGTGGTCCGCGCTCTGTCTTCCGGTTCGGGGGCCGTCAGGAATTCGTCCGTATCGCCTTTCGTGTGTAGATGAACGGAGCCCGGTTCCAGTTCAGCCCCAGTGTGCGGTAGATCTGCCTGGCGTCGGCCGAGGCCGCGCTGGGAAGGCCGAATTTCCTCGGGCCTTTCGTTTCGTACAGAATGCTGATCTGCAGGCCGTTCAGCGCCCGTCGGATGCGGTCGGGGCTCATCCGGTGACCCTGAACCGCCAGCCGCTGGCGCAGGTGCTGGAGACAGCAGAAAGCCATGTAGCAGATGGCGATGTGTGCCCGCACCCGGCGCTCCTTCCAGTGGAAAACCGGCCGGATGGCGAGGTCATGTTTGTTCGTCCGGAAGCACGCCTCGATTTCCGCCAGCCTGCGGTACTGGATGACCAGGTCGCGCGGGTCGGTCTCCCCGCAGCCCCAGGCCACGATCCCCCGAAGCCCGTCCCAGCGTGCCGCCCCGGCCACCTTTTCCTCGTTCAGGCGGACCTGCCCGTCGGGGAAATCCAGGAACCGGGCGGTGCCACGATTGCCATGCGAGGCCGGCTTCCGGCTTCCATTCAGGCTTGCGCGCAGCCTGTCGATCCGGCGTTCCCGGTCGTGGACGTCCCTGCGGGCCCGTCGTGATGAGTGGGTGACGACGAGCCTGCACTCGCCGTCCTCGATGCACAGGTAGCGGCCGATCGACCGCGAGCACCCGTCCCGGCTCCATGCGCTGTAGCTGTCCGGATCAGGGATCTTTCGCTTCTGCGCGGCGGGGCGGGACTTCAGGCGGGCGCCGAGGATATGGGGCGTGCCGCGCCGTCGAAGCGCCGCCTGGTTGTCCGCGCTGATCATCGCGGCGTCAGCCACCACCGTGAAACGCGCCCCGTCATGACGCCGTTCCAGACCCTCGAGCGCCGTCACGAGGGTGTTGCCTTCGTAGGTGTTGCCCGGAAACGGCCCGTAGCCGACCGGAAGTCCCTCCGGCGTCACCAGAAGGGCGAACAGAACCTGGATCCGGTGCGGCTTTCCGTCCTTGCTGAAACCCTTGAGCGGCGGATCGTCGTCCCTCTCACTCTCGAAATACAGGCTCGTCGTGTCGTAGAAGATCGCGGTCAGGGGCTCCGGAAGCAGCGTCTTCGCGACATCCAGCGACCGCTGGCGGATCGCCTCGATCCGGGCGTCGTCGATCAGGTCCATGCTGCGATAGACGTAGTTCAGGTTCAGGGACAGTTCCCCATGGCTGTCAAGCTCACGCACCGTGGCTCGTTTCGAGAGTGGCTGGGAGATCCGGGCAAGCACCAGTTCCCTGATGATGCGGTTGGCGCTCATGCGACGGGCCCCGCACAGACTGTCCCAGCCAAGCTGGCCGTAAACCGAACCGAAAGCCTCACGGACCCCAACAATGACCCGGCTCTCCTCGCGGCAGTCGGCCAGGTCGACCCCCAGAGGCTCGGGATCCCGTGCCGCCCGCCTGGAACTCTCGATCAGGTCCGCGAACCGTTTCGGCGGGAACAGGGCTGGCTGGCCGCTGTCCTTCTGCCTGATTTCCCCGATGATGAGGCGTGCGAGGCCCTCGAGCCGCTCGAGCTGGGCCTCGGTGGTCGCCGTGCCGACATGCCGCAGGACGCGCTGCCGAACCCTGTCACCATTTCGTACGGACCTGACGATCTGGACCTTCGTGCGGCCGCCCGCAAGTTTTTTCCTTCGTACGAACATGGTTGGAGCATATTGCGTGCCGGACGCGCATGTCAAATGAAATCGCCATCAGGGGCACTACATCTCGGTTTTCGCCGACTGGGTCGAAATGAACCCTGTATAGCTGGATTTCCAGAGTCGGGATACGCCAAAAAAGTAGGAACTCAAGGGGCTGATAAGGGATGACGTTGGCTGAAAATATCCGTTCGCGCGCTGGACGCGGGCGGTTTTCCTCGGCCCAGCGGCTCTGGAGCGCATCACGAATCGTCTGTCCGGCATAGGCCAGCAGACCTATGGCGAGCGACAGTAGGAAGAGACCGACGAGCGAACGGCGCAGAAAGCGCATAGGCGACACCTTTGACGCTTTACCCAACAATATTCAAGCATAGGATTCCATCCGCTCAAGGCAAACGGATATCGGTTCATGGGACTGAACGGTTGAATACGTCATTTCCGTCGCCTGTGCTCTTCCAGCCTCGGAAAAATCTCGACAAAGTTGCAGGGACGGTGCCTGTAATCGAATTGGGGTGCCAGAATTCCGTCCCATGCATCGCGGCAGGCCCCCGGAGAGCCGGGAAGCGCGAAGAGATAGGTTCCTTCGGTCACGCCACCAGTTGCCCGGGACTGAACGGCTGAGGTGCCTATTTTCTGCATTGACATGACCGCGAACACGGTGCCGAACGCGTCGATCTCCTTTTCGTAGACGTCCCGGTGCGCTTCTACGGTTACGTCACGACCGGTGAGACCGGTGCCGCCGGTGGAGATCACCGCATCGATTTCGGGGTTGGCGCACCAGGTTCGTAGCTGCCGCGCGATGCCTTGTCTGTCATCGGGCAGAATGCAGCGGTCGGCCACGCTGTGGCCCGCTTCCTGTATCCGGTTTGCCAGCGTTGCGCCGGATCGGTCGTCATCGAGGCCGCGTGTGTCCGAGACGGTGAGGATAGCGAAGCGGACCGGTATGAATTCCCTGTTTTCGTCGATTCCGCACATTTTGGATCCATTCTTTGTGTCCGCCGCACCAAAGCGCGGGAATTATCCCCGGATAAGGCTGTGGGTTGGCGATGGCCAGAAATTTCAATGCTGCCAACGCAGGAATACCGTCCGGGCACGGCGGTATCCGTCATTTCTCATCGGCCAGGTTCCCGGGGTCCTGCTGAGTGGCATGGTATTGCCGTTATGCAACATGATGTTTTTGAAAACCGTCTTGAGACCCTTGCGAGGGAAGGGGGCTATGGAGATGTCCAGCGTGACGGAGACATTGTCGGGATTTGGCCTGACCGCCAATTACGACCTGGGTGGTGGCGCTATCATGCGGTTCGGTGTCGACAGCAGCAAAGCCAGGGCTGATGGTATCGAAGAAGACCCTGACGACAGCAACCGGTCGCTTGGCCTGGCGTTCAGCTGCCAGGCCCGGCAACAATACCGAAGAGGAAAGGCGCGATGTGACACGCCAGAGCGTCACAATCGGGTTGTCGGAGACGCATTCAACGGTCAAGGCGGGATGGCCACCCTGATGGGACATACAAAACCCGGACTGACGCACCAAAAGCGCACCATCTGCAAAGGGGGCCAGGACTCCCACAGACCGAACGTGACTGAAACCACTGTGAGGAAAAAGGAATCTTCGGGCGCGATTTCGTAGCATGGGGCTGAAGACGGTCTCTTGGATTGGCTTTAAAGGGTGCGTGAAGTGATCCCCGAGCATTCATTGGCGGATGTGCACCGCTTATTGGTACTTGAGGTGCCATAGCGCATGGCGAAGGAATTCCTCCGGCGTCCCATTCATCTTGTTCAGGAAAGGTGCGGCTGCGTGCTGGCTGGCTGAAGTGAATATGCGCGATGCCATCGCCCGCATCTATTGTCTGACATAGGTGCCGTTCGGATTTCCTCCAACGCGGTGGCCCGGGTTGTTTAAGCCTCCAACCTCGCCTGAAGCGTTAGCAGGTCGGCCCAGGCCTCCCGTTTCGCCCGCGGATTACGCAGCAGATATGCCGGATGAAACATCGGAAGCGCGGGAAGGTCGAGCACGACATTCCAGTTGCCTCGAAGCCGGGTTATACCACGGCGACCGAGCAGCGCCTGACACGAAATATTGCCCATCAGTATCAGGATCTCGGGTGACGCCAATTCGATATGACGATGAACGAACGGCAGTATCATGCCTATCTCCACGGGTTCCGGATCACGGTTTCTGGGTGGTCTCCACGGCAGGATATTGGTGATGTAGAGTGCGCGTTCCACTTCGGTCGCCAATCGACTCATCCCTATCGCCTCGAACATTCGGTCCAACAATTGCCCGGCGCGGCCGACGAATGGTTTGCCCTGAAGGTCCTCATCCCGTCCGGGCGCCTCACCAATCACCATTACCCGGGCCGCTGGGCTACCGTCGGCGAAAACCGTGCTGCGCGCACCTTTCTTGAGTTCGCAATGGGGAAATGCCGCAAGCGTTTCATTCAGTCTGGCAAGCGTATCAGCGCCAGCCGCCAATCTCTGCGCTTCCTGGACCGGATCCACAGCCACTTGCGGGTCGGCCCGCACCGGAATTGGTGTCTTAGGCGCGGTCTTGGGAGCCTTCGGAAGCAGCTCATATCGATTCACCGGCGCTTCGCATATGGCTTCGTCTACGCCAAGCTCGAACTGCCACTCCAGAAGCGCCCTTGCCTCATGGTATCCTGGGTCTTTGTCCATTGACGCCAATCTAGGCCAACACGCAGCAAAGATGAACCGGATTTGTGATACGGTCGCCGTAGCGATGCCATGAAGACCCGGAAGACATGCGTATTCCCGGCACTCGGGCACGAACCGATCCGCAGCAATCGGCTGCATCGTTTACTTTCCGACGTTCGACTCCATCTTGTCCGGTTCGGAGACCCAACCTATAACCGCGAAAACAGGGATTGAGGCGCATGGGCTTTCACCATATCCACCTACTGGGCATCGAATACCTGGATTCGCAGGACATTGTCGCCATACTTGATCTTGCGGACAGCTATGTTGACCTTAACCGTCGCAAGGAAAAGCACGCGGACGCGCTCGCGGGCCTGACGCAGATCAACATGTTCTTCGAAAACTCGACCCGAACGCAGGCCAGCTTCGAGATCGCCGGCAAGCGGCTCGGTGCGGACGTGATGAATATCGCTATGCAGACCACCAGCCTGAAGAAGGGCGAGACGCTGATCGACACGGCAATGACGCTGAACGCCATGCATCCCGATCTCCTGGTCGTGCGCCATCCATGCTCCGGTGCGGTCAATCTTCTCGCCGAGAAGGTAAACTGCGCCGTTCTGAACGCCGGGGACGGGCGACATGAGCATCCGACACAGGCATTGCTTGACGCACTGACGATCCGTCGGGCCAAGGGTCGCCTGCAACGCCTGAACATCGCCATCTGCGGTGACATCGCGCATTCGCGCGTCGCGCGGTCAAATATCCTGTTGCTGGGAAAGATGGAAAGCCGCATCCACCTGGTCGGACCACCAACGCTTATTCCGTCGGATGCCGCGGAATGGGGTGTCGAGGTCCATGATGACCTGGCGGACGGGCTGCGGGGCGCGGATGTGGTTATGATGCTGCGGCTGCAGAAGGAACGCATGGACGGAGGCTTCGTTCCTTCAGAGCGTGAATATTTCCACAGATTCGGGCTCGACGCGGAGAAGCTTGGATTTGCCAGACCCGACGCCATAGTGATGCATCCGGGTCCGATGAATCGAGGAGTGGAGATTGACGGTACCATCGCTGATGACATCAACCGATCGGTGATTCAGGAACAGGTCGAGATGGGAGTCGCGGTGCGTATGGCAGCTATGGATCTTCTGGCCCGTAACCTCACGCCGAAGTCGATTGAGGCGGCGGCGTGATCGCAAACCGCGCTACCTCGATCGAACGTGGCCTCTCAAACGCCCGCTTCGCCGCCGTTGAGCGCGGGATTGAATCCGGAATACCAGGAATGTGGTTTCGATATGGAGCGTTCCCGTGGGGATTGGGCCGGTGACCCTGCTGCTTGCGAATGCGAAGCTCGTCGACCCGGAAGCCGGAATCGTCACGTCAGGCGCCGTGAAGATAGATGCGGGGCGGATCAGCGGAATCTTCAGATGCGGTGAGGTGCCCGCTTCCTTGGACTTCATTGACTGCGGTGGAATGGTTCTCGCTCCCGGAATTGTGGATCTGGGTGTAAAGGTCTGTGAGCCGGGTGAACGGCACAAAGAGAGCTTCCGCAGCGCGGGTCAGGCGGCTGCGGCGGGCGGTGTGACAACGATGGTTACGCGTCCTGATACGACGCCGGCCATAGACAGCCCGGAACAGCTGGAATTCGTTGCCAGACGAGCGGCGCAGGACGCGCCGGTCAACGTTCGGCCGATGGCCGCCCTGACGAAAGGCCGCGACGGGCGGGAAATGGTGGAGATCGGGTTTCTGAAGGATGCGGGAGCCGTCGCTTTCACCGACTGCGACTCGGTCATCACCAACGTAAAGGTCTATTCGCGATGCCTGACCTATGCCAGGTCGCTGAGCGCGCTGGTGATCGGGCATCCGCAGGAACCCGACCTGAGCTCAGGGGCCGCGGCTACATCGGGTAAATTCGCCTCTCTGCGCGGGTTGCCGGCGGTATCGCCGGTCGCTGAGCGAATCGGACTGGAACGGGATCTCGCGCTGGTCGAAATGACCGGAGCCAGATACCACGCGGACAACCTGTCATCTTCGGTTGCCCTCCCGGCGCTGGAGCGCGCCAAGGCCGCGGGTCTTGACGTGACCGCCGGGGTGAACGTCCACCATCTGGCTCTGAACGAATTCGATGTCGGCGACTACCGGACGTTTTTCAAGGTGAAGCCACCGCTTCGGTCCGAAGAGGACCGGCGGGCGATGGTCGCGGCGACGGCTGAGGGCCTTATCGACATAATCTGCTCGATGCACACGCCGCAGGACGAAGAGTCGAAACGGCGTCCGTTCGAGGAATCGGCGAGTGGTGCCGTCGGACTTGAAACTCTGCTTCCAGCGGCTCTTCGACTTCACCACGAAGGGGCGCTTGATCTGCCGCGACTGTTTCGTGCGCTCGCGCTTAATCCGGCGCGACGCCTCGGCCTGCCGTCGGGTCGCCTTGCGGTCGATGCACCGGCGGATCTGGTTCTGTTCGACCCGGACGCCCCATTCGTTCTTGACCGTTCAACGCTACGGTCAAAGTCCAGGAACACGCCATTCGACGGTGCCCGTATGCAGGGTCGTGTTCTCAGGACCTGGGTCTCCGGTCGGGAGGTTTATTCGAGGGACTGACACGGCTGCAGGAGTGCGGTAGGGACGGGCGGGCCGGGATGGACGATGACGGTTCCCGGATCCTCGCGTCTCTATACAAGAGGTGTTGGCCATACCGGGGGATTAGGCATGGAACCATCGCAGATCATCTCATGCGCGATCCTGGCCTATCTTCTGGGTTCGGTGCCGTTCGGGCTGCTGATGGCATGGCTGTTCGGTCTGGGGGACCTCAGGAAGATTGGATCGGGCAATATCGGTGCCACCAACGTGCTTCGCACAGGCAATAGGCCGGCGGCTGCCCTGACGCTCCTGGGCGACGCGGGCAAGGGCGCGGCTGCGGTGATTGCCGCACGCTGGTTTGCGGGCGAGAGCGCGGCGGGCATCGCGGGGTTGTTCGCGATGATCGGGCACCTTTTCCCGCTGTTTCTCGGCTTGCGGGGCGGGAAAGGTGTCGCGACGTTTCTGGGTACGCTGCTCGCGCTGAGCTTTCCCATCGGAGCGATCGCCTGTGCCATCTGGCTGGTGGTTGCGGCATCGTTCCGAATCAGTTCGCTCTCGGCGCTTTCAGCGGCGGTCCTCGCACCGGTCTGTGCATTGGTTTTCCACCACTGGCATCTAGCGGTTCTGGTCGGTGTCATGGCCCTGCTGATCTTCGTCAAACACTCAACCAATATAGGGCGTCTGTGGAACGGGACCGAACCCAGGATCGGACGATAGAGGTATGCCCGAATGAATCCTCGAGCGAGAATGCCTTCGCTTTACCGTCAACCGGTTCCCAGCCGTTTCATCGAAATCACCCAGCCGATGAATTGGTCCTGTGGTCCCGGAACAACGGAAATGGCACCGGTGTATACGGTCCCTTGAGGCCATGGTCACCGTTGCCGATTTCGGACGGATGAATGGGATCCGCCACTCGGTCAATAGCTGTATTCATCGTAGATCCGGCTTAGGTCGCCCTGCCATTCCCCGTGGTAGTGGTCGAGCAGCTCGTCCGCAGGCGTTTTTCCTGACTCCAGGCTTTCTTCCAGCGCGTGCAGGAAGTGGCGTTCGTCCGGAACCATCCCTCCCAGCCCGGGACGTGCACGGGACCTGAGCCCGGCTTTGGAAATCGCAACCGTCTCGGTCGCGAGGTCAATAATCCGGAGGTCGCCTACCTGCCCCTGAAGCCCATCCACCGACGCGGCGACCCGCAGCGCCTCGCGCGTTTCCTGATCCCAGCCCTTCACGAGGTCCCACGCCGCGTCGAGGGAAGTTCGGTCGTAGGTCAAGCCGACCCAATAGGCGGGAAGGGCGCACAGCCGCCGCCAAGGTCCACCGTCAGCGCCCCGCATTTCGATAAACCTCTTGACCCGCGCCTCTGGAAACAGGGTGGTCAAATGGTCGGCCCAATCACCCAGCAAAGGCGTCTCTCCCGGCAGCGCGGGCAATGCACCGTTCAGGAAATCTCGGAAGGACTGTCCGAGAGCGTCGATATATCGCCCCTTTCGGAACACGAAATACATCGGGACGTCGAGCGCGTATTCCACCCAACGCTCGAATCCGAACCCGTCCTCGAATACGAAGGAGGGGATGCCCGTGCGGTCGGCGTCAAGGTCACGCCAGATCCGGCTGCGCCAGCTTTTGTGGCCATTGGGTTTACCTTCGAAAAATGGAGAATTCGCGAAGAGGGCCGTTGCAACCGGCTGCAGTGAAAGTGCGACTCGCAGCTTTTTCACCATATCGGATTCAGATGAGAAATCGAGATTTACCTGCACGGTACAAGTTCTGTACATCATTTGTGTACCATGGGTTCCGACGCGGCCCATGTAATCCGTCATCAATCTGTATCTTCCTTTCGGCATCAGCGGCATTTGCTCGTGGGTCCACTCAGGCGCCGCACCGAGGCCAATGAACCGCACACCCATTCCTTCAGCGATTTCCCGGACTTCACGAAGGTGCTCGTTCACTTCATCGCAGGTCTGGTGGATCGTCTCCAGCGGAGCGCCGGATAACTCAAGCTGACCACCAGGTTCGAGGCTTACATTCGCTCCGTCTTTTGTCAGGCCGATGATGTTCTCTTCCTCGTAGATCGGCGACCATCCGAAGCGGTGATGAAGGCCCTCGAGCACCGCCCGTACCGAACGGGGACCGTCATAGGGCAAGGGAAGGTGCGTCGCGGCGCAGTAGCCGAATTTCTCATGCTCGGTACCGATGCGCCATTCACCGCGTGGTCTGCAGCCTTCGGCGATATACGCCGCAAGCTGCGCGTAAGCTTCGATGGGTGCGCCACCCGTTTGGGGAATCGACATTCGGACCGTAACCTTCCATTTGCATCGGTTTCGCCGGAGAACTGGCCATAGAGTATGGCGATGTCAACGCTTCCGACCGCATCAGGTTGTCAAAATAACCCGGATGATGGCTCGGCGTTCATGCGTTTGTCCAGAACGGCGTTCTTGAATTTTCGATTACAGGCACTGTCAGAAAGACGAAATGGGTGGACACCTATATCTGTTGGTCTCGGAAATGTCCGGACCCTGCCTGTTTCACTGACTGACGCAGGGCTGAATGGTTCCCGATGGGCGTGCCGGGGGGTGAATGAGAGTTGGTTGGAGCCATCCCTGCGGACGGTTGCTGATCCAAAATGGTTTCCGTTGCCGTTTGCTGGATGTGCATGCGGTGACAACCCCCGGGTGATTTGGTCTTGAATGTTCGCCGTACAGCGAACATGCGTTCGGATATCGAAGCCGTGATTGAGAAGTCTGGAATTCTCCCGGTCTTCAGACCAATTATGACCTTGCGTTTTTCCAACATTGGATATACACATTCGTTTGTATATCATTTCCTGGAAGAAAGCTATCATGCGGGTTTCAAAATGGGGCAATTCGCTGGCTGTACGTCTGCCCGCGAAGCTTGTGTGTGAACTCGGACTCAAGGAAGGCGACCATATCGATCTGCTTCCCGGAGAAATTGGGCTCACCGTTACGCGTCGGGAACGCCCGGACGAGGTTCTTGGAAGGTTACGTAGGTTCAGAGGACGGCTTGCTTCAGATGCGCGTTTGAGCCGAGACGAAGCCAATGCCCGCTAAGTTCTTCGATACGAATGTCATTCTATACCTGCTTGATATTGGACCGAAGGCGAGAACCGCCGAAAAAATTCTCATGAAGGGTGGTGTGGTCAGCGTACAGGTACTGAACGAAGCCCTGGTGAGCTGCATACGCAAAGCCGGTCTCTCCTGGAACGATGCGGGACTGTTTCTGGAAGGCGTTCGCCAGCTTTGTTCAGTCTGTGATCTTACATCCGAGACCCATGATATCGGCCAAGCGCTTGGCGAACGCTATATGATTTCCGTCTATGACGCGATGATTGTGGCGGCGGCGCTTCAGAGCGGTTGCGCAATTCTCTATTCGGAAGACATGCAGAATGGACTTGTCGTTGAAGGGCGGCTGCGGATCGTGAACCCATTTGTTGAATGAAAACGCTGGAATCGCGGCGGATAGATCGTTCTCATTGGCTTCGGGTCTATGGCTTGGGCGGATAGTATTTTCCGTCTCTGGTTACCCCGCCATTGCCATGCGGCATGACCGTGCTTCCATCCAATATACTCTCGCCCCGAAGTGCCGCCGCGTTGCTGCGTTGCGCGGCACGTTCACCGAGAAACCCAGCTAAAGCACGAATGCGTCCTCTGTCGGCGGCATCGAGGGCGTCGATACAGGCCTGTTTCCAAACGCGCCGATGATCGGTGGAAACTCGCCCGCTTTGGCGTATGCGAAGGCCATGAGCTGACGTGCGACGCGACCGTTGCCGTCCTGAAATGGGTGGATCCGAACGAATTCATGATGAAGCCACGCGGATTCGATTTCCGGGGAAAGCCCAAGGCTGGCATGACCGGCATGAAAGCTCAGAATGCGATCGGTCTCGCTCTGCATCTGTTCGGGTGGGCATTATTCGTGAATCACCCCGTCGGGGCGGCGGGGATTGTTCGGGCGAATTTTCCGTTGCCCCTAGATGATCTGGATCTCGACATGATTGCCAAGGGTGTCGATCCCTGACGCTGTATCCTGATGACCTGTCAGTAAAGCGTGCCATTCCTTGATGGTGGAGTCGCTTAGAGTTTGTTCCATAAGTTGAGTGGTCCCGCAGGATGTGGCATTCCGGTTGGTGAAAGCAACCAAATACGGAGAGAGCCATGCCCTGGAACAGGACCACCCAACAGATCCATAAGCGCCCGGACGACCACAGTCAAAATGACCTGACCGACGCCGAATGGACCATCATCGAGCCGATGCTGCCGAAGCGGGGAAGGATGGGACGGCCGCGCGAGGTCGACCTTCGGTCGGTGTCCGACGCGGGCCGGTATATCCTGTCCACGGGATGCCAGTGGCGCGCGTTACCCTCTGGATATCCACCGTTTTCCACCGACCGGAACTATTTTTACGCATGGCGGCGGAGCGGGCTCCCGGAGCGTCTCGTGCATCGTCTCCGGGACCTCGCGCGGCGGTGTTCGGGGCGCTCCGCGGAGCCGACCGCCGCCTCGATCGACAGCCAGTCGGTGAGGACCACGGAGAGCGGCGGGCCCCGCGGCTACGACGCCGGGAAGAAGGTGAAGGGGAGGAAAAGGCACCTGATCGTGGACGCCGACGGCACACCGATCGTCATGACGGTTCACACCGCCGACATCCAGGACCGGGACGGGGCGCCGGACCTGATCGCGAAGCTGCTGGAGACGGTGCCCACGGTGTGTAGGCTGTTCGCCGACGGTGGCCACCCGGGTCCGAAGCTGCGGGAGCGGCTTGAGGGGATGGGGTTGTCGAACGTGATCAGGATCGTCGAAAAACCGAAGGATGTCAAAGGGTTCACTGTTCTCTACCGCCGCTGGGTCGTGGAGCGGACCTTCGCCTGGATGGGCCGGTGCCGCCGCCTGTCGAAAGATTACGAAAGGCTCAGCGAGAACTAGCTGGCATGGGCGCAGCTGGCCGCCTGCCGGTTCCTGCTCAGGCGGGTGGCGAGGGCGTCAACTCCATGAAAAACAATAGTTTAATGATATCAGTGACTTATGATTCAAACTCTTAGAGGTCGCTCGTCCTTTACGTGGGTGAACATCATCGCGATCGCCGCTTCCTGATCCTGCAGCAAACCTTTGAGTGAACGGCCCGCGACCGCCGTCACGGAATGCTCTGAACGCGCACTCTCGAATCCTTCAGTGACCGGTGCCTCGGTAACTCCCCCTCGAAGCAGATATAGACCTTCGATCTGCCCGGTTTCGATGGCGAACGCCCGTCTCTGTTCCCTCAACCATATTTCTATCGGAGTGCGGTCGGATGTTGGCTCCTCGAGCTGCCGTCGTACTTTGGTCCATCGCCGAGCTGCCATGCGGGCGCTATCCAGAGACCAACTCCAATATTCTTCGGACAGATCTCGAACCGTTCTCCAGGTTGCCTCGTCCGGCTCAACTCCGGAATGACTTCGTTGGCTAACCATCGGGCTGCCTCCGCCTGCATCGGTAAGATTCAAGCAACGGGCGATTTCTTCGCCATCCAATACAGGATCCCGATCCAATGGGCCAAGTAATACTTCGCCGTTCGCAGGTCGGTATTGATTGTTATGGTCAACCGCTGATCGGCAGTCAGAACCGGTCTGACATTTATAGGCCAGGTTGCTTGATTCCTAAAGCCCGTTGACATTCACCTCGCGGCGATCACGGCGGCGGCCGGAGAACCGTCGCCCGGAAGCCCGGTTCCGTCCCGTCACAGCGGGTGGCGACGGTCCGGAACTCCCCGATCCTCGCGAAACGGTTCCCGGTCCGGCGCCGCCATCCATACATCCCTCCGTCGTGCCCGCGCACCTCCTTCCGGTTCCCGCGGAAGGGAATAACCGCCTCCGCCCCGCGCCCGCCGGTTCCCCGACGGGCCGGTCCGCGTCGAAGGCCCCGTCGCCGACGGGCGCGCCGGAAGACCGGCCCTCCAGCGGCTGGCTTTATTGGATGTTTGACGGTGAAACGCCTGCTGCGCGAGTGAAGCGCTTTCTTGAAGCCGATAGCGAGGCGGATTCAGATGATGAATGAGCGTTTCCGGCTATCCACGATTGTGGTTCATGCGGGCCCGCTCTGTCCGGCCCGTCTCATCGCGATGAAGTCGGCCACCGACCATAGCCATTCCCGTTGGGTCGCCGTGTAGCTCACCTGTATCGCTTTCGGAACGATCAGCTGAAGCTTCGACGCCTCCATCTTTTCGGTCTGCGCCTCGGTGATGCCCGGTTCCAGCGTCAGTAGGTGCTTGCGGGGAATCTTGTCGGCCTCGCGCAGCACCTGCCGCCAGCGCTCCTTGCAGGATGACTTGGCGCCGAGCATCGTCAGCGCCGGATCGCCCGCGTCGGCCGCCTTGTAAGCCTCAAGGCTCGGGAAGAGGAAATCCGGTTTGTTGCTGTCATCGATGATCGCATCGCGCGCATACGCGACGTTATGGGCGTCCAGTACCGCCGCGACCTGGTGCTCCAGCGAATATCCCATGCGCGACTTCCTTCGGTTATGGACTCCAAGCGAAAAGCCGATGAACTCCTCCACTTCAGCACCGTCCGGCGTCATGAAGCCCAGTTCAAGGCGTTCGGTGACGATTCGGCGCTCAAGCCTGCGGAATAGGGCCTCCTCACGGTCGAGCCATGCCAGAAGGGCCGCGTCGGGGTCGTCCAGGGCGCTCGCCTCGGGCAGGGTGTCGCGCGCGTTCCGCGAGAACTCCGCCGTTTTCGGAAAGGTGGCCCCGTATCTTTCGACCATGGCGTCCAGCCTGTCGGCTTCCGGCTCCCCGTACTCCACGCCCAAACCATCGAGTATGTACCGGGCGGCGAAGTCCAGTTCCGGCTCGGCGCCCGTGAATTCCCGGGAGACGAACTTTTGACCTTCGGGGCGCAGCCCGAAGAGCCATAGAAGCTGGCTCTCGCCTGTCGATCCCTTCGGAGCCACGATGAACCAGCGTCCGCCGTTTCTGTCTTTCGCGAGAAAAAGGGTATCTCCCGGTCGCATGGCTTCCGTGACGGGATTGGAGGGATAGTACAGCCGCCATTCCGGTGACCGTCCACGGGCATCCAGGCGGCTGTCGTAATGGTGGGACCAGCTCTCGACGGTGATGCCTTCCCGGTCCTCTCCGAGCCAGACATACATGGTCGGTGCCCGCTCCCGGCGCACCTCGCCGAGAAAGTCCTGACGCATCTTCAGCGTCGTCCCGATCTCGTGCTGGTTCGAACGCCCGGGATCGGCGTCCACGGCTGACAGCCGCTTGACTCCGACACCCTCGAAACGGTCGGCGAGATGTCCGCGTTTCATCGCCCGATCCTCCATATCCGGTTATGGAATCCAGCCGGACCTATTTCCGGTATCACAGTGATCACTCGGCGGCGATGGCCGGTTCGGGCAACGGAAGCCGTGCCTGCATCGCCTCGGGCAGCACGCGGCCGTCCAGTTCCATCGCGTCCGCGATGCGTGGCTGCATAAGCCGCGCGATGGCCCTGACCACCGGCACGACCACAGCGTTTCCCATCTGGCGGTAGGCCTGGGTGTCGGAGACCGGAAAGACCCATTCGGACCCGTCCCGCCCGCGGAAACCCATCAGCCGTGCGCATTCGCGCGGGGTGAGGCGTCGGGGGCGGTCGCCCCGCTGCCGGATCAGTATCTCGGAACCGTCCTTGTGGTACCGGGCGGAGAGCGTCCGGGCGACGTCATCCGACCCGAACAGCGAATAGCCGAAGCCGTTCCCCGCTGCCCGGTGCTTCCTTTTATAGGCTTTCAGGTAGGTCCACATATGTTCCGTCAGCGTGTATTTCGAATCGACACTTTTCTCCAGTATCGCATCCAGCTTCGGGCCGTCGCCTTCAGGGACCGCGAGTCCGTCGAAATCGAACGGTACGTTCCCGTCCCTGAAGCCGACGATGAAGATGCGTTCCCGTTTCTGCGGCACCCACGGTGTCGACGGGATGATCCTGTGGAAAATCCGGTAGCCGAGCTCCTTCTCCAGAACGCGCCTGATGATGGCGAATGTCCTACCGCCATCGTGCCGTTCGAGGTTTTTCACGTTCTCCAGCAGGAATGCCAGCGGGTGATGATGGCCGATGATGCGGGCCAGATCGTGGAACAGGGTACCCTGTGCATCGCACATGAAACCGTGGGGGCGGCCAAGCGCGTTCTTCTTGCTGACGCCCGCGATCGAGAACGGCTGGCAGGGAAACCCCGCGAGCAGGACCTCATGGGCCGGGATCCCGGCGGGCTGTGACGCCCAGGGGCGTATATCGCCCGCCAGTATGTGATCGCTGTCGGCCGGTTCCGGCAGGTTCGCGCTGTAGGTCTCCCGGCAGAAACGGTCCCGTTCTGCGGTGAAGACGCAACGCCCACCGATCTCCTCGAAGGGGATCCTCATGCCGCCGACGCCCGCGAAGAGGTCCACGAAACGGAAGCATTCCGAAAGGCGGGCGGCGCATCTGGAATCCGCGGCCTGCCGCAGTCTGTCGAGTTTCAGTATGTCGATCCGTTTCCCCTCGCCCTTCGCATGCCGCCGAACCGTCCGGCCGCTGACCCCGAGCAGGCTGGCGGTCTGCTCGATGCCCAGTCCGGCACGGTTCATCAATTCCGCGAATTCGGTTTTGGGGAGAGTATCCACAACCGTAACCCTGTGTCGTTTCCTGACAATATGTCCTATACCGTCACAGGTACCTTGAAAAGGTGCTTTCGCAGACATTTCTCCCCAGTCGGCGGATCTCGCCGTAATGCACGGTTTTCCTGGCGCTGACGCGCCCATTCGCCGGATTCGGAATCAACCCGTTCCTTAAAGGTTGAAACGGGCGTTTCGGGCTGTGGACACGCTATCCCGGTTCGATGCTTTTCTGAGCAAAAGCGCGTTCGGTTAGGCCGTGTCCTTAAGGATTTGGAAGGCATATCTCCGATTAATGCCGTATCGACGCCAAGGAACTCTTCGTTTCTGACGATGGCCGTCAGGCTCTCTACGAGGTGAACGGTGGAGATGGACTCCCGCTCGAAACTAGGGGATTCGATATCGCAGCTGAAGAGAATCCCTCTTCACAGCCGCACCGTATTCTGGGGCTGGATTCGTTTTCATCCGCATCGGGCTAAGGACCCGTTGACATTCCCTGTTGAACCGCCGGTCTGGACCGTTCATATCCGTCCCCGAACATAGCCGGAACGGCGTCACGGGCAACCGGGGACGCAACCATGGAAAGGGGCGGGCACGGACCTACGGGCGGAATGTGGCGGGCGACCCCGGGGTCACGGCGGCGGACGGTCGCCCCTTCGCCGGAGCCATCCTCCGGAGGGCGCGGACGGGTGTCCCCCGGCGCGGCCTTTCCGGGCGCTTCGGGAAATGGAGCGGCGTGTCCGGGCGCCGCCGGCGCCGGGTGCCGGAAGGCGTGACCGACCGTATTTCCAGGGTGCCGTCGGGGGATCTCGACCTGGAGCGCCCGTTCGTGGACGGCGCCGTGACGCGGGCCCACCGGAAGGCGGCGGGAGGAAGGGGGCCGCGAGAACGGCGTCGGACGCTCCCGCGGAGGCCCGGTCTTCCGGCGCGTCCGTCGGCGAACCCGGCGGGCGCGGGGCGGAGGTGTTGGTTCCCTCCCGCGGGAACCGGAAGGAGGCGCGCGGGCACGGTGGGGGGATGTATGGATGGCGGCGCCGGACCGGGAACCGTTTTGCGAGGATCGGGGAGTTCCGGGCCGTCGCCACCCGCTGTGACGGGACGGAACCGGGCTTCCGGGCGACGGTTCCCGCGGCCGCCGCCGTGATCGCCGCGGGGTGAATGTCAACGGGCCCTAAAGCGCCTACCCGTTGCATGCTCGGATTTGTACTTAATTCGAGGTCGATGCGGTGTGTAAATTCGCGGCAATTCGTCAACGAAACGCTGCGTGAAGCATTTCTTTAAGTCCTCAGATAGGAAGGACACAGCGGCCCAGCGTGACTTTACCGTTTCTCGCAATGTCCCAATACACAAGAATCTCGGATCAACTCCCGGTCCCTTGATGTGCGCTGAGTGAGTCGTCTATCTCGACTCGTTGGTCGCCGGTCCAAATCGTTCGAGCATTCGTCGCAGGATTTGATCGCGGGTCTGCCGGTAGGCGTCCAGTCGGTCCTCCCGTCGCGAACCCAGGCCCGTAGGGTCAAGCACGGGCCAGTATTCCACTTCAAGATGGAATATCCGGGTCATTTCCAATGTCTGGCGCTGGCTGGCCGGCGACATAGCCACGATCAGATCGAATCCCGACAGGTCATCGCCCCACGCCTCCATTTCGGCGAAGGATCGAACGCGGTGGCGAGAGAGCTCAACTCCGAGCTCCTGGCAGACCGATATCGCAAATCCGTCAATTTCGAGATCGTTCCGGACTCCCGCGGACTGAACGTAAACATCCTGCCCGTAGAACTTTTTCATCAGACCCTCCGCCATCGGGCTTCTGACCGCGTTGTAATCGCAGCAGAACAGCACCGAGGACGGAAGATGGTCAGGCATACAGCCTAACCTCCCCAGTGAAGGACGCAGATCAGGGTGAACAGCCGCCGTGCCGTGTCGAAATCGATGATCGCTTTTCCTTCAAGGCGCTCCTGCAGAAGCCGCGCCCCCTCATCGTGGATGCCGCGCCGAGCCATGTCGATGGTTTCAATGCGACTCGGCGGTAGCTTCCTGACCGCGTCGAAATAACTCTCGCAGATCTGGAAATAGTCCTTGACCGTCTGGCGGAAGGGTCCAAGGGACAGGTGGAATTCCACTACTGCCGAACCATCCACTTTGCCGATGCCGAATACCAGCCGTCCATTGCGAATGGAAAGGGCGAGATCATACGGTCCTTCGGGCGCGGTCCTGCCGTTTCTTTCCGGAATCGAGAATGAATTTTCCTCCAGTAGGTCGAAAATCGCCACTTTTCGCTCCTGTTCGATCTCCGGGGTCGGTGGAGGCAGGCCGCTGTCATCGATGCTGATATGTCTGAGTGCGGAAGTATGGCTCGACATCAGGACGCCTTATCCTTTAGAAGGTCGAGACGGGCGCGTACGCTTAGGCCATGCGCCTGCAGCGACTCCGAATTGGCCAGCGTTTCGGCGGCCGGTCCGATGGTGGCCATCGCCCTGGGCGTCATTCGCGCGAATGTCGTGCGTTTGACGAAGTCGAGTACGCTCAGACCGGACGAGAACCGAGCCGACCTTCCCGTCGGAAGGATGTGGTTCGGCCCTCCGATATAGTCCCCGATCGCCTCTGGAGTGAAGGGTCCCAGGAAAACCGCACCGGCATGACGTACACCCCGCGCCAGGGATTCAGGATCCTCCACGCATATTTCCAGATGCTCCGGCGCCAGTCGGTTCGATAGGCTCATTCCCTGATCCAGGGTATCGACCACGATCACGGCACCATAGTCACGCCAACTCGCAGCCGCGACGTCGCGCCGCTCAAGCGTCGCAAGCAAGGAGTCCACCGATCTGGCCACGTTCCGACCGAACGATTCGTTGTCCGTGATCAGAATTGACCGGGCGTTTGCGTCATGCTCGGCCTGGGCAAGCAGATCGATGGCGATCCAGTCCGGATCGTTGTTCCGGTCGGCGATGACAAGGATTTCGGACGGTCCCGCGATCACGTCGATTCCCACCTTTCCGAACACCTGTCGTTTCGCGGCGGCCACATAGGCGTTGCCCGGGCCGGTGATCTTGTCGACTGACCGAACCGATTCGGTGCCGTATGCGAGCGCGGCGATCGCCTGCGCACCGCCAAGTCGATAGATCGTGTTCACGCCCGCCAGCCGTGCCGCTAGAAGCACCAGAGGATTGGTTTCCCCATCTGGTGTCGGGACCGTCATCGATAGCCGGTCAACGCCTGCCACGTTGGCTGGAATGGCGTTCATAAGGACCGAGGACGGGTAACTTGCCAACCCTCCTGGAACGTAAAGTCCCGCAGCTTCAACCGGTGTCCAGCACCAGCCAAGCGTGGCGCCGACCGCATCGGTCCATCTGGCGTCGACGGGACGTTGCCGGAGATGATAGTCTCGGATGCGCTCGGCGGCCGTTTCCAGGGCCACCCGCTCTGCCGTCGGAACACGGGAGCATTCGGCTTCGATTTCCGACTCCCGGAAAGCGAGCGAATCCGGCTTCAGTTCCAATCGGTCGAATCTCGCGGTCAGCTCAATCAATGCCGCATCGCCACGCGCCCGGACATCCTCGATGATGGCCGCGACTTCGGCATCCACGTCCGGAGAATTTTCCCGGTTCATGGAAAGGAGCGCATCGAACCGCGACCCAAAATCCGGCTCTCCGATCGAAAGAAACTTTGGCACCTTTCCTCACTCCGGGTGGTTTGGAACCGATCTCGACGGCGCGATATATGGCTTCGTTACGTCCTCAATCGTGACGTCCAGCGCTTCGGTATCCACGGTGATCGCACCATCCCCCGCCAGGGTCAGAAGAATCTTTCCCGCTCCATCCGATCCCGGTTTGAAACTGATCGTAAGCAAGGACAGAACGAGCGTTTCGTCGCCGGGCTTCACGCCTTGGCTGCTCAGACCAAGAACCTCATTGATGACCAGAAGCGACCGCACACGTTCGGGTTCGATCCGATCCCTGTCCTCCCAGCGAAACCTGTTGAGCAGAACCGCGAATCGCCGCTCTTTGGCGCGCCACGCCATTTCCGATGCAGGGAACACCGCGTCCTGCACCAATGCGGAGATCACCCGCAGATCGTCCGGTTCGAGCGCCCGCAGTCGCAGTGGCGTGTCGAGCCTGTCCAGGAAACCTGCGTCTTCGCTCATTCGGTATTGATCCGTTCTATATTTGCACCGAGCGCAGCGAGCTTTTCCTCGACATGTTCGTAGCCGCGGTCGAGGTGGTATACCCTGCTGACCATCGTCTCTCCTTCGGCAGCCAGGCCGGCCAGTATAAGGGACACTGAGGCGCGCAGGTCCGTTGCCATGACCGGTGCGCCCTTTAACCGCTCGACTCCGGTCACTTTGGCGTGCCCGCCATGTACATCGATGTTCGCACCCATGCGAATCAATTCCGGTGCGTGCATGAAACGATTTTCAAAAATCGTTTCTTCCAGCATACTGGTGCCATCGGAGATGCACATCATCGCCATCATCTGCGCCTGGAGATCGGTCGGAAAGCCGGGGAACGGTTCGGTCCTTACATCGACCGGCATGACCCGGGAGCCTTCGCGCCGAACCCTCAGTCCTCGCCCGGTCTGGGTGATCTCTACGCCCGCTCTTTCCATTGCGTCGGACAGCGCGCCTACCGGTTCACGCCTGCCATCGATGAGTTCGATGTCACCACCCGCGATCCCGACCGCAATCATGTAGGTGCCGAGCTCGATCCGGTCAGGAATGACGCGATGCGTGGTTCCGTGCAGCCGACTGACCCCTTCGATGGTTATCGTGGGTGTCCCGGCCCCTTCGATCCGCGCACCCATCGCGATCAAGCAATCGGCGAGCGCCTTGGTATCGGGCTCGCGCGCCGCGTTTTTGAGAACGGTTTTGCCTTTGGCCAGTGCCGCCGCGCACATGACGTTCTCGGTCGCTCCTACCGAGACCAACGGAAATTCGATTTCCGCTCCTGTGAGACCATTTCGCGCATCGGCGTGAACGTATCCATCCTTGAGTTCGATCGTTGCTCCCATCGCTTCCAGCGAAGCCAGATGCAGGTCGACTTTACGCGCGCCGATCGCGCACCCGCCCGGCAGCGAAACCACCGCTTCGCCAAAGCGACCGATCAGGGGACCGAGAACATTGAACGAGGCGCGAAGCTTTCGGACGATGTCATAATGCGCTTTCCGATCCACGATATTCGCCGCGCTTAGAACCATCGCCCTGCCACCCTGCAGGCGTGCCGCTTCGCAGCCGAGAGATTCCAGTAGCAGCGTAAGGGTTGCCACATCCGATAGAAGTGGCACGTTGGTCAGCGTGAGCGGCTCTTCGGTCAAAAGGGTCGCGCACATAAGTTTCAGACAGGTGTTCTTGGCCCCCGCCACGGGAATCTCTCCCCGGAGCGATCGCCCACCCTTAACGATGATCGAGTCCATTTCCGCCTCGGTACCCGCCTCAATATTCAGGTTCGCGCACGCTTATTCAGTGCGCTTTTCCGCTTCCGATCGCGCCCGGGCCTGAGTTTTTCGCTTTGCCATATTGGCCTTAAGCGCCGCCTTCAGCCGTTGCCTGCGGTCGTCGGAGCTATGCTTTCCGTCTTTCTTTCCGTGCGTTTCCGCCATATTCCACTCTCTATCGTAACGGCGTTGCCGCGTCCAGATTGCACTTGCGGCCAGATGTATTTGTATCTAACCACCCGCCATACGCTGCCGTAGCTCAGGGGTAGAGCACTCCCTTGGTAAGGGAGAGGCCGAGAGTTCAAATCTCTCCGGCAGCACCACATTGAATTCGTTGGACGGAATTTCGGACTGGCTTGGCCGAACCCGTTCCGTGCGAATTTACACGCCAGTGGGATCGCATGGTCCCGCTCCCTCATGATCGCGTTCATTTGTTCGGCGTGAGACCCGCCGCTTTCGCTGGATGTACCTGATTGGGAGGAGCGTTGATCTCGCGGCGAACCGTCCCGGAGACGGAAACCTGCCGCGGTTCATACGCAGCCGCGAAAGGGATTGCGAAGAACCGCTCGGCGGCCTATCAAGCGAGAATGTGCCGGTGTAGCTCAGCTGGTAGAGCAATGCATTCGTAATGCATGGGTCGGGGGTTCGAGTCCCTTCACCGGCACCAGTCGGCCTAAGCATCTTCACGGTATTCGCCAGATTCGCCGGCGGGGACTCCACCATGCGTTTCCTTTCCGCCGATACCCGCTCGGTGAACACAGCCATTGGCGGTAGCCCCGCGGAACTCGTTGAAAACAGTCTTTGCGATGATGGAAAAAGCGCTTGGAGTGAAAGATGACCCTCACTGAAGAACCTAACCTCCTTAACAAACATTGGGAAGATTGGACGCGATCAGACCTCGCCCAAATTCGCCTAATGTTCATTGGGACAGGCTGCCCCCGTTCCGCCCTGAAGTGCAACACCGTTGATGGTGGGAAGCCGCGTTCCGGGTGCGGCATCCCGCGAATCGGCCGGATAACGGCGACAGTCCCTGTGCTCAGGATAGGAGAGTGTCATGCCCGAGAGCTACCGTCATCTGACCTTCGACGGAAGATGCCGGATATACGCGACGGGGAAAAGCGGGCTTTCGAACGGGGCCATCGCCGGGCGGCCGGGCCGCCATCCGGCCACCATATCGCGGGAGATCCGACGCGACGGCGGCGGGCGGGGATACCGGCAGGGACAGGCGCGGAGGAAGGCCACCGGGCGCCGGAGCGGGGCCTCTTCGGTCCCGGGGAAGCTGACGGAGGGGCGCCGGGCGAAGGTCGTGGCGAAGCCGGGGAGGGCTGGAGCCCGGAGCGGGTCCCGGGGCGTCTCCGGCTGGAGGACCCCGGCATGGTCGGCCGTCAGCGGATATACGACCTCGTACGCGCGGACGGCGGGGACGGAGGAACGCCTTGCGGGCACCTGCGGCGGCGGGGAAAGAAACCGGACCGGCAGGGCGGTCGTCACGCGGGCCGGGGTCACATCCCGGGCCGGAGGGACATCCCGGAGCGCCCGGAAGAGGTCGGGGCGAAGGCGTGGACCGGTGACCGGGAGGCGGACACGGTGATCGGCGGGGGACACGGCGGTGCGGTGGTGTCGCCCGTTGACGGATGCCCGGAATTCACGCCTGTCCAACGGGTTGACGGAAAGAGGGCGGAGGCGGCCGGCGGGGCGATGACCGACCTTCCCGAGGGGCTCGGCGCCAGGGTCCACACGATCACGGCGGACAGCGGCGGGGAGTTCGCGGGGCACGCGAAGGTGGCGAAGGCGCTGGAGGCAGACTTCCTCCTCCCGACGCCCCACCACTCGTGGGAGCGGGGCCTGAACGGGCACACCAACGGGCCGCCGCCCCAGTACCTGCCGAAGGGGACCGACCTGCGGCAGGTCACGGACGCCCGCGTGAAGCGGGTCCAGGACATCCTGAACGCGCGCGCCCGCAAGGCGCCCGGCCACCTGACGCCGGCGGAGGCTTTCGCGCGGGCGCGGCCTCCCTGAGGCGCTTCGCCCCGTCGGCCGACGGGGGAGAGGGAATTCCGCAGGCGCGCCCGCCCGGTTTCGGTCGGCCCCCCCTCCGGAGACGGGCCGGTGTTGCACTTCGGACTGGAAGTGGGGAAGAGTGTGAAGTGTCTGAAGAGGAGTATCGAGAAGGACTAGCCGACCGTAAGCACCAAGAGCAAGAGTCTAGAATCTTGCGAGTGTATCATCCGTAAAGCAACCTCGGGGTAGTATGTTTACACGCGGCAATCATACTACCCCACAGCCAAGGAATTCCCTTTGGACCGTTTTCTAAACCTATCGCTCGCAGCCGCTTGCATAGGGACAATCCTGTTAGTACTCGATCCCGCATTCTTGCCTCTACAGACCGCAACCGCCGTTTTGGCGATCATCGCCGTCATCATCTACATGTGGAGAAACCTATGATCGAATCAAACAAAAATGTCGGGAGTGTGAAGACTATGACGTTGGCCGTCACATCGGCGGCGGCAGCGGTCCGAATTTCTTCGCGCAACGAGGTATGACACGCCGCGTCCCGCTTTGAACTGGAAGAGAAGCTTCTTCCCCCGGCCACGCAGCGTCGGCTAGGGCAAACGATGTCCGACAGGAGAGGTTGACCCGCACCGCGCGAGACCGTCGGCAGAATTCATCTCATGGTTCGTGCTCCGTTCCGAATGGACCGGACGTATCATCCGTCGAATTCCCATGCGGCAATGATGTTGAACGAGTATGCGCTATGAAGAGAATCAAAGCTGGCCCGTGGCGAGCCATTCGGTAAGGATGAACCTATGACCGACCTTATGAAAGCTCTGATGAAGTCCCGTCCTGAACCCGGGCTTTGGATGGAAGAAGTGCCTATTCCTGAACCCGGGCCGCGCGATGTGATGATCAGGGTTCGGAAATCCGCGATCTGCGGCACCGACCTGCATATCTGGAAATGGGACGAATGGTCGGCCGGAACCGTGCCCGTACCCATGGTTGTCGGGCACGAATTCTGCGGAGAGATCGTTGACGTAGGTTCCGCAGCGCCACGATACCGGATCGGTCAGCGCGTCTCGGCTGAAGGACATATCGTCTGTGGTGCCTGCCGAAACTGCCGTGCCGGACGAGTGCACCCTTGTCGAAACACTCCTGGTGTCGGCGTCCACCTCCTCGGCAGCTTCGCATAATACCTGGTGCTTCCGGAGGCGAATGTCGTATCCGTCCCCGATGATATTTCCGATGGGACCGCTTCGGTGTTCGACCCGCCTGGCAGCGCGGTTCACACCGCTCTGAGCTTCGATCTTGTCGGCAAGGATGTGCTTGTTACGGGAGCGGGACCGATATCGGGATCATGGGTGCGCTCGTCGCCCAGAAAATCGGTGCGCGTAAGGTGGTTGTCTCGGATATCGCTCCGTATCGACTCGATCTGACCCGGAAAATGGGAGTCCAGAACGTAGTTGACCCCAAACGACGCTCTCTGCGCGACGTTATGGGCGATATCGGAATGACCGAAGGTTTTTATGTCGGACTGGAGATGTCCGGAGCGGCTGAGGCCATGCGTCAGATGATCGGTCGCATGAACGGCGGCGGCAAAATCGCCCTGCAGGGAATCCCGCCCACGGAGTCTGCGGTCGATTGGAACGAAATCATCTTCAAGATGTTGCATGTAAAGGGGATCTACGGACGGGAAATGTACGAGACCTGGTATAAGATGATCGCTCTGATACAATCGGGACTGGACGTGGGCGGCCTGATCACGCACCGAATTGGCATCGATGCGTTCGAAGAGGGTTTCGCTACCCTTATTTCCGGCGCCGCGGGAAAGGTCGTGATGGATTGGGGCCTTCAGGATGGATCGGAAGCGTGAACCGTTCTGAAATTCGGGATTCCGTGTTGGGTGGTCCCTCGCATCAAGGGTCATCGTCGTGAGGTTGACCGGCACCTGCGGTTACGGCGTCGCCGCTGTATCGGCGCAACATTGTGGTTCGGATGTCCGATCCGGTCATGGATCAGGGTTGACACTTACCGACCTATCTCCTGTCCCCGGTCGCATCGACACGTTCGGTGGAACCTGCCCGGTCGCGTTCGCATGACCTGGATGCTTCTGATACTCGGTGCGGCCGCAGGAGGATTCGTGAATGGTCTTGCGGGCTTTGGGACGGCGATGTTCGCGCTCGGATTCTGGTTGCAGTTCCTTTCACCTATCGAGGCGGTCGCCATCGTGGCCGTCGTCTCAACGGTTTCGGGGCTGCAGGGTGTCCTGCTCGTCCGACGCGCGATTCGGGAGCATTTCCGACGACTCGCCCGGTTTCTGCTCCCGGCGCTTCCCGGCATTCCCATTGGCGCCGCAGCGCTGTCGTTCATCGAGCCCCGGTTTCTCAAACTGGTGGTCGCGTCCTTCATGCTGCTTTACGGCGGATTCTTCATTCTGCGCCGCAACCTTCCCCGATACGACCGCCCGATGCCGTTCTGCGATGCCACCGTCGGATTTTTGGGTGGTGTCCTTGGCGGTGCGACCTCCCTTTCGGGCGCATTGCCGACCATGTGGTGCGCCATACGCGCTTGGTCGAAATCCGAGACCCGTGCGGTGCTTCAGCCATTCAATGTAACCGTTCTGGGACTCACGGCAATGGTGTTCGCGGCCCGAGGGATCTATACTTCCGAGGTTCTGACGCTTCTTGCCGTCGCTTTACCCGTCGCTATCCTGTCCGCCCAGGCAGGGATAGTGGTGTTCAAGCGATTGCGTGATGACCAGTTTCGCTGGCTTTTGGTCGGATTGATGTTCGTTTCCGGGCTTACTCTCGCCCTGCGTGAACTGATCTAGATCCTGTCGATAACATTCGCGACGGATACGTAATTCATCGTGATGGTGGAACGGTCGGTATTGACGGTGATACAAAGGCCCCGTTCGCCAAGCCGGTGCTGGCTGTCACCGAGCATCCATCCATATAGATAGTGTCTGCCAGAAAACCCCGTGTTTTTCCGGGGATCCGGCCGGATCCGGCGGATTCCGGCTTCACGGGGCCGTGGCCGGGCCCGTCGGGGCGCCGCCCGGGGCTTCGACGGGACGGTCGGTGGCGGGAACATATAGTGAACATCCGGGCCTCCGCCGGCCCGCGGGCACGCCGGTCCGGGCCCCGCAGCGGCGGGAAGCACGGGGCGCTCCCTCGCCGGCGGCATCAGGCCGGGGCGGTGGACGTTCGCGGCCAGCACCGCCAGCGCCACGGTGCGGGCGAAACCCTTCTTTCCGTGGCCGCCGAAGCGGTCCAGACCGCGGTGCTCCAGGCTGTTGATGGCCGACCCGCCGGCGGCGTGGGCGCGCCGCGCCCCGCGGAACGCCTCCCCGCTTTCCCGGACGCGGTCCGCCTTCGACAGCCTGCCTTTCCGCGGCATGGCGTCGGCTCCAGCATCCCGGCAGGCCCCAACCGGTCCGGGGGGCTGTGCGGACTGCGGTCGAAGCTCACCACCGAGAGATCCGGGAACCGGGCCCGCGCCTCCCCGCCCATGGGGACCGCCACGTCCACGTCGCTCCCCTCCCACATCACCGAATGGTGCAGGATTAACCGGTGCCGGTCCTCAAGGAGGCGGATCGGAACGCCGGGCTCCACCGGGACCCCGGCCTTTCCCTTCGATATCCAGCGGGTGTGCGGCCCGGATATCGGGTGCACCTTCCCGCGGTGCGGGATCGTCCCTCCCTTCAGGATCCGCCGTCCGGTCAGGTCCGCCCGGTGCCTGACATGGCCGATGAAGCCCCGGATACTGTCCGATGGGCCCGGGATGCCCAACATACCGTCGATCTCCGCGCGGCTGGCCTCCGCCCTGTCCGCCAGCTTCAGGGCGAGCCGGAGCGGCGCCTCCACGTCCCTCGGGCGCGGGTTGGCGAGCCGTGACGTGGCCACCCGGAGGTAGCCTTTCCGGAGCTTTCCGCAAAGGTATTCCTTCCGCCGCCAGCCGGGCGGCCCAGGCCCCCCGCAGGCCCGGGACACGTCCCGGACCATGCACCGCGCCGCGTCCATCGGCAGGCTGCGGTCGGTCGGATGATGCACGTCGGTCCCGGCCACGAAGGAATCACGGCGGCCGCGCGACGCGGCGCCAGGCTTTTTCCGCGGCCACCCTGTGGCCCCTCTCCACGACCGTCCTTCCGACCCCGGCGGGAAGCTCCGGCGAGGGGAGCGACACGCTGTCAACCGGACGCCGGTATCCGTATCCGTCCCCGTCCCATGATCCGTGGCCCGGCCTCCGGCCTTCGCCGGATCGGGATGTGCTGGTTCGCCGGTTCCCGAAGCCGGTCGGAACCGCACCCGGGACCCTGCTTCACGACCCCCAGCACCAGGATGGTCCACGGTTCCATCCCCGGCCCGCCGACCCGGCGGCCCTTTCCGGGCAGCACCAGCCGACCCGGAAGCCCGGACAGCCGCTTTCGGGTCCCTTCGTCGCCGCAGGGGTCCTGGAGGCCGATCGGGATCGCCGGGATGTCGTCCCTCGATTTCACGTCCAGCCTGATCCTGGTGATGTCGGGGGCGCCGGGCCTCCGCTGGGTGTCGTGGACCCTGCGCATGGGGGCCTCCTGAAGGGGAGGATTGCCGGATTCCGCGGCATACCCTGACCGCCATATCCGGCGGATCCCCGCAAGGCGGATTCCGTCATTTACCACAAAAAACCGCAGCTTGGCGGTTTTCTGGCGGACACTAGATATGACAACTCCCGGATTGCGTGAGCTGAAGCGGAGCGCAGAGTGGCTTGGCTCTATCCGATCATCTCGTCGGATCTGTCGTCGGTCTCGCCAAATCGCTTCAGTACGGCGGGTTTCAATCCCACATAGATCCGGTTGAGATTACGGTTGATCTTCTTGTTCTCCCGCTCGAACAGACAGTTTCCATCGTGATCGGAAGCAACGATGAAGGGGCCCATACGTCGTGCCCGGAACACCCACATCGCCTGCGCGAGCCCAAGCTCGTCTTTCCAATGGACGGCTTCCACCCTCTCCATGCCACGTCCGAGAAGCGCCCCTGTCCCATATCCAACGGTCGAAAGATACAGCGCTCCATTTGGCACGAAATATTCCCGGTAATCCTTCGACGACATGCCGCCCTTTCCGATGATCAATTTCGCGCCGGTTTTCCCCATCCATTCGGGTAACCACTTCGCAAATCGAAACGATGCGGTGGCGGTCACGGCACCAACATCAGGAGTACCCTCCTCATGGACGGTCGCGGCGGGTGAGCAATGGAAATTAGCCGCGCTCACGGCGGGCAGGTCCATCGGAATGTCGACACCGTCCTGCAGCACCCGCATATAAACACCTTCGCGGGCCGTGTAGACCAGACCGTTGAGAAAAACCACGTCGCCCAGCGCCAGGGAAGTGAGCGAATCCGGCGTTGGCGTCGTGCTGATTTCCACCGTTTTCATTCTGCGGCGTCCAGCATTGGAGTCCACTCCACGGAGTCCCTCCGCTGATATGGGGTGAACCAGTCAGGGTCGGTTCGATATTCGACCCGTCCATCGGGAAAAAGCCGCGCGACGGCTCTGCGGGAAGACAGACAGAAGGTGTGAATCGACATCTGCATCCCTCCGGTATGGCAGTATGCAACCTCGATGTTGCAGTCGATCACCATGTTTTTGCCGACGAATCCCATCGCTCCCATGCCGATGGAATTGCCCAGTTCCTTCAACTCGTCCTCGAGCGCGGCGATGCGCGGGTCCGCATTCCGGCTTCCAACAACGCGCAGGCAGGCCGCGCGCTTGCCAAGCACCATGCAGGTGTCCTTACACCCGCCAAGCCCAACCCCAATGATCGCTGGCTGGCAGGCGAGCCCGCGCTTGCCGAAAGCGACCAGACAGTCAAGATAGAAGCGCTTGAGTCCTTCAATTCCGTCGCTCGGAAACAGCATACGGTAGTCGGTCCCGAACAGCCCGCCCTTGTGGACGGTGATCAGGTCGACCCATTCTCCATGCGGTTCGAAACCGTATTCGATTTCGGGCGCGCCTATTCCCACATTGTTGTCGTTATCGCTCCGCCATAGCGGATGCACCCGATTGGGACGCAGCGGTACGTTGTGCGTCGCGGTCGCCGTGGCACGGCGCAACGCCGCTTCAAGGGCGATCATCCCGCCCTCCACATATGCATCGTTGCCCATCTTGACATACCATCTGGGCGTGCCGGTATCGCCGCACATGGCCCGCCGGTCCTCCTTCGCCGCTTCGTAATTATCGAGCATGGCCTGTAATACGAAAGAGGAGAGTTCGCCGTCCTCCGTGTCGGTGGCGGCTTTTAGACCGTCAAGATAATCGAGAGGAATCTCGATCGCGGCTTTCGCCATCAATTCCTCGGCGGTGGATTGGATCAGCCCTATCGGGATCACAAAGCAACCCTTTCCCGTTTACCATCCATGTCCCGATCCGGATTATAGGCGGTCATATCATGCCGTTCGGCTCTGCCCAATATCCAGTCCACCAACGCTTCCGCGACTACCGGAGCGAGCGTCATGCCGCTATGCATAGCGGCGATCCAAAGTCCGGTGGGCCCGACCGGTCCGACCAACGGATAGCCATCGGATGGGATCGGTCGGTCGCGGCGCAGAACCCGCGTGACCTTTATCCCCGAAATGCAGGGCACCATGTCCGTCAGTGCCGTCAGAGCGTCGTTGACGATCAGGTTATCCGAGCGGCCAGGCGTTTTCGCGAGTGACATGGACATCAATATCACGCCCGTATCGTCCTGCCAGAAATCAAGCTCCGGCGTCGCCATCATAAAAGGAAAACGGTTCGGGACTGGCGCGGTGTGCATCAGGATACCGGGGCTGCGTTGAATGGCCAGATCGACACCCGCTTCCGTCAGGAGGGCGCGGGTGTCATTGCCCGCGGCGACAATGATCCGATCACACGCTATCCTGTCTCCGTCCTGAAGTTGGACGCCGGTCACCGCCCCGCCGTTGGTGCGGATTTTGGAGACACGGCCTTTCATGACATTCACGCCGGATGATCCCGCCCGTTCAAGCATCCATGCGGTGATGCGATCCGGATGTGCGGCACCCTCTCGGGACATTAGCAGGGCTGAATCCGGCGGGTTCGCCAGTGCCGGGATTCTCCGCAACAGTTCGGTGGAATCGAGAACCACTGCCGGCCAGCCAAGACTGTCCATCAGCGTTTGATGCGTCCCGATCGAATCCGAATCCCTTCCCAAATGAAGCGCCCCCGGAAACCTCACCGGGCAGTCCGGAAACATCTTCGCCATACGGTGCCATAGGCGCATCGATTTGTGCCGTAACCTCGCATAGGTCGGATCCGCTGTCGAGGACACGTTCAGCCACGCAAGAGAGCCAGCCGAGGCGCGACCCTCATCCACCATTGGATCGATCAGGGTCACGTTTTCGGAAGCCAGCGCAAGCTGGACCGCTGCGGTCGTGCCGATGATTCCACCACCGATAACCAGTATGCTTGGTTTGTTCACGTCATTCGGTCCAGTTGCTCCGGAAACGCCATCCGTCAGTGCATTCCGCTGGCCAGGTCATCCACACTTCGCTTCGCGAGATATTGACCCAACCGGTCGACACAAACGTCTGTTGGCGTAACGATCCATCGGTGAGGTCAATCCACATACCGGGTCTCCAATGCTGGTGTGCTTTCAATAGCCAAGAGCGCAGCCATCCTTGCGCGGGTCCGATCCCCCTTCGAGAATGTCCAACTGGTGATCGATACGGATGGCCTGCGCACCGCCGATGCCGGTTTCGGGCCTGACCACGATATGACCGAGTTCGGTCAGCTCAGCGCAAACCGCATCGGAATAACCCTCCTCCAACTGCAGTGCTCCACCATCCGGGAACGACCGGGGCGCGTCGATGGCGGACTGAGCGTCCATACCGAAGTCGACCAGATTGGCTACGAATCGCGCATGGCCACAGGCCTGGTACTGCCCGCCCATCACGCCGAATGGCATCACGACGCGTCCGCCGCTCCTGAGCATTGCCGGGATGATCGTATGCATCGGGCGCTTTCCGGGCATGGCCTCGTTGGGATGACCTTCCTCCAGGGTGAACCCCGCGCCACGGTTATGGAACAGGATGCCGAACCTGTCCGAGGCAATGCCGGACCCGAAGCTGTGAAAGATCGAATAGATCAGCGAGACCGCCATGCGGTCCCTGTCAACCGTGGTGATATAGACGGTATCGCGATGTATGGCTTCGGTGATCTCCGGGGTTAAATGCCGTGCGCGTTTGGGGTCGATCAGCGACGCAAGACGCGTGGCGTTTTCATGCGCCAGCATATGTTCAAGGTGATTCGAACTGGCATGATCGGCTATGAATCGGTTTCGGGCGTCATAGGCCAGTTTCGTCGCCTCCGCCTCGATATGCGTGCGTCTGGCTCCGAAAGGATCCATCGCCGCGAGGTCGAACTGTGCAAGGATGTTCAGAAGCAGTATCGCGGCGGCGCCTTGGCCATTGGGGGGATGTTCGACCAGATCCACGTTTCCGTATGTGCCGGTGATCGGTGTCGTGTAGTCGCACTGGGTTGCGGCGAAATCATCCAGCGTATGGACACCGCCCAATGCGTTGAGGCTGCTCACCATATCTTCGGCGATCTCGCCTTCGTAGAAAGCCGGACGACCCTCCCGTCCGATTCGGCGCAGTATCTCCGCCTGTTCGTGATGCCGAAACATCTCCCCTACGGCGGGAGCACGGCCTCCGTTAAGGTAGTAATCACGCGCTGCGCCTCGAAGCGTGTCAGCTGAAGATGCCCAATCAAAAGCGACACGGGGCGACACGGGAACTCCGGTCTCCGCATATGTTATCGCGGGACTGAGCAAAGATTCGAGTTCCAGCCGTCCGTAGTCGGAAACGAGCGTACAGAACGCGTTGACGGCTCCGGGAACCGTTACGGCTTCCGGACCGTCGAGCGGAACCGAGGTGTGACCCGCCGCCCGCATGGACGCCGCGCTTAGCGCGGTCGGCGCACGGCCTGAACCGTTGAGCGCGAGCACCCGATCTTCACCGGCTGGCTTGACGAGCGCGAAGCAGTCCCCGCCTAATCCGGTCATCTGGGGTTCGCAGAAGCCAAGAAGCACCGCCCCGGCGACAGCGGCGTCAACGGCATTGCCGCCTGACGCGAGCACATTTACGGCCACCTGAGCCGCAAGCGGATGCGATGTAGCGCACATGCCGTTGGCGGCGAATACGGCTGAGCGACCGGGAAGATGGAAATTGCGCAACGGAGAACTCCAAGGCCTGGGGCAGGTTAGCCGGAGTTGGCTGAAACGCCAACCCCTAACCCATGTGGCCAGAACGACTACACATCCGGCCTCTCGATACCGCTTGGTACAATGTCCCGCTGAATTTGGGTTGAACCGGGTGTGGTGCATTCCCGGAGGCGGACATCGACCTTCGCCACGCCATGCCGGAACCGCGGGGCCACCGGGACGTGGTGAGGCCGCCGGACGGTCAGGTGCCCGACATCTGGACATCCGTCATCGACCTAGGGCGCCCCGTCGGCTCGCATCCGAACCCGCGGCCGCCGCCGGGGACGAAAAAGGTCCGGCGGGGCCCCGGGAGGCTGAGCTGGGCCATCCAGGTCCGCGACGCCCCCGGAAAGCGGAGACGGGAATGGGATGATGTACAGGTGTGGGACTTTCTAAGGCCCCGGGCGGCGTACATACATGCCCGAATCCGGTGAGATATGCGACCTTCGGGTTCGCGTCACCGAAATGGAGGGGAGGATTGAGACCATGAAATCGGAGCTTTCTGAAACTCTCGCCGCGTTCAGAGCGGAAATGGCGGGTTTCGAAACCCGTATGGCGGACAGGGTGGCCAATCATAGGTGGTGGCATATGGCGGTGGTTGCCGCCGTTTTCGCTCTGGTTCCGTCTGGGACATCGTATCTGGCGGAATTGCTGTTCCCGGGTTAAGCCGCTTTTATCGTGTTGGAGGGCCATACACGATGAAGATGAGTACTATTGCTTCGCTATAGCACTATGACCTTTTGGCATTTGTTTGGGGATTATATACCAAGGTGCCATTCGATTGGACGGCCAACGAGTGGCCGTCCGTTTTAATTCGCTCAGGCGTCAGGATCTTCGACGACTTTCACCTGCCGGAACGCCGCCCGGATAATATCCTCGGGTTTCGCGGCGATGCCAACATCCCGCTCTAGCTCCGCCTTGCTGGGCTGGTAACCGTTGGGCTTTATCCTGACCTCTGGCCTAGGCTTCCGTTCTGTCTTCATGATCAACTCCTCTCCGATTCAGTTCGATATGCTTCATTCAAGCGGCCATCGGGATTTTCGGTTTCCGGCCTTCGAAGAAGTCGTCGACAGTATAGATCTGAACCGTCGGAACATCCATGAACCTCCCTGCGCATGCCGCAGCGTCACGCATACGCGGCGTCACGCGGTCCTCGAAACAGGTGAAAATGCCGATATCGGCCCCGGCCTGCTGCCGGGCGCCGTTGAACGCCTGCACGTCGCCGGGGCCGGTGCTTCCGCCCTTGACCTGCGACACCATATCGACGAACTTTCCCTTGCGGACCGCCAGTCTTCCCCGCCCGTCGATTCCCCTGTCGCCGACCTGCCGTCCGTTCGGTTCCATGCCGTCCACAAGGGCGGCCGCCCACCGCTCGAACCGGAAAGCGTCCAGGCTGGCGAGCTTTCTGGCGTCATCCCGCGTTTTCGGCATTCCGATGAACTCCACGTCGTTCCACAGGCTGTCGAAATGCTGGCGTATGCGCCTCTCAATGACCTTGCAGGCGTTCACGCAGACATCGATCCCGATCCAGCGGCGACCAAGATTCTGCGCTGCGTGAATCGTGGTTCCGCATCCGCAGAACGGATCAAGAACGACGCCTCCATCAGGACATGACGCGGAGGTGATCCGTTCCAGCAGCGCAACGGGCTTCTGTGTAGGATAGCCGATTTTTCCCTGTTACCGCCGGTCAGCGCCTGAATGTCGTTCCAGACATCCTGGGCAGGTGCGCCTTTTGATTCGTCAAGATAGAACTTTTTCCGGACGTACCCCGTTCTGGAATAATGGAGGCGCCCTTCCTCGTGCAGCTGCGCCATGCGTTCGCGGCCGTAACGCCATGCGCGGGTATGACCGTTCCATTCGTAAACCGGATTGCCTTTTTCCGCGCCGCCTGGACCCGTGAGAGGCGTCGTCATGAAGCGCCGCCCGGTGGAACCGTCAACGCCCCGATAGGTCTTTTCGACATACCCTTCGTCAAGCGGGACAAAGACCTGGTTCCATACCTGATCGCGCCCGATAGCGTAGAAGAATATGATGTCGTGCACCCTCCCGAAGTGTTTCGATCCCTGGCCTGTATCGTTGTGCGTTCCGTAACGGCGCCACTGGATTTCGTTCCTGTAATTTCGGCGTCCGAAAATTCCATCCAATCACAACCTTGAGGTAGTGGCTCATGGTCGGATCACAGTGCAGGTATATGGATCCAGTCGGTTTGAGGACGCGGCGGCATTCCCGCAGGCGGTTCGCCATGTAGGACAGATAGGCCAGGTTCGGACCTTCCCCCAGGATGCGCCGCAGCCCCTCCATGGTGTCGGCAAGGCCGACATCGGAAGCCGTGTCGTGGAAGTCATCGACGGCTTCATGCCAGCGCCATGTGTCGTTGAAAGCGACCCATTGTGCGTCGCCGATAAAGGCGTTGTATAGCCGCTTCGAGTTGAACGGGGGATCAAGGTAGATCAGGTCAACCGACCCGTCGGCTATGTCCTCGCGCATCACGTCCAGGCAGTCGCCGAAATACAGCCGGTTCGGATCGGTCATGACCGTGCGCCCGACGGAAGTCCGTTGTCGGCGATCAGGTCTTTGTAGCGCAGCTGCCTGCCCACCATACCGCCGACCATGGATCGCATCTGGTCGATTGTGTCGTGGTCCCTCAGGTTGTGCCGACCGGCGAACTCCCGGACGTACCGGTCCATGTGTTTCCTGCTCATCTTGTGGTAGACGCCCTTGTGCGCCCGCTTGAGCATGGCCCAGAAGGATTCCATGCCGTTGGTGTGGACCTGCTTCCGGACGTATTCCCCGGAACTGTGGCGCACGGTTCCGTGCTGGCGCTTCATGCCGACGTATGACGCGTTGTCGTCGGTGTAGACCTGCGCTTTCGGTTCGGTGCGCTCCTCGACGAAGCCCTGAAGCGTCTTTGCCTTTGTGTCCGTCACCACCTTCGCGGCGACCTTATTGGTATTCCGGTCCTTCGCGCCCAGCACGATGGCCTTGCCCACGCCGCCGCGTCCGGCTTTCAGTTTGTCTTTCGCGTGCCTGTTGCGCTCAAGGCCGCCGACGTAGGTTTCGTCGGCTTCCACCGGACCGGAAAACAGGGGTTGTCCGGCTTCGTAAGCTTTGCGTAGCCTGTGTGTCAGATGCCAAGCCGATTTCTGGGTTATATCCAAATCGCGATGAAGCTTCATGCTGGACACGCCCTTGAGGTTGGTGGAGACCATATAGGCCGCTATCGCCCATGCCTGGAAGCCCAGTTTCGTGGACTGCATAACCGTTCCGGTTTTGACGCTGAACCTCGGCTTGCCCTCGCACTCGCGGCAGCGGTGAGTCATTGACCTGTGCTTTATGCCGCACTGAACGTTGTCCGTTCCGCAGTGGGGGCAGCGCGGTCCCTCCGGCCATACGATGCCCTCGATCCACCTGCGGGCGGCCTCGTTGTCCGGGAACATCCGCACCAGTTCAATGAAACTGATGCCTTTGCGTCCGTGCTTTCCTGGTGCGTTGTATGCCATGTTGATTCTCCCTTACCATACCTACGTATGGCACTTACGTGTAATACGTGTAATTCGCAAGGGGCAAAATGGCACTTTGATATATAATCCCCATTTGTTTCTATTAAGGAAGCTTGTACGCTGCGTAGCCTCTGGGTAATCTGATTACAAAATCCTGAATCCGCAAGACTACCTCGCTGACATTCAGAAACGCATCCACGATCACGAAATCAACCACCTCGACGAACTTCTACCATGGAACTGGACACCCAAAGGGGCGTACCGCAGCTCCTTGAAACCCTTCTCTTGAACCACGGCTAAACGTGCTTGAGCATGCCATCAACCGAGGTTGATTTGATGTATCGAGCAGGGGCATCGCCTTCAGCCAGAACAGCAAAATGCCTTTCGCCGCACCTGATCTTCGCGCCGTCCTTGTGGCGCAGATCATCCCACCATCCGCTGCCCTTCGTCTCTACGACAAAGTACAGCTTTTCTTGCCCATCATCTTCAACTAACACCGCCCAGTCTGGGTTATAAGTCCCGAGCGGCGTTGGGATTTTGAACCAGGGCGGGAGCTTCGCATAAATCTTCACCGCTTCGTTGGCTTCAAGGTCTTCCGCGCACCTCTTTTCGACGCCCGCCGAGTCATAGACGACATGCTGATAGACCGATTTCTGCGTCTCCAGCGTGTTCTTAAGGTAGTGTCCGCCAGAAAACCCCTAGGTCACGGATTTTTCGCGGTAAATGACGGAATCCACCCTGCGGGAATTCACCGGATATGGCGGTAAGGGTATGCCGCGGAATCCGCCAGTCCTCCACCCGGGAGGCCCCCATGCGCAGGGTCCACAACACCCGGCGGAGGCCCGGCGCCCCCGACATCATGAGGATCAGGCTGGACGTGAGGTCGCGGGACGACATCCCGGCGATCCTGATCGGCCTCCAGGACTCCTGCGGCGACGAAGGGACCCGAAAGCGGCTGTCCGGGCTTCCGGGCAGGATGGTGCTGCCCGGAAGGAGCCGCCGGGTCGGCGGGCCGGGGATGGAACCGTTGACCATCCTGGCGCTCAGCGTGGTGAAGCAGGGTCCCGGGTGCGGTTTCGACCGGCTTCGGGAACCGGCGAACCAGCACATCCCGATCCGGCGAAGGCCGGAGGCCGGGCCAAGGATCATGGGACGGGGACGGATACGGATACCGGCGTCTGGTTGACAGCGTGTCGCTCCCCTCGCCGGAGCTTCCCGCCGAGGTCGGAAGGACGGTCGTGGAGAGGGGCCACAGGGGGGCGGCGGAAAAGCCTGGCGCCGCGTCGCGCGGCCGCCGTCATTCCTTCGTGGCCGGGACCGACGTCCACCATCCGGCCGACCGCAGCCTGCCGATGGACGCGGCGCGGTGCATGGTCCGGGACGTGTCCCGGGCCTGCGGGGGGCTGGGGCTACGCGGCGGGCGGCGGAAGGAATGCCTTTGCGGAAAGCTCCGCAGGCTCTGTCCCGGTGTCGCCACGTCACGGCTCGCCAACCCGCGCCCGAGGGACGTGGAGGCGCCGCTCCGGCTCGCCCTGAAGCTGGCGGACAGGGCGGAGGCCAGCCGCGCGGAGATCGACGGCAGGTCGGGTATCCCGGGCCCATCGGACAGTATCCGGGGCTTCATCGGCCATGTCAGGCACCGGGCGGACCTGACCGGACGGCGGATCCTGAAGGGAGAGACGATCCCGCACCGCGGGAAGGTGCACTCGATCCTCAAACCGCACACGCGCTGGATATCGAAGGGCAGGGCCGGGGTCCCGGTGGAGCCCGGCGTCCCCGTCCGCGTCCCTGAGGACCGGCACCGGTTCCTCCCGCACCGTTCGGTGATGTGGGAGGGGAGCGACGTGGACGTGGCGGTCCCCATGGGCGGGGAGGCGCGGGCGCGGTTCCCGGATCTCTCGGTGGTGAGCTTCGACCGCGGTCCGCACAGCCCCCCGGACCGGTCGGGGCCTGCCGGGATGCTGGAGCCGACGCCATGCCGCGGAAAGGGAGGCTGTCGAAGGCGGACCGCGTCCGGGAAAGCGGGGAGGCGTTCCGCGGGGCGCGGCGCGCCCACGCCGCCGGCGGGTCGGCCATCAGCAACCTGGAGCACCGCGGTCTGGACCGCGTCGGTGGCCACGGAAAGAAGGGTTTCGCCGGCGCCGTGGCGCTGGCGGTGCCGGCGCGAACGTCCACCGCCCCGGCCTGATGCCGCCGGCGAGGGAGCGCCCCGTGCTCCCCGCCGCCGCCTGACCGGGGCGTCCACCGGTGAACCGGCCCATGGAAGGTTCCGCCGCTGCGGGGCCCGGACCGGCGTGCCCGCGGGCCGGCGGAGGCCCGGATGTTCACCATATGTTCCCGCCACCGACCGTCCCGTCGAAGCCCCGGGCGGCGCCCCGAGGGGCCCGGCCAGGGTCCCGTGAAGCCGGACTCCGCCGGATTCGGCCCGATCCCCGGAAAAACACGGGGTTTTCTGGCAGACACTATCGTAAACATTCAAAAAGTCGCTGGTGGTTACCGAGCGACTGCGCGCTGGCGTAAAGGTTCGCAGGCGAGACTGGTTTCTGCACCATATGCCGGCGATGCGCGCGCAGCCTGATTGCACCGTGGGTGATCAAAGGGGTGATGGATGGGGATGCTTTTGCGGCCTACGTCCGCAATTTACTTGTGCCGGAGTTGGAGATCGGCAGCACTGAAATTTGCGACAACCTAGCGACACACAAAAACGTGGAAGCCGCAACTGCACTCAAGGTGTATGGCTGCTGGTTCCTCTGTCCGCCATGGCGCCGCATGCTTGAGGATCGGCGCACGCGGAACACCGCGCGCGCTAAAAGGGAACTCCGAATAGTCTTGAGCGCCACTACGGGAATGTGAGCCATGACAGCCACCAGACAGGCAGGTGGGATATGCCTTTCTTTGCCGGTATGACAGATGCTTCGGCCAGCCCTGTCGGGCTGACATGTCCTGTTTTGTCTGGGGCCTGCGGCCCCCGGAGCGTCAAGGCCAGGCCCTTCGCCTCAAGGCTCCGGACGCGCCCGGCGGTGTCCCCACCTTCCTCACTTCAGTCGTGCAGGCCGGGTGATCCCCCTCCGCCGGTCCACGGCCCTGACGCTCCACCCCCGCTCATTGGCGCGGGCCTAGTCCGGTTGCAGGCGCAACCGACTGACCGATGAAAGGACAAGCCAATGAAACAGGACGTCTATCAAAAAGTGACCAACAGGATCATTGCCGATCTGGAGCAGGGTGAGCTGACCTGGCTCAAACCGTGGAGCGCGGGCCATATGGAGGGACGAATTGTCAGGCCGCTTCGTCACAATGGCGTGCCTTACAATGGTATCAATACTCTGATGCTGTGGGGCGCGGCTGCCGAAGCCGGGTTTCTTTCTCCTTACTGGATGACGTATCGGCAGGCCCGGGAGCTTGGCGCACATGTGCGCAAGGGCGAGAAAGGCCATCTGGTGGTCTATGCCAACACGATCACCAGGACCGAAGAACTGGAAGATGGTAGCGAGGAAGAGCGGACCATCCCATTCCTGAAGGGATACACCGTGTTCAATACAGACCAGATCGAAGGTCTGCCCGGGCATTATTACGCCAAACCAGAGCCAGTCATCGACCCTGAGCAGCGCATTCCCCATGCCGAAGCCTTCTTTGCCGCAACCAGCGCGGACATCCGCCATGGCGGCAATTCTGCCCATTACAGCGGCGGTAGCGACCATGTCCAGATGCCGCCTTTCGAGTGTTTCGGCAGCCCCGAGGCCTATCGTGCCACCCTCGCGCACGAGCTGACTCATTGGACAAAACACCCCAAACGCTTGGATCGCAATTTCGGGCGCAAACGCTGGGGCGATGAAGGCTATGCCCGCGAAGAGCTTGTGGCCGAGCTTGGCGCTGCCTTCCTGTGTGCCGACCTTGACCTGACACCTGAGCCCGGAGCTGACCATGCGGCCTATATTCAGAGCTGGCTGAAGGTCCTGAAAAACAGTAAGCGCGCCATCTTCCAGGCCGCTGCCCATGCGCAACGGGCCGCCGATTTCCTGCACGGATTGCAACCGGCGACCGAGGCCGAGCCGGTTGACGCCGCGGCGTGAGATCGAAAAAACGTGCGGCTGGCCACCAAGTCAGCCGCATCAAGTCTGAAAGACATGGCGGACACTCCGTCAGACCGGCCTCGATCATGTGCAGCGACGCGGGAGCATGCAGCACGCATCGATATTGAAGCGCATGAGTGGTTTTGTTGGTCTCCGTGTTGCTGATCACGCGGGTGCCTGACGATTCAGAGCCTTGCGCTCCATTCCCGTCATTTCAACTCTGGGAACGGTGCTACTGGTTCGGGAAGAACTCAGGGCCAGAAAAAGCTGAAATCAGCTTGTCTGCGCGTTAAAGTCGCGCTCAGTTGACGTACAGCGCGCAGATATGAGAATATGATCGCTATACAACAGGAGGTTCATCCATGGACAACGCCTCGACAAGCAGGATGGTCAGACGTCTGAACACGACGCTGCCCGATCCATTGGCGCTCTATGTCGGCGAGATCACCGGCAAGGGCGCGCTTTATGAAACGCCCAGCGAGTTCATCCGTGATCTGGTACGTCGCCATATGGAAAAGACGCTAGAGGCCGAGCATGGGAACGTGCGTGCATTGCTTGCCCAATCCCTGCATGAGAACGACTATGCACCGTGGAGCGACGCCGATCTGACCGACGCGCGCAAAGCCGCATCCGGATAGGCTGCCATGCCGGTTATCCTCCGCAGCGCGCTTTTCAAACGTCAACTTCTCGACGTCACTGCCGACTACCGCGCGCGTGCCGGTTCAGTGATTGCCCGTAAATTTGTCGATCAGATTGAAGACAGCATCCGATTCATCGCGGCGAGACCCCTGACCTGTGCCGTCTACACCCGTATCGACGGCAGGGAGTTCCGCAAATGGGGTTTGAAGGACTTTCCCATTTCGGTGTTTTTCCGCCTGGGAGATGAGGACACGATCTTGCTCGAAGCGCTCTATGCTCACCGGATGAATATTGCCGCACGATTTCCCGGGGACATCGAATAGAGCTTGCGGGCGTTGGTGGCAGCCTGGGTGCTGCCATCACCTTGCCCGATCCCGTTTCAGGCTGAGCGACGACCGCTTCTGTCGGAACAGGGGCCCGCGCCCCGGCGCAGCCCGCTGTCTGGACGCAAGCAAGCTTGCTCCGATGGGGCAGAGCTGAAGCTCTGCACATGTCTGCTGATGTGGCATGGCGGACAGGTCTCAGCCTATATGAAGCATCAGGTCACTGCGCCCCTGTAAAAGAAGGAGATTATATACGAAAATCCCATTTTTTTCGAAGCGGCGGAGGCGTATAGGAAGACTCGGTCATGCTCGCTCTTTAATTGATGAAACTGAATTGAGAAAACATCGATTTGGTTCTTATTGCTATTCTTTAGGCACAATAATTTTGTTCCGACTATGAAAGTGCAGCCGTTCATCACTTGCCCATTGCTCCGGGGGAACACTGAACTTCTCGCCGAGAAACTCACAGATCGCATGAACCCCGACCTTGTTGAACCATAGGCGCCAGGTCTGGTTCTGCGTTGGTGCAGGCGCTGCGAAAGCTGCACAGGTTAGTATGGCTGCATTGGGTTTGTGATCAGGGTCGCGAACGGACGTATAGCGGATGAGCTGAGCGCCTTCCGCGCGTGCGGCCTCTTCTAGTTGCTGGCAAGGCTCGTAGTCAGTCGGGTGCATCCAGAGTTCGCTGGCGTCTGAGAATGGCCTTGCTGTCAGGTCGATGGCCGCTTTTGTTGTGACGGGCACATTGAAAGCTGTGTGTTCGCTGGGCTGGGTTGGAAAGGGCGTACCCGGAGAGTCTGCATAGAATAGCAGCAAGTGAAACGCGGTTTCGATGATCGCGGTCCTTGGTTCTTCAGAGACATAGTAGACGCCGGGTGTTGGTCCGGCTTTCCGAAAGCGCGAACCGTTCGGGTAAAGCCCGTAGCGAAACGGTGTCATGTAAAGATAATGCAGGCCCTCGCATTCCGGAGGAACGGGTGGCTTGGTGTTTTCCAGAATATCTTCCAGCAGATGTTGCTCATCCAGCGTGTCAACAAGCTGAAGCGTGGAGACAACGTGCTGTGCTTCCACGCAGCGCCAGAAGGTCTTCTTGACGCGCGACTGCTCAGAGCGGAGCGCGTCTGGAATCCAGATAGGCAAGGCCATGGGTCAGTCCTGTAATCGTCTTGATTTGATCGAGAGGACGACCGCCAAGCGCACGGTTGTCATTACGCAGCCAGGCATGGGCCACTGTTCCATCGCCGCCCGAGATCGCATCTAGCGACCGGAACAGCCGAACGAACAGCGCGCCGAGTTCAAAGGCCTTGGAGCCTTCTTCCAGCCGAAACTCATCCTTGCGCATCCGGGATATGGTCGGTTCCGAAACCCCCAGAATCGTGGCGAGATCCTTTCCGGAAAGCCCCAGTTTCTCAGCGGCGCGCACAACCGCCATGGTCATGACGCGTGCTCGTTCCTGGCCATCCACTGCGAGTGTCTGTGACATCGAAATATCCTTTCTTACGAAAGAATATATATTATTTCTTTCTGTAGAAATCAAGGTGATGGACTTTCGCGTTGAATATCAGGGACTTGCCGACCAATAGCTGCTTCAATCCGGTCGGCTGCGGATCGGCGCTTCTGCACCTCGCGGTCAAACCGATCGAAGAGCGCAAAGTACTTCTCCCCACAATAACGCACGACGAGGGCAGCGATTCTGCGGCCTTCTTCGAGCTCTTTGAGGGAAATGCTCATTCTACCGCTCTTTGGTCCGTCAGTTGGCTTTCGACCGGTTCCAGACCATCACGCCCGTGCCGTCCTTTTCATTCTCGAAGAAAGCGGCGCGCACGGGGCACGCAAAGCTTGGGTCATCAAGCTTGACAGCAAGGTAAGGCGTTTCGCCTTGCTTGCTTTCCTGACGCCAGGCGGCGCCGAGTTCTGCGCCGCCCGCATAAAGCCGAAAGTCCGGCGCGCCATCGCTTGCCTTATCCTTATTGGGAACAAGCTGTGCTTTCACATTGATGGTCATGGTACGGATGGTGCCGGTATAGGCTCCATCCTTTGCGGTGAAGGTTCCAATCTGTGCCATGGGTCTAATCTCCTGTATTGGCGTGAAGAGCGCGGCGCGCTCGTTTGAACCCGGCATCTGAACCGAGAAAACTCTCCAGCATGGCCGGAATAAGCGCTTCGGGTTTTTCCTCCGCGCCATAGGTCTGACGGTAGATTTCGGCATAATCGCTGAGCGCGCTCGCAAGGTTTGGGTCGACCGAAAGACTTATGCGCACCGGTGTGCGGTCGGGTAATGGTCCAAGGCGTAGGCTCATCAGTGCAGGCTCCCATACATAAGTTCAGAGGCAGTTCTCCCAGATGCCACGTCAATTAATTCCTGGGTCGAGCAGTCCATGCCGACCACAACGCACTTTACGGGATCTTCGGGAGGGCGGCTGGCCCAGCTCATGAGTTGCGATAGGGTGAACACACAGAGTGCTGCGTAAGCACACGCCAGCAGGATAAATGACCAAAGCCCGGCAAACGTGAAGACAGGACCTGCTTGAGCGATCAAGATCGCGAGACCTATCGCAGCTGGTGGGAATGCCGCGCCTAGAACTGTTCTGGTTCTCGCCGCGAGGCGCGGCGCGCGTTCTCTCTCGATTAGCAACAAGCGCCCGTCGGGCATTTCAGCCTGAGCGTATTCAAGGTTTTCGTCTGAGTCGTGCATTGTTGAGGTTCCTTTCATTGAGGTCTGAGGATGAGGTCTCTGGTGACGACAACGCGCACAGGCCAGCCAGGGCGCACACGAATTGTCGGTTGAATCCCGAGATTGCGGTCGACGACGCGCTGGCCCGCCTGATTTATCGTGTCTGTTGACCCGCGCCGGATGGCGCGCTCGATATCGCCATCACCGTCCGCGCCAAGCTCTGCGCCAACACCAAGAATGGTGGCGAGCCCCGCTGCAATGAAGACGCGGTCCCAGTGGTGATCCGTTCTGTCCGACAGACCCGCATACCCTTGCGCATCTGCACCCGGTGCGGAGATGACAATCGACGACCCATCAGGGAATATGATCCGGTCCCAGGTCACCAGTGCCCGGTTCTGACCGAATGAGACTTCAGACTGATAGCGTCCGATCAGGCGTGAACCTTGCGGGATCAGAACATATTGCCCAGTCACCGTATCGTAGACCGGCTGAGTGACTTGAGCGACGATCGTTCCGGGCAGGTCGGAGTTTATGCAGGTAACGAGTGATGCCGGGATTAGCGTGCCCGCCATGACCTGATAAGGCGAAACTGGGTCTTCTACGCCGTGCTCGTTATAAATGTCGCCGCCCGCACCTTCACCGGCAAAAGCAAGCTTGCGGGACTGGAGATTTGTATCAGCGGCTTGACTGAAGGGAGACGGCGCTGATTTCGGCAGCGCGGCGAGCGCAAGAAGTTCCGATCCAAGATCAACCGCAGGATCACGATAGGACGGCCCGGAATCGGCAACCGTCTGGCCACCGGTTTCGGATTGAAGCTGAAAGAAGACCGGCGCGCGGGCAGCCTCATCGGCAAGAGCCGCTTCTCGCATGCGCCTCGCCCTCTCGGCTTCATCGACGGGACTTGGCCGGAAGTCATCTTCCACCCGCGTTACGAATTCTGGTTCCAGGCCGAGTTCGCGCTCGGCGCGGAGCATGGTTGCCCCGTGATCGCCGGAGAGCGGCGGGCCAAGCCGGGTTATGGGATCTTCTATTGGTGAGATGTCACTGTAGCTGGCGGGCAGCGCCCCGAGTCCTTCAGGCGTTCTGGTGTTCGTAGTGTTGTAGAGTTCTCGTCTCGCGTCTGGATCAACCGCAGTAGGCGGTTTCAGGGGTAAGCATCCGCTAAGTACCACGGCTACTGTAGCTTGACATTTACCGAAGGTTTCCAGTGGGGTTTCCAGTTCCATGGTAGCAACTCATGGATGCGGGAAACGGGCATATCGGGCAGTCGCCTGAGAACATCGGCCAACCAGGCCTGTGGATCGATGTCGTTCATTTTTGCGGTGACAGTCAACGTGTACATGAAGGCTGCCCGCTGACCACCACGTTCCGAACCGGCGAATGACCATGACTTCCGGCCAAGGGCAACACCGCGCAGCGCGCGTTCGGCGGCGTTGTTCGTCAGGCAAAGCCGACCGTCATCCAGAAAGGCGGTGAATGCTTCCCAGCGACCTTCCTTCTCGATCATGTATCTGATCGCCCTGGCGACAGGATTGTGTTTCGACATCCGTGCGCGCCGGTCGATGAGCCAGGCATGCAACTCTTCGCACAACGGTCGGACCAGGCTCTGGCGCGCGGCGTGGCGGGCATCGGCATCAGGCCCGTTGATCCCGCGCTCGATATCGAAGATCGCGTCGATCCTGCGCACAGCTTCCAGCGCGACCGGTGATATCTGATGGGCAGGTCTGTTTTTGCGAACGTTGCCAGCAATATCGGCCGGTTCGAAGAATTTGCGCCTCCCGTGCGCCCAACAGAACGAAGGAGTTGCGGGACCGGGATCCCGGCCCGGGTTGTACAGACCGCTGTAGCCTGCATGGACATCGGATTGCGGCACTCCCTGCCACCCGGCCAGATGCTTATTGGGATGTATCATTTCCCTGTCACGGGAAAAGTGGAACAGCGCGGCCGGGGGCGCTCCCCCATTGAACGGTCTGTCATCGCGCACATAGGTCCAGAGCCGCGCGGTTCTGGTTCCACCGCGCGCCGGCAACGGTATCGTGGTATCATCACCATGTAACCGGCCAGCGGCCAGAACATGCTTTTCAATCAGCGCGTGGACCGGGGCCGGCGCAACGGCTGCATGCCCGACCAGATCGGCCAATGTGGACAGGCTGAGGTCCACGCCTTCGCGCGCGAACCGTTCGGCCTGACGGTTGAGGGGCTGATGCCGGCCGAATTTTCCAAACATGATCATGGCGATCGGGCTGGGTCCGGCCCACCCCCTCGGAATGGCGTGGAAGGGGGCGGGAGGCTGGCTGATCCTCTCGCACTCCCGGCAGGTGAACTTCTCGCGGACCGTCTGGATCACCTTCCACTGCCGGGGGATGACCTCCAGCGTCTCGGTCACATCTTCACCCATCTTTACGATCCGGCTGGAACCGCAGCGGTCACACTGCGTCGGGGCCGGAATCACAACGCGCTCACGCGGAAGGTGATCGGGAAACGACTTGCGCGATGACCTGCGGCGGGTGAAGCTTTTGACGGTGGTCGTTTCGCCCTGTGCCTGCTGGGCGGCCAGGTCGTCTTCGGTGGCACTGGCTTCCAGTTCCTCCAGCTGCAGCTCCAACTGATCGACCAGCCGCCTGCCACGTTCCGGGGACACCCCGTATCTGTCCCGCCGCAGCCTGGCGATCCCAAGCTTCAGTTCCTTGATCATCGCCTCGGAACAGCTGACCGTGGCACGACCCTGTGCCAGTTCGGCTTCAGCGGCCTGCGCTCGCGCGGTAGCCACCTCGGCATGCGCTTGCGAAGCAACCGGCGCAGCGCGCAATCCAGCGATTTCCAGGGCAGCATCCGACATGGTCGAGAGTTACTGTACCGACCCGAAAAAGCCCATGGGAAACAGCCCGATGGCAGCGATTTATCCCGCCTTTGCAGGGCGTTGCGTCCAGCGCGGATTGCGCCGGCCAATCCCCTCAGGAAGATAGCCCAGCTGCGCCGGGGAAATCGCTGCCGCCTCACCCGAGCCGCTCGTCGGCCAGATGAACTTTCCCGCCTCCAACCGCTTCAGATACAGCGACATGCCAACCCCATCATGCCACGGAATCTTCACCGGATCGCCCCGACGGCCCCGGAAACGGAAAATCCCCCCAGCATGCGGATCACGCCCCAGGCCCTCCTGCACCTGCAGCGCCAGCGTGTTCATCCCCCGGCGCATATCTGTCACACCCCCGGCTATCCAAACCTTCACACCCGCTGGAAACGCAGTCATGACGGCTCCAATACGGTCAAAAGGCGCGACAGGAGAGCTGGATCAATCGTAACCGCTACGGACAGTTTGCGCCCATTCACCAGCAGAATATCCGCCTTTTGGCCTTCATTCTCCCCTCCCGCCGGATCGTCCAGGCCTTTGGGACCTCCATTGGAAGACCCAGGATCAGAAGCAACCATGGGAACAGGCCGGGGCTGGGCTCCGGATCCCGACAGACGGCCGGCACGATACTGGCGCCGCCAGCGGGACAGGGACGACCGACCGAGGCCGTGACGCCGGGCCGTCCCAACGACGCTGCACTCAAGGCTTTCCCCTACAGGCCGGAGCTTCGCGGCATCCGACAGTTGACGACGGGGGGACCGAGCTCCAGCAGAAACCAGGCCATCTTCGGTGTGGGGGACTTCATCATACATTCCCAAACCGTAAACCCGGATAATCAAACCAGATAGACGGCCTCCGCCGGAGCCTTACACTGGAGCGGCTTGGTCTTGCCAAGAAACTTGCCCCGGCCGTCTGGCAGCTGGGGCCGGGCTTGCGTCCCCATTCTCGATAAACTGGTCGAACGCGGCCTGCACAATGAGCTGACCGGCGAGGCCTATGCCGTGATCGATGGCGTGGATGGTCGGGTTCATCATCTGCGGTTCAGGGACATCGAGGCGACCGGCGACACACCGGCCGGCGGTATTGTCGAAACACGGGTCTGGACATCAAAGGACGGCAAAGGTCAGCGCCTGGCCCTCACCGGGCGGTCCGATCTTTCCCTCGACGCGCAGATCAAAGCAAATGGCGCGACCTGGATCGATCGCCTGGCGCTCGCCAAAACCCGACAGCCCCTCAGCCATGGCAGGTTCGGGACCGAGGTGCGCAATGCTCTGGAACAGCGTACCGATTATCTCGTGGGACAGGGGCTCGCCATCCGCAAGGACGGGCGCGTCACATTCACACGTGATCTGTTGAAGACCCTACGCGAACGTGAACTCGACGCTGCTGCTGCGCGCCCTGAAACCGAGACCGGCCTGACACACCGCAAATCTGCCGAAGGCACGTGCGTCTCGGGCACCTATCGCCGGCGCCTCGATCTCGCTTCGGGCCGCTTCGCCATGCTCGATACCGGCATGGGCTTCGAACTCGTGCCCTGGAAGCCTCAGCTCGAAAAGCATCTCGGCCGCAGCGTTGCCGGAACCATCACGCCGGGCGGCGGTATTGACTGGCGCCTCACCCGCACGCGCGGCCTATCCCTCTAATTTGAAGGACCTCAACATGATCCAAAAACCCAACCCATCGCCCGGCACCAGAATCCTCTGGGGACAGATCCTCATTGTCACCGGCGTCGCTGTGCTCTTCGTCTGGGCGGCAACGCAATGGACCGCTTGGCGGCTCGGCTTCCAGCCCGAACTCGGGGCACCGATGGCGGAAGTTTTCGGGTTTGCCATCCATGCCCCCTAGGATTTCTTCATCTGGTGGTACTGGTATGACGCCTATGCGCCGCGCGTCTTCATGGAAGGTGCCATTATTGCCAGCAGTGGCGGCATAGCAGCGATTGGCGTCGCCATCTTCATATCTGTCCTGCGCGCCCCGCGAGGCCAGCGACGTGACCACTTATGGCTCGGCTCGCTGGGCGGAGCGCGAGGATGTGGAGGCTGCCGGGTTGCTGAGCGAAGACGGCGTCGTGCTCGGCCGCTTCGAGGATCGCTATCTGCGCCATGACGGGCCTGAACACGTGCTCTGTTTCGCGCCGACGCGGTCCGGCAAGGGCGTTGGCCTCGTCGTGCCAAGCCTGCTGACCTGGCCGGGCTCGGCCATTGTCCATGACATCAAGGGCGAGAACTGGCAGCTCACCGCCGGCTGGCGCTTCCGATTCAACCGCGTCCTGCGTTTCGATCCGACGGACGTGACCTCGGCCGCTTACAATCCACTGCTCGAAGTCCGGCGCGGCGACAGCGAGGTGCGCGACGTCCAGAACATTGCTGATATCCTGGTCGATCCTGAAGGCCTGCTGGAACGGCGCACTCATCGGGAAAAGACCGCTCATTCCCTGCTCGTCGGCGCGATCCTGCATGTGCTTTATGCTGAGTCCGACAAAACGCTTGCCGGTATCGCCGCCTTTCTGTCCGACCCGAAATGCCCGGTCGAGGCAACACTCGACAGGATGCTGCACACCCTGCATCTGGGAGACCGGCCCCATCCGGTCGTGGCCCAGGCCGCCCGCGAACTCCTCAACAAGTCGGAGAATGAACGCTCCGGGGTGCTGTCCACGGCGATGAGCTTTCTCGGGCTGTATCGCGATCCGGTCGTCGCGCGCGTCACATCGCGTTGTGACTGGCGCATCCAGGATCTGATCACCGGCAAGCGTCCGGTAACACTCTATCTCGTCGTGCCGCCCTCAGATATCTCCCGCACCAAGCCGCTGGTCCGGCTCATCCTCAACCAGATTGGCCGCCGCCTGACCGGAGACCTGCAGGCCAAACGCCATCACCGCCTTCTGCTCATGCTTGACGAGTTTCCGGCTCTCGGACGCCTCGACTTCTTCGAAAGCCAGCTCGCCTTCATGGCGGGCTATGGTCTGAAAGCCTTCCTGATCGCCCAGTCCCTCAACCAGATCGAAAAGGCCTATGGTCAGAACAATGCCATTCTCGACAATTGCCATGTGCGTGTCGCCTTCTCCACCAATGACGAGCGCACCGCCCGGCGCGTCTCCGAGGCGCTCGGCACAGCAACCGAAATACGGGCGATGAAGAACTATGCCGGCCATCGCCTCTCGCCCTGGCTCGGCCACCTCATGGTCTCGCGTCAAGAAACCGCGCGGCCATTGCTTACCCCCGGCGAGGTCATGCAATTACCGCCAGAGGACGAGATCGTGCTCATCTCCGGTGCACCGCCGATCCGGGGCGGCAAGGCGCGCTATTATGCCGACCCGCAGTTCAAGGCCCGTATTCTGACACCGCCGGTATTGGAGCCGGAGCAACCAGTGCCGCCGCAGCCGGATGACTGGAGAAGCCTGTGTCCGGCCGCACCACCCGGTTCTGCAAACGGGAACTCGGGCGCTGCCTCCGAAGACAGTGAAGGCGGCGTGCGCCGGGAACCCGATCTGCCGGAACATGAGGACATCGCGCCGGAACCGGCGCCTGCGCGGGATGAATTTGCCGCGCTTGACGATGAGGGCGATGACGAAGTGCAGCGCGCCCGGCAAATACAGGACCGGATGCAGACCGCCGCCCGACAGGCCGCGCTTGATCCTGATGACGGTATCGAGCTTTAGGAGGCCCTCATGAAGAAGACCCGGCTCAATGTCTATTTCGATCCGGCGCTCAGCACGGATCTCGATGCACTCGCCGCTCGCCGCAAGGTGTCCAAGTCACAGATGGTCGAAGCCGCGCTGGCCGGGTTTCTGTCGCCTGACGGCGCCGATCAGCGCGAAGCCGCCATCACAAGGCGGCTTGATCGCTTGACCCGCGCCGTGGAACGACTGGAACGCGACATGACCATTGGCAATGAAGCGCTTTCGCTATTCGTGAAGTTCTGGCTGACCACCACGCCGCCGCTGCCGGATGCGATGCGTGAAGTCGCGCAAGCCAAGGGCAAGGAGCGTTATGAAGGCTTCGTCGAGGTTCTCGGGCGGCGGCTCGCCAAAGGTGGCACGCTGGCGAAGGAAGTGGCAGAAGAACGGTCGGCGGGGCTGAAATGAGACAACAACGATTGTTCGGGTCTCAGGATATGTCGCATGTCAGAACGAAAAATCATGACCAGCAAACAATCATGTATCATAACTTGATACATGCGTCATTTTGTGATACATGTCCGACATGATCCGGAGCACCAAGGGCAAACGCGCCGCCAACGCTGTTAAGGGCAGGTATGGCAAGTGTTTCCCCGGCGATCTGGTGAAGCGCACGCGGGCAATGCTCACGGCGCTTGATGCAGCGGCTGTTCTGGAAGATCTGCGCTTTCCGCCCGGCAACCACCTGGAAGAACTGAAAGGGGACCGGGCAGGACAGCATTCGGTGAGGATCAACGCACAGTGGCGCATCTGCTTTGTCTGGACCGCCACTGGCCCCACCGATGTCGAGATTGTCGATTACCATTGAAAGGAAATATGATGAGCCTGCTTGAAAAACCGATGCACCCCGGTGAAGTCCTGAAAGAACTCTACCTCGATCCTCTGGATATCGGAGCCACTGTGGTTGCGCGCCGCCTGGGTGTTCCGCGTACCCGGATCGAGCGGCTCATCAAAGGCGCAACCCGCATGACACCGGACACGGCCCTGCGCCTGGCGCGGGCGTTCAACACCACGCCGGCTTACTGGATGAACATGCAGACAAACCACGATATGGCTGTGGCTTCAAAAAAGATTGATGTCTCCGGAATCGAACCGCTTGTGGCGGCGTGATCGCGATCCAGATATTGTCGAAATTGTTTCCATATACATTCAACTGGATATCCGAGGGGAGGTGAACTCCCTGACCGAGAACGGCGCCCTCACGCAGCCATTTGCCGTGGTTTCCCCACTGATCTTTCAATGGTAGGCTGCCTTGAGTGCATCAGTTTGTTCTGCAATGGATTTTTGAGGAATGTTTCTCGAAAATCCATTGCAGAACAAGCTGATCTCCTCCTTTCGCTTCTATTTTTTGGTGATTCCCAAAAATATCCTCATACGTGCATATTGCCTGTCAGTGATTTGAAGACAACGGACCGCCCCCTTGCTCGGTAATGCTCCTTTTAGTCTCAACAGGTGTTTTTCAGCAGCATCTTCACCTTTGCAGAGGCGCATGTAGACCGACCAGTGTATCATGATAAAGCCATCTTTTTTCAGATGGTTGCGAAATTGAGTGGCCATTTTCCGTTCCGATGGCGTCCCAACCGGCAAGTCAAAAAACACATCAGCCACATGAAACGGGTGTCCTCCGGCTTCATAGCAATCGTCGACTGGTTCTGAGTTCGGGTAGCGGCAAAAGGCTTGAATCACCCGATCGCATAGCGAGGACCAGTTTCTGTGCGACCCGTTCACTCGCCACGAGCAGGTTGGTGGTTTCAGTTTCATAAACCACCTCCTCAAACGGAGCTTGGGCCATAATCTGACGATCTTCTCGCGTCATTTCTTCATCCGATACAGGCGCGGACCCGAAGCGTTTCAGGACCATATAATCTACAAATGGGCGGAATGGTTCTATGAGATCGTCAGCGAGATTAAAGGCGTTTGTGACGCTCACATGGTGCAAGCCGAACGCCGGTATCAATCCAACAGCAGAAAGGCTTCGCGCGAGACATGCCCGAACCACAGCATAGCCATAGTTCAGAGCTGCATTTTGTCGATCATCAAAATCAGCACGCTTGAAATCATTGAAGAGCGCCCCCCAATAGGCACGTGCGGCTCTGGCCTCGACATTATCCGGATCGCCGGATTTTACGCGAGTCGCCATTGCCTTGAGGGCCCGGGCGCTCGAAAAAAGCCTTTGAGTTTTCTACGACCCCCCTGTTCCGCTCTGAAGTGCAACACCGTTGATTGTGGGAAGCCGCGTTCCGGGTGCGGCATCCTGCGAACCGGCCGGATAACGGCGACAGTCCCTGTGCGCAGGACAGGAGAGTGTCATGCCCGAGGGCTACCGTCATCTGACCTTCGACGGAAGATGCCGGATATACGCGACGGGGAAAAGCGGGCTTTCGGACGGGGCCATCGCCGCGCGGCCGGGCCGCCATCCGGCCACCATATCGCGGGAGATCCGACGCGACGGCGGCGGGCGGGGCTACCGGCAGGGACAGGCGTGGAGGAAGGCCACCGGGCGCCGGAGCGGGGTCTCTTCGGTCCCGGGGAAGCTGACGGAGGGGCGCCGGGCGAAGGTCGTGGCGAAGCCGGGGAGGGCTGGAGCCCGGAACAGGTCCCGGGGCGTCTCCGGCTGGAGGACCCCGGCATGGTCGGCCGTCAGCGGATATACGACCTCGTACGCGCGGACGGCGGGGACGGAGGAACGCCTTGCGGGCACCTGCGGCGGCGGGGAAAGGACCCGGACCGGCAGGGTGGTCGCCACGCGGGCCGGGGTCACATCCCGGGCCGGAGGGACATCCCGGAGCGCCCGAAAGAGGGCGGGGCGAAGGCGGGGACCGGCGACCGGGAAGCGGACACGGTGATCGGCGGGGGACACGGCGGTGCGGTGGTGTCGCCCGTTGACGGATGCCCGGAATTCACGCCTGTCCGACGGGTTGACGGAAAGAGGGCGGAGGCGGCCGGCGGGGCGGTGACCGACCTTCCCGAGGGTCCCGGCGCCAGGGTCCACACGATCACGGCGTACGACGGCAGGGAGTTCGCGGGGCACGCGAAGGTGGCGAAGGCGCTGGAGGCCGATTTCTTCCTCCCGACGCCCCACCACTCGTGGGAGCGGGGCCTGAACGGGCACACCAACGGGCCGCCGCCCGGTACCTGCCGAAGGGGACCGACCTGCGGCAGGTCACGGACGCCCGCGTGAAGCGGGTCCAGGACATCCTGAACGCGCGCCCCCGCAAGGCGCCCGGCTACCTGACGCCGGCGGAGGCTTTCGCGCGGGCACGGCCTCCCTGAGGCGCTTCGCCCCGTCGGCCGACGGGGAGAGGGAATTCCGCAGGCGCGCCCGCCCGGTTTCGGTCGGGCCACCCCCTCCCTCGCCCGGACGGGCGCGCCACCTCCCGCCGCGGGCCCTGCCGCCGCCGGGAGGCCCGGTTACGCTCCGATTCGAAGGGACAGCCGCCGCATTCCGCGTGGAATCCGGCCCCCTGGCCGGAAAATCCCTCAACACCGGCCCCGCCTCCTCCGCTCGGGGCCACCCCCTCGCTCCGGAGGCGGGCCGGTGTTGCACTTCGGACTGGAAGTGGGGGGTCTTTATATCGCAATCCAAGATGGAAAGAAAATTGTCCATTTCATCAGGTAGCCAAAATTCAACTAATCTTGGCACTCTACTCGTGGAGTGTATTTCATCCCACTACCGGGTTCATCTGACACGCTCAAATCAGATAGCGTCAATGAATCGGATATTCGAACCAAAGCAAACCAAGATATCTCCACCGCGGACGCCGACAGGAAACGGGCTGAACGGCTGTTCACATATCTCGACCCATTGATGGCCGAGACCCGTCGCTACGCCCTCTGGCTTCCGCAGGATTCCGTAAATCGGATTTTCGCGACTGTCGGCATCGTTTACTAGGCCCCGGCATAAGAAACGACAATGGAGAGGACAATTTTCCGGATCCCATCCACTTCCACCCTTCTACGCCGCACAGTTCGGCAAACGCTTCGCAAAGCCCATAGGCAAAGTCGGAAGAAGCCTCTTCCCGGTGGCACGGATCGGTTCATAGATGCCGACACTATTGCGCTGGCCGATGGACGGCGGGTATGGTTGGCGGGAATCGACGCCCCGGAGAACGGCCAGCCCGGGACCGACAGGGAATAGTCTTCGATGCCGGAAAGAGGGTCACCGATATCCTAAACGCCCACATAAGCGCACGAATGTATGAATGATGGAAACTTACCATTACCGACGAAGGTCGGAAAGATCGATACGGGCGCATTGTCGGACATATAGTGATGAAGAGGGGACGACAGAGAGAGGCTATCTGCGAATGGCTGGTGGAGAACGGTTGGGCGGTGGCTCAATGCCCTCCTCCGGATTACCGGTGGTTTGAACATCGGGCGCGTAGCAAACAAGGAGGACTTTGGGCTGGCGAATGGCAACACCCGAAGGACTGGAGGAGTTCACCGACAAGTCATAGGTCCGCGGCGAAACAGCCTCAATTACCCGGATGGATTTACTGGTTGGTCACAACTTGTGTCATCGGTGGCCTGATCCTTGTTTTCTGAAATCCAGCATCGCTGCGGAGTTCGGGACTTCGACACCCTAGAGGTGAATTTACCACCATCTCTTGCGCCAGCGCTATAGGATGTCAGCAAGGGTCTCTCATGCCTCAAGTTTGGGTAGAGACCCCTCGACAGGCGAAGCCGCCATGCCGAACGGATTCCGCACTGCATTGGCGTCCGTAGGGTTCATCCACATTCGTTCTGTCTATTCGGTTCCCCATAGAAGGTAGCAGGGATCCGGCAAGTTCCGAACCGGAACCAAAGGTGTCCGCTCCGTCATAGACAGCGCAAGGAATCCAGTTCAGTGTTCTCGCGCCGCACCGTTTCGCCGACATGACGTTGTAGGACACCATCTTGGCTTGCTGCCAGATGCCTTGCTGAAGTCTGTCCAACGCCCGAGGATGACAAGCGCGGCTTTGTTCGAGCGGCTCGGATTCGAGGACCGAAGCGACGCTCAAGGGTCAGAGTTCGTTGGCGGCTGAGATTGATGAGAAATCGATTCGACCAAATGATCCATCACATCCGAGTCCGAGCTATATACCATCCCGGGTATAAACCTTTGACCACCCCCGTTCCGCTCTGAAGTGCAACACCGTTGATGGTGGGAAGCCGCGTTTCGGGTGCAGCATCTTGCGAATCGGCCAGATAACGGCGACAGTCCCGGTGAACGAGCCGAGGAGAGTGTCATGCCCGAGGGCTACCGTCATCTGACCTTCGACGAAAGATGCCAGATATACGCGCTGAGGAAAAGCGGGCTTTCGAACGGGGCCATCGCCAGGCAGCTGGGCCGCCATCCGGCCACCATATCGCGGGAGATCCGACGCAACGGCGGCGGGCGGGGATACCGGCAGGGACAGGCGTGGAGGAAGGCCACCGGGCGCCGGAGCGAGGCCTCTTCGGTCCCGAGGAAGCTGACGGAGGAGCGCTGGGCGAAGGTCGTGGCGAAGCTGGAGGAGGGCTGGAGCCCGGAACAGGTCTCGGGGCGTCTCCGGCTGGAGGACCCCGGCATGGTCGGCCGTCAGCGGATATACGACCTCGTACGCGCGGACCGCAGGGACGGAGGAACGCTTTTCGGGCACCTGCGGCGGCGGGGAAAGAAACCGAACTGGAAGGGTGGCCGCCACGCGGGCCGGGGTCACATCCCGGGCCGGAGGGACATCTCGGAGCGCCCGAAAGAGGTCGGGGCGAAGGCGAGAATCGGCGACTGGGAAGCGGACACGGTGATCGGCGGGGGACACAGCGGTGCGGTGGTGTCGCTTGTGGACAGATGCTCGAAATTCACGCTTCTCCAACGGGTTGACGGAAAGAAGGCGGAGGCGGTCGGCGAGGCGATGACCGACCTTCTCAAGGGGCTCGGCGCCAGGGTCCACACGATCACGGCGGACAACGGCAAGGAGTTCGCGGGGCACGCGAAGGTGGCGAAGGCGCTGGAGGCCGACTTCTTCTTCGCGACGCCCTATCACTCGTGGGAGCGGGGCCTGAACGAGCACACCAACGGGCTGCTGCGCCAGTACCTGCCGAAGGGGACCGACCTGCGGCAGGTCACGGACGCCCGCGTGAAGCGGGTCCAGGACATCCTGAACGCGCGCCCCCGCAAGGCGCTCGGCTACCTGACGCCGGCGGAGGCTTTCGCGCGGGCGCGGCCTCCCTGAGGCGCTTCGCCCCGTCGGCCGACGGGGGAGAGGGAATTCCGCAGGCGCGCCCGCCCGGTTTCGGTCGGGCCACCCCTTCCCTCGCCCGGACGGGCGCGCCACCTCCCGCCGCGGGGCCTTGCCGCCGCCGGGAGGCCCGGTTACGCTCCGATCCGAAGGGACAGCCGCCGTATTCCGCGTGGAATCCGGGGCCCTGGCCGGAAAATCCCTCAACACCGGCCCGCCTCCTCCGCTCGGGCCACGCCCTCGCTCCGGAGGCGGGCCGGTGTTGCACTTCGGACTGGAAGTGGGGCCAGGTTTTGATTCCATGTCTGGATACGGCGCATTGGCAGCGAAGTGGATTTCCGGTTCCCGCGTGCTTGAAAGGGCAGCGTGCTCAATTCAACTGAACCGTCCACCGAGTGCATTCCGCGACTCAGCGTAGCGAACGTGAGAGCGTCGGCTGCCAATGGTCTCAGCCTGCACATTCGGCCAGTTAGGGCAACACCGTCCATTCATTACGGGATGGAGTTATAACCGAAAGTTGGTGACTGAGCATGAGGGGCGGCATATCATGGCGGTGAACCTACGCCGTCACTCTCGAAGAGAGAAGGTATATGCCACATGACCGAATCCACACTGATACAATTCGAACGTCCATCGGAATTTTCACCGGATCCGCTGATGGAGGTGTTCAGGGTGGGAGCGAGAGACCTTCTCGACTTGGCGGTCCAGGCCGAGGTCGCCAAACTGCCGACCCGCCACGGGCACCTCATTGACGAAGAGGGGCGCAGGCGTGCTGTGCGCCACGGAACCCTGCCGGAGCGGGAGGTGATGACGGTGATCGGTCGGGTGCCCGTCGAGGTTCCGTGCGTGCGGAACCGTGGGGGCGAGCGTCGCACGTGAAGACCGGATCAAGTTCCAGTCCTCGATCGTGCTGCCCTGGCTCTATCCCAGAGCATCCCGCCGGGTGACTTCGGCGAGGCGCACGCGGCGCTTCCCGGGCCGGATACGGAGGGGCGGTCCTCCTCGACGGTGACAAGGCCGAGATAACCTGAAAGGAGGAGTACGAGACCTTGAGAAGGCGCGACCTGTCAGGCAGGCGTTTCGTCCACGTCTGGGCGGATGGCGTCTACTTCACGCTCCGTCTGGACGGCGTCCGCCAGTGCGTGCTGGTGGTGATCGGGGCCGATGAGTATGGCGGAAAGGACATCCTCGCGGTCATGGACGGGTTCCGCGGAACGCGGATAGCTGGTGCGACCTTCTTCGCGACCTGAAGGAATGCGGGAGCAGCGGTGCCGGGTCTACTGGACGGCCAACGTCACCGGGGCGCTGCCAAAGTCGCTCAGGGAACGGGACAGGTTGGATATTCATGAAATCTGGAGGGTGGAGACGAAGGACGGCGCCAACGCAGCCTTCGACCGCTTCGTGAAAAACTACGGCGTGAAATACGAAAAGGCGGTCGGGATGCGGGTCAAGGATCGGGATGAACTTCTCACCTTCCACGACTTCCTCACCCAGCGCTGCAGGCACATCAGGACCACGAACCCCACCAGGAGCGTGTTCGCCACCGTCCGCGGCCGGACCCGCAGGACCAGGGGATGCCTGAGAGTTTGTTCCATAAGTTGAGTGGTCCCGCAGGATGTGGCATTCCGGTTGGTGAACGCACCCAGATACGGAGATCGCCATGCCCTGGAACAGGACCACCCAACAGCTCCATAAGCGCCCGGACGACCACGGTCAAAACGATCTGACCGACGCCGAATGGACCATCATTGAGCTGATGCTGCCGAAGCAGGGAAGGATGGGACGGCCGCGCGAGGCCGACCTTCGGTCGGTGTCCGACGCGGGCCGGTATATCCTGTCCACGGGATGCCGGTGGCGCGCGTCACCCTCTGGATATCCACCGTTTTCCACCGACCGGAACCATTTTCACGCATGGCGGCGGAGCGGGCTCCCGGAGCGTACCGCGCATCGTCTCCGGGACCTCGCGCGGCGGTGTCCGGAGCGCTCCGCGGAGCCGGCCGCCGCCCCGGTCGACAGCCGGTCGGTGAGGACCACGGAGAGCGGCGGCCCCGCGGCCACCACGCCGGCAGGAAGGTGAAGGGGAGGAAAAGGCACCTGATCGTGGACGCCGGCGGCACGCCGGCCGTCATGACGGTTCACACCGCCGGCATCTAGGACCGCGACGGCGCACCGGACCTGACCGCGGAGCCGCCGGAGACGGTGCCCACGGTGTGTAAGCCGTTCGCCGACGGTGGCCACCCGGGTCCGAAGCTGCGGGAGCCGCCTGCGGGGATGGGGTTGCCGGACGTGATCAGGATCGTCGGAAAACCGGAGGATGTCAAAGGGTTCACGGCTCCCTGCCGCCGGTGGGTCGTGGAGCGGACCTTCGCCTGAATGGGCCGGTGCCGCCGCCTGTCGAAGGACTGCGGGCGCCTCTGCGGGAACCCGCCGGCATCCGGGGTGAGGCATCACGCGCCACCGGTCCGGGCGTGAGTGAGGCACGAACGAACGCTGGCCGCCCGCCGGTTCCCGCCCAGGCGGGTGGCGAGGGCGTCAACTCCATGAAAAACAATGGTTTGATCATATCAGTGACTTATGATTCAAACTCTGAGCCGAAAGTCCGCCCTTACGATGGTCCATCGCCTCATGATGTCGGCGAAGGGCAACTGGCGCAGGCTCCCGGCTCCAAACCGGCTCCCGGAGGTCATACGGGGGTTGTGTTCAGCGACGGGATCATACAGGAAAGCGCCGCCGCCGGATCGGATAGGCCCCATCACCAACTTTCGGGCATAGCTCGGTACACTCAGCGACTTTGGATTATCCTAAACTCATCACCATTGGCAGCCTGTTCAGGTGGTCCTCGCTTCCTAAATCCAGCCGAGGCCCATATTAATCATTACGAATTCAGGCGAGGTCTTGCGTCTAAAATGAATCCAGTAGGAGTTAAGCGACGGACCGGAATTTCGGCCCTGGCCATCGCCGCCACCCTGATTGCCGCGCTCTGCGCGATGCCGTATCTCGCGGTGTTGCTCGCCACCACTCAAGGCACAACAGAAACACTCGCCCATCTAGCTGAAACCGTACTCGGAAGATACACCGCCGCGACACTGGCATTGGTGACGACCGTCGGCGCGGGTACTTTCGTGATCGGCGTGAGCACCGCATGGCTGGTAGTCATGAACGAGTTTCCGGGGCGGAAATGGCTTGAGGTGGCGCTGGTCATCCCAATGGCCTTTCCCTCCTACGTGCTTGCATACGCCTACACGCAACTTCTCGACCATCCCGGAATCGTCCAGACCAACCTGCGCGAAATCATGGGTTGGGGCCCGCGGGACTATTGGTTCCCCGAAATCCGAAGCCTAGGCGGAGCCGCAGCCATGCTCACCCTAGTGCTCTACCCTTATGTCTATCTACTGGCCCGCGCCGCGTTTATTGGACAGGGTGCGGCGGCTTTCCTGACCGCGAGATCGCTCGGTCGGGGATCCCTACGCTCCTTCGTTTCAGTGTCTTTGCCGATGGCAAGGCCAGCGATAGCCGCTGGTGTTCTCCTCGCATCCATGGAAACGATCGCCGATTTCGGAACCGTCAGCTACTTCGGCGTGCATACTTTCGCGACAGGAATCTATTCCAGCTGGTTTTCAATGGCCGACAGGGCGGCGGCGGCCCAGCTTGCGTTAGGCCTACTAGCCTTCGCTTTGTGCCTGATCGTGCTCGAAAGGCTAAACCGCGGCGCGGCGCAATACCATTCAGGTCAGCGGCAGGGAACCGTTCCACGGGCGGAACTGAAAGGCTGGAGAAGCTGGGCGGGAACCGCTGTATGCCTTACACCAGCCGCGCTTGGAGCCTTGGTTCCGGCGCTCGCGCTTACAGCCATGGCATTCGGGTCTGAACAGGATCTGCTAAGCAACCGCTATCTTGGCTTGATACGCAACTCCCTCACATTAGGAATCATCGGTGCCACAATCACCGTCGCGGCAGCGGTGACACTTGGAACGTTTCACAGAGTCCGACCGGGACGTTTCAGCTTTATCGCTCTTCTGGTCTCCCGACTTGGTTACGCAGTGCCGGGCGGCGTGATCGCCGTCGGTCTGTTGGTGCCACTGGCAGGATTGGACAACGCACTTGACGCGTTCATGCGCTCACGTTTCAACATATCAACGGGCCTGCTGCTCACCGGCTCCATCTGGGTTCTGGTGATTGCTTACCTGATCCGGTTCCTGGCCGCCGCGATCGGTGCGTTTGAAGGTGGAATGGCGGCGGTCAGCCCAAGCATGGACGCCGCAAGCCGGGTTCTCGGAAGAGGTGCGTTCGGTACACTGAGATATGTCCACGTACCCATACTCGCCCCGAGTCTCGTAACAGCTGGACTGATCGTATTCGTGGATATCATGAAAGAGCTGCCCGCAACCCTGATTATGCGGCCATTCAACTTCGATACGCTTGCGGTCCAGGCCTTCCGACTCGCATCTGATGAAAGACTGGAAGGCGCGGCCGTTCCAAGTCTCGTTCTGGCCGTCATTGGATTGGTGCCGGTTCTTCTTCTATGCAGGAATATGATCCGGCTCAGGACTTGACCGGCGCACACCGATGCGCTTGGCCTCGAGCGGCCATCGGCACCGAGAAACGGCAACAGATCCGACCAGCGTCCGCCATAGGCTCGATCTACCTCGCGTGATTCACGGCTGTGAGGAACTTGTGCGGACCATCTGAACGTAATGTTCGGGTCCGCAAGATTCTGAATGAATGCGAACATACACAAACCCGAATCGCGGAACGAAGCTGGAAACCTCGATAGACCCATATTCCGGCGCGAATGTCAGGCGGGTGATTTCCGGATTCCGGTCGGGGTCAGGCCCGGGTTCGCCATGGTCATGCGGGCGGCGGCCCGGACCCAGCCGATGCGGCGGACCGTGGCCGCCATCGGCCCTTTTCCGAATCCGAGGATATGTCCGACGCGGGCGCGGATGGAACGGCGTGTCGCATCGCCCCGCCGGATGCGACCGGGCATGGGCCCGCCACGCGGCTTCCCGCGGTGGATGCGGGAGCGATGGCCCCGCGCCTTCGGCCGGGCCCCGTTCCCCGCCGGGCGGTGACCGGTGTCCACCCGGACGGATCCGGAGCCATTGGCCGGGTCCGGTTCGCCCCCCTCCGGTCTTCCGGGCCCTGGAATATCCGGCTGTCCGGTGGGCGTCGGTGTCTTTCCGCGCCGCCTTGGCGGGACCGTCAGGCCGGATAACGGCCCGTTCCCTCCCTTTCCCCGCCATCCGCCGGCGTGGGGCCGGGACCGAAGCGGCGTCCACGGTCCGGCCCCCTGCGGACCCCTGGCCCCGGTCACGGAGCCGCTCGCTAAAAAGCCGCGGACAGCAATGTGAACGCACAGGCCCGGGCCAGCCTCTCCCGAAACGGCCGGACCGTCTTTCGGTCCGTCCCCGTGACCGGGCGCTTCCGTCAATACCGGGCGAAAAGCCTGGTGCCGCGTTGCGCGGTCGCCGTCATTCCTTCGTGGCCGGGACCGACGTTCACTGTCCGACGGACAGGAACCTTCCCATGGACGCGGCGCGGCGCATGGTCCGCGACGTGTCCCGGGCCTGCGTGTCAATGGCATCTTTAATTTCCCCAAAACGGGCGGTTTGACATTCCCCGGTCTGGCGGTTTCGGCTGTCGGCCGGTTCGGTGACCTGCGGCCCCGTTCCCCGGCGGACGGCCGCGGCGCTCTGGCGGTGGCGGCGGTGTGACCGGCGCGTCCGTACGGGGGTGTTCCGGGATCAGGTCGGTATGGCCGCGCGGGCGGTGGCCCGCGCCTCCGGTCCCAACGGCGACGGCGTGGTGCGGCGGCCGGTCCGGAAGCGCGGTGGCAACGACGGGACCGCCGGAGACATCGCCCCATCCGGCGAAGCCCCGGTTGGATGCCGGGATCATCGCGCCTTTTCCATGGCGGGCGTTGACGGGTTGGAGGAACGGGTTCTCGCCGCCCCGGGTGACGGACGGGTATCCGGTCCCATCCACGATCGGCGGTGATGGGCGTACATGGAAGCGGATCCTGCCGGCGGGGCGTCCTCCGCGTCCAGCCCTGGCCGGAGCTTCGGCCGGCTCCGCCGATGTGGCGCGACACACCCGCTTTCCAGCCTTCACGGCGGCTACGCCAGGGGCTGTCGCCAGGTGCGGTCCGCCCGTGCCGGGCGGACCCGGGAAGTGAACCACCCCAGCTCCGCGGATAAGGTCCAGCCGGGCCGGCGCGGCGATGCGCTCCCGGTCAGGCGATGGCCGGAACGGGAATTCGAACCCCTCCGGCGTTTTCATGGGCATCGGCCCGGCGGTCCCGGGCGCGGCATCGATGCGGCTGGTCTCGCGGGTGGCGCATTCCTCGCCGGGAAGCGCATCCAGCGCCTCGATCCCCGGGATCCTGCCCTGTTCCAGCTTCCGCGCCGCATGATCCGGCGCTTCCGGGGCGCGGGGCATCCCCAGGCCGACGGGCGCGCGCCGGATCCGGTCGGGTGTTTCGGTCACCGCACACCTCCCGCGGCCAGCCGCTGGCCGACCGCATCATGGAAAGCCGGTGACCGCTGCGGCACACCCTCCGGACATTGCCGCATGGGGCGCGGCCTACCCATTGCACATAATTCCGTTCTGAACTGAGACGATTCCGTCCGCTACATGGCGGGTATGGACGGACAGAACCTGATCCGCTGCCCGCTGGCGGCGTCGATGGACGCCCTACGGGCCCTCGTGGCCGGGTAGCGGTCCCCCAGCCGGTCGGAGCTCGGGCGCAGGGTCTGCGGGACATCCGGCCTTCGCGACCATCCCGGCCGGCTCCGGGAGACCGGGTGCATGGCCGCCCTGCGGCACTTCGGGCGCGGCGGCCCGATCGCGCGGCCGCTGGATCGGGTGGGACCGGGAGGTGCGGGAGCGCCACCTTGAGCCGGTGGTCCGCATGAGCCGTTTCCTGATCCGGCCCGGCGTGGACCGCCGCAGCCTGGCGTCGAAGGCGCTGGGGATGTTCCTGCGGCGGGTGGCCGACGACCATGGGGCCCGCCACGGTCCGCGCCCGCCGCCGGTGGAGACCTTCGTTGACGGCGGCCATGACGGAACCGGCCTGCGGGCGGCGAACCGGATCCATGTCGGCGGGACCGCCGGACGGGGCGGCGGCGGCACGCGCGGGACGGTGGAGGCGAAGGCGGTCTGGCCGCGGCCGCTCCGGCCGGACGTCCGGGAGGTCCCGGGGATCGCCCCGCCACCCCTGCCGGAGCCGCCGGGAGCGGGCGACGGCCCTGACAGGGACGGCTGGGCGGGCGTCCCGGCGATACGGCGGTGTCGCCGGAGACCATCCTGGCCACGCACCGCGGGCGGGTGCCGGGCCGGATGCGGGGAGCGGAGCGCGTCCTGTGCGTCCGGGACGGCACCGACCCGAACCTCGCGACGCGTCCGGGCCGTGAGGGGCTGGGCCTGACCGGCCGCGACCGGAACCCTCCGGGAACCCTCGGGCCGCACATGCACCCGATGCCGGTGGTCGACGGCGGCGGCATCCCCCCGGGCGTTCCGCACATCGGGTACGGCCCGCCGGACGACGGCACCGGAAAGGCCGGGCGCTGGCTGCGGGGCCCGCGGGCGGCCCCGGCGCCGGCGCGGGAGACCGGGGACATGCGTCCGCTGGTGGTCATGGACCGCGGGGCGGACGTGTTCGACCTGTCCGAGGAGCGGCACCGGCCCGGAAACGTCGACATCCCGGTGCGGGGAAGGCGCGACCGCAGCCTCGGTCCCGGCCGGCCGAAGCCGTTCGGGGCCATGCGCTCCGGGCCGGTGCGGGCCCGCGCGAAGCTGGAGATACCGCGGGCGTCGGCGCGAGGCGGGGGGCGTTGGCGAACCGGAAGAGGCCCGGGCGGCGCGCGCGGCGCGGGTGACGCCGCGGCGTCCGGGGAGATGGAGATGTGGGCCGCGCACCTGCGGGAGGAGACGCCGCCGGATGGTGGCGGAAAGCCCCTGGAGTGGATGCCGCTGACGACGCTTCCGGCGGATCCGGAGGCGAAGGCGCTGGCGACCGTCCGCCTGTACCGCCTTCGCCGGCGCATCGGGGACTGGTACGGGATCCTGAGATCCGGCTGCCGGGTGGAGGGGCGGCAGGGCCGCATGGCCGGCCGTCCGGAGCGGGCCGTCACCGTCAGCGCCGCGATCGCCTGGCGGCTGGCGGCGATGGCGCCGCCGGGCCCGGAGACGCCGGAGATGCCGGCCGGAACGCCGTTCCCGCCCTGCGGGGTCATGGCGCTGAAGGACTTCGCCGCCGGGCGGGGACCGCCGCCGCCGGAGACCTGTGGCGACGCCATCACCACCATGGCCGTCCCCGGCAGCGACCTGAACCGCAGGGGAGACGGCCCGCCGGGCCATGAGGTGACCTAGCGGGGCTACGCCCGGCCCGCGACGATGGCGGACACCTACGAACGGCTGCTCCGGCTCGACCGGTCCAGCCAGCCCTACCGGACCATACGTCCAGACGGAAGTTGTGTGTAATGGGCAGGCCGCGGCGGTGGAGCTTCGCGGTGCGCGGGGTCGACCCGGCACCGGGTGGTGGCCGCCGTCAACCGGGACCATGCCCCCGTGGCCGACCCGCCTTTCCACCGCCGGCACCGCGCCGCGGGGAATGGCGGGCAAAGGTCCGGGCGCCGGTCGCCCCCCGGGCGAGGGCTTCGTCAACGACCCGCTCCGCGGTGGCCTGTACCCGGGGACTGGCGATCCCGTGCCGCCATGCATCGGACCGGGCGTCCGGATCATCGGTGTTCCGGAACGTTCGGGCCGGAAAGAGGTCCCGCCGGATATATCGGAACGGGCGTTCGACCCTGCCTTTCGTCCGGGCCCGATACGGCTTGCGGGCCCCGGGCGCGGAGCCGTAACGGTTCAACGGCGCGACGGGCGAACCGCTGTGGGTGACGACGCCGGCATCCTCCTCCACGATCACCGCGGTCTTCATGCGGTCATGGGGAATTTCCCCAGGCGCGCCGCCCATCGCGCCAGATGCCGCGATATGACGGCGCATAACCGTTCGCGGGTTCCGGCCGGACACGGACCGACCCCGGAGCCGGCGTGAATGGCCAGGGACAGGGCTGAACGGCCGGACCCTGCGGATCACACCGGGCCCGTCGGTGACCCCACCCTGAACCCGGCGAGATCCACCCGCGCCCGCCTGCCCGGAGGTGTTCCGGACCGCACCGCGGAAGGCGCGCGTCGAGGCGGACGCAACCCAGGCGAAAACGGCTTCGGCGTCGGATGGCCGCCTTCATGCCCCATGGACCTGATCCCGCGCGGCGGACGCCGGCCCGACGGGTCCGGAAAGTTCCGGACCCTCCCTTCCGGATAATCCCGATATGGATCCAGCACGCCGCCCCGTAACGCACGCGGCCCATAAACCCGCGCCTCCGGACCCCGCTCCGGATATCCGCGCACCGTCCCGCAGTCAGGACCGACCCTGCGCGCGATGGCCGAGATGCCCGGCCCCTGTCGTCGCAAACCGTGGATCAGAACGGTCTCCCTCGATCCCTTCACCTGACTGTCCCCGTCTCTCGACAGTCAGAGCGTCAGGCCTGTTTCCCGGCGCCGCCGCTCACGGGTGGGGGATTTTCAATTGCCACTTTCGGGGAAAATACGACTGCCACTAACAGCGAAGGGCCGGGGCTGGCGGCGGAGTGAATGCCTGTGCGGAAAGCCCGGGAAAGGCTACCTCCGGGAGGCGCGACGCGGCCGGCACGGTGATGGTCCCGGTGCCGGAGGACAGCTGGAAGGAGGCGCTCCATCACATGGACCGCCGTCAGGTTGGAACGCCCGCCGGACCCTGCGACGGTGCCGGGGACATGGGCCGGGCGGGGAGGGAATACGGACGCTCCGACCACACCGACGGGCGGGTCAGCAAGCCGCCTACCGCCCGCTGTCGAACCCGGGGTGACCATGGAGCACGTTCCGGAGCCGCACCAAAAGGCGACGGTCGACCGCTGCCGGACCTAGCCCGTCATCCTCGCCGTACGGGACACGACGACGATCAATTACAACCATCTCCAGGCCACGGAGGGCCTCCCGGGGATCGGCGGTGGGGGATCGGGAAGCGTCGGCGTCCTCGCCCCGCCGTGACCGACCGTATTCTCAGGGCGCTGTCGGGGGGCTTCGACCTGCAGCACCCGTTCGTGGACGGAGCCGTGACACGGGCCCACCGGAAGGCGGCGGGAGGAAAGGGGGCCCGGGAGAACGGCATCGGACGCTCCCGCGGAGGCCTGGCTGGCAAGGTCATGGCGATGGCCGGCGCGCCTGGCCATCCCGTGGACACCGTGGCGCCTCCGGGTCGGGCGCACGACCTGCGGGGCTACCGGAGCCGATGGAGGGCCGGTCTTCCGGCACGCCGGTCGGCGACGGGGCCTTCGACGCGGACTGGCCCGTCGGGCGCGGGGCGAAGGCGGTGATTCCCTCCCGCGGGAACCGGAGGGAGGTGCGCGGGCACGGCGGAGGGATGTATGGATGGCGGCGCCGGATCGGGAACCGTTTCGCGAGGGTCGGGGAGTTCCGGGCCGTCGCCACCCGCTGTGACGGGACGAGACCGGGCTTCCGGGCGACAATTCCTGCGGCCGCTGCCGTGGTCGCCGCGGGGTGAATGTCAACGAACTCTAGCTAGTGTCTGCCAGAGAACCCCGTATTTTTCCGGTGACAGGGCCGGATCCGGCGGATTCCGGCTTCACGGGACCCTAGCCGGGCCCGTCGGAGCGCCGCCCGGGGCTTCGACGGGACGGCCGGTGGCGTGAACATATGGTGAACATCCAGGCCGCCGCCGGCCCGCGGGCGCGCCGGTCCGGGCCCCGCAGCGGCGGGGCCTTCCATGTGCCGGTTTACCGGTGGACGTTCGCGGCCAGCACCGCCAGCGCCACGGTGCGGGCGAAACCCTCCTTTCCGTGGCTGCGGACGCGGTCCAGGCCGCGGTGCTCCAGGCTGTTGATGGCCGACCCGCCGGCGGCGTGGGCGCGACGCGCCTCGCGGAACGCCTCCCCGCTTTCCCGGACGCGGTCCGCCTTCGACAGCCTGCCCCTGCGGGGCATCGCGTCGGCTCCGGCATCCCGGCAGGTCTCAGCCGGTCCGGGGGGGCTGTGCGGACCGGATGTCGGGTGCACCTTCCCGCGGTACGGGATCGTCCCGCCCTTCAGGAACCGCCGTTCGATCAGGTCCGCCCGGGGCCTGACATGGCCGATGAAGCCCCGGATACTGTCCGATGGGCCCGGGATACCCAACCTGCCGTCGATCTCCGCGCGGCCCGCCTCCGCCCTGTCCGCCAGCTTCAGGGCGGGCTGGAGCGGCGCCTCCATGTCCCCCGGGCGCGGGTTGGCGAGCCGTGACGTGGCGACACCGGGATAGAGCCTGCGGAGCTTTCCGCAAAGGTATTCCTTCCGCCGCCAGCCGCGCAGTCCCAGCCCCCCGCAGGCCCGGGACACGTCCCGGACCATGCACCGCGCCGCGTCCATCAGCAGGCTGCGGTCGGTCGGATGATGCACGTCGGTCCCGGCCACGAGGGAATGACGGCGGCCGCGCGACGCGGCGCCAGGCTTTTTTCCGGCCACCCCGTGGCCCCTCTCCACGACCATCCTTCCGACCTCGGCGGGAAGCTCCGGCGAGGGGAGCGACACGCTGTCAACCAGACGCCGGTATTCTTATCCGTATCCGTCCCCATCCCACGGGCCGTGGCCCGGCCTTCGCCGGATCGGGATGTGTTGGTTCGCCGGGATGTTGCCCCTCGATTTCACGTCCAAGCCTGATCTTCGTGATGTCGGGGGCGCCGGGCCGCCGCTGGGTGTCGTGGACCTTGCGCATGGGGTCCTCCTGAAGGGGAGGATTGCCGGATTCCGCGGTATATGGTGGTGAAATCGCCCCCTGACTGCCATATCCGGTGAATCACCGCAAGGCGGATTCCGTCATTTACCGCGAAAAATCCGCACCTTGGCGGTTTTCTGGCGGACACTAGCTAACGCCCGCCATCTCGCAAAATTCCAGGATTTTCATTCCCATCATAGATTCCACTTTTTCCTTGCCGGACATTTTGAAGGAAATCACATCGGAGAACCAAGAACTGTCGGGGATCATCTGCGCGAAATAGTAGCTTTTCCCTTCATTCTGGGCACCCTGCAGGACGGGGGATTTCACGCGCTTCACAGCCGGGGTCATACGTCCGGGACAAAGCGCTGGGCCAAGTTGTTTCCGAGGTCCAAAGCAGCAAGCCCCTATGGGAAGTCCGGGTCAACCTGCAGGCAGTTTCCCAGCGAGCACGCTATACGATACCGCCCGGTCCCGGGGGGGGGGGATCCAACCATTCGGCGAAAGCATCGACTCTGTTCTGCTGTACGAGGGCACCGATCGCGTGACGCCAATCGTCGCGCTTGAATTTTGCGGTCAAGTGGAATAATATGACATAGCGGTAACCGTTATCCAACTGTTTCTTCTATGATAATACAAATAAAGGGTGTAAAGAGCAAATATATTTAATCGACTTACTCAAAAAATGTGGTCGTCCGTATTGGTGCGGATATTGCGACTGTCGGTCGCAGTGAGGCCGGACCACCGGGCGTTCTTCTACCTGCGGATGAAAGCGTCATCATTGAATTCGAAGCCAATGCGACATCGCTGTCCGTCCTGGCGATGGTGGCTCCCACCACGGTGCTGGACAATTATCTGTCCAATGTCGTCGACGTTCACGCAACCGCAGAAACCACCATCATGCTGAACCGTTTCGATATCGACCACGACGAGAATACGAAAACTAACACCCGTACTGGAAGTGACGCGGCAACGGTTACGACCGCTCGGAAATAATTCCAGCGTTCCATTCCATATCACACGAAGAAGACCCGTCACGGCGGGTCTTCGCACTCTAATCGGCGTCCAGCCACTACCATTGGCTACGTTTAGCCAACTGTCGGCCCATTCCGATGAACAATGCAAAGACATTCGGCTATCGCGACAGTGCCTTCCGATGCCCCTGTATCTCGGGCGGAGCCCACAATTCCAGTTAATGACTTTCCGGCGTTGGGACGTTCCATGATAAGTCGCGGCCCAGCCCACCAGCGGTGAACTGGGCCTGCATCACTTCGATGACAATAGGCGGACTACTCCCAGCCGACCTCGTTGAATAACCTCTGTGCGGTGGGGACGTTTTCGGCCACCACACTGAGATTCACGCCGTCACCCATGAACTCTCCCAAAGTGGTGATCGCCTCCGCTTTCTCAACACCCTCAACCGCAGGATACTCATCGTTGCCGGCGGAGAAATAAGTCTGTGCGTCGTCACTCGCTAGATACTCAAGAAACATCACCGCATGGTCCATGTTAGGGGCATGCTTGGCGACACCGCCTCCCGAAACGTTGATATGCGCGCCGTTCCCGTCCTGATCGGGAAACACCCAGCCAATCATATCGCGACCTTCGGACAGCCCCTCCACATTCTTCCGAATCGAGCGCGCGAAGTAATAGGTGTTCGATACAGCGATATCACATTCGCCCGAAACGATACCACGAAGCTGGTCGGTGTCGCCTCCCTGCGGGTCGCGGGCGAAGTTTTTCTTCACGGCGGCGGCCCAAGCCTTCGCGGCCTCTTCCCCGTTATGCGTAATGATCGCCGCCAGCAACGTCTGCATATAGACGTTTGTCGAGGAACGGATACAGATCATACCCTCGTATTCCGGCGACGCTAGATCAGCGTAGGTCCGAGGCGGGTTTGATACGTCGTTCCTGTCATGAAAAATGATACGGGCTCGCGTGGAAAAGCCGAACCATTCGTTGTCGGTATCCTGAAGATTTGCCGGAATGCGGTCTTCAAGAACATCGCTGCTGACCGAAGCCAGCAGACCGGTGTTTTTGGCCCGGGCCAACCGGGTCGCATCGACGGTCAGCAGAACATCGGCCGGTGAATTGGCGCCCTCGGCCTCCATCCGAGCGATAAGCTCATCAGCCTTTCCTTCGATTCGGTTGATTTTTATACCCGTCATTTCCTCAAAGTCGGAATATAACCGCTCATCGGTGTCGTAATGACGGGACGAATACAGGTTCAATTCCTGTGCCATCGAAGGCGAACAGAGTATCGATAACGACGCCAGCGTCGTCAGGACAGGTTTGGCAAGCATCGGAGTCTCCCTTTCGTTAAATCCGAGTTAAATACTCAGGAACACAGAACGCGATGCGATGCAAGAGTAACTGACAAAAATAGTAAGTTTTTTTGCCGCAATCTCCGACCAGGTAGATTTCCTGTATCGCAGATCGCCCCCGGGCCAGATATCGACATCGCAACCCTGACGGATAGTTCCTGGCCCGATCAGCGTACCAACGCCTTCTCGCTATCGATGAAACGGATAGGCCACCGCAACAGGCTCGCATGGACTTGCAGCTACCCGGCCTGACCACCGAAAGGCGGCGCTATATTCGGCTTTCGGATCAGTGAGGTTATCGATACCCATTATAAGAGTTTGAATCATAAGTCACTGATATGATCAGACCATTGTCTTTCATGGAGTTGACGCCCTCGCCACCCGCCTGGGCGGGAACCGGCGGGCGGCCAGCGTTCGTTCGTGCCTCACTCACGCCCGGACCGGTGGCGCGTGATGCCTCACCCCGGATGCCAGCGGGTTCCCGCAGAGGCGCCCGCAGTCCTTCGACAGGCGGCGGCACCGGCCCGTCCAGGCGAAGGTCCGCTCCACGACCCACCGGCGGCAGGGAACCGTGAACCCCTTGACATCCTCCGGTCTTTCGACGATCCCGGTCACGTCCGGCAACCCCATCCCCCCAGGCCGCTCCCGCGGCTTCGGACCCGGGTGGCCACCGTCGGCGAATGGCCTGCACACCGTGTGCACACCGTGGGCACCGTCTCCGGCGGCTCCGCGGTCAGGTCCGGTGCGCCGTCCCGGTCCTGGATGCCGGCGGTGTGGACCGTCATGACGACCGGCGTGCCGTCGGCGTCCACGATCAGGTGCCTTTTCCTCCCCTTCACCTTCCTGCCGGCGTGGTGGCCGCGGGGCCGCCGCTCTCCGTGGTCCTCACCGACCGGCTGTCGACCGGGGCGGCGGCCGGCTCCGCTGAGCGCCCCGGACACCGCCGCGCGAGATCCCGGAGACGATGTGCGATACGCTCCGGGAGCCCGCTCCGCCGCCATGCGTGAAAATGGTTCCGGACGGTGGAAAACGGTGGATATCCAGAGGGTGACGCGCGCCACCGGCATCCCTTGGACAGGATATACCGGCCCGCGTCGGACACCGACCGAAGGTCGACCCCGCGCGGCCGTCCCATCCTTCCCCGCTTCGGCGGCATCGGCCCGATGACGGTCCATTCGGCGTCGGTCAGATCGTTTTGACTGTGGTCATCCGGGCGCTTATGGAGCTGTTGGGTGGTCCTGTCCCGGGGCATGGCGATCTCCGGATCTGGGTGCGTTCACCAACCGGAATGCCACATCCTGCGGGACCACTCAACTTATGGAACAAACTCTTAGACGAGCGTCCACCCCGTAGATGCCGAATGACGGTCATTCCCAAGCGGTCCAAGCTGAGATTACTGCCCGAGACTCAATCAGGGCGTGGCTGAAGAAATAGCGCCACCGGAAGAGACATGGCGTCATATGGGCCGGCGACACATCCAATGCGGAGCAACGGGCCGATACGGGAACGGCAAATCAGGTTCAGACGAACCATCATCGGACGAACCTCTTGTATTTCAACCGCTTCGGCAAGATGGCATCCGGACCAAGCCGTCGCTTCCTGTCCGCTTCGTATTCCTCGAAATTACCCTCGAACCACTCAACATGCGCCTCGCCCTCGAAGGCGAGGATATGGGTGCAGATACGATCCAGAAAGAACCGGTCGTGGCTGATCACCACCGCGCAGCCCGCGAAATCGACCAACGCGTCCTCAAGTGCGCGAAGCGTCTCGACGTCCAGATCGTTGGTCGGCTCGTCCAACAGCAGAACGTTTCCGCCCGAACGTAGAAGCTTCGCCAGATGAACCCGGTTGCGCTCGCCACCTGACAGCAGTCCGACCTTTTTCTGCTGGTCGCTCCCCTTGAAATTGAAGGCCGAGCAATAGGCCCGCGAATTCAGCTCCGCATCGCCAAGCTGGACGGTCTCCGCGCTACCGGATATCTCCTCCCAAACAGTACTGTCGGCCGCCAGCGCATCGCGGGACTGATCCACATATGCCAGCTGAACCGTGTCGCCGTATTCGACGGCACCGCCCTCCAACGCCTCCTGACCTGCGAGCATTCGGAACAACGTCGTCTTTCCGGCGCCGTTGGGGCCTATAACTCCTACTATACCGCCCGCCGGCAGCGAGAATGTCAGGCCCTCTATCAGTTGCCTGTCGCCGAGATGCTTGGACAGGTCGCTGACCTCGATCACCCTTGTACCCAGCCGGGGACCGTTCGGAATGATGATCTGGGCGCGGGTGAGCTTCTCACGCTCGGATCGCTGCGCGAGTTCGTTATAGGCGTGAATTCGCGCCTTCTGCTTCGCCTGCCGGGCGCGGGGGGTCTGCCGGATCCATTCAAGTTCGCGCTCAAGAATGCGCTGCTTTGACCTGTCTTCCCTCGCTTCCTGTTCCAGACGTTTGGCCTTCTGCTCCAGCCAGGACGAGTAGTTGCCCTCGTACGGAATGCCGCGACCTCGGTCGAGCTCGAGTATCCAGCCCGTGATGTCGTCCAGGAAATACCGGTCATGGGTCACGATCAGGATGGTGCCGGGATATTTGATAAGATAGGTCTGCAGCCAGGAAACGGTCTCCGCGTCAAGATGGTTCGTCGGCTCGTCCAGCAACAGCATTTCCGGCTGCTCGAGCAGAAGCCTGCACAGGGCAACCCGGCGCCGTTCGCCCCCCGATAGCGAGTCAACGGCGGCCTCGTCAGGAGGACAGCGAAGGGCTTCCATGCTGACATCCACCTGCGCGTCAAGATCCCAAAGGTTGCCGGCGTCTATCGCATCCTGCAGGCTGGCCATTTCATCAGCGATTTCATCGCTATAGTTCATGGCAAGATCATTGTACCGATCAAGCATCGCTTTCTTGTCGGCGACGCCAAGCAGAACGTTCTCGCGGACGCTTAAATTCCCGTCGAGCTCCGGTTCCTGCGGCAGATAACCCACGCGTACGCCCTTCGCCGCCCACGCCTCGCCCGAATGGTCCCGATCAAGGCCAGCCATAATGCGCAGAAGCGTTGACTTTCCCGCGCCGTTGACTCCCACGACACCGATCCTGACGCCCGGCAGGAAGCTCAGACGTATATTTTCAAAACACTTCCTGCCGCCGGGGTAGGTCTTCGATACCCCATCCATATGATAGACGAACTGCTGTGAAACCATCTTCTCGCCCCGCGTTTCCAGTCGCGCCGCGTCTAACCGCTTTGGAAACGGGCGGCAACGGGCGTGTTGATGCGCGTCTATGCAAGCGGATACCATCCAACCAGACCGATCCGGTGCCCGAATGGCGAAAGCGGTCGCCGCATGTCGGCCATACCGACGGATGACCGAGGACTCGGAACCGAACGCATCGACCGGGCGTGCCTGATTGACGAGCTTCATCAATGACGGCATGGAAAACCTGTCATGCGGAACAATGGTCCATTCTCCGATTTCGGTCTTCCCCAGCTGCGTACGGGCCAGACCATTGGTCTGCTTGGAGGGTCGTTCGACCCTCCACATGCCGGGCATACGCATCTTACGCGGCAGGCGCTCCAGCGGTTCGGCCTGGACCGTATCTGGTGGCTTGTCTCACCGGGAAATCCATTGAAGACGGAGCGTCCAGCGCCGCTGAGCCGTCGAATGGAAGCGGTGCAAAAGGTGATGGACCACCCTCGGGTCGATGTCAGCGATCTCGAAGCACGGCTAGGGACCAAATACACCGCCGAGGCGTTGTCAGCACTTTCCGACCGGTTCCCCGGCCTGCGCTTCATATGGCTGATGGGAGCCGATAACCTCGCCTCGTTTCACCACTGGCAACGCTGGCGGGAGATATTCCATTCAGTGCCGATCGGCGTCATAGCACGCCCGACGGATATGGCGGCCGCGCGTCATTCCAAAGCCGCAAGGATTTTCTCCGGCGCCCGTCTGGGAAACCGTCAGTCCCGGCTGCTCCCGAAAGCATCGCCACCGGCTTGGTGTCTGGTGAATGTGCCAATGCTGGATCTTTCGTCCCAAGCGATCCGTGCCAGCGGCGACTGGCAACGTTGAGCAAACCCACCTCTCAGAGTTTGTTCCATAAATTGAGTGGTCCCGCAGGATGTGGCATTCCGGTTGGTGAAAACACCCGGATCCGGAGAGAGCCATACCCCGGGACAGGACCACCCAGAAGCTATACAGTCGTCCGGACGACCGCCGTCAGAACGATCCGTCCGACGATGGACGGGCCATCGCCGGGCCGATGCCGCCAAAGCGGGGAAAGATGGGGAGGCCCCGCCGGGTGAGCCTCCGGTCGGTGTCCGACGGTGGCCGGCACATACTTTCCACCGGCCGCCGGTGACGCGCCTTACCCACCGACATCCACCGACCGAAACCATTTCCACGTCTGGCGCCGGAGCGGACCTTCGCCTGGATGGTCCGGCGCCGCCGCCTGCCGGTTCCCCATCCGCGGCGTGGCGTGGGAGTTGACCCCCCGGAATCAAAAAATTTTTTAAATCAGTAATTTATAATTTAAACTCTCACACTGACCCCGCCGATGTGCGGGGCTCTGGAACGGAACGATCGGATTTCAGGGCAACGGTGATTAAGTACATACTTCGAAAACCGCAGCCTTGGTTCGGAACCCCGAATTCAGGACCGAAGATCCGATCCTTCTCCCCTCGCCCGTCCCGGTGCATAACCATTCGCGGATTGATAGGTCTCCATTCGGTGCGGTCCCTGGGTTCACGGAGCGATTGTGCATAAACCGGCTGGGCAAAAGCGTAGTTGGCGACGGATCGGTGATCCGATGCGAGGTTGCGGAATCGCAGATACGCCATAGACTCAACCGACGACAAATTCATTGACGGCGCGTGACAATATCGAATGGTTTCCATATCACCGGCAAGCTGCCAACCGCATCCGGCCGTCGGCAAAAGGAGAACTCCATGGCGCAGGCCATCGTCACGCCTCTCACCCAAGTCCTGGAGGAAGGCAGACTAACGCGCGATGAGCTCAGGGCTCTCATGCAGCGGTCGAACGGTCCGGCATTCCGTCGGTTGGCGCTTTGGATCGTGGTCCTGATCCTCACCTCGACCCTGATCACCCTTGCCTGGGACACATGGCTGGTCTGGCCAGCGATGTTTATGCACGGGATCGTGGTCGTGCACCACTTCTCGCTCCAGCATGAATGTGTCCACTACACCGTGTTCAGGACCAGATGGATCAATGATCTCGTCGGCCAGATCTGCGGACTGATCATCTTCCTGCCGCACCGGTTCTTCCGTTACGAACACTGTGATCACCATACCTACACCCAACTTCACGGCAAGGATCCGGAATTGATCGAGATGCCGAATTCCATCTGGCAGTATCTCTGGATGCTGAGCGCGGTGCCGTATTGGAAATACAAGGTTTCCGAAGTCGTCCGCCACGCCTTCGGCCATCTGAGCGAAACCGAACGACGCTTCATACCCAGTGTCGAACATAACGCGGTTTTCCGAGACGCACGGATGATGCTGGCGGTCTATGGCACCCTATTGTTGGGTATGGCGCTGTCTGGATGGTGGATGCCGGTCTGGTACTGGTTCATCCCGCTGGCGCTCGGCGAGCCCGTCATGCGCGTTATCCGCCTGAGCGAACATGTGGGACGTCCAACCATAGCCCAGATGCACCAGAACACGCGAACGAATCTGGTTTCGGTACCCTGGCGCTTCCTGTCCTGGAACATGAACTACCATGCCGAGCACCATTATGCCCCGTCGGTGCCGTTTCATGCTCTGCCGAGCCTTCACGAGAAGCTCAAGGATCACATCCATATCGAGCAACACGGCTATCTTGGCGCTCATCGGGACATTCTGGGCCAGCTTCTGCGGACGAAGCACAGACCTGCACCGGACATCGCGGAATGACCGAAAGGCAATGGTGTGACCTGATCGCGGTTGACGGATTGGAGAAACGCTGGGTGACCCGGGTCACGAAGGGATCGCGAAGGTTTGCCATCTATGACACACCGAGTGGATTTCACACATCGCTCGCGATCTGTAACCATGGTGGTGCCGACCTGTGCGACGGTTATTTCGATGGTCATGTCATTGAATGCCCGCTCCATCAGGGAGCGTTTGACGTTCGTGACGGAAGGCCGGTATGTCCGCCCGCGACACGTCCGATGCGGGTGTTCAAGACCCGGGTAAGGGACGGAATGCTGCAGATCCTCATGTGATGGCACACAGCGAGGAAAGAACTGAAGGAACCGAAGGACGGCATCGCCGTATTCGCGTTCAAAAAAGGCGGAAGCCTGGTTCCGTCCACCCGTACGTCCGCCCTTAAATCATGAAATTCCGTTCTATCACCGCATCACAGGATCCTGAGTCCAGCCAATGATCCTTCAAACGCGACGGATCGACCGACCCGATGCCGCACTGACGACGCCAGCGGAGCTTGACGATGCACACGCACCCTCGCTCAAAGGTCCAAATCCCTATCTCACGCTTTCCGAAGATCTCTCCAGTCGGCTGAACAGCCGCGAAAGACCGAAACAGAGCACGAAATAAAACCCCGCCGTGGTGATCCAAGCCTCGAATATCAGGCGTGACGACGCGACAAGTTCAACCGTTTTGTAGGTAAGTTCCTGAACCGCGATCAAGGATATGATCGAACTGTCCTTGATCAGCGATATGAATTGATTGGCAAGCGGTGGAATGACCTTCCTCATCGCCTGTGGAAGAACCACGTAACGCAGCTCCTGCAACCCGCTCATACCTATGGAACGCGCGGCCTCGCGCTGCCCCCGCTGTATCGACTGCAGTCCGGCCCGCACGATTTCTCCAACGAACGCGCTTTCGAACAGTGCAAGGACGATCACACCGGAAACCAGCGAGGGAAACCTCCGCATGTCACCGAAGAACACCGCCCAGACCGCGTTTCCCTCCTCACGCGCTATCGATCGCGCCCAGCGGTCCAGATTCAGGGCGTCAATCAGCTGCTGCGAAAGAAAGAAAAAGAATATGAACATCACCACGACCGGAGGAATGTTGCGCAGACATTCCAGATAGGTGCGGGCCAGCATTCGCACCGCGAGGCTCGACGAGCATCGGGCGACACCTAGTACGGTGCCGAAGACAACCGCCAGAATACTGGCATAGATGCTGATCCGAACGGTCGTCACCAGCCCCTGCAGAAGCAGGTTGGCGAAATATTCCTCACGAGTGGTATGATACCCGATGATATAACCGGGTATCACGTCCCAACGCCATTTGTAATTCAGCTTCCCTTCGATGGTGAAAATTATGTAGGCAAAGAACAGAGCCATGATTGCCAGAATAACATAATCCGGCCAGCGTAGCCTATTGAGGAATGTCAGCATGCCGTCTGGCGGTCGCCAGCGACCGGATTCGAAGAATCGGATGCTGGTTACAAAGTTACTGAGCCACCTGATCCGCCCAGTCTTCGGTCTTGAACCAGTAATCATGGCGCTCCTGCAGCCAGCCGCTGCGCCACTGCTGCGCGATCCAGTTATTGAAGAAATTCAGCGCGTCCGGGTCACCCTTCCGCAACGCGAACGCCTCACCGCGTGGGTCGAACAGCTCGCCTTCAAGCACGTAGAGCGTCTCCGGATGACGCGCGGCCTCGATATTCGGAGTCGGCTGCGCCCCCATTGTCGCATGCGCCTGACCGTTCAGAACCTCCTGCGTCGAAGCGCCATCCTCGTCGAACAGAAGCAACTGCGCGTCCGGAAATTCCGCCGCGATGACGACAGCGGGTGTGGCGCCACGTCGGGCCGTGAACACGACATCCGATGAGTTGAAGTCCTCAAGCGTGAAACCATCCGTAAGTTGCCTGTTCGCAATGATCGCGAGGCCGGAATAGGCGTACGGATCGGTGAAATTAACCGTCAGGTTGCGCTGCGCGGTGATCGACATGCCGGAAATGATCACATCGAAATTCCCCGAAACAAGCGCCGGAATGATCCCATCCCAGGCGACCGGCACGAATTCCACTTCGACTCCCATATCCTCGCCCAGCTGCCGTCCGACGTCGAGTTCGAAGCCAATCAGTTCGCCATTCCTATCCCGCATCGACCAAGGTACGAACAGGGACAGCCCGATTCGAATCACGCCATCGCGCTTGATCTGTTCGATTACGCTCTCCGACGTCAGAGCTTGGGTGGCCTGTTGCGCTACGATCGGAAGCGCCGTCCCTATCGACATGGCCGCGCCAAGCGCCGCGCCAAGAAATCTGCGTGTAAACTCCATCGTATTACCCCTCTTTGGTTAAGACGGCTTTCCCAATGACGGGTCACTGATCGTCCGCATATCGACGCTCAAGATACGAGACACCGATCGAAAGCACAAGCGTCACCACCATATATACGGCCGCGATCGTGAACCAGATCTCAAAGCTCATATAGGTATCGGATATGATGTTTCGCCCGATCGTCGTCAGCTCGGCTACGGCGATCACGCTGACGATCGCGGAGGATTTGATCAGATGCACCGCCTCGCCGGTCAACGGTGGCAGCATGAACCGCACCGATTGCGGCAGAACGATATAGCGATAGCACTGGCCGGTGGACATCCCGATGGATCTGGCCGCCTCCCATTGACCGACCGCGACCGCGTTCACACCCGCACGGAATATCTCGGAGATAAGCGCGGAATGGAATACCGCCAGTGTCAATATGCTGGCCCAGTAACGATTGAAGCCGAAGATCGGTCCAAGCACGTAATAGAGGAGGTATAGCAGGACGAGGAGCGGGATGTTTCGGATCAGTTCGAGGAAGCCGATCGCGACAGCCGTGCCGACAACGAGACCCGAAAGCCGCAGGAGTGCGACAAAAAGACCAATCAGCGTCGCAAGTGCGAAGGAAATAACCGACAGCTTTATCGTGGCCACAAGGCCGATGACGATTTCACCCCACTGAAATCCATCTTCGGTAAATTCGAACAAAAACTGAGTTATGCGGTACCACTGCCAGTTATAGCCCATGTTCCGCGCACCAGTATAGGAGCCGTAAACGATCAGACCGATGACGATGATGTAGATGGTGCACGCCATCGGTGCGGAATTCAATATTCTCTGATGAACGGGCTGCATCCGAGCTGCCAATGCGCCCGACCCATGCGTCCTGCCTCCAAGCATCCTTCAATGATCCAGGATCTGATCGAGAAAGAGCCGGCAGCGCTCGCTCGAAGGATTGGTGAAGAACGTGTCGGGTGGAGCGACTTCCACAATTCGTCCCTCCTCCATGAAGACCATCCTGTCGGCAACCTTTCGGGCAAATCCCATTTCATGGGTGACGACCACCATCGTCATACCGGTTCCGGCCAGCTCGACCATGACATCGAGAACCTCATTGATCATTTCCGGGTCGAGCGCGGACGTCGGTTCGTCGAACAGCATGATGCGCGGCTCCATGCAAAGCGCACGGGCGATCGCCACGCGCTGCTGCTGTCCACCGGAAAGCTGGGCGGGGTATTTTTCGGCCTGTTCCGGAATATGAACCCGGTCCAGGAATTTCCGCGCGGTTTTTTCGGCCGCTTCCCTGGGCACCTTGCGGACCTTCATCGGGCCTATCATCAGATTCTCAATGACCGAAAGATGCGGGAATAGGTTGAACTGCTGGAACACCATCCCGACCTCCTGACGAAGCCTACGGATTTCCTTGGAGCCCTCGAATACCTGGATTCCATCCACCTCGAGCGTTCCGGAACTGTGGCCTTCCAGAGCGTTGAAACAGCGTATTAGTGTCGACTTTCCGGATCCGGACGGGCCGCATACCACCACACGTTCGCCCATTTTGACACTGATACAGATATCCTGCAGAACATGAAACGTTCCAAAATATTTATTGAGGTGTTTCGCCTCGATGATCGGTTGGCTGTTCACGACACCTATCTCTCCGGCTTGATGACCCTGCGTGCGATTGTCGGATTTCGGGACAGCATCCGATAGCATAGCGGTGCCAACCGCATTCAATCGCACAAGGCCATGGCGGACCTCCGTCGCTCTTACGCTTTCGGGAGAAGCGTCGGTGGAGCGCCGCGTACCAATCGGACTGCTGTAGTGGCAATGCAATGCACGGCTACCTCTCCATGTTATATTTTCTCGCGTAACACCGCAATTTACACGGTGCAAGGCGCGACACCGACGCACCGGCACGCCTTCCATCGGATCTATGGAGGGCACGAAAAATGAATATCCACATCAATCAGGATAATCCGGGACGAAGGTTACAATGTAGCCGACAAGGAGACCGCACCCTTCTTGGCTCGGTGGATAATGTCCGACGCATTTACCGCCTGCGACTGAATTCCGCATCTGGCGCATAGGCATCTTCACGGCACCGGTCTTGGCAACAAAGGTGATAAAGCCCCGCATCGGGGTTGTGTAGGTTTTCCGGTCCGATGCGTCGATTCTGAACGACCGCGACTTTTCCATGGCCAACCGCCGGACCAATGCAAGACATCCAATCAATGACAACGAGCGCTCTTTTGCTCTCCGACCAGCACTCGGCGGTCGCCGTCCGATGGCCACCTTTACCTGTCGTGAACCCATCGGCCTCACCTGCATCAACTCTACGGATTCCGGGGTGCCCAATCGCTCAGTTGTAAACGGGTGTCTGTAAGGTGATCCAGGTAAGGCCTGCCCGTTTCCGATATAGCACCGCCTGTACAGATTTTCGTCAATCCGTAGGCGTTCGATGAAATCGTAGACTGTTCTCGTGTTGCCAGCGCGACGTCGATTGGTCCACCGCTCGTGATCTCGTCGCAAGTGGCCGGTCGAAGTGGTGGCCAGTTTTGAAGATGCGCAGTCGCAGTGCGCTATACCACAAAATCATCGTCAATCGCCGGGGTCGATCATGGCAACAGGCGACAGACCTGGTTCCTGTGCGATCACGTGCTCCAAGCAATTCATCGCTGCACTATGCCATGGAATTCAAGGGATTAGGTGGCGGGCTCTCGCCCCTCGCTCAATCGCTGCGGCGGTGAGGCGGTCAATGGAAAGTTCATAGCGGATTTCGCGCAGGAAAATCAGTTCGTCTTCCCCCAGGCGGCCGTCCGCCGCCGCTACGTCGCAGGCCAAAGCATAGGCCGTCTCGAACATGCGTTCGGAAAGAGCGTTGCGGACCAGTCCGAAAAACACGTCCAAACCGTCCTCTTCCTCGAACAGGTCAAGCACGACTTTCGAAATGTATTGAAACCTCCCGGTTTCGTATTCGGCAAATACCGGGAGACTGTCGACGATCACCTCGATTGAGACAAGTTCCGACGTCTTGATGTTTCTGTCACTCGCTGATGTGGCGATCATAACCGCGACCAGCGCATCCGGGACGGACAGGGAGAGAGAGGTGTCAGTCAATGCAGGACTCCCGTTCAGAGATTCAGGCGAGAGGACATATTGACTGTAGCGTGAACAAACAATAGCCGAAGAACCTCGCGGAGTGTATCGAAAGACTTGACTAATCGATTCCGTCCGTGCCGCTCGATCCGGTCGTGTGAAAAGAAGTTCGACTACCGCCGGTCGAGAGTGGCACCATGAACCAAGGAAACGTTTTCGCTCCGGCACCCTGATCCGGCGACCGCGCCAACTATCGAGGTACAATTCATGACAGACCTGCGGGACGCCGCGATGCAATCAAAAGCATGGCCGTTCGAGGAGGCGCGCCGCCTCCTTAGCCGTTTTCGAACAGCAGTGCCCAGGAAGGACTATGTACTGTTTGAGACCGGTTATGGCCCCAGCGGGTTGCCGCATATCGGAACTTTCGGAGAGGTTCAGCGCACCACAATGGTACGTCGGGCATTTGAAGTGATCTCAGACATTCCAACCAAACTCATCTGCTTTTCGGACGATATGGATGGCCTTCGCAAGGTGCCAGACAACGTGCCCGACCGGGAGCGGATGCAAGAGGATCTCCACCTGCCTCTGTCAAAGGTACGCGATCCTTTCGGAACGCATACGAGTTTCGGAGCGCATAACAACGCCCGACTGAATGCGTTTCTGGATTCGTTCGGTTTCGAATACGAATTCGCGTCTTCGACGGAATACTACATATCCGGCCGGTTCGATGAAACGCTGCTTATAGCCCTGGAGCGGTTTGACGAGATCATGGCTATCATGCTGCCGACGCTTGGGCCCGAGCGTCGCGCCACCTATTCGCCGTTCCTGCCGATATCACCAAAATCCGGCCATGTCCTGCAGGTTCCCACCGTCGAGAGAAACGCGAGCAAGGGAACGATCGTCTATGAAGAGCCGGACGGAGAGCGGATGGAAGTACCCGTGACCGGCGGTCATGTGAAAATGCAGTGGAAGCCGGACTGGGCGCTACGATGGGCCGCACTTGGCGTCGACTATGAGATGTCGGGCAAGGATCTAATCGATTCGGTCAAGCAGGCTTCCAGCATATGCCGTGCGCTCAGCAAGCGCCCGCCGGAGTCGCTGACTTACGAACTGTTTCTGGACGATCAGGGGCACAAGATATCTAAGTCCAAGGGCAACGGTCTTTCCATGGAGGAATGGCTCGCTTACGCATCGCCGGAAAGCCTCGGATATTTCATGTATCAAAAACCGAAGACAGCCAAACGGCTGCATTTCGACGTGATTCCCAAAGCGGTGGATGAATATCACCAACAGCTTCGCTCCTATCTGAAACAGGACGCCGTCCAGCGGCTGGCGAATCCGGTATATCATGTTCACAGAGCGCAGGTTCCGGAATCGCGTATGGTCATTCAGTTCGCGATGCTGCTGAATCTCGCTTCGGTCAGCCATGCCGAGGACAAGGACAGGCTCTGGGGCTTCATTCGCCGTTACGCTCCGGACGCATCTCCCGAAACCCACCCGGATCTTGATAGTGCAGCCGGGTTCGCGGTTCGGTATTTCAATGATTTCGTGAAACCCGCAAAGACCTTTCGTCCCGCTAACGCCAAGGAACAGGTCGCATTGGAGGATCTGCGCGAAAGACTCTGCGGGTGGACGGGCGGAATGGACCCAGAAGAACTCCAATCGATGGTGTTCGCGGTCGGCAAGGATCATGGATTCGAGCCCCTGCGTGGGTGGTTCAGGGCTCTTTACGAAGTTCTGCTGGGGGCATCCCAGGGACCTCGGTTCGGAGGCTTTATCGCACTATATGGTGTCAGGGAAACCGCCGACCTTATCGAGGACGCTCTGTCGGGCCGACTCGCGGCCTGATCGGATGGCTGTCGGTTCGTCTGGCGCGGTCCCCGTGCAAAATTGACAGATCGAGAAGGACACGATCCTACGACACACGTAGCATCAGAGTACCACCAGCGCCATTTTCCAGCTGCACCTACCCGAGATGCACCATGGTCTTCAGAATTCGGGACAGGTTTGACGGGCTTCTCCCTGAAGATGCAGCAAGATGCATTAGTCGGAACTTCACCTGGTTTTTGATCCCCGGTACCTGACAACTTACTGAAAGAAAACGATGGTTTCCGCGGTGTTTCCGATTTGGCCGGAAATGTTTTGTAAGTGCAATATCCGTTATTGACCTATGTAGTGTCCGCCAGAAAACTGTCAAGCTGCGGTTTTTTGCGGTAAATGACGGAATCCGCCTTGCGAAAAATCACCGGATATGGCAGTCAGGGGTGGATTCGCCACCATATGCCGCGGAATCCGGCAATCCTCCCCTTCAGGAGGCCCCCATGCGCAGGGTCCACGAACTCCAGCGGCGGCCCGGCGCCCCCAACATCACGAGGATCAGGCCGACCGTGAAATCGAGGGACGACATCCCGGCGATCCTGATCGGCCTCCAGGACCCCTGCGGCGACGAAGGGACCCGAAAGCGGCTGTCCGGGCTTCCGGGTCGGCTGGTGCCGCCCGGAAAGAGCCGCCGGGTCGGCGGGCCTGGGATGGAACCGTGGACCATCCTGGTGCTGGGGTCGTGAAGCAGGGTCCCGGGTGCGGTTCCGACCGGCTTCAGGACCTGGCGAACGGGCACCGGACGATCCGGCGAAGGCCGGAGGCCGGGCCACGGATCATGGGACGGATACGGATACCGGCGTCTGGTTGACAGCGTGTCGCTCCTCACGCCGGAGCTTCCGGCGGAGGTCGGAAGGATGGTCGTGGAGAGGGGCCACAGGGTGGCCGGAAAAAGCCTGGCGCCGCGTCGCGCGGCCGCCGTCATTCCTTCGTGGCCGGGACCGACGTGCATCATCCGGCCGACCGCAGCCTGCTGATGGACGCGGCGCGGTGCATGGTCCGGGACGTGTCCCGGGCCTGCGGGGGGCCTGGGGCCGCCCGGCTGGCGGCGGAAGGAATACCTTTGCGGGAAGCTCCGGAAAGGCTACCTCCGGGTGGCCACGTCACGGCTCGCCAACCCGCGCCCGAGGGACGTGGAGGCGCCGCTCCGGCTCGCCCTGAAGCTGGCGGACAGGGCGGAGGCCAGCCGCGCGGAGATCGACGGTATGTTGGGTATCCCGGGCCCATCGGACAGTATCCGGGGCTTCATCGGCCATGTCAGGCACCGGGCGGACCTGACCGGACGGCGGATCCTGAAGGGAGGGACGGTCCCGCACCGCGGGAAGGCGCACCCGATATCCGGGCCGCACACCCGCTGGATATCGAAGGGAAAGGCCGGGGTCCCGGTGGAGCCCGGCATCCCGGGCAGGCGTCCGCCGGTCCGGGGGGCCTGTGCAGGCCGCGTTCGAAGCTCACCGCGGGGAGATCCGGGAACCGGGGAGAGGCACAGCTCGAAACGGACGCCCGACGGCTTCACGGTCCATGGCCTCGAAACGGTTCCCGACGACCCGGCGACCGTCGGCATGAACAGGGTCAGGGTGCCGGGAAAGACGGAACACCGCGCCTGGACGATGACGGATCCGACCCCTGCGCGGAAAAGGATGTTCGAGCTTCCGGAGGTGAGACCCGAAAGGATGCTGTCAGTGCCGTGACAGGCCGGATCGCGGAAAACACCTGCGGGGCAGGGCCCGGATGCGATCCTGGCTCGTGAAGTTCCGATTAGTGAACGCGGGTGTTCATTCGCAATCACTTCCAGAGGCTCCCGATTACGCTTTGAGAGCGCTTTCGCGAAGCTTTCCACCGAGGTGAACCAGACCGACGGCTCCCTATCGCTGCTGCGTTCGACACGGGCGATGGCCACGATCCTGGCTTTCATCTGATCATAGTCGGCAACGCCAACATTGTGCGTATTCATAAAAATTCCCTTCAGTTTGCCTCCTCGGTCAATTTCCCGTTGCCGTAGATCGTGCGAATGAACTTCGCTGCGGCCAGCTTCGCAATATGCCTCCATTCTCCGATCAGAAACATGAGGACCGTTACGACAATATAGGTGGCTTAGCCCCTTGACGCTCCGATACCGCTCAAATACCTAACCGCACGGCTTGGCGGAGTAGCTCAGTTGGTCAGAGCAGAGGAATCATAATCCTTGTGTCGGGGGTTCAAGTCCCTCCTCCGCTACCAGAACAATCCATTGCGGTCACTGCGAGACCGCTTCTGCCGATAGGTGGTCGGTTATCAATAGCACCCAAGGCGAAGCCTCAGGGGATATTGACATAACGGCGCTACCACGAAATCTCGACCGGCGATCCTCCGGCGACCTCCTCGAAACCGACGGGTCAGCGTTTCGGTGCACCAACGCCTTCCTCCGGGCCAGTCCGTACCGGTGTTCCCCCTCACCGCTGTTGCGCCGGAACTCCCGCAATATCGTGGACGGACCACGGCCAAGCCGTTCCGCGATAGCCCCGTTCGAAAGCCCACCTTTCTCCATTGCATAAATCCGGCAGGTCCCTTCGTCGCTCAGGTGGCGGTAGCCCTCGGTCACGACGGTCTCCTATTGTTGCACATAGAGACTGTCACCACTGTCTGACCGATTCGCAGGATGCTGCGCCAACGGCGCGGCTCCCCACCACGAAAAGCGTTGCACTTCAGACCGGCGCGGGACTGACTTTACCGATCGCAGCAATTTCCACTTGAACCCGCACCTTCCGGCGACTGCCGTGCGTAAGACCATCACCAAACCGATACGGCGTCCGTCAAGCGGACGGTTCAGCCGCCACTCCACCCTCAGGTGGCCTTTTCCTGGATCTAGTCCTCGGGATCGCTGCGACGCTCGACTTTCCTCCCAGATCCGAAGGCGCATCGTCATCATCACGATTTAAGGGATCGCCAACAATAACCTTGGTGATCTCATCGCCCGTAAGCGTCTCGTATTCCAACAGACCCTCCGCCAGCCGATGCAGATCCTTTATTTTCTCGGACAGAATGCGCTTCGCGACCTGATAACCTTCGTCGACGATGCGCTTCACCTCGGCGTCGATCCGCTCCTGAGTATCGGGAGCCACATTGGCCGGCGTGTTATATGTGCCTAGAAAACTTTGCTGCTCGTTGGCGTAATCCACATAGCCCAACTCGCCGGAAAACCCGAACTGTGTGACCATCGCCCGGGCGATTTTCGTCACCTGCTGGATATCGGAAGCCGCGCCCGAAGTTACGTTCTCCTCTCCGAAGATCAGTTCTTCGGCCACCCGGCCACCCATCGCCATCGCGATCTTGGATTTATACTTGGTGAACGTGACCGATAGCTGATCGCGCTCCGGCAGACTGAGCACAAGGCCCAGCGCGCGTCCACGGGGAATGATTGTGGCCTTGTGAATCGGATCATGCTGCGGAACGCTAAGCCCGACGATGGCGTGACCCGCCTCGTGATAGGCCGTGAGCTTTTTCTCGTCCTCGGTCATGACCATAGACCGGCGTTCCGATCCCATCATAACCTTGTCTTTCGCGTTCTCGAAATCCTCCATGATAACGAACCGGCGCCCCACCCTTGCGGCCATCAGCGCGGCTTCGTTCACCAGATTGGCAAGGTCAGCGCCCGAAAATCCCGGCGTCCCACGCGCGATGATCCGCAGGTCGACGTCAGGACCGAGCGGAACCTTGCGGGCATGAACCCCAAGTATCTTCTCACGTCCCTTGATGTCCGGGTTCGGCACCTGGACCTGACGATCGAAACGGCCCGGACGCAGCAGCGCCGGATCAAGCACGTCCGGTCGGTTGGTGGCGGCGACGATGATTATCCCTTCGTTGGCCTCGAAGCCATCCATCTCGACCAGAAGCTGATTCAGCGTCTGCTCACGCTCGTCGTTGCCACCGCCATAGCCAACGCCGCGGGAACGGCCCACAGCATCGATTTCATCGATGAACACGATGCAGGGCGCGTTCTTTTTCGCCTGCTCGAACATATCCCGGACACGCGAAGCGCCGACACCTACGAACATCTCGACGAAATCCGAACCGGAAATCGTAAAAAACGGAACACCCGCCTCACCGGCGATCGCCCGGGCCAGAAGCGTCTTGCCGGTACCCGGTGGTCCGACCAGAAGAGCGCCTTTGGGGATCTTGCCACCCAAGCGCGAAAACTTCTGGGGGTTGCGAAGAAACTCCACGATCTCCTCGAGTTCCTCCTTCGCCTCGTCAATTCCCGCGACATCGTCGAACGTGATCCGCCCTTGTTTCTCGGTCAAGAGCTTGGCGCGCGATTTTCCGAAACCCATCGCGCCCCGACCTCCACCCTGCATCCGGTTCATGAAGTAAATCCACACGCCGATGAGGATAATGAACGGCAGGAAGCTGATGATCAGCGACATGAAGCCCGACTGTTCCTGCGGTTCGGCGGTGATCGCGACGTTGTTCTCGATCAGCCTGTCGGTAACGTCGGTCCCGTCCGGAACGATGGTCACGTATTCATTGCCATCCCCGGCACGAAACACGACCTTTTCCCCGTCAAGCGTGACCTCCGAAACCTCTCCGGTCTCGACGCGGCTTATGAACTCCGAGAACCCGACGGTGCGTGACGACAGCGAGGACTGCCCCCCGTTGAACAGGTTGAACAACGCCAGCGCCAGAAGGAACAGCACGGCCCAGAAAGCGATGTTGCGCAAGTTGACCAAAGCATCCTCCCATGTCTCGTGCCAAACCATGCGGCAGGCATCGAATCTAAGAGCTAAAATAGGTATTGGGCCGGAATCTTCAATGCGGCATTAAAGAGTCCACGAAATCCGCACGGTCAGGCACCAAACGGGCGGACCAGCCGTCCCGCCGACCGGCGCAGGGGGCGGCGACAAGCAGATCGCCATGCCAAACCCCGGGCGTTGCGAGAAGCGCCGTGCGCGGTCGGCGAACCGACCGCCAGTCTGGTAGTTGGGACAGTCCTCCCGGTCCAAGCGCGTGCACCGCGAGCCCTTTGGAGTGGGGCCCCTCCAGACGCCAGCGCTTATCCCAGACCTCTTCCGTCCCGCATGACAGATTTCGAACAGCCTGATATTCCCGCACGATCCGGATCACGGAATCGTCACCGATAACGTGGCATCCCTGAAGCGTGCCGCCGCCGGACTCCGCCAGATCGGAAAGCGGGCCGAAGCGCGGACGGTAGTCGCTCCCGGAAACCCACATCAGCGCCCGGGCGAGAAGCCGGCAGCGGGTTTCCTGCGCGGCCGCACGGAACGTTGCACGGTCGATCACCAAATCTCCGCCATCCTGCACGATGGCCCGCTCCGCAAGCTGGACCATAGCGGAATCAAGCACCGCTTTCGCCGAGCGCATGTGTCGAGCGGTCTCCTGAAGGCGTTCAGGACTGAGACCGAGGTCCGAAAGCGTCCCGAGCATATTCCGCGCCCGAACCCGATCGAAGCGGTCATCATCGTTGGAGGGATCCTCGATCCAGGACACGTCGATCGAGCGTAGATAACCACGCAGTTCAGCGCGCCATACACCAAGCAGCGGGCGTAGCCAGCGGATGCCGTGAACCCGATTCATATCGATACCGGCAAGGCCATCCACACCCGAACCACGCGCAAGGCGCATAAGAACGGTCTCCGTTTGGTCATCCGCTGTATGTCCGGTAAGCGCGGCGGTGATGCCACGCTCAGCGGCCCAGGTCTCCACAAGCGACCTTCGGGCCCAGCGCGCCGAATCCTGAAGGTTTCCGGTCCCGTCCCATCCCGTCCATCTGAGTGTTTCATGCGGCAAGCCAAGCGCCTCGGCTGCGACCTTAACGACCAACGCGTCTTCCGCACTGCCCGAACGCAGGCAATGGTCGACTGTAACGGTATGCAATGATACCGCCCTGTCTCGCGACCATCGCGCCATAAGGTGCATCAGCGCAACACTGTCACCACCGCCGGAAACAGTGACGACCGGTCTCGTGCCGGTCAGCGGTGCCAGATCGTCGAGCTGACGAAATACCCGTGCTTCAAGCGTCACGTACAGGCAAGGCGCCGCCGCTCGGCGTCGGCCGTCGCCACACGCGCATTGCCAGCGAAGCGCACACCGATCTGGCGGAACGCCTCACAGGCTTCCACGTTCTGACCCAGTTCGACGAGGGTCTCGCCTAGCCGAAACAGCGCGTCGGCGGCGCTGGTCCCGTCCGGATCCCGCGAGAAACTCTCAAGATAGGCACGCGCAGCCTCGGTTATGTTCCCAAGTCCATAGTGAGCTTCACCGCGAAGGAAATGAACCTCTCCGTCCAATGGACCTCCGATATAAGTCTCGGAAAATTCCTGGAACAGATCGACGGCAACCTGAAACTCGCCGCTTTCGAGCGCCGCTTTCGCACGTTCAAAATCAGTCCGTTCGCCAACCGCCATCTCCGGCCGCACTATCGAATCTTCCGATTCTTCAGCGAAAACGGCGTCCTCGCCACCGAGCGTTGGTATCCGCTTTAACGTCGCGATGTCACAATCGGCTTCGAGTTCACACAAACGGAATTCAAGATCTCCGATCCGATTGGTGCCATCCCTTACGATTCGCGAGATTCGGAACTCGAGTTGTTCCGTTTCCGCCGTCAGTCGCCGCAATTCGCCCTCTATGGTATCGACTCGCCGAAGCACGTCCCCACCAACCGTCAGAGCCGCGCCCTCGGTGGTGGATAGCTCTCGCCGCAGCTTCAATATTTCGACATAGAACCCCGAAAGCTCCTGCCGAATGTCCGCCAGCGTCCGGTCCTGTTCCTGCCCGATGGTCGGACCACCCGTCATCAGCAGGAGCAGGACAAAGCTCGCAGCGAGACGCATGATGAATTATCCCGTTCCGCTCAGAAGCACCGTAACCGCGCGACGATTCCTGGAGTAACAGGACTCCTCGGAGCAAATCTCGATCGGACGCTCCTTGCCATATGTCACGATGTCGAGACGTCCGGGTGAGATGCCCTGCGCGATCAGAAACTGCTGTACGGCACTTGCGCGGCGTGCTCCGAGAGCGAGGTTGTATTCCTGCGTGCCCCGTTCGTCCGCGTGACCTTCGATCAGAACCGTGAAACCGAGATTTCGGGCCAGCCATTCGGCCTGCCCGGAGAGCAGTTGCCGGGCTTCGGAGTTCAGCGTGCTTTCATCGACGGCGAAAAGAACGCGGTCACCAACTAAATCGACGAATTCCGCTTCCTCCGCACTCAAGGCCAAAGGATCGCCGATGGTTTCCGATTCGCCAAGCCCGAATGCACCTTCCTGATCCTCCGAAGAGGTTCCGACATCAAGTCGGTCCGTATTGGAGCAGGAGGCAAGCGCGAGGCCTGAAACAATGAAAAGCGCTTTGCAAAGCTGCGTCATGGGAAGGATCCTCGTGATTCTCAGTTCCAGTGTTGGATAGCAGACATGATTGACCATTGAAACTCACCTCCGGAGCGGTGACCAGGAGGGATCCGATGCCGCTCCGGAAACGGGAACCCGGCGAAGATTCCGCCCGGAAATATCGACGGAATACAGCGCGGGAGCGCCGTCGGCGCCTCTGCTTTCGCGGGTAAACATGATCACACGGCCATTCGGCGACCAGGTCGGCCCCTCATCCAGGAAACTCGCGGTGAGCAGACGCTCTTCGGAGCCGTCCACTCGCATCACCCCGATATGGAACCGCCCCTGAAGCTGTTTGGTGAACGCGATGAGGTCGCCACGGGGTGACCAGATCGGCGTTCCGTAACGACCGGCACCTCGGCTTATCCGCACCGATTCCCCACCCCCGGCGGACATTACGTAGAGCTGCTGCGTTCCGGTCCGATCCGACTCAAACACGATCCGTCGACCATCCGGAGAATAGCTGGGTGCCGTTTCAATCCCCGGATAGGCGGTCAGCCGCGTTATCTGTCCGCTTTCCATTGACATGCTGAAAATATCGGTGTTTCCACCCTGGCTGAGCGAGAATACGACGGCGGAGCCATCCGGCGAATAGCGAGGCGCGAATGCCATGGTTCCGGGTGGGCTACCGAGCGCCCGTTTGCTTCCGTCGGCCTCGCCGATCAGAAATATCTCCGGAAGACCGGTTTCGTAGGACGTGTAAAGCACCGTGTCGCCATTCGGGGAAAAACGCGGAGCGAGGACGATGGTGGAATCGTCCGTGAGGAAACGAATGTTGGCTCCATCGTAGTCCATGACCGCCACCCGCTTGCGACGCGCATCCTTTGGACCTGATTCGCTGATAAAGGAGACACGACTGTCGAAATACCCGCCCTCGCCGGTGATTCTGCTATAGACCTCATCCGCCACCTTGTGGGCGAGCCTGCGCCAACTGGCCTGCGATGCCGACAGCCGCAGACCACGACCGAGCGGGCTTTCGGAGAACACGTCGAAAACGCGGAACATCACCGTTACACGACCGGTTCCGTCAACCCCAACCGAACCGGTGATCAGAGCCTGCGCATTGATCGCCTTCCAATCCGAATACTGGATCGGACTGTCGAAATTGGTGATATTCGAAATATGCGCTTCGCTCGGTATTTCCCGGAACAGCCCGGTATTCGACAGGTCGGCGGCGATGACCTGCCTGACCCGCATGGCCAGTTCAGCCGCATTCGCGTTCCGGGTGACGAATTGAGGGGCTGCGAAGGGAAGCGGTTCGATCACGCCTTCGTTGATCTCGATCCTGAGCGGTTCCTTCGCCACAGCCGTCCACGACGGCAGCAGCGACAAAGCGAGAATGGAAACTTGTACGACAGCGCGAATCATTTGAGCCTCATTTTTCTGGATTAAACGTGATTTCGATCTCTCGCCACCATTCATAGCTGTCTGCGGGCAGATCATAGCCATTTATTCCGCAGTGCAGTATTGCACGCCGCGCGCTATCGAAAGCCTCATCTGCAGCGGCTTCGGAGCCACCAATATATCCAAGCAAGCACGGTTCGCTCGGCCTACCGTCGGGAGTCATGGAAACACCTACGGCGACCGTGACCCTGAATGCCTCCGAACTTGCCGCCTCGACATTCCAGCATCGATGAATCGCAGCCAATATTCCTCGATCTCGCTTCGCGATAATGCCGTTGCGACGGTCGATGATAGACTCTCATGTAGGTTTGAATGGATATCCACCAAATAAATAACACTTTGAATCTCGTCCTCCAGAAACACCCTAACAGCGACCGACGATGGCTCCACATCTTGGTCGGTTGTAGGTCGATCCATCGGAATCGGTGAAGTTGCCGGAGGGAACGCAGTCGGTGATGGTTCCTTCATTCGTTCAGATATTATATTCGCCAAGTCAATGACTTTCTCCAGCACCTTTGTGAAATCAGCCACGGCTTCAACCATAGATGGCTCAGACGCTAGCTCAGAAATCTTGGCGGACTCCTGTTCGGAGCCTGGTATCTGGTCGATCACAATTTCAGTTACCACGATTCTAACGCGTTGCTGCGCCATTGCTGTCCATGGCAGACAAAACAATTGGAACGACAGAGCCAAAACGAAGCCCTGCATGACAGCGCGCATCATTTGAGCCTCATTTTCTCTGGATTAAACTTGATTTCGATCTCGCGCCACCGTTCATAGCTGTCGGCGGGCAGTTTATAGCCTTCGCGTCCGCAGATCAGTACCGCGCGACGGGCGACATCGAACGCCTGACCCGCAGCAGCTTCGGACCCACCGGAATATCCCAGCAGGCGCGGCTCGCTTGGCCTCCCGTCAGGAGTCATTGATATGCCCACGGTGACCGTGACCATGAGCGCCTCCGAGCTTAGCGCACCGACATTCCAGCATCGCTGAACCGCAGCGCGAAATCCCGCGATTTCGCTTGGTGATAATGCCGCCGCGACGGGTGTAGATCGCTCCCCACCCGGATTGGCCTCCGCCTCCGCAGCTGCTACAACCGCTTCTTCAATAATACTCGCCAATTCGTCCCGCGGCCGCTCAGAAGATTGATCGGTCTCCGGTTCCGGCTCTTCCGCTGAATCCTGTTCGGGCTCCGGGTCCGGTGCGGGCACGGGCCTGCGGACGGGTCGAAGAACTGGGATGGCGGCGATTGCGGGAGCCAGAGACGGCGTTTCCGCTTCGGTGACGATCTCGGTGGTCGCTTCCTCGGGTGCGGCCTCCGGCAGATCGATTGCTACATCGGGACTTTCCGACTCGGGTGATACCTGCGGGACGGGAGTGTCCGCGAATTTTGGCGTTGGCGGCGACTCCAATACAGGGACGGGTGCGATACGGGGAGCATCCCGAGGTGTGGATGTCGTTTCCGTAACCGGAGCGTCCGGAGAAGATGACAGTAGAGGTTCGGCAACGGCGATATCGATTGTTGGGTCATCGAAAGACTCCGATACCGGGGACTCGGAAACATCGGGTGTTTCCGGAGCTTCAGGTGACGTTTGCGTATCGTCGGGAACGATCGGGTCAGGCGTATCGACCGCGGGCAGACTTACCGCCAATTCGGGTGCCGGAACCGGGCTTTCTTCGGATTGCTGGGCCAAGGTGTCGGGAATTTCGGACTGCGACGGCGGTTGAATTGGAGGCAGAACAAGGGCGGCGTATTCCCGTTCCGAAACAATCGCCACATCGGCCACTTCCGGCGGTCGTGCCTCGGACTTCATCCAATCCCCAAGCCAGTCGCCAACAATCAGACCAACGATGAGAATCAGGTGACCCGCACCCGAAATAAACGTTCCCCGGTTCAAGCGATGGATCCTCGATCATGAATGGAGCGGATCCGATTCGCTGGATCACGGAGCCATCCGACAGAACCCTTTTCGATGGCCGAGCCTGATCTGTGCCGGACCTGGATCATCTTTCATCCATCTTCCTCTTCCAGCGAAGTGCCGCTTGTGTCGGTTACGAGACCGATGTTGCGAAAGCCACCCGCATTCAAAGCGCCCATCAACTGCATCACATAGTCGTAGGAAAGCGAGCCGTCGGCGCGCAGGTAAACCCTGTCGCTCGTGCGTTCGGCAAGAACGGCTCTGAGCTTGCCGATCAATTCGTCGCGCCGCGCTTCGCTTTCCTGGATCATGATCCGACCATCGGCTGTCAGGGTCACCGTCAGAGGCTCCTCGTTGTCTACCGGCAGCGCCTCGGCTTCCGTTTCCGGCAGATTCACGGGCACACCCACGGTCAGCAGCGGTGCCGACACCATGAATATGATGAGCAACACCAGCATGACATCGACGAACGGCGTAACATTGATTTCCGACATTGCGGAGTAGCGGCCCCGGCGTCGTCCGCTGCGACCTCGCCGCTGGCCACCGGACGAATCATTGGTGACGCCCGCACCCATCGGTCAGCCGTCCAACTGTCGGCTGAGAATGGTCGCGAACTCATCGGCGAAGGATTCATAACCTGCGACGATCCGATCGCTGTCCGCCGAGAGTTTGTTGTAGAAGATCACGGCGGGTATCGCCGCCAACAGACCGAGACCCGTCGCGAGCAGCGCTTCGGCGATTCCGGGCGCGACGACGGCGAGATTCGTTGATTGCTGCTGCGCGATCTCCACAAATGCGCGCATAATGCCCCAGACAGTTCCGAACAATCCAACGAACGGCGCGGTGGAACCGACCGTGGCGAGGAAGCTCAAGCCCTTGTTCAGCGCTTCAGCCTCCTTTGCGATAGCGACATCCATGGAACGGTCGATCCGAGCCTGCGCTCCCGCGATCCGCTCCCCGTTCGGCCGATGGGATCTGTGCCATTCAAGCATGCCCGCCACGAAGATTCTTTCCAGTGACCCCGTCGGCTCCTTCCCCAACCGCCGGTAGAGTTCGTCCAGCGGTTTCCCTGACCAAAACAGGTTGACGAACTTCGAGGCCTTTCGACGGGCCAAAGCGTAGGAGAAAAGCTTTTGGATGATGATCGCCCATGCCTGAAAAGAGGCGAGCAGCAGTATCACCATAACGCATTGCACAACCAGTGAGGCGCGCCAGAACAGCGCCATCATCGAGAAGTCCGCTTCCATGTTTTCTGCTCTTTCCTGTCCTGCCCCGGTTTCCGGGCGCTGATCCATCAACATAATGCCATAAGCGTCACATAATGCAATATCTTTAGTGTGGCGGGATAGGGTGAAACTTGACGAAAGCCAGTGAAAGTGGACTATCATATTTCCTTATGACGGGGAAATTCTATGTAGGTTGGACGTGCCCCCGGGCCTATCCCTTTTGATGAGAATGGCGAAATCACAGAGCCGCATCGCCAGCAGACAGCATTCGCATGAAGATGAACGCGCTTGACGGAGTCCTGGGAAATTGTACTATTCGAAAATATATCAATAGGTTCCCCCGCGCCAGCCTGAAGTGCGACACCTTAGGTGGTGGGAAGCCGCGCCGGGGGGCGCGGCATATCGCGAACCGGCCGGATAGCGGCGACAGTCCCTGTGTGAACAATGGGAGAGTGTCATGCCCGAGGGCTACCGTCATCCGACCTTCGACGGGAGATGCCGGATTTTCGCCACGGGGAAAGGCGGGCTTTCGAACGGGGCCATCGCGCGGTGGCCTGGGCGCGACCCGTCGACGATATCGCGTGAACTCCGTCGCGACGGCGGCGGTCGGGGATACAGGTGCAGGCGGGCGCAGGGGAAGGCCACCGGGCGGAGAGGCGGTGCCCCGTCGGTGCCGGGGAGGGCTGTAGCCCGGAACGGATCCCGGGTCGCCTCCGGCCGGAGGATCCGGGAATGGTGGGCAGGCGGCGGATATACGACCGCGTCCGGGCCAACGGGAAGGGCGGCGGAAGTCCGTTGACGCACCTGCGGCGACGGGGAAGGAAGCGGAACCGGCAGGGTGGCCGCCACGCGGGCCGGGGCCATATCCCGGGCCGGCGGGACATCCCGGAGCGCCCGGAGACCGTCGGGGAGAAGGTCGGGACCGGCGACCGGGAGGCCGACACCGTTATCGGCAGGGGCCATGGCGGGGCGGTGGTGTCGCCTGTGGACCGGGTGTCGAAACAGCCGCCTGTCCAGAGGGTTGACGGAAAGAGGGCGGAGGTGGTCCGCGGGGCGATGACCGACCTTCCCGAGGGTCCCGGTGCCAGGGTCCACACGATCACGGCGGACAGCGGCAGGGAGTTCGCAGAGCGTGCGAAGGTGGCGAAGGCGCCCGGGGCCGGTTTCCTCCTCCCGACGCCCCACCACCCGTGGGAGCGGGGCCTGAACGGGCATACCGACGGGCCGCCGCGCCGGCATCTTCCGAAGGGGACCGACTTTCGGCAGGTCACGGACGCCCGTGTGAAAGAGGTCCGGGACATCCTGAACGCGCGTCCCGGGAAAGTCCCCGGCCACCTGACGCCTGCGGAGGCGTTCGCCCGAGCGCGGCCTCCCCGCGGACACTCGACCCGTCGGACGGCAGGGGAGAGTTTCCGGCGCACCCGTCCGGGGCTTCGGCCGGGCCACCCCCTCCCTTGCCGGGACAGGCGCGCCACCTCCCGCCGCGGGGCCCTGCGGCCGCCGGAGAGGCCGGTTACGCTCCGGTCCGAAGGGACAGCCGCCGCATTCCGTGTGGGATCCGGGTCCCTGGCCGGAAAATCCCTCAACCCCGGCCCGCCGCTTTTCCATCGGCGAGCGGGTTACTAAATTGCGGATTCCATCAGGGCGATTTCGTCATGTGTCAGTTCGAACAGTTCGTAGACGATACTGTCTATACGGGCCTCGGCCTGTGCGATTTCTTCGGTAAGGCGAGCGATCTCTGTCCGGTCGCGAGTAAACCAGTCTTCCCAATCGGTACGCTCGGCGAGCGGAATATCGGCTTTGAACTTCCTTTTTGCCTCGGATCGGAAGGCCGCGAAATCCGGTAGTGTCCACCATTCCCGGAGCCGTTTAGTCAACTTTGGCTCTTGCGCTGGTGAAGAAAGGTCGGGAATCCGACGCGCAAACGCAACCTGCAGACGCAAGCGATCCTGAGCGTGTCTTTGCGCCGTTTCAGCCAGAATATACAGCTTCTGTCGTACGCTTTCCGTTATGTTCGGAATAGGAAGCTGTCCGACATACTGGGCCTTCATTCTGTAGTAGCCGCCACGAGCGCGGGTCGCCAATGAGCGGGCAACAAACCACAGGACTTTGGAGTTAAGGAGTCCGGTGATTGCATAATCTTCGGAGGTCAGAGCGAAAGCCGTGGTTTCAAGATAGCTACCCGATTCATCAAGATGGAATGGACTCTCAGCCGCAATGTCCCTGTAGGTGATTTTGCTTCCGGTGAATCTTGGGACATATGCCTCCTGGGCCTGCTGCAGCTCAAACCATTCCTGCCTTGTCGCGCGCCTTTCCAACCTGTCTTTAAACGGTAGTGTCTGCCAGAAAACCCCGTGTTTTCCGGGGATCGGGCCGAATCCGGCGGATTCCGGCTTCACGGGAGCGCCGCCCGGGGCTGATCGGTGGCGGGAACATATGGTGAACATCCGGACCTCCGCCGGCCCGCGGGCACGCCGGTCCGGGTCCCGCAGCGGCGGGACCTTCCATGGGCCGGTTTACCGGTGGACGCCCCGGTCAGGCGGCGGCGGGGAGCACGGGGCGCTCCCTCGCCGGCGGCATCAGGCCGGGGCGGTGGACGTTCGCGGCCAGCACCGCCAGCGCCACGGCGCCGGCGAAACCCTCCTTTCCGTGGCTCCGCACCCGGTCGAGGCCACGGTGCTCCAGGCTGTTGATGGCCGACCCGACGGCGGCGTGGGCGCGCCGCGCCCCGCGGAACGCCTCCCCGCTTTCCCGGACGCGGTCCGCCTTCGACAGCCTCCCTTTCCGCGGCATGGCGTCGGCTCCGGCATCCCGGCAGGCCCCGGCCGGTCCGGGGGGCTGTGCGGACCGCGGTCGAAGCTCACCACCGACAGGTCGGGGAACCGGGCCCGCGCCTCCCCGCCCATGGGGACCGCCACGTCCACGTCGCTCCCCTCCCACATGACGGAACGGTGCGGGAGGAATCCGTGACGGTCCTCCAGCACGCGGACCGGGACGCCGGGCTCCACCGGGACCCCGGCCTTTCCCTTCGATATCCAGCGGGTGTGCGGCCCGGATATCGGGTGCACCTTCCCGCGGTGCGGGATCGTCCCTCCCCTCAGGATCCACCGTCCGGTCAGGTCCGCCCGGTGCCTGACATGGCCGATGAAGCCCCGGATACTGTCCGATGGGCCCGGGATACCCAACATACCGTCGATCTTCGCGCGGCCGGCCTCCGCCCTGTCCGCCAGCTTCAGGGCGGGCCGGAGCGGCGCCTCCACGTCCCTCGGGCGCGGGTTGGCGAGCCGTGACGTGGCCACCCGGAGGTAGCCTTTCCGGAGCTTTCCGCAAAGGTATTCCTTCCGCCGCCAGCCGGGTGGCCCCAGCCCCCCGCAGGCCCGGGACACGTCCCGGACCATGCACCGCGCCGCGTCCATCAGCAGGCTGCGGTCGGTCGGATGGTGGACGTCGGTCCCGGCCACGAAGGAATGGCGGCGGCCGCGCAACGCGGCGCCAGGCTTTTTTCCGGCCACCCTGTGGCCCCTCTCCACGACCATCCTTCCGACCTCGGCGAGGAGTTCCGGCGAGGGGAGCGACACGCTGTCAACCAGACGCCGGTATTCGTATCCGTATCCGTCCACGTCCCATGATCCGTGGCCCGGCCTCCGGCCTTCGCCGGATCGGGATGTGTTGGTTCGCCAGTTCCTGAAGCCGGTCGAAATCGCACCCGGGACCCTGCTTCACGACCCCCAGCACCGGGATGGTCCACGGTTCCATCCCCGGCCTGCCGACCCGGCGGCTCCTTCCGGGCAGCACCATCCTGCCCGGAAGCCGGAACAGCCGCTTTCGGGTCCCTTCGTCGCTGTAGAGGTCCTGGAGGCCGATCAGGATCGCCGGGATGTCGTCCCTCGATTTCACGTTCAGCCTGATCCTCCTGATGTCGGGGGCGCCGGGCCGCCGCTGGGTGTCGTGGACCCTGCGCATGGGGGCCTCCTGAAGGGGAGGATTGGCGGATTCCGCGGCATATGGTGGCGAATCCGCCCCCTGACTGCCATATACGGTGATTCTTCGCAAGGCGAATTCCGTCATTTACCACAAAAAACCGCACCTTGGCGGTTTTCTGGCGGACACAACGGTAGCAGCCAATCACGGATTGCAGGATATTTGTGTATGTCAATCCGATTTTTAGGGATATAGATCAGCCAAGACCCGCGCGGCTCTGCCCTCCAGCGTTTCAAATCCTTGCCCTGAAGAAATGGCTTCAGCAATTCTGCCGAGCGTGGGTCGGCAATACAAAGCCGTTCTTTGGTGGGCGTATCGATCACAAAAGCCGCGTTAAGGCCGGTCTTGATACCATAGAGCGGCGATCCAAAGACTTCCCTCAGTGTCCTTTTCCCAGCCCGAATCTTCTCGCGCAGGGCCCGGAGTCTCTCTTCATCGATCTCCCAGGAACCGCTGCCAAGTGCAGCTTGAGGGTAAGGAACGACGGCGTTTTCCCAATCAGTCTGGAAATTGTCTTCGGGTGGATTCCTGACCTTCCAGAAGCGTAAATCATGGGTTTCCAACGCCGCCTTCCTTGTCATGGTCAGGATGGCTGGATAGGTGGTGACGCCTCCGAAAATCTGGAGGTCGCCGAAGTCCACAACGGTTTCGATAGTCGCTTCTCGCAAGAGATACTCGCGTAGTGGCTTTCCCGCGTTTGTCTTGAAGAAGGTGTTGGAGGAAATATATCCCATCCGACCGCCGGACCTAAGCAACCGCAACCCACGTTCGTAGAAATAGCAATATAGGTCAGCCCGGTCCGAGACGACCTCGTAACGCCTCTCAAGATATGGTTTCAGAGCGGTGAGGCGCTCCATGCGGACATAGGTTGGATTACCCAGAACAATATCGAACCCACCTTCAGCGAAGACCTTTGGGAACGCATCGGCCCAGCTGAATCCATGCTCCAGATAGGCGAAATTGCTGTCTTCGATCAGACTGTCGCCCACGCGGAAATTCTCCGAAAGATCATCGAGCTCGTTGCCCCGTCGAGCCGTCCTGATCCAGAGCGAGAGCCTGGTTATCTCAACGCTTTGGAGGTTGACATCGACTCCGAACAGATTGTTCGCCAGGATTGCGCCATCCGGGGTGATCAGATCGTCAAGTACGGGCTGCGGACCTCTGTCCTCAAGATCGATGATCTTTTCCTTGACCCTTTGGAGTTCCGCCTTCATGAAATCGAATGCCATGATCAGGAACACGCCCGAACCACAGGCTGGATCGACGATGCGAAGACCTTGAAGCCGGTCGCGATAGCTGCGCCATGCATCCAGTTCGGCGGACTGTCCTCGCCACGCTATCGAGCCGTACTCACCTAGGTCGGAGCCGGGCTTCGCGTGCTCTTCGAGTATTTCCGAAAAGATCTCTTCGAAATGTGCTCCAAGTGTCTGCGCCACGATAAACCTGGCAACGTAATCGGGGGTGTAAACGATCCCGTCACGTTTGCGCCGTCCGTTCGCCACAGCCTCGTCCCCATCTTCGCCGCGAGCCTCGGCCTGAAGGCGTTCGATGTCTGAGACGGACTGCTCGAAAATGTGTCCGAGGATTGTGACAGACACTTCCGAGGCGAAATCATAATCACCTATTTCCTTGAGTTTGGCACAGATTTTCTTCGGGATCAGCAGGGCGTCGATGATATCATCCTGCTTGAACAGCCCTCCGTTATAGGGCGGTATATTCAGATGCGGGCTGCCCTTGTCGATGGCCCGGAACAGTGCTTTGAAATTATCCCATGCGGGTGTCGGGTTGAAACGATTCCGCTCCGTATAGGCATCCGCGAGTATGTTCCTTGGTAGAAGCCCCGTGTCTTCGGCAAAAGCGATAAACAGGACGCGGTCGAGATCTTTTGGGCGATGTTGATCGCGGCAAGCCGATCAATCTTCACATCGGCTTGCCCGATCACATCGATCAGCTGCAATCGAACGGCTTTGTAATCCAGACACAGTTTTTCGGAGATATCCCTGTCAGCACTGCGGCTTTCCTTAAGTAATTTAAGCGTACGCCCGGACAGTAGGTTGTCGGCGGAGAGCAGGAGCATGAAACGCCCGTACTCTTCCGGTTCCACCAGCCGATCTAGTGCAAAGACCTCATATACGACATTGCCTTCCCCGAAACCGTAGAGCCGGAGCTCGACATAGTTCGAGACCAGAACCCATTTCACGCCGGGAGCGCCGATCGCGTAGTGCCATGCCTGATCGACTGGGCTTTTGTTGCGCCCCGGCATGATCGCATCGAGGTTTCGGTTGGAGGCCCCTTTCAGCTCGAGGGTTGCCATAATCGCCGGGTCGCCCTTGCCGAATCGTCCCAAAGCGAGGTCAACGCTCCCTCTCGCAATGGTCAGTTCCGTCGCGACGGTTTAGCCAGGTCCGCTGGAAGGACCCCTGTAGCCCAGAACACCCTCCACAATTTGCGCCGTGAACTCACCGTGAAGAGCGGTTTCATTCAAAGCTTATATCTGTTCGCTGCGGATCATTTCCGCCCAGGCGTCAAGCAATTGCCGATGTTCTTCGGGGATGGCGCTGTCGAGGCCAAGGCTCCGCACTATGACTTCCCTGTTGAATAAACGCATCGGTTGGCCCGGGTCCCTGTTTGAACTTTGAATGATACTTTTTGCAAATATCCTCGGCACCTCCCCAATGTGCAACTCCGTCTTCTGTGATGGCGCACGATGATTTGGTCAATGCCTGTGATCAGAGCGGGCGGCGGTCGCTCCACGATGTCTGCGATTAAGGCAATTCCAATTCAACGGCTCCCACAAAGGAACTGATATGTTTCGCCGGTACATCCATATGTTCATGACTGTAGGGGGCGGATCTGTATCGTCAAATTTAGGGAGTTATATACGGTAGTGCCCATTTTTTTGACAGCCTTATGAGGGGCGCATACAATGATGCCCATGACAGGTAATCGGCGCTGGAATAATCGGTGCCCGTCAGAATTGACGTCACGTTTAACACGGTTTCGCGAAGAGAAGATTCGAAGCTCGCCCCACCTGCGATCTGGAATACGCATACAGCAGCGATCAGCGCTGCCGCTATCAGCGGAAACCCTCGGATCTGCGCATCCCTCAGCAGCGGCTTCACGCTGCCTCCCATGAGCTGGACATAGCCTACGAACGGCAGGCTGGCGAGAAGCATTGACGCCGCGGCAATGTATTCAGGCACCCCCCTTGAACGCTCCGAAGGAACTGTCAAACGTGGAGACCCCCCCGGTCGCCACCGGGGTCAGCGCATGGTTGACCGCATGAAAGCTCGGCATGCCAACGGCGAAATTAGCGGCGTAGCAGGCAACGGTCAGGGCAATATACGCGCCGGAAATGCTCGATGCTATATGAGCGGCGCGGGACAGGACCTTGTCTTCATCGCGAAAACTCTCGCTTCGGAATATCTGCATGCCGCCGATACGGAGTTCGGGCAGGAAGACCATTGCGACAACGATGATCCCTACCCCACCAAACCACTGCAGCATCGAACGTCAGAGCAGCACACCCTCCGGCAGCTTCTCCAGATCGGTGAACACCGTGGCGCCGGTGGTCGTAAGCCCTGACATCGCCTCGAAGAACGCGTCGACCACGCGAGCGTTGGGATCGCCCAGCAAAAGGGGAACGGCGCCAAAAAACGGCAGCGCAAGCCAGACTCCCGTCGTCAGCAGGAAGATCTGCTGTCTTGTCAGTCTGAACCTTACGCCGCTGGCGCAGGCAAGGGCCGTTACCACACCTAGGACAGCGGTCATCGCCGCCGATTCCAAGAAAATCACCCAATGGCCGTTTCCGTAGAAAAATCCACTGCCATCGGCAGAAGCATCGCCGCGCCAAGGGCGGCGACGAGCAGACCAGTGACATATCCTGCCGGGCGCAGATCAAGCATGGAACCTGCCGTACCGGCGGATGACGGCAGTCGCAGCACCCCAAATTGCGGCTTCGGGACCCCACTTCCAGTCCGAAGTGCAACACCGGCCCGCCTCCGGAGCGAGGGCGTGGCCCGAGCGGAGGAGGCGGGCCGGTGTTGAGGGATTTTCCGGCCAGGGCCCCGGATTCCACGCGGAATACGGCGGCTGTCCCTTCGGATCGGAGCGTAACCGGGCCTCCCGGCGGCGGCAAGGCCCTGCGGCGGGAGGTGGCGCGCCCGTCCGGGCGAGGGAGGGGGTGGCCCGACCCAAACCGGGCGGGCGCGCCTGCGGAATTCCCTCTCCCCCGTCGGCCGACGGGGCGAAGCGCCTCAGGGAGGCCGCGCCCGCGCGAAAGCCTCCGCCGGCGTCAGGTAGCCGAGCGCCTTGCGGGGGCGCGCGTTCAGGATGTCCTGGACCCGCTTCACGCGGGCGTCCGTGACCTGCCGCAGGTCGGTCCCCTTCGGCAGGTACTGGCGCAGCAGCCCGTTGGTGTGCTCGTTCAGGCCCCGCTCCCACGAGTGATAGGGCGTCGCGAAAAAGAAGTCGGCCTCCAGCGCCTTCGCCACCTTCGCGTGCCCCGCGAACTCCTTGCCGTTGTCCGCCGTGATCGTGTGGACCCTGGCGCCGAGCCCCTTGAGAAGGTCGGTCATCGCCTCGCCGACCGCCTCCGCCTTCTTTTCGTCAACCCGTTGGAGAAGCGTGAATTCCGGGCATCTGTCCACAAGCGACACCACCGCACCGCTGTGTCCCCCGCCGATCACCGTGTCCGCTTCCCAGTCGCCGATTCTCGCCTTCGCCCCGACCTCTTTCGGGCGCTCCGAGATGTCCCTCCGGCCCGGGATGTGACCCCGGCCCGCGTGGCGGCCACCCTGCCGGTTCGGTTTCTTTCCCCGCCGCCGCAGGTGCCCGAAAAGCGTTCCTCCGTCCCTGCGGTCCGCGCGTACGAGGTCGTATATCCGCTGACGGCCGACCATGCCGGGGTCCTCCAGCCGGAGACGCCCCGAGACCTGTTCCGGGCTCCAGCCCTCCTCCAGCTTCGCCACGACCTTCGCCCAGCGCTCCTCCGTCAGCTTCCTCGGGACCGAAGAGGCCTCGCTCCGGCGCTCGGTGGCCTTCCTCCACGCCTGTCCCTGCCGGTATCCCCGCCCGCCGCCGTTGCGTCGGATCTCCCGCGATATGGTGGCCGGATGGCGGCCCAGCTGCCTGGCGATGGCCCCGTTCGAAAGCCCGCTTTTCCCCGTCGCGTATATCTGGCATCTTTCGTCGAAGGTCAGATGACGGTAGCCCTCGGGCATGACACTCTCCTATCCTGAGCACAGGGACTGTCGCCGTTATCTGGCCGATTCGCAAGATGCTGCACCCGAAACGCGGCTTCCCACCATCAACGGTGTTGCACTTCAGAGTGGAACGGGGGGGACATGGAAACACCAATGCGCCGATCATATCGAATAGGTAGTGTCTGCCAGAAAACCCCGTGTTTTTCCGGGGATCGGGCCGAATCCGGCGGATTCCGGCTTCACGGGACCCTGGCCGGGCCCGTCGGAGCGCCGCCCGGGGCTTCGACGGGACGGTCGGTGGCGGGAACATATGATGAACATCCGGGCCTCCGCCGGCCCGCGGGCACGCCGGTCCGGGCCCCGCAGCGGCGGGGCCTTCCATGGGCCGGTTCACCGGCAGACGCCCCGGTCAGGCGGTGGCGGGAAGCATGGGGCGCTCCCTCGCCGGCGGCATCAGGCCGGGGCGGTGGACGTCCGCGCCGGCACCGCCAGCGCCACGGAGCCGGCGAAACCCTCCTTTCCGTGGCTCCGCACCCGGTCGGGGCCACGGTGCTCCAGGTTGCTGATGGCCGACCCGCCGGCGGCGTGGGCGCGCCGCGCCCCGCGGAACGCCTCCCCGCTTTCCCGGACGCGGTCCGCCTTCGACAGCCTGCCCCTGCGGGGCATGGCGTCGGCTCCGGCATCCCGGCAGGCCCCAGCCGGTCCGGGGGGCTGTGCGGACCGCGGTCGAAGCTCACCACCGACAGGTCGGGGAACCGGGCCCGCGCCTCCCCGCCCATGGGGACCGCCACGTCCACGTCGCTCCCCTCCCACATCACCGAACGGTGCGGGAGGAATCCGTGACGGTCCTCAGGGACGCGGACCGGGACGCCGGGCTCCACCGGGACCCCGGCCTTTCCCTTCGATATCCAGCGGGTGTGCGGCCCGGATGTCGGGTGCACCTTCCCGCGGTGCGGGACCGTCTCTCCCTTCAGGATCCGCCGTCCGGTCGGGTCCGCCCGGTGCCTGACATGGCCGATGAAGCCCCGGATACTGTCCGATGGGCCCGGGATACCCAACCTGCCGTCGATCTCCGCGCGGCCCGCCTCCGCCCTGTCCGCCAGCTTCAGCGCCAGCCGGAGTGGCGCCTCCACGTCCCTCGGGCGCGGGTTGGCGAGCCGTGACATGGCCACCCGGAGGTAGCCTTTCTGGAGCTTTCCGCAAAGGTATTCCTTCCGCCGCCACCCTGTGGCCCCTCTCCACGACCGTCCTTCCGACCTCCGCCGGAAGCTCCGGCGTGAGGAGCGACACGCTGTCAACCGGACGCCGGTATTCGTATCCGTATCCGTCCCCGTCCCATGATCCGTGGCCCGGCCTCCGGCCTTCGCCGGATCGTCCGGTGCCCGTTCGCCAGGTCCTGAAGCCGGTCGGAACCGCACCCGGGACCCTGCCTGACCACGCCGGGCACCGGGATGGTCAACGGATCCATCCCCGGCCTGCCGACCCGGCGGCTCCTTCCGGGCAGCACCATCCTGCCCGGAAGCCCGGACAGCCGCTTGCGGATCCCTTCGTCGCTGCAGGGGTCCTGGAGGCCGATCAGGATCGCCGGGATGTCGTCCCTCGATTTCACGGTCGGCCTGATCCTCCTGATGTCGGGGGCGCCGGGCCTCCGCCGGGTGTCGTGGACCCTGCGCATCGGGGCCTCCCGGGTGGAGGATTGGCGGATTCCGCGGCATATGGTGGCGAATCCACCCCCCTGACCGCCGTATCCGGTGAATCCCCGCAAGGCGAATTCCGTCATTTGCCGCTAAAAAACCGCAGCCTGGCGGTTTTCTGGCGGACACTAATAAGGCGGTCCTGACCGTTTCACAGCCGGATTTTTCAGCCCTCCGGCCGCGGGGCCGCTGTCCATGCGCCCCCACCGCGCCCGGAGCATTTCCCACCGCGGGTGACCATGGACGGAACAGAATGCCGGGTTCGCGGGCTGCCACCCTTGCCGCGGCGGAGTGTCTCCGTAGGCTGCGTGGGCCCGCCGTCAGGTCCAGGCAAAGGCGGAAATGCTGGTGAATGGCCCCAAAGCAGCCGCGCAGATCGCTGGACCGGACCCGTCCTCTCCCAACCAAGGCCTGTTCGCGCAGGCCGCCACCGCGCCGCCAGCGGTGCGGGGCGCTCGTCTGCTGCGGCCAGGCTCCGGATACGGATTCCCGGAGGGATCAGGTTCGCCACCCGCGGCCGGGGCCCTAGCCGATGAAATCGTCCCAGGCCCTGCGGTGTCGGTCCGCGTCATACGGTGGAGGGCCGCGGAATTCCGCAAGAGGGCGGGACGGGACAAAGCTCCCCGGCTTGGGTGACCCACACCTCACACCCGCACAGATCTGTCACAAGATCGGGGCGCCCGACGCCAACCGCAGCCGCTCCACCGACACCGTGCTGAACCATCGAACGCCGACCTGCATGCGAATTGCACTGCCTCAGCGCAATGACTGCGACCAAGCGAACAGTCTGCTGCATGGCCGGTTCATTCGCCTGCACATGCCAGCCATCAAACCGGTGGCGCTGGTGCGGAGGCAGAGCCGCGGAAAGGATCTTCATCTGTGGCTATGGTCAGTCGGCCTAACCTCGGTTTCGAGGTCTTGATGTCAAACCTGTTGCACATCCTGCCCTTCGCCTGCCCAAAGCATATGAAGGTAGCCGAACGCGGAGCCTAGGGCCATTCGATTTCATCAAAAACTTACCCTGTCTGCTCCTTTGAGGTTGAGGATGGCCCTCACGTCGTCAGGGTCGGCAATCTGCTTGCCCTGTTCTTCAATGATGCGCCGGATCTTGGCGACCTGCTGCGCATTGCCGGTGGCCATTTCACCGCGCGCGATGAACAACGAATCCTCTAAACCGACGCGGACATGGCCGCCCATCAGTGCGGCGACAGAGGCCATACGCATCTGCTGTGCCCCCGCTCCGATCACTGACCACTGATAGCTGTCGCCAAAGAGCTTGTCAGCGGTCTGTTTCATGAAAAACAGATTGTCCAGCTCAGCCGAGATGCCGCCAAGGATACCCATCACGAACTGCAGGAAGATCGGAGCCTTGAACATGCCTTGGTCCAGACAGAACTTGAGATTATAGAGATGGCCAACGTCGTAGCATTCGTGCTCGAACTTAATATTGTGATCACCGCCACCCAGTTGCTCCGAGATCATGCGGATATCGGTGAAAGTATTGCGGAAGATGTTGGCTTCTGAGCCACGGATGTAGCTCTCTTCCCAATCCTCTTTCCATTCAGGATAGCGGTCGGCAAGCCAGTGCAGGGCGAAGTTCATCGATCCCATGTTGAGGCTACACATTTCGGGGCTGAAAGTCAGTGCAGGCGGCAGCCGCTCGGCAACGGTCATCACCGGATTGCCGCCGGTCGAGATGTTGATCACTGCGTTGGTCGCCTGTTTGATCTGCGGCAGGAACATGGCAAAATGTGAAGGATCGACCGAAGGTGCGCCGTTTTCTGGATTGCGCGCGTGTATGTGGATGATGGCCGCGCCGGCCTTGGCAGCGGCGATGGCCTGCTCGGCGATGGTGTCGGGATGTACCGGCAGATGCTTCGACATGGTGGGGGTATGCACCGCGCCTGTGATCGCACAGGTGATGATGGTCTTGGCCATGGGTTCAGTCCTCGAATATTGCGACCGCACGGGTGAACCCTGCGGAAGCCGCCCTGATCTTAAAAGGGAAGCAGGATACGATGAATCCATTGTCCGGCAACTGATCCAGATTCGCCAGCTTTTCGACGTGGCAGTATCCGATATCCATGCTCGCACGATGACCTTCCCAGATCAGGCCAGCATCGCCGGTATCGGCATAGCGCTGCGCGGTGATGGCGAAGGGGGCGTCCCAGCTCCAGGCATCAGTGCCGGTCAGGCGCACACCCTGTTCCAGCAGGTGCAGCGTGGCATCGCGGCCCATGCCACAGCCTTTGGCCAGATAGTCCGGCTGGCCATAATGCCTAGCGGCGGAAGTGTTGACCAGCACGATGTCTAACGGAGCGAGTTGATGCCCGATCCGGGCCAGTTCGGCGTCGATATCGTCGGGCGTGACAAGATAGCCGTCGTCGAAATGGCGAAAATCCAGCTTGACGCCCGGCGCGAAACACCATTCCAGAGGCACTTCGTCGATTGTGATCGCACGTTCACCGCCATTCATGGTTGAATGGTGATGATACGGCGCGTCCAAATGTGTGCCGTTATGGGTATATACGCTGAGCTTCTCGATGGCCCAGCCTTCACCTTGCGGCAAGTCTTCGCGTTTGAGACCGGGAAAGAACGCCATGACCTGCTTGGCGGTCTGGTCGTGCGAGACGTATTCGATCTCCGGCAGCATGATCGAAGGATCGGACTGGATGTCGGCTTCGAGCGCGACCGACAGATCTAAAATGCGTCGGGGCATGGAACCTCCTAGCCCGGATATCTCACCAAATGTGGCTGCATGGGACCAGAATCCATTATCTATGCAGCATCGAACAACAAGCTGCATACGGACCAAGGCCGGATCCCACTCGAACACTGTTTAGCAGAGCGAAGACCGGATTCAAGCGGCATGGACGGCGGGCGGCGCCTTTGACGGCGTACGCATATCGCCTTATGGCAGAGTGCCGCTTCTTCGGGAAGCCGGCCGCTCGGCAGCGGCCGGTTCCGAAGCGGATCCGACCCGCCGCGGGGGAGTTGCATCCCGCACCGCCATGTAAATTCAGCGGCTACATCCATATCCCAGAGATCCCCACTAGATTCCCCTATCGCTTCATATCAGCATCTCAAGGGAAATGGCACGAATTTTTTCGCAGGCTTTTCAGGCCGAATCGGGTATCCTGGCGGAAACAGTGACCCCAGACCCTTTCCGCAGGCATCTGCCAACGACCGGCATACCGCGCTCAGCACGGGCACGCTTAGAGTTTGTTCCATAAGTTGAGTGGTCCCGCAGGATGTGGCATTCCGGTTGGTGAACGCACCCAGATACGGAGAGAGCCATGCCCTGGAACAGGACCACCCAACAGATCCATAAGCGCCCGGACGACCACAGTCAAAACGATCTGACCGACGCCGAATGGACCATCATCGGGCCGATGCCGCCGAAGCAGGGAAGGATGGGACGGCCGCGCGGGGTCCCGGAGACGATGCGCGATACGCTCCGGGAGCCCGCTCCGCCGCCATGCGTAAAAATAGTTCCGGTCGGTGGAAAACGGTGGATATCCAGAGGGTGACGCGCGCCACTGGCATCCTGTGGACAGGATATACCGGCCCCGTCGGACACCGACCGGAGGTCGACCCCGCGCGGCCGTCCCATCCTTCCCCGCTTCGGCGGCATCGGCTCAATGATGGTCCATTCGGCGTCGGTCAGATCGTTTTGACTGTGGTCGTCCGGGCGCTTATGGATCTGTTGGGTGGTCCTGTTCCAGGGCATGGCTCTCTCCGTATCTGGGTGCGTTCACCAACCGGAATGCCACATCCTGCGGGACCACTCAACTTATGGAACAAACTCTCAGGAAGCGGTGGCTGTCAGGGACGGGACCCATGTCCGCGGTCCGCGCCCGCGCCGACCGGCCGATGGCACCGTCCCGGGGCGCCGCCAGGGTCGTCGGCGGCCGGTCGCCCGCTGGACGACGCGAAGCGCGGCGCCGCCTCCGGCAGCGTCAGGCCGGGCTCCTCCGCGGGCAGGGGAAGGACCCGCATCCCGGTGACCGTCGACGGCCTTCCGTCGTGGGTCAGCCAACCCTCCCGACCGCCCAGCCCGCGGGCGAGGCCCGTACGCGTGACGCCGCCACGGAGGCATCCGTTCCCGAGCCACCCGACCGTGGTAGGGGAAATCTGTCTGGGACCGATATACATGGTCCCCGATTCGCATGGATCCGATCACTGGTCAGGTATGTGTTAGTGACAGGCCGGCGGCGGGGTCCAGGACAATCTCGCGGAAATCGGCAAGTCGGACTGGCCGCCCGGTCGGCGCGGCCCTCCACGGAACGCCCCCCGTATGGCACGCTCCGCCGCGTTCGGTTAGATATCCGGACTAGGGTCCGTTGACATTCCCGGTTGAACCGCCGGTCTGGACCGTTCATATCCGCCCCCGGACACAGCCGGAACGGCGTTACGGGCAACCGGGGACGGAACCATGGAAAGGAGCGGGAACGGACCTACGGACGGAATGTGGCATGCGATCGGGAGTTTCCGCCGGGCGGGACGGGCGACCCCGGGGTCACGGCGGCGGACAGCCGCCCCTTCGTCGGTGCCATCCTCCGGAGGGCGCGGGCGGGTGTCCCCCGGCGCGACCTTCCCGGGCGCTTCGGGAAATGGAGCGGCGTGTCCAGGCGCAGCTGGGCGTCGAAAGGCGTGATAGACCGTATTTTCAGGGTGCCGTCGGGGGATTTCGACCTGGAGCACCCGTGCGTGGACGGCACCGTGACGCACGGCTCACCGGAAGGCGGCGGGAGGAAAAGAGGCCCCGGGAGAACGGCGTCGGATGCTCCCGCGGAGTCCTGGCCGGCGGGGTCCTGGCGATGGCCGACGCGCCCGGCTTTCCCGTGGACATCGTGGCGCCTCCGGGTCGGGAGCGCGACCCGCGGGGGCCGCCGGAGCCGATGGAGGGCCGGTCTTCCGGCGCGCCCGTCGGCGACGGGGCCCTCGACGCGGACCGGCCCGTCGGGGCACCCGGCGGGCGCGGGGCGGAGGCGGTGATTCCCTCCCGCGGGAACCGGAAGGGGGTGCGCGGGCACGACGGAGGGATGTATGGATGGCGGTACCGGATCGGGAACCGTTTCGCGAGTACCGGGGAGTTACGGGCCGTCACCACCCGCTGTGACGGGACGAAACCGGTCTTCCGGGTGACGATTCCTGCGGTCGACGCCGTGATCACCGCGAGGTGAATGTCAGCGGGTCCTAGCGCAGTAGGCCAGTTGCTATTGGGGGAAACGCTATGACGACGACCAGACAGATCAGCATCATCAGCGCGAAGGGGGCAGCGCCTAGGAAGATATCTTTAAGCGAGATTTCCACATCGTCCAAGGTCGACTTGATCACATACACCGAGATTCCGAAAGGCGGTGTCAGCAGTCCAATTTCAACAGCGATCACGGTGACGATGCCGAACCAAATCAGATCCACTCCCATGGGCTGTACGATGGGCAGCATCATGGGCACGAGTATCAGCATGATGGACGAGGAGTCAAGGATCATCCCGAAGAGGATCACCACCAACACGTACAGGCCGATTAGTCCGATCAGCCCGAGTTGGGCACCCGCCACCAATTCGCCAAAGGTTCCAGGCAAGCCGGAAAAGGCCAGCATCCGCGAATACATCTGTGCCGCAATGATCAGGAAGCAGACCGAAGCGGTGACCAGCCCGGTTTCCACCAGCACACGCCAAAGTCCGCTCGCATTGAGCCTACCTCTGGCAAATCCGATCAGCAGTGCGGCGACTGTTCCGATCGCGCCTGCCTCTACTGGGGTGAAGAAACCTGCATAGATGCCTCCTAGAACCAGAGCGATCAGCCCGGTGATGGGCAGCCCCTTGGCCAGAAGCTCGGTCCGGGTCAGAGTTTCGCTGCACTGGCCCAGATTCTGGCCGACCACTCCTGGCGCAAAATAAGAAATAAGGATCGTGCCCGCGCCAAACAGCGCCGCCAGCAGCAAACCCGGGCCTATGCCTGCCACAAACAGATCGCCAATGCTCTGCTCGGCCAGCAGCCCAAACAAGATCAACAGCAGCGAAGGCGGAATCAGCATGCCCAGCACCGACGATCCGGCGACCACTCCCACAGCAAAGCGAGGGGTATAGCCGTGGCGGCGCAGTTCGGGCACTGCGATCTTGGTGAAGACCGCAGCGGAGGCAATTGAAATGCCGGTAACCGCGGCAAAGATCGTGTTCGCGGCAATGGTACCCAGCCCCAAGCCTCCCTTGATCCGCCGGAACATGGTATTTGCAACGTCGAAGGCATCGCGCCCCATTCCGCTTTCACTGACGACAAATCCCATCAGCACGAAGAGCGGCACAACTCCGAAGAAATAGGACGAAATCACGTCATTCGCGGCCAGCCCCAACATTTTTGACGCCAGAATTGACGAATCCTTGATCGCCCAAACCCCGGCAAAGGAACATGCAATCAGCGCAATTGGAACATAGAGGCCAAACAGCACCAATAGGCCCATGGCCCCAAGCGCGAGCAATCCGATATCAAACGGGGTCATTCTCGCTCCAGAACCGTCGAAGGATCCTAGCGGCGAACTGCAGGGCCAGCAGCGCGGCACCCAAGGCCAGCAGCGCTTTCACTGGCCAGGTCGGGGCGAGGAAATCGCCCACGACCCCTACGAAATCGCCGCGTGTCCAAGAACGGATCAGGATCGGCCAATGAGCATAGAGTATTGCAATCAACACGCCGATACCGATAAGGTCGAAGGCGGTTTCAAGCCAGCAGGCTGGGCCGGGAGCACGACGCCTTAACAAGGTGATCAGCCCATCGCTTTGGGTAAACCGCCCAGACCGCAAGGCCTGCGGTGCCTGCATGAATACGATTACCACGATCGACAGCGACACTATTTCCGGTACACCTGAAATTGGCATGCCCAGCAGGTTTCGCCCGGCAACATCCGCGGTGATCAGCGCAACAAGGCCTAGGATCAACACGGACCCAGCCACATTGGCGACGGCTGTCAACGCATCCAGGGTTCTCAAAGCGAAGCCGAACGCACACGGCGTTCGACCTTCGATTTCTGGTTTCACTCTTCGTCCCAATCCCGCAATGGCGTTGCGCCCGCGTCTCGCATAGCGTTCATGTAGAGTGACAGGACTTCCGATCCCGGCAATCCCTTGGCATCCAGATCTTCCGCCCAAGTTTTGGCTGCGTTGTCCATCCCGGTCGCCCAAGCAATGCGCATCTCGTCGCTGGCTGCGGTGATTGTGGCGCTGTTTTCTCCCATGACCTTGAAGGATGTCTCAACAGCTTTCTCCAACGCTAGAAGATACCAATCCCGCGCCGCATCCGCACCTGCGTGCAATGCCTCCTGTACCTCCTTCGGCAGACCTTCGTACCAATCTGCGTTGGCGCAAAGAGCGCCAGCATATTGCGCACCGAGACCCGCTCGGGTCACATGGGGCGCAACTTCATAAAGCTTGCCTGGAAGTGCGGCTGAGGCAAAAACAATCACACCGTCGTACACCCCGGTCTTCAGTTCATTGTAATAGGTGGTCAGATTGCCTGACACGCCGACCGCACCGGTGCCTGACAACCAGTTGATTGCGGGTCCAGGGGCAGCGATTTTCCTGCCGTCCAGGTCATCAAGCCCGTCCACCGGGAATTTCGTCATCAGCAGATAATCGTCGATCCCAACAGGCGCACCCAGGTAAACCACGCCATTGTCCGCGTAGGCATCGGTCATGCGGGAATCTTCACGATGCAGCCTGTCGATCAGTTCGGACACCAGACGCGGGTCGTCGCTGACAAAAGGGGTGTAATAGGTCACATTCTGCACGGCGAGTTTCGCCGGATCGAAAAGGCTTTGGCAGATGCCTATTTCAGCAAGCCCGGCTTCCACCGTTTCAAGTTCATCGCCCACCTTGGCAATTGCCCCGCCATACTGGCCCTCAAACGTGATGGAGTGCCCAGTGCCCTCCAGTGCGGCGGCAACGCCGGGTGCGAAGGCTTCGTCCACCATCCTGACCCAGCGGAAAACACTGGGATGACCTGCGGCCACAGTCGCGCTTAGGCTGTCGGCCAAGGCCATTCCGGGTAAGGCGATTGCGGTCAACGCGGCGGTCACTGTAGTTTTGATGCTCATTTCCTTTCTCCCGTGATCAATCGCCAGAATGTCCCAAGGCCGGATTGAACAAGGCTTCGAAGATCCGGTCCAAGGCATCGCCCTGCATCATATCGACTGCACGCAGCAAAACCATTCGTTCGTCGTTTACCAGCTTTGAACGCTGGCGAATGACGTCTTTATATAGTCTGTCTTTGGATCCGAACTGATAGTGCGGCAAAGATTGGCTTGCGCCTGCACGCAAGGCAAAAACTTTCATGCCAACCCCATCGAAACCCATACGTGCAAACTCAACCTCGGCGGCACTGATTGTCTTGTCGAACATCCTGCCAAATTTCGGTTCACTTCCATGATACGTCTACGCCACTGAAAAACACTAGACCTGACTAACAGATCAGTCAAGCCGGCGAAGGCTGGCACGGAGTTGGCGGTGACTGAGGCCGCCGGTCGCTGTCACAGAGCCCTCTGCCGGGCCCTGCGCGTTTCCGGCATTCCCGTGGCGGCAACGGATCCGCCCAAGGCGCACCGCCTCCCCCTGCCACAGACCGCGTGATCAAGAACGGCACCCTCAATGCCGAAACGCCGGCGCTCACGGGTATGGCAGCCGAGCCATACGTAACGGAACCACCCGCGGCTAAGTGGTTCCGGCTCACGGAGCCTGCGCGCGGCGAAACCCAGCTTCGCGCGCCGTGACGGGATCCTCCGCTCCATCAAGGACACCGGAGAGGTCACGGCCGCCGGCAGCCAGATTGCGCCGTGCCTGTCCCTGCCGGGAAGGTGCGCCCGCAGCTCCGGCACGCGAACCCGTGCACTGCCCGCGACGGTCCGCGACCAACGACCTCCGCATGGCGCCGGCGATTAGAGGGGGTCGGAGCCCCGCATGGCCCGGATTCCGGGGGCTCGGCCAGCGGGACCCGCCTGAGCCTGGCCCTGTCGGACCGGGAAAGCGGGGCGGGCGGCCGTTCGATGGTGTCCATGGTGAACCTATAGGTCACATAGGAAGAACATGCGGGCCTCGCCCTGAAAACGGTTCCTGATATCCATCGCGTCATTAAAGCACGTTGCGGCATCCAGGCCAGATCGGTGATAAAATTCGCTGCAATTGTGGAACTGAGCCTTATCAAACTGTTTTGATTTCATCTGAATTAGTGTCCGCCAGAAAACCCCTAAATCACGGTTTTTTCGCGGTAAATGACGCAATTCGCCTTGCGGGGATTCACCGGATATGGCGGTCAGGGGGCGATTTCAATACAATATGCCGCGGAATCCGGCAATACTCCCCACTGGAGGCCCCCATGCGCAGGGTCCACAACCCCCGGCGGAGGTCCGGCGCCCCGACATCACGGGGATCAGGCCGACCGTGAGGTCGCGGGACGACATCCGGCGATCCTGATCGGCCTCCAGGACCCCTGCGGCGACGAAGGGACCCGAAAGCGGCTGTTCGGGCTTCCGGACAGGATGGTGCTGCCCGGAAAGAGCCGCCGGGTCGGCAGGCCGGGGATGGAGCCGTTGACCATCCCGGTCCCCGGCGTGGTCAGGCAGGGTCCCGGGTGCGGTTTCGACCGGCTTCAGGAACCGGACGATCCGGCGGAGGCCGAAGGCCGGGCCACGGATCATGGGACGTGGACGGATACGGATACCGGCGGCTGGTTGACAGCGTGTCGCTCCCCTCGCCGGAGCTTCCCGCCGAGGTCGGAAGGATGGTCGTGGAGAGGGGCCACAGGGTGGCCGGAAAAAAGCCTGGCGCCGCGTCGCGCGGCCGCCGTCGTTCCTTCGTGGCCGGGACCGACGTCCACCATCCGACCGACCGCAGCCTGCCGATGGACGCGGCGCGGTGCATGGTCCGGGACGTGTCCCGGGCCTGCGGGGGGCCTGGGGCCGCGCGGCTGGCGGCGGAAGGAATACCTTTGCGGAAAGCTCCGGAAAGGCTACCTCCGGGTGTCGCCACGTCACGGCTCGCCAACCCGCGCCCGAGGGACGTGGAGACGCCGGTCAGGCCAGCGCCGGAGCCGGCGGACAGGGCGGAGGCCGGCCGCGCGGAGATGGACGGTATGTCGGGTATCCCGGGGTCCGGCGACGGTATCCGGGGCTTTATCGGCCATGTCAGGCACCGGGCGGACCTGATCGAACGGCGGATCCTGAAGGGAGGGACGATCCCGCACCGCGGGAAGGTGCACCCAATATCCGGGCCGCACACCCGCTGGATATCGAAGGGAAAGGCCGGGGTCCCGGTGGAGCCCGGCGTCCCCGTCCGCGTCCTTGAGGGCCGTCACGGATTCCTCCCGCAACACTCCGTCATGTGGGAGGGGAGCGACGTGGACGTGGCGGTCCCCATGGGCGGGGTCCACACGCCGCGACGGGTGCCCGACCGCCGCCCGGAGGTCAAGCCCGGGCACCGCTCCTAGCCCGCCACCCCGTACCTCACAAAGTCCCACACCTGTACATCATCCCATTCCCGTCTCCGCTTTCCGGGGGCGTCGCGGACCTGGATGGCCCGGTTCAGCCTCCCAGGGCCCCGCCGGACCTTTTCCGTCCCCGGCGGCGGCCGCCTCGGGTTCGGATGCAGGCCGACGGGGCGCCCCGGGTCGATGACCGATGTCCGGATGTCGGGCGCCTGACCGTCCGGCGGCCTCACCACGTCCCGGTGGCCCGCGGTTCCGGCACGGTGCGGAGAAGGTCGATGTCCCCCTCCGGGAAGGCCCCGGTGGCGGGAACGGCGAGGGCGGGCGGCGCGGCGACACGGTCCCGCAGGCACTCCGCCCCGCCGTCCGGCCCCGGCACCCGCCGCTTCGCCGGACGGCCCGCCCTGACAGGGAGAGCGTCGCCGTGAAGGTCGGCCTCGGAGAGGAGGTCCCGCAAGTCGCCTTCCCGGTAGCTGACGGAGACCAACCGCGTGTCCGGGCCGAACGGACGGCCCTCCGGCGTCACCGCCGGCCCGGCGTGGGAGAGGACGCCGACGCTTCCCGGTCCCCCGCCACCGGTCTCCGGGAGGCCTCCGGTGACCCGAAGGCGGCTGTGGTTCATGGTCGTGGTGTCCCGCACGGCGGCGGTCGGCGGCCGGACCCGGCCCGCCCCGGCGGGAAGGATCACCGGCGGGTCCCCGCCCATGCCGTCCATCCACGCACGTCCCATGCCAGCGATGCGGTGGCGGACCCGCCCGTCGGTGTGACCGGAGCGTCCGTATTCCCTCCCGGCCCGCCCCATGTCCCCGGCGCCGTCGCAGGGTCCGGCGGGCGTTCCCGCCGGACGGCGGTCCATGTGGCGGGGCGCCTCCCGCCGGCCGTCCTCCGGCGCCGGAACCATCACCGCGCCTCCCGGAGGTGGACCCCGCCGGGGTCCGGCCCGCGCCACCGTCGCCTCCAACAGCCTGCGGTCACCGTCATCCCCCACAGGGCCGGGCGTGACCGGGCCGGGTTCACCGGGGCGGCGGGACACCCCGGGTCCGGAACCGGACCGGCGGCGGCCGGACCCGGCCCGCCGCGCGCGTCGCGCCGGTTCCCGCGCCCGCACAGGCCGCGGGCCAGCGGGTGGCGGCCTGCCTCAACCGACCGCAGGGCGGCGGCGAGCCACCCGGGCGTCCAAGAATCGAAATGTACGAGTCCATACCGCATGTCCGCCCGATACACCGACGGAATACTTTATATAGGTGCAGGACTTTGCAGGACTCGGCACCGCGGGGCCGGCAGCGCCCAGAATCGCACGGACAGCACAAACCAACCCGACTTCATTTCCTAACCGCGCGCCTGACGAGATCGGCGGCTTTTTCCGCAATCATAATCACGGGAGAAGCGGTGTTGCCGGATGTGATGCGCGGCATGATCGAGGCATCGACCACCCGAAGGCCCTTCATGCCGTGCACGCGCAATTCCGGATCTACTACCGCAGCATAATCCCGCCCCATCCTGCAGGTGCCCACCGGGTGAAAAATGGTGGTGGCAATATCACCGACCGCACGAACCAAATCGGCGCTGTCCCGCACCTCCGGGCCAGGCAGAATCTCCTTGGGATGATAGGGTTTCAGCGCCTGCGCCGTCATCAGCTGCCGCACCTGCTTCACGGATGCCACAGCCACTGCCCGGTCATTGCTGGCCGTAAGGTAATTCAGCTGAATGTTCGGCTGCGCATCGCCGTTCACCGTCGCGATATGGCAGTGGCCGACGCTTTCGGGGCGCAGGTTGCACACAGAGACGGTGATGGCCGGAAACGCATGCAGCGGGTCGCCAAGACGGTCCGTCGACAGGGGCTGGATGTGGAATTCCAGATCAGGCGTCTGACGCGCGGGGTCAGACTTGGTGAACATGCCGAATTGACTGGGCGCCATCGACATCGGCCCGGAACGGGTTAGACCGTACCGCAGCGCGATCCCCGCCCTGCCCCACAGGCTGTTCGCCACCGTGTTCAGCGTCTTTGCGTTCTTGACCTCAAACACCGTTCGGATCTGGAGATGATCCTGAAGGTTTTCGCCAACGCCAGCCAGTTCATGCCTTAATTCCAGCCCCAGCCGGCTCAGGACCTCACCGCGGCCGATCCCCGAAAGTTCCAGAATTTTAGGAGAATTGATCGCTCCGGCCGCCAGTAGAACCTCGCCCCGCGCCGTCGCGTTCAGAGACTGGCCCTTGAGTCGAAAGCGAACGCCGCGCACGGACTTTCCCTCCAGTATCAGGCAGTCCGCGACGGCCTCTGTCAGCACTCGCAGGTTCGGACGTTTCATCGCAGGGCGCAGAAACCCCTTCGCCGCGTTCCACCGGATGCCTTTGTTCTGATTGACTTCGAAAAATCCGGAACCTTCGTTGTCACCGTCATTGAAGTCATCGCGCGGCAGGATTCCAAATTCCTTCGCCCCCTCCTGCACAGCTTTCAGAATCTCCCAGCTCAGCCTCTGCCGCTGCACCTTCCATTCACCGCCGCTGCGATGCATATCGCTGTCCCCGGCATGGTGGTCTTCGGATTTCAGGAAGTAGGGCAGGACATCATCCCAGCCCCAGCCGGTATTTCCCAACTGCCGCCAGCGATCGTAGTCCAAGGCCTGTCCGCGCATATAGATCATTCCGTTGACCGACGTGCAGCCCCCGAGCACCTTTCCGCGCGGGTAGACCAGGGACCGGCCGTTCAGGCCCTGTTCGGGGACAGTTCTCATCATCCAATCGACGCGCGGATTGCCGATGCAGTGAAGATAGCCGATCGGAATATGAACCCAGCGGTACCTGTCGGATTTACCGGCTTCCAGCAGCAAAACGCGGGTTTCAGGATCCTCCGTCAGACGGTTTGCCAACACACAGCCAGCCGTTCCGGCACCGACGACGATGTAGTCATATTCACCGCAGTAGCGGACCGGATTTTCCATACTCGTTTTCAAAGACCTTCGCATAATGTGCTCCTGGATGGATCCAACTTAACAGATTCTTCCAAGTGATGCGGTCTTCAAGACCGTGTACCTACCTAGTGAGAAGCGCTGTCTTTAGAATTGCGTTGCGCAGAGGTCATTCCCGGTCAGATAGCGCAGTCAATGCCCGTCCTTTCGCCCTGAGCCCCGGTTTCGGCGGTCGCCGCTGCGGGTTCCGGACAGCGCGCGAATTTCGGACATGCGCGCTTCCGGTGCAGGCGAACCGACAAAGGTCCGGCCGTACATGGCCGTCATGCCCGGTTACCTCCAGCGCCCGCGCGCAGCCAGAAACCCCGCATGATCCGGGTCAGTTCCATATAGGTCTCGTAGCGCGCTCCATAATGTGCGAGCATAGCCGCATCGGGCTCAAACACCTGTTTCGCGCGGGTCATCCGGGCGATCCCTTCCTCATAGGTACCGACTTCTCCGACAGCGAATGCCGCGCCGATGACTGCACCCAAGGCACCGGTTTCGCCAGCTTCGGCCACCGTGACCGGCACGCCGAGGCAGTCGGCGAACATCTGCGGCCAATGCCGGCTGCGCGACCCGCCGCCCGACAATACAGCGCTTTCAAAGGACATGCCGGCCTGCTGCAGCACCGCTATATGGCGGCGATGCTCGAACATCACGCCTTCGAACAGCGCGCGCAGCATGTGGCCCTCTTCATGCCAGCCAGCCAAACCATAGAAACCGGCGCGATAGTCCGCTGCCTGCCCCGATCCGTAGAGGAAAGGATGAAAAAACGGATCGTCCCCGCATGGGGCCACCCCTCCAGCACAGGCGTTGCAGTACCCGAACGGATCATCGTGACGCGTACCGCGTTCAACCAACTCGCGTACATACCAATCCAGATTGGCCGCAGAAGTTGCGCTGGCTTCGATATTCGCAAACCGCCCGGAACCAAAACACGATGCCATGAAAACAGAAGGGTTGATCACCGGTTCGGTGGAAAACACCTGATTGACGCTCCATGTCCCTGCGATGATCGAAACCTCGCCCGCGCTGGAGGAGCCCGACCCCATGGCGCTGGCGACTACGTCGAAATACCCACCGATCACCGGCGTGCCCGCAGCCAGCCCTGTCTCCGCCGCCGCCCGGGGTGTGACGGTGCCGGCCAGATCGGCAGGGTCGATCAGCCGCGGCAGAAAATCCCGCGCATCCTCTAGCCCATAAAGCGCCAGCAATCCTTCGTCATAGGTGCAGCCGGGCATCCGGACCAAGCCACAGCCGGACATATCCGAAAGGTCGCTGACCCGTTCACCGGTCAGTCTGTGATTGATGAAATCCTTGCACAGCATCAGGGTACGGGCCTGTTCGTAGCTTTCTGGCCGGTTGCGCTTGATCCATGCCAGTAACGTTGGGGTCTGCGAAGGCCAAGGTTTCTGAAGGCAGATCCGATGAAATTCCTCGCCATGCGCCGCGTTCAGTTCCGCCGCCAGATCCGCCGCACGTGTGTCCAGCGACTGAATGCCAACCAGAGGGTCTCCTGACCGGTCCAGCAGGTAAAGCCCATTGCCGTGGCCCACGCAACCGACCGCCGCGATCTGGTCCGCGCCGATATCCGCCTTTGAGATGCATCCGCCAATGGCTGCCGAGGCGTTGCGCCACAGCTCGTTGAGGTCACGCTCGACATGGCACGGTTCGGGCGTCGAGGACTGGCTGCTCAACGCGTGCATGGCAATCTGAAGTCCGTCCGGATCGAACAGCACCGCCTTGATGACAGCATTGCCTGCATCCAGGCCCAGAAAGTATTTTCCCGCCTCAGCCACGATTATAGATGTCCCAGGCTTCCTCTCCCCCCGCGCCATTGTGGATCATCGCCATCAAGGCCGCCACGACCGCCTTCGGGTTTTCGTGCTGATAGACGTTTCGGCCATAAACCATCCCCTTCGCGCCCTGCGCCATCAATGCGGCCGATTTCAGCAACACAGTCTTCAGGTCTTCCCTGCCGCCGCCCCGAACCAGAACGGGCACTCTGGCCGCCTCGACCACACGATGGAAGTCTTCCGGATTCTCGGTTGGATCCGCCTTGATGATGTCCGCCCCCATTTCCGAGGCCAGCCGGACCAGCGTCACGATCCTTTCGGCATTGCCGTCCACCTGATAGCCGCCCCGCACATCGTTGGGCAGCATCACCAGAGGTTCAATCATCAGCGGCATGCCGTAGGTCTGGCAGTCCGCCCGAACTCGGCTGATGTTTTCGACGCACTGGCGGAACAATTCCGGCTCATCGGGTAGCATGAACAGGTTCACCACCACCGCAGCCGCATCCATTTCCAGCGCGCCGATGATCGGCTCGCGGGCGTTCTGCAGCATCGACCACATCACCCTATGGCGCCTGTCGTTATAGGGATTGCCCATATCGATCCGCATGACCAAAGCGGGTTTGTCCTTTTCCGGACGGCGCTGCAGCAGATCGGCCTGGCCGTAGGCGCATTGAACCGCGTCGGGTCTTGCCTCGACCAGCGTCTTCATCACTGCCGGCATATCTTCGAGGCCGACCAGGAAGCTGGTCTCGTTGCACACCCCATGGTCAATGGCGACATCCAGACATCCGCCATTGGCGAACATCCGATTCATCCTTGCTTTGGGACTTTCACGCATTCTTTTCTCCGATCTCTGTCTCTGGCGGCCAAGCTGTCACGCGCCACGCCATGAAACTCCGCCAATTCCTGAATCAACGCCTCTTTCTGATCGCTGATTTCAGCATCATCCAGATTCCGCTCCCTGGCCACGACCGCACCGAGGCGATCCAGCAATTCCAGAGAAATCTGTCCGGTGACAGCCAGCGAGGTACGACGCAGAACGATGTCTGAAAGCGTCTCGGTGAATTCGGCTCTCAGCAGCCAGACGATCTCGGCTTCGGAATAACAGCTGCCCTCGACCAACGGGACATCCCGTCGGGACTGGCAGAAGGCTGCTATGTCCTCAGCCTGACTGCCGTAGCGATCGATCAGATGCATGGCTTGGTCCGGCGCAATCCGGAATCCATCAACCAAACGCCGATGCAGTTCGGCAGGGTCGTCAGGAAAACCCGTACCACCACCTATTGGCAGCGCGACCGTCGAGACACGACGGGTTCTGCCAAGTTCGGCCAGAACCTCGTCCGTCGTCTGTTCCGCGAATGCGCGGAACGTCGTCCATTTGCCGCCTACCATGCAAAACTTCGGCACTGGCCCATCCAGCCGCCGAGTATGGTGACCCCGCGATATGCGCCCGGTGAAATCCTGGTCGCTGTAGGGAAGCGGACGGATTCCGCTAAAGCTGAAGACCACCTGATCGGGCGTTACCACTAGGTTTGGAAACACGATCCGCAGCGATTTGAGAATGTAGTCAAGCTCATCCGGCTCGCACCGTACCCGGGAAGCCTTGCCGGCCGGGATGTCGGTGGAGCCAGCGAGAACCATCCCCTGATAGGGGACAACGATACACACCCGCCCGTCAATGTTTTCGAAATAGACCAAATGGTCAGCGAGCGCTTCAAGAAGCTCTGGACTGTCGATAATTAGGTGCGAGCCCCTGGTTCCGGAAACCATTTTTTCGTTGACGACATCGCCCAGCAGCTGGACCGTATCGTCCAACCAAGCGCCAGTGGCATTTACAATGACTTTGGGTGAGATGGTCAGGGTTTCTGCGCCGCACCGGTCGGTAACGACATATCCGTCGCCTTCGCAGCGCATTTCCGCATAATTCAGCGCAACGCATTCGGGTGCCGTCCTCTTGGTGTCGCGGACCATTTCAAGGCACAGCCGCTCTGGATGCGTGATCTGCGCATCGTAATAGACGGCGGACAGCACTGCCCTAGGCGTCAGCTCGGGCCAGTCCCTATGTGTCCGCCTGCCGCTGATGAAGCGGTGGCCGGGCAGATTCGTGTGGTTTCGGGACATCCAGTCATACAGGGACAGGCCCAGCTTGATTGGAATGGCGCCGCGGCGGTATGGCCTGCCCTGCCAGCCAAAGAAGCTGACCGCTGCGTTGAGCATTCCCGAGAAGATCGACGTGACGGGAATGACGGTTGGCAGCGGGCGCACCATATGAGGTGCGTTGAGCAGCAGCGCGTCCCGTTCCCGTAGGGCTTCCCGCACCAGATCGAATTCGCCGTTTTCCAGGTACCGCAGTCCGCCATGGATCATGCGCGACGGAGCGGCGCTGCAGCCCGAGCAGAAATCGTTCCGTTCGGCCAGCAGAATCCGCAGTCCCTGCAACGCCAGATCGCGAAAAACACCAATCCCGTTGACACCGCCACCAATTACGGCAACATCGAATGCACTGTCCTTCCGCAGCTGCCTAAGGTTCTGTTTTCGCTGCTCGGACATGGCTCCCCCGTTCACCGAAACGGCGCATCAGCGGATACCCATTTCAGGTTTTGATCCGGTCTATGCGTCCAGATCGCTAAGATGTTTCCTCACCTGCCGATCGATTTCCGCGATTTCCTCGGCCTTCAGGCACAGGCGGCCCGCTTCGGCGTTCTCGATCGCCTGCGCCGCGTTACGTGCACCACAAAGAGAGAACGTGATCCCCGGTTGGTGGACTGTCCAGGCGATCACTATCTGCGGGAGCGTTGCGCCATGCGCTTCGGCGATCGGAGCGATGGCCGACATCAGTTCGGCCACTTTCTGCCGGTTGGCCGCTGAAAAGCGGCGGCTGTCCCTGCGCTGGTCATCACCGGTAAACACCCGGTCAGGACCGATCCTGCCCGTCAACAGACCCAAAGCCAGTGAAGAGTAGCTCAGCACCGACACGCCATTATCACGACACACCGGAAGCAGGCTGCCTTCGATGTCGCGTTTTGCCATGGAATACTCTTCCTGGATGGCGTCCAGCTGACCGGCGGCGAGATAGCCATTGATTTCATCGACAGACATATTGCTGGCGCCAATGGACCGTATCTTGCCCTGCTGCTTCAGTGTCTCCAACGCCGCCATTGTCTCGTCAACGGGTGTCGTCGGATCCTGCCAATGGGTGATGTAATGGTCGATGAAGTCAGTGCCGAGGCGGGCCAGGCTCCGTTCGGCTTCATAGATGATCGCCTCCTTGCCCAGATAGCGATGGACCGGCCTGCCGTCGAAGTCGAAAAAATACCTGCCCTTCCGCGTGTGCCAGACCAACCCACATTTGGTCGAGAGCACCACCTTTTCCCGCCGGCCTTTCAGTGCCCTGCCGACAATCTCTTCCGCCACGCCCTGCCCGTAGGCGGGGGCAGTATCGATCAGGGTCACGCCCGCGTCCACCGACGCCTGAATGGCCGCGATTGAGCGCGCCTCATCCGTACCGCCCCACATCCAGCCACCTATGGCCCAGGTGCCCAGACCAATGGCCGATGCCCTGATCCCAGTGGATCCGATATCGCGTGTCAGCATGTCGTTTGGCATTCTGGTTGCCTTCCATTTGCTGCAGAACCGCCCGAGCGGTGTCTTCGTCCACTATAAGCGAGTTCAGAAACTTCCCCTTTAGCACTGCCTTGATCAGCAGCACTTTTTGCGGGCCGGCAGCGATACCGATCACGCGCCCGCATTGCGTCAGGTCCGCGAGCGGCAACGTCACCAAGCGGGAATTGAGCGCAAAATTCGATACCGCGCCGTTGTAGTTGATGAGATGGGCCAAAAGCTCACTCACCACCCCTTGGTGGATCAGCATCCTGCGATCAAATTCGGGTACCGGGTACAGATCATAGTAGCTGGAATCTTCGGCCTCGACCGAGCCAATGCCCACAAGAGCCAAATTGGCTTTTCCCGCGAGATCCAGCGCCTCTCGGATCGAGGCGATTCCCATAAGCATATCCCGCTTTTCCCGGTTTTCGGCAAAAAGCGGTGCATGCAGCAGAATTGCCCTGCCACCCAGACGCTCGGCCATGCGCATGGCAAGGTGATTGACATCCGTGTAGTATTTTCCTTGTACACCTCCGGTCAGGGGCACAACGGTCACATCCAGCGAGCGTTCAGGCGTCAGGCTTTCAACAACGGCACTGACGGCCTTGCCGCCGGTGATGGCGATAACATCGCCATCGCGCAGCGTCTTGACCAGATGGCTGGATGCGGCCCGTCCAACCTGATACAATGTGGTGTCCAGGCTGCCGGATACCGAGGGCGTCACCACCGCATCGGTCAGTCCCGTCGCCGATGCAAGATCGCGCTCAAGGTCCATCAGCGTCTTGAACGGACTTTCAATATCGACCTTAACCATACCCAGTTTGCGGCCCCGCATGATCAGTCGATTGACCTTGGATGTCGTCAGGTTCAGCTCTTTGGCAATTTCCGACTGTTTCCGGCCTTCAACCAAATGCAGAATCAGAACGTTGTGAATCTGCCGGATCAGTTCAAAATCCTCCTGTCTGTCCGCCACGCCTTACCTCCGCTTCCTGTTGAGGTAGTGGTCGATGGTCACCGCGCTCAGCAGAATCGACCCGCGGATGATGTCCTGCCAATAGACCGAGACATCCAGCAGGGCCAGCGAGCTGGACACCAGTGAGAGCAGGATGACGCCAAGTATCGCTCCGAGGATTGAACCCGAACCACCGTTCAGACTAGCCCCACCGATCACGGCGGCGGCGATGATCGTCAGTTCAAGCCCTAGACCAAAGGTCGGCTGCGCCGATCCGAACCGGGCCATGTAGATAATCCCGGCAACGCCGCACAATGTGGAACATAGCGTCGTGGTCAGAAAAATGACTTTCTTGGTACGGATGCCAGAATAGGCGGCGGCCTTTTCGTTGCTGCCGGTGTAATAGACCTTTCGGAACATCGTCGTCCGGCGCAGCATGAAGTCAAAGGCGATCACGCAGACCAGAAAGATGATTACGACAAACGGAATCGGTCCGATCGATCCCTGCCCGATGAATTTGAATTCAGGCGGCAGGGTGTAGAGTCCCAGGGGCCGTCCGCCGGTGAACAGCAGGCACGCACCGCGCGCGATCACCATCACCGCGAGCGATACGATGAAATGATGCAATCCCACCCGGGTCACGAAGAATCCCATGAACGCCCCGATCCCGGCGCAGAGAGCGATCGACATGGCCGATGCGGTCCAAGGGTCGACCCCGCTGAGGAACAGCCATCCCGCGATCACCATCGCAAACGCGGTGACAGAACCCACTGACAGGTCGATGCCGCCCGAAATCAGCAGGATGGTCATGCCCACCACCAAAAGGCCGTCCACGGCGAAGGCCATCGACATAGCGCGCATGTTGGCCCAGGTCATGAAATAAGGCGATGCAAAGGACATGATCAGGATCAGCGCCAGAATGATCGCGATCAGTCCGGTTTCGCGCATCCTAAGCAGCCGTTTAAGCAGCGACGCACCTTCGCTCGTGCCGGGGCTTTGCCTCGTCAGGGTCACCTTGCCGTCAGTCGCGCTCTCTCCACTCATGCAGCCGCTGCCCGCGCATCCATGCCCGAAGCGAGACGCATGATGTTTTCTTCCGTAATCGCTTCACCCGAGACCTGACCGCTGATGCGTCCCTCGCGCACCACCAGCACCCGGTCGCAAAGACCGATCAGTTCGGGCAGTTCGGAGGAAATCACCACTATACCGACGCCTCGATGCGCCAGATCGTTCAGAATGCGATGGATTTCGGATTTCGCGCCCACATCCACGCCGCGGGTCGGCTCGTCCAGAAAAATCAGCCGAGGCTGAACCGACAGCATCTTGGCGAGCGCCACCTTCTGCTGGTTGCCGCCCGACAGAGAAGACACAGGGTCGGAAAGCGATCCGTATTTCAGGTTCAGCCTGCGGCCAAGTGTTTCGGCCTGGATGTTCTCGGAGTCAGACTGGATCAGCCCAATTCCGTTCGCCACCTGTTGGAGGTTCAGCGCCGAGATGTTCGCGGAAATCGGCAGGTCCAGAAAAACGCCATCTCCCTTGCGGTCCTCGGACATGTACACCACCCCGTTGGCGATACTGTCCTGATAGGTCCGCAGGTTCAGCGGCTTCCCGTTCAGCCAGACCTCACCGGTCACGTCGCCTTCCAGCTTGCAGATGCCCTTGGCGATCTCGCTGCGTCCGGCACCAATCAGTCCAGCGATGCCCAGAATTTCCCCTTTGTTCAGGGTGAAGGACACGTCGCGAAACCGCGTCGCCTCGGTCAGGTTGCGGACATCGAGGATGATCACGTCCGATTTACCGGTTTCGGACCGCTTGCTGGGATACAGACTGTCGATCACCCGCCCGACCATGGCGCTGACAACATCGCCGGGTTCAATCTCCCCCACGTTCTGCGTGGTGATATGCCGACCGTCGCGAAACACTGACACACGATCGCAGTTCTCGAATATCTCGACCATGCGGTGCGAGATATAGATGATCGATATACCGCGGTCCGCCAGATCCCGCATGATTCCGAACAGGGTCTGGGCTTCGGTTTCCGTAAGCGCGGCTGTTGGCTCATCCAGGATCAGAATGCGGCAGTCCAGGGTCAGCGCCTTTGCGATTTCAACCAGCTGCTGATTCGAGATCGAAAGATCCCGCACCAGGACGGACGGGTCGATGTCGCTCAGTTGCTGGAAGACCTGCCTTGCTTCCCGCTCGAGCGTCCTGTAATCCATCAACCATGCCCTGCTGACGTTCGTCTTGGCCATGAAGATGTTCTCGGCCACGGACACATCCGGGCAGAGCGCGATTTCCTGATGAACAAAACCTATACCGAGTCGCTGCGCCATGGTTGGCGAGGTGATTTCGACCGGCTTCCCATCCAGAAATATCTCACCGCTGTCCGGCTGCAGAATCCCGTCGATCACGTTCATCAGGGTGGACTTTCCGGCCCCGTTTTCACCCGCGATCGCGTGGATCTCTCCCTTGCGCAATTCAAAATCCACTCCGCGCAGGGCTTTGACCGGTCCAAAGGATTTGCTGAGATTCGAGATTCTGAGGATCGCGTCATGCTGCATGGAAATGGCTTTCCTGATCCCAGCCCGTCGTGGCCCTGCCCCGGGCCGCGCCTTCGCAGGCGAGGCAGCGCCCGGGGAGGCCTGCTGTCCTGTCAGGTCGGATCTCGACCTTCCATGTAGACGTTCAGATCGAAGCTGTCGGCATTGTCTTTGGTGATCACGGCAAAGCCATTGTCCATGAACGGGATCTGAACCGGGTTGAAGCCAGAGGTCTTCCAGTCGTTGAACGGATCGAAAATCCCTGACCGGTTGGCAAGATGCACCGCGATGAAGCCCATGAAGCCCTGCACCCCCTGATTGGGGTTCAGCGACATATGGATGTTGCCAGCCTTGATGTGTTCCAGCGTGGTGGGCGTGACATCGGCGTGCATGATCAGCAGGTCCGAGTTCGCCTCCAGCTTGGCGGCCACAGCCCCCTCGGCCGAGCCGGCTTCGGGGATCCACATGGCGGCCACATTCGGGTTTGCCTGAATGATCGACGCCGTGGCTCGATAGGCGGCGTTGCTGTCCTGGTTGCTTGCCTGGCGGCCGACCAGCGTCATGTTGGGATAGTTTTCCTCCATATACGCGATCAGGGCGGTCACACGCAGATCGTGGTTGGACTGGCCGGGGTTTTCCAGAACCGCGTATTCCGCACTGTCACCCACCTGTTTGACGATCTCTTCGGCAGCGAATTTAGCCTCCGCTAGGTTGTCGGAAGTGATATAGGCGGTGCGGTCTGAATTCGGACTGTCAGCGGCAAAGGTCACGACTTCTATGCCGCTTCCGATGGCCCGATTGATCGGTTCAATGAACGGGTCGGACTGCATCGGATGCACCAGGATGCCGGCGGGCGACTTTACCACATCCTGTTCGAAGGAAGCGATCTGCTTGGTGATGTCATAATCCGGCGTGCCTGAGAAAACAGTCTCGCACCCAAAGGCATCGGCGGCCTGTTTGAAACCCTGATATACCGGCACCCAATAGGGATGGCCCGAAACCATGACGTTCATGGTGTAGGTCTCACCCGGCTCGCACATGATGCCTTCCGCCGAGGCCGAAACCGCGATGCTGCCAGCAACGGCAGCGGACACAACAACACCGTTAAACTTCAGAGACTTCATGGAGTTTCTCCTTTGGTCGATTGCCCATCGTCCCTGTCACTGATTTTTTCTGGAGCGCCAGGAACGCGTAAGATTTCGCTTGGTGCCATTTGCACATCCATTGGTATGGAGAGGCGCTTCGCTCTGTCAACGGCTTTCAAAATTAATTGCAAATACTGAAATAAATTTCATGGTACTGTCCATCGGTAGCCTCCTCGGCAGCGCAAAGGCTCGTCGCGACGGTTTGGCGACACGCCGGACAGCCCGGAACCAAGTAACCGCGAAGGCCGAGTCGATGCCGTCGATGGCGAAGCTTTCCGGTGGAGACGTGATGCGCGGGTCCGGTAACAACCGCCGGCCGGCTGCGGGGTCCGACGGCATGACCGCAGCGCGCCACCGGTTTTCGCGCGGAAGATACGGCAAGGAGATGCAGGACATGCCGAGTGCGGAGATTTCCGCTGGCTACCCGCGCGGGATCCCAAGCATGACCCCGCAGAGAATCTTCAACCGCCCACTCCTTCGGAAGCGACACGCGGCGATGAAGCGGACAAAGCTGTCGGAGAACCATTGACCCTTTCATACCTTTCCCGGACAGAATGGGAGCGATGGCATTCTGGCCAATCAAAGTGGCGAGCGACTGCGGCAATTCGTGCAGACATATTCCCGCGGCACCGGGATTCGGAACAGCGACCTCAGCGTCCGCCCGGAACCTGTCAGTCAGACGTACTGAACTGCTTCCTTGCGATGTGACGAGATCCATACCGACTGACTTCAACCGGGTATCGACGGTTACGTTTTCGTAGCCGGCGGACGCTTGCGCGCATGCTTCTCCAGTGCGCGGACGATGGATCAGTCTTCAGAGCGTGGCTCATATATTAGTGTCTGCCAGAAAACCCCGTGTTTTTCCGTTGACAGGGCCGAATCCGGCGGATTCCGGCTTCACGGGATCCTGGCCGGGCCCCTCGGGGCGCCGGCCCTGTCACTAACACATACCTGACTGGAGATCGGATCCATGCGAATCGGGGACCATGTATATCGGTCCCGGACAGATTTCCCCTGCCACGGTCGAGGTGGCTCGGGAACGGATGCCTCCGTGGCGGCGTCACGCGTTCGGGCCTCGCCCGCGGGCTGGGCGGTCGGGAGGGTTGGCTGACCCACGACGGAAGGCCGTCGACGGTCACCGGGATGCGGGTCCTTCCCCTGCCCGCGGAGGAGCCCGGCCTGACGCTTCCGGAGGCGGCGCCGCGCTTCGCGTCGTCCAGCGGGCGACCGGCCGCCGACGACCCTGGCGGCGCCCCGGTCGGGTGCGCTTCGGACGCGCCCGGCGGGGTCCGGCTGGAGCCGTTGGCGGAGGCGGACCGCCGCGCCTGCGGGTCGATGATGGAGAGGCGCCATCCGGAGGGGTGGCGGCGGGCTCCGGGAGGGCAGCTGCGGCACTGGATCGTGAGCGGCGCGCACGGGCGGCCCGGCGGTCCGGGCTTCGTTCCGGCGAGCCGCCGGCCGGGGCCCCGGGACGGTGCCATCGGCCGGTCGGCGCGGGCGCGGACCGCGAACATGGGTCCCGTCCCTGACAGCCACCGCTTCCTGATCAGGCCGTCGGTGAGGGTCCACGGCCTCGCCTCCCTGGCGCTGCGGCTGGCGGCGGAGCGCGTGGCGGACGACTGGCGGGCCCCTACGGGGTCCGCCCCGTCCCCGCCTGCACGCCGGTGGGTCCGGACCATGCCGGGACGGGTTACCGGGCGGCGGGCCGGACGCCCGCAGGGCGCGCGTCGCCACGCTGACGCTGAACCGGACATCGCCGCACCGGGGGACGCCGCCGACCGGCGCCCGCCGCCCGTGACGGTGGTCGCCGCCATCGGGGAGAACCCGCCGGGGAACGTCGTGCGGAAGGGAGAGGTGCCGCACTGGACGCTCCTGTCCAGCGGGGGCGGCGACGGCATGCGGACGGCGGAGACCGCCCTGCGGCGCTACGGGCCGCGCCGGCGCATCGGGGAATACCTCAGGGCCCTGAGGACGGGGATAAGGGACCGCAGGCCCGACGCCGCCGGTGACCTGCGCGGATGCCTCGCCTTCGACGCGATGACCGCGGTCCGGGACCTCCAGCTTCCGGCGCGGGAGAGCCCCGACAGCCCGGCGGAGCGGCCCGTAAGCCCGGAAAGCGGCGGGGCGGTGGCCATCCACGCCGCGTACGGGCGCGTCATCGGCCAGAGGGCGCCGCCGGAGCCGGACAGGACCGTGGCGCGCCACCTCACGCCCGTCGCCGGCCTCGCCGGGTTCCGCCCGACGAAGCGCCGGCCCCTGCCCGGAACCCGGAAGCCATGGCAGGGCCTGCGCATCCCCAACGTCGCGGAAACCCATGCCAGGGCCATACGGGCCCGGACGGAGCGGAGAAGGGAATGAGCCGGTCAGGTATGTGGTAGTGACAGGCCCGGGCCCCAGCCTGACCACGCCGGGCACCGGGACGGTCAACGGCTCCATCCCCGGCCCGCCGGCCCGGACAGCCGTTTTCGGGTCCCTTCGTCGCTGCAGGGATCCTGGAGGCCGGTCAGGACCGCGGGGATGTCGTCCCGCGACCTGACGTTCAGCCCGATCCTCGTGATGTCGGGGGCGCCGGGTCCCCGCCGGGGATCGTGGACCCTGCGCATCGGTGCCCCCAGTGGGGATGACCGACGGATCCAGCCGTATATGGTGGCGAAATCACCCCTGACCACTATATCCGGTGATTCCCCGCAAGGCGGATTCCCTCATTTATCGCGAAAAATCCGCAGCCTGGCGATTTTCTCGCGGACACTAATTAAATCAGTGACTTATGAGCCAAACTCTTAGACCAGAGAATCCCCTGCGCGTTCCGAAGGCACGACAAACCTAGCGACGACTTTCTTGCTACCCGCCTTTTCGAACTCAATATCGAGCTTCTCGCCCGTGATATCCAAAACGTAACCGTAGCCAAACTTTTTGTGAAACACTCTGTCGCCTCGGGTGAATGCCGAGGACGCGTCAATATCTACGGCGATGCGTCCGGTCTCCTTGGTGGTGGATATGCCGCTTTGTCCCATGCGCGCCTGCAGCCGTTTCCAGCCGGGTGAATTATAAACGTCGGCCCTTGCCGCCCGTTCCTCGACCAAACCCGCGTCGGACGGGCCATACCGGCCTTCCGAACCGCTCACACGACCGGTTGCCGATATGATCTCTACATGCTCCGCCGGAAGTTCATCAATGAAGCGCGAAGGCAGCGCCTGCTGCCATTGACCGTAAACCAACCTGTTCTCCGCAAAGCTGACGAGGCAGAGTTCCTCGGCGCGTGTTATGCCGACATATGCAAGCCGTCGCTCCTCCTCCAGACCCTTCAGACCATTTTCATCCATGGCAAGCTGGCTCGGGAACAGTCCATCCTCCCAACCGGGCAGAAACACAGCCGGGAACTCCAATCCTTTGGCAGCATGAAGGGTCATGATGGAGACCTTTGATTCCGCCCCTTCGGCCTCGTTATCCATCACAAGAGCGACATGCTCCAGAAATCCCTGTAGATTTTCGAACTGATCCAGTGCCTTAACCAATTCCTTGAGATTTTCGACACGACCGGGCGCATCGGGCGTCTTCGCAAGGTTCCACATTTCCACATAGCCCGATTCTTCGAGGATATCCTTAGCCAGTTCGATATGGCAACGGGAAGTATTGAGCGCCATCCCGTGCCAACGATCCAGATTCTCCACCAATGCACCGACCGACATAGCGGCCCTGCGAGTCAACTGCCCCCCGGAAATCGCTCTGCGGGCACCTTCAACCAGTGAAACCCCGCTGGCCCTCGCCGAAAGCTGAATGATCTGCTGCGCTTTGTCGCCGACGCCTCTTTTCGGGGTGTTGACGATACGCTCGAACGCCAGGTCGTCGGCGGGAGAGCATGCGACGCGGATATAGGCCAGCGCATCGCGGATCTCCATCCGCTCATAGAATCGGGGACCACCAATGACGCGATATGGCATTCCAATCGTCAGGAACCGATCCTCGAACGCCCGCATCTGGCGGGTGGCCCGCACGAGAATCGCTATTTCTTCAAGGTCGAAAAGCCGTGTTCCCCGCGTACCGACCTGCATCGACTCGATTTCCTCCCCGATCCAGCGCGCTTCCTCTTCACCTTCCCAATGGCTTATCAAACGCAGCTTTTCGCCTGCCTCGATTTCGGTAAACAGGGTCTTGCCCAATCTACCCGCATTGGCACTGATCAATCCCGATGCGGAGCCTAGGATATGTGGAGTCGATCGATAGTTCTGCTCAAGTCGCACCACTTTAGCACCCGGAAAATCCTTCTCGAAACGTAGGATATTGCCCACTTCCGCTCCCCGCCAACCGTAAATCGACTGGTCGTCGTCACCGACGCAGCAGATGTTTCTATGGTCACCCGCCAGAAGCAGCAGCCAAAGATACTGTGCGATGTTGGTGTCTTGGTATTCATCGACAAGAATGTAGCGGAACCATCGCCGGTATTTCTCCAGCACATCGCCGTGTTCCTGGAGAATGGTCAGCATGTGAAGCAGCAGGTCGCCAAAATCCACCGCGTTCAGAGCTTTCAGCCGTTCCTGATAGAGACCGTAAAGCTCGACTCCACGATGATTGAACGCATCGCTCTCCGCCACCGGAATCCTCCCGGGTGTCAATGCGCGGTTTTTCCAACCATCAATGAGATGTGCCAGTTGTCGTGGAGGCCAGCGCTTCTGGTCTATGTCTTCCGCGATTATGATCTGTTTGAGCAGTCTCGTATGATCATCCGTGTCGAGAATGTTGAAATTCGACTTCAGCCCAGCCAATTCGGCATGAATCCGTAATAGTTTCGCACAGATGGCGTGGAAGGTCCCGAGCCACGGCATTCCCTCGACCGTTCTGCCAAGGAGGTGCTGGACCCGTTCCTTCATTTCACGGGCCGCTTTGTTGGTGAAGGTGACGGCAAGTATTTCGTTGGGACGTGCCGTCCCTGTATATAGGAGATGCGCTATGCGGGTTGTCAGCGCCTTGGTCTTGCCCGTGCCCGCACCAGCCAGCATCAGCACAGGTCCGTCAAGCGCCTCGACCGCCTCTAGCTGCGCGGCGTTGAGGTCACCTAAATAGGGAACCGGACGCGAAGGCCGCGCCCGCACTGACAGCTTCGGGACAGGCGCCGCGCCGATAATTTCGGTTTCATCCGATGTGCCCATTCGGTCTTACTAGCAGAAAGTTCGGCGGAATCAAGATGCCGTTCTCCTAATGTTCCACGCGGATCAAAGACCGGACAAGGCCACGCCCGAAGAGAGGCCGTCGAAGCGTGATAACAAGCCGCGGGCCTTCCGAAGTTCGAGGTAGGTCGGTGGTGGTCCAATGTTCGGCGCCGTCAAATGGATCCGTTCAGGGACTCTGTCGGGCCAACACCGTTGCGTTTCCCGAACACTCCCTTAGGAGGAGCCGAATGAACCTTGACCATTCCCATCCCGCGATATCGGATCTCGCGGCACGTGCACGACGTCGCCTACCACGCTTTGTCTGGGATTATCTCGACAGTGGAACGGGAACGGAAGCCGCCATGCGGAGATGCCGCCAAAAGCTCGACGAAATCCTGTTCAATCCAACTGTACTGGCGGGAAAAAGGGAAGTGAATCTGTCGCGCCGCTTTCTCGGGCGCGAGCATTCTTTACCGTTCGGAATCGCCCCCATTGGAATGTCAGGGCTCATATGGCCGGACGCCGAGCGCATTCTGGCTCGCCTAGGGCGTGACGAAAACATTCCCTTTACGTTGTCGACCGTGGCGGCGCAGACGCCCGAAACCGTGGGACCACATGTTGGTCAGGATGCCTGGGGCCAGCTTTACGCTCCACATGACGTTCCGATCCGCAAGGACTTCCTCGAACGGTTCAAGGATGCGGGGTTTCGTGCGCTCGTACTGACCGCCGATGTTCCGGTCACGAGCCGAAGGGAGCGTCAGACACGCGGCGGCATGAGCACTCCGCCGCAGCTGACCCCGCGCATAATCGGTCAGATGGCCCTGCGCCCCGCATGGACGTTCTCAACGCTTCGAACCGGCATCCCACGGCTCAGGACCATCGAGAGATACACCGGCAATAGGGGCGCGATGTCCTCCACCAAGCATATCGGCCATCTGATCCGCACCTCACCGGACTGGGAATACCTGAATTGGCTTCGCGACCACTGGGAAGGTCCGTTCATGGTCAAAGGAGTCCTTGTCGCGGAGGACGCGATTCGGCTTAAGGAATCAGGAGTGGACGCGGTATGGGTGTCGAACCATGCGGGACGGCAGTTCGACGCCGCGCCCGCCCCGATCGAGGTCCTTCAGGGCATTCGCGCGGCGGTAGGCCCGGATTATCCGCTGGTCTATGACAGCGGCGTCGCAAGCGGATTGGACATCCTCCGGGCACTCGCGCTCGGCGCGGACTTCGTGATGCTCGGACGGGCGTTTCACTTCGGTCTCGCGGCATTCGGGGCACGCGGCGCCGCTCACGTGATTCACATACTGCGCGAGGATCTTCTATCAAATCTCGGCCAGCTTGGACTTGACGGCTATGACGGACTTACCTCACGCCTTCGCGTCGGCGCATCCAGCGGCTAGTCCAATCAGACCCAACGAGAGTTGGCGCCATAATCCTCGGGCAATCCGCTTTACGCCCGAGCCGGAGAACCCTAATCCTCAATCACATCCAAAAATTCGGGAAATTCCAATGTCAGAATTTCGCAAAATCCTGATCGCAAACCGTGGAGAGATCGCCATTCGCGTAATGCGTGCGGCCAATGAAATGGGAAAACTTACGGTCGCGGTATACGCAGCCGAAGACAAGCTCAGCCTGCATCGGTTCAAAGCGGACGAAGCCTATCTGATCGGCGACGGGATGGGCCCGGTCGCCGCCTATCTTTCAATTGACGAGATCATCCGGGTGGCTTCGACCTGCGGGGCGGACGCGGTCCACCCGGGCTATGGCCTGCTATCGGAGAACCCCGCATTCGCCGAAGCCTGCGCGGCGAACGGCATCGCGTTCATCGGACCCAGGCCTGAGACCATGCGCGCGCTTGGCGACAAGGCATCGGCACGGGAGTTCGCCATCAGAGCAGGCGTCCCTGTGATCCCGGCAACGAGGGTCCTTGGTGAAGACATGATTGAGATCGCTCGTCAGGCCGACGAGATCGGCTATCCGATGATGCTGAAGGCGTCCTGGGGTGGCGGCGGGCGGGGGATGCGCGTGATCACCGAACCGGAAAAACTGGCTGATAGGATACTTGAGGGACGACGCGAGGCGGAGGCAGCGTTCGGAAATTCCGAGGGATACCTGGAAAAAATGATCCAGCGCGCGCGCCATGTCGAGGTCCAGATCCTCGGCGATAGACATGGCAACATCTATCATCTTTGGGAGCGCGACTGCTCGGTACAACGGCGCAGCCAGAAGGTGATCGAGAGATCCCCTGCCCCGTATCTGACCGAAGCGCAGCGGGAACGGCTTTGCGGCCTTGGAAAGCGAATCGCCGAAGCGGCGAATTATGAATGCGCCGGAACCATCGAATTCCTGATGGATATGGAAACAGAGGAGTTCTACTTTATCGAAGTGAACCCCCGTATCCAGGTTGAGCACACCGTAACCGAAGAAGTCACGGGCATCGACATCGTTCAGGCGCAGATTCTCGTCACAGAGGGCAATAGCCTGGTGGAAGCTACCGGTATCGCCACGCAGGACGACGTCAAGCTGGATGGACATGCGATCCAATGTCGGATCACTTCGGAGGATCCACATAACAGCTTCATCCCCGATTACGGACGCATAACCGCCTATCGCGGCGCCACAGGCATGGGCATAAGGCTTGATGGTGGCACAGCCTATTCAGGTGCCGTGATCACGCGCTACTACGATTCACTCCTGGAGAAGGTTACCGCCTGGGCCCCGACACCGAAGGCGGTGATCGCCCGGATGGACCGTGCCCTACGGGAGTTCAGAATCCGGGGTGTCAGCACGAATATCGATTTCGTCGAAAACCTGCTTCGGCACCCGGTGTTCCTTTCAAACGAATACCACACGCGATTCATCGACGAGACACCCGAACTTTTCGAGTTCGCCCCACGCCGGGATAGGGCGACGCGGATCCTCAACTACATCGCGGACGTTACGGTGAACGGGCATCCCGATGTGCAGGGGCGTCCCCGCCCCGCGGCCAGCCTGAAGCTCCCGAAACCGCCAAAGCCATCGCATGATACGATCAGACAAAGTGCCAAGCGGCTGCTGGACGAATCCGGTCCCGACGCCTTGGTCGAATGGCTCGCGAACAGAACTGAATTACTGATTACCGACACGACCATGCGTGACGGGCATCAGTCACTGCTCGCCACGCGTATGCGATCGTTGGACATGATAAAGGTCGCACCAAACTACGCTGCGGATCTGCCGGAACTGTTCTCGGTCGAGTGTTGGGGCGGGGCGACCTTTGACGTGGCGTATCGGTTCCTTCAGGAATGTCCATGGCAGCGTTTGCGCGATCTGCGAACGGCTATGCCAAACCTGATGGCACAGATGCTACTGCGCGGCTCGAACTGTGTTGGCTACACGAACTATCCAGACAATGTGGTTCGGGCGTTTGTCGCGCAGGCGGCGGCGACGGGGATCGATGTGTTCCGTGTATTCGATCCGCTGAACTGGGTGGAGAATATGCGTGTCGCCATGGATGCGGTGCTGGACTCGGGCAGGCTTCTTGAAGGTGCGATCTGCTACACGGGTGACCTCCTTGATCCCGAGCGATCCAAATATGATCTGAAATATTATGTCGACATGGCGAGGGACCTGAAAGACGCCGGCTCCCATATCCTCGGACTGAAGGACATGGCGGGGCTGCTTAAACCCGCCTCGGCTCGCATCTTGATCAGGACGCTCAAGGATGAGATCGGACTGCCCGTACATCTGCATAACCACGACACCGCCGGTATAGCCTGCGCCACGATCCTCGCTGCGAACGACGCGGGCGTCGATATCGTTGACTGCGCCATGGACAGTTTTTCGGGCAACACAAGCCAGGCGACCTTGGGCACCATTGTCGAAGCACTGCACCGTACCGACCGTGATACCGGTCTTGATATTAACGCCATTCGGCGCATTTCGAACTATTGGGAAGCGGTAAGAGGCCATCTCGCGGCCTTCGAGTCGGGCCTTCAGGCACCGGCCTCGGAAGTCTATCTTCACGAGATGCCCGGTGGCCAGTTCACAAATCTCAAAGCGCAGGCGCGATCGATGGGGCTGGAAGAGCGCTGGCACGAAGTGGCGCAGACATACGCCGATGTAAACGCTATGTTCGGTGACATCATCAAGGTCACACCGACCTCGAAGGTTGTCGGTGACATGGCGTTGATGATGGTCAGCCAAGGTCTGACCAGGGCAGATATCGAAAACCCGGATACCGAAACGATCTTTCCGGATAGCGTCATCGAAATGCTTCAGGGGCAGATCGGCCAACCCAAGGGTGGCTTCCCATCGGTGATCGTAAAGAAAGCCTTGAAGGGGCGGAACCCTTTGAGCGAGCGCCCCGGCTCCTTACTTGAACCCGAGGATCTCGAAGCCCGGCGGTCGGAAGCCGCTGCGGATCTGGGCACGGAGCTCGATGACGAGGATCTGATGGGTTACCTGATGTATCCAAAGGTTTTCACTGAATACAGCGAGCGCCATTCCGCCTATGGTCCAGTACGAACGCTGCCGACCCGTACGTTTTTTTACGGAATGGAGCCGGGCGAGGAGATCACCGCCGAGATCGATCCCGGTAAGACACTTGAAATCCGTTTGCAGGCGGTTGGGGAAACACACGAGGACGGAAGCGTGCGGGTGTTCTTCGAACTAAATGGACAACCCCGCGTCGCTCATGTCGCCGATCGCAGGATCACCTCGGCGAAAGTGGCGCATCCAAAGGCCGAGACCGGCAATCCATCGCATGTCGGCGCTCCGATGCCAGGTGTCGTCGCTTCGGTTGCGGTAGTGGCCGGATCAGAAGTGGCCAAGGGCGAGTTCCTGCTGACGATCGAGGCAATGAAGATGGAGACCGGACTGCAAGCCGAGCGGGACGGCACCGTCAAGATCGTTCATGTTACGCCCGGATCTCAGGTCGATGCCAAGGATCTATTGGTTGAGTTCGAGTAACAGTCCCTGGCGTCGCGAGTTCTGGATGCGGACGACCCGCGATATTTCCCGACCGCCTCCGCCGGTGTGGCGGATTTCTTCCATTTTTTGCTTGCAGCCGATCTGAAGCCACTTTAAGCGAGGTTCCACCTAAGGATGCGGGCGTAGCTCAGGGGTAGAGCATTACCTTGCCAAGGTAAGGGTCGTGAGTTCAAATCTCATCGCCCGCTCCAGATTTTCTTTCCACGAAATCATTAACTCACTGAAACTCGAGCGTTTTCTTGTGCAGCGCGGCCGTTCGAATCTTTTTCACCTCAATTTTGGTCTAGAAATTTGCGGGAACCTGGGCCATAATTCTGCCTGGCTCGACCTCTCGACGGTGATCGATATCTCCACCGCCGCCCAGGATGGTACTAGTATCGGCACATCCCGCGCCGGGTTCAACCCTTATATGAGGGTCAGACAATTCGCCTCGCGCTCGGCACGCAATCGCGCGACATCGCCCGCATGCGCCGGGATGAACTGGTCGAAGCCGATGACGCCTACTGGTTTCAACTCAAGCTCTCCCTTGACCTGGAAAAAGCCGGACAGACCATGGACACGGCTCATGCGCGCAAACGCTATGAAATCGCCAAGGCGCGCGCTATGGCGGCGGGATACACCTGTCGCCCGGTGGATCAGCTCGCTGATCCGTCTCAGATTGAGGACATCGTTCGACGGCTTTTGACCGTCGAGCAGCAGACCGCGTCGGATGGGCGTCTGAACGAAGCTGTCGTCGACGCCGTCCTTGGCGGTGTCAGTGAACCGAAGGCGACCGTCTCAGAAGCGATGGACATCTACAAGACGAAGATCGCGCTTGGCGAGCATCGCAGCAAGTCGCCGGCCCAGAAGAAGCTCTGGCACGCCACAAAGGATCGGTCTCTTCGGTATTTCGTCGAAGTGATTGGCGACGTGCCTATTGCCGACATCACGCGCGAGCATGCCCAGACCTATTTCGACTGGTGGAACCAGCAGCTTTCGCCTGACGATCCGGACGAGAAGCCCAAGAAGCCGAAAACCGCGGCGCGTCACTTCAGCGACATCCGTATGCTCTATGCGGAATACTTCCGATATATGGGCGAAGAGGATCGCCAGAACCCGTTCCGCAACATGAACTTCAAGGGCAAGTCGCGGACGGTGGTCCCGGCGTTTCCGGATGCGTGGGTACGCCAAAAGATCATCGTTCGCGGTGCACTGGATGGTCTGACCGAAGAGCTGCATCTCGTCACCTTCATGCTGATCGAGACCCGATGTCGTCCAAGCGAGATCATCAATCTGCGGCCAGAGGACATCGTTCTGAAGGCAAAGGTTCCGCATATCGCTATTCGCGCGCGGGAGGACCGTGAAACCAAGACCGAGACCTCGATCCGGGAAATCCCGCTGGTCGGTGTCGCGCTTGAAGCAGCCAAGCGTGTGCCGGGCGGGTTTCCACGTTATGTCGACAAGTCCAATTCCTTCTCGGCGGCGATGAGCGCGGCCTTCAGGCGGCGCGAGCTCTTCCCGACGGCGGATCACGTCATCTACTTGTTCCTACATTCCTTTGAGAAGCGGATGCAGGAAGCGAACATCGACTACGCTCTGCGCTGCCTCCTGATGGGGCACAAACATGACCGCCCTAAATATGGGGATGGCGGATCGTTGAGCTATCGTCGTGATGAGTTGATGAAGATCGCGCACCCTGTGCCAATGGATTTGTTTGCGGATTTCGACGCGGTGCGCGCCGCTTAACAAGAGCAGACAGTTTCTGTGCGCGGTCGATTTTTCAGTCAGGGATCGCCGCCGCTCGTAGTCGGCATCAAGAACTTTAAACAGCGGAAGAAACCGGTCGCCGAACTCCGCGACGATCCGCGCCGCGAAGGCGCGCGCACGTTCAAGGTCTTCCGTCGAAACCGTCATGATGGAAATGATCAGGGGAAATCACCTGAGTCGCCACCTCGGAAACTCGTGAATGCGTCGGGCGATCGTCATGACCTTGCAAGGGTTCAGAAGATGGCTTGGCGCGCCGACGTATCATTACGGAGTTTGTGAGAGGCCTTTTGAAAACGAACGCTTTTGTACACTTTGAGTATACAGGATCGAGTTTCGTCAAACACAAAGCCAAATCACAAAATTCCCGAACGGGAATAATTTGCCCTGAAGGAGATCATAACCGTATCGTTATTCCCGTTCGGGAATATTTCGCTTGACGCCTGCGCTCTGATCGCATATCTTCCCGCTCAGGAAGATTGAAATGATGACGCCAACCGACATTGGAACGACCATACGCGCCGCACGAAAGGCGCAAGGCCTGCGGCAGGACGAACTCGCCGCCGCGGCCAATGTCGGCGTGCGCTTTCTGATCGAACTGGAAGCCGGCAAGGAAACGGCGCAGCTGGGCAAGACGCTGGCGGTCCTGGCCGCGCTTGGAATCGACATGTCGCTCACCCTGCCAGACGGGTCATGGCCATGACCCGTCGGCTTATCGTCTGGTGGAATGGCGCGCGTGTTGGTCAGCTTGCGCTGAACGACTATGGCGAGCCCGAGTTGACCTATGCCGAAGACTGGCTCGCAGTATCGAACGCGAGGCCCGTGTCAGCGTCTCTGCCGCTGCAGTCCGAGCCCTTCGACCGGCGGGCGACGCTCCCCTTCTTCGAGGGCCTCCTGCCGGAGGCGTCCCAGCGCACCGCGATTGCGCAGGCGCTCGGCATCTCCGAGCGAAACGAGTTCCGCCTCTTGGAAGAGATTGGCGGCGAGGTCGCAGGAGCGATCGAAGTGTGGCCGGAAGACATTGAGCCCTCCGTATCCAACGCATCAGCCACTTCCCGACTTCTGAGCGATGACGAACTGGTGACGCTCATCGAGCGGTTGCCAACACGTCCCATGCTGGCGGGCGGCGAAGACGGCTTGCGGCTGTCGCTTGCCGGCGCGCAATTGAAACTGCCCGTCGTTTGCAAAGACGGTCAGATTGCGCTGCCCGCACCGGGGCAGCCGACAACGCATATCCTCAAGCCAGAGATCGCGCGGTTCGACGGCACCGCCGAGAACGAGGCCTTCTGCATGCAACTCGCCGGCGCCATCGGGCCTGAAGTCGCTGAAGTGCAGTATCGCAGCGTAGGCGACAAACGGTTCCTGCTGATCGAACGCTATGACCGGCAGACCCGCGAAGATGGGAAGACAGTTCGCCTCCATCAGGAAGATTTCTGCCAGGCGCTCGGCTTCACCTCGGCGCGCAAATACGCAAGCGATGGCGGGCCGGTCTTTCGAGACTGCTTTGCGCTCGTACGGCGGGTGACGACCCGGCCCGCAGCCGAAACACTGAAACTGCTGGATGCAGCTCTGTTCAACGCCATCATTGGCAATGCCGACGCCCATGCGAAGAATTTCAGTCTGCTCTACCGGCCGGATCGGACGCAGCTCGCGCCGCTCTATGACCTGCTCTCCACAGTTGTTTATCCCGACCTCAGCCAGCGCTTTGCCATGAAGATTGGCGGACGCCGCACGTTGGCGGAGATTCATCTCGCCGACCTCGACAAGTTCGCCAAGGACATCGAGATCCGCGCGCCCTATATCCGCAAGCGGATGGGTGAGATTGCAGAGGGTGTTATCGAGCGATCGGATAGTGTTATGGCTGCGCTCGCGCTACCGAGCGATCGACAAACACTGCTGCACGGTATTTGTAACACCGTTGTAGGGCGAGCGCAGTCACTGTTAGAAAGGTTCAGAGCCTGACGCCGGTGGTTGGTTCATTCGAGTGGACAGCTTCGGCCACACCCTCATTAAGGCGAGAACGGTTATCAATCACTCTGCTGATTATCGATCGGCTGGTATTCGGTCCGCACACGTTCCATTCGCGCCCCCGCTTCATTCAATCCCCAGCGCCGGTCCAGATAGAACTCGAGTGCCTTGCGCACTTCGACTTTCAGGAGATCGTCGCTGAAGCCATACTCTCTCCTGACCACAGCGGCCTGCGCGGCGCTGAGCCGCGCGCTTGGCCTGAGCCAGATGATGCTCAGCGTGTGCCATTCGGAATCCAGAGGCAACGGCACTTTGATCTCTTCTGATTGGAACTCATTCTCAGGTTCTATCCTGGCGGGGTGGAAGTTCCGGTACTCGCCGCGTCCGTTGCTGTAGGCCCGGAAATGAATGCTCTCCCCATCGAAGATAAACCGTGTTGGCGCGACCCATTGTGGAGCCGTTTCACCGGAGGTCATAGACGTGTAGGCGATTCTGATTTTTCGCTGTTTCGAGATGGCGTCGTGAATCACGGTCGCGACGTATGGGTCCAGCCACCGCTTTGCGCGGGGCAGCGCAGCGGGCAACGCATCGCTCGAGGCCGTGTCGAGAACGCCGAATACGTCCAACATCGAAGACGGCGCAATCGGCTGATGATCGCGCGCTGCGACATAGGCTTTCAGGTGGGCGTCATATTCCGGCGCGTTCTGAGTGATCAGAGCGAGGTACGCCCGAAAGTCATTGGCGGCCTGCGCGGTCGAGATTCCAAACCGATCGGTGAGATCACGTCGCCGGGCAACACCGCGCCAGGTGAAGCACCGGTCGAGAAACAAAAGGCGCTGTCGCTGGGCATGTTTCAGGTCGTCGAGCGTCATCCAATTTCCTCTCTTGACTCTTGTTAACTCATACATCTACAAAGTATACGTATAAAAATATACTTAACAAGCCATGAAGCTGCTGCACACCTCCGACCCGCATCTCGGTCGTCAGTTCAACGGGATCTCCCTTGAGGAGGATCACGCAGCGGTGCTCGACCAGATCGTCGAGGCGGTGAAGGCGAATGGCGTAGACGCGCTCATCATCGCCGGAGATGTCTTCGACAGGGCGTCGCCGCCGCAAAGTGCGGTGCGGCAGTTCAACGGGTTTCTCCAACGAATCAAAACTGAGACCGACGCCGCGGTCGCCATGATCGCGGGCAATCACGGCTCAGGAGACCGTATCGACCTGTCAGCGATCGCGGCGGATCTCTCGCGTTGGCTCATTCGCGGTGCGATCATCGCCGAGGAAGCGCCTCTCTTGCTCGGCGATGAGCATGGACCGGTCGCGATTTCTGCATTGCCGTTCGCATGCGAGTATGCGGCGCGCGAGTGCTTTGAGAGCGAGACCATTGATACGCCCGAAGATGTGCTGGTGGCGCAAGTCGCAGCCGCCCGCGCCCAGAATCCTGAAGGCGCGCGGTGGATCATCGTAGCGCACGCCTTCTTCACGGGTGGTTCAGTGAGCGATGGTGAGCGTTCTCTTACGCGGGTTGGCGGCATAGAGACTGTGAGAACCTCCACCTTTGACGGGGCGCACTATGTCGCCCTCGGGCATCTTCATCACCCCCGATCTGCGGGCGGGGAGCATATTCGTTATTCTGGCTCGCCTCTCGCCTTCGGCTTCGACGAAACCGACTCGGAAAAATCGATGAGCCTGATCGAGATGGATGCGGCCGGTCAGGTTTCGGTCGAGGTCCTGCCGTTCAAGCCAGTCAGGCGTGCCCGGGTTCTGCGCGGCAAGCATGCAGAACTCCTGCTCTCCGATCCGTCGAGCGATTTCATCAAGGCGGAGCTGACAGACGATGCACCCGTCATCGACGGCATGAAGCGCCTGAGGGACGTGTTTCCGAATGCCTGCGAGCTAGTCTAGTATCCGCCAGAAAACTGCCAGGCTGCGGGTTTTTCGCGGTAAATGACGGAATCCGCCTTGCGGGGCATCACCGGATATGGCAGTCAGGCGGCGATTTCACCACCATATGCCGCGGAATCCGGCAATCCTCCCCTTAAGGAGGCCCCGATGCGCAGGGTCCACGACACCCGGCGGAGGCCCGGCGCCCCCGACATCATGAGGATCAGGCTGGACGTGAGGTCGCGGGACGGCATCCCGGCGATCCTGATCGGCCTCCAGGATCCCTGCAGCGACGAAGGGACCCGAAAGCGGCTGTTCGGGCTTCCGGGCAGGATGGTGCCGCCCGGAAAGAGCCGCCGGGTCGGCAGGCCGGGGATGGAACCGTTGACCATCCTGGTGCTGGGGTCGTGAAGCGGGGTCCCGGGTGCGGTTTCGACCGGCTTCGGAAACCGGCGAACCAGCACATCCCGATCCGGCGAAGGCCGGAGGCCGGGCCACGGATCATGGGACGGATACGGATACGGATACCGGCGGCTGGTTGACAGCGTGCCGCTCCCCTCGCCGGAGCTTCTGGCGGGGGTCGGAAGGACGGTCATCGAAAGGGGCCACTGGGTGGCGGCGGAAAAGCCTGGCGCCGCGTCGCGCGGCCGCCGTCATTCCTTCTTGGCCAGGACCGACGTCCATCATCCGACCGACCGCAGCCTGCCGATGGACGCGGCGCGGTGCATGGTCCGGGACGTGTCCCGGGCCTGCGGGGGGGCCTGGGCCGCGCGGCTGGCGGCGGAAGGAATACCTTTGCAGGAAGCTCCGCAGGCCCTGTCCCGGTGTCGCCACGTCACGGCTCGCCAACCCGCGCGGAGATTGACGACGGGTTGGGTATCCCGGGCCCATCGGACAGTATCCGGGGCTTCATCGGCCATGTCAGGCCCCGGGCGGACCTGACCGGACGGCGGGTCCTGAAGGGAGGGACGGTCCCGCACCGCGGGAAGGTGCACCCGATATCCGGGCCGCACACGCGCTGGATATCGAAGGGCAAGGCCGGGGTCCCGGTGGAGCCCGGCGTTCCGGTCCGCATCCCTGAGGACCGTCACGGATTCCTCCCGCACCATTCGGTGATGTGGGAGGGGAGCGACGTGGACGTGGCGGTCCCCATGGGCGGGGAGGCGCGGGCCCGGTTCCCCGACCTGTCGGTGGTGAGCTTCGACCGCGGTCCGCACAGCCCCCCGGACCGGCTGGGGCCTGCCGGGATGCCGGAGCCGACACCATGCCGCGGAAAGGCAGGCTGTCGAAGGCGGACCGCGTCCGGGAAAGCGGGGAGGCGTTCCGCGGGGCGCGGCGCGCCCACGCCGCGGGCGGGTCGGCCATCAGCAACCTGGAGCACCGCGGTCTGGACCGCGTCGGCGGCCACGGAAAGAAGGGTTTCGCCGGCGCCGTGGCGCTGGCCGCGAATGTCCACCGCCTCGGCCTGATGCCGCCGGCGAGGGAGCGCCCCGTGCTCCCCGCCGCCGCCTGACCGGGGCGTCCACCGATGAACCGGTCCTTGGAAGGCCCCGCCGCTGCGGGGCCCGCACCGGCGTGCTCGCGGGCCGGCGGAGGCCCGGATGTTCACCATATGTTCCCGCCACCGGCCGTCCCGTCGAAGCCCCGGGCGGCGCCCCGAGGGGCCCGGCCAGGGTCCCGTGAAGCCGGAATCCGCCGGATCCGGCCCTGTCACCGGAAAAACACGGGGTTTTCTGGCAGACACAACATAGTGCGATTGCTTGTAACAACGCAATTCCCGGATCCACCCGGGCCCTTCCGCTCTTGCAAAAAAACAGTCAGACGGCGGAATTCCCGAATACCATAAGGATGGGCGCTCGAACTGAATTCCGTCGCTACCCCCCACACACAATGGGGGATGAAACGGCTTTCGGCGTTCAGCTGCGGGGATCTTTGGCGTAAACGCTCATACGCCGACCGTGCGACGGGCGATATGAACATGGAGAACCAAATGGCGGAAGAAGTGGAAATCATTTCTGGAACGAATGGGCGAATGCAGCACCGTCTTTCCTGAGTGGGGCCATGGATCCGACGTGGAATCTCCGGACACAATGCCATGGACCTCCCGAAATGGCGTCGGATATGACCGGACCGCATCCGGTTGGCTAAGATTTAGCCGGTCAGGCCTGTTTGATCTTGGCCTCACATGCGCTTACGTCGTCGCAAGGTATCGGTGATCCCGGCCAGGCCGACGACAGGCACCACCTCGCCTACCCTCCGTGTGGCAATAGCGTAGCGGCCCACCAACAGTACGGATCTACTACGGAACATCGCTCGAACGTCGCGCGAATTGGCTCCTGACCAAATCCGATCTTTCCGCGTCAGACAGGCGGGGCGCCGCGGTGTTCGTAGCCATCAACCGCAGCGCAAATATGCGGGTTGCCCGAAAGCACCTATGCCAAAGAGCACAACCCCATCCAGCGCCACATGATCAGATCGCTGGATTGACCCCGACCCCGCCTGTCGGAATAACGCACCTCCTAAGCCCCTCGGTCTCGCCCCGCCATTCCGCCGGAGACCTCATCGGTCGCCTCCGCAGCCAATTCCTCCGGCAATACCAAGTTGAGGACGATCGCGATCAATGCGGCTGGCAGCAGCCCACTTGTCATTAGAATGCGGATAGCGTCAGGCAGGTACTGAACCGCCTTCGGATCAAGCTGCAGGCCAAGACCGATGGACAAAGCGATCGCGAAGATCAGCATATTGCGGCGATTCCAGTTCACGTCGGAAAGCATTGAAACGCCTGCCGCTATAACCATGCCGAACATGACGATAACTCCACCGCCAAGCACCTCGATCGGAATCGTGCGGATTATCGCTCCTACTTTCGGAATCAGACCGCACAGGATCAGGAACAACCCCCCGACGGTCACGACATGGCGACTCATGACGCCCGTCATGGCGATCAGACCGACGTTTTGACTGAAAGAAGTGTTTGGCAGACCGCCGAAGACACCGGCGATCATCGTTCCGAATCCGTCAGCGAAGGTCGCCCCCTGGATTTCCCCGTCGGTCGCCTCACGGCCCGCACCACCCTTCGTTATGCCGGACACATCTCCGACGGTCTCGACCGCGGAGACGAACGCCATCAGACAGAATCCGACAACCGCAGCCAGGCTGAATTCGAAACCGTATGCGAATGGCGTCGGAAACGCGACATTGGCCGCCCGGCTCCAGCTCACGGCAATGGCATCGACCGTCACCATACCCACAGCCAAAGCGTAGGCATAACCGGTCAGAATGCCGATGATGACGGCGGAGACGGACAGCATTCCACGCGAAAAAAACTTTAACCCCAGTGTGACCAGGATCACCACGAGAGCGGCCGATCAGTTCAGCAGACTCCCGTATTCGGGCCTGTCGATGGCCGGAACGCCACCGGCGGCGTATTGGATGCCGACCTTGACCAACGCAAGACCGATCATCGTGACGACAAGACCGGTCACGAGCGGTGGCAGCGCAAACCTGATCTTACCGATTGCCGTGCCTAGAGCGGCGTGGAAAAGACCGCCGATCATCACCCCGCCGAACAGCGCGGGCAACGCTTCGACTCCCTTGCCCGCAACCAAGGGGATCATGATAGGAATGAATGCAAAACTCGTGCCCTGCACGACTGGGAGTCGAGCGCCGAGGGGACCGAGGCCGATGGTCTGGAACAGAGTGGCGATACCAGCGAAGAGCATCGACATCTGGATCAAATAGGTCATATCCGGGAAACCTTGCTCCCCCGCGTCCGATCCAAAGCCAAAGCCGGCGGCGCCCGAGATGATGATCGCCGGTGTCACATTCGATACGAACTGGCCAGAACGTGCTGAATGCCAAGTGGCACCGCTTTATGAAGCGCCGGAGTATAATTTGGGTCGCGGAGTTGCTCCGGCGTACCGATGGACGTGTCAGCCATTCGTTGGTCCTTTCGATCGACTATGTATTTTCGCTTGATGGGGCATGATCAGGATCGGCTCTTCCAGTCGTCGCTCTTCCAGGTTCCGGCCCGCGCCAATCCGGTCAAGCACGGCAAACAATCCCATACCCGAGGTCGGAGCGAGAACGCCATGCCAGATATTTCTTGCTATATTGACGGATTGATCGGGACCGACGGAAAACGCGATCGGTTGGTCCGGAGCGCCGTCGCGGTCGTGCGCGACCACGACGAGATACGACGATGCCCCCAGAGGAATAAAGCATTGAGATCCAAGCGGATGGCGCTCCAATAGATCGATCCGATAGGGGTATCGCTGGATCTCCGACTTGAAAAGGCTGATACCGATCCGACCGTCAACCGCATCGAGACAGGCTAGATCGGTGAACCTCCTGCAACGACCGTCATTGATGATTGCCGGATCAACCGTCCCGACTTCGATCAAATCGCCGAAAGGAGCGAAGGCCACCCCTGAAATCGCGACGGCCTCTATCGAAGATTGCCGGACCCTATCCGGCGCGAATGTCATCCCCGATCTCCTGGATACGCTGTCCGACGGCTCACGTTGCCACGGGAAAGGAGCGGAAACTTCGCCAAACCACCCGCAACTCGCGCATGCAGGTGGAAATCGCGACTCCACGTGAAGTCATTGACGCATATATCCACTTGGCGCATGTCGAAACGTTCAACCGCCGGTCGGCGAAAACCGGGCAACGCCAGATGGCCACGATGTATAATAACGGCATAGGAGCCTGTTCCATAAGTTGAGTGGTCCCGCTGGGTGTGGCATAACAGATCGATCGAATTCGAGCCCACATCCGGTCGATGCCAAGCCCTGAAGCGATACTGCCCGGGAAGTTTATAAGCGGCCGGGCGACCATCGTCAATGCGACCGGACGGATGCCGAATGGGCCATCGTGAAGCGGATACCATCGAAGCGGGGAAAGATGGGGTGGCCGCGTTAGTGGATCTGCGGAAGGTGTTCGACGAAGTCCCGTAAATCCTCGCCACCGGATGCCGGTGACCCGCGTCACCCTCTGGATATCCACCGTTTTCCACCAACCGGACCCATTTTCACGCATGGCGGCGGAGCGGGCTCCCGGAGCGTATCGTACATCGTCTCCGGGACCTCGCGCGGCGGTGTCCGGGGCGCTCCGCGGAGCCGACCACCGCCCCGGTCGACAGCCGGCCGGTGAAGACCACGGAGAGCGGCGGCCCCCGCGGCCACCACGCCGGCAGGAAGGTGAAGGGGAGGAAAAGGCACCTGATCGTGGACGCCGACGGCACGCCGATCGTCATGACGGTTCACACCGCCGACATCCAGGACCGGGACGGGGCACCGGACCTGATCGCGGAGCTGCTGGAGACGGTGCCCACGGTGTGTAGGCTGTTCGCCGACGGTGGCCACCCGGGTCCGAAGCTGCGGGAGCGGCCTGGGGGGATGGGGTTGTCGGACGTGATCAGGATCGTCGGAAAGCCGGAGGATGTCAAAGGGTTCACGGTTCTCCACCGCCGGTGGGTCGTGGAGCGGACCTTCGCCTGGATGGGCCGGTGCCGCCGCCTGTCGAAGGACTAAGGGCGCCTCTGCGGGAACTCGCCGGCGTCCGAGGTGAGGCATCGCGCACCACCGGTTCGAGCGTAATACCGAACACTCGCCGCCTTCCGATTCCTTCTGCGGCGCGTAGCGCGAAAAGCAGGCGTCTGAAACGAAAAGACATATCAAGGTCTACAACTTATGATTCAGCCCATAAATCCTTGACGCGATGAAGGGCGATGCGCTCAACCTGACGGCTGGCTTCAGCGAATTCCTGATTCCATGTGTTTTCGACCCGCGCTTCAAAAACCCGCATGATAGCGGGCTTATCGTAATCCCTGACGGCGATAATGAACGGAAACCCGAACCGCTCGACGTAACGTCGGTTAAGGTCCGAGAAGCGCTGCCGCTCTTCGTCGGTCAATGCGTCAAGACCGGCGGAAGCCTGCTCCGACGCCGACTCCGCTGTGAGTCTTCCGGCTTGCGCCAACTTGCCGGCGAGATCGGGATGCGCGGTAAGAACGCCGAGGCGCTCTTCATCGCTCGCCAATCGGAACACCCGGACCATCGCATTGTGAACGCCCGTCGCCGTGTCATGCGCAGCACCGAGTTCCTCACCGAAAGCTCGTTCGGCCACCCAAGCCGAACGTTCGAAGACACCTCCAAAGGTTTCGACGAAATCGGAAAGCGGCATGCATGATGGTCTTGCGGTCGATGTCTTTGGTGGATGATGCCTGACCCAATGTTTCGCTATGTCGATGCGGCGTGCCAACCAGACACTGTCGAAACCCCGAACGTAGTCAATAAAACGTTTCAGCGCGGCAGCGCGACCGGGACGACCGACCAACCGGCAATGCAATCCAACCGACATCATCTTCGGCGAACCGGATTCCCCCTCGCCATAGAGCGTGTCGAACGTGTCCCTGAGATACTCGTAAAACTGGGTGCCACTGTTAAAGCCTTGCGGCGTCGCGAACCGCATATCGTTGGCGTCAAGTGTATAAGGGATAACAAGCTGATCGCGTCCGTCGATACTTAACCAATAGGGCAGATCGTCCGCATAGCTGTCAGAGACGTAATCAAAGCTGCCATCTTCGGCGATCAGACGAACCGTATTCTCCGAGCAGCGCCCCGTATACCAACCCCGAGGATAGGTCCCGGTTGCCGCGAAATGCAGCCTCTTTGCCTCCCTGATATGAAGCGCCTCTTCCTCGGCCGAGTAATCCTTGTAGTCGATCCATTTCAGTCCGTGGCTGGCGATTTCCCAGCCCGCCTCTGACATCGCGGCGACCTGCTCGGGCGAACGGGCCAAGGCCGAGGCGACCCCGTAGACCGTGATAGGCACATCCGAAGAGGTGAAGAGGCGGTGCAACCGCCAGAAACCCGCTCTGGCCCCATACTCGTAAATCGACTCCATATTCCAATGCCGCTGCCCGGGCCACGCCGAAGCACCGACGATCTCGGACAGGAACGCCTCGGATGCCGGGTCACCATGGAGAACGCAGTTCTCTCCGCCCTCCTCGTAGTTCAGAACGAATTGCACTGCGATCCTAGCCCCACCCGGCCACTTCGGATCCGGTGGATTGGCTCCATAGCCATGCATGTCACGAATATACCTGCGCACAGAAAGATTCTCCTGATTCATCCACTATATTTGAGGACGCGATACTGGACTCTAAAGAAAACTTTGAAAGATTTCGGCGGGAATTGGGGTTTTCACGTTTCGGGAATTCCGTCAACCGCATTGGCCCAAAGGAGGGATCCACCATGCCCGGATTTTTGACCACACATATCCTCGACACCGCTAATGGCACACCCGCGTCGGGCGTTAGAATCGAACTTCATCGGATCGACGGAGATAATGGGGTGCCGATCGGAGAGGCATTCACGAACGACGACGGACGCACCGACTCTCCGCTCCTGCCCGAAGACCGGTTTGAACCGGGAACCTACAAATTAACGTTTTGGGTAAAAGATTACCTAGAGCGGACGGGCGGAAGTCCGGCATTTCTCGACAAGGTGCCCATCCGCTTCAAAATGGTTGAAGCGGAACACTATCACGTCCCTTTGCTGTTAGCGCCCTTCGGATACACCACCTATCGCGGGAGCTGATACCTGGTCTCCATTTCCTTTAGATCGGCTTTTAGGCGATCAACCATATAGTCGATGAAGAGCCGGGATTTCGGATCCTGGTTTTTCTTATGCGGATACAGGCAGGCAAGTCGCACATTCGGCGGTGGCGATGCCTCGCAGACCGGAACCAATACGCCCGAAGCAAGATAGGGCAGAACGTCAAGGAGCGGTTTGTTTACTATACCGCGACCGTCAAGTGCCCACTCGGTGAGGACATCTCCGTCGTCACAGGAGTAGGGGCCGGTTACGTCAAAATCCCTCTCACCTTCGGGCGTCCGAAGCGTCCAGCGGAATTCGGTCGATCCGGGAAACCGAAGCAAAAGGCAGGAATGGCCATCGCTCACCAGATCGAACCCGGTTCGGGGCATTCCGCGGACCTCGATATAACCCGGGGCGGCGCAGAGCAGACGGGGGCATTCGGTGATCGTCCTGATGTGATGCGCCGAGTCCGGTGGGTTTCCCAACACGAAAGCGACATCCAGCCCCTCATTGGTCAGATCGATCTTCCGGTCCGATAACCGCAAGCGAACATGGATGTCTGGATATCTGTCCTGGAATTCAACAACCCCCGGCGCGATCATTCTTCGCCCGATGCCGAGCGGGGCGGCGGCAAAGATCGAACCTTTCGGGTTTTTGGTTATGTCGTGGATCGCCGCTTCGGCGTCATCGACCGCATCGAGAATGGCAACCGCCTTCGGATAGAGGATTGTTCCCTGCTCAGTCGCCTGGATCGAACGCGTAGTCCGGGTGAAGAGCCGCACCCCAAGGGATTTCTCCAACTCACCGATACGCGAGGACGCGACCGCCGCTGACACCCGGAGATCCCTCGCGGCTGCGGACATGTTTCCAAGCTCGTAAACCCTTACGAACATGCGAATGTTGTTGACGTTGTTCATTCTGTATTTTGCGGAATTTTTTGAAGCTGATCCTGATAATTAGGAATTATCAGAACGCGACGCCATCGTATAGCTTTCGGATATCCGAAGCGGAGAGCGCCGATGTATGACCTTGCCGTGATGGTCGAATGGGCAAGATTCGCGGTGCATTGGCTTCACGTCATCACCGCGATGGCATGGATCGGGTCGTCGTTTTATTTCATCGCGCTCGATCTCGGACTGCGGAAGGTTCCCCACCTACCAGCCGGTGCCCACGGTGAGGAGTGGCAGGTGCACGGCGGCGGATTTTACCATATCCAGAAATACCTGGTAGCGCCGGAACGCATGCCGGACCATCTCACCTGGTTCAAATGGGAAAGCTATTCGACGTGGCTTTCGGGGGCGGCGCTCCTGATGCTGGTCTACTGGACCGGCGCGGAAATGTATCTCATCAACTACGGCAAGGTAGAATTGAGCGTTTGGCAGGCGATTCTGATCTCCTGTGGTTCGCTGGTCGTCGGTTGGATGCTTTACGACACGCTCTGCAGAAGCCCGCTGGGCGAGAGATCCACGACGTTGATGGTGGTCCTGTTCGTGATCCTCGTGGGCATGGCATGGGGCTACAGCCAGTTTTTCACGGGACGCGCGGCCCTTCTTCACCTCGGTGCCTTAACGGCGACCATCATGACGGCGAACGTCTTCATGATCATCATCCCGAACCAGCGAATCATCGTGAAGGACCTGCGTGAGGGCCACACCCCCGATCCCGGATACGGGAAAATAGCGAAGCTGCGTTCGACCCATAACAACTACCTGACGCTTCCGGTGATTTTCCTGATGCTGTCCAACCATTACCCATTGGCGTTCGCCACCGAGTATAACTGGATCATCGCAAGCCTTGTTTTCCTGATGGGCGTAACGATCCGCCATTATTTCAACACCCGCCACGCACGGGCGGGAAATCCGCATTGGACATGGGGAATCACCGCGATGATTTTCATGGCGATCATGTGGTTATCGAGCGCACCTATATTCAAGGACGACACCCCTCAGGTTGAAGCCGAGGTCCAGGAGCCTTTCAGGCATCTCGTAGAGACCTCCGAATTCGCGGGTGTCCGGGATATCGTCCTCGGGCGCTGCTCCATGTGCCACAACGCCGAGCCTTTCTGGGATGGCATTTTATGGCCACCGAAATCCATCCGTCTGGAAAACGATATGGAAATCGCCCGAAACGCCAGAGCCATCTATTTCCAGGCTGGCCTGTCCCAAGCGATGCCCCCCGGTAACATCACGTCGATGACGAAGGAAGAACGGGCCGCGATCAGGTCATGGTACCGTAACGCAAAAACTGGCACCGCCGGCACGAGTCTGGCGATGAGATAGCCAGACGCTCCGGAAATACCAATCCATTTTCGGAACATCTTCCGAAGGAGGGGAATTCACTGCGGGAGCCCCCGATCCGACTCCCGCCACCCGCTTGGAAACACCGGTGGACTCCGGATTTCACCACTGTGCGAACGGATCCCGGACCTACGCCGCCAGCGCCGGTGCGAATAGGGTATTATTGTCATTCTCCGTCAGCGCGAGAGGCCCCTTCCCGGTTCCTTCGAACAACGCGTCCAAGAGCGCCTGCTTGTGCATCTGCATCTGCTGGACTGCGGTCCCGACGGTTCCATCGGCAATCATTCGATGAACAAATGCCGGTTTATCCTGACCGATCCGTTGCGCCAGGTCCATCGCCTGACGCTACGTCACCGGATTCCACCATGGATCATGGAGAATAACCTTATCGGTGGCGGTCAGGTTGAGCCCGACACCACCCGCCTTGACCCAAGTTTACCAAGAATCGAGTGATTTCCGGCGATTTTGCGGGACTCCAAAATCATCTATTTCCATATCTCACTGTTTTATATAGATATTCATCTTTAGGCTCTTAATGTAGTGTCTGCCAGAAAACCACGTGTTTTTCCGGTGACAGGGCCGAATCCGGCGGATTCCGGCTTCACGGGACCCTGGCCGGGCACGCCGGTCCGGGCCCCGCCGCTGCGGGGCCCGCACCGGCGTGCCCACAGGCCGGCGGAGGCCCGGGCGGCGCCCCGAGGGGCCCGGCCAGGGTCCCCTGAAGCCGGAATCCGCCGGATTCGGCCCTGTCACCGGAAAACACGGGGTTTCTGGCAGACACCATATATATTCGTTCCCCCGTTCCGCTCTGAAGTGCAACACCGTTGATGGTTGGAAGCCGCGTTTCGGGTGCGGCATCCTGCGAATCGGCCGGATAACGGCGACAGTCCCTGTGCGCAGGACAGGAGAGTGTCATGCCCGAGGGCTACCGTCATCTGAGCTTCGACGGAAGATGCCGGATATACGCGACGGGGAAAGGCGGGCTTTCGAACGGGGCCATCGCCGGGCGGAACCCGGCGAGGCCGGCGACGGGCGTGAGGTGGCGCGCCGCGGTCATGTCCGCATGCCGTCGCCGCCCCCGCCCCCGCTGGACAGGAGCGTCCAGTGCGGCGCCTCTCCCTTCCGCACGACGTTCCCCGGCGGGTTCTCCCTGATGGCGGAGACCACCGTCACGGGCGGCGGGCGCCGGTCGGCGGCGATGTCCGGTTCGGCGCAGCGCGGCGTCAGCGTGGCGACGCGCGCCCTGCGGGCGTTCGGCCCGCCGCGTCCGGGAAACGGTGATCCTGCGGTGGCCGACCGGCTCCGGCTTCGCGGCATGCTCCCACAGGCACCTTTCGTCGCCGTCGGGCAGGGCCACGCGCCGCTTCGCCGGGCGGCTGGCCCGCACCGGCGGCGCGGCACCGGTCCCGTCCGCTCCGGAGAGAAGGGCCCGCATCCCGGTGACCGTCGACGGCCTTCCGTCGTGGGTCAGCCAACCCTCCCGACCGCTCAGCCCGCGGGCGAGGCCCGAACGCGTGACGCCGCCACGGAGGCATTCGTTCCCGAGCCACCCGACCGTGGCGGGGGAAATCTGTCCGGGACCGATATACATGGTCCCCGATTCGCATGGATCCGATCACTGGTCAGGTATGTGTTAGTGACAGGGTCACATCCCGGGCCGGAGGAACATCCCGGAGCGCCCGAAAGAGGGCGGAGGCGGCCGGCGGGGCGATGACCGACCTTCCCGAGGGGCTCGGCGCCAGGGTCCACACGATCACGGCGGACAACGGCAAGGAGTTCGCGGGGCACGCGAAGGTGGCGAAGGCGCCGGCGGCCGACTTCTTCCTCCCGACGCCCTACCACTCGTGGGACCGGGGCCTGAACGGGCACACCAACGGGCCGCCGCCCCGGTACCTGCCGAAGGGGACCGACCTGCGGCAGGTCACGGACGCCCGCGTGAAGCGGGTCCAGGACATCCTGAACGCGCGCCCCCGCAAGGCACCCGGCCACCTGACGCCGGCGGAGGCTTTCGCGCGGGCGCGGCCTCCCTGAGGCGCTTCGCCCCCGTCGGCCGACGGGGGAGAGGGAATTCCGCAGGCGCGCCCCGCCCGGTTTCGGTCGGGCCACCCCCCTCGCTCCGGAGACGGGCCGGTGTTGCGTTTCGGACTGGAAGTGGTGGTTGATAAACTTGGGCTGACGGTTTGGCACCCCCAAACATGTGCGCACACGAAGCCAAGGGAAGGAGCCGGTATGCGCAGTTCAGCTGGGTTGAATTCGCTGAGTTACCCTGACGGTTCCGAGCAATGACCTGGCACCAGGGCCCTATTAAACTAACGCCGCGATTATCCGTTCCGCCTGCTCCTTTAGCAGATCCATATCCGCCATAACTCCAGGCGAGCGCAACGGAATGCCCTCATATCTCGGAAGAATGTGGAAATGCAGATGGAAAACTTCCTGTCCGCCCGCTCGTTCGCTGAATTGCTGAAGCGTTATTCCATCCGCGTTGAACGCTTTTTTTGCGGCTTGGGCGAGCATTTGGACTGTATCCAGGCAGGCTGCGAGCTGATCCGGTGAAGCATCGAGCAGGTTGCGCGCCGGCGTTTTGGGAATCACCAGGTGGTGGCCATCTGTGCGAGGCATGATATCCATGAACGCGTAGGTCGAATGGTCTTCATAGAGCTTCAGAGAGGGAATCTCCCCCCGGAGAATCTTGGCGAATATGTTACCGGAATCGTATTCCATGGGATGCCTTTCCAACGCTGTACCGAGCTGAACCACATGATAGCACGATCCGCTTATCAAGGGTAAGAGCGTACGAAGGTCATCACCGGACATGCCGGGTTTCTTATCCGATGACGACCTGCCAAGCCGAAGCTCTTCAGAAGTCGGTCGGCGCACCTCCCTCCCGCTTGCGCCGGGTGACAAACTCGGTCAGTTCCTCACGGATTCCCTCATCTATCGGCGGCGGCTCGAAGTTCGCAAGGATTTCCTTGACGGTCCCGTTCGCCCGTTGCGCCGTCCATACCTCGCCCGCGAGCGACCAAGCTTCGTAGTTCCGCCAGTCCGAAAGAAACGGCTGATGGAACGCCGTCTCATACCGGTCCTGCGTATGCTGGATTCCGAAAAAGTGACCGGAACTGCCAACCTCTCGAATTGCCTCCAACGCCAGTTCCTCCGGACCGGTGTTCCAGATCCCGGGCTCGAAATACCGTTGGATCATCTGAAGAAGCTCACAATCCATAACGAATTTTTCCGGACTTGCGATCAGCCCGCCTTCCAGCCAGCCAGCGGCGTGGTAGACCATATTGGTTCCGGACTGCACTGCCGACCACAGTGAGTTCGACGTCTCCCACATCGCCTGCCCGTCCGGAACGTTCGCGGTGCAGACACCACTCGCCCGCATGGGTAGCCCGTAATAACGTGCCATCTGACCGGTCATCTGTGTCGCCCGCATATACTCCGGTGTGCCAAACGCGGGTGCTCCTGACTTCATGTCCACATTGGACGTGAATGTTCCGAACACGCAGGCACAGCCGGGAGCGACATATTGAAACAGTGCGATCGCGCACAAAGCCTCGGCGACCGATTGTGCCACGGCACCTGCCATGGTGACCGGCGACATGGCGCCCGCCAAAGTGAACGGTGACACCACCACCGCCTGACCACGCCGCGCACAGCGCAGGCAGCCGTCAATCATCGGATGGTCGTGCTTCAACGGGGAGGTCGAGTTTATGTTCGTATACATCCTCGGGAGATCCCGGAACTCACCTTCGGTCAACCCGCAGGCGATCTTCACCATCTCCATGACGTCTTCGACACGTTCTCTGCCAAGGCTATAGGCGTGCATCACCTTGTCGGTCAGTGTCAGTTTGTCAAAAACGACATCGAGGTGGCGAACCGACGCATGAATATCCACGGGCTCGACCGGATATCCACCTGCGAAATGGATGCAGTTAAAATATTGGGTCAGCCTGAGTAGGTCGGCGCACTGAGCGCGTGTTCCGGGTGTCTTGCCACCATCGAGCGACCAATGGTTCGGAGGCGAACTCACATTGCCGAAAACGATGCTCCTACCGCCGATGATCAAAGCCCGATCCTGGTTACGCGGGATTATGGGAAACATTCGAGGTGCCCGGTCAAGCATTTCCATAACGAATTCCCGGTCCATCCGCACGTTGGTTTCATCAACGATGCAGCCCGTCTCCCGGAAAATCCCCAGACTTTCCTCGTTCAGGAATTCGACGCCGATTTCCTCGAGGATTCGCATGGCGCAGTCATGAATCGCCAGCACTCCCTCTTCATCCAGCGGCTCGCAGGGTCTGTCGGGATTTTCAGGAATCCTCCACGCCGTCTGGGCGATCGCCTGTGACCTGTTCCGACGTGGGTTACCCGCCCGCCCACCGGATCGCTTCCTTCGCGTCGCTCTTTCGATCATGACTGATCTCCGCCGCTGTCAGGTCACAGTTGATAGGAGCGTGCGGTTGCGAAGTGCAAGGAAAGCGACGGATCACGTCGCATTTTCCTGCATGGTCATTTGTGTCGGGCATTGGTGGCTGGAGCCTGGAAGAACCGTCACCCTTGCACCGCGATCCAGTTCGGCAGATGGCCAATGTCGGGCAGAACCGCCGTGGCAAGCGGTGCGAGCGTCTCCTCCGAGGCGCGACCGGTCAGGACCGCTACGGTTCGCATTCCGGCGGCACGTCCCGCTTCGAGATCCGTGATACTGTCGCCAACCATGAGGACGGCAGCCGATGAAAGTCCGGTCGCTTCCACGAACCCCAGACACATTCCGGGAGCCGGCTTGGCCCCGAACCCGCTATCGTAACCCGCGATGTAATCGAATTCATCTTCAATTCCAGCGGTGATAAGATGTGCTTTCGCGGGCGCTTCGGCGTCGTTGGTCGCGATTCCCAGAACGAGACCCATGCGGCGAAGTTCCGCGATGAGAGAACCAAGTGGAACCGCTTCTATGAGCGGAACACGCGCCGCGCTTGAGTTGATGCGATCAAGCAAGTCGGGCGGATCGATCTCGGGCAGTCCCGGCACCAGCAGATGTGCTATGTCTTCCGGCGTTCCGGCGACCGCTTCGCTATCGGCCGCAAACCTCTTCTCCTTGAAATCGAAATCGATAAGCGAGCCCAGCGCCGACGCTCTATCGTCATCGTTTTCGGCAAGCTCGCGCAGCGTCATGTCCGCCCAGACGTTCCATGTGCCCTCGAAGTCGAACAATGTGCCGTCTTTGTCGAACAGAATTCCGCGTATCGGATCCATCACATCACCCTTTCCGAACTTAGTCAGCGTTGACAGAAAATCCAGGATGGTCGAGATTGAAACCTATGTCCGGGGCAGCGTTCCATCACCTTTATACCTTCACGGGCTACCGGCTTTCGCAAGCAGCATTCGTTCAGAAACAGTGACCCACCGGAAGCCTGAAGTCACTTTATCGGACAGGAACCATTTGGTTCGTCTCGCCTGCAGTCAGCGTCGGCGAGCTGAAACAGCTATCGAACCTGACATGTCGGAGCGGATCGGTGCCAGCGTCTCGCCTAAGAGATGCACGGGCCGGGGTGGTGAGGATGGCCCGGTTATCCCGAACAACTTCGGACGCGGACTATTTGCGACAAGAGCCCTCACGGCTCGGGAATGCGTTGCCTTTGTAGGTGCGCGCCCGAGTGAGAAATTTGGTCAGGAAGCAGCGGAGCTCTGGCCAAGAATACACGCGGTTAGCCACGCATCAGCAGACAGGCGCTGGATTGGATGAGCAAATTTCGTTCATACAGAAACAGGTCTCCGCATCTGGGATCATATCCGTTGGAACGGCTGGCGCGAACGGAGTCCTACGGGGATCTTGAACGGCTTGCTCCGATGAAGGGGCTGGATTTCCGGCGACCTGACGACCCACTGAGCATCGTCAATGCGATGCAGGAATTCCAGGCCATGCTGGACGCAACGCGCGATGGGAATGTGAAGCGTGAGCGGGCCGAGATTCCTGACGGTCTTCACGAGCGCGCCAACCACATGAAAGCCTTCGGGTATTACTGTGACGCGAGCCAAGTGGGATTGTGTGAAATCCCCGACTCGGCATTCTTGGAAGCACCCGTCGTCAATCCCGATGTCGAGCGTCTCACCACAAAGATACGAACGATGCAGCCGAAAACGCTGGCGGCGGGGATCGATGTGATCATGGCGGGGCTCAGGGAGTCACTGCGGCGACCCCAGGTGGATTGCCGAAATCACACGCATGCCATCGTTTTACTTTATGATATGCCCCGCGACCCCGGCGAGAATGAACCCGGCACGGATTGGATCCAGGGAGCCCAGGCGCATCGCGCATGCCTGCGTGCGATGGAGACTGCGGTTACCCTGTCCAACTATATCAGACTTCTGGGCTGGGAGGCGCGGGCTCACTCGCAGGCGGCGTCCGACATGCATCTCGGTCAACTTGTTGTTGCCGCGGGACTGAACTGGATCGAAGGTAATGCAGCTGTAAATCCGTTCCTCGACCGAAACTACGGTTTGGCCGCGATCACGACAACGCTCGCGATGGAGTCGGATAGGCCTCTGACGTCCGGACAGAAGCCGGGCTTCACATGGTCCACGGGTTTCGGTCGCCATTCCGTATGGGCCCGCAACCGCGATCCCTACCGCGCCCGGAACTTCCGCGACGGCCCACATCCTTTCGAAACCCTGAAACGGGTTGACCAACCGACCACCTACATTGACCGCGACAATGTCGCCCGCGTACCGAAACGAGCGAATATGTTCGCGAGATCGCTGTTTGGCGACCTCGGCAAGGCCGCGCAGGAAGGTGCGCGAAACGGAAACTACGTCCGCAAGTCAGCGACCGCGTTTTCGTTCCGACCAAGCCTTGGAGCGCTTACATTGCTTCAGGACGGAAAGACGGGCGATATTCATCCCTCCACCCTTGATCCCGAGCGAAACGCAAGCAACATCAAGGCTACGCTATACTTTCTCGGTATGGATGCGGTCGGGCTTTCAGCCTGCCCCGACTGGACCTATTACAGCCACGACGCGGAGGGAAATCCGATAATCCCGTACCACGGCCAGGCAATCAGCACGATCGTGGATCAGGGCCACGAAACCATGGAAGGTGCATCGGGCGATGACTGGATTGCCTGCGCGCAATCCATGCGCGCCTATCTTCGCTTCTCCCTTATCGGAGGCGTTCTCGCCCAGCATCTGCGTAACCTCGGCCATTCGGCACGCACGCACACGGTAATGGATGACGAGGTTCTCCATCCACCGCTTCTTCTTCTCGGGGGGTTGGGTGAGGTGAGCCGTATCGGGGAGGTCATACTCAACCCTTTCCTTGGCCCCCGTCTTAAATCCGGTGTCGTCACTACGACCATGCCTATCGGGCATGATCGGCCCATTGACTTCGGCCTGCAGCGGTTTTGCGAAGCCTGCAACAAATGCGCCCGTGAATGTCCTTCTGGGGCGATCACCGCCGGACCGAAGCTGATGTTCAACGGCTACGAGATATGGAAGTCGGACAGTCAGAAATGCACCACCTATCGGGTCGCGCAGAAAAACGGCGCGATGTGCGGACGGTGCATGAAGACCTGCCCATGGAATCTTGAGGGACTGTTCGCCGAACGACCGTTTCGTTGGGTGGCGATGAACGCGCCCATTGCCGCGCGATCACTGGCGAAGCTCGACGACCTGATCGGAAATGGCGAAATCAATCCAGTCAAGAAGTGGTGGTGGGACCTCGAAATGGTTGATGAAGGTCCCTATCGCATCTCTCCACATGAAGCGAACGTCCGCCCGCTGTCCAAGGAACTTGATCTGAAATACGAGGATCAGACTCTCGCCGTCTATCCCTCGCCTCTCGCGCCACCGCCATATGCCTGGCCCTTTCCCATGGACCGTGAGGCCGGAATAACCGCCTACAAGGCGATGATAGATGCCAAGGAGCATCGACGCCGCCGCGCTGCCGGCGAACCACCCGAACACTTGTACACCGCTGACAGAGGCGAGAGCCCGGTGCTTCAGGTCGTGGTCTCGAAGGCTGTGCGGATGACGCCGGACATAACGCTTTATGAGCTCAGCCGTCCGGATGGGTCCGCCCTGCCACCAGCCGAGGCAGGCGCCCATATCGATGTGGTCGTGGCCCCTGAATTCTTTCGGCAATATACGCTGTCGGGTGATCCAGCCGACCGCTCGAAATACCAGATCGCGGTTCTTAGGGAGGATGAAGGAAAGGGGGGCTCGAAACTCCTGCACCGCATATTCGAAGAGGGTCGTCGGATATTCATCGGCCATCCGATCAATCAATTCCCGCTCCGGGAAGACGCTTCGTTCACCTATCTCATGGGAGGGGGTATCGGCGTCACACCAATGGTCGCGATGGCGCATAGGTTTCACGCCATGGGCGCGGAGTTCGAGATGCATTATTCCTGCTCAAAACGCGCCGCTGCCGGGTTTCTGGATGTGATTTCGGCGGCACCTTGGACTAGGCGCGTGATCTACCATTTTTCCGATGAGGGTACGAGGGCGGAGCATAACCGAATATTGCGATACCGTGATGGCGCCCACGTATACACCTGCGGCCCAGACGCCTATATGCAGTCGGTTCTCGACGCCGCGGCCGCGAACGGCTTTCCGGAAGACTCCCGACATCTTGAGTATTTTTCGGTTCCCGAACAGCCGGATTACGAAAACCACGCATTCACCCTCAAACTGGCCCGCTCTCGAAAGATCGTGCCGGTAAGCGCCGATGAATCCGGCACGGACGCGGTTCTTTCAGCTGGGGTGCATATCGACGTCAAATGTTCCGATGGCCTCTGCGGTGTCTGCAAATGCGCTGTTCTGGAAGGAGAGGTCGAGCACCGTGATTTCGTGCTGTCGCGGAAGCAACGGGAAAGTAGCATGATCCTGTGCCAGTCCCGCGCCGCCGGGCCGGGAGGAACCTTGGAAATCGATCTCTGAGAGTTTGAATCATAAGTCACTGATATGATTAAACTATTGTTTTTCATGGAGTTGACGCCCTCGCCACCCGCCTGAGCAGGAACCGGCAGGCGGCCAGCGTTCGGCATCACGCTCGGACCGGTGGCGCGTGATGCCTCACCCCGGATGCCAGCGAGCTCTCGCAGAGGCGCTCATAGTCCTTCGACAGGCGGCGGCACCGGCCCATCCAGGCGAAGGTCCGCTCCACGACCCACCGGCGGCAGGGAACCGTGAACCCTTTGACATCCTTCGGTTTTTCGACGATCCTGATCACGTTCGACAACCCCATCCCCGCAGGCCGCTCCCGCAGCTTCGGACCCGCGTGGCCACCGTCGGCGAACGGCCTACACACCGTGGGCACCGTCTCCAGCAGCTTCGCGATCAGGTCCGGTGCGCCGTCCCGGTCCTGGATGTCGGCGGTGTGAACCGTCATGACGACCGGTGTGCCGTCGGCGTCCACGATCAGGTGCCTTTTCCTCCCCTTCACCTTCCTGCCGGCGTCGTGGCCGCGGGCCCGCCGCTCTCCGTGGTATTCACCGACTGGCTGTCGACCGGGGCGGCGGTCGGCTCCGCGGAGCGCCCCGAACACCGCCGCGCGAGGTCCCGGAGACGATGCACGAGACGCTCCAGGAGCCCGCTCCGCCGCCATGCGTGAAAATAGTTCCGGTCGGTGGAAAACGGTGGATATCCAGAGGGTAACGCGCGCCACTGGCATCCTGTGGACAGGATATACCGGCCCGCGTCGAACACCGACCGAAGGTCGACCTCGCGCGGTCGTCCCATCCTTCCCTGCTTCGGCGGCATCGGCTCGATGATGGTCCATTCGGCGTCGGTCAGATCGTTTTGACCGTAGTCGTCCGGGCGCTTATGGAGCTGTTGGGTGGTCCTGTTCCAGGGCATGGCTCTCTCCGTATCTGGGTGCGTTCACCAACCGGAATGCCACATCCTGCGGGACCACTCAACTTATGGAACAAACTCTGACGCCTGGCGAACATCCGGGGGACATTATCGGGTGGACACTGTCTCTCTCACGTCCAGTGTACTTCAGTGCCTCCTGGCAGGGCCTGTCGGGCCTGCATCGGCGCTTCGTAGGGGATATTTTCCGCGTCGCAGAACGCGATGACCCACGCATCGTTCATCGTGAGAAAATCGAGCACCGAAAGCAGGAATGCCGGATCGTCGGCCTGCGATCGCAGATTCGAGGCGTTTAACCCTGTTGAGCCGAGAAAAACGGGCATCAGGTCGCTGTTGGAAGCGAGCCATCCCAGCGCCTTGGCCGCAATCAATTCGGCGTGCTCCTGTCCCATGAGGCAATTCTCTGTGGTGATTTGCGTTTCCGAGTCTTCCGCGCCATTATCAGAAATCGGCATGAATTCCAATTCTCCGACCAAGAAAACAGAGCCATCGCCGCCGGTAGTGTGAATTGCATTGTGTCGGGTTCCGCGAATCCAACCGATGGCGCAGGCAACCGGTGGCAGTCGTTCATCGCGTCTACCCCAATGCAATCGGGATTGCCGAACACCGACAATGCGGTCCGTCAGGGTTTTTTCGTACACTCCGCATCGAATGATATAATCGCAGTAGGCTTACGAGCGGTCGACATTTCGCTGGCAACAGTCATGAGAAACGCAGGTCGGAATGGATACTGGTGAGTTCGTCCTTCTTGCGCGGGATTATCCTCACTACCTGACCATAAAGCGCAAGCCCAAGCCCCATCCGGAAGATAGTGCGACTTTCGGCGAGACGCAAACACAGCGGATCTTGAGAACGAGGAATTGATGACCCCGGCGCCAGTCCGAAACGCAACCCCTACCCAGCTTGCCATTAACTGAGTCCAACGTCTCGACCGCCGAAAATGGACTCGTCCAGTTCCAACCAAAAGCCCCAAACACGAACTTCAGCAGAGACCATTGAAACAATGGGTCGCGATATGCCAGCGCATGACTACCGCCGATGCACAATGGATAGATTCAAGCTTCCACTCCATTTCCCACTCCGATAGACACCGCGCAGACCGGAGCCACGGAACGGAATCCCATGCCGAAGGACAAGACCTTCAACGCCCGTGAGGCGGAACCGAGGATCTATGACGCCTGGGAAAGGGCGGGGGTATTCAGGGCCGGAGCGAACGCATCCAGAGAGGAAACGTTCTGCATCATGATCCCGCCGCCGAACGTGACCGGCAGTCTGCATATGGGTCACGCATTCAACAACACGCTGCAGGACATTCTGATCCGGTGGCACAGAATGCGGGGTTTCGACACACTGTGGCAGCCCGGCACCGACCACGCCGGCATCGCGACGCAGATGGTCGTCGAACGCGAACTGGCGGAAGAAGGTGGCGCCGGACGCCGGGAGCTCGGACGCGAGAAATTCACTGAACGGGTCTGGCAGCAGAAAATCAAATCCCGTGACAACATTGTCGGCCAGCTAAAGCGCCTCGGAGCTTCCTGCGACTGGAGTCGCGAAGCGTTCACGATGGGAGGTGCGCCGGGGGATCCGGATGCTGGATCAGGTGCCCCGAACTTCCATGACGCCGTCATCCGGGTATTTGTGGACATGTACCGCAAGGAGCTCATCTACCGCGGCAAGCGGCTGGTTAACTGGGATCCCCATTTTGAGACGGCCATATCCGACCTCGAAGTCGAAAACACCGAGACCCCGGGCCAGATGTGGCATTTCAGATATCCCCTCGCCGACGGCGGAACATATCTTTACGTCGAAAAAGACGAAAACGGACAGACCGTTCTCGAAGAGGAGCGCGACTATATCTCGATCGCGACGACCCGGCCGGAAACCATGCTCGGTGATGGGGCGGTCGCAGTTCATCCGTCCGACAGTCGATACACACCGGTCGTCGGCAGATTGTGTGAAATACCCGTCGGACCCAAAGGCCAGCGTCGCCTGATACCAATCATCGCCGACGAATATCCTGATCCCAATTTTGGCTCTGGTGCGGTTAAGATCACCGGCGCTCACGACTTCAACGACTATGCCGTCGCCAAACGCGCGAACATCCCCTGCTACAGGCTGATGGACACAAAAGCGCATATGCGCGACGACGGCGTTCCATATGCGGACGCTGCCGCAGTAGCTATGTCAGTCGCGCTAGGCGAGCGGCATCTCTCGGAATCGGAGACAGACGCGCTCAACCTCGTTCCCGATGACCTGCGCAGCCTTGATCGCTACGAGGCCCGTGAGAAGGTCATCCAGCAGATAACCGATGAAGGTCTGGCGGTGACGGTTACTGACGTGGAAGGAAACGCGGTACCGTTGGTCGAAACAAAGCCAATCATGCTCCCCGTCGGTGACCGTTCCAAATCCGTCATCGAACCGATGCTAACCGATCAATGGTTCGTCGATGCCACCAGGATCGTCGGTCCGGCCATTGAAGCCGTCAATTCAGGTGAGACGCGAATCCTTCCCGAAGCGGACAGGAAAGTCTATTTTCATTGGCTGGAGAATATAGAGCCCTGGTGCATCTCCCGGCAGCTTTGGTGGGGCCACCAGATCCCGGTCTGGTATGGGTTCGATCTCACCGGCAACAGCTTCAACACCAATGGAAGCGGGGAATCCCTCAATGATACCGAACTGTCCCGCCTAGTTTCGAAACAGGCGCTGGCAAAGACCGATGAATGCCATCAATGCGCGACCGATTTCGATGCGGTGACAGCACAATTCGAAACGGTGATCCGGAACTTTCCGACACCCCTGAATCACGCACGGATCGTTGAGGTTTCCGACCGCGATGAAGCTGTTAAGGCGGTCGCTGCGAGCCTTGCGGATTTCAGTACGAATCATGAACCATCCAGTCTTGTCTATCCCGTCTGGCGGGACCCGGATGTCCTCGACACTTGGTTCTCTTCCGGCCTTTGGCCCATCGGAACGTTGGGCTGGCCTGAAAAAACAGACGCTCTGGAAAAGTATTTCCCGACAAGCGTGCTCGTGACCGGTTTCGACATCATATTCTTCTGGGTCGCCCGCATGATGATGATGCAGTATGCGGTGACCGGGCGGAAACCTTTCGACACAGTGTATGTCCATGCACTCGTACGCGATGTGCAGGGCAAGAAAATGTCCAAGTCACTCGGCAATGTCCTGGATCCGCTGGAACTGATCGATGATTACGGTGCTGACGCCGTCCGGTTTACCCTGGCCGCGATGGCTGCTTTGGGACGGGATCTGAGGCTATCGACACAACGGATCTCTGGCTATCGGAATTTCGGCACCAAGCTCTGGAATGCGCTTCGCTTCGCCGAGATGAACGGCGCTTACGAGCCCTCGACAATTGAATATCGACGCAACATGGTCTCCAGTCAAAGCGCTGCGGCATATATCGGCTTCATACAGCCCGATCCACGGGATGGCTCCAAAGCCTTTGAATTCGGATCATTGTCCAACAATGATAGACAGAGCCTGGACGAGTTTCTTGGGCAGCTCCACCCCGCGGACAGATGGATTGTCGGGGAAATCGCCAAGGTCCGGGAATCGATCGACCAAGCGCTCGCGGGCTTCCGGTTCAATGATGCCGCCAACGCGCTTTACGCCTTTGTCTGGGGTAAGGTCTGCGATTGGTACGTTGAATTTTCCAAACCACTATTGAACAGTGACGATCCCCGAACAGCTTTGCGAACCCAGGCGATACTGGGTTGGATAATGGACCAGTGCCTGATTCTCCTGCATCCAATCATGCCCTTCATCACCGAGGAACTGTGGCAAACGACAGGTGTGCGTGACAAAGCGCTCGTTCATGCAAACTGGCCTGTCTACGACCGATCTGCGCTTTTGGATGACACGGCGGACCGCGAGATGAATTGGACGATCGGTTTGATCGAGGCCGTTCGCTCCGCCCGCGCTCAGATGCATGTCCCGGCCGGCCTTCACGTTCCCATGCTTCAGCTGGACTTGGATGAAGCCGGCCGCACCGCATGGGCCAGCAATTCGCCTTTGATCAAAAGGCTTGCGCGCATCGCTTCCCTAGGTATGGCGAACGAGGCTCCGAAAGGCTCGATCACCATCGCGGTCGAAGGCGGTACGTTCTGTCTCCCACTCTCTGAAATCATCAATGTCGCTGAGGAGAGGAAGCGGCTTGAGAAGTCCCTGTCCAAGTTGGAAAAGGAGCTTGCCGGACTTCGGAATCGACTATCCAATCCAAAGTTCATTTCTTCGGCGCCGGAAGACGTAATCGTGGAGACCCGTCAGAACGCGGCCCTGAAGCAGGAGGAAGCGGGGACCCTCAAGGATGCGCTTCAACGCCTGTCAGAAATAACATGAAACCGAGCGTTGTCCCCGCCGGTGTATCCGTATTCCGCTGCGCGAAATTAAGTCCGTTCCGCTGGCCAGACACCACTCCAACACAAATGTCAGCAACTGCCCTTCGGGATGACCTAAAGCCGGGTCTTGCGGGTCGTCACTTGACTTCGCTCTCGGCGCATATCCTCGCTGCGGCCTCAAGCGCATCCCTCCCGTGAGGAATTCCAAGCGCTACTAGCCCAGCCTCAATGGTACCAAGCAGACCCAGCACCATATGTGCGTTCACATGTCCCATATGGCCAATCCGAAAATAACCGTGTCCCGCCGGATCATTCGGTTCCGACGAGCCAAGCGAAATACCAAGGGTTACACCTGCGCATTCGCTCAACCACCCGCGTAAACGCGCACCGTCCGGCGTGCCGATGCGCACCGTCGTCACCGCACGTGATCGTTTCTCGGGACAATCAACGTTGATCCTGATGGGACCGTCCGCAGCCCAGGCATCAAGCGCCGCCCAGATCACCTGAGCAAGCCGGTCATGTCGTACCCAGACATGTTCAAGTCCCTCATCGAGAATCATGTCGAGGGCCGTGCGCAAACCGAACAGATGATGGACCGGTGCGGTACCACCAAAGTACAGATAGAACTCCTCTGGATTGATTCGAGGTCGCCAGTCCCAGTAACCACTGGCGCAACCCGCCCGGTCACGAGCGCGGTCGGCATTCGCCCCGAAATACACAAACGCAATGCCGGGAGGTGTCATCAGACCCTTTTGACAGGCGGCAACCATGACATCCACACCCCATAAGTCCATCTCGAACCGGTCGCATGCAAGCGATGCGATGCAGTCCACCATCAAAAGCGCCGGGTGTCCGGCATTGTCGAGCGCAGTCCGCACCGCGGCGACATTGTTTCTGACACTCGTGGAGGTATCGGTATGTACCATGAGGACGGACCTGAATTCCTGATCAACGTCGGTGGCCAACTCCTCCTCAACCCGTGCGACGTCAATATCGGAAGACCAACCAAATTCAACGACGCGGCATTCGATACCCAGCCGTTGGGCTATCCGCGCCCAACCCAATCCAAATAGCCCGGTTGCAAGTACCAGCGCACGATCTCCCCATGAATGCGTGTTGGCGATCGCCGCTTCCCAGGCACCGTGCCCGTTGGCGATGTAGATAGCGACCTCACCCTTAGTGCGGGCAATGGTCTTCAGGTCATCGATAAGGCTTTCCGTAAGCGTGACAATTTCGCCTCCGTATATGTTTGCAGCGGGCCTGTGCATAGCCTGAAGCACGCTGTCGGGAATGACGGAGGGTCCGGGATTCGCAATATATCGGCAACCTTGTGACAGGGTCATGTGAATGTCTCCCCAAAACCGGAGATGATGCCTGCACGGATGAAAGTCTAGACCGACCTACGGTCTTAACCTGCCATATACCATCGCGAATACCGGCATCCACACCAGGCCGGGGTTCCCCCTAGGCCGCTCAATTCCGCAGCAAGCCAACTACGCGCGGACGGGACATGAAAACGACTGGGGAAGCCTTGAAAACACTCTGGCCGAGTTGATCTTCATGTCGGTTCAGGAGCGACCATCTAATGTGGCCATTTGGGCCCGTTGACATTCCCGGCTGAACCGCCGGTCTGAACCGTTTATATCCGTCCCCGAACACAGCCGGAACGGCGTTACGGGCAACCAAGGACGCAACCATGGAAAGGAGCGGGAACGGACCTACGGACGGAATGTGGCGGGCGACCCCGGGGGCACGGCGGTGGACGGCCGCCCCTTCGCCCGGGCCATCCTCCGGAGGGTGCGGTCGGGTGTCCCCCGGCGCGACCTTCCCAGGCGCTTCGGGAAATGCGGCGGCGTGTCCAGGCGCCGCCGGCGCCGGGTGCCGAAAGGCGTGACCGACCGTGTTCCCGGGGCGCTGCCGGGGGATCTCGACCTGGAGCACCCGTTCGTGGACGGCGCCGTGACGCGGGCCCACCGGAAGGCGGAGGGAGGAAAAAGGGGGCCGGGAGAACGGCGTCGGACGCTCCCGCGGAGGCCTGACCGTCAGGGTCAGGGCGATGGCCGACGCGCCCGGCCATCCCGTGGACACCGTGATGCCTCCGGATCGGGCGCGCGACCTGAACGGGCTGCGGGAGCCGATGGAGGGCCGGTCTTCCGGCGCGCCCGTCGGCGACGGGGCCTTCGACGCGGACCGGCCCGTCGGGCGCGGGGCGGAGGCGGTGATTCCCTCCCGCGGGAACCGGAAGCAGGTGCGTGGGCACGGTGAAGGGATGTATGGATGGCGGCGCCGGATCGGGAACCGTTTCGCGAGGACCGGGGAGTTCCGGGCCGTCGCCACCCGCTGTGAGAGAACGAAACCGGGCTTCCGGGCGACGTTTCCTGCGGCCGCCGCCGCGATCGCCGCGAGATGAATATCAACGGGCCCTAGACACCTCTTGAATTTTGCTCTGAGCACATCGAGTTAAATTTTCGATCCGCCGATCAGCCCGTGATCCTAGACATGCCTGACATCCTCCAGACCGATATAATTGTAGTGGTTCCGATGTGATCTGACAGTTGGCCGTTTTTCCGGCGGCGTCTGTCAGGTCAGGTTTGGTTCAGGAACTTTTCCGTCCGGATCCCCTTGCCCTCGATCATGGTCTGGAACGGGGTTCCGCCGCAGCACATTCCGCCCTGATGGGTGCGTTCGCGGCTGTAGTGGTTCAGCCACTCATCCGGATCGGCCCGCAACGCACCGATGCCGTCATATGGCTTCTTCCGGAACGCGACCTGGTGGAACCCCTGCAGCACCGTTTTGTGGAAGCGCCCGCGGATGCCGTCGGTCCGGGGCGATTTCACCCTGGTTTTGGTGTGGTCGGTATCGTTGACCGCCAGGAAGGGCCGGAAATCGTGTCCGTCGACGCACCCGCAGTATTCCGTCCCGCGATCCGTCATGATCCGCGGCACCGGCAGGCCATGCCCATCGTGGAATGACGGCACCCGGTCATTTAGCGGGTCGGCGGCGGTGATCGGTGTCCCGGTAGTGTAGTGTCTGCCAGAAAACCCCGTGTTTTTCCGGTGACAGGGCCGAATCCGGTGGATTCCGGCTTCACGGGACCTTGGCCGGGCCCCTCGGGGCACCGCCCGGGCCTTCGACGGGACGGTCGGCGGCGGGAACATATGGTGAACATCCGGGTCTCCGCCGGCCCGCGGGCACGCCGGTCCGGGCCCCGCAGCGGCGAGACCTTCCATGGGCCGGTTCACCGGTGGACGCCCCGGTCAGGCGGCGGCGTGGGCGCGCCGCGCCCCGCGGAACGCCTCCCCGCTTTCCCCGACGCGGTCCGCCTCCGGCAGCCTGCCTTTCCGCGGCATGGCGTCGGCTCCAGCATCCCGGCAGGCCCCAACCGGTCCGGGGGGCTGTGCGGACCGCGATCGAAGCTCACCACCGACAGGTCCGGGAACCGGGCCCGCGCCTCCCCGCCCATGGGGACCGCCACGTCCACGTCGCTCCCCTCCCGCATGACGGAACGGTGCGGGAGGAATCGGTGACGGTCCTCAGGGACGCGGACGGGGACGCCGGGCTCCACCGGGACCCCGGCCTTTCCCTTCGATATCCAGCGCGTGTGCGGCCCGGATATCGGGTGCACCTTCCCGCGGTGCGGGACCGTCCCTCCCTTCAGGATCCGCCGTCCGGTCAGGTCCGCCCGGTGCCTGACATGGCCGATGAAGCCCCGGATACTGTCCGATGGGCCCGGGATACCCAACATACCGTCGATCTCCGCGCGGCCCGCCTCCGCCCTGTCCGCCAGCTTCAGCGCCAGCCGGCGCGGCGCCTCCACGTTGGGTTTCCCCGGCACCGACGGGGCACCGCCCCTCCGCCCGGTGGCCTTCCCCTGCGCCTGCCTGCACTTGTATCACCGACCGCCGCCGTCGCGACGGAGTTCACGCGATATCGTCGACGGGTCGCGCCCGGGCCACCGCGCGATGGCCCCGTTCGAAAGCCCGCTTTTCCCCGTCGCGTATATCCGGCATCTCCCGTCGAAGGTCGGATGACGGCAGCCCTCGGGCATGACACTCTCCCATTGTTCACACAGGGACTGTCGCCGTTATCCGGTCGGTTCGCGATATGCCGCGCCCCCGGCGCGGCTTCCCACCACCTAAGGTGTTGCACTTCAGGCTGGCGCGGGGGCGGGTAAAAACCGATCCAAAATCCACCGCACGGGGATGTATCCGTCGCCGACAGTTTCCGTGGACTCCCGCTTCAGCGCGATGCGGATGGCGGTGAGAGGGTTGCCCAGGGTTCGCATCGACTTCATGTAGCTCGATATGCGGCACTACGCTTCAACGTATTCCGGTGTCCGGAAGCAACTCGATTTCTTTCAGTTCACCTCGGACATGCGGATGTCGCGATACTCCGCTGTTGGTTTTGTGCTGCGCGATGTTTCCCTAAGTTGGGAAAACAGGTCGTGCGCGTTGGTCACCGCCCACGAAGCCGTTGTGTTGAAAAGCGAATAGGATTCGAACCGCAGACTCGTCTTCGACAAGATTATTCAGGATGCCTGGCTTTCTCCTCGCTCCTCCGACGGATAGGCTGCACCCGCATTTCGGCCTGAGCAAGGCACGATTGGAAACTATGGAAAGTTTCCTGACCTGTCCTGCGGATGATCGGACCGCCAATCTCGGCCAAGCGGTGAGCCGGGTTCCCGGCAAGGCTCTACACGCATCCAACCATCACACTTGCCGACGCTTCAACAGGTGTCCAAATCCCTCACCCGTCAAGCAGGGTCTGAACACACACCATAGGCAGACGCCAAAGGTACAACGCGGTTCACGGGAACAGACCGCACCGCATCGCGACCTCGAGCACGCCGGGATCACGTATCACACTATCCGATTTATCCTCGGGCAACGCTTGCGAACTCCGCCCGGTTGATTCAGCCGGTCACCCTTGCCACTCCCAGCCGATACATATAACCGAAGTCTATCCTGACAGCGGAAAAATCATGCAGCATCTCCTCAGCCTCTTGAAGCAAAACATGTTGCGCCTGTCCGCTTTGAATGGTGAAAGCGCGGATCAACCGAAATCTCCCGCCTTTAAGGGGAGGAGTGCGCGAGCCGTTGCGTCCGCAATTCGCGTGCCGTCGGTCGAGTTAACCCCGACACTGCCAAACCGGGCATAAAGCGTAATTCGCGCTGGCTGAGTCTAGGCCCCGCCATGTTGTTGAACACTCTTGAGAACAATTCCAGTGGAATGCCTTCGGGCTCGTCGCGCCCGCTCTTTCCGACCCACAATGGAAGGTCAGATGCATCGGCATTCGAACGTCCGTCCAGAAAGCAAGGCTATCCGAAAGGCTACTCCACGGCATTCGGCCTCGGTATTTGGCCAACAGGTCTGGATAAACGCCTCCAGCGGGTGGAGCCTATCCATGTTTATCTGCGCACGCCTTCGGGACAAGGCGATTAAAGTCCGTCCCGATCGACCGATCCGGAGTCAATTCGGTGAGTAACCCGCTCCTTCGTTGGCTCAGTCGCACGGCATCTGCGGCTAATCGGCATTCCTCTCGGGAAGCCACATCGGAGTCGCTGGATTCCTGGCGCTGGCTTTGGAGAGGCTACCTCAGGCATCATCTACGCCGCTTCTCCATCGCCGTGCTTCTGCTCGCGGTCGAGGGTGCGATGCTCGGCTTCCTCAGCTGGATCGTGAGACCCATGTTCGATCAGGTGTTTGTCTCGGGCAACCGTGGCGCCGTCGGATGGGTCGCGACCGCGGTGCTTTGCATCTTTCTGGTCCGCGCCGCCGCAGGCTTCGGAAACCGGGTATTGATGACCACCGTCACTCTACGGATAACCGCCGCGCTACGGGCGAACATCCTGCGGCACATGCTGGGTCTTGATACCGCGTTTTTCCAGCGACGTTCACCCGGAAAGCTGTGTGAACTGGTACGTGGCGATACGGAAATCCTCTCCAGTAAACTGCCATTGCTCGTCTCGACACTCGGTCGGGACGTCGTGGCCCTGATCGCCCTGTTCACCGTGGCGATTTCCATCGACTGGCTCTGGACCCTTATCGCCGTCGCCGCCGTTCCCGCGCTGCTTTGGCCGGTAAAGCGGCTGCACCACAAGGTGGACAGACGAACGAAGCGCGCCCGTAACGCGGCGGAAGTGCTGGCCGAACGGCTCAACGAGATCCTTCACGGAATTGACACGATCAAGCTGAACAACGTCGAAAGGCACCGGTCCGAACGGTATTCCAGGGATCTTGACCGGTATGTCCGAGAGGAGATTCAGTCCGAACTCGGGAGAGCGGGAATTCCGGCGATCACCGACATCGTGGCCGGAATCGGCTTCTTCGGTGTCCTGATCTATGGTGGGCTGCAGATCATCGGTGGAGAAAAGACCATCGGCGAATTCATGTCGTTCTTTACCGCGATGGGTCTGGTCTTCGAGCCGCTCAGGCGGGTCGGTAACGTTTCGGGTCAATGGGTAACGGCGCACACCTCGCTGAAGCGACTCCGCGAAGCTTTCGATGAACGCCCGACCATCACCTCACCGGCGCACCCCGCAATTCTGCCCGTTGCGCCGCAATGCGCGGACGTCGCGTTGGAAGCGGTCGAATTCGCTTACGGTGACCAACCGGTTCTGCGTGGCGCGAGCTTTCGCGCCGAAGCCGGCAAAACAACGGCGCTCGTCGGGGTTTCCGGTGCGGGTAAAAGTACGGTGTTCAGAATTCTCACCCGATTGGCCGATAGTCAGGCAGGTCGCGCCTACGTAGGAGGAATGGACATCAAGGAGATTGATATCCCGGCGTTACGCGGGCTGTTCTCCGTCGTGACACAGGATGCACACCTCTTTGACGAATCCATACGCGACAACGTCGTACTTGATCAAGACAGTCAGCGAATCGACGAAGTGCTGAACGCGGCCCACGTCACCGAATTCCTCGGCAAGCTGACAAATGGAGTTGAAACGCGCGCGGGTACGCGCGGCTCGGAACTTTCCGGAGGGCAGAGACAACGCGTCGCCATTGCCCGCGCGCTTCATCGAAATACGCCGATCCTACTTCTCGACGAAGCGACATCCGCACTCGACGCCCAGTCCGAAGCGTTGGTTCAGGAAGCCCTGGAACGGTTAAGCGCCGGACGCACGACCCTGGTAATCGCACACCGTCTGGCCACAATCCGTACCGCCGACAAGATCGTGGTAATGGATGAGGGCCGGGTCGTCGACGAAGGCACCCATGAAGAGCTTATCGGTCGCGACGGGATCTACGCGCACCTATATTGGCTGCAATTCGAAAAGCGTCACCGACCTGACACCGGTTTCACCAATGTATGAGGATGTTCAAATATGAGCGGCACACCTACCTTGTGTAAATTCGCAGAAGGTGTTCTGGGTCGGCTCCCGACAGATAACGGAGCAATAGGGTCAGATTGCGAAATCCCTGCCGCATCCAACCGTTTCGATGATAGCGCTCGGCACTGGTCGATGCCTCGACTGGCAGAGGCCTGAGCTTCCCGCTCAGTGAACGGACAATCGCGACGTCTTCCATCAACGGAATTTCCCGGTAGCCGCCCGCCTCCTCATACATATTCCGCGGGACCAGCAGGCCTTGATCGCCGTATGGCAGGCCAAATAGATATGATCGAAGATTGGCCCAACCGGCCACAAATCTGAGCGCAAAGCCTTCGGAACGAAAAGCGAGACGAAAATACCCTGCCCTGTCCGGATAATGGCTCAGATGCGAGCGCACGGCATCCGGCCAACGCTCGTCCAGCCAGGTGTCCGCGTGCAGGAACAGAAGCCAATCTCCCTGTGCCGCAACCGCCCCCCGGGAAAGCTGCCCGCCCCGTCCCGCCGTCCCTGTCACCAGCACCGCTCCGGCGGAGCGGGATTGAGATAGCGTTTCATCCGTTGAACCGCCGTCGCTCACCACAAGCTCGCGGATCAATCCGGCTTCAAGGCCCACACCAAGCGAGGCGAGTGTCGCGGGCAGATCCGCCCCCGAATTCAGCGTCGGGATGACAATTGATACCGGAGCGCGCATGCTAGGCCTTCCGATCAGTGTGATGGGCACTATCTCTATAGGGCATCGGGCGAACGGGAAGGAAACAGGGAATGAATGGCCAAAGATGCGAGGACAGGCGGATCTTCAGAATTGAGGGGACGGACAGGGAACGGTTCCTGCAGGGCCTCGTAACCAATGACGTGAGAAAGCTCGCTGACGGTCTGATATATGCGGCGCTGTTAACTCCGCAAGGGAAATATCTCGCCGATTTCTTTCTGGTTCCTGATGGCGATGCGGTTCTCCTGGACGTTAAGGTCGACCTCGCCGATAGCCTGGCCCAGCGCCTTGGCATGTACAGGCTCCGCTCCGACGTTTCAATCACGCCTGTTGAAACATGCATCTATCGCGGACTGGAAGGCAACCCGACAGGCAGCTTCCGGGATCCTCGCGACAGAACCCTCGGCTGGCGTTACTACGGCGACGCTGACTTCGACGCCGCCGAATTTGACTGGGACGCATTGCGTGTCACCGCCTGCATACCTGAATCGGGCATCGAACTGATTCCCAACGGTACATTCATCCTCGAAGCGGGATTCGAGCGGTTGAACGGGGTGGATTTCGCAAAGGGATGCTATGTCGGGCAGGAGGTGACCGCGAGGATGAAGCATAAGACAACGCTCCGAAAGGGCCTCGCACCTGTCAAGGTCGATGGCGGCGCGCGCCCGGGAACCGAGATCCTTGCGAACGGAAAGCTGGCCGGAACCCTGTTTACGCAGTCCGGAGGTTCCGGGATCGCCTATCTGCGATTCGATCGGGCGACCGGAGAGATGAAGGCCGGGGACGCGGTGGTACACCACCACGAATAAGAGACACGTTTCTCAGGCACGTTCGGTGTATTCCATCGATTCGGTGTTGACGATGATGTCTTCACCGGCACCGACGAAGGGCGGCACCATGACCCTGATGCCGTTTTCCAGGACCGCTGGCTTGAATGAATTCGCTGCCGTCTGCCCCTTTACCACCGGTTCGGTCTCCAGGATTCTGCACGTCACTTTCTGCGGAAGCCTGGCGTTCAATGCCTCCTGCCCATAATACTCCACCTGGACCGTCATCCCGTCCTGAAGAAACGGGCGCCGTTCGCCAAGAATCTCCGCGGGAAGCTCGATCTGCTCGAAAGATTCGCTATCCATGAACACCAGCATTCCACCGGTCTCATACAGAAACTGTTGATTCTTTTGCTCAAGACGGACGCGCTCGACCCTGTCGGCGCTTCGGAACCTTTCGTTGAGTTTAGAACCGTTCCGTAGGTTACGCAGTTCAACCTGCGCGAAGGCCCCACCTTTTCCCGGTTTGACATGTTCGGTCTTCACGGCGGTCCAAAGCCCACCATTATGCTCAATCACATTGCCCGGGCGAATTTCGTTCCCATTGATCTTCGGCATGGTGTCGGATCCGTTACTCTCGCTTGATCGGATGTCGGCTTGTCCTATATAGAGGTCGGAAATGGTGGACAATACACCCTAAACCTGCGCGGTTCGTTACTGTTATGCATTTTATGCATAGTAGGTATTCCAAATTTGAAACCCGGAAGCGCGTGGTTCAGGTCATATTATCCGGCGGGAGGAAAACTCGGGAGCAAGAACAGAGGACGGACGATGAGTAACACCGTTGACGGTACGGCATTCAATTTCGAACAGGGCCAACGCTCGCGCAAACTATTCGCCGCTGTGGTCCTGGCAGCGTTGGATGACGCGATCGCGGATGACAAGAAATATGGCAACGGGCCGGATCAGATCGCGCGATGGGCGCGATCGCGTGACGGACGCGAGGTTCTCTCATGCGCTGGGCTCGACCCGAACGAACCCGTGGTGCAGGGCTTGATGAGGTTTGTCGAGAAAGGTGTTCGCACCTCGGTCGCTCTAAGCCGGGAGGAAAGCGAGCGTCGCAAGGCGGCCGCGCAGCAGGAGCAGGCCGAAGCCGCCTGACGGGATTGAGGCCTCTGTGGTCTTCATCGCTGTAGGGATACTCCACCCGTTCAAAAGAAATACCACCAGACGCCACCTACATACAGTTCCATAGTTCAGAGAGTGACGATCGCCAGCCGCATAGGCCAGGGCTTAAATCGCATGAACAGGTATAGACAGTGCACCACCGAAGCGCCCGCTTCGATCGGCCCGATGAAATGGCCCCAGTTCCGGCTGTCTCAATAGCTCAGCGTGCTTTCGAACACCCAGGTCGACAGCGGCCAGAAATGCATCCGTGCATCGTGGGTGTGCAGTGGAAAATCGAGAGCCAGATGCAGCAGACCCGCGCCTGCGAACGCGATCAGGACGGACCAACCTCGCCTTAGGGCGACCGCAAGCAGCCCACCCCACAGAATGAAGCTGGAAGCGTCTGAAAACCCGGCCTTTCCGCACGTGTTCCGATTTACTGGATCCGGGAGGAACCGGAGATGCACAGCCCCGGTTCTTTCGATCTCCCGGATCATCCCGGGTGTCCCATCCCGGATGGTCACATTGACCCTCGTCGCTTTGTGCTTTTTGTGGCTACCATGTTTCAGACGCCGGCACACTGACGCTGGGTGGCAAACCCCATTCACCGACCGATCCGGCCAACGCGATCTCCCAAGGTGTCGTGACAGTCCACCAATCCATCGATGTTGGGGTGATCCCGGACCTCGATGTGACCAATAAACTCGTTCTCGACAAATTGGTCGCACCCAAGTCGGGGCTGTTCGTGAACGAGAAAGCGATGCGGGCGGACGCACGGAAGCTCGCTTCCGTGATAGGGGTAAACGTAAGGGGATTATTTAGTGTCCGCCAGAAAACTTCCAAGCTGCGGTTTTTTGCGGTAAATGACGGAATCCGCCTTGCGAAAATTCACCGGATATGGCGGTCAGGGGGCGATTTCACCACCATATGCCGCGGAATCCGGTAATCCTCCCCTCCAGGAGGCCCCCCATGCGCAAGGTCCACGACACCCGGCGGAGGCCCGGCGCCCCCGACATCATGAGGATCAGGCCGACCGTGAAATCGAGGGACGACATCCCGGCGATCCCGATCGGCCTCCAGGACCCCTGCGGCGACGAAGGGACCCGAAAGCGGCTGTTCGGGCTTCCGGGCAGGATGGTGCTGCCCGGAAAGAGCCGCCGGGTCGGCAGGCTGGGGATGGAACTATGGACCATCCTGGTGCTGGGGGTCGTGAAGCAGGGTCCCGGGTGCGGTTTCGACCGGCTTCAGGACCTGGCGAACGGGCACCGGACGATCCGGCGAAGGCCGGAGGCCGGGCCACGGGTCATGGGACGTGGACGGATACGGATACGGATACCGGCGTCCGGTTGACAGCGTGTCGCTCCTCACGCCGGAGCTTCCGGCGGAGGTCGGAAGGACGGTCGTGGAGAGGGGCCACAGGGGGGCGGCGGAAAAGCCTGGCGCCGCGTTGCGCGGCCTCCGTCATTCCTTCGTGGCCGGGACCGACGTCCACCATCCGACCGACCGCAGCCTGCCGATGGACGCGGCGCGGTGCATGGTCCGGGACGTGTCCCGGGCCTGCGGGGGGCCTGGGCCGCCCAGCTGGCGGCGGAAGGAATACCTTTGCGGAAAGCTCCGGAAAGGCTACCTCCGGGTGGCCACGTCACGGCTCGCCAACCCGCGCCCGAGGGACGTGGAGGCGCCGCTCCGGCTGGCGCTGAAGCTGGCGGACAGGGCGGAGGCCAGCCGCGCGGAGGTCGACGGCAGGTTGGGTATCCCGGGCCCATCGGACGGTATCCGGGGCTTCATCGGCCATGTCAGGCACCGGGCGGACCCGACCGGACGGCGGATCCTGAAGGGAGGGACGGTCCCGCACCGCGGGAAGGTGCACCCGATATCCGGGCCGCACACCCGCTGGATATCGAAGGGAAAGGCCGGGGTCCCGGTGGAGCCCGGCGTCCCCGTCCGCGTCCCTGAGGACCGGCACCGGTTCATCCCGCACCGTTCGGTGATGTGGGAGGGGAGCGACGTGGACGTGGCGGTCCCCATGGGCGGGGAGGCGCGGGCCCGGTTCCCCGACCTGTCGGTGGTGAGCTTCGACCGCGGTCCGCACAGCCCCCGGACCGGCTGGGGCCTGCCGGAATGCCGGAGCCGACGCCATGCCGCGGAAAGGCAGGCTGTCGAAGGCGGACCGCGTCCGGGAAAGCGGGGAGGCGTTCCGCGGGGTGCGGCGCGCCCACGCCGCCGGCGGGTCGGCCATCAACAGCCTGGAGCACCGCGGTCTGGACCGCGTCGGCGGCCACTGAAAGGAGGGTTTCGCCGGCGCCGTGGCGCTGGCGGTGCTGGCCGCGAACGTCCACCGCCCCGGCCTGATGCCGCCGGCGAGGGGGGGGCGCCCCGTGCTCCCCGCCGCCGCCTGACCGGGGCGTCCACCGGTGAACCGGCCCATGGAAGGTCTCGCCGCTGCAGGGCCCGCACCGGCGTGCCCGCGGGCCGGCGGAGGCCCGGATGTTCACCATATGTTCCCGCCACCGGCCGTCCCGTGAAGCCGGAATCCGCCGGATTCGGTCCTGTCACCGGAAAACACGGGGTTTTCTGGCAGACACTAGGTAGTCGACAATATTCGATGCGCAGCACATGGACATTCGTAATGAGCTTTCAGGTGTGACACCGCCAATGTGCGGCGACAGGACGATCCGGTCGTTCCGCGCCACGGCGGCATGGGCTCCTGGTGGTTCGGTTTCGAAGGTGTCCAGAGCGGTCCCATACAGGTTACCGGCTTCGATTGCGGCGACAAGATCCGTTTCGGATACAACACTTCCACGGGCTGTGTTGATCAGGATCGCGCCCGGCTTCATCGTTGCCAATGCGGCGCGGTCGATCAGTTGCCACGTATCGGCGGTCACGGGAACATGCAGGCTGACAACGTCGCTATGGGACAGTAGATCCGGAAGCGCCTCGCATTTTGAGACGCCTTCCGGAAACGCCTTCATGCGCCCCAGATCAAACGCGCAGACCTCCATTTCGAAAGCCTTCGCCAGATGCGCTACCCTCTCGCCGATCAATCCGATGCCGACGATGCCCATGATCCTGCCATACAGTTCGGCCATGTCCGGTGTCGAGGAACGCCGGCAGCCCCTTCGTATCAGACTGTCGTGAAACACAACCCGCTTACGTACGGCAAGCAGCAGGGCAAAAACGTGTTCGGCAACGGAAATGGCATTCATTCCGGGAGCGGCAAAGACCGGTATTCCACGCCTTGTTGCCTCGGCGACATCGATATCGTCATAGCCGGCCCCATGGTTGGCAATGGCCTTGAGCCCGGGATGGACATCGAAACACGCCCGGTCGATTGTGCCCACCCGCAGGATCAACCCGTCGGGTTGGTGCGCCGACAGAAGCTCAACCAGTTCAGGACGGTCCGGTGCAGGGCTAGACTGGATAATGTTGAAGCCAGCCTCCTGCAAATGGGCCTCGGCCCTGGGGGAGCAGCGGCCAGCCGACAACAAGAACGGCTCTCCTGTTCATGCCACCCCTTCCGGGATCTCACGTTCCCTTCGAAGGACAAAATCGCGTAGGGCGTCTTTCACCGCCGGGTCTATCGTCGGCGTTTCCTCCCTGTAGCGTTCAAGCATGGTGCGGCACCAGTCACGTCCGCGTTCGCCAACGGTTCTGGACCCGCTTGCCAGCCAGCTTTCATAGCGTTCATTGTCCTGTATTTCATCGAGGAACGGGAGGTGTTCCCGCGTATAGTCCTCGTCGAAAAAATGACCTCCGGGACCTACCTTGGCGAGTCCGGCGAGCGCGATGCCCATATCGTCAAATGAAGCGCCATTCAGCAGGGTCTGGAAGTTCAGAATCTGCTGGGCATCCGCTGCGAGCTTGCCAAGGGATACGCAGAGCGATCCTTCGATTGTGCCGCCGCAGTGAGTCAGAATGTGACATCCACCAAGTATGGCGGGGTAGACTTTCAGCATGGAATCATAACCCGCATACAGGTCTTCCTGTTTGGATCCCGATTTCGCCCCGTTCGTTCGCCAGGGCACGCCATAATGGCGTGCCATCTGGCCAAAGATATACATGAACAGAGACACTTCAGGCGACCCGAACACGGGAGCCCCGCTTTTCATGTAAACGCCCATCGGGGCCACACCCATCACCGCCCTGCAGCCGGGGCGGACAATCTGGGTAAAGGCAATGCCCGCCAGCGCTTCGGCGATGATCTGCGCGGTGGCTGCCAGTGTGTTGACCGGTGTCGATGCCCCGTAGAGAACGAAGGGCGACATGAGCAGCGCCTGATTCGCTGCGGCATAGACCCGCACCGCGTCCAGCTGCGTCTTGTCCCAGACCAGTGGAGAATTGCAGTTGAAAATGGCGGTCATGACGACACGATCCATCTTTTCCGCTCCGAAGACGATCCGGGCCATGGCAATGCTATCCTGCGCCTGACCCTCGGATTGGGGTGACCCCATGATCGGCTTGTCCGTGGACAGGAAGCTCCGTTCCATCATGTGGAGATGCCGATGGGGAACCGCGATGTCCATCGGTTCGAGCGTATAGCCACCATTATAGTGAACGGCCGGGTTCACGTGGTGAAGCCGCATCACGGTCATCATATCCTCGACCGTTGCCTGTCGGCGCACTCCATCAAGGTCGATCAGGTTCGGCGTGCCGTAAGCCGGGCCGAAAATCATGTTACGTTCTCCGACCCTGACGGTTCGGTCGGGGTTGCGGGCATGGTAGTCGAATTCACTAGGGATCGTCGCGATCAGTTTGCGGATCAGCTCTCTCGGGGGCCGGATTCTGTGACCGTCCACATCCGCTCCCGCGTCGCGCCACAAACCGGCCGAAACGTCATCACGAAACTCGACACCAACCGTTTCCAGTATCCCGAGCGCGTGATCGTCTATGGCCTCCAGACCGTCAGAGGACAGAACGTCATAGGTCGGAATATTCCGAATGGTGGTTTCCGGATATCTGATCGGAGCCCGTAACCTTGCATTCCGTCGTGCCTTTGCACCCCCGGCGCGCTGACGTCTGGGTCTGGCATCCATATGTTCGTTCATCAGGCTCCTCCCTGCAGAGAGTATCCCCGCCGGAACCTCTTCCACAATCTCGGAAAAACTTGCCCTGATGGGAAACCTGGGATTACGCTGGCACGTGTTCAGGCGTGACCGTGTCCGCATGCTCTCTGTCAGGGCTCAGTTCCGCCAAAAGCCAGTCGCGAAACTCGGAGACGGTTCTTGACGGCGAAGCTCCATCGGGCTGACACAGGTAATATCCGTGCTGTGGGAGGGATTCCGTGTCCAGCGCCGCCACCAGAACACCGCTGTCAATAAACTGTTGCATCAGCGGTGCGCCGAGAAGACAGACGCCCTGACCGTCCAGAACGGCCTGAACCAGATTGATGTATGAATCATACGAACTCATCCGAACGTTGCCACCCAGAACAGAACCCTTGTCACGAAAGTAGTTGATCCAGATCGATGATGGGTCGAAGGCGCTTTCAAATTCGAGCAGTGGAACCCTTGTCAGATCGTCAAGCGTTTCGAAAGGCCCGTAATTGCTGTAGAAAATCCGGCTGCAAAGCGGCAGAATCTGTTGGCGCTGAAGTAGCACGCTGGTAGTGCCGGGCCAGTTTCCCGTTCCGTAACGGATGGCGATATCCACGTCGGACTGTACGAGATTGACCAGTTCATGGGAGACCAGAAGCCTGAAATCAGCATTCGGATTGTTGCGTCGATACCGGCCGATATTTGGCATAAGCCAATATGTCGATACGCCTGCCGTGGTGGCAATGGTGATCAGCGTGTCTTCCCTGGTGTTCTCGATCGACTCGATTTCGTCCAGGATCGCCTGAAAGCCCTGATGAACGACACGTGACAGTTTCCGTCCGGCCCGGGTGAGTTTGATGCTGCTGCGGCCACGCGCAAATAGGTCGAACCCAATGAAGTCCTCCATTTGCCGCACCTGCCGCGACACGGCAACACGCGTGACGTTCAGCTCTTTGGCGGCTTCGGTGAAACTCATGTTTCTGGCCGCCGCCTCGAACGCCAGCAACGCCTTCGGAGGCGGAAGGTTTCTGAATCCCAGAGCCAGAACGATTCCTGCTTGTTGAATATCAGCGTAACATGAAGTTACTCAGCGGGTCAATTTTTTGCAATGTTGATTTCACCTGGTCCTATGCAACACTTCGGCAATGCCGTCGCCAGGGAGCGTGTCCATAACAAATGGCTGAAAAATGTCTGGAACAGCCTGCGATTGAATGCCGGAACCTGTGGAAGATATTTGGCGACCGGACAGATGAGGCACTGGCCGCAGCCAGGTCCGGCGATATGGACAAGAACGGGGCACTGGAACGGTTCGGCAGCGTGATCGGTGTTGCGGATGCCAGCTTCTCCGTTAACCGTGGTGAGATCTTCTGCATCATGGGGCTTTCCGGCTCTGGCAAATCGACTCTTCTCAGACATGTGAACCGATTGATCGAACCGACCTCGGGAACGGTTCTTGTCAATGGTCAGGATGTGACGGGCCTGAAGGACCGGGAATTGCGCGCCCTTCGCGCGGGAAAGATCGGCATGGTGTTTCAGCACATGGCGCTTTGGCCGCACAAGACGATCGCGGGCAATGTCGCATACGGTCTTGAGGTTCAGGGAGCGGACAGGAAGACCTGCCGTGAGACGGCGGAATCCGCCTTGGCAACCGTGGGTCTGGCGGATTGGGGTGCCCGGTACCCCGATGAGCTGTCTGGCGGTATGCAGCAGCGCGTTGGGCTGGCACGGGCACTGGCAGCGGATCCGGATATACTGCTGATGGATGAACCCTTCAGTGCGCTTGATCCGCTGATCCGGAGGGATCTGCAGGACGAGTTCCTCGAACTTTCGGAAAAGGCAGGGAAGACGACCCTGTTCATCACCCATGACCTGGACGAAGCGATGCGTGTTGGTCATCGGATCGCGGTCATGAAAGATGGTCGGATCGACCAGATCGGAACACCGGAAAGTATCGTTCTACATCCTGAAACCGAATATGTGGCCCGCTTTGTCAGTTCCATTTCGACCCTGAAATACCTGTCTGCCTCGGAAATCGCGGTGGACGGTGATGTGGCTGTTGACGCGCCGGTCCTTGGACCGAACACCCCACTGCCCGAGTTGATTGTCCGGCTGGCAGACGGCGTGGATCACCTGGCGATCAGGAATGGTGACAGGTTGATCGGAAGGGTCGGGCACCCTGAAATTCTCGCGGCGGTTGGCCAGGATCTGGAGCGGAGGTGAACGTGGATCAGATCCTCAACCCCTTCGACTATTTCACCATCCCCTTTGGGGTCTGGGCGGACAGCGTGCTGAACTGGATCGTCGGCCATTCCCGCGAAACGCTGCTGGCGGCAAAAGTCCCCGTGCAGCGCTTCCTTCAGCTTGTTCAGGGCGGGCTTGAGGCAATCCCACCGCTCCTGGGTATCGTCGGTGCGGTGGCGGTCGGCTGGATGATAGCCGGATGGCGTCTGGCTCTGACCGGTCTGATCTGCTTGACCCTCATTGGACTGATGGGTGCGTGGCAGTCCGCGATGACAACGCTGTCGATCGTCATCACCGCCGTTTCGATCTGCATCATTGTCGGCTTGCCCACTGGAATTCTTGCCGCGCGGAGTGACCGCTTCTATCACTTCCTGCGCCCGATCCTGGATCTTCTGCAGACCATTCCCAGCTTTGTCTATCTTGTTCCCGTGGTCATGCTGTTCGGGATTGGTGACACACCTGGCGTCATCGTTACCTGCTTCTTTGCCATCACACCCCTGATCCGCCTTACCAATCTGGGCATTCGCGAGGTTCGGCCGGACTTCGTTGAGGCCGCGAGAGCCTTTGGCGCGAGTGAAACACGGGTGCTGTTCGGCACCCAGCTACCCCTTGCCCGCGCCACAATTCTGGCCGGTCTGAACCAGACCACCCTTCTATCGCTATCCATGGCGGTTGTCGCCTCCATGATTTCCGTTGCCGGACTTGGCAGAACCGTTCTGGAAGGGATCGGGCGGCTCGACTTTGGTAGTGCCACCATAGGCGGTCTGGGCATCGTTCTGGTGGCCATTACGGTGGATCGCTATGTGCAGGCGCTCGGCGCTGCGAAACAGCGCATCAGCGGGAGTGCCTGAGGGTGGATGTGGCGAGCCTCCTTGATCCATTCACAACGATCAGCCTTCCGCTGGCGGAGTGGGCCAATGACGGAATGCGTTGGCTCACGTCAAATTACCGTCCGGTGTTCAAGGCAATCAAGGAACCGGTAAAGTGGGCGCTTGATCTTGTCGAAGATGGGCTGCGGGATACGCCACAGACCCTGCTGCTGACTTTCTTCACCCTCTTTGCCTGGCAGATCGTGAACCGGGCAACCGCAATCCTTACCTTTTGCGCATTCGTTGCAATCGGTATCATTGGCGCTTGGGATGCTGCCATGACGAGTCTCGCCGTTTTGATCACCGCGGTCTCGATTTCCATATTGTTTGGATTGCCGCTAGGAATTCTATGCAGCCGAATGGACTGGCTCTGGGCGATCGTCCGCCCTGTGCTCGATTTCATGCAGACGATCCCGTCTTTCACATACCTGGTGCCCGTTATCCTTCTGTTCGGCATCGGCAATGTACCTGGCGTGATCGTTACCGCCTTCTTTGCGACACCGCCGTTGGTGCGATTGACCAATCTGGGCTTGCGCGAGGTGCGTGAAGACCTCATCGAAGCAGCCGATGCTTTCGGAGTTTCTCCGCTGAAGCGGCTCTGGTCCATCGACCTGCCTCTGGCCCGTCCGACGATCATGGTCGGGATCAACCAGACAGTCATGCTGTCCCTGGCGATGAGCGTCATCGCCTCAATGATTTCGGTTGCCGGTCTGGGCCGTCTGGTGCTGGTTGGCATTTCGCAGCTGGATCTCGCGCGCGCCTCGGTAGGTGGACTTGGCATCGTGCTTCTGGCAGTCGTTTTTGACCGGGTAACACAGGGATTCGGCTTTACCCGCCGGGAGCGGGGAAATCGTGGGCTCTGGGAGCAGGGACCCGTTGGCTGGCTGCGTCTACGGCTCCACGGAAGAATTAACCTATCCATTCACTGATCCAACTAGGGAGGACATGATGAACAAGTTGGAAACCAAACTCGTGCTTACCGCTGTTGCTGGTGGTTTGATGGCAGGTACGGCCATGGCCGCAGAGGTCACGGCGATCAGCACCGGTCGGACTGATCACCAGTTGATCTATGAGGTGATCGAGGAGGGTCTGGCGGCACTCGGCTACGAAAATGGCGAGATGCTGACCGGCAACTACCCGGCCATCCACCTGTCGATCGGACAGGGCGATGCCGATTATACGGCCGTTCACTGGAAGCCGCTCCACAAAGACTTCTTCAATAATTCGGGTGGTGACGACGCGATGGTGCGTGCCGGACCGATGTATACCAACGCGATGCAGGGTTATTTCATCGATATCAGGACCGCTGAGGCTCACGGCATCACCGCGCTTGAACAGATGAAAGACCCGGCCATCGCGGTATTGTTCGACACCAATGGTGACGGCAAGGCCAACCTCACCGGCTGCAACCCGGGCTGGGGCTGCGAAAAGGTGATTGAACATCACCTGGATGCCTATGGGCTTCGCGATCACATCAACAACGACAAGGGTGAATATTTCGCCCTGATGGCGGACACGATCGAACGCTACAAGGCGGGCCAGCCGATCTTCTATTCGACCTGGGCACCGAACTGGATCATGGGTGTCCTTGTTGAAGGCACTGATGTCGTGTTTCTGAACGCACCGTTCTCGTCCCTGCCGGGTGATCCGGACGCCAGCACCGAATGGGCTGACGGCCGGAATCCGGGCTTTGGCGCGAATGACAACTACATTCTTGTGAACAGGGAGTTTGCCGAGGCAAATCCGAAGGCCATGGCCTTCTTCAATGGTCTGAGGATTTTGATCGCTGACCTGAGCGCCATGATGCTGCGAATGAATGATGGCGAAAAGGAACCGCACCAGCTGGAGCAGATCGCGAAAGACTGGATTGCGGCGAATCAGTCCGACTGGGATGCGCTCATTGCGGCGGCCAATGCCGCCAACTGACTTCTCCCGGGGAAGGGGGTCGCCGTTCGCGGCGACCCCACCTTGAATTACCAGGCGATGACAGGCTGACATGGCAATACTCTTTCATTGGGAAGGGGCGACACCTGAACTCTGGCATGAAGCTTTTGATAGGGCTGGCTGCGCAACGAGTATCCGGGGGATTGATGACCCCGGCGATCCGTCAGACATTGACCATGCGGTTGTCTGGGCCCCACCGGCAGGGAAGCTGAAGACCTTTCCGAACCTGAAATACATCTATTCCATTGGTGCAGGCGTTACACATATCACGCTTGATCCCGAATGGCCGTCGCATGTCCCCATCGTGCGCGTTCAGGATCGTCTGCTTGTGCTCGACATGTCGTGCCATATCATCCACTGGGTGTTGCATTTCCACAGGCATTACGCCCGCTACATCAGGCAGCAGCGCGACAGACTCTGGCACCGTCACAGATATCCGGAGAACGCGGAGCGTCGCGTTTCCGTTCTGGGTTTGGGGCAGACCGGTCAGGATGCATGTATCCGCCTGCGGGATCTGGGTTTCCCGGTCACAGGCTGGGCGCGCAGTCCAAAAGACATTGACGGCGTGCGATGCCTGGCAGGCGATGCCAGCTTCGACATTGTGGTCTGCGAGGCCGATATTCTTGTAAACCTTCTGCCACTGACCGATGCCACGGCCAATATCCTGAATGCCGATGTATTCGCCAGAATGCCGTCAGGCAGTTTCGTGATCAATTGCGGGCGTGGTACCAGTATAGACGATGCGGCGCTATTGGCAGCGCTCGACAGTGGCCAGCTGCAAGGCGCTGCTCTGGACGTATTCCGGGAGGAACCTCTGCCGGAGGAGAGTCCATACTGGACCCATTCCGCCGTTTACATCACCCCGCATGCCGCGGCGCCAACGAATGAGCGTTCCGCCGCTGAATTCATCGCGACGCAGATTAGACTGGCCATGGACGGGGGCACGCCGTCTCCCATCGTCGATCTGGAGCGCGGATACTGATCCATGCCCCGCCCGGCAATCATTCCCAGACACGAGGATAGCAACGGCTGGTGGAAGACATTGCCGCCGGCTCAGCCACCGCATGTCCTGGTCGGGGACAGAAGGGTTGAAACCGCCATAATTGGTGCCGGTGTTTGCGGTCTGGCGGTTGCCCATCAACTGGGTAGATTGCGCCCGGATGGGAAGATTGCCCTGGTCGAAGCTGAACGAGCGGGCTTTGGGGCGTCCGGGCGGAATGCGGGATTCATGCTGAACCTCCACTCGCATGGTCCGCCGAAACGACTCGACATCCTGCGTCGCAACATGAAGCTGTGGGAAAGCGGGTTGGAAGACTTTCGTCGTATGGCACGTGAATTCCGGATCGACTGCGACTGGGATGAGTTCGGGCGAATCTACGGGTCCGCTGGACCTGATGGTGAAAGACATATCGACGAAATTGCGCTCACCCTCGACCAGCTGGGGCTGGAGCGAACCTGGATGACCCAGGATGAAATGGCGGCGCGAATCGGAACACGCTTTTACCGACGTGGCCTTTACACACCAGGAAATGCGCTTGTGAACCCGGCGGCCCTGATGCGCGGGCTGGGACAGCACCTTCCGGTCAATATCACGCTCTTCGAGGAAAGTCCCGTAACCGACCTTGAGCGTTTAGGGGATCTCTACGTCGCCACGACACCGCAGGGAACCGTTCGCGCAGACAGGGTTGCCCTTGCCACTGGAGTTTTCCTGAACCAGTTCGGAATTGCGGCCGGGCGGTATGTTCCCATGACGACCTATGCCAGCCTGACCGCGCCCCTTGACGAGGATCGGCTGGCCCATCTTGGGACAGGGGAACCATTCGGTCTGCTCGGAAGTTCCGAGTATGGCGCAACCATCCGCCTGACTGAAGACCGTCGATTGTTCGTTCGAAACCTGTTCAGATACAGCCCCAACGCGCCCACATCGGCAGCAACGGTTTCCGAGATCAGCAAGCTGCATGCCAAAGCGATGCTAAAGCGTTGGCCGGGCCTGTCCGGAACCGGTTTCGAACATAGCTGGGGGGGGACAATGGCCTTCACCTGGAATGACGGAGCGGTGTTTGGAGAATATGGGCCTGGGTTGTATGCGGTCCTGACCAATGACGTTTCGCCGATGACACGTGGCGCTGCCGCAGGACGTCTGCTGGCCGATCTAATCGCTGGAGAGCCGAGCGAACTGCTGGACGTTCAGCTGTCGATCCCTGGGGCAAGCCGGCTGCCTCCACGTCCGTTTCTGGATTTGGGAGTCGCTTACCGGCAGGTGAAGCTAAAATTGGCTGCGTCCTCGGAATTCTAGCCCCACTTCCAGTTCGAACGCGCGCGCGGCTGGGTTGGTTGGTACGGTGGAAGGTAAATCATGACTCGATCGATCATGATCCAGGGAACGGGATCGAACGTCGGTAAGTCGCTGGTCGTCGCCGGTCTGGCCCGGGCGTTCGCGAAACGTGGCATGACGGTGGCGCCTTTCAAACCGCAGAATATGTCCAACAATGCCGCCGCCACCGTCGACGATGGCGAGATAGGACGAGCGCAGGCGCTTCAGGCCCTCGCCGCAGGAGTGCAACCAACGATTGACATGAACCCGGTGCTTCTGAAGCCGGAATCCGACACCGGTGCACAGGTCGTGGTTCAGGGCCGTCGTATGGCAACGGTCCGGGCGGGTGAATACGCCAAGCTGAAACACAGTCTTCTGCCGAAGGTTATGGAGAGTTTCACCAGACTCGCCGGATCGGTGGACCTCATACTGGTCGAAGGCGCGGGCAGTCCGGCCGAAATCAATCTTCGTTCGGGAGATATCGCGAATATGGGCTTTGCCGAAGCCGCCGGAATACCTGTCGTGCTAGTTGCCGATATCGACCGTGGAGGCGTGATCGCGCAATTGGTCGGCACCCAAGCCGTACTTCCTCCGAATGACAGCGGGAGAATATCGGCGTTTCTGATCAACAAATTCCGGGGAGACGTCACGCTGTTCGATGAAGCGATACCGGAGATAGAACGGCGAACCGGCTGGAAGGGGCTGGGCGTTCTGCCCTGGTTCAGCGATGCGTGGAAGTTGCCGGCGGAAGACGTCATGGATATCCGCTCGACTTCCGGTGGCCCGTTCAAGGTCGCGGTGCCGAGGCTAAACCGAATCGCGAATTTCGATGACCTGGACCCGCTTGCGGCGGAACCCGACGTCCGCGTGGAAATCGTGGAACCCGGGCGGGCGCTGCCGGGAGACGCCAATCTCGTGTTGATCCCCGGCTCGAAGTCCACCGTTGGCGACCTCGCTGACTTCAGACGCCAGGGATGGGACATAGACCTTCTGGCCCATGTGCGTCGCGGTGGCCATGTTCTCGGCATGTGCGGTGGCTATCAGATGCTCGGTCGGGAAATCATCGACACCAAGGGAAGCGATGGCAGCGCCGGTCGATTTCACGGACTTGGACTGCTCGATGTCGTAACCGAAATGTCCTCGGAAAAACGGACCACAAGAACGGAAGCGATCTACTCAGCCACAGGCGCATATGTCAGTGGATATGAAATCCATCTCGGTAGGACGGAGGGACCGGATCGAGAGCGTGCCTGGCTGCGCATCGGCGAACGAACCGAAGGCGCTGCGAGCCTGGATGGCCGCATCCGGGGCTGCTATCTCCACGGTATATTTTCTTCGGACGACTTTCGGACCTCTTACCTGGCGGAGCTTGGAGGGTTAGGAAGCGGATTTTGCCATGAGGCCATGACGGAGAGGACACTGGACGATCTCGCGTCACATCTGGAAACACATATGGACGTCGAAAGCCTGCTTTCACGTGCCTGGGAAATTCCCGGTATCTCGGCGGTTCGGCCAAACGCCATCGCGCCGAAGGTGACCGCGTTCATGGGTGCATCGTCTCGATGAAGCGCCGCACCGGTCGCGCTGGCAGCGAGTGAAGGGTTTCGACATCAATGGACCATCCGCCGCGGCATCATTTTTCGTAGACCTATTTCAGGTCACGTTAGGACAGTACCCGTCGGCCATGTCATGCACCGGGCGGACCTGACCGGACGGCGGACCCTGAAGGGAGGGACGGTCCCGCAGAGCGGGAAGGTGCACCCGATATCCGGGCCGCACACCCGCTGGATATCGAAGGGAAAGGCCGGGGTCCCGGTGGAGCCCGGCGTCCCGGTCCGCGTCCCTGAGGACCGTCACGGATTCCTCCCGCACCGTTCGGTGATGTGGGAAGGGAGCGACGTGGACGTGGCGGTCCCCATGGGCGGGGAGGCGCGGGCCCGGTTCCCCGACCTGTCGGTGGTGAGCTTCGACCGCGGTCCGCACAGCCCCCCCGGACCGGTTGGGGCCTGCCGGGATGCTGGAGCCGACGTCATGCCGCGGAAAGGCAGGCTGTCGAAGGCGGACCGCGTCCGGGAAAGCGGGGAGGCGTTCCGCGGGGCGCGGCGCGCCCACGCCGCCGGCGGGTCGGCCATCAGCAACCTGGAGCACCGCGGCCTGGACCGCGTCGGTGGCCACGGAAAGGAGGGTTTCGCCGGCGCCGTGGCGCTGGCGGTGCTGGCCGCGGACGTCCACCGCCCCGGCCTGATGCCGCCGGCGAGGGAGCGCCCCGTGCTCCCCGCCGCCGCCTGACCGGGGCGTCCACCGGTGAACCGGCCCATGGAAGGTCCCGCCGCTGCGGGGCCCGCACCGGCGTGCCCGCGGGCCGGCGGAGGCCCGGATGTTCACCAAATGTTCTCTCCACCGACCGTCCTGTCGAAGCCCCGGGCGGCGCTCCGACGGGCCCGGCCACGGCCCCGTGAAGCCGGAATCCGCCGGATCCGGCCCTGTCACCGGAAAACACGGGGTTTTCTGGCAGACACTAATGTAATGGCTCATTTGTGGATCGCATTGAAAATACAACGTTCCGGTTGGTTTCAGAATACGACGCATTTCGATCAGGCGAATCGCCATATAGGTCAGATAGGTTTGTGCGCTTTCCCCGTTCGTGAACCCGGCGGCGGTTATCGCGCTCCAACTCGCCGTGTTGTCCGCCTCGATATCCTCCACCCATTCACGCTCGATGTCGTCAAAGGACCAGGTATACTTGAACACCGCTATTACCTTTCTCCTCTTCGTCAGCGGTGCCGCGTAATTTCGATTCGAGTTAAATGGCGGATCAAGATAGATCAGATCAACGCTGGCAGAGTTCATTCCGCGCATAACATCGAGGTTATCCGCCGTCCACAGAGTCCGATTTTTCCAGTTGAAGCCCGCCAAGTCGGTAAGGAGCGACAATGTCCGTCGCGATTGCAACCTTATTTGAGTTACTCGTTTTCGCGGTATGTCCGATTCTGACATACTTCAGGCTGACTCATTACCCATCGGATTTCCTCGCGCACGAGTCTCCGGATACTGTCGGTGACACGTTCGCCCGTCGGTGCACGAAGCTCCTCTCGGACGAATTCGGCCACCAACATCCTGAGAGCGTCCGGATCCTCCACGAATGCACGCTGACCGTCGCCTCCCTGTACCGTACCATCGGTCACCGACCTGAAGTCGGGTGGTTCGCGGAAGTCCGCGCCGACATGGTCAATACCGGCATTTTGCATAGGCTCCAGCAAAACATCACCGTCCTGCCTGTCAGATGGATCGGTGATCTGCGGTGATGCAGAACAATCGCCATCCGAATGCACGCGCATTCGGGCCGTCAACAGGAGCGGTTCGCTGTCCGCAGCAGCGCTCTCACCGCTTTCCCGGATCTCGGAGGGCGACGGATGCAGCGATGGCAACCCATCGCCGTTTCGCGCCTCACCCGCCGTTACATCGACCGGCATACCCTGCCCCGCGATTGATCGCGCTCACGCGTTGACGCTCACGCGCCTCATTTACGGCCGAGCGCTTCCAGAACACGGTCCAGATCGCGACCGCGCTCGCTTTTGAACTCACCCGGATCGCGCCGGGAATTCGTCGAATTATAGTAATCCGCCGGATCATAGGTCACAACGCCAAGCTCCAGATCCTTCACCGTGAGCACCCCCATCGCATGAAGCAGTGAATACCGCGAAACATACTGGTCGACCTCGGCACTGATGAGATTCGATCGCGCCTCAAGCAGCTCCTGTTCGGCATTCAGGACATCCAGCGTCGTACGGGAGCCAAATCTGGCCTCTTCCCGGGTCCCCTCATATGCGAGCTCGCTGGCGGTTATCTGTCTCTGGCTTGCATCGGTTCGGGCGATAGAGACCTGCAGCCTGGCCCAGGCGGTTCCGACCCCAAGCTCCACATCAACGACGGATTGAAGCAGATTGGCGCGTGCGGCCTCTCGGCGGGCATCAAGCTGACGCAGCGCGGAACTGTAACTTCCTCGGTATAGCGGAAGACTGGCGCGCAGGTTGGCGCCATAGCCATGCTCGGATCGGTCGTTTATGGAAATCTCAACTCCCGTGGTCACGTTCAGGCCAAACGCCGCCTCGGCCCGCCGGCGGATCGCTTCGGCTGCACTAACATCTCGCCGAGCTTCCTCGATTCGGGGATGACCCCGTACCGCCACTCCTTTCGCGACGTCCTCCGTGCTTGCCGTCGACGGCGGCGAGTCCGGAAATTCCAGATCATCTGGATAATTGCCCACGATCGATCTGTAAGTTTCCCGAGCGATCATAAGATCGCCTTCCGCCGCGACGAGGTTGCCACGGGCCGCCGATAGACGCGCCTCGACGATCGAAACGTCGGTGCGGGTTACCTCGCCCACATCGAACCTGTCCCTGGCCGCCCGTAACTCTTCAGTGATCAACTGAACGTTGTTATTCCCCAGTGAAACGAACTGCGTTGCGCGGATCACCTCCATGTATGCACGAACGGTATCCAACAGGGTCTGCTGCTCCACCTGGATCAGCGCGGCGCGCAGGCCGAGCACCGTCTCCTTGGCCGCTGCCGCCGCCAGACGCGTAACACCGTTGTCGAACAACGTGAGTTCAGCGGACACGGCCAGCGAGCCGGACCAATGCTCCCCGCTGCCCTTGTTTTCTTCGGGACCGAAGGTGTTCGCCTGCGATACGAAATTCACAACCGGTTGCAGGGTTGCGTATGCCTGTGCGACATCTTCATCAGCCGCCCGCAGCAACGCGCGTCTCTGTTCCAGCAGATTTGAATTTCCGTAGGCGGCGGCGAGAGCTTCCGTGAGGGATTCGGCATGAACGTTAGGTGCGAATACCACGCCCGCAAAAATCAATCCCCTGAGGCTTCGAGTGAACCTTCGGTCCGACACCGACCGAACGCGCTGGAGCCAACGCAATGGCATTGCCTGAAAATACCTCAAAGATGAAACTCCTTCTTCCGGGTAAAGCCGGGCAGGACCGGCGCCATTGCGTTGAATGCATCGCGCCAGTCAATCGCTTCACCGTTTTTCAAACCGATCCTGCATATTCCCAATACGCCTTCTATGAATATCGCCGCAATGCGCCCGCCGTACTTGACTTGATCCGATATGGCGGTTGGCAGCTCTTCGACGCCACCCTGCAGCATCGCCACGTCATATGGACCGTGCCGAGGTCCGCCTTCGACGAGGCGCCCCGTGAATACCGCTACGTTATCGGCATTGGCCATCGTCAGCCGGGACTCGGCCTCTGAGGCCATTTCCCCGTCTTCCTCTATGGCGATCACCGCTTCAGCAAGTCGTGCGATCACCGCTGACGAATAACCAAGCCCACAGCCAAGATCAAGAACGAGCTCGTTTGGCTGTACATCGAGCGCGTCGAGCATTTTCGCTAGCGTTCGAGGCTCGAGCATGGAACGCCCGTAGCCCAAAGCGATCGGTCCGTCGCTGTACGCGGTTCCGCGCACACCGTCCGGCACGAATTCCTCACGCGGAACGGAAAGCAACGCTTCGATGACGGGGAATTTGGTGACGTCGGAAGGTCGAACCTGTGTGTCGACCATAATCCTACGCTGAACTGTAATGTCAGCCATTCGAGCCGGACCTCTTCAAACGGTGGCGTTCCCGAATATCCTGCTATGGTTTGGACAGGGTAGCAATATGCAAATTGCGGGTCGGTGGTGTGTCACTCGGTGTTCTTGAAATGAGGTTCGGGTAGTTGCCTCAGATCGTCTCGGCGTCTTGATCGCGACTATCGCGAGTCGAGATCCCATGCTGCGCAGATGATCTCGGTTCGCATTATCGACTCTGGCTTTCCGAAACGCTGCAGCTATATCCATCCGGTAACGTCCGCAGCATAAACGCAGGTTTCCGGGATCTCCGCTCGAATTTGAAAACCCCCGCGCCAGCCTGAAGTGCGAGACCTTAGGTGGTGGGAAGCCGCGCCGGGCGCGCGGCATATCGCGAATCGGCCGGATAGCGGCGACAGTCCCGGTGAACGAGCCGAGGAGAGTGTCATGCCCGAGGGCTGCCGTCATCCGGCCTTCGACGGGAGATGCCGGATTTTCGCCCTGGGGAAAGGCGGGCTTTCGAACGGGGCCATCGCGCGGTGGCCCGGGCGTGGGCTCCGTCGCAGCGGCGGCGGTCGGGGATACAGGCGCAGGCGGGCGCAGGGGAAGGCCACCGGGCAGAGGGGCGGCGCTCCGACTGGCCCGGCCACGGCCCCGTGAAGCCGGAATCCGCCGGATTCGGCCCTGTCACCGAAAAAACACGGGGTTTTCTGGCGGACACTAGTGTAGAGTCTGGCATGCGCCACCCTGCGATAGGCGTCCACGCAGGTCCGCCGATGGACCCGCCCGACGCCCCTGAGCGTGCCAGCGTGGAAAGTGTCCCGTGAGTCCGGGTGGCCGGGATGGGCTGTTTCCACCTCGCCGCAGGCTTCATCGTCGGGCTTCCTTCTCTCCAGCGCCCGCAACCGGGCCCCGGTCAGGATCATGCCATCCTCAGCCACCTTCGCCTCCAGCGCTTTCAGCCGGGCCCTGAAACTGCCGGACCGCGCCGCAGCCAGACCGGCCGGACACCCGGGGGTAAGACAGAGACGCCCCGTTCGCGCCCGAAAAGCGCTTCCACGCCGCCTTCCCCAACGGCTGACCTGTAGCGATGGGACGTATCCCGGCTGTAGCCCATCACCTGACAGGCCTTCGGGACATCGCCCGGCTCCCCAGCCGGATCCAGCGGGCCGGTTCCGTGTTTGATGATCCTGCCGGTGGTGTCCAGCATCGTGGTTTCCCCGTTTCGATGGTTTGGTTGGCACCACCACCAAACGGCGCGAAAGCACGCTTGCCAGCGCTCGAAGGTTGATCTAACATGTGATCTTGAAAGAGGTGAGTTGGCGGAATGGTTACGCAGCGGACTGCAACTCCGTTTATACCGGTTCGATTCCGGTACTCACCTCCATCGATCTCGCTTAACCAAAAGTCCTTTTTGGCGAACTATGCCCGAAAGTTGGTGACGGGTCTTGAGGGGCGGCATATCATGGCGGTGAACGAACGCCGTCAATTCCCGATGGGAAAGGGATATGCCACATGACCGGGTCTACGGTGAAATGGTTCGAACGTCCATCGGGGTTTTCACCTGACCCGCAAACGGAGGTGATCGGGGCCGGAGCGGGGGAGCTGCCCGGGGCTGCGGGCCTGCTGGCCGGCCACGAACACCTCGTTGACGAACAGGGGCGCGTGGGCGTGGTGCGCCACGGGACCCCGCCGGAGCGGGAGGTGATGACGGGGCCGGCCGGGTGACATCGGAGAGGCGCCCGCGGCGCTTCCCGGGCCGGACGCGGAGGGGCTGTCCTCCTCGACGGTGACGGGGCCGGGCGACCCAGAAGGAGGAATGCGGGACCCTGGCGGAAGCGCGGCCTGGGCGGGCGACGCTTCGTCCACGTATGGGCGGGTGGGGGCTGCCTCACGCCCCATCCGGACGGCGACCGCCGGCGCATGCCCGCGGTGACCGGGGCCGACGGGTATGGCGGAAAGGACGTCCCCGCCGTCATGGACGGGTTCCGCGGGAACGCGGACGGCTGGCGCGGCCCGCTCCGTGACCTCAGGGAACGGGGTCTGGAGGGTCGGCGACGGCGCGCCGGGCTTCCGGGTGGCGCTTCGCGATGTCTTCCCGAGGACGCGGGAGCGGCGGTGCCGGGTCCACGGGACCGCCGACGTCACCGGGGCGCCGCCCGGGTCGCTCAGGGAACGGGACAGGTCGGATATTCATGGAATCCGGATGGCCGGGACGAAGGACGGCGCCAACGCGGCCTTCGACCGCTTCGTCGGAAACCATGGCGTGAAATACGAAAAGGTGGTGGACAGGCCGGTCAGGGACCGGGACGGGCTTCCCGCCTTCCACCACTTCCCGGCGGAGCGCCGCAGGCACATCAGGACCACGGACCCCACCGGGAGCGTGTTCTCCACCGTTCGCGGCCGGACCCGCAGGACCCGGGCCTGCCTGAGCCGAAAGACCGCCCTTTCGATGGTTCGCCACCTCACGATGTCCGCGAAAGGCAACCGGCGCAGGCTCCCGGCGCCGAACCGGCTCCCGGAGGTCATAAGGGGGAGTGTTCAGTGACGGGACAATACAGGAAAGCGCCGCAGCCTGATCGGACCGGCCCCGTCACCAACTTTCGGGCATAACTTTTTTGGGCTATGATCGCAGCGCCCGTCGACTGGCGATGGCTACAGGCACTCCTCGAGAGCGTTAGCCGGGTTAGAGATACGTTAGTGTCTGCCAGAAAACCCCGTGTTTTTCCGGTGACAGGACCGGATCCGGCGGATTCCGGCTTCACGGGACCCTGGCCGGGCCCTTCGGGGCGCCGCCCGGGGTTTCGACGGGACGGTCAGGGCGGTAACATATGGTGAACATCCGGGCCTCCGCCGGCCCGCGGGCACGCCGGTCCGGGCCCCGCAGCGGCGGGACCTTCCATGGGCCGGTTCACCGGTGGACGCCCCGGTCAGGCGGCGGCGGGGAGCACGGCGCGCTCCCTCGCCGGCGGCATCAGGCCGGGGCGGTGGACGTTCGCGGCCAGCACCGCCAGCGCCACGGCGCCGGCGAAACCCTCCTTTCCGTGGCTCCGCACCCGGTCGAGGCCACGGTGCTCCAGGTTGCTGGTGGCCGACCCGCCGGCGGCGTGGGCGCGCCGCGCCCCGCGGAACGCCTCCCCGCTTTCCCGGACGCGGTCCGCCTTCGACAGCCTGCCCCTGCGGGGCATCGCGTCGGCACCGGCATCCCGTCAGGCCCCAGCCGGTCCGGGGGGCTGTGCGGACCGCGGTCGAAGCTCACCACCGACAGGTCGGGGAACCGGGCCCGCGCCTCCCCGCCCATGGGGACCGCCACGTCCACGTCGCTCCCCTCCCACATCACCGAACGGTGCGGGATGAACCGGTGCCGGTCCTCAGGGACGCGGACCGGAACGCCGGGCTCCACCGGGACCCCGGCCTTTCCCTTCGGTATCCAGCGGGTGTGCGGCCCGGATATCGGGTGCACCTTCCCGCGGTGCGGGATCGTCCCTCCCTTCAGGATCCGCCGTCCGGTCAGGTCCGCCCGGTGCCTGACATGGCCGATGAAGCCCCGGATACTGTCCGATGGGCCCGGGATACCCAACATACCGTCGATCTCCGCGCGGCTGGCCTCCGCCCTGTCCGCCAGCTTCAGGGCGAGCCGGAGCGGCGCCTCCACGTCCCCCGGGCGCGGGTTGGCGAGCCGTGACGTGGCGGCACCGGGACAGAGCCTGCGGAGCGTTCCGCAAAGGTATTCCTTCGCGCGGCCCCAGCCCCCCGCAGGCCCGGGACACGTACCGGACCATGCACCGCGCCGCATCCATCGGCAGGCTGCGGCCGGTCGGATGGTGGACGTCGGTCCCGGCCACGAAGGAATCACGGCGGCCGCGCGACGCGGCGCCAGGCTTTTCCGCCGCCACCCTGTGGCCCCTCTCCACGATCATCTTTCCGACCTCGGCGGGAAGCTCCGGCGTGAGGAGCGACACGCTGTCAACCAGCCGCCGGTATCCGTATCCGTCCCCGTCCCATGATCCGTGGCCCGGCCTCCGGCCTTCGCCGGATCGGGATGTGCTGGTTCGCCGGTTCCTGAAGCCGGTCGAAACCGCACCCGGGACCCTGCTTCACGACCCCCAGCACCAGGATGGTCAACGGTTCCATCCCCGGCCTGCCGACCCGGCGGCTCCTTCCGGGCAACACCAGCCGACCCGGAAGCCCGGACAGCCGCTTTCGGGTCCCTTCGTCGCTGAAGGGGTCCTGGAAGCCGATCAGGATCGTCGGGATGTCGTCCCGCGACCTGACGGTCGGCCCGATCCTCGTGATGCCTGGGCGCCGGCCCCCGCCGGGGATCGTGGACCCTGCGCATGGGGGCCTTCCGGGTGGAGGATTGACGGATTACACGGCATACCCTACATGCCATATCCGGTGATTCCCCGCAAGGTGGATTCCGTCATTTACCGCGAAAAATCCGCAGCCTGGCGGTTTTCTCGCGGACATTACGTTACCCGATTCGGCGATTCGCTACGGTTCTTCGCGCATACCAAATTCATCAGATCAGGACCGCGAAGGATCACACAACGACGGTGCAGACGCGAATCAAAAATTGATGCAGCATAATGTTGACGCCGCGCCCCAGCGTCGTATCGTCCGAAGCCATGTCCGCCGTTGGCCGCTGGTGACGACAGGCGTGTCCACGGCTCTATTCGAGCATTCCCTGCTCACGGGCGAGTTCCGTAACCCGCTGCTGAAGCTTCTGAAACGCCCGAACCTCAATCTGCCGAACCCGCTCGCGACTGACTCCATATTGCCCGGAAAGCACTTCCAGCGTCACTGGTTGGTCCTGCAATCTACGTTGGGTCAATATGTCCTGCTCACGCTCGGTCAGAACCGCCAACGCCTCGGTCAAGAGCTCGCGCCTGACTTCAAGTTCGTCCTTGTCTTCATAGGCGGTGGCCTGATCGGCATCTTCATCTTCCAGCCAATCCTGCCATTCCGTCGCACTATCGCCATTGGAACCACCGATCAGCGAGTTCAGCGAGGCATCGCCACCGGAAATCCGACGGTTCATCGAGACGACGTCCTCTTCGGAAACGCCCAGATCCGACGCGATCCTTTTGACCTTGTCGGGATGCAGGTCGCCGTCTTCCAGAGCACCGATGCGGGCCTTCACCTTGCGAAGGTTGAAGAAGAGCTTCTTCTGCGCCGAAGTCGTGCCGAGCTTGACCAGAGACCATGATCTCAGGATGTATTCCTGGATCGACGCACGGATCCACCACATCGCGTAAGTCGCGAGCCGAAACCCCTTTTCGGGATCAAACCGCCTGACGGCCTGCATCAAGCCAACGTTCGCCTCGGAAATCACCTCGGCCTGCGGCAGTCCGTAACCGCGATAGCCCATAGCGATCTTAGCGGCGAGTCTCAGATGCGACGTCACGAGACGGTGCGCCGCACCGGAATCCTCGCGCTCGACCCACGCCTTCGCCAGCATATACTCCTCTTCCGGCTCCAGCATCGGAAACCGTCGAATTTCCTGAAGATAGCGGTTCAAACCCTGTTCAGGACCGGGAGCGGGCAGATTTGCGTAGTTGCTCATGGGCTTTCCCCAACTTTATGTTTATCACTTTAACATTCATATGGGTCACCGGATCGGCAAATCAAGGTTCACCGCACGATTCCCGATCACTGAGAGATGGGGGCTATTCCCTCGGACAACAAGAAATCGGATACGAATCTCACATCGATGTGTCGCTTGGTGACCCGGACAGCGCATCGATCAGCGCCTGCATGTCATTCGGAACCGGAGCGTCGAAGCGAAGGGTGTCGCCACGGGCGGGATGTACAAATCCGAGACTGCGGGCATGCAGAGCCTGTCGGGGAAAGCTCATTGCCTGCTCCGCTGCCCGCTCGCCAACAGCGCGGGTCCCGAGCCTGCGCCGCCGACCGTAAAGCGGATCTCCGATCAACCCATGGCCGATATGGGCAAGATGTGCCCGGATCTGGTGCGTGCGACCGGTTTCCAGCCAACAATCCAGCGAAGCAACCGCCCATGGCGCACCGAAACGTCGAACAACCCGCACCCGCGTTACGGCGTGACGCCCCCTGTCAAACATCACGGCCTGACGTTGCCTGTCCGTCCTGTGCCGGCCAAGTTTGGTAGCGATCCTGAGAACATCCCCTTCTTCCATTCCGACACCTGGAATACCTCTCACGCGAGGATCGGTCATATCGGGAACTCCGTGACAGATCGCCGTATAGACGCGTTCGACCGAATGGGTCGCGAATTGCCTCGAAAGGCCCAGATGTGCCCGATCGGATTTAGCGACAACGAGCAATCCGGTCGTATCCTTGTCGATCCGGTGCACGATGCCTGGCCGTTTTTCGTCTCCCACACCAGAAATACTGTTTCCGCAATGGGCCAGAAGAGCATTGACGAGTGTGCCCGAAGGTGTTCCCGGCGCTGGATGCACAACCATTCCCGCAGGCTTGTTGATGACAATCAATTCGTCGTCCTCAAACACCACGTCCACGGAGAGGTTCTCCGGCGCGAGGTGACTGTCCCGTTTTTCAGGAATCGCGATCTCGTAGATTTCGCCGGCGTCCACCCGTGCGCTGGGGTCGAGAACCGGAACGCCGTTTTGCGCCACGGCGCCACCGATGATAAGTCGCGCCAGCCGCGACCGGCTGAGCGCGGCCGTCTCTGGCACATCCCGGGCCAATGCTCTATCCAAGCGCGGTGGGGGGTTGGCTGCGACCGTAACCAACAGACGGAATACGGACATGGACAAAGACTCCGATCACGGCGCTATATCACTGAAATTTCTACGAACGCTTGTCACGGTGCTGACAGGCGTGATGATCATCGGATTTATAGTTTTGATCGCGTTCCTTGTCACCCGCTTTCCCGACACCGCGGGACCCGCGCTTCCCGATCAAATCAGCCTACCCGCTGGGGTTCGAGCGGTGGCCTTCACCCAGGCAGAGAATTGGTTTGCGGTAGTGACCGACACTGACCGGATTCTGATTTTCGACCGTACGGGCAGCACTCTGCTGCAGACCATCGACATTGTGACCTCGGGTCAATGATGAAAGCGATGTTCCGCATCCGAGCGACACGGTTCGATACGATCCGACACGGTCGCCGCGATGGTTGAAGTGTGGTATTGACACCCACCTTCCGAGATAGGACCGACCGTAGCATATCCCCACGGTACCGACCACGACCCTATTGGATTGGCAGTGCTTGAAGGCAGTGGTCATGCTCCTGAAAGCGGCGTGAAATGCGGAACTTTCCCAATCATGTTCCGCTCGCTCCCATGAGCGGAACGCGATAATTCCCACAGAGACAGGCGTCATCCGCAAGGCTCAGACGCTCATTGGTGGAAGTGTCTCCCGACACCGAATTCCTATCGATCCATCTTCGCCAGCCTGGACTGAAGGTCTTTGAGCTGTCGTTTGATTTCATCTAGCTCATCGTTATTCGATGGAGGCGGTGCCGCCTCGGGTTCCCCGGCCATTTCCGAGCTGACCCAACCCGCCGCCATTGCCCTGAAGAAAGCTTCCTGCTGCGCCTTTATCGCCTCAAAACCCGGCATTGCCGCTATCGGATTGGAGAAATTCTCGATAATCCGGGACTGACCCTCGCGCAGCATCTCGAAACTTGCCGAAAGAAACTGCGGAACGACCGAGTGAACGCCGGTCGTGTAACTCCTGACCAGATCGGTCAGGACATTGACCGGCAATACGCTGTCGCCCTGGCTTTCGTGATCCGCTATGATCTGCAGTAGATACTGCTTTGTCAGATCGTCACCGGATTTGAGATCGACAATCTTCACATTCTGACCTTCCCGAATGAACCGGGCGATATCGTCAAGCGTTACGTAGTCGCTGGTTTCGGTATTGTATAACCGACGGCTGGCATAGCGTTTGATCAGCAGGGGCCGCGATGGGTCGGCCATAGACTTCCTCCAGTCCAGCGACACATAGAGATCCTAAAGCCTTACGAAGCAAAATAAAAGGGGCGAGCATCGAGCCCGCCCCAGTTTGCGCACCGGTAGGAGGAGATCCGGCGCTAAGGGAAACTGGTTTATTACTTGGCCGCGACGGTCGCTTTCTTGGCGGCGGCGGTCGCTTTCTTGACGGCGGCGGTGGCGTCTTCCGAAACATCCTTTCCGGCGGCGAGCATCAGCTCGACCGTCTCCATCTGAACCTTCTTCGCGATTTCCGCGAAAGCCGACATCGACTCCGCGGCGATTTCCGCCTGTGCCGAAGCGAAGTCCGTCATGGCCTTGCCATAGTCGGCGGGGTCATCCTTGAACTTCGTGACTTCAGCGACCTTGGAGAGCGTTTGCTTGGTCCACTTGGCCGACACCTCAGCCGAATTTTCGGCCGCTTTCACCGCCATTTTCGACAGCTTCTCACCCAAGCTGGCCTGGGTTCTGAGTACATCCTGCATTGCGGTCATGTCAACCGGGAACACGCCCAGCATGTCTTTCATTATCTTTGTGTAGTCCCGTCCGATTGCAGTCATCTCTAATTCTCCGTTCGCTGCGATTCCATGTGCTTCCGCATCCACGGGCAATATTTATGCTGCATCGCAGCATTGCAAGGGATATTTTGCCGCATCACAGAACAATCTGCCGCACAGCGGATTTCCTACGAGCTTTCGGAGAAGACATATGTTCCCGGAGCCGCCGCCAGCACGGGATGATTCGCGGAATCGCCCGGTTGACGCGCCGGTATACGCTCGCCGGAATGTCCCGCGAGCCAATCACCCCAACGAGGCCACCAACTCCCTTCATGGCGCTCCGCGCCGTCTCGCCAGGCTTCCGGTGACAGATCCAGATCCTCATTGATGAAATGACCGTACTTGCGTTTGGACGGAGGGTTTATGATCCCCGCGATATGTCCCGACTCGGACAGGATGAACCGCTTCGAGGCCGACCCCATGCGTTTGACTCCCTCAAAACTGGCGGCCCAAGCCGCGATATGGTCGGATTCGCAGGCGATCGCGCAAAGCGGCACCCGTACATCCTTTATCGAGAGCTTTTCTCCAAGTATCCCGACGTTGCCTACGGAAAACCTGTTCTCCTGACAGAGCCAGCGGAGATATTCGATGACCAACCTTCCAGTGAGGTTGGTGCCATCTCCGTTCCAGTAGAGCAGGTCGAAGACCGGTGGCGGTTCGCCCAACATATAACTGCGGACCGCCGGGCCATAGATCAGATCATTGGCCCGAAGGAACGAGAATGTCCTCGACATGAAAAAACTCTCCAGAACGCCCTGCCGTTGGCATTCGGCTTCGATGGCAACCACGAAGTCATCGGTCAGGAAAGGTGTGAACTCGCCGTGGTCGGAAAAATCGGTGAGGGTCGTGAAGAAGGTCGCGGACCTGACGGAACCGTCGTTCTTCCTTTCTAGATAGGCTAGCGTCATCGCGAGCGCGGTTCCGCCGATACAGTAACCGACGGTATTGACCTGCCGTTCCCCGGTTATCTTCTTCACCTCTTCGATGGCCGTCAGGTAGCCTTCCTCGATGTAGGTATCAATGCCGACATCGGCATAGGATTCGTCTGGATTTTTCCAGCTCACCACGAACAGGGTGAATCCCTGTTCAACGATCCAGCGGACCAGTGAGTTGGCGGGCCTGAGATCCATGATGTAGTATTTGTTGATCCAGGGTGGGAACACGACAAGCGGTGCCTGATGCGCGGTTTCCGTCGATGGCGCATAATGGATCAACTCGAACATCCGGTTCCTGAATACGACGCTTCCTTCCGTCGTGGCGATGTTGCCACCCACGGTGAACGCATCCTTGTCGGCGAGCGTGACCAGCAGTCCATCCTTGCTCGCCTCGATGTCACGAACCAGGTTCTCGAGACCGTCGACCAGCGACTGGCCTTCCGTCTCGATGGCTTTGGTCAAGGCTTCAGGGTTTGTCGCCAGAAAATTTGTGGGAGCGAACATTTCGATTATCTGACGGGCGAAGAACTCTACACGCTGGCGCTCCAGCCGATCGAGGCCCTCCAACCCTTCAACCGTTGATTTGACCGACTCGGCATTCAAAAGATACTGCTGCCTGACGAAGTTGAAGTACGGATGCGTCCGCCACATCTCGTTGTGAAACCGGCGATCGGACGATCCATCGCCCCCATTCTCGGATACCCCGCCGGTAGCCAGAGCATTCTGCGCATCGGCGAAATTCTCAAGCGTTTTGCCCCAATAGCTGACCTGGTGCTGTAGAATTCTGGCGGGGTCGCTCATCATCTGGGCCCACCAGACGCCGGCCACCCTCGTATAGAGCTCCATGCCCGGTCCCTGCAGGTCCGGACTGACATGGCGTCTCCCGGCGAGCGCGGTGACCATCCGCTGGGAGAGTTCCTCTATCCGAGCGATGTTCGCTTGCAATTTTTCGAGATCGGGGCTTGCGGCGCTTTGGTCAGTTGTCATCCTGGAAATTCCATCTATTTTGCAGTCGCAGCATAATGCGTAAAGCCCTTATGGCAAACGCGGCTTATTGACATGCGCTTGACGGCGAAGGGAAGAACAGATGCGCTACATGGCAGCCTATGACCTTATGGAGACGGTTCGCAACACCAACCAATGGCTCGGCGCCACCGCACTGGCCGTTGGATCATATCCCGCCACTGGGCTATTCCCGCATCCCGCCTTTCCGATGATGTCAGCATGGGGTGAAGTGACCGAGCGGACGTTCTCCCGAATGGTGGCCAAACCCGACTGGGGCATCCGTACCTTCTCCTGCGAGGACGGCAAGGATCATCTGGTCGATGTCGTGACGGTCGTCGAGCGCCCGTTTGGCGATCTTGTCCATTTTCGCGTCCACGGGAGATCCGAGCGGTCGCGGCGGCTTCTGCTTGTGGCACCCATGTCCGGCCACTACGCGACACTGCTGCGCTCGACGGTGAAAAGCCTGATACCGAACTGCGAGGTCTATGTGACTGACTGGCATAACGCACGCGACATTCCTGTTTCCGTCGGTACATTCGATATCGAGGACCAGACCCAGTACCTGATCGATTTCATGCGCGCGCTCGGACCCAACCTACATGTCATCGCTGTCTGCCAGCCCGCTCCGCTCGCGCTTGCGGCGACGGCCTATCTCGCTGAATACGACCATGACGCGCAGCCACAGTCACTGACATTGATCGGCGGACCGGTTGATCCCGACGCCGCTCCGACGGAAGTCACCGATTTCGGTCGCCGTTTGACGATGGGCCAACTGGAGGGTTTCGCGATACAGAGCGTCGGTGTGAAATACGCCGGAGCGGGTCGGCTGGTCTATCCCGGAATGCTGCAGCTGGCGGGGTTCATATCGATGAACACAATGAAACATGCGGAGGCGTTCACCGACCAGATCATCCGCGCCGCCAAGCGCGAATCCAGCGACCACGACAGGCACAACAGGTTCTATGACGAGTATCTCGCCGTGATGGACATGACGGCCGAGTTCTATCTCTCGACGGTCAAACGCATTTTCAAGTCACGCGAAATCGCCCGTAACGCGTTTTCCGTAAAGGGTCGCAGGATCGACATCGGCAAGATCACTGATGTCGCAGTCAAGGTGGTGGAAGGGGAGAACGACGATATCAGCGCACCCGGGCAGTGCCGCGCGGCGCTTGGTCTGCTGTCAGGGCTTACCTCCGGCATGAAGGCAAGCCATCTTGAACCCGGTGCGGGACATTACGGGATATTCGCGGGCAAGTCCTGGCGCCAGAACATACGTCCGCTTGTTCTGGACTTCATCGATAGAAGTACGGGTGCGAAAAGCGGCACTTTCGCAAATTCGAAAGCGACTGATCCAGAGCGCCCCGCGACCGCTCCGGCGAAGGTCACCAAGCTTCAGACCCCGAGGCGGAAGTATGACACCAAGAGTCCTCAATCGGGCACCCGTAGGGTCAACGCATCCGGTGCGGAAGGATAGAGACGGCGACGGCATTCACCGACGCCGATCCCGCAGGCAGTGATGACGGTTCCGCCTAACCGGAACCGGTTTCCGACGAAGGATTTCTACCTGCCCACGAATGAAAGCGCCCCTGCCGGTCGCACCGGAATGGCAGCCAACTGGTTCGAAGATACCGAGGCCCGATCCAATCACCGGACATATCCATGAGACCCGTCAATGGCCGAATGGAGGCCGATACGGCGTTCGGGTCGATGCGTGGACCTGCGCGCTGCGCCTGTTTTTTCGGTTCAATGGGCTGTCCAGCCCCCATCGACCAGCATCGAGCTTCCCGTCACCATCGCCGAAGCGTCTGACGCGAGAAACACCACCGCGCCCATGACATCCTCGACCTCGGCGATTCGGCCGAGTTTTATCATCGACATGATCCAGTCGTGTTTCTCCGGGTCGCTCAGGGTCGCTTCGCTCAAGGGCGTACGGATGAAGGTCGGACAGACCGTGTTCACACGTATCCCCCGCTCGCCCCATTCGATCGCCATCGCTTTGGTGAACCCCTCGACTCCGTGCTTGGTACCGCAGTAGAGGGCGCGGTCGATTCCCCCGATATGTCCCATCTGGCTGGAAATCTGGATGATCGAGCCACCGCCGTCCATCCCGGCGGCGGCTTCCCTCGCCAGGAAATAGGCGGCGCGGAAATTGACGGCGGTAACCATATCGAAATCCTCCGGCTTTGTGTCGAGCGCCGGTGAATGGCGTGCGAGACCGGCAGAATTCACGAGGATACTGAATGGCCCACGTTCGGCGAGGACCGCCTGAACTGCACCGAGATCGGTCACGTCCAGAACAACGCCACCGGCGTTCAGTCCGGCCTCGCGCATCGCATCGGCAGCCTTCCCCAGTTCATCTTCGCCGCGCGCCGCTATGACCGTCTCCGCTCCCGCTTCGGCAAGCGCGACCGCGCAGCCGAGACCGATTCCACGTGAGCCACCGGTTACGAGGGCGCGTCTGCCGTCCAGACGAAACGAAGGGGTTGTCGGCAGTTTCATCGGTCGCCTCCCGGAATGTCAGGATAGTGGATACCGAGGAATGGCGGAAAATCCGCGTAGCGGCCCGCCCGCCCGGGATCCGGTTTCATACCCGGCTTGGCCAACGCACCCTTGGAAGGAATGTAGCTCAGTATACGGCGTTCCCGATCCGACTCCCGCCAGGTTAGGTTGAAAGCGGCGTTTTTCGGGAAGAAATAGACTTCCTGGAAATCAAGATGGTCGTATAGCCGCCAGGCGAGATCCCGCCGGTCCCGACCGCGTCGGTATTGTGGTGCGAACCATGGGATGCCGACGGACACACAGGCTCCGATACGTCCCCTGGAATCCCGCCGATCCCAGACATGACCGGCGTAAACCCTGTCGTTTCGGGCGCATTTCTGTGGTTTCACGTGTTCCGCCCCGAACCGGTTCATTTCCTGGCTCCGATAGCCGGAGCGGATATCCAGGGGACCGAAGGTCTCGATCAGCGGCTCCAGCAGGTTCTTCTTCTTCGCAAGTTTCCGTCCCGCTTCCAGAGCGAGGTCGGGGTCGTCCGGGCAATTCGGGATCGCATGAAAGTTGGCGATTTCGCTCGTCATGAAGTTGCGCATCTCGAAATGGCGGGAAAGGCGCTGCCTCCCGAGTTCCTCAAGCGCCACGTAACTCCGGGGGCGTCTCATATCGCCCATAGACGGGAGCCACTCCGCCCGGATTTCAGCTTCGGGGTTGTCGGGGGTTTCCCGATTCGGCACAGGCCGCGATTCATGCCGCGCCATTCCATTGAAACTCGCCATTCGGTCCCAACGGCGAAAACGGATTATGGGCGATTTCCCAAACATGTCCGTCCGGATCGGCGAAATAGGCGATATGGCCACCCCAGAAAATGTCATGCGGCTCCTTGATGTTCCTGCCACCCGCAGCCAGGGCATTGCGGTGGATCGGAGCGACCTCCTCTTTCGCGGAGACGTTATAGGCCAGCGTAATGCCGGAGAAGCCGGTGATTTCCGACTCCAAAAACCCCATATCCCTGGCGAGAGCTGACTTTGGATAGAGACCAAGCGTCTGCCCGATCAGGTCGAACGCGATGACTCCATCCGGGCTTTCAACCCGCTTCCAGCCCAAAGCCTCGTAGAAAGCCGCCGACCGCTCCTGGTCGGAGACCGCGAGCGTGATCAGGCTTATGCGCTGTTCCATGTATTTTCTCCATCTTAACCGAACTTGCCAATTGAACGACCCAAGCTCTACCGAGGCATCGAAAGCGACCGATCCGTCGCTCCGCAAGACAATCGCTTCCGGGTATTCACCGTATGTTCTCAAGCACGTCCTCAACACTCGCTTCGATCAGTCTCAGGCATTCAGGACTGGAGAACCGGTGGTCGGCTCCCTTCACCAGAGTGAGACGGATATCGGATCCGTCCGCATGTGCCAGCAATCGCATCGCGACCGACATGTCGACATCGGTATCCACGGTCCCCTGCAGAAGACGTACCGGAAACGGAAGCCGCAGAGGGGTCCGAAGCACCAGGTTACGGCGCCCGTCCTCGATCATTCTGCGCGTGATCACATATGGCTCTTCGGCATAGTCGCTGGGAATGGCCACCTGCCCGCGTTCCAACAGTGCCTTCCGTTGCGCTTCCGTGAAGCCAGCCCACATAGAGTCCTCGGTGAAATCGGGAGCGGTCGCGATCCCAACGATACCTCTGATCAATCCGCTGTCCAGAAGTCTGGTCACAAGATTCAAAGCGATCCAGCCCCCCATGGAGGAGCCGACAAGCACCGCTTCGCTTTCAACCAGATTCATCAGCGCCGAGGCCGCGTCATCTGTCCAATCGCCGATACAGCCGTCGAGGAATTCTCCCGAACTCCGTCCATGCCCCGAATAGTCGAAACGAAGGAACGCGCGTTCCCGTGACCTCGCCCAAGCCTCAAGATGGAGCGCTTTGGTCCCTTCCATGTCGGATCGCAGCCCGCCCAGAAAGACGATACGCGGTCCCTCCCCCTCGATACGCCGGTAAGCGATGCGACGCCCCTGCGGCGTCTCCAGAAACGATGGTTCGGTCAACGCAACCCCCTTCATGCGCTTTCGGCAATTGGCACATCACGCACCTCAGCGAAAGCCCCGGCAACAGCCCTGTTGACAACATTCGGCGCATCCATCACATACCGCGCCGGAAAGACCACCCGCAACCGGGCGTTCCGTGGGCGCCAGACCGACGATGAGAGCCTTAATGGCACAGATTTCGCTGACCTTCCCCGATGAGACAGAACGTCACTACGACCCGGGCGTCACCCCGGCGGAGGTGGCGGCGTCCATAGCGCCTTCGCTGGCCAAGCGAGCCATATCCGCTACGGTGAACGGTCTGCACCACGATCTGCGATGGCCGATGGAACGCGACGCGACGATTACGCTTCATACAATGGAGGACAGCGCTCAGGCACTGGAACTGATCCGCCATGACTGCGCGCATATCATGGCCCGTGCCGTTCAGGAAATCTGGCCCGAGGTAAAGGTGACGATCGGTCCGGTCATTGAGAATGGCTGGTATTATGACTTTGACAGGCAGGAGCCTTTCACACCGGAGGATCTCGGCAGAATTGAATCCAGGATGAAAGAAATCATCAATCGCCGTGATCCGGTGACGACGGAATTATGGGAACGCGATCGGGCGACGAAATTCTACGCCGCGAACAACGAGCCGTATAAAGTCGAACTGATCGAGGCGATCCCGGAAGGGCAGCCGATCCGGATATATTGGCACGGCCATTGGCAGGACCTCTGCCGCGGTCCACACTTCCAGCATACGGGTCAGATCCCGGCCGACGCCTTCAAATTGATGAGCGTCGCAGGCGCATTCTGGCGTGGAGACAGTTCTCGGCCGATGCTTCAGCGCATCTACGGCACCGCCTTCAGGAACCGGAAGGACCTCAAGGCCCACCTTACCATGCTAGAGGAAGCGGCGAAGCGGGACCATCGCAGAATCGGGCGCGAGATGGACCTGTTTCACATGCAGGAGGAAGCCCCGGGGCAGGTGTTCTGGCATCCCAACGGCTGGAAAATCTTCACGACCCTGCAGGATTACATGCGCCGCAGGCAGACTCTCGGCGGCTATGTGGAGGTCAACACTCCTCAGGTGGTTGCCCGAAAGCTCTGGGAGGAATCGGGACATTGGGAAAAATTCCAGGAACATATGTTCATCGTCGAGGTTGACGAGGATCACGCCCGGGAAAAGGCGGTGAGCGCGCTAAAGCCAATGAACTGCCCTTGCCATGTGCAGATATTCAACCAAGGTCTGAAATCCTACCGCGACCTGCCGCTGCGCATGGCCGAATTCGGATCATGCAACCGATACGAACCTTCGGGAGCGCTGCATGGTATAATGCGCGTTCGTGGCTTCACGCAGGACGACGCTCACATTTTCTGCACAGAGGCGCAGATCGAGAGCGAAACTTCCGTTTATATCAAATGGCTTACCGAAGTCTACGCCCAACTCGGCTTTCCGAAGTTCAAGGTTAGGTTCTCCGATCGTCCGGAAATCAGGGCAGGAGCCGATGAGGTGTGGGACCGGGCGGAGCGTGCGCTGCTCGACGCCACGCACAAGGCGGGCATTAAGCCTGATCTCAATCCGGGCGAGGGAGCGTTTTACGGTCCCAAACTGGAGTTCGTTCTCACCGATGCCATTGGCCGGGATTGGCAGTGCGGAACGCATCAGGTTGATTTCGTGCTCCCCGAGCGACTTGGCGCTTCATATATCGGCCCTGACGGCAACAGGCATCGACCGGTTATGCTGCACCGTGCCTGCCTCGGCTCATTCGAACGCTTCATCGGCATCCTGATCGAAAGCTACGCGGGCAGGCTACCCTTCTGGCTTGCCCCGAGGCAGGTCGTCATTGCCTCGATCGTCTCAGACGCGGATCAATATGTATGCAGCGTGACGGAGGAACTGAAAGCGCAGGGTCTCCGGGCCGAGGCCGACACAAGGAACGAGAAGATCGGTTACAAGGTACGTGAGCATTCCATGGCGAAGGTGCCTGTTATCCTCGCATGTGGCGCGAGGGAAACCGCCGATGGAACCGTTTCGGTTCGGCGCCTGGGAGAGAAGCGAACGCGGGTCAGCGCGCTTGGCGATATCATCGAAGAGCTCAGGATCGAAGCCATGCCACCCGATCAGGCGACAGTGAACGCCGGGGCGGTGGTGTGAGGAATTCCCATACTTTCCTCGAGGCCGGCGGCGTTGGGCTCCGTATGCGGTGACCGCGGAGACCATGCGGAGCCGTATGAGAGGAAGGATTCGGGTCGATCAGATCGCCTGACGCGACAGCCATTGCGTGCGGACTTCCGTGGCCGAGACGGGTGCGACTATCGGAAACCTACCCAAAGCGGCTGCGGACAGGCAGGCAATCGGACGTCGTGGGCCTGGTAGGTATCTCGCACTGGAATACCACCCGCCGGTACAACCGCATCGTTCGCATTCAGGTTTACGGACGGGACTCGCCACCATCCGAATTCCAGCGATATCCAAGGTACGGTGGCTGAGCGCGGGCTTCCGGCACCGGTTCTCACGGGTTCGCGGTCCTTTCCTTTTCGTTGTCCTATGGTCGCGGTTCGCTTTACACATACCTGTTACTGGATGATGGCCCCAAACTGTTATAACGGGTCTCTCATCGCTCGAAGTGATGACTCAGTCCTTTTGAACCTACAGGAGACCCGAATGTCGACCACTGTAAAAACTCTCGCTGTCGCCAGCGCCGTCGCCGCCGCCATCGCAGGTCACGCCACCGCAGTAAGCGCTGCCGACGAAAATAAGGAGAAGTGCTACGGCGTCTCCCTCGCGGGAAAGAATGACTGCGCTGCCGGTCCCGGCACGACCTGCGCAGGGACCTCGACCGTCGACTACCAAGGTAACGCGTGGACCTTGGTGGATACCGGCACCTGCGCCGAGATCGAACTGCCCGCGATGGCCGACGGCACGGAACGTATGGGATCGCTGGAGCCGCTCGAGCGCGATCTTCCCGCCTGATTTCCCTGGGCCTCCGGCGACCGGGCCGGAGGCCGACACTTCACCATCGCAGACAGATGTTCGGCACACAGACGATCGCCAGCGGGCTCCATACAGCGACTTTGAGAGCGTGACGAATGCTTGATCGCACCGCCAACGGCTTTGATCGTCTGCCCGACGCGCCGGGTGTCGGTTACAAACCCCAGCATTTCCAGGAGATAATCGATAACCCCGGAACGGTGGCGTGGCTTGAGATTCATGCCGAGAACTATATGGGGGATGGCGGACGCCCCCTGGCGCAGTTGCGGCGGCTATCCGAATCGTTTCCAATTTCCGTCCATGGAGTTGGTATGTCGATCGGAGGTGAAGCCCCCCTCGATTCCGACCACCTCGCTCGATTGAAACATCTCGTCGGCTGGCTGGATCCGGCGAGTTTTTCGGAGCATCTGGCATGGTCGACCCATGACAGCCACTTTCTGAACGACCTTCTACCCCTGCCCTATAACGCCAAAACGCTCACCCGGGTATGCGAGCATATCGATCAGGTCCAGAACGTGGTCGGTAGACGAATGCTACTTGAGAATCCCTCGACCTATCTCGCGTTCTCCGAGTCGACCCTCTCGGAAATCGATTTCCTGACCGAAATCACCCGGCGGACCGGCTGCGGACTCCTGCTCGATGTCAACAATGTCTTTGTGAGCGCGGTCAACCAGCAGGCCGACGCCGAAAGCTATATCGATGGCTTTCCGTTGCATCTTGTGGGAGAGATCCATCTCGGTGGCCATGAGGAAGACGCGGACGAGAGCGGTGCGCGGCTTCTGATCGACAGCCATAGCCGCGAAGTGGTCAATCCGGTCTGGGCTCTGTATGAGCGCACAGTCATGCGAGGTGGGCCAAAGCCAACCTTGATAGAATGGGACAATGATGTTCCCGCTTGGCCGGAACTGGCCTCGGAAGCTCGGCGGGCGGCGAAGATACTCGAAACCACAGCGGCATAATGACCGAGCAGGCCGGCTTCACCGAAGCGCTTCTAAATCCTGAGTGTGCGGTTCCACAGGGTTTGGTCAATCCCGATGGTCGCAGGGCGGCGAAGCGGTTCAATGTCTACCGAAACAATGTGACCACCAGCCTGACCGATGCGCTTGAGACCGCGTTTCCCGTGATTCGGAAACTGCTTGGGGAAGCCAATTTCAGAGTTCTTGCACGGGCCTATCTGCGCAGGCATCCTCCCGGGTCGCCGCTTCTTATGTTCTACGGAACGCAATTGCCGGAATTCCTGACATCTTTCAGTCCGACCCGCGATCTAGGCTATCTTCCCGATGTCGCACGGCTCGAACTGGCGATCCGCCAATCCTATCACTCCGCCGAATCGATACCGCTGGACTCCGCCGTACTCCAGATACCACCGGAACGGCTGATGGCGGCAAGAATGACGCTCGCGCCTTCCGTACGAGTCGTGCGATCTGTCTGGCCCATTTGCGGAATTTGGCGTTTCAACATGGAATACGACGCTCCCAAACCGCAGGCATGCGGCGAGAACGCATTTGTGTGTCGACCGGAATTCGACCCGCATCCGTGGACTCTGCCACCGGGAGGAGATAGATTTCTCATCGCGTTGCTGGAGGGTGCCCGCTTCGGTGAAGCACTGAATGCGGCGCTGACCGGGAATCCGGAGTTCGACCTGGCGAAGACGCTTGGAATGCTTCTTGACGGGGCCGCGATAACGAGACTTGAGGAGGACTCCTAGATGAACGGACCGATCGCCCTGCACAATCTCGCCTTCAGTTGGACCGACCGGCTCGCTCCGATACTGCTTCCAACGCTGGCGCGCTTCATCTTTGCCGCCGTGCTGCTTGTATACTACTGGAATTCAGGTTTGACCAAACTTGGCGGAGACGTGCTGGGAGGACTGTTCAGTCCGAGTTTCAACGCCTTTGCCCAGATATTCCCAAAAGGTGCCGAAGCCGTAAGCTATGACATCACCCAAGCGTCGCTGTTCCAGAAGCTTGTGGTGTTGGCCGGGACCTGGGCGGAGTTTATCCTGCCGGCGCTTATCATTGTCGGATTGCTGACCCGGTTGTCCGCGCTTGGTATGATCGGATTTGTAGTCGTGCAGAGTCTCACGGACATCTGGGGTCACAATGCCGACGCGAAAACCATCGGATCCTGGTTCGACGTCGATTCCGCTTCTCTGATCCTTGATCAGCGCGCCTTCTGGGTATTCCTGCTTTTGTATCTTGTGATGCGTGGAGCGGGACCGTTATCGCTTGACGCAGCGATTTCGCTTGGTTCCGATTCGAACGGAAGTAGATCACGACGGTAGAGCGGCATATTCAGGTCAGCGTTCGGCAGCCCATTCCGACCCTTGGGTCGCACGGAAGATATCCGCCCGCTCTCCGAATGTGAAGACTTCGGGGTGCCCCGCTTTTCGGAAGTCGGGCACCGATAACCCTGACCGGACTGTCAGTGTCTGTTGGGGTTTATGGGTTAGGTTTGAATTACGGCATCCTTGGGGAGAGCTGAATACCAAGTGAACGAATTACCGGAAGTCTACCGGTCAGCTTAAAGGTTCCCACCAGCGGGTTCTCTCTCAGCCAATGATCGCATCCTGAACTTGTCCGTTCCATCCCAGAAACAGCCTGTCGGTGCGGTCGATCACCGGACGCTTCATGAGGGCGGGATGCGCTTTCAGGAGTGCGAGAGGATCGCAACACCTTTCCTCCGCGCCGAGATTTCGCCATGCCGTCGAGCGGCGATTCAACAGGTCGTCTCCGAAAGCGACAAGAAACCGGTCGAGGTCCGCCTCGGACACCCCCTCCGTCCGGACGTCGACAAACTCCACATGGATACCGTTGTCCTGAAGGTATTTCCGCGCCTTGCGGCAACTATCGCAGTTCTTCAAACCATAGAGTCTCATCCTATTGTCTCCCTCGCTTGATCTGGAAAAGCATGTCCGTCATGAAGGCGTGTACTCAAAAAATCCGGCGAAACAATTCACTGTGACATGCAACGCGACCTGCCTGACGAATCGAGAACGCATTGGGGTCGGATGCAGGACTCCCGCCCGCGACCGCACGGGAAATACGGCGATCTGAATCCACGAAAAATTACATAACCGGATCACGAAAGACTCACTTGCGTTTTCCGCCAATTGCTTCATATTCCTGCCCGTGACGGCAGACCATCGCCTCGACGACGGCTCCTTTCGGGAGCAGCCAATCGAGACTTCAGGACCTGGCTGCACCAAACCGCCGCAGATCCGCGGGCGGAATCTACTAAGGAGATACGAATGCCAACGGGCACCGTCAAATGGTTCAACACCACCAAAGGCTATGGGTTTATCGCACCTGATGAAGGCGGAAAGGATGTGTTCGTTCACATTTCCGCCGTCGAGCGGTCAGGTCTCACGGGCCTCGCCGACAACCAGAAGGTAGACTATGAACTGCAGGAGGGCCGCGATGGGCGGTCTTCCGCCGGCAATCTCAAGCCTCTCTGACTGGTTTTGAAACGCGCCCATCGTTCTGTCCGAAGGTCTGCAACGGCCGGAGGGACAGGCGATGGGCCACCCTACTTCAATCAGACCGAAGCGCCATTACGATCAAGGAGTTTCCGATAGATCAGATCGATATGGAAAAGCAATTTGGACGGATCTTCAGCCCCCTCACATCAGGCATAGCTGGGGTTGAGGCAGGCAAGACCAAGCAACCCTCGAATAGCCAACGAAAGTATTGCCGAATGGTTAGGCACGAATGTCTATGGGCTTCGGGTAACACGCATTTTTCGTCTTTCCTCAACACAGTGGTCCAGAGTATGACGCGAGCCAAATTTCGACCCCCATGTCACGGGCTCCCACCTATCTTTATTCGTCACCCGCATCCGTTGAGAAACAGGTGATCATCTGACTACGGGAGTCGCCGATGATTCAGCGCTCCATATTCAGTCAAGAAAGGTTCGCGGCATCGGCGGACATTCTCATAGGCGACCTCAAGGCATTCGACGAATTTGGCCAGATTACCGCTACCGAGACCGTGGATGGTATTCCTTACATCGTTAACGAATTCTGGACGGCGGGCCAGCGTCGGGCCCACTCCATTCATGAGATATCTTACCGAGCCTGTTTCAAGGCACAGCTGCCTGAATTTTTTATCGCCCGTCTGACCCAACCGGGAGATGTGGTCTTCGATCCATTCATGGGGCGGGGGACTACGCCTGTACAGGCCGCATTGATGGGCAGACAGGCATATGGCAACGACATTAATCCCCTATCGATTCTGCTCACACGACCGCGTTTGCGACCGATCTCCCTACAGCGGGTGATGGCTGCACTGAAGTCAGTTGACTGGACCAGGAATGGGATTGAGCGCAAGGATCTGCTGGCGTTCTATCACCCGGAAACGCTTGGGAAATTGGAGGCATTGCGCCTTTGGCTCTCTCAGCGGGCACCACTGGATGCGGGCGACCCGGACCATGTGGCTGACTGGATCCGAATGGTTGCGATCAGCCGACTGTCCGGTCATTCCGCAGGTTTCTTCTCCGGCAGGTCGATGCCTCCGAACCAAACCGTGTCTATCAAGGCTCAACTCCGGATCAACGAACGGCTTGGCGTTTCTCCGCCTGAACGCGACTTAGCCACATTGATACTGAAGAAGTCTGGAACACTGATCAGGGACGGTCACGTGCCAAGCGATGTTCGCTCCAGCCTTCACACCGGATCGGCATGGGACGTTCATCAGATTGCCGATGCATCCGTCGATCTGACGGTTACATCCCCACCGTTCCTGGACATAGTGCAGTATGCGGCCGATAACTGGCTGCGCTGCTGGTTCGCGGGAATCGACCCGCAGACCGTTACCATCGACATGCACCGCACCGAAGACATGTGGGCCGCGATGGTGCATCGCGTCCTCGCTGAACAGGCACGTATCCTGAGACCTGGTGGCTATGTCGCGTTTGAGGTCGGCGAGGTGCGTAACGGCAAGGTGCTGCTTGAACGGCATGTCTGGAAGGCGGCGGAGGGTTTGCCATTTAACCGTCTTGCCGTAATGATCAATGACCAGTCGTTCACGAAGACCGCGAATTGCTGGGGAATCGCGAATGGCGCGAAAGGCACGAACACCAATCGGATCGTTTTGCTTCAACGTCATTGAGGAAAGGGTGATGCCGAGGTGTGATTCGCCGATCAAACGACACGGCAGCAGGAAAATATCAAGCCTGAGCTTCGTTCACAGACCGATGTTTCTATGGCCTTCATCCGTCGGAAACCGTCTGAAGCTGGGAATGGGGCAGTCATAGGCATCGTCAAGCCTTTGCTGAAGCCCGCCTTTGTGAACGGGGTGAGTCCTGAAGTCATCGACGTGCATCCCTTTCGGAAGCCGCCAGCCATCCCCGTCCCTGACCCGCGGTGGATCAGCGAGTCGACGCCGGCCATTTCCCTGCCATCGATCAGGCCGTCCAGAACCGCGTCTGTCAGGCGGACGCTGGATTTAATCCGCGAGCTCCGCTGGCTGCGGCGATAGGTCTCCCACCGTCTTTCCACTCCCACCTGGACGGCGCTCCAGTCCGCCCGCGCAGGTCCCAGCCAGCCAGACGCGCGCAGTCGCCCAGCGCCTGAACCGCGCGGTGCGTATGACGCGGCCAGCCTTCGGTGTCGTCCATGAGCCTGCGGAGGTTCTCCCGGACCGCGGCGGCGTCATACCCAGACAGAAAGCCGAACTCGACCCGAAGCCGCCAGAGATACTCCGCGCGCTCCTCCGGCGTCAGACAGCCGACCTCATGGTTGAACTCCGGTCGGGACAGGCCCGCCGCCTGAACCACGTCCCTGGTGTCCCTAAGAGTTTGAATCATAAGTCACTGATATGATTAGACCATTGTCTTTCATGGAGTTGACGCCCTCGCCACCCGCCTGGCCGCCTGCCGGTTCCCGCCCAGGCGGGTGGCGAGGGCGTCAACTCCATGAAAGACAATGGTCTAATCATATCAGTGACTTATGATTCAAACTCTTACACGGATGACACAAGTCGTATGAAGTCCATGCGCGACGTTTGGGACATTTCCTATCTCAACTCCCAGGCCAAGGAGCGCACGGGCTACCCCACGCAGAAGCCCCGTTCACTTCTTGAAAGGATCATCTCCGCGAGTTCCAACGAGGGAGACATAATTCTGGACCCGTTCTGCGGCTGCGCGACGGCGTGCATAGCGGCGCAGGATCTGGGCAGGGAATGGGTTGGGATAGATGTTTCACCGAAGGCCGCTGAACTGGTGCTGCTGCGGCTCAGGAACGAGCTGGGCATGTTCGCCCACCATACGGTGGTCAACCGCACCGACATCCCGCAGCGCACCGATATCGGCAAGCTGATCCGCTACAATGACGTGAAGAACAGACGGCTTCTGTATGGCGAGCAAAGCGGTAACTGCAACGGATGCAAAACGCACTTCCAGTTGCCGAACCTCACGGTCGATCATATCATTCCGCGCTCAAAGGGAGGGACAGACCACATCGGAAACCTCCAGCTTCTGTGCGGACGCTGCAATTCCGTGAAGGGAAACAGGGGCATGGAATACCTGATAACGAGGCTCGCGGCGTAACAGGAGGAAATCAAATGACGGAGTTGATCATGAAAGGAGAGAAAGTTGAGCCTAGGGAAGTCCGGATTGCCAGGAGCGATTATCGTATAAGCAAGCCGGAATTACATGCGGATATGCGGGTTAACGCGTCTTTTGAGAAAGCCGTTGACGCGCTATGCAAACCCGTCAAGATTAAATATGTGGACAAACCGGAATGAACAACGGCTAGCCGGTTACTGGAGTCCGGCACAGCCGCGTTCGGCACTTTGCTACATAATCCCCTAAAAATGGTTCCGGTCGGTGGAAAACGGTGGATATCCAGAGGGTGACGCGCGCCACCGGCATCCCGTGGACAGGATATACCGGCCCGCGCCGGACACCGACCGAAGGTCGACCCCGCGCGGCCGTCCCATCCTTCCCCGCTTCGGCGGCATCGGCTCGATGATGGTCCATTCGGCGTCGGTCAGGTCGTTTTGACTGTGGTCGTCCGGGCGCTTATGGAGCTGTTGGGTGGTCCTGTCCCGGGGCATGGCTCTCGCCGTATCTGGGTGCGTTCACCAACCGGAATGCCACATCCTGCGGGACCACTCAACTTATGGAACAAACTCTAAGTCCCGCCAGGACGGGAAGGATCGGAAAACGCGGGTCACCGTCGTGCAGGCACTGCAGGAACGCGCCCTGCTCCGAATTCACCGGCCAGTCCAGCCGCCGCGCCTCGTCGACCACCACGGTAAGCGGCGTCTTCCATCTCCGCGGCGGGAAGACGGATTCGAGGTCATACATATCCCCTGGTGTGCCACCTATTCCCTTGATGAATGACCTGACAGCGTCACCGGCCTGCATCAGGGCGGAAAGAGAGGGGGCCGCGCGGCTGGCGCTGAAGCTGGTGGACAGGGCGGAGGCCAGCCGCGCGGAGATCGACGGTATGTTGGGTATCCCGGGCCCATCGGACAGTATCCGGGGCTTCATCGGCCATGTCAGGCACCGGGCGGACCTGACCGGACGGCGGATCCTGAAGGGCGGGACGGTCCCGCACCGCGGGAAGGTGCACCCGATATCCGGGCCGCACACGCGCTGGATATCGAAGGGAAAGGCCGGGGTCCCGGTGGAGCCCGGCGTTCCGGTCCGCGTCCCTGAGGACCGTCACGGATTCCTCCCGCACCATTCGGTGATGTGGGAGGGGAGCGACGTGGACGTGGCGGTCCCCATGGGCGGGGAGGCGCGGGCCCGGTTCCCCGACCTGTCGGTGGTGAGCTTCGACAGGGTTCCGCGCAGCCCCCCGGACCGGCTGGGGCCTGCCGGGATGCCGGAGCCGACGCGATGCCCCGCAGGGGCAGGCTGCCGGAGGCGGACCGCGTCCGGGAAAGCGGGGAGGCGTTCCGCGGGGCGCGGCGCGCCCACGCCGCCGGCGGGTCGGCCATCAGCAACCTGGAGCACCGCGGTCTGGACCGCGGCGGCGGCCTCGGTAAGGAGGGTTTCGCCGGCGCCGTGGCGCTGGCGGTGCTGGCCGCGGACGTCCACCGGTGAACCGGCCCATGGAAGGCCCCGCCGCTGCGGGGCCCGGACCGGCGTGCCCGCGGACCGGCGGAGGCCCGGATGTTCACCATATGTTCCCGCCACCGACCGTCCTGTCGAAGCCCCGGGCGGCGCCCCGAGGGGCCCGGCCAGGGTCCCGTGAAGCCGAAATCCGCCGGATTCGGCCCTGTCACCGGAAAAACACGGGGTTTTCTGGCAGACACTACGATTCGTCCAAGCGAAGTCCGTCCGTAGCTATTCCCATCGGCACTATGCGAATCTTCAGTCACAGGATCGTGTAACGGGGGTGCAATTCGCATTCCGATCCCACATTTCAGGTCAGGAGGTGACCGAGAAAGGAAAACCGTAATGTACTTCACCCGCCGTACCGCCATCGGCCTTCTGGCCATGGCACCCACCGCCGCCGTTTTCGGCCGTTCTGCATTTGCCTCCGAGCCGGAAACCTTTCAGGTGGATGGTCTTGCGATCCACGGCTACGACCCAGTCGCGTATTTTATCGAAGATAAACCGGTGCCGGGCTCGGACGAGCACACAATTGACTATAATGGCGCGACCTGGCGTTTCTCGACGGCCATGAATCTGGCGACGTTCGAAGGCGACCCGGAAAAATATGCTCCACGTTTCGGCGGATACTGCGCATGGGCCGCTTCGCAGGGATACGTGGCACCGATAGTACCGGAAGCATGGACCGTCCATGAGGGTCGGCTTTACCTGAACTATTCGCGTCGCGTGAGGCGTCGTTGGAGCCGCGACATCGACGCCAACATAGCGAAAGGAGAAGCGAACTGGCCCGGGATTCTCGGATAGATATCCGAAGATTGCGTGCCGTTTGCACGCCGCGCGGCGATGCTCTTTCACTTTTCGCTCCGATCATGGCGTGGAAACCCGCGGTTTCGCGGGTTTCCGGCCAGGACCGCACTTTCCCTTGCGGAGACCCTCTCTCTGTCTTCAAAGAGCGTTCGTCGATAGGAAAGAAGCAAGGGTATCTGCGAAAAACGGGAAACCGTGACCCGCTTGCGGTCTGACATGCACAAACACCAAACGCTTGGCTCGTCGTTCCCGAGCGGTTCCGAAACGACGTGTCTGCACCTAAGTCGGTCAGATCCCCAGCATCCCGCACATTTCACGCCACTCGCCCTTGGACATGCCTGAACTTTCTCTCGTCACGGTTTCGCCCTTGAGCATCCGTCTGACGCTGTTGATCGCCGTCGATGATAGATTGACCCCACCGAGCCTGTAATCCTCAAACGCGGCGTAGGCGAGAGGAACCCAGTCTTCCACCAGGTTGCAGATAGCCTGCGCATATACCCTGATCTCATATTGAGCATGGGCATCCACCCGTAGGCGCAGAAAATGAAACAGGTTGTGAAGATCGACCTTCCAGTACCATTGCGTGTAGACATTTGCCGTCAGGTTCATTCTGGCAAGCTCACGGGCAAGGCCAAGTTCGCCTTCCCGTTCCACCCCGAGCATTTCTTCGTAGTGGCTGTAGCAGAGGGCGCTATCGGATCTGAGGATATCAAGAACGCGATCGGCTTCCGAACCGGAGAGCACCTGTCCCCTGCCCTGGTTATTGACAGTGGACTGTGCGGCAAGAGCGTCCGGCGCAGGGATGTAGAACTCGCGGTCCAGGACCGAATAGCGGGCGGAGTATTCATTGACGTTGGCCGTGCGGTGACGGATCCACTGGCGCGCGACGAACACCGGCAGCTTGACGTGTAGTTTGATCTCACACATCTCAAATGGGGTCGAATGCCAGTGTCGCATCAGATATCGGATCAGCCCTTCGTCGTTTGACACGGATTTCGTGCCCTTGCCGTAGCTCACGCGCGCCGCCTGGCAGATGGCCGCGTCGTCGCCCATATAATCGATCACCCGGATAAAACCGTGATCAAGAACGTCATGGGTTCGGTGGAGGTGCTCCTCCATTCCCGGTGAGACGGCTCGCCTCGTCCGGTTTCTGACATTTCTAAGGGCATCGACTTCGGCTTGCTGCTCTTCGGTCAAGGTCATCTTTGACTAACTCCGGTTCAAGTAATTCCCTGTTCGGGAGACCGAATTTCCCCACTTCCACAACGAACCGCAAGGCCCGGACTTTCAGCAGGTGCGCAGGCGGAGCATGATGCCGTTCAACGCCCTGTGTCTCACCATCCGGTCACGCAGCCTTCCAATCGGTCGCATAACGTGGTTCTGACCCGCTTGATACCGCCCTGCGATGTCGCGTTGGCAACAAAAGGAAACTTCCGGAATGAACCCCTTATCCGATGCGCTCGTCGCCCCTCTCGCGGAAAGGGAGGAACCGGTTCTTATCCTCCCGGACTCCCCTAACCTCACCGGGAAAACGCTCTTCGAAATGTCCGGGCGCTTTGCGAACGTTCTTGCCGGTTATGGCGTCAGACCCGGCGACCGGGTCGCGATGCAGGCGGAAAAATCCCCACACGCGCTGGCGCTGTATCTCGCCTGCCTGCGCACAGGGGCGTTGTTCCTGCCGCTGAACACCGCCTACACGCCCGCCGAACTGGACTATTTCTTTAGCGACGCAGAACCTCGCATCGCGGTCTGCGACCCCAATTGCGAGGCGCAGCTGGCTCCGACCGCATGGGCCAAAGGTGTGAATCTGCTAACGCTCGGACCTTCCGGGGAAGGCAATCTGTCCGAGACCGCTCAAAGCGCGATGCCCGAATTTCATGACATCAAGCGCTCCGAAAACGATTTGGCGGCCATTTTATATACGTCTGGAACGACCGGCCTGTCGAAAGGCGCGATGCTGAGCCACGGAAATCTGCTGACGAACGCCGATACGCTCGTGGATGCGTGGAAATTCAATTTAGGCGACACATTGCTGCATGCACTGCCGATTTTTCACGTACATGGTCTATTCGTAGCGACAAACGTACTGCTGCGCGTCGGTGGACGGATGATATTCCTGCCAAAATTCGACCTGGATTTGGTGATCGCCTACCTGCCGCAGACAACGACCATGATGGGTGTCCCGACATACTACACACGATTGCTCGATGACCCGCGCTTTGACAGGGATCTGGTGGCGGGAATGCGTCTGTTCATCTCGGGCAGCGCCCCGCTGCTGCCGGACACCCACCGAAGGTTCGAAGCCAGAACCGGACATGTCATTCTTGAGCGCTATGGAATGACGGAAACGACGATGAGCACCTCGAATCCATATGACGGGGAACGCCGTGCCGGGTCGGTCGGCCTTCCTCTGCCCCATGTGGAGGCCCGGATCACCGACCCGAAGACAGGTATGACGGTAGGGGAAGGCGAAACCGGAATCCTGGAGGTGAGAGGGCCGAATGTATTCAAAGGGTATTGGCGAATGCCGGAGAAAACCGCTGAGGAATTTCGATCGGACGGTTATTTCATCACCGGCGATTTGGCCCGGATCGACGCGGATGGTTACGTCAACATCATGGGTAGGGCGAAGGACCTCTTGATAACCGGAGGTTACAACGTCTATCCGAAAGAGGTCGAGATGGTGATCGACTCTATCGAGGGGGTTCTTGAATCCGCCATCATCGGTGCACCGCATCCCGATTTTGGTGAAGGCGTTGTCGCGGTTGTCGTGCGGTCACCGGGCAGCAAGGTCACTCCTCAATTCATTATGGAATCGCTTACGGACAGACTAGCCAGATTCAAGCAGCCCAAGCGGATATTTTTCGAGAACCGGCTTCCACGCAATGCGATGGGAAAGGTACAGAAGAACACCCTTCGCGACACCTACGGTTCGGCGTTTTCCGACCCCGCTGGAGCAGAGACCGCAGTTTGAGGTGTACCTTCGCCATACGGACTATTGGCCTGAAAGGAGGGTATTTCCTAGCCTCGGATCGGGTGCGCGATCATATCAAGACACGCAATCCAATGCACTTGGGAAGTTCCATGCCAAACCGGATGTGAAAGGTCGAAGAGACAGGCAAATTCCTCCCATCCCGGGAATTCAACAGAAATTTCGTACGGTGCCAGTCGAGTCCTGCGACCGGACGTGGGTCCGCCATAACCGAACCAATAACCCGGCCGGGCCTCGGTTTCTGACCGGTTCGGTGCGTAACCCTCATTGCGGCTCGTTGCAAAGGCGGTAAACTGCGGGCTGGCAAAGGGAGCGATCGAATGGGAACCACCTATCTTCACACAATGGTCCGAGTAAAGGATTTGGAAAAATCCAAGGCGTTCTATGAACTTCTTGGCCTTAAGGAGACGCGTCGAACGGATAATGAAAACGGTCGTTTCACGCTCGTATTCATGTCGCCGCCCGGGCAGGAAAACGCACATGTCGAACTGACCTACAACTGGGACGGTGACGACGGGCTACCTTCTGACAGCCGCCATTTCGGCCATCTCGCCTATTCGGTCGACAACATTTATGAGATGTGTGAGCTTCTTCGGAGCAATGGCGTGACCATCAACCGCCCGCCGAGAGACGGACATATGGCGTTCGTACGTTCGCCGGACAATGTCTCGATTGAGCTTCTGCAAGCGGGTGACGCACTGCCACCGGCCGAGCCATGGGTGAGCATGGAAAACACAGGCCATTGGTAAGGCTGGCGGTTGCCGTTTGGCCGGTCGCCGCGCCGGTATGGGCCGAGTGCAGGCTTGCGCCGCTATTGGCGTTGGACGTCTCGTCGTCAGTGGACGGGATCGAAGAGTCGAAAGAGGTGATGGAAACGGTCCTGTCGGTACCCGACCTTCCGGTGGCGCTGGGCGTTTTCGAATGGAGCGGGCGCGATCGACAGGCTTTGGCGCTCCCCTGGCGCGTATTGACCAAGCCGGAGGACGTGCTGGCATCCGCAGCCAAAATCCGGGCCTCCAGACGAAGCCATACCGAATTCCCGACAGCGATCGGCAACGCTTTGGGCTAGGCGGCGCTGCTATTCGAATCCGCGCCGGGGTGTGATCGAAAAACACTGGATGTATCCGGAGATGGAATCAGCAACGAGGGCTTCGAACCGCGACTTGCCTACAAACATTTCAAGCTATCGGACGTGACGGTGAACGGACTGACCATCGGTGGACGAAGTGACGATCTGGCGGGCTATTTCCAGCGTGAGCTGATCAAGGGTCCCGACGCATTCGTAGAGGAAGCGCATGGCTTTCAGGATTTTGAACAGGCGATGAAGCGCAAGCTCGTCCGCGAGCTACACACGGTTTTCATCAGCCAGACCCAACCATCCGAATCCACCGGAGACGGTTAGTCTCGGGCGGCTGCCCGATACAATTCCGACATAGACGGCGCACCCGGGGATATGATCTCGGCTCCATCGTGATCAGGAAGGCCAAGAAGATCGAGGGGTGGGTCTATGACGAAGACCCGGATGGTTATAAATTCAAGCTCTACATGCCTGAACGTAACGGCTGCATGGCGGTTCTTCTACGCGGCGACACCCACGACCCTGAAGGTAAGTCGGATTCGGTCAAAAATCTGGTGGACCGGTAAGAGGACCTCGACGAAATCTTTCCCAATGACATGTCGGATGATGCCCTGCACATATTCATCTGGTGGATCATCCGCAATGTGAAGCTGATCGAAATCACCGCCCATGACGATGGCGACGCTTACACGATCTTCGAAACCATGAACGACCGTGGCCTGTCTCTGTCACCCACAGAAATGCTCAAAGGGTATCCGCTGGCCAACATCGAAAGCCCGGACGGGCGCCTCGAGGCCGACACGCTCATTAGGAAATGCCTGGGCAGGTTTGCGGAGCACATCAAAGAGACCGAAGCGGACTTTTTCAAAGCGTGGTTTCGTTCCCAATACGCACAGGATATCAGGCAGGGAAATAGAGACGCCCAACCTGGGGATTTTGATAGGATCGGCACCGAGTATCACCGCCGGGTTCGGAACGATGAACAAGCCCCTGGACTTCAGACCAGCGACGATTTCCATCGCTTCGAACCGCGGGATATGCGCATCTCCGCGGACCTTTACCTGAAGCTACTCGATGCATCGGCCGCCCGGACCAAAGGGCCGGACAGCATCAAGTATAACGCCGATGCAGGCTTTACCCTGCAACACCATGTAATCCTGTCAGCGATTTCCGTCGAAGATGATGCGGGCACCACCAGCACCAAACCCGTCTACCTGGACCGGTTCACATATAAGGCCATTTACCGGCAACTGGAGCGTTTCGCCGATTGGTTGGAGCAACGTTCGGGTGGACCAGTCCACTATGAGGGTTACATGGATCGGTCAGGTCAGTATGCCTTTGAAACCGAACACATCCGGACCTATCACCACCACCGGTTCAAGGATGAGTTTGACCAGAGGGACGACTTCGTCGAGCATAGCAATCTCATTGGTGGACTGCTCCCGCTGCCCAAAAGATCAATGCCAGCCTCGGCGACAAGAGCTATGCCGAGAAGCTACCGCATTACCTGAAACAGAATAAGCTGGCTATGTCGCTGCACCGGGACCTCTACAAAAACAACCCTGGTTTCTGGCAGACAATCGAATTGCACGACCTGCCTTTCCGACCGCATGGGAGCTTTGCCAATAACGATATAGAGGAACGCTCTCAGCTATACTTCCAGCTGACCGCACTGATTTGGTCGCCTGATCGTCTTCTGGAGGGGAAGACGGCTGAGTGATGTTTGATCGACGACCGAAGTAAGACCGCTATCGAGATGGTGGCGTCCCCTGGAACGCGCCGATATGTGACGCGATGTCTTCGATCACTCGGACATAGCGTGTCGGTGCATGGACCTGTCCCGTAACCCAGGAATAAAGCTCCTGGTCATTCTCACCGAGAAGCGCTTCATAAGTCCCAAGCCCATCCTCGTCCAGCAACGCCAGCCTGTTTACGACGTAACTGCCCAGAATCAGATCCATTTCCTTGATCCCGCGTCTCGTCGAACGCATATAAAGCCGTTTCCGGCGAACCGCTGCCGCTTCGGTCAAGGTTCACCCTTCAACGCGCTCCGTAGACGCTTTTCAAGGGCACCAAGCCTGTTCGCGGATTGCAGGATAGTACCCCGAACCTGACGAATTTCCATAAGCAACGCCGCGATGTCACCATCGAGTCCGCTGTCGCCGGGCGCCGCAACCCCTTCACCCTCACCCTTCAGAAGCCACAGGAGCGATACGTTCAGCACACCCGATAGCATTTGAAGCCTGTTGGCTCTCGGTTCGGACCTGTCGTCTTCCCATGCCTGTATGGTGCGTAACTTAACGCCAAGTTTTCTGGCAAGCTCCGGTTGGCTGAGGCCCAACGCTTCGCGACCGGCGGCGACACGGTCGCCGAATGTTGCGGCGGATTCCGAATACCAGCCTTCTTCGCGGAGAGCATCGCTCATGACCAAACCTCAAAATTGCGCCATCGGATCCCGAATGGCCTGATTGAAAGGATCCTCTCCTAACCCTAGAAGACTTCGGGAGACGATTCCAGACGGAGACAAAAATGCGGTTTCTTTCCGCGACGCTTGATCGCGTGAAACCATCTCCAACGGTTTCCATAACAGCCAAAGCTATGGAAATGAAGGCCGCTGGAGAGGATGTGCTCAGCCTCAGCGCGGGCGAGCCGGATTTCGGCACACCGCGCAATGTCGTGGATGCAGCCATCGCGGCGATTAGAGCGGGAAAGACAAAATACACCGCTCCGGACGGCATACCGGAACTCAAGCGGGCGATCTGCGAGAAATTCAAACGTGACAATGGACTTTCCTACGGTCCTGACTGGATTTCCGTCGGTACCGGCGGCAAGCAGATCCTGTACAATGCATTGATGGCGACGCTGAACCCCGGCGACGAAGTGATCGTTCCGGCGCCTTATTGGGTCAGCTATCCGGATATGGTCCTGCTGGCCGGCGGTGCGCCCGTCATCGTCAGGACGGATATAGATACCTCCTACATGATGACTCCTGAGCAGTTGGAGAAAGCGATCACAAAAAACACCAAATGGCTGATCCTTAACTCGCCATCGAACCCGACCGGATCGAGCTATTCACGCGAAGAACTCATGGGCCTCACGGAGGTCCTGATGCGTCATCCCCGGGTCTGGGTCATTGCGGATGACATCTATGAGCACATAACCTTCGACGGTTTCGATTTCTGCACGCCAGCGGGAGTCGAGCCAAGGCTCTTCGAGCGAACGTTGACGGTCAACGGGGTATCGAAGGCCTATGCGATGACCGGATGGCGTATCGGCTATGCAGGCGGACCGCCGCACCTGATCGCCGCCATGCGGAAAATCCAGTCTCAATCGACCTCAAATCCCTGCACGATAAGCCAATGGGCTGCGGTTGAGGCACTGGAAGGATCCCAGGAATTCATTGATCGAACCCGCAGGGTGTTCCTACGGCGCCGCGATCTGGTTGTCGGGATGCTGAACGACGCAAATGGCGTATATTGCCCGAAGCCCAACGGTGCGTTCTATGTCTATCCCATGATCGAGGACTGCATCGGCAGGACCAGCACGGGAGGCGCACTCATCGAAAATGATGAGGCGTTCGCCACCGCTTTGCTAAAGGAAAAGGGCGTCGCGGTCGTCTTCGGCGCGGCCTTTGGACTATCACCGAATTTTCGGGTCAGCTATGCTGCGTCCGACCAAACCCTTGGCGAGGCCTGCGGTCGGATACAGGATTTCTGCGCAGGACTGCGATAGAGCCGCACAACCCACCCCTGCGGAAAAGAAACCACGCGTCAAACGGGAAGACGGGACACGCCGAAAGTCCAGAACCGGTGCATCATCAAAGCACAGGCGCACAGAAGACCTGTCACGAGTCCGACCCAGACACCAACACCGTTCCAACCAAAACAGAAACCGAAGATGTAACAGCAGGGAACGCCGATCAACCAATAGGACACCGCCGCGTGAATCAAGGGAATCCTGGCGTCCTGCAGGCCTCTGAGCAAGCCGAGCGCCATAACCTGACCACCATCAACGAGCTGAAACAGAGCCGCCACGAACAGAAGCGATACACCGACGGAAACGATCGCGGCGCGATCGGGATCCCCGGAATTGAGAAACATATCCAATAGCAGTTCCGGAACCAGCAGATAAGCGACCATGGTCAGGAGCGCGAAAATCACCGAGAGCACCACAGCGACCTTGGCGCCATCACGCAGGAACTGACCATCCCTTCGCCCAAGCGCCTGTCCGGCGCGTACCGTCGCCGCCTGGCTGATTCCGAGGTGGACCACGAAAGTCATGGCCGCGAGTTGCGTAGCGATTCCGTGCGCGGCAAGTGACACGGTCCCGATCCAACCCATCATAACGGCTGTCGCCGAAAAGAGCCCGCTCTCGGCCAGGTTGGTGAGGCCGATCGGCCAACCAAGCTGGAATACGCGCCTGAATCCCTCGGCATCGGAGCGCCAGAGGCGCCTGAACAAAGCATATTCGGGAGTGACAACAGAGCAGTAGATGATCATGATGCCGGAGGTTGCGGCCTGAACCAGAACCGAAGCGGTCGCCGCGCCTTTGAGACCGAGTTCCGGTGCGCCGAAATTACCAAAAATCAGAGCGTAGTTCAGCAGCCCGTTCAGAACCGCGGCACCAACCGTGACCCATAGCACCACCTGTGTCCGTTCCAGCGCGGAAAGGTAGCTCTTCAAGACCATCACAACGAGTGAAGGAACCATTCCAATGGACAGAAGCGCAAGGTATTCCGACGCAAGTCCGGCGATCTGCGGCTCTTGCCCGATCGCAAGGAAAATGGGCTCCGACCATATCAGGAATGGCATAACGGCTAAACCGTAGAGCGCCGATATCCATAAACCCATCCTTGTCGCCCGCCGGACCTGGGCGGCGTTTCCTTCAGCGGCGGCCGACGCCACCATTGGCAGGACCGCAAAGGAGAAGCCGGACCCCATGAGGAACAGGACGAATGAAAAGGAGAATCCAAGCGTAACCGCAGCCAGCGCTTCGACGCTGTATCGACCCAGCATGACGTTGTCGGTGACACCGATGGCGATCTGTGCCAAATGACTGCCGACAAGCGGCAGACCGAGTGCCAGAAGTGCCACCGCGTGGCTCGTATATGTCTGGCGATCGCCCATTCTGGCCCATTAGGTTAGAAGTCAGATTCAGGCAACATAATTCGTCGCGGACAGTCGTTCGTATCCGCCGTATTTAGACGTTCGAAAAGCTGCGATGGACAACCACTCGGGTTCAGCGAGTTGCGACGGATCGAATTCGATACGCCTTCGTCTACCGCACCATCAACCAAGTGAATGAAAAACCCGGTCGACAGATGAGTAATCGCCGCGAAAGGCCACTGATAGTTGCGGCACAGCCTCTTGGCGGCGCGAAGACCCGGAACCTGGACTTTCTTGCCGGGCGATTTGCGATATCTCCGAACGAGCGGGGAGTGTGGAAGTGCCATCCATCTACAACCGATCCAGCCAGCCACGAAATGACATGTCCTCTTCCAGACACATCAGGTCCGAAAGCGGGCGACCCTCGACCTTGGACAATGCGTCGAAACCCATAAGTTCCGCCGGAACGGTTATCGCCATGCGTAGGGCACTTCGCCGATCCAACCCGATCTGGCGAACAAGCCGCACCACGGCTTCGGCAATCGTCAGATGCGCACCCGCTAGCCTCCCGTCGGAAGCGCTCAGACGCCCGTGATCAAGACTCACCTCTTCACCATATAGAAAGAACCTGTCAGGACCACCGACGGTGGGCATCGCATCGGAAACCAGAAACATACGGTCCGGTCGGGGTCGGGCACGAAGTGCCAAACCGATCATTTCATCGGCAACGTGGATCCCGTCGACGATCAGTCCGGCATAGACATCGCTGTTGATAACGGCACCAACCACACCAGGCTCTCGGCTCAACATCGGAGACATGGCGTTGAAGAGATGCGTGGCGCACATGACGCCGGCATCGAATGCCGCGCGCGCCTGCGCCGCCGTCGCATTGGTGTGACCGATGGATACCACCACCCCCATCTCGGCCAGATCAGTGATCCGGTCGGACGCTACCACCTCGGGCGCTACGGTGATCAGGACGGGTATACCCACGTCGCGGAGATATCGTACCAGGCCAACCGTCGCGTCGTCCATCGGTCGGACAAACTCCGCTTTGTGAACGCCACGTCGCGCTGCTGAAATATGGGGCCCTTCGATATGAAGACCCAGGACCCCCGGTCGCCCTCTCGCTCCCAGCGCCGCCTCCACGGCGCGTTCCAGCACTTCGGGCGCGTCCGTGATCACGGTGGGCAGGATTCCAACCGTTCCGAACCGGCGATGTGTGGCGGCGACCCGCTCCATACCAACCTGAGTCGGCTGTGCGTTGACAAGAACCCCGCCACCGCCATTGACCTGCAGATCGACATATCCCGGTGAGACGATTCCCGACACCCGCCATCCGCCAACTCCGGCGGTGGCCTCCGTGATGGCGGTGACCAGACCTTTTTCAATGCGCAGAGCTACACCACTCCGGAGATCGTTTCCGTCGAACAGTACCTGCGGGAGAATCCAACCATCACGCATCGGTCATTCTTTTCACAGGAATGGCAAACATCGGTCTCCTGAATCCACCACCGGCCTTGAATGGATGAGAGCTCGGCTCACCGGAGTGACGACATGCCCGAGAATCCGTGTTTGCGGTCCGATCCATCTCCGACGAACGTTCAGGCGTTTCCGCTTACCGTCGTCAAGCCGACGGGATACCGGCAAGATCCGGAATTGCCACCGTAATGGCGATCGTGCCAACGACCGAAATCCAATCCGATTGGATCGTCCGGAGTCAATCACGTCGCGCATCCTGCCAGGCGGCAAACGCGGCTCCTCTGGCTCCGCTGGCATCCCCACCCTGCGCCAGCACAATGGGCGGAACGTCAAGACCTTCGATCTGTGCATCTGACAGCGCCTGCGAGACCTCATCCGCGATTCGGGGGATTCGGCTAAAACCTCCACCCAGAACGATCACATCGGGATCCACTGTCTGCACGAGACCGAAAAGCAGATCCCCGATCAATTCCAGCCAGATTTTCCAGACTTTTCCAGCGTTCCCATCCTGCCCCCTTCGGTTGGACAGATCCTCCGGCGACAGCCTTCGCCCGGTCAGATCGCGTGCGATCCGTACCAGTCCGGGTCCGGAAACGTAGGTTTCGATACAGCCCTGACGACCGCATCCACAGCGATAGATCGGTAGGTTGTGACGGTTTACGACCGAGGCCGAAGCGGCGATATGACCGAACTCCCCGCCAGCGCGGACCGGACCACGCAGTAGCTTCCCGTCCATAGCCACACCGCCGCCGACACCCGTGCCGATGACAAGCGTCATGACAGTCCTGTAGGATCGACCCGATCCAAACACGGCTTCGGATAGAGCTACCGCCCGACTATCGTTCTCGTAGGTGACCGGATGGCCCGCAGCCTGCGCGATGTCCTTCGGAAACGGGTGACCGGAGGTGGTGAGATTCGCGGCGATCGCCCTCCCGTCCCTGTCCAGAAGTCCCGCAGCACCAACCCCGATCGGGACCGAAGCGCCGGCCTTCTCCAGAGCCCAGCATATCTGATCCACCACCAGCCGGACCAGTGAGTCGTAGTCATCGGGCGTATCGTCGCGACGGCGCAACGCCATGGTCCAGGACCCATCAAAGACCTGCACTTCGCACTTCGTTCCTCCGAGATCGATACCCGCCGCGATCATAGTGCCATCCCCCCGGTCGCGGCGATGCGGACGCTGCGCGCCGGGATTGTCCGCATGCGGAAAAGACCGTCGGCATTCGTGGTCGATTCCCGTTTCAGGACGCTCAAAGACAGCGAACCCAACACTGGCGACCGTTCAAGTGGACCGCCCCGCTGTGCGACCGCCGGGACGGGGATGTCCGCGATTCTGGATGGCACAATGCGCTCAGTTGGTATCAATGTTATCGCAACGGCTTCGGAAAGCGCCCTGGGCCTGCGATGTATCAGCCTGGCGATTCCGGTGTGATCATCCCCATCGCGGCGCCCGTTGGATCCTGGAGAATCGCGATTCGGCCGGTTCCCGGAATTTCGAACGGTTCGCGAAGCACCGATCCTCCGGCGGATTTGGTAGCGGCCATCGCCGCCTCCAAATCGTCGACGGCGAAATAGCTGAACCAGTGCGGAGACACCTGATCAAGATGTGCCATTGGCGTCATATCCATTATCCCGGCGGTGGGCCGGTCGCCATGCTTCCCGACATAGTAGGTACCGGAGCCATCCATCATGTCCATCGTCTCAAAGGTCCAGCCGCAGACATCACCGTAGTATTTCACCGCCGCGTCCACATCGCGAGTCATCAGTTCCGTCCACCAAACCATACCATGACTGTCCGACATTTTAGCCTCCTCTACGATAAATTCCTGAGTTGCGGAATCCGAGCGGCCTTTGGCCGCTCCATCCTCTTTCGCTTCATCCGTCCGTCTGCCAAGGTAGCGCAGCAAAAGCAAGGATTTCAGCGATGAACCCAAAGGCCTGCGTCTTCGATGCCTATGGCACGCTATTCGATGTGGCCGCGGCGGCACGGGAGGCCGCTGCGGAACCAGGGCGAGAGACTTTTTCCTCGGTCTGGCAAAAGGTTGCATCGGATTGGCGCACGAAACAGTTGCAATACACCTGGCTTCGCACGGTCGCCAACGCGCATACCGATTTCTGGCGTATCACACAGGACGGGCTTGACTGGGCGCTTGAAGCGTCCGGCTTCGATGATCCGGAGCTTCGGGAAAGGCTTCTGGCGCTCTATTTCGAGCTTTCGGCCTATCCGGAAGTCCCCGAAACGCTCGCACGGCTCAGGGAGGCGGGGCTTACGACGGCCATGCTGTCAAACGGCGAACGGAAAATGCTTGAGGGTGCGGTCAGAAGCGCGGGCCTCTCCGACCTTCTTGATGACGTCCTGAGCGTCGACGAGGTTGGCGTCTTCAAGCCCCATCGACGTGTTTATGAATTGGTTGGCAAACGCTTCGCGACGGAACCGAACGAGGTTCTTTTCGTTTCGTCGAACGGATGGGACGCGGCCCATGCGGCTGGATTCGGATTCCGGACGGCCTGGGTAAACCGCGCGGACGAGCCTGTCGAGCGGCTGCCATGGAAACCGGACCATGTGATATCCGATCTCTCGACGGTCCCGTCCATAGCGGGTGCGGCATGATCAATCGATTCGAAACCAATGACGGTCTGAAGCTCGCGTTTCGGGACCAAGGCGAGGGACTTCCGCTCCTATGCCTTTCGGGTCTCACCCGAAACTCAAGCGATTTTGACTATCTGGCACCGCATCTGACCGACATTCGCCTGATCCGACTCGATTACCGCGGTCGAGGCAAATCCGATTGGGCGGATCCGTCCACCTATACCGTATTGGTCGAAGCTCAGGATGCGCTGGCGCTTCTGGACCACCTTGGACTTGAGTCGGTTGCCATCCTCGGAACCTCGCGCGGCGGACTGATCGCCATGACACTGGCTGCGATAGAGAAGCACAGGCTGCGTGGTGTCTGTCTCAACGATATCGGCCCGGTCGTCGACGAAACCGGATTGGATCAGATCCGCGGCTATGTTGGAAAAAACCCACCTTACCTACCGCTATCTGAACTTGCGGCCATGCGCGCCGGACTGATGGACGGCTTCGCGAACGTCCCGGACACACGCTGGCTGGAGGAGGTTCGCAAACACTTTGTCGAAACCGATGACGGGATCACCATCAACTACGACCCGAACCTCGCCCGGATATTCGACGGACCATCGGACGGCGCTCCTCCGGTCACGCCGGATCTCTGGTCGTTGTTCGATGCGATGCAAGGTCTACCCCTGGCACTGCTCAGGGGAGCGAACTCGGACATCCTGTCGGCTGAGACGGCGACCGAAATGCAGCGCCGCCGTCCCGATATGATCTATCGGGAAATTCCGGATCGCGGCCACGTACCGTTTCTGGACGAGCCAGACTCCCTGAATACCATCCACCAATGGTTGACCGGAATCACATGAACATAGATGCGATAGAGGCCGCCGCGAAACTGTTGCGGGGACAGGCTCTGCGCACGCCGATGATGCGCTCCGGGTTCCTGGATCAAATGGCCGGACGCCGTGTCCTGGTTAAAGCGGAGTGCCTTCAGCATACAGGCAGCTTCAAGTTTCGAGGAGGTTGGTCGGCTGTTTCCACACTTTCGCCCGAACAGACCTCGAACGGTGTCATCGCGGTCTCCAGCGGCAACCACGCACAGGGTGTCGCACTCGCCGCTCGGCGTCACGGGATTCCGGCGTTGATCGTCATGCCACAGGACGCTCCGAAACGGAAGATCGACAGCACCCGTGCGTATGGGGCCGAAGTCGTTCTGTATGATCGAGCAGGTGGAGAGAGCCGCGAGACCGTGGGCATGACGCTCGCGAAGCAACGCGGGCTGACGCTGATACATCCATTCAACGATCCTCTGGTTATCGCCGGGCAGGGCACGGTGGGGCTGGAGGTCGCGGAGCAGGCGCGCGAACTGGAAGTCTCGCAAGCCGATGTGCTGGTGTGCTGCGGAGGCGGTGGGCTGACCGGAGGCATAGCGCTCGCACTGGAAGCCAAGGCGCCGGGATTGCGGGCACGACCGGTGGAGCCGGGCGGATTCGATGATGTGGCGCGATCATTGGCTTCAGGCCGAATCGAACGCAATGAATCGCTGACAGGATCGATCTGCGATGCGATTCTTACCAAATCCCCGGGGGAAATCACGTTTCCCATTCTGCGAAGGCTCTGTGGCGCCGGCATCACGGTCAGCGACGAAGAGTGCCTTCGCGCCATGGTATACGCGTTCACACATCTCAAGATTGTTGTCGAACCCGGCGGTGCGGCAGCACTCGCGGCCGCTTTGTTTCGCCCTGAGGCGGTGAAGACCGAGACCGCTATCGTCGTGGCGACGGGCGGCAATGTAGACGCTTCGCTTTTCTCCACCGCACTCAACACCTATTCCAACGAAGTATGACAGCTTTCCACCGCGCCTGCGATCTAGGGACTATCTCTGTGCTGTTCGGGCTTCCGCGCGATGCGAAAGACCTGCGGTCCGGTTTGATCCACCGTCGACTTACGCCGCCGATCCGGAATTTACAGGCGATTTTGACACAGATCTCCGATCATCGTCGGCGGTGCAATCAACCCAATGCAAGGGACCAGAAGCTCGCCTTTTTACCGTGCTGTTCCTTCAGTCTCGCGATATAGGCCGCGTGTCGTTCGAATTTACCGAAATCCCTGATTTCGGATGCGAGCCGGGCGCAGGTGCTCAGGTGGTCGGCGGCGTGGCCATAACGTGTGGATCTGGCATTGGTCAGGGTAAAATCCACCATCGCGCGAAGCGCCAGAGTCGCAGCGAGCGGGTGACGCTCGGAAAGGGCTTCGGCGGCGGGCAGAAGATATCTGTACAGATTGCCATCGATCTCGTCCTGGCGAACGATCAGGAGTGTCGCGGCGCGGTCGAGCGCGGGCCAGTCAATAAAGAACATCAGCGCGGCGAAAAAGGTCGGGAAAGTGGCCACATGGGCCATCGCCCGCTCTTCGGCTTCGACATCCTCGAAATCCGGCAGACGCTTGAGATAGTCGCGCAGATGATCGGACGAGAGATCGCGCTCGAAACAGGCCCAACGGAAAGTCTGCGCGTCTTTCGGTCGCCCGAGCGCTTCCAAGGCTTCCAGCCTCGCATCCTGCCACTCGCGGGGAACGGAGCGACCTTCGGAGATTTCGGCTCCATCGATAGAATCAAGAGCTTCCTGCGCTCTGCCTGCAGCAAGAAGCCGCCGGGCGACTTCGGCGGCGACCTTCGGAATGCTGAAGGATTTGGGGTCCAGTTGCGCGACATACGCATCCGCATCGCCCTGTGCGTCGGCGATATCCTTTAGCGCTTCCCGGGCAATATACTGATTCCGCCGCTCTCGTTCCTCATGTTCGTATCTTACAGCATTCAAACCCGCTCCGACCTTTTTCCATTCTTCCTTCGGTGGCACCGGCACGCGTGATCGTCCCAGTTCTTCAACCAGTGCTTTCAGATGGGCGAGGCCAGCACTACCCAACGTTGGTGACATTATGGAGATCAACCCAAAGTATTGGCACCATTCATTGTCCTTAAGCGCTTCGAAAACCATCTCCGCCAATGCCTTTGGTGCGACATTGGCTTTACCGGCCACTTCGCCGATGTCGCGAAGTACACCATCGAATATCCCGCTGATAATACCGCTGGAATCGTCGCTGCGATCAAACACAGGCGCTGCGAGCGCCATGAATCGCCATAGGAGATGCAGAGCCTCGTCGGCATCGGCGGGAACGATCTGCTCAAGGATCGAACGCCGTAGCGCCTCAAGGTCGTCGACGAGCGGCTTTCGGTTCTCCCACGTGACCCAGGTGCGCGCCCGCGCGACCCGCGTTATCTGCTTCGCGATCTCACGTGCGATCAGTTTCGGGCTTTGCGCACCTGACAGCGCCAACCGAAGCCTGCGTTTCGCAACAGCGTTTCCGGTACTGATTTCAATCAGTAACCGCGCGAGACGTTCCGCACCCAGCGCTTCCAGGTTCTTTGCGTTCAGACTGGTTTTCGACGCCATATGAAATCCTGCTCCTTCTTTCAGGGGCTTTCGATGGATTGGGTGATCCGGAGCCCTCGTATGGATTCACGAGGCTCATCGGGTTCACTCAAGTTTTCCCGCGACCGGCGGTGAGGGAAAGCGCATTCTCCAATTTAATTCGATCATCATTCGACTGTATGTAGCGATAATCCGGCATGGGTTCCACCACAAATTGCCACTTACCCGGATTCACATGCGATCGACATCGGTTGACGGTCCAATCCATTTCTGCGATTCCTGCGGTCGGGAGAGGCTCGCATGCGCACTCAGGTCTGTATCATCGGCGGGGGACCGTCCGGCTTGCTGCTGTCGCAACTGCTGCACCTGCATGGCATAGATACGATCATTCTTGAGCGACGCTCACGGGACCATGTGCTCGGTCGTATCCGGGCGGGGGTGCTCGAACTCGGTACCGTGGAACTGCTGCGCGAAGCGGGTGTCGGCGCCAGAATGAACCGCGATGGCTTTGCCCATGACGGCACGTCCATCGCCTGCGGAGACCGTCAGATCCGCATCGACTTCAGGCAGCTCACCGGCAAACGGGTACTGGTGTGGGGCCAGACGGAAATAACCGCTGACCTCCACACGACCTGCGACGGGCGGGACGCGCCGATCTTCCATGAGGTGCAGGCGGTCAGTCCACATGGGCTCGATACCGATTCTCCCTTCGTCACATTCATTCAGGATGGGAGCGTCAAACGGATTGACTGCGATTTCGTGGCCGGATGCGACGGATTCCGCGGGGTCAGCCGCAGGACGATTCCGGAGCGGGTTCGACGTGAGTACGAACGCGCATACCCGTTCGGTTGGCTCGGAGTGCTCAGCGAAACACCACCGGTCAGCGACGAACTGATCTATTCCGCCCATCACCGCGGCTTCGCGCTTTGCTCGATGCGGAACATGGGACTGTCCCGCTATTACATACAATGCCCGCTGGAAGACCGGGCCGAAGATTGGTCCGACGATGCGTTCTGGGACGAACTGAGACGCCGCATTCCCGAATCGGCGGCAGATACGATCGTGACGGGACCAAGCATCGAGAAATCCATCGCACCGCTGCGTAGTTTCTTTTGCGAACCCATGAACTGGGGACGCCTGTTCCTTGCGGGCGATGCGGCCCATATCGTACCGCCGACCGGAGCCAAGGGACTGAACCTCGCGGCCTCCGATATATACTATCTCCATCACGCGCTTCTGCTACACTATCGCGATGGGAATAACCAAGGTCTTGCCGAATACTCCGCCAAGGCGCTTTCACGCGTCCTGAAGGCCATGCGTTTTTCGTGGTGGCTCACCGACATCACGCATCTGCCCCCGAAACAGCCGGAAATCGACAGACGGATGCAGGAAACCGAATTTGATTTCCTCGGAATCTCCGACGCGGCACAAAAGGTCTTCGCCGAAAACTACGTTGGACTGCCCTATTGAAGGAGAGATCGCATGCGGACCGCCGACCTCGGATCGGTTCAAATCAATCTTCGCGAAGACGGCGACCCTTCCGGCGCGCCATTGGTGTTCGCGAATTCCCTGGGCACCGACTACAGGCTTTGGGATTTGGTAATCCCCCATCTGCCGCCGAACCTACGTGTCATCCGATTTGACAAACGGGGGCATGGACTGAGCTCCTGCCCGCCCCCTCCCTATACAATGGAGTCGCTGGTCGGCGACGCGGAGAGCCTGCTTGATCACCTCGGCGTGCGGGACTGCCTGTTCGTCGGCCTTTCGATCGGTGGCATGATCGCGCAATCGCTGGCCACCAGTCGACCGGACCTGATCCGTGCCATGGTGATCTCGAACACCGCCGTGAAGATCGGAACGCCCGATATCTGGCAGGACCGCATCGACACCGTGCGACGCGGCGGTCTCGATGAACTCGCGGAGGGCGTCATGGAGCGCTGGTTTTCGAAGGAATTCCGAGCGTCTCCGGATCTGGCCACCTGGCGGAATATGCTGGTGCGCCAGCCAGTCGACGGATATATCGGCTGCTCTGCGGCGATCCAGGGCGCGGACCTACTCGCAACCACTAGCGGACTGACGCTCCCCACCCTTGCGATCGCTGGCAGTGTCGATGGCTCGACCCCGGCGGATCTCGTGCGTGAGACGGCGTCTCTCATCAGGGGCAGCGCGTACCGCGTTATCCAGGGCGCGGGCCATCTCCCGTGCGTCGAACAGCCAGCGGTCTATGCCAGCATCCTTTCCGAATTCATTAGGGAAACCGGCCATGTCTAGAACTTACCGGATCGCCGCTACCGTATCGGCTCACGACCTTCCATCACGGGTAGGCTGGGGGCGCATTCGATGACCTCGCGCTATGATCGGGGCATGGCGACCCGAAGGAAGGTTCTTGGCGATGCTCACGTCGACCGGGCCGAAGCGGCGAAATCTGAATTCGACGAACCGTTCCAGACCCTCATAGCGGAATCCGCATGGGGAACGCTTTGGTCAGGCGACCGAATCTCGCTGCGGGAGCGATCGATGCTGACACTGGCCCTGCTCGCGGCGGTGGGAAATACCGAAGAGATCCCGATGCATATCCGCGCCACATCCAGGACCGGCGCCACCAAATCCGATGTGATGGAGGCGTTGATGCATGTCGCCATTTACGCCGGTGTCCCGCGCGCGAACACAGCGATCAGAATCGCCAAACAGACCTATGCGGAAATGGAGGAGGAGCATGCGCCAAGTTCGATATGAAGACGGTTCACTGATTCCGCGCAACCGCACGATCCATCCCAAAGCATTCGACCCGGATTACAAGACGGCTGTCACCCGCTCGCCCCGCTTTCCACTCCTGTCGATGGAATCCACCGTTACCGAAGAAACCGGTCCCCTGTTCGGCCATGACATCCTGGGACCGCTCGACAGCAATCTGATCCTCAATTATTCCCAAGGCGCGGCCCCGGCCGTCGGCGAACGCATCCGGGTGCATGGCCGGGTGCTTGACGAAAACGCCCGACCGGTGCCGAACACGCTGCTGGAGATCTGGCAGGCCAATGCCGGCGGGCGCTACCGACACATAAAGGACACATATTTCGCCCCGCTTGACCCGAATTTCGGCGGCTGTGGACGAACCGTCACCGATGACGACGGGTACTACGAGTTCCTGACCATCCGCCCCGGCGCCTATCCCTGGCCTAACAGGACGAATGACTGGCGCCCGATGCATATTCATTTCTCCGTTTTTGGAACCGGTTTCGGACAGCGGCTTATCACGCAGATGTATTTCGAGGGCGATCCGCTCATCAAACACTGCCCCATCGCCAACACCATCAAGGAGTGTGGGCAGCTGGAGCGGCTCGTCGCGCCGCTGGATCTGGCGGGATCCCGTCCCATGGACCACCTCGCCTATCAGTATGACATCGTGCTCCGCGGTCGTCGGCGGACCATGTTCGAGAACAGATCGGAGGGTCTGTAAATGGTACAGCATCTTCGTCGACTTGCCGAAACACCCAGCCAGACAGCGGGTCCATATGTTCACATCGGCTGTATCCCGGGATTCACCGGAATCGATGGCGTCTATCCCGAAGATCTGGGGCGGCGCGCGATCGAGGAAGGCGCGACCGGTGAAATCATAGTGATCACGGGACGCATGCTTGACGGGACGGGTTGGGCGTTTCGGGATGCCATGGTGGAAAGCTGGCAGGCGGATGCGAACGGACTCCATCCCGGCCAGCCAGAAGCCGACCCAAAGGTCAACGGCTTCTGTCGCTTCGCCGCAGATGGACAGAGCGGTGAGTTCAGCCTGCGAAGCGTCAAGCCCGGGCGTACGAAGCTGCGTGACGGTCGGGAACAGGCGCCACACATCGCGCTCTGGATCACCGCCCGTGGAATCAATGTCGGACTTCAGACGCGCATCTATTTTGACGACGAGGACAATAGCCGCGACCCTGTCCTGAACGCCATCGAACAGAGGCATCGGGTTGAGACGCTGATCGCGCGAAAGACGGGAGCCGGCCTCTACAGATTTGACATCCATCTACAGGGACCCGACGAAACGGTGTTTCTGGATATGTAGCGCACCGGCGCGTGATACCGGACCTGGTTCCGGAAACGGATTGCATAGGCGTTTGAATCCGTGAATCCAGCCGCCTAGACTGTCTCGGATTTGGGAGAATCCATGGCCAAGCCCTGCATTATCTGCGTCGCGATCACCGGTTCGCTCCCCCGGAAATCCGACAATCCGGCGGTCCCGATCACCGTGGCAGAGCAGATCGAGTCCACGCAGGAAGCCTATGAGGCGGGCGCGGCCATTTGCCATGCCCATGTTCGTAACGACGACGGGAGCCCGACATCGAATCCCGACCGCTTCGCCTTACTGAAGGAGGGGATCGAAAGACATTGCCCCGGCATGGTGATCCAGTTCTCGACCGGCGGTCGTTCGGGAGCCGGTCGGGAGCGGGGTGGTATGCTGCCATTGAAACCCGATATGGCTTCGCTCACCGTCGGGTCGAATAACTTCCCGACCCGCGTATACGAGAACCCACCCGATCTGGTGGACTGGCTTGCGGCTAGAATGCGGCAGTATGACATCAAACCGGAAATCGAGGCATTCGATCTCAGCCACATCGTTCACGCGGCGAGAATGGCCGGTGACGGAAGACTCAGAGTTCCACTCTATGTCCAGTTCGTCATGGGCGTCAAGAACGCCATGCCCGTCGACAGGCCGATCTTCGAGTTCTACATCTCTACGCTCAGACGCTTCGCTCCGGACGCCGTCTGGTGTGCGGCCGGCATCGGAGCGGGACAGATCCTGGTCAACGAATGGAGTATCCAGCTGGGAGGCCATGCCCGCACGGGACTGGAGGACAATGTTCGTCTGGACCGGACCACACTCGCTCCGTCGAATGCGGCGCTTGTCCGGCGGACGGTGGACCTATGCGCCAGATATGACCGTCCGGTCGCGACACCGGCCCTGGCGCGTGAGATGCTTGGGCTCAGGGCAGCCTAGATGCCGGCCACTCCGTTTGACAGCTCGATCTACCGCGACCTGTTCACAGAGTCCGAAACCGCTTCGCTGTTCACCGACGCCGCCGAAATCCGCGCGATGCTACTTGTCGAGGGCGAGCTTGCACAGGCACAGGCGGCGGAAGGCTTGATACCTGAGACCGCGGCGCGGGCAATTCATCGCGCCAGTCGGGACGTGCTGATCGATCCCGTGAAACTGGCTGAAGGTACCGCGAAGAGCGCAGTGCCGGTGCCCGCGCTGGTGAAAGCGTTCCGACAAGCGATCGGAGCTCCCCAGCATGCCCAATACGTGCATTGGGGCGCAACCAGCCAGGACATAATGGAAACGGGATTGATCATGCGGCTGCGTCAAGCGCTCGCGGTCCACGAAAATCGGCTGCAATCGCTCTTGCGTGATCTGGGGCGGCTTGGGTTGGAGCATGCCGAACTGCCCATGGCGGCACGGACCTACGGCCAGACCGCGACGGTTACGAGTTTCGGGGCAGTCGTCGCGACTTGGGGGCGACCGCTCCTGAGGTATCTTGAGCGGCTCGTTCAGATCCGGGAAGAGGCGCTATGCGTCTCTCTTTCAGGCGCCGCCGGGACGCTGTCCGTCATGGGCGACAAAGGTCCGGCCGTTCGGGCACGACTGGCGGACGCGCTTAAACTCGGTGATCCTGGAGGATCGTGGCATAGTGAACGTGACCGACTCGGAGCACTGGTCTCCTGGATCACGGGCGCCGCCACGTCCTTGGGCAAAATGGGCGAGGACGTCATCCTTCTGACACAATCGGGAATTGAGGAGATCCGTCTGTCACAGGCTGGCGGATCATCGACCATGCCGCAGAAATCAAATCCGGTCCTTCCCTCGCTTGTTGTTGCCCTCGCCCGTCATATTACGGCGCTCAATGCCGAACTTCAGGGAGCGGGTCTGCATCGCCAGCAACGTGATGGAGCGGCTTGGCTGACCGAATGGCTCGCGCTTCCCCAACTCTGCATCGGCTTTGCGAGAAGCCTCTCCGCAGCCGAGGAACTTGTTTCGGGCATGGCGCCCCGACCGGAAGCGATGGAACGCGGCTTAGACGACGGACTGGGGCTGATCTATGCGGAAGCGCTATCCTTCGCTTTGGCTGAAACAATGCCACGGCCGGACGCCCAGAGTGCCGTCGTGGAACTCTGTGTCCGAGCCCGGGAGACGGGGGCCTTCCTCCCGGATCTTGCCGCCGCCGATTGGCCCGGTCTGGACCGAGCGTCCTTCACTCCCGCCAGACAGCTTGGAACGGCCCCCACCGAGGCAAGAGTATTTGCGCGACTGACGAAAGAGCGGCAATTCAGCGCCAGCTAGCCCTACCGTGCGGTGGATACAGTGTCAGCCAGAAAACCCCGCCTTCGGCCCGGTACGCGCCTAAGTCCGGCCACTATTGGCTGCGGAGAAACCGTCCGCGGCATGATCAAGCGCCGTGTCAAGGCGGTTCGGGCGTTGGCTCCCAAGGACCATCAGGCACCGAACATCCGGCCGTGCACCGCCGGTCAGGCTGCCGCGGGCTCCGGCCACCTGCATCGCGGTGACGGGTGCAGACCGCTAAAGTCGCCGCGCCGGTCCATGCTGAAAGCTTCGATGAACCACTATGCAAGGATATGGTTCGGCCACAATCCGAGCCGATCGCGATCCACAAGAACAATGCCATGCTCCAGAGCCAGCTCACAGGCACTCTTGGTAAACCCGGCCGCATTTGTGATTGCAACCAGATGGAAATGGTTCCCCCTATATCGAACCCGTGCTCGCAGCAGGTCACGAACCGCCTCTTCACCGGCAAGTCGATCACGCTCAGTTGTGTGCTTTGTTTGGACCAGTGCCGCGGTGCCCTGTCTTCGGCGGTGCCGTAAAAGGGCATCGGCGCCCCCATCGCCCGACCCCGGTGTTAACGAGCCTTCCCAGTCGCCGCTCTCTCCGGCCCGGTCGACAACCCAATGCTCAAAGCCCTGCCAGTCGAGATCGTCAATTTTCCTCGGATCAAAGGTCCCGGCACCATTGATCCCCGTCACCAACGCCGCGTTGTCGTCGTCGCTCAAGGCGGGAGGCCAAAGCGCCGCATGAGCCAGCGAGCGTTTCCGGCGCATCAAATCGTTCAGTAAGCAATCGAACGAACGTTCCCGATGGGCAGGATGAATCGCCAAAGGCAGGTGGATCGTTACATCGCGTTCTTGGCCAATTCGATAGATGCGATCATTGCACTGCTCCTCCACCGCAGGATTCCACCAGCGGCTGAGGTGGATGACATGGGTCGCTGCGGTCAAGGTCAGGCCCACGCCAGCGGCGCGGGGGGACAAAATCAGGACGTCGAATCCTCCGTCATGCTCAAGATGGTCCTGAAATGCGGACACGAATGCCTTTCGCTTCGCAATAGTGGTCGCCCCGTTGATGATGCGCACTTCACCTAACCGGAACTCCGAACGAATCCATTGCGCGACAAAAGCCTGCATCCTTCGATGTTCTGTGAAGATCAGCGCTCGCTCGCCATCGGCATGAATGCGCGCAAGAATCCGGCGCACCGAATCAAATCTTGCGGAGCGCGAGAAATAAGCCTGCAGATCACCTTGCGCCGTATCCGGTGGCTCGGGATGAAGCGAGACACCGCGTATATGGTGCAGCAGTTTTAGGGCGGAACCATGAGCGCCGTCTGCCAGATGGCGTCGTGCGAGTTCGTAGGCTTGCGCTTGTGCCGGGGGCATCGTGACTGGATAGACTCGATAGTCCTTGCGAGGCAGGCCGGTTAGCACATCCTCCTTAAGACGGCGTTGCGCAACGGGCGGATAGAGCTTTTCGGCCTTTCCGGAGGGGCGGAATAGCCGTGCGTGCAACTCGCGCATCTTATCCTCGGTCACGTCGCCGTAACGGTCAAGAAACCGTTGGAGCGTTTCCAGACGCCCCGGGACCACCGCGTCCATCACCGCCCATAAGTCGGCTACATGGTTCTCAAGCGGGGTGCCAGTCAGACCGATGCGGAAGTCCGCTCGAACCCCCTGGCCGCAAGTGCCATCAAGGTCTTGACATTCTTGATTTTCTGGATCTCGTCAAAGACGGAGACCGCGAAGCGGATACGCCGGAAACTATGCTGGTAGCTGGCCAGTGTCTCGTAGGTAGTCAGCACCCACCATTGGTGGCCACGCCCTTCCCTGATCGCCGACTGAAGAGCTTCGAAGGCAAGTCGGGGCTCGCCATCATCGGTGTCGCGGCCGGCGAGGCCCGGCACGCGTAAGTCCCGTAGGCCAGATCCAAAGGCATTGATGCGTGCACCGAGTCCAGCTCCGGCCAGATGCGTCCGCTCTTCAGCCTCCCAAGTACGGAGCAGTCCCGTAGGCGCGACGACCAACGCTGGCCGGCGCTCGCTGGAACATGATTCTGACATCCAACCTTGTAACCAAGCCAAGAATGCGAGGGTCTGAAGCGTTTTCCCCAGCCCTTGATCGTCAGCGTTGAGAAGGCCGGGAAGGCCTCTGCACCAACCTTCAACCTGCCATTCAAGCGCATCTCGCTGGTGATCAAGCAAAGATGTCCGCACGGTGCTGGGCAATTCGGCCACGGCGTGCGCGCGGGTGGGACCCTCAGGGGCCCAATTCTCTTCCACAAAATTTTCATGAACGATGACAACCGTGGGCGCAGGTCTTTGCTCTGCACCGTCGCCCCAATCGGGTGTTTCTATCTCCGAAACCGGCTCAGGGGTCTCGGTAGCCACAACGCTAGCGAGCTTGTCCCGGACATCGGCTGTCGCCGGAATCCGATTCCCATTGTACGCGACATGGGACGCGCCCTCGGCAATCGCGGCGTCGGTCTGATCGCGTAACACCGCGACTGTCTCCGACGTGAGGCTAACCCAGACCCCTCCCAGCTCCAGAGCAAAGCTCTCCGGCAACCACTCGATCTTGGGCCTTGGGAGAAAGTCCAGTTCGGGCGGTTGCCAAAGACCGATCCCGATCGCGCGATCGGCGTACTCTTGCGTTTCGGTAAACGAAGCTGCGACACGCGCCTCGACCTCCTCATCGACGACCGCGTCAATCAAAGACCCGTCTATCTGCGCCGCCAAGCGCTCTGCAATTGCCGCACGCGGGTTGGTGGCGAAGGCCCGGCGCTCCATCGGGCCCGCTTGCTGCTTCTCGCGCACAAGCTGAAGCGCAATCTCAAGATCGTCGTCGACGATGAGGTAGTTCTGCCGGTCGAGCAGATAACTCCGCTTGGCAGAGTCGAACGCCCGGAAGCCCGTGCGCTTGCGCGACTGAAAGACTTCGAGAAGCCTTGCCGGTAACACGCCGTCCTGTTCCGAGAGAGGTTTCCCTGCTTCCTCCGCCGCGCTCGCAGCTTCTCTATCGAATAAGACTGGATCAAAGTCCAGATCGTCCGGGTCGCCACGGAGACTCAATGAAAGGAAGGTGCACGTGTAGATGCGAAGACCGTGAAGGAACGAGCTCATCTCCACGGTATCGCTGGCCTCGTCTTCTGAATCGAGCAGGCGCCGGAACCGGGCAAGCGCGCTCCAGTGATCCGGCAGGTCAACCGAACCCGCCTCGAACGAATCGGCCAGTACGGTCAGTGAGAACAGCGGCTCGGGTATGAGAAACACGCCTTGCCCAGTCTCAAGGAATGCGCCCCGCCGACGAGCGATTGCTGTGCGCCCGCCGTCCATCCAGCGCGCATGGAGTTCGAAGCCCGGCGAACCGATGACGCCGCTCGTGTCGGCTACGAGTGCATAAGGAGGGCGACCAGGAAGTCCAAGAGACCGCGCCTGTCCCAAGGTCAAGGCGGCAACGGCTCCATGGCTGGCGACAATGCGCTCGTCCTCCAAGCGCACTGTCCTTGGAAAGCTCTCGCCGAAATTGCGAAGCGCTCCCAGCCCATCGCACCGAGCGACATCGCCTGCCGCCCAGTCGTCAAGGCCGGGTGAAGGCATACTGGCCTTGCGAATTCGGTGGAAGAAGCCCGGAGACGGCGTTTCGGCCGTGAAGACGACGTTCTCGTTATCATAATTGTAGACGAGCCTCGTCATCGCCCGAGTGACGTCAATACCCTGTTGCGCCAGTCGCCCAGGTGCACGATGCGTTCGGGCTTCTCAGCACCTTGGATATCGCGGAACTGTTCACACGTGTACGATTCCTTATAGGGCGACAGGGCTTCCAGGTCTCCCTGCGGGAACACCCACGTCGGAAAATTGTGAGATCCCTCGACGACCCAACGCCCCCGCACGTACATGATCAATAAGCACTTATGACGGTCCTGCGATGACTGGGACAGGTTCCGACCGTATTCCAAAGGGATCTTGTCGTGGTCGATTTGGAGACGCTCAACAACACGGATTCCGTCCGAACTCAATGCGAACCAAGCTTCCGTGATTCGGCCGTTTTCGCAGAGGTCCATCCAGAGTTGCTTCCGGTCGGACCACATATGCGTGTGGTCGGCCTGCGTCACTATATCGAAGAATGTCTGGATCGTGAACTCCGTGCGCCACCTCAGGATCACACGCATGGCGCCCTCGGAAACACCAGACCAGAAACCGGTCGATTCAATCCGGGGATCACCGTAAGCGACGAGAAGGCGGGCTTCGATCAGATGCCGCAATTCTGGGTCCGGGTCGCCGCTTTCCCAAGGAAGGAGCAACGCATCCAAGGCCTGCGCAGCACCGGCACCCTCAAGCCGCGCATGCTCGCCTTCGGGATCCAACCAGGAAAGCAACCGGCGCGTAGCAGCAGAGTTACCCCTGGCTATTCGAGGCGCAAGAGCGGAGACGAACAATGAATGCGCGGCAGCCATCAGACCCGGTCCATGCGGAGCCTCCACCCCATGTCCGCGCAATGCAGCAAACGGACTCTCCTGCCCAGCCATGAAGGACGCGATGACCTGAGACGGTACTTCCTCAAGGTCGAAGATCCGGAATTTGGCGACCAAAGTCTCAACCGGCAGTTCCGCCTCACACCAGTGGACTTTCAGGACAGGTGCAAGCGCCTGGGTCAGGGTTGACCTTGGGTCGAAAGTCTCAAGATACTTGCGGATCAAAGTACGCATGTACGGTCGCTTTACGCCCGGGCGCACCTGTTTTAGCAGGAATTGGAGCAGGTGTCTATGCTGAAAATTTTGCCACAAGCCGCTATCGATGAACGCTCGCAATGCACGGTCCAAGTCGGCCCAATAGAAGTCGCTCCAATTCCCCGTGCGGCGGCGACTTTCCACTTCTCGAACCAACTGCTCGGGATCCTCTTCCATTGGTTGTTCAATCTCACCGCGGGGCCAGGTTCTAGCGATACTCGCGCACGCCCTGAGCAAAGCGGCCGGTTCGTCTCGCATGGGCTGCCGCAGCGTCGAGCGTCCCTTCTTCAGGCGCTCCGAGAGCGACGTCATGGGCTAGGCTCGTCCGCTATGATCGGAAGATCTGCACGGCGACGGGTCAGCTGGGACCGGATCTCTTTGACCTGGAGAAGATTTCGAGGTGTCTCGAGAATGAACCGGATGTCGATGCGCCTGTTCTGCGCTCTCGCCTCATCAGTATCGTCCTGATTTATTGGACGGGTCTCACCGTAGCCCGCAAAGGACAATACCGGATATCCTTGCAAGTTGAGGAAACGGCGAAGCGCTGGCCGTTCGCTCGTCATGACGCGTAAGGTTTCCGCACCCCGTCGAGCGGAGAGATCGTAGTTGTCGCGCATCTGCTCGCGCCTCTGGAGTTCGGCGCTTAGCGCGACGTCATCGGTGTGACCCTCGATCTGGATGGTCTCTATGGCGGCTACAATGCCTTCACATGACACATCAATGTCAAGATCGGGAGACAGGGTGTAGCAGGGGAGTGTTTCGGCGAGGGCATCACCCACTGCATGCGAGACTCGTTCGGCCAAGCTGCCCGGAGGTATACGCCACGTCCCGATAGGGAAAAGCTCGTCGGCACGAAAGCGAATGACCCCGTCGGTAGTGTTCACGCTCACTTGGATCGCCGGTAGCGTCCGATGTACCTGATCAGCCAAACGCTTTAGCAGCGCTTCGCGGGCCTTGGATGCGTTATCGAAGTATGCAGCCAGCGAATCCGGGCCCTCCATCTCGAAGAGTTGCGCCCTGAGCCGATCGCGTACTTTTCGAAGATCTGCAAGGCGCGCGCCGGCAATGTCGAGCTCGTTACTCATCAATTCGAACTCGCGCCGCCGAGCTTCGATCTCCGCATGAAGTTCGTCGTTGGCGGCTGTGGCTGCCGCGAGTTCTTCCCGGTGCGCAGCCACGAGCGCGCTTAGCTCAGCTATCGTGCGTTCTGCCGACGCGAGTCGACCAGCGAACTCGCGCCGCCGAGCTTCGATCTCCGCATGAAGTTCGTCGTTGGCGGCTGTGGCTGCCGCGAGTTCTTCCCGGTGCGCAGCCACGAGCGCGCTTAGCTCAGCTATCGTACGTTCTGCCGACGCGAGTCGACCAGCGAACTCGAACCGCTCTTGCTCCACTCGGTAGAGACGCTCACGTTCGCTCACCAACTCGTCTTCAAGTTGGCGCTTAAGGGCACCATGCTCGCTAGGGGAAACCATGTCCTCGGTCCTTAGCTGCGTGGCGAAGAATGCGAGAAGGATGAGGAGGATGAACAGGAACGACACTGTGAGATCCGTCATTGACACAAAGACGGACTCTCCCTCTTCCTCGGCACGCCGGCCTCTCGAGACGGCAATCGCCATGACATGCTACTCCTCGGATGCCGGGATAAACGGTTCGGCCTGTGCGATAACCGCCTCAAGCCGATTAAGTGCACGGGCGAACTCCTCATTCACCTTCCGCTCGAATGCACCGATTTCTTCTATACTGTCTCGAAGGCCATTTTCGATTTCATTGATGGCATCGCCGAGACAGTCGTCGATTTCACGATAACGGCCAATGATGTCCTTGAATTCTTTTACCGACCCTTCCAGAGTGCGGAGCCCTTGCTGCACCGCGGCGTTCGAGGTCTCGATCACCTCGTGCATGCGACGAAGAATTGATTCGGTGCGCTCTGAGATCCCCTTCATGGCCTCTGTTGAGGCCTGGATTTCAATGATGGAAGCGCGAATCGGGCCTGTAGCTTCGGACAGCGATTCGCTTGATCGGCGGAGCTCTTCGCTGGAAGCGGTAACGATGATGGCACTGCCTTCAATGGCCTCAGCGAAATTGCCTAGCCGGGCCGTGGACGCGTCGATGCCGCCGGAAAGACGCTCGACACTCTCAACCAGAGCACCGGCCGCATCCCGGACGTTCCCTGTCATCTTATCCGAAGAACGCTCAAGCCGACCGGCGGCCTCACCCAGCATAATGCCAACGGATTCCATCTGGACCTTCATCTCGCGCACCGAGCCTTCGACTCCCTCGACCAACTGACCGCTCACGCTTCCTACCAATGATTCAATGCCTTGATTGGTACCACGGGAGATGTTGTCGATCAGGGGCTGCATGGCCTCCCCAACCGATTCACGGATGGCATTCGGCAAGTCCTCCTTGAGCGGCTGGGCAATCTGAGCGACCAGTTCAGCACTGAATGTTTGGAATTGAGCGGTCTGCTCCCTGGCCTGTTCGAGCATGTCGTAAAGCATATCCTGCTCGCTCACGAAGTCGCAGTTATGCTCGATATCCGCACATAAATCGTGCAGCGCCCCATCCTTCCTCTTGGTGCAGATTCTCAGCAAGACCGTGAAGACGATGGAACATGCCAGACCTGTCAGAGACATGATGAACTTGGCACTGGCGAGTTCGAGAAGCCTTGTCAGACCTTCGGCCGGACTAGCCGCGTCGGTATTGAGGATCAATCTGGTTTGTTCGAGCGCCGCAACCAAGCCCAGAAAGGTCAATAGCAGCCCTATGGATACAAACAGGGCTGGCACCTGCCGCCAAATCCCCCCTTCCAAACCTAGGTCTTCACGGTTGAAGAAGACGTCAGGCCTGACGGTGTTGCGCAGTGTTCGGGTGTCAGAGGCGAGAGCCGTTTCCTTGAATTCCCGCCAAGCGTTTACCAGTCCGGGATAGGGCTGGCCCTGCGGACCTGCATTTACGAATTTGCTTTCGATATCGACGAGGCGTTCTCGCGTGATTTCTCTTTTACCCTCGATCTGGAGAATTCCACGAACCGACCTTATGGCACGCACAAAGCGCCATGTAATGACCACGTACCAGAGGGATAGCGCGACCAGGGCCACAACCAGACCGAGGGACACCCAGCCGGGCGTGCCGTCACCCGTGAGCCAGCGCGCGACGGAGAATATGAATTCGGCGATGGTCTTACCCGTGAAGCTAGTCGCCCATTCCTTATTTTCGAAGAAACCCATACCGTCTCAACTATCATTGGCTTCCGCGATCTAACCACGTCGCGACGCAGTGTCGATAGCTGCCGGGTGGGGCCCTGGGGGACGATCACAGTTCGCTTTCGGGTTGCGGCTGCGTCATGTTCCATAACGTGGTCCCGATCATGCAACGTCTCAATCAAGACTGGCCGATCTGTTCGGCGTATTGCGCTCCTTGGGTCCACGCCCCGACGGGACCGGCACCAGAGCATTCAGCTTCAAAGACCACTATCGGCCGGCCTCGCCGATCGCCGGGCAGGTAACAGGACCGTTTGCCGCCGGGCAGGGTCCGCTCGTGATGAACAAAAGAAATATCGATCAGGTTCCGGCCCGCATCCTCGGGGTATTGGTCGACCTGACACGCGCGAAAGCCTCCGTAGCGCCGCTCATGCCGCCGTCCAAGAACCGACGAACTCAATGCCGATGTTCCCGAAATCCAAGATCTTGCGCGTCGCGACGGCCATGCCGCGGCACAGGGCGGTCGCCGCAATCTGGCAATCCGCGGGCGCGGCCCTTCGAAGCGTTTCTGCAGGTGGAACAGCGTGTTCAAACGTCACCGGTGCTGGATCCTGAACGGCGTCATCGACCGTATTTTCAAAAGACTTCTGCATAATTCGATGCCAAAGCTGCGGAATAGCTCTGGATATTGCAATTCAGTCATCGGAAATCCTACATAATGGCCGCCATCAGCCTTGGCATCGAATTATGCAGAAGTCTTGTCAATGTGTTATCGAGGGAGTTTCATTTCGAATACGTCTTGTGGACAGCATGGTGATGCAGACGCACCGAAAGGCGGCAAGCGGAAAAGGGGCGTCGGAAAACGGCATCGCGCACTCGTGCGGCGTCCTGAAGGGGCTTCCCGACTTGATGGAGGGCCGGTCGTTCGACGCCCTCATCGGCGACCAGCTTTCATGAAGCCAGCGCGGTCCGACATTGCGGAGCTTGACGCAGAGCCAGACGAGGCGCGGTGGCTGCCTGTCAGGAAATGCAGCGGCAGCGCTGCCGACCGCTGCGGAATCGCCCGACCTATCCACTTCCGGTCCGTTTATGGTGCCCACGGCCGGACTCGAACCGGCACAGCATTCCTGCCCAGGGATTTTAAGTCCCCTGTGTCTACCAATTCCACCACGCGGGCCAGTGACGGTATCAGGGTCCAGCTTAGACCCGGACAGCGGTAATCGAAACAGGGAATTCACTTTCGCCAGACTGTGGCGCCTCGCCGTGCAGCAATTCAGATGACGCACCATGAACGAAGCCCAGAGCCATATCGGTCATCCCCATCATCGCCAGCCGGGACAGGAACACTTGCCTGCAGCCGTACTGAGGCGCGGCAGGTAACCCGCGGCGCGGATGTTGACTCCCGGAGGCGAACAACTGCGATATCACCGTGACAGATGGAGGTCCTCAATGTCTGGTACATCTCCCGCCTTCCTGAGGCAGCGCGTTGACCAAATGAAATACGCCGACGAGGCCGATATCATTTCCGATCTGAGGAGACTCTGTGATCTTACGCGACGGGACCGCGGCACGATACACGCCCGCGCGGTCGAATTCGTGCGCCGCGCCCGGGAATCGTCACGCCCGACACTGATGGAATCGTTCCTCGCCGAATATGGACTTTCCACGGTCGAGGGGGTTGCGTTGATGTGCCTTGCCGAAGCTATGCTCCGGGTGCCGGACGCATCGACAATCGACGCGCTGGTTGAAGACAAGATCGCACCGTCGGACTGGGGCCGGCATCTCGGCCATAGTTCGTCGTCCCTCGTGAACGCCTCCACATGGGCATTGATGCTGACCGGCCGGATCCTTGATGGTCGCCAGCCGGGAATCGCGGGAGCGCTGCGCGGGCTGCTCAAGCGTCTGGGCGAACCCATGGTTCGCGCGTCGGTCGCCCGCGCCATGCGCGAACTGGGCAATCAGTTCGTTCTGGGTGAGACGGTCGAGGAGGCCATGCGCCGCGCCGCGCCCCTGGCCTCCCGGGGATATCTCCACTCCTATGACATGCTTGGCGAAGCCGCGCACACCGAAGCCGATGCGCAGCGGTATTTCGATTCATACGTCAACGCGATCGGCGCCATCGCCGCCGCCTGCCAGAATGCCGACATCCGCCGCAATCCCGGCATTTCGGTAAAACTCTCCGCCCTCCACCCCCGTTTCGAGGAATCGCAGCGCGAGCGGGTGCTTCGTGACCTGCCGCCACGCCTGCTCCATCTGGCGAGACTGGCGAAATCAGCCAATATGGGATTTAACATCGACGCGGAGGAAGCCGACCGGCTGTCGCTGGGACTGGACGTCGCCGAAGCTACCCTGCGTGACCCAAGTCTCGCAGGCTGGGACGGCTTCGGGCTGGCGGTGCAGGCATATTGCCAGCGCGCAGGATCCGTGCTCGACTGGCTGCATGCTTTGGCAGGGTCGCTGAACCGTCGCCTGACGGTACGGCTGGTCAAGGGCGCCTACTGGGACACGGAGATCAAGCTGGCCCAGATCAAGGGGGTCGGCGGATTTCCCGTTTTCACCGAAAAACCCTCGACGGACATAAGCTATATGGCCAACGCCCGCAGATTGCTGTGCATGACCGACCGCATCCTTCCCCAGTTCGCCACCCACAACGCCCATACCATCGCCGCCATCCTCCACATGGCCGGATCGCGTGACGCATTCGAATTCCAGAGACTGCACGGCATGGGAGAACGGCTCCACCAACTCGTGCTGGAAGCCAGGGGAACGCATTGCCGAATTTACGCGCCGGTCGGCGAACACCATGATCTGCTCGCCTATCTCGTCAGGCGGCTACTGGAAAACGGCGCCAACAGTTCGTTCGTCAGCCAGATCGTCAACGAGGACATTCCCCCTGAAACGGTCGCCGCCGATCCGTTCGAGGCGACCCGACCGGCCGTAAGGCTGCCACGCGGTCCGGATCTGTACCTGCCGCTGCGGCGGAATTCCTGCGGAAGGGACATAGAGCATCGTCCGATTCTCGACGAAATCAAAGCGACGCGGTCCGTCTTCGCCGAAACCGTATTCACCGCCGCACCGCTCCTGGACTTTGAACCGGAACCAGGGACTGTCCGCACCGTTCGCAACCCCGCCAGACCGGAGGATCTGGTAGGTGAGGTGCAGGACGCAAACCTGGCGGATACCGCGCGCGCCATTGGGGCGGGGCGGATGTGGGACATTCCCGCATCGGATCGGGCCGAGGTTCTCAATCAGGCCGCAGACCTCTACGAGGCCGACGGACCGCGTCTGTTCGCGCTGCTTGCGCGAGAGGCTGGAAAGACCTTGGGCGATTCGGTCGGCGAGTTACGGGAGGCTGTGGACTTTCTGCGGTATTACGCGGCCCATGCGAAGGATGACCGCGCCGCACGGGGCCTATTCGCCTGTATCAGCCCATGGAATTTTCCGCTTGCGATATTCACGGGCCAGATCGCTGGCGCGCTCGCCTCTGGCAATGGGGTTCTCGCGAAACCCGCGGAGCAGACCTCGCTCATCGCTCACTCGGCGGTATCTCTGCTACACCGCGCCGGCGTGCCCCGCAGCGCATTGCAATGCCTTCCCGGCGACGGTGGCTCCGTTGGCAGGGCGCTTGCCAGCGACAGTCACGTCGCGGGAGTGGCCTTCACCGGCTCAACCGAAACAGCACGCTCGATCAATGGCGGAGTGGCCGATCACCTTGATCCGGGCACGCCATTCATTGCGGAAACCGGTGGAATCAACGCTATGATCGTTGATTCGACGGCTCTTCCGGAACAGGCGGTCAGCGACGTGCTTCAAAGCGCGTTCCAATCGGCCGGCCAGCGTTGCTCGGCCCTGCGCTGTCTCTATGTTCAGGATGTGATCGCCGACGACTTCACCGACATGCTTTTCGGATCGATGGACGCCCTAGTTCTCGGCGATCCTTGGGATTTCACGACAGATGTGGGGCCGGTCATCGATGCCGAGGCGCGGGCCGGTATCGAAGCCTATCTGAACTCCGCAAGAGCCAATGGAACCGTGCTGAAGGAGATGAAGCCGCCAGAGCCCGGGAACTTCATTGGACCCGCGGTGATTGAGGTGAGCGGCATTCGTGAAATCGAACGGGAAGTCTTCGGCCCGATCCTGCATCTTGCGACATTCAGCGCCGACCGGATTGATTCCATTCTTGACGACATCGCGCGTTCCGGCCATGGCCTCACCTTCGGGCTGCACACACGCATTGACGGACGCGTGCAGCGCGTCGTCGAACGCCTTCCGGTTGGAAACATCTATGTGAACCGCAACCAGATCGGGGCTGTCGTGGGAAGCCAACCTTTCGGAGGAGAGGGTCTCTCCGGGACCGGTCCCAAAGCCGGCGGACCATTCTATGTTTCGAGGTTCAGCGACCCGGGCGGCGAACGAACATCGGGGCAGCCGACGGGTCGGATCGACGCCCGGGGAATACAGGCTCGGGTCGACGCCATGCCGTTGTCCGATCAAGCATGCAAAGTGATGGATATGCCGGGACCAACGGGTGAATCGAACAGGCTTTCAAGCTATCCACGGGCTCCTCTGCTCTGCCTTGGCCCCGGCGAAGCGGCCGCAAACCGACAGTCCCGGGACGTCGCACGGATCGGCGGTGTCGCGATAGCGATTCCCGAAGCGGTTGAATCCGATTCGCTCTCCACTGTCATGGGCTTCTCCGGCGTGGTTTGGTGGGGCGCCGCCGACATGGCCCGCGGCTATGCAAAGGCTCTGGCCGTCCGGCCCGGGCCGATTCTGCGCTTGGTCACCGGCGCCGTCACCGAACCCGATGTGCTGGTGGAGCGCCATGTCTGCGTGGATTGCACGGCATCGGGCGGAAACGTGACGCTCCTGGCCGAAATGTCCCCGAACTGATTCCATTCCGCGTATTGGTGCCAGAACCGACTGATTGAAACGGATACGCCAATGTTCCTGCCAATTCGTGACCACAATCCTTCAGAGAAGACCCCGGTCGTTACGGTCGCGCTGATCGCCATCAATGTTCTTGTTTTCCTTGGATATCATTTTCGGCTTACCGATCCGCAACTGATCCGGTTCTACGCCGACTGGGCGCTCGTGCCGAACTTCGTATCCCAAGGATTCGTACCACACACCTTTGTCACGTCGATGTTCCTGCACGGCGGCATTCTCCACCTTGCCGGTAATATGCTCTTTCTTTGGATATTCGGTGACAATCTCGAATCCGATCTCGGTCGCGTCCGATACATTGTGTTCTACCTCGTCTGCGGTGTGGGCGCCGCACTGGCGCATGTTCTTGCCGATCCGCAGTCTCTCGTGCCCACGGTCGGAGCCAGCGGCGCGGTCGCCGGCGTGATGGGAGGCTATCTGCTGCTTTATCCACGTGCGCGGGTGGATGTGCTGCTGTTCATACTCTTCTACCTGCGAATATTTTCCATCCCGGCCTGGATCTGGCTTGGGTTCTGGTTCGTGCTGCAGCTTGTTCTCAGCGGAGGCACCGTTCCCGGCGGCGGCGGGGTAGCCTACTGGGCTCATATCGGTGGTTTCGCGCTAGGCTTCCTGCTGATTGTCCCTGCCTGGCTGCGCCGCGGCGGAACCACGTTCTGGAAGCGAACCGATGGTCACCCAGACCATCCGGACGCGAGCTATCGCCTGACCACATCACGAATTCCAGTGGTTCGGAGGCGACGATAACATTTGTCTCCCACCGTTCCAGATGACGGATACTCTTGGCGCAAACACAATCGGGGAGCGTTGCATATCCCTGTCGGAATCTATTGCGCGAACCGCACGGCCAAGGGAGCGGGTCATGCGCCGGACGTTGGTAACGTGACCCGTTTGCCTGCGGTCCGGACGAACCGCATTGACACACGCCAATCCAATTACGGAATATTTCCGTCGAGCCGGGAGCAACAGAGCACACCAGTTAGTGCCGTTCATTAGCTGGCTGAATGATTCGCGGAATGCTGTCCAGATGCGGCGGGTTCTCCCTTCGGCTGTGCAACACCGCGGCGTGAACAAAAGAACCACGAAGACAGAACCACGACCGCCGCCAAAACGATTGAGAACACGGACAGACCAGCGATAGCGAGATTGTGACTCGGTAGACGGAAAGGCAGGTAAAAACTCGCACCGATGCGCTCCGGCGAATGATGGGATACCACTCGACCGCGAAAACTTCCGCCAAAGATCGGGAAGACGCTGATGTCGGGACCCTGTCCGATGAATATTGCGTACGCCGCCTCATGGCCGATTCCGAGGATGGTGGTGAGGAGGTCAACGCGGAGACGGCGCTCGGCGAGGCTCCGTCGATGACCGCGTCGTAACGCCGGATGCGCTGGCTGGTGTCGTTGAATGCCCTGGAGATGGTCCTACGGCAGGAACCGTTCACGCGGTGTCAGGCCGACGGTGAGCGCTTCGCGCTGGTTCCCGAGGCGAAGGACGGCATGGCGTGACAGGGACCGGACGGTCCCGCGGTCCGGCGCTCCGTTAGCGGACCCCCCGGGATGCGGATGCCGCTGGCGACGAACGGGCCGGAGAGAACGCCTCCGACGCGGATGCAGGCGCCGTCGAGGATCCGGGATTGCGGTTGCGCTGTCTGGACCGCTCGCCAAATGACTGTCGAGGTACGCCGAAAAATATGCGGAATCCATACCGAGGGCATCGGTATTCTCGGACGGCTCCCACGAACCGACTCCACATCGACCGCGGTCTCGCAGGACGAGTTCAACGTCTGGCATCCCCACAGTACGCTCGACGATATCAAAGCGCATTTTCGCGCGAACCGGATGACACCCACGTTACGTTCTAGCGTGAAACCTTAACCGGACGTAGCTTGACGCGGTCAAGCGGCGTCATAGACAATGAAAGCCAAACTTCCCGAAACGTCGGAAACTTGACACCGAGCACTCGTCGTCTTCGCGTTATCGGAACCGGCCTGCCGTAGTCGTCGATTATCGAAACCGCTTCGTCATGCCCGACAACGCACGGATGAACCACGCGCCACCGACGCTCTTTCCTGAACCGATGGGCGCACTTCGGCTAGTCTGCCAAATAGTTCGCTGGAACGGCACCCTCCCCGATGTGCCGCACCGCTTCGAGCGATATATCCTACGCAGCCGTAGTCCAAGGAAGATGCAGGTTTTCAATACAGAGATAGGGAAACCGATCCTCGAAAACCAGCTTGCGCCATCACCGGCAGACCCACGCTTGACTGAAGGAAAGCCCGCAGAGATCGGCATCCTCATAGTGCCTTTCTTCCATGAAGCGCACAAGCACCAGCATCGGTATGGCGTCGTCCTCAAGTATCAGGGAATATGAAATGCCGCGTCCGTCGATCATGCGATAGGCCATTATGTGCGACAGGGCGCAGCCGTACTCCGTCTCCTGCATCGGCCTTAATCCCGCCAGCGGTCCACCATGTCCCCGAACTCGGGTGGAATCCGTTCGCGCCCGTCTACGGCATCAAGAAACTCGAAAGGAATACCGAATGCATTCAGCCGGTCCACCACGCTTTGCCGTCTTTCGATGGGAGCCGTAAGCGAGATTACGAAAACAGGTAACATACAGCGGCCTGCAACTAGCGGGCTCTAAGTTTGGGAATTATATACCTAGCTACCCACGCCGCGCCGGGCGGGCGGCTATAGCGGAAAATGTTCCTTTTAAAAAAAGCACATTATATATATATTGACACTCACCAATCCCATGTGGCTTGCTATTGATGCATGGCGGAATCCGATGACATATGTGGCCTTCGAATCGCCGTCGCTACGATGGAGGAACGTATGGAAACCCTGAGATCCGATCTTGGCGCGGCACTTTCTGAACAACGCACGGCATTCGCAGAACAACGCGCGGCATTTGATCGCCTTCTCGCGAGCATAGCTGACAGGGACGCAAGAATGGCGGATAGGTTCACCACTAATAACAGATGGGTCGTCCTGTTTGGCATAGCTGTTGCCGGAGTGGTGTCCGGAGTGGTGTCCGGAGTGGTTCTGGCGGTTCAGTGAACCGTTACCGAATCGAACGTGTAAATCCCTGAACGTTCTGGAGAGCCGGACCGGATTCGAACCGGTGAACCCTTGAGCGACATGAGGTCGGCCCACAAGTCGCAAGCCTCATGCGGAGTGGCCGCCCCTGATAGGGCGGCCACTGTCACTTTTGCGGCGCGGGTAGCCAGGTATATAGTGTCTGCCAGAAAACCCCGTGTTTTTCCGGGGATCGGGCCGAATCCGGCGGATTCCGGCTTCACGGGACCCTGGCCGGGCCCGTCGGAGCGCCGCCCGGGGCTTCGACGGGACGGTCGGTGGCGGGAACATATGGTGAACATCCGGGCCTCCGCCGGCCCGCGGGCACGCCGGTGCGGGCCCCGCAGCGGCGGGACCTTCCATGGGCCGGTTCACCGGTGGACGCCCCGGTCAGGCGGCGGCGGGGAGCCTGAGGCGCTCCCTCGCCCGGAGCATCAGGCCGAGGCGGTGGACGTTCGCGGCCAGCACCGCCAGCGCCACGGTGCGGGCGAAACCCTTCTTTCCGTGGCTCCGCACCCGGTCGAGGCCACGGTGCTCCAGGTTGTTGATGGCCGATTCGACGGCGGCGTGGGCGCGCCGCGCCTCGCGGAACGCCTCCCCGCTTTCCCGGACACGGTCCGCCTTCGACAGCCTGCCTTTCCGCGGCATGGCGTCGGCTCCAGCATCCCGGCAGGCCTCAGCCGGTTCGAGGGGCTGTGGAAACCACGGTCGAAGCTCACCACCGACAGGTCGGGGAACCGGGCCCGCGCCTCCTCCACCATGGGGACCGCCACGTCCACGTCGCTCCCCTCCCACATCACCGAATGGTGCAGGAGGAATCCGTGACGGTCCTCAAGGAGGCGGACCGGAACGCCGAGCTCCACCGGGACCCCGGCCTTTCCCTTCGATATCCAGCGGGTGTGCGGCTCGAATATCGAGTGCACCTTCTCGCGGTGCGGGATCGTCTCTCCCTTCAGGATCCGCCGTCCGGTCAGGTCCGCCTGGTGCCTGACATGGCCGATGAAGCCCCGGATACTGTCCGATGAGCCCGGGATGCCCAACATATCGTCGATCTCCGCGCAGCTGGCCTCCGCCCTGTCCGCCAGCTTCAGGGCGAGCCGGAGCAGCGCCTCCACGTCCCTCGGGCGGGAGTTGGCGAGCCGTGACGTGGCCACCCGGAGGTAGCCTTTCCGGAGCTTTCCGCAAAGGTATTCCTTCTGCCGCCAGCCGGGTGGCCCCAGCCCCCCGCAGGCCCGGGACACGTCCCGGACCATGCACCGCGCCGCGTCCATCAGCAGGCTGCGGTCGGTCGGATGGTGCACGTCGGTCCCGGCCACGAAGGAATCACAGCGGCCGCGCAACGCGGCGCCAGGCTTTTTTCCGGCCACCCTGTGGCCCCTCTCCACGACCATCCTTCCGACCTCGGCGAGGAGTTCCGGCGTGAGGAGCGACACGTTGTCAACCAGACGCTGGTATTCGTATCCGTATCCGTCCACGTCCCATGATCCGTGGCCCATCATTCGCCGGATCGGGATGTGTTGGTTCGCCAGTTCCTGAAGCCGGTCGAAATCGCACCCGAGACCCTGCTTCACGACCCCCAGCACCAGGATGGTCAACGGTTCCATCCCCGGCCTGCCGACCCGGCGGCTCCTTCCGGGCAGCACCATCCTGTCCAGAAGCCGGAACAGCCGCTTTCGGGTCCCTTCGTCGCTGTAGAGGTCCTGGAGGCCGATCAGGATCGCCGGGATGTCGTCCCTCGATTTCACGTTCAGCCTGATCCTCGTGATGTCGGGGGCGTCGAGCCGCCGCTGGGTGTCGTGGACCTTGCGCATGGGGGGCTCCTGAAGGGGAGGACTGGCGGATTCCGCGGCATATGGTGGCGAATCCGCCCCCTGACTGCCATATCCGGTGATTCTTCGCAAGGCGAATTCCGTCATTTACCGCCCCACTTCCAGTCCGAAGTGCAACACCGGCCCGCCTCCGGAGCGAGGGCGTGGCCCGAGCGGAGGAGGCGGGCCGGTGTTGAGGGATTTTCCGGCCAGGGCCCCGGATTCCACGCGGAATACGGCGGCTGTCCCTTCGGATCGGAGCGTAACCGGGCCTCCCGGCGGCGGCAAGGCCCCGCGGCGGGAGGTGGCGCGCCCGTCCGGGCGAGGGAAGGGGTGGCCCGACCGAAACCGGGCGGGCGCGCCTGCGGAATTCCCTCTCCCCCGTCGGCCGACGGGGCGAAGCGCCTCAGGGAGGCCGCGCCCGCGCGAAAGCCTCCGCCGGCGTCAGGTAGCCGAGCGCCTTGCGGGGGGGCGCGTTCAGGATGTCCTGGACCCGCTTCACGCGGGCGTCCGTGACCTGCCGCAGGTCGGTCCCCTTCGGCAGGTACTGGCGCAGCAGCCCGTTGGTGTGCCCGTTCAGGCCCCGCTCCCACGAGTGATAGGGCGTCGCGAAGAAGAAGTCGGCCTCCAGCGCCTTCGCCACCTTCGCGTGCCCCGCGAACTCCTTGCCGTTGTCCGCCGTGATCGTGTGGACCCTGGCGCCGAGCCCCTTGAGAAGGTCGGTCATCGCCTCGCCGACCGCCTCCGCCTTCTTTCCGTCAACCCGTTGGAGAAGCGTGAATTTCGAGCATCTGTCCACAAGCGACACCACCGCACCGCTGTGTCCCCCGCCGATCACCGTGTCCGCTTCCCAGTCGCCGATTCTCGCCTTCGCCCCGACCTCTTTCGGGCGCTCCGAGATGTCCCTCCGGCCCGGGATGTGACCCCGGCCCGCGTGGCGGCCACCCTTCCGGTTCGGTTTCTTTCCCCGCCGCCGCAGGTGCCCGAAAAGCGTTCCTCCGTCCCTGCGGTCCGCGCGTACGAGGTCGTATATCCGCTGACGGCCGACCATGCCGGGGTCCTCCAGCCGGAGACGCCCCGGGACCTGTTCCGGGCTCCAGCCCTCCTCCAGCTTCGCCACGACCTTCGCCCAGCGCTCCTCCGTCAGCTTCCTCGGGACCGAAGAGGCCTCGCTCCGGCGCTCGGTGGCCTTCCTCCACGCCTGTCCCTGCCGGTATCCCCGCCCGCCGCCGTTGCGTCGGATCTCCCGCGATATGGTGGCCGGATGGCGGCCCAGCTGCCTGGCGATGGCCCCGTTCGAAAGCCCGCTTTTCCTCAGCGCGTATATCTGGCATCTTTCGTCGAAGGTCAGATGACGGTAGCCCTCGGGCATGACACTCTCCTCGGCTCGTTCACCGGGACTGTCGCCGTTATCTGGCCGATTCGCAAGATGCTGCACCCGAAACGCGGCTTCCCACCATCAACGGTGTTGCACTTCAGAGCGGAACGGGGGCCGCGAAAAACCGCAGCTTGGCAGTTTTCTGGCGGACACTATATAATTCCCCTAAGTTTGATACATCCCCGCAGCTTCATAAGAAACGCGGTTAGACCACGAAACCCATACATCACCTAACGTCGGAACGCGGACACCAAGAAAACGCCGGGTTCGGAAAGTCGACCGTGAGTGGTGATTATCGATTCCATAGACCCATGCCGGACGATCGTCGGATAAGCGAAACGCCAACACCCCAGCGCCCTGAATCGAAAAGCGCATTCCGGCCAGTCCGCCACCGAGCGAATCGGAACGGCTTCTTTCCCTATATGCCGCGCCGCCTCCGGCGAGGTCACGCAGGCAACCGCCCCACCGATTGATCGCCTCGGCATAGGCATACGAACAACGCTCACCTAAAATCCGAACGCGGCCGCTCCGATACGCCCCACGCATTCCGCCCCAGATAAAACCCATAAATGTCCGCACCTTCGTAGTAGCTTTCCTTAAGGAAGCGAACAAGGTCAGGCTGCGGGACCGTGTCATCCTCGATGACCTTAGCGTTGGGAATGCGCCGCTTCTCAATTGGGCGGTATGCCAATACATGCGACAGGGACCAGGCAGACTCCGCTTCCACCATCGGTCCGCCTTCCGCGAGTGAACGAAACCAGCCGACACCGTAGGGATGGGCGGAATTTGCGACAGACGTTACAAAAACGGCGGGATCGACGAAATGTTAGGTGGCAACACACACGCCGATACCGCATCGAAAAACGCTAAGCGAAGATTTCCTGTACGGAAGCCCAACCATCCAAAGTACGGTTCCAAGCAAGCGTAGACAGGTGGCAAGATCCGTCCACACGCGGCATCGACGCACAGTCAGATCGACCAACACATCTCCGATAGTACGGAAATCCAATACCAAGTTCATAACCACCGTATGATCCCGCCCGTCGTATGGTTACAGCGACGGCGCGAGGGTGTAATCCATATTCGAGAACGGATTCCTATCGTCAGTGCCACAGCTCTTCCCGTTCTTCTCGCCTCAAAGCGGGTGCGTCAAAAACGGTTGCGCCTTTGTTCGGAGAGCCTGAACCCGCGAGGAATGGGTAAATGACGGAGCCTATCGAAATCGGGCCCGATTAAACATCGCGCCACCGTCAGCGCTTGCTCCCACCATTCCGGCAATGTAGATCATCCCGGATCCAACTTCCGTCAATTCCAGAAGGTTGATCCAACATGGCTGAGGCTCAGGTGGTCACGAGAATCGCCCCGTCGCCAACCGGAAGCATGCATATCGGTACGGCGCGAACCGCGTTTTTCAACTGGCTTTACGCACGTGGACGCGGGGGTAAATTCCTGTTGCGGATCGAGGATACCGACCGCCAACGATCAACCTCGGAGGCGACCGATACGATAATCAGGGGGCTGACCTGGCTCGGGCTCGATTGGGATGGGGAAGCGGTCAGCCAGTTCTCCCGCATCGACCGTCATGCGGAGATCACGCAGCGGATGCTGGAGCGCGGTAAAGCCTATAGATGCTATTCGAGCCCGGACGAAATCGAGGCGTTCAGGCGGCGGGCAAGAACCGACGGGCAGTCCGCCATATTTCGGTCGCCATGGCGGGACGCCGATCCCTCGACCCATCCAGACGGGCCATTCGCGATACGGGTCAAGGCCCCGCAGGAGGGTGTGACGGTAATTTCCGACCGGGTGCAGGGCGAAGTAAAGGTTCGGAACGCCGAGCTCGACGACATGGTGTGCCTACGCTCGGATGGCACGCCGACCTACATGCTCGCCGTCGTGGTGGATGACCATGACATGGGTGTGACCCATGTCATCCGGGGGAGTGACCACCTGACGAACGCCGCTCGGCAGATGGTGATATACAACGCTTTGGGCTGGGAAATCCCCGTATGGGCACATATCCCGCTGATCCACGGTCCCGATGGCAAAAAAATGTCGAAACGCCACGGCGCGATTGGAGTCGAGGAATATCAGGCGATGGGAGTTCCCGCAGCGGCGATGCGCAACTATCTCGCGCGTCTGGGTTGGAGCCACGGAGATGACGAATTCTTCACCGATGCCCAGGTGAAGGCATGGTTTGACATCGACGGAATCGGAAAGTCCCCGGCCCGATTCGACAGCAAAAAACTGGAACACCTGTCAGGTCGCCATATCGCGACTGCCGAAGACAAAGAACTGCTGTCGGAAATCGAACGGTATCTGGCCGTGGCCGGCGAATCGGAATTGAACGATCGCCAGCGTGAGGGGCTGTCACGTGCGATGCCCTGCCTTAAGCACCGAGCGCGAACGTTCCCGGATCTCCTGAACAAAGCTCGTTTCATACTGAATGACCGGCCTTTCATGACCGAGACACCCGACCCCACGTCCCGCCAAATCCTGATGGATTTGACGCCTGGCCTACGGAATGCTAGGTGGGTGCGGGACTCACTGGACCAAACCGTGGCTCGGGTGGCCGAGGCGCAGGGCATCAAGTCCGGTAATGTGATGCAACCGCTTCGGGTCGCTCTGGCCGGAAACGGCGCGTCTCCAGGCGCATTCGAGATAATGCTCGTGATCGGCCGTGATGAGACCCTCTTGAGGCTCGGCGATGCAACAGGACATTGATCGAACGCGTTCGATAGAGTCCGCTCACTCAGGGGACGGGGTTCCCGCCAGGATAGGACACTCAATGACCGAAAAAAGAACCGCGACACTTCGGGTGGGAGACAAGCAGCTTGAATTGCCGGTTCTTTCACCAGCCGCTGGTCCGGATGTCATCGATATCCGCAGACTATATGCCGAGTCGGGACTCTTCACATACGATCCCGGATATACCTCTACCGCCAGTTGCGATTCAACGATCACCTTCATCGACGGGGAACGGGGCGTTCTTCTGCACCGGGGATATCCGATCGACCAGCTGGCGGAAAGATCGCACTACCTCGAAGTGTGCTATCTGCTTCTCTATGAAGAACTGCCCACTGGCCCTCAGCTTGAGGATTTCGAGAATCGGGTGACCCTTCACACCATGCTGCACGAGCAGATTCAGAACTTCTATCGAGGATTTCGGCGCGACGCGCATCCAATGGCGATCATGGTTGGGGTCGTCGGCGCGATGAGTGCGTTCTATCACGATTCCACCGACATCAGGGATCCATGGCAGCGGGAAGTCGCTTCGGTACGAATGATAGCGAAAATGCCCACGATCGCGGCATGGGCCTACAAATATCACATCGGCCAGCCATTCATTTACCCATGCAACAGTCTGAATTACGCATCTAACTTCCTGCGTATGTGCTTTGCCGTACCTGCGGAGGACTATGTCGTCGATCCGATCCTCGCCCGCGCGATGGACCGGATATTCATGCTTCATGCCGACCACGAGCAGAATGCGTCCACCTCAACGGTTCGCCTCGCATCGTCGTCCGGCGCAAATCCCTTCGCCTGCATTGCAGCGGGAATCGCCAGCCTTTGGGGGCCTGCCCATGGTGGCGCGAACCAGGCCTGTCTGGAAGTGCTTGATGAGATCGGTTCGGTTGACCGCATCCCGGAATTCATCGACCGCGCCAAGGACAAAAACGATCCATTCAGGCTGATGGGTTTTGGCCATAGGGTCTACAAGAACTTTGACCCTCGTGCCACGGTGATGAAGCAGTCGGCCGACGAGGTGCTTGAACTGCTTGGCATCGATGACAATCCCAAATTGCAGGTCGCGAAGGAACTTGAAAGACAAGCGCTTTCGGATCCGTATTTCGCCGAGAAGAAACTTTTCCCCAACGTCGACTTCTACTCTGGCATCATTCTCGAAGCGATGGGCTTTCCGACATCGATGTTCACACCGATCTTCGCGCTCAGCCGTACCGTAGGCTGGATTTCGCAATGGAAGGAGCAGCTGGACGATCCTGCTTATAAGATCGGGCGCCCGCGCCAGCTGTACAAAGGCTCTACTTTGCGCGAATATGTAAATGTGGAGGACCGGCCCATCGCCGACGACAACCAGTGATCGTCGGTTTCACGATGTCACCATAAGCGGAAAGCCGCATCCAGGAGGCGGAATGGAGCGACAGATCATCGATCCATTCAGATGACCGATATACGGGTTGTCAGCGCACCCATCACTACTCGTCCGGAATGGCGAAGGTTGATCGACGATCAACCCGGTTCCCATTGTAAATCCTGATCGAACCATCGTAGGCGCTGACCAAGCGCCGGAACACTGACGCGGAATTCGGAGCGTGATCGACTTCATTCAAGCGCGAAGCGCGCCGAGTCCACCTCAATGGACAGGGCTTGTTGGAGTTTGATTTTCTGGTTTCGGCGACCTCTCAGGAGACCGCGCTCTCCCATGGTCACGCCCAAACCCAATGAAGCGGGTTCCATCCCGTCCGGCACAGAAGCACCGTCCTCGGGAACACCGACGGACCACGCTCCCGATTGAGGTGAGAAAGAAGCGGGCTTCAGCGCCCGGTTTCCCCATTGACCGGGACTCGACCCGCATCCCTGACCTTCGTCCCGATGACGGTAATCCAGTGCTTTCAGGATCCTACATTCCTGACCTGCCCCAACGGCGAAAGCGCTGATGACATGCAGCGGTGAGTAACCCGTGACCTCTTCGGATGGACGCTATAGTGTTTTGCCGTCAATGGCGCCCATATCCGGGTCATGCCGTTCGAACCGGGCAGTCGCGAGACGGAAGGGCGTCCGCCGGGGGTTTGAGGTTCGACGCGCCCGAACGGCCCGGAGAAAGCGTCGTAGCACGGGACGCCACATTCGAGCGTCATGAAACCTCATGGAATTACCTCCTCCCAACACCCGAAAAACACCAAGCCAGCGCAGGTCCGGCCACCGTAGACCGTTCAGGCAAGCCCGAGCATCGACGTTTCATGGAGACTGTCGCGCTTTGCGTTGCCGTTGCGGTGGCGTCTACCCCGTCGTGGGAACCCGAAAATTCCCGCGTTTTCCACCCCTCGGATCCGCTTGGAATGCTGCATCCACGACATCGGGGAAACGCGACGGCCCTGCCCCCGCGAACTTTGCGCTTGAACTCCGTCCGCGATATATTTACGGTAAATCCGAAACACCGTTTCAAGGAATCTGAATATGACTGTTTCCGTCAATGTGCATGACGCGGAACCGATCCCTGAAGCAGCGCGGGCCGAAATCGAGAGACTGCTCGAAACCGGTGACCTCTTCCGATACACGGCACCTGGCAGCGGCCCTGTGGCAATATTCGAACGGGAATTCGCCGCCATGCTGGGCTCACGCTACGCGCTCGCGGTCTCCTCCTGCTCCGCAGCGCTGTTTCTGTCCATCAAGGCGCTGGATCTGCCGTACAACGCCCGGATCCTGGTTCCAGCCTTCACCTTCGCCGCAGTCCCCTCGGCGATCGTTCACGCAGGCTGTGTCCCTGTCCTTGTGGAGGTGAAATCCAACTATCGAGTTGACCTCGATGACTTCGAATCCAAACTGACCGACGACGTCGCGGCGGTCATGATCAGCCATATGCGGGGACATACCAGCGATATGGACGTGATCATGTCCCTCGCCGATGCCCGTGGCCTCCCGGTCATCGAGGACGCCGCCCACTCACTCGGCACGACCTGGCACGGACGCAATATCGGTACTGTCGGAAAGATCGGCTGCTTCAGCTTCCAATCCTACAAACTTCTCAATTCCGGCGAAGGTGGGATCCTCGTAACGGACGATGCCGACCTCATCGCCCGTGCGGTCATCATGTCAGGCGCCTACGAACATAACTGGAAGAAACACCCAGTTCTGCATGACCGATTCACCCGATGGCAGAACAGGCTGCCCCTTTACAACACGCGGATCAGCAACCTTTCGGCGGCCGTCATTCGACCGCAGCTCGCCGAAATTCCGAGGCGAATTCGGGACGGACGGAGAAACCATGATCACGTTGCATCGAAACTCAATGCCTCCCAATGGTTCCATGTGCCCCCTCCCCTGAAGCCGGAAGCCCGTGCCCCGGACTCGATTCAGTTCAATCTGCTGGAGTTCTCCGACTCCGAAACGATCAGGTTCCAGCGCGCAGCCAGTGAACGAGGCGTGAAGGTGCAGGTATTCGGCATGTCGATGGACAACGCACGGGCGTTCTGGAACTGGGGTTTTCTGGACAACATTCCTCACCTACCGCAGACCGCGGCCATGCTGATGCGCGCCTGCGATGTCCGCCTTCCCGCGCGGCTTACCCGTTCAGAGTGCAATGACATCGCATCGGCCCTCGGTGACGCGGCAGAAGATGTGAAGGCACCACAGTTCGCGACTTCGGCCTGACGGGACCGATCGCAACCGGTATCCAAACCCTTTTAACCCCATTCACCCGGGTGCTCCAGGAGCGTGTATCAACCTGTTATCCCAATACCATCAAGCTATCGGCCAGCCATGGCATTCGATAGACGCTGGGACCGACGACAAGCTCGGCGACCAACCCCCGAAGCCGATGGGCCATCCCGCTGGGAATGGATTGAAGAACGCCGGAGCGCGCCGTCAGCGAAATCGATCGCTTGAGCGGCGCGGTCGGCAGGGGCAAAGCACAGGTCTGGTCTCGGAACCGATGCGCATGCATGAAGCCCAGCGGCGTAAGGATCGTCCATCCAACGCCCGCCGCGACAAGCGCCATGATCGCATGATAACTGTCGAGTTCGAACCGGTGATTCAGGGTCAGGTTCTGCCGTGCAAGATGAGCCGCGATCAATCGTCCCATGTGATGGCGCTCGGTGTAGAGTATCAGCGGCATCTTTCGCAGCGCCTCAACGACGTCCGTGTCATCAGATACCGCTCCCTGGGGCACGGCCGCCAGGAATGGTTCCTCAAGGATAGGATGGACCTCCATCCAGTCCGCTTCCGCCCCCATATCCGCCGCAACGATCACGTCAAGCGCACGCGATTCGAGCTTGTCGATCAAGCGGTGGCTCGGGCCGGTCTCCAGCAGGAACTGGCAGTTCCCGAGATCTTCCGCCATATCACGCAGAAGCTGGGGGGTTACGCCTCCGTCAAAATCCTCGATCATGCCAAGTCGAAGCCGCATCAGCACCGAGGAGTCCTGCTGTGCGAGCTCAGCGCGGGCGCGGGCCGCTTCGTTGAGTACGGTCTGGGCCCGACGCAGGAACAGCACGCCCGAAGGCGTTAGACTCATCGGTCGCTCGTTTCTGTAGAGCAGCGCCGTACCCAGCGCCTGTTCAAGATTGGTCAGCTGCTGGCTGACCGCTGACGGACTCGCCCCAAGCCGCCGTGCGGCGGCACTGATTGAGGCCTCTTCGGCGATCGCCGCAAAGACCTCTATCCCCCACAGCGTGATACGTCCTGAATGTTCCGTCATCATCCTGTTCCGGTACGGCCCAACGCTACGCTGGGATCAACGCTGAATATGCGCAACTTACGCGAAGGATCGAAGCCCCGGACATAGTCGCACGGGCGTCCAATCAAGGGAAGGTCCGGATCACTCGACCGCTGAAGCGATCCAACCACAAGTCAGACCAGGATTGCGTCAAAAATAGGGAAGCCCTGCGGCTGGAACCCGGATTCACTCCGTTCCGCCTCGACCACCGAGACTCGATCCCAAGTCGAGTGGAATGCGCCCTACGCAACGCAACCGTTCAACAATGCCCGTTATCCGTCCCGGTCCAGCGTACCGCAAAGTCCACCCGTCCCGTCAACGCTGCCTCAAAGCCGATCGAAACCGGGTTCCGGTCTCCTGCGTTTCGGATTGCGACGGTCGATATCCAAGTGGTTTGAATAAGCCGATGCTTTGAGATATCAGCGTCCCTCGAAGTTCGGTGGCCTCTTTTGCGAAAACGCCAGCACGCCTTCCTGAAAGTCCCGAGACTTACCGCATCTGCCCTGAAGCCGGGCCTCCAGAGCAAGCTGCCTGTCAAGTGTGTTGTGGAACGTCTCCCGAAGGGCCCGCTTGGCACTTGCGTATGCAAGGGTTGGACCTAAAGCGAGCTTCTCGGCCCGGGTGCGCCAGTGAGCGTCGAATTCCTCATCCGGAACCGCTTCCCAAATCATGCCCCAGTCAGCCGCCTGACGGGCGCCGATGGGTTCCGCGAAAAGTGCGGCGCCCATCGCCTTCGCGAAGCCCATGCTCCTTGGCATCCAGTAGGTACCGCCTGCATCCGGAATCAATCCAATGCGAGCGAAGGCCTGAACGAAAGCGGCTGACTCCTTGGCGATCACCACATCGGTGGCCAACGCAAGATTGGCCCCCGCCCCCGCCGCCGTGCCGTTGACCGCCGCGATCGTGGGAATCGGACAATCGTAAATCGCGCGGAGCAGCGGTTCATATTCATCCCTGAGCACACGCTCCAGATTGATATTGCTCACGTTGGCCCGGTCACCCAGATCCTGCCCGGAACAGAAGGCCCGTCCTTCACCGATCAGAACCAGCACACGGCTCCTCTTCTCGACATCCCGAACCGCGTGCAGCAGTTCTGCGCGCATGAGGGCATTCAGCGCGTTCATGACATCCGGGCGGTTCAGCGTTATAGTCGCAAGACCGTTCCTGACCCTGAGCCGAATCGTCTCGTAATCCATATCGGTTCCAGTTTTTCAGCCGCGTCGGCCACAACATAGCGCGAGCCATGGCAGGTGAAAGAGGAACTACGGATCACTCCTTCAGAATTTCCCGAAGTCGTTTTTCTTCGGCTTCGGAAAGCCCAATGTCTTTCGAACGGGCGACCGCACGACGCCTCAGGTAGACCACGGAAACGCCAAGCGCAAAGATCAGCATCACCGGTCCAGCCAGCCAAAGCGCGATGTTGGAGCCGGTCCCGGTCGGCCTGAGCAGCACGAATTCACCGTAGCGATCGACGACATAGACCATGGCTTCCCGATCACTGTCGCCCGCAACCAACCTCTCACGCACGAGAATCCGGAGATCACGGGCCAGATCGGCGCTCGAGTCGTCGATGGATTCGTTGCGACAGACCAAACAGCGCAGTTCCTTGCTCAGATTTCGGGCACGGGCTTCCAGTGCCGGATCCTCAAGAATCTCGTCAGGCTGCAGCGCCCACGCCGGTGTCACCAACAGGCAAAAGGCTAGAATCAACCGTCTCATTCCGAAGGTAAGCCGTTTGAACGCAGCCGGCGCGCTCCGGGCGCTATCCGGTGACGGCGATCCGAAAGACTCAGGCATCCTCCCATCGCCATGAGGGTGGCACCCGCCCAGATCCAGCTGGCGAATGGCTTGATATAGGTCCGGACGGCCCACCCGCCTCCCGACTGTGCGTCGCCGATAACCACGTAAACATCCCTGAAGGATCCACTATCGACCGCCGCTTCGGTGGTTGGCATTCCAGCCACCGGATAGCTGCGCCTTTCCGGATAGAGCGTCGCCATCATTCGCCCGTTTCGGATAACAGAGACCTCTCCCCGCACCGCGTTGTAATTCGGTCCTTCAACACGTTCCACGTCGTTCAGCCTGATCGTGTAATTTCCAACCCCGTAACTTTCGCCCACCTGAACGGCCCGTATGTCCTCGACCTCCCAGGCCGTGATCGCGGCTATTCCGAATAGCGCCACTCCAAATCCCGAATGTGCGACCGCCTTACCCCAGTCGGACCGGGGAAGCCCGACCATCCGTCCGATCCTGACGATCGAATTCCCACGCCCGGTGCGAGCCAGAATCTCCGAAAAGGCACCACAAAGCAGCCAAACACCCAGGGCAAGCCCCACGGGACCGAGCGCCGACCGACCCGTCTGAATCGCCCACACCAGAGCGCCAGCGGCGAATGCCAGCGCCGCTATCCCCCACAGCGACCTGATTGATCTGACAAGCCTCGCCCGCTTCCAGGGCAATGCCGCACCGATCGGTAGAACGACCGCGAGCCCCACCATGAATGGAGTGAACGCCGCGTCGAAAAAGGGGGCACCCACCGAGAGTTTTCTGTCGAAGAGCAACTCCGCGACCAGCGGCCAAACGGTACCGATGAAGACCACGAAACAGGCAACGGACAGCAGCACGTTGTTCAGCACAAGCGCGCTCTCGCGGCTTGCCATGGAAAAGAGCGCTTTCGCCTCCATGGAACCGGCGCGTGCGGCGTATATCGCCAAGGCGCCCCCGATGAACAGGCCAAGGATCACCAGAATGAATACACCGCGGGTGGGGTCGCTCGCGAAGGCGTGGACCGACGTCAAGACACCCGACCGAACGATGAAAGTGCCGATAAGTGAAAACCCGAATGCAAGGATCGCGAGCAGCACGGTCCAACTTTTCAGCGCCTCCCTTTTTTCCACTACGATAGCGGAATGCAGCAGGGCCGTGGTGACCAGCCATGGCATGAAGCTGGCGTTTTCCACAGGATCCCAGAACCAGAAGCCACCCCAGCCAAGTTCCCGGTAAGCCCACCATGAGCCAAGTGCTATGCCGATGGTAAGGGATATCCAGGCCGCGAGCGCCCAGGGCCGAACCCACCGTCCCCAGGCGGCGCTGACCCTTCCTTCGATGAGCGCGGCGACGGCGAAGGAAAAGGTCATCGAGAGGCCCACATATCCCAGATATAGGAACGGGGGGTGCAGAGCGAGACCCGGATCCTGCAGCAGAGGGTTGAGATCCTGTCCGTTCAACGGTGGAAAATCCAGCCGCAGGAAGGGATTGGACGTAAAAAGTATGAACGCGAAAAACGCCATCGCGATGGACGATTGAACGGCCAGCGCACGGGCACGCAGACCCACTGGAAGGCCCTTGCCGAACCAGGCCGCGCACGCACCGAAAAGCGTTAGGATCAGAACCCAGAGAAGCATCGAGCCCTCGTGGTTTCCCCAGACACCGCTGAACTTGTAGAGCATCGGCTTGTCGGTATGCGAATTGAGCGTGACCAGCCGCAGTGAGAAGTCCGATCCGACGAATGCATAGGTCAATGCGACGAACGCTGCGAGCGTCAGCAGGAACTGGGCGGACGCAGCGGGCTCCGCCACGGCCATCCAGCCGCGCCAGCCCTTTTGGGCACCGATCAGTGGAATCGTCGCCTGCACGGCCGCGACGGCGAAGGCGAGGATCAAAGCGAAATGACCAAACTCAACGATCATGGTGACAATGATAGGGGTCGGCACTGAATCCGCCACACAAAAGTTTCGGCGAAGGTAGGAAAGCGCAGGTCTGATGGATGCATGGAAACGTCTCGACCGTAAATCAGCCCGCGAAAACGCAAAAGATGCTCGGACGGATCATAAGTTCAGTCCGCCAGCACCCGCACCTATGGCGTTGGTAGGCCGCTCCCCACTGGTTTTCGGCCATCGCCATGACTATCTACCCACAAAGTGCGATACGGGAACACATATTGGCTATTTCGACACTCGCCGACACATTGGTGCGCAGCATCGAAAGGACAGGCGACCGGATATTCGGAGTCCTGACCGAGTCGGTGGTTCGACTGGGTGTCACAGGCCTTGCTCGGTCAGGCAAAACCGTCTTCATCACTTCGCTGATCGCCAATCTTCGGGACCGCAACCGAATGACCGCTCTCACCGCGAAGAACCGCATCGCTGCGGCCTTCCTACAGCCGCAGCCCGACGATACCGTGACGCGCTTCAGCTATGAAATCCACCGGGACGCCCTATACGCATCGCAGCCCCGCTGGCCGGTAAACACCAGCACGATTTCGGAACTGCGGCTCTCGCTGCGGATCAGGCCAGCCAGCTCGCTCGCGAGACTGCAGGGCTCCAGGATCGTTCATCTCGACATCGTGGACTACCCGGGAGAATGGTTGCTGGATCTCGCGCTTCTGAACAAGTCCTATTCCAATTGGTCGGCGGAAGCGCTGAAACGGCTTGATCGCCGCACGGCAGGCCAGGGCTACCGCGTCGAACTGGAGAAACTGGACGCTGGTGCGAAGCTCGATGAGGTGCAGGCCGCCTCGCTTTCGGAGACCTTCACCGAATATCTGCGCATGGAGCGCGAGAAAGGGTTTCATGGCTGCACTCCGGGGCGGTTTCTGCTACCGGGAGATCTTGCCGGTTCACCCGTGATCACTTTTGCCCCGCTGCGCGTTGGGCATGGTTCGCTGTGGAAGGAATTCGAGCGAAGGTTCGAAGCCTATAAGGCCAAGGTCGTGAAACCCTTCTTCCGCAGTCATCTGGCGCGCATCGATCGCCAGATCGTGCTCGTCGATGCACTCGGAGCGATCGGCGAAGGCCCCGAAGCGGTAGAGGATCTGCGTCAGGCCATTGCTGGAATTCTGGAGGTGTTCCGTCCGGGCCGGAATCCCTTCCTAAGTCGGATATTTCTTGGTAGGCGGGTTGAGCGGCTATTATTCGCCGCGACCAAGGCGGACCATCTTCACCAATCGCAGCACGCCCGTCTAACGGCGATCGTTCGGGAACTCACCCGCGACGCCGGGAACCGAGCGGATTTCGCCGGTGCCGAAACCGAGGCGCTGGCGATCGCGGCGATCCGCGCAACAACCGAGGAAACGCGCCCAAGACAACGCGCCGACCTCGACATGGTGCGCGGCACGCTGGAATGCGGCAAGCAGGCCGCGCACTATTACGGAACGTTACCGGAAGACCCCAGAGCGCTACTGCACCCGGCCCGACAAGGGGCACGGAGTTGGCCGGATATGAATTACAGCGGCGTATCTTTCGCCCCCACAAGGTTGATGCTGAAATCGGGAGACGGTCCACCCCATATCAGAGTTTGAATCATAAGTCACTGATATCATTAAACTATTGTTTTTCATGGAGTTGACGCCCTCGCCACCCGCCTGAGCAGGAACCGGCAGGCGGCCAGCTGCGCCCATGCCAGCGAGTTCTCACTGAGCCTTTCGTAATCTTTCGACAGGCGGCGGCACCGGCCCATCCAGGCGAAGGTCCGCTCCACGACCCACCGGCGGTAGAGAACAGTGAACCCTTTGACATTCTTCGGTTTTTCGACGATCCTGATCACGTTCGACAACCCCATCCCCTCAAGCCGCTCCCGCAGCTTCGGACCCGCGTAGCCACCGTCGGCGAACAGCCTACACACCGTGGGCACCGTCTCCAGCAGCTTCGCGATCAGGTCCGGTGCGCCGTCCCGGTCCTGGATGTCGGCGGTGTGAACCGTCATGACGATCGGTGTGCCGTCGGCGTCCACGATCAGGTGCCTTTTCCTCCCCTTCACCTTCTTCCCGGCGTCGTAGCCGCGGGGCCCGCCGCTCTCCGTGGTCTTCACCGACTGGCTGTCGATCGAGGCGGCGGTCGGCTCCGCGGAGCGCCCCGAACACCGCCGCGCGAGGTCCCGGAGACGATGCACGAGACGCTCCAGGAGCCCGCTCCGCCGCCATGCGTAAAAATAGTTCTGGACGGTGGAAAACGGTGGATATCCAGAGGGTAACGCGCGCCACTGGCATCCCGTGGACAGGATATACTGGACCGCGTCGAACACCGACCGAAGGTCGACCTCGCGCGGCCGTCCCATCCTTCCCTGCTTCGGCAGCATCGGCTCGATGATGGTCCATTCGGCGTCGGTCAGATCGTTTTGACTGTAGTCGTCCGGGCGCTTATGGATCTGTTGGGTGGTCCTGTTCCAGGGCATGGCTCTCTCCGTATCTGGTTGCGTTCACCAACCGGAATGCCACATCCTGCGGGACCACTCAACTTATGGAACAAACTCTCAGACTCGACAAAGCGCTGCAGTTTCTGATCGGAGATCGGCTATGAGCCCGGATTGCCGGCGTCCGACTCCACCTATCGATGCCGACCCAAAGGGTACGGTAAAGCTGGAATTCATCGTTGACACCTTCCGGAATCAGCACATCCCCGCTTGTGTGGGCCTCCCGGGTCCCAAAGAAGATTTGGTGGAGAGGGATTCTGTGGTTCCGGCAGACACCCAACATCCCTCCACCGGCTTTTCGGTCTGTCTCGATCGGCCCGCCTCCACCCTATACGTTTGCCGACACGCGCAACGGGAGAACCTTGGCAGCGCGCTTTCGACACAGAGACAGGCGACGATGCCAGTATTGGCGCTCCCGACGGATACCGACAGCCCACATGACCGCGATGTTTTTGAAACCGGCGGTTTGGAGGAAGCGGTGCCCATCGATCACGTCGGCAATGTCCTGCGACATACGGGGCATCGGCTCGCAGCGGATCGAGATCAAGGATGAGCGCACCCAAAGATCCGGTTCTGATTTATCTCGACGGGGCACAATCCGCTCCAGATGTGGCCAATGCGCCGGTGGTGACGGATGCGGAGGAAAAGCCACAGGGCGCTGCGATGCAGACAGCGGCCCATTTGGCGACCCGGCGCCCTTCGCGGATAATGCGTTGGCTCTGGAGACTCATCGCGGCATTTGTTGGCCTTGCGGTTTCGGTTGCGATCTGGGATTTCGTTATCTCGTCGTTTATGCGGTCGCCGATTCTTGGCTGGACGGCGACCGTGGTGGTCATGGCCCTTCTCGCCTTGCTCTCGCTTCAGATCCTGTACGAGGTGGCGGCATTCGCGCGGCTCTCACGGGTTGGCCGATTCCGATGCGATGCGGAAGCGGTACGGGCCACGGAGGATCCCGACCGGGCGCGCATTCTGGTGGAACGGCTGGTTCAGTTCTATGCGTATCGGCCGGAAACCGGATGGGGTCGTGCGCGACTGGCCGAGGCGCGTAGCGAGGTCATTGACGCCGTAACTCTGGTGGACCAAGCCGAGATCGAAATTCTTGGTCCGCTCGACGAAATGGCCCGCCATGAGGTGGAAGTCGCGACAAGGAGGGTCGCAACCGTTACGGCTCTGCTGCCGCTGGCTTTGGCGGATGTTGCGACGGCACTTATCACAAATCTGCACATGATCCGACGCATCGCCGAAATCTACGGTGGACGACCGGTCCTATTCGGCACCTGGCGACTGGTCCGTCACGTGCTGAGCCATCTGGTTGCCACAGGCGCGATGGCGGCAGGCGACGACCTGCTGACGCAGGTATTCGGCGGAACCCTTCTCGCCAAACTTTCGGGACGATTCGGTGAGGGATTGGTGAACGGAATGATGACCGCACGGGTTGGGCTTTCGGCAATGGAAGTCTGCCGTCCACTGCCGTTTTCCGCAGATCGCCGTCCATCGGTGCTCAGGATAGTGAAAGACGGCCTCTCAGGGTTGATCCCCGGCAGGGAAACCTGAGTCAATGCCGGTGCCGATAGTGCGGGATCGATGTTTCCAACCGAAGGGGCAATCCTTTCGCTGCGATGCGCAAGCGCCATCTCAAACAGGAGACGGTCGACCATACCGGTTCCGAATTCCCACGGCCGACCGCTCGACGCGATGGAGGGAAACTTCGCCAAGCTGTTCAAGGGCCTTGAGACCGTGCCCGAGGCGCGATGCCGGGAAACAACCCTTGAAGGGCACGCCATAGATAGTGTCTTCCAGAAAACCCCGTGTTTTCCGGTGACAGGGCCGAATCCGGCGGATTCGGGCTTCACGGGACCCTGGCCGGGCCTGTCGAAGCGCCGCCGGGGGCTGGATGCCGCGGTCCGACGGCGTGGCGACGAAACACCCCGGCCATTGTCTGGAGTTTTTCCGACACCGCGGCGCGGACCGGGTGGACCGGCGAGAAGGCCCCGCCCGCCATGGAGATGCCCCTCGCCCGGGATCGCCGGCGGACCGGCGCACTCCCGTCCGCGCGGGAGCCGGCGGGCGTGGCGTATTCCGGCCCGCCCCGCCGCCGGACAGGCTTTTCCCGGCGATATCACCCCCTTCGGGAGCGCCGTTGGAAGCGGAACCGGACGGTGGAACGCTGCAATTGTGGAACTGAGCCTTTCTTTTATGTGTGTGTGTTTCATTGAGACCCCACTTCCAGTCCGAAGTGCAACACCGGCCCGCCTCCTCCGCTCGGGCCACGCCCTCGCTCCGGAGGCGGGCCGGTGTTGCACTTCGGACTGGAAGTGGGGGTCAAACGCCGGTATACACGATTGGACAGCCGAGACCATGCGTCTGTCGGTTTTCCCGCTGGACGGAACCGCTGCCCTAGGGACTTCACACTGGGAGAAGGGGGCGGGAAAGCAGCCGGAAACGGTGAAGCGGCCGCCACAGCAGCAGCGGGTTATCGAGGAAGGTCCTTGGGGTGAGGCCTGGCTTCAGGTCGATAGCCTGCGAGGGCAGATCCACTGGCTAGTCTCCGCAGATATGAACCCGGATGCTCCAGGCAGCATTGGTGCCTTCCCCGATGCAATCCCTCCGTTCCACGGATTGATGTGTGATTGGCTGAAAGCGCATTGTCCTCCTGTCAATCGAATTGCATTTGCGGTCAATCTGATGTTCCCGACTGGTTCCCCGCGGGAAACCTGCGCCCACTTGAATGATATGCTGCCGGCCGTCGAAGTTGCCGCCGATGATACCCGCGATTTCATGTACCAAATCAACAGGCGGCGCAGGTCTCGATGCCTAGAAGGCCTGGAAATAAACAGGCTGGCTAAATGGTCCTCCGCTGAGGGTAGAAGTCTCGAAGTAACCATCGCGGCCGGCGTCCCCTCCGCGCGGGCTGCGAAAGTGAGATATTTTCGCCGGCTGGAACCTGACATCAATACAGTTCCGACACCGGACAGGGAGATTCCCCGTCATGCATTTCTCGGAGTCTTTGACGAGCTTGTCAGCGCCGCAAAAGAAATCGCCGTGAAAGGAGATGTTCCGTAATGGATACCGCTGCAACATACGAAAACCGTGCAACTCATTCCTATCCACCGGCATTTAGGTATGCGCACTGCAGGCACCGAAGTCCCTGGAGGACGGCGGATGCGTACACCGGAATCCATGCTCCTCAATCCGTATCGGGGGCTCGAGGCCACGGGCAGACAGACACTCACATTGCTATTGACATGGAGGTTCGGGGGTTCTTGATCCATATGTGGGTGGATGGATCGCCCGGTCGCACGCATGATATCGAGTGGTTCGATTTACCGATTCCCTGGAGCCAGACCGCTACCGCCACAACCGAAGAGGCCGAGGCGGAGTTGCCGGACGAAACCGAACGAGCGGTGGCGGGGCTGCCGGCCCAGATAGAAGCGTCGATCATTGAACTCATGAATCTTCCTCGGGGATGGGATGGTTATGATGGACTTCCCGTGCAGCCGGATGTCGCGGAAAACGCGCGTCGATTCACGGCGCGGATAGAGCGGAGTACGCAGCTCGTTCCGGTTGTGGTTCCGCTATCCGATGGCGGATTGCAGCTTGAGTGGTTCGTCGACGGCTACGAGGTTGAGGTGGTGATTGTTCCCAGCGGTACGGTGTATGTCGATTTCGAGTGCACTGGTGATGGACGTTACGAGGAATTTACTCTGGATGACCCGTTTAAAGTCGAGGAAATAGCCCCCCTGTTCCGGGAGCTGTCCAGTTAATGAGCTGCGCAGAAATGCGGAACCCTCCGCGAGACGCGGTAGGGTTCACGGAACCGCACGATCATGAGCAGATTCTCGATGACGATATTTTGCTGCGAGGGATCCCCGGGCGATGGATAGTGCACGATGATGGATATCGAATTTCCTCGGGTGCATTCAGTCCGTCAAGCGACAGGTACGGTGGTCTTTCTCTCGCGGCGAAAAAGATTCTTGAATGCCAGGAGGTGACCGTTGAAGAATGGGCGGCCAACCGGTTCGTCGCGGTTGGCTGCTTTCCGGCAGGTATGCTTCGAAAGGAAGAAGTGTGGATTGGCTGGGATCCACTTCCCGATGATCCCGCCCACTGTAACGCATGGAATAATACAGGGGGACGTTTTCCGAAAAAGAAATCCTTAAGGAGGGATCTCGCCAAAAAATCAAACTGCTGTTTTTCGGAGACCGCAAGTCTTCCTAATTGGTATCCGCCAGAAAACTGCCAAGCTGCGATTTTTTCGCGGCAAATGACGGAATTTGCCTTGCAAGGATTCACCGGATATGGCGGTCAGGGGGCGATTTCACCACCATATACCGCGGAATCCGCCAATCCTCCCCTTCAGGAGGCCCCCATGCGCAGGGTCCACGACACCCGGCGGCGGCCCGGCGCCCCCGACATCACGAGGATCAGGCCGACCGTGAAATCGAGGGACGACATCCCGGCGATCCTGATCGGCCTCCAGGACCCCTGCGGCGACGAAGGGACCCGAAAGCGGCTGTTCCGGCTTCCGGGCAGGATGGTGCTGCCCGGAAGGAGCCGCCGGGTCGGCAGGCCGGGGATGGAACCGGTGACCATCCTGGTGCTGGGGGTCGTGAAGCAGGGTCTCGGGTGCGGTTTCGACCGGCTTCGGGAACCGGCGAACCAGCACATCCCGATCCGGCGAAGGCCGAAGGCCGGGCCACGGATCATGGAACGTGGACGGATACGGATACCGGCGTCTGGTTGACAGCGTGTCGCTCCCCTCGCCGGAGCTTCCCGCCGAGGTCGGAAGGATGGTCGTGGAGAGGGGCCACAGGGTGGCCGGAAAAAAGCCCGGCGCCGCGTTGCGCGGCCGCCGCCATTCCTTCGTGGCCGGGACCGACATCCACCATCCGACCGACCGCAGCCTGGCGATGGACGCGGCGCGGTGCATGGTCCGGGACACGTCCCGGGCCTGCGGGGGGCTGGGGCCGCCCGGCTGGCGGTGGAAGGAATACCTTTGCGGAAAGCTCCGCAGGCCCTGTCCCGGTGTCGCCACGTCACGGCTCGCCAACCCGCGCCCGAGGGACGTGGAGGCGCCGCTCCGGCTGGCGCTGAAGCTGGCGGACAGGGCGGAGGCGGGCCGCGCGGAGATCGACGGTATGTTGGGTATCCCGGGCCCATCGGACAGTATCCGGGGCCTCATCGGCCATGTCGTGCACCAGGCGGACCTGACCGGACGGCGGATCCTGAAGGGAGGGACGATCCCGCACCGCGGGAAGGTGCACCCGATATCCGGGCCGCACACGCGCTGGATATCGAAGGGAAAGGCCGGGGTCCCGGTGGAGCCCGGCGTTCCGGTCCGCGTCCTTGAGGACCGTCACCGATTCCTCCCGCACCGTTCCGTCATGCGGGAGGGGAGCGACGTGGACGTGGCGGTCCCCATGGGCGGGGAGGCGCGGGCCCGGTTCCCCGACCTGTCGGTGGTGAGCTTCGACCGCGGTCCGCACAGCCCCCCGGACCGGCTGGGGCCTGACGGGATGCTGGAGCCGACGCCATGCCGCGGAAAGGGAGGCTGTCGAAGGCGGACCGCGTCCGGGAAAGCGGGGAGGCGTTCCGCGGGGCGCGGCGCGCCCACGCCGCCGGCGGGTCGGCCATCAACAGCCTGGAGCACCGTGGCCTCGACCGGGTGCGGAGCCACGGAAAGGAGGGTTTCGCCGGCGCCGTGGCGCTGGCGGTGCTGGCCGCGAACGTCCACCGCCCCGGCCTGATGCTCCGGGCGAGGGAGCGCCTCAGGCTCCCCGCCGCCGCCTGACCGGGGCGTCCACCGGTAAACCGGCCCATGGAAGGTCCCGCCGCTGCGGGGCCCGCACCGGCGTGCCCGCGGGCCGGCGGAGGCCCGGATGTTCACCATATGTTCCCGCCACCGACCGTCCCGTCGAAGCCCCGGGCGGCGCTCCGACGGGCCCGGCCACGGCCCCGTGAAGCCGGAATCCGCCGGATCCGGCCCGATCCCCGGAAAAACACGGGGTTTCTGGCAGACACTATCCTACGAGACGGGATCAAAGCCTAAGCACGGAAGCTTAGGCACTGGATCAGTGCAATAACGGTGATGAAAATCCAATGTACGGCGCGAACACGGGTAACTTCTCGTTTTTTTGATCCACCGCCACGCTGGAGAAGGTACTACCCCAATCCAGCGGCTACCGGTATGGAAACATGCGGTGCGCAATACCGGGAGACAGCGTGCTCATGGTTCCTACCCGATCAAAGAGGTCTCAAAAAGCCATTGCCAGCCGCCAAGGTTCAGTTCACTCTTGCAGCATGAATTCTCCACTGATCGATAACCTGCAATACTGCAACTGGTCGCCCGAAATTTTCCGCCAACTACGTCAAGGCGGTGTCGATGCGGTTCATGTCACCGTCGCCTATCACGAGAACTTTCGTGAAATGGCACTGAATCTGGAGGCCTGGAACCGGTGGTTTCAGGCCTATCCCGACCTCATCTTCAAAGGTACGGCAGGTGCCGATGTTCGTCGGGCACAGGAATCCAACCGAACGGCCATCTTCTTCGGATTCCAGAATCCGAGCCCGATCGAGGATGACATCTGCTTGATCGAGATCTGCCATCAGCTTGGCATCCGCTTCATGCAGCTGAGCTACAACAACCAATCGCTGCTTGCGACCGGATGCTACGAGAGCGAAGACCCGGGCCTGACACGATTTGGCAGACAGGCTATCGCCGAGATGAACCGCGTCGGCCTTGTCATCGACATGTCTCACTCGGCTGAACGTTCCACGCTTGAGACCATCGAAACCTCCTCCCGCCCCATCGCCATTACCCACGCCAACCCACATTGGTGGCATCCGGCCCTTCGCAACAAGTCCGATACCGTAATCAAGGCGCTCACCGACCGCGGCGGCATGCTCGGATTCTCGCTCTATCCCCATCATCTGGACAAAGGTGCCCACTGCTCCCTCGGGAGTTTCTGTCGGATGATCGCCGAGGCAAGCGAACGCTACGGCGTGTGGAATCTCGGCATCGGCTCCGATCTGTGTCAGAGCCAGCCTGACGAAGTGGTGGAATGGATGCGTTCCGGGCGCTGGTCCAATTCAATGGAATACGACGAAGGCAGCGCCGACAGGCCGGGTTTCCCGGCGATGCCCCGCTGGTTTGCCGATAACCGCGATTGGGCCAATATCCGACAGGGTCTCGAAGTGACCGGCTTCGTCGCAGATGAAATCGAAGCCCTCATGGGCGGAAACTGGCTGCGGTTCTACGATCACAGCTTCGGCCCGGAACCGTGAAAGACCTCCCCGAACATCCAACCCTGTCACTCCGACCGGCGGAGCAGGTGATGCGTCTTGACCGTATGGGCGCCGCCTTCCCGACACGGCTGTCTTTTCTGCCCACGCTCCTGAGACGAATGCATTGCGAAAACGCCCGGGTCACACGGTCCGTCTGGAATATCGACGGTCGGGGCCATGGCCACGCCGTCTACTCCGTTTCCTTCGGCGGACGCACCTATTCGCTCGTCGCCGTCACGATGGCGCTCTCCGATGAAGACCGCACCGACCGTGTCATAGCCGAAGCCTGGGACAGCGCCTATGTCCTCTTTGACGGTGTGCCCGATGCGCAGGAAATCGCCCGCATCCGCGCCACGGCGCCGAAACAGGAGGCCGCCCGCTACACCGACCGCGACCTCGTGCTCTCCCGCGCCAACAAATCCGTCCGCCTGTTTTCCCGCGTGATCGAGGCCCTGCGCGCCGGGCGACAGCCCGACGCCGCAAGCATAAACGAAACCGGTTATCTGATGCGCACGACCGCCGTCTACGCGAATGGAAAGTTCGGTCTCGCGGATCGCGCGCGCATCGTCGACCGGACCGGACTGTCCGGTCCCTTCATGGCCGAAATGCTCACTATCTGGCTGATTCGCGGCCTCACCCATGATCTTGTCGAGCATCTGGGAGGTGCGCCTCTTGAGCGTCGCCTGAAGCGCCATCTTGGCATCGGTAACGCCACCGGTCTCGGTATGGCACCCTTTCTCGTCAGTCATCCGCTACTGCTCGACGCCTGGATGCAGGTTCGCGAAACCGCGTTCGCCCGCGTCCGGGCGCTTCCGGCTCTCACCCCGGCCCAAGCCGCGCGTCTGCATCATCTTGCCAATCGCGTTGCTCAGCACTTGAGCGAGTGGTGCGTTCCCGACGTCGAGGCGCAGGCTGAAATCAACGCACTTCGCCGGGATTGGTCCGACTTTATCGATCATCTTTCCAGCATCTCGCTCGATCGCAACGATCCTATCGACGCGCTGTGGCAAACCGCCCGGTCAGGCTCGATACAGCTGCAGGAACTTGTGGTTGCATTCCTCATCGAGCCCTTCGGCTCTCTCGTGGACGACCTGACCGACCGCATGGCAACACCTTTCAGCCCTCAAATCGACCATGCCATGCCACTTGACGATCTGCGCGACTCACTATCACGCGACTGGGGCTGGGCGCTCGCCATCGACTTCGAGCGGGCCCATGAACAGGCCAAATTCTGGTATGTCTCGGAATCCAAGCTCGAACCCCGTATTGGCCTCCGTTTCGAGGAACCCGGGGCAGACCGCGAAAGTCCTCTCGACATCGCCCGCCAAGTGCAGGCGATGGCGATGGCGCTGGAGTCCCGTAACGAAGACCTGAGAGCCTTCCTCGGCGACCACCCCGAGCACCGTGCCGCGCTACGCCGGGTACAGACCCTGATGCGCCATCCTTACGCCGAGATCCGTGACAACCTGATCAGCGCGGACTGCCGTCCCATCGACATGCTGCGATGCAAGCTGGCCTTTTTCGGCGCCTCAAGGTTCGACCCCAAATCCGATCGCTGGACACGCATTACGTTGGCGCAGGGCGCACCTCTGTTTGACGAGCTTGACAGAACGCCCGATTCTTGGCTGCCAGCTTTCGGACTCCCATGAACCGTTCCCGCGCGGAGATCGGGGCGCACCTTATGAAGGCGGCGCGCGGTGCGCGGCTACCGCTTGCGATGGCGGAAGACCTCTATGCCGCGGCGCCGTTTCTCACCATCGAGGACATCGCCTGGATCACGGATGACATCGAAGCGGGGGGCACCGGTCTTACCGACCTGACGCTCGCTCTGGATTCCGCTGAATATGGCGGTAGGCCAGCCCCCGACTTTCGGCCTGCCATCGCATTTGCCGCCGCCAGGGCATGGAGGCCAGACGGGTCGGCCAAGCAAGCAACCCAACTGAAGCCGCTGGATGGATCGATTGATGTCGCTGTCAGCCTCTGGGATCGGCTTGATGCGTTTGCGGTTCGCACATACGTCCCGGAATCCGCCGCCTCTCGCGCCCGCGGCGCAGGTGCCGGGAAAATCGACAATGACTGAGGCGAAATACTTCACCCCCGAAAGTCGCGCGGAGCCATCGAGTTTGAGATCGGACGGGAAATCATATATGCGACCGCCAGCAGTTCAGCGTCTGCCTTTCGGCTTTCCAACTTTCGGCGCTGAGAAAGACTACGCAATACCTTTAAGCCAGCGACGACATGATACGGTCAACCGACCCGGCGTGGTGGTGCGGATTGCGAATTGGGCTCTTCGTATGTTGACAAACGGATAGCGGTCACACATATCGAAATCAGAAAACCTGAATTGCCGACCTCACCGGCGGAGGCGGACCCTTTGGCCACCATACGGTGGCCGTAGCAACTCCAAAGTCCGGGTCGAATCTCTGCCATGCTAATCGCCCATCATTTCTTCTCAATGAGAGAACATTCATAGGATTCCTGGTCCGACATACGCTACCCCAATTCTCCCGCGTCACACCGGTCAGCCAAACGTCACTTTCGAGTCCGGCCGAAATCACGCAGCAGACCATTCGGGCTTGTTCACGGGCTGGAAAGCGGTTTGTACTCAAGGTGTACCTATGAGGCTTTTAATCGGCGGTCTGCGGAGCGAGTGGATCATCGAAACCACCGAGTCACTGTCCACACGTGGCAATGAGGCTGAGCGGCAGGTTTCACAGGATGCGTCTTCGCTGAAGAAAATCAAATACGCGGGCGCTCCGACTGAACTGTATCGTTTACAGCGATATCGATGCAGTCAGTCAACCGATTTCCGGCTCCGCTCGCTACGGAAAACACGCCAACCTCGGATGGTTCGTCGGAAAGCTCGGTGAGTTCCACGCTTAAAGCCATCAAGCCATCGACCCAACTCACGGCTTCAGGCTACAGGTCTATCCGCTAGGCTCCTGGTAGACACCCTGTTCTTTCAGCGCATCGATCACTTCTCGGGGCATATAGGTCTCGTCGTGCTTGGCAAGAATTTCGGTAGCCAGGAAGATCCCGTCAACCAACCTGCCGGTGGCGATCATGCCCTGGCCCTCGCCGAACAGGTCAGGAAGGAAACCGGAAAACGACACCGGAACCGAGGCGCCACCATCGGTCACCGAGAATGTCACCCTGGCATCCTGACCGCGCACGAGGGTTCCTTCCTCAACCAGGCCACCCAGACGAAAGACTTCGTTCGAAGGGGGCGGACGGTCTACAAGTTCGGCCGGCGAGCGGAAGAAATTGATGCCGTCCCGCATCGCGTAGCCAATCAATCCGGTCGCAACGGCGAAGGCCACGGAGGCCAGTACGATAACCTGGATACGTCGCCGCTTCCTGAGCCCCCTCATCCGAGGTTCCACGACCGACTCATCCACCCATCCAGGCAACACGTATCCATTTGAACCATGACGAAGCTCTCGCTCACGGATACACCGGAGCAAGCATCAGCCCGGCGGTCTCTGCCTCGCCAAGCATCAGGTTCGCGTTCTGCACCGCCTGGCCGGATGACCCTTTCGTAAGGTTGTCCAGCGCCGCTATCACCGTGGCGCGCCCCGCGATGCGATCACCCACAACACCGATATGGACGAAGTTCGATCCACGCACATCTTTCATCCCCGGCACCTGTCCGTACGGAAGAACCACAACGAATGCCTCTTCGGCATATGCTCTGGAAAGACAGCCATGAATAATTTCAGGCTCACCATGCAGATAGGTGGACACAAGAATACCGCGCGTCGCGGAAATCAGGTGGGGTGTGAACATAATGCGTACGGGGCGACCGGCGATGGCTGACAGCTCCTGATCGAATTCGCCGAGATGCCGGTGGACGCCTCCGAGCGAATATCCTTTGGCATTCTCGAACAGTTCGGCGAACAGCAGATGCTCTTTCATTGACCTTCCAGCACCGGAAGCGCCTGCCTTGAGATCGATGATGATGTTTTCGAGATCGATCACCCCGGCCTCTACAAGCGGTCGCAGCGCGAACTGTCCCGCGGCGGCGTTGCAGCCAGTGCCAGCCACCAGCCGGGCGGTCCTGATCCGGTCGCGGTTGAACTCGGTCAACCCGTAGACCGCTCCGCCCTGCAGGTCCAACGCCTGGTGTTCCTTTCCGTACCATCTTTGATATGCTTCCGGATCCCGCAGCCGGAAGTCAGCGGAAAGATCCACGACTTTTACCTTCGCAGGCAGGTCACGGATGACAGTCTGGCTGGTTGCGTGCGGCAGGGCGCAGAAACACAGGTCAATGCCGCTGAAGTCGATCTCTTCGATCTTCACCAGACCCGGCAGATCCAGATGCCTCAGATGCGGAAACACTTCCGCCATTGTCATCCCGGCCCGACGGTCGGCGCCAAGAGCCGCTATCCTCATCGATGGATGGGTTGCGACCAATCGAACCAACTCGGCGCCCGTGTAGCCGGAAGCCCCCAGAATAGCGATGTCGTGCGACATGGCGAACCGATCCCGTAATGACAGACGGCGATTTAACCGCTTGAGCGCTCATGCGCAATCAGGCGGATGAAAACGCGATCCTGCGCCTCAGAAAACGGGTGGCCTGGTCGGAGACCCTAGCCGGGTCGCCCGTCGTCAGGTATTTCGCGTCCTTCCCGGGCCCAAGCATGTAGGGATGTCGTCCAAGGTAATCGCAGAGGCTGGCCGCAACGAGCTTTGGCTGGGAGTAGACGGTGACGCTTGGACCCAGCGCTTCCCTGAACACGCTCTCCATCAGCGGATAATGCGTACATCCCAGCACGGCGGCCTCTGGATTCGGCATCTTCCGCTTAAGCGCCTCGACATGGCTGCGCACAAGCGCCTCGGCCAGTTCCAGATCACCTTCCTCGATCGCGTCGACCACACCACCGCAGGCCTGCGCCTCCACATCCACACCAACCGCCCGAAACGCCAGCTCCCGCTGGAACGCCCGGCTACGCACCGTCGCGGGAGTGGCGAACAAAGCCACATGCTTGACCCCGACTTCACGTGGAGGAGAGTTGTCGCCCCATTGACGCTCGGTCAATGCCTCGATCATCGGCACGAAGACTCCGAGAACACGCCTGTCGCGTGGCACCCAGTTTTCCTGCATCCGCCGGAGCGCCGCGGCGCTCGCCGTGTTGCAGGCCAAAATCACGAGGTCGCAGCCCGCCTCAAACAACCGCCCGACGGCCGCCGTCGTGAGGCTGTAGATGGCGTCGGTATCACGTACGCCGTAGGGTATGTTGGCATGGTCGGCAAAATATACGAACGAAACATGAGGCAACTCCCTTTCAGCTTCGTCTAGTATGGTCAGCCCACCAAGCCCGGAATCGAAAATACCAACCGCCATGCCCGTCTCATATAATCCAGCGCTCTTCGTATTCGAACCCATAATCCATGGATCCGAGAGGCTTGGGTGTCAGTTAATATGTCCGTTCATGCAGAAACGCCATGAGGGATTCTGAATCGACGCATACGACATGAACCTAACCCGAGCAACCGACCCGCCGGTTACGATGCGTACCGGTTCGTCCCCTCATGCCCAGGTTTCTATTGTCAGCGAGACCCGCAGCGTATGGATCGGGTGACCTGCAATCCGGAACAGACGCGAATTATATCCATATTGAAACCTCAATAAACCCATATTCCGGCGCGAATGTCAGGCGGGTGATTCCCGGATTCCGGACGGAGCCGGGCCACAGTTTCCGCCGGGCCGGCCGCGGTTTCCCGGGTTTCGGACCGGAAACCCCGTCCGCCCGTCGCCCGGGCCATCCATCGACGCCGGCACCGGAATCCCGGACATCGTCACAGGGTCACGGGGAGGCCGGCCGCCTTCCGGCCGGTCCCCGTGGCCGGGCGCTTCAGTCAATACCGGGCGAAAGGCCCCGGGATCCACATGACGTTCAGGAGCCCCGGGCGGACCGCCCGTCCGCGGCAGGTGCCCGGGATGGTCCGGGAGACCGAAAGAACCGGAGCCGTGCATCTCCGGGTCCTCCCGGATCCAATGAATCGGAACACGTGCGGAAAGGCCGGGTTTTTAGAGGCTTCCATATTTTACGGGACAGGGGCAGACCGTCACTCAGCGGCCCTGTCGAGCGCGGACTTGGAACGTAGAGCGACCAGCAGGTCACTTCGCATCTTCACGGCTTTCTCCGCATTGTCAGCCTTAACCGGACCGAATCCCCTGATACGCAAAGGAAGCTCCGCGAGAGCGACCGCAGCATCCAGCCGATCACCCGTGAGTTCCGGCAAGTCCATCATATCGGACTCGTATTGCCGGATGAGCGCTCGCTCCATTCTTCGCTCGGCGGAGTACCCGAAGGGATCCAATGGCGTTCCGCGCAGCCATTTCAACCGGGTCAGCAATCTCATAACTGGTAATATCCAGGAACCGAGCTCGCGTTTGGCGGGCCGTCGGCCCGGACCCGCTTTCGAAAGGACCGGGGGCGCCAGATGATATTTCAGTGTCGGCTCACCTTCGAATTCCCTGCGCACCCTGTCCTCCGTGTGCAAGAGCAGTCTCGCGACTTCGTATTCATCCTTGTATGCTAGAACCCTGTGGTATCCTTTGGCGACCGCCTCCCTCATCCGTGGTTCTTCGAACCGATCGACCAGTTGACGATAGCGTTTCGCCAGACCGGCGTTCTGATAGTCGACAAGATGACCGGCGCGGTGATCGATCCTGTCCTCGATGGATCTTGGCAGTTCGGTCACGTGCGACCGGGTCAATACATTCGCTTCTTCTGGATTGAGCCATGCCCAGCGCCCGTAGTCGAACGCCATTGTGTTGCGCTCGACGGCTGTGCCGTTGAGTTCGATAGCGGAAAGAATCGCTTCATGGCGAAGCGGGACATGCCCGCCTTGCCACGCTGCCCCGAACACGATCATGTTGGAGTAAATCGAATCCCCCAGCAGCATTCTTGCCAATTCGGAAGCGTTAAGCAAAGTGAGGCGATCCCGCAGTTTTGAGCTAAGGGTGAGTTTCAGCCTCTCGGACGGTAGGGTGAATTCTGTGTCATGCGTGAAATCACCGGTGATGATCTCATGACTGTTAACGACGGCACCGGTGCGTCCAGACCTCATCAACCCAAGCGTTGCGGCATCGGCGCTGACCAGAAAATCACCGCCGATCAGGGCATCGCATTCCCCGGCGGCAACACGAACGGCGCTGATATCGTCAGGGTTTTCCGCAATACGGCAATGGACATGTACCGCGCCGCCCTTCTGCGCGAGTCCGGCCATTTCCATCATTCCGGCGCCCTTGCCATCGACATGCGCCGCCATGGCCATCACCGCACCGATGGTGACTACGCCGGTTCCACCCACGCCGGTAATGACCACATTGTGGGTACCTTCTATCCTCGGAAGATTCGGGAGAGGCAGTCCGCTCACATCCACGGTGGCGGTCGCCTCACGGCGGAGTTTCACGCCCTTGACGGTCACGAAACTCGGACAGAAACCGTTCAGGCACGAGAAGTCCTTATTGCAGGTAGATTGGTCGATGGCCCGCTTTCGACCGAATTCGGTCTCGACCGGAACGATCGATACACAGTTTGACTGTACGCCGCAATCACCGCAGCCCTCGCAGATATCAGTGTTAATGAAGACACGGCTGTCCGGATCGTGCATCCGCCCGCGTCGGCGCCGCCGACGTTTTTCGGCTGCGCAGGTCTGCAGGTAGACAATCGCGGAAACGCCTTTGCACCTGCTCAATCGCTCCTGAACGCTCTGGAGTTCGGCGCGCTCATGACGGGTTACCTCACGCGGAAAGAGCGATAGATCAACGCCTTCCTTCCGGTCATATACGAGCGCGACGTTGGAGACGCCCATGGCCAGGAGTTCGCTGGCGATCCGGTCGGCGGTCAATCCGCCGTCATTTCCCTGTCCACCGGTCATGGCAACGGCGTCGTTATACAGTATCTTGTAGGTAACGTTGGTTCCCGCCGCCAATGCGAAGCGAATCGCCTGAACACCGGAATGGTTATAGGTGCCGTCGCCAATGTTCTGGAAAACATGATCGCGGGTCGAGAATGGCGCCTCACCGACCCAGTTCGCGCCCTCGCCACCCATATGGGTAAAGCCGACGGTCTCGCGGTCCATCCATTGAACCATGAAGTGACAGCCGATTCCCGCATAGGCCCGTGCGCCCTGGGGCAGCTTGGTGGAGGAATTGTGCGGGCACCCGGAGCAGAAATAGGGCAATCGCCCCGTTATTTCCGGTGCGTTCAGTGCCTTCCGGGTCTCCGAGAGTGAAGCCAACCCGGCACGGATCCTGTCGGTGTCGCGCCCCTCTTCGATCAGGATTTCGCCAATCCGTTCGGCGATGACCACGGGATCGAGGCAATAGCGTGTCGGAAACAGCTGGATCCGCTCGCCATCACGCCAAACGTCTCCCTTATGCCAGCCATATACCCGGCGTCCGCGCCGGTCATCGAATATGGCTTCCTTGATCTGTACCTCGATCAGTTTGCGTTTCTCCTCCACGACGACGATCAGATCGAGCCCGTCCGCCCATTCGTGAAAACTCGCAGTGTCCAGTGGCCAGGTCTGGGCGACCTTGTAGGTGGTGAGCCCCAGTCGCACGGCTTCGTCCGGGCCGATGCCGAGAAGTGAAAGGGCGTGCACGAGATCGAGCCAGTTCTTGCCGGCGGCGACGAAACCTATCTTCGCGCCCGGGTGACCCAATACGCGCCGATCCATTCGGTTCGCCCGGGCGAATGCCTCCGCGGCGAACCTTTTGTAGTCGATCATTCGCGCCTCCTGCGGAACGCGATCATCTATAAGCCGGATGTTAAGCCCACCCTCCGGCATGTCGAATTCAGGCCGTACGAATGACATTCTCTCCGGTCTGCCGTCGACCACAGCGGTGGATTCAACCGTGTCCTTCATGAGCTTCAACCCGCACCAGAGCCCCGCGAACCGACCCAGTTCAAATCCGTACAGACCGTAATCCAGGATCTCCTGCACACCCGCTGGTGAGAGTACCGGCATGTAAGCGTCGACCATCGCCCAGTCGGATTGGTGCAGCGTCGTCGAACTTTCCCCGGTGTGGTCGTCACCCATCGCCATGAGTACGCCGCCGTGTTTCGAGGTACCCGCGAAATTGGCATGCCGCATGACGTCACCCGATCGGTCAACGCCGGGACCCTTGCCGTACCAGAGCCCGAACACACCGTCGAACCGGCCTTCACCCCGGAGTTCGGCCTGCTGCGTGCCCCAGATCGCGGTTGCGGCGAGATCCTCGTTGATGCCGGGTTGGAACAGGATTTCGCTCGCTTCCAATACGCTGCGGGCACGCTCCATGGTAACGTCCACCGCTCCGAGCGGCGAACCGCGATACCCCGATACATATCCGGCGGTGTTCAGGCCCGCCACTCGGTCACGCGCCTTCTGCATCAGCATCAGACGGACGAGAGCCTGGGTGCCGTTAAGTAGAACGGGAGATTTTCCCAGATCAAATCGGTCCGCCAAAGAAACGTCCTGCCGCATGTCAAGCGCCTTTCCAAACAAGCCCGACCCCGGCTTTATAGAATCCTTCAGCCGCTTTGAAGAGTGTGCCAGCGCGGAGCATAGCCGACATGCGTCACCCTGAAATGGGTTGCGAACCCTGCCGGAAGGCGACTATTTCATCCGTCCATTGGTCGGTCTCGGTATGAAAACCCGTCCAAATGCACGAAGCCGTATAGTCTCCGAAGAGACTCAAAGCATCGCGGCATAGGCGCAGATTTGACAACGCACCTCTGTAACTTTGAGACCGGTGCGAGGTATTCGCTCCGCCGACCCGTTTCTGTATCGGGTCCATGCGAAGCGTCAGGGCGGGTCACAAACGACGCCAATCAAAGTGTTCCCAAGCCTTATTGATTTCATCGCAGGGATCCTCGTCCGCTATCAGGAACAGCCATTTACGGGCCCGCGTCATTCCAACATAAAGACGGTCCAGTTCAATCTGCCTTGCCTCGGCTTTCTCCTCGAACTGCGGAGAGGACACCGATTCGGGTTCCTGCCGTTCGAGTTGACCGGCGATTTCCGGCAGAGGGGGCAGCCGAGGAAAGTGACCGCTGCCGAGCCTTGGTATGAAGACCGCTTCGAATTCCATACCTTTTCCCCGGTCGAAGGTGCCGACCCGCACGCCGGAATCGAGCCTGCCGCTCTGCTGGTCTTTCAGATTGGCGCAGGGGATGGAAAGTTTCCCGCCAAGCGTGCGCACGAGGCTTTCGACATCCATGTTCAGTGTCGTCAGGATGGCGATCGCCTCGGGAGCGACCTGTTCCTTCTGGATCAGGTTGTTGATTTCATGCGCTATGGCAGGAATTTCCCCTTTCGGCTTCACGCTCAGAAAGACCGGATTGGGACCCTCTTCCAGTTCGAACCGCTCGGGCCAGGCCGCTCCGTCATCTTCTTCGTCTTTCACGGACAGCTCGGTGCCTCTGATCGCCCGGGCGGCTGCCAGGACCTGCTCGGTGTTGCGGTAATTCATCGTGAGCACCTCCGAGCGCCCCTTGACATCGAGCCCCGACCAGCGAAGCAGAATCCCTCCCTTGTAGATCTGCTGCGCCAGGTCATCCAGGATCAACACGCCATCGGATGGCATCGGATTTCCGGGCGCACCACAGACCAAGGCGCGCACCAGTTCCAGTCCCACAACCGTCATGTCCTGCGCCTCATCGACGATGGCCGCCCGGTAGGGTGGGGTCTCGTTCTCTCGTGCGCGATCTCTCGCCTCTATCAGGATGTCGGCGAAATCCACGACGCCCGCCTGCGCCATGTATCGGTCCCAGGCCTCGCGCAGCATCCAGCACTGTTCCCGGTCGCGTCGCTTGAACGTGCGCCTGCGACCAAGGCGCTGGAATTTCCCTGTGTCCAGATACTGCTCCCGTGTGGCGCCGCGGCCCTTGATGATCCGAACGATCTCGTCCTTGAGATATTCCTCGCCGCCGGCGGCAAGAGGCGTCTTGGAAACGGTCTCGCTGAAAGCCTGCTTGAAAGCGGACTTTGACCTGCAGAAATCCACCTTCAATTGTTCAGGCGCGATTTTCTTTGCGAGCAGGTCGATATTGATGAAATCGACGTTCTCCGGGGCATTCGGGATCTGGCTGAACAGATGCCCGAGATGATCGGTGAGCGATCTGCTGAATGTGGTGAACAGGATCCTGCCGTCCCTGTAGCGATTTCCAAGTTCCACGGCTCGGTGCAGGCCGATGACCGTCTTTCCGGTTCCAGCCCCTCCTCGGAAGCGCGCCGCCGCCCTGTAGCGGCGCTGCACCAGCACCCGCTGTTTGGGGTGTAGGAACAGTTGCCATTCCGCCAAGCCGTCGAGTTTGGCAAGCTCTTCGGCCAGAGATTTTCCGGCATTCGGTTCCAGAGCCAGAATCCCGCCGGTGTGCTTCTCATGGAAGCCGCTGGTCCCAAGCGAACCGGCCATCCAATCCATATCGGTATTGAAACCGCGTTTCTCGGACCAGGCATAGGCCGGGTCATGGTGGTCCATGTGGAATAGAGCCGTAATGCCGGGATCCTGAAAATCAGGGTAAACAGCCAGAATTATCCGAAGCTCTTTCGACGCGCGGATGGAACAGTGGTTTCTTCCACCGCTGCCAAGCCGCTCGAATTTAAGTCCTGGATGTCTCGGATTGCGCTGGAACAGGTTGACCGCTTTGAAGCAGCGCTGCTTTTCAGACTCGTTCAGGCGCGTCTTTTTGAAGTTTCCGGTGTAGAGAAGCTGCATGGCCATGGCGCACCTGCGTTTCTACCCTGATGTTCTGTCTTTAGAATCTATCTTTCGCAACACGATTCACCCATGTCTGGATATGATCGGGAGACAGGCTTCCAGATCCCGGCCTGTGCGGGTCCTCCGCGCTTCAGATCGAGGCGATCATTGACATGGGCAGGCTCCTTTGCCGGGTGATTGCAGCGCTCCACCCAACAGATTTGCCGGTCCGCCACCGGTGATCGTCCAATGGAGTTCCCGACAGTCCTGGGTTGGCCAGCTTGGGCATTGCGAGGCATTTGTCGCTCGGAAGCATCGCCTGTGGTTTTCGCCGGTCGATCCGATACTGGCGCATTATCCCGATAGCGGCAGATTCACCGATCTTACCGTCGCTGAGCGAGAAAGCCTCGGTCACCGGGATGATTTTCCAATGCCAATCGCTTCGAGAACGGGGGAATGGACACCCGAGCGCACAACTTTCAACCACGTATTAGAGACATGCCTTTAGCCAAGACTTATTTGGTTTGGCATCAGGCACCTATACCGCCATGTCGATCAACTCGTGTAGGAAATGCATCTCGAGGTCAGTTTTCATCGGTGGAGGAATTACCGAAACGCTCCAATCCGCTTGAATGAACATTAGGCCGGTCCATTACGAAAAATGCTGGGGCCCCGCAACCCGGACCAACGCTTTATGAAATGATCATTGGCCCAATGCTCCCTCGCACCTCGAAACACATAATGTTTGATCGGCCTTTACCGCATACCCCGTGTAAGCCGTCCCTGGTTCAGAGGGGTCTCAGTCTCGAAGCATCGCGACCACCCGACACCAGCCTGCCGAAGCCCTTGCCACCTTGACCGGGAAGGCCATGACTTCAAAACCCTTGTCTGGCAGCGAATCGAGATTCGCCAACCTTTTCTATGTGGCAACATACACAATCCGCTCCCGCTTTGTGACCTTCCCAGAACAGGCCAAAATCACCGGTTTCCTTGATCCGAGCCATCTGACTCATCAGAGGCGCGTCCCAGTTCCAGGCATCGGTACCGCTGACGCGCATCCCTTTGCTGGCGAGCCAAAGGGTGGCTTCGCGTCCCATGCCACAACCCGCGCTCACCAGTCGGCATCGCCGTACCGGCCGCCAGCGCGGGTGCTGACCAGAACAATTTCTCCGGGTTGAAGATTGTGGTCCATACGGTCCAGATCGGCTTCGACTTCATTGGCCGTCATGACATGACCGTCGGGCAAAGCGCGGAAATCGAGCTTGACACCCGGGCCCATACATCAGTCGAGTGGCACCTCATCAATGGTGATGGCGCGTTCGCCACCGTTCATGGTCGGGTAATAGTGCCAGGGCGCATCGAGATGCGTTCCGTTGTGGGTGGTTATCTCCATCTGTTAGATCACCGCACCCTTACCTTCGAGCAGCTTTTCGACCGGTATCCCGAACATCGCCTGAAATTCCTGTGCACCCGTATCATGATCGATATAGGTAATTTTTGGGGATTATGTAGAAAAGTGCCGAAGAGGGGCTGACGGTTTCGGCACTCTTCTCTAAATTGACAATTGTCACTTGGGGAGACGAATCATGTCGCGTCATTGCACAGCCGGAAAATCAGACCGAAACGGGATCAGCATTATCCAGCTTTTCCAGAGGTTTCCAGATGACGCTACGGCGGAGGCATGGTTTGTAAACCGGCGGTGGCCGAATGGCATTGAATGCCCCCACTGCGGATCGAAGAATGTCCAGACGGGCGCAAAGCACAAGTCCATGCCATACCGTTGCCGGTCGAAGGAATGCGCGAAACGCTTCAGCGCCAAAACGGGAACGGTGATGGAAAGCTCAAAGCTGGGTTTCCAGGTCTGGATGATCGCCACCTATCTTCTGTCAACAAGCCTGAAAAGCGTGTCGTCCATGAAGCTGCATCGGGACCTGAACATCAACCAGCGTTCGGCATGGTTCCTTGCGCATCGCCTAAGGGTTGCACTTGCCGAAGAAAACCCCGTGTTCGCCGGTCCGGTGGAAGCCGACGAAACCTACGTCGGCGGCCTTGAGCGCAACAAGCACGCGAAAGACAGACTGAAGGCCGGACGTGGAACGGTTGGCAAGACGGTGGTTGTCGGCGCGAAGGATCGGGAGACCAACCAGGTCGCCGCCAGGGTGGTGACGGACACAAAGGCGAAAACGCTTCAGGGATTCGTCGAGGAACGCACCGAACCGAAAGCGCAGGTCTATACCGACGACAACGCGTCATACGTAGGCATGAAGCGCCAGCACGAAACAGTGCGCCACAGTTCCGGGGAATACGTGCGGGACGACGCGCATACGAATGGCGTAGAGTCGTTCTGGGCGATGCTCAAGCGCGCCCACAAGGGAACCTTCCATAAGTTCAGCAAAAAGCACATGCATCGGTATGTGGATGAGTTCGTAACGCGCCACAACCTTCGTGAAGGGGACACGATATGCATCATGGCCGCGATAGCGGACGGCGGGGTTGGTAAGCGGCTGCGCTACAGGGAACTGATCGCAGACAACGGACTGCCGTCCGGGGCGAGGCACTGACCGGTGGAAGCTAACTGGTCCAACCAGACGGTCTGGACGGGTGACAACCTTCCTATCATGCGGGGCATGAACTCCGAATGCGTGGATCTGATCTACCTTGATCCGCCGTTCAACTCGAAAGCCAACTACGCGGCGCCGATCGGTAGCGAAGCGGCGGGGGCGGCGTTCAGGGACACGTGGACGCTGGCGGACGTGGACATCGCATGGCTTGACCTGATCGAGGCGAAGGAACCGGCCCTTAACCGGGTCATCGCCGCTGCCATGACCAAAAGCGATAAGGCCTATCTGATCCACATGGCGGCGCGGCTGCTGGAGATGCGGCGTATCCTGAAGCCAACCGGTTCAATCTATCTCCACTGCGATCCGACCATGAGCCACTACCTGAAGCTGGTCATGGACGCCGTGTTCGGTCGGAAGGCGTTCAGGAATGAAATCGTGTGGAGCTATCAGAGATGGACAGGAGCGACAAAACATTTCCAACGGATGCACGACATAATTCTGTTCTATGCGGTATCCTGCAAAACGGCATTCAACGCACTTCAGGAAGCCTACAGCGCCAAATCCAGGCACAAAGGCGCGAGGCGAACGGTTTTCGCGGAAGGGACGATAGAACAGTCTTAGAGTTTGTTCCATAAGTTGAGTGGTCCCGCAGGATGTGGTATTCCAGATTGACCGTTTACCCAAATCCGGAGATCGCCATGCCCTGGGACAGGACCACCCAACAGCTCCATAAGCGCCCGGACGACCACAGTCAAAATGACCTGACCGACGCCGAATGGACCGTCGTCGAGCCGATGCTTCCGAAGCAGGGAAGGATGGGACGGCCGCGCGGGGCCGACCTTCGGTCGGTGTTCGACGCGGGCCGGTATATCCTGTCCACGGGATGCCAGTGGCGCGCGTCACCCTCTGGATATCCACCGTTTTCCACCGACCGGAACCATTTTTACGCATGGCGGCGGAGCGGGCTCCTGGCGCGTATCGTGCATCGTCTCCGGGACCTCGCGCGGCGGTGTTCGGGGCGCTCCGCGGAGCCGACCGCCGCCCCGGTCGACAGCCGGTCGGTGAGGACCACGGAGAGCGGCGGCCCCCGCGGCCACGACGCCGGCAGGAAGGTGAAGGGGAGGAAAAGGCACCTGATCGTGGACGCCGACGGCACACCGATCGTCATGACGGTTCACACCGCCGACATCCAGGACCGGGACGGGGCGCCGGACCTGATCGCGAAGCTGCTGGAGACGGTGCCCACGGTGTATAGGCTGTTCGCCGACGGTGGCCACCCGGGTCCGAAGCTGCGGGAGCGGCCTGGGGGGATGGGGTTGCCGGACGTGATCAGGATCGTCGAAAAACCGAAGGATGTCAAAGGGTTCACTGTTCCCTGCCGCCGGTGGGTCGTGGAGCGGACCTTCGCCTGGATGGGCCGGTGCCGCCGCCTGTCGAAAGATTACGAAAGGCTCAGCGAGAACTCGCTGGCATCCGGGGTGAGGCATCACGCGCCACCGGTCCGGGCGTGAGTGAGGCACGAACGAACGCTGGCCGCCTGCCGGTTCCTGCTCAGGCGGGTGGCGAGGGCGTCAACTCCATGAAAAACAATGGTTTAATCATATCAGTGACTTATGATTCAAACTCTTACACGGATGACACAAGTCGTATGAAGTCCATGCGCGACGTTTGGGACATTTCCTATCTCAACTCCCAGGCCAAGGAGCGCACGGGCTACCCCACGCAGAAGCCCCGTTCACTTCTTGAAAGGATCATCTCCGCGAGTTCCAACGAGGGAGACATAATTCTGGACCCGTTCTGCGGCTGCGCGACGGCGTGCATAGCGGCGCAGGATCTGGGCAGGGAATGGGTTGGGATAGATGTTTCACCGAAGGCCGCTGAACTGGTGCTGCTGCGGCTCAGGAACGAGCTGGGCATGTTCGCCCACCATACGGTGGTCAACCGCACCGACATCCCGCAGCGCACCGATATCGGCAAGCTGATCCGCTACAATGACGTGAAGAACAGACGGCTTCTGTATGGCGAGCAAAGCGGTAACTGCAACGGATGCAAAACGCACTTCCAGTTGCCGAACCTCACGGTCGATCATATCATTCCGCGCTCAAAGGGAGGGACAGACCACATCGGGAACCTCCAGCTTCTGTGCGGACGCTGCAATTCCGTGAAGGGAAACAGGGGCATGGAATACCTGATAACGAGGCTCGCGGCGTAACAGGAGGAAATCAAATGACGGAGTTGATCATGAAAGGAGAGAAAGTTGAGCCTAGGGAAGTCCGGATTGCCAGGAGCGATTATCGTATAAGCAAGCCGGAATTACATGCGGATATGCGGGTTAACGCGTCTTTTGAGAAAGCCGTTGACGCGCTATGCAAACCCGTCAAGATTAAATATGTGGACAAACCGGAATGAACAACGGCTAGCCGGTTACTGGAGTCCGGCACAGCCGCGTTCGGCACTTTGCTACATAATCCCCTAATTTTTGGTTCGAGGCCCGGCGGATCAGCCGCAATATCGGCTTCCATTGCGACCGACAAATCGATGAGCCTTTTTTCCATGACGGTTCCTCCTTTGGTCTGACCCAACCTAAGAGTTTGTTCCATAAGTTGAGTGGTCCCGCAGGATGTGGCATTCCGGTTGGTGAACGCACCCAGATCCGGAGATCGCCATGCCCCGGGACAGGACCACCCAACAGCTCCATAAGCGCCCGGACGACCACAGTCAAAATGACCTGACCGACGCCGAATGGACCGTCATCGGGCCGATGCCGCCGAAGCGGGGAAGGATGGGACGGCCGCGCGGGGCCGACCTTCGGTCGGTGTTCGACGGGGGGCGGCATATCCTGTCCACGGGATGCCGGTGGCGGGCGTCACCCTCTGGATATCCACCGTTTTCCACCGGCCGGAACTGTTTTTACGCATGGCGGCGGAGCGGGCTCCCGGAGCGTACCGCGCATCGTCTCCGGGACCTCGCGCGGCGGTGTCCGGGGCGCTCCGCGGAGCCGGCCGCCGCCCCGGTCGACAGCCGGCCGGTGAGGACCGCGGAGAGCGGCGGTCCCGCGGCCACCACGCCGGCAGGAAGGTGAAGGGGAGGAAAAGGCACCTGATCGTGGACGCCGACGGCACACCGGTCGTCATGACGGTTCACACCGCCGGCATCCAGGACCGGGACGGGGCGCCGGACCTGACCGCGGAGCCGCCGGAGACGGTGCCCACGGTGTGCAGGCCGTTCGCCGACGGTGGCCACCCCGGTCCGAAGCCGCGGGAGCGGCCTGGGGGGATGGGGTTGCCGGACGTGACCGGGACCGTCGAAAGACCGGAGGATGTCAAGGGGTTCACGGTTCCCTGCCGCCGGTGGGCCGTGGAGCGGACCTTCGCCTGGATGGGCCGGTGCCGCCGCCTGTCGAGGGACTGCGGGCGCCTCTGCGGGAACCCGCCGGCATCCGGGGTGAGGCATCACGCGCCACCGGTCCGGGCGTGAGTGAGGCACGAACGAACGCCGGCCGCCCGCCGGTTCCCGCCCAGGCGGGTGGCGAGGGCGTCAACTCCATGAAAGACAATGGTCTGATCATATCAGTGACTAATGATTCAGACTCTAAAGGAACCCGATCCGGTTTCAACGCTGACAGAGCGAAGACTTCGTCTCAAATTCGACGATACTGCCCCTCATGTCTTGGGCATTGTGAATTCCGGTCGTCATCATTCTCACCCTCACCGGACGAACTTCCGCGCCGTGTGGGATCCCGATTGAACGGAGAACCGCGTCAGTGGGGAAATTCCCGAAGGGTTGATCCTCTCCACGGATGGAAAACACACGACTTGGCGGACATTTATTCGAGATCTGTGCGAAGTGTTGGTTTCGAATGAGACCGGCATTAGTACGGATGATCGGATCGCCTTCATATGCGGCCGAACCTCACGACATCAATGCTGCGAATCTCGGAAATGAAACCTGTAATTCCCAGATCAGAGGATGGTGGATGCGGGTTAAGGCAACGCAGAACGGAATCGCCTGCCGATTACTACGAGGGCAAATCGACCATAAATGAGTTCCCTCGATACGGTGAATGTGCCCACGAACAAAGAGTTCCAGCGCTGGGTCACGACCGCTGGCCCAAAAGACGCTGGGATGCAGGTCATTCCCCGAAAGCGCCTATTTTTCCGCGAACACCGCTCGGGCCGGCAAAGCGGCTTCCCGTTCCTCTATTGCGGGGATTGTGCTGGGAACGCGCCTGAACTGGCATTCCGACATCCCGGATTCGGGGCTGGGACACCCGTCACGCAACCACGCCGCCGGGATATTGGATGCCCATTGGCGCAAATAGTGGCGATCCCCGGTCCAATCCAAGCCGGTTGCGGCGATTGACAAGAGGTATGCAATACAGGTCGGAAATCTTCCATGGCCAGGACAAATTCACCTGTTGCATTCATCCAGTCTCCATTGGCAATGTGGGGAAATGGATTGGGACAAGCTACGAATATTCCATGCCGTCGCCGATGCCGGTAGCCTGACCCACGCGGGTGAGATCCTGCACCTGAGCCAGTCCGCCGTGTCTAGGCAGATCAGCGCGCTTGAGGAGTCCCTGAACGCTACCCTGTTTCACCGACATGCGAGAGGCCTGATTCTCACCGAGCAGGGCGAACTGCTGTTCGACGCCGCCAAAGCCATGGCCCGCCGTATCGAAGCGGCATCGGCCCGCATTCGCGACAGCGCCGAAGAGGTGTTCGGCGATCTTCGGGTAACGACGACAACCGGATTCGGAACGCTTTGGCTGGCGCCACGGCTGGCAACCCTCTATTCGGCCTATCCAGACCTGAGAATCGACCTTATACTGGAAGAACGTGTGTTGGATCTTCCCATGCGCGAGGCAGATGTCGCGATCCGCATGAAAGAGCCAAGTCAAGCTGATTTGGTCCGCCGCCGGTTGATGGGCGTTCATATGCGGCTCTATGCGACACCGGCCTACCTGCAGGACCGCGGGACGCCGAAAACTCTGGCCGACCTTTCGGGGCATAGGCTAATCTGCCAGAACACAACCAGCTCTCAGGTGAACGCCGGTGTCAGCCTCGTCGAAATGCTCCTGACCCACAGACCGAAGTCACTGCTAACCGTTAACAACTATTACGGAGTATTGCAGGGCGTCGTCAACAATCTGGGAATCGGCGTGCTGCCGGATTATGTGATCGAGGATTTTCCGAAAATCGTACGCGTTCTCGATGACGTCGAATCCAACGAAGTGCCAGTGTTTTTGGCCTATCCGGAAGAGCTGCGGCACTCGAAGCGGGTCGCCGCGCTCCGGGACTTCGTACTGGAGGAACTCATCGCCTATCGCCGACGGAAAGGACGTGGGGCACGGCTGGCCATTGGCTCGTCGGACAGGGCTTAGCTTGCCCGTACGTCAGCACATGCCGTACTTTCGGATAGCGAAAATGATGGATGAAGCGTCCGGTGGTGTGGTCAAACGCGCTGGGTTTGATCGACGGTCCTCGCAACGCGTTGTTGGGATGCCGATCATTCGTTCGAAGACCGATTGGACCGGGATAAAGTTGACCATATCCGAAATGAATGGCTCAGCAACGATATTCCGGTGTGGGCGGTAGGTCTCGGCGAACAGTTTCAGAGGATGGGATGACGGAACCGGAAATCACCGAGGAACTGATTGCCACCCACGGGATCAACCCCGACGAATTCGAGAGGATCGTCCAGATCCTGCGGCGAGAACCGACATTCACCGAACTGGGCATATTTTCGTCGATGTGGAACGAGCATTGCTCTTACAAATCCTCACGGAAATGGCTGCGGACCCTCCCGACAGACGGACCTCAGGTCATCTGTGGACCGGGAGAGAACGCGGGTGTTGTCGATATTGGCGACGGTCAGGCCGTCGTTTTCAAAATGGAAAGCCATAACCACCCTTCCTATATCGAGCCGTATCAGGGTGCGGCGACCGGTGTCGGTGGCATACTCCGTGATGTGTTCACGATGGGTGCGAGACCGATCGCCGCTATGAACTCGCTTTCATTCGGAGATCCAACGCATGCAAGATCCCGCCAACTCGTGAACGGCGTCGTTGCGGGTATCGGCGGCTACGGGAATTCCTTCGGTGTTCCTACCGTCGGCGGCGAAATCCGGTTCCATCCGTCCTATAACGGCAACTGTCTGGTCAACGCATTCGCAGCGGGCCTGGTTGATGCCGACAGCGTTTTTTACTCGGCGGCGAGCGGCGTCGGAATGCCGGTCGTCTATCTCGGTGCGCGAACGGGTCGGGACGGGGTGGGTGGGGCGACGATGGCCTCCGCCGAATTTGACGATACGATTGAAGAAAAACGCCCAACCGTGCAGGTCGGCGACCCGTTCACGGAGAAACGGTTGCTAGAGGCCTGCCTCGAGTTGATGCGAACCGGTGCTGTCATCGCGATACAGGACATGGGAGCGGCGGGATTGACCTGCTCCGCCATAGAAATGGGCGACAAGGGTGGGCTGGGCATCGAGTTACGGTTGGACAATGTACCCCAACGAGAAAAACACATGACGGCTTACGAGATGATGCTCTCCGAATCCCAGGAACGCATGCTGATGGTGCTACGGCCGGAAAAGGAGGCCGAGGCGAGGAACATCTTTACGAAGTGGGAACTCGACTTTGCCGTCGTTGGAGAGACCATCGCCGATGACCGCTTCATCGTCGTGCATAACGACGAAGTCAAAGCGGATATTCCACTGTCGCGTCTTTCCAGTGCCGCCCCGGAATACGACCGACCGTGGGTTCCGGCCGACGCAGCCGAGCAAATTGCTACAGTGCCGCGTATCGATCCGATCGATGGTCTCAAGGCCCTGATCTCGTCACCCAATTACGCTTCCCGACATTGGGTTTACGAACAATACGACAGCAGTGTGATGGCTGATACGGTACGGGGTCCCGGACATGGCTCCGGAATTGTCCGAGTGCATGGCTCGGGGAAAATGCTTGCCTTCACTTCCGACGTGACTCCCCGGTATGTGCGTGCCTGCCCTGAACAAGGAGGACGACAGGCGGTGGCCGAGGCTTACCGTAACCTATGCGCCGTTGGAGCCGAGCCACTTGCCGCGACCGACAATCTCAATTTCGGCAATCCGGAAAAACCGGTAATCATGGGCCAGTTGGTGGAGGCGATAAAAGGAATCAGCGACGCCTGCGCCGCGCTGGATATGCCAATCGTTTCCGGCAATGTCTCGCTATACAATGAAACGGACGGCGAACCGATCCTGCCGACACCGACCATCGGTGCCGTAGGACTGATCGCCGACGAGAAGCACCTGATATCGGGGGAGGTTCGGGAGGGGCATGTTGCGCTGGTTTTGGGGAATACGGCCGGTCATCTTGGGCAGTCGGCCCTCCTGGCGGAGGCTTTCAACAGGGAAGACGGCGACCCGCCGAGCGTCGATCTCGCCGAGGAACGACGGAATGGTCGTTTCATCCGGGAACACTGTGAACTGATCAGAGCCTGTACGGATCTTGGAGACGGCGGATTGGCGTTGGCGGCGTTCGAACTGGCCGAAGAGGCCGGGGTCGGCATCATGTTGGATAGCGGCGACATGGAGACACTCTTCGGCGAGGATCAGGCTCGTTATCTTGTGGCCTGCAATTTTGACCAGGCGGAAGCCTTGATGATCTCGGCCGGACGTGCGGGCGTTTTGTTGACGAGCGTCGGACAGTTCGGAGGGTCAGCGGTCAGGTTCGGAACAAGTTCAGCGCCGCTCGAAGAACTGTCCGTCCTGTTCCGTTCGGCATTCGCCTCCGCGTTCGACTGACATTGCCCTCGATGGCTCGTGGCGATCAAGTGGATTGCCAACCTTGCGATTTTGCGGGGGCATGGGTTTGCCTGCTTGCAGCGGCAATATATGTCGATATATCGTGATTTTTTCGACACATTTAGACAACTTGTCGATGCAATCGACACATCCGGCAAACGTGTCGACAGAAACAGGATATGCGTACATGGCTTCGACGGCTTATCGATTTCGGCTGTGGTGGGTGTGCCATCAAGTAATTGTATATTAAACGTTATTCTCCACCGGCAAGTGCGAAGGCGACGGCGTGGGTCGGGCTGCGCGGCGTCATCACCAACCTGCCCGACCAGGCAGCGGCCAGGGTGCTGGAGCGGTACAATGGCCTCTGGAAAGTCGAGGAGAGCTTCCGCGTATCCAGGCATGACCTGCGGGCGCGGCCGGTCTTTCACTTGAAACCGCACCGCATCCGCACCCATCTCGCCATCCCGTTCATGCCTGTGCCCGCCTGAGACACTTCGAATACCGGGGCAACCCGCAGAACCACCCGCCGATGCCCCCCAAAGCCATCCGCACCGCCCTGACGGCCCGCCAGACCTCGGTGCTGGCCAGTCCGCGGGGCAACCTCCACGCGCTGCCGTCGAAACCTTCGCCGGAAACCAGGACGGTCCACAGGACCTTCGGGCTGCCGCTGCTCCCGAGCTTCCACAAACTACCGAAAACCCGCTCAAAGTAGTGACTGACCGGAAATTGATTCACGGTTTATCAAACATTTACATTTCCAAACCGTCGAGATCAGGGCATTCGCCACCGCATTCGACTGACATTGCCCTGGATGCGCAGCGTCAATCAAATGGATTGCCGACCCTGCGAAATTGCGGGGGCATGCGATTGCCTTCTTGCAGCGGCAATATATGTCGATATATTGCGATTTCTTCGACATATTTAGATGACGTGTCGATGCAATCGACACATCCGACAAACGTGTCGACGGAAACAGGATATGCGTACATGGCTTTCGATCCCAACCGTCCTTTCAGTGACCTTCCCAACCTGCCACCCACTCCAACTATCGAGACAATGCCGATTCTTCGGAGTTGCATTACCGCGCGGGCGGCTTTGGCGGAACTCCGAGTTTCCGGGAAGCTCGTCCCGAACCAAGCGATGCTGATAAACTCGATCCCCCTGCTCGAAGCACAGGCGAGTTCCGAGATCGAGAACATCGTCACGACGGCGGACCGGCTGTTTCGCTACGCAAACGATGCAGGGAATCGAGCGGATCCCGCCACCAAGGAGGCCCTGCGCTACCGCACCGCCCTTTACAGAGGCTTCAAGATGCTGGAGCGCCGACCGGTTTCGACCGCTGTAGCGGTCGAAGTCTGCCGCGTCGTCAAGGGAGTGGATCTGGATATTCGTAAAACGAGCGGAACGGCATTGATCAATGACGCAACCAAACGAGTCATTTACACTCCGCCTCAGGGGGAGGAGCTTCTCAGAGCCAAACTATCCAATTGGGAACGCTATATTCACGAGGCTGAAGAGATCGACCCCCTGATCCGAATGGCTGTCATGCACTATCAGTTCGAGGCAATCCACCCATTTATTGACGGAAACGGTCGAACCGGGCGCGTGCTCAACCTTCTCTATCTCGTCAACAAAGGCCTGCTCGATATTCCCGTCCTCTATCTCAGCCGTCATATCCTCAGCAACAAAACCCTATATTACAGATATCTGCTTGAAGTGACCATCAATCAGAACTGGGAAACATGGATCCTGTTCATTCTGGAAGCCGTCAAAGTGACGGCTGAATGGACGACGGCGAAAATTCACGCGATCCGGAAACTTCTCGACGAAACGGCCATCGCAATTCGGCAAATGGCGCCACAGATATACTCCCGTGAGTTGGTGGAGCTGATTTTCGTGCATCCCTACTGCCGGATCAACGACGTCGTCAAAGCGGATATCGCCAAGCGCCAGACAGCCTCTGCCTACCTAAAAGTTCTTGTAGACCGAGGAGTCCTTGAGGTGATCAGGACGGGTCGAGAGAATCTATATATCAATCCGCCGCTCCTAGCGCTTCTGTCAGAGCGCTCGTGACCGTATGAACCGGGCAAACCGGGTCCAAAGGGAGATGATGTCAATGTCCGTCGGCTCCCGTACCGCGGATCATGGTCTCAACGAAAGGGTCTGGGTGCACCGTGCTTCGGACGGTCCGGCGATACATAACCATCTTCCAGTCACTGCCGCTATATCGCGAATTTCGGGGACCGCCGCAAATTGTCGAAGCCGCGTCCCAAGTGTGTCGGTCAGCTTCGCAAGTGTAAATTCCTGTTACCGCTGATATTACCGTTAAACCTCTATAAGGATGAAAGAAATCTCGCCCCTGGCCCTGACGGAACGACGAAGACACATGAAGCGAAAGTCATCCGGACATTCAACGTCAGGCACGGTCGTGGGACGGGAAAGGCCCGGACCGTCACCGGCTCGGTCAGCCAGAGCGCGGAGATCACCCGCGGCGGGGGCAGAATAAAGGAATTTGCGGCGCACCTGAAGCGTAGCACTAAGCGCCGGGGGATGTTCGACGGGAGTAGCTCACCAGACTGTTCGACGGCATGGTGTGGATCCCAAATCGGTCCTGTCCCTGCGCCCGGGCGGTGGGGATCACTTTAATCCTCGAACTGTACCGAGCGCTGGAGAAACTCTCGGACGCCCTGAAGGCGACGATCGCCGAAACGAAGGAGCGGCGAGCGGGGTATGGGTGGCTGAAGACGATGGAAGGGCAGGCGAAGGATAGTGGCCGAATGCGTCGGACACTATAGTCCGGGATTGACTAACCCAAATAATAGCGGCGTAGCCTGCCCGTGGGTTCCGGCGGTATAGAGGCGGGATACAAGGCCATCAAGGCCGAACGCATGAAAGGAGCGGAGCGCGGTGGTCGGTCAACGGCGAGCTATGCCCAAAAGTTGGTGACGGCCTTGGTCAGGCGGCGTTTTAAGTTGTTTGATCCCGTCCTTGAACGCAATCCCCTGTATGATCTCCGGGATCCGGTTCGCTCCGTCGGGTCCGCGCCATTTCGCCTGTGCCGACATCATCGGTCTGAACGCCATGGCCAGGCCCGTCCTTCGACTGAGGCATCCTTTGGTTCCGGCCGTGCGATGCCTGACGGCAGCAAAGGCGCTTTCGATTGGGCTGGTCGTCCGGATGTGTTTCCAGCGCCCTGCCGGGAAGTCATGGAAGGCCGGGAGAACGTCGCGGTCTCCGGTCGGCTTCCCGACAGCTCTGTCGTATCCGATGCCGTGGGTTTCGACGAAGAGGTCAAACGCGGCCTCCGCGTCCGCGCGCGTCCCTGCCTGCCGGATGTCATGCGGATGCCGCTTGGCTCCGGGTTGCGCTGATCCGGGCATCGCGTTCGGCACATTGCCCGTTTCATGGAACCGGCGGCGCCGTTCATGGGTCGCCCCGAAAACTTCCCGCAGCCCATTCCAGAAGCCCGAGGCACCATCTCCAATGGCGAGCCCAGGCGCGCGCGTGAGGCCGCGTCGCCGCAAGTCCACGCCAACCCCGGGCGCTTTCGCGATACCCGTCGGAAAGGCCGGTGATTTCCCTGCGGCCCCATCCATCGGCACCGACAGGCACCGGAACACATGACTTTCCTCCGCCATGCGCGGCCGGAAGTGGACACCGCCCGCCCGGATATGGACGAACCGGCGCACGCCGGGACCGCGCCGTTGCCATCGGTCATACCGCTCCCACCGGTCCGCCCCGAGCCCGTGAGACCGCTGTCGATGGCAGGCCCGATGCGTCCGGCCCCGACAAAGCGGCCGGAGCCTCCTGGAAGCCACCTGTGGAAATGCCCCTGGGATAGAGCCGGGGCAACGGCCCTTCGACGGATCTGGCCGTGCGCAGGTACGGCGGCGGGACCGTCGGTGCAAAGCGGACCTTCCCGGCGCCATCACCCCGATCCCGGACGCGCGGAACCTTCACGGGCACTGTTCCGGTCGCCGTGACCACTTCACGTTCCGGCAGATGTCCATGGCGCACCAGACGTGCGCGGCCATCCGCCGCTCGATCACCGGTATGGGCCTCCAGCAACGCCGAAAGTTCCGCCTCAGCCGCCTGCTGGATCAGGTCACGCGCCCCGGAACGCGGAATGTCCGCCAGAGGGTCCGGTGAAAACACATGTGGATCGGGCAACGTCGTGACGGTGGTCCCCGTCATGTGGCATATCCCCTGCTCTTCGAGAACTGACGGCGTCTTCAACACCGCCATGACATGCCGCCCCTCAGGGGTAATCACCGGATTTTAGCTCCCCACTTCCAGTCCGAAGTGCAACACCGGCCCGCCTCCGGAGCGAGGGCGTGGCCCGAGCGGAGGAGGCGGGCCGGTGTTGAGGGATTTTCCGGCCAGGGCCCCGGATTCCACGCGGAATACGGCGGCTGTCCCTTCGGACCGGAGCGTAACCGGGCCTCCCGGCGGCGGCAGGGCCCCGCGGCGGGAGGTGGCGCGCCCGTCCGGGCGAGGGAAGGGGTGGCCCGACCGAAACCGGGCGGGCGCGCCTGCGGAATTCCCTCTCCCCCGTCGGCCGACGGGGCGAAGCGCCTCAGGGAGGCCGCGCCCGCGCGAAAGCCTCCGCCGGCGTCAGGTAGCCGGGCGCCTTGCGGGGGCGCGCGTTCAGGATGTCCTGGACCCGCTTCACGCGGGCGTCCGTGACCTGCCGCAGGTCGGTCCCCTTCGGCAGGTACTGGGGCGGCAGCCCGTCGGTGTGCCCGTTCAGGCCCCGCTCCCACGAGTGGTGGGGCGTCGGGAGGAGGAAGTCGGCCGCCGGCGCCTTCGCCACCTTCGCGTGCCCCGCGAACTCCCTGCCACTGTCCGCCGTGATCGTGTGGACCCTGGCGCCGAGCCCCTCGGGAAGGTCGGTCATCGCCCCGCCGACCGCCTCCGCCCTCTTTCCGTCAACCCGTCGGACAGGCGTGAATTCCGGGCATCCGTCAACGGGCGACACCACCGCACCGCCGTTTCCCCCACCGATCACCGTGTCCGCTTCCCAGTCGCCGATTCTCGCCTTCGCCCCGCCCTCTTTCGGGCGCTCCGGGATGTCCCTCCGGCCCGGGATGTGACCCCGGCCCGCGTGGCGGCCACCCTGCCGGTCCGGTTTCTTTCCCCGCCGCCGCAGGTGCCCGAAAGGCGTTCCTCCGTCCCCGCCGTCCGCGCGTACGAGGTCGTATATCCGCTGACGGCCGACCATGCCGGGGTCCTCCAGCCGGAGACGCCCCGGGACCTGTTCCGGGCTCCAGCCCTCCTCCAGCTTCGCCACGACCTTCGCCCAGCGCTCCTCCGTCAGCTTCCCCGGGACCGAAGAGGCCTCGCTCCGGCGCCCGGTGGCCTTCCTCCACGCCTGTCCCTGCCGGTATCCCCGCCCGCCGCCGTTGCGTCGGATCTCCCGCGATATGGTGGCCGGATGGCGGCCCGGCCGCCCGGCGATGGCCCCGTCCGAAAGCCCGCCTTTCCCCGTCGCGTATATCCGGCATCTTTCGTCGAAGGTCAGATGACGGTAGCCCTCGGGCATGACACTCTCCTATCCTGAGCACAGGGACTGTCGCCGTTATCTGGCCGATTCGCAGGATGCCGCACCCGAAACGCGGCTTCCCACCATCAACGGTGTTGCACTTCAGAGCGGAACGGGGGGCCATAACTCGTCAACGGTGCGAACGGGATTGTGGCGATAGAACGCTGCCAAATGAACGGTCGGACGGACGGACTTCCGGAAATGGAAGGTCGCCGCCTGAAGCAACGAAATATCTACACACCCTTGCGAAATCGCCTGCCGCACTTTACGTATCCCGGAGAAGTCAACCGATCCGGGAGCTCCGACTGGCATGCCAATGTTCGCAGAGGATATCGAAGAGCTTCTGAGGGAACGGTTTCCCGACGCCGAGATTAAGGTGCGGGGTGACGACGGTGTGCATATGTCGGCTTTGGTTATCGACGAGAGCTTTCGCGGCATGAACCGAGTCCAACAGCAGCGCTCCGTGTACGCAGCCCTTAAAGGAAAAATGGATGGCCCGGCGGGCGAACTTCACGCCCTGGCCCTGACAACGAAAGTCCCGGAGTGAAACGATGTCGCAAGCACAGACCCAGATCAAGGAAACAGTGATAAGCAACGATGTTGTGCTGTTCATGAAAGGCACAAAGGCGATGCCGCAATGTGGATTTTCCAGCAAGGTCGTCAGTGTGCTCGATTATATGGGCATCGACTACGAAGACGTTAACGTTCTGACGGATGACGCGATAAGGCAGGGAATAAAGGAATTTTCCGACTGGCCGACGATCCCGCAGCTCTACGTGAAAGGTGAGTTTGTGGGGGGTTGTGATATCATAACCGAAATGACGCTTTCGGGAGAGCTTGACACTCTCCTCGACGAGAATGGGGTTGCCTACAACAAGGAAGCCGCTGAACAGATCCGCGAGTCGAACGCCTGACAGACAGCGGTGCCGGATCTCAGGTCGATCAAGTCTCTCGACCAACTGGATTATTTCGAAGACCTGAGATTGTACGGAATATCGCACCGACGACATTGTCCGAATGATGGAAAACAGAGCCTCCGTCAGGTCAACCGATGACTGCGACGGATTCATAACCTGAATATACAAAATCTAGCCACGCGTTTCGTCCTACTTCATTGGCCTCTTCCGAAGCGGAAGCCGCGTGTCTACGTAGGGCGATAGGCAAAAGGCCTGCGATCGCCGATTATCTCCCTGATATCAGGAAAGTGACGCCATTTCCTCGACCATCGTGGCCAGAACCTCGGCGCGCGATGCGATTTCGGAAAGGTTTTCGACCGTGGTCTCAGGGATCGATGGCGCCAACGCGCGCACCTCGCCAATGCTGGAAATCACTTTTTCCAACTCGGTGGCCTTTTCCTTTTCGATGCGTAGATCCCGTTGCAGACCTGAGGTTCTATCAGCGAGAACCAGACCCGCCATCAGTAGCATCTTCTGTTCTGTCAGCCGCTCGTCCTGCTTCAATAGCGCTTTTGACTCGGCGTCCAACAACGCAGCCGCTTCCAGCAGCGTCTGTTCTTCACCTTCGCCACAGGAAATGGGGAACTCACGACCACAGATGGTAATGGATAGATCAGGCACTTGCTTTCACCTCCAGAACTTTCTTCAGCTGTCCCAAAACCTCGTCAAGCTCGGTTCGATCAGCTTTGCGAATCGAATTCATCCTATCCATTTCCGATCGCATCGTTTGGTTGAGCTTCCGCACTTTGTGGGCATCAGCCGCCTCCGTTCGCAGAGGCTCGATTGATTCCCGGAGCCGTTTCAGTTCCTCCTGCGCGCTCCGTTCGGATGCGGTGAGTTCGTTGATCTGAGATTTCAGAGCCTGCATTTCGTCATTCAGGGAACCGATACGCTCCTCCAGCTGAGCTTTGGATTTTCTTTCGGCATTCAGCGCTTCCTCAAGTCCCGCGACATGCGTCGCTGAATGCACGGCGTCAAGTGCCGTCCCAATCCGGTCGAGCGCGTTTCCGATGCGCCGTTCCACATCCTCGATACTGTCCATAAACCGCTCCTCGGCGAATTTCGCTCCGACCCCAGCCGACCGGTGCTTAAGTTATATGCTGCCCTGCCACTGCCGCACAATAGCCGAACTTACCGGATATGCATCGCGTGGACGCCATTCCTGTCACGCGAAGTTCCGTCAGAACTCCGTACATCAGCAAATCATAATTCGAACACAAGACCAGCTGGCCAACCGGGTTCATCACTCGAAAATACCCCATAACCATTCTCACAGGAGCATTGCTAGCGGAGATCAATTCCGAAATCAGCCAGCTACAGGATTCGTGGCATGCGAGACCACCAATGCCCCAGGAAGCGCTATATCTTGTCTGACCCCCGTCATCCATATGCCACATAAATCCGGCGAATTCCTCCCGCCATAGTTTCCGGTACCGACCGTTGCGGCCTCGAAATTCGAGCGCGATTGTTCAAAAGTGACCAGGAATTGCGATCACCGTTTACACCCGGACTCTTCGAACTATATCCCACTCCACGTGCTTGCACTTCCCTTCCACATTGCTATCACTCGCGCCAACCATCCAACCACTCCGAAGGATCCTGTCCGTGGACCTATCCGATCTGAAAGAACAGCATCCCGATCATTGGATGAGGGCGGCCGCGATCCGGACCCTCGCCATCGACGCGGTTGCCGCCGCCAAATCAGGCCATACCGGCATGCCCATCGGAATGGCCGATGTCGCGACGGTCCTGTTCGAAAAACACCTGAAATTCGACGCCTCGGCACCGGATTGGCCGGATCGCGACCGCTTCATCCTCAGTGCGGGTCACGGTTCGATGCTTCTCTATTCGCTGCTCCACCTGACCGGCTACGCGGATATGACGCTCGAACAGATCAGGAATTTCCGGCAATGGAATTCCATCACCGCAGGACATCCCGAATACGGACATGCGGGTGGTATCGAAACGACCACGGGGCCCCTCGGTCAGGGACTCGCGAACTCGGTCGGTTTCGCCATCGCCGAAGAGGTATTGCGCGCCCGATATGGCCGGACCGTGGTGGATCACCGCACCTATGCTATCGCCGGTGACGGATGCCTTATGGAAGGAGTGAGTCAGGAAGCGATCACGCTCGCCGGACGGCAAAAACTCGGACGACTCACGGTTTTCTGGGATAACAACAGCATCACCATCGACGGCCATGTGGGCCTTGCGGACGCCACGGACCAGGCGGCTCGTTTCGAAGCCTCAGGCTGGCACGTTCAGGCAATCGACGGCCATGATCCCGATGCCATCGACAGCGCCATCGGAGCGGCCAGGGAAAGCGATAGGCCATCGATGATCGCGTGCCGCACCCATATCGCGTTGGGCCATGCCGCACAGGACACAGCCAAAGGTCACGGCGCATTGACAGACGCCAGTCAGAACGCCGAAGCCAAGAATACCTATGGCTGGAGCCACGACGCATTCGACATTCCGACTGACATCAAGGCGCAGTGGGAAGCGATCGGACGCCGCGGCCTTGTCGAACGCCAAGCCTGGGAAGAGCGGTTTGCCTCCCTCTCCGACAGGCGCCGGTCCCAATTCCGAATTGAACAGGAAGGCGGCGTTCCAAAACGGCTTTCCACCGCGATTCGGCGTCTCAAGGCAAACATGTCCGCAGCCGCGCCCAAACTCGCCACCCGCTCCGCCAGCGAACGGTCGTTGGAAATCATAAACCCGATCATGCGCGAAACCATCGGCGGTTCAGCTGACTTGTCAGGGTCGAACAACACCAAGACATCGGACCTCGGAATCCACTCACCGGACCGGCGGACCGGTCGCTACATCCATTACGGAATCCGCGAACATGGTATGGCCGCCGTCATGAACGGAATGGCGTTGCATGGCGGCGTCAAACCTTACGGTGGCACTTTCATGGTGTTCAGCGATTACGCCCGGGCCGCTATGCGGCTCTCGGCGTTGATGGGTATCGCCCCAATCTATGTGATGACGCATGATTCAATCGGTCTTGGCGAGGATGGACCGACCCACCAGCCTGTTGAGCACCTTTCGATGCTTCGCGCCACGCCGAACATGATCGTGATACGACCGGCCGATGCGATCGAAACCGCCGAAGCCTGGGAAACGGCGCTAGGTCAAACGGATAGACCCACCGTGCTTTCATTGACCCGCCAGGGCCTGCCTACAGTTCGTACCGAACATAAGGTCAGGAACCTGACCGCGCAGGGTGCCTATGTGCTTGCCGAATCCGAGGGCAGGCGACAGGCGATTCTGATCGCTACCGGTTCGGAAGTGTCCATTGCATTGTCGGCCCGCGAGATGCTTCAGTCGGAGGGAACCGGCGTTCGTGTCGTATCGATGCCCTCATGGGAACTTTTCGAAGAACAGGACGATACCTACCGTCGGCGAGTCCTTCCAAGCGGGCCAGTGCGCGTCGGTATCGAGGCAGGGATCCGGCAGGGCTGGGACCGTTGGCTACTGGGTGAACGGGGGCGCGAGTCACGGGCGGGTTTCATCGGTATGTCTGGCTTCGGCGCATCGGCCCCTTATGACATCCTGTTCGAGCAATTCGGTATCACGGCCCAAGCAGTGGCCGAGAAAGTTCGGGAATTGCTGCGCTAAAACAAGCCAAAATAGTGTGCCCCAATTGCGGGGGGCACCTCAGAAGGAGAGAGGCGAATGGCAGTAAGGGTCGCTATCAACGGGTTTGGTCGTATCGGACGAAACGTGCTGCGTGCGGTTATTGAATCGGGCCGAACGGATATCGAAGTCGTGGCGATCAATGATCTGGGGCCAGTTGAAACCAACGCACATCTTTTGCGCTACGACAGCGTACATGGGCGGTTTCCAGCCGAGGTGCGGGTGAGCGAGGATACGATGGATGTGGGCCGGGGACCAATTCGGGTTACCGAAATCCGCAATCCCGCCGAACTGCCATGGAGCGACGTCGATGTCGTGATGGAATGCACTGGCATCTTTACATCCAGAGACACGTGCGAAGCGCATCTCCAAAACGGAGCCTCCCGGGTGCTGATCTCCGCACCGGGTAAAGACGCCGACAGAACCGTCGTTTACGGCGTAAACGATAGGTTACTGACAGCGGACGACGTTATCGTCTCCAATGCATCCTGCACCACGAACTGCCTCAGCCCGGTCGCCAAGGTGTTGAACGATGCCGTCGGCATCGTGAAAGGATTCATGACAACGATTCACAGCTATACCGGTGATCAGCCGACGCTGGACACGATGCACAAGGATCTCTACCGCGCACGAGCCGCGTCGCTATCGATGATTCCAACCTCAACCGGCGCGGCAAAGGCGGTTTCCCTAGTCTTGCCGGAACTTGCGGGTAAACTTGATGGTGTTGCCATCCGGGTTCCAACCCCGAATGTCTCGGTCGTCGACCTGACATTCGAAGCGGAGCGATCCACAACACCGGAGGAGATCAATGACGCCATCCGCACGGCGGCTGATGGGCCGCTCGAAGGCATAATGGGCTACACGGACGAAAAGCTGGTGTCAGTGGATTTGAATCACGACCCCCGTTCTTCGGTGTTCCACATGGACCAAACCAAGGTAATCGAGGGTCATCTCTGTCGCATATTGAGTTGGTACGACAACGAATGGGGATTCTCGAACAGAATGTGCGACACCGCAGTCGCAATGGGTCGTTTGATCTGATCGAGGAAAAGAGCACCCGGATTCTCCGGATTTCCGCTCGCTCAGACTTTGAAATCCCGCGAATCTCCGAGGGCCCAAGCACCCTCGGATAAGCGACCGAGCTTGCGGTGCAGTGTACGTTCTACCGAAGGCGTGACGAATTTGGATACGTCGCCACCCAGACGAGCGATTTCCTTGACCAGCTTCGACGCTATCGACTGGTATTTTATGTCAGCCATAAGAAAAACGGTCTCTATCCCGTCATCCATCATGCGGTTCATTCCGACCATCTGGTATTCATATTCAAAATCCGCCACTGCCCGCAGACCGCGGACAATCACTTTCGCGCCTGTATCGCGTGCGCAATCGATCAGCAGGTTTTCGAAGGGATGGACGATTATTTCGATGTCCTGCGCCAGGTCGACACATTCAGCCCTGACCATCGCGACACGTTCTTCGAGATCGAATAGGGGCGATTTGTCCCGGTTGATCGACACTCCGATCACAAGACGATCGAACAGCTGGCAAGCCCTTGATATGATATCGAAATGTCCAAGCGTCAACGGATCGAAGGTTCCGGCATAGAGTCCGGTTCGCATTGTTCCTCCCCTCGGCTTCAAGACAATCTTTCGCGGCGTGGACTGAAACCGCGGCGTTTCCGACTAACCTACCCACCCGTTCAGCGAACCACGACATGCGCTCCAAGGTTTCCCGGTCGGCTCGGATGTGGCGTAGTTCCGAAACAATGGAACTCAATGCCCCATGATCATGCCCTGCAACGCCTCTGTCTCCATCGACAGTTCCGACAGTCGGGCCTTAACCACATCACCGATTGAAATCAGCCCGACCATCTCATTGCCATCCATAACCGGTATATGGCGGAAACGCCCCTTCGTCATCCGTGAAAGCACTTCGTCCGCCGTATCATCGCGAGCGCAAACGACCAATTTAGCCGTCATCAGTGCCTCTACTTTATCCTGTAGGCAAGCCGTTCCGCGCTGCCCCAGTTCACGCACGATGTCCCGCTCGGAAAGAATGCCCAACGGCACCGTTCCATCGGTGGAGACGATAACGGCACCGATTCGCGCTTTCGACAGCAATTCCACTGCCGCACTAACTGCTACGTCAGGATCGATGGTGGTGACACCGCCCTTGGGTTTTGACTTAAGGATCTGTTGAACAAGCATGCCTAGCGCTCCAGTAACGAACTCCTTGGACGATTCCAGCGTTTCCCGTTGCCCCGCCCATGTCAAGCCATCTGGGGGCTCCGAAGCGTGTAATGATGGACGTAAAGTACGGAATTGCCCGTTACCTGCGTCGCCCCATACCCGAGTTCGCAGAGGCGGGGTCCTCGCGACGCACGAGAGGCCGCGCCGCTGCAAACAGGCCACTTAATTCGGTAGTGCAATCCGTCGAAACAAGATTTCCATTGCACATCGCCGCACGGCCCGTTTGTCCTGCAGCCGTCAGGTCTGCGCAACAGAATCCGCTCCGCGCTCTACGGCAGCGCATCGTTGAGCCAGGACCTTTCCATCCGTGTTGTCGCATTGATTTCCTCAAATCGACACATCGCCCAATCACTGTCCGAATGCCCTCGTTGCATCGGATACAGTTTCTCCAGTTCTTTCACAGAAAGTTTCACAGGGCCTTCAAAATGCCGAACTGACGGAAATCCATCCCATTACCGTGATCACGCTTGACCACCCACTTATCTGCATAGGGTTTCACCGACGCGACGCTTGATCACCTGTCAAGTCTTGCGCGCCAGCTCCTGGAACCTGACATCACGAGCCCATTACCCGGTGCGGAAGACGACCAGCCGCCCCCAAGCCCGCTCACAACAGGCCAAGATCCGGTTTTACCCTGTCTCACCCCATCACGGAAAGGTCCTGAAAAGCCGATCTTCGATTCTGTTCAGTAGCTGGAGTGCGGCAGCGGCGAAGATAACGGCGCCAATCACCTTCATCCATTTCATATCGTTTCTCAATGCTCCAAAACCCTTATCCATCTTCGAGCCAAACGCTGCGAAGTCGGCTTTGGTGGCAAGCGTCGCGATATAATCCTTGGACGACGGTATGATCGATTGGCTGCCGTTGGTTCATGGCGAAGGGCCGCTGACTGCCGAGAATGGTTTTGAAAGTCAGGCTGATATCGCTATCGACACGCGTCTGGCCACTGACCTCCTGGGAGCAACGCCTATGGACCGCCCTGAAGACGCGCAGCCGCGCGGCGAGGGCACGGCCTATGTCATTCTGACGAACAACTCACGCCTCAAGGAAGACCAGACGGACGCGGCCAACCCTCGCCCGGAAAGCCGCTTCGGCCACATCATCGAAATCAAGGAAGAGGGCGGCAACCATTCGGCGGCGGCCGGTACCTGGTCACTACCTGTTCTCTGCGGTGATCCGACAATCGAAGAAGTAGGTGCTATGTGGAACACCGAGACATCGGAACACGGCTGGTTCGGTTCGCCCGACAACCGTGCCATAGACGAGTCCGGTCGCCTCTGGATTTCCACGGACCAAGGCTCGGGCTGGGGCCGCACAGGCAAATCGGACGGTCTCTATTCGCTGGAGGTCGAAGGGGACCTAAGAGGTCACTCGAAGCTCTTTTTCCGCTGCCCTGCGGGTAGTGAACTGTGCGGACCCCACTTCGCCGATGGGTCAAAGACCCTCTTCCTTGCCGTCCAGCACCCAAGCACCGATGGCGCCAAGGACTTCCCCGGCTTTGAATGTGACCCGACGTTTGAGAACCCGGCGACCCGCTGCCCCAACTTCCAGGATGGCCTGCCGCCCCGTCCGTCGGTTGTGGTTGTCACCAAGGAAGATGGCGGGGTGATCGCTATCTGACCTCTGCGGCAATATTCGACAGGAGGCCCCGGCACTGTCCGGGGCCTTTCCCTTTCTCGGCGCTTGATGCCCGCGCATAACTGCGACCACATATGTCCAAGGCAACGGAATCAAACGAACACGGCGCTGTCCGCGCTTGAGGCGACTCCATTGGAATACGCGCGGACGCGGAAATCTTCTTTGACGGCGCCACATGGCTTTGCCTCGGCCAGCTAGCATTCCGTTTACAACATCCTGATTGCAGGGCATCCCGGCATCGGTCAGCTGCCATTGAATCCCGCGATCCAGAAGCGAAACACCCAGCTGTGGCGCAATGCCATCCCCGCATCGATGCCGGGAAGCCGCAGGTCTGAAACAGGCAGATCGAATAACTGGCCAGCCGGCAAAGCACCTGCCTCGTCGTGGGGCACTGGACAGCCTGCTCAGGCAAGACACCGGATCTCCCTCACCATATGAGCGAATATGGATTGCGCGACCTGCATTTCGCTGTACGGTCGCAGCCGTTCCGTTCTCTTACAACGCAGGCGGATCAGTGGAACGTCCGGCGAACTCGCCGAACCGGAACGCCCCGCTAACCTGGAAACGGCAAAGTTTGGGAATTATATTCATACCCCGGATAAATGGACGCTTTTCAGTGGATATCCGGTCCCATCACGCCATACCGCCGCACCGTCCCTAAACCGGTCGTTTTCCAGACAGGGGACACCAACCATGACACTCCTCGGATAGGCCAGGGTCTCCACATCGGATCAGGATACGTCCAGCCAATTCAGCCAGTTCGGCGAAACGCTCGCCGCCTGCCGATTCCTCATCCGCCGCGTCGCGCGGGAGTTAAATCCCCGGAATCAAACAGTTGATTAAATCAGTGACTTATGAGTCAAACTCTAACGGACAGGCTTCTCCTGCCTTCATCCCACAGAAAACGCCGGAAACTGGGAATCGGACAGTGAAATGTGCCGTCCAGCCGTTCCTGAAGCGCACCTTTATGGAGCAGATGCTGCCTGAAGTCATCCGCGTCCATTTTTTTTGGAAGTCTCCAGCCATCCCCGTCCCTGACGCTGCGGCGAATCAGCGAATCAACGCCGGCCATTTTCATCCCATCAGCCAGACCGTCCAGAACCGCTCCCGTCAGACGGACGCTGTATCTCATCGGTGGACTCTGCTGGCTTTGGTAATAGGCCCGCCGCCGGCTTTCCGCTCCCTCATGGACAGCGTTCCAGTCCACCCGCGACAGGTCCCCGTTCGCCAGACGCGCGCAGTGACCCAGCGCCTGGAACGCATGGTGCATATGCCGTGGCCAGCCCTCGGTGTCGTCCATCAGCCTGCGGAGGTTATCCTGGACCATGGCATCATCCTCACCTGACAGAAATCCGAACATGGCCCGTAGCCGCCAGAGGTATTCCCCGCGCTCCTCCCGCGGCAGACAGCCGACCTCGTGGTTGAACTCGGGACGGGACAGGCCCGCCGCCTGGATGACGTCCCTGGTGTCCCCCAGTCCCGCCAGAACCGGCAGGATCGGCAGTCTATGGCTGGCGTTGTGCAGCGCCTGCACGAATATGGCCTGTGGAGAGTTCCTGTCCGGTGGCAGGTTCTGCGCCTCGTCGATGGCGACGACAAGCGGAGAGTCCCAGTCCTGCCCCGGCAGCCTGCGGGCCAGGGCGGACAGCGTCTGCGGCGTTCCGCCGAACCGCCGGACGAAAAAATCGATCACCTCCCGTATTCCCGCGATATCGGTCGTGGACTGGACGGCGGACGCTCCCGCCTTCATCGCCACCCCAAGCAGGTCACGGCGGTAACCGCGGGACGAGAGGCAGGCCATCGCGCCGACCTGCTGCATCACCCCTTCCATATCATTCAGTGTTTCCCTGTTGAGAACGAGAACGCTGTGGATCCGCGGAACCGAATTCCGCAGGGCGGTACTGCGCCGGTCAAGCTCCGCCAGGATGGAGGACTTGCCCGCGCCGGGGGCTCCCTGGATGATCCGCGTCACTTTCTGTTTGCCATGCGGTCCCGGCTTTCCATGGGTGAACACCGACGCCGCGGCCCTCTCGATGTCGTGGAGGATATCCCCTCGGCCTACGAAGACGGGAGGAGGGGCCGACGGCGGGTCATGGATGAAATCGAAAAGTTCTTTTCTCTGCTTTTCGGTGGGCATCCCGTGCCTCCATGCGGGGATTCCTTGATCACATCTTATCATGCGGCGACGCGGAATGCACCCGCCTTTACGGTATATGGCGTTGGACGTGGAGCGATGCGACCGAACCCAGCGCACCGATTCCGATCGCTGCCGCGAACGCCATCCCGGCAATTCCATTGTGTTTCAACATGATAACCTCCTTTTGGGTTAATGCCTTCGCTTGTTGACCGCACCGCCATCCCTGAGGGCAAAGGGACGGAGGGTGAGGCCGGGAACGGTCGGAACTGTACCGAACCGGCCTATCTTTCGTTCAGAGCGGTTCCTCATATCGTTCCAACGAGGCCGACCATCCCTGGCCAGCCGTCATAAAGCATCTTCGCGCTCAGATATACGAGGAACACGAGCCCCGCCCAAGACAGCCATGCGAACCGGATCATGATTCTCATTATGAACGTTGCGAACAGCGCCATGAACAGGATTGCCAGCGCCAGTCCGAAGACCAGAAGGGCCGTGTCCTCCCGGGCAATGGCTGCGACCGCGACCACATTGTCGATGGACATCGAGACATCGGCAAAGGCGATGGTGACAAGGGCTGATGAAAGACTCTTCGTACCCGCAGCCTGTTCGGGTCCATCCCCTGGTGCGCTCTCGGGCATGGCCTTCGCGTGATGGTCTCTCAGGTCCCGATAGAATCGCCAGCAGACCACCACGAGAAGAATCCCGCCGAAGAAAAGGATGCCGGGGATCGTCAGCAGGAAGCTTGCGACCGCTGCAAAGAAGATGCGCAGCCCGGCAGCAAGTCACATGCCGGAAAGGATGGCCCGTCGCCTCTGATCCGGTGGCAGGCCAGCGGCGGCCATTCCGATTACAAGCGCGTTGTCGCCGGAGAGAATGATGTCGGCGAACACAATCTGCAGGATGTCGATGAAGGTGCCGATCATCTCCGCGCATCCTCCAGAATCATGTCGGAAGCCTTTTCGGCAATCATGATCGTCGGCGCACTGGTATTCCCCGAAACGATTCTCGGCATAATGGAGGCATCGACGACCGGGAGCCCGCCGACCCGTGGACATTCAGGCGTTCATCGACCACGGACGCCGCATCGGTGCGTGGCCCCATCCTGCATGATGCGGAGTTCCGCGCCCACTCCAGAAGCGCGGTGTCATCATCGTCCGCCACAGCGGGACCAGGGGGCGTATTCGCCAGTTACCTGCGACTTCAGCGGGTCACAACGGACAATGCGCCGCGCGACGCGGATGCCTTCCACGAGAGTCCGGCGATCGGTTTCGGTGGCGAGATAGTTCGGATGTATGTCAGGATGGTCGTCAGGGTCGGCGGAGCGGAGACGGATGCGGCCGACGCTCTCGGGCCTGAGTTGCAGAACCGAGGCCGTGAAAGCCGAAAACGGGTGGGTGTTCTGTCCGGGAGCGTCGACGCTGAATGGCTGGATGTGGAACTGAATGTCCGGGCTATCGAGTTCCGGACGCGTCTTCAGGAAACCGGTTCCGAGACTTGCCACCATGGTCGCCGGACCGGTACGCGTCAGCAGATTGCGCAAGCCGATCGCCGCCTGCTTGATCAGGCTGTCGGTTTCGGCATTGATCGTCGGCAGCGCGGTCGTGAATACCGGTCGCGCCCGAAGATGATCCTCAGATTGTTTCCGACACCCTCAAGTTCGGCGTGAACCTCGATTCTCATGACGGCGCAGCTCGTCCCCACCACCGATCCTGGAAGGAACATCTTTGGAAAAAGCTCCGCAGGCTCTGTCCCGGTGTCGCCACGTCACGGCTCGCCGACCCGCGCCCGAGGGACGTGGAGGCGCCGCTCCGGCCCGCCCTGAAGCTGGCGGACAGGGCGGAGGCCAGCTGCGCGGAGATCGACGGTATGTCGGGTATCCCGGGCCCATCGGACAGTATCCGGGGCTTCATCGGCCATGTCAGGCCCCGGGCGGACCTGACCGGACGGCGGACCCTGAAGGGAGGGACGATCCCGCACCGCGGGAAGGTGCACCCGATATCCGGGCCGCACACCCGCTGGATATCGAAGGGCAAGGCCGTGTTTCCGGTGGAGCCCGGCGTTCCGGTCCGCGTCCTTGAGGACCGTCACCGGTTCCTCCCGCACCGTTCCGTCATGTGGGAGGGGAGCGCCGTGGACGTGGCGGTCCCCATGGGCGGGGAAGCGCGGGCCCGGTTCCCGGATCTCTCGGTGGTGAGCTTCGACAGGGGTCCGCACAGCCCCCCGGACCTCACAAAGTCCCACACCTGTACATCATCCCATTCCCGTCTCCGCTTTCCGAGGGCGTCGCGGACCTGGATGGCCCGGTTCAGCCTCGCGGGGCCCTGCCGGACCTTTTTTGGTCCCCGGCGGTGGCCGCCGCTGGTTCGGATGCGAGCCGACGGGGCGCCCTAGGTCGATGACGAATGTCCGGATGTCGGGCGCCTGACCGTCCGGCGGCCTCACCACGTCCCGGTGGCCCCGCGGTTCCAGCATGGTATGGAGAAGGTCGATGTCGTCCTCCGGGAAGGCCCCGGTGGCGGGCGTCCCCCGCCGCTCCCGGGCGGGCGCGGTCAGGTCGGAGACCCGGGACGCGGTCACGGCGTCGAAGGCGGGGCGTTTTTCCAGGTCATCGGCGGCGTCGAACCCGCCGGCCCCGCTCCGCGTCCCGGACCCGGCGTCGGCCTCCCCCTCCGCCGGACGCTCCTTGGTCAGGCGCGGCCGGTGCAGGGGTTGGCCGCCGTCCTCCGGGGCCCGGTCCCGGTGGAGGGGACGGCGGGGACGGAAAGGGGCTCCGCGTCCGTCGCCCGTCCGGGCGGGATGACGGTGACCTCCGCCGCCCGGAGGCCGGGGCGGGCGGTGCGCTCCCCACGGGCCCCTGCCCCTCCCGCCGCGGGGACGGTGAGGTCGGTCACGGCGGGGGCGTGCGGCGCGGCGACATGGTCCCGCAGGCACTCCGCGTGGCCCGCGTCCATCGCGAACAGGCCGGGCGGACGGCCCTCCGGCGTCACCGCCGGCCCGGCGCGGGCGGGGACGCCGACGCTTCCCGATCCCCCGCCGCCGGTCTCCGGGAGGCCCTCCTTGGCCCGGAGGTGGCTGTGGTCCATGGTCGTGGTGTCCCGCACGGCGGGGATGACGGGCCCGGCACGGCGGCGGTCGGCGGTCGCCCCGTGGTGCGGTCCGGGGATATGCCGCATGGTCACCCCCGGGTCCGGCGGCGGGCGGCAGGCGGATTTCCGGCCCGCCCCGGTGGGAAAGATCACCGGCGGGTCCTCCCCCATGCCGTCCATCCACGCCCGTCCCATGCCAGCGATTCGGCGGCGGACCCGCCCGTCGGTGTGGCCGGAGCGTCCGTATTCCCTCCCGGCCCGGCCCATGTCCCCGGCGCCGTGGTGGAGTCCGGCGGGCGTTCCCACCGGACGGCGGTCCATGTGGTGGAGCGCCTCCCTCCAGCCGTCCCCGGCGCCGGGACCGTCACCGTGCCGGCCGCGCCGGGGAGGCCGTGGCGCTCCGGGCGTATCCAGTGGCGCACCTGGCCGCCGGGCGGTCGCGCCCATTCCGGCGGATAATGCCGCGCCACCGTCGCCTCCCACAGCCCGCCGTCACCGTCATCCCCCACGGGGCCGGGCGTGACCGGGCCGGGTTCACCGAGGCCGCGGGCCACCCCGGTGTCGGGGACGTCTCCGTCCGGAACCGGACGGGCGGCGGCCGGACCCGGCCCGCCGCGCGCGGGCGGAAGCCGGAGGCCGACCCGTTCGGCCAGGGCGTGCGGCGCCTTCGCCGCCGCCGAGAAGCGGGGCCTGCCGCGCGCTTCGCGCCGGTTCCCGCGCCCGCAAAGGCCGCGGGCCAGCGCGTGGCGGCTTGCCTCACCCGACCGCAGGGCGGCGGCGAGCCAATCGAGCGTACGCGAATCGAAATGTACGGGTCCATACCGCATGTCCGTCCGATACACCGACGGAATACTTTATACAGGTGCAGTAATTTGTAAGAGTTTGAATCATAAGTCACTGATATCATTAAACTATTGTTTTTCATGGAGTTGACGCCCTCGCCACCCGCCTGAGCAGGAACCGGCAGGCGGCCAGCGTTCGGCATCACGCTCGGACCGGTGGCGCGTGATGCCTCACCCCGGATGCCAGCGAGTTCTCGCTGAGCCTTTCGTAATCTTTCGACAGGCGGCGGCACCGGCCCATCCAGGCGAAGGTCCGCTCCACCACCCAGCGGCGGTAGAGAACAGTGAACCCTTTGACATTCTTCGGTTTTTCGACGATCCTGATCACGTTCGACAACCCCATCCCCCCAGGCCGCTCCCGCAGCTTCGGACCCGCGTAGCCACCGTCGGCGAACAGCCTACACACCGTGGGCACCGTCTCCAGCAGCTTCGCGATCAGGTCCGGCGCCCCGTCCCGGTCCTGGATGTCGGCGGTGTGAACCGTCATGACGATCGGTGTGCCGTCGGCGTCCACGATCAGGTGCCTTTTCCTCCCCTTCACCTTCTTCCCGGCGTGGTGGCCGCGGGGCCCGCCGCTCTCCGTGGTCCTCACCGACTGGCTGTCGACCGGGGCGGCGGTCGGCTCCGCGGAGCGCCCCGAACACCGCCGCGCGAGGTCCCGGAGACGATGCACGAGACGCTCCAGGAGCCCGCTCCGCCGCCATGCGTAAAAATGGTTCCGGTCGGTGGAAAACGGTGGATATCCAGAGGGTGACGCGCGCCACTGGCATCCTGTGGACAGGATATACCGGCCCGCGTCGAACACCGACCGGAGGTCGGCCCCGCGCGGCCGTCCCATCCTTCCCCGCTTCGGCAGCATCGGCTCGATGATGGTCCATTCGGCGTCGGTCAGATCGTTTTGACTGTGGTCGTCCGGGCGCTTATGGAGCTGTTGGGTGGTCCTGTTCCAGGGCATGGCTCTCTCCGTATTTGGTTGCGTTCACCAACCGGAATGCCACATCCTGCGGGACCACTCAACTTATGGAACAAACTCTAAGGCCCGGACCGGCGTGCCCGCGGGCCGGCGGCGGCCCGGATGTTCATTATATGTTCCCGCCACCGACCGTCCCGTCGAAGCCCCGGGCGGCGCTCCGACAGACCCGGCCACGGCCCCGTGAAGCCGGAATCCGCCGGATCCGGACCGATCCCCGGAAAAACACGGGGTTTTCTGGCAGACACTATCTTAGTAATATCGACGGATTCGCAGAATGCCGACTGGAGGGCGAAGAGGTTCACAGCCACAATGTCGCGGAGGCTGGGCCTCAGCAATCCAAAGACCTTCCCGCGGCGAAAGGGCACAGCGGCGGCGCTCGAAGTGATTATTGACGGTCTGAGAGGACAGCTTCCGACGTCGCTTCATCGGAGATTTGGCAAACCGAAGGTCCACCGGTCATTTAGTGTGAAGACTTATTCCACGATGCCAGAAACGGTCACGGTCACGGTCGGACAGACTTACCGGCAATGAAATCGGTCGCTGGATTGCCGCACCGGAGCGGAATGGAGGAAGACCACGATGACAGGCCCTGAGCAGCGCACTGAACTACAGCGCCGGATCTGGCAGATCGCCAATGAAGTGCGCGGCGCGGTCGATGGCTGGGATTTCAAGCAGTATGTGCTTGGCTCGCTCTTCTACCGTTTCATCAGCGAAGACTTTGCCAGCTATATCGAAGCTGGTGACAACAGCATAAATTACGCCAATGTTTCTGACGATGTTATCACACCGGAAATCAGGGATGACGCCATCAGGACCAAAGGCTATTTCATCTACCCCGGCTAGCTTTTTTCCATCATTGTCGCCGGTGCGCACGGGAACGACAACCTGAACACCGATCTGGCGGGTATCTTCACCGCCATCGAAGCCTCCGCCAGCGGCTATCCATCCGAAGACGACATCAAGGGTCTGTTCGCCGATTTCGACACGACCAGCAACCGACTTGGCAATACGGTGAGGGACAGGAATACCTGCCTGACCGCGGTCCTCAAGGGTGTGGCGGAGCTGGATCTCGGTGATTTCCAGGGCAGTAAAATCGATCTGTTCGGCGACGCCTATGAATTTCTGATCTCCAACTACGCCGCCAACGCCGGTAAGTCGGGTGGCGAGTTCTTCACGCCCCAGCATGTGTCCAGGCTGATCGCCAGGCTCGCCATGCACGGGCAGACCAGCGTGAACGGAATATACGACCCCGCCTGTGGATCGGGCTCGCTGCTGCTACAGGCCAAAAAGCAATTTGACGACCATATCGTCGAAGAGGGTTTCTTCGGTCAGGAACTCAACCACACCACCTACAATCTCGCCCGCATGAACATGTTCCTTCACAACATCAACTACGACAAGTTCAACATCAAGCTGGGCGACACCCTGACGGAGCCGCGCTTCGGCGACGAAAAGCCCTTCGACGCGATCGTATCCAACCCGCCCTACTCGGTGAAATGGGTCGGTTCGGACGATCCGACGCTGATCAATGACGAGCGCTTCGCGCCCGCAAGCGTGCTGGCCCCGAAATCCAAGGCTGACTTCGCCTTCGTGCTGCATGCGCTCAGCTATCTTTCCGGCAAGGGCCGTGCGGCGATAGTGTGCTTTCCAGGTATTTTCTACCGTGGTGGCGCAGAGAAGAGGATCCGAAGATACCTTGTCGACAGCAACTATGTCGAGACAGTGATCTCACTGGCCCCGAACCTGTTCTACGGGACGACGATCGCGGTGAACATTCTGGTTCTGGCCAAAAACAAGACGAACACGGACATCCACTTCATCGATGCCAGTGGCGAGGATTTCTTCAGGAAGGAGACCAACAACAACGTCATGTATGACGATCACATCGACAGGATCGTGGAGATTTTCGACGCCAAGGCCAGGGTCGAGCATGTGGCCGAGACCGTGGACCATGACAGGATCGCGGGGAATGACTACAACCTTTCGGTCGGTTCCTACGTGGAGCCCAGGGACACGCGCGAGGTGATCGACATCGAGGTGCTGAACGCGGAACTGAAGGAGACCGTCGGTAGGATCGACCGGTTGCGCTCCGAAATCGATGCCATCGTGGCGGAGATAGGGGCATGAGCCGTTCGGGATTTCTGGAAAGGCTACTGGATGGGGCGGAGGTGGTGTGGAAACCGTTGGGAGAGATTGGCGAACTCACTCGTGGGAATGGTTTGCTGAAAAGCGATTTTGTCGACGAGGGAGTAAGCTGCATTCACTATGGCCAGATTCATACACACTACGGAACCCACAGCCACACTACTAAATCTTTTGTTTCAGAAGAGTTAGCTCAAAAAGCTCATAAGGCTAAGTTTGGTGATCTGGTTATTGCGACGACAAGCGAAGATGACGAAAAGGTATGTAAAGCTGTTGCTTGGTTGGGCGATGAGAATGTCGTTGTTGGCAGCGATGCCTGTATCTTTTCGCACAGGCTAAATCCAAAATATGTTTCCTATTTCTTCCAGACAGAGCATTTTCAAAAACAGAAAAAATCCTACATTACAGGCGCAAAAGTTAGACGTGTAAATGCCAATAAACTAGCCAAGATATTGATCCCCGTCCCCTACGCGGAAAATCCGGATAAATCGCTTGCAATTCAGGCGGAGATCGTGCGCATTCTGGACGCTTTCACCGAGCTTACCGCCGAGCTTACCGCCGAGCTTACCGCCCGCAGGAAGCAGTATAAGCACTATCGTGATAAATTTCTCACTTTTGATGAGGGGAATGTAGAGTGGAGGACTTTGGGGGATGCATGCATTAAATCTTACTCTGGCGGGACTCCGAAGGCAGGAAATGTAAAATACTATGACGGTGGAACAATTCCTTGGCTGCGAACCCAAGAGATTGTCTTTTCTGACATTCAGGAAACTGCAGTGAAAATCACTCAGGCGGCACTAGATGAAACCGCGGCCAAATGGGTGCCAAAGAACTGCGTTATAATCGCCATATCAGGGGCGACTGCCGGTCGCTCAGGCATCAATAAAATTCCCCTCACTACCAACCAGCACTGCTGCTGTTTGGAAATCGATCCAGAGCAAGCACTCTACCGATATGTTTTCCACTGGGTCAGCATGAACTATCAAAATCTAAAGGTCTTGGGGCAAGGTGCCCGTGGCGATCTGAATTCAGGAATCATCAAGGGTTTCGAAATCCCAATCCCTTTCCCAAACGACCCTAAAAAGTCTCTCAAAGAACAAGGTCGCATCGTCGCCACTCTTGATAAGTTCGACACACTGACCACCTCGCTCACCGAGGGCCTGCCGCGAGAGATCGATCTGAGGCGGAAGCAATATGCCTATTACCGCGATCTTCTGCTGGGCCTCCCCAAGCCCGATGGGGATACAGCATAGATGAACCAGGCAATTTCGGATACCATCAGACTTAGCCACGGCCAGACAGGACGGGACACACGGAATGGCTGAACAGACGAAACCCATCGCCGAGTCGAGGAATTTCATTGTCCTCAACAGATACACCAAGGATTGGAAGATCACGGGCACCTATCAGAGCGAGAGCGATCTGGAGCGGGAGCTGGTTCAGGATATGGTGAATCAGGGCTATGAGCACCTGCCTGAACTGACCTCCCCCGAAGCCTTGCTCTCCAATGTGCGGACGCAGCTGGAGGCTCTGAACGACGTACGGTTTTCCGACGGAGAATGGCGGCGTTTCGTCGAAACCTGGCTGGACAGGCCCAATGAGAACATCATCGAGAAAACCCGCAAAATCCATGACGACTCTATTCACGACTTCACGTTCGATGACGGGCGCATCCATAACATCCATCTGCTGGATAAAAGGAACATCGCCCGCAACAAAGTGCAGGTGATCAGACAGTTCGAGCAGACGGGGACGCATGCCAACCGCTATGACGTGACCATTCTGGTCAACGGTCTGCCACTGGTGCATGTCGAACTGAAAAAGCGCGGCGTGGCCATCCGGGAGGCGTTCAACCAGATCCATCGATACAGCAAGGAAAGCTTCAACAGCGAACATTCGCTCTACAAATTCCTGCAGCTGTTCGTGATCTCGAACGGCACCGACACGCGCTATTTCGCCAACACCACCAAGCGTGACAGGAACAGCTTTGACTTCACCATGAACTGGGCAAAGGCGGACAACAGCCCGATCAAGGACCTGAAGGATTTCACCGCCACTTTTTTCCAGAAAAACACGCTGCTGAACGTTCTGCTGAGGTATTCGGTGTTGGATGTAAACGATTCCCTACTGGTCATGCGCCCCTACCAGATCGCCGCGACCGAACGTATCCTGTGGAAGATCAACAGCTCATTCGAAACGAAGACACTGAACGGGCCGGAGAGCGGCGGATATGTCTGGCATACCACAGGGTCGGGAAAGACGCTGACAAGCTTCAAGGCGGCGCGTCTGGCAACGAAACTTGATTTCATCGACAGGGTGTTCTTCGTCGTTGACCGCAAGGACCTCGACCATCAGACGATGAAGGAATACCAGCGGTTCTCTCCCGACGGCGTGAACGGGTCCGAAAGCACGGCTGGACTGAAGCGCAACCTCGCGAAGGATGACAACAGGATCATCGTCACTACGATCCAGAAGCTGAACAACCTTATGAAGAGCGAGGTCGCTTTGGAGGCCTACAGCCAGAAGACCGTCTTCATATTCGACGAATGCCACCGCAGCCAGTTCGGCGAGGCGCAGAGGAACCTGAAGAAAAAATTCAGGCGGTTCTGTCAGTTCGGTTTCACGGGTACGCCCATCTTTCCGGAAAACGCACTGGGTGCCGTAACAACCGCCAGCGTATTCGGGTGCGAGCTGCATTCCTATGTGATCACGGACGCCATTCGCGACGAAAAGGTGCTGAAGTTCAAGGTGGACTACAACGATGTCCGTCCACAGTTCAAGGCAATCGAGAGCGAGCGGGATGAGAGGAAACTCAGCGCGGCGGAAAACAGGAAGGCCTTGCTGCACCCCGAACGTATAGGGGAAGTTTCTCAGTATATCCTGAACAACTTCCGCCGGAAGACGCACCGGATGCAGGCTGGAAACAACGGCTTCAACGCCATGTTCGCCGTGAGTGGTGTGGAATCGGCCAAGCTCTATTATGAAACCCTGAATGATCTGCAGGCTGACAGTGACAGGCCCCTGAAAATCGCGACAATCTTCTCCTACGCCGCAAATGAGGAACAGGATGCCGTGGGTGACATTCCGGACGAAAGTTTTGAAGTCACGGCAATGAATAGCAGTGCCAAGGAGTTTCTGAACGCGGCCATCGGTGACTATAATCGACATTTCAAAACCAGTTTCGGTGTGGATGGAGACGGCTTCCAGAACTACTATCGTGATCTGGCCAAGCGGGTTAAGTCCAAGGAAGTTGATCTGCTGATCGTGGTGGGCATGTTCCTCACCGGTTTCGACGCGCCAACCCTTAATACCCTCTTCGTGGACAGGAACCTGCGTTTCCATGGTTTGCTGCAGGCCTATTCGCGGACAAACCGCATCCATGACGCAACCAAGACATTCGGCAACATCGTCACCTTCCGTGATCTGGAGCGGGCGACGGTCGATGCGATTACCCTGTTCGGAGACACTAACACCACGAACGTGGTTCTGGAGAAAAGCTACAGGGAGTACATGGACGGCTATACCGATGCGGTGACCGGTGAGGCCCGGCGTGGTTTTGTCGAGTTGGTGACGGAGCTGGAACGCCGCTTCCCCGATCCGGCGGCTATCGACAAGGAAGCCGACAGGAAGGATTTCGCGAAGCTGTTCGGAGAATACCTGCGCGTGGAGAACATTCTGCGGAATTACGATGAGTTCGCGAGCCTGAAAGCCCTTCAAAGCATCGACACCACCGACGAAACGGCTCTCAGCGCCTTTCAGGAGGCGCACCACCTGAGCGAAGAAGACCTGACCGCCATGCGGGGCATTAAGATGCCGACCGAGCGGGAGGTGCAGGACTACCGCTCCACATACAACGACGTCCGGGATTGGCTGCGGCGGGAGAGAACGGCGCCGGAAAAGGCCGAATCCACCGTTGGCTGGGACGACGTCGTGTTCGAGGTTGACCTGCTCAAATCACAGGAAATTAACCTTGACTATATCCTTGAGCTGATTTTCGAAAGCAACCGGAAGGCGAAGGACAAGACAGCGATCATCGAGGACGTGCGGCGCTTGATCAGAGCCAGTCTTGGCAATCGGGCGAAAGAGGGCCTGCTGATCGACTTCATCAATACGACCGATCTTGACGAACTTGGTGACAAAGCCAGCGTGATCGAAGCCTTTTTCACCTTCGCCAGAGGAGAGATGCAACGCGAGGCTGAGGATCTGATCGCCACCGAAAACCTGAATGCGGAGGCCGCAAAGCGCTATATCTCAACTTCATTCAAACGGGAATTTGCCAGTGAAAACGGTACCGAACTGAATGCCATCCTGCCAAAAATGAGCCCGCTCAACCCTCTGTATCTAAAAAAGAAGCGGAGCGTGTTTCAGAAAATCTCTGAATTTGTTGACAAGTTCAAGGGCGTTGGTGGCCAACTTTGACGCGGTGTTACCCAATGATGAATCCATGCACTGGCTCTGGACGCCGCACGAAACCGAAAAGGCGGCCTGATCGAACGGATAGATCGAATAATATCGTTGTGTGTTTTTAGATCGAGCCGATTGTCTTTCGTCAGGGTGGACGGCATTGAAGGAAGGAGTGCACCATGACCTACAAACACCTTCCCATCGGCGTCCAGGATTTCGAGACGATCCGAACCGAGAACTTCTACTATGTCGATAAGACCCCGCTGATCAGGCAACTGGTGCAGGAGGGACGGCATTACTTCCTCTCCCGACCCCGACGGTTCGGCAAGAGTCTGCTGGTGGACACGATCAAGGCGCTGTTCGAGGGGCGGGAAACGCTGTTCGAGGGGTTGGGCATTCACCCCCACTGGGATTGGTCAGTCACCTATCCAGTGCTGCGTTTGAGCTTCGACGGCAAGTATATCGAACCGGAGGAGATCGAAGGGGACATCATCGAGCAGTTGGAGAACATCGAGCGGGAACACGGCCTCGCTCCAGCACTCGCATCCAATACCGGCCCAAGGCGTCTGCGCAACATTCTGAACCGACTTCATCAAACCACAGGGCAGCGGGTGGTGGTCCTCGTGGATGAGTACGACAAGCCGATCCTCGACGCACTCGGCGGCGACCCGGTGCTGGCGCGGGCCAACCGGGACTAACCTGCGGGGCTTCTACGGTATCATCAAGGGCAGCGCAGCGCACGTCCGCTTCACCTTCTTCACTGGCATCAGCATGTTCTCCAGGGTTAGCCTGTTCTCGGGCCTCAACAATCTTGAGAACATCAGTCTTGATCCACGCTTCGCCACGATCTGTGGCTATACCGATGCGGACGTAGACACCGTGTTCGCCCGGGCGCTTGAAGGCCTAGACCGTGAGGAAATCCGAAAATGGTACAATGGCTATAGCTGGCGCGGAAAGACGCAGCTCTACAACCCTTTCGATGTGCTGCTGCTCTTGCGGAGCCGGGAATTCCGCCCTTACTGGTTCGAGACCGGCTCAACACACTTCCTGTTCAAAACCCTGAAGAAGAAATCCGTCAGCCCGACGGAGTTGGAGGGGCGGATGGCGGAAATGTCCATGGTCTCGAAGTTCGATGTGGACGACATCAGTGTCGAGGCGCTGCTGTTCCAGTCAGGATACCTGACCATCGCGGGGGAATGCCAGGAAGGGCACAGAACCTTCTACCGGTTGGACTATCCCAATCTAGAGGTGAAGCTGAGCTTGAACGACAAGCTTCTGGCTCATCTCGAAGCGCGGGACAGGGTGCCGTTTGAGGAAGGCAAAAACCTATACGCCTTTCTTAGGGCGCATGATTTCAGAGGCTTTGCGGAGCAGCTCGGGGCCTGGCTGTCGGGCATTCCCTACCAGTGGCACAACCGGGGTGATTTGGCGCGTTACGAGGCATGGTACGCCAGCCTTCTGCTCATGTGCTTTAGAGCCATCGGTGTGGAGGTGAGTTCGGAGGAGGCCACAAGCCACGGACGGGCGGATATGGTGGTGCCGCTGGGAGACGAGGTGTTCCTACTGGAACTCAAGATGGCCGAAAGCGCGGAAGAGGTGGACGCCGCGTTCAAGGCGGCGTTCGCGCAGATGCGGGACCGGGGTTATGCGGATCGGTATCGCGGGCGGGCGGTCCATCTGGTTGCCGTGGTCTGCGATGGGGAAGCGCGGAACCTGCTGGAGGTCAGAGCGGAATCAGTGGAGGGATTGACCCCTTGAACGCTACTGAAAGCGACGGATGCAATAGTTGGTGTCTGCCAGAAAACCCCGTGTTTTTTCGGTGACAGTGCCGAATCCGGCGGATTCCGGCTTCACCAGGCCGTGGCCGGGCCAGTCGGAGCGCCGCCCGGGGTTTCGATGGGACGGTCGGTGGCGGGAACATATGATGAACATCCAGGCCTTCGCCGGCCCGCTGGCACACCGGGCCGGGCTCCTCACAAAGTCCCACACCTGTACATCATCCCATTCCCGTCTCCGCATTCCGAGGGCGTCGCGGACCTGGATGGCCCGGTTCGGCCTCCCGGGACCCCGCCGGACCTTTTTTGTCCCCGGCAGCGGCCGCCGCGGGTTCGGATGCGAGCCGACGGGGCGCCCTAGGTCGATGACGGATGTCCGGATGTCGGGCGCCCGACCGTCCGGCGGCCTCACCACGTCCCGGTGGCCCTGCGATTCCAGCATGGTGTGGAGAAGGTCGATGTCCCCTTCCGGGAAGTCCTCGGTGGCGGGCGTCTCCGGCCGCTCCCGGGCGAGCGCGGTCAGGTCGGAGACCCGGGCCGCGGTCACGGCGTCGAAGGCGGGGCGTTTTTTCAGGTCATCGGCGGCATCGAACCCGCCGGCCCTGATCCGCGTCCCGGACCCGGCGTCCTGAACCAGGCCTCCGTCGCCCGGCGCCCGCCGTACCGGTCCAGGACCGTCGCGGCGAACGCGGCACCGGCCTCCCCCTCCGCCGGTCGCTCCGTGGTCAGGCGCGGCCAGTGCAGGGGTTCGCCGCCGTCCTCCGGGGGGGTCGGTCCCGGTGGCAGAGACGGCGGGGACGGAAAGGGGCTCCGCGTCCGTCGCCCGTCCGGGCGGGATGACGGTGACCTCCGCCGCCCGGATGCCGGGGCGGGCGGTGCGCTCCCCACGGGCCCCGCCCCTCCCGCCGCGGGGACGGTGAGGTCGGTCACGGCGGGGTCGTGCGGCGCGGCGACATGGTCCCACAGGCACTCCGCCGCTCCGGCGGCCCGGCACGCCATCGGCATGACGGTGGCGAAGAGCGGGACAGCGGTCAGGCCGCGGCAGCTGTCGGGAAGCGCCGGAAGGGTCGCCGGACACGTTAAGGTCCACGAAGGCGAACGCGCGGTAGACGCGGTCCTCCGAGGCATGCGGGAAACGGACCTCCAGGCTGGCGAAGCGGACCGCTGCCCTTCCGTCGTCCCGAAAGGGGAACATCTCTCCGGCATGGACCGATTCCGGTCAGGTCATCCGAAGCGGGCGCGCCATTGGAACCCTCCAAACCGTCCCGGATTGTAATAGACGTCCGCGACGCGGAAATCCAGGCGAAAGGTCGCATTTTTCGAAGAAAACCGTTTAGGGATACAGTTTGCTGCGGCGGACCCTTGGCCCGCACTAAACCTCGGTGTCAGGATGTCTGAGAGTTTGAATCATAAGTCACTGATATGATCAAACCATTGTTTTTCATGGAGTTGACGCCCTCGCCACCCGCCTGAGCAGGAACCGGCAGGCGGCCAGCGTTCGTTCGTGCCTCACTCACGCCCGGACCGGTGGCGCGTGATGCCTCACCCCGGATGCCGGCGGGTTCCCGCAGAGGCGCCCGCAATCCTTCGACAGGCGGCGGCACCGGCCCATCCAGGCGAAGGTCCGCTCCACGGCCCACCGGCGGTGAAGAAGCGTGAACCCCTTGACATCCTCCGGTCTTTCGACGGTCCCGGTCACGTTCGACAGCTCCATCCCCCCAGGCCGCTCCCGCGGCTTCGGACCCGGGTGGCCACCGTCGGCGAACGGCCTGCGCACCGTGGGCACCGTCTCCGGCGGCTCCGCGGTCAGGTCCGGCGCCCCGTCCCGGTCCTGGATGTCGGCGGTGTGAACCGTCATGACGATCGGTGTGCCGTCGGCGTCCACGATCAGGTGCCTTTTCCTCCCCTTCACCTTCCTGCCGGCGTGGTGGCCGCGGGGGCCGCCGCTCTCCGTGGTCCTCACCGACCGGCTATCGACCGGGGCGGCGGTCGGCTCCGCGGAGCGCCCCGGACACCGCCGCGCGAGGTCCCGGAGACGATGTACGATACGCTCCGGGAGCCCGCTCCGCCGCCATGCGTGAAAATGGTTCCGGTCGGTGGAAAACGGTGGATATCCAGAGGGTGACGCGCGCCACCGGCATCCCGTGGACAGGACATACCGGCCCGCGTCGGACACCGACCGAAGGTCGACCCCGCGCGGCCGTCCCATCCTTCCCCGCTTCGACGGCATCGGCCCGATGACGGTCCATTCGGCGTCGGTCAGGTCGTTTTGACCGTGGTCGTCCGGGCGCTTATGGAGCTGTTGGGTGGTCCTGTTCCAGGGCATGGCTCTCTCCGTATCCGGGTGCGTTCACCAACCGGAATACCACATCCTGCGGGAGCACTCAACTTATGGAACAAACTCTGAGGATATGATCGGCTGTTTTCGTCGTACGTCACTCGTCCTCGAAATAGTCGCGGTGGTTCGCCACCAGATCCGAGAGCGTATCCAGCACCCGGCGCAAATGAGTGCGCAGATGGTGCGCCGCCGAAGACGTGTCACGGTCCCGAATGGCGTCGAAAATCGCCAGATGATCCTCGACCAAAGTCTGCAGAAGTCGGGGGCTGTTGAGCGACAGTACACGGATCCGATCCAGACTGGCCTTTTCCTTTTTTAGGAGGGCCGAAACCCGCGGGTGCCCTGCCGCATTCACAAGTGCTATGTGAAAATTGTCGTCGAGAAAATGAAACCCCGATCTATCACCGGACTTTGCCATCTTTTGCTGCGCATCGAGATTGTCCGCGATTTCCCGCTCGTTCTTTTCTGGCAAGCCGGTTTCGCATAGCTTGACGGCCACAGAGACTTCCAGAGATTCGCGAACGAACTGCACGCCTCTGATCTGCGTTATCGACAGTTTGGAAACGTAATTGCCTCGGCTGGGATAGGTCACGATCAGCTCTTGCTGGCGCAACCAGTTAAGGGCCTCTCGGACCGGCGTCCGTGATGCACCGAACAGCTGGGCGATCTCCTTTTCCGCCACGATCTGCCCCGGAGCCAGGCTGGTATCCAGGATCGCCGTCCTAAGGTAGGATGCGATCTGTTCCGCAGCCGGCCGTGCAGGATCAAGCTTTCTAACGAAACTCAACGGCAGATCGATGATATTTGCACGTTTTTTCACCGTTATGGCCCTTTTGAATTTTATTCGGTATACCGGTACACTGGATATTGACAACCTGTATATCAGTATGGTTGGCTCGTCCGGGCATTGACAGGGAAGAATATGGCGAATCGGAAAAAGAAAGCGGCCGCGCTGATTGGTGCCGGGATGGTGGCCCGCACGCATGTGTCGGCCTGCGCCGGGGCGCAGGAGACTATGTGGCTGAAAGGGATCGCTTCCCGTAACGTCGCGCGGGCCCGCGCTTTGGTGGACGAGGTCGCGTCCCGGTTTGACCCGCTGCCGGAAGTCTACGGGTCGGTTGCCGAGATTGCGGCCGACCCCGAGGTCGACTTCGCCATCCTGGTCACACCGCCCAATGTTCGAGCCGAACTCATCGAACCTTTGGCACAGGCCGGAAAACACATTCTTCTTGAAAAACCGATGGGCCGAAACGCTCAGGAAGCGCGTGAGATCGTGCAGATCTGCAAGGATGCCGGTGTTATACTGGGCATTGTCTTTCAGCATCGCGCCCGATCAGCCTCGCAGAAGGCGGCCGAGATAATCCGTTCAGGGCAGCTTGGCGAGCTGGGCATCGTGGATATCAGCGTGCCTTGGTGGCGCGAGCAGGCTTACTACGAGGAACCCGGTCGCGGCACATATGCCAGGGACGGCGGCGGGGTGCTGATCAGTCAGGCCATCCATACAATCGACCTGGCACTCAGCTTGGCCGGCCCGGTCACCTCCGTCACGGCCATGGCCAGAACGACGCGGTTCCACGACATGGAGGCTGAGGATTTCGTTACCGCGGGGCTGGATTTCGCAAACGGCGCGGTCGGTGCGCTGATGGCAAGCACGGCAAGTTTCCCGGGTCATTCCGAATCTGTAACTCTGCATTTTGACCGGGGTTCGCTGCATCTGGAAGCGGGACAGCTACGGGTATCAACACGTAACGGCAAAACTGAGGTGCACGGAAATGAAGCCAAAACGGGCGGCGGCGCCGACCCGATGGCCTTCACCCATGACTGGCATCTGTCGATCCTCGAAAATTTCCTTCTAACCCTGAACGGAAAGGCGACGCCCTTTGCCAGTGGAGAGGATGCGTTGGCCGTCCATGACCTGATCGATGCGACGATCAGAGCGTCGCGCAGCCGAAAGACAGAGGTCCTGAAACCATGACGGTACCCATCAGGTTCGCGGCCATCGGAATTGACCATCGCCATATCTTCGGCATGGCGCAGAACATTATGAATGCCGGGGGTGAATTCGTTGGCTGGTTCACGGAGGGCAACCCCGAACCGACGAAGGGCTTCCTCAAACGGTTTCCCGATGTTGCGCGTGTCAGCACGGCGGACGAGCTGCTGTCGAACCCGGAGATTGACCTGATCATGCTGTCGGGCATCCCGCGCGACCGGGCGGCCTGGGCAATACGGGCGATGGTTGCCGGCAAAGACGTGATGAGTGACAAGCCTGGCTGCACAACGCTTGAGCAACTGGCTGATCTGCGCGCCTGCGTCGACCGGACGGGCGGCATCTGGTCCGTCGACTTTTCCGAGCGGTTTGAAGTGCCTGCGGTCACGAAAGCCGCGGAGCTCGTGGCGCAAGGGGCTATTGGCCGGGTTGTTCAAACCGTCGGTCTGGGGCCGCATCGCCTCAACCACGCGACACGGCCGGACTGGTTTTTTGACCGACAGGCCTATGGCGGCATTCTAACGGATATCGCCAGCCACCAAATCGATCAGTTTCTGTTCTTCACCGGCGCGACCGATGCAGAGGTTACCATGGCAAATGTGCGCAACTTTGCCAATCCGAGCGACCCCGGCCTGCAGGATTTCGGCGAGGTCGCTTTGAAAAGCGAACAGGGGCACGGGTATATCAGAGTCGACTGGTTCACGCCAGACGCCCTGCCGAACTGGGGCGACGGCCGCCTGACACTTTTGGGCACCGAAGGGTATATTGAGCTGAGAAAATACGTGGATGTCGGCGGGGCTGGCGGGACCGACCATCTGATCCTGGTGAATGGCGAGCGATGCGAAAAGATCGACGCCTCCGACAGCGACTTGCCCTATTTCGGCCGTCTGATGAATGACATCAGGCAGCGGACCGAGACCGCGATGCCGCAGGCCCATGCCTTTCTGGTCAGCGAACTGGCACTGCGTGCCCAGGCTCTGGCGGAAGGGCAGGCGACATGATCAACGTTGCGATCATAGGCGCTGGGATCGGCGCGCTGCATCTTGCGGCGTATCGCTGCCTGCCCGGGAAGTTCACCGTCTCGGCGATGTGCGACATGGATACCGCCCGCGCCGAGATGGCAATAGAAAGGGACACCGGCATCCGCATCGTCTCGGACATTGAGGAGGTGTTGTCCGATCCGAGTGTCGACCTGATAGACGTCTGTTTGCCACCGCATCTGCATCTGTCCGCCGTGCTGCGGGTTCTTGCTGCCGAGAAACACGCCATCTGTGAAAAACCCCTAGCCCGCTCGGTGGCCGAAGTGTCTCAAATGGCTGAGGCGATGGCGGTGTCCAAAGGCCGTGTCTTTCCGGTGTTTCAGTACCGCTTTGGCCGCTCCCTGTCACAGTTGAGGGCGCTGCAGGACACGGGTCTGACCGGCCGCCCGCTGACCGCCAGTGTCGAAACCCACTGGAACCGTGGCACCGACTACTACGATGTCTCGTGGCGCGGAACCTGGAAAGGCGAGGCCGGAGGCGCCGTTCTGGGCCATGCGATCCATGTCCATGACCTGATCTGTCATGTGATGGGTCCTGTCTCGGAACTAACCGCCTATCTGGACACGCTCGTGAACGACATTGAGGTTGACGATTGCGCCGCTATCGCGATGCGGCTGGAAAACGGTGCGCTGGCGACAAGCTCGGTGACGCTGGGCGCTGCGACCGACACGACACGGCTTCGGTTCTGTTACTCCGGGTTGACGGCCGAAAGCGGCACCGCACCCTATACCCCAGCCGAAGACGTCTGGACTTTCACGGCGCGTGGCCCGACCCGGCAGGAGGACGTCGACCGGGTAGTGAACGCGGTCCGGGACCCGCTGCCCGGGTTCACAGGTTTCCTGAGCGCTGTTGCGGACACCCTTAACGGCAACGACAGCAATCACGTCTCTTTCGCGGATGGGCGGCGTTCGGTCGAGATGGTGACAGCCATGTACATCTCGGCGCGCGGAGGGCATCCCGTGGCACTGCCCATTGACGAGGGTTCGGCACTTTACGAGGGGTGGGTGCCTGACTGACGAATGAACGCCCTGACAGACGACACATGAGAGAAGGATAGGAGAATCAAATGAACCTAAAGGTTACAACGGCACTTGCCGGAGTATCTCTGGCCCTTGCGGCGGGATCCGCCGCGGCGCAGGAAATCCGGTTCACATGCGCCAGCGACGGCGTAGAATGCGAAACCGCGATGAGCATCTTTGCACGGTTTGAGGCAGAAAACCCGGGCGTTGATGTGATTATGGACAAGGTTCCCTACAAAGCCATTCTCGAGACCTTGCCGGTGCAGCTGGCCGGGGGCACAGGCCCGGACATCGCGTTTGTGACCGATCTAGGCGGTCTGAACAAGTATTACCTTGACCTGGCGCCCTATGTGGATCACGGATACTGGAATGACAGCTTCGGCGAGACCCTGAACTGGTACCGCGCCGGGCCGGAGGATGACGGGATCTACGGACTGCACACCGGCCTGACGATCACCGGCGCCTACATAAACAGGACGCTGTTCGATCAAGCCGGGGTCGAGGTACCCGGTGAAGATGCCGATTGGGACGCTTGGGCCGCTGCCGCGCGTGAGGTCGCCGAAAAAACCGGAACCAACTTTCCGATGGCGATGGACCGTTCCGGTCATCGGATCGCCGGTCCGGCGATTTCTTACGGAGCCAAGTATTTTGACGAAAGCGGCGAGCCGATCCTGGTCGATGACGGCTTTCAGGCCTTTGTCGAGAAATTCGTCGAATGGAACAATGACGGCACTATGGTGAAGGATGTCTGGGGCGGTCAGGGCGGCGCAACCTACCGGGACGCGGCCAACGAGTTCATCAACGGCGATCTGGTCTATTACTTCGCAGGCAGCTGGCAGGTCGGCAATTTTGAAGAGCAAATCGGGGACCTGTTTGACTGGCAGGTTGTCGGTTCTCCCTGTGGCAGCGGCGGCTGCACAGGTATGCCCGGCGGAACCGGCGTCGTCGCCTTCAGCCAGACCGAGCATCCGGAGACCGCCGCCAAACTGATCGATTATCTGGCGCGGGAAGACAACTATGCCGAATACACTGCAGGTGCTCGCACCATCCCCGCCCACTCGGCTGTGGCCGCCGCCGGCGTGACCTATGAAGGCGCGTCGCCTGAGGCCGCCGCCGCGCTCAACGGCTGGGGTGCGCAGGTGGCCAGACTGGAGCCCATAGCGTTTGCCTATCAGGGACACCCGAATAACCGGGCGATGTTCAACATTACGGTGCGGCGCGTATCGCAGGCCATCGTGGGCGAACTGACGGTGGAGGAAGCGATGGAAAAGGCCAAGGAGGATCTGGCCGCAGCCATGGCCGAGGCCAACTGACCCAGTCACCAAACCGCCGCGTGGCTGATCGAGGCCACGCGGCCGCTGGCTCCGCCAGTCGCAGGGAGGTGTCATGCTCTGGATACTCACGCCGATCATGAGAACCGTGGAAATTCCGTTTGTGCTGATCCAGAGACGATTCGGCCCTTCACGGACGGTGTGGCTGTTTCTGCTTCCGAACGTTTTGCTGTTTGGCGTTTTTGCCTTTTTGCCCATATTCCTGAATTTCGCTTACGCCTTTACCTCAGGCAGCCAGATCCTGCTGGGCGACCGCCCATATACCGGGTGGTCGAACTTCGAGAGCCTCGCGCATTGTTCGAACTACCTTGATCCCAATTCCTGCGAACGCGACCTGTTCTGGCGCGCCTTGTGGAACACCTCGTGGTTCGTAACTCTGCAGGTCGGGTTCATGGTCGGGTTTTCGCTGCTTACGGCCATTGTCCTGAACCGCGACATTCGCGCCCGCGGCTTTTTCCGCAGCGTGTTTTTCTTTCCGGTGATGCTATCACCGGTGGTTGTGGCGTTGATCTGGAAGTGGATTCTGCTGCAGTATGGCATTCTCAACGCCGCTCTGGAAAGCATCGGGCTTGAAAGCTTCAACTGGCTGCTGGATCGCCGTTGGGCTTTCGGCTGGTCTGTGTTCCTGTCGGTCTGGGCTCATATGGGCTTTTACACGCTCATCCTGCTGGCTGGACTGCAGGCCATTCCCCGGGATGTTTACGAGGCGGCGCTTATGGACAGCGCCTCGCCATGGCGTACGTTCCGACGCATCACCCTGCCGCTGCTGTCCCCAACCATGCTGGTGGTGCTGGTTCTCGCCCTTATCAAGGGTGTCCAGACCTTTGATGAGGTCTATGCCTTCACTGGCGGCGGACCGGGCTCCGCCACAACGCTGATCATCCAATATATATATGAGACCGGCTTTGCAGGAGCTCCCCGATTGTTCGGTCTTGCCTCGGCGGCCTCCGTCATTATGGCACTGTTACTGGTGCTCCTCACCGCCGCTCAGCTCTGGGTCAACAGGAAAAGTGTCGATGGCTGACATCGCTGCATATCTGACCCGGACACGGGGCAGGAACGGTCGTTTTGACCGGACCGACTGGGTCACTTACGGCTACCTCTTTCTGGGTGTCTTTGTGGTGTTCGGTCCGGTGCTCTGGTTGCTGCTGTCCTCGTTCAAGTCCGAATCCGAAATACAGCGCTTTCCACCGCGATTTCTGCCATATCAGCAGGAAACGGTGACGGTCGAGGGCTATGACGAGCCGCTTGCCCTTTATGATATGATGGCCGGCGAATATGCCGGGCAGCGCCTGGCCCAGGTGCGCCGGGTCGGTCTAGTCGCGCAGATGGTCGACCCCGAAAGCCCCGGCGAACGTCTGAAAGCCGACATCGCCGACCGCGTCGCGGTCGAGCGCGTCGGACTCGCGACCGAGAACTACACCGAACTGTTCGAGCAGTTCTCTTTCCTGACATATTTCTGGAACTCCGCCTTCATCACGGTGGTGGCCACGGCAATCACGCTTCTGGTCAATACCATGGCGGCCTTCGGTCTGTCCAAGTATCGGTTTCGGGGCCGCACAGTCATGCTGATGATAGTGGTTGGGTCGCTGATGGTGCCACAGACCGTGGTGCTGGTGCCGCTCTTCATCGTGACCAAGGAACTGGGCATGCTCAACAGCTTGTGGGGCGTGATCATTCCAGCGGCGGCGACACCGACCGGCGTGTTCCTCCTCAGGCAATACATGCTGACCATCCCCGATGAGATTCTGGATGCGGCGCGGATGGACAAGGCGTCTGAGTGGAAGATCTTTTGGCGGATCGTCCTGCCGCTGTCCGCCCCGGCGATTGCCGTGCTCGCTATCCTGTCCGTCATCTGGCGCTGGAACGACTTCCTTTGGCCGCTGATCGTATTGTCCGAGAACGAGAACTTCACCCTGCAACTGGCGCTGAACACGTTCCAAGGCGAAATGGCGACGCGGTGGAGCAATCTTCTGGCAATGACCGTGCTGACGCTGCTGCCCATCACCTGCGTTTTCATGTTCCTGCAAAAATACATCGCAACCGGCATCGCCTCGACTGGAGGCAAATAGAGCACAGGACCAGAGGAGCGGTTATGAATGATTTACGAGCGACCGGACGCCCTGAATTCGTTGCGGAATTCGGGAAGGCGGATAGGTTTCAGGCCGTATCTTGAGTTCATACTTTTTTGAACGCAACCCATTGATATAATGGACATCACTCCTGAAAGAGGGCACTACTTTCCGGTGGTCCGCGCTCTGTCTTCCGGTTCGGGGGCCGTCAGGAATTCGTCCGTATCGCCTTTCGTGTGTAGATGAACGGAGCCCGGTTCCAGTTCAGCCCCAGTGTGCGGTAGATCTGCCTGGCGTCGGCCGAGGCCGCGCTGGGAAGGCCGAATTTCCTCGGGCCTTTCGTTTCGTACAGAATGCTGATCTGCAGGCCGTTCAGCGCCCGTCGGATGCGGTCGGGGCTCATCCGGTGACCCTGAACCGCCAGCCGCTGGCGCAGGTGCTGGAGACAGCAGAAAGCCATGTAGCAGATGGCGATGTGTGCCCGCACCCGGCGCTCCTTCCAGTGGAAAACCGGCCGGATGGCGAGGTCATGTTTGTTCGTCCGGAAGCACGCCTCGATTTCCGCCAGCCTGCGGTACTGGATGACCAGGTCGCGCGGGTCGGTCTCCCCGCAGCCCCAGGCCACGATCCCCCGAAGCCCGTCCCAGCGTGCCGCCTCGGCCACCTTTTCCTCGTTCAGGCGGACCTGCCCGTCGGGGAAATCCAGGAACCGGGCGGTGCCACGATTGCCATGCGAGGCCGGCTTCCGGCTTCCATTCAGGCTTGCGCGCAGCCTGTCGATCCGGCGTTCCCGGTCGTGGACGTCCCTGCGGGCCCGTCGTGATGAGTGGGTGACGACGAGCCTGCACTCGCCGTCCTCGATGCACAGGTAGCGGCCGATCGACCGCGAGCACCCGTCCCGGCTCCATGCGCTGTAGCTGTCCGGATCAGGGATCTTTCGCTTCTGCGCGGCGGGGCGGGACTTCAGGCGGGCGCCGAGGATATGGGGCGTGCCGCGCCGTCGAAGCGCCGCCTGGTTGTCCGCGCTGATCATCGCGGCGTCAGCCACCACCGTGAAACGCGCCCCGTCATGACGCCGTTCCAGACCCTCGAGCGCCGTCACGAGGGTGTTGCCTTCGTAGGTGTTGCCCGGAAACGGCCCGTAGCCGACCGGAAGTCCCTCCGGCGTCACCAGAAGGGCGAACAGAACCTGGATCCGGTGCGGCTTTCCGTCCTTGCTGAAACCCTTGAGCGGCGGATCGTCGTCCCTCTCACTCTCGAAATACAGGCTCGTCGTGTCGTAGAAGATCGCGGTCAGGGGCTCCGGAAGCAGCGTCTTCGCGACATCCAGCGACCGCTGGCGGATCGCCTCGATCCGGGCGTCGTCGATCAGGTCCATGCTGCGATAGACGTAGTTCAGGTTCAGGGACAGTTCCCCATGGCTGTCAAGCTCACGCACCGTGGCTCGTTTCGAGAGTGGCTGGGAGATCCGGGCAAGCACCAGTTCCCTGATGATGCGGTTGGCGCTCATGCGACGGGCCCCGCACAGACTGTCCCAGCCAAGCTGGCCGTAAACCGAACCGAAAGCCTCACGGACCCCAACAATGACCCGGCTCTCCTCGCGGCAGTCGGCCAGGTCGACCCCCAGAGGCTCGGGATCCCGTGCCGCCCGCCTGGAACTCTCGATCAGGTCCGCGAACCGTTTCGGCGGGAACAGGGCTGGCTGGCCGCTGTCCTTCTGCCTGATTTCCCCGATGATGAGGCGTGCGAGGCCCTCGAGCCGCTCGAGCTGGGCCTCGGTGGTCGCCGTGCCGACATGCCGCAGGACGCGCTGCCGAACCCTGTCACCATTTCGTACGGACCTGACGATCTGGACCTTCGTGCGGCCGCCCGCAAGTTTTTTCCTTCGTACGAACATGGTTGGAGCATATTGCGTGCCGGACGCGCATGTCAAATGAAATCGCCATCAGGGGCACTACATCTCGGTTTTCGCCGACTGGGTCGAAATGAACCCTGTATAGCTGGATTTCCAGAGTCGGGATACGCCAAAAAAGTAGGAACTCAAGGGAATTCGGGAAGGCGGATAGGTTTCAGGCCGTATGTCTCAATAGGGCGCTGCGATCCTGTAATGGAACTTGGCCTTCACTTGCTTCCAAACAGCCCGCATGATGGTCTGGTCAAGCAGCGCACCATGCTTCTGGACAAGATCCACGCGATGATCGCGCGCACGGGCATGAAGGCATAAGTTCGATCAAGGGCATTGAACCACGCTCAGCGGCCACTCTTTCGTCCGGGACCGGGAACATCGGCGATTTTGAGAGGGCCGACAGACTGGCCACATGTATCGGCATCGTTCCAGCGGTCAACCAATACAACGACACAGACAGCCGGCCTCGGATTACCAGACGCTGCAACAAGCCGATGCGCACCTCATTGGCGCAACGCACGTTGGCTGCGATCCGATACTCAGGCCGCATCGATGCCCGTCATCGGTGCATCGAAGAACTTCTCGGTTCCCGCAAGACGTTCATCGCCAATGCCCGTAAGCTGCCGTCGGTCATAATTGACAAAAACGGCTGGGTCTTAGAAAGCATCTCAGAATATAAAATCAATGTTCTACTGGATGATCATCATGAGAGGAAACTGCCGACATGGCGAGTATCGGCCTGCGAGGCGTCAAAAAATCATATGGACCCGTCGAGGTGATCAAAGGCATCGACCTTGAAATCGATCATGGCGACTTCTGTGTTTTTGTCGGCCCGTCAGGCTGCGGCAAGTCAACGCTGCTGCGCATGATCTCCGGCCTTGAGGAAATCTCTGACGGGGATGTGGTAATCGACAATGAAGTGGTGAACCATATCGCAGCGGCCGATCGCGGGCTGGCGATGGTATTCCAGTCCTATGCGCTCTACCCGCATATGACAGTCCAGCAGAACCTGTCTTTCGGACTGGAGAACATAAACACGCCAAAGGTCGAAATCGAACGGAAGGTCGCTGAGGTCTCGACGATGCTCAAGATCGACTCCCTACTGGATCGCAGACCCAAGGACCTGTCAGGCGGACAGCGGCAGCGCGTTGCCATCGGACGGGCGGTTGTACGCGAGCCGCGCGTGTTCCTGTTCGATGAGCCCCTGTCCAACCTGGACGCGGAACTGCGCGTCGACATGCGCGGCGAGATCGCCGCGCTGCACAGACGTCTGGGCAACACGATGATCTACGTGACACATGATCAGGTCGAGGCCATGACCATGGCCGACAAGATCGCATTGCTGCGCCTTGGGGTTCTGGAACAGTTCGGCGCGCCGCTGGAGCTGTTCAACAGGCCCAGAAACATCTTTGCTGCAGGGTTCATCGGCTCGCCGAAAATGAATTTCATCAAAGGCACCGTCGACGGAAACGGGCAAAACCAGTTTGTTCTGGGCACGGGCGAGCGGGTATCGCTGCCGCAGTTGGGGTTTGCCCACCACATCGGGAAGGACGTCACAATGGGCATCCGCCCCAACGACCTGCAGCCAAGCCCGGAGGGTAACCTCAAGATGGAAGTCCGAAGTGTCGAACAGCTGGGAACCGACTCTTACCTCTATGGCCAGCTGACGGACGGGACGCCGATCACGATACACAGCGCCGGTCAGACCAAAGTGGCGCCAAGCGAGGTCGTACCGGTCCACGCGGATAAGGCGGCGATACATCTGTTCGATACCAATAATGGCGAAACGCTTCGTATGGGCTGACGCCGCGGGGACGCTTGATGAAAACGACGTGACGATGGTCCGGACCGGCGCACGAGACATCGATCCCGGAAATCCGCATGAACGGTGCGGAGCATCCATATCTCCCGAAAAAGGGTTTCGGGACATTTTCCGCAGCTCCCCGGGAAGTTCTTCCCGGCTTCTCCGCAGGCGGACCGTTTCTGGCTGTCATGACGCCGCTGGCAGCTGCACGGCCGCTGAACAGCGGCGCCCGTCGGTCGGACGGCAGGGCGTCTGCGAGGTTCACCGGCCTAGGTGTCACCGCGGCCGGCTCGGCCCTGTGAGTCTTTCGGGCAGCGACCAGCCGGGAATGCGTCTGCTTCATCGCCTAGCCGCGGGCCGCTGCCGTCATCGACCCCCGGAACGCCGGTGAGGAGATCAATGCGGCCGACCCGCCCAGAGTCGGCATCGACAGCCACGGCGACCGCCTCTCCGAGCCTGCCGGTCTGAGAGTTTGTCCCATAAGCTGAGCGGCCCCGCAGGATGTGGCATTCCGGCCGGTGAACGAAACCGGTTCCGGAGAGAGCCATGCCCTGGGACAGGCCCGCCCGGCAGCTGCACGAGCGGTCGAACGACCACCGTCAAAGCGATCCGACGGACGACGGACGGGCCATCGTCGGGCCGATGCCCGTCAGGCGGGGAAAGACGGGGCGGCCCCGCGGGACCGGCCTCCGGGAGGCGTTCGACGGAGGCCGGCACATCCCCGCCACGGGCTGCCATTGGTGCGCGTCAGCATCTGGACATCCACCGTTTTCCACAGGTCGGAACCGCTTCCGCGCATGGCGCCGCGGCGGGCTCCCGGAGCGTGTCCCGAACCGGCTGCGGGATCCCGCGCGGCGGTGCGCGGGACGCTCCCCCGGGCCGACCGTCGCCTCCAACGACAGCTGTCGGCGAAGACCGCGGAGAGCGGCGGCCTCCGCGGCCGCCACGCGGAAAGAAGGGCAGAGGGCGCAGGCGGCGCATCGCCGCGGACACCAAAGGCACGCCGACCGTCATGACCGTCCACTCGGCCGGCATCCAGGACCGGGACGGCGCGCAGGCGGCCGTCGCGAAGCTGCCGGGACGGTGCCGACGGTGCGCAGGCCATTCGCCGACGGCGGCCATCCGAGGCCGAAGCCGCGCGGACACCTCCGGAAAACGGGTCTGGCCAATATGGTCAGGACCACCGAAGAACCAAAGGACGTCACAGGGTTCACCGTCCCTGCCGCCGCCGGGTGGTGGGGCGCACCTTCGCCTGGACGGGCCGGCGCCGCCGCCTCCCGAAAGACCGTGAGCGCATCGGTGACAGTTCCCTCGCCTCCGGGGCGAGGCATAAGGCGCCACCGGTTCGAGCGTGAGTGAGGCACTAACGAAAGTTCGCCGCCCGCCGATTACCCGTACGGCGGGTGGCATCGCCTTCAGGACCCTGACCGCCATGCTCTAGACGGACTCAAGAAGCTGGCCGGTCATGACCCTGCGCGCGCCGATGAGGCACACGCTCGGCCATCAGGTCCCCGAGATACTAAAAAACGGGGATTATGTAGAAAAGTACCGAAGAGGGGTTGACGGTTTCGGCACTCTTCTCTAAATTGACAATTGTCACTTGGGGAGACGAATTATGTCGCGTCATTGCACAGCCGGAAAATCAGACCGAAACGGGATCAGCATTATCCAGCTTTCCCAGAGGTTTCCGGACGACGCTACGGCGGAGGCATGGTTCGTAAATCGGCGGTGGCCGAATGGTATTGAATGCCCCCACTGCGGATCGAAGAATGTCCAGACGGGCGCGAAGCACAAGTCCATGCCATACCGTTGCCGATCGAAGGAATGCGCAAAACGCTTCAGCGCCAAAACGGGAACGGTGATGGAAAGCTCAAAGCTGGGCTTCCAGGTATGGATGATCGCCACATATCTTCTGTCAACAAGCCTGAAAAGCGTGTCGTCCATGAAGCTGCATCGGGATCTGAACATCAACCAGCGTTCGGCATGGTTCCTTGCGCATCGCCTAAGGGTTGCCCTTGCCGAAGAAAACCCCGTGTTCGCGGGACCGGTGGAAGCCGACGAAACCTATATGGGCGGCAGGGAACGGAACAAGCACGCGAAAGACAGACTGAAGGCCGGACGTGGAACGGTTGGCAAGACGGTGGTTGTCGGGGTGAAGGATCGGGAGACCAACCAGGTTGCCGCCAAGGTGGTGGCGGACACAAAGGCGAAGACGCTTCAGGGATTCGTCGAGGAGCGCACCGAACCGAAAGCGCAGGTCTACACCGACGACGCGAAAGGCTATGTCGGAATCAGACGTAGGCATGAAAGCGTAAGACACAGCTCCGGCGAATACGTGCAGGGCGACGCGCATACGAATGGCGTAGAGTCGTTCTGGGCGATGCTCAAGCGGGCGCACAAAGGCACCTTCCACAAGTTCAGCAGAAAGCACATGCATCGGTATGTGGATGAGTTCGTAACGCGCCACAACCTTCGTGAAGGGGACACGATATGCATCATGGCCGCAATAGCGGACGCCGGGGTTGGTAAGCGGCTGCGCTACAGGGAACTGATCGCAGACAACGGACTGCCGTCCGGGGCGAGGCACTGATCGGTGGAAGCTAACTGATCCAACCAGACCGTATGGACCGGCGACAATCTCCCGATCATGCGAGGCATGAACGGCGCGTCTGTTGACCTGATCTACATGGCCGCGCGGCTCCTTGAAATGCGGCGCATCCTAAAACCCACCGGATCCATCTATCTCCACTGCGATCCGACCATGAGCCACTATCTCAAACTGGTCATGGACGCCGTGTTCGGTCGACGGGCGTTCAGGAACGAGATCGTATGGTGCTACACCGGTCCGGGTTCCCCAAAAATGCGGCAGTTCAACCGCAAGCATGATACCCTGCTATGGTACAGCGGCGGAGGCAACAACTGGACGTTCAACGCCGATGCGGTGAGAATTCCTCATAAGGCACTCAATACCAACAGGAAAGGCGCGGCCATTTCCGACCCTCTTACCCAGTCGCTGCGAAACCACTACATAGATCTGGGAAAGGTGCCGGAAACCTGGTGGCCTGAATTCTCACCGGTGGGACGGCTGAAAAGCGAGCGCACGGGCTACCCCACACAGAAACCCCGTTCACTTCCTGAAAGGATCATCGCCGCGAGTTCCAACGAGGGCGACATGGTTCTGGACCCGTTCTGCGGCTGCGCGACGGCGTGCATAGCGGCGCAGGACCTTAACCGGTAATGGGTTGGGATTGACGTCTCGCCGAAGGCCGCTGAACTGGTGCTGCTGCGGCTCAGGAATGAGCTTGGCATGTTCGCGCACCATACGGTGGTCAACCGCACGGACATCCCGCAGCGCACCGATATCGGGACACTGATCCGCTACAATGACGTGAGGAACAGACGGCTTCTGTATGGCGAGCAGGGCGGTAACTGCAACGGATGCAAAACGCACTTCCAGTTGCCGAACCTCACGGTCGACCATATCATTCCGCGATCCAGGGGAGGGACAGACCACATCGGGAACCTCCAGCTTCTGTGCGGACGCTGCAACTCGGTCAAGGGAAACAGGGGCATGGAATACCTGATCTCGAGGCTCGCGGCGTAACAGGAGGAAATCAAATGACGGAGTTGATCATGAAAAGAGAGAAGGTTGAGCCTAGGGAAGTCCGGATTGCCAAGAGCGATTATCGTATAAGCAAGCCGGAATTACATGCGGATATGCGGGTCAACGCGTCTTTTGAGAAAGCCGTTGACGCGCTATGCAAACCCGTCAAGATTAAATATGTGGACAAACCGGAATGAACACGGCTAGCCGGTTACTGGAGTCCGGCACAGCCGCGTTCGGCACTTTGCTACATAATCCCCTAAAAAACATCCGCATAGTTCGATGCCAAGGTCAATAGCGGCCATAATATGGGATTTCTATTGACGGGATTACGGCATTTAACGCTATTCCGCAGCCTTGGACATGTTATGCAGAAGCCTTTCGAATCAGAAATGCAAGGCCGGTAAGCCCGGCAATGAACCGCTCAGGACCGACACGGATCCCTCGGACAAACAGCTCCGCGTCAATGAAACGGGATGTTTTGCTCAAGAGAGACCGAAAGCGGGATCCTCGCGGAGCCAAAGTTCGTCCCGAACGTCTCGGACCTCGCCTAGGCGGCGTCACTGCCGCCGCCGCCGAATTGTCTATCACAATACGATCACCTATCGGCGCTTTCGCTTGCAAATGGACTTTTTTGCCCGTTACATCCCGTTGTCGATAGGGTTTCGACATCGCAAGGGTGGCAAGATACCGATCCTCGGAAAGCAGGAAACCCAATTTGGCGATCATTGCTAAAGCTGCAGGTTGAGGACAGAAACGGGCAAACGATTCGGAGAGCTGCGGAGGATTCCATGGAAAAACTGTGCCATTACATCAAGGGAGAACGTGTCAAGGGCGGTTCGGACCGTTTTGGCGACGTTTTCAACCCGGCAACGGGTGAGGTGCGGGCCAGAGTGCCGTTCGCCTGCAAGGGTGAGGTTGACGCCGCCATCGCCGGTGCCGCGGAGGCACAGCCAAAATGGGCCGCAACCAACCCGCAACGCCGCGCACGGGTGATGATGGAATTCGTACGGCTCCTAAACCGGGACATGGACCGCCTCGCGGAAGCGCTAAGTCGAGAGCACGGCAAAACTCTCCCGGACGCGCGCGGCGATGTGCAGCGCGGCCTCGAAGTGGTAGAGTTCTGCATAGGTGCGCCGCATCTTCTGAAGGGAGAGTTCACCGACAGCGCCGGCCCCGGAATCGACATGTATTCGATGCGCCAGCCTCTGGGGGTCTGCGGCGGAATCACACCCTTCAACTTTCCCGCCATGATCCCGATGTGGATGTTCGCCCCCGCCATCGTCTGTGGAAACGCTTTCGTTCTGAAACCGTCGGAGCGGGATCCTACCGTTCCGATGATGCTCGCCGAACTCCTGGTTGAAGCCGGTCTTCCTAAGGGCATCCTTCAGGTCGTCAACGGAGATCGGGAAGCCGTTGACGCCCTGCTGAAGAGTCCCATAGTACAGTCGATAGGTTTCGTCGGCTCGACACCGGTCGCCGAGTATATTTACTCCACCGGATGCGCGAGCGGCAAACGCGTGCAGTGCTTCGGCGGGGCCAAGAACCACATGATCGTCATGCCTGACGCCGATATGGGCCAGGTGGCCGACGCGTTGGTGGGGAGCGGATACGGTGCCGCGGGCGAACGCTGCATGGCCGTCTCGGTCGCCGTGCCCGTGGGCGAGACAACCGCCGACCGCCTGATCGATACACTTGCGCCACGCGTTGAACACCTCAAGGTCGGTCCCCATACCGCGGGTGAGGACATGGATTTCGGGCCGGTCATTACCGCCGAGGCCAGACAGCGCATTCTCGGCCTCATCGAGTCCGGTATCGCGCAGGGCGCGAAACTTGTCGTCGATGGCCGCAACTTTTCGCTACAGGGATACGGGGATGGCTTCTTCATCGGTCCGCATCTCTTCGATCACGTCACGACCGACATGGACATCTATCGCCAGGAAATTTTCGGACCAGTGCTTTCGACGGTGCGTGCGCGGAGCTACGAAGAAGCCCTCGGCTTCGCGATGGACAACGAATACGGAAACGGAACGGCGATATTCACCCGTGACGGCGACACCGCACGGGATTTCGCCAATCGGGTGAATGTCGGGATGGTCGGCATCAACGTGCCGATCCCGGTCCCTCTCGCCTATCATACATTCGGCGGCTGGAAAAAATCCGTCTTCGGTGACCTCAACCAGCACGGACCTGATTCGATCAAATTCTACACGCGGACCAAGACGGTGACATCACGCTGGCCAAGCGGGCTCAGGGAAGGAGGCGAATTCCATTTCAAGGCGATGGAGTAGGTCCGCGATCCGATTCAAACCGCATCGACCGCCGGTTTACGATCGGGCGCGTCATATCGGGTTTGATCGACAGGCAGTTCTCCGCAAAAGTCATTTTCCCGGCCTTTCAGGCTTTACCGGAGAACGTCGGATCGGATTGGATTTCGATCGCCGTTGGCTGGTGCGCATAGTGGTATCGGTTCACTTCGGGCAGGTATAGGAACCCTCCTCTGAGCCAGACGGTGGCGATGATCATGCCGGTGGAACAGGCGGGGATCTGCGGAGAGTCGCCCGTCCCTCCATGTCCATGTCCCCTTTCCATGGGCGACTCCGTCTTGCAACCGTCGACCTTGTCGATGTCCACGGGATCCACAGATGGTCTTCCTTTTCCGCCGTCATAAAACGGTCATGCGGTGTCGGCTTCCGTGCTGAACATGGAAACTCAGTGCCGTATTTCCGCAACCGGCCAGTAGTAGCTGTCAGGCAAAGGACGCTCACGGAAAATCAACTGCCCGACCCGAACGGTCGTCGAGCCTTCTTCGATAGCCATCTAGAAATCGCACGACATTCCCATCGACAGCGAATCGTAACTGAACTCGCCGGGACCGTCATGCCGCAGAAGATCCCGCACTTGCCTCATTTTGACGAAACAGGCCCGCACCCGATCCCGTTCGGCTGAAAATGTCGCAAGAGGCATAAGCCCGCACCTTCATGGCATCGTATCCACGAAGCCCCTTCACGAACGTCAGGGCGTCTTCGGGCTGTATCCCGCATTTACTTGTTCAATAGGTACATATTTCATGCCCCGCCGCAATATTCTGACCGAACGACAACGCGCAGCATTATTTGATCTGCCCTCCGATGAACCCTCCCTTCTGCGGCATTACACTTTGTCCGACGAAGACTTGGAACACATCAATCAGCGGCGGCGCCCGGAGAACAGACTGGGTTTTTCGCTTCAGCTTTGCGCGCCGAGGTATCCAGGCCGAACGCTGACACCGGGCGAATTGATCCCACATGATGTGCTTGCCTTCATAGGAGCTCAGTTGGGACTCACTGGTGAGGCGTTGCTTTCATACGCTGCTCGACGGCAAACCCGACAGGAACACATGGAGGCACTGCGCAGCTTGTACGGCTATCGGGCATTTTCAGGCCGCGGTGCCCGCGATCTGAAGACCTGGTTGGTTCGCGAGGCTGAGCTTGCGACCTCGAATGAGGACATTGCACGCCGATTTGTCGACGAATGCCGAAGGGCGCAGACGATCTTGCCAGCGGTCACGACAGTCGAGCGGTTATGTGCGGATGCTTTGGTGGCCGCTGAACGACGGATCGAAACTCGGATCGCACAACGTTTGACTGATGATCTATGCGGCCAGCTAGACGCATTATTGTCCGAACACATCGATGATCGGTTAACGCGGTTCGTGTGGTTGCGCCAATTCGAAGTTGGCTACAATTCGGCGGGAGCAAACCGGCTGCTGGATCGGCTGGAATTTCTGAAAGACATCAATCTACCGCCGAATTTGGTTCAAGACGTGCCGGAACACCGTGTCACGCGCCTGCGTCGTCAGGGTGAAAGGTATTTCGCCGATGGCCTTCGGGACCTGCCTGATGATCGTCGTTTGGCCATCCTCGCTGTCTGTGCACTGGAATGGCGAGCTGCAATTTCAGACGCGATTGTCGAGACCCATGACCGGGTCGTCGGTAAGACCTGGCGCGAAGGGCAGCGATTTTGCGCGGCGCGGGTTGAGAATGCCAAATCGGCAGTTCAACAGACTGTTCGTTGCTTTCGGGATTTGGGTGCCGCTTTGCTTGAGGCCAAAGAGGATGGGGCCTCTTTGGAGAAAGCGGTTGAAAGCAGCCTGGGCTGGGACCGCCTGCCTGATTTGGTAGCTATCGCAGCCCGATTATCCGATACTTTGTCTTCAGACCCGATTGCCCATGTTGTTCAGGGCCACAATAGATTCCGACGATACATTCCACGAATGCTGCGCCTCCTGAATATGGAAGGCGCCAACGTTGCGTCCCCTCTCATAGAGGCGACGGCATTGATCCAAAGTGGCGCGAAGCATGACCAACCAAGAGATTTCCTGCGCCAGACATCCAAGTGGCATAGGCATTTGGACAATCAGGAACCGGGAGACAAGCGCCTTTGGGAAGTGGCAGCGTGTTTTCATCTGCGGGACGCCTTTCGGTCGGGCGATGTGTGGCTGAAGCAATCCAAGCGCTATAGCGATCTGAAGCAGGTGTTGGTCCCGGCGACAGTGGCGGCAGAAAATTCCCGTTTGGCAGTGCCACTTGATCCGGAAACATGGCTGGCAGATCGGCACGCTCAAATGGAGATCGGGCTAGAGCGGTTATCGAAGGCTGCAAAGAGCGGTGCAATTCCGGGCGGTGCGATCAAAGATGGCGTTCTCAGCCTTAGCCGCTTGCCGACAAAAACACCTTCTGACGCAGCCGATCTCTTGTTCGACCTTTACAAGCGCGTTCCAGATACGCGGATCACCGACATCATGCTGGAGGTGGATGAAGCGACCGGGTTCACTGATGCTTTCACCCACTTGCGCACCGGTGCACCGCCGAAAGACAAGATCGGCCTGATGAATGTGCTATTGGCCGAGGGTCTGAATCTCGGGTTGAGCAAAATGGCCGAGGCCAGCAATTCCCACGGATTCTGGGAGCTGATGCGTATTTCCCGCTGGCACATTGAAAGCGAAGCATATGGCCGGGCGCTAGCCAGCGTTGTTGACACCCAAGGCAATCTTCCGATGGCGCGTTTCTGGGGTATGGGGCTGACGGCATCGAGCGACGGACAATTTTTCCCAACCACTCGCCAGGGCAAAGCTATGAACCTGATCAACGCAAAATATGGAAACGAACCAGACTTGAAAGCATATACTCACGTTTCTGATCAGTTTGCGCCCTTTGCATCCCAGACCATTCCCGCAACCGTCAGCGAGGCACCTTATATACTGGATGGATTGCTGAACAGCGACGTGGGTAAGCGGATCAAGGAACAGTATGCCGACACGGGTGGGTTCACAGACCATGTTTTTTTGCCGTGACCTCTATCCTTGGGCATCGGTTCATCCCACGCATCCGAGATTTGCCATCAAAACGGTTTTACGTCTTTGATCCTGGCGGTACTCCGCCAAACCTGAAGGGGATGGTTGGCGGCAAAATACGGGAGGGGCTGATTGCCTCGAACTGGCCTGACATTCTGCGCATCGCAGCGACCATGATTACCGGAACCATCGCGCCAAGCCAAATACTGCGCAAGCTGGCCTCCTATCCACGTCAGAACGATCTTGCCGTCGCCTTGCGCGAGGTCGGCCGGGTCGAACGCACCCTATTCATGATGGGCTGGGTATTGAACGCTGACATGCAGCGCCGGGTGCAAATCGGCCTCAATAACGGCGAGGCACACCACGCATTGAAAAACGCGCTCCGGATCGGCCGCCAGGGTGAAATTAGAGACCGCACCGCACAAGGCCAGCACTACCGAATGGCCGCGCTCAACCTGCTGGCGGCCATCGTGATTTACTGGAACACGGCCCGCTTGGGTGAGGCCGTTGCAGAGCGTCAGGATGCTGGGTTGCCGGTTCCGCCGGATCTGCTGGCCCACACTTCCCCGCTCGGCTGGGCCCACATAGTACTTACTGGTGAATATAAGTGGCCGAAGAAACGGTGACGGACCCCATGGACATTCGCCGCGGCCGACACGAACTGGTAAGATGCGCAACAAACCGGTCGCTGCGAAAAGACATGGCTACAGGTTGTACATCATCACCACCAAACGAATGATCTCAGGACCGATCTTGAAATATCGAAAGGATGAATTCTTACTCATAGCCAGACGCTACGGAACCGCGCTAACCGCCTCAACCAGAATTCCTCTGATACCCCAAGGGCATCGGTTTGGTCATGGCCGGAAGCTACGCAAGGCCTCTGCCCGTCTCACGCCAAGTTAATCCAACATAACCTTGTGCCGTTTATTTGCCCTTCTCCGTTTCCAAAAAGTGCATCGAGGCAAATGAGGAGCCTTATCTGTCTGCCCCTCATTTCGAACTGCTTGGATCTGAAAATGCTGTCCGCCGAATATCGGATGGCGTTGAACCAAATTTTCGGCCGATGTGTCGGCTCATGATACTGGCTCCCGAATAGCCGCAGGCAAAAGCGATATCGGTGATTGGCATAGCGGTCGCTTCGAGCATCCATCGCGCTTTCATTGCTCGCAAGTGGTGCAGCATGTTCTTTGGCGATGTTCCCAGATAGCGCTTGCACAGGCGCTCTAGTTGCCGTGAGCTCAGACCAAGCGATCTAGCCGTGTCCTTGATGGAGATCTGATCGTCGAGTCTTTATTCGAAGATTTCAACCATCTTAACAAGCCGTGGATCTTCTATTTGATACCGATCACTTATCGCCAGCCTCTGAAACGCGTTGGGCGACCGTATATAGCCAACGTGCAGCTGCTCGGCGAGTTTGTATGCGAGCGGACGGCCATAGATCTCAGAGATAACGTGTAGAAAGGCGTGAATAGTCGATGCGCGTCCGACCGAGGTAGTTACCCTTCTGTCGGTGCGATAGATAAACTGCCGGGCAGAACTGTTATCTTTTGTCGGATCAAAGTTATGTGGATCAGTCCACGGCAAACAAATGTCACGACCCTCGAGGCACCTTTCGCGCGATAGTGCGCTAATTGCTTCGGAAAGTACAAGAACCCGCCACGCATGCCGCATCGCCTTTGAGAAGACAAGCGCAGTGGATTTCCCGTCGAGGCGACCGGATTCAGCGCCTACGATTATTAAAAGGCCGGGCACAGGCTCGAATTGCGCGGGTCTGGTAGACAACCTGAAGACGCCATCAACGATTATTTCATTGCCTTTGTCGGAAACAACCTCATACGATACTCTTGGTACGTGTCCTCCCTGGCCTGCGATTGCATCGCAAACGGTAGAAAGCTCTGATAGGCGTGCACCTGGCTGGATTAGAACTTTGACTTTTAGGGCAATTGATTGATCGGTGTCATAGGCGGTATTCACGATGGCTCATCTCCGCCGAAATGACCGATATTCTGTTTTGGGAAGTCTACAATACTTGTTTCGAGGCTTGGTTTGCGCGGCATCTCTCTATGAAAGGTCCAAGCTGAGGTTCCAATTGGCAAATCCAAACCACACGGGATGGTTAGATCCGTTGTGGAGTATTGCGCCAAAGTCGCGAACAAAAACCCTTTACCGGCTGAAGCGGGTTCCGCTTTCAACGTTGTCTCAAATTGATTTGGTACATTCCTACGGGCCACATTGAATTTGCCAAATTCGGCCCTGCGAGTGTTATGAGACGATTGTACGAAGTTGGGCTGCACTGCAGCAATGCCACCTTTATGCGCATACGTGATGTTGGCTCTATCAGACCATCGTCAAACCACCCGAGACGCTTAGGACCTGCCCCGTCATCCAGCGACTGTCCTCGGAAACCAGAAAGGTGGCAACGTCAGCTTGCTCTTCCGGCGTGCCCAGACGACGGAAGGGGACCATTTTGGTCATTCGGCGGATCATTTCGGGATTTTGCGCCTCTACATCGCGCATCAGAGGGGAATCCGTGGGGCCAGGTGCCGTGCAATTCACGTTGATGTTGTAGCGGGCGACTTCGCGCGCAAGACTCTTGGCAAAGGCGACTTCCGCGGCCTTCGCTCCGGCATAAACGGCTTCTCCACCGGTCCCGACCTTCGCTGCATCAGAGGTAATGTAGACGATTTTTCCGACCTCCCGTTCAATCATGCCGGGCAGCAGCGCATGGGTAACATATAGCGCCGCCAGGTAGTTGATTTCGACGAGCTTGCGCCAATAGCCGGAGTCCTCGTCGATGAATTTCGTTCCGTTGGTCCAGCCGATTGTGTTGACGAGCGCGTAGACCGGGCCCATCTCTTCAACCTCCGCCGCGACCCTGCGCACGGCTACTTCGTCCGTCTGGTCCAGAGCCCAAAATCGTGCGCCATCGTATCGCGCGGCAACCGTTTCCAGGTTTGCTTCATTCTTGTCCCACAGCGCCAAGTTGAAGCCATCTCGCCACAGACGGTCGGCGACGGCCGCGCCCATTGCGCCCGCCGCACCCGTGATAAGGACAATCCGTTTCTGCATGCATCCGCTCCTACTTCGCTTTGGAGCAGGATAATCATGTCGCTGTCAGCGCTCCAATGGAGTTCTTTTCAGCACCTGTGAAACAAATTTTCTGGCCACGGGACCGGGATTGTTCTTGCGCAGTTACAGAGAATGAAAGTTGGCCGCGAGGTAAAAAGAATTCGGTTTCTTGTGTCTTTTGTGTTCTCTAGATTTTTCCACAAGGCCCCAGCGTTTATGCGAAGGTGGGTCGGGGTGCTGCCACAACCACGGTTTTTTTTCAATGCCTCGTGCCGAAACGCTCTTATGCTCAAGAACAGCGAAGGAGTAGGAGACGCAATTGTCGCCGGAGCCGCGTAGAGATGCGCGCACCAATGCCGGGGTCGAGTATCGGAACGCGTGCTTGCGATTGACCCACTGGGCGGAAAGTTCTGTTGTGAATGTCATGTAAAGGAGCGGGCAATGACTGCCAGACGAGGAAGCCGAAGGCGACCACATCGCGAGGGGAGCACTACCAGCGTAGCCGACAAGGGTCCAACAAGCGGCGCAGTCAGTTTACTGAGCGATGGCGACATCGCTCGCATCCACGATGCCGCGCTGGAAGTTCTGGAAACGGTTGGTTTTGCAGAGGCTCCGGACTTCACGCGGGACAGATTGATGGGTGCGGGGTGTGTCGAGCGCAACGATGGTCGGATCACTTTTCCACGGGCGCTGGTCGAAGACGCCATCGCACGTGCGAACACCTCTCTGGTGCTATACGGACAAAAACCCGAACACGACGTGGAGCTTACCGGATCGAGGACCTATTTCGCGACCGGGTGCGGGTCGATCCTTGTCGTGGATGCGATTTCACGTCAGACCCGTCCAATGACGGCAGCAGACATCTATGATTTTGCCCGAATAGCCGACGCGCTGGATCACATTGATGTTTTTCACCGCTGTGGAACACCTACGGATATCGCCGACTCTGATCTGGTCGATCTTAACCTTTTTTATGCCTGCATAAGCGGAACTTCGAAACCCGCCAGCCTCAGCTGGTTCAACGGCGAAAACGTGAAACGAAGCATCGAAATGATGCATCACGTGTTGGGCGGCGAGGCGGCTTGGCGGGCCCGACCCTCTGTCAGTAACGTGTGCTGCTTCGTGGTGCCGCCGCTGAAGTTCGCCGAAGAGTCCTGTCTTGGTCTCGAGCACTCGGTGAGGATGGGAATGCCGGTTCACCTGTGCTCGTCGGGTCAGCTCGGCGCGACCTCGCCGGTGACTTTCGCAGGATCGATCGTGCAGTGCATGGCGGAAGTGTTGGGCGGTCTGGTCTATGCTCTTGCGATTTCCCCGGAGGCGCGCGTTTTCCTTGGCACCTGGCCATTGGTTTCCGACTTGAGGACGGGCGCAGCTGCGGCCGGAAGTGGAGAGCAGGCTTTGCTGTCATCGGCTGCCTGTCAAATGTCCCGTTTCTACAACATTCCCAATGGAACCGTGTCGGGGATTTCCGACAGCAAGCTGCCCGATGCTCAAGCCGGAGCCGAGAAGGCGATGCAACACGGTTTCATCGGTAATTCCGGCGGAAATCTCCTCTACTGCGGCGGCGGGTCGCTCGCCACAGGTCTTGGCAACTCTCAGGCGGGGCTGGTTATCGACAACGATGTTATTGCCATGGCCAAGCGCACGATACGCGGTTTCGTGGTCGACGACACTGAGCTCGCCGTGGATATGATACGCCGGACCTGTATTGGGGGTGACGGGCATTATCTCGGCGATCCTCAAACCCTGGCTCGCATGAAGTCCAGCTTCGCTTACCCTGACGTTGCCGATCGCATGTCGATGAAGGACTGGTCCAAGTCCGGCGCCCAGTCCATCCTCGATCACGCGACGCACCGCGCGAATGAAATCCTCTCGGGACACTTTCCCGACCATATCTCGCAGGAAACCGATGCAAGGCTACGCAGGATGTTCGAGTGCGCGATCCCTTCAGAACGCATGCGGGCCGGAACTGGTCCTCAGTTGACGGAAAAACCGGAGCACAACGGATGAAAACGTTCATTTCGCTCGTCAAGATGACTGGGACCGGCAAAAGCGAGATCACGCGCTCACTTCAGCGGGGCGAGATCGTGGCGCGCGCGCGTGAGCGGCTTGGCATCTCGATGCAGTATTACATGACAATGGGCGCATACGACTTCGTGTTGGTCTTCGATGCGCCTTCGGATGAAGCGATGGCCGAACTGCTTCTGATCATTGGCCAGATCGGCGCCATCGACACCGAAACGATGCCAGCATTCACGGATCGCACCTATGTGCCTTTGCTGGAAAAGCTGCGCGCCATGGAACTCGACAACGACGTACCGTCCGAAACCTAGGAAACGACAAATGCAGATTACCGAGATCAGAGCTTACGAAGTGCCGCTTGGCATAGCACTCGGACCCTACAAGAGCGCGCGCAGCACTGTGGCGACCCTTAAGAGCACCCTCATTTCGGTCCATACCGATGAGGGTCTGATCGGGTGGGGTGAGGTTTGCCCCTATGGCGCGAACTACTTGCCAGCCATGCCCGACGGCGTCCTGGTGGTTCTCAAAGAGCTTGCTCCGGCCCTGATCGGCCGCGATCCACGTAAACTCGAGGAACTCAACCTGGTGATGGACCAAGTGGTAGAGCAACAATACTACGTGAAGACCGGGTTGGACTACGCCTGCTGGGACATCTTCGGGCAAAGCGTTGGAATGCCAGTGCACGATCTACTGGGCGGGCGCATGACCGACACCATGGAACTGATCGCTTCGGTTCCTGGCAGCGTGGATGGCATGCGTCACGCGCTGGAACATTATCAGGCCAAAGGGTACCGGCAGTACTCACTTCACATCGCGGCGCCGAATTTCAATGACATGGCGGTTTATCGTGAGGTCGTGGAAGGGTTCGGCAGCGACACAACCGTTGTCGTGGATGCAAACCGCAGCTGGGATCTGGCCACGGCCATTCGGGTCTGCAGGTTCTTCGGAGATCTTGACATCCACGTCGAGCAGCCCTGCTACACGCTTTCCCAATGCGCCGCACTTCGGCCCAAGATAGGATTACCCATGATCCTTGACGAGATGATAGTCACCACCGACGACGTTCTTATGGCTGGCGGACAAGGGGTCGCAGATGCTATCGCTCTCAAGATCGGGCGTGTGGGCGGATTGACCAAGGCCCGGCGGATCTGCGACATCGCCGATGCCATGGGGCTGCCCTACTGGATCAAGGATGTCATCGGCGCCGAGGTCGCCACCCTAGCGACGGCTCATTTGGCGCATTCGCGAAGCCCGAAGATGATGCGAGGCGCGCTCAGTTGCACCGACATCGTGGACAGGGTGACCGGGGCCGCCGCGCTTGTCAGTGCAAATGGCGAAATGCACGTGACTAGCGATTGCGTCGGCCTTGGCTTTAAGCCTGATATGGACGTTCTGGGCGCGCCTGTCGCAACATATTCAGCTTAACAGCAAGCCCGCCGAGTTTCCCCCGAGGATAGGACCGATGACAGATGAGCAGATATTGACGGAAGTACATGCGCCATCGCAGCGCGGTCATTCACATCGAGAACCGATGACGGTTTGTGAGAAGATTCTGAAAAACCACCGGGTTGTCTCGCAGACGGATGGCAGCCAGCTGTTGCACGTAGACCGGATCTACATGGACGAAAGTGCCTACAACTGCCTTTTCCAGCTTCGGGAAAAGGGCCTTACGGTTCCGCGGCCCGCGGACAAATATCTCATGGTGTCTCATCTGGCGCCTACCTTTAACAGATCGGCGGGTCCGACAGACCCCGAGATCAAGAGGGTTTTCGCACTGCTCGATGAATTTGCAGACGAGTATGCCATCGACGTACTTCGCTACGACGACGATCGGCAGGGGATTTATCACGTGGTCGCTCCCGAGCGGGGGATCACGCTACCGGGGTTAATCGTGACGGGTACGGACTCGCACATGACAAGCCACGGCGGCGTTGGCGCGCTGGGGATCAGCGTCGGCTACGACGAGGCGGTCCACATTCTCAGCACCAATGCGCTCTGGCAAGATCCGCGGTCTTCGATGGCCGTCCATATCGAAGGGAACGTGCCAGAAGGCAGCACTCCCAAGGATCTTGCGCTATTTGTGATTTCGCAGATCGGCGCGCATGGAGGTCATGGGCATTGCATCGAATTCTTCGGTCCAGCCATCGATGCGCTCAGTATCGAAGGCCGGATGACACTTTGCAACATGATGCTCGAGGCCGGTGCCTGGGCAGCGATCGTGCCGCCGGATGAAAAGACGATCCTCTATTTTGAAGGGCGCCCAAACGCGCCTAAGGGTAAATTGTGGGATCAGGCAATGACTTATTGGCGGACGCTGCAGCCAGATCCGGGCGCGCACTACGCCGAGAAAATCACGCTCGATGCATGGGACGTCGTGCCGATGGTCAGTTGGGGCACGAAACCCGATCAGGTCATTCCGATCCATGAAGAAATCCCGGCGGCGCAAGTCGGCGGCGCCGACGACAACGGTGTGTCCAGCGCATTGCGATACATGGACTTGAAGCCCGGTACACCGATTGAGGGGCTGAAGATTGACCAAGTATTCATCGGCTCCTGCACCAATGGTCGCATCGAGGATCTGCGCGTGGCTGCGGACATCTTGCGCGGCCGCAAGGCCGTGGTGCCGGGCCTGGTGACCCCGGGCTCGACCGCAGTGCGTAGACAGGCAGAGATGGAAGGGCTCGATCGCGTTTTTCTCGATGCGGGGCTACTATGGGGCGAGGCGGGATGCTCGCTGTGTTTCGGGCATCATGACAGCGTCGTTCCATCCGGAAAGAGATGCGCATCAACCACCAACCGAAGCTTTCCCGGGAGGCAGGGGCCCGGCAGCAGGACACATCTCATGAGCCCGGCGATGGTCGCTGCGGCTTCTGTCACTGGCAAGATCACCGACATTCGGAAATTAAGGAACTGAACGCAGATGAGCATTGCAGAGAAACTGACCGGCTCCGCCGTGTACGTTCCCGGTACAGACATTGACACAGACCAGATAATTCCTGGCCGGTTTGTCTACCGACCCCGCGACGAAGGGGCGTTTGGCCACCGCCTGTTCTACGATCAGCGTTTTACTCCGGACGAAAATGTGGTTGAAGGGCATCCACTTAACAATCCGACATTCGCAGGCGCTACCATCCTAATTGCGGATGAGAATTTCGCTTGCGGTTCCGCGCGGACACAAGCCGTCTGGGCCGTTCAAGATTACGGTGTGAAGGCCGTGATCGCCCCAAGCTTCGGTGCCGTTTTCAAGAGCAATGCGGTGCGGTTGGGGCTGGCACCCTTGTCGGTGACGCAGGAAGACGTTTTTGAACTCAGATCGATTGTTCAATCTGTTCCAGATGAAAAGATCGCAGTCGATTTTACCTCAAGACGGATCAGCACCGGAAAAGGATGGTCCACCGAGTTTGCGTTAAGCGATCTCAATCTCAGGCGCCTATTGACCGGTGACGACGATCTGGCGATCACGGAGGCCTACAAACCTGATCTTGAGGCGTTTGAAACCCAATATCTCGATCGGATGCCATGGCTTTTCGGGTAGCGGAAAGAGGCTTTCCTTTAGTATCCACGTTTTGGAGCAAACCCTCCGACTTCCAGTCGGATCTGCTTCAGCGCGAGGAATCGTGTTATGACCTTACCCTCTGGAAAATGAGCCTCCCGACCGGCTGCGGCTCATTTTCCAGAGGGTAAGGTCATGCAGTATGACACCGGCAAACACTGTGTTTTCTATCACCGGCACCACATCGTCTGGTCGACGAAATACCGCTACAAGGTGTTGACCGGCCAGGTGCGCCTGCGGGTGCGCGACATCATTCGTCAGGTCTGTAGCGAGAACGAGGTCGACATCCTGCGCGGGGTGCTGTCATCCGACCATGTCCACATGTTCGTATCGGTGCCGCCGAAGATCGCCATCTCCGATCTGGTGCGCAGGATGAAGGGTCGTTCGTCTCACAAAGTGCAGCGGGAGTTTCCCGCGCTGCGCAGGCGCTATTGGGGCCGCCACTTCTGGGGGAGGGGCTATTTTTCCACCACTAACGGCGCCATTACCGAAGACACCGTCCTGCAATACCTCGAAAAACATATCGCCGATCCTACCGACGCCAGTCGGTAGTGGTTCAGTTTTTCATCCTGATGTGCAAGATGGAAACGACCGGTCCTTTCTGACCGGCCGTTCCGTGAAATTTGTTTGTTTGAGGGCGAACACAGTTGCTCTATGCCGCGAAACCCAGTTTGTAGGGGTAAATTTCCCGAGCCACATGCATTTCCGCGCCAACCACATCGGGACGGTAATGCCGGTAAAGCGATCTCCAATACGGCTGGATGATCACGCCCTCCTCCTGCAGGATGGTTTCGATCCTGAACATCAGTTCGCGCCGTTTTTCGGCATCGGCAATCTTCAGAGCCTCGTCAATTAGTGAATCAAACTCTGCATTCGCGAAACCGGATTCATTCCATGAGCCGTCGGAACGATATGCAAGATTGAGGTTCTGCACCCCCAGAGGACGGTGGCTCCAATTCGTGCCAGAGAAAGGAAACTTGTTCCAATCGTTCCAGAATGCCTCGGAAGGTACCACCTTGCGACTCACTTTGAAGCCTGCATCACGCAGCTGCGCGGCAATTGCATCCACCGTATCCTTCATCCAGCCTGCGTCGATCGACGTCAACTGGTGTTCGAAGTCCATCATCCCGGCTTCTTCCATCAACCGATTGGCTTCTTCGACGTTCCGACCGATCGGTGCCAGCTCTGCATACTCCGGATGCACAGGGGCGACGTGATGATTTTCTGCGGTGGTGCCAAGGCTCGAATAACCCAATTCGAGGATGATCGCATTGTCCACCGCCAATGCGAGAGCACGTCGAACCCGTTTGTCGGAATAAGGCACCTTGCCATCTACTTCTGCCTTTTGTTGCGGACGGATGACAATGGTCTGACCCGTGGTGACTTCTGATTTCGTCCACCCCAAGCCATCTAAGACTTGAATGAATTCTCCTGTCGTCTCGCTCAGCATATCGACTTCTTCGCTCTCGACGGCGGCCACAGAGGAGACCATATCGACGCCAAAGTCGATGTACTCAATGCGATCGAGCATCGCGCCACCCATGACGCTCGAACCCCACCATTCACGGTCTGTGTCGCGTTCGATTACCGCGCGCACACCAACTTCATGCTCGGCAAGACGATACGGGCCCGTTCCGATCAATGTTGTAAGATCTTGAGGGTCGAAATCCGGGTGGGCGATGGAGGCGGGGTAGTCTGCCAATGTTGGAATGATCGTGATATCCGGACGGTTTGTCTTGAGTACGACGGTCAACGGATCAGTCACGGATATGGCTCCTTCGGTGGCTTTCCCCGTCTCTGCGTCAATCATCGACCCCATACGAGTTTGCATGGTGTTGCCTTCCACGGACTTATCGCACCAACTTTCGATGGCATGTGCGACGTGCTCGGCCGTGAAGTCCTCTCCATTCGACCATTTGATGCCGGGTCGAATGCGCAGCGTGTATTGGCTTGCATCATCATTCACTTCCCAGCTTTCGAGAAGCATAGGAACGAAGGAGCCGTCATTCTGATATTCCACAAGGTACTCGAAAAACCCGCGGTGGATGTTGCCCATTTCTACAGAGTTCATCATGCGCGGTTCACGAATTTCGCGCACCGGAGCTGCAATTCGCAGAGTACCTCCCTGCTTGGCAACCCCAGCCGCCATAGCCGGTTGCGGCTCGCCAATCAGCATGTAGGCGGCGCCAACGGTCACTCCCTTGGCGGTGACTTGTGCGAGAAACTCGCGTCGTGAGATCCTCTGGGTTTTGAACTCGTCTACGCGCGCGTAGACAGACAAGTGGATTGCTTCGCTGTCATTCATTTTCGTCTCTTCCCCATTGCTGTTTGTCGATCACAGGTCGCTGGTTTGATTTGCGAAACATCCGGGCAGCGGCCGGACCTGTTTCGCCGCCTACGTTTTCAACAGCTACGAAGACCCTGAAGCCCACGTGCACCCCCGGAATTGCGTTCCTTAAAAAGTCTAGCAAGATGAAGGCGGGTGCTCATAACGACTTATTTTCCAAGGTTCATGAACATTTATTCAGATCGTGCCCTGGGCTCCCTATCTGCGCCGAGGGTGACGCGCGGTAAAGACTGGTCGGCATTCTTCAAACGACGGGACACGGACGCTGGGCTAATCATTTGCCACGTTTCATGTCTTTTGGGCATGTTGCCGCTTCATCGGCCCAAGAGCATTGGTGATGCCCAAATTGCGTTGACGCCTTCAGTTATTAGAACTTTGGCCACCAACAAGACCGATCTTCTTTTTCAGGAAGTTGATAACCTTGCCTTCTAGCATTTGGTCACGCGGAGCGCTTCTGTGATACAGCCAATACTCAGTGTCAATTGTCAATTCGCAACCGAACGGGGCGACCAATCCCATCTCGGGGTCTTGTGCCAGGGTCTTGAATAGTAGTCCGACTCCGGCTGATGCGCGCGCTGCACGTAAAGTGGTTTCGAACTGATCGGAAACGATTCCTCTGGCGACATTGATGTCGAATAGCTCGGCTCGACGGCACCAAGATTCCCATGTCGAATAATCAAATTCGTGCAGGAGACAAGCGTCTTTCAAAGCTTGCGGTGCGCCCCACAGTCCGAGTTTTTCGGCGTATGCAGGCGAGCACAGTGGCGCTCTAGGTAAACTGCAAAGCGGTTCCCGCACAAATCCCTCGCGGATATCGTTCCCGTACCAGATGGCCAGATCGAAGTCGACATTGCCAAGTTGTTCATAGCGGAAGGATGTCCGGATCGTAATGTTGAGCTCTGATTCCAATTCGGAAATCTCGCTCATAAGCGGCGCTATGAAGTTGGCTGCAAAATATGGCGTGGACAGTATGGTGATGGTCCTGCTGCGTGCTTGGTACACTCTTTGTGCCGTATTACTGAGGTCATCCAGCGCGCGGCTTACCTTCGGCAGCATAAAGCGCCCGTACTCCGTTAGCTGCAGTCCGGTCTTTTCACGTGAGAAAAGTTTTACCCCGAAATGATCTTCAAGATTACGTACGGCTTTGCTGACGGCCGTTTCGGTGACAAACAGTTCCTCCGACGCCTTTGTGAAGCTCATTTTGCGACCCGCGGCCTCAAATGACCTCAGAGCGTTGAGCGGTGGCAACTTTCGCGGCAAGTGACGTGTCCTTGGATGATGAGGAACATACCAGTCCAATTCGATCCGCAAAGTCAACTCCATACAGGACGAAATCAATTCGAGCCATGCCCGAATTTAATTCCTTTGTTCAAAAGTTATTGACCCGGGATGATCGAACAGGTCTATACCTCTACTGAAAGCATTCCCGTGATCCCGATTGAGAACCTGAAAGATCGCATCGAAAACCGCAAGGCCTGCGTGCTTCCGCGAATGCTCGAACAATGCGCTGCGGAAGCGCCCGATGCGCCGTTCGTCATTTTCGACGAGGGTCCGACGTGGAGCTATGGCGAAGCGCTAGACCTGGCGCGCAAGACCGCTCGGGCGCTGAAGGCCATTGGACTAGCGCGGAACGATAGGCTCGCTTTATGGGTGCCGGACGGGCCAGATGCGGTTCGGCTGTCTTTAGCCGTCTGGTACATGGGTGCGGTGCTGGTCCCGCTCAACCCTGATCTTCGCGGCGGACCGCTTGAGAATGCCTTGAGCTATGTCAAACCGCACTTGCTCGTAGCTCCAGTCCACCTTCTCGAAAGTTTGCCGGATAATCTCGCCGACTCTCTTGAAACAGTCGTGGCAATTGATTCTGAAAACTCGGTCACTCTATCGGACGGACGTGAGGCTTTGCCAGGCGGACTTATAGCAGCGTCCGGAGAGCCTCTAGCGGAGGGGCCATCGATAGAACCCTGGGATGTGCACACTGTCTTTCTGACTTCAGGGACGACGGGTGTGCCGAAGGGCGTGGAAAGCACGCATGTGCATGCCGCGACGATGGCGGCCGATGGGTTGCGCTTCTTGTCCAGCAGCGATCGCTTCATGTCGCCTTCTGCCTGGTTTCACATTGCGGGATCTTATGTGCCCTGGGCTGCCCTTCACTACCAAGCGAGCTTTGTCGTTGTCGGAAGGTTCAGCGCTACGCAGTTTTGGGATCAGGTGCGGCGTAACGGCGTGACCATGACCGTTCTGATCGGTGTCATGTCGGATTTCCTGCTAAATCAACCTGCAAAAACCGACGATGCCAACAATCCGCTGCGAGTTGTCGTACAATACCCGCTACAAAAAAATGTCGAACTGTTTCGCAACCGGTTCGGGGTTGAAGTCTATACTCAATACGACCAGACGGAATGTGGCCCTCCTATCACATCTGAGATCATTGGAAACAATTCGCTTACAAGCGCAGGCTATTGCGGACAGTTGCGTGACGGGTTCTCAGCGAGGCTTGTGAACGAGAACGATATTGAGGTTCCCGCCGGCGCGGTAGGAGAACTCTGCCTTCGATGCGATACACCATGGGTCATTGCGGCACGATATTTTAACATGCCACAGGCGTCGCTCGATGCATGGCGCAATGGCTGGTATCATACCGGCGATTTGTTTCGCCAGGACACCAATGGTAGCTTTTTCTTTGTGGACAGGTCAAAGCACGTCATCCGCAGGCGTGGCGAGAACATTTCATCTTTCGAGGTCGAACAGGAACTTACCGCTTTTGCAGGCATCGCGGCTGCGGCGGCCTATGCGGTGCCGGACGGCAGCGGCGATTTCGAGCTGATGGCTGCGGTAGAACTTGCCAAGGAGCATAATTTGGACGTGGAAGCACTCGGTGCTTTTCTGCGTACAAGTTTGCCGGGACACATGGTTCCGCGGTTTCTGCGTGTTGACCAGAGCCTGCCGCGAAGCGCCTCGGACAAGATCAACAAGACGACCTTGGTTCAACACGGTGTAACTGCAGACAGCATCGACCTTGCCGCGTACGCGGCCAGTATTGCGGAGAGATGAAAGAATGAATGTATTGCAGGAAAGCGAGCAGCAGGACGAAGTCGCGCGAGAGGTGCTGCGCAGCGTAGAGCGTTTTGCCGAAAAGGAACTTGCCCCGCGTGCAAAGGACATCGACGAAAGCGACAGTTACCCGTGGGACCTTCACGAGAAGGCCGCGGAACTTGGCCTGTTCGCCATCGCGCTTCCCGAAAACTATGGCGGACTGGGGTTGGGGCTGAGAACCCGTCTCGAGGTGATCGAGCGCATTGCCCGCTACTCAGGTTCTTTCGCAGTCATCCTTTCGACCTGGCCCGACGCGGTGCTTCCGTTGATCGAGCATGGATCGAACGCATTGCAATCCGAAGTCCTGCCGAAGGTTGCGAGTGGCGAATGGTGTCCTGCCATTGCAATTTCGGAACCTGAGGCTGGATCGGATGCTGCGGCGATGACGACACGTGCCGAGCGGGTCGAAGGTGGCTGGCGTCTGACCGGAACGAAAACCTGGTGTACCCATGGGGGCATGGCCGACATTGTCGTGGTTTTCGCAAAAACTGACCCTGACCTGCGGTCGCGAGGTATCTCTGCTTTCATGGTTCGCAAGGGGGCCGAGGGATTCACCGTAGTGCGCGATGAGAAACTCATTTCTGTCAATGGCTCACCGCAATCCACTCTGCAATTCGACCAATGCTTCGTTCCCGATGCCGATGTCCTCGGAGACGAAGGCGAAGGCTGGAAGACAGCCATGGCCGCCCTTGACGAAGCGCGGCTCAACGTGTCGGCCAAGGCGCTTGGTGCCGCGCGTGCCTGCCTTGACATTGCGATTGGTTATGCGCGGGAACGAATGGCGTTTGGCAAACCAATAATTGAACATCAGGGTCTGCAGTTTCTGTTGTCCGACCTTTCCACGGAATATGTTGCGGCGCGCGCCGTCTGGATGCAGGCCATTGACGCGTTCGAGACGGGTCGCGACCGGCGGGCAGGAATCCTGGGGTCGATGGCCAAAAACCTATGCACCGAAATCGCCATGCGCGCTGCGGTTGAGGGTATTCAGGTCATGGGGGCAAACGGGTTGTCGCGCGAGTTGCCACTCGGGCGGTTCATGCGCGATGTAAAGGCCTACCAGATCTATGATGGCACCACGCAGATTCACAAAATGATCATTGGGCGGCACTTGCAGGCCGAGGGGTTACCAATTGACTGACACGATCGAACTGACATTGGACGAAGACGGGCGCACCGCGCTTTTGCTGATAAAGCGGGAACGGCGGCGCAATGCGCTCGACCATCACACGGTCGTTGCCATGCACGCGGCGTTGGAAGAAATCGAGGCCAGCGGCATCGTTGCTCTGGTAATCGCTGGAGAAGGCACAAAAGCCTTCTGTGCGGGCGATGATCTCAAGGCTTATGCCGAGCGCACCGAAGCGGAATCGCGTGCTCACTTCGAACGTGGTCTGCGCCTGATGGACCGGATTGAGGCGCTGCCCTGCCTGACCATCGCCGCAGTCGAAGGCTATTGCGTCGGCGGCGGGTTGGAGTTGTCGATTAGCTGCGATTTGCGGATTGCGGGGCGGGATGCGCTCTTTGCCTTGCCCGAGGTCCGGCACATCAAGGGGCTTCCAAGTTGGGGAGGGCTGACCCGGCTACCGCGGTTGATCGGCATGGCGCCCGCCAAGCGACTGGTTCTTTGGAGCGAGGATTGGCCTGCCGAGCTTGCCTGCGACATGGGTCTTGTCATGGAGGTTGTCGAGACGGGACGCGCAGTTCCACACGCATTAGAAATGGCCCGCGCGTTTGCCGCCGATGCCGACCGCGAAGTGCTGGCGCAGGCGAAACGGGTCATGCACCTTTCACTCGGTGCCGCCGCCAGCGAGATGTTCACTCTCAACATGATTGCCGAGGCCAGCCAGCCCTTTACCGGAATACCTAAGAAGGAGGCTCAACCATGACCCTTAGTGCAATTGACAGCCTGTCCAACCACTTCACGAGCGAGAATTTAAGAAAGAACATTCTTTCGAACCCGGACGAGGTCGCGACCTTCGAACGGCTCGGGCTGACAGACAATCTGCTCGGCTGGACTGCTCCGGAATTTGCCGAGCGGATGGACGGGATCGGGATGGACAAGATCATCGTGACCGCTTTGAAAAGCTGGTCATACTTCGGGCAAAAAATGAACTACGAGACCACCGTCGAAGAACTGGCGGAGGCTTGCCGCGCTGCGCCCGGGCGGGTCTTGGGTCTGTGTGGTATCAATCCGATGAGCCGAATGGACGGTGTGCGGGAGCTGGAAACCGCGGTGAGAGAGCACGGTTTCGTCGGCGCGCATATCCACCCGCACGGCTATGACCTGACCCCGGATCACGCCTATTACTTTCCGTTTTACGCCAAATGCGCCGAATTGGGTGTGCCGGTGGTGATTTCCATGGGCCATACCTTGGACCAAATGCCAATCGACGTGGGGCGCCCAGCTAATCTGGATCGGATCGCACTGTATTTCCCCGATTTGAAAATAGTCTGCGCGCATACCGGTTGGCCATGGGTGCAAGAGGCCATCGCATTGGCATCAAAACACGCCAATGTGTTCATGGGTACATCGGCCTATGCGCCGAAATACTGGGAACCCGAGTTCGTGAAATTCATCAACACCAGAGGTCAGGACAAGGTGCTTTGGGGGACAGATTTCCCGGTGATCCCGCATCAGCGGTCTTTGGCAGAAATCGAGGCGCTTGATCTGCGTGATGGGCCGAAACGGAAACTTCTGCGCGGCAATGCGCAGAGAGTCTTCAATCTGTCATGAGCGCGTCACCGGTCATTCTTGTAACCGGTGCCAGCCAGGGCCTTGGTGCCGCCATTGCCCGCCACCTTGCGGCGTTCCATCGCGTCGCGGTGATGGCGCGCTCTGCGAAAGTCGAGCAACTGGGCAAGGAGATCGGCGCCCTCGCCTATCGCGGTTCGCTTCTTGACGAGGGTGACATCGCCGGGTTTGTGGCTGTCGCACAAGCCCACTTCGGTCAGATCGACGGGGTGGTGCTCAATCCCGGTCACGCCCCTTTGTCGCTACGCGATGACGGTGGCGCCACCGATAGCGTGACCGATGGCCTTGGGGACATATCCGATGCCGATTGGCAGGGCGGCTTTGACATGACGTTCTTCAGCCTGTCCAGGATGCTGCGCCACGTGGTGCCTGTGCTGAGGTCAACCGGCGGCGGCTCTATTCTGTCGATTTCAACCTTCGCCGCTCGGGAGCCAAAGCTAAGCTATCCGGTGTCCTCGGTAACGCGGGCCGCCACGCTAGCATTGGTAAAGCTGCAGGCCGAGGTTTTGGGTCGTGACGGTATTCGCATCAACAGTCTGCTTCCCGGCTATATCGAAAACTGGGAGCAGCCCGAAAGCCTGGTGAACGGCATTCCGTTGAAACGCCTTGGTCAGCTCAAGGAAATTGCAAGGACAGCGGAATTCTTACTGTCCGACGCTAGCGGTTACATCACCGGACAGGCGATCATGGCCGATGGCGGTGTGACAAGGGGGGTCTGAGGCATGGCCGAGGTTGTCCTGATGAGTGTCGGAGACATCATTCTCGATCTCGACGGATATTCAAACGCGCTTGATCACGTGGCGCCCGTGCTGCGGCAAGCCGATTTCGCGATGGCCAGTTGCGATCAGTGCTTTTCCGATCTTGGCGATAGTCCGAACGGCTATTGGCCGATCTACTATGGCGCACCACCGCACAAGGCGGACATGCTGACGGCAATCGCGGCGGCGGGGCTGAATGTTCTCAACTTCGGCAACAACCACTCGCTTGATTGGGGGTATGGGGCGATGGAGGATTGCGTCGCTCTATGCAGGGCCGAAGACGTGCATAGTTTCGGGTATGGCTCTTCGCTCAGCCAGGCCCGCGAGCCGCTGATCTTGGAGAAGAATGGACTGCGAATTGGCAACCTCGCCTATTGTTCGGTCGGACCAGAAGGGTATGCCGCAACAGATACCCGGCCCGGGCATGTGCCCCTACGTGCCTATACCCATTACGAACAATGGAATCCGCAACCCGGAACGCCGCCGTTGGTTCAGACATTTGCCGACCGCAACGACCTGTCTGCCATGGTTGATGATATCACCGCGCTTCGGGGCAACGTCGACGTCATAACCGTGTCGCATCACTGGGGTGTGCATTTCATCCCAGATTTGATCGCCGATTATCAGTTCGAAGTGGCCCATGCCGCGATAGATGCCGGGGCTGATGTGATTTTCGGCAACCACCCTCATATGCCCAAGGGAATAGAGCTGTATAAGGGCAAACCGGTTTTCTACGGTATGAACGACTTTGCATGCGCTGGTGCATGGCAATCTCCTGCCAGCCAGCCCGGTAACCGTTTTCCTCAAAGCGCCGATTGGGATTGGACACGCCATGGCAGGCTGTTGGGCGAGAGGTTCGGCCAGATCGGCGATCAAGACAAATCCAGCACCATGATCGCGAAGCTTGTAGTTGAAAAGGGCGGGGTTGCGCGTGTGTCGTTTATCCCTTGTTTCATCAATGATGATCTGCGCCCGGAACCCGTCACCCGCGCCGATCCGCGGGCACAGCGAATATGTGATGAGTTCCAGCGCATCAGCCGCAGTCAGGGAATTGACATCACCTTGGATTGGGATGGTGACGAAATTGTTTTGACGGGCACAGATACGCCTTTGCACTAACCGGACTTCACGCCGGTGACCAAGAGAACTCAATGCTGCTCCGACATCTCTTTGAGCACTATTTGGCCAAGATACGAAAAGGAATAATCCAATGGGATCAATCAGGGCGATCGTGATCGGGATAGGCAGCGTTGGCAGCGGCATTCATCGTGTCATGCTGGAAAAGGGCGTGGATATTGTCGGCGCCATCGATGCTGACCTTGCCAAGGCGGGGCAAGATCTGGGTCAGGTGCTGGGTCTCGACCGTGAACTGGGCGTAATAGTTCAAAGCGACGCAGGTAAGGTTTTGGGTCACGTTCCTGCCGATATCGCCGTGGTTTCGGTCGCCACGTTTGAGCCGACATATCCGGTCTATCTGGCGTGCATTGATGCCGGTCTCGACGTGATCAGTACGGATGACCAGGCAACGCATCCCTGGGCGCTTTACCCCGATCAATCGACTGAAATCGACCGCCGCGCGCGCGCCCAGGGTGTTACAGTCACTGCCAGTGGCAATCAGGACGCGCTTGGCGTGCACCTGCCCCTGCTGATTTCGGGATGCTGCTCCGAGGTGCGGACGATTACCGCTCTGGTCAAGACCAACTTGAACAATGCAGGGGCGCAGACCTGCCGGGATTTTCACGCGGGCGCCACGCTTGAGGCATTTCACGCCAATGTCGGTGGCAAACAGGAATTCCGGCCATTCCGGCATTATGCCGAAAGCATCGCGGCCGGGCTGGGACTGACCGTGACGGGTGTCCGCTTTACCGATGCCCCCCTGACAGATGATACACCGGTGCATTGCGTTCCTCTGGCCACCTCGATCGAACCGGGGCTTGTAACCGGCAAGAACACCATCACCGAGGTGACGACCGAGGAAGGCATCACGATACGCGCGGAATATGCGGTGAAGGTCTTTGCCGAAGAGGAACAGCCCAAGCGTGTCTGGCAGATCAGCGGAACCCCTGACATGAACGTGGACTACACCGCAGCTGGCGTGCCGCCGATTTCTCGGGCGACACAATTGGTAAACCGTATCCCCGACGTGTTGAACATGGCGCCCGGTCTGGTGACCATCGACACCTACCCGCCGCTGAAATACCGCCATAAATCCCTGCACCATTATGTCGGCACAGACGCTCAATCCAGGGAAACACATTCATGACCTCCGTTAAGGCGACACCCCGCCCAACACGCATCGGCCGGCGGAAAAAGCAAGAGGCCCCAGTAACACCCAATGCCCTTGGCCCGGGAATGCTGGGCGGGCGCTACCACCCTCTGACCGATGCCGAATTGAAGAAGGTACACGACACTTCGCTTGATATTCTTGAACAGATTGGCATCGCAGAACCGATCCAGCCTTGGCGTGATCGTGTTCTGGCCGCAGGCGGTTGGATGACGGATGAGGGCCGCTTGTGCTTTCCGCGCGCCTTGGTCGAAGACACCATCGCCAGGACCGCACGGAACTTCACACTTTATGGCCGGGAAGAAAAATACGATATGCTACTTGAGGGCAGTCGCACTTATTTCGCAGGCTCCACGGCGGCCATACGGATGCTTGACCACGAAACCCGAACCTTTCGTGAGTCAAACCTAAAGGACCTGTATGATATGGTTCGCTTGCTGGACGCGCTGGACAATGTTCACTTCATCCAGCGCCCCCTGATTGCGCGCGACATGGTCGGTGAACATGCGCTGGATCTGAACACGGCCTACGCCACGACCTCGGCCACAACCAAGCACATCACCACCACAATCTTTCAACCCGAAACGCTTGAGGATGTGGTGAAACTTTATGATCTCAGCGTCGGCGGTGATGGGTCGGGCGATACATATCGCAAGCGGCCCTTTGCATCGACCACGACGACGATCGCGGTCTCGCCGTTGCGATATGCCGCAGATTCGTGCTGGACTTCGGACGCGGCCGTGATGCACCGGGTGCCTCTTAAGGTTTCGACTGCGCCACAAGCCGGCGCGACGGGGCCGGCCTCCATCGCGGGCACATTGGCGCTTGGCAATGCCGAGGTTCTATCTGGCTTTGTGGCGCTGAACCTGCTGAAGCCGGGCTGCCAGCTGTTTTATGGCAACTGGTCCTTCATATCCGATCTGCGCACTGGCGCTTTCGTCGGCGGCGGGGGCGAGATGGGATTGCTGGCAAGCGGCTGCGCTCAGATCTCGCGGTATTACGACCTGCCGAGTTCGATCGTCGCAGGAATGACCAGCGCCAAAGAGCCCGATGCCCAGGCTGGGTGGGAACGGGGCTACCTGACGGCGCTCGCCTCGCAAGCCGGCGCGAACATGCTAACGATGACAATGGGGGGGCTGGCAGACAATATGGCCTATTCCCCAGAAGCATTGGTGATTGATGAAAGCATGCTGTCGGGCGTGTTGCGCTGTCTCAAGGGGATCGAAGTAAACGATCAAACCTTAGGCATTGACTCGATCCGACATGCGGTTGATGGCAGTGGTCATTTTTTGGATGATGAAATGACTCTGGAAAAAATGAAGTCAGAGTTCGTGTACCCCGAATTCGCCGATCGCCAGAGTGTTGATTCCTGGCTTGAGGCCGGATCGCCGGATATCCGGGACCGCGCGCAGGAGAAAGCAAGACGCCTGTTGAAGGAGTATTATCCGATGCCTGTCAGCCCAGAGCTTGACGCGCGAATCCGTGACGCGTTGCCGATTGCCCTGTCGCGCGAGGCAATGGAACCCTGAATTGCACCGGCGCTGCCGTTGCATTTCGATTGGCGTTTCAGAGCAATACAGGCAGCGTATTATAACATGATACGGCTGTTTTCTTCCCCCCTATTTCTGGGCCACTATCATGGGTGCTGTTAGACAAATTCGAACCAATCTTCGCTAGGCCAGTATGATTGCACTTTATGCTGCGCAGAGGTCGCACCACTCGACAAGAGCGGCGGCGCGGTTTGAACCGCACCGGGTTTGCCGACGGTCGTTACCGACCATGATGTTGCGTGAAATGAAGAACCGAACTGGGCTCTTTCGTTGAATCCACCGCGCTTTGCGCGAACGGCTGCTTTATCGAAAACCGTTAGAGTTTGAATCATAAGTCACTGATATGATTAAACTATTGTTTTTCATGGAGTTGACGCCCTCGCCACCCGCCTGGGCGGGAACCGGCAGGCGGCCAGCGTTCGTTCGTGCCTCACTCACGCCCGGACCGGTGGCGCGTGATGCCTCACCCCGGAGGCCAGCGAGTTCCCGCAGAGGCGCCCGCAGTCCTTCGACAGGCGGCGGCACCGGCCCATCCAGGCGAAGGTCCGCTCCACGGCCCACCGGCGGCAGGGAACCGTGAACCCTTTGACATCCTTCGGTTTTTCGACGGTCCCGATCACGTCCGGCAACCCCATCCCCCCAGGCCGCTCCCGCAGCTTCGGACCCGGGTGGCCACCGTCGGCGAACGGCCTGCACACCGTGGGCACCGTCTCCGGCGGCCCCGCGGTCAGGTCCGGCGCCCCGTCCCGGTCCTGGATGCCGGCGGTGTGAACCGTCATGACGATCGGCGTGCCGTCGGCGTCCACGATCAGGTGCCTTTTCCTCCCCTTCACCCTCTTCCCGGCGTCGTGGCCGCGGGGGCCGCCGCTCTCCGTGGTCCTCACCGACTGGCTGTCGATCGAGGCGGCGGTCGGCTCCGCGGAGCGCCCCGAACACCGCCGCGCGAGGTCCCGGAGACGATGCACGATACGCGCCAGGAGCCCGATCCGCCGCCATGCGTGAAAATGGTTCCGGTCGGTGGAAAACGGTGGATATCCAGAGGGTAACGCGCGCCACCGGCATCCCGTGGACAGGATATACCGGCCCGCGTCGAACACCGACCGAAGGTCGACCTCGCGCGGTCGTCCCATCCTTCCCTGCTTCGGCAGCATCGGCTCGACGACGGTCCATTCGGCGTCGGTCAGGTCATTTTGACTGTGGTCGTCCGGGCGCTTATGGAGCTGTTGGGTGGTCCTGTCCCAGGGCATGGCGATCTCCGGATTTGGGTAAACGGTCAATCTGGAATACCACATCCTGCGGGACCACTCAACTCATGGAACAAACTCTTAGAGTGTCATTTCGCCCCGTCCCGCAAAGGACCCCTCCTATGTCTACTTTGCGCCAGCCTTTGAAATCAGATCGCATATGTCAGTGATGACCTTCTCGCGGATCGAAGGCAGCTCATAGAGAACATCATGTCTTGCGTTTGGGATCAGCTCGAATTTCCCGCGTGACCACCGGGCCATCCGATCCTCAACAGCGGGGATAGCCATAATGCTATCCTCGGCACCGCAGAATGTGATGCACGGAACGTCAGGCGACGCGATCTTTGACAACGCCTTTGCTTCCTTGAGCGTTTGATACAGCCAACCCATGCTTGGTCCACCGACTTGCTGATCCTCCAAGTTCTCTGAAACGCTCTGATAATAACGATAGCTGCTTTCGTCGTGGGTCAGCCGGTTTTCATCAAATGGGGTCGTCAGCACATAGCTTTCCCCGCGCGTGCCCGGTGCATAGGCGTGACCCTTACCAATGAGCTGGGCCGTCCATGTCAGAGGCCACGCTGCGAACCGCTGAAACGCAGATAGATTTATGTCCCACAACGGCGCAGAGAACGCACATGCCGACATGGGCAAACCCTCTGACAGCGCCCGCAGGCCGACACAGGCCCCTAATGAGTGCCCGAACAGAAACCAAGGCTTCGGAACGTCCAGCGCTTCGGCGGCTTTGAGCATCGCCGCCACGTCTTTCTGATAATCGGAATAATTATCAACATGGCCCAACATGCGATCTTCGTCAGCACGATCAGAAAGCCCCTGACCACGCCAGTCAATCGCGAAAGCTGAATACCCTGCCGATTGCAGAGCTTCGACCGCACGACCGTACTTTTCGATATTCTCCGTTCGCCCCTGGAACACAAACACCGTGCCTTTTGCGGCATCTTCGGACGGCCAATGGGCAACGCGAAGCCGCACCTTGTCGTCGGTGTTAATCCAATACGCATTTACATTGCGCGGACCCTCGGCCACATCAGGGAAGAATGGCGCTTCTTCCAACACACCAGTACGATTCATGTCTACCTTTCTTATCGGGAACTCTGACCCCATGGGGAGGCAGGTTTGGGGCGTGTGAATCGGCATGCAAAACTGACCCACTTTGGTGGGTTATGAGCGATTGAAACTGACCCACCTGCAATCGTCTGAAGTCCGCGCAAATTGTGCGGAGGAAAGAGCGGGTGTCATTGATGGAAAGCGTATTGAAGATCCGTCGCTGGATATTGCGTGAAGACCGTAGCCTCCGATCCGTTGCGCGGGCGACGGGACTGTCGCGGAACACGGTCAGGAAGTATTTGAAGGATGGGAGCCCGCCGAGCTACCGGCGCCAGGCGCCGCCGGTTCGGCACAGGCTGTGCAACGGGTCTGATCTTCGGCTTCAGGCACTTTTCGATCAGGATATGAAGCGCCCACGACGAGAACGACGGACAGCCCGGAAGCTCTATGAGCGGCTTGTGGTGGAAGGTTACACTGGGTCTTATTCTCCTGTTCAACGCCTTGTCCGCGACCTGAAGCGGGCGGGAGCCGATTCCGGTGATGCGTTCATCCCCCTGCATTCTGTTGCTGGCGACGCGCTGCGGTTCGACTGGAGCGAAGAACGCGTTGTGCCGGGCGGTGTCGGCCGGAAGATCAGGGTCGCCCACTTCCGCCTGTGCCACAGCCGCAAGCCCTTTGTCATGGCCTATCCCGGCGAGAGCCGGGAGATGGTTCCGGACGCCTTTGTGCAGGCTCCATCATTTTATGGCGGTGTCCCGCGTCGGGTGATCATCGATGATCCCAGGACCATGGTGACCTATGTCTCGCGCTCGAAGGACCGGATATCCCATCCCCGGTTCCTGGCGCTGATGAACCATTATGTGATGGAACCGGTGGCCTGCACGCCCGCTGCGGGCCGGGAGAAGGGACAGGTCGGGAACCAGGTCCGGTTTTTGCGCGGTCGGCTGTCTGTTCCCAGGCCAGCCTCTGATGATCCCGATGCGCTGAACGCCTGGCTGCGCATGCGCCGTGAAGAGCTGGCAAACCGGCCCCATCCCGGGCAATCGGACCGCACGGTTGCGGAAGTGTCCGAGGACGAACGCGCCGAGCTGCGCCCCCTGGGCCGAACATTCGACGGCTACGTGGAGAAGACCGTTCGTGTTCGTTCCACCTGCCTGGTCCAACATGCCGGCAATCGCTGCAGTGTGCCTTCCCGGTTCGCCGGACAGCACGTCTCCCTACGCGCCTACGCAGGCCGGATCGCGCCGGTCTCCGGTCAGGATGTCATTGCCGAACACAAGCGCCGCTTCACTCGCAATATCAGCTATTTTGAACCCTGGCACCATGTTCCCCCACTGGATCGTAAACCCGGCGCCCTGCGCGACGGCGCACCCTTCATGGACTGGCAGTTGCCCGAGGCCATGCATCGGATCAGGGAACATTACATGGCAGGCAAAGGCGGGGATCGAGGTCGTCGATCTGCTTCCGCTGGCCCAGGATCACGGGATCGAAGCCGTCGGGACGGCCTGCGGGCTGGCGGTTGATCGGAACACACCGCGCCTGCCCGCCATCATCAACCTGATCAACCGGTCGGTGGAGCCGGTCATTGCGCCGCTGAACGACGCCTATACATACCCGCAGCTAACCTTGCGACCCGAGGCCGACTGCAGGCGCTATGAGATGCTATACCCGGCTGAGGGGGGCCGCATGAATGCTCTCATTGACCAATTGACCGCCCTGAAGCTGCATGGAATGGCGGCTTGCGCCCATGATCTGCTGTCCGCGCGCAGGCCACCGGGTCTGACCACAGCGATAAGGCAACCGATCGACGCTGGGACTGTAGGGCGCCGCGTGCGCTCCATCCAGCATCAGATGCGCATCGCGAAGTTCCCCCATCACAAGGACTTTGCGACCTTCGATTACGGCGCGGCCACAGTCACCCAGCCCCAGATCGAACCCTTCCGCACCGGCCGGTTCACTGACAGGGCGCACAACCTCATCCCGGTGGGCGGAACCGGCACCGGCAAAACCCATATCGCCATCGCTTTGGGCACCACCTTGATCAACAGCGGCAAGAAGGTGCGCTTCTTCAACGCCGTCGACCTGATCAACGCCCTGATCAAGGAGCGGGCGGAGGGCAAGGCCGGGAAGATAATCCGGCGGCTCCCGGCGCTGGACTGCGTCATCATCGGCGAACTGGGCTATATCCCGTTTCCCAGATCCGGCGGCGCATTGCTGTTCCGCCTCATCGGCAAGCTCTATGGGAAGACCAGTGCCATCATCACCACCAATCCGGAGTTCGGGGAATGGGTCCCGGCATTCGGCGATGCCAGGATGACAGCCGCGCTCCTGGATCGCGTCACGCATCACTGCGCGATCATCGAAACCGGCAATACATCTTACCGGTTCGCCCAGAGCGAAAACCGCACAAAAAAGCAAACGTTCCGCAACCAAAGCCCCCAGACGGACTCGCTATGTGAGGGCGGCCCGACCTGGGGCTTTGCTCCAAAAAGGGTGGGTCAAATTTAGGGGATTATATACGGTAGTGCCCATCCGGGCTTTTCATACCGGTCGCCTTCGGTTCAGTTTTTGCGGAAATCGCGGCGGGGCGCACCCCCTTTGAGGACCGCCTTTACCAACCTTTCCGGCGTTACGGATACGCTGACATCCCGCAGCATGTCATGTTTTGTCGGCTGATACCTGCCCGACCCATTCACAGGCTTAACAGGTGCCTTTCCACTAGGCTCAACCTTCTCTCTTTTCATGATCAACTCCGTCATTTGATTTCCTCCTGTTACGCCGCGAGCCTCGTTATCAGGTATTCCATGCCTCTGTCGCCTTTGACCGAGTTGCAATGTCCGCACAGAAGCTGAAGGTTTCCGATGTGGTCGGTTCCGCCCTTCGATCGCGGGATGATGTGGTCGACCGTGAGGTTCCGCATCTGGAAATGCTCTCCGCATGCGTTGCAGTGCCCGCCCTGCTCGCCATACAGGGTCCGCCTGTTCCTCACGTGATTGTAGCGGATCAGCTTCCCGATATCGGTGCGCTGCGGGATGTCCGTGCGGTTGACCACCGTATGGTGCGCGAACATGCCAAGCTCATTCCTGAGCCGCAGCAGCACCAGTTCAGCGGCCTTCGGCGAGACGTCAATCCCAACCCATTACCGGTTAAGGTCCTGCGCCGCTATGCACGCCGTCGCGCAGCCGCAGAACGGGTCCAGAACCATTTCGCCTTCGTTTGATGACGCGAGGATGATGCGCTTCAGTAGCGCAAGCGGCTTCTGGGTCGGGTAGCCGGTGCGCCCCCTGAACGCCGGGAATGTCCGTCATGACATCTGCCACGCGAACGCCTTTGGTTGTTGACAGATACCGTTTGAATCTCGGCATTGTTCCTCTTTCAGGGAAATAGATCATATCCTGTGAATGAAGCCAATCAAGCCGTTCCTGGGTTGTCATGGCACTCCAGTCGTCTGGGCATTCCAGCCCTTCCGGCAATGCAGTGGGGCAAACCCAATGCAGGCCCCTTTCAGTGGGATCAATGTCCCGCCACGGCATTCCGGAGTATCCATTTGTGGTCCCCTGCGCAGTCAGCGGCTGTGTGTGGAAATGGCCTCGGCTGTCGTTTTTCCTAAAGTGTTTATGGATATAATCCTTCGAGTAAGGCGCAAAGACTGCGTTCACCGTTGTTTCTGGATTTCTGGCATATGCCAACACTGTGTCATGCACCCTTCCAATCTGATATGCTGATGCGGTTGGCGCGTTGGTCCTCTTCCATATTATTTCGTTCCTGAAATTCGATTTTCCAAACACGGCGTCCATAACCGGTTTGAGATAGTGGCTCATGGTCGGATCGCAGTGGAGATATATGCTGCCGGTCGGCTTGAGGATGCGCCGCATCTCAAGGAGTCGCGCGGCCATGTGGATCAGATAGGCCTTATCGCTTTTGGTCATGGCCGCGGCGATGACCCGGTTAAGGGCCGGTTCCTTCGCCTCGATCAGGTCAAGCCATGCGATGTCCACGTCCGCCAGCGTCCACGTGTCCCTGAACGCCGCCCCCGCCGCTTCGCTACCGATCGGCGCCGCGTAGTTGGTTTTCGAGTTGAACGGCGGATCAAGGTAGATCAGGTCCACGCATTCGGAGTTCATGCCCCGCATGATAGGAAGGTTGTCACCCGTCCAGACCGTCTGGTTGGACCAGTTAGCTTCCACCGGTCAGTGCCTCGCCCCGGACGGCAGTCCGTTGTCTGCGATCAGTTCCCTGTAGCGCAGCCGCTTACCAACCCCGCCGTCCGCCATCGCGGCCATGATGCATATCGTGTCCCCTTCACGAAGGTTGTGGCGCGTTACGAACTCATCCACATACCGATGCATGTGCTTTCTGCTGAACTTGTGGAATGTGCCTTTGTGCGCCCGCTTGAGCATCGCCCAGAACGACTCTACGCCATTCGTATGCGCGTCGTCCCGCACGTATTCCCCGGAACTGTGGCGCACTGTTTCGTGCTGGCGCTTCATGCCTACGTATGACGCGTTGTCGTCGGTATAGACCTGCGCTTTCGGTTCGGTGCGTTCCTCGACGAAGCCCTGAAGCGTCTTTGCCTTTGTGTCCGTCACCACCCTGGCGGCAACCTGGCCGGTGTCGCGGTCCTTGACGCCAGCCACTGCCGTCTTGCCAACCGTTCCACGTCCGGCCTTCAGTCTGTCTTTCGCGTGCTTGTTCCGTTCCCTGCCGCCCATATAGGTTTCGTCGGCTTCCACGGGACCTACAAACGGAAGGCTGACTCCATCATCCTCAAGCGCCTTCCGCAGTCGCATGGCAAGGTGCCATGCCGATTTCTGGGTTATCTCAAGATCGCGGTGCAGTTTCATGCTGGAAACCCCCTTGAGGTTTGTCGACATAAGGTAAATCGCGATCGCCCATACCTTGAAGCCCAGATTGGACGCTTCCATGCATGTTCCGGTGCGAACCGAAAACCGTTTGCGGCACCCCTTTTCCCTGCATCGGTAAGGCATCGTTTTGTGCTGGGCACCGGAAAGAACACGGACGGATCCGCAGTGTGGGCAGTGCGGACCTTCCGGCCAACGCTCTTTCACAAACCATTCCTCGGCGGCCGCGTCATCGGGAAACATCATGAAAAGGCCTGTTAGAGTTTGTTCCATAAGTTGAGTGGTCCCGCAGGATGTGGCATTCCGGTTGGTGAAAGCAACCAAATCCGGAGATCGCCATGCCCTGGAACAGGACCACCCAACAGCTCCATAAGCGCCCGGACGACCACAGTCAAAACGATCTGACCGACGCCGAATGGACCATCATCGAGCCGATGCTGCCGAAGCAGGGAAGGATGGGACGGCCGCGCGAGGTCGACCTTCGGTCGGTGTTCGACGCGGTCCGGTATATCCTGTCCACGGGATGCCAGTGGCGCGCGTTACCCTCTGGATATCCACCGTTTTCCACCGACCGGAACTATTTTTACGCATGGCGGCGGAGCGGGCTCCTGGAGCGTATCGTGCATCGTCTCCGGGACCTCGCGCGGCGGTGTTCGGGGCGCTCCGCGGAGCCGACCGCCGCCTCGATCGACAGCCAGTCGGTGAAGACCACGGAGAGCGGCGGGCCCCGCGGCTACGACGCCGGGAAGAAGGTGAAGGGGAGGAAAAGGCACCTGATCGTGGACGCCGACGGCACACCGATCGTCATGACGGTTCACACCGCCAACATCCAGGACCGGGACGGCGCACCGGACCTGATCGCGAAGCTGCTGGAGACGGTGCCCACGGTGTGTAGGCTGTTCGCCGACGGTGGCTACGCGGGTCCGAAGCTGCGGGACCGGCTTGAGGGGATGGGGTTGTCGAACGTGATCAGGATCGTCGAAAAACCGAAGAATGTCAAAGGGTTCACGGTTCTCTACCGCCGCTGGGTGGTGGAGCGGACCTTCGCCTGGATGGGCCGGTGCCGCCGCCTGTCGAAAGATTACGAAAGGCTCAGTGAGAACTCGCTGGCATGGGCGCAGCTGGCCGCCTGCCGGTTCCTGCTCAGGCGGGTGGCGAGGGCGTCAACTCCATGAAAAACAATAGTTTAATGATATCAGTGACTTATGATTCAAACTCTTAGGCTAATGCCTTTGCGGTGGTGCTTGCCAGGTGCTTTCTGTGCCATGTCTGATTCCTTTCTTGGGCATCATTGTATATGCCGCTTATAAGGCAGTCAACAGAAAATGGGCACTATCGTATATAATCCCCCAAATTTAAACGCTGAAACCGGGTCCTCATTGACAGCCCCCCGCGCCCGCATCAATGCTCTGAGCGCGAACGAAAGGGCAGTTTTGCGCCGTGCGTGGGACTGTGCCCCCTACCCGGCTGATCCGGTTTACCTGCTGGATTTTCTGCACAGTTTTTCGTTGGGAGGTTCACGTTGGACACGCTGCCGTTTAACCTGGTCCCGACCGGTCCGCACGGTTGCCGGATCACCTGAAGCACGGGAACGTCCCGTGATGATCGAATGTTTTTCCTTGTGGTGAGGATGTACCTGGCCCCGCTTCGGCGGGGCTTTTTTAGGGACTGAGGCCTATTTTACTTGTCTATTACGTCTGTTTTGTCTATTTTGGACAAAAGGAGTTAGCCCATGCGATCTTTTCCGTCTACGGACCTAAAGCAGACACTTGGCGACGTTCTTGATGCGGCCAATCATGAACCTATCGCGATCACCAAACACAAGAAACCACGTTATGTCCTGATGAGCATTCACGAATACGAACAGAGGTTTCAGAAGGACGAGCGCCGAGCATACGCGGCGGAAGATATGCCCGCCGAGCATTTGGCAATGCTTGAAGCCAGCCGAGCGGGCATCGAGGGAGAGACAGAGGAATGAAGCGCCCACAAAAAGGCGACGTCTGGCAGTATGAATACCTCCGGCATCGCGAACACGAAGCGGGAAAGGAAAACGCCCGTAAGTCGCGCCCAACGGCGCTAGTAACCACATTTGTTGACATGAACGGGCGCACCAATCTTTTCTGGATTCCGATCACGAGCAAAGAACCCATCAATGATCGTTTCGCACTTGAAGTTCCTCAGATGGAACGCAAGCGCGCGGGGCTTGCATCAGATATGCGCCTCTGGGTCATGGCGAGAGAGTATAACCACGAATTCTTGGAAACATCCTTCTACATTGATCCTAATGGCTATCAGGGTTCGTTCAGTTCCGTGTTTACGAACAAAGCTCTGGACCTGCTCATTGAGGCAGGGCGCATGGGCCAATTGAGGGAGCACCGCGGCCTTGACCGCGTCCGCAGCCACGGAAAGGAGGGCTTCGCCCGGACCGTGGCGCTGTGGCGGTGCTGGCCGCGAACGTCCATAGGCCTGGCCCGATGCTCCGGAAGAGGGAGCGCCCCGTGCTTCCCGCCGCCGCCTGACCGGGGCGTCCACCGGTGAACCGGCTCCCGGAAGGTCTCGCTGCGGCAGGGCTAGGACCGGAGTGCCCGCTGGCTGGCGAAGCCTTCCATGTTCACTATATGTTCCCGCCCCCGACCGTCCCGTCGAAGCCCCGCGCGTCGCCCCGAGGGGCCCAGCCACGGTCCCCTGAAGCCGGAATCCGCCTGACTCGGCCCCGTCACCGGAAAAACACGGGGTTTTCTGGCAGACACTATATAATCCCCGTCCAATACGTCGGGGATCCCCTCCCCGCATCTACTGGTTGTGCACGGCTACCCATACACGACAGCCACTCCCGCGGCGTAAAGCGATGACCGGTCCAGTCAAGGGCAGACGCACCGATCACGCAGCCGCGAAACCCCGAACTCGCGACCCGGCGGGGATTCTGGCGGCATCGATACATGTCCCGATTGAATTAACGGGATGACGTCCCCGGTACAATGTACATTTCATATCCGCCCGATAGGTCACGATGCGTCATAGCCATCGGGTGTAGCAAGGTAGACGTCGAAGGTTGATTGCCGTTCAGGACCGCCAACGTCGATTCCTTTGCGACTGTATATTCGGGGAAACGGACGGATACGCTCGCTAGGTCGCCGATGATTCCGAAACTTGACCGGATGACGCAGGTCCGGCCAATTCCCGTGCGTCGGGGACCATGCTTTCACTTGCCATTCGATCGCCTCTCTGCGATTCACCGAAAGGTCAAATTGCCGTGGGGAGCTGGGCTTTGGTTACTTCACCAAGTTTTACGATGGGAATCGAGGAGGAATACCTGCTCGTCCATAATGATACGCTGGATCTCGTCGAAGTCCCGAAAAAACTGATGGATGACTGCGCTGCGGAACTTGGCAAACAGGTGTCACCCGAATTTCTGCGCTGCCAGGTCGAGGTCGGCACAGGTATATGCGCCAGCATTTCGGAAGCGCGGGACGATCTGAAACGGCTGAGAAGCACGGTAGCGCGCATCGCCGGACGCTACGACCTGACCCCTTTGGCCGTCAGCTGCCATCCCACAGCGAACTGGAAGGATCAGCGCCATACCGAAGGAGAACGCTATTCCGCCCTGCAGCACGACCTCGCCGGTGTGGTCAGTCGGCTTCTGATATCCGGAATGCACATTCACATCGGAATAGAGAACGCGGATCTCCGTATCGACCTTATGAGCCAGTTTTCATATTTCCTGCCACACCTGCTGGCGCTCAGCGCCTCATCACCCTACTGGCAGGGTCAGGACACCGGACTCGCCAGCTACCGTCTGACCGTATTCGATAACCTGCCCCGCACTGGCCTACCGCCAAGAATCGGGGATTTTTCCGAATTCCAGCGTTCGGTTGACACGATCGTCGCCACAGGCGCCATAGAGGACGCGACTAAGATATGGTGGGACCTGCGCCCATCCGACCGGTTTCCCACGCTCGAGACCAGAATCTGCGACAATTCTCCGCGACTGGAACACGCGCTATCCATCGCCGCACTCAATCAATGCCTCCTGAGGATGCTCTGGCGGCTTCGGACCATGAACCAGCGTTGGCGACATTACGAAGCCTTTCTCGTAGGTGAGAACCGCTGGCGGGCACAGCGATACGGCATGAGCGAAGGATTGATCGACTTTGGCCGAGGTGAGGTCGTTCCATTCGCGGACCTGCTTGAGGAATTGCTGGAACTCGTCTCCCAGGACGCGGATTTCCTCGGCTGCTCGGCTGAAGTGGAGGCGGCGCGTGACATTCTGGCCAGCGGAAACAGCGCCCAGCGCCAGCGAGGCGTCTACGCGACCGAAATGGAGAGAACCAAGGATGAGGATCGCGCCATGGTGGCCGTAATCCGTTCGCTGGCCGAGGAATACAGTGTCGATCTTTAAGCATCCACGCTTGCCCGGTGACCGTCATTGACCTAGAGACATCGGCAGTTCACGCCGCATCCACGGAGCTGACTGATGGATTTCGCGCTAACCGAGGAACAGCGTGCCATCTTCGAAATGGCACAGGCTTTCGGCGAGGAACATATCTCACCCTTCGCCCGCCATTGGGAATCCGATGGCACGATTCCCAAAGAGCTTTGGCCCAGAATGGCCGAGCTTGGCTTCGGCGGGCTGTATGTTGACGGAGGAATTGGCGGAACGGGCCTGTCGCGTCTTGATTCGACGCTCGTTTTCGAGGCGCTCGCTATGTCCTGCCCCTCTGTCGGATCGTTCCTTTCCATTCACAACATGGTCGGTGGAATGATCGATAGGTTCGGGGATGACGGCTGCAGGGCGAGATGGCTTCCCGATCTCTGCGCGATGAAAAAAGTCTTCTCATACTGTCTGACCGAGCCCGGCAGCGGCTCGGATGCAGCCGCGCTCGACGCCCGGGCCGAACGCACGAATGACGGTTTCGCTCTGAATGGCGTGAAATCCTTCATCTCGGGCGGCGGGTATTCGGATGCCTATCTCGTCATGTGCCGAACGGGTGGAGATGGCCCCAAAGGCATCTCGGCGGTGGTGGTCGAAGACGGAACGCCCGGTCTTTCATTCGGTGCCTTGGAATCGAAAATGGGCTGGCGCGCGCAGCCGACAGCTCAGGTCCAGTTCGATAACTGCCGGATTCCGGCAGAGAACCTGGTCGGAGTGGAGGGAGAGGGATTCACCTACGCGATGGCCGGACTCGATGGCGGACGGCTGAATATTTCAGCCGGCGCGTTGGGCGGGGCGCAGGCGGCGCTCGATGCGACGGTCACGTATATGTCCGAACGCAGGGCCTTCGGAGCGACGCTCAACCAGTTCCAGGCGCTGCGGTTCCGACTTGCCGAATACGAAACCAGGCTGCAGGCCTCCCGCATCTTCCTGCGCCAGGCCGCGTGGAAGCTCGATCAAGGGGCGTCCGACGCGACCAAATTCTGCGCGATGGCGAAACTCATGGTGACCGATGTGGCGTTCGAAGTCGCGAACGGCTGTCTGCAGCTACATGGTGGCTACGGCTATCTTGAGGATTACGGCATCGAGAAGATCGTTCGGGATCTGCGGGTCCACCAGATCCTTGAGGGCACCAACGAAATCATGCGGCTTATCATTGGCCGCGCCCTGGTGGCGGATGCAGGATGAACGGAATCGATATCCGCGTCGCAGGCCAGGCAGGCCGGATCACAATTCGCCGACCGCGGGTGCTGAACGCCCTGACCTATGAGATGATTCCCGCCATCGTCGCAGTCTTGGACACCTGGGCGACCGATGAAGACGTCAACCTCGTTGTCATTGACGCCGAGGGAAAGAAGGCGTTCTGCGCTGGTGGTGACATCGCCGATCTCTATAATGCTGGCAGAAACGGGGATTTCGAATACGGTCGCAGGTTCTGGCGCGACGAATACCGGCTTAACGCGCGGCTCGCCGAATATGGCAAGCCCGTAGTTAGCTTCATGCAGGGATTTGTCATGGGTGGCGGCGTCGGACTCGGATGTCACGCCAGCCACCGCGTTGTTGGAGATACAAGTCTGGTGGCGATGCCTGAATGCGGCATCGGGCTGATTCCCGATGTGGGGGGATCGATGATACTGGCGACAGCGCCGGGCCGTCTGGGCGAATATCTCGCGCTCACCTCGGCGCGGATGGGGCCGGGCGATGCGGTTCATGCGGGTTTCGCAGATCATTACATCCCCGAGGAGACTTGGCCATCGCTTGTGAGCGACCTTGAAGACTCGGGTAGCGCGACCGTCATCGAAGCCGTGGCCCGTCCCGCGCCAAACAGCCCCCTCAAGGCGAAACAATCCGAGATCGACCACCTGTTCGCCGACACGTCGCCTGCCGGCATCCTGGCCCGTCTCAATGCGTCGCTATCCGATCTTGCCGGTACTGCCAGCACAGCTCTCCAACGCAATTCTCCGCTCTCCCTGGCCTGTGCGATGGAGATCCTGAAACGTGTCCGTGCGAATCCGACAATACGCAACGCTCTGAAGCATGAGTACAGGTTCACCGCCCGTGCGTCGGAACACGGCGACTTCCTGGAGGGCGTCCGCGCACAGATCATCGACAAGGACCGAGATCCGAAATGGAAGCTCGGCCTGGACCGGGTGACGCGGCATGACGTGGCTGCCATGATGGCGCCACTTGACGACGGTGAGCTTGAATTGGAGGAAACGAAATGAGCGTCGCATTCATCGGTCTTGGCAATATGGGTGGCCCGATGGCGAGGAACCTGGCGGCGGCGGGGATGGATATCAGAGGATTCGACATCGCCGCTCCCGTGCCCGAGGGCGTCACGGCGACCACCGGCGTCGCCGAAGCGGTTACCGGTGCGGAGACGATCATCACTATGCTTCCCGACGGCAGGATCCTGCGCTCGGTCGCCTCGGAAGTGATTTCCGCCGCCCGCCCCGGTGCCTGTTTCGTGGACTGTTCAACGGTGGATGTGGAGAGCGCCCGTTCCGTGGCAGCCGATACCGAGGCGGCGGGGCTTCTGCCAGTGGACGCGCCGGTATCCGGCGGTACGGTCGGCGCCGCTGCGGGTACTCTGACATTTATGGCCGGAGGCAGCGAAATCGCTTTCAGCAAGGCGAAGCCGCTGTTCGATATCATGGGTCGAAAGGCGGTCCATTGCGGTGGTCCAGGCGATGGTCAGGTGGCGAAAATCTGTAACAACATGATCCTGGGGGCCACGATGATCGCCACCTGCGAAGCGTTCGTTCTGGCCGACAGGCTCGGTCTGGACCGGCAGGCGATGTTTGATGTGGTCAGTACCTCCTCCGGCGCCAGTTGGTCCATGAACACCTATTGTCCCGCCCCGAATATCGGACCGGATTCGCCTGCGGACCACGGATACAGACCCGGATTCGCCGCCGAGCTGATGCTCAAGGACCTCCGGCTCAGTCAGCAGGCGGCCGAGACCGTCAACGCAGACACACCGATGGGTGCGGCGGCGACCGAGCTCTACCATCGCCTTGTCGATCAGGAGGACGGGGCCGGACGGGATTTCTCGGCCATGCTGCCGCGTTTTGAGTCCCGAACCAGAGGATCGTGACGCCAGCATGGGCGGTTCCGGTGGCGCGGCGTGAACACTAACCGCAACGAATGCGCGGACCTACCGCGTCTCCGGCAGTCTCCGACCGACCCGGATTTCGTTCAGAATCCCTACCCCTTCTACGACCGGGCGAGATCGCTCGGTCCGCTGGTCTTTTGGGAAGATTACGGGCTTCCGGCGACCACAACGCATAAGTCGACCAGTTTTTTCCTGCGGGACCGGCGATTCGGGCGGGAAGAGCCTGCGGAGCTGGCCGCCACTCCACCCCGTCATCTGGCACACTTCTACGCGATCGAGTCACATTCGCTCATTCAGGCTGAACCACCGCGTCACACACGACTGCGCGGTCTCGTGCTTCGTGCGTTCACGTCCCGGCGTATCAACGAGATGGATCCCGCGATCGAATCGCTTTGCGATCGGCTGATCGACGCCTTTCCCAGCACCGAATTCGATCTTCTCCCCGCCTATTGCTCTCCGATTCCGGTCATCGTCATAGCGCGTCTGCTGGGCGTTCCCGAGGAAATGGCGCCGCAGTTGCTGGCTTGGTCGAACGCCATGGTCGCGATGTACCAGGCGCGCAGGAACCGGACGATCGAAGAGGCCGCGGCGACAGCTGCCAGCGAATTCAAAGATTTCCTTCGCACCTATGTGAATGAGCGCCGCACGAACCCGTCCGATGACCTGATAACACATCTGATCGCGAGCGAGGAAGCAGGTGATCGGCTATCCACGGATGAACTCGTCTCGACCTGCATATTACTGCTGAACGCGGGTCATGAAGCGACCGTGCATACGATGGGCAATGGCGTTCGGTTACTGGCGGGACCGGGGCTGGAGCCGAATTGGCTGTCCGAGGAGTGCATCGAGGCCACGGTCGAGGAGATCATGCGTTTCGACCCACCGTTGCATATGTTCACCCGCTATACCTATGAAGAGGTCGAAGCTTTCGGTCATCGGTTTCGGCGGGGCGATGAAGTGGCCTGCCTACTGGCCGCCGCAAACCGCGATCCCGCGGAATTTTCCTTTCCGGAGCGCTTTGATCCCCAACGCAGCCCGAACAGGCAGCTGGCGCTTGGCGCCGGTATCCATTTCTGCGTCGGCGCTCCTCTGGCTCGGCTTGAACTGCGCGTTGCGCTCAGGACCCTCTTCGCCCGCCTGCCCGGTCTGCGGCCTACGACCGCTCCTCGCTACGCCAACGTCTATCATTTCCACGGCTTGGAACACCTGATGGTCGCTCCCCGCTGATATCCGAGCGGCCTACTGTTTCTCCGAAGGTGGGTCGGGACCGAACCCAAGGTACCGCAGACGTCATAGCGGCAGCATCGTCGTCGACTTTATCTCTTCCATCGAAAGCAACGCCGTCACGTTGTAGATCTTCACTTCCGATATCAGCGCTTGATAGAATTCGTCATAGGCACGGGCATTCGCCACCCGGACCTTCAGGACATAATCTATATCTCCGGCCAGCCGATGCGCCTCCATCACTTCCGGCCGCGCCTTCACCGCTTTAAGAAAACGTGCCTGCCACTCGGCCTCGTGCTCCGATGTGCGCACGAGCACGAAGAAACAGGCTTCGAAGCCCAGCGCCTCGGCATCGAGGATCACCGTCTGTTGCCCGATGATCCCGGCGTCGCGCAGCTTGCGGATTCGATTCCATACAGGTGTCTTTGAGGATCCCACCTCCCCCGCGATTCCGTCCAAAGACCGACCCGCGTCGCGCTGAAGCGCCGCGAGAATTTTCCGATCCATCGCATCCAAGCGAACCGCCATCTTCACTTTCCTTTCCAGTGGCAACAGATGTCCCGAAACTTCGCATTGGATGATCATATGTTCTTATTTTAAGCAAGCAATGGTAATTATAAGGAAAATTTTTCTATATTCATCCAAATGGGCCAACACCTGAAACGTCGAGCGAAAGCGGGAAATTGAGCCATGCCACGGATATTCACACCCAAAATCATAACGGCGAACGCCCTGATCGAGGGAGATGTCGTCTATCTGACCGCCGACGATCACTGGACCAGGCGGCACAGCGAAGCGGAACTGATCGAGGACGAAGCCCATGCCCAGATCCGGCTTCTTGATGCGGAGGGGCGTTCGGGTGAGGTCGTCAGCCCCTACCTTGCGGATGCGGAGCTTACTCCGGACGGGCCAGCGCCTGCACATCTGCGGGAAGCGCTTCGAATGCGGGGACCTTCGAACTACAGACACGGCAGACAGTACGAGGCGATCTGATGTACCGATATACCGAATTCGACGAAGCCTTCGTGCGCGAGCGTGTCGAACAGTTTCGCGCCCAGGTTGAGCGCCGCATCGACGGATCCCTTACCGAGGAAGAGTTCAAGCCGCTGCGCCTGATGAATGGTCTGTATATGCAGCTTCATTCCTACATGCTGCGGGTCGCCATACCTTATGGAACGCTGAGCACGGGTCAGCTTCGGCAACTGGCGATGATCGCGGAGCGCTGGGACAAAGGCTACGGCCACTTCACCACCCGGCAGAACATCCAGTTCAACTGGCCAAAACTATCCGACGTGCCCGATATGCTGGACGCGTTGGCGGATGTCGGCATGCATGCGGTCCAGACATCGGGCAACACCATCCGAAACACGACGGCGGATCATTTCGCCGGCGCGGCCGCCGATGAGATCGAGGATCCCAGGCCCTATGCCGAACTTCTGCGGCAATGGTCCACCGACCATCCGGAATTCCAGTTTCTGCCGCGTAAATTCAAGATAGCGGTGACCGGCGCCCCCATCGACCGCGCGGTCACGAAGGCGCATGATATCGGGCTTAGGATTGTCCGCGGGTCTCGGGACGGGGAAACGGGGTTCCAGGTCATTGTCGGCGGGGGCCTTGGGCGCACGCCTTTGATCGGCAAGGTTATCCGCGATTTCCTGCCAAAGTCGGATCTGCTGCCCTATGTGGAAGCCGTCGTCAGCACGTACAACCTACTCGGACGCCGCGACAATAAATACAAGGCGCGGATCAAGATCGCCGTTCACGAAACCGGACTGGATGCGGTTCGACAACTCGTCGAGAAGCGGTTCAACGAATTGCGCCCTCAATTCTCCGGCGTCGACCAGAAGCTACTCGCCCACATCAGGGAACAGTTCGCGACGCCATCTTTGAACGCCGCCGTCGACACGCCTTTCGAAGCTGCCAGAGACCGCGATCCCATATTCCGGTCCTGGGCGGATACGAACCTCGCTCGGCATCGGGAGCCGAGTCATGCGATCATGACGGTGTCGCTCAAGGCCCACGGCGCAACTCCAGGCGATATATCTGCCCCGCAAATGCGCGTTCTGGCGGATATCGCCGATGAATGGGGATATGGAGAGCTGCGAATCAGCCATGAGCAGAACATAATTCTGCCCCATTGCCAGAAATCTTCCTTGCCGGAAATCCACGGCACACTTCGGGAGGCCGGGCTGGCTACCGCCAATATCGGGCTCATTTCGGATATCATCGCCTGCCCGGGTATGGATTACTGCGCATTGGCCACCGCACGTTCAATTCCGGTTGCACAGTGGATTGCCAAACGCTTCGACGAGTTGAAAATCGAGCATGACATAGGCCCTCTCAAACTCAAGATATCGGGTTGCATAAATGCCTGTGGCCACCACCATGTCGGCCATATCGGAATACTCGGCCTCGATCGGGCCGGAGTGGAAAACTACCAGATAACGATCGGTGGTGACGGCTCCGAAAACGCCGAGATCGGACGGCGGACCGGGCCGGGTTTTTCCAGCGATCAGATCGTACCCGCGATCGAGCGGCTGGTATTCGCCTATTTGGTTCTGCGGGAAAGCGGGGACGAGACTTTCCTTCAATGCTACCGGCGGCTTGGCCTTTCACCATTCAAGACAGCGCTTTATGGCGAAGAGCGGGCCCGTGCCGCTTGAATCGCCACCGAAGGTCGCTGAGCGTGTGTCGGATCTCAACCGACGCTTCCACCATCAAAGTGCATTTTCCGTGCTTGAGCATGCGCTCTCGGACCCCTTGATGGGCCGCGCCGCCCTTGTGAGCTCTTTCGGCACCGAATCCGTGGCGCTGCTGCACATGGTTTCGGTATTGGACCGCACCACGCCGGTGCTGTTTCTGGACACCGGCATACAGGCTCCCGAGACACTGCCATTTGGGCGCGAAATCTGCGAACGGCTGCAACTTGGCGATGTCCGAACACTTCGACCCGATCGAGAGCAGGTGTTTCTCCGCGATCCGGACGGTATTCTTCATCTGTTCGATCCGACCGCCTGCAGCATGCTTCGTAAAACCGAACCCCTACGGGCCGCGCTCAGATCCTTTGACGCCTGGATAACGGGCCGCAAACGTTACAGAAGAAGCGCCAATGAAGATCTGCGCCATTTCGAGAGTGACGGCGGACGACGCATCAAGGTCAATCCTCTGGCTTATTGGAGTCACAACGATGTCCGGGAGTACATCGAGGCCAATGCCCTACACCGTCATCCGCTTGCGACGGTTGGTTATTCTCCAACGCTGAATTCGCCCGACCAAGATACGGTGGAGTCGGAACAAGGCGAGTGCGCCGGCTATCCGCGACGACTAACCAAGGTTGAACATGGCGTTCAGTCCGATTCCGGGCCCGATCAGGCGGCCTGAACGGTGTTGTCGGGCAAAAGTCTGTGACCAAACGGAAACCAATTTGTTCATGGAGTAAGGAATGAGCGTGATCGTAAGGGATACGGGGTTTCATGCCAACGACTGGCATGGAGACATCATGGACGTACCGCCCGACGCGAATCCGGCTGAATTTGAGGACGCTATCGGTGAAATGGTATTGGTTCGCGTCGAGTTCCCGAGCTTTTCTGACGGTCGTGGCTTCACCATCGCGCGACGTTTGCGATCCATGGGCTATACGGGACGGCTGCGTGCGCATGGCCATATCCTCGCCGATCAATATGCCATGGCTCGACGCGTGGGATTCGACGAAGTTGAGATCTCCGACGACATGGCGGCTCGCCAACCGGAGGACCAGTGGCTCCGACGTGCTGACTGGCGCGCCAATGATTATCAGTCGAGGCTGAGGGATTACGCCTGAGTTTGCGAATCGGAACACTATAAGATATAGAAATAATGTGCATTGTAACTGCTGGGATCGAAGTTTCACATGAACATCGCCGTACAACCATCCATATCGGGTCCCGTCCTGCCTGACGCTCAGACGGTGACAGATGTACAGCACTATACGGACAGGCTGTTCCGCTTCCGCAGCACACGTCCCCGGTCGTTGCGTTTCCGTGCGGGTGAGTTCCTTATGATTGGTTTGTTGGGCGACCCGCATCCTGAAACGGGCAAGCGGAAGCCGCTTCTGCGCGCCTATTCCATTGCATCTCCGACCTGGGATGATGAGCTGGAATTCTATTCAATCAAGGTTCAGGACGGCCCATTGACCTCGAAACTGCAGCATATACAGCCGGGAGATCAGGTGATCATCCGACCCAAACCGGTGGGTACGCTGGTCCATGACGCGCTGCTTCCAGGCGAGCGGATATGGTTTTTCGCCTCGGGTACCGGCATCGCTCCGTTCGCGTCGCTTCTGCGCGAACCGCAGACCTACGAGGATTACGAACACGTCATCCTGACGCATACATGCCGTGAAGTCGCCGAACTGAAATACGGTGCCGATTTGATCAACGGCATACGTAGCGACGAAGGTTTACGGGAACTGATGGGCGAAGGATTCTCAGAAAGGTTGATTTATTATCCGACGACGACCCGTGAAGGCAGCCCGAAGACCGGCCGCGTTACCACGCTATTGAAGAGCGGTGACCTGTTCAATGATCTGGGCGTCAAGGGAATTGACCCCGCGACCGATCGTGCGATGGTCTGCGGTTCGATGGGCCTGAATCTGGAAATGAAAGAGATCCTCGAAGGATACGGGCTAAGGGAGGGTGCGAACGCCACCCCTGCCGAGTATGTCGTCGAAAAGGCTTTCGTGGGTTGAACAATATCGGACACAAGCGTATCGAAGCGTCCGGTCGCGACAGAGGCCGTATCGGATTTCGCACCTGGCGAATTGACATGAGGTATTGGGTTCGCCGCTCCAACTGACCTCAAGGCAGGTACTTCCCGCTTTCCCGCTCAAGAATCGGGTTGAATCGACCGTGCCGCGCCCTTAGCTTCCACGAAAGAAATTCGGATGAAACAGTGAAAGGAACACAGCTATAGCTCGCAGACCTCACCATGCGCCTCCCGTTCGTGATACCGGACCACGTGTAAATGACCGTATCAGAGCACCCGAGATTCGCCTGATCGGCCCCGATGGGGAAAATGTCGGTCTCGTTCCACCAAGCCATGGGCTCGACATGGCACACCAGGTCGGACTTGATCTTGTCGAGATATCTCCCAATGCCAGTCCACCGGTCTGTAAGATCATGGACTTCGGTAAGTACAAATATGACCAGCAGAAGCGCGAGGCGGAAGCACGAAAGAAGCAGAAGACCTTTGAGGTCAAGGAAGTGAAGTTCCGCCCCAATACCGACACCCATGATTATGGAATCAAGATGCGGAATGTGTTCCGCTTCCTGAACAATGGCGACAAGGTGAAGGTAACGCTGCGCTTTCGCGGTCGCGAAATGGCGCATCAGGAACTTGGGATTGATCTGCTCAGACGTGTCGCGGCCGACATAGATGAAGTGGGCAAGGTCGAAAACATGCCGAAGATGGAAGGTCGCCAGATGGTCATGGTGATCGGCCCGCAGAAATAGCTCCGACAGGTCGAGGAAAGGTCCATGGACATGCACCATTGAGGTGGCTGTCCATCTGATCGACTAGACCGACTTATCGCTTCGTCCATCTAGATTTCCAAATGCTGTGATCTGGCGGGGTTCGCGGAATGTGTCGGTCTAGTTCACGTGAGGAGGAAACGGAGTCTCCGCAAATCGCGTATGTCCGGCTCGCCACCGCTCATGGTGGATATTGATGGCTGGTTTCTCGCGAAGGCTGAAGCGCTTTACTGTATGAAATGATTCCAAGTGCCATGTCAGGTTCGGCGTGGGCCTACGGCGACGCGGAAGCGAAGAAGGCGTCCAGGAGAGCTCCGCTTGGCTATCACCGCAGCATTCCTCCGGCGGAGCGGTGGTCCATAAATTTCGGAGAGCACTGACCTTTATTGACTCCGGCCAGTCACAACGCGCATCCGCTCCTCGAATGCTGAAATAGCGGATTTGGCATCCGGCCTGATAGACAGAATTATGGAAGCTGCATCTTGTACATCGTTCCCCTCATCGGATTTTTCTTTTTCCGGTGTCAGGACTGCCTGTCTCCATGCACCAAGGCCATCCAACGCCGATTCAGCCAATTCATTCATTTGGCCAGACATCGCATCGCTCCCATCCGCTACCTCATCGGACCAAAGCGAAATGGTTTTTACCAAGCGTCGGACCGAGGTCTGAAAGTCTTCAGGATCGTATTCATCCCCATAGACTGCGATATGATGGCTTTGGCTCTTTCCGTTCAGCGCAGCCATCCGACCGGTCAGGCTTGTTTCATGAGGTTTGGCCTTGGCGAATTCACTGACGAGGCGACTTATGTCATGAGTATGATCCGCCCTTACTCCACGCCGCTCCATTGCTGCGTTGACCAGAAGCCCGGCACCATCTGACGTCGTTTCCAGGAATTCGGCGCAGCTCGATGCGCACCTTCTCCATAGTCCAATTTCGGCGATATCGCCGACCGACCTGACGGAAGACCTGATTTTAAGAAGTACCGCTCCCATTCTTCTTGCGTAAGCATCCGCTAAGTACCACGGCTACTGTAGCTTGACATTTACCGAAGGTTTCCAGTGGGGTTTCCAGTTCCATGGTAGCAACTCATGGATGCGGGAAACGGGCATATCGGGCAGTCGCCTGAGAACATCGGCCAACCAGGCCTGTGGATCGATGTCGTTCATTTTTGCGGTGACAGTCAACGTGTACATGAAGGCCGCCCGCTGACCACCGCGTTCCGAACCGGCGAATGACCATGACTTCCGGCCAAGGGCAACACCGCGCAGCGCGCGTTCGGCGGCGTTGTTCGTCAGGCAAAGCCGACCGTCATCCAGAAAGGCGGTGAATGCTTCCCAGCGACCTTCCTTCTCGATCATGTATCTGATCGCCCTGGCGACAGGATTGTGTTTCGACATCCGTGCGCGCCGGTCGATGAGCCAGGCATGCAACTCTTCGCACAACGGTCGGACCAGGCTCTGGCGCGCGGCGTGGCGGGCATCGGCATCAGGCCCGTTGATCCCGCGCTCGATATCGAAGATCGCGTCGATCCTGCGCACAGCTTCCAGCGCGACCGGTGATATCTGATGGGCAGGTCTGTTTTTGCGAACGTTGCCAGCAATATCGGCCGGTTCGAAGAATTTGCGTCTCCCGTGCGCCCAACAGAACGAAGGAGTTGCGGGACCGGGATCCCGGCCCGGGTTGTACAGACCGCTGTAGCCTGCATGGACATCGGATTGCGGCACTCCCTGCCACCCGGCCAGATGCTTATTGGGATGTATCATTTCCCTGTCACGGGAAAAGTGGAACAGCGCGGCCGGGGGCGCTCCCCCATTGAACGGTCTGTCATCGCGCACATAGGTCCAGAGCCGCGCGGTTCTGGTTCCACCGCGCGCCGGCAACGGTATCGTGGTATCATCACCATGTAACCGGCCAGCGGCCAGAACATGCTTTTCAATCAGCGCGTGGACCGGGGCCGGCGCAACGGCTGCATGCCCGACCAGATCGGCCAATGTGGACAGGCTGAGGTCCACGCCTTCGCGCGCGAACCGTTCGGCCTGACGGTTGAGGGGCTGATGCCGGCCGAATTTTCCAAACATGATCATGGCGATCGGGCTGGGTCCGGCCCACCCCCTCGGAATGGCGTGGAAGGGGGCGGGAGGCTGGCTGATCCTCTCGCACTCCCGGCAGGTGAACTTCTCGCGGACCGTCTGGATCACCTTCCACTGCCGGGGGATGACCTCCAGCGTCTCGGTCACATCTTCACCCATCTTTACGATCCGGCTGGAACCGCAGCGGTCACACTGCGTCGGGGCCGGAATCACAACGCGCTCACGCGGAAGGTGATCGGGAAACGACTTGCGCGATGACCTGCGGCGGGTGAAGCTTTTGACGGTGGTCGTTTCGCCCTGTGCCTGCTGGGCGGCCAGGTCGTCTTCGGTGGCACTGGCTTCCAGTTCCTCCAGCTGCAGCTCCAACTGATCGACCAGCCGCCTGCCACGTTCCGGGGACACCCCGTATCTGTCCCGCCGCAGCCTGGCGATCCCAAGCTTCAGTTCCTTGATCATCGCCTCGGAACAGCTGACCGTGGCACGACCCTGTGCCAGTTCGGCTTCAGCGGCCTGCGCTCGCGCGGTAGCCACCTCGGCATGCGCTTGCGAAGCAACCGGCGCAGCGCGCAATCCAGCGATTTCCAGGGCAGCATCCGACATGGTCGAGAGTTACTGTACCGACCCGAAAAAGCCCATGGGAAACAGCCCGATGGCAGCGATTTATCCCGCCTTTGCAGGGCGTTGCGTCCAGCGCGGATTGCGCCGGCCAATCCCCTCAGGAAGATAGCCCAGCTGCGCCGAGGAAATCGCTGCCGCCTCACCCGAGCCGCTCGTGGGCCAGATGAACTTTCCCGCCTCCAACCGCTTCAGATACAGCGACATGCCAACCCCATCATGCCACGGAATCTTCACCGGATCGCCCCGACGGCCCCGGAAACGGAAAATCCCCCCAGCATGCGGATCACGCCCCAGGCCCTCCTGCACCTGCAGCGCCAGCGTGTTCATCCCCCGGCGCATATCTGTCACACCCCCGGCTATCCAAACCTTCACACCCGCTGGAAACGCAGTCATGACGGCTCCAATACGGTCAAAAGGCGCGACAGGGGAGCTGGATCAATCGTAACCGCTACGGACAGTTTGCGCCCATTCACCAGCAGAATATCCGCCTTTTGGCCTTCATTCTCCCCTCCCGCCGGATCGTCCAGGTCTTTGGGACCTCCATTGGACGACCCAGGATCAGAAGCAACCATGGGAACAGACCGGGGCTGGGCTCCGGATCCCGACAGACGGCCGGCACGATACTGGCGCCGCCAGCGGGACAGGGACGACCGACCGAGGCCGTGACGCCGGGACGTCCCAACGACGCTGCACTCAAGGCTTTCCCCTACAGGCCGGAGCTTCGCGGCATCCGACAGTTGACGACGGGGGGACCGAGCTCCAGCAGAAACCAGGCCATCTTCGGTGTGGGGGACTTCATCATACATTCCCAAACCGTAAACCCCGATAATCAAACCAGATAGACGGCCTCCGCCGGAGCCTTACCTTCTTGCCCAGTCTTCGGGATTCATACCAGCTTTCCTCACTACCGTTTCCGGGTCAGGCATCGCCCAGGAACCGGCAAGGAGCCGTCCATCCCGCGCTATGCCATGATACAGGGTTCCCAAGTCCATCGCATGGTCGCGAAGATATCCGCCATTTACCGCCCATGCATCCATCCGGTCGATATCCATCAGTCTATCCGCCTGAGGGAACCGGCTAGCTTCGATTGGTCTGGCGCGTTCCGGCTCGTCACCTTCCAGAACGGAAGCGACATCCCAGTCACTGTCGGGACGATGCGTACCTCGTGCACGACTGCCGAATAGAACGGCTGCTTTGGCGCTTGGCCAGCGGTGAAGCGTCCCGCCGCAGATTTCTGCCAGATGGCGCTCGCCGGAAATCTGGACCTCATCGCCGTCAATAGTGCTCGCCATAGGCTTTCATCCCTTTCCAGTAGAGCCATCGAATGGTGCTTAGGAAACCATAACTCACTGACAAACCGCGTAGGTGTTGGCTGCATCCCAAAGAGCAGACTTCAGCTCTATAAGTCCAGTTGATCTGTCGGTGCGGTGGCACACATTGTGGCTCATGTTTGAACATCAATCTCCCAGGTTTCCTTCGCCGCGGCCACCATATCCTTTTGTCGCTCTCCAATGTCTTCGGGTCGCCATTCATTACAGTCAAGGATCCGCTTCGTGGTGCGGCGAGACCAGTCCTTCCCGCAGAGCTATGCGCCGCAGGGTCCGCCCGTCTTTCGTGTGACCGGAAATCAGGCTGTGTCCGGTAGGTGCAATGGAGCCGAAAACGTGGATCACTTGCTCCACTGAGGTCGAAGCCGTGTCGATGTGTTATTTCTGGTCGATCGGATTGACCTTTCCGACCTTGAGAACATCGACTGTTTCCAGCAGTTCCCATGCGACCACCCAATCGGTTCAGACCGATGACGGCGAACATATCGTCCGGCTGGACATAGTCGATACGCACGGCGTGGCCGGGGCGTTCAAACGTCTTTCCAGAAATCACGCCTTCGACCACGCGTACCGCTCCCTAGCGCGTCTGCCGATGCCGTTATCCCGAGAGATCTTGGATTGGGGTCGGATCCCTCGCGTATTCAGGAATGTCATCGGAGCGTGTAATTCCGTCTCTAGAACCACTGTTTCAGAGCATCCTTCGGACTGCCCGGCGGGCCCTGCAGGGATGTCGATATCCGTCCATTTATCGGTTCTCATATCAAGGGGCATCTAGAAGTATCGACGAATTTTGACGACACGCTGGCCAACCCGATCAATACCTTACGCCAGCACATCGAGTTCCGGCGACCAACCGGTCGTTCATTGTGAGGAACCGCGCTTAAGCAGGCTTCGCAGCTCGTCCACTCTGTAGATGATCCGGCCCTTCATGAGTTCGGGATGCATTTGGCTGTCCGTGTAACCGCTGGGACGCCCGTCACATTTTAGGACAACCCAGGACACCTCAGGGCGCGGTTCTCCGAGAAGCCTGCCAACCCCGCGCGCCACGCCACCGATCACTCCAGCCACCGCTTCATAGGTGCAGCGGACTCTTTCACGGTTCAGACAGACGAGTATTTCCTCGACGAATTTTTCCGATTCCTCATCCATGGTATACCGTACCTCGTACGTTGCCGCCTCGAGTTCGATCACGAGCCCGTCGCTCGCCAAGAGATCGTTGAACCTGCCACACGCCCACTCCACCACATCGGCTTGCGCCGCCGCCAGGGGCTCCTGCATTGCGTTTAGGTCGTCTGCCAGCGCCGCCGCCAGTTTCAGGCGCTCCGCCTTCCGCCGAGCCTGGAATCCGCGTTGTGCTTCTCGGATTTGCTCTTTGCGTTCTCGTTTGTCACGGTTGTTTCCTTCATTGCGTTTTCGATTGGTGATGTTTAGATAAACAAGGGCACCGACAGATTTCCGGCCAGCCAATTTGGACGCTTCGATAGATTGCCTCGGATCCCTGGCGCACACTTCAGGTGCACGCTCCCTTCAATCCTATGGACAGTGGTTCACGTGACTTGAGGTCGGCGCTTTGATACGTCGATTTTTTTGGCGCAGGCTTCCCTCGTTTCCCCACCGGATGGGGCAAGATCGTTTCGGGCGTTTGACAATGGCCTTGACAAAAAACCAATGCTGCGTTTGTTCGGGCAGGCAGTAATGTCCGACTGCCGCGAGCAGGAGCGGTCGATGTCCGCTCTTGAGAACCGTCATCTCATTGATTTTCCGGTTGATCCTCACTGGCCTTCCGCAGCGCTTGCACGTACGCGGTCGGATCCCAAAGGGCCGGATCCGGAATGGTGCCTCCGTGTTCGCGGTTTCTGGACCGAAGCATGTTTTCGGACGCGCCGTCCGGCAGTCAGACCTGCTGGGTGCGGTGTTCAAATTTGCGGTTCAGAAAACCCGACAAGCGAAAACCACTTGATTCAGCCAACATTGATCAGGCCTTCCGCCCTGGCCCAACCATAGGCGGTATCGATCGCGGCCCATGCCCTCTCAACAAGGATGTCGATCTCCTCCGGCGTCACAACCAAAGGAGGCGAAATCACCATCCGATCTCCCACATGCCGCATCACCAGGCCACCGGAGAAGGAGGCTTCCCTGCATTGCAACCCAACCGTTCCCTCCGGCGCGTCGAACGGCGCACGCGTCGTCTTGTCGGGTGTCAACACCAGACCGGCCAACAAACCGAAACTCCCGGCCTCACCCACCATGGGATGCTCGGCCAACCCCACCCACTTCTCGGCAAGATATGGCGCCGCCACCTCACGCACATGGTCGAGAATCCCCTCTTCCTCGATGATCCGAAGGTTCTCCAGCGCGACGGCACAGGCCACCGGATGACCGCTATAGGTATATCCGTGGGAAAACTCTCCGGCACCGTTCACTACGTCGGCCACTTCGTCAGACACAATCGAACCCCCAAGCGGTAGGTAACCGCTGGTCACACCCTTGGCGATGGTCATGATCTGCGGGCGAATATCGAGGGAATGGCAGCCAAACCAATCACCGGTCCTGCCGAAGCCACAGATCACTTCGTCAGCGATCAACAGGATTTCATACCTGTCGCAGATCCGCTGGATTTCCGGCCAATAGGTCCGTGGCGGAATGATAACGCCACCGGCGCCCTGAATCGGCTCGGCGATAAAGGCCGCAACACTGTCTTCACCGAGTTCAACGATCTTTCCTTCCAGTTCTCCCGCGCATTCGATTCCGAACTCATCCGGTGTCAGATCACCCCCCTGCGCATACCAGTTCGGTTCGCCGATATGCTCGACCCCCGGGATGGGAAGCCCTCCCTGCACATGCATTGATGCCATGCCACCGAGACTCGCCGACCCCATCGAGGAACCGTGATAGGAATTCCTCCTGCTGATGATCACCTGCTTGCCCGGTTTTCCCCGCGCCGCCCAGTAATGACGCACCAGACGAATGTTGGTGTCATTCGCCTCCGAACCCGAAGATGCAAAGAAAACGTGATTGAGGTCGTCCGGTGCCAAAGCCGCCAGTCGCGCCGCCAGCGAAGCCGCCGGTATATGCGTGGTGAGGAAAAACGTGTTGTAGTAGGGCAGCCGGCACATCTGGGTTCGTGCCGCTTCAGCCAGTTCGTCACGTCCATAGCCGATGTTGACGCACCACAGGCCAGCCATGGCATCGATCAGTTCGTTCCCCTCACTGTCCGTCAGAATGACACCATCGGCACGGGTGATCACCCGTGCACCGATCCGGGAGAGTGCCTCGCCGTCGGTGAACGGATGCAGATGATGCGCGGCGTCAAGCGCTTGGATCTCTTCGGTGGGCGGATGGTTGGAAATAAGATTCATCATGCACTCCCGTTCCTGCCGACCTGGCCCGGGCCACACAATAAGCGCCGCATTGCGGAGCGCTCAAGCCCGTAGAGAGCGGGAGACGCATGGATGGGCCAGCCGCGACACGACCCGCAATCCCGCTTCAATCCGACAAAGAGGGCATATGGCTGGATATCCTTGAAATCAAATGCCATACTGGATCCCGATCAAGTGGTCGGACCGAGACAGCCTGAACACCGTTTCCACAACGAAGGGAGTATATCATGAGTCGTACCCTCACATCGCTTCTTGCAGCGACACTAGCCTCATCGGCGGCCATCGCCGAAGAAGTCCGGGTCTATAACTGGTCGGACTACATAGACGAGGCTCTTCTGACCAGGTTTGAGGAGGAAACCGGACTCGAACTGATTTACGATGTGTATGACTCCAATGAAGTGCTCGAGACCAAGATCCTCGCCGGGGGATCGGGTTATGACGTCGTCGTGCCCACCGGCACATTCCTTCTGCGCCAGATCTCCGTCGGAGCCTTTCAGCCGCTCGACCTGTCAAAACTGCCGAACCACGGAAATGTCTGGGATGTCGTCGCCAAGCGCACCGCAGCGTACGACCCCGAAAACACCTATTCGATCAACTATATGTGGGGCACGACCGGATTGGGTGTAAACGTCGGAAAGGTCCGGGAAGCCTTGGGCGACGACGCTCCGATTAACAGTCTCGCTCTGGTCTTCGACCCCGCCAACATGGAAGCGCTCGCCGAGTGCGGGGTGCATTTCCTGGACGCGCCGACGGAAGTGATTCCGGCCGTGCTGCAGTATATCGGGGAAGATCCCAACAGCCACGATCCGGAAGTCATCGCAAAGGTGGAGCCCGTGCTTCAGGCCGTGCGGCCCTTCGTTCAGAAATTCCACTCCTCCGAATATATCACCGCGCTCGCCAACGGTGACATATGCGTTGCGATCGGTTGGTCGGGTGACGTGCTTCAGGCACGTGACCGAGCTTTGGAGGCGGATAAAGGTGTTGAGATCGCCTACAGCGCTGCCAAGGAAGGTTCTCTCATGTGGTTCGATCAAATGGCGATCCCTGTGGACGCCCCGAATCCGGACGGTGCGCATACATTCCTGAACTTTATGCTCGACGCCCGGAATATGGCGGCGGCGTCAAACTATGTCTACTACGCCAACGGCAATCTCGCGAGCCAGGAATTTTTGGCGGAAGATGTGATCGGCGACCCCGCGATCTACCCAACCGACGAAGTGCTCGAAACACTCTACACGACAACGCCCTATCCGTTGGCCGTGCAGCGTGTGGTGACGCGCATGTGGACGCGGGTCAAGTCAGGCACTTGAGCCGACCCTCACCGTGGTCACCCCCTCAAGTCGATGGAGGTGACCGCACTCGATACACACGGTGCCGAATGATCCCGAGCGGTTTCGAATCAAACAACCACCCTGATGAACGCCACACCTGAAATCGATCCCTGGAACGATTCGGACGCCACCCCCTTGATCCAGTTCAAGGGAGTTACGAAGCGATTCAGTGGATTTACGGCCATCGACGGAATCGATCTAGACATATTCGGGAGCGAGTTCTTCGCGCTGCTCGGGCCCTCGGGCTGCGGCAAGACCACCCTCATGCGAATGCTCGCAGGCTTCGAGCGGCCAACGGAAGGTACCATCCTGCTCGACGGGCAGGACCTCGCGGATACCCCACCGAACAAACGCTCGACCAATATGATGTTCCAGTCATATGCACTGTTCCCGCATCTGTCGGTTTTCGACAACATCGCATTCGGCCTTCGCCGTGACAGACTCCCCTCCGACAGGATCAGGACGCGCACCGAAGAGATGATTTCGCTCGTCCAGCTTCACGGTTTCGAGTCGCGCAAACCGCACCAGATTTCCGGGGGGCAGCGCCAGCGCGTCGCGCTCGCACGCGCTCTGGCGAAGGCGCCGAAACTCCTGCTGCTCGATGAGCCCCTCGGCGCGCTCGACAAAAAACTGCGCCGCGAAACCCAGTTCGAACTGGTGGACATTCAGGAAAAGACGGGAACGACCTTCGTGATCGTTACCCATGACCAGGAAGAGGCGATGACGGTCGCGACCCGCGTTGCCGTGATGGATCATGGACGCATAGCCCAGGTCGCCACCCCAACCGAAATCTACGAAGCTCCAAATTCCACCTATGTCGCGGACTTCATCGGAGACGTGAACATACTGGAAGGACGCGCGATTCCGGAAACCGGAGCGATCAGCCTGCAATGGGCCGAAGGCCAGCCAGCGCTTACATGCACGACTTCCCTTGCGTTTGAGAACGGCGCGACGGCATTCATCGCCGTCAGGCCCGAAAAAGTGTCGATCTCACTGGAAAAACCCGATGGCGCGGCGAATGCGGTACGCGGAAAGGTTCTCGACATCGCCTATCTTGGCAATGTGACAACCTATCATGTCGAGATCGCCGAAGGTCCGGTCATCAAGGCGCAGACCGCCAATACCGACCGCTTCGCCAGACGGGGCCTCACGTGGGAAGATAATGTCTGGCTTAACTGGTCCGACTCCGCCGGCATTGTCCTGGAGCGCTGAGCGATGACGCGGGTCGTCATGGCGCAATACGGTCGGAGCGGTCGCTGATGCGCCGGTTCATCATCATCGCCATCCCCTATCTGTGGTTACTTGCGTTCTTCCTGGCGCCCTTCGTCATCGTCCTGAAAATCTCGCTCTCGGACGCCGCGCTCGCGCGCCCACCCTACATCCCCCAGTTTGACCTCGCCGCGGGTTGGACCGGTTTTCGCGATTTTCTGTCGGGCCTCGATCTGGAGAACTTCGCGTTTCTCACGACCGATGCCCTCTACTGGAAAGCGTATCTTTCAAGCCTCCGTATCGCTTTCGTTTCGACACTGCTCGCCCTGCTCGCCGGATATCCGATCGCCTACGCCATGGCGCGGGCGGATGAAAGCTGGCGCCCGACACTGCTCATGTTGGTGATTCTTCCGTTTTGGACGAGCTTTCTGATCCGTGTCTATTCATGGATGGGCATTCTCAGTCAGGAAGGCTATCTCAACCAGTTCCTGCTCGGTCTCGGCGTCATCGGCGAACCGCTCACGATCCTGAACACCAACATCGCCGTATATATCGGAGTCGTCTATACCTACCTTCCGTTCATGGTATTGCCGATATACGCGTCGCTCGACCGCATGGACGAATCGTTTCTCGAAGCGGCTGAAGATCTGGGCTGCACCAGGATACAGGCATTCTGGCTTGTCACGGTTCCGCTCTCGCGACCCGGAATCATCGCCGGATGCTTTCTCGTCTTCATTCCCACGATCGGAGAATTCGTGATCCCGTCCCTCCTTGGCGGCTCAGGCACCCTGATGATCGGAAAGGTGCTCTGGGAAGAATTCTTCTCGAACCGTGACTGGCCCATCGCCAGCGCGGTCGCGACCGTTCTGCTGCTGATCCTCATCATTCCGATCATCGTCTTCCAACGCAACGAGCAGAAGCAGCGGGAGGCCAGGCTGTGAAGCGCTTTACATGGCTCAACGCGACCTCACTGACGTTAGGGTTCGCGTTTCTATACCTTCCGATGGTGATTCTCGTAATCTATAGCTTCAACGCTTCAAAGCTCGTTACCGTCTGGGCCGGCTTCTCCACCATATGGTACGGTGAGCTCTTCCGGAATGAGGCATTTCTGGACGCCGCCTGGGTCACGCTCCAGGTTGCGTTTCTGTCTTCGTCCCTCGCCACTGCGCTCGGCACGATGGCTGCCTATGTCCTGGTTCGGGCCGGACGGTTCGCGGGGAGAACCGTGTTTACCGGAGTGATCTACGCCCCTCTTGTGATGCCCGAAGTGATCACCGGACTTTCGCTCCTGCTGCTGTTCATCGGAATCGGACTTGACCGCGGGATTCTCACCATCGTTCTGGCGCACACGACGTTCTCCATGTGCTACGTTTCCGTGGTTGTCTCATCGCGACTGGCCACCTTCGACCAGGCTCTCGAAGAAGCCGCGCTGGACCTCGGCTGCACCCCCTTCGAAGCTTTCCGACTGGTCACCCTACCGATCATCGCACCCGCGGTGATTTCCGGCTGGCTGTTGGCATTCACACTGTCGCTTGACGATCTGGTAATCGCCTCGTTCACATCCGGGCCGTCAGCCACGACGTTGCCCATAAAGATCTTCTCCGCCGTAAGGCTCGGGGTCTCACCCGAAATCAACGCGCTATCCTCCCTCCTGATCGGAATTGTCACCACGGGTGTGATCACCGCGTCGCTTATCAGCAAACGCGCGCTGGTCCGCCGACAGCGCGACAGGCAGTTGGCGTTGAATGCACGTTGAGCATTCGCGTCACGGCAACGGGAGTTCGACCGAGAAGCGGCGCCGGATCTTTCTCGGTCACGTCAGCCGAAACCATGAGATGGTAGCGCTCACTTATATCGCGTCGATACCCACACCATCCAAACGAATCCGGTTTCAATTCCCGACAACGAATTCTATTGGATAACATGAAGCGGAAAGGTAGTTGAAGCGTGCGAATTCTCATCACAAACGACGACGGAATCAATGCCCCGGGACTGAAGGCGCTACAGACCATCGCCGGAGAGGTTGCCGGACCCGAAGGTGATGTCTGGACCGTAGCCCCCGCTTTCGAGCAGTCCGGGGTGGGCCATTGCATCAGCTACACCCATCCGTTCATGGTCGCCGAACTGGGTCCAAGGCGATTCGCCGCCGAAGGCTCGCCTGCCGATTGCGTACTTGCCGGACTCTACGATGTTCTCGACGGCCAGCGTCCGGACCTCGTCCTATCCGGTGTCAATCGCGGTAACAACGCGGCGGAGAACGTGCTTTATTCGGGCACGGTCGGAGCCGCTGTCGAAGCGAGCCTGCAGGGTGTTCGCGCGATCGCGCTCAGCCAGTTCTACGGCCCGAACAACGCCCAGCTCGCGAACCCGTTCGTGAGCGCGGAGACTCATGGTGCTGGATTGGTACGGAAGCTGGTTGAAGTCGGTGAGTGGGGAGACAGTGACTACGGCATATTCTACAACGTAAACTTTCCACCCGTGACCGCGGAGGCGGTAAAAGGAGTGAAAGTGGTGGCACAGGGCTATCGCTCCGGCACCGCATTCGGCATCGAGGCCCACGAATCGCCTTCCGGGCGTAGGTTTCTCTGGATCAAGGGCGGCCCACAGCACATCCCGACGGCACCGGGGACGGACGTTCATGCCAATCTTTCGCATTATATATCGGTCACGCCGATGCGCTGCGATCTGACGGCCCATGATGTGATCGGGGCGCTGGGCGCGCGACTGAGTCAGTGAGATGACATCGAACGATGCCGACCCCATGAAGCGGCTTGTTTCCTCACTACGGTCCCAGGGTGTGACCGAGGAGCGTACGCTAAAGGCGATGACGGCCATCGACCGTCGGGAATTCATCCAGGGTATTTTCGCGGATCGTGCCTATGAGGACGTACCGCTGCCGATTGGCTGCGGTCAGACGATCAGCCAACCCTCCATCGTTGGGCTGATGACCATGGCTCTGGGCGTTGGGCCGCGGGACAAGGTCCTGGAGGTCGGAACGGGCTCCGGCTATCAAGCGGCCATTCTGAGCCAGCTCGCCCGTCGTGTATATACGGTTGATCGGTACCAAGCGCTTGTACAGGAAGCGCGCGAAACATTCGAGCGGCTTTCATTGCACAATATCACCGCGATTACCGGCGATGGCAGCTTTGGCTTTCCCGAGCAGGCCCCGTTTGAGCGGATAATCGTAACGGCCGCGGCGGAAGATCCACCGGGGCCACTCTTGGCACAGCTTCGGGTCGGTGGTATAATGGTTCTCCCGGTGGGCCGGTCAGACACGGTGCAGCACTTGATAAAAGTGACGCGCTTCGAGACGGGAGTCGAATACGAAGAGCTCCGTCAGGTCCGCTTCGTACCGCTGGTTGAAGGACGGGAATGGAATTGAAAGAGGCCTTTGATGGGATAATGGTCAAACACGGGGAGGAGCTATGGAAAACCCGTCAGGATTCGCTTTAAGCCGCGCGCTTTTGTGCGTAGGTGTTTTTGCCGTCGTAGGATGCTCCGAATCCCTGGAGATAGACCTCCGCGATTCCGCAACCGGATTGGGAACGGCGGATGCGGCGCGACAGGTACGTGAGACCCGTCCGATGGCCGATGCGCGGGGTGTGATCAGCTATCCCGACCATCAGGTCGCCATAGCCCGCGAATCCGATACCGTTACCGAGATGGCCAATCGCCTGGGAATCGATGCGGACGATCTCGCTCGCCACAATGGGCTTGAGCCTGAAACGAGCCTGCGACAGGGTGAGTTCGTCGCACTGCCGACACGCGTTGAAGAATTCCCTGCCGATTCGAGTGCGGACGGAACGGGTTCGATCCTTCCAAATGACGAGATCGATATCACGACGCTTGCCCGCGACGCCCTCGACAGGGTGGAATCGACAACAGGTTCCGGCGGTTCCATTGTCACCCGACGGGAACCCTCCAGTGGAACCGGGTCGATCCGCCATCAAGTCGAGAGGGGCGAAACCGCCTACTCGATCGCAAGGCTCTACAATGTGTCGGTACGATCACTTGCGGACTGGAATAAACTCGATCCGGATCTTTCGGTGAAGCAAGGTCAGTACCTCATCATACCATCTACAGTCACGGCGCAGGTGACGACCGAATCGGATCGTGGGGTCGCCGCTCCGGGTGAGGGAAGCCTAACACCGGTCCCGCCCAGTGCCTCCACTCCTCTACCCGAAGAGGATCCTGATCCAGCACCCAAAATACAGGATCAGCCGACATCGCCCGCCGAGCGCGAGCGCAGCGTAGCCACCCGCGACACACGCCTGATCATGCCAGTGAGCGGCGATATCATCCGTGCCTACGAAAAAGGAAGATATGATGGTATCGACATTGACGCCGGTAGCGGCAGCCCGGTTGCGGCGGCGGCGGATGGCAACGTAGCTGTCGTCACACTCGACACCGATTACGGAAAGATCCTTGTGCTCCGCCACCCTGACAATCTGCTTACCGTGTATGCCAATGTCGATAATCTGAGTGTCGGGAAAGGTGATGCGGTCTCACGCGGTCAGACAATCGCCGAAATCGGCAGCGACGCAAGCTATCTTCATTTCGAGGTTCGGGAAGGTGTCGATAGCGTCGACCCGCTGCAATATCTCAACTGACCTGAGGTTCGATGACCTGTTCGGGTGTTCCACCCCTACCTGCGTGACACCAGCCGCACTTGCTTCCGGGCGCGGGTAGGACCGAGAATGACACGCCCGAAAGAAACCGGTCGACCTTACCGTTTGAACACACGAAGCGGGCCTTGATGTAGACCAAGCTCCCGTCCCGCTGGCCGAGGACACAAACTGAGTCGGAGCCGACCGAAGGTCGATTTCATCCGGCCTCGACCGCAGATAGGTTTCATCTCCTTTGGCAGACACCATCTACGCTGGAATGCGGGCCGAGACCTCGCTTTGTGCCCATCGGGATAGCAACGACGCCAGAAATCGATCCGCATCAACGCACCACAAGGTGGTTACAGCGTTCCGTAATCACCCCAATGATCGAATATGCGAAATGAAGGCCGGGCGACTCAGGCACCGAGTCTATCGGAAAAATAGTCGACCATTTCGGGCACCAAGCGCTCTCCCCGTCCTTGCTCCGCCGCGTCGGCCAACGCGCCGAAAGCACATTCGGCCATAACGCTGGGCGCACCGGCTTCCTGTGCCATCCGCCGATAGTATCCCACATCCTTCAGTGCGTTCTTGATGGAGAAAGCGAGCATGTTGGGGTCGCCCGCGATAGCATAGGCTTTTATGAAATCCATCATTCCGGATTTCAGGGGGCCAGCGGACATAACATCATAAAGCGACAGCCGGTCCACACCGGTGCGATCGGCCATGACGAACGCTTCCGCCATGGCATTGGCGACGCACTGCGCGAAAAAGTTGTTTATCAATTTGACTGTATGGCCGGTGCCGAGCGAGCCCAAATGAAAGACGTTCTTTCCCAGATCATCGAGCACCGGTTTTACACGGTCAAACGCCGCCCTGTCCCCTGCCCCCATGATATTGATCGCACCGTCCCTTGCGTGCGCCGGTGTCCCTCCGATCGGTGCATCAAGGTAAGCGCCACCCGCCTGTGCGACCCCGGCACCGAGATCTCGGGTCGATTCAGGAAGCGACGTTCCGAAATCGATCACGACTTTCCCCTCGCTCAGCCCCGCGATTACCCCGTCCGATCCGCGCATTCGGGTTTCCACCTGATCGGAGGTCGCCATGCAGAGCATGATGATGTCGCTCGCCGCGGCGACCTCCCGTCCGGTTGCGACTTCGGTAGCCCCCCGTGCTACGGCCGCGTCGACTCCGGTACGTGTGACGTTTGCCGCTACCGTCAGCGCATAGCCCCGGTCCTGCAACCGTCCGGCCAAAGCCGAGCCCATAAGACCCAGACCTATGAATCCAATTCTGGCATTGTTCATTGCGTATCGCTCCCATTTGGTTGACCGGCAAAACCGACGCGGATCCGAAAGAAAATAGAATTTCGCTTGCGGACATAGATTCAGGCCTGTCTGTTTGTCAAATTCGCGAACCGAGATTTGTTCGCCACCGCCGAAATAATCAACGAATGAGCGGACCGTAGTTACAGGAAGCATTCCCCGAAGTGGTTTGGAAAACAACGCGCCAGCGATAGACTACAACCTAGGTCGAACAGTATCGATGGCCCTCGTTCTGGCGAACATGAACGGTCTTCCCCTCGATTGCGCTGCCCGTTTCTCTGTTGGCGGGCTCCACATGAACTTCTTCATCCTCAAGCAGCTTCCCGTGTTTCCGCCGGAGGTATTTTTGGAAAAGAACTTCACTTGAATTCCTTGGGCAAAAATCGTCGTTCCACGAATCTTGGAATTAACCTATACATCCGTGAAAACGAACGGATTTGCGAGAGATCCTGGCTATCATGGGCCACCCTTTCCTTGGGACGAGGACCGCCGACATTACCTTCGCCGCGAGCTGGACGCTATAATTAAATCTCGGACGATAGGCAGATTGGAGAGGCTTGCCACTGTTATCTCCACAATCGCCGCGTTGGGAGGCGTATTTATGTATGCAAAGCACCAAACACTCCGAGGAGACAAGACAGCCGATTCGAAACGGATCGCAAACCAAAGTAACCAACCAGATGCGCCAATCTCACCGCCACCTCCCTAATGAATTACCATGGATTAAGGAAATGCCTGCGCATGGTCAAAGGTGCCACGAGGGCCGAAACTGCGTTTCCAGTCCCGCCATTGAGTAGCCCGCTGATAGTTCATCGTAGTCAGGCGGCACTCTCATCGAAAATCTCGAATCCCTTATTGCTGAGATTCCTCTGAATCTCATAAATCGAGCCCCGCGCATCGGGCAATGGCAAGGGAATACGAATCGGAACGGCATCAAGCCTTGGTTCGATGGTCGGTGTGCCGCAGAGCATCCGATTATCATATTCTTCCAAAGAACCAAACGAGGTCATCGAGCCCATCACAGGAAAAGCATCCGCAGCCATGCACTCGTAGAACAGAAGCCGGCGGTCTCGGGCGGACGTATTCAGCGCCGATCCATGCACGATTCGCGCGTGATGAAGCGAAATTGAACCAGCCGGTCCCATCAGCGGCACCGCATCATCGGCATCCAGCCCTGCCGCCGCGAGATCCATCGCGGCGGCAAAAACGCCATCTACGTGGTGGTCGAACATCGGTCCTCTATGGGTGCCGGGAAAGACCATCAAGGGTCCGTTCTCCAACCCCATATCATCGATTATCACACCCACGGCCAGAACGTCGTCGTTGGTATGTGGATAGAAGGCGAAGTCCTGATGCCACTCAACGGCTGCCCCAAAGCCCGCCGATTTCATGTTGAGCTTTGTTGTGTGGAGCCGAAGGTCAGGCCCGATCAGATCGCGCACGGGTGCGAGCACATGATCTGAATACATTAAGTCACGAACAACGGGAGAGATCCTGTGCGGAAGCTTGATCCGTCGGATGCGCGGACTATCCGGTGTATGGCTGTCTTCCAGATCCAGCCGATCGTTCGACACGGTCATCCCCCGTGCCTCTTCCTCAAACCTGACGATTTCGTCACGAAGGCTGGTGATCACCGCCTCCGGAATTCGGCTTTCCAGAACAAGATATCCATGCTCGTTGTAGAACTGCATCTGTTCGGGTGTCATCGTCTCTGACATCTGTCCACTCCCATTTCAGGAAGACCTGCCTGGACGATGCGGAGCAACGCCCGGTTCAAACCTCTATAGGACCTGAATTCGCATGTGAACCACATTACTGACGCGGTCCATGCATGAAGCAATGCGCTGGCATTAATTCGATCCACCTTCAATGCCCAATCCAGTTGATTCCACTAAATCGGCCCAGCAGATCCGAAGATGGCAACCACCGAAGCGTTCGGAACACAGATCGAAGAACCGGAAAAGGCGGAATTGCGGAAATCTGGCGACCGCGACTGCGAACCGCTCTTCATGCGGTGGATATGGTGGTGAATGCGAGCGATGCAAAGATGCTTGACCGATTCCAGCGTAAGGCGGAAGGAATCGCGGTGATGCCAATGACCGAATTTCCTCCCGTCAGCAGATCGTAAACATGGAAGTGTCGGGGACAGGAGTGGAATCGCCTCCCCTGGATGCCCCAGAACGATCTCTAGTCCGGATGCCGGTCAAATACGCCGCAAGGCACCAGCCTGACCGCTTGGGTTCCCGCCTCAACGCCAAATCCCCAGGCCGCGCGGGTAAGCATCGGATGGCTTCGGTCATACGGTGCATAGTAGCGTTCGGTGACGGCGCCATCGGGTAACGCCGGATGCAGATAGACCGGGACGCCGAGTTCCTCGGCACACGCGAACACTGGCCAGAACTCTTTTACATCGACAAACCGGCCGCTACTCAGCCCATGTATCATCGCCCCCTTCAGGCCCGGCTCCTCGACGGATCGCCGAAACTCGTCCGCCGCCGCGCCTGAAAGCACCGACAGCAACATAGCGAATCCCGAAAACCGGTCAGGCGCTTCGGCAATGATCCTGGCCAAAGCATCATTGACCTGCCGGCAGACAGCCACGGCCATGTCGTCCGACAGCCGCTGAGTTCCAGGGGATTGCTGCGAAAGTAACTGAAGGTCGATGCCCGCCGCATCCATTTCCTCAATCCGAATCCCGGCATAATCATACAGGCGATTCGAAATCTTCGCTGGCTGATGCGCGACGCCAAAATGGTCCGACAGCGCGGGATGCATGAAATACTCCTCGACAGCGATGATCCTTGCCGGACATCCGCCGCGACCGGGGCTATGCCGTCGTACCGACATTGGGGCAGTTTCCTCCGTCATTCACCGTTCCGTGACTTCGGCCCCGCCACGCTGCCACGCTCGATCACCGATACCGGCAGGACCGTCGTCATGGGCACATGGCATCCAGGCTCCACAATCATCGCAAGCAGACGCTCCGCAGCGATCCGGCCGACATCGAACTGCAGGATCCGCACCGTGGTCAGGCCCGGTGGTATGAGTTCGAGGAACGGACTGTCGTTGAATCCCGTAATCGAGAGATCTCCAGGTCAGTCAAGGCCACGCTGCCCGAGAGCGCTGATGGCGCCGATCGCCAGACGATCATTGGCGCAGACGACCGCGGTGACACCCGAGCAGCCGTCAAGCAGCGCTTCCGTGCATCTGCGGCCTTCGATGTCATCATATCGCTGCGCGACAGCGATGGCCCTGTCCGGAACCTCCATTTCAAGAGCGCGCATCTCCGCCTCGAACGCTTCACGCCGGCCGATGCCGGTCGAAAGATCCGCCGGACCCGCGATATGGCCAATCTTCCGATGCCCGGCATCCCAAAGTAGACGGACCATCTTCCGAAGACCGCCTGCGTCGTCATTCACAACGGAAGGCAGCAGTGGCTCCTCCACCAACCTGTTCGCGGTAACAACCGGCACTTCACCGGCCACTTCGGAGAGAAGCGGATCGGTGCTGTGTGCCGACGCGTCGATGATTCCGTCTACTCCACGTTCAAGAAGCACATCGAACAGGCGGGTCTCCCGTTCCGGCACATTGTCTGTATTGACCAGTATCGATGCATAGCCATTCGGCTCAAGGACGCTCTCAACGCCACGGACGATCGGAGGAAACAGCGTGTTCGTAATGTCGGGAATCATGATTCCAACCGTCATGGTCCGGCGTGTACGCAGCCCGGACGCCAACCGATTCGGACGATAGCCCATGGTTTCGGCCATCGCCCGTATCCGCCTCACCACTTCGGGCGACATGGCAACCCGCCGGTCGGAGGAAAGTGCGCGCGAAACTGTGGAAACGTGAACCCCGGTCTCGCGCGCGATGTCCCTAAGCGTCACGCTTTTCTTCATTTCTCAGCCTCTTCGAGTCTTCCGGTTACACTGGCAAAGCGGTTTCTGTAATCGTTTGCGTAAAATGTTGACTTGCCGTGACTCGGTCACTACCGGGTATGCAATCCTTTGCTCTATGCGCCACCGGACTGGCGGTATCGGCAGCGCCGCATGAGAGACAGGTACGGTGCAAGAACATGACCAACTTCATTGACATGGCGGATTTCACCAGACCGAGCATCAGAAGAATAACGCTTCCGGTATCGAATGACGGTACGCTTGCTACAGTCGTCGATTTTGGCGAAGCCGGACACTGGACCTTCAACGACCTTCGGCCCATGGCGGAACCGACCGCGGTCCGACCCCGCTGACCGATGTGCTCGCCGCGCTCTGCGGCTGCGAGGCCGTCACATTCGGCAGGACGGCGCGCGAAATGGAGTTCAAATACAACGGAATCGATTTCGACGCCAACTTCACCATTGACATACGCGGCAGAGCCGGAATGCGCGGGACCGTTCCTCACGTTCAGACTGTCAAGGTCGAGGCAGGGGTACGCACGAAAGATACTGAGGCACCGCCTGAAAACCGTTGTCGAAGAGACCGAGCGGCGTGCCCGGTCTTCAATCTGATCAAGGACGCCAACGTGCACATCCAGATGGTCTGGATCCGAGTGGCGGACGAATAGGCTGGAGAACGAAAATGGAAACCTCGATAGACCCATATTCCGGCACGAATGTCAGGGGGTGATTTTCGCGGATGCCACTCCGGCGGGTATTCCGCCGATCGGTGTGGCATGAAGCGCGGTTCGCCCGCCCACCGGCCCGCCCGGGCGGGTGATTTCCGGATTCCGGAGGGGGTCAGGCCCTGGGCTGTCGCCGTTCATGCAGGACGGGGCGGCGGAAACCGCAGCCCGGGTTCGCCATGGTCATGCGGGCGGCGGCCCGGACCCGGCCGATGCGGCGGACCGTGACCGCCATCGGCCCTTTCCCGTATCCGGAGACATGTCCGACGCGGGCGCGGATGGAAGGGCGTGTCGCATCGCCCCGCCGGACGTGCCCGGGCATGGGCCTGCCACGCGGCTTCCCGCGGTGGATACGGGAGCGATGGCCCCGTGCCTTCGGCTAGGCCCCGTTCCCCGCCGGGCGGTGACCGGTGTCCGCCCGGACGGATCCGGGAAGGGAGCTCCCGGCTTCCGCGTCCACGCCGCCCCCGCCGTGCGGCGGTTCCGTATGCCCGGGCCTCCGCTCCGGTTCCCTTCGCGGGATCTTCCGCCGGTCGGGCCGGAGCGGCCGGGTCCACACGCCGCGACGGGTTCCCGTACGCCGTCCCGGCGCGGAGGCACTCCTCCCCGGGCCACCCGCCGGTGTCCGGGGATATCTGTCCGGGACCGATGTACATGGCCCGCAGACTCGCATGGATCGGACCGCTGGTCAGGTATCCCATAGTGTCAGGCGTCGGGCCTCCGTCGGGGGTCTTGTACCCTGCGCATCGGGACCTCCCGGGTGGAGGATTGGCGGATTCCGCGGCATACGGTGGCGAAACCACCCCCCTGACCGCCATATCCGGTGATTCCCCGCAAGGCGGATTCCGTCACCTATCACGAAAAACCCGCTACCTGGCGCTTTTCTGGCGGGTACTACCGAGAGAGTCCAGGATTTTCGAGAAACCAGAGTATCAATCCCGACAGTGGCCATCGAGGAGACCGAAACTGCGGTAAAAGGACGCAGGACTCCGATCCTCGAAGCAACCGGAGCCAACGTCAAGTGCCTTACTTTATTTTACCTTCCCGGTATTCGACATGCTTGCGAGCCACAGGATCGTATTTACGCATCACCATCTTTTCGGTAATGTTCCGCGTGTTCTTTCGGGTCACGTAGAAGTGACCGGTATCGGCCGTGGAATTCAGACGAACTTTAATAGTGGTGGGCTTTGCCATTTCCATTGTTCCTCAATAGGGCGGCATAGCACCGGCCCGAATTGTCCCAGATCTCCCTATTCACCTGCTACAGATTGGAAGTCAATGGAATTTCCACCACGCTCTCGAATACCGGCAATGCACGGACCATCCGCAACCGAGCTTCCGCTCACATTTGTTTCGCCTCCGTAAAATCCGATCACCGTTGGCGCATATCGGTCGGATGACTGTGACCGCCTGCCCGGACATCCCGCGGATCCGCTCACGAAGGACTGCCCGCCACAAGCCGCCGCGCGCCGTTACCGAACGGTACCGGGCCATGTCGACGGGTTGGGCAGCACAGGTGACAGAACTTTCGAGGCCGGCATGGGCTCGGGCTAAATCAATACGTCACTCAGGTTTGTTTGGCAGCGAGGAACCTTTCCTCCGCTGCACCTATCTCCTCGCAGGCGATCCCCCCGGCCTGATCCGGAGCGGTCAGGACCGCACAATGGATGGGCTGTAGCGCTGCCTGTGTTCGTGGACACGGTCTTCGATGGTGCCGTCACATCCGCATCACCCTGCCGTCCGGGTCATAGGGCGATGACTCGATGACCTTGGCAGCACGCTCAGCTCCCACGACATGAACGGTCAGCTCCTGTCCGGGTTCGTTCAGATCGGCGTCGACAAGCGCCATTGCCAGAGACTTGCCCACGATATACCCATATCCACCGGAAGTGACGAAGCCGACACGTTTTCCGTTTTGCCAGATCGGCTCGAATCCCGTGGCGTCGGCACCGTCAGCGTCGATGTCCAACGTGACCTGTCGGAGCGCCGGCCCATTACCGTCTCGTTCGGTCAACGCAGACTCTCGCCCGACGAATTCGCCCTTGTGCCAATCGATCCAGCGGTTCAGACCGGTCATTCCGGGCGTGTAACCTTGGGTGAACTCAGCATTCCAGATGCCAAAGCTTTTTTCCAACCTCAGAGCATTCAGCGCGTAAAACCCGTATTCCTTGAGGCCCAGACCGGCACCAATTTCCAATAGATCCCGCCGCAGACCAGCATGATACCCAGCGGGAACATTGATTTCATACCCCATTTCACCAGTAACCGAGATGCGTGCGACATGGGCACGGGCCAACCCCACATCCATCCGAGCGCAGCTCATGAACGGGAGGGCGGCGTCACTGATATCGGCATCGACCAACCTTTCCAGGATCCGGCGTGAATTCGGACCAGAAAGGGAGAAGCCCACCATGCGATCCGAGATGTCGCTAACCGTGATGCCTTCGTCCATGTGATCGTGAAACCAGCGCATGTGCCATTCGCGCAGGTAGTAGCTTCCCATGATCCAGAAACGGCCATCACCCCAGTTGAATAATGTAAGGTCGCCTTTCAGGCGCCCGGTCTCACCCAGCATGGGAGCCAGACGCGCCCGACCAGGGGCCGGTAGCCTGGAGGCCATTATCCGGTCCAGCCAAGCGGCCGCGTTCGAACCGGATACTTCAAAACGCGAAAAGCCGGAGATATCCAGCAATCCACATGCTTCGCGTACAGCCTTGCATTCCTCGGCCACTATCCGATGCGCATTCGACCGACGTAGGCTCGGGGTTTCCTCAAAACCCTGCGGACCGAACACAAGCGGCACCTCCAGCCCGTAGCTGACGCCCCATCTTGCGCCCGCGGCCTCCATCGCGTCATAGGCGGGCGCCATTTTCATCGGCCGCGCCGCCGGCAGCTGTTCGTTGGGATAGGTCATTACGAACCGGCGCGAATAAAACTGACCGGTTGTTTCCTTGATATAACGTTTGTTGCCCGCGTAATCGCCGTAGCGCGCGACATCCATTCCGAAGACATCCTCTTCCGGTTCGCCATGGATAATCCATTCGGACAGCGATTTGCCAACACCACCGCCCTGCAGGAAACCCGCCATGACGGCGCAGGCGCACCAATAGCCACGTTTGCTTCGCACCGGACCCACCAGCGGGTTGCCATCGGGCGAGAACGTGAACGCACCGTTAACCCATGTTTTGATACCGGCATCCTGCAGACAGGGGTAGCGTTCAAAACCAAGCATCAGTTCGTGCTCGATACGACCGGGATCCTCCTGCTGCAGCTCGAAACCGTAATCCCATGGAGCACCATCCATCATCCAGTGCTCGTGGTTGATTTCGTAGATGCCGAGCAGCATGCCCTTCTGGTCCTGCCTCATATACGTGAATCCTTCCAGATCCGCCGTCATCGGCAGCATTGTCTCCAGTTCAGCCACCAGAGGGATCGTGTCGGTCACAAGATAATGGTGGTTGAGCGGCGAGACCGGCAATTCGATCCCGGCCATGCGGCCCACCTGCTTGGCCCATAGACCCGCGGCGTTGACCACATGTTCGGTGTGAACGGTGCCCTGTTCGGTGACGACGTCCCAGCCGTCGGCTGTCTGGCGTAATTCCAGAACACGGTTCTTTTCAATTACGTCTGCGCCGTTCTTTCTGGCGGCGCCCGCATAGGCGCGTACGGTCCCTGTGGTGTCGATATGCCCCTCGCGGTCAGCCCAGAGCGCGCCAACAAGCCCTTCGATATTCATCACCGGGTTCAGCTCTCCGGCTTCTTCCGGCGTTACCAGACGGCAATCCTCAATCCCGATGGTCTGAAACACACGGTATGCCGATTGGAGCCACTCCCAGCGTTCGGGTGTGCCAGCCAGCATAAGGCCACCCGTCATATGCAAACCGATATTTTGGCCGCTCTCCTTCTCTATCTCGGACAGCAGATCGATCGTATAGGCCTGCAGGGCGGCAATATTCGGATCCGCGTTAAGCGCATGAATTCCCCCCGCCGCGTGCCAGCTTGATCCCGCACTCAGTATCTTACGTTCGATCAGGCAGACATCCGACCAGCCGTATTTCGCCAGATGATACAGAACTGACGCCCCTACAACGCCACCTCCGATGACCACGACTCTATAATGCGATTTCATCGCTGATTCTCCTGCGAGATTCCTTTCGTAACGCTAATCGCGGGATTCCGATTCTGTCCAGACATTCCCACCAAAATTCATGTTCGCCAGCGGAATTACGGGAATGGTCAGATCTCTGATTCTACGAACCTTCAAAGCGTAAACGCGATCTTTTGAATGTTCGCTTCCGTCTCGTAGTCCAGACGCTTCGCCGGATATGCTGTCAGATCCCACCCTCGGATCTTCGGACGCGTTGGCTTCGGCGGTGGTTTCTGGCTAGCCTCCCTTCCTAACCAAATCTCAATCGACGTTCTTCAGCCGACCTGAGGATATCGACTGTCAGCGGACGAAGCCGGTTACGACCCGGTGACTTCAGCCACAACCATGCACACCACCAAGAAATCAACGGAACCACGCCAAAGCGAATCGCGAGCATGGGTTCCTAAGCGTCGTTTGGTTGGGTTCTTCCTTTGGGGATCCCGGTATTACGCTGGCGCATCTGCGCCAGATCATAGGCCGCTTGCGAGCGGAGCCAGTGATCGGCAGTCGAACCGATCACCTTTTCTAAGCGGACAGCCATTTTCGCCGATACAGTGCTCGATCCAGTTAGGATCCGTTGATATTCACCTCGCGGCGATCACGGCGGCGGCCGGAGGAATCGTCGCCCGGAAGCCCGGTTTCTTCCTGTCACAGCGGATGGCGACGGCCCGGCAGCTCCACGGTGTCCACGGGGTGGCCGGGCGCGTCGGCCAGGCCTCAGCGGGAGCGTCCGACGCCGTTCTCCCGGGCTGCCCTTTCCTCCCGCCGCCTTCCGGTGTGCCCGCGTCACGGCGCCGTCCACGCACGGGTGCTCCAGGTCGAGATCCCCCCGGCAGCGCCCCGGGAATACGTTCGGTCACGCCCTTCTTTATCCAGCTCCGGTAGTGCCTGGACACGCCGTTCCGTTTCCCGAAGCGCCCGGGAAGGCCGCGCCCTCCGGAGGATGGCCCCGACGAAGGGGCGGCCGTCCGCCGCCGTGACCCCGGGGTCGCCCGCACTGCCCGGCGGAAACTCCCCGACCACCCGCCACATCCATTCCGTAAGTCCGTTCCCGCTCCTTTCCATGGTTCCGTCCCCGGTTGCCCGTAACGCCGTTCCGGCTGTGTTCGGGGACGGATATGAACGGTCCAGACCGGCGGTTCAACCGGGAATGTCAACGGGCCCAATACGCGGTGGAGTCGCTGGCATGAAACTCCAAAAGTCTTCGCTGCTTCGGCTGCGGTCAGGTCGAGTGCATCAAGATCATCCTTGATGCCCTTCCCCGGATGTGACGGATTAAACATAGCCATCATGGGTCATTTACTGCTTGGTGACACTGTTCAAAGTTCCCCACTTCCAGTCCGAAGTGCAACACCGGCCCGCCTCCGGAGCGAGGGGGTGGCCCCGAGCGGAGGAGGCGGGCCGGTGTTGAGGGATTTTCCGGCCAGGGGCCCGGATTCCACGCGGAATGCGGCGGCTGTCCCTTCGGATCGGAGCGTAACCGGGCCTCCCGGCGGCGGCAGGGCCCCGCGGCGGGAGGTGGCGCGCCCTTCCGGGCGAGGGAGGGGGTGGCCCGACCGAAACCGGGCGGGCGCGCCTGCGGAATTCCCTCTCCCCGTCGGCCGACGGGGCGCGCGTTCAGGATGTCCCGGACCCGCTTCACGCGGGCGTCCGTGACCTGCCGCAGGTCGGTCCCCTTCGGCAGGTGCCGGGGCGGCAGCCCGTTGGTGTGCCCGTTCAGGCCCCGCTCCCACGAGTGGCAGGGCGTCGCGAGGAGGAAATCGGCCTCCAGCGCCCTCGCCACCTTCGCGTGCCCCGCGAACTCCCTGCCGCTGTCCGCCGTGATCGTGTGGACCCTGGCACCGGGACCCTCGGGAAGGTCGGTCATCGCCCCGCCGACCGCCTCCGCCCTCTTTCGGGCGCTCCGGGATGTCCCTCCGGCCCGGGACATGACCCCGGCCCGCGTGGCGACCACCCTGCCGGTCCGGTTCCTTTCCCCGCCGCCGCAGGTGCCCGCAAGGCGTTCCGCCGTCCCTGCGGTCCGCGCGTACGAGGTCGTATATCCGCTGACGGCCGACCATGCCGGGGTCCTCCAGCCGAAGGCGACCGGCGATCCGTTCCGGGCTCCAGCCCTCCTCCAGATGCCCCACGACCTTCGCCCGGCGCTCCTCCGTCAGCTTCCCCGGGACCGAAGAGGCCCCGCTCCGGCGCCCGGTGGCCTTCCTCCACGCCTGTCCCTGCCGGTATCCCCGCCCGCCGCCGTCGCGCCGGATCTCCCGCGATATGGTTGCCGGATGGCGGCCCGGCCGCCCGGCGATGGCCCCGTTCGAAAGCCCGCCTTTCCCCGTCGCGTATATCCGGCATCTTCCGTCGAAGGTCAGATGACGGTAACCCTCGGGCATGACACTCTCCTGTCCTGCGCACAGGGACTGTCGCCGTTATCCGGCCGGTTCGCAGGATGCCGCACCCGAAACGCGGCTTCCCACCATCAACGGTGTTGCACTTCAGAGCGGAACGGGGGCTGGAATATAATAGTATTTTCTCTTGATTACCTTCGGGCTTCAGATGGCGAATATGCTATCGAGACGGCGTTGGTTTGGTGGCGGACCCGTAAACCTAATCCCGTACGGAAATGCCATCTGACCGACGCGATGAAAGATGAGACTCCGAACGAACCTTCGGTGAACCTCGACGGGCGCGCGGACGGCCTATAAGCCGGATTCTGTCTACGGCGGTGTCCCACCGCTGGACGGCCATTCATCTTTGACGCCTGTCGCCAGACATCTACAGCTGCCAACCCGGATCTCATGAGCCAAAGCCACTCCGCGGACACGCCGCTCAAGATCCCTATTCGGCATTGCTCCCGGTGGGGCTTGCCATGCCGGACCGGTTGCCCCGTCCGCGGTGGGCTCTTACCCCACCGTTTCACCCTTACCCGGCAACCCGGGCGGTCTGTTCTCTGTGGCGCTTTCCCTCGGGTTGCCCCGGCCGGGCGTTACCCGGCACCGTTGCCTTGTGGAGTCCGGACTTTCCTCTGGCATCGCCAGCGACCATCCGACCATCCGCGCGCCCTAGGCAGGTTAGGCATCACGCGGGCCACGGTCAACCGGGTAACCATCCGCCAGGTTTCGCATCATCGCGAGGTCGATTTCAGAAAGCGGTCCCTCCGACCGGGGCCGGAAACGCAGCCTAAAAGCCGTGAGCAGGAGGTCGGCATCCTCATCGGGATACCCGAATGCCAGCGCGGCGGATCGAAACGCCACCTCATTGTCAATCTCTCCAACCGTCCGACCCGGCTGACCGCCAACCGTATCCGGTTCCTCTTCCGGCCACACCGACAGCCCCGCCAACGCAAGCCTTCGCCAATCAAACTTTGGACCCGGATCCACCTTCCGCCTCGGCGCCATGTCGGAATGCGCGATCACCCGCTCAGCGGGAATGGACCAGCGTTTCATTACCTCCGATAGAAGCGTATCCAACGCACCCATCTGAGGATCGGTAAATGGTATTCCGGGCGCGTTATCCAGTTCGATTCCGATGGATCGCGAGTTAATGTCCGTCAACCCGCCCCAGCTGCCGGCACCCGCGTGCCAGGCCCGCCGCTCTTCATCGACCATACGGTATATCTTACCGCAACCCGCGATCAGATAATGAGCCGAAACCTCAAATTCCTCGCTACATAGCCGCTCCAGCGCCGCCACCGCACTTTCCATCGCAGTGCCATGCAACACGATCATATCCGGCCGGAGGCCACCTCGGCGCTGTCCGAAATTCGGGGATGGGTGATCAATCACCCGCCAGATGCCATGCTGTTCCGGAACGGTGCCGGATCCCATCCGCACGCAAAGCCATCCCCATCAGGGTCCAGGCCTTGCCAGTTCCGCTGTGGCCCGCCATTCGCCAGAAACGCTTCCTGCGCCAATTCCGCCCTCGCATAGCCGCTGCAGTTTGTCTGGTACCGTCTCCGCGACAATATTCCGCTTCGGGACCAGACCTTTTCGCCGACCGAATTGCTCGTAGAGAGGGCGAATTCCACGACACTCGGTGGATTCTTTTCACCGCGCTCCGGCAATTGATCGAGTCTGATCTCAAGATACGCCTCGCGCTGCGCCCTCAGCCGGGCGGCATCGCTTTCAATGGTCTGCCTGTTCGATACCGCGTCGAAGTCCTGCTCATCGGAAATTCCGTTCGGATCCAAATCCTGGTCCAGAAGCGCCACATCTTCGGCCGCATCCTCCGAATCATCGGCGACACCATCGACTTCCTGTTCCGGCAGACCATCGACACTTTCTTTCCCCTGCTCTGAAGGAACCCCTTCCCCTTCAGCGGTCGCGAACTCTACCGTTACAGGCGTAGCATCTTGTGATGGCTCAACGGAATCACCCAAAGTTTCCGAATCTACGTCGTGCTCGTCTTCGACTACTTCGTCGGTGGACACATCCACCAGGCCGTCGGGCGCACGGACATCAATCCCGTCGATACCCGTCTCCGGAACCGGTTCGCATCCCATCAACGCTACGGAACCCAAAACAAGAGCAAACCGACGCATCGGCCCAATCACCGTTCGTTTCGACACCACAGTCATTTCCACCAGTGATCCGGTTTGGATGCGAAGTCCGCCGCTCTTTCAAGCGCGTAGGCATGGTTCAGAAGATCTCCCTCCTCCCAGGGCCTGCCAATCAGCTGAAGCCCGAGCGGCAACCCGTCAGCGTCAAGGCCAACCGGAACCGAGATCCCGGGAAGACCGGCAAGGTTCACGGTCACCGTAAAAATATCGTTGAGATACATCCGCACCGGATCGGCATCGATCAACTCACCTAGACCGAATGCGGATGAAGGTGTTGCGGGTGTCAGTATCGCATCTATTCCGTCCGCGAATACCGTCTCGAAGTCACGTTTGATCAGTGCCCGCACCCGTCGGGCCCGATTATAATACGCATCGTAAAATCCCGCACTCAGCACGTAGGTTCCGATCATGACCCGCCGCTGCACTTCGGGTCCGAAACCTTCGGCACGGGTGTTTTCATACATCTCATTAACGCCACCGCACTCGTCCTGCTTGGCCCGACGACCATACCTTACCCCATCGTAACGCGCGAGGTTCGATGACGCCTCCGCCGGAGCGATAACGTAGTAAGCGGGCAACGCATATTTGGTGTGCGGCAGAGAAATGTCGACAATGTGGGCGCCGGCATCGCGCAGCATCTCCGCACCGGCTGACCAAAGCCTCTCGATGTCCTTGGGAATTCCCTCGACACGATATTCCCTCGGAAGCCCGATTTTCCGGCCCCGTATGTCACCGGTCAGCGCCGCCTCGAAATCCGGTACGGCGAGATCGACCGAAGTCGAATCCATTGGATCATGTCCGGCCATGGCGCCAAGCATGATCGCCGCGTCACGCACGGTCTTCGTCATTGGTCCGGCCTGATCCAACGATGACGCGAAGGCGACGATTCCCCAGCGCGAACAGCGTCCGTAAGTGGGTTTGAGCCCCGTTATGCCGGTGAATGCGGCAGGCTGCCGGATCGAACCGCCGGTATCCGTACCGGTCGCGGCAAGACAGAGATCGGCCGCCACGGCGGTGGCCGAACCGCCGGAAGAGCCGCCGGGGGTCAGGGGTGTGTCGTCATTGGTCCGCCTCCACGGGTTTACGGCGTTACCGTAGACCGAGGTCTCATTGCTGGAGCCCATGGCAAACTCGTCCATGTTCAGCTTGCCGAGCATGACGGAACCCGCATCGAAAAGGTTCCGAGTCACCGTCGACTCATATTCAGGGACGAACCCTTCAAGAATGCGGCTCGCCGCCTGGCTTGGCACACCCTTGGTGCAGAAGAGATCCTTGATCCCGATCGGAATGCCGCACATCGACGGTGCTTCACCCGTCATGATCCGCGCATCGGCCGCATTCGCCCGTTCGATCGCGATCTCCGGGGTTCGATGCACGAAAGCGTTCAGGGTGTCGGTGGCATCGATCTCCAACAGACAGGCTTCAACCAACTCGACGGCTCTGATCTCCCCCACCCGCAGCCGCGTTCTCGCTTCGGAGATTGTCAGCGCTGGAAGGTTCCCCGTCATTCGACCACCTTCGGAACCGCGAAGAAACCCTCGCGGGCATCTGCGGCGTTAGACAGTACCAGATCCTGGATATTTCCATCCGTAACCGTATCGGACCGACGCCTCAGCCGCATGGGTGTAACCGAAACCATAGGTTCCACACCCTCAACGTCCACTTCGTTGAGTTGCTCGATGAAACCCAGAATATCGTTGAATTCACGCGCCATGACCGGGAGCGCGTGATCCTCCACCTTGATGCGGGCCAGCTTCGCCACATCGGAGGCCTGCTGCAGATTGATCGACATACGTAATCCCCTGCGACGGATGGCGGTCGCATACCGCCCGCCGTGGTGGTTTTCAAGGCAGGGCAGCCATCCGCCATGAAAAGTTGGAATATCCGCACGGCACCTCCCATGGAGCGGATTTTCGGAAACGTATCCTCCGGGAAAATTTCACATGTAAGTCACGCATCGCATCCATCGCAAATCTTTGATTTGCGTGTCTTGCCGCTTGGAATCGATGGATTCGTCCCAGATCTGTTGAACACGGTGACCTGCTGATTCGACATTGCACGCGAAATGTCAAAATATGCCCCGAAAAGCGATGCCGCCGGAAATTCGGACTCCAGCGGCCCGATGGAATAGAGGTACGAATTGCATGTCCAATTTGAACAGAACGTGTCTATTTGACCTCCACAGGGAGCTTGGAGCAAAAACCGTGCCGTTCGCCGGTTACGAAATGCCGGTGCAGTATGGCCCAGGCGTGATGAAAGAACATCTGCACTGCCGCTCCGCGGCAGGACTGTTCGACGTAAGTCATATGGGTCAGGTGCTGTTGCATCCGAAATCCGGCGTTCCGCAGGATGCGGCGAAAGCGCTGGAATCGCTGGTGCCGGCATGCCTTCTGGGACTTGCCAAAAACCGTCAGCGATACGCTCTCTTTACCAATCAGGAAGGTGGCATAATTGACGACCTTATGGTCGCGAACCGGGGCGATCACCTGTTTCTGGTCGTCAACGCGGCCTGCAGGGCGGGTGACATCGCACATATGCAGACGCATCTGTCAGCGACATGTGAAATCGAGGAAGTGACCGATCGGGCGCTTCTGGCTCTTCAGGGTCCCGGGTCGGAAGCGGTGATGCTCGGCATCGTTCCAAAAGTCGCGGCTATGCGGTTCATGGATGTAGCGTTGGTGGAGTCGGACTTTGGCGAACTCTGGATATCGCGATCAGGCTATACCGGCGAGGACGGCTTTGAGATATCCGTGCCCGAAGAGCACACCGAGACCTTCGCAAGAGCGCTCCTGGCGCATCAAAGTGTGGAACCCATCGGCCTCGGGGCTCGGGACTCGCTGAGACTTGAAGCCGGTCTATGCCTTTATGGCAACGATATCGACGCCACGACAAGCCCGGTCGAGGCCGCTCTGGAATGGGCGATGCAGAAAGTGCGACGCGCAGGCGGAGTGCGCGAAGGTGGATTCCCCGGTGCGGATCGAATCCTGAAGGAGCTGTCCGATGGCGCCGGACGCCGGCGGGTCGGCCTGCTGCCCGATGGGCGGGCGCCAATGCGGTCCGGCACTCCGATCTACGCGGCGACTGAAGCCGGGGAGCCAATCGGGAAAGTTACGTCAGGTGCGTTTGGACCCAGCATTGAGCGACCGATATCCATGGGGTATGTCCCGTTCGGGAACAGCCAGCCGGACACGGTTGTATTCGGAGAGGTCCGCGGCAGACGCATGCCAGCCAGGATCGTGAACCTGCCGTTCAGGGCAGCGGAGTTCAAACGCCGAAAATACGGGAGAGAAACATGAAATTCACTGAGGAACACGAATGGCTTCGAGTCGATGGCGAGCTTGTGACCATCGGCATCACCGAACATGCGAGCGAACAGCTTGGCGACGTGGTCTTTGTGGAACTTCCCGAACCCGGCACCAAGGTCGCGAAGGGGGATGAGGTGGCGGTGATTGAATCCGTCAAGGCCGCCTCCGAAATAACCGCGCCGGTCGATGGCGAGATCGTCGAGGTCAACGGCGCGATCGAGGGAAATCCTGAAAAGGTGAACGAAGACGCCATGGGCGACGCCTGGTTCTTCAGGATGACCGTCGCCGATATGTCGGCCTTGGATGGTCTGATGAATGAAGCTCAATACGAGGAATTCGTGGGTTAAGGCGTCTGCTATCGGTCAGGACCTGAGAAAAGCCCGCCCGAAACGAGGTGATCCACCTCCCGTCCGGGAGGTCCGATGTAATTACGTGTATTGAACGGAGCGAGATATGCCGTTTACCCCTACAGATTACCGCCCATACGATTTCGCCAACCGCCGCCATATCGGCCCCTCTCCGTTCGAGATGGAGAAGATGCTTGCTGTCATCGGTGCGGAATCTCTGGACCAGCTGATCGACCAGACCGTACCGCAGTCGATCCGCCAGAAAGAGCCGCTCGATTTCGGTGAGCCCAAATCGGAACGTCAGCTTCTCCATCACATGCGACAGGTCGCCAGGAAAAACCGGGTATTCTCGACAATGATCGGCCAGGGCTATTACGGCACGGTCACGCCCCCGGCGATCCAGCGGAACATACTGGAGAATCCGGCGTGGTACACAGCCTATACACCTTACCAGCCGGAGATCAGCCAAGGCCGGCTGGAAGCCCTTTTGAATTTCCAGACTATGGTCTGCGACCTGACCGGCCTTGAGATCGCCAACGCCTCTCTTCTGGACGAAGCGACCGCGGCTGCGGAAGCCATGGCAATGGCGCAGCGCGTTTCCAGATCAAAGGCAGCTAAGTTCTTCATCGATGCGAACTGCCATCCCCAGAACATCGCGGTGATGCGGACCCGCGCGGTGCCGCTGGGCATAGAAATCGAGATCGGTGAACCCAACGAGATGCAGTCGGACGGGCTGTTTGGCGCAATCTTCCAGTATCCGGGCACCTACGGCGATGTGCGGGACTTCACCGCTCAGATCACGGCCCTTCACAATGTGAAGGCGCTCGGAATCATGATCGCGGATCCCATGGCGCTGACCCTGCTGAAGGAACCTAGCGCAATGGGAGCTGACATCGCCGTCGGCTCCACCCAGCGGTTCGGTGTTCCAATGGGATACGGTGGCCCGCATGCGGCCTATATGGCCTGCCGTGACGCGCATAAACGCGCCATGCCAGGAAGGCTTGTCGGGGTTAGCGTCGACACTCGGGGCAACAAGGCCTACCGGCTCTCGCTGCAGGCGCGTGAACAGCACATCCGGCGCGAGAAAGCCACATCGAATGTCTGTACGGCACAGGCGCTCCTCGCTGTAATGGCGGGATTTTACGCAGTGTTTCACGGGCCCGAAGGGCTGAAAGCCATAGCGCAGCGGATCCACAGCAAGGCGGTGCGGGCGGCGAAAGGACTTGAAGAGAGAGGGTTCAGGGTTGAACCCGAAGCGTTCTTCGACACCGTAACCGTCAGGGTGGGCGCACTTCAGGGCACCATCATCGATGCCGCCGCGCGCGAGCGGATCAATCTGCGCCGCATCGGTGACGACCGAATTGGAATCGCGCTCGACGAAGCGACGCGGTCGGAGACCATCGAACGGCTCTGGCGAGCCTTTGGAATCCACGACCGAAGGGCGGATGCCATAGTGGAATACCGCGTCCCGGAACATCTGCACCGCAGGACACCGTATCTTGTGCACCCGGTGTTTCACATGAATCGCGCCGAAACCGAAATGATGCGCTACATGCGGCGTCTGGCCGACCGTGATCTGGCGCTCGACCGGGCGATGATCCCGCTCGGATCCTGCACGATGAAACTCAACGCCGCCGTCGAAATGGCTGCGATCACCTGGCCGGAATTCTGCAACATTCACCCCTTCGCTCCCGCCGACCAGATCGAGGGATACCGGGAAATGCTGGATGATCTTTCAGCCAAACTCTGTGGTCTCACCGGATACGACGCGATGTCCATGCAGCCGAATTCCGGGGCTCAGGGCGAATACGCCGGCCTGCTGACCATCGCCGCCTATCACCGTGCGAAAGGCGAGGGACACCGCCGCATCTGCCTGATTCCCATGAGCGCCCACGGCACCAACCCCGCAAGCGCCCAGATGGCGGGAATGGATGTTGTGGTCGTGAAGTCCGCGGAGAACGGTGACATAGATATCGAGGACTTCCGCGCCAAGGCCGCGGCGGCCGGCGACAACCTGGCCGCCTGCATGATCACTTACCCCTCCACCCATGGTGTATTCGAGGAAACGGTGCGTGATGTCTGCTCGATCACCCACGAGCATGGAGGTCAGGTCTACCTTGACGGCGCGAACCTCAACGCGCTTGTCGGCCTGGTGAAACCGGGCAGGATCGGGGGCGATGTAAGCCATCTGAATCTCCACAAGACATTCTGCATTCCGCATGGCGGCGGCGGCCCGGGAATGGGACCGATCGGCGTCAAGTCGCATCTTGCGCCATTCCTGCCGGGGCATCCCGAAGCGGGAGGCGGTGAAGGATCGGTGGGCGCGGCGCCATACGGGTCGGCGTCCATTCTTCCGATCAGCTGGGCTTATGTGCTGCTCATGGGCGGCGAGGGCCTGACGCAGGCAACGAGGGTCGCCATCCTCAACGCCAACTACATCGCCAAACGGCTCGAAGGCGCATACAGTGTTCTGTTCACCGGACGGAACGGGCGCATCGCGCATGAATGCATTCTGGACATGCGCCCCTTTGCCGAGTCCGCCGGTGTCACCGTGGATGATATCGCGAAGCGCTTGGTGGACAATGGCTTCCACGCCCCGACCATGAGCTGGCCTGTTGCCGGCACTCTGATGCTTGAGCCCACGGAATCGGAAACCAAATCCGAGCTGGACAGATTCTGCGCTGCGATGCTGAACATCCGGGCCGAGATCCATGCCATCGAAAGTGGCGAGTTCGACATCGATAGCAATCCGTTGAAACACGCGCCGCACACAATCGAGGATCTGGTCGATGAGTGGGACCGGCCATACAGCAGGGTGGAAGGCTGTTTTCCGGCCGGCGCGTTTCGGGTGGATAAATACTGGCCACCGGTCAACAGGGTGGACAATACCTATGGCGACAGGCACCTGGTCTGCTCCTGCCCACCGCTTGAGGACCACATGGAAGAATCGGAAGCGATCTGGAACAAAGCCGGCGCCGAGCGTCCATTGCCGTCCGGTGAGCGCCCGATTCGCTCTTCGGCTTGAATTCCGCTATGCCAAAAATACGGGACGGTTCCCGTCACGGGCATGGAATCTGACGGCTTTTAACGGTCAACCTGCCAACCTTGGCCTATCTCCGGTTTCCGGCGGGTGAATGCGCGGTCCGATAAGCGGCTTTTCGCATGCGGCGCAGCGCGGTTTCACCAAAGACAGCCATACGCTGAATGGGTCATTCCGGGAATCTGGCTTCCAGGACCGAGCATAGTATGACCCGCCTGCATCTGTCGGGTATCCGGTGGAGACCGACCATCATGCCCACCGGGCGCGAAAGGTGGCGGCTCCGGCGCACAGGCGACTCCAGGTCCGTTTTGTTGACCGGAAATCTGCGGAAGCCCGGAACCGGTCAGCGGTCACCGTCCGTCGTCCTCCTCCGCCGCGCACCTTCATGGACCGGATGCAGCCGGGACTATCCCGCATTATGACACCTATTCGCGAAAAAGTCGGGTTTTGGATTTCGGATGCGACGGTCTTGCCGAAACGGGAATCCGTGCTTGACTGGAAGCGCGGAATCCCTCACATGGTCGATTGACGTGGGGCCGTAGCTCAGTTGGGAGAGCGCGTCGTTCGCAATGACGAGGTCGTCGGTTCGATCCCGATCGGCTCCACCAGAGAACCGGGAAGTCCGCTGCGATCCGTACCGCCGCAACTGGACTGTTCGCGCACCGCAGAGATCTTAACGACGCTCGCTGGCTTTCACGTCTCTTCCCGGGGATTCCGATCATCACCGCTCAAGCCGCGGCGGTCTCTGAAGCAAAGCCATCACTCCGGCCATTTCAGGGCCCCGCTCGCGCCCGGTAACGGCTTTGCGGAGCGGCATGAACAGATTTCGGCCCTTGCGGCCCGTTCTTTCCTTGACCGCTGCGGTCCAGGCATTCCATGTACCGGTGTCAAAAGGAAATTCCGGCAGCATGGCGAAAGCCTCGGTCACGAATTCCCGGTCAGCGTCATCCACGATAGGTTTGGCTCCGTCACGGAACAGTTCCCACCACTCCGCCATTTCCCGACGCGTTCCCAGGTTATGGCGAACGGTCTCCCAGAACCGTTCGGCGACAGGCTTCGGCACGCCTGCCGAGGCAACATCTCGCGCCACCGCGTCGAACGTCAGTCCACTCAGATAGCGACCGGTCAGCGGACGAAGATCTTCCGCGTCAAATTTGGTGGGTGCGGCGCCAAACCTCGAAATATCGAAACCCGCTACCAGGTCCTCGATCGATCCACGAAGCCCGACCGGGTCGGAGGATCCGAGCCGGGCCATCTGGGAAAGCAATGCCATCGGTTCGACACCCCGCTCGCGCAGGTCACGCAACGCGATGGTACCGAGGCGTTTGGACAGCGGTTCCCCTTCAGGACCGGTCAGGAGCGAATGATGCGCGAAGGACGGCGAAACCCCGCCAAGCGCTCCGATGATCTGGATCTGCGTTGCCGTGTTGGTGACATGGTCTGACCCGCGTACGACATGCGTCACACCCATCTCTACGTCGTCAACAGCGGATGCGAGTGTGTAGAGCACCTGTCCATCCCGCCGGATCAATACCGGATCAGACACGCTGGCGGCATCGATGGCAAGTTCTCCAAGTACGGCATCGTTCCACTCGACCCGTTCACGCTCCAGGAGAAAACGCCAGACTCCCCGACCCCGTTCGGCGCGCAGTATCTCCTTTTCCGTATCGGAAAGATTGAGTGCCGCACGGTCATAGACGGGTGGCCTGCCCATATTCAGCAGTTTCCGGCGCTTCAGGTCCAGCTCGGCCGGCGTTTCAAACGCTTCGTACAACCGCTCCTGATTCCGCAGCTCCTCCGCCGCGCTTTCGTAACGCTGCAGTCGCTCGGACTGACGCTCCAGCCGATCCCAGGTCAGGCCCAGCCATTCCAGATCGTTCAGGATCGCATCGGCGAATTCAGGCTTCGACCGCTCGGCGTCCGTGTCATCAAGGCGAAGGATGAAAGTGCCACCTGACTTACGCGCGATGAGAAAGTTGAACAGCGCGGTTCGCAGGTTGCCGACATGTAGATAACCCGTTGGTGAGGGTGCGAAGCGGGTAGTGGACATCCTATGATTCCTGTATTTTCGGGAGCTCAATTTCACGGTGAGGCTTCGATGTCCACCGAGGTCAGGAGCCGCAGCGAGAGTGATTCGCAAAAATGCCCGTTCAGGCGGAACCTGGTGCTTTCAGACGAACGTTCGTATTAGCTCGGCGCGATCGGCCACCGTTTGCCAAGGTCGCTCAGTCCCGAAGCGATCAGGTTCCGTAATACGTCTTCGTCGATATCCGAGAGCCAGTTGATGTAGAGACATGACCGTCCGGTTCGATGCTTTCCGAGGCGCTTCAGGATACCGCCGAAATCGGCATAACCGGGCATGATGTAGATGGTCAGGCCGGTTTTGCGTGGACTGAACCCTGTAGCCGGGAAATCACCCTCCCGACCTGAACCGTAAACGTAGTGATAGGATCCGTAGCCGATAATCCGGGCTCCCCAGATGACTGGCCTGAAGCCCGTAACCTCCTCGAAAATCCCGTTGAGCCGAACCGCGTCAAGTCGGCGTCTTTCAGGTTCAACGGCTTCGAGAAACACCGTAACATCCACATTGGTCGGTCTGGTTTTGTTTTCTGGCATTGTTCGCTCGCCTTCGTCCACCAATCCAATACGGCAAACCATGAAGTACGCAAGCGCCAACCGAGAATTTGCATACCCCCACCGATGCCGGCTGTGCGTTCACACCCCGTGCGTCGGACCGCGGCGCTCTGGTAAGCTAAGCTGATGAGAGGTCAATCGAACGCACCCGCTTGCCTCCTTTGGCTGTTGAGGTATTTCGACCGCATGGATCACCCCAGCGCCAATTGGATCGCCCCTGGTCTCGGCGCGTTCGAAGCGATGGCGTTCGAAGCGCTTGCCACCATACCCGAACCCTTTCGCTCCGCCGCAGGCGACGTCGCGCTGCGGATCGAAGATCTGGCGCCCGACTGGATCCTTGATGAAATGCAGGTGGATCCATTCGAGCTCACGGGACTCTATGACGGAACCCCGCTGACCGAGAAATCAAGCCAGGATCAACCCACGGGACCGGATACTGTCTGGCTTTTTCGCCGCCCGATCCTCGATGAGTGGGCAGCTCGGGGCAACGAGCCTCTCGGTCACCTTATCGCTCATGTACTCGTCCATGAACTGGCGCACCATTTCGGCTGGTCCGACGAGGATATCGCAATGATCGACGAGTGGTGGACCTGATCCCTGCGTTGTCCGCAGTCAGTAAACGGTCGCTTGGTAGCCCTGTGGTTAGCTGCATGACCCGCCGACTCTTGGGACGCCCCGAATTCCGGTCGGTTCAGAGCGCTGGATCCAGCCTGCGAATGGACCCTATCACCCTTCTTTCGCCGGTCGGCGTCGATGACGCCGTCCCGCCGAACGACCATCGTCAGGATGCTGTCTCCACGCAGGCGGTCGTGGTTGTTCACGTCCTCGTAGCCCAGTGCGATACCCATGACGCGCCGCGCGACCATCTCCCGGTAACCGAGTTCTATTCGTTCGGGATCCCCATGGTCGGTGAAGCACTGCGCCGGTCACCGTGTGACTTCGGACGGACGGTCAATCTCACGAAGATGGAGGCCCCTGCCGCCCGAAATCTTCCCTCCTCTGGCGAACGCGGTGGTTAACTCCCACCGGCCCATGATCTTTGAATTCGATTTTAGCTTTGTTGCACCATATCTGCATGGCGTCAGACCTCTGTCTATTTACAAGATGTTGTTGAATCGAAAATATATCACGGATTTGATGTAAAACCACTGCATATAGTGAAGCATTCGGGCTAAGATCGCGTTTCAAGCGCTTGAAATCCAGTTTGGTGGAAATCTCCCGTGGCTACCGAAAAACAACTTGAAGCACCGATCAAAGGGCATACATCAATGTGCAGTAAGACCCATCGGACTACCGCCCAGAAAGGGAGACACGGGGTTCGATTGTTGCGATCCCGGGGACGCTCCCTGCGTCCCTGTTTTTGGAATATCTCGACATGCCCGCTGACGCCTCGCTCCGGATCCGCGTCATCCGGCACTTGTCTTCATTGTCTTCTGTAATTCCGCGCCGTCCGAACGGACCGAGCAAAGCCTGGGCCGGTGCCCGGAATTTCATTGCCGTTCGTCCATACTCATCCAGCGAAGCGGCAATCCCGGCGAAGGCACGGTGTACCCGCAGGCTCGCCGCAAGCCCTTTCCCATCTTGACTCCGCTTCCCGAGGTGCAAAATTCCGCGCATGTCAGAAGCCCATATGTCCAGGTCGGCGCGGGGTGCGGCCGGTCTCGTCTCCTTTGCCGCCTTCGCATCCGTTGGCATCGATTTCGCGATTCAAATGAAAGAATCGGGCGCAGCGGAAGCGTTGTGGTCAATGGCACGGTATTTCACTTTCCTGACCAATACGACGGTGGCCTTGGGTTTCGGGGCCGCAGCGTCGCGCGGTAACTGGTCAAGCGCGAATTTTCCCGCGGCCCTGACCGTCTGGATCGTCGTAACGGGCGTGGTCTATCACGCCCTGCTCGCACAGACGCATGACCCGCAAGGCATCCGGGCCCTATCGAATTTCGGGCTCCATACGGTCGTACCGCTTGGCTGCCTCGCGGTCTGGGTATTCTGGATTCCAAAATCCGGACTGACTTATTTCGGTCCCTTGATCTGGACCACCTGGCCACTGATATACGCAATCTACGCCTTGCTGCGCGGGCTAGTGGACGGGGAATATCCCTATTTCTTTCTCAATCCCGTTAACATCGGTATCCCTGCGGTCATCGCCTACATCATCGGCCTCGGCCTGCTTTTCACATTTTCGGGCACCGTGCTGGTCATGTTGGCAAGGTTCCTCGGGGAGAAATAGGATACAAATTCCATGAGAAACGACATCCTCACAATCACGCTGAACCCGACCGTCGACTACGCGGCGACCGCTCCGCAGGTCATTCCCGAACGGAAACTGCGGTGCTCCGACCCGAAGGTCGACCCTGGCGGGGGTGGAATCAACGTCGCCAGGGCGATTCGGCAGCTTGGAGGACAGGCCACGGCTCTCATCGCGATCGGTGGCGCCACCGGTGCACATCTTCTTCAGCTTCTGGCTCTGGAAGGAGTGCCTACAGTCGCCTTCCAGGGTCCGGGCGAAACAAGGCAGAGCTTTTCGGTAACGAACGGGGAAACCGACGAGCAGTTTCGTTTCGTTATGCCCGGGCCAAGCTGGCAAGACATGGATGTAACGCGCGGGCTTGTTTCGGTCGACCAGGCCATCGGCAGCGGGACGCTGGTCGTGCTGTCAGGGAGCCAGCCGCCGGGGGTCGCAAAGGAATTCCCGTCAATCCTTGCGGAGCATGTCTCGGGACGCGGTGCCCGACTGTTCGTCGACACCTCAGGGCCAGCCCTCTCAAATCTGGTGCTGGAGCCTCACGAGGCGATCCATGTCCTGCGAATGGACGATGATGAGGCCGAGGAACTGGCGGGTCGCACACTGCCCGAACTTTCGGATACCGCTTCCTTCGCCCGGCACCTGGTGGCGCGAGGGGTTGCCACCAACGTAATCATAGCGAGAGGCGCCGACGGATCGGTGCTCTCGAATCTCGATGGCAGCTGGCATTGCGCCGGTCCAAAGGTCGAGGTCGTCAGCAAAGTCGGTGCGGGCGACAGTTTCGTCGGCGCATTCACGCTATCTGTCGCGATAGGCGAACCGCTTCCGGACTGCCTTGCCTTCGGCGTCGCCGCCGCAAGCGCGGCGGTGACCACCGAAGCGACCCGGCTTTGCGACCGGGACCATGTCGAACGGCTGGTAGGCGGCTGTAAGGTTACCGAAATCTGAATTGCCCGTTCCCGGGCACTCAAACGGCACCCGACCTGTTCGACGTCGGCTCCTTCCGATAGGCGAATCCTATGAGCACACCAGGACTTCAGCCGTCGTCTCGCCAGCGATTGACGATGGGATAGCGGCGGTCGAGCCATAGACTGCGCCAGGTGAGACGGACACCCGGCGCGGCCTGAAACCGTTTGTATTCGCTCGCATAGATCAGGTGCTCCACCCTCTTGACCAACTCCCGATCATATCCCAAGGCAACGACATCTGCTACGGACGCCTCGTTTTCGATAAGCTCCCACAGAATCGCATCCAGCACCTCATATGGCGGAAGGCTGTCCTCGTCTTTCTGATCCTCGCGCAGTTCCGCCGAAGGTGGCTTCCCGATCACCCGGGGCGGAATTACCTCACCGGTGGGTCCCCGCATCCAATGCCTGTGATTCGCATTGCGCCAGCGACAGGTCTCGAACACCCGGGTCTTGTAGAGATCCTTGATGGGATTGTAGCCGCCGGCCATGTCGCCGTAGATCGTGGAATAGCCTACGGCCACTTCGGATTTGTTACCTGTGGTCAGCAGCATTTCGCCAAATTTGTTCGAGAGCGCCATCAAAAGAAGACCGCGCAGCCGCGACTGTATGTTTTCCTCCGTCAGGTCGGGCTCCGTGCCCTCGAACAACCCGGAAAGGGTCTCCGAAATCGCCGCGTGGGAACCGGTTATCGGCACGGAATCAAGGCGGCAGCCCAGCGCTATCGCCACGGCTTCCGCATCCTCCAGCGAATGCTCCGAAGTGTATTCGGACGGTAGCATGACGCAACGGACATGTTCAGGACCCAGCGCGTCGGACGCGATGGCTGCGACCAGAGCGCTGTCTACCCCACCGGAAAGCCCCAGAAGCGCCTTGCTGAAGCCGGTCTTACCCATGTAATCACGCAGGCTGTTGACCATCGCCCGGTAATCCTGCTCCCAGGCATCGGGGTGGTGTGCGAGTTCACCGGTTACGATCCTCCAACCCTTGTCACCTCGCACCAGGTCCAAATGGGTTGTCTTTTCCTCAAAGAGCGGCATCTGAAGAGCCATGCCACCCCCTGGATTGAGCGCGAAAGTGCCGCCGTCGAACATCTGATCGTCCTGGCCACCAACCATGTTGAGGTAGATGAGTGGAAGCCCCGACTCGACCACACGCGCGACCATATGGTTGAAACGCGTTTCGAACTTGTCCCGGAAATAAGGCGAGCCGTTCGGGACAAGAAGGAACTCCGCGCCGGTCTCCGCGAGCGTCTCGCAGATATCCGGATGCCACGCATCCTCGCAGATAGGTGAGCCCACGCGGACTCCATCCACTGAATAGGGGCCACCCGGAGGAGCGGATTCGAATACCCGCATCTCGTCGAAAACAGCCGTGTTGGGCAGATGATGCTTCAGAATACGCCGGACCACCCTACCGCCTGAACAGATGTGGTAAGCGTTGTAGAGCCGGTCGCCTTCGGCGTACGGGCCTCCAACCGCAAGCGCCGGTCCGTCCGAACAACGTTCCGCCAATGTGGCCACCTCACGCATCGCGGCATCGCGGAACGCGGGTCTCATGACCAGATCCTGAGCATTGTATCCAGTGATGAACATCTCGGTCAAAGCGACGAGGTCCGCTCCCGCCGCACGACCCTCCTCCCAGGCGGTATGGGCCTTGTCGGAGTTGGATCTCAGATCTCCAACGGTCGGGTTCAGCTGGGCGAGCGTCAGTCGAAAGCCATTACGCATGTCATTCCTTCCCTTCCATCGCTACGGGCTCTTAATCGGATGACGTGACAAGAGATAGCGTAATATCCCCCCCGTTCCGCTCTGAAGTGCAACACCGTTGATGGTGGGAAGCCGCGTTTCGGGTGCAGCATCTTGCGAATCGGCCAGATAACGGCGACAGTCCCGGTGAACGAGCCGAGGAGAGTGTCATGCCCGAGGGCTACCGTCATCTGACCTTCGACGAAAGATGCCAGATATACGCGACGGGGAAAAGCGGGCTTTCGAACGGGGCCATCGCCAGGCAGCTGGGCCGCCATCCGGCCACCATATCGCGGGAGATCCGACGCAACGGCGGCGGGCGGGGATACCGGCAGGGACAGGCGTGGAGGAAGGCCACCGGGCGCCGGAGCGAGGCCTCTTCGGTCCCGAGGAAGCTGACGGAGGAGCGCTGGGCGAAGGTCGTGGCGAAGCTGGAGGAGGGCTGGAGCCCGGAACAGGTCTCGGGGCGTCTCCGGCTGGAGGACCCCGGCATGGTCGGCCGTCAGCGGATATACGACCTCGTACGCGCGGACCGCAGGGACGGAGGAACGCTTTTCGGGCACCTGCGGCGGCGGGGAAAGAAACCGAACTGGAAGGGTGGCCGCCACGCGGGCCGGGGTCACATCCCGGGCCGGAGGGACATCCCGGAGCGCCCGAAAGAGGTCGGGGCGAAGGCGAGAATCGGCGACTGGGAAGCGGACACGGTGATCGGCGGGGGACACAGCGGTGCGGTGGTGTCGCTTGTGGACAGATGCTCGAAATTCACGCTTCTCCAACGGGTTGACGGAAAGAAGGCGGAGGCGGTCGGCGAGGCGATGACCGACCTTCTCAAGGGGCTCGGCGCCAGGGTCCACACGATCACGGCGGACAACGGCAAGGAGTTCGCGGGGCACGCGAAGGTGGCGAAGGCGCTGGAGGCCGACTTCTTCTTCGCGACGCCCTATCACTCGTGGGAGCGGGGCCTGAACGAGCACACCAACGGGCTGCTGCGCCAGTACCTGCCGAAGGGGACCGACCTGCGGCAGGTCACGGACGCCCGCGTGAAGCGGGTCCAGGACATCCTGAACGCGCGCCCCCGCAAGGCGCTCGGCTACCTGACGCCGGCGGAGGCTTTCGCGCGGGCGCGGCCTCCCTGAGGCGCTTCGCCCCGTCGGCCGACGGGGGAGAGGGAATTCCGCAGGCGCGCCCGCCCGGTTTCGGTCGGGCCACCCCTTCCCTCGCCCGGACGGGCGCGCCACCTCCCGCCGCGGGGCCTTGCCGCCGCCGGGAGGCCCGGTTACGCTCCGATCCGAAGGGACAGCCGCCGTATTCCGCGTGGAATCCGGGGCCCTGGCCGGAAAATCCCTCAACACCGGCCCGCCTCCTCCGCTCGGGCCACGCCCTCGCTCCGGAGGCGGGCCGGTGTTGCACTTCGGACTGGAAGTGGGGTCCCAAAACAAGTTGTAAGCGATGCTCCACTCACCTACGATTTAGGCACGCGTGACGCAGACGGCCCGTACGGGTGCGGAAACAGGGGGATTATCGTGCGGAATTCATCGACGGCGCTTGCGGCATTCGGTGCCCTGATCATTGCATGCGGAGCCTGGGCGCAAACGGATGGAGACATATTGCTCAAGCAATATAAAGATGGTGGCCGGTATGAAGGCGAGTTCAAGGATGGAAAGCAGCACGGCACCGGGACGATCCGACTGCCCAATGGATATGAATACACGGGAGAATGGGTCGAGGGCGAAATCCAGGGCGAGGGTGTGGCCCGGTTTCCGAACGGATCAGTTTACGAAGGTCAATTCGCCGGCGGCAAGCCGGAGGGTAAGGGAAAGATTACCTTCGCGGATGGCGGCACCTACGAAGGCGACTGGGTGGACGGTCGGATCGAAGGCACGGGACGGGCGGTGCATGCCGATGGAACCGTTTATGAAGGGGGGTTCCGCAACGCATTACGCCACGGTCAGGGACGTCTGGAGCGCGGCGATGGTTATGTCTATGAAGGCCAGTGGGCTGACGGCAGGCAGCATGGCAGCGGGCGAATCATGGATGAGGGCGGCGCTGTCTACGAAGGCAATCTAGTAGATGGCCAGCGTGAGGGGATGGGAAAGCTGACCTTGCCCGACGGTCCCGAATATATCGGTGAATGGTCCGATGGACAGATAGACGGAACAGGTGTGCTGAGCCAGCCGAACGGCGATATCTATGAAGGAAATTTCGTCAACGGCGAGCGCAGCGGCACGGGCAGGGAGACCTACGCGAACGGTGATGTCTACGACGGCGAATTCCTCAATGACCTTCGCCATGGATCCGGTTCCTTCGAAGGGTCCGGAGGACTGATTTATGCAGGCGAATGGAACGCCGGGAAATTCGAGGGAATGGGCAGGTTGGCCTATCCGGACGGTTCGATCTATGAGGGCATGTTCCGGAACCATAGTCCCGAAGGCGAGGGAAAACTCACCTATCCGGATGGCACCGTATACGAGGGCGGCTTTCTGGCGGGTGCGCCGGACGGGCGCGGCATGATATCCTATGCGGATGGGTCCGCCTACGAAGGAGAATGGGTCCAGGGCAAGTTCGAGGGCATTGGTACGCTGACCGATGCTGATGGAAATTCCTATACCGGGCAATGGCGAGCCGGCCTCCGCAACGGCGACGGGAGGGCGACCTATCCGGACGGATCGATCTATAGAGGCCGTTTCGTGGATAACACGCGGGAGGGATCCGGCGCTCTCACATATAATGACGGTTCCGTCTACGAGGGTGGATTCCTGGACGGCCTACCTCACGGGCGGGGCAGGATCGACTACGCCGATGGCTCCTCCTACGAGGGCGAGTGGGCTGAAGGTGCGTTCGAGGGTGTTGGAACGCTGGCCCACACCGGCGGACAGACCTATTCGGGCGACTGGGTCGATGGCGAGCGTTCCGGCAAAGGAAATGAGACCTATGCCGACGAGACCGTTTATGAAGGTGGATTCCTCAATGACAGGCGCCACGGACAGGGTACGCTGACGAAGACCGACGGATCCCGTTACACCGGCAGTTGGGCGGACGGGCTTCTGCATGGCCCGGGCCGCGTGATCTACGCCAACGGCAATATCTATGAAGGCAGGTTCGTCGAAGGAAAGCCCGAAGGTGAAGGCAAAATGATCTATGCCGGCGAAGACACCGCCTCAGAACCCGACGACGATACCGATCAGAACGGTGAGGATTCCACCGCATCGGACTCCAACTGAACGGGATATGGTCAAAATCCGGGGTTTTATTCTTCGGTCGAACCCGTATTGTAGCCGGTATGGTGATCTGGGGTCATATTCTGAATTCACCCGCGCGATGCGTGGGCCTTCCCCTTTCCCCGCTGCTCCTTAGCTGCCTCTGAGCGCACGCCAACCCGCGTTCAGAGGCTAGACACACCCGGGCCAGGCGACGCTAAGGAACAGTTGAAGAGACATCTAGATGACCCATCAGGACAAAAACCGTGTATTGATATTCGATACAACCCTGCGTGACGGTGAACAGAGCCCCGGCGCGACCATGAGCCATTCCGAAAAACTGGAGATCGCCGGACTTCTAGACGAGATGGGTGTGGATATCATCGAAGCGGGCTTCCCCATTGCTTCGGAAGGCGATTTTTCGGCCGTCAGCGAAATCGCCCGGCGAACCGAGAACGCGGTGGTCTGCGGACTGGCGCGCGCGAATATCATGGACATTGACCGCTGCTGGGATGCGGTCAGACATGCCGGACGCCCCAGGGTCCATACATTCATCGGAACATCGCCGCTTCACCGGGAAATCCCCGGCCTCACCATGGACGAGATGGCCGAATGGATACACTACACGGTGAGCCACGCACGCAACCTCTGCGATAACGTGCAATGGTCTCCCATGGATGCGACCCGAACCGAATGGGATTACCTCTGCCGGGTCGTCCGGGTCGCGATCGAAGCCGGCGCGACCACGATCAATATTCCGGACACGGTCGGTTATACCGCTCCGGTCGAATCAGCCGATTTGATCCGCAGGCTGATCGAGGCGGTTCCCGGCGCCGATGATGTGGTGTTCGCAACGCATTGTCACAATGATCTGGGCATGGCGACAGCGAACGCCCTGGCCGCTGTCGCGGGTGGCGCCCGTCAGATCGAGTGTACGGTCAATGGCCTGGGCGAGCGCGCTGGCAACACCGCGCTCGAGGAGGTTGTCATGGCGATGAGGGTTCGGGGTGACATCATTCCCTATCACACGGGAATCGACACGACCAAGATCATGAATATCTCGCGCCGGGTGGCGGCGGTCTCGGGCTTCAGCGTCCAGTTCAACAAGGCGATTGTCGGAAAGAACGCCTTCGCGCACGAATCCGGAATACACCAGGACGGTGTTCTCAAGAACGCGGAAACATTCGAAATCATGCAGCCGGCGGATATCGGTCTTTCGGCGACAAGTATTGTCATGGGCAAGCATTCCGGCCGCGCCGCGCTTCGCTCCAAACTGGAGGAACTGGGATACCATCTGGCCAGCAACCAGCTCAATGATGTGTTCGTGCGTTTCAAGGCTTTGGCGGACCGCAAAAAGGAAGTGTTCGATGACGACCTGATTGCCTTGATGCGCGATTCGGCGGCTTCCGAGGAAAGTGGCCGGCTTCGGATCAAGTTCCTAAGGGTCATATGCGGCACGGAAGCTCCGCAATCCGCTGACCTGACGATGAGCATCGATGGCGTCGACCATCAGGTGACGGCGACGGGTGACGGACCGGTGGACGCGGTCTTCAGGGCCGTCAGGAAGATATTCCCGCACCGAATCGATCTTCAGCTCTATCAGGTGCACGCGGTAACCCAAGGGTCCGACGCACAGGCGACGGTCAGCGTACGGATCGAAGAGGATGGACGAATGGCGACCGGCGAGGCCGCTGACACCGATACCGTCGTGGCCAGCGCAAAAGCCTATGTCACAGCGCTGAACCGTCTGCTGATCCGTCGTTCGAAGACGGCTCCGGACACGGATAGAAAAACGGTTCGACAGATGGACAGCATCATCTGATTGAAGGTGATCGGCCTGACCGATCACCTTCCACAAGAGGTGCCGCATGGTGCCTTTGGGAAACGCTTGGTCTCTCCTTCGGTTGAGCTCCTTGCAACAAACAGCGGCATCCGCTGCCCGGGAGTCGAGGAACGATATGCCCGACTCCCGCTTTCATACGTAGACTCCCGCAAAGCGGGTGCGCGGTCGCCCCAATCAGCGTAAGGATTCTGCCTTGCCATGACCTGAAAAAGCGAGGCCGATCACTGACATCTGCCCGGCGGCAGCCCGCTTCACCGCAAACGAAAGGCATCTGGAAGCCTCCAAAGACCCGGCCTTTCCGCACGTGTTCCGATTTACTGGATCCGGGAGGACCCGGAGACGCACGGCCCCGGTTCTTTCGGTCTCCCGGACCATCCCGGGCGCCTGCCGCGGACGGGCGGTCCGCCCGGGGCTCCCGGACGTCATGTGGATCCCGGGGCCTTTCGCCCGGTATTGACGGAAGCGCCCGGTCACGGGGACCGGCCGGAAGACGGCCGGCCTCCCTGTGACGGTGTCCGGAATTCCGGTGCCGGCGTCGATGGATGGCCCGGGCGACGGGCGGACGGGGTTTCCGGTCCGGGACCGCCCGGGCCGGCCGTTTCGGGAGAGGCTGGCCCGGGCCTGTGCGTTCACGTCCCTGTCCGCGGCGTTTTGGCGAGCGGCTCCGTGACCGGGGCCACGGGCCCGCGGGCGGCCGGACCATGGACGTCGCTCCGGTCCCGGCCCCACGCCGGCGGATGGCGGGGAAAGAGGGGGAACGGGCCGGGGCGGGCGGGAGCGCGGCCGGCATCCGGCCTGACGGTCCCGCCGGGGTGGCACGGACAGACACCTACACCCGCCGGACAGCCGGATATTCCAGGGCCCGGAAGACCGAAGGGGGCGAACCGGACCCGGCCAGTGGCTCCGGATCCGTCCGGGCGGACACCGGTCACCGCCCGGCGGGGGACGGGGCCTGGCCGAAGGCGCGGGGCCATCGCTCCCGTATCCACCGCGGGAAGCCGCGTGGCGGGCCCATGCCCGGGCGCATCCGGCGGGGCGATGCGACGCGCCCTTCCATCCGCGCCCGCGTCGGACATGTCTCCGGATACGGGAAAGGGCCGATGGCGGTCACGGTCCACCGCATCGGCCGGGTCCGGGCCACAGCCCGCATGACCATGGCGAACCCGGGCCACGGTTTCCGCCGCCCCGTCCTGCATGAACGGCGGCAGGCCGGAGCCCGGCTCCGTCCGAAATCCTGAAATCACCCGCCCGGGCGGGCCGGCGGGCGAAGCGCGCTTCATGCCACACCGGTCGGCGGAATACCCGCAGGGGTGGCACCCGCGGAAATCACCCGCCTGACATTCGCGCCGGAATATGGGTCTATCGAGGTTTCCAGCTGACGCGGACATGAGCACGGTTTCCTGTTTCGTACAACCGGATAGCGCGGATCCCGAAGCGCGACGGCACGCTTGCGAAATCACCAAGGCAACGACTTCGGTCACGATTTCCGGTACGGCGGGCGAAGCGCGGGAGTTCCCATAGGCAGGCGTCAATTCAAACGCATGTGAAAATTCCCAGCCTCAATCCTTTCGCCAGTGGCTTCTCGGCACTTCCCCTCGGAACTCAACGAATTTATACTCGGCATGCACCCGCGCTCGGCATCCCGCATCCCCCGGAAGCACCTGAGAAAGGTTTTTACCATATGTCATTCCTGTCCCGATTGTTTTCACCCGAAATGGCGATCGATCTGGGAACCGCGAATACGCTCGTCTACGTGAAGGGTCGCGGCATCATCCTCAACGAGCCATCGGTGGTGGCCTACCACGTCAGGGACGGGCACCGGCAGGTGCTGGCCGTTGGCGCGGACGCCAAACTGATGCAGGGACGGACTCCCGAAAACGTCCAGGCGATCCGGCCGATGCGCGACGGGGTCATAGCCGATTTCAGGGTCGCGGAGGAAATGATAAAATACTTCATCCGAAAGGTGCACAGACGCTCGCTGCTTTCCAGACCGAAAGTCCTGGTCTGCGTCCCCTGCGGCGCCACCCCGGTGGAAAGACGCGCCATCCGACAGTCTGTGCTGAGTGCCGGAGCGGTGCGCGCCGGACTGATCTCGGAACCCGTCGCCGCGGCGCTTGGCGCCGATATGCCCATCATCAAGCCGACGGGTAACATGATCGTTGATATCGGTGGTGGCACGACCGAAGTCGCCGTGCTCAGCATGGGTGACATCGTCTACGCCGAATCAGTACGCGTCGGCGGCGACCAGATGGATCAGGCCATCATCAACTACCTACGCCGCCAGCAAAACCTGCTGGTGGGGGAAATGACGGCTGAATGGCTCAAGAACACCATTGGCACCGCACGGACCCCGGAGGATGGAAGAGGGACCGCCGTTCGCGTCAGAGGCCGGGACATGCTTCACGGCGTACCCAAGGAGATCGAAGTCAGCCAGAACCAGGTGTCCGACGCTCTCGCCGAACCTGTACAGCAGATCTGTGAAGCGGTGATGACCGCGCTTGAAGCGACACCACCGGACCTTGCCGCCGACATCGTCGAAAGGGGCGTCATGCTCTCGGGTGGCGGGGCTATGCTTGGTGAACTCGACGTCGCGCTCAGGGAACAGACCGGCCTCGCGGTCACGATCGCCAATGACTGCCTCAACAGCGTCGCGGTCGGGAGCGGCGTGGCATTGGAATACGAGAAACAGTTCCGCCATGTGATCGATTACGAAAGCTGACCGCGATGAAGCGCGGAACCCGCGGCGGTGGCCTGGATCGCGGCATGTGACGGGCCAGTCTGGAGGTATGAGTGGTCGCGCGACGGGATATCAGGTATTATTTCCGCACCATCCGAAACATCCTGGTTGGACTGCTGGTGGTGTTCCTGCTGGCGGTTTTCGTTTTCTGGCGTATCGACAATCCGCGCGCGGAACGTCAGCGCACCCTGATCGTGGACCGGATCGTGCCAGCCGTCGAGTGGCTTCTCTCGCCCATGACACATGTCACGGAAATTCTTGAGAACATGAGATCCTACAGCAGGATCCACACACAGAACCTCGAACTGCGCCGGGAATTGAGAGAATTGATGGCGTGGAGGGAGGCGGCGCTTCAGCTCGAGCAGGAAAACGCCAGATTACGGGCGCACAATAACGTCAAGCCAGAACCCAATCTGACCTACATCACCGGAATCGTTCTCGCTGACAGCGGTTCTCCGTTCAGAAGATCCGTGCTTCTGAACATCGGAACGCATGACGGAATTGTCGATGGCTGGGCCGCGACCGATGGTCTGGCGTTGGTCGGGCGAATCAGTGGCGTAGGAAAAAGAACCTCCCGGGTCATCCTGCTTACCGACAGCAACAGCCGTGTCCCCGTGCTGGTCCAGCCCTCAGGTCAGAGAGCGATTCTGACGGGAGACGATTCTGACCTGCCTCTTCTGCAGTTCATTGAGAACACGGAACTCGTCCGTCCGGGCGATCGGGTCGTCAGTTCGGGCGACGGCAGCATATTCCCCAAAGACATACTCGTCGGCCAGGTCATAGATGGATCCGACCGCAAGATACGCGCGCTTCTGACGGCCGATCTAAGGCAACTGGATTTCGTGCGCGTCCTGCGCGCGCTGCCAAGGGAAGGCCTGACCGAGCCCGGGGACCTGGTCCAACCGAGATCGCGTCAACCCGCGCTTAGATTCCCGGCGGTAAACGATAATGGCTGAGCACGGCCTGATCCCGAAACGCTTCCTGTTCGGTCTGGTTTATACCGGACTGATGTGCGCGCTGATGCTTGTCAATATAGTGCCGTTTGAGTTCTGGCCAAGGAGGTTCCCGGGTCCGGATCTTATGGTCGCGATCACTTTCGTCTGGCTTCTGCGCCGGCCCAATCAAGTCCCCGCTCCCTTGGTCGCGGCGGTCTTCCTTATCGCGGATATCCTTTTGATGCGCCCTCTCGGGCTTTGGGCCGCGCTGATGGTCATATCCGTCGAGTTCCTTAGATCGAGACGGATAAACATCAAAGAACGTGCCTTCCTTGCGGAATGGGCTCTCGCCGCCGGTACTCTGTTCGCCACCACGGTGGCATACACCGTGATCGTATCCATCGCGTTGTTCGAGTGGGGACCGATGCCGGTGGACAAAGCCGCGATTCAGGCATTCTCAACGGTTCTGGCCTATCCGTTGGTCGCCGCGACGGCGAAATACGTTCTCGGCGTCACCGTTTTGACGGCCAAAGACTTCCATTCGTCGGGAGAAAAGGAATGAGTCAACCCCCTAAAAGCCCGACGGACAGGAGCCAGAGAACGATCACCCGCCGCGGGCTCATCCTAGGTGCCGCGCAGCTCGGATTCGTGGGGCTTCTGGCACTTAGAATCAGGCATATTCAAATCGAACAGGCCGAGGAATACCGCCTTCTGGCCGACGAGAACCGCATCAATGTCCGCTTGATTCAGCCAACGCGCGGGCTGGTGTTCGACCGCAACGGAATTCCGCTGGTTCGAAACGAGCAGAATTATGGCATAGTTCTGATTCGGGCGGATGTGGACGATCTCGACGCTGTTCTGGCAAGAATCGCGCGAACCGCGAAACTGAATCCCGAGGAAATCGAGCGGGCCCGAGATGAAATCCTAAGGTCAAATCCCTTCGTACCCGTTACCGTCGCGGACCGTCTAACCTGGGATACATTCGCTGAGGTCGCCGCCAATAGCCCCGTCCTGCCCGGGATGAAGCCCGACGTCACACTCAGTAGGGCCTATCCACTGGATAGGGACTTCGCCCATATACTGGGATATGTGGGTCCGGTCAGCGACTACGACCTAACCAAAGGGTACCTTGCCGACGACAGCGATCCGCTCCTGCAGATTCCGAATTTCCAGGTCGGAAAGACCGGTGTGGAGGCCAGGATGGAGCACGCACTGCGCGGCCAGGTGGGGTTTCGGCAGGAGGAAGTCAACGCAACCGGTCGTGTCATGCGGCAGCTCAGCGAACAGGAAAGCAGACCCGGGGCTGAACTCCAGCTCACCGTCGACAGCGGACTGCAGAACTACGTGCAGGCGAGGTTGGGGGAAGAAAGCGCCAGCGCCGTGGTGATGGATATAACCAGCGGTGATATTCTGGCTCTGGGGTCGACCCCGTCATTCGATCCGAATGAATTCGTCAAGGGCATCTCGCTCCTGGATTGGAACGCATTGATCAAAAACGAGTTCCGTCCGCTTTCGAACAAGGCGGCGCAGGGGATCTACCCACCTGGATCCACCTTTAAGCCAGTCACGGCTCTGGCGGCGCTTCAGGAAGGATTGATCAAGCCCGATCTTGAGATACGGTGCACCGGACACGTCGAGGTCAGCGGCCGGAAATTCCACTGCTGGCATAGACGCGGGCATGGCGATGTTGACCTGCATAGGTCGCTCGTGGAGAGCTGTGACGTATACTATTACGATGCCGGCATACGTGTGGGCATCGAGAAAATCGCATCGATGAGCAGGCGATTGGGTTTGGGTCAACGCTTTGACCTGCCCTTATCGGCGGTGCAGCAGGGGCTGGTTCCCGATCGGAACTGGAAACTCAGAAAACGAGCGGCAGATTGGGTGGTGGGTGACACGCTGAACGCAAGCATCGGTCAGGGATTCGTGCTGAGCTCACCATTACAGCTCGCCGTCATGATCACCCGCATAGCTTCCGGCAGGGCCGTGGTTCCACGACTGATCAAATCCATCAACGGGATTGAACAACCGCCGCCCGATTGGGAAGAACTCGGGATCGCGCCTGAACATCTTCAATGGGTCCGCGATGGGATGGCTGATGTCGTTAACAGTCCGAAAGGGACCGCCTTCGGAAGTCGCATCCTTAACGAGAGCAGGCGACTGGCCGGAAAAACCGGCACAAGCCAAGTCCGCAGCATTACCGAAGAGGAGCGGGAACGAGGTGTCATAGCCAATGAAGACCTACCGTGGAAGAGCCGTGACCATGCGCTTTTTGTCTGTTACGCTCCGCTTGACGCGCCGAAAATCGCCTGCGCGGTAGTTGTTGAGCATGGCGGTGGAGGCTCCCTTGCCGCCGCCCCGATCGGTCGTGATATCGTGCTGCAGGCCATTTACGGAGGCACACCGCCGCTGTCTGACTATCCGCAAAGCCAGCGCGGAACCGTCGAGACCCAACAACGGCAGCTGAAGCTGCGCGATCCGGAGATTCTGATCCGAAGGCGGCATCGCGCATGAGTCTTCCCGAATTCACCGACCGCAAGATACCGACCGGTCCCCGGAAGGCGCTCCATATGAACCTCGCGCTACTTTTGCTTCTAGCGGCGGTGGCGGGACTCGGGTTCCTGATGCTCTACTCGGTCGCCGGCGGTTCCCCAACACCTTGGGCCGCTGCCCAGATGAGACGCTTCGCACTGGGCATCGCCGCGATGCTCGTGATCGCGATGGTTCCGATTTCGTTCTGGAAAAACGTCGCCGCACCTGCCTATGCGATATCGATCCTGCTGTTGGTGCTTGTGGAGTTCGTGGGCACCGTCGGCATGGGCGCACAGCGCTGGATCGATCTTGGCTTCATGCGACTGCAGCCCTCCGAGATCACCAAACTGGCCCTGGTGGTCATTCTTGCCGCATATTACGATAAACTTGACATTCAGAAGACTTCGCGACCGCTCTGGGTGGCGATTCCGGTTCTCCTGATCGCGCTTCCGACCACTCTCGTCCTCAGACAGCCCGATCTTGGGACATCGATCCTGCTTGTCGTCGGGGGAACGACAATGATGTTTCTCGCGGGTGTCCATTGGGGTTATTTCGCCGCTCTGACGGCGGGTGGCGGCGGGGTCGTCACCCTGACATTTCTTCTTCGTGGAACGGAGTGGCAGCCCCTGGAAGATTACCAGTATCTGCGTATTGAGGCGTTTCTCAATCCCGAAGCCGATCCTCTTGGATCGGGCTATCACATCATCCAGTCGAAGATCGCACTCGGATCGGGTGGCTGGACCGGGCTGGGGCTTATGCAGGGCAGCCAAAGCCGTCTAAATTTCCTGCCCGAAAAACACACTGACTTCATTTTCACGACACTTGCGGAGGAGCTGGGTTTCATTGGCGCCTCCTCCCTTCTTGCGCTCTATTCGCTGATCATCATTTACTGCATCCTCTCAGCCCTTCGAAACAAGGACCGATTCTCTTCCCTGCTCATCCTCGGGGTCTCGGCGACGTTTTTCCTGTTCTTCGCGGTCAATATATCCATGGTCACGGGATTGATGCCGGTGGTGGGGGTGCCACTGCCGCTCATATCGTATGGCGGTTCCGCCTTACTGATGCTGATGATCGGTTTCGGTCTGGTCCAGTCGGCCCATATCCACAGACCTAGGAACCCGGTGTAGGAAAACGCGAATGATCAAAGTGCTGTTTACGGCGGGTTCGAGTCGTTGGGAGGGTTTCAGACACCCCCTTGGCGATGCGCTCTCCAAAGCGGGTATCGAAGCGGAGATATCGCCCGATCTTGACCCTGATTGGGTGGACTACGTAATCTACGCTCCAAACCCGGAATTTCGGGACTTCAGTTCATGTACGCGGGCCAAGGCGGTGATGAGCCTGTGGGCGGGTGTCGAGGACATCATATCCAATCAAACCCTGACGCAGCCCCTGACCCGCATGGTGGATCCCGGGCTAACCGAAGGAATGGTTGAATGGGTTGTCGGCCATGCGCTGCGCCACCATCTCGGAATGGATGCGCATATCGTCAATCCCGATCATGTCTGGCGCTTCGACCCGCCGCCACTGGCCAGAGACAGACGAATAACGATCCTGGGACTGGGAGAGCTTGGGGGGGCCTGCGCCTCGGCGCTCGCCGCCTTGAATTTCAGCGTAACGGGTTGGAGCCGTCGGCCCAAGAGCATCGATGGCGTGATCTGCAGATACGGGCCGGACGGGCTGGCGTCGGCCCTGGACGGGGCCGAAATCCTCATCCTTCTGCTGCCTCTGACCCCTGCCACGCACGACTTGCTTGACACCCAAACCTTGGCTTTGCTTCCGGACGGTGCGTTTATTCTCAATCCCGGGCGCGGACAACTGATTGACGACGACGCGCTGCTCGCGGCTCTCAACGCGGGCCGGATCGCCCATGCCACGCTTGACGTATTCCGTGAAGAGCCACTTCCGTCGGGCCATCCCTACTGGACGCATAAGCGGGTCACGGTCACACCGCATCAGGCCAGCGAAACCCGTCCCGCGTCGGCAAGCGGACTGATCGCCGAAAATATCCGGCGCTGCGAGGCCGGGGAGCCTTTGCTTCACCTCGTCGACCGCAGGTCAGGATATTGAAGCGGATCGAGGCCTGGAACGGAGAAAGCAGACCGGGCCAATGTATATTGCGCTTCCCGAAAGTTGCAGCGGAAGGATATGTTCCCGCGCGGACAAAAAGTTGAATGCATGGTGGCCCGATAGCTCAGGAAAATCTTGATGTGGTTGACTGGCGCGGAATTCCGGCACCCGTTGACGATGGGTCAGCCGACCATCTGGATGGAACGTGCCTGCCGGAGGTTACTCTGCCCTCAACATGTGGCGGTCAGGTCAATCCTGGTCATCTAACGGGTTGGAATGTGCTCTTTTTCTATCCGATGACCGGCAAACCCGGAGTTCCGTTGCCAGTTGGCTGGGACGAGATACCCGGCGCGAGGGGTTGCACACCGCAGGCCTGTGCGTTTCGCGATCTGTCCCAAGCGCTTGCCGACAGGGGCGTGTCGACTGTCTACGGTGTCTCGACTCAAAGCACGGGATATCAGCGCGAGGCCGTGAACCGACTGCATCTTCCATTTGCGCTGCTGTCCGATACTGATCTGAAATTGGCGCGCGCGCTTTGTCTGCCAACAATGGGGGTGGATGGACAATTTCTCTTCAAGAGGCTGACGCTGGTGTTGCGCGGTACGCGGATCAAACGGGTGTTCTATCCGGTGTTTCCACTGGACAGGAACGCCGCCGATGTGCTAGATTTCCTGGATTCCTCGCGGGTTTAGCGCATGAATGGGATGGCACCGCAATTTACCCCCGCCCATCAAATCTTTTCTGATATCCATTTATCCGAATCCGTCCCCTGACTGCCATATCCGGTGAGTCCTCCCAACGCGGATTCCGTCATTTACCGCGAAAAACCGTGACTTGGGAGTTTTCTGGCAAACACTAAAGTACGACTACGACAGTTTTCTGGATGACTTTTGCAAACACCGGCCAGGCGACGAACCAGGAATAACGGTGAATGATATTCGGAAAGGACGTTGCGGCAAAGGGAAGGCGCGCATGGGCGAGACTAGTTGGAAGCGGTCTACAGAGGACTTGTGCGGGTCGGCAAAGTCCGTCTTCCAATTCGATGTTCCGGGGCAAGTTGCACATTCCACTCATGCCGGTCTACCATTTCTTCATATCTTGAGTTCATACTTTTTTGAACGCAACCCATTGATATAATGGACATCACTCCTGAAAGAGGGCACTACTTTCCGGTGGTCCGCGCTCTGTCTTCCGGTTCGGGGGCCGTCAGGAATTCGTCCGTATCGCCTTTCGTGTGTAGATGAACGGAGCCCGGTTCCAGTTCAGCCCCAGTGTGCGGTAGATCTGCCTGGCGTCGGCCGAGGCCGCGCTGGGAAGGCCGAATTTCCTCGGGCCTTTCGTTTCGTACAGAATGCTGATCTGCAGGCCGTTCAGCGCCCGTCGGATGCGGTCGGGGCTCATCCGGTGACCCTGAACCGCCAGCCGCTGGCGCAGGTGCTGGAGACAGCAGAAAGCCATGTAGCAGATGGCGATGTGTGCCCGCACCCGGCGCTCCTTCCAGTGGAAAACCGGCCGGATGGCGAGGTCATGTTTGTTCGTCCGGAAGCACGCCTCGATTTCCGCCAGCCTGCGGTACTGGATGACCAGGTCGCGCGGGTCGGTCTCCCCGCAGCCCCAGGCCACGATCCCCCGAAGCCCGTCCCAGCGTGCCGCCCCGGCCACCTTTTCCTCGTTCAGGCGGACCTGCCCGTCGGGGAAATCCAGGAACCGGGCGGTGCCACGATTGCCATGCGAGGCCGGCTTCCGGCTTCCATTCAGGCTTGCGCGCAGCCTGTCGATCCGGCGTTCCCGGTCGTGGACGTCCCTGCGGGCCCGTCGTGATGAGTGGGTGACGACGAGCCTGCACTCGCCGTCCTCGATGCACAGGTAGCGGCCGATCGACCGCGAGCACCCGTCCCGGCTCCATGCGCTGTAGCTGTCCGGATCAAGGATCTTTCGCTTCTGCGCGGCGGGGCGGGACTTCAGGCGGGCGCCGAGGATATGGGGCGTGCCGCGCCGTCGAAGCGCCGCCTGGTTGTCCGCGCTGATCATCGCGGCGTCAGCCACCACCGTGAAACGCGCCCCGTCATGACGCCGTTCCAGACCCTCGAGCGCCGTCACGAGGGTGTTGCCTTCGTAGGTGTTGCCCGGAAACAGCTCGTAGCCGACCGGAAGTCCCTCCGGCGTCACCAGAAGGGCGAACAGAACCTGGATCCGGTGCGGCTTTCCGTCCCTGCTGAAACCCTTGAGCGGCGGATCGTCGTCCCTCTCACTCTCGAAATACAGGCTCGTCGTGTCGTAGAAGATCGCGGTCAGGGGCTCCGGAAGCAGCGTCTTCGCGACATCCAGCGACCGCTGGCGGATCGCCTCGATCCGGGCGTCGTCGATCAGGTCCATGCTGCGATAGACGTAGTTCAGGTTCAGGGACAGTTCCCCATGGCTGTCAAGCTCACGCACCGTGGCTCGTTTCGGGAGTGGCTGGGAGATCCGGGCAAGCACCAGTTCCCTGATGATGCGGTTGGCGCTCATGCGACGGGCCCCGCACAGACTGTCCCAGCCAAGCTGGCCGTAAACCGAACCGAAAGCCTCACGGACCCCAACAATGACCCGGCTCTCCTCGCGGCAGTCGGCCAGGTCGACCCCCAGAGGCTCGGGATCCCGTGCCGCCCGCCTGGAACTCTCGATCAGGTCCGCGAACCGTTTCGGCGGGAACAGGGCTGGCTGGCCGCTGTCCTTCTGCCTGATTTCCCCGATGATGAGGCGTGCGAGGCCCTCGAGCCGCTCGAGCTGGGCCTCGGTGGTCGCCGTGCCGACATGCCGCAGGACGCGCTGCCGAACCCTGTCACCATTTCGTACGGACCTGACGATCTGGACCTTCGTGCGGCCGCCCGCAAGTTTTTTCCTTCGTACGAACATGGTTGGAGCATATTGCGTGCCGGACGCGCATGTCAAATGAAATCGCCATCAGGGGCACTACATCTCGGTTTTCGCCGACTGGGTCGAAATGAACCCTGTATAGCTGGATTTCCAGAGTCGGGATACGCCAAAAAAGTAGGAACTCAAGGCAAACACTAAAGTACGACTACGACAGTTTTCTGGATGACTTTTGCAAACACCGGCCAGGCGACGAACCAGGAATAACGGTGAATGATATTCGGAAAGGACGTTGCGGCAAAGGGAAGGCGCGCATGGGCGAGACTAGTTGGAAGCGGTCTACAGAGGACTTGTGCGGGTCGGCAAAGTCCGTCTTCCAATTCGATGTTCCGGGGCAAGTTGCACATTCCACTCATGCCGGTCTACCATTTCTTCATATGCTGCGATGCGAGTTGCGAGACCTACGCATCTGGCCTTTTGATGGTTGGGAGTGCCCTATGGGTAGCTCCTGTCTGGTTGAAGCATACCCTCGGATTTACAAAGATTCAGGCCGATACGCCCTCGATGGTGGGACGCCGGACCAGCTTGATGCATTCGCGACGGCTTCGTGGCTACGGGATGCTGACCGCGACGGTCGCCTGAATGCCGCATTCGACCCAATGCCATCGGCCCCTGAGAAAAAGCTTGCCAAATATGAAGGCTGGATTAGGGGTGCTCCAATGGCTTAGCGCCATGCGCTTAAATGCATGCAATGCAGAGGTCGAGCCACCATCATACTTTGACACCCAACAAAACAGGCCGAATTCATGAACCGCCAAGGCTGACGAGATCATCCAAAGTGGGCGCAACGCCAGAATGTGAGATCAGTGCGTTGGTGGAAATCCATGATATTCGACTCAGCGACCGCACTCACTCAGCAATCCACGGGTTGCCGGATTCAACAACTCTGTACGAAGCGGAAACTGGCCGGATAGCAGGTCACGTTCCGCAACAATACAGACACCTGCTCAAATTTCATCAAGCAATTCGCTAAACGGACCCGTTCAACTCATTCGCTGAGAAAATCAAAGTCAGCCCTTTCGCTCAAAAGGCAATCATTAGCTGCCAACTCAATTAGTGTCCGCCAGAAAACCGCCAAGCTGCGGTTTTTGGGGTAAATGACGGAATTCGCCTTGCGAAGAATCACCGGATATGGCAGTCAGGGGGCGGATTCGCCACCATATGCCGCGGAATCCGCCAGTCCTCCCCTTCAGGAGCCCCCCATGCGCAAGGTCCACGACACCCAGCGGCGGCCCGGCGCCCCCGACATCACGAGGATCAGGCTGAACGTGAAATCGAGGGACGACATCCCGGCGGTCCTGATCGGCCTCCAGGACCTTTACAGCGACGAAGGGACCCGAAAGCGGCTGTTCCGGCTTCCGGGCAGGATGGTGCTGCCCGGAAGGAGCCGCCGGGTCGGCAGGCCGGGGATGGAACCGTTGACCATCCTGGTGCTGGGGGTCGTGAAGCAGGGTCCCGGGTGCGGTTTCGACCGGCTTCGGGAACTGGCGAACCAACACATCCCGATCCGGCGAAGGCCGGAGGCCGGGCCACGGATCATGGGACGTGGACGGATACGGATACGAATACCGGCGTCCGGTTGACAGCGTGTCGCTCCTCACGCCGGAACTCCTCGCCGAGGTCGGAAGGATGGTCGTGGAGAGGGGCCACAGGGTGGCCGCAGAAAAGCCTGGCGCCGCGTTGCGCGGCCGCCGTCATTCCTTCGTGGCCGGGACCGACGTCCACCATCCGACCGACCGCAGCCTGCTGATGGACGCGGCGCGGTGCATGGTCCGGGACGTGTCCCGGGCCTGCGGGGGGCTGGGGCCACCCGGCTGGCGGCGGAAGGAATACCTTTGCGGAAAGCTCCGGAAAGGCTACCTCCGGGTGGCCACGTCACGGCTCGCCAACTCCCGCCCGAGGGACGTGGAGGCGCCGCTCCGGCTCGCCCTGAAGCTGGCGGACAGGGCGGAGGCCAGCTGCGCGGAGACCGACGGTATGTTGGGCATCCCGGGCCCATCGGACAGTATCCGGGGCTTCATCGGCCATGTCAGGCACCAGGCGGACCTGACCGGACGGCGGATCCTGAAGGGAGGGACGATCCCGCACCGTGGGAAGGTGCACCCGATATCCGGGCCGCACACCCGCTGGATATCGAAGGGAAAGGCCGGGGTCCCGGTGGAGCTCGGCGTTCCGGTCCGCGTCCCTGAGGACCGGCACCGATTCATCCCGCACCATTCGGTGATGTGGGAGGGGAGCGACGTGGACGTGGCGGTCCCAATGGGCGGGGAGGCGCGGGCCCGGTTCCCCGACCTGTCGGTGGTGAGCTTCGACCGTGGTTTCCACAGCCACTCGAACCGGCTGAGGCCTGCCGGGATGCTGGAGCTGAACGCCATGCCGCGGAAAGGCAGGCTGTCGAAGGCGGACCGTGTCCGGGAAAGCGGGGAGGCGTTCCGCGAGGCGCGGCGCGCCCACGCCGCCGGCGGGTCGGCCATCAACAGCCTGGAGCACCGTGGCCTCGACCGGGTGCGGAGCCACGGAAAGAAGGGTTTCGCCCGCGCCGTGGCGCTGGCGGTGCTGGCCGCGAACGTCCACCGCCTCGGCCTGATGCCGCCGGCGAGGGAGCGCCCCGTGCTCCCCGCCGCCGCCTGACCGGGGCGTCCACCGGTGAACCGGCCCATGGAAGGTCCCGCCGCTGCGGGGCCCGCACCGGCGTGCCCGCGGGCCGGCGGAGGTCCGGATGTTCACCATACGTTCCCGCCACCGGCCGTCCCGTCGAAGCCGGAATCCACCGGATTCGGCCCGATCCCCGGAAAAACACGGGGTTTTCTGGCAGACACCAATTAGCGAGCCCAACCACAACGGGAATTCACTCCACGACATGCCAGCGGGCATCTTATTTTTGAAATCTGCTGGTCAAGCTCATGTTTGATCACCATATTGCTGACTTCCCGCTCGGCTTCAGGGTTAAGAATCGCTACGAGCGTGATTGTGATGCCGGAAACGTCCCAGTTGGGATCGGCTGCGAAGCGGATCTGCTGAAGCGATCGATAGACCCGACCGGGCACCGAATCCGATCGGTCATGGCGTGTCCAAACCCGCTCCTTAAATTTCTTTATTGCCCCCACTTCCAGTCCGAAGTGCAACACCGGCCCGCCTCCGGAGCGAGGGCGTGGCCCGAGCGGAGGAGGCGGGCCGGTGTTGAGGGATTTTCCGGCCAGGGCCCCGGATTCCACGCGGAATACGGCGGCTGTCCCTTCGGATCGGAGCGTAACCGGGCCTCCCGGCGGCGGCAAGGCCCCGCGGCGGGAGGTGGCGCGCCCGTCCGGGCGAGGGAAGGGGTGGCCCGACCGAAACCGGGCGGGCGCGCCTGCGGAATTCCCTCTCCCCCGTCGGCCGACGGGGCGAAGCGCCTCAGGGAGGCCGCGCCCGCGCGAAAGCCTCCGCCGGCGTCAGGTAGCCGAGCGCCTTGCGGGGGCGCGCGTTCAGGATGTCCTGGACCCGCTTCACGCGGGCGTCCGTGACCTGCCGCAGGTCGGTCCCCTTCGGCAGGTACTGGCGCAGCAGCCCGTTGGTGTGCCCGTTCAGGCCCCGCTCCCACGAGTGATAGGGCGTCGCGAAGAAGAAGTCGGCCTCCAGCGCCTTCGCCACCTTCGCGTGCCCCGCGAACTCCTTGCCGTTGTCCGCCGTGATCGTGTGGACCCTGGCGCCGAGCCCCTTGAGAAGGTCGGTCATCGCCTCGCCGACCGCCTCCGCCTTCTTTCCGTCAACCCGTTGGAGAAGCGTGAATTTCGAGCATCTGTCCACAAGCGACACCACCGCACCGCTGTGTCCCCCGCCGATCACCGTGTCCGCTTCCCAGTCGCCGATTCTCGCCTTCGCCCCGACCTCTTTCGGGCGCTCCGAGATGTCCCTCCGGCCCGGGATGTGACCCCGGCCCGCGTGGCGGCCACCCTGCCGGTTCGGTTTCTTTCCCCGCCGCCGCAGGTGCCCGAAAAGCGTTCCTCCGTCCCTGCGGTCCGCGCGTACGAGGTCGTATATCCGCTGACGGCCGACCATGCCGGGGTCCTCCAGCCGGAGACGCCCCGAGACCTGTTCCGGGCTCCAGCCCTCCTCCAGCTTCGCCACGACCTTCGCCCAGCGCTCCTCCGTCAGCTTCCTCGGGACCGAAGAGGCCTCGCTCCGGCGCCCGGTGGCCTTCCTCCACGCCTGTCCCTGCCGGTATCCCCGCCCGCCGCCGTTGCGTCGGATCTCCCGCGATATGGTGGCCGGATGGCGGCCCAGCTGCCTGGCGATGGCCCCGTTCGAAAGCCCGCTTTTCCTCAGCGCGTATATCTGGCATCTTTCGTCGAAGGTCAGATGACGGTAGCCCTCGGGCATGACACTCTCCTCGGCTCGTTCACCGGGACTGTCGCCGTTATCTGGCCGATTCGCAAGATGCTGCACCCGAAACGCGGCTTCCCACCATCAACGGTGTTGCACTTCAGAGCGGAACGGGGGTGCTAAATCAAATGCATCTGGAAATGCGAAACGTCCAAACTTGCGTTCAAGAGCTGCTCCGAAACGCTTCCGGCCCTGATCAGACATGAATCCATCACGCCGGGGCCAATTTGCGAGAATTTCTTTCTTTATCGACATCATCCGGCTGATATCAGCGAATAAGTTTTCAGGCGCACCTTCAATCTCAAATAGGTTCGGCTTACGTCCACGGGCCACATCTCGTGCAACATGTTGATTCCGCTCTACCAAAGGGCACATATTTACAAATGGCCGATCCGATTGCAGCCTCACAATGTCACAGGTTTGACTCACCACGGCAAGGCCATTTACCGCTTTATCAATCCCGGCCTCAACCCCCTCAGCACCATTGGATTCTATTGCAGCGAGGAAGCCGCAGTCCATTAATACGAAATCGCCCTGCCTCCATTTCGATAGAGCGGCCTCAATCTCAGCCTGCTGACATCCTTCTTCAGCCAATGAGCAGCCCTTAAATTAGGGGATTATATACCTTGTTAGACGTCCGGTTCCCAGATTTACTACGCCGCGAGCCTCGAGATAAGGTATTCCATGCCCCTGTTACCTTTTACGGAATTGCAGCGTCCGCACAGAAGCTGGAGGTTCCCGATGTGGTCCGTCCCTCCCTTTGAGCGCGGGATGATATGGTCGACCGTGAGGTTCGGCAACTGGAAGTGCGTTTTGCATGCGTTGCAGTGCCCGCCCTGCTCGCCATACAGAAGCCGTCTGTTCCTCAGGTGATTGTAGCGGATCAGTGTCCCGATATCTGTGCGTTGCGGGATGTCCGTGCGATTGACCACCGTATGGTGCGCGAACATGCCAAGCTCATTCCTGAGCCGCAGCAGCACCAGTTCAGCGGCCTTCGGCGAGACGTCAATCCCAACCCATTCCCGGTTAAGGTCCTGCGCCGCTATGCACGCCGTCGCGCAGCCGCAGAACGGGTCCAGAACCATGTCGCCCGGATCGCTGCTGGCGGCGATGATCCTTTCAAGAAGTGAACGGGGCTTCTGTGTGGGGTAGCCCGTGCGCTCCTTAGCCTGGGAGTTGAGATAGGAAATGTCCCAAACGTCGCGCATGGACTTCATACGACTTGTGTCATCCGTGTAAGACTGTTCTATCGTCCCTTCCGCGAAAACCGTTCGCCTCGCGCCTTTGTGCCTGGATTTGGCGCTGTAGGATTCCTGAAGTGCGTTGAATACCGTTTTGCAGGATGCCGCATAGAACAGAATTATGTCGTGCATCCGTTGGAAATGTTTCGTCGCTCCTGTCCATCTCTGATAGCTCCACACGATTTCATTCCTGAACGCCCGTCGACCGAACACGGCGTCCATGACCAGCTTGAGATAGTGGCTCATGGTCGGATCGCAGTGGAGATATATCGAACCGGTTGGCTTGAGGATGCGCCGCATCTCCAGCAGTCGCGCGGCCATGTAGATCAGATAGGCCTTATCGCTTTTGGTCATGGCAGCGGCGATGACCCGGTTAAGGGCCGGTTCCTTCGCCTCGATCAGGTCAAGCCATGCGATATCCACGTCCGCCAGCGTCCACGTGTCCCTGAAAGCGGCGCCCGCCGCTTCGCTTCCGATCGGCGCGGCGTAGTTGGCTTTCGAGTTGAACGGCGGATCAAGGTAGATCAGGTCCACCGACGCGCTGTTCATCCCGCGCATGATAGGAAGGTTGTCACCTGTCCAGACCGTCTGGTTTGACCAGTTAGCTGCCGCGCCCCTTTCTCGGGTCATTCCCGGGGTTGATCATACGCGCGGGAGGATGCCGCCGCTTTCGCTTTGGGTGCCTCGCCGCGGCGTTCATGTGTCCCGCTCTGGCCGCCATCGCCGCCACCTGTCGCCACCTTGTTTCCACTTTTTTCAGGCGATGGTTTCGGAAACAGCGTTCTGGCCAATCTGACCGGATCGTTGACGACCGGTGGAATGACAATGTCCCTCATGACCGCGCGCCCGACGGAAGGCCGTTGGGCTCAATCAGTTTTCGATAAGTGATCCGTCTTCCGATCATGTTCATGGCTATTCCCCTCATCTGGTCGATTGTGTCGGCTTCCCTAACGTTGTGCCGTCCGACGAATTCCCGGACGTACCGGTTCATGTGCTTTCTGCTCATCTTGTGGAAGGTGCCCTTGTGCGCCCGCTTAAGCATTGCCCAGAAGGACTCCATGCCGTTAGTATGCACGTCGCCCCGCACGTATTGCCCCGCGCTGTGCCTGACGCTTTCATGCCTGCGCCTGATCCCGACATAGGCTTTCGCGTCGTCGGTGTAGACCTGCGCCGTCGGTTCCGTATGGCTCTCAACGAAGCCTTGAAGCGTTTTCGCCTTTGTGTCCGGCACCACCTTCGCGGCGACCTGGTTGGTCTCCCGATCCTTCACGCCAGCCACCGCCGTCTTGCCAACCGTTCCACGTCCGGCGTTCAGTCTGTCCTTCGCGTGCTTGTTGCGCTCCCTGCCACCGAAATAGGTCTCGTCGGCTTCCACCGGACCGGCGAACACTCCTCTATCCGTATGGAAAGCCTCCTTAAGTCTGTGCGCCATAAACCATGCCGACTTCTGGGTTATGCCAAGGTCGCGGTGCAGCTTCATGGACGACACGCCCTTGAGGCTGGTGGCGTTCAGGTAAATGGCGACCGCCCATTTGCGCAACGGTATTTTAGACGCTTCCATGACGCTTCCGATCCTGACGCTGAAATAGCTGCGGCATGAACCGCAATGGTAGGGTCTTGGCTTCCGGCTTTTCACGACGCTAATTTTGTCGGCGCATCCACAATGCGGGCATTCTCTGGGCTTGCCCGCCTCACCCCAGCGAACCGTTTCGAACCATGCTTCCGCACTCGCTTCGTCGGGAAACATGTCCATGATTTCGAAAATTGTCATTCCCTCACGGTGGTGCTTGCCGGGTGCGTTGTGTGCCATCGTCATATCCCTGATTCGTTTTGTGAAATCAGTTTAACAAATTATTTCGGAATGAGTAGTTAGGGGCTTGAAGCCCATTATCCGATGGGAAGTCTGGGCTGGGCCAGCCCTTTGCCGCGAGCGACAGAAGGCGTAAGGAACCGCTTGCCGTCAAGTATTTCCTGAACGGTCAGCATCTGCATACGCGCGTATTTCATGCCCAGCGCGTCCATATCCCCGGCCTGTGCCATTTCCCTGGCGAAATTCGCCTTCTTCCGGTCACCCAGATCATCCATCACTATCAGTCCCGCCATCTGTGCGGAATCGCGTTCAAGCACTCCCCTTAGATCGCGCGCAACGCCTATCCCGACATTCGCGCCGCCCTTGACCTCAATCACCATGCTCTGAAGATCACGCTCGCCGGGGAGATCAAAATAAAGACGGCCATCCACCCCGCCGTCACCGCTCTTCCTTGCCGTAACGAACCCGTCCACCTGCTCGACGGCCCATTTCTGGAAGTGATACTTGTCCCGCTCCCAGAGGTCTTTCGCTCCCTCAAGGTTTCGCGGAACGCCTTCAACGGTGAAGTCCGTTCCCTCGACAAGGCCAAGACGATCCCGCAGTCTTACGCTCGCGACGCGCTTGATGGCGTGTATCGCTATGTCAATGCCGATCCATTTCCGGTTGAGTCGATGCGCCGCCTCGATGGTCGTCGCGCACCCGCAGAACGGATCGAACACCGTATCGCCGGGCTTGGTGCTGGCCTTGATGATCCGCTCCAGGAGGGCCAAGGGTTTCTGCGTCGCATACCCAAGCCTTTCATTTGCCCGGCTGTTAACCGGCGGAATATCCGTCCATAGATCGTTGACAGGAACGCCTTTCATTTCATCTAGATACCGCTTTATCCGTATTCCTCCGACTGCCGTGAAATACAGACGGTTCTGCTCATGCAGGCGTTTCATTGCATCGAACGGAACCCGCCATATGTTACTGACGCCTTCGTATTCATAGCTATAACCTCCACCTTTCAGGCCTTTGGCCGTTAAATCTCCGTCCATATATCGTCGCCCGTCGGAATCGCGGTGCCTGTACCGTTCTTTGGTATATTCTTCGCTATAAGGAACATACTGAATGTTATATCTGGCCTTTCCTGTCCGCCCGTAACGCAGAATGACATCATGAACAGCACCCATTGTTTTTGAGTCGGAATGGCCGGATGTTCGTTTCCACACAATTTCGTTCCTGAAATTCCTATGCCCGAAAATCCCGTCCATCATCACCTTGATGTAATGGGAAGCTGTAGGATCGCAGTGAAGATATATGGAACCTGTCGGTTTGAGGATGCCGCGCATCCGAAGCAGGCGCTGCGTCATATACGCAAGATATGCCAGAACCTTTGGATTGGTTTTCCTCAGCGCGTTCAACCATATACGCCAGAATTCGGCGATATCGTCGTCAATTCCGTTTTCCCGCATCAATACGGGCATATGTTGGATTGCCCGTTCCGTTTCCTCGTCCAGCGTCCAGGTATCGCAGAAGGCCTCCACCTGATCCGGTAACGGCCTGCCAGTCTCCGTCGTGTAGATGGCGTTGTAGTCGCGGTTGGAATTGAACGGCGGGTCAAGATAGATCAGGTCTACGCTGCCAAGCGGTATCTCTTCCATGATGGTAAGGCAGTCGCCATAATAGAGCCGGTTCACACGAAGCACTCCCGCATGAAGGTTCCGAAGCTGTCGGTATTTTTGCGCTGGTTGTATTTCCAGCAGGACTCGGCGATGTAAAGCGGCATCCTGCCTTTGGTGTAATGGTGATGCGAGCCGTACCAGGCGCGCTTCACAAGGGCCCAGAAGCCCTCGATGGTGTTTGTATGCGTATCGCCGTCTGCGTAGCTTTCCTTGTGGTTTATGACCGCCCTTTGATAGATGTCACTGGCCGCGTTATAGGCGGAATATTCGTCGGTGATCAGCAGCGTTCCCTCAGGATCGACCGTGTCTTTCAGAAAGCGCAGGATACCTTTGCCGCTAAGGTCTGTGGCAACGCGGGCGGATACGTTTCCGTGACGTTCAACCGCTCCGATAACCGGTGTCTTGCTTGTGCCGCGACCCCGCCTGGTGGGCGTGTCGTCATCGCGCCTGTTACCCTTGCGCGGCTTGCCGCCTACATAGGTCTCATCCGCTTCAACGACGCCTTGCAGCAGCATCTTTTCCTCGGTCAGCATGGAAGCGCGGATACGTTCCTGCATGTAGTGGGCGGATTTCTGGTTCATGTCCAGGTCCCGCGCGAGTTGATGGCTCGAAAGGCTTTTCTTCGCGTTCACCATCAGGCCAATGCCAAGGAACCATTTCTGAAGCGGTATCTTGGTCTTTTCGAATATGGTGCCGGAAAGAACGTTGAAACTGGATTTGCAGCCATGACAGTTCCAACGACCGACGCGGTCGTTGTCCTGTTTGCGGGCGACGTGATCGCAGCCGCAATGTGGGCAGTGTGGATCATCGCCCCAGCGGATTCTTTCCAGGTGAGCGATGCAGGATTCCTGATCGGGAAAGCGGGTGAAGATGGTCAGTAGGTTCATTGTGCTATCCTCTGTCTGCGAATCATATATAAGCGATCTTGAGACAGGCTTCAAGCCCCTAACTACTCATTCCGAATTATTTTATGTCTAACAAGGTATATAATACCCTTATATTTGAAGTCAGTCATAGAATTATCGACGTATGACTTCCCTTTTTCTAGCTCCATACCCTCTACGGAAACCGCATTGCGCCTTCGATTACCGATGTCCACAAAATCCAGTTCGTCGCCAACGATATCCTCGAAGGTCATCGCGCCATTTGGCTTTTCACTTACCGCGAAAGCGCTGCCCTCCTCAATGTATCTGTCGAGGGCGCCCAAGCCATCCCCAGGTTGCCCATTAAACCCCTCAAGCGCTTCCCAGACCGCGTCCGCCGCTTTATCCTCGTGATAGGCGGCGTTTTTTCGCATGTTCGGATCTTCTATGACCTTGAGATACGCCTGTCTCAGCGCCGGTATATTATTTTTAACCGGTTCTCCGGTATCGCGATCCAGGCCCAGAATCTCGCGGATCTCTCCGACTTGATATTCCGCTGGCCCGAGAAGTTCCTCGGCGTTATCCTTTTCCGCCATGGTTATGGACTTGTCCTCCATGATATCTTTCAGAGCATCTACCTTGTCCTGCGCAATTCCAAGTTGTCGCATAACGCGATCGTAATCAGTCAAGATGGCTTGGGCTCTTTCATGCACGAGCGCTGAACGCCCTTGAGCGGTGACATGATCGATACCGTCATACGCGGTATCTGCGGTCAAGTCCTCCACTTTTTCGGCGGCTCTACGGGCAGATCTAGCCTCATCGACCAGTTTGTTCTGCTCCGCCAGTCGCTGCTCTAGCGTAGGAGTTTCGGCGCCGTTGCCGTCTCCACCACCGCCACCCATCGCGGGGTTGTCCGAGCCGCCTCCACAGGCGGTCAGTAGGCCCGCACAGGTCGCAAGCAGCGCCAGTTTAGTCATGGTTGTCATGACATATCCTTTCTTTTCACTGATTTCATTCGGGCCTCAGAACGAGAATGCCAGTCCAAGTGACCAGTTATTATGATCCTTGGATTCCGGGCCCGGGCTGGAGCCGCCTTCCGGTTCGTCGGTGGTTTCGGTCGTTCCATCGCCAACACCGAGCTGAAGCGAGGCGCCACCGCCAAGATCATAATTGGCGGCGAGGCCAATTCCGGTAGCGCTGATCTCCCGCGTCGCCTCTTGATGTGGGCTGCCGTTACGTGTGCGGTTCAGCTCTACTTCGGTCTCGTTTCTTCCCCAGTTCGCGCCCACGGTCACCGGTCCCGCCGTGTAACCTACGCCCAGGCCGAAATGAGTAACCGTTATGTCGCTGTCCCAGGCGATTACAGTGTTGTTATTTCCCCGATTTACCCGGCTGCCCTCATGGCTGGTCTGAGACCAGTTGACGATCGCTGAAAGCCCGCCGCCCGAAGCCATGTTGACGCTGGCGCCAATCGCGGAACGGTTATCGTTCAGAAACCTGTTGAGGGCGAGATTAGCGTTGGGGCCTGTTGTGGGTTTCATTATTCCGGTCACACCGAGGTCGGCGTAATCCTTGCCGTAATCGACCATGTCCTTGTCGCCGCTCTGGTATCCGACGCCCACGCCCACGCTTGCGCCACCAGCCATGGGCATCGAGTATTTAGCGCCGACACCGAAAACCGCGCTGCCTTCGCTCGGCGAACCCTCGACACCGTCAGGCACTTCCGCGCTGACCGCTATGCCGATGCCGCCTATGGTGTGCGTATAGCTCAGGATCTGCCCGTCATGCGTTCCGTCCAGGCCGCCGTTGCCGTTGTAGCCCGGATGGCCGGTATGGTTGTCCCGGAGAGAGCCGCCAACAGCCGTCTCGGTCATGGCCCAGTCAAACGCGCCGTCCGTATCGCCCATGGTGAGCGTTCCGAAAGGTCCGGCGATGTTGATCGCGATACCGCCGTGGGCGTCGTCGTTGCCCGTAGCGTGATCAGTGCCATCGACCTCGTCGCTCACTTCGCTCAGGTCAATGGCGGTTCCGTACGTAAGGCCGCCGTCCGTCGCACCCGACATGGTGAAGGTCGCCTGAATGTCGGTATGGAAGCGGGTGTTATCGCCCTTGCTTCCGGCGATGCCCATTTCAGCCGCGCCGCTGAGCGCGATACCAAGTTCGGGTTCCGCTTCCTGGGCCGCGGCGATGCCACCCGCACCCATGGCGAGCGCGGTGGTTGTCAGAAGTGTCTTTCTCATCGGTGGTTTCCTTGTTGCCTGGTGGCCATGATCCCGGTGGCCTGCCCCACCGTCCGGCCCCGCGGCGCGCTCCATGAAACGCGCAGGGCCGGCGCCCGGGGCGCGGCCGGAGGTCATGTCCCTGAAAGGTTCGTTAGCGGGACGAGTTAGGGATCCACGAAAATGTTTCGGAATCGACTCGGGCAATCCGGTGAATGAAAAGTTGATCGATCGGTAGCCAAGGCCGGTATCGTCTGGTTTACACTTAATACAGATGTTCCGAATCGTGGCTGCATCCTCCGCTTGAAACTGGCGCCATATGTGTTTCTTCATGACTGTCCGGAATCCTAAAGCCGTTTCCCTGTAACTCGGATGGACAGGTAACTTGACGAGAGGTCGACGATGACACTGAGCGAGGTCCGCAAACGGATACAGGCGGAAGAGGCCCGGACGGGGCGTGAAGTCGGCTCGACCCGGCTCATCGCCGTCTCAAAGATGCAACCTCTGGAAAGAGTCGCTGCGGCACTCGACGCCGGACACAGGCTTTTTGGCGAAAACAGGGTTCAGGAGGCCACCGAGAAATGGCCAAGGCTTCGTGAACTCTATCCCGACGTAATATTGCACCTGATCGGACCGTTGCAGACAAACAAGGCAAGACAGGCGATGCAGCTCTTCGATGCGATCGAATCCCTCGACCGACCAAAGCTTGCCCGGACAATGGCAAGGCTACGGGACGAGCTTGGCCGATGCCCCTCACTCTACGTGCAGGTGAATACCGGCGAGGAACCACGGAAGGCCGGTGTGTTACCAATGGAGGCGGACGAGTTCATCGCTGAGACCCGAAAGCTTGAGCTCCCCGTCGTGGGACTGATGTGTATCCCACCGATGGATGAGGAACCGTCCCTGCATTTCGCGCTCCTGGCGAAAATCGCTGCGCGAAACGGTTTGGCGGAACTGTCGATGGGCATGAGCGGAGATTTCGAAAGGGCGATCGCGCAGGGCGCCACCAGCGTTCGTGTAGGGTCAGCCGTTTTCGGTAGCCGGAATCGATCCTTGGCAGATGATTCACAACGAATGTGAAGAAGGAAGTTGGAACGGCGTCAATGTTCGCCTTCGGCCCAGGTCTCCGGCCATAAGCACGAAGCGACTGAAAAATCTTCCGAATTGCGGTATACAGGCACCTCAGACAGATCGGGAAATCTGATACCAAGGCCACCGCGCTTCAGAGTGACGTCAGCGAGATCATACATGGCCGACAAAACACCGGACTCAGCATCTGGCCGAAAACCAGACAGTCATCGTTCACACGGAATCCCCGACGCGGAGCGAAACGTCGGGAGGGCGACAATCAACACATTCATGGCCGTTCCTGTAATGTGCCCGCACAAAGACCGGTATCCCGGATTACCGGAGAGCGTTTCCCCTTTCGAAAGCGACCGAAACCGGTCACGTCGGAAAGTCGCTTAGTTCATACCGTCAGGACCGTTCCGACTCAGAGATCACCGCCGCCTGCCCGACGATGACCTCCGCCTGCCTGATGGACGCGATGTCCACCAGACGTCCCTTGTAGACGGTCGCTCCCGATCCCTCTTTCCTGGCCCGTTCCATCGCGTCCAGAATCTGCCGGGCCTCCGCCACCTGCTCTTCCGAAGGGGTGAAAACTCCGTTCGCCAGAGAGACCTGCCGGGGATGGATCGCCCATTTGCCCACCATTCCAAGGGTCGCCGAACGGCGGGCCTGCGCAACGAAGCCCTCGTCATCGGAAAAATCACCGAACGGGCCGTCAACCGGCAGCACCCCGTGAGTGCGGCAGGCGGCCACGACCGCTGCCTGCGCCCAATGCCAGGGATCGGACCAGTGCCTGCTGCCCTCGTGCATCATGTAGTAGTTCTCCTGCGTACCGCCGATTCCGGTGGTCTGCATCCCCATCGACGCCGCGAAATCCGCCGCTCCCAGACTCATGGCCTGCAGGCGGGGACTTGACGCCGCGATTTCGTCCACATGGACGATGCCGGAAGCGCTCTCAATGATAACCTCAAAGCCGATCCGCTTCGTCCTACCTGCAGCCGTTTCCACAGCCGTCACCAGTGCGTCCACTGCATAGACATCGGCCGCCCGACCCACTTTGGGAATCATGATCTGATCAAGCCGGTCGGAAGCCTGTTCCAATAGATCCACGACATCGCGATACCAATACGGCGTATCGAGTCCGTTGATGCGAACCGACAGGCACCTGCACCCCCAGTCAACGCCGCCGATGGCCTCGATGATGTTTCTGCGCGCCTGCGGCTTGTCATCGGGGGCTACGCTGTCCTCAAGGTCCAGATTGATCACGTCGGCGGCGCTTGCCGCCATTTTCCCGAATATTCCAGGACGGGAACCAGGGGCAAAGAGCTGACAGCGATTAGGTCGGGACGGCGCATTCGGCTGGACTAGAAAGGACATCGGTCGTTCCCCGGCATATAGGTCTTCGAACTGCCAGCGACGTAGTATGCCCTCACTCGTGCCGCAAGCCCGCCGAACGCGCCAAAACAGCGCTCCAGACCAATGACTGTGGATGGAAACGGCCTGCCTCTCCAAATGGTTTGTCTATGCGTGCGGCATATGCCAATAAAGCGTCTGGATCGCGCAGGATCACGCGGCACCCGCATAGACCGGCTAGGATCCATTGAAATCGGCCTTTCGTCCACCGGCACCCTCCAATCCGCGACGGAATGTCGGGGTCAGATCGACGGGGCTGGCGTCAACTCGGCCCAAAGGAGGATTCAAGCAATGATCAAAGCGCCCTATATGCTGTTTCTCGGTGACGCACCCGACCAACTATTCGCCAAGGTCGGCCAGGGCATCAAAGACTGGAGGCCGGACCGCGCGATCGGCCAGTACCGTATGCCCGGCTGCAGGGCGGATCTGGGGCTCCCCGATATATCGCTCGAGGAGGCTCGCGAATCCGGAGCCGAAACGCTTGTTATCGGCGTCGCGAACCGAGGCGGTTTCATCGCTCCCGAGTGGAAAGATATTCTCTTGATGGCGTTGGAAAAGGGATTCGATCTCGCGGCGGGACTTCACAGCCTTCTGCGCGACGAACCTGATCTGTTAGCCCTGGCCAAGGCCAAAGGCAGTGCACTGCACGATGTGCGGGTGCCCGAAACGCGGTTCCCGATCGCCAACGGGAAAAAACGCTCGGGAAAGAGATGCCTGACGGTCGGGACGGACTGCTCCATAGGTAAGATGTATACGACGCTCGCCATTGAGCGCGAATTCAGGGAGCGCGGCCTGCCGGCGACTTTCCGCGCCACAGGACAGACCGGCATCCTGATCGATGGTGACGGCATACCGCTGGATGCCGTGGTCGCGGATTTCATGGCAGGGTCAGTGGAATGGCTGACGCCGGACAATGACGACGCCCATTGGGACCTCCTGGAAGGTCAGGGATCGCTGTTCCACATCTCATTTTCCGGCGTCACCATGGCATTGATCCATGGTGGCCAACCCGATGCGTTGGTACTCTGTCACGAGCCCACACGCCGGTTCATGCGTGGTCTGCCCGACTATCGGCTACCGTCACTTGAGGCTCTACGCGATCTGGCGCTGCAGCTGGCGCGAGTGGCGAACCCCGCCTGCAGGGTGGCGGGCATCGCCGTGAACACCGCGGCACTGGAAGAGGACGACGCCCTCTCCTGCCTTGCGGGGATCGAAAATCGAATGGAACTCCCGACGGTCGATCCATTCCGGCAAGGCGCCGGCAGGCTGGTCGATGCCCTGGTTGAGACCTGACCGGCACCTTCATACACTAATGAATCAAGGCCAGAGGCGGACAGTCCGACATCGTGCCACGGTGGCGGCAGACGGAGGCTGGACATGGAAGTGACGGTCAGGCGCGATGTGTTTCCGCTGGTTCGGAAATTTACGATTTCTCGGGGGTCGCGAACCGAAGCGCATGTCCTGACCGCTACTGTAACCGACGGCGAAATAGCCGGAAGAGGCGAATGCGTGCCTTACACCCGCTACGGAGAAACCCTGAACTCTGTCGAGAGACAGATGGAACGCGTTGACCTCATGGATCGCGGCAGGTTGCAGGAGACGTTTCCCGCCGGGGCCGCCCGGAACGCGCTTGACTGCGCACTGTGGGATCTGGACGCGAAGCGGCGGAGCCTTCGGATCTGGGAACTGGCGGGACTTCCCGCGCCGAAACCGGTGATCACGGCCTATACGATTTCACTCGACACTCCCGCCAACATGCGTAACGCCGCCGCCGGGAACTCGCACCGACAGCTGCTCAAGATCAAGCTTGGCACACCCGACGACATGCCGCGGCTGGAAGCGGTTCGCGAAGGCGCTCCCGGCTCACGGATCATCGTTGACGCCAATGAAGGCTGGACGGTGGATATCTACAGTGACCTCGCGCCCCATCTGGTTCGCCTCGGCGTGGAACTGGTTGAACAGCCGTTACCCGCACAAACCGATGGGATGCTTGCCGAGATTCCCCGTCCCCTGCCCGTCTGCGCGGATGAAAGCTGCCACGACCGCGCATCACTGGCGAGCCTCAAAGGCAAGTATGATTTCGTGAATATCAAACTCGACAAAGCGGGCGGGTTGACCGAAGCGCTCGCGCTCCGTGACGCCGCGCTGGCGGAAGGATATGGGATCATGGTCGGATGCATGGTGGGATCGAGTCTGGCGATGGCTCCGGCCGTGCTGGTCGCGCAGAACGCCGCATTCGTCGATCTTGACGGTCCGCTCCTTTTGGCGGAAGACCGCAAAGCACCGCTTGGTTATGACGGCTCGTCCGTGCATCCACCATCGTCGGACCTTTGGGGCTGACTCGACGCGGATGGAACCCGAAAAAGGAAAGGTGGAATCGATGAGCCGGATTGTATATGTCAACGGATCCTATTTGCCCGAGGAAGAGGCGACCGTATCGGTCTTTGACCGTGGCTTTCTTTTCGCCGACGGCGTTTACGAAGTCACGAGTGTCATGGATGGCAAACTGGTCGATTTCGACCGACACGCGGCGCGGTTGACGCGATCGCTGGGCGAATTGGATATGGGCTCCCCTTTGGACCGTGATGCGCTTCTGGATATCCATCGCGAGTTGGTAGCCCGAAATCGGGTCCAAGACGGTCTTGTCTACCTACAGGTCACAAGGGGTGCACCGGCGGACAGGGATTTCGCGTTTCCCGATCCTGAGCGGACATCCCCCACCCTCGTATTGTTCACCCAGTCCAAACCCGGCTTGGCGGACAATCCGCAGGTGAAAACCGGACTCAAAGTGATCTCGGTACCGGATCTGCGCTGGGCGCGCCGGGACATAAAGACCATTCAGCTGCTCTATCCGTCCATGGTCAAAATGCTGGCCCAGAAGAACGGCTGCCATGACGCATGGATGACCGAGGATGGATTCGTCACCGAAGGGTCCAGCAACAATGCCTATATCGTCAAGGATGGCGGGATCATCACCCGGAACCTTGGCAACGAAATCCTTCATGGGATTACGCGCGCCGCCATACTCCGGTTTGCACGACTGGCACAAATGGACGTCAATGAACGACCGTTCACCATTGAAGAAGCGAAGTCCGCCGATGAAGCGTTCATCACATCGGCATCGACATTCGTCTTACCGGTGGTGGAGATTGACGGCGTCAAGATCGGCGGTGGCAAACCGGGACCAGTGGCGACACGTCTGAGGGAAATCTATCTGGACGAAAGCCGAAAGTGCGCTTTATGAAATCAATCCCGCCAGAATCCGGCATTGTGGCCTCACGGTATCGACGCGTTCGATCCCGCTTTTTCAAAGACTTCTTCCAATCTGTATAAGCATTTACCCAATGAATTTATTGCAATCCGGCGCTGTGAAATAAACGACCGTATAGTCGATTTCCGGGCCCCCGTTCCGCTCTGAAGTGCAACACCGTTGATGGTGGGAAGCCGCGTTTCGGGTGCGGCATCCCGCGAACCGGCCGGATAACGGCGACAGTCCCTGTGCGCAGGACAGGAGAGTGTCATGCCCGAGGGCTACCGTCATCTGACCTTCGACGGAAGATGCCGGATATACGCGACGGGGAAAGGCGGGCTTTCGAACGGGGCCATCGCCGGGCGGCCGGGCCGCCATCCGGCCACCATATCGCGGGAGATCCGACGCAACGGCGGCGGGCGGGGATACCGGCAGGGACAGGCGCGGAGGAAGGCCACCGGGCGCCGGAGCGGGGCCTCTTCGGTCCCGGGGAAGCTGACGGAGGAGCGCCGGGTGAAGGTCGTGGCGAAGCCGGGGAGGGCTGGAGCCCGGAGCGGGTCCCGGGGCGTCTCCGGCTGGAGGACCCCGGCATGGTCGGCCGTCAGCGGATATACGACCTCGTACGCGCGGACCGCGGGGACGGAGGAACGCCTTGCGGGCACCTGCGGCGGCGGGGAAAGGAACCGGACCGGCAGGGTGGCCGCCACGCGGGCCGGGGTCATGTCCCGGGCCGGAGGGACATCCCGGAGCGCCCGGAAGAGGGCGGGACGAAGGCGGGGACCGGCGACCGGGAAGCGGACACGGTGATCGGCGGGGGACACGGCGGTGCGGTGGTGTCGCCCGTTGACGGATGCCCGGAATTCACGCCTGTCCAACGGGTTGACGGAAAGAGGGCGGAGGCGGTCGGCGGGGCGATGACCGACCTTCCCGAGGGGCTCGGCGCCAGGGTCCACACGATCACGGCGGACAGCGGCGGGGAGTTCGCGGGGCACGCGAAGGTGGCGAAGGCGCTGGAGGCCGACTTCCTCCTCCCGACGCCCCACCACCCGTGGGAGCGGGGCCTGAACGGGCACACCGACGGGCCGCCGCGCCAGTACCTGCCGAAGGGGACCGACCCGCGGCAGGTCACGGACGCCCGCTTGAAGCGGGTCCGGGACATCCTGAACGCGCGCCCCCGCAAGGCGCCCGGCCACCTGACGCCGGCGGAGGCTTTCGCGCGGGCGCGGCCTCCCTGAGGCGCTTCGCCCCGTCGGCCGACGGGGGAGAGGGAATTCCGCAGGCGCGCCCGCCCGGTTTCGGTCGGGCCACCCCCTCCCTCGCCCGGGCGGGCGCGCCACCTCCCGCCGCGGGGCCCTGCCGCCGCCGGGAGGCCCGGTTACGCTCCGATTCGAAGGGACAGCCGCCGTATTCCGCGTGAAATCCGGGCCCCTGGCCGGAAAATCCCTCAACACCGGCCCGCCTCCTCCGCTCGGGGCCACCCCCTCGCTCCGGAGACGGGCCGGTGTTGCACTTCGGACTGGAAGTGGGGCGGTAAATGACGGAATCCGCCAGTCCTCCCCTTCAGGAGGCCCCCATGCGCAAGGTCCACGACACCCGGCGGAGGCCCGGCGCCCCCGACATCATGAGGATCAGGCTGAACGTGAAATCGCGGGACGACATCCCGGCGATCCCGATCGGCCTCCAGGACCTTTACAGCGACGAAGGGACCCGAAAGCGGCTGTCCGGGCTTCCGGGCAGGATGGTGCTTCCCGGAAAGAGCCGCCGGGTCGGCAGGCCGGGGATGGAACTATGGACCATCCTGGTGCTGGGGGTCGTGAAGCAGGGTCCCGGGTGCGGTTTCGACCGGCTTCAGGACCTGGCGAACGGGCACCGGCCGATCCGGCGAAGGCCGGAGGCCGGGCCACGGGTCATGGGACGTGGACGGATACGGATACCAGTGGCTGGTTGACAGCGTGTAGCTCCCCTCGCCGGAACTCCTCGCCGAGGTCGGAGGGATGGTCGTGGAGAGGGGCCACAGGGTGGCCGCGGAAAAGCCTGGCGCCGCGTCGCGCGGCCGCCGTCATTCCTTCGTGGCCGGGACCGACGTGCATCATCCGACCGACCGCAGCCTGCCGATGGACGCAGCGCGGTGCATGGTCCGGAACGTGCCCCGGGCCTGCGGGGGGCTGGGGCCGCCCGGCTGGCGGCGGAAGGAACATCTGTGCAGGAAGCTCCGGAAAGGCTACCTCCGGGTGGCCACGTCACGGCTCGCCAACCCGCGCCCGGGGGACGTGGAGGCGCCGCTCCGGCCCGCCCTGAAGCTGGCGGACAGGGCGGAGGCGGGCCGCGCGGAGATCGACGGTATGTTGGGTATCCCGGGCCCATCGGACAGTATCCGGGGCTTCATCGGCCATGTCAGGCACCGGGTGGACCTAACCGGACGGCGGATCCTGAAGGGAGGGACGATCCCGCACCGCGGGAAGGTGCGCTCGATATCCGGGCCGCACACGCGCTGGATATCGAAGGGAAAGACCGGGGTCCCGGTGGAGCCCGGCGTCCCCGTCCGCGTGCTGGAGGACCGTCACGGATTCCTCCCGCACCGTTCGGTGATGTGGGAGGGGAGCGACGTGGACGTGGCGGTCCCCATGGGCGGGGAGGCGCGCGGGCCCGGTTCCCCGACCTGTCGGTGGTGAGCTTCGACCGCGGTCTGCACAGCCCCCCGGACCGGCTGAGGCCTGCCGGGATGCTGGAGCCGACGCCATGCCGCGGAAAGGCAGGCTGTCGAAGGCGGACCGCGTCCGGGAAAGCGGGGAGGCGTTCCGCGGGGCGCGGCGCGCCCACGCCGCCGGCGAGGGAGCGCCCCGTGCTCCCCGCCGCCGCCTGACCGGGGCGTCCACCGGTGAACCGGCCCATGGAAGGCCCCGCCGCTGCGGGGCCCGGACCGGCGTGCCCGCGGGCCGGCGGAGGCCCGGATGTTCACCATATGTTTTTGCCACCGGCCGTCCCGTCGAAGCCGGAATCCGCCGGATTCGGCCCTGTCACCGGAAAAACACGGGGTTTTCTGGCAGACACTATCTACACACCCGGAACGATCCGCCGGTCTGGAAAACGGTGCCCGGATCATGTATGGAACCGGTATGGAGACAATCCGCGACGAATCCCATCTGGCGGAGGTCTGCCGTCAGGTCCTGTCCGGCTGGCCGGAGGCCAGGGCGGCGGTCCTGTACGGCTCGCGGGCGCGGGGGACGCACCGGACCGACAGCGACTGGGACGTCGCGTTCATGCTGGAGGGAGACGAGGCGTTCCGTCCGGTCCATACCGGACGGGTCGGTGAGGACATGGATGACGCCACCAGCCCGCTGTTCGGCTTCCGGAACCTTGATCCGTGGACGGTCGGACGTGAGTTCATCAAGGACAACGCCGAACGGCTAGGCACCCTGATGCACAGCGTGGCGCGGGACGGTGTTCCCGTGGCCGGCAGATGGAGAAAACCGGATATGGCAAAAGAGAAGATCATGATGCATGGGGATGACTGGCTCGTTCAGATGCAGCAGATAAACAGTGTCTTGGGTAATCTTTTCACACAGTTAAGATATGTCATGAACAAAGGAACATGGCTGAATGCCAGACCAAACTGTAAAAGCTTTACCAAAGCCACTGCGGATGCCTCCGAATTCCTTGTGAAATCGACGATGGCCCGTCGCGGCGTCGCGTTTGACACGACACATTCCATCAATGATCTCGCCGAAGCGTTCGAGGCGGAAAGGCCGGGTAAGGGTGTTCTTGCCGGAAAGCTGAAAGCCCTGAACGGTGAAACACGGAAGGATCACAGGGCGGAATACTTCGATATGGATGTTGACGTTGAAGGATGTGAACGTGCGGTCAACAGGTTCACCCTGTTTCTCGACGTTCTGGCGGATGAGCTTGGGATACGGGATGACGCCATGAAGGATATGGTTCCCGTGATCGTGGAGGATATTTCGGAACAGTTCGATGAATGGATGATGTCTATGATGACGCCGTTGCGGGAAAAGCCAGAGGAAACGAGTATGGCGCGGCATATGGGAAGCGCAATCGCCGACGGTCAGTCGGATATGTGTGCCGCCATGCTAGGTTTCGGGGAAAGGCTCGGGTTTGACGTGTCGGATTACAGGAAGGATTTCATCGGGAAAAAGGGGGTTAAACCGGTTCAGCGCAGCTGATGGAAATTCGGTTTGTCCGACGAAGGCGACGGAGGCATCTATGGTTCCCATACCCGAAGCGCGGCGCCGGGATGCCGACAGGGCCCGCATCCGGTTCGCCCCCTTCGGTCTTCCGGGCCCCGGAATATCCGGCTGTCCGGCGGGCGTCGGTGTCTTTCCCCGCCATCCGCCGGCGTGGGGTCGGGACCGAAGCGGCGTCCACGGTCCGGCCCCCTGCGGGCCCGTTGCCCCGGTCACGGAGCCGCTCCCCGAAAGCCGCGGACAGGGACGTGAACGCACCGGCCCGGGCGGTCCCGGACCGGAAACTCCATCCGCCCATCGCCCTATCCCCGTAACCGGACGCTTCCGTCAATACCGGGCGAAAGGCCCCGAATTCCACATGACGTTCAGGCGCCTCGGGCGGACCGCCCATACGCGACAGGCGCCCGGGATGATCCGGGAGATCGAAAGAACCGGGGCTGCGCATCTCCGGTTCCTCCCGAATCCTATAAATCGGAACGCGTGCGGAAAGACCAGGTTTTTAGAGGCTTCCATTTGCCTCGGTATGCGACCAGCTGCCATGTGAACAGTGCGGAGGAGCGTTCAGGATGTCCCTAACCGCCTGTCCTTGATCTCGCGCGGGTCCGTGCCCTCCTGCAGACACTACCACAGCAGCCTGATGGTGTGCTCGCTCACCCCCGCTGATCTGATCGGAACAGTTAGGCGAAGCATAAACCCACCGACAGCCGCACTCTCAGTCATCATCAACCGAATGACCTGATCGGAAGTCCGGGAGCACGCTCAAAGGGCTCCGTCGATCCAGTTCTGCAAGGCGCTCTTCGGCGCGGCGCCGGTCTTGTTCGAGACCATCTGCCCATCCTTGTACATGAACAGCGCCGGGATGCCGCGCACACCGAGCTTCACCGGCGATTCCGGATTGTCGTCGACATTGACTTTGACGATCTTCACCCGCCCGGAATACTCTTCGGAAAGCTCCTCGAGCGCAGGGCCGATCTGCTTGCACGGACCGCACCATTCAGCCCAGAAATCCACCACAACGGGAATTTCGGACCGTTCGACCTCAGCGTTGAAAGTTTCGTCAGTGACAGCGATCGTCGCCATGTCTGCTCTCCCAGGAATACCTGCCGGATAACCTAACTGTGGACAAAGGGGCTTGAGGTCAAGAGGCCGCGACACCTTCCGGGGCACGTCTCACCGTTTCGTGCGAATAATGCATCAGCACCGGCTCCCGCGTCCACAGAATCGCGATATCGACCCTTCGGTCAGGATACACCGCTTCCAGTGCGGCAAGGTAAGCGCCCATCTGGCGAAGCAGGCCATCCGGCGTTTCCTCGGCAATCGATGGCACGACCGCATTCGTCTTGAAATCCACCGCAAGAACCGCGTCGGGCGCGACCACCAGCTTGTCGATCACCCCCGCTATCCCCTCGGGCGGAAGCCCGGGAGCTTTGGCGTAGATACCGACTTCCGAAAGCGTGTCTTCCTCGAACAGAAACGCCATTTCCTCCGTTTGCAGCACCCGCCGTGCCTCGGCGAACGCCGACGCGACCTCTTTTGACGTCGCGGAATACTCACTCGCCAGCATTTGACCGGAATAGCGTTCCCGGTCAGCGCTGGATATCTTCGGCAGTACCTCAAGCAGCCTGTGAACCATCGTTCCACGCTTACGAAGGACTTCGCCGTCCTCAGGTTCTTCCTCGGCCCGCAAGGATTTGGCGCCGCCGAGATCGGAGGGTGCGCGGGGCTTTACCCAAGGTTCCGGCCTTGAGGCGACCCGACCTACCCAATCGGGTATTTCAGGTTCGAAAACTCCCGTCCCCGTCGCCTCGGATTCCGTCCCGGATTCCCAGTCTCCATGCGAATACCGAAGGCCCCCTTCTCCGGTCGGCGCCTCGAATTCCGTGACACCCTCAAGCTTTTCCATGGCTGTTCGGGCGGTCACATACCAGCTGGGTTCCCTGTCATCTTCGCTGTCGCCAACCTCACCCGAAGCAGCGACGATCAGCCAGCTTTCGGCACGGGTCATGGCGACATAGAGGAGCCGCCGGTCTTCCTCGACCTGCGCGGCCCGCAATCCCTCAAACGCTTCGACCATCGAATTTGGCAGTTGGACCTTCGACACGCGCCAGACCATCTGACCCGATGGCAAAGCGATGATTTCATCGCGCGGTTTGATCACACGCTTCGCGGTGTCGGGCAGAATGACGATCGGCGCCTCCAGCCCCTTCGCCCCATGCACGGTCATCACCCGAATCAAATCACTGGCATTGTCCACCTGCCGCTGGATCTCAACCTCTTCCGTGCCGAACCATGAAAGAAAGCCCGTGAGGGTCGGAATCTCCAACCGCTCATAATCCAATGTCAGAGCGAGAAGCGCGTCGATGCCGTCCTCCGCTTCCGGCCCGAGCCGCGCGAGCAGCTTTCTACGACCATCGTGTCGGGTAAGGAGTCTCTCGATCAGGTCAAAGGGGCGCATGTCATCCGCCAGCCCGCGCAGATCCTCAAGTATATTCGTTGTCTCGGGGAATTCATCCGATCGGTCGTGCAGCGCCTCCCAGAGATTTGTTTCCCCACGATCCGCGGCAAGCCTGTACAGTTCGGCTTCGGACCATCCGAACAAAGGTGACTTAAGGGCTGCCGCGAGCGATAGGTCATCGGCCGGTGTGTCAAGGACCGACATCAGTGCCGTGATGTCCTTGACCGCAAGATCGGCCCCCAGTTCCAGGCGGTCGGCACCGGCGATCGGCAGACCCTGCGCCTTGCATTCACGTATGATGGCATCGAACAGGGTCGAGCGACGGCGCACAAGGATCAGCACATCTCCCGCCGTGATACGTCGGCGGGCACCATCCCTGGTCGGAAGCGTTTCCCCTTCGATCATCCGCTTGATCCGTCGTGCGATTTCGCGGGCAAGTATGTTATCGTGGTGATCCTCGGACTTCAGGTCCACCGGAACATACCATTCCCTGTCATCGGGACGGGACTTCAGCTCCACCGGTGGCCATAGATCAACGCGGCCCGGCAGCATCTCGTGGAAGGCCCTGTGCCATGCACCGTCGATGTCGATGGCGGCGTCAACGAGCTGCAGGATCGCATTCGACGACCGGAACGAATGTTCCAGCTTTCTTGAACGCAGTTCACGGTTTATGCCTTGCAGCCGCTCTTCGAAATGCCCGCGCATATGATCGAACTCGAGGGGATCGGCCCCCTGGAAGGAGTATATCGACTGTTTCCTGTCTCCGACGACGAATATCGTGCGCTGGATGCCGTCACGCGCTCCGATACCAGAGGTGAATTCCTGAGCCAGCCGTTCGATAACCTTCCACTGTTCCGGACTGGTGTCCTGCGCCTCGTCCACCAGGATATGATCGAGACCTCCGTCGAGGCGGTAGAGAACCCACGACGCGACCGCCTCGTCGGTCAGGAGATCCCTCGCCTTCAGAATGAGGTCGTCGAAGTCCAGCCAGCCTTTCCGCTGCTTCAGCCTCTCGACCGCGGGAAGAAACGCCGCCGCGAACCGATGAAGCGCGTGCGCCTTTCTGGCGGCGAACAGACAGAGAAGCGGGTCGCGCACCGCTTCGACACGCTCCATGAGCCTGTCGAGCCGCTCCGCTGTCTCTCCGAGCATTCTACGGCAGCCCTTGGTGGGAACCTTGCCGACCTTCGCGGTAAACGGCTCATTGGCGCCCGCACCGGTGAGGAAGACTTCCAGACAGACCTGAAGCGCATCCATACCGGGGTTGGCCCAGTCGAACCGGCGCAGACGCGCTGCTTGCTTTCCGTCCGTCTGCTTCGCGCTTACCTCCATCTCGGGTAGAATCCTATCGAACAGGGCCTTTTCGGTGCCGTCGAACACCCGCTCAAGAACGCGGGCCTCATCGTAACCACCGGACAGACCGAACCAGCCGAATACGTCGTCGAGACCGTGGGGCTCTCCAAAGCGATCACGCTTCGAAACAATCGCTCGCAATAGTCCGCTGACATCGAGGTCGGAACAATGCTCGGCCAGAGCGTCCAGAGCCGCGACTTCAGGCCCCTCCGCCAGCACGTCCAGAACCTCTTCGAACAGAAGCCCGCTCGATCGTTCATCCATTTCACGAAACCCGGGGGTCACGCCCGCTTCGAGCGGGAAGCGACGGAGAAGAGAGGCACAGAAGGAATGGATCGTCTGGATTCGCAGACCACCGGGCGTCTCGATGGCGCGGGCGAACAGGCGGCGCGCCTCGGCCAGACGCTCCGAGTCCTGAATTCCATCGACCCCAAGTTTTTCGAGCTCGGCTCCTAAATCACCGTCCGACCGCATCGACCATGAGCCAAGCCGCCTGAAGAGCCGGTTCTGCATTTCGGAGGCGGCGGCCTTTGTGTAGGTCAGGCAGAGGATGTTCTGTGGAGCGACTCCGTTCAGCAGCAGCCTGGCGACCCGGTCGGTCAGAACCCGCGTCTTTCCCGAACCGGCGTTTGCCGACAACCAGGTTGAAGCGTCGGGAGACGCGGCCTCGTTCTGCCTTAGCGTCGCGTCGTCGAGCGAAGTTCCGCTCCCATACGAGACCGCACCGGCCATCAGCGGACCTCCTGATGGTCTGGACAGTCGCTGTCGCTCCATTCACCGAACCGCGCCAAATGATCGAAATCCCCACCGTAGTTGACGGTCGCCATCGCCCGCCGCGAGAGATAGCCCTGCTTCGGAGATTGATAGCTTTCCAGCAGAATCTCCAGTTCATCCAATGTCTTCTGTGTCTCGTCGCTTTCCAGGTTACGGGACACGAGTCTCGGATTGGCGCCAAGACCGATATAGGCAACCTCGGCGACGGTCGCCGCTTCCAGATCCTTGACGGCACCGTTCTCGATCAGGACGGCCGACAGCGGCAGTTGCTTGTTGAAGTGCGTTTGCTGCTTGGCGCTTGGTGGAGCTCCGGTCTTATAGTCATAAACCACGAGCGTTCCATCATCCCTTCGATCAACACGGTCTATCTTGCCATTCAGAGTAACTCCCGTATTCGGCAGAGGGAACGCCCCGGCACGTTCGAGAGCGACTGGCCGCGCCCCTGCCCGGCGTTCGATCTCTCCGGCAATGAACCAGTCGGCGATACCCGCGAGTTTTGCCCGCCATAGCCTGCGCGTGGCGGGCCATGCGACTTCGTCCGCCAGAATCTCATCGGCAATCCGCAACAGCCGGACGCGGCCGGCAGCGAGATCGACAATCGGCCCATCGTCGGCGAACCGCTCGACGATCCGGTGAATCACCGTTCCGCGCATCGGCGCGTCGGGCACATGGTGCAGCGGGTCAAGCGCCCTGAGCCCCAGTATCCGACGGGCGTAAACCGAGTAGGGATCACGGATCAGCCGCTCCACTTCGGTTATCGTGATTTCCGTCGGACGGTTCTCGACCGGCGGCCTTGGCGCGGGACGTTTTGCGCCGGGAATCTTGGACTCAGGTCGGTCGAGTCGCAGCGCGATTTCAAGCCATCGGTTGCCCCGCTCCCGCATGCTATCCAAGGCCTCGGCACCTTCACCGGGTAGCCCTTCCAGAAGATTGACGAGTCGGTTGAGCCAACGGGACGGCACCGTCTGCGACTCGGAATCGCGAATCGCACGTGAAAGAACAACCTCGGAAGCCGTGATCGCCTGCTGAACGTCATGCGCGGCAAGGCCGATCCTCCGTTCCGGTAGCAGGAGCCCGGCCCGCTGACGCAACTGCCGGTTGAGCCAAGGATCCGGTTGGGGCGCAACCGGCCAATTGCCTTCGTTCATCCCGGCGAGAATCACCATGTCCACCCCTTGGACACGCGACTGCTGGAGTCCCCAGATCATCACTTGCCCGTGCGTGTCCTTTATCTCATGCACGGATCCCCGCCAGAGGATCGAGTCGAACAGGGATGCATAATCTCCTGGCGAGAGGATCCCCCCATGCTCCGCCTCGCATCGGAGTTCGTCGACGGCCTTTTTCACCTCTTTGTTCTCATATCCCAGCCAAAGCCGGCCCGATCCTTCCATTCCTGGACCCGCGGCAAGGGACCGGGCGATGTGAATGTGGTGATCGACATGCTCGGGCAGGCTTCGCTCGCCGATTCCGGAAAGCCCGTCGAACAGCCCAGCTATCCATTCACCCCATTCCCGCGGAGGTGATCCAAGCTCGTGACGTTCAGCCCATTGAAGCAGGTCATCGGTGCCGGGAAACGATGGCCCGAACCGGCGAAGTCTCAGCTCCAGTCTCTGCGTGTACTGGAGATGTCCTTCGCGGGATTTGGCACCGCTGCCTGTCAGAGGGTGCTTAAGCAGGGCGAGGAGTGTGCCCGCGCTCAGGGTCTGACCGAACAGCGCCGCCACCTGCCGAAGCAGCCTCCCGGACGCCGTCAGTGCCAGAGGTTGCCCGAACGCATCATCGGGTTTGATGGCCCATCGGTCGAGAGCGGCGGTGACCCGTCGCGCAAGCATCTGATCGGGCGTGACGAGAGCGGCGGTCTTTCCAGTCTCGAATGCACCTCGGAGCAGCACAGCGAGGGTGGACGCCTCGGCCTGCGGCGACGGCGCTTCTATCAGAGTGATTGTCTTGGTCGCATTCGCTATTCCGTTGAGTTTGGCTCCTTCGGAGCGCCATTGGTCGGTTACGGGCGCAGGCCTTAGCGCGAGAGAGACCAGACGGTTGCGATCCGGTGATGACGGTCGTCGGGATGGTTCCCAGAGCCGGATGTCATCCGGAGAGAATCGAAGATCGTCGCATAGACGCGCGAAACGGTATTGCGGATGATCCTGCGCCGCCATCGCGTCGCCCAGCCGCGCCCAGACATGGCGCGGAAGATCGAAGTCAACCCCCGGAAGGATCACGGCCCCTTGCGGAAGCCGTGCGACCAGTTGCATGAAGTAGGAAGTCGCACCCCTCGATCCGGTCGAGCCAGCGACAAGGATGGGATGGGAGGGAGGGGTATTCGACCAGTCCCGTCCAAGGCGCTCGGCGACCAGCCGCTGCCGCGCCAGAGCGTCGAGGCCATGAGAGGTGTCCTGCCCGAAATACCGTTCAACCAGCGACACGAATTCAAGACCGCGCTGCCAGTGACCCGACACATCGGTTACGTCCAGATCTCGGATTCGCTCGGGTGGAACGCCTTCGCTCTGCATTTCGTCCATAAGTCCAGCCAGACTGTCGGCGAGAGCGAACCGCGCGGAGCGTGGCGCGAGATCCGGTTGTCGGTCCAGAAGCCTGCCAACCAGCTGCATCAGTTCCAGCCGTCGCCGCAGCGGAGGCTCCGGTGGGGGAATATCGGGAAACCGGGTATCCTGGGACAGGTCCGTGACCACATGGATTCGAGGAAGAAGCGCGGTCGGGCCCTGGGTGAACAGTTCCCCAAGCCGCTTCCGCATGGCGCGGGTGTTTACGTAGATCTCGATTTTCGCGAAAGCTTCCGGAGGTTTGCCTTCCATCCGGCGTCGCAGCCCTTCCAAAAGCGCGGCGGGGAAGTCAACACCCGGCGGGATGCCGAACAGTCTGGGTTTTTGCGAACGCTCAAACATCCAGCAGTCGCTCCGCCAGCGGAATGCATTCGGGTCGCCCTACATCACACCACCGCCCACCATATTCCAGACCGAACAATCCACCCCCCGAAATCATTCCGTCCCATACCTCGTTCAATGAGAACCGTCCCGCCTTAGCGGTTCGTAGACGCTCGATCTTCATGATCTGCGCACCCGTATACACGTGCCCGGATCCACGGCGAAGGCATCCCTTGGCGTTCAGGCCGAAGTCTCCGGATCCCATATGGCCGATGGCACCGTTCTTCGGAACGAGAAGCAGCATCGCTTCCATCCGATCCGGTTGCCAAGCATCGAGAAGGACGGCGAGAGGATTGTCGCCCCGCCAAACGGCGTCCGTGTTGAGTGTAACAACGGTATCCGCTCGCAGAAGCGGAAGGGCGTTGCGAATCCCCCCGCCGGTATCGAGCAGTTCCGGCTCGAAAACCGTTGCGACACCCTTTCCCTCAAGATGCCTCTCCAACATTTCGGAAAGATAATGTGTATTGGCCACGATCTTCCCGATCCCGGCGTCGTGCGCCAGACCGATCGCATGATCGATCAGCGTTCCGCCCGCCACCTCGACCAAGGGTTTCGGCAGCTTATCGGTCAAGGGCCTCATCCGAGTCCCGAGACCCGCGGCGAAGAGCATCAGTGGTGGCTTTGGCGACATCGCTCCCTCAGCTGTGCCAGATTTTCAGGTGTCGGTTCCGGCAGATCTTCGGCGACGATCCCGGCGACCCGTGACAGGGACGGATGGGATAGGCATGCCTGGACATGCCGCCATACCCTGGGAATGAAGTCGAGGTAGCGCGGCTTTCCACCTTCCAGCGCCAGCCGGACAAAAATGCCGAGGATGCGCAGATTGCGCTGTGCGCCGATAGCCGCCAAAGCGGCTTCAAGCGCCGCCGGATCCCGCCCGGTCGCGCCGGCGAAACGGGCTTTGGAATTCGCGACGACGGTCGGGCAAACCTCCCGCCGAGCGTCGAGGAGCAGGGAGACCAGATCATATCCCGGCGGCCCTGACATCGCGTCCTGGAAATCGAGCAGCCCCACGCGCCGGAGGCCCTCCCGATCGGGTAGCCAGATCAGGTTTTCGGAATGGAAATCCCTCAGCAGCAGCGTGGGAGCGCACCCTTCCACAGCCAGCAGCGCGACCTCAAGCGCGGTTCGAAGCGACCCGAAGCCATTGCGCGGATTTGCCTGAAGTCCACCACCGTACCATTCATATAACGGCTCGACCTGCGCCGCCATGACCTGCGCCTCGAACACCGGCGCGAAATCCGGGACCGAGCAGCCGTCAAGCTTTGCCAGGACATCCACGGCGGCCTCGTATAGCGGTGCTTCCCGTTCCGGCCGCTCATCGATCAACCGGACGAATACCAGGTCGCCGAAGTCCTCCAGAATGGCGAAGCCGTCGCTCCGATCCTCGGCAAATGCCGCCGGGACGCTGAGGCCGATCCCGTCCAGAAATCGGCCTACGTCCAGAAACCTCCCGACACTCTGTCCGCGGTCCGACGGAGCGTCCATCAGTATGGCGGCTCCGCCATCGCGGCTTAGACGGAAATATCTCCGGGCCGACGCATCGCCCGCCAAAGGTTCGATATCCCATCCTGCCCAGGCCGTTCGACCGATAAATTCCGTTGCGAGGTTTAACCTCTCATCCATCGACGGTCTCCAGACCGATCCGCAGGAAACGGCTCACCCATTTCGCGCATGAAGAGGTCACCCGAACCAAACGCTCGCCGGGTATATCGGTCATCTCAAGTCGCAGTGTCAGAGCGTCGTTCGGCATCATATCTCCCAGCCTATCCGGCCACTCGATCATACAGACGGCGTTGGCGAACGCTTCGTCGAGTCCAAGCTCGGCGATGGCATCGGGTCCGGACAGGCGATAGAGATCCACATGCAATAGTTCGATCTCACCGTCTGAATAGGTCTGAACCAAGGTATAGGTGGGCGAGGGCACCTCCTCATGGAAACCGGCTCCCGCGAGACGGGCCTGGATCAAGGCGCGGGCGAAATGGGTCTTTCCCGCCCCTAGGCCACCCTCAAGAAGAATCGCGTCTCCCGGGCAAAGGTCGGGAGACAGCGCCCTTGCGACGGAGGATGTCTCTTCAGCGGAGCCAAACCGGAACGATCTGTCAAAGCCGCTGACCATCGCACCAATCCTGTCGAAACCCATGTCGTGCGCGGGTGCGCGTGCCGGGAGGCGAAAACGCTTGATTTCAGCCGTCGCAGCGCCGCTGTGCGTCTTCGATCGCTGCGGTGACGCCGAGGAGTGAAAAAGTGTCCTTTGTCGTGGTTCCTCGACCCGACACACCGGTCACAACCGCTTCCTTGCCGAGTTTCAGCGCCTCCACCATTTTCTTGTCATCCTCGTCGGAATTTGTCCATGCCAGTTCACCAAGCGTGAACATCTCGAAGCGCTGGCCATCGATCTCTACTGTGACAGACGAGCCTTCGCGAAACGGATAGCCGCTCGCGAAAGAAACCTGACCGAGTACGTTTATTTCCGGGATGAAAATAATGTGCAGCCGGATTTCACCCCGACGGACAGCCACGACGCGTCCGTCGCGCGTGTGTACGGATTCCGTTGGCTGCGAGACGCTCCAGCACTGCTTTCTCGGGCTTTCTTCAACAAATACATTCCAGTCACGGTGCTGGGCAACGCTTCTTCTCGACACCTCGACCGAATCTTCCTGGGCCAGAGTCGATTCCACGCCAAAGACCATCAAAATGAGAGCCAATCCCAACATTATCGCAGATCGCATTTTTCCTTTCCTTCCTGCCCTTCGCCTCGTCGACTGGCCTTTCAGCCAGGTCCCCATCGGATACGCGACCACACCTGAACACCGCAGGTAACCCGCATCAGGAGTGTGGCGATCTTCCACTACCTCAATGGGCGAATAACTGTGTCCAGACATGGATGCAACTGTCTGTAAGGCTCAGTGCCGGCATTCAGGAATACCCAATAGGCGACCTGCGGTCATTGATCCGGCATGAACTCCGCCCGCGAATATCCCTGAAGATAGAGCAGCGCCGTCAGGTCTCCATGGTTGATCCGAATTTCGCATCGCGAGGCGACCGAAGGTTTTGCGTGAAGCGCAACTCCGGTCCCGGCCATCGCCAGCATACCCAGATCATTCGCTCCGTCGCCGACCGCGATCACATCTCCATGCGCGATATAGAGGTGGGCGCAGACCTCCCTGAGCGCCGTAACCTTGGCATCCCGCCCGAGAATCGGCGCACCGACCTCTCCGGTCAGGAATCCTCGATGTTCGACAAGCGTATTCGCCCGATGTTCGTCAAATCCCAGCCGCCCAGCCACCTTTTCCGAGAAAGCGGTGAATCCGCCCGACAGCAGAACCGCGTATGCGCCGTTCGCTTTCATCGTCGCGACAGCGGTGCGACCGCCCGGCATGTAGGTGATTCGCTCGTTCAACACCTTGCCGATCACCGATGAAGGCAGTCCTTTGAGCAGTCTCACCCGATCCCGAAGCGCTTCCTCAAATGCGATCTCCCCGTTCATCGCACGGGAGGTGATCGCCGCGACACGGTCACCGACCCCGGCCTCGGCCGCTAGTTCGTCTATGCATTCCTGCTGGATCAGGGTTGAATCCATATCGGCGAGCAGGAGTTTCCTGCGCCGCCCCCGCAGCTTCTGGGCTACCAGGTCGATACCCATCGACTGGCAGTCCTGCCAGACCCGCCATCTGTTCGACGGCACATCCGAAACCTCGAATTCGGCGGCTTCATCCGGGGCCAGCCAGATGGCGGGACCGCCACACCATGCGTTGCGCATCGACTCGACAAGCGCCGGTTCCAGATTCCGTCGTTCAGGGTTGGCGATCAGCGTGATCACATGCACCGAAGTCTGGCTCCTTTGATACAGCCCCGGATCCCGACGGAGGACTGCGGCGTAATTACCCTTGCGGGCGCTGATCGGTCACACTATCGCAACCATCGGGACATCTCTCCCCAACGAGAGGCGCATATCTGGAAGGATACCACCAATGGCACCCGACAGGCCAGCCAGGCGGCCGACGAATCCATGTTTCTCGTCAGGTCCCTGTTCAAAACCCCCGGGATTCAGTCTCGGCTGGCTCTCGGACGCCGTACTCGGCCAGTCGCATCGCGCGCCCCGCGGGAAAGACAGGCTTCAGGCCGCGATAAAAAACACGCGCAAAATTCTACGCATTCCCGCTGATTACAGGATTGGAATAGTTCCTGCCTCCGACACCGGCGCGTTCGAGATGGCGATGTGGAACCTTCTTGGCGAACGTCCCGCTGAAATGGTGGCCTGGGAAAGCTTTGGTTCGGACTGGGTAACGGATGCCGTCAGGCAGCTTCGAATCGACGCGACCGTCCATACCGCCGAATTCGGTCAGATCGTCGATATGATGTCTCTCAACTATGACAATGACGTCTGTTTCACCTGGAACGGAACCACATCCGGTGTCTGCGTCCCCTCTGGAGAGTTCATCCCAGCCGACCGCCGTGGACTTACGCTCTGCGACGCGACCTCCGCCGCCTTCGCGATGGACCTGCCCTGGGATCGGCTCGACGTGACGACATTTTCCTGGCAGAAAGTTCTTGGCGGTGAAGGGGCCCATGGGATGCTGGTGCTGGGCCCGCGCGCGGTCGAACGGCTGGAAAGCTACGTTCCAGCCTGGCCTCTGCCGAAAATCTTCCGCCTGACCAAAGGCGGCAAGCTCAATGAGGGAATTTTCCGGGGCTGCACCATCAACACACCATCGATGCTCTGCGTCGAGGACTATATTGCCGCTCTCGCATGGGCCGAGTCGGTCGGTGGCCTTGACGGACTCATCGCCCGGACACGCGCCAATTTCGAGGCCGTCGAAAGGTTCATTGGCGCACAGGACTGGATCGGATTTCTGGCGGATGATCCAGACTGTCGCTCCATGACCAGCGTCTGCCTTATACTCACCGATCCGGATCCAGGGGACCCCGGCGTATTGGCCAAGAGTGTGGCGAAGCGGCTTGAGAGCGAAGGCGTGGCCTACGACATCGGCGGCTACCGCGATGCGCCTCCGGGGCTGCGCGTCTGGTGCGGAGCCACGGTGGAGGCTTCGGATATCGAAGCGCTGATGCCATGGATCGAGTGGGCCTACCGGTCGGAGACCGAAGCGCTTCGCGCCGCTGCCTGAGGCGCGCTGCGGACTGGCCCTCACCGATTTTGGACGCAACTGGAACGGAGACCGGAATGGCCCCTAGAGTCCTTGTCTCGGACAGGCTGTCGGAGACCGCCGTTCAGATTTTCCGCGACAGCGGGGTTGAGGTGGACTTCAGGCCGGATCTTGGCCTGGACAAAGCCGGACTGCTGGATGTGATCGGCCGATACGATGGCCTCGCCATCCGTTCGGCGACGAAAGTGACCGAGAAGCTGCTTGGCGCCGCCGGGCGCCTGAAAGTCGTCGGCCGCGCTGGCATCGGCGTCGACAACGTCGATGTTCCGGCCGCTTCGAAATCCGGTGTGATCGTGATGAACACACCTTTCGGCAATTCGATCACAACCGCCGAACATGCCATCGCCATGATGATGGCCGTCGCCCGGCAGATTCCCGCCGCAAACGCCTCGACGCATGCAGGCAAGTGGGAGAAATCCCGCTTTATGGGAGTCGAACTCACGGGAAAGACCCTCGGTGTTATCGGGGCTGGCAATATAGGTCAGATTGTCATCGATCGTGCACGCGGCCTGAAGATGAAGGTCGTGGCCTATGATCCGTTCCTGTCAGAAGAACGGGCGAACCGGATGGGTGCTAGAAAGGTGGAGCTCGCCGACCTTCTCAACCAGTCCGACTTCATAACACTCCATGTGCCCCTGACCGACAAGACCCGGAACATTCTGTCGAGGGAGGCGCTTGGAGACACGAAGAGCGGTGTCCGCATCATCAACTGCGCCCGCGGCGGTCTCATCGACGAGACGTCGCTGGCGGAGTTTCTTGTCTCTGGTCATGTCGCCGCCGCGGCGCTCGACGTATTTTCGGAGGAGCCAGCGACCGATAGCCCGCTATTCAACCTGCCAAATGTGGTCTGCACGCCACATCTGGGCGCATCGACCACCGAGGCACAGGAAAACGTGGCGCAGCAGGTGGCGCAGCAGATGTCGGACTATCTGTTGACGGGTGCCGTCGAGAACGCGCTGAATATGCCGTCCGTGACCGCCGAAGAGGCTCAGGTTATGGGTCCCTGGATCAGGCTTGCGGGACATCTTGGCGATTTTGTCGGGCAGCTTACGGGCGAACCGATCAAGGCGATCAACGTCCTTTACGATGGAACGGTGACGGGCATGAACACAGCCGCGCTGACCTCCGCCGTCGTTGCGGGACTTATGAAATCCTCCAATCCGGAGGTAAACATGGTGTCGGCTCCGGTGGTCGCCCGCGAACGTGGCATAGATATCGCCACGACGACCCAGGACAAATCGGGTGTGTTCGAAGGCTATATCAAGCTCACTGTAGTGACCGGATTTATGGAGCGTTCCATCGCGGGCACGGTGTTTTCCGATGGCAAGCCGCGTTTCATCCAGATCAAGGGAATCAATATCGACGCGGCGATCGGGCGCCATATGCTTTACACCACCAATGAGGACGTGCCTGGCATCATCGGCGTGCTTGGCCAGACATTGGGTAGACACCGCGTCAATATAGCGAACTTCACCCTCGGCCGTATTTCGGTCTCTGGCAGGGCGATCGCGTTGCTTAACCTGGATGACCGACCCACGAAGGAAGTGCTGGCGGAACTGGAGGCGACCGGCCTGTTCGGCCAGGTCCGTCCGCTGGAATTCGATGTTGGCTAAGCGATGAGGATCTATGCGGTCGGCGACATTCACGGTCAGCTCGAGAGGCTGCGGGCGGCTCATAGGCGTATCGCATCGGATCGCCAAACATGCGACGATTCAACCGCCGAAGTGATACATCTGGGAGATTTTTGCGATAGGGGTCCTGACACGGCACGCGTGATCCAGTTTCTCGTCGACGGGGTTTCCGTGGGCGAACCGTGGCGGATGGTTCTTGGAAACCATGACCGCCTGTTTCGTGGTTTCATCAGAAACGCGAGCCTTCGCGACAATCTGGTTCACCGGGATTATACGTGGCTATCACCCAGCATGGGCGGCGGTACGACGCTGGCTTCCTACGGGCTGAATAAGGTCGACGGTATCTCTATCGATCGGATCCACGCACAGTTCCTAAAGCTAATCCCTGACTCTCATGTCGAGTTCCTGGACAGACTTGAACCGCTTGTCGAACTTGAGGAACTGGCTTTCGTGCATGCGGGCATCCTACCCGGTGTTCCGCTTTCAGCGCAATTGGAGGACGACCTTGTCTGGATCCGTGACGGGTTTCTCAATGATACACGGGACCATGGGAAGTTGATCGTGCATGGCCACACGGCTATACGGAATGCCACACATTATGGGAACCGCGTCAATCTTGATACGGGCGCGGGGTATTGCCGCCAGCTTACGGTCGCCGTGTTTGAAGGCCGTGAGTGCTGGGTTCTGACGGATGCGGGTCGAAAAGGCTTGAACCATGTCCGTCAGCGCGGACTCTTTAACGCCAGATCTAGGGGATCGTGAAGGGCTCTCAGCGAAATCTACCTATTTTCTGGTTGAACGCACTACCCTGAATATCCTACGGCGCAGCATTACCACTCAACCATTTGATTGGAAGCACCATCACCACCCGATAGTCGGCAATTACCGCCGAAACCAAGTGATTGGGGTATATAGTGTCTGCCAGATCCTCCCCCAAAGTTAATGTGCTTGAGTGATTAAACGGCTTTCAGACCGAACCGGATGGCAGATCGAGTCGCCGGATAAGATCGTCAAGCATCCAGTCTGGGTATCGATTGCCTTCCTGTTGTTCAGGAGCGGGTACGGTGAATACTCTGCCTTGAACGTTCGCACTCCAACACCTTCAAGCAATTACCGCCGAAACCAAGTGATTGGGGTATATAGTGTCTGCCAGATCCTCCCCCAAAGTTAATGTGCTTGAGTGATTAAACGGCTTTCAGGCCGAACCGGATGGCAGATCGAGTCGCCGGATAAACGTGAAATCGAGGGACGACATCCCGGCGATCCTGATCGTCAAGCATCCAGTCTGGGTATCGATTGCCTTCCTGTTGTTCAGGAGCGGGTACGGTGAATACTCTGCCTTGAACGTTCTTCCAAAGCACTCCAACACCTGGCGCCGCGTTGCGCGGCCGCTGTGATTCCTTCGTGGCCGGGACCGACGTCCACCATCCGACCGACCGCAGCCTGCTGATGGACGCGGCGCGGTGCATGGTCCGGGACGTGTCCCGGGCCTGCGGGGGGCTGGGGCTACGCGGCTGGCGGCAGAAGGAATACCTTTGCAGAAAGCTCCGGAAAGGCTACCTCCGGGTGGCCACGTCCGGCTCGCCAACTCCCGCCCGAGGGACGTGGAGGCGCTTTCAAGCTGCTTACCGAATTCTTCCGGTGACATCAGATGCCTCGCCGACATTCTACGCAGCCTGATGTAGTAGGTAGCGTTGGTGGAGGAGGCGCGGGCCCGGTTCCCCGACCTGTCGGTGGTGAGCTTCGACCGTGGTCCACAGCCCCTCGAACCGGCTGAGGCCTGCCGGGATGCTGGAGCTGAACGCCATGCCGCGGAACCTGCGATGGACGCGGGAAGCTCTGAGTGTCCGATAACTCAAGCCGAACGAACTCGGCGAATGGAACAGCTGGTCGTACGGAGGCAGATATATTGGCAGACACTAGTTACGCTTCAGGAGTTCTGAAAGAGCCAAGGCTACGCCATCAAACGCTTGACGCGCATCCTTATTTGCCACATAGAGACCATAAACGTCGTCGGATGTGAACACGTGATAGCCGTCTAGATTCCGATACTCGACATCGATGAACGCCGAATCAACCGACATGTCTTTTTCTCCCATTTTGACTCGCTTTATGTAGGCCATATTTTTTTAACAGAGTATGCTTGCAAGTGCTTGAATCCACATTTGTTAATCGCAGCACTTATGATCTGTCGACGTATAGTGTGCCAAACTAGGCAAAGATTGCATCATGTAGATCCCTCACCCCTTCACACCACTCTCAACCGCAACCCTCCATACATTCGCGTTTCCCGACAGAATTTTCAGACCAGACGTCTCATGAAACGCACCCCCTTATCCGCTGTCCTGCCCAAAACCCCGTCTTGCCAGTGCCAGCGCTTCAGCCAACACCTGTCCATCTCCGATGTGGTTCGCAAGTATCATGATCAGCTGAACGTTCAGGGCCTGGCTCTTCGCACCGTCAAGGCCTTGATGCGCCTCCAGAAGGCCAGCGTAGAACCCATCATGGTCGACAAGGTTCGGAGTGTCAATCAATGTGGTCATTCACGCCTCCAGATGCCGGAGATAGTCCTTTTGACAGCCGCCGGATCAGGATAGGGCCAGCGCGCCGCGATCACCTGGTCAGGACGGATCAGGTAAACGGCCGCCGTGGCGATGCCAAGATACCGATCGCGGAGTATGTCCGTTACCCTTGGCGCCAGCGCATCAGCTCCATCGACCGCCGGCATCTCACATCCCAGTGCCAGCGTTACCATGCACCCACCAAGCTCGTTGAGAAGCCATCTATCCTCAAGCGGGGCGTCCGGCGCCACCGATCCCGGCCTGGACATATCGGGCATCGCGCCGTCGTCGGCACCATCGTTCGGATAGACGCAGGGCACTGAAAGCCGCCCCGAATTGACCCAGGCCCGCGCGAACGGGGCCTTGGCCGCCAACGCAAGCACCTGGTCACGCAACAGCCGCTCAATGCCATAGGCGGGTGTCATGAATTTCGTCGCCCGCGAGGAATTCAGCAGATTCTCGTCAGCACCGTAAGTCCGTTCGCTGTTATAGTCGTCAAGGATGGCTTCAGGCGACCAGCCGTTCAGGACCGCCGCCAGACGCCAGCCCAAAGCATCAACATCCTGAAGCCCGCTATTGCCGCCCCGTGCGCCGAACGGCGACACGATATGGGCGCTATCACCCGCGAAAATAATCCTCCCATGCACGAAATCCCGCAATCGTCGGCATTGGAAAGTGTATACGCTGACCCAATCCACCCGAAAATCGGAATGACCCACGACGCGCTCGAGGCGCGGAATGACGTTCTCCGACTTTCTCTCCAGGTCGGGATCGGCGCCCCAGCCAAGCTGAAGATCGATCCGGTATATGTTGTCAGGTTGCCTGTGAAGCAGGGCGGACTGGCCGCTGTGAAACGTCGGTTCGAACCAGAACCGACGTTCGGAGGGCAGTTCCGCGTCAAGCTCTATGTCCGCGATCAGGAAGCGCTCCTCGAACAGCTCTCCATCAAAGTCGAGCCCAAGACGTTCGCGGATCGATGACTTCGCTCCGTCGCAGGCGATCAGATACTCGGCTTCAAGGTCGTAGCTTCCCTCCGGTGTCTCGATTCTGGCCCGCACGGAATCATCGGTCTGGACGATATCCGAGACCCTGTTGCTGAACCGTATCTCGACCAAGGGATTCGACCGAGCGGCGTCAATCAGATATTCCTCGACATAGTATTGCTGCAGATTGACGAAGGCTGGCATCTTGTGCCCCTCCTCCGGCAGCAGATCGAAACTGAACACCTCTTCGTCACGGCAGTAGGTGCGGCCCACTTTCCAGGTCACGCCCTTGGAAAGGCAGCGCTCACCCACGCCAAGCCGGTCGAGGATTTCCAGAGAGCGCTTCGACCAGCAGATCGCCCGGCTTCCCACCGAGACAACGTTGTTGTCGTCCAGCACGGTGCTTGAAACACCATGGTTCGCAAGTTCGAGCGCCATGGCCAAGCCGATAGGTCCAGCGCCGACGATCAGGATCCGGTGCGGCTCTTCGGGCGAATCCAGTCCCGGTGGTCGTATGAATGGATAGGATCGATGGTCATAGGGCATTTCAGATACTCCGTCCGGGACACGGCGGGAACGAGCGGATCCGAAAGATCATTCCTGAAGCTGCTCCCACATCGCAAGATCCCGTTCGGCGGTCCAAATCCTTGGCGTGTCGATACCGCGGGCCTCGTCAAACGCCCGGGCGACATTGAAAGGCAGACAATGCTCGTAAATCGCGAAATCGGAAAACTTCGGGTCGCATTCCGCACGCACGGCGTCCCAGGCATCCTTCAGCGATCCTCCACGCGCAGCCATCTTCGCCGCCGGACGATAGGTGCTCTCGACGAAATCGCGGGTGCGGTCGATGGCGGCCTCCACCGCAGCGCGCCCAACCAGCGCGTCCCCACGGCCCGGCGCTACGCTGGCCGGACTGAACATCGAAACATTGTCAAGCGTGTCACCCCAGTCACCGAAATGACCGTCACCGCAATAGCAGGCCGAACGGTATTCAACGATATCGCCCGTGAACATCACTTCCTGATCCGGAACCCAGACCACCGCGTCACCCGCCGTATGCGCCCGACCCAGATGCATGATGTCGATCCGGCGCTTGCCCAGATAGACCGTCATCGAATCGCTGAATGTTGTTGTCGGCCAGGTCAGGCCGGGAATTCCCTCATGCCCTTCGAACAGGCGGGGAAAGCGCTGGAACTCACTGTCCCAGTCCTCACGCCCCCGTTCGGCAACCATCGCCCGGGCGACATCGGACATAACTATCTGTGGAGCGCGATAGGCGCTCGCGCCCAAAACCCGCACCGCATGATAATGTGTCAGAACCAAATGACTGACGGGTTTGTCAGTCACTTCCCGAATGCGATCGATCACCTTCCGGGCAAGCTGTGGCGTGGCCTGAGCCTCCACAACCATAACGCTGTCATCGCCGATGATCACGCCCGAATTCGGATCACCCTCGGCGGTAAAGGCATACAGCCCTTCACCGATTTCGATAAAACTGGTTGTTTTTTCCGCCAGATCGCCCTGCGACGCAAATTTCGTTGTCATGGAGAACCCTTTATCTTTGCGGACCCCGGCCCGCTCCTGACGCGGATCGCCTCGCAGAGACCCGCCTATCGATCACGTCGGCAAGTGCCGGATCCGCGACCCCGGTGGATTTTGCCGCCGGTCTGGATTGCCCGTTCGCCGAATCCCGTCAATAGGGAAGACGGCTCGGTTCCAGTGCCGCGACCATCTTTCCGGCGCATTCACCGAAACCGATCCGATACCCGTCCCCTTCGGCCATGCCTGACAGAACCAACATATCGCCATCCTCGATGAATGACCGGGTTTCGCCCGTGTCCAGCGTCAGCGGCTCCCTGCCGCCCCAACTCAGTTCCAGCAGGCTACCGCGTTCCGGCTTTGTGGGCCCCGAAATCGTACCGGAGCCAAGCAGGTCGCCGACATTCATGGGGGCGCCGGCGGTCGTGTGATGCGCGAGCTGTTGCTGGAATGAGTAATAGATCTCACGATAGTTCGTGCGCGCGATCACCGTCGGCCTCGCCGCTGATTCGGGTTGGATCGAAACGGTGAGAGCGATGTCGTAGAGCATCGGCCCGGGCTCCCGCAGATAGGGCAGCAGTTCCCGCTCCCGCTCGGGCGGCGGACACCTGAACGGCTCCAGTGCCGCTTTTGTAACGATCCATGGGCTTATGCTGGTGGCCGTGGCCTTGGCCTGGAAGGGTCCGAGCGGCTGATATTCCCATGCCTGGATGTCACGGGCGGACCAGTCGTTGAGCAGTACATAGCCGAAAATCATACCGTCGGCCTGCGCGACGGAAACCGGCGCCTCAGAACGCTGACCGACGATGGCGCCCATCTCAAGCTCGATGTCGAAGCGCCGACTTGGTTGGAAGGCGGGCTTCTCTCTGTCAGGCGCCTTGACCTGCCCCCAGGGGCGGCGGATCTCGGTTCCGCTGACCACGACGGACGAGGCGCGCCCGTTATAGCCGATCGGGATATGCAGCCAGTTTGGCGGCAGCGCGTTCTCGGGACCGCGGAACATGGTTCCAACATTGAAGGCATGGTGCCTGCCAGCGTAGAAATCGGTGTATTCGACGACGTCGAACGGCATATGCAGCTGCGCTTCCGCCATGGAAAACAGATGCGGCGCGATCTCCGCCCGTCGCGTTGAGCCATCACTCAGCAATCCGATCAGACCTGTGCGAAACTCGGACCATACCTCAGATCCTAACTGCATGAACGCGTTCCAGGAGGGTGCGCCGAATACGCCGGGTTTCGGACCGGGCCGCAGGATACCCGCGTTCTCAAGACCCGAGACATCCAGGATGCGGTCTCCGACGGCCACGCCGCACCGACGGGCACCACCCGCAGAAAACACGCCGTAGGGCAGGTTGTTGAGAGGAAATCCGGTTTCGGTCGAGTTCGCGCTTTCAACCCAGCTATTCATCAGAGGCATATTCGGCATTCCCGATTATGGCTTGGAAGGAACATCCGTCCAAACGTCAAGACCGACGGCGAGGATAGCGCAGTTCCGGTCTCCGGGGAATCCGGAATCGCGGCAGGTTGCGGACTGAAGGCGATCATTTCCGGCCCGGTGTCCCGTCGAATTTCTTTTCGATCGACGCCCAGCAGTCGATGTAATCGTCCTGCAGAGGCGCTTCCCTGGCGGCGTAGGCCGTGAGGTGTTGGGGAAAGCGTGTCTCGAACATGAATGACATGGTGCTTTCGAGCTTGTGCGGCCTGAGTTCGGCGGTCGACGCCCGTTCAAAGGCCTCGCGATCCGGCCCATGCGGTAGCATCATGTTATGAAGGCTCATTCCTCCGGGAACGAATCCCTGTGGCTTGGCGTCGTACTGGCCGTAGATGTTACCCATCAACTCGGACATGATGTTCTTATGGTACCAAGGCGGTCGGAAGGTGTCCTCCATGACCAGCCAGCGTTCGCGGAACAATACGAAATCAATATTGGCGGTACCGGGCGAACCGCTCGGGGCGGTCAGGACGGTGAAGATCGACGGATCGGGGTGGTCGAAGAGAATCGCACCGACCGGGCAGTAGTTTTGAAGATCGTATTTTACGGGCGCGTAGTTCCCGTGCCAGGCCACCACATCCAAAGGCGAATGGCCGATCTCGGTGATATGGAACTGCCCACACCACTTCACGGTGACCGTCGAAGGCGACTCGCGGTCCTCGAACGCCGCGACCGGCGTCTTGAAGTCGCGGCGGTTGGCCAGACAGTTGGCACCGATCGGTCCTCTGCCGGGCAGTTCGAATTTCTGGCCGTAATTCTCGCATACGAATCCGCGGGCCGGGCCGTCGAGCAGTTCGACGCGATAGAGCAGCCCGCGCGGGATGACCGCGATTTCCTTTGGTTCCAGATCGATCACGCCAAGCTCGGTGCGGAACCGAAGGCTGCCGCTTTGCGGAACGACAAGCAATTCGCTGTCGGCCGAATAGAAGTAGTCGTCCTTCATCGACTCCGTAACCAGGTAGACATGGCTGGCCATGCCGACCTGCGTGTTGACGTCACCCGTCGTCGTCATGGTGTGCATCCCGGTGATCCATGTCAGGCTGTCTTCGGTCATCGGGGGCGGATCCCAACGGTACTGCCCCAGTGAAATCACGTCCGGATCGATGTTTGGCGCCGAAATCCAGCGGAGTGGCTCGATCTTCGTATAGCGGTGCGAGTGCTTCACTGACGGACGTATTCGATAGCACCAGGTTCTCTCGTTGCGATGGCTTGGCGCGGTGAAGGCCGTGCCGGAAAGCTGTTCTCCATAGAGGCCATAGGCGCATTTCTGTGGCGAGTTCATGCCCTGCGGCAACGCCCCGGGCAGCGCCTCGGTCTCGAAGTCATTTCCGAAGCCGGGCATATATCCCGCATGCGGGCCTGCCAGTGTCGCGGCATGACTCATTTCACGCGGATCCCATTGCGTGTTCACAACAAGCCTCCCAACTGATTGCGGCCATTATCGTTGCAATTGCAACGAAGTCAACCCCGGGGGTTGCCACTGCAATACCAATCCGCTTTCATTGCGGGTGCACTGACTTTGGAGGCCGGTATGGCTGGCTTCGATCTGGAAGAGTTCCTCCCCTATCAACTCGCGGTTCTGGCGGATCGGGTAAGTCGGGAATTTTCAGCGCTGTACAAGCGAAAATACGACCTTTCCGTCGCCGAGTGGCGGGTGGTGGCGCATCTGGGACAATCAGGCACGGTCAGCGTGCGAGAGATCCACCGGCGCGCGATGCTGGGTAAATCCCAGGTAAGCCGTGCCGCGACGAGACTCGAAAGGAACGGATATATCTCCAAGGCGGCGAATCCCGAAGATGGAAGATTGGTGTCACTTGCGCTCACGGATAAGGGGAAAGCGATGCTCGCGGTTCTCGCACCGCAAGCCAGGGCGTACCAGCGAAACGTCCTTTCACGGCTTGGCGGCGGGAATAGGTTCCAAGCCGACCTAAGGCGACTTCTGGAGAGCAGGAAGCAGTTTGAACCGTAAACCCCTAACAGAGACAAAGCTCCAGCAGCTACGCTCGGCGTCGGAACTTTTCTGGCAGTGCCTGCGCTCTCTCGCGATTCCGCCCATGTCGCGATACCCACCCGGAATACAGCCCCGAGAGCTATGCCGCCAAGCAATTCACCAGTACAGCAATCCGAACCGCACCGGCTCTACCTTTCCAACTTCCATCCCCGTCTCTGACCGTTTTGTCGAAGTCGCTACGGACACCATCGACGAGCCCGCCGGTTGAGCGAACCCCAATACGCGTCTCGAAATTCGAGACCGCGTTTCCGATTTCATGCGTGAAAGATGCGACCTATCAATCCGGGTCTTTGTGAGCGTTTTGATCGAAGCCGAGATGGAACATCTCGAAGGAGCCCTACGGTCCATGTTTCAAAATATACGGGTCACTTGACCCCTTCAATTCCCAGAAAGCTCTCGAATTCAGACAAGACCTTTGCGTAAACGTCTCGCTTGAATTCAATGGCAGTCCGCATCAGATCCTCCGCGGTGAGCCAGGTCCAGCACGAGAATTCCGGATGCTCGGACTCGATCGATATCTGGCTGTCCATGCCAATGAACCGCATCAGATACCAACGCTGTTTCTGTCCTCGAAACCGACCGTTCCAGACTTTCGGAACCAGATCCGGTGGTAGATCGTAGGTCAGCCATCCCGGGGTTTCGGCTTCGACACGCACCAGATCTGCCCATATTCCGGTTTCTTCCCTGAGTTCGCGCAGCGCTGCCGTCCGGGGCGGCTCGCCTGGATCGATCCCCCCTTGAGGCATTTGCCAGGCGTCGATTTCGGCATCGATACGCTGCCCGCCAAAGATGAGTCCCCGCGAATTAACCAGCACGATGCCGACGCAGGGACGGTAAGGCAGCCCGACAGCCTCCGAGGCAGTCATGAAATGCGCTCCATTACCGCACCCTGCGCGAGCCGGTTGTCAGTTCTCCCTGTCAAGCGCGTTCAGGCCCCGTAGCAAATCGATGGCATAGGCAAGCTGGTAGTCCTCGCTCCTGAGTCTTGCCGCTTCCTCGGAAGCAAGGCGCTCATCCTCGATCTGACGGCGTTCGTCCTCGGTGAGCGAGTTGTTGTCCAGCGAACCGCGCAGGTCGGCCTCGGACCTGAAGAAGCTTTCATTCTCATCCTCGGATTCATCGGCTGACCGACGGGGCTGCTCGACGATGATATCGGGTGAGATGCCAAGTGCCTGGATCGAACGGCCCGACGGTGTATAGTATCGGGCGGTTGTCAGACGCATGGCACCGTCTGTCCCGTCGAAGCCCAGCGGAAGAACCGTCTGGACCGAGCCCTTGCCGAAGGATTTGGTGCCAACGATGACCGCACGGCGATGGTCCTGCAACGCACCCGCGACGATTTCCGAGGCCGACGCCGATCCGCCGTTTATCAGCACCACAATGGGCCTGCCCTCGGCCAGGTCCCCCTTTGTCGCATTGTGGCGCGAACTTTCCTGCGGATCCCGACCGCGTGTCGACACGATCTCGCCCGATTCCAGAAAGGCGTCGGACACCAATACGGCTTGGTTCAGGAGGCCACCGGGATTGTTGCGGAGGTCGAGAACGAAGCCGCTGACGTTGTCTCTGCCTCCGAGTTCATCGACGGCCTTGGTGAGACCCTCCTCCAGATTTGTTCTGGTCTGCTCTGTGAAGGTGGTCACCCGAAGCACCACAGCCTCCCCTTCGACCCGCGTTCTGACCGCGGTCAGCTTGATCGTGTCACGGATAATCGAAACGTCGAAAGGTTCGTCTTCACCCTGACGCCGAATGGTAACGATGATTTCGGAGCCCACCGGGCCACGCATGAGCTCAACCGCTTGGTCGAGCGTCATCCCGAGGATGGATTCGCCGTCCACATGGGTTATGAAATCGCCCGCTTCGATTCCGGCATTGAAGGCTGGTGTGTCGTCCATCGGCGAAACGACCTTTACGAATCCCTCTTCCAGCGTGACTTCGATACCGAGCCCACCGAACTGACCACGGGTTTGGACCATCATTTCGTCGGCGGCCTTCGGGGAAAGATAACTGGAATGCGGATCGAGTGAAGTTAGCATACCGTTGATCGCCGCCTGGATCAGGTCGGTGACATCCACCTCCTCTACATAGTCGGACTGAATGCGCTGGAAAATGCTACCGAACAGATCGAGCTGCTGGTAAACTTTCGACTCCCCTTCCTCCTGGGCAAATAGCGGTCCGGTGATCTGGACCGCCGCAATCGCTCCGGCCAGCGTCCCGGCCATGGCGGCCATCATGTACTTTCGCATCGCGTCCTCGTGTTGTTAACAGGTAAGCCATGATACGGGACCGATCGGCTCACCGCGTGTTCCCCGTTCTATATTGAGCGACGTCGCTCGATTTGAGTCACTTTCCGGTGCTTTTGCCGGCAACCCATGCGCATTCATTCACAAGACCGAACGTTACACCCACTGGCAAGGCTTTTTCCACCCGTCGCCGCATAGCGCATTTGAAGCCGCAATGACCAGCGGATGTCATCGAGCGAACTCCAGCGTGATCGACCGTCATCGCACATCCCGAACGTCAAACCGGTGGTGGCTAGCCTTCGCGAATTGATAGGATCACACGTCGCAGGCGACTTCGACGCCAGCAACTACGAGAGCAATCACATACCGAGTCGGCATTCCGGCATATCATGTCTGACATCCCGGAACCGCCAATCGGCGATATGCGCCACCCCGATCCACCGCTAACTGGATCACCTGTCGAGCAGGCTTCCGCCGGTCATCTCCATCGGTGGTTCGATCCCCATGAGATCGAGCACGGTGGGAGCGAGATCCGCCAACCTCCCGTCACGCACCGTCGCGCCGCGGGGCCCACCTACAACCACGATATCGACCGGATTGGTGGTATGCGTGGTATGAGGGCCGCCGGTCGCGGGATCCACCATCATCTCGCAGTTGCCATGGTCGGCGGTCACGATCATCGAGCCGCCCACGGCGACCAGTTCCTGAAGCGCGCGGCCAAGTTCGATGTCCACCGCCTCGCACGCCCTGACGGCGGCGGCAAGATCGCCGGTATGGCCCACCATGTCAGGGTTCGCGAAATTCACCACGATCAGATCATAGTTTGATCCGATAGCCTCGACGAGCCTGTCACCGACTTCCCGTACGTTCATTTCCGGTTTCAGATCGTAGGTCCCCACACGCGGCGACGGGGCCATATAGCGGTCTTCCCCCTCTTCGGGAGTTTCCCTGCCTCCATTCAGAAAGAACGTTACGTGCGGATATTTTTCGGTTTCCGCCAGGCGAAACTGCCGTAGACCCTGCTGAGCCACCCAAGAGCCAAGGGTGTTGGCGATATCCCGTTTTGGATATGCCGCCGTCATGTATTCCGAATGGGTGACGGAATAATCGACCATGCCCAGCAGCGCCGAGAGCCTCGGCCGGTGCCCGACATCAAACTCCGAGAATCCGGGCTCGCCGATGGCCTGAAGGATCTGACGAGCGCGGTCAGCGCGAAAGTTGGCGAAGAAAACACCGTCCCCGTCCCGAATGCCCCGGTAATCCCCGACAATCGTCGGCGCTAGAAACTCGTCCGTTTCTCCACGTTGGTAACCGGCGGCGATCGCCACATCCGCGCTGGCAGCGGATTCACCAGCGCCGTGCACCATCGTCGAGAACGCTTTGGCGACCCTATCCCATCGGTGGTCCCGATCCATGGCAAAATATCGGCCACAGACACTCGCGACCCGCACCGTATCGGGGAGTTCGGCAATGAACCGCTCGATCTGCTCGCGAGCGGAACCTGGCGGTACGTCACGTCCGTCCGTTATGATGTGGACCCAAACCGGCAAGCGTCGATCAGCCAGAAGTTTCGCGGCCGCGACAAGCTGGTCCTGATGGGAGTGAACGCCACCCGGGGAAGTCAGTCCCATCACATGCGCGGCACCACGAGCGGCCGTCACCCGATCGGCGAACTCGATCATGGCCGGATTCCTGAAGAACGATCCATCTTCGATTCCCAGATCGATCTGCCCGAGATCCATCGCGACCACGCGTCCTGCTCCGATATTGGTATGCCCGACTTCGGAATTGCCCATCTGTCCACTCGGCAGACCGACATCCGGACCGTGGGTTGTCAGAAGCCCGTGCGAACAGGTGGCCTTGATCCGGTCAAAGGATGGCGTGTCCGCGAGCTTCGGAGCGTTGGCGGTGAGGTCTTCACGATGCCCCCAACCGTCCAGGATACAAAGAACCACAGGTTTCGGCACCGCCACCTTCCAATTTTCCAATCGATCGGAAGCCTTCTAACCGGCGACATACCGGAATTAAACAGCCATTCAACGGTATCGGCATCGACCCGATCGGAAAGCGGCTTCCCGAGTGGAGAAGTGTCAGAGTTTGAATCATAAGTCACTGATATCATTAAACTATTGTTTTTCATGGAGTTGACGCCCTCGCCACCCGCCTGAGCAGGAACCGGCAGGCGGCCAGCTGCGCCCATGCCAGCGAGTTCTCACTGAGCCTTTCGTAATCTTTCGACAGGCGGCGGCACCGGCCCATCCAGGCGAAGGTCCGCTCCACCACCCAGCGGCGGTAGAGAACCGTGAACCCTTTGACATTCTTCGGTTTTTCGACGATCCTGATCACGTTCGACAACCCCATCCCCTCAAGCCGGTCCCGCAGCTTCGGACCCGCGTAGCCACCGTCGGCGAACAGCCTACACACCGTGGGCACCGTCTCCAGCAGCTTCGCGATCAGGTCCGGTGCGCCGTCCCGGTCCTGGATGTTGGCGGTGTGAACCGTCATGACGATCGGTGTGCCGTCGGCGTCCACGATCAGGTGCCTTTTCCTCCCCTTCACCTTCTTCCCGGCGTCGTAGCCGCGGGGCCCGCCGCTCTCCGTGGTCTTCACCGACTGGCTGTCGATCGAGGCGGCGGTCGGCTCCGCGGAGCGCCCCGAACACCGCCGCGCGAGGTCCCGGAGACGATGCACGATACGCTCCAGGAGCCCGCTCCGCCGCCATGCGTAAAAATAGTTCTGGACGGTGGAAAACGGTGGATATCCAGAGGGTAACGCGCGCCACTGGCATCCCGTGGACAGGATATACTGGACCGCGTCGAACACCGACCGAAGGTCGACCTCGCGCGGCCGTCCCATCCTTCCCTGCTTCGGCAGCATCGGCTCGATGATGGTCCATTCGGCGTCGGTCAGATCGTTTTGACTGTGGTCGTCCGGGCGCTTATGGAGCTGTTGGGTGGTCCTGTTCCAGGGCATGGCGATCTCCGGATTTGGTTGCTTTCACCAACCGGAATGCCACATCCTGCGGGACCACTCAACTTATGGAACAAACTCTCAGGATGCCATACCCGGCCTGCCGGGTCGGTCATCGGTTGGGTATACCAACGGTTAAGCCCTATTGGTCATCGAACTACGCCCATGCGTCGCCCTTGGGCAATTTCAAGCGCGATGATACGGTGTCCCTGCGAGAATTGAAGCGGCCCGATAGAGCTGTTCCGCCAACATCACGCGCACCATCATGTGCGGCCAGACCATCGACCCGAACGCAAGCTGCATATGGGCACTGCGGAGCAGTTTAGGTTCCAGCCCATCCGCACCGCCGATCAGAAAGGCCACATCCCTTACCCCTGCATCGCGCCATCTGCCTAAACGCGTCGCAAATTCGGGTGAGGTAAGGGCGGTTCCCCGCTCATCCAGCGCTACCACACTGGCTTCATTCGGTATCACCCGCCTCAGAAGCGCCGCCTCGGCGGGTCGACCGGCACCTTTCCTGTCCTCCACCTCACGAAGCGTGACGGATCCAAGGCCAACCCTGCGCCCGGTCCGTCCGGCACGGGCGAGATAATCGTCGATCAGCTCCCGTTCCGCACCGGCACGTAGCCGTCCCACCGCGCAGATCTGTAAACGCACGAACTGCCCCGGAAATCGTTCAATTGTTGGACGCCGACGCTCTGTCCGGGGTCATCCACATCTTTTCCAGCTGGTAGAATTCGCGCACTTCGGGCCGGAAGACATGGACGATCACATCGCCCGCGTCGATCAGTATCCAGTCACCGGCACGTCTTCCCTCGACTTTGCAGGACAGCCCCAGATCCCGCTTAAGCCTTTCGGTAAGTCTGTCGGCGAGCGACACGACCTGTCGCGTCGAACGACCCGAAGCGATCACCATATAATCCCCGATTTCCGATTTCCCGGCCAGACTTATGGACACCACATCCTCGGCCTTGCCGCCGTCAAGAGAGGTCAGGATGCATTTCAGCAGCGCCTTACTTGGGACATGCCGGGGATTCGATGCCAATTCCGGGCCGGCACCGGCATCCGTTACGGTCGATTCCCTGACCGTAGCCGCACATTGGGACAGGACGTTTCCTCCTTCGTAGACTCTCTTCCAACTTGGTCCGACCGGACCTAGGCAATAGAATAGCATCGAATTACGAAATCTCAACGACAGAACGCAATCGGCGATGCGGATCCGACATGCTCTCAACATGGATCGAGATTATTTGAACGGATTCCCTTGGCGATACCGATCGGCAAGGACCGTGAAAGCAGGGAGTCGTGGATGCGGGAACTCACGGTGAACTCGGATGGTCCGTCGCGACGGCCACCGCGCTTCCTGATACCGGCTACATCCTTGAAATACGAATATGGATGCATCCGTCCCATCGACCTCCCTGATCGGAGCAGGCCTAGGTCATATATGGAAACCAACCGTCAAATGCATATCGGCGCATCGAGCGAATGCCGATCCGCGGATCAAAACCCGTTGCACTGATGGTTATCGTGCATTATCAAGGCGCGGTGACCTGGTATGCGGTTCCCGAAAACCAAGCACGCCTTCGTTGGTGACAGTCCGTTATCCTGGGGACAGCGCCGGTCAGCGTTTAGACGCCAAACACTCGCCAATCGCCTCCGGTCTTTGGATCCCAGGGAGATTCCGTATGCCACCCAGAACACTTTATGACAGAATATGGGACGACCATCTTGTGCATGAGGCGGAGGACGGCACCTGCCTTCTCTATATCGACCGCCACCTTGTGCATGAGGTGACAAGCCCGCAGGCCTTCGAAGGGCTGCGCATGTCTGGTCGTAAGGTTCGCGGACCCAAAAAAACGATCGCCGTACCCGACCACAACGTACCGACCACCTCGGATCGCCTGTCCGGCGGAATGAACGAGGAAAGCCGCATTCAGGTGGAGGAACTGGACAGGAACGCAGGCGAATTCGGCATCCATTACTATCCGGTCGATGACATCCGACAGGGCATCGTCCACATCGTCGGGCCGGAACAGGGTTGGACCCTGCCCGGTATGACGGTCGTCTGCGGCGATAGCCACACAGCGACGCACGGCGCTTTCGGCGCGTTGGCGCATGGAATCGGCACTTCTGAAGTCGAACACGTTCTCGCGACCCAGACGCTGATCCAGAAAAAATCCAGGAACATGAAGGTCGAGATTACCGGCCACCTTCGCCCCGGCGTGACGGCGAAGGATATCACGCTCTCGGTAATCGGAGCCACCGGCACGGCCGGGGGGACCGGCCACGTGATCGAATATTGCGGGGAAGCGATCCGGAACCTTTCGATGGAAGGCCGGATGACGGTCTGCAACATGGCGATCGAAGGTGGCGCGCGCGCGGGGCTGATCGCTCCCGACGAGAAAACGTTCGAGTATGTCCGGGGTCGCCCGCACGCTCCGAAGGGAGCGGCGTGGGAGGCGGCGATGGAATACTGGCGAACCCTCCGCACCGACGAGGATGCCGGTTTTGACAGGACGGTGACGATCGCAGGTGACGAAATCGCCCCTGTGGTAACATGGGGTACCAGTCCCGAAGACGTACTGCCCATCACCGGTGCCGTGCCGGATCCGGATCAGTTTGAGGGTGGCAAAGCCGAAGCGGCGAGGCGTTCTCTGGAATATATGGGTCTGAGGCCGGGAACGCCCCTGTCGGAGATCGGAATCGATACGGTATTCATCGGTTCCTGCACCAACGGCAGGATCGAGGATCTGCGTGCGGCGGCGGAAATCCTCAAAGGGAAACGAGTGAAGAGCGGGCTTCGGGCGATGGTCGTTCCGGGCTCCGGCCTTGTGAGGGCGCAGGCGGAGGAGGAAGGGCTGGCGAAGATATTCCAGGACGCCGGTTTCGAATGGCGGCTGGCCGGCTGTTCCATGTGCCTTGCAATGAATCCGGACCAGCTTGCGCCGGAAGAGCGCTGCGCCTCGACCTCGAACCGGAATTTCGAAGGCCGTCAGGGTTACAGGGGACGGACGCATCTGGTCTCTCCGGCGATGGCGGCAGCGGCGGCCATCACCGGACACCTCACCGACGTTCGGGAGATGATATAGGTCGAACGCCCGATCCGCGAATTCAGCCCGGAGCAACCAAAATGGATAGTTTCACCACCCTGACCGGCGTTGCAGCCCCCCTGCCGATGGTCAATGTCGACACGGACATGATCATCCCGAAGCAGTTCCTCAAGACGATCAAGCGATCAGGCCTGGGCGTAAATCTCTTTGACGAGATGCGTTACGACCGGGAAGGTCGCGAGGTCGCCGATTTCGTCCTGAACCGGCAAAGCTACCGCAACGCCTCGATCCTGGTCGCGGGCGAGAATTTCGGCTGCGGCTCAAGCCGTGAGCATGCTCCTTGGGCACTCAAGGATTTCGGCATCCGCTGCATTATCGCACCCAGCTTCGCGGACATTTTCTTCAACAACTGCTTCAAGAACGGCATTCTTCCCGTCCCGCTGCCGCAGGAAAAGGTGGATGCCCTCATGCAGGACGCCGAAAAGGGAGAGAACGCACGGATCTCGGTCGATCTTGAAGCGCAGACGATAACGACCTCGGATGGCGAGATGATTCCGTTTGAGATGGATCCCTTCAGAAAGCGATGCCTGCTGGAAGGTCTCGACGACATCGGCCTTACGATGGAACATTCGAAAAGAATCGATGAATTTGAATCAAAGGCTGCGGCGCTTCGTCCCTGGATGTGACCAAGCGGAATACGGCGCTCCACACACCAAGCCCATGGCTGAGTGTCGCATTGGGTTCAAGGAACGCCGATCGGAGGGTGGTCGCCTCCCACACAGCGCGTTTTTTTCGCATCCCGGCGAGATCACGCCTTGAACCGGTTTCTTGACCGGACCAGGCCGAAGGGGTAGGCGAAATCCGCTCCGAACATACAAACAGGACCTTTCCACCATGGCTACGTTTTCACTCCTAATTCTTCCCGGTGACGGCATCGGCCCGGAGGTCATGGCGCAGGTCCGCCGCGTCGTGGACTGGTTCAGCGACCGTAGTGATCTGAAATTCGATTTAAACGAGGACCTTGTCGGAGGCGCGGCCTACGATGTCCACGGCACACCCCTGCACGACGATACCATGGCGAAGGCCCAGGCCTCCGACGCGGTGCTTCTTGGTGCGGTGGGTGGACCGGTGTATGATGGGCTGGACTTCGGCCTGAAACCCGAGCGCGGGCTACTGCGTCTGCGCAAGGAAATGGATCTGTTCTCCAATCTACGCCCCGCCCAATGTTTCGATGCGCTCGCCGATTTCTCTTCCCTGAAGAGGGATGTGGTCTCCGGCCTTGATATCATGATCGTGCGCGAACTGACCGCAGGGGTGTATTTCGGTGAGCCCCGCGGCATCCACAGGGAAGGCAACGAGCGGGTCGGGATCAACACCCAGCGCTACAGCGAAAGCGAAATCGCCCGCGTCGCACGATCCTCCTTCGAACTTGCCCGGCGTCGCAGCGGCAGGGTCTGTTCCATGGAGAAGGCCAATGTCATGGAATCCGGGATTCTCTGGCGCGATGTGGTCACCGAAATCCATGCCGCCGAATATACCGATATCGAACTCTCGCATATGTATGCCGATGCTGGCGCCATGCAGCTGACCCGATGGCCGAAGCAGTTCGACGTTATCGTCACCGACAACCTGTTCGGCGACCTGCTGTCGGATCTCGCGGCGATGCTCACCGGCTCGCTTGGAATGCTGCCCTCCGCCAGTCTGGGAGCGCCGGCACGAAATGGCCGGCCCAAGGCCATGTATGAACCGGTCCACGGCTCCGCGCCTGACATTGCGGGCCAGGGCAAGGCAAATCCGATCGCATGCATTCTCAGCTTCGCGATGGCTCTGCGTTACAGTTTCGACGCGGGAAGTGAGGCCGACCGGCTAGAGGCGGCCATTGAACAGGTACTTGCCGATGGCCTGCGTACCGCCGACCTGATTGGCGAGGCGGGTACGGAGACGGTTTCGACATCGCAGATGGGTGACGCCATTCTGGCGGCGCTTGACGCCAGCTACTGACCGCAACCCTCCCTGCCCGTTCGATGGCACGGTGATCCCATATACCGACGAATTTCGGGGCAGCGTTCTCCGCCTGACCTTCCGGCATCGGCCATAGGTGACCGCGTGGAGTCCATCCTTGACGGATTTCAATTGGCCCGGTTGCTGGTGAACGGCGCGACGGGGCCGAGCGTTACATCCGCATGGCGAAGGTCAGACAGAAGATCTTCGGCCGCTTCAGGTCACCGGAATACGCCGACGCGTACTGCCGCATATCCAGCTACCTGAAGTCGATGGGGCCGATTGGATACAACCCTCTCACCACCATCCGGATCGCGCTGAAGGGAAACGCGGCGGAGTCGGTCGGGGATGCTTCCATTCCCGCCCGCTGGACCTGGGACCGCACGAATAACTCACCCCCGTTCCAGCGTGAAGTGCAACACTTCCGGTGATGGGTGGCCGCGCCGTTGGCGCGGCATCCCGCGAATCGGCCGGATAGTGGCGACACTTCCTGTGCGAACCATGGGAGAGTGTCATGCCCCAAGGCCACCGCCATCCGACCCTCGACGGGAGATGCCGGATCCACGCTACGGGTAAAAGCGGACGGACGGACGCGGCCATCGCGAAGCGACCGGGCCGTGACCCGCGGAACGCCTCCCCACCCCTGGGGACCGCCACGTCCACGCCGCTCCCCTCCCGCATGACCGAACGGTGCGGAACGAACCCGTGACGGTCCCCGGCGCGCGGACTGGGACGCCGGGCTCCACCGGAACCCCGGCCCCGCCTTTCGATATCCAGCGCGTGTGCGGCCCGAGGACCGAGTGGACCTTCCCGTGGCGGGGGACCGTCCCTTCCCCGGGGATGCGCCTCCCGGTCAGGCCGGCCCGGTGCCTGACATGGGCGATGAGGCCCCGGATGCCGTCGCCGGACCCCGGGATACCCGATGTTCCGTCGATCTCCGCGCGGCAGGCCTCCGCCGTGTCCATCGGCGGTTTCCCGTCCGTCGGATGACGCATGTCGGTTTCGACCCCGAAGGAATGACGGCGGCCGCGCGACGCGGCGCCGGGCTTCCCCGCGGCCACCGCATGGCCCCTTTCGATGACCGTACTTCCGATCCCCGCCAGAAGCTCCGGCGAGGGGAGCGACACGCTGTCAGCCAGACGCCGGTATTCGTATCCGTATCCGTCCCCGGATCGGGATGTGCTGGTTCGCCGGTTCCCGAAGCCGGTCGAAACCGCACCCGGGACCCTGCTTCACGACCCCCGGCACCGGGATGGTCAACGGTTCCATCCCCGGCCCGCCGACCCGGCGGCCCTTTCCGGGCGGCACCATCCTGCCCGGAAACCCGGACAGCCGCTTTCGGGTCCCTTCGTCGCCGCAGGGGTCCTGGAGGCCGATCGGGATCGCCGGGATGTCGTCCCGCGACCTCACGTCCAGCCTGATCCTCCTGATGTCGGGGGCGCCGGGCCTCCGCTGGATGTCGTGGACCCTGCGCATGGGGGCCTCCTGAAGGGGAGGATTGCCGGATTCCGCGGCATACCCTGACTGCCATATCCGGTGGTTCTTCGCAAGGCGGATTCCGTCATTTACCGCCCCACTTCCAGTCCGAAGTGCAACACCGGCCCGCCTCCGGAGCGAGGGCGTGGCCCGAGCGGAGGAGGCGGGCCGGTGTTGAGGGATTTTCCGGCCAGGGCCCCGGATTCCACGCGGAATACGGCGGCTGTCCCTTCGGATCGGAGCGTAACCGGGCCTCCCGGCGGCGGCAGGGCCCCGCGGCGGGAGGTGGCGCGCCCGTCCGGGCGAGGGAAGGGGTGGCCCGACCGAAACCGGGCGGGCGCGCCTGCGGAATTCCCTCTCCCCCGTCGGCCGACGGGGCGAAGCGCCTCAGGGAGGCCGCGCCCGCGCGAAAGCCTCCGCCGGCGTCAGGTAGCCGGGCGCCTTGCGGGGGCGCGCGTTCAGGATGTCCTGGACCCGCTTCACGCGGGCGTCCGTGACCTGCCGCAGGTCGGTCCCCTTCGGCAGGTACTGGGGCGGCAGCCCGTCGGTGTGCCCGTTCAGGCCCCGCTCCCATGAGTGGTGGGGCGTCGGGAGGAGGAAGTCGGCCTCCAGCGCCTTCGCCACCTTCGCGTGCCCCGCGAACTCCCTGCCGTTGTCCGCCGTGATCGTGTGGACCCTGGCGCCGGGACCCTTGAGAAGGTCGGTCATCGCCCCGCCGGCCGCCTCCGCCCTCTTTCCGTCAACCCGTCGGACAGGCGTGAATTCCGGGCATCTGTCCACAGGCGACACCACCGCACCGCCGTGTCCCCCGCCGATCACCGTGTCCGCTTCCCGGTCGCCGGTCCCCGCCTTCGCCCCGCTCTCTTTCGGGCGCTCCGGGATGTCCCTCCGGCCCGGGATGTGACCCCGGCCCGCGTGGCGGCAGCCCTGCCGGTCCGGTTCCTTTCCCCGCCGCCGCAGGTGCCCGCAAGGCGTTCCGCCGTCCCTGCGGTCCGCGCGTACGAGGTCGTATATCCGCTGACGGCCGACCATGCCGGGGTCCTCCAGCCGGAGACGCCCCGGGACCTGTTCCGGGCTCCAGCCCTCCTCCAGCTTCGCCACGACCTTCGCCCGGCGCTCCTCCGTCAGCTTCCCCGGGACCGAAGAGGCCCCGCTCCGGCGCCCGGTGGCCTTCCTCCACGCCTGTCCCTGCCGGTAGCCCCGCCCGCCGCCGTCGCGTCGGATCTCCCGCGATATGGTGGCCGGATGGCGGCCCGGCCGCCCGGCGATGGCCCCGTTCGAAAGGGGATTATATATCTGGCTGCCCACGCCGCGCAGGGCGACCGTTGACCGGAGAGGGCGGGTGAGCTATCAAGGGACAGATAAGCCGCCTAAGGGATCGGTGCCATGGACAGACTGGATTCAGACATTCAGACCGCTGTAAACAAAGCCGTTGAAAGGCGACTGAACGAAATATTTCCTGACATTGTGGAGAAAGCAACCGAGGAGATGCGACGCGAACGGGCTAGGGCTCTTACCCTTGTCGGGTCCGCCCCTCCACAGTTCTTCGAATTTTGTCAGCCCTCTCGGAAGCCTTAGAGTTTGTTCCATAAGTTGAGTGGTCCCGCAGGATGTGGCATTCCGGTTGGTGAACGCAACCAAATACGGAGAGAGCCATGCCCTGGAACAGGACCACCCAACAGATCCATAAGCGCCCGGACGACCACAGTCAAAACGATCTGACCGACGCCGAATGGACCATCATTGAGCCGATGCTGCCGAAGCAGGGAAGGATGGGACGGCCGCGCGAGGTCGACCTTCGGTCGGTGTTCGACGCGGTCCGGTATATCCTTCGACGGGATGCCGTTGGCGTGCGTCACCCTCTGGATATCCACCGTTTTCCACCGACCGGAACCATTTTTACGCATGGCGGCGGAGCGGGCTCCTGGAGCGTCTCGTGCATCGTCTCCGGGACCTCGCGCGGCGGTGTTCGGGGCGCTCCGCGGAGCCGACCGCCGCCTCGATCGACAGCCAGTCGGTGAAGACCACGGAGAGCGGCGGCCCCCGCGGCCACCACGCCGGCAGGAAGGTGAAGGGGAGGAAAAGGCACCTGATCGTGGACGCCGACGGCACACCGATCGTCATGACGGTTCACACCGCCGACATCCAGGACCGGGACGGGGCGCCGGACCTGATCGCGAAGCTGCTGGAGACGGTGCCCACGGTGTGTAGGCTGTTCGCCGACGGTGGCCACCCGGGTCCGAAGCTGCGGGAGCGGTCTGCGGGGATGGGGTTGCCGGACGTGATCAGGACCGTCGAAAAACCGAAGGATGTCAAAGGGTTCACGGTTCCCTGCCGCCGCTGGGTGGTGGAGCGGACCTTCGCCTGGATGGGCCGGTGCCGCCGCCTGTCGAAAGATTACGAAAGGCTCAGCGAGAACTCGCTGGCATCCGGGGTGAGGCATCACGCGCCACCGGTCCGAGCGTGAGTGAGGCACGAACGAACGCTGGCCGCCTGCCGGTTCCTGCTCAGGCGGGTGGCGAGGGCGTCAACTCCATGAAAAACAATAGTTTAATGATATCAGTGACTTATGATTCAAACTCTTAGAGAGAACCCGTTCCACCACTTCAATACATGTGGAATGAACCTGAATGTAGTCTGTCTCTTCGGTGTGTTCCTTCCTGACGTATGCGCGAAATCTAACAAGGTCTATAAGCTTTTCCCGAACACGCTTCTCGTCATCTTTAGAGATATCAACCCACTGCTGCGCGAGGATGACCTCGATCAGGAACTCATAAGCCGAGAATACCCCTTTGATACGTTCCATATCCGTCGTTTCCCGGTCCTGTGTCATGCGGCGAGCCTTGATATCAGGTATTCCATGCCCCTGTTTCCCTTGACCGAGTTGCAGCGTCCGCACAGAAGCTGGAGGTTCCCGATGTGGTCCGTCCCGCCCTTCGATCGCGGAATGATATGGTCGACCGTGAGGTTCGGCAACTTGAAGTGCGTTTTGCATCCGTTGCAGTTACCGCTTTGCTCGCCATACAGAAGCCGTTTGTTCTTCACGTCATTGTAGCGGATCAGCTTACCTATATCGGTGCGCTGCGGGATGTCCGTGCGGTTGACCACCGTATGGTGCGCGAACATGCCCAGCTCGTTCCTGAGCCGCGACAGCACCAGTTCGGCGGCCTTCGGCGAGACATCTATCCCAACCCATTCCCGGTTAAGGTCCTGCGCCGCTATGCACGCCGTCGCGCAACCGCAGAAGGGATCAAGAACCATGTCGCCCTCGTTGGAACTCGCGGCGATGATCCTTTCAAGAAGTGAACGGGGCTTCTGTGTGGGGTAGCCTACCCGTTCCTTGGCCTGCCCATTGATCGAAGGCATTTGCCAAACTGCTGAAATTGCTTTGCCTTCAGGGCGATCCACGTCATAAACCGCACGATCTTCAGCTACCCACTTGGCTAGTTTCTCATTTGAAATCTGCTACGGTCATAGACTCTTGCAATTTTCCTGCCGCTGCTGGAACCAAGGTTATAGCCACTCTGCAACAGTGATTTTTGACGGCCAGTTAGAGGACCGTAGGGTTTGATGAAGGTGTTTTTGTCGCCTTTAGCGTAAAACAGAAGCACATCATGGTTGCGCTGAAAGTGTCGGGCTGAATTGGTCCATTTCTCATACCACCAGACGATTTCGTTCCGGAACGCCTTCCGACCGAACACGGCGTCCATGACCAGTTTGAGATAGTGGCTCATGGTCGGATCGCAGTGGAGATAGATGGAGCCGGTTGGCTTGAGGATGCGCCGCATCTCCAGCAGCCGCGCCGCCATGTAGATCAGATAGGATTTGTCGCTCCTGGTCATGGCAGCGGCGATGACCCGGTTAAGGGCCGGTTCCTTCGCTTCGATCAGGTCAAGCCATGCGATGTCCACGTCCGCCAGCGTCCACGTGTCCCTGAACGCCGCTCCCGCCGCCTCGCTCCCGATCGGCGCGGCGTAGTTGGCTTTCGAGTTGAACGGCGGGTCAAGGTAGATCAGGTCCACCGACCCGCCGTTCATGCCCCTCATGATCGGGAGATTGTCGCCCGTCCAGACCGTCTGGTTGGACCAGTTAGCTTCCACCGATCAGTCTTTTTCCGCTACGAAGGAACCGGCGTATTCGTTCCGCCTGTCGTCCACCTCGCCGCCTACCCAGCCTGTCGGATCACCGTGGTCGTCTGAATACCATCTCGCTTCCACGCCCTGACCTGAGCATCCACCTGGTGCGCAGTTCATGACGTAGCGGAAGTCCCCCCAGCCGTATTCGGGAAAGCTGTGGTCACGCCATCCAGGGATTCCGTCGGAATCATCGTAGTAGGCTTCGAAGTTGTTGACCCGCAGGTCAAGTGTCGGGTTCGCGCTGAACGTGTAGCGTAGGTTCGCGTCCGCCCGTAGAAGGGCGCGGTAATCCCAAAGGTAATCGACCCCCATGAAGTTGTCAGTGCCGCTATAGGTCGCGCTGGTTGTCGGGCTTACGTCTCTGGTATGGGTGCCCTCAATAAAACCTTCTCCGGTTATCTCTTCAACGAAGGAAAAGTCGCCTCCGCTATGGCTGCCGGGATCCGTCATTCCGGCAACCCTGAATTCGTGATCGATCCAGACTCCCCAGATTTCTATGGAGGACGGTTCCCCTGATCGCCAGACCGTATACCGGCCATTGGAGCTGTTGTTCCATGTCGAGCCCGGGATGTGACTGATGTCCTCTGCCGTCACGTAGTACCGTACGATATCGTCATAGCTCATTATGCTTCCCGAACCGTAAGGCGCGTGGCAGCCATCCAATCCTGTGCATCCTTCATTTATGCCGTCATGGTTACTGTAACCGAACTGGTGGCCTGCCTCGTGGGTCAGGACCCGGAAAAGTTCCTGAACGGCATATGTATATGTATCATTATTGTAGATATCCTCGATGATCCAGTCATCCACAAGGATGACCAGGTCCACACCACCGCCTGACACATGGCAGCCTGCGGCTCCGTCTACGCCGCAGGTAAGGTCTTCGGTTTCTCCAACCTGAATCCTGAAGTGGCGGTCAGAGTGGTCATCAAAACCTGGATTGTGGCGTATCCACTGAAGGTATGCCCGAGCAGCCTTATCCTGCAGAACTGAAATCCCGCCCCCCAGCCGACTTCGGGCATCTTCGTCAAACCTCCGGTCCGGCTCAAGCCTGTCAAGAACACCTTCGGTGAACGTTATCTCGATCGATGCGTCTGGATATGGCCTGCTGACCCTAATCCCGCCATTACCGTTCGGCGGAAGATCGATAAGCTGTGTGATGGTGGTACGGGACTCAAGAGCCGTTGTTTCTTCCTGTCTGATGTCCGGTCTATCCGGAGTCGGTTCCGTTATAACCGGACTGTTTGACGTCGCAGGACCTGAACCTCCGCCCATGCAACCGGTCAGTATCGCGCTGGCGACGCACGCCGCCGCCACTCCTGCGTATCGTTTCATGGTTCCCCTCCCTTGTTATTACGAACCTCCGCTGTCCGGCTTTCCCTCAAGCAGGCGGTCCAGCTTGGCTTCCATGCGCTCGAATGAGACATCCATGCGCTCACGGAGAATGCCGATCATCCGGTCCCGCTTCGCGACAGGCGCGACCGCGCTTTCGATCGCCTCGGCAAGCACATCCCGCATGGCATGGGAAAGCGCATCCACCCTTACGTCGAGCCTGCTGTTCCTCATGGGTTCCCCCGCCTGTGAAAGGGGCACCCGAAGGTGCCCCTCACCAGTTTCATGCGATCGGACGTGGATCAGTCCTGATGCGCGACGTAGACCCCGGCCACACGGCCGTCGTCATAATTCACACCATCGAACTTATGGTGAAAGTCGCCGTAGAAGCCCTCCGGTCGCTGGTTGTCTTTGGAGCCAAAGGCCTGCGCGTTCCAGTTTCCGGAGCCTGGCACTCTAGGCGCCGTATGCCCCCCATAGGGCATCAGATTCCTCTGCTTGAGAGTCACTACCCAATCCGGATCCACCGCGCCGTCGTCGCTCATGAATTCGTCGATCGTGCCATGCAGCGTCGGGTCGGCTCCTAACCCTGCAGTAAGATCGACTTTCGCTTCGAAATGACCTGAAACAGCGCTGGCACCTACTTCGCGTACGGACAGGCCTTTCGCCTCCCCGCTGTAGGACGCGGTGCGTTCAATCGGATCGTTTTCTGTTTGAGGCGATAGCTTTAGATTGAACATGTTGAAGGTTTCCGGGCCTTTGTCGCCTGAGACAACACCGATCCTGCGGGCAAGCTTCGGATCTCCCCCGCTATCCCAAAGCCACATACCGTACTGGATGTTCACGACCGGCTTATAGTCATCGCCGTCTTTCACGAAATGCCACTCGCGCTTATCCTTACCTTGGACAGGTTCGCCATTGCTGAATTCTACCGGAACGAAGTACCAGCCCTCGCCAAATTTTTCTTTGGGTCTAAGATCAGCAGCGTTTGGGTCTGGGTCAACGCATTCTTCCCGGCAGACAGCAATCCCTATGATGCCTTTATAGTCGTAACCCTCAACTATCGCATCTTTCTTGGGTGACGAATCATATTGGGCTAACTCCCCCTTTAAGGAAACCGCATCGTAGTTATCGTCATCTATGGCCACCGTTTTCAAGTCGCCAAATATCTCCCCGAAGGTCATCGCATTTGCATCTGAAATGGTGCTCCCTTTCGCGAACACTGAGCTATCATCCAGGACGTTAGCCTTGATCACCGAAGGTGCCTTCTCAAGTCCAACATCGATAGCCATAAAGACATTCCGCGCGGTACGAGTCGCGTGATAGTCTGCGCCTCTCAGCATATCCGGATCGTCTCCTCTGATGGCGTCGTACGCCATCATCAGCGGCGTCTTCTCGCCATCGCTATTCATGAGAAGCTCACTGATCTTTCTTACAGGATTTTCTCCCAATATATCGAGAAGCGATCTTGCGTTATTCCTTTCCGCATCGGAAAGTTCCTCATTGAGGCTCTGGGCGAACAGTGTGTCATACGCATCTTGAGCCGTCTGACGGGCTTGGTCTACATCACCGTGCGCATCTATGATGTCCTGGGCCCTTTCCAGCGCGTCCTCTGAAACACCCTGAACGTTCATGAAATCAGGGATCTCAATACTGGTATCCTCCTTTGCTTTCATGGCGGCGTCTATGGACATCCTGACTTCTTTTGCCAATTCGCTCTGCGCCGCTATACGCTGCTCGAACGTCGGAACGGCATCCTCGCCGTCTTCACCACCACCACCCATCGCGGGGTTGTCCGAGCCGCCTCCACAGGCGGTCAGTAGACCCGCACAGGTCGCGAGCAGCACGATTTTAGTCATGTTTGTCATGACATATCCTCTCTTTACAGTGATTTAATTCGGACCTCAGAACGAGAATGCCAGTCCAAGTGACCAGGTATTATGATCCTTGGAATCGGTGTCCGGGCTGGAGCTGCCTTCCGGTGCGTCGGTGGTTTCGGTCGTTCCATCGCCAACACCGAGCTGAAGCGAAGCGCCACCGCCAAGATCATAATTGGCGGCGAGGCCAATTCCGGTAGCGCTGATATCCCGCGTCGCCGCTTCATGTGGGCTGCCGTTACGTGTGCGGTTCAGCTCTACTTCGGTCTCTTTTCTTCCCCAGTTCGCGCCCACGGTCACCGGTCCCGCCGTGTAACCTACGCCCAGGCCGAAATGAGTAACCGTTTTTTCGCTGTCCCAGGCGATTACAGTGTTGTTATCCCGATTTACCCGGCTGCCCTCATGGCTGGTCTGAGACCAGTTGACGATCGCTGAAAGCCCGCCGCCCGAAGCCATGTTGACGCTGGCGCCAATCGCGGAACGGTTATCGTTCAGAAACCTGTTGCCGCTTTCGGGGTCTTTTATTCCGGTCACGTTGAGATCTTTGTAACCCTTGGCGTAATCGACCATGTCCTTGTCGCCGCGCTGGTATCCAACGCCCACGCCCACGCTTGCGCCACCAGCCATAGGCATTGAGTATTTAGCGCCGACACCGAAAACCGCGCTGCCTTCGCTCGGCGAACCCTCGACACCGTCAGGCACTTCCGCGCTGGCCGCTATGCCGATGCCGCCTATGCTGTGAGTATAGCTCAGGATCTGCCCGTCATGCGCTCCGTCCAGGCCGCCGTTGCCGTTGTAGCCCGGATGGCCGGTATGGTTGTCCCGGAGAGAGCCGCCAACAGCCGTCTCCGTAAGCGCCCAGTCAAACGCGCCGTCCGTGTCGCCCATGGTGAGCGTTCCGAAAGGCCCGGCGATGTTGATCGCGATACCGCCGTGGGCGTCGTCGTTGCCCGTAGCGTGATCAGTGCCATCGACCTCGTCGCTCACTTCGCTCAGGTCAATGGCGGTTCCGTACGTAAGGCCGCCATCCGTCGCACCCGACATGGTGAAGGTCGCCTGAATGTCGGTATGGAAGCGGGTGTTATCGCCCTTGCTTCCGGCGATGCCCATTTCAGCCGCGCCGCTGAGCGCGATACCAAGTTCGGGTTCCGCTTCCTGGGCCGCGGCGATGCCACCCGCACCCATGGCGAGCGCGGTGGTTGTCAGAAGTGTCTTTCTCATCGGTGGTTTCCTTGTTGCCTGGTGGCCATGATCCCGGTGGCCTGCCCCACCGTCCGGCCCCGCGGCGCGCTCCATGAAACGCGCAGGGCCGGCGCCCGGGGCGCGGCCGGAGGTCATGTCCCTGAAAGGTTCGTTAGCGGGATGGGGGGCGGGACCGGACCTTCCAACGCCCTGGCCTCGCCGGACCGCTTGACCGGTCCCGGGCGATATGCTGGCCGTTATCCGGCTTGAGCGGTTGTGCAGGGCGGTGGATTTCGGCTGAGTGCGGGAACGTACGTCAAGCGGTCGGATCTCGCTTTCCGTTTCCCCAACTCATCGTCTGGCTGACATACCTGTAGACCGTGACGGGTTTGACGCCGGGCTCCGCTGTCCCACGGCATCGAATCCGCGTTCATTCACGGCACCCGCTCCGCCGCAGTTCCGGAATCAATGACGCAGGGATCCCGGATACTGCAAAAATCCTTACGTTTTCAGCACTTTCGTGCGTACCGGGCCCATACGTGACACACTCGCCGGACAGTGTAGCGTGACCTCCCGGTTCCACACAGCGGACTGACGGACGCTCCACGTCCGGACAGCGGTGGCGGAGCAGGTGGAGATATACCGTGCGCCCGGACCTGACGGCGGACCCGTGGGAACGTGTTCTGACCTTGCGCAATCCGACCCCGACCCCCCGAAACATGGCCGTGTAGTGCCATAAGGCCTCACGAATGCCCTATAACATAGTGTCTGCCAGAAAACCCCGTGTTTTTCCGGGGATCGGGCCGAATCCGGCGGATTCCGGCTTCACGGGACCCTGGCCGGGCCCCTCGGGGCGCCGCCCGGGGCTTCGACGGGACGGTCGGTGGCGGGAACATATGGTGAACATCCGGGCCTCCGCCGGCCCGCGGGCACGCCGGTCCGGGCCTCGCAGCGGCGGGGCCTTCCATGGGCCGGTTCACCGGTGGACGCCCCGGTCAGGCGGCGACGGGGAGCACGGGGCGCTCCCTCGCCGGCGGCATCAGGCCGGGGCGGTGGACATTCGCGGCCGGCACCGCCAGCGCCACGGCGCCGGCGAAACCCTTCTTTCCGTGGCTCCGCACCCGGTCGAGGCCACGGTGCTCCAGGTTGCTGATGGCCGACCCGCCGGCGGCGTGGGCGCGCCGCGCCCCGCGGAACGCCTCCCCGCTTTCCCGGACGCGGTCCGCCTTCGACAGCCTGCCCCTGCGGGGCATGGCGTCGGCTCCGGCATACCGGCAGGCCCCAACCGGTCCGGGGGGCTGTGCGGACCGCGGTCGAAGCTCACCACCGACAGGTCGGGGAACCGGGCCCGCGCCTCCGCGCCCATGGGAACCGCCACGTCCACGTCGCTCCCCTCCCACATCACCGAATGGTGCAGGATGAACCGGTGCCGGTCCTCAGGGACGCGGACCGGAACGCCGGGCTCCACCGGGACCCCGGCCTTTCCCTTCGATATCCAGCGGGTGTGCGGCCCGGATATCGGGTGCACCTTCCCGCGGTGCGGGACCGTCCCGCCCTTCAGGATCCGCCGTCCGGTCAGGTCCGCCCGGGGCCTGACATGGCCGATGAAGCCCCGGATACTGTCCTATGAGCCCGGGATACCCAACCTACCGTCGGTCTCCGCGCGGCCCGCCTCCGCCCTGTCCGCCAGCTTCAGCGCCAGCCGGAGCGGCGCCTCCACGTCCCTCGGGCGCGGGTTGACGGGCCGTGACGTGGCCACCCGGAGGCAGCCTTTCCGGAGCTTTTTCCAAAGGTATTCCTTCCGCCGCCAGCCGCGTAGCCCCAGCCCCCCGCAGGCCCGGGACACGTCCCGGACCATGCACCGCGCCGCGTCCATCAGCAGGCTGCGGTCGGTCGGATGGTGGACGCCGGTCCCGGCCACAAAGGAATGACGGCGGCCGCGCGACGCGGCGCCAGGCTTTTTCCGGCCACCCTGTGGCCCCTCTCCACGACCATCCTTCCGACCTCGGCGAGGAGTTCCGGCGAGGGGAGCGACACGCTGTCAACCAGACGCCGGTATCCGTATCCGTCCCCGTCCCATGATCCGTGGCCCGGCCTTCGGCCTTCGCCGGATCGTCCGGTGCCCGTTCGCCAGGTCCTGAAGCCGGTCGAAACCGCACCCGGGACCCTGCTTCACGACCCCCAGCACCAGGATGGTCCACAGCTCCATCCCCGGCCTGCCGACCCGGCGGCTCCTTCCGGGCAGCACCATCCTGCCCGGAAGCCGGAACAGCCGCTTTCGGGTCCCTTCGTCGCCGCAGGGGTCCTGGAGGCCGATCAGGATCGCCGGGATGTCGTCCCTCGATTTCACGGTCGGCCTGATCCTCCTGATGTCGGGGGCGCCGGGCCGCCGCTGGGTGTCGTGGACCCTGCGCATGGGGGCCTCCTGAAGGCGAGGATTGCCGGATTCCGCGGCATATGGTGGTGAAATCGCCCCCTGACTGCCATATCCGGTGAATCACCGCAAGGCGAATTCCGTCATTTACCGCGAAAAAACCGCAGCTTGGCAGTTTTCTGGCGGACACTAACTAGTGTCCGCCAGAAAACCCCGTGTTTTTCCGGGGATCGGGCCGAATCCGGCGGATTCCGGCTTCACGGGACCCTGGCCGGGCCCGTCGGAGCGCCGCCCGGGGCTTCGACGGGACGGTCGGTGGCGGGAACATATGGTGAACATCCGGGCCTCCGCCGGCCCGCGGGCACGCCGGTTCGGGCCCCGCAGCGGCGGGACCTTCCATGGGCCGGTTTACCGGTGGACGCCCCGGTCAGGCGGCGGCGGGGAGCCTGAGGCGCTCCCTCGCCCGGAGCATCAGGCCGAGGCGGTGGACGTTCGCGGCCAGCACCGCCAGCGCCACGGTGCGGGCGAAACCCTTCTTTCCGTGGCTCCGCACCCGGTCGAGGCCACGGTGCTCCAGGTTGTTGATGGCCGATTCGACGGCGGCGTGGGCGCGCCGCGCCTCGCGGAACGCCTCCCCGCTTTCCCGGACACGGTCCGCCTTCGACAGCCTGCCTTTCCGCGGCATGGCGTTCAGCTCCAGCATCCCGGCAGGCCTCAGCCGGTTCGAGGGGCTGTGGAAACCACGGTCGAAGCTCACCACCGACAGGTCGGGGAACCGGGCCCGCGCCTCCTCCACCATGGGGACCGCCACGTCCACGTCGCTCCCCTCCCACATCACCGAATGGTGCAGGAGGAATCCGTGACGGTCCTCAAGGACGCGGACCGGAACGCCGGGCTCCACCGGGACCCCGGCCTTTCCCTTCGATATCCAGCGGGTGTGCGGCCCGGATATCGGGTGCACCTTCCCGCGGTGCGGGATCGTCTCTCCCTTCAGGATCCGCCGTCCGGTCAGGTCCGCCTGGTGCCTGACATGGCCGATGAAGCCCCGGATACTGTCCGATGAGCCCGGGATGCCCAACATATCGTCGATCTCCGCGCAGCTGGCCTCCGCCCTGTCCGCCAGCTTCAGGGCGAGCCGGAGCGGCGCCTCCACGTCCCTCGGGCGGGAGTTGGCGAGCCGTGACGTGGCCACCCGGAGGTAGCCTTTCCGGAGCTTTTTCCAAAGGTATTCCTTCTGCCGCCAGCCGGGTGGCCCCAGCCCCCCGCAGGCCCGGGACACGTCCCGGACCATGCACCGCGCCGCGTCCATCAGCAGGCTGCGGTCGGTCGGATGGTGGACGTCGGTCCCGGCCACGAAGGAATGACGGCGGCCGCGCAACGCGGCGCCAGGCTTTTTTCCGGCCACCCTGTGGCCTCTCTCCACGACCATCCTTCCGACCTCGGCGAGGAGTTCCGGCGTGAGGAGCGACACGTTGTCAACCAGACGCTGGTATTCGTATTCGTATCCGTCCACGTCCCATGATCCGTGGCCCGGCCTCCGGCCTTCGCCGGATCGGGATGTGTTGGTTCGCCAGTTCCTGAAGCCGGTCGAAATCGCACCCGAGACCCTGCTTCACGACCCCCAGCACCAGGATGGTCAACGGTTCCATCCCCGGCCTGCCGACCCGGCGGCTCCTTCCGGGCAGCACCATCCTGTCCAGAAGCCGGAACAGCCGCTTTCGGGTCCCTTCGTCGCTGTAGAGGTCCTGGAGGCCGATCAGGATCGCCGGGATGTCGTCCCTCGATTTCACGTTCAGCCTGATCCTCGTGATGTCGGGGGCGTCGAGCCGCCGCTGGGTGTCGTGGACCTTGCGCATGGGGGGCTCCTGAAGGGGAGGATTGGCGGATTCCGCGGCATATGGTGGCGAATCCGCCCCCTGACTGCCATATCCGGTGATTCTTCGCAAGGCGAATTCCGTCATTTACCGCGAAAAAACCGCAGCTTGGCAGTTTTCTGGCGGACACTAACTAACTGTTAGATTCCGGAGGTTCAGGTCCTGTACCACGCGAAGGATGGGGAGCCGGCAGGCGGCGGGGCCACCAATAGGCCAGAGAGTTCCCGCTGAGCCGTTCACAGTCCTTCGACAGGCGGCGGCGCCAGCCCATCCAGGCGACGGTCCTCGACCTGCGTGGTCTGCTTCAGGGTTTTTGAAGTACTCCTCGATGGTCCACCTGACCTCGTACCGTCGGACGATTACCCTGGTGCCCTTCAGGTCCGGTTCGCCCCCGCAGTCGCGGACAGTGAAGGCCCGCTTACCGGGACAGGCCCGTCCGAGCCTGCGGGCCAGGTCCAGTCCATCCGGCCAGCGGACGCTCCCGCTTCCCTCTTTCTCCGGGGCTTCGACGGCCCTGTGCAGGTCGGCGTCGATGCCCAGGACCCCGAGGCCCCGGCCGGAGCCGAACGCGGCGAAGGCCACGTGGACCGGCACGCCGACGCGGCCCTTGCCGCCACCGAGATTGGCCGGACCCTCCGTGGAGTCCCCGGTCCCTGAGTGGTCCAGTATGGTGGTGTCCTGTACCGCGAGCACCTCGGCCTCGCCCGTGCAGCGCTGCGCCGTCACCGGGAACACAACCGAAACCGGCTCCCCGGACCACCGTTCCCAAGCCCTAGCCATCTCCATGAGCAGTTCCGGACCCGACCGTCGGGATTGGTGGACAGGTCGAACTCCAGGTCCACCCGGTCGGCCCCCTCGGGCAGCGCCGGCGCGGGTCCGCCCCATTCGGGCTCCGGCGGCTCCCGGCGCATCCGCCCGCGCCAGTCCGGGTCCAGCGGTGGCGTCCACACGCCGCAGGCGGGCGCCCCGTCGTGGCGTGACCCAAGGGGATGGTCGGAACCGTCGCCGACCCGCTCCCATCCAGCGGCGGCACAGGCGGTGCCCGCCCGGTCGGCCCCCACGTTGGTGTAGGCCATCGCCGGACGAACGCCGCGCAGCGAATGCCAGCCATCCGTGAGCCGCCGCCACGCCAGCCCGAGGGCGCGGCTGGCCAGATGCGGGACGCGCACCCCTGGAAGGATCAGGAAACGGGAATTCCGGACCGGCGGTCCGAGGTTCGACGTCCGCGCCCCGGGCTCCGGCCGGTGCGGTCGTCCCCCGCCTTCCGGTGCCGGTTTACCGCGTGGAACGAAAGCCCGCCGACGCGGCCGGCGGCCGAGCTCCGTATCCAGTGGTGGAGGCCCGCGCCGGGATGCCTCGGCCCGCCCCGCGGGTGGTGCGACGCCATCATCGCCCGGAAGCGGCGGCGGTCACCCGCCGCCACCGGCTCCATGTCCACCCCGCCGATGTCGCAAAGCGTCCCGGAGAACGACGTGTCCGGACTGGACCAGGATTTCCGATGGCTCGGCCTTTCGAATCACCGCATCGCTTTCAACAAGACCGTCGAGATCGGCGCGAACTGGAAGCTACTGATCGAAGGCGGACTCGAAGCCTACCGTTTCCGTGTCGCGTACCGGGATACGATCACACCTTTCTTTACCGACAACCTTTCGTCCTACCGAATGTTCGGTCCGCATCCACGTTCGGTCCTTCCTCGAATATCAATGCCGGATCTGCGTGAGGAACCGAGGAGAACGGGGCGCTCCGCAAGGACGCGAACCTGCTCTACACCGTCATTCCAACCATGCAGTTTCCGGTTCAGCAGGATCATGTCATGTGGTTTCCGTTCGAGCCCCGTGCCGAGGATCTGACATCGGTGCGCATGGTGATCCTCGTGCCCGGATCAACTCCCGATATCCGCGAGATGCAGGCGAGATGGGAGAAGAACCACGCCATAACCCCCGCCGCGCTGATGGAGGATTTCGCGCTGGGCGAAGAGATCCGGTCAGGCGTCGCATCGTGAGGCGATCCAAGCCAACTTTTCGGACGGTTCGAAGGTGCCCTGAACCGGTTCAACCTCGTGGTGGAAGACATGGTCTTCGGACAGGTCTGACGAACGAACGGTCGACCAGGTGGGTCATGGACCGCATCGGCGCCATCGAGAACATCGCGACTTCGATCCGTGAGCCAATGTCACCGATACGAATTCAATGCTACCGTACCCTTCACGCTCTGCAAGGCAAACAGGATGCGGCGCTGAAACCGTCATGCGAGCAGCATGTTAACGCGTCTGTTCCGCGCACCCTTCTTTTCGATTTTCCCGATCGCCGCGGCGCCGATTTCACCGGTTCGTCTGACATGGGTGCCACCACAGGGTTGAAGATCGACCTGATCGTTGCCTTCGCCGATACGGATCAGCCGCACCCTTCCAGCACCCATCGGCGGCTTCACGGACATGGTTTTGACAAGATCGGGCCTCGCCGCCAACTCATCGTCAGTGATCCAATCCTCGGTCACTGACAGATCACGAGCGATGAGCTCGTTGAGTCGCGCTTCGATCACGGTCCTGTCCTGCGGTGGCTGCGGCATGTCAAAATCCAGCCTCCCTTTCTCGGCAGTGACAGCTCCGCCGGTTACCGGCAGCGGAATGACGACTGAAAGCAGATGCAGCCCGGTATGGGCGCGCATATGCCGGAAACGTCGGTCCCAGTCGATCCGCTGAACGATCGCCTGTCCCGCATCCGGAAGCGGCGCTCCCGTCTCGGGTTTAAGCATGATCGTTCCATCGCGACGACGGATGGCATTGACGATCCTTGCCTCGCCACCATCCCAGACAATCGCGCCGGAATCCCCAGGTTGCCCACCGCCCTGTGGATAGAACACCGAACGGTCAAGCGCCAAGTCTCCATCGGAGGTGATTTCGGTCACCGTGCCGTTCGCCTCACGCAGATAGGCATCACTCCGGTACAGCGGCTCGGTCACGGTGAGTCCTCCGCTCCGCCTATGTCTGGATCCGTGAATTCAGGATCGATTTCCGCATCGCCGTTCAGGGGCGTCGGCTCTTTCCGGTTATTCACGGCCGCTGCGAGGGCAGGCGCCGTTCCATGCAGCGTTTCGGGATTTCTTAGCCAGATGTCACGCTGCGCGAATGGAATCTCGATACCCTCTTCCGCAAAGCGCTCCGCTATGCGGTGATTGAGGTCCGTCATGACAACGACCGATTGGTTCACGTCGCTGAGTACCGCCCGGATCCGGAAGTCAAGGCTGTCGGCGCCAAAACCCAGAAAATCGACGCCCGGTGCCGGATCTTCGGTGACTACGGGATGCTCGGAAGCGATCTCATAGAGTATCTGAGCGACCCTGCGCGTGTCGGTACCGTAGGCCACTCCCACCAATAACTTGATACGTCCGACCCGGTTGTCACGGGTCCAATTGGTCACGGCCCCGGAGATGAAATCGCCGTTCGGTATGATCACATCCGTCCGGTCGAAAGTCTGGATCACCGTCGACCGAACCGAAACCTTTTTTACCGTGCCAACATGCTCCCCGACCTGAATCCAGTCTCCCTCCGATACGGGACGCTCAATCAACAGAATGATGCCGGACACGAAATTCTGGACAATGTTCTGCAGTCCAAAGCCAATACCGATCGACAGCGCACCGGCGACAAAGGCAACGGAACTGAGATTTATTCCCGCCGCGGCTGTCGCCAGAAGCGCGGCAAGAAGTATACCGACATAGCCGATGCCCGAGACTATGGCGACCTGACCGCCCGGATCGATCCGTGTTTTGGGAAGGACGTTGTTGCGCAGCGTCGACTGCACAATGCGCGTTCCCAGATATAGGGCGACGAAGACAATGGCGAAGGACAGGGCGTTATCGGGTGCGATGCGTACGTCGCCCAGGGCGAATCCTTCGCGTAGCCGCGACCAAAGCTCCGTCAGATCCGTGGTTCGCGCACCCCAGATCAGAGCGAATGCCGGCAAGCTCGCCAGCGCGGTGGCCAGCCCCAACAGGGTTGGGACCAGAGCCGCCTCGACCGCACTTTCGTCAAGATCCAACACCAGCCCGTAGAGGTCGTGCAACACGGCGTTCAGCAGGTAAAGCAACGCAAGAAGGGCCAGCGACATTCCGGTTGCGACGAGCAGATAAAGGCCCGCATTCAGATAGCCGACAGCCGATAGCAGTCCGCCAAGCAAAGCCAGAATGACCAGCGCGCGGCCCAGCACAGCCAGCCAGCGCATGGTCTGGTTGCCGGGACCCTCTTCTTCCCTGTGAATCGCGAAAGACCGGATCGCCCGGCCGATGAACAAAAGACCGATCGTCGCGACCGCAGCTATCGGAAACAGAAGGACAGACGTGCTTGCAGCGGAATAGCCATCGTATTCGGCCAGCGATACGAGCGGAGCGGACAATCCAGCCATGAGGCCCAGCCAGACCGCTGATCGCTGAAACTTTCCGACCGGTCGGGCGGCGCCGTCATCCGAAGAAATGTCATCGGCGCCGTCGGGGAAAAACCGGCTAACCAGCCAGTGTGCACCAAGTGCGCAGAATCCGATATACGGCAGGTAACCGACAATCAGGCTTCCGCGGGCGCCGGAAAGACCTGAAGCCTCCACCGCCCATTGAAGCAGCAGGATACCCAGCAGCGGCAGGACAAGCTCAACGGTCGAGAGCGCGAACTCCACGACCCGTCCCGGACGATCGGAAATCCGCCGGAGGATACCTTGGCAAGCCCTGCGCGGTAGCGTCCGCCCCCGAAGCAGCAGAACGGCCGAAACAGCCAGCATGAATAGAATACCAGGCAGTCCATCGACGAACACCCGGAGTCTGGCGTCGGAACTCAGGCTCTCTTCAAATTCGGTTTGGACCGAGCGGAGCGACCCCGCGAGGTCGCCGAGTGCCGGACCCCAATAAACCGGATTCAGCGGAAACGGATCCTTTCGCAGCCGCACCCCGGCCCGTCGGTCGCGGATGATCGCATCGATCTCTCCGATCAGCCCATCGGCCTGCGTGAACGCGACCTCCGCTGCCCGGACAGGCGCCCGCGCCGATTCCAGCCTTTCAGCGAGTTCCGACCTCTGCACGGCAACCCCATCAGGCTCGGACTCTCCGTCAGTGGGAGCCGGTCCAAGCGCCGCGATCTGGGCGTCAAGTGTTTCGATGCGGGCGGCGTTGACATCCAGATCCCGCAGAAAGCGCTCTCGCCAGACAACGATTTCCGCTCGCAATGCCCCAAACGCCCGATCCGATACGCGACCGGCCTCGATCGCCGCTTCGGCACGTTGAGCGACTGAGTTCCATGCAGCGTAATCGGTCCCGGCCCGCTGGTCCTGTGCGAAAGCCCCGATGCCGGCGAAAATCGCGATCAGTGACGCCGCAAGTGCTACGCTGAGGCGCAAAGGCCTAACCATCGTCGAAGACGGTGGGAAGATTCCGCTCGCTTTCGGCAAGCCAGCGCGGAACCGGCAGACCCGCTTCGCGAAGGAATACGGGATTGAACAGTTTGGACTGATATCGCGTTCCATAGTCACAAAGCACCGTCACGATGGTTTTTCCCCGCCCAAGCTCACGTGCCATCCTTATCGCGCCGGCTATGTTGATACCGGTCGAGCCACCCATGCAGAGCCCCTCTGAGGAAAGCAGGTCATTGACCAACGGCAATGCCTCTTCATCGGGGACCTGACAGAGAAAATCAGGGGAGAAGCCGTCAAGATTGGCGGTGATCCGACCCTGTCCGATGCCCTCGGTGATCGACGTGCCCTCCGGCCTGGACTCGCCGTCTCTGTACAGGCTGAAAATGCCCGAGCCCATTGGGTCAGCGATGCCACAGGTAACACCTTTCGGCTGCAGCGCCATGCCGACGCCCGCAGCTGTGCCGCCGGTGCCGACCGAGCAGACGAAGCCATCGACTCCACCATCGAGCTGTTCCCAGATCTCCGGCCCGGTCGTCTCGATATGCGCCTGCCGGTTTGCGATGTTATCGAACTGGTTGGCCCAGATCGCACCGCCAGGTTCGGATTCGGCGAGCCTTGCCGCAAGACGTCCTGAATATTTCACGTAATTGTCGGGATCCTTGTAAGGCACCGCCGGTACCTGGACCAGTTCGGCACCGGCAAGCCGGATCATGTCCTTCTTTTCCTGGCTCTGCGTCTCCGGAATGACGATCACGGACCTGAAGCCCATCGCCGCGCCAACCAGCGCCAGGCCGATTCCGGTATTGCCTGCGGTGCCTTCGACGATCGTACCGCCAGGCTTCAGCTGCCCTCGTTCAACGGCGTCCTTGATGATATAGAGCGCAGCGCGGTCCTTGACCGACTGGCCGGGATTCATGAATTCGGCCTTACCGTAGATTTCGCATCCGGTCGCCTCGGAAGCGGTCCTGAGCCGGATCAGCGGTGTCTTGCCCACCGCATCGGGCAAATCCCGATAGACCTGCATTGCTGATTCCCTTCAACTAACCGCCACCTCGCCGCGGCTGTGTAGTCAGTGGCTCACGGAAACTCAAGGTCAGGGTTTACGCCCGCGGCGGGACCGATCGCTGGACGACGTCCACTCAAGTCAACGACCCCCAAACCTTAAGTCCATGTCATCGTGCCGAAAACTGGCGTCAGCCTGCCGCGACAGGTGTCGACCGACGCCGGTGCGCTGTGCGGCCTGCAGGACATAAAGCACCTCAATCACACCGGTAAAGCCCTGCCGCTTCAGCGCCTTGTCAAGTTGAGGTACAGCACATACCAAACCGATCTTCTCGCGCTCACGAACCACAGCGAAGACGGAAGCCTCTGACTTTGTTAAAAGAAATGATCTACAGCATCCGGATCTCCCAGCTGCGTCGAGGACGGTCACCATCCTGTCGGGCAGTAGGCCCGTATAAAGCTGTGTCCGGACAAGAACGCAAACCCTGACGATGGCATCCGTACGCATAGGCGTTGGTGCTTTGATGAGCGTTCAGGTGTCGGACATCAAATGAGGGCACCCGGATGCTGAAGATTTGACAGGCCGGGATCAATCGACGCGGCTCACTGCGGAACCTGCTTCGACGGTGCCACATATCAACCGACGGCTTTTCCTGCTGCCAACGGAAAGCGGTCAACAAAATCAGCGCTCCAGAAAGGCGCGAGTGATCGGGCTTTGTGTGTCTTTGAGCTCGTTGATCACTGAAAAATGGTGATGTCCCTCATCAATGACCCTGCTGATTGAAGCATCCAGCCCCGACCAGACAATCTGCAGGAGCTCTGTCTGTCGGATGAATTCCGGCCGTTCGTCGCCGCCGACCCAAGCGGTTACCCGAGCGCCGTGCGTCGGCTCCAGAAGTGCCGGACTTTCGTCCCGCGCTTCGCACAGATCCAGACATAGGGTCTCGTTCATCCTGGTGCGCTGAAGAGGGCGCAGGTCATACAGGCCACTTATCGACAGGACATGCTCGATCCGGTCTATACAGGGCAGATCGATACCTGTACAAACGAGCCGGGTCACAAGGTGCCCACCTGCGGAGTGACCGGCAAGACGGATTGGGCCCCGGACGCGGTCTGCGGCGCATGACACGGCGGCCAGGATTTCCTGCGTGATCCCAGCGATTCGCGCTGCGGGAGCGAGCGTATAACCGGGAAGGCCTACGGCCCAGCCCGCCGTTCGGGCCCCTTCAGCGTAATGCGTCCAGTCGGATTTGCAGAGCCGCATCCAGTAGCCGCCATGCACGAATACAGCCAGCCCCTTTGGCGTGCCATCGGGCCATACGATGTCGAGCTTCTGGCGATCACCCGGGCCGTAGGGGATGTCTTCCTCTACGGCCACGCCGCTCGCGCGGTAGGCGGCTGCGTCGCTGGCCCATCGCGCGGGTAGTTCCTCGGACCCTGCTACATGGGCCATGTTCGCGTATGCATCGTCCCAGTCGATCATGATCAGTCGTTTGCCTCCGGCGGCAGGAAGTCGACGTCGTGTTCGGTCGAGACACGGATAACGGCCTCCACGTCGGTCATCTCATGCAGCTCGTCGAAGAGCTCCTTGAGCTTGCCTGCAGCGGAGACCCAGAAGAGCGCTCGTGCTGGCTTTTCGGATTTATTGAAATACCCGTGCGGGACGCCCTTCGGCAGACGCACCAGGTCGCCAGCATGCGCCCTGGACCAAACTCCATCAAGCTTTAGGTCCAGCGTCCCTTCCTGGACGAGAATGAATTCATCCTGCGTCGGGTGGATATGAACGGGCACGTGCTGACCCGGTTCGGAGTTTGTTTCGAAGGCGAAGGTTGTTTCGCACCAGGCCTTGATGAAATAGGTCTGACCGAGGATGTTCAGTTTGGTTCCTTCGCCGTCGCGGGTGATACCGCCTTCAAGTTCTGGCATTTGTTCACTCCTTGTCTATGGGGGTTGGGCCGTGGGTGGTACGCCGCCGGCCTGGCTTGGTTACACTGCCTGATACCGCGCGCAGAAGGCGAGGAATTCGCCACAGGCGCTGAGGCTGTGATAGCTGAACTTCCCGGCCAGGGAAATGGACCGTTTGTGCCTCTACGCGCCCATACCAGCGAGCGGTTCGTCGAAATGCCTGAAGTGGATGGGCGCTGGGCACAGGCCGCCAAAGATGCGCACGGTCGGGCGTCCGTTGGGTTTCCAATCGACATCATCTCGATATTGGCGTTCATTTGCGAAGCGTTCGGCTGACCGGACTGTTGCCTATTGGCGTAGCGCACGAGCCAGTTGGCGATCAGATCTGCCGAGAGCACCGTGCGGAAGGAGAAGTTGAAGCCGATGAAACCCATATCCGGCGGGTCTGGGTTCACGGGAAGCGATACGGGCGGAATTGGCCGTCCGGTTCGGTCAGCTTGTCCTGATATACCTGCGGTGGGTAGGGTACGGCCGACTTCCGACCCACGGCCATAATCGCGGTATCGGCATTGAGACTTTCTCCCCGGTCAGGTGAACCGTCTTGCCGTGATAGCGACCGAACGTGCCCTGGATGTTCTTGATCATACCGGATTCGGGTAGCTGAACGATGCCAGACATCACGATAGGGGCCGAACACGACACCTCTTTCCCGATCGGTGTCTTGGGCACGGGCACGTATTTCTTCATACAGCGACTTGTAGATCGCGGCGATCATACGCGACAGGCCGGATTTTCCCTAGGTGTTTAATCGCTCTTACTGCGCGCGCATGTGGAACAGCCACCTGAAATTGATGCCGCCCACGAAATAGGGCACGTGCCAACCCGACTCTAGACAGCATGCTTCGCGCCGTCGTTGAGTATTCCGTCTCAGCAATCAGAACGTCAAGGGTCCACAGCCAGGCCGGAACCGTGAAATGCACTCCGCGTCAGAACCTACGGTTTAAGCTCCGGAATCACGACCCGCCAATGATGTACAGTGACAGACTCACCCAAATAGACTGCGAGGGAACCTGACCCGTCGTAGTTCAGGCCACAGAACGCGTTGACGCCAATTCCTGAAAACGGCAAGAGAGCCCAGCGGACCGAATTTTTCCCGATATGAACAAACCATTCCTCATACTGCAGCTCAGACCGGAATCAGACGCCTCGGACAGCGAATTTGCGGCCATTCTGGATAAGGCCGGACTGACGCCGGATCGTGTCAGACGGATCCGAATGGACCGTGAAGCGGTTCCCGCGGATCTGCGACTCGACAGCTTTGCGGGCATCATCGTCGGCGGAGGACCCGGCTGCGTCAGCGACCCACCCGAAACAAAGTCACTCGACGAAGCCCGGATCGAAAAGGCGATGCTCGGCATGATGCCCGAAATCACCCGTCGCGACCTGCCATTTCTTGGCTGCTGCTACGGTATCGGAATCCTTGCCCACCATCTTGGCGGGACCGTGAACAAGGAGCGGTATTCCGAATCCGTCGGCGCATCGACCTGCGAACTGACCGAAGACGGGTGCGCCGACCCGCTGCTTGCCAACTGCCCGGACAGGTTCGATGTCTTTGTCGGGCATAAGGAAGCGGTGCAGGTGTTACCCCGGGGCGCCGTCCATCTCGTAAGTTCCGAGCCCTGTCCCTACCAGATGATTCGCCATGGGCGGAACGTCTATGCCACCCAGTTCCATCCAGAGGCCGATGCGGACGAAATCGCGCTGCGAATACGGATCTACAGGAATCACGGATATTTTCCGTCCGACGAAGCGGACCGACTGATCGATGACTGTCACTCCGCGAACGTTCATACGCCCGGATCGATTCTACGTCGGTTCGTGGAGCGCTACGGCTGAAACACCAGGCCTTGCCGACACAGGCGCACCGGGATCGATGGCATCGAAAGCCGGTGGCTTCGCCAGCGCCGGAATCGCCCTTAACCTGAACACCCAGGCATTGCGGTCGATGGTTCAGACGCGGGTCCGCTCGGCCTTCGGATCGTATAGAGGGCGCAGCGATGGCCTGGCCTTCACCCGGGCGTCCGCCACCTCGATCTCGTAGGTGGAGGCCAGTATGTCCTCGGCGCGCTCTCCCTGACAGGGCACATATCCCATGCCGACAGCCGCCCCCAATGCGTGACCGTAATTACCCGAACTCAGGTAGCCGATGAATTCGCCGTCGCGAATGATGGCTTCGTTGTGGAACAGCAGCGGTTCGGAATCGGCCAGTATGAACTGGACCAGGCGCCGGGACAGCCCCGCTTCCTTTTTCCTGAGCACAGCGTCCCGGCCGATGAATTCCGGCTTGGCCGTCTTCACCGCGAATCCAAGCCCCGCTTCAAGAACATGGTCCTCGCAGGTGATGTCATGCCCGAAATGCCGGTACGCCTTCTCGATGCGGCATGAATCCATCATATGCATGCCACAGAGCCTCGCCCCCCTCGCCTGACCCGCCTCCCACAGCGTCTCGAACACATGGCCCGCCATGTCGGAGGAAACGTAGATTTCCCATCCCAGCTCGCCGACATAGGTAATTCGATGCGCTCTGGCCAACGCCAATCCAAGCTCAATCTCCCGCGCTGTCCCGAATGGATGGGCGCCGTTGGAAAAGTCCGCCGGACTGACCGCCTGCATCAGCGTTCGGGCGGAAGGTCCCATGACCGCCAGAACCGCCTCGCCCGCCGTCACATCGGTGATCGTCACATGCCGGTCGCCAAGCCGGCGGCGCAGCCAGGTTTCGTCCGCAAGCCGGGTCGCCGCAGGAGTGACGATCAGATAGGCTGTCTCGGACAGACGGGTGACGGTTACGTCCGATTCAATACCTCCCCGAACGTTCAGGAACTGGGTGTAGACGACCTTTCCGGCGGACACCGACAGGTCGTTGCCACAGACGAGGTTCAGAAAAGCTTGGGCATCCGGCCCCTCCACCCGCAGCTTGCCGAAGGATGACATGTCATAGATTCCGACATTCTCTCTCACCGCCATATGCTCGCGCGCGCTGTTGGCGAACCAGTTCTGCCGTTTCCATCCATAGCTGTAGACGCGGTCCTGTCCGTCTTCGGCGAACCAGTTGGCGCGCTCCCATCCCGCGGCCTCGCCGAACACCGCCCGACACGCATTGAGATGTTCGTGAAATGGCGTCCGCCGCACGCCCCGCGCCGTTTCTTTCTGGCGGTAGGGCCAATGATCGGCGTAGAGCAGCCCCAGGGTTTCGCGGGACCGTTCGGCGAGATAGCGTCGGTTTGCCTGGAACGGCTGCATGCGCCCTATATCCACATCGCCCAGATCGAACGGCCGCTCACCGGTCTGCATCCAGTTCGCCAGTGCCATCCCGGCGCCACCCGCCGACTGGATACCCACCGAATTGAAGCCCGCGGCAACCCAGACGTTGTCCATTTCGGGGCAAAGGCCAAGATGGTAGGCGTCATCGGGCGTGAAGCTCTCCGGACCGTTAAAAAAAGTATGAATGCCAGCTTTTGCCAGCATCGGCATCCGCTTCACCGCGGATTCAAGGATCGGCTCGAAATGGTCGAGGTCCTCCGGCAGCTGGCCAAACTCGAAATCCTCGGGAATGCCGTCAAGACCCCAGGGCTTCGCCGCCGGTTCGAACGCGCCGAGCAGTATCTTGCCCGCGTCCTCCTTATAATAGGCGCATTCGTCCGGAACCCGAAGAACCGGTAGGCGCGACAGACCTTCGATCGGTTCGCTGACGATGTAGAAATGTTCGCAGGCCTGCAGCGGAACATGCGTATTCAGCATCCTGCCGACCTCGCGGCCCCACATGCCGGAGCAGTTAATCACATACTCGCAGGAGATCGTGCCGCTGTCTCCCGCTCCGCGGCTCCAGCTCACGCCGGTAATTCGCCGCCCCTTCCGGGTCACTCCGGCGGCGCGAACGCCCTCGAATATCCTGACGCCCCGTTGCCGTGCACCTTTCGCAAGCGCCAGCGCGATGTTCGAAGGATCACCTTGCCCATCCTTCGGCAGATAGACCCCCGCCTTCACGTCCTCGACATTGAGGTGCGGATACCGCACCTTCACCTCTTCGGGGCCAATTTCCTCGATCTCGACGCCGAAGGCGCGCGCCATCGAGGCCTGGCGGTAAATCTCTTCCCGTCGGTCCTCGGTAAGCCCCACGGTGATCGATCCGACACGAACGAAGCCGGTGGCCACCCCGGTCTCCTCTTCCAGAGCGCCGTAAAGTTCCTGGCTGTATTTCGCGAGCCGGGTCATATTGGCCGTGGCGCGAAGCTGGGCGATCAACCCGGCCGCGTGCCAAGTGGTGCCGCTGGTCAGTTTCCGGCGCTCCAGCAGAACAATGTCCCGCCAGCCCTCCTTCGCCAGATGGTAGGCGACCGAGCAGCCAACCACTCCACCACCGATTATGACCGCGCGGGCATGGGACGGAACGCTCATGGATACATCTCCGAGAATCTTCTCTTGTAGAGCGCGATCATTTCCTCTTCGGTCGCGCCATCGTCATACGGAGGAGTCGTCAATGGCCGAACCTCATCGACCCGCACACTGATGATCGTGTTGATGCGCTTGGCCAGATCACCCCAAAGCGCCGTGAACTCCGGGTACAGGGCATCGAATTCAACTGTGCTCCGGTGCAGAAATTCCGTCCGACCACGAATGCGAAACCCTTTTCGGACGAACTGGTCAACGAAGTTGACCTCCAGTTCCGGACTCACCTTCAGATTGGCGACGGTTTGCGGAGAACGGATCTCGCCAAAGGCGATCGTTTCGTCGTCAACCACAATGAACGTCCCTTTGGGCGACAGGCTGGGACGTCCATCCGGCGTCACCGTCGCCACGAATCCGAGCCTCCATCGCTCGATGCAGCGGGTCGCGGATTTCGGCAGTTTCATCGGCGGGCCCTCCTGACTTCGTTCCCACGATTTTCCGGTCGTCGCGCCATCAATCCAACAGCGGATGTGGGAGCCAGGCGAACGATCCGGTAGATCGAGGGGCATACCGGCCCCTATGCCCTCAGCCTTTCGTTATCCGGATCCCAGAGCGGTTGGTCAGCCTGGACCGTGGCGGGATAACGGACGCCGAATATCTCCGCTTCCAGCCGTCTTCCCTCGACAGCGAGATCGGATCGGATCATCGCCAGACCTATACAGGCGTTGACGCGATATCCCCATCCACCGCTTGTGATCTCACCCACCACCCGATCACCGTCCCAGACGGTCGACATATACGGTGGGTCTTGATCTCCCGCTTCGATCACGAGCGTCGCAAAGCGCTTTTTTACGCCGCGCTGGCGTTCGTCCTGAAGCGCCGCCTTTCCCGGGAACCGTCGCGGCTTGTCAAACCGGATAAAGCGGTCCAGCCCGCCTTCGAGAAGCGAATAATCGGTTGAAAGGTCTCCCTTCCACGCCCGGTAGCCCTTCTCCAGCCTCAGGCGATCAAGCGCCCACATCCCGAAAGGTCTGCAGCCGCGCTCCACGAGCGAATCCCAGATAGCCGGTGCCGCATCGAAATCGCAGTGCACCTCCCAGCCCAGCTCTCCGGCAAAGGAAATGCGCAGCAGCACGCAGCGCATCCCGGCTACCGTCGCCTCCTGGTAACTCAGCCACCCCTTAGAGAGATCCGCATCGCTGACGGCAGCGAGCGCTTCGCGTGACAGTGGGCCGGTAACGAGCAGGCATTCATATTTCTTCGTCCGGTCATGCACCTCGATTCCCGTGGGTGTCCGCCGGCGCAGCAGCTCGCCGTCATGCCACTGTGCGGCGGCGGCCGTGATAAGCCACATCCTGTCATCGGAAAGGGGAATGACGGACATTTCGGTCAGAATCCGCCCCCGTTCATCCGGAAAATAAACCAGCCCGACCCTGCCGACAGGCGGCAACCGGGTAGCAGTTAGGCCATCAAGCCAATCACGGGCGCCGGGTCCTTCCACCGCCAGCCGCGTGAACCCGGTTATCGGAAGCATGCCGCAGCCGTCCCGCACGGCTTCGCATTCCTCCCTCACGCGGATCTCCCAGGGACCGTTCCGATCCCAAGTCCGGGTCGCTTCTTCGGATATGTCTTCGTCAGGATCGGCGAAATAATTCGCCCGCTCCCAGCCGTTATAGGTTCCGAACACCGCGCCCGACGCCTGAAGCCGCGAATGCAGGCTGGACAGTTTGCGGTTCCGTCCGGCGGGCCAGACATGGTGTGGAAAGTGCATGGCGTATTCGTGGCCATAGACCTCCATGCCTTTTTCGATGCAGTAATCGCGGTCGGTGTAGTCGGTGTAGCGCCGGGGGTCGAGAGACCAGCAGTCCCACTCGGTCTGGCTTTCGGTGATCCACTCCGCCAGAATCTTTCCGGCACCGCCCGCCTGAGCGATACCGAACGTGAATACGCACGCTTCGAACGCATTTGGCACTCCGGGCATAGGTCCGATCAGAGGATTGCCGTCGGGTGTGTAGGGAATGGGTCCGTTGATCACTTTGGCGATCCCGGCGGAGCCGAGGATCGGAACCCGCGCCATTGCATCCTCGACATAGGCTTCCAGCCGTTCGAGGTCATCCGGAAACAGCTGGAACGAGAAATCATCCGGCATTGGATCGTCAGGGGTGGCCCAATGCGCTTTGCAGTTGCGTTCGTAGGGCCCGAGGTTCAGTCCGAATTTCTCCTGCCGCAGGTAGTAGGACGTATCGACATCGCGAAGTAGCGGCAGTTTCGCGCTGCCGGTCTCCCTGCACCACTCCTCAAGCTCCGGAATGTGTTCGGTAAGCAGGTATTGATGGCTCATCACCATCATCGGCACCGTGCGTCCGCCATGTGGTTTGAACCAGTCACCGACCCGCTGTGCGTAATATCCCGTGGCGTTCACGACATATTCGCAGCGGATATCGCCCCGCGCCGTATGCACGGTCCACTCGTCGCCCTGGCGGCTCACACCGGTCGCGGGTGTAAACCGCAGGATTTCGGCACCGAGGTCGCGCGCGCCTTTCGCCAGGGCCTGGGTCAGCTGGGCGGGGTCTATATCGCCGTCATCGGGGTCGTAGAGAGCGCCTTCAAGGTCATGAAGCTCGATGAATGGGTAGCGCCTTCCGATTTCATCGGGGCCGATGGTCCCGACGCCGAGTCCCTGATAGCGGCCCATGCCGCTGGCGCGTTCGAATTCCATCATACGCTCAGGAGTATGCGCGAGCCGGATTGATCCGGTGACATGGTAGTTCATGGGATAGCCGACCTCTTCGCCCAGACCGCGGTAGAGTTCGGTCGAATACCGTTGCATGTTCATGACCGCCCAGCCGGTGGAGAAAGTCGGAACGTTTCCAGCGGCGTGCCAGGTCGACCCCGCCGTCAGTTCGTTCCGTTCCAGAAGCGCACAGTCCGTCCACCCGGCCTTCGCCAGATGGTACAGCGACGAAACACCCACTGCGCCCCCACCAATGATGACCACGCGTGCGGTTGACGGTATATCGGCCATGACTTCCTCCTTTAATTTCCCCGGCGCCCGATCCGCTCTGGCCACCACATTAGGGGCCACCCGACAGCTGGAAGTCCGGGCTTCCCGATCACGCCATTGCCGGAACGTTTCACGGTGACCACCTCAATAGACCGGAGGCGAGATGACCCAGACCGCCACGGCCGGGACGTTGTATGGATTGGACCATCGCAGCGACTCCCCTCGCACCCGGAAACTATCGCCTTTGCCGACGGTGAAACTGTCGTCTCCGAGAAATATGTCGAGCTTTCCCGCTACGATGATAGCGAGTTCCGCTGTCTCCCGCGTGACCGGTCCGGGCAGTTCGGCACCGGGCAGAAAAGTTGAGTGAATCACCTCGAAAGCATCCGTCAGGTCAGGGGACAGCAGTTCCTCCACCAGCCCCGGCACCCGCTCGCCGATTGCCCTGCGGGCATTCCTGCGGACGACGCGTCCGGCTTCGTCACCCCGTCGACCCGGTGCGGCGAACAGCGTAACTGATACGCCAAGCGCGTCCGCCATCGCGGCCAGACCGGCATCATCAATCTGCGAGATGTCGCGTTCGACCTGGCTGAGCCAGCCCACGGATCTACCAAGCTGGTCCGCGAGCGCTTCCAGCGTCAGTCCACGGCTCCTTCGCAGGCTCCTGAGGTCGGACCCAAGCGTAGGCGCTGTTTCCATGGATTTCCTCCCGATTGGGCGTGTGAGCCTGATTCGTGAAAAAGTCAAGAAAATTTTCACTCACTGCCGAGTGGCATCCGACCTGTATGATGCCATGACCACAGATGATGCGACACGAAGAGAGCGTGGATCACAGGAGGCGGGCCTGGCTGGAGCGTTCAGGTAAACATCAGGCATTCCGTGCCCGACGCGTCAGCGTTTGATCATGGCTTGGGTTCGACTACGTATTCCGATGATCGGCTCCGTGATGTGAAGCCACTACCTTGTTCACCGTCGTCCGGAAGCACATTGTCCGGTCAGTTTCGGAGAAGATTCAGCTTGGCCATGCGGCCTCCGTCTATCGAATAGACCTGCCCCGTGACGAAACCCGCTTCGGCAGCGGCCAGGAACGCAACCAGCGCAGCAACCTCTTCGGCCTGTCCCGTTCGCTCTAACGGATGAATGCGACCGATGTCACGGCGGAATGCAACCTGATCATCCACGCTTTCGATGAAATCCTCGTTCAGGTCTGTTTCGATCCAACCCGGCGCCACCGCGTTACAGCGAATGCCTTCGTTTCCGTGGTCGACCGCCACCGCACGGGTCAGGCCATGGAGCCCGGCTTTCGACGCACAGTAAGCGGAATGGCGGGGATTCGCACCCAGCCCCTCGATCGAGCCGACATTGACGATACTGCCTTTCGTCTTTCTGAGGTGCGGGAGCGCAGCCTTGATCATCAGGAACGGCGCGGTCAGGTTCACCGCAAGACCTCGCTGCCAGTCCTCGATGCCCATCTCCTCGACGGTCGCCTCCTGCATCATGCCAGCGTTATTGACCAGAACATCCAGCTTGCCAAAACGTCCGATAAGCTCAGCCATTATTCTGTCGGGGCTGGCAGGATCGGCCAGATCCGCTGATATGCTGTCGAACTCCCGATCTTTGCCATGCTGAGCCTTAAATGCCGTCGCACCTTCGTCACGAAGCCTTCGGGAGATCTCCCTTCCTATTCCCGAGCGCCCACCCATGACGAGCGCGACCTTGACCCCAAACCGCCTCAAGACACGGGTTTCCCACCGTTGACCTCGACCAGCGCACCGCAAATATAGCGAGCGGCGTCCGAAGCGAGGAACAATGCTAAATCAGCGATATCTTCGGGTTCGGCAATGCGCCCGATCGGAACTGTTTGGCCGAGTTTGGCAATCGCTGTATCCGGATCGAACCCACGTTTCGCGAAACCTGCACGCAGCATGGACGTGTTTACCTCATTGGGACAGACGGCATTCACCCGGATAACTTGGTGGGCATGATCCATTCCCATGCATTGCGTCAAAAATGTGCCCGACACGGAATGGCGCGTCATGGCCTTTGTCATCCACGCGGTGAGGATCAACGTTCGCCGACCGGCACCCAAGCTTTTGGCTCGGGCCCGTTATAGAGCGTAAGCGGTCGGATCAGAATGTTTTGACGAACCTGCTCCAGGCACTGCGCAACCCAGCCGGGCACTCTCCCGATAGCGAAGATCGGGACATAAAGATCCATCGGGATGCCATGAAGTTGGTAAATCACCCCGGAATAGAAATCGACGTTCACGTTCAGCCCGTGCCGTGCATAGGGTTTCATCGCATCGACCACGGCCTGCAGGATCTCGTACCACTCCGGCTGCCCCATCTCTCTGGAAAGCCGTTCGACCCCGGCACGCATATGCCGTGCCCGCGGATCCTCCGTTCGGTAAACACGATGGCCGAATCCGGTAACTGGCTGCCTGCGCGCACGTCGCGCCTTTACATAATCCGCCGCCCGATCCGACGAGCCGATCTCGCGCACCATTTTCATGACATCCTCCGCCGCTCCTCCGTGCGCAGGTCCGGCCAGAGTGGACAGAGCTGTCACGACGGCACCATGCAGGTTCGCTTCGGTCCCGACAGTGACCCGCGCCGCGAATGACGAGGCGTTCGAACCGTGCTCCGCATGCAGAATCAGGTCAAGGTCCGCAAGCCGGGCGGCGTCCGCTGACGGCTTTTCCCCTGTCAGCATCCACAACCAGTTCGCCGCATGGCCAAGCGACGGATCGGGCGCCACGGGAACCCGACCGTTCCTGAGGCGGTCATGCACCGCGATGATCACAGGTACCTGCGCGGTCAGCCGAACTCCATTGCGAAAGAAACCGGCTTCATCGGCTTCTCGGCTTCCCGTCTCCAACGCCGCCAGAGCGGAAACAGCGGTACGCAGCACATCCATAGGGTGACCGTCCTTTGTCGCCCGGATGATGCCGTAGAGTTCATCAGGCAGTTCCCTCGCCTCCTTCAGTTCGGTATCGAATTCCGAAAGCTGCTGGGCGGTCGGTAGTTCGCCATAGATCAGCAGATAAGCAACCTCCTCAAAAGATCCATGCTCGGCCAGATCATCGATATCGTACCCACGGTAGCTGAGAAGCCCCTTCGCCCCATCGATCTGTGACACGGCGGATCGCTCGAAATAGTTGCCTTTCAATCCGCGATTGATCTTGACGCTGGCTGGCATACGGGTCTCCTGTACATATCGGGCTGAGGGATGACATGGGCACTCTTGAAAGCGCATTTGATACGGCAAGGGCGAGAGCCGCAAGGGTGGTCTTTCCGGAACTGGACGACCCGCGCGTGGCGGAGGCGGCGGCGCAATTACGTTCCGAAGGGCTCGCTGAACCGATTCCGGTCGCCCAAGAGCCCAGTCGAAGCCATATCGAGGCTTTGGCGGCAACCCGTAACCTGAAGGAACCGGTCGCCCATCGGATGCTGGCTCGCCCGCTTTACCGCGCCGCCGCAATGGTCAGCGCGGGCGAGGCGGACGCAATGGTCGCTGGTGCCAACACACCAACAAGGCGTGTGATCGAGGCCGCCTCCATCGGCATCGGTCTGGCCGATGGCGTGGCCACGGTATCCAGTTTTTTTCTGATGGTTTTCCCGGACGGTCGCGAAATGATATTCGCGGACTGTGCGGTCAACACAGCGCCCACCGCGCCGGAACTGGCCGACATCGCCAGAGCGTCGCATGCATCGGCGGAGGCGCTGCTCGGAAATGCAAGCGTCGCGATGCTCTCATATTCTACAGGCGCGTCGGGAACAGGCGCGTCGGTCGAACTGGTGCGGAAAGCTGCCGAAGACACAGGCCATGTCGGTCCAATTCAGGCGGACGCCGCGCTAAATACTGTCATCGCGGCAAATAAGGGGCTCGGAGACGGTGATGCCAACGTTCTGGTCTTTCCCAATCTGGACGCTGGCAATATCGCTTACAAACTCATGCAGGAACTGGCTGGTGTCCAGGCGATCGGCCCATTCCTGCAGGGATTCCGCAAACCCGTCTGCGACCTGTCTCGCGGAGCAGCCACCGAGGATGTCGTCGCGGCCACGGCGATAACCATCGCCCTGTCCTGACGGTCTTCCTTTCTTGGCCCGCCCCTTTCCTGACGCAGCTTGTTTCCATTCAGAATTAGTGTCCGCCAGAAAACTGCCAAGCTGCGATTTTTTTCGCGGCCCCACTTCCAGTCCGAAGTGCAACACCTTCCCGCGGTCGCAGGGCCCCGCGCCGGCAAGTCCCTTTCCTCGCCCCGTCAGCCTCCGGGGACGGGCGTCTTCAGGGAGGTCGCGCCCGGGCGAACGCCTCCGCAGGCGTCGGGTGGCCGAGGGCTCCTTGCGGGGGCGTGCGTTCAGGATGTCCTGGACCCGCTTCACACGGGCGTCCGTGACCTGCCGCAGGTCGGTCCACTTCGGCAGGTACCGGGGCGGCGGCCCGTTGGTATGCCCGTTCAGGCCCCGCTCCCACGAGTGGTGGGGCGTCGGGAGGAGGAAGTCGGCCTCCAGCGCCTTCGCCACCTTCGCGTGCCCCGCAAACTCCCTGCCGTCGTACGCCGTGATCGTGTGGACCCTGGTGCCAGGTCCCCCGGGAGGTCGGTCATCGCCTTTCCGACCACCTCCGCCCCCTTTCCGTCAACCCGCCGGTAACGGTGTCCGCCTCCCGGTCGCCGACCCTGACCTTCCCCCCGACGGTCTCCGGGCGCTCCGGGATGTCCCTCCGGCCCGGGACATGACCCCGGCCCGCGTGGCGGCCACCCTGCCGGTTCGGCTTCCTTCCGCGTCGCCGCAGGTGCGTCAACGGCGTTCCACCGCCCTTCCCGTCGGTCCGGACGCGGTCGTATATCCGCCGCCTGCCCACCATCCCCGGATCCTCCGGCCGGAGGCGACCCGGGGTCCGTTCCGTGCTCCGGCACTCCCCGGCACCGACGGGGCACAGCTCCGGCGCGCCGACGCCTTCCTCCGCGCCCGCCTGCGCCTGTATCCCCGACCGCCGCCGGGTGTCGTGGACCCTGCGCATGGGGGCCTCCTGAAGGGGAGGATTGGCGGATTCCGCGGCATACCCTGACTGCCATATCCGGTGAATCCCCGCAGGGCGGATTCCGTCATTTACCGCGAAAAATCCGCAGCCTGGCGGTTTTTTGGCAACGAGGCCAACGACTATCCGATTCATGAGACAGATGTCGCATAGCGATATCAATGCTCGTTGCCCGGTCACCGCCGGGAATATGTCAGACCACAACCGTGATTCCAAACCTCATCTTACCCAGCATGATTGAAATGCCCGCGCTCTTGGGCTAACTCCCGCCCGATGCAGCGACCCCATCCGCCCAGCTTTGAAGCCTTTATTTCAGACGCCCGAAAGTATCCACAACTTTGGCGATTAATGACAGGATTCTGCCTGTCCGCGTTGATATATATCATCTGGACCTGGGCGGTTCTCGCTTTCTACGGCTGGGTCTCGGGTCGGAATCAGGTTGCAATCACGGGGCTGGGGCTGACGCCGGGCGATACCTATGTCCTGTTGATCACGGTCATCGGACTGGCGCTGGGGGCGACACTCGCGGCCCGAATTCTAAATCGGCGCCGACTGAGCACGTTGTTCGGACCTTCGGCGACCGTAGTGCGGGATTTCATCACCGCCGCCATTCTGGTCGGAGCCGTCCAAGGCGTGGCGCTCGCGCTCTGGCTTCTCATCTATGACGTTGAACCCGGCATGAACCTCTCGACCTGGCTGCTGCTGCTGCCGCTCAGCCTGGCGGTAATCTTGGTCCAGACCGGCGCGGAGGAACTGGCGTTCCGGGGATACCTCCAACAGCAGTTCGCCGCGCGCTTCCGATCTCCGATCATCTGGATGCTGGTTCCGAGTCTCTGCTTCGGAATGGCGCATTACTCACCCAACCTGACTGGTGGCAATCTCTCGCTGTTCATCTTCGCCACTATCTGCTTTGGCCTTGCGGCGACCGATCTGACGGCGCGGACCGGCAGTATCGGCGCGGCTTGGGGATTCCATTTCGCCAACAACATCACAGCGCTATTGATCGTCGGAACAAAAGACATGGTTCCGGGACTTGCCCTCTTCGTCACTCCATTCAGCGCGGGTGATCCGGAAGGAAGGACGGCGCTCCTTCTCGTTTTACTGACGCTTGGGATGGCATGGCTGCTTGCCCGTCTCGTTCTCAGCCGTTGATTGCGTTTCGAAGCCACCCACCTTATCTGATCTCAACGGATTGCCAGCGGGGCCATGCCAGCGATGAACTGGATCTCTAACTTCGTCAAACCAACGATAAATTCGCTGTTCTCCCGCCGGGAAGTGCCCGACCATCTCTGGTCGAAATGCGACGAATGCGGTACGATGCTTTTTCACCGAGAACTCTCGGAAAACCTGAACGTTTGCGCCAACTGTAACCACCACATGGCGCTTAACCCGCGTGACCGCTTCGTGTCCCTGTTTGACCACGGCATTTTCGACGAGATCGCGGTTCCCATACCGATCGCCGACCCGCTGCATTTCCGCGACCAGAAACGCTATCCCGACAGAATGAAGGCCGCGCAGAAAAACACAGGCGAGGCCGAGGCGATGCTCGTCGTCCAGGGCGAGATCGGCCGGACGCCGATAATCGCCGCAGCCCATGATTTCAGGTTCATGGGCGGTTCCATGGGCATGTATGTGGGCAACGCAGTGATCGCGGCGACGGACGCCGCGGTGAAAAGAAAACGACCGCTGGTGCTTTTTTCCGCCGCTGGCGGCGCACGGATGCAGGAGGGCATTCTGAGCCTGATGCAGATGCCCCGCACCACCGTCGCCATCGAGCGGCTGAAGGAAGCGGGGCTGCCCTATATCGTCGTTTTGACCCATCCGACCACCGGAGGCGTTACCGCGAGTTACGCGATGCTCGGCGACATTCAAATCGCCGAGCCCAATGCGCTGATCTGCTTCGCCGGTCCCCGGGTTATCGAACAGACCATCCGCGAAACCCTACCCGAAGGCTTTCAGCGCGCTGAATATCTCCTCGACCATGGAATGCTTGACCGGGTCATACACCGAAAGGATATGCGTGAGGAGTTGATCACCGTTCTTCGGATGCTTCTTCGCAAATCCCCGGCGGTCAAAGGTGACCTGCCGGCGCCCAATCAGATCACCCGTGTCTCGGAGGCCGCTCCCAAGCGAAAGTCCGTGAAGGCTGAACGGCGGTGAATAGACCGGATTCCGACATCATCCTTGAACGGATGATGTCGCTGCATCCGAAAGTCATCGACCTGACACTTGATCGCATGTGGCGTCTGCTTGACGCTCTCGGCAATCCCCACGAACGGCTTCCACCGGTGGTCCACATCGCCGGAACAAACGGAAAGGGTTCGGTCCTGGCGATGCTGCGCACCGGACTGGAAGGCTCCGGAATGCGCGTTCACGCCTACACCTCACCCCATCTCGTGCGGTTTCACGAACGAATCCGACTGGCGGGCGAATTGATTTCCGAAGACTTGCTGGCGGAAACGCTCGACGAATGCGCGGCCGCGAACGGTGGCGAAAGCATCACCTATTTTGAGATAACGACCTGTGCGGCTTTCCTGGCCTTCTCGAATGTGGCGGCGGATTTCACGTTGCTGGAGACCGGTCTAGGTGGGCGGCTGGACGCGACCAATGTCATCGATCACCCCACGCTGACGGTGATAACGCCCATATCGCTCGATCATCAGCAGTATCTGGGCGATACCCTCGATCAGATCGCGTTCGAAAAAGCGGGAATTCTCAAGCCGGACGTTCCCTGCGCGGTCGGCTACCAGGAAGCGGGCGCGCTGGAAGTTATCGAGCGTCGCGCCGAGCGGGTCGGATCCCCGATTCTGGTCCGGGGCCGACACTGGCAGGAATGGCGGGAACATGGCAGACTTGCGTTTCAGCATGAGGGTGGTCTTCTGGATCTGCCGCTACCGGCCCTGAAGGGCGCGCACCAGATCGAAAACGCCGGCCTCTGTCTCGCTTCACTGCTTGCGCTCGGGTTCGGGGAATCCACCTGCGAAGCGGCGCTGCGCAATGTGTTTTGGCCAGCGCGGATGCAAAGGCTGACAAGCGGCCCTTTGGTGCGGTCGGCACCGCATGCGGAGATATTTCTTGACGGTGGCCACAATCCAGCGGCGGGTCATGCGCTTGCCAACCTGCTTGAGGACCTACCGCCGAAGCCTCTGCACCTGGTTGCCGGGATGCTTCGCACAAAGGATATAAGAGGCTTTCTTCGTCCTTTTGCCGGATTGGCGCAATCACTGCATGGCGTCTCGATTCCCGGCCAGTCCGCAACCGTCACGGCCCAGGAAACCGCCGAAGCTGCCCGAACCGAAGGAATCGCGGCCGAAAGCGCCGAAAGCGTAGAAGCCGCGGTATGGGCCGTCACCAGCACCGATGCCAACGCCCGGATACTGATCTGCGGTTCGCTCTATCTCGCCGGAGAAGTTCTGCGCGAAAACCGATAGACAATTCGGACCTATCTCCCAAGGGGAAAGTTCCACAGAATGTCATAGACCGAGCCCGTTTCACTCAGAGTGGACCGATATAGCTGGAAGCTGTCGACTGTGACCGGCTCCAGAGCGAAGTCCGAATGACGGGCGACAAAATCGGCGATGCCTGACCGCTCACAACCGCCAGCCCGGACACCGATACGCGTCAGGGTTACATGCGGCCGAAACCTGTCGCGGCCCGGATGCACGCCCGCATCCACTATGGCTCCCCGAACTTTCCTACGCAGTTCCGTCAGTGCTGGATCACGAACCGCACGCACCCAGACCATGCTGCGGCGCCCGACGCTGTTCAGGTCGATACCGCGCAAAGCCACCGCGACCGGTCCTGCCTGAATCTCGCAAAGCCTCTCGGTGACCTCGGCGAGCACCGCTTCCGGCTGCGTATCGAGAAACGCCAGAGTCAAATGGTAGCTCTCCGTTTCGGTCAGGCGTCCGCCGGGTATGAAACCCTGCAACCGGTCAAGCGATTCCTGCATGGCTTCGGGCAGGCCAAGCGCAACGAAGGTTCTGATGCCGCGCCGGTGCGTCAAGACATTCCCCAACCTTCACTCTGCATTTCCCGAAGCCGGCTGGCGGTGCGTTCGAATTCGAATGTACCCTCGCCTTCAATATATAGCAGTTCGGGAACATCCGCCGCGCTGACGATCAGGCGGACCTTGGCCTCGTACAGCGCATCCACCAAAACGACGAATCTCCTCGCTACGTTGAAGTTTGACCGGGAAAGCTGCGGCACATCCTCAAGAAGCAACACCCGTACCGCTTGGGCGACCGCCAGGTAGTCGGCGGGACCAAGTGCCTTCCCGCATAGCTCCCAGAACGATACGCGGGCGACGCCGTTGTGGAATCCAGGAAGCACCACCTTGCGGCCCTTTACCGTCAGCGCCAGCGGCTCCCAGACACCTCCCGTCAGATCCCTCCAAAGCAGGTCCATCGCGGTGCTGGCCTCTGCATCGGCGGGTGTGAAATAGCGGTTGGTACCCTGAAGCCGGTGACGACGGTAGTCGGTCGGTGATTCCAGATGATGCACAGACATCCGATCCTTGATCAGAGCGATGAACGGCAGAAACAGAGCGCGGTTAAGGCCGTCTTTGTAGAGATCGTCAGGCCGTCGATTCGAGGTGGTCACAATGACGACTCCACCACCTATCAACGCTTCGAACAGCCGTCCGACAATCATCGCGTCCGTGATGTCGATGATCTGCATCTCATCGAAGCACAGAAGCCGGGTTTCGGTCACCACGGCGTCGGCCAAGGGCTTGAGTGCGTCGTTGACACCACGCCGGCGATTGGCGTGCATGCCTTCGTGTATTTCCTGCATGAAGGCATGGAAATGCACACGGCGTTTGTTTTCGATCTCGACCGCATCGAAAAGCAGATCCATCAGATATGACTTACCGCGCCCGACGCCACCCCAAAGATACATACCTTTGGGCGGCGGCGGCGTTCTGCCAAACAATCTACCCAGCCACCCCGTTCTCCTGGCTGGCTTATCAAAATACGCACGCATATCTTCAAGCCCCGGAAGCGCCGCATGCTGCGCGGGGTCGGCTGTGATCTCTCCACCGGCTGCCCGACGGTTGTAAATTGCCTGCAATGGTTCATTCATATGTCACCAATAGAATCCCCGCAACCGCAGGGAAAGCGATTGAAACCCCGCGGAAGTCGCATTGACGACGTCGTGGTCGGAGTGCATCTATCACGGACTTTCCCGGAGAGTGGAATGTCGCCAGCGCGCGCATCTCTTGTCACACCGGTCCTGATCGGTGGTTGTTTGATAATCCTGATCAGCTTCGCGGTCCGGGCGTCGTTCGGCGTGTTCCAGATTCCCATCGCGGATGAGTTTGGCTGGCCCCGAGGGGATTTTTCGACAGCGATCGCGATCCAGAACCTGGCTTGGGGGATCGGACAGCCGATCTTCGGCGCCCTAGCCGAGAGATTCGGAGATCGTCGGGCGATTTTCCTCGGGGCGGTGACCTATGCGGTCGGCCTTTCCCTTTCATCCATAGCGATAACCCCGGAGCAGCATTGGGCACTCGAAGTTCTGGTCGGCTTCGGCATCGCAGGTACCGGATTTGGAGTGATCCTAGCCGTCGTTGGCCGCGCCGCGAGTGACGAGAACCGTTCCATGGCGCTTGCAATTGCAACGGCGGCGGGGTCAGGCGGGCAGGTCGTGGGTGCTCCCTTGGCCGAATGGCTGCTAACGTTCATGACCTGGCAATCGGTGTTTCTGGTGTTCACGGCGATGATCATGGCATCGCTGCTGTTTCTGCCGATGATACGCTCACCCGCTGCGGCGACCAAAGCGGAGCTCGAGGAGTCAATGGGAGAGATTCTCCTGAAGGCGTTCCGCGATCCGTCCTACACCTTGATCTTCCTTGGATTCTTCTCCTGCGGCTACCAGCTCAGCTTCATCACCGCCCATTTCCCGGCCATGATTACCGAAATGTGCGGTCCCATCGATCCTACAGGTGTCCTCGCTTCGATTGGGGTGGGCACGACTTCGGCGCTCGGCGCCGTGTCCATCGCAATCATCGGGGCGGCCAATATCGTCGGCACCTTGGTGGCGGGCTGGCTTGGCAAACGGTATTCCAAAAAGTGCCTGCTTGCGATCATCTACACTGGACGGACCATCGCGGCGGCGCTGTTCATCCTGTTTCCGGTCACTCCGACGACCGTTATCGTGTTCTCGGTTGTCATGGGAGCGCTATGGCTTGCCACGGTCCCGCTCACAAGCGGACTGGTCGCTTACATCTACGGTCTGCGCTACATGGGAACGCTGTATGGGATCGTTTTTTTCAGCCATCAGCTCGGCAGTTTCTTCGGCGTTTGGCTGGGCGGGCGGATGTATGATACCTATGGCGATTACACAGCCGTCTGGTGGGTTGGCGTTGCGGTGGGTGCGTTCAGTGCGATCGTGCACCTTCCTGTGAATGAAAGGCCGGTCAACGAAAGGTCGACCGTCGCCTGAAACTCAATTTCTCTATCCTCGGAGGCTGCGAACCCGGAGAAACGGTGGAAGCTGTCATCCGACAATTCAGTCATCGCATCCACCGTTCCGTTCACTCTTGCCGTTGCTTCCGTTACATCGTTTCAGATCGAATCCAAGCTGTCGCAATCGTCGCCGAGCTTCCACAGAGTTTGTTCCATAAGTTGAGCGGCCTCGCAGGATGTGGTATTCCAGATCGAACTTCAACCCAAGTCCGGAGAGAGCCATGCCCCGGGACAGGACCGCCCAACAGCTCCATAAGCGCCCGGACGACCACAGTCAAAACGACCTGACCGACGCCGAATGGACCGTCATCGGGCCGATGCCGCCGAAGCGGGGAAGGATGGGACGGCCGCGCGGGGTCGACCTTCGGTCGGTGTTCGACGCGGGCCGGCATATCCTGTCCACGGGATGCCGGTGGAGTGCGTCACCCTCTGGATATCCACCGTTTTCCACCGACCGGAACCGTTTCCACGCCTAGTGCCTGAGCGGTCCGCTGGGCATGTCCCGACTCCCTGCGGGACCCCGCCCGACGGTGCGCGAGGCGTTCGCCAGAGCCGACCGCAGCCGACATCGACAGCCGGTCGGTGAAGACCACCGGGAGCGGCGGACCCCGCGGCCACTCTCCGCGCCGACGTGCCGCTCCGCCGGACCGTCGGGGTTCTCCCGAGCCGGAAGCCGCGGGTCCCGGACGTGCAGCGCGGTCACGGCGTCGAAGGCGGTGCACCCGCGCAGGTCACCGCCGGCGGCGGGCCCGCGGTCCTTCATCCCCGTTCCCGTCCCCGGCACCCTGAATAGGCATTCCACCCGCCGGCGGGGTCCGTGCCGCCGCAGGGCGGTCTCCGCCGTCCGCATGCCGTCACCGCCCCCGTTGGAGACGGGTATCCGGTACGGCGCCTCCCCCTTCTCCGCGACGCGCTTCGGCGGGCAACACGGCGGTACCAGGCCCGGCGCGGCGGACGCCCGGCACCATCGAGCGCCACTCCGCAGCGGGCGAGGATGCCGTCGGTGCCCTTTCCGCCTCCGCCCGAGCCGTCAGGGCCGCAGGTCGCCTCCAGCGTGCCGTGGTCCAGCGCCGTCATTTCCTGAACGGCGGGGATCACGCTTTCCGTCCGGCATCGCCCGACCGCCGCCCGGAGGCCAGGCCCGGGCACCGCTCCCGGCCCGCCGCCCCGTACGCCGTCCCGGCGCGGTCCGGACCGACCGGGGTACAGGCGGGGACGGGCCGGACCCCGTGGAGGGCCACCCGGTCGTCCAACACGCGCTCCGTCGCTGGCCGCAGCGCCGGCGAGGCGGGGCCGTGGACCCTCACCGAGGGCCTGATGAGGAAGCGCTGGCTGTCCAGCGCCAGGCCCTTGTTCGCGATCCTGACCCGCCCGCCCGATCTGTCCGATGGTCGCCCAGGACGGGGAATATGCGGAGCGCGGGGTCAAGGCCCCCGACGATGGCACCGCGACCGGGCTGTCACCGCCCCTGCCGGAAGGCACGGCTGCGGGCCGGCAGGGGGCGTCGTGGAGCCGGTGCCGCCGAACACCGCCCCGAACGTGGACTGGAGTGCCTCGCTCAGGAGAGAGAAGGACCGGCTTTCGAAGCGATCGCCGAGCGGCTGTCCGCCGGCGTCGCCCAAGCGCCGGGGGAAACAGCCCGGGCCGAAGGTCCGCGGATACCGCGGCGGCGCAAAGACCGGCTTCGGAAGTTGGTGCGGGACATCCTCCGCGATCCGGTCGTACCGGCACGGGTCCGCCGCCTGGTTCGGCCTTGATTCCGGGCCGTCCGCGCCCGATGCCGGCGGGGCCGGGCGAGCACTGGCAAGGAACGAAGAATCAAAACCAGGTCACTGGGCTATATTGCGGTCATTCGCGAAACGCGTGGCGCATGAACCGGGCGCTCGCGCGAAATCGACGTGGGCCCGACGCCCGCTGGCCCGGGAAGGCGCCGGAATTTCCGCCACCGTGCCAGCCTGAAGTGCAACACCTTAGCCGGGAGGCCGGCACGGTGATCGGCGTGGGACATGGCGGGGCGGTGGTGCCGCCCGTTGACGGATGCCCGGAATTCACGCCTGTCCGGCGGGTTGACGGAAAGAGGGCGGAGGCTGTCGGAAAGGCGATGACCGACCTGCCGAGGGACCCGGCGCCGGGGTCCACACGGTCACGGCGGACAGCGGCAGGGAGTTCGCGGAGCGCGCGAAGGTGGCGAAGGCGCCCGGGGCCGGCTTCCTCCTCCCGACGCCCCACCACCTGTGGGTGCGGGGCCTGAACGGGCATACCGACGGTCCGCCGCCCCGGTACCTGCCGAAGGGAACCGGTTTCCGCCAGGTCACGGACGCCCGTGTGAAGGAGGTCCAGGACATCCTGAACGCGTGTCCCGGGAAGGTCCTCGGCTACCTGACGCCTGCGGAGGCTTTCGCCCGGGCACGGCCTCCCTGAAGCGGTCCGACCCGTCGGACGGCGGGGGACAGGAGACGTTCCGGCGCGCCCGTCCGGGGCTCCGGTCCGTAGGGACAGCCGCCGCATTCCGCGTGGGATCCGGGGCGCCGGCCGGAAAAATCCTTCAACCCCGGCCCGCCGCCTCCGCCCGGGCTTCGCCCCCGCTCCGGTGGCGGGCCGGGGTTGCGCTTCGGACCGGCACCGGGGCTGGAAGCCGGCATCCGGTAATTCCGGCGTAAGGTGGGCCGTGACGTGGAGGTGAGCCGGGATGGTCCGCGGGACGGGCAACTGCCGGGCCCGCCCTGCCATGCGTTCGGATTATTGTGACATTGAGGTCTGTAACAATTGACGACTGGCAAGCTTTGCGAACATGCCGCCACGCTTTATTAGGTCCTCGTATGTGCCGCTCTCAACAACGCGGCCACCGTCCAATACGTAGATGCGGTCCACATCGCGGATCGAGCTGAGACGGTGGGCGATCACGAGGCGAGTGGCGCTGAGCTTCCCGAGCGATGCCTGAACCACCGCCTGAGCGCGGTTGTCCAGTGCGCTGGTCGCCTCGTCAAACAGCAGGACCCTGGGCTTCCGAACCAGCGCACGGGCGATCAGCAACCGTTGCCGCTGTCCTGCCGAAAGCCCGGCGCCGCCTTCCGGCAGTATCGTGCGCATGCCCATTGGCATTGCCCTGATATCGTCTTCCAGCGCGGCGGCACGGGCGGCCGCCCACGCATCCTCCGCATCGATGGGTGACATGCCCGCGATGTTTTCGTAAATGCTGCCGGCGACGATCTCGACGTTCTGCAGCACCACCCCCATACGCCGTCGGACCGCCGTCCGGTCAAGACCCGTGAGGTCGTGTCCGTCAAGGAAGACAGTGCCCGCATCCGGCCGGTCGAAACCGAGCAGCAGACGGTAGATTGTTGACTTGCCGCAGCCGGAGGGACCCACGAACGCCGCATATTCGCCCTGGCGGATGTGGAATGAAACGCCGTTGAGCACATCGGGGCCGTCCGGGTTATAGCGGAAACTGACGTCCGCGAACTCGATGTCGCCGGTCAGGTCACCGGGATCGATGCCATCGCCGGCGGTCTCGGGCCGGGCTTCAAGAATGGGACGGATACGCTCGAACAGCGGAATCGCGTTGACGAAGGTCGTTGCCGCGACCGTCAATGCGATCACCACGAACGTAAGCTGCGCGAATGCGGCGTTGAAAGACAGAAACGCCGCGAGATCGAATGACGATGGCTCATCCGCATACCGTATTGTCCGGTAAACGATAGTGAAAACGACGATGAGCGAGAGAGGCTGGAACATGCCGCTGAGGACATGCTGGCCCGCCGCCCAGCGGCGCGCGGCGAGAGTCGCCTTTCCCTGCTCGGCGAAACGCATGGCCCAGTGTGCGAGCGCGTAGTTTTCCGCGTTCGCCACCCGGAGCTTAGCCAACCCGCCGATCAGCTGGAACGCGAACCCGTTAATGACGCCCTTCATGCGGAGAGCCGTCCGGTAATGGCGCAGTTGACCCAGCGACAGCAGCCAGATTGCCACCATCAGGACAAACAGCAGGCCGCTCACATAAAACGCCAGCGTCGAGCTGTAGTAGAACAGGAGGGCGAGGCTGAAGACTGAAAAAATGCCACCCACGACCGCCTGAACCACAGCGCCGGCGAGCATCCGGCGTATTTCACTGATCCCGTTCGCCCGGTCCGCGAGGTCGCCCGCCGTGAAATTCCGGAAAAACGCGGTCGGTAGGGAAAGCAGCCGGCTCCAGACGGCGCTCTGCAGGCGTTCATCGACCCGACCCTCGACCCTCAGCAACGCCAGGCCCTGCACGATATCGAAAATCGCTATGGCGAAGGCGGCAAGGAGCAGGGCGCCGATGGCGGCGAGCCAGAGTGGGACTTCCGCGCGGGGAATGATATGGACGAGAATCTCACCGGTGAGGACGGGTGCCAGCAAGGCCGCGATGCCGCCCAAGATGCCGACGCCCAGTATGGTGCGGAAATCCCGTCCGCGTCCGTGCAGGGAAAATTTGAGCGCCGCGACGCCGCTTTCCACGATATCGGGAAGCGGCGGATAGAAAACGACCCCGTTCGGAGCGATGCCGCGCGCGCTCCGGCGATCAACCCGAAATCCAACGCCGGTCTCGGGATTGACCGCCCGGTAGCGGCCCCGGCCATCGGCGAGGAGCGCGAGCGGCTTCCCTCCCCCGTCGGGGCCCGCCGCAAAGCCCAGAAAAGAGGGGCCGTCCCTTCGCCACCAGTCATGCTCAAGCGTAACCCATCGAGTTCCGATGCCCGAATCCCGGGTAAGCGCCTCGACCGTCCCTGACGGACCGCGATCGTCTTTCCGGACGGCCGAAGCTCTCAGGGAAGCGCCGCATGATTCCACGACCAGCGCCGCCGCCGCCCGCAGCGGCGTTTCCGCGTCTCGCCCGGCGGTGCCGCGCCTGGCCAGTCCCATGACGTCGCCAAATCCCGACAGCGCCTCGCTCACCGACCTGCGACGCTCCATCTGCGCGTCGTAGCGCCGCGTGTGCGATGCCTTGGCCGCTGCGTCTTCGGCGTGGATGGCGAACGTGAGCGCGACCGAGGCGAAGTGGTCCAGCGCGGGGAGCAGGCGCCCGGTCAGAAGGGCCGTCGGCGTATAGGCGGCGGAAACACGGGCGTCCCCATCGATCTGGAACCAGGTTCGCTGTGTGACGGGAATCAGGGGGGCGCCAGGGGAAACGGTGAATTCCCTGCGTCCAATGAAGCGCATGGAGGCGTTGGCCTCAACCCAGATGACATCCCGGTGATGGGCGCTGAACACTGTCCCTCCGGGATAGGGCACATCGGGATCGGCTTCCAGCGGCAGGGCATCCCGGGGTGGAGGCCGGTCGCGCATTAGATACTCCGACAGGCGGGACACCCACCCGTCGATCCAGTTGACGGCGTTCATGTCGAACTCTTCCGATGCGATGCCGAAGCGTGTGCCTTTCGCCACGACTGCGTCCTGCGAGGGCACGGCGAAAAATCCAAAGCTGCGGTCCGGGGCGCCGGGATCCTGTATCCGGCGGGCCCCGAAGGCCATCTCGCCCGCCGGCACACGCGCGACGAAGCGCCGCCGTCCGACCGCATCGCTGGCCTGCATCCGCACGGCGAAGACGTCCAGATGCCCTTTCTCCACGAAACAGACCTGCTCCGGGGCATCCATAGGGAACGGGTGGTTGGCCCCGATCTCGGTGCGGACACCGCCGATGCGTTCGATGATGTGAGCGGCAGCCATCCTTTCAGTCCGACATGACCAGCATACGGTAAAGTCCTTCCTCTTCGATCAGTTGGTCGTGCGTGCCGCGCTGCACGATATTGCCATGATCAAGAACGACGATTTCATCGGCATCTCTCACCGTGCTGAGCCGGTGCGCGATAATCAGGCAGGTGCAGCCTCGCCGGCGAAGCGCATCGTCTATTTTGAGCTCGGTCACCGGATCGAGCGCCGCCGTCGCCTCATCGAGCACCAGGATGGCCGGGCCGCGCACGAGCGCACGGGCGATTTCCAGGCGCTGGCGTTGTCCGCCGCTGAAGTTTCGCCCCCCCTCTTCGACGGGCGAATCGTATTTCATCGCCCGCGCGGCGACCTGGTCGTGGATCGCGGCGTCGCGGAGAGCCTGTACGATATCGCGCTCTCCGATAGTCTGATCCCAAAGCGTGACGTTCTCCCGCACACTTGCCTCGAAGAGCACGACGTCCTGATCAACATGGGACACGATCTCAGCGAAACGCGACGGTGGGATGTCGCCGAGTTCCAGGCCGTCGATGCGCACGCTCCCCGACCAGGGAGACAGCAAGCCGCAGGCGAGCCTGGCGACCGTCGACTTGCCGCTGCCGGAGCCGCCGACTAGAGCCACGCGCCGACCCGGGCGAATGGACAGGGTGAAGTCCTGGATCAGGGGCGGCTCAGTCGCGCTGTAACCGAAAGAAACCGCCTCCAGGTCGATCGCGCCGCACGGAACGGGCAACGCGGCCACCGGTTCGCGGTCGCCGACACCTTCAGCCGCGCGCTTGTCGGGCTCGTATTTCAGGACATCGTCGAGGCGCGCGAGATCGCCCTTGACCAACTGGATGTTGGCACCGAACCGCACGAGCCCGCGCAACGGCTGGGCAAAGTTGAACAACAGGAACTGAAAGGCGATCAACCCACCGATTGTCAGCGCGCCGTTGAGGATTCGCAGCCCGCCGACGCCGAGAAGGACAATGACCGAGAGCGTGCCGAGGAGTGGTGGAACCACGTTCGCAAGTGTGGTGATGTAGGCGAGCCGCTGCTGCGCCATAAGTGAATTGGCGTGTATGCCAGACCAGCGGGCGAAGAAGTCGTTTTCAGCGCCGTTGGCCTTCAGCGTCTCTATAATGTGGATGCCATTGATGGAAGCGCCTGCCACCTTGCCTTCCTCCTTGAGCATGCGGCGGTTGGCGTTCTCCCTTGCGCCCGCGGCGAGCCACAGCGCCAGCAGGTTGACCGCGACCATCGCGGCGGCGACCAGCGTCAGCGGCAGGTCATACGAAAGCATAACCGCGGCGTAGAAAACCATTGCCAGCAGATTGATCGCGTTCACGGCGAGCTCGCCCGAAAGCAGCCGCGCGACAGCCTCGTTCGAAAGCACGCGGCTCGCGATGTCACCAGCATAGCGCTGGCTGAAGAACTGCATAGGAAGCGTTACGACATGCCAGAAAAAGCGCGTTGTCATCATGATGCTGAGCTTGGTCTCCATCCGGGCGAGCGTCACGCGCAACAACCATGTGAGCCCCCCCTGAACCACGGCGACGATTCCCAGCCCCACCAGCAGCGGCATGAACCATGAGTCGGTCTGCCGTACCAGCACATCGTCAATGAACACCTTGATCATTGTTGGGATAGCGATCCCCGGGACAGTCAGCGCCAGCGTTGCCAGGATAGCAAAGACGAGCGGACTCCATACGCGACCGAAGCGGACGTGGAGGCCGCGCAGCACATTCGGCGGAGCGCCGCCTCTCTGGAAGCCGGGCCCCGGCTCGAAGGCGAAGCACATGCCGCTGTAGCCTCTCTCGAACTCCTCCGCTGAAAGCCGGCGCGGTCCCTCGGCTGGGTCGTTGATGTAGACCTTGGGGCCCTTGATTCCCTCAAGAACGACGAAATGGTTGGACTCCCAGAAGAGAACCATTGGAAAGGGGAGGTCGCAAAGACACTCCCGCTCACTGCGGAAACCCTTGGCGGTGAGACCAAATTCCCGCGCCGCGCGCAGCATATTTGCCGCGTTGCTGCCGTCGCGGGAAACCCCGCAGCGCACCCTGAGCTTCTCCAACGGTTCCCACCGTCCGTGACGGGCAAGGATCATGCCAAGGCATGCTGCGGCGCACTCCGTGGTTTCCATCTGGAGCATGGTCGGCGCCGCGATACGTCCACCGCGCCTGCGCCGCAGGTTGGGCTGGAGCTCCTTGTTCCCCTCATTCCTCAAAGGCCGAACGACTCCGATATCCAAGGCACAACCAGTGCGGCCGGCGGTTGGCTCGTCACCTCGACCTCGATTGCGGCCAGCGTGCCCGGGGAGATGCGCGCGCCGCTGACCTGGGGCGATGTCCAGGCAAAGCCACCGACGGTCGCCGGATCAGGTGTCAGCGCAACGCGGCCCGTATAGGGAGGCCCGTTACGCGCGAAGGTCATGGCGAGTTCACGGTTCCCCAGCATTGCTTCCATGCCCGCAAGACTCACCGGGAATTCAGACAGGCTCTCGACGGTGCCGATCATGGAGCCAAGCTCCTCTTGGTTCACCGTGGCTGGAGTAACCAGCACCGGCATCCCTGTTTCGATCCGTTTCCCTTCCTCGGGCGAGACATAAAACAGCACATCCAGGCTCTTCCGTCCCGTTTCGATGCTGAGCACGGATTCACCCGGTGCCAGCGTGTCACCGGGTCGCGCCCGGATCTCGATGACTCGGCCCGAAGCCGGAGCCCGGACCTGCATGGCTTCGATGACGGAAGCAAGTTCGTTGACGCGCAGCTCGGCCGCCGCGCGCCTTTCCTTCGCCTCATCGATCCGGGCCTTGAGGTCGTTCATCTTTCGCAAATGGGCGGCCTCCGCCCCGTCGTGCCGGCGCAGCGCCTCAAAAAGGCTTCGCCGGGCGGCAAAGAGCGCCTGTTCGGTTTCCATAGCAGTCTCGTCGACGGCGACGCCGTTGGCCAGCGGACCCTCACCTCTCTTCAGGCGTCTTTCCAGCCTTTCCACCAAGTCATGGCCAATCCGTTCAAGCTCGTCCGCACGGACGCGGTGCCGGACAATATTCTCCACCGCAAGCGTTTTCTCCTCTTCGGCTTCGGCCTGGCGTTCCCTGAGGACCCCGGCCCGTCGCTCCGCCAGGGAGACGGCGCTTTCATAGCGGGCCATCGTCTCCGGGTCGGACAGGACGGCCACCAGGTCGCCTTCGGCCACCGAGGCACCGGGTGCGGGAAAAACCCGCGACAGCGTGCCGCCGGCAGGCGAGGCTGCGTCGACGATCGTGCCACCGCGGCTCAGAATGATGCCCTCTGCCTTGACGTAGGTGGAAATCCTGCCCATGATCGCCCACGAAATCACCGAGCCCACCATGACAAACAATACCAGCAGAGCCAGCCATGCCTTGGGCGTGGTGACATAGAGCGCCCGATCTAGATGTCCGGGTGCCTGGAGCCGTTCACCCGGCACCTCCCGCAAAAGCCACTCAGTCATGACGGCGTGTCCACAACCGCTCCCCCACAAAAACCGAGGAAACCCAGACTATCCGCAGAATTCCGCATCGGGCGGTTTCCGCCGCCATGGCGGGCGCATATCTCCGAAGGCCGGAGCCGTTCCCGTGACCCTGTCGAATTCCGAACGGCATCGTAATCAAGAGCGGCCAGCGTTCCGGGCGGACACCGTCTCATCCCGACGCTCCAGCCGAGCTGAGTTCCCCACCCTGAATCCGGGATGGACTAATCCAAGCGTTTGGCGGGACCGGATTCCGGTTCCGCTCCGAAGCGCGCCGTCGGTCCGGTGGAATCCCGCTTCCCGATCGCTCAGGCGAGCGCATGATGACGTACCCAATGCCACGACGCATCCTGACCGAACGCCCTGAAGGATTGCATGCCGTTTATTCCGAACTCCGGGCACGAAGGCCAGTCGGTGCCTTCCGGTCCGTAGCCGGTGGCGCTGGTATGTCCCGGCGCGGCTCTCGGGCCGCCTGCGACGGGAGTCCGGACAGCTTTGGCTGTCCACTCCGGAATCCGACGGCCCGGAGCCTCGCTGGTGCGGGGTTTGACGCGGACATCCCACCGGAGCACGGCAGCGTCCGCCTAGCAAGGGCACCGGAGGCAAAGGGGAACCGGAAACGGCAGCAGAATGCCCTCAGGAGACCGGACCCGGCCTCCTGAGGCCGTTTTCCCGCCCCAGACGCTTGCCCGAACGGACCGCTCTAGGACTGGGCGGGCATCGCTTCCCGGTTCGCCAAAGTTTTTGCGTAGCCGCACACAATCCCTAGGACCTAGCCCGCGGAGCGACAAAAAACAGGCTATTCGCCAGATCCGGCGGGCCAGCCAGAACGGTCAACGGGCTTCTGGGACTCCCAACTACCTGTCGCATGCCCCTGGCCTATCGAACCTCCTCCAACAACGTCTTTCGCCTCGGTATCGGAGAGCTCGACAGGGGCTTCCGCGCCCTTCCGGTTTTCTTGGGATGTAGGTTTATCAGGCATTGGTTTCTCCTTGCTTGCAAAGAAATGACAAGCAATTCCATAGACCACACCGAACCGCGATTCAACCCCGAATATTCTTCCGTCAACGTGGATGGCAGGGGAACCGGAAAACGCCGTGTTCCAGCACCGCCGAATCTAGGGTGACCTTCCCGGTCTCGATGACGGCAAAGCTGTCCCGTGAAGCCCCTGCCCTGTCCGCACCCGGTCGTTGCGTGCATTCACGGGGACGAAGAGAACGCGCGCCGGGGGCAGCATGGCCGTAAGCGACCGAGCGGTACAGCGTCTCGCCTTTCGGGAGTCGGTCGCCGAATAACAGCGCCCGCAACGCCCGCCAAAGGCAGCGCACCGGTTTGGCACCTTGCTGCGCGGCCTGAAACAGCGCACAGCGGCGCCGCTGACACGGCTCGATTAGAAACATCCGGAATCATCCGATACACCATCCACGCCAACCGGGTGGGGACGCTTCGGCATCTGCATGGATTGACGGAAGACTGCCGATCCGCGTGTAATCAGATCATCGGGAATTTGAATGGGCCGTGCCGGGATAGTGGCCAATGTGTTTCAACGTCTTTATCAGTGATGCCAAACAATTGATTGAGATCGGGAATCAGGAAAAACTTCATGGATCAGGTATAACCCGTGCCAGCCTGCCCGGATCCCGCTCCGGCCGACCGTTGCGCAATGCCGGGACTTCCTGGATCAAGGTGGTTTGCCGGGGTTCCAGTCCAAATGTGCGTCGCCGGTTTTTCCCGTTCCCGTCGTCAAGCCGAAAGGCAGATTCCTTCACATTTGGAACATTAGGGCGAAATTTTTCGCCAAGCCCCCTACACCCGACAGCGCGCGCCCGCTCAGCGACGGTCAGGAAAGAGGGGGAATCGTCCGCTGAAATCGCATACGAGGTCGACTTTCCGGAAGCAGAAGGCACTGGGGAAGTTTTCGGGATTGACCGGTACGTGGCGCAGACCACCCTGTCAAGCGGATTGACCATCCGCGGTCGCAGGCGGCTGAAAATGGAATCCCGGACGGGCGCCATCAACGCCAAACGATCAGGCGGGATAGAGACAATCGCCGGAAATATATCGCCTTTCAATCGATGGAAGCATACGCAGGAGATGAAGAGGAACACCGGCGCCAAAATCCGTCAACCCGGGAATCACCGTCACCATCATCAGGCCAGCCGGTAAAGAAATGCTTCACGCTTTCATTGACGTGATCGCGGACATGGACGACAAGGTTGACGCGGCGGTTAACGTTTAGACAGACGGCAATTCCGCTTGCTTGGGCATGTAGTACGGTCACGAAACGGTGCGCCACAGCGCGGGGGAATACGTTAGGGGTCGGGTCCATACCAACGGCATGGAGAGCTTCCGGGCGATGCTCAGGCGCGCCCGCAAGGGCGTCTATCGCAAAATGTGCAGGAGGCGCCTTCCCCGCTAACTGGATGAATCCGTGGGGCGGCACAACGTGAGAAAAATGCACGCCAGGGACCAGATGGGCGACATGGTGCTGTCCATGGACGGCAAGCGGCTGCGTTACAGGGATCTGATCGCTGACAACGGAAGGTCGAGCGGGGCGCGGGGAACCCGGCCTTACAAAGTTCTGCGCCTATATAAAGTATTCCATCGGTGTATCGGTCAGACATGCGGTATAGACCCGTACATTTCGATTCGCGGACGCCCGGGTGGCTCGCCGCCGCCCTGCGGTCGGGTGAGGCAGGCCGCCACCCGCTGGCCCGCGGCCTGTGCGGGCGCGGGAACCGGCGCGACGCGCGCGGCTGGCCGGGTCCGGCCGCCGCCCGTCCGGTTCCGGACCCGGGGTGGCCCGCGGCCCCGGTGAACCCGGCCCCGTGGGGGATGACGGTGACCGCAGGCTGTGGGAGGCGACGGTGGCGCGGCACCATCCACCGGGACGGGTGCGACCGCCCGGCGGCCAGGTGCGCCACCGGATACGACCGGAGCGCCACGGCGTCCCCGGCGCGGTCGGCTTCGGCTCCTCCACATGGTCGCCGGCGGCGCGGGACCGGTGGACCGGCCGGTCCGCCGACGCCGGGCGGCGGACATCGGGCGGGTGGTGCGCGACCACCGCTTCCCGGCGTCCGCGTCCACGGGCCGGACCCGCATGTCCCGCCGATGGCGGCGGACAGGGTGGCCGACGACCGGGAGACCCGATACTCCGTCCGACCCGTGGTGGCCCGCACCCACGTCGGAAAGGAACACACCGGGCACGGCCACCGCGGCGCAGGCCGGGCCCCGGCGGGGTCCACCTCCGGGAGGCGCGGCGCGGCCGTCACGGTGATGGGAACGGCTGGAGGGAGGCGCCCCGCCACATGGGTCCGGTGGGAACGCCCGCCGGACCCTGCGACGGTGCCGGGGACGAAAAAGGTCCGGCGGGGCGCCGGAAGGCTGAACCGGGCCATCCAGGTCCGCGACGCCATCGGAAAGCGGAGGCGGGAATGGGATGATGTACAGATGTGGGACTTTGTAAGAGTTTGTTCCATAAGTTGAGTGGTCCCGCAGGATGTGGCATTCCGATTGGTGAACGCACCCAGATACGGAGAGAGCCATGCCCTGGAACAGGACCACCCAACAGCTCCATAAGCGCCCGGACGACCACAGTCAAAACGACCTGACCGACGCCGAATGGACCGTCATCGGGCCGATGCCGCCGAAGCGGGGAAGGATGGGACGGCCGCGCGGGGTCGACCTTCGGTCGGTGTCCGGCGCGGGCCGGCATATCCTGTCCAAGGGATGCCGGTGGCGGGCGTCACCCTCTGGATATCCACCGTTTTCCACCGGCCGGAACCATTTTCACGCATGGCGGCGGAGCGGGCTCCCGGAGCGTATCGCGCATCGTCTCCGGGACCTCGCGCGGCGGTGTCCGGGGCGCTCCGCGGAGCCGGCCGCCGCCCCCGTCGACAACCGGTCGGTGAGGACCACGGAGAGCGGCGGCCCCGCGGCCACCACGCCGGCAGGAAGGTGAAGGGGAGGAAAAGGCACCTGATCGTGGACGCCGGCGGCACGCCGGCCGTCATGACGGTTCACACCGCCGACATCCAGGACCGGGACGGCGCACCGGACCTGACCGCGGAGCCGCCGGAGACGGTGCCCACGGTGTGTAAGCCGTTCGCCGACGGTGGCCACCCGGGTCCGAAGCTGCGGGAGCGGCCTGCGGGGATGGGGTTGCCGGACGTGACCGGGACCGTCGGAAAACCGGAGGATGTCAAAGGGTTCACGGTTCCCTGCCGCCGGTGGGTCGTGGAGCGGACCTTCGCCTGGATGGGCCGGTGCCGCCGCCTGTCGAAGGACTGCGAGCGCCTCTGCGGGAACCCGCTGGCATCCGGGGTGAGGCATCACGCGCCACCGGTCCGGGCGTGAGTGAGGCACGAACGAACGCTGGCCGCCTGCCGGTTCCTGCTCAGGCGGGTGGCGAGGGCGTCAACTCCATGAAAACAATGGTTTGATCATATCAGTGACTTATGATTCAAACTCTAAGACCCGGGCCGGCCTGACCGGGGCCTCCACGTCCTCCGGGCGTGAGCCGGCGGGTCGTGACGCGGCCACCCGGAGGCAGCCTTTCCCGAGCTTTTCCACGGATGCTCCTTCCGGCGCTGGCCGCGCGGCGCCGGACTTTTTCCGGCCACCGCATGGCCCCTTTCGATGACCGTCCTTCCGACCCCCGCCGGAAGCTCCGGCGAGGGGAGCGGCACGCTGTCAACCAGCCGCCGGTATTCGTATCCGTCCCCGTCCCGCGGGCCGTGGCCCGGCCTCCGGCCTTCGCCGGATCGGGATGTGTTGGTTCGCCAGGTCCTGAAGCCGGTCGAAACCGCACCCGGGACCCTGCCTGACCACGCCGGGCACCAGGATGGTCAACGGCTCCATCCCCGGCCTGCCGACCCGGCGGCTCCTTCCGGGCAGCACCATCCTGCCCGGAAGCCCGGACAGCCGCTTTCGGGTCCCGTCGTCGCCGCAGGGGTCCTGGAGGCCGATCAGGATCGCCGGGATGTCGTCCCTCGATTTCACGGTCTGCCTGATCCTCCTGATGTCGGGGGCGCCGGGCCGCCGCTGGGTGTCGTGGACCCTGCGCATGGGAGGCTCCTGAAGGGGAGGATTGGCGGATTCCGCGGCATACCCTGACTGCCATATCTGGTGAATCCTCCCAAGGCGAATTCCGTCATTTACCACAAAAAACCGCAGCTTGGCAGTTTTCTGGCGGACACGAATTAGCAGGAATCCAGTAATTTGCAGCCTTTGCTGCGTTCGAACTACGATGCGCTTGGGTCAGGAAGCAATGCCGGTGCGGCCTTAGCGTGACGGAGGCTCCGCCAGTTCCTTCAGTTCGTAAATCAGCCTCAGCGCTTCCAAGGGTGTGAGTTCGTCCGGCAGAATGTCGGCAATCCGCATATCCACTATCGAGGAGCCGGACCTATGTGGCGGCGAGGGTATGGTAGTGAACAGCGGCAGATCGTCAAGGAGAGCGCTGTTGCCCGCTTTTCCTTCCCGGGTGCCGGATTCCAGTTGCGCCAAGATTCCGCGCGCACGGTCGATGACCGGCTGCGGTAGCCCCGCCAGCCGAGCGACCTGAACGCCATAGGATCGGTCCGCCGCGCCCTCGCGTACTTCATGCAGAAAGATCACATCGCCTTCCCATTCCTTGACGGCGACTGTCGCATTCTCAACACCTCTGAGACGTTTGGCGAGTTGCGTCAGCTCATGGTAATGCGTTGCGAACAGCGCCCGACAGCCGTTGACCTCATGAAGATGCTCCAGTGTGGCCCAGGCGATGGAAAGCCCGTCATAGGTCGATGTGCCGCGCCCGATCTCGTCGAGAATGACGAGCGCCCGGTCATCGGCTTGGTTCAGGATCGCGGCAGTCTCGACCATCTCCACCATGAAGGTCGACCGGCCCCGCGCCAGATTGTCAGACGCGCCGACCCGGCTGAACAGCTGGCTGACCAGCCCGATGCCGGCGGATGACGCCGGAACGTAGCTTCCCATCTGCGCAAGAATCGCGATCAGGGCGTTCTGTCGTAGAAACGTTGATTTTCCCGCCATATTGGGACCAGTGAGCAGCCAAATGTCGGCACCATCGGTTTCGCTTGCCAGATCACAGTCGTTGGCGATAAACGTGGTGCCATCCTGTATCCGCAGCGCGCGCTCGACGACGGGATGCCGGCCAGCCTTGATCTGGAAGCGCCGGCTTTCGTCGATCAAGGGCCGACACCAGTTCCCTTCCAACGCTAGGTCGGCCTGAGCGGTTGCAACGTCGATTCTGTAGAGCGCAAGCGCCAAAGACCCAAGCACCGTTGCATTGTCGAGAACCATGTGCCTTAGCTCACCGAACAGGCGGGTCTCGATTTCCAGCGCGTGGTTTCCAGCGTTCAGGATCCTGGTTTCCACTTCGTTCAGCTGGACGGTCGAAAACCGCGCCGCGTTGGCGATCGTCTGACGGTGAATGAACCTCTGGCTGAACGGTGGCGCCGTAATCTCTTTCACCCGGTTGGACTTGACCTCGATGAAATATCCCAAAACATTGTTATGCTTGATTTTCAGCGAAGCAATTCCGGTCTCGTCAGCATATTCCCGCTGCATTTCCGCGATGACATTACGGCTCTCGTCGCGAAGCCTGCGGGCCTCGTCCAGTTCGCTGTCATAGCCGGGCGCGAGGAAACCTCCTTCGCGGACATTAAGCGGTGGCTCCGCCTCTAGGGCTGCGTCGAGGATCCCGTGCAGTTCGCTAAGTCCGGTCAGCGCTGTCGCCGCTTCCGAAATCAGATCCGGCAGGTCATGCCCTTTGAAATCCCGCGAGATCGCCGCTGCGTGACCGAGAGCTTTTCGGACCGCGGCCAGATCGCGGGGGCCGCCCCGATCCAGCGAGAGACGGGAAATAGCGCGGTCCAGATCGGGTATCCGGCGCAAATGCTGGCGCAGACTGTCTGCCAACGCGCGTGCCGAAATAAAATATTCCATGGCGTCAAGCCGCCTGCGGATCGTATCAAGGTCCAGGGACGGGCAGGACAGCCGTCGTTCCAGAAGCCGGCCGCCACCCGAGGTGACCGTGCGGTCCACCGCGGACAGGAGCGATCCCTCCTTTCCGCCATCAAGCGCCTGCGTCAGTTCCAGATTTCGTCTTGTCGCTGCATCGATCTGCATGATCGAAGTTGTTCTTTCCTTCACGGGCGGACGGAGCAGAGGAAGCTGGCCTTTCTGGGTGAGATCCAGGTAGTCGACCACCGCGCCCATGGCCCCGATTTCCGGTCTCGAGAACCCGCCGAACGCGTCAAGCGAGCCTACCTTGAACAGGGAGACCAGCCGCCGCTCCCCTGAAGTGCTGTCGAAACTGATGCGGGACAGGGGAGTTGTCGCCGCGCCGATATCGGAAATTACCTCCAGCAGATCCGCCCCGGCGGTATCCGGCACGAGCACTTCTTTCGGGGCGATCCGTGCCAGTTCCGGCGAAAGCCTCATTCTGGAGCAGGCCATAACTCGGAACGATCCTGTGGAGATGTCGGCCCATACCAGCGCACCCTCGCCCCGCACTTCGCAGTAGGATGCCAGGAAGTTGTGCCGGCGCGCATCGAGCAGGCTGTCTTCGGTGATGGTTCCTGGAGTCAGAAGCCTGACCACATCTCGCCGCAGCACCGATCTTGGCCCGCGTTTCCTGGCGTCAGCCGGATCCTCCACCTGCTCGCACACCGCGACGCGAAACCCTTTGCGGATCAGCGTCTGCAGGTAACCTTCGGCTGCGTGTACCGGAACGCCGCACATCGGAACATCCTCACCCCGATGTCTGCCGCGTTTGGTGAGCGCGATATCCAGCGCCTCCGCAGCTGCGGAGGCGTCGTCAAAAAACATCTCGTAGAAATCGCCCATCCTGAAGAACAGAAGAGCATCGGGATGCTTCGCCTTTATGTCCATGTACTGCGCCATCATCGGCGACGGCGAGGAGTTTGTTAGGGCCAAGGAGTCCCCCGAAATGGTCGTTGCCAAAGCCTGTCAGACTGCCCGGTCAGGCGAAATACATCAGACTGGTTCAGCTTGACACGAAAGGTGCCGCATCGCCCCAGAGCTCCTCGACCCGAGCGTCGCGTCCACAGCCCTCGCGATAGCGCTTGTAGGCCTTTTCCTTGGAAATCGGTCCGAACCGTGACAGGATCAAATCAGATTTTTTGTAGTAGTCCTGATGATACTCCTCGGCCAGGTAGAACGACCCTGCCTCAAGAATCGGAGTGACGATAGTCATATTCAGATCGGCTTCGGCCATCGTCTTCGCGGCTTCGGCGGCGCTTCTCTCATCTTCGTTCGCGACGAACACCGCCGTTGTGTAGCTGTGTCCCCGATCGCAGAACTGGCCCCCGCCATCGGTTGGGTCCACGGACCGGAAGAACAGGTGCAGGAGCCGTTCGTAGGTCACTTCTTCGGGGTCGTATTCAATCTGTACGGCTTCGATATGCCCGGTGTCCCCTCTGACAACCTGTTTGTATGTGGGGTTTGCGACGGTTCCACCGGTGAAGCCCGATGCGGCTTCAATCACTCCGGGTACTTTCTCGAAGTCCGATTCGACGCACCAGAAACAGCCGCCCGCGAACACAGCGGTCCTTGTTTCGGCGGAGATGGCGTGAGAAAACATCGCAAGGTTGGCGGCCAAAACCGTGGTGGCGGCAAGCGCTCTTTTTATGGGTTGGATCAAAGCCGACATAGCATTCCTCCATTTCGCTGCGCTAATCGCCCATGCCATGCGCCGCCGCAAGCCTTTGCCATCTGTCATCACGTGGGGTTTACCAAAGACCGAAGCATCTTGCGGTTGCCCGAAAAAACAAGCCCGGAACCGTTCCGGTAGACTCCGTATGGGGCCGGGCGTCTCTCGCACCCACCGGAGATTCCGAGGTTAACTGTGGAATCGGAATGGCATCCAATGCCAGCTCTGTTCCCGCACGGCAGTGCGCTCAGATTCTGAACGGGGCGTCGGTGCCGTTGATCGGAGACGGTTCCGGTGGGGTCTAGTCGGTACTTTCGGTCTTTCCGTACATTCCGGATTCGGGATCGGAACGCTGTCCGCCCCGGGTTTCAGGCCTGTCGGTCTGGCCGGACATAAATTCAGGCCCGTCCTGTTTGACCAGGAAACGGTGAAAGTTCGGAATCGGACATTCTTAACCGCTTTCCGGACTCTCCTGAAGTGCACCTTGGTGAAGGAGATGGGTCGTGTCGCGAGTTTGGTGGAAATTCGAAAACGGTGTAATCTCCGGGTGAACCCAACCACCCAACCGGCGGCCGGAGGCGCCAGAGGAGGAGACCACACCATGCAACGGACCACATCCGGCACCGAACTTTCGCCGGAGGCATTCGACGGAGGCCTCGATCCGGTCGAGGACCGGCTCCGGTCGAACGTCCGCGGCACGGTCGAGGCGGTTTTCGGGGAGGGGCTCCCGGACTTCCCCGGCCGCCACCGGCGCGGGGACGGGGAGGTGAAGGACTGCCGTCACGGCCACCGCGACCGGCGGATCACCGGGACGTTCGGGACGGAGACGGTCAGCGTGCCCCGCGCCCGGATCCGGGACGCGGACGGCGGGGACACGGAATGGCGCTCGAGGGCGCTGCCCCGCTACCGGCGCATGACGGAAAAGGCCGAGGCCCCGATCGCTTCGGTCCACCTGTCCGGCACGGACACGCGGCGCCGGGTGAGGCGGGCGCTTCTCACGCTGTTCAAGGGGGCCGTCAGCAGGGACGCGGTCAGTCGCGCCCGGCGCCGGGTCGGATCGGACCGGGACGCCTGGTGCCGGCGCAGCCTGGCCGAAGAGGACATCGTCCGCCTGATCCTGGACGGCACGGTCATGAAGACCCGGATCGACGGAAAGGCGACGGACGTCTCGGTCCTGGCCGCCGTCGGTGTGCGCCGTGACGGCCATAAGGTCCTGCTTTCGTCAGGAAAGACGGGCGGAGAGGGCACCGCCGCGTGGAGCCGGTTCCCGGCCGGTACCGACGCGCGCGGCCTCAGAGTTTGACTCATAAGTCACTGATATGATCAGACCATTGTTTTCATGGAGTTGACGCCCTCGCCACCCGCCTAGGCGGGAACCGGCGGGCGGCCAGCGTTCGTTCGTGCCTCACTCACGCCCGGACCGGTGGCGCGTGATGCCTCACCCCGGATGCCAGCGGGTTCCCGCAGAGGCGCTCATAGTCCTTCGACAGGCGGCGGCACCGGCCCATCCAGGCGAAGGTCCGCTCCACGACCCACCGGCGGCAGGGAACCGTGAACCCCTTGACATCCTCCGGTTTTCCGACGGTCCCGGTCACGTCCGGCAACCCCATCCCCCCAGGCCGCTCCCGCGGCTTCGGACCCGCGTGGCCACCGTCGGCGAATGGCCTGCACACCGTGGGCACCGTCTCCGGCGGCTCCGCGGTCAGGTCCGGTGCGCCGTACCGGTCCTGGATGTCGGCGGTGTGAACCGTCATGACGACCGGCGTGCCGCCGGCGTCCACGATCAGGTGCCTTTTCCTCCCCTTCACCTTCCTGCCGGCGTGGTGGCCGCGGGGGCCACCGCTCTCCGCGGTCCTCACCGACCGGCTGTCGACCGGGGCGGCGGCCGGCTCCGCGGAGCGCCCCGGACACCGCCGCGCGAGGCTCCGGAGACGATGCGCGATACGCTCCGGGAGCCCGCTCCGCCGCCATGCGTGAAAATGGTTCCGGCCGGTGGAAAACGGTGGATATCCAGAGGGTGACGCGCGCCACCGGCATCCCGTGGACAGGATATGCCGGCCCGCGCCGGACACCGACCGAAGGTCGACCCCGCGCGGCCGTCCCATCCTTCCCCGCTTCGGCGGCATCGGTCCGATGACGGTCCATTCGGCGTCGGTCAGGTCGTTTTGACCGTGGTCGTCCGGGCGCTTATGGAGCTGTTGGGTGGTCCTGTTCCAGGGCATGGCTCTCTCCGTATCTGGGTGCGTTCACCAACCGGAATGCCACATCCTGCGGGACCTGTCCCTGCCGGGAAGGTGCGCCCGGTCCCGAGGCCGCGCTCACCAGGCTATGGGGCGGGGATCCGCCGGTCCAGCGCCGCACGGTCCACAGGCACCGCAACCTGCCGGGCCACGCCCCGAAGCGCCTGCACGGGGAGACCGGCGGTGACTGCCGCGACATGATCCACGCCGGGACAGCGGAGGAGATCCAGCGCCGCCGCAGGGCGTTCACCGGGAAGTGGAGGAAGAGGTGCCGGGCCGTCGCCGACGGCCCGGAGGAGGCCGGCGACCGGCCGTTCACCTTCACCCGGCTCGACCCGACGCGGTGGGGACCGGCGCGGACGACCAACGCCATCGGGAGGCTCAACGGCGGGTTCCGGAGGCGGATAAGGACGCGGACGCCGCTGCCCTGCGCGGAGACGGTGCCCATGCTTCCGTGGGCGCTTCCGGCCTCCGGCCGGATCCGGATGCGAAAGGTCGATGGCTGGCGGACCCTGTCCCTGCCGGCCGGGCCCGTCACCCCTGACCTCGCCGCCTGATCGGGCGAAACCATGCTCACCCGGTGATTGCACCGTTTTCGAATTTCCACCAAACTCGCGACACGACCAGGAGATGCTGGCGAAACGCTCTGGAGTTCATTCTTTCGGGCAGCTATCATTTTGGTCGGTCAGCCGCCCGTGTTTCGATGACCCCGTCAATATCGCCGCTGTTCATACCAGCTTTGAAATCCTGCCCCACTTCCAGTCCGAAGTGCAACACCGGCCCGTCTCCGGAGCGAGGGGGTGGCCCCGAGCGGAGGAGGCGGGCCGGTGTTGAGGGATTTTCCGGCCGGGGCCCCGGATTCCACGCGGAATGCGGCGGCTGTCCCTTCGGATCGGAGCGTAACCGGGCCTCCCGGCGGCGGGAGGTGGCCCGACCGAAACCGGGCGGGCGCGCCTGCGGAATTCCCTCTCCCCCGTCGGCCGACGGGGCGAAGCGCCTCAGGGAGGCCGCGCCCGCGCGAAAGCCTCCGCCGGCGTCAGGTGGCCGGGCGCCTTGCGGGGGCGCGCGTCGCCACGCTGACGCTGCGCTGCGCTGGACCGGACATCGCCGCACCGGGGGACGCCGCCGACCGGCGCCCGCCACCCGTGACGGTGGTCTCCGCCATCGGGGAGAACCCGCCGGGGAACGTCGTGCGGAAGGGAGAGGCGCCGCACTGGATGCTCCTGTCCAGCGGGGGCGGCGACGGCATGCGGACGGCGGAGACCGCCCTGCGGCGCTACGGGCCGCGCCGGCGCATCGGGGAACGCTTCAGGGCCCTGAGGACGGGGACGGGGACAAGGGACCGCAGGCCCGACGCCGCCGGTGACCTGCGCGGATGCCTCGCCTTCGACGCGATGACCGCGTTCCGGGTCCGGGACCTCCAGCTTCCGGCGCGGGAGAGCCCCGACAGCCCGGCGGAGCGGCACGTAAGCCCGGAAAGCGGCGGGGCGGTGGTCATCCACGCCGCGTACGGGCGCGTCATCGGCCAGAGGGCGCCGCCGGAGCCGGACATGACCGTGGCGCGCCACCTCACGCCCGTCGCCGGCCTCGCCGGGTTCCGCCCGGCGAAGCGCCGGCCCCTGCCCGGAACCCGGAAGCCATGGCAGGGCCTGCGCATCCTCAACGTCGCGGAAACCCATGCCAGGGCCATACGGGCCCGGACGGAGCGGAGAAGGGAATGAGACGGTCAGGTATGTGGTAGTGACAGGCCCCGGCCCCCCGCAGGCCCGGGACACGTCCCGGACCATGCACCGCGCCGCGTCCATCGGCAGGCTGCGGTCGGTCGGATGGTGGACGTCGGTCCCGGCCACGAAGGAATGACGGCGGCCGCGCGACGCGGCGCCAGGCTTTTCCGCCACCACCCTGTGGCCCCTCTCCACGACCATCCTTCCGACCTCGGCGAGGAGTTCCGGCGTGAGGAGCGACACGCTGTCAACCAGACGCCGGTATTCGTATTCGTATCCGTCCACGCCCCATGATCCGTGGCCCGGCCTCCGGCCTTCGCCGGATCGGGATGTGTTGGTTCGCCAGTTCCTGAAGCCGATCGAAACCGCACCCGGGACCCTGCTTCCCGACCCCCAGCACCAGGATGGTCAACGGTTCCATCCCCGGCCTGCCGACCCGGCGGCTCCTTCCGGGCAGCACCAGCCGACCCGGAAGCCCGGACAGCCGCTTTCGGGTCCCTTCGTCGCTGTAGAGGTCCTGGAGGCCGATCAGGATCGCCGGGATGTCGTCCCTCGATTTCACGTCCAGCCTGATCCTCGTGATGTCGGGGGTGCCGGGCCTCCGCTGGAGTTCGTGGACCTTGCGCATCGATGCCTCCCGGGTGGAGGATTGGCGGTTTCCGCGGCATACCCTGACTGCCATATCCGGTGATTCCCCGCAGGGCGGATTCCGTCATTTACCGCGAAAAAACTGCAGCCTGGCGGTTTTCTGGCGGACACTAGCGTAGATCCGGCATCTCCCGTCGAAGGTCGGATGGCGGTGGCCTTCGGGCATGACACTCTCCCATGGTTCGCACAGGGACCGTCGCCGTTATCCGGCCGATTCGCGGGATGCCGCGCCAACGGCGCGGCCACCCAACACCGGAAGTGTTGCACTTCACGCTGGCACGGGGGCGTCAATTGTTTGGTTTGAGTCTGTTCCATAAGTTGAGCGGTCCCGCAGGATGTGGCATAATAGATGGATGTTGAGCCCGCATCCGGAGAAAGCCATGCCTTGGAAAGGGACCGCCCGACAGCTGCACGATCGATCCGACGACCGTCGTCAAAGCGATCTGACGGACGATGGACGGGCCATCGTCGGACCGATGCCACCAAAGCGGGGAAAGACGGGACGGCCGCAGGAGGCGGACTTGCGGAAGGCGTTCGACGCCGTCCAGCGCATCCTCGCCACGGGCTGCCGGAGGCGCTCGTCACCTTCTGGATATCCACCATTTTCACCTTCCGGAACTGTTTCCGAGGATGGCGGCGCAGCGGCGTCCCGGAGCGTGTCACGCACGGCCTGCGGGCCGTTCGCGGACGGCGGCTGCGCCGGTCCGAAGCTGCGGGACCGGCTCAGGGAGAAACCGAAGGATGCCAAAGGGTTCACGGTCCCTTACCGCCGCCGGGCGGTCGAGCGGACCTTCGCCTAGACGGGGCGACGCTGCCGCCTGTCCAAGGACTTGCGAGCGCTTCGGCGGCAGCTCGCTGGCCTGCAGGGCGAGGCATCCCGCGCCACTGGTCCACGCGTGAGCGAGGCACAAATGAACGCTCGCCACCTGCCGGTTTCTCCTGCGGCGGGTCGCGCGGCAGGCAAGTGCATGAAACGAAAATATATAATTGAAACAATGAGTTATGATTCAGGCTCTTGGGGAAACGCTGTACCATACTCTTCGTTCTTATGGCCTGTGCCAAAGTTATTGTCAGTACTGCCAACATAGCCCATGCCACCGCTGAACAGCCTTGAGACGGAGCGAAAGAGGCTGGCGTGTCCATCCTTCGCTGGATCAGCTTGATCACTTGTGGATCGCTCCAAAAGCGCCGGGCGGAAACGGGTCATCGCATCCTGCGAAATATCTGGACTATCGTTTCAGAAGATGGCGCATCTCGCTTGGATTGGAGATGATTCGCATCCGCTTGTGCCAGACATCGGGATGCATCCGCTCTTGCGTGTAGCCAAGTGGCAGGCTTGTCTCTTTGTCCACCACCTAGGACGTCCAAGGACAACGCCTTCCGAGACGATTACTGACCCCGCACGCCAATCCGCCGATCACGCAATGCAAGCAGCCGTAGCCGCAGCGCGTTCAGTTTGATGAAGCCCGCCGCATCCTTTTGGTCATAGGCGCCAGCGTCTTCCTCGAAGGTTACATGTTCCTCGGAGTACAGTGAATGATCGGACCAGCGACCTACGGTGCGGGCGAGGCCCTTGTACAGTTTCAGCCGCACCGTCCCGGTTACATGTTCCTGGCTTTTGTCGATGAGCGCCTGCAGCATTTCGCGCTCTGGCGAAAACCAGAGCCCATTGTAAATCAGTTCGGCATATTGCGGCATCATCTGGTCTTTGAGATGCATCGCGCCGCGATCTAGGGTCATGGATTCGATGCCGCGATGCGCCTCAAGCAGGATCGTGCCTCCCGGCGTCTCGTAGATGCCGCGTGATTTCATCCCGACAAACCGGCCCTCGACAAGGTCAAGGCGCCCAATTCCGTGACGGCCGCCGTATTCGTTGAGCCTCGCAAGCAGCTGCGCTGGCGACAGGGTGTCACCGTTTACGCTAACGGCATCGCCTCTCTCAAAGCCAACTTCGATATATTCCGGTTTATCGGGCGCGTTTTCGGGATGCACGGTGCGCTGATAGACATAGTCAGGCGCTTCCTCGGCCGGATCCTCCAGTACCTTTCCTTCCGAAGATGTGTGCAGGAGATTGGCATCGACCGAGAACGGTGCCTCGCCCCGTTTGTCTTTCGCGATCGGAATCTGGTGCTTTTCCGCGAAATCAATGAGTCGCGAGCGGCTGGCCAGATCCCATTCCCGCCAGGGTGCGATGACTCGGATTTCCGGGTTCAGCGCGTAGGCCGAAAGCTCGAAACGAACCTGGTCGTTGCCCTTGCCGGTCGCGCCATGCGCTACCGCATCCGCTCCTGATGCCTTGGCGATCTCTATGAGCCGTTTGGAAATCAGCGGCCGGGCGATGGATGTTCCCAGCAGATAGAGACCTTCGTAAACGGCGTTCGCCCGGAACATCGGAAAGACGAAGTCCCGTGCGAATTCTTCCCGCAGATCCTCGATATGGATCTCTTTCACACCGAGCATCTCGGCTTTCTTTCGGGCTGGCTCAAGCTCTTCGCCCTGGCCTAGATCCGCGGTGAAAGTGACCACTTCGCAGGCGTATTCGGTCTGTAGCCATTTAAGGATGATGGAGGTGTCAAGGCCGCCGGAATAGGCCAGCACAACTTTCTTGGGCGCAGACATGATCATTCTCCAGACCGGTTTGGGTTATGGCCGCGCCGTTTAGTGGACTCTTCCATTTCCCGCAAGGAGATCGTACTTCGCAGCAGGACCGTCCAATGCTGACTATGACCCAACTGGCAGTTGGCTTGGTTAAGGAGGCTTGCGTGTTTGACTGCCCACCAGGCTGGCTTCGCATATGTGTTCGCACGGTTTGGATCGGGTTCGGCCAGCGATCATGTACTTGAACCGGGAACCTCTCCTTCCAGATTGATCCGCAGTATCTTGCCCATTCGGTGGCGCTGCGGACGCCGAATGCAAATCATAGCTGGGGAGACTGAGAAAATGCGCCCACCCGGACCGGAGGCAGGTAGATAACCAGCGCTCGGAGCAGCATACCCACCATCAGCCCGTTCAGCAGGTGCCATAGGAAATGCGTACCAAGACCGCCCGTCGCCGCGCAGATCTCAAGATCGATCGTTCGGAAGACGAGTGACAGCAGAAATGTCAGCGTCGCGCCGACCACATGCCAGCGCACAGGATGCCGCCTGAAGAACGTTAGGCCAGAGAATATCGCAAGAGCGATCAATGCAGGCAAATACTGGAGCGATCCATTGAAAGGCATTGGCGCAGGAATCGCGCTTGTAGTCACGTCCTGCCCGCCAGTCCAAACGGCAATGAAGGTCATGACGGCGGTGATCGCTGCAATCAGGGTGGTGCGCACCAGATTGTGTCCGGTTGTCCGCCAGATGACCGCAAGCACATAGAGCGCAATGAAGCTCCAGATCGGGATTACGTCGGCTAGTTCCGCTGCCGAGTTTGCAAATGTATGAAAGATAAAGGATCCGATTCCGATCGATCCGCCGACTGCAATAAGAATGAGCTCCAGCGGATCGCGTTCAGTTCGCCTCAGCGCGACTGGCAACGCCCAGGCCGCCGCCAGCAGGAAGGCAGCATTGCTGATGGCATTGACGGGTTCATCCCAAAATCCCGCCGCGGTGCGCTCGCAGTAAAGGTCGATGAAACGAGGGCTGAGCATAGAGCCTCTCTAGAGAGGGCAGCGGTCCACATCAAGTCGATGTGTTCCTTCGCCTCGTCTGACCCTCCCCGGTGCTTGTTGCTGTCTCACTGTCCAGTGTTTTGGTCTCCCCTGCGGCATGCTTAGCTGGGCGGTGGCCGCCGAAGAGCGGCACCGAATCATAGATTCAGACGTGGCAGAAAGCGCAGCGCAGCGGACCGTCCCCACGATCGCGGAACGGGGACATCGTCCTCCATCCCGGTTCGGGCCTCGGTCTGACGGCCAGCCTTGTGTGGAACCGCCAGATCGAAGGCATTCGTCCGGCGCTGGCGGGACCGGTTCCCCGCGGGCGTGCCGAAGGACTCCTTCACGAAGTGGCCCCACCCGCCCTTTCAGAGGTCCGTACCTGTATGTCCTTTTTCTTCGATGTATCGGGCGGCCATGCAGTATGGACCCAGACATTTCGAATCGCGGACGCTCGGGTGGCTCGCCACCGCCCTGCGGTCGGGTGAGGCAGGCCGCCACGCGCTGGCCCGGTCACGCCGGTCCCCGTGGGGGATGACGGTGACCGCACGCTGTGGGAGGCGACGGTGGCGCGGCACCATCCGCTGGGATGGGCGCGACCGCCCGGCGGGCAGGTGCTCCACTGGATACGCCCGGTGCGCCACGGCGTCCCCGGTCTAACAAAGTCCCACACCTGTGCATTATCCTATTCCCGCCTCCGCTTTCCGAGGGCGTCGCGGACCTGGATGGCCCAGCTCAGCCTCCCGGGGCCCCGCGGTTCCGGCATGTTGTGGAGCGGGTCGATGTCCCCCTCCGGGAAGGCCTGGGTGGCAGGGACGGCGGGGGACGGAAAGGGGCTCCGCGTCCGTCGCCCGTCCAAGCGGGATAACGGTGACCTCCGCCACCCTGACAGGGAGAGCGTCGCCGTGAAGGTCGGCCCCGGAGAGGAGGTCCCGCAGGTCGCCTTCCCGGTCGCGGACGGAGACCACCCGCGTGTCCGGGCAGGCGGCGGCGGGCTCCCGCACCCGCCACGGGCCGTCGATCCAGCGGTGGCTGTCGTCCTCCGGGCCCTCCCCGTAGCCCGCGTCCATCGCGAACGGGCCGGGCGAACGGCCCTCCGGCGTGGGTGGGGACGCCGACGCTTCCCGATCCCCCACCGCCGGTCTCCGGGAGGCCCCCGGTGGCCCGGAGGTGGCTGTGGTTCATGGTCGTGGTGTCCAGCATGGCGGGGATGACGGGCCCGGCACGGCGGCGGTCGGCGGCCGCCCCGTGGTGCGGTTCGGTGATATGCCGCATGGTCACCCCCGGGTCAGGCGGCGGGCGGTAGGCGGATTTCCGGCCCGCCCCGGTGGGAAAGATCACCGGCAGGTCCCCGCCCATGCTGTCCGTCCACGTCCGTCCCATGTCCCCGGCGCCGTCGCGGAGTCCGACGGGCGTTCCCACCAGACGGCGGTCCATATGGTGGAGCGCCTCCCTCCGGCCATCCGCCAGCGCCGGGACCATCACCGTGTCGGCCTCGCCGCGCCTCCTAGAGGTGGACCCGCCAGGGTCCGGTCCGCGCGGCTGGCGGCGGAAGGAACATCCGTGCGGAAAGCTCCGGAAAGGCTACCTCCGGGTGGCCACGTCACGGCTCGCCAACCCACACCCGAGGGACGTGGAGGCGCCGCTCCGGCTGGTGCTGAAGCCCGCCGGCCGGGCGGAGGCGAGCCGCACGGAGATCGACGACAGGTTGGGTATCCCGGGCTCCGGCGACGGCATCCGGGGCTTCATCGGCCATGTCAGGCACCGGGCTGACCTGACCGGGAGGCGCATCCCCGGGGGCGGGACGGTCCCGCACAGCGGGAAGGTCCACTCGATCCTCAAACCGCACGCACGCTGGATATCGAAGGGAAAGGCGGGCCCCCGTGGAGCCCGGCGTCCCCGTCCGCGTGCCGGGGACCGTCACGGGTTCGTCCCGCACCAATCCGTCATGTGGGAGGGGAGCGACATGGACGTGGCGGTCCCCATGGGTGGGGAGGCGTTCCGCGGGGCGCGGCGCGCCCAAGCCGCCGGCGGGTCGGCCATCAACAAACTTGAGCACCGTGGCCTTGACCGGGTGCGGAGCCACGGAAAGGAGGGTTTCGCCGGCGCCGTGGCGCTGACGGCGAACGTCCACCGCCCCGGCCTGATGCCGCGCGGGAGGGAGCGCCCCGTGCTCCCCGCCGCCTGACCGGGCGTCCACCGGTGAACCGGCCCATGGAAGGCCCCGCCGCGGCAGGGCCCGGACCGGCGTGCCCGCGGACCGGCGGAGGCCCGGATGTTCACCATATGTTCCCGCCACCGACCATCCCGTCGAAGCCCCGGGCGCCGCCGCCGGGCCTGTCACTGGGACACTGTTGAATCCGTCATGTATCCCTGTTCCCTGATCGCCCTGTACATCGCGGTGGCCTGCAGCATGTATTTCATTCCCTTCCTGATCTTTTCCGTGCCGGGCGGGGGCTGCCGCCCCGACGGGATGAAGCCGAAGAAGCGTCCCATGCCGATCGCCGCCTGCCGGATGGTGAAGCCGTCGAAGGGTGGCGCCCCCGCGTCGGTGAAGCCGTAACCGGTCATCGCGATGTGGAGCGCCGTGAGCCCGTCCGGGTGCGGCAGGTCGGGCGCGGGCCTGTCGGGTTCGGCCTTCGGGGCGCGCTGTATGCCGAAGGTGCGCCAGGTCATGACGGCGTCGAAGGCGAGGCACCTCCGCAGGTCCTCCGCGTCGTCCAGGCGGGCGGTCCCCGACGCGTGTGGCCTGTTTCAGCGTTCTGAGGCATTCCCCTATGGTCCATCCGGCCCCGTACCGGCGGACGGCCGTCTTCGCCCTCGCCGCGGACCGGCGGCCGGCGCAGGGGCCTCCGCCCCTCCGGCGGCGTGGAGGTCTCCCGGACGGGGACGACGGTCACCGGCAGGGTCGCCCCGCTTCGGCCGGGAGCGGGGAGCCTGACGCGTCCGGCGCGGAGCCCGGTCACGGCCGTCCGCTCGGGGCGCGCCTTCACCGCCTTCCGCCCTTTCGTCGCCTTCGTGCCGCCGCGCGCTGCGATGCGGACGTCCCGCGTCCCGACGACGGGCAGGGCGGCGGCGTGCTCCCTGAGATCCACGGTCCCGCCGCGTCCGGGGTCCCCCGCCTGCGCCCCGGACATGTCCCATATGTCGCCCTCGCGGCCACACACGGCGAAGGCGCGGGTTCCCGGGCAGGCGCGGCCGGGCCTGCGGGCCAGATCGGGCATGGTCGTGTCCCGCACGGCGAGGATCCCGGCCCCGCCCATGCGGCGCGGCGCCGTCGCCGCCCGGTGGCTCCCGGGGATGCCGTCCATCGTGACCTTCGGGCTGGAAAGGAACCTGTACGCCGCCTTCCGCTCCGCCTCTCCCGGAAACACGGCCGGAACCGGCTCGCCGGGCCTCCGCTCCCACGCCCGGGCCATCGCCGCCATGCGCGTCCGGACCCGCCCGTCGGGATGGGTCGACAGGCCGAATTCGAGGTCGACCCGGCCGGCGTCCTCCGCCCGCGCCGGGGCGGGGCCGCCCCAGTCGGGCTCCGGCGGTTCCCGGCGCATCCGCCCGCGCCGCCAGACCGGGGGCGCGGCTCGCCGGATGCGGGACGCGCACCCCGGGCAGGATCAGGAAACGGGAGTTGTGGACCGGCAGGCCGGGATTCGCCGCGCGCGCCCCCGGATTCCAGCCGATGAAGGCGTCCCGCGCCGCCTGGTGCCAGTTCGCCGCGTGGAACGGAAGCCCGCCGACGCGGCCCGTGACGGAACCCCGGATCCAGTGGAGCGGGCCGGCGCCGGGATGCCTCGGCCCGCCCCGGGGGTGGTGGGAGGCCATCATCGCCCGGAAGGAGCGGCGGTCCCCCTCCGCCACCGGCTCAGGGGCGACGTCGCCGGGCTCCGCCAGGCGCCGGAGAACGACGTGTCCGGCCAGTCGGGCAGCGCTCCCGACGGCGGCGCCGCCCCCGACGGCGGGAGCCCGATCCCGCAGCCAATCGACCGTATCGGCCCCGAACCATCGCATGCCCACCCTCATGCGAATCACATGGCCTGGATGGGTTGCTGGGTTAACAATGTCTCAGTGACAGGCCCCGAGGGGCCCGGCCACGGTCCCGTGAAGCCGGAATCCGCCGGGTTCGGCCCGATCCCCGGAAGAACACGGGGTTTCTGGCAGACATAAGCTACTTTCCCGGGTAGCTGTTGATGAGTCTGGGTGGCTCAGAAGAATTGCAAGGAAGTGACGCCGGCGCCAGCAAAATACGGCGCACCAAAACTACCTCCAGCGGATCAGGCTGAATATCAGCCAGCCCATTCGTTACTGTCGCCACTTTTCCAGAATGTAGCGACTGGTCATCAGATCCAGATGTGCCCCGCCACCGTTCTTGAACAGAGTGATCTCATCAGCCCTCTCACGCTCGAATCCACCTTTGGCGAGATCGTAGTAGTCTCCACGAATATCCGATTGGCCAATCACCCCGGTCGCAAGCGGAATCTGGATTTCACCTATATGCCCCATCGTCGTTTCGCGGCTGTCTACAAAGATCCGGGACCTGCGCAGCGCTTCGTCATCGGCCTCGCGCATGTCCGTCCGGAACGCTCCGATCAAATCGATATGTTGGCCAGGGCGCAGCCATTCACCACGTAGAAGAGGTTCCTTCGCCATGGTCGCGCTGGTGATAATGTCAGCCCATCGCACCGCGGCCTCCAGATCCTCCTCAACCCGCGCCGCTGAATGCTTCGACGCCAAGGCACGGGCATGATCTGGAGTCCGGTTCCAGACGATGAACCGGGCACCTGGAAACCCGGCACCATAAGCCGCCAGCAGATTGCCTGCGACCGTCCCGGCTCCGATCACAAGTATGCGGCGGCTATCCTGCCGCGCCAGCCTCAAGGCCCCGAGAAGACTGTCTCCCGCCGTCTTCCATTTGGTCACGAGATGAAAATCGATGACCGCTTCCAGCGTACCGTCGGTATCCGAATACAGGCTCACGCCGCCGTTTATGGAAGCGAGCCCATCCTTGGTGTTTCCGGGAAACGCGGTCGCGGATTTCACCGCGATCCCCATACCATCGATCCAGGCGGCACGGCTGAGGAGCGTGTCGTCACCCCGCCGCAGGAAGGTATCGCCGATCTCCGCGCAGGGCAGACGGTGTCCATCCACCAGAGCCCGGGTCAGTTCAAGCCAGTCCAGCCGCGTCTCGACATCGGCGGAGGAAATGAATCGCACGCTCACATGACACGCCCATTCGACAGCCAAGGACCTCCAACGCACAGCCTGCGGATCTTAATCATGAAGTCATCCACATCGTCTCGATGCAAAACCGCGAAGACGTGTGCCTCATCGGCTGAATCGAGGCGAAGGTTTATGTATTCAAAATCGGTTCGCACGAAAGGTATCTCCCGGCGGTGGTTTGGCTCAAGTGTCCATTAAACGAACAACCCCGTTGCAATTCAACCAGAAAACCAACGATCGTGAATGTCACCGTCTTCATGGTATAAAGCCACACCACGCGTCCTATCGAACTTGGTTGCCGGATTCCAGGAATTCGATTTTCAGCACAACTGGATTCACGGTTCAGGCATAAAGGAATGGCAGGTCAGGCTCACCCAATTGGATTTCGTGATGGACATCAGAACACCCCCCGTTCCGCCAGCCAGGCCAAAATAAGAGAGACGGTAACGATCGAAGCGGCCGTCGATACCAGAATCGTGGCCGAAACCCTTTGCGGGGCAACTCGGTAGTGGGATGCGATCATGAAGATGTTGCCAGCCGTGGGCAGGGCGGCGGAAGCAATCATGACAGCGGCCGCATAGGGTTGGATCGGCCAGATCAGCACCGCCACGGCAGCGCAGGCCGGATGAAGTACCAACTTCGAGAAGCTGAGCCAGCTGGCGACAGCGAACCGCTCGGTGGATCTTCCCGCAAGGGATGCACCGATGGCGAAAAGCGCCCCAGGGGTGGCGGCCGCGCCAAGATAGCCGAGAAACTCGTTTACCGGTGGCGGAATCGGCCAGTCCAGTGCCGACCAGGTGAAGCCAAGAAAGATCGACACAAGCATCGGGTTGGCCACGATGCCTCTGGCGACCGTCGGCAGTACCTTCAGGAGTCCCGCATCGCCACCGCTTCCCGTGATCAAGACAACGATGAGCGTGCCGAACACAAGCAGATCAACGGCAAGCATCATCATGATGTATCCCACCGCAGCCTCGCCCATGATGAGCGCCAGCATCGGGATACCGAGGAAACCTATATTGCCGATTACGGCGCATTGCGCCTCGATCGCACCCTCCGCGACAGACCTTCCTCGCCAGTGGGAAACGGCACTCGCGGTGACGTAAACCAGAGCCGTGGCGGCAAGATAGACAAGCATGAATCGGGCATCGTACACCTCCCCGAAGCTGAGATTGGCGGAGAAGCGGAAGAGCATGGCGGAGAGTGCGAAATAGAAAACGAAGCGCGTCAGCGCCGCCGTGGCCGCCTCGGAAAAGAATCCGATCGCGGAGGCCACATAGCCCACTCCGATCAATAGAAAGAACGGTAGGGTCTGAACGAAAATTTCGGCCATGCACGCCCCATAGCACCCCAACCGGAGGCATGAAACGCCACCGGTAAGGCATCAGCGTCAGCTGATACCGATCATTGCCCCGGCGGCGAAGACAAGCGCACCCCCGATCACAACCTGAACGGTCGCCCGCAGAAACGGGGTCTCCATGTAACGGTTCTGAATCCATACAATGGCCCAAAGCTCAATGAAGACAACGACAATCGCGGTTACCGTCGCGGTCCAGAAATCCGCAATGAGATAGGGAAGCGCGTGTCCAAGCCCGCCCAAGGTCGTCATAACGCCGCTGGCGAGACCGCGCTTGACCGGTGAGCCCCGACCCGAAATCTGACCGTCGTCCGACGCCGCCTCTGTGAAGCCCATCGAGATACCCGCGCCCACTGACGCGGCGAGGCCGACAAGGAACGTGGTATTTGTATCCTGCGTCGCGAAGGCGGTCGCGAACACCGGAGCCAAGGTGCTGACGGAACCATCCATCAGTCCGGCAAGTCCGGGCTGCACCCAGGTCAACACGAATTTCCGTCGCGCCGTGCGGTCCTCGCTTTGACGGGTTTCGCTGTCAAGAAGCCATTCCGTAAGATCGGCCGCACTTTTACCGTGACGCGCTTCCACCGCGGCGAGGTCGCCAAGCAACCTGCGCGTATCCGCATCGGAGGTACGAGCCGCGGCTTTGCGGTAGAATTCCTCCGCGTCGCGTTCCATCGCCTCGGCTTCCTCGCGGATCCGCTCCAAGCCAAGGTTCTCCGTCAGCCACACCGGTCGCCGCGCATAATATCCGGAAACATGTTCGCGCCGGATCAGCGGAATGACTTCGCCGAACCGTCGCTTATGCAACTCGATCAACTGACGCCGGTGCCCGTCCTCTTCACGCGCCATGCCATCGAATATAGCGGCGCTGCCTGGAAATTCCGCCCGCACCCGTTCCGCATACGTCCGATAGATGCGGGCGTCATCTTCCTCGGAAGATATCGCAAGCGCCAAAATTTCCTGCTCGCTGAGATCTGCGAACCTCCGTCGGCTGCTCACACCAGGGATCATTTGTCACCTCTATTCAGGATCGATTTCGAATTCTGTGTTTGAAGGGCAGGCGTTAGCCATCAACGGGATGGCCTAACTCAACCCGTAATCGGCCTGAAGCAAGCAGTAAATCCATCAGGGCGCAAACGACGGGAATTCAGAACGGCAACGACCGCCTTCCCAGTATACTATGCCCGATGGTGACGGCCCGAACTTCGGGCCACCGCGACGCTATCCAGCCTCGGTCAGTATATCACCACCGATCGAATCGACTTGCCTTCATGCATCAGGTCAAAACCATCATTGATGTCATCCAGAGGCATCGTATGCGTAATCATCGGGTCGATCTCGATCTTGCCGTCCATATACCAATCAACGATCCTTGGAACTTCAGTCCGGCCCCGCGCGCCACCAAAGGCGGTACCGCGCCAAACCCGTCCCGTAACGAGCTGGAACGGACGGGTTCGGATCTCGGCTCCAGCTGGGGCAACCCCTATGATGACGCTTTCGCCCCAGCCCTTATGGGCGCATTCCAAAGCGGTTCGCATAACATCCACGTTGCCCGTGGCGTCAAAGGAATAATCAGCGCCTCCACCGGTCAGGTCGACGAGGTAGGCGGCAAGATCGCTCTCAACATCTTTCGGATTCACGAAATCCGTCATCCCGAACCGTTCCGCCATGGCATTCTTATCCGGGTTCACATCAACGCCGACGATCTGGTCGGCGCCCGCAAGCCGTAGGCCCTGGATTACGTTGAGGCCGATGCCGCCCAGTCCGAACACCACGCAGCGTGACCCGATTTCCACCTTGGCGGTGTTCATCACCGCGCCAAGACCTGTCGTCACGCCGCAGCCGATATAGCAGATCTTGTCGAACGGCGCGTCCTTGCGAACTTTGGCGACGGCGATTTCCGGCAGCACCGTGTGGTTGGAAAAAGTGGAGCAGCCCATGTAATGCAGAATTCGCTCGCCATCCAGCGTCGAGAAGCGGCTTGTGCCGTCCGGCATAACACCCTGTCCCTGGGTGGTACGGATCGCCTGGCAAAGGTTGGTCTTGGGATTGAGGCAATAGTCGCATTCCCGGCACTCAGGCGTGTAGAGAGGAATCACATGATCTCCGGACTGAACGCTGGTTACGCCGTCTCCGACTTCTACGACCACTCCAGCGCCTTCATGGCCGAGAATCGCCGGGAACATCCCTTCCGGATCCGCGCCGCTGAGCGTGAACTCATCCGTATGGCAGATGCCGGTCGACTTGATCTCGACCATCACCTCACCGGCACGCGGACCGTCAAGGTTCACCTCCATGATCTCAAGCGGCTTGCCAGCGGCTGTGGCAACGGCGGCGCGTGTTTTCATGACCTAGTTCCCCCCTATTGATACTTTGGAAATTCTGCGCGAACCCCGTTCAATTTGCAATAGCGAATCGATGGACATCCTCAATATGAGCGGACGGTTGCGCGCTCATCGTCGTATTCTGCGCTGCCCTGCTCGCCGCATGGTGGTGGGGGGGGGGGGGGGGGGGCGACGGGTGCGCATCCTGCTGCTGGTTGGAATATTGGTTCCAGCGGCGGTGTTCCCGCTGTTTGACCTAGCCTTCCGGATCAGGTTTCCCCGAGGCCTGCTGACCAACCTCTGGTACGGCTGACGATGGATCCCTTTATCGCGGGCCTTGTCGCCCTGTTCGACCCACCGCTTCTCCTCGCTTTACTGGCGGCTACGCTGGGCGGCGTGATGATCGGAGCGCTACCCGGGTTGAACGCAGCCACTGGGGCCGCCTTGCTGCTGCCCTTCACAATCACCATGGATCCCGTCGCGGCCATCGCGGTGCTGACGGCCATCCACTGTTCCGCGACATTCGTCGGAGCGATCACGACGATCCTGATCAATACCGTAGTGTCTGCCAGAAAACCCCGTGTTTTCCGGGGATCGGGCCGAATCCGGCGGATTCCGGCTTCACGGGACCCTGGCCGGGCCCCTCGGGGCGCCGCCCGGGGCTTCGACGGGACGGCCGGTGGCGGGAACATATGATGAACATCCGGGCCTCCGCCGGCCCGCGGGCACGCCGGTCCGGGCCCCGCAGCGGCGGGGCCTTCCATGGGCCGGTTCACCGGTGGACGCCCCGGTCAGGCGGCGGCGTGGGCGCCCCGCGGAACGCCTCCCCGCTTTCCCGGACGCGATCCGCCTTCGACAGCCTGCCTTTCCGCGGCATGGCGTCGGCTCCAGCATCCCGGCAGGCCCCAGCCGGTCCGGGGGCTGTGCGGACCGCGGTCGAAGCTCACCACCGACAGGTCGGGGAACCGGGCCCGCGCCTCCCCGCCCATGGGGACCGCCACGTCCACGTCGCTCCCCTCCCACATCACCGAACGGTGCGGGAGGAATCCGTGACGGTCCTCAGGGACGCGGACGGGGACGCCGGGCTCCACCGGGACCCCGGCCTTTCCCTTCGATATCCAGCGGGTGTGCGGCCCGGATATCGGGTGCACCTTCCCGCGGTGCGGGACCGTCCCTCCCTTCAGGATCCGCCGTCCGGTCAGGTCCGCCCGGGGCCTGACATGGCCGATGAAGCCCCGGATACTGTCCGATGGGCCCGGGATACCCAACATACCGCCGGTCTCCGCGCAGCTGGCCTCCGCCCTGTCCGCCAGCTTCAGCGCCAGCCGGAGCGGCGCCTCCACGTCCCCCGGGCGCGGGTTGGCGGGCCGTGACGTGGCCACCCGGAGGTAGCCTTTCCGGAGCTTTCCGCAAAGGTATTCCTTCCGCCGCCAGCCGCGCGGCCCAGGCCCCCCGCAGGCCCGGGACACGTCCCGGACCATGCACCGCGCCGCGTCCATCGGCAGGCTGCGGTCGGCCGGATGGTGGACGTCGGTCCCGGCCACGAAGGAATGACGGCGGCCGCGCGACGCGGCGCCAGGCTTTTCCGCCGCCACCCTTTGGCCCCTCTCCACGACCATCCTTCCGACCTCGGCGAGGAGTTCCGGCGAGGGGAGCGACACGCTGTCAACCGGACGCCGGTATCCGTATCCGTCCACGTCCCATGATCCGTGGCCCGGCCTCCGGCCTTCGCCGGATCGGGATGTGTTGGTTCGCCGGTTCCCGAAGCCGGTCGAAACCGCACCCGGGACCCTGCCTGACCACGCCGGGCACCGGGATGGTCAACGGCTCCATCCCCGGCCTGCCGGCCCGGCGGCTCTTTCCGGGCGGCACCATCCTGCCCGGAAGCCCGAACAGCCGCTTTCGGGTCCCTTCGTCGCCGCAGGGGTCCTGGAGGCCGATCAGGATCGCCGGGATGTCGTCCCTCGATTTCACGGTCGGCCTGATCCTCGTGATGTCGGGGGCGCCGGGCCTCCGCCGGGTGTCGTGGACCCTGCGCATGGGGGCCTCCCGAGGGGAGGATTGCCGGATTCCGCGGCATACCCTGACCGCCATATCCGGTGAATCCCCGCAAGGCGGATTCCGACATTTACCGCCCCACTTCCAGTCCGAAGTGCAACACCGGCCCGCCTCCGGAGCGAGGGCGTGGCCCGAGCGGAGGAGGCGGGCCGGTGTTGAGGGATTTTCCGGCCAGGGCCCCGGATTCCACGCGGAATACGGCGGCTGTCCCTTCGGATCGGAGCGTAACCGGGCCTCCCGGCGGCGGCAGGGCCCCGCGGCGGGAGGTGGCCGGGCGCCTTGCGGGGGCGCGCGTTCAGGATGTCCTGGACCCGCTTCACGCGGGCGTCCGTGACCTGCCGCAGGTCGGTCCCCTTCGGCAGGTACTGGCGCAGCAGTCCGTTGGTGTGCCCGTTCAGGCCCCGCTCCCACGGGTGGTAGGGCGTCGGGAGGAAGAAGTCGGCCTCCAGCGCCTTCGCCACCTTCGCGTGCCCCGCGAACTCCTTGCCGTCATCCGCCGTGATCGTGTGGACCCTGGCGCCGAGCCCCTTGAGAAGGTCGGTCATCGCCTCGCCGACCGCCTCCGCCTTCTTTCCGTCAACCCGTTGGACAGGCGTGAATTCCGGGCATCTGTCCACAGGCGACACCACCGCACCGCCGTGTCCCCCGCCGATCACCGTGTCCGCTTCCCAGTCGCCGATTCTCGCCTTCGCCCCGACCTCTTTCGGGCGCTCCGGGATGTGACCCCGGCCCGCGTGGCGGCCACCCTGCCGGTCCGGTTTCTTTCCCCGCCGCCGCAGGTGCCCGCAAGGCGTTCCTCCGTCCCTGCGGTCCGCGCGTACGAGGTCGTATATCCGCTGACGGCCGACCATGCCGGGGTCCTCCAGCCGGAGACGCCCCGGGACCTGTTCCGGGCTCCAGCCCTCCTCCAGCTTCGCCACGACCTTCGCCCAGCGCTCCTCCGTCAGCTTCCCCGGGACCGAAGAGGCCTCGCTCCGGCGCCCGGTGGCCTTCCTCCACGCCTGTCCCTGCCGGTATCCCCGCCCGCCGCCGTTGCGTCGGATCTCCCGCGATATGGTGGCCGGATGGCGGCCCAGCCGCCTGGCGATGGCCCCGTTCGAAAGCCCGCTTTTCCCCGTCGCGTATGTCCGGCATCTTTCGTCGAAGGTCAGATGACGGTAGCCCTCGGGCATGACACTCTCCTATCCTGAGCACAGGGACTGTCGCCGTTATCCGGCCGATTCGCAGGATGCTGCACCCGAAACCCGGCTTCCCACCATCAACGGTGTTGCACTTCAGAGCGGAACGGGGGCCGCAAAAAATCCGCAGTTTGGCGGTTTTCTGGCGGACACAATCTATATGCGACCGGTCCAGACCCGTTTCGGTCTGTGCTCGCCACGCTCCGATAAAGCACTGTCGGCTCTTTCCGACCATTGGAGCGAGACCATAGTGCCGTGTGGCGTTTCTGCTGCAAACCGGCTTGGCCTGACAACCCAGGACCCGGTGCGGGACGTTTATCTGACTTCGGGTCCCACCCGTCGGCTGCGCTTTGGACGACATATCATCGAGCTGCGTCGTGCGCCGCGCTGGCAACTGTTCGCGCCACACCGCAAGGCGGGTGAGGTCATACGCGCACTCGCTTGGCTCGGACCTGATGAGGTGGAGGAAAGCCTCGACACGGTACCGCCCACATTCTCGGAAGAGGAACGGGATGAGTTTTTTACCGCGCGGGGCGGTTATGCCTGGTTGGATGGCGGGGTCAGTAAGCGCCCGCGTGACATGTGGTCGGTAGTCCGTTCCAGAAGCTCTCGCCACCTTATCCGCTAAACAGAGAAACAGGACATTTGCATTCGAGTAAGGTAATCGGGTCGGTCCCATCGCTTCAGTGTGTGTCGTTTCGGGACGGGTTGCTTTCCCCATCGATTAGGCGGCGTTACTCCCAGTGGGCAACCCGCTGACGGTTCGTATGAAAACCATCCATCTTTCTCCGGGACAGAAACAACATTACGGTGGGCCCAAACAAACCACTGGGGATAAAGGCGATTTCCGTGTGCTATCGAAAAGCGGAGTCATTGTTTCAAGCAAGCCTTGGCTGCAGTCAGCATAGTTGGCTGCCAGAATATCTTGATCTCTCTGGTCCTGACATAAATCGGAACGGGATGGTGCTTACTGAGAATGCGACGCCAGCCGGTTCGAGCGGGTGCTTAAGGGACTGATCGTTTCGACCTGACAACCAGAGATTGATTTATGGTCCAGACAAAGCCCAATCCCAGTATAATTCACGTACCTTGCGCGTCACCGATCCAACCTGATAGTTGGTTCCATCGAATTCGGTGACCGGCGTAACCTTCATTAGATTTCCCGACATAAAGACCTCGTCGGCCCTGCGAAAATCGTCGAAGCCAAGCACAGCTTCGTGGACGGTCAAACCTTCCAGCCGAAGATTCGAGATGTGCCGAGCGCGCGTTATACCAGCCAAAAACGTTCCGTTTGCGATGGGTGTGTAGATTTCGCCGTCCCTGACCATGAAAACGTTGGCGGTCGCGCTTTCGGCAACATTGCCCATCGCGTCGGCAACAAGGGCGTTGTTATACCCCTTGGAGTTCGCTTCGAGCAGCATACGTGCGTTGTTGGGATAAAGGCAACCAGCCTTTGCGTTTACGACGGCATCCTCGAGCACTGGCCGCCGAAAACTTGTTGTTGTCAGTCGGGCCGTCGCTTCGGGTGGAGCCATTGGAATTTCTTCCAGGCATATGGAAAAGCCGGTAGGCCCGTATTCCGGCACAATTGCCAGCGAAGCGCCCTCAATCGCCCAATACATCGGGCGGATATAGACGGATGTGTCTTTGGGATATAGTTTCAACCCTTCCCAAACGATCTCCACCATATTCTCCGCGCTAACGGTCGGTTTGATCATGAGCGCTTCGGCGGACCTGTTTATCCGTGTGCAATGCGCTTCGAGATCCGGGGCCACACCCTGGGTGTAACGGGCACCGTCGAAGACCGAAGAACCCAACCATGCCCCGTGATCCGCCGCACGCATGATCATCCTGTCACATTCATGCCAGACGCCCTGAAAATAAGTTCGGATATTGGTTCCGGTCGCCATACCGCATTCCTCGTGACGCGCTGGAGCTGGATTCTCAACCAAGCGAAGTTTGGATTGGGTACCGCAATTCATGGTAGCGGGTCAATGATCTTAATTGGAAATCCTCTACGTGGACCGAGATTGGCCGGCTGCAACAATGAATGGCTTGATCGGTGAGGGAGAGGGATACGGCCATCCTGATCGGTTGTGGAGGCGCTGCGTCAATCCGCGTGATGGCTAAATAGTGTCTGCCAGAAAACCCCGTGTTTTTCCGGGGATCGGGCCGAATCCGGCGGATTCCGGCTTCACGGGACCCTGGCCGGGCCCGTCGGAGCGCCGCCCGGGGCTTCGACGGGACGGTCGGTGGCGGGAACATATGGTGAACATCCGGGCCTCCGCCGGCCCGCGGGCACGCCGGTCCGGGCCCCGCAGCGGCGGGACCTTCCATGGGCCGGTTCACCGGTGGACGCCCCGGTCAGGCGGCGGCGGGGAGCACGGGGCGCTCCCTCGCCCGGAGCATCAGGCCGAGGCGGTGGACGTTCGCGGCCAGCACCGCCAGCGCCACGGTGCGGGCGAAACCCTTCTTTCCGTGGCTCCGCACCCGGTCGAGGCCACGGTGCTCCAGGTTGTTGATGGCCGATTCGACGGCGGCGTGGGCGCGCCGCGCCCCGCGGAACGCCTCCCCGCTTTCCCGGACACGGTCCGCCTTCGACAGCCTGCCTTTCCGCGGCATGGCGTTCAGCTCCAGCATCCCGGCAGGCCTCAGCCGGTCCGGGGGGCTGTGCAGACCACGGTCGAAGCTCACCACCGACAGGTCGGGGAACCGGGCCCGCGCCTCCTCCACCATGGGGACCGCCACGTCCACGTCGCTCCCCTCCCACATCACCGAATGGTGCAGGAGGAATCCGTGACGGTCCTCAAGGACGCGGACCGGAACGCCGGGCTCCACCTGGACCCCGGCCTTTCCCTTCGATATCCAGCGGGTGTGCGGCCCGGATATCGGGTGCACCTTCCCGCGGTGCGGGATCGTCTCTCCCTTCAGGATCCGCCGTCCGGTCAGGTCCGCCTGGTGCCTGACATGGCCGATGAAGCCCCGGATACTGTCCGATGAGCCCGGGATGCCCAACATATCGTCGATCTCCGCGCAGCTGGCCTCCGCCCTGTCCGCCAGCTTCAGGGCGAGCCGGAGCAGCGCCTCCACGTCCCTCGGGCGCGGGTTGGCGAGCCGTGACGTGGCCACCCGGAGGTAGCCTTTCCGGAGCTTTTTCCAAAGGTATTCCTTCTGCCGCCAGCCGGGTGGCCCCAGCCCCCCGCAGGCCCGGGACACGTCCCGGACCATGCACCGCGCCGCGTCCATCGGCAGGCTGCGGTCGGTCGGATGATGGACGTCGGTCCCGGCCACGAAGGAATCACGGCGGCCGCGCGACGCGGCGCCAGGCTTTTCCGCCGCCACCCTGTGGCCCCTCTCCACGACCATCCTTCCGACCTCGGCGGGAAGTTCCGGCGTGAGGAGCGACACGCTGTCAACCAGACGCTGGTATTCGTATCCGTATCCGTCCACGTCCCATGATCCGTGGCCCGGCCTCCGGCCTTCGCCGGATCGGGATGTGTTGGTTCGCCAGTTCCTGAAGCCGGTCGAAATCGCACCCGGGACCCTGCTTCACGACCCCCAGCACCAGGATGGTCAACGGTTCCATCCCCGGCCTGCCGACCCGGCGGCTCCTTCCGGGCAGCACCATCCTGTCCAGAAGCCGGAACAGCCGCTTTCGGGTCCCTTCGTCGCTGTAGAGGTCCTGGAGGCCGATCGGGATCGCCGGGATGTCGTCCCTCGATTTCACGTTCAGCCTGATCCTCGTGATGTCGGGGGCGCCGGGCCGCCGCTGGGTGTCGTGGACCTTGCGCATGGGGGGCTCCTGAAGGGGAGGATTGGCGGATTCCGCGGCATATGGTGGCGAATCCGTCCCTGACGGCCATATCCGGTGATTCTTCGCAAGGCGGATTCCGTCATTTACCGCAAAAAACCGCAGCTTGGCAGTTTTCTGGCAGACACTATACCATCTGAAACACCTCCCGTGTCTTTGAGTTGGCGATTATTGAGGTTTTGGCCAGGTCTTCTCTCCGATGCCTTAAATTTGGGGATTATGTAGCAAAGTGCCGAACGCGGCTGTGCCGGACTCCAGTAACCGGCTAGCCGTTGTTCATTCCGGTTTGTCCACATATTTAATCTTGACGGGTTTGCATAGCGCGTCAACGGCTTTCTCAAAAGACGCGTTAACCCGCATATCCGCATGTAATTCCGGCTTGCTTATACGATAATCGCTCCTGGCAATCCGGACTTCCCTAGGCTCAACTTTCTCTCTTTTCATGATCAACTCCGTCATTTGATTTCCTCCTGTTACGCCGCGAGCCTCGTTATCAGGTATTCCATGCCCCTGTTTCCCTTCACGGAATTGCAGCGTCCGCACAGAAGCTGGAGGTTCCCGATGTGGTCTGTCCCTCCCCTGGATCGCGGAATGATATGATCGACCGTGAGGTTCGGCAACTGGAAGTGCGTTTTGCATCCGTTGCAGTTACCGCTTTGCTCGCCATACAGAAGCCGTCTGTTCTTCACGTCATTGTAGCGGATCAGCTTGCCGATATCGGTGCGCTGCGGGATGTCGGTGCGGTTGACCACCGTATGGTGGGCGAACATGCCCAGCTCGTTCCTGAGCCGCAGCAGCACCAGTTCAGCGGCCTTCGGTGAAACATCTATCCCAACCCATTCCCTGCCCAGATCCTGCGCCGCTATGCACGCCGTCGCGCAGCCGCAGAACGGGTCCAGAATTATGTCTCCCTCGTTGGAACTCGCGGAGATGATCCTTTCAAGAAGTGAACGGGGCTTCTGCGTGGGGTAGCCCGTGCGCTCCTTGGCCTGGGAGTTGAGATAGGAAATGTCCCAAACGTCGCGCATGGACTTCATACGACTTGTGTCATCCGTGTAAGAGTTTGAATCATAAGTCACTGATATGATCAAACCATTGTTTTTCATGGAGTTGACGCCCTCGCCACCCGCCTGAGCAGGAACCGGCAGGCGGCCAGCGTTCGTTCGTGCCTCACTCACGCCCGGACCGGTGGCGCGTGATGCCTCACCCCGGATGCCAGCGAGTTCTCGCTGAGCCTTTCGTAATCTTTCGACAGGCGGCGGCACCGGCCCATCCAGGCGAAGGTCCGCTCCACGACCCACCGGCGGCAGGGAACAGTGAAACCTTTGACATCCTCCGGTCTTTCGACGGTCCCGGTCACGTCCGGCAACCCCATCCCCCCAGGCCGCTCCCGCAGCTTCGGACCCGGGTGGCCACCGTCGGCGAACGGCCTACACACCGTGGGCACCGTCTCCAGCAGCTCCGCGGTCAGGTCCGGTGCGCCGTCCCGGTCCTGGATGTCGGCGGTGTGAACCGTCATGACGACCGGTGTGCCGTCGGCGTCCACGATCAGGTGCCTTTTCCTCCCCTTCACCTTCCTGCCGGCGTGGTGGCCGCGGGGGCCGCCGCTCTCCGTGGTCCTCACCGACTGGCTGTCGACCGGGGCGGCGGTCGGCTCCGCGGAGCGCCCCGAACACCGCCGCGCGAGGTCCCGGAGACGATGCACGAGACGCTCCGGGAGCCCGCTCCGCCGCCATGCGTGAAAATGGTTCCGGTCGGTGGAAAACGGTGGATATCCAGAGGGTAACGCGCGCCACTGGCATCCCGTGGACAGGCGGATGCGCCCATGCCAGCCGGCCCGCGCCGGACACCGACCGAAGGTCGGCCCCGCGCGGCCGTCCCATCCTTCCCCGCTTCGGCGGCATCGGCTCGATGACGGTCCATTCGGCGTCGGTCAGGTCATTTTGACTGTGGTCTTCACCGACTGGCTGTCGATCGAGGCGGCGGTCGGCTCCGCGGAGCGCCCCGAACACCGCCGCGCGAGGTCCCGGAGACGTCGTCCGGGCGCTTATGGAGCTGTTGGGTGGTCCTGTTCCAGGGCATGGCTCTCTCCGGATTTGGGTAAACGGTCAATCTGGAATACCACATCCTGCGGGACCACTCAACTTATGGAACAAACTCTAAGACTGTTCTATCGTCCCTTCCGCGAAAACCGTTCGCCTCGCGCCTTTGTGCCTGGATTTGGCGCTGTAGGCTTCCTGAAGTGCGTTGAATGCCGTTTTGCAGGATACCGCATAGAACAGAATTATGTCGTGCATCCGTTGGAAATGTTTTGTCGCTCCTGTCCATCTCTGATAGCTCCACACGATTTCATTCCTGAACGCCTTCCGACCGAACACGGCGTCCATGACCAGCTTCAGGTAGTGGCTCATGGTCGGATCGCAGTGGAGATAGATTGAACCGGTTGGCTTCAGGATACGCCGCATCTCCAGCAGCCGCGCCGCCATGTGGATCAGATAGGCCTTATCGCTTTTGGTCATGGCAGCGGCGATGACCCGGTTAAGGGCCGGTTCCTTCGCCTCGATCAGGTCAAGCCATGCGATGTCCACGTCCGCCAGCGTCCACGTGTCCCTGAACGCCGCCCCCGCCGCTTCGCTACCGATCGGCGCCGCGTAGTTGGCTTTCGAGTTGAACGGCGGATCAAGGTAGATCAGGTCCACGCATTCGGAGTTCATGCCCCGCATGATAGGAAGGTTGTCACCCGTCCAGACCGTCTGGTTGGACCAGTTAGCTTCCACCGGTCAGTGCCTCGCCCCGGACGGCAGTCCGTTGTCTGCGATCAGTTCCCTGTAGCGCAGCCGCTTACCAACCCCGCCGTCCGCTATCGCGGCCATGATGCATATCGTGTCCCCTTCACGAAGGTTGTGGCGCGTTACGAACTCATCCACATACCGATGCATGTGCTTTTTGCTGAACTTATGGAAGGTTCCCTTGTGGGCGCGCTTGAGCATCGCCCAGAACGACTCTACGCCATTCGTATGCGCGTCGTCCCGCACGTATTCCCCGGAACTGTGGCGCACTGTTTCGTGCTGGCGCTTCATGCCTACGTATGACGCGTTGTCGTCGGTATAGACCTGCGCTTTCGGTTCGGTGCGTTCCTCGACGAATCCCTGAAGCGTTTTCGCCTTTGTGTCCGTCACCACCCTGGCGGCGACCTGGTTGGTCTCCCGATCCTTCGCGCCGACAACCACCGTCTTGCCAACCGTTCCACGTCCGGCCTTCAGTCTGTCTTTCGCGTGCTTGTTGCGCTCAAGGCCGCCGACGTAGGTTTCGTCGGCTTCCACCGGACCGGCGAACACGGGGTTTTCTTCGGCAAGTGCAACCCTTAGGCGATGCGCAAGGAACCATGCCGAACGCTGGTTGATGTTCAGGTCCCGATGCAGCTTCATGGACGACACGCTTTTCAGGCTTGTTGACAGAAGATAGGTGGCGATCATCCAGACCTGGAAACCCAGCTTTGAGCTTTCCATCACCGTTCCCGTTTTGGCGCTGAAGCGTTTCGCGCATTCCTTCGACCGGCAACGGTATGGCATGGACTTGTGCTTTGCGCCCGTCTGGACATTCTTCGATCCGCAGTGGGGGCATTCAATGCCATTCGGCCACCGCCGGTTTACAAACCATGCCTCCGCCGTAGCGTCATCTGGAAACCTCTGGAAAAGCTGGATAATGCTGATCCCGTTTCGGTCTGATTTTCCGGCTGTGCAATGACGCGACATGATTCGTCTCCCCAAGTGACAATTGTCAATTTAGAGAAGAGTGCCGAAACCGTCAGCCCCTCTTCGGCACTTTTCTACATAATCCCCTAACAAATACCCGCAGGAAACGCAGGCTGGAGGAAAACACGGAGGCTTTCGAGGCGCAGGCGAAATGGCACGGGGAATACAGCCACCCCCTCGCGGACATCATGGCAATGCCCGGGAAATCCACATGGAAGAGATAACTCGGTTTGACGTCACGGAGCACTGTGGCGTCCGCATGGTTGTGGTGGAAAGCGAACCTCTGCTGCCGGACCCGACCGTGGTGGTGAGTTATGCCCAGGACTTTCCCACGCTTTGGAGGGAGCGGAAGCGTTCGTGCCGTCGCACGGAGCCGTGGTGCCTGCGGGACCGCACGATGCCGAACCGCCTCCCGGAGGTCATAAGGGGGTTGTATTCAGTGACGGGACAATACAGGAAAGCGCCGCCGCCTGATCGGATCGGCCCCGTCACCAACTTTCGGGCATAACTCTGCTGGTCGTTCCTATGCTTCGGGGTTACCCGCCCATAAAATACCTTAATCCAACAGTCGAGGTCGCGAATACCCGGTACGTGCTGGCTACGCGCATGATCACAACCGTCCGTCGATATGCCCTGCATCGCTTCGACAACGTCGAACCTTCCGTTGAACCTGCATTGACTGGCTGCAGTGTACGGACATAGCCTCGAATGCCCAAAAAACAACCGCCAATTCCAGACCTTGTGTCATGCGGACCTTTCGGAAGGGTCACTTTTCCATTCCAATGAAAACTGCCATAACCCGCCGAATATCCGACGCGTAAGGTTCGCCATGATCAAGTCCATGACCGGTTTCGCATCCCTCCAGGGAATCTTGGGAGATTATATCTGGACCTTGGAAATCCGTACAGTCAACGCACGGAATCTGGATATCCGGCTACGTCTGCCTTCATGGGTGGAGCCGCTCGACCCGATGATCCGGCGGGAACTGGCCAGTACCATAAGGAGAGGCAGCGTCTCGCTTACGGCCAAGGTCCATCGATGCTCCGAGGGAATGAACGAGCGACTTGATAAAGGTATCATGCAGCAGCGGATCTCACAGATAGCGGAAATCGAAGCCACAGCCGAACGAATGAATGTAGCACTGGCGAAAACCAGTGCCGCTGAAATCCTCGCGCTCGACGGCGTCCTGTCCCAGACGGACGAAAAAAACCCGGAAACCCTAAAGGAGGCGCTGGTTCTGCGCCTGCATGATCTGATCGAGGCACTCGACAGCGAGCGCCGGAACGAGGGTATCGTTCTCTCGAAAATCCTCGACGGACAGATCGCACGGATCGAAACACTGGCGAAAAAGGCGAAAGAAACGGCGGAAGCGCGCAGCGATCAGGTTGCCGAGAAGCTACGCGCGCGGCTGGAAAGCGTGATGGATCGATCCGAGACGGTGGATGATGCGCGCCTTGAGCAGGAAATCGCCCTGATCGCCGTCAAGGTCGATGTCACCGAGGAAATCGACCGCCTGCAAGCCCATGTCTGCTCCGCGCGTGACCTGCTCGCCACCGAAGACGCCGCCGGTCGTAAACTCGATTTCCTGGCCCAGGAATTCAATCGCGAAGCCAATACGCTCTGCGCGAAGGCACAGTCATCCGAACTTGCACGGCTCGGCCTTGACCTCAAGGCCACCATAGACCAGATGCGCGAGCAGCTGCAGAATGTGGAGTAAGCGCATGGCACCGCGCCGCGGCATCCTGATCGTGCTGTCCTCTCCTTCAGGAGCGGGGAAGACGACGTTGTCAAGCGGCCTTCTGGACTGGGATCCGACGATAGCGTTTTCGGTCTCGGTCACGACACGCCAGCCACGGCCGGGCGAGCGCGAAGGCAGGCAGTACCACTTCCGTTCGCGGGAAGAATTCGAGCGAATGGCTACCTATGGCGAGTTGCTCGAATATGCCGAGGTCTTCGGAAACCTCTACGGTACGCCGAAAGCACCCGTCGAGCGGGAAATCTCCAAAGGACGGGATCTGCTTTTCGACATCGACTGGCAGGGCGCACAGCGACTGCGTCAATCGGAGTTGGGGAGAGACGTCGTTTCGGTATTCGTGTTGCCGCCTTCCATCGCCGAACTCGAGAAACGTCTCCGGTCACGCGGTCAGGACAGCGAAAAAGTCATCGAAAGCCGAATGGAAAAAGCCGTGGACGAGATCGGGCATTGGGCGGAATCCGAATATGTTCTGGTAAACCATGATCTGGATGAAACGGCCGCGCAGTTGCGTCAGATCGTATCAGTGGAACGCATGAAACGCCTCCGGCATCCCGAACTGGTCGATTTCGTACGGAATCTCAGTTATGAATTCAGGGGAAGGACATGACGCTCTACGCGCTTGGCGGTCTGGTTCCGAAGGTTCCTGAAGACGGTGATTTCTGGGTGGCGCCGGGAGCGCATGTCATCGGTGACGTCACTATAGGTACGGGCGCGACGGTCTGGTTTGGATCCACGTTGCGTGGTGACACGGAGCCTATCGTGGTTGGCCCCGGTAGCAACATCCAGGAAAACTGTGTTCTCCATACCGATCCCAGCTTTCCGCTGACAGTGGGCGCGGAATGCACAATCGGTCATAAAGCGATATTGCATGGATGCACGGTCGATGATGGCACCTTGATCGGAATGGGTGCCATAATACTCAACGGAGCAGGAATTGGTCGAGGCGCGCTGGTGGGTGCGGGAGCGCTGGTGACCGAAGGAAAGGAGATTCCGCCCGGTGCGCTGGTGACCGGCGCGCCCGCCAGAGTGATCAGAATCCTGGATGATGCGGAGCGGCGAAAGCAGGCCGAAGTCGCTCGGCATTATCGGGAGCGAATGAAAGACTTCCGAAACAACCTAACGATCCTGTGTTAAATGGTTGGAAAAAAAGACGACTTTAAGCCTATTCGAGCGAAGTGGCCCCAAAGCGCGAGCCAATCGGTCGTCACGCCATTGATGCCCTCCGTCGTATATTCGACGGAGGGCCCGGATGCGTTGGATGCCCAGTATGAAGGTCTCGTCAACGGGTATGTCTACGCACGCGAAGGACATCCGAACGCCGATGTGCTGGCCTCCAGGATCGACGCGTTGGAAGGGGCCGAAAGCGGTTTGATAACCGGAAGCGGTATGGCGGCGGTGGCGGCGGCGCTCTTCGGTCTGCTGCGGTCGGGCGACCATGCGCTCGGCGGCAGCCAACTCTACGGTCAGTCTATGCGGCTGATGTCAAAGACTCTGCCGAGGTTCGGGATCGAAACCACATTGTCCGACGCCACCGACGCGAAACGATTTGCCAAAGGTCTCCGTGCCAACACGCGGATGATATTACTGGAGACCGTGTCGAATCCAACGCTTCGGGTTTCGGATATGAAAGGAATTGCCGAAATCGCGCGAGCGAGGGGCATTCCGCTGCTGGTTGACAATACATTCACCACCCCGCGTGGATTTCGTCCGCTGGAGCATGGCGCCGATCTTGTCATCCATTCGGTCACGAAGTTGCTGTCGGGTCATTCAGACGTAACGCTCGGCTACATCGCCTGCCGCGATGCGAAGTATCGCGAAACGATCCGGGAAACCTCCGTCACGCTGGGATTTGCGTCCAGCCCGTTTGACTGCTGGCTTGCGGAGCGCGGGCTCCTCAGTTTTGAATTGCGCTATGACCGAGCCGAAACCAACGCTCGGAAACTGGCGGATGCCCTCGCCGAGACAAAAGGCATCCTACGTGTTCTCTACCCATTGCGAACCGATCATCCAGATCATGGTCGAGCGAAGAGCCTCTTCGCTGACCGTGGTGGTAATATGGTCAGTTTTGAGATCGATGGGGGCCGCGCAGCCGCGAACCGACTTGTTCGATCACTGTCCGAAATCCCCTTCGCTCCGACGCTGGGCGATATAAGCACAACGCTTTCGCATCCAGCGACCTCTTCGCATCGGTCGCTGGAGTCCGATACGCTGGAACAACTTGGAATCTCGGAGGGATTCTTTCGCGTTTCCGTCGGGATAGAGGAGCCGGACGCGCTGGTCAGGCGGTTCAGCGAGGCGGTTGGAGCCGCCTCGTACTAGAGGATGGACACCGGCACGCTCATGGATGCGGCACCGGCACCGATGGTACTGATCGGGCCGGATCAGCGAATTGTCGCCGCCAACGGGCCCGCCGAGGCGGTATTCGGCCCGATTGTCAGGGAGCGACATTATATCGCGGCTTTGCGTCAGCCGGTTCTGCTTGACTGCGTTGAAAGGGCGTTTAGCCAACAGGTTTCCCGAAGCGCCCGGTTTCCCGCCCGCGACACTTTGCGGGACGCGACCTACAGCGCGACCGCAACACCGCTTGCCGGTCGAGGCGGTGTTCTTCTTTTCCTGGAAGATGTCAGCCACGTCGAGGAAGCGGGCCAGATGCGACGAGATTTTGTCGCGAACGTGAGTCACGAACTACGGTCGCCGCTGACCGCGCTCCTTGGATTTATCGAAACGCTCCGAAGCACCGCCCGCGATGATCCAGTCGCCCGAAAGCGATTTCTGGAGATCATGGAACGTGAAGCGGAACGCATGAACCGACTGATCCACGATCTACTGTCCCTTAGCCGGGTCGAGGCGGAGGAGCGTCGCCTGCCAAGCGGAGAGGTGGATGTTGCGTCTTTGGCCAGTTCAGCGGCGGAGGCGCTCGAGCCACAGGCCAGCGGGCAGGGGGTCGCGCTGAATGTATCGGGTGCGTCGCATCCGATTTTCGTGCGTGGAAACGCCGACCAACTGCTACAGGTCTTCACCAACCTCATCGAGAACGCCCTCAAATACGGTGACCGATTCACTGATATCAACCTCACCACCGAGGAACATAACGCGGAGCTTCAGGGACCTGCCGTGCTCTTCGCCGTGAGGGACGATGGCGATGGAATCGATCCCCTGCATATCATAAGACTGACCGAGCGGTTTTATCGAATCGATACCCATCGATCGAGGGAACTCGGCGGGACCGGGCTCGGCCTTGCCATTGTCAAACACATCCTGAATCGTCATCGGGGCAGGTTGCGCATTCGCAGCGAACCGGGAAGTGGAAGCTGTTTCACCGCCATTCTGCCCCGGAACAGTGGATGAGATAGTCGAATGACACTTTGTGTCGCCCGGGAAGGTGATATGGTGTCGCAGGTGTGAAATTAGGAAACACGCATTGAAACAATAATTTACATGTCAAACTTCAGATTTGCGACCTTAAGACGGCGGATCAATGCTAGCCTTGTCATAAAATAGTTACAAAACTGTCACAAAACCATGCCCAAACGACGCGAAAAGGTCGGTACGGGAAGCGCTCTCATTTGTTTGCGCTTCAGGAATCAACAAGGAGCTTTTGTATGTCTCTCAGGTATCTAGCCGCATTGGCAGCGGTCACGGCGGTTGCCGCGACAGCGGCCAGTGCCCGCGATCAAATCCGAATCGTGGGTTCGTCAACCGTCTTTCCCTTCTCGACCGCCGTCGCCGAGCAATTCGGCAGGACGACTGGCTTCCAGACACCGGTCGTCGAATCCACCGGCTCGGGTGGAGGCCTCAAGCTGTTCTGCGCCGGAATTGGGACCGAGCATCCTGACATCACCAACGCGTCGCGTCGAATGAAACAGAAAGAGTTCGTCCTCTGTTCGGAAAACGGGGTCACAGAGATCACCGAAGCCGTCGTTGGATATGACGGGATTGTCGTCGCGAACGCGAAGGCCGGCCCCGACATTTCCTTGACACGGGAACAGCTTGTCATCGCACTTGCGGAAAACGGCCCCAAACCCACAAGCTGGGATGAAGTCGATCCGGCGCTGCCCGCCCTGAAGATCGAGGTTCTCGGTCCGCCACCCTCCTCGGGGACGCGCGATGCATTCGAGGAACTCGTCATGGAAGAGGGTTGCGAGGGTATCGACCTCGTGGACTGTGACAATGTTTCCGTACGCTCGGACGGTGCCTGGGTCGATGCCGGCGAGAACGACAATCTGATTGTATCGAAGCTTGAGGCCAACCCCAACGCTCTGGGCGTCTTCGGTTTCTCGTTCCTCGACCAGAACACGGACGCCATTAAGGGTGCGAATGTTGATAATGTCGAACCAACCTTCGAGAATATCGCTTCTGGTGACTATCCGGTTTCGCGATCGCTGTTTTTCTATATCAAGAACGCACATGTCGGAGCGATACCGGGAATTGCCGAATACGCCTCGGAGTTCATGTCCGAGGCCGCTGCCGGTGAGGAAGGTTACCTGGTCGACAAGGGTCTTATCCCGCTTCCGACCGACATATTCTCGAACGTTTCGGCGAAGGTGAACAACCTCACTCCGATGACCGGGAGTGAATGGAACTGATCCGCTAGGACGTTAGAACGGGCAGGGGGACACACCCCCTGCCACCCGCCCCGATTTTCCATTCGGGATCCACCGATGACCGCCATTCTGCTTGCATTCGTCGCGATATCCGCCCTGGCGGCTTTCCTGATTTCCCGGCATCGCGCATACGCGCTGGTAAACGGTCAGGGCGTGTTGCTCCATTCGCGTCCCGTCTATCATGGTCTCTACAGCCTGCTCTGGGTTTCGATCACCGGCGTGGCATTGGTCGTTCTCCTTACCATCGTGCCAGGAATGATCGTCGATGCAACGCTGACGGGTCGGATTAAGGAAGCGCTTCCGGACGAGCCGAATATCTCCCACCAGCTCGTGCTGTCCGACGCCAAGGCGATCGCCACGAGTCGGCTCGCATCCACGACGGATGAACTGCGGTTTGCGATCTCGGCCGATTACGCTCGCATGGCCGCGATCTCGGGCTGGATCCGGGCGTTGCTGGTCATCGGCGGAACCGTCGCGGTCGCGCTGTTGACCATGTTTGGACTGAAGGTCGGAACGCGGGCGCGGAACCGATCCGAAACCATGATCCGGATTCTCCTGGCCTGCATGGCGACGATCGCGGTTCTGACGACGATAGGGATTGTCCTTTCACTGATATTCGAAACGCTTTCGTTTTTCGAGAAAATTGATTGGCGCCTGGATAAATTCCTGTTCGGAACCACCTGGTCTCCGCTTTCGGGTGTGAATACCGGTGAACTGGACGCGGATAAGGTGGGCGCAATTCCGCTGTTCGCCGGGACGTTGATGATCACGCTCATAGCGATGCTCATCGCCGTACCGATCGGCCTCTTCGCGGCGATCTACCTTTCGGATTTCGCTGACCGGCGCGTACGGGATTTCGTCAAGCCAATGCTTGAGATCCTCGCGGGCATTCCAACGGTCGTCTACGGATTTTTCGCGGCGATCACGGTGGCGCCCTTCCTTCGAGGGGCGGGAGACACCGTCGGACTGAGCGTCGCCAGCGAATCCGCTCTCGTCGCCGGCGTCGTGATGGGAATCATGATCATTCCGTTCATTTCATCGCTTTCCGACGATATCATCAACGCGGTGCCACAAAGCCTGCGCGATGGATCCTATGGTCTGGGAGCGACAAAGGCCGAAACCATGCGCCTGGTGGTTCTTCCAGCGGCGCTTCCGGGAATTGTATCGGCTGCGCTTCTGGGTTTCAGCCGTGCCGTCGGTGAGACGATGATCGTCGTGATGGCGGCGGGGCAGGGAGCGAATCTTACGGCGAACCCGCTCGAAGCCGTCACAACTGTCACGGTGCAGATCGTGATGCTCATCACCGGCGACACCGAAGCGTCGACCGCCGCCGGACCCGCGTTCACATTGGGGTTCACATTGTTCTGTGTGACGCTGCTGATTAACGTCGCAGCGCAGCATCTCGTCCGTAGGTATCGCGAACTGTATGAATAGGGGATCGGGATATGGTCCATAGCACCGCTGGTACCCATCCGGCGGGACTTTCAGGAGGGTCTTCGCTGCGAAGGCGCCGCCGCGCCGAACTGCGCCTCAAGGCCTATGGCGTGACCGCAGTCCTCGTGGCCGGGCTTGCCCTGTTCTCTCTCCTGGGTTCGGTGATCTATCAGGCATCCGGAGCCGTAACGGAAAGTTACATAACGCTACCGGTGACGCTGGAGGTGGATCAGATCGATCCTGACGGAACCCGTGACCCGAAAGTGATCGTGCGAGGCTCCTTCCGAACCCTGACGAAGGCAACGCTCAGGACTCTTTTCCCCGATGTCACCGGTCGCCGGTCGAAGCGGGAGCTTTACGATATCGTTTCCGGTGGTGCCGCATTCGAACTGGCGGAGAGGGTGGCGGCAAATCCTGACCTCATCGGTATGACCATCGATTACCGCTTCCTGGCCTCGGACGTCACCGACCTCTATCTGAAGGGCGGATTCGGGGGGATGCGGGAAATCGACGTTCGCGGTCTGGTATCAATATCCATCAATGATGGCGAAGCCGTGATTTCCTCCACGGCGAACGACTTCCTGAACCTGATGACCGAAGCCAAGAACCTTCTGCTTGAGGATGCGAAGCGCCTGAGGGTACAGGCCGCACGTCAGAACAATGCGGTACGCGTGTTCGGTCAGCGTATCACCTCCGCCGATAGCGAACAGGAGCGAGTCGATTCTGATCGAAGGAGAGAGGCCGCCGCTGCCAAGCGGGATGCGATGATCCGGGATGCGGAGGCGCTGGAAGCGCGCGCCAGCGCGGTGCTGGGGACCGAAACGCTTGATAGCGACAACCGTTCGGTCTTCCTGCGCGCCGGTGGCGGTTGGCTTAAGATAACCGAGATCGACGCGACGCATGCGGCGGCACAGGTCATTATCGCACCGTCCTCAAACCTCGAGAACAGCCAGGATTGGTCGCTGTACATGACCGATCTTCCTGAATCCGCCCGTAAAATATCTGATACCCAGATCGTCGCGATCGAGCGGCTGAAGTTATCCGGAGCGGTTGAAAGTGTATTCAACTGGCGGTTTTTCAAGTCAAGCGATTCACGCGAGCCGGAACTTGCGGGCATATGGGGTGCCGTCGTTGGATCGTTCTGGACGATGTTGGTAACGTTCCTGCTGGCGTTTCCGGTCGGTGTCGCGGCGGCGATCTATCTGGAGGAATTCGCGCCTAGGAACCGTTTAACCGATCTGATCGAGGTCAATATCAACAATCTAGCGGCAGTCCCGTCGATCATCTTCGGTCTGCTGGGACTTTCGGTGTTTCTGGGTGTGTTTGGCGTCCCCCGTTCGGCTCCGATCGCCGGTGGTATGGTGTTGGCACTCATGACCCTACCAACAATCATTATCGCCGCCAGGGCTGCGATCAAGGCCGTGCCACCTTCGATCCGTGAGGCCGCTTTAGGGGTGGGTGCATCCAGGATGCAGGCCACTTTCCACCATGTACTTCCGCTGGCGATGCCGGGTATTCTGACCGGTACCATTATCGGCATGGCCCAGGCTCTGGGCGAGACGGCACCGTTGATCATGGTTGGCATGGTCGCCTTCATCGTTGACGTACCAAGCGGCATCACCGACAGCGCCACGGTGCTGCCCGTGCAGGTATTCCGTTGGTCGGATTTCCCTGAACGTGCTTTCGAGGCGAAAACCGGAGCCGCGATCGTCGTTTTAATGATTTTCCTTGTGACCATGAACCTGTTGGCCATCATTCTGAGACGTAGATTCGAGCGCCGCTGGTAGGGAATGGAATCGGATATGTATGATCACAATGTCGATGACGGCAACGTCGATATGTGGGGAGCGAAACTGCGCGCTCTGGGTGTCGATGTCTATTACGGAGTGCCGGCGGGAGTGAAAAATCAGGACATCGCGGCAACCAAAGGCGTGATTCATGCCATCAAGAATGTGAATGTCGAAATCTCGCCCAAAACCGCGACAGCTTTCATTGGGCCTTCAGGTTGCGGAAAGTCGACCTTTCTACGCTGCTTAAACCGTATGAACGATACGATTGACGGTGCCCGCGTCGTCGGTGAAATCACGTTGGACGGTGAGGATGTCTATCACCCCAGGGTCGATCCGGTTCAGCTGCGCGCGCGGGTTGGCATGGTATTCCAGAAGCCAAACCCGTTTCCGAAATCGGTATTCGACAATGTCGCGTACGGTCCGAGGATACATGGATTCGCGAACAACAGGTCCGAACTGACGGATATCGTTGAGCGTTCGCTGCGTCAGGCGGCGCTTTGGGACGAGGTAAAGGACTATCTCGACAGACCCGGAACCGGACTGTCGGGCGGGCAGCAGCAGCGGTTATGCATCGCGAGGGCGATAGCGACGAGACCTGAAGTGCTGTTGATGGACGAGCCGTGTTCGGCGCTGGATCCGATCGCCACCGGTCAGATCGAGGACTTGATCGAGCGCCTGCGCCAGGACTACACGGTGATTATCGTCACACACTCGATGCAGCAGGCGGCGCGCGTCAGCCAACGCACGGCGTTTTTCCTTCTTGGGGATCTGGTGGAATTCGGCGACACGTCGCAGATATTCGAGAATCCGCAGAACCCAAAAACCGAAAGCTATATTTCTGGACGCATAGGGTAGGGCGGCGATGCAGGACAGACATATTTCATCCGCCTATGACCGCGACCTTGAACAGCTTCAGATTCTGCTGATGAAGATGGGGGGGTTGGTTGAATCTTCGATCATCGATGCTACGCGCGCATTCATGAGTGCCGACGAAAAGACCGCCAGGAAATTGCTCGCCGCCGATGCAGCCATCGATCGGCTGGAGGAAGAGATCAACCAGCAGGCCGGACGTATCATCGCCCTTAGGTCACCCGTGGCCAGCGATCTTCGGACGGTTCTTACGGTGATGAAGATATCCTCCAATCTGGAACGCTGTGGCGACTACATGAAAAATATGGCGAAACGCACGACCGCTCTGGCCCAGCTGCCATTGATCGACGAGGCGAGTACAGGACTCCATCGAATGGCGCGCGAAGTCGGAATGATGCTGAAAGGGGCGCTTGATGCCTTCATCCAGCGCGATGCCGATCTGGCGGAAGAGATCCGACTGCGTGATGTGGATGTGGATCGGATGTACAACGCCGTATTTCGCGAGTTATTGACCCATATGATGGAGGATCCGCGCAACATCACCACCTGTATGCATCTTCATTTCATCGCGAAGAACATGGAGCGGATGGGCGATCACGTGACTTCCATCGCCGAGCAGGTGATCTATCTCGTAACTGGCGAGCGTTCGGGCGACACGCGTCCCAAGAGCGACAGAACCTCATTTGACGTGGCGGAGGGGATTTAGATGGCGGCGATGAAACCAAGGGTACTGGTTGTCGAGGACGAGCCGGCGCAACGGGAGATCCTGATTTACAATCTGGAGGCGGGAGGTTTTCAGGTAATGCGCGCCGGCACGGGTGACGAAGCGCTTCTTTTGGTGGAGGAGGATCAGCCCGACCTCATCCTTCTTGACTGGATGCTGCCCGGTGTTTCCGGCATCGAGATATGCCGGCGTTTACGCAGGTGCGCCTCCACGCGAAACCTTCCGATTATCATGCTGTCAGCGAAGTTGGAGGAAACGGACCGGGTTAGGGGATTGGAGACCGGTGCCGACGACTATGTGGTCAAACCGTTTTCGGTTGCTGAACTGATCGCCAGGGTCCGCACCCAATTGCGGCGTACCCGGCCTTCGACGGTTGGACAACGGCTTGAATACCAGGATATCGTACTTGATCCGGAAAGCCACCTAGTGTCGCGTGCCGGTACGTTTCTGAAGCTCGGTCCGACCGAATTTCGACTTCTTTCGACACTAATGGAACGACCTGGCCGGGTCTGGAGTCGGGAACAGTTGCTCGACCATGTTTGGGGTCGGGAGGTTTATGTGGACTCACGAACGGTTGACGTTCACGTCGGAAGGCTACGCAAGGCATTGTGCAAGTCGGGCGGAGACGATCCAGTGCGCACGGTGCGTGGTGCTGGATACGCCCTAGGTTGTAAACACCATTCAGAAATGTCACCAGGTCTGCACAGCAGGAATGTCACCCTGAGTGCAACGTGAGCGAGGCTTCTGCGCCCGTAGACCCCACATATCGAAGGGCTGAAAGGCGCTGCGGGGAATGCGGTCCCGACCTGGCCGGACAGCATGGACGGCAGTAGTGTCAGCGATCCTGAACCGGCGATGTGTGACACGCTTGCCGCGGGCAAGCCCCGGATCAGGGCTGCCATGCCCATCGGTCGTACTTCTGGAACTGATGATCTTCCTGCCGAGGACGGTATCGACGCCGCACTGGAGCGCTTGGCGGAGCGTCAGGACATGGAGACTTTCGGCATGATCAAACGATGGCGGCACAACGAAATAAGGCGTCTGTCCGCCACGGCATGCTGAGGTGGCCCATTCCGCCGCGTGTGCGATCTTCCTGGCCCGTGACCCGGACGGTCGCCCTTGCCGCCTTCCGTTTGGTCTGTAGCCCATCTTCCCTGAACTGGTTCGCACCTTCGGCCTGGGTGGCGCGGCATCCCGCATCTCTTCAATGTGCTCGGGAACCGCGCTCAGGCGCCTGTTCCCGGTGATGGCCGCATGTGTGACGCTCCGGTCCAGGCCGAAGGTTTCGCAGGGCGGGGAACGGCTTCTGGGGCGCACCTCGAACCGGCCGTCGACGAAGGCGTGGGTGTCAGCATATCTGCCGACGGGGCCGCGCGTGACGTCATTCCCTTCGGGCGTGATGCGCCTGCGGTCATGGGAAAACGTGAGCCGCTTGCCGACATACCGGTTCCCGCGCCGGCACAGGACATCCGCCGGCCGATCCGGCCCGACATCGGGCGCGCGGTGCGGGTTGTCCGGTTTGGCGGGGGTCCTGGCGTTGTGGCGGTCCCTGAAACATCGCGAATCGGCGTTTCCGGCCTCCATGTCCGGGATGCCGGCAAGCCGCGGCTCCCTGACCGGACGGTCCCGCAGCGTCCGGTTGGCGCGTTCAACGCGCCCCTTGGCCTGGCTCGGACCGGCGCGGGGAATCCCGATGTCCAGCCCGCTCGACGCGCGGCCGGACCGCGTGATCCGCGCGCCGCCTCCGGCGTCGTCCCCGGCCACCCGAAACACCGTGTGTCTGTCAGAATGGAAGGCGACCGGTCGGCCATGCTTCAGCGGATGGCCTTCCAGTGCCTCGAAATGGCTGAACGTGCTCCCGGACTTCACAAACCGCGGCTCCATCAACGTACCGGCCGCGTCATCGATGAAGACGGGCAAGGCGCAGGGAGGGGCGCGATCCTCGGACCAGCGATGGTCCGAGCCGTCGATCTGGATCAGCTCGCCGGAGCATTCCCGGCGCGGGCGTGGTTGGTGAGGCTGGCGTCGCCGCCCGCGCGACAGCCGGATGCCGTCTTCCACCATCCACTCGCGCACCGTCCCGCCCGAGACTTTGGACCCGTGATGTTCAGCCAGCATCCCAGCTGCCAAGGTCGGCCCAATGTCTGGACACCGTTCCCTGATGAGGGTCGGAGCACAGTCACGTCTGGCCGCGTGAAACTGATTGTTCGGCGCACGTCCGCGCGACCTGTGGCGGATCGCCGACGCGCCATCCCGGCGGTATCGCTTCAACAGCCTGAAAACCTGCCGCCGTGCCAGTCCAGCATGTTCGCCGCGCTGTCGACACTCAGCCGGCCGTCATCGACCTGCGCAGGCACTTCAACGCGGCTCAACTCGCGCTCGCTCATCATCACCCATCCCATGTCCGCTCATCCTCACATCGTTTTGCGAGGAGAGTGGCACTTCTGCTGTGTTCCGGGGTGACATTATCGCTTTGCGGCCACAAGGATGATTCGCATAATACATATTATGTTAAATGAACCTTTACAACCGATATGAGATATTACGTGTAATCATCTGTTATTTGGCCATATATATAATCCTAACCCAGAAACCTTCTGCCAAATGTCTGCTTTGGATACGCGGTGAAGCTCCGCATGGGATGCTGCGCATTCTCCAGCATAAGGCCCTGTCATCGATTAGTACCGGCCAACACGGTCAGCGGCATCCTCACTTTAACAACATCTTCAATGGCGAAGCGTTCGTCGGTTTCTATCAAGACATGGTGCAATCGATCGACCCTGGACAAGTTTTCTATGCCGTCGGACGAGCGTCTCATCCAATTCCGTCCCGGTGAGCGGTCAGCTATAGCCGAAGCAGCAAAGCACACCGTCCGGCCTGAGCGTCCGTCTGGCCCCAGACCAGAAAGCGGAGCCGGCAAACCACTGCAGTGCCTGCGCCACCGTTATCGCGTCCAGCACATGATACCCGACCGGGATGTACCCGGCTTCCGCGACGGAATGCTCAACATTCGGCGCGGAGATCGCGCTCCTGATCTGCTCAGCGCTGACATCGGTCGCGACAACCCGGTCGAAAACTCGGGACAATGCCGAAGCCGCCTGCCCCGTACCCGTTGCGATATCCGCAGCCAGCTCGGTGTCCGGCGTGATCTCTTCCGGCCATTCAAACAGCGCGTCCGGATAATGCGGACGGAACCTCGAATAGTTGGAGACGAACTGCCCGAAAACGGTCTTCCGGTCAGGAAGAGCAGTCACCTCCCCGTTTCCTCCAAGGGTGCAGCCCCTCGCGTCTCGACTGCTCAACCGCCAACGTCACAAGGCTCAGGTCAGGCCGGTAAAGTGTGGATCAATGATCGCTATCCAGTGCCTTGGCGACCTCCGCCGCGAAGTCCTCAACCGCTTTTTCAATGCCCTCACCGACTTCCAGGCGCAAAAATCCGGTAATTTCTGCGCCAGCCTCCCGGACAGCCGCTCCGACGGTGATGTCTGGATTCATGACAAACGCCTGGTTCAGCAGCGTCACTTCCGCCTTCCATTTCTTCATCCGACCGACAATCATCTTCTCGATGACGCCTTCGGGCTTTCCGGACTCCCGTGCGATGTCGATCTGAACCTTTTTCTCCTTTGCGACAAACGCGGGGTCGAGATCGCTCTCGTCCAATGCCTGCGGGCTGGTCGCGGCGATATGCATGGCGACCCGCTCACCGATATCGCTATAGGGACCGTCGATCGCCACCAACACACCGATCCGACCCATGCCCGGTGCGGTGGCGTTGTGGATATAGGAAGCGACCGACTCGCCTTCGATCGACGCCATCCGACGCAGATTCAGGTTTTCGCCGATCGTCGCAATCCTGTCGGTTACGGTATCCGCCACCGACTTTCCACCCAGATCGGCCGAGGATAGAGCGTCGATGTCATCGACACTTAAGGCGACGGCGGCGATCTCACCGACCATCTCCTGAAAATCGGCGTTCTTCGCGACGAAATCTGTTTCAGAGTTTATCTCTACGACAACTCCTCTACCTCCTTCGACCTTGACCGCGACAAGGCCTTCGGCGGCGGTGCGTCCGGACTTCTTCGCGGCCTTGGCCAACCCCTTGGTGCGCAGCCAGTCGGTCGCGCCATCCATATCGCCGTCCGTCTCCGTCAGCGCTCGTTTCGCGTCCATCATTCCCGCGCCGGTCTTGTCGCGCAGTTGCTTTACCAATGCAGCGGTGATCGCCATCACAGGCTCTCCTTAATCCTTCGGTGTTTTCGCGGCGGTGAAATCCGCCCGAGTGTCATGTTGGGCTGGGCTGTCACTACCCAGACCGTAGCATATCCATAAACGTTTCGGTCCTCAGCCAGATGCGGGCGGGGTGGCGTCCTCCGCCGCAGGTTCGGCTTCAGCATCCGCTCCGGACCCGGACTCTTCCCCTGCCCCGGTCTCTTCTGTGGAAACTTCGGAAATTTCCTCTACATCAGGTGCTTCCTCCGCTTCACCGATATCGATTCCCGCGGCGGTGAACTGTGCGCTCATCCCGTCAAGCACGGCGCGGGCGACAAGGTCGCAATATAGCGAAATCGCCCGTGAAGCGTCATCATTGCCGGGAATGATGTAATCGATCCCATCCGGAGAGCAATTTGTATCGATAACGGCGACAACCGTTATGCCAAGCTTTTTCGCTTCCGCGACCGCGAGGTCTTCCTTGTTGACGTCGATCACGAATAGCATGTCCGGAAGGCCACCCATCTCCCGGATGCCGCAAAGCGAAGCGTGAAGCTTGTTGCGCTCACGCTCGATCGACAGACGTTCCCTCTTCGTCAAGCCTTCGGATCCTTCCGCCATCTGCTCGTCAAGAGCCTTCAGTCGGTCGATCGACTGGGATACCGTCTTCCAGTTCGTCAGGGTGCCACCCAGCCAACGGTGGTTCATATGGTATTGGGCACATCGTTCGGCGGCATCGGCGATGGCTTGCTGCGCCTGACGTTTCGTTCCGACGAAAAGCAGTGAACCGCCTTTGGCGATAACCTCACGAACCGCCTGAAGCGCGGCATCAAGCATCGGAACTGTCTGGGTCAGGTCAATGATATGAATCCCGTTTCGTTCCCCATAGATGAATTCGCTCATCTTGGGATTCCAACGCTGTGTCTGATGGCCAAAATGAACGCCAGCCTCCAATAGCTGGCGTAATGAGAACTCCGGCAGAGCCATTCCGTGTTTCCTTTCCGGTTTCAAACCTCGGCGGAACCGTTTCAGACTAACGCCCAACCGGCGGATCCATACGGGATTTCTCCCCGCAGAACCCAAGTCCCGCCTGCGAACTGCGGCTTCGTTACCCTATGCCGACAGCCCCTGCAAGGAGATTCCATTGGCTGTCTGCGACACTTTCCGGTTTATTTCTTGGAACGGGCTCCAACCGCTTCGAAAAGCGAGGAACGCTTGCCGAAATCTCCAAGACCTGTCAAATGGAACCATGCAGGACGGCACCTTTCCAGACATTCTCTGTATCGGAGCGGCTCACTGGGATATCATTGGCAGATCAACCCGCCGAATGCATCCGGGATCGGACGTTGCCGGAACAATCGCGCGAAGACCGGGTGGCGTCGCCCTGAACATCGCGACGGAGCTCACCCGCCATGGCCTACGACCCGCTCTACTTGCCGCCATCGGGCACGATGCCGAAGGTGCCGAACTGCTCGAACTGTGCCGAAACACAGGACTCCTGACGGATTATGTTCATATCCCTGAGTGTTTACCCACAGACAGATGTCTGATTGTTGAGGATAGCGAAGGGATGGTCGCAACCATCGCCGATACGCGCTCTCTGGAGGCCGTCGGCGACGGACTCCTAAATCCATTACTCGACGGTGCGATAGGCGGATCTGACACGCCCCATTCCGGAACCATATTGGTTGACGGCAACCTGCCGGAAGCGGTGCTGGTGCGTCTTGCCACGGATCCCGCCTGTTCCGCCAACGATCTGCGGGTCGTATCCGCAAGTCCGGAAAAGGCAAAACGACTGCTGCCATTTTTCGCTACCCCGAGCGCTACGATCTACACCTATCTCACAGAAGCGAGCGCACTATGTGGCCGTCATTTCAACTCATCTCACCACGCGGCTTCGGCGATGCGGGACCTTGGCGCTTCGCGTGTTCTCATCACGGATGGTGCGGGACCCGTCACCGATTCCGGTCGCGACGGAACTGTTATCGCGCCTCCGCCACCGGTAACGTCCGTGCGTGCTTCAGGTGCCGGTGACTCGTTCGTGGCCGCTCATATCGCGGCTGAGATGGAAGGCCTGGACCTGTCGGCGGCACTTAATGCCGCTCTGCAGGCAGCGGCCGCTCATGTCTCGCAGGCAGCGCCTCCATGAATCCGCTCGTCTTCTCTGAAGAGGTCGCTACGGCCCGGAAATCCGGCGCACCGATCGTTGCGCTCGAATCAACCGTCATTTCCCATGGACTGCCCTACCCGCTCAATGCGGAGACCGCGCTTCGGCTTGAATGTGACCTGCGGGACCATGGCGTGGTTCCAGCCACGATCGCCGTCCTCGAAGGTTCAATCCATATCGGACTTTCAGGTGACCAAATCGAGTTCCTCGCACGGGGATCCGACGTGATGAAACTGTCCCGCGCCGACCTACCAATGGCGGTCGCCCAGGGGAAGACGGGCGCCACGACGGTGGCGGGCACCATGATCTGCGCCCATCGAACCGGAATCGAGATTTTCGCGACGGGAGGCATTGGTGGCGTTCATCGGGGCGCTGAGTCGAGCTTCGATATTTCCGCCGATCTGCACGAGCTGGCGTTGACCCCGGTCTCGGTTGTCGCCTCGGGTGCGAAAGCGATCCTTGACCTGAGAAAGACCCTCGAAGTTCTTGAAACCATGGGCGTTCCTGTAATCACCGTGGAACAGGATTTGTTTCCCGCCTTCTGGTCGAGGAGTTCCGGTCTGAAGGCTCCGCTTCGCGTTGACGAACCGGCGGAAATCGCTCTCATCCACCGCACGCGCAGCGAACTGGGGCTTTCGGGCGGTCAGCTCATCGCCAATCCGATCCCCGCTGAAGACGAGATCCCCTACCCTGAAATGCAGGTTGCCATCGAGGCCGCGCTTGCGGATGCCTCCCGCCAGGGTATAGTGGGTAAAGAGGTCACACCGTTTCTCCTGAACCGGATCCTTGAATTGACGTCAGGTCGATCGCTGGCCGCGAATATCGCCTTGCTTCGCAGCAACGCCAAATTCGCCGCCAAGGTCGCAAATGAACTGCACAGGCTTCCCGTTTAGCCCAGCTCCGATATAGCCAAGGCGGGACGGGAGCGCGGACCAACGGTCAAGGCGGTCGTCCTTCACGTCCGGAAGCCAACCACTCCACCATACCGCAGCGCGGATGGAACAGCGTCCGAATTGACAGTTCATGAAAAGGCATCATCGACACCGATCATCTTCGTATACCTCAGTCACCATATTCCACATTGTGATTTGCGCCAGCGGTCGCTATCTGGAAACGTTGCCTATCCTTTCCACGCAGCCGAGATGACCGTGAAACCCGACCCGACCGAGCCGGAGTTCCAGAAGCCGATAGCGTCCCGATTTTCGGGACTGCGAAACAGCTTTCTGACGGGGCTTATCGTCATCGCGCCTATCGGGCTGACCCTGTGGTTGATCTGGACGGTGATCGGATGGATCGACGGCTTCGTTCTCCCGTTCGTCCCGGACGCCTATAAACCGGAACAGATACTCCAGACCCTGTTCGGCATCGAATGGAATATCAACGTCCGCGGACTCGGTGTCATCGTGTTCCTCATATTCACGGTCATCGTCGGATGGATCGCCAAAGGCCTTATCGGGCGATCGCTGATCACATGGGGCGAAAGTGTCGTCGACAGGATGCCCGTCGTAAGGTCGATCTATAACGGACTGAAACAGATCGCGGAAACGGTGTTCGCCCAACATGAGACAAGCTTTAACAAAGCCTGTCTCGTCGAATATCCGCGCAAAGGTATATGGGCGATCGCGTTCGTGTCCACCTCGGCCAAGGGAGAGATCCAGAAAGGCATCCCGCGTGAGGATCCTCTTGTCTCGGTCTTTCTGCCGACGACACCCAATCCCACCTCCGGATTCCTGCTCTTTGTTCCGAGAAGCGACATTATCGAACTTCAGATGTCCGTCGAGGATGCGGCGAAGCTGGTGATCTCGGCGGGTCTCGTCTATCCCAACGGCACCGTCGTTCCAGTTGCCGAACCGGCACACATGGATAGGCGGGTACGAAAGGCCGGATAGCAATGAGCGCCGTCTTTGAGCGCGGATACAGCCGGATCGAAAGAGTCAGCGGGCCGTCCAACCGCCGTCGACGTTGATTGTCGTTCCGGTGATCTGGGTGGCTCCATCCGAGCATAGGAATAGTGTCGTTTCGCCGATCTGTTCCACTGTCGTGAACCGTTTGGATGGCTGGCGCTCCAACATCACATTCTTGATGACCGTATCGCGGTCCATGCCATGAACGCTCATCTGGTCTGGAATCTGGGCCTCCACCAGAGGTGTCAGCACATAACCAGGGCGAATTGCGTTGCAGGTGACAGGCTCTTCCGCCGTCTCCAGAGCGACGGTTTTCGTCAGCCCGACAATACCATGCTTGGCGGCGATGTAGGCGGATTTGTATGGCGATGCGATAAGACCGTGGACGCTTGCGATGTTGACCACCCTGCCCCAGCCTTTGGTGCGCATCCCCGGTAGCGCCGCCGCCGTTGTGTGAAACGCTGATGAGAGATTGATAGCGATGATCGAATCCCATCGTTCCACCGGAAATTCCGCGATCGGCGCCACGTGCTGGATTCCCGCGTTGTTGACGAGGATGTCACAGGTTTCTGCTTCGGCGATCAATGCGCGGCATTCATCGGGTCTAGACATATCCGCTCGGATGTAGCGCGCCGTGATTCCAAACTCCTCGCGCATTTGATTCGCCAAAAGATGATCATCCCGGGAATCCGTGAACGAATTCAGCACAACATCCACGCCGGCACCCGCCAGAGCCCGAGCGATGCCTAGACCAATACCGGAGTTCGAACCCGTTACGACCGCTTGCCTGCCATTAAGTTGCATGAAAACCTCATCCTGCCCTGCATCTACCTCGTTGCATTCCTATCGTCTCGGGGTTACGGGGCCAATTCGCAAAAAAAGGCGCCCGCACAAGGCGGGCGCTTAGTTGTTGAGGCAGGTTTCATACAGGCAAGAAACCTTCGAGCAGTGTGCTCAACCTAACCTATCTACAGCGAAATTCAACTAAAAAGTTTGAAGAACACGCAGCCGTGTGCTAGTCTGATGGACAGGCACTTCGTCGGATCAGGGAGACTTCTGAAATGAGACGCGGATACACGGCGAAATCAGGCGTTTTCACGATGCTTCTCTCCGCTTCCCTAACGGCCGGCTCCGTCGCAGCCGAATCCAGGCATGGCATAGCTATGTACGGTGATCCCGCGCTTCCACCAGATTTTGAGTCTCTCCCATACTCAAATCCAGATGCGCCGAAAGGTGGCCGAATAGTCACCGGCGAGGTTGGCAGCTTTGACAGTTTCAACCCTCATATCCACAGAGGAACCGTACCCTGGCAGCTTCGGTTCCTTGCGTATGAGAGTCTCATGGGACGTTCATGGGACGAGCCGTTCACGCTTTATGGCCTCTTGGCCGAATCAGTTGAAACGGGACCGAATCGGGAGTGGGTGGAGTATAAACTGCGCGAAGAGGCGCGGTTCTCCGATGGCACGCCGGTCACCATCGAAGACGTGATGTGGTCTTACGAGACGCTCGGTACGCGCGGGCACCCTCGATATCATACCGCATGGAGCAAGGTCGCGACGATGGAGCCAACCGGAGAGCGTTCGGTACGCTTCACCTTCAATGTCAAAGACCGGGAATTGCCCTTGATCCTCGGTCTCCGTCCGATCCTGAAAAAGGCTCAATGGGAAGAGGTCGAGTTCACCGAATCCGGTCTCGACGTGATCCCGATCGCAACCGCGCCCTATGTCATCGATGACTTCGAGGCGGGGCGTTTCGTCAATCTGAAACGCGATCCAAACTACTGGGGCAAGGATCTCGCGCTTCGCCGCGGAGTCGCGAATCTTGACGAAATCCGTATTGAATTCTTCGGAGACGGCACCGCCATGTTCGAAGCCTTCAAGGCGGGTGAACTCAACTCCAACCGCGAATTCAACTCACAGAAATGGGCGCTGCAATACAATTTCCCGGCCATCCGTTCGGGCGATGTGGTCAAATCGGTCATCCCTCATCAGCGACCTTCCGGGATCACCGGTTTCGTGATGAATACGCGCCGCGAGCCATTCAACGACTGGCGCGTCCGCGATGCCCTGATCCATGCCTTCAATTTTGAATTCATCAACCAAGCCCAGACCGATGGGAAGGAGTCCCGTATCACCTCGTACTTTTCCAACTCCGTACTGGGTATGCGCCCCGGTCCTGCTGAAGGACGTGTACGCGAGCTCCTTGAACCGTTCTCGGAGGAACTCCTGCCCGGTGCCCTCGACGGCTACACCCTACCCGTCTCCGACGGCACGGCCCGTAATCGCGGGAATATAAGACTCGCGCTCGACAGGCTGGCGGACGCTGGCTGGACGGTTGACGACGCGGGCAGATTGAAGAACGGGGCGGGTGTACCGTTCGGAGTTGAAATTCTCCTCAGACAGGGCTCCGCGGAAATCAAGGCGACCGTCGATATCTATGTCAATGCACTCAAACGCTTGGGAATCGATGCCTCGGTGGCCACAGCCGATAGCGCTCAGTATAACGAGCGCACCGATATATATGACTTCGACATGACGTATTATCGACGCGCCCTTTCACTGAGCCCGGGCAACGAGCAGATGCTTTATTGGGGTAGCGCCGGGGTTGACAAACCAGGAACCCGCAACTGGATGGGTATCAATTCACCAGCGGTCGAGGCGATGATCCGGGAAATCCTGAATGCGGAGACCCGCGAAGGTTTCATCGCAGCCACTCGTGCGCTCGATCGGATCCTGACCAGCGGTCGCTATGTGATTCCGCTCGCACAATGGCCCGTCAGTCATATCGCCCATGACCAACGCCTGAGGTTTCCCGATCGAATCCCGATTTATGGCGACTGGATCGGCTGGCAACCTGACGTATGGTGGTTCGAGGAAGACTGAACGGATCCATACCGCCTGACCGTCGCTTTCGTCGGTATGCTGGAGCCAGGCTCCGGTTACGACAAAGTATCGATACGTTGCGTCGGGCATTGTTTCAGTGGAGCCGTCACAAAACCTTCACATGACTCCGTTAGCGATGCCGGAATGAACCTACTCAATCTTTGCACGGGCAATTCAGCCCGCTCGATCTTGCTTGAGTCACTGCTGAACCGACACCGCGCAGGACGTGTCGCCGCATGGTCCGCGGGATCCCATCCGGTCGGCAATGTGCACCCTGAAGCGCTTGTGATCCTGGCCCACAACGATTACGAGATCAGTGACCTTCGTTCCAAAAGCTGGAATCGGTTCGCCGAACCGAACGCGCCGGTGATGGATGCCGTGATCACGGTCTCCGGCAATACCGCATCCGAAGACTGGCCTATCTGGCCGGGCTCACCGACAAAAGCTCATTGGGGTGTCGAAGACCCGGCGGCGGCTGAACGAAACAGACCGCAGGTTTTCGCCGATACCTACGATATTCCGGCTTCTCGTGTCTTGGCCCTGTTGCGTGAGCCAGTCGGCTCAATGGAGGCCGAAGGGCTCGGTACGCTTCCTGCCAGTATTGGAGCGACTTCATGACCCGTAAACTTTTGGCGGAACTCATCGGTACCGCTTTCCTGCTCGTCGGTGTGGTGGGCTCCGGGATAATGGCGCTCGACCTCGCGGGTGGCAATATCGGTTTAGCGCTGCTCGCCAACGCGATGGCCACCGGCTGCGTCCTTTATGTGGGCATAACGGTTCTAGGACCGATTTCCGGCGCGCATTTCAATCCGGCTGTGACGCTGGCATTCCTGCTGAGCGGGGAAACCTCCCCGGCGCAGGCTCTGGCCTATACATCCGTACAGATCGTCGGTGCGGTGATCGGGGTCTTTCTGGCCCACGCGATGTTCGACCTCTCGATCCTGCAGACCAGCGAAACCGCCCGTTCCGGCATGGGTCTCTGGATTGCGGAAATCGTCGCTGCCTTCGGACTTGTATTCTTCATCCTCGGTGGCCTCGCATATCGGCCTGATGCGGTCCCGACCATCGTCGCACTCTACATCACCGGTGCATATTGGTTCACGGCGTCCACGAGTTTCGCCAACCCGGCGGTCACGATCGCCCGAGGACTTTCCGACACCTTTGCCGGTATCATGCCGATTCACGTTCCAGCGTTCATCCTTTACCAATTGGTGGGAGCGGCACTGGCGGTGGTGGCGGCACGGTCATTGTTCCGATAGCGCTTGGGGTGTGGCTCTTGGTCGCTTCGTGGGTGAATCAATGTAAACACCGACATCCAATCTCAGGCCTGAAGCGAAACATAGGCCAAACGAAGCCGAAGCGACCGCGTGGGGAAGCCTCTTCCAAGGACTTCGCCGCAGGTCTGGACTAACCATGGAAAGCCAGACACTTGCCCCTGAAGCACGGGGCAGCGCGATGTTTCAACAATATCCGGACACATTTCACCATCGGCCCGGAAGACCGGTTTGCCACGGTCACCATCACCCGCCGGGAGAACGGCAGGCAGGTGGATGGCTTTACCGCGGATATAATTCCCAATACATAAAATGTTTATTCTTCCCCACTTCCAGTCCGAAGTGCAACACCGGCCCGCCTCCGGAGCGAGGGCGTGGCCCGAGCGGAGGAGGCGGGCCGGTGTTGAGGGATTTTCCGGCCAGGGCCCCGGATTCCACGCGGAATGCGGCGGCTGTCCCTTCGAATCGGAGCGTAACCGGGCCTCCCGGCGGCGGCAGGGCCCCGCGGCGGGAGGTGGCGCGCCCGTCCGGGCGAGGGAAGGGGTGGCCCGACCGAAACCGGGCGGGCGCGCCTGCGGAATTCCCTCTCCCCCGTCGGCCGACGGGGCGAAGCGCCTCAGGGAGGCCGCGCCCGCGCGAAAGCCTCCGCCGGCGTCAGGTAGCCGGGCGCCTTGCGGGGGCGCGCGTTCAGGATGTCCCGGGCCCGCTTCACGCGGGCGTCCGTGACCTGCCGCAGGTCGGTCCCCTTCGGCAGGTACCGGGGCGGCGGCCCGTTGGTGTGCCCGTTCAGGCCCCGCTCCCACGAGTGGTGGGGCGTCGCGAGGAGGAAGTCGGCCGCCGGCGCCTTCGCCACCTTCGCGTGCCCCGCGAACTCCCTGCCGCTGTCCGCCGTGATCGTGTGGACCCTGGCGCCGGGACCCTCGGGAAGGTCGGTCATCGCCCCGCCGACCGCCTCCGCCCTCTTTCCGTCAACCCGTCGGACAGGCGTGAATTCCGGGCATCCGTCAACGGGCGACACCACCGCACCGCCGTGTCCCCCGCCGATCACCGTGTCCGCTTCCCGGTCGCCGGTCCCCGCCTTCGCCCCGCCCTCTTTCGGGCGCTCCGGGATGTCCCTCCGGCCCGGGATGTGACCCCGGCCCGCGTGGCGACCGCCCTGCCGGTCCGGTTCCTTTCCCCGCCGCCGCAGGTGCCCGCAAGGCGTTCCTCCGTCCCCGCGGTCCGCGCGTACGAGGTCGTATATCCGCTGACGGCCGACCATGCCGGGGTCCTCCAGCCGGAGACGCCCCGGGACCTGTTCCGGGCTCCAGCCCTCCTCCAGCTTCGCCACGACCTTCGCCCGGCGCTCCTCCGTCAGCTTCCCCGGGACCGAAGAGGCCCCGCTCCGGCGCCCGGTGGCCTTCCCCTGCGCCTGCCTGCACCTGTATCCCCGCCCGCCGCCGTCGCGTCGGATCTCCCGCGATATGGTGGCCGGATGGCGGCCCGGCCGCCCGGCGATGGCCCCGTTCGAAAGCCCGCCTTTCCCCGTCGCGTATATCCGGCATCTTCCGTCGAAGGTCAGATGACGGTAGCCCTCGGGCATGACACTCTCCTACCCTGAGCACAGGGACTGTCGCCGTTATCCGGCCGGTTCGCAGGATGCCGCACCCGGAACGCGGCTTCCCACCATCAACGGTGTTGCACTTCAGAGCGGAACGGGGGTTCAATTATATGAAGTCTGTACCTGTAATATGATCTGAATATTCCGATTTTTGCCGGTAAGGTTAGCATCATGAATAATACCTCAAACGGGATCTATCTTTCGATTGATTCAGTCGCGCCCAAGGCAACCCTTGAAGCGGGCTTGGCTAGTGTCCGCCAGAAAACTGCCAAGCTTCCGATTTTTCGCGTAAATGACGGAATCCGCCTTGTGGAGAATCACCGGATATGGCCTCAGAGTTTGAATTATAAGTCACTGATATGATTAAGCTATTGTTTTTCATGGAGTTGACGCCCTCGCCACCCGCCTGAGCAGGAACCGGCAGGCGGCCAGCGTTCGTTCGTGCCTCACTCACGCCCGGACCGGTGGCGCGTGATGCCTCACCCCGGATGCAAGCGAGTTCTCGCTGAGCCTTTCGTAATCTTTCGACAGGCGGCGGCACCGGCCCATCCAGGCGAAGGTCCGCTCCACCACCCAGCGGCGGCAGGGAACAGTGAACCCTTTGACATCCTTCGGTTTTTCGACGATCCTGATCACGTTCGACAACCCCATCCCCCCAGGCCGCTCCCGCAGCTTCGGACCCGGGTGGCCACCGTCGGCGAACAGCCTACACACCGTCGGGGCCGTCTCCAGCAGCTTCGCGATCAGGTCCGGCGCCCCGTCCCGGTCCTGGATGTCGGCGGTGTGAACCGTCATGACGATCGGCGTGCCGTCGGCGTCCACGATCAGGTGCCTTTTCCTCCCCTTCACCCTCTTCCCGGCGTGGTGGCCGCGGGGGCCGCCGCTCTCCGTGGTCCTCACCGACCGGCTGTCGACCGGGGCGGCGGTCGGCTCCGCTGAGCGCCCCGAACACCGCCGCGCGAGGTCCCGGAGACGATGCACGATACGCGCCAGGAGCCCGCTCCGCCGCCATGCGTGAAAATGGTTCCGGTCGGTGGAAAACGGTGGATATCCAGAGGGTAACGCGCGCCACCGGCATCCCGTGGACAGGATATACCGGACCGCGTCGAACACCGACCGAAGGTCGACCCCGCGCGGCCGTCCCATCCTTCCCCGCTTCGGAAGCATCGGCTCGACGACGGTCCATTCGGCGTCGGTCAGGTCATTTTGACTGTGGTCGTCCGAGCGCTTATGGAGCTGTTGGGTGGTCCTGTCCCAGGGCATGGCGATCTCCGGATTTGGGTAAACGGTCAATCTGGAATACCACATCCTGCGGGACCACTCAACTTATGGAACAAACTCTCAGGGGGCGAATTCACCACCATATGCCGCGGAATCCGGCAATCCTCCCCTTCAGGAGGACCCCATGCGCAAGGTCCACGACACCCAGCGGCGGCCCGGCGCCCCCCGACATCAGGAGGATCAGGCTGGACGTCAGATCGAGGGACGACATCCCGGCGGTCCTGATCGGCCTCCAGGACCTCCACGGCGACGAAGGGACCCGAAAGCGGCCGTTCGGGCTTCCGGGCAGGATGGTGACGCCCGGAAGGAGCCGCCGGGTCGGCGGGCCGGGGATGGAACCGTTGACCGTCCCGGTGCCCGGCGTGGTCAGGCAGGGTCCCGGGTGCGGTTCCGACCGGCTTCGGGAACCGGCGAACCAGCACATCCCGATCCGGCGAAGGCCGGAGGCCGGGCCACGGATCATGGGACGGGGACGGATACGGATACCGGCGTCCGGTTGACAGCGTGTCGCTCCCCTCGCCGGAGCTTCCCGCCGAGGTCGGAAGGACGGTCGTGGAGAGGGGCCACAGGGTGGCCGGAAAAAAAGCCTGGCGCCGCGTCGCGCGGCCGCCGTCATTCCTTCGTGGCCGGGACCGACGTCCACCATCCGACCGACCGCAGCCTGCCGATGGACGCGGCGCGGTGCATGGTCCGGGACGTGTCCCGGGCCTGCGGGGGGCCGGGGCCACCCGGCTGGCGGCGGAAGGAATACCTTTGCGGAAAGCTCCGGAAAGGCTACCTCCGGGTGGCCACGTCACGGCTCGCCAACCCGCGCCCGAGGGACGTGGAGGCGCCGCTCCGGCTCGCCCTGAAGCTGGCGGACAGGGCGGAGGCCGGCCGCGCGGAGATCGGCGGTATGTTGGGTATCCCGGGCCCATCGGACAGTATCCGGGGCTTCATCGGCCATGTCAGGCACCGGGCGGACCTGACCGGACGGCGGATCCTGAGGGGAGGGACGGTCCCGCACCGCGGGAAGGTGCACCCGATATCCGGGCCGCACACCCGCTGGATATCGAAGGGAAAGGCCGGGGTCCCGGTGGAGCCCGGCGTCCCCGTCCGCCTCCCTGAGGACCGTCATGGATTCCTCCCGCACCATTCGGTGATGTGGGAGGGGAGCGACGTGGACGTGGCGGTCCCCATGGGCGGGGAGGCGCGCGGGCCCGGTTCCCGGACCTGTCGGTGGTGAGCTTCGGCAGGGGTCCGCACAGCCCCCCGGACCGGCTGGGGCCTGCCGGGATGCCGGAGCCGACGTCATGCCGCGGAAAGGCAGGCTGTCGAAGGCGGACCGCGTCCGGGAAAGCGGGGAGGCGTTCCGCGGGGCGCGGCGCGCCCACGCCGCCGGCGGGTCGGCCATCAACAACCTGGAGCACCGTGGCCTCAACCGGGTGCGGAGCCACGGAAAGAAGGGTTTCGCCGGTGCCGTGGCGCTGGCGGTGCTGGCCGCGAACGTCCACCGCCTCGGCCTGACGCCGCCGGCAAGGGAGCGCCCCGTGCTCCCCGCCGCCGCCTGACCGGGCGTCTGCCGATGAACCGGCCCATGGAAGGCCCCGCCGCTGCGGGGCCCGGACCGGCGTGCCCGCGGGCCGGCGGAGGCCCGGATGTTCACCATATGTTCCCGCCGCCGACCGTCCCGTCGAAGCCCCGGGCGGCGCCCCGACGGGCCCGGCCAGGGTCCCGTGAAGCCGGAATCCACCGGATTCGGCCCGATCCCCGGAAAAACACGGGGTTTTCTGGCCGCCACTAATCTAGGGGAAGGCATGACGCAGCCCCATGGTCCAGTCACCGCCCGGGCCGTAGCCAGTGTCATCGATCTGTTCTGCGGCGCAGGAGCGCTGTCGCACGGGTTTCTGGCCGAGGGTTTCGAGATCGCCTGCGGTTACGACCTTGACCAAACCTGCCGCCATCCATTCGAGACAATGAACCACACGCCATTCCAGCATCGTGACGTATCCTCGTTGACCCCTGCGGAACTGGCCCGCGAGTTCTCCCCGGACCTGCCACGGGTTCTGGTTGGATGTGCGCCCTGCCAACCCTTCTCGCGGTAATCTCAGGGCCGCGAAGATCCAAGCTGGACGCTCCTTCGTGATTTCGCCAGGCTCGCCACTGCAGCCACTCCAGATATAATTTCCATGGAGAATGTGCCACAGCTCGTGCAGTTCAGGGGCGGGACAGTATTCAGAACTTTCGTCAGGACGCTGGAAGAAGCTGGGTACTCAGTCCGCTGGGCTGTCGCCGACTGTACGGAATTTGGCGTCCCCTAGGTTCGCTCACGCCTAGTGTTGATCGCTTCACAACACGGGCCACCAACACTTCCTGATCCTAAGAAGGCGAGCACTTCGCTCGTGACAGTGCGATCCGCAATCAGGAACATGCCTCCGCTCGCCGCTGGTGACAGCAGTCTTATTGATCCTCTGCACAGGTCCAGCCGACTATCCTGCATCAATCTCGCTCGTATCCGCACTTCGAAGCCGGGTGGCACATGGCGGGATTGGCCGGATCGTCTGGTTGCAAAGTGCCACAGGAAAGAGAACGGGAAGACCTATCCGAGCGTCTACGGAAGAATGAGTTGGGACGCACCAGCTCCAACTATCACGACCCAATTCTACGGTTTCGGAAACGGCCGTTTCGGCCATCCTGAGCAGGACCGGGCCATCTCGCTTCGGGAAGGCGCGCTGCTCCAGACTTTCCCAAGCAACTATTCTTTCCTGCCCGCAGGGGCACCGATCTCCTTCAGGCATGTCGGACGGATGATCGGCAACGCGGTTCCGGTAGCGCTCGCACAGGCATTGGCCCGAGCCACCGCCCAGCACCTTTCGGCGATCCAATGACCCGTCCTCTGGAAATGAAGATCAGCCTCAATGGTCTAGAGCATCTGGGAATGAATCTTTATCGTTCCGTTCCCCCGGTACTGTCCGAGATCGTCGCAAACGCGTGGGATGCCGATGCCAAGCAGGTGCACATCACACTCGACAAAACCAATGCGCATATCAAGATACAGGACAATGGCTAGGGGATGAGCCGAGATGAGGTCGCTGAAAGGTTTCTGGCGGTTGGATTCCAGCGGCGCAAGAAGATCGGGACTACGACTTCGCTTCTCAAGCGACAACCGATGGGCCGAAAGGGTATCGGAAAGCTTTCATCCTTCTCGATCGCGGATGTCGTCTCCGTGCATACCATTAAAAACGGCGAGAAGACGGCGTTCCGAATGGACGCGGATGCCATCAGGACGCTTGTCCAGAAGCATCCGGGTGCTCCACATTACCGGCCACAGGAAATCGCACACGAAAGCTGGCCTGTCGGATTGACCGAGGGGACGCAAATCACACTCGAACGGCTCAGGAAGTCAATCACAGGGATGACGCACACCAGTCTCCATCGCCGACTGGCGCGCCGCTTCGCCGTGATCGGCCAACATCATGACTTCGATGTTTACGTGAATGGAAACTTGATCGAACCATCCGACCGCAGCTACTATCAAAATGTCGAGTATCTGTGGACCTATGGCGATCAGTCTCACCTGATGCCCTGCTTCAAGAACCTGTCGCCGAACCGGCAACTACTCATTGAACGCCAATCCATAATCAATCCGAACGCTAAAGATCCGGGCCTCTCTGTCTCTGGATGGATCGGCACAGTCAGGAAACCGGAGGACCTGAGGGACACCGGTGGTGACAACTTAAACAGGCTTCCAGTCTTCATGCGGGGAAAACTCGCGCACGAGGATATTCTCGGCGGCTTCGGTGACAAACGGATTTATGCTGACTATGTCGTCGGCGAACTTAACTGCGAGGATCTTGATCTGGACGACATCGAGGATATGAACCGGCATCTGGCGGCGATCGGCGAGGCGACCCCCACCGGACGCCATGCGCCGGTCATCCCCGACGGCGCCGGATGGCGCAAAGCCAGGACGCTGGCCATCCCTTCCAGCCTGTCCCCGCTGCATCCACCTCCCTACAGCCCCGGACCCAACCCGATGGAAACGGCGTTCGGCTTCCTGAAGAAGCGCCACTTCGCCAACCGGACGTTTGAAACGGTGCAGGGGATCAAGGGCGCCGTCGAGGAGATCCGGAAGGACTTCGCCGGCAGCCAGACCGCATCGCCTCTCTCGGACGGTGGCGCTGGGCAACGATGAACCCAGCTGAAAGCTCCGGTGGGTGATTACTTTGTTGGATTGGTATCAGACCATCGAGATCCGGATCCATCGATCACCTCCCTGGCGTCAGCGGGTTGTAGGTATCCATAGCGGAAAGCCCGCCGCCGCGCAACGTGTCGCCGCCAGCGGATGTGACCGGGGCCGAGGTGTGGGCAAGGGCGCGGTAGGCCGGAACATACGGTGAACCGAGAGGCCGTCCCGCCGGCTCGGCGCAGTCAGCGTGTGTCATGGTCGACGGGCGCGGCGGGAGCGTATACCGCGGACCGCCTGTGCCCCGCGAATACCGCCCGCGCCGGCGGCACCCGATCATTGCGGGATGCGCCGGCAGACGTTACTCAGTCGTCCGGCGGAACGGATATCGGGAAGCGCGGCATGGAATCCTCACAGGCGAAACCCGGCGCGGAGGCGCTGAAAGCGAAGCTGGATGAATGGGCCGGGGTTTCCGGCGACCGGAGCCGGGAGGTGGGCGACGCCTTCGAGCGGCTCTGCGTGGTCCACCTCTCGAACGATCCGGTCGAGACGAACCAGATATCGAACCCCCGCCCCTACGCCACATGGGCGCGGGAGCGGGGCCTGAAGGAGAACGACACCGGCATCGATCCGGTCGCCGACCTGAATGACGGTAGCGGTCGCCTCCCCGCCATCCAGTGCAGGTTCCGCCGTAGGGGCGGCATGATAGCGCAGCACGAGATCGACAGCTTCGTGGCGAAATCGAACCGGCCTGAATTCGGCGCCCGCATCCTGATCGAGACCTCCGGGCGTGAATGGTCCGCCAACGCCGAACGGCGCCTTGACGAGGTCGACCCGCCGATCAGGCGCCTGGGACGGCACCGGCGGGATCTCCGCGCCACCGGCGCCTCCCAGACTCCAACCGCCCTTCACGTGGCGAAACACATATCGAAGGGCACTCGATGACACAGCTCCACGACCTGCTGAACGCCTACCGAAGCACAGCGAAAAGCCAGGCCGAGAAGGGCGCCTATTTCGAGCGCCTGGTCCGCGTGTTCCTCAGGAACGACGGCATCCAGAAACAGCACTACACCGAAGTCCTGCCCTGGACCGAATGGGTGGACCGCCGGCCCGATCCCGGACAGTGGAACCGGCAGGACACGGGGATCGACCTGGTGGCGACGCTGGCCGACGGCAGCGGCTACGCCGCCGTCCAGTGCAAGTTCCACGCCGCGCGGATCACGGAATCTCGAAGGCCGACCTGAACAGCTTCATCGCGGCGTCAGGACATCGGTGTTTCCGTCACCTGGCCATCGTGGACACGACCGCGAAGGGCATCAACGCCACCGCCCGGAAAACCCTGGACGCCCTGAAGCCGAAAACCTGGAACCGGATCGGGCTGGCCGACATCGGGAACAGCCGGATCGACTGGTCGCGGTTTCTCCGCACCGGCAAGGTCAGCCTGGCCCCCAAGAAGGAGCCGCGCCCCCACCAGATCGACGCGCTGAAAGCCGTGGGGGACGGTCTGGCCGGGGCCGACCGCGGCAGGATGGTGATGGCCTGCGGCACCGGAAAGACCTTCACCGCCCTGCGGATCGCAGAGGACATGGCCGGGGCGGGAAAGCGCGTACTCTACATGGTGCCGTCGCTGGCGCTCATGCAGCAGACCGTGCGGGAATGGAAAAACGACTGCCGGGAGGATTTCACCGCCTTCTCCGCCTGCTCCGACAGGAAGGTCGGAACGAGGAAAGCCGATCCCGACGGCCTCGACCTCAACGTCCACGACCTGGCGTTTCCCGCGACCACGGACGCCGGAAAGCTCGCGGAACAGATCGCCGGAGCGGATCCCGGCCGGATGACCGTCGTGTTCTCCACCTACCATTCCATCGACGTGCTCTCGCGGGCGCAGGGGGACCACGCCATGCCAGCGTTCGACCTGGCCATCTGCGACGAGGCGCACCGGCTTCAGCCGTTCCGGCGTGGGGGGTGTTAGCGGGAATCTCCGTTTGACGACGTTGACTTTTTCGCGCCTGCCCGGTAACCGCCCATTGACAGAAAAGCCGCCGCAAAACGGCGCAGCCATCGTCATCCAGGAGAAACACATGCGCATCACCGCTTCAGCACCTGCCATTCTGCTTCTTTCTGCCTGCATGGGGGGGGGGGGGGGGGGCGATCCCGGTCCAAGCCTCACCGCTTCCGAACAGCTAGACCGGATCCGAACCCTGACTCACACCGCGCCGCCGGCGGAAACGGTCATTGACCAAGATGCCCGGGTCCCGGGCATTGTCTCGCGAGCCGATTCTCTCGCAATATCGACGCTCCATATAGAGAGCTCATCACGCGATCTTCCCACGTTTTCCTTCCGTACTTCATGCTCGGCAACCACCTGCACCGTCACCGAGCCGACGACAGGGAATTCCGTCACAATTCGCCTGTCTGATATGGAGTTTGCGGCTGCAAGCGCCCAGCCTGTCGGCACCAAACATGGAATTACAGTCCTTAGGAGCGCACGAGGGGCAGACCTTGGCGCGTTTGGCGCATGGATGGACCACAGCGGTTTTGCCGTGCAAACCGAGCGCGTCACCACAGAGATCGCAGAGCGCGTCGTACAGTTAACGGGCCGATACGGTCTGGCCGGTGGCAAACTGACCGGAACGCGGCCGTTCGGAACCGCTACATGGCGGGGTCTGATGGCCGGCACGCCGGCAACCGGCGCAGACCGAGGCGACAGTCTCCAAGGCGACGCGACCCTGACATACAGGTTAGGCACCGGAACGCTGAACGCCGCATTCACCAACATCCAGAACATCGACCGCATCAGAGCGCATTCCGTCTCCGCTGTCCGCTTTGAAAGCGTAAGGGTGGACAGGGAGGGAACGTTCCAAGCCGGCCTAGCCGGTAACCGCATTCAGGGCGGCTTCTACGGCCCTAGCCACGCAGAGACGTCAGGCATCTTCGAACAGTCGAACATCGTCGGCGCTTTCGGCGCTAGGCAGCAATAGACCTAATGGATATTGTGCGGGGATCTTTTGGGAACTTCGGCCGCGTGCCGGGGTTGAGGGATTTTCCGGCTAGGGGGCCGGATTCCACGCGGAATGCGGTACCGGTCCAGGACGATGGAGACCTGGTTCAGGACGCTGAAGTCCGTGACGCGGATCAAGGCCCGCAGGTTCGACGCCGCCCTCGGAAAGTGGAGACGGGAATAGGATGATGTACAGGTGTGGGACTTTGTGAGGACGGGGACGCCGGGCTCCACGTGGACCCCCGCCTTTCCCTTCGATATCTAGCGGGTGTGGGGCCCGGATTTCGAGTGCACCTTCCCGCGGTGCGGGATCGTCCCGCCCTTCAGGATCCGCCGTTCGATCAGGTCCGCCTGGTGCCTGACATGGCCGATGAAGCCCCGGATACTGTCCGATGAGCCCGGGATACCCGGCATACCGCCCATCTCCGCACGGCTGGCCTCCGCCCGGCCAGCGAACTTCAGGGCGAGCCGGAGCCTCACAAAGTCCCACCTGTACATCATCCTATTCCCGTCTCCACTTTCCGAGGGCGGCGTCGAACCTGGATGGCCCAGTTCAGCCTCTCGAGGCCCTGCCAGACCTTTTTCGTCCCCGGCGGTGGCCGCCGCTGGTTCGGATGCGAGCCGACGGGGCGCCCCAGGTCGATGACGAATGTCCGGATGTCGGGCGCCTGACCGTCCGGCGGCCTCACCACGTCCCGGTGGCCCCGCGGTTCCAGCATGGTATGGAGAAGGTCGATGTCCCCCTCCGGGAAGGCCCCGGTGGCGGGCGTCTCCGGCCGCTCCCGGGCGAGCGCGGTCAGGTCGGAGATCTGGACCGCGGTCACGGCGTCGAAGGCGAGGCGTTTTTCAGGTCATCGGCGGCGCCGGACCCGCCGGCCGTGATCCGCGTCCCGGACCCTGCGTCCTGAACCGGGTCTCCATTGTCCAGCGCCTGCGGTACCGGTCCAGGACCGTCGCGGCGAACACGGCACCGGCCTCCCCTTCCGCCGGACGCTCCGTGGTAAGGCGCGGCCAGTGCAGGGGTTCGCCGCCGTCCTCCGGGGCCCCGGCACCCGCCGCTTCGCCGGGCGGCTCGCCCTGACAGGGAGAGCGTCGCCGTGAAGGTCGGCCCCGGAAAGGAGTTCCCAGAAGTCGCCTTCCCGGTCGCAGACGGAGACCACCCGCGTGTCCGGGCAGGCGGCGGCGCGCTCCCGCGCCCGCCGCAGGCCGTCGATCCAGCGGTGGCCACCGTCCTCCGGGCCCTCCCCGTGCCCGCGTCCATCGCGAACAGGCCGGGCGGACGGCCCTCCGGCGTCACCGCCAGCCCGGCGTGGGCGAGGACGCCGACGCTTCCCGATCCCCCGCCGCCGATCTCCGGGAGGCCCTCCGTGGCCCGGAGGTGGCTGTAGTTTAGTGTCTGCCAGAAAACCGCGTGTTTTTCCGGGGATCGGGCCGAATCCGGCGGATTCCGGCTTCACGGGACCCTGGCCGGGCCCGTCGGGGCGCCGCCCGGGGCTTCGACGGGACGGCCGGTGGCGGGAACATATGGTGAACATCGGGACCTCCGCCGGCCCGCGGGCACGCCGGTCCGGGCCCCGCAGCGGCGGGGCCTTCCATGGGCCGGTTCACCGGTGGACGCCCCGGTCAGGCGGCGGCGTGGGCGCGCCGCGCCCCGCGGAACGCCTCCCCGCTTTCCCGGACGCGGTCCGCCTTCGACAGCCTGCCCCTGCGGGGCATCGCGTCGGCTCCGGCATCCCGGCAGGCCCCAGCCGGTCCGGGGGCTGTGCGGACCCCTGTCGAAGCTCACCACCGACAGGTCGGGGAACCGGGCCCGCGCCTCCCCGCCCATGGGGACCGCCACGTCCACGTCGCTCCCCTCCCACATCACCGAATGGTGCGGGAGGAATCCGTGACGATCCTCAGGGACGCGGACCGGAACGCCGGGCTCCACCGGGACCCCGGCCTTTCCCTTCGATATCCAGCGCGTGTGCGGCCCGGATATCGGGTGCACCTTCCCGCGGTGCGGGACCGTCCCGCCCTTCAGGATCCGCCGTCCGGTCGGGTCCGCCCGGGGCCTGACATGGCCGATGAAGCCCCGGATACTGTCCGATGGGCCCGGGATACCCAACCTGCCGTCGATCTCCGCGCAGCTGGCCTCGGCCCTGTCCGCCAGCTTCAGCGCCAGCCGGAGCGGCGCCTCCACGTCCCCCGGGCGCGGGTCGGCGAGCCGTGACGTGGCCACCCGGAGGTAGCCTTTCCGGAGCTTTCCGCAAAGGTGTTCCTTCCGCCGCCAGCCGGGCGGCCCAAGCCCCCCGCAGGCCCGGGACACGTCCCGGACCATGCACCGCGCCGCGTCCATCGGCAGGCTGCGGTCGGTCGGATGGTGGACGTCGGTCCCGGCCACGAAGGAATGACGGCGGCCGCGCGACGCGGCGCCAGGCTTTTTTCCGGCCACCCTGTGGCCCCTCTCCACGACCGTCCTTCCGACCTCGGCGGGAAGCTCCGGCGAGGGGAGCGACACGCTGTCAACCAGACGCCGGTATCCGTATCCGTATCCGTCCCATGATCCGTGGCCCGGCCTTCGCCGGATCGGGATGTGTTGGTTCGCCGGTTCCCGAAGCCGGTCGAAACCGCACCCGGGACCCTGTTTCACGGCCCCCGGCACCGGGATGGTCAACGGCTCCATCCCCGGCCCGCCGACCCGGCGGTTCCTTCCGGGAAGCACCATCCTGCCCGGAAGCCCGGACAGCCACTTTCGGGTCCCTTCGTCGCTGAAGGGATCCTGGAGGCCGATCAGGATCGCCGGGATGGCGTCCCGCGACCTCACGTCCAGCCTGATCCTCCTGATGTCGGGGCGCCGCGCCTCCGCCGGGTGTCGTGGACCTTGCGCATGGGGGCCTCCCGGGTGGAGGATTGGCGGATTCCGCGGCATATGGTGGTGAAATCGCCCCCTGACTGCCATATCCGGTGATTCCCCGCAAGGCGGATTCCGTCATCTATCGCGAAAAACCCGTGACTTGGGGGGGGGTTCCGGGGATCGGGCCGAATCCGGCGGATTCCGGCTTCAAGGGACCCTGGCCGGACCCGTCGGGGCGCCGCCCGGGTCTCCGCCGGCCCGCGGACACGCCGGTCCGGGCCCCGCAGCGGCGGGACCTTCCATGGGCCGGTTCACCGACAGGCGCCACGGTCAGGCGGCGGCGGGAAGCACGGGGCGCTCCCTCGCCGGCGGCATCAGGCCGAGGCGGTGGACGTTCGCCGCCGGCACGGCCAGCGCCACGGTCCGGGCGAAACCCTCCTTTCCGTGGCCGCCAACGCGGTCCAGGCCGCGGTGCTCCAGGTTGTTGATGGCCGACCCGACGGCGGCGTGGGCGCGCCGCGCCTCGCGGAACGCCTCCCCGCTTTCCCGGACGCGGTCCGCCCTTCCAATATGCGACCGGAAATGAAGCCCTGCGGGCGAGGATGGTGAAGCACCGGGCCGCCACTGCATTGCTGAGCGTCCCGCGCCCGCAAGGGCATGAAGCGAGTTTCATCCACCGCGACGTTCTTGACGGGCCCGCCGTGCGAACGGTTCCCCGGGCCCATATCGGCACGCATTTCCGGTTCGGATACGTCCACCAGGAAAATCCGGAACGCTGCATGGACATGATCCGGGCCATGGTCGCCAAGGTCCGTCCCGGCGGCTGCTTCCCGCTCGGCGTGAACCCGTTATCGCTCGACGTTCCAGGACAGCTGGCGACGGCCTTCGGACCGGTCACCATAGATTCGGTCCAGTGGCGGTTCCGGGAGCCGGAGGGTTGAGGTTACGGTGCCATGCACTGCCTGCATCCGGACTGGATCGCCGGGACCGTCGCCCCGCGTTTCGGGACGTGGCGCTGGCCTGAATATCCGTCCGGACGGAAGCGTACGGCCCGAAACAGGCGTGCCCTGTTGTTCAGCGGGCTTCCCGGTCAAGATCTTTCCCCGCGTCGGGTAAGGGATTTTCGGGGGTCGCGGCACCCCTTCCATCCCCCGCTTTACAGGAGAGCCAATGCCCTTCCTCCACGAACCTGACGCGGTTCTTTCGCGGAAATCACCGGGACCGCCGGTAGACCGTCACATCGGTTCGATGCCGATGGACACGCCGCGCGCCGGTTCGGCTCGGTCCTCCCGATCAGGCTGAAGTCCGCCTAGCCTCATCAGGTATTCCCTGAAGGTGGGAATCGGGCAGTGGTAGTGTGTGGGGCCTTTTCGCTGAAGCGCCCCCTGGTGCACCAGGTGCCTCAGGAACCACCCATCGTCCCTATCCCTGGGCAGCTGCCAGCCGTCGCATTCCGGGTCATCCAGCGGACGGGCGAGGCTCCTGACGCGTTTCTTGATCGTGGACCCCGCCAGACCTTCGTCCGGTACGGCTAGCATCACCTCGGCGACGAGACATCTGGCATCGCGCATCCCGTCCGTCAGGCGCCACCCGTAGGTTTCCTCCCGTAATGCACGCTGGCGGTCCCATACGCAGGCCACATTGACGTCCCCGAGCCTCCCGCCCGTCTCCCGCAGCTCCGCCGCAAGCGCCCGCATGCCGCTGTTCAGGTGCTGCGGCCAGCCCTCGGAAAGTCCGGCGAGATATTCCGGCCAGCCGACGCCGTCATCCCTGCGGGAAACCCGGAACCCGTCCAGCATGCTTTCGACCGCCTCCTCGGCCTCCCGCCCGGGAAGGGCGCCGATGTCGTGGACCATCCCGGGGTTCAGCCGCGTCAGGCCCTCCTCCCTCAAGACGTCATGGGAATCACCGAGGCCGGCGTAGACCTGCACCAGCGGAAGCCCCGAGAGGTTCTGGTGCAGGGCGACGAGTGCGTCCCTCGCCCTGCCCTTCTCCACCGTCTGGATCTCGTCCACGATGAGGCACACGGTCTGTGTCCACCCATCCGCGGCAATGTTCCTCTTCAGTGCGTCCAGGTCCGGCCCCTCCGGCGCGGTCGAGGTCTCCCGCGACATTCCGGCGTCCAGGAGGTAACTCACCCCCCCGCGTATATACGTCACCTCCGTGCTCCGCAGCCGTTCCGCGGCCTTCGGGTCCACCGCCTCGGCGATCTTCGCCGCGAGCGTCTCGATTCCATAGAGGGCGCGGCAGTTGATCATGAGGGGGAGAGGCGCCCCTGCGCCGCGCTCGGTCCAGCGCCTGGACAGCTCATACAGGAGCGCCGTCTTGCCGGCCCCGGGCGCACCCTGGATGAGATGGGTGGCGCCCGTTTCGGGCTGGCCTTTGGAGAAGCCCTCCAGCGCCCGTTCGCAGGTCTCCTCCATCGCGTCGATCTGCGCCGAACGGCCGGTGAAGAACGGGGTTCTGTCCCGGTCCCCGCCTCCGGCGAACCTTCTCAGACCATCGAGATCCGGATCCATCGATCACCTCCCTGGCGTCAGCGGGATACATGCATCCATAGCGGAAAGCCCACCGCCGCGCAACTTCGGAGACAGCGGTTCGCCGCATTCAATGAGAGCTTCCCGTGCCACCTGCCGGGATGAGGCGCTCCCACGGGTCGAACCGGGATCATCGGTGACCGCACGCAGGAAAACACCCGGCCTGGCACCGCCATCGTTTCCGTTCGGCGACCGCCTCCCCGTCAGGGACATCATGCGCCGTTCCCGCGACCGAACCGCCGGGTCGGAAGGAATGGGGCGGAGGCTCAGCGGCGATGTCGCGGGGTCCGCCGGTAGACCGTCACATCGGTTCGATGCCGATGGACACGCCGCGCGCCGGTTCGGATCGGTCCTCCCGATCGGGCTGAAGTCCGCCCAGCCTCATCAGGTATTCCCGGAAGGTGGGAATCGGGCAGTGGTAGTGTGTGGGGCCTTTTCGCTGAAGCGCCCCCTGGTGCACCAGGTGCCGCAGGAACCACTCCTCGTCCCTGCCTTTGGGCAGGCGCCATCCGCCTCCGTCCGGATCGTCCAGCGGACGGGCGAGGTTCCTGATCCTGTCCTTGACCTCGAACCCTTCCAGGCCTGCCTCCGGCACCGCCCGCATCACCTCGGCGACGAGACATCTGGCATCGCGCATCCCGTCCGTCAGGCGCCACCCGTAGGTGTCCTCCCGTAATGCACGCTGGCGGTCCCATACGCAGGCCACATTGACGTCCGCGAGCCTCCCGCCCGTCTCCCGCAGCTCCGCCGCAAGCGCCCGCATGCCGCTGTTCAGGTGCTGCGGCCAGCCCTCGGAAAGTCCGGCGAGATATTCCGGCCACCCTACCCCGTCATCCCTGCGGGAAACCCGGAACCCGTCCAGCATGCTTTCGACCGCCTCCTCGGCCTCCCGCCCGGGAAGGGCGCCGATGTCGTGGACCATCCCGGGGTTCAGCCGCGTCAGGCCCTCCTCCCTCAGGACGTCATGGGAGTCGCCGAGGCCGGCGTAGACCTGCACCAGCGGAAGGTCAGCGACGTTCTGGTGCAGGGCGACGAGTGCGGCCTTCGCCCTGCCCCTGTCCACCGTCTGGATCTCGTCCACGATGAGGCACACGGTCTGTGTCCACCCATCGGCCGGAACGGCCCTCTTCAGGAACTTCAGGGCCGCCGCTTCCGGCGCGGTCGAGGTCTCCCGCGACATTCCGGCGTCCACGAAGTGGCTCACGCCGCCGCGTATATGCGTCACCGTCGTGCTCCGCAGCCGTTCCGCGGCCTTCGGGTCCACCGCCTCGGCGATCTCCAGCACGAGCGATTCCTTTCTGTAAAGGGTGTCGAATTCCATGAAGAGGGGGAGAGGCGCCCCTGCGCCGCGCTCGGTCCAGCGCCTGGACAGCTCGTGCAGGAGCGCCGTCTTGCCGGCCCCGGGCGCTCCCTGGATGAGATGGGTGGCGCCCGTTTCGGGCTGGCCTTCGGAGAAGCCCTCCAGCGCCCGTTCACAGGTCTCCTCCATCGCGTCGATCTGCGCCGAACGGCCGGTGAAGAACGGGGTTCTGTCCCGGTCCCCGCCTCCGGCGAACCTTCTCAGACCATCGAGATCCGGATCCATCGATCACCTCCCTGGCGTCAGCGGGTTGTAGGTATCCATAGCGGAAAGCCCGCCGCCGCGCAACGTGTCGCCGCCAGCGGATGTGACCGGGGCCGAGGTGTGGGCAAGGGCGCGGTAGGCCGGAACATACGGTGAACCGAGAGGCCGTCCCGCCGGCTCGGCGCAGTCAGCGTGTGTCATGGTCGACGGGCGCGGCGGGAGCGTATACCGCGGACCGCCTGTGCCCCGCGAATACCGCCCGCGCCGGCGGCACCCGATCATTGCGGGATGCGCCGGCAGACGTTACTCAGTCGTCCGGCGGAACGGATATCGGGAAGCGCGGCATGGAATCCTCACAGGCGAAACCCGGCGCGGAGGCGCTGAAAGCGAAGCTGGATGAATGGGCCGGGGTTTCCGGCGACCGGAGCCGGGAGGTGGGCGACGCCTTCGAGCGGCTCTGCGTGGTCCACCTCTCGAACGATCCGGTCGAGACGAACCAGATATCGAACCCCCGCCCCTACGCCACATGGGCGCGGGAGCGGGGCCTGAAGGAGAACGACACCGGCATCGATCCGGTCGCCGACCTGAATGACGGTAGCGGTCGCCTCCCCGCCATCCAGTGCAGGTTCCGCCGTAGGGGCGGCATGATAGCGCAGCACGAGATCGACAGCTTCGTGGCGAAATCGAACCGGCCTGAATTCGGCGCCCGCATCCTGATCGAGACCTCCGGGCGTGAATGGTCCGCCAACGCCGAACGGCGCCTTGACGAGGTCGACCCGCCGATCAGGCGCCTGGGACGGCACCGGCGGGATCTCCGCGCCACCGGCGCCTCCCAGACTCCAACCGCCCTTCACGTGGCGAAACACATATCGAAGGGCACTCGATGACACAGCTCCACGACCTGCTGAACGCCTACCGAAGCACAGCGAAAAGCCAGGCCGAGAAGGGCGCCTATTTCGAGCGCCTGGTCCGCGTGTTCCTCAGGAACGACGGCATCCAGAAACAGCACTACACCGAAGTCCTGCCCTGGACCGAATGGGTGGACCGCCGGCCCGATCCCGGACAGTGGAACCGGCAGGACACGGGGATCGACCTGGTGGCGACGCTGGCCGACGGCAGCGGCTACGCCGCCGTCCAGTGCAAGTTCCACGCCGCGCGGATCACGGAATCTCGAAGGCCGACCTGAACAGCTTCATCGCGGCGTCAGGACATCGGTGTTTCCGTCACCTGGCCATCGTGGACACGACCGCGAAGGGCATCAACGCCACCGCCCGGAAAACCCTGGACGCCCTGAAGCCGAAAACCTGGAACCGGATCGGGCTGGCCGACATCGGGAACAGCCGGATCGACTGGTCGCGGTTTCTCCGCACCGGCAAGGTCAGCCTGGCCCCCAAGAAGGAGCCGCGCCCCCACCAGATCGACGCGCTGAAAGCCGTGGGGGACGGTCTGGCCGGGGCCGACCGCGGCAGGATGGTGATGGCCTGCGGCACCGGAAAGACCTTCACCGCCCTGCGGATCGCAGAGGACATGGCCGGGGCGGGAAAGCGCGTACTCTACATGGTGCCGTCGCTGGCGCTCATGCAGCAGACCGTGCGGGAATGGAAAAACGACTGCCGGGAGGATTTCACCGCCTTCTCCGCCTGCTCCGACAGGAAGGTCGGAACGAGGAAAGCCGATCCCGACGGCCTCGACCTCAACGTCCACGACCTGGCGTTTCCCGCGACCACGGACGCCGGAAAGCTCGCGGAACAGATCGCCGGAGCGGATCCCGGCCGGATGACCGTCGTGTTCTCCACCTACCATTCCATCGACGTGCTCTCGCGGGCGCAGGGGGACCACGCCATGCCAGCGTTCGACCTGGCCATCTGCGACGAGGCGCACCGGACCACCGGCGTGACGCTGAGGGACGCCGATGACAGCGCCTTCGTGCGCATCCACAGCGACGAGCATGTGGCGGCGGGCAAGCGGCTCTACATGACCGCGACACCGCGCATCTTCGGGGACGCGGCCAAGCGGAAGGCGGACGACCATGACGCGCGGCTCGCCTCGATGGACGACGTTTCCATGTTCGGCGAGACCCTTTTCCACCGGGGCTTCGGCTGGGCCGTGGAGAACGGCCTGCTGAGTGACTACAGGGTGGTCGTGCTGGCGGTCGATGAAGGAATGGTCTCCGCCGGGGTCCAGAACCGTCTCCGGGACGGCCCCGAACTGAGGCTGGACGACGCCACCAGGATCATCGGCTGCTACAGGGCCCTGACCAAAGGCGACCCGTCGTTCGATCCGGAAACCGATCCGTCGGGACCGATGCGGCGGGCGCTGGCCTTCTGCCGGACCATCGACAGATCGAAAACCGTCACGGCCGAGTTCTCCGCCGTGGTGGAGGAATACCTGAACGCCGTGACCGGTGAGGACGAGGCCGGGGACGGCGGGGATGTCCGTCTCGCAACGGAGATCCGCCACATCGACGGCGGCTTCAACGCCGGCGAACGCGAGGAACTGCTGGACTGGCTCAAGGCCGACGCGGGCGACGGGGTCTGCCGCATCCTGTCCAACGCAAGGGTGCTGTCGGAGGGGGTGGACGTACCCGCCCTCGACGCCATCATGTTCATGCATCCGCGCAGAAGCCAGATCGACGTGGTGCAGTCAGTGGGACGGGTGATGCGGACGGCGCCGGGCAAGAGGCTGGGCTATGTGATCCTTCCGGTCACCATCCCACCCGACACCAGTCCCGAAACCGCGCTGAACGACAACGAGCGCTACAGGATCGTGTGGCAGATCCTCAACGCCCTGCGCGCCCACGACGAGCGTCTCGACGCACGGATCAACCAGGCGAGCCTTGGAGAGGATATCAGCGACAGGGTGCAGGTGGTCCGCATCTCCTCGGAGACCGAACTGAACCGCCTGACCGCCGTCGTGGACGACATCGCATTGACGGAACCCGGGGGCAAAGGCGGATCCGGTATCGGTCAGGGCACCGACGGCACTGGAGACCCGGATGGGGATGGACCGGGCACAGTTGAACCGGACCCCGGTCCGGTACAGTCCGAGCTTGTATTCGATGAATTCACCAAGGCGATCATGGCCAGGATCGTCGACAGGTGCGGCACCCGCGACTACTGGGACACATGGGCGAAGGATATCGCCAGGATCGCGCAGACCCACATCACCCGCATCGCGGCCATCGTCGCCGGCGAGGGACCGGAGCGCGAGGCGTTCCTCGCCTTTCTCACCGAGCTTCACGACGACCTGAACCCGGCGATCTCCGAGTCCGAGGCCATCGAGATGCTGGCGCAGCACATCGTCACCCGGCCGGTCTTCGACGCGGTATTCGGGAGCGGCGGGTTCACCGCCAGGAACCCGGTCTCGCAGGCGATGGAGAAGGTGCTGGCGCGGCTTGACGAACATAACCTGGCGAAGGAGAGCGAAAGCCTGGAGAGGTTCTACGAGAGCGTCAGACGCAGGGCGGAGGGCACCGTCACTGCGAAGGGCCGTCAGAAGCTGGTCACCGAACTCTACGACAGGTTCTTCCGCGGGGCCTTCCCGAAGCTGGTCGCCAGGATGGGGATCGTCTACACGCCCGTGGAGGTGGTGGATTTCATCATCCATTCGGTCAACGATGCGCTGGGGGAGCATTTCGGCAAGACGCTGGGATCGCAGGGCGTCCATATCCTCGATCCGTTCACCGGAACGGGGACGTTCGTCACGCGGCTGCTCCAGTCGGGTCTGATCGCGCCGGAGGAGATGGATCACAAATACCGGCACGGGATCCATGCCAACGAGATCGTGCTGCTGGCATACTACATCGCCGCCGTGAACATCGAGAACGCCTTCCACGGACTGACGGGAAGGACGGAGGAGAAGGATTACGAGCCGTTCCAGGGCATCCTGCTGACCGACACGTTCCAGATGTACGAGCAGGAAAGGGACATGGTGGCCGACCTGATGCCGGACAATTCCGAGCGGCGGACGCGGCAGAAGGGGCTGGATATCCGCGTCATCATCGGCAATCCGCCCTATTCAGCGAAGCAGAAGAGCGCGAACGACGATGCGGCGAACGTCGCTTATCCGCAACTGGACGCGGCCATTCGCGACAGTTACGCGGCCCATTCCACGGCCCAGAACAGCAATTCACTTTATGACAGCTATATCCGCGCCATCCGCTGGGCCTCGGACCGCATCGGTGACGCCGGCGTGATGGCTTTCGTTTCCGGCAGCGGATGGATAGAGCGCGGCTTCGCCGACGGGATGCGGAAGTGTCTGACGGACGAATTCAGCGATCTCTACGTGTTCCACCTGCGCGGGGACATCCGGAAGAACATGCTTTCCAAAGGCGCCGCCGGCGAAGGACAGAACGTGTTCGGTTCGGGCAGCATGACCGGCGTTTCCATCGCAGTGCTGGTGAAGGATCCCAAAGCCACGAAACATGGTCGCCTTATGTTCCACGACATCGGACGGGACCTCTCCACGGAAGAGAAGCTCGGTATCATCCGTGATTTCGGCTCCATCGCGGGCATAACCTCGGCGGAAGGCTGGACCCGCATCACACCGGACGAAAACCATGACTGGCTGGACCAGGTGGACCCGGGCTTCGACAGGTTCATCCAGATCGGCAGCAAGGAAAGGGCGAACACCGAGCCGGTCCTGTTCACGAACTACTCCAATGGCCTGAAGACACAACGAGACGCCTGGGCCTACAACGCCAGTCTCGGGAAGATGTCCACGAACATGGGCCGCATGATCGACTTCTTCAATACGGAGATGAAACGGTATCAAGCTGCGGAACGTCCCGATGATATAAACGGATTCGTCAACAACGATCCAAGGAAGATCAGCTGGACGCGGGCACTCAGGTCAGATCTGCGAAGGGGAAGGTCCATTGATTTCAAGGAGGAGAAAGCGGTTGTCGGTCTGTATCGTCCGTTCCAGAAGCAGTGGCTGTACTTCGATCGCAGAACCAACGAAATGGTCTACCAGATGCCGCAGCTTTTTCCACGACCGGAAGCGCAGAACCTTGTAATTACGATGACGGCAAAAGGCTCTCGCAATGGGTTTTCTTTATTGATGAGCAATACGCTGCCTGACCTAAACCTGATGGAAGCGGGTGCGCAATGCTTCCCTCTCTATCTTTACGAAGAGGCGAAACCCGGCGAAGGACTGTTCGCGGACAGAAGCGCAGCGCCACGCGGTTACATCCGCCGCGACGCCATCACCGACGGAGGCCTGGCGCATTTCAGATCCGCCTATCCGGGGCAGGAGATAGGCAGGCTGGACCTGTTCCACTACATCTACGGCCCTGCTGCATTCACCCGATTACCGCGAACGGTTCAGAAACAACCTCGCCAAGCGGCTCCCCCGCATTCCGGCGGTAAATCGCTTCGATGACTTCACGGCCTTCCGCGACGCGGGACGCAGGCTCGGAGAGCTTCACGTCGGTTTCGAGACTGTCGTCCCCTACAGGGTGGACTTCAGGGAGGGCGACCACCGCCTGATCGACGAAGCCAATGTCAGCCCCGGCCGGTTCTACCGCGTGACGAAGATGAAATTCGGCGGCGGCGGCAAAGGGAAGGACCGGACCACCGTCATCTACAACGAAAACATCACCATGACCGGCATCCCGCCCGAAGCCTACGATTACGTGGTCAACGGCAGGCCCGCGCTCGAATGGGTGATGGAGCGACAGACCGTCAGAACCGACAGGGACAGCGGTATCGTCAACGACGCCAACGACTACGCCAACGAGACGGTCGGCGACCCGAAATACCCGTTGGATCTGTTCCGGCGCGTGATCACCGTCAGCCTTGAGACGATGCGGATCATCAGGGGGCTTCCGAAGCTGGACATCCAATGATGCAGGGCGGATGCGAGGGTGATCCAGGCCCGAGGCGTTGGAATTGATGCATTCAGGCAGGAAGACGGGATGCCTTCATATGTGAGACGTGGACTTCGGTGCCTGACCTTTCCGACCGTTCTGATGGTTACGCCTGCTCCGGGCATCGCACAGGAAAGTCGCGGAGACCGGAGCGGCGAGGAGTTCTACAGAGGCGCCGACCGGGTAGCTGTTGCGCTCTGTCCGGCGGCCGGTGCGGATCCGACCGCCGGCGGCATAGGCGACGCCCCCCTTCGTTACATTGTCTTGTATGGCAATGCCCGGACGGTGGAAGCCCCCGTCACGGCCGGTGCCGATATCTGGGCCCGCGACCTGGACGGCGAGACTCCCCTTCACAAAGCCGCCTACTCCGGTACGGTAGGCACGGTGGCCACCCTTCTATGGGCGGCGCCGATCTCTATGCCCGCGACGAGGGTGGCGCCACCTGCAAACCGTCCGCCCGGTGATCCCGTAACGGTCCGCCGGAACCCAGGCGGGTTCATCACCGGCCTGGACCGCGGCCCCGATCCCCGGTGTGGCGGTCGCTTCACCGTGCGGTCGAACAGGCATCCGTGCCCCCCGTCCGGAATGTCACCCACGGCCGACCGTGCCACGAAAAGCGCAAGGCGAAGGGGGTCCATGCGATCATCCGGGATGGGACAACGTCGTCGCCTCACGGCCCCGGAGGGTTTGATGTCACGGTTGGGGAGGCCACGCGGAAAGGATGAACTCGGCGAACAGGGGCAGCACGAGAACGGCCACGATCACCCCTCCGATGAGTTTGATCCATCTGATATCGGATTCCAGCTTGGTGAAGCCAATCCGCATTTCGTTTTCAAGTTTCGTGATGTCAGCCCTGGTCGCCACGCCACCGCTGATTCCGTCCCGAACCGTAGCCGCGATCGCCTCGGCCTGCCTTTCGTCAAGACCCGTATCGCGCAGGCGACGGACAGCCGCCATCGTGTCGAAGGGAACATCGACCATTGTTCAATCCCGTTGATATGCCCGACAGATACCTGCTTTATATACTCCACATCTCCGCGTGCAATGTATTTGACGTAACGGCGGGAAATCAGGTCCTGATCAAGAGAGCGACCCGACTCACGGAACTATCCCCGGAGACCGGCCAGCCCCGAACGTCTGGATGGAAGCGAGCGTCGAAAGCGCGGGCCATGTTCACCGGATCGAGGAACCGCGGTCGTCCGGAGCGAAGGTCAGGTTCCCGAGCCGCGAACCCCTGATCGGGAATGTCGGCGTCCTGGAACCGCGGGCATCCACTGGGCCATCGCGGGCCTTACAAAATTCCACAACTGTACAAAATCCTATTCCCGCCTCCGCTTTCCGAGGGCGTCGCGGACCTGGATGGCCCGGTTCAGCCCCCTGGGGTCCCGCCGGACCTTTTTCGTCCGCGGCAGCGGCCGCCGGTGGAGCTTCAGCGTACGCCATTTCGAATCCCTGCGGTTGGAGCGGGTTTGAAATCCAGCGTTCACCAACCACATCGAAGATACAGTCTTCGCCAGAGGTTGATTTCTGGACCCCCGTTCCGCTCTGAAGTGCAACACCGTTGATGGTGGGAAGCCGCGTTTCGGGTGCGGCATCCTGCGAACCGGCCGGATAACGGCGACAGTCCCTGTGCTCAGGATAGGAGAGTGTCATGCCCGAGGGCTACCGTCATCTGACCTTCGACGGAAGATGCCGGATATACGCGACGGGGAAAGGCGTGCTTTCGGACGGGGCCATCGCCGGGCGGCCGGGCGGCCGGGCCGCCCACCATCCGGCCACCATATCGCGGGAGATCCGACGCAACGGCGGCGGGCGGGGATACCGGCAGGGACAGGCGTGGAGGAAGGCCACCGGGCGCCGGAGCGGGGCCTCTTCGGTCCCGGGGAAGCTGACGGAGGAGCGCCGGGCGAAGGTCGTGGCGAAGCCGGGGAGGGCTGGAGCCCGGAACAGGTCCCGGGACGTCTCCGGCTGGAGGACCCCGTCATGGTCGGCCGTCAGCGGATATACGACCTCGTACGCGCGGACCGCGGGGACGGAGGAACGCCTTGCGGGCACCTGCGGCGGCGGGGAAAGGAACCGGACCGGCAGGGTGGCCGCCACGCGGGCCGGGGGTCATGTCCCGGGCCGGAGGGACATCCCGGAGCGCCCGAAAGAGGGCGGGGCGAAGGCGGCGACCGGCGACCGGGAAGCGGACACGGTGATCGGCGGGGGACACGGCGGTGCGGTGGTGTCGCCCGTTGACGGATGCCCGGAATTCACGCCTGTCCGACGGGTTGACGGAAAGAGGGCGGAGGCGGTCGGCGGGGCGATGACCGACCTTCCCGAGGGGCTCGGCGCCAGGGTCCACACGATCACGGCGGACAACGGCAAGGAGTTCGCGGGGCACGCGAAGGTGGCGAAGGCGCTGGAGGCCGACTTCCTCCTCCCGACGCCCCACCACCCGTGGGAGCGGGGCCTGAACGGGCACACCGACGGGCCGCCGCCCCGGTACCTGCCGAAGGGGACCGACCTGCGGCAGGTCACGGACGCCCGCGTGAAGCGGGTCCAGGACATCCTGAACGCGCGCCCCCGCAAGGCGCCCGGCCACCTGACGCCGGCGGAGGCTTTCGCGCGGGCGCGGCCTCCCTGAGGCGCTTCGCCCCGACGGGGGAGAGGGAATTCCGCAGGCGCGCCCCGCCCGGTTTCGGTCGGGCCACCCCCTCCCTCGCCCGGACGGGCGCGCCACCTCCCGCCGCGGGGCCCTGCCGCCGCCGGGAGGCCCGGTTACGCTCCGGTCCGAAGGGACAGCCGCCGCATTCCGCGTGGAAGCCGGGGCCCTGGCCGGAAAATCCCTCAACACCGGCCCGCCTCCTCAGCTCGGGGTCACCCCCCCTCGCTCCGGAGGCGGGCCGGTGTTGCACTTCGGACTGGAAGTGGGGAGAATCCAAACCGACATGATCTTTAAGTCTTCCGATCCCGGCGGTGTCGACTTTCCGCACAACTCCGAAGCCAAGCGAAATTGCACAGGGACAGAGGAATTATGATAGAGTCAAAAAATGATCTGCTTGCTGAAGAGCTGGAATTTTACGATCAAAACAAAGAACTTTTTTGAATGATTACACGAACCGGCACTTGCTCATTAAAGGACCTGAGCTGTTAGCGAGTTTCGCGAACAGGGATCAGGCGGTAGGCGAAGGTGTGCGCCGGTTTGGTTCCGTGCCGTTTCTTGTCAGGCTGTCCGGAACGGAGACTCCGGAATGTAACGTTCCTGTTTTGGTACTGGGGCTCACATGCCAATCCTGAATTCCAGAGTAGAAAAAACGCACAGACCGGGGAGGTTCTCCCGGGACCGGAATTCCTTGCCAAAATCGGGCCGCTTGTTCCAGCGACGATCGGCCTGCCTGACTATGCTCAGCGGGCCTACATAGAGCGTAACGAGCAGCCGCCCAGTCCCGTTAACGGATTCGTATTGATCGATACCGGGGCCACTACGACATGCATCGACGTAGAGGCTGCGAAAACGGCGGCTCTCCCTACTGTCGGTGTGGCAAAAATGTCGTCGGCGTCCCATTCGAATTACAACGTTCCGACGTTTTCGGGTAAGATCATTTGCCCGACGCTTAACATAGACGTTCAGGAAGGAATGGGTGCCAATCTGTCTTCTGTCGGAAATGGGCTGATTATCCTTATAGGCCGCGACATCCTGAAGTCAGCTGTATTCACTTACAATGGATCTGACGGGAGCTTTTTTCTCGCGATGTGAAACATGGTTACGCTTCGGATCGGCGCCGGGGTGCCTAATAAGAATGAACTTCATCAATCCAGGTCATACAGAAGAGGTGCGAGTGACCTTCGAGCCGGCGAACAACCTGGATTTCCGGCTTGGTACAGGGGCACTTCGGGGGACAGGTTTAGCGCGTTCGGGAGACATTGCCGCTATCTCCCGCATCGGGGAGAACAGCTACGAAATGAGGCTGTTCGGTCGGGAAACTCCGTTAGCGAGACAGCTTGACACCCATGCTGTGCACTTCATCGGAAACCGAGGCAAGCGTTATGGATTTGTCTCGAATGACGAATTTCGGGAAAGGACAGGCATCCGATTTGGCGAACCATGAACTGAATCGCCACAGTCCTGTGCCTCTTGGGCTGCGGCCAGCATCCTGAGGCATTTCCCGGATGTTGCCGGGCATTTCGGTGTCGATGCCACTGGTCTTTCCGGCTACGGAAGGGCAGCCCTATCGTGTCTGCCAGAAAACCCCTTCTTTTTTTGGGGGATTATATACGTTAGTGCCCATTTTCTGTTGACTGCCTTATAAGCGGCATATACAATGATGCCCAAGAAAGGAATCAGGCATGGCACCGAAAGCACCTGGCAAGCACCACCGCAAAGGCATTAGCCTAACAGGCCTTTTCATGATGTTCCCCGATGACGCGGCTGCCGAGGAATGGTTTGTGAAAGAGCGTTGGCCGGAAGGTCCTCACTGCCCACACTGCGGATCCGTCCGTGTTCTTTCCGGTGCCCAGCACAAAACGATGCCTTACCGATGCAGGGAAAAGGGGTGCCGCAAACGGTTTTCGGTTCGCACCGGCACATGCATGGAAGCGTCCAATCTGGGCTTCAAGGTATGGGCGATCGCGATTTACCTTATGTCGACAAACCTCAAGGGCGTATCCAGCATGAAACTGCACCGCGATCTTGAGATAACCCAGAAATCGGCATGGCACCTTGCCATGCGACTGCGGAAGGCGCTTGAGGATGATGGAGTCAACCTTCCGTTTGTAGGTCCCGTGGAAGCCGACGAAACCTATATGGGCGGCAGGGAACGGAACAAGCACGCGAATGACAGGCTTAACGCCGGACGTGGAACGGTTGGCAAGACGGCGGTTGTCGGGGTGAAGGATCGGGAGACCAGCCAGGTCGCCGCTAAGGTGGTGCCGGACACCAAGGCGAAGACGCTTCAGGGCTTCGTCGAGGAACGCACCGAACCGACGGCACAGGTCTACACCGACGACGCGAAAGGCTATGTCGGGATCAGGCGGCGGCATGAAAGCGTTAGCCACAGCGCAGGCGAATACGTCAAGGGCAAGGTCTACACCAACGGCATGGAGTCCTTCTGGTCAATGCTCAAGAGGGCGCACAAAGGCACCTTCCACAAGATGAGCAGAAAGCACATGAACCGATACGTCCGGGAATTCGTCGGAAGGCACAACGTCAGGGAAGCCGACACAATTGACCAGATGCGATCCATGGTCGGCGGTATGGACGGCAGGCGGCTGCGCTACATGGATCTGATCGCCGACAACGGACTCCCCTCCGGGGCGAGGCACTGACCGGTGGAAGCTAACTGGTCCAACCAGACGGTCTGGACGGGTGACAATCTCCCGATCATGCGAGGCATGAACAGCGCGTCTGTTGACCTGATCTACCTTGATCCGCCGTTCAACTCGAAAACCAACTACGCGGCGCCGATCGGTAGCGAAGCGGCGGGGGCGGCGTTCAGGGACACGTGGACGCTGGCGGACGTGGACATCGCATGGCTTGACCTGATCGAGGCGAAGGAACCGGCCCTTAACCGGGTCATCGCCGCGGCCATGACCAAAAGCGATAAGGCCTATCTGATCTACATGGCCGCGCGACTCCTTGAGATGCGGCGCATCCTCAAGCCGACCGGCAGCATATATCTCCACTGCGATCCGACCATGAGCCACTATCTCAAACCGGTCATGGACGCCGTGTTTGGAAAATCGAATTTCAGGAACGAAATAATATGGAAGAGGACCAACGCGCCAACCGCATCAGCATATCAGATTGGAAGGGTGCATGACACAGTGTTGGCATATGCCAGAAATCCAGAAACAACGGTGAACGCAGTCTTTGCGCCTTACTCGAAGGATTATATCCATAAACACTTTAGGAAAACGACAGCCGAGGCCATTTCCACACACAGCCGCTGACTGCGCAGGGGACCACAAATGGATACTCCGGAATGCCGTGGCGGGACATTGATCCCACTGAAAGGGGCCTGCATTGGGTTTGCCCCACTGCATTGCCGGAAGGGCTGGAATGCCCAGACGACTGGAGTGCCATGACAACCCAGGAACGGCTTGATTGGCTTCATTCACAGGATATGATCTATTTCCCTGAAAGAGGAACAATGCCGAGATTCAAACGGTATCTGTCAACAACCAAAGGCGTTCGCGTGGCAGATGTCATGACGGACATTCCCGGCGTTCAGGGGGCGTCCAGAGAGCGCACCGGCTACCCGACCCAGAAGCCGCTTGCGCTACTGAAGCGCATCATCCTCGCGTCATCAAACGAAGGCGAAATGGTTCTGGACCCGTTCTGCGGCTGCGCGACGGCGTGCATAGCGGCGCAGGACCTTAACCGGTAATGGGTTGGGATTGACGTCTCGCCGAAGGCCGCTGAACTGGTGCTGCTGCGGCTCAGGAATGAGCTTGGCATGTTCGCGCACCATACGGTGGTCAACCGCACGGACATCCCGCAGCGCACCGATATCGGGAAGCTGATCCGCTACAATCACGTGAGGAACAGGCGGACCCTGTATGGCGAGCAGGGCGGGCACTGCAACGCATGCGGAGAGCATTTCCAGATGCGGAACCTCACGGTCGACCACATCATCCCGCGATCGAAGGGCGGAACCGACCACATCGGAAACCTTCAGCTTCTGTGCGGACATTGCAACTCGGTCAAAGGCGACAGAGGCATGGAATACCTGATAACGAGGCTCGCGGCGTAACAGGAGGAAATCAAATGACGGAGTTGATCATGAAAAGAGAGAAGGTTGAGCCTAGTGGAAAGGCACCTGTTAAGCCTGTGAATGGGTCGGGCAGGTATCAGCCGACAAAACATGACATGCTGCGGGATGTCAGCGTATCCGTAACGCCGGAAAGGTTGGTAAAGGCGGTCCTCAAAGGGGGTGCGCCGCGCCGCGATTTCCGCAAAAACTGAACCGAAGGCGACCGGTATGAAAAGCCCGGATGGGCACTACCGTATATAATCCCCTTTTTTTGGGATCGAGCCGAATCCGGCGGATTCCGGCTTCACGGGATCTTGACCGGCCCCGCGCCGGCCCACGGGCATTCCGGTCCGGACCCTGCTGCGGCGGGGATCCTGAAGGCCGGGCGGAATCGCCGGGATGTCGTCCCGCGACCTAGCGCTCAGCCCGATCTTCATGACATCGGGGCGCGGGGCCTCCCGGGTGGAGGATTGGCGGGTTCAGCCGTATATGGTGGCGAATCCACCCCCATGACCGCCATATCCTGTGATTCCCCGCAAGGCGGAGTCCGTCATCTATCGCGAAAAATCCGCTACCTGGCGCTTTTCTGGCGGACACAAGCTACGGGAATGTGGCGGAGCTCACGAGACCGCCGCCGACCTCATACTTGCGTCACGCGTTCGCGGTGGGGTTCATCATGCGCTGAAGATCGAAAACCAGCCGACGCTTGAAAAACTGTTTGTCCGGATCCTGCGGGCCACAGCCGTTACCCATGCAGCAATATACGTGACACGCGCCTGGCTCCCGGACGCTCCTCACAGCCGGAACCGCAGTGACGGATAGTGCGGTCTCACTGACCGGATGACCATGGGAGGCAGTCGACACTTCAGATGGTCGACGATATTATCGAATCATGAGATTTCACGCGGACGGGCCCTCGATACCGGATATCCTGCTCGAACGCCGGGATGAGGGTCGTGTGGTGTTCCTGTGCGGCGCCGGTGTGTCACAGCGGTCCGGGATGCCCGATTTCATCGAACTCACCCGTCAAGTAATCGACTTTTTCGATCCACCGCCGGATTCGGAAATCGTGCGCTCATTTGAGCCTTGGCTCGACGCTCAATCCAACGCGAACGTTCCGCTGGACCAGATCTTCAACCTGCTCCATCAGGAATATGGCAGGGATGAAGTGAACGCCCGTGTCATGGAACGGCTGTGCGTTTCACCGGATGTGGAGAATGCCGGTCACGAGCATGGCCTGATCAAGCGGATTTCATCCAGCCAGAGCGACGTCCCGCAAATCGTCACGACCAACTTCGACCGGCTGTTCGAGGCAGGTCCGGAAGGCGACGCTCTGGACCTGCATATAGCGCCGGCCCTTCCGGCCCTGAACTTCGGATCGACGATGGAGGGGATCACCTATCTGCACGGGCGGCTTGATGACCGCACATCTAAGAAACCCGATTATGTTCTGAGCAGCGCGGATTTCGGAAGGGCCTATCTTTCCGAAGGATGGGCGACCAGGTTCGTCAGAAACCTCCTCGAACGATATACCGTGGTTCTGGTCGGCTACCGGGCGGACGACCCGCCAGTCAGGTACCTGCTCCAAGGCCTCAGCCATGACGGCCGGCATGACCGGTCCCGTCTCTATGCATTCGACCGCGGGCATCCCGAAGAGATTGAAGCCAAGTGGCGTGACCGGGGCGCCACCGCGATCGCCTATTCCGGGCATTGCGGTCTATGGAGGACCATGGAAGCCTGGGCGGAACGGGCGGACGACCCGCGCAAGTGGCGGGAGTCCATAATCGCAAAGTGCCGGCAGGATCCGAAAGAATTAGCCTCTCATGAGCGCGGTCAGGCCGCCCATGTCCTCCGCACCGTGCCGGGGGCGAGGCTGTTCTCGGTGTCTGAGCCGGCGCCTCATCCGGAATGGGTATGTGTCATGGATGCCAGCGTCCGCTCACCTGACAGGAGCAGCGGCTACGGCGCCGAAGTATTCGACCCAGCGGTCGCCTACGGGCTCGACGACGACGTGAGGGCTGTTGCCGGAGAGGATCACAAACCGGGTCACAGCAACGACAGTCTCCTTGTCTGGCGGGAGGGCGACGACAGTCCGCATGACTGTCATCGGCTGGGTGAACGGCAGGCCGCCGGACCGCGCATGGTTCAAGTTGAAACGGCGAATAGCGTCGGAGGGCTGGACGGCAGGTGCCCTGCGGGAATTCAGGGGGCTGCGGCACCGCGGCTGAAAATCAATAGACCGCTTGGCCTTGCTCAATACAGACCGCCATCATTGCCTTGGGACGAAATCCTACTCAGTGAATTCGGTCTGTTCGAGGTCAAGTTCCCCGAGCGGAATGGCGACGACCTGCAGATCCCTGGCGATGTACTGCCTCAGGTGTTCGGCGTCCTGGAGGAACGGCTCGCCACAGCCTCAGGTCTACTGGCGGATATCGAGACTACCTACTTCCCGACCCCGACCTGCTACCCCGACCGGGAGGTTGACGGAAAGTGCTACGTCGGGAAAACCGCGGAGGCCATGGCTTGGTTCATCGGGCTCTTCGACCGAATGACGGCACTGTGGCCTGAACTTGCTTGCGCCCATGTAAAGACTTGGCCCGCGACCGACCGGTTCTTCTTCCGCAAGCTCAAGCTGTATGCGCTGAACAAAGCGGACGCCGTCGGGGCCGACCATGCCGCCGAGACCGTGCTGTCCTTCGATCAGGAGGCATTCTGGGATCCCGAAGTGGTCCGGGAGCTCCTGTTCCTGCTTGTGGACCGATGGGAGGCGTACTCTCAGGAGAACCGGGATCGTCTGACAGATCGCATTCTGGCGGGGCGTGACCGGCTTCCCCGTCGGTCGGACGGGGAATACTCTGTAGTTCCGGATGACTACCCCGCCCGATACGCCCGGTATCTCGAACTGCGGGGCTGTCGTTTATCGACAGATCGAAGGGAACGGCTTGCCGGGTTGATCCGGGGCATTCCTAGATGGACCGACGCCCGGGCGTCATCGATCGTAGCCGAACGGGGCTCTTACACGGGTTGGGGTGGAACAGACGAGACGCCTGATGCGCTCATGGACCTCCCGTTACCGGAAATTGTACCCAAAGCTAAAGAGGACCTGAAGCGCGACTTTGGCGGGTTCACCGAGAGACGCCCATTCACCGGTCTGGTAAAGGCAAATCCACGAAAGGCGCTGGCGGCGCTGACGGTGGCCGGAAAGTCAGGCGACTACCCGCAGGCGCTCTGGGAGGACATGATCGATGTGCTTCCCGAAGAAATCGCTCCTAGGCTGAGACGGGTTTTCCTGAAACGGCTGGCGCGACTCCCGCGTGAAGCCGTCATCGAACTGCGCCATCCCCTTGGCCGGTGGCTTGAACGGAACCTGGCCGCCGACCTTGAGTTCGATAGGGACCTTGGCTGGGCCGTCTTCGATCACATCGTTGACGGCATGGTCAGCGGCGAAGCCGATGCCACCGAGAGCGTTCTTGGCGCAGTTCGCCAGGGAGGAGAGATAACCAAACCTTCCAGACGCACATATCTGCATGCGATCAATGGTCCCCTCGGCAAATGCACGGAAGCGCTTTTCCGCGCAGTGCCTGGGAAAAAGCGGAAAGCTGGTTCGCTGATTCCAGATCACTTCAGGTCCCGTTTCGAACGCCTCCTCACCGCACCGGGAGAGGGTCCGGACCACGCTGTGTCGATCGCGCTTGGTAAGCTGCATTGGCTAATGTCCGTCGATCCGGACTGGACCCGTGAGCGCCTCGTTCCGATGCTGGCTTTCGACAATCCAGTTTCGGAACCGGCCTGGAACGGATTTCTTCAAGGACTTCTTGGCGGTGCGCAAACGCTCTCGCCCCCTTTGATCGCGGCCATCAAACCGCACCTGCTCTGCCTGTTCCCAAGGATCGAGGGATATACGTGGGACCGCGGCCCGCCTGCGGCGGCGGCCCGGTTGCTGGGTTCCATGCGGATGCGCCACCCGGATGAGCCAAGCGGTCTCACGCGCCGCGAAATGCGCTCGGCCCTGCGGGAGATGTCCGACGATACCCGCAGCCGGTTCATTCTCTGGCTGGGAGAGACCGGACAGGAAAACAGGAGCGATTGGCCCGAATGCATCGTCCCGTTCATCAGCGAGCACTGGCCCATGGAACGCCGCTACAGGACTTCGTCCTCGATAGGTGCATGGATCGAACTTCTCGGTCAAACCGGTGATGATTTCCCTTGCGTCTACGAAGCTGTGAAAAAGTTTCGGAATGAGTAGTTAGGGGCTTGAAGCCCATTATCCGATGGGAAGTCTGGGCTGGGCCAGCCCTTTGCCGCGAGCGACAGAAGGCGTAAGGAACCGCTTGCCGTCAAGTATTTCCTGAACGGTCAGCATCTGCATACGCGCGTATTTCATGCCCAGCGCGTCCATATCCCCGGCCTGTGCCATTTCCCTGGCGAAATTCGCCTTCTTCCGGTCACCCAGATCATCCATCACTATCAGTCCCGCCATCTGTGCGGAATCGCGTTCAAGCACTCCCCTTAGATCGCGCGCAACGCCTATCCCGACATTCGCGCCGCCCTTGACCTCAATCACCATGCTCTGAAGATCACGCTCGCCGGGGAGATCAAAATAAAGACGGCCATCCACCCCGCCGTCACCGCTCTTCCTTGCCGTAACGAACCCGTCCACCTGCTCGACGGCCCATTTCTGGAAGTGATACTTGTCCCGCTCCCAGAGGTCTTTCGCTCCCTCAAGGTTTCGCGGAACGCCTTCAACGGTGAAGTCCGTTCCCTCGACAAGGCCAAGACGATCCCGCAGTCTTACGCTCGCGACGCGCTTGATGGCGTGTATCGCTATGTCAATGCCGATCCATTTCCGGTTGAGTCGATGCGCCGCCTCGATGGTCGTCGCGCACCCGCAGAACGGATCGAACACCGTATCGCCGGGCTTGGTGCTGGCCTTGATGATCCGCTCCAGGAGGGCCAAGGGTTTCTGCGTCGCATACCCAAGCCTTTCATTTGCCCGGCTGTTAACCGGCGGAATATCCGTCCATAGATCGTTGACAGGAACGCCTTTCATTTCATCTAGATACCGCTTTATCCGTATTCCTCCGACTGCCGTGAAATACAGACGGTTCTGCTCATGCAGGCGTTTCATTGCATCGAACGGAACCCGCCATATGTTACTGACGCCTTCGTATTCATAGCTATAACCTCCACCTTTCAGGCCTTTGGCCGTTAAATCTCCGTCCATATATCGTCGCCCGTCGGAATCGCGGTGCCTGTACCGTTCTTTGGTATATTCTTCGCTATAAGGAACATACTGAATGTTATATCTGGCCTTTCCTGTCCGCCCGTAACGCAGAATGACATCATGAACAGCACCCATTGTTTTTGAGTCGGAATGGCCGGATGTTCGTTTCCACACAATTTCGTTCCTGAAATTCCTATGCCCGAAAATCCCGTCCATCATCACCTTGATGTAATGGGAAGCTGTAGGATCGCAGTGAAGATATATGGAACCTGTCGGTTTGAGGATGCCGCGCATCCGAAGCAGGCGCTGCGTCATATACGCAAGATATGCCAGAACCTTTGGATTGGTTTTCCTCAGCGCGTTCAACCATATACGCCAGAATTCGGCGATATCGTCGTCAATTCCGTTTTCCCGCATCAATACGGGCATATGTTGGATTGCCCGTTCCGTTTCCTCGTCCAGCGTCCAGGTATCGCAGAAGGCCTCCACCTGATCCGGTAACGGCCTGCCAGTCTCCGTCGTGTAGATGGCGTTGTAGTCGCGGTTGGAATTGAACGGCGGGTCAAGATAGATCAGGTCTACGCTGCCAAGCGGTATCTCTTCCATGATGGTAAGGCAGTCGCCATAATAGAGCCGGTTCACACGAAGCACTCCCGCATGAAGGTTCCGAAGCTGTCGGTATTTTTGCGCTGGTTGTATTTCCAGCAGGACTCGGCGATGTAAAGCGGCATCCTGCCTTTGGTGTAATGGTGATGCGAGCCGTACCAGGCGCGCTTCACAAGGGCCCAGAAGCCCTCGATGGTGTTTGTATGCGTATCGCCGTCTGCGTAGCTTTCCTTGTGGTTTATGACCGCCCTTTGATAGATGTCACTGGCCGCGTTATAGGCGGAATATTCGTCGGTGATCAGCAGCGTTCCCTCAGGATCGACCGTGTCTTTCAGAAAGCGCAGGATACCTTTGCCGCTAAGGTCTGTGGCAACGCGGGCGGATACGTTTCCGTGACGTTCAACCGCTCCGATAACCGGTGTCTTGCTTGTGCCGCGACCCCGCCTGGTGGGCGTGTCGTCATCGCGCCTGTTACCCTTGCGCGGCTTGCCGCCTACATAGGTCTCATCCGCTTCAACGACGCCTTGCAGCAGCATCTTTTCCTCGGTCAGCATGGAAGCGCGGATACGTTCCTGCATGTAGTGGGCGGATTTCTGGTTCATGTCCAGGTCCCGCGCGAGTTGATGGCTCGAAAGGCTTTTCTTCGCGTTCACCATCAGGCCAATGCCAAGGAACCATTTCTGAAGCGGTATCTTGGTCTTTTCGAATATGGTGCCGGAAAGAACGTTGAAACTGGATTTGCAGCCATGACAGTTCCACCGACCGACGCGGTCGTTGTCCTGTTTGCGGGCGACGTGATCGCAGCCGCAATGTGGGCAGTGTGGATCATCGCCCCAGCGGATTCTTTCCAGGTGAGCGATGCAGGATTCCTGATCGGGAAAGCGGGTGAAGATGGTCAGTAGGTTCATTGTGCTATCCTCTGTCTGCGAATCATATATAAGCGATCTTGAGACAGGCTTCAAGCCCCTAACTACTCATTCCGAAAAGTTTTTGATACCGGTCGATATCAACGACCATTCGTTCCACCGGTTCACCCGGGAATTCGCTGAGGAGAAACCGATCACCTCCCGTTTTCCCGAAGCCGTTCTGGATCTGACGGATCGGGTCACGCCTCCTGCCCTGTCCCGGAAATCGTGCGACTTGCCTGAAGTGCTGAAACTGATCGCCGAGGCCGCTCCGGCGCTGACCTCGGATCAGCGGTACGTGCGCCTGATCGAGCTGGTCGAACGGACCTGACTGGGCTGGAAACGGTTCCCGCGTTTCGGCGGTGATGGCAGGAGCGCCTGCATGACGCGCGCCGGATCGGAAACCAGAGCGGGACAGTCCGCGTCTGCCGAAGCCACACTGAAGCGCTTCGCTGCGCCATGCACACCCTTGCGGCGTCCACGTCCGCACCCGTCCGTCCACCGCCAGCAGACCGGAGGCGAGGGTGCCGATGCCGTGGACGTTCCCGGTGGTCAGCCTTGTCAGGTTCGCCTTCCCGAGAACGTCCACGTCCCATGATCCGTGGCCCGGCCTTCGGCCTTCGCCGGATCGGGATGTGCTGGTTCGCCGGTTCCCGAAGCCGGTCGAAACCGCACCCGGGACCCTGCTTCACGACCCCCAGCACCAGGATGGTCCACAGCTCCATCCCCGGCCCGCCGACCCGGCGGCTCCTTCCGGGCAGCACCATCCTGCCCGGAAGCCGGAACAGCCGCTTTCGGGTCCCTTCGTCGCCGCAGGGGTCCTGGAGGCCGATCAGGATCGCCGGGATGTCGTCCCTCGATTTCACGGCCGGCCTGATCCTCGTGATGTCGGGGGCGCCGGGCCTCCGCCGGGTGTCGTGGACCCTGCGCATGGGGGCCTCCTGAAGGGGAGGATTGCCGGATTCCGCGGCATATGGTGGTGAAATCGCCCCCTGACCGCCATATCCGGTGATTTTTCGCAAGGCGGATTCCGTCATTTAACGCAAAAAACCGCAGCTTGGCGGTTTTCTGGCGGACACTATATACCAAAGTGCCACAGGGGAAGGCGGGCGGCGATAAGCCGCCCGGTTCCATCAGCCTAAGCGTCTGGATCCTCGACTGCTTTTACCTGACGGAACGCGGCCCGGATTGTGTCTTCCGGGGATGCGTCAATCCCGACATCCTTTTCCATCTCGGCTTTCGTCAGCTGATAGCTCATCGGCTTTGTTCTGACGTCTAGCCTTTCACGCGTCGGTTTCATAGGAATCTCCTTTGCAGCGACGGTGTGCTGTCTTTCATCTTTCCACCCATCTTTTTTCTGAAACGCCTTAACCGCTGATATCCGCTAGCGGTAAGGCGGCGAATGTCTGCATAGGCGACCGTTCCGCCTGTAGCCCGAATTTTCGTTACCTGAACATACCCATACTCTACGCATAGCTTGTGTCCGCCAGAAAACCGCCAAGGTGCGATTTTTTCGCGGTAAATGACGGAATCCGCCTTGCGGGGATTCACCGGATATGGCGGTCAGGGCATGCCGCGGAATCCGGCAATCCTCCCCTCGGGAGGCCCCCATGCGCAGGGTCCACGACACCCAGCGGAGGCCCGGCGCCCCCGACATCACGAGGATCAGGCTGAACGTGAAATCGAGGGACGACATCCCGGCGATCCTGATCGGCCTCCAGGACCTTTACAGCGACGAAGGGACCCGAAAGCGGCTGTCCGGGCTTCCGGGTCGGCTGGTGCCGCCCGGAAAGGGCCGCCGGGTCGGCGGGCCGGGGATGGAACCGTAGACCATCCCGGTGCCGGGGGTCGTGAAGCAGGGTCCCGGGTGCAGCTTCGGGAACCGGCGAACCAACACATCCCGATCCGGCGAAGGCCGGAGGCCGGGCCACGGATCATGGGACGGGGACGGATACGGATACGGATACCGGCGGCTGGTTGACAGCGTGTCGCTCCTCACGCCGGAACTCCTCGCCGAGGTCGGAAGGATGGTCGTGGAGAGGGGCCACAGGGTGGCCGGAAAAAAGCCTGGCGCCGCGTTGCGCGGCCGCCGTCATTCCTTCGTGGCCGGGACCGACGTCCACCATCCGACCGACCGCGGCCTGCTGATGGACGCGGCGCGGTGCATGGTCCGGGACGTGTCCCGGGCCTGCGGGGGGCTTGGGCCGCGCGGCTGGCGGCGGAAGGAATACCTTTGCGGAAAGCTCCGCAGGCTCTGTCCCGGTGTCGCCACGTCACGGCTCGCCGACCCGCGCCCGAGGGACGTGGAGGCGCCGCTCCGGCTGGCGCTGAAGCTGGCGGACAGGGTGGAGGCCAGCCGCGCGGAGATCGACGGCAGGTTGGGTATCCCGGGCCCATCGGACAGTATCCGGGGCTTCATCGGCCATGTCAGGCCCCGGGCGGACCTGACCGGACGGCGGATCCTGAAGGGAGGGACGGTCCCGCACCGCGGGAAGGCGCACCCGATATCCGGGCCGCACACCCGCTGGATATCGAAGGGAAAGGCCGGGGTCCCGGTGGAGCCCGGCGTCCCCGTCCGCGTCCCTGAGGACCGGCACCGGTTCATCCTGCACCATTCGGTGATGTGGCAGGGGAGCGACGTGGACGTGGCGGTGCCCATGGGCGGGGAGGCGCGGGCCCGGTTCCCCGACCTGTCGGTGGTGAGCTTCGACCGCGGTCCGCACAGCCCCCCGGACCGGCTGGGGCCTGACGGGATGCCGGAGCCGACGCCATGCCGCGCAGGGGCAGGCTGTCGAAGGCGGACCGCGTCCGGGAAAGCGGGGAGGCGTTCCGCGGGGCGCGGCGCGCCCACGCCGCCGGCGGGTCGGCCATCAGCAACCTGGAGCACCGTGGCCTCGACCGGGTGCGGAGCCACGGAAAGGAGGGTTTCGCCGGCGCCGTGGCGCTGGCGGTGCTGGCCGCGAACGTCCACCGCCCCGGCCTGATGCCGCCGGCGAGGGAGCGCCCCGTGCTCCCCGCCGCCGCCTGACCGGGGCGTCCACCGATGAACCGGCCCATGGAAGGTCCCGCCGCTGCGGGGCCCGGACCGGCATGTCCGCGGGCCGGCGGAGGCCCGGATGTTCATCATATGTCCCGCCACCGACCATCCCGTCGAAGCCCCGGGCGGCGCCCCGAGGGGCCCGGCCACGGCCCCGTGGAGCCGGAATCCGCCGGATTCGGCCCCATCCCCGGAAAAACATGGGGTTTTCTGGCAGGCACTAGCTATACTGATAATGTATGTCTCACTTTACGGATCGGTTCGGTCACGATAGGTGTTTGAATCGCCTTTGGATAACAAGCCGTGGTCTACACTGATGCCCTTCGTCGTTCGAGAGATCAAACGTGAGTGCCCCGAAGTGCATTCCGCGCTTTCAAGGTCAATTTGCGTGCTTACCGGCTTCGATGAAACGAGCCTTTCGCGCTGCAGATGCGAGTCTTCCGCGCAACAAACATGGAGAGTAACATGAAAAAACTGATCCTGGCGTCGAGCGCGATCGCCAGCCTGTCTTTCGCCGCAACCGGTGGCGCCGAAGAAATCAAACTCGGCGTCCTGATGGGATTCACCGGACCGATCGAGTCGCTGACTCCCCCACTCGCCGATGCCGCTGAACTGGCTATGAAGGAGGCAAGCGACAGCGGTATGCTGCTTGACGGTTCGACGGTTACTTCGGTACGCGGCGACACCACCTGTGTCGACGCCTCGGCGGCGGCGGCGGCGGCGGAGCGCATGATAACCGCTGACGGTGTCAACGCGATCGTAGGCGCCGCCTGTTCAGGCTCCACCATCGCGGCGCTGACCAATGTCGCGCTGCCGAACGGTATCGTCATGATTTCCCCGGCCTCGACCTCCCCTGCCCTTACAACTACGGACGACAACGGTCTGTTCTTCCGTACCGCACCTTCGGACGCACGACAGGGCGAGGTAATGGCGGAAATCCTTATGGAAGAAGGAATCAACGAGGTCGCCGTGTCCTATACCAACAACGATTACGGCAAGGGGTTGTCGGACAGCTTCCAGTCGGCGTTCGAGGCGGCTGGCGGTATCGTCACGATCAACTCCGCGCATGAGGACGGCAAGGCCGACTATTCGGCTGAAGTGTCCGCACTCGCTTCCGCGGGTGGAGAGCGCCTCGTCCTCATCGGATACGTGGATCAAGGCGGCAGCGGAGTTCTCCGCAGTGCCCTCGATTCAGGTGCCTTCGACACCTTTCATTTCCCCGACGGCATGGTCGGCCAGACGCTGGAGAACAACTTCGGATCCGAGATTGACGGCTCCACCGGCCAGCATCCAGGCTCAGATAGCGAAGGAAACGCCATCTTCGTTGAAATGGTGGGAGATATGTTCGACGCCACGTCACCGTTCACCGCCGAAACCTATGATGCAACCGCTCTCATCCTTTTGGCGATGCAGGCCGCCGGTTCCTCGGTCAGCGGCGTCTTCAAGGATAGTGTCATGGATGTCGCCAACGCACCGGGCGAGCCGATACTTCCGGGCGAAATCGGCAAGGCGCTTGAGATTCTCGCGAATGGCGGCGAGGTCGATTATATGGGCGCAAGTGCCGTCGAACTGGTCGCTCCGGGCGAAGCGGCGGGCAGTTTCCGGCAGACGGAGATCAGGAACGGCGTGACCGAAACCGTCAGATACCGCTGACGGTTAGGTCCGACCCATTGTGATCGCAGCCCGTTTCATTTTAGGAGACGGGCTGCGTTCGTTTATGGCGCGTCCTGCGGGCTCGGGGGCGGAACATGATCGAGGTGAAGGATGTTCACAGGCATTTCGGCGGCTTCAGAGCGGTAGACGGCGCGTCTCTGGAGGTTGCGACAGGATCGATCACTGGCTTGATTGGACCGAATGGCGCCGGGAAATCAACGCTGTTCAACGTAATCACCGGCGCGTTGGCACCCACCTCCGGTCGCATCACCATGGCCGGTGTGGACATCACCGGGCTGCCCCCGTACGAGCTGTTTGCTAAAGGCCTTCTCAGGACGTTTCAGATCGCGCAGGAATTCCACTCACTGACCGTGAGGGAAAACCTGATGATGGTTCCCGGCGGGCAGCCGGGAGAGCGGTTGTGGAACGCCTGGTTTCGTCGCGGTCCAATGGACCGCAGCGAGATGGAGCTCGGGCGAAGAGCGGACGAGGTTCTCGAATTCCTCACGATCGACCATCTTGCGGACGAAAGGGCCGGTAATCTCTCCGGCGGGCAGAAAAAGCTGCTGGAACTGGGACGGACCATGATGGTCGACGCCAGGGCCGTTTTTCTAGATGAAGTGGGTGCCGGCGTGAATCGGTCGCTACTCAACACGATCGCGGACAACATCGTTCGGCTTAACCGCGAGCGCGGATATACGTTCTGTATCATCGAACATGACATGGACTTTATCGGCCGTCTCTGCGATCCGATCATATGCATGGCCGAGGGTAAGATGCTGGCAAAGGGAACGATGGATGAGATCAAGTCCAATGATCAGGTGATCGAAGCCTATCTCGGCGCCAGTGGGAGCAGAGTGAACGGATGATGCACCGCAGGATAGTGGAACGTCTGGCCGACGGGGCAATACAGTCGGCAGCCGCATCATTGAACCGATTAGCCAGCCTCGACGAAAGACCGCGCGGATTCAGGCCAAAGCGATGAACGACCGGTCGAGCGCCATAAGTGCCGGTACGATGCCACCTGTGGGCGATCCGATCGGTAGTACCTTCGCAGACGGTGCCTCTCACCCATCGGAGAAACCCATTCTTTTGGGCGAGGGGATGACCTGTGGCTACGGGATGGGAGCGGATATTCTTCGTGACTGTACGATAGCGGTGGAGAAAGGTAAAATCACCGTAGTCGTAGGTCCGAACGGCGCGGGCAAGTCGACGGCTATGAAATGCCTGTTCGGAATGATCGACCTGCGCAAGGGAACGGTCTGGCTGGATGGTGAAGACATAACAACGCTCTCCCCGCAGACTCGGGTAGCCAAAGGGATGGCCCTCGTACCGCAGACGTCGAACATTTTCACTACGATGACGGTTGAGGAAAACCTTGAAATGGGTGCTTTCCTGCGAGACGACGGCGTAGCGACGACGGTGGAACAGGTTTACGGCCTGTTTCCCGTCTTGCGTGACCGGCGCGGACAGAAAGCGGGGGAACTGTCGGGCGGGCAGCGCCAGCAGGTAGCGGTGGGGCGGGCTTTGATGACCGAACCGCAGGTGCTTCTGCTGGACGAAGCGACCGCTGGAGTAAGCCCGATCGTGATGGACGAGCTTTTCGAGCGGATCGTCGAGATCGCCACCTCTGGAATATCGGTGTTGATGGTGGAGCAGAACGCCAAACAGGCCCTGGCGATCGCGGATTTCGGTTACGTCCTTGTGCAGGGTGGCAACCGCTTCACGGATACGGGTGCCGCGTTGCTTGCGAATCCGGATGTGCGCAAGAGCTTTCTCGGGGGATAGGCATGATCGGAAATGCCCGCAGACCCGACCTTTCGTTACCTTCCGCTGTGTTGATCGCGGAACGCCATGCGAAACCTGCTGACCGGCATCAAGCTGAAACCCAAAACACCGCTCGGGTATCGCGCGACATTGATCGGGCCGTCGGGGTTCGCAGGAAAATCAAGCGATGTGATGCCGGAAGCCTGTCCCCGACTCTCCGCACGAAGGCAATAACCTGGAACCCAAATGAAGGAATGGCAGGTCAACGAAACAGTGCTCGACTCAGCTTAGGCAATGACGCAGCGGCTTCGTCAACTGTTCCTGGATCGACATAATGGACCCCCTCAACGCCCTCGTTGCGTTCTCCAATTTCGTATTTATCCCAGCGACCGCCTATGGTGCGCAACTGGCGCTCGGAGCGCTGGGAGTGACGCTGGTCTATGGTGTTCTACGCTTTTCGAATGTCGCCCATGGCGACACAATGGCGTTCGGTACGACGGTGACGATTCTTCTCACCTGGTTACTGCAGGGGATCGGAGTGACATTCGGGCCGCTCCCGACGGCACTACTCGCCCTGCCGGTGGGAATCATCGCCACCGCACTTGTGCTGCTCGGAACCGATCGCTGGGTTTACGCATTCTACAGAGCGCAGCGCGCCAAGCCCGTCGTCTTGGTGACCGTCTCGGTCGGTGTGACCTTTGTCATGAACGGCCTTGTGCGTTTCATAATCGGACCAAATGACCAACGCTTCTCCGACGGCGAGCGTTTCATCGTAAGCGCAAGGGAATTCCGCGACTGGTCCAAACTTCAGGAAGGGCTCGCTCTGAAGACCAGTCAGGCCATCACCGTCGTCACGGCGATCGCCGTGGTCGCTCTGCTGTTCTGGTTTTTGAACCGTACCCGTACCGGAAAATCGATGCGCGCGTATTCCGATAACGAGGATCTTGCGCTTCTTTCGGGAATCAACCCGGAAAGGGTTGTGGCCGTAACCTGGTTGATCGTCGCCACGCTCGCGACGGTGGCCGGAGTTCTCTACGGTCTGGACAAGAGCTTCAGGCCCATCACCTATTTCCAGCTGCTTCTGCCGATATTCGCGAGTGCGATCGTAGGGGGTCTGGGTAATCCGCTGGGCGCTATCGCGGGAGGGTTCCTTGTGGCGTTTTCCGAGGTGACGATAACCTATGCCTGGAAGAAGGTGCTGACCTATCTGCTTCCCGACCCTTACGACCCCACCGGCTTGGTCCAGTTCCTTAGTACGGACTACAAATTCGCCGTCAGCTTCCTGATCCTGATCGCGGTTCTGTTAATCCGGCCCACAGGCATCTTCGCCGGGAGAGTCGGATGAGCGCTTCGATGAAGAACGCGCTGTTATTCGCTCTGGTCCTGGGGTTGATCGTTGCAACCGGGTTCTATCGCAGCCCAAACGTGGCGCTCGGCATCCTCAATATGGGATTGGTCAGCGCGATAATGGCGATGGGACTGAACATTCAGTGGGGGTATGCGGGCCTTTTCAACGCGGGGGTGATGGGATTTCTCGCGCTTGGCGGCCTCGCCACTGTGTTGGTGAGCATGCCACCGGTACCCGCTGGATGGGAGGTGGGCGGGCTCCGCGCGGCGGGCGCGTTGGCGATCGGAGCGGCGGTCATCACTTTCGCAGTGTTCCTCTGGAACCGTCTACTTCGGGGATGGATTCGATCCGTGGGGGTAATTGTCGTGCTTCTGGGAGGACTCTTCATTTACCGCGCTATATTCGATCCCGCGGTTGTGGCGATCGAAAAGATAAATCCGTCCAGCACCGGCTATTTGGGAGGGTTGGGGCTGCCCGTCATACTGGCGTGGCCCGCCGGCGGGCTTCTGGCGGCTGGGGCCGCATGGATCATCGGCAAGACCGCTCTTGGCCTCAGAAGCGATTATCTGGCCATCGCCACCCTCGGCATCGCCGAAATCATCATCGCCGTGCTTAAGAACGAGGAATGGCTGACGCGTGGGGTGAAAAACGTCAATGGCATTCCTAGGCCGGTACCCTACGAGATCGACCTCCAGAACAGTCTTGAATTCGTTGAGCGCGCCAGCTGGTTGGGTTTGGATCCCATCACCGCCTCCTCCCTCTTCGTGAAACTGTGTTATTCAGCGCTGTTTCTTATCGTGCTTGCTGGTCTTATCTGGCTTTCCCAGAATGCCCTGAACTCGCCTTGGGGTCGGATGATGCGCGCGATTCGGGACAATGAGACGGCCGCCAGCGCTATGGGCAAGAACGTTTCGGCCCGGCATCTTCAGGTGTTCGTTTTGGGATCGGCGGTCTGCGGGCTTGCCGGAGCGATGATGACCTCGCTCGACGGTTTGCTGTCCCCCGCGGGCTACCAACCGTTACGTTTCACGTTCCTGATCTGGGTGATGGTCATCGTCGGCGGATCAGGCAATAATTTCGGGGCCGTTCTGGGAGGGATTCTGGTTTGGTATCTCTGGATCGAGGTGGAGCCGTTGGGACTGCTTCTGATGGAAACCTTGACCTCGGGACTGGCGGATGGGAACTGGCTCAGGGAGCATCTTCGGGAATCGGCTGCGCATATGCGGTTGCTGACGATGGGGCTGATAATGCTGCTGGTTTTGCGTTTCAGTCCGCGAGGACTGATCCCGGAGCGGTAGCTTGTCACACATCACCGTTCTTTTGTTGGCGGCTGGTGCTTCAACGCGCATGCGCGGGGTTGACAAACTGCTTGAGAATGTGGATGGGATGCCGTTACTGCGCCTGCTGGCGAAGGCGGCATTGGAGACCGGAGCCCATGTGATCGTCGCACTGGCACCGGACAGACCGAAGCGTGTTCAGGCGCTGACGGGTTTGAGGGTTCAATGCATCAGGGTTGAGAACGCTTCGGAAGGAATGGGGGCTTCCATTCGAACCGTGGCTGAATCCCTTTCGTCGGACACAAGAGCACTCGCCGTTCTTCCCGCGGACATGCCGGAGATGGCCTCTGAAGATCTATGCGCGGTTCTTGCCGCCTCCGACGCGCACCCCGACCGGATTGTGCGGGGGATGTCATCATCGGGCGTACCGGGACATCCGGTGGTGTTTCCGTCAAGGCTTTTCGCGGAATTGGCCGTGCTTTCGGGTGACGAGGGAGGACGCTCCATCCTTGAGGGTGAAGACGTTCATCCGGTTCCGTTACCTGGAATGCACGCGGTGACGGATCTGGACACACCCGAAGCATGGGAAGCCTGGCGCTCGCGGCTAAAGCTGCAGTCGTTTCCGGCCCCTCGCGAAGGGTGCTCTTAACATTATATTTCTATAATTCTATGATGTATCATATGCTTAGATAATGTAGTCTATAGCGTCTAGCGTAGATAGTGTCTGCCAGAAAACCCCGTGTTTTTCCGGGGCCGCCGACGCGGTCGAGGCAGCGGTGCTCCAGGTTGCTGGTGGCCGACCCGCAGGCGGCGTGGGCGCGCCGCGCGCCGCGGAACGCCTCCCCGCTTTCCCGGACGCGGTCCGCCTTCGACAGCCTGCCCCTGCGGGGCATCGCGTCGGCTCCGGCATCCCGTCAGGCCCCGGCCGATCCGGGGGCTGTGCGGACCGCGGTCGAATCTCACCAACGACAGGTCGGGGAACCGGGCCCGCGCCTCCCCGCCCATGGGGACCGCCACGTCCACGTCGCTCCCCTCCCACATGACGGAACGGTGCAGGAGGAATCCGTGACGGTCCTCAGGGACGCGGACCGGAACGCCGGGCTCCACCGGGACCCCGGCCTTTCCCTTCGATATCCAGCGGGTGTGCGGCCCGGATATCGGGTGCACCTTCCCGCGGTGCGGGATCGTCCCGTCCTTCAGGATCCGCCGTTCGATTAGGTCCGCCCGGTGCCTGACATGGCCGATGAAGCCCCGCATACTGTCCGATGGGCCCGGGATACCCAACCTGCCGTCGATCTCCGCGCAGCTGGCCTCCGCCCTGTCCGCCAGCTTCAGGGCGAGCCGGAGCGGCGCCTCCACGTCCCCCGGGCGCGGGTTGGCGAGCCGTGACGTGGCGACACCGGGACAGGGCCTGCGGAGCTTTCCGCAAAGGTATTCCTTCCGCCGCCAGCCGGGCGGCCCAGGCCCCCCGCAGGCCCGGGACACGTCCCGTACCATGCACCGCGCCGCGTCCATCAGCAGGCTGCGGCCGGTCGGATGATGGACGTCGGTCCCGGCCACGAAGGAATGACGGCGGCCGCGCGACGCGGCGCCAGGCTTTTTTCCGGCCACCCTGTGGCCCCTCTCCACGACCATCCTTCCGACCTCGGTGGGAAACTCCGGCGAGGGGAGCGACACGCTGTCAACCAGCCGCTGGTATCCGTACCCGTATCCGTCCACGTCCCATGATCCGTGGCCCGGCCTTCGGCCTCCGCCGGATCGGGATGTGTCGGTTCGCCGGTTCCCGAAGGCGGTCGAAACCGCACCCGGGACCCTGTTTCACGACCCCCGGCACCGGGATGGTCAACGGCTCCATCCCCGGCCTGCCGACCCGGCGGCTCCTTCCGGGCGGCACCATCCGACCCGGAAGCCCGGACAGCCGCTTTCGGGTCCCTTCGTCGCTGCAGGGGTCCTGGAGGCCGATCAGGATCGCCGGGATGTCGTCCCTCGATTTCACGTCCAGCCTGATCCTCGTGATGTCGGGGGCGCCGGGCCTCCGCCGGGTGTCGTGGACCCTGCGCATGGGGGCCTCCCGAGGGGAGGATTGCCGGATTCCGCGGCATACCCTGACCGCCATATCCGGTGATTCCCCGCAAGGCGGATTCCGTCATTTACCGCCAAAAATCTGCACCTTGGCGGTTTTCTGGCGGATACTACATTAATTGGCCTGTTTTGGTCAACCATACCCAAATCTGTCGTTCATCCGGCCCATTGTCAGTCAGTATTTCACCGACCAAGGCTCACTATGAACTTTGATGCTCTGGTTTCTTGCCATTGGGAAAGCCCATTCAGTCACTGCCCATATAATCTTCTGGCGCGACCTGCACTTGACGCGCCATAATTCGCGGAAGCAACAGCCAGAGTATATCGTCGGCCCTAGGGAGTTCGGTTTGCCCATTGCGCCATGGCAGCGTCACCTTTTGACCTTCAACCTCCACCACACAGCGGCGGCTGTTTTCGTCTACCTGAACGACACGTGCTTTGAGTGACAGCGCGGAACTCGACAACCCCGGTTTCTGCGCTGTTGTCAGACAGTCGTTCCCAAGAAGCAGGGCCCAGGTTTCGCCCACCCTGCCCTGTCCTGACACCCGAACCGAAATCCCGCCAATCGCCAGTTCCAACCTGTCGCCATCCGCACGGGTTGCCATGCCCATCAATCGTTGTGGTGAGTCGGTCCAACCGTCTAGCCCACCGTTGCGGATAATCAGCGTCCGGTCAGCGAGAAAGGTCAGTTCCTCCGCGGAATGGGTCACGTAAAGTGCTGGCACCCCAAATTCCGCCACAGCCCGTGCGATATACGGCATCAATCTTGCCTTTCGGACCTCATCAAGACCTGACAGTGGTTCATCCATGAGCAGAATCCGCGGTTCCGATGCCAACGCTCGGCCCAATGCAACCCGCCGGGCTTCCCCACCCGAAAGAGTCGTCGGCATTCTGCGCAGGAGCGGAGGCAGGTCCAACGCTTCGATTATGGCATTGAACCGTTCTTGGGAAATTCCCCGCCGTACCGCACCGTATTCCAGGTTTGCGGCCACATCGAGATGCGGAAAAAGTCTTGCATCCTGAAACACATAACCGACGTTCCTATCAGCGGTTCCCAAGTCGCTCCAGTCAAGGCCAGCGAATCGAATACGACCTTCGGCAGCCGGTTCCAGACCTGCTATGGTACGCAGAAGCGTGGTCTTTCCGCTTCCTGAAGGTCCGGATAGCACCGTTATTCCGGTAAGGGGGATCTTTGCCGTAGCGTTGAGGGTGAACTCTCCCAATCGAAGGCTTAGGTCGAAATCGAGGAAGTCAGACACCGGCCCTCACTCCCCGCCCGTTCATGACGTAAACGATTGTGAGCACAATGAAGCTGAAAGCTAGGAGCCCGCCGGAGAGCAGATGGGCGCTGGCGTAATCGAGTGTTTCGACGGCGGAATAGATTTCAATCGAGATCAGTCGCGTTCGTCCGGGAATATTGCCTCCGACCATCAGGACGACGCCGAATTCACCCACGGTATGGGCGAAGCTGAGCACCGCAGCCGTGAGGACCCCACGTCGCGACAGCGGAAGCGCGACACTGCGGAAAGCGTCCCAGCGCGAGGCTCCCAACGTCGCGGCGGCTTCCATCATGCCGCGCCCGACAGACTGAAACGCTCCCTGAAGCGGCTGCACGGCGAAGGGCAGCGAGTAGAATACCGATGCGATTACGAGGCCGGAAAAACTGAAGGTTAACGCTTCTCCGGTCAAGGTTACCCAAAACGCGCCGATCGGGCTTCCGGGACTCATCAATATCAACAGGTAGAAGCCCAGCACTGTTGGAGGCAACACCAGCGGCATTGCCGTAAGCGCTTCGACAACCGGTCGTATGCGCGATTTCGTTCCCGCAAGCCACCAGGCAAGAGGCATCGCGAGCAAAAGCAGAAGCACTGTCGTAATCCCGGCAAGCTGCAGCGTGAGCCAAACGGAACTCCACATGGTCACTGGGGAACTCCATATCCAGCGGCCTGTATAATTCTTGTGCTGGCAGCGCTGTCCAAAAATTCAAAAAATGCCCGTGCCGCCAAGCTTGTTTCTGAGCGCGCCAGAAGGGCGGCGTCCTGACGGATCGGCTCATGAAGCGATTCTGGCACCTCACGGAACTCAATTCGGCCAGAATGGGCTCGTGCAAGCGAAAGCGCAACGAGCCCGATGTCGGCGTTCCCGGTTGCGACGAAGGCGAATGCCTGGGCAACGCTCTCGCCAAACACGATATCGCGGTCCCAGGTTGCTCCGCGAATCGATCTGATGACGGATCGGGCCGCGCCTCCATAAGGTGCGACAGCGGGATCCGCGATTGCGGTTCGCAAACCGTCCCGCGCCAAGATAACATCAAGCGGACTGTTCAGACCCGGGTCGATATGCACGAACGCGAGCCGTCCGATCGCATAAGGTTTCGGGCTATCGTCGGATAGCAAACCTTCACTGACCAGCCGCGCCGGACGCTCCACATCCGCGCTAAGAAACACATCGTAAGGCGCGCCGGCAACAATCTGCGCATAGAGTTTTCCAGTCGATCCGTGGACCAGAATCACTTCGTGGTCGGTACCCGCAATGAACGCGTCGGATATATCCTGCGCGGTCGTCAGGAAATTTGTGGCGACGGCGACGGTTAGTCGGTCCGTCAGCGCGGGCGTTGCCAAAGACGCCATCAAACCGACAACAAGCGAGAAGATCCGAAAACTCATAGCGTGATTTGGCCAAAGCATCGGTAATTCCGCAAGCCCGGATTCAGTTTCAGCCATCGCTCTGGCCGCAGTAATTCGAACATACGGCATCATTTCGCGTCCCCACTTCCAGTCCGAAGTGCAACACCGGCCCGCCTCCGGAGCGAGGGGGGGTGACCCCGAGCGGAGGAGGCGGGCCGGTGTTGAGGGATTTTCCGGCCAGGGCTCCGGATTCCACGCGGAATACGGCGGCTGGACGGGAGGCTCGCGCGGGCCGGACTCCGGAGGCTCGGCGAGGAGGGCCTCCCCCAGCCCGACCCCGTCGGGCCGGGTGAGGGAAGCGGGGATCCGCTCGACGGTGTCCATAGGGAACATATGGCGAATGAATGAAACACAGACAGGCCTCATGCCGGAAATAACGCGGATTTCCTATCGTTACGTTACAGTGCCTTGCCATATTCGGGACGGATACCCTCCGAAATCTGCCGCAATTACCGAACCGAGCCATTTAGTATTGGCACCGTTATCACATCGACTGGGGAGCGATTCTTCGCGCGGTTCCGGTACTATGGTAAGTGTCAAATCACAAAGGGTCGGCCTGCTGCTTTCCCGCCGCCGAAAAGCTGGCGGGATTCACGCCTCGTGAACGAAGGCAAAATGGACGTGAGGATGGCTATACGCACCCAAACCACGGAATCCCGACACCGGTGAGTGCAGCGAGCGGCGTTATCGGACGGTGCGACCCCATAGGTGGACGTGAGGGTGTCGGAATAGACGTAAGATTCGGTGTCTTCAAGCAGAATTCAGACTCCCCCACTTCCAGTCCGAAGTGCAACACCGGCCCGTCTCCGGAGCGAGGGGGTGGCCCCGAGCGGAGGAGGCGGGCCGGTGTTGAGGGATTTTCCGGCCAGGGCCCCGGATTCCACGCGGAATACGGCGGCTGTCCCTTCGGATCGGAGCGTAACCGGGCCTCCCGGCGGCGGCAGGGCCCCGAAGCGGGAGGTGGCGCGCCCGTCCGGGCGAGGGAGGGGGTGGCCCGACCGAAACCGGGCGGGCGCGCCTGCGGAATTCCCTCTCCCCCGTCGGCCGACGGGGCGAAGCGCCTCAGGGAGGCCGCGCTCGCGCGAAAGCCTCCGCCGGCGTCAGGTAGCCGGGCGCCTTGCGGGCGCGCGCGTTCAGGATGTCCTGGACCCGCTTCACGCGGGCGTCCGGTACCTGCCGCAGGTCGGTCCCCTTCGGCAGGTACCGGGGCGGCAGCCCGTTGGTGTGCCCGTTCAGGCCCCGCTCCCACGGGTGGTGGGGCATCGGGAGGAGGAAGTCGGCCTCCAGCGCCTTCGCCACCTTCGCGTGCCCCGCGAACTCCCTGCCGCTGTCCGCCGTGATCGTGTGGACCCTGGCGCCGGGACCCTCGGGAAGGTCGGTCATCGCCCCGCCGACCGCCTCCGCCCTCTTTCCGTCAACCCGTCGGACAGGCGTGAATTCCGGGCATCCGTCAACGGGCGACACCACCGCACCGCCGTGTCCCCCGCCGATCACCGTGTCCGCTTCCCGGTCGCCGACCCCCGCCTTCGCCCCGCCCTCTTTCGGGCGCTCCGGGATGTCCCTCCGGCCCGGGATGTGACCCCGGCCCGCGTGGCGACCACCCTGCCGGTCCGGTTCCTTTCCCCGCCGCCGCAGGTGCCCGCAAGGCGTTCCTCCGTCCCCGCCGTCCGCGCGTACGAGGTCGTATATCCGCTGACGGCCGACCATGCCGGGGTCCTCCAGCCGGAGACGCCCCGGGACCTGGTCCGGGCTCCAGCCCTCCTCCAGCTTCGCCACGACCTTCGCCCGGCGCCCC
>CBDAVS010000024.1:0-8952 GCA_965201085.1 uncultured Rhodobacter sp. | reverse complement strand
CACTGGATGGCTCTGTGTGTCGGAACGGCCTTCGTGTCTGTCTTGACCGTCAATGACTTCCCCAACATGGTGCTCCCTCGGGTAAATCGGATCGGGTGGCGAGATTGAAATGAATAATTCGAATAGGGTGGGCTGGGCGATCGTAGGGCCCGGTGACATCGCGGCGAACTTCGCACAGGGTTTGGCGGAGAGCGGGAATGGCCGGTTGGTGGCGATCGCGGGTCGCGACCTGGAACGTCGAACCGCTTTCGGCGAACGCTACGGCGTGACCGCGCGACGGCGGTACGGGCATATCGGTTCCTTGCTTGAGGACGACGCGGTCGAGGCCATCTATATCTCGACACCAAACCCCTTTCATGCTGAATTGGCGATTCGCGCGATGCGCGCCGGCAGGCATGTTCTGGTCGAGAAACCTGCCGGCCTCGTTCCGGGCGAGATCGTCACGATGACCGAAACGGCGGCCCAAGAAGGTGTCTTCTTCATGGAAGGCTTCATGTACCGCTGTCATCCTCAGATCGCGCGAATGGTCGACATCATAAAGTCGGGCGAAATCGGTGAGGTCCGTCACGTGGAAGCAAGTTTCGGGTTTGCCTCAACTTTCGAGACGACGTCCCGCCTCGACAGCCCTGAACTTGGGGGCGGAGCAATTCTCGACGTCGGGGTTTATCCGGTTTCATTTGCCGGGCTTGTCGCCGGAGCCGCCCGTAATCTCCCATACGTCAAGCCGTTGCGGGTGGAGGGGATGGGGCGGCTGGGCCCTGCGGGGGTCGATGAGACCGCGCATGCCCTGCTGCTGTTCGAGAATGGCATTGTCGCCGAATGCGCCGCTTCGATTCGACACGAACTGGCCAATACGGCTTCCGTAACGGGAGGCTTGGGAAGCATTCATCTATCGGATCCTTGGACTCCCGGCAGGGATCGGGGGCCGTCGGACGCGGTATTGGACATCACTATCGGAGAAGTTTCCCGGAAGGAACCGTTGTCCGATCCGCGCATCCTGTTCGCGCATGAGGCGGAAAAAGCGAGCCGCTGGATCCGCATGGGTAGCCTAGAAGCCGGGTTTCCGGCACCGTCTTGGCGGGACAGCGTAGGCACGGCGGAGGTGACCGCCGCCTGGCGTCGGGCCGTGGGGTATGAGCTCCCGGCGGAAAGGCCGGAAGGCATCCGCATTCTTCCGGGTACGCTTCCCGCAGGGCTGCCTGACATTCCGCGTGTTCCGATCAATGGTATGGAAGGAGAGATCAGCGCGCTTATCATGGGTTGCGACAATCGTGACACATTGGCCGAAGGTGCGATCGTTTGGGATGCCTGGTGGGAGGCGGGTGGCAACGGTTTCGATACCGGTTTTATATACGGGGGTGGACTGCACGAAACGCTGCTTGGGCAGTGGATGAAGGCGCGAGGCGTTGCGGGTGAGGCGCGGGTCATCGTCAAAGGAGCGCACAGCCCTTATTGCCTGCCGGACGTGATTCGGACGCAGCTGGAGATATCATTGGAACGGCTGGGTCTTGTATGCGCACCGATCTACATCATGCATCGAGACAATCCCGATATTCCGGTGGGTGAGTTCGTCGACGCGCTGAACCAGCTTAACGCTGAAGGTCTGATCGGCGCGTTTGGCGGTTCGAATTGGACGGTGACCAGATTACGGGAGGCGAACGATTACGCGGCGGCGAAAGATCTCAAGCCGCTGGAAATTCTCAACAACAATCTGTCGCTCGCCGTCATGGAGCAACCGGTATGGTCGGGATGCGTTACATCGAATACGAGCGATGCGCTAGCGTTTCTGCGGAATTCGAGAACCACCCATCTCTCGTGGTCCTCACAGGCGCGGGGATATTTCGTGGAGCGTTCGGAGCGGGCGGAACTGCTGGAAGGCACGACGCCCGACATATGCTTCGCCTCCGCCTCCAATTCAATAAGGTTCGAGAGGGCAAGTCAGCTGGCCTCCAAGATCGGCGTGCGTCCGCATCACGTCGCGACGGCTTGGGTCCTGCGGCAGGATTTCCCGTCTCTGGCGCTGATCGGTCCTCGCAGTCCGGGTGAAATCGCGTCAACCTTACCGGCGCTAGCGATCGAGCTTTCCGAGCGTGATATCTCCTGGCTCAACCTTGAGGATGGTTAGAGTTTGAATCATAAGTCACTGATATCATTAAACTATTGTTTTTCATGGAGTTGACGCCCTCGCCACCCGCCTGAGCAGGAACCGGCAGGCGGCCAGCTGCGCCCATGCCAGCGAGTTCTCACTGAGCCTTTCGTAATCTTTCGACAGGCGGCGGCACCGGCCCATCCAGGCGAAGGTCCGCTCCACGACCCACCGGCGGTAGAGAACAGTGAACCCTTTGACATTCTTCGGTTTTTCGACGATCCTGATCACGTTCGACAACCCCATCCCCTCAAGCCGCTCCCGCAGCTTCGGACCCGCGTAGCCACCGTCGGCGAACAGCCTACACACCGTGGGCACCGTCTCCAGCAGCTTCGCGATCAGGTCCGGTGCGCCGTCCCGGTCCTGGATGTCGGCGGTGTGAACCGTCATGACGATCGGTGTGCCGTCGGCGTCCACGATCAGGTGCCTTTTCCTCCCCTTCACCTTCTTCCCGGCGTCGTAGCCGCGGGGCCCGCCGCTCTCCGTGGTCTTCACCGACTGGCTGTCGATCGAGGCGGCGGTCGGCTCCGCGGAGCGCCCCGAACACCGCCGCGCGAGGTCCCGGAGACGATGCACGAGACGCTCCAGGAGCCCGCTCCGCCGCCATGCGTAAAAATAGTTCTGGACGGTGGAAAACGGTGGATATCCAGAGGGTAACGCGCGCCACTGGCATCCCGTGGACAGGATATACTGGACCGCGTCGAACACCGACCGAAGGTCGACCTCGCGCGGCCGTCCCATCCTTCCCTGCTTCGGCAGCATCGGCTCGATGATGGTCCATTCGGCGTCGGTCAGATCGTTTTGACTGTAGTCGTCCGGGCGCTTATGGATCTGTTGGGTGGTCCTGTTCCAGGGCATGGCTCTCTCCGTATCTGGTTGCGTTCACCAACCGGAATGCCACATCCTGCGGGACCACTCAACTTATGGAACAAACTCTTAGAGACGATGCGGGGCGCCGATAGCCGACGATATCGCGCTGCCCGATACCGGATAGGTCGATGTTCCGAATGCCAGAGAGAATGACATCGACGCGAATGGGTGGGGGAGATCAGACGATCCATTCATCTTGAAACGTCGCGACCGGGGACGCTTTCCTTACATTTTTGGCATGGAAAGGCCGGACATTCATGAATAGGACAAGCGGGTTGCCGTGACGACGGTGCGCATGAAAGCGAAGCTGGCATTGCATCCGCGCCCTCCGAAAAGCACTGATCGATGGACGCGATGATGTGGTTCAATACGCCATCATTCAGGAATTTCTGGATTCGGTCAAACCGGTGGCATATATGCAGCGTTATGCAAAAGCGGGATCAGGGCACCGGTCTGCCGTTCATGAAAATGCACGGATTGGGCAACGACTTCGTGGTCATCGATGGGCGCGCGCGACCGGTATCGGTTTCTGCGGATTTCGTGCGGGCTCTGGGCGACCGAAGGCGGGGAATCGGTTTCGATCAGCTGGTTTTGATCGAAACCGATGCCGTGGCCGACGCGCGGCTTGGTTTCTGGAACACCGATGGTTCAAATTCCGCAGCCTGTGGTAACGCAACCCGCTGCGTCGCCCGATATCTACTGGACGAATCAGGTAGCGAGGCGATTGTGCTGCGGACTGAACGCGGTCTTCTTGCCTGCGAGAACGCGGGTCGTGGCTGGACCCGTGTTAATTTGGGGCAGCCGCTGCTTGAATGGTCGGACATTCCGCTGGCGGAAGAAATGGACACCCTGCACCTGCCACTGAGGGGTGATCCCGTCGCGACCGGAATGGGCAACCCGCATTGCACCTTCTTCGTCGATGATGCTGAAGCGGTCGATCTCAGGTGCCGCGGGGCGGAAATCGAATGCCATCCGCTGTTTCCGCAGCGGACCAACGTCCAGTTCTGTCACCTCGAAGGAACCGATCGCATCCGCGTACGCGTATGGGAGCGTGGTGTCGGTGTGACCCCCGCATCGGGCTCGTCCTCCTGCGCGGTGGCTGTCGCCGCCTCGCGGCTTGGTCTGACAGGTCGGAATGTGACGGTGAAGCTGGATGGGGGCGACCTGCAAGTTGACTGGAAAGAAGATGGGGTCTGGATGGCAGGCCCGACCGCGCATGTATTCGATGCCTCTCTCGCACCGAAAGCACTTGACATGAAGCTTTGATCCCAATGGCTTCTCGCTTCGCAACCTTTGGCTGTCGACTCAACGCCTTTGAGACGGAAGCGATGCGGGTGCTCGCCGAGCGGCATGGCGTTGATGACGCTATGGTCGTGAATACCTGCGCCGTGACTTCCGAAGCGGTAAAGAAGGCCCGTAGGGAGATCAGGCGGCTAAGACGCGGGACCCCCACCGCCAAGGTGATCGTTACCGGATGTGCCGCGCAGGTCGCGCCGGATAACTTCGCCGAGATGGAAGAGGTCGATCTGGTGATCGGTAACGCCGAAAAGGTTAAGCCCGATACCTGGGACAAGATCGCATCCGGAGAACTTGACAAGGTAAAACCGGTCAAGATCGATGACATCATGCACGTTACCAAGGCCGAGGACCACGCAATTGACGGGGTTGGTGCCAGAAGCCGCGCCTATGTTCAGATCCAGAATGGCTGCGACCATCGCTGCACGTTCTGCATCATTCCCTACGGTCGAGGCAATTCCCGGTCGGTACCGGTCGAGACGGTGGTGGAGCAGGTTCGAAGGCTGGCTGGCCGTGGCTATCGGGAAGTGGTGCTGACCGGTGTCGACCTTACCTCCTGGGGCAGTGATCTTGCTGGCGACGCCAGACTCGGCGACCTGGTGATAAGGATTCTGAATTTGGTTCCGGAACTGCCGCGTCTAAGGTTGAGCTCGATCGACTCGGTGGAAGTTGACGGGAACCTACTGCGAGCGCTCGCCGAGCGGCCCCGGTTGATGCCGCACCTGCATCTGAGCCTTCAGTCAGGCGACGACCTGATCCTGAAACGTATGAAGCGGCGGCATCTGCGTTCCGATGCGATCCGGTTCTGCGAGAAGGCAAGACGACTCAGGCCGGAAGTCACCTTTGGCGCCGATATCATCGCGGGGTTTCCCACCGAAACCGAAGCAATGTTCGAAAACTCTCTGCGAATGATTGGAGAATGTGACCTGACCTGGCTGCATGTATTTCCCTATTCACCGCGCCCGGGCACGCCGGCGGTTCGGATGCCACAGGTTGACGGGCAGGCGATCAAGGACCGGGCGGCACGATTGAGAGCGGCTGGTCAAATGGCGGTCGACCGGCATCTCCGGTCACAGGTCGGCAGCGTTCACCGGGTGCTGATGGAAAGCTCTACGGTTGGTCGAACGGAACAGTTCGCGCAGGTGGAACTGTCCGCGCCTATGCAAAGGGGCTCCATCGTTGAAACGCGAATTACGGGGAAGCGGGCAAATCTGCTCACGGCATGATGAAGAATTTCGCGAAGCGCATCAGTGACCTACGAGGAAGTGAGGTGGTCTGAAGCCAGAGATTGCAATCTGCCGGAAAGCGCGGATGGATGTGGCGAAGCGGAAGATCCGCGTACACGGTCGGAATGTCCAGGCAAAATCGTCCGTATCGCCGGTCGGAGACGGTACTGGCCGCTGCCAGTCATCACCCCGTCCTTCTCTCGATGCAAATGTTCTGGAAATTTAACCATTCCATTTTCCTGTTTTCGTTGAAGTCATCATGCCGTGAATATATAACATGAGAAACGAAAAAGTGGGTCGTTGGAGTGCTCCAATTGACTACTTTGTGTCTGCCGGAAAACCCCGTGTTTTTCCGTGGATCGGGCCGAACCCGGCGGATTCCGGCTTCACGGGGCCGTGGCCGGGCCCCTCCCCCGCGTTCGCGGTCCGCCTTCGACAGCCTACCCCTGCGGGGCATCGCGTCGGCTCCGGCATCCCGGCAGGCCCCAACCGGTCCGGGGGGCTGTGCGGACCCCTGTCGAAGCTCACCACCGACAGGTCCGGGAACCGGGCCCGCGCGCCTCCCCGCCCATGGGGACCGCCGCGTCCACGTCGCTCCCCTCCCAAATGACGGAACGGTGCGGGAGGAATCCGTGGCGGTCCTCCAGTATGCGGACGGGGACGCCGGGCTCCACCGGGACCCCGGCCTTTCCCTTCGATATCCAGCGGGTGTGCGGCCCGGATATCGGGTGCACCTTCCCGCGGTGCGGAATCGTCCCTCCCTTCAGGATCCGCCGTCCGGTCAGGTCCGCCCGGTGCCCGACATGGCCGATGAAGCCCCGGATACTGTCCGATGGGCCCCGGATACCCAACCTGCCGTCGATCTCCGCGCGGCCGGCCTCCGCCCTGTCCGCCAGCTTCAGGGCGAGCCGGAGCGGCGCCTCCACGTCCCTCGGGCGCGGGTTGGCGAGCCGTGACGTGGCCACCCGGAGGTAGCCTTTCCGGAGCTTTTTCCAAAGGTATTCCTTCCGCCGCCAGCCGGGCGGCCCAGGCCCCCCGCAGGCCCGGGACACGTCCCGGACCATGAACCGCGCCGCGTCCATCAGCAGGCTGCGGTCGGCCGGATGGTGGACGTCGGTCCCGGCCACGAAGGAATGACGGCGGCCGCGCAACGCGGCGCCAGGCTTTTTTCCGGCCACCCTGTGGCCCCTCTCCACGACCATCCTTCCGACCCCGGCGGGAAGCTCCGGCGAGGGGACCGACACGCTGTCAACCAGACACCGGTATCCGTCCCCGTCCCACGGGCCGTGACCCATCATTTCCCGAATGGTCCGATGCTGGTTCGCCAGGTCCTGAAGCCGGTCGAAACCGCACCCGGGACCCTGCCTGACCACGCCGGGCACCGGGACGGTCAACGGTTCCATCCCCGGGCCTGCCGACCCGGCGGCTCTTTCCGGGAAGCACCAGCCGACCCGGAAGCCCGGACAGCCGCTTTCGGGTCCCTTCGTCGCCGTGGAGGTCCTGGAGGCCGATCAGGATCGCCGGGATGTCGTCCCGCGACCTCACTTCCAGCCTGATCCTCCTGATGTCGGCGCCGGGCCGCCGCTGGGTGTCGTGGACCCTGCGCATCGGGGCCTCCTGAAGGGGAGGATTGCCGGATTCCGCGGCATATGGTGGTGAAATCGCCCCCTGACTGCCATATCCGGTGAAGCCCCGCAAGGCGGATTCCGTCATTTACCGGGAAAAAATCCGCAGCCTGGCGGTTTTCTGGCGGACACTAATATACTTATTTGGTTGACATTCCGACAGACTGTACAGGAGATGCGGTGCCCTCTTAATCAGGGAGCGGGTGTTTTAGTGCCATTGTTAAATCTTTCAATACCAAACTCCGTATACCTTGACATAAGGGCGACGTCCTCTCCACTAACAGAGATCCACAGATGCCGCAAGCATTTGAGGATCCAGCCGCAGTTCCACAACCGACAGGCGACCGGATGCATGTGCTCGTTCGAACGCCGCCGGAAACTCAGCATCATCTTCCACAATCTCTCCGTAGCCACCATAGGCCCGCACCAGCGCCGCGAAATCAGGATTGGCCAGATCGGTTCCAGACACGCGTCCCGGATAGGACCGCTCCTGATGCATCCGAATCGTGCCGTAACACCCGTTGTTGCAGACCACCACGATCGGAGTCGCCCCATACTGCATCGCGGTCGACATCTCATTCAGCGTCATCTGGAAACAGCCGTCACCCGCGAAGCAGATGATCGTCCGGTGAGGAAACCGCAGGGCGGCCGCCACCGCCGAGGGAAATCCCGTGCCCATCGAGCCGGATGTCGGCGACAGCTGTGTACCATACCCCTTGTAAACGAAATATCGATGCACGAACGCGGCGTAGTTCCCCGCGCCATTGGTGATGATCGAATCCTCCGGTAGCCTGTCGCTTAGCCATCGTACGACGCGTTCGAGCTTTACCGCACCCGGCGTTTCCCGTGGCCGCCTCCAGGCCTCGCAGGATTGACGGGCGGACTCGGTCCAGCCGGTCCAATTGCCAAATCTGGGAGAACGCGAGAGATGGGCAACGATGTCCGGTGCCCGAGCCACCATACTGAGCTCGGTTCTGTAGATCGAACCTGGCAGATCCGGGTCTGGATAAACATGCAGAATCGTCTTGTCATGCCGCGCCGGGTCAATCAGCTCGTATCCACCGGTAGTGATGTCCCCAAGACGGGCGCCAAGAACGAGCAGGCAATCGGCTTCCCTTAACAGTTCCGCCAATGCCGGATTCATCCCCACGCCCAGATCACCGACGTAACTCGGTGAGCGATTGTCCATCAGATCCTGCCGACGGAATGAAGTGACGACCGGCAGGCTCTGCGTCTCGGCGAAGCGCCGCAGCGAGCCGCAGCTCTCCTCACTCCACCCGGACCCTCCAGCGATCACCAGAGGTCGTTCGGCTAGGGCAAGTTTTTCCAGAAGATGGTCTGAAGCAGCGTCGTTTGGTCCGGTCAGCGGAACCGCGGTCGGAGAAAGAACGGGTGCATCCGAGCGTTCGGACAGCATGTCTTCCGGTAGCGCCAGAACCACCGGCCCGGGACGACCCGACATCGCAACGTGGAACGCTCTGTTTACATATTCGGGAATGCGCTCTGTCTGGTCGATCTCAGCTGCCCATTTGGCGACGGGCCCGAAAAACGCGCGGTAATCGAGCTCCTGAAACGCTTCCCTGTCACGGTGCCCGCGCGCGATCTGCCCGATGAACAGGATCATCGGGGTTGAATCCTGCCGGGCCACATGCACTCCCGAAGACGCGTTTGTGGCCCCCGGTCCCCGTGTCACAAACGCGATTCCCGGCCTACCGGTCATTTTCCCGGACGCTTCGGCCATCATCGCCGCCCCTCCTTCGTGCCGGCAGACGACATTCTGGATGCCGCT
>CBDAVS010000023.1:0-5322 GCA_965201085.1 uncultured Rhodobacter sp. | reverse complement strand
CTGATATTGGCGCCGACGGTCCGGTTGCCGCCGGGCCTCGAAAGCAATCGACCCCGGTGAGAAAATGGACACGTGCGATTAGCCTGACTGGACGCCCGCGACTGGACGACCTCCATGAATCTGGCGACCGGTCTGAACTCGAAAAACTGCACGCCGACGACCTCGCCGTCCTGCAATTGACCGGTCCGGATGCCGAAGGTCCGCAACCGCAGATTGCCGGATAACGGTGTCAGATTCCAGCAGGTCAAAAGCTCGTTGCCATAGCCGGCCATTCCTGTAACATAGTCCTCGCCGGTCCCGGGCGTTAACAAAAATTCCGAATCAACATTAATCCGGCCGGTGTCGGGGTCGATGATGATGACAACTTCGTCCTCGTCGATCACGATTAATTGATCATCGACTTCGTCGTATGCAACTCCCCGGACCGGCTCGGTCGAAAGCGTCAAAGTCGGAAATGCGGTGTCGGCCGTCCATGTATTGCGCAATAGATTGACGCGCAAAATCACGTGCGGATTGGCCATGACGACATAAGCCTCGGTTGCGCTGCGCATTGCCAGACCCTGAGCCGATGCCGATCCGGTGACCGAATCGAACAGATGCGGAGGGAATGACAAATACCGGATTTGTTCGGGATTTCCGAAAGCCTCCGCATTTGTCGGCTCGTTCAATTCAATCCGCTGCAACCCGCCCAATGCCCACAAGACGACCAGAGTCCGGGTGTGCGGAATCATAGCGATGTCCGTCGGCCAGTCGGTCGGGATGCCCTGCCCGTCATTCGGAGGCGTCAGGTTTATGGCGGAGTGAGTTGTGAAGGTCGCATCTCTATTAAGCGCATAAATCCAACCGCCGTTTCCGTTCGCACGGACTCCGTGCAAAGCGTAAATCCGGTTTCCATCGGTCGCGATCCCGTTCCATCCCGAATTGGCCGCGGGGTTGGTGATTTTGCCGGTGATCAGTCCGGTAAGCAGAGGAATCTCCGCGCCTTTGGTTGTGCCTTACTTGACCGCTGAATCCGGTCGAGCCGCGCCGGGTCCGAAAGCGGAAAGTGTCGCGGCCGGCGCCGGTGTCGTATTCGATATGATCATATTGCAGCTGCTCGTTTTCGGTCAATTCGCTTGCAGCGGGTATCAAGTCGTTGCCGGCCGCATCCTGAATCCGCGTTAAGGAAATTTCCAAGGTCGATTGCGATGCGGTGTTAAGTCTAAACGGCGCCGACCGCCGGTATGAAACCGCATCGGCGACAACCCAATACTCCAGCCCGCTCGCCAATTTTAGACTCACGGTCGTCGCCGTATCGCTTGCAACCGATCCGGTAATAATATTCCGCCGATCCGTGGTGTCCTGCACCGCCGGCCAAGCCGCTGCAACCGCATCGTGTCCGGCCGGCAGTCCGGTGATCGTAACTATGATGCCGGTCGAGTCTTCAACCACGCCCACGACTGTCACGCCGTTTGGAATAATGACAGTGCCAGTCGTTTTCAAATTGCCCGTGAACAGATTGCCGGTTTTAATCGTCCAAGTTCCCGAGGCGAATGTTATCAAAGCCGCTTGATCATAGCCCATAGCATCGGGGTCGCGAAAACTTAGATTGGCGCTTCCCAGATCAATGCCCTCGTCCCAAGACGGTTTTGCATAGCCGCTGTCAAACCAGGTTGAAACCATGCGGTGATAAAGATTTTCCGCAGTATTGAGTTCGGTATAGGCGTCGGCGACCGCCTTGGTCACGGTGATTCCGGGGTCCGGCGCCAGCGGGATGTCGACCGGCTCCGCTGCGGTCCCGTCGTTGTTGATCGTCCCGACCGGCGCCGTCAGCTGAAAATCCTCGCCGGGTCCGTGGCCGTCGATTGGCAGATATCCATAGCCGCGAAATTCAAATTGCGGTGTTACTGTAATGATATTGTAATTGCGCTGTGTGGATGATGTTCCCGTCAGGGTGCTTGCAGGAAACGACCCGCTGCTGGTCAGGGTCGACCGGTGAGTGCGAATCCATAGCACCGGTTCGTCGCCGGCGGTTTTCGCCGCGCCTTGTTTGGAATCGTGCGTTCCCTCCGGGATGCCGTCGGCGCCGGTCGTGTAAGTCGCTTGCAGGACCTGCGTTCCCTCCGCCGCGCGGTCGTCGCTATAGAGGATTTTGACGTTTTGCGCCGGATTGCCGTTCAGGTCGACGAACCGCCAGACGATCGTCCGGCCTTCCCAGTAATTCCCGTTGCCGCTTTGGAATGTGATTTTTTCCCGGTCGAAACCGGCGCCCGGATTCCAGTTGAATAAGGTGTTATTGCCGGAGTTGCCGCCGCCGAGCCAGCCGTGCGCTGCATTCGTTCCCATATTGACAAGATCGAATCCGGTGAAATCCAGCCGGCCGGCTTCCCAGTTCAAAAACCCGGCGCCGCAATTGTCGATAGTCAACCCGGCGACCTGAGCAGGCGCTCTATAGACCTCCCACACGTTGATGCCTCTGAAAAGGGTATCAACTATGTTGGCGCCGGATTTTGTGTAAACGAACATTTGCCGGTTTTCGGTTTCCGCCGTTACGACGCATCGGACCAGATGCCGGACGAAAATATTGCTCCGGCTGCTCCGCTCCTCTGCCAGAACATGCGTGTTGCTTAGGTCCAGATTGCGGTTTGACGTCCGGCTTCCGCCGGCTTGATAATACACGAATGGATCGCCGGGCGTGTTGTTGCGGATTTTGACCTGCGAATCGGAAATGACCAAACCGCTCGCGTTCGGTCTGAGCCGTGCGCTGCTTCCTCGTATGATAACGGTTTCGCCGTCGATCGTGCCGTCCTGACCAACGTCGCCGGTGATCTCGAATATGCCGCGGGTCGAGTCGACCGATGCATCGCCGTCCGCGATGATGTTATTCGATATGCTCATTTTTTTCGCCGCCGCTTTTCCTGCCGCAGCCTGATTTTCGCCAGCCGCTGCTCCCTCCGCCGCTTTGCCGACATGTCTTTGTCGAATCTGCCGAGGGCGCGTTCAAAATGCTGATGACCGAGCAACCCGGCTTGTATCAAATCCTGATGCCGCTCCCGATCCTTATTCGGCATTACCGTTTTACCGCGCTGCGCATCATCCAGGACGTGCGGCTGCGCAACCGCGACCGCAGTATTGAGCGCCCGGATGCCCGCTGCGATGCCGGTCTCGGAGCTTGCCAGCTTTGCGTCGCTTTTTTTGCTCATGATTCACCCCGTTTCCGCTGTTTTCCCATACGCTGCATTGATTTTCAATATCTTTGTTCTTTTATTGTTGTCATAAATCTGCTTTAATTTGCTGCTGATTTATAAATATCGTTACAGAGACGCCAAACTTTTTAGCGTATTCTACTATGTGGAAGTTCATTCCATGGCTCTCTCGATGCGCTGTGGAGACGTTTTTTTTCTAGGTATAATCCAGATTCGCGCGCTGCGGCCATGCGGCGTTCAAAGTCGTGTAAATCACATTGCCCCTGCTCGGAAGCGGTCTCCGCCGCTCCGGTCGTCAGCGACACCCGCCGGATACCCCAGCCGTTTGAAAAGTCATCCTCCCAGCCCATATACAAAAATCCGTTTTCGGTCGCCCGCTCGTCCGGACTTGGCAGATAGCGCGAGGTTCCGCTTCCTCCGCCCATCGGCGCCGCCGTAAATTCCAGAGCAGTGCCGGCCGAATTGACGCGGATGAATTGCCCGGCCGTGCCCAGACTGGCCGGCGTGTCGGTCAACCCTGTGAAAGTCGACGAGCCTCCGCCTCCTCCGCCGGTACCGCCGAATAGAGTGATTGCGACTTCATAAACCCGCAAAATCGCGTTGGCTTGAATCGGCGCCGCCAGACCAGCGGCATAGATTGCCCGGCGCCCGGACCGGGAAAACAACAAACCGACGACATCAATATCCGGCCGGACCCTCGCTTGAACTCCGGTTGCCATTGCGCCGGTCACGACCGTCCGCAGAGGCAGATCCGAATCAGCGGCCTCGGTGACAAAACCCCGGTCGACAACCGTCCCGTCAACAACCAGCTCGATATCAACGCCGAGCTGCAAAACTTCGTTGCCGCCGCTGTCTGCGAACATCGTCGCGTTATCCTGTTGCCGCCAACCCGCATCGTGAGCGCCGGGCGCCAGCGTCCACGTGTAACCGGTGATCTCCGTTCCCAATGCCGGCGCCGTCTGGACCGTTGCGGTCGGCAATGCTGAGCTGGTCGCTCGCAGAGTCCGCGTTATCCCGTTGCCGGTCGGCGCCACGAACTCCAGCGCATCCGCATCCATGTTGACTTGCAAAAGCTGACCAGCCGTTCCAAGCGCCGCCGGGGTGTCGGTCAACCCCGTGAAACTTGACGCGCCGCCTCCTCCTCCGCCGGTCCCCGCGCCTATAGCGGTCCGAACCGCCGTTTGCTGCGTTGTCGTCAAATTGCCCGGCGGATTCCTAAAAGCCAGCACGCCGATCTGCGAATCGTCCAGGTCGATGTTGCGGCGGACATCGCCTTTTTCGGTATCGCTTAAATCGGTCGGCGGATTGGAAAACGCCGCATCGCCCGATTTGCGCATCGGTCCGCAGCGTCGGAATGGTCGGCTTGTTAAGGATGAATGCATCGGAAGCCGTGTCGGTTTCAGTCCAGTCGGCTTGAACATTAGCCTCGCCTCCTCCGCCTCCGCCGGTGTCCTGCTCCCATGACGCGGTGCCGTCCGTTGCAACCCGCAGATTGTAATCCCGCTGATCAGGCGCGCTGCTTGGCGCGCTCGGAACATTCGGAATGCTGGGCTTATTCTGAATGAATGCATCACCGGTGGTTGCATTCCAATCCGATTGCACATTGACCTCGGCCCCAGCCGCGATCCCGTCCAATTTGGTCTCGTCCGCGGCGGTGAATGGATTGGCGACCGACAGCGGGGTTGCGGTGCCGCCGTCTCCGGTGATGGTGGCGTCGGTGATGACCGTGTTGGATCCGGTGTTGGGCAGCACCCGCAGAATGCGCAGCGGGCTTGGATCATCGACATTGCGCTGCGTGGCTACTCTCAGCATATTCGCGGAGTCGCGGCCCAGCCGCATCCGGCCTCCGGGGCCGTTGATCTCCACATATTCGCCCGAGGCGGACGCGCCGGCGCCGGAGCTTGCCGTTACCGCCCGCAGGTCAGCGGTGCGTATGGTGATCCAGCGTCCGTCCGCCGAGTAGCCGAGATTGATCAGCCACCAGTCGTCGGCGGGTATCTCCACAGATGTGGTCGCGATCCAATTATAGCCGCCGGTCGAATCCAGTGTAAGACTGGCGACATCCTCCGTCCCGAAGCCGGCGACCGTGGTTGATCCTCCCGTGCCGGCTCCGATCGCGGTGCGGACAGCCTCCTGC
>CBDAVS010000022.1:0-199345 GCA_965201085.1 uncultured Rhodobacter sp. | reverse complement strand
ATGCGGCTTCCATAGCGTTGTATTCAGCCAGAAATGAGCGCATGTAATCGTTCCGTGCGCCCAAAAAGGGTCGCACAGGCCGCTACGGATAATGTAGTGTATGCCAGAAAACCCCGTGTTCTTCCGGGGATCGGGCCGAATCCGGCGGATTCCGGCTTCACGGGGCCGTGGCCGGACCCGTCGGAGCGCCGACCGGGGCTTCGACGGGACGGTCGGTGGCGGGAACATATGGTGAACATCCGGGCCTCCGCCGGCCCGCGGGCACGCCGGTCCGGGCCCCGCAGCGGCGGGACCTTCCATGGGCCGGTTCACCGGTGGACGCCCCGGTCAGGCGGCGGCGGGGAGCACGGGGCGCTCCCTCGCCGGCGGCATCAGGCCGGGGCGGTGGACATTCGCGGCCAGCACCGCCAGCGCCACGGTGCGGGCGAAACCCTTCTTTCCGTGGCTGCGGACGCGGTCCAGACCGCGGTGCTCCAGGTTGTTGATGGCCGACCCGCCGGCGGCGTGGGCGCGCCGCGCCCCGCGGAACGCCTCCCCGCTTTTCCGGACGCGGTCCGCCTTCGACAGCCTGCCTTTCCGCGGCATGGCGTTCAGCTCCAGCATCCCGGCAGGCCCCGGCCGGTCCGGGGGGCTGTGGAAACCGCGGTCGAAGCTCACCACCGACAGGTCGGGGAACCGGGCCCGCGCCTCCCCGCCCATGGGGACCGCCACGTCCACGTCGCTCCCCTCCCACATAACCGAATGGTGCAGGATGAACCGGTGCCGGTCCTCAAGGAGGCGGACCGGAACGCCGGGCTCCACCGGGACCCCGGCCTTTCCCTTCGATATCCAGCGGGTGTGCGGCCCGGATATCGGGTGCACCTTCCCGCGGTGCGGGATCGTCCCGCCCTTCAGGATCCGCCGTCCGGTCAGGTCCGCCCGGGGCCTGACATGGCCGATGAAGCCCCGGATACTGTCCGATGGGCCCGGGATACCCGACCTGCCGTCGATCTCCGCGCAGCTGGCCTCCGCCCTGTCCGCCAGCTTCAGGGCGAGCCGGAGCGGCGCCTCCACGTCCCCCGGGCGCGGGTTGGCGAGCCGTGATGTGGCGACACCGGGACAGAGCCTGCGGAGCTTTCCGCAAAGGTATTCCTTCCGCCGCCAGCCGGGCGGCCCCAGCCCCCGCAGGCCCGGGACACGTCCCGGACCATGCACCGCGCCGCGTCCATCGGCAGGCTGCGGTCGGTCGGATGGTGCACGTCGGTCCCGGCCACGAAGGAATGACGGCGGCCGCGCGACGCGGCGGCCCTTTCCGGGCGGCACCATCCTGCCGGAAGCCCGGACAGCCGCTTTCGGGTCCCTTCGTCGCTGCAGGGATCCTGGAGGCCGATCAGGATCGCCGGAAGACCGGCCCCCCTTTTCCTCCCGCCGCCTTCCGGTGAGCCTGTGTCAAGGCGCCGTCCACGAACGGGTGCTCCAGGTCGAAATCCCCCGGCAGCGCCCCGAATATACGGTCGGTCACGCCTTTCGGCACCCGGCGCCAGCGGCGCCCGGACACGCCGCCGCATTTCCCGAAGCGCCCGGGAAGGCCGCGCCGGGGGACACCCGGCCGCACCCTCCGGAGGATGACCCCGCCGAAGGGGCGGCCGTCCGCCACCGTGACCCCGGGGTCGCCCACCCCGCCCGGCGGAAACTCCCCGATCGCCCGCAACATTCCGTCCGAAGGTCCGTTCCCGCTCCTTTCCATGGTTGCGTCCCCGGTTGCCCGTAACGCCGTTCCGGCTGTGTTCGGGGACGGATATGAACGGTCCAGACCGGCGGTTCGACCGGAAACGTCAACGGGCCCTAAATCACGTTCGAATGCTCCCAATCCATAACCGGTGACATCAGCAGACCTGATTGGTGGATCGCAGGTCCGATTGGCGTGATCGACGCGGATGAAAACTGCAGATGGAACCAACCTGTCCCTGGGGCACTGTCGAAAATATGCAGCGGCATCGGAGTCGCTCAGGGTGTTGATGCTTTGGAAAACTAATATAGCGTAACCCATGAATTATTCTGACAGTCACCTTCGGCGCATACTGTGTCACGCGAAATGCATCGCCCTCATCGGCGTATCCCCCAACCCGATCCGGCCGAGCTATTTTGTAGGCCGCTATCTGGCTTTGAGAGGTTACCGCGTGGTACCGGTCAATCCAGCCTGCTCCGGAGAAGAGCTTTTCGGTGCGCGCGTTCACCCCAGCATCGAAGACCTGCCCTCCGATCTGACGGTTGACATGGTTGATATCTTCCGCCGTTCGGAATTCGTTGCGCCGATTGTCGAATCGGCACTCGATAATTTGCCCGCGCTTCGCACGATCTGGATGCAGATCGGGGTAAGAAACCAACAAGCCGCCGAAATAGCGGAGGCCAAGGGTTATGACGTGATTCAGGATCTTTGCCCGAAAATGGAGCATCAGCGTCTTTTTGGAGAGCTTCGCAAAGCCGGGTTCAACACCAGAATAGTTTCGTCCAAGCTGTGGTGAATTCCATGCGAAGGCGGTCGTGCGATGCTTTGCTGCGACGGTGCGCCTTCTGAGGCAGCGGCTTCCGTATTCGCCCTCGGGTAACTGATTTGAGGGGACGGGTACGGGAACCTGCAAACCACTGCGCGGCCAATTCCTGAACAAAGACAGAAAGATTCCGATATGGAATACGCAAATCTTCAGCACCGCCCCTTGTCCAGACGCTATAAGCTTGGGAATTTGTGTCCCTAAAGCTCTGGAACCTGCTTCAACCGATCTCTTTATCGCGCCACATTCATTCGCCACAGCGGGCAATTTTTGGGAATTATATACCTTGCTAAACAGAATCACCGAATCAGTCGCTGCGCTCCGCCATAAGCCGTTATGCGGTCTTTCATGGATTTGCCTTCATGGGCATCCTGCGGAGTGACGAGAACAAACCACCCGTGCAGCCTGAATTTCATTTCCATTAGGACTTTCCCACGCTTTGGAGGGAGCGGAAGCGTTCGTGCCGTCACACGGAGCCGTGGTGCCTGCGGGACCGCACGATGCCGAACCGGGCCCGGGCTTCGGGTGTATCGGGGGGGGGGGGGGGGGGGGGGGGGGGTCTGGTTGACCGGGACGCGCGTCCGCGGCGACCGGGCCGGTGTCCGGGCACCGTTCCGGGTGGCGTCAGGCCACCTCGGTCGCGGGACCGGACGGCCCCGACCTGCCCATTACACACGACTTCCGTCTGGACGCAGGGTCCGGTAGGGCTGGCTGGACCGGTCGAGCCGGAGCAGCCGTTCGTAGGTGTCCGCCATCGTCGCGGGCCGGGCGTAGCCCCGCTAGGTCACCTCATGGCCCGGCGGGCCGTCTCCGCTGCGGTTCAGGTCGCCGCCGGGGACGGCCATGGTTGTGATGGCGTCGCCACAGGTCTCCCGCGGCGGCGGTCCCCGCCCGGCGGCGCCATCGCCACCATCCGGCGGCGTCTCCTCCCGCAGGTGCGCGGCCCACATCTCCGGCTCCCCGGACGCCGCGGCGTCACCCGCGCCGCGCGCGCCGCCCGGGCCTCTTCCGGTTCGCCGCCGCCCCCCGCCTCGCGCCGACGCCCGCGGTATCTCCAGCTTCGCGCGGGCCCGCACCGGCCCGGAGCGCATGGCCCCGAACGGCTTCGGCCGGCCGGGACCGAGGCTGCGGCCGCGCCTCCCCCGCACCGGCATGTCGACGTTTCCGGGCCGGGGCCGCTCCTCGGACAGGTCGAACACGTCCGCCCCGCGGTCCATGACCACCAGCGGACGCACGTCCCCGGTCTCCCGCGCCGGCGCCGGGGCCGCCCGCGGGCCCCGCAGCCAGCGCCCGGTCTTTCCGGTGCCGTCGTCCGGCGGGCCGTACCCGATGTGCGGAACGCCCGGGGGGATGCCGCCGCCGTCGACCACCGGCATCGGGTGCATGTGCGGCCCGAGGGTTCCCGGAGGGTTCCGGTCGCGGCCGGTCAGGCCCAGCCCCTCACGGCCCGGACGCGTCGCGAGGTTCGGGTCGGTGCCGTCCCGGACGCACAGGACGCGCTCCGCTCCCCGCATCCGGCCCGGCACCCGCCCGCGGTGCGTGGCCAGGATGGTCTCCGGCGACACCGCCGTGAACGGTTCCGACGGTCGCTCCGCCTGCATGGCCGGGCTCCGCCTCGGTATGACCGCGGGCGCCATGGAGTTGCGGGCCGCGCCGTTGAGGGGAGCGTGCCTTCCGCGGCCGGGGCCTGCGTCCCCGTCGAAGCCAACGTCCCGCGTCCGGTGGTCCCGGTTCCCGATGGACCGGTGACCGCGGTTCCACGCGAGCGGGCTTTCCGGTGTCCCCCGGCCGGCGGGAACGGTGGTGATGCCGTGGGCGACCTCTTCGCTCCGTCCGCCCGGCCTCGGTTCCTCCCGCCCGCGGACGACACGGAAGATCCGCTTTATATGCGGGTGGCTGACCGCGCCCGGCAGCGGCGTCATGGTCCGGATGCGGCGGCGCCCGTCGCCACCGTGCGCCTTGGTGACCCCCTCCGCGAACGCACCGGTCGCGTCCCGTTCCCATTCGATGGGTTCGAGGGTTCCGAAGGTCTCCGGCGCGTTGGCCCTAACCGTCATCGGGCAGTCGGCCCCGTGGGTCCCGACGATGCCGCGGGCGGTGTCCCTGACCGTGTGCGGCGCGTCCGCGGTGATGACGCGCCCCGCCACGGGCGTGTCCTCGGGCGATGCCCGGACGGCGCCCATCCCGCCGCCCATGGCGGGACGGGACGTGGACCGCCTCCGTCTCCGCCGAACCGGTCTCCGCGGGAACGCGGTGGATGACGGACTTCGACGGCGGCCCGAACCGCCCCTCCTTCCTGCCGTACCATGCGCCGGGCGCCTCCGGCTCCGTCCGGTCCGGAGCCCCGGCGAACCGCGCCGCGCCGGTTCCGCCCCCGATGCCCATGAGGCGCGCGGCGATGACGCCCGCGCGCGTCCCGGCGCGGGGGAAAGACATGGAGCTCCTTCGGCTTCCCGTGCGGGTCCGTGCACTTTCCGTTCGCGCCGGCGAACCCCTTCGTCCGGCCCGGGAACTCCCGCCGCGCCATCGCGGCGAGCGCACGGGAGGCTAGGTCGGGAAAGACGCCCGGCGCGCCCGGGACGGGGAACCGGGTGCTGTCGGCGATGGGGTGCAGGCGCCGGAACCGGATTCCCCGCTTCCAGCCGACCCACCTGTCGCGGGGCCCGCACCTGAGGCGCCCGACCTCCAGCCGGCGAGGCCGACCCAGCGTCCCCGCCACCCGAACACGTGACGCGGGCCGCGCCAGGCGTGCCGTTACGTCGGAGGCCCGGAAATCCGGCGGTCTGACCGCGAAAATGTCCGATCCGGTGTCCATGCCCTTCCGAAACAGCCGCAGGGAGGGAAAGCCAGCGGAAAATCCATGCCAGCATAAAATAGCGTCCGGGATGGATTTGAGCGTGGGAATGCCCTGCATTTCCATAGTGGTATCGCATGAATGGCAGGCGTGGTTGCGCAGACGGTAGCCGTCTGGTTCAAGGCTGCGAAACGGCATGAACCAGAGAGCGGTACCATGAGGACAACCACGTCGTTCCAGTCCGTTATGTCAGATCCCGAGGGCCCCCGGCGGCGGTCGAAGGTCGTGTATCCGCTGCATGGGACCCTTCCACTGTGTCTCTGCGGGGTGATATCCGGGTGCGAAAGTTTCGTCGGCATCGCCGAATACGGCGGGGAGAAGCTGGAATTCCTGCGCCGGCTGTCCGGTTTCGCCAATGGCACCCCTTCCCACGACACCCTGTCAGCCGTGTTCCGGGCGCTCGGTCCGGAGGCGTTCGGCGAGGCCTTCACGCGGTGGGCCGCCGGGCTCCGCGGTGACCTCGGTGGCCGCGCCGTCGCGGTGGACGGAAAGACCATGCGGGGCCCGAAGGCCGGCGGAATGGCGCCCTGCACCTGATCTCCGCCTGGTGCGACGGCCTGCGCCCGGTCCCGGGGCAGCGGCGTGGCGCCTGGCGAAGGCAATGGGATAAAGGACGTTCCCGGGCCGCAGGAGCCGCTTCACCTGGAGGGGGCGACCGTCACGGCCGGCGCCATGGGGCGCCAGCGCGCCAGCGCGAAGGAAATCCGTGACCGGGGAGCGGATCACGCACTCGCCCTGAAGGCGAACCAGGGCACCCTGCACGAGGACGTTCCGCTGTGGTCCGGGGAGCGGGATCATGGGAATGTCGGGCGTTTCCGGACGGTTGACGGGGATGGGGGCCGGATCGGGACGCGTGGGTGCAGCCAGTGCGCGGACATCGGCCGGCTGCGGGAACGCCATCCGGGCTGGGAGGGCCTGGCCAGCATCGGGCGGGTGGTGTCAGCCCGGGAGACCGGCGGAAAGACCACGGTGGAGACGCGGTGCCCCATCCCGTCGCCGCCCCCCGACGCCGGGCGGTTCGCGCATGCCGTGCGCCCGCACCGGGGAATCGGGAACCGGCTGCACTGGGCGCTGGACGTGACCTTCCGGGACGATGACAGCCGGGCGGGGAAAGACCGGGGCCCCAGGAGTTTCGCGGTGATGAAGCACATGGCGATGAACCTTCCCAACAGCGCGAAGGACCGCGGCTCCATCCGCGTGATGTGGAAAAGGGCGGGCTGGAACGACGGTTTCCCGCTCCGGATTCTCGGGGTATGAAATTCATGCGACACCCGTAGTCTAGTGTCCGCCAGAAAACCCCGTGTTTTCCGGTGACAGGGCCGAATCCGGCGGATTCCGGCTTCACGGGACCCTGGCCGGGCCCGTCGGAGCGCCGCCCGGGGCTTCGACGGGACGGTCGGCGGCGGGAACATATGGTGAACATACGGGCCTCCGCCGGCCCGCCCGCGGCGTGGGCGTGCCGCGCCCCGCGGAACGCCTCCCCTCCCCCGCGTCAGCGGTCCGCCCTCCACAGCCTGCCTTTCCGCGGCATGGCGTTCAGCTCCAGCATCCCGGCAGGCCCCAGCCGGTCCGGGGGGCTGTGCGGACCGCGGTCGAAGCTCACCACCGACAGGTCGGGGAACCGGGCCCGCGCCTCCCCGCCCATGGGGACCGCCACGTCCACGTCGCTCCCCTCCCACATCACCGAACGGTGCAGGAGGAATCCGTGACGGTCCCCGGCACGCGTACGGGGACGCCGGGCTCCACCGGGCCCCCGGCCTTTCCCTTCGATATCCAGCGGGTGTGCGGCCCGGATATCGGGTGCACCTTCCCGCGGTGCGGGATCGTCCCTCCCTTCAGGATCCGCCGTCCGGTCAGGTCCGCCCGGGGCCTGACATGGCCGATGAAGCCCCGGATACTGTCCGATGGGCCCGGGATGCCCAACCTACCGTCGATCTCCGCGCGGCCGGCCTCCGCCCTGTCCGCCAGCTTCAGCGCCAGCCGGAGCGGCGCCTCCACGTCCCTCGGGCGCGGGTTGGCGAGCCGTGACTTGGCGGCACCGGGACAGAGCCTGCGGAGCTTTCCGCAAAGGTATTCCTTCCGCCGCCAGCCGGGCGACCCAAGCCCCCCGCAGGCCCGGGACACGTCCTGGACCATGCACCGCGCCGCGTCCATCGGCAGGCAGCGGTCGGTCGGATGATGCACGTCGGTCCCGGCCACGAAGGAATGACGGCGGCCGCGCGACGCGGCGCCAGGCTTTTCCGCCGCCACCCTGTGGCCCCTCTCCACGACCATCCTTCCGACCTCGGCGGGAAGCTCCGGCGAGGGGAGCGACACGCTGTCAACCGGACGCCGGTATCCGTATCCGTATCCGTCCCATGATCCGTGGCCCGGCCTGCGGCCTTCGCCGGATCGTCCGGTGCCCGTTCGCCGGTTCCCGAAGCCGGTCGAAACCGCACCCGGGACCCTGCCTGACCACGCCGGTCACCGGGATGGTCAACGGTTCCATCCCCGGCCCGCCGACGCGGCGGTTCTTTCCGGGAAGCACCAGCCAACCCGGAAGCCCGGACAGCCGCTTTCGGGTCCCTTCGTCGCCGCAGGGGTCCTGGAGGCCGATCGGGATCGCCGGGATGTCGTCCCTCGATTTCACGGTCGGCCTGATCCTCCTGATGTCGGGGGCGCCGGGCCTCCGCCGGGTGTCGTGGACCCTGCGCATCGGTGCCTCCCGGGTGGAGGATTGGTGGATTCCGCGGCATACCCTGACCGCCATATCCGGTGAATCCCCGCAAGGCGGATACCGTTATTTACCGCGAAAAATCCGCAGCTTGTCGGTTTTCTGGCGGACACTAGTCTATCGAGGTTTCCAGCTTTACTGAGGCCCGGGAAATACCATATGTTGCATGGGAAATTTTCTCGAACGCCTGAAAATAGCGATGAAATATCCCGCGGTGTCTTCCGGATGGGGTGGTAGATGGCCTACACCTATGGCGGCGGCTTCATTGCGGACTCCACCAACGCGGCGGAATATCTCGCCACGCCGATCATGGGCCGGTCGGGAATCGATTCGAAGGAAAGTCATAACCTGAATCTCTTGGCCAACCAGACGGAGGGACACGGCCACATCGGTCTCGCCGAATCCATCCGCCGGATGAACGGTAGGAGGCGAATCGATCATACGGCATCCTACGGGTTCACCGATCCGATGGGCCTCGACCATGCACTCCAGCGCATTCCATTCATCATCGGAACGCTGGTGGACGAACTCGAAAACTAGGAGGGGTGACTTTCCGGAGGGAAAGGGAGAGGCTTGCGGAGGTCGCGCTGAACGCGGCTGGCCATATCGAGCGGAATCTCCGGTCGGTCATCGAAAGGGACGGCTCCTCACCGGAACCTCCCGAGGGCCCTGGATGGAACCATCCGCTCACCGATGCGAGGCAGGGTTTTCTCGATGGGATCACGGCGTTCGGAGAGCGAATGCGAAATCTTTCATAACGTGCGCTCGGGCCGATATCCCAAGGCAGGCCCATTTCGAAACCGCCGGATGAATCGGAGAAATCGTCCGGGATGACTGCGGTTCTTCCTAATCGTGAACGGAACTCTCACCGGAGGCTGGCCTACCGCAGTCCTGCGCGAATCCCCTCCGTCATGCGGAGGCATAAGCAGGATCATCGCATTGCGGTCCCGCATCCGGTGGCCACCTCACGAGCAGGTCTTGGCCATCACCATGATAGACCCAATGTAGACGATAATGAGAGGCCATCCAACGAATACCGCTTGTATCCGATTTCCGGGGTCGGGTGCCTGCTTCTGGAGCATTGCCGATATTGCCGCAACCTGAGGGCTTGCGGTGATGGTTTAGAAGAACCATATCGTTGCGGATGGATCACACTTTCTGAGGATTGAGCACATGTCGACCTTCGAAGATCGCGAAAACGCATTCGAGTCAAAATTCGCCCACGATGCGGAACTGAATTTCAAGGCGTCGGCAAGGCGTAACAAACTGCTTGGGCTTTGGGCGGCGGACCTGTTGGGCAAGTCCGGTGACGAGGCGTCGGCCTATGCGAAAGAGGTAGTGACGGCGGATTTCGAAGAGGCCGGCGACGAGGATGTCTATCGGAAGGTCGCGGGCGATCTTGGAGACAAAGCCGACGAGCGAACGATTCGCACTAAAATGCGGGACCTGCTCGTCGAGGCGAAGGAGCAGGTGCTTCAGGAAGCTTAAGCGAACCGGTTCCGGATCACGATCCAGCACTGAATTGACCGCAAACCGCTCCAGCACATCGGCGACCTGAGTCTTCGAACGTGAACTCACGTGTTCCAGAGCCGGTTGCGCACGTAGCAAACCGGTATTGACGTCGATCATGCCCGCGTCGATGATGTCTCCCAAGCTGAATTCACAAGACTTTCATAATCATTATTAATAATATGAATTTGCGTCATAATTTTTTTGGGTGTCAGTTGGGCTTGTATAGACATATTATAGGAGACTGGCGAAAAATTCGCCAAGGACGGTAACGCGATGCATCCCTCGCCTCTCACCGATCTGCTGGATTCCCGCGGCTGGGTTCTCGCGGACGGCGCGACCGGCACCAATCTCTTCAATATGGGGCTTGCCGCCGGCGAAGCGCCGGAGCTTTGGAATGAAACGGATCCGGAGAAAATCCGCTCGCTATATCGCGGCATGATAGAAGCTGGCAGCGATCTGTTCCTGACCAATAGTTTCGGGTCGAACGCCGCACGGCTCAAGCTCCACGACGCCCCGGAACGCTCCTACGAACTGAGTCGCATCGCCGCCGAACTTGGACGGGAAGTCGCCGACAGAGCCGGGCGCCCGGTGGTCGTGGCGGGTTCGATGGGACCGACCGGCGAGATTATGGCGCCTATGGGCGACCTGAAGCACGCGGAAGCGGTCGAGATTTTTCACGAGCAGGCCGAAGGCCTTAAGGACGGCGGTGCGGATGTGCTCTGGGTGGAAACCATTTCGGCCGTTCAGGAGTTCAGAGCGGCGTCCGAAGCGGCGGCGAAGGCTGAAATGCCGTGGTGCGGAACGATGTCTTTCGATACCGCCGGACGCACCATGATGGGTGTTACCGCCACCGATATGGTGAAGTTGGTCGGAAAGCTGCCCCACCGTCCGGTCGCGTTCGGCGCCAATTGCGGCGTCGGCGCAAGTGATCTTCTGCGTACCATTCTCAGATTCGATAGCGCCGGCCCCTCGATTCCTCTCATCGCGAAAGGAAACGCCGGAATTCCAAAATACGTCGATGGTCGTATTCATTACGACGGCACGCCCGACCTGATGGCCGATTATGCGGTGCTCGCTCGGGACTGCGGCGCGGGTATCATTGGTGGCTGTTGTGGAACGATGCCCGATCATATCAGGCGAATGCGAACCGCTCTGGAAAGCCACCCGCGCAGTGGACGGCCATCGCTGGAGAAGGTCGCGGAGCTTCTCGGCCCCTTCATCTCCCCGAATGACGGTACAGGCGACAGGGCATCGGAGCGACCCGCACGCCGCAAACGTCGGCGCGGAGGATAGGACTAATTCGGGAACAGCGAAAGCTGGTCGCCGGGACGCGTGGGAACGTGAAACAGATTCGTTCGCAAAGACACCAGCCTGTCCTTCAACCCCAAACGACGGGTGGCGATGACGAATCGCTACCCGAGCAGATCCGCGGAAGCACCCGTGCCTTTCATCCGCTTTCCCCATCGTGGGTTGTGTTCGCGACCTCCCTAGGTATCGCGTATCCGGCGCATGACCCGGTCGGCACGGTCGGCGAACCGCTCCTCAAGCCAAGCACGAAACAGGTCCGCGACTTCCAGTGGAAGGCGCAGCATGACATATCCGGCCGCCACGGCACCGGCTTCGCGCGCCGCGGTCATGACCGCTTCCATCTCGTGGTCGGTAAGTGCCGGCACGATCGGCGAAACCATTATACGCACGGGACACCCAGCCGCGGTGAGCCGCTCGATCGTTCGCAACCGGCGGGACGGCGAGGGTACCCGCGGCTCCATCTTCCGGGCAAGATCCGAATCGAGTGTCGTGATCGAGATTCCAACTCTTGCAAGTCAGGCCTTTCCAAATTCTCCCAGGATATCGAGGTCACGCTCGATCAGCGTTCAATTGGTGACGATACCGACCGGGTGTCGGAATTCCCGCAGGATCTGCCGAGTGATTCGGTGTTCGCGTTCGATCGGTTGGTAGGGGTCGGTATCGGTTCCCATGGTGATGACTTCGGGACGATAGCGCTCGGCGGACAGTTCCGTCTCCAGCACCTTCGGAGCCTCCGGTCTCGCGATCAGCCTAGTTTCGAAATCCAGTCCCGGCGAGAGCCCGAGATAGGCATGGCTTGGACGGGCGTAGCAGTAGATGCATCCATGCTCGCAGCCCCTGTAGGGATTGATCGAGCGTTCAAATCCGAGACCGGGAGATGTATCGGCGTTGATTACCCGTCGCGGGCGTTTGATACTGATCTCGGTACGGAGAGGCGGAAGAACCGTCTCAAGATCCCATCCATCATCCACGACCTCGCGATGCCTGGCTTCGAACCTCACGGCGGGATTGCCAGAAGCGGCGCGACCTTTCCGACGCTCCGTTGGAATCCGGTATGTTTCCACTGCACCCATCGGGAACACATTAGAACATATCATGAACGACTGACAAGCGGCGCGTGTGGTTCGAAGTTAAATCGGTCGGTTGCGGCGTTCCCTATGTCGCGACCGGTCTAGTTTACCATGTCGATTAAGCACATTTAGGGCGAAAGCTGCATGGGCGTCCGTTTGGGTCCGGAGTATCACTATGTATGACGATGATGATGAAGACGACATCATTCTGAGCGAGCTCAGCGACGAAGAGCTTGTCCCGCAAATGTTCGACGACCTGTACGATGGCCTCAAGGAAGAGGTCGAGGAAGGCGTACAGATCCTTCTCGACCGAGGATGGGTGCCATATAGGGTATTGACCGAAGCGCTTGTGGGCGGAATGACGATTGTCGGCAACGATTTCCGCGACGGTATCCTGTTCGTGCCAGAGGTGCTGCTCGCGGCGAATGCGATGAAGGGTGGTATGGCGATCCTCAAGCCCCTGCTTGCGGAGACCGGCGCTCCGCGCATGGGCAAGATGGTTATCGGGACCGTGAAAGGCGATATCCACGACATAGGCAAGAACCTTGTGTCGATGATGATGGAAGGTGCCGGATTCGAGGTCGTCGATCTTGGGATAAACAATCCTGTGGAGAATTTTCTGGACGCTTTGGTGCAGGAAGAGGCGGATATTCTGGGCATGTCAGCGCTGCTTACTACCACGATGCCGTATATGAAGGTCGTTATCGACTCCCTTGTCGAAAAAGGAATGCGTGACGACTACATAGTTTTGGTGGGGGGTGCGCCGTTGAACGAAGAGTTCGGGCGGGCCATCGGAGCGGACGCCTATTGCAGGGACGCCGCCGTTGCGGTTGAGACAGCGAAGACGTTCATCGCGCGCAAGCACAATATTCTTGCCGCCGTTTGAAGACTGATCCGGACGAGGAAGCCAGAGGTTCGTATTCCGGCGAGTTCGACCGTTCCTGAAACAACCTTTCCGCCGCGGGCGATCATGGATTCGTAGGAGCTTCGATGCTGTTAAACCGTTTCGCCCTGATTGCGGCGATCAGTGTGGCCGCTGCAGGACTTACGGTCTGTCTGGGATTGTTGGCCGCATCTCTGTCGGGCTTTGATGAATCGATGCGGATATTCGCAATTCAGGCGGTTCTTGCGGTCACGGTCGCGATACGTCTTATCGCCCGAATGTAGAAATCCACTATGAATGGCAGCGGATCATGTATCGAAAAGAAAGGCTTCAGCCAGATCTACAGGACGGCAAGAGACGCAGCAGGGCTATCCCGGTTATGTTGTCCTACACCATTGCCATTGGCGCATACGCCGCCGCCGCCCGCGATCAGCAACAACGGGTTTCCGAAAAATATGATCCCTGACGACCATATTCTGACCGAAGAAGGCATGGCTCTTGAAACATCAGGCGGCCGTACGCTGTTGATTGCCTGCGGTGCACTCGCCAGAGAGATACTCGCTGTAGTCAAAGCCAACGGGTGGACCCATATGGACCTGAAATGTCTACCTGCGATCCTGCATAATCATCCCGAACAAATCCGCGACGCGGTGCGCTCCGCTATCGTCAGCCATCGGAGCGATTACGGCACGATCAAAGTGGTTTACGCCGATTGCGGCACCGGCGGCAGGCTGCGTGATCTTTGCGATGAGCTCGGTGTGGAGATGGTCGAAGGTCCTCACTGCTATTCATTTTTCGAGGGAAACGAAACGTTCGGGGAACGAACTGAGGACGAGTTCACCGCATTCTATCTCACCGATTTCCTGGTGCGGCAGTTCGAAGCTTTTGTTTGGAAGCCGCTTGGTCTGGACCGGCACCCGGAGCTGCGCGATTTGTATTTTGGGCATTACGACAGACTTGTCTATCAGGCGCAGACCGATGACCCGGCATTGGACACCAAGGCTGAGGAATGCGCGACTCGAGTGGGTTTGGTCTATGAGCGTCGATTTACGGGCTATGGAGACCTTGCCAGAACGCTTGAACGTTGGGCTTAGGAGTGGTTGGTGGCCAGACCACGAATGCGCCCAACCATGGCCCGCAGACCGTTGGATCTTTGCGCCGTGAGGTGATCGTGGAGGCCGAGGCGGGTGAATTCAGCGGACGCATCGACTGCTAGCACGTCTTCAACCGCCAGTCCACAATAAAGGGCCCTGAGCACGGCGATCAGACCCCGAACGATCATGGCGTCGCTGTCACCACGAAACGAAAAGATCGCGTTGACCCCCTGCCCTTCCAACATCGGCATGATCCATACCTGACTGGCACAGCCATGAACCTTCGTTGCAGGTGTACGCAGCGGTTCATCGAGCGGTTCCATCGCCTTTCCCAATTCGATCACGTAGCGATAGCGATCCTCCCAGTCTTCGAGAAAACTGAACGTCTCGGCTATTTCCTCGAATTCCGGTTGTGCCATGGAATGCTCCTGTTGCGTTGGTGTTTTAACTAGGCCACTGTACCGCGAAGGTCCAGAGTTTGGCAGGGATTTCCCGTTTCCGAGCCGAAACGTATCCAGCGAATTTGGATGTAACTGCGGACCCGGACCGGACGAGTCGTGCCAATAGCGGCAGCATTCTACCAAAGACAGTCTACATGGAATACAGCACCGGCCCATTTGGGCCGACATGCAGTCCGGCGGTCCCGATACCGCTTGGAATTCGTAAATATCATCAATTTGACCAAGGCGCGGAACGGTGTATCGGTCGCACCGAGTGGGTATGGATTAGACGCCAACGCCTGATCGCTGGCGTTCCTTCCGAGGCGATTCCCGCTTTCGGGCGCATGCGTGAAAGGTTCAGAAGTCCGGTTCTCGATACTCCGGCGTTCATTCGTAAGTCGGAAGCCCAAGGCCTGTCGCAGTTGGCGACAACGCGCTATGCATTACGTTCAGCCGCAAGAACCTCATCTTTCGGAGTCGAGATTATGGGTGGGTTCACTGCGGAGGCATGGCGAAGTCGTCCAATCGGTGGGGAGTGTGCATAAATTTTCCGTCCGTTGACACCACTGTTCGCCGCCTTTGAAAATCGACCCTCGCTTTCCACAACCAGCTCCTACAAAATCGATGGCCTCACCGGTTTTCTCACTGCGCATGTTATCGGGTACCAGCGGTTCAGCAAACCGTCATCGTTTGCCCTCCCGAGGAAATCCTGTTCAATGTCGAAGTCCAGCAAAGGTCGATGGAATGATCGAGGGTCGAAAATCTATTATGCGTGTCAGCATTCATGACCGTGATGCGCTGCGGGCGGTCTCGCCAGCGTCGCTGTCGGCCTTTACCCAAAGCACCAGCAGGAAAAGGCTGAGACTGTATCGCCGACACTCGACCCTCCATTGCGTGGACACGCTGCCGGAAATCATCGTGCCGGAAACGGATCGCCTGCGAGATTATACGAGTGCGGTAGCGTCACTGATCAAGACATTCGCGGAAATGTCAGATCAGGACGAGTTGACCGTCCACCTATCGCCGGTGACCGCGGACCGCGAAGTAATCTGTATTCGAGCCGGTGAGGGCGATGACGGCAGTCTGAGAGTTTGTTCCATAAGTTGAGTGGTCCCGCAGGATGTGGCATTCCGGTTGGTGAACGCACCCAGATACGGAGAGAGCCATGCCCTGGAACAGGACCACCCAACAGTTCCATAAGCGCCCGGACGACCACGGTCAAAATGACCTGACCGACGCCGAATGGACCGTCATCGGGCCGATGCCGCCGAAGCGGGGAAGGATGGGACGGCCGCGCGGGGTCGACCTTCGGTCGGTGTCCGACGCGGGCCGGTATATCCTGTCCACGGGATGCCGGTGGCGTGCGTCACCCTCTGGATATCCACCGTTTTCCACCGACCGGAACCATTTTCACGCATGGCGGCGGAGCGGGCTCCCGGAGCGTCTCGTGCATCGTCTCCGGGACCTCGCGCGGCGGTGTCCGGGGCGCTCCGCGGAGCCGGCCGCCGCCCCGGTCGACAGCCGGTCGGTGAAGACCACGGAGAGCGGCGGGCCCCGCGGCCACCACGCCGGCAGGAAGGTGAAGGGGAGGAAAAGGCACCTGATCGTGGACGCCGACGGCACGCCGGCCGTCATGACGGTTCACACCGCCGACATCCAGGACCGGAACGGGGCGCCGGACCTGATCGCGGAGCCGCCGGAGACGGTGCCCACGGTGTGCAGGCCGTTCGCCGACGGTGGCCACCCGGGTCCGAAGCTGCGGGAGCGGCCTGGGGGGATGGGGGTGCCGGACGTGACCGGGACCGTCGGAAAACCGGAGGATGTCAAAGGGTTCACGGTTCCCTGCCGCCGGTGGGTTGTGGAGCGGACCTTCGCCTGGATGGGCCGGTGCCGCCGCCTGTCGAAGGACTGCGGGCGCCTCTGCGGGAACCCGCCGGCATCCGGGGTGAGGCATCACGCGCCACCGGTCCGGGCGTGAGTGAGGCACGAACGAACGCCGGCCGCCCGCCGGTTCCCGCCCAGGCGGGTGGCGAGGGCGTCAACTCCATGAAAGACAATGGTTTGATCATATCAGTGACTTATGAGTCAAACTCTGAGGCACCCGACCGCCAGCCGGCGAGGCCGACCCAGCGTCCCCGCCACCCGAACACGTGACGCGGCCCGCGTCAGGCGAACCGCCGGCCAGCGGCGGGTTGCGGCACACCATCGGCCGTTCCCCTGAACAAAGGTCGCCGCTGACCTCCGCCATGTCCCTGCCTTCGACCAGCCTGCGGACCGCGGAACCCCGCAGGGCCGGGATCCATTCCGGACCCGCTTGCTCTGCATCCATGCGGACGCGCGCCTCGGCCAGTGTTCCGTGGTTTCCTACCATCGCCGCCTTCAACAGCCTGAAACGCTCCCTCGCTTCGTGACCTGCGCGCCCGCCGTCGCCGGGGACGCGGCATATCGTGAATCGGCCGGATAGAGGCGACGGTCCCGGTGAACGAACCGAGGAGAGTGTCATGCCCGAGGGCTGCCGTCATCCCGCCTTCGACGGGAGATGCCGGATTTTCGCCCTAGGGAAAGGCGGGCTTTCGAACGGGGCCATCGCGCGGCGGCCCGGGCGCGGTCCGTCGACGGTATCGCGTGGGCTCCGTCGCAGCGGCGGCGGCCGGGGATACTGGCGCAGGCGGGCGCAGGGGAAGGCCACCGGGGAGCGCCGGGCGGCGGTCGTGGCGAAGCCGGGGAGGGCCGGAGCCCGGAACGGATCCCGGGCCGTCGCGCCGGTATCCTCCGAAGGGGACGGCTTTCGGCGGGTCACGGACGCCCGTGTGAAGCGGGTCCGGGACATCCAGGACGCGCGTCCCGGGAAAGTCCTCGGCTACCCGACGCCTGCGGAGGCGTTCGCCCGGGCGCGGCCTCCCTGGGGACGCCCGACCCGTCGGACGGCGGGGAGAAATAGAGTTTCCGGCGCGGGGCCCTGCGGCCGCCGGAGAGGCCGGTTACGCGCCGGTCCGAAGGGACAGCCGCCGCATTCCGTGTGGGATCCGGGTCCCTGGCCGGAAAATCCCTCAACCCCGGCCCGCCGCCTCCGCCCGGGCTTCGTCCCGCTCCGGCGGCGGGCCGGGGTTGCGCTTCAGGCTGGCGCCGGGGAGTCGTAATCGCAGCCTGACCGGACCGTTATCGCCAAATTTACGAAGGCTGGTAGGCAGACCAACCCAAACGGCGCCTCGAAGGCGGCCAACTCGCCACCGCTTCGCTACGTTCAATGCCCATGACCACCCGGAAACCTGCTCAACTCGCTTTTCAAGTCTAAGAGTTTGTTCCATAAGTTGAGTGGTCCCGCAGGATGTGGCATTCCGGTTGGTGAACACAACCAAATACGGAGAGAGCCATGCCCTGGAACAGGACCACCCAACAGATCCATAAGCGCCCGGACGACCACAGTCAAAACGATCTGACCGACGCCGAATGGACCATCATCGAGCCGATGCTGCCGAAGCAGGGAAGGATGGGACGGCCGCGCGAGGTCGACCTTCGGTCGGTGTTCGACGCGGGCCGGTATATCCTGTCCACGGGATGCCAGTGGCGCGCGTTACCCTCTGGATATCCACCGTTTTCCACCGTCCAGAACTATTTTTACGCATGGCGGCGGAGCGGGCTCCTGGAGCGTCTCGTGCATCGTCTCCGGGACCTCGCGCGGCGGTGTTCGGGGCGCTCCGCGGAGCCGACCGCCGCCTCGATCGACAGCCAGTCGGTGAAGACCACGGAGAGCGGCGGGCCCCGCGGCTACGACGCCGGGAAGAAGGTGAAGGGGAGGAAAAGGCACCTGATCGTGGACGCCGACGGCACACCGATCGTCATGACGGTTCACACCGCCGGCATCCAGGACCGGGACGGGGCGCCGGACCTGATCGCGAAGCTGCTGGAGACGGTGCCCACGGTGTGTAGGCTGTTCGCCGACGGTGGCTACGCGGGTCCGAAGCTGCGGGACCGGCTTGAGGGGATGGGGTTGTCGAACGTGATCAGGATCGTCGAAAAACCGAAGAATGTCAAAGGGTTCACTGTTCTCTACCGCCGCTGGGTGGTGGAGCGGACCTTCGCCTGGATGGGCCGGTGCCGCCGCCTGTCGAAAGATTACGAAAGGCTCAGCGAGAACTCGCTGGCATGGGCGCAGCTGGCCGCCTGCCGGTTCCTGCTCAGGCGGGTGGCGAGGGCGTCAACTCCATGAAAAACAATAGTTTAATGATATCAGTGACTTATGATTCAAACTCTAAAGACTTCCTTTAACGTAGTCTTGGGACAGCATGAGGACAGGCATGACGGGCAAGATCATTTTAGCGCTGTTCGCGGTACTGGTAATCGCGGGTTGTTCCTCCGATTTCCGCCTCTTTTCCTGGGGAAACGCGCGAAGCAAAGCGACGGAGGCCCCGGATATATCGTTTCAGACACCGCGCCACCTGGCACCACAGATCATCGATCTGAAACTCGAACCAACAGCTTTCGGGGCGATTATCCACGCCACCGGCATGCCTCACCGACAGGGATATTATGACAGTGAACTCGTTCCGGTCAGAGCGCAAAGCACCGATGAAGGTACGCTGACCTTAGAATTCTGGCTGACGCCTCCGGAGGAACCAACGCGTGCTGGCACCCCGGTTTCGCGGGAAATCCTTGCGGCGACGCAGATATCAGCGCGGAACCTATCAAAGGTGAAGCTGATTAGGGTGATTTCAGCATCGAATTCCCTGACTGTACGCCCATAACGTCAGGTCAAACGAGCGAAGCACCGTTTCAATACTGCCTTATCTTGATCTGCCTGTCACACAGGCAGTCATAACGATGTCAGATTTCCAACACCTTGATCCTACGACCATGGGTGGACAGCGCAAGCTTTCCGTCACAGAGCCTAAGCGCATCACAGCCGAACACCTCCCGCCGCCACCCCTTTAGTGCCTGCAGCTCACGCTGTCCGGCAGCAATGGCGTCGAGATCTGAGGTGGTCGCGATGAGCCTCGGCGCCACGCCCGCCGCTTCGGAACTTGCCTTGAGCAGAACCCGCAGAAGATCCCCCAGCGCCGAATTCACATTTTGGGATTCCTTGTGCGCGTCGACTTTGGGGCGGTCTTCGGGTGGCACCGCAAGGCCTTGCGCAATTGTGGAAATAATCCCTTCCGCCACATCCGGCTTCCGAGCCTCTCGCTGAAGGAGACGCAGCTTCGAGAAATCGGCCTTCGACTTCGGAAGTGCCGAGGCCAGTTCAAGCAGCGCATCGTCACTGAAGATGCGGTTCCGGGGAACGTTGCGGGACTGCGCCAGACGTTCGCGATAGATCGCCAGTTCACGCACGACAGCCAGATAGCTGCCAGATTTATTTCGAACCTTGATGCGCCGCCATGCCTCTTCCGGTCTGACTGAATAGGTTTCCGCCGAAGTCAGGACCCGAAGTTCCTCTTCCAGCCAATGCGCTCGACCCGATCCTTCAAGCTTCCTGTTCAGGTGTTCATAGATCACTCGAAGATGGGTCACATCGGCGAGCGCATATCTCTTCTGTGCGTCGGACAACGGGCGCCGTGACCAATCCGTGAAGCGGGCCCGCTTGTCGAGCGATTTTCGGGCGATCTTTCGTACAAGGGTCTCGTACCCCACTTGGTCGCTGAAGCCGCAGACCATCGCCGCGACCTGCGTATCGAACAAAGGAGCGGGAATCACATCACGATCGGTATGAAAAATTTCGACATCCTGGCGCGCCGCGTGAAATACCTTGACAACCCCCGTATCGCGAAAAAGCTCATAGAGTGGATCAAGCGACAATCCGTCGGCCAACGGGTCGACCAGCACCGCACTGTCTTTGTCATTTCCGGGCGAAGCGAGCTGAACCAGGCACAGCCGGGAATAATATGTTCGGTCACGTATGAACTCGGTGTCGGCCGTTACATATGGGCCAGCGGCGGCGCGGTCGCAGAATGCCGCTAGGTCTGCGGTTCTTGTGATTGTTTTCATTTGCTTCGCTCGGTAGGAAGGTAATTGGAGATCGACAGGCGCATCATTGATATTGCGCAATGGATTGGAATGGTGCCGAGAGATTCACAGTCGCCGTGTCGCCCCGAGCGAACCGGTCCAATACCTTGGGATAGAGCCGATGTTCCTGTCTGAGCACGCGAGCGGCGAGGCTCACCGGTGTGTCATCCGCTTCGACCGGAACGCGGGCCTGGCCGAGAATCGGGCCATCGTCAAGCTTTTCGGTCACTAAGTGTACGGTACAGCCATGCTTCCTGTCACCGGCTTCCAGCGCACGGATATGTGTGTCCAGTCCCTTGTGGCGGGGCAGCAGCGAGGGATGGATGTTCAGGATTCGCCCTCGGAAGCGCGAAATAAACCCAGCGGTTAGAATCCTCATGAAACCTGCCAGACAAATGATGTCCGGCTGTACCGCGTCAAGTCTGCTGATCATGGCGGCTTCGAATGAGGTCCGGTTCGGATAATCCAGATGACTAACGATCTCCGTTGGGATGTTTCTTTCAGCGGCCTTGCGAAGGCCGTCCACTTCAGGTTCGTTCGAGAGGGCCAGAACGGGCTTCGCCACGTCGCTCTCCGCCATGCCGTCCGCAAGCGCGGCCAGATTGCTCCCACCACCGGAAATCAGAATGGCGACGCGTTTGCTCATGCAAGGCATCCCGAAAAACGTACACCCCGCCCCGGTTCAACAACTCCGATGCGATAAACGTCCTCTCCCGCGCTTTTCAGTGCCGCGGCAACCGACTCTCCGCAATCCGGCGCAACCGTAAGAACCATGCCGATTCCGACATTGAACGTCCTCAGAAGTTCGGTTTCGGCAATCTCTCCAGCCTCTTGCAACCATCCGAACACCGGGGGAAGCACCCAAGTGTCCAGATCGATCAAGGCGCCCAAACCCGCAGGCAGTAGCCGGGGCACGTTTTCCAGCAATCCGCCACCGGTTATATGGGCGATTCCATGAACGCCTCCCGACCTCACCGCGGCAAGAGCAGCGTGCGCATATATCTTCGTCGGCGTCAGCATCGCCTCCCCCAGCGAACAATCGGCGAAGGGCGCAGGGTCGCTCCAGGTAAGTCGACTATGGCTCACCACTTTTCGCACCAAGGAATATCCATTGGAATGCACTCCGCTGGATGCCAGCCCAAGGAGCGTGTCGCCAGCGCTAACGCCAGCCGGAAGTTCTCCACCTCGTTCGACGGCACCAACGGCGAAGCCTGCAAGATCGAAATCCGTCTGTTCGTACATTCCGGGCATTTCCGCCGTCTCACCGCCGATCAAGGCGCAGCCGCTCGTCCGGCAGCCAGTGGCGATTCCATTGACAACCCGCGTCGCGATATTGACGTCAAGTTTTCCGGTGGCGAAATAATCAAGAAAAAACAATGGCTCCGCGCCTTGACAAACGAGATCATTGACGCACATCGCGACAAGATCGATACCGATCATATCAACGGAACCGGTATCTATGGCGATACGCAGCTTGGTGCCGACCCCATCGGTGGCAGCGACCAGAACCGGATCCGAATAGCCCGCCGCCTTTAGGTCAAAGAGTCCGCCGAACCCGCCTAGACCAACCATGACCCCGGTACGGGCGGTCGTTCTGGCCGCAGGCCCTATTCGGTCGATCAAAGACTTGCCCACCTCGATGTCGACACCAGCTTCACTGTAAGTCAATGCGTTCTTTATGTTCATGGCTGACCGGAACTTTCGAGTCCGCGGTCTGAACTGAGACTACTCCCCTGCCCGCTAGGTAAACAGCGACCGTCCTCCAGACCAAATCGCCAATCTTGACGAATTCGCCGATCATTCACCATATCGAGCCATTTACCACCAAATATCGTTAGCCACTCCTAACAGGTTGCCATACGGAACTGCAAGACTCCGCGAGCCGGTATGGACGGACTTTAATACTTCCTGATAGCGGCCCTGTGAATCCGCTTCCAACGATGTTTGGAGTCGCCGGCCATCCCCACCCTACTTCGCAGAAGGGAGCCTCTCAAATCCTCAAGGGCAATCCGTATCATGACCATCCGCCGTCATCTCCAGCGGCTAGTGGGTCGGTTTGAATTTAATTTCCTGCGGTAGAGGCCTCGGTGGTCGGGCTTTGGCTCGGCTTTCTCGGTCAGCTCTTGGCACCTCTCCGTATCGCTCCTCACCATCGCCCGAATCAGATTCGGTGCCTGTTGGATGAAAGAGATTTATAGTGCGTGAAATGAAGCGTCATACAGGATATTAGGTTCTACACTTCCTGCTGAATGCGTTGGTGAGGTGGGTGAACCAGCGTACCGACATCCGCATTGTGAGGTTACGGTGAATCCGTCCGGCCTGTAACTCGAGAAAATCTTAAGCTGGTTACCCAGCCGAATACCAAGCTCGAATATGTGCTTGATCCGAGAACTCTGGAACGTCAGCGGAAACTGTCAGGCGTTGAATCTCCGTGGCAAGCCAATCCGATGGAAGCCAAATGACGGCGTTCCCCTACCTGATGTTCGCTGTTTCCCGACCGAACTCCGACCGCACCCCGGGTGTCATTCCGAGAACGTTTCCCTTGCCACCAACGTAACGGTAATTCTGAGCCCGTTCGACGACGGCGGAGTGTTTTCATAGCCTTACTCGGCTAGAGCCCGTTGACATTCCCAGTTGAACCGCCGGTTTAAATCTTTCCCCACTTCCAGTCCGAAGTGCAACACCGGCCCGCCTCCGGAGCGAGGGCGTGGCCCGAGCGGAGGAGGCGGGCCGGTGTTGAGGGATTTTCCGGCCAGGGCCCCGGATTCCACGCGGAATACGGCGGCTGTCCCTTCGGACCGGAGCGTAACCGGGCCTCCCGGCGGCGGCAGGGCCCCGCGGCGGGAGGTGGCGCGCCCGTCCGGGCGAGGGAAGGGGTGGCCCGACCGAAACCGGGCGGGCGCGCCTGCGGAATTCCCTCTCCCCCGTCGGCCGACGGGGCGAAGCGCCTCAGGGAGGCCGCGCCCGCGCGAAAGCCTCCGCCGGCGTCAGGTGGCCGGGCGCCTTGCGGGGGCGCGCGTTCAGGATGTCCTGGACCCGCTTCACGCGGGCGTCCGTGACCTGCCGCAGGTCGGTTCCCTTCGGCAGGTACCGGGGCGGCGGCCCGTTGGTGTGCCCGTTCAGGCCCCGCTCCCACGAGTGGTGGGGCGTCGGGAGGAGGAAGTCGGCCGCCGGCGCCTTCGCCACCTTCGCGTGCCCCGCGAACTCCCTGCCGTCGTACGCCGTGATCGTGTGGACCCTGGCGCCGGGACCCTCGGGAAGGTCGGTCATCGCCCCGCCGACCGCCTCCGCCCTCTTTCCGTCAACCCGTCGGACAGGCGTGAATTCCGGGCATCTGTCCACAGGCGACACCACCGCACCGCCGTTTCCCCCGCCGATCACCGTGTCCGCTTCCCAGTCGCCGATCCGCGCCTTCGCCCCGCCCTCTTTCGGGCGCTCCGGGATGTCCCTCCGGCCCGGGATGTGACCCCGGCCCGCGTGGCGACCACCCTGCCGGTCCGGTTCCTTTCCCCCCCCACCGCAGGTGCCCGCAAGGCGTCCCTCCGTCCCTGCGGTCCGCGCGTACGAGGTCGTATATCCGCTGCCTGCCGACCGTCCCCGGGTCCTCCAGCCGGAGACGCCCCGGGACCCGCTCCGGGCTCCAGCCCTCCCCGGCTTCGCCACGACCTTCGCCCGGCGCTCCTCCGTCAGCTTCCCCGGGACCGAAGAGGCCCCGCTCCGGCGCCCGGTGGCCTTCCTCCGCGCCTGTCCCTGCCGGTATCCCCGCCCGCCGCCGTCGCGTCGGATCTCCCGCGATATGGTGGCCGGATGGCGGCCCGGCCGCCCGGCGATGGCCCCGTTCGAAAGCCGCCTTTCCCCGTCGCGTATATCCGGCATCTTCCGCCGAAGGTCAGATGACGGTAGCCCTCGGGCATGACACTCTCCTGTCCTGCGCACAGGGACTGTCGCCGTTATCTGGCCGGTTCGCAGGATGCCGCACCCGAAACGCGGCTTCCCACCATCAACGGTGTTGCACTTCAGAGCGGAACGGGGGCCGCGAAAAATCCGCAGCCTGGCGATTTTCTGGCGGACACTACTTATTCAATAAACCGACGACATGTCATTATAGGACAGTTGAGTTCATCGCGAGTCAGCCTGCAGCACACTTCCAATACCTCCGGGTATCCCCGGCCCGTCCCTGCAAGGGCTACCGGGTACGAATCCGTGTCTTAGAGTTTGAATCATAAGTCACTGATATGATCAAACCATTGTTTTCATGGAGTTGACGCCCTCGCCACCCGCCTGAGCAGGAACCGGCAGGCGGCCAGCGTTCGTTCGTGCCTCACTCACGCCCGGACCGGTGGCGCGTGATGCCTCACCCCGGATGCCAGCGGGTTCCCGCAGAGGCGCCCGCAGTCCTTCGACAGGCGGCGGCACCGGCCCGTCCAGGCGAAGGTCCGCTCCACGACCCACCGGCGGCAGGGAACCGTGAACCCTTTGACATCCTCCGGTCTTTCGACGGTCCCGGTCACGTCCGGCAACCCCATCCCCCCAGGCCGCTCCCGCGGCTTCGGACCCGGGTGGCCACCGTCGGCGAATGGCCTGCACACCGTGGGCACCGTCTCCGGCGGCTCCGCGGTCAGGTCCGGTGCGCCGTCCCGGTCCTGGATGCCGGCGGTGTGGACCGTCATGACGACCGGCGTGCCGTCGGCGTCCACGATCAGGTGCCTTTTCCTCCCCTTCACCTTCCTGCCGGCGTGGTGGCCGCGGTGGCCGCCGCTCTCCGTGGTCCTCACCGACCGGCTGTCGACCGGGGCGGCGGTCGGCTCCGCGGAGCGCCCCGGACACCGCCGCGCGAGGTCCCGGAGACGATGCACGATACGCTCCATGAGCCCGCCCCGCCGCCATGCGTGAAAACAGTTCCGGCCGGTGGAAAACGGTGGACATCCAGAGGGTGACGCACGCCACCGGCATCCCGTGGACAGGATATACCGGCCCGCGTCGAACACCGACCGAAGGTCGACCCCGCGCGGACGTCCCATCCTTCCCCGCTTCGGCGGCATCGGCTCGATGACGGTCCATTCGGCGTCGGTCAGGTCGTTTTGACCGTGGTCGTCCGGGCGCTTATGGAGCTGGTGGGTGGTCCTGTCCCGGGGCATGGTGATCTCGGTATCTGGTTGCGTTCACCAACCTGAATGCCACATCCTGTGGGACCACTCAACTTATGGAACAAACTCTGAGCAAGCCCGGTCGCCAGCCGATTTCTATGGACTCACATAACCGCCGGGACGAGTGAACCCGCCTGATTAAGCCTCTACCACAGCAGAAACAGGGTGATCGACGGAAAGAGCACGAGAAGCACAACCCGCACCAGATCGGAGCCGACGAAGAACAGAACCGACCTGTAGGTCTCCGCCATCGGTGTTTTACGGTCCATCGCGTTGATGATAAACAGATTCATCCCAACCGGCGGCGTTATCAGTCCGACCTCCACCACGATCAGCACCAGAATGCCAAACCAGATCGCCAGATGCTCCGCCGCTATCCTGTTCGCCATACCGGTGGTCAGGCGGACCCCCAACGCATCCATCTGTTCCCGCGTCAGTTCCACACCCGCGGCAAGCGATGCCTGTATGTCCCGCAGGGTTCCCGTCGTGAGGTCTTTCGCAACTCCGGAGGAAATGGCGTCCCAAGCGAGGTCGGCCTGAAGCTCCACAAAGGAAACGAGACCAAAGTCCATCGAGGAAATGACCGGAAAGAAAATAGGGACCGTCAAAAGGATCATCGACAGCGAATCCATGAGGCAACCGAACACCAGATAGAACGCCAGGATCAGGACCAGAACGAGCCAAGGCGAAAACCCCTGCGAAAGAACAAAGCCGGCTAACTCCTGCGGCATCCGCGTGAGCGCCAGGAAGGAGTTGTAGAAGCCCGCGCCCAGAATGATGAAGAAAATCATCGCCGAGGACATTGCCGTCGCGAGAATGGAATCGACGAACAGACGCCAAGTTAGATTCCCGGATATAAGCGCCAGAAGGCCCGTTCCCGCCGCGCCGATTGCGGCACCTTCCGTCGGCGTGAACCAACCTAGATAGATACCGCCTACGACGAGGCCAAAGACCAGAAGGACCGGCCATACATCGAAAAGTGTCCGCAGCCGTTCCCCATAAGGCACCGGTGCGCGGGCTCCCGCGGAGTCCGGATACAGTCGGACATAGATCGAGATCGTGATCATATAGCCGATCGCCGCGAGAATTCCGGGAATGAATGCGGCGAGAAAGAGTTTGGCTATGTTCTGTTCGGTAAGAATCGCGTAGATCACGAGGATCACCGAAGGTGGTATCAGGATGCCGAGCGTCCCTCCCGCCGCTAACGTTGCGGTCGAAAATCCCCCTGAATAGCCGTGCCGCCTGAGTTCCGGCAACGCGACACGGCTCATGGTGGCCGCGGTCGCAAGTGACGAGCCGCAGATGGCGCCAAACCCCGCACAGGCACCCACCGTGGCCATGGCAACGCCGCCCCTACGATGGCCAAGCCAGCTTTCGGCGGCCCTGAACAGGGACGAGGACATTCCCGAAAGAGTCGCGAACTGCCCCATAAGCAGAAACATCGGTATGATGGATAGCGAATAACTCGAAAACGTTGTGAACGTCTCGGTCTTCAGCTTCGAGAGGAACACGTTGCTATCGCCCAACGCAAGCCAGATACCACCGATACCGCAGGTCATCATCGCGAGCCCGATCGGAGCCCGAAGAAAGATCAACAGCAGCAGAAGCGGGAAGGACCAAAAGCCCAGTTCGAGCATGCTCAAGGACCGGCCTCCCCGTCTTCCGGCATTAACCGTCGTCCGGATACCGCTTCAACCAAACGGGACCAGGCGCAGAATACAGCTACGGCAGAGGCCGCGCACGCTGGAACGAAGCTGGCGGCATAGGCCCACCAGACCGGAAACTGAAGGATTAGGGTGGTTTCGAGGTTCGAGAACTTATCGAACAGCCCGACGGCCAACCGCCAGGTTACGAGAAGGATAAGCGCGGCCAGAAGCGCTTCCCAGAACGCCATAATCGCCAGATTGACCCGTTCGGGGAACTTGGCCGTGAAGACATCGACCGTCGCGTGGCCGGAATAGAGTTGGCAGAGCGGCAGAAACGCGAAGATGGAAAACGCGATTCCGGCTTCAACAAGCTCGAAGTCGCCTTGAATCGGACCTATAACCGCGCCTGCGATGGCTGCGGACAAGCCCGGTATCAGGTTCTCCATGAAAGTCGGGTTGGTGAAAGTCGCCGCTGCGCGGCCCGCCACACTGATGCAGACCAGGGCGACCAAAGCGGCTAGGACGAGGCCACCGACGATGGCCATCATCCTTGCGATGCATATCATGGTGGCACGCAAAGCGCGTTTCATTCAATGCTGACCCAGCGGGTGGATCACCGGGTCCAGCGTCACTTCGACCTGGTTATTGAGCGGCTGTATGCTTTTCGATAAGCGCACGGGCCTCCTCTACCAACGCGGCGCCATCCAGACCCAACTCGGCGACCTCGGCGATCCAGGCGTCGATAGTGCCGGACGCCGCGATTCGCCATTCCTCGACCTGCTCGGGCGTCAGCGTGGTAATGGTGTTACCCAGTTCTTCCGCCATCGCACGACCGGGCGCGTCGCCAATCTGCATCTCACGACCCGCCATTGCGGAAAGGTCGGCACCTGAATTCGCGTCGATCACCGCCTTGAGGTCATCTGGAAGCCCGTCATACGCATCCCTGTTCATCGCCAGAACAAAGGTCGCGGTGTAGAGTGACGCGTCTCCGAACTCCAGATGGTAAGACACGAGCTCCGGCACTTTCAGAGGCACCGTGACCTCCCAGGGAATAACCGTGGCGTCGATGACCCCCTTCGACAACGCCTCCGGCACCGCTGGCACCGGCATACCGACCGCCGTCGCTCCGATCGATGAGAACATCATATTGGTGACGCGGGTCGGCGCACGCAGCTTCACACCGGCGAGCTCCGAGGGGGAGGTTATCAGTTCGCTCGAGTGGATCAGTCCCGGGCTATGGACCCAGGCGCCCAGAACCTTCACGTCCTTGAAATCCGCGTCGAACATGTATTTTTCGGCGATATCCCAAAACGCCCGACTGGTGGCTTCGGCATTGGAATCGGTCATCATGAACGGCAGTTCAAAAACTTCAGAGTGCGGGAAGCGACCTGGCGTATAGCCGGGAAGCGTCCAGACGATATCGGCCACACCGTCGCGAGCCTGATCATACAAGCCGGGTGGCGTTCCTCCAAGCTGCATTGTGGGAAAATGCTGGATTTCGACTCGGCCATCGGATTCGGCCATGATCCTTTCCATCCACGGAACGAGCACGTTCTTCGGAACGACGGCCTGTGCAGGCAGGAATTGGTGCAAACGAAGCGTAACGTCAGCCGCCAGTATTGGCAGGGGCGCAGTCACGGCGACGGTGGCGGCAAACGCCATGAGGGATCTCTTCAGCATATCCATCTGTTTCGTTCTCCTTGATACCATATCGGGAGTTTTGCCCTATGTTCTTGGCTCGACACTGTATATAACATTTAGAGTACGCTGCATCCGAACGGCAACATGCAATCGGCGGCTGCCTCCCCATTTGCGCTTTGCATGGAATGAAAGTCGAGGTTTCGATTTGACTCCGATTTCATGTCGGTTTGCTTTCGCATCAACCAAACCGCTGGCGACCTGCATTTAATACCCGGCCAGAATCATCGCCCCGGCGGTTCTTCTCCCGAAACCTTTGGCGGGCGCTGGCACATATCGCAGCGCCGCGTAAGCTGGAGAGTAACCGGACAGCGACTGGAGGTCGGTCCAATAAGCGGTCTTTCCAACCTGAGAAGGCCGAATAAACACCGATCGCCTCCCCCATCCGAGCGTTTGCAGGAAAGCGCCGCAATCTTTCCGAACCAACTTCCTGCCCAAAATAAGGAAGTCGGCGGTGAAACGGGCGCTTCAGATACCGTGGAAGACAGTCCGGCACCGGGTCGGAAGGCGAACCGAGGCCGTCGTGTATATCGTTGCAAGGGTTTACGAGGCACTCCGACCAGTCGACACCACTTCGCTAAGGTTTGATCCACAGGCGGGCACCGGCGACATTGAGGGTAACGGCACCTTTCCACAGGCCGGTCAGGTCCATCGGGGCTATCAATCAATGTGATCCCAAGCAGGCAAACCACAGAGGGATGGTATCGGTGGGTTGCGTTGCCCGAATCCGGTTATCGTGCAAGCACCAGATCCGCCTCGAGGCCACCCAGTTCGGTACTGGTGCCCAGCGTCAGCGATCCGCCATGCCGATGCGCGATGTCGCTCGCGATCGCCAAGCCGAGTCCAACGCCGCTCCCCCGGTCCTGGTTTCGCGCCGGATCAAGTCTCACGAAAGCTTTCAGCGCCTCATCACGCGACTCTTCCGGGATTCCCGGCCCGTCATCCTCAACCAGGATTCGCACCGCTCGGGAAGAGATCGAAATCTCGACCTCACAGACGGAACCATAGCGCACCGCGTTTCCGATCAGATTTTCCAATGCCCGCGACACCGCCATCGGACGTAGCACCGCGCTGCCGCTTCCGACTATTTCGCGAATCCTGACGGCATGCCCGGATTCCGAGAATTTTCCAACCACTTCGCGGGTGAGCTTGACCGGATCGGTTCGCTCGGGATCATCTAGCGAATCGTCACGGGAGAAAGCCAGAAACTCGTCAATCAGACGCTCCATATCCTCCACATCACGTTCCATAGCCTTGATCTCCGGGCTTTCTTCCACCATCGACAGACCCAGCCGAAGCCGTGTTAGCGGTGTACGCATATCATGACTGACACCGGCCAGCATCATGGTACGCTGTTCCATATGCCTGAGCATCCGCGTCCGCATGTCGAGGAAAGCCCGTCCCGCGGCGCGGATTTCTGCAGCACCCGAAGGATGGTAATCCTCGACCCGCCCCTTGCCGAACGCCTCGGACGCGCTGGCCAGCCGCTCGATAGGCTTGAACTGATTGCGCAGGAACACGAAGGCGACCAGCGTCAATAGAATTCCGGCGAAGACCATCAGCACAAGAAGCTGGTGTGGATTGGACGCCGAAACCCGCCTTCTGGCAAACTCGGCAAAGACCGGACCATGCCGGGTTGCGACCCAGATCCTGACCTGTTTGCCGACGGACAGGTCCACACGCAGAACGCCTTCGACTTCCGCTCGCAGCGTATCCATCATCACGCGACCGGAAAAATCGTAGAACGGCCTGAAGTCCCGCCCCGGCGGTTCGGATGGAAGTTCCAGTGTAAACGCCAACGGATCGGCGATCGGAGTCACGGCTTCAAGGGCGGTGTCGCTTTCGGATACATCATCGATCAAAGACAGCAGATAGCGCAGTTCCAGCGCGACATTGCGGGTCATCTGCTCGGTCACGCCCTCGAAATGCCTTTGAATGAACGAAAACGAGACGATAATCTGCAGCGTTACCACCGGAACGAGCAGAATGAGAGCGGCCCGGCCATAAAGCGAGCGCGGAAGGTATCGTTTTGCCCCAATCCATCGCATGGGCTATCGAATTATCATGTTACGTGCGGAAAGGCGATTCATGGAACGTCACGGGTACCGACCTTTGGCCGGAGTTGTGGAATGCCCCGAGCCGGGCATCCGCCGGATTCTGGCACCGAACCCATCTCCCATGACATACGAGGGCACGAACACATACATCGTCGGAGTTGGACGGGTTGCGGTGATCGATCCCGGTCCCGCCCTGCGCACCCATCACGACGCGATTCTCGCGGCGCTCGAACCAGGCGAATCGATCAGCCATATATTCGTCACCCATTCCCATCTGGACCATTCACCTTTGGCCGCACCGATATCGCAGACGACCGGAGCTACGATCCTTGCATTCGGTGACAGTATCTCGGGTCGTTCCGAGTTCATGGCGGGGCTGGCCGAGTCTGGCATGGTCGGCGGCGGCAAGGGCGTCGACCACGGATTCCAGCCTCATGAGCGGCTTGCGGACGGAGCGACGGTCGACGCGGAAGGCTGGAAACTGACAGCGCTCTGGACACCGGGGCATTTCGGCAACCACCTATGTTTCGCCTTTGGTGACGCTGTGTTCACCGGTGATCACATGATGGGTTGGGCAAGCACGATGGTCTCCCCTCCCGACGGGGATCTAGCGGCATATATGGAGTCCACCAAGCTCCTGTCCTTACGCGGTGACCGGGTGGTCTATCCAGGCCATGGAGAGCCGATCACCGATCCCTCGTCTCGCGCAAACTGGCTTCTTGATCACCGCCGCTCACGGGAAGCCGCGATTCTTGAACGTCTTGACGGACGCGGTCGCTCCGTCTCCGACCTGACGCAGGCCATCTATACGGATGTTCCCAAAGCCCTCATCGCAGCCGCCGAACGCAATGTTCTCGCACATCTTGTCGATCTGTCCCAGCGGGGCCTTGCGGTCGCGGAGCCGCAGATTTCGGTCAGCGCACGATACTTCCGGCAGCATGGTAATCCGTGAATGGCTGGCCTCCGCACATTGGTCTTACGCGAATCGTCATCATGTAAATATTGTTGGGAAATGCGGTGATGAAGCTCTTCGGACACATAGCGAAAAGACGAATCGGACAGCTTGAATTTCTAACCAAATGCCGCGCAATTAGTCTAGACACCCCTAAGGCCAATCAATACAACGACCGGGCCCGAGCGGCCTATCCCGCTCATCTGTGCCCGGGTAGCTCAGGGGTAGAGCAGTGGACTGAAAATCCTCGTGTCGGTGGTTCGATTCCGCCCCCGGGCACCATAGTTCCATGAAAAATCCAGAGGTCGTCAGAGCGCACCGGATGGCGGTACGAATGTTTTTGATCAGATCACAGCTGCGCCTATTCACTGAAGCGACATCCCGCTCGCCAAGGCCCGGCCATTCCCGGGTTTGAACCGCCATCGAAGAAGTGACGAACAGGCCCCGAAGGCCTTGATTCTCCGTCAACCCGCACTTCCATTCTTATTGGATACGCCGGGGTTCTCCTGGAACCCCGGCGCACCTGTCTTCCCTACCGCTCAGGCAGGAAAACCGGGTTTTCGCTCAGCCGTGCAGTTCTCCCTACAGCGCGGTACCGTCGAGCAACCGACTGGTGAAAGGCTTGGGTAATGCGCTGTAATCCGTTGCCAGCGACTTGAGCAGTCCCCAACTCATTGCCAGCAATACCAACCCCGGCGCCGATCCGAAGCGCAACCTCGGCCCGCCGCCGGAGCGAGGGCGAAGCCCGGGCGGAGGCGGCGGGCCGGGGTTGAGGGATTTTCCGGCCAGGGACCCGGATCCCACACGGAATGCGGCGGCTGTCCCTTCGGACCGGAGCGTAACCGGCCTCTCCGGCGGCCGCAGGGCCCCGCGGCGGGAGGCGACGCGCCCGTCCGGGCAAGGGAGGGGTTGGCCCGACCGAAGCCCCGGACGGGCGCGCCGGAAACCCTCTTTCTCCCCCGCCGTCCGACGGGTCGGGCGTCCTCAGAGTTTGAATCATAAGTCACTGATATCATTAAACTATTGTTTTTCATGGAGTTGACGCCCTCGCCACCCGCCTGAGCAGGAACCGGCAGGCGGCCAGCTGCGCCCATGCCAGCGAGTTCTCACTGAGCCTTTCGTAATCTTTCGACAGGCGGCGGCACCGGCCCATCCAGGCGAAGGTCCGCTCCACCACCCAGCGGCGGTAGAGAACCGTGAACCCTTTGACATTCTTCGGTTTTTCGACGATCCTGATCACGTCCGGCAACCCCATCCCCTCAAGCCGGTCCCGCAGCTTCGGACCCGCGTAGCCACCGTCGGCGAACAGCCTACACACCGTGGGCACCGTCTCCAGCAGCTTCGCGATCAGGTCCGGTGCGCCGTCCCGGTCCTGGATGTTGGCGGTGTGAACCGTCATGACGATCGGTGTGCCGTCGGCGTCCACGATCAGGTGCCTTTTCCTCCCCTTCACCTTCTTCCCGGCGTCGTAGCCGCGGGGCCCGCCGCTCTCCGTGGTCTTCACCGACTGGCTGTCGATCGAGGCGGCGGTCGGCTCCGCGGAGCGCCCCGAACACCGCCGCGCGAGGTCCCGGAGACGATGCACGAGACGCTCCAGGAGCCCGCTCCGCCGCCATGCGTAAAAATAGTTCTGGACGGTGGAAAACGGTGGATATCCAGAGGGTAACGCGCGCCACTGGCATCCCGTGGACAGGATATACTGGACCGCGTCGAACACCGACCGAAGGTCGACCTCGCGCGGCCGTCCCATCCTTCCCTGCTTCGGCAGCATCGGCTCGATGATGGTCCATTCGGCGTCGGTCAGATCGTTTTGACTGTGGTCGTCCGGGCGCTTATGGAGCTGTTGGGTGGTCCTGTTCCAGGGCATGGCGATCTCCGGATTTGGTTGCTTTCACCAACCGGAATGCCACATCCTGCGGGACCACTCAACTTATGGAACAAACTCTCAGGGAGGCTGCGCCAGTCCGATCGCCTCCGCCGGCGTCAGGTGGCCGAGCGCCTTGCGGGGGCGTGCGTTCAGGATGTTCTGAACACGCTTCACGCGGGCGTCCGTGACCTGCCGCAGGTCGGTCCCCTTCGGCAGGTACCGGGGCGGCGGCCCATTGGTGTGCCCGTTCAGGCCCCGCTCCCGCGAGTGGTGGGACGTCGGGAGGAGGAAGTCGGCCTCCAGCGCCTTCGCCACCTTCGCGTGCCCCGCGAACTCCCTGCCGCTGTCCGCCGTGATCGTGTGGACCCTGGCCCCGGGACCCTCGGGAAGGTCGGTCATCGCCCCGCCGACCGCCTCCGCCCTCTTTCCGTCAACCCGTTGGACAGGCGTGAATTCCGGGCATCTGTCCACAGGCGACACCACCGCACCGCCGTTTCCCCCGCCGATCACCGTGTCCGCTTCCCGGTCGCCGATCCTCACCTTCCTGTCGACGATCTCCGAGGGCTCCGGGATGTCCCTCCGGCCCGGGATATGGCCCCGGCCCGCGTGGTGGCCACCCTGCCAGTTCCACTTCCTTCCGCGGCGGCGGAGGTGCGTCAACGGACTTCCGCCGACCGCCGACCATGCCGGGGTCCTCCAGCCGGAGACGGCCCGGGATCCGTTCCGGGCTCCAGCCCTCCTCCAGCTTCGCCACGACCGCCGCCCGGCGCTCCCCGTTGGGTTTCCCCGGCACCGACGGGGCACCGTTCCTCCGCCCGGTGGCTTTCCGCTGCGCCTGCCTGCACCTGTATCCCCGACCGCCGCTGTCGCGACGGAGCTCACGCGATATCGTCGACCGGGCACGGCCCCGCCGCCGCGCGATGGCCGCGTTCGAAAGCCCGCTTTTCCCCGTGGCGAAAATCCGGCATCTTCCGTCGAAGATCGGATGACGGTAGCCCTCGGGCATGACACTCTCCTCGGTTCGTTCACCGGGACTGTCGCCGCTATCCGGCCGATTCGCAGTATGCCGCGCCCCCGGCACGGCTTCCCACCACCTAAGAGTTTGTTCCATAAGTCACTGATTTAATTAACTGTTTAATTCCGGGGGTTTAACTCCCGCGCCACGCGGCGGATGGGGAACCGGCAGGCGGCGGGCGTTCGCTCGTGCCTCACTCACGCTTGAACCGGTGGCGCGAGATGCCTCACCCCGGAGGCCAGCGAGTTCCCGCTGAGCCTTTCGCAATCCTTCGACAGGCGGCGGCACCGGCCCATCCAGGCGAAGGTCCGCTCCACCACCCGGCGGCGGCAGGAAACCGTGAACCCTTTGACATCCTTCGGTTTTTCGACAGTCCCGATGATGTCCGCCAGACCCATTTTCTCAAGATGTTCACGCAGCTTCGGCCCCGCATAGCCGCCGTCGGCCCAGAGTTCGCACACCGTCGGGGCCGTCTCCAGCAGCTTCGCGATGACATCCGGCGCCCTGTCCCGGTCCTGGATGCCGGCCGCATGGACAATGATGGTGACCGGCGTTCCCCCGACGCCCACCGCGACGTGACGCTTCCGGCCCCTCACCTTCCCGCCCGCGTGGTGACCGCGGGGTCCGCCGCTCCCGGTGGTCTTCACCGACCGGCTGCCGATGGCGGCGGCGGTCGGCTCCGGCGAACGCCCCGCGCACTGTCGGGCGAGGTCCCGCAGGGAGTCGGGACATGCCCGGCGGACCGCTCGGGCGCCAGACGTGGAAACGGTTCCGTTCGGTGGAATACGGTGGATATCGGTGGGTAAGGCGCGCCACCGGCAACCGATGGAAAGTATGTACCGACCCCCGTCGAACACCGACCGGAGGCTCACCCCGCAGGGCCGTCCCATATTCCCCCGCTTCGGCGGCATCGGCTCAACGATGGCCCATCCATCGTCGGACGGATCGTTCTGACGGCGGTCGCCCGGACGACTGTACAGCTTTTGGGTGGTCCTGTCCCGGGGCATGGCTGTCTCCGGATCCGGTTGTTTTCACCAACCGGAATGCCACATCCTGCGGGACCACTCAACTTATGGAACAAACTCTTAGAGTTTGAATCATAAGTCACTGATATCATTAAACTATTGTTTTTCATGGAGTTGACGCCCTCGCCACCCGCCTGAGCAGGAACCGGCAGGCGGCCAGCTGCGCCCATGCCAGCGAGTTCTCGCTGAGCCTTTCGTAATCTTTCGACAGGCGGCGGCACCGGCCCATCCAGGCGAAGGTCCGCTCCACGACCCAGCGGCGGTAGAGAACAGTGAACCCTTTGACATTCTTCGGTTTTTCGACGATCCTGATCACGTTCGACAACCCCATCCCCTCAAGCCGCTCCCGCAGCTTCTGACCCGCGTAGCCACCGTCGGCGAACAGCCTACACACCGTGGGCACCGTCTCCAGCAGCTTCGCGATCAGGTCCGGCGCCCCGTCCCGGTCCTGGATGTCGGCGGTGTGAACCGTCATGACGATCGGTGTGCCGTCGGCGTCCACGATCAGGTGCCTTTTCCTCCCCTTCACCTTCTTCCCGGCGTCGTAGCCGCGGGGCCCGCCGCTCTCCGTGGTCTTCACCGACTGGCTGTCGATCGAGGCGGCGGTCGGCTCCGCGGAGCGCCCCGAACACCGCCGCGCGAGGTCCCGGAGACGATGCACGAGACGCTCCAGGAGCCCGCTCCGCCGCCATGCGTAAAAATAGTTCTGGACGGTGGAAAACGGTGGATATCCAGAGGGTAACGCGCGCCACTGGCATCCCGTGGACAGGATATACTGGACCGCGTCGAACACCGACCGAAGGTCGACCTCGCGCGGCCGTCCCATCCTTCCCTGCTTCGGCAGCATCGGCTCGATGATGGTCCATTCGGCGTCGGTCAGGTCGTTTTGACTGTGGTCGTCCGGGCGCTTATGGATCTGTTGGGTGGTCCTGTTCCAGGGCATGGCTCTCTCCGTATTTGGTTGCTTTCACCAACCGGAATGCCACATCCTGCGGGACCACTCAACTTATGGAACAAACTCTTAGGATTGCCGGTCGGTTCAGAAGATATGTCTAGACCGCGGCCTTTCGCAACGAGGAAGCCCATCCCATTATGCTGTGGATCGGACCGTTGTCAGGTACGATGACTGTCACCGAGTGGGATTCGCCAGTTCATGCATACCCCCGGTGCAAAGCGAGCCCCACAGCCAAGTCAATTTCATGTCGGCCCGTGACATCGGAGAGCGGGTATTCCAGCATCGGCCCTGCAACGGATAATCCATTGATTGTTCAGGTCTGTGGTCGCAGCGCCCGATGTGAGACCCTCGTCGCCTCTTCCGGCAAGTCGATGCTTCATACCAATCAAGTGAGGATGGTCGGATGAAATTTCGCGGGCACCACTGTAATCCGGCGCAGTCAAGCCTGCGCGGTTCCGACGGTCCAGAGACCACCTGACATTGATTCCCTCTTCGTAATTCGGGACATACAGAGCATCGTCAGACGGTGCGTCTCTGAATTCCGCATCGCGCCATGCGCCGGAAGGCCGGCATTCGGACTTTCACCGGCTTAAGATACCGATAGGAGCCCCGCGGCTATGAACGAAACCACCTCCGAAACAGACAGCGAGTTGAACGAGCCTAGAAAGCTGCGGATGCGGCCAGCGAAACGCCTTCTGAAAATGGCACTATATCTGGCAGCCTCGGCCGAAGGACGAACGGTAAGTGAGCTCATGCATGAATTCGGTCTCGGTAGACGCACGACCCAGAGAATGGTCGGGACCCTATATGAGCTGTTCCCCGTCGAATTGATGGAAGACGGAAGATACAAGCGCTATCGAATCTCGGCTGGTGTCTCCGCCTTCCTTCTCGCCCCTTCGGCGCAGGAACTCGCCGACCTGGAACTCGCTGCGCAGATGTTCCAGCAAAGCGGAGAAAGCGTACGTGCTGCCTCCCTGCGCGATTTGGGGCGTCGCAATCTGGCCGCTCTTCGCGAAAGGCAGCGCTACCGGCTCGCACCGGATGTCGAAGCCCTGACCCTGACCCAGCTTCCGGTTGCGACACCCGGACCCCATATCGCCGTCGAGCCAGGGATTCTCTCCATTTGCCAGATGGCTCTGCTAGCGCAGAAGCTGCTTCGATTCAGCTACGTGACAACGTCCGGTAGATCCAGCATGCGCACAGCGGCCGTGCGCGGACTTCTGATAGGTCCCCGCTCCTACATCGTGGCCGCTCAGAGCGAGTCGGAGGATCCGGTCCTGTTCAGACTGGATAGGGTCAGCGATGCGGTTATTTCCGATACCACCGCATGGCTTGATCCGGAATTCGATCTTGAATCTTTTCGTACGAAATCTTTCGGCGTCTTTCAGGAGCCACCCTTCGAAGCGCATTTGATCTTCGATGCGGAAGTGGCTAACGAAGCCGGGAATTTCCGGTTCCATCCCGGGCAAACGGTTACACCGCTGGATGACGGACGCCTTTCGGTGAAATTCACATCGGGAGGCATGCAGGAACTCGCGATGCATCTGGTAACCTGGGGCCCTAAAATATCAATCGTGTCGCCTGAGAAGCTAAAGTGGGAACTGGTCTCGCTCCTGAAGGACCTTCTGGTGCGCCACGATACATAAGAATAAAGGCATGTGATGCCATACCGCATGAAGTGACAGATAACTCCTCCAGCCCCTTAATCGCAGCTGGCCCAAGAACTGACGGACGATGGAAAGGACGCTGGCCCACATCCCGTGAATTCATGTCTTTGAAAACCTGAACTCACCGAGTGGACGAAGGTCGCATGGGTTGGCCTACCGTGTAAGGAATGTGGCAATCCGCAGGCCGTTGCCTACATTCATCCGTGTGTCGCCCGCTACAACGCATTGAATCTTCGGTGCTTGCAGCGATGCACGGATGCTATGGTGTGCCTAATTCGGGTATCGTGCGGTTCCTCTGAAGCAGGCATCTCGGAAAAATTCTCCAAGCCCGCTAACCCGCGTCCATATTTGTCACCCTTGAAGCATATTGTACCCCCGACGCCGGAAATCACATGTCCGGCACGGGCGAATCAAGCCTTGGAAGGTTTGGCACTGCCGGAGTCAGCTTTGGCTCGCCCGTCAAAGAAACGGGAGCAATGCAATGCAAAAACCAAACCGAAGCCAGCGCCGGTCAATCACTGACCGCATCATTGAAGCGATCGAAGCGGGCAGTCCACCATGGCGCAAGCCCTGGACCGGCTGTGTAGGCGGTGCCAGCCTTCCGCTTCGCCACAACGGCGACCCCTACCGTGGGATCAATGTCCTGCTTCTATGGAACGTCGCGGAACGCAAGGGCTACAATTCAGCGCGTTGGCTTACGTTTAGAGTTTGAATCATAAGTCACTGATATCATTAAACTATTGTTTTTCATGGAGTTGACGCCCTCGCCACCCGCCTGAGCAGGAACCGGCAGGCGGCCAGCTGCGCCCATGCCAGCGAGTTCTCACTGAGCCTTTCGTAATCTTTCGACAGGCGGCGGCACCGGCCCATCCAGGCGAAGGTCCGCTCCACCACCCAGCGGCGGTAGAGAACCGTGAACCCTTTGACATTCTTCGGTTTTTCGACGATCCTGATCACGTTCGACAACCCCATCCCCTCAAGCCGCTCCCGCAGCTTCGGACCCGCGTGGCCACCGTCGGCGAACAGCCTACACACCGTGGGCACCGTCTCCAGCAGCTTCGCGATCAGGTCCGGTGCGCCGTCCCGGTCCTGGATGTTGGCGGTGTGAACCGTCATGACGATCGGTGTGCCGTCGGCGTCCACGATCAGGTGCCTTTTCCTCCCCTTCACCTTCTTCCCGGCGTCGTAGCCGCGGGGCCCGCCGCTCTCCGTGGTCTTCACCGACTGGCTGTCGATCGAGGCGGCGGTCGGCTCCGCGGAGCGCCCCGAACACCGCCGCGCGAGGTCCCGGAGACGATGCACGAGACGCTCCAGGAGCCCGCTCCGCCGCCATGCGTAAAAATAGTTCTGGACGGTGGAAAACGGTGGATATCCAGAGGGTAACGCGCGCCACTGGCATCCCGTGGACAGGATATACCGGCCCGCGTCGAACACCGACCGAAGGTCGACCTCGCGCGGCCGTCCCATCCTTCCCTGCTTCGGCAGCATCGGCTCGATGATGGTCCATTCGGCGTCGGTCAGATCGTTTTGACTGTGGTCGTCCGGGCGCTTATGGAGCTGTTGGGTGGTCCTGTTCCAGGGCATGGCGATCTCCGGATTTGGTTGCTTTCACCAACCGGAATGCCACATCCTGCGGGACCACTCAACTTATGGAACAAACTCTTAGACAGGCTCAGACTCTCGGTGGTTGGGTCCGCAAGGGCGAAAAGGCCTCGCAGATCATGAAATATGGCACGACGGTCAAACAGGATGAAAACGGAGAGGAAGAGGAGGTCAGCTTCGCGCGCTCCTATCCCGTGTTCAACGCCGACCAGATCGACGGTCTTCCCAGTACCCACTATGATCGAATGGATCCGGTACGCGACCTTGGCACCCAGGCGAACCCTGAACTGGAGGCGTTTTTCGCGGCGACCGGTGCGGACATAGTCACGATTGACCAGCCTCGCGCATACTACGATCTCGGCATGGATCGAATCCATGTGCCTTCGATCAATACGTTCCACAATGTGGCCGGATACTATGGCACCCTCGCCCATGAACTGACCCATTGGACAGGTGCGGAACCCCGTCTGGATCGATTCAGTCGCTTACGTGGCGATGATGACTACGCGTTCGAGGAACTGATCGCGGAAATCGGAAACTGCTTTCTCTGCGCGGGCCTTGGACTGATACCAGACTTCAAGCAGACTGCCGCCTATCTCACCACTTGGCTACGCTTCCTTAAGGAAGACATGCGAGTCATCTATCGCGCGGCGAGCGATGCGCAGAAGGCGGTGGACTATATTCACCGGCTGCAACCGTCCGAGGGCACCACCTCCACCGGTTTTCCGGATCACCCTTCCGCTGTTGTCGAACCGATAGCCCGGGTTCCGAAACCCGGAACCAGACCCGCCAACATTTGACCACCGGACCCGAAAGCGGCGACCTGCCAATGGCGAAGAAGTCACCGACTGGATATAGGCTAGGGTATTTCGGACAGCGATCGTGAACGGAGACCTCGATGAGACAAGACACTTCGCCAACGTCCTTCGACGCGCGTCCAGGTCAGGTCGCCGGATAACCGCTGGAACGGGACAGTTCAGAAGACGAAACAATCCGGCATGGGTGAGGCAACCGGAAAAATCCGTGCGCTATTCGTCGCCCGACAATCTCCATATTCCACGCGGCATAAACAGCGAATCAGTGGATTGCGTCGCGACCGATCCACCGTTCAACGCTACATCAGCATCCAGATCAGCCACATAGTGTCTGCCAGAAAACCCCGTGTTTTTCCGGGGATCGGGCCGAATCCGGCGGATTCCGGCTTCACGGGACCCTGGCCGGGCCCGTCGGAGCGCCGCCCGAGGCTTCGACGGGACGGTCGGTGGCGGGAACATATGATGAACATCTGAACCTCCGCCGGCCCGCGGGCACACCGGTCCGGGCCCCGCAGCGGCGGGGCCTTCCATGGGCCGGTTCACCGGTGGACGCCCCGGTCAGGCGGCGGCGGGGAGCACGGGGCGCTCCCTCTCCCGCGAGCATCAGGCCTGGGCGGTGGACGTTCGCGGCCAGCACCGCCAGCGCCACGGCGCCGGCGAAACCCTCCCTTCCGTGGCCGCCGCACCCGGTCGAGGCCACGGTGCTCCAGGTTGTCTGATGGCCGACCCGCCGGCGGCGTGGGCGCGCCGCGCCCCGCGGAACGCCTCCCCGCTTTCCCGGACGCGGTCCGCCTTCGACAGCCTCCCTTTCCGCGGCATGGGGTCGGCTCCAGCATCCCGGCAGGCCCCAGCCGGTCCGGGGGGCAGTGCGGACCGCGGTCGAAGCTCACCACCGACAGGTCGGGGAACCGGGCCCGCGCCTCCCCGCCCATGGGGACCGCCACGTCCACGTCTCTCCCCTCCCACATGACGGAACGGGGCAGGAGGAATCCGTGACGGTCCTCAAGGAGGCGGACCGGAACGCCGGGCTCCACCGGGACCCCGGCCTTTCCCTTCGATATCCAGCGGGTGTCCGGCCCGGATATCGGGTGCACCTTCCCGCCGTGCGGGATCGTCCCTCCCTTCAGGATCCACCGTCCGGTCAGGTCCGCCCGGGGCCTGACATGGCCGATGAAGCCCCGGATACTGTCCGATGGGCCCGGGATACCCAACCTGCCGTCGATCTCCGCGCCGCCCGCCTCCGCCCTGTCCGCCAGCTTCAGGGCGAGCCGGAGCGGCGCCTCCACGTCCCTCGGGCGCGGGTCGGCGAGCCGTGACGTGGCGACACCGGGACAGGGCCTGCGGAGCTTTCCGCAAAGGTATTCCTTCCGCCGCCAGCCGCGCGGCCCAGGCCCCCCGCAGGCCCGGGACACGTCCCGGACCATGCACCGCGCCGCGTCCATCGGCAGGCTGCGGTCGGTCGGATGATGCACGTCGGTCCCGGCCACGAAGGAATGACGGCGGCCGCGCGACGCGGCGCCAGGCTTTTCCGCCGCCACCCTGTGGCCCCTCTCCACGACCGTCCTTCCGACCCCGGCGGGAAGCTCCGGCGTGAGGAGCGACACGCTGTCAACCAGACGCCGGTATTCGTATCCGTATCCGTCCACGTCCCATGATCCGTGGCCCGGCCTTCGGCCTTCGCCGGATCGGGATGCGCTGGTTCGCCGGTTCCCGAAGCCGGTCGAAACCGCACCCGGGACCCTGCCTGACCACGCCGGGCACCGGGATGGTCAACGGCTCCATACCCGGCCCGCCGGCCCGGCGGCCCTTTCCGGGCAGCACCAGCCGACCCGGAAGCCCGGACAGCCGCTTTCGGGTCCCTTCGTCGCCGCAGGGGTCCTGGAGGCCGATCAGGATCGCCGGGATGTCGTCCCTCGATCTGACGGTCGGCCTGATCCTCGTGATGTCGGGGGCGCCGGGCCGCCGCCGGGTGTCGTGGACCCTGCGCATGGGGGCCTCCTGAAGGGGAGGATTGCCGGATTCCGCGGCATACCCTGACCGCCATAGCCAGTGCTTCCCCGCAAGGCGGATTCCATCATCAATCGCGAAAAATCCTCAGTCTGGCGGTTTTCTGGCGGACACTAGGTACCGCAAGCCAATCCGGATTGAATCCGCGAAATGCGGATATAAACCCGATACCGTTAACCGCCCTCAGCGACTCGCCTTCTCCTCGATTCCAGAAATCCCCTCGCGTCTCTCGAGTTCCCCCAGAACGTCCTTCAGGGTGATTTTGTGGGCCGCAAGCATGACAATGAGATGATAGAGTACATCGGCGGACTCGGCGACGAGGCGGTCCTTATGGCCGGTTCCAGCCGCGATGATCGCTTCGATCGCCTCTTCACCGAATTTTTCAATGGTCTTTTCCTTGGGACCTGCGAGTAATCTTGCGGTCCATGAACGCTCAGGATCGGCGGTTCTGCGGGACTCGATCGTGACCGCAAGTCTTTCAAGCGCTGTCATGACAGTCTCATCGGAATGCCCGCAGCGGTCATGTGTGCTTTGGCTTCGGCGATGGTGTATTCGCCGAAATGGAAGATTGACGCCGCGAGGACCGCACTGGCTCTTCCGTGGCTTACACCCTCCACAAGGTGATCCAGTGTACCGACGCCGCCAGAGGCGATCACGGGAATATCGACCGCGTCGTTTACGGCCCGTGTCAGTTCGATGTCAAAGCCAGCGCGGGTACCGTCGCGGTCCATGGAGGTTAGCAGAATTTCCCCTGCCCCTTTCCCGGCCACCATGCGCGCGAATTCGATAGCGTCGATACCAGTCGGCCGACGGCCGCCGTGGGTGAATATTTCCCAACGCCCCAGAGATGTAGATTTCGCGTCGATCGCAACAACGATGCATTGGCTCCCGAACCGGTTCGCCGCTTGTGCCACTACGTCCGGATTGGCAACCGCGGCTGAATTGAAACTGACCTTGTCGGCACCGGCGAACAACAGACTGCGTACATCTTCGTAACTGCGCACCCCCCCTCCCACCGTCAATGGCATGAAGCATTGCTCCGCTGTTCGGGTGACAAGATCATACAATGTGCCGCGGTTCTCGTATGTGGCCTTGATATCAAGAAAACACAGTTCATCAGCGCCCGACCCATCATATACCCTAGCGGCTTCCACCGGATCACCGGCATCCACAAGATCGACAAAGTTTACACCTTTCACGACGCGGCCTTCGGCCACGTCGAGACAGGGAATGATGCGGGTCTTTAACATGTTGCGATGCACCTGCAGCGAATTTGAGTGACCAATGCCATGGCCGGTGTTTGAACGCCAGCGGCAAGGGCGCATGCTGAGAAAATCGGTGAAACTATCCGCTCCGGCAATGATGCGGGTTGCCAAGCCGCTCCGTTGTTGTCGAAATCAACCATCGGACACACCCAGAAGAGATGAAGCGCAATGATCATGCTAAGCCACGAGCGAGACCTTGGTTATTGAACTTCATCACGTAAGCGCATGGTCATCAGATTGCTTCAGGTCAAGCGATGGGTTGAATTGCCGATATCAAGTGTCTGTCAGAAAATCCCTTGTTTTTCCGGGGATCGGGCCGGATCCGGCGGATTCCGGCTTCACGGGACCCTGGCCGGGCCCGTCGAAGCGCCGCCGGGGGCTTTGGCTGGACGGCTGGAGGCAGTAACGTGAAGAGAACACCCGGCCCCCGCCGGCCCGCGGGCACGCCGGTCCGGGCCCTTACAAAGTCCCACACCTGTACATCATCCCATTCCCGTCTCCGCTTTCCGGGGACGTCGCGGACCTGGATGGCCCGGTTCAGCCTCCCGGGCCCCGCCGGACCTTTTTCGTCCCCGGCGGCGGCCGACGCGGGTTCGGATGCGGGCCGACGGGGCGCCCCGGGTCGATGACGGATGTCCGGATGTCGTGCGCCTGACCGTCCGGCGGCCTCACCACGTCCCGGTGGCCCGCGGTTCCGGCATGGTGTGGAGCGGGTCGATGTCCCCCTCCGGGAAGGCCCCGGTGGCGGGCGTCTCCGGTCGCTCCCGGGCGGGCGCGGTCAGGTCTGAGAGTTTGTTCCATAAGTTGAGTGCTCCCGCAGGATGTGGCATTCCGGTTGGTGAACGCACCCAGATACGGAGAGAGCCATGCCCCGGGACAGGACCACCCAACAGCTCCATAAGCGCCCGGACGACCACGGTCAAAACGAACTGACCAACTCCGAATAGACCGTCATCGGGCCGATGCCGCCGAAGCGGGGAAGGATGGGACGGCCGCGCGGGGTCGACCTTCGGTCGGTGTCCGGCGCGGTCCGGTATATCCTGTCCACGGGATGCCGGTGGCGTGCGTCACCCTCTGGATATCCACCGTTTTCCACCGACCGGGACCATTTTCGCGCATGGCGGCGGAGCGGGCTCCCGGAGCGTATCGCGCATCGTCTCCGGGACCCCGCGCGGCGGTGTCCGGGGCGCTCCGCGGAGCCGGCCGCCGCCCCGGTCGACAGCCGGTCGGTGAGGACCGCGGAGAGCGGCGGGCCCCGCGGCCACCACGCCGGCAGGAAGGTGAAGGGGAGGAAAAGGCACCTGATCGTGGACGCCGGCGGCACGCCGGCCATCATGACGGTTCACACCGCCGACATCCAGGACCGGAACGGGGCGCCGGACCTGATCGCGGAGCCGCTGGAGACGGTGCCCACGGTGTGCAGGCCGTTCGCCGACGGTGGCCACCCGGGTCCGAAGCCGCGGGAGCGGCCTGGGGGGATGGGGTTGCCGAACGTGATCGGGACCGTCGAAAGACCGGAGGATGTCAAAGGGTTCACGGTTCTCCCCCGCCGCCGGTCTCCGGGAGGCCCTCCGTGGCCTGGAGGCGGCTGTGGTTCATGGTCGTGGTGTCCCGCACGGCGGGGATGACGGGCACGGCGGCGGTCGACCGTCGCCCCGTGGTGCGGTTCGGGGATATGCCGCATAGTCACCCCCCGAGTCCGGCGGCGGGCGGCAGGCGGCTTTCCGGCCCGCCCCCGCGGGAAGGATCACCGGCGGGTCCTCACTCATGCCGTCCATCCACGCCGTCCCATGCCAGCGATGCGGCGGCGGACCCGCCCGTCGGTGTGGCCGGAGCGTCCGCATTCCCTCCCGGCCCGACCCATGTCCCCGGCGCTGTCGCAGGGTCCGGCGGGCGTTCCCACCGGACGGCGGTCCATGTGGTGGAGCGCCTCCCTCCGGCCGTCCTCCAGCGCCGGGACCGTCACCGTGCCGGCCGCGCCGCGCCACCCGGAGGTGGACCCCGGCGGGGGCTGTCACTACCAGATACGTGACCGGCTCATTCCCTTCTCCGCTCCGTCCGGGCCCGTATGGCCCTGGCATGGGTTTCCGCGACGTTGAGGATGCGCAGGCCCTGCCATGGCTTCCGGGTTCCGGGCAGGGGCCGGCGCTTCGTCGGGCGGAACCCGGCGAGGCCGGCGACGGGCGTGAGGTGGCGCGCCACGGTCATGTCCGGCTCCGGCGGCGCCCTCTGGCCGATGACGCGCCCGTACGCGGCGTGGATGACCACCGCCCCGCCGCTTTCCGGGCTTACGGGCCGCTCCGCCGGGCTGTCGGGGCTCTCCCGCGCCGGAAGCTGGAGGTCCCGGACCCGGAACGCGGTCATCGCGTCGAAGGCGAGGCATCCGCGCAAGTCACCGGCGGCGTCGGGCCTGCGGTCCCTTATCCCCGTCCCCGTCCTCAGGGCCCTGAGAGTTTGTTCCATAAGTTGAGTGGTCCCGCAGGATGTGGCATTCCGGTTGGTGAACACAACCAAATACGGAGAGAGCCATGCCCTGGAACAGGACCACCCAACAGATCCATAAGCGCCCGGACGACCACAGTCAAAACGATCTGACCGACGCCGAATGGACCATCATCGAGCCGATGCCGCCGAAGCGGGGAAGGATGGGACGGCCGCGCGGGGTCGACCTTCGGTCGGTGTTCGACGCGGGCCGGTATATCCTGTCCACGGGATGCCAGTGGCGCGCGTCACCCTCTGGATATCCACCGTTTTCCACCGGCCGGAACCATTTTTACGCATGGCGGCGGAGCGGGCTCCTGGCGCGTATCGTGCATCGTCTCCGGGACCTCGCGCGGCGGTGTTCGGGGCGCTCCGCGGAGCCGACCGCCGCCTCGATCGACAGCCAGTCGGTGAGGACCACGGAGAGCGGCGGGCCCCGCGGCCACCACGCCGGGAAGAAGGTGAAGGGGAGGAAAAGGCACCTGATCGTGGACGCCGACGGCACACCGATCGTCATGACGGTTCACACCGCCGACATCCAGGACCGGGACGGGGCGCCGGACCTGATCGCGAAGCTGCTGGAGACGGTGCCCACGGTGTGCAGGCTGTTCGCCGACGGTGGCTACGCGGGTCCGAAGCTGCGGGAGCGGCCTGAGGGGATGGGGTTGTCGAACGTGATCAGGATCGTCGAAAAACCGAAGAATGTCAAAGGGTTCACTGTTCTCTACCGCCGGTGGGTGGTGGAGCGGACCTTCGCCTGGATGGGCCGGTGCCGCCGCCTGTCGAAAGATTACGAAAGGCTCAGCGAGAACTCGCTGGCATCCGGGGTGAGGCATCACGCGCCACCGGTCCGAGCGTGAGTGAGGCACGAACGAACGCTGGCCGCCTGCCGGTTCCTGCTCAGGCGGGTGGCGAGGGCGTCAACTCCATGAAAAACAATAGTTTAATGATATCAGTGACTTATGATTCAAACTCTGAGGTATTCCCCGATGCGCCGGCGCGGCCCGTAGCGCCGCAGGGCGGTCTCCGCCGTCCGCATGCCGTCGCCGCCCCCGCTGGACAGGAGCGTCCAGTGCGGCGCCTCTCCCTTCCGCACGACGTTCCCCGGCGGGTTCTCCCCGATGGCGGAGACCACCGTCACGGGCGGCGGGCGCCGGTCGGCGGCGTCCCCCGGTGCGGCGATGTCCGGTCCAGCGCAGCGCGGCGTCAGCGTGGCGACGCGCGCCCTGCGGGCGTCCGGCCCGCCGCAGCCCGTCGGTCCGGCGGGCGCTATCCCCGTCCGGCCGCCGCCGGAAGTCCGCGCCGGGCGTGAACGGCCCGAGCGGGCGTCCGGTGCCGCCAGGCGCCACGCCGCGGTGCGCGGGGATGCCGTCGGTGCCCTTTCCGCCACCGCCGGGCCCGTCCGGCCCGGACGTCGCCGCCAGGGTGGCGTGGTTCAGCGTCGTCGTGTCCTGGACAGCCAGGATCACCGGCTCCAGGCGGCGGCGCTCCACCGTCGCCTCCAGGTGGGGTTCGGGTATGCCGTCCATGGTCACCCCGGCGTTCGGGAGCGGCCTGTAGGCCGCCTCCCGGTCCGCCCTGCCCGGGAACGGTTCCGGCACCGGTGCCCCGGGCCTGCGGGTCCAGGCCGCCCCCATCGCGGCGGTCCGGTATGCCCGGGCCCGGCCGTCCGGAGGTCAGGCCGGGACACCGCTCCCGGCCCGCCGCCCGGTAACCCGTCCCGGCATGGTCCGGACCCACGGGCGTGCAGGCGGGGACGGGGCGGACCCCGTAGAGGGCCCGCCAGCCGTCCGCCACGCGCTCCGCCGCCAGCCGCAGCGCCAGGGAGGCGAGGCCGTGGACCCTCACCGACGGCCTGATCAGGAAGCGGTGGCTGTCAGGGACGGGACCGATGTCCGCGGTCCGCGCCCGCGCCGACCGGCCGATGGCACCGTCCCGGGGCCCCGGCCGGCAGCTCGCCGGAACGAAGCCCGGACCGCCGGGCCGCCCGTGCGCGCCGCTCACGATCCAGTACCGCAGCCGCCCTCCCGGAGCCCGCCGCCACCCCTCCGGATGGCGCCTCTCCATCATCGACCCGCAGGCGCGGCGGTCCGCCTCCGGCAGCGTCAGGCCGGGCTCCTCCGCGGGCAGGGGAAGGACCCGCATCCCGGTGACCGTCGACGGCCTTCCGTCGTGGGTCAGCCAACCCTCCCGACCGCTCGGCCCGCGGGCGAGGCCCGAACGCGTGACGCCGCCACGGAGGCATCCGTTCCCGAGCCACCCGACCGTGGCGGGGGAAATCTGTCCGGGACCGATATACATGGTCCCCGATTCGCATGGATCCGATCACTGGTCAGGTATGTGTTAGTGACAGGCCCGGGCCCCGGCCCGCGCCGCGGTGGCCGTTGCCGCCGTCTCCCTTTCCGACGTGGGTGCAGGCCGCCACGGGCCGGACGGAGTATCGGGCCTCCCGGTCGTCCGCCACCCTGTCCGCCGCCATCGGCGGGACATGCGGGGCCGGCCCGTGGACGCGGACGCCGGGGAGCATCGGGAAGCGGTGGTCGCGCACCACCCACCCGGGCGTCGGCGGACCGGCCGGTCCACCGGTCCCGCGCCGCGGGCGACCATGTGGCGGAGCCGAAGCCGACCGCGCCGGAGACGCCGTGCGCTCAGGGCGTATCCGGTGGCGCACCTGGCCGCCGTGCGGTCGCGCCCGTCCCGGCGGATGGTGCCGCGCCACCGTCGCCTCCTTCAGCCCGCCGTTACCGTCATCCCCCACGTGGCCGGGCGTGACCGGGCCGGGTTCACCGAGGGCGCAGGTCACCCCGGGTCCGGAACCGGACGGGCGGCGGCCGGACCGGGCCAGCCGCGCGCGGGCGGAAGCGGGAGGCCGACCCGTTCGGCCAGAGCGTATCAGCCTGCCTCACCCGACCGCAGGGCGGCGGCGATCCACCCGGGCGTCCGCGAATCGAAATGTACGGGTCCATACCGCATGTCCGCCCGATACACCGACGGAATACTTTATACAGGTGTGACATTTTGTAAGGTCCGGGCCCCGCCGCACCGGCGTGTCCGCGAGCCGGCGGAGGCTCGAATGTTCACTATATGTTCCCGCCACCGACCGTCCCGTCGAAGCCCCGGGCGGCGCCCCGAGGGGCCCCGCCACGGCCCCGTGAAGCCGGAATCCGCCGGATTCGGCCCTGTCACCGGAAAAACACGGGGTTTTTTGCGGTAAATGACGGAATCCGCCCTGCGGGGAATCACCGGATATGGCAGTCAGGGTATGCCGCGGAATCCGGCAATCCTCCCCTTCAGGAGGCCCCCATGCGCAGGGTTCACGACACCCAGCGGCGGCCCGGCGCCCCCGACATCACGAGGATCAGGCTGGACGTGAAATCGAGGGACGACATCCCGGCGATCCTGATCGGCCTCCAGGACCCCTTCAGCGACGAAGGGACCCGAAAGCGGCTGTTCGGGCTTCTGGACAGGATGGTGCTGCCCGGAAAGGACCGCCGGGTCGGCGGGCCGGGGATGGAACTATGGACCATCCTGGTGCCGGGGGTCGTGAAGCAGGGTCCCGGGTGCGGTTTCGACCGGCTTCAGGAACCGGCGAACGGGCACCGGACGATCCGGCGAAGGCCGGGCCACGGATCATGGGACGGATACGGATACCGGCGTCTGGTTGACAGCGTGTCGCTCCTCACGCCGGAGCTTCCCGCCGAGGTCGGAAGGATGGTCGTGGAGAGGGGCCACAGGGTGGCCGGAAAAAGCCTGGCGCCGCGTTGCGCGGCCGCCGTCATTCCTTCGTGGCCGGGACCGACGTGCATCATCCGACCGACCGCAGCCTGCCGATGGACGCGGCGCGGTGCATGGTCCGGGACGTGTCCCGGGCCTGCGGGGGGCCTGGGCCGCCCGGCTGGCGGCGGAAGGAATACCTTTGCGGAAAGCTCCGGAAAGGCTACCTCCGGGTGGCCACGTCATGGCTCGCCAACCCGCGCCCGGGGGACGTGGAGGCGCCGCTCCGGCCCGCCCTGAAGCTGGCGGACAGGGCGGAGGCCGGCCGCGCGGAGATCGACGGTATGTTCGGTATCCCGGGCTCATCGGACAGTATCCGGGGCTTCATCGGCCATGTCAGGCACCGGGCGGACCTGACCGGACGGCGGATCCTGAAGGGAGGGACGGTCCCGCACCGCGGGAAGGTGCACCCGATATCCGGGCCGCACACGCGCTGGATGTCGAAGGGAAAGGCCGGGGTCCCGGTGGAGCCCGGCGTCCCCGTCCGCGTGCTGGAGGACCGTCACGGATTCCTCCCGCACCGTTCGGTGATGTGGGAGGGGAGCGACGTGGACGTGGCGGTCCCCATGGACGGGGAGGCGCGGGCCCGGTTCCCCGACCTGTCGGTGGTGAGCTTCGACCGCGGTCCGCACAGCCCCCCGGACCGGCTGGGGCCTGACGGGATGCCGGAGCCGACGCGATGCCGCGGAAAGGCAGGCTGTCGAAGGCGGACCGCGTCCGGGAAAGCGGGGAGGCGTTCCGCGGGGCGCGGCGCGCCCACGCCGCCGGCGGGTCGGCCATCAACAGCCTGGAGCACCGCGGCCTGGACCGCGTCGGTGGCCACGGAAAGGAGGGTTTCGCCGGCGCCGTGGCGCTGGCGGTGCTGGCCGCGAACGTCCACCGCCCCGGCCTGATGCCGCCGGCGAGGGAGCGCCCCGTGCTCCCCGCCGCCGCCTGACCTGGGCGTCCACCGGTGAACCGGCCCATGGAAGGCCCCGCCGCTGCGGGGCCCGCACCGGCGTGCCCGCGGGCCGGCGGAGGCCCGGATGTTCACCATATGTTCCCGCCACCGGCCGTCCCGTCGAAGCCCCGGGCGGCGCTCCGACGGGCCCGGCCAGGGTCCCGTGAAGCCGGAATCCGCCGGATTCGGCCCGATCCCCGGAAAAACACGGGGTTTTCTGGCAGACACTAGATAGGCACCCGGATGAGAATCTCACCGCTCCGTGCGATTCTGCCCGACCTACATCGAAGCGGGAGACCCCTAGGAAGTGGAGCGACCGGAGCTTGAGCACGGGTGCGCCAGCTTGGCATTGATAGGGTATGTAAAGCTTCGCAGCGCAGGCCGGGCGAGTGGTGGGAGCCCGAATTCCGACCGAACCGCAGGTTGCATGTGTTCCCTCATGCAGTCTCGACAACGATCTTTAGGATGTTGCTCGCCCTTCGCCCAGGTTCCATCCGAAACAGGTTGAGCCAGGAAATTCTGACAGGAACACGGGCTCATCACCCTAATCGAGATCCGCCGAGGCCTCGATATCGGAATATCGAAGCCCAAGCGTGAGTCCGCGAACCGTCAAAGCCACCAACAACGCGAGCCACAGCCCATGGTTGCCAAGCCAAGGCACCGAAAATGCGACGACGGCAGCATAGACAGCGAACGAAATAGCCATTGTGTTTCGCATATCCCGCGCTCTGGTCGCACCGATGAAGATCCCGTCGAACATCCAAGCCGCAAGCCCCACAAGAGGTGATACAACCATATAGCCAAGATATACCCGTGCCTCGATTCTAACCTCAGCCGCCGTGGTCATGATGTCGATAACCCATCCTCCAAACATCAGAAAACCGATCGACAGCACCAGCACGCAGACCGCGCCCCACAGACTCGTCAGAATCGCGCTGCGACGCAGCCTTGCCCGGTTCCGAGCACCCAACGCCTGCCCGACCAAAGTTTCGGCGGCGAAGGCGAAACCGTCCAAAGCGAACGCGGTTATGTGCAGAAACTGGATCAGGATCTGATTGGCCGCTAGGACCACGTCGCCCAGATCTGCCGCCAGGAACAGAAAGGAAAGAATGATCGCTTCCAACAGCAGGGAACGGATCAGCAGATCACGGTTTATCGAGGTCATCAATCTGAGTGCGGCGGCGTTGAAGACCTTTTCAGGCAGTCGCCATGAGTGGGTGGCGAACGCCGAGCGGCAGAGCCAGAGCCCGAAGGCGAATCCACTCCATTCAGCAAGGAAGGTCGCGAACGCAACACCCTCGACACCCCAGCCGAGACCAAGAACGAACCACAGGTCCAGAACGACATTGAGCCCGTTCATGACTAGTTGCAGAGCCAACACCGAACCGGTCTTCTCAAGTGCGATGAGCCAACCGGTGATTCCATATACCGCGATTGCACCCGGAGCGGACCAGACGCGGATCGTCATGTAATCCCGGGCCAGAGATTCGACTTCGGCGGTGGCTGGAGAAATCAGGACCGCGATCTGAAAGATCGGCCACTGTAGCAGAACGAGCAGCAACCCGCACCCTAGCCCGACGAGCAGCGATCGGCTTAGCAAAGCCGAAACCTCATCGGGCACATCGGCTCCCCGCGCCTGACTCGTGAGTCCGGCGGTTCCCATGCGCAGGAACCCGAAGGTCCAGTAGATCGCGGTCAGGATAACCGAGCCGATCGCGACCGCTCCGATGGGAGCGGCCAGCCCCAACTGTCCGACAACGCCCGTATCCACCGCCCCAAGGATCGGAACCGTCGTGTTCGACACCATGATAGGCACCGCGATCCTGAGCACCCTGCGATGGTCCACTCGGGCAACCTTGGCCCGCCCAGAAATCATTTCGATGTATCGGCGTGCGCCGGCATGAGGAAATGCCCCGTTGCCTGGGCGAACAATCGTGTACGGCTATCCTGCCAAGCCTCGACATGGACGGAAGCGAAGCGCCGCCCGAAACGGTTGACAGTCGCCCGGGCATAGGCGTCACGCGGAAGTCCGGGGCGAAGGTAGTCAACGGTGAAATCTATGGTCTTCGGTAGCTTGAGCCGCACCGAAACGCTTTCCCGATCATGCGGCGGATCGACCAACTCGAAGTCCTCCCGATAGCATGACCAGCTCAATTCGATGATCGCAGAAACTTCCAGAAACGCCGCCGTCACGCCGCCATGGAGGGCGGGAATCAGTGGATTGCCGATCAGCTTTTCATCGAAAGTCAAAACCGAGGTGAGTTCGTTACCGCGGCGTTCGAACGAAATACCAAGGAAGCGAATATAAGGAACCCTTCCGACAAGCGCGGTCAAGACCGCTTCGCGTCGAGTCCAAGAGATCCGCTCCCGTTCAAGACGGTCTTCCATTATGGCGCCCATTCCACGGTGAACGCCCCGGCGGCGGTGGCCACGGGCTCGGTATCGCTGCCATCGAAAGCCGTCGCACGCACGAACGCCACCGAACTCGTGGCATGATAGCATTCTGCGCGCGCCGTGATGGGATGGCCCGGTGTCGCTGAGCGCATATAGTCTATACGCAGATCGATGGTCGCGATGAGATTGGTCGGGCCGTACCCCATGACAGCCGCCCCGCCACAGGTATCCATCAAAGTCGAAACCACGCCGCCGTGAATGACCCCCGTCTCCACATCGCCGATGAGGCGCTCATCGTAGGGCAACGTGACCTCGGCGATGCCTTCACCGATCTCGTTCAATTTCAGCCCCAATGCTCTGGTATGGGGCAGTGCGTCAATAATCGATCTCGCAATGTCAAGTCGATCCGAGGTCATCCCGGTCTCCCCAATGGGTTTTCCTACCGTTTAACCGCCATAAGCACTCTTGCAATGGTTACGACAAGCGCTATCTTTGCAATTGAGAATGATTCGCAATCGCAGGTGGCTCAGTGACCATTATCTCGAATTTATCGACACCGGAGCGTGTTCTTGTGCGGAACCGAATGGGTCCGTTTCGTATTCGGCGTCTAACGATAGCGCTGCTATTGGCCGTTCTTGCCCTAGCCCCCGGCGAGCTCGGACAGTTGACACGGGATTTGATATCCGATGCCTATATTCAAGTAAGCGCATTCGTAACCGCCACGCTCCTCCTGTTCTATGGTGCGGAACGGGTGTTTCGGTTTGATATTGGCAAGGTTCTATTGAATTCGCGCGGCTGGCAGGTTCCTTTCGCAGCATTGCTGGGCGCAACACCCGGCTGCGGTGGCGCGGTGGTCGTCGTCGCCGCCTATGCCAGCGGCAACGTGAGTTTCGGCGCGGTCGTCGCAACCCTGACCGCGACCATGGGTGATGCAGCGTTCCTGTTGATCGCTACCCGTCCCGATGCAGCCGCCGTCGTTCTGCCGCTGAGTGTTACGGTGGGAATCCTGTCCGGATGGCTCGTGGACCGATTCAACGGGGTGGAATTGCGCGGAACTCCCAGCGGTACAGCTGAGACCTCTCCGTGGATCGGACGTACACGACCGCAGGATCTTGCCTACACGTTGGTCGCGCTACCTAGCCTTGGTCTGGGCGTGGCCCAACTAGTTCAGTTCGAGGTCGCCGAAGTTTTTGGCATACCGGTTCTGTGGTTGGCGCTCTCAGGCTCGTTCCTTGGTCTGTTTATCTGGGCCACCTCACCCCTTCAGGCGATGTCCAATCGCAGGGACTCGCCATTGACCCGAACGGCGGAAGAGACGAGCTTCATCTCGGTCTGGGTGATCGGTGCTTATCTTGCATATGACTATCTGACCGCTTTCGCTGGGTTCAACCTGCAGGCCTGGTTTCAGAGCGTCGCACCTTTGCTGCCGCTCGTTGCGATCATCATAGGCTTTGTTCCCGGATGCGGGCCGCAGGTTCTGGTTACAACCCTATATATCAATGGCATCATTCCTTTCGCCGCGTTGCTGGGCAACGCGATTTCGAATGACGGCGATGCCTTGTTTCCCGCTATCGCGCTTTCCCCTCGCGCCGCGGTCATGGCCACGGCGTATTCGGCGGTCCCGGCATTGATCGCTGCCTACGGCTTCTTTTTTCTGGTACCCGGATTCCTGAATTAACCCGCATCGGGTCACGGGTTAACCTTCGCCTCGATTTTTGGTGGCGGTTGCCGATGGTCCGCACTCGAACACCTTGTCGAGGATTGGTTTCCCGGCGGTGATTGACCCAACCTGATGCGCGTAAGGTGTAATCACTTGTTCCCTAACTTGTGTCCGACAGAAAACCCCGTGTTTTTTCCGGAGATCGAGCCGAATCCGGTGGATTCCGGATTCACGGGACCGTGGCCGGACCCGTCGGAGCACCGCCGAGGGCTTCGGCGGGACGGCCGGAGGCAGGAACATGTGATATACATCGAAGCTTCCGCCGGCCCGCAGGCCTGTCACTACCGCCTACCTGACCGGTCCATTCCCGCTCCTTCACCCGTATTCCGGTTTCCGCCCCGTCCGGGCGCGCATCGCCCTCGCGTGGGTCTCCGCCACGTTGAGGATGCGCGGTCCCCGCCAGGGTTTCCGGGTCCCCGGCTCCGGTGGCGCCCCCGGTTCGGTGACGCGCCCGCAGGCGGCTTGTGTCACCACGGCCCCGCCGCTCTCCCCGCCGCCGCCTGACCGGGGCGTCCACCGGTGAACCGGCCCATGGAAGGTCTTGCCGCTGCGGGGCCCGGACCGGCGTGCCCGCGGGCCGGCGGAGGCCCGGATGTTCACCACATGTTCCCGCCACCGACCATCCCGTCGAAGCCCCGGGCGGCACCCCGGGCCTGTCACTACCACATACCTGACCGGCTCATTCCCTTCTCCGCTCCGTCCGGGCCCGTATGGCCCTGGCATGGGTTTCCGCGACGTTGAGGATGCGCAGGCCCTGCCATGGCTTCCGGGTTCCGGGCAGGGGCCGGCGCTTCGTCGGGCGGAACCCGGCGAGGCCGGCGACGGGCGCGAGGTGGCGCGCCACGGTCATGTCCGGCTCCGGCGGCGCCCTCTGGCCGATGACGCGCCCGTACGCGGCGTGGATGACCACCGCCCCGCCGCTTTCCGGGCTTACGTGCCGCTCCGCCGGGCTGTCGGGGCTCTCCCGCGCCGGAAGCTGGAGGTCCCGGACCCGGAACGCGGCCATCGCGTCGAAGGCGAGGCATCCGCGCAGATCACCGGCGGCGTCGGGCCTGCGGTCCCTTATCCCCGTCCCCGTCCTCAGGGCCCTGAAGCATTCCCCGATGCGCCGGCGCGGCCCGTAGCGCCGCAGGGCGGTCTCCACCGTCCGCATGCCGTCGCCGCCCCCGCTGGACAGGAGCATCCAGTGCGGCGCCTCTCCCTTCCGCACGACGTTCCCCGGCGGGTTCTCCCCGATGGCGGAGACCACCTTCACGGGCAGCGGGCGCCGGTCGGCGGCGTCCCCCGGTGCGGCGATGTCCGGTCCAGCGCAGCGCGGCGTCAGCGTGGCGACGCGCGCCCTGCGGGCGTTCGGCCCGCCGCGTCCGGGAACGGTGATCCTGCGGTGGCCGACCGGCTCCGGCTTCGCGACATGCTCCCACAGGCACCTTTCGTCGCCGTCGGGCAGGGCCACGCGCCGCTTCGCCGGGCGGCCGGCCCGCACCGGCGGCGCGGCACCGGTCCCGTCCGCTCCGGAGAGAAGGGCCCGCAGGTCGCCTTCGCGGTCACGGACGCTCACGACCTTCGCGTCCGGGCAGGCGGGCTCTCCGGCCCGCCGCGGCCCGTCGGTCCAGCGAGCGCTGTCCCCGTCCGGCCGCCGCCGGAAGTCGGCGCCGGGCCCGTCCAGCCCGGACGTCGCCGCCAGGGTGCCGCAGTTCAGCGTCGTCGTGTCCCGGACAGCCAGGATCACCGGCTCCAGGCGGCGGCGCTCCACCGTCGCCTCCAGGTGGGGTTCGGGTATGTCGTCCATGGTCACCCCGGCGTTCGGGAGCGGCCTGTAGGCCGCCTCCCGGTCCGCCCTACCCGGGAACGGTTCCGGCACCGGTGCCCCGGGCCTGCGGGTCCAGGCCGCCCCCATCGCGGCGATCCGGCGGCGGACCCGGCCGTCCGGATGGCCGCTCCGCGCGTATTCCCGCTCCGCCCGGTCGCCCCCGCGGTGCGGCGGTCCGGTATGCCCGGGCCCGCGCTCCGGCTCCGCCCGGAGAACCTCCCGCCAGCCGGGCGGCGGCGGCGGCGTCCACACGCCGCGACGGAGGCCCGGACGCCGCCCGGAGGTCAGGCCGGGACACCGCTCCCGGCCCGCCGCCCGGTAACCCGTCCCGGCATGGTCCGGACCCACGGGCGTGTAGGCGGGAACGGGGCGGACCCCGTAGAGGGCCCGCCAGCCGTCCGCCACGCGCTCCGCCGCCAGCCGCAGCGCCGGGGAGGCGAGGCCGTGGACCCTCACCGACTGCCTGATCAGGAAGCGGTGGCTGTCAGGGACGGGACCCATGTCCGCGGTCCGCGCCCGGGCCGACCGGCCGATGGCACCGTCCCGGGGCCCCGGCCGGCGGCTCGCCGGAACGAAGCCCCGACCGCCGGGCCGCCCGTGCGCGCCGCTCACGATCCAGTACCGCAGCCACCCTCCCGGAGCCCGCCGCCACCCCTCCGGATGGCGCCTCTCCATCATCGACCCGCAGGCGCGGCGGGGCCTCCGGCAGCGTCAGGCCGGGCTCCTCCGCGGGCAGGGGAAGGACCCGCGTCCCGGTGACCGTCGACGGCCTTCCGTCGTGGGTCAGCCAACCCTCCCGACCGCCCAGCCCGCGGGCGAGGCCCGAACGCGTGACGCCGCCACGGAGGCATCCGTTCCCGAGCCACCCGACCGTGGCGGGGGAAATCTGTCTGAGACCGATATACATGGTCCTCGATTCGTATGGATCCGATCACTGGTCAGGTATGTGTTAGTGACAGGCCCCGAGGGCCCGGCCACGGTCCCGTGAAGCCGGAATCCACCGGATTCGGCTCGATCTCCGGAAAAACACGGGGTTTTCTGGCAGACACTAATATCGCCATCGAAGAAGGGCGGCAGCAACCTGTGAACTTCCTACCAGGCAAACCGATAAGGCTCACGGATGCATGCGGTGCGGAGATGTCGTTAAGGGTAGTCGATATTGTCAGGCGCTTGGCCTTGGTTGAGTATTCTTGGTTGAGTATTGGCCATTCAGCCAATAATCTGACATTACGTGTGGGAAAGGATTGCGCTCGTGACTGACAGCGCCATTTCAAGAGCAGGTGAACCAAGGTTGTCAAACTCACTTCCATCGATCCTGAATTTGGCCGCAACCTGCGGGAAATCCACCACCTTCACGACGCGGTAACCAGAATCTGCTTACCAAGAGCGCGTCTTCCTTCCCACAAGGGGTCGATCCGGCTAACACTGAATGACGCCCGACTATTGCTCGGGTCAATGGAAACTTCAGACAGACACCTTCGGCAATGATGGGGAGCCAAAATGTTCGACATGCCCGCTTCGAATTGGATGACGGATGAACATAGGATGCTGGCCGAACTAAGTCGGCGTTTCATCGAGGCTGAATGGACCCAGCATTACGACCGCTGGCGCAAACAGGGTGAGATGGACCGCTCGGTATGGCAACAGGCGGGTGGATTGGGCCTGCTTTGCCCGAGCGTTCCGGAGGAATACGGCGGCTCGGGCGGTGATTTCGGTCATGAGGCGGTCATCCTCATCGAGGGTGGACGCGCCAATCTCGCTTCTTGGGGAAACGGCATCCATTCAGGAATAGTGGCGCACTACATTCTCGCTTATGGAACCGAGGAACAGAAGAAGCGCTGGCTACCTGGAATGGCGACGGGTGAGCTCGTCGGCGCTTTGGCGATGACGGAGCCTTCCGGCGGGTCGGATCTTCAGAGCATCAGGACCAAAGCCGTCCGGGACGGAAACGCCTATAGGCTGAACGGACAGAAGACGTTCATTACCAACGGTCAACACGCAAACCTGATTGTGGTCGCGGCAAAAACCGACCCAGGTGGGAAAGCGCACGGAATATCACTTGTAGTCGTGGAAACGGAAGGTGCTGAAGGATTCAACCGCGGACGCAACCTCGACAAGGTTGGCTGCCATGCAGCGGACACATCCGAGCTGTTTTTCGAGAATGTCGAAATTCCTCCCGAAAACCTTCTTGGCGTGGAAGAGGGTCACGGATTCTACCAAATGATGCAGCAACTCCCGCAGGAACGGCTGATCATCGGCTGCGGCGCCGTTGGAGCGATGGAAGGCGCTGTGAAACGCACGATCGCCTATGCGCAGGAGCGCGAGGCGTTTGGCGGGCCGATAATGCAGTTTCAGAATACGCGTTTCAAACTGGCCGAATGCCTCACCAAAACAACCGTTGCGCGAGCCTTTCTGGATCAATGCATCACCGAACACCTTCAGGGCCGCCTAACTGTTGAAAAGGCAGCTATGGCAAAATACTGGCTTACGGACACCCAGGGCGAAGTGCTGGACGAATGCGTGCAGCTGCATGGAGGTTATGGATTCATGCAGGAATATGCAGTGGCGGAAATGTGGGCGGATGCAAGGGTGCAACGTATCTACGGCGGAACCAACGAAATAATGAAGGAACTGATCTCGAGGAGCTTTGCAAACACCAAAAGCTGAACCCCTTCGGACCACTATCCATACCGTTCAGAGGTGAAACAGGAGGTGCAGTATTAAGTCTGAAACTGAATAGCGTCGATAAACAGAAAACTAGCGAGGTCGCCGATGCTCGGACCGCCATGGATCATCATCGTGACGCGAAAGATCGAGGCCACCCCCCAAAATCATAACGGTGTCTCCTGCACCAACACCTCTCAAATTCAACTCAAGAGTGTGATGGGAAGAGTTATCCAGTTATCCCGACCTGCTTGCATTTTCCCCGGCGAGACCCCACGAATGCGGGAATAGCTGAAGTCACCTGCAAGTCGCCCAAAAGGCGCAATCCCGGAGATTTTTATTATGGCAGTAGAACTTTATTGCTTCGGCGAATCCGGCAATGCCTACAAAGCGGCGCTGGCACTGCAGTTTGCCGGACTGGACTGGGAACCGAAATACGTCGATTTCTTCAATGGTGAAGCGAGAACACAGACCTACCGAGAAAACGTCAACGAAACCGGCGAGGTTCCGGCGCTGATAGACGGTGATGTGAAACTAGGCCAGTCCGGTGTGATCCAGCAATACATCACGGACAAGACCGGTATGTTCGGTGGCAAAGAGGAGGAACGGTACGAAGTGCTCCGATGGGTGCTCTGGGACAATCACAAGATGTCCAGCCGGATCGGTATCGTCCGTCGCCTGATGAATTTCATGGGAGATCAACCTAGGCCGGACGAAGTCATTTCCTTCATGTTGGATCTGCAAAAGCCGACCTATCAAATGCTCGATTCGCATTTACGAGACAGGGACTGGATTGTGGGCGACGGCATCACGAATGCCGACCTTTCCTGCTGTGGGTACCTCTACTATACTGAACCCTTCGGTTTCAACCGCTCCGAATGGCCCGGCATCGATGCATGGTTGAAGCGCATCAGCGAATTGCCGGGCTGGAAGCACCCCTATGATCTGATGCCCGGAAATCCCTCGGATCGGGCCTAGGGCAAGGATGGATCAGATGGTGGATGCCTATATCTATGATGCCGTTCGGTCACCGCGCGGAAAAGGCCGCAAGGATGGCTCGCTGCATGAAGTCTCGGCTGCGAAACTCTCGGCGGATATGCTCAACGCCTTGAAAGCGCGCAACGATCTTGGCGGACATTCGGTCGAGGACGTAATCTGGGGTAATGTTACACAGGTGGGTGAACAAGGCGGTTGTCTTGCTCGAACGGCGGTGCTTGCCTCGGAACTTGACGAGTCGATTCCAGGCGTTTCAATCAACCGTTTCTGTGCTTCCGGCCTGGAGGCCGTGAATATGGCAGCGAATCAAGTGCGCGGCGGCGCGGGTGAAGCCTACATCGCCGGGGGCGTCGAAATGATGGGGCGGGTTCCGATGGGTAGTGACGGCGCAGCCATCGCAGCCGATCCAACTATAGCGATGAACTCATACTTCGTACCGCAGGGCATCAGTTCCGACATCATCGCAACCGAATTCGGGTTTAGTCGAGACGAAGCCGACGAATTGGCGGTCCGTAGCCAGAAACGCGCCAAAACCGCTTGGGACGAGGGCAGGTTCAAAAACTCCATTGTCGAAATCAAGGATATCAACGGACTTCCGATACTTGATCACGACGAATATATGCGACCGGAATCCGACATGCAGACACTGGGAGCGCTGAAACCCAGCTTCAAGGATCTGGGTGAAACCATGCCCGGTTTCGACAGGATCGCCCTGATGAAATATCCCCATCTGGAGCGCATCGAACACATACATCACGCTGGAAACTCCAGCGGGATCGTCGATGGCGCCGCCGCCGTTTTGGTCGGCAGCGAAACCTATGGGAAACGGAACGGTCTGAAGCCACGCGCAAGAATCAGGGGAACCGCCAAGGTCGGCACCGACCCGACGATCATGCTGACAGGCCCGGTGCCTGCGACCCGGAAGGTTCTCGCGGAAAACGGGTTGAAGACCGAAGACATCGATCTCTTCGAGGTCAACGAAGCGTTCGCTTCCGTCGTGCTGCGCTTCATGCAGGCATTCGATGTCGATCCGAATGTGGTGAACGTGAATGGCGGCTCGATCGCCATGGGCCATCCGCTGGGAGCGACCGGAGCGGTAATCCTTGGGATTTTGCTCGATGAGCTTGAACGCGCGGACAGGGAGTTGGGACTTGCGACTCTATGCATCGGTTCCGGGATGGGCGCAGCGACGGTGATCGAGCGGGTGTGATGCATGAAAACGGCGGGATGGAACCTTTGTTTCCAACATAGAAGCCAACACCCGGTGGCCGGAAACGGTAGCAAGGATTTGATGTGGCGCACGGTTTAGGTCGACTGACCGTTCCATCGATCGATGGTTGGGAGCGACTAACGGCGTCCCGGAGCGCCCGGTGTCAAGTGTCCGCAGTGAATGCGAGGCTATGAACCTGAAAGGTTAGCACAATGGATTTTACCTATTCGGTCAACGATGCGGGCATTGGCACGATCACATGGGATGTGACCGGCAAGGCAATGAATGTCATGTCACAGAACGGTATCCAGCAGCTCGGCGACCACATCGATGCGGCGCTAGCCGACAATGACGTCAAAGGTGTTGTAATCACCAGCGGAAAGGACTCGTTCGCGGCTGGCATGGATCTGAATGTTTTGGCGAATATGCGGGACAATGCCGGTGATCAGCCAGCCCAAGAGCTCTTCGAAGGCATTATGCGGATGCACACGCTTCTGCGAAAAATCGAGCGCGCCGGCATGGACCCGAAAACGATGACAGGAGGCAAGCCGGTCGCCGCGGCCCTTCCCGGAACGGCTCTCGGGATCGGGTACGAGGTCGCGCTTTCGTGTCATAGGATTTTCAGCGCCAAAAACCCCAAGGCGAAAATCGGTCTCCCGGAGATTCAGGTGGGCCTGTTCCCCGGCGCGGGCGGTACCACCCGGGTGGTACGCAAGCTCGGTGTCATGGCCTCTGCGCCAGTTCTGCTGGAAGGCAAGCTAAGCGATCCAATGACCGCAAAATGCATGGGGTTGATCGATGAGGTCGTGGAGGATCCGGTCGCGGCCGCAAGTGAATGGATCCTGAGCGCAGCGGAAGACCAGCTGATCAAACCATGGGATAGGAAAGGGTACAGGATGCCGGGCGGCACCCCATACCATCCGGCGGGTTTCATGACATTTGTAGGCGTAACGGCGATGGTGCATGGCAGGACACAGGGAGTTTATCCCGCCGCCAAGGCCATGCTCGCCGCAATTTACGAGGGAGCCTTGGTGCCGTTCGACACCGCACTGAGGATCGAGGCCCGACAATTCGTGTCCGTGCTCATGAATAAATCGAGCAGCGCGATGATACGGTCCCTATTCATAAACAAACAAGCGCTGGAAAAAGGCGCGCGCCGTCCGGATTTACCGGATCAACGGGTGAAAAAGCTCGGGGTTCTGGGAGCCGGAATGATGGGCGCAGGCATTGCGCTTGTTTCCGCACAGGCCGGGATCGAGGTGGTCTTGGTCGACCAGTCGCAGGAAGCCGCCGACAGGGGCAAAGCCATAACCGAAGCCTATATGGACAAAGGCATCAAGGGCCGGAATTCGACCGAAGCGCAGAAGGCCGAGGTACTGGACCGCATCGCCGCCACGACCGATCTCAATGCCCTTTCGGGGGCTGACCTAGTTGTGGAAGCGGTGTTCGAAGATCCTGAAGTGAAGGCCGGGATTACAAAAGAGGCCGAGGCCATTGTTGGCGAGACCTGCATTTTTGCCTCGAACACCTCCACGCTTCCGATCAGCGATCTGGCTAGAACCAGCGTGCGTCCGGACCAGTTCATCGGCATTCATTTTTTCTCTCCGGTTGAGAAGATGATGCTCGTGGAAATCATCAAGGGTCGTGAGACGGGTGACCGGGCGGTCGCAAAGGCGCTGGACTATGTTCGACAAATCCGAAAGACGCCGATCGTGGTCAACGACGCACGGTTCTTTTTCGCCAACCGCTGCATCATCCCGTATGTCAACGAGGGCATCCGTATGATTGCCGAGGGTGTGGCGCCGGCTTTGATCGAAAACGCGGCCAGGCTCCTTGGTTTTCCGCTTGGTCCATTACAGCTTGTCGATGAAACCTCGATTGACCTTGGCGCGAGAATCGCGCGGGCGACAAAGGCAGCGATGGGATCCAACTATCCCGACGATACCTCAGATGAGGTTATGTTCTGGCTGGAAAGCGCGGGCAGGCTCGGGCGCAAGGCTAGGGCGGGATTCTATGTGTATGACGGTGACGGAAGACGGCAGCGCCTGTGGGACGGATTGGGCCAGCGGTATCCATTGGCCGAGAGCCAACCGGAAATCACCGAAGTGCAGCACAGGCTTATTCTGGTTCAGGTGCTGGAGGCGGTGCGCACCATGGAGGAGGATGTATTGACCGACATACGTGAAGGTGATGTCGGTGCCGTTCTTGGTTGGGGGTTTCCGCCGTGGTCGGGAGGACCGTTTTCGTGGCTTGACATGATCGGAGCAGGCAGGGCGGTGGAAATTTGCCAGCGGCTTGAGACCAGATATGGCGACAGATTCCACCCGCCGCAGCCGCTCAAGGACGCCGCGGCCCAAGGAACGGGGTTCTACCGGAACGAAGGAACAGAGACAGAGGCCGCCTGAGCGCCACCGGAACCTACCACCGTTCAACAGTCAGCGCCTACCGGACGTGCAAAGCCATGCTGACCGATGCCCCGCCAAGCGCGGTGGTGGCCTCTCTCAGCGGATCCGCAGTTTCCAAAGCGGGTCTACCCAAAAGAGGTGTGATCCGCACGGATGTCGGGTGAGCTTCGTTCATGTTTTGAACCTGTTGTACCGTCGCCAGGTGACGCGAGAATCCCATAGGTAGTGTCTGCCAGAAAACCCCGTGTTTTTCCGGGGATCGGGCCGAATCCGGCGGATTCCGGCTTCACGGGACCCTGGCCGGGCCCGTCGGAGCGCCGCCCGGGGCTTCGACGGGACGGCCGGTGGCGGGAACATATGGTGAACATCCGGGCCTCCGCCGGCCCGCGGGCACGCCGGTGCGGGCCCCGCAGCGGCGGGGCCTTCCATGGGCCGGTTCACCGGTGGACGCCCCGGTCAGGCGGCGGCGGGGAGCACGGGGCGCTCCCTCGCCGGGGGCATCAGGCCGGGGCGGTGGACGTCCGCGGCCAGCACCGCCAGCGCCACGGTGCGGGCGAAACCCTTCTTTCCGTGGCTCCGCACCCGGTCGAGGCCGCGGTGCCAGGTTGCTGGTGGCCGACCCGCCGGCGGCGTGGGCGCGCCGCGCCCCGCGGTCCGCCTTCGACAGCCTGCCCCTGCGGGGCATCGCGTCGGCTCCGGCATCCCGGCAGGCCCCAGCCGGTCCGGGGGGCTGCGCGGACCGCGGTCGAAGCTCACCACCGACAGGTCGGGGAACCGGGCCCGCGCCTCCCCGCCCATGGGGACCGCCACGTCCACGTCGCTCCCCTCCCACATCACCGAACGGTGCAGGAGGAATCCGTGACGGTCCCCGGCACGCGGACGGGGACGCCGGGCTCCACCGGGACCCCGGCCTTTCCCTTCGATATCCAGCGGGTGCGCGGCCCGGATGTCGGGTGCACCTTCCCGCGGTGCGGGACCGTCCCTCCCTTCAGGATCCGCCGTCCGGTCGGGTCCGCCCGGTGCCTGACATGGCCGATGAAGCCCCGGATACTGTCCGATGGGCCCGGGATACCCAACCTGCCGTCGATCTCCGCGCGGCTGGCCTCCGCCCTGTCCGCCAGCTTCAGGGCGAGCCGGAGCGGCGCCTCCACGTCCCCCGGGCGCGGGTTGGCGAGCCGTGACGTGGCCACCCGGAGGTAGCCTTTCCGGAGCTTTCCGCAAAGGTATTCCTTCCGCCGCCAGCCGGGTGGCCCCAGCCCGCCGCAGGCCCGGGACACGTCCCGGACCATGCACCGCGCCGCGTCCACCCGGCAGGCTGCGGTCGGTCGGATGGTGGACGTCGGTCCCGGCCACGAAGGAATGACGGCGGCCGCGCAACGCGGCGCCAGGCTTTTTTCCGGCCACCCTGTGGCCCCTCTCCACGACCATCCTTCCGACCTCGGCGAGGAGTTCCGGCGTGAGGAGCGACACGCTGTCAACCAGACGCCGGTATTCGTATCCGTATCCGTCCACGTCCCATGCTCCGTGGCCCGGCCTTCGGCCTTCGCCGGATCGGGATGTGTTGGTTCGCCGGTTCCCGAAGCCGGTCGAAACCGCACCCGGGACCCTGCTTCACGACCCCCAGCACCAGGATGGTCCACAGCTCCATCCCCGGCCTGCCGACCCGGCGGCTCCTTCCGGGCAGCACCATCCTGTCCAGAAGCCGGAACAGCCGCTTTCGGGTCCCTTCGTCGCTGCAGGGGTCCTGGAGGCCGATCAGGATCGCCGGGATGTCGTCCCTCGATCTGACGGTCGGCCTGATCCTCCTGATGTCGGGGGCGTCGGGCCGCCGCTGGGTGTCGTGGACCTTGCGCATGGGGGCCTCCCGGTGGAGGATTGGCGGATTCCGCGGCATATGGTGGTGAAATCGCCCATGACTGCCATATCCGGTGATTTTTCGCAAGGCGGATTCCGTCATTTACCGCAAAAAACCGCACCTTCGCAGTTTTCTGGCGGACACTAGTTACCGACCACCCAGATAAAGCTTTGGATGTCGGTCCGATCAAGAGGATTGAGTTCGGTAATTTGACTGAAGTTCTATTCGCAAGGTCTAGAAGCGATGAATAGATTGGAAACTTCGATAAACCCATATTTTGGCGCGAATGTCAGGCGGGTGATTTCCAGATTCCGGACGGATTCAGGCTCTGGCCTGTCGTCGTACATGGAAGACGGGGCGGCGGAAACCGTAGCCTAGTGTCTGCCAGAAAACCCCGTGTTTTTCCGGGGATCGGGCCGAATCCGGCGGATTCCGGCTTCACGGGACCCTGGCCGGGCCCGTCGGAGCGCCGCCCGGGGCTTCGACGGGACGGTCGGTGGCGGGAACATATGGTGAACATCCGGGCCTCCGCCGGCCCGCGGGCACGCCGGTGCGGGCCCCGCAGCGGCGGGACCTTCCATGGGCCGGTTCACCGGTGGACGCCCCGGTCAGGCGGCGGCGGGGAGCCTGAGGCGCTCCCTCGCCCGGAGCATCAGGCCGAGGCGGTGGACGTTCGCGGCCAGCACCGCCAGCGCCACGGTGCGGGCGAAACCCTTCTTTCCGTGGCTCCGCACCCGGTCGAGGCCACGGTGCTCCAGGCTGTTGATGGCCGATTCGACGGCGGCGTGGGCGCGCCGCGCCTCGCGGAACGCCTCCCCGCTTTCCCGGACACGGTCCGCCTTCGACAGCCTGCCTTTCCGCGGCATGGCGTTCAGCTCCAGCATCCCGTCAGGCCTCAGCCGGTTCGAGGGGCTGTGCAGACCACGGTCGAAGCTCACCACCGACAGGTCGGGGAACCGGGCCCGCGCCTCCTCCACCATGGGGACCGCCACGTCCACGTCGCTCCCCTCCCACATCACCGAATGGTGCAGGAGGAATCCGTGACGGTCCTCAAGGACGCAGACCGGAACGCCGGGCTCCACCGGGACCCCGGCCTTTCCCTTCGATATCCAGCGCGTGTGCGGCCCGGATATCGAGTGCACCTTCCCGCGGTGCGGGACCGTCCCTCCCTTCAGGATCCGCCGTCCGGTCAGGTCCGCCTGGTGCCTGACATGGCCGATGAAGCCCCGGATACTGTCCGATGGGCCCGGGATACCCAACATATCGTCGATCTCCGCGCAGCTGGCCTCCGCCCTGTCCGCCAGCTTCAGGGCGAGCCGGAGCAGCGCCTCCACGTCCCTCGGGCGGGAGTTGGCGAGCCGTGACGTGGCCACCCGGAGGTAGCCTTTCCGGAGCTTTTTCCAAAGGTATTCCTTCTGCCGCCAGCCGGGTGGCCCCAGCCCCCCGCAGGCCCGGGACACGTCCCGGACCATGCACCGCGCCGCGTCCATCAGCAGGCTGCGGTCGGTCGGATGGTGCACGTCGGTCCCGGCCACGAAGGAATCACAGCGGCCGCGCAACGCGGCGCCAGGCTTTTTTCCGGCCACCCTGTGGCCCCTCTCCACGACCATCCTTCCGACCTCGGCGAGGAGTTCCGGCGTGAGGAGCGACACGTTGTCAACCAGACGCCGGTATTCGTATTCGTATCCGTCCACGTCCCATGATCCGTGGCCCATCATTCGCCGGATCGGGATGTGTTGGTTCGCCAGTTCCTGAAGCCGGTCGAAATCGCACCCGAGACCCTGCTTCACGACCCCCAGCACCAGGATGGTCCACAGTTCCATCCCCGGCCTGCCGACCCGGCGGCTCCTTCCGGGCAGCACCATCCTGTCCAGAAGCCGGAACAGCCGCTTTCGGGTCCCTTCGTCGCTGTAGAGGTCCTGGAGGCCGATCAGGATCGCCGGGATGTCGTCCCTCGATTTCACGTTCAGCCTGATCCTCGTGATGTCGGGGGCGTCGAGCCGCCGCTGGGTGTCGTGGACCTTGCGCATGGGGGGCTCCTGAAGGGGAAGATTGGCGGATTCCGCGGCATATGGTGGCGAATCCGCCCCCTGACTGCCATATCCGGTGATTCTTCGCAAGGCGAATTCCGTCATTTACCGCGAAAAAACCGCAGCTTGGCAGTTTTCTGGCGGACACTAGCCTAGGTTCGCCATGGTCATGCGGGCGGCGGCCCGGACCCTTACAAAGTCCCACACATATGCATTATCCCATACCCGCCTCCGCTTTCCGGGGGCGTCGCGGACCTGGATGGCCCGGTTCAGCCTTCCGGCGCCCCGCCGGACCTTTTCCGTCCCCGGCGGCGGCCGCCGCGGGTCCGGATGCGGGCCGACGGGGCGCCCCGGGTCGATGACGGATGTCCGGATGCCGGGCGCCTGACCGTCCGGCGGCCCCACCACGTCCCGGTGGCCCCGCGGTTCCGGCATGGTGTGGAGCGGGTCGATGTCCCCCTCCGGGAAGGCTCTGGTGGCGGGCGTCTCCGGCCACTCCCGGGCGGGCGCGGTCAGGTCCGAGACCCGGACCGCGGTCACGGCGCCGAAGGCGAGGCGCTTTTTCAGGTCACCGGCGGCGCCGGACCCACCGGCCCTGATCCGCGTCCCGGACTTCAGCGTCCTGAACTAGGTCTCCATCGTCCAGCGCCCGCCGTACCGGTCCAGGACCGTCGCGGCGAACACGGCGTCGGCCTCCCCCTCCGCCGGACGTTCCGCGGTCGGGAGCGGCCGGTGCGGGGGTTCGCCGCCGTCCTCCGGGGGCCCGGTCCCGGTGGCCGGGACGGCGAAGACGGAAAGGGGCTCCGCGTCCGGTCTCCGGGAGGCCCTCGGTGGCCTAGAAGCGGCGGTGGTTCATGGTCGTGGTGTCCCGCACGGCGGGGATGACGGGCTCGGTCCGGCGGCGGTCGGTGGTCGCCCCGTGGTTCGGTTCGGGGATATGCCGCATGGTCACCCCCGGGCTACTCATTTCACATAATTCCGTTCTGAACTGAGAGTCTGACTCATAAGTCACTGATATGATCAAACCATTGTTTTTCATGGAGTTGACGCCCTCGCCACCCGCCTGGGCGGGAACCGGCGGGCGGCCAGCGTTCGTTCGTGCCTCACTCACGCCCGGACCGGTGGCGCGTGATGCCTCACCCCGGACGCCGGCGGGTTCCCGCGGAGGCGCCCGCAGTCCTTCGACAGGCGGCGGCACCGGCCCATCCAGGCGAAGGTCCGCTCCACCGCCCACCGGCGGTGGAGAACCGTGAACCTCTTGACATCCCCCGGTTTTCCGACGGTCCCGGTCACGTCCGGCAACCCCATCGCCCCAAGCCGCTCCCGCGGCTTCGGACCCGGGTGGCCACCGTCGGCGAACGGCCTGCACACCGTGTGCACACCGTGGGCACCGTCTCCGGCGGCTCCGCGGTCAGGTCCGGTGCGCCGTCCCGGTCCTGGATGTCGGCGGTGTGAACCGTCATGACGGCCGGCGTGCCGCCGGCGTCCACGATCAGGTGCCTTTTCCTCCCCTTCACCTTCCTGCCGGCGTGGTGGCCGCGGGGGCCGCCGCTCTCCGTGGTCCTCACCGACCGGCTGTCGACCGGGGCGGCGGCCGGCTCCGCGGAGCGCCCCGGACACCGCCGCGCGAGGTCCCGGAGACGATGCGCGGTACGCTCCGGGAGCCCGCTCCGCCGCCATGCGCGAAAATGGTCCCGGTCGGTGGAAAACGGTGGATATCCAGAGGGTGACGCCCGCCACCGGCATCCCGTGGACAGGATATGCCGGACCGCGTCAAACACCGACCGAAGGTCGACCCCGCGCGGCCGTCCCATCCTTCCCCGCTTCGGCGGCATCGGCCCGATGCCGGTCCATTCGGCGTCGGTCAGGTCGTTTTGACCGTGGTCGTCCGGGCGCTTATGGAGCTGTTGGGTGGTCCTGTTCCAGGGCATGGCTCTCTCCGTATCTGGGTGCGTTCACCAACCGGAATGCCACATCCTGCGGGACCACTCAGCTTATGGAACAAACTCTGAGACGATTCCGCCCGCTACATGGCGGGTATGGACGGACAGAACCTGATCCGCGGCACGCTGGCGGCGTCGATGGACGCCCTACGGGCCCTCGTGGCCGGGGAGCGGTCCCCCGGCCGGTCGGAGCTCGGGCGCAGGGTCTGCGGAACATCCGGCCTTCGCGACCATCCCGGCCGGCTCCGGGAGACCGGGTGCATGGCCGCCCCGCGGCACTTCGGGCGCGGCGGCCCGATCGCGCCGCCGCCACCCTGCGGACCCGCGGAAGCGGCCGGGGCCGGTGCCCGACCGCGTCGACCCGGTCGGCGACCTCCGGCCGCGGCTGGTGGAAAGCGACGCCGACCGCTGGATGCGGAACGGCATGATGCAGGCGGAGCGTCCGAGGGGCGCCGCGGTCCAGGTCGGCCGGCAGCCGCGCTGCCTGACCGTCTCCACGCACGGCGTCCCCGACGGCATCGGCGTGGCCGCCTCCGCCCCGCACCTCGCCGGACGCGGCCGCTGGATCGGGTGGGACCGGGAGGTGCGGGAGCGCCACCTTGAGCCGGTGGCCCGCATGAGCCGTTTCCTGATCCGGCCCGGCGTGGACCGCCGCAGCCTGGCGTCGAAGGCGCCGGGGATGTTCCTGCGGCGGGTGGCCGACGACCATGGGGCCCGCCACGGTCCGCGCCCGCCGCCGGTGGAGACCTTCGTTGACGGCGGCCATGACGGAACCGGCCTGCGGGCGGCGAACCGGATCCATGTCGGCGGGACCGCCGGACGGGGCGGCGGCGGCACGCGCGGGACGGTGGAGGCGAAGGCGGTCTGGCCGCGGCCGCTCCGGCCGGACTTCCGGGAGGTCCCGGGGATCGCCCCGCCACCCCTGCCGGAGACGCCGGGAGCGGGCGACGGCCCTGACAGGGACGGCTGGGCGGGCGTCCCGGCGATACGGCGGTGTCGCCGGAGACCATCCCGGCCACGCACCGCGGGCGGGTGCCGGGCCGGATGCGGGGAGCGGAGCGCGTCCTGTGCGTCCGGGACGGCACCGACCCGAACCTCGCGACGCGTCCGGGCCGTGAGGGGCTGGGCCTGACCGGCCGCGACCGGAAACCTCCGGGAACCCTCGGGCCGCACATGCACCCGATGCCGGTGGTCGACGGCGGCGGCATCCCCCCGGGCGTTCCGCACATCGGGTACGGCCCGCCGGACGACGGCACCGGAAAGACCGGGCGCTGGCTGCGGGGCCCGCGGGCGGCCCCGGCGCCGGCGCGGGAGACCGGGGACGTGCGTCCGCTGGTGGTCATGGACCGCGGGGCGGACGTGTTCGACCTGTCCGCGGAGCGGCACCGGCCCGGAAACGTCGACATCCCGGTGTGGGGGAGGCGCGGCCGCAGCCTCGGTCCCGGCCGGCCGAAGCCGTTCGGGGCCATGCGCTCCGGGCCGGTGCGGGCCCGCGCGAAGCTGGAGATACCGCGGGCGTCGGCGCGAGGCGGGGGGCGTTGGCGAACCGGAAGAGGCCCGGGCGGCGCGCGCGGCGCGGGTGACGCCGCGGCGTCCGGGGAGCCGGAGATGTGGGCCGCGCACCTGCGGGAGGAGACGCCGCCGGATGGTGGCGGAAAGCCCCTGGAGTGGATGCCGCTGACGACGCTTCCGGCGGATCCGGAGGCGAAGGCGCTGGCGACCGTCCGCCTGTACCGCCTTCGCCGGCGCATCGGGGACTGGTACGGGATCCTGAGATCCGGCTGCCGGGTGGAGGGGCGGCAGGGCCGCATGGCCGGCCGTCCGGAGCGGGCCGTCACCGTCAGCGCCGCGGTCGCCTGGCGGCTGGCGGCGATGGCGCCGCCGGGCCCGGAGACGCCGGAGATGCCGGCCGGAACGCCGTTCCCGCCCTGCGGGGTCATGGCGCTGAAGGACTTCGCCGCCGGGCGGGGACCGCCGCCGCCGGAGACCTGTGGCGACGCCATCACAACCATGGCCGTCCCCGGCGGCGACCTGAACCGCAGGGGAGACGGCCCGCCGGGCCATGACGTGACCTGGCGGGGCTACGCCCGGCCCGCGACGATGGCGGACACCTACGAACGGCTGCTCCGGCTCGACCGGTCCAGCCAGCCCTACCGGACCATGCGTCCAGACGGAAGTTGTGTGTAATGGGCAGCCCCCGGATCCGGCGGCGGGCGGCAGTCGGCTTTCCGGCCCGCCCCGGTGGGAAAGATCACCGGCGGGTCCTCACCCATGCTGTCCATCCACGCCCGTCCCATGCCAGCGATGCGGCGGCGGACCCGCCCGTCGGTGTGGCCGGAGCGTCCGTATTCCCTCCCAGCCAGGCCCATGTCCGCGGCGCCGTCGCAGGGTCCGGCGGGCGTTCCCGCCGGACAGCGGTCCATGTGGTGGGGCTCCTCCCTCCAGCCGTCCTCTGGCGCCGGGACCATCACCGTGCCAGCCGCGCCGCGCCTCCCGGAGGTGGATCCCGCCGGGGCCCGGCCCGCGCCGCGGTGGCCGTGCCCGGTGTGTTCCTTTCCGACGTGGGTGTAGGCCGCCACGGGCCGTACGGAATATCGGGCCTCCCGGTCGTCCGCCACCCTGTCCACCGCCATCGGCGGGACATGCAGGGCCAGCCCGTTGACGCGGACGCCGGGGAGGATCGGGAAGCGGTGGTCGCGCACCACCCGCCCGATGTCCACCGCCCGGGCGTCGGCGGACCGGCCGATCCACCGGGGCCGCGGACCACCCCGGTGTCGGGGACGTCCCCGTCCGGAACCGGACGAGCGGCGTCTTCGTCGCCACCGCGGGGCCGGGCCCGCCGCGCGCGTCGCGGCGCTCCTCGCGCTCGCACAGGCCGCGGGCCAGCGGGTGGCGGCCTGCCTCACCCGACCGCAGGGCGGCGGCGAGCCACCCGGGCGTCCGCGAATCGAAATGTACGGGCCCATACCGCATGTTCGCCCGATACACCGACGGAATCCAATATATAGGTGTGAAACTTTATAAGGCCCGGACCTGCACGATGCGGCGGCCCGTGACCGCCATCGGCCCTTTCCCGTATCCGAGGATATGTCCGACGCGGGCGCGGATGGAAGGGCGCGTCGCATCGCCCCGCCGGACATGCCCGGGCATGGGCCCGCCACGCGGCTTCCCGCGGTGGATACGGGGGCGATGGCCCCGTGCCTTCGGCCGGGCCCCGTTCCCCGCCGGGCGGTGACCGGTGTCCGCCCGGACGGATCCGGAGCCACTGGCCGGGTCCGGTTCGCCCCCTTCGGTCTTCCGGGCCCTGGAATATCCGGCTGTCCGGCGGGCGTCGGTGTCTTTCCGTGCCAACCCGGCGGGACCGTCAGGCCGGATACCGGCCGCGCTCCCGCCCACCCCGGCCCGTTCCCTCCCTTTCCCCGCCACCCGCGGGCCCGTGGCCCCGGTCACGGAGCCGCTCCTCGAAAAGCCGCGGACAGGGACGTGAACGCACCGGCCCGGGCTAGCCTCTCCCGAAACGGCCGGACCACCCTTTGATCCGGAGCGGGCCCGCCGGTCCGAGACCCGGGAAACCGCGGCCGGCCCGGGCGGTCCCGGAGCGGAAACCCCATCCGCCCGTCGCCCGGGCCATCCATCGACGCCGGCACCGGAATCCCGGACATCGTCACAGGGTCACCGGGTTTAGAGGCTTCCGACTTCAAACTCAAGCAGCGACCGATAGATCCGAGCGAGAGAATGCCCTACGCGAACAGCGAAACCCTTGGTTGGCTCGGGCTTGAGAAACATATTCGTTTCGGGTCGCCACAGAAACGGAAGATACGTTGCCACAGTCCACTTGTCACAATCGTGACGCTTCAGAACCTGCCTGACCCCTAACAATGTCGCGGCGGTAGGGTCACTAGGTGTGGCTGGCCGCAGCCCGAACGAAGGTGTCGGCGCCCGAACTGCGCAGCATATCGGCGACTCTCGCGTTCTCATGCCAGGACAGCAGATTCGTAGCTCGGAACACTGCAAGAACCGCCTCCCCCAACCCGTTCCCGTTCATGGCCTTTGACAGCGGTGCCTTGTGCTCCAGCATTCTCTTTGCATCTAGCTCATAGTCCCGCTCCCAAAACAAAAAAAGCTTCCGAATGGAAGCCTTTGGGGAAGAATTCCAGAAAACGGTTACGGGCACCTTGAAAACCGAAATACTTGGGGTTCGTTTTGCCCGCGTCGTCGTGAAGACGTCACCACAACTCGTCGGCGTCGTTTCCATCAACACACCTCTTGCCGTCAGCCATCCCGAAATAATGTCCATCTTTCAGAACGAGGCGTAGCCTATGCTTACCGAGCGTTCCCTGCCGGATCCTACATGCGCTTGTAGCCATGTCTTTCCCCCATATCGTCTAACCGTCCCGGTGCGATCACTATCAATTGTGCATCCAGCTCTTCGATAACCAAATCCAAGGCCCGAAATCCATTAACGTCGCTTCGACAGGTTTCGGAGCGTTCACTAATAAGTCACGTTACGATCCTGCCGTCTTTCGTCATAGAATTGATGGTTAACACAAAGATTCAATACCTTAAGCACAAATTTTATACCCAATCCCCCAATTGGGTCGCAAAGGTATCCAGTCACCCATCCGATGGGTGGGGCTTCCAATCACCCTGCGGTGCACGGGCCAGGAACGCGCCCGAGAGTATGATCAGTGCGATCCCTGCAGCGCCCATGAGGTCCAGTCGTTCACCCCAAAGCAGGTAACCCCAGAATGCAGCGAACGCCAACAACGAGTATTCGAACACGGATACGAATGCCGCCTCAGCAAGCAGATAACCGTTAATTATCAGACCTACGGCTATCACCGACCCAACCGCCTGAATGGCGGTGAGCACAAGAAATCCCAATGTAATCGGAACCCAACCACGAAGCAGGAACCCATCAGGACCATCCGGTACATCCATAACCGGGGTTGAAAGCACAATGCAGCCAGCGGCACCCCAGATCAGCATCATCGCAAAAAAATACAACAACAGCGCCAAAGTGCCTTCGCCGACGCAAAGGCCACGCGTCGCGAGCGCACCAAGCGCATAAAAAACACCAGCGCCGAACGGCAGAAGAGTTACGGGCGAAACCTCACTGAAGTCGGGTCTAAGAACCACAAGAATGCCCAGAAATCCCGTGATCGCTGCAACCGTGTTCACCGGTCCGACACGGCGCCTCAGAACGACCACGGTGATCAGAAGCACGAAAATCGGAGCCGTAAACAGTCCGGCCGCCGCCTGTGCGACCGTGAGAAAGGCAATGGATCCAAAATAGAACATTATCGCTACGGAAACCAGAAAACTGCGCAGAGCCACAGCCCAGAAGCGCATCGGAGCCAGGGAATGGCCACCGATGCGGGCAACCACCAAAATCAATGGCAGAGACATCAACGAGCGGACCAAATGGAATTGCCAAAGACCGACGTCTTCGGCGATCAGGATCACCAGATTGTCGATCAGACCAAGCAGCGCCATGGCCGCGACGATGCATGAAGCGGCGGTCAACGCATTTGATGCGGATAAGGATTTCATGACATTGCCCGTAATCCGCCTTTGCAATCCGCGCAAGCACGATGGATAGTTGATCGCGACACCGGGACAGCGGGAGGGAGTCGATATGGGCTGGATGGCGGATGAGTCAGGTTTGCATCGGCGACGGGCCAATTTCGTACCCTTAACGCCTCTCAGTCACCTAAATCGTGCCGCGAAGGTCTTTCCAGACCACGAGGCGATAGCCTATCGTAGCCATCGTTCGACCTACCGCGAATACCACGCAAGGTGTTCCGGAATGGCTTCCGCGCTGAATGCGATGGGAATTGGGTCCGGCGATGTGGTTGCGACGCTTCTTCCCAATGTTCCGGCGCAGTTGGAGGTGCATTTCGGCGTTCCGGCCTGTGGGGCGGTCCTGAATACAATCAACGTCCGTCTGGATGTCGATTCGGTGTCGTATATTTTCCAACATGGCGGAGCGAAGGCGGTATTGGTGGATACCGCCTTTCTTGATCTCGCCGAAGCGGCAACCCGCGGGATGGAGAGCGAAGCCCCGCGAATTATCGAAGTCCCCGATCCCCAGGCGGAAATTCCCGCAAGCGGAAGATATCTCGAATATGAGAAATTCCTCTCGGAAGGTGATCCCAATTTCAATTGGCGGATGCCCGGGGATGAATGGGAAAGTCTCGCCCTAAATTACACTTCCGGAACAACGGGTCGACCGAAAGGGGTGGTCTACCATCACCGGGGTGCCTATCTCATGACTACGGGAACCGTGATATCTTGGAGGATGACCCTGCACCCGCGCATTCTTGCGGTCGTACCGCTCTTTCACTGCAATGGCTGGAATCACACCTGGATGTCACCCGTTCTTGGCGGAACGATGATCTGCTGCCGGGATATAACGGCGAAGAACGTCTATGACGCAATCGCCGACGAGAACGTCACCCATTTCGGCGGTGCACCAATCGTGCTGAACATGATTGTCAACGCCCATGACGATGATCGTCGTAGCTTCGATCACATGGTCGAGGTGTTCACGGCGGGTGCGCCGCCTCCTGCTGCGACGCTTCAGGCCATCGAACCGCTTGGTTTTAACGTAACCCAGGTCTACGGGCTTACCGAAACCTACGGTCATGTCACCGAATGCCTCTGGAACGCCAAATCCTGGGATGGATGTTCCGATGAAGACCGGTTCGCCATAAAGGCTCGTACGGGTGTGCCCATGCCGATGATGGAAGACATCACGGTCATGGATCCGAAAACCATGACGCAAACGGCGATGGACGGAAAAACCCAGGGTGAGATCATGATCCGCGGAAACTCGGTCATGAAGGGTTACCTGAAGAATCCGGACGCGACCGAACAGGATTTCGCCGACGGTTACTTCCATTCAGGAGATATTGCCGTTCAGCACCCGGACGGTTACATCCAGATCGCCGACCGTGCGAAGGATATCATCATCTCGGGCGGTGAGAACATAAGTTCGGTCGAGGTTGAGGGTGCATTGATGCATCACCCCGCCGTATCTCTATGCGCCGTGGTCGCGAAGCCGGATGGGAAATGGGGCGAGGTGCCATGTGCGTTCATCGAACTCAAGGAAGGCCGAACGGTCGAGGAGGCGGAGTTGATCGCGTTCACTCGCGAGCGGCTTGCAGGTTTCAAAACGCCCAAGAAGGTCGTGTTTCGGGATTTACCGAAGACATCCACCGGCAAAATTCAGAAGTTTGCGCTTCGTGAACTCGCGAAGACGCTTTAGATCGAATCGGTCTCTCTGGGGAACCGAAACAGGATCTCACCACCGGTCTGCCCGGGCGTTCCATGAGTATCGAGGCTCGGAATCACCCGAAGCTATCATGGCGGATCGGACCTTCACTCCCCTTGGCAGATTCCAGATGTCGGGATATTGTGTACCAAAACATCACGGCGAAGCAGTGTTCTCAAACTTCCGAAAATGACTGCGCTTAAGCAATATCAAGTGCTGGAATGCCCCGGTCTTTGGCGTCCGTCCTCGAAAGAAAAGCGGATGGATATCATCGTCAGTATCGGTGCCACGACGCTGGTCATGTATGATTACAACAATCAGCCAAGGTCACATTGGTCCCTGCCCGCCTTGATTCGTCTGAACGGCAGCACCAGACCCGCGATATTCGCACCCGGAACAGCGTCCGAAGAAGAGCTGGAAATCAGCGATGATTCGATGATCGATGCCATCGAGCAGGTGCAGAAGGCGGTTGAACGGCATAGTCCACGCTGGCGCCGGTCAAAGCGAACTCTTGTTGCGGTACTTCTGGGCGCATTGTTGACTTCCTGCATTATTTGGCTTCCCGATTCATTGATAAACTACGCGGCGGCGATGGTGCCCGACACCAAGAGAGCTGAACTGGGTGAACGGCTCCTGATCCATATGCAACAAACTTCCGGGCGTCCCTGCCACACCGCTGAAGGCACGGCGGCGCTGCGACGGCTTCATGATAGGCTTCTGGGAAACAGGCCGGGACGACTGGTGGTAATTCCAAACGGTGTTTCTCCCACCAACCATTTGCCAGGTGGTCTGATTCTGCTTCACCCGGATTTGATCGAGGACCACGAGGCTCCCGATGTGCTAGCGGAACATGTGGTCGCAGAAGCAATTCGTGCTGAAGAAAAGGATTCGGTCGTTCGAGTGCTTGAACGGGCGGGTCTGGTTGCCGCCATCCGGCTATTGGCCACCGGAGACGTGGCAGAAAACGTGCTCTTCGCTCAAGCTGGTACGTTGCTGTCACAGCCAGCGGCACCGGTTGAACGGGAAATGCTTCTGGAGCGATATCGCGAAGCAAGAATCCCTACCAAACCATATACGGTCACCGCCAGCGATTCAGGCCAAAACGCGACCGAGCCGATCAAAGCCGACCGCAGTGTTGCCTCCCCGGCACTCTCCGATGCCGACTGGGTAAGCCTTCAAGGTATCTGCGGTTCGTGAACGCTCCGAAGTGTGACCGCATCCGTGTCGGAATCGCACCCTGAACAGTCGGAAGCCTCTAAAAACCCGGCCTTTCCGTAAGTGTTCCGATTTACTGGATTCGGGAGGACCTGGAGACGCTCAGCCCCGGTACTTTTGATCTCCCGGACCATCCCGAACGCCTGCCGCGGACGGGCGGTCCGCCCGAGGCTCCTGGACGTCATGTGGATTTCGGGGCCTTTCGCCCGGTATTGACGGAAGCGCCCGGTCACGGGGACCGGCCGTAAGGCGGCCGGCTTCCCCGTGACCCTGTGACGATGTCCGGGATTCCGGGGCCGGCGTCGATTGATGGCCCGGGCGACGGGCGGACGGGATTTCCGCTCCGGGACCGCCCGGGCCGGCCGCGGTTTCCCGGGTCTCGGACCGGAGGGCCCGCTCCGGACCGAAAGACGGTCCGGCCGTTTCGGGAGAGGCTGGCCCGGGCCTATGCGTTCACGTCCCTGTCCGCGGCTTTTTGGGGAGCGGCTCCGTGACCGGCGCCACGGGTCCGCGGGGGGCCGGACCGTGGACGCCGCTTCGGTCCTGGCCCCACGCCGGCGGATGGCGGGGAAAGAGGGGGAACGGGCCGGAGCGCGGCCGGTATCCGGCCTGACGGTCCCGCCGGGGCGGCACGGAAAGACACAGACGCCCGCCGGACAGCCGGATATTCCAGGACCCGGAAGACCGGAAGGGGCGAACCGGATGCGGGCCCTGTCAGCATCCCGGCGCCGCACTTCGGGTATGGGAACCATATCGGCATCGACAGCGGACGGCGTTCCATCCGCGGCGGGACATGCACCCGTGCGGCCCGGTGTGACGGGCCCGGACCGGCCTCCGTTCCGGACCCGTCCGGGTGGACACCGGTCACCGCCCGGCGGGGAACGGGGCCTGTCACTACCACATACCTGACCGGCTCATTCCCTTCTCCGCTCCGTCCGGGCCCGGCGGCGCCCTCTGGCCGATGACGCGCCCGTACGCGGCGTGGATGACCACCGCCCCGACGCTTTCCGGGCTTACGTGCCGCTCCGCCGGGCTGTCGGGGCTCTCCCGCGCCGGAAGCTGGAGGTCCCGGACCCGGACCGCGGTCATCGCGTCGAAGGCGAGGCATCCGCGCAGGTCACCGGCGGCGTCGGGCCTGCAGTCCCTTATCCCCGTCCCCGTCCTCAGGGCCCTGAAGCGTTCCCCGATGCGCCGGCGCGGCCCGTAGCGCCGCAGGGCGGTCTCCGCCGTCCGCATGCCGTCGCCGCCCCCGCTGGACAGGAGCGTACAGTGCGGCGCCTCTCCCTTCCGCACGACGGTTCCCCGGCGGGTTCTCCCCGATGGCGGAGACCACCGTCACGGGCGGCGGGCGCCGGTCGGCGGCGTCCCCCGGTGCGGCGATGTCCGGTCCAGCGCAGCGCGGCGTCAGCGTGGCGACGCGCGCCCTGCGGGCGTCCGGCCCGCCGCAGCCCGTCGGTCCAGCGGGCGCTGTCCCCGTCCGGCCGCCGCCGCCAGGGTGGCGCAGTTCAGCGTCGTCGTGTCCTGGACAGCCAGGATCACCGGCTCCAGGCGGCGGCGCTCCACCGTCGCCTCCAGGTGGGGTTCGGGTATGTCGTCCATGGTCACCCCAGCGTTCGGGAGCGGCCTGTAGGCCGCCTCCCGGTCCGCCCTGCCCGGGAACGGTTCCGGCACCGCCCGGAAAACCTCCCGCCAGCCGGACCCCGCCGGGCGCGTCCGAAGCGCACCCGACCGGGGCGCCGCCAGGGTCGTCGGCGGCCGGTCGCCCGTTGGACGACGCGAAGCGCGGCGCCGCCTCCGGCAGCGTCAGGCCGGGCTCCTCCGCGAGCGGGGGAAGGACCCGCATTCCGGTGACCGTCGACGGCCTTCCGTCGTCGGTCAGCCAACCCTCCCGACCGCCCAGCCCGCGGGCGAGGCCCGAACGCGTGACGCCGCCACGGAGGCATCCGTTCCCGAGCCACCCGACCGTGGCAGGGGAAATCTGTCTGGGACCGATATACATGGTCCCCGATTCGCATGGATCCGATCTCCAGTCAGGTATGTGTTAGTGACAGGAACGGGGCCCGGCCGAAGGCACGGGGCCATCGCTCCCGCATCCACAGCGGGAAGCCGCGTGGCGGGCCCATGCCCGGGTACGTCCGGCGGGGCCATGCGACGCGCCCTTCCATCCGCGCCCACGTCGGACATGTCCTCGGATACGGGAAAGGGCCGATGGCGGTCACGGTCCGCCGCATCGGCCGGGTCCGGACCACAGCCCGCATGACCATGGCGAACCCGGGCCACGGTTTCCACCGCCCCGTCCTGCATGAACGACGGCAGGCCGGAGCCGGGATCCGGAAATCACCCGCCTGACATTCGCCCCGGAAATATGGGTTTATCGAGGTTTCCAGTCGACGGCATTTGCAATGGTGGAGACGGCATCACGAAACGGTTTTCAGCGACTACCGCCGGATGGAACGGGTTTCCATGCGCTCAGGAGCGGACCGGTCCGCCGGTTACCGCGAACGCCTCGGTCAGATCAATGGCCCCGTCATAGAGCGCACGACCCACTATGGCGCCATCGAGTGGAGCGCCGCAGTTTCCGAGCGCCGACAGATCGGCGAGACTGCTGATCCCTCCCGACGCGATAACAGGAATCCGTACCGTATTCGCTATCGCTGCGGTCGCGCCTATGTTTGGACCCTGCATCGCACCGTCACGATCGATATCCGTATAGATCAGCGCGGCAACACCGTCATCCTCAAACCTCAGCGCAAGCTCCGTTGCCGAAACTTCGGTATCCTCAATCCACCCTCTCGTGGCGACCCGTCCGTTCCTCGCATCGATTCCAATCGCGATCCGGCCTGGAAAGGCATCGGCCGCTTCTCGCACAAATGCTGGATTCTCCACCGCTGCGGTTCCCAGGATGATCCGCGAGACACCCTGCACCAACCAGCTTTCCGCTGTTGCCATGTCACGGATGCCACCACCAAGCTGAACAGGGATGTTCACCGCTTTCAGTATCGCGATGACCGCTCCGCCGTTCACGGGCTGTCCGGCAAACGCTCCGTTCAAATCGACCAAGTGCAGCCATTCGCAGCCACTGTCCTGGAACCGGCGGGCCTGCAGCGCCGCGTCGTCACCGAATACCGTGGCTTTCTCCATAGCGCCTCGGACCAGCCTGACGCACTGTCCGTCCTTCAGATCGATGGCGGGAAATAAAATCATCGAGGTGACCCTTACATTAACGAACCATCCGTAATCGATGTTGACCCTAGGCGGAATCCGTTTCGGCAAAAATTCGTACGAAATATGAATCCAATACTCCGTTTCTGCCTCGAAGGACACCTTTCGCCGTGCATCGGATGCTGGCCACCGCGATATGTGACCCGGACGAGGCAACTTCCGAACGCCTGAACGCGCCGTGAATTGGTTTTCCGTCCTTCAGTCCGGTGCGACAGGGGTGGTAGGAAGATAAACCCGCGGTTTTCGCATATCCCTAAAGTGTTCGGAATAAATCTGCGTTGAGGGAATTTCTGAAGGTACGGTACGCCTTCACTTGAGTTCCTACTTTTTTGGCGTATCCCGACTCTGGAAATCCAGCTATACAGGGTTCATTTCGACCCAGTCGGCGAAAACCGAGATGTAGTGCCCCTGATGGCGATTTCATTTGACATGCGCGTCCGGCACGCAATATGCTCCAACCATGTTCGTACGAAGGAAAAAACTTGCGGGCGGCCGCACGAAGGTCCAGATCGTCAGGTCCGTACGAAATGGTGACAGGGTTCGGCAGCGCGTCCTGCGGCATGTCGGCACGGCGACCACCGAGGCCCAGCTCGAGCGGCTCGAGGGCCTCGCACGCCTCATCATCGAGGAAATCAGGCAGAAGGACAGCGGCCAGCCAGCCCTGTTCCCGCCGAAACGGTTCGCGGACCTGATCGAGAGTTCCAGGCGGGCGGCACGGGATCCCGAGCCTCTGGGGGTCGACCTGGCCGACTGCCGCGAGGAGAGCCGGGTCATTGTTGGGGTCCGTGAGGCTTTCGGTTCGGTTTACGGCCAGCTTGGCTGGGACAGTCTGTGCGGGGCCCGTCGCATGAGCGCCAACCGCATCATCAGGGAACTGGTGCTTGCCCGGATCTCCCAGCCACTCTCGAAACGAGCCACGGTGCGTGAGCTTGACAGCCATGGGGAACTGTCCCTGAACCTGAACTACGTCTATCGCAGCATGGACCTGATCGACGACGCCCGGATCGAGGCGATCCGCCAGCGGTCGCTGGATGTCGCGAAGACGCTGCTTCCGGAGCCCCTGACCGCGATCTTCTACGACACGACGAGCCTGTATTTCGAGAGTGAGAGGGACGACGATCCGCCGCTCAAGGGTTTCAGCAAGGACGGAAAGCCGCACCGGATCCAGGTTCTGTTCGCCCTTCTGGTGACGCCGGAGGGACTTCCGGTCGGCTACGGGCCGTTTCCGGGCAACACCTACGAAGGCAACACCCTCGTGACGGCGCTCGAGGGTCTGGAACGGCGTCATGACGGGGCGCGTTTCACGGTGGTGGCTGACGCCGCGATGATCAGCGCGGACAACCAGGCGGCGCTTCGACGGCGCGGCACGCCCCATATCCTCGGCGCCCGCCTGAAGTCCCGCCCCGCCGCGCAGAAGCGAAAGATCCCTGATCCGGACAGCTACAGCGCATGGAGCCGGGACGGGTGCTCGCGGTCGATCGGCCGCTACCTGTGCATCGAGGACGGCGAGTGCAGGCTCGTCGTCACCCACTCATCACGACGGGCCCGCAGGGACGTCCACGACCGGGAACGCCGGATCGACAGGCTGCGCGCAAGCCTGAATGGAAGCCGGAAGCCGGCCTCGCATGGCAATCGTGGCACCGCCCGGTTCCTGGATTTCCCCGACGGGCAGGTCCGCCTGAACGAGGAAAGGTGGCCGAGGCGGCACGCTGGGACGGGCTTCGGGGGATCGTGGCCTGGGGCTGCGGGGAGACCGACCCGCGCGACCTGGTCATCCAGTACCGCAGGCTGGCGGAAATCGAGGCGTGCTTCCGGACGAACGGACATGACCTCGCCATCCGGCCGGTTTTCCACTGGAAGGAGCGCCGGGTGCGGGCACACATCGCCATCTGCTACATGGCTTTCTGCTGTCTCCAGCACCTGCGCCAGCGGCTGGCGGTTCAGGGTCACCGGATGAGCCCCGACCGCATCCGACGGGCGCTGAACGGCCTGCAGATCAGCATTCTGTACGAAACGAAAGGCCCGAGGAAATTCGGCCTTCCCAGCGCGGCCTCGGCCGACGCCAGGCAGATCTACCGCACACTGGGGCTGAACTGGAACCGGGCTCCGTTCATCTACACACGAAAGGCGATACGGACGAATTCCTGACGGCCCCCGAACCGGAAGACAGAGCGCGGACCACCGGAAAGTAGTGCCCTCTTTCAGGAGTGATGTCCATTATATCAATGGGTTGCGTTCAAAAAAGTATGAACTCAAGCAATACTCCGTTTCTGCCTCGAAGGACACCTTTCGCCGTGCATCGGATGCTGGCCACCGCGATATGTGACCCGGACGAGGCAACTTCCGAACGCCTGAACGCGCCGTGAATTGGTTTTCCGTCCTTCAGTCCGGTGCGACAGGGGTGGTAGGAAGATAAACCCGCGGTTTTCGCATATCCCTAAAGTGTTCGGAATAAATCTGCGTTGAGGGAATTTCTGAAGGTACGGTACGCCTTCAGTAACGAAAACGCCTACCCGCAATCCATATGCGTTGACCCTATGGTTGGATAAAATTCGGGATTGGTCGGGCAATTTCGCCCCCGCGCCAGCCTGAAGTGCAACACCTTAGAGTTTGTTCCATAAGTTGAGTGGTCCCGCAGGATGTGGCATTCCGGTTGGTGAACGCATCTAGATACGGAGAGAGCCATGCCCTGGAACAGGACCACCCAACAGCTCCATAAGCGCCCGGACGACCACGGTCAAAACGACCTGACCGACGCCGAATGGACCGTCATCGGGCCGATGCCGCCGAAGCGGGGAAGGATGGGACGGCCGCGCGAGGCCGACCTTCGGTCGGTGTTCGACGGTGGCCGGTATATCATGTCCACGGGATGCCGGTGGCGCGCGTCACCCTCTGGATATCCACCGTTTTCCACCGACCGGAACTATTTTTATGCATGGCGGCGGAGCGGGCTCCTGGAGCGTATCGTACATCGTCTCCGGGATCTCGCGCGGCGGTGTCCGGGGCGCTCCGCGGAGCCGACCGCCGCCCCGGTCGACAGCCGGTCGGTGAGGACCACGGAGAGCGGCGGCCCCCGCGGCCACCACGCCGGCAGGAAGGTGAAGGGGAGGAAAAGGCACCTGATCGTGGACGCCGGCGGCACGCCGGTCGTCATGACGGTTCACACCGCCGACATCCAGGACCGGTACGGCGCACCGGACCTGACCGCGGAGCCGCCGGAGACGGTGCCCACGGTGTGCAGGCCATTCGCCGACGGTGGCCACGCGGGTCCGAAGCCGCGGGAGCGGCCTGGGGGGATGGGGTTGCCGAACGTGACCGGGACCGTCGGAAAACCGGAGGATGTCAAGGGGTTCACGGTTCCCTGCCGCCGGAGGGTCGTGGAGCGGACCTTCGCCTGGATGGGCCGGTGCCGCCGCCTGTCGAAGGACTGCGGGCGCCTCTGCGGGAACCCGCTGGCATCCGGGGTGAGGCATCACGTGCCACCGGTTCGGGCGTGAGTGAGGCACGAACGAACGCTGGCCGCCTGCCGGTTCCCGCCCAGGCGGGTGGCGAGGGCGTCAACTCCATGAAAAACAATGGTTTGATCATATCAGTGACTTATGAGTCAAACTCTAAGTGCGCTTTGCGGCCTTTGAGAGGTCGCGATCCCGCCAGCGATAATGACGCGGCGGAAATCTGGATATGGCTGTGGCGGCGGGTTTTCCAACGGTCTGTACAGCCGATCCGTTTCTCCGGGAAATCAACATTAACCCTCTTGGTTTTGGTATTCGGCCGCTTCGCCTTGGACCAATCAATAAAGTCGCTTATGTCATCGCCCGCGTCGAATTCCTGAGTTTTCATGGCGTTCGATCTCCAGTTTCCCTAATCGTGGATGACCAACGTCCCTAGCGCCGATCCGAAGCGCAACCCCGGCCCACCTCCGGAGCGGGGCGAAGCGCCTCAGGGAGGCCGCGCCCGCGCGAAAGCCTCCGCCGGCGTCAGGTAGCCGGGCGCCTTGCGGGGGCGCGCGTTCAGGATGTCCTGGACCCGCTTCACGCGGGCGTCCGTGACCTGCCGCAGGTCGGTCCCCTTCGGCAGGTGCCGGGGCGGCGGCCCGTTGGTGTGCCCGTTCAGGCCCCGCTCCCATGAGTGGTAGGGCGTCGGGAGGAAGAAGTCGGCCTCCAGCGCCTTCGCCACCTTCGCGTGCCCCGCGAACTCCCTGCCACTGTCCGCCGTGATCGTGTGGACCCTGGCGCCGAGCCCCTTGAGAAGGTCGGTCATCGCCCCGCCGATCACCGTGTCCGCTTCCCAGTCGCCGGTCCCCGCCTTCGCCCCGACCTCTTTCGGGCGCTCCGGGATGTGACCCCGGCCCGCGTGGCGGCCACCCTGCCGGTCCGGTTTCTTTCCCCGCCGCCGCAGGTGCCCGCAAGGCGTTCCTCCGTCCCCGCCGTCCGCGCGTACGAGGTCGTATATCCGCTGACGGCCGACCATGCCGGGGTCCTCCAGCCGGAGACGCCCCGGGACCTGTTCCGGGCTCCAGCCCTCCTCCAGCTTCGCCACGACCTTCGCCCGGCGCTCCTCCGTCAGCTTCCCCGGGACCGAAGAGGCCCCGCTCCGGCGCCCGGTGGCCTTCCTCCACGCCTGTCCCTGCCGGTAGCCCCGCCCGCCGCCGTTGCGTCGGATCTCCCGCGATATGGTGGCCGGATGGCGGCCCGGCCGCCCGGCGATGGCCCCGTCCGAAAGCCCGCCTTTCCCCGTCGCGTATATCCGGCATCTTCCGTCGAAGGTCAGATGACGGTAGCCCTCGGGCATGACACTCTCCTATCCTGCGCACAGGGACTGTCGCCGTTATCCGGCCGGTTCGCAGGATGCCTCACCCGAAACGCGGCTTCCCACCATCAACGGTGTTGCACTTCAGAGCGGAACGGGGGCCGCCAAAAAACCGCAGCTTGGCAGTTTTCTGATGGACACTAGATACAATTTCCACGAATGTCAAAACCTTGGTGAATGACCGAATACACGAAACGCATGCCAGCATCATCGACGCTCCAATCGGCGAGCGACCTTCATCGCCATGGGTTCGTCCATGGCCCGTAGCTCGTTCAGAACCTCCGACCTCAGCCAGTCATGCTCCTCCGCGCAGCGACCAAGCCGAACGATCACCTTTTCATCGGCGACCGCGGCGACAGCCCGGACGACGTCAGAATCGGGAGTTCTGGCAAGTAGGGAGAGAAGACCGGATCGGACTACGACATATCCCAATTTTCCAAAGGTGATAAGCGCTGCCTTTTGAACGGACAGGTCCGGATCGTTCGTTCCCGCCTCAAGCATCCAGACCGGCGGCGCGCTCCACCGCGCAAGCGAAAACGCCAAAGCTCGGACAATCGGACGCTCATCCACGACCCATTGCTCAATTTGCCCCTGGAGAAACCGAGTCCGGCACGCCACCGCCGCCTCCAACGCGTAGGGTAGCGCCACGGCAGGCAGATCGAATCCCAAGGCAATACGCTTCACCAAAGCGCGTGACCGTTCCGTTTTGATCTTCGCTAAGGTCCTCAATACCGCGACCTGCTCCCGACACGGCCTGTTTAATCCGAATCCCCGAAATCTGTCCCAAAGCTCTTCAAGCGCCGGAACCGCGGCATCCTCAAGCCGTCGTGACACGACCTGTTCGCAAAGGAGCTCCGCCTTTGTAAGATTCGCGCCTGCGATTTCAGCGATCGTTTCATCATCACCCAACGAATCCGGGTCAAACGCGCTTACCTCATGAACATCCGGCTGGAGGTCATGCGAAGTGACCGGTGCGTCAAACAGGTCTGTCTGGATCGAGTTCCCATGCCGTGGTTTCGTCATGTCGCCATCGCAATAGCTGACAGGTGATCAGAAACCCGTAAATGAGCGATCTGGGAGACCGCAGTGCGATACCGTTCGACCATGACAATCGATATAGCCGCTCCAAATCCGCGGCGAAACCGACTTTGAACGGAATGAGGGCCATACCTTAGAGTTTGAATCATAAGTCACTGATATCATTAAACTATTGTTTTTCATGGAGTTGACGCCCTCGCCACCCGCCTGAGCAGGAACCGGCAGGCGGCCAGCTGCGCCCATGCCAGCGAGTTCTCACTGAGCCTTTCGTAATCTTTCGACAGGCGGCGGCACCGGCCCATCCAGGCGAAGGTCCGCTCCACCACCCAGCGGCGGTAGAGAACCGTGAACCCTTTGACATTCTTCGGTTTTTCGACGATCCTGATCACGTCCGACAACCCCATCCCCTCAAGCCGGTCCCGCAGCTTCGGACCCGCGTAGCCACCGTCGGCGAACAGCCTACACACCGTGGGCACCGTCTCCAGCAGCTTCGCGATCAGGTCCGGTGCGCCGTCCCGGTCCTGGATGTTGGCGGTGTGAACCGTCATGACGATCGGTGTGCCGTCGGCGTCCACGATCAGGTGCCTTTTCCTCCCCTTCACCTTCTTCCCGGCGTCGTAGCCGCGGGGCCCGCCGCTCTCCGTGGTCTTCACCGACTGGCTGTCGATCGAGGCGGCGGTCGGCTCCGCGGAGCGCCCCGAACACCGCCGCGCGAGGTCCCGGAGACGATGCACGAGACGCTCCAGGAGCCCACTCCGCCGCCATGCGTAAAAATAGTTCTGGACGGTGGAAAACGGTGGATATCCAGAGGGTAACGCGCGCCACTGGCATCCCGTGGACAGGATATACTGGACCGCGTCGAACACCGACCGAAGGTCGACCTCGCGCGGCCGTCCCATCCTTCCCTGCTTCGGCAGCATCGGCTCGATGATGGTCCATTCGGCGTCGGTCAGATCGTTTTGACTGTGGTCGTCCGGGCGCTTATGGAGCTGTTGGGTGGTCCTGTTCCAGGGCATGGCGATCTCCGGATTTGGTTGCTTTCACCAACCGGAATGCCACATCCTGCGGGACCACTCAACTTATGGAACAAACTCTTACGGACGGAAGTCCACCGGCTTTCACCACCGAGCCGCATCAATCCCCACGCCGAGCGGAGCTTCTACGCAAGAATCGCAGGCATCACGCGAATCGGAGATTTCCGAGGTTCGCGCCCAGTCACCTAAATGATCGACATAAGCCTGACGCGGACCAATGACATGGTTTCGGATTCGAAATCCCAGCTCGGTAGCAATTCCGCATGCCGCATCGGTCCAGACTTCACCGCCGATCCCGGTGAACAGTACGAAGCACCCCTGACCACATAGATCAAGAGTCGATACCTGCTCGCCCGGCGCATGATCGAATACCCAGATATGCGGTAGCCAGACACCATGTGGTCGGCTGGCAGTGGAGTTCCGCGTCGAGCTCGAACGCGGGCTCCATCTGTCCGTCAGTGACGACCGCGCCGGATCGATAACGCTGGTTCATCTAGACGCCATATGCGTCGAACTCATATTTCCTGAACTCTATTGATCCCAGATCGCCAAGATTGCCCTGCTGTCCGATGAATTAAGGTTGCCATGGTGCGTCGGTCGATACCCAGGGTATTTCCTCAGCCTCGCAGGTCTTCGCCACCGGATTGGTGGTTTCCGATGTCGAAGCGACGAGCATCAGGTTGATTTTGTCGTCAACGATCAGTTCCTTGGCGACTTCCGCAGTTAGGTTTGGACTGGCCATCCTTGACGATCACCTCCAAGAATTTGACTCATAAGTTACTGATTTAATAAACTATTTTATTCCGAGGATTTAACTTCCGCGCCACACGGCGGATGGGTAACCGGCAGGCGGCGAGCGTTCGTTCGTGCCTCACTCACGCTCGGACCGGTGGCACGGGATGCCTCACCCCGGAGGCCAGCGAGCTGTCGCCGAGGCTTTCGTAATCCTTCGACAGGCGGTGGCAACGGCCCATCCAGGCGAAGGTCCGCTCCACCACCCGGCGGCGGTGGAGGACCGTGAACCCTTTGACATCATACGGTTTTTCGACGAACTCAATGATCGTCAGCCAGACTCGTTCCGTCAAGGTGTTCGCGCGGCTTCGGGCCGGGGTGGCCGCCGTCGGCCCGGAGTTAGCGCACGTTCGGGGCCGTCACCAGCAGCTTCGCGATGACATCCGGCGTTCCCCCGACGTCCACCGCGACGGTCCGCTTCCGGCCCTTCCCCTTCCCGCCCACGTCGTAACCGCGGGGTCCGCCGCTTCCGGTCGCCTTCACCGACCGGCTGGCGATGGCGGCGGCGGCCGGCTCCGGCGAACGCCCCGCGCGCTGTCGGGCGAGGGCCCGCAGGGAGTCGGGACATGCCCGGCGGACCGCTCCGGCACCAGACGTGGAAATGGTTCCGGTCGGTGGAATACGGTGGATATTCAGTGGGTAAGGCCCGCCACTGGCAGCCTGTGGAAAGTATGTACCGGATTCCGTCGAACACCGACCGGAGGCCGGTCATGCGGGGCCGCCCCATCTTTCCCCGCTTCGGCGGCATCGGCCCGGCGATGGCCCGTCCGTCATCCGTCAGATCGTTCTGACGGCAGTCGTTAGAACGGTTGTACAGCTTCCGGGTCGTCCTGTCCCAAGGCATGGCTATCTCCGGATTTGGTTGGTTTCACCAACCGGAATGCCACATCCTGCGGGACCACTCAACTTATGGAACAAACTCTTACACCGTTCCCCACGTCCGATCAACATATAGAATGACGTTCCCTCTTTTAACCCCGTCGATCAAAAATCTCTTCTTTCTGACAGAATCGGCGAAGGTCGAACATCCCGAATACGATTGTGAAGCCCGTCGACGACCACGAAGACCTCCGCTTCGCCCTCTGACGGGTCCCTGCGCTCAGACCCAAGTCAAGGTCGCTGCCGCTTCAGCGGTTCGGTTCGGGCGAGCCGCAGCAGATGCGCCATAAACGGTCTCGTTGTGTCCACATCGCGTGTAGCCGCATAGAGACGCCGCGTCAGTCCGTTCCATGTCAATCGACGTGTTACGTAATCCGCGCGATAGCGGGCCTCCCGCACCACCCAGTCGGGAAGCACGGCGACACCCCGGTTCGAAGCGACAAGCAAAAGAATAACAGCTGTAAGCTCCACCTGCCGGACGGCTCGGGGCTCCACTTTTGCGGGAGTTAGAAGTTGGCTGAAAACGTCAAGGCGCGACCGTTCGACAGGATAGGTGATCAACGTTTCGCTGCGAAAGTCATCGGCTTCGACGAATTCACGAGACGCGAGCGGATGTTTCGGTGAAGCGACAAAGACCGGCTCATAGTCGAAAAGCGCGGTAAAATCCACGCCGTCAAGTTTTTCTGGATCGGAGGAGACGACGAGGTCGACCTCTTCACGCCGAAGCGCTGGAAGCGCGTCGAAGGCGAGCCCCGGACGGATGTCAATATCGACATCCGGCCAAGTCTGCCGAAACAGTTCCAGAACGGGAAGCAGCCATTCAAAACAGGCATGGCACTCGACCGCGATGTGCAAACGACCCTTCCTTCCCGACCTCAACCGCAGAAAATCCTCCGATAGCGCTTCGATCTCGGGAATCACCTTTTCCGCAAGTTCCAGTAGCCTCATTCCGGCCGAACTTAGCCGCAATGGCTTCGTGCGCCTTACGAAAAGCTCTACGCCAGCCTGCTCCTCAAGCCCTTTCATCTGATGGCTGAGCGCGGACTGCGTGATGTTCAGCATGTTCGCCGCCCTAGCCATGCCACCGGATTCGTGGATCGCCTTTATGGTTCGAAGATGACGGAATTCGAGATACATATGAGGCGTTCTCATTATTATTCTGAACAATATGAATTTGTTTCACGGATATTCCCTTGGCACAAGGGGGCGATGATCAAGGAGGAGGCGTCATGCCCAAGCAACGACTTTCCTTTGAATTTTTTCCACCATCCGACCCGGTGGCATCTGCAAAACTGGTAACGACAGTCGACGAATTGGCGCCCATCGGACCTGAATTCGTATCGGTTACATATGGAGCCGGAGGTTCCGCCCGTGCGCTAACCCTGCAGACGGTGAATAGGATTCGGTCATGTCACGGTCTGAATGTGGCGGCTCACCTGACCTGCGTTGGCGCTTCCCGCGAGCGGACCCTAGTGATGGCAAAAAACCTCCACGAGGCTGGTGTCAGCGAGATTGTGGCGCTGCGGGGCGACCCGTCGAATGGTCGGGCCAGATTTACACCGCACCCCGATGGTTTCGCCGACGCGTGTGAGCTGGTATCGGCCCTAGCGGATATGCCAAACACGCGGGTCCGCGTCAGTGCCTATCCGGATCAGCATCCTGAGGCATCCTGTCCGAATGCCGATGTGGACTGGCTCAAGCGTAAGCTGGACGCCGGTGCCGATTCGGCCATCACACAGTTCTTCTTCGAGGCGGAAACCTATTTCAGGTTCCGCGATGCCTGCCAGAAGGCCGGGATCGATGCCCGGATCATACCGGGCATATTGCCCATCCAGAAGTGGGCGAAAACGCGTGGATTCGCGGCGCGGTGCGGTGTTCAGGTGCCAGATTGGCTCACAGACGCTTTTGAGAAGGCCCTGCGTGACGGCGACGGGCGCCACGATCTTCTGGCGATTTCAATCTGTACGGAACTTTGTACGGACCTCATCGAGGGCGGGGTGGAGGATCTGCATTTTTACACACTGAACCGTCCGCATCTGACCCGCGAGGTACTTCATGCATTGGGATGGGTTTCAGACCATCGACCGACGGACGCTGAGGCTAGCTAAGATTGCACCGAACATCCTCGACACCGACAGGTGCTGCCTTGCGGCAGGCCGACCGATGGCAACGGTCGTTTCCCTCCTCTCGTTCAGGGAACCGCTTTGCGGGTGCCAACCGCTTTGCGGGTGCCATACGATCTAGCCAGCACAGCAAGCCATTGAAGAAGAGTGTCCGGAACCGAGTCGACGCGTCCGGCAAGTTCTCCGAATGATGTGCTATAGGTCATTGCGCGAGGAGTTTCCTGAATCTATGGGACGGGGTGAGGACTCGATGCGTGACCCGAATCCTTCTCAGAATGCCGCATTTCCTGACGATCAAGCCGGACCTACGCATGAATGAAGCGCAAAATTTGGAAATTATATAGTGTCTGCCAGAAAACCCGTGTTTCCGGGGATCGGGCCGAATCCGGCGGAGTCCGGCTTCACGGGACCCTGGCCGGGCCCGTCGGAGCGCCTCCCGCGGGCACGCCGGTCCGGGCCCCGCAGGGCGGGACCTTCCATGGGCCGGTTCACCGGTGGACGCCCCGGTCAGGCGGCGGCGGGGAGCACGGGGCGCTCCCTCGCCGGCGGCATCAGGCCGGGGCGGTGGACGTCCGCGGCCAGCACCGCCAGCGCCACGGCGCCGGCGAATCCCCGGCCTGCCGACCCTCCTTTCCGTGGCTCCGCACCCGGTCGAGGCCACGGTGCTCCAGGTTGTTGATGGCCGACCCGCCGGCGGCGTGGGCGCGCCGCGCCCCGCGGAACGCCTCCCCGCTTTCCCGGACGCGGTCCGCCTTCGACAGCCTCCCCCGCGGGGCATCGCGTCGGCTCCGGCATCCCGTCAGGCCCCAGCCGGTCCGGGGGGGGGGGGGGGTGACCCCGAGCGGAGGAGGCGGGCCGGTGTTGAGGGATTTTCCGGCCAGGGGCCCGGATTCCACGCGGAATACGGCGGCTGTCCCTTCGGACCGGAGCGTAACCGGGCCTCCCGGCGGCGGCAGGGCCCCGCGGCGGGAGGTGGCGCGCCCGTCCGGGCGAGGGAAGGGGTGGCCCGACCGAAACCGGGCGGGCGCACCTGCGGAATTCCCTCTCCCCCGTCGGCCGACGGGGCGAAGCGCCTCAGGGAGGCCGCGCCCGCGCGAAAGCCTCCGCCGGCGTCAGGTGGCCGGGCGCCTTGCGGGCGCGCGCGTTCAGGATGTCCTGGACCCGCTTCACGCGGGCGTCCGTGACCTGCCGCAGGTCGGTCCCCTTCGGCAGGTACCGGGGCGGCGGCCCGTTGGTGTGCCCGTTCAGGCCCCGCTCCCATGAGTGGTAGGGCGTCGGGAGGAGGAAGTCGGCCTCCAGCGCCTTCGCCACCTTCGCGTGCCCCGCGAACTCCCTGCCGCTGTCCGTCGTGACCGTGTGGACCCTGGCGCCGGGACCCTTGAGAAGGTCGGTCATCGCCCCGCCGACCGCCTCCGCCCTCTTTCCGTCAACCCGTTGGACAGGCGTGAATTCCGGGCATCCGTCAACGGGCGACACCACCGTACCGCCGTGTCCCCCGCCGATCACCGTGTCCGCTTCCCGGTCGCCGGTCCCCGCCTTCGCCCCGCCCTCTTTCGGGCGCTCCGGGATGTCCCTCCGGCCCGGGACATGACCCCGGCCCGCGTGGCGACCGCCCTGCCGGTCCGGTTCCTTTCCCCGCCGCCGCAGGTGCCCGCAAGGCGTTCCGCCGTCCCCGCCGTCCGCGCGTACGAGGTCGTATATCCGCTGACGGCCGACCATGCCGGGATCCTCCAGCCGGAGACGCCCCGGGACCTGTTCCGGGCTCCAGCCCTCCCCGGCTTCGCCACGACCTTCGCCCGGCGCTCCTCCGTCAGCTTCCCCGGGACCGAAGAGACCCCGCTCCGGCGCCCGGTGGCCTTCCTCCACGCCTGTCCCTGCCGGTATCCCCGCCCGCCGCCGTCGCGTCGGATCTCCCGCGATATGGTGGCCGGATGGCGGCCCGGCCGCCCGGCGATGGCCCCGTTCGAAAGCCCGCCTTTCCCCGTCGCGTATATCCGGCATCTTCCGTCGAAGGTCAGATGACGGTAGCCCTCGGGCATGACACTCTCCTATCCTGAGCACAGGGACTGTCGCCGTTATCCGGCCGATTCGCAGGATGCTGCACCCGAAACGCGGCTTCCCACCATCAACGGTGTTGCACTTCAGAGCGGAACGGGGGTGGAATATCCACTGGCCAGCAACCAAAGAATCTTCGACAGCCATAAAAACAGCGTGCTTTTGATAACACCGCCTCAATGAAATGCCAAAGGTTACCCACGAAGATGGTTCAGGATTCCCGAATCACGGTGACCCGATCAAGTCTCCGTCACGCCTGGTCAGGAATGCAGTTTAACAAAGCCCCAAATTGGCTTAACTGTTTGCAATGCAACTCCGACTTCTGGAATACTCGCTGAACGACCTTTGATGTGCCAAATCAGTCGGTTGGTGTCCGCTCTTTGGGGTGGGCGAACGTTTTTCCAAGTCGAAATCGAAACTTAATGCCACCTTCCGGTCAATACCTCAACCCGAATCGCACTGGCTCCCGATCGACTGAGGGTCCGGTGTCAGAATCATGCAGGTTGTAGAGCCGGTAGCGTATAATCTACCATTCTTGACACCGCGGATCTCGCCATCAGAGACTCCCGTGGATCTGCCAGCATGACGGACCCAACCTTCAGCTTTGACCTCCATTTCCAGCGGAATCGACCTGATGATGTTCACTCGGTATTCCAACGTCGTATACATCGACCCTTTCGGAACTTCGGTCATCACCGCGCAACCCATCGCGCTGTCCAGCAACGCTCCGTACCAACCGCCATGAACCGTTCCCATCGGATTGAGACAGTCGAAAGTCGGCGCGCCGAGGAATGTCGCATAGCCGCTCTTAACCCGGTCCAGACGAAAATTCATGAGATCGGCGATAGGTGGACCCGGTATCCGACTATCAAGTACCTCAAGCATGAAATCCAATCCTGATATCGAAAGGACTGTGTCGGATCCAGGCAGTTGTTCCGGGAATTTGACGTAAGCCGGAGGCATGTCGCTTGGCTCCATAAGGTCGTTTCGCGTTACCTATCGGAAATTCGGTCAAGAGCAAGAGACTTCCGCCGTATGCCCCTCTTCGGGATGGCTTACGTCAACACGCTCTGGATTCTGTGGAATATGCCGCATCAAGAGACTCTGGTCGCTCGTTGAAAAACTGACAACCGGAATTTCCACCTCCTGCGGCCTTCGGTCTCGGTCCGCGTCCGTGAACCAATGAAGGCGAACCCTCACGTAGGATTCGAGACTTACACCGCCGAGACTGTGGAAGGCCGGTGCACTAGACCGGATTCGAATGGCGACGATCCTTGTTCGTTGTCGCCAACACGCGATATTCCAGTTGAGGTGACAGGCAAAGTGTCCGGTCCAGTTCCGCCTCCACGAGGAGGTCTGGATGGCACGGGCAAAACCGTTACAGGACATTCGACCGATGAAATTCGACGATGTTTATACCCGGCGTCAGGCCGGGAAGTTAACCCAGGAGCAGGCTGCCGGGATATTGGGCGTATCAACGCGCACGATGCGGCGTTGGGAAGATCGCTATGGGGCTGAAGGCGCCGACGGTCTCCATGGCCGTCGCCTTGGCGGGATCTCCAGTAACCGGGTTGCGACTGATACGGTGATGAAGATGCTGGAGCTGTTTGATTCGCGCTACCGGGATTACACGCCGAAGCGTTTCCACGGGAAGCTGGCGGCCCATCACGGGTTCACGCAGAGCTATGACCGGGCGCGGCGTCCGATGACCGGCGTGATGCTGCACCGGGACGGGTCCGCGCATGGGTGGGTTCCGGACAAATGGTGGGATCCGACCGTCACCATGGACGATGCGAACAACGGGCTCCGCTCGGCTTTCTCTGTCGCCGAGGAAGGCACGATGAGCGGTTTCCAGGGGCTGACGGAGGTGATTGAGACGCATGGTCCACTCTGTTCCCTGTACGCCGACCGAGGCTCCCGTTACTGGCATACGTCCGAAGCTGGCGGCAAAGTGGACAAGGACAATCTGACCCGGGTTGGGCGTGCCCTGCAGCAACTCCGGACCGAACCGATCCCGTCCTATCCTCCGCAAGCCCGGGGCGGATCGGAACGCATGTTCGGCACGCTTCAGAACCGGTTGCCGCAGGAGCTGCGTTCACGGAACACCATCACCATAGAGGAGGCCAACCAGTTTCCGAAGGATGGGTTTATCCCCGGGCACAATGCCGGATTCGTCAAACCGGCCGAGGCGACCGGATCAGCCTTCGTGCCGATTATGGGTAATGTACGCGACACTCCATGCGTGCGGGAAGAGCGCGTTGCCCGAAACGACAGCACGGTCCGTTGCAAGGTCCCAGTCATGCAGGTCGCGGCGAACGGACATCGCCATCACTTCATCAGGGCGAAGGCCAGGGTCCGCGAATACCCCAATGGTGAACCGGCGATCTTCCATGGCCCGAAACGCATCGGCCGCCATCACTCTGATGGCGCACCAATCAAGCAGAGGGAGGGGCCCCGAAAACAAGCTGCGTGACCGATAACGTAAAATATCTTTCGCACATTTGACCGAGACGAGGGTTCCTTTCAGACTGGCGGGAGGAGCGGGGAATGGAAGACGTCAGGAAGCCTGAAGTCATGGGGCAGGTGATCCGGATTGATGGGGCGCGTATCCGCGGTCACCTTGGTGAGATGGTGCGCGGCACTGTGGAAGAAGCGCTGGATGCGATGCTTGACGCGGAAGCCGGTCGGCTGTGCGGCGCCGGTAGGTATGAGCGCCGCGAAGGCCGTAAGGACACGCGGGCGGGCGGTTACGGGCGCTCCCTGGACACGAAGGCCGGACCGGTGAGGCTGAGGATGCCCACGTCGCGGAAGCGGACTTTCGGGACAGCCGTCATCAAGCGCTGTCAGCGGCGCGAAAGCGGTGTGGAAGAGGCTTTGATCGAGACCTGCCTGGCGGGCGTGTCGGTGCGCCGGGTTGAGGATATCACCGAGGCCCTATGGGGCACCCGGGTCAGTTCCGGCACAGTGTCGAACCCGAACGGGAAAATCCATGCCAGGATCGACGGATGGCGACAGCGCGGGATCGAGGGCGATCACCCTCATGTCTTTCCCGACGGCACCGTGATGAGGCGGAGTCGGGCGGGCGAGGTCCGGAATGTCCCGCTCCCGGTCACCATCGGCGTTGCCACGGACGGCTATCGCGGGATCCCCGGCATCATGGAAGGCCCCGAAGAGGACAGGTCTGGATGGTCAGCCTTCCTGCGTCATCTCGTGGAGCGCGGTCTTAGAGTTTGTTCCATAAGTTGAGTGGTCCCGCAGGATGTGGCATTCCGGTTGGTGAAAGCAACCAAATACGGAGAGAGCCATGCCCTGGAACAGGACCACCCAACAGATCCATAAGCGCCCGGACGACCACAGTCAAAACGACCTGACCGACGCCGAATGGACCATCATCGAGCCGATGCTGCCGAAGCAGGGAAGGATGGGACGGCCGCGCGGGGTCGACCTTCGGTCGGTGTTCGACGCGGGCCGGTATATCCTGTCCACGGGATGCCAGTGGCGCGCGTTACCCTCTGGATATCCACCGTTTTCCACCGTCCAGAACTATTTTTACGCATGGCGGCGGAGCGGGCTCCTGGAGCGTCTCGTGCATCGTCTCCGGGACCTCGCGCGGCGGTGTTCGGGGCGCTCCGCGGAGCCGACCGCCGCCTCGATCGACAGCCAGTCGGTGAAGACCACGGAGAGCGGCGGGCCCCGCGGCTACGACGCCGGGAAGAAGGTGAAGGGGAGGAAAAGGCACCTGATCGTGGACGCCGACGGCACACCGATCGTCATGACGGTTCACACCGCCGACATCCAGGACCGGGACGGGGCGCCGGACCTGATCGCGAAGCTGCTGGAGACGGTGCCCACGGTGTGTAGGCTGTTCGCCGACGGTGGCTACGCGGGTCCGAAGCTGCGGGAGCGGCTTGAGGGGATGGGGTTGTCGAACGTGATCAGGATCGTCGAAAAACCGAAGAATGTCAAAGGGTTCACTGTTCTCTACCGCCGCTGGGTCGTGGAGCGGACCTTCGCCTGGATGGGCCGGTGCCGCCGCCTGTCGAAAGATTACGAAAGGCTCAGCGAGAACTCGCTGGCATCCGGGGTGAGGCATCACGCGCCACCGGTCCGAGCGTGATGCCGAACGCTGGCCGCCTGCCGGTTCCTGCTCAGGCGGGTGGCGAGGGCGTCAACTCCATGAAAAACAATAGTTTAATGATATCAGTGACTTATGATTCAAACTCTTAGAGTTTGTTCCATAAGTTGAGTGGTCCCGCAGGATGTGGCATTCCGGTTGGTGAACGCACCCAGATACGGAGAGAGCCATGCCCTGGGACAGGACCACCCAACAGATCCATAAGCGCCCGGACGACCACAGTCAAAATGACCTGACCGACGCCGAATGGACCGTCATCGGGCCGATGCCGCCGAAGCGGGGAAGGATGGGACGGCCGCGCGGGGTCGACCTTCGGTCGGTGTCCGGCGCGGGCCGGTATATCCTGTCCACGGGATGCCGGTGGCGTGCGTCACCCTCTGGATATCCACCGTTTTCCACCGACCGGAACCATTTTCACGCATGGCGGCGGAGCGGGCTCCCGGAGCGTATCGCGCATCGTCTCCGGGACCTCGCGCGGCGGTGTCCGGGGCGCTCCGCGGAGCCGGCCGCCGCCCCGGTCGACAGCCGGTCGGTGAGGACCGCGGAGAGCGGCGGCCCCGCGGCCACCACGCCGGCAGGAAGGTGAAGGGGAGGAAAAGCCACCTGATCGTGGACGCCGGCGGCACGCCAACCGTCATGACGGTTCACACCGCCGACATCCAGGACCGGGACGGCGCACCGGACCTGATCGCGGAGCTGCTGGAGACGGTGCCCACGGTGTGCACACGGTGTGCACACGGTGTGCAGGCCGTTCGCCGACGGTGGCCACCCGGGTCCGAAGCCGCGGGAGCGGCCTGGGGGGATGGGGTTGCCGGACGTGACCGGGACCGTCGGAAGACCGGAGGATGTCAAAGGGTTCACGGTTCCCTGCCGCCGGTGGGCCGTGGAGCGGACCTTCGCCTGGATGGGCCGGTGCCGCCGCCTGTCGAAGGACTGCGGGCGCCTCTGCGGGAACCCGCCGGCATCCGGGGTGAGGCATCACGCGCCACCGGTCCGGGCGTGAGTGAGGCACGAACGAACGCTGGCCGCCCGCCGGTTCCCGCCCAGGCGGGTGGCGAGGGCGTCAGCTCCATGAAAGACAATGGTTTGATCATATCAGTGACTTATGACTCAAACTCTTACGGGCGTTCAGCCCATCGTTTCCGATGCCTGTCGAGGGCTGGTGGAAAGCGTCGCGGAATTCCCGCCGGACGCCCGGTGGCAACGCCGCGCCGTCCATTTCCACCGTAATGTCTTCGGTCCGGTGCCTTCGGGTGGAGTCCGGGACGTATCCAGGATGCCGAAGGCGATCCACGCCCGGGAGGACCGGAAGACGGCGACCGGGAAGATGCGGGCCGTCATCGCCGGTCCGTGTGCGATGAAACCGGTGAAAGCCGCGGAACCGCTGGAAGAATACGGCCACGGGACCCTGACCTACCACGGCTTCCCCGACAGTCATTGGATCAGGCTTGGAACCAGTGACCCCCTGGAGCGCATCATGCGGGAGATCGGACGTCGTTCCCGGGTTGTCGGAGCGTTCCCCGATGGGAAGTCCCGCCTTGATCCGGCCACGGCCGGATTGAGGCACATCGCGGGAACACAATGGTCCACCCGCAAATATATGAACATGACTCCGCTGTTTGCGGATCAAACCCAGGGAGCCGACGTCGCGTGAAAACAGAAAGCGCGAAAGATATTTGACACTACCGACGGCGACTCCGGGCCACTCCCTCGCTCCGGCCCTGATCACCTCCGTCAGCAAATCCGTTAAAAATTCCGATGAACATTCGAACTGTATCACCGTAGCCCCGGTCATATGGCATATCCCTTCTCTCTCCGAGATTGGCGGCGTACGTTTCACCGCCTTGATATGCCGCCCCTCATGCCCCGTCAACAACTATAGGCATAACTCTCAGGCTGTGCCAAATGGTGGAAAACCGAAGAAGGAGATCGCCAATGCTTCCAAGTATTACCTTAAGCCAGCGCCGTCTGAATCAACAACAGGTCAAGCAGTATTGGGATGACGGTTTTCTGTTTCCGATCCCGGTTATGGAGTCCGACGAAGGTCATGCCGCAAGAGCGGAACTGGAAGCGATCGAGGTGGAATGGCTGAACAAAGGACTGCCTTTGCCACTCAACACCTATAAGCGCGTCAATTCCCATATAGTGATGCCACTGGCGGCGAGAATCGCCAAGGATCCGCGTGTTCTTGACGTAATCGAGGGCATCCTGGGGCCTGATATCCTGATCTACGCGGCGGAATTCTTCATCAAGGAACCCCGGACGACTCAGATTGTCTCAATGCACCAGGATCTCACCTATTGGGGCCTTGGCGCGACGCAGGGTCTGGTCACGGCCTGGATTCCGTTTTCGCCTTCAACACCCAAGTCAGGCTGCATGGACTTCGTTCGAGGTAGCCATAAAAACTCGATCCTCCCACACGAAGACACTTTCGATGATAACAACCTGCTGTCACGCGGTCAGGAGATCAGGGTTGAGGTGGCCAATGAGGATAAAGTCGCGATCGAAATCCATCCCGGACAGATGTCGTTGCATCACGGCCTGACCATACATGGTTCTGGACCGAACAGGTCGAGTGACCGGCGGATAGCACTTGTCGTGCGTTACTGCCGTCCCGATGTCGCTCAGGAAGTGGGAGAGACGGATTACGCGATGCCTGCGCGGGGCACCGACACTCTCGGAAACTTCGCGCATGTTCCCGTACCGGAGGTGAATTTCAGTCCACAATCGCTGGAATTCTATGAACAGGTCCGCCAAACCCAGGCCAAGGTAATGATGCGCGGTTCGGACAGGGGTGGCACATCCGGAATTTATGCGGTATCGAACTGATCTTGGTCCGAGGCATGACAATGCTTCCTCAGGATTTGATGCCCCCCGTTCCGCTCTGAAGTGCGACACCGTTGATGGTGGGAAGCCGCGTTTCGGGTGCGGCATCCTGCGAACCGGCCGGATAACGGCGACAGTCCCTGTGCTCAGGACAGGAGAGTGTCATGCCCGAGGGCTACCGTCATCTGACCTTCGACGGAAGATGCCGGATATACGCGACGGGGAAAGGCGGGCTTTCGAACGGGGCCATCGCCGGGCGGCCGGGCCGCCATCCGGCCACCATATCGCGGGAGATCCGGCGCGACGGCGGCGGGCGGGGATACCGGCAGGGACAGGCGTGGAGGAAGGCCACCGGGCGCCGGAGCGGGACCTCTTCGGTCCCGGGGAAGCTGACGGAGGAGCGCCGGGCGAAGGTCGTGGCGAAGCTGGAGGAGGGCTGGAGCCCGGAACAGGTCCCGGGGCGTCTCCGGCTGGAGGACCCCGGCATGGTCGGCCGTCAGCGGATATACGACCTCGTACGCGCGGACGGCGGGGACGGAGGAACGCCTTGCGGGTACCTGCGGCGGCGGGGAAAGGAACCGGACCGGCAGGGTGGCCGCCACGCGGGCCGGGGTCACATCCCGGGCCGGAGGGACATCCCGGAGCGCCCGAAAGAGGGCGGGGCGAAGGCGAGAATCGGCGACTGGGAAGCGGACACGGTGATCGGCGGGGGAAACGGCGGTGCGGTGGTGTCGCCTGTGGACAGATGCCCGGAATTCACGCCTGTCCAACGGGTTGACGGAAAGAGGGCGGAGGCGGCCGGCGGGGCGATGACCGACCTTCTCAAGGGGCTCAGCGCCAGGGTCCACACGATCACGGCGGACAGCGGCAGGGAGTTCGCGGGGCACGCGAAGGTGGCGAAGGCGCCGGCGGCCGATTTCCTCCTCCCGACGCCCCACCACCCGTGGGAGCGGGGCCTGAACGGGCACACCAACGGGCTGCCGCGCCAGTACCTGCCGAAGGGGACCGACCTGCGGCAGGTCACGGACGCCCGCGTGAAGCGGGTCCAGGACATCCTGAACGCGCGCCCCCGCAAGGCGCCCGGCTACCTGACGCCGGCGGAGGCTTTCGCGCGGGCGCGGCCTCCCTGAGGCGCTTCGCCCCGTCGGCCGACGGGGGAGAGGGAATTCCGCAGGCGCGCCCGCCCGGTTTCGGCCGGGCCACCCCCTCCCTCGCCCGGACGGGCGCGCCACCTCCCGCCGCGGGGCCTTGCCGCCGCCGGGAGGCCCGGTTACGCTCCGATCCGAAGGGACAGCCGCCGTGTTCCGCGTGGAATCCGGGGCCCTGGCCGGAAAATCCCTCAACACCGGCCCGCCTCCTCCGCTCGGGCCACGCCCTCGCTCCGGAGGCGGGCCGGTGTTGCACTTCGGACTGGAAGTGGGGTACGAAAACAGCGTTCAATACAGCGAACATGATAACCCGAAAATGAGGGAGCCTATCGATGAAGCAGGTGAAATTCACGCAGATGAAGGATGGAGACAAAGAGGATTATGATTTCCTCACGGTCCACGAAACCGAATATGCGGCCGGTACAGCGGACCGGTTATTGAAGGCATTGGTAGAACTTGACGAGAGTCTATCGGGCTATCAGATCACGCGGCTAGGTCATTCGCTGCAATCAGCAACACGGGCTGAGCGAGACGGTGCTGACACGGATTGGGTGGTCTCGGCTCTACTGCATGATATCGGAGACATTTACGCCCCCTACAACCACGACGAATACGCCGCCGCTATTCTCAGGCCCTTCGTGCGAGAACAATGTTCCTGGACGGTCGAGAAACATGGCGATTTTCAGCTGGTCTACTACGCTAGGCATGTCGGCGCAGATCCCGAAAAGCGGGAGAAGCATCGCGGACAGCTCTATTTCGACGACTGCGCGGAATTCTGCGAGCGCTGGGATCAATCTAGCTTTGACCCCAACTACGATACGCTTCCGATCTCTCACTTCACAAACCGCGTTCAGCAGGTGTTCGACCGCAAACCTTATGATCCAGACGTATTGCGCATCGGTGAGCGCAAGCCTCTTGTGGCACCCTGACCAGAGCGGCCAATCCAACCGAAAGCGACACCCCGTATCGGCGACCGAGTGAGACCTGAACGACCGGTCCAGAACCATGCCGTGGATTTTCGTCAGGTTGGAAAAGTACAGGAGATTGAACGGTGGGTGACCGATTGAGCCTGTCGGAACCACGCCCGGATCGAAGATCGTGGGATAGATCCACGGAGACGAGCATCGTGTGATGGATCAATCGCCTCGCAAACGCTCTAGGGTTTGTTGCCAGATGGTGAATGCTTCGGCTGAGAAAATATAGAACATGATTTCCATATCTTTCCAGTCCGGTTCCATGCAAACGGGCAAAGCGACTTCCGCCGTGTCTTGATGGCCGTAACGATACACTCCACAGGCAATAGCGGGAAAGGCTATCGAAACGCAAGAATGCTGTCGCGTCAGCGAGAGAACGCTGCGATAGGTCGCTTCCAACAGTTTATCTGGATCGCGGTCTATTTCACAATGGGGACCGACGGCGTGGATCACCCACCGAGCCTTCAATTGGCAGGCGGGGTTATACGTGCCTCTCCCACAGGGCAGCGTATCCCATATCCGTCGGGCATACGAAGACAATGTTCGTGCGGTTCGGATCCGGCGGCACGATGAATGGCGGCGTCCACACCCCGCCCGCCAAGCATCAGGGGACTTGCGGCGGTGACTATTGCATCCGTTTCGCTGGTGAGAATGTCTCCCTGACGAATGTTAACGTTTCCCCCGCGCCAGCCTGAAGTGCAACACCTTAGGTGGGGGAAACCGCGCCGGGGGAGCGGCATATCGCGAATCGGCCGGATAGCGGCGACAGCCCCGGTGAACGAGCCAAGGAGAGTGTCATGCCCGAGGGCCGCCGTCATCCGGCCTTCGACGGGAGATGCCGGATTTTCGCCCTGGGGAAAGGCGGGCTTTCGAACGGGGCCATCGCGCGGCGGCCCGGGCGCGGTCCGCCGACGGTTTCGCGTGGGCTCCGTCGCAGCGGCGGCGGTCGGGGATACAGGCGCAGGCGGGCGCAGGGGAAGGCCACCGGGCGGAGGGGCGGTGCCCCGTCGGTGCCGGGGAAGCTCACCGGGGAGCGCCGGAGCCCGGAACGGATCCCGGGTCGCCTCCGGCCGGAGGATCCGGGGATGGTGGGCAGGCGGCGGATATACGGCCGCGTCCAGGCCGACGGGAAGGGCGGAGGAACACCTTTGACGCACCTGCGGCGACGCGGAAGGAAGCCGAAGCGGCAGGGTGGCCGCCACGCGGGCCGGGGCCATATCCCGGGCCGGCGGGACATCACGGAACGTCTGGAAACCGTCGGGGAGAAGGTCAGGACCGGCGACCGGGACGCGGACACCGTCATCGGCGGGGCCATGGCGGCGCGGTGGTGTCGCCTGCGGACCGGGCGTCGGAACGGCCGCCTCTCCGGCGGGTTCACGGAAAGGGGGCGGAGGTGGTCGGAAAGGCGATGACCGACCTCCCGGGGGGACCCGGGGCCAGGGTCCACACGATCACGGCGGACAGCGGCGGGGAGTTCGCGGAGCGCGCGAAGGTGGCGAAGGCGCTGGCGGCGGACTTCCTCCTCGCGACGCCCTGCCATTCCCGGGAGCGGGGCCTGAACGGGCGTACCGACGTGCCGCCGCGCCAGTATCCTCCGAAGGGGACCGACCTGCGGCAGGTCACGGACGCCCGTGTGAAGCGGGTCCAGGACATCCTGAACGCACGCCATCACAAGGCCCTCGGCCACCTGACGCCGGCGGAGGCGATCGGACTGGCGCAGCCTCCCTGAGGACGCCCGACCCGTCGGACGGCGGGGGAGAAAGAGGGTTTCCGGCGCGCCCGTCCGGGGCTTCGATCGGGCCACCCCTCCCTTGCCGGGACAGGCGCGCCACCTCCCGCCGCGGGGCCCTGCGGCCGCCGGAGAGGCCGGTTACGCTCCGGTCCGAAGGGACAGCCGCCGCATTCCGTGTGGGATCCGGGTCCCTGGCCGGAAAATCCCTCAACCCCGGCCCGCCGCCTCCGCCCGGGCTTCGCCCCCGCTCCGGCGGCGGGCCGGGGTTGCGCTTCGGATCGGCGCCGGGGTTCAATTCCACGATGGCTCTGTCCCACTTGTTTCAGCGTCGATTTCCTCACTCGCGCTCAAGCCATCCAAGCGGATTTTCTATTTTCAGCGCCGAAAACCCCTAACTGACTTCAACTTCGGACTGCTATAGGGCGCAAAAGTATCCGCTGGTTCATGCCACTATTTGCTGTCTTCGGAAAACGATCGTCGCTTCATTCAACCCAAGACTCAATGTGTCGTGCTGCACTGCTCAGGGCGCATAGTAGTCGCGGATTCGGCTTGCATGTTCACGGATCCGGGAATTTTCACCGGCGGGCCAATGCTTGAGGAGTCCTTTATATGTACAGTAGTGTCTGCCAGAAAACCCCGTGTTTTTCCGGGGATCGGGCCGAATCCGGTGGATTCCGGCTTCACGGGACCCTGGCCGGGCCCGTCGGAGCGCCGCCCGGGGGTTCGACGGGACGGTCGGGGCGGGAACATATGGTGAACATCCGGGCCTCCGCCGGCCCGCGGGCACGCCGGTCCGGGCCCCGCAGCGGCGGGACCTTCCATGGGCCGGTTCACCGGTGGACGCCCCGGTCAGGCGGCGGCGGGGAGCACGGGGCGCTCCCTCGCCGGCGGCATCAGGCCGGGGCGGTGGACGTTCGCGGCCAGCACCGCCAGCGCCACGGCGCCGGCGAAACCCTCCTTTCCGTGGCTCCGCACCCGGTCGAGGCCACGGTGCTCCAGGCTGTTGATGGCCGACCCGCCGGCGGCGTGGGCGCGCCGCGCCCCGCGGAACGCCTCCCCGCTTTCCCGGACGCGGTCCGCCTTCGACAGCCTGCCTTTCCGCGACATGGCGTCGGCTCCGGCATCCCGGCAGGCCCCAGCCGGTCCGGGGGGCTGTGCGGACCCCTGTCGAAGCTCACCACCGACAGGTCGGGGAACCGGGCCCGCGCCTCCTCCACCATGGGGACCGCCACGTCCACGTCGCTCCCCTCCCACATCACCGAACGGTACGGGAGGAATCCGTGACGGTCCTCAGGGACGCGGACCGGGACGCCGGGCTCCACCGGGACCCCGGCCTTTCCCTTCGATATCCAGCGGGTGTGCGGCCCGGATATCGGGTGCACCTTCCCGCGGTGCGGGACCGTCCCTCCCTTCAGGATCCGCCGTCCGGTCAGGTCCGCCCGGTGCCTGACATGGCCGATGAAGCCCCGGATACTGTCCGATGGGCCCGGGATGCCCAACATACCGTCGATCTCCGCGCAGCTGGCCTCCGCCCTGTCCGCCAGCTTCAGGGCCAGCCGGAGCGGCGCCTCCACGTCCCCCGGGCGCGGGTTGGCGAGCCGTGACATGGCCACCCGGAGGTAGCCTTTCCGGAGCTTTCCGCAAAGGTATTCCTTCCGCCGCCAGCCGGGTGGCCCCAGCCCCCCGCAGGCCCGGGACACGTCCCGGACCATGCACCGCGCCGCGTCCATTGGCAGGCTGCGGCCGGTCGGATGATGCACGTCGGTCCCGGCCACGAAGGAATCACGGCGGCCGCGCAACGCGGCGCCAGGCTTTTTTCCGGCCACCCTGTGGCCCCTCTCCACGACCATCCTTCCGACCTCGGCGGGAAGCTCCGGCGTGAGGAGCGACACGCTGTCAACCGGACGCCGGTATCCGTATCCGTATCCGTCCCATGATCCGTGGCCCGGCCTTCGTCCTTCGCCGGATCGTCCAGTGCCCGTTCGCTAGGTCCTGAAGCCGGTCGAAACCGCACCCGGGACCCTGCCTGACCACGCCGGGGACCGGGATGGTCAACGGCTCCATCCCCGGCCCGCCGGCCCGGCTGCTCCTTCCGGGCAGCACCATCCTGCCCGGAAGCCCGGACAGCCGCTTTCGGGTCCCTTCGTCGCCGCAGGGGTCCTGGAGGCCGATCGGGATCGCCGGGATGTCGTCCCTCGATTTCACGGTCGGCCTGATCCTCCTGATGTCGGGGGCGCCGGGCCGCCGCCGGGTGTCGTGGACCCTGCGCATGGGGCCTCCTGAAGGGGAGGATTGGCGGATTCCGCGGCATACCCTGACTGCCATATCCGGTGATTTTTCGCAAGGCGGATTCCGTCATTTACCGCAAAAAACCGCAGCTTGGCGGTTTTCTGGCGGACACTACAGTAAAGGAACGTCACTTCGTCACCGACCACCGTCGCTCAATCCCCTTCTCCTATCGCCGCTCCTGAGTGGCTCGAAGCGCTTGGTCTCGATTCCAATGAGCGCAGAAGGTGTCTCGACGGAGCAATCAGGAAAAGGATGGCCGACCATGATGCCAGGGCAACCGGACCCTGACCTCTAGCTGGACCGATCGCACCGGTCAGGTCTCTCCTTCGCAGCCGGGTAGCGGCAGGATCTTCGCCGCCGATTCAGAATGAAACCGAACTTATTGGCCGCGAGTGCGGCGGAAGATTCAGGATGATCGAACTTACCACTCCCGACCTCGTCGCCCGGTGCTTGGCTCAATGCAGCCTCTACCTGCGGGCCGGGAACGGCGGAGAGGAATCGATCTGGCTCCATCATGCCGCTGCCCCATGGACTGAAGCCAGTCGAACCGTCACGGATGCGATGCGCATCGGTTTCGTTCATGGACTTGAGCTCTCGGCCATCCCGAAGGGCGAGGCATCGAAACCGTCCGGGAACGCGAACGGGCAAACCGACAGCGACAGACCGGGAATCCGCGAAACAGTGCTAAACTGGTTCAGATAGCCACGCGTTCTGCTCAGGAGACCTTTGAGTTCGTACCCTCGAAAGTATTCGTAGGTGCGGTGATTTCGAGCGCGGTATGGGTTGTGTCCATGATCGGGCACCCCTAGAGTGGCAGGATTGTACGATGGACGCGGCGGAAGAGATAGACAGTGCCATAGGAAAGAATCTGACGCAGCGCCTGTTCGGGTGTTTCGATCGTCTATTTCAGTTCGGTCAGTCACGCCTTCGAGCCATTTTCGGTCCAATGGACGAGGTTAACGGAACTATGCTTGTTGTCGTTTCTGTCTTCGATACCGGATGCGGCGGGACACTGGTTGAACCATCCGGGCATAACACGATCTTCCACCAGAATGGCGACCGATTTCTCCAGCATCGTCTCGCGTCTGTTAATGTTGTCACCGATATAGGTCGCTGGACGGAACAACCAAAGGGATTCTGAATCGGAACAAGGCAGCGGACATTTCCCTTGGCTCAGTTCCACAATTGCAGTGTTCCGCCGTCCGGTACCGCTCCCCGCAACGCTCCGCGAGGTCCGCTGACGCTCCCGAAGGGGTGATATCGCCGGGAAAGGCCTCTTATGAGACATTCCACGTCAAGCCCTTTTTCGTGGGTCCTTTCCGGCGTTACATCTGTCGTCCCCCCTTCCGCCAGGTGGCGTCAGCGCCGGTCCGGGGAGGTTCGGGCGGAACGTCGCGGTTCAGCGGTGCGCCAGCGGCGCGTCCATCCTCCCATCCGGTTCGGTTGGCCGGCATCCGCCGGCCCCGTAACCACGATGCCCGGTTCGGGCCACGACGTTCCGGAAGGCGGGACCCATCCGCGGGGACGGTGCCGCGGATGCGGCGGACCGGGTCTTTCCCCGGTCGCACGCCTTTCCCGGTTCCCTGGAAGGCCCCGACGGGCCACCCGGGTGTCCGGTGTCCGGTATCCCCCTCCCGGGCCCGCGACGGGCGTGGATGGACGGCATGGGTGAGGACCCGCCGGTGAACTTTCCCACCGGAGCGGGCCGGCGGTGACGCCGGAGGGCCGTCCGCCCGGCCCGTTCGCGGTGGACGCGGGCCACGGGGAGGGCCCGGAGGACGGCGGCCACCGCTGGATCGAAGGCCCGCGGCGGGCACGGGAGCCCGCCGCCGCCCGCCCGGACACGCGGGTGGTCTCCGTCCGCGGCGGGGAAGGCGACCTGCGGGACCTCCTCTCCGGGGCCGACCCTCACGGCGACGCTCTCCCTGTCAGGGTGGGCCGCCCGGCGAAGCGGCAGGTGCCGGGGCCCGACGGCGCGGCGGAGTGCCTGTGGGACCATGTCGCCGCGCCGCACGCCCCCGCCGTGACCGACCATACCGTCCCCGCGTCGGGAGGGGCGGGGGCCCGTGGGGAGCGGCCGGAGACGCCCGCCACCGGGGCCTTCCCGGAGGGGGACATCGACCCGCTCCACACCATGCCGGAACCGCGGGCCACCGGGACGTGGTGAGGCCGCCGGACGGCCAGGCGTCCGGCATACGGACATCCGTCATCGACCCGGGGCGCCCCGTCGGCCCGCATCCGAACCCGCGGCGGCCGCCGCCGGGGACGAAAAAGGTCCGGCGGGGCCCCGGGAGGCTGAACCGGACCATCCAGGTCCGCGACGCCCCCGGAAAGCGGAGACGGGAATGGGATGATGTACAGGTGTGGGACTTTGTAAGGTCCGGAGGGCTGCGCGGTCCGCGGTCGAAGCCCACCGCGGGGAGATCCGGGAACCGCGCCCGCGCCTCCCCGCCCATGGGAACCGCCACGTCCACGCCGCTCCCCTCCCACATGACGGAACGGTGCTGAACGAACCCGTGACGGTCCCCGGCGCGCGGACGGGGACGCCGGGCTACACCGGAACCCCGGCCCCGCCCTTCGATATCCAGCGCGTGTGCGTCCCGAGGACCGAGCGGACCTTCCCGTGGCGGGGGACCGTCCCTCCCCCGGGGACGCGCCTCCCGGTCGGGCCGGCCCGGTGCCTGACATGGCCTATGAGGCCCCGGATGCCGTCGCCGGACTCCGGGATGCCCGATGTTCCGTCGATCTCCGCGCGGCCGGCCTCCGCCCCGTCCGCCGGCCCCGGCGCCGGTTTCACCGGGGCCTCCACGTCCTTCGGGCGTGAGTTGACGGGCTGTGACGCGGCCACCCGGAGGCAGCCTTTCCCGAGCTTTCCGCACGGATGCTCCTTCCGGCCACCGCATGGCCCCTTTCGATGACCGTCCTTCCGACCTCCGCCGGAAGCCCCGGCGAGGGGAGCGGCACGCCGGGCACCGGGACGGTCAGCAGCTCCATCCCCGGCCCGGTGGCCCGGCGGCCCTTTCTGGGAAGCGCCATCCTGTCCGGAAGCCCGGACAGCCGCTTTCGGGCCGCCTCGCCGCCGCGGGGATCCTGGAGGCCGGTCAGGACCGCGGGGATGTCGTCCCGCGACCTGACGTTCGGTCCGATCCCCGTGATGTCGAGGGCGCCGGGCCTCCGCCGGGGGGCGTGGGCCCTGCGCATGGGGGCCTTCAGTGGGGGGACTGGCGGATCCAGCCGTATATGGTGGCGAATCCGCCCCCTGACCGCCATGTCCGGTGAAGCCCCGCAAGGCGGAATCCCTCCTTTATCGCGAAAAATCCGCAGTCTGACGGTTTTCTCGCGGACACTAGATATTCCTTTAGACAATGCTGGCATCGCCCCCAGAAGGCTCCGACGCGTACTCCAGTTGAGAAGGACTCAAACCAAGCACCATACTTCCCGATAGCGACTCGGACATTAAATCCGCTAAGGTGATTACCGGACTCAGGGGGAGCGACAAATGAACCACAGTGATTTATGGCAATGGTCGAGATACGTGGCTGATTGGATGCTTGACTACCATTCAAACTTGAGGGACCGTCCCGTACGGGCGCAAACCAAGCTAGGTGACACATCCGCCAAACTTCCCCTCGCCCCACCCGAAAAAGCTGAATCGCCCGAAAGCATCTTTTCCGACTTCGTTGACATCGTTCCCGATGCGATGACCCATTGGCAGCATCCGCGATTCTTCGCCTATTTCCCGGCCAACGCCTCGCCCGCGTCAATCTGGGCCGAACAGCTCGCGAATTCCATGGGCGCGCAGTGCATGCTGTGGCAAACCTCTCCCGCAGCGACCGAAATCGAATCCACTATGGTGGATTGGCTGCGTCAGGCACTTGGTCTGAAAGAACATTTCACCGGAACCATCCATGACAGCGCAACCACCTGCTCATTGTGCGCGGTCATCACCATGCGGGACCGCACGACTGGATGGGACTCTATCCAATCCGGCATCACCGGATCAAATGACCTGCGTATCTATGCCAGCGACCAGACCCACAGTTCGATAGACAAAGCGGTAAGGCTCGCTGGCCTCGGTCAGCGTAATCTCGTCAAGGTTGTTACAGATGCCGATTACGGAATGAGACCCGATGCGCTCAACGCCGCGATTCTTGCCGACAAAGCGAACGGCGCGGTCCCGGCGGGTGTCGTGTTATGCACCGGCGGCACGTCTATCGGCGCATTCGATCCAATCACCGAGTGCATAGAGGTCGCCAAGCGCCATGACCTCTATACCCATGTTGATGCCGCTTGGGCGGGATCCGCCATGATCTGCCCGGAATTCCGGCATCTGTGGCAGGGTGTTGACGGTGCTGACAGCATTGTCTTCAATCCGCATAAGTGGCTTGGAGCCCAGTTCGACTGTTCGGTGCAGTTTCTTGCCGACGCTGCGCCACAGATACGCTCGATGGGTCTACGACCGGACTATCTGCAGACACAAGGCCAGGATGACATCGTGAATTTCAACGAATGGACCGTGCCTCTAGGTCGCCGATTCCGCGCCCTCAAGCTCTGGTTCTGTCTGCGGGCGTACGGGCTTGAAGGTCTGCGCGAGCGTATCCGAAACCATATCGCATGGGCTGAAGAACTTGCAGAAGCACTTGCGGGCGTTCAGGGATTTCGGATCGCAACCACGCCGCGGCTTGCTCTATTCACCTTTAAATTTGCTCCCATCGGTGAAGACGCCGATGCCCTAACAGCCAGACTTCTGGAAAAAATAAATGAAGACGGTCGCATCTATCTCACTCAGACCATCCACGAGGACCAGTTCGTCATACGCGTTTCCGTAGGAACCTTTGACTGCACCCGTGACGACGTGATGTCGGTGTATGACGTAGCTACCGAACTGGCTGCAAGCCTGTGAGTCACCCGACCGACACATCTCCGGTTTTGACGTCCACTCGAAAATTCGTTTCTGTAGGGATCACATTGCGATGCCTGTTCCTGACCCGATTCCGTTCTCTCAAAGATTCGACTGCCACATCCACATCTTTCGACAAAGGTTAAGGACATTTGAGACCAGATCTTTCCCAGTCGTAATCGAGGCGATATCCTTGTTCCTCCCGGCGAAATGTTGGCTACTTCCCTGTGGAAGTCTTGTACGCATCAGGAAATTGGAAGTTAGTCAACACCTTGAACACCCAATCGACAGCAACGTCATCCTAGTACCCGTTGACATTCCCGGTTGAACCGCCGGTCTGGACCGTTCATATCCGTCCCCGAACACAGCCGGAACGGCGTTACGGGCAACCGGGGACGGAACCATGGAAAGGAGCGGGAACGGACCTACGGACGGTATGTGGCAGGCGATCAGGGAGTTTCCGCCGGGCGGGGCGGGCGACCCCGGGACCACGGCGCCGGGTACCGAAAGGCGTGACCGACCGTGTTCCCGGGGCGCTGTCGGGGGATTCCTGACCTGGACCACCCGTTCGTGAACGGCGCCGTGACGCGGGCCCACCGGAAGGCGGCGGGAGGAAAGGGGGCCGGGAGAACGGCGTCGGACGCTCCCGCGGAGGCCTGACCGGCAAGGTCCTGGCGATGGCCGACCCGCCCGGCCATCCCGTGGACACCGTGGTGCCTCCGGATCGGGTGCGCGACCTGAAGGGGCTGCCGGAGCCGATGGAGGGCCGGTCTTCCGGCGCGCCCGTCACCACCCGCTGTGAGAGGACGAAACCGGGCTTCCGGGCGACGTTTCCCGCGGCCGCCGCCGTGATCGCCGCGAGATGAATGTCAACGGGCCCTAAATGGTGTGAGAAAGTATCCGCTAAACCGTCGCCTCCCACAGAGTAAGGATCCCCAACGTAATGGGATGCATCTACACCTGCCGTTCGCCTCCATGCGGGAGACACACTCCCGTAAGGAGTAATAGGCCGGAGATACGGTGACGCGGTCATTGCGCTATTTCAATGCCATAAATTCTCCATGGATGCATGTCGGAAAACCGACTTTCTGTCGCAATCGGAATAGCGGCGCACGGCGAACTAGCCGTTGAACGGAAATGCATGAATACGGAAACCTTATGCCTGAACGCGGATTGAAGCCCGCTTGAATCATATCGCTCGCCTAAGTTGGATGCGACTTTTTTGGGAACGGAATCAACGTACGACAGGCGATAATAGCAAAATGGCTTCAACGCCTATGCAAGGAGTGCCGAATGAGCCCAGAGCCATCCCGACGGGTTGGAGGCCGAGCCGCCCGGAGAGCTTCCCGCGCCGCCCCACTGCCCGCAGCCGTTCGGCCCGTGCGCCCTGGAATGACCGGCGGTCGGTTCAAACCGCTGACCAATGGGGAAATCGAACGTATCCACAGAACCGCCCTGCGGGCACTTGAAGAGGTTGGCCTCGCCGATGCTCCGGAATCGGGCATAGAGGCAATGACAGCCGCTGGCGCCATACTCGGCGATGACGGTAGGCTGCGCTACCCCAGATCTTTGGTCGAGGATATGCTGGCCAAAGCGGCGAAATCCATCACTCTTCATGGTCGCGACCCGAATCACAACCTCGAGCTTTCAGGCGCTCGGGTTCACTATGGCACCGCTGGTGCGGCGATCAGCGTGGTCGATGTCGAAGGCAGAAACTACCGGCATCCGACCACGCGTGACCTCCATGATGCCGCAAGCATCGCCGACCGCCTCGAAAACATCCATTTTCTTCAACGTCCGCTCGTATGCCGCGATATCGAAGACAGCCGCGAGCTTGATCTCAACACAATCTATGCCTGCTGCTCGGGCACGACGAAACATGTTGGCACCAGCTTTACGGAAGCGGCGTTCGTACCCGATGCGCTGAAGATGCTGCACCTGATCGCAGGAGGTGAAAGCGATTGGCGGGCGCGCCCTTTCGTGAGCAATTCAAACTGCTTTGTCGTGCCACCAATGAAATTCGCCACCGAAGCCTGCCAGGTCATGGAGGAATGCATATACGGCGGTATGCCGGTTCTTCTACTTTCCGCCGGAATGGCGGGTGCGACAGCACCTTCCACCGTCGCGGGGGCGATCGTCCAGGCCATCGCCGAGTGCCTTGCAGGCATCGTTTATGTCAATGCGATCAAGCCGGGACATCCGGCCATCCTCGGCACATGGCCATTCGGACTCGACCTGCGGACCGGTGCGCTGACGGCCGGATCCGGCGAACAGGCATTGCTTGCCGCCGGATGCGCGCAGATGCACAGATATTACGGAATACCCGGTGGCGCCGCTGCTGGTATATCGGACGCGAAACTCCCTGACATGCAGGCCGGATGGGAACAGATGTGCTCGAATGTCATGGCGGGTCTCTCGGGAATAAACATGATCTACGAGGCCGCTGGAATGCATGCCTCATTGCTGGGATTCTGCCATGAATCCCTGATCCTGGGGGATGATCTGATCGGGCAGGCACTGCGCTGCGTGCGGGGCATCGATGTCGACGACGAGACTCTGGCGCTCAGCCAGATCCGGGCCGTCTGCCTTGGCGGCGACGGCCATTATCTCGGCACCGATGAGACACTGGCGCGCATCCAGACCGACCATGTTTATCCAACCCTAGGTGATCGCGCATCTCCCAAGGAATGGGAAGAACAGGGCAAAGCCGATCTCATAGCCCGAGCGGTCGCTCGGAAAGAGGCGATATTGTCGACACCGAGCGTGGCCCGGTTCAATCCCGTCCTTGACGGGCAGATTAGAGCCAGGTTCCCAATTCATCTGTCGCTTTAACCGGCGGATCCCCCTACCGCACCCTACGGCGCGTCGCCGGTAGACCGGCGGGTTTCGCGAATTGGTCAGGTCGCCTCGTCCCGTTTCACCGTCGCCCGCTCCTCAAGGTCCAACCATTCCTCTTCCGCCGCCGTCAACCTAGCCTGCCGCTCCACCAGCGCGGCGCTCGCTTTGTTGAACCGATCGCGAGATCTCGCGAACAGACCCGGATCTGACAGAAATTCCGACAGTTTCGCGACCTCGGCCTCCAGCCGCTCAATTTCGGCAGGCAGCGCCTGCAACCGGAGTTCCTCGGTATAGCCCAAACCCCGGGATTGTCTCTTTCTGGAAGCCTGCGGAGCAGCCGATCCATTCGGTGCGGGAGGTGTCGGCGCATCTCGTTCGCCGCGCTGTGCAAGATAGTCGCTCCAGCCACCCGCATAGATCTCCACGCGTCCATCACCTTCCATTGCCAGGGTTACGGTCGCCACCCGATCGATGAAATCCCGGTCATGGCTGATCAGCAGCACGGTACCTGAATAGTCACCGAGAACATCCTGAAGAAGGTCAAGGGTTTCCAGATCAAGATCGTTGGTTGGCTCATCAAGCGCGAGCAGGTTCGAGGGTCGGGCAAATATTTTTGCCAGCAACAGGCGTGACCTCTCGCCTCCGGACAGCGAACGCACCGGTGCGCGGGCCTGCCGTTCCGAGAAAAGGAAATCCTTGAGATAGCCCAGAACGTGACGAGGCCTGCCACGTACCATAACCTGGTCCGATCGCCCGTGCATCCCGATCTCCGGATCACTAACCAGTGTCTCCCAAAGGCTCAGGGCCGGGTCAAGCCGTTCCCGATTCTGGTCGAAGACCGCGCCTTGGATTCCGGTGCCGAACGTAACACACCCCGTTTCGGGTTTTTCCAGGCCGATCAACATATTCATCAAAGTTGTTTTTCCCACACCGTTGGGACCGATCAAAGCGATCATGTCACCACGCATAATCCGAATACTGAACGGCCTTACGATATGTCTCGCGTCATAGGATTTCGTAATTTCCTTCGCTTCGATAACCCGCTTGCCTGTCACCGTGCCGCTATCGATGACGAGATCAGCCACTCCCTGTCTTCGCATCAATGCCTTTCGCTCGCTTCGCATCGCATGAAGGGCTCTCAAACGTCCCTGATTGCGTCTGCGACGGGCGCTGATTCCCTCGACCGCCCATTTGGCTTCGGACCTGATCCTGCGGTCGAGCTTGTGGCGCGCCAGATCCTCGCTTTCCCACACGCTGTCGCGCCAGGTTTCGAAGCTCTCGATTCCGGAATTTCGCCTTCGGACCTTGCCCCGGTCGAGCCAAACGATCGAGGTCGTCAAGGTGCGCAGGAACGCGCGATCATGGCTGATCAGCACAAAAGCGGTTCCGGTTTCCGTGAGCCAGCGCTCCACCCATGTGATCGCGCGATATCGAAATGGTTCGTCGGCTCGTCAAGCAGCATGAGTTCAGGTCGTCTGGCCATGAGTCCGGCAAGCGCCGCGCGCCGACGTTCGCCTCCAGAGGCGGTTGCAACCGGTGTGTCGGCATCGAAGCCCAATCCCCGAGCGGCCATCTCAACCCGATACCCCTGCCCTGGTGCCAATCCGTCCTCCGCGAATTCCCCAAGCGTGGCGTAGCTGTCGAAATTCGGATCCTGTTCCATGTATCCGACGGAAACTCCCGAAGCGGAGCTGCATGTGCCACCGTCGGGTTCAACCAGTCCCGCCATGACCCTCATCAAAGTCGATTTCCCGGCACCGTTGCGCCCAACAAGCGCAATCCGGTCCCCTGAACGCACGGTGAGGTCGAGTCCTTCAAAGAGGATCTCTCCGCGAAACGCCAGCGTGATTCCGGAAAGCTGTAGGAGAGGTAACCGTGCCATCATTCCCGCCTAAAGCGGGAGGCGGTTCGCGTCAAATGCCGGAAATCACCGAAGGAAGCTGAATTGCTCGTATCGGGCCCGCCGATCCGGCTCTCAGGGTGGGCAGTGCATCGGAATCCACGATACCCGAGCCGACGCTCTTCGCCCGAATATCCACAGGCGCTGTCAACAGGCTAAATCAACATCGGTTCGGTCCCCGGCGGAGCGAACCATAGTTGAACATCTATGAGAAGCTGGCCGTCCTTATACAGCCGTTCATTGTTGTGATGTTCGGCCACTACCTAAATCGCGCAATTGCGGTTATGTCATTGCGTAGCTAAGACTGGAATGAGGCCAAAGAATGGAAAAAATCGTCAAAACAGATACGGAGTGGCGTGAACAACTCGGAGATCTTGCCTATAAGGTAACCCGCCGGGAAGCTACAGAGCGACCAGGCACCCACGAGACCTTCCCCGAAGGTGACGGGACTTTTCTATGCGTCTGCTGTGGGGCCGCATTGTTCGACAAGACACACAAGTTCGAGTCAGGTACGGGCTGGCCCTCCTTCTACCAGCCGAAGGAGCCCGAGGTAATCGGTGAAAAATCCGACTACTCGTTTTTAAGGCGGCGCACCGAAGTCCATTGCAATCGGTGTGACGCCCATCTCGGGCATGTCTTCCCGGACGGTCCCAAGCCTACGGGTCTGAGATACTGCATCAACGGCGTGGCGCTGAAGTATCAGCCAGCGGAAGATTGAAACCCGCGCACGGCATTCCGTCAGTTATTCACCAGCTGCTCGGCGGCGAAGTTCCCGATGCTCCCGAAGAGCTGTTCCAGGAAGCTCACGCCCCTGATGTTGCTGTCTGTCACACGTCGCGAAAGCGCGACAACACGACCGTCCTCCAGTCCGAACCGTTCGATATTCTCGACGACACCGTCCTCGTCGAACGTGATCGCGACAACCTGGCGGTCCACCTCAGTGCGCTTGCGGATCCCGTAGGCGCTGAATCGGCTTTCAACATAGTACCAACCGCTTTCGGAGAGTATTCCGGAAACGGCCGGTCGCCCGACGGAGACCGCGACCGAATCCCGCGTGTCCACCCCGACGATGATCTGTTCGAGATCTTCGGGAGGCGGCAGGTAACCGTGTTTTCGCTCTATGCTACTGCATGCCGTGACCGATAGCAGCGCAACCGCGACTACACCCGCTTTAACAGTTGCCTGAAACCTGCTCACCTCGGTCCTCTTGCCATATCAGCGCCTAGCACGTATTCGCCCTTACAGAATAGCGGTTCCGTGTTCAAGGCTGGAATGGAGTAATGAGCCCAACCCCACCGTTCGAGCGGATACTGCGACTGTCAGAACTTGCGCCTCACCTGCCAAATAGCTTCTTGGTTCAGCCCGATAGCGCCGCAAGAACGGAAATCACCAAACTGCTGGGGGTTGCCGGCATTCGCAAACTCAGGTTAGCCGGACAGGTTACACGGATCAATGACAATCATTGGCGGTTAGAAGCGGATTTGGGCGCAACCGTAACGCAGGACTGCGTCGTAACGCTCGCACCGGTGGTTACGCGAATCGATCGCACGGTCATACGAATCTATCTTGCTCAGATCCCGGAACCGCATTCGGATGAGATGAAGATGCCTGACGATAGCATCGAGCCGTTGCTGGCCGAGTTTGACCTCGGAGCGGTGCTTATCGAAGAACTTGCGCTCGTCCTCCCGCTCTATCCACATTCCGACTTCGCCGAACCCTTCGCGGGACGCTATGCTCCAGAAGGGACGGAAGTACCGGACACCGCCGGAATGAGTCCCTTCTCCGAACTCGTGAAGCTGCGCTCTTCCTAGGCACCGAAGGACCAGGAACACGAACTATATCGAGAGAGCGCGACTACGCCGTCCCTTGCCGACTAAACTCACGTGGATGTCGACGTGCGGCCAACCGAAATGCCAATCCTTGAAGGGTCTCCGATAAAGGAAATGCGGTGCGCGATGTCCTGTCGCTGAATGTCTGGTCGCCCTGCTACGCATTGGAACCGGAGGATTCGGGCGAATCGCCCGGGATTCCGTTCGATATAACGATAGAATCCTCTTGCGCATGAAATTGATTCCACTATTTTCTTGGCTTCGATCGAACAGGCAAAGGAAAGCCTGTATTCGGGTACGCTTTGAGGCATACGGCGCGCGAAGCCAGCATATGGACGGCCGCCCTCCGCAGACAAGGAAATGACATGGCTGTCCCTCAGAACAAGATTTCCAGATCCCGGCGTAATATGCGTCGAAGTCATCACGCGCTGGTCGCCTCGAATATGCAGGAATGCAATAACTGCGGCGAACTGAAGCGGCCCCACCACATCTGTCCGGCCTGTGGATATTACGACGGTCAAGAAGTCGTCTCGGTCGGTGCCGGGTATGACGTCGACGACGACGACCTGATATAAAGTGTGCGCAGCGTTCCCGAGCGAATGCTGGCATCAAAGGTCATACCCGCCAAGGATATAGGCGCAGGAAGCGTCAGCCGTACGGTCATTTCGGTAGACGCTATGGGGGGCGACCTTGGACCGGCCGCCGTGGTTGCTGGCTGCGCCCGCTTCGCGCGCGGGACGGAAGGGATCGGTTTCATCCTGCATGGTCCGAAGGAAGAACTGCAGCGGCTCGTCTCCAAAAAAAAGGCGTTGGCGGGCCTTTGCAGACTACGCCATTCCGATCGAACCGTGACCATGGATGCGAGACCCTCGCATGTGATGCGTAACGGCAGGGGCACGTCGATGTGGTCGGCGATAGACTCGGTCAGGAACGGTGAGGCCGAGGTCTGCGTAAGCTGTGGAAATACGGGCGCTTTGATGGCCGTCAGCATGATGCGTCTACGCAAGCTTGACGGCATCAACCGACCCGCGATCGCCTGTCTTTGGCCCAGACGCGAGAAGGAGGGCTTTAACATTATGCTCGATGTCGGCGCTGACATCCGCGCCGACCAGGACGACCTTCTGCAATTCGCTCTGATGGGGACATCCTATGCCCGCAACAGCCTCGATCTGGCCCGCCCCCGGGTCGGATTGCTGAATGTAGGTACCGAGGAAAACAAAGGTCGGGCGGAACTGAAGGTCGCCAATGAATTGATAGCGGCCGCGGCCTCCGCAGGTGATTTCGATTATGTGGGATTTATCGAGGGCGGCGACATTCCTTCAACGAAGGTCAATGTCATCGTCACTGACGGATTCACCGGTAATATCGCGTTGAAGACCGCCGAAGGCACCGCCGAGCAGATCCGCGAGTTCCTCAAATCGGCGTTCGCGGCGACTCCGCTGTCCCGGATCGCTGCGCTCGTCGCCTACACGTCACTGAATCGCCTCAACAAACGCATAGACCCGCGCCGCGTGAACGGCGGTGTGTTTCTCGGCCTGAACGGCATTGTCGTAAAGAGTCATGGGGGTGCCGACGCCCGGGGCATAACCGCTGCGGTGAAACTGGCGTTTGACCTGGCCCGATCCAGACTCAGTGAACGGCTTGCCGCTCGGATCGCATCCGCGACGACAGCGCGTCGGGACGCGATGGACAGCCAAACCAGAAGCGGATTGGGAACATGACGAGGCGCGCGGTCGTTCGGGGTGTGGGCCATTACCTGCCCGAGCGGCTGGTTTCAAATCAGGAATTCGAAAGTAGCCTAGACACCACCGATGACTGGATTCGGTCGAGGACGGGAATTGAGCGGCGGCACTTCGCATTGGAGGGTCAAAGCACTTCCGACCTCGCGTTGCGGGCGGCGAAAGCCGCGTTGGAGAACGGGCGGCTTTCCGTCGAGGACATAGACGGTATCGTTCTGGCCACTTCGACAGCCGACCTGACCTTTCCGTCCGCCGCCACGATGGTTCAGGCGAACCTTGGCATGACGCGTGGCTTTGCGTATGATGTTCAGGCCGTCTGCGCGGGTTTCGTCTACGCATTGGCAAATGCCAATGCCTTGATCGTGTCCGGTCAGGCCGACCGTCTGCTCGTCATCGGTGCCGAGACGTTCAGCCGTATCCTCGACTGGTCGGATCGCTCGACCTGCGTTCTGTTCGGAGACGGAGCGGGTGCTGTGCTCCTTGAACGGCAGGACGGCAGCGGAGAGTCAAAGGACCGAGGCATTCTATCGACCGACCTGAATTCCGACGGGCGGCTCAGGGACATACTATATGTGGATGGTGGCGTTGCCACGAGATCGGTTGGATATTTAAGGATGCAGGGCAAGGAAGTCTTCCGCCATGCGGTGGAGAAGCTTGCGACGACGGTCAGGACGGCTGTTTACAAAATCGGGTTGGATGAGAATGATATCGACTGGATGGTTCCGCATCAGGCCAACCTTAGAATTATAAAGGCGACGGCTCAACGATTGGGCCATTCAATGGACAACGTCATAGTGACGGTTCAGGATCATGGAAATACGTCCGCCGCATCCATCCCTCTTGCCCTTTCGGTCGGAGCGCGGGACGGACGGATCCAACAAGGCGATTTAGTCGTCACCGAAGCGATCGGTGGTGGACTGGCCTGGGGATCGGTCGTACTTCGTTGGTAAGGATGGTTCCGCAATCAGCCGTCCAAGCGATGTTGACTCTCCAAGGACGCAACCCATAATTAGGTGTATTGTTTCAGGGAGGTCTCATGAGTGAGAAGAGTTTGACGCGCATGGATCTGAGCGAGGCTATAGTAAGCGAGCTTGGAGTATCGCGTAACGAGGCACTTCAGCTCGTAGAGAGCGTGCTAAACCATATTTCGGGCACCCTTGTCAGCGGTGAGCCGGTGAAGTTATCCAAATTTGGCACTTTTTCCTTGCGCGATAAAAACGCTAGGGTTGGCCGAAACCCCAAGACAGGAGTGGAGGTGGAGATCACTCCACGTCGGGTGATCAGCGTTCGCTTCTCAAATCAGGTCAAGCGACGGATTGCAGCGGCAACCGACAGCTAGGCGTCCGGGATCATGGAGAAATCGCGCGATGCTTTACGCACGATCAGCGAGGTCGCTGATTGGCTTGGCGTCCCGACGCATGTACTGCGTTTCTGGGAGAGCCGGTTTTCCCAGATCAGGCCCATAAAGCGCGCGGGCGGGCGGAGATATTACCGACCTGCCGACAGGGCGTTGGTTGGAGGAATCAAGAAGCTTCTGCACAATGATGGATTGACCATTCGCGGCGTTCAGAAAATTCTCCGTGAGCAAGGCGTCAGCGCGGTCATATCCCTCGCGCCTCCGTTCGAAGGTTTGGATAACGGTACCGATCCAGATGATGGAGTAATGCAGTCCGAAGAGATCGGTGCCGTCGATTCCAAAGTACCGACAGAACGAGGGGATCCAGAATCCGAGGCTGAACCGGCTCTCGAAACACCGAGCGCCGAAACGAGCAAACCGTTAGAGCGGAAAACGACCCCAAGCGCCGGACTCGCTGACACCGAGGGCGATCGGAAGGATCCCGTTGACAAGGATGTATCAAGCGGCGGTGACATCTACGGGCAGGAAACGGGCGGGTCCAAGCCTTCTGACATTGAACCGCTCCAAAGCCTGTACGACAGGCTCCTGGCGCTTCGCAAACGAATGACCGCGGCTGACTCTGCGAGCGATTGACCACAAAGCCGGATCGCCATTCAGGATTGCCGGTTTTTGCAATCTCATCGTGGACTGGTTGCGACTAGAGACAGGCGGATATTCCCTGATTGAATCATGAAGCAATGGTGCGCTGAAAACCCCGGGGTGCACGATCCATTCTTGATCGGTATTCGCCAAAATTCCGGAAACCATCCGATAGGATGCCGGATCGGTCTTCATGGAGCGATCACCGAACACACGGTTCATCAGACTCCGACGGCTGGCGTTGACTCACGTTTCTTAAGGCGCGTGTCAGGTAGGGCCATTTCCGAGCCGGTGCCGGCAGCGATGGCTTCTGCATAATCCCGTCGGTTCATGCCGATCACGCAGGCATCTTCGATCACTTATCCAGTGATGCCGCAGCGAAGCGGTCCAGTTCAGGGTGATCGCCCTACGTACGTTCTGAGATGCCAAGGGCGAACCTCCATCGGTAGAGGCTTAGAGAGCGGCTCTTGTGAACCCTTGCCTTCCCCGATTCCCATCTGTTAGATCGTTGCCAATGTCGGGCTATGGCGCAGTCTGGTAGCGCGTCCGTCTGGGGGACGGAAGGTCGCAGGTTCAAGTCCTGCTAGCCCGACCAAAAATTCCGCCTGTGCCCCGGCGATGGGCACCTTCATTCAGGGGGCGCGATGCTAGGCTCCGGAATACTTCCAAGCCAGAATCTGGAAGCCATGATCTCTTGCGGTGAAATCGCCGCTGACGATGCGATCGAAACGGTACAGATCCAGCCCGCCTCCCTCGACATGCGCCTCGGCACCGTCGCCTATCGTGTGCGCGCCTCTTTTCTCGCCGGTTCAGAAAAAAGCGTCGCCGAACGATTGACGGAGTTCGAGATGCACCGCATCGACCTGGCGGATGGCGCCGTCCTTGAAAAGGGCTGCGTTTACTTGGTTCCGCTAATGGAGCGGCTTGCCTTGAACGACGGCATCCACGCGATGGCGAATGCGAAGTCCTCGTCCGGGCGTCTGGACCTTCTGACACGAACCATTACCGATGGAGGTTTGGAATTCGATCGAATCCGACCTGGATATTCCGGGCCGGTCTATGCGGAAATCTGTCCGCGAAGTTTTTCGGTTTTGGTAAGGCCGGGTAATCGCCTGAACCAGATCCGGTTCCATAGAGGGCATACTCCACTCTCGGACGACGAACTGACCCAACTACATAACAAATCAAAGTTGGTGGACGGTCCAGCCGTGATAAACGGAGGGTTGGCATTTTCCGTCGACCTGCACCCTACGGATTCGGATTTGGTTGGGTACCGCGCCAAACCACATACCGGGATCATTGATCTGGACATGGTCGAACAATACGAGATCTCTGATTACTGGGAGGAAGTCCGCACCTCCGATGGCAGGATTATCCTGGATCCGGGGGCATTCCATATACTCGTAAGCCGAGAGGCCGTGCATATACCGCCGGATTACGCCGCCGAAATGGCGCCTTATCTAGCGATGGTGGGCGAATTCCGGGTGCATTACGCGGGGTTTTTCGATCCAGGCTTCGGCCATGCCCGTGCGGGTGGCAGTGGATCGCGCGGTGTGTTGGAGGTGCGCTGTCATGAAGCACCCTTCGTTCTCGAACATGGACAGGTTGTGGGTCGGTTGGTCTATGAACGTATGGCCGAACGTCCAGATCGCGTGTATGGATCCGGAATTTCATCGAATTATCAAGGTCAAGGACTTAAGCTCAGCAAGCATTTCAGGATGTGCTGAACTGCGACGGATTCACGCGACGAAACTCGTTTACCGCAAGAAAATTTGACCAATCCGTGGCTAGTGTCTGCCAGAAAACCCCGTGTTTTTCCGGTGACAGGGCCGGATCGGGCGGATTCCGGCTTCACCGGACCCTGGCCGGGCCCGTCGGAGCGCCGCCCGGGGCTTCGACGGGACGGCCGGTGGCGGGAACATATGGTGAACATCCGGGCCTCCGCCGGCCCGCGGGCACGCCGGTCCGGGCCCCGCAGCGGCGGGGAGCACGGGGCGCTCCCTCCCGCGCGGCATCGGGCCGAGGCGGTGGACGTTCGCCGCCAGCGCCACGGCGCCGGCAAAACCCTCCTTTCCGTGGCCGCCGACGCGGTCCAGACCGCGGTGCTCCAGGCTGTCGATGGCCGACCCACCGGCGGCGTGGGCGCGCCGCGCGCCGCGGAACGCCTCCCCGCTTTCCCGGACGCGGTCCGCCTTCGACAGCCTGCCCCTGCGGGGCATGGCGTCGGCACCGGCATCCCGACAGGCCCCAGCCGGTCCGGGGGGCTGTGCGGACCGCGGTCGAAGCTCACCACCGACAGGTCGGGGAACCGGGCCCGCGCCTCCCCGCCCATGGGGACCGCCACGTCCACGTCGCTCCCCTCCCACCTCACCGAATGGTGCGGGAGGAATCCGTGACGGTCCTCCAGCATGCGGACCGGAACGCCGGGCTCCACCGGGACCCCGGCCTTTCCCTTCGATATCCAGCGCGTGTGCGGCCCGGATACCGGGTGCACCTTCCCGCGGTGCGGGATCGTCCCGCCCTTCAGGATCCGCCGTCCGATCAGGTCCGCCCGGTGCCTGACATGGCCGATGAAGCCCCGGATACTGTCCGATGGGCCCGGGATACCCAACCTGCCGTCGATCTCCGCGCGGCTGGCCTCCGCCCTGTCCGCCAGCTTCAGCGCCAGCCGGAGCGGCGCCTCCACGTCCCCCGGGCGCGGGTTGGCGAGCCGTGACGTGGCGACACCGGGACAGGGCCTGCGGAGCTTTCCGCAAAGGCATTCCTTCCGCCGCCAGCCGGGCGGCCCCGGCCCCCCCGCAGGCCCGGGACACGTCCCGGACCATGCACCGCGCCGCGTCCATCGGCAGGCTGCGGCCGGTCGGATGGTTGACGTCGGTCCCGGCCACGAAGGAATGACGGCGGCCGCGCGACGCGGCGCCAGGCTTTTCCGCCGCCACCCTGTGGCCCCTCTCCACGACCGTCCTTCCGACCTCGGCGGGAAGCTCCGGCGAGGGGAGCGACACGCTGTCAACCGGACGCTGGTATCCGTATCCGTATCCGTCCCATGATCCGTGGCCCGGCCTCCGGCCTCCGCCGGATCGTCCGGTGCCCGTTCGCCATGTCCTGAAGGCGGTCGAAACCGCACCCGGGACCCTGCTTCACGACCCCCGGCACCGGGATGGTCAACGGTTCCATCCCCGGCCCGCCGACCCGGCGGCTCTTTCCGGGCGGCACCAGCCGACCCGGAAGCCCGAACAGCCGCTTTCGGGTCCCTTCGTCGCCGCAGGGGTCCTGGAGGCCGATCAGGATCGCCGGGATGTCGTCCCTCGATTTCACGGTCGGCCTGATCCTCCTGATGTCGGGGGCGTCAAGCCTCCGCCGGGTGTCGTGCACCCTGCGCATGGGGGCCTCCCGAGTGGAGGATTGGCGGATTCCGCGGCATACCCTGACTGCCATATCCGGTGAATCCCCGCAGGGCGGATTCCGTCATTTACCGTGTAAAATCCTCAGCCTGGCGGTTTTCTGGTGGACACTAACTAGTGTCTGCCAGAAAACCCCGTGTTTTTCCGGGGATCGGGCCGAATCCGGCGGATTCCGGCTTCACGGGACCCTGGCCGGGCCCGTCGGAGCGCCGCCCGGGGCTTCGACGGGACGGTCGGTGGCGGGAACATATGGTGAACATCCGGGCCTCCGCCGGCCCGCGGGCACGCCGGTGCGGGCCCCGCAGCGGCGGGACCTTCCATGGGCCGGTTCACCGGTGGACGCCCCGGTCAGGCGGCGGCGGGGAGCCTGAGGCGCTCCCTCGCCCGGAGCATCAGGCCGAGGCGGTGGACGTTCGCGGCCAGCACCGCCAGCGCCACGGTGCGGGCGAAACCCTTCTTTCCGTGGCTCCGCACCCGGTCGAGGCCACGGTGCTCCAGGCTGTTGATGGCCGATTCGACGGCGGCGTGGGCGCGCCGCGCCTCGCGGAACGCCTCCCCGCTTTCCCGGACACGGTCCGCCTTCGACAGCCTGCCTTTCCGCGGCATGGCGTTCAGCTCCAGCATCCCGGCAGGCCTCAGCCGGTTCGAGGGGCTGTGGAAACCACGGTCGAAGCTCACCACCGACAGGTCGGGGAACCGGGCCCGCGCCTCCTCCACCATGGGGACCGCCACGTCCACGTCGCTCCCCTCCCACATCACCGAATGGTGCAGGAGGAATCCGTGACGGTCCTCAAGGAGGCGGACCGGAACGCCGAGCTCCACCGGGACCCCGGCCTTTCCCTTCGATATCCAGCGGGTGTGCGGCTCGAATATCGAGTGCACCTTCTCGCGGTGCGGGATCGTCTCTCCCTTCAGGATCCGCCGTCCGGTCAGGTCCGCCTGGTGCCTGACATGGCCGATGAAGCCCCGGATACTGTCCGATGAGCCCGGGATGCCCAACATATCGTCGATCTCCGCGCAGCTGGCCTCCGCCCTGTCCGCCAGCTTCAGGGCGAGCCGGAGCAGCGCCTCCACGTCCCTCGGGCGGGAGTTGGCGAGCCGTGACGTGGCCACCCGGAGGTAGCCTTTCCGGAGCTTTCCGCAAAGGTATTCCTTCTGCCGCCAGCCGGGTGGCCCCAGCCCCCCGCAGGCCCGGGACACGTCCCGGACCATGCACCGCGCCGCGTCCATCAGCAGGCTGCGGTCGGTCGGATGGTGGACGTCGGTCCCGGCCACGAAGGAATCACAGCGGCCGCGCAACGCGGCGCCAGGCTTTTTTCCGGCCACCCTGTGGCCCCTCTCCACGACCATCCTTCCGACCTCGGCGAGGAGTTCCGGCGTGAGGAGCGACACGTTGTCAACCAGACGCTGGTATTCGTATTCGTATCCGTCCACGTCCCATGATCCGTGGCCCATCATTCGCCGGATCGGGATGTGTTGGTTCGCCAGTTCCTGAAGCCGGTCGAAATCGCACCCGAGACCCTGCTTCACGACCCCCAGCACCAGGATGGTCCACAGTTCCATCCCCGGCCTGCCGACCCGGCGGCTCCTTCCGGGCAGCACCATCCTGTCCAGAAGCCGGAACAGCCGCTTTCGGGTCCCTTCGTCGCTGTAGAGGTCCTGGAGGCCGATCAGGATCGCCGGGATGTCGTCCCTCGATTTCACGTTCAGCCTGATCCTCGTGATGTCGGGGGCGTCGAGCCGCCGCTGGGTGTCGTGGACCTTGCGCATGGGGGGCTCCTGAAGGGGAAGATTGGCGGATTCCGCGGCATATGGTGGCGAATCCGCCCCCTGACTGCCATATCCGGTGATTCTTCGCAAGGCGAATTCCGTCATTTACCGCGAAAAAACCGCAGCTTGGCAGTTTTCTGGCGGACACTAACTAATTTAAAAATCAATATGCTGTGTCTCCATGGCTCACCTAATTCAGCAACTCCGAGGGCGAGCTAATATCGTGAAGTGTTGCACGTTGCAAGCATGACGCTTTCGCTCCGCGTCCGCTGGTTTCCTCGGCACCCAGAAGTCTGGTAGTTGAAATCAAGAGTTCGATTCCAAAAATTACCGGCATTCACCCACCTCCCTCAATTCCATGCTTGATTGGCCTCGTTAACCTACACACGTGGAACAATCGTACTTTCGAAACGAACCACACCGTCACTCATCGAACAGTTCCGTCTGTTCATCGCCTGTCGGTAATGGCTGGCCCGGCGGAGGTCGGTTGTCAAGAAGACCAGCGGCACGCAGATCCTTCAGCCCCGGAAGATCACGCACACTCTCAAGACCGAAATGGTCGAGAAATTCATCCGTTACCACGAATGTAACCGGTCGTCCGGGCGTTTTCTTTCGTTGGCCGAACTGAACCCAACTGAGTTCAAGGAGCTGATCAACCGTACCACGACTTACGCTGACACCGCGAATCTCCTCGATCTCAGCCCGGGTTACCGGTTGATGATAGGCAATGATCGCCAAGGTCTCCATCGCGGCCCGCGATAGCTTTCGGGTCTCAACGCGTTCCCTCTGCATCAAGAAGCCGAATTCGGGTGCCGTTCGGAACGCCCATGCAGCCCCGACCCTGACCAGTCGCACCCCACGATCCTCGTAGCGCTTACTAAGCCCCTCCAAAGCGACCGCCGCATCGGATCCATGAGGCAGTCTCATATTGAGTTCGGCGACGCTTACAGGCTCCGCCGACGCGAATAGAATGGCTTCCGCCATCCGTTCCTGCTCAGGTATGTGCGGTGCCTCGAACAGGCTTTCCTCAACACGCTCAATCATCTGACCCTTTCCTGCGAATCTGAATGGGCGCATATGTCTCCGCCTGCCGGATTTCGATACGGCCTTCCTTGGCGAGTTCAAGCGAGGCCGCGAATGTGGCCGCGGTCGCCGACCTTCGAAGCTCCGGTTCGATGTCCCAGCCCTCCGGAAGGTAGCTCGAAAGTTCGGTCCAGCCTCCGGCCAGGCGTATCAGAGGCCGCATTCTCCTCAACGCCTGCTCCAGTGTCAGATAGCGGTTCCTGTCAATGATGAAGGGACGAAATTCATCCTTGGTCCTTATGCGCGCATATGCCTGCATTAGGTCAATGAGCGTCGCCTTATAGGTGATTCGCCGAACGCTATTCACGTCCTCCGGGATCCCTCGCACGAAAAAGTCGCGCCCCTTCCGGTCCCGCGCCATAATCTGGCTGGCCCGTTCGCGCATCGCTTCAAGGCACTCCAACTGAAACGCGAGATACGCCGCGAGTTCCTCGCCATCGGGTTCGCCGTGACTCTGTTCAGGTGGTAGAAGCAGACGCGATTTCAGAAAGGCCAGCCAGGCGGCCGTAACCAGATAGTCCGCCGCCAGTTCAATACGGAGTTCCTTGGCGCACGCGATGAACGCAAGGTATTGTTCAGCAAGCGCGAGGATCGAAATCGCTCGGAGGTCCACTTTCTGGGTACGGGCAAGCGTCAGCAGAAGATCAAGAGGCCCTTCAAAACCGTCAACGTCAACGTTCAGTGTTTCGGCGTCCTGAAAGAATGTCATATGGGTGACGTTTCCCGATTCGGTTTCAGCCATCAACCTTCCTGTTCACAATGGCTTCAAGCTCCGCCTCTACCGCCTGGATATCGATCGCCTGCGGTTGCGACCGCATAGCAAGAGCGGCTTCGGCCCGCCTCAGCCCATGTCCTTCCAATTCGCCGCAGGCTTCCACAACCACACGCATTTCGCCGGAATCCCCGTTGCAGTGCAGCACCAGATCACATCCCGAGGCGCGCGCGGCGCCACATCTTTCGCCCAGTTTACCATCAAGCGCTTCCATCGAAATATCGTCCGTCATCAACAATCCACTGAACCCGATCCAATCACGAATGACCCCGATCATCGTCTCAGAGCAGGTCACTGGTCGTTCTGCATCAAATGCGGAAAATACGATATGAGCGGTCATTCCCAGCGGCAAGTGGTTGAGCGCTCCGAACGGAACGAAGTCATTGGCTCGCAAGTCATCTGCGGAGGCGGTGACGACCGGCAATTCATTATGGCTGTCAGTGGTGGCCCGGCCATGACCGGGAAGGTGTTTCAGCACGGGCAGGACAGCTCCATCCATAAGTCCTTCAGAAACCGATCGCGCGGCGCCGATGACTACGTCCACCTCCGTGCCATAGCAGCGGTTTTTAAGGAATGGATGGGTCTTCGGGCCTGCGATGTCCACCAGCGGAATACAGTTCACATCGATGCCGACCGAGCGCAGTTCCTCCGCGACCAGCCTGGAGCGGAGATACATACTCCGCGGACCTTCCACACCCGCCCGGGCAATCTGGTCCAATGGCGGCATCCAGCGCCGCCAATGCGGTGGCCACATCCTCTGGACACGACCACCTTCCTGATCGATCAGTACCGGTGCATCCCGCCCTACCGATTCACGAAGAGACCCGACGAGACTACGGACCTGATCCGGGTGTTCGCAGTTCCGGGCGAAGAGGATGAATCCCCAGGGCTGGGCATCACCGAAGAACCGACTTTCCTCTTCTGTGAGGTTCAGCCCGCCGCATCCGAGTATACATGCGCTCAGTGCGCTCATCGGCGCATTTCGACTGCGATGCAGTCCTGCTCATCTGCCTTGAAAAGGGAACAGAACCTTGTGCTATCGCTCAGACTGTCAAATCCCGTGGTACGAAGGCGATAGTAAGATCTGCCACCCGAAAAGGTCTCTTCCACGAACCAGTTCTTCCCCCGAAGGTAATCAGGGTATCGGGTTTTCAGCCGGTCCCATTCGATGCGGGCGATCTCCGGTCTGTCATAGGTGCCGAACTGCACCAGGGGCGTCCCCGGGGGCACGGTGGAAATTTCCACTTCTACTGATCGCTGCATGATCGATCGGGCGACGGCCAACGCGACCGACTGCGCGGCCAGATCCCCTTCTGGCCTTGGACGTGGTAGAGGCGAGCCCAAATGTGCGCCGCTTTCCATCCGAACGACATCGTTCGCCCGGTCGCTTTCTCCAGGCGACAGGTCCGACCCCTCTAATGTGATTTCGGCATCGTTGGGTCCCTGGGTCAACTCCTGCGATTCCGTCTCTCCTCCCGAGCTCGGGTTATTGAGATGACCTGCAGCTTCCAATTCAGGTTTTTGCACCGACGCAAGCAGATCCAATTGCCGATTGGTTAGATCTTCATCTCGCAGAGCGACCGGACCCGGCGCGAGAACCAGTCTTTCGGCGGGTGCCTCAACGCCTCCACCGGCAGCAACCAGATTGACCGCCAGGCCTTGATGCTCCACCTGAACGCCTCCCGGATCCTCCGGAACAACACGCATAGGACCCTCGATAGCTCTGACCACCGGAACCTCCGATACGTCTCGTACCGACAGTCTGTAGCCCCAGATACCCAAGGTTGAGATGATACAAACCGCAAGGATCGCTCCAAACCAGTTGATGAACCCGTAATATTGGGCGCCCTCCTCTTCCTGGAACACGCTGTACTCTACACTAAGATCCGCATTTGCCATAGCTGCCTCGCCGCTGGTGGAACCTGAGGTACCACCAGTATGTCCTGCCCGCACAAGACCCCGGACACGCCAGCCTCGCTTTTTGGTTCAGTGCATATGCTCCGCCGGAGTAACTCCAAGTATACCAAGTCCCGCCGAAATTACAATAGCAACCGCTTCTGGAAGTGCGGTTTTTCCGGCTGATGCCGCTGCATCGTCCTCCTGTACGAAACGAAGTCCCGAAATCTCGTTTCCTCTGTTCCATAGAGAATGAAATTCACTGGCGAGTTCATGAAGATAGAAAGCAATCCGGTGTGGCTCGTGGGAGCGGACGGCTATCTCCACCAATCGTGGCCATTCTGCGATCTTTCTTGCGACCGACAGCTCGGCCGCATCTTCGATCCGTGGCTCCCAGTCAAGAGATATACCCATCCGCTCGGCTCTCCGCAGAACCGAACGCACCCTCGCATGGGCATATTGAATATAGAAGACCGGATTGTCCCTCGACTGATCGAGGACCTTATCGAGATCGAAATCCAAAGGGGCGTCATTCCTGCGCATCAGCATCACGAGGCGGGTCACATCCGGACCCACCTGATCGACGACCTCGCGAAGAAATACGAAATTGCCTTCCCGCTTGGACATCTTGACCGGAACGCCGTTACGAACCACCTTCACGAGCTGCATCAGCTTTATGTCCAGCGAAACGGTGCCGTCCGACAGTGCCGAAACCACAGCCTTCATCCTTTTGACATATCCGCTATGATCCGCGCCGAAAACGTTGATCAGCGTGTCAAAGCCCCGCGATATTTTGTCGAAATGATATGCGATGTCACTCGCGAAATAGGTCCATGAACCATCGGACTTCCTGATCGGTCGGTCCATGTCATCGCCATGTTGGGTTGACCGGAATAGTGTCTGCCTTCGCGGCTCCCAATCTTCGGGCAACTTGCCCTTCGGTGGGTCAAGCACACCCTCGTATACCAGATCTTTGTCGGACAGCGCATCTAGCACCGCTTCGATGCGACCGGTGCCATAAAGGGATTTTTCGGAGAAAAACACGTCCATCGTAACGCCCAATGTCGCGAGATCCTTCCGGATTATGTCCATCATTCGATCCGTGGCGAATTTGCGAACATCACCGAGCCAGGTTTCTTCGGGCCGATCAAGGAGTGTCTCGCCGTATCGTTCCTTCAGAGTCTCGCCCACCGCCTTCAGGTACAAACCCGGATACATTCCTTCGGCGATTTCCGAAGGAAGACCGCAGGCTTCGCGGTAGCGCTCGAAAGCCGATCGCGCCAGCACGTCGACCTGCGCACCGCCGTCGTTGATGTAATATTCCCTCGTCACGCCATATCCGGCGAATTCAAACAGAGACGCCAGCGCATCTCCGAAGATCGCCCCTCGTGCATGTCCGACATGCAGCGGTCCTGTGGGATTTGTCGAAACGAATTCAACATTGATGTTCCGGCCTTCGCCCATCCGCGACCGACCGTAATCCTTCCCATTTCGGACGGCATTGACGAGTTCTGGCCAGACCGTGTCCGCGAGGCGAATGTTCAGGAAACCAGGACCCGCCACTTCGACCGACTGGATGCGCTTGTCCATGGAAAGACGCTCCGCGAGGCTAGCGGCAAGATCTCGTGGTTTCAGTCCCACCGGTTTCGCCAACACGAGGGCGGCATTGGTGGCCATGTCGCCATGACCGGCATCGCGTGGCGGCTCGACCGTCACATTCCCGGTCTGAAGGCCGTCTGGAAGCTGGCCCGCCCCAACCATCGCGTCCAAAGCCGCGATTACGGCGGATCGGATATCACTGAAAAGGTTCATTCACGCGTCCGTTTTTGTGGGGAGAGGGTTAGCATCACCAGCGCCAGCGTCAATGAGGTTGTCGAGCCCTGGAAGCACGACTTGCCGGTATCGGAATTAGCGAAGACTTAAATCTCCGGCGATTGATCGCTACTGAACCCCCGTGCCGGTTTGAAGTGCAACACTTCGGGTGGTGGGAAGCCGCGCCGTGGGCGCAGGATATTGCGAATCGGCCAGATAGCGGCGACAGTCCCTGTGCGCAGGATAGGAGAGTGTCATGCCCGAGGGCTACCGCCATCTGACCTTCGACGGGAGATGCCGGATTTACGCGCTGGGGAAAAGCGGACTTTCGAACGGAGCCGTCGCGAGGCGGCTGGGGCGCGCCCCGTCCACGGTATCGCGGGAGCTCCGGCGCAACGCCGGCGGTCGGGGCTACCGCCACAGGCAGGCGCAGAGGAAGGCCACCGAGCGCCGGAGCGATGCCTCTTCGGTTCCGCGGAAGCTGACGGAGGAGCGTCGGGAGCGGGTCGTGGCGAAGCTTGCGGAGGGCTGGAGCCCGGAACAGATCCCGGGCCGCCTCCGGCTGGAGGATCCGGAGATGGTGGGCAGGCAGCGGATATACGACCTGGTCAGGGCCGACCGGCGGGACGGCGGAACGCTCTGGACGCCCCTGCGGCGGCGGGGAAAGAAGCCGAACCGGCAGGGTGGCCGCCACGCGGGCCGGGGCCACATCCCGGGCCGGAGGGACATCCCGGAACGCCCGGAGACCGTCGGGGAGAAGGCCCGGGTCGGCGACTGGGAGGCGGATACCGTGATCGGCGGGGCCCACAGGGGGGCGGTGGTGTCGCTCGTGGACCGCGCGTCGAAATTCACGCTTCTCCGGAGGGTTGGCAGGAAGAAGGCGAAGAAGGTCCGGAGGGCGATGGTCCGCATGCTCCGGTCCACCGGCATCCCGGTGCACACGGTCACGGCGGACAACGGCAGGGAGTTCGCGGCGCACGCGAAGGTGGCGAAAGCGCTCGGTGCGGACTTCTTCCTCCCGACGCCCTACCACTCGTGGGAGCGCGGTCTGAACGAGCATACCAACGGGCTGCTGCGTCAGTATCTTCCGAAGGGAACGGATCTGCGTCAGGTCACGGACGCGCGGGTCAGGGAGGTCCAGGACATCCTGAACGCGCGTCCGCGCAAAGCGCTCGGCCACCTGACGCCGGCCGGGGCGATCGGCCTCGCGCAGCCTCCCCGAGGCGCCTGGACCTGTCGGCTGGCGGGAGGAAAGGAACATACCGGCGGGACCGTCCGGGTTTCGGTCGGGCTCCGCCCTCCCTTGCCCGGGCGGTCCCGCCGCGGAGCCTTGCGGCCGGCGGAAGGCCCGGATACGCCCGGATCCGAAGGGACAGCCGCCGCATTCCACGCGGAATCCGGACCCCTGGCCGGAAAATCCTTCAATCCCGGCCCGCCCGGTCCGCCCGGGCTTCGCCCTCGCTCCGGGGGTGGGCCGGGATTGCACTTCAGACTGGCACTGGGGGAACATAAAGCTTGACCATTCTGATATAATGTCAGGGATGTTCGTATCGGCATCCGGGTTGCGTGTGAAGGGTGCGAAGCCGTGACGCGGAAGTTGCGGATTGGTGGATTTCCCGCTACCAAGTCCGAACCCTACAGCCTCTAGGGAGGTACCCCCCATGGGCCCGAATTTAGATGGTCTGAGGGAGTTCGCCGCAATCCAGGATCGGGACGAAGCGCTGTTCTTCATCGGCAGGGTGGAGGAAATCGACGCGACCGAAGTCGCTTGCGAAGAAGCCCTGAAGCGCTCTTCCCATGGCAAGCCGGTAACGAGTGCCACGTATCTCTTCCAGGGTGCACCGGGGGGGGGGGGGGGGGGGGGGCAGGCAAGACGGCGCTTCTGCGAGAGATGTCCAGACGCTGGACCAAATGCGGCTGTCGGGGCGCCGCTTCCCTTGATCATCGACCGCCGTGTCCTGTATGGGCTGGATACGCTTGTGGAGAAGATCGCCAAAGCCGTACACAAGGAAACCGCCGAGAGGCTGCGGCGCACGGAGCAGACGCATCTACATGGAGGTTCGAACTACATCCCGGAGGCGGGATATTCAAGGGGGACTTCGACTGCGCCGGGCCTGTCACTAATCCACAGTTGACGAAGTAATGTCCTGAAGCCCTTTAGAGTTTGAATCATAAGTCACTGATATCATTAAACTATTGTTTTTCATGGAGTTGACGCCCTCGCCACCCGCCTGAGCAGGAACCGGCAGGCGGCCAGCGTTCGTTCGTGCCTCACTCACGCTCGGACCGGTGGCGCGTGATGCCTCACCCCGGATGCCAGCGAGTTCCCGCAGAGGCGCTCATAGTCCTTCGACAGGCGGCGGCACCGGCCCATCCAGGCGAAGGTCCGCTCCACCACCCAGCGGCGGTAGAGAACAGTGAACCCTTTGACATTCTTCGGTTTTTCGACGATCCTGATCACGTTCGACAACCCCATCCCCCCAGGCCGCTCCCGCAGCTTCGGACCCGGGTGGCCACCGTCGGCGAACAGCCTACACACCGTGGGCACCGTCTCCAGCAGCTTCGCGATCAGGTCCGGTGCGCCGTCCCGGTCCTGGATGTCGGCGGTGTGAACCGTCATGACGATCGGTGTGCCGTCGGCGTCCACGATCAGGTGCCTTTTCCTCCCCTTCACCTTCCTGCCGGCGTGGTGGCCGCGGGGCCCGCCGCTCTCCGTGGTCTTCACCGACTGGCTGTCGACCGGGGCGGCGGTCGGCTCCGCGGAGCGCCCCGAACACCGCCGCGCGAGGTCCCGGAGACGATGCACGAGACGCTCCAGGAGCCCGCTCCGCCGCCATGCGTAAAAATAGTTCCGGTCGGTGGAAAACGGTGGATATCCAGAGGGTAACGCGCGCCACTGGCATCCCGTGGACAGGATATACCGGCCCGCGTCGAACACCGACCGAAGGTCGACCTCGCGCGGCCGTCCCATCCTACCCCGCTTCGGCGGCATCGGCTCGATGATGGTCCATTCGGCGTCGGTCAGATCGTTTTGACTGTGGTCGTCCGGGCGCTTATGGAGCTGTTGGGTGGTCCTGTTCCAGGGCATGGCGATCTCCGGATTTGGGTTGAAGTTCGATCTGGAATACCACATCCTGCGGGACCACTCAACTTATGGAACAAACTCTTAGATTCGCATGCGCGTTGGCATGCGATGGTTCGGGACCGATACGGTGGAGTGGCCGCGGAGCGCGCCGCCGGAGACCGCCCACCGCTTCGGGTTCGAACCGCCGGCGGCGGAAGCCCCGCCGCGGCGGGTCGCGCCGCACGGCTGGCCGGACACGTCGTTCTCCGGGACGCTCCGCGACCTCGGTGAGGTGGACCCTGAGCCGGTGGCGGACGTTGGCCGCCGCGGCTTCCGGGCGATGACGGCGTCGAACCACCCGCTGGCGGGCCGAGGCATCCCGGCGCGGGTCTCCACCACCGGATCCGGAGCTCCGTCGCCGGCCGCGTCGGCGGCCTGTCCTTCCACGCGGCGAACCTCGGGCCGCTGGTCCGAAACTCCCGTTTCCCGATCCTGCGTGGGGTCCGCGTCCCGCATCCGGCCAGCCGCGCGCCGGCGCTGGCGGCGCGGCGGCTCGCGGACGACCGGCAGGCGCCGTGCGGTGTCCGGGCGCCGCCGGAGCCCGAATGGGGCAGACCCGCGCCGGCGGCGCCCGAGTGGACCTCGGGTTCGGCCTGTCCACCCATCCCGACGGCCGGGCCCAGACCCGCGTCATGGAGATGGCCCGGGCCTGGGAACGGCGGTCCGGGGAGCCGGTTTCGGCTGTGTTCCCGGCGAAGGCGGGGCCGGGGTCCCCGCTGTGCGGGACACGACCATGCCCGACCATTCGGGCATCCGGGACTCCACCGAAGGCCTGGCCGGTCCCGGCGGCGGCGGCGTGGGCGCGCCGCGCCCCGCAGAACGCGCGTTCGCCGTGTGCGACCGCGGGGGAGACATATGGGACATGTTCGAGGCGCAGGCCAGGGACCCGGAGGCGGCGGGCCCGCTAGTGCGCTCCCGCCCGTCGAAGCGGAGGCGGGCCGTCGCAGACGGAAAGGCCGTGGACCTGCGGGAGCATGCCGCCACCCTGCCCGTGACCGTCGCGCCCGTGCCGGAGACATCCACGCCGCCCGGGGGCCGGCCGCCACTCCACCAGCCGCCGGTCCGCGGCGGGGCGAACCCGACCGAAAGGGGGCGGAGGCCCCTGCGCCGGTATGGGGCCGGGTGAACCATCGAGGAATGCTTCAGGACGCTGAAGCGGGCCACCCGGGTCGAGGACCGTCGCCTCGACGACGTGGAGGGCCTGCGCAGGTGCCTCGCCTTCGACGCCGTCATGACCCGGCGCACCTTTGACATACAGCGCGCCTCGAAGGCCGAACCGGAGGGGCCCGCCCTCGACCTGCCGCATCCGGACGGGCTCACTGCGCTCCACATCGCGAGACGAGCTACGGATTCACCGACGCGGGGGGGGCGCCGCACTTCGACGGGTTCACCATCCGTCAGGCGGCGGTCGACATGGGCCGCTTCGTCGGCTTCATACCGTCACGGCGGCGGCCGCTGCCCGGCACGGAGAGGATCGGGAAGGGAATGAAATACATGCTGCGGGCCACCGCCATGTACGGGGCGACAAAGGAACAGGGGTATCTCACAGAGTCAACAGTGGACTAGTGACAGGCCCGGGGTGGCCGGACCTTGGCGTCCTGCAGAGGATGATCCAGCCTCAGGACTGGACGAGGACAGTCTGTATCATCGTGGATGAGATCCAGACGGTGGATAAGGACAGAGCGAGGGACACGCTCGTCAACTTCCACCTGCACAACGCGGGCCTTCCCTTCGTGCACCTCTTCGCGGGCCTGGGCGATTCGCATGACGTGTTGCAGGAGGCGGGACTATCACGACTGAGTATGAGTACCAGGACGATCCATGACATCGGCGTACTCGCGCCCGGGGAGGCGGGGAAGCGGTCAAGAAAATGCTGGCGAAATTCAAGGTCTCCCAAGTTAGGGACAGCGTAGGCTGGCCGAAATACCTTGCGGAGGTCTCGGACGACTGGCCGCAGCACCTGCATAACGGAATGCGTGCGCTCTCAGCCGGTTTGGTGGGCGCGGACGGGCGGCTTGGGGACGTGGACGTGGATTGGGTGCGAGGGTGCGTGCTGGAGCTTAGAAACGTCGCGTATCGACGACGCAGGTCACGAGGGATTCGAAAAGCTGACCGACTGGTCGCCGAAGTGATGCGGACTGTACCCAATGAAGGTATGGGAGAGAATGAGATCGAGGATCGGATCAGGGAACTGTCCCGCCCACCGGATGATCCGGATGGCAGAGGTCGCAAGCTGCCGGAAGGCTGGAGTCACGAGAAATTCCTAGGACATCTGGTTCATCGAGGGGTTCTGCAGCTTAACGTGGAAGAAGGTTATTACTGTCCGATTCCCAATTTCCGGACGTTCCTGATGAAAATGGGTGGATTACGGTCCCAGTCGTTGGCACCGGTCGCGGATCAGTCCTGAGTCGTGCTTCCAGAACGGGACCAGGTATCCGCGCATCGAGCCGGGAACGGGTCTCGCATTCCCGGATCCGGATGTACGGCATCTGTCGAGAACCTGCTTGGCCGGGAAATTTCACCAACCACCGATACGCGGATCTGACAGTTGCGCTAAAATCACGAACCTGAAGAAGTTGGGAACAATCGGTCCCCGCCTCGAATGGGTTAGGGTTTCGGTCAGGTGTTATGTGGTCACTCATAAACGACCGGCCCCATAGTGAAACGTAATCTGTAGTGGTTCCGATGTGATCTGACAGTTGGCCGTTTTCCGGCGGCGTCTGTCAGGTCAGGTTTGGTTCAGGAACTTTTCCGTCCGATCCCCTTGCCATCGATCATGGTCTGGAACGGGGTTCCGCCGCAGCACATTCGGCCCTGATGGGTGCGTTCGCGGCTGTAGTGTTTCAGCCATTCATCCGGATCGGCCCGCAACGCACCGATGCCGTCATATGGCTTCTTTCGGAACGCGACCTGGTGGAACCCCTGCAGCACCGTTTTGTGGAAGCGCCCGCGGATGCCGTCGGTCCGGGGCGATTTCACCCTGGTTTTGGTGTGGTCGGTATCGTTGACCGCCAGGAAGGGCCGGAAATCGTGTCCGTCGACGCGCCCGCAGTATTCCGTCCCGCGATCCGTCATGATCCGCGGCACCGGCAGGCCATGCCCATCGTGGAATGGCGGCACCCGGTCATTGAGCGGGCCGGCGGCGGTGATCGGTGTCCCGGTAGTGTGGAGCCTGGCATGCGCCACCCTGCGATAGGCGTCCACGCAGGTCCGCCGATGGACCCGCCCGACGCCCCTGAGCGTGCCAGCGTGGAAAGTGTCCCGTGAGCCCGGGTGGCCGGGATGGGCTGTTTCCACCTCGCCGCAGGCTTCATCGTCGGGCTTCCTTCTCTCCAGCGCCCGCACCCGGGCCCCGGTCAGGACCATGCCATCCTCAGCCACCTTCGCCTCCAGCGCTTTCAGCCGGGCCCTGAAGCTGGCCGGACCGCGCCGCAGCCAGACCGGCCGGACACCCGGGGGTGAGACAGAGACGCCCCGTTCGCGCAACCCGTTCGAGGCGCGGGCCTGGCCATGGGCCGGGAAGTCGGTGGCGGATCCGATGACGGCCCGCCCGGTCGCGTCGTCAACCCGGGTCGCCGGATCGGGTCTGCGCCGGGCGCGCCCGAAAAGCGCCTCCACGCCGCCTTCCCCAACGGCTGACCTGTAGCGATGGAACGTATCCCGGCTGTAGCCCATCACCTGACAGGCCTCCGGGACATCGCCCGGCTCCCCAGCCGGATCCAGCGGGCCGGTTCCGTGTTTGATGATCCTGCCGGTGGTATCCAGCATCGTGGTTTCCCCCGTTTCGATGGTTTGGCTGGCACCGCCAGCAAAACGGACAGCCACCTCCCTTCAGGGGAACCACCGCCCCCAGTCCAACTTGAAAAATTGGGGCGGTGTCAGATCACATCGAGACTAATTCACGTAATGGGGCCGAACTCCCCCTTACTCCGATCAATCACCCACAGAGCCGTTTCCGTTCCTGAAGCGCGAAGCGATCGGTCATTCCCGAAATGTAGTCCGCGACGATACGTGCCATGGCGGTTTCATCTTTTGCCGCTTCCACGTCCCGTCGCCACTGTTCCGGTAGAAGTTCCCTGCGCGAGAGGAGCATTGGAAACAGGGCCTCGATTGCCTGTTTTACACCGCGACGCATTTCCAGCACTGCCGGAGCTCGGTACATACGATTGAATAGAAATTCTCGGATGACGTTCAATCGCTCCCGAAACGGGTCGGAAAAGCTCACCACGGAGCGATCTGACCGACGGATATCCACAACTGAAGAAGGCGCAAGTTCCGAGAGTCGAAGGACTGACTGCTCGATAACGTCGTCCACCATCCGTCCGAAGAACCGCCGCAGCGCCTCATGCCGCCTCCTGTAGGGATCAAGCGCAGAATATCTGCGATCTACCTCACCGAAACATCCGCTTAGCAACGGCAGCCCTTCCAATTCGTCGGTCGTGAACAGTTTCGCACGGAGCCCGTCATGAAGATCATGACTGCAATAAGCCACATCATCGGCAACGGCCGCGACCTGAGCTTCCAGGCTCGCGAAGGTGTCAAGTTCAAGGTCGTGACGCTCGTTGTAAGCCGCCAACGCACAAGGAATGTCTCCTTTGAGCGGACCATTGTGTTTGGCGATTCCCTCCAGGGTTTCCCAAGAGAGATTCAGCCCATCGAACCTAGCATAATGGCTTTCAAGAGAGGTTACGATACGGATCGCCTGTGCGTTATGATCGAATCCTCCGTAGGGCTTCATCAGGTCCTGCAGCGCTCGTTCACCGGCATGGCCGAATGGTGGATGTCCCAGATCATGCGCGAGCGCCACAGCCTCGGTGAGATCTTCGTTTAGACCGAGCGCCGAGGCGATCGTTCGCGCCACCTGCGCCACCTCGATCGAATGCGTCATCCTAGTGCGAAAATAGTCGCTCTCGTGCTCGATGAAGACCTGCGTTTTGTGTTTCAGACGCCTGAAGGCGCTTGAATGAATGATCCTGTCGCGGTCACGCTGAAAACACGATCTGAAGCGGCTCTCCTCTTCGGGGTAAAGCCGACCAAGCGATGAATCCGTCTGGGTTGCGTAGATCTTCAGCATCTGTCCGTTCTTGCAGCGCGGGACTGAACGGCATATATCCTCGATTATCCGCGATCTGAATGCCGGAATTCGAAACGTGATAATACCACCCAAAGTCACTGACCGCGCCTACGCACAGCTCGCAAGGATCGGTGCGGGTGATAGCGGCAAGGCGCTGCGCATCGCCGTCGATGGTGGCGGATGCTCGGGTTTCCAATATGATATTTCGCTTGACGACCCAGCCGAAGGTGACACGGTATTGCAAGGCCCTGACGGCGAACGCGTTGTGGTCGATGTGGTGTCCCTTCCCTTTCTTGCCAATGCGACCATCGACTATTCGGAAGAGATGATCGGGGCGCGTTTCGTAATCGACAACCCGAACGTGACCAGTTCCTGCGGCTGCGGCACATCATTTTCCATTTGAGTGGCTCACTTGAGCAATTGACTTAAGTTTCCGACGAAACCGATCTTTTTCGCTGAAAAGTTAATTGGTAACTAGTGTCCACCAGAAAACCCCCAAGTCACGGGTTTTTCACGGCCCCACTTCCAGTCCGAAGTGCAACACCGGCCCGTCTCCGGAGCGAGGGCGTGGCCCGAGCGGAGGAGACGGGCCGGTGTTGAGGGATTTTCCGGCCAGGGCCCCGGATTCCACGCGGAATACGGCGGCTGTCCCTTCGGATCGGAGCGTAACCGGGCCTCCCGGCGGCGGCAGGTCCCCGCGGCGGGAGGGGGGGCCCGACCGAAACCGGGCGGGCGCGCCTGCGGAATTCCCTCTCCCCCGTCGGCCGACGGGGCGAAGCGCCTCAGGGAGGCCGCGCCCGCGCGAAAGCCTCCGCCGGCGTCAGGTGGCCGGGCGCCTTGCGGGCGCGCGCGTTCAGGATGTCCTGGACCCGCTTCACGCGGGCGTCCGTGACCTGCCGCAGGTCGGTCCCCTTCGGCAGGTACCGGGGCGGCGGCCCGTTGGTGTCCCGTTCAGGCCCCGCTCCCACGAGTGGTAGGGCGTCGGGAGGAGGAAGTCCGCCGCCGGCGCCTTCGCCACCTTCGCGTGCCCCGCGAACTCCCTGCCGTTGTCCGCCGTGATCGTGTGGACCCTGGCGCCGGGACCCTCGGGAAGGTCGGTCATCGCCCCGCCGGCCGCCTCCGCCCTCTTTCCGTCAACCCGTTGGACAGGCGTGAATTCCGGGCATCCGTCAACGGGCGACACCACCGCGCCGCCATGACCCCCGCCGATCACCGTATCCGCCTCCCGGTCGCCGGTCCCCGCCTTCGCCCCGCCCTCTTCCGGGCGCTCCGGGATGTCCCGCCGGCCCGGGATGTGGCCCCGGCCCGCGTGGCGGCCGCCCTGCCGGTCCGGTTCCTTTCCCCGCCGCCACAGGTGCCCGCAAGGCGTTCCTCCGTCCCCGCCGTCCGCGCGTACGAGGTCGTATATCCGCTGACGGCCGACCATGCCGGGGTCCTCCAGCCGGAGACGCCCCGGGACCTGTTCCGGGCTCCAGCCCTCCCCGGCTTCGCCACGACCTTCGCCCGGCGCCCCTCCGTCAGCTTCCCCGGGACCGAAGAGGCCCCGCTCCGGCGCCCGGTGGCCTTCCTCCACGCCTGTCCCTGCCGGTATCCCCGCCCGCCGCCGTTGCGTCGGATCTCCCGCGATATGGTGGCCGGATGGCGGCCCGGCCGCCTGGCGATGGCCCCGTCCGAAAGCCCGCCTTTCCCCGTCGCGTATGTCCGGCATCTTCCGTCGAAGGTCAGATGACGGTAGCCCTCGGGCATGACACTCTCCTCTCCTGAGCACAGGGACTGTCGCCGTTATCCGGCCGATTCGCAGGATGCTGCACCCGAAACGCGGCTTCCCACCATCAACGGTGTTGCACTTCAGAGCGGAACGGGGGCGGTAAGTTACGGAATCCGCCTTGCGGGGATTCACCGGATATGGCAGTCAGGGTATGCCGCGGAATCCGGCAATCCTCCCCTCGGGAGGCCCCCATGCGCAGGGTCCACGACACCCAGCGGCGGCCCGACGCCCCCGACATCACCAGGATCAGGCCGACCGTCAGATCGAGGGACGACATCCCGGCGATCCTGATCGGCCTCCAGGACCTTTACAGCGACGAAGGGACCCGAAAGCGGCTGTCCGGGCTTCCGGGTCGGCTGGTGCCGCCCGGAAAGAGCCACCGGGTCGGCAGGCCGGGGATGGAACTATGGACCATCCCGGTGCCCGGCGTGGTCAGGCAGGGTCCCGGGTGCGGTTTCGACCGGCTTCAGGAACCGGCGAACCAGCACATCCCGATCCGGCCAGGGCCGGAGGCCGGGCCACGGATCATGGGACGGGGACGGATACGGATACCGGCGTCCGGTTGACAGCGTGTCGCTCCCCTCGCCGGAGCTTCCCGCCGAGGTCGGAAGGATGGTCGTGGAGAGGGGCCACAGGGTGGCCGGAAAAGCCTGGAGCCGCGCTGCGCGGCCGCCGTCATTCCTTCGTGGCCGGGACCGATGTGCATCATCCGACCGACCGCAGCCTGCCGATGGACGCGGCGCGGTGCATGGTCCGGGACGTGTCCCGGGCCTGCGGGGGCTGGGGCCGCCCGGCTGGCGGCGGCAGGAATACCTTTGCGGAAAGCTCCGGAAAGGCTACCTCCGGGTGGCCACGTCACGGCTCGCCAACCCGCGCCCGGGGGACGTGAAGGCGCCGCTCCGGCTGGCGCTGAAGCTGGCGGACAGGGCGGAGGCCAGCTGCGCGGAGATGGACGGAACATCGGGTATCCCGGGCTCATCGGACAGTATCCGGGGCTTCATCGGCCATGTCAGGCCCCGGGCGGACCTGACCGGACGGCGGATCCTGAAGGGCGGGACGGTCCCGCACCGCGGGAAGGTGCACCCGATATCCGGGCCGCACACCCGCTGGATATCGAAGGGAAAGGCGGGGGGGCCCGGTGGAGCCCGGCGTTCCGGTCCGCGTCCTTGAGGACCGTCACGGATTCCTCCCGCACCGTTCCGTCATGTGGGAGGGGAGCGACGTGGACGTGGCGGTCCCCATGGGCGGGAGGCGCGGGCGCGGTTCCCGGATCTCTCGGTGGTGAGCTTCGACCGCGGTCCGCACAGCCCCCCGGACCGGTTGGGGCCTGCCGGGATGCCGGAGCCGACGCGATGCCCCGCAGGGACTGGCTGTCGAAGGCGGACCGCGTCCGGGAAAGCGGGGAGGCGTTCCGCGGGGCGCGGCGCGCCCACGCCGCCGGCGGGTCGGCCATCAGCAACCTGGAGCACCGTGGCCTCGACCGGGTGCGGAGCCACGGAAAACATGGGGTTTTCCAGCAGACACTAGTTACGTTAATTGTTTGATTTCGTCATATTAATTGAAACCAACAATCCCGCCATCAGTGCCGAAGGAATCGCCCTACATATTCAAAACCCGCCCGACAACGCCAGTATGGGCTTGTCTCAGAGTTTGAATCATAAGTCACTGATATGATTAAGCTATTGTTTTTCATGGAGTTGACGCCCTCGCCACCCGCCTGAGCAGGAACCGGCAGGCGGCCAGCGTTCGTTCGTGCCTCACTCACGCCCGGACCGGTGGCGCGTGATGCCTCACCCCGGATGCCAGCGAGTTCTCGCTGAGCCTTTCGTAATCTTTCGACAGGCGGCGGCACCGGCCCATCCAGGCGAAGGTCCGCTCCACGACCCACCGGCGGCAGGGAACAGTGAACCCTTTGACATTCTTCGGTTTTTCGACGATCCTGATCACGTTCGACAACCCCATCCCCCCAGGCCGTTCCCGCAGCTTCGGACCCGGGTGGCCACCGTCGGCGAACAGCCTACACACCGTCGGGGCCGTCTCCAGCAGCTTCGCGATCAGGTCCGGCGCCCCGTCCCGGTCCTGGATATCGGCGGTGCGAACCGTCATGACGATCGGCGTGCCGTCGGCGTCCACGATCAGGTGCCTTTTCCTCCCCTTCACCCTCTTCCCGGCGTGGTGGCCGCGGGGGCCGCCGCTCTCCGTGGTCCTCACCGGCCGGCTGTCGACCGGGGCGGCGGTCGGCTCCGCGGAGCGCCCCGGACACCGCCGCGCGAGGTCCCGGAGACGATGCACGAGACGCTCCAGGAGCCCGCTCCGCCGCCATGCATGAAAATGGTTCCGGTCGGTGGAAAACGGTGGATATCCAGAGGGTAACGCACGCCACCGGCATCCCGTGGACAGGATATACCGGCCCGCGTCGAACACCGACCGAAGGTCGACCTCGCGCGGCCGTCCCATCCTTCCCCGCTTCGGAAGCATCGGCTCGACGACGGTCCATTCGGCGTCGGTCAGGTCATTTTGACTGTGGTCGTCCGAGCGCTTATGGAGCTGTTGGGTGGTCCTGTTCCAGGGCATGGCGATCTCCGGATTTGGGTAAACGGTCAATCTGGAATACCACATCCTGCGGGACCACTCAGCTTATGGAACAAACTCTCAGTGCCCTCATCTGCTAGAATCCGATCTGGAGCCGCAATGAAAATCGCAACCTTCAATATCAATGGCATCAAAGCGCGTATCGAAGCGTTGACCGACTGGCTCGAAGAGGCGCAGCCGGATGTGGTGCTGCTTCAGGAAATCAAGTCGGTCGATGAGGCATTTCCTTCCGACCATTTCGAGGAACGTGGCTACAATGTCGCCGTCCACGGCCAGAAAAGCTTCAACGGTGTTGCCATTCTATCAAAGATACAGATCGAAGACATACGGAGAGGCCTTCCCGGCGATGAAAGTGACGACCAAGCGAGATGGATCGAAGCGACGGTCGTCAACAGGAAAGCCGTGCGCGTCTGCGGTCTCTACCTCCCGAACGGCAACCCCACCCCAGGACCGAAATACCAATACAAACTTGCCTGGATGGAGCGTCTGAATTCACAGGCACGAGCGCTGTTGGATGCGGAAGAACCCGCCCTAATGGCAGGTGATTACAACGTCATCCCACAAGCCGAGGACGCCGCGCGCCCCGAAGCCTGGAAATCCGATGCACTCTTCCTGCAGGAGACCCGCAATGCGTTCCGAAAGATCACCAATCTCGGATATACCGATGCGTTTCGCACCCGTGTCAACGAGCCGGGACATTATACGTTCTGGGACTACCAAGGAGGGGCACGGCGGCGCAACGACGGCATCCGTATTGACCATTTCCTGCTAACGCCCCAAGCAGCCGATATCTTGATCGACTGCCACATCGATGAGCACGTGAGAGACCGAACGAAGCCATCCGATCACGTTCCGGTTATCGTCGAGCTTGACGCCTGAACGGCGGTCCTCGGCGTATCAGGCACAGAAGGAATTAAAATTTTTGAGACCCGCTCCTGAGATCGCACACGGCGCTAAATTGTGTCCGCCAGAAAACCCCCAAGTCATGGGTTTTTCGCGGTAAATGACGGAATCCGCCTTGCGGGGATTCACCGGATATGGCGGTCAGGTGGCGGATTCGCTACCATATACGGCTGGATCCACCAATCTTCGCCACTGGAGGCCGCCGTGCGCAGGGTCCACGACCCTCGGCGGGGCCCGGCGCCTGTCACTACCACACCCCCGACCGGACCATACCCCGTCTCCGCTACCCGTATTCCGGTTTCCGCTCCGTCCGGGCGCGGATAGCCCGGGCGTGGGTCTCCGCCACGTTGAGGATGCACGGTCCCTGCCGGAGCTTCCGGGTCCCCGGCGGCGGCTGGCGCTTCGTGGGCCGGAAGCCGGCCGGACAGGCCACGGGCGTGACGTAGCGGCCTGTGGCCATGTCGGGTTCCGGCGGCGCCCGGGAGGCCCGGTTACGCGCCCGTAGGCGGCGTGGATGACCACGGCCCCACCGCTCCCGGCGGCGGCATGGCGCTCCGCGGGGCTGTCGGGGCTCTCCCCGAGCCGGAAGCTGGAGGTCCCGGACGCGCAGCGCCGTTACCGCGTCGAAGGTGGGGCACCCGCGCAGGTCGTCCGCGGCGTCGGGCCTGCGTCCTTGATGCGCGTCCCGGTCCTCAGCGCCCTGAACAGGCACTCGATCCTCCAGCGCGGTTGGTGCCGCCGCAGGGCGGTCTCCGCCGTCAGCATGCCGTCGCCGCCCCCGTTGGAGACGGGCATCCGGTGCGGCCCCCCGCCCCGTCCGCGACGGGTTTCGGCGGATTCCCCTCGATGGCCCGGACCACCGTCACGGGCGGCGGGGCCCGGACCGGCGTGCCCGCGGGCCGGCGGGAGCCGAGTGTTCGCTTTACGTTCCTGCCTCCGGCCATCCAGCCAAAGCCCCCGGCAACGCTTCGACGGGCCCGGCCAGTGTCCCGTGAAGCCGGAATCCACCGGATTCAGCCCGATCCCCGGAAAAACACGGGGTTTTCTGGCGGACACTATATATCGGAGAATTCAGTCACACAAACTCCACCAGTGCGGAATGACCACCTGCAGATTGCCGCGAATGGTCCCCCTGCTCCGTCGCCTGCCCGTGCCAAAGTGCCGCGTAGCGACCACCGATCGCCAACAGACCTTCGTGATCTCCTTTTTCGACAATCGTACCTCTTTCGAGCACGACGATCAGATCCGCGTGGACAATGGTCGAGAGTCTGTGGGCGATGGTGATTACGGTCCGCCCCTCACCCATCGCGCGAAGCTCTTCCTGGATTTCAGCCTCTGTCTCCGAATCGAGGGCGCTTGTCGCCTCGTCCAGAAGCAGGATCGGAGGATTTTTCAAAAGCGTCCGCGCAATGCCCACACGCTGCTTTTCGCCACCGGAAAGTTTGAGCCCACGTTCCCCGACAACCGAGTCGTACCCATCGGGAAGTCCAAAGATAAAGTCATGTATCTTCGCGGCCTTCGCCGCCGCCTCCACGTCCTGACGGGCCGCATCGGGGCGGCCATACGCGATGTTATAGTAAATCGTGTCGTTGAAGAGCACCGTGTCCTGAGGAACGACTCCAACCTTGGCATGAAGGCTTTCCTGAGTGACGTCGCGTATATCCTGCCCATCAATGCTTAGACTGCCCGAAGTCACGTCGTAGAACCGGAACAGTAACCGCCCGATCGTCGACTTTCCCGAGCCCGACGGCCCGACGACCGCAACGGTCCTACCCGCGTGAACGGTCAGGCTCAATCCCTGAAGGATGGGACGGGCGTCCTCGTAGCGAAAGACTACGCCGTTAAGTTCAACCTCTCCACCGGTGACCTTAAGCTCCCCGGCACCCTCGCGATCCATGACCTCCGGCGGCTGGTCAAGTAAATCGAACATCTCGCCCATATCCACCAACGCCTGACGGATCTCGCGATACACGGTCCCGAGAAAATTCAACGGCATGGTGATCTGAATCATATAGGCGTTGACCATCACGAAGTCTCCGACGGTCAAAGCCCCCCGCTGAACGCCGACCGCAGCCATGACCATCACCGCGACCAAGCCGGAAGTGATCAGCAATGACTGACCGAAATTGAGAAACGCCAACGAATACGACGTCCGAATCGCCGCCGCCTCATACCCGGCCATCGCCTGATCATAGCGTTCGGATTCGCGGCTTTCAGCCCCAAAATATTTGACGGTTTCGAAATTCAGCAGGCTGTCCACCGCCTTTTGGTTAGCGTCGGTGTCCTGATCGTTCATGATCTTGCGGATCCTGACGCGCCATTCGGTGATCTTGAACGTGAATACGACGTAAAGTGCGATGGTCACGGCCACGACTGCGAGATACCAGATATGGAACACCACCGCGAGGACCACACCGATCATCGCCAGTTCCAGAATAAGCGGTCCAACCGAAAATAGGAGGAAGCGCAGGAGAAACTCGACTCCCTTGACGCCGCGCTCGATGATCCGGGAAAGCCCGCCGGTCTTTCGGGTTATGTGGTAGCGCATCGAAAGTCGGTGGATGTGCCTGAATGTCTCCAGCGCCAGCTGTCGAAGGGCTCTCTGACCTACGCGGGCGAAAAAAACGTCGCGGAGTTGCTGGAAGCCGACATTCATCAGCCGTGCGACACCGTAAGCGATTGTCAGCCCAACGGCACCGACTGTCAGCATCATCACCGGATCGGGAGTTTCGCCCGCAAGAGCGTCAACGGCGGCCTTGTAGAAAAAAGGCGTACCGACGGCGATCACCTTCGAGACAAGCAATGCGAGCATCGCGAGGATGACGCGGTATTTCACCCACATCTGTCCACGCGGCCAAAGGTATGGCGTCACACGCCGTACCGTCCGCAGGCCGCTCCTGATGTGCTCGTCGGTGATCGCTTCAGCGTCGGACATGGTGTGCCTCCCACACCCTCACCTGCTCACCTATGCACCGTGCCCTGAAATTTCCAGTCGCGGCCCCGGTTGCCATATGGTTCACACGCTTCTATTCGGGAATAGCGAATATTTGTCCTGGATAGATCAGATCGGGATCCCGAATGCGGGCTCGATTTGCCTCGAACACCCTCACGTAAAGAAGCCCTTCGCCGTATTTCTGCCGCGCGATCCCCCATAGCGTGTTGCCACGCTGCACGGTGATAACCTTGATTCTAGCCCCCACTTGTGGGCGCTGATCATGAAGTTCCGCAAGCACTTCCCTATCTTCGCGCTTGAACGGAATCTCCATCCGGGAGGTAACCTGCCCGAGCGAATCAATTTCATCGACGCGTAGTGCGAAGACACCGCTGTCGACATTCGTCAGCGGAGCAATCCACTGCCCGTCCGCTCCTATACTGGAACTCTCTATAGCCCGATTGTCCAGGTAAATGCGCACGGATCGACCGACCGTACCTCTTCCTCCCAGCACCACTTCGCCGTTTTCATCATACGATATCGTGTCAATCGCGACCGTCTGGGCTCCGGAGGGAGTATCGCCACCTGGCTGTAGAACCCGAATGCCGGTCCCGTCCGCGATCAGAACTGTTGGTGGGGTACGGGCCTGACCGGGTAGGCTTGCGATACGTGGTTTCTTGGTGTCTTCCAACCGCGGAGTGGATCCGATCCGGATAGCGTCGGACCGGCCCGGCAAAGCGATCGCGCTTCGGTCTTCCTTTATCGGCGGATTCAGCGAGACGTCCAACGAGGTTTCACCCACCGCACCTCCCGAGACGATCTCCGCAACCTCGGATTCAGATTCGGAAATGGCGGTGTTCGCGGGTAAAACCGGATCTACACCGACCTGACCGCCTTCATCCCGACCGGGCTGAACGATCGAAAATAGGTCATCGCGCGGATTCGAACGCAGCGAATCACCAGAAATCGAATCGCTATCGTTTCGGCCAACCGCCTCCCCGAGCGCATGACCCACCGAACCCGTCTCCTCGCGCATGATTTCCATCGGGGCGGTCGGGTCGATCCGACTCGGTGAAACCGTTTCCAAACCATTCAGATCATCAGGTAAACTCGACAAAGAAACGGTCCTATCAACGCTAGATGCCACCTCTTCCCCAAGTGGCGTCGAAACCTCAATAGCATCAGTATCGCTCCGCTCCGGTTCCGCATTTTCATTTCCGTCGCTTTCGGCGCTTCCCACGTCCGTATCGGTCTCGGAAAACGTGACTTCCGAAGAGTCCTGTTGATCCCTTTCGGCGGTAAGGTCCGGCTCGATGATTACAATTGCCTCAGATTCCAACCGTTCCCGCCCTTCCATCTCCATCACGAGGCTAACCAGACGCTGGGTCTGGGTGAGGGGAAGCGTCGTCATCGCCACAAAGCCACCGTCCGGCCCGACTTCGGCTCGTGAAACCTCTTCGCCGTCGAGCAATACGATCACCGTTGATCCAGGCTCCGCTTGACCGGCCACCAACGAATTTCCGTTGGCATCCACGCGAACCACATCAAGAGTAGGTCGCTGGAGATCACCCGGAGGTAAGACCGGAGCCTCGATAGCGGATTCGGGTTCTTTTGGCGGCTCCGTTTCCATCTCGGACCCGTCGGTGACGGTCTCGGACAGATCGGTGCCTGTCTCGACCTCGGATAAAGTCGTGTCCGGTGCGACCGGTTCGTCATTGAACGACGTTTCCGGGCCCAACAGCCACCAAGCCAGAATGGCCAGCAATGCGAGGAAGGCCACAAAAAAATACACGGAGCGTCGGCGTTGTGGATCGGTGCGATCTGTCATGGTATTCCCTGCCATCCGGACAGCGTCCAGAGCGGCGTCACTCATATCTACGCCAATGCGCTTGATCGCCTGTAACAGTGCGATTAGCAAGGGTCAAAAGCAATTCACTCGAAGGAACGCCGACGTGACAGCCAAGAACTCAATCTGTGTCTTCTGTGGAGCGCGGCCGGGTATCGATCCCACCTATGAAGAGGCGTCCCGGGAGATCGGACAGGCAATCGCCCTAGAAGGCTGGCGGTTGGTTTACGGAGCGGGCGATCTGGGCATAATGGGAACGCTTGCGGATGCTGCGCATGAAGCCGGCGGTGAAACATTCGGTGTCATACCGAACCATCTGGCGTCACGGGAATCAATTAAGCCGAATTTGGGCGAACTGGCCGTCACTGAAACCATGCATGAGCGAAAGATGCTGATGTTCCGGAATTCGCACGCGGTCATCATACTGCCCGGTGGCGCTGGCTCTCTGGAGGAATTCTTCGAGGTTCTGACATGGCGCCAGCTCGGACTCCACAGCAAGCCGATTTATGTCATGAATACAGCAGGTTATTGGAATAAGATGATTCAACTTCTCGAACATGTCATCGCAGAAGGTTTCGCTGATCCCTCGCTTCGCACCTATGTTTCCGTATCGGACTCGGTTCCCGATCTTGTCGCTGACCTTCGCAGGGCCCTGTCCTCGCGCAAGGCGGCGACTGAATAGACCGCGAGCGCAACCCAGATCATCGAGAACGCGATGCCATGCCATGGTGTAAAGGGCTCAGCGAACACCAGAACGGCAACAAAAAACTGAATTGTCGGATTGAGATATTGAAGCAGGCCAACCGTTGTGAGCTTCAGCTGTCGCGTTGCGAACGTGAACAGAATCAGAGGTGTAGCGGTGAGCGGGCCACACAGAACGAGAAGCAGGCTATCGCGTAACCCATGACCGAACGCCCCTGTTCCATGACCCAACTGCTCCGTCCAGCCGAACCAATGGATGCCCGCAAGCCAAACAAGGGCAGCGGGAGCCAGCAGACCTATTTCCGCGGTCACTGACACCGTTGGACCGCTAGGGGCCTTTTTCTTCATAACACCGTAGACGGCGAATGTGAATGCGAGCACGAGAGAGATATACGGAGCCGCGCCAAGCCCCCAGGTCAGCAGGCCCACCGCGACCAGAGCGAGAATGAATGAGGCCATTCGAGCCGAGTCCATTTTTTCACGAAAGAAAACGACGCCGAATACGACCGACACCAACGGAGAAATATAGTATCCAAGGCTCGCCTCCACTGCACGCCCCTGCTGTATCGCCCAAATGAACAGAAACCAGTTGAGGCCAATCATAGAGGACGAAAACGCAACCGCCAGAAATGCACGTGAATTGCCGAGCGCTCGACCAACTTGACTAAGCCGACCTCTGACGGCAAGCGCAAGCCCGAAAAAAACAAGTGACCAAATCGTACGGTGGCACAGCACTTCAAGCGTCGGCACATGCGCGAGCGCCTTGTAGAATAGAGGTGACAGACCCCAGATAATGTTCGCGGTCAATACCGCGACAATACCTCGCGCAACCCTTCCCATCACCGCAATGCCTCGGTTTTCAGTCCGCAGTCAGGATGGGATCATCGCCCCTGTCGGAAGCGGTGCTTGGGTGTCGGGAACAATCGAACGGGAACGCTATCCAAAGCGCCCTACTCTGGCTCTCGCAATAACAATGATCGCGGCGTAACCGCCGCAGTCCATCCCATGGAACTGAACGGGCGGACTGTCCAACGGTCAATAACACACGATTAAACCCTAGCTTCGGACGCGCGGGCGATGCCTACGCGCCCATAGAATCCGCCGCTTGAATGCCTTAAAGTCGGGAAGCGACGTTTTCCCAATTCACCAGATTGTCCAGAAAATTCGCGAGATAGGCCGGTCGTTTGTTGCGGAAATCAATATAGTAGGAATGTTCCCATACATCACATCCGAGCAGCGCGGTCTGCCCAAAGCATAACGGGTTCACGCCATTCTCCGTTTTCGTCACCTTTAGTCCACCATCCTCCTCTTTGACAAGCCAGCACCATCCGGAGCCGAACTGTCCGACTCCTGCAGCGGTGAACCGATCCCTAAAGGCTTCGATAGAACCGAAACTATCCTTGATCGCCCCCTCGAGTTCCGATGGCATGGAGGAATCTCCGGGGCCCATCATCTCCCAGAACTGATTGTGGTTCCAAAGCTGACTGATGTTATTGAAAATCCCGTTCTGCGCGACGGCGCTGGACTGGTAAGTTCCAGCCACGATCTCCTCAAGGCTTTTCTGCGCCCATTCGGTCCCTTCGATCAGTTTGTTACCGTTATCGACATAGGCTTTGTGGTGGAGGTCATGATGGAATTCCAGCGTCTCCCGGGACATTCCGTTGTCGGCGAGCGCGTCGTGGGGATAGGGAAGATCGGGTAATTCGAATGCCATTGGGAAGCTTCCTTCTTCAGGTGGTTTGCCTTTGCCGCATTTGCTTTGGAATCGGCATCGCAGTCAAGCGGTTCCGATCCGAACGGCAGCTCGATGCTATTTGCCCAGCGCGTTTCCGCGATACGCTTCTGACAGTGCAGAACAACTCCGGACCTGGCCATTTCAGATGGTGCGAGTCCCGATGAACCGGAACCACGGTGATTTGGTCACGGTACCGGGTCAGAGTCCGGTCCCTCACCTGGAACGCCGCACGTCGCCAGGAGAACGATTCTTTGCCGCAGCACCTAATAGCGATACCATGTCGCGTCGAACGGTCCACAATATGTTATGACGGTGTCTTTCCCAGGTGCTCGATGCACCTGATATTCGATAACCGTGAACTGGCTTCCTACCCACCCGCACTAACCCCGGATAATGGCTGTCTGTGTATAGCGTGTCAGTCGACTGGTTCCGTTAGTCGGATTTTCGATACCAACCCCTTTTCACCTGGGACTGGAGATGTTTGACCCGATCAGGGTCGACGGCATCTCCAAGCAGGGAGAAAACACCTGGCGCAACCTTCACCACGAGAGGTGAATAACTCAGGTTGACGTAGAAACTCCTCACGTTAACGTCGAGCCTTTCAACACAATATTCCTCCAGCTTCTCCCGAATCACCGGACTTCCAAGTTCTCTGAACGCATTGACGAACGCCGTATCGTTCAACCCCAGTTCCGCTTTTGATGCGTCGGGAAGCGCATCAGCTCTACCGTCCGTCACCTTCGCTATTCCGGTGATCTCAAGGAATGTCCCAAGAACTTCCGCTGGAGGTACAAGCATAATTCGCCTCGGACGCTGGAGCGCAGCGCAGAGGTCGGCCATATCGAGGGACGGAATCACGGAAAAAATCCCACTGGTCACGTTGATCAGCCGATTTCTCGACACCCCTGTCGACATCATCCACAATCTTTCGTTGTCAAGCCATCTGATTTCGCTGAAATTCGAGAGCAGTCGGCGGACTTCATCCACATCCGCCGTCCCTTGGCCAGCGAGTCCGATCAGGCGGTCCATGCCTATGCAGCCCCGAGAGGATGTGTCCTTCCCGATTCTATGGAGCAAAGCCTCCAGCAACTTACGATCGGACCTGTCCCCATAAAACGTGATTCCGTTCACCTGAAACCGCTTGACGCTATCCGGTTCCCCGATCAAAGCCAGCGCCTTGATCGCACCCTCCACATGAAAATCAATCTTGGTTATACTGGCCTGTCTTGCCGTACGTGAGAATTCGGCCGCCGTGAACGGTCGTTTGAGCTTGGATCCAAGCAGGTCACGCACCTCGAAGAGCCACTTGGTCGGAAGCCAAATCGCCGATAGCCTGTTTTCCGTCTTGGCGGCGATCTGGCGAACCCGTTCCCGTGTCAGGCCATATAGCTGTCCCGTACTTTCAAGCGTTTGAGGGCCTTGCTCGTTGAAGCCAAACAGAAGGGCCAGCATTCCGGCATTTCGCTTTTGCGACGATTCCAGAAGCAGTGAATGGAGTTCGTCTTCAAGCGAATCGTGATCCTTCCAATCGGTCTGGAGGGATTTAAACAGCCCCTTCTGGATTTCCCGACCCATTTCCCTGCGCGCATCCTGAGCCTTTGCGCTGTCCCAGCCGCTCAGGTTTGCTCTAGGGGCAAACCCCAGCTTCGCGAGAATAGCCAAAGCCGACTGGAGTGATTTCATGCCCAATCCTCGTTTATTGAGGATCTCAGCCTGACTCAGTTGGATCAGTTCACCGACAAGGCGAACCCGATCCCTTTTCATTGACGTAACGAGACGTTCGGGCAGTCCGATTTCTTCAAGAGTGGCCAGCAGCGCTTCGTTACCGTTGGACCACGGGAAATCATGCTTGGGCAATGCGAAGTCTCTCCTCAACGGCGGGCAACCCATTCGGGGCGCACCATAAACATGGAATTTATGTCATGCATCACGCCTGTCAAGCAAGCACGAAACCGAGAGAGCCGTGTAGAACGTTGAGCACTCATCATCCCATGACGAATTCAGTTCCTTCCCGTCCGCGATCAGGTTGGCCGCGTTTCGCCGGTATGCAACAGCCGCCGAATTCAAACCGCAGCGTTTTCCCCGACAGGCACGGCGAATGCCCAGCGGTCGATGAGTGCGATCCGACCCAAAGTCGGGACGGATTCATCACATCGGGCGCAGACCGTGGCAGGACTGCACAGAATTCTCAAAACGGCTATTCTCGGTCTGACACCGCTGTTATCGCAGCCCCCGTTCCGCTCTGAAGTGCAACACCGTTGATGGTGGGAAGCCGCGTTTCGGGTGCAGCATCTTGCGAATCGGCCGGATAACGGCGACAGTCCCGGTGAACGAGCCGAGGAGAGTGTCATGCCCGAGGGCTACCGTCATCTGACCTTCGACGAAAGATGCCAGATATACGCGCTGAGGAAAAGCGGGCTTTCGAACGGGGCCATCGCCAGGCAGCTGGGCCGCCATCCGGCCACCATATCGCGGGAGATCCGACGCAACGGCGGCGGGCGGGGATACCGGCAGGGACAGGCGTGGAGGAAGGCCACCGAGCGCCGGAGCGAGGCCTCTTCGGTCCCGGGGAAGCTGACGGAGGAGCGCTGGGCGAAGGTCGTGGCGAAGCTGGAGGAGGGCTGGAGCCCGGAACAGGTCTCGGGGCGTCTCCGGCTGGAGGACCCCGGCATGGTCGGCCGTCAGCGGATATACGACCTCGTACGCGCGGACCGCAGGGACGGAGGAACGCTTTTCGGGCACCTGCGGCGGCGGGGAAAGAAACCGAACCGGCAGGGTGGCCGCCACGCGGGCCGGGGTCACATCCCGGGCCGGAGGGACATCCCGGAGCGCCCGAAAGAGGTCGGGGCGAAGGCGAGAATCGGCGACTGGGAAGCGGACACGGTGATCGGCGGGGGACACAGCGGTGCGGTGGTGTCGCTTGTGGACAGATGCTCGGAATTCACGCTTCTCCAACGGGTTGACGGAAAGAAGGCGGAGGCGGTCGGCGAGGCGATGACCGACCTTCTCAAGGGGCTCGGCGCCAGGGTCCACACGATCACGGCGGACAACGGCAAGGAGTTCGCGGGGCACGCGAAGGTGGCGAAGGCGCTGGAGGCCGACTTCTTCTTCGCGACGCCCTATCACTCGTGGGAGCGGGGCCTGAACGAGCACACCAACGGGCTGCTGCGCCAGTACCTGCCGAAGGGGACCGACCTGCGGCAGGTCACGGACGCCCGCGTGAAGCGGGTCCAGGACATCCTGAACGCGCGCCCCCGCAAGGCGCTCGGCTACCTGACGCCGGCGGAGGCTTTCGCGCGGGCGCGGCCTCCCTGAGGCGCTTCGCCCCGTCGGCCGACGGGGGAGAGGGAATTCCGCAGGCGCGCCCGCCCGGTTTCGGTCGGGCCACCCCTTCCCTCGCCCGGACGGGCGCGCCACCTCCCGCCGCGGGGCCTTGCCGCCGCCGGGAGGCCCGGTTACGCTCCGATCCGAAGGGACAGCCGCCGTATTCCGCGTGGAATCCGGGGCCCTGGCCGGAAAATCCCTCAACACCGGCCCGCCTCCTCCGCTCGGGCCACGCCCTCGCTCCGGAGGCGGGCCGGTGTTGCACTTCGGACTGGAAGTGGGGCAGAGAAAGGTGCGCCAACCCGGCGGATATGGATTCGGATTTTCAGGAAAGGAACCGTTTTCGCCACCGGAATCCGCGTCCGGTCGTTTCTTTGCATTGAGGAGCGGCGCTGGAACCACCACTACCATTCGTTCTCAGGCTTCCAAAATTTATCGCTGGCGGAGACGTTGGAATTTTGAAGGGGTTGTGAGAATTTTCACCTTTTTAGGACGCCCGGTTGATAAATTGCCTGTGTTACGCGCGTAACGGAGACGGATCGAAGACAAAAACGATCATGCTGCAATAGTGTCTGCCCCCCGTTCCGCTCTGAAGTGCAACACCGTTGATGGTGGGAAGCCGCGTTTCGGGTGCAGCATCTTGCGAATCGGCCGGATAACGGCGACAGTCCCGGTGAACGAGCCGAGGAGAGTGTCATGCCCGAGGGCTACCGTCATCTGACCTTCGACGAAAGATGCCAGATATACGCGACGGGGAAAAGCGGGCTTTCGAACGGGGCCATCGCCAGGCAGCTGGGCCGCCATCCGGCCACCATATCGCGGGAGATCCGACGCAACGGCGGCGGGCGGGGATACCGGCAGGGACAGGCGTGGAGGAAGGCCACCGGGCGCCGGAGCGAGGCCTCTTCGGTCCCGAGGAAGCTGACGGAGGAGCGCTGGGCGAAGGTCGTGGCGAAGCTGGAGGAGGGCTGGAGCCCGGAACAGGTCCCGGGGCGTCTCCGGCTGGAGGACCCCGGCATGGTCGGCCGTCAGCGGATATACGACCTCGTACGCGCGGACCGCAGGGACGGAGGAACGCTTTTCGGGCACCTGCGGCGGCGGGGAAAGAAACCGAACCGGCAGGGTGGCCGCCACGCGGGCCGGGGTCACATCCCGGGCCGGAGGGACATCTCGGAGCGCCCGAAAGAGGTCGGGGCGAAGGCGAGAATCGGCGACTGGGAAGCGGACACGGTGATCGGCGGGGGACACAGCGGTGCGGTGGTGTCGCTTGTGGACAGATGCCCGGAATTCACGCCTGTCCAACGGGTTGACGGAAAGAAGGCGGAGGCGGTCGGCGAGGCGATGACCGACCTTCTCAAGGGGCTCGGCGCCAGGGTCCACACGATCACGGCGGACAGTGGCAGGGAGTTCGCGGGGCACGCGAAGGTGGCGAAGGCGCTGGAGGCCGACTTCTTCTTCGCGACGCCCTATCACTCGTGGGAGCGGGGCCTGAACGAGCACACCAACGGGCTGCTGCGCCAGTACCTGCCGAAGGGGACCGACCTGCGGCAGGTCACGGACGCCCGCGTGAAGCGGGTCCAGGACATCCTGAACGCGCGCCCCCGCAAGGCGCTCGGCTACCTGACGCCGGCGGAGGCTTTCGCGCGGGCGCGGCCTCCCTGAGGCGCTTCGCCCCGTCGGCCGACGGGGGAGAGGGAATTCCGCAGGCGCGCCCGCCCGGTTTCGGTCGGGCCACCCCTTCCCTCGCCCGGACGGGCGCGCCACCTCCCGCCGCGGGGCCTTGCCGCCGCCGGGAGGCCCGGTTACGCTCCGATCCGAAGGGACAGCCGCCGTATTCCGCGTGGAATCCGGGGCCCTGGCCGGAAAATCCCTCAACACCGGCCCGCCTCCTCCGCTCGGGCCACGCCCTCGCTCCGGAGGCGGGCCGGTGTTGCACTTCGGACTGGAAGTGGGGTGCCCAAAAAACCCGTGTTTTTCCGAGAATCAGGCCGGATCAGGCGGATTCCGGCTTCACGGGGCCGTGGACGGACCCGTCGGAGCGCCGCCCGGGGTTTCGACGGGACGGTCGGTGGCATGAACATATGATGAACATCGGGGGCTCCGCCGGCCCGCGGGCACGCCGGTCCTGGCCCCGCCGCGGCGGGGCCTTCCATGGGCCGGATCACCGGCAGGCGGCGGTGGGAAGCACGGGGCGCTCCCTCCCGCGCGGCATCGGGCCGAGGCGGTGGACTTTCGCGGCCAGCACCGCCAGCGCCACGGCTCCGGCGAAACCCTCCTTTCCGTAGCTCCCCACCCGGTCGAGGCAACGGTGCTCCAGGTTGTTGATGGCTAATCCCCCGGCGGCGTGGACGCGCCGCGCCCCGCGGAACGCCTCCCCGCCTTCCCGGGCGCGGTCCGCCTTCGACAGCCGCCCTTTCCGCGGCATGGCGTCGGCTCCGGCAGGCCCCGGCCGGTCCGGGGGGCTGTGCGGACCGCGGTCGAAGCTTACCACCGACAGGTCGGGGAACCGGGCCCGCGCCTCCCCGCCCATGGGGACCGCCACGTTCACGTCGCTCCCCTCCCACATGACGGAACGGTGCGGGACGAACCCGTGACGGTCCTCAAGGACGCGGACCGGAACGCCAGGCTCCACCAGCACCCCCGGCCCTTACAAAGTCCCATACCTGTACATCATCCCATTCCCGTCTCCGCTTTCCGGGGGCGTCGCGGACCTGGATGGCCCGGTTCAGCCTCCCGGGGCCCCGCCGGACCTCTTTCGTCCCCGGCGGCGGCCACCGCAGGTCCGGATGCGGGCCGACGGGGCGCACCGGGTCGATGACGGATGTCCGGATGCCGGGCGCCTGACCGTCCGGCGGCCCCACCACGTCCCGGTGGCCCCGCGGTTCCGGCATGGTGTGGAGCGGGTCGATGCCCCCTCCGGGAAGGCCGCGGTGGCGGGCGTCTCCGGCCGCTCCCGGGCGGGCGCGGTCAGGTCGGAGACCCGGGCCGCGGTCACGGCGTCGAAGGCGGGGCGTTTTTTCAGGTCCCCGGCGGCGCCGGACCCACCGGCCCCGATCCGCGTCCCCGACCCGGCGTGCGGAACCGGGTCTCCATCATCCAGCGCCTGCGGTACCGGTCCAGCACGGTGGCCGCGAACACGGCGTCGGCCTCCCCCTCGGCAGGGCGCTCCGTGGTCGGGAGCGGCCGGTGCGGGAGTTCGCCGCCGTCCTCCGGGGGCCCGGTCCCGGAGGACGGGACGGCGGGGACGGAAAGGGGCTCCGCGTCCGTCGCCCGTCCGGGCGGGGTGACGGTGACCTCCGCCGCCCGGACGCCGGGGCGGGTGTCGGCGGACCGGCCGATCCACCGGTCCCGCGCCGCCGGCGACCATGTGGCGGAGCCGAAGCCGACCGCGCCGGGGACGCCGTGGCGCTCCGGGCGTATCCAGTGGCGCACCTGGCCGCCGGGCGGTCGCGCCCGTCCCGGCGGATGGTGCCGCGCCACCGTCGCTTCCCACAGCCCGCCGTCACCGTCATCCCCCACGGGCCGGGCGTGACCGGGCCGGGTTCACCGAGGGCGCAGGTTACCCCCGGGTCCGGAACCGGACGGGCGGCGGCCGGACCCGGCCTGCCGCGCGCGGGCGGAATTCGGGAGGCCGATCCGTTCGGCCATGGCGCGCGGCGAGCCACCCGGGCGTCCGCGAATCGAAATGTACGGGTCCATACCGCATGTCCGCCCGATACACCGACGGAATCCTTTATATAGGTGCAGAACTTTGTACGGGCTCGGACCGGTGTGCCCGCTGGCTGGCGGAGGCCCGGATGTTCATCAAATGTTCCCACCCCCGACCGTCCCGTCGAAGCCCCGGGCGGACCGCCCGTCCGCGGCAGGGGCCCGGGATGGTCCGGGAGATCGAAAGAACCGGGGCTGCGCATCTCCGGTTCCTCCCGGATCCAGTAAATCGGAACACGTGCGGAAAGGTCGGGTCTTTAGAGTTTGTTCCATAAGTTGAGTGGTCCCGCAGGATGTGGTATTCCAGATCGAACTTCAACCCAAATCCGGAGATCGCCATGCCCTGGAACAGGACCGCCCAACAGCTCCATAAGCGCCCGGACGACCACAGTCAAAACGATCTGACCGACGCCGAATGGACCATCATCGAGCCGATGCTGCCGAAGCGGGGAAGGATGGGACGGCCGCGCGAGGTCGACCTTCGGTCGGTGTTCGACGCGGTTCGGTATATCCTGTCCACGGGATGCCGGTGGCGCGCGTCACCCTCTGGATATCCACCGTTTTCCACCGACCGGAACCATTTTCACGCATGGCGGCGGAGCGGGCTCCTGGAGCGTCTCGTGCATCGTCTCCGGGACCTCGCGCGGCGGTGTCCGGGGCGCTCCGCGGAGCCGACCGCCGCCCCGGTCGACAGCCAGTCGGTGAAGACCACGGAGAGCGGCGGACCCCGCGGCTACGACGCCGGGAAGAAGGTGAAGGGGAGGAAAAGGCACCTGATCGTGGACGCCGACGGCACACCGATCGTCATGACGGTTCACACCGCCGACATCCAGGACCGGGACGGCGCACCGGACCTGATCGCGAAGCTGCTGGAGACGGTGCCCACGGTGTGTAGGCTGTTCGCCGACGGTGGCCACCCGGGTCCGAAGCTGCGGGAGCGGCTTGAGGGGATGGGGTTGCCGGACGTGATCAGGATCGTCGAAAAACCGAAGGATGTCAAAGGGTTCACGGTTCCCTGCCGCCGCTGGGTGGTGGAGCGGACCTTCGCCTGGATGGGCCGGTGCCGCCGCCTGTCGAAAGATTACGAAAGGCTCAGCGAGAACTCGCTGGCATCCGGGGTGAGGCATCACGCGCCACCGGTCCGAGCGTGATGCCGAACGCTGGCCGCCTGCCGGTTCCCGCCCAGGCGGGTGGCGAGGGCGTCAACTCCATGAAAAACAATGGTTTAATCATATCAGTGACTTATGATTCAAACTCTTAGAGGCTTCCAGATTGCTTTGGGTCATGTTGCCGCTATGAGAGTCTTTCACTCCTTCGAGGATTTGACTTTTGAATATTTTGTCGAGGTTCCAGCGCACGATTTCCTCGAACAAAGAGCCTTTGATCGAGCGGCGGCTACCCTCCAGGCGATCAATCAAAACCTCCGAGTTGGCAGTCCGCTCCCAACGCGCATCCTCAGGAAATATCTCACCAACGAACGCTCGAAGTTGATTCAACAAACAAGGCTGCCTTTCTGCCGCATCGCGCCTCGGCCTAGACGCCAACATTGGACGCAAACTCTGCTCCGGTGAATCTCGAAAGATCCAACCAAGCAGTAGCCACTTTGCTTTCGCATGCGCGTAGGGGCGAGCAATACCATCGTAAAGTTCGGGGCCCACAGGCAGAGGAGTCCGAAGAATGCGAATTATCGTCGCTTCTGCCTGTTCAGCATCATCATCAAGGACAAATGCCTGCAATGAGGGATAGCCAGCGGAAATGACAAATCGACAAAATAATAATACACGGGTTTATTTTGTTCTGCAACAAGTGCAAGTTCTTTCAACCTCAAATTTTCAACGACGAATGCCATACCTATTCAGCGGAATCTTTAGTGAAATATTAGGTTTGGAAATATCCCACCTCGCCGCCGGGCGCCGCGGCTGAGGACAGGAGATCAAATACGTAGAGGGCAACCGACCTGAAGCAGATAACGCCTATCGTCCCCTCGTCGTCGAGCCAGAATGCCGCGGGAACCTGCGCAAGGCGCGACCGTCGGACCATTCCGGTGCTGAATGAATCCGGTGAGACATCGGCCGGTGTCAGCTTCGCGAGTACCTCGCGAGCACCCGCGCCGGAGAGGGTAAACAGAACGCGCGCGTCCGAAACATCCACGACAAGTGCATGCATCTTTGCAAGAGCGGCGTTCAGCTTGGCCATCGTCTCCACCACATTCCCGATCGGACAAAATATAAGAAGTTCGTCCGGTGACATCCAAAGAACACCGCTGGTTTCGGAAAAATGTGTCTTCCCCTGACCCGGAACATCAATACCCACGATCTTCTTCACGGCTTTGACCAACGCCTTCGAGACAAGATCACCGCGCAGGGTGATCATCCCGCGCCGGTCAGTTTCCTCGACAGCCGCCAACCCCGGTGCGGCCCCGCTTCGACGCGCGGTCAGATCCTCAGGCATTCCACCTCTCCCCCGTCGCATCAAGGAAAACCGGGCTGACGATCCGTGCCCTGCGGGTCACGCCGTCGCAACACGGAAACTCCAGGATCTCGCCCATCCGATCGGGACCGCGTCTGATCAGCCCCATCGCGATCCCCCGATCCAGCGTTGGCGAGAAATATGTCGAGGTGATCCGACCCTGAACGTTCCGCTGCCCGTTCGCATTCCTGCCCTCAGCGCTGCAATAGGCGCCATCCGGGAGAACCGAACCATCCAGCGTTTCAAGCCCGACCAGTTTCCACCGATCGGGATCAGCCATATGGACTCGCTCCTGAGCGCGTTTTCCGAGGTAATCGGTCTTTTTCTTCGAAATCGCCCAATGAAGCCCCAAATCCTGCGGAATGACCGCGCCGTCGGTCTCATCGCCGATCATGATGAATCCCTTTTCGGCTCTCATGACATGGAGCGCCTCGGTCCCATAGGGCATCACACCGAATTTCCCGCCAGCTTCAACAAGAGCCTCCCAGAGTGCCATTCCTTGAGACGCGGGGACCGCAATCTCAAACGAGCACTCGCCGGAGAAACTGATGCGGAATACACGGGTCCCGAAACCCCCGATCCTACCGTCGGACCATGACATGAAGGGCAGGACATCGTCGCTCAACTCCATACCCCCCAACGATTCGAGCATCTCGCGGGCATGCGGGCCAACCACGGCGATCTGGGCGAACTGCTCGGTCAGATTCAGGGTGTAGACCCGCCAGTTCCACCATTCCGTCTGTAGCCATTCCTCCATATGGGCGTGGATTCGGTCGGCTCCACCCGAGGTCGTGTGGCAGAGAAAAGACTGCTCGCCGACGCGTGCAACGACACCGTCATCGATGAGAAAGCCGTTCTCGTCACACATCAATCCATATCGGCAACGCCCGGGTCTGAGGGTTGACATCAGACCGGTATACATCATGTCGAGGAACCTGCCCGCGTCGGGGCCTGAGACCAGAATCTTTCCGAGTGTGGAGGCATCGAGCAGACCAAGCCGTTGGCGGGTGTTCCTTACCTCGCGGCAGACCGCTTCCTCGACGCCTTCGTCTTCGCGTCGGTAACAGTAAGGGCGGCGCCATTGACCGACGGGCTCCCAGAATGCGCCATGGGTTCTGTGCCAGTCGTGAACTGGAGTTCGACGAATTGGCTGAAACAGTGCACCCCGCGCCTCTCCGGCGATCGCCCCCATCGCTACAGGGGCGTATGGAGGACGGAACGTTGTCGTGCCGACTTTGGGGATACCATCGCCCAGCGCATCAGAAAGAACCGCCAGACCATTAATATTACTGAGCTTTCCTTGATCGGTGGCCATTCCGAGAGTGGTATAGCGCTTGACGTGCTCGACAGACTCGTAGCCTTCCTGTACGGCGAGCTGTATGTCGGTGACCTTTACGTCATTCTGGAAATCAAGCCACATTTTCTGCCGGAGCCGACGGCTGGCGCCCTGCGGCATCATGGATACAGGCTGGATCGGCTGCAAGTCCTCGTGATCCGCTTTGGGAGCGGGTTTTCTGCGTTTCCGGTGACCGGCGGCCAAGGCCGCCGCCCTGCCCTGCGCATCGGCATCAGTCAGACACTCCGACACCGTCAACGCGCCATTCGCAGCTCCGGCCGCCCGAACGATCCCCTTCCCGTCCGCACCTATCGGCGGGCGTCCGGGATCAGGTCGGAATAAAGCTCTCTCTTCATCCCAACCGAGTTTGCCACCGCAATGCGACCAAAGGTGCACCACCGGGGACCATCCTCCCGACATGGCCAGCGCATCGCAGGCAATTTCCTCGACAACTGAGCCTTCACCCGCATACACCGCAACGCCAACGCCGGTAACACGGGCGCGGCCGCGCACCGACGCCACCGCTTTACCGCATTCGACACGAATGCCCATTTCACGTGCCCGAACCGCCAATGGTCCGTTGGATACCACCCGCGCATCGATTACAGCCGGAACCTCAAGCCCCGCCACCTTCAGCGTGATCGCCGTCCGATAGGCGTCGTCGTTGTTGGTCACCACGACGGTTCGGTCACCGGGCGATACACCCCAGTTGATCACATAATCACGCACGGCGTTCGCGAGCATGACACCCGGAATGTCGTTACCGGCGAAAGAAAGCGGGCGCTCGATCGCACCGGTGGCGGTGATCACCTGTTTCGCACGAACGCGCCAAAGCCGCTGCCGAGGTGCATCATCCACCGGCGCATGCTCCTTCAGCCGCTCGCAGGCGACGATATATCCATGATCGTAGATCCCCGCGGCCATGCACCGGGTGCGAAGGCGAACATTATCCATACGGTACAGTTCGACCAAGGTTCGCTGGATCCATTCAACCTCGGGGCTTCCATTGACGACAGCGCCGTCAACCGCCGTTCGCCCACCCCAATGCGCCGACTGCTCCAAGAGCAGAACCTTCGCACCTGCGGCACCGGCCTGACGTGCCGCGGCCAGTCCGGCGATTCCTCCCCCGATCACCAAAACGTCGGCATGAACGTGGAAATGCTCATAGATGTCGGAATCGGGTTCTTCGGGTGGCCTGCCAAGGCCTGCGGCCTGTCTGATGAGCGGTTCGAACAGACGTTTCCAGGCCGTGCGAGGGTACATGAACGTCTTGTAATAAAATCCCGCGGGTAAAAGGCTTGCCGCAAGATCGCTGACCGCTCCTAGATCGAACTCCAGGCTCGGCCAGTGGTTTTGGCTCACCGCGCTGAGACCTTGATAGATCTCCTGCATGGTTGCGCGCTGGTTCGGCTCGAACCGCCCGTTCCGACCGAGTCCGACCAATGCGTTGGGCTCCTCGATTCCGCTTGCGACAATTCCTCGTGGGCGATGGTATTTGAACGACCGTCCCACGAAAACCTGACCGTTCGCGAGCAACGCCGAGGCGAGCGTATCGCCGGAGAATCCGCGCATGCTTTTGCCGTTGAAGGTGAAATCGAGCGGGCGTGAGCGATCAAGCAGCCGTCCGCCGACCGCGAGACGGACGCTCATGGAAATTCCCTCCATCGCCAGCCAGGCCTCCGAGAGGTAACGACCTCCATGATTTCGGAGGGTGGCTCACTGACTTGGGCCGTATATGTTCCCAACACTTCCTGGGTGACGGTATCGCGCACGGCATGAAACCATTTTCCGCATCCATTCACGTGCCGCCACCGTTCGAAATGTACGCCACGCGGGTTTTCGCGAACAAAGAGATAGCCTTCGAGTTCCGCATCGCTCGAAGAAGACGCCATCCGCCTGATATGCGCCTCCCCGCCGGCCGCGAGTTCGGTTTCATCGGCGTCCACTCCACAATAGGGGCATCTCAGAAGCAGCATCGCACCCTCAACTATTTCCTGACGGGGGAATGTAGGAACGCCTAGCCACAACCGCTGCCGTGGTGAACATCCCGCGTATGATCTTCCCCGCCCCTGTGAAAGGTGCGGGATTGTTCGATCCAAATTCAGGCTGATCCGGTATCAATGGGCCACTCCCGCCGCTACGCTCTCATCGATGAACCGACCCTCACGGAACCGTCGCAATCCGAAGTCGTCTGCAAGAGGCGATTCGCCCTTGACCATCAATTCAGCCATTGCCCAGCCTGATCCGGGGATCGCCTTGAAACCACCGGTACCCCAGCCGCAGTTTATGAAACAGCCTTCCAACGGCGTCTTCGAGATTATGGGGGATCGATCACCTGTCATGTCCACGATCCCACCCCATTGGCGCAGCATCCTGAGCCTAGAGATGATGGGAAATGTCTCGACCAACGCCCGCACCGTCTCTTCGATGTGATGGAATGATCCTCGCTGCGAATAATTGTTAAATCCATCGGCGCCACCGCCAATCACCAGTTCACCCTTGTCGGACTGGCTCATATATCCATGCACGGTATTCGCCATGACCACCACATCCATGCAGGGTTTGACCGGTTCGGATACAAGAGCCTGCAGGGCCACGGATTCGATCGGCAACCGGAAACCCGCCATAGCCGCCAGTTGCCCCGAATATCCGGCGACCACCAGCCCAAGCTTCGCACAGCCGATCTCTCCGCGGGTCGTGGCTACCCCCGTGACCGTTCCACCTTCGGTACGAATGCCGTTCACTTCACAGTTCTGGATGATGTGCATTCCCATTTCGGAACAGGCCCGGGCGTAACCCCAGGCGACGGCATCGTGCCGGGCGGTCCCGCCACGCGGCTGCCAGAGCGCACCGAGCACCGGATAGCGCGGGCCGGTGACATCGATGATCGGACAGAGCCGCTTCACATGTTCGGGAGTGATGAATTCCGTCTCCACGCCCTGCAGGGCGTTGGCCTGTGCGGTGCGTTTGTAACCGCGGACCTCATGCTGTGTCTGGGCCAGCATCATGACACCCCGGGGACTGAACATGACGTTGAAGTTCAGGTCCTGACTGAGCGTCTCATACAGACTCAGGGATTTATCGTAGATCGCGGCGGACGCGTCCTGCAGGTAGTTGGAGCGAATGATTGTCGTGTTCCGGCCCGTGTTTCCACCACCGAGCCAGCCTTTCTCCAAGACCGCGACATCGGTAATACCGAAGTTCTTTCCAAGATAGTAAGCGGTCGCGAGCCCGTGACCACCCGCGCCGACAATCACCACGTCATAGCTGGCGCGGGGTTCAGGAGAAGTCCATGCGCGATTCCAGCCGGCATGGCCGCGCACCGCTTCCTGAATGAGTGCAATTGCGGAATAGCGCTTCATGTTCGGGAGCGATATCGGTGTCGGTTCATTCCGGATTAAATGGACCGCTTGAGGAGGGATTCCAAGACATTGAACGGCAATCGCCGCGACTATTGCGACATATGGCGCAACCGGAGACGCGATGCGTAGTCGGCCCTGGGGTTTTGCAAGGGTTCCGTATTCGGTAGGTGGAGTGCATCGAGGAGGACGGCTTTATGGGGTTCTGGCTGGTTGCGGTAGCGCTGTCGCTCGTCGTGAGCGCGTTCCTTGCGTCCGTTCTGGTGCGTTCGGAAGAAGACGGTGATATCCGCCCGAATCCGGATATGCACATCTATCGTGACCAACTGGCGGAGATCGAACGGGACGTCCGCCGCGGCATTCTGACTAAAGAGGAAGCGATACAGATTCGTGTCGAGATCGCGCGACGCTTGCTTGCCGCCGATCGGGTCGCCCAGACCGATGGATCGCGTGCTCCACCGCGGCTGGCCTCCGCCGCCATCGCGCTGCTTGTTTGCGCAATGGTGATCTGCGGTTCGATCGGTCTCTACCTGGCTATCGGCGCTCCGGGATACCCAGACCTGCCACTTGCCGAGCGCATTGAACTTGCCGAGGAGCTTCACAATTCACGTGCGAGCCAAGCGGAAGCGGAGACGCTGACCGACCGCGAGCCGAAGGCCACGGACGGCGCTGACCAGACTTTACTGGATCTGATGGAGCGGCTCCGGGCCGCAGTTGCGGAACACCCGGATAGTCTTGAGGGGCAGGAGCTGCTGGCTCGATACGAGGCGATTCTTGGAAACCACACAGCGGCCCATTCAGCCCAGTCGCGCGTGATCGAACTGAAGCAGCCGAACGCCATCGCCGATGACTATGCCGCGCTTGCCCAGCAAATGATACTGGCGGCCGGTGGATTCGTCTCGCCGGAAGCCGAGGATGCACTCAATAAGGCTCTCGTTGTTGATCCGGATCACGGTCCCGCGCGTTATTATCTGGGACTCATGCTCGCTAAATCGGGCCGACCCGACCTCGCGTTCGGGATCTGGCGGGCGCTGTTGGAAATCGGTCCACCGAATGCCCCATGGATACCGCCGATCATGGCACAGATCGAGAATGTGGCACAGGCGGCGGGACTCGGGTACCTCGCGCCTTCCCCCGATTCAACCCCCCTGCGTGACCCGACCGAAGAGGATATCGAAGCCGCCGAAGGGATGAGCGCCGAAGACAGGCAGGAATTGATACGCGGTATGGTTGAGGGACTGGCGAACCGGATAGAAAGCGGGGAAAACACCTCCCCCGCCGAATGGGCAAGGTTAATCCGATCCTTCGGAGTTCTCGGAGAGACGGGGCGCGCTTCCGAAATCTGGACGAGGGCGCAGGAGAGATTTACCGACGACCCCGAAGCTATTGAAACGATCCGAGCCGAAGCGGCGATCCTGGGTTTGACCAAATGATCTGCGAAGGCATCGCGGAGTTTCTGAGCGCTCTACCTCCGGCGCGGGCCATCGCGGGACTCGACCTGGGAACCGCAACCATTGGAGTCGCCGTGTCGGACGCGCGGCTTTCGGTTGCCACGCCGCTTCAGACGGTCCGGAGGCGCAGGTTCAGTGAGGACACCAGGCAGTTGTTAAAACTTGCCGCGCATCGTGACCTGGCTGGATTCGTTCTCGGTCTGCCACTGAACATGGATGGAAGCGAGGGGAGACGCTGCCAATCGACCCGTGCATTCGCGCGTAATTTCGCGCGCGTAACCGATGTTCCGATCACGTTCTGGGACGAACGTCTTAGTACAATCGCCGCCGAGCGGGCACTTCTTGAGGCGGATACATCCCGAAAGCGTCGCGGGGAGGTTATCGACCATGTCGCGGCCGGCTATATTCTGCAGGGAGCGCTGGAAAGGATGCAGCATCTGAGGGCGAAACGGTGAAAGACGATATTCCCTGGAAACGGGACGAGATTGATTCACCCTGCATTCGCGTCTGCGCCGTGAATCCCGAGACCCGTCATTGCATCGGATGTTTCCGTTCCATTGAAGAGATCAGCCATTGGTCGTCCATGGCAGCGGATGAACGTGGCAGGATCAAGGCGGAACTACCCGATAGGGCCGTCAACGTGTCACGTCGCCGGCGCGGACGCGCCGCGAGGCTTAAGTTGGCGGTCTGATCGGGCTTGAAGGGCAGGACAGAAGTGTGGCCGTTCGGGACAAACAATGTTGGATGTCCAGAACACCGCCGTATGAACCACCGTGCGCCCTCACCTTTCGCCATGTGGTGTGTAGCGTTACCGCCCATGCCGGACGCTCTCGCTTCCGATTGGCATCCGGCCCCACCGTTACCGCGGTCAGTCAGCATCGATCCATTCACTGACCTTTCCTTCAAGCAAAGGTCTGAAATAGGCGATCATCCGGCCTTCATCCGGTGCTTTCGCACCGGGTTTCCAAGGTGCGACACCATGCAGAGCGAGCCGGTGAACCAGATACGCCTCGCCCGGCCGTGCGTGCGCGGTCACCCTTGTGCAACGCCGGAACACGTCATGCCGTGCGGCATGATAGGCCTCCGTCAGATCCACATCTCGCCAGGTTTCCGGGGGATGCTGACGAAGGACGGCATCGAAAGCGTTACGCATAATCCCGTGACTTCCTTCCCAGACCACCAGCGGACTCGCCTCCGGTTCCACCTCGGTCAGGGGAATTCCAAGGATGAACGCATGTGGCTCGCGTAGCATTCGCCGTCTCGTCAGCCCGATCGCTGTCAGACCGTCGACATGCGCTGCATCTCGGTCTCTGCGATAGGCGAAGGCGGCTTCGGTCTCACCGTCCCTCGGACGTGGATAGCCAGGGAATACGGTAGAGACCTGCGCACGGTCCCAGCGGTCCGTTGGAAAGCCGAGCGCAGCGACCGTTTCCACCGCTTGCCCGCTCAGTGGTAGCCTGCCCGCAAGCGCGCCCGTGCGATCGTTCGGAAGTGCGTTGACACCAACAAACCAGGTATGTTCACAGACATGCCATCTCGCGTTCTCCGGTGCGATGACAGTGTCTTTGGCGACGGGCAGCACTTCCGAAACCCAAGCCAGAAGTTCGCGGTCAAATGGAATTCGCAGCCAACCCCGGCTCCGATACCCGTCAAGCCGCAACGTTCGTCCCCTGGACCGCCAATTCCGCTATCGCGATGTCAATCACTTCCAGTCCGGATCCTCTTCGGGCACCCAATTGCGACAGCGTTCGCCTCCAGGTCTGTGCACCCGGACGACCGGCGAACATTCCGATCATATGTTTCGTGACGTCATGCAGCCGCCCGCCATTAGCCACATGCGCGGCGATATAGGGCCGCAAGAGGTCCAGAACCTCCCAAACCGTCCTGCCAATCGAGGCATCGCCGAATATCTCGCTGTCGGCGTTCAGGAGAAGATCGGAGGGCGAATGATAGGCAGCACGTCCCACCATCGCTCCATCCATACCATTGGCCAGATGCATCTTCGCTTCATCCAGCGATCCGATCCCACCATTGATCGATAGTGATATATCCGGAAACATCTGTTTCATTCTGTAGACGAGTGGATAGTTAAGTGGTGGGATGCTTCGATTTTCCTTTGGACTCAGACCTTTCAGCCAAGCCTTGCGCGCGTGGACAGCTATACGCCGCACCCCCGCTGCGCGCATCGCCTCGATAAACGCGGGCAACGTCTCTTCCGCATCCTGGTCATCGACTCCGATCCTGCATTTGACCGTGACTTCCACAGGCTGTGCCGCGCCCATCGCCGCGGTGCATTCCGCGACCAGTGCGGGCCTTCGCATCAATACCGCGCCGAAGCAGCCTGACTGCACCCGATCGGACGGGCAGCCGACATTGAGATTGATTTCGTCGTAACCGGCCTCCGCCGCCATTCGGGCGGCTTTGGCCAATTCCACGGGATCCGATCCACCCAGCTGTACGGCCAACGGGTGCTCGGCCATGTCGAAGGCGAGGAGATGCCATGCCCGTCCGCGAACCAGTGCCGCAGCCGCTATCATTTCGGTGTAGAGCAGCGTGTGGCGCGACATAAGTCGATGAAGATAGCGGCAGTGCCGGTCGGTCCAATCCATCATCGGTGCGACCGACAGTCGAGATGCGCCGAGAGCATTGTGTTGCATTATTTTATCAACCATCCATCGGTTGGAAATTGATCCCGATCATCTCTTCTGTTCTTTGATACGCGTCTGCTTTTTGCACGACCCAAATCAAATATACGTTCTGTAATACTATCATCATCGTGTGTCAGCCGAAAGTCGCTCCGATCTTCCGATCGGGTGGTTTCGCTTGGGCACCCGGCGTCAACACAACAGCCGTGACCAACGGATCCGGCACCGTCAACTAGGACATTCGCGACAGGCTGATCGAACGGAAAGGCTTCGCGTCGTGATGTTGACGACGCACACATGGAAATCGTTCTCTCATGCCAAGACTTCACTGCGCGACATGTGATGAAGTTCGAGCTCCGCTTCCGGGCAAACCGCACCGCCTCCGCAGCGGTCGGCCCCCAAAAGGCTTCCAGCCGTCTCTGGATACCTGAACCCGACTTATCTACCACGACCGTGATAGCTACCTGTACGTCGCCCTCGATTCGTCCCGACACCCTACCCGACCGCTCCTCCGGCCCTCAGAGTTTGAATCATAAGTCACTGATATCATTAAACTATTGTTTTTCATGGAGTTGACGCCCTCGCCACCCGCCTGAGCAGGAACCGGCAGGCGGCCAGCTGCGCCCATGCCAGCGAGTTCTCACTGAGCCTTTCGTAATCTTTCGACAGGCGGCGGCACCGGCCCATCCAGGCGAAGGTCCGCTCCACCACCCAGCGGCGGTAGAGAACCGTGAACCCTTTGACATTCTTCGGTTTTTCGACGATCCTGATCACGTTCGACAACCCCATCCCCTCAAGCCGGTCCCGCAGCTTCGGACCCGCGTAGCCACCGTCGGCGAACAGCCTACACACCGTGGGCACCGTCTCCAGCAGCTTCGCGATCAGGTCCGGTGCGCCGTCCCGGTCCTGGATGTTGGCGGTGTGAACCGTCATGACGATCGGTGTGCCGTCGGCGTCCACGATCAGGTGCCTTTTCCTCCCCTTCACCTTCTTCCCGGCGTCGTAGCCGCGGGGCCCGCCGCTCTCCGTGGTCTTCACCGACTGGCTGTCGATCGAGGCGGCGGTCGGCTCCGCGGAGCGCCCCGAACACCGCCGCGCGAGGTCCCGGAGACGATGCACGAGACGCTCCAGGAGCCCGCTCCGCCGCCATGCGTAAAAATAGTTCTGGACGGTGGAAAACGGTGGATATCCAGAGGGTAACGCGCGCCACTGGCATCCCGTGGACAGGATATACTGGACCGCGTCGAACACCGACCGAAGGTCGACCTCGCGCGGCCGTCCCATCCTTCCCTGCTTCGGCAGCATCGGCTCGATGATGGTCCATTCGGCGTCGGTCAGATCGTTTTGACTGTGGTCGTCCGGGCGCTTATGGAGCTGTTGGGTGGTCCTGTTCCAGGGCATGGCGATCTCCGGATTTGGTTGCTTTCACCAACCGGAATGCCACATCCTGCGGGACCACTCAACTTATGGAACAAACTCTCAGAGGCCGGCGACCTCGGCCCCGGAGGTCCGTCATAAAGATAGGAACGCAACTTCTCGGCTCGAAAAACCGACTCGACCGTCCGATCCAGAATACTGGAATGCATCCAATTTTTCGGAGGTTCTATTCGCCGGGATCGAGCAGGATTTTCTCGAACGAACGTGCGCGAATTCACCGCGCTCATAGTCGACGGCCAGCCGAGTGATCTCGATCGCCTCTTTTTCGTTGCCCTAACTGAGGCCTGACTGGACAAGGCAGCGTTCGGCTGATGCGAGACCCCGCATGGCACGACGAAGGTGACCTTCGGAGACATCCAGATCCACCAGATGAATATGAATGAAGTGGTCCAGATAGAAATGCCCATCCTAACGGTAGCACGAAATGGCCGGCTGCCCCACGATCCAGGCATCGGAGGTATGGCCCAGACGCACGAACATCGCCATCATCGAATTGAAATAGAGCCCGTACAAAAGCGGCTCGGACACCGGCAAAATCCGCTCCAGCCGCCGCCATGTGCGGAGTTTCCGATCACTCACGGGTTCACCCAGATGAAGTGCCAGAAGCAGATCCGCTATCGTGGAAATATTGGTTCTCTCGAATTCGAGATCGACTGCGGTCATATAGGACTTGGCGCGCAGTGCCTGGCCCTGCCTCAGGAGATAGGGCACCAAGGCCCCAAGGAGCTCCTCGTCGCGCCGCCAGACGTCCTGATGCGCTCGCTTCAGGATGGAGCGCATCGCGTCATAGCCTTGCCGGAACGGAAACAGGAACCCGCCTCCGGCATGAAATTCCTGCAGCGCGGTGTCAGCTATGCTTTTGGTACCATCGGACCGTGTCATGACGTGACAATTCTGCCTGTGCCAAACATTATTGGAAAGACCATGACCTATCCTACCAGGCTCCAGAAGATCAAACGTGCGGTCTGATCTTCAGACAGACCCGACGCCAATCAGGTCTTTGTCCCGAACGAACGCAGCCCTTGCCCGCTTCCCATCTACAGTTGAGCTACTTAGTGTCTGCCAGAAAACCGCCAGGCTGCGGATTTTTCGCGGTAAATGACGGAATTCGCCCTGCGGGGAATCACCGGATATGGCGGTCAAGGGTCGATTTCACCACCATATGCCGCGGAATCCGCCAATCCTCCACCCAGGAGGCCCCCATGCGCAGGGTCCACGACACCCGGCGGCGGCCCGGCGCCCCCGACATCAGGAGGATCAGGCCGACCGTGAAATCGAGGGACGACATCCCGGCGATCCTGATCGGCCTCCAGGACCTCTACAGCGACGAAGGGACCCGAAAGCGGCTGTTCGGGCTTCCGGGTCGGCTCGTGCCGCCCGGAAAGAGCCGCCGGGTCGGCAGGCCGGGGATGGAACCGTTGACCATCCTGGTGCCGGGGGTCGTGAAGCAGGGTCCCGGGTGCGGTTTCGACCGGCTTCAGGAACTGGCGAACCAACACATCCCGATCCGGCGAAGGCCGGAGGCCGGGCCACGGATCATGGGACGGGGACGGATACGGATACCGGCGTCCGGTTGACAGCGTGTCGCTCCCCTCGCCGGAGCTTCCCGCCGAGGTCGGAAGGATGGTCGTGGAGAGGGGCCACAGGGTGGCCGGAAAAAAGCCTGGCGCCGCGTCGCGCGGCCGCCGTCATTCCTTCGTGGCCGGGACCGACGTCCACCATCCGACCGACCGCAGCCTGCCGATGGACGCGGCGCGGTGCATGGTCCGGGACGTGTCCCGGGCCTGCGGGGGGCCTGGGCCGCCCGGCTGGCGGCGGAAGGAATACCTTTGCGGAAAGCTCCGGAAAGGCTACCTCCAGGTGGCCAAGTCACGGCTCGCCGACCCGCGCCCGAGGGACGTGGAGGCGCTGCTCCGGCTCGCCCTGAAGCTGGCGGACAGGGCGGAGGCGGGCCGCGCGGAGATCGACGGCAGGTTGGGTATCCCGGGCCCATCGGACAGTATCCGGGGCTTCATCGGCCATGTCAGGCCCCGGGCGGACCTGACCGGACGGCGGATCCTGAAGGGAGGGACGATCCCGCACCGCGGGAAGGTGCACCCGATATCCGGGCCGGACACCCGCTGGATATCGAAGGGAAAGGCCGGGGTCCCGGTGGAGCCCGGCGTTCCGGTCCGCCTCCTTGAGGACCGTCACGGATTCCTCCTGCCCCGTTCCGTCATGTGGGAGGGGAGAGACGTGGACGTGGCGGTCCCCATGGGCGGGGAGGCGCGGGCCCGGTTCCCCGACCTGTCGGTGGTGAGCTTCGACAGGGGTCCGCACTGCCCCCCGGACCGGCTGGGGCCTGCCGGGATGCCGGGGCCGACCCCATGCCGCGGAAAGGGAGGCTGTCGAAGGCGGACCGCGTCCGGGAAAGCGGGGAGGCGTTCCGCGAGGCACGGCGCGCCCACGCCGCCGGCGGGTCGGCCATCAGCAACCTGGAGCACCGCGGTCTGGACCGCGTCGGCGGCCACGGAAAGAAGGGTTTCGCCGGCGCCGTGGCGCTGGCGGTGCTGGCCGCGAACGTCCACCGCCTCGGCCTGATGCCGCCGGCGAGGGAGCGCCCCGTGCTCCCCGCCGCCGCCTGACCGGGGCGTCCACCGGTGAACCGGCCCATGGAAGGTCCCGCCGCTGCGGGGCCCGCACCGGCGTGCCCGCGGGCCGGCGGAGGCCCGGATGTTCACCATATGTTCCCGCCACCGGCCGTCCCGTCGAAGCCCCGGGCGGCGCTCCGACGGGCCCGGCCAGGGTCCCGTGAAGCCGGAATCCGCCGGATCCGGCCCGATCCCCGGAAAAACACGGGGTTTTCTGGCAGACACTACTTAGTGTCCGCCAGAAAACCGCCAGGCTGCGGATTTTTCGCGGTAAATAACGGAATCCGTCTTGCGGGGAATCACCGGATATGGCGGTCAAGGGTCGATTTCACCACCATATGCCGCGGAATCCGCCAATCCTCCACCCAGGAGGCCCCCATGCGCAGGGTCCACGACACCCGGCGGCGGCCCGGCGCCCCCGACATCAGGAGGATCAGGCTGGACATGAAATCGAGGGACGACATCCCGGCGATCCTGATCGGCCTCCAGGACCCCTGCAGCGACGAAGGGACCCGAAAGCGGCTGTTCCGGCTTCTGGACAGGATGGTGCTGCCCGGAAGGAGCCGCCGGGTCGGCAGGCCGGGGATGGAACCGTTGACCATCCTGGTGCTGGGGGTCGTGAAGCAGGGTCTCGGGTGCGATTTCGACCGGCTTCAGGAACCGGCGAACCAACACATCCCGATCCGGCGAAGGCCGGAGGCCGGGCCACGGATCATGGGACGGATACGGATACCGGCGTCTGGTTGACAACGTGTCGCTCCCCTCGCCGGAACTCCTCGCCGAGGTCGGAAGGATGGTCGTGGAGAGGGGCCACAGGGTGGCCGCGGAAAAGCCTGGCGCCGCGTCGCGCGGCCGCCGTCATTCCTTCGTGGCCGGGACCGACGTGCATCATCCGACCGACCGCAGCCTGCCGATGGACGCGGCGCGGTGCATGGTCCGGGACGTGTCCCGGGCCTGCGGGGGGCCTGGGCCGCCCGGCTGGCGGCGGAAGGAATACCTTTGCGGAAAGCTCCGGAAAGGCTACCTCCGGGTGGCCACGTCACGGCTCGCCAACCCGCGCCCGAGAGACGTGGAGGCGCCGCTCCGGCCCGCCCTGAAGCTGGCGGACAGGGCGGAGGCCAGCCGCGCGGAGATCGACGGCAGGTTGGGTATCCCGGGCCCATCGGACAGTATCCGGGGCTTCATCGGCCATGTCAGGCCCCGGGCGGACCTGACCGGACGGCGGATCCTGAAGGGAGGGACGATCCCGCACCGCGGGAAGGTGCACCCGATATCCGGGCCGCACACCCGCTGGATATCGAAGGGAAAGGCCCGGGTCCCGGTGGAGCCCGGCGTCCCCGTCCGCGTCCCTGAGGACCGTCACGGATTCCTCCCGCTCCATTCGGTGATGTGGGAGGGGAGCGACGTGGACGTGGCGGTCCCCATGGGCGGGGAGGCGCGGGCCCGGTTCCCCGACCTGTCGGTGGTGAGCTTCGACCGCGGTCCGCACAGCCCCCCGGACCGGCTGGGGCCTGCCGGGATGCTGGAGCCGACGCCATGCCGCGGAAAGGCAGGCTGTCGAAGGCGGACCGCGTCCGGGAAAGCGGGGAGGCGTTCCGCGGCGCGCGGCGCGCCCAAGCCGCCGTCGGGTCGGCCATCAACAGCCTGGAGCACCGTGGCCTCGACCGGGTGCGGAGCCACGGAAAGAAGGGTTTCGCCCGCACCGTGGCGCTGGCGGTGCTGGCCGCGAACGTCCACCGCCTCGGCCTGATGCTCCGGGCGAGGGAGCGCCTCAGGCTCCCCGCCGCCGCCTGACCGGGGCGTCCACCGGTGAACCGGCCCATGGAAGGTCCCGCCGCTGCGGGGCCCGCACCGGCGTGCCCGCGGGCCGGCGGAGGCCCGGATGTTCACCATATGTTCCCGCCACCGACCGTCCCGTCGAAGCCCCGGGCGGCGCTCCGACGGGCCCGGCCAGGGTCCCGTGAAGCCGGAATCCGCCGGCCCCGATCCGCGTCCCCGACCCGGCGTCCTGAACCGGGTCTCCATCGTCCAGCGCCTGCGGTACCGGTCCAGCACGGTGGTGCGCTCCCCACGGGCCCCGCCCCTCCCGACGCGGGGACGGTGAGGTCGGTCACGGCGGGGGCGTGCGGCGCGGCGACATGGTCCCGCAGGCACTCCGCCGCGCCGTCCGGCCCCGGCACCCGCCGCTTCGCCGGGCGGCCCGCCCTGATAGGGAAAGCGTCGCCATGAAGGTCGGCCCCGGAGAGGAGGTCCCGCAGGTCGCCTTCCCGGCCACGGACGGAGACCACCCGCGTGTCCGGGCGGGCGGCGGCGGGCTCCCGTGCCCGCCGCAGGCCGTCGTCCTCCGGGCCCTCCCCGTGGCCCGCGTCCACCGCGAACGGGCCGGGCGGACGGCCCTCCGGCGTCACCGCCGGCCCGGCGTGGGCGGGGACGCCGACGCTTCCCGATTCCCCGCCGTCGGTCTCCCGGAAGTCCTCCGTGGCCTGGAGATGGCTGTGGTCGATCGTCGTCGTGTCCCGCACGGCGGGGATGACGGGCCCGGTCCGGCGGCGGTCGACCGTCGCCCCTTGGTGCGGCTCCGGAACGTGCTCCATGGTCACCCCAGGGTCCGGCGGCGGGCGGCTTTCCGGCCCGCCCCGGTGGGTAGGATCACCGGCGGGTCCCCGCCCATACCGTCCATCCACGCCCGTCCCATGCCAGCGATGCGGCGGCGGACCCGCCCGTCGGTGTGGCCGGAGCGTCCGTATTCCCTCCCGGCCCGGCCCATGTCTCCGGCGCCGTCGCAGGGTCCGGCGGGCGTTCCCGCCGGACGGCGGTCCATGTGGTGGAGCGCCTCCCTCCAGCCGTATTCCAGCGCCGGGACCATCACCGTGCCGGCCGCGCAGCGCCTCCCGGAGGTGGACCCCGCCGGGGCCCGGCCCGCGCCGCGGTGGCCGTGCCCGGTGTGTTCCTTTCCGACGTGGGTGCGGGCCGCCACGGGCCGGACGGAGTATCGGGCCTCCCGGTCGTCCGCCACCCTGTCCGCCGCCATCGGCGGGACATGCGGGGCCGGCCCGTGGACGCGGACGCCGGGAAGGACCGGGAAGCGGTGGTCGCGCACCACCCGCCTGATGTCCGCCGCCAAGGCGTCGGCGGACCTGCCGATCCACCGGTCCCGCGCCGCCGGCGACCATTTCAGGCCCGTCGCCGCGTCCGCCGTGGCCGCACCCGCGGGCGAAGCCGGCGGGGACGCCATCGAGGCGTCGAACTCCACGGTCCCCCGGCGCACCGCCTCGAGCGCACCGCCCGAGACCGCCCGCGCCTCCACGCGGTCACCCACGCGTCGATGGTGCGCGTGGACGCCACCGTGCTCCGTCAGCACGCCGGGACGCGGCGCGGTCAACGCCTCGCCCCGAGGCCCGGAAGATATCCCTCCATCGCCCGACCGCGGTACCGCCCGCCGCCATGATCCCGTTTCATTGGACCCCTCCGCCTGTCTTTCGCCTGTCCCGCCCGTGTCTCCGCATCGGCGCGGGCATATATATCACCAAAGGGGCGGATCGGGCGCAGCCGGCGGCAAGGCCACCGATGCGCAACAGCGGTCAGCGCAGACGCACCATGGGAAGCCAGCGATAGGGATCCACGAAATAGTTACACACCCAGGACAGCCCCTCCGCGTCCGGCCCGGGAAGCGCCGCGGGCGCCTCTCCGAAGTCACCCGGCGGGATGCCCCCGGGGTGGAGCCGGTGAAAACCCCGATGGACGCTCGAACCGTGTCACCGTAGACCCGGTCTTGTGGCATATCCCTTTCCCATCGAGAATTGACGGCGTTACGCAACCGCCTTGATATGCCGCCCCTCATGACCCGTCACCAACTTTCGGGCATAACTCCGTCCCCTGCCCCAAAGCCAGATCCTCCAATTGACGCAATGCGTTCCCACAAAGCATAGCACATCCCGGAACATCTTGACTCAAGGACGTGAATACATAATTTCCGAATGTGAAAGCTCCGAGCCATGCATCGCCTGTGTCCATCGCATCCGTGCTAGCGCAAACCCGACAGTCATATTCAATTCCCTCTGTCCCGAAAGGCACTCTCCATGAAAGACAGTAATTTCCTGAAAGAGCATAACGCCCGCCATCTGTGGCACCCTATGGCCCATCCCGGTGACATGCAGGCCAATCCACCCACGATCATCACCGAGGCGCGCGGTACCCGCATCAGCGACATAGACGGCCACGAAGTCGTCGATGCTGTTGGCGGGCTCTGGAACGTCAATCTCGGATTTTCCTGCGTTGCGGTGAAGAAAGCCATTGCGTCCCAGCTTGACCGTCTTCCGTATTATTCGGCGTTCCGCGGAACGACCACCGACGTGATCATCGAACTGTCTGAACTCCTGCATGACTTTTTCGAACCGGACGGTCTGTGCCGTGCATTCTACACCTCTGGCGGAGGCGATAGCGTCGAGACGGCCCTGAGGTTAGCGCGTCAATACCACAAGATCAAAGGCGATGATGACCGGTTCAAATTCCTGTCCTTGAAAAAGGGCTATCACGGCACCCAGTTCGGCGGAGCGTCGGTGAACGGAAATTTGCAGTTCCGAAAGGCTTACGAGCCGCTTCTTCCTGGGTGTTTCCATATTCCGGCGCCGCATACCTACCGCAACCCGTTCGACGAGACGGATCCGGAGCGCCTCGCGCGGCTGTGCCTTAAATCGCTTGAGGATGAGATCGCGTTCCAGGGCGCCGAGACCATCGCGGCCATGATCATGGAACCGGTCCTTGGCGCCGGAGGCGTCATCGTTCCCCATGAGAGTTTCATGAAAGGGGTCCGCGAAATCACGGCCAGGCATGGCATCCTCCTGATCAGCGACGAGGTCATCACGGGTTTCGGGCGCACTGGCGATTGGACCGGCGCCCGCCATTGGGGGGTCCAACCCGATATGGCGACGACCGCGAAGGCCATCACCAACGGCTATTTCCCGTTTGGCGCTGTCATGATTTCCGAGTCCGTTGCCGAAGTGTTCGAGAGCGGCGATTTGGGTAAGGCTACGATCGGTCATGGCTATACCTATTCCGGCCATCCTGTCGGCGCGGCGGCGGCGCTGGCCTGCCTTGACGAGACCATCAGGCTGCAGGTTCAGAAGAACGCGGCGCTTAGGGGTGCGGAACTTTGGGCTGGGATTCAGGCTTTGAAGGAGCGCCACGAGGTCATCGGTGATGTCCGTGGGGGTCACGGACTGATGCTCGCGATGGAACTCGTTAAGGACCGTGACTCGAGGACTCCAGCAGACAAGGAGGTCATCGAACGAATCCAAGCAACAACCTACCGATCCGGTGCGATGGTCCGGATCTCCGGCAACAATCTGTTGATGTCTCCGCCTCTCGTTCTGACGGCTCAGGACGTTCAGATCGTGTTGGACGCGCTGGAAGAGGGATTTTCCGGCGGCTGACATTCGCTCCGCCGAGTTGCGGCGACTCAATATCTTCATCGATCGGATAGGATCATGAGGCCTGTAAATCTGTGGCGGACCTATCCGAAACTTTATCATATCGCATAGGGAGGAAGTTGGCCAAGCATCAGGGAAAACGTGCTGCTGTCAAATCGGGCACTGATGCAGCTTTATGGCGAGAGTGACGGTGAGATAGCGGGGGTCACCAAGGGCAGACGACCGCATTGGGTGGAGATCGACTCCTCTGGATTGTCTCGTGCAACGCTTCGGGACCAGAAACCGCTGTCCGAAGTCGGGCTCAGAAGAGCGCTCCCGCCCGGTGTCGAACTTTGGGAATGGTACGAACTCATCAACTCGATGGTATTTTTCTGGCCGACAAAGAAATGGCTTGAGACGGTGGTTTTTGCGCGCGCTTGCAGGGACGTGGTTCACGACGTGTTGGTTGTGGATACCCAAAAACTTGTGCGATTGGAGGAACCCAACATTCGACTCTCGTGAATGAACAGCGGGAGCGCGAAGCTGATGCCGCATCCCAGATGCCTGAACCTATTCAAGCGGTTCGAAGATTACCCTTTCGAACAGCGAAGCTGAAAATACGGCAAAGCGCGGGCCGTTGCGGAGATCTGCATCACAGAACGGATGGATGGAATCTATGAGGTAGTTGATTACGTCAAACATGGTTCGGCAGAGGAAATTCTCTAAGAGTTTGAATCATAAGTCACTGATATCATTAAACTATTGTTTTTCATGGAGTTGACGCCCTCGCCACCCGCCTGAGCAGGAACCGGCAGGCGGCCAGCTGCGCCCATGCCAGCGAGTTCTCACTGAGCCTTTCGTAATCTTTCGACAGGCGGCGGCACCGGCCCATCCAGGCGAAGGTCCGCTCCACCACCCAGCGGCGGTAGAGAACCGTGAACCCTTTGACATTCTTCGGTTTTTCGACGATCCTGATCACGTTCGACAACCCCATCCCCGCAGGCCGGTCCCGCAGCTTCGGACCCGCGTAGCCACCGTCGGCGAACAGCCTACACACCGTGGGCACCGTCTCCAGCAGCTTCGCGATCAGGTCCGGTGCGCCGTCCCGGTCCTGGATGTTGGCGGTGTGAACCGTCATGACGATCGGTGTGCCGTCGGCGTCCACGATCAGGTGCCTTTTCCTCCCCTTCACCTTCTTCCCGGCGTCGTAGCCGCGGGGCCCGCCGCTCTCCGTGGTCTTCACCGACTGGCTGTCGACCGGGGCGGCGGTCGGCTCCGCGGAGCGCCCCGAACACCGCCGCGCGAGGTCCCGGAGACGATGCACGAGACGCTCCAGGAGCCCGCTCCGCCGCCATGCGTAAAAATAGTTCTGGACGGTGGAAAACGGTGGATATCCAGAGGGTAACGCGCGCCACTGGCATCCCGTGGACAGGATATACTGGACCGCGTCGAACACCGACCGAAGGTCGACCTCGCGCGGCCGTCCCATCCTTCCCTGCTTCGGCAGCATCGGCTCGATGATGGTCCATTCGGCGTCGGTCAGATCGTTTTGACTGTGGTCGTCCGGGCGCTTATGGAGCTGTTGGGTGGTCCTGTTCCAGGGCATGGCGATCTCCGGATTTGGTTGCTTTCACCAACCGGAATGCCACATCCTGCGGGACCACTCAACTTATGGAACAAACTCTAAGGTCTATAGTCATTCCGGGCACCTTTTGTGAGCCTGGATAAGACCTCGAACCTCTTCAATGATATCGATGACTCTCTGGATTTTATGGAAACGCCGTTCAGGAAAATGCCTCATGAGATCAGTAAGAGTTTGTTCCATAAGTTGAGTGGTCCCGCCACCGACCATCCCGTCGAAGCCCCGGGCGGCGCTCCGACGGGCCCGGCTAGGGTCTCGTGAAGCCGAAATCCGCCGGATCCGGCCCTGTCACCGGAAAAACACGGGGTTTTCTGGCAGACACTAGGTATCGTAATCCGAAACCAGCAGATGGGTCGGTGCAACGTCCTCCTCAATGGTGGAAAACCTTCCGATTTTTTCCCGGAAGACATTGTCCGTACGGTCGTCGTTCACATTGGATACCTCACCGATCAGCACACGCCCACCCTCACCCCAGAACGAGTGCCAGATGTCAGGCTCCAACGTCACGCTTTCGCCAGGCTCAAGCTTCAGGCGGTCACCACCGGACAGATATCTGAACGAACCGTCCGTTCGTACAGCAACCTCGGCAGTCTCATCAATACCGCCTTCCGAATCCGCCCGGAACAGCTCCAGCACTAGGGTGGCGCCACCTCGATTGATGATGTCTTCCGTCTTGAAGTTATGGCGATGCATCGGTGTCACCTGCCCCTCGTCCGAAATCAACAACTTTTCAGCGTAGAGCATGCCTTTGCCGCGCGAGACATTGGTCGCCGAACCGTTACGAACCGTGAAAAGGAACAGTCCCAGCTCCTCGAACCGTCCCTCACCGAAATCCGTGATATCCCACCCAAGAAAGTGGTTCCGGATCATGGCGCTGTCAAAAGCGGTACGCCTTCGCAGTTCATCCGGCGACCAATATGCGAACGGCGGCAACCTATAGCCATGCCAGCGAATGAAAGCGTCGGATTCCTGGAGGATTTCATTGACGGCGGACCGAAGCATGATAATGGATCCTTGCTGTTTTGGGGTATGGTGATTCTGCCTCGGTTCCCCGTCATTCGCAAGAGGAAACGCCGACAATGTCCAACGCGTGCCGTGTGGCACAGGATCAGGAGGATGGATGATGTACGTTCTGCGCAACTACTTCCGGTCATCCACATCAGCGCGGTTGCGCATCGCGCTGAATCTCAAAGGACTTGACTACCGCTACATATCCAATTCCCTGCTCGAAGATGAACACCGAACACCTGCCTTTCTGGAAATGAATCCCGCCGGTCTCGTGCCTGCACTGGAATTAGAGGACGGAACGGCACTGAGACAATCACTTGCGATTATTGAATACCTTGATGAAGCACACGCGCAGCCACCGCTCCTACCTGAAGACCCGAAGGGCCGTGCCCGGGTGCGGGCGTTGGCCTGTATGATCGCGTGCGAAGTCCACCCACTGAACAACCTGCGGGTGCTTCGCCATCTCGAAAAGCTGGGACTGGATGGGGCGGGCAAAGCGGCATGGTTTCGGCATTGGGTCGAGACGACGTTCGAAGCACTCGAGAGGATGCTCGCCAACAGCCCTGACACCGGACTTTACTGCTATGGCGGGATGCCCGGACTCGCCGATATCTGCCTTTGCGCTCAGATATGGAACAACAGACGCTTCCATACAGACCATACACGCTATCCAACCATCGAGCGGATTTTCGAAGCGCTCGACCGAATAGATGCGTTTCGCAACGCCGCTCCTCCGGAGCAACCGGACGCGGATTAGTGCCTCCGCGGGCACCACGCCCGCAACCGAACCAGAGGCCTATATACACCGGTAGAACAGCGCTCAGCGGAGCTTTGAACACTCCAAAATCACCTATTTATCGGGTTGGAAAGGCAATCGAAGCCAATTCTTGCGAGGTCACTATGAACAACAGACGCAAACTCGCCGCAGGTAACTGGAAAATGAATGGGTTATCCTCCAATATTGATGGATTGAACGAACTGGCCGATGCCCATATGGATCCGGTTTGTGACATTTTGATCTGCCCACCAACCACGTTGCTGGAACGCTTTTCACAACGCGTTGCGGGAAGTGCGATCACCCTCGGCGGACAGGACTGTCACTTCTCCGCCAATGGGGCACATACCGGTGACGTTTCGGCGGATATGTTGGCGGATGCCGGTGCCACCTACGTTATCGTCGGTCATTCGGAACGAAGGGCCGCCTATCGAGAGACGGATGAAATTGTTCGAAGTAAGGCCGTTGCCGCAAATGCGGCCGGACTCACCGCCGTGATCTGCGTCGGTGAAACCCTGGAGCAAAGGGAAAACTGTGAAACGCTGAACGTTATCGGTGCGCAATTGGGCGGATCGGTCCCCGACCAGGCAGAGGGGCGCGTGACCGTCGTCGCTTATGAACCCGTCTGGGCCATCGGAACCGGAAAGATCCCGACTCTGGAGCAGATCGCTGAAGTACATGATTTCATGCGCGCACAGCTACAGGATCGATTTGGACCTGATGCCAGCGAAATCCGGCTTCTTTACGGAGGCTCGGTCAAGCCCACGAACGCAGGAGATATATTCAGTGTCTCCAATGTGGACGGGGCATTGGTCGGCGGTGCTTCGTTGATTCCCACCGACTTCAGCGGCATCGTCTCGGCACTTGAAGCCGCGCCCTGAACGATCCGCCAATCGGCCCGATGCATGGTGCTATCGATGGGTCATCGCCGTATCACCCGATGGATAATGGTGATTGCGTCATGAACAGGTCACGTCGAAATCGTAGAGCCATTCGAGCCGCCTCAGTGCCATCCGAGGCGCAAGGGTGCCACCAATGCCAAGGGCGGTGTGGGCAATCCGCCTTACCAGCGGACTCCCAAGGTGGAAATTCCGCGCATTCGCCGTCGCCGTGGCGGTTACACGCACAGCCCGTCTGTAGCGAAGCCTTTGGTATTCGGACAGCGCTTCATCCTGGGGCGACCGGTCCAGGCAATGAGCGAGTACCCATGCGTCTTCAAGTGCAAGGTTCGCCCCCTGCGCAAGGAATGGAAGAGTCGGATGCGCCGCATCGCCGAGAATCGCGATACGTCCGTCATGCCAGCGTCCGGCAACTTCGTACCGGAACAATCCCCAAAGCCGGACATCATTCACCTGATCCAGCCAGTGCCGAACCTCCGGTTCGAAACTGGCGAACGCCGCCCTAAGGTTGGTGGGATCATCGATTTGGTCCCATTCGGCCACCTCCCAACTCCGGCGCCCCTCGACTGCGATGATGTTCCGAAATCCCGCTCCGATCGGGTAGGTCACCAGATGTCGACCTGGACCCAAGTAGACATGCGCTTCAGGAACTGCATCATCGGCCACGACCGCCCGCCAGGCGACCTGCCCCGTGAAGAACGGCTCTCCCGACCCGTTCAGAAAAAGCCGTGTTTTGGAATTGATGCCATCCGCTCCGATCACCAACTGCCCGGCCATACTTCCGGGATCGGCTACAATGCCATAAGTCAGAGCCACCCCGGCCCTATGCGCCGCCCCCTCCAGCAGAGAGATAAGACGCGCTCGATGGACAAGCACAAAGGGCTGCCCGCTCCGCTGTTTGGTTAGATCGATTCGCAAAATTCGCCGTCCTGCTCGGTGGTCCCTGAGTTCGACGGCTTGCGCCTGTAGCCCCATCGACAGCAACGCATCGCCCAACCCAAGCGCCTTCAGCACAACGAAACCGTTGGGGGTGATCTGGATCCCCGCTCCCGATGTTGAGACGGTGGATGATCGTTCCAGAACACTGACCCGCGCACCGCGCCGTGCCAAAGCCACCGCCAGCGACAGGCCAGCGATACCCGCGCCAATGATCGAGACTTGCCTACCCTTCAGCATCGCTTTGATTGAGAACCGCCGGGGTGCTGGAATTCAGGCATCAATGTTTCGGAGAACTTATCCGCGGTGTACCTTTTCGCGTCGCTCGTGCCGCTCCTGCGCCGCAAGACTCATTGTCGCGATGGGTCGGGCGTCAAGCCGCCTGATCGAAATCGGATCTCCGGTCACTTCGCAGTAACCATACTCTCCCTGTTGGATTCGACGCAGTGCGGCATCGATTTTCACGACCAGTTTACGTTGGCGGTCACGGGTACGAAGCTCCCGAGCCCTATCGCTTTCCTCGCTGGCGCGGTCGGCGATATCGGGAACGCTGCGCGCGCTGTCCTGCAGACCCTCGATCGTATGTTTCGATTCATTGAGCAACTCGTTTCGCCAGACTGACAGCTTCCGCCGAAAATACTCCAACTGGCGCTCGTTCATGAACGCCTCGTCTTCGGAAGGTCGGTAGTCATCCGGAAGAACGATCCTAGCCACCATGTTGACTCCTTCGTATTCGACAATCCGATCCATTATGGGACCCGATTGAGCCCGGCGATTCGATGATGGAACGAATTAGCCTAAGAGCGATGCCTTGTCACGCTCGGAAACCATGCGCTTGAAAGACGTTTTGGAGGCCTATAGGGGTGAGAATTCGAGCTTGAGCCAATCCGACGGCGACCCATGAGATTCTCCGGCACCGATTCCTATGTAGCGACCGATGACCTGAAAGTAGCGGTGAACGCCGCCGTCATCCTGGAGCGTCCGCTGTTGGTAAAGGGCGAACCGGGTACCGGAAAGACGGAACTTGCGAAACAGGTCGCGCAGGCGCTTGGTCTCGAACTCATAGAATGGCATGTCAAATCCACCACCAAGGCGCAGCAGGGGCTTTACGAATACGATGCGGTGTCACGCCTGCGCGACAGCCAGCTTGGTGAGGAGTGCGTCCATGATGTCCGGAACTACATCAAACCCGGAAAGCTTTGGCAGACGTTCGCCGCGGATCGAAAGACCGTGCTGCTGATCGACGAAATCGACAAGGCGGATATTGAGTTCCCGAATGATCTGCTTCAGGAACTCGATCGAATGGAGTTCCAGGTTTACGAAACCGGAGAGACCGTCACGGCGCGGCACCGACCGATCGTCATCATCACCTCGAACAACGAAAAGGAACTGCCGGACGCGTTCCTAAGACGCTGCTTTTTTCACTATATCCGATTCCCGGACATGGAGACGATGCGAAAGATCGTCGAGGTACATCATCCGGGACTAAAGAAACACCTCCTGGCTGCGGCGCTTTCGCGGTTCTTCGAGCTGCGCGAGACGCCCGGGCTTAAGAAGAAGCCGTCCACCTCTGAGGTTCTGGACTGGCTGAAGCTGCTGCTTGCCGAGGATCTATCGGCCGAGGACCTGAAGCTGGATGGCAGGAACGCGCTGCCGAAACTTCATGGAGCCCTGCTCAAGAACGAGCAGGATCTTCATATGTTCGAGCGATTGGCGTTCATGGCGCGTGGCAATCGTTGATTTGGTGGTAGATGATGTTCCGGCATATCAATCACCGCGACACAGGAACCATTCCCGGGTCCGGGCGAAGACTTCTTCCTCAACGCTATCGGCATAGCGGGTCGCACTCAGAATGATACAGCAATCAGTCCCTTCAGGAATCCGCGAAATAAATGGCGAGGCGCTCGCCAAACCCGTCGCAATGTTGGTTTTGACGGCGCGATTTCGCACTGAAGCCGTCGCTCGCTGGCTTCATGCCGGTTCGTGGAACGGCACGGGGACTTTTATTGACGTTCCCTCACGCATGGAATGGTGGCCTATATGATCGTGCTGGCATTTGCTGTAATCGGTGCGCTTCTTGGCGGTTACCGAGCGATACGTCGAGGGGGAAACGCAAAGGATATAGCGCAATACGCCGCCGTTTACGCAATGGTGTTCGGCGTTCTCGCCGTTTTCACCGCTATCTTCGTCGAGCGCGCATATCGCTGATGTTCCTGCCCTTCTTCGAGAATTTGCGCGAAGGCGGAGTTCCGGTCAGTCTTCGGGAGTACCTGACCTTCCTCGAAGCTTTGGGGAAAGGGCTTGTCACATATGAAGCGGAGCGATTCTATTTTCTAGCCCGTTCGGCGATGGTGAAAGATGAGCGTAATCTGGATAAATTCGACCGCGTATTCAGCCAGACGTTCGAAGGATTGGATCAGATCCCACCCGAGGCATTGGTCGCCGCTGTCGATCTTCCCGGGGATTGGCTCAGGAAACTCGTCGAAAGGCACCTGACCGAAGATCAGATGGCAGGCATCGAGGCGCTTGGAGGCTTCGACAGGTTAATGGAGACGTTAAAGGAGCGTTTGCGCGAACAGAAAAGCCGTCATCAAGGCGGCAGCAAGTGGATCGGAACCGCCGGTACCAGCCCATTCGGCGCATATGGCTACAATCCCGAAGGTGTGAGAATCGGTCAGCATGAAAGCCGCCACCGGCGTGCGGTGAAGGTCTGGGACCGTCGCGAATTCCAAGACCTCGACGACACGATCGAAATCGGCACGCGCAACATAAAGGTCGCGCTGAAACGTCTTCGCCGATGGGCTCGTGACGGAGCGGCGGATGAGTTGGATCTGAACGGAACGATCAGAGCGACGGCGGAGCAGGGTTTTCTGGACGTACGGACCAGACCGGAGCGAAGGAACGCTGTGAAGGTGCTTCTGTTCCTCGATGTCGGCGGTTCGATGGACCCGCATATCCGTTTGGTGGAAGAACTGTTTTCGGCCGCGCGCTCGGAGTTCAGGCATATGCGGCACTACTACTATCATAACTGCCTGTACGAAGGAGTCTGGCAGGACAATCGCCGGCGATGGAGCGAGCGGACGCCTACGCTGGAAGTGCTGCGCACTTTCGGACAGGACTATAAGTGTATCTTCGTGGGCGACGCTTCGATGAGCCCTTATGAAATCGCCTTTGCTGGCGGTGCCAACGAGCACTGGAATGCCGAAGCGGGCCAGGTCTGGCTTGAACGGGCCCGTGATCAATGGCCGGCGATTCTTTGGATCAATCCTGTCGCGGAACGGGTCTGGCAGTATACGCAGTCCATCCAGATGATCCGGGATATCCTCGGTCAGGACCGTATGGTTCCGATGACCATCGAAGGTATCGAGTGCGGAATGAAGGTATTGGGACACTAGGCGGATATCCCGACGGAAACGACGGCAACTGCCTTGCGGTGATTCGGAAGCTTCCATTTAACCCGAAATGACTGACCTGCGGTTCTACTCGTCATCCCGCAGTCCCCCGTTGAAGGTCGGCAAGATGAAGGGCCATGACGGTGCGACGGCAAGCGCCAATCACCGACCTGCAGAATTTCAACTGGAATGTCATGCGAACACGGTGAACAAACGGCATTCCACGGCCAGTCACGGGACCGGTATCGGTTACGGACATTTCACCAGCTGACCGTCCTGCCCAAAAGCCATACTTCAGGGAGTGTATCCGTCCTGCATGGGAGAACCCACATATGCGCCGACGACTCGGATCAGATCCGGCTGACGACACCGTACCCGTTCAGTTCCGGGGTCAGGTAAGGTTGACGGACCGGCTGCACCGTTGCCGCCATAGTCGGATCAATCCCTGATTCACCACTTTGCGAGCATTGCGCCAGCGGACAAAGCTCGCGAAAATGCAGATGTAAATCGACAATGGTCATCGCAGGCAATTTCCATGGGTAAGGCTCCGGCAATCGAGATCGATCCCACCTCCTTCCACGACGATCCATATCCCGCACTCAAAATGATGCGAACAGAAGCGCCGGTATGCTTCGTTCCGCAACTCGGTGCCACGCTCTTCACCAGACGCAACGCGATATTCGATCAGGAAAAACGTATCCACGTCTTCTCCAGCTACCAGCCAGATGGCCTGATGAGCATCCTGATGGGCGAAAACATGATGCGGAAGGATGGAGAGGCCCACGCGGCCGAGCGGAGAACCACATTCCCCACCTTCAGTCCAATAACCGTTCGCGATCACTGGCTTCCTAAGTTTCGGAAACATACCGAGAAGGTATTGGACACCCTCGCCCCGAAAGGGGGCTGCGATCTCGTAGCCGATTACGCCATGCCGGTTTCAGGCCATGCTCTCAGGGTGATCACAGGACTTCACAACATGGACTGGCGCGAAGTCGACCGAGTAAGCCAGGGCATGACCGATGGTATCGACAACTATGCGACCGATCCCGGAATCGAGGCGAACTGCAAAGACTGCACCGCCTCGATCGATGCCCATATCGATGAACGGTTGTGCGAAATCATGCCAGATTCGGACCTTTCGCTTCTGTCGGTTCAGCTTCGGGCGGGCCTGCCGCTGGAGTCCGTCCGGGCCAATGTGAAACTGGCGATTTCAGGTGGCCAGAACGAGCCGCGTGACGCGATCGCCGGGACTGCATGGGCTCTGCTTACGCATCCCGAACAGCTGGAACGCATTAGAGCCGGTCAGGCGATCTGGCGAGACGCGTTTGATGAATATGCGAGATGGATTTCTCCCATTGGAATGTCGCCCCGTCGGGTTGCTCGGGACGACGCTGTCGATGGCATCGATTTTAAAGCTGAAACCCGTGTCTTTTTTTATGTTCGGCTCCGGCAATCGAGATGAGGAGGTCTTTGAAGCGCCGGAGAGATTCGACATAATCCGCGACACCTCGCCCAGCCTGGCCTTTGGCGCCGGCCCCCATTTCTGCGCCGGAGCCGCCGCAAGCCGCGCCCTGATCGCGGAAGTCGCCTTGCCGATGCTGTTCGAGCGTTTTCCGGAAATGCGTATTTCCGAGGAAGTCGTCTTTGCGGGATGGGCATTCCGGGGGCCAACAAAGGTTACGGTGACATGGAGACGTGAATGAATAAATTTGAGTTGAGGAGTGACTTGGCTGGATTTGGGCATAGGTGCGTATCCGGCCTTACTTGAATCGCTCCGGCGGCAGGAGTGTCACGACACCTGAATTGTGAATCATGGTGGAAACACGTTCCGGATCGATGCCAAGCTAAAGACCCCCGTTTCGCCCTGAAGTGCAACACCGTTGATGGAGGGAAGCTGCGTTTCGGGTGCGGCATCCTGCGAATCGGCCAGAAAACGGCGACAGTCCCTGTGTGAACGATAGGAGAGTGTCATGCCCAAGGGCTACCGTCATCTGACCTTCGACGGAAGATGCCGGATATACGCGACGGGGAAAGGCGGGCTTTCGAACGGGGCCATCGCGCGGCGGCCCGGGCGCGACCCGTCGACGATATCGCGTGAGCTCCGTCGCGACGGCGGCGGTCGTGGCGAAGCCGGGGAAGGCTGGAGCCCGGAGCGGGTCCCGGGCCGTCTCCGGCTGGAGGACCCCGGCATGGTCGGCGGGCAGCGGATATACGACCTCGTACGCGCGGACCGCAGGGACGGAGGGACGCTTTGCGGGCACCTGCGGCGGCGGGGAAAGAAGCGCACCCGGCAGGGTGGCCGCCACGCGGGCCGGGGGTCAAATCCCGGGCCGGCGGGACATCCCGGAGCGCCCGGAGACCGTCGACAGGAAGGTGAGGATCGGTGACCGGGAGGCGGATACGGTGATCGGCGGGGGTCATGGCGGCGCGGTGGTATCGCCTGTGGACCGGGCGTCGGAATTCACGCCTGTCCAACGGGTTGACGGAAAGAGGGCGGAGGTGGTCGGAAAGACGATGACCGACCTTCCCGAGGGTCCCGGGGCCAGGGTCCACACGATCACGGTGTACGACGGCGGGGAGTTCGCGGGGCACGCGAAGGTGGCGAAGGCGCTGGAGGCCGACTTCCTCCTCCCGACGCCCCACCACTCGTGGGAGCGGGGCCTGAACGGGCATACCGACGGGCCGCCGCGCCGGCACCTGCCGAAGGGGACCTGCCGGCGCGTCCGTCCGGTTTCGGTCGGGCCGCCCCCCCTCGCTCCGGAAACGGGCCGGTGTTGCGCTTCGGACTGGCACCGGGGAGACAATTCCGACAAATCTATTGGCCTTGAATACGACAAGTTATTGCCTGACGGGAATGTGTGTCCCATATTTGTCTCATGCTGAAGTTCGCACCCATTCTCCTTGCCATATTATACGGTCTTGTAATGTATCGCATTTCGGCCTGGAAGATGGCACGCGACCTCAGTGCGAATTCCAACAGATTGGTGGACCCGACGATCAAGGTTCTGACCGACCGGATGGCGAAAGCGATTGACCTTCCTGCCATTGATGTCCGCGTCTACGAAATCGAACCGATCAATGGACTCGCGGCGCCTGACGGCCGAATATTCATCACCCGCGGTTTCATTCGGAAATACAGGGCTGGCGAGGTCAGTTCGGATGAGTTGGCGAGCGTGATCGCACATGAACTCGGGCATGTCGCTCTGGGGCATTCACGACGACGTATGATCGTATTCACCGGGCAGAACGCATTTCGGACCGCGATTGTATTGGCAGCGGGTCGTTTCCTGCCCTTCGCACCCATACTTCGCTGGATAAGCGGATATCTCGCCAACGGGCTTACAGCGCTCTTCACCGCCAAGCTAAGCAGGAATGACGAGTATGAGGCCGATGCCTATGCGGCGGCTTTGCTGGTTAAAGCGGGAATCGGGACAGAGGCTCAGACATCACTGCTTCGAAAGCTTGACAGGCTTAGCCACGGCAATTCGCAGGCAGTTCCGGCTTGGTTCCTGAGCCATCCCGATCCAAAGAAACGGGTAACGGCCATAGAGAATCTGGCGGAGCGATGGCGCGCTACGGGCGAAAAAGGCTGACTGCGAAAGCGCCTACGGGCATAGACTCCAGGGCCCGTTGACATTCCTGGTTGAACCACCGGTCTGGACCGTTCATATCCGTCCCCGAACACAGCCGGAACGGCGTTACCGGCAACCGGGGACGGAACCATGGAAAGGAGCGGGAACGGACTTACGGACGGAATGTGGCGGGCGGTCGGGGAGTTTCCGTCGGGCGGAGCGGGCGACCCCGGGGTCACGGCGGCGGACGGCCGCCCCTTCCTCCGAGCCATCCTCCGGAGGGCGCGGACGGGTGTCCCCCGGCGCGGCCTTCCCGGGCGCTTCGGGAAATGGAGCGGCGTGTCCGGGCGCCGCCGGCGCCGGGTGCCGAAAGGCGTGACCGACCGTGTTCTCAGGGCGCTGTCGGGAGACCTCGACCTGGAGCGCCCGTGCGTGGACGGCGTCGTGACGCGGGCCCACCGGAAGGCGACGGGAGCAAAGGGGCGCGGGAGAACGGCGTCGGACGCTCCGGCGGAGGCCTGGCCGGCAAGGTGCTGGCGATGGCCGGCGCACCCGGCCATCCCGTGGACATCGTGGCGCTTCCGGATCGGGCGCACGACCCGCGGGGGCCGCCGGAGCCGATGGGGGCCGGTCTTCCTGCGCGCCCGTCGGCGACGGGGCCTTCGACGCGGACCGGCCCGTCGGGGAACCGGAAGAAGGTGCGCGGGTACGGCGAAGGGGTGTATGGATGGCGGCGCTGGACCGGGAACCGTTTCGTGAGGATCAGGGATTTCCGGGCCGTCGTCACCCGCTGTGAAAGGACGAAACCGGGCTTCCGGGCGACGTTTCCTGCGGCCGCCGCCGTGATCGCCGTGAGGTGAATGTTTACGGGCCCTAAACCTCCCTCACCCGCGAGCGCCGACCGCTGCGGCGCCTCGAAGGCTCCGCCTCTTCGAGACCCGCTTGGAGAATCACGCTCATTGGATGATCGGGAGTATCGGCTCCGCAAATATCGAGCAGCATGGCGATAGCGTCCCGTGTGACAAATTCACTGGGTAGCCTAATCGCCCAGTCCAAAAAAATGGATCGACATTCAGCAGGCCCGATTCCCTCGATCCGGTAAGCTTCCCGGATAATTCCGTTACTATCTATGTCATCAAGCGTCATTCAATCACCGGAGCGTTCATGCGACGGCGTCATGCTAACCACTCAACACGCATGAAATCCAGCCTGCAATCAGTCAGAGCCCCGTTCAGCGACCATAACGCGAATTTTCACCCGGAGCCTTGCTACCACCTCGCTTCGAAGCCCCGATTGAAGGTGGGAGCGACCCGGAATGACTCATCCCGGTCCTCAGGCAGAGCAATCCGAGATCGAATTTCTGGATCATCACATTCATACCCACGCGCAAGCGAAGTCGGCAAGGTGACGGTCTAGAGATCTATCCATGCACGAATCTCATGAAGCGCGATGTCCCGCGAACCCAAAGTGATAGGCCACCCCAGATCACCCACCAGTTCTCATTGAGGCACGATGCAAGATCTTGAAATCCCGGTTCTTCCCAGACCGACATCCCAACATCTCACCTGCCTGACTGGTTGTCCTCTTGACATAGCAAGCATAAGTGTTTTCCTTCGAAGCTAGAGCATTGATATGAGCAAAGGCCTGAATAGGGTCTGAAAAGGGTCCGCGACGCTCTGGAAGCGGCTGGACTTGAAGCCGAAATCCTTGAAATGCCCAGAAACACCTGCACGGTGGCGCAGGTGGCGGGCTGCCATCTAAACCAGATCATGAAGTCCATCATATTCAAGGGAGAGCCAAGCGGGGAAGCCATATTGTTCCTCACCGCTGGTGGGAACCAGATCGATTCTGAAAAGGTGGGCAAAGTGACAGGCGAACGCTTGGTCAAGGTCGACGCCGATCTGATTCGGTCTCAGACTGGATTCGCGATTGGCGGGGTCGCACCGGTTGGCCACCTCAATCCCATCCGCACCTACATAGTGTCTGCCAGAAAACCCCGTGTTTTTCCGGGGATCGGGCCGAATCCGGCGGATTCCGGCTTCACGGGACCCTGGCCGGGCCCGTCGGAGCGCCGCCCGGGGCTTCGACGGGACGGTCGGTGGCGGGAACATATGGTGAACATCCGGGCCTCCGCCGGCCCGCGGGCACGCCGGTGCGGGCCCCGCAGCGGCGGGACCTTCCATGGGCCGGTTCACCGGTGGACGCCCCGGTCAGGCGGCGGCGGGGAGCCTGAGGCGCTCCCTCGCCCGGAGCATCAGGCCGAGGCGGTGGACGTTCGCGGCCAGCACCGCCAGCGCCACGGTGCGGGCGAAACCCTTCTTTCCGTGGCTCCGCACCCGGTCGAGGCCACGGTGCTCCAGGCTGTTGATGGCCGATTCGACGGCGGCGTGGGCGCGCCGCGCCTCGCGGAACGCCTCCCCGCTTTCCCGGACACGGTCCGCCTTCGACAGCCTGCCTTTCCGCGGCATGGCGTTCAGCTCCAGCATCCCGGCAGGCCTCAGCCGGTTCGAGGGGCTGTGGAAACCACGGTCGAAGCTCACCACCGACAGGTCGGGGAACCGGGCCCGCGCCTCCCCGCCCATGGGGACCGCCACGTCCACGTCGCTCCCCTCCCACATCACCGAATGGTGCAGGAGGAATCCGTGACGGTCCTCAAGGAGGCGGACCGGAACGCCGAGCTCCACCGGGACCCCGGCCTTTCCCTTCGATATCCAGCGGGTGTGCGGCTCGAATATCGAGTGCACCTTCCCGCGGTGCGGGATCGTCTCTCCCTTCAGGATCCGCCGTCCGGTCAGGTCCGCCTGGTGCCTGACATGGCCGATGAAGCCCCGGATACTGTCCGATGAGCCCGGGATGCCCAACATATCGTCGATCTCCGCGCAGCTGGCCTCCGCCCTGTCCGCCAGCTTCAGGGCGAGCCGGAGCAGCGCCTCCACGTCCCTCGGGCGGGAGTTGGCGAGCCGTGACGTGGCCACCCGGAGGTAGCCTTTCCGGAGCTTTTTCCAAAGGTATTCCTTCTGCCGCCAGCCGGGTGGCCCCAGCCCCCCGCAGGCCCGGGACACGTCCCGGACCATGCACCGCGCCGCGTCCATCAGCAGGCTGCGGTCGGTCGGATGGTGGACGTCGGTCCCGGCCACGAAGGAATCACAGCGGCCGCGCAACGCGGCGCCAGGCTTTTTTCCGGCCACCCTGTGGCCTCTCTCCACGACCATCCTTCCGACCTCGGCGAGGAGTTCCGGCGTGAGGAGCGACACGTTGTCAACCAGACGCTGGTATTCGTATTCGTATCCGTCCACGTCCCATGATCCGTGGCCCATCATTCGCCGGATCGGGATGTGTTGGTTCGCCGGTTCCTGAAGCCGGTCGAAATCGCACCCGAGACCCTGCTTCACGACCCCCAGCACCAGGATGGTCCACAGTTCCATCCCCGGCCTGCCGACCCGGCGGCTCCTTCCGGGCAGCACCATCCTGTCCAGAAGCCGGAACAGCCGCTTTCGGGTCCCTTCGTCGCTGTAGAGGTCCTGGAGGCCGATCAGGATCGCCGGGATGTCGTCCCTCGATTTCACGTTCAGCCTGATCCTCGTGATGTCGGGGGCGTCGAGCCGCCGCTGGGTGTCGTGGACCTTGCGCATGGGGGGCTCCTGAAGGGGAGGATTGGCGGATTCCGCGGCATATGGTGGCGAATCCGCCCCCTGACTGCCATATCCGGTGATTCTTCGCAAGGCGAATTCCGTCATTTACCACGAAAAAACCGCAGCTTGGCAGTTTTCTGGCGGACACTACATAGACGAGTGCCTATTGAGATTCGATAAAGTCTGGGCCGCGGGCGGTACACCTCGGCATATATTCTCTGTGGACCCCAATGAAATTCAGCGTGTGACGGGAGCGAAAACCGCCGACTTTCTCGTGGGTCGGAGCGCGGACTGAAATCGCGATGCCACCGACGCCGCGCCGTTGCGGTCGAGGCACAGTACATCGAGCGAAATGCGATGACCGTGCTAGGGTGACGAATCCTTCCGGTCAGGACACCGGATCACTTCAGATGGGTCGTCAGACGGCCACCCAAAGACTCATCCTTCCTCATCACCCAATTATGGAAGGCTCGGTTCGGTAATTGCGGCAGATTTCGGAGGGTATCCGTCCCGAATATGGCAAGGCACTGTAACGTAACGATAGGAATTCCGCGCTATTTCCGGCATGAGGCCTGTCTGTGTTTCATTCATTCGCCATATGTTCCCTATGGACACCGTCGAGCGGATCCCCGCTTCTCTCACCCGGCCCGACGGGGTCGGGCTGGGGGAGGCCCTCCTCGCCGAGCCTCCGGAGTCCGGCCCGCGCGAGCCTCCCGACCCGTCCAGCCGCCCGCACCGCGGGCACGGCGGGGGCGTTCCCGGAGCCCGCCCGCCCCGGACGCATGTGGGTCGATGACCTGGAAAGGCTCTTCACCGCGCCGGTGGACGGGGAGGGCTCCGTCCCCTTGACCGACGGCCGCCGGGCCCGCGCCGGGTTCGCCACCGCGGCCGGATGGTCGCACACCGGTCATGGGGGGGGGGGGGGGGGGGGGGAGCGGGCCGGATGGACCGGCGCCAGGGCCCCGGGCGCCATGGAAATGTCACTCGACTGAATTCCGGACGGTTCGGCGGGGTCCGCCCGCGCCGTGGTGGGTTCCAGCCCTTACAAAGTCCCACACCTGTACATCATCCCATTCCCGTGTCCGCTTTCCGGGGGCGTCGCGGACCTGGATGGCCCGGTTCAGCCTCCCGGGGCCCGCCAAACCTTTTCCGTCCCCGGCGGCGGCGGCCGCGGGTCCGGATGCGGGCCGACGGGGCGCCCCGGGTCGATGACGG
>CBDAVS010000021.1:0-288010 GCA_965201085.1 uncultured Rhodobacter sp. | reverse complement strand
GGAGAGCGGCGGCCCCCGCGGCCACCACGCCGGGAAGAGGGTGAAGGGGAGGAAAAGGCACCTGATCGTGGACGCCGACGGCACGCCGATCGTCATGACGGTTCACACCGCCGATATCCAGGACCGGGACGGGGCGCCGGACCTGATCGCGAAGCTGCTGGAGACGGCCCCGACGGTGTGTAGGCTGTTCGCCGACGGTGGCCACCCGGGTCCGAAGCTGCGGGAGCGGCCTGGGGGGATGGGGTTGCCGGACGTGATCAGGATCGTCGGAAAACCGGAGGATGTCAAAGGGTTCACTGTTCCCTGCCGCCGGTGGGTCGTGGAGCGGACCTTCGCCTGGATGGGCCGGTGCCGCCGCCTGTCGAAAGATTACGAAAGGCTCAGCGAGAACTCGCTGGCATCCGGGGTGAGGCATCACGCGCCACCGGTCCGAGCGTGAGTGAGGCACGAACGAACGCTGGCCGCCTGCCGGTTCCTGCTCAGGCGGGTGGCGAGGGCGTCAACTCCATGAAAAACAATAGTTTAATCATATCAGTGACTTATGATTCAAACTCTAAGAGTTTGTTCCATAAGTTGAGTGGTCCCGCAGGATGTGGCATTCCGGTTGGTGAACGCACCCAGATCCGGAGAGAGCCATGCCCTGGAACAGGACCACCCAACAGCTCCATAAGCGCTCGGACGACCACAGTCAAAATGACCTGACCGACGCCGAATGGACCGTCATTGAGCCGATGCTTCCGAAGCGGGGAAGGATGGGACGGCCGCGCGGGGTCGACCTTCGGTCGGTGTTCGACGCGGGCCGGTATATCCTGTCCACGGGATGCCGGTGGCGCGCGTCACCCTCTGGATATCCGCCGTTTTCCACCGACCGGAACCATTTTCACGCATGGCGGCGGAGCGGGCTCCCGGAGCGTACCGCGCATCGTCTCCGGGACCTCGCGCGGCGGTGTCCGGGGCGCTCCGCGGAGCCGGCCGCCGCCCCGGTCGACAGCCGGTCGGTGAGGACCACGGAGAGCGGCGGCCCCCGCGGCCACCACGCCGGCAGGAAGGTGAAGGGGAGGAAAAGGCACCTGATCGTGGACGCCGACGGCACACCGATCGTCATGACGGTTCACACCGCCGACATCCAGGACCGGGACGGCGCACCGGACCTGACCGCGGAGCCGCTGGAGACGGTGCCCACGGTGTGCAGGCCGTTCGCCGACGGTGGCCACCCCGGTCCGAAGCTGCGGGAGCGGCCTGCGGGGATGGGGTTGCCGGACGTGACCGGGACCGTCGGAAAACCGGAGGATGTCAAAGGTTTCACGGTTCCCTGCCGCCGGTGGGTCGTGGAGCGGACCTTCGCCTGGATGGGCCGGTGCCGCCGCCTGTCGAAGGACTATGAGCGCCTCTGCGGGAACTCGCTGGCATCCGGGGTGAGGCATCACGCGCCACCGGTTCGGGCGTGAGTGAGGCACGAACGAACGCTGGCCGCCTGCCGGTTCCCGCTCAGGCGGGTGGCGGGGGCGTCAACTCCATGAAAACAATGGTTTGATCATATCAGTGACTTATGATTCAAACTCTAAGATCCGTCGAGGAACGCGTGACCGAAGAGATCACGCTGACCTAGGATGTCGAGGTTGAAATCGAAGGCCATCCGAAACCGGCTTTGATCACCAAGTGGATCAACTTTCACTATTTCGGTGGGGATGAAGCGGATGCCTGAGACCGTCTTTTTTCGGAATGCGCGATCTTCGCTGACACTACTAGTCAGGATCTTCGAACGGGAAGCCAAATATACATGGGAGATGACATGATCCAGATCGGTCTGTCGAAGCGGTCTGGAAATCCCTCAGAATTCCGGCGGTGCTAGGGAGCGGGTGCACAATATCGTATTCGTCTGAAGCGGTGATCGGAGCCGGATTGAGCTTGCGTGCAAAGCCGCCGTGTCGCAATTCGGGAGTCAGGTTGTCAGAGAATGGGGGCTTGGGATGGATTTAGGTGTTACCGACCGGCTGGTTCCGTTGATAAAGGCCGTTCGTGAAATGATTGCTGACGAAATCGAACCGCTGGACGCGGAATTCCAGTCGGAAGTCGGCAGGCATCCTTCCGGTATGCGTTTCCGGTTCACCAGCCGCCAGCTTGAGATACTCGATGGCCTGAAGGCCCAGGCCAAGGCGCGGGGATTGTGGAATTTCTGGCTGACGGATTCCGACAGGGGATATGGCCTGACCACCGTAGAATACGCCTATCTCGCCGAGGAGATGGGAAAGGTGGGAATCGCGGCGGAAGTGTTCAATTGCAGTGCCCCCGATACGGGTAACATGGAGGTGCTGGAGCGTTATGGATCGCGGGTCCACAGGGATCTCTGGCTGGAGCCGCTGCTGGCGGGTGAGATCCGCTCCGCCTACCTCATGACCGAACCTGATGTCGCGAGTTCGGACGCCACGAACATCTCACTGGATGCGCGTCGGAACGGTGACGATTGGGTGCTGAACGGTGAGAAATGGTGGGCGAGCGGTGCCGGCGATCCCAGGGCCCGGGTTTATATCGTCATGGCCTGCACCGACCCGAACGCGCAAAAGCACGGTCGCCATTCAATGTTTGTGATCCCCGCTGCGGCTGACGGAATCAAGGTGCTTCGGCCGATGCAGGTGTTCGGTCATGACGACGCGCCCCATGGACACATGCATATTCGTTTCTCGGATGTACGCGTCGCCAATGAGGACCTGATTCTCGGAATCGGGCGTGGATTCGAGGTAGCTCAGGGGCGGCTCGGTCCAGGACGTATTCACCATTGCATGCGAGCGATCGGGCAGGCTGAAAAAGCTCTGGAGCTTATGTGCCGTCGTGCGCTGGCGCGTCATGCGTTCGGCAAGCCGCTTGCCACCCTCGGCGCCAATCAGGACATCATCGCCAATGCGAGGATGGAAATCGAGCAGGCGCGGCTTCTCTGTCTCAAAGCGGCCTACATGATGGATACGGTGGGCGTGCGTCAGGCGCAGCCATGGATCCATAAAATCAAGGTCGTAGCGCCGTTGATGGCGCTAAAGGTCGTTGACGAGGCCATGCAGATGCATGGTGCTGGTGGGATAAGCCAGGACCAGCCACTTGCCCATATGTGGACCCATCTTCGAACGCTAAGGCTTGCCGACGGGCCGGATGCGGTACATCGTCGTCAGGTCGCGCGGGCGGAACTCATTCGCTATACGAATAAAGGCGTGCATTGATTTGTATGAATATACCGCTCCCTGCAATAGGCCAGCGATGCCTTTTCCGATAAACGCTATGGACGCCTGCTTTTCGGGCGACGGGCCAGTCGCGCGACTCGCATCCCGATCTGAGCGGATGAGCGTCAACGTCGGGCAACGGTCCTGAGATGGGTGGTGACACGCATTCCCTGGATATCGCGGCGGTTGACGCCTATCTCCGCGGGCGTCTTCCGGATTACGCGGGACCGCTGACGGCGCGCAAATACGCCGACGGTCAGTCAAACCCGACCTATGAACTGTCGACTCCGGGCGCGACCTACGTATTGCGTCGCAAGCCGTCTGGACCGCTCTTGAAGACAGCGCATGCGGTTGACCGGGAATTCCGGGTCCAGGTGGCGCTTGCGGCAACCGAAGTGCCCGTGGCGAGAATGCATCTTCTCTGTGAGGACGGTGCGGTGATCGGTTCTTCATTCTACGTGATGCAGCATGTGTCCGGCCGAATATTCTTCGATCCAAGGCTTGACGCGGTCGAGAAGGTCGAGCGGCGGACGTATTTTCGGGAGATGTGCCGGGTGCTCGCCGCGTTGCATTCAGTCGACCTGGAAGCTGTCGGACTCACGGATTACGGACCTCCGGGGGATTATATCACCCGTCAGACCCGTCGCTGGACGCGGCAATACAGAGCGACCGAAACCGCTCCACTCGCCGACATGGATCGGCTGGCAGCGATACTCGGCGAACGTCTTCAGGACCGTCTCGACGACATTGGCCCTCGCACCTTGGTCCATGGGGATTACAGGATAGACAATCTGATCTATTCGCCGACGGAACCCCGCGTGCTCGCCGTGTTGGATTGGGAACTTTCCACTATAGGTCATCCGTTTGCGGATCTTGCGTCGGTTATCATGCAATGGAGGCTTCCTACGGGCCCGGATGGGAGAGGGCTGGACGGTGTTGACCGCTCAGCGCAGGGATTGCCGGAAGATGATGAGTTTGTAGACGACTACATAAGTCGCAGAGGGTTGCCGCCGATAGAGGATTTTGGCTTCTTTCTCGCTTTCGGATTCTTTCGGATGGCTGCGGTTCTTCAGGGCGTGAAAAAGCGAGCGTTGGACGGCAACGCTTCCAATAGGGAGCGGGCGCTCAATATGGGTGAATTCGTTCCTCTTTTCGCCCGTAGAGGGTTGGAGGCGTTGGAAAACGGCTGAACGGCGGTACCGAAACGGCGGTCGTCTTGGTTGATATCGCGTTTCGCGTCATGGCAGTGACCGACGGTGTTATTACGGAAGGTTGGTGATCCCGAAATTGAATTACCGTTCGCACTGCTTGGTAGGAATCGAGCCGCTTCCACTCCATAGCGCAAATCCGGCACGGATCGGGTCACCTGTGATATCGCAATGCATGGTGCGTGAATCGCCGATTGCCGTCCAGTCCGTAGGTAGTGTCCGCCAGAAAACCCCCAAGTCACGGGTTTTTCGCGCTAAATGACGGAATCCGCCTTGCGGGGATTCACCGGATATGACAGTCAGGGGGCGATTTCACCACCATATGCCGCGGAATCCGGCAATCCTCCCCTCGGGAGGCCCCGATGCGCAGGGTCCACGACACCCGGCGGAGGCCCGGCGCCCCCGACATCAGGAGGATCAGGCTGGACGTGAAATCGAGGGACGACATCCCGGCGATCCTGATCGGCCTCCAGGACCCCTTCAGCGACGAAGGGACCCGAAAGCGGCTGTCCGGGCTTCCGGGTCGGCTGGTGCCGCCCGGAAAGAGCCGCCGGGTCGGCGGGCCGGGGATGGAGCCGTTGACCATCCCGGTGCCCGGCGTGGTGAAGCAGGGTCCCGGGTGCGGTTTCGACCGGCTTCAGGAACCGGCGAACCAACACATCCCGATCCGGCGAAGGCCGGAGGCCGGGGCACGGCCCGTGGAACGGGGACGGATACGAATACCGGCGTCCGGTTGACAGCGTGCCGCTCCTCACGCCGGAACTCCTCGCCGAGGTCGGAAGGATGGTCGTGGAGAGGGGCCACAGGGTGGCGGCGGAAAAGCCTGGCGCCGCGTCGCGCGGCCGCCGTCATTCCTTCGTGGCCGGGACCGACGTGCACCATCCGACCGACCGCAGCCTGCCGATGGACGCGGCGCGGTGCATGGTCCGGGACGTGTCCCGGGCCTGCGGGGGCCTGGGCCGCGCGGCTGGCGGCGGAAGGAACACCTTTGCGGAAAGCTCCGGAAAGGCTACCTCCGGGTGGCCACGTCACGGCTCGCCAACCCGCGCCCGAGGGACGTGGAGGCGCCGCTCCGGCTGGCGCTGAAGCTGGCGGACAGGGCGGAGGCCAGCTGCGCGGAGATCGACGGCAGGTTGGGTATCCCGGGCCCATCGGACAGTACCCGGGGCTTCATCGGCCATGTCAGGCACCGGGCGGACCTGACCGGACGGCGGATCCTGAAGGGAGGGACGGTCCCGCACCGCGGGAAGGTGCACCCGATATCCGGGCCGCACACCCGCTGGATATCGAAGGGAAAGGCCGGGGTCCCGGTGGAGCCCGGCGTTCCGGTCCGCGTCCCTGAGGACCGTCACGGATTCCTCCCGCAACAATCGGTGATGCGGGAGGGGAGCGACGTGGACGTGGCGGTCCCCATGGGCGGGGAGGCGCGGGCCCGGTTCCCCGACCTGTCGGTGGTGAGCTTCGACCGTGGTCTGCACAGCCCCCCGGACCGGCTGGGGCCTGTCGGGATGCTGGAGCCGACGCGATGCCCCGCAGGGGCAGGCTGTCGAAGGCGGACCGCGTCCGGGAAAGCGGGGAGGCGTTCCGCGGCGCGCGGCGCGCCCACGCCGCCGGCGGGCCGGCGGAGGCCCGGATGTTCATCATATGTTCCCGCCACCGACCGTCCCGTCGAAGTCCCGGGCGGAGCCACGGAAAGGAGGGTTTCGCCCGCGCCGTGGCGCTGGCGGTGCTAGCCGCGAACGTCCACCGCCCCGGCCTGATGCTCCGGGAGAGGGAGCGCCTCAGGCTTCCCGCCGCATCCGGCACAACGTCTGCCCGAATGAACCGGATTGCCGATTTCGTCTATGCTTGGCCATTGAATCTGGCCTGAACCGGCTCCCACCGCATTCTATTCCACACCGCCAGTCCGCGAAACTACTGCAAATATCCATCGGGGAAGAAACTGTTTTCGGGGCACTCCGGCTGCTGGCATACGGTAATGGAAGCAACCGAATGGCTTCCGGGTTGGATCCCACTCTGGCTTTAAACGAAATGCGGAGCCAGAAATAACCACCCGAGCGCTGGCATATCGGAACGTATCTCACCGCGGCTGTCCGCCCCACTGGTACGAAAATAAGCCAAGTGCGACCGGCGCTTTCGTTTCAAAGCCCTCGATGAATGGATTGAACGAATAGGCCAAAAGAGGATCCTATCCCATTGTCCTCCATATTGTCGGCCTTCACCGCATCGCGATGACATGTCGCCATTGCGGGACCTCACCCGAGATTGACCTATATACGCTCAATCGCGAAGCTGACGAAATTCGCCGATGATCACTTCGCCCAACAGTCAACAAGGACCGTCATGTCGTTTGCAAGTCTGGCCATTGCCACGGGAGTAACGCCGGTGCTACGGTTGGTTGTTTCCAACGCGAAGCCAGTCCGTTCGAAAAATCCAGCAATCGCGCCAGTGTTTACGGCAAAGCTGACATCCGGTGGCAGGCGCTGCGGGGACTCGGTTTCTGTGGGAAGCAGCAATCCCACCACCGAACCGGAATCGTCGATTATCGGACCGCCCGCATCACCGGGTTTGGCGATAAGCGCAAGTCGCATTAGTGTTTCCTCGTCGTCCAGCCCCTTATGATCTGCCAGCAGACCAAAGGTCAGCGTTGGCGCATTCAAACGGCCTCCGTATGAATAGCCCGATACGGCGATCCTTGATCTAAGTTGCGGAATGCCGAGCCGGATCTTCGCATAGCCAGGTGGAACAAGTGACTGGTCCGGTTTCAGCAAGGCAAGCCCCAAAGCCCTGTCCGACGCGATGGTCGCCGCATCGTGTATGCCGTCAAGCGTGATGCGCTGGCAGCCATTGACCGCCTCGAATGCGGTGAGCACGGTCGCTTCGCCGTCAATATAGAAACCTGAATGCGACGCGTGAGGTTCGCGAAGGTCGAGGTCGCTGAATAGATCGATCGGGCTTCCCAATGCTCCACCCGCAAGGACATCGGGCATCACACTTCCCGAAATCGGCGTGAAACTTTCAAGCATGTTATACACGAGAACTGCGAACAGGGTGTCATCCTGATTGGGCCAGGTCAGGATAAAGCCCTTGACGGCACCCTCGACAAGCCTTGCATGCACGAAGATTGCTTTGTTTTCAACGACGCTTGAAATCGTGAAACGGCTGGACGTTCTCTGATGTCTGGCGTCTTGCGTCACGATGGCGAGATTTTCCATGACGTCGTACAAAGCCCGCAGTGTAACGGCGTCACCCGTCTGGCTGACAAGTGTGACCGATGCGCCGCTACCGTCTATCGCGCTATAATGCGCGAATGGTGGTTCATAGCGATCGAAGGCCACCATCGCACCGGGAAGTCGCAGTTCGATACCCGCGATTTCGTCAATATGTGTACGGAGCCCAAGCGGAACCAGCAACGCCCCGTGCTCCACGGTGATTTCCTTGCGTTGTCGGGTGGTCAGGACTTCGGTCGGCTCATAGCCTTTCGATACCTGCCATTCGGCCATCGCCCTGCGCGTACCCCTTCCGAATACGGCATCAAGGCTGCTCTGGTAGAAACCGAGGTCACGAAGGGCGCGCTGAAGAGCCAGTTTCCGTTCGGCGGAAAGGCGCGATTCGCTCTGTAGTGCCTGTCTCCGGGTTTCGGCGGGGATGTCCGGTGGCTGGGGTTCCGTAACCGGTTCGGTCGCCGGGTCACGGTCATCGGAGGTAATCTGCGGAGGGCTTGGTGCGTCGGTGTCGACAGGATAGTATTGCCGCGTGTAGGACTCTCTGTCCGCGAGGTAACTGTCCGCCGGAATCATGCCCAGTTCCTTCAGGGCTTCGAGACGCAGCTTGGCGGTCTCGCGGTCGTATGGACCAAGCGCGATTCCATACCAACGCGATCCTATCTCTAGGCCCCGTATATCGGGTAGATTTTCGGCGAATACACCAACGCGCTCCTGAGCCGTCGCGATGTCAGAATGCGCCTCGATCTGGATGAACACATTCTGGGCTGTTGCGGTCCCGCCAAGGAGTATGGCGAAAATCAGCGCCAGCGTTGCCTGTTTCATGGTTTCCGAATCCATTTTGCCTGCGCCCGCGATTGATAGCCGCGTTGAACTGTAAAACAAAAGCAACTTAAGCGAATAGAGCATCGGTGGTGGCGTTGAATTCGCATGTCTTTCGGTATGCGCCGCGCTTCCGAAGCCACCCATACCCGAAACAACGATCGCCGCGACCCCTTGGTTGCGGATGAAGTGCCGACGGTGCTTTCGGATCGGGATTGGATTGACCCCATCAACCGCCGTGCATATTGAAAGTTGGGCTTCCAGCGAGGACTCCATGGCTGATACACCCCGTTCGTTTCAGGACGTCATCCTGCGACTGCAATCCTATTGGATGGCCAACGGCTGCGCTTTGCTTCAACCCTACGATATGGAGGTCGGCGCAGGGACGTTCCATCCAGCGACTACACTGCGCTCGCTTGGTTCTCGGCCATGGGCCGCTGCCTATGTACAGCCTTCGCGCCGCCCGACTGACGGCCGCTATGGCGAGAACCCCAACCGGCTTCAGCACTATTACCAGTTCCAGGTGCTCATAAAGCCAAGCCCGCCAAACTTTCAGGAAATCTATCTCGGTTCACTTGAAGCCATTGGCATCGACCCTCGGCTCCACGACATACGCTTTGTCGAGGACGATTGGGAAAGCCCGACACTTGGTGCTTGGGGACTTGGCTGGGAGGTATGGTGCGATGGAATGGAGGTCAGCCAGTTTACCTACTTCCAGCAGGTGGGTGGTATGGATTGCCACCCGGTGCCGGGAGAGCTGACCTACGGGTTGGAACGGCTCGCGATGTATATACTCGGAGTGGACCATGTGATGGACATGCCGTTCAACGATCCAGATTCCGCGATCCCGATGAGTTATGGCGATGTGTTCCGCCAGACAGAGGGAGAATACAGCCGCTGGAACTTCGATGTGGCCGACATTGACACGTTGTCACGTCAGTTTGTGGATGCCGAAAGGGAATGCGAGCGCATTCTTGCCGAACCGGATATCGATCCCCAAACCGGATGGCGTATCGTGATGGCGCATCCCGCATATGACCAATGCATCAAGGCAAGCCACATATTCAATCTACTAGATGCGCGTGGTGTAATCTCGCCGACCGAGCGGCAGGCCTATATCGCTCGTGTTCGGGCACTTGCCAAAAAATGCGTCGAAGCCTTCGTGCGAACCGAAGCGGGTGGACTTGCGGCGTGACTTTGGATTCTTCAGACCCGGTATGGCATTCCGGTGACTGTGCGATTTCTCGCCTGTCCAGGCCACGCTTGGATGCAGTCCCTTCAGGTGAAGAAGGCGGAGAGCCACCCACGCTCGGAATAATCCACCTAGATGGAGCCATTTTCTTCATCGGAGTAGGAATCGGCGGGGGAGCCCGGCCGACGTCGGGTTGGCCAGGTGTGTTTTCGTACCGACGCAGGGAATGGATTCGCAAAGGAGCCGCACCTGCGGAATGTGTTGATCGAGGGGCTGGAGGATGGTGTCTACGGCATGAGCGAGAATCGGTCGATCTCAGCGGTGACGGTCTCTGCTTCGGTCAGGACATGAATCCATGAACCGCCCGATCAAACCGGTGATCGACATCGAATCGTTGAATTCGATCGGCTCGGTCGGGGCTCGGGAAGTCAAAGCAAAGGAAATTAATTTGCAGGATACCGATTGTGGTGGTCCCTCGAACAGGAGCCTGAATCCTGTGCCCACGTATAGGGCCATCACATGAAAGGCAGAGTTTTGGGTGTCTTCATTGTCGCCAGCGCAGCTGCGACTGGCATCAGTGTTTGGTACCTACAGGTTCACGCCTACTATCAGGAAGTTACCGCTCCGGAAATTCTGCTGACCTCCGCCGCTACAGGCAAGCCGGAGCGGATTCCCGTCGAGGATGTTTCCGCCATTGACGCACAAAGCTCACCGCTTCGGTATCGTGCCTGCTTCATGACACGCGACACTCAGACAATGCTGAGAGAGAGCTATGTGAAATATACAGGTGCCGTTCCGCTGAACGCTCCGCGTTGGTTCGATTGCTTTGACGCCGCCGAACTTGGCGCGGCGCTCGGTGACGGTCAGGCCGTCGCCTTGCTCGGTGAGGCTGGCATCCACGAAGGGGTGGATCGGGTGGTTGCGGTCTTCGCCGATGGCCGTGCGTTCTCATGGCACCAGTTGAGCGAGGAGTACCGAAACTGATGGCGGAACTTCTGATCGAACTGTTTTCCGAGGAAATCCCCGCGCGTCTGCAGAAGCGTGCGGCGGCGGATCTGCGAAGGCTGGTTACGAACGGTATTGTGGAGGCCGGACTTACCTACGCGCATGCTGGTGTTTTTTTTACACCGCGACGCCTGTCATTGGTGGTTGAGGGACTTCCGCCGGAGAGCCCGGCCGTTCGCGAGGAACGACGGGGACCGAGATTCGGTGCGCCGGAACGAGCGATCGAAGGATTCCTGAGGTCAACCGGACTGGCCAAGGATCAACTTGAACTGCGAAACGATCGAAAGGGCCAATTCTGGTATGCCGTAATGGAGTGGGCCGGTCGTCCCGTCGCTGAAATCGTCGCGGAAGTTCTGGAAACGACCGTTCGCGGTTTCCCCTGGCCCAAGTCAATGCGTTGGGGAAACGGATCCCTGCGATGGGTGAGACCGCTTCACTCGATTCTGTGCATTCTGACCGACGAGACCGGTCCCAGTATCGTGCCATTGCAGATCGACGGGTTGAAAACGGGAGATACGACCGAAGGTCACCGGTTCGTGGGGCGGGGACGTTTCAGCGTACATTCGTTCGAGGATTACGAGGCGAAACTGAAGCGTGATCGCGTGATCCTGCGCGCCGAGGAACGGGCCGATCACATCTGGACGGAAGCGCAGAACCTTGCTTTCGTGCAGGGATTGGAGGTCGTCGAGGACCGTCGGCTGCTCAACGAAATTGTTGGACTTGTGGAATGGCCGGTAGTGCTTATGGGTGAGATCGGTGCCGAGTTCCTAGACCTTCCGCCGGAAGTGCTCCAGACTTCAATGCGGGAGCATCAGAAATTCCTTTCGGTGAGGAATCCGGAGTCGGGTCGAATCGAACGGTTTCTGACCGTCTCGAATATCGAAACCGAGGATCGGGGTGGACGCATTCTCTCCGGATACCAAAAGGTGCTGGCGGCGCGGCTCTCGGATGCGCGTTTCTTCTGGAAGAACGATCGCCGAACCGTCGAGCGTATCGGGCTTGCGGGACTGGCGGAGCCTTTGGCGAAAGTCATGTTCCATAACAAGCTGGGATCGATGGCCGACCGCGTTGCGCGTGTATCGGTCCTTGCGCAGGAGATAGCGTCACTTATTGGTGCCGCACCGGACACAGCGGAAGCGGCTGCCCGGATCGTCAAGGCCGATCTCGCTTCGGATATGGTTCGGGAATTCCCCGAACTTCAGGGTGTCATGGGGAAACATTATGCCCGGATCGAAGGTCTTGACGACGATGTGGCTTTGGCCTGTGAGGAGCATTATTCGCCGAAAAACCCCGCGGACAGCGTGCCGAGCCGCCCCGTTTCGGTAGCTGTCGGGCTGGCGGACAGGATCGACATGCTTGCAGGCTTCTGGATGATCGGAGAGACGCCGACCGGGTCCAAGGATCCGTTCGGGTTGCGGAGGGCGACGCTGGGTGTGATTCGCCTGGTTTTGGCCAATGATCTGAGGATTTCACTCGATCACGTGATTGGAAAGGCGGGGGAAACCATCGATTTAGAAGATTCCGCCAATTCGAAAATCGAGGATCTGGCGACCTTCTTCCATGACCGTCTCAAGGTGCATCTTCGCGAGAAAGGCATCCCCCACGATATTATCGATGCCTGTATTGCCATGCCCGCGAACGATGATCTCGCCATGCTTGTGAAGCGCGCCGACGCTCTCAATGACTTTCTTGGATCGGACGATGGCGTAAATCTTCTGCAGGGATTCAGGCGGGCCAACAATATTGTCGCCCAGGCCGAGGAAAGGGATGGAGGTGACTACCGATCGCCTCCCGACCCGGAACTGGCAGTGGACAGAACGGAACAGACCTTGTTCAGGACGCTGGACGTGGCGGGTGGCAAAATCGAGCCTGCGATGGCGGTCGAGGATTTCAGGACGGCGATGTTGCATATGGCGGAGCTCAGATCACCAATCGATGCGTTTTTCGAGGCCGTCCAGATCGATACCGACGACGGCGTCCTCCGCCGCAATCGTCTTCGAATGCTCCATCGAATTCGGGAAACATGCCTCATGGTGGCGGATTTATCCCGGATCGAAGGTTAAGTCCTCCGTCAGGTATCGGCGTGCTTGCTCGTCATGGTATGGCGGCATCTGGAACCTTCCCTTCATCGGTCGCGATAGTGCCTTGCGAGCAGTTCGGTAAACGGTATCATGCCGCAACACAGCAATGGATGCTGCGGTGCGGAAAGTGCTTACCCTTAAACCGTTCTCGTTGATCACGCCTACCGCGTCAATCGCCAGGGAAACGCATGGCGAGCGGGCCAAATGCCTGCAGCGCTTGGTTCGGCTGGATCTGCCCGTTCCGACTTCGATCGCGCTCAGCTTCGAGACCGTGCGTCGCATCGCCACCGGCACTCTGCCCGATACCCGTTCGATCATGGATCGGCTCGGGGATAGAACGCTGGTTTCCGTGCGACCTTCGAGTATGGATCCCAACTGGGGTGGACCTCGCGCGATTCTGAATGTCGGAATAACGAGGGACAGTCACGTGGCACTTACGGAAAGTCTCGGAGAGACAGCCGCAAACACACTCTATCTTCGATTTATCCAGTCCTACGCCGCCAATGTGGCTCGACTGAATCCAGATATGTTCGATCTCCCCCCTGAGCCGACGCAGGACGCTCTCGAAAGTGCGCTCCTGGCTTTCAGGGAGGAGACCGGCGACGATTTCCCACAGGATCCCGCCGTTCAGCTTGGTGAGGTGCTGCGTTCCGTCGCTCGGGCCTGGGAGGGGACGACTTCGCGTTTGCTTCGACAGGCCAAGGGAGCTGCCGCCGATGCCGGGTTGGGGCTCGTGGTTCAGAAGATGGCGCTCGCCCTGGGATCCGTCGAAAGCGGCGCCGGGTGCGTTCAGTTCGTCAATGGTTCGTCCGGTGAAAGGAGTGTCGAGGGATGCTATCTGCGACAGAGACAGGAATATGCCGATCAGTCGGGTGGCTTCGACACGGTTTCCGCCGCCGCCGATCCCGAAGGGCGGTCATTGGATGATCTGTGTCCGGAAATTCTGGAGCAGCTTGTCGCGCACGGTCAGACCTGTCGTGATGCCTTTCGTGAGGAAATGCGGATCGAGTTTACAGTTGAATCCAATCGCCTCAATGTCCTTGATGCCGTCAGCGTGATGCGTAGCAATCGAGCTGCGCTTCGCATCGCGGTCTCTCTGGCTGAAGATGGCGTAATCCAGCCGGGAGACGCGGTATTGCGTGTCGATCCACGTGCGCTCACGGAGCAGCTTCATCCTCAGATTTGTCCCGCTGCGCCACGCGATGTGGTCGCCCAGGGCATTCCCGCAAGCCCAGGCGCCGCTACCGGTCGGATCGTCTTTTCGTCCACAGCCGCCCAGACAGGCGCCACCGGTGGTCTGGACTGCATACTTGTCCGACGCGAAACGGCCCCTGAGGATATACGTGGCATGCACGCGGCCTGCGGCGTCCTGACCGAACGCGGTGGTCAGACAAGCCACGCAGCTGTGATCGCCCGTGGTATCGGCTTGCCATGCGTTGTCGGGTCCTCCGAGATCAGGATTCACCAACACCGGAAAACGCTCGAACTTGCAGATGGGCGCAAACTCACCGAGGGCGACCTGATAACGCTTGATGGTGCGACCGGTGAAGTTCTCGCTGGCGCGGTGGAGATGCTTGGACCCGATCTGGACGAGGCGTTCCACATCCTGATGAGATGGGCTGATGACGCCCGCGATATGGAAATCAGAGCCAATGCCGACACGCCGGCGGAGGCGCGCGTGGCCAGCAGGTTCGCCGCGCAGGGGATCGGACTTTGCCGCACGGAGCACATGTTCTATCACGATGATCGATTGACGGTTATGCGGGAGATGATCTTCGCCGGGTCACCCGAAGGGCGGCATGCGACGCTTGACCGCCTGCTTCCGATGCAACGGGCCGATTTCGTGGAACTGTTCGAGATCATGCAGGGAAAGCCTGTCTGTATCCGTCTTTTCGATCCGCCACTGCATGAATTTCTGCCAAGCGCGCGTGAAGATCAGCGGGCGCTGGCGGAATCGCTTGATCTTCCCATCGCCGAGGTGACGGCACGGGTCGAGCAGTTGTCCGAGTTCAATCCGATGCTGGGGATGCGGGGTGTTCGACTTGGAGTTACGGTACCGGAAATCTACGACATGCAGGCCCGCGCCATATTCGAGGCGACGATCACGGCCAGTCATAGCGGTGCTCCGGTGGTGCCGGAAATCATGATTCCGTTGGTTTCCGCGCGGCGCGAGGTCGAAATCGTCAAGACCCGCCTTGACGCGGTGGCCGCGGCCGTCCGGGTTGAAACGGGCGTGAAGATCGACTATCGTCTGGGCGTGATGGTCGAAACTCCCCGAGCCTGTCTCAGGGCGGGTGAGATCGCGGAGCAAGCGGAGTTCCTCAGCTTCGGCACGAACGACCTGACTCAGATGACCTATGGGCTTTCTCGGGACGACGCGGGTCGCTTTATGTCCGATTACGTCAGTCGGGGCGTTTATCCTGAAGACCCTTTCCACATACTTGATGTGGACGGTGTTGGCGAGCTTCTGGTGATAGGTGCAAAGCGCGGTCGCGATACTTCGCCCGAAATCACGCTTTCGGTCTGTGGTGAACACGGCGGTAACGTCGAGTCGATCGCATTCTGCCGGGATGCGGGTTTTGATTATGTATCCTGCTCACCTTATCGGGTTCCCATAGCACGTCTTGCGGCCGCGCATCTGGCACTGAAGAGCGACGTTTGACAGGGACAGTGATCGACCTTACGGCTGCGGTTCGCGGGGTCGGGGCTCGCTGCGGACTCTTTTTCGGCGGTATTTGGCGAGTCGTTCGAACGACACCTAGAGTTTGCGCGGATTCCGGGAGTCAGGAAAGGGATTCACGCCATGATCGAAACAAAGTGCCGAACCTGTCTTTGGTTCGAAAAAGATGGGGTGGCGGCTGCGACATATGTCACGCTGTTTCCTGACAGCGGAATCAAGGCCGTCTTTCGACCGGAACCGTAGGGTCCGGCGCTGGTTGTGGAATTCACGCTGGCAGGTGTTCCATACCAGATCCTGAATGGAGGGCCAACCTACAGGCTTTCGCCTGCCGCTTCCATATCGGTCACGACGGAGAACCAGAACGAAACCGACCGTCTGTGGAATTCACTTATGGCGGGAGGCGGTTCCGAGAGTAGGTGTGGCTGGCTCGTCGATCGTTTCGGGCTGTCATGGCAAATCGTTCCAAGGGAACTTTCGCGGCTGCTCGGCGGTTCCGACCGTGAAGCCGCTTTGCGGGCGCAGGCGGTGATGATGGACATGAACAGGATCGAAATCGGGAGCCTGAAGGTGGCATTCGACCGCAAGGGCTGAGTTTCGGAAGTGAAATTCGACCGGACGATATGGGCCATCGGAATGGTGGACGCTTTTTCGCGGTAGGCTGGACTGAGGCCACCTTTCATCCGCCACAGTCTTCAAAGCGAATTTGGTCGGGTATGCGAGCGATGTAGTCTTCGGTGCTGTTTCCGCACCGGTCGGTCACCACATGCCGCGTTTTCTTTCCCGACACACATGTTCGCCGAAACATACAAGGTAACCTGTTTGACGGATCAACTATGCCGGAATTCACTTCCCCCGTTCCGCTCTGAAGTGCAACACCGTTGATGGTGGGAAGCCGCGTTTCGGGTGCGGCATCCTGCGAACCGGCCAGATAACGGCGACAGTCCCTGTGCTCAGGAGAGGAGAGTGTCATGCCCGAGGGCTACCGTCATCTGACCTTCGACGGAAGATGCCGGATATACGCGACGGGGAAAGGCGGGCTTTCGAACGGGGCCATCGCCGGGCGGCCGGGCCGCCATCCGGCCACCATATCGCGGGAGATCCGACGCGACGGCGGCGGGCGGGGATACCGGCAGGGACAGACGCGGAGGATGGCGTCGGCGCGCCGGAGCGGGGCCTCTTCGGTCCCGGGGAAGCTGACGGAGGGGCGCCGGGCGAAGGTCGTGGCGAAGCCGGGGAGGGCTGGAGCCCGGAACAGGTCCCGGGGCGTCTCCGGCTGGAGGACCCCGGCATGGTCGGCCGTCAGCGGATATACGACCTCGTACGCGCGGACCGCAGGGACGGCGGAACGCCTTGCGGGCACCTGCGGCGGCGGGGAAAGGAACCGGACCGGCAGGGTGGTCGCCACGCGGGCCGGGGTCATGTCCCGGGCCGGAGGGACATCCCGGAGCGCCCGAAAGAGGGCGGGGCGAAGGTGGGGACCGGCGACCGGGAAGCGGACACGGTGATCGGCGGGGGACACGGCGGTGCGGTGGTGTCGCCTGTGGACAGATGCCCGGAATTCACGCCTGTCCGACGGGTTGACGGAAAGAAGGCGGAGGCGGTCGGCGGGGCGATGACCGACCTTCCCGAGGGTCCCGGCGCCAGGGTCCACACGATCACGGCGTACGACGGCAGGGAGTTCGCGGGGCACGCGAAGGTGGCGAAGGCGCTGGAGGCCGACTTCCTCCTCCCGACGCCCCACCACTCGTGGGAGCGGGGCCTGAACGGGCACACCAACGGGCTGCCGCCCCGGTACCTGCCGAAGGGGACCGACCTGCGTCAGGTGGCCGGACGCCCGCGTGAAGCGGGCCCGGGACATCCTGAACGCGCGCCCCCGCAAGGCGCCCGGCCACCTGACGCCGGCGGAGGCTTTCGCGCGGGCGCGGCCTCCCTGAGGCGCTTCGCCCCGTCGGCCGACGGGGGAGAGGGAATTCCGCAGGCGCGCTCGCCCGGTTTCGGTCGGCCCCCCCCTCGCTCCGGAGACGGGCCGGTGTTGCACTTCGCACTGGAAAGTGGGGCCGCGAAAAATCCGTGACTTGGGGTTTTCTGGCGGACACTACGTACGGACCTTCCGGTGGGGCCTGTCTCCGCAGGATTCGTTTTCCGTGATATCCGCCGTAACTCCATCGGTCCTGGCCTCCGCCGGTTCCGTGGTGACGGCGGCGGAGATCGCGGGCCGCTCCGGAGGCAGCGCCTTCCGGGGCGGCTCCAGCGCCGTAACCCCGATGGGCCATTCCTTCAGGATATAGTCCTGAAGTGTTGGAATCGGACAGTGATGAAGGTTTCTGGGATTTTCACCCGAACGCTTCTGAAGGATACCGCGACGGACAAGATGATCGAGGAAAGTTTCCGCGTCACCGTGTTTCGGAAGTTTCCAGCCATTGGACGGACGCTCATTTTCCAGGATATGGTCGATCAATTCCCCTTCGGAGATGCCCTCCCGGTTTCGTTTCAGCTCCGTGATGAGACCACTGATAAGAAAACCCGCGTTCGAGATATCCCTGGATATCCGCTTTGAATAGGAAAGCTCCTTCCGTTCCACGGCATCCTCATGGACCCGGCCTGCGTTGACCCCGGAGAGTTTACCTCCGGTTTTCCCGAGTCCCACGGCCAGAGCCCGCATGGCGTTGTGCATGTGCTGCGGCCAGCCGTCGGACATCTCCACAAGCCATGCCTTCCACTCCAGCGGGTCCGCGCCATGCATATCGATACGGAACTCTTTCATCATCATGCCGAAGGCCCGATGGACGTCCTCCGGAGGAAGGCGGTCGATGTCATGGACGTTCTCCGGTTCCAGCCTGGACAGGATGTCATCCAGTTTCCACTCGGAGTTTCCGAGACCGGCGTAGACCGGGACGACCGGCAGGCCGTAGGTCGCAAGGTGCAGGGCCTCGAGAACATCCAGCGCGGACAGGTCAACGTTCTGGATCTCGTCCACCAGCAGCGCGACGGGCCTTTCCCACCGTTCCGGCGGGAAAGCGTGTCGCAGCGCGCTGAACGACGGACGTTGCGGTAGGACCGACCTGGCCTGTCCGGCCTCGGTCCCGGTGAAGGGAAACTTCAGCCCGCCGCCGACCGATTCGGTCTCCGTCGTACGCCATTCCCGGTCAAGCCATTTAAGGATCTGTCTGACAATCTCATTGACCGTTTCGGTCTCGCTGCCCAGGATGGACCGTCCGATGCTGACGGGAATGGCTGTCCCGCTTTTTTCCATCGTTTCTCCAGCTGCCTTAGAGTTTGTTCCATAAGTTGAGTGGTCCCGCAGGATGTGGCATTCCGGTTGGTGAACGCACCCAGATCCGGAGATCGCCATGCCCTGGAACAGGACCACCCAACAGCTCCATAAGCGCCCGGACGACCACGGTCAAAACGACCTGACCGACGCCGAATGGACCGTCATCGGGCCGATGCCGCCGAAGCGGGGAAGGATGGGACGGCCGCGCGGGGTCGACCTTCGGTCGGTGTCCGACGGGGCCGGTATATCCTGTCCACGGGATGCCAGTGGCGCGCGTCACCCTCTGGATATCCACCGTTTTCCACCGACCGGAACCATTTATACGCATGGCGGCGGAGCGGGCTCCCGGAGCGTCTCGTGCATCGTCTCCGGGACCTCGCGCGGCGGTGTCCGGGGCGCTCCGCGGAGCCGACCGCCGCCCCGGTCGACAGCCGGTCGGTGAGGACCACGGAGAGCGGCGGCCCCCGCGGCCACCACGCCGGCAGGAAGGTGAAGGGGAGGAAAAGGCACCTGATCGTGGACGCCGACGGCACACCGGTCGTCATGACGGTTCACACCGCCGACATCCAGGACCGGGACGGCGCACCGGACCTGACCGCGGAGCTGCTGGAGACGGTGCCCACGGTGTGTAGGCCGTTCGCCGACGGTGGCCACGCGGGTCCGAAGCTGCGGGAGCGGCCTGGGGGGATGGGGTTGCCGGACGTGATCAGGACCGTCGAAAAACCGAAGGATGTCAAAGGGTTCACGATTCCCTGCCGCCGGTGGGCCGTGGAGCGGACCTTCGCCTGGATGGGCCGGTGCCGCCGCCTGTCGAAGGACTATGAGCGCCTCTGCGGGAACTCGCCGGCATCCGGGGTGAGGCATCACGCGCCACCGGTCCGGGCGTGAGTGAGGCACGAACGAACGCTGGCCGCCTGCCGGTTCCCGCTCAGGCGGGTGGCGAGGGCGGCAACTCCATGAAAAACAATGGTTTGATCATATCAGTGACTTATGATTCAAACTCTTAGAATGGATGTCTTCCCCGCTCCCGGAGCTCCCTGGATCACCGTCGTCGCCCCCGGAACGGCTCCCTTCGTGAATTTTCCACAGAGGGCCTCGACCGCCCCGATCTCCCTTTCCCTGCCGACGAAGAACCGGGCGGATTCCCGCGCCCCCGTTCCGATGAATTTCCTCAGGCCATCGATATCGGGCTTCGCCATATCCGCTCTCCTTACGGGGGTCCGTCCATCGGCACCATACCATGCCATGACGCGGAACGCACATGGTTTCGTCAGGCGCGTGCGCACCTCCGGTCCGGTGGACGGATCGGTGTGCGTCGGAGTCCGGCGTCGGACCTGCCACGGTCCATGGGTAAGCCGTCCCCGGACCCCGGATCCTTGCCGGTGAGGCCCGAAGTTTCCATTCCGCAACGACGACCCGCCCTTCCGATCAGTCCATCACCATCCCGCTAACGAACCTTTCAGGGACATGACCTCCGGCCGCGTCCCAAGCGCCGGTTCCGACCCGGTCGGCATGACCGGCCTTCCGCGCTTTACCCGGCGCCGCCGCTGCGGAGATATCCATCAGCGGAAGCGCGGAAATGGGTGTCGCGGGTTCGAAGGAGGACAGCGCGCGCCTCCACACCGACATCGACGTCACCTTCAAGATGTCGGGCGAGACCGACGGCGCCTTCGACTGGGCGCTGACCGAGACCGCCGTGGGCGGGGCGACCCGCGACGACCACACCGGCCACGCGGGCTACAACGGCAACGGCGGCCTGGACGGCACGCATGACGGCCAGATCCTCCGTTACGACAACACCCTCGGCCCCATCGGCGTGGCGGTCTCCCTGGAGATCGACGACGAGATCGACGGTAAAGGCGGCGACGGAGGCCTAGTCATCGGCGTCGGCTACCAGAGGGGCGAGGACGCGGGCGGGGCGCTGTCCGTTGTCGGCGGAAGCGTGAGCGTCAGCACCGGCGTCGGCGTCCAGGCGATCCTTAACTTCTCCAACCACGAGGACGACAACGGCGCGGCCGCCGACACCTCGACCAGCCATCTTGACCTCGGGCTCGGCTACACGATGGGTCCGGCGACGCTCGGCTTCGCGGCGAACTACGACCTAGGCGGCGGCGCGACGCTGCAGCTTGGGCTCGGCGGCTCGGAGGACGACGCCAAGGGCGACGACAGCACCTGGTCCCTGGGACTGGCGTTCAGCTTCTAGGATGCCCGTCACGACAGAGAGAACGGAAACACGAAACCAAAGGGTATGATGATGACGGACATAAGACTGATTCTTCGCGCTACGGGCGCGATGGCGCCGGTCGCAGCGTTGACCGCCTGTGGATGCCAGTGGCGCGCGTTACCCTCTGGATATCCACCGTTTTCCACCGTCCAGAACTATTTTTACGCATGGCGGCGGAGCGGGCTCCTGGAGCGTCTCGTGCATCGTCTCCGGGACCTCGCGCGGCGGTGTTCGGGGCGCGGCAGCAGCGAGCTGAAAAGGAACGCCGATTCGGCGGTTCCGGCGCAGGAGACGGCCGAGGCGGCCCAGGCCGCTGCGGAGGCCGAAACGGCCCGGGCGGCACTGACGGGCAGATCGTCCAGTTCAAAATGAATGCCGAGGCGGGTGGCGAGGGCGTCAACTCCATGCAATAGTTTAATGATATCGTGAGCAATGCCCGCGCTAAGTTTGACGCACAAGACCGCCATGGTTGCGAGGGCGAGTCTCAAATCTATCTCCGCGAAGGGGTTGCGAAGTTCGGCGACGGTGGGACGCAACGCCCAGGCCATCCTGAAGGCGCTTGACGACGTCGAGGAAGCCGATGCAATCGCGAGTGCAGCTGTGATGGCGCTGAAAAGGTTCAGCGTCGACGAGGCCTTGACCGAGACCGAGAGGGCTAGCGCCGCCGCGCTTCTTGTGGCCGCGGAAGCAAATCTCAAGGCAATAAAAGATCTGCTCGAGGACAATTCGCTTCTGAAAGAAGCGGTCGCCATGGTCGTAGGCGAAGATCCCGACATGCCGAAAGACGCCGCCTATCACGCGGAGGCGAACGCAGCCTGGCTTCCGATACGGCGAGCAGGCGATGTTGCGGAAATGGTTTCAGACCTGGAAGATAAGAAGGAGAGTGTTTTCGCGACCGGGCACAACCGTTCGTCCGATGCGATGACCTTCGCGGAGATCGTCGGCAGCGGATTGGTGATGCAGAACGTCGTTAACAAAGATTACGGCGCGGTTTCGCTGGCTGGTAAGAAAGCCGATAAGCCATATGTGATCAGTAATTAGTGTCTGCCAGAAAACCCCGTGTTTTTCCGGGGATCGGGCCGAATCCGGCGGATTCCGGCTTCACGGGGCCGTGGCCGGGCCCGTCGGAGCGCCGCCCGGGGCATCGACGGGACGGTCGGTGGCGGGAACATATGGTGAACATCCGGGCCTCCGCCGGCCCGCGGACACGCCGGTCCGGGCCCCGCAGCGGCGGGGCCTTCCATGGGCCGGTTTACCGGTTGACGCCCCGGTCAGGCGGCGGCGTGGGCGCGCCGCGCCCAGCGGAACGCCTCCCCGCTTTCCCCGACGCGGTCCGCCTTCGACAGCCTGCCTTTCCGCGGCATGGCGTCGGCTCCAGCATCCCGGCAGGCCCCAGCCGGTCCGGGGGGCTGTGCGGACCCCTTTCGAAGCTCACCACCGACAGGTTGGGGAACCGGGCCCGCGCCTCCTCCACCATGGGGACCGCCACGTCCACGTCGCTCCTCTCCCACATCACCGAATGGTGCGGGAGGAATCCGTGACGGTCCTCCAGCACGCGGACCGGAACGCCGGGCTCCACCGGGACCCCGGCCTTTCCCTTCGATATCCAGCGGGTGTGCGGCCCGGATATCGGGTGCACCTTCCCGCGGTGCGGGATCGTCCCGCCCTTCAGGATCCGCCGTCCGGTCAGGTCCGCCTGGGGCCTGACATAACCGATGAAGCCCCGGATACTGTCCGATGGGCCCGGGATACCCAACATACCGTCGATCTCCGCGCGGCCATCGCGGGGCTGGCCGGAGCGCTGTTAGCGAATTGGGGTGAGATCGTAACTCCGAACCTGTTCTCTCTCGCTCAATAAGCCGAAATCATCATCTGGTGTATCGTCGGCGATCCTGGAACCCGATTGGGCCCGATCGTCGGGGCTGCGGGTCTGGGCTATCTCAAATTCCTGCTCGGGCAGCAGTCGGTTATCGACAATACTCTGATCACCGGACTGATCCTGGTGATTTTCGTCCTTTTCCTGCCGAAGGGAATCGTTCCAACGCTGGCGGGATTGTGGTCGGCCGGCTTCGGTCACAGTCCAGCGGCGGCGGCGTCTGCGAAACAGGGGTCATCTCAATGGCTGAGGCCGTTCTCGAAACCCATGGCCTCACGATGCGCTTCGGTGGTGTCGTGGCCGCCAGCAACGTGGATTTCAGGCTCCAGGCCCGCGAGCTTCGCTGTCTGATCTGGCCGAACGGCGCCGGTAAATCCACGTTTTTCAGGTGCGTCACCGGGCTGCAGACCCCGACCGAGGGCGAGGTTTACATGCGCGGTGTGGAGACCACGCGCTGGATCCCGCATCAGGTCGCGTCGCTCGGCGTCGGCATAAAAACCCAGACACCGAACGTCATGGATGGCCTGAGCGTCTTCGAGAATATCTGGCTGGCCGCTCGACGGTTCCATGGAGGGCGCATTGCCGATCGGAAAACGCGGGAGATCATCGATTGTCTGGCTTTGGGGCCGATCACGCATGCCGATCTCGGACGGCTGGTCCATGGCGAACGCCAGAGGGTGGAACTGGGATTGGTCGCTGTCGCCGACCCCTGGCTGGTTCTGCTCGACGAGCCCGCCGCGGGCATGGGCGACAGTGATGTCGAGCGGATGACCGAGATCATCCATGAACTAAACAGGTCGGCGGCCATCATCATTGTCGAACACGATATGCAGTTCATCCGTTCCATCGCGGAAACGGTCACCGTGTTCCACTAGGGAGAGGTGCAGATGGAGGATCATGTGGACCGCGTGATGTCCGATCCGACGGTACTTGGGGTCTATCTTGGAAAACAGACCTGACATGAAGGGTGATGCGCTGGAAGTTCTGGAAGTCAAGGGGCTTTCGGGCGGCTACGGTAAAGTGCCGATCCTGCATGGCATCGACTTCACCGTTGCGGAAAACGAAGTGGTAGGCATTCTTGGCCATAACGGCATGGGTAAGACGACGCTCCTCAAAACCCTCATGGGGTTCCTGCCCGCCGGAGCGGGAACGATCAAATTCCATTCTTCGGACATTATACGCATGTCCGAATATGAGCGGGTGGGGTTGGGGATCGGATACGTTCCACAAGGTCGCGGCATCTTTCCGCAACTGACCGTCCGCGACAATCTGCGGTTGGCCTAACATGACTGCGCCGGCGTTTCCGAGCCGGAATCCCTCGACAGCGTTCTTCTGGAATTCCCGCGTCTTCGCGCTTTGCTGGATCGGGACGGAGGATCGCTCTCCGTTGGCGAGCAGCAGCTGCTGGCGCTGGCCCGATGTCTCGTGGGTGATCCGGATTTCCTGCTCCTGAACGAGCTCACCGAGGGTGTCCAACCTTCGATCATCGAGGAGATTGAGACGACGCTTCTGGGGCTTCGCGGGAACCGCGGATTGTCCATTCTGCTGGTTGAACAGAATTTCGATGTCATTTCCGTCCTGTCCGATCGGGTTCTTGTCCTTGAACGCGGTCGGATCACCGGTGAACTCGGCAGATCCGATCTCTCCGACCGGGCCAAGGTCGATCGGCTCTTGGGCTTCGGGACCGTTCGTTTCAGCCGGACACACGCCGAACAGCGCCAGCGGGCACAGCCTGCGAACCGACCTCAATTCACATCCCGGACAGCGTCATCCGCTGAACCGGCAGCCCGTGACGTGGTGAGCGACATGACCGTAAGACGCCCGACGCTTTCGCAGATGCGCGAAATGGCCAACTGGTTTGGCATGAATCTGACTGATGGGGAACTGCGCGAATATTCCGAAATCATGGCGCCGTATATCCAGGCCTATGATCGCCTGGATACAACGCCGGACAACCTGCCATCCGTCCACTATCCGGAGCGAAGGGGCCGGTCCAAAATCCTTGGAAACGCGGATTCATGGCCGGAGGTTCGTCGGGCGGCTCGGCGGCGTTGGTGGCGGCCGGAGAGGTCGATATGGCCATTGCCGGGGACCAGGGTGGTTCGATTCATATTCCTTCGTCGAACTGCGAGGTGTACGGCGTGAAGCCCACACACGATCTGGTCCCCTATACCGGTGTCATGCCGATCGAACTGACCATCGATCATGTCGGGCCGGTTACGAACACCGTTGCCGACAACGCGCTTCTTCTTGAAATTCTGGCCGGAGAGGACGGTCTCGACCCGCGCCAGTATTCGCCCAGGACCTACTGCTACACGGAGGCTCTGGGTCGCGGCGCGCAGGGGCTGAGAATCGCGATTCTCAAGGAAGGTTTCGATCGGCCCGAAAGCGAGGTTTGCGTCGATCTGAAGGTGCGGGCCGCGGCTGAGCGCTTCCGGGATCTTGGGGCTGGAATCGATGAGATTTCAATTCCCGAGCACCATCTTGCGGTTGATTGCTGGACCGCGATCACCGTGGAAGGGTTGCAGGATCATATGATGCGGGGAAATTCAGTCGGAACCGACTACCGGGGTCTGTTCCTGCCGTCGATGATGTATCACATGGCCCGGTGGAGGGGCAGGGCCGACGAATTGACCCATTCTCTTAAAGTCTGTATGTTTCTTGGCGAGTTTTTCAGGAACAGTATCGAGGGCGATTCTATGGCAAGGCGCAGAACCTGATGCGCAAGGTCAACGAGGCCTATTCGAACGTATTGAGGCAATACGATCTGCTGTTGATGCCGACCGTTCCGATGAAACCGCAGGAGATTCCTTCGGCTGACTGCTCGATCAGCCTCTACGTGCGGCCGGCCTTCGAGATGATCGGTAACACGGCGCCGTTCAACGGCGGGCTGCCTGCCATGAACGTGCCCTGTGTTCTTTGTGACGGGCTTCCGATAGGCATGATGCTGGTTGGCGGAAAATACGGTGAGCCGAAGATATATCAGGCTGCCCACGCGTTCGAGCAGAGCGGGGACTGGCGGGACATTTAGGAGGTGATCGATTGTCGATTCTGAAGGAGAGCCTTGCATCGCGGATTTCCGGCTGGGATTCGCTGGCGGAAGCGTCGCCTGAAACCATCGAGCCCGTCGACGGCAGGTCCTATGTCCGCGGCCCGTCGCATCCACCGCTTGCCTATGTAACCATCCCTCAGCTTCTGCGCGAAGCGGTTTCGCGATTTGGAGCGCGCGATGCGCTCGTGTTCTGCGAACAGGGCGTCAGGATGAGCTATTGCGATCTTGACCGGGCTGTGGATGAGCTTGCCTCTGGTCTATTGGCGTTGGGTCTGGTCAAGGGTGACCGGGTGGGAATCTGGTCGCCTAACAGGGTTGAATGGGTGCTGACACAATTCGCCACGGCGCGGATCGGTCTTGTCCTGGTAAACATCAATCCCGCCTATCGGCTGGCCGAACTGGAATACGCGTTGAACAAGGTCGGATGCAAAGCCCTCATAGCGGCCAAATCCTTCAAGACATCCGATTATTCGGGTATGATCCGAAAACTCGCTCCCGAGCTTGAGGCGTGCGGGCCGGGACGGCTGCGCTCGGCTAGACTGCCACATCTGCGCAGCGTCATCATTCTGGATGGTGACCCCGGGCCCGGCGCATATTCCTTTGAGCGGCTTCGCTGGCTTGGTGGGCCGGCGCAGACGCTCCGGCTACCCGGAGTTGACGATACACTTAGCCCGGACGACGCCATCAATATACAGTTTACGTCCGGCACGACCGGAATGCCGAAAGGGGCGGCACTCTCGCATTACAACATCGTTAACAATGCTCGTTTCGTAACCGATCGCATAAACATCACCCAATCGGATCGGATGGCCATCCCGGTGCCGCTCTATCATTGCTTCGGCATGGTCATGGGAGTTCTGGGTGCGGTCAGCAAAGGTGCGACGATGGTTTTCCCGGGCGAAGGATTCGATGCGGCCCAGACGCTTGACGCCCTTTCCGAAGAGCGTTGTACGGCTGTCTATGGCGTTCCAACAATGTTCGTCGCGATGCTGGAGAATCTGGAACGGCACCCCCGGGATCTATCCAGTCTGCGCACCGGGATCATGGCGGGTGCACCGTGTCCCGTCGAGGTAATGAAACGTGTGAACTCGGAGATGAACATGGGTGAGGTTACGATCGCCTATGGCATGACGGAAACCTCGCCGGTTTCGTTCCAGAGCTTTGTGGACGATCCGACGGACCGGCGTTGCGAAACCGTGGGCCGAATACATCCCCATATCGAAGTCAAGATCATCGATCAGGACGGGCGGGTCGTTCAGGTCGGTACGCCGGGCGAGCTTTGCACGCGTGGCTATTCGGTCATGAAAGGCTATTGGGAAGACAGTGAGAGGACCGAAGAAAGCATTGTGGACGATTGGATGCATACCGGAGATCTCGCGGTATTGGACGATGAAGGGTTCTGTTCGATCGTCGGTCGTGTGAAGGACATGATCATCCGCGGAGGGGAGAACATCTATCCGCGCGAGATCGAGGAGCATCTGATCCGCCATCCCAAAGTCAGTAACGTTCAGGTTTTCGGAATTCCTGACGAGAGGTTTGGTGAAGTGGTCTGTGCCTGGGCGACGGCGAAGCCGGGTGAGGATCTGACCGAGGCTGAACTGCGCGGGTCGCTTGAAGGACAGATCGCTCACTTCAAGATTCCGTCGCATATCCGGATCGTTGACGAGCTTCCGATGACGATCACGGGCAAGCCGCAGAAATTCCTGATGAGGGAGGAAATGATCAAATCCCTTGTATGACTGGATCGCAAAGCGCAGGGAACGCCGTTTGATGAGTTCGGTGACGACCGCCGAAAGCCGGTGGTGTAGACCGGTGCCGCATTCCTGAATACAGGAGTGCGATTACCCGTAGTCCGTTGCGCCGGGTTGTGCAGGAAGTCCGATTGCGTAGACCGTACGGTTCAAGAGGGCGGATGACCGGATTCGCTGCGGTTGCCGAGGCTGTGGCGTGGTGCCAAGAGCGTTGCCTCCTGGACCGTGAAACTGTCGTCGCTGATTGCATCTCGCCGTCAATCAAGGCCGGATCGAATGGTGCGCCTAGGCCAAGGACGGCGGGTGTGGGCTCTTCGGCGAGAATTCCGCCGGTATTCCCTGCGGTTGCCAAGCTGAATTCCCAAGTTCTTCCGGCACGGTGCCGGCGCCTAACGCGATACGGGAGCGATGCCTGACTTCGGGACAGCGACCGCGTTCCGTGCGCATTCTATCTCACGGGATCATTGTATCGGGCTCCTTATTCCGCTTTCCCGCTCCGCAATTCCGAGGACAGCGGAGACAGGGGGAAGGACACGCTAGAGGGATCGGAGTCGTCTGGTTCATTTCCGCCGGGTTCGTGTGGACTGTCTCGGTTTGACCGCTGGCCCGGATCAGTGGCTAGCCAAACCCGACAGGCTGAGATACTCACGAGTTATGGCTAAAAGCCGGTGATGGCCCCTGAGGTGCGGCATATCATGGCGGTGTTGAAGACGCCGTCAGTTCTCGAAGAGCAGGGGATATGCCACATGACGGGGACCACCGTCACGACGTTGCCCGATCCACATGTGTTTTCACCGGACCCTCTGGCGGACATTCCGCGTTCCGGGGCGCGTGACCTGATCCAGCAGGCGGCTGAGGCGGAACTTTCGGCGTTGCTGGAGGCCCATACCGGTGATCGAGCGGCGGATGGCCGCGCACGTCTGGTGCGCCATGGACATCTGCCGGAACGTGAAGTGGTCACGGGGACCGGAACAGTGCCCGTGAAGGTTCCGCGCGTCCGGGATCGGGGTGATGGCGCCGGGAAGGTCCGCTTTGCACCGACGGTCCCGCCGCCGTACCTGCGCACGGCCAGATCCGTCGAAGGGCCGTTGCCCCGGCTCTATCCCAGGGGCATTTCCACAGGTGGCTTCCAGGAGGCTCCGGCCGCTTTGTCGGGGCCGGACGCATCGGGCCTGCCATCGACAGCGGTCTCACGGCTCGGGGCGGACCGGTGGGAGCGGTATGACCGATGGCAACGGCGCGGTCCCGGCGCGCGCCGGTTCGTCCATATCCGGGCGGGCGGTGTCCACTTCCGGCCGCGCATGGCGGAGGAAAGGCATGTGTTCCGGCGCCTGTCGGTGCCGATGGATGGGGCCGCAGGGAAATCACCGGCCTTTCCGACGGGTATCGCGAAAGCGCCCGGGGTTGGCGTGGACTTGCGGCGACGCGGCCTCACACGCGCGCCTGGGCTCGCCATTGGAGATGGTGCCTCGGGCTTCTGGAATGGGCTGCGGGAAGTTTTCGGGGCGACCCATGAACGGCGCCGCCGGTTCCATGAAACGGGCAATGTGCCGAACGCGATGCCCGGATCAGCGCAACCCGGAGCCAAGGGGCATCCGCATGACATCCGGCAGGCAGGGACGCGCGCGGACGCGGAGGCCGCGTTTGACCTCTTCGTCGAAACCCACGGCATCGGATACGACAGAGCTGTCGGGAAGCCGACCGGAGACCGCGACGTTCTCCCGGCCTTCCATGACTTCCCGGCAGGGCGCCGGGAACACATCCGGACGACCAGCCCAATCGAAAGCGCCTTTGCTGCCGTCAGGCATCGGACGGCCAGAACCAAAGGATGCCTCAGTCGAAGGACGGGCCTGGCCATGGCGTTCAGACCGATGATGTCGGCACAGGCGAAATGGCGCGGACCCGACGGAGCGAACCGGATCCCGGAGATCATACAGGGGATTGCGTTCAAGGACGGGATCAAACAACCCCACTTCCAGTCCGAAGTGCAACACCGGCCCGCCTCCGGAGCGAGGGCGTGGCCCGAGCGGAGGAGGCGGGCCGGTGTTGAGGGATTTTCCGGCCAGGGGCCCGGATTCCACGCGGAATACGACGGCTGTCCCTTCGGATCGGAGCGTAACCGGGCCTCCCGGCGGCGGCAGGGCCCCGCGGCGGGAGGTGGCGCGCCCGTCCGGGCGAGGGAGGGGGTGGCCCGACCGAAACCGGGCGGGCGCGCCTGCGGAATTCCCTCTCCCCCGTCGGCCGACGGGGCGCGCGTTCAGGATGTCCCGGACCCGCTTCACGCGGGCGTCCGTGACCTGCCGCAGGTCTGTCCCCTTCGGCAGGTGCCGGGGCGGCAGCCCGTTGGTGTGCCCGTTCAGGCCCCGCTCCCATGAGTGGTAGGGAGTCGGGAGGAAGAAATCGGCCTCCAGCGCCTTCGCCACCTTCGCGTGCCCCGCGAACTCCCTGCCGTTGTCCGCCGTGATCGTGTGGACCCTGGCGCCGAGCCCCTTGAGAAGGTCGGTCATCGCCCCGCCGACCGCCTCCGCCTTCTTTCCGTCAACCCGTTGGACAGGCGTGAATTCCGGGCATCCGTCCACAGGCGACACCACCGCACCGCCGTGTCCCCCGCCGATCACCGTGTCCGCTTCCCAGTCGCCGGTCCCCGCCTTCGCCCCGCCCTCTTTCGGGCGCTCCGGGATGTCCCTCCGGCCCGGGATATGACCCCGGCCCGCGTGGCGACCACCCTGCCGGTCCGGTTCCTTTCCCCGCCGCCGCAGGTGCCCGCAAGGCGTTCCTCCGTCCCTGCCGTCCGCGCGTACGAGGTCGTATATCCGCTGACGGCCGACCATGCCGGGGCCCTCCAGCCGGAGACGCCCCGGGACCTGTTCCGGGCTCCAGCCCTCCTCCAGCTTCGCCACGACCTTCGCCCGGCGCTCCTCCGTCAGCTTCCCCGGGACCGAAGAGGCCCCGCTCCGGCGCCCGGTGGCCTTCCTCCACGCCTGTCCCCGCCGGTAGCCCCGCCCGCCGCCGTCGCGTCGGATCTCCCGCGATATGGTGGCCGGATGGCGGCCCGGCCGCCCGGCGATGGCCCCGTTCGAAAGCCCGCCTTTCCCCGTCGCGTATATCCGGCATCTTCCGTCGAAGGTCAGATGACGGTAGCCCTCGGGCATGACACTCTCCTATCCTGAGCACAGGGACTGTCGCCGTTATCCGGCCGATTCGCAGGATGCCGCACCCGAAACGCGGCTTCCCACCATCAACGGTGTTGCACTTCAGAGCGGAACGGGGGCAACTTAAACACGCCGCCTGAACAAGGCCGTCACCAACTTTTGGGCATAGCTCGATACTCAATGCCTGGTCTTGTCCCTGCCGGGGATCGGGTCTAGTCGCAAAACATGTCGTTACGGTTACCAACGACTGCCCGACCGGTGCAGGGCATTTGCTGGATGATTGTCACAGGTCTGATGTTTGTGGCACTATCAACGATCCTCAAGCATATTGGCAGTCGCATTCCTGCGCCGGAAACGGCTTTTCTGCGATATGCGTTGGGTCTGGTGTTTCTCGTACCGATGATCCGTCCAATGCTGCGTGAACGGCTGAGCATGTCATCGCTGCGTCTATTTGGCATACGTGGCGTTGTGCACGGTCTAGGCGTCATTCTGTGGTTTCACGCGATAACACGGATCCCGATCGCGGAAGTGACATCAATGGCGTATGTTACGCCAATCTATGTCACGGTCGGTGCGGTCATTGTTCTTGGCGAGCGACTTGCCATCCTGCGGATGACGGCGATTCTGATCGCTCTACTGGGCGCTTTGATCATTCTGCGTCCTGGATTCCGGGAAATTTCCGATGGACATATTGCAATGATCGGCAACAGTGTCTGCTTCGCCACGTCATTTCTCATCGCCAAGGTCATGGCGCACCGGGTACCCGCCGTGGTTGTTGTTGGCTGGCTCTCGGTCTTCTCGACCATCGCGCTGTTTCCGTTCGCGCTCGCTGTCTGGATCTGGCCGACCTGGGAGGAACTGTGCTGGCTCTTTCTGGTCGCGGCGCTGGCAACGTTAGGGCATTACACAATGACCCTCGCGCTGCGCGCCGCTCCGGTGGCGGTGACCCAGCCAGTGGCATTCCTGCAGCTGGTATGGGCGACGGCGATCGGCGTCATCATTTTCGTGGAACCGGTCGATGGCTGGGTCCTCCTGGGCGGTGTTCTGATCTGCGCCTCCGTTAGTTTCATCGCTTTGCGCGAAGCGGCGTTGAAGCGGCGCTCTTCCGAAAATGCGGTGGAATCGGTCAAGTTGTGATACGTTCCGGATGCCTTGCGGCGGTCCAACCGGTCTGCGAGTTGAATCCGCGGAACAGGGCGTGTTTCTTTGGAGCGGAACAAGCGCGTCAGTGGCAAGTCTTGGTTGTGGTTGTCATGCTGACACAATTTCTGATGATTGCGGGCGGTGGGTCGCTTGATCATGGTGGTGCGATATGCTGAAAATGCACATGTTAGATACGAAGCCGTCGCGTCGGAGCTCTGCGGGAGAAAGACCTGGTAAGAGCCGCCAATCGGTTGCCTCTTATAGCGATGAAACCGGGTCTGGCGGCTTGGAGGCCGGTGCGGTTGGACAAGATGGTCAATTCACGGGCTTCCAATGACTGAGTTGGAAGCCGATTTCGTGATTGTCGGGGCTGGCTCCGCCGGCTGTGCGATGGCTTTTCGTCTTTCCGAGGCGGGTCCGTCGGTCCTGGTTGTCGAATACGGTGGCTCGGACGTGGGGCCGTTCATCCAGATGCCAGCCGCACTCAGCTATCCCATGAACATGGGCCGCTATGACTGGGGATTTTGGTCCGAGCCCGAGCCGAATCTCGGGGGACGTCGGCTTGCCTGTCCCCGCGGCAAGGTAATCGGGGGGTCGTCAAGCATAAACGGCATGGTCTATGTACGGGGTCACGCCCGTGACTATGAAACTTGGGTCGAGATGGGAGCACATGGCTGGGGTTATGCCGACGTGCTTCCGTATTTCCGGCGATTGGAAAACTGGCACGGTGAGAAGGGCGAGGCCGATTGGCACGGAAAGGACGGGCCGCTGCATATCTCCAGAGGACCTCGTCTAAACCCGTTGGTTCGGGCGTTCGTCGATGCCGGACGGCAGGCCGGTTATCCCGTCACCGACGACAATAACGGGCGCCAGCAGGAAGGGTTTGGTGCCATGGAAGCGACGATCTGGAATGGCCGTCGCTGGTCCGCCGCCAACGCCTATCTCAAGCCCGCTCTCGCAAGGACAGGTTGCAGGCTTGTACGCGGGCTGGCGGAACGGGTGGTCATCGAGGATGGCCGCGCCACCGGTGTGCGTATTCGCCTTAGCGGACGGTCGGTGACGGCGACCGCGCGACGGGAGGTCATCATCGCGGCATCAGCCATCAATTCACCAAAACTGCTTATGCTCAGCGGGATCGGACCATCCGACGATCTTGCGACCTATGGAATAGAGGTCGTGGCGGACAGGCCCGGTGTCGGTCAGAATCTTCAGGATCATCTGGAGATTCTGGTACAGATGAGGGCGAAGCAACCCGTCAGTCTTTACCGGTATCGGAACCTGGTGGCGAAGGGCATGATCGGCGCTCAATGGCTCCTGACCCACCGGGGAATCGGTGCGTCCAACCATTTCGAGAATTGCGGTTTCATCCGCTCCAGGGCGGGGATCGATTATCCGGACATTGAATTCCATTTCATGCCGGTCGCCATGCGCTACGACGGGTCATCGACGGTGGGTGACCATGGTTTCCAGGCCCATGTCGGACCGATGCGGTCGAAATCCCGTGGATCGGTAAGCCTGCGGTCAGCGGATCCCATGGAACCGCCGATCATCCGATTCAACTATATGAGCCATCCGGATGACTGGAAGGAATTTCGCACCTGTATCCACCTGACAAGGGAGATCTTCGCACAGGAGGCTTTCAGTTCCTTTGCGGACGGTGAATTGCTGCCCGGAAGCGATCTTCAAAGCGATTCGGACCTCGACGCGGCGGTTCGTGACCATGCGGAGAGTTCCTATCACCCCTGTGGTACGGCTCGCATGGGCCGACGGGACGATCCGATGGCAGTTGTCGATCCGGAATGCCGGGTCATCGGGGTGGAAGGATTGCGATTGGCCGACAGTTCGGTTTTTCCCCGAATAACCAATGGCAATCTCAACGGACCCTCGATCATGGTGGGAGAAAAGGTTTCGGACCATATTCTTGGGCGCAATCCACTTCCGCCGGAGAATCTGGAACCTTGGATTCACCCAAACTGGCAGACTTCCCAGCGCTGACGTCGAAGGTTTTTGGACGCATTGTTTCCTGGGTTGCCAACAGTTCGATTACCTTTATCGGCGGATCGAACGGGCTCCGATGCCGGGGATTCGGTTAATCGGTCCCAGGTTTGAATCGCGGGTTCGTGCGGGTTTTCAACGACAGATTCAGCCGTCCGACCCGTCGTCATTCAGGATGTAGATGGCCATTGCCCGCAGATCGCTTTGGCTCAGGAACGAGGTGCCGTGGCTTACGACTTCGGCCATCGTACCTCCGAAGACATCCCCTTCAGGGGTGATGCCTGTCAGCAGCGAATAGGCAAGGCCGTCGATGGTCCATCCTTTCTTAGCTAGAACCTCGGTTAGAATGGATGGTGCATGTCCGCCACCTGGAAGTCTATCATTGCCGCCGAAACTACGTTTCAGGATTCGCGCTCCCGCTGCATTGCGGGGGGTGTGGCACGCACCGCAGTGAGCCGCTCCACGCACCAACCAACGTCCCCGGTTCCAGGACTCGGACTTACCTGGAACAGGATCGGTCTCGGGATCCGTAAGAAAGGCCGTCCGCCAGAGCTTAAGGCCCCACCTTTGGTTGAACGGGAATATCATTTCATGGTCTGAAGGCGTCTTGGCCACGGGTGGTACGGTCTGAAATGCGGACCAAAGGTCAGCGATGTCCTGATCGCTGAAATTTGCATAAAACGGGTAGGTGAATGCAGGATAGTACGGCTTGCCCTCGGGCGAGATTCCCTGCCTGACGGCCATAGCGAAGTCCTCGATGGACCAGGCCCCGATTCCATTGATGGGATCGGTGGTCAGGTTCGGAGGATGGATAATCCCGAAATCCGTTTTCAGAGGCGCACCCCCCGCAAGTGGGGCGCCGCCACTGACGTGATCCGTATGGCAGGCGATGCATCCGGACGCCCGGGCAAGATAGCGCCCTAGGTCGATATTGCCATCCAACGCTATTGGCTCTGGTTCCCTTCCGACCGGCCAGACGATCAAACCAACCAATGTGGCGGCGGATAACGCGGACAGGCCAAGGATTACCCAGAGCAGCCGCCGCAAGGATCAGTTCCTTTCGGCGCGGAATTTCGAATGGCACCCCGAGCAGGTTTGGGTCATTGCCATAAAGCTTGCGCCGACCGGCATTTCCGACAGCGCGTCGGCGTCAGGGGCGCTCGGTCCCGCGATCATGCCTGCTCCCTGTCCGGCTCCCGTGTCGCCAAGACCGTTACCGGCCGCACGCTTCATGCCTTCGGCGGCGGTGGCAAGCGCATCCGCCAGCGCGGCGAATCCTTCCCAGTTATCCCATATCGCGTCCAGCGCTTCGGATGGCGGGGCGTTCGAGCCTTCCGGGAAGAGGCGCGTCAGCGCAGCTCCGCTATGGGTGATCACGACATCCGCGGCGGCCCTCACCTCATCGGCATCGTAGTCGACAAGCCCTCGCATAACGGGAACCAATGCCTTGATTTGCTTCTGCATGGTAGACATGCCTGCCATGCGCTTTTCTACGTCGCCTGTCGCGCCGCTATGGGCCAAAACCATTGTTCCTGCCCAAGCAAGCGCGGCGACGTAAATCCAAACTCTGTTTTTCATGGTAACGCATATAGAAGCAACGCGGTGCCGCACTCAAGGGTTATGTTCGGTGTTCATGCGATCCGGATGTCGAATCGCATTGCATCGACCGGATCAACGGCCATCTCCGGTACTTCACTTTCTTGAAGTGGGAGAGGGTACGGGATTCTCTTGGAGTAATTCGGATGATCGTTTCGGATCGGAGATGCTGTGGGCAAGTCCGAATGAGGAGGTATACGATATACTGCCCGCGATGAGGTAAACGGGACTGGTAGACCAATTGCCACGATTCAATGAACCGGGGGAATTAGCGTATGGAGTGCTGATCAGGGCCCATTGACATTCACCCCGCGGCGGTCACGGCGGCCGCCGCGGGAACCGTCGCCCGGAAGCCCGGTCCCGTCCCGTCACAGCGGGTGGCGACGGCCCGGAACCCCCTGATCCTCGCGAAACGGTTCACGGTCCGGCGCCGCCATCCATACATCCCTCCATCGTGCCCGCGTACCTCCTTCCGGTTCCCGCGGGAGGGAATCACCGCCTCCGCCCCGCGCCCGCCGGGTTTCCGACGGGCCGGTCCGCGTCGAGGGCCCCGTCGCCGACGGGCGCGCAGGAAGACCGGCCCTCCATCGGCACCGGCAGCCCCTTCAGGTCGTGCGCCCGACCCGGAAGCGCCACGGTGTCCACGGGATGGCCCTGCCGGCCAGGCCTCCGCCGGAGCGTCCGACGCCGCTCCCCCAGGGCCCCCTTTCCTTCCGCCGCCTTCCGGTGAGCCCGCGTCACGGCGCCGTCCACGCACGGGTGCTCCAGGTCGAGATCCCTCGACAGCACCCTGAGAACACGGTCGGTCACGCCATTCGGCACCCGGCGCCGGTAGCGCCTGGATATGCTGTTCCATTTCCCGAAGCGCCCGGGAAGGCCGCGCCGGGGGACACCCGCCCGCGCCCTCCGGAGGATAGCCCCGACGAAGGGGCGGCCGTCCGCCGCCGTGACCCCGGGGTCGCCCGTCCCGCCCGGCGGAAACTCCCCGCTCGCCTGCCACATTCCGTCCGTAGGTCCGTTCCCGCTCCTTTCCATGGTTCCGTCCCCGGTTGCCGGTAACGCCGTTCCGGCTGTGTCCGGGGACGGATATGAACGGTCCAGACCGGAGGTTCACCTAGGAATGTCAACGGGACCAAATCTGCGATTCGCGTATCAGCACGTAAAGGATCGACGCCAAGGATAGGAGCGTCGTGCACAATTGAAGCAGCACCAATGGCATTGCACCGCTGTCAGGCGTTAGCAGCAGCCCCGCGAATGCTGAAAGTCCGGCACCTCCGCCGATCATTATCGCACCGCCGAGCCCACTTGAAGAACCGGCTAGATGCGGGCGCACCGACAGCATCCCGGCATTCGCATTGGGCATCACCAGGCCGTTCCCGATCCCCATAACCACCATAAAGCCAAAGAAAATCTCCGCGGTGTCGAGCCCAAGCGCAAGAACGACAAGCAGCGGAAGCATACCAAGGATCAAGATCACGGTTCCGACAAAAATCATTCGATTGATACCGAAACGCACGGAATATCGACCGGATACGAAATTGCCCAATAGATACCCCAGCGCCGGAGCCCCGAAATACAGCCCAAGCCTGGATGGCTCCAACCCATAGACCGCGGTTCCAACAAGAGGGGCCCCGCCGAGATACGCGAAGAACGCACCCGCACTGAAAGCGGCCGTCAGGCAATAACCCCAGAAGCGGCGCGCTATCAGCAGTTCAGGGTATTGACGGAACTGCTCGGCGAAGCTCGTCGTGCGTGACGATGCGGTTTCGCCGAGATCGGCCCAGCACAGCCATAGTATCAAGACACCCAGCAATGCGAGCATCCAGAAATTCGACTTCCAGCCGAACGCTTCATCGAGGAAACCGCCTATCGCCGGTCCCAGCATCGGCACGACGGCCATTCCCATCGTGACGTAGGCGATCATCGACGCGGCCTCGTCCTGCGGGACCATATCCCGCACGATGGCGCGACTCAGAACCATCCCGACCACAACGGCTCCCTGTAGCATGCGAAACGCGAGAAACATTTCCACGTTTGGAGCGAACACGCAGCCAAGCGAAGCGATTATGAAAATAACGAATCCCCAAAGAACGATAGGGCGACGTCCCAATCGGTCGGAGAGCGGCCCGACGATCACATTCAGCGCGGCGTTCACCCCGAGATAGATCGCGACCGACAGCTGCATCAGCCCGTAATCCGTGCCGAAATATTCCGTCATCCCCGGAAGTGAGGGGAGGAACATATTCATCGAGAGCGTCGCTATCCCCATGATCAATATCAGCGTCACGATATGCGGAGGTGTGGTGCGGTCGAAAATACGGACTACCGGCTTGGCGTCGGTCCCCATCGGTGGGGACGTCTCTTCGTGCGATGCCATTGTGAATGCCGCCTAATTCCGTGACCGAGGGATGTCAGCGATGCGACCGTCCTGTGGCAAAGCGTCGATCGATACGCATATAGCTTGGTCGGTACGGACAATCCGAGCGCGGTCGCTTATCGATGGCGTAGTGGCGGGTTGGCCACCGACAGCCGCGATACGGTGTTCCAAGCCGTCGACGGACCGTCCGATGTAAATGTTGCCCGAGCGGAGTTGGCCGTGTGCCTTTATCACGGGAGTTCTCACACAGCTGGCCGTCCGCCACGAATCAATCATGCCATTCCTGATTCGAAGCGTTGTTCGATGCCAGCCTTCCGATGGAATGACCTCTCCAACCTCTCCCATGGCGGGCGTAGGGATCATCTGAATCGCGGAGGCGGGAGTCATGATTGCGGCCTTGCACCTTTCAATTTCCATATTTCCGGAGCTTTGCGAACGAACGGAATTTCGCTTCCCTTGCTCTGCCCCCCTGCATATCCTGTGGGGTGCCGGTTGGAGCGGTAAGGCGAATCGGGAACTCCTATGACGGATATCTTGCAGGAACTTCAGAACCGCCGCAATGCGGCGCGGCTCGGTGGGGGACAGCGCAGAATCGATGCGCAGCACGCAAAGGGCAAGCTGACGGCCCGCGAACGGCTCGAACTGCTGTTGGACGAGGACAGTTTCGAGGAATTCGATATGTTTGTCGTTCATCGTTGCAACGACTTCGGCATGGAGAAGGAACGGCCATCGGGCGACGGTGTCGTAACGGGATGGGGAACGATCAACGGTCGGATGGTCTATGTGTTCAGCCAGGATTTTACGGTATTTGGCGGTTCGCTTTCCGAGACCCATGCGCAGAAAATCTGCAAGGTCATGGATATGGCGGTTCAAAACGGCGCTCCGGTGATCGGCCTCAACGATTCAGGGGGTGCCCGTATTCAGGAAGGTGTCGCATCGCTGGCCGGCTATGCGGAAGTGTTTCAACGTAATGTGCTGGCCTCCGGCGTTGTCCCGCAGATCAGCGTTATCATGGGACCCTGCGCCGGTGGTGCCGTATATTCGCCGGCGATGACCGATTTCATCTTCATGGTGAAGGACACCTCCTATATGTTCGTTACCGGCCCGGACGTCGTGAAGACGGTCACGAACGAAGTGGTGACGGCGGAGGAACTCGGCGGGTCGGTGACACATACAAGGAAGTCTTCGGTCGCCGACGGGGCATTCGAAAACGACGTTGAGGCCATGACCGAAATTCGTCGCCTCGTGGACTTCCTGCCACTCAACAATCGAGAAAGACCACCGGTACGGCCATTCTTCGATCATCCCGCTCGGGTCGGGAGCAGTCTGGATACCTTGATTCCCGAAAATCCCAACTCGCCCTACGATATGCACGAGCTGATCCTTGAAGTGGCGGACGAAGGGGATTTTTTCGAAATCCAATCGGAATACGCGAAGAACATCATAACCGGGTTCATCCGTCTCGAAGGCCAGACGGTTGGTACCGTGGCCAATCAACCGATGGTGCTGGCCGGATGCCTCGACATCGATTCTTCCCGAAAGGCCGCGCGATTTGTACGGTTCTGCGATGCGTTCGAGATTCCGCTGCTGACCTTCGTCGACGTACCCGGCTTCCTACCGGGAACGTCCCAGGAATATGGCGGGGTCATCAAGCATGGAGCGAAGCTCCTGTTTGCCTATGCCGAAGCGACGGTTCCAAAAGTCACGGTCATTACTCGCAAAGCCTATGGCGGTGCCTACGACGTCATGGCATCCAAACACCTGCGCGGTGACTTCAACTACGCCTGGCCTTCGGCGGAGATTGCGGTAATGGGGGCGAAAGGAGCCGTGGAAATCCTTTATCGTTATGAATTGGAAGACACCGACCGGATCGCCGACCGAACGAAGGATTATCAGGAGAGGTTCGCGAACCCGTTCGTAGCCGCCGAGAGAGGCTTTGTGGAAGAGGTCATCCTGCCTAAAAGCACCCGGAAGCGGGTATGTCGCGCGTTCGCGTCGCTCAGAGGCAAGAAGTTACGCAATCCATGGAAGAAACACGATAATATTCCATTGTGAGACGATGGGAGTCCTGTCCGGTGGATTGGATTCCAAAGGCTGCAGCGTTGGAAAATCCTTTTCAGTGTCCTCCCAGTCCCTCGCCGCAGGGTCATTTCGGAACGAGCCCGCACTCTGCGCGGGCGCTCTCGCTTCGGCGCTTGTGTTCACGTTCGGAATTTGAATGACTTAGTGCTGATACGGAAGGATTCAAATAAGGTCGATGGTTTCGCGGTCGATGCCGTGGCGTGTTTGATGCGATGCGCTAATGGGCGCATTGGATTCGAGGGTCTCAGGTCTCAACCGAACACCGCTTCGTAAATGCAATCACCGTGCCGAAGACGCGACCTGCGATTCCTGCCGGTACGACCGCATGCGGGGCCTTAGAGTTTGTTCCATAAGTCACCTATTTTATTAACTGTTTGATTCCATGGTTTTAAATCTCGCACCACGCGGCGGATGAGGAACCGGCAGGTGGCGAGTTGGCCTAGGCCAGAGAGCTGTCGCCGAGCCTTTCGCAATCCTTCGACAGGCGGCGGCACCGGCCCATCCAGGCGAAGGTCCGCTCCACCACCCGGCGGCGTCAGGGAACGGTGAACCCTTTGACGTCCTCCGGTTTTCCGACGGTCCCGATGATGTCGGCCGGACCCGTTCCGTCAGGGCGTCCGCGCGGTTTCGGGCCGGGGTGGCCGCCGCCGGCCCGGAGTCCGCGCACGTTCGGGGCTGTCACCGGCGGCTTCGCGATGGCATCCGGCGCCCCGTCCCGGTCCTGGATGCCGGCCGCATGGACCATGACGGCGGCGGCGGGCTCCTGCGAACGCCCCGCGCACTGTCGGGCGGGGTCCCGCAGGGGGGCGGGACATGCCCGGCGGACCGCTTGGGCGCCGGGCGTGGAAACGGTTCCGGTCGGTGGAATACGGTGGATATCGGTGGGTAACGCCCGCCATCGGCGGCCGGTGGAAAGAATGTACCGGCCCCTGTCGAACACCGACCGGAGGCTCACCCCGCGGGTCCGCCCCATATACTCCCGCTTCGGCGGCATCGGCCCGGCGATGGCCCGTCCGTCGTCCGTCGGGTCGTTTTGACGGCGGTCATCCGGACGGTTGTACAGCTTCCGGGTGGTCCTGTCCCGGGGCATGGCGCTCTCCGGATCCGGTTGGTTTCACCAACCGGAATGCCACATCCTGCGGGATCACCCAACTTATGGGACAAACTCGTAGAGACGCTCGGCGTGTCACGAAACGAACGACCGTTCGAGGGCGGTGGCCCGATGATTCGCAGGTCCAATATATGCTCCCCGAAAATTTTTGTTGCATCCTGTCCAATTGTCGTGAAACTTACAGTTTGTAAGCATTCCGTTGGAGCAATCGGCGGAGAAACCGGAAATTCAGTAGGAGATCCCTATGCCCAAGAGCGTTAAACTGGCAGTTACACTTTCTCTCGTAGCTTTCATCGCAGCCTGCGCGGCGCCGGAAGAAGAGGTGATGATGGAAGGTGAGGCGATGATGGACGAGGAAATGATGATGGAAGATGAAATGTCCATGGATCACTCTTCAGATAAAATGTAGGTGATTCATCACCTTGCGGGGCGGGCGGTCGCGCCCGCCTTCCAGTACCCCCTACTTTAGGGTAGGTCGGCGGTTGGAAGACGTAGTGGCCTCCTTTAACTGATCCCGGAACCGACTTTTGCTTGAATGATTTGAATACGGGCACCAGTATTGCGCCAAAATTATGGGTCGTGTGGCGGATTTAATGACAGAAGGCTCTCGCGGTCTTCCCCTCCCGAGACATTTGACCGGATCCGATGTTCCATCGGAAAACGTGCCTCCGGAACACTCCTGCGGATTTTCGCCAGAGCGGATGGACGGGTGCGCCGGCACCAAGCGGTCGTTTTCCAGATAATCGAGCCCGACCGGTAGTCGGAAAAGATGACTCGCCGAGTCCTGCGCATGATCGTCGGTCTGTGCCGTGTTGCGCTGGACGGGAATTGTGCGACCATGCGAACGATCCGCCGACCCCGTTGGTTCGCCTGCTGGATTTGGATCGTTTTGGAGAGTGATTTCAAGATGAATGCGGTCCATATGAGATCGAGACCGAAGGCCGGAAAGGATGGCGGATGTTCAGCAAGATACTGATCGCGAATCGTGGTGAGATCGCCTGCAGGGTTATCAGGACCGCCCGTCGCATGGGGATCTCGACGGTGGCCATACATTCGGATGCCGATGCGAGGGCGCTTCATATACGGATGGCGGATGAAGCTGTACGCATCGGACCACCACCGGCCAGCCAGTCCTATATCGCCATCGACCGCGTGATGGACGCCATACGGAGGACCGGCGCCGACGCCGTGCATCCCGGATACGGATTCCTCAGCGAAAACGGTCGGTTCTCGGAAGCTCTGGATAAAGAGGGCGTTACCTTCATCGGACCTCCGACGGGGGCCATCGAAGCAATGGGTGACAAGATCACCTCGAAAAAGATCGCGCAGGACGCCATGGTCTCCACCGTCCCCGGCTATATGGGTTTGATTGAAGATGCCGATGAGGCGGTCGGAATTGCCACGGAAATCGGTTATCCCGTAATGATAAAGGCCAGCGCGGGCGGCGGTGGCAAGGGGATGCGCATCGCTTGGGACGACGCGCAGGCCCAGGAAGGGTTCAGGTCCTCCAGGAGTGAAGCCGCGGCAAGTTTTGGTGACGACCGAATCTTCATCGAGAAATTCATCACCCACCCCAGGCATATCGAGATTCAGGTTCTCTGCGATGCGCATGGGAACGGACTCTACCTTGGCGAGCGTGAGTGCTCGATCCAGCGCAGGAACCAGAAGGTGGTGGAGGAAGCGCCTTCTCCGTTTCTGGACGAAAGAACCCGCGCCGCGATGGGTGAGCAGGCGGTTGCGTTGGCGATGGCCGTCGGCTACCGAAGCGCGGGCACTGTCGAGTTCATCGTCGATGAAGATCGGAATTTCTACTTTCTCGAAATGAACACCCGCCTTCAGGTGGAGCATCCCGTCACGGAATTGGTCACCGGCATCGATCTGGTCGAGCAGATGATTCGCGTGGCCGCCGGTGAAAGGCTGTCATTCTCGCAGTCCGACGTGACGCTCGATGGCTGGGCGATCGAAAGCCGGGTCTATGCGGAGGATCCCTACCGCGGATTTCTTCCTTCGATCGGTCGGCTGACCCGATACCGACCTCCCGAGGAAACCGCTTCCGGGCCGCTGCTTTCCAACAATCTCTGGCAAGGATCGGTCGAAAAGAGCGATACGGCCGTGCGTAATGACACGGGTGTATACGAGGGCGGCGAGATCAGCATGCATTACGACCCGATGATCGCCAAGCTATGCACATGGGCTCCGAAGCGCGCCGAAGCCATCGAGGTGATGCGGTTTGCGCTCGATCGGTTCGAAATCGAGGGAATCGCACATAACCTTCCGTTCCTGAGCGCTGTGATGGATCATACGAGATTCATTTCGGGTGAGATCGACACCGCATTCATAGAGGACGAATTCCCGGGTGGATTCGAAGGGGTCACTCCGGAGGAGGCCGATCTGCGGCGCATCGCCGCCGCGGTCGTCGCGATGTACCGTGTCGCCGAAATCAGGCGCACCCGCATCAGCGGACGGATGGACAACCATGAAAGGCGGGTGGGTGTCGATTGGGTCGTCAGCGTCGGGGGCTGGAGCTATTCTCTGCGGATCAGCGCGGACCAAGACGGCGCCGACGTGTGCTTCGAGGACGGGGCGACGGTTCGGGTGGAAAGCGATTGGACGCCGGGGGATACGCTGGCGGAGCTGAATGTGGATGGAGTGCCTCTGGCGCTTAAGGTGGCGAAGGCACCGGGTGGTTTCCGCATCCGCACATGTGGGGCTGACATGAAGGTTCTCGTGCGGACTCCCCGGCAGGCGGAACTCGCTTCGTTGATGCCGGACAGGCAGCCGCCGGACACATCGAAGCTGCTGCTCTGTCCGATGCCGGGGCTGGTAGTCAGAATTGACGTTGAGGTCGGTCAGGAAATTCATGAAGGCCAGCCGCTTTGCACGGTGGAGGCGATGAAAATGGAGAATATCCTACGCGCCGAGAGGAAATCCGTCGTCACCGGAATAAAAGTCACCGCCGGTGACAGCCTCGCGGTCGATGATGTCATCATGGAGTTTGGATGACTCTTTAGCGTAATCGCATCCGCATCCGCTATTCGGTGCCTTCGTTGGCGGCGGCTTTGGTGTCCCGAATTTCCTTCTGCCGAAGCGGCCATTTATCTATCGCGTGGGTGATCTCACGAACGTTCCACGGAAAAGGTTTGCGGAGGTTGATCTCTCCGTTCTTACCGATGAGCGTCAGCATAAATCCACGCGGACGCAGCTTGGTACGGATGTCCGTTCTGACTTTGGGATCGGTATCGACGATCACCACCACATCGCGTTCAACCAGTTCTTCGGGACGTTCCAGCAGAAGGGAAAGCTGCTCTTCGAACGTTGGATCTGCGGGAGTGTCCGCGAGGATCACGATCGGACGACTGAGCCAACGGAATTCCTCTAGCGTCACGTTCGAGGCGTCCAATACCTGCAGAAAGACCGGGGTTTCGGTCAATGTATCGGTACCGTCCGCCGCACCGGCCTCCTGTCCGACCGCTTCGGAGGTCAGCATCGTCGCCACCGCGATAGCCGTGACATGTCTCATATGCTCTCCCATAATTCTCGGATATAGGGCATGTATGAACGGAATCGAAGGGTCGAACGAAATGTTCGTTTTGTGAGATGGACTGGTTCCACAGGCGTTCCGTTGGGGAGAAATCGCAATGACCGATAACGCAGGCGTATGGCAAACCAATGCGGCACGGGAACTGGGCGAGCGGCGACACGAAGATTTGATCTGGAACACTCCGGAGGGGATCGCCGTTCACCCCGTCTATACCGCTTCGGACATAGAGGGTCTGGCCCATATGGGATCGATGCCGGGAGAGGAGCCGTTCACGCGCGGGCCGCGCGCGACCATGTATGCCGGTCGGCCATGGACGATCCGGCAATATGCGGGCTTTTCGACCGCCGAGGAATCGAACGCCTTCTACCGACAGGCGCTCGCGGCGGGCCAGCAGGGTGTGTCGGTCGCTTTCGACCTCGCCACCCATCGGGGATATGACAGCGATCACGAACGGGTGCTGGGCGATGTCGGCAAGGCCGGAGTCGCCATCGATTCCGTCGAGGACATGAAGATCCTGTTCGATGGAATTCCGCTGGGTGGAGCGTCGGTCTCGATGACCATGAACGGCGCCGTGATACCGGTGCTGGCGTCCTTCATCGTGGCCGGGGAAGAGCAGGGCGTCGAGCGCGGCCGCCTGTCCGGTACGATCCAGAACGACATTCTGAAGGAGTTCATGGTTCGCAACACATTCATCTATCCGCCCGAGCCTTCGATGCGGATTGTCGCGGACATCATCGAATACACATCCGTGGAGATGCCCAAATTCAATTCGATCAGCATCTCTGGCTACCACATGCAGGAAGCGGGCGCGAACCTGGTGCAGGAACTCGCGTTCACGTTGGCGAACGGCAAGGAATACGTCAAGGCTGCCGTCTCGCGCGGGCTGGATGTCGACAGGTTCGCGGGCAGGCTTTCCTTTTTTTTCGCGATCGGCATGAATCTGTTCATGGAGGCGGCGAAACTCCGCGCGGCGCGGTTCCTGTGGCACAGGATCATGAGCGGGTTCGGCCCGAAAGAGCCGCGGAGCCTGATGCTGCGTACCCATTGCCAGACGTCGGGAGTGTCACTGCAGGAGCAGGATCCCTACAACAACATCGTGCGAACCGCTTATGAAGCCCTGAGCGCCGTGCTGGGGGGGACGCAGTCGCTGCACACCAACAGTTTCGACGAGGCGATCGCGCTGCCCACGGAATTTTCCGCCCGCATCGCGCGGAACACGCAGCTGATCCTTCAGAACGAGACGGGTGTCACCAGGATCGTCGATCCATTGGCGGGATCCTACTACGTCGAAAGACTGACCGCGGATCTTGCGGATGCGGCATGGGAGATCATCAGGGAAATCGATGATATGGGGGGGATGACCAAGGCCGTGGCGAGTGGCATGCCCAAACTCCGTATCGAAGAAGCCGCCGCGCGTCGTCAGGCCGCCGTTGACCGGGGCGAAGAGGTGATTGTCGGTGTCAACAGGTTCAGGCCCGGGCGGGAAGCCTCGGTAGAGGTGCGCGACATCGACAATGAAGCGGTTCGCAGGGCGCAGATCGTCCGTCTGGAGCGGATTCGCGCCACGCGTGACCGAAAGGCCTGTGCCGAGGCTCTTGCGAAGGTTGAGCGGAGTTCCGGCAGCGGTGAGGGCAATCTTCTGGAACTGGCGATCGACGCCGCGCGCGTCCGAGCCACGGTCGGCGAAATCTCTATGGCGATGGAAAATGCGTTCGGGCGGCATCGCGCCGAGGTGCGGACTTTGTCCGGGGTCTACGGCGCGGCCTATGAAGGAGATGGTGACTTCGCCGAGATCCAGGCCGCGGTGAGGGAGTTCGCCGAGGCCGAGGGGCGCCGCCCCCGGATGCTCGTGGTCAAGATGGGCCAGGACGGTCATGACCGCGGCGCCAAAGTGATCGCCACCGCCTTTGCGGATATCGGGTTTGATGTGGATGTCGGACCTTTGTTCCAGACACCGGAGGAAGCGGCCCAGGATGCCATCGATAACGATGTGCATCTGATTGGAATCTCGACGCAGGCGGCGGGTCACAAGACGCTGGCACCCAGGCTGGTCGAGGCATTGCGCGAGCAGGGCGCTGAAGATATCATCGTGGTCTGCGGTGGCGTAATACCTCAGCAGGACTACGAATTCCTCAGGAAGTCGGGAATCAGGGCGATCTTCGGTCCCGGAACGAACATTCCTCAAGCAGCGCGGGACATTCTTCGCATGATCGGCGAGGCGCGTGGTCTTGCTGAATTCCTTTAGATCCAATACGCGTCGGATCTGGAAAGTGACAAAGCCGAACGGCGTCTGCCGCTAGCGCGTTCGCCGCGCTTGGTCAGCCTTTGGCTGTCTCCGTCCGCGCGCCGGACGGCGGAGCCAGCATCAGCGCCGCATATCCCAACATCGCCGAGATCGCCGAACCGGTCAGCACCCCAAGGCGCACCGCGTTCATCATGGCCTGGTCGTCGTAACTGAGCGATCCGATGAACAGTGACATGGTGAAGCCAATTCCCGCCAGACAGGAGATCCCGTAGATCTGAGCCCAATTCGCCCCTTTTGGCATTGCCGAGATCCCCAGCCGCACGGCAAGCAGCGTCACGCCGAACACACCGACCTGCTTGCCAACCACGAGCCCGGCTGCGATGCCAAGTGGTAACGGAGCGAATAGGTCGGACAGCGCCAGTCCTTCCAGAATCACCCCGGCGTTGGCGAAAGCGAATACAGGTACGATGAAATACAGGACGTACGGCGAAAGCGCGTCCTCAAGGGAATGCAGGGGTGACTTTCCCCGTCTATCGGTCAATGGAATGCAGAAAGCGGTTATCACACCTGCCAGTGTCGCGTGCACGCCGGATTTCAGCATTAACGTCCATAGCACCGCACCGAGCAGCAGGGTCGGCGCCATGCGATGCGCACCCAGCCGGACGCGCCAGAGCATCGCGGCGAGCGGCAGCAGGGCAAGGCCGAGATAGGTCAGTTTCAGCTCTGCCGTATAGAACAGCGCGATGATCAGGATCGCTCCCAGGTCGTCGAGGATTGCGAGAGTGAGCAGAAACACTTTCAGCGACGGCGGAACCCGGCTGGCTGCGAGCGCCAGAACGCCGAGGGCGAACGCGATGTCCGTGGCGGCGGGTATGGCCCAGCCGGTGGCAGCGTCGGTTCCTGCGTTCAGTGACAGAAAGACCAGCGCCGGGACGGCCATGCCACCGATGGCGGCGGTACCGGGCAACACGATATCGCGAGGGTTCTTCAGGTTGCCTTCCAGCAGTTCGCGTTTGAGTTCAAGCCCTACCAGAAAGAAGAACACTGCCATAAGACCGTCATTGATCCAGAGAATCAATGGTTTCTGCAGGCCGGTTCCCTCTATGGTGATCGAGAGCGTCGCGCCGAGCGCCTCGCTGTAAAGAGGCTGCAGCCCCGAATTCGCGAATATGAGAGCCGCCGCCGCTGACAGCATGAGAATGACACCGCCAGTTGCATCATGGGAGAAAAAGCGGTCGATGGCGCGTAGCAGCATGATCGGTTGCCGTCTTGTGTTGGCCTGATCCTTCAAGATGGCGTTATTGATCGTGAATTCAAGACCGGGTCGGCAGGTTTGCCGGCTTCCGGACCCCAGCGCTCCGGTGTCTGTCTCGCGAAGCGAGTCACGGCGGCACGATGAGATGATCGATGCCAGCATACCCCAAAGTGGTTTTGCAGGCAGGGTGTGGAGCGTGGGTTGGTCGGCATTATCTAGTATTTCCGATTTTTGGGCGACAGTTGCGGTAATCGCCTGTATCAAGACGACATGTCGATCTGGTCCCGAATAGCAACGGTTATCGCTTCTCTCGCCGCCGGTGAGGGGCTCGGCGTCATATTCGACCGCTTGCGCGGCTCTCCCGAGCGTTCCGTCGCCTTCACCATCGCCGTTATTGCGCTGGGGGCGAAAATGGCGAAGGCGGATGGCCGCGTCACCCGCGACGAGGTGGCCGCTTTTCGTGAGGTTTTTCATATAGCTCCGGAGGACGAGGCGGCGGCGGCCCGTGTATTCAACCTGGCACGTCAGGATGTAGCGGGATTCGATGCTTATGCCAGACGAATTCGCCGGATGTTTCCGCCCGGTTCCCCGATCCTTGAAGACTTGATGGAAGGCCTTTTCAATGTCGCGTTGGCGGACGGGGACTATCATCCGGGCGAGGAGGGGTTCCTTGCCCAGGTCGCGGAGATTTTCGAATTGGACGAGCGCCGATTTCGCCAATTGCGCGCCCGTTTCGTGGCGGAAGAGGATGCCGACCCTTACGTTGTGTTGGGTGTGACACCTGACATGAGCCTTGATGAGATCCGAAAGAAATGGCGGGTCCAGGTTCTGGAGACCCATCCCGATGCGGTTGCCGGCCGAGGTCTGCCGAAGGAGGCGGTTACGCTCGCGGGGAAACGGCTGGCCGACATCAATCGGGCCTGGGAAGAGGTCAACGAAAGGATCGGTCGATGAGCGGGTGACCCGCCATGCCGGTCAAAATCTATTGGGTCGGTTTCCGTCGCGAGTGGAATGGCCCTCGGCTTGATGCCGGAGATCCCGCAATCCATAATTCGAATTCCGCGCGAATTCAGGTGGCTACGATTTCCACTCGATGGTCGGAACCTTCGGAATGACCGGAGCGATCCGACATTGGGGTGATCGCCTCTTTGACGAAACCTACTCGTTCAATACCGGCGATACCTTGGTACGGTAAAGATAGTCGCGGGTCAGCGGGACCGCGTCCTGCCGCCGCGCGAGCTGTAGCTGAAATACGAACTGTCGGTTGTGACGGAACGTCATTTCAGAAGCCGCGAGATAAAATCGCCACATGCGACAGAACCGATCATCATAGAGAGTCCTGATCCTTTCGACATTGGCGATGAAACGTTCCTGCCAATGCCGCAGGGTTTCCGCGTAATGCAGACGCCAGACCTCGACATCCGTTGGCCAGAGATTTTGGTTCTCGACCGCCGTCAAAGCTTCGGACATCGAGGGAACGTAACCCCCCGGAAAAATATATTTCAGGACCCAGGGGCTGGTCGTTCCGGGCGGTGTCGGTCGTCCGATCGAATGAATCAATGCGATGCCGTCACCCGTCAGTCGCTCGCGAACATTTCTGAAATACTCATTGTAATGCGGTGCGCCGACATGTTCGAACATGCCGACACTCACAATTCGGTCAAAGGTCTCGGTAACGTGACGGTAATCCATAAGGCGGAACTCGACCTGTTCCGACAGGCCTTCGGCGTCCACCCGGGACTGTGCGACCCGATGCTGCTCCGCCGAAAGGGTCACGCCGACCACCCTCGCGCCGAAATCCTTGGCAAGCGTCAGACCCATTCCACCCCAGCCGCAGCCTATATCAAGTACCATCATTCCCGGTTCGATGAGGAGTTTGGATGCGATATGCGCTTTTTTCTGTATTTGGGCTTTTTCGAGGCTGTCGTCCGGATGCCGGAAATAACCGCAGGAATATTGTTTGTCCGAATCCAGGAATAGATCGTAGAGTTCTCCCGAAAGGTCGTAGTGATGCGCTACGTTGCGTTGAGCGGCGCCGATCGGATTATACTGGCGAGTCCTGCGCTTGATATGCCTCCAAACGGTCAGGACATGCTGCCAGCGCGTCGAGTGGTCCTGCCCGACATTCGACACCACGGCCATAAGGAAGCCGCGTAGATCGTCATTGGCAATGATCATCCTACCGTCCATATAGGCTTCGCCTAGACCGAGTTCAGGATTGAGAATGATCTTCCGCAGCGTTGCGGTGTCGTGGAACCGGACTTCGATCGCCGCGCCGGACCCATCGCCATATGAATGTCGAGCGCCGCTCGGCATGGTTATCTCAAAGCTGCCTGTCCGCAGGATAGTCCTTAGCATCCTATCGAATAACTTTTCCCACATTACGCCTCTCTCTCCCTTGTGGTTCTTCGCGGTTTTTTGTGCGTTCATGACCACCTGACCGCGGACGGGTACGGGTGGTTAAAGCGCCCGGAGTCTGCCAAACTAAATTCCCTCTGTCCAGATTCGCGTTGCATAGCGGCGACCATGGCTTCTTCGGGTCGGGGTTTCCCTTGACTTACCGAAATCGTAAATGTGCACCGCACCGACCTGAACGCCAGCTTAAGGGGAACCGCCAAATGCATGCATATCGCAGCCATACCTGCGCTGACCTTCGAAAGCGGCATGTCGGTGAAAACGTCCGCCTTTCAGGATGGGTTAACCGCGTCCGCGATCACGGCGGCGTCCTGTTCGTCGATCTGCGTGACCACTACGGTGTGACGCAGCTGATCTGCGATCCCGACAGTCCCGTATTCGCCGGGGTCGAGAGGCTTAGAAGCGAGTGGTGCATTCGCGTTGACGGCGAGGTTAAGGAACGCAGCGCCGATTTGGTCAATCCGAAGATACTGACCGGAGAGGTGGAGGTCTTCATCCGCGACCTGGAGGTGCTAAGCGCCGCCGCCGATCTTCCGCTGACGGTTTTCGGCGATCAGGAATATCCGGAGGAAACGCGGCTTCGCTACCGTTTCCTGGATCTGCGGCGTGAGGCCATGCAGCGCAATATGAAGCTCAGGTCCGATGTGGTCGCCTCCATTCGCCGGCGGATGTGGGATTGTGGATTCCGCGAATACCAGACGCCGATCATCACCGCCTCGTCGCCCGAAGGTGCGCGGGACTTTCTTGTGCCTTCCCGTCTTCATCCCGGACGTGTTTATGCGCTGCCTCAGGCCCCGCAGCAGTTCAAGCAACTGATGATGGTCGCGGGCTATGACAGATATTTTCAGATCGCGCCCTGTTTCCGCGACGAGGATCCGCGGTCCGACCGGTCACCGACCGATTTCTACCAGCTTGACGTGGAAATGTCATTCGTCACCCAGCAGGATGTGTTCGATGCGATCCAGCCGGTTCTTACCGGTGTGTTCGAGGAATTCGGCGATGGCCGCAAGGTTGATACCAACTGGCCATTGATTTCCTATTCCGACTGCATGTTGACCTACGGCACCGATAAGCCAGACCTTCGAAACCCGATCCGGATGCAACGCGTATCGGATCATTTCCGCAATTCGGGATTTGCGATTTTCGCGAAACTTCTGGAGCATGAGGGGACCGAGATTCGGGCCATCCCGGCGTTGGGAGGCGGTTCCCGTAAGTTCTGTGACCGCATGAACGCTTTCGCGCAGAAAGAGGGTTTGCCGGGGATGGGCTACATCTTTTGGCGCGAAGGCGCTGCAGGCATTGAGGGGGCGGGACCGCTGGCGAAGAACATAGGAGCTGAACGAACGGAAGCGATTCGCATCCAGCTGGGTCTGGGCATTGGTGATGCGGCTTTTTTCCTGGGTGGAAAACCGAAGGCTTTCGAGAGCGTTGCGGCGAAGGCGCGCGAAGTGATCGGAGAGGAACTTGGCCTTGTCGAACGGGATCGTTTCGCTTTCGCATGGATCGTCGACTTTCCCATTTTCAAGACGGACGACGAGACCGGTCGGATTGATTTTGACCACAACCCGTTTTCGATGCCGCAGGGTGACATGGAAGCGCTTGAAGGGGACCCGCTGGTGGTGACGGGCTATCAATATGATCTGGCCTGCAACGGATATGAACTGGCGAGCGGAGCCATTCGGAATCATAAGCCTGAAATCATGTTCAAGGCGTTTGAGGTCGCCGGTTACGGCGAGGAAGAAGTCCGGCGACGATTTGGCGGACTTGTCAGCGCGTTCAACTACGGCGCTCCGCCGCATGGTGGCTGCGCCGCCGGAATCGATAGAATCGTGATGCTGCTGGCCGAGGAGGCCAACATTCGGGAAGTCATGCTGTTTCCGATGAACCAGCGGGCGGAGGATCTAATGATGGGTGCACCGAGCGAACCATCCAGTGAGCAGTTGATGGAACTGGGGCTTCGGGTGTTGCCGAAAGACGGTTGATTTCGATTGGGCGGTGCGGATGCCGCAACACCGTCCGGGCACCAGCCTTGAATTTGTCTGTCGTCCGCGACGGAGCGACCCGCTGACTGACACAAATCCAGAAAGGAAATATCCATGATAGGACGTGTCAATCACATCGCGGTCGCAGTCCCGGACCTATCGGCTGCGATAGCGCTATACCGTGATGCGTTGGGCGCGAGCGTGAGTGCGCCTCAGGATGAGCCTGTTCATGGGGTCACCGTCGCATTTGTGGGTTTGCCGAACACCAAGGTGGAGCTGATGAGCCCGCTGGGAGCGTCGTCGCCGATTCAGAGCTTTCTGGACAGGAATCCATCAGGCGGGATGCACCACGTGTGCTATGAGGTCGATGATATAATCCGTGCCAGAGATCGGTTGACGGGGACCGGTGCGAGGGTTCTGGGAAGTGGTGAACCAAAGACGGGAGCGCATGGAAAGCCGGTTCTGTTCCTTCACCCGAAGGACTTCAACGGCTGTTTGATCGAGCTTGAGCAGGTCTGATGGGTATTACAGGTGCGCTTGTGCTTCTGGCGGTGATCTGGTTCGTCGTTCTTTTCATCGTGCTTCCTCTTCGGTTGAAGACGCAGGGCGATGTGGGTGAGATCGTTCCGGGAACGCAGCCCGGTGCGCCGGCAAACCTGAATCTTCGTCGCAAGCTCAAGACAGTGACGATCGTTGCCTTCATTCTCTGGGTGATTATTTCCGGGATAATTGTTTCCGGTGTTGTGACACTTTGTGATATCGATTGGTTCAATCGGCTTGAATGCGCTGAAACGAATGAAATTGGTGGGTGAATGCGGCCACGCCGATGACTGGTGCGACTAGATTGGCGAAAGGTATGTTAAGCGCCAATGCGACCAGGCAGCCGGTAAGCCAGGGCACCGGGAGATTCACATGCATGATGCGTTTGGCTTGTGTCATCGAAACCCGTCGCGCCGCGACCGTCTCCAAGTATTCGCGCGCGATCAGGTAACCACTGGCGAGCACGAATACGGCTGTGGCCGGTATGGCGGTCAGTCCGGCGACGGTCCAGGCGATCAGGCTGATTCCAATCATGAGAAAGAAAAACCGGACGGCGTATAACACCGTATCACCAAGACCGCGATTTCGCGCCGAAGGCAGGTCGGGGTAGTGGCGCGCCTCGACGGCCTCGACGATCGGGTCAAGTAGGGCCCCAATAATCGCGACGGTCAATGGAGACATGATATAGGTCCAGAACAGCCATGCCGTTCGACCGAGCAGTCCGTCGGTGAACCCACTGGTGACATCTATATGACCTATCCAGGGTAGGGTTATGCTGTCAGGAAGGATCAAATTCAGCAGACCGATCAAAGCGGATAAGGCAAGCAGGATCGGACCGGTGGTAACGGCGGCGATGATAAAGGCCAGCAACACGATGCGAAGAAGTCGTCCGTCACCAAGCTGGCGCAGCGCCAGAGTCAGAGCCCGGGCTATCTCCCGAAGCGATTCCATCAACCACGCCATTCGGTGATGGCGTCTATATCGGGACGTGGACGTTCGGGAGGAGCGGCGGTTTCCGTGCCCAGGTGTATGAAGCCCGCGATGGTTTCATGAGGTTCAAGGGCAAGACCGCGCTCCATGAATTCCCGGTCATGGCTTGCCCAACCCGACAGCCAGTTGGCACCCCAGCCGGAAGCGAGCGCTGCGTTCAGCAGTGCCAGACAGACCGCACCGGCGGAGTAGGTCTGTTCGATCATGGGAATCTTTTCCGACGCTTTCGGGCTGGAAATCACAGCGACGGCCAGGTCCGCGTCGGAGAACTGCCTGACGCCTTTTTCGGTCTGCTCCGGCTCCACTCCCAGAGCGACCGCTCGTTCTTCGGCCAGCTCCGCCAGTTGACCCAGGGTTTTTGGACCAAGGACAATGAACCGCCACGGTTCGAGCTTTCCGTGATCCGGGCTCCGGGCGGCGGCGGTCAGAAGCGTGCTTAGGGTCCCGTGGTCAGGCACTGGACTCCTCAACGTCTTTGCGGGTCGGGACCGACGTGAAAGCAAAAATTCAAGGGCTTTTGGACTTGGTTCGGACATTGGTCGCTCCGATTCTTGGCTCGTTTGGCGCAGCCTGCCGGGGCGGGTCTGTGCATAGGCTATTTCGGTTGGAGCAGTTCAGGTTTCAAGTCCGTTCAGCCACTGGGTGCGGATGTAAACACTTTCAAGGTATCGAGTGAAAACCTGGTTGCTCTGTCTTGATACCCACCCAAAGGCGGCAGTTATTGCCTGAACATACGACCGGGTTTCGCTCCAAGGTTTACGCTCGGGACTTTTCGCGGTGGTTCAATACCGGGTACGTTGTTCGGCCAGACCATGCAGATGAAGAGGTCTTTTTTGGGTAGAGACGCGGAAACCTCGATAGACCGATATTCCGGCGCGAATGTCAGGGGGCTGATTTCCGCGGATGCCACCCCTGCGGGTATTCCGCCGACCGGTGTGGCATGAAGCGCGGTTCGCCCGCCCGGGCGGGTGATTTCCGGATTCCGGACGGAGCCAGGCCATGGCCTGCCGCCGTTCATGCAGGATGGGGCGGCGGAAACCGTGGCCCGGTTTCGCCATGGTCATGCTGGCTGTGGCCCGGGCGCGGCCGATGCGGCGGACCGTGACCGCCATCGGCCCTTTCCCGTATCCGAGGACATGTCCGACGCGGGCTCACCGGAAGGCGGCGGGAGGAAAGGGGGCCCTGGGGGAACGGCGTCGGACACTCCCACGGAGGCCTGGTCGGCAAGGTCATGACGATGGCCGAGCCCGGCCATCCCGTGGACACCGTGACGCTTCCGGGTCGGGCGCACGACCTGAAGGGGCTGCCGGTGCCGATGGAGGGCCGGTCTTCCGGCGCGCCCGTCGGCGACGGGGCCCTCGACGCGGACCGGCCCGTCGGGGAACCCGGTGGGTACGGGGCGGAGGCGGTGATTCCCTCCGCGGGAACCGGAAGAGGGTGCGCGGGCACGACGGAGGGATGTATGGATGGCGGCACCGGACCGGGAACCGTTTCGCAAGGACCGGGGAGTTCCGGGCCGTCGCCACCCGCTTTGAGGGGACGGGACCGGGCTTTCTGGCGACGGTTCCTGCGGCCGCCGCCGTGACCGCCGCGAGGTTAATGTCAACGGGACCTAAACATAGGCGCTGCTACGCTGCACCAACCGGTAAAAAATATATTGTGCGGCGTTCAGGGACAGGTCGGTATATGAGCCGGTAATCACCCAATCTATAGCGCCAATGACCTTGATACTTGGAGCCTGTCAGGTGTTTGATGGTGATGCTTCGAGGCATCATTGAATCCTTGCAGATTTTCATGATCACCTTTATCGCAGGATCGAAAAGGTGTGTGTGGCTTTTCAGGCCCTTGCAGAAGCTTGGCACAGCCGCGAAATGCCACCTGCCATCTTCTTTACCCGTCGATGAATCTGGGTTGCCATCGGCCAGCACTTCCGATGCAGCCTCGGCCGTGAAGGATTCAATAAGATCCTCAGCCGCATTAGCTGCGGATAGCATCCCTTGCTCGTCTTCATCCGGGGTTCCTTCACCGGGCCTCGGCAGTTTTCTGAAGACAATGTCGTCAACACGACCCTCCGGCTCGATAGCGAGCAGTTCGTTTTTCGTTATTCCGAGCAGTTGGTTCCGCAATAACTGTCCAAACGGAATCAGCGCGGAAACGCCCGCACCCGTGGCGTAAAAGCAATCCCCCGTTCCGCTCTGAAGTGCAACACCGTTGATGGTGGGAAGCCGCGTTTCGGGTGCGGCATCCTGCGAACCGGCCGGATAACGGCGACAGTCCCTGTGCGCAGGACAGGAGAGTGTCATGCCCGAGGGCTACCGTCATCTGACCTTCGACGGAAGATGCCGGATATACGCGACGGGGAAAAGCGGGCTTTCGAACGGGGCCATCGCCAGGCGGCCGGGCCGCCATCCGGCCACCATATCGCGGGAGATCCGACGCAACGGCGGCGGGCGGGGATACCGGCAGGGACAGGCGTGGAGGAAGGCCACCGGGCGCCGGAGCGGGGCCTCTTCGGTCCCGGGGAAGCTGACGGAGGAGCGCTGGGCGAAGGTCGTGGCGAAGCTGGAGGAGGGCTGGAGCCCGGAACAGGTCCCGGGGCGTCTCCGGCTGGAGGACCCCGGCATGGTCGGCCGTCAGCGGATATACGACCTCGTACGCGCGGACCGCGGGGACGGAGGAACGCCTTGCGGGCACCTGCGGCGGCGGGGAAAGGAACCGGACCGGCAGGGTGGCCGCCACGCGGGCCGGGGTCACATCCCGGGCCGGAGGGACATCCCGGAGCGCCCGAAAGAGGTCGGGGCGAAGGCGAGAATCGGCGACTGGGAAGCGGACACGGTGATCGGCGGGGGAAACGGCGGTGCGGTGGTGTCGCTTGTGGACAGATGCCCGGAATTCACGCCTGTCCAACGGGTTGACGGAAAGAGGGCGGAGGCGGTCGGCGGGGCGATGACCGACCTTCTCAAGGGGCTCGGCGCCAGGGTCCACACGATCACGGCGGACAACGGCAAGGAGTTCGCGGGGCACGCGAAGGTGGCGAAGGCGCTGGAGGCCGATTTCTTCCTCCCGACGCCCTACCACTCGTGGGAGCGGGGCCTGAACGGGCACACCAACGGGCCGCCGCCCCGGTACCTGCCGAAGGGGACCGACCTGCGGCAGGTCACGGACGCCCGCGTGAAGCGGGTCCAGGACATCCTGAACGCGCGCCCCCGCAAGGCACCCGGCCACCTGACGCCGGCGGAGGCTTTCGCGCGGGCGCGGCCTCCCTGAGGCGCTTCGCCCCCGTCGGCCGACGGGGGAGAGGGAATTCCGCAGGCGCGCCCGCCCGGTTTCGGTCGGGCCACCCCCTCCCTCGCCCGGACGGGCGCGCCACCTCCCGCCGCGGGGCCTTGCCGCCGCCGGGAGGCCCGGTTACGCTCCGATCCGAAGGGACAGCCGCCGTATTCCGCGTGGAATCCGGGGCCCTGGCCGGAAAATCCCTCAACACCGGCCCGCCTCCTCCGCTCGGGCCACGCCCTCGCTCCGGAGGCGGGCCGGTGTTGCACTTCGGACTGGAAGTGGGGAATGGAAAACCTCCGCTCCATATTCAGATATCATGTCCCAGTCCACAAGCCTGCGGTAGGCGTCAGTGGTTGTTAGATCAATTATCCGTTCAATGCGTTGCTCTACGACATAGTCGATCAGAACCTTACTGAGAATTTCATCTTCGTGTCGAATCTGCGCCACTTGTCGATGCAGCGGACAGCTATAGAGTTGAATTGGTTCGATTGGTCGCAGAAGGCCCAAGAGTTTGAATCATAAGTCACTGACATGATCAAACCATTGTTTTTCATGTAGTTGACGCCCTCGCCACCCGCCTGGGCGGGAACCGGCAGGCGGCCAGCGTTCGTTCGTGCCTCACTCACGCCCGAACCGGTGGCGCGTGATGCATCACCCCGGATGCCGGCGGGTTCCCGCAGAGGCGCCCGCAGTCCTTCGACAGGCGGCGGCACCGGCCCATCCAGGCGAAGGTCCGCTCCACGACCCACCGGCGGCAGGGAACCGTGAATCCTTTGACATCCTCCGGTTTTTCGACGGTTCCGATAATGTCGGCAGAATCCGTTCCGTCAGGGCGTTCGCGCGGCTTCGGCCCGGGGTCCGCGCACGTTCGGCGCCATCACCGGCGGCTTCGCGATGACATCCTGCGCGCCGTCCCCGTCCTGGATGTCGGCCGCATGGACCATGACGGTGACCGGCGTTCCCCCGGCGTCCACCGCGACGGTCCGCTTCCTCCCCTTCACCTTCCCGCCCGCGCGTCGTGGCCGCGGGGTCCATCGTTCCCGGTGGTCCTCACCGACCGGCTGTCGATGGTGGCGGCGGTCGGCTCCGGCGAACGCCCCGCGCACTGTCGGGCGGTGTCCCGCGGGGAGTCGGGACATGCCCGGCGGACCGCCCCGGCGCCAGACTTGGAAACGGTTCCGTTCGGTGGAATACGGTGGATATCGGTGGGTAGGGCGCGCCACCGGCGGCCGGTGGAGAGTATGTGCCGGACACCGTCGAACACCGACCGGAGGCCGGTCCTGCGGGGCCGCCCCATCTTTACCCGCTTTGGCGGCATCGGCCCGGCGATGGTTCGTCCGTCGTCCGTCAGATCGTTCTGACGGCGGTCGTCCGGACGACTGTACAGCTTCCGGGTGGTCCTGTCCCAGGGCATGGCTGTCTCCGGATCCGGGTGTTTTCACCAAACGGAATGCCACATCCAACGGGACCACTCAACTTATGGAACAAACTCTAAGATCGAGCCCAATTCCGATTTCCTCCAGCAGAACCCTCAAGTCTTCAAGATATCCAAGCGGCAGAGCGATTGATCCCACCTTGCATTGCGGCTTCGTCGACGATTCTCTCCGCCTCCAAAACCTGTAGACGCCGCAACGAGGGCAGGTAGGCACATTGGTCGCCATGCGGGTTGAGATTTTCGTTAAGAAACAATCCGTTACTTCTTATACGCGGAGCACCTTGGAGAGGAAGCGCGATCAGGTTGCGGAATCCACCTTCTGGAACGGTGTCCTGACTCGGAAAGAAACGGTCATAGGATCCCAAGCCGATATCAGGAAGTTGCGCCATCGCTTCGGTCAGCAGATGCTAACCCAATCGTCGCGCGAGCGAAGCGGATACCGGCGTGGCGAAAAAGATCCGGACATATCCGCCATTCCCTAATCGCGAGCGCTCAAGCGCGGCTGGAACTCCTTTCGACCGGCACGCGTCCAGGAAGGCCCAGGCATCACGCGCCAATGTCGTTGTATCGAAATCCGTCGCGAGGAACCGGCAGTTCGCGTCCGGTAGCAGGGGATAGACGCCGATGGTGTGGCGATCCTGCAGTTGGACGGCGATTTCCCTATCGGCGACGGACAGGAAGGCTCGGTTCGGGCAGGCGCTGCAGCGTATGCGAGGCTTTTCGCAGAGGCAGGGCTTCAATTCGTTTGTGCAGGTCAGTGCTTAACCGGCCTTGCCCGTCCCGGCGTTTTCCCAGCGGCGCGGGAACAGGTCCTTCCGACGGGCGAACAGCGAACGAAACAACGCGATCTTCGCTTCAGACGATGAATGATCCGTGACGGGGTTGTCGGTCGGTTTGTCATCCGTGGCTACCGCAGCTTCAGGCCGCGACCGTTCCAGTACCGCCAATTTGGCCTCACGCGACTTCCGAAGCTCTGCAAGGTTGGCAAGCCGGGCAAGAATGAGGTCAGCCTCATCCCCGTTGGTAGCTTGGACCTTCATGGAACGTTCCCCGCAATCGGTCGCAAGTGAGAGACGGGCGGATAACCTACAGCCCACATACGGGGAACGGATTCTGCAGGCGATCCGGGTTTGACCACGTGCCAAGCGATCGCGAAATATCGGATCGAAGATTGATGCAGCATATCAGACTGTCGGCTTCGCCATGACCGTAGGTATCTCCGGAACATGGCCTTCCTTTCCGTTAAACACCGGGTTCCATCCCCACTAATCAAGAATGACCCGATCGACCCGCGTCAATCAATGCGGTTGACGGTTCGAAACCTGCCTGTTAACTGCCACGAAGAATTTGGTGTCGCTGCCTATGTGGCGTCGGCAATGGATGCGGAACTGCCTTTCCGGCCTCGGTCGAAGGCTCCCACGAAATGGAGAACGAGACCCATGTCGCGACGCTGCGAACTTACCGGAAAAGGCCCTATGGTCGGCAACAATGTCAGCCATGCAAACAACAGGACCAAGCGCCGTTTTCTTCCAAATCTGAATGATGTCACATTGATGTCGGAAACGCTCGGCAGGGGCTTCAAGCTGCGTGTATCTTCGGCGGCGCTCCGCTCCGTCGATCACCGGGGTGGTCTGGACGCGTTCCTCGCCAAGGCGAAGGATGCGGAACTCAGTGAAAATGCGCTTGGGATCAAAAAAGAGATCGCAAAGGCGCAGGTCGCGGCCTGATCGAGATTCAACACTCCTAAACACATTGGCCTGGATTTGGGTCGACCCGCTCCAGCCGCCGCTCCACGAATTCAGTTCTTCGCTGTTATAACGTTGGGTAGCATCGGGTTTGGTGCCGGTTCCATGAGTTGGAAATCGTATGGATTTGGCGTTATCTGAACATTCCGGAATTTGAAGCGGCGGGGATTGATGGCGGAAAGACATACCGCTGGCCTGTCTGGGCAGCCAGTTATGCGCTTGAACCATCCCGGATCGCATTGGGCGAGCTTAATCCGTCTTGCGATCCTTGCTCTCAATCCCCAACGCATGTCCGACCAGAAGAGAGCGACCGACTTGCTGAACGTTCTTGCGTTTCGACCTAAGCCGATTCTCGGATCGAGCAGGACCATCGCTTCGTTGGCAGCGGTGATTCTGTGCATGTCAGTCAATCCTTCGCTTGCGGAAATCAGCGTCGAGGGAGCCTATGCCCGTGCGGCTGGCCCCTCGGCGAAGACCGGGGCCGCTTTCATGGTCATCCGCAACGACGGTGAGTCGGAGGACCGCCTGGTGTCGGTCCTGAGCGACGCCTCGGCTCGGGTGGAATTGCATACCCATGTGGATCAGGGCGATGGTGTAATGCGGATGATGGAAGTGGAGGAAGGCTTCGCAATCCCTTCAGGAGGCATCCGTTCGCTTGTTCGAGGAGGCGATCATGTGATGTTCATGGGCCTGAATGAACCCTGGAGGCACGGTGATCTGATTCCTGTTACGCTGGTGTATGAGAGGGCCGGTAATATCGAATTGGAAATCGAGGTCGATCTTCAGCGCTAGCCCGACACGGTGAATGCGGATGGTGTCAGCGGGAATTGAACGCACAATTTAGGCGTCTAGCGCATATGCCGCAGGAAAGCGTCGGATAGTATTTCGTCTACCCAGGCAGGCACGAGCTGACTGGCTTTTCCCTGCCTGATCTGCATGAATGCCGAAGCCGTTTCCGATGGCTCCAGATTCAGTTCCAATGTTCTGGCACCGTTACGGGTCGCGGTCGCTACGAAACCGGCGGCGGGATAGACACTGCCGGAGGTGCCGATCGAAACAAAGAGGTCGGATTTTTCGAGGCTATCAAAGATTTCGTCCATGAAATAAGGATATTCCCCAAACCAGACGACATCGGGACGTGTCGCGTTAGCGCCGCAATTGGGGCAGGGGTCAGCGGGAGTCATGAACTCCGGTGCATACCACCGATGCCCGCAGGACGCGCAGAGCGCTCGGTTGATCTCACCGTGCATATGCCAGACGGTCTGGCTTCCGGCGCGTTCGTGCATGTCGTCGATGTTCTGGGTTACCAGCAGGACGTCGCCGGAATATTCATGTTCCAGACGCGCGAGCGCTGTATGGGCCGCGTTCGGTTCCGCTATTCGGCAGTTCCGTCGCCTCATGTTATAAAACTCATGCATGAGTTCAGGATTCCGTGCGAAACCTTCGGGAGTGGCAACGTCATTGAGGTCGTATTCCGTCCATAATCCGCTGCTATCGCGGAAAGTTCCAAGGCCACTTTCCGCACTGATTCCGGCACCGGTTAGGATGACGATGTTCATCGAAGTAAAATCCCGTCGCTGAGGAGATCTCGGTCAAGGTTGTTTGGATCCGATCTTCTGTTCCAGCGAAAAGGGTCGGAGGCCTACCGACTAAAGTCCCGACTGAAAGGTTTGGCGGAGCGACTATGCCGGATCCGCTGACGTCGGCGTGAGGGTGTCGGCCGGATTTAGCCGGCGGACAAGGTGTTCCTGATTGGATGCGCCAATCTCAACCACATGCCGTTTCGGCATGTTCGTTGAATGCCATGTATTTTTCCAGAAGCGTGCAACGCTTCGTCGGTTCGATTGACGGACCTGCTGGGAGATATCCCGATTCCTTAAAAAGCCTACGGCGGTGACCTGCTGGCGATGCGATAGGGTTACGTCCGCGACGCTCTGTATGCATGTGGACAGACTGCGGTTGGCGGCTTCTCGTCCGGAATTCATGCATGCCTGTTCGATTGTCTCCGCCTGTGCTGCCAAAGGGCCCATAAGTCCCAATGCGAACACGATAGATAACGCTCTCATTTTCGCCTCTTTTCCTGTTCGTTTTGATTTGTGGCAGCTTCGGTTGAAATCCGGGACAATTCAAGTATATTTATGTTTAATCATCTCAAGTCACTCGTTTTTGTGGTGCCACTCACTACATCGTCGCTTATCAGGAAATCATACAGTTCATTGTATATTCTTCAACATAAAGTAAAAAAGTTCGATTGTTTAAAAATACATATGGGTGTTATCGGTCGACATTGACGATTTGCGGGTCAATCGATGGGTTCTGGATCGGTCTTGATTTTCCCTGACGGAAGCGACGGACGGTATTTCCGGTTCAGGGTTTCAGTCGAGCAGAATTCCCGTAACCGCCATCATTAATCCAATGACTGACAGGAAGAGGGCCGCCAGATTCATAGGGACGACCTTACGAAGGCGGTTACGAAGCTCCTCGTCATTCAATCGGGCGCGACGGGCGAGCATTATGGTTACGATGCACCAAACAATTGATGCGATACCGGCCAGTGTCGCTATCGCGCCACTCCAGATCAGAAGGTCCAATGGGGTCTCCCTTTCGCGGATTTCACGCCGGTTATTGTGGAGCGGGTCGCTGCGCAAGCAACTTCCTGCTTGCGGGTTCATATGACCGTAGTTAGGGAGCCACTCAATCGCAGTAGAGGGATACAGGCAATGAACGATGACGCATCCTATCGCGTTACCTCCGACGAATTGAGGCAGTTTATCGAACGCTTCGAGCGCCTTGAGGAGGAAAAGAAGGAAATTGTCGGCCAGCAGAAAGAGGTCATGGCGGAGGCGAAGGGACGTGGTTATGACACCAAGGTCATGCGAAAGGTGATCGCGCTGCGGAAACGGGACAAGGCGGATGTCGCTGAAGAGGAAGCGATCTTCGAGATGTATAAGGATGCGTTGGGAATGTGATTCTCGACTTGCATCCTCACTGATGAGTGGTGGATAAACCGACAAACTAAATGCCGACATAGCTCAGCTGGTAGAGCAACTGATTTGTAATCAGTGGGCCGGGGGTTCGAGTCCCTCTGTCGGCACCATTTACCAAGAAATAATACAATCCCCACTTCCAGTCCGAAGTGCAACACCGGCCCGCCTCCGGAGCGAGGGGGGTGACCCCGAGCGGAGGAGGCGGGCCGGTGTTGAGGGATTTCCGGCCAGGGGCCCGGATTCCACGCGGAATACGGCGGCTGTCCCTTCGGATCGGAGCGTAACCGGGCCTCCCGGCGGCGGCAGGGCCCCGCGGCGGGAGGTGGCGCGCCCGTCCGGGCGAGGGAGGGGGGGTGGCCCGACCGAAACCGGGCGGGCGCGCCTGCGGAATTCCCTCTCCCCCCGTCGGCCGACGGGGCGAAGCGCCCCAGGGAGGCCGCGCCCGCGCGAAAGCCTCCGCCGGCGTCAGGTGGCCGGGCGCCTTGCGGGGCGCGCGTTCAGGATGTCCTGGACCCGCTTCACGCGGGCGTCCGTGACCTGCCGCAGGTCGGTCCCCTTCGGCAGGTACCGGGGCGGCGGCCCGTTGGTGTGCCCGTTCAGGCCCCGCTCCCACGAGTGGTGGGGCGTCGGGAGGAGGAAGTCGGCCTCCAGCGCCTTCGCCACCTTCGCGTGCCCCGCGAACTCCCTGCCGCTGTCCGCCGTGATCGTGTGGACTCTGGCGCCGCGCCCCTCGGGAAGGTCGGTCATCGCCCCGCCGGCCGCCTCCGCCCTCTTTCCGTCAACCCGTCGGACAGGCGTGAATTCCGGGCATCCGTCAACGGGCGACACCACCGCACCGCCGTGTCCCCCGCCGATCACCGTGTCCGCTTTCCAGTCTCCGATCCTCGCCTTCGCCCCGACCTCTTTCGGGCGCTCCGGGATGTGACCCCGGCCCGCGTGGCGACTACCCTGCCGGTCCGGTTCCTTTCCCCGCCGCCGCAGGTGCCCGCAAGGCGTTCCGCCGTCCCCGCGGTCCGCGCGTACGAGGTCGTATATCCGCTGACGGCCGACCATGCCGGGGTCCTCCAGCCGGAGACGCCCCGCGACCCGCTCCGGGCTCCAGCCCTCCCCGGCTTCGCCACGACCTTCGCCCGGCGCCCCTCCGTCAGCTTCCCCGGGACCGAAGAGGCCCCGCTCCGGCGCCCGGTGGCCTTCCTCCGCGCCTGTCCCTGCCGGTGTCCCCGCCCGCCGCCGTTGCGTCGGATCTCCCGCGATATGGTGGCCGGATGGCGGCCCGGCCGCCCGGCGATGGCCCCGTTCGAAAGCCCGCTTTTCCCCGTCGCGTATATCCGGCATCTTCCGCCGAAGGTCAGATGACGGTAGCCCTCGGGCATGACACTCTCCTGTCCTGCGCACAGGGACTGTCGCCGTTATCCGGCCGGTTCGCAGGATGCCGCACCCGAAACGCGGCTTCCCATCATCAACGGTATTGCACTTCAGAGCGGAACGGGGGAATCAATAAAAACGAGTATTTGGGTGAATAGACCGGAGAGACCGGGTAAGACGATTCGCCGTCGTGTCACCACCATGTCATCACAGAGGGAAAAACGTCGGCCCGTGAACGGGCGGTGCCGATCCAAGGAAAGGGCTTTCCCGAACTCCACCACATGGACCGTGGGTGACCTAAGAGTTTGTTCCATAAGTTGAGTGGTCCCGCAGGATGTGGCATTCCGGTTGGTGAACGCACCCAGATCCGGAGAGAGCCATGCCCTGGAACAGGACCACCCAACAGCTCCATAAGCGCTCGGACGACCACAGTCAAAATGACCTGACCGACGCCGAATGGACCGTCATTGAGCCGATGCTTCCGAAGCGGGGAAGGATGGGACGGCCGCGCGGGGTCGACCTTCGGTCGGTGTTCGACGCGGGCCGGTATATCCTGTCCACGGGATGCCGGTGGCGCGCGTCACCCTCTGGATATCCACCGTTTTCCACCGACCGGAACCATTTTCACGCATGGCGGCGGAGCGGGCTCCCGGAGCGTATCGCGCATCGTCTCCGGGACCTCGCGCGGCGGTGTCCGGGGCGCTCCGCGGAGCCGGCCGCCGCCCCGGTCGACAGCCGGTCGGTGAGGACCACGGAGAGCGGCGGGCCCCGCGGCCACCACGCCGGCAGGAAGGTGAAGGGGAGGAAAAGGCACCTGATCGTGGACGCCGACGGCACGCCGGTCGTCATGACGGTTCACACCGCCGACATCCAGGACCGGGACGGCGCACCGGACCTGACCGCGGAGCCGCCGGAGACAGTGCTCACCCCGGTCCGAAGCTGCGGGAGCGGCCTGGGGGGTGGGGTTGCCGAACGTGACCGGGACCGTCGGAAAACCGGAGGATGTCAAAGGGTTCACGGTTCTCCACCGCCGGTGGGTCGTGGAGTGGACCTTCGCTTGGATGGGCCGGTGCCGCCGCCTGTCGAAGGACTGCGGGCGCCTCTGCGGGAACCCGCTGGCATCCGGGGTGAGGCATCACGCGCCACCGGTTCGGGCGTGAGTGAGGCGCGAACGAACGCTGGCCGCCCGCCGGTTCCCGCCCAGGCGGGTGGCGAGGGCGTCAACTCCATGAAAAACAATGGTTTGATCATATCAGTGACTTATGATTCAAACTCTGACACCCTCTGGAGCCTGGAAGCCCGCCGTCAGTTCCATACCCACCATACAGCTATGCGCCATGAGCGAGTCGAAACGAAAAACTCTTTCGGCATATCGGGAATTTCTAGTGATGCGCAGCTGTCCAGGTTCATGCTTTGGTTTGTTCCGGAAAGACGTGTAGATGCGATGGATCAATCCGTACGCCAACGATATTCCGTTCGCTCATCTTCAGTGCGCCGCCAACGCGTACGGTTAATGGAGATTTAAGAAACGGTGCGCGGAGATACACTAGACTGTCGGCTCCGAGCCTTTCGATCAGTTCGATTTCAGCATCGAATTCACCGTTCCCAGCGTTGGTCAGCGCCAGATGCTCTGGCCTGACCCCGAGCAGGGCGCCACCGGACAACGTTGGTGGCTGGGATGTCGCGCGGGTGCTGACCGGGCCGAACCACGCGATGCCTTCAGCGTCGACGGTGCAGGGGATGAAGTTCATGGACGGCGCCCCAACGAAACCGGCTACAAAGGTGTTGGCCGGACTTTCGTATAGGTCCATCGGGGCTCCGACCTGCTCGATTCTTCCAACATTGAGCACAGCGATCCGGTCAGCCAATGTCATTGCTTCGGTTTGGTCATGTGTGACATAGATCATCGCCACATCTTCCAGTCTCCTGTGCAGGCGCGCGATCTCAAGCCGCATGCTCACCCGCAGCGCGGCATCGAGATTAGAGAGCGGCTCGTCAAACAGAAAGACCTTCGGGTTTCGGATGATGGAGCGGCCTATGGCAACGCGCTGTCTCTGTCCACCGGACAGCTGCCGCGGCATTCGGTCAAGCAGTGCGTCAAGCTGAAGTGTCTTCGCCACCTCCTCGACGCGGTGCGAGATTTCCGGCTTCGGAGTCCTTGCCAGGCTGAGACCGAATCCAATGTTTTCCGCGACGGTCAGATGCGGAAACAGTGCGTAGGACTGAAACACCATGGCGAGCTGGCGTTTGGAAGGTGGTGTATGGGTCACGTCCGTGCCGTCGAACAGGATCTGGCCGGACGTGACGGTTTCGAGACCCGAAACCAGCCTCAGGATGGTGGATTTGCCACATCCGGACGGACCGACGATGACCAGGAGCTCACCGCTGTCAATGGTGAGGTCGACGCCTCGGATCACCTGTGCGGCGCCAAAGGATTTACGGACGTCTTTGAGTTCGACCTGTGCCATTCCCTATCCTTTGACCGCACCCATGGTAATGCCCTTGATGAAATACCGCTGGAAGAATAGAAATATAATGAGTGTAGGGAGGCTCGCCACCAGGGACAGAGCGCCTTGGACGCCCCAGGCGACCGTGTATTGCCCCCGCAGGTTGACGATGCCGATCATAATGGTGCGCTTGTCGTCGGATTGGGTAAAGATCAGTGGCCAGAGAAAATCGTTCCAGATCCAGGTGAACTGCAGCGTTGCCAGAACGGCGAGCGCCGGTAAGCTGAGCGGTAGCAATACGCGCGTCAGCACCTGCCATTCATTTGCTCCCTCGACTATCGCCGCTTCGCGAAGCGCGTTGGGTACGGTCGCGAAGAAATTGCGCATAAGCAACGTGCAGATCGGAATCCCCAGAGCGGTATGCACCAGGATTATTGGCCAGAGTGTATCGATCAGCCCGAGCCCGTTGAAGAGCCTGAACAGCGGAACCAGAATTACCTGAGGCGGAAAGAACATCCCCGAGACCATGATAAGAAACAGCATGTTGCTGCCGCGGAAGGGCAGCTTGGCGAATACATGGCCAGCCAGTACGCCTAACGCCGTTGAGGCGATGGTGGCGGGAACGGTCACGACGAGCGTGTTTAGGAAGTATCGATACACCGCGGGGTTGGAGAGCACCTCGATGTAGTTCTCAAGGTAGAGTTGATCCGGCAGCGACCAAAGGTCACCTAGCGCTATCGCACGGGTTGTCTTGACTGACGATAGGAGCACGCCGACCGTGGGGGCGAGAAAGAGCGCGGCGAGTATGCAGAGCACCGCGAACAGCGTCGCTGGCCAGGGATTGAACCGTGACCGCACGGTCATGGCGGCATCAGCCATAGGTCTCGTCCAACTTCCGGAGTTGCCGGAAATAGGCGCCGATAATGGTGATCGCGATCAGGAAAAGCACGACCGAAATCGCGCTTCCATATCCCATCAGATATTTTTTGAAGCTCTCATTGTACATATGCATGGCAAGCGTATCGGACGAATTGAACGGCCCGCCGCCAGTCATGATGTATAGAATGTCAAAACCTTTTAGAGAATTGATCATCGAAAGCGCCACGACGACGACCGTCGACGGCGCGAGCAGCGGAATCACCACGCGTCTGATACGCTGCCAGGCTGTAGCTCCCTCGATCTCGCAAACTTCCAGCAGGTCCGAAGGAATTGACGTGAGCCCGGCAAGGTAGATCACCATCGAGAGCCCTGTCTGCTGCCATGACCAGGCAATGATTACGGCATAGAGAGCGGTATTGGGCCGAGCGAGCCAGGCGTAGTTGAAGTCCGGATTGCCGATCAATTGTATAAAGGTGTTCAGCAAACCCCAATCTGGCTGGTAGATCCATATCCATATCTGTCCCACGACAATCGCCGACAGGCAGATGGGGAGGTAGAAAACGGTTTTGAATATTCGGGCGCCCCGAATCTGCCGGTCGAGCAGCAGCGCAAGAAATAGGCCCGCGAGCGTTGGCAATGCCAGCGCCGCCGCCATCCAGATGGCTGTGTTGACAATGGCGCTGAAGAACAGGCGATCCGTCCAGATCTTCTCGAAGTTCCGCAGACCAATGAACGCGTAATCACGGCTGAATCCGTTCCAGTTCGTGAAACTGTAATAGAACGAACTTAGCAGCGGCCAGATCACCAGGACTGAAAAGACGAGAATCGGCAACGCAAGAAGTAACACCCGCCATAGACGGTTTTCCGACTCCATAAAGAACTCCGGTCGGTGCCGCCGGGACGGTGGTTTTAAACGTCCCGGCGCGTGTCAGTTACTGTTCGAACGCCGTTTTGGCGTCGATGGCCGCCTGTGCCAGGATCTCGTCGAGCACGGATGGGTCATCCATGAAACGCGAGAACATCGACAGACCGACCTCCGCCACCAGAGGTGGCGTGGCGAGATCGTAGTTGAAAGCGAAAACATCCGATGCGGCGACCGTTTCGAAGGCTTTCAGCATCACGGGATTGTAGTTTGAGGGATCGACGTTCACGTTCGCCGAAAGCGCGCCCTGCGCTTTGCTCCACGCCGCCTGCACGTCGGTGTTCGACACCATGAATTCCAGGAAGGCTTTGGCACCGTCAACGTTACCGGCATTGGCTGCCATGACGAGGCCGTCGACTGGTCCAACCGAAGCCTCGGCCATTCCCGCCGCAACCGCCGGGAAGGGGAAGAAGTCGTAGTCATCACCGGGTACCAGACCCAATCCGTTCCAGTATCCCGTGATCCAGGTACCCATGAGGGTCATGGCTGCGTCACCTCGCGCGACCTTGTCGGATGCATCGGTCCAGGAAGCGGCATTTGCGTTTTCGGCAAAATGGCCGGCATCGACGAGATCCTTCCACATATTCATGGCGGCGTGAACCTCCGGGTCGTCGTAGGACGCGTCACCGGCCATCAAGCGGGCACGATAGTCCGGCCCGGCGGTCCGCAGCAGCAGGTAGTCGAACCAGAACTGCGCAGGCCACCGATTCATGGAGCCGAGCGCGATTGGTGTTACGCCCTTCGAACTGAGCGTTTCGCAAAGTTCCAGAAAACCGCCCCAATCCGTTGGCGGTTCGTCGATACCCGCGTCGGCGAAGACGGTTTTGTTGTAGAACATGCCTGAATAGTGATAGTTGAACGGAACCAGGTAGCGGTTGCCGTTGTAGAGCGTAGCGCTGTCGGCGACGGATTTGGCTACGACGCTGTCGAGTCCTGCGCTGTTCCACATATCATCGATTGGATGAAGTGCGTTCGAATCGACGATGAACTGGACGCGCGCACCGGCCCAGTAGCTGAATACGTCCGGCAGGCTGTTGCCCGAGGCACGGACGAGGATATCGGTCTTGAAGTCCTCATGGCCAACGGGGCTGTCCTTCAGCGCGAAGTCGGTGGCCGCTTCGAACCTGTCGACCTGTTCCTGGAACGCCTTAAGGCCGAGCTCTCCGGTGAAGTAGTGACTGATCGTCACTTCGTGGCCATCCGCCAACGCCAATGTGGCGGTGGTCACGAGTGATGTGGCGATGGCGGTGCCGATCAAGCCACGGCGTATATTGCGGGTCATCGGATTTTCCCTCCTCCTGTTTTCTGGGACAATGCAAATGGTTCAGTGCGGTGTCGACTATGCATTCATTTGAAATAAAGTCAACTAAATGGATTGCATATGGCAAAATTTTCTGACTTTCTGGGACTGAAGCGAGAAATTGCAAAGACTGTTGCCATATGTTAAATAAAACGATCGATATATGTAAACTTCTGCAAGCGGAATCCATGTTGGCACCGGAGCGCGGACCGTGCGACTACTGCAATCCTTGATGCGAGGCCTCAAGGCGCTCGACATTCTTGCGGCGTCGGCCGAACCAATGCGGCTCACCCGGGTTGCGGAAGAGCTTGGCGTCGAGAAATCCAATGCCTCTCACATTCTGAAGTCCCTTGTGGCTGCCGGATATGCCGTTCAGGATGAATCCCGGCGCTACCGTGCGGCGCGGGAGCCCGACTCCCGGGTGAACGGTCACAGCCTGAGCGAGGTTGTCGCGTGCAAGGATCTTTGCCGCCCGATCCTGCAGCGGCTGGTCGTGGCGACAGGTGAATGCGCGCATCTTGCCGTGCTGGTGGATGAGCGGGTCTGGTATGTGGACAAGGTCGATTCGACATTACCGCTGAAGGTTGATCATCCGGTTGGCTCGCTGGCGCCGCTGCACTGCACCGCACTTGGCAAGGCGTTTCTGGCGTTCGGCGGGGCGGAAATCCCTGCAGCGCTGCCTTTTTATACCGCCTGCACCATCACTGACCGCCATGCGCTGGAAAGATGTCTGGAAGAGGCACGCGCGCGAGGTTTCACGATAGATGACGAGGAATTCGCTGAGGGTATCCGCTGTGTGGCAAGTCCGGTCTTCGACGCTAGGGATACGATGGTCGCTGCGATGGGCATATCGGGACCGTCGGTGCGGATAGGGGATTCGCGCCTCGCGGAGCTTGGGCAGCTGGTGCGAAAGGCCGGCAACCCGTTTCTGAAATACAGGCCTTGAACATGACGAAGATGCCCGTCCAGGTCGCTCTCATTGGTACAGGTCGCATATCCGACCTGCATGCCATTGAGTATATGCGGAACCCCGCAGCCCGGATTACCGCTCTATGCGACCGAGACCCTGGATTGGCCCGGGAGCGGGCGCGGGACTGGGGTTGCGGAGAGATCCACATCGACGATGATCCGGATCGAACATTGGCGCGGGATGACGTTGATCTGGTGGAGATTCTCGTTCCGCACCATCTGCACCAGCAACTGGCCCTGAAGGCGATCGAGGCGGGAAAAATCGTTTCGCTGCAAAAGCCAATGTGCGTTTCGCTGGCGGAAGCCGACATACTTGTCGCGGCAGCGGAGACTTCGGGACGACCCTTCAGGGTGTTCGAGAACTTCATATTCCACCCGCCTGTCGCCAAGGCTCGCGCCTTGATCGAGGAGGGCGCCATAGGAGAGCCGCAGTCGATTCGACTCAAGTCCAATCCCGGCAAGAGCCGTACGGCTTGGGTCGTGCCGAAGGAGGCTGACGCCTGGCGACAGCGGAGGGACCGGTCAGGAGGCGGTCCGCTGGTCTTCGATGACGGGCATCACAAGTTTGCGCTGGCATGGCACTTCATGGGTGCGCCAAGTGAGGTGCATGCGTTCATTGGTAGTACGGAGCGACCCGACGGCGGTTATCTTGACGCCCAGTCGATGATCTCGTTCCGGTTTCCGGGCAACCGTATCGGGAATCTCGAGGTCGTCTATTCCCCCGAACTCGAAATCGCCTCCCGGCATTATGCGCAGGATGACCGAGTCGAGATCACCGGTACCCACGGCGTACTTTGGATCAATTGCGGGCATGGCCAGATCGGTGGCCCGCCACCATTGGCTCTGTACCGAGATGGAGCCGTTACCGAATACACCGACATTGCGTCCGGCTGGGAGCAGAGCTTCGTTCAGTCGACCCGTCATTTCCTGCGCGTTCTTGAAGAAGGCGGGGAGCCCGTTCTTACCGCGTGTCAGGCCCGCACGGTGCTACGCTTTGCGCTCGGAGCGGAGGAGTCGGCGCGAACAGGCCGGACTGTGGACCTGAGGGAGGACGGGCGATGACCATACCCGAGACCCGCTCGGAACGCGCGTTCTGGTTCGCGCGAGAGGGGGGGCTTGCCGCCACGTTGGACAGGCATGGTCTCGAAGTGCCGGTCACGTTGCCTGTAACCGAAGCCCTTGTCTTGGGCTTTCTGCGGCAGGGTGTTTCGAAATTTCTTGTCGTCTTCGGCCACGGTTCGACCGAACTCGGCGAAACCCTGCGCGTCTATGAAGCCGCTGGGCTGCTGCGCTGCTATCAGTTTCGCAATGAAGTTGAGATGGCCCATGCAGGCACTGCATTGCGTTTGATCTACGACGAGCCTGCCGCCGTGGTGACCTCCATTGGGCCAGGAGCGCTTCAGGCAATGGCGGGGTCTTTGGCGGCGGCCTCGAACGGTGTTGGCATCTATCACCTTTATGGTGATGAGACCACCCATGGCGAAGGCTACAATATGCAGCAGATTCCGAGGCCTGAACAGGGACTCTTCGGACGCCTCACCGCCGCGATGGGAAGCGCATATACGCTCCACTCGCCCGGTGCTCTGCGAGACGCCCTTCGAAAAGGTGCCGCCACCGTGTTCCATCCGACAAAACCGGGACCGTTTTATCTGAACCTGCCGCTGAACATCCAGCCCAACAAAGTCCGGATCCGACTCGATAGCCTGCCATTGCGTCCGCAGTTCGCGCCATGCGTTCCCGCGGACGCGTCTCTGCTCGACCGAGCGGCGGCGCTGATTTCCAACTGCCCTCGCGTGACCGTGAAGGCTGGCGGTGGCTGCCGCAAAGCGGCTGGCGTGCTTCACAGGTTCGCGGAAACAGCTGGTGCGGCGGTGGTGCTTTCACCGGGTTCGACAGGCGTTATCCCTGATTCCCATCCACAGAACATGCATGTGGGTGGCTCCAAAGGGTCAATCAGCGGTAACTTCGCGATGCGGGAAGCGGAACTTGCGGTATTCGTTGGCAGTCGGGCGGTCTGCCAGAGCGACTGCTCAGGCATTGGATGGCCGAATGTGCGCCAGGTGATCAACATAAACGCTGATTGCGTGGATGTTCAGCATTACAACCGCACCCTGGCACTTCAGGGTGATGCCGCCGCTACGCTTGATCTGCTCACCGACCGGCTGTCGCTCGGAACGGAGGACAAGGCCGAGTGGCTGGCGGATTGCGTTGCGAAGAAGGCGGAATGGCAGCGCTTCAAGCGGGAGCGTTTCGAGGCAGGTCCGCTATACGACGAGGTTTGGCAGCGTCCGGTTCTGACCCAGCCGCAGTCAATTCGCGTTGCTGACCGGTTTGCCAATCGGCTAAACGCGATCAAGCTGTTCGATGCAGGTGACGTACAGGCCAATGGCTTCCAGATTGTGGAAGACACTGAACCGGGCCAAAGCGTCACTGAAGCGGGCGCTTCCTACATGGGATTTGCCGTCTCGGCCCTGCTCGCAGGTGCGTTGGCGGATGAGGGGCGGTATGCGATCGCATTCACCGGTGATGGCTCGTTCATGATGAATCCGCAGATTCTTGTCGACGGCGTGGAACATGGCGTTCATGGAACCATCCTGCTTCTGGATAATCGCCGAATGGCGGCGATCAGCGGTCTTCAGCAGGCCCAGTATGGTGTCGAGTTTCGCACAAGCGATGCAGTTTCGGTGGATTATGTGCGTCTGGCTTCGAGCGTAACCGGCGTCCTTGCGCTTTCTGGCGGGTATGATCGGGACAGCTTGGAGACGGCTCTTGACAAAGCGCATGCCCATCGCGGCCTTAGCTTGGTACATGTACCGGTCTACTACGGGCGGGATTCGCTAGGCGGCATAGGTGCTTATGGCGACTGGAATGTCGGCAATTGGTGCGAGACCGTGCAGCGCAGATACACAGAGGCTGGAATTTGACCACCTATTGGAAGCGTTGCATGAACGAAGTATTCATTCCATTGGTATGCGGTGTCCGGGCATTTGCGGTCGGCGCCGATCTGGATCAGGGGCGGGCACTCGCGGCCTGTGATGTTTCCGCAGCCCGGCGCCGTTACGGCAGGGCTTTTGTGGCCATTGCACTCATTTCCGCTATGCGGGAAGTGGAATACGGCACTATCTTTGAATTCCTTGAAGACGAAATGCACTTCGGCACTTCGCCGAAGTGCACCTGTCAGGCATCTCTTGAGGAAGTCGCGCATGTCTAACGAACCGGTGGGTCTGCTGCGTGGTTTAACAAATTACGGCGACAGGGACTTCTCTGTATATCTGCGTCGATCGTTCGCAAAGTCCATGGGGTATACCGGATCGTTTCTTGAGAATCCGATCGTCGGCATCTGTACGACGGAAAGTGGATTCAATAACTGCCATCGTCACTTCCCTGAGATGGTCGAAGCGGTGAAGCGCGGGATTCTCGCCGCGGGTGCGCTGCCTGTGCCGTTTCCCATGCTTTCGCTGGGAGAGGCATTCCTGTCCCCAACATCAATGGTTTACCGCAATCTCATGGCTATGGCGGTTGAAGAGATGATCAGGGCCCAACCGATGGATTCGGTTGTGCTGATGGGGGGCTGTGATAAGACTGTGCCCGCACTGCTCATGGGCGCTGTGTCAGCGGAAAAGCCGGCCACGCTGATCGCCGCTGGCCCGATGATGACAGGCAGATACAAGGGTGAGCGTCTCGGCGCATGCACCGATTGTCGTCGTTTTTGGGCGCAGTATCGGGCTGGTGGCTTGGCGCGGAGCGAAGTGGAACGAATTGAAGGGCGGCTTGCCGTTACTGCTGGCACCTGCGCTGTGATGGGAACGGCATCGACCATGGCGCTGATTGCTGAAACATTGGGAATGTCGCTGCCGGGCTCCGCCGCAATACCCGCTGTACATGCCGACCGACTGCGCGCCGCAGAGGAGACGGGAACTCTGGCGGCGAGAATGGCTAAGGAAGGAGGACCGACACCGGATCGAATCATTACTCGACATTCCGTTGAAAACGCATGGCGTGTTCTTTTGGCCGTATCGGGATCAACCAACGCGGTAATCCATCTGGCAGCGGTCGCGGGCCGGCTAGGCATCGCGTCTGATCCCGAGCGAATCAATAAACTTTCGGACGAGACGCCGGTTCTGGTGGACCTAAAGCCCGTGGGTGAGGGATATATGGAGGATTTTCACGCTGCGGGCGCTTTGGACGCTGTGCTGCGGCAGCTGGCACCAAGTCTTAACCGGGACTGTATCGACGTGACCGGCCGCAGCTTGGGCGATAGGCTGGATGAACCGCTGGCGGACCCTGTCGATGAGACAGTGATCCGTTCCGCGTCCCGACCGGTATACGGGCAGGGTGGTCTGATCGCGCTGCATGGAACTTTGGCACCGGAGGGAGCGATTCTGAAGCGGGCGGCGGCCACTCCCGAACTCCTCGAACACGAAGGTCGGGCGGTGGTATTCGATTCGCTTGAAGATCTGTCGCAAAGAATTGACGATCCGGATCTGGACGTACGGGCTAGCGATGTGCTGGTGCTTCAGAATGCGGGGCCGCGCAGTTCGTCAGGAATGCCCGAGGCGGGCTATCTGCCGATTCCCCGGAAGCTGGCTCGCCAGGGCATCAAAGACATGGTGCGGGTTTCCGATGCCCGCATGTCGGGTACTGCCTTCGGGACCGTGGTGTTGCATGTGACACCGGAAGCCGATCTGGGCGGACCGCTTGCGCTGGTTCGCAACGGTGACCGCATCAGGCTTTCGGCGTCAGGGAAACGCATCGATCTATTGGTTGCGCCGGACGAATTGCAGCGACGGCGGGCTGTGTGGGCGTCGCCAAGTGCCCATACAACAGCCCGCGGCTATCGCAAACTATATCAGGATGAAGTGCTTACCGCTGCGGAAGGCTGTGATTTCGCGTTCCTTCGGCCGGTCGGCGGGGTAGACTGATTTTACCGACTCCCTAGTCCTCCATCACCTCAAGCTCGTCAATGAAGCCCGAAATCATCGACAGGCCCCTGTCCCAGAACGCGGGATCGGTTGCGTCAAGTCCAAATGGCGCAAGCAGATCCCGGTGATGCTTCGAACCCCCGGCTTCAAGCATCGCGAAATACTTCTCCTGAAACTCCGGATCCCCATCACGGTAGACCGCGTAGAGAGCGTTCACGAGACCGTCTCCGAATGCGTAGGCATAGACATAAAACGGCGAGTGGATGAAATGCGGGATATAGGCCCAGAAGGTCTCGTAACCTTCCATGAACTCAAAGGCAGGCCCCAGCGACTCCGACTGAACCGACATCCAGAGCGCGTTTATGTCATCCGGTGTAAGTTCACCTTCCCGACGGGCATTGTGAAGCCTGCACTCGAAGTCGTAGAACGCGATCTGACGGACAACCGTATTGATCATGTCCTCGACCTTTCCGGCAAGCAGTACCTTTCGCTCGCTTTCCGTCGATGAGCCATCAAGAAGTTTCTGGAAAGTGAGCATCTCTCCGAACACCGAAGCGGTTTCGGCCAGGGTGAGTGGAGTCGAAGCCAGAAGCTCTCCTTGACCAGCGGCAAGGACCTGGTGGACACCGTGGCCGAGTTCGTGCGCGAGTGTCATGACATCGCGGGGTTTGCCGAGATAGTTGAGCATCACGTAGGGATGTACGTCGGTTGTTGTCGGATGGGCGAACGCGCCGGGAGCCTTGCCGGGTTTGGCACCCGCATCGATCCAACCGTTGTGAAAGAACGGTTCGGCGATCCCGGCCATCTTCGGATCGAAATCCCCGTAGGCACGCAGAACCAGACCCTGTGCCTCGTCCCATGTCACAGTCCTCTTCGCTTCCATCGGAAGCGGTGCGTTCCGGTCCCAGATCTGTAGCGAGTCGAGCCCCATCCATTTACGTTTCAGCTCATAATATCGATGCGAAAGCTTGGGGTAGGCGGCGACGACGGCGTCGCGAAGAGCCTCGACCACATCGGGCTCGACATGGTTCGCTAGGTGGCGGCCGGTCTGAGGAGTCGGCATGCTGCGCCACCTGTCCTCGATTTCCTTTTCCTTGGCGAGCGTGTTGTGAACCCGGGCGAACAGCTTCACATTGTCGCCGAAGACCCTGGCCAGTTCCCGCGCCGCCGCTTCCCGTTGGTGCCTGTCATGCTCCGTCAGAAGATTAAGGGTACCTTCGAGATTCAACGACTCACCATTCACCGAAAACAGCAATGCGGCGATCGTCTCGTCGAACAGGCGGTTCCACGCAGAGGAACCGACAACGGATCGGTCATGGAGAAAGCTTTCCAGTTCATCCGAAAGCTGGTACGGGCACATCGAGCGAATTCGCTCGAATAATGGCCTGTAACGGGCGAGAGCCGGATCTGCATCGAACAGGGCAACCAGAACATCGGTCTCGATTCGATTGATCTCAAGCGTCAGGAATACAAGCGGAGCGCTGGACGAGGTAATTCTGTTCTGACAATCCGACAGGAACTTGGCGCGATCGGGATCGGTGGTGATCTGGTAGTGACGCAGGCCGGCGAACGACATGATGCGGTTTTCCACCATCTCGATCCGTTCGTAGCGCTGTACGCATACAAGAAGCCCATCGGCATCGATATCCGCAAGCCGCCCCTTATAGTCCGCGGCGAATTCCATACATGTCTTTTCATGCCAATCAAGATCCCGGGCGAGTTCGGGAGCGTCAGGAGACGCATAAAGGTCATTGAGATTCCATTCCGGCAGGTCACCGAAATCGGATGCACCGGTGATATTGGCGTCAAAGACTGGAATTGGACGGTTGGGCATGGGAGGTCCTGTTGACGGATTGGTTACACATATGGCGTTTCACCAGGGCTAAGCAATAGCTCTTTAAATCGGTCACTTTAGGCCTGATTCCACTGACATCGCAGAAGTTGGTACGCCATACTGGCTGGCATGGATTCGGATTTTCGGGGTCGGGAACCGTTTTCGCTGCTTGGCGTTCACGTCCGGCCTGTCCTCGGCATGGATGAGCGGCGGCGCTGGGACCGTCTGGTCGCGGAGCGCCACTACCTTGTCGTCCGCTGGCTTCCTCGGCGGGGCGCTGCGCCACGTCGCTCTGGCCGGGGACAGGTGGCTGGCCCCGGTCGGCCGGCAGGCGGGGGCGTTCAGCGTTGGGGTCCGCGACCGCGGGATCGGCTGGACGCCGGAGGCGCGCATGCGGCGGCTGCACCTCGTCGCCAGCGACTCCCGCTTCGAGGTTTTTCGTTCGGATTGGAACCGACCTCCGCGCAAACGCCGCGCTAAGCCTGCGGCTTCCATAATGCCGAGGATCTGTTGTGTGATCGGCAGACTCACCGGGCTCTTGTCGGTCACCAAAAGGGGTTTGGCGATACCGGCCTCAGCGCAGGCGGCGGGAAGTTCATCGCTGCGCCTTACGCCGAATTTGATTTGGGTCGGGTAGGACCAGTTTCAGGACAGGGTTATCGGGTCAGCTTTTTCAGATGGAAGGATTTGGGGCGCATGAGGTTGTGATAGCCGATGACGGACAGCCCGCCGCCGCGTCCGGTGTTCTTGCAGCCGGTCCAGCACAGGCCCGGTCGAGATAATCAGCCCGGTTCATAAAGACGGTGCCTGCTTCAGTCCGATCGCCGATGTGCATGGCGCGGTCCGTATCTCTGGTCCACGGGCTGGCTGTGAGACCGAATTCACTGTCATTCATCAGGTGAACGGCTTCTTCGTCCGAGGATACGGGCATAATGCCGAAAACAGGACCGAAGCTCTCATCGCGCATGACCCGCATATCAAGCGTCACATCGGTGAGATTTTGCGGCGTTAGATAGGCTCCGCCGTCATCCTCGGCGAATCTTTCGATATGGGTGACCGCGCCATCCGCGACCGCCTCCGAGATCTGTGTGCGAACCTCATCGGCGAAGCGTATGTGTGCCATAGGACCGATCGTTGTCTCTTCCGCCAGAGGCTTGCCGAATTTGTATGCTTTCACCATCTCAACGGCCTGTGCGAGAAAGGTGTCAAACAGGCTTTCATGCACACAAATGCGCTCGATCCAGCAGCAGCACTGGCCTGAGTTGAACATCGCGCCGTCGATGAGCGTTTCTACCGCAGCGTCCGGATCGGTATCCTCCATGACATAGCCGGGATCCTTGCCACCGAGTTCGGTGCCCACACCCGTAAAGGTTCCGGCCGCCACCAGCTGAACCCGTGAAATTGACAAAGCCAAAAGCGTGAGACGCGATCAGTTCGTAGGCGGTTAAGTGGTCCAGGAAGAAATTTTGGAATACATTTTCAGGAATGCCGGCTGAATTGAAAGCCCGCGTCATCCGCTCGCCGACAGGAAGGGTCTGCGTCGCATGTTTCAGAAAGACCGCATTGCCGGCGATAAGGGCCGGCGCGACCGTGTTGATCGCCGTCATGTAGGGGTAGTTTCACGGGGCCGCGACAAACACGACCCCGTGCGGAATACGCTTGATCACCCGTTTGAAGACCTCATCCTCGCCGACTTCAGTATCCGTCAAGGCTCCCGCGGCGATGTCAGCCATATGGCCGGCGCGTTCATTGAAGCCGCCGAACTCGCCACCATAGCGCACCGGCCGGCCCATCATTCGGGCAAGTTCCGACACGATGTCGTCATTCATGGAACCCACGGCCGCGACACCGGTCCTGACCAAATCAATGCGTTCCTGAAGCGGGCGGGCGGCCCAGGCCGCCTGCGCCGAACGCGCCCGCGAAGCCGCGTCCACCGCTTCGTTCCGGCTCAAGCATGGCATGCTCCGCATCTGTCACCAGTCCACTGTTAACTCCCGGAGATACCCCTGTTCCTTTTTCGCCCCATACATGGCGGTGGTCCGCAGCATGTATTTCATTCCCTTCCCGATCCTCTCCGCGCCGGGCAGCGGCCGCCGACGTGACGGTATGAGGCCCACGAAGCGTCCGATGTCGATGGCGGCCTGCCGTATCGTGAACCCGTCGAATGGCGCCGCTCCCGCGTCGGTGAACCCGTAGCGCGTTATCGCGATGTGGAGCGCCGTGAGCCCGTCCGGGTGCGGGAAGCCGGGTGCGGGCCGTTCCGGTCCGGCCTTCGAGGCGCGCTGCATGTCGAAGGTGCGCCGGGTCATGGCGGCGTCGAAGGCGAGGCACCTGCGCAGGCCCTCCGCACCGTCCAGGCGGGCGGTCCTCGACCCGGGTGACCTGCCTCAGCGTCCTGAAGCATTCCTCGATGGTCCACCTGGCCCCGTACCGGCGGACGATGGCCTCCGCGCCCTTTCGGTCGGGTTCGCCGCCGCCGCGGACCAGCGGCCGCCGCGGGTTCGGATGCGGGCCGACGGGGCGCCCCGGGTCGATGACGGATGTCCGGATGTCGGGCGCCTGACCGTCCGGCGGCCTCACCACGTCCCGGTGGCCCCGCGGTTCCGGCATGGTGTGGAGCGGGTCGATGTCCCCCTCCGGGAAGGCCCCCGGTGGCGGGCGTCTCCGGCCGCTCCCGGGCGGGCGCGGTCAGGTCCGAGACCCGGGCCGCGGTCACGGCGTCGAAGGCGGGGCGTTTTTCAGGTCACCGGCGGCGCCGGGGCGGGGGTCCCGATCCGCGTCCCCGACCCGGCGTCCTGAACCGGGTCTCCATCATCCAGCGCCCGCCGTACCGGTCCGGCACGGTGGCGGCGAACACGGCGTCGGCCTCCCCCTCCGCGGGGCGCTCCGTGGTCGGGAGCGGCCGGTGCGGGGGTTCGCCGCCGTCCTCCGGGGGCCCGGTCCCGGTGGCAGGGACCGCACATCCTCAACGTGGCGGAGACCCAGGCGAGGGCGATGCGCGCCAGGACGGGGCGGAAACCGGAATACGGGTGAAGGAGCGGGATTGGACCGGTCAGGTATGCGGTAGTGACAGGGTCCGGATCCGGCCGTCGGGATGGGTGAACAGGCCGAACTCGAGGTCCACCCGGTCGGCCTTGAGTTCATACTTTTTTGAACGCAACCCATTGATATAATGGACATCACTCCTGAAAGAGGGCACTACTTTCCGGTGGTCCGCGCTCTGTCTTCCGGTTCGGGGGCCGTCAGGAATTCGTCCGTATCGCCTTTCGTGTGTAGATGAACGGAGCCCGGTTCCAGTTCAGCCCCAGTGTGCGGTAGATCTGCCTGGCGTCGGCCGAGGCCGCGCTGGGAAGGCCGAATTTCCTCGGGCCTTTCGTTTCGTACAGAATGCTGATCTGCAGGCCGTTCAGCGCCCGTCGGATGCGGTCGGGGCTCATCCGGTGACCCTGAACCGCCAGCCGCTGGCGCAGGTGCTGGAGACAGCAGAAAGCCATGTAGCAGATGGCGATGTGTGCCCGCACCCGGCGCTCCTTCCAGTGGAAAACCGGCCGGATGGCGAGGTCATGTTTGTTCGTCCGGAAGCACGCCTCGATTTCCGCCAGCCTGCGGTACTGGATGACCAGGTCGCGCGGGTCGGTCTCCCCGCAGCCCCAGGCCACGATCCCCCGAAGCCCGTCCCAGCGTGCCGCCTCGGCCACCTTTTCCTCGTTCAGGCGGACCTGCCCGTCGGGGAAATCCAGGAACCGGGCGGTGCCACGATTGCCATGCGAGGCCGGCTTCCGGCTTCCATTCAGGCTTGCGCGCAGCCTGTCGATCCGGCGTTCCCGGTCGTGGACGTCCCTGCGGGCCCGTCGTGATGAGTGGGTGACGACGAGCCTGCACTCGCCGTCCTCGATGCACAGGTAGCGGCCGATCGACCGCGAGCACCCGTCCCGGCTCCATGCGCTGTAGCTGTCCGGATCAAGGATCTTTCGCTTCTGCGCGGCGGGGCGGGACTTCAGGCGGGCGCCGAGGATATGGGGCGTGCCGCGCCGTCGAAGCGCCGCCTGGTTGTCCGCGCTGATCATCGCGGCGTCAGCCACCACCGTGAAACGCGCCCCGTCATGACGCCGTTCCAGACCCTCGAGCGCCGTCACGAGGGTGTTGCCTTCGTAGGTGTTGCCCGGAAACGGCCCGTAGCCGACCGGAAGTCCCTCCGGCGTCACCAGAAGGGCGAACAGAACCTGGATCCGGTGCGGCTTTCCGTCCCTGCTGAAACCCTTGAGCGGCGGATCGTCGTCCCTCTCACTCTCGAAATACAGGCTCGTCGTGTCGTAGAAGATCGCGGTCAGGGGCTCCGGAAGCAGCGTCTTCGCGACATCCAGCGACCGCTGGCGGATCGCCTCGATCCGGGCGTCGTCGATCAGGTCCATGCTGCGATAGACGTAGTTCAGGTTCAGGGACAGTTCCCCATGGCTGTCAAGCTCACGCACCGTGGCTCGTTTCGAGAGTGGCTGGGAGATCCGGGCAAGCACCAGTTCCCTGATGATGCGGTTGGCGCTCATGCGACGGGCCCCGCACAGACTGTCCCAGCCAAGCTGGCCGTAAACCGAACCGAAAGCCTCACGGACCCCAACAATGACCCGGCTCTCCTCGCGGCAGTCGGCCAGGTCGACCCCCAGAGGCTCGGGATCCCGTGCCGCCCGCCTGGAACTCTCGATCAGGTCCGCGAACCGTTTCGGCGGGAACAGGGCTTGCTGGCCGCTGTCCTTCTGCCTGATTTCCTCGATGATGAGGCGTGCGAGGCCCTCGAGCCGCTCGAGCTGGGCCTCGGTGGTCGCCGTGCCGACATGCCGCAGGACGCGCTGCCGAACCCTGTCACCATTTCGTACGGACCTGACGATCTGGACCTTCGTGCGGCCGCCCGCAAGTTTTTTCCTTCGTACGAACATGGTTGGAGCATATTGCGTGCCGGACGCGCATGTCAAATGAAATCGCCATCAGGGGCACTACATCTCGGTTTTCGCCGACTGGGTCGAAATGAACCCTGTATAGCTGGATTTCCAGAGTCGGGATACGCCAAAAAAGTAGGAACTCAAGCGCACATCCTCAACGTGGCGGAGACCCAGGCGAGGGCGATGCGCGCCAGGACGGGGCGGAAACCGGAATACGGGTGAAGGAGCGGGATTGGACCGGTCAGGTATGCGGTAGTGACAGGGTCCGGATCCGGCCGTCGGGATGGGTGAACAGGCCGAACTCGAGGTCCACCCGGTCGGCCCCCCGGGTAGCGCCGGGGCGGGTCCGCCCCATTCGGGCTCCGGCGGCTCCCGGCGCATCCGCCCGCGCCGGTCCGGGTCCGGCGGCGGCATCCACACGCCACAGGCGGCGGCGCCAACCCACCGTATCGGTACCGAACCATCGCATGCCAACGCTCATGCGAATCAAATGGCTTCAGGACATTGCTTTGTCAGCTTGGACCAGTGACAGGGCTCGAATAGACCTTCCCGTCGATAGGAGAGATGCATTCCAGCATGGTCATGCTCTTTCCAGACCCCGCGCGATTTCATAGTCGGTGACGGTCTGGTTGAACTCTTCTATTTCCCATTCGGCGGCGCGGGCGTAGTGGACGACCACATCCAGGCCGAACGCCTCGCGCAGCATTTCCGAGGAGAGCAAAGCCTCCCGCGCATCGCGCAGCGTCCGTGGGATATGCAGCTTGTCATCATTGGCATAGGCGTCGCCTTCAAACGGCTCGGGAAGCGGCAACTCCTCCTCAATGCCTTTCAGACCCGCGGCCAGCATGGCAGCCTGCGTGAGGTAGGGGTTCATATCGGCCCCCGGCACCCGGCATTCGATCCGAACCGCCTTGGTTCCTTCACCGCACAGGCGGAAAGCGGCCGTTCGGTTGTCGATCGACCACACCGCCTGGGTCGGCGCGAAGGTGCCTTTGGCGAAACGCTTATAGCTGTTGATGTAGGGTGCCATGAAATATGTATAGTCAGCAGCATAAGCCATAAGCCCGGCGACATAATGGTCCATAAGTCGGGACTTGCCGTAAGGTTTGCCGGGGTCAAAGAACGCGTTGGCGCCATTTTTCCAAAGCGACTGATGCACATGCGAGGAGCTGCCGACCCGGTCCTTATGCCATTTCGGCAGGAAGCTGGCCGCAAGATCGTGCTGATGCGCGATCTCCTTTATGCCATGCTTGGCCAATATGTGGTGATCCGCGCAAGCGAGCGCCTCGGCGTATTTCAGGTTCAACTCTTCCTGACCGGCTTCGGCCTCACCTTTCGAGCCTTCGATCGGCAACCCCATCTGCCGCAAATGATTGCGGACAGGGCGCATGACATACTCTTCTTTGGAGGTCTGGAAGATGTGATAATCTTCATTGTAGTTCGAGACGGGCCTCAGGGAGAAACCATTTCGGGCGATCTCGTCATGCGTGCCCCGGAACAGGAAGAATTCGAGCTCCGTCGCCATCACAGAGGTCAGACCCATCGACTCGGCCCGTGCGATCTGGCGCTTCAGAATCTCGCGGGGCGCATGGGGCACGGGCGCATGCGTTTGGTGGTCGAGCACATCGCAGAGGCACATCGCGGTCATATCCAGCCACGGCACCGGGCGCAGAGTAGCCAGGTCCGGCTTCATCACATAGTCGCCATAGCCGCGCGCCCAAGAGGTTGAGGCGTAGCCGTCGGGCGTGGACATCTCGAGATCCGTCGCGAGCAGGTAATTGCAGCAATGAGTCTCGTCTTCAGCGACATCGAGGAACGCTTCGGCGCAGAAGCGCTTACCCATGAGCCTTCCCTGCATATCCGCGAAGCAGGCCAGAACGGTGTCGATTTCTCCCGACGCGATTTGCGCTTTCAAGTCATCGAAGGTCATTGGGCTCCTTCCGTCCGATGATAGCGCGCCCCGGGCTGCCCGGAGCGCGCTCAGCCCATTTACGCTTTAGCCGTAGCGGTAGGGCCGGCCGGCCTTCGCCATGACAGTGTTATACTCGCGGAAGATTTCCACGACTCTCTGTTGGACAGGACCTTCAGCGGCGATCTCATCCCAGAAGGCCACGGCGGCGTTCTCCACCTGCGCCCATTCATCGTCCGGGATCGAGGTCAGCTGCAATTTGGTGCCGTTGACACGCAGGGACGCCTCGCCGCCCCAGTACCACCACTGGCGATAATAGTGCGACTGTTCGCAGCAGACGCGGAACAATGTCTGCATATCCTCCGGCAGTTCATTCCAGCGATCCATATTTGCAAAGAATGACCCCGCCCATGCGCCCGAGATATTGTTGGTCAGGAAGTAGTTGGTCACATCCGCCCAGCCCACAGTGTAGTCCTCGGTGATTCCCGACCAAGCGATGCCGTCAAGCTCCCCGGTCTGCACCGCGACTTCAATGTCTTCCCATGGCAGAGTCACGGGGACCACGCCGAACTGGCTCAAGAACCGGCCGGCCGTCGGGAAGGTGAAGACGCGCTTGCCATTCAGGTCAGCCAGCGAGCGGATCGGATCTTTGGTCGCGAAGTGGCACGGGTCCCAGGCGCCGGCCGAGATGTGTTTCACGCCGACGGCGCTGTACTGCTCGTCCCAGATTTCGTTCAGGCCGAATTGGTTGAATAACACCGGCACATCCAGCGAGTAGCGTGACGCGAATGGGAAATAGCCGCCGAACACCGTCACATCGGTAGGCGAAGCCATCGAGTCGTCATCCGACTGCACCGCGTCAATCGTGCCGCGTTGCATGGCCCGGAAAAGCTCGCCGGTGGGGACCAGCTGATCGGCGTAGAAGAGCTCGATCTGCATCCGGTCGCCGGCGATCTTGTTGAACATCTCGATGGCAGGGTCGATCACATGCGCGGCAAGCGCGGGGCCTGCATAAGTCTGCATCCGCCACGTGATCGTGCTTTGCGCGATCGCGGGCGTCGCGAGCGGTGCCGCTACAGCACCGCCCGCAGCCGTTGTGAGGAACTTACGTCTTGTCGTCATAATTCACTCCAGTTGTTGTTCGCCGCGAAGGCGGTTGATGACGTGCCTATGTCGAATTCGAATTATCCTCCATAGACATAGTCAGGCAGCCAAAGCGCAAGATCCGGGAAGATCATAAGGATCGCTAAGGCTAGGACCATCACACCTACAAAGGGGATGATCGACCGGTAGATGTCGCGCAAGGTCACCTCGGGCGGGGCCATCGCGCGCATCAAAAACAGGTTATAGCCGAAGGGCGGGGTCATATAGGCGATCTGCGTGGTGATCGTGTAGAGCACCCCGTACCAGATCAGGTCGAACCCGAGCGCGCCCACGAGAGGCACATAAAGCGGCGCCACGATAACAAGCATCGCCGTGTCGTCGAGAAATGTCCCCATCAGGATGAAGCTTAGCTGCATCAGGATGAGGATCATCCAATGGGACAGTCCAAGCTGTTCGGTGAAGAGGCTGTCGATCGCTTTGACAGCGCCCAGCCCGTCAAACACGGCGCCGAAACCGAGGGCCGCCAAGATGATCCACATAAACATGCAGGAGATCCCGAGCGTCTGCTTGGTGCAGCTATGGAAAATCGCCCAAGTCATGCGGCCCTTGAGGATCGATGCGGCAAGAGCCGTGAGCGCGCCGATCGCCGAGCTTTCCACCAGCGAGGTCCAGCCATTCACGAACGGCACCATCATCGCCGCGAAGATTACCAAGGGCAGCACAACAGCCCAAAGAAGGCGGCGTTTTTCTTGCGGTGTGATCTCATCGAGATCATCCGCGACGGGGCCGAGCTCCGGGTTAATCCGGCAGCGGATCCAGATATAGACCACGAACAATACCGCCATCATCAGCCCCGGAACAATTCCGGCGAGCCACAGCTGACCCACCGGCTGGCGCGCGATCATCGCGTAGAGAACCAGGACCACCGAGGGCGGAACCAGGATTCCAAGGGAGGACCCGGCTTGGATCACACCTGTCACCATCAACTTGTCATATCCTCGCCGCAACAGTTCGGGCAGCGCGATGGTGGCCCCGATGGCCATGCCCGCCACCGATAAACCGTTCATGGCCGAGATCAGCACCATCAATCCGATGGTGCCCATCGCCAGGCCCCCGGACAGGTTTCCGAACCAGACATGGAACATGCGGTAGAGGTCATCGGCCAGCCGGCTCTCGGACAGAACATAGCCCATGAAGATGAACATCGGCAGTGTCAGCAGGGGGTACCACTTCATCAGCTTGATCGCCGCCGAAAACGGGATATCCTGCCCGCCCGTGCCCCAGAGAGCCAAAGCGGCGATTGCCGCGACCGCGCCGATCGCGCCGAACACCCGCTGCCCGGTGAAGAGCATCAGCATCATGGAAGCGAACATAAAAAGGGCGATGTGCTCTTGGCTCACAGTTTGGCCTCCGCGAGACCGTGACCCAAGGCGTGCGCCAAATCTTTCACAAGCTCGGACAGGGCTTGCAGCAGCATCAAGAAGATGCCGATTATCATAACCGCTTTGACAGGCCAGATGTAGGGGCGCCACGCTGTCGAGGATCTCTCCAGACGGCCGATCTCTTCGGAGCCGGTGATCAGACCGGCGAAAAACTCAATCGGCGCCGTTCCCCAATAGCCTAATGAATATGCCGTCGAGCCCAGCGCACCGTAGAGCAGCACGCCAAGATAGAAAATCAGGAAGAGGACAGTGAAGACATCGATAGTCGCTTTACGACGCAAGGACCAAGAGCCGTAAAACAGGTCCATTCGCACATTCGCCCCGACCAGTATAGAATAGGGCCCTCCCAGCATATAGTAGGCGACCATCGAGAACTGAGCCACCTCCAGCGTCCATAGCGAGGGCACAAAGAAGGTCTTGGAAATTGAAGACCACAACAGGATGCCCATCAGCACGAACACGCTATACATGACGACGAAACCGATACAGCGATTCATGCGATCAACGGCTCGCGCATAAGCCAGAAGAAAACTCATGCGGTCCTCACGATGCTCATCCGAGCCGGTTGAATCGTCCTCGCCTCATGTCTGCCCTTAGCTTCGGCGACCGCGTTGTCAATGAGACCAGGATCGAGGTGACCGCGCGGGCCGCCTGCCCGAAAATCTTTGTAAATCAGCGCGATTGCACCATGTCCGCTGGTCAACAGGAACTGGGTTGGTGACCAAGCATTCGACATGTTCGCCTTCACCGCGATCCAGATTGCGCATCAACTTACATGAGCCGCAATGGTCGGTCAATCAGACAGGGCTACGCAATAGTTCTTTAAATCGGTCACTTTCGGCCTGATTCCGCTGACATCGCGGAAGTTGGTGCGCCATACTGGCTGGCATGGATTCGGATTTTCGGGACCGGGAAACGTTTTCGTTGCGTGACGTTCACATCCGGCATGGACGAGCGGCGGCGCTGGACCGTCCGGTCGCGGGGCGCCACTACCTGTCGTCCGCGGGCTTACACGGCGGGGCGCTGCGCCACGTCGCTCTGGCCGGGGACAGGTGGCTGGCCCTGGTCGGCCGGCAGGCGGGGGCGTCCAGCGTCGGGGTCCGTGACCGCTGGGTCGGCTGGACGCCGGAGGCGCGCATGCGGCGGCTGCACCTCCGACATGCTCGCCCTGCACGGCTATCCGGCGCTGCTGGCCGGGACGTTCGTCGATCCGTCACGGTTCGCCGGCACCTGCTGCCGGGCCGCGGACCGGCGCCCACTCGGCTTCACCCGGGGCTGTTCGCGCCTTCCGGGCGGACGGCCCCGATGGATACGCAACGGCTGGCCAAAGGGGGAATTCGCGTTCGGTCCTGGAATGGAAATTCCGGCGGGGGAAGCGGAGCCGCCTGGATGCGCGGAGCGTCGGACGGACCCCCGGACGCGACGGCGCTGAGTGGCCTTCGGGCGCATTTCGAGGAGATGCCGGACTTCGGCGGTAAGCGCGGCCAGCGCCATTCGGTCGCCCGCTACATGACGCTGGCGGTGGCGGCGTGGCTCACCGGATACAGCGGCGTGTCGGCCTTCGCAGAGTTCGCGTCCTTCTCCGACGACGGCCAGTGCGAGGCCGTCGGCGCCTTCTTGAGCAGGGCGTGGAAAATCTGGACGGTGCCGCCCGCATCGACTTTCCGCCGCTTTTTCAGAAACATACCGCTGGACACGCTCGACGGGGCGCTGCGGGCGTGGTCCGCCGGGGCCGGCGACGGAGGCCCCGTCGCCATGGACGGCAGGGAGATACGCGGTGCGTCCAAACAGTTCTCCGAAGGTCGGGAGATGGCCGTTGTAGCGGTGGAGCACGGCTGCGGGACGGTCCCCGGGTAGACGTTGGGGAGGGCGGGATCGCCGCCGTGCGCGGAATCTCGCGGGAACTGGACCTCGACTGACGCACGGTCACCCTCGACGCGCTGCACGCGCAGCGGGAAACCGCCCGCATCCTGCTCGACGGGCGCGGGGCGGATTACGTCATGACGGCGGCCAGGGGCAACCAGCGGAGGATCGCGGAGGATCTACGGGACATCGACCGGGAGGCCGACGGGTAAAGCGCCGCTCCGCCGCCGGAAAAGGGACACGGCCGCGTCGGGACGCGAAGCTGCGACGAGGTCGACGTAAGCGGCCCGGAATGGGACGGCTTCGCGGAGCTTCACGGACACTGGCAGGCCTTCCGCATCAAAAGGAAGATATGGACGGCAAAGACCGGCAGGACCACTTCCGGGACCTGCTACGGGCTGACACCGCTCGGTTCGGACCGCACCGGACCCGGGGATATCCTGGATCTGGTGCGCAGGCACCGGCACACCGGGAAACGGCTTCACTACGTGCGGGACTTCACCTACGACGGGGATCGGTGCCGTGCCCGGACCGGCAACGTTCCGAGGAACCTCGCCTGCCTTACCGGCATGGCGATCGCCATCGTCCGGCTAAGGGGGGAGTTCAGGTACCTGCCACAGGCGAACCGATACTACGCGGCGCACCCGCAAAGCCATCGAAGCGCTCTCCGAACCGCCGCCGGTCAGACCGGAAAAATGACTTTTGCGGAGGCCCGGGCGTTTCACGGGTTCCGTTCAGCACAGCGGACAGTCCTGTTAACGTGAGGAACGGGCGCGTTGTTCCATGCGACCGGGACTCCTTCCATTGGGTTGTGTCCGCCATCGACCGGTCAGGAAACCGCGATGGGTGATGACCGGCCCGTCGGATGGGTCAGTTCCTTCATCGCGGTTCCGCAGATGATCGATCGCGATTTCAGGCAATCTGGTGCGGGAGCGATACGGGTCTCCGACGCTGTTCCGACACGGGAGCGTATCATTCGGGCAGATGGTGCAAATCGGGTTGGGGTTAAGCCTCCGTGCCGAAGGCAGGTTCGGATTGTTCAGCTACGATTCATTCCTTCGGGAATGGGCCTTGAAGTGTCGCACCGCATTGCCGAAGAACGTAGCGCGGATCGGCGGTGTTTCCATCATCGGTTCATGTCTCGCGTCCGGTATGGTCTGAAGGCGACTCCCGGGCCAGTTGGCCATGCGTCGGCGAATTGGACCGTGATCGACGACATGATCATCGCTGCCCAGAAACGTCAATGCCGGAATGTTCGGCGATGGCCTGCGTGACAGGATACGGCATTCTTCGAGCGCTTCATGAACCCACTGAAGGCTCGGACCACCCAGCGATAGATCCGGGTATTCGGCGAGCAGACCCCGTATGAAGGCATACATCTCTGGATCGGTGGTCAGAAGGTTTCCTTCGAAAGGGGTTTTTTGAGCGTAATCCCACGAATCGGTTCCGGGCGCGTAGATATGACCGAGCCTGAATGTCGTTGCGGCCCAAGCGAGCGGTTGGGCGACGGGCCTGACGATCGGATGGATCTCGATACCCCACATCGGTGCGGAAAAGACGGCGGCTTCAACATCCAATCCTTCGAACAGCGCCCGCAATCCGATACAGCCACCCATGGAATGCGCCAGGAGGAAAAACGGCTGCGGTAGGCTGAAGTCGCCCAGGGCATCCATCATCGCCGCCACATCCAACTGATATTCGGTAAACCGGGAAACATGTCCAGTGTTGCGGTCGGCGAGGGGACGGTCGGCCAGCCCCTGTCCCCGCCAGTCAATGGCGGCGGAGGCAAAGCCTTTCGTTTGAAGTTCGGCCGCGGCGGGAGCGTATTTCTCGATGAAGTCGGTTCGGCCGGGGAACAGCATTACCGTTCCCTTTTCGCCCTCTGTCCAGACCGCAATGCGGAGACGGATCCCGTCCCGCGCCATGACCCATCTGGATTCGACGTGCTCAGGCCCCGGTGCGATCTTCCGAAAGTATGGCGCGACCGCGCGCTCCATTACTATGCAAGCATCGAGCCGAGTCGTATGGCGACGGACATATCCCCGTCGACGGAGAGCTGGCCCTGCATGAACGCCGTGGTGGGATTCAGGTCGCCGTCGAGGATCGCCCTGAACGTCTCCACATCGGCCGTCAACGTCACATCCGCCTGTTCATCACCGGCACGCGCTCCATTGGCGTCGACGATGATCGCACCTTCCCCCTTGATCGCAAATTTGGCGATCCCGTCGAAACCGCCGTTTCCGATCTTTTTTTCCAGCGCCCGCAGGGCGGCTTCCATAAGGTCACTCATCGCATCGCTCCTCGAACTGTGACCCGCCGGGTCTGGAATTCCCCGGCGGTTTTGCTACAACTCCATTATGCGGAAGATTTACCTGATGTGCAGGCATATAATCGTGGTGATCGCCCTGACCGTCGGTTGCCTGTCCTCCATCGCGGCGGAGAATGCCGAAATCGATCAATTGCTGGAGCGGCTCGCTGATCCTGAAGCGGAGGATTGGGAGTCGCTGGAAAGGCGGATCCTCGGCGAATGGTCAAAATCGGGATCGGCGGCGATGGATCTTCTCCTCGAAAGGGGCACGCAGGCTCTCCGGACCGGAGACCTTGATATCGCTTTGGAGCATCTCACCGCCCTGACCGATCACGCGCCCGATTTTGCCGAAGGTTGGAACACGCGGGCGATTGTGCTGTTTCGCATGGGTATGTACGGTCCGGCGATCGAAGATATCGGCAGGGCACTGACGATTAATCCCAACCATTTCGGTGCGATGTCGGGTCTGGCGGCAATTCTGCAGGAACTTGGTATGGCCGAGGAGTCGCTAAAGCTATTGGAGATGGTGCAGGCGATAAATCCCCACCATCCGGGGCTCGAACAAAGGATAGAGGCGCAGAAAGAACTGTTGAACGGCCAGCGGCTATGAGAATCGGTCGACCGGGTTGGCGGTCAACGCATAGGTGATTCCGAAACGGGTGAATCTTCAGGTTCGTCTGAATTGATCATCGGATAGACCGTTATCACCAACCGGATCCGCCGGCCGGTGTCGCTTGCCGCGATTTGGTATGTGGGATAGAGGGCCGGTCGGGCAGGACAAAGACCGGAACATGACCAAAGATCAGGGGCGCGTCACAGCGGTTCTGGGCCCGACCAATACGGGCAAGACCCACTATGCCATGGAACGGATGCTCAGCCACCGCACGGGTGTCATTGGCTTACCTCTGCGTCTTCTGGCTCGTGAGGTCTATGATCGGATCGTCGCGTTGCGGGGACCTTCGGTCGTCGCGCTTGTCACCGGAGAGGAACGCATGGTCCCCGGCCGGGCGCAATATTGGGTATGCACGACGGAGGCCATGCCTGAAGGAATCGGCGCGGATTTTGTTGGAACCGACGAGATTCAGATGTGCGCCGATCCCGAACGCGGTCATGTATTCACCAACCGACTGCTTCGGGCCAGGGGTGTGGGCGAGACGCTGTTCCTCGGGTCCGACACCATGCGGGGCGCGATTTCCGCTTTGGTTCCTCGGGTCCGTTTCGAGCACAGACAACGTCTGTCATCGTTGACCTATACGGGCTCGCGCAAGATCAGCCGGATGCAACCGAGATCCGCCATCGTCGGATTCTCCGTCGATCATGTTTACGCCATAGCGGAATTGCTGAGGCGTCAAAAGGGTGGTGCGGCGGTGGTTATGGGGGCGCTCAGCCCACGCACGCGCAACGCGCAGGTCGAGATGTATCAGAACGGGGATGTGGATTATCTCATCGCCACCGACGCCATCGGAATGGGACTGAACCTGGACATCAGGCATGTCGCCTTTTCGTCGCTCAGCAAGTTTGACGGTCGTAGGTTGCGGCGTCTTCGACCCGATGAACTGGCGCAGATCGCGGGGCGGGCCGGCAGATACCTCAAAGATGGTACATTCGGTGTTACCGGTGAGGCCTCCGCGCTTGAAGACCATGTGGCGGAGGCGGTCGCGAGCAATCGCTTCACACCCGTACGTAAGCTTCACTGGCGCAACGCGGCGCTTGATTTCGGCAGCATCGATCGATTGGTGGCCTCCCTTGAAGCCGGTTCGGACGAGGAACTGCTGATGCGGGCGCGGGAAGCGGACGACCTGATGGCGCTGAAGGGGCTTGCCGAACTTCCGCACATACGCGGAAAATCGACCGGGGCGTCGGGCGTGAAGCTCCTGTGGGACGTATGCCGTATCCCGGATTTCCGCGGCATCAGCCATTCCGAACATATCGGCCTTCTCGAACGCATCTTCGGTTTTCTGCGTGAAGTCGGTCGTGTACCCGATGATTGGCTCGCGCGGCAGGTCGGGCGAATTGATCGCACGGATGGAGATATCGACACGCTTTCCAAACGGTTGGCCTATATCCGTACCTGGACCTACGTCGCTCAGCGTAAGGGTTGGGTCGATGACGAAAGCCATTGGCGGGGAACGACCCGCGCTGTAGAAGATAGACTGTCCGACGCGCTTCACGGGGCACTGACCCGTCGGTTTGTCGATCGGCGAACAAGCGTGCTGCTGAGGCGGCTCAAGCAAAAGGAGGCCATGTTGGCCGTAGTGAACGACGAGGGCGTGGTATACGTCGAGAACCAGTATGTTGGTCGGCTTGAAGGTTTTAGGTTCAGACAGGATACATTCGCGACGCCGGATCAGGCCAGAACCCTCCGCGCGGCCGCGCTGCAGGCACTTCGTCCCGAACTTAATCTACGTGCGGACCGCTTCTACAACTCTCCCGACACTGAGATGGATTTCACCGATCAGGGGGGATTGATGTGGGGCGAGCACGCGGTCGGCAAGCTGACCGCCGGTACCGATCCGATGATGCCGCAGGTCGGGGCTTTCGTCGATGAAGGGGTGGAACCGGCCGTGATGCAGAAGGTTGAACTGCGGCTGCGGCATTTTATGCATCGCCGCATCGAGACCCTGTTCGAACCGCTTCTGGAGATTCGGAAGGACGAAGCCCTGACCGGCCTCGCGCGGGGATTCGCATTCCGGATGATAGAACATTTCGGTATCATTAGACGGGATGAAGTGGTGAGCGAGGTCAAAGAGCTGGATCAGGAAGCCAGGGGATATCTTCGTCGGCACGGCGTCCGGTTCGGGCAATTCACCGTTTTCATCCCGGCGCTGCTCAAACCCGCACCGACCCGCCTCAGGCTTTTGCTGTGGGCCCTGTCGCAGGGACTGTCGGAGTTTCCCGAGGTACCGCCTCCGGGATTGGTCACGATTCCGGCGCTCAAAGATTCGAAGGGCGCGGCTCAGCTCACAATGTCGGGATATCGGGTTGCAGGGGAACGCGCCGTTCGCGTCGATATGCTTGAACGGCTTGCCGACCTGCTGCGGGTTGAGGACAGACGGGCTGGATTCGAAGCCAATCCCGCTATGCTTTCGCTTACCGGAATGACATTGGAACAGTTTGCCGGTCTGATGCAGGGTTTGGGATATGTCGCAACCCGGGGAACGAGAGCGAAGATGAAAGCGGCCGTTCGGAGCGATGCCTCGGAAATCAACTGCACTGAAACGGAGGCGATCGGACCGGCAAGAACGGATGGCCCCGAGGTCGCTTCGGCCGGAACCGCGGAGGAGGGGGAGGGTGCTGTGGATATGAACGGGTCCGGGAATGAGACGACTGACGGTTCCGCCGCGGCGCATACGGCCCCCGGTGTCGCCTCCGGTAGCGAGGATGGGATCGACGGGCCGACCGGACTGGAGGTGGAGGAGGCCGAGACAGAGGTATACTATACCTTCACATGGCGTCGGTCCCCCCGTGGGCATCGCACCACGCCGGGATCGCCGAAGAGCGGCAATCGTGGCGGGCGCGGGAATAGGAGCAGCCGGAAGAGTTCGTCTGGGGAGAAGCCGCATACGGCACCGAAAAGGGATAGGACAATCGATCCGGACAACCCTTTCGCCGTGCTGCGCGAACTCAAAAGGGAAATCTGATTTGGTCGAACCCTGCGAGAAATGCCGACTTGACAGATGGTTATGGCAAGCTCGTCATTTCAAGACACGCACACGCGCCGCCAAGGCGGTTGAAGACGGGTATGTCAAGGTGAATTCGATCCGTGTCGTGAAGCCTTCCCACCAGGTCGGAACCGGGGATGTTCTGACCTTCCGACAGGGGCGGGATGTGCGGGTCGTTCGCATCGTCGAATTGGCAGGACGGCGCGGTCCCGCCGCAGAGGCGTTGACCCTGTATGACGACCTGGCCCCTCGGTCCAGCGGCGGTGCGGTCGGGGCATTGCCATTGCCGGGACGTCCCGGCCGTAATGAACGCCGAATTGCCGCACAGCTGAAGGTGGGCAATCTTGATTGATGCCGATGACTCGCTTAGCTAAGTCCCTTGTCTGGAACGGATTCAATCCATGACCTACATCGTCAACGACCATTGCATCGCCTGTAAGTACACGGATTGCGTTGAGGTATGTCCGGTGGATTGCTTCTACGAGGGTGATAACATGTTGGTGATTCACCCCGATGAATGCATCGATTGCGGTGTCTGCGAGCCGGAATGCCCGGTCGAGGCCATCCTGCCTGACACGGAACCCGACACCGAGCGATGGGTTGAATTCAACAGGAAATATGCTGAGCTTTGGCCGGTGATCATCACCAAGAAGGATCCATTGCCGGACGCCGACGAGCGCGACGGAGAGGATGGAAAGCTGGAGAAGTATTTCTCGGACAAGCCGGGCGAGGGCGGATAGAGGCATCGTCTATGAGCGGGGAACGCGAACCACAGATCGCCTGAGAGTATGCTGGCACATCCAGCGGCTGGAACACGGCGTTCACATTAGGCTTGGCAATGGTGACGCAGGGTCGGGAGTGGAGGAATTCACGCTTGCCCGGAGATGTGCCGTCGGCTTGGAATTTGGACCGGGAGGCGCGGACGAAGCTGGATCGGCGGCGGGAATTGAACTCCCTTGGTATTGATCGCATCGACGTTATCCGACGTGATCTTGGACGCCAATGAAATGACCGATCGCGGAATTGTCCGGTGTTTTCGCGTTCGCACTTTGGTTTGTCGATGGTTTGTGCTATGTTACCCTCCAACGGTGACGAAAACCTGTGTGTATGATCGATCGGTTCGTTTCAGGGTTTAGGGAACCGGGCGTTCCGGGCTCTGACCGGTGTTGCCTTGAATTTGGAACAGGGAAGGAATCTGAATGGTTAGAAGAGCTAATAAGCTGGCCTTTCGACCGAACGACTTCGTCGTTTATCCCGCGCATGGGGTGGGGAAGGTAACATGCATCGAGGAACAGGAAGTTGCCGGCTTCAGACTGGAGTTGTTCGTAGTCTCTTTCGAGAAGGAAAAAATGACACTGAGGGTGCCTACCAACAAAGCGATCGAAGTGGGTATGCGGTCACTGTCACCGCCTGAAGTTGTCACGAAAGCGATGAAGACGCTGAGAGGCAAAGCCAGGGTAAAGCGCGCGATGTGGTCGCGACGGGCGCAGGAATATGAGCAGAAAATAAATTCAGGTGACCTGATCGCCATTGCCGAGGTGGTCCGCGACCTGCATCGAACCGATGAGCAGCGTGAGCAGAGCTATTCGGAACGCCAATTGTATGAGTCCGCGTTGGAGCGACTGACCAGGGAATTCGCCGCTGTTTCCGGTTCCGACGAGCTGTCAGCCCAGGCCGAGGTTCACGAGGTGCTGATGGCCCGCGCGGCCTGAACAGGATTTTCCACGGGCGGTGGACGGGGACCGCGACGTGGTGTTATTTCGATAACGGTTCCATCCCGCATCGGTCGTCTGTCGTTCGGCTTTGAACATCTGTGAAGGCAGGAAGTGGCTCATGCGGGTGATGGCGACGGGCTCGCTCCGTTCCGAAGGTAGCCACGCTGGGTTTGATCATGTTCGTTCGGAATGCATTGCGGACTGAATTCACCATCCAGACCTCCGGCCCCGGGCTGCATGAGTTCACTGTCGATGTGGGTTGCTGGCTGGATAGCATTGGACCGGCTTCGGGATTGCTGACGCTGTTCGTTCGCCATTCATCCTGCTCTATCCTGATCCAGGAAAACGCCGACCCCGATGTATGTCACGACCTGAACGCTTTCCTGCGCAGATTGGTTCCCGGCGCCGATGACCCCTCGATGCGGTATCTTACCCATACACAGGAGGGTCCGGATGACATGCCGGCCCATATCAAGGCCGCGCTGCTTCCAGTAAGCCTTTCCATCCCTGTTCAGGAGAGTCGCATGGTCCTGGGAACATGGCAGGGACTTTATCTGTTCGAGCACAGAAACCGAGGACGCCTGCGTCGGATTGCGGCGCATCTCTCCATTGACTGGCATTGATAGATCATGACCGCGACACTGTACGAATCGTGCGGGCCTTTGCGTCGAGCAGACCATGTTTATGCCCCAAAATCGAGTGCGTCGAATTTTTCATTGCATAAACTTTCTATTTAGACCTATAGGTGGTGCAGGCGATGTGGTAAATTTTTAGGGGAGGGAAGCATGCGCTGTCCGTATTGCGGGAATACTGACACCCAGGTAAAGGATTCGCGGCCAGCGGAGGATCATGTCGCGATCCGCCGCCGCCGGCTTTGCACGGCCTGCGGTGGCCGCTTCACTACATACGAACGTGTTCAGCTTCGCGACCTGGTCGTCAAGAAATCCAGCGGTCGCCGCGAGGACTTCGACCGCGACAAGCTGTCGCGTTCGATAAGAATTGCGATGCGCAAGCGTCCGGTTGAACAGGATCGCATTGACCAGATGATTTCCGGAATCGTGCGGCGGTTGGAAAGTATGGGCGAGACCGATATCAAATCCAATGTCATCGGTGAGATCGTGATGGAGAGCTTGGCCCGGATCGACACGGTCGCCTACGTTCGATTCGCCAGCGTTTACAAAAACTTTCAGGCGGCGAACGATTTCGAGGAATTCGTGAGCGAACTGCGTCCAGCATCCCCCCCGACGGAGGAGTGACGGCTCTCGACCGCCGCTTTATGCGTCTGGCGCTTTGTCTCGCCGGACGCGGATTGGGAAATGTATGGCCGAACCCGGCTGTAGGATGCGTTCTTGTCAAGCAGGCAAGAATTGTGGGGCGTGGTTGGACCCAGCGAGGCGGAAGACCTCACGCCGAGACGGTGGCGCTCCGTCAGGCGGGGGAACTGGCCCGGGATGCGACCGCTTACGTGACGCTTGAGCCCTGCGCTCATCATGGACAGACGCCGCCCTGCGCCGGGGCTCTGGTCCGGGCGGGCGTGGCACGGGTGCTCGTCGCGCTTACGGACCCGGATCCAAGAGTGAATGGTGGGGGTATCGGGATTCTGGAGGATGCCGGAATCGAAGTGATTACGGGCGTTCTCGAAGCCGAAGCTGGTAAACTAAACCATGGTTTTCTAACTAGAATCCGAGACGGTCGGCCAATGGTGACGCTGAAGGTCGCCACAAGCGTAGACGGTCGAATCGCAACCGCCGCCGGTGAGAGCCGATGGATCACCGGACCTCCCGCCCGTCGTCTGACGCATGCGATGCGTTTTCGCCACGACGCGGTGCTGATCGGTGCCGGTACCGCCCGGATTGACGATCCTCGCCTGACGATACGGGGTCTTGGCGTCACCCACCAGCCGGTAAGGGTGGTGCTATCACGACGTTTGGATCTTCCGTCCGATGGTTGGTTGGCGAGAACCGCGTCGGTGAACCCGGTCTGGCTTTGTCACGGTCCGGGCCTGGATTCGAATTCCCGCAATGCCTGGGAAGCTCGCGGTGCGCGACTGTTTGAGATACCGGTCGCTTCGAACGGACAGCTCGATCTGACGTTGGCGCTTCACGCTCTGGGCTCCGCCGGACTGACCCGGCTGTTCTGCGAGGGAGGAGGAACGTTGGCGGCATCTTTGTTGTCGTCGGACGTCGTTGACCAGCTTGTGGTGTTCAGCGCTGGCTTGGCGATCGGAGCGGAAGGCGTTCCCGTGATCGGTGCCATTGGTGTGGAACGGCTCGCTGACGCTCGTCGCTTCCGACTCTTGGAATCGCGTAGTGTTGGTGGAGATATCGAGCATTTGTGGTCGAGGGATGGGTAAATCCAGTCTGAGGAGCGTTGAATCGCAGCTGGTGACGCTTGACCGTCTCTGCTGCCGTCCGGTCCCGCGAGATCCGGATGTAGACGTTCCGTCGCCAGCCAGGGCCCGTTGACATTCCTGGTTGAACCGCCGGTCTGAACCGTTCATATCCGTCCCCGAACACAGCCGGAACGATGTTACGGGCAACCGGGGACGGAACGATGGAAAGGAGCGGGAACGGACCTACGGACGGAATGTGGCGGGCGACCGGGGAGTTTCCGTCGGGCGGAGCGGGCGACCCCGGGGTCACGGCGGCGGACGGCCGCCCCTTCGTCAGGGCCATCCTCCGGAGGGCGCGGACGGTTGTCCCCCGGCGCGACCTTCCCAGGCGCTGTCGGGGGATCTCGACCTGGAGCGCCCGTGCGTGGACGGCGTCGTGACGCGGGCCCACCGGAAGGCGGCGGGAGGAAAGGGGCGCGGGAGAACGGCGTCGGACGCTCCGGCGGAGGCGGTTATTCCCTCCCGCGGGAACCGGAGGGAGGTGCGCGGGCACGACGGAGGGATGTATGGATGGCGGCGCCGGACAAGGAACCGTTTCGCGAGGATCAGGAAGTTCCGGGCCGTCGCCACCTGCTGTGACGGAACGGGACCGGGCTTCCGGGCGACGGTTCCCGCGGCCGCCGCCGTGATAGCTGCGAGGTGGATGTCAACCGGCCCTAAATGACTGCTGGAATTGGGGTTAATGTAAAGCCTGATTGGCGGTCGTGGTTTCGGACGGGCCCGCGGAGGTCCATAGCCCATGCACGACCGATGCTTGCCCTCCGAAATTCGTGGGGCTAGTGCGAACGGATACGGGGGAATCCACCTATGTTCACCGGCATAGTAACCGACATTGGCGAAGTTATCGAAGTTGAGCGGCGTGGGGACCTGCGCCTTCGAATCGCGACGCGCTATGATATCGACTCCATCGATCCGGGTGGTTCGATCGCCTGCGACGGCGTTTGCCTGACCGTGACCGCGCTCGGTTCGACACAATCCGGATCGGGAGAACGTGGCTGGTTTGATGTCGAGTTGAGCACAGAGACGCTCTCCACGACCCGTTTCGGGCGAGGTAGGTTGGTGAAGGGAATGAGGCTTAACCTCGAACGAGCGCTGAAGGTGGGAGATGAACTCGGTGGTCACATTGTGTCGGGCCATGTCGATGGTGTGTCGGAGGTGGTTTCGGTTCGTGCCCAGGGGGACAGCCTTCGTGTTGGATTTTCTGTGCCCGAAGAGCTTGTCCATCTCATCGCTCCAAAGGGTTCGGTTGCGCTGAATGGCACATCCCTGACGGTCAACGAACTGACTGGTCTTGGTTTTGGCGTCAATATTATCTCCCATACCCGGAAATTCACGACGTGGAACAGAGTGACCGAAGGCGATCTGGTCAATATCGAGGTTGACATGCTTGCGCGCTACGTTGCCCGGTTACGAAGCGCGGAGCCGAATTCACATCGTCTCGACTGATCACGGGGCGATTTCATGGACTTGAGTCGGAAGTGATTACGTGCGGAGAGGATCGATCAGGTTCAATCATGCTGGTTTCAATGGCCGCAATTTAAATCCGTATGATCGCAAAGTGCCGCACGGTGATGGGTCGTGTTCGATCGGATTTGGTGAACACACCATAGAGCCGCTAATACTCCGAACCGCGTAGCGATAGCACCTGGCGAAGGCCGCTGCGTTGCATTGTCACTTCAGTCGGATTGTGCTGGCGTGATCTGCCTTCAAGCGATAAGCGACAAACGTTTCCGAGGGGCAGATAAATGGCCGACGGGCAGGAACTCCACTATCAGGATGCGGTCTCGTCCATTGACGAGATAATCGATGCGGCACGTAACGGGCGCATGTTCATTCTCGTTGACCATCAGCATCGGGAGAATGAGGGTGATCTGGTGATCCCGGCGCAGATGTGCACGCCCGACGCGGTCAATTTCATGGCTACGCATGGTCGAGGCCTGATCTGCCTTTCCCTACCCGGGGAACGAATCGACGCACTTGGCTTGCCGCTCATGGCTTCATACAATTCGAGCCGCCATGAAACGGCGTTCACCGTTTCGATCGAAGCGCGTGAGGGTGTGACCACCGGGATTTCCGCGCATGATCGCGCCCTTACCGTAGCGGTCGCCATCGATCCTACCAAGGCCGCGTCCGACATCGCCACTCCGGGCCATGTCTTCCCGTTGCGCGCGCGAGAGGGCGGAGTTTTGGTGAGAGCGGGTCACACCGAGGCAGCGGTGGATATCGCCAGACTTGCCGGTTTGAACCCTTCCGCCGTGATTTGCGAAATAATGAACGACGACGGCTCGATGGCCCGATTGCCGGATCTCGTGACTTTCGCTCAGAAACACGGCCTCAAGGTCGGTACGATTTCGGATTTGATCGCCTATCGCCGTCGTCATGACAATCTGGTAAAGCTCACGGAGCGAAAGGTGATCCGCTCTGAATTCGGCGGTGAATGGCAGTTGCGGGTTTACACTGATGAAACCCATGGGTCGGAGCATATCGTTCTGGTGAAGGGTGACATAACCGGTGATGATCCCGTGCTTGTACGTATGCATACGCTGGATCCGATGCTTGATGTGGTCGGTGTCGGGAATCCGGGTAGGGCGATTGAATTCGGTTGCGCCATGAAAGAAATCGCAAGGGAGGGTCGGGGTGCGCTGGTACTTCTGCGTGACACCCATATGAAGCTGGTCATGGAAGACGAGGTTTCGCCACAGACGCTGCGGCAATATGGATTGGGTGCCCAGATATTGAGTTCGCTCGGATTGTCGCGACTCATTCTGTTGTCCAATTCCCCGACGCCGAAGGTGGTCGGACTTGAAGGATACGGGTTGTTGATCGAAGGTACCCGCCGGATTCCGCTGGGCTGACGTGATGGCGCGGGTTGAGGAGCAGATAGCCCTTCCACCACCGGAATTTGACGGACCCGTGAAGGTGTTGATCGTTGTGGCTCCCTATTATCGGGACGTAACCGATGGTCTGGAAAAAGGTACGGCATCCGCGCTTGATGTAGCGGGTGTGAAATACGAAACCGTCAATGTTCCCGGCGCTCTTGAGATACCTCAGGCGATCGCGCTCGCGCATAGATTGGGTGATTTCGATGGCTATGTGGCGCTTGGCTGCGTGATTCGAGGAGAGACAACGCATTACGAGACGGTTTGCAACGACAGTTCCCGCGCCTTGGCGATGCTGGGTCTGCAAGGCTGTTGCGTTGGAAACGGAATTCTGACGGTCGAGAACCTCGAACAGGCTCGCGAGCGGGCGGACGCTGACGGGCAGAACAAAGGGGGCGCGGCCGCGGTGTCGACATTGCACCTGATCGCGCTTGCGCGGAAATGGCGAGGGCGAAAGGAAGGCTTTGGCTTCAGGCTTGGTGCCGATGACAGCGGTTTGGGTGACGGAGCCCGCACTGAATGAAAAAATCCAACGGGCAGCGACGAAAGTCAGCGGCGCGGCTTTATGCGCTGCAGGCGCTGTTTCAGATGGAAGCGTGTGGTCGGAGCGTCGATGATGTGTGTCGCGAGTTTGAGGAATACCGATTCGGTGCCGATCTGGACGGCGAAAAACTTGTCGCGGGTGATGTGGCTTTATTTCGAAGTCTTGCCGAACACGCGGTGAACTCTCAGCCTCAGATCGATCAGATGGCGAATCGGGCGCTTGCGAAGGGATGGCCGATAGACAGAATCGATCCGACGCTGCGAGCGCTTTTCAGGGCCGCCGGTGCGGAACTGATCTGCATCGGAACGGTGCCAAGGGTGGTGATCAACGAATTCATCGAGGTGGCGAAAGCGTTCTTTCCGGATGGAAAGGAACCGAAATTCGTCAATGGCGTACTCGATCAGATGGCCCGGGAGGCAAGGCCTGAAGCGTTCTGATCTCGCGGGTTCCGGAATGAAGCGCTTCCTGGGAAGGTCGGGCGTTCCGGCTTCGGGCGACTGGGAAGGTTGATCGGCGGGACCACGAGCGACCGTTGAGGGATTGAATTCCCGAGGACCTGAGATTTCAGGTGGGCACCAGATATCGGGACCGGGATCCCGACAGAGCCAGCTCCCCCGGAATGGAGTAAGGCCACCGGAATTGGACCTCTTACGGGAAGCGCAGAGCCCGCCGCTTCAAGAGATAGGTCACACAGCGTCCTTCGACAAGAAGCTGTTCTCGAAGAAGGGGAAATCGGCAATGCAGAAGGATTGGCCATGCCGGCTGTTTTGATGTCGAAGACATGACGGAAATGGCTTTGACGAAATGTCCGGCTCTCGCTTGAAATTGCTCAGGCGTCGCTACAATGGGTTTATTGAATGATGGGAAAAGAGAGCGATATGGAACTTAAACCCGGCCAGCTTCTGGCACGCGGGGTGTGCAGGCATTTGCTTAGCCATGACTTCGTGTGCATTGAGGAACTTCCACCGACCGGCGGTCTGCGTGTCGACGTGATGGCTTTGGGTCCTGCCTGCGAAATCTGGATCATCGAATGTAAATCTTCCCGTTCCGATTTTCTGTCGGATGGGAAGTGGCAGGGTTATCTTGAATGGTGCGACCGCTATTTCTGGGCGGTCGATGAGCGTTTTCCGATCGATTTGCTGCCGGAGGGCACCGGTCTGATCATCGCCGATTCCTATGGGGCTGAAATCATTCGCATGGGGTCGGAATTCAGGCTCGCGGCGGCGCGGCGTAAAGTCTTGATGGCGAAGTTCGCACGCCATGCGGCGCGGCGTTTACACGCGTTTCGTGATCCCGGTCTACCCGCTGAACTGCTGTAGCGAATCTGCGCATGACGCGTTTGTGGCGGATTCATTCAAAGGAGTGTACGCTCGCGAAATAACCGCCTAGACCTGACATAGTGAACGCGCGCGTTTCGCGGTGGCGAGTATTTCCACAGCGATTTCTTCAGCCTCGTCGGGATCGAAGTCCATTGGGAGTTCAATTCCGTTGCCTTCCACGTAGATGCGGACGGCCCCCTCGGTTGTCATACCGATCTGCAGATTTGCCGAGGTATCGCTTTCGTCGTTGATGCCCATGAATGCTCCGAATTCAATAGCGTTCTCACTTACCGCGCCATAGCGCTGCGGACAACCTCTGGGACCGTGTGATTTTCTGAAGGTGGTGTTGTGTGAATGTTGGAGTAATGCAGACCAACTCTGACCCGCTTCGGAAGTCGTCAAATCCATCTCACCATCAGTCCGGGCGAAACGGCCTGAATCGCCAACCGGAGTAAGGAATCGACTCACCACCGGGGCCCATATAACGCTCGCGCGTGGGACTCCCGCTTGCGTGTGTCGGACAAAGTGTATATGGAACGAAGAGTGCCGCCTTAGCTCAGTTGGTTAGAGCGCTGGATTGTGGATCCAGAGGTCCCCCGTTCAAGCCGGGGAGGCGGTACCAGCACGATTTGGAACTTAATCTTCCGGCTCATCGACAGTGATCCAGGTTGGGTCGAATCAGGTGCCGCTGCTCCTGTCGTTCAGCAGGTGACGATGGAGGGGCATTGGCCGGGTCTAACCTGCCCCGATCACGATGTGTCATTGCGTGTGATCACGGATCATGAGGTATTCGGACGGCTGCTTCAAACACGGAGCCAGACTGGCTAGAATTCAACCTCGTTCGGCGATTCACGACCTGAATCGGCGACCAGAGACCCCAGATGCCAGTTCCTACCGCGAACAGATTCGTCGAGAAGCCTTGAATGCTCCAAACCGAACTCAGGAAGCCGCTCCACGCAAATGACCGGTGCGGTGAGTATCCGCACAGCTGGTACGTTGCGACGGCGGAAGAACTGAAGCCGTTTCCGAAACTGACAGGCGAGTCGCAAGCCGACATATGCGTGATCGGTGGCGGATTCACCGGGCTCTCGACCGCGCTGCATCTGGCCGGGTCAGGCGCGGATGTAGTGCTTGTGGAGGCACATCGGGTAGGGTTCGCTACCTCGGGCCGGTATGGTGGACAGGTTGGTTCGGGTCAGTGCCGGGATCAGGATTATCCGGAGCGGATTTACGGACCCGAAGATGCCCGGAAGTTCTGGAACATTAGCCAGGATGCGAAGGCGCTGGTTAAGTCCCTGCTATCCAGACTCGGAATTGACGCTGCGTGACGTGATGGCATTGCCCATGCGGACTGGACAGCGGCGGGCGTGCGAAAGAGCCATGCCCACGCCCTAAAGCTGCGACGGGACGACGGCTACGAAGCCATCGAGCCGCTGTCCCGTGATGGAATGCGGGCACCGGTGGGGCCGGAAGCGTTTCATGGCGGAATGATCGATTGGGAGGCCGGCCACATTCATCCCCTGCGTTTCGCGTTCGGACTGGAAAGAGCCGCGTCCGCCGCAGGTGTGCGCATATTCGAGCTTTCAGAGGTGCAGGGCGTTGAAGGTGGAACCGTAAAAGCCGCAGCCGGACCTGTCCGGGCAAATCATGTCGTGCTGGCCTGCAATGGCTACATCGGAAAACTTAACAGCGAAATCTCCCGACGGGTCATACCCATCAACAATTTCATCGTGGCAACGGAACCGCTGGAAGATCGGCCCGCGGAAATTCTGGCCCATGACATCGCTGTGGTGGATAGCAGATTCGTCGTGAGTTACTGGCGACTTTCGGAAGGTCGCCGGCTTCCCTTCGGTGGTGGCGGAAACTACGGTTTGCTGTTTCCGGAGGATATAGAGAAACTCGTGCGCAAGCCGATGTTGAGAATCTATCCCCAACTTTCAGACGTACGGATTGACCATGCATGGGGTGAAACACCTGCGATCACGCGAAACCGGATGCCCGATTTCGCCCGCTTTGGGTCAGGTCTTCGGTCAGCTTCGGGATATTCCGGCCACGGCGTTGCGATATCGACCATCGCCGGCAAGCTCATGGCCGATGCCATCAATGGTGACGCCGGTGGGTTCAATGTGATGTCCACCGTCCGACCTTCACCACTGTCGGTGCCGGCGGCGATGAGAGCGTTCCTTCTAACGCTTGCGACTGTTTGGTATTCCCTGCGTGATCGACTCGGAGTCTAGTCCGAGCGGTTTCGTAGGATAATCCCGGTATACAGCACCATGTCCTCCAGATCACATATTCGAAGCTCCCATTTGGCAGCATCCAGCAAAACCGATTTGCCGCTCCTCATGTTCGGGAATTCGCGGACATGATGAAGAAATCAGCGATCCGGTCTGCCAGTACGGCGGAGTCCAATGGTTGGTCCATTCTATTCATCGCGTCTTCAAGCGAGCCGTCAGGCACGTTGCCGCGGCCTCTCACTTCGATGAGGCCCTCCAGATAAGGTTTCCTGAATTCGGGATGCGCCTGTACTGTGAAGGCCCTGCCACCATATGCCAGCGCCGCGATCGCGCAGCATGGGCTCCTTGCAGTCACCTCGGCCCCTTGGGGAACCGAAACGACCTGGTCCTGGTGCCAGGCGTTAAGCGCCAGGGAGCCGTGGCCGTCGAAATCATAGACCTGACGACCGACAGACCATCCACCCGGGAATTTTTCGACACGCGCACCCAACGCCTGCGCAATGATCTGGTGACCGAAGCAGACTCCCACCAATGGCACATGTTCCACGTAGGCGGCGCGGATCAACTCCTCCAGCGGTCGAATCCAGGGATGGTCTTCATACGCGCCGTGACGCGAGCCGGTGATCAGCCAGCCCTCGGCGGTGTTAGGGCCACCGGGAAAGACCATGTCCACGACCGGATAACTGGAAAAGACGAAGCCATGACCGTCCAGAAAGGTTTCGAACATCGAATCATAGTCACCATGATCCGGGATCAGCGAATCGGCCACATGACCCGCGAGCAGAATGCCGATATGCATGAAAAGACCTCTTCCTCCGAGAGCGTGAGATTATTTTCGACGCCGGTCCGCCGCAAGAGTGACTTGATTCGCGTCGATCATGGCATCGACGCTATCGAATCAGGTTCGGTCGGAAACGCATCCTAGTGCGCCGCTCCTGCGGTAGGTGGCGGTTTAGGTAGCGGTTCACCAGACCGAATCCTCCGATCAGCGCCAACGTCAGCAGGATGAAATAAAAGGGTATTATATACCTTGTTAGACATAAAATAATTTGTTAAACTGATTTCACAAAACGAATCAGGGATATGACGATGGCACACAACGCACCCGGCAAGCACCACCGTGAGGGAATGACAATTTTCGAAATCATGGACATGTTTCCCGACGAAGCGAGTGCGGAAGCATGGTTCGAAACGGTTCGCTGGGGTGAGGCGGGCAAGCCCAGAGAATGCCCGCATTGTGGATGCGCCGACAAAATTAGCGTCGTGAAAAGCCGGAAGCCAAGACCCTACCATTGCGGTTCATGCCGCAGCTATTTCAGCGTCAGGATCGGAAGCGTCATGGAAGCGTCTAAAATACCGTTGCGCAAATGGGCGGTCGCCATTTACCTGAACGCCACCAGCCTCAAGGGCGTGTCGTCCATGAAGCTGCACCGCGACCTTGGCATAACCCAGAAGTCGGCATGGTTTATGGCGCACAGACTTAAGGAGGCTTTCCATACGGATAGAGGAGTGTTCGCCGGTCCGGTGGAAGCCGACGAGACCTATTTCGGTGGCAGGGAGCGCAACAAGCACGCGAAGGACAGACTGAACGCCGGACGTGGAACGGTTGGCAAGACGGCGGTGGCTGGCGTGAAGGATCGGGAGACCAACCAGGTCGCCGCGAAGGTGGTGCCGGACACAAAGGCGAAAACGCTTCAAGGCTTCGTTGAGAGCCATACGGAACCGACGGCGCAGGTCTACACCGACGACGCGAAAGCCTATGTCGGGATCAGGCGCAGGCATGAAAGCGTCAGGCACAGCGCGGGGCAATACGTGCGGGGCGACGTGCATACTAACGGCATGGAGTCCTTCTGGGCAATGCTTAAGCGGGCGCACAAGGGCACCTTCCACAAGATGAGCAGAAAGCACATGAACCGGTACGTCCGGGAATTCGTCGGACGGCACAACGTTAGGGAAGCCGACACAATCGACCAGATGAGGGGAATAGCCATGAACATGATCGGAAGACGGATCACTTATCGAAAACTGATTGAGCCCAACGGCCTTCCGTCGGGCGCGCGGTCATGAGGGACATTGTCATTCCACCGGTCGTCAACGATCCGGTCAGATTGGCCAGAACGCTGTTTCCGAAACCATCGCCTGAAAAAAGTGGAAACAAGGTGGCGACAGGTGGCGGCGATGGCGGCCAGAGCGGGACACATGAACGCCGCGGCGAGGCACCCAAAGCGAAAGCGGCGGCATCCTCCCGCGCGTATGATCAACCCCGGGAATGACCCGAGAAAGGGGCGCGGCAGCTAACTGGTCAAACCAGACGGTCTGGACAGGTGACAACCTTCCTATCATGCGCGGGATGAACAGCGCGTCGGTGGACCTGATCTACCTTGATCCGCCGTTCAACTCGAAAGCCAACTACGCCGCGCCGATCGGAAGCGAAGCGGCGGGCGCCGCTTTCAGGGACACGTGGACGCTGGCGGACGTGGATATCGCATGGCTTGACCTGATCGAGGCGAAGGAACCGGCCCTTAACCGGGTCATCGCCGCTGCCATGACCAAAAGCGATAAGGCCTATCTGATCTACATGGCCGCGCGACTGCTGGAGATGCGGCGCATCCTCAAGCCAACCGGTTCGATATATCTCCACTGCGATCCGACCATGAGCCACTATCTCAAGCTGGTCATGGACGCCGTGTTCGGTCGACGGGCGTTCAGGAATGAAATCGTGTGGAGCTATCAGAGATGGACAGGAGCGACGAAACATTTCCAACGGATGCACGACATAATTCTGTTCTATGCGGCATCCTGCAAAACGGTATTCAACGCACTTCAGGAATCCTACAGCGCCAAATCCAGGCACAAAGGCGCGAGGCGAACGGTTTTCGCGGAAGGGACGATAGAACAGTCTTACACGGATGACACAAGTCGTATGAAGTCCATGCGCGACGTTTGGGACATTTCCTATCTCAACTCCCAGGCTAAGGAGCGCACGGGCTACCCCACACAGAAGCCCCGTTCACTTCTTGAAAGGATCATCGCCGCCAGCAGCGATCCGGGCGACATGGTTCTGGACCCGTTCTGCGGCTGCGCGACGGCGTGCATAGCGGCGCAGGACCTTAACCGGGAATGGGTTGGGATTGACGTCTCGCCGAAGGCCGCTGAACTGGTGCTGCTGCGGCTCAGGAATGAGCTTGGCATGTTCGCGCACCATACGGTGGTCAATCGCACGGACATCCCGCAACGCACAGATATCGGGACACTGATCCGCTACAATCACCTGAGGAACAGACGGCTTCTGTATGGCGAGCAGGGCGGGCACTGCAACGCATGCAAAACGCACTTCCAGTTGCCGAACCTCACGGTCGACCATATCATCCCGCGCTCAAAGGGAGGGACGGACCACATCGGGAACCTCCAGCTTCTGTGCGGACGCTGCAATTCCGTAAAAGGTAACAGGGGCATGGAATACCTTATCTCGAGGCTCGCGGCGTAGTAAATCTGGGAACCGGACGTCTAACAAGGTATATAATCCCCAAATAAAAGGCCACGATGGGGTAGGGTATGAATGGGTTGAATGTCTTGTCAGCGAAATAGCTTGCGTAATACAGAGCGTCTCCCTGCTGCTTCCAGGTTGGAAAACCTGAGAAAAACACCAGGGTCGTGGCGTGAAACAGAAAAATCGCTTCATTGGTGTAGGCCGGCCAGGCAAGCCGCATCGCTGTCGGCCAGATTACCTTGCGGAACCTTTTCCAGCCGGTGAAGCCATAGGCGTCCGCAGCCTCCGCATCGCCGCGCGGTACCGCACGCAGGGCGCCGAGGATGATCTCTCCTGAATAGGCCGCCGTATTCAGTACCAGCACGATAAGAGCACCCGCCTGCGCTGATGTAAGCCATGGCAGATGGCCCGCCTGCTTGACGCGAAGGAAGATGAAATAGGCCAGGAAAAACTGGATGAATAGTGGAGAACCCCGGAACACCAGAATGAACCATTCGGCGGGTCTGCGCAGCCAAGGGTTCGGAGAGGCTTTGGCCAGCGCCGTGGCGTTGGCGATGAAAAAACCGACCACAAGCGCAAGCGCACCGAAATATATGTTCCAGATCAAGCCGGATCCGATCAGGGTGAATTGCTGGCATAGATTGAAATCTTCACGCGGCAGAAGCCGCTCGCCGATGCCGATGGCTCGAAGTCCGAATGCCTGAATGGTTTCCCAGCAGGTCATGCCGGAGCCCCCACCATTGCCTGACCATGTGATAGTCTCTTCGTGATATGGTCAAGGACGATTTCCGACACCTTCGTGAAGGCCAGATAGAAAACGAGCAGGCCGAGGAAATACCAGAGTCTCCAGTCACCATGCGGATATTCGGAAAATCTGGCTTGCTTGGTTCCACCCAGTTCACGGGCCCAATACACGATATCCTCCACGCCGAGGAGAAACAGAAGGGGAGTGGCCTTTATGAGGATCATCCATAGATTGCTGAGCCCGGGCAACGCGTAGATCCACATCTGAGGAACGAGAACGCGCCTGAATACCTGGCCCCGTGTCATTCCGTATGCTTCGGCGGTCTCCAGCTGGCCGCGCGTCACGGCTGTCATCGCTCCATACAGAACGTTGGCGGAGAACGCACCGAACACGATGGCGAATGTAAGTACGGCAAGAAAGAAGCCGTACACCTCATGTATCCATTGCTTTGCGTTGCCCAGCGGCAGCTTGGCTTCGGGGCAGACGCGGAAGTCGTTGCCCTGCCATATAGCCTCGGTCCAGCCGGAACAGAACGCCTTGTGGCGTATCAGTTCGAAAGCTTGGTCGAGAGCGATGACGAAAAACAGGAAAAAGGCAATATCCGGCACACCGCGTACGATGGCGATGTAAGCCTTTCCAAACCACCTGAGAGGAAAAAGCCTGCTGCGCGCCGCCGCCGCACCGCCGAATCCCAGCAGGAGTGCCGTCGGGGCGGTAATGGCGAGCAGCGCGAACACGGTGAGGAAGGACCAGTAAAGCCCCAGATGCTTGCCGGTCGTCAGGTAACAGCCTAGCCAGGCCAGTCCCGATAAAGCTTCCGGATCAGAGCAGAACGTGAATATGGTTTCGGATCCTCAAACTGGTTCCATCACTGCGGGATTTCACCGCAGCAAAGCGTTATCGGCATGCAGCGGTTCAGGTTCGTTCACCGCCGCCGTGGGAGCGCGGGACGGTTTCGGTTGGATCGGGCTTCAGAAAGGCTCCCCGATTTCCCATTTTTCGATCAACGCATTCAGCGAACCATCGTCTTTCATGGACTGAATCGCCATGTCGAACGTTTCCCTCAGCTCGCTGTCCGATTCACGAAGTCCCATACCCACACCACCGCCGATAAGCTCCGTCCGCTCCAGAAACATGAGGTCCGGATCGTCTTCGGCGAACGGCGTCAGGTATGAACTGTCGGCCAGAACCACATCCGCTTCGCCGTTCTTGACGGCGGCGACCGTTTCCTCGGGGGTGGCGAATTCAACCAGTGTCCAACCCATTTCGGCAATGAAAGCGGCCTGGATGGTATTCGTCTGCGCGGCGATAACCGCCCCGGTCGGGTCGACGTCCCCGGACATGGCGAGATAGGCCGAGGGGTCGGGCTGCGTATAGTTCTGGGTGAAATCGATGACTTTATCGCGCTCGGCAGTGATGGACATTCCCGCCATGATCGCATCATAGTTTCCAGACACGAGGTTGGGTATGATCGAGTCCCAGTCATTGGTAACCCATTCGCAGGTCAGTTCGGCGCGCCTGCAGAGTTCATCGCCAAGCTCGCGCTCGAATCCGTCAACTTCGCCGGCATCGTTGAGGAAATTCCAGGGAGCGTAGGCCCCTTCGGTTCCAAGACGAATGACGGTATGGTTATCCGCCATGACCGTGCCCGCAGTGAGCATCAGTGTCGAAACGCTGAGGATCAGATGTTTCATGGGTTCATTCCTTTTTGGTTGATTGTGGATTGGATGGTACCGGAACGGCGGCGGATGTCCTGCCGTCTGCGCAGGCGCGACGCTGGCAGGGCAGTGGGCTGGGACATTTCGCACCGTATGGCTCTACATCGTCTGAACATGGCTGAGGAATTGCCGAAGGCGATCGGTCTCCGGATTGCCAAACAGGTCTTCGGGCTTTCCCTCCTCCTCGATTCTCCCTTTGTACAGGAATAGGATGTAGTCGGAAACGTCATTGGCCATGGCCATGTCGTGGGTGACCAGCAACATGGTACGGCCCTCGCCGGCCAAGTCCTTGATGACCTTGACGACCTCCTGTTCCAGTTCCGGATCCAGTGCGCTGGTTGGTTCGTCGAAAAGCAGCGCCTTCGGCTCCATGCAGAGCGCGCGGGCGATCGCGGCGCGCTGCTGCTGCCCGCCCGAGAGCTGCAGCGGGTAAGCGCCGCATTTGTCTCCGATCCCAACTTTTTCGAGATAATCGCGTGCCGAGCGCTCCACCTTGCGCCTGTCACGGCCCAGAACCGTCACGGGTGCTTCCATGACGTTCTGAAGTATCGTCATGTGAGACCAAAGATTGAACTGTTGGAAAACCATGCTGAGGTTTGTCCGGATGCGCGTGACCTGGGTTCGGTCTGCCGGACGTCGGTCGGGACCGCTTCCTTTCCAACGGATGGATTCGCCTTTGAAGAGTATCTCGCCCGATTGACTGTGTTCGAGGAGGTTGGCGCACCGCAGAAGCGTGGACTTGCCCGATCCGGATGATCCAATAAGCGAAACCACCTGTCCCTTCAGGGCTTTCATTCCGACACCCTTGAGCACCTCCAATGCGCCGAAGCTTTTGTGAAGGTCGCGGATTTCGATGACAGGTTGGGAGGATTCCGTCACAGGTCGAGCCGTTGAGTTGTCCGTTCGAACCGATTTGCGTGGGATTCCTGGAAAATTGCAATAGCTGATTTGTGCCTTGGTTCGTCCGCTAGGGAGACGGAGGCCTGACCGGATCGGTGAGGTTCCAGGACCCGTCCGACCGCCGGGACCGCCTGAGAGTTTGTTCCATAAGTTGAGTGGTCCCGCAGGATGTGGCATTCCGGTTGGTGAACGCACCCGGATACGGAGATCGCCATGCCCCGGGACAGGACCACCCAACAGCTCCATAAGCGCCCGGACGACCACAGTCAAAACGATCTGACCGACGCCGAATGGACCGTCATCGGGCCGATGCCGCCGAAGCGGGGAAGGAAGGGACGGCCGCGCGGGGTCGACCTTCGGTCGGTGTTCGACGGGGGCCGGCATATCCTGTCCACGGGATGCCGGTGGCGCGCGTCACCCTCTGGATATCCACCGTTTTCCACCGGCCGGAACCATTTTCACGCATGGCGGCGGAGCGGGCTCCCGGAGCGTACCGCGCATCGTCTCCGGGACCTCGCGCGGCGGTGTCCGGGGCGCTCCGCGGAGCCGGCCGCCGCCCCGGTCGACAGCCGGCCGGTGAGGACCGCGGAGAGCGGCGGCCCCCGCGGCCACCACGCCGGCAGGAAGGTGAAGGGGAGGAAAAGGCACCTGATCGTGGACGCCGACGGCACACCGGTCGTCATGACGGTTCACACCGCCGACATCCAGGACCGGGACGGGGCGCCGGACCTGACCGCGGAGCCGCTGGAGACGGTACCCACGGTGTGCAGGCCGTTCGCCGACGGTGGCCACCCGGGTCCGAAGCCGCGGGAGCGGCCTGGGGGGATGGGGTTGCCGAACGTGACCGGGACCGTCGGAAAACCGGAGGATGTCAAAGGGTTCACGGTTCCCTGCCGCCGGTGGGCCATGGAGCGGACCTTCGCCTGGATGGGCCGGTGCCGCCGCCTGTCGAAGGACTGCGGGCGCCTCTGCGGGAACCCGCCGGCATCCGGGGTGAGGCATCACGCGCCACCGGTCCGGGCGTGAGTGAGGCACGAACGAACGCTGGCCGCCCGCCGGTTCCCGCCCAGGCGGGTGGCGAGGGCGTCAACTCCATGAAAAACAATGGTTTGATCATATCAGTGACTTATGATTCAAACTCTGACACGCGAAGGCGCGGTAAGCGTGTTCGGTGATATGGTATAGTGCCGAACCTTCGAACGCCCCGGCTTCGCCGCGCCGACCGACCAAGTCCTGTCTGGATCGAGCGTGATGACCTGCGCATGGAATATCAGACCGGACCTGACAGGGGTGAGGCGCGACATTCGCTGACACGAGCCTTATTTGCATACTGACAGGGATGCGTTCACGACCGCTCCGATGCCACTTGGCGGAAACGTGCCATGGATTCCACCTTGGTCATTGCCGCCATCACGTTCCGTCCGTAGGTCCGTTCCCGCTCCTTTCCATGGTTGCGTCCTTGGTTGCCCGTAACGCCGTTTTGGCTGTGTTCGGGGACGGATATGAACGGTCCAGACCGGCGGTTCAACCGGGAATGTCAACGGGCCCTAATTACGTGTCTTGCCATTGTAAGTGGATTTCGGCTTTGGGCGAATAAGGGTATCATATTGCTGAGAGGCACGCATCCGAGAAAGTTGGGCTTGGAAAGTATGAACGCGGGAGCTGACTGGATGATTAATTCAAATAGCGTTCCGAGGAAATCCGGGTTATTCCCGCAAGCCCCAAAGTGCCCCGGTCCTCTTCGCGCAGCTCGGCGATGGCGACGCGCAGTGCCCGCCGGATCAGGGCACCGTCACCCTCCATTGCCGAAATGTAGGGAAGCGCCGGTGTGGGCGAGGTGTGTGCCACCACCCGAAGATGCCTGGCATGAGCGTCCCAGCGCATGATCATCTTCCAGGTCAATGCGTCGATGGCCGCCAGATCGGCGCACCGTTCGGCGACCTTGACCGAAGAGGCGCCATGCGAGCCGGTGTATATTGTTTTTCCAAAACCGATACCGTGCCGTCCGGCCCATTCCAGCGGAGCCGCCCATCCGCTTTGCGAGCATCGGTCGTTGACCGCCAGCGACGCACCGTCGAAATCTTCTGGAGTAGAGCGAGGATCATCCACCCTTGCCACGATTTCGCTGAAATAGAAGCCTGGTTCACAGGGCAGGTCATGGACCGGAGTGGCGACGAGCTCCACTTTATCATGCAGGTGTTTTCTGTAAGGAAGTCCACAGGTCTGGGAGAGAACCAGGTCGTGGCGTCGCCAGAGCGTCCAAGGCTCCATATCGCGGGAGAGGTGGTCGGGCGCCGTGATCGAGTGATCCGCCAATGCGTCTCTCGCCAGGCTCCAAAGTCGGTCGTTCGCCCCGACGGTTTCGGGCCGGTCATACATCGGTAGGCCCGCGATCATGTCCTTCGCGATTCAACGCGTCTGCGTGCGAGAGCGCTGTCACGGTCGTTAACGCCCAGAAGATTCGCGACCAGACGAAGGAAAGCGTCTTCCTCATGGTCGCGCGCGCCATCGGCAAGGACCACATCCCAAAGTGCTTCAATGACACTTTCACGGTCTTCATACGGCACAGCGTCCTTGATCGCGCGGGTGAAGCGCACGGTGTCAGGCGCCTCGGCCTCCAATGCCTCGGCTTGGGCACGCAGACGGGGCGCTTCAAATGGCGACAGATCGTACCTCGCCATCAATATTCGGTCTATTCGGGACCCTTCACTTTCCACGTAATCCCCATCCGAACGGGCGACCCGCACCAGAAGCGCCGCAAGGGCCTGTCGGGCGTCATCCTGCGGGAGAGGCTCTGGATTCGGCTGTGTCAATCGTGTGAGCAATTCGCTGAACATGGAAGGATTATAGCCATCGGGCGTACTGCGCGAAAGAGGGAGTTGGGCTGAAAGGTGACACCGTCGGGGTCCGGTCAGGCGCAGGTGAGGAAATCCGATCGATCGCTGGAGGAAAACCCGGGTGCTTCAGGTTTACACCAGGCGTGACATTTCCTTCGCCGCCCGAATGAAATCCGCGAAGAGCGGATGCGGGGAGAATGGTCTGGATTTAAGCTCCGGATGGAACTGAACACCGATGAACCAGGGGTGGTCGGCCCATTCCACAATTTCCGGAAGCCTGCCATCGGGCGAAACACCCGAAAATCTCAATCCCAGCTTTTCCAGCGCTTCCCGATACTGGATATCAACCTCATAGCGATGGCGATGGCGTTCGTCGATGGAGGTACTGCCATAGATGCGGGCGATATTCGTTCCCCGCTCAAGCGAGGCACGATAGGCGCCAAGTCGCATCGTGCCGCCTTTCGCATCGGTGACGCTACGTTCGACTTTCTCGTTCCCCCGGACCCATTCCTTGAGGTGATAGACAACCGGTGTTATACGCCTGTCTCCGGATACGCTGCCAAACTCCTCGGAGCCCGCGTCTTTCATTCCACCCAGATTTCGGGCTGCTTCGATAACCGCCATCTGCATCCCGAGACAGATGCCGAGATATGGAACTTTGTGCGTCCGCGCGAATTCCGCAGCTTTAAGCTTTCCTTCGGTTCCGCGCTCGCCGAAGCCTCCTGGCACGAGAATCGCCTGATAGGGCTCCAGGTATGGCACCGGATCCTCCCGCTCGAAGATTTCCGCGTCTATCCAGTCGGAATTCACCCGGACGCGGTTCGCCATTCCTCCATGAGCGAGAGCTTCGGCAATGGATTTATAGGCGTCCTCAAGCATCGTGTATTTTCCGACGACGGCGATCCGGACCTCCCCTTCGGCGTTGTGGATCCGGTCTTCGACATCGACCCAGCGGGCAAGGTTTGGCTTCGGTGCCGGGTTAATCCTGAATGCGTCAAGCACGGCTTGGTCGAGACCGGCTTTGTGGTATGCCATTGGGGCCTCGTAGATCGACTTCAGGTCGTAAGCCGGAATGACTGCTTCAGGTCGGACGTTGCAGAACAGCGCGACTTTCGCCCGCTCCTTGTCGGGTATTTCAGTCTCGGACCGACACACCAGAATGTCGGGCTGAATCCCGATCATCCGGAGTTCCTTGACCGAGTGTTGGGTGGGTTTGGTCTTGAGTTCGCGACTTGCCGAAAGATAGGGAAGCAGGGTCAGGTGCATGAATATGCACTGTTCCGCTGATCGATCCTGGGCGAATTGGCGGATCGCCTCGAAAAACGGCAGACCCTCGATATCGCCTACGGTGCCACCGATCTCGCAGAGCATGAAGTCCGATTCATCCTCGTCGGTGGAAATCCACTCCTTTATTTCGTTGGTGACATGGGGAATCACCTGAATGGTCTTGCCGAGGTACTCACCTCGGCGTTCTTTCTCCAGGACGTTGGAATAGATCCGGCCGGACGATACCGAATCCGCCTGTCGGGCGGAAACACCGGTGAATCGCTCATAGTGACCGAGATCCAGATCTGTCTCCGCGCCGTCATCGGTAACGAAGACTTCCCCATGTTCGAACGGCGACATGGTCCCTGGGTCGACGTTGAGATAGGGATCCAGTTTCTTTAGCCGAACGGTAAATCCACGGGCCTGCAGCAGAGCGCCGAGTGCGGCGGAGGCGAGGCCTTTCCCAAGGCTTGAAACCACACCACCTGTGATGAAAATGAATCGCGCCATTCGGCCATGATCCCCCGTGTTCGAATTTGTGTGCCAAGACAAACTTAGTCTGGCGCTTTCGCAGGCCCACGGGGGTAAAAGCATATTGTGGAACCAAACTGAACGCAACCCACACGCAAAATGAAGTGGCGGCCTTTCGGTCAGGACGCAAGCTATGGAAAAACGTTGCGTTTTTTTGGATAGTGATGGCATTCAAGCGACGATCCGCCCGATCGGTATTCGTGACATTCCACTTCAGATAGCATTTGCTCCCGTTAAACGATAGCTCAGTCAGGCGTGACGCGAAGTTTATCACCATGACTCGATTGTTGAGCTCTCACCGCGCCCGCAACTTCTAGTGTCGATGACTTCGATTGAAGTTGCGCTTCTTGATATACCTTGAGGCGGGTCAAACCTCTGACACGCTGCGGGAGAAGGCGATGCGTCCAGCAATGGTTTGTGCCGTAGGGTCTAATCCGTATCCTGGTCGATGTGGAGCCGAGACACCGCTTTCCGTGGCTTTGGTTAGCGACGTCTAGCAGGATACCGAGCCGTCTCAAGTCATTCCGCACGGGGCAGCGACTCGGTCTCCGATCCAGATCCTATCGGTGGTGGAAGCAGTTCATCCGCGTTTGGAAGAGGTATGGTGTCGCCGGTTTCAGGGTTCTGGAGCCCGTCGATAACGGACAGGTTTGCGCTGTCACGCGCGGCCAGGACCGTCATTACGAGGCATATGACCATGAACAAGGCACCCAGGATCCAGGTGAGCTTGCCCAGCGCGGTAGCGGCCGAACGGTTTGAAACTACTCCGCCCCCACCGCCGATGCCAAGGCCGCCTCCTTCGGAACGTTGGAGAAGCACGATTCCGATCAGCGTAAGTGCGAGGATCAGAAGAATTACAAGGAGAACGTTTTCCATGCCGGCGGAACCTATTGTCGATGGGCAAATCAGCATCTAGTGATCAAGAGCCGTTCCTGCAACCCGGAATTGCCGAGGAGCATGGCCTTCGCATCTTGATTTTTGGGTTCGGTAACTTTGGCGGTGCTGGTCGTCGAATTGTCTGGCCTCAGCGGGAAGCGGTCATCCCCACCCGCTTTCCTTGGTTTCGGCGGCGTAGTCTCAGAATTTCCGCCGTTGTTCATCCGCGAATTACAGCGCGGTCCGGCGCACCTCTGTGCGTTACTCGTTGAACTGTGGGCCGACATGACTTCTGACAGCGGCAATGCCAATCACCGCGTGATTTTCAGCAGATCGGGCCGCAGTAGGTTTCACGGCCTGTAGCAATGACGATATCCGCGGCGCAGTCTATATGAAACGAAACCGTCGCCTTTGACGCGTTTTGGGGACTGGAAGCGCTTTGGGAAAGCGGCTATATGAAGGCTGAGGATATGAAATGGTACACGCGGCGTTCGACACACTAAGCACTGCCCAGCGACTTGAGAGGGAGTTCGACTTTCCTACCAAGCAGGCTGAAGGCACTGCAATACTGCTGCATGAGCACCTGGTTGGTTATGTCGCCACCAAGGACGATATCGGCAGATTGGAATCGCGGATTGATGGGGAGCTTGCCACCAAGGACGATATCGCGAAGCTGGAATCGCGGATTGATCGAGAGCTTGTCACCAAAAGCGAATTCATTTCTTTGGAGAAGAAGGTCGCTGGGCTGGATACACGGGTCGCTGGGCTTGAGACGCGGTTGGAGAGGCTGGAGACGCGGGTGGAGAGGCTGGAGGAGAAAGTCGATGCCCTGGTTATTTGTGTAGGTGAACTGAGAAACGACATGAAGTGGATGAAGGCAATCGGTGCCGTCATCATAGCGGCTCTGGTTCTTCCGTTGCTGGGCGATATCGCGGCCTGGTTTCTCGATTCCTCCGAATCATTTTGATTGAACCGGGTGAACTCGCGGGCCGGGAAAATAGGGAAATGACCTGAAACCTGTCGGCACGGTTGGCGTGGCCGAGCGGAAAACGTGTCCGATATAAACGGGTCCCCCTCCCGATGCGGAAGTCAGCGAAGCGCATCATGCAACGATGCCCGAATGGGGTGTGGATATGCGGGTTGCGAAGTTGCCGGCCCCGGCGCAACTCGCGTTTCGTGCCGCTGGCGGCAGCCGGCGCTTCACGAAGAAGCCTGGCAAATACAGGCTTGGCTCTTCATGTCCCGGGACATAGCGAACGTCGGGTACCCCTCCTCAATCCATAATCAACTCAGAAAAAGCAAGGACACCGTTGCGACGTCATCGTGCCGTAAGCGGCGGAAAGGTGACGGGTTGAATCAGCGCCAGAACGCCTGATCATAGGCGGTCGACAGCCAGTCGGTGATTTAAGGTTTCCGCGCTGTTCGCGGCGGGATATACCGTCTCGGCTTGTGGCGTGCTTGAGGATATACCATGGCCAATGTCGCCGTTGTCGGAACCCAGTGGGGTGACGAGGGAAAAGGTAAGATCGTCGACTGGCTTTCCGAGCGTGCTGACGTAATCGCGAGATTTCAGGGAGGGCATAACGCCGGTCACACTCTGGTCAACGACGGAATGGTCTATAAACTGCACGTGCTTCCGTCCGGAGTCGTGCGAAGGGGCAAACTTTCCGTCATCGGCAACGGCGTGGTTCTCGATCCCTGGAACCTGGTCAAAGAGATCGATGACCTCCGCTCCAAAGGTGTAGAAATTACGCCGGACTCCCTGAAAATCGCAGAGAACACACCACTCATCCTACCATTCCATGGAGAGCTGGACCGCGCTCGGGAGCGACAGGCCTTCGTCGCGAGGATCGGCACCACAGGGCGGGGCATTGGTCCGGCCTATGAGGATAAGGTTGGACGGCGGGTGATTCGTCTGGCCGACCTTGCCGACACCGCGACGTTGGACCTCCGGGTCGACCGAGCGCTGATCCACCATAACGCACTGCGCCGAGGATTGGGAATGGAGCCCGTAGACCGGGGGGCGCTTGTGTCGGCACTCGGCGAGGTCGCTTCAGTCATACTCCCCTATGCTGCGCCCGTCTGGAAAGTGTTGGAGGATGCGCGGAAATCCGGTCGGCGCATCCTGTTCGAAGGCGCACAGGGAGCGCTGCTCGACATCGATTTCGGTACATATCCGTTCGTCACCTCGTCGAATGTGATCGCCGGTCAGGCCGCCACCGGTGTCGGGCTTGGCCCCGGAGCGATCGATTTCGTCCTCGGTATCGTCAAGGCCTACACCACACGTGTGGGCGAAGGACCGTTTCCGACAGAACTGAACGATGCCGACGGCACGCGTCTAGGTGAACGTGGACGGGAATTCGGCACCACAACCGGCAGGCAACGACGCTGCGGGTGGTTTGACGCATGTTTGATTCGCCAGACTTGTTCAACCTCCGGTGTCAACGGAATCGCGCTGACCAAGCTCGATGTCCTCGATGGATTTGAGACGCTCAGGATATGCACGGCGTATGAGCTTGACGATGAGCGTCTGGACTACCTTCCAACCGCGGCTGACCGCCAGTCCCGATGTGTGCCGATATATGAAAATATGCAGGGTTGGAAAGAGTCGACGGCCGGAGCCCGTTCGTGGGAAGAGCTTCCGGGCGCTGCCGTGAAATATGTTCGGCGAATAGAGGAATTGATTCAGTGTCCCGTCGCAATGCTCTCCACCTCGCCCGAGCGGGAAGACACAATCCTGGTAACCGATCCGTTTTTGGGTTGATCCAGCTTGAGCGGTATCGCGACACCGCTACTTTTCGAATCACATGGAGGGAGATCACATATGGCTCTAAGCTACAGATCCCGACGCCGATGGTCATTGGCGATTTTGGTATTGGGTCTGCCTCTTTACATTGTTATCGCGGTCACGGTTATCGGATGGTTCGAGCGGCCCGGCTTCCTCCTTGAACTCGCGATCTATGTCGGTTTGGGCATCCTTTGGGTGGCTCCGCTTCGATCCGTGTTCAGGGGCATCGGTAAACCGGACCCGAATAGCGAAGTGCGGGGGTGACCCGTCCACTCTCCAGACGCGATGCAACGGGTGTCGCAGGCACCGATCCTGCATGTACCAGCGTGCGACGTCTCGCGTCCAAACGGTGTTGATGTGACCGACACTATCATCCGTTCAGGCGGTCCGGTCACGCTGCTCGGAGCTTCCGTTCCTCCCGGAGCGGAGCTCGATGAGGCGCTGGCGGTCGGGCCCCGGCTTGTGGCCGCCGATGGGGGTGCGGCGACCGCGCTGTCGCGTGGATTGATGCCGGAGGCGGTGATTGGAGATTTCGATTCGCTCGAAAGTCATGTCCGGAAACGCATACCGCATGAACGGCTTCATATAATCCCGGAGCAGGAAAGCACAGACTTTGATAAAGCGCTGTGCCGGATCCAGGCACCTCTGGTTCTGGCTGTTGGATTCACCGGTGGACGGATCGATCATGAATTGGCGGCCTATAATTCCCTGGTGCGTAATGCCGACCTCCCGGTCATAGTCATCGGTGAGCGGGACATATGCTTCCATCTTCCCGATGAGCTTGAACTTGATCTATTGGCCGGAACACGGATTTCCCTGTTCCCGATGGCTCGGATGCGGTGTTTCAGCATCGGTCTGCACTGGTCAACCGCTGGTCTGGTGTTCGATCCCGCCGGACGGGTCGGAACCTCGAACCGGGTGACGTCCGGTGTTGTTACCCTGCGTCCCGAAATGACCGGGATGCTCGTTATCCTGCCTCGTTCCCAACTTGGCGCGGCGGCTGGCGCGCTCCGTGGCTGACGGTTCGTCCCTTCCCGCAGCTATGTAGTGTCCGCCAGAAAACTGCCAAGCTGCGGTTTTTTGCGGTAAATGACGGAATCCACCTTACGGGGATTCACCGGATATGGCAGTCAGGGTATGCCGCGGAATCCGCCAATCCTCCCCTTCAGGAGGCCCCCATGCGCAAGGTCCATGACACCCGGCGGCGGCCCGGCGCCCCCGACATCACGAGGATCAGGCCGACCGTGAAATCGAGGGACGACATCCCGGCGATCCTGATCGGCCTCCAGGACCCCTGCGGCGACGAAGGGACCCGAAAGCGGCTGTCCGGGCTTCCGGGTCGGCTGGTGCTTCCCGGAAGGAGCCGCCGGGTCGGCAGGCCGGGGATGGAGCCGTTGACCATCCCGGTGCCCGGCGTGGTCAGGCAGGGTCCCGGGTGCGGTTTCGACCGGCTTCAGGAACCGGCGAACCAGCACATCACGATCCGGCGAAGGCCGGAGGCCGGGCCACGGATCATGGGACGTGGACGGATAAGGATACGAACACCGGCGTCCGGTTGACAGCGTGTCGCTCCTCACGCCGGAACTCCTCGCCGGGGTCGGAAGGACGGTCGTGGAGAGGGGCCACAGGGTGGCCGGAAAAAACCTGGCGCCGCGTTGCGCGGCCGCCGTCATTCCTTCGTGGCCGGGACCGACGTGCATCATCCGACCGACCGCAGCCTGCCGATGGACGCGGCGCGGTGCATGGTCCGGGACGTGTCCCGGGCCTGCGGGGGGCCTGGGCCGCGCGGCTGGCGGCGGAAGGAATACCTTTGCGGAAAGCTCCGCAGGCCCTGTCCCGGTGTCGCCACGTCACGGCCCGCCAACCCGCGCCCGAGGGATGTGGAGGCGCCGCTCCGGCCCGCCCTGATGCTGGCGGACAGGGCGGAGGCCAGCCGCGCGGAGACCGACGGCAGGTTGGGTATCCCGGGCCCATCGGACAGTATCCGGGGCTTCATCGGCCATGTCAGGCACCGGGCGGACCTGACCGGACGGCGGATCCTGAAGGGAGGGACGGTCCCGCACCGCGGGAAGGTGCACCCGATATCCGGGCCGCACACCCGCTGGACATCGAAGGGAAAGGCCGGGGTCCCGGTGGAGCCCGGCGTTCCGGTCCGCCTCCTTGAGGACCGTCACGGATTCCTCCCGCACCGTTCCGTCATGTGGGAGGGGAGCGACGTGGACGTGGCGGTCCCCATGGTGGAGGAGGCGCGGGCCTGGTTCCCGGATCTCTCGGTGGTGAGCTTCGACAGGGGTCCGCACAGCCCCCCGGACCGGCTGGGGCCTGCCGGGATGCCGGAGCCGACGCCATGCCCCACAGGGGCAGGCTGTCGAAGGCGGACCGCGTCCGGGAAAGCGGGGAGGCGTTCCGCGGGGCGCGGCGCGTCTACGCCGCCGGCGGGTCGGCCATCAACAGCCTGGAGCACCGCGGCCTGGACCGCGTCGGCGGCCACGGAAAGGAGGGTTTCGCCGGCGCCGTGGCGCTGGCGGTGCTGGCGGCGAACGTCCACCGCCCCGGCCTGATGCTCCGGGAGAGGGAGCGCCCCGTGCTCCCCGCCGCCGCCTGCGGGGCGTCCACCGATGAACCGGCCCATGGAAGGCCCCGCCGCTGCGGGGCCCGGACCGGCGTGCCCGCGGGCCGGCGGAGGTCCGGATGTTCACCATATGTTCCCGCCACCGGCCGTCCCGTCGAAGCCCCGGGCGGCGCTCCGACGGGCCCGGCCAGGGTCCCGTGAAGCCGGAATCCGCCGGATTCAGCCCGATCCCCGGAAAAACACGGGGTTTTCTGGCAGACACTATGTAACCAGGCATTCGCCTCGCTATCGGAACTTGGGGTATGACATATCGGAACACGGCTATCGGACGGCGAACGGCGCCGCGTCGTGATCAGTGTGAACATAGGCGGGCGGGATGATCCGCCGCGTCCGAAGATGCGGCCATATGCCGCAAAGGTGCTATCGAGACCGGATGCCGAACCGTTGTCAGCGACCGCAGGGGAACCGCATGGTCTGAACCAGCCTCCACATCAGGTATCCTTCAGCTGTGAAGCTCGCTCCGTTCGTTCACGTTCTCGACGGCGTTCTCGCCAGATGACGAACAGACCCGAACAGACGATGATCGCCACCCCGATCACGGACGTTGTGTCCGGAAGGTCGGAGAAAATGAGGTATCCGAGAATGGTGGCGGAGATGATCTCCAGATACTGCAGCGGGGCCACGGTCGTGGTCGGAGCGAATCGTAACGCGCCGGAAACCATGAGATGACTGGCGGTTGATCCGAGTCCGATCCCTATAAGAGTTTGAATCATAAGTCACTGATATCATTAAACTATTGTTTTTCATGGAGTTGACGCCCTCGCCACCCGCCTGAGCAGGAACCGGCAGGCGGCCAGCTGCGCCCATGCCAGCGAGTTCTCACTGAGCCTTTCGTAATCTTTCGACAGGCGGCGGCACCGGCCCATCCAGGCGAAGGTCCGCTCCACCACCCAGCGGCGGTAGAGAACCGTGAACCCTTTGACATTCTTCGGTTTTTCGACGATCCTGATCACGTTCGACAACCCCATCCCCTCAAGCCGGTCCCGCAGCTTCGGACCCGCGTAGCCACCGTCGGCGAACAGCCTACACACCGTGGGCACCGTCTCCAGCAGCTTCGCGATCAGGTCCGGTGCGCCGTCCCGGTCCTGGATGTTGGCGGTGTGAACCGTCATGACGATCGGTGTGCCGTCGGCGTCCACGATCAGGTGCCTTTTCCTCCCCTTCACCTTCTTCCCGGCGTCGTAGCCGCGGGGCCCGCCGCTCTCCGTGGTCTTCACCGACTGGCTGTCGATCGAGGCGGCGGTCGGCTCCGCGGAGCGCCCCGAACACCGCCGCGCGAGGTCCCGGAGACGATGCACGAGACGCTCCAGGAGCCCGCTCCGCCGCCATGCGTAAAAATAGTTCTGGACGGTGGAAAACGGTGGATATCCAGAGGGTAACGCGCGCCACTGGCATCCCGTGGACAGGATATACTGGACCGCGTCGAACACCGACCGAAGGTCGACCTCGCGCGGCCGTCCCATCCTTCCCTGCTTCGGCAGCATCGGCTCGATGATGGTCCATTCGGCGTCGGTCAGATCGTTTTGACTGTGGTCGTCCGGGCGCTTATGGAGCTGTTGGGTGGTCCTGTTCCAGGGCATGGCGATCTCCGGATTTGGTTGCTTTCACCAACCGGAATGCCACATCCTGCGGGACCACTCAACTTATGGAACAAACTCTAAGATAGAACCAGTACTTTCCTTCCGGAATCATGGGATCAAGCGGGAATATACCCGAGTCCTGAAAGCCGATGAGCACGGGTATGATCAGCACCGATGCGGCAAGCGCTGTCCAGGCCTGCAGCGCGACCGGGTGAAGTGACCGTGCCGTCTGGCGGGTGACGATCATATAGAGGGAGAAGCAGACGGCGGTGCCCAACGGAAAAAGCGCAACCACACCGACCGCCGCGAAGCTCGGTCGGATCACCAGCAGCGCTCCAAGAAAACCCGTCGCGCAGGCAGCGAGCCGTCGCCAGCCGACTCGCTCGCCGAGCAAAACGGCACCGAGCAGGGTTAGGATAAAGGGCTCTACGAAGAATATGGCGATCGCATCCGCTATGGACATGAATCTCAGCGCGGAAAAGAACAACGCTGTCGCGGCGAGGATCAGAACCGCGCGGATAACATGCCAAAACGCCTCGGACGGCGATGGGTATTTCAGAAGGCCAAGCATGAAGGCGAGCGGCAGCAGCAATACCGCTTGGATGCAGAAACGGAAGGCGAGGATCTGTCCGATTGGAATTCGATCGCCCGCAAGTTTGGCCAGCGCATCCATTCCGGGCGCGGTCAGCGCGAACCCGACCATGAGAAACACGCCCAATAGAGGCCGGTCGCCAATCATCCCGGCACTTTCATCGAGAAATCTGTCGTTAAGTCAGATTCGAAGTCCATTGACGGTCCATCGATCCAGCTTTTGTTTCGGGGACCACATGACGCTGCCAATGGGGTATGGCGCCGCGTCTTGTATCCAGCGCGTCCGCGCTTCGCTATCCGGGTGCGGGTCCCGTGCCGGAAATACCCGCTTCGCACATTCGGACAAAGTTCAGCAATTCGGGACGTTGACCGCAAGGCCACCCAGCGCGGTTTCCTTGTATTTACCATCCATATCGGCTCCGGTCTGCCGCATTGTCTCGATGCATGCGTCCAGCGAAATGAAATGCGTTCCGTCACCGCGAAGCGCAAGTGACGCCGCGCTAACCGCCTTGACCGCGCCGATGCCGTTACGCTCGATACAGGGTAGCTGAACCAGTCCCTTCACGGGGTCGCACGTCATCCCAAGATGATGCTCCAGCGCTATCTCGGCGGCGTTTTCAACCTGTTCCGGCGTACCGTCCATGACTGCGCATAGACCGGCGGCGGCTATCGCCGAAGCGCTTCCGACTTCGGCCTGACAGCCACATTCCGCGCCGCTGATCGAGGCGTTATGTTTGATCAACCCCCCGATGGCGGACGCGGTCAGAAGGAATTCGTCGATCCTTGAAGGTGTCGCGTCCGGTACATGGTCAAGCCAGTAGCGTATGACAGCGGGCACCACACCGGCCGCACCGTTCGTCGGAGCGGTTACGATCTGTCCGCCCGCGGCGTTCTCCTCGTTGACCGCCATTGCGTAGACGCCGATCCAGTCATTGATTGTATGAGGTGCCCGTTGGTTCAGACCGCGTTCGTTCAGCAATGCCTGGTGGATGCGCCTTGCACGCCGTCTTACCTGCAGGCCTCCCGGAAGCACGCCCTCCGCCGAAAGACCGCGGTCCATGGATTCGCGCATGACATGCCAAATCCGTTCGATGCCCGCGTCCAGCGCCGTTGACGATATACGGCTTAGTTCGTTCGCACGTTTGAGCGTTGCGATGGATTCGCTTCGGCTGGCGCAGATCTCCAACATTTCACGTGCGGAACTGAACGGATGGGGCACAGATGGCCCTTGATTCCGGTCGCCTCCGGTGGCCAATTCCTCCTCCGTGAGTACGAATCCACCACCGACCGAATAATAGGTCTCCTTCAGTACTTCGTCGCCCTGGGCATCAAGGGCGCTCAGGATTATTCCGTTCGCATGACCGGGCAGGGGGGCGTCAAAGTTGAAAACCAGATCCCTGTCGGGGTCGAACGCGAGACTCGGCAATCCTTCGGGCCGCACGATACCGGTTCGGGTGATTTCGGCGAGAGCGTTTTCCGCCGATGCCTCGTCATAGTCCTCGGGCCGAAATCCCGCCAGACCAAGGATCGTCGCTCGATCCGTCGCATGGCCCACGCCGGTGAACGCGAGGGATCCGTAGAGTGTCGCCCTGAGCCCATGGAACGTGAAAGGGGACACCCGCAGCGTGTCTATAAAACGTCCACCCGCAACCATCGGTCCGATCGTATGAGAGGAAGATGGACCTATGCCCACCTTGAACATATCAAAGACGGAAATAAACATACCGGCGCTTTCCTGACCCTGTGATTCATTTTGCGATGGGAGTCGCCTTGAAGCTTAACCGAAAGCGACTGGAACGGTGGTGAATCCGCTTCCATCACCTGGATCCTTGCGACACTTGAGGTCTTGTGAACGGGTCGCGCCGTAATCACAGTCGCGGGGATTATGTGAAGGAGCCCGGTATGATCGCCATCATTTTCGAAGTGGAGCCCATCGACGGTCGTCAGGATGACTATCTGGATGTCGCCGCTGCCATGCGTCCCCTGGTCCAGGAAGATGACGGGTTCATTTCCGTCGAGCGCTTCCAGAGCCTTGCAAATCCCGACAAGATTCTTTCGCTTTCCTATTTCCGGGATGAAGAAGCGGTCGAACGCTGGCGTCAACTCTCGGCCCACCGCTCGGCTCAGGCCAGGGGCCGTGACGGACTGTTCAGGGATTACAGGCTTAAAGTCGCGCGCATACTGCGTGATTATGGAATGTATGACAGGGAGCAGGCCCCCGATGACAGTCGAGCCGTCCATGACGCCTGAACCGATCGAAAGACGGGGCGCGTGAACACGCGCCCCGACCGTTCAGGGACTAAACAACCTATCCGACCGGCAGCGCAACAAACATCGGCGAGCCTTCGCGCCGCACAAGCAGCAGGATCGAATTCCTTCCCGCCTCCCTCGTTTCGGTGATTCGATCTTCCAGATCATCGACGGTCAGTACTTTTCGCTGACCGGCTTCCGTAATCACGTCGCCGGGTCGGAGACCTTTATCGAATGCTGTCGCCGCTTCGTCGACATCGCTGACCACGAGACCTTCGAGATCGTCGCCCAACCCAAGCTCATCGCGGAGGTCATCCGTGATCGCGGTCACAGTCAGGCCAAGCAGGTCCTTCTCGGTCGGCTCATCGGCGGGCACGCTGGCTGGCATGAGGCGTTCCGCTTCCTCACGTCGTCCGAGAGTGACGGTCAACGTCATCGTTTCACCGTCGCGCAGCACTACGACGTCGACATCCTTTCCGACCCGGGTCTCGCCGACGATGCGAACGAGATGGCGGGTGTCCTCGATCTCCATTCCATCGAAGGAGAGGATCACGTCACCGCTTTCGACGCCACCGTCCATTGCTGGCCCTTCCATCACTCCGGACACGAGTGCGCCGGCGATTTCCTTAAGTCCGAGCGCGTCGGCCACATCCATATCGATGTTCTGTATGTTGACACCGAGCCAGCCGCGTCTGGTTTCACCGAATTCCCTCAGCTGCTCCACGACTGGAGATACCACCGCGGCGGACATGGCGAAGCCGATGCCGATGGACCCACCGTCGGGAGACAGGATCGCGGTGTTGACGCCGATCACCTCACCCTCCAGGTTGAAGAGCGGGCCACCCGAATTGCCCCTGTTGATCGCGGCATCGGTCTGGATGTAGTCGTCATAGCTGCCGCTCAGCGTACGGTCCCTGGCCGAGATAATGCCCACCGAAACGGAGAAGCCCTGATTAAGGGGATTGCCGACGGCCATCACCCAATCACCGACGCGTGCGACGTCACTGTCTCCGAAGCTGACATGCGAGAGAGGCGTATCGCTCTCGACCTTCAGCAACGCGATGTCGGTATTGAGGTCACGACCCATGACCGTTGCGGGCAGGGTTTCGCCGGAAAAGAACTCGACGAGGATTTCATCGGCGGCTTCGATGACGTGCGAATTCGTCACGATCAGACCATCTTCGGAGATCACGAAGCCGGCTCCGAGGCTGTTCGAGCGACGTGGTCGGTTTTGTGGTTCCTGATTGCGCTCCAGAAAGTCGCGGAAAAATTCCCGGTATGGCGAGCCTCTGGGCATAATGGAATCACCATCGGTAGATGCGGCGACCTGTTTCGTCGTGCTGATGTTCACCACGGCGGGGCTGACCTGATCGGCTAGGTCCGCGAAGCTGCGCGGCATGTCCTGCGCCGCTGCCAGCAGGGTCTGTGCGCATAGAACGGTCAGACCCAAAACGATGGTCCGCAATGCGCGGATCGGACCTAAAGTGTCGATAGCCTGTGTATTCACGGTTTTACTCCTTGTTTCCGTTTGGATTCGTTCTGGGTGGCGGAGGTCGCCGGAGGATTCAGTAACTGACCAATTTAGATAGAACCGGAACGGCGCAATACCATTGCCGGTAGCATTCTCTCAAAGCCTCGTGAAATTGCCGTTACAACACCGTTCCGAGGCGACGCTGTCGTGTAACGCATTGCCAGAGACGATCGGTGCGGAGCCGGAATCGATCTCCGGCCATGCCAACCGACCGCCGAATTCACCTGTTATCCACTCTGCAAGGTACTGGTTCATCGGTACGTGGAATCTCCGGATAACGGAAGTTCCCTTCATCGCGATTGGATGCCGTCCTTCGGCATTGTGAGATTCTGGATCCCATATTCCGTGATGGAGACCCGCCCTGGCTCCGCTGAAACCGGAGGTTGATCGGGAGCGGTGTCGTTCCCGGGAGTGGGTGGGAATCGCTCAGCCATCCAGCCCCTTGGCGACCCATACAAGTATTACGCCGATGGCCATCGCGCCCAGACCGATGAATCTTCGTGTATCGACCGGGATCCGGCTGAACAGCCTCAGCAGATCCTCAAGACGCGCAGGGGCCAGCGCGAACGCCAGCCCCTCGAAACATAGCACCAGGCCGATCGCCAGGATAAATGTCGCCATCACTGGGTGGCGTCTCGGCCTGTCGCGCTGTCCAGGTAGTTGAAGAATTCGCTGTCCGGCGTGATGACAAGCGTCGAATTCGAGCCTTGCAGCGACCGTGAATAGGCCGTCAGGGAGCGGTAGAATTCGAAGAATTCCTCATCCTGACCGAATGCCTCGGCATAGATGCGATTGCGGTCGGCATCGGCTTCACCGCGCACGATCTCCGCCTCACGTTGGGCTTCCGAGGTCAGCTCGACGACCGTTCGGTCGGCTTGTGCCCGAACCCTTTGCGCGGCCTCATCTCCGCGGGCGATCTCGTCGGCCGCTTCACGTTCCCGTTCGGCGCGCATTCTGGCGAAAGTCGCATCGAGGTTCTGCGCGGGAAGGTTCGTCTGTTTGAGACGCACATCCACCACTTCCAGCCCGAGCGGCCTCGCTCGCTCACGCGATTGATCGGTGATCCGCGCCATGAGGGCGGCTCGGTCCGCCGACAGGATCGTATTCGAGGTCACGCCTTCCGATCCCAGCACCGCACGGATCTGCGCGTTCAGAATGCCTTCCAGGCGGTCTTCGCCACTGCGTATGCCGCCAACGCCGACCGCCTGCCTGAACTGCACGACATCCGCGATGCGATAGCGCGCGAAGGCATCGACGACCAGGCGCCGGTCATCCGACGGCGTTACTTCGGTCGGAGGCGTATCGAGTGACAGGATCCTGTCATCATATCGGACGACCTCCTGAATAAGTGGAATCTTGAGTGCCAGTCCCGGGTCTTCCTTGACCGACTTGATCTGCCCGAACTGCAGGACCAGCGCTTTCTCACGCTCCTCGACGATGAAGATCGAACTCAGCAGCACGACCACCACGACAACGATGAGCGGAAGCAGTATTGTTGATCGACGCATTGCTCAGTTTCCTCCCGTGGTGCGGCGGCGAAGTTCGTTGAGTGGCAGATAAGGCACGACGCCCTGTCCGCCGCCGCCGGAGACACCTTCGTCCAGAATGATCTTATCGACATCGCCCAGAACCTGCTCAAGCGTCTCGATGTAAAGACGCTTGCGCGTGACCTCCGGTGCGTTCCTGTATTCGTTCAGGACCGAGACGAAACGCGCGGCTTCACCTTCGGCTTCGTTCACGACCTGCGCACGATAGGCTTCCGACTGTTCCAAAGTCTGCGCCGCCTCGCCGCGGGCGCCGGCCAGAACCCTGTTGGCGTATGCATCCGCCTGACGTTCAAGGCGGTCTCTTTCCTGTTCCGCCGCCTGAACTTCCCGGAAGGCGTCGATCACCTCACGCGGTGGGTCGGCCTTGTCGAGGTTGACACGGACAATGTTGACACCGGCGTCATAGCTGTTCAGCGTTTCCTGGATCAGCCGCTGCGCGTCTTCGGCGATGATCGCCCGGTCCCGGTTCAGAATCGGCGCCAGTTCAGAGGCCGCGATAATCTCGCGCATGGCCGATTCCGACACGGCGCGGATGGTCGCGTCGGGATCGCGAAGGTTGAACAGGAATCTGGCGGGGTCGTTGATGTTCCAGACCACCTGGAAATCGAGATCCACGATGTTCTCGTCGGTGGTAAGCATAAGTCCGCTATCGTTGCCTCGCGCCCCGGCGACACCGATTGTTTCCGTCTGCTCGCGGGTGACCGGGATGACTTCCTTGGTCACCACGGGCCATGGCGCGAAGTTCAGGCCCGGATTACCCGTGGCGGAATAGCTGCCCAGAAACAGTTCGACCGACTGTTCTTCCGGCTTTACGGTATACAGCGATGCGTATAGCCAGAGTGCGACCACCGCGATCGCTCCGATAATGACGGTGTTTCGGTTGAACCGCGGGCCGCCGCCGTCCCGACCACCGGCGGTCGGTCGCCCACCGCCTCGCCCGCCTCCCATAATAACGCGGAGTTGATCCTGTCCCTTGCGGATGAGATCGTCGATTTCCGGTATCTGCGGTCCTTCTCCGTTCGGACGGCGACTGCCGCCTTGGTCGTTGTTGCCGCCTCCGCTACCCCAGGGTCCGCTTCCTCTGTCCGCCATCTGGCAGTCCTTCCTATAATTGCTATGCCCGTAACTCTCATCTTGGAAATGTATCTTTCGGCCCGCGATTTCAAGCGGAACGCACCGGACTCTTCATCAGGACCATCTCCTCGGCCATGGTTGGATGCACGGCCACCGTCGCATCGAAGTTTTCCTTCGTCGCACCCGCCTGAAGCGCAACCCCGGCAAGCTGTATCAGTTCCCCCGCGCCGTCCGCAATGATATGGACGCCCAGAATCCTCCGGGTGGCTTTCGAGACGATCAGTTTGAACAATACCGGCTCGTTCCTGTCGATGAATCCGTTCTGCATGGGCCGAAACGAGGTCGCGTACACCTCGATCCCTTCCTTTCGCGCCGCCTGTTCTTCCGTCAACCCGACGGTGCCGATCTCGGGCTGGGTGAATACCGCACTGGGAATCTTCGAGTGGTCAGCAACGGTTGGCTTCGCCCTGAACACGGTGTCGACGAACGCCGCGCCTTCGCGGATCGCCACCGGTGTCAGGTTGACCCGATCAGTGACGTCTCCGACCGCGTAGATCGATGGCACCCGGGTCTGGCTATAGCCATCGACCTTGACGCTTCCATTGTCCGCGAGCGCCACTCCCGCCCGTTCCAGCCCAAGTCCGGACGTGTTGGGGACCCGCCCGGTGGCATAGATCACACGTTCGAACGTCGCCTCGCGACCATCGACGGTCTTGACCAGTATTTCGCCGTGATGCCGTTCCATACTGGCCACGTCGGTACCGGTTTGTAACGCGATGCCGCGTTGTCCCATGAGAGGGGCGATATGGTCGCGCACCTCACCGTCGAAACCGCGGAGGATCTGTTCTCCACGATAATATTGAGTGGAGTTCACTCCGAATTGACTGAAGATACAGGCGAATTCGCAGGCGATGTATCCCCCGCCAACGATCAGCACCGACTTCGGGAGTTCCTGCATGAGGAAAACATCATTGGAGGTGTCGGCGAGCTCGATCCCCGGGGTTTTCTGTGGCAGGAACGGTTTTCCGCCCGTCGCGACGAGAATATGTTTCGTGACGAATTTCCGACCATCCGCGAGTTCCACCATGTGGGGATTGATGACAACGGCTCGTTGGTCAAAGACCGTGACGCCCGATCGATCTAGGTTGGTTCGGTAGACCTTCTCCAGCCGGTCAAGTTCGACACGCAGACGGGGCCAGAATCGTTGCCAGTCGAAGGCACCGACGCTCACGTTCCAGCCATAGGCAGCGGCATCCGCGATCCTGTCCGAATGCCCGGATGCGAACACCATGAGTTTCTTGGGGACGCATCCCCGAATGACGCAGGTGCCGCCGATTCTATATTCTTCGGCCAAAGCCACCTTTGCGCTGGTCTCGGCCGCCATACGCGCGGCGCGCACCCCACCGGATCCTCCGCCGATGACAAACAGGTCATAGTCAAACGTCATCCGATACTCCTGATCTCGTGGCGTCCGCGTGTTCGATGCGGTACGCATTTGTATGGTGTCGTGCGAGTATGCCCGCGAAGCGGTGCTGGCATAGGCGATCGAGTCATATCTGCAAAGTTGCCTGTCGCGGATTTCCGCCGGGCGTCATTCCGCAGGGTATTTGGTCCGTTCGCGTGTGCAGATGATTGCAGGTGCGCCAACAGGTCCTGTCCTTTCCAGAGTTGCGCTGGCTCTCCTATCTGCCGGATCCTTGGCTGTCGTTGACATCGATCTTTCCATCTCCGTGGCCGACGACCATCACGTCGCATATATCGACAAACAGTCCGTTTTCGATGACACCGGGGAGTGCGTTCAGGTCCCGGTTCAGCCGGTAAGGATCTTCGATGCGGTTCAGGTGGAGATCCAGGACATAGTTGCCGCCATCGGTGATGAATGGCGTGTGACCGGAATGCCTTTGTTTCACTTCGCGGTCCTTCATGCCGAATCTTGCCAGCGTCTGTTCGACAAGCGCGATGGTGGCCAGCCTCCCGAACGGAAGGATCTCGACGGGTAGGGGGAATCTTCCAAGGCGTTCCACCCGCTTGGAGTCGTCCGCAATTATGATTACCCTGTCCGATGCCATGGCAACGATTTTCTCGCGCAGCAGCGCTCCACCTCCGCCTTTGACCATATTGAGGTCCGGGTCGAATTCGTCGGCACCATCTATCGTGAGATCCAACCGTGGCGCTTCGTCCAGCGGGATGATCGGAATACTGGCTTTCCGAGCCAGTTCAGCCGTGGACACCGATGTGGGTACTCCTTTTATGGTCAGCCCTTCACTCTGGATCCTCTCACCGAGCCAGCGCACCAACCACGCCGCCGTCGATCCGCTACCAAGACCGATAGTCATGCCGTCCTCGACGGCCTCCGCGGCGAGTCCAGCCGCGGCGCGCTTCGCTGTATCGATGGGCGAAAGCTCTTCCGCCATGGGAGTCCTCCAGTATTTTTCGGCGGCTCTTATATCAGTCCGAACAATGCGTGCGAGAGGAAATCGGCGGCTGTGCCTCCAAGGTTCGCGGTTGTCCCGTGGTCCGGTACTGACCATGTTTCGATTCCGCGCAGGCCAACGGGTTTGGGTTCACGATACAATTGACTGCGGATCACAGGTTAGACGATTTCGTTGCCGCCACGTTCTGACCGGAGGGCGCTAATCATGGCACTGACCAGGGGTATGACCCGGCTGGTCTGTCTTGTGTTGGGCTGGATCGCCGTCGGATTGGGTCTGCTCGGCTTGGTGCTTCCCGTATTGCCAACCACGCCGTTTCTCATCCCTCGCGGCGTTCCTGTTCGCGAGGAGTTCACCTCGCACCCATGCCTGGCTAATTGGGCATCCGCGATTTGGGCCTCACATCAGGAACTGGGAGACTCAGGGAACGATTTCGGCGGGTGCGAAGCGGCTTGCCGTTCTGATGATGGCGGCCGTATTCGTCGTCTCGGTTGTGTTGGGTCTCGTATGGTGGGTTTTGCTGGTTCAGTTTGTCTGTATGACTGGCGCGGCGGTCTTCATTCTCTCACGTCCGGTTCCTGATCAACTCCTAACCGATCACTTGAATGGTCGCGATTCGCCATCGCCGCAGGATCATCTGCCGTCGGGTGATGGTGGGACCTACTGATCATCACGGAGCACCAATTGCTGTTGCCGCACCTCGTTCCGAATCTGCGCGATCCTCACTCAGGACTAAACTCATAAATAATTTATTTAATTAACTATTTTATTCCGAAGGTGCATCTCCCGCGCCACGCGGTGGATGGGGAGCCGGCAGGCGGCGGCGACGGCCCATCTGGGCGAAGGTCCGCTCCACCACCCGGCGGCGGGGAACCGTGAGCCCTTTGACGTCCTCCGGTTTTTCGACGGTCCCGATGATGTCCGCCGGACCCGTTCCGTCAGGGCGTCCGCGCGGCTTCGGGCCGGGGTGGCCGCCGTCGGCCCGGAGTTAGCGCACGTTCGGGGCCGTAACCGGCGGCTTCGCGATGACATCCGGCGCGCCGTCCCGGTCCTGGATGCCGGCCGCATGGACCATGACGGTGACCGGCGTTCCCCCGACGTCCACCGCGACGGACCGCTTCCGGCCCTTCACCTTCCCGCCCGTGTGGTGGCCGCGGGGTCCGTCGCTCGCGGTGGTCCCCACCGACCGGCCGTCGATGGTGGCGGCGGCCGGCTCCGGCGAACGCCCCGCGCACTGTTGGGCGGGGTCACGCAGGGAGTCGGGACATGCCCGGCGGACCGCTCCGGCGCCAGACGTGGAAACGGTTCCGGTCGGTGGAAAACGGTGGATATCGGTGGGTAGGGCGCGCCACCGGCGGCCGGTGGAGAGTATGTACCGGACACCGTCGAACACCGACCGGAGTCCGGTCCCGCGGGGCCGCCTCATCTTTCCCCGCTTCGGCGGCATCGGCCCGGCGATGGCCCATCCGTCGTCCGTCGGATCGTTCTGACGGTGGTCGTCCGGACGGTTGTACAGCTTCCGGGTGGTCCTGTCCGGGGGCATGGCTCTCTCCGGATCCGGTTGACTTCACCAACCGGAATGCCACATCCTGCGGGACCACTAAGCTTATGGAACAAACTCTCAGAGTTTGAATCACAAGTCACTGATATGATCAAACCATTGTTTTTCATGGAGTTGACGCCCCCGCCACACGCCTGAGCAGGAACCGGCAGGCGGCCAGCGTTCGTTCGTGCCTCACTCACGCCCGAACCGGTGGCGCGTGATGCCTCACCCCGGATGCCGGCGGGTTCCCGCAGAGGCGCCCGCAGTCCCTCGACAGGCGGCGGCACCGGCCCATCCAGGCGAAGGTCCGCTCCACGACCCACCGGCGGCAGGGAACCGTGAACCCTTTGACATCCTCCGGTTTTTCGACGGTCCCGGTCACGTCCGGCAACCCCATCCCCCCAGGCCGCTCCCGCGGCTTCGGACCCGGGTGGCCACCGTCGGCGAACGGCCTGCACACCGTGTGCACACCGTGGGCACCGTCTCCAGCAGCTCCGCGATCAGGTCCGGCGCCCCGTCCCGGTCCTGGATGTCGGCGGTGTGAACCGTCATGACGACCGGCGTGCCGTCGGCGTCCACGATCAGGTGCCTTTTCCTCCCCTTCACCCTCTTCCCGGCGTCGTGGCCGCGGGGCCGCCGCTCTCCGTGGTCCTCACCGACCGGCTGTCGACCGGGGCGGCGGTCGGCTCCGCGGAGCGCCCCGGACACCGCCGCGCGAGGTCCCGGAGACGATGCACGATACGCTCCGGGAGCCCGCTCCGCCGCCATGCGTGAAAATGGTTCCGGTCGGTGGAAAACGGTGGATATCCAGAGGGTAACGCGCGCCACCGGCATCCCGTGGACAGGATATACCGGCCCGCGTCGAACACCGACCGAAGGTCGACCCCGCGCGGCCGTCCCATCCTTCCCCGCTTCGGCGGCATCGGCTCGATGATGGTCCATTCGGCGTCGGTCAGATCGTTTTGACCGTGGTCGTCCGGGCGCTTATGGAGCTGTTGGGTGGTCCTGTTCCAGGGCATGGCTCTCTCCGTATCTGGGTGCGTTCACCAACCGGAATGCCACATCCTGCGGGACCACTCAACTTATGGAACAAACTCTCAGGCCCTTCTGCCCATAGAGGCTGTGGTGAGAGTGCTCGGAGGAGAATTCGTTGAAGCGCGATACTGGACACCAACGGATTGTGACTGATGATTATGACCTCGCTTCCCATGTTGCTGCGAGGCTTCCGTGGAAAGTTGCCCTGTTCACAGTGAGCATGGCCTGATCGAGTAAGAGTGCGGAACAGGCGAGACGTCCGGCGCGATGCCATTCGCGGGATGAATCGGCTGTCCGCGCGTGAAGGCGTGCGCTACGACCGTGGCTAGGGACCGAAAAAAGAAATTGCGCCCAGAGAATGGCAGCAAATATAGCGATATAAAGTTGACTGGAACATTCCGCCTGGAATGCCTATTTCGCAACCTCATGAGTCGAGACGCCGGAGGGACAATACATGGCTAGGATCACCTATATCGAGTATAACGGCACCCGCCATGAGATTGACGTCGCGAACGGGCTGACGGTTATGGAGGGTGCCCGTGACAACGGCATTCCGGGGATCGAGGCGGATTGCGGTGGGGCCTGCGCCTGTTCGACATGCCATGTCTATGTGGATCCATCATGGGTCGGCAAACTCCCTTCAAAGGGAGTGATGGAGGAAGACATGCTTGATTTTGCATACGACCCCGATCCGGAACGTTCGCGCCTTACCTGCCAGCTTCTGGTTTCCGATGCCCTTGACGGATTAATCGTGCAGATGCCGGAGAAGCAGATCTGAAATTCGATCCATTCGCTTCGCAGGCGCAAAGCCTCGGTTTCGGCATCCGAGCATTTTTCTCACCGCCCGTTCCAGCACAGGCGACATTTGCGGACTGCCTGCCGTCAGTGGGTCGGGCTCGATTCGCTTTTGGTTCCATGTGATCGGATTTGCTCAATCCGATGGGCCTCCGCGTCAAAGGCCGATGTCCGTCTCCGATCCAAGTCGCATCAACCGTTCCGCAATGCCTTCCACCCGATGTCGCGCCGGAAAAAGACGTCGGACCAGTTGATCGCATCCGCAAGTGCATAGGCGCGTTCCGCTGCCTGAACCAGTGTATCTCCACGGGCCGTAGCGTTCAGCACACGCCCTCCTGCCACGACGATCCTGTCATTCCGTAGTGTCGTCCCTGCATGGAATAACATGTGGTGGCTGTCGTTCGGGATTTTATCGAGCCCGTGGATTTCAGATCCTTTCCGGTAGTCGCCTGGGTAACCTTTGGCTGCAATGACCACCGTGAGCGAGTGGTCATTGGCCCAGTTCACCCTCGCTTCGTCCAGCCTTCCTTCCGCGCAGGCATGAATCAGATCCAGCGCCTGTGCCCCGAGGCGCACCATCAGCGCCTGACATTCCGGATCGCCGAACCGGACATTGAATTCCACCAGCTTAGGAGCACCGTCATAGATCATCAGACCAGCATAGAGCACACCCGTATAGGGTGTCCCGCGTCGGTTCATTTCAGTCAGGCAGGGTTTGATTATTTCGTTCAGTGCGCGCTCCTCAACCGCAGGGCTGAGGATCGGTGCCGGTGAATAAGCGCCCATACCGCCTGTGTTCGGCCCGGAATCACCCTCGTATACGCGTTTATGGTCCTGCGCGGTTCCGATCGGCAGCACCGTCCCGCCATCACAGAGAACGAAGAGGGACGCTTCCTCACCGGGTAGAAATTCCTCGATGACGATCTCCGAACCGGCGGCTCCATAAGCTCCGTTAAACATTCGGTCTATGGCCTCTATCGCGGTTGACTCGTTTTCCGCGACGACAACGCCTTTGCCTCCCGCAAGTCCGTCCGCCTTGATCACGATCGGCGTACCGGTGACGTTCACGTGGTTTCGAGCGCTCTTCGCATCGGTGAATCGCGCCCAAGCGGCGGTCGGTGCGCCGCATGCGTCGCAGATTTCCTTCGTGAACCGCTTTGAGGTTTCAAGCCGAGCCGCTTCCCGGATTGGGCCAAGGCAGAGAAGGCCCGCTATGCGCAGCTGATCCGCGACACCCGCCGCAAGCGGGGCTTCGGGGCCGACAATCACCATGTCCACTTTGTTTGTCCTCGCGAAATCGACGACGGCCGCGCCGTCTTCAATATCCAATGCCGCGCATTCAGCGATGGCGGCGATGCCCGCATTTCCCGGCGCCACGATAAGCCGATCACATTTAGGATTTTGCATCACAGCCCAAGCAAGCGCGTGCTCCCGGCCCCCGCCACCTAGAATCAGGATGTTCATCGCACTCTTTCCCTCGACCTTCCGGCGTTTTAGACTCGGCTCATGATCGGCACAAGGTGAGGGTATGTCGGGGTCTTCTGAACGTTTCGATGACGCCAAGGCGTTGGGTGGCAATGCACCGGAATTCACGGTTTCCGAACTATCGGGTGCGATTCGCCGCGTTGTCGAAGGAGAGTTTGGCCATGTGCGGGTGCGTGGCGAGATCGGTCGCGTAAGCCGCCCCAGATCAGGTCACATCTACCTCGATCTCAAAGACGACAGAAACGTTCTTGCCGGTGTAATCTGGAAAGGGACGGTCACGCGACTGCGCACGCGGCCCGAAGAGGGCATCGAGGTTGTCGCCACCGGGCGGCTTACTACATTTGGCGGCCAGTCTAGATACCAGATCGTCATCGAGGATATTCAGCTTGCGGGAGTCGGCGCGATGATGGCTATGCTGGATCGGCGTCGGAAAGCGCTTGAGACGGAAGGGCTGTTTGCAAGGGATCAGAAAAAACCTCTTCCATTTCTTCCTAATGTCATCGGGGTGATCACCTCGCCTTCCGGAGCCGTCATAAGGGACATTCTGCACCGATTGCGCGACCGTTTTCCTCGCTGTGTCTTGGTCTGGCCGGTTGCCGTACAGGGTGAAAGCTGCGCGCCGGAAGTGACCCGGGCCATTCAGGGTTTCAATGGGCTTGCGGTGGATGGGGTTATTCCACGACCTGATCTTTTGATCGTCGCCCGTGGCGGTGGTTCGGTGGAGGACCTGTGGGGATTCAACGAAGAGTCGGTGGTGCGCGCCGCCGCAGCGTCGGACATACCTTTGATATCTGCTGTGGGGCACGAAACGGATACAACGCTGATTGACTTTGCGGCTGACCATCGTGCGGCAACGCCTACCGCTGCCGCTGAGCTTGCGGTGCCGGTGCGGTTGGAACTCGTAGCTCGGGTCGAGGGCTTTGGTGCCAGGCAGGTACGTGCGATGGAGCAGGCGTTGAATCTGCGCAGGCAGCGGCTTGCGGATCTCGGACGGGCGTTGCCGAGGCCTGCCGCGTTGACGGCGATGGCGTCGCAAAGGCTTGACCTGTGGTGTGGGCGATTGTCGAAGGCTCTTGCAGAAGCTGTCCAGCATCGGCGAATCAAGCTGGTGCAGACGACTTCCTTGCTGCATCCAGCTACATTGTCGCGCTCGCTTGTGCACCGACGTCATCGTTTGTCACAGGCCGGAGGTCGTCTTTCGCCTGGCCTTCATCGTTCCCTTCGGGATCTAAGGCGCGGACTGGAACGGTGTACGGCACGTCTGCGGCCTACGGTGTCGCTGCGTGAAACTGAGCGTCGGCGGATTGCCTGCGCTCAGATTGCCGCACGTCTGGAAGCGGCCGCATTAACGAAAATCAATGGGTGTTCGGCGCGTCTCGGTGAGCTTGAGCGGCTTCGTCAGACTCTTGGATATGCGGCGACTCTAAGGCGTGGTTATGCAGTCGTTCGTGGAAATGGTGTGGTGCTCACGACCAAGGCTGAGGCCGAGGCGAATGCGTTCTTGGAGATAGAGTTCATCGATGGAAAGATGCGTCTTCAGAACAGGCGGGTGGGGAAGAGGAAGGTTCTGTCGCGGGAACAGGCGAGCTTGATATGAAATGGATACATGTTGGCGGTTTGATCCGGGCGTTGCAGGGCGTTGCATTCAGATGGTCTGAATCAAGCCTGGAAAGTTCGTCGCCGTTTGAGGGGGTGCCGGTCGGCGGGGTTCGAAGAGATATGAAGGTCTTTGGATGTCTTGGTGAATTATAGCGGTCAATGCAGCCGGATGTCGTTATTGATCGCATAGAACCTGTATGCTGCACCTGCCGAAAGTCTGGTGAAAAGAGCTATGCCCGAAAGTTGGTGACGGCCGTCCTCAGGCGGCGGCTTGAAGTCGCTTGGTGCCGTCTTTGAACCCAACCCCCTGAATGACCTCGGTCAGACGGTCTGGCCCGCTGATCTTCCGCCACCTCTTCCTGGCTGGCATCATCGGCCTGAAGACCATGGCGGGGGTGGTTTTGCGGTTGAGGCACCCCCCGGTCCTGCGCGTTCGGTTGCGTAGGGTGGCGAGGACACTTTCGATCGGGTTCGCGCTTCCGATGCGCTTCCAGTGTTCCGCCGGGTAGTCGTGGAAGGTGAGGAGCCGGTTGCGACCTTTCACCAGCCTGCCGACGGCCTTCCCGTATTTGACGCCGTAAGTTTCGGCGGAGAGGTCGAAGGCTGCGCTGGCCTCCGTGCCGGTCCCGGCCATCCAGATGTCCCGCGGAGCGGCCCTGGCCTTTTCGTGCGGGGATTTGGGCATCGCACCCGGAACGTTCGCCGTCCTGTGCACCCGGCGGCGCCGCTCGCGCGTATCGGGGAAGACTTCGCGCGGCGCTGTCCGGAACCCAGTCGCGCCGTCGCCCATGGCCAGTTCAGGTGGCACCGTGAGGCCGCGTTTTTTGGGGATTATATACGATAGTGCCCATTTTCTGTTGACTGCCTTATAAGCGGCATATACAATGATGCCCAAGAAAGGAATCAGACATGGCACAGAAAGCACCTGGCAAGCACCACCGCAAAGGCATTAGCCTAACAGGCCTTTTCATGATGTTTCCCGATGACGCGGCCGCCGAGGAATGGTTTGTGAAAGAGCGTTGGCCGGAAGGTCCGCACTGCCCACACTGCGGATCCGTCCGTGTTCTTTCCGGTGCCCAGCACAAAACGATGCCTTACCGATGCAGGGAAAAGGGGTGCCGCAAACGGTTTTCGGTTCGCACCGGAACATGCATGGAAGCGTCCAATCTGGGCTTCAAGGTATGGGCGATCGCGATTTACCTTATGTCGACAAACCTCAAGGGGGTTTCCAGCATGAAACTGCACCGCGATCTTGAGATAACCCAGAAATCGGCATGGCACCTTGCCATGCGACTGCGGAAGGCGCTTGAGGATGATGGAGTCAGCCTTCCGTTTGTAGGTCCCGTGGAAGCCGACGAAACCTATATGGGCGGCAGGGAACGGAACAAGCACGCGAAAGACAGACTGAAGGCCGGACGTGGAACGGTTGGCAAGACGGCAGTGGCTGGCGTCAAGGACCGCGACACCGGCCAGGTTGCCGCCAGGGTGGTGACGGACACAAAGGCAAAGACGCTTCAGGGCTTCGTCGAGGAACGCACCGAACCGAAAGCGCAGGTCTATACCGACGACAACGCGTCATACGTAGGCATGAAGCGCCAGCACGAAACAGTGCGCCACAGTTCCGGGGAATACGTGCGGGACGACGCGCATACGAATGGCGTAGAGTCGTTCTGGGCGATGCTCAAGCGGGCGCACAAAGGCACATTCCACAAGTTCAGCAGAAAGCACATGCATCGGTATGTGGATGAGTTCGTAACGCGCCACAACCTTCGTGAAGGGGACACGATATGCATCATGGCCGCGATGGCGGACGGCGGGGTTGGTAAGCGGCTGCGCTACAGGGAACTGATCGCAGACAACGGACTGCCGTCCGGGGCGAGGCACTGACCGGTGGAAGCTAACTGGTCCAACCAGACGGTCTGGACGGGTGACAACCTTCCTATCATGCGGGGCATGAACTCCGAATGCGTGGACCTGATCTACCTTGATCCGCCGTTCAACTCGAAAACCAACTACGCGGCGCCGATCGGTAGCGAAGCGGCGGGGGCGGCGTTCAGGGACACGTGGACGCTGGCGGACGTGGACATCGCATGGCTTGACCTGATCGAGGCGAAGGAACCGGCCCTTAACCGGGTCATCGCCGCGGCCATGACCAAAAGCGATAAGGCCTATCTGATCCACATGGCCGCGCGACTCCTTGAGATGCGGCGCATCCTCAAGCCGACCGGCAGCATATATCTCCACTGCGATCCGACCATGAGCCACTATCTCAAACCGGTCATGGACGCCGTGTTTGGAAAATCGAATTTCAGGAACGAAATAATATGGAAGAGGACCAACGCGCCAACCGCATCAGCATATCAGATTGGAAGGGTGCATGACACAGTGTTGGCATATGCCAGAAATCCAGAAACAACGGTGAACGCAGTCTTTGCGCCTTACTCGAAGCCCCACTTCCAGTCCGAAGTGCAACACCGGCCCGCCTCCGGAGCGAGGGCGTGGCCCGAGCGGAGGAGGCGGGCCGGTGTTGAGGGATTTTCCGGTCAGGGCCCCGGATTCCACGCGGAATACGGCGGCTGTCCCTTCGGATCGGAGCGTAACCGGGCCTCCCGGCGGCGGCAAGGCCCCGCGGCGGGAGGTGGCGCGCCCGTCCGGGCGAGGGAAGGGGTGGCCCGACCGAAACCGGGCGGGCGCGCCTGCGGAATTCCCTCTCCCCCGTCGGCCGACGGGGCGAAGCGCCTCAGGGAGGCCGCGCCCGCGCGAAAGCCTCCGCCGGCGTCAGGTAGCCGAGCGCCTTGCGGGGGCGCGCGTTCAGGATGTCCTGGACCCGCTTCACGCGGGCGTCCGTGACCTGCCGCAGGTCGGTCCCCTTCGGCAGGTACTGGCGCAGCAGCCCGTTGGTGTGCCCGTTCAGGCCCCGCTCCCACGAGTGATAGGGCGTCGCGAAGAAGAAGTCGGCCTCCAGCGCCTTCGCCACCTTCGCGTGCCCCGCGAACTCCTTGCCGTTGTCCGCCGTGATCGTGTGGACCCTGGCGCCGAGCCCCTTGAGAAGGTCGGTCATCGCCTCGCCGACCGCCTCCGCCTTCTTTCCGTCAACCCGTTGGAGAAGCGTGAATTTCGAGCATCTGTCCACAAGCGACACCACCGCACCGCTGTGTCCCCCGCCGATCACCGTGTCCGCTTCCCAGTCGCCGATTCTCGCCTTCGCCCCGACCTCTTTCGGGCGCTCCGAGATGTCCCTCCGGCCCGGGATGTGACCCCGGCCCGCGTGGCGGCCACCCTTCCAGTTCGGTTTCTTTCCCCGCCGCCGCAGGTGCCCGAAAAGCGTTCCTCCGTCCCTGCGGTCCGCGCGTACGAGGTCGTATATCCGCTGACGGCCGACCATGCCGGGGTCCTCCAGCCGGAGACGCCCCGAGACCTGTTCCGGGCTCCAGCCCTCCTCCAGCTTCGCCACGACCTTCGCCCAGCGCTCCTCCGTCAGCTTCCTCGGGACCGAAGAGGCCTCGCTCCGGCGCCCGGTGGCCTTCCTCCACGCCTGTCCCTGCCGGTATCCCCGCCCGCCGCCGTTGCGTCGGATCTCCCGCGATATGGTGGCCGGATGGCGGCCCAGCTGCCTGGCGATGGCCCCGTTCGAAAGCCCGCTTTTCCTCAGCGCGTATATCTGGCATCTTTCGTCGAAGGTCAGATGACGGTAGCCCTCGGGCATGACACTCTCCTCGGCTCGTTCACCGGGACTGTCGCCGTTATCTGGCCGATTCGCAAGATGCTGCACCCGAAACGCGGCTTCCCACCATCAACGGTGTTGCACTTCAGAGCGGAACGGGGGAAGGATTATATCCATAAACACTTTAGGAAAAACGACAGCCGAGGCCATTTCCACACACAGCCGCTGACTGCGCAGGGGACCACAAATGGATACTCCGGAATGCCGTGGCGGGACATTGATCCCACTGAAAGGGGCCTGCATTGGGTTTGCCCCACTGCATTGCCGGAAGGGCTGGAATGCCCAGACGACTGGAGTGCCATGACAACCCAGGAACGGCTTGATTGGCTTCATTCACAGGATATGATCTATTTCCCTGAAAGAGGAACAATGCCGAGATTCAAACGGTATCTGTCAACAACCAAAGGCGTTCGCGTGGCAGATGTCATGACGGACATTCCCGGCGTCCAGGGGGCGCACCGGCTACCCGACCCAGAAGCCGCTTGCGCTACTGAAGCGCATCATCCTCGCGTCATCAAACGAAGGCGAAATGGTTCTGGACCCGTTCTGCGGCTGCGCGACGGCGTGCATAGCGGCGCAGGACCTTAACCGGTAATGGGTTGGGATTGACGTCTCGCCGAAGGCCGCTGAACTGGTGCTGCTGCGGCTCAGGAATGAGCTTGGCATGTTCGCGCACCATACGGTGGTCAACCGCACGGACATCCCGCAGCGCACCGATATCGGGAAGCTGATCCGCTACAATCACGTGAGGAACAGGCGGACCCTGTATGGCGAGCAGGGCGGGCACTGCAACGCATGCGGAGAGCATTTCCAGATGCGGAACCTCACGGTCGACCACATCATCCCGCGATCGAAGGGCGGAACCGACCACATCGGAAACCTTCAGCTTCTGTGCGGACATTGCAACTCGGTCAAAGGCGACAGAGGCATGGAATACCTGATAACGAGGCTCGCGGCGTAACAGGAGGAAATCAAATGACGAAGTTGATCATGAAAAGAGAGAAGGTTGAGCCTAGTGGAAAGGCACCTGTTAAGCCTGTGAATGGGTCGGGCAGGTATCAGCCGACAAAACATGACATGCTGCGGGATGTCAGCGTATCCGTAACGCCGGAAAGGTTGGTAAAGGCGGTCCTCAAAGGGGGTGCGCCCCGCCGCGATTTCCGCAAAAACTGAACCGAAGGCGACCGGTATGAAAAGCCCGGATGGGCACTACCGTATATAATCCCCCGTTTTTTCAGGCCCCCGAGCGGGTCGAGCCAACCGTCCGCGTTCCCGCGGACCCCGTCCATGAGAGTTTGAATCATAAGTCACTGATATCATTAAACTATTGTTTTTCATGGAGTTGACGCCCTCGCCACCCGCCTGAGCAGGAACCGGCAGGCGGCCAGCTGCGCCCATGCCAGCGAGTTCTCACTGAGCCTTTCGTAATCTTTCGACAGGCGGCGGCACCGGCCCATCCAGGCGAAGGTCCGCTCCACCACCCAGCGGCGGTAGAGAACCGTGAACCCTTTGACATTCTTCGGTTTTTCGACGATCCTGATCACGTTCGACAACCCCATCCCCTCAAGCCGGTCCCGCAGCTTCGGACCCGCGTAGCCACCGTCGGCGAACAGCCTACACACCGTGGGCACCGTCTCCAGCAGCTTCGCGATCAGGTCCGGTGCGCCGTCCCGGTCCTGGATGTTGGCGGTGTGAACCGTCATGACGATCGGTGTGCCGTCGGCGTCCACGATCAGGTGCCTTTTCCTCCCCTTCACCTTCTTCCCGGCGTCGTAGCCGCGGGGCCCGCCGCTCTCCGTGGTCTTCACCGACTGGCTGTCGATCGAGGCGGCGGTCGGCTCCGCTGAGCGCCCCGAACACCGCCGCGCGAGGTCCCGGAGACGATGCACGAGACGCTCCAGGAGCCCGCTCCGCCGCCATGCGTAAAAATAGTTCTGGACGGTGGAAAACGGTGGATATCCAGAGGGTAACGCGCGCCACTGGCATCCCGTGGACAGGATATACCGGCCCGCGTCGAACACCGACCGAAGGTCGACCTCGCGCGGCCGTCCCATCCTTCCCTGCTTCGGCAGCATCGGCTCGATGATGGTCCATTCGGCGTCGGTCAGATCGTTTTGACTGTGGTCGTCCGGGCGCTTATGGAGCTGTTGGGTGGTCCTGTTCCAGGGCATGGCGATCTCCGGATTTGGTTGCTTTCACCAACCGGAATGCCACATCCTGCGGGACCACTCAACTTATGGAACAAACTCTGAGGGCGGGGACGTCCTTTCCCCCGTATTCGTCAGCACCGGCCATCACCGACATACATTGGCGATCACCGTCCAGGCGCGGCGTGAGGTGAACCCCGTCCGCCCGGATGTGGACGTAACGCCTGCCCTTCGGACCGCGCCTGCGCCAGGTCCCGTACCCGTCCCGCCAGCCGGCCTTCAGGCGGGTGATGGCCGAGGACGGCACCCCCCGGCATCCGGGCCCGGAAGCGCCGCCGGCGCTTCGCTGAAGCCGCCCGTCGAGATGCCCTTCAGGTACAGCCGGGGCAGCGATTCCCCGACCGGCCTGGCCTTGCGCGGATAGGGCGGAACCTGATCCCGCCGCCGTCCGCATTGGCCCCGCGACCGCGAACACGCGGCACCTGCACCGGCACCGCCCCAGTCCCGGCCATCATCCCACGCCCGGGCGGAACGCCGTGGCGCACCGGGCGCCGGCGACCATCCCCGTCCAACGGGTGGGCATGCCCGGCGATGAACGCCGACACTTCGGCCTGAACCGCCGTGCGCGGCAACTCCCTGGCTCCGGCCTGGATCACCTCGGTCAGCGGATCAGGCGGAAATCCCGATGGAACCCCGAACGGGACAGCAGTGGATCTGGCCATGGTGGCATATCCTTTCCCTTCGAGAACGACGGCGTGTGAACACCGCCATGATATGCCGCCTGCTTCAGGCCATCACCAACTTTCGGGCATAACTCGTGTCTGCCAGAAAACCCCGTGTTTTTCCGGTGACAGGGCCGAATCCGGCGGATTCCGGCTTTACGGGACCCTGGCCGGGCCCGCGGAACGCCTCCCCGCTTTCCCGGACGCGGTCCGCCTTCGACAGCCTGCCTTTCCGCGGCATGGCGCCGGCTCCGGCATCCCGGCAGGCCCCAGCCGGTCCGGGGGGCTGTGCAGACTCCTGTCGAAGCTCACCACCGACAGGTCGGGGAACCGGGCCCGCGCCTCCCCGCCCATGGGGACCGCCACGTCCACGTCGCTCCCCTCCCACATCACCGAATGGTGCGGGAGGAATCCGTGACGGTCCTCAAGGACGCAGACGGGGACGCCGGGCTCCACCGGGGCCCGGCCTTTCCCTTCGATATCCAGCGGGTGTGCGGCCCGGATATCGGGTGCGCCTTCCCGCGGTGCGGGATCGTCCCGCCCTTCAGGATCCGCCGTCCGGTCAGGTCCGCCTGGTGCCTGACATGGCCGATGAAGCCCCGGATACTGTCCGATGGGCCCGGGATACCCAACCTGCCGTCGATCTCCGCGCGGCTGGCCTCCGCCCTGTCCGCCAGCTTCAGGGCCAGCCGGAGCGGCGCCTCCACGTCCCTCGGGCGCGGGTTGGCGAGCCGTGACGTGGCCACCCGGAGGTAGCCTTTCCGGAGCTTTCCGCAAAGGTATTCCTTCCGCCGCCACCCTGTGGCCCCTCTCCACGACCGTCCTTCCGACCTCGGCGGGAAGCTCCGGCGAGGGGAGCGACACGCTGTCAAACAGGCGCCGGTATCCGTATCCGTATCCGTCCCCGTCCCATGATCCGTGGCCCGGCCTCCGGCCTTCGCCGGATCGGGATGTGTTGGTTCGCCGGTTCCCGAAGCTGCACCCGGGACCCTGCTTCACGACCCCCGGCACCGGGATGGTCTACGGTTCCATCACCGGCCTGCCGACCCGGCGGCCCTTTCCGGGCGGCACCAGCCGACCCGGAAGCCCGGACAGCCGCTTTCGGGTCCCTTCGTCGCTGCAGGGGTCCTGGAGGCCGATCGGGATCGCCGGGATGTCGTCCCTCGATTTCACGTCCAGCCTGATCCTCGTGATGTCGGGGGCGCCGGGCCTCCGCCGGGTGTCGTGGACCCTGCGCATGGGGGACTCCCGAGGGGAGGATTGCCGGATACCGCGGCATATGGTGGTGAAATCGCCCCCTGACCGCCATATCCGGTGAATCCCCGCCTGACCGCCATATCCGGTGAATCCCCGCAAGGCGGATTCCGTCATTTACCGCCCCACTTCGGACTGGAAGTGGGGTTGCCTAAAGATAATTTTGCGGATTCAGTATACCATTCATTCTCGAATTGAGTCAAGGTGTTTCCTTGCGATAGAGTTTGGCAAACTGTTGGCATACAGGATTTTTTGCATGCTGGTTTGTTTTACTCGAGGCGGAGATATCGCTTCAGCCCTCAGCAGGAAATACGAATTGGGACTTGTTCGGTCGAGGACATAAGACAGCTGTGGTTTGATAGAGAGTGAACGTGGCTCTTCATCTTGCTGGGTTCTTCCTCGACTTATCGGTGGGATTTCGGGAATGGTAGAGTCCCCGAACAGATCCTTCTTCCATTCCCTCGTACCCTGTACCGCCTTTTGCGACAAAGCATCCTCCCGACATTCTTCCGGAATTACCGTTTCGTCGTGTGCGACACCGGTGATGAGCGTGCCGGTGTTCCCTAAAAAAGGTGTCATAGGTTTATCTTACCGATGGTGCAACGACGGCATTGGGCAATTGAGGTTGGCGGCGGTTGCCAGTTTCGCCAACTTATGTCCATGGATTGTAAGATGCCAAAATCTACCACTGCAATCCCAATGACCGTGTGCCCCTTTCAAGTCGAGCCGAATCAAACTACGTCAGCCGTTGGGCTGAACGGGGCGGGACACCATGGCGTTTTTTCAGGTGCTGAAGGAGCGGCTTACCAGATCGTCTTCGAGACTCGGAAAGGGTTTAGAAGCGATTGTGGGCGATGGTGCAAAGGAGGATGCGGGCACCACCGACGAAGCTGAGCGTTCCGATTTTTCGAACGCCTCATCCTTAACCTACGAGGTTCCGAAACCCACACAGCAACAGGGCATGGTCGGTCGGCTGCTTGGTCGCGATAGAAAAGCCGAAATCAACCGGCGCGTTCTTGACGACGACATGCTTATGAGTCTTGAGGAACTGCTGATCTCCACGGATATGGGCGTCGACTCCGCGCAACGGGTCACCGGTAATCTTGCCGAAAGCCATATCGGAAGAAGACTCGGTGCCGACGAGATCAAACGTATTCTCGCGGTGGAAATCTCACAAATCATGAAACCTGTCGCCAAACCGCTCCCACTCTACCGGAAAAAACCGCAGGTGGTGCTGGTCGTCGGCGTGAACGGTTCGGGAAAAACCACAACGATCGGAAAGCTCGCCAGTCAATTCAAGGAGGCCAGAAAGTCAGTGGTGATCGCGGCGGGAGACACCTTCCGCGCCGCAGCGGTGGAACAACTTCAGATCTGGGGTGATCGGGCAGGGGTTCCAGTTATGACGGCCGCAGAGGGCTCCGATCCGGCAAGCCTCGCATTCGACGCTATGGTGCGGGCGGATGCGGAAGGCGCCGACCTGCTGATGATCGATACGGCTGGCCGGCTGCAGAACCGAACCGATCTCATGGAGGAACTGACGAAGATAGTCCGTGTCATTCGCAAGCGGGACGAGACCGCCCCCCACAATACGATTCTTGTGCTTGACGCCACAACGGGTCAGAACGCGCTGCGCCAGGTCGAGATATTTCAGCGGACGGCGGATGTATCGGGACTCGTGATGACCAAGCTGGACGGGACAGCCAAGGGTGGTGTGCTGGTGGCGCTTTCGGACATGTTCGGGCTTCCGATTCATGCAATCGGCGTCGGCGAGGGGATCGACGATCTCGCACCCTTCGATCCCGATGAATTCGCTAACGCCCTTACCGGTGTCGAAGCCTGATGATGTGTCTCACTCGGCTAACAGGCACCGGCTCGAAGAAGCGGATAGGGGCGATGCCAGGGTCTATCATTCATTGAAACCGGTCTTCTGTCATTGAGCGCTTGGTTGGTTTCCCTCGAAGGAAGCCTTGCCGGAGAACGGTTGGCGCTTATGCTCGTTATTTCGGCCGCCGCCCTCCACGCGGTGTTCGGTGCACTTCAGAAAGGACGCCATGATCCATGGCTTTCGCGCGGTGCGATAGATGCCTGCTACGGTCTAATGGCGGCGCCGGTCGCGCTCTTCCTGGTTCCTTTTCCCGAGCCTCATATGTGGCCGATCTTCGTGGGTGTTTTCTTCATCCATACAGGCTACAAAATCGCCCAGGCCATGGCCTATACCCGCGGCAATTACACCGTGGTCTATCCAGTCGTAAGAGGTACGGCACCGCTCTTCACAGTCATCGCCGCCTATATCGTGTTTGGCGAAATTTTCACGACTGTCCAATGGGTTGGCGTATTGGTACTTCTGAGCGGCATCTTTGGGCTGGCCTTTTTCAATCTTCTGTACCTCACCGTAGACCGAAATCTGCTGCTGGCAGCGCTTGCCATGGCGTTCATCACCGGTGGATTCGTGGCGGCATACACTACCTACGATGCGTTCGGCATCCGTGCGACGGCCGATCCGTTCACGTTCCTCGCTTGGTTTTTCCTGATCGATGGTTTCGCGATGCCGATCATGGCTTATCTTCGCTGGTGCCGCATGCCGGATCGTCCCATGATTGCTCCGCTTATCGCTCGCGGCGTCGTTGGAGGCATTGTCGCATTTTTCAGCTTCGGATCTATTATGCTTGCCACAAGGCTCGACAAAGTGGGAGAGGCGGCGGTATTGCGCGAGACTTCGCCAGTGTTCGCTGCCGCCATAGGTTGGCTGTTTCTCAAGGAGTCAATCGGACCTTGGCGGCTGATCCTGATCGCAATGATCGCGACAGGCGCTGTCATCGTTGAATTTGGTCACTGAAAGGAAATCGGATGACAGACAACCAAGTCCGACCGGGGCTGAAAATGGCGCTTGAAATGGGGCCGATCGCCGCGTTCTTCATAGGATACATGTTGATGCGTGATCGAACACTGACCGTGTTCGAGACGGAATATTCCGGGTTCGTCGTCGTAACCGCCTGCTTCATACCTCTTCTCGCCTTGGCCACATGGGCGACCTGGCGTATGACCGGAAAACTGAGCGGAATGCAGGTCGCCACGCTCGTACTTGTCACCGTATTCGGAGCGCTGACGGTCTGGTTGAACGACGAGCGTTTCTTCAAGATGAAGCCGACCCTAATATACGCTTTGTTCGCAGTGATTCTCGGTGCGGGCCTTCTTCGCGGACGGTCATACCTTCGTTTCGCGATTGGCGAAACGTTACCGTTGAGCGACGAGGGATGGATGATCTTCACGCGTCGGTTGACGTTGTTCTGCGTTCTGCTTGCCATCCTCAACGAAATTGTCTGGCGCGGCTTTACGACCGATATCTGGGTGAGTTTCAAGACCTTCGGTCTGACAATCGGGACTTTCGCGTTTTTTCTGTCGCAGTCTGGTCTGTTCAGGAAATATAGCTCCTCTACCTAAGAAGAAATTGACTGACCGAGCCTTCGGTTTGCCTGGCTTGCAATGTCGCGATCACACTGCGTTCAAGGCGGATCCCGGCGACACTGAACGCGCCATTGTTGCAGCCTTTGTGATCCTCGCGCTAAGGATGATCAGACGCGCGCTCTACAGAGTTTCGAAGATGGAGGGTCCGTGATCTATCACTATGGGATACTTAACCAGTGGTCCGATCCATGCGAATCGAGGGCCATGTACATCAGTCCCGGACAGATATCCCCGGACATCGTCAAGTGGCTCGGGGAGGAGTGCCTCCGCGTCGGCGCAACGCGCCCGGGCCTGGCCCGGGGGCTCCGCGGGCGGGAGGGTTGGCTCACGCATGACTCAAAGCCGGCGACCGTCACCGGGAGGGGCGCGGCGGGTTGTGGCCTACAGGCCGCTTTCCGGCGATGGAGTGACGATGGACGACATGCCGGAGCCCCGTTTGCCGCGCCGGGCCTGGGACCGCCGCACCGCCCGCCGCCCGTGACGGTGGTCCCGGCCATCGGGGACAGCCCGCCGAAGCGCGTCGCGGGGAAGGGGGAGGCGCCGTACCGGATGCCCGTCTCCAACGGGGGCGGCGACGGCATACGGACGGCGGAGACCGCCTTGCGGCGGCATGGACCCCGCCGGCGGATGGAATGCCTGTTCAGGGCGCTTGGGACGGGAACGGGGATGAAGGACCGCGGGCCCGCCGCCGCCGGTGACCTGCGCGGGTGCCCCGCCTTCGACGCCGTGACCGCGCTGCGCGTCAGGGACCCGCGGCTTCCGGCGCGGGAGAACCCCGACGGTCCGGCGGAGCGGCACGTCGGCGCGGAGAGCGGCGGGGCCGTGGTGACACACGCCGCCTGCGGGCGCGCCATCGAACCGGGGGCGCCACCGGAGCCGGACATGACCGTCGCGCGCCACGTCACGCCCGTGGCCTGTCCGGCCGGCTTCGGGCCCGGGAGACGCCAGCCGATGCCGGGGACCCGGAAACCCTGGCGGGGACCGCGCATCCTCAACGTGGCGGAGACCGGAATACGGGTGAAGGAGCGGGAATGGACCGGTCATGTAGGCGGTAGTGACAGGGCCGGGATCGGTGCGGAGTGAGTTCCTCTCTTTCGGGGCGCGGGCGGAATGCCTGTACCACCGACAGATGCCGAAGCCGGACCGGAGGATTCACCGCAGGTGGGGGATTGTTCCTGCGCTGGACATGACTGTATTGAAGATGGGGCGGGAAGGAAGGGTATGGGCAAGGATTTGGAACAGATAACAAAGGAGCCGCTGCTGCTGACGCCGGGGCCTTTGACGACAGGTGCGGCAACCAAGGCGGCCATGCTGCGGGATATGGGATCGCGCGACGCCGAGTTCCTTTCGATGACGGAACGGCTTCGCCACCGGCTTCTCGGCATCGCGGAAGTCGACGAGCGCTATGACTGCGTTCCGATGCAGGGCAGTGGAACCTTCTCGGTGGAATCAATGCTCGGTACCTTCGTCGCGCCGTACGGAAAGGTTCTGGTGCTTTCCAACGGGGCATATGGGAGGCGTGCTTCCGATATTCTCAGGCGCACCGGCAGAAATTTCTCGGTCCTGGACAAGGGAGAGCTTCTGCCGCCGAGGGGTTGGGAGCTTCGGCACGCCCTGGCCGACGACACTTCGCTCACCCATGTGTTCGTGGTTCACTGCGAGACGACGACCGGCATGCTGAATCCGATCGAGGAAATCGCCTCGGTGACCGAGGCGGCGGGGAAACGTCTTCTCATCGACAGCATGAGCGCTTTCGGCGGATTGCCTTTCGACGGCGGAAAAATCAGTTTTGAAGCTATGGTGTCCTCGTCCAACAAGTGCCTTGAAGGTGTTCCGGGATTTGGCTTCATAATCGCCGAAAGGGACGCGCTGGCGAACGCTAAGGGCAACTGCCACTCCGTCAGCCTTGATGCGCATGCCCAGTGGGCCGCGTTCCGGCGCAGCGGCCAGTGGCGTTTCACGCCGCCAACCCATGCGGTGGCGGCGCTTTTGACAGCTCTTGACAGCCACGACGCGGAAGGTGGCGTTCCCGGTCGGTATCGCCGCTACCGCGAGAATCTCGGAATTCTCGTCAATGGCATGCGCGGACTGGGATTTGAAACGCTGCTGGACGACGCGTGGATGGCGCCGGTCATCGCGACTTTCATGAGTCCTGCGGACCGCGCCTTTTCATTCGACAGTCTCTATCACGCAATGAAAGATCGGGGATTCGTGATTTATCCGGGCAAGCTGACGGAGGTGGACACCTTTCGCATAGGCTGCATCGGCGATGTCGATCCCGTTGGCATGTGCGCGGTCATGGAAGCGCTGAAGAGCGCTCTTGATGAGATGAAGGTAGGGCACGGCGCACCGCCAGCCGCGGCCCTGAGGCAGGTGGAGAAGCTGGTGCCCGAAGCGAAACGCGCGGCCGAGACCTGGTTCACCGCCAATGGACGGGACTATTGCAGACCCTCCGTGCCCGCCGTGGTGGTGTGCCTTGACGGTTGCGAGCCCGAATACCTTGAGACCGCGATAGCGGCGGGGGCGATGCCGTACCTTGAGCGTGCGATCGCGAAGGGAACGGCGCTGACCGCCGAAAGCGTCATCCCATCCTTTACTAACCCCAATAACATGTCGATCGCGACAGGCGCACCGCCCCAACGCCACGGCATCTGTGGAAATTACTATTTCGATCCGATCAGGGAAATCGAGGTGATGATGAACGATGTCGGCTTCCTGCGCTGCCGCACGGTCTTCGCCGCCATCCAGAATGCCGGCGGCAGGGTCGCGGTCGTCACCGCCAAAGACAAACTGCGGGCCCTGCTCGGGGCCGGGCTGGACATGAGCAGCGGGTCGGCTGTCTGCTTTTCATCCGAAAAATCCGCTTCGACGCAAGCTGCGGAGCACGGGATCGGCAATGTCACCGAATGGCTGGGCCGGGCGCAGCCGGACGTCTATTCGGCCGAACTCTCCGAATTCGTGTTCGCCGCGGGGCTCAAGCTACTCCGGGAATTTCAGCCCGATGTGATGTATCTGACCACCACGGACTACATACAGCACAAATTCGCCCCCGACGCGTCGGAAGCCATCTGCTTTTTCGGGATGTTTGACCGCTATTTCGCGGAACTGGACGCGGCCGGTGCAGTCATTCTCGTGACGGCCGATCATGGGATGAAGCCAAAGCATGATTCGGAAGGCCATCCCGAAATCATTTATCTCCAGGACATGCTTGACGGATGGATCGGCGCCGGACTGGCACGGGTCATCCTGCCGATCACCGACCCTTACGTGGTGCATCACGGAGCGCTCGGTTCCTTTGCCACGGTGTATTTCAAACGAGGTGCCGACAAGAGGATCCGACAGTGTGTCAAGGAGCGGATCGGTGGGCTGAAAGGCGTGTTTGCCGTCCATGACGGGGAGGAGGCCAGCCGTCTCTTTGAACTGCCACAGGACCGAATCGGCGATCTGGCCGTGATCTCCACCGTCGGTTCGACGGTCGGTACATCGCGGGACCGGCACGATCTGGAGGCTTTGGACGCGCCGCTGCGATCGCATGGAGGGCTGTCCGAGCGGACGGTGCCTTTCATCGTGAACCGGCCTATCAGGCCCGCGGACGGCCACACGCTCAGAAACTTCGATGCGCTATCGGTCGCGATGCGGGCCGCGAAGGATAACGGCGATGCCTGAGAACCATCCAGTATCAAACGAGGCCATGCGCATCGTGGGGAAGCGGGTGCGCACCGATGACGTGATCGGTGTCGCCCATCCCTTCACCGGACAGACGATCGGCGCTGTGCCGGTGGTCAGGGTGGAGCATGCAACGGAGACATTTCGAATCGCCGGTGGTTTAGAGCCGCGTCTCAGCCGCTATGAACGACAGTCGATCCTTCTACGGACAGCCGAACTCATCGAGCGCGACCGCGGTGATCTGACGAGCGGGCTGACGCTCAAACCTGGAATTTCGCTGAAAGATTCCGACTACGATGTCGACCGGACCTGCGATGTGTTCAACCTCGCGTCCCAGCGCTGCATCATCGACGATGGCGAGATCATTTCCTGTGACTTGACACCGCAGGGAAAAGCACGCAGATTCATGATTTTACAGGAACCGCTTCGGACGATTTCAGCGATAACGCCATTCAAATACCCGCAGAACATGGTGGCCCACAAAGTCGCCCATTCCATCGCTACCAACAACTGCCTTGTCTGCAAACAGACCAAACTGACTTCGCTGACCGCGCTGTGGTTTGCCGATCTCCTTTTTGAAGCTGGCCGGCCGCCCGAAATGTTGTCTGCGGTAACCGGCTGGCCTGCGGAGATAGGCTCCGAAATGGTCACCAATCCCCATATCGACCTCATCACCTTCACCGATAGCGTGCCGGTCGGAAAGCGCATCGCTGAAACCGCGGGATACAGGCGGACGGTACTGGAACTCCGCGGGAGCGATCCCCCGATCTTTGGCAACGATCTCGGAGATGACCCGCTGGCGACGGCCACCGATCTGGCTGTGGCCAGCCCCACCGGGTATATAGGCCAGCGCTGCACCGCCGTCAAGCGCAACCTGTGTCAGAAGAGAGTCGCGGATGGGTTTGAACCGATGCTTCTTGAACGGGTGCGGAGCTTCTCTACTGCCCTGACCGGCAGGGCGCTCTCCTGCCGCCGATCGTATTTGACCGGGTTCCTCCGTCAAGCGAACTTGTCCTATAGAAAACCTTCGGCCCCGTCATCCCGGTCATCCGCGCTCAGGACGAAAACGCTGAGACGGTCGCGCTTTCGAATTCGACCGCTTTCGGACTGTCCTCGGGTGTCTACACCGATGACTGGTCCTGGATGCGGCGCTAAATTGATGGATTGCGGTCGGCACGGTCAATATCTGGGAGGTTCCCGGCTACCGAATCGAGATGTCACCCTTCGGCGGCATCAGGGCTAGCGGGCTTGGCTACAAGGAGGGCATCATCGAGGCCATGAAGAGCTACACCAATATCAAGACCTACTCGCTGCCCTGGAACTGATGCAGTCGATGCCATCGGAAGGAGAATCGAACCTCTCCGAGGTCGGTGCAGACTGGCGGAGGCGATGGGTTTCGGAAGAAACACGCGGCCTGCTGGAACGCGACGGTGCGGCGTTCCTGCATCAGCGTCTGTCATCGCCCTGCACCGTAGCGGCCAGGCGGGCCGAGGGCGTCTGGATCGAAGACACCGATGGCAACCGCTATATGGATTTCCACGGGAATTCCGTGCACCATATCGGTTACGGCCATCCCCGGCTGATCGAGGCGGTTGCGAATCAGCTTACTGAACTGCCGTTTTCGCCACGCCGCTTCACCAACTCACCTTCCGTCGAGCTGGCTGAGCGCCTGATCGACCGCGCACCTGAAGGTTTCGGAAAAGTCCTGTTCACCACCGGCGGATCGGATGCGGTTGAGATCGCGTTGAAGATAGCGCGGGCAGCGACGGGTCGGTTCAAGACGCTCTCTTTCTGGGACTCTTTCCACGGCGCGGGCTTCGGCGCGGCCTCGGTCGGAGGTGACGCAACTTTCCGCTCCTTCATCGCCGGCCCTCTCCTATCCGGCGCCGAGCATGTGGCCCCTTTCTCCTGTTATCGATGCCCCTATGGCCATCCCGGTCCCAGCCGCTGCGGAACCGCCTGCGCCGAGATGCCGGCCTATGTTCTTGGTCGGGAAGGCGATATCGCGGCCGTGATCGCGGAGCCGATGCGTGCCGTTCCCCAGATAGCGCCCAAAGGCTACTGGAGGCGCGTCCGGGATGCCTGCGACGCCCAGGGTGCGCTGCTGATCTTTGACGAGATCCCGACAGGGCTCGGCAAGACCGGCAGGTTCTTCGCCTTCGAGCATGAAGGCGTCGTCCCTGACATCTTTGTCCTTGGCAAAGCCCTGGGCGGCGGAGTTCTACCGATCGCGGCGGTGCTGGCGCGGAAAGGTCTGGATGTCGGTGCTGAATTCGCCATCGGCCATTATACGCACGAGAAGAATCCGGTTACGGCGCGGGCCGCGTTGACAGTGCTGGATATTATTGAGGACGAACGGCTTGTCGAGCGGGCGCAGGCAGGCGGAGAGGTATTGCTGAAGGGATTGAAAGCCATCGCGGCGGGGTCTTCCATAGTCGGTGACGTCAGGGGGCGCGGCCTTCTCTGCGGCTTGGAAATCGTCAGGGACAGGGAAAGTCGGACACCGGCCCCCGACCTGGCAGAAACCATACTCTACGACTGTATGCGCAGGGGCCTCAGCTTCAAGATCTCACAGAACTGCGTGCTGACCCTGTCGCCGCCCCTGACGGTGACGGGGGCAGAGCTGGAGCAGGCGCTGGATGTGCTCACAGGTGCCGTCGCGTGCGCCGAAGCCGGTCGCGATCCCGCTGGGAGAGCGAAGGTGGAGGGAGGCCTGGATTCAGTCCGATCAACATGTTGACTCAACCGTATCCGAGGCGATAAACTTATGGATGGGATACGCACCGGAAATTTCTGAAGGTTCAGTCCCTGTTTCTTGGAATTGAGAACCAATATTGATGAAAGGAAAGCCAGTGAAAACGATGTTACTTTCGTCCGGTTTTGCCATCGGTGTCACCGCTGGTGCGGTCGCGAGCTGCCCCCATGTCACCGTATCCGACGCGATGGGTGTGGAAGCGGGAAAATATCCCCAACAATACGAGCTGGCCGAGTTCGAGACGCTGGCGGGATGTGAAATGTCCTTTGCGGCGAACCCGGACATCGCGGCCCTGAACGCCCGCATTCGCGGTAATCCCGAACTGCCGCCACTGGCGGAGCGCATCCCGACGGAGCCTCTGGTCTACGCGCCCTACGACTCCATCGGCAGATATGGCGGCACGCTCGACGTGCTGTCCAACGCAACCGAGGCCGGAACTTCGGACTTTCTGTCCGTTCGCCATGTCAATCTGGTGCGCTACCTCGACGATCTCCAAACCATCGTCCCGAATATAGCGAAAGACTGGGAGTGGAACGATGATTTCACGCAGCTGACTTTCTTTCTCAGGAAGGGCCATAAATGGTCGGACGGCGCACCGTTCACGGCGGATGACGTCAAATTCTGGTACGACAACCTCTCGCTCGACCCGAAGGTGATCGAGAAAGCGAAGGACTATGTGCTCGTCGCCGGCAAGCCGATGACGGTAGACGTCATCGACCCGCAGACCGTAAGGTTCAACCTTCCCGCGCCCAAGCCGGGTCTTCTCGCGCATTTCGCCACGTCCTTCGCGCAGGGCTTCCAGCCGAAGCACTTTCTGGGTCGGTTCCATCCTGATCTGAATCCGGACGCGGACAGTCTCGCGCAGGAAGCGGGCTTCGAAAACGGGCTCGCGGTGATCGCCGCCTATTTCGGCAATTCAGACTGGACCGACACGCCGTCGCCGCTTCTGAACAGTCCAGACAAGGTCGCTGGTTTGCCTGCTGATGTCGTCCCGACCCTCGAATCGCACATCTATGTGACCGATACGACGGAAGGAAGGCATCTGGTGGCGAACCCCTACTTCCATATCGTCGATACCGCGGGCAACCAGCTGCCTTATATCAGCGAGCAGGATGAGGTCTATATCAACGACAACGAGGTCCGTATCCTCAAGCTCGTCAATGCTGAAGTCGATTACAAGTCCCAGTCGCTGCAGCTGCCATCCGCTCCCCTCCTTCTGGAAAATCAGGAATCTGGCGATTACACGATTGATCTGCGTCCCGAAATCACGGTGCCGACCCTCTCATTCAACGTGACCTCTGATGATCCGGGTAAAAGGCAGGTGTTTGGCGACCTTCGTTTCCGGCAGGCGATGTCAGTCGCGATCAACCGTGAGGAGCTGAATGAAGTGGCGTTTTTCGGTCTGGGCGTGCCGCAGCAGTATATCGGCTTTTCGCCCAAACCCGATTTCATCGACGATGCCTGGCTGAGTCATTTCGCACAGTATGATCCGGACCTGGCCAAGACCCATCTTGACGGGATCGGTATGGTCGACACCGATGGCGACGGTTTTCGCGAATTGCCGAACGGCGAGAAAATCACGCTGAACCTGCAGTTCTCCACGCAGGGCATCGCCGGACAGGTCGTTGAGCTTGTCGGCCAGTACTGGGCCGATGTCGGAGTACAGACATCCGTCAAGGAGGTCACTCCGGACGAGTACCGGTCTGCGCAGTCGGCCAATCAGCTCGATGTGCTTTTGTGGCGCAAGAGCCAGCCGTTGGCGATCGTGCTCGGCAACAATGAGCTTTGGGTTCCGCCATTCGAGAACTATTTCGGTATCCGCACCGGCATGCTGTGGGCTGAATGGGTCGATTCCGGCGGATCGGCCGGCGTCGAGCCGCCCGATTACGTGAAGCAGCTGATCGAGGATATCAATGCGTTCCAATCGGCGGAGGTGGGTTCCGAGGCGTTCGAGATGCTTGGCCAGAGACTGGTTCGGAACATGACCGAGAATCTGCTGTTCATCGGAACCGTGAATGCACCGGCTCCCATCTATCACAGGAATGCACTGAAGAATTTCACTGATTTCATAACCCATTCCTATGAATATTACCGGACCTATCCGTACCGTGCCACGCAATGGTGGCTGGACGAATAGCCAACGCGGAAGAGATCTTGGATCAGGTGGTCGAGCGCCGCCTGATTCTTGCGCGTGACACAGCGTCGAGCGGGGAAAGGCGATGATTCAGTTTGCCAGATTCGCCGCATGGCGCGCTGTCATGGCATTCATCACTCTGCTTCTTGTCTCCCTTATCGTGTTCAGTCTCATGGAACTGGTTCCGGGAGACTGTGCCGAACGCTATCTGGCCTTCAAAAACACGCAGGGCCAGCAGATCACCACGGAAGACATCGATGCCGAGCGGTCCCGGCTTGGTTTGGATCGACCGTTCATCGTCCGATGGTCAAGCTGGGTGACAAACGCGTTTCGGGGTGAATTCGGCGACAGCTGCATTCTTCGGGTGAACATCAATCACCTGCTGAAGGACAAGTTCTGGATCTCCCTCGGCATTTGCCTCACCGCCCTAGTGCTCGCCTATCTGATCGCCATCCCGGTCGGCATAATATCAGTGACGGCCAACAGCGCGCTTCTCAACAACTCGCTGCGGCTTGTCAGCTATCTCGGGCTTGCGCTGCCGAATTTTCTGCTGGCGCTCCTGATCATGCTGTTTTTCACCTTCTATTTCGGCGAGAGCCTGACTGGACTGTTCTCCAAGGAGTACCGCGACGCGGAATGGTCCTATGCGCGGTTTCTTGATTTTCTGAGCCATGTCTGGCTGCCGGTCTTCATTCTTGGCTGGTCCGCCACCGCTTTCGCCATTCAGACCGTGCGTGCCCTTATGTCCGACGAGATCGGAAAGCTCTACGTGACCGCCGCCGCGGCGCGTGGCATCCACGGCCGCCGCCTGCTGATGCGCTATCCGGCCAGACATGCGCTCGGGCCGATCATCAATTCGCTGGGATTCGACCTGAACCGGATTTTCAATGAACTGCCGATCGTAGCGCTGATCATGACCCTGACCGAGGCAGGTGCCCTTCTGATCGAGGCCCTCGCCCGTTCGAACGACCAGCAGCTGGCTGGAGCCATTATCTTTCTGCTGACCGCCAGCATCGTGACGCTGAACTTCCTGACCGACATGCTTCTGGCGCTGACCGATCCGAGGGTACGCCGGAGCATATTGAGGTAGAACCATGCAGGATGCACCCAGACAGGTGGATACCAACGTTGACCAGAAGCTGAAGGAGGCGTATTTCACGGCTTCCCAGAGCCAACTGGTTTGGGCGCGCTTCAAACGTATCCGTTCGGCCATGATCGCGGCCTATGTGCTGCTGTTCCTGATCGTCAGCGGCCTATTCGCTCCCTTCCTTTCGCCCTATGACCCGTCGATCGCAGGAAGAAACAATGACTATCTGAACGGGGCGCCGCAGATTCCCAGATTCTGCGACGGGAATGGCTGCTCCCTGCGACCGTTCATCTACACCTATGAACGGACACGCTCGATCGAGACGAATTTCCGATGGGTCACGGAAGCGAATCGGGACAAAAGGCGGTATCTTACGCTGTTTCCGAAGGATAGCACGTATCGACTGTTCCGCATGCCGTTCCTTGAATTCGATCGCCATCTTTTCGGCGTGGATTCCGGTAAGATCCATCTTTTCGGCACAGATGCGGGCGGCAAGGATATTTTCTCGCGTACACTGCACGCCATCAACACCTCACTGGCGGTGGGAACGATCGGCGTTCTGATCGCTTTTGTGCTGGCCTTGGTCATAGGAGGGGTGTCCGGCTATTACGGCGGGATGGTCGACCAAGCGGCCCAGATGTTCACCGACGCGATCCGCACCGTGCCGGCCATTCCACTCTTCATGGCCTTGGCTGCGTTCGTCCCCGATGAGTGGAGCGCGGAGACCCGGTTCTTCTTCATTTCGATCATTCTGGGATTCATCGGCTGGCCGACGCTTGCCAGGCGGGTGCGGACGCATCTCCTCTCGGAGCGCAACCAGGAATATGTGCTTGCGGCGCAGCTGTGCGGCGCTTCCTCCAGTCACATCATTCGCAGACATCTCCTGCCGAGCTTCACCAGCTACATCATCGTCGATCTGGTCATATCATTTCCCTACATGGTCCTCTCGGAGACGGCCCTTAGCTTCATCGGACTCGGTTTGAAGGATCCGGTGAATTCCCTAGGTGTCATGCTGCAGAATGTGACCAACGCGGACGTGCTGCTGAACTACCAGTGGTATTTCATTCCGGTGCTGTTCTTCATTACCCTTGTTCTGGCATTTGTCTTCGTCGGGGATGGCCTCAGAGATGCGGCAGATCCCTACTCGGATCTTCAGAAATGAAGCCGCTGATCGACATCGAGCGGCTGACGCTGCGGTTCGACACCGATGAGGGTCGGATCACCGCTGTGGAGGACTTCACCATCAGTCTCAGGCAGGGAGAGATTCTGGGTCTCGTCGGCGAAAGCGGATCGGGCAAGTCGGTGACGGCGAAATCCGTGATGAAGCTGAATTCGTCGAACGCCGTCTACGGTCAGGACAGCAGAATAATCCTGCATCTCGACGATGGCCCGATCAATATACTGGCCCTGCGGACCGGCCGCGAGATGCAGGTGGTCCGGGGCGGCGCGGTATCGATGATTTTTCAGGAGCCGATGGCGAGTTTCGCACCGGCGATCACCATCGGCGACCAGATGGTCGAGCAGCTGCTCATCCACACCGATCTTTCAAAGTCCGCCTGCCGGGATCTGTCCATTGAAATGCTGGACAGGGTGGGCATCGCGGATGCCGCGAAACGCTTCAGCCAATATGCGTTCGAACTCTCGGGAGGTATGCGCCAGCGGGCGATGATCGCCATGGCGCTGTCGACCAAGCCGCGGCTATTGATCGCAGACGAGCCGACAACCGCGCTTGACGTCACGATCCAGGCGCAGGTGATCGATCTGATGAAGGATCTGGTCGCCGAATTCGGTATGGCGATTGTTTTCATCACCCATGATCTGGGTGTGGTCGCCCAAACCGCCGACACCGTCGCCGTCATGTATCTGGGGCGTCTGGTGGAGACCGGACCCGTCAGGGATGTGATCCGCAATCCCGCACATCCCTACACAAAGGGGCTTCTCGCCGCCTTGCCCAGGGTTGACGATATCGAGGCTCCGCTGACGCCGGTCGCTGGCGACATACCTTCGCCGTTGGAACGGCCGCCGGGCTGTGTCTTTCACACGCGCTGCCCGGTAGCGGCCGGAGAACGATGCCGCACCGGGGTACCGGAATTTCATCGGGCCCGGGAGAATCATTTCAGCGCCTGCCATCTTCTTGAAGGAGGGTCGGCGGCATGAATCTGATATCGGCACGGAACCTTTCGGTGCGGTTTCAGCTCCGCGATGGCCTCTTCACCAAAGAATCCTATGTTCATGCCGTCGAGGATGTCAGCATCGACATTAAGAAGGGCGACTTTTTCGGCCTTGTCGGCGAGTCCGGTTCAGGCAAAACCACGCTCGGCCGGGCGCTTCTGCTTGCCAATCCGATCAGTGAGGGAACCGCGGTTTATGATGACGGGGATGTTTCCTATGCGCTGCATGCGATCTCAAAGCCAGAAAGAAAGGATTACTATTCCCGGGCGCAGCTGATCTTTCAGGATCCCTACGCCGCCCTCAGTCCGCGCATGACCGTTCGCGACATCATCGCCGAACCGCTGGAGGTGATGAAACTCACCTCTTCGCGGGAAGAGACGGATGAGAGGGTTCGCGAGATAGCGGCGCGCTGCCGGTTGAACCTGGAACATCTTCGACGGTTTCCCCACGCTTTCTCGGGCGGGCAGCGGCAGCGCATTTCGATCGCTCGGGCGCTTGTTTCGAGACCGCGCTTCGTGGTGGCGGATGAAAGCGTCGCCGCGCTCGATGTCTCGATTCAGGCCGATGTCCTGAACCTACTCAAATCGCTGCAGCAGGAACTCGGCCTCACTTTTCTGTTCATAAGCCACGATCTCAGCGTGGTGGCCCATATCTGCGACCATGTGGCGTTGATGTATTTCGGCAGGCTGGTCGAAACCGCATCCACCCACGAACTCTTCGCGCACCCGAAGCATCCCTACACCAAGGCGCTTCTGTCGGCGATCCCATCGCTTGATCCCGACGACCGCGGCAGCGCGCAGAAACTGCAGGGCGAGATTCCGTCCCAGACCAATCGGCCGCCGGGATGCAAATTCCAGACCCGCTGCCCGTTCGCCATCGAGCGCTGCAGACAGCATGAGCCGCCGCTCGAAGAGGCGGAGGACGGGCACCGGGTGGCGTGTTTCCGATGGCGCGAACTCAGTCCATGAGGTTGACCGTTCCGTTTTCGGTCAGTTTCATGTCTGAGAGTTTGAATCATAAGTCACTGATATCCGTTTTTCATGGAGTTGACAGCCTGAGCAGGAACAGGCGGCCAGCTGCGCCCATGCCAGCGAGTTCTCGCTGAGCCTTTCGTAATCTTTCGCAGGCGGCGGCACCGGCCCATTCCGCTCCACCACCCAGCGGCGGTAGAGAACAGTGAACCCTTTGACATGGTTTTTCGACGATCCTGATCACGTTCGACAACCCCATCCCCTCAAGCCGCTCCCGCAGCTTCTGACCCGGGTGCCAGTCGGCGAACAGCCTACACACCGTGGGCACCGCTCCAGCAGCTTCGCGATCAGGTCCGGCGCCCCGTCCCGGTCCTGGATGTCGGCGGTGTGAACCGTCATGACGATCGGTGTGCCGTCGGCGTCCACGATCGGTGCCTTTTCCTCCCCTTCACCTTCTTCCCGGCGTCGTAGCCGCGGGGCCCGCCGCTCTCCGTGGTCTTCACCGACTCTGTCGATCGAGGCGGCGGTCGGCTCCGCGGAGCGCCCCGAACACCGCCGCGCGAGGTCCCGGAGACGATGCACGAGACGGCGCTCCGCCGCCATGCGTACTGGACGGTGGAAAACCATAACGCGCGCCACTGATCCCGTGGACAGTATACTGGACCGCGTCGAACACCGACCGAAGGTCCGCGCGGCCGTCCCATCCTTCCCTGCTTCGGCAGCATCATGATGGTCCATTCGGCGTCGGTCAGATCGACTGTGGTCGTCCGGGCGCTTAGGATCTGGGGTGGTCCTGTTCGCATGGCTCTCTCCGTATCTGGTTGTGTTCACCAACCGGAATGCCACATCCTGCGGGACCACAACTTATGGATCTGAGAGCGTGTGGTCCGCGCAGCGCATGCGATGGTTCAGCAGTTTCCGCGTGAGCCGCAGAACCTCGCCCTGCCAGTTCGGATCGTAGGCGAGATCGTCCGCCTCACCGTCCGCTCCCGAAAGATCGAACAGGAGCGGCGCCAGACCGCCATTGAAGTGGACAAAGAGCCGCTCTGTCTCACGGATGATCGCCAGATTGGCCTCGCGAAGGGACAGACCCAGATCCGTCTGCCAGATGGTCGGCTCTTCCGGATCACCGAAATCCAGTTCAGAATAACTGTAGTCGCGCCAGTTTGCAGGTGTGTCGCCCCGGAGGAAAGGCAGCAATGACCGACCGTTCACGCCCCGGGGAACCGGACCGCCGATACGCTCCAGAATGGTCGGCATGATATCGACGGACTCGGTCATGGCTTCGATTTCGACGCCTCCGACGCCGTCCGGGTCGCGGACCAGCAATGGCGTGCGGTAGGCGGAATTGAACGGAGACATCTTACCCCATTGCCGTCGGTCCCCCAGCATCTCGCCGTGGTCAGCCGTCACCACGACAAGTGTGCGATCGAATTGGCCGGATCGCTTCAGGAAATCAATGATCCTGCCGATATGATGGTCGACTTCCGTTGCGAGGCCGAAGTAGACCGAGCGCATCATGTCCACATCCTGCGGGGACTCATTGTCCAGACCACAGCTGTAGCCTGAGACAAGGCTGTTGATCATGTCCCGTCTGAGATTGGCGGCGAGAAACGGATGCGTCGACGCTTCACGCTCCGCCGTGGCCCCGCGCCTGAGCGGCGGGAGCGGCTGTCCCTCGTACATCCGGTTATAGGGCATGGGTGCGATCAGTGGTGGGTGGGGCCGGATATAGGTGAGGAGCGCGAACCAAGGCGCCTCGCTCCGGACCGCGAGTTCGCTCAGGCATGCATCGGTCAGAAACGCCGTATCGCTGTCTTCGGCCCTGTAGAATGCTGGATCATCCGGTCTTGGCCCTATCTCAGCGTCATGCCTTGCGGGTGCGTAGAATCGGCTATAGGGCGGCAACTCATAACCCCTGCGTCGAAGATGGGCCCGCCAGGGAAAGCTCTGTGCTGTCTGCCGCATCTCGACGACCTCATTGAAACCCTGCATCACCCTTTCGTAGTCCCGAAGGTCCGGATCCTCTGCATGCAGCCGCCGCGGATCGTTGGATGTGTCCGTATAGCCGAAGAGCAGTGGTTCGTAGCCCGATTTCCGCGCTTCCAGCGCAAGGTTTGTGATCCCATGGCGGAGAGGGGTGCCGTTGCGCACCGACCGGTGATTCATCGCATACAGGCCCGTCAGCAGACTGGTGCGGGAGGGGCCGCACGGATTGACGACAGAGAAATGGCTCCGGAACAGGACCGCATCTTCCGCGAATGCGTTCAGATTGGGGAGAATCGAGCGGCTACCGATCGCCAGTCCGAGGCAGTCGGCGCGCAGCTGGTCGATGACAACGATTAGAACGTTCGGCCGCTGGACACGGGACTTTGGCATGGCTGGTTCCTCCGGGGACGTAGGGAAAGCGGGCAGCGCTTCGCACGAATGATTGCCAATCTCACGTTCCGGCGCAGTCCTGCAACCCTGTGTCGTTGCTTCATTCTGAAATTCAAGGCTGCGGCGACGACAGGCCGTGCCGCGTTCGGGCGGCCATCGGAATCCGTCCGTGGAGGCTCCCTTCGACCAGCCTCAGGCATCTGGATTTCGGTCAGGTGATGACCTCCGGCCGGTCTGCCTCGACCAAAATGCTGCGGAAGCCGGAAAATTGGACATTAGTAGTTCCCGCGTCTTCCCATCAGTGGAGCGCGTCGATGGACAGGATGGTAATGGCGACCCTCGACGTTCAAGACCTCCGGTAACCGCCGGTCAGGTCCGTCAGCCATGTTCCGCTCGGTCAGCGCGTCAATGTCGCCACGTCCATGCCGTCATCCGGATCGCGGAGGACGGATGCCGTCATATTCGATTTTCGTCTTCGCGCCGCTTCACCGTCTTCTGAAAAAAACTCATCACGCTTCGCTTCGTGGCGTCCATCACGCTCCGCCAGTTGATATTTGACAGTTCACCGCTGGCCAGAAGCGCGTGATCTCCCGAAGCCTGGAAGCTATGGTGAATGTGCCATGGCCATCCCTTCGGTCAGATCAAGCGGCTTCTCTAGACGTCTGCGGGCCCGTTTTCTTCACCGCTGTCGGTCAAACCGAATTTCCGGTGGAAGCCCTCCGCGAATTTCTACCGCTCCTCCTTGTCTCCGCGGCGAAGACGACCGGAGCATTTCGGCGTTCACGCGGAAAGTCCATGTCACAGGACATCGGGAAGCCGGAACTCCGGGAGATGCCCGTCGACGGGCCGTAGCCGCCCGGCCTTTCCCGCCCGACCCTGAAATCAAATTGCCCCACTTCCAGTCCGAAGTGCAACACCGGCCCGCCTCCGGAGCGAGGGCGTGGCCCGAGCGGAGGAGGCGGGCCGGTGTTGAGGGATTTTCCGGCCAGGGCCCCGGATTCCACGCGGAATACGGCGGCTGTCCCTTCGGATCGGAGCGTAACCGGGCCTCCCGGCGGCGGCAAGGCCCCGCGGCGGGAGGTGGCGCGCCCGTCCGGGCGAGGGAAGGGGTGGCCCGACCGAAACCGGGCGGGCGCGCCTGCGGAATTCCCTCTCCCCCGTCGGCCGACGGGGCGAAGCGCCTCAGGGAGGCCGCGCCCGCGCGAAAGCCTCCGCCGGCGTCAGGTAGCCGAGCGCCTTGCGGGGGCGCGCGTTCAGGATGTCCTGGACCCGCTTCACGCGGGCGTCCGTGACCTGCCGCAGGTCGGTCCCCTTCGGCAGGTACTGGCGCAGCAGCCCGTTGGTGTGCTCGTTCAGGCCCCGCTCCCACGAGTGATAGGGCGTCGCGAAGAAGAAGTCGGCCTCCAGCGCCTTCGCCACCTTCGCGTGCCCCGCGAACTCCTTGCCGTTGTCCGCCGTGATCGTGTGGACCCTGGCGCCGAGCCCCTTGAGAAGGTCGGTCATCGCCTCGCCGACCGCCTCCGCCTTCTTTCCGTCAACCCGTTGGAGAAGCGTGAATTTCGAGCATCTGTCCACAAGCGACACCACCGCACCGCTGTGTCCCCCGCCGATCACCGTGTCCGCTTCCCAGTCGCCGATTCTCGCCTTCGCCCCGACCTCTTTCGGGCGCTCCGAGATGTCCCTCCGGCCCGGGATGTGACCCCGGCCCGCGTGGCGGCCACCCTGCCGGTTCGGTTTCTTTCCCCGCCGCCGCAGGTGCCCGAAAAGCGTTCCTCCGTCCCTGCGGTCCGCGCGTACGAGGTCGTATATCCGCTGACGGCCGACCATGCCGGGGTCCTCCAGCCGGAGACGCCCCGAGACCTGTTCCGGGCTCCAGCCCTCCTCCAGCTTCGCCACGACCTTCGCCCAGCGCTCCTCCGTCAGCTTCCCCGGGACCGAAGAGGCCTCGCTCCGGCGCCCGGTGGCCTTCCTCCACGCCTGTCCCTGCCGGTATCCCCGCCCGCCGCCGTTGCGTCGGATCTCCCGCGATATGGTGGCCGGATGGCGGCCCAGCTGCCTGGCGATGGCCCCGTTCGAAAGCCCGCTTTTCCCCGTCGCGTATATCTGGCATCTTTCGTCGAAGGTCAGATGACGGTAGCCCTCGGGCATGACACTCTCCTCGGCTCGTTCACCGGGACTGTCGCCGTTATCTGGCCGATTCGCAAGATGCTGCACCCGAAACGCGGCTTCCCACCATCAACGGTGTTGCACTTCAGAGCGGAACGGGGGTTGGGAAAAACCGGGACCAACACCTGACAAAAGACCGTGTACACCCGGAACGAACCGACCTCCATAGACCCCGGCAAGGCCGATGATCGGCGGTATAATAGTGTCCGCCAGAAAACTGCCAAGCTGCGGTTTTTTGCGGTAAATGACGGAATCCATCTTGCGGGGATTCACCGGATATGGCGGTCAGGGTATGCAGCGGAATCCGGCAATCCTCCCCTTCAGGAGGCCCTCATGCGCAGGGTCCACGACACCCGGCGGAGGCCCGGCGCCCCCGACATCATGAGGATCAGGCTGGATGTGAAATCGCGGGACGACATCCCGGCGATCCCGATCGGCCTCCAGGACCCCTGCAGCGACGAAGGGACCCGAAAGCGGCTGTCCGGGCTTCCGGACAGGATGGTGCTGCCCGGAAAGAGCCGCCGGGTCGGCAGGCCGGGGATGGAACTATGGACCATCCCCGTGCCCTGCGTGGTCAGGCAGGGTCCCGGGTGCGGTTTCGACCGGCTTCGGGAACCGGCGAACCAGCACATCCCGATCCGGCGGAGGCCGGGCCACGGCCCATGGGACGGGGACGGATACCGGCGGCCGGTGGACAGCGTGTCGCTCCCCTCGCCGGAGCTTCCCGCCGAGGTCGGAAGGACGGTCGTGGAGAGGGGCCACAGGGTGGCGGCGGAAAAGCCTGGCGCCGCCCGGCTGGCGGCGGAAGGAATACCTTTGCGGACAGCTCCGCAGGCCCTGTCCCGGTGTCGCCACGTCACGGCTCGCCAACCCGCGCCCGGGGGACGTGAAGGCGCCGCTCCGGCTCGCCCTGAAGCTGGCGGACAGGGCGGAGGCGAGCCGCGCGGAGATCGACGGCAGGTTGGGTATCCCGGGCCCATCGGACAGTATCCGGGGCTTCATCGGCCATGTCAGGCACCGGGCGGACCTGACCGGACGGCGGATCCTGAAGGGCGGGACGATCCCGCACCGCGGGAAGGTGCACCCGATATCCGGGCCGCACACCCGCTGGATATCGAAGGGAAAAGGCCGGGGTCCCGGTGGAGCCCGGTGTCCCCGTCCACGTCCCTGAGGACCGGCAAGGGTTCCTCCCGCACCATTCGGTGATGTGGGAGGGGAGCGACGTGGACGTGGCGGTCCCCATGGGCGGGGAGGCGCGGGCCCGGTTCCCGGATCTCTCGGTGGTGAGCTTCGGCAGGGGTCCGCACAGCCCCCCGGACCGGTTGGGGCCTGCCGGGATGCCGGAGCCGACGCGATGCCGCGGAAAGGCAGGCTGTCGAAGGCGGACCGCGTCCGGGAAAGCGGGGAGGCGTTCCGCGGGGCGCGGCGCGCCCACGCCGCCGGCGGGTCGGCGATCAACAGCCTGGAGCACCGTGGCCTCGACCGGGTGCGGAGCCACGGAAGGGAGGGTTTCGCCGGCGCCGTGGCGCTGGCGGTGCCGGCGGCGAACGTCCACCGCCCCGGCCTGATGCCGCCGGCGAGGGAGCGCCCCGTGCTCCCCGCCGCCGCCTGACCGGGGCGTCCACCGGTAAACCGGCCCATGGAAGGTCCCGCCGCTGCGGGGCCCGCACCGGCGTGCCCGCGGGCCGGCGGAGGCCCGGATGTTCACCATATGTTTCCGCCACCGACCGTCCCGTCGAAGCCCCGGGCGGCGCTCTTGAGTTCCTACTTTTTTGGCGTATCCCGACTCTGGAAATCCAGCTATACAGGGTTCATTTCGACCCAGTCGGCGAAAACCGAGATGTAGTGCCCCTGATGGCGATTTCATTTGACATGCGCGTCCGGCACGCAATATGCTCCAACCATGTTCGTACGAAGGAAAAAACTTGCGGGCGGCCGCACGAAGGTCCAGATCGTCAGGTCCGTACGAAATGGTGACAGGGTTCGGCAGCGCGTCCTGCGGCATGTCGGCACGGCGACCACCGAGGCCCAGCTCGAGCGGCTCGAGGGCCTCGCACGCCTCATCATCGGGGAAATCAGGCAGAAGGACAGCGGCCAGCAAGCCCTGTTCCCGCCGAAACGGTTCGCGGACCTGATCGAGAGTTCCAGGCGGGCGGCACGGGATCCCGAGCCTCTGGGGGTCGACCTGGCCGACTGCCGCGAGGAGAGCCGGGTCATTGTTGGGGTCCGTGAGGCTTTCGGTTCGGTTTACGGCCAGCTTGGCTGGGACAGTCTGTGCGGGGCCCGTCGCATGAGCGCCAACCGCATCATCAGGGAACTGGTGCTTGCCCGGATCTCCCAGCCACTCTCGAAACGAGCCACGGTGCGTGAGCTTGACAGCCATGGGGAACTGTCCCTGAACCTGAACTACGTCTATCGCAGCATGGACCTGATCGACGACGCCCGGATCGAGGCGATCCGCCAGCGGTCGCTGGATGTCGCGAAGACGCTGCTTCCGGAGCCCCTGACCGCGATCTTCTACGACACGACGAGCCTGTATTTCGAGAGTGAGAGGGACGACGATCCGCCGCTCAAGGGTTTCAGCAAGGACGGAAAGCCGCACCGGATCCAGGTTCTGTTCGCCCTTCTGGTGACGCCGGAGGGACTTCCGGTCGGCTACGGGCCGTTTCCGGGCAACACCTACGAAGGCAACACCCTCGTGACGGCGCTCGAGGGTCTGGAACGGCGTCATGACGGGGCGCGTTTCACGGTGGTGGCTGACGCCGCGATGATCAGCGCGGACAACCAGGCGGCGCTTCGACGGCGCGGCACGCCCCATATCCTCGGCGCCCGCCTGAAGTCCCGCCCCGCCGCGCAGAAGCGAAAGATCCTTGATCCGGACAGCTACAGCGCATGGAGCCGGGACGGGTGCTCGCGGTCGATCGGCCGCTACCTGTGCATCGAGGACGGCGAGTGCAGGCTCGTCGTCACCCACTCATCACGACGGGCCCGCAGGGACGTCCACGACCGGGAACGCCGGATCGACAGGCTGCGCGCAAGCCTGAATGGAAGCCGGAAGCCGGCCTCGCATGGCAATCGTGGCACCGCCCGGTTCCTGGATTTCCCCGACGGGCAGGTCCGCCTGAACGAGGAAAAGGTGGCCGGGGCGGCACGCTGGGACGGGCTTCGGGGGATCGTGGCCTGGGGCTGCGGGGAGACCGACCCGCGCGACCTGGTCATCCAGTACCGCAGGCTGGCGGAAATCGAGGCGTGCTTCCGGACGAACAAACATGACCTCGCCATCCGGCCGGTTTTCCACTGGAAGGAGCGCCGGGTGCGGGCACACATCGCCATCTGCTACATGGCTTTCTGCTGTCTCCAGCACCTGCGCCAGCGGCTGGCGGTTCAGGGTCACCGGATGAGCCCCGACCGCATCCGACGGGCGCTGAACGGCCTGCAGATCAGCATTCTGTACGAAACGAAAGGCCCGAGGAAATTCGGCCTTCCCAGCGCGGCCTCGGCCGACGCCAGGCAGATCTACCGCACACTGGGGCTGAACTGGAACCGGGCTCCGTTCATCTACACACGAAAGGCGATACGGACGAATTCCTGACGGCCCCCGAACCGGAAGACAGAGCGCGGACCACCGGAAAGTAGTGCCCTCTTTCAGGAGTGATGTCCATTATATCAATGGGTTGCGTTCAAAAAAGTATGAACTCAAGATATGTTTCCGCCACCGACCGTCCCGTCGAAGCCCCGGGCGGCGCTCCGACGGGCCCGGCCAGGGCCCCGTGAAGCCGGAATCCGCCGGATTCGGCCCGATCCCCGGGAAAACACGGGGTTTTCTGGCAGACACTCCATAGACCCCGGCAAGGCCGATGATCGGCGGTATAATACCAATCCAACAAAGTAATCACCCACCGGAGCTTTCATCTGGGTTCATCGTTGCCCAGCGCCGCCGTCCGAGAGAGGCGATGCGGTCTGGCTGGCCGGCGAAGTCCTTCCGGACCTCCTCGACGGCGCCCTTGATCTCCCGCACCGTTTCGAACGCCCGGTTGGCGAAGTGGCGCTTCTTCAGGAAGCCGAACGCCGTTTCCATCGGGTTGGGTCCGGGGCTGTAGGGAGGCGGATGCAGCGGGGACAGGCTGGAAGGGATGGCCAGCGTCCTGGCTTTGCGCCATCCGGCGCCGTCGGGGATGACCGGCGCATGGCGTCCGGTGGGGGTCGCCTCGCCGGTCGCCGCCGGATGCCGGTTCATTTCCCCGGTGTCGGCCCTGTCGCGGACATGGCCGGCGGCGACGGACCGCCGGGGGCGGAAAGCGGCGAAAGGATAGCGGTAGCCATGGCGGTGACCGCGCGGGATGCGCGGGCGGGTTCCCCGACGGGCCCACACCGGGGTGAGCGGGCCCTTCCGTCCGATCCGGCTTTCGTCCTGGAACCGGATGTCCACCGCCTCCGCCGGCACCCCCTCCGGCAGGACATCCCGCGCAAGGCTCTGGAAATCCCGGCGAAACGCTTCCCGGAGGGCCGGGTGCGCGGGCCGGGGCGACAGGTGGCGGAAGGACAGGGAACGGATCAGCCGACGGACAGCCTCGACGCGGAACGCCACGCCGAAGGCATGCCGGATCCTGTCCCGGAGCGCCGCGACCGTCCATGGCCTGGACCCTTCGGCGGCGCCGGCCTCCAGCCACTCCCGGACCCGGTCGCGCAGGGTCTGCCGGGCGATCTCCGCCCGCGACATGGATGTCCCAACAACCATGACGGTCGCCGCCAGCCGCCTGCGATGGTCCGGCTCCCTGCGTTTCCGCACGGTCTCCCCAAGCTCCGCAGGCCTGTGACCGGCGCGGGTGACCTGAACAGCTGCAGGCATGTCTTCCTCCCTGTGCTGATGTGCAAACCACAGGATACGGAAAGACCGCGCCGGTCACACCACGCATCACCGGCCGGATATGGATCGGAGGTGCCCACTCTGTTCGTGAGCCATTACTTTGTTGGATTGGTATAACGCGTTAGCGGGACTCCCTGGCGATCATTTCGGCGGAATTGACAACGGACATGACGAAGCGTATGCGATGTCTTGTGGCGCTTTGTACACCGGATTGCGGGCCACGTAAAATAATTGCCGCTAAAGAGGTTAGGGACACAAAACCCCCGGCGCTCCGAAGCGGCGGGGGTTTTCGTTGCTAATGGCGGGAGCGCGGATCATGGGCAAGGGTTGGAACGTGCGCACAAAACTGGTGCACGAGGGGCTTCGGCGAAGCCGATACTGTGAAATGGCGGAAGCACTCTACCTGACACAGGGTTTCGTCTATGAGAGTGCGGAGCAGGCTGAAGCCCGCTTTATAAAAACGGCCGAAGACGAGTATATCTACGCCCGTTATGGCAATCCCACGGTAAGGATGTTCGAGGATCGCATCACGGCGCTCGAAGGTGCCGAGGATTCCTTCGCTACCGCGAGTGGAATGGCGGCCGTTAACGCGTCGCTCATGTCGATGTTGAATGCGGGAGATCACATCGTCAGTTCCCGCGCACTGTTCGGCTCGTGCCTCTATATCGTCGAGGAACTTCTACCGCGCTTCGGTATCGATGTGACCTTCGTCGATGGAACCGAGATAACGCAGTGGGAAAGAGCGGTCCGACATGACACGAAGGCCGTCTTTCTCGAGAGCCTCTCGAACCCGACTCTGGAGCTGATCGACCTTAAGGCGGTTTCCAGGATCGCTCATGCCGTTGGTGCCACGGTCATAGCGGACAACGTCTTCACCACACCGATCCATTCGCGGGCCCTGGATCTTGGAGCGGATGTCGTCGTCTATTCGGCAACCAAACATATCGACGGACAGGGCCGCTGCCTTGGCGGTGTCGTGCTTGGCGGTCGTGACTTCATTCGGGGAACACTCGAACCCTACCTGAAACATACCGGAGGGGCGATTTCACCATTCAACGCCTGGATTCTGCTTAAAGGGATGGAGACTCTGGATCTGCGTGTTCGGGCGATGTCTGATTCTGCACTGAAGATCGCCCGAGCGTTGGAAGGTCATGCCAAGGTGGAAAAGATCATCTACCCGCACCTGCCATCGCATCCCCAGTATGATCTGGCGGTATCCGTTATGGAACAGGGTGGCACGGTATTCTCGATAAACGTCAGGGGAGGGCAGACAGCGGCGTTCCGGGTTCTGAATGCATTGAAAATATTAACGATTTCAAACAATCTGGGCGATGCGAAAAGCATTGTAACCCATCCCGCGACCACGACGCACCAGCGTCTCGGAGAGGAGCAGCGTATGTCGCTCGGAATAACACCCGGCCTCATACGCGTCAGCGTCGGGATCGAGGATAACGATGATCTGCTGGAGGACTTCCTCCAGGCATTGGAAGTCGCGTGACGGGAAACCGTTGCCCGGATCGGTGCTTCATGCGATTACAGGGAGATGTTTGATTGGGTGTGAAAGAGAAATCGGTGGGTGGATGCCCTCTGTCCATCATCGGCTGTGAACGCAAAACCTGAAGCCATCGAAATGGTTCGGGAACTTTGTCAGGATCGGCATAGGGAACGGGAACGGTATTCTGACCAACCGATGCCATCATCTGAATGTCAGGATGGATAACTTCAGCGGAAGTCGGGAGATGGTCTGGATCAACGGCATGTTGTATAATCGGCGGCCTGGTTTCACATTCCCGTCGAAGACATCCGCCATATCTGATTCTCGCCGAACAAGGCTTCGACGAGTGTGAAGCCACCGCTATGCGACGTGGAATGGGTGAAAATGCCGACGGTTCGAAAACCGTTGCTCCAATAAGGGAGATTGTGATGGACACACATATCAAGCAGGTTGAATCGGGGGGTGGCCGTATGGAATCCATCGATACCCCGATGTCTTTCCAAGGTATCCACGCGCAGTCCGTATCATTGGAGACAGGGAATTCCAGCAGGGTTTCGGGCGGTCTGTCACGTGCTTATCCCGAAGGATTCCGGGTGGATGAAGCCTACCGAGCCTCGCTGCCCGATCCGCAGAATGGTCCGGACGCTCTCGTGACGCATGTCAATCGGAAAATCCAGCATGTAGGAATATCGGGCTTTCGTCTGCCGATCCGCTATCGTCTGCGCGGCGATGGAGTCCAGGAACTGGAGACATCGGTGACCGGAACGGTATCGTTGGAGGCCGCGAAGAAGGGCATCAACATGTCCCGCCTGATACGCACTTTCTATCGGTATGCCGTACAGACCTTCAGCTTCGAGGTGATCGAACGGGCACTCGAAGACTACAAAGCCGATCTCGACTGTCTTGATGCGCGCATCCAGATGCGGTTGTCGTTCCCGATGAAGGTTGAGAGCCTTAGATCGGGACTGGAGGGATTCCAGTACTATGACATAGCGCTGGAACTGAGCGAACAATCGGGAATGCGGCAGAAATTCATGCATCTCGATTATGTCTATTCCTCCACCTGTCCCTGTTCGCTCGAGCTTGCGGAGCATGCACGACATATGCGTGGCCAGTTCGCGACACCGCATTCGCAGCGTTCAGTCGCGCGAATTTCGGTCGAGTTGGTTGAGGGAGCGGGTTGCCTGTGGTTCGAGGATCTTGTCGAAGCCTGCCGCGCCGCCGTGCCAACAGAAACCCAGGTTATGGTCAAACGCGAGGACGAGCAGGCATTCGCTGAGCTGAACGCAGCAAACCCCATATTCGTCGAGGACGCGGCGCGGCTATTCTGCAAACAGCTCGAAGGCGATTCCCGTATCGGCGATTTTCGGGTGATCGCGGTCCATAGAGAGAGCCTGCACAGCCATAATGCCGTAAGTGTTTTAAGCGAGGGTAAGACGTTTTCGGGTGGCAGCCTTGATCCTCTGCCGTTCGATTCCGTTTAGCGTTCCATCCATTTGACGGCTAAGCATCCAACATGACTGAGGCACCGGGAGGTACGAATCCCGAATACGCTTATGGGGACATGGTCTCTTTCGTCAATCGAAGGCACGCTCCGGCAATCGCGCTATGTTCGACCTACGTCCCGTAGGATATGTCACCGGTCTGCTCGTCGCCGCCCTCGGCGCGGCGATGCTGATGCCGATGACGGTGGATTTAATCTACGGGAATGGTCACTGGGTGATCTTTCTCGAAGCGGCGGTGATTACGGCTGTGCTCGGTGTGGCGACTGCGCTGGCCTGCGCCAGCGGCGTCAGGTCTCGGCTGAAAAAACAGCAGATTTTTCTGCTGACCACCGGGGTATGGCTTGCATTGCCGTTTTTTGGCGCCGTTCCATTTCTGCTCGGCGGTCCCAATGTGCGCTTTGTCGACGCTTTCTTCGAAGCGATGTCAGGACTTACCACCACCGGTGCCACAGTGCTTACGAAGCTCGAGACACTTCCTGAAGGTGTGCTGCTGTGGCGTTCGATGTTGCAATGGATCGGTGGTGTCGGGATCATTGTCGTCGCGATGGTCTTCCTGCCCGAACTTCGCGTCGGTGGTATGCAGATTTTCCGCAGCGAGAGTTTTGGTGGAGAAGGCAAGGTGCTGCCTCGCGCCGCCCAGATCGCCTCCAGCATTTCCGGCGCGTATATCGCTCTCACCGTGGCCTGCTATGTCGCCTATTTTGCCTTGGGCATGCCGAGTTTCCATGCGTTCAACCATGCGTTGACCACGGTATCGACCGGAGGCTTTTCTACGTTTGACAAGTCCTTTGGAGCGTTTAAGGGAGCGCCTGAATATGTTGCCGCCGCGTTCATGCTCCTCGCAAGTCTGCCGTTTGTAGGTTATGTCCAATTGATGGGAGGCAGCGCGCGGCCGCTGCTTCGCGATCCTCAGATCCGTGGATTTCTTATTGTTGCAAGCGTGCTTGTTGCCGTTGTCTGCGTTTTTCGGATTGCCGGCGGCGCGGGTTTCGAGTCCTCACTTCGCGAAACGGTGTTCAACGTCACTTCGATCCTGACAGGGACCGGCTATTCAAGCGCCGATTATCAATCGTGGGGTCCATTTGTCGTGGTGCTTATCTTCTTTACCGGCCTCGTGGGTGGCTGCGCGGGCTCCACAAGCTGCTCGATCAAGGTCTTCCGCTACCAGTTGTTCATCGCGACGATCCGCGCCCGTATAAGGGGCATTCATACGCCGCACGGCGTCTTCACGCCGCGCTATAACGGTCGACCGGTAAGTGACGATGTCCTGAATTCGGTCATGGTGTTCTTCGTGGTGTTCTTTGTCACGCTTGGAGTGATTTCACTTTTGCTTGGCACTACGGGGTTGGACATGATCACCTCGGTTTCCGGTGCGGCGGCGGCGCTTGCGAATATCGGCCCCGGTCTCGGTGATATGATCGGCCCGACCGGTAGCTTTGCGGACCTTAACGATACCGCGAAATGGGTGCTCGCGACCGCAATGTTGATCGGACGCTTGGAACTCATGGCGGTCTTTGCGATCCTGACGCGGAATTTCTGGAGAGTCTGAGATATGGAACGGTCACTTGGGGCTCGGATATCGGCGATGCTCGCCGAACGTGGAATCGATACGGTTTTCGGCGTGCCGGGTGTGCACAATATCGAACTGTACCGGGGGCTTGAGGCCAGCGGTCTGCGCCATATTCTCGCTCGGCATGAGCAGGGCGCGGGCTTCATGGCCGATGGATATGCCAGGGCCACGGGCAAGCCGGGCATCGCCTATGTTATCACCGGACCAGGACTTACGAACATCATGACGCCGATGGGGCAGGCCTATTCGGATAGCGTTCCTCTCCTTGTGATCTCGTCCTGCCTCAACCGAAGTGACCTTGGAATGGGTCGCGGACGGCTGCATGAGATGAAGGATCAGGAAGCCGCGGGCGAGACGGTCTGCGACTGGTCCCGTACCGCAATGGATGCCGAGAGTGCATATGCACTTGTGAATCGAGCGTTGATAGAATTCGATGCGCGACGACCACGACCGAAGCATATCCAGATACCTATGGATGTGCTGAAGGCGCCCGCCGCATCGCCCCCGCCCTATGTCGTTCCGAGTTTCGGAGAATTTGCCTCGACAAGCGTACCGCAGTCTGTTTTGGACAGGATTCTGGCGGCAAAACGTCCGCTCTTCATTTTCGGTGGCGGTGTTCGGCATGTCGCCGATGTGGCGCGACGGGTGGTGGAGAGATTAAGGGCGGCCTGCTTCATGACCTACGCCGGTCGCGGTATCATTCCTCCCGGTTATTCTCTAGGTTTTGGTAGTTTTCTTGCGCGGCCCGAAAGCGTGGAGATCGTCGCCTCCTCGGATATTGTGATCGCGATCGGGACGGAATTCTCGGAGACCGATTTCTGGCGCGAGCGACTTGGCCATGTCGGGGATCTGATCCATGTGGATCTTGATCCGGGAGAGCTATCGGAGCTTGGTGCATGGAATGTCCTATGTGAGTCGGGAGCGTTTTTGGAGAGGCTGCTTGACGCTTCGAAAGGGTATCGATCCTCCACAGAATGGAACGAAGCCGAGGTTTCATCGGCCCGCACACGCTGGCGTGCCGCAATAGACATGGATCGGCCCGGTATCGTGCCTGTCGCCGAAACGTTGCAAGACGCACTGCCCAAAGACTGCCTGATCTATTCCGACATGACCCAGTTCGCTTATGCGGCGAAGGAGATTTGGGACATGCCGGGGCCGGGATGTTGGCATCACCCTTTTGGATTTGGTGCCCTCGGATTCGCCTTACCGTCCGCTATCGGCGGTAAGGTTGGCCTGCGCGACAGACCGGTTGTCGCAATCGCCGGTGATTACGGGTTTCAGTACACCGTTCAGGAACTCGGGACGGCCGCCGAGCTTGGCCTTGCTCTGCCGATCCTACTTTGGGACAACGGAGCGCTGAAGGAGATCGAGGCCAGCATGTCCCAGGCGCAGGTCGCGCCTCTGGGGGTCAAGGCATTTAACCCGGATTTTAGTTCGCTCGCCTCCGCCTACGGAATCGGGTATTCGCGGCCCGCATGTCTGTCCGATCTGCGGGATGACCTGGTTTGTGCGCTTCACGCAGTCAGTCCGACACTTATCCATATGACCCCATCGCTTTCGGCTTGATTCGGAGATGTTCTCATGTCCCCCGTTCCGCTCTGAAGTGCAACACCGTTGATGGTGGGAAGCCGCGTTTCGGGTGCAGCATCCTGCGAATCGGCCGGATAGCGGCGACGGTCCCTGTGCGAACCATGGGAGAGTGTCATGCCCGAAAGCCACCGCCATCCGACCCTCGACGGGAGATGCCGGATCCAGGCTACGGGGAAAGGCGGACGGACGGACGCGGCCATCGCGAAGCGGCCGGGCCGTGACCCGTCCACGGTATCGCGTGGGCTCCGGCGCAGCGCCGGCGGTCGGAGATACAGGTGGAAGCGGGTGCGGAGGAAGGCCTCGGCGCGCCGGGGAAGCCCACCGGGGAGCGCTGGGAGAAGGTGATGGCGAAGCCGGAGGGGGCCGGAGCCCGGGCCGCCCCCGGCTGGAGGGCCCCGGCATGGTCGGCGGGCGGCGGATATACGACCGGGTCTGGGCGGACCGCGGGGACGGCGAAGCGCTGTGGACCAGCCTCCGCCGCCGCGGAAATGGCCGGACCGGAAAGGGGCGCCACGCTGGCCGGGGCCCGCCGCGCGTGTCGCGCCGGTTCCCGCGCCCGCACAGGCCGCGGGCCAGCGGGTGGCGGCTTGCCTCACCCGACCGCAGGGCGGCGGCGAGCCACCCGGGCGTCCGCGAATCGAAATGTACGGGTCCATACCGCATGTCCGCCCGATACACCGACGGAATCCGATATACAGGTGTGATATTTTGTAAGGCCCCCCGCAGGCCCGGGGCACGTCCCGGACCATGCACCGCGCCGCGTCCATCGGCAGGCTGCGGTCGGTCGGATGGTGGACGTCGGTCCCGGCCACGAAGGAATGACGGCGGCCGCGCAACGCGGCGCCAGGCTTTTCCGCCGCCACCCTGTGGCCCCTCTCCACGACCATCCTTCCGACCTCGGCGAGGAGTTCCGGCGTGAGGAGCGACACGTTGTCAACCAGCCGGTGGTATTCGTATCCGTCCCCGTCCCACGGGCCGTGGCCCGGCCTCCGGCCTCCGCCGGATCGGGATGTGTTGGTTCGCCAGTTCCTGAAGCCGGTCGAAACCGCACCCGGGACCCTGCTTCACGACCCCCAGCACCAGGATGATCCATAGTTCCATCCCCGGCCTGCCGAACCGGCGGCTCTTTCCGGGCAGCACCATCCTGTCCGGAAGCCCGAACAGCCGCTTTCGGGTCCCTTCGTCGCTGTAGAGGTCCTGGAGGCCGATCAGGATCGCCGGGATGTCGTCCCTCGATTTCACGTCCAGCCTGATCCTCGTGATGTCGGGGGCGCCGGGCCTCCGCCGGGTGTCGTGGACCCTGCGCATGGGGGCCTCCCGGGTGGAGGATTGGTGGATTCCGCGGTATACCCTGACTGCCATATCCGGTGAAACCCCGCAGGGCGGATTCCGTCATTTACCGCGAAAAATCCGCAGCCTAGCGGTTTTCTGGCGGATGTAGCCGCAAAGCGATAATGTCACCCCGGAACACAGCAGAAGTGCCACTCTCCTCGCAAAACGATGTGAGGATGAGCGGACATGGGATGGGTGATGATGAGCGAGCGCGAGTTGAGCCGCGTTGAAGTGCCTGCGCAGGTCGATGACGGCCGGCTGAGTGTCGACAGCGCGGCGAACATGCTGGACTGGCACGGCGGCAGGTTTTCAGGCTGTTGAAGCGATACCGCCGGGATGGCGCGTCGGCGATCCGCCACAGGTCGCGCGGACGTGCGCCGACCAATCAGTTTCACGCGGCCAGACGTGACTGTGCTCCGACCCTCATCAGGGAACGGTGTCCAGACATTGGGCCGACCTTGGCAGCTGGGATGCTGGCTGAACATCACGGGTCCAAAGTCTCGGGCGGGACGGTGCGCGAGTGGATGGTGGAAGACGGCATCCGGCTGTCGCGCGGGCGGCGACGCCAGCCTCACCAACCACGCCCGCGCCGGGAATGCTCCGGCGAGCTGATCCAGATCGACGGCTCGGACCATCGCTGGTCCGAGGATCGCGCCCCTCCCTGCGCCTTGCCCGTCTTCATCGATGACGCGGCCGGTACGTTGATGGAGCCGCGGTTTGTGAAGTCCGGGAGCACGTTCAGCCATTTCGAGGCACTGGAAGGCCATCCGCTGAAGCATGGCCGACCGGTCGCCTTCCATTCTGACAGACACACGGTGTTTCGGGTGGCCGGGGACGACGCCGGAGGCGGCGCGCGGATCACGCGGTCCGGCCGCGCGTCGAGCGGGCTGGACATCGGGATTCCCCGCGCCGGTCCGAGCCAGGCCAAGGGGCGCGTTGAACGCGCCAACCGGACGCTGCGGGACCGTCCGGTCAGGGAGCCGCGGCTTGCCGGCATCCCGGACATGGAGGCCGGAAACGCCGATTCGCGATGTTTCAGGGACCGCCACAACGCCAGGACCCCCGCCAAACCGGACAACCCGCACCGCGCGCCCGATGTCGGGCCGGATCGGCCGGCGGATGTCCTGTGCCGGCGCGGGAACCGGTATGTCGGCAAGCGGCTCACGTTTTCCCATGACCGCAGGCGCATCACGCCCGAAGGGAATGACGTCACGCGCGGCCCCGTCGGCAGATATGCTGACACCCACGCCTTCGTCGACGGCCGGTTCGAGGTGCGCCCCAGAAGCCGTTCCCCGCCCTGCGAAACCTTCGGCCTGGACCGGAGCGTCACACATGCGGCCATCACCGGGAACAGGCGCCTGAGCGCGGTTCCCGAGCACATTGAAGAGATGCGGGATGCCGCGCCACCCAGGCCGAAGGTGCGAACCAGTTCAGGGAAGATGGGCTACAGACCAAACGGAAGGCGGCAAGGGCGACCGTCCGGGTCACGGGCCAGGAAGATCGCACACGCGGCGGAATGGGCCACCTCAGCATGCCGTGGCGGACAGACGCCTTATTTCGTTGTGCCGCCATCGTTTGATCATGCCGAAAGTCTCCATGTCCTGACGCTCCGCCAAGCGCTCCAGTGCGGCGTCGATACCGTCCTCGGCAGGAAGATCATCAGTTCCAGAAGTACGACCGATGGGCATGGCAGCCCTGATCCGGGGCTTGCCCGCGGCAAGCGTATCACACATCGCCGGTTCAGGATCGCTGACACTACTGCCGTCCATGCTGTCCGGCCAGGTCGGGACCGCATTCCCCGCAGCGCCTTTCAGCCCTTCGATATGTGGGGTCTACGGGCGCAGAAGCCTCGCTCACGTTGCACTCAGGGTGACATTCCTGCTGTGCAGACCTGGTGACATTTCTGAATGGTGTTTACAGCGGACACTACAATAATGGGTTTTATGTGGCCTTAATGGGTAAGACGGTGACCTCTGGACAGATGGAAATCGAAATCGGAAAGCGTTTGGCGCGGGTAAGGCTCTCCCGAAACGTGGCACAGGCGACCTTGGCGTGAGAGTCGGGTATCGGTGGGCGCACCCTGAGAGTTTGTTCCATAAGTTGAGTGGTCCCGCAGGATGTGGCATTCCGGTTGGTGAACGCACCCAGATACGGAGATCGCCATGCCCCGGGACAGGACCACCCAACAGCTCCATAAGGGCCCGGACGATCACGGTCAAAACGACCTGACCGACGCCGAATGGACCGTCATCGGGCCGATGCCGCCGAAGCGGGGAAGGAAGGGACGGCCGCGCGGGGTCGACCTTCGGTCGGTGTTCGATGCGGGCCGGTATATCCTGTCCACGGGATGCCGGTGGCGCGCGTTACCCTCTGGATATCCACCGTTTTCCACCGTCCGGAACCATTTTCACGCATGGCGGCGGAGCGGGCTCCCGGAGCGTACCGCGCATCGTCTCCGGGACCTCGCGCGGCGGTGTCCGGGGCGCTCCGCGGAGCCGGCCGCCGCCCCGGTCGACAGCCGGTCGGTGAGGACCACGGAGAGCGGCGGCCCCGCGGCCACCACGCCGGCAGGAAGGTGAAGGGGAGGAAAAGGCACCTGATCGTGGACGCCGGCGGCACGCCGGTCGTCATGACGGTTCACACCGCCGGCATCCAGGACCGGGACGGGGCGCCGGACGTGACCGGGACCGTCGAAAGACCGGAGGATGTCAAAGGGTTCACGGTTCTCCACCGCCGGTGGGCCGTGGAGCGGACCTTCGCCTGGATGGGCCGGTGCCGCCGCCTGTCGAAGGACTGCGGGCGCCTCTGCGGGAACCCGCTGGCGTCCGGGGTGAGGCATCACGCGCCACCGGTCCGGGCGGGAGTGAGGCACGAACGAACGCTGGCCGCCCGCCGGTTCCCACCTAGGCGGGTGGCGAGGGCGTCAACTCCATGAAAAACAATGGTTTGATCATATCAGTGACTTATGATTCAAACTCTTACATACCGCCCGGTTTCAGTGAGGAAAGGCTCATTTCATGAATTCCATCGGCCGGTCTCTTAACGCGAAGTTGGTCGTGAAGCGTCACGACTGTTCCGACAATGATCATCGCTGGCCCTTTGAGCGACGCCTTTGCCGTTTTCATCACGATGTCGGAGAGCTTACCCGTGACGACGACCTGACTGGGCCGTGTGCCATTCTCGATCACTGCGATCGGAATATTCATGTCAACGCCATGCCGTTTGAATCCGTTCACGAGATTACCCAGATTAGCCAGACCCATATAGACCGCGACGGTCTGGAACGGACGGATCAGAACCTCCCAATCCAGATCCAGTACGCCGTCCTTGCCATGGGCGGTCACGAATATGCAGGTCTGGGCGTGGTCCCGATGGGTCAGGGGAATTCCCGCATAGGCACCACTGCCGGAGGCCGCGGTGATGCCTGGAACGATCTGGAAATCGATCCCTTCGGCCGCCAGCGATTCGATCTCCTCTCCACCGCGTCCGAATATGAAAGGGTCGCCACCCTTCAGCCTGAGCACCCGCTTTCCTTCGTGCGCCAGACGCACGAGAAGGCGAGAGATGTCCTCCTGTGGCATTGTATGGGCCTTCGGAAGTTTCCCCACGTTGATGCGTTCGGCATCCCGGCGGACCAGTGACAGGATCCCGTCGCCGACAAGCCGATCATAAAGCACGACATCCGCGCGCTGCATGAGTCTAAGCGCATAGAATGTGAGGAGATCCGGATCACCGGGGCCGGCTCCCACCAGATAGACCTCGCCGTTCAGACCACGTTCTTCCTTCCCGTCGGAAAAAATATCCGCCTCGATCTGGTTTCTGGCGCGTTCGACCTTTCCCGCGAGGAATAGATCTCCCGCAGGACCGTCGATCATCCTTTCCCAAAATCGACGGCGTTCGATCCCATTGGAAATGGAGGCGGCGATGCGTTGGCGAAAGCCATTCACGAATTCGGCGAGCCGACCGTATGTCGCGGGAAGCGCCGCCTCGATGCGCGCCCGCAGAATTCGCGCGATAACCGGCGCGGTGCCACCGGTTGAGATCGCGACCACAACGGGAGAGCGGTCAACCACGGACGGTGTTATGAAATCGCATTTGTCGGTCACGTCCGCGATGTTGCACAGCGCTCGCGCTTCACGTGACCACGCATGGAGAGCGGAATCGCGAACGGTGTTTTCGGATGCTCCATAGACCACTACGCAGTTTTCGACATCCTTGCGTTCAGGTGGGCGTGGGTGGTGCACAAGATGGTCAGTTCTGTCGAACAATAGCCGCATTTCGTCCGATGGCTCCGGATCGAAGACTGCTACATGTGCACCGGCGGTGAGCGCCCGCTCCACTCTTCGAGCCGCGACAGTACCACCTCCGTCGACCAAAACTCTTTTTCCGCGGATATCGAGAAACACTGGAAGGTAATCCATGGAGATCCCCGGATTCAGGCCTGGAAACTTCAGGCTGTTTAATGTCGGATCGCTCGAGCCACATAGCTTGATGAAACGCACCCATGCATTGGACCGAGCGGGAGGTGAACGTTGGTCTGTCTAACCCTGATATCCCTCGGTGCAAATCACTCTTAATTCAACAGTAAGAAATACGATGTCTGACCTTCTGAAGTGCCTCGGTCGGAGATATGGATCGATTGAGTGACCGGATGGTGTGGAGACTGATTGTTGGAGGAAGAGAAAACCGTCAGGTGAGCAGACTTGACAACAGCTGTCACCGAACCAGGAGCCCTCGATTCTTCGACTGTCCGATAGCGAGTGGAGTTAGTGGGTTGAATTTCATGTGGGCTTGATAGGGTCTGGTCAGTTGGTCTATCGGGACTAGTGAATGATCTTGAAAACAGAAACTTATGCAGGGCATGGTCGAACCGGCATTCAGAATTCATAGGCATCGTTTTGGGAGATGGATGCCTATGTCTGGTCCGCCGCAGGCAAATACGAGAAGCGAACCATTTGCCCGACGCCATCGACGAAGCTGTCTGAGTATTTCCATCACGCGGTCTCGGCCCTGATCTCCAGGATATTGCGCTCCTCACGCCCGCAGACGACGGCGAGGCGATGCACGGGATTCCCGGCGCCCATGTATTTTTCCGCGTAGCACGGTTCCGCATCCGCGCCGCTTCGGTCCTGCACCACCCTGAACTCCGGCACGAACACCGACCGACCGGTGTGCACCACCATGTCCGCCCGCCCCCGGGCGGAGGACTCCTCCACCCGGAGGTCCGCGCCGAGCGAGCTCAGGCATGAGTATAGAAGTCCCGCATACCACGCCTCGCCGCAGCCGGGGTTCCCCCGCATATGCCACCGGCAGGGGGCCCCGCGAGGCAGGGGCGAGGCAGCGCCGCGAAGCCGTCGAAGTCGTTCGCCCCGAGCGGCGCGGCGGGCTCCCGCCCGTCCCTCCACGTCTCCCACTAGGCCCGACCCAGCCGGACGAGGAGGCCGTGGCCCAGGCCGGTGCGCACCTCTAGGTTGGGATGGCCGAGCCGTTATAGCGTGTCTAAACCATCCGCCGTCTCCTCGGTGACCGTGAGGTATCCGCTCCGGAGCATGGGCGCCTCGGGGCTTACAAAGTCCCACACATATGCATTATCCCATTCCCGCCTCCGCTTTCCGAGGGCGTCGCGGACCTGGATGGCCCGGTTCAGCCTCCCGGGGCTCCGCCGGACCTTTTTCGTTCCCGGCGGCGGTGGCCGCGGGTTCGGATGCGGGCCGACGGAGCGCCCCGGGTCGATGACGGATGTCGGGATGCCGGGCGCCTGACCGTCCGGCGGCCTCACCACGTCCCGGTGGCCCCGCGGTTCCGGCATGGTGTGGAGAAGGTCGATGCCCTTTTCCGGGAAGGTCCCGGTGGCGGGCGTCTCCGACCGCTCCCGGGCCTGTCACTAACACATACCTGACCGGTGATCGGATCCATGCGAATCGGGGACCATGTATATCGGTCCCAGACAGATTTCCCCCGCCACGGTCGGGTGGCTCGGGAACGGATGCCTCCGTGGCGGCGTCACGCGTTTGGGCCTCGCCCGCGGGCTGGGCGGTCGGGAGGGTTGGCTGACCCACGACTGAAGGCCGTCGACGGTCACCGGGATGCGGGTCCTTCCCCTGCCCGCGGAGGAGCCCGGCCTGACGCTGCCGGAGGCGGCGCCGCGCTTCGCGTCGTCCAGCGGGCGACCGGCCGCCGACGACCCTGGCGGCGCCCCGGGACGGTGCCATCGGCCGGTCGGCGCGGGCGCGGACCGCGAACATGGGTCCCGTTCCTGACAGCCACCGCTTCCTGATCAGGCCGTCGGTGAGGGTCCACGGCCTCGCCTCCCCGGCGCTGCGGCTGGCGGCGGAGCGCGTGGCGGACGACTGGCAGGCCCTCTACGGGGTTCGCCCCGTCCCCGCCTGCACGCCCGTGGGTCCGGACCATGCCGGGACGGGTTACCGGGCGGCGGGCCGGGAGCGGTGTCCCGGCCTGACCTCCGGGCGGAGCCGGAGCGCGGGCTCGGACATACCGGACCGCTGCACCGCGGGGGCGACCGGGCGGAGCGGGAATACGCGCGGAGCGGCCATCCGGACGGCCGGGTCCGCCGCCGGATCGCCGCGATGGGGGCGGCCTGGACCCGCAGGCCCGGGGCACCGGTGCCGGAACCGTTCCCGGGCAGGGCGGACCGGGAGGCGGCCTGCAGGCCGCTCCCGAACGCCGGGGTGTCCATGGACGACCTACCCGAACCCCACCTGGAGGCGACGGTGGAGCGCCGCCGCCCGGAGCCGGTGATCCTGGCTGTCCAGGGCACGACGACACTGAACTGCGGCACCCCGGCGGCGACGTCCGGGCCGGACGGGGACAGCGCCCGCTGGACCGACGGGCTGTGGCGGGCCGGAGAGCCCGCGGAGGCCTGCCCGGACGCGAAGGCCGTGAGCGTCCGTGACCGCGAAGGCGACCTGCGGGCCCTTCTCTCCGAAGCGGACGGGACCGGTGCCGCGCCGCCGGTGCGGGCCAGCCGCCCGGCGAAGCGGCGCGTGGCCCCGCCCGACGGCGACGAAAGGTGCCTGTGGGAGCATGTCGCGAAGCCGGAGCCGGTCGGCCACCGCAGGATCACCGTTCCCGGACGCGGCGGGCCGAACGCCCGCAGGGCGCGCGTCGCCACGCTGACGCCGCGCTGCGCTGGACCGGACATCGCCGCACCGGGGGACGCCGCCGACCGGCGTCCGCCGCCCGTGACGGTGGTCTCCGCCATCGGGGAGAACCCGCCGGGGAACGTCGTGCGGAAGGGAGAGGCGCCGCACTGGACGCCCCTGTCCAGCGGGGGCGGCGACGGCATGCGGACGGCGGAGACCGCCCTGCGGCGCTACGGGCCGCGCCGGCGCATCGGGGAACGCTTCAGGGCCCTGAGGACGGGGACGGGGATAAGGGACCGCAGGCCCGACGCCGCCGGTGACCTGCGCGGATGCCTCGCCTTCGACGCGATGAACGCGTTCCGGGTCCGGGACCTCCAGCTTCCGGCGCGGGAGAGCCCCGACAGCCCGGCGGAGCCGCACGTAAGCCCGGAAAGCGGCGGGGCGGTGGTCATCCACGCCGCGTACGGGCGCGTCATCGGCCAGAGGGCGCCGCCGGAGCCGGACATGACCGTGGCGCGCCACCTCACGCCCGTCGCCGGCCTCGCCGGGTTCCGCCCGACGAAGCGCCGGCCCCTGCCCGGAACCCGGAAGCCATGGCAGGGCCTGCGCATCCTCAACGTCGCGGAAACCCATGCCAGGGCCATACGGGCCCGGACGGAGCGGAGAAGGAAATGAGCCGGTCACGTATCTGGTAGTGACAGGTCCCGTACCGGTACGGGCGGAACTCGTGGGTGTCGAGCAGCGGGAGGGCGTCGGCGGGGTTTTAGACCATCCCGCCCCGCCGGCCGTAGCCGTTGTACCATCTCCGGATCCCTTTCCGGTCGAGACCCTCGAGCTCCGGGGCGAAGACGGTGTCGGTGTAGCCGCAGACCGTCGCTTAGCGCGGGTCGAGGCCTATGTCCCTGAGGTTGTTAAGGCCGGAGAACAGGTCGGCCTTCGGGAACATGCTGACGCCGGTGATAAAGGTGGAGCGGACGTGCTCGGCGCAGCCCTTCATCATGCCGTGGAGGCCGCGCAGCCAGTCCCGGTTGGCGGTGGCTGTGTCCGCTCTGTGGAGGGTGTCGAGGATCGGCCTGTCGTATTCATCCACGAGGACGACAACCTCGCGACCGGTGGCGCGGTGAAGACGGCCGAGGACGCTCAGTAGGCGCCCGGGTCCGGTGTCGGCGGCGGGGTCGGGACCGAGGTCGTGTTCGCGCTCCGCCTACACCAGCCGCGCAATGATTTCTCCATCGATCTCGGTTGGGCTGTCATATCGGCCACCGAACCTGAGCCGCAGGACGGGATGGGTGAAGGACCAGTCCCGGATATCGTGGATGTCGAGGCCCCGGTACAGGTTCTCGCGACCCTCGAACAGCGCCTTCATCATGTTGAGCAGATGGCTCCTGCCGAACCGGCGCAGCCGTCCTCACGGACGGCGCGGAACTTCTGGATCCCGTCGGAAGCTCAAGGCGTCTCATCGCTCTCCCCACCACCGCAGAGCTGAGCAGCAAATTGCCTGAAGGTGAAAGGTGGGAATGCAGACGTAGGCGGCTCTGCCTTTGCGTGTTGTCTATTCAAGCATGAGTATCGGTGCTGCCATACCCGCACAGGCTTGCTTGACGCATCCCTCGGTTCCACCGGTGGAATGATTGAGTTACCCACTCTGCATTTTCTGAAATTATTTTGAATTGGCCACAGCACTTCCGTGGCCAGCGATGTGGTTCAGGTGCTCCAACTCTTTGGAAATCCTGTAACGTACGGATCATTCACATCGATGACGGTTTGGATTTTGAGCACACAGCGATCGACTGAATGACGCTTTCCTGAGGTCGGGTTGATTCGAGTATATCGAGGGTGCCTCAGCCAAGCGTGGCCAATGCAGGGATGTTATCCAGAAGCCAAAGCGAGAACGCGCTGAACTGACCAGTGAGCATCATCAGGCCAACTGTCCACAGAAGCAGTCCCACAATTCGCTCGATACGTTCCGTGTGTCGTTTCATCCAATCCATGAACCGGGTCAGGCTCGGGAAGAACATGGCGACCAGAAGGAATGGTATACCCAGCCCAAGAGCGTAGATACCAAGCAGGGTCGTGCCGTGTGCGATGCTTGCCTCAGAAGCCGCCAGGGTCAGTATCGCACCCAATTGCGGTCCGATGCAGGGCGTCCAGCCAAAGGCGAATGCCAATCCCAGAACATAGGCACCGAGTGCGGAACCACCGCGATCTCCCGCTTCCAAACGCATTTCGCGATCTAGGATTCCGATGCGGAAAATGCCTAGGAAATGTGCACCGAATATCATGATCACGATACCCGCTACAGCGACAAGCCACTGCTGGTTCTGAAGAAAAACCCTTCCGAATGCTGAGGCTGTAAATCCAAGGAAAAGAAAGACGGTTGACAGGCCCAGAACAAAAAAGAGCGCCGAAAGTAGCACGCGCCGTCTTTCGACCATACCCTCCGACATCTGTCCGATGGAAATTCCGCCCATATAGGCGAGATACGGTGGTACGATTGGCAGCACGCAGGGGCTCAGGAACGACAGAAACCCCGCGATCAACGCGACGGCCATAGCGGGAATCAAACTTGCGTCAATTATGTCTATGCCGAGCATCAACCTGCTTTCAGTAGTTTAGTGCCTATAAGCCAATCGGATAGTGATGGGTTCGGTTCGTGCTTCCTTCAGACCTGCGTTACCGGTTCTTCGCTCACGCATGAATACGAGTTGTCCAAATGTCGGGCTGGCGCGACAGACATCGCCTGCCCGGGGCATTGACCAAGCTTCTTTCGATCGGATGACGGCCAGCCTGACGACCTGCATCGGATGACATTGATCGCGCGAAGTCCTATTTCAGTATCCTATGCCGAACTATGGCGTAAATAGGGGCTGGATGGACCCGGGTCATTAGCTGTGCCGTCACATCCCTGTGGACAGGTTGAAACAATTCGCTTACCTCAAACCGCGATGAAATTTGATGCTGAACTCGATACCCGTGGATACCTGTGTCCATTGCCGGTCCTGAAGGCGCGTAAACGGCTTAAGGGGATGGCTACGGGTTCGGTGCTGCGTATGGTCGCCGATGATCCGGCCGCTATTGTGGACGTTCCGCATTTCTGCGAAGAAAGCGGACATGAGTTTGTCAGTGCGAAGCGCGAGGGGCAGGCGACGGCCTATCTGATCCGTAAGCGCGTACCGACTTAAACATGCTACGTTAAGATAACTTCGCTCGAAAGGGGCGAACCGTGTGGTGTGACCCGATTGGGCGGTAGCCGAGCTTCGCCGGATCACTGCAATTTCTTGGCCTGCCATTCCCATTGCGTTTGGAGAATTTCAGAGCCAATGCGGCACTGCCTTGTCTGCGTGATCGCTGTCGTAATCGTCCCGAGCGTTGCTGATGTCGAGATCAACGATGTCCGCGAAGACTTCGTTGCATGCATTCCCGAGACTTGGCGAGATACCGAGTGTGGGGCATCATCCTTCTACCTTGTCCTGAAGATGGGCGACTTGGATCTTTCGGGTGTTTTGCTGTCACATAATACGCTGAAGCACTTTTTACCTGTACGGACGCGAAATCCGGTGCCGTTACCTGGCATCGGATATCAACCGTCCCCGGTGAATGAGTTTTGAAAAACGCGGGTTCATTTGGGTGAAGATATCTCTGAAGGTGGCAGATACGAACGAAGTGAGCCGCTGTGAATAGGTCCGTTCGGTATTCCACGTCGAGATATGTTCGCCGTCAATCTTTGATTCTCTGGCAAGCCCTTCTGTTCTCTTCGCCATTTCCTCTAGTGTTACGCATGGGAACACACGACCGAGGGATTACATGGCACCGTCGTCCAGTATCAAGACCCGAATATCCGAAAAGATCATTGCTGATCTGAAGACAGGTATCCTGCGTTCCAGCACATCGTCTTGTTGGTTTCGAGAGGTTTCCGGAGCCAGCTCGAACTATGACAAGGCCATGAAACCGTTTGCGCAATGGCGTTGGCGTCATGTAGCTTGAGGATTCGCTCTGCTTGATCAATTACAAACTGCGGGCGAATGTCTGCACAAGAGCTATCAGTCGGAACCGGATATGACCTATATTCTTGCGATCGATCAGGGAACCACGTCGAGTCGAGCAATCGTTTTTGATGGAACGATGCGGGTAAAGGCCGTCAATCAAGAAGAGTTTCCCCAACACTATCCCAGATCGGGATGGGTAGAGCACGACCCCGAAGACCTTTGGCAAACCATGGTGGGGACATGCCTTGGAGCGCTTGAGAAGGCAGGACTCGAAGCCAGTGAAATCAAAGGGATTGGCATCACCAACCAGCGCGAAACCACGCTTGTCTGGGATCGGACGACAGGAAAGCCGGTATATAAGGCCATAGTCTGGCAGGATAGAAGAACCTCGGATGCCTGTCTAGATCTGAAGTCGAAAGGCCACGAGTCTATGGTGGCCGAAATCACCGGCCTCCTGCTGGATCCGTACTTTTCCGGCACCAAACTCAAGTGGATTCTCGATCAAGTGGAGGGAGTGCGCGAGCGGGCGGAGCGAGGCGACCTGCTGTTCGGAACAGTGGACACCTACCTGATCTGGCGACTTACCGGAGGCAGATGTCATGTGACCGATGCAACCAATGCGGCCCGAACGCTGCTCTATGACATCAGCAAGGGTGAATGGAGCCATTCGGTCTGCGAACTGTTGGACATCCCGATGAATATGCTGCCGCAGGTCATGGACTGCGCCGCCGAGTTCGGAATAACCGACGCCGACGTCTTGGGTGCGGCGATTCCAATCCTTGGGGTCGCGGGTGACCAGCAGGCAGCGACAGTGGGACAGGCCTGTTTCCAGCCTGGAATGCTGAAGTCTACTTACGGAACAGGATGTTTCGCTTTGTTGAATACAGGCGGTCAGCCTGTCGCGTCGAAAAACAGGCTGCTGACGACCATAGGATATCAGCTTGATGGAAAGCCGACCTATGCGCTTGAGGGTTCGATTTTCATTGCTGGCGCCGTCGTTCAATGGCTGCGCGACGGCCTCGGTGTGATCGATGCCGCCGACCGCACACAGGAAATGGCGGAGGCGGCTGACAGGGGTCATGACTTGATTCTGGTTCCTGCGTTCACAGGGCTTGGTGCGCCTTACTGGAACGCTGACTGCCGGGGGGCGGTATTCGGACTTACACGGAATTCAGGCCCGAATGAATTCGCGCGCGCGGCGCTTGAGAGCGTGGGTTTTCAGACGCGTGACCTGATGGAGGCCATGCGGACTGACGTGGACAGGGCTGGCGATGCTCTATTGCGGGTCGATGGTGGTATGAGCGCCTCGGATTGGACGATGCAGTTCCTTGCCAACATCCTGAATGCGCCTGTCGACCGACCGGAAATGCTGGAAACCACGGCTTTGGGGGCTGCATGGTTGGCGGGAATGCAGGCTGGCATCTATCCAGACAAGGAAGGTTTCGCTTCGAAATGGACGCTTGATCGGCGGTTCGAACCGAATATGGAGACTGACATCAGGGAAAGGAGATATACTGCATGGAAAGAAGCGGTTCAACGCCTCCTTGGGCGATGACTCCATCCGGGTCACGCTGAGCCAGAGCATTGTCGCGTTTAACACCCCCCACTTCCGGTCCGAAGTGCAACACCGGCCCGTCTCCGGAGCGAGGGGGTGGCCCGACCGAAACCGGGCGGGCGCGCCTGCGGAATTCCCTCTCTCCCGTCGGCCGACGGGGCGAAGCGCCTCAGGGAGGCCGCGTCTGCTTCACGCGGGCGTCCGGTACCTGCCGCAGGTCGGTCCCCTTCGGCAGGTACCGGGGCGGCGGCCCGTTGGTGTGCCCGTTCAGGCCCCGCTCCCACGAGTGGTGGGGCGCCGGGAGGAGGAAGTCGGCCTCCAGCGCCTTCGCCACCTTCGCGTGCCCCGCGAACTCCCCGCCGCTGTCCGCCGTGACAGTGTGGACCCTGGCGCCGAGCCCCTCGGGAAGGTCGGTCATCGCCCCGCCGGCCGCCTCCGCCCTCTTTCCGTCAACCCGTCGGACAGGCGTGAATTCCGGGCATCCGTCAACGGGCGACACCACCGCACCGCCGTGTCCGCTTCCCGGTCGCCGGTCCCCGCCTTCGCCCCACCCTCTTTCCGGCGCTCCGGGATGTCCCTCCGGCCCGGGATGTGACCCCGGCCCGCGTGGCGACCACCCTGCCGGTCCGGTTCCTTTCCCCGCCGCCGCAGGTGCCCGCAAGGCGTTCCTCCGTCCCCGCGGTCCGCGCGTACGAGGTCGTATATCCGCTGACGGCCGACCATGCCGGGGTCCTCCAGCCGGAGACGCCCCGGGACCCGCTCCGGGCTCCAGCCCTCCCCGGCTTCGCCACGACCTTCGCCCGGCGCTCCTCCGTCAGCTTCCCCGGGACCGAAGAGGCCCCGCTCCGGCGCCCAGTGGCCTTCCTCCACGCCTGTCCCTACCGGTATCCCCGCCCGCCGCCGTCGCGTCGGAGCTCCCGCGATATGGTGGCCGGATGGCGGCCCGGCCGCCCGGCGATGGCCCCGTCCGAAAGCCCCCTTTCCCCGTCGCGTATATCCGGCATCTTCCGTCGAAGGTCAGATGACGGTAGCCCTCGGGCATGACACTCTCCTGTCCTGCGCACAGGGACTGTCGCCGTTATCCGGCCGATTCGCAGGATGCCGCACCCGGAACGCGGCTTCTCACCATCAACGGTGTTGCACTTCAGAGCGGAACGGGGGGGAAATCGGCCTATATGTGGAGTTTTATGCAATTGAGGTTGTGAACTTCGGCATCGAACTGATCCCCCCAATCGATCACGCCGACATTTGTTGATTTGAGAAAAAATCGGACGCGCTTCGCCGTTTTTTCCCGCCATTAGTAGCCCAGAGGTGCTCCAGATCGCCTTTGGTGGACCTTTAGAAAATCCTCAGCCACCGTCACCATCAGTTCCAGTTAAGGAACTCGCTCTTTTTGAGCATGATGGCAGGCGAGAGTGGGTCGGTTCGTTCGGTGAAAATTGGATTTCGGTTCCGTGATGTAGATAGTGTCTGCCAGAAAACCCCGTGTTTTTCCGGTGACAGGGCCGAATCCAGCGGTTTCCGGCTTCACGGGACCCTAGCCGGGCCCATCGGAGCGCCGCCCGGGGCTTCGGCGGGACAGCCGAAGGCAGGAAAGTAAAGCGAACACCCGGCCCCCGCCGGCCCGCGGGCACGCCGGTCCGGGCCTTACAAAGTCCCACACCTGTACATCATCCCATTCCCGTCTCCGCTTTCCGGGGGGCGTCGCGGACCTGGACGGCCCGGTTCAGCTTCCCGGGGCCCCGCCGGACCTTTTCCGTCTCCGGTAGCGGCCGCCGCGGGTTCGGATGCGGACCGACGGGGCGCCCCGGGTCGATGACGGATGTCCGTATGTCGGGCGCCTGACCGTCCGGTGGACTCACCACGTCCCGGTGGCCCCACGGTTCCGGCATGGTGTGGAGCGGGTCGATGTCCCCCTCCGGGAAGGCCCCTGTGGCGGGCATCTCCGGCCGCTCCCGGGCGGGTGCGGTCAGGTCGGGGGCGTGCGGCGGCGGGCTCCCGCACCCGCCGCGGGCCTTCGATCCAGCGGTGGCTGCCGTCCTCCGGGCCCTCCCCGTGGCCCGAGTCCATCGCGAACGGGCCGGGCGGACGGCCCTCCGGCGTCACCGCCGGCCCGGCGTGGGCGGGGACGCCGACGCTTCCCGATCCCCCACCGCCGGTCTCCGGGAGGCCCTCCGTGGCCTGGAGACGGGTGTGGTCGACCGTCGCCCCATGGTGCGGCTCCGGAACGTGCTCCATGGTCACCCCCGGGTCCGGCGGCGGGCGGCTTTCCGGCCCGCCCCGGTGGGAAGGATCACCGGCGGGTCCTCCCCCATGCCAGCGATGCGGCGGCGGATCCGCCTGTCGGTGTGGCCGGAGCGTCCGTATTCCCTCCCGGTCCGGCCCATGTCCCCGGCACCGTCGCAGGGTCCGGCGGGCGTTCCCACCGGACGGCGGTCCATGTGGCGGGGCGCCTCCCCCCCCCGCCGTCCTCCGGCGCCGGAACCATCACCGTGCCGGCCGCGCCTCCCGGAGGTGGACCCCGCCGGGACCCGGTTCGTGGACGCGGACGCCGGGAAGGATCGGGGAGCGGTGGTCGCGCACCACCCGCCCGATGTCCGCCGCCCGGGCGGAATCGGGAGGCTGATCCGTTCGGCCAGGGCGTGCGGCGTTTTCGCCGCCGCCGCGCGCGCCGCGCCGGTTCCCGCGCCCGCACAGGCCGCAGGCCAGCGGGTGGCGGCCTGCCTCACCCGACCGCCGGGCGGCGGCGAGCCACCCGGGCGTCCGCGAATCGAAATGTACGGGTCCATACCGCATGTCCGCCCGGTACACCGACGGAATCCGATATACAGGTGTGATATTTTGTAAGGTCGGCGGGCCAGGGATGGAGCCGTTGACCGTCCCGGTGCCCGGCGTGGTGAAGCAGGGTCCCGGGTGCGGTTCCGACCGGCTTCGGGAACCGGCGAACGGGCACCGGACGATCCGGGAAATGATGGGGCACGGCCCGTGGGACGGATACGGATACGAATACCGGCGGCTGGTTGACAGCGTGTCGCCCCCCCTCGCCGGAGCTTCCGGCGAAGGTCGGAAGGACGGTCGTGGAGAGGGGCCATGGGGTGGCCGCGGAAAAGCCTGGCGCCGCGTCGCGCGGCTGCCGTCATTCCTTCGTGGCCGGGCCCGATGTCCACCATCCGACCGACCGCAGCCTGCCGATGGACGCGGCGCGGTGCATGGTCCGGGACGTGTCCCGGGCCTGCGGGGGGCTGGGGCTACGCGGCTGGCGGCGGAAGGAATACCTTTGCGGAAAGCTCTGGAAAGGGTACCTCCGGGTGGCCACGTCACGGCTCGCCAACCCGCGCCCGGGGGACGTGGAGGCGCCGCTCCGGCTGGCGCTGAAGCTGGCGGACAGGGCGGAGGCCAGCTGCGCGGAGATCGACGGCAGGTTGGGTATCCCGGGCCCATCGGACAGTATCCGGGGCTTCATCGGCCATGTCAGGCCCCGGGCGGACCTGACCGGACGGCGGATCCTGAAGGGCGGGACGGTCCCGCACCGCGGGAAGGTGCACCCGATATCCGGGCCGCACACCCGCTGGATATCGAAGGGAAAGGCCGGGGTCCCGGTGGAGCCCGGCGTTCCGGTCCGCCTCCTTGAGGACCGTCACGGATTCCTCCCGCACCATTCGGTGATGTGGGAGGGGAGCGACGTGGACGTGGCGGTCCCCATGGGCGGGGAGGCGCGGGCCCGGTTCCCCGACCTGTCGGTGGTGAGCTTCGACAGGGGTCCGCACAGCCCCCCGGACCGGCTGGGGCCTGACGGGATGCCGGAGCCGACGCCATGCCACGGAAAGGGCGGCTGTCAAAGGCGGACCGCGCCCGGGAGAGCAGAAAGGCGTTCCGCGGGGCGCGTCGCGCCCACGCCGCGGGCGGGTCGGCCATCAACAGCCTGGAGCACCGCGGTCTGGACCGCGTCGGCGGCCACGGAAAGGAGGGTTTCGCCGGCGCCGTGGCGCTGGCGGTGCTGGCCGCGAACGTCCACCGCCCCGGCCTGATGCTCCGGGAGAGGGAGCGCCCCGTGCTTCCCGCCGCCGCCTGACCGGGGCGTCCACCGGTGAACCGGCCCATGGAAGGTTTCGCCGCTGCGGGGCCCGCACCGGCGTGCCCGCGGGCCGGCGGAGGTCCGGATGTTCACCATATGTTACCGCCACCGATCGTCCCGTCGAAGCCCCGGGCGGCGCCCCGAGGGGCCCGGCCACGGCCCCGTGAAGCCGGAATCCACCGGATTCGGCCCGATCCCCGGAAAAACACGGGGTTTTCTGGCAGACACAAGCTTTACCCTCCGGTCTACGCTTGAAGGCTCCGCACGCCGACCCCCCCTTCACTCCGGACCCTCATCGCCCGCGCCGCAGCATGACTCGCCGCAGCTGTCGTATAATACGGGATGCCACCCATGAGCGCCACGCTGCGCATCGACCGACTGTCCTCAACCGCCTGCGCCCCCTCCGTGGTATTCATCACCAGCGCGATCCTGCCGTCCTTGATCGCGTCGATGATGTTCGGTCTACCCTCGAAAGCTTTCAGTACACGGTTGGTCCGGAGTCCAGCATCCGACAGGAACGCCGCCGTGCCGCGGGTCGCTGTGATGGTGAAGCCGAGATCGACAAGAAGACGCGCGGTTTCGACCAGCTGCGCGGTCTTGTCGCCATCCTTCACGGAGAAAAACACCGTTCCTTCGGTCGGGAGCCAAGTCCCGGCGGCGAGCTGCGACTTGAAAAACGCGCGCGGAAAGTCCCGGTCCCAGCCCATGACCTCTCCGGTGGAGCGCATCTCCGGACCGAGGATTGTATCCACGCCCGGAAACCGACTGAAGGGGAGGACGGCTTCCTTCACGCTGAACCAGGGCACGGCGGGGTCCACGAGCGTCATCGGGTCGGCGAAGGGCAGCGAATCGTCGGGAAGGGCCGAGGTCGGGTAGGGTGGTCGCTTGGGAAATACGTCGAGCGATTCGCCAGCCATAAGCCGGGCGGCGATCGACGCGATCGCCGAGTCCGTCGCTTTGGCAACGAACGGGACGGTTCTTGAAGCTCGGGGATTGACCTCGATCAGATAGATAAGTCCGTCCTTCACGGCAAACTGTACGTTCATGAGACCAACCACCTTCAAGGCCCGGGCGATCGCCTCGGTCTGCTGGGTGATCTGTGCCACCTCATCCGCCGAAAGCGAATGGGGTGGAAGGCAGCAGGCGCTGTCACCGGAATGCACGCCAGCCTCTTCGATATGTTGCATAATGCCCGCAATATGGATCCGTTCGCCATCGGAAAGGGCATCGACATCGACCTCGATGGCGCCCTTGAGATAGCTGTCCAGAAGGACCGGACTATCACCGGAGACAGTGACGGCCTCCGAGATATAGCGCCTGAGCTGGGCTTTATCATGGACGATTTCCATGGCGCGCCCACCGAGGACATAGCTGGGCCGTATCACAAGCGGATAACCGATTCTTTCCGCCGCCTCCAACGCCTCGCTATCCGTCGACGCAACGGCATTGATCGGCTGAAGCAGGTCCAGATCCCTCACAAGCCTCTGGAAGCGCTCGCGGTCCTCCACCCAGTCGATGGAGTCGGGCGTCGTGCCGAGAATCGGGACACCGGCTTCGTGCAGTGCATTGGCCAGCTTCAGCGGGGTCTGGCCACCGAACTGTACGATGACTCCATGTAGCGTTCCGTTATCCTGTTCAACCCGCAGGATCTCCATCACATGCTCGTAGGTCAGCGGTTCGAAATACAGCCTGTCGGACGTGTCATAATCGGTGCTGACGGTTTCGGGATTGCAGTTGATCATGATCGTCTCGTAACCGGCGTCCGAAAGCGCGAAGCAGGCATGGCAGCAACAATAATCGAATTCGATTCCCTGCCCGATTCGATTGGGTCCACCGCCAAGGATTACGATCTTCTTGGCGGCGCTGGGCCGGGCTTCGCACTCCACCTCGCCCATCGCCGGGGATTCATAGGTGGAATACATATAGGGGGTCTGTGCCTCGAATTCGGCGGCGCAGGTGTCGATGCGCTTGAACGCCGCGCGGACATTCCGGTTCAGCCGCAATCGGCGAACCTCTATCTCCGTCCGCCCCGAGAGTGTCGCAAGACGCGCGTCCGTGAAGCCGAGCATCTTCAGGTCCCGCAGGCCCGCTTCATGATCGGGCAGTCCATTGACGCGCACTTCGGTCTCGGCAGCCAAGATCTCCCGGATGCGGGCGAGGAACCAGGGGTCGTATCGCGTCACCGTCTGGATTTCATGATCTTCAAGTCCTTCCCGCATTGCCTGGGCGATACGGCGCAGCCGATCTGGGTGCTGGGCCGAAATGAATTTCGTGATCGCGGCAGGATCTTCACTAGGTCCCGGAATTTCGATCTCATCGAATCCTGAAAGACCGGTTTCCATCGAAGCGAGCGCTTTCTGTACGGATTCGTGGAACGTGCGACCGATAGCCATCGCTTCGCCGACCGATTTCATGGCGGTTGTCAGCGCTGGCTCCGCGCCCGGGAATTTCTCGAATGCGAAACGCGGGATCTTGGTGACGACGTAATCGATCGTCGGCTCGAAGCTGGCGGGCGTCACTTTCGTGATATCGTTGTCCAGCTCGTCGAGCGTATAGCCCACCGCGAGCTTCGCGGCCACTTTGGCGATCGGAAAACCGGTGGCTTTGGACGCCAGCGCAGATGAGCGGCTCACCCTAGGGTTCATCTCGATAACGACCATGCGGCCGCTTTCCGGATTGACCGCCCATTGAACGTTCGATCCGCCGGTTTCGACCCCGATCTCGCGCAGAACGGCGATCGAGGCGCTGCGCATGATCTGGTATTCCTTGTCGGTGAGAGTCAGTGCGGGGGCGACGGTGATCGAATCTCCGGTATGCACGCCCATTGGATCGACGTTTTCGATCGAACACACGATGATGGCGTTGTCCGCCCTATCGCGTACGACCTCCATTTCGAATTCCTTCCAGCCAATAAGGCTTTCATCGATGAGGATCTGGCTGACGGGAGAAGCGGCGAGGCCTGTCCGGCAGACCCGCTCGTAGTCGCTGCGGTTATAGGCGACCCCGCCACCGGTTCCACCGAGGGTAAAGGCGGGGCGGATGATGGCGGGGAGTCCGACCGAATCGATCGCGTCCATTGCGTCCTCGATCGAGTTGGCGATAGCGGCTTTGGGATTTTCAAGACCTATACGCTCCATCGCCTCACGAAACAGTTTTCTGTCCTCCGCCATCTCGATGGCGTCCCGTTTCGCACCGATCATCTCAATGTCGAAGGCTTCGAGAATTCCCTTGTTGGCGATGTTCGGTCCGAATTCCACGACGAGCCGATCCAGATCACGCTCCCCGAAAGCATCGCTGACGCGCAGTTTCTCAACGGCGAGCGACGTGTTGAGACCGGTCTGACCACCCATTGTCGGCAGCAGGGCGTCGGGACGTTCCCGTTCTATGATGCGGGCGACGAAAGCGGGGGTGATCGGTTCTATGTAGGTTGCGTCCGCCAGCCCGGGATCCGTCATGATCGTGGCCGGATTCGAGTTGACGAGGATAATGCGGTAACCTTCCTCGCGCAGCGCCTTGCAGGCCTGCGCACCGGAGTAGTCGAATTCGCAGGCCTGGCCGATGATTATTGGTCCGGCGCCGATAATCATGATCGATTCTATGTCTTCCCGTTTCGGCATCTGTCCCTCGGCACCTACAAATTGGCCGGGTTATAGACTGCCAGACCTAGCACGCAAGTCCCGCCGACCGTCCCGAGATCCCCGAGAATGTCCTGAAGCGTTCGGAATGGAAGGCGCTCGAACCATGTAGATCGGGTGGACCGGCAGGATGGGTCGCCCTCATGCTTTTGATGCGATGGGTGTACATCTGACGGCTGCAAGGTCGCTCCGAGCGCCTGCCGCACATCTGGACTGGCGTAACTGGATCGTCGGCACAGTGGGTTCATTCGCTGTCGGCGCGGGCCTGAATTGCCGAAGTCAACAGGATATCTGTGATGAAAGTGCATGCGATATTCACCGACTGGACAGGCATCTAGACGCCTGCAATTCCGGCTCGGATGACCCTCGGGTGATCGCGCTCGTGGTAACGTTCAGCCGCGCAGGGTCTTGACCGTCGGCTCCGCGTCGAGCGCTTCCGACAGCGCATGGAAGCGCGCTTCCGCAACCTCACCGAACAGATCGATCGAACGCTTGGGCAAACGCAGTTCCAATGCCCCCTTTCGGGGTCTCCATCGCATCTCTCCGATCGCTTTCGCATCATTCGCCGCAAGCATAGAACCGAACCGCATCGCTCTTCCAAGAACTTCCGCCTGATGTAAATCCCGCTCATCCAGCAGATTCAGGAGCGGTGCGAAACGTGTGTTTTCGCGGTTGTTTCGATAGCGATGTAACAAAGCTAGTCCTAGAAATATCCGCCCTGAGTGGGTCAGTCCTCCGAGCGATGCCCGCGATACGTAGTCGAAGCAGGCTTCGTGCCGATAGTCTGGATGGGCTCTCCAGTTAACGTCGTGCAACAGGCAGGCGGCTTTGATGATCCGGCATCGGTTGGGCGGAACCTTTCGAAACAGTGGAGCGACAAATTTATGGAGAACGCGCCCGAATCCGGGGAGTCGGGCATCTTTCGCCTCCGCGAAGCGACAGGCTTCGATCAACGGATCTCTGCGGCGTAGCGCGTCCGGCATCCGTTCGAACAGCAGTCCCTCACGAATACCGTAGCTCGATATCGCGACCTCGCGCGGCTTCAACACACCTAGAAGTTCCCGCAGCACCTCACCGGCGAGAGGCACAAGCGAAATCCGCGCTTCGGAGATACCCGTCAGCGATCTCAGCCCGCAAAGCGGATGATCCACCATCCACTTCAGCGTCTTTCGGATCGAGCCCGAGGTCATCCTGTATTCATGAAGAACGTGAAGTGGATAACCACGACGTTCCATATCCAGCCGGGCGATCGCGCGCCAGGAGCCACCGACAAGATAGAGTCTCTCCTGACGGACTCCCATCCTCGAGGCAAGCCCTTCGATAGTAATTCGGATATGGCGTTTACGTTCCCGCTTGTCACCGATGGCCTGAAGGCGCAGCGGTCCAAGCAGTGATGTCGTACAGGCATGGACCTGGCCACGGACAAGTTCCGCCAGTTCCATCGATGACCCGCCTATGTCGCAAACCATGCCGCTGGCGTCCGGCCAACCCAGCAGCACACCCTGTGCCGCAAACCGCGCTTCCTCCTCACCCGGAATTATGTGCAGTGTCAGCCCCGTTCCATTCTGGATCTCTTCGCAGAATTCCGGCCCGTCCCGGGCGTCACGAACGGCGGCGGTCGCTACCAGTGTCAGCGGAGAGGCTTCCAACGAATCCGCAAGAAGCTGAAATCTCCGGATAGCTGCGACGGCACGTCTGCGCCCCTTGGGATTCAGCAGGCCCGTCTCTGAAACACCCGTGCCAAGCGATGCCAGTATTTTTTCGTTAAAGAAATATGCGGGACTTCGCGCCGCACCGTCAAAGATCACCATTCGGACGGAGTTCGATCCGACATCGACGACACCGACACGTGCCAGTCGCCGCATCGCCGGATCGTCAAAGAGCGGGCGATCGAAAAGCTCCCGGTCCTCTGCGAACGCCTCGACGCGGCCATCCATACGCCATTTCCTCCCATGGGCTCGTTCGGGAAACTGATGGATCAGGCCAAGCGCGTCAATAACCGATCGGATACCCTCGCTTCGGCCCGTCTGAACGATTGATCGAATCCTGGGAGCGCTCGCGGTTCCACCCTAAGAGTTTGTTCCATAAGTTGAGTGGTCCCGCAGGATGTGGCATTCCGGTTGGTGAAAGCAACCAAATCCGGAGATCGCCATGCCCTGGAACAGGACCACCCAACAGCTCCATAAGCGCCCGGACGACCACAGTCAAAACGATCTGACCGACGCCGAATGGACCATCATCGAGCCGATGCTGCCGAAGCAGGGAAGGATGGGACGGCCGCGCGAGGTCGACCTTCGGTCGGTGTTCGACGCGGTCCAGTATATCCTGTCCACGGGATGCCAGTGGCGCGCGTTACCCTCTGGATATCCACCGTTTTCCACCGTCCAGAACTATTTTTACGCATGGCGGCGGAGCGGGCTCCTGGAGCGTCTCGTGCATCGTCTCCGGGACCTCGCGCGGCGGTGTTCGGGGCGCTCCGCGGAGCCGACCGCCGCCTCGATCGACAGCCAGTCGGTGAAGACCACGGAGAGCGGCGGGCCCCGCGGCTACGACGCCGGGAAGAAGGTGAAGGGGAGGAAAAGGCACCTGATCGTGGACGCCGACGGCACACCGATCGTCATGACGGTTCACACCGCCAACATCCAGGACCGGGACGGCGCACCGGACCTGATCGCGAAGCTGCTGGAGACGGTGCCCACGGTGTGTAGGCTGTTCGCCGACGGTGGCTACGCGGGTCCGAAGCTGCGGGACCGGCTTGAGGGGATGGGGTTGTCGAACGTGATCAGGATCGTCGAAAAACCGAAGAATGTCAAAGGGTTCACGGTTCTCTACCGCCGCTGGGTGGTGGAGCGGACCTTCGCCTGGATGGGCCGGTGCCGCCGCCTGTCGAAAGATTACGAAAGGCTCAGTGAGAACTCGCTGGCATGGGCGCAGCTGGCCGCCTGCCGGTTCCTGCTCAGGCGGGTGGCGAGGGCGTCAACTCCATGAAAAACAATAGTTTAATGATATCAGTGACTTATGATTCAAACTCTAAGGATTGTCGCTTCGCGCCGACGGCGCGCATCGGGAAACTTCTCTCGACCGATCACTTCGGGTAACCAGCCTCCACGCATGTTTATCTTGGGGCAGCACTTGTTCTGTCAGACGTTCCGTCGCGAACGTATGGCGATTTGATGCGATAAGCCGCGGTCGAACCCGCGCCTTCGAGTATATGCCCGGATTTCATGGACCGGTCGGGCGTCTAAGGCGATATGCCGGGGTCATGTAGGCGGCTATTCGGTGTTACGCAATGTGATTTAAGCGGTCATCGCCTCCTGCAACGAGGCGGAAGGGTGCTTCGATACGGTCGACCGGTGTCCGAGCTCTATCCGGTCGGCCAGCTTGCCGTTGCCGGAAGATGCGACGCTTACGGAATGCGTCAGTTCGGGAACGTCCGATGCGCCCGCCGAACCACGTCCTGAGAGCGATGGGTTATTCATAAAGAAGCGGTGGCAGCTGAACGGCTCCTCGTCGGAGGCAGGCAGATGGCGATTGAAGCTGCCATCGGACGACATTACCCAACTCTGCGCCTCATCCGCAAGATTCGCCGCCATGATCTGGTTCACGATCTGCGCCTTTACCGTGGCGTTCTTGATCTCAACCAATGTCTCAACCCGACGGTTCAGGTTCCGATCCATCCAATCCGCCGAAGATATGAACACACGCGCCTTCAGGCTCGGAAGGCCGTAGCCATTGCCAAAACACACAATGCGCGAATGCTCCAGAAATTGACCTACGATCGATTTGACACGGATGTTCTCGGACAGGCCCTTGATTCCGGGTCTGAGCCCGCAGATGCCACGAATCACGAGGTTGATCTTCACGCCTTTGCCGCTGGCGGCGTAGAGAGCGTCGATCACGTCGGATTCAATCAGGGAATTCAGTTTTGCCCATATTTCCGCAGGGCGACTGACCGCAGCGTGTTTGGCTTCGTCGTCGATCATCCGCAATAGGGTGGATTTTAACGTCAGCGGCGATATGGAGAGATTCTCCAGACCGTCAGGTGGGGCGTAGCCACCCACATAGTTGAAAACCTTGGTGGCGTCGCACCCGAGTGCCGCATCGCATGTAAAAAGGGACAGATCCGCGTAAGTCTTGGCCGTGATCGGATGATAGTTGCCGGTGCCGAAATGAGTGTAGGTGACGAGTTTTCCATTTTCGCGCCTGACGACGGTGCTTATCTTAGCATGGGTCTTATAATTCAGGAAACCATAGACCACATGGGCGCCTGCGCGTTCCAGTCGGCGACTCTGCCGGATATTCGCCATTTCATCGAACCTGGCCTTCAGTTCCACCAGCGCAGTCACCGACTTGCCGTCTTCGGCGGCCTCGCACAAAGCCTCGACGATCGGGCTGTGGGTCGAGGTTCTGTAAAGCATCTGCTTGATCGCCAGAACATCGGGGTCGGCCGCCGCCTGTTTCAGGAACCGAACCACCATGTCAAAGGTTTCATAGGGATGATGCAGCAACATGTCCTTTTGCCGGATCGCGGCGAACATGTCGCCGTCGTGATCCTGCACCCGTTCGGGCACTCTCGGCGCGAAGGCGGGCCATAGCAGATCCGGCCGGTCCTCAAGCACGAGTTCCGACAGATCCGCCATGCCGATTAGACCCGGAAGCTCGATCACCTCCGAAGCTCCGACGTTCAGCTCCAACATGATCATCTCACGAAGCGCCTTCGGCGCCTTCGCGCTGAGCTGGAGCCGAATGACCTCTCCCCGCCTTCGCCGCTTCAGCGCGACCTCGAACTCCCGTACCAGGTCCTCCGCCTCGTCCTCCACCTCGATATCGCTGTCGCGCAATACCCGGAAGGCGCAATGCCCCTTCTTCGTATAGCCGGGGAATAGATCGCTGACGGAAAGCAGCAGCAGTTCTTCCAATGGCAGGAACCGCTTGCTTCCGTTCTCGTCAGGTAGACGGACAAAACGATCGATCTGGCTCGGAACCGGGAGAAGCGCGCGCAGGCGGCGCTCGTCGGATTTCCGTTCCATATGCAGGGCCAGTGAATACCCGGCATTGGGAATGAACGGAAACGGATGCGCGGGGTCGATCGCCAATGGTGACAGAACCGGGAAGACTTCCTTAAGGAAAACGTCCGATAGATAGTGTCGGTCCTGCCGGCTCAGACATTTCCCGGTGAGCAGCAGAATCCCCGCTGCCTCCATTTCGGACCTTAGCATGTCCCATACGTTCTGCTGATGCTCCATCAAAGCGCGTGCGACCGCGCCTATGTACCGAAGCTGCTGAACCGGGGTGAGACCATCGACACCGGCGGTGTTGTGGCCACCGTTCGCCAGTTCCCGTAGACCCGCCACCCGTACCGTATAGAATTCGTCGAGATTCGTCGCTGAAATTGAAAGGAACCGCAGGCGCTCCAGAAACGGGATGCGTCGATTCTCGGCCTCTTCCAGAACACGCCAGTTGAAACCCAACCAACTGAGTTCTCGATTGTGGAACCGCTGCGGGCCGGACATATCGGCAAGCGGTTCTTCCGGTTCGGGAAACGGCGCCGAGAGGAAATTGGCCTGAGTCATTCCGATACCATCCATTACGGTTGTAAATGCGGTTATCTCTCGTCCCACGCCAGCTTGTCCAGTATCTGCCGCGCGAATGCCTTGGTAATCCGCCGTTTCCGGGACAACGCGGCGTCGTCGAGCGCTTCGACAACGCGGCTGGCACCGGCGAACGACCTTTCGATTCGTTCGACAAGATAAAGTATTACCCCCGAGTCCACCGCAACCTGCCGGTCGGCGAATTGTTTTATCAGGACCGCCGCGAGCAGCGGGTCATCCGGCTCGGACAGCGAAACCATCTGCGCCCCTTGCATTCGGCTCTGCAGGTCCGGCAGGATGCCACACCAGTTCGCCGGTGGCGCTCCCGTAGTGATCAGGAGTTGGATACCTTGCGCCAGCGCGAGGTTATGGAGGTGAAACAGCGCCTCTTCCGCGTTGCGGTCGCCCAGTGCGGCATCAGCGTTATCGACCGCAACCGGGCCTTCGGTCAGTCGGTCGATACACCTTGAATCAATGTCCCACGCGGAAACGAGCGGTGCGCTCGTTTGGGTCGCCCAAACCTTGGCAAGGTGTGTCTTGCCCGATCTGCGCGGGCCTGTCAGCACCAGCTTTCCCTGCGGCCAGTCCGACCGCTTCAGTACCGCTTTGACCGCAGCGGCGTTGCTTGAGGAAACGAAATAATCACCCCATCCGTGTGCCGGCTCGAAAGGGAGATCGAACGTGAGCTGACCGGTCACTGACCCGGGTCATCCGATGCGTCCCCACCTCCGCGATACAGAAGACCACGCATATACCGCTCCAACGCGAACCTCACCAGCACGCCCAGAGCCGCGGTGACCGGAACCGCGACAAGCAGACCCACGAAACCGAACAGGGATCCAAACACCGAGAGCGCGAAGATAAGCCAGACCGGGTGGAGCCCTACGGAGTCGCCGACGAGTTTCGGGGTCAGGATATTCCCCTCAAGGAACTGACCGGCGAAAAATATCACAACGACCGCCACGATCCATGCCCACTCACCCCAGAACTGAAAAAAAGCGAGGCCGATCGCCATCGCGCCTCCCACGAGGGCGCCGACATAGGGAATGAAGGAGAGCAGTCCGGCGGTCGCGCCGACGATAAGTCCGAATTCCAGACCGACAAGCATCAACGCGGTTCCGTAGAACGTGGCCAGCACCAGCATGACCGTGCCTTGGCCGCGTATGAACGCCGCGAGGGTGCGGTCGATCTCCGAAGCCAGCCTGCGGATGGTCGAGGAATGGTCCCGCGGCAGGATCCGTTCGATCTTCGCGATCATACGGTCCCAGTCAAGCAGCATGTAGAACGCCACGACAGGCACGATGAATGCGAGAATCAGAATGTTCAGAAGTCCCGCCGCGCTCGAAAGGATGCCATCTATCAGGTCCGCACCTTTCGCGCTGATCATATCGCCCAGGCCTTCCAGCGACTGGCGGATGATCGAGCTCCGGTCCATCACCGCAGGAAAATTCTTGCTAAGGAATGTCTGAAGGTCATCCACAAGCTGCGGAGCCGACGCCACCAGCGCCGCCGCCTGGTTGACCACGGACGGTATCACCGCCAGCGCCAGAACCGTGAACACTATGATTGCGGTGAGCGTGATGACGACCGTGGCCAATACCCGGGATAGCCCCATCCGTTCGAGGAAATCGGCGATCGGATCGAGAAAATACGCGATCGCCCCTCCCAGAACGAAAGGCAGGACGATGTCGCCAAGAAACCAGAGGACCGCCAATAAAACGACCGCGGCGACGCTCCATATCCTGACCTGCTGTATGACGGGAAGTGCCATAGATCCTCTTTGCGTCGGTAGGCATCGCGCATACGCCGCCGCGATGCAAGCGGGGTCTTTTCGAACCTTCATCTTCACTATGTCAATACGGAATACGCGTGTTGCAAACGATTCCGCGTGACGATAGCGGGAGGCGTGATGTCCAGCTCCATACCACATCCCAGAGGAACCCTGATACCCAACCGTCCGCTGAAAGACCTTACCTGGCTGCGGGTGGGAGGGCCGGCGGACTGGCTGTTCCAGCCAGCGGATGTCGGGGATCTGCGGCTGTTCCTGTGTGAACTCCATTCTGGAATCGAAGTGTTCCCCATGGGAGTGGGATCCAACCTGATCGTTCGGGATGGTGGCATCCGCGCCGTGGTCCTGCGGTTGGGGCGCGGATTTAACCGTATCTCGGTCGAAGGTGACACGGTGACTGCCGGAGCGGCGGCGCTCGATGCCCATGTCGCGCGCAATGCCGCCGCTTTGGGCCTCGATCTTACTTTTCTGCGCACCATACCGGGAACTATCGGCGGCGCGGTGCGAATGAACGCGGGCTGTTACGGCACCTATATCGCTGACAGGTTCGTTTCCGCACGGGCGGTTACGAGGGCAGGGGAAGCCATCACTCTTTCATCGGAGGAACTGGGGTTTCGCTACCGCGGGACGGACCTGCCTCCCGATACCGTCATCACAGAGGCCACGTTCGAGGCGCCACGCGGTGATGCAGCACGGCTTGCGGAACTGGCCGAGGCGCAGCTAGCCCGACGTGACGCGACCCAACCGACCAGGGATCGGACGGCGGGCTCGACCTTCCGCAATCCTTCCGGGCGCAGCAGTTCCGAATCAGACGGCGGTCACGACCTGACAGCCTGGCGTCTCATCGATGGCGCCGGATTGCGCGGATTTACTCTAGGTGGTGCAAGAATGTCGTCGAAACATCCGAATTTCTTGATAAATACAGGATTGGCAACCGCAAGGGACCTGGAGGCGCTCGGAGAATTAGTGCGAAAAAAGGTGTTTCAATTCTCTGGAATCAAGCTAGAATGGGAGTTGATTAGGGTCGGAGAACCCTTTCGCGGCGGGTAATAATCAATTGTTTCGTGCCAAAAATATGGCCGGAACACCAGATCGGAAAGCGATCCGGGCATGTCGAGCAGGGCAGCCCCCAAAGTGGCGGTGTTGATGGGTGGGCCATCCAACGAGCACGAGATATCGCTGTTCACGGGGCGGGAATGTGCCAAAGCGTTGCGTGCCGTGGGGCACGAAGTGGAGGAAATCGTCGCTGACGAGCACCTCTGTGCACGTCTTGCCGAGTCCTCCATGGAAGTCGCGTTCAACGCCCTGCACGGTCGCTGGGGGGAGGACGGCTGCGTACAGGGCATTTTGGAATGGCTCTCGATTCCATATACCCATTCCGGTGTCCTCGCCTCGGCTCTGGCGATGGACAAACAGCGCACGAAGGAAACATACCGTGCCGCCGGACTTCCCGTCGTCGCGTCCTCGCTTGTCGACCGCGAATCGGCCTCCAGGAATCACGCGATGCAGCCACCCTATGTGATCAAGCCCAATGCGGGCGGGTCTTCGCTCGGTGTGGTTATCGTGGATAAGGATGACGCCGCTCCGCCAGTGCTCCCCGAAGATATTCCGGACCGCGTCATGGTCGAAGCCTTCGCGCCGGGTCGTGAACTTACGACAACCGTTCTGGGCGACCGTGCCCTGACGGTGACGGATATAGTGACCGTAGGTTGGTACGACTACCGAGCGAAATACGATGAAGGCGGGTCGTTCCACACCCTGCCCGCCGATGTTCCCAAGGACGTATTCGATGCCTGTCTCGATTACGCCCTGCGCGCCCACGAAGCGCTGGGATGCCGGACATTGAGCCGAACCGATTTCCGCTGGGATGAATCGGCTGGGCTCGATGGTCTGGTCCTGTTGGAAACCAACACCCAGCCCGGAATGACCCCCACTTCGCTGACCCCTGAACAGGCGCGGCATGTGGGGATCGATATGGGTAGCCTCTGTCGGTTCTTGGTGGAGGACGCGTCATGCGACAGATGACGGATCGCTTGATATACCAACCGGCGGTTTCGCGGGTGGCGTATAGGCTTCAGCGCCTTTGGCTCACTCACTCCACCCGCATCTCCGTAAAGTTTGTGGTCCCGACGTTGGTGATGGCGGTTCTGGCCAGTTGGTACATCGATGTCGAAGCGATCAAGCGGTCGTTGCTTGTCCATGTCGAAACAATCCGGAGTTTTGTCACCGAACGCCCCGAATTCATGATAAGGTTCGTCTCGATCGATGGGGCCGGTGAGGCGTCGGCCGCGCGCATCAGACAAATTCTTCCGGTTCGGTTCCCGGTCAGCACGTTCGAGCTCGATCTGGATCAAATTCAGTCGGCGGTTGAAAGCCTTGACGTCATCGCGTCGGCGGAAGTCCGCATTCGTCCCGGCGATATCCTGCATATAGAGGTCACCGAACGCATTCCGGTCGCGATCTGGCGCATGGATGATACGTTGCAGCTATTGAGCGAGGATGGCGGATTTGCCGTGCCGCTGGCGAATCGGGCGGACCGTGGCGACCTGCCCCTGATCGCGGGTGAAGGCGCCGACACGGCGGTCACCGAGGCTTTGGCCATCGTCGCGGCGTTGGAACCTTTGCAGGCGAGACTGCGGGGGTTGGTGCGCGTGGGAGAGCGCCGATGGGATGTCATCCTCGATCGGGACCAACGGATCATGCTGCCCGAGACCGGGGCCATCGCCGTGCTGGAACGGGTGATCGCGCTCGATCAGAACCAGTATCTGCTCGCTAGGGACATCGCCGCCGTCGATATGCGCAATCCGCGTCGGCAGACCGCGCGCGTACGCCAGGGCGCTGTTGAGGAAATGCGCCGCATCAAGGCTCTGGAAGCCGGAGTTTCCGATCGATGAGACAGCTATACGAAACCCAACGGGCCATGCGAAGCATGCGCAGAGCCGCAATGCAGCGCGGGGTTGTCGGCATTCTGGATGTCGGTACATCGAAAATTGCATGTCTGGTGCTGAGTTTTGACAGATCCAAACATAAAGTCAGAACCGATAACGTCGGTTCCATGGCTGGTCAGAGCGGGTTTCGCGTGGTGGGAGCCGCCTCAACCCAGTCGCGTGGCGTTCGGTTCGGTGAAATCGAGACGATGGCTGAAACGGAACGGGCGGTCCGTAAGGTGGTCCGATCCGCCCAGAAAATGGCCAACCTGCGCGTCGATCACGTGATCGCCTGCTTTTCCGGAGCGAATCCAAGCAGTTACGCTCTCACGGGTGTGATCGATCTGTCGGAAAGTGAGGTCTCGGAACACGATATAGGGCGGGTGCTCACCGTCTGCGAGGTTCCCGACGAGGTTCGGGAACTTGAGGTTCTACATGCCCAACCGGTCAATTTCGTCCTGGACTACCGCACAGGACTGAACGACCCGCGCGGTCAGGTGGGAAATCGCCTCGCCTGTGACATGCACCTGCTGGCCGTCGGTTCCAGCGCGGTGAGAAACCTTGTTCACTGCGTCAAGCGCTGTGATATGGAACTCGCCGGAATCGCTTCCTCCGCCTATGCGTCCGGGCTTAGCAGTCTCGTCGAGGACGAGCGCGAGCTCGGCGCGGCCTGCGTGGATCTCGGCGGCGGTACGACCGGCATATCGATGTTCATGAAAAAGCACATGGTCTACGCCGACGTGGTGAATATAGGCGGCGACTACATCACGCAGGACATCTCCCTGGGCCTAAAGGTTCCGTATACGACCGCCGAGCGGATCAAGACCCGCTACGGTGGCGTTGTCGCCATCGGAAACGACTATCGGGACATGATCGAGATAGAAGGTGAAGCCGATGGTTGGGGCGAGGAACGGCGGACGGTCAGCCGCAGTGAGTTGATCGGCATCATTCAGCCCCGCGTCGAGGAGATTCTCGAAGAGGTGCGTTCGAAACTTGAGGCGGCGGGATTCGAGCACCTACCCAGCCAACAGATCGTTCTGACCGGGGGCGCAAGCCAGATTCCGGGTCTGCAGGATCTGGCGGCTAGAATCCTGGGGAATCAGGTGCGGATCGGGGTTCCGCTACGTGTCAGGGGCCTACCGCAGTCTGCTTCGGGAGCGGGGTTCTCGTCCAGCGTGGGCCTGTGTCTGTTCGCGGCGCATCCCCAGGACGAATGGTGGGACTTCCAAAGGCCGGCGGAGGCGGGTCCCAGAAGACCGATCCAGCGGGCGGTACGGTGGTTCAGGGAAAACTGGTAAGGGGCAAGGGAATGCGGGATTCGCATGAAGATGTGGAATCTTGGACAGAATCCGCTGGATTTTGTGTCGCATTCATGTCATGTAGTATAATGAGTGGTGCGGATTGGAGTGGATTGGAGTGGATTGGAGTCTTCCATCCGTTGATGAACCGAAAACGGTCGGAACATACCGATGGCAGAAGGACAGGCGGACAAATCAATGACATTGAACCTGAGCATGCACGAAAAGGCGGAAATCATGCCGAAGATCACTGTCTTCGGGATCGGCGGAGCCGGAGGCAACGCCGTCAACAACATGATCGCCAAAGAGCTTCAAGGCGTTGACTTCGTCGCGGCCAACACGGACGCGCAGGCGCTTCGGATGAGCAACGCGTCGGCGCGCATTCAGCTCGGCCTCAACGTTACGCAGGGTCTCGGAGCGGGTGCGAAGCCTAACAAAGGCGCGGCCGCCGCGGAGGAAACGATCGAGGAGATCGGCGATCATCTGATGGGGTCGCATCTGTGCTTCATAACCGCCGGAATGGGCGGAGGTACAGGCACCGGCGCCGCTCCGATCATCGCCCAGGCGGCGAGGGAACTCGGCATATTGACCGTGGGTGTCGTAACCAAACCGTTCCAGTACGAAGGTGCGGCGCGCATGCGCATCGCGGATGAAGGTGTCGAGCTTCTGCAGACGATGGTGGATACGCTTATCATCATTCCCAATCAGAACCTCTTCCGGCTGGCCAATGAGAAGACCACGTTCAGCGAAGCGTTCGCCCTCGCCGATGATGTTCTCTATCAGGGTGTGAAGGGAGTAACCGACCTGATGGTCCGTCCGGGGCTGATCAACCTTGATTTCGCCGATGTGCGCACCGTCATGGATGAAATGGGCAAGGCCATGATGGGTACCGGTGAAGCGAGTGGAGCGGACCGAGCCAAGGAGGCGACGGAAAAAGCGATCGCCAACCCACTCCTCGACGAGATTTCGCTGCAGGGGGCAAGGGGCGTCCTGATCAACGTGACCGGTGGACAGGACCTCACGCTTTTCGAACTCGACGAAGCGGCCACAAAGATCAAATCGATCGTCGACAAGGATGCCACGATCATTACGGGTTCCACCCTTGATGATACGATGGAGGGAGTGATGCGGGTCAGCATCGTCGCAACGGGCATCGGGTCGGAATCGTCCAACGAGGCGCTGGTCTCCCATTCCCATGTGCTGGACCGGGAGCCATCCGCCGAAACCGTGATCGCATCAGCGATACCTGAATCTGAATTCCAGGAGTCTGTCCAGGACATCGGGATACGGTCTACGGAAGTCGAAACGCATGCGGAAACGCCGCAGATGGATTTGACGCTCGCACAGGGGTCGGATGGACAGAGGCTGGAGAATGAAACTGGCGTCGCGCCCGTCACCTATCTTCAGGAACCGAGAATGCCACCACCGATCCAGGAATTTCCGGATATGTCGGCAGAGCGTGTTTCAGAACCCGTTGAACCCGAAATCCGGAGGCCAGGCGTTCCGAGCGCCGAGACGATGGCCCGACTTCGGGCGGCAGTCGCGAAGACTCCCGAGGACCGACAGGCCGAGTCGGAGATAGCCGCCGCCGAGACCCAACGAACGTCACGCTTCCGGGCCAGCGGACTGATCGAGCGCATGACCAAGTCTAGGGAAGCCTCGTCTTCGGGCATTCAGCGGGAACCGCATGTAACGGAACCGTCGGTCGGGCAGGAAAATCGGCACGCCGAACAGGACCGGGTTGGTATTCCGGCATTCCTGAGACGGCAGGCGAACTGAGAATGGAATTAGGCGACATGCGCCGCCTCCGGACGGTGGCGGGACCCCGGACCTTTATCGACCGGACGGTGGCGCATACCTCCGTCGCATACATCAATCTCCGCAATCCCGTGTCAGAGCGGGACATTTCGACGGATGGATCGCCGGTTTCGGCGAGAATCCGCTTATAGAACCCGCATGTTTCAGGACGTTGCAAAGCGTGAATTGTGGCTTCCGACTCGCTGGTCTAGCGAAACATCAAGTCAGATTTCGCGTTTCGCTTCTGGATTGCGCTCACGATGCAAATGACACTTGAGTCACCCGCCACCTTTGCCGGGGTGGGTCTGCATAACGGACAAAAGGTTCGCTTGACAGTGCGGCCCGCACGGGTCGATTTCGGAGTGTGGTTCCGGCGCGTTGACGAAGTGAACGGGGACAGGATGATCCCGGCCCGCTGGGATTCGGTGGCTCAGTCCCGACTTTGCAGCAGGCTTGAAAACGCCGACGGCGTTTCGGTCTCCACCGTCGAGCATGTCATGGCGGCACTTGAAGGCTGCGGCATTCGCAATGCCCTGATCGATATCGACGGGCCGGAAGTGCCGATCCTCGATGGCAGCGCGGCTCCTTTTGTGACCACTTTCTTCCGGTGCGGAATCCGAACGCTGGATGCGCCGATGCGCGCGATCCGGATCCTTGAACCGGTTGAGGTGTGCGATGGGGAGGCATCGGCCCGGATCGAACCGGCGCAGGTGCTTGAAATTGATTTCAGCATAGAATTCGAGGACGCGGCGATCGGATCCCAGGCGATGTCACTCAGCATGGTCAACGGCACGTTCATCAATGAACTGTGCGACAGCCGCACGTTCTGTCGCAAAGCCGATGTCGAATTCATGCGCAGTGTCGGTCTTGCACGTGGGGGTACGCTCCGAAACGCGGTTGTGGTGGACGGTGGCACGGTCCTGAATCCGGGTGGACTACGCTATCCCGATGAGGCGGTGCGACACAAAATGCTTGACGTCATGGGTGATCTGGCCCTTGCCGCGCATCCCATTCTCGGTCGCTATACCGGCATTCGGGCAGGCCATGCGCTGACCAACCGCCTCATGAGGGAGTTGTTCGCCCGGCCTCAGGCGTTTCGGCTGATTCGATGTGACGCCGACACGGTCGCGGCGCTTCCCGGTTCGGGAATCGGCGAATCCCTTCCCGAAGGACTCAAGCGCGCGGCCTGACTTCCATAAAAGAGCGTTTTGTCCCATCTCCGCCTGTGCTAAAGCAGGGCCGCGGATTTTCCATACTCAGGGCAACGTGAGGAAGGCATCGGGAATGAGAGGGATGTTGAAACGAACCGGGGTCGTGGTCCTTTACGCTGCGGGCATCGCGCTGTCGGGGTGCGGCGGGAACGATCGGACCAATATCGAAGACATGACCGCGACCGAGATATTCAATCGGGCGGAATTCGAGCTTGAGGCGGGAAATCCTTCGGATGCCGCCGTTACATTCGGTGAGGTCGAGCGCCTCTATCCCTATTCCGAACTCGCCAAGCGGGCCTTGATCATGCAGGCCTACGCCTACCATCAGGACAGGGATTACGAAAATTCCCGGGCTACCGCCCAGCGATATATCGAATTCTATCCCGCGAACGAGGATGCGGCCTACGCCCAATACCTACTCGCGCTTTCCTACTACGACCAGGTGGACGAGATCGGTCGTGACCAGGGCGTTACTCTCGAAGCACTGCAGTCGCTCAGGACGGTCATAGAGCGGTATCCGGACTCGGGATACGCGCGCTCGTCGTCCCTCAAATTCGACCTCGCCTTCAACCATCTGGCCGCCAAGGAAATGGAAATCGGGCGCTATTATCTTGCCCGGGGACATCACACCGCGGCGGTCAACAGGTTCAGGGTGGTTGTCGAGCAGTTTCAGACCACGACGCATACCGCTGAGGCGCTCTATCGTCTTATCGAAGCCTATATCTCTCTCGGGCTGACCGACGAGGCGCAGACAGCCGGTGCGATCCTTGGCTATAACTATCGGTCAACCCCGTGGTACAATGACGGCTTCCAGCTTCTCACGGGGCAGGGATTGCGGGCGGAGGTCGCCGATGACGGCTGGCTGCGCAGGATATACCGACAGATGGTACGCGGCGAGTGGCTTTAAGCTTTCTGCTGGTGGCTTGCGGCGTTGCTGAGTGCGCTTGAAATCCATGACCTGCCGATCATTGACCGGCTGGAGATCGCGTTTCGGCCTGGGCTCAATGTTCTGACCGGAGAGACGGGAGCGGGGAAGTCGATACTGCTTGGCGCCCTCGGCTTCGCGCTCGGATGGCCAGTGCGATCGGGCATGATTCGGGATGGAGCGGCACGCGGAGAGGTCGCCGCCACTTTCAGTCTGGAGCCGGACCACCCGGCGCGATGCGTTTTGTCCCATGCGGGACTTCCCGAGTCCGATGAAGTGATATTCCGGCGTGTGAGTGTTCGTGGCGGCAGGAACACCGCCTATGTCAATGACCGTCGTGTTTCCGGTGAGGTGCTGCGCGCCCTGTCGGAAAAGCTCATGGAAATTCATGGCCAGCACGATGACCGGGGATTGCTGGACCAGCGTCGTCACCGGAACCTGCTCGATACGTTCGCGAGGGTCGACTCCCTGCTGGAGGAGACCCGACGGTCCTGGCGGGCTCTGGCCGATGCGGAACGTGATCTGGCGGAGGCAGCTGCCGGTCTTGAGGAGGCGAGGACGGAAGCGGATTTCCTGCGTCATTCACTTGAGGAGCTTGACGATCTGGCTCCGAGACCGGGTGAGGAAGGTGAATTGGACCGTCGCCGACGGCTGATGCGTTCCGCCGAGCGGATTCGCGGCGATATCACCAAAGCATATGAAGTGATCGGTCGAAACGGTGCCGAAGGAATGATCACGGATGCGCTTCGATGGCTTGAAGGGGTGACCGATCAGGCCGATGGTGGGTTGGACGGACCGATCGCGGCGCTTTCGAATGCCTTGACCGAACTGGGTGAGGCGGAAAACGGAATCGCGGGTGTAATCGAGGCGCTTTCCGCCGATCCGGCTGGACTTGAGCGCGTTGAAGGACGCCTGTTCGGGATTCGGGCGGTCGCGCGGAAACACCGTATCGCACCGGACGATTTGACCGAATTTGCCGAAGAACTCCGCCGCAGGCTTTTCGAGGTCGATGCGGGTGAGGAAAGACTGAATGATCTGAACCGTGCGCGGGTGGCCGCGCAGGACAGATACGGGCTGGTCGCGAAAACATTGTCGGAGCGGAGGGCGGAAGCGGCCGCGGCGCTCGACGGTGCGATGCGGAGGGAACTCGGGCCACTGAAGATGGAGCGCGCGTCGTTTCGGACGGCGATCGCTCCCGTCGATCCCGGGCCTCAGGGAAACGATGCGGTGACCTTCACCGTTTCCGCAAATCCGGGCGCGGAGCCGGGTCCGATCCAAAGGATCGCTAGTGGAGGTGAGCTAAGCAGGTTTCTGCTGGCGTTGAAAGTGTGTCTGACCCGAGGAGCGACCGGACTTACGATGATCTTTGATGAGATTGACCGTGGTGTGGGTGGCGCCACGGCGGATGCCGTTGGACGAAGGCTGGCTGCGCTGGCGACGGATGCACAGGTACTGGTTGTCACCCATTCCCCGCAGATCGCGGCGCGGGCCAGGCATCATTGGCTTGTTGCGAAACGCGTGGAAGGTGACATGACCTATAGCGGGGTTTCATCTATTGACGGGGTGATGCGGGTCGATGAACTTGCACGGATGCTGGCGGGCGATACGATTACCGTCCAGGCGCGCGAGGCGGCCAAAGCGCTGTTGGCTGGTTGAACTGGCCGATCCGATCAAAGATCGGATGCGCTCCGTGTGTCGGCTGCGGCGGATACACCAAGCATTCTGGAATGGCGCGGCGGGGTGTACCGCCGCCGGACATCGGGATTCCGGGTGCTTCCATGCCGGACGGTGATGTCTGGTGTTGGACTTGGGAGCGTTATGGAACCTATATTGACAGGTGCGTTAACGTAGGAATCGCCCTCCTTCGGAGGCACGGATTGCGGCGCCTGTCTTGCTTGGGTGCATGGACAGCCCGGTTACCGCGATGGCCGAGGGAAGGTGGCTTCGGGCAAGGTCCTCGATATGAACACCCCTCAACCCCACCCGGTTTCAAGGCGGTTACTGGGCATCCGAGGAAACTGGAAGCGTCTAAAAACCCGGCCTTTCCGCACGTGTTCCGATTCATTGGATCAGGGAGGACCCGGAGACGCTCAGCCCCGGTTCTTTCGATCTCCCGGACCATCCTGGGCGCCTGCCGCGGACGGGCGGACCGCCCGGGGCTCCTGGACGTCAGGTGGATTTCGGGGCCTTTCGCCCGGTATTGACGGAAGCGCCCGGCCACGGGGACCGGCCGTAAGGCGGCCGGCTTCCCCGTGACCCTGTGACGATGTCCGGGATTCCGGTGCCGGCGTCAATGGATGGTCCGGGCGACGGGCGGATGGTGTTTCCGGTCCGGGACCGCCCGTTCCGGCCGCGGTTTCCCGGGTTCCGGACCGAAGGACGGTCCGGCCGTTTCGGGAGAGGCTGGTCCGGGCCTGTGCGTTCACGTCCCCGTCCGCGGTTTCCGGGGAGCGGCTCCGTGACCGGGGCCACGGGTCCGCAGGGGGCCGGACCGTGGACGCCGCTTCGGTCCCGGCCCCACGCCGGCGTATGACGGGGAAAGGGATGGAACGGGCCGGGGCCTTACAAAGTCCCACACCTGTACATCATCCCATTCCCGCCTCCGCTTTCCGGGGGCGTCGCGGACCTGGATGGCCCGGTTCAGCCTCCCGGGTCCCCGCCGGACCTTTTCCGTCCCCGGCGGCCGCCGCCGCGGGTCCGGATGCGGGCCGACGGGGCGCCCCGGGTCGAGGACGGATGTCCGGATGCCGGGCGCCTGACCGTCCGGCGGCCTCACCACGTCCCAGTGGCCCCGCGGTTCCGGCATGGTGTGGAGCGGGTCGATGTCCCTCTCCGGGAAGGCCCCGGTGGCGGGCGTCTCCGGCCGCTCCCGGGCGGACGCGGTCAGGTCGGAGACCCGGGCCGCGGTCACGGCGTCGAAGGCAGGGCGTTTTTTTCAGGTCACCGGCGGCGCCGGACCCGCCGGCGCTTCCCGATCCCCCACCGCCGGTCTCCGGGAGGCCCTCCGTGGTTTGGAGACGGCTGTGGTCGATCGTCGCCCCGTGGTGCGGCTCCGGAACGTGCTCCATGGTCACCCCCGGGTCCTGCGGCGGGCGGCAGGCGGCTTTCCGGCCCGCCCCCGCGGGAAGGATCACCGGCAGGTCCTCACCCATGCCGTCCATCCACGCCGTCCCATGCCAGCGATGCGGCGGCGGACCCGCCCGTCGGTGTGGCCGGAGCGTCCGTATTCCCTCACGGTCCGGCCCATGTCCCCGGCGCCGTCGCAGGTTCTGCGGGCGTTCCCACCGGACGGCGGTCCATGTGGTGGAGCGCCTCCCTCCAGCCGTCCTCCAGCGCCGGGGCCCGGCCCGCGCCGCGGTGGCCGTGCCCGGTGTGTTCCTTTCCGACGTGGGTGTAGGCCGCCGCGGGTCGGACGGAGTATCGGGCCTCCCGGTCGTCCGCCACCCTGTCTGCCGCCATCGGCGGGACATGCGGGTCCGGCCCGTGGACGCGGACGCCGGGGAGGACCGGGAAGCGGTGGTCGCGCACCACCCGCCCAATGTCCGCCGCCCGGGCGTCGGCGGACCGGCCGATCCACCGGTCCCGCGCCGCCGGCGACCATGTGGCGGAGCCGAAGCCCACCGCGCCGGGGACGCCGTGGCGCTCCGGGCGTATCCAGTGGCGCACCTGGCCGCCGGGCGGTCGCGCGCATCCCGGCGGATGGTGCAGCGCCACCGCCGCCTCCCACAGCCCGCCGTCACCGTCATCCCCCACGGGGCCGGGCGTGACCGGGCCGGGTTCACCGGGGCCGCGGGCCAGCGCGTATCGGCTTGCCTCACCCGACCGCAGGGCGGTGGCGAGCCACCCGGGCGTCCGCGAATCGAAATGTACGGGTCCATACCGCATGCCCGCCCGATACACCGACGGAATCTTTTATACAGGTGTGAAACTTTGTAAGGGCCGGGGCGGGCGGGAGCGCGGCCGGCATCCGGCCTGACGGTCCCGCCGGGGCGGTGCGGAAAGACACCGGTGCCCGCCGGACGGTCGGATATTCCGGGGCTCGGAAAACCGGAGGGGCGAACCGGACCCGGCCAGTGGCTCCGGATCCGTCCCGGCGGGGAACGGGGCCCGGCCGAAGGCACGGGGCCATCGCTCCCGTATCCACCGCGGAAAGCCGCGTGGCGGGCCCATGCCCGGGTACGTCCGGCGGGGTGATGCGACGCGCCCTTCCATCCGCGCCCGCGTCGGACATGTCCTCGGATACGGGAAAGGGCCGATGGCGGTCACGGTCCGCCGCATCGGCCGCGCCCGGGCCACAGCCCGCATGACCATGGCGAACCCGGGCCACGGTTTCCGCCGCCCCATCCTGCATGAACGGCGGCAGGCCATGGCCTGGCTCCGTCCGGAATCCGGAAATCACCCGCCCGGGCGGGCGAACCGCGCTCCATGCCACACCGGTCGGCGGAATACCCGCAGGGGTGGCATCCGCGGAAATCAGCCCCCTGACATTCGCGCCGGAATATGGGTCTATCGAGGTTTCCAACTGGACGCATGGCAGGGGGATATTGATGAGGCGGGACCCCGGCCTGATACGGTTCTGGTTCATGGCACTGCTGATAGGAATTGCCGCGGGTTTACGGCGCTGCTGTTCCGTAAAGGCATCGATTGGCTGCAGGCAACACTTTTCCTCGCGGACAGCGTCAGTCTCCTGCGCTGCCATGCAGCACAGCTGCCTTGGTATTGGAACGTGCTGGTTCCGGTCGTCGGCGGTCTACTGGTCGGCCAGATCATGCAGGCATTCAGCGAAGATGGACGCGTGCAAGCGGTGGCGGATGTGATTAAGGGTGCGGCGCTTCGTGACGGACGTATGCCTTTGAAGCTTGGCCTTGCCTTCGTCGCGGTCTCCTTCATTACACTCGGCTCCGGCGGGTCCTCGGGACGCGAAGGCCCTGTTGTGCATATGGCTGCGCTTATATCGTCCTAGGCTTCCATGCGAATGTAGGCCGATGGCATCGCGGGGCGTGATCTACTGGGATGCGCGGTTGCCGTCGCGATGGTGGTGGGTTTCAACGCGCCCATCGCCGGAGCCATATTCGCGCTTGAGGTAATACCGCGCCATTTCGCGCTGCATGCATTCGCCCCGATCGTCATCGCTTCGGTAGCTGGCGCCGTCGTCGCTCGGATGGAATACGGGAACATAACCGAATTCATGCTACCGGGCGAGAGGGTGATTGGATTCTATGCCGAACTTCCAGCTTTCCTGATTTTGGATCTTGTCTGCGGACTGGCGGCGGCGGTCATGATTCGGGCAGTGTTTCTGGCGGCGAACGTCGCCGACCGAATCGAAACGTGCCTTGGACTGTGGCGCTTCCTTCGTCGGATGATCGCCGGGTTGTTTCCTGGGTGATTGGCGATTCACTTTCCCCAGATCATCGGTGTGGGATATGAGGCGACATCGCACGCGCTTACGGGCCAGTTGATCCTGCATGAAGCTATCGTCCTCGTGGTGGTGAAGACCGCTGCCGTGGCAATTGCCCTAGTGTCCGACAGAAAACCACCAAGTCACGGGTTTTCGCGGTAAATGACGGAATCCGCCCTGCGGGGATTCACCGGATATGGCGGTCAGGGGGGGGGCGGATTCGCCACCATATGCCGCGGAATCCGGCAATCCTCCCCTTCAGGAGGCCCCCATGCGCAGGGTCCACGACACCCAGCGGAGTCCCGGCGCCCCCGACATCAGGAGGATCAGGCTGGACGTGAAATCGAGGGACGACATCCCGGCGATCCCGATCGGCCTCCAGGACCCATGCGGTGACGAAGGGACCCGAAAGCGGCTGTCCGGGCTTCCGGATCGGCTGGTGCCGCCCGGAAGGAGCCGCCGGGTCGGCGGGCCGGGGATGGAACCGTTGACCATCCTGGTGCTGGGGGTCGTGAAGCAGGGTCCCGGGTGCGGTTTCGACCGGCTTCAGGACCTGGCGAACGGGCACCGGACGATCCGGCGAAGGCCGGGTCACGGATCACGGGACGGGGACGGATACGGATACCAGCGTCTGGTTGACAGCGTGTCGCTCCTCACGCCGGAGCTTCCCGCCGAGGTCGGAAGGACGGTCGTGGAGAGGGGTCACAGGGTGGCAGCGGAAAAGCCTGGCGACGCGTTGCGCGGCCGCTGTGACTCCCTCGTCGTGGAGACCGACGTCCACTATCCGACGGACCGCAGCCTGCTGATGGACGCGGCGCGGTGCGGTGCATGGTCCGGGACGTGTCCCGGGCCTGCGGGGCCTGGGCCGCCCGGCTGGCGGCGGAAGGAATACCTTTGCGGAAAGCTCCGGAAAGGCTACCTCCGGGTGGCCACGTCATGGCTCGCCAACCCGCGCCCGGGGGACGTGGAGGCGCCGCTCCGGCCCGCCCTGAAGCTGGCGGACAGGGCGGAGGCCGGCCGCGCGGAGATCGACGGTATGTTCGGTATCCCGGGCTCATCGGACAGTATCCGGGGCTTCATCGGCCATGTCAGGCACCGGGCGGACCTGACCGGACGGCGGATCCTGAAGGGAGGGACGGTCCCGCACCGCGGGAAGGTGCACCCGATATCCGGGCCGCACACGCGCTGGATGTCGAAGGGAAAGGCCGGGGTCCCGGTGGAGCCCGGCGTCCCCGTCCGCGTGCTGGAGGACCGTCACGGATTCCTCCCGCACCGTTCGGTGATGTGGGAGGGGAGCGACGTGGACGTGGCGGTCCCCATGGACGGGGAGGCGCGGGCCCGGTTCCCCGACCTGTCGGTGGTGAGCTTCGACCGCGGTCCGCACAGCCCCCCGGACCGGCTGGGGCCTGACGGGATGCCGGAGCCGACGCGATGCCGCGGAAAGGCAGGCTGTCGAAGGCGGACCGCGTCCGGGAAAGCGGGGAGGCGTTCCGCGGGGCGCGGGGCGCCCACGCCGCCGGCGGGTCGGCCATCAACAGCCTGGAGCACCGTGGCCTCGACTGGGTGCGGAGCCACGGAAAGAAGGGTTTCGCCGGCGCCGTGGCGCTGGCGGTGCCGGCCGCGAACGTCCACCGCCCCGGCCTGATGCCGCCGGCGAGGGAGCGCCCCGTGCTCCCCGCCGCCGCCTGACCTGGGCGTCCACCGGTGAACCGGCCCATGGAAGGCCCCGCCGCTGCGGGGCCCGCACCGGCGTGCCCGCGGGCCGGCGGAGGCCCGGATGTTCACCATATGTTCCCGCCACCGACCGTCCCGTCGAAGCCCCGGGCGGCGCCCCGAGGGGCCCGGCCAGAGTTCCGTGAAGCCGGAATCCGCCGGATTCGGCCCTGTCACCGGAAAAACACGGGGTTTTCTGGCAGACACTACCCTAGGCGGTCGGATGGGGGGAGGCGTTCACTCTCCATCGCTTATGTTGGGAACCCTGACGGGTCTGTCATCCGGTCCGATCGCCACAGGTGTATTCCCGAATTTTCCTGGACCGGAAACGCCCTATGCCATCGCTGGCATGGGTGCGGTCGCCGCCGCCGTGCTGGGCGCTCCGAACTCGGCCACTCTCATCGTGTTCGAGCTGACCGGAGACTTGCACACCGCTATCGCGGTGATGGTCTCGGTCTCGCTTTTCACCGCCCTGATGTCCCATCTTGTGGACCGGTCTTACCTTTCTTACGCAATTGGAACGCAGTGGCATCCATCTCGCGACCGGCCCGCAGATCTATCTTCCATCGGTTGTTCGGGTCGGCCCGCCGGTGCAGCCGATGGCGGATACGGGACCGGCGAGCGAGGAGGCCTGCCGTTGGCTTATGGAACGAGGTATCTACATCAAGGACACGGCGACGCTTGAGACCGCGATGCAGATCTTTGAGCGAAGTTCGACCTCCTTCATTCCGGTAATGTCAAACGTGATGCATCGTCATTTCGAGGTGATCGGTGTGCTTCGTCTTGTGGATGCGCTGAAAGCCTACAGCCGTGCGCTCGTCATGACCGCCGCGAAGAAGCATTCCTGAAGCCGCGTCCTTTGGGATCCAAACCAGGCGATGTGGACTGTCATATGCGGCAGACGCGCTCAGCTGGCGGGGTCCTCCTCAGATCGGTCGCGTCACCTGATCCAGCCAAAATCGGGCGCTGTCACCGAGCCGCTCCGATAGCTTCTCACGGACAGTTTTGTGATAGCCGTTCAGCCAGGCCTTTTCGCGTTCGGTCAATAGTTCGGCGTTGACCAGTCGGAGATCGATGGGAACCCAGGTCAGGGTTTCGAATTTCAGCATCGAGCGACCGTCACCGCCGTCCAGCGTGGGCGCTTCCCTCACGACCAAGAGGTTCTCGATACGTATCCCGAACCTGCCCTCGCGGTAGTAACCGGGTTCGTTCGAAAGAATCATTCCCGGTTCCAGCGGAACGTCAGAGATCCGAGACAGCCGCTGTGGTCCTTCATGGACACCGAGATAGGCACCGACACCATGGCCGGTCCCGTGGTCAAAGTCGAGTCCGACGCGCCATAGTTCGACGCGGGCGAGCGGGTCCAGATCACGACCGGCGAGACCCTGCGGCCATCGAACGGTCGAGATCGCGATCATCCCCTGCAATACACGGGTGAAACAGTTCCGTCGTTCCGTGGAGGGTGGTCCCACGGCAATCGTACGGGTGATGTCGGTGGTACCGTCCAGGTATTGGCCACCCGAATCCACAAGTACAAGTTCGCCGGACCGGATTGCCCGGTTTGTAGACTCGGTCACGCGGTAATGCACGATCGCTCCATGGGGACCGGATGCGCAGATCGTTTCGAACGAGATATCCTTGAGCGCACCGGTGGCGATGCGGAATCCCTCAAGTTTCCTGACGGCATCGATTTCGGTGATCTTCCCCTCAGGCGCCTCCGAATCGAGCCATGAGAGAAATTCGCACATTGCGGCGGCATCGCGCTCATGCGCCGCCCGCGTTCCCCCGATCTCGACCTCATTCTTGCGGGCTTTCGGTAGGGCGCAGGGATCCTGCCCGAACGCCGTTTTGATACCATTTGCGTCCAGCAGCTGTGCGATGGCGTAGGGCGCTGATTTTCGATCGATCAGAACCGGACCCTCAAGGGCTGCAAGCGCCTGCTCGAATTCGTCCCATAGGGCGACCTCAATGTTCGGGTCGGGACCGAGATTTTCGAATTTATCGCGATCCGAGAAGAGCTGCGTCCGTCCGTTATCGTGAAAAATGGCGAAAGCGAGAACGATCGGAACCCGTGGAATATCGCTGCCGCGAATGTTCAGCAACCAGCAGATCGAATCCGGAAGCGTAAGCACGGCTGCCCGGTGGCTGGACTTACGAAGCTCTTCGGCGATGCGGGAGCGCTTTGATTCGTCACCTTCCCCGGCCAGTTCTTTCGGATGGCGGTGCACCGGATTGGAAGGGCGGTCCGGTTGGTCATGCCATATCCGATCGATGAGGTTGTCGGTTGCGCGCAGGTCGATGGATGTATCCGTCAGATTTTTCTTCAGCTTTTGGACTTCGTTAACCGTATGGAGCCATGGGTCGAAACCGATGGTTCCCCCGACGGGAAGGTGTTCTTTTAGCCAGTCTCCCAGCTTGGCTTCGGCCGAGGCGATGGTGCTGAAGCCTTCGGCGGTTTGGTTCGACGCCTGAATGGTGTAGCGACCGTCGACGAAAAGGCCCGCCGTCTCGGTTAACGCTGCGCATAATCCCGCTGACCCCGTAAACCCTGTCAGCCAAGCAAGACGCTCGTCCCGGGCGGTGACGAACTCTCCTTGGTGAACATCGGCTTGGGGGATAAGGAAGCCTTCAAGTTTTTCCGCTGCCAGTTCCTTGCGGAGGGCGGTGAGACGTGATATTCCCTGATCGGGCCTTGTCCTAATGTCGAATGACTGGAACATGTGCGTGTCTTTCCTGGAGTTCCGGACGCGGTCGTTAGCCCGCACGCCTGTCCCCGGACCTCCGCAGTCCTGAATGACCAGGTGGCTCGAAGAGCGAGGCGAGCTGTTCGGTAATCGCTCCCGCCAGTTGCTCGACATCCGTTATGGTGACGGCATGTGAATAGAATTGGGTTACGTCGTGACCGATTCCGATCGCGATCAATTCCACCTGCTTACGGCGCTCGACCATGGCGATGACGGCTCTCAGGTGCTTTTCGAGATAATCCGGGGAATTTTCCGATATGGTTGAGTCATCCACCGGTGCGCCATCGGAAATAACCATGAGGATCTTTCGCGATTCCGGTCTCGCCACAGCGCGGCGATGTGCCCATTCCAGTGCCTCTCCATCGATATTTTCCTTGAGAAGACCTTCCTTCATCATCAATCCAAGATTCTCCCGTGCCCTCCGCCAGGGCGCGTCGGCTGATTTGTAGATGATGTGGCGCAGGTCATTGAGGCGGCCCGTGGGCTTCTGACGCCCTTCCTTCAGCCAAAGCTCGCGTGACTGGCCACCTTTCCAGGCCCGCGTGGTGAACCCCAGTATCTCGACCTTGACCTGGCACCGTTCGAGCGTTCTGGCAAGCACGTCGGTACAGATCGCCGCGATGGAAATCGGTCGACCACGCATCGAACCGGAATTGTCGAGCAGCAGCGTGACGACTGTATCGCGGAACTCCATATCACGCTCGATCTTGAACGAGAGCGGCGTCGTTGGATTGGCGACAACCCGGGCGAGACGACCGGCATCCAGAATGCCCTCTTCAAGGTCGAACTCCCAGGTTCGGTTCTGCTGGGCCTGCAGCCGACGCTGCAGCTTGTTCGCGAGCCGGCTGACTGCCCCTTTGAGAGGTTCGAGCTGTTGGTCGAGATAGGCCCGCAGACGCTCCAACTCCTGTGGTTCGGCCATATCCTCGGCCTTGGTCTCCTCATCGAAGTCGGTTCGATAGACATTATAGTCGGCGCTGGCTTCGGAATGGGCGGGGGCGGGTGGTCTCGGTAATTCGTTTGGGTCGATCTCGCCGATGTTCTCATCGGATTCATCGCTTTCGTCCGACGCCTGCGCCTCTGTCGTTCCTTCCTCATCGTCCTGAACCAGCTTACCGTCACCCGCGTTTTCCTCCTCGATGTCGGATTCGTCGCTTCCGTCGGAGTCGGGAAGTTCGGCGGAAGAGTCATCCTCTGGCTCCTCTTCCGTATATTTCTCGGGATTTTCAGGATCCTCGCCGAGCTGGTCTCCATAACCGAGGTCGTCGATGATCCTGCGGGCGAGACGGGCAAACCGCTCCTGGTCGCCGAGGGCTTCCTCCAGTCCAGCCAGCGCCTCTCCGCATTGGCTATCGAAATAGTCATGCCAGAGGGCCATCACATTACCTGCGCCCTCTGGAAGTGTTCGACCCGTTGCCAAGTGGTGGATAAGGTAGCCCGCGGCGACCGGGAGCGGCGCCTGTGCGATACTGGTTATCGCCTCGTAACCTTTCTGCTTCGCCTCCACGACAATCCTTGCGTCGATATTGCTGCCTATTCCGGGCATCATTCGGATACCGATCGCCTCGCAGCGGGCGGTTTCCATGGCCTCGTAGAGATCACGCGCCATCTGCCCTTGGGGTGCGAACCGAGCGGCGATGGCCGAGTCGTGGTATTTCAGCCGCATCGCATAGGCGTCCGCCGTTCCGCGCGCCAGTAGCACCTGCTGTCTGCTCATCTTGCGGCTGACCTGGGGCAGGCGTACCGCATCTTTCGTGATTCCGGGCGTCTCCACCGTATAGTTGATTTTCAGCTCTGGATCATCGGCAAGTGTCTTCGTCGCTTCAACAAGCGCTTTCTTGAACGGGTCCGCTGGATTTTCGGATGGATTGGCCATTTTCAGCTCTGTGCATCGGCGCGGGTTGACGAAGATGTGCCGTGAGTGCCGCTACCTGCCACGCTCCGGCAGAGCGAAGTCATTCGTCAGGACATCGCCGCGACGGCGGCGCTCTCCGGTAGCTCTTCGTCAAAGCAGCGCTGGTAGAATTCGGCAACCGTTTCCCGCTCCATCTCATCGCATTTATTCAGGAACGTGACTCGGAAGGCGTATCCTACGCTCCGAAAAATTTCGGCGTTCTGCGCCCAGTTGATCACGGTACGGGGAGACATGACGGTCGATAGATTACCTGCCATGAAAGCCGTTCGGGTCAGGTCCGCGACAGAGACCATCTGACTGATTTCACGACGACCACGCTCGGTGTTGTAGTTCGGGGTCTTTGACAGAACGATAGCGGTCTCGGCATCATGGGAGAGGTAATTCAGCGTCGCGACCAACGACCACCGGTCCATCTGCGCCTGATTGATCTGCTGGACGCCGTGATAGAGACCAGTCGTGTCGCCCAGACCCACAGTGTTGGACGTGGCGAATAGCCGGAAATATGCATTTGGGGTAATCACCTCATTCTGGTCAAGCAGCGTAAGCTTGCCGTCATGTTCGAGGACCCGTTGGATAACGAACATCACATCGGCACGCCCGGCGTCATATTCATCAAAGACGATTGCGGTGGGGTTACGCAGAGCCCAGGGCAGGATTCCTTCCTGGAATTCGGTGACCTGCTGGCCGTCCCTGATCTTGATCGCGTCCTTTCCGATGAGGTCGATTCGGCTTATGTGGCTGTCAAGATTCACCCGCACGCATGGCCAGTTAAGGCGGCTCGCGACCTGTTCGATATGGGTCGATTTGCCCGTGCCGTGATAGCCTTGGATGATCAGGCGACGGTTTCTGGAAAACGCGGCGAGGATGGCGAGGGTGGTATCCGGGTCGAATTTGTAATTCGCATCGAACTTCGGGACGCGCTCGGTCGGTCGCTCGAATCCCCTGACCATCATATCACTGTCGATGCCGAACCTATCGCGGACGGATATCTGTTCCGTGGGTTTCATGTCCGCATATGGGCTGCCGTCCGCCATGTCATTCCTCGTCCTGCAAAGGGAATCGATTCCGGCGGGTCATGTCCCGCGTCCGAAGTCTATTGGCGGATGGTATGGCAAAGGTCAACGCCCCCTAGGTCCGCCGGGAAACAACGATCCGGCAATAACGGTCCCGGCGGTCATCTCTGGATTTTCCACTGACTTGAAGAATCCTCGGTCAACAAGCGGTTTCCGGATAGCAGGCGACGACGTGACTTTGTTGGACGGGCACCGCGTATCGGTGAGGTTTCCGGATTGGTCATGGCAGATGATGAATCCATGCCTCGACGTCCGGAGGTGAGGAACGTCATGATTGAGCCGGATCGATAATTCCCGAGTCCCGTCGCCAAAAATGGATCCGGTACGAGCCGTATGGCGACCGCTAGAAATTCCTGCTATCCTTGATCTGGTCCCAGGCCCAGACAACCTGCTGGAGAAGTTCTTCATCGGCCCGGTCACCACCGTTCATATCAGGGTGAAGATCCTTTACCAAACTCTTGTACTGGCTTCGAATTTCAGATTTTTTCCAATGATCCTTCGCGTCCAGGATATCAAGTGCGCGACGCTCTTTCACCGGTAGTGCGCGCTGTTTGGTCCGGGTCTTTCCGGGATTACGCGTTGCGTTCTCACCGAGTACCTGGTGGGGATCGTCGATGCCGAGCCTCGACCAGGCCCGCTGTTCCTCTCCCGGTTTGCGGATCGGTTTGGTCGGCCGTTCCCAAACCCGGTCCCGGTCGGCCTGGGCCAGAACGTCCTCTTCCGTCGCTCCGTTGAAGAAATTCCATTTCAGGTTGTAGTCCCGCACATGGTCCTTGCAAAACCAGAGAAACTCGTCGAGTTGGTCGGGGGACTTGGGTGCGCGGTAGCGGCCTGCTTCCTTGCAGCCTGGATGGCCACACGTACGCGTCGACGTCTCGAACGCGCCCGACATGCCACGCTTTCCGAGTGAGCGTTTTTTCTTGGCGGAGGAGACCCGAAGGTCGAAGCCAAAAGGGTCTTTTTCGCTCATTTTGGTCTATCTTTTCGATATGGCCGACGAAGTTTAAGGATTTAGAGGAAACTGAAAAGGGGGGCACCCAAAAAAATGAGGACGTCGGATGAAATGCGGTCGCGACTCTTTCAGGCTTTCGAGCCGCGCTCGTTGGAGATCGTGGATGAAAGCGAGAATCACCGGGGCCATGCGGGCTATCGGGAAGGTGGCGAAACCCACTTCAGGGTGGTGATCGCGGCGGATGCGTTCGGTTCGATGAGCAGGGTTGCGCGGCACCGCGCCGTACATGAGGCGCTTGGTCGGGATCTGCTGAACCGAATCCATGCATTGGCGCTGAAGATCACCGGATAGGCAGGGTCGATTTTCGAAAAGCGTGGTCTGGTGGTGGCATCAGGCTAAGAAACGCGGATTCGGTGAATAAGGATCGGCATCTCGCATACGGACTTCATCGTATTTCGATGCCCGGGCCATCTGAGCGTCACGGAATTTCCTGCCTTCCGAACTTTCCGCAGGCGGGGTGTCGGACATGCGACGGTGTGATCCACGATCCGCTTGACCCGACCTCAACACCTCTTTAGCTATGTGCTCGGTCGGGCCTGTAGCTCAATCGGTCAGAGCAGAGCGCTCATAACGCTTTGGTTGGGGGTTCGAGTCCCTCCGGGCCTACCATTTCCCGTCAGGGGTGGATTCCTTTCGGAAGGGTCGTGGCGAAGTCGCGTGCTTTCCCGCTCGCGCTATTTCGGCACGAGATTGGTGATGCCCACCGCCGCTGCCCGTGCAAGTTCCGGATCCAGCGACATCGGGATATATTCTCCTCGGCGCCAGAGCTGGCCCAGATCATCGTAATGACGGCTGAGTGGATGGCCGGACTGACCGGTGGAGATTATGAAGACCGAACTGTCGGGATCGGCGAAATCATAAACTCCGCGATAGCCTGCGCCATGGACGTTCAGAAACGGCGTCGGCTCACGTCCGGACGTCCTGCCCCGAAGAAGCGTATTGTCGCCCCCGCCGGTGGATTGGCGGATGTTCACCAACCAGCCGAGAACCGGCACCTGACCCAACACCTGATTGTCATGCGCCGCTTGGTGGGCGTCGCCCCATCGCAGGCTTTCGAGCGCTGAACCATGGTTCTCGGTGATCCAGACCAGCGCGTCATCCAGGGCGAGGCCGGCGATTTCGGCGCAGGTCTCCACTCGTTCCGATTGGATGACATCGCACCATACGCCGGCGCCGGAAATGTCACGGAACACCCGTTCGATGAATACCGGTTCCAGATGCGCGTATTCGTCGGCAAGAGGGCCCAGTTCATCACGGATCAGCCGATGCTGCAACGCGCGCATCCAGGCGGCATAGATGAGGGGTTCCGGTAGATGTTCGTTCATTTCACCGCTCCAATCCGCCAGAAGCTTCAGCGCTACCGCTCGCCGCCGCTTCGGAGTGTTCTCTGGAGAGGCCTCCGCTGAGAACCAGAGCTCCTTCGCGATCAGAGGCAGCAATGCCCGCGCGCTGGGGCTGACTTCGTCGAGCTGCGCCTCGATGAAACTCTCACGCGTATGAACCTCACGGTTCTGCATCAGGAATTGCCAGCGCCGCACGCGTTCGGTGTCACCGTAGTAGTGGCTGACATGCATTGGGAAAGGCCGGTCCACCGCCCTGTTGTTGGTATTGCCAACGATCCCGCCGGGCGGGGCCAGGAATTCCGGATTCGTGGAATATGGCATTCGTCCCCACCAACGGTTTTCGGCCAGCCAACCCTGCGAAGGGATCCGTCCTTGTGTCCTGTGACGGGCCGAGCGTCTCGGTGCGGCGCCGATCGTTTTCATCGCTATGGTTCGGGCATCGGCCATTGTCAGGTTCTGGCTCGGCGCGATGTAATCCTTCGCTGCTGACAGCCCCTCCTCCACCGAGGTCGCCGCCATCAGCGCGATGCCGCTGGACATCGATGTGTCCTCGGGCCAGAGCAGGGTCCATGCGACCGAAGTGACATGACCCGATGGCGTTATGGTTCCGAGGTCGAAATGGTTTTCAGGCCCGCCGGCCGCCTCGACAATCCATAGATCGTTGTGCATTACAGGACCGTTTTCCGTCCATTGCAGGGTGATCGACACAGGATCCGAATCCTTGATGTCGATCACTGAATCCCGCTGGACCATCGGTCTGTATCCGTCGGGCGTAAGCACCTCGCGGGGATTCTCCGGATTTAGCCTCTCGATGTATATGTCCTGATCGTCGAGATAGGAGGAGGTCAGGGCCCATCCAAAGGTCTGGGTTCTTCCGGCCAATACGATGGGCATCCCCGGTATCGTCGCGCCGATCACGTCTCCCGCAGCGAGCCGAAGGCGCGCCAGATACCAGATCGTCGGAGCCGAGAAGCCCAGATGCGGATCATTGGCCAGCAGCGTGCTGCCTGAAGCTGAGCGGGAGGGAGCCGCCGCCCATGCGTTCGAGGCACCGGCGAGGCCACGGTGCCTGACCGGGGAAAGTAGATCTACTGATGTCGTCGAGGTCGCCGCATGGATGGGAAGATCGGGGAAAATCCGGGTATATTCCGGTAGAGCGGCGACACCGGTTCCCGGTGCGTCGCCGAGTATATCGGCCAATCGTTCGTCTGGTACCATCAGCGACGTACGCGCACGAAGAACCTCCTGATGGAGATGTGGCGAGAGCTGAAGACCCATCAACTTGACGATGGCAAGTGAATCGGCGGGTCGCCATGCCTCGATCCGGCTGGCGAAGAAGAAATTTTCCGGCGCACCGCGTCCGAGCGCATCCTCTTTCACGAGTTGGATCCAGGCGTTGACCCCTGCGGCATAGGCATCGAGCGCATGGGTGGTCCGTGCGTCCTGATATTCGACCGCGGCCACGGCCAGCGTGTAAAGCTGTAAACGCCTGAGTAGTTTGTCAAAACGTAACGTTCGCTCGCCAAACAGTTCGGACAGACGCCCTTGAGCGGTACGGCGCAGCATGGTCATCTGCCAGAGCCGATCCTGTGCATGGGCGAATCCCAGTCCGAAGAAGGTGTCTTCGTCCGATTCACCGAATATGTGTGGTACGTTGGAATTGCTGCGCACGATTTCCACGTTCTGATTGATTCCGTGAACCTGATGCGTCGCCGAGTAGTTCGGCAGCGACCGGGTGGCGAACCAATAGACGCATATCAGGGCGAGGAGCACAATAATTGCCAGTGCCACAAATATGCGAAGAAGCCAGACGAACGTGGTTGCCATTGCCTGTTCCGGTTGACGATAGACTCGAAGGCGATAGTTAATCATCGATCACGGAACTGGCAACGAGGGTGGAATACATGGCCAAGGTGGCGTTTCTTGGATTGGGTGTGATGGGATATCCGATGGCGGGGCATCTTGCTTTGAACGGGCATGACGTGACCGTATTCAACCGCACGTCGGAAAAATCCGGTTCGTGGATACGGGAGCATGGTGGCAAAGCTGCGGCGAGTCCGCGCGAGGCAGTGGCGGGAGCGGAATTCGTGATGGCCTGTGTCGGGAACGATGACGACCTCAGGGCTGTCTGTACGGGTATCGATGGTGCGTTCGCCGGAATGTCAGCCAACTCGGTATTCGTGGACCATACCACGGTTTCGGCGGTGGTGACGCGTGAGCTTCATGCAAAGGCGGTTGAGGCTGGGTTTGACTTCGTTGACGCACCGGTCTCGGGTGGTCAGGCCGGTGCCGAGAATGGACAACTGGTTGTAATGTGTGGCGGCGGGGAGGATGCCTTTAGCCGTGCCGTGCGTGTAATCGAAGCTTATTCGAAGCTCTGCAGGCGTCTTGGCGAAAGCGGTGCGGGACAGCTTACGAAGATGGTGAACCAGATCTGTATCGCGGGGTTGGTCCAGGCGCTTTCGGAGGGGCTGCACTTCGCCGAGAAAGCGGGATTGGACGGGTGCGCCGTAATCGATGTGATCGGTGGTGGCGCAGCCGGTTCATGGCAGATGTCGAACCGTTACGAGACAATGCTTGACGATGAGTTCGAGCATGGATTCGCCGTTGACTGGATGCGCAAGGATCTTGGCATCTGCCTATCGGAGGCGAATGGGAACGGAGCGTCGTTGCCGGTTACCGCGCTCGTCGATCAGTTCTACAAGGATGTGCAGAAGCTGGGCGGCGGTCGTTGGGATACATCCAGCCTACTGAAGCGTCTGCGTGCGGCGGAGACCGAATAGCTTTCCCGTCTGATAGGGATATCCAGGTTGCGTTATCGCATCTCGGTGTAGCATCTCCGCCTGTCGCCGTATGGCGATCGCTCAGCCAGATAGAGCCTGCGGTGGATGACGGCTTTCGCGACCGGCTGTCTTCAGTTTGCGAATTTCCGGGCGGCGACCAGCCAGATCATGGCGAGAGCGAGGCTGAGTGTCGCATTGAGGTTCGCCATTGTGACACCGAGTAACTGCCAAGCGATTTCGTCACAGCGAACAAGGGGCGCTTCAAGTATGGCCTCCATCAACTGGTCGACGGACAGGCCACTGGTATCAGCGCCTCCGCAGGTCGCCGGACCTTCCAAAAATCCCCGCTCGACGCCGGAATGGTAGATTCCGATCACACCGGTTGTAGCGGCTGCGAAGGCACCGAGCAGCGCCAGCGGAACAAGGGGCCATATAACTGTGATGGAACCGATGACGATCGCCACGCCATGTGGCCAGCGCTGCCATATGCACATCTGGCACGGAGCGAAACCGAAATACTGGAATATCCATGCCACTATCAGAAGCGCAGAGGAACCCAGAGACGCGATCAGGACCAGGTGCTTGCCCTTCATGGATACCCCACAAGCAGAATGCCACCGAGTAGAAGCACGACGAACAGCGTTAACATCAATCCTAGCCGCCGCTCGATGAATTCGCGGATCGGTTCGCCGAATTCCCAGAGAAGCGTTGCCACGATGAAGAACCGCAGGCCTCGCGCGATGATGGAGGCGATTATGAAGACCGGCAGGCTGAGTGCGGTCGCTCCGCTCAGAATCGTAATCACCTTGTATGGAAACGGTGTGATCCCGGCGATCAGCACCGCCCAGGCCCCCCATTCATTGTAGCGTTCGCTGAATGCCTCAAAATATATGTCCTTTCCATAGAATTCGAGCATGGAGCGGCCAATCGATTCAAAAAATCCGTAACCGATCAGGTAACCCAACAGACCACCTGCAACGGATGCCGCAAGGCATATGGCAGCGATCAGAAAGGCGCGGCTGGGTGTCGCAAGAATCATTGGGATCATCAAAAGGTCGGGTGGAATCGGAAAGAACGAGCTTTCCGTAAAGGCCACCAAGGCAAGCACCGGGAGGGCGTGTCGAGACCGCGCAAGCACAAGTGTCCAATCGTATAGACGCTGTATCATTCGCTCATATCGTTTGAAACGCATAGGCCACGTTGCCGACGAGGCGTCAAGCGCAAGATCTTGCATCCGGACCATCTAGCAGGAGACGATGGATAAAGCCACGAGTGTCGCGCTCAGCTGGAAACCTCGATAAACCCATATTTCCGGCGCGAATGTCAGGCGGGTGATTTCCGGATCCCGGATGTAGCCAGGCTCCGGAACGGAGGCCGGTCCGTGCCGGCCCGCCGCCTTCGGACGCTCTTCGGCGTGAACGGGGCGCCGTCGGACACGCGGATGCGCGAGCGGCTCGACGAAGTGGACCCCCGCGGCCCCGCCTTCAGGAAAGTCCACGCGGCGTCGCGGCGGGGCGGGCGCCGGAGGGCTGGACGGTTCCCGGCGGCCACCACCCCATCCCCGTCGACCGGACGGGCCACCGCTCCCCGAGGAGAGCGGGGTGCGGCCGCCGCCGCGTCAGGGAGCGCAGGGACGGCGGCGGGACGCACCGACACCGGTTCCCCGCGGCGGCGCCTGTGCATCCGCACATGAAGGCGGTGATCACGGCGGACGGACCGTCATCGAACGGCCCCTTCACCGGCATGCCGGGGAAAGGGGTCTCCGCTTCATGCCTGTGGCGAAACCGGGGGGCCACGCACCGCCGTCCGGCCGGTCCGGGGCCGGCGGAACCGGGTGGACGCGGGAGAGGTCCGAAAGGGCGAGGGGCGTCACGCACAGGTCCGGGCGGGACCATATGCCCCCGGACGACGCCGGCCCCGGACCGGAAGTGAACATGGTCCGGTATGGGGGGACGGACCGCAAAGGCAACGTGAGGAGGTTCTCCCGGGTCACCGGCCCGCCCGCCAGCGAAGGGACGCCGATGGAGCCCATGCGGTGCGCCCGCCGCGGGCGGGCGACAGGGAACGGGGCCTTCAGGACGGTGAAGGCAAGGGACGGATACGGCTTCGGTCACGGCTTCGGGCATGGAAAGAACCGTCCGCCGGACCTCACGGGGACGTTCCGCATGCCGGCCTTCCCCATCGACGGGACCCTCAGCCATGGCCGCGGACGGGTCCGGGAGGCGATGGCGTGCCGGAAGCGGCGTCTCCACCGCCGGGACCGGATGCGGGAGCTTCCGAGGACCTTCGTCTTCCCCGACCGGGCCACCTTCCACCTTTCGATGGCGGGAAAGCCCGAAAGGGAGGACTACGTCGGCCCGGTCCGCGCCGGACCCTGAACCCACCGCCTTCCCGACAACCCCGACCGATACTCCCGTCCCCCATACCGCACCCCTCCGGAAACGGACACGCCGTCCGGCCTTCGGTCATGCCCGCACGGAACCGGCCAAACCCCGCGGATATCCCGCAGGGCTGCCAGTCGACGGAAAAATGACCCGGCGGGAATCTCTGATTCGATCAGGGCGCATCTGGACTCGGAAGTTAGGAATGGATAGTTTGAGTCGGGTAGCCCGAGTGGCGGAATGGTAGACGCAGGGGACTCAAAATCCCCCGCCCTCACGGGCATGAGAGTTCGAGTCTCTCCTCGGGCACCAAAGTTGAGGTCATGAACCCCACGTTTTGTGGGTTTTTGCGAGGATGACGATTCCACCGGCGATCCTGGGTTCAGCACGGAATTCGCCGAAGTTCGTTCGGTTCGCACACGGTCACGTCATTTTCGCGTTCGTTGATCCGTCTGTTTACGGAAATGATCGAATGGCCCGGTTCCTGATCAACGCAATGCCCGTGGCAACCAAGCATTATCGGACAATCATCAAGTTGGGCGACCACAGTGATTGTCTGGCCAACCTTGAAGTCCCGAGTTTCTTGGAAGATATCGTGCCGCTTGCCAGGTTTTGGCCGATACATAGTGTCCGCCAGAAAACTGCCAGGCTGCGGATTTTTCGCGGCCCCAGTGCCAGTCTGAAGTGCAATCCCGGCCCACCCCCGGAGCGAGGGCGAAGCCCGGGCGGGCCGGGATTGAAGGATTTTCCGGCCAGGGGTCCGGATTCCGCGTGGAATGCGGCGGCTGTCCCTTCGGATCCGGGCGTATCCGGGCCTTCCGCCGGCCGCAAGGCTCCGCGGCGGGACCGCCCGGGCAAGGGAGGGCGGAGCCCGACCGAAACCCGGACGGTCCCGCCGGTATGGTCCTTTCCTCCCGCCAGCCGACAGGTCCAGGCGCCTCAGGGAGGCTGCGCCAGGCCGATCGCCTCGGCCGGCGTCAGGTGGCCGGGCGCTTTGCGCGGACGCGCGTTCAGGATGTCCTGGACCTCCCTGACCCGCGCGTCCGTGACCTGACGCAGATCCGTTCCCTTCGGAAGATACTGACGCAGCAGCCCGTTGGTACGCTCGTTCAGACCGCGCTCCCACGAGTGGTAGGGCGTCGGGAGGAAGAAGTCCGCACCGAGCGCTTTCGCCACCTTCGCGTGCTCCGCGAACTCCCTGCCGTTGTCCGCCGTGACCGTGTGCACCGGGATGCCGGTGGACCGGAGCATGCGGACCATCGCCCTCCGGACCTTCTTCGCCTTCTTCCTGCCAACCCTCCGGAGAAGCGTGAATTTCGACGCGCGGTCCACGAGCGACACCACCGCCCCCCTGTGGGCCCCGCCGATCACGGTATCCGCCTCCCAGTCGCCGGTCCGGGCCTTCTCCCCGACGGTCTCCGGGCGTTCCGGGATGTCCCTCCGGCCCGGGATGTGGCCCCGGCCCGCGTGGCGGCCACCCTGCCGGTTCGGCTTCTTTCCCCGCCGCCGCAGGTGCGTCCAGAGCGTTCCGCCGTCCCGCCGGTCGGCCCTGACCAGGTCGTATATCCGCCGCCTGCCCACCATCTCCGGATCCTCCAGCCGGAGGCGGCCCGGGACCCGTTCCGGGCTCCAGCCCTCCGCAAGCTTCGCCACGACCCGCTCCCGACGCTCCTCCGTCAGCTTCCGCGGAACCGAAGAGGCATCGCTCCGGCGCTCGGTGGCCTTCCTCTGCGCCTGCCTGTGGCGGTAGCCCCGACCGCCGGCGTTGCGCCGGAGCTCCCGCGATACCGTGGACGGGGCGCGCCCCAGCCGCCTCGCGACGGCTCCGTTCGAAAGTCCGCTTTTCCCCAGCGCGTAAATCTGGCATCTCCCGTCGAAGGTCAGATGGCGGTAGCCCTCGGGCATGACACTCTCCTATCCCGCGCACAGGGACTGTCGCCGCTATCCGGCCGATTCGCAATATCCTGCGCCCACGGCGCGGCTTCCCACCACCCGAAGTGTTGCACTTCAAACCGGCACGGGGCGGTAAATGACGGAATCCGCCAATCCCCGCCTTCACGAGGCCCCCATGCGCAGGGTCCACGACACCCAGCGGAGGCCTGGCGCCCCCGACATCAGGAGGATCAGGCCGACCGTGAAATCGAGGGACGACATCCCGGCGATCCTGATCGGCCTCCAGGACCCCTGCAGCGACGAAGGGACCCGAAAGCGGCTGTCCGGGCTTCCGGGCAGGATGGAGCTACCCGGAAAGGGCCGCCGGGTCGGCAGGCCGGGGATGGAACCATTGACCATCCCGGTGCCGGGGGGCGTGAAGCAGGGTCCCGGGTGCGATTTCGACCGGCTTCAGGAACCGGCGAACGGGCACCGGACGATCCGGCGAAGGCCGGAGGCCGGGCCACGGATCATGGGACGTGGACGGATACGAATACGAATACCGGCGTCTGGTTGACAGCGTGTCGCTCCTCACGCCGGAGCTTCCCGCCGAGGTCGGAAGGACGGTCGTGGAGAGGGGCCACAGGGTGGCCGGAAAAAAAGCCTGGCGCCGCGTCGCGCGGCCGCCGTCATTCCTTCGTGGCCGGGACCGACGTGCATCATCCGACCGACCGCAGCCTGCTGATGGACGCGGCGCGGTGCATGGTCCGGGACGTGTCCCGGGCCTGCGGGGGGCCTGGGCCGCGCGGCTGGCGGCGGAAGGAACATCCGTGCGGAAAGCTCCGCAGGCTCTGTCCCGGTGTCGCCACGTCACGGCTCGCCAACCCGCGCCCGGGGGACGTGGAGGCGCCGCTCCGGCTGGCGCTGAAGCTGGCGGACAGGGCGGAGGCCAGCCGCGCGGAGATCGACGGCAGGTTGGGCATCCCGGGCCCATCGGACAGTATCCGGGGCTTCATCGGCCATGTCAGGCACCGGGCGGACCTGACCGGACGGCGGATCCTGAAGGGCGGGACGGTCCCGCACCGCGGGAAGGTGCACCCGATATCCGGGCCGCACACGCGCTGGATATCGAAGGGAAAGGCCGGGGTCCCGGTGGAGCCCGGCGTTCCGGTCCGCGTCCCTGAGGACCGTCACGGATTCCTCCCGCACCGTTCCGTCATGTGGGAGGGGAGCGACGTGGACGTGGCGGTCCCCATGGGCGGGGAGGCGCGGGCCCGGTTCCCCGACCTGTCGGTGGTGAGCTTCGACAGGGGTCCGCACAGCCCCCCGGACCGGCCGGGGCCTGCCGGGATGCCGGAGCCGACGCGATGCCCCGCAGGGGCAGGCTGTCGAAGGCGGACCGCGCCCGGGAAAGCGGGGAGGCGTTCCGCGGCGCGCGGCGCGCCCACGCCGCCGGCGGGTCGGCCATCAACAGCCTGGAGCACCGTGGCCTCGACCGGGTGCGGAGCCACGGAAAGAAGGGTTTCGCCGGCGCCGTGGCGCTGGCGGTGCTGGCCGCGGACGTCCACCGCCCCGGCCTGATGCCGCCGGCGAGGGAGCGCCCCGTGCTCCCCGCCGCCGCCTGACCGGGGCGTCCACCGGTGAACCGGCCCATGGAAGGCCCCGCCGCTGCGGGGCCCGGACCGGCGTGCCCGCGGGCCGGCGGAGGCCCGGATGTTCACCATATGTTCCCGCCACCGACCGTCCCGTCGAAGCCCCGGGCGGCGCACCTACGGGCCCGGCCGGGGTCCCGTGAAGCCGGAATCCGCCGGATCCGGCCCTGTCACCGGAAAAACACGGGGTTTTCTGACAGACACTACATAGATGACTCGGAAATGGACCATCACCTTCGGGATTACCGTTTAGGCCAGCCATCTTCCAATCGTTGACCGTCCGCTCCCCAAAGGACTGACTGCAATCCTATCAGTTCGTCCATTGCCGCGTCAGGCGGGATACGATCCGGCTATCCGATTACAGGCTGAATGCGGCAGGGCAAGGTCGCATTCAGGCAGGGCAACATTCGGAGCTTCATGCATTTGCGGTTTGACAGCGGGAGATCGGGATGGAATTCGGGCTGAGCCAGGAACAGGAGATGATCGTTTCCACGGTACGGGAATTCGTCGAAACCGAAATCTACCCTCATGAAGCGGAGGTCGACCGCACGGGTGAAGTGCCGCCAGAACTGGCCGAGTCGATCAGATGCAAGACCATCGAGATGGGTTTCTACGCCTGCAACTTTCCCGAGGAGGTTGGTGGCGCTGGCCTGTCGCATCTCGATTTCGCCCTTGTTGAGCGGGAGCTCGGGCGGGGTTCAATGGCTCTGACCCATTTTTTCGGGCGACCGCAGAATATCCTGATGGCCTGTAGGGACGAGCAGCGGGAACTGTATCTTCTGCCTGCCGTGCGCGGAGAGCGAATGGATGCGCTTGCGATGACCGAACCGGAAGCGGGGTCGGATGTGCGCGGCATGCGCTGTACGGCCAACCGATTCGGAAGCGACTGGGTCGTCAACGGAACCAAGCATTTCATTTCGGGCGCGAATCACGCGGATTTCTTTATCGTTTTCACCGCGACAGGTGTCGATGAGACACCGAAAGGACCGAAGAAACGAATTACGGCGTTTCTCGTCGATCGGGGGCATCCCGGCTTCGTCGTAAGGGATGGATACCGATCGGTCAGCCACCGTGGTTATCGCAACTGTATTCTGGAGTTCACCGACTGCCGGCTTCCGCAACGACAGGTGCTTGGCGATGTCGATGGCGGGTTCGCGGTTATGAACGAATGGCTTTACGCGACCCGAATTACCGTAGCCGCAATGTCGGTGGGGAGGGCCCGGCGCTGTTTCGATCTTGCCCTCGGGCATTCAGCGTCGCGGAAGCAGTTTGGGCAAAGCATCGGTAAATTCCAGGGCGTTTCGTTTCAGATCGCTGACATGGTCACGGAGATCGACGCGGCGGACTTTCTGACACTTGCCGCCGCGTGGCGGCTCGATGAGGGACTGCCCGCAAATCGTGAGATCGCGTCGGCCAAGCTCTATGCCACTGAGATGCTAGCCCGAGTCACGGATTGTGCGCTCCAGATCCACGGGGGGATGGGTTTGATGGAGGAACTGCCCATCGAGAGGTTCTGGCGGGATGCTCGCGTGGAAAGGATCTGGGACGGGACGTCCGAAATCCAGCGCCATATTGTCAGCCGCGAACTGTTGCGACCGCTAGGGGCGTGAGTTGAAACCTGCTTCGAAGCATATGTTCCACCCGCGAGGGCGACCCGCTCCCATGTTTGGTTGGATCGGGCGCTCGTTATCCAGGCAATTCCTTGGAACGCGGGCTATGAAGAATCAGGTGGTTCGCGTCGGAAGTGATCGATGGCTCGCGATCTAAAACGGTTTTTCCGCCCACGGTCCATAGCGGTGATCGGGGGACGGGCGGAGTGTCGCTACCTGATGGAAAACTGCGCCAGGATCGGTTTCGAAGGACCTGTCTGGCATGTGCATCCAAACCGCGCAGACTACGCCACCGTCAAGGATCTTCCGAAGGCACCGGATGCGGCCTTTATCGGAGTTAACCGAAAGTCGACCGTTGGAATTGTCAAGGATCTTGCGGCGATGGGAGCGGGGGGTGCGGTGGCCTATGCCAGTGGTTACTCCGAGGCCGTGGCCGAGACGGGCGACGGAATCGAGCTGCAGGCGCAGCTGCTTGATGTCGCTGACGGCATGGTGCTGATCGGACCTAATTGCTATGGTTACCTGAACTATCTGGATGGTGCCTCCCTTTGGCCTGACCAGCAGGGTGGCCGGCGTTGCCGAAGCGGCGTGGCGATCGTAACGCAAAGTTCCAACATCGCCATAAATCTAACGATGCAGCGGCGGGGCCTGCCGATCGCATATATGGTCACGGCGGGTAATCAGGTCCAGACCGGAGTGGCGGAGATCGGAAGCGCACTCCTGTCGGACGAGCGTGTGACGGTGCTCGGGCTCCACCTCGAAGGGGTGTGCCATATACGTCAATTCGAAGCGATGATGGAATTTGCGCGGGAACAAGGTAAGCCGGTCGTCATCCTGAAAACCGGCCGGTCGGATGCATCGCGGGCGGCCGCGGTGTCGCATACGGCCTCTCTCGCTGGCAGCGCCGCCGGGGCGGACGCGTTTTTCCGTCGGCTTGGAGCTGCGCAGGTGGCTTCGTTGCCGGAACTTCTGGAGACGCTCAAGCTCCTGCATATCTGCGGGCCTCTCACTTCAAACCGTCTGGCCCTGATGGCATGTTCAGGCGGGGAGGCCGGGTTGATGGCGGATGCCGTCCAAGGAAGGGAACTTGTGCTTCCGCCACTCGAAGCGACTCAGCTTGAAGCGTTACGCACCGCTCTCGGTCCAAAAGTGGCGATTACCAACCCGTTGGATTATCACACCTATATCTGGGCGAACGCGGAAGCGATGACGCTGACCTTCAGCGCTATGATGCAGGGAGACGTTGCCCTCGGTGCCGTGGTTGCGGATTTTCCCAGAGCCGACCGCTGTTCGGATGCTGACTGGGAACCGGTAATCGAGGCGGTTAGCCGGACAGTGCGTTCAACGAACAGACCCATGGCGATTGTCGCGTCACTGCCCGAGACCATGCCCGAAGCGACGGCGGAGCGACTGGTGGACTTGGGGATCGCACCGCTCGGCGGAATGAACGAAGCGCTGCTGGCGTTCGAAGTGGCCGCCGCGCTGGGACGCGCGAGGAAGATGCCGGACCCAGCGTTACTGCCCGGTGAGCCGCGAAACGTGCACCTGCTGTCCGAAGCGGAAGGCAGGAGGATCCTGACAGGTTTCGGGCTTGAGACGCCACGTTCCATTCATATCGCTTCCATCAGTGAGGTCGCATCGGCCGCGATGTGTATTGGATTTCCTCTGGTGCTGAAGGGGGAGGACATTGCCCATAAGACGGAAGCCCAAGCCGTTGCCTTGAATCTACACTGTGCCGAGACCGCTCTGTCCGCGGCGGAGCATATGGAAGGTACGGGATTTCTTGTCGAGGAAATGGTGACCGACGGTGTTGCCGAACTGTTGATAGGTGTGACGCGGGATCCAGCCCATGGTTTCGTGTTGACCCTCGCGGCGGGAGGGGTGTTGGCGGAACTTCTGTGTGACAGCGAACACGCCATTCTACCGGTCACCGATTTAGAGATTCGTGAAGCACTTTCCAGACTTCGCATCGCATCCCTGCTTGAAGGCTGGCGTGGTTCGCCGGCGGTCGATCAGGAGGCGGTGATTCGTGCCGTACGGGCCGTAACGGATTATGTGATGGCAAATCCCGAGCGAGTGGAAGAGTTAGAGTTTGTTCCATAGGTTGAGTGGTCCCGCAGGATGTGGCATTCCGGTTGGTGAACACAACCAAATACGGAGAGAGCCATGCCCTGGAACAGGACCACCCAACAGATCCATAAGCGCCCGGACGACCACAGTCAAAACGATCTGACCGACGCCGAATGGACCATCATCGAGCCGATGCTGCCGAAGCGGGGAAGGATGGGACGGCCGCGCGAGGTCGACCTTCGGTCGGTGTTCGACGCGGTCCAGTATATCCTGTCCACGGGATGCCAGTGGCGCGCGTTACCCTCTGGATATCCACCGTTTTCCACCGACCGGAACTATTTTTACGCATGGCGGCGGAGCGGGCTCCTGGAGCGTCTCGTGCATCGTCTCCGGGACCTCGCGCGGCGGTGTTCGGGGCGCTCCGCGGAGCCGACCGCCGCCTCGATCGACAGCCAGTCGGTGAGGACCACGGAGAGCGGCGGCCCCCGCGGCTACGACGCCGGGAAGAGGGTGAAGGGGAGGAAAAGGCACCTGATCGTGGACGCCGACGGCACGCCGATCGTCATGACGGTTCACACCGCCGATATCCAGGACCGGGACGGGGCGCCGGACCTGATCGCGAAGCTGCTGGAGACGGTGCCCACGGTGTGTAGGCTGTTCGCCGACGGTGGCCACCCGGGTCCGAAGCTGCGGGAGCGGCTTGAGGGGATGGGGTTGTCGAACGTGATCAGGATCGTCGAAAAACCGAAGGATGTCAAAGGGTTCACTGTTCTCTACCGCCGGTGGGTGGTGGAGCGGACCTTCGCCTGGATGGGCCGGTGCCGCCGCCTGTCGAAGGACTATGAGCGCCTCAGCGAGAACTCGCTGGCATCCGGGGTGAGGCATCACGCGCCAACGGTCCGAGCGTGATGCCGAACGCTGGCCGCCTGCCGGTTCCTGCTCAGGCGGGTGGCGAGGGCGTCAACTCCATGAAAAAAAATAGTTTAATGATATCAGTGACTTATGATTCAAACTCTTAGAAATCAATCCGTTGATCTGCGCACCAACGCGGGCGCTGGCGGTGGACGTATTGATGAGAATCGGAGAATCGCGATGAGTGGTAAATGTGTGCGGACGCGAATCCAGGGCAAGGTTCTGGAAGTGACGCTTGATCGACCAAAGGCGAATGTGATTGATTTCGCGACCAGTCGCAGGATGGGCGAGGTATTCCTTGGCTTCCGCGATGATCCGGAACTGCGCGTGGCGGTCATTACCGGAGGTGGTGAGAGGTTTTTTTGCGCGGGCTGGGATCTCAAGGCCGCCGCGTCAGGCGAAGCGGTGGATGGGGATTACGGTGTCGGTGGCTTCGGTGGACTGCAGGAATTGAGGGGGCTCAACAAGCCAGTGATCGCTGCGGTGAACGGTATCTGCTGCGGCGGCGGTCTGGAACTGGCACTTTGCGCGGATATGATTCTGGCTGCGGAGCACGCCACATTCGCGTTGCCCGAAATCCGTTCGGGAACCGTTGCCGATGCCGCTAGTGTCAAGCTTCCCAAACGCATCCCGCATCATATCGCGATGGAAATGCTGTTGACAGGATGCTGGCTTGATGCGGAGGCGGCCGCGCGCTGGGGGCTGGTGAACCGAATCCATCCGGCCTCGGATCTGATGCGCGAGGCACTCGCGCTTGCCGAATTTCTGACGGCGGGCCCACCGCTTGTCTACGCCGCGATCAAGGAGATCGTGCGCGAGGCGGAAGATATGAAGTTTCAGGATGCGATGAACCGGATCACAAAGAGCCAGTTTCCGACCGTTGAGACGCTCTATGGATCGGAGGATCAGATTGAGGGTGCGAGGGCTTTCGCCGAAGGACGTGATCCGATCTGGAAAGGGAAATAGAAGCGTTGACTTCAGCCGCCTACATAATTCGGACGTATGCCGCACTAAAGCCATGGCTTTCGGCTGGGATGCCATATCCTGCCCCATCGATAAGGTATTCCCATGTCTGGAGATGTTTCGCTGCATCAGGATCAAGAGACGCGGCAGGCCTTGGGCCAGTCTTCAATGACATGGGTTCTTTTTCTAGCCGGGAGATCGGTACCCGAAGTCTGGACGGAGCGAGAGTTTGATGGCGACGCGACGCGGTAGACGGGATAGGTTGGCCGGTGCCGGTGTGCCGGTAAGGGTGCGCAGCTATCGCGACCTTAGGAATCCGTTCACGCCTCAGCGGCTGTTTTCCGACGATCAGGTGAATGCGCTGCACGAAAATGCACTGCGCGTTCTGGGCGAGCTTGGGCTCAAGGTGTTGTTGCCTGAGGCCCGTAAGTATTTTCGTGCAGCCGGTGCTTTGGTTGACGAGACCACGGAGATGGTGCGCATCGGACCGGAAATCGTCGCCGAAGCGCTCAGAACGTCGCCGGGCGAATTCACGTTAAGGGGTGGCTTGCCTGAAACCGATGTTTGGTTTCATCCCGGCGCTTTGATATTTCTGTCAGGTGCCGGTTGTCCGAACGTCACTGACCGGTCGCGCGGTCGCAGGCCTGGTTCCATACGGGACTTCAAGGAACTCAGCCGGATTGTCGCCGGTTTCGAAGCGTTGCATATGCAGAACGCGATGGTTGAGCCGCAGGACGTACCCATCCATCTGCGCCACTATGCCACTATGAGGCATCAGCTGCTTACCAGCCCCAAGGTGCCCTTCGTATTTTCACGTGGACGGGTGCATGTCGAGGACTGCTTCGAGATGATCCGTCTTTGGCGCGGCCTGTCCGATGATGCTTTCCGGGCGGAACCGCATACAAAGACAATTATCAACACCAATTCGCCACGGCAGGTCGACCGGCTGATGGCGCAGGGAATCATCGATCATGCCCGCTGGGGACAGCTGACCATCGTTACGCCATTCTGTATGCTCGGCGCCATGGCGCCCGTGACCGTCGCGGGAGCGCTGAGCCTCCAGCATGCCGAGGCGTTGGCAGGGATCGTTCTCAATCAGCTCGTGTCACCGGGGGCGCCGGTGATGTACGGCAACTTCTGTTCGAACGTGGATCTGAAATCCGGTGCCCCCGCATTCGGTACACCCGAACATATCAGGGCAACTCTCGGATCCGGTCAGCTGGCGCGACATATCGGGATGACATGGAGATCTTCGGCAGGCTGTGCCAGCAACGTCAATGACGCGCAGGCCGCACACGAGACCGAGATTTCCTGTTGGGCGGCGGTTATGGCAGGCGCCACCCTGATCGTGCATTCGGCGGGCTGGATGGAAGGTGGACTGACACTAGGTTACGAAAAGCTCGTAACGGATATGGAAATGGTCCAGATTTTCGCTGAGCTTTGTGCTTCGAGCGAGACGGACGAAATGGATCTGTCATTGGCGGCGATTAGCGAGGTGGCTCCCGGAGGACATTTCTTCGGCACAAAACATACGTTGGAGCGGTTTCACACCGCGTTCTACGAACCGAAAACCTGGGATATTTCCAATTTCGGCACCTGGTCCGATAACGGTGCGATGACCGCGAACGAGCGCGCCACCCGAATATGGCAGGAACGTCTTGCGGCGCATCGGGATCCACCGTTCGACTCCGAGCGATTGGATGTTCTTGACTCGTTCATCGCGCGCCGGACTGCCGAGGGTGGAGCGCCGCCGGGTGAGTGATTTGGGGCTATTTTTTTGAATGAAGGCGAATATCCCGGCCTCGCCGATCATCTCCTAAGGCATGCGTTAAGAATAGGTGTTTCCCGGGAGCGGATGGCTTTTAAGATCGGGGTTTTCGGTATGAAGTCGGTATTGTTCTTCAATTGACAGCGAGGATCGATTGGACACTGTCCGGGAGCGTGTCGTCCGAAAGACGGTTCATCGGGTCCCAAGAGGCGAATCGGCTTTTTTCCACACCCTTTCCAAACCATCACCATTGTGAGAAACAGGTGCGCAAACGAACGCTCCCAAGGGACCTTTCCATGGAGATACGCGAGGCGCTCACATTCGACGACGTGCTGCTTGTTCCGGCGGCATCGAGCGTGTTGCCGGCGACCGTGGACATCAGTACGTCTGTAACCAGGACCATCCGGCTTAATATCCCACTCCTGAGTTCGGCCATGGACACGGTGACCGAGAGCCGAATGGCGATCGCGATGGCCCAGGCTGGCGGTATTGGTGTCATTCATCGCAACCTTTCCATTGACAGGCAATCAAGGGAGGTCCGTCGGGTGAAGCGGTTTGAATCCGGTATTGTGTACAATCCTGTTACGCTACGCCCGGACCAGACACTTGCGGATGCCAAAGCATTGATTGATCGTTATAATTTTACAGGATTTCCTGTTATCGGTGATGGGGGACGCGTAATCGGGATCGTAACCAATCGCGATATGCGCTTCGCGACATCGGATGATACGCCCGTTCATGCTATGATGACCTCCGACAATCTCGCGAAGTTGGTCGAGCCAGCGGATCTGGAATCGGCAAAGTCCCTTATGAGGGCGCGTCGGATAGAGAAACTCCTCGTAACCGATGAATACGGCAGGCTTACGGGGCTGCTGACGTTGAAGGACACCGAAACGGCGGTGTTGAATCCGAATGCGTGCAAGGATCATCTGGGCCGTTTACGCGTGGCCGCTGCTACGACAGTGGGAGATGCCGGTGTCGAGCGGTCAGAGGCGCTGGTCGATGCGGGCATCGATATGATCGTCGTGGATACGGCTCATGGGCATTCGGCGGCGGTTGTGCTGGCGGTGGAGCGGATCAAGCGGCTTTCAAACGAAGTTCAGGTGGTAGCCGGTAACGTCGCCACCGCCGAAGCGACGCGAGCGCTTATTGACGCGGGTGCCGACGCCGTAAAGGTGGGAATTGGACCGGGAAGTATCTGCACGACCCGCATGGTTGCCGGTGTTGGTGTTCCGCAGTTGACCGCGATCATGGACTGCTCGGACGCTGCCGGTGACGTGCCGATAATCGCGGATGGGGGAATCAAGTATTCCGGCGATTTCGCCAAGGCGGTTGCCGCTGGTGCGTCATGTGCAATGGTTGGAAGCATGATCGCCGGTACCGATGAAAGCCCCGGGGAGGTGATTCTTTACCAAGGCCGTAGCTTCAAGAGTTATCGGGGTATGGGTTCGCTCGGTGCGATGGCCCGTGGCTCCGCTGACCGCTATTTCCAGAAAGACGCGGCAAGTGACAAACTGGTTCCCGAAGGAATTGAAGGTCAGGTGCCCTATCAAGGCTCGGCTGCGGCCGTGATCCATCAGCTCGTCGGTGGCTTGCGCGCCGCCATGGGATACACTGGGTGCGCGACCGTAGACGAACTGCGCGGCGGATGCCGTTTCGTGAAGATCACAGGTGCTGGACTCAGGGAAAGTCATTCCCATGACGTTCAGATCACACGTGAGAGTCCCAACTACCGGGTGATGTGAACGCGATTTGTCAGGGTCTGCAAAGTCACTGGTTGCGCTGGATGGACGATGTGAGCGGGATATTTGGATATACCGATATGTGGGTTCCGTGCTTTCCCGAAATGTCGCCGAGGCACGAAAGCCGGATTGAGCGGTATTGTCCATCTGTTGGACTGTGAGCGTTGCGGTTATCAGCGATTCGAAGAAACGGTGAGCTTGTCGGCATGGTGTTGACCGGGCCATGCTGCGTGGCATGGTTGGTAAGCGGTAGCCATACCGGCGGGACCACCCTGGCAGGACTTTTCATGACGAAAATTGTTGCAGACATGCAACATATCTTCGGTTACCAAATCGGTGCATGTGATCGTGATCCAGACTATTTCTGACAGAAGATTCAGGATATTGTAAATGGATGCGCATCGTGACCGAATGAGGTGCGTTCTGTGGTCTCTCCCAATGCGGGTCGCTGGATCTCAAAAAACATTCCAATCCATATTGTTATATTCTCTTTTTGTTCCTATGTGTGGCATAAGAACATAAAATGAACATTGATGGTGATTGCCGCAGGGCAGATGCTGTGAAATAAGGAGACTGACTATGGCTACGGCGGAATTGATTTCGATGGACGGCAAGCGAAAGGTTGACAGGCAGAAGGCCCTTGACTCGGCTCTTTCCCAAATTGAGCGGCAGTTCGGAAAGGGGTCGGTCATGAAGCTTGGTGGTGAAAAGCCACTGGCCGAAATTGGAGTGACGTCCACTGGGTCGCTAGGCCTTGACATAGCTTTGGGGGTGGGTGGGCTGCCCAAAGGAAGGATCGTCGAGATTTTCGGTCCGGAGTCTTCCGGAAAGACCACATTGGCGCTTCACTGCGTGGCTGAAGAGCAGCGGAGCGGAGGTGTCTGTGCGTTCGTCGATGCCGAGCATGCGCTTGATCCTCAATATGCCAGGAAACTGGGTGTCGATCTCGATGAACTCCTGATCAGCCAGCCAGATGCTGGTGAGCAGGCGCTGGAGATAACCGATACGCTTGTGCGTTCGGGGGCGGTTGACGTTGTCGTGGTTGATTCGGTCGCGGCGTTGACACCGAGGTCCGAACTGGAAGGTGACATGGGCGATTCGGCGGTCGGCGTCCAGGCTCGTCTGATGAGTCAGGCGATGCGGAAGCTCACCGGATCCATTTCGCGCAGCAATTGCATAGTTATCTTCATCAATCAGATCAGGATGAAGATCGGAGTGATGTTCGGTTCGCCCGAGACGACGACCGGTGGTAACGCACTCAAGTTCTACAGTTCGGTACGACTTGATATCCGCCGGATCGGTGCGATCAAGGACCGCGACGAGGTGATCGGCAATCAGACCCGCGTGAAAGTCGTCAAGAACAAGGTCGCGCCACCGTTCAAGCAGGTCGAGTTCGACATCATGTACGGTGAAGGGATATCCAAGACAGGCGAGCTTCTGGATTTAGGAGTCAAGGCGGGAGTGGTCGAGAAATCCGGTGCCTGGTATTCCTACGGTGACGAGCGCATCGGTCAAGGACGTGAGAACGCGAAGAATTTCCTTATGAACAACAAAGGCGTGTCAGAGGATATTGAAAGGAAAATCCGTGCCGCGCATGGTCTGGTCCCTAACGATGTGGACGGTGAAGAAGTGGGCACCGCTGCATCGGCTACGGGTTAGCCCGCGAATGGCGAGTGGTCACCGGCCACTAGTGCTTATTCCTGATCGGTTTTGATCGGAAGTGGTGCGGCTGCGGACGCACCACTTCTTTCCCGGTGAATCCGCTTGTGGGACGATTCCATGCGGTCTCCGGTAAACCATGCGACCCCACTTCCAGTCCGAAGTGCAACACCGGCCCGCCTCCGGAGCGAGGGCGTGGCCCGAGCGGAGGAGGCGGGCCGGTGTTGAGGGATTTTCCGGCCAGGGCCCCGGATTCCACGCGGAATACGGCGGCTGTCCCTTCGGATCGGAGCGTAACCGGGCCTCCCGGCGGCGGCAAGGCCCCGCGGCGGGAGGTGGCGCGCCCGTCCGGGCGAGGGAAGGGGTGGCCCGACCGAAACCGGGCGGGCGCGCCTGCGGAATTCCCTCTCCCCCGTCGGCCGACGGGGCGAAGCGCCTCAGGGAGGCCGCGCCCGCGCGAAAGCCTCCGCCGGCGTCAGGTAGCCGAGCGCCTTGCGGGGGCGCGCGTTCAGGATGTCCTGGACCCGCTTCACGCGGGCGTCCGTGACCTGCCGCAGGTCGGTCCCCTTCGGCAGGTACTGGCGCAGCAGCCCGTTGGTGTGCTCGTTCAGGCCCCGCTCCCACGAGTGATAGGGCGTCGCGAAGAAGAAGTCGGCCTCCAGCGCCTTCGCCACCTTCGCGTGCCCCGCGAACTCCTTGCCGTTGTCCGCCGTGATCGTGTGGACCCTGGCGCCGAGCCCCTTGAGAAGGTCGGTCATCGCCTCGCCGACCGCCTCCGCCTTCTTTCCGTCAACCCGTTGGAGAAGCGTGAATTTCGAGCATCTGTCCACAAGCGACACCACCGCACCGCTGTGTCCCCCGCCGATCACCGTGTCCGCTTCCCAGTCGCCGATTCTCGCCTTCGCCCCGACCTCTTTCGGGCGCTCCGAGATGTCCCTCCGGCCCGGGATGTGACCCCGGCCCGCGTGGCGGCCACCCTGCCGGTTCGGTTTCTTTCCCCGCCGCCGCAGGTGCCCGAAAAGCGTTCCTCCGTCCCTGCGGTCCGCGCGTACGAGGTCGTATATCCGCTGACGGCCGACCATGCCGGGGTCCTCCAGCCGGAGACGCCCCGAGACCTGTTCCGGGCTCCAGCCCTCCTCCAGCTTCGCCACGACCTTCGCCCAGCGCTCCTCCGTCAGCTTCCCCGGGACCGAAGAGGCCTCGCTCCGGCGCCCGGTGGCCTTCCTCCACGCCTGTCCCTGCCGGTATCCCCGCCCGCCGCCGTTGCGTCGGATCTCCCGCGATATGGTGGCCGGATGGCGGCCCAGCTGCCTGGCGATGGCCCCGTTCGAAAGCCCGCTTTTCCTCAGCGCGTATATCTGGCATCTTTCGTCGAAGGTCAGATGACGGTAGCCCTCGGGCATGACACTCTCCTCGGCTCGTTCACCGGGACTGTCGCCGTTATCTGGCCGATTCGCAAGATGCTGCACCCGAAACGCGGCTTCCCACCATCAACGGTGTTGCACTTCAGAGCGGAACGGGGGCGATAAATCGTGATCTCGTTCTGGATTTATACCGACCTGGTTGAGGGAACGAATTTCTTTCGTGCATCCGAGCGGTGTCGTGCAGGATGTTTCGCGGTAGCGATAGCAAGGATTCAGCGACCCGTCCGAATGGAGCCCCATGACCCCCGGACCCTCGTTTCTCGACCCGTTCTTCCGTTTGCTCATGACCGAACCGGCCCGGGCGCGGGACTTCCTGCGCCACACCACGCCGAACTGGTTCTCCGGGTGGCTGGCGGACGAACCACCGGAGATCCTGGAGGGCACCTTCGTGAACAGGACCCTTGAGGGGAACCGGAGCGACCTGCTCATGCGGGTGAGGCTCACCGACGGGAGCGACGGCTTCGTCTACCTGCTGGCCGAGCACAGGAGCTCCCCCGACCCCGGCCCGCCGCTTCGCTCCCGATCGGCGCGGTGTAAATGGCCTTCGGGTTGAACGGCGGATCAAGGTAGATCAGGTCTACCTTGATCCGCCGTTCAACCCACGCATTATCGGGAGGTTGTAACCCGTCCAGACCGTCTGGTTCGACCAGTTCGCATCCGTTTTCTGTTCTCGGGTCAATTCCACGGTTTCAGAATATCAGAATGTAGGCAACCCAAATCGGGGTGCCGAGTAACACTCCGTAAAGGACAAAATTCAACCCAAGTCCGACGAGTAACCGCCCACCCATGACCAGCCATCCCTCATAAGCTATGTCTTGAGCCGCTCGCATCAAGCCAACCGGTCAAGGTCGAAGAATGTTGATGATTCCATTGATACAGCCGAAGACACCGGCACTAACGGAAAACTTCCACCATTCCATCGCTAACTTCTCATTCCCGGTGCTGTTCGGACCAGCGGGCGGAAGCCGCAGCTTTGGCTATTTCCCGGCGGCGTTCCGGTTCCAGGATATCCGCCCGTCTATGGCCGCCTATCCTGCCGCCTTCCGCTCTGTTAGGCTGGCGCGGAGAGCCTGCGTTGTCTTCGATTTCCCCCGTGGCGATCTTCGCCACATGAACGGCGCAGCCCACAGCGTCCGCTGGTCTGCGCTCGCCGTTCGGTCCTTTCGGCATGGCTTACCTCACTGGATTGCCTTCGGCCCCGACTACATCATTCCAGGCCATACGTCATCAGAAACGGAACGGGCACATAAGAAATCAAACCGAGAAAGTCAAACTGAGACACTACCTCAATGCGCGGGATTTTCGCGCCTTTCTTAAAGGCTTAGTTTTGTATTTGCGGCAAACCGCCGTCTGAATCCGCTCCCGGCAGCGATGCGCGGTGGCCACCGCCGCTTTCAAAGGGGGTTATATGGCAGGGAAGGGTGGTTCGGTGGCCGGGCGGGCCGTTCACGGTCTGTATGTGCGGCGCGCCCCGTCCTTTTCCACCCCCCCTGTCACTCCCACATACCTGACCGGCTCATTCCCTTCTCCGCTCCGTCCGGGCCCGTATGGCCCTGGCATGGGTTTCCGCGACGTTGAGGATGCGCAGGCCCTGCCATGGCTTCCGGGTTCCGGGCAGGGGCTGGCGCTTCGCCGGGCGGAACCCGGCGAGGCCGGCGACGGGCGTGAGGTGGCGCGCCACGGTCCTGTCCGGGCCCGGCGGCGCCCTCTGGCCGATGACGCGCCCGTACGCGGCGTGGATGACCACCGCCCCGCCGCTTTCCGGGCTTACGTGCCGCTCCGCCGGGCTGTCGGGGCTCTCCCGCGCCGGAAGCTGGAGGTCCCGGACCCGGACCGCGGTCATCGCGTCGAAGGCGGGGCATCCGCGCAGGTCACCGGCGGCGTCGGGCCTGCGGTCCCTTATCCCCGTCCCCGTCCTCAGGGCCCTGAAGCATTCCCCGATGCGCCGGCGCGGCCCGTAGCGCCGCAGGGCGGTCTCCGCCGTCCGCATGCCGTCGCCGCCCCCGCTGGACAGGAGCGTACAGTGCGGCGCCTCTCCCTTCCGCACGACGTTCCCCGGCGGGTTCCCCCCGATGGCGGAGACCACCGTCACGGGCGGCGGGCGCCGGTCGGCGGCGTCCCCCGGTGCGGCGATGTCCGGTCCAGCGCGGCGCGGCGTCAGCGTGGCGACGCGCGCCCTGCGGGCGTTCGGCCCGCCGCGTCCGGGAACGGTGATCCTGCGGTGGCCGACCGGCTCCGGCTTCGCGACATGCTCCCACAGGCACCTTTCGTCGCCGTCGGGCAGGGCCACGCGCCGCTTCGCCGGGCGGCTGGCCCGCACCGGCGGCGCGGCACCGGTCCCGTCCGCTTCGGAGAGAAGGGCCCGCAGGTCGCCTTCGCGGTCACGGACGCTCACGACCTTCGCGTCCGGGCAGGCCTCCGCGGGCTCTCCGGCCCGCCGCAGCCCGTCGGTCCAGCGGGCGCTGTCCCCGTCCGGCCGCCGCCGGAAGTCCGCGCCGGGCGTGAACGGCCCGGGCGGGCGTCCGGTGCCGCCAGGCGCCACGCCGCGGTGCGCGGGGATGCCGTCGGTGCCCTTTCCGCCACCGCCGGGCCCGTCCGGCCCGGACGTCGCCGCCGGGGTGGCGCAGTTCAGCGTCGTCGTGTCCCGGACAGCCGGGATCACCGGCTCCGGGCGGCGGCGCTCCACCGTCGCCTCCAGGTGGGGTTCGGGTATGTCGTCCATGGTCACCCCGGCGTTCGGGAGCGGCCTGCAGGCCGCCTCCCGGTCCGCCCTGCCCGGGAACGGTTCCGGCACCGGTGCCCCGGGCCTGCGGGTCCAGGCCGCCCCCATCGCGGCGGTCCGGCGGCGGACCCGGCCGTCCGGATGGCCGCTCCGCGCGTATTCCCGCTCCGCCCGGTCGGGCGGCGGCGGCGGCGTCCACACGCCGCCACGGATGCCCGGACGCCGCCCGGAGGTCAGGCCGGGACACCGCTCCCGGCCCGCCGCCAGCCGCAGCGCCGGGGAGGTGAGGCCGTGGACCCTCACCGACGGCCCGATCGGGAAGCGGTGGCTGTCAGGGACGGGACCCATGTCCGCGGTCCGCGCCCGCGCCGACCGGCCGATGGCACCGTCCCGGGGCCCCGGCCGGCGGCTCGCCGGAACGAAGCCCGGACCGCCGGGCCGCCCGTGCGCGCCGCTCACGATCCAGTACCGCAGCCGCCCTCCCGGAGCCCGCCGCCACCCCTCCGGATGGCGCCTCTCCATCATCGACCCGCAGGCGCGGCGGTCCGCCTCCGGCAGCGTCAGGCCGGGCTCCTCCGCGGGCAGGGGAAGGACCCGCATCCCGGTGACCGTCGACGGCCTTCCGTCGTGGGTCAGCCAACCCTCCCGACCGCTCAGCCCGCGGGCGAGGCCCGAACGCGTGACGCCGCCACGGAGGCATCCGTTCCCGAGCCACCCGACCGTGGCGGGGGAAATCTGTCTGGGACCGATATACATGGTCCCCGATTCGCATGGATCCGATCTCCAGTCAGGTATGTGTTAGTGACAGGCCCCCCGGTGACTGGTGTGCGACCATCCGGCCGCGGTGGCGAACCCGGCGCGGGCCGGGCGGCCGTCGGTCACGGGGACGGAGCCCTCCCCGTCCACCGGCGCGGTGAAGAGCTTTCCAGGTCGCCGACCCACATGCGTCCGGGGCGGGCGGGCTCCGGGAACGCCCCTTTCCGGCGGTCGACGGCGGTGAGGACGCACACCCTCCCCTTCGATATGCCGCGTTTTTTCGCCCGCCGGCCCCCTTTCCCCGGTTTCCGGGGCAGGTCCCGCCTCCGGCCCTTGAAGGACGGTGGCGGATAGGCCTGGTCGGCCTCCACGACTCCCGCCGGCCCGCGAACGGGCATGTTCCTGAAAGCGTGGAGGATCCTATGCCGCCATGTGAACGCCGTCCCCGCGGCGGCTTTCCCCGGGGAAAGGCCGTCGAACATGGGTTTGGCGTGCCGTTTCCACGTCTCTCCGTCCATGTGGGGGTGATGCCGGACCGTTCCGGTCCCCGCCGGGAAGGTACGCCCGCACCTCCGGCACACTGTTAGTGGCAGTCGTATCCCCCCCGTTCCGCTCTGAAGTGCGACACCGTTGATGGTGGGAAGCCGCGTTTCGGGTGCGGCATCCCGCGAACCGGCCGGATAACGGCGACAGTCCCTGTGCGCAGGATAGGAGAGTGTCATGCCCGAGGGCTACCGTCATCTGACCTTCGACGGAAGATGCCGGATATACGCGACGGGGAAAAGCGGGCTTTCGAACGGGGCCATCGCCGGGCGGCCGGGCCGCCATCCGGCCACCATATCGCGGGAGATCCGACGCAACGGCGGCGGGCGGGGATACCGGCAGGGACAGGCGTGGAGGAAGGCCACCGGGCGCCGGAGCGGGGCCTCTTCGGTCCCGGGGAAGCTGACGGAGGAGCGCCGGGCGAAGGTCGTGGCGAAGCTGGAGGAGGGCTGGAGCCCGGAACAGGTCCCGGGGCGTCTCCGGCTGGAGGACCCCGGCATGGTCGGCCGTCAGCGGATATACGACCTCGTACGCGCGGACGGCGGGGACGGAGGAACGCCTTGCGGGCACCTGCGGCGGCGGGGAAAGGAACCGGACCGGCAGGGTGGTCGCCACGCGGGCCGGGGTCATATCCCGGGCCGGAGGGACATCCCGGAGCGCCCGAAAGAGGGCGGAGGCGGTCGGCGGGGCGATGACCGACCTTCTCAAGGGGCTCGGCGCCAGAGTCCACACGATCACGGTGGACAGTAGCAGGGAGTTCGCGGGGCACGCGTGAAGCGGGTCCGGGACATCCTGAACGCGCGCCCCCGCAAGGCGCCCGGCCACCTGACGCCGGCGGAGGCTTTCGCGCGGGCGCGGCCTCCCTGAGGCGCTTCGCCCCGTCGGCCGACGGGGGAGAGGGAATTCCGCAGGCCCGCCCGCCCGGTTTCGGTCGGGCCACCCCCTCCCTCGCCCGGACGGGCGCGCCACCCCCCGCCGCGGGGCCCTGCCGCCGCCGGGAGGCCCGGTTACGCTCCAATCCGAAGGGACAGCCGCCGCATTCCGCGTGGAATACGGGGCCCTGGCCGGAAAATCCTTCAACACCGGCCCCGCCTCCTCCGCTCGGCCCCCCCTCGCTCCGGAGACGGGCCGGTGTTGCACTTCGGACTGGAAGTGAGGCCCGAAAGTGGCAATTGAAAGTCCCCCACCCGTGAGCGGCAGCGCCGGTTCCGGACCGCAAATATCCGGAACCGGCGCCGCCGCTGGAAACAGGCCTGACGCTCTGGCTGTCGAGAGACGGGGGCAGTCAGGTGAAGGGATCGAGGGAGACCGTTCTGATCCACGGTTTGCGACGACAGGGGCCGGGCATTTCGGCCATCGCGCGCGAGGTCGGTCCTGACCGCGGGACGGTGCGCGGATATCCGGAGCGGGGTCCGGAGGCGCCGGTTTATGGGCCACGTGCTGGATCCATATCGGGATTATCCGGAAGGGAGGGTCCGGAACTTTCCGGATCCGTCGGGCCGGCGTCCGCCGCGCGGGATCAGGTCCATGGGGCATGAAGGCGGCCATCCGACGCCGAAGCCGTTTTCGCCTGGGTTGCGTCCGCCTCGACGCGCGCCTTCCGCGGTGCGGTCCGGAACACCTCCGGGCAGGCGGGCGCGGGTGGATCTCGCCGGGTTCAGGGTGGGGTTCACCGACGGGCCCGGTGTGATCCGCAGGGTCCGGCCGTTCGGCCCTGTCCCTGGCCATTCACGCCGGCTCCGGGGTCGGTCCGTGTCCGGCCGGAGCCCGCGAACGGTGATGCGCCGTCATATCGCGGCATCTGGCGCGATGGGCGGGGAGGAGGATGCCGGCGTCGTCACCCACAGCGGTTCGCCCGTCGCGCCGTTGAACCGTTACGGCTCCGCGCGCGGGGCCCGCAAGCCGTATCGGGCCCGGACGAAAGGCAGGGTCGAACGCCCGTTCCGATATTTCCGGCGGGACCTCTTTCCGGCCCGAACGTTCCGGAACACCGATGATCCGGACGCCCGGTCCGATGCATGGCGGCACGGGATCGCCAGTCCCCGGGTACAGGCCACCGCGGAGCGGGTCGTTGACGAAGCCCTCGCCGGGGGGGTGACCGGCGCCCGGACCTTCGCCCGCCATTCCCCGCGGCGCGGTGCCGGCGGTGGAAAGGCGGGTCGGCCACGGGGGCATGGTCCCGGCTGACGGCGGCCACCACCCGGTGCCGGGGACAGCGCGCGAACGCGCCGCTGAGGCGCGGAACCACGTCGACGGCACCCGCATCCCTGAGGACGGCACCCGCATCGCCCGCCATCCGGCGCCGGGTCGACCCCGCGCGCCGCGAAGCTCCACCGCCGCGCCCCATGCGGCAACGTCCGGAGGGTGTGCCGCAGCGGTCACCGGCTTTCCATGATGCGGTCGGCCAGCGGCTGGCCGCGGGAGGTGTGCGGTGACCGAAACACCCGACCGGATCCGGCGCGCGCCCGTCGGCCTGGGGATGCCCCGCGCCCCGGAAGCGCCGGATCATGCGACGCGGAAGCTGGAACAGGGCAGGATCCCGGGGATCGAGGCGCTGGATGCGCTTCCCGGCGAGGAATGCGCCACCCGCGAGACCCGCCGCTTCCATGCACGCCCATCACCGCCGATCGTGGATGGGACCGGATACCCGTCCGTCACCCGGGGCGGCGAGAACCCGTTCCTCCAACCCGTCAACGCCCGCCATGGAAAAGGCGCGATGATCCCGGCATCCAACCGGGGCTTCGCCGGATGGGGCGATGTCTCCGGCGGTCCCGTCGTTGCCACCGCGCTTCCGGACCGGCCGCCGCACCACGCCGTCGCCGTTCGGACCGGAGGCGCGGGCCACCGCCCGCGCGGCCATACCGACCTGATCCCGGAACACACCCGTACGGACGCGCCGGTCACACCGCCGCCACCGCCAGAGCGCCGCGGCCGTCCGCCGGGGAACGGGGCCGCAGGTCACCGAACCGGCCGACAGCCGAAACCGCCAGACCGGGGAATGTCAAACCGCCCGTTTTGGGGAAATTTAAGATGCCATTGACAGCAGTCGTGTCGACCTGCGTGAGCGCGGTTCCCCAAGTGCCCTCGACGTTGATTCCGACCACGTTCGAACGGTTCAGGAATTCCGCGGCGATCGTCTCGCACGCCGCTTCCGGCAGGAGGAGAACCGTGACGTAGAATTGGTTGTTTGACGCCGCACCCGTGCCGTCGTCTTCTGGTGTGTCACCGCCGCCCGCGTAGATTCCGCCGCCTTGGTGCGTGACGGGCGGACGCCAAAATAAATTACTTGTCGGGGATTTAGGAGCGGTCATCGAACTGATTCCCATCATATACACCAAGAACTTGGGACTTCGCGTAAATGAAATCTAACTGCACCGTTCCATTGATCCGTACTAATAACGTTGCCTGCATCGAGCGCACCAATCGGTTTCAAGAACCAGCTGACGACAAACAGGACTGGCCGAACTCGCATATATCTGCGATTGTCACTCAAATTCTGGATTCCGTGGGGCTTGAAATAAAGGTGGCGGGGGAGGCTATTCGGAATGTCGAGAAGCTGCATATCGACGAGTCTTCTGATTGCTGCATTCCTGATACAGGGAAACCCTGTCGCCGCCGACCCGAGAAACTATATCGTCAATTCCATTGCCAAACTTTGCCCGGAACCGGACCTGAACGGTTTTCTGGCACAGTTCGCGCTACCGGGCAGTTGGTTTATCGATGAGAAACGCCAGACAGGACGGACAAAGGTGACGATTTCGTTGCCAAACGGCGATATAATGGACCTTGAGCACCTTCAGTTTCAGGAGCGACTGAGGCAGTTTCGCGCATCGTACTTTGTTCAGAGCGGCAATGGAACTCATCCGAGATTACAGGCAATTGCCGACGGAATGTGCGTGATACAGGCCGGACGGGCCATTCGGGACGAAGGAGAACACTGGCGTTTTCTCGATCAACTCGATGGTGATCTGAAGACAGTTAGATGGACGGAAACACTTCAGGCTCCATGGCCAACGGGTCGGGATCCCGGCGGCATTCGCGTAGCGTTGATTGACACCGGTCTTGCCTATGACCTCCCTGTCTTCAGGGATCGACTCGCCCGTGATGTGGAAGGCCGGCCTCTCGGTTATGATTTCTGGGACATGGATCCATATCCGTATGACGGTGACACGTCACGCAGTCCCTTTCTGCCGATTCGGCACGGAACGGCAGTCGCTTCGATCCTCGTTCGTGAAGCGCCTGATGCCGCACTGATTTCCTATCGTTATCCACGTCCGGACATGGCCCGGATGGAGCGGCTTGTGGAGCGCGCGGCCAATGACGGCGTGCGTATACTCGTGCTGCCACTTGGGAGCGGTCGGCAGGACGAATGGCGTTCTTTCGCGGAGACGCTTGACCGATATGAGATTCTTGCGATTGTATCCGCAGGCAATGACGGACAGGACATCGACAGAGAACCGGTCTATCCAGCCGCTTTGGACCTTGATAATATCATTACGGTCACATCGGCGGATGGGTTTGGTAAACTGGCCAATGGGTCAAATTGGGGTGCACGGAGCGTTGATCTCATGGTGCCTGCGGAAAACCTTTCGGTGATTGATTTCCGAGGCGCTTCCGGTACTGCTTCGGGTTCAAGCTATGCGGTGCCGAGGGTTGCCGCCTTGGCGGCGAGGTTGCTGGAACGGGAGCCTTGGCTCAGTGTGGCCGGTCTGAGAGAGCGTGTTCTGGCGCGTGCCGCGCCGTCCCCGTTTGAAAGATCCGACGTCGTCGCCGTCGGTTGGATCGCAAATCCGCAAGATGACTAACGACGATTTTTCGGTGCCGGAGGGGCATTGTCGATGAAACGCCGCGCCGCCTGAGCCTGACGTGGATCCGCCTCTAGAAGCAACCGATAACCTTCCTCAGCGAGATCGGGCGCACCACCCCATACACCTGATTGTATCGCGAAACGCAGGGCTTGCAGATCGTTGGGTGCGGTCATTATCAGCCATCGTGCGTGCTCGGTCATTTCCTCGAAGCGAGCGCCAAGCTGCATCGAGACCAGAAGCGAAAGTCGCGCATTGATGGAATTCGGCGATTGCCGAACGGCTTGGCCATGGAGCGCCACCGCGCCATCGAACGCACCGATCCGGGCCAGGATTCGGCCAGCCTCAAGCAGTTGCCCCTGATTTAACGCGGCTGAACATGTCGCCACAAAGCTGTTGATATCGGTTTTCTCACCGCGTTCGTCTGCATCAATTCGGTGAGCGCAATCGGCGAAATAGCGACCAAGAGCCTCGGTCACGGCATCGGCACTGTCAGCGCCGCGCCCCGCGAGTAGCAGTTGGATCTGTTCCAATGGGATCGCCTCGTAGCGGCCCTCGCCGCCACCAACGGCAACGCCGACAAGACCACCGCCGGCATTGACCAAGGCACCGCCGCTGACCCCGGGTTGCATCTGCGTGGTTACATGGATCCGACCGAGTTCCACCCCTGGTGCCGGATCTGCGATCAGAGTTCCGGGACCAAAGACCCGCACTTCCTGACGCCCAACATCCGTACCGACCGCATAATACTGCGCCGAGTGTTGATCATCTCGATACAGCATCGGAATATATCCCGAATCCGTTAATTCTTCCACCGACAGAAGAACCAGATCCCCTTGATAGTCCGAAGGTATGACCCGTGCGTTTCGTGAGCCTTCCGGAGTATGCACTACAGCGTCCATACGATCTCCCACCACATGGCGGTTGGTGACAAGTAGGTTCGATCCGATCCGGGTCGCGCTGGCTACGGGATCAAAACTGGATACCGGGAAAACCGCCTGCCGTACCACACATACCGGCCTTGGATGTGGGCAGTCGTCCAAGGAGTCCCCTGCATCGGGAGTTGTGGCGTCGTACGGTTCAAGCGGGAGTTCAGTGTGCAGATAACTTCCATTGCGCAGCAGCTCTACTTCAACGAATTCAGCGTTTTCCGAAAGAATGCCAAGTGCCGATACGGCGTCAAGTGGGCTACGTACGCGGCGCTCACCGATCATGGTAATCCGATCACCGGATAGCACTCCCGCTCTATCCGCTGGACCGTCAGGCCGAACCTCCTCAACCACTGGCGCGGCGAGGCGCTGTAACTGGTCTGTATCGGGTGGTGTCAATCGCCAACCTGAATCAGGATAGGACGCAACCCCATGAATCAGTAGAGCATCGGCGACCCGCTTGAGGAGCTTTGCCGATACCGCGAAACCAACACCGGTGCTGGTATCGCTGTCAGACGCGAAAATCGCGGATATCATTCCAACCAGGTGGCCCTGCCGGTCAACCAACGCTCCACCGGAGGTGCCGGGATTGATGGCGGAATCGGTTTGAATGAAGTCCTCTACGGCATTGAACCCTGCATTCGAAACCCCCGTGGCCGAGACAACCCCGCAGGTAAGCGACAGTCCCAACCCGAAAGCATTGCCTATCGAGCACACTGAACCCGCGAGGACCGGATTATCCGAAAGAGTGAACGGGATTAGCTCGGTATCCACGCCCAGAAGCGCGATGTCACTCAGTGAATCATAGGCGATCAGCCAAGAAGGAAGAACGCGTTCATCCGAGAGCCGTACGTCAATCCGGTCCGCTGGTTCTATGACATGCCATGCCGTCGCCACAACCCCAGGATACAGCACGACACCGCTGCCTTCCGGCGCTCCACCCTTCGGAGCGCCAGCTCCTCCCTGCGGGCGACCGGCCCACTTTGGCAGAACGGAAACGACGGAATGGAGTGCTTCGGGTGGCATTGCCCCCGACGCGCTGGCGAAGCCCGATATGTCTGCCAGAACAACGCACAACATCGCACACGCATATCGGAAAGACAGGAATTTCGATCCGGTCCGAAGCCATGAATAATCTGTTTCGCTCAATTTGCCGTGTCAATGCGGACGGCTTCACCCAATCCGCGCTCCGCAGAGGAAAATCCGATTTCTCCGAGCACGAAATACGCACTCACGGTTATCACTATCGTTGCGGCAAAACCAACCCACATGGCCTTCATGTATCATTCTCCCGTCACCGTTGAGTTCGCAAGAAAGTCAATCAGATCGCGCCGATCCTCGGGTCTTGCGATTCGCTGCATCGGCATCTTCGATCCGGGAATATAGTTATCGGGACCAAGATCAAAAAGATCATCGATCGTTTCCGCTGACCAGACAATATCCGAACCAACAAGAACGTCGGAATATCGATACCCCACCAGCGTACCCGCAGGCCGGCCGAACAGGCCATGGAGATTGGGGCCCGCCTTACGCGATGCACCGGATTCAAGCGCATGGCAGATAGAGCATTTACGCATGAACTGACGCTCGCCGTTCGACATGGTTTCCGGATCACGAAGAAAACTGTGGGATGTTCTCATCGTAGGTTCGAATCGGTCAAGTAATTCGACCGGCCAACCATAGACGACACTGTCCAGCCCACCCGCCCAGATCGTCGAACCGTCCGGTGAAAAGGCAAGTGCCCAGACCGGCCCGTCTCGCGCCGCGAGGAAGCTACGTTCGATATGCCAGTTCTCGGTCGACAGCACGGTGATATAGCCCTGTCCATCGCCGATGGCCAATTGATCGGTACCCTCGTGGAACGTCATGGCGAGAATGGGGAGTCGATCAAGGGTGAAATCACGAAATTCAGTGCCGGTTCGGGTGTCCATAAATCGGATCACACCATCAACCGAACCGTACGCGAGCCATGTTCCGTCCTCGGCCAGGACCATTTCGTTTATGGCGAATCCATGGCTCACCAGTTTTCGAGGTGACGCGTCACTCAGTTCAAGGTCATATATCAGAATGTCGCCCTTGGATGTGGCGGCATAGAGATGACCGCTGGAGGTGTCGAAAACCACATCGTTGGCACCGGCGTCCCGCAGATTGATCGTTCGAGGTGTAGCGGTGCCGTTGAGCGGCCAGAGTATGATAGTGCCGTCCCAACTCGCCGAGGCGAGCAGCGCTCCATCGGGCGAAACCGCCAGATCTGTTACCTTACCGAGGTGGCGACCGAGTTCATGACCCGTGGCGCCATCCCAAACCCACACGGAGAAGTCATCGGCCCCTGAGGCGATGCGCCCATCCGGGAGAAAAATAAGGTCGATAACCGCAGCGTCGTGGCCTTCAAGCCAGTGCGGATCGTTCTCCTGCCATCGTCCAACGGAATTGTCGAAGCTTGCGCTCGCGACCTCACCAGCATCCGATACGGCCAGTCCCATAATGGGTCCGCCGTGTCCTTTAAGCGAGACGAAGTCTGCCGCCGCCGCTGGCGTCACCATCAGGAGAAGGGACAGAACGCATGGAATGCGCATTTATTCCGCCGGAGTCGTGCCATCCGCGCCGCGCTGGGACGACCTGTCACTGGCCTTAAGCTCATCGAACCAGATCGAATGGTGCTGATGTGCCCATGCTTCGTCCACTTCACCTGATCCCATCGCGTCGAAGGCACCCTCCATGCCGGCGGATCCGATGTAAATATGAGCGATGATTATGCCCATGAGCACGAAAGATACAATGGCATGCCAAAGTTGTGCGTACTGCATCTCTTCGTGCGGCGACATGGTGACGGGCAGCGGCTCCAGACCGATCATGCCCGTGATTCCCAGATCGTTCAGGGCCGCGAACGTCTTGGCGAACATAGGCAGTTCGAACGGGAAGAGAAGCGACAGACCCGAGGCCGAGATCGATGCGCCGAGGATAATTACGGACCAGAAGATCACTTTCTGTCCGGCGTTGAACTTCCTGGCTGGTGGGTGTTTTGAACCGATGATGCCACCGAACTGTGCGATCCATTTGATGTCCGTTCGATGGGGAAGGTTGTGCCTTACCCATAGGACGAAGACCAAGACAAGCGCGATCATAAATACCCATGCCACGTTGTTGTGAATCCATTTGCTGGTTATGAGGATAACGGAATTCGCCTCGTGTCCGAACAGCGGTATTAGGGCGACGCGGCCAAAAAGAGACAGAAGTCCGGTGATCCCCAGAAGGATGAAGGAACCTGCCAGTAACCAGTGTGAGAAACGTTCAATCGCCTGAAACCTTATCACGGTACGACCGGTTTTCGGTGCATCGATCCTGATGCGTCCGCGAAGAAGAAAGAAGATCATCAAAACGCCGATCATGCCAAGCAGAAAATAACCACCCCAGGATCTCAGTTCCATTCGGCGGAACTCAAGCCACCTCATTCCACCGTCCTGAACCAATACGCTGGCGACTTCGCCACCTGAAGAAACCGTAATGTCGGCGGAACCGTATCTAAGCGCACGCCAGAGTTCCGGATGGGAGGCACCACCCAATGTGCCAAGCTGCTCCGCAAGTCCGGCAGCCGAATCAGGATCGCCGACATTGTCGCGCCTGAATGCGTCATCAATCCTCTCACCGCTCTGGCGGGCCAGAATATCCTCAAGCGTCTGGGCGCCGCCGGTTGCGCTTCGATCGGTTTCCATCGTTTCCTGCGCCGCGACTGGCATCCAAAGCGCGAAAAATAGAATGAGGGCATGAATCGTGATACGCCGCATGTCAACAACCTCTGCAACAATGACGGTCAAATAAATGAAGCAAGGGGCGGTTCAGGTAAAGAACCGCCCCTGTTCTTCAGGTCAGGTCACGCTTACCCGCTCTTGGCGTCGTAGGCCGTGCCCCATCCCCAGGCACCTGAGCCAAAGCCCCGTGCGACCACGCGTTCCCGGTAAATCGCTGAGACGACATCGCCGTCGCCCGCGAGCAACGCCTTGGTCGCGCACATCTCGGCGCAGATCGGCAGTTTGCCTTCGGCAATCCGGTTCCGTCCGTATTTGGCGAATTCAGCCGTGGAATGGTTCTCCTCCGGGCCGCCGGCGCAGAAGGTACACTTATCCATCTTGCCGCGTGAACCGAAGTTACCCGCCTGCGGAAACTGCGGTGCGCCAAACGGGCAGGCGTAGAAGCAGTAGCCACAACCGATGCAGAGATCCTTCGAGTGCAGAACGATACCTTCCTCGTTCTGATAGAAACAATCCACCGGACAGACCGCCATGCAGGGTGCGTCCGAACAATGCATGCAGGCCACGGAGATGGATCGTTCACCCGGCGAACCGTCGCCGACTGTCACCACCCGACGCCGATTGATGCCCCAGGGAACCTCGTGCTCGTTCTTGCAGGACGTTACACAGGCGTTGCATTCGATGCAGCGCTCCGCGTCACAGAGAAATCTTACTCTCGATCCCATGTTCTACCTCCTTTCTACGCTGCCCAGATCTTGCAGAGAGTCGCTTTCGTCTCCTGCATCTGGGTGACTGAGTCATAGCCATAGGTTTGTGCGGTGTTGCTGCTCTCCCCCAAGACATAGGGGTCGGCACCTGCGGGGTATTTGCCCCGCTGATCGACACCTTCGAAATGTCCGCCGAAATGGAAGGGCATGAAAGCAACCCCTTCGCCAACACGGTTGGTGACCATGGCCATGACCTTGACCTTGGCGCCTTCCGGCCCTTCGACCCAAACCTGGGCACCATCCCGCACACCGAGATCGTTGGCATCCCGTAGGTTGATCTCCACGAACATATCCTGCTGGAGTTCCGCGAGCCATGGATTCGAACGGCTTTCCTCCCCACCGCCTTCGTATTCCACAAGGCGGCCACTCGTCAGGATCAACGGATAATCCTTGGAGAAATCGTTCTTCTGGATGGAGGCGTACATCGTCGGAAGCCGGTAGAATTTGCGGTCCTCGTAGGTCGGATAATCCGCCACCAGATCACGTCGAGGCGTATAAAGCGGCTCGCGATGGAGCGGTACCGGATCGGGGAACGTCCATACGACGGCGCGGGCCTTGGCGTTGCCGAAAGGTGCGCAGCCATGTTTGATCGCGACCCGCTGGATGCCGCCCGAGAGGTCGGTCTTCCAATTGGTCTTCGGTCCGGCAACCGCGTCTATAGCCGCCCGTTCCTCGGCGGTCAGATCGGAGTCCCATCCAAGATCCATCAGCATCTGCATGGTGAATTCAGGATAACCGTCCTGAAGTTCCGAACCGGGGTTGAAGACCCCTTCGGCGAGGAGATTCTCGCCATCCCGCTCGACACCGAACCGAGCCCGGAAACAAAGACCGCCCTCAGCGACAGGTTTGGACATGTCGTAAAGGTTAGGAGTTCCGGGATGGTTCATCTCCGGCGTGCCCCAGCAAGGCCATGGCATGCCGTAGTAATCGCCGTCCGCCGGGCCACCGACAGCCTGCAACGTCGTTCGGTCGAACGTGTGCTGATTCGCCATATGGAGTTTGATGCGCTCCGGGCTCTGGCCGGTATAGCCAACCGTCCACATACCCGAGTTGAACTCGCGCGTCGCGTCCTCGATGACCGGCGTCACACCGTCGGCCTCCATGGCGATGTTGCGGAAGAAGCGGTCGTGGAAACCGAACTTCTGAGCGAGAAGTCCGATGATCTCCTGGTCCGGCTTGGACTCGAAGAGCGGTTCGACAACCTTTTCGCGCCACTGGAGCGAGCGGTTCGACGCCGTCACGGAGCCATGCGTCTCGAACTGGGTCGAGGCCGGCAGCAGATAGACACCATCGGTTCGGTCATGCAGAACGGCGGAGACGGTCGGAACCGGGTCGATCACGACAAGCATGTCCAGCAGCTCCATCGCGGTCTTCATTTCCTTCATCCGCGTCTGCGAATTCGGTGCGTGTCCCCAAAGGACCATGGCGCGAACCTTGTCGGGGTTGTCCATGTTGTCCGGGTCTTCGAGAACACCGTCGATCCATCTGCTGACCGGGATACCGGTCAGGTTCATCAGGTTCTTTTCCTTGCCATCGGCTCCCGTCACCGATGCGAACTGGCCTTTCAGCCAGTCGAGATCCTCACCCCAGACGCGCGCCCAATGGGCCCACGAACCGGCGGAAAGACCGTAGTAGCCGGGGAGTGTGTGGGAAAGCACGCCAAGGTCGGTCGCGCCCTGCACGTTGTCATGGCCGCGGAAGATGTTGGTTCCACCACCAGTCACACCCATATTGCCAAGCGCGAGCTGTAGCACGCAATAGGCGCGGGTATTGTTGTTCCCGTTGGTGTGCTGCGTCCCACCCATGCACCAGATCACGGTGCCGGGCCGGTTGTTCGCCAGAGTGAAGGCGACACGGCGCAGCTGCGAACCCGGAGTTCCGGTAACCCGCTCGACCTCTTCCGGGGTCCATTTGGCGACTTCGGCCTTGATCTGGTCCATTCCCCAGACACGGGTGCGGATGAACTCCCTGTCTTCCCAACCGTTCTCGAAGATGTGCCAGAGAATACCCCAGACAAGCGCCACGTCGGTGCCCGGCCGAAAGCGCACGAACTCGTCGGCGTGGGCCGCCGTTCGTGTGAAACGCGGGTCGCAGACGATTAGCGGTGCGTTGTTCTGCTCTTTGGCCCGAAGCACGTGGAGCAGTGAAACGGGATGCGCTTCCGCGGGGTTGCCACCGATGATGAAGATCGCCCGGCTATTGTGGATGTCGTTGTAACTGTTGGTCATGGCGCCGTAGCCCCATGTGTTCGCAACACCCGCAACGGTGGTCGAATGACAGATCCGCGCCTGGTGGTCGACGTTGTTCGTGCCCCAATAGGCGGCGAACTTACGGAAAAGATAGGCCTGTTCGTTACTGTGCTTTGCGGAGCCCAGCCAGTAGACGCTGTCAGGTCCGCTTTCTTCGCGGATTTTCATCATGCCATCGCCGATCTCGTCGATGGCCTGTTCCCAAGAGATGCGAACCCATTCGCCATTCTCTTTTTTCATCGGGTATTTCAGGCGGCGTTCGCCGTGGGCGTGCTCGCGGACGGCGGCTCCCTTGGCGCAATGGGCACCTAGGTTGAACGGGCTGTCCCAACCGGGTTCCTGACCCGTCCAGACACCGTTCTGAACCTCCGCGATGATCGAGCAGCCGACCGAGCAATGGGTGCATACGGTCTTGCGAAGCTCAACCGCGCCGGTCCCGTCGGCGGCTTCCGCTTTCGTTACCGATCCTCCGGTTGCGGCGATCGCCGTCAGACCACCGATCGCGAGACCCGAATTCCTGAGAAACGCGCGTCGATCCATCGATGTCTCGGCGACTTGATTGAGGATACTTGTCCGCCGGGAGCGTCGCGCAACCCCATTGGTCTTTTTCCTAAGCATATTGTTCTCCCTTGCTGGCAGCGGAGACCCGCCTGCCCTGTGGGTTTAAGTCAAGGCTTATGGCCGGTGGGCGTCACGCAACCGGTGGCCAGGCCCTTTGCAGTTCCCGAACTAGAAACGGGCACTGTCGTAATAGGCGCGGGTATGCGCGGTGTCCTGAAGCCGATCCAACGAGGGATCGGGCTCGGCCGCCTCCGCATGACCGCCTTTGGCCACGGCGATCGCCGCGGCGGGGGCGGCCGTTCCTGCCAGGAGCAAGAAATCACGGCGGCTTGCGCCGTCCTTGTGTGTTTCTGACATATCTGATTCTCCTCTTTCCATTTTCCTTCCATATTTCGCGCATCGGTTGCCCGGAGCGCTTCGCTAAACCCTATGCGGGAGCCATGCGAAAGGCTTCGGTCTCGATTTCCATGAAAAGGCGACCGAGCTTACCGACCGCCGCATAGAGAACCGAGGACTTCGCGCCTTCGAGGTCAGCGAAGAAATGACCGGCCCATGGCGCGATATGGCGATCGAAGAACGCCTGCTGCTCGTCGGTTCCGGCGGGTGACGAAAACCGCCCGACGATCAGGGCTCCCATCACTTCCATGAGGGAGGCGATGTTATCTTCCGGTTCGAACACGGTTTCCGATCTGGTGATGCCGAGTCGAGAGAGATCCTCGCGCAGAACCGCCAGCGGCTTCTCGTTCAGGAAACCGGTCATGTAATAGCTGGCATAGGGCAGCAACTCGCCGCGTCCGAGCCCGATGAAGAGTTTGTTGTATTCGGTGACCGCACTTCCGCAGGTGGTGCGGGTCGCGACTTTGGCGAGTATGTTTATCGACCGACCGAATTCGCTCTTATCGCCGCGAAGACCGGCCGTTTGGTCGAGAGTCATCTGATCGGGAGGACGGGCGAGGATCAAACCGAGGAAATTGTAGAAATCCGCCCGAAGACGATCCTCTTCATGAATGCCAATGGATTGATCCAAGGCCAACATCTATCGCTACCGTTCACCACCCGCTTGTTCAACTATCGAAACTATAGCGCATACGTCGCCGGCTGGTAGGGCTATTTTCCCGATTCGGTGTGGATTCCGTTGTTTTTTCTTCGGATTCCTCGATATTATCCTGACTGAAATTATCGGATATGGCTGTATTTCGCGATATTTCAACCCGAGTCAAATTGTCGGATTTGTCGCCCGACTCGTTTTCCGTGTCGGTTTCGGTGACTGATTCGGTCGCCTCCGCTTCCTGTTCGTCGGACTCTGTTCCGGACTCGGCGCGGTCGAGTTCCTGAACGTGTTTCAGCATGCCCTGTCCGACCCGGTAGGTGGTCTGAAGGTTCTCGACGACCGTCGCGGCGTCGGTGAAGTCCTCGCCGTATTCGATCAATCCGTCGAGATTCGCCAGAACCGGATTTGTCGTCCAGAGCCGGCGCAGCGCGCGTACCCTGATGCGCTCGGGAACGGTCGTCTTGAGGAAGGCGGTGAAATCGTCGCCCGCCTGCATACCCTCCGGGTCCGGTAGTTCGAGTTCCCGTAATATTTCGACGTCGGATTTTACTTCGAGTTCCGCAAGCGTTTCGGCCTCTTTCTCGGCTGCCTTTCGATTTGCCTCGCACGCTTCCTCAGCCTGCACCGCCGCTTTGCGGCGCACCCAGAAGTCATTCATCTCCGAACCTCCGTGCGCGGTACACCGGATCGCTCCGTGGTACGGCGATTCATTGTAGCCGACGCTTGGGAACGCGATAGACGTCGGCGATCTGTCGAATTCTCGCGTCTCCGATACCGTCCTCCACCGCGTCAATCCGCTTCCTGTCACGTCTGCGCTTGACGAAGGCTTTTTCCTCGTGGTGGCGTTCCACGAAATCGTGCACCCAAGCTATCAACCCCGCTGGCATCGGCACCTTCTCGACGATTTCCTCGCCGCTGTCGGCATAGTCCTGCGCCTCGTAGGGAGAGGCGGTGACCAGCAGGATGGACGGTCTCTCGTCCTGCGCCGCGTCTCCATGGCGCAGCACGACGAACACGCTGGGCTGTCCATCGGACAGCGCGTTCAGGTAGGCCTCCGTCTCCGCGCCGTGCAGTTCCACCGGTACGGTCGCGGCGTGGTATTCGGTCCAGGACGGGCCCCGCTGGAGTTCCCTCCAATCGGCCTCAGCCGCGCCGGGGATTACGGCAACCGCTTTCCACGACCATTTCCGCCAGCGTGTCACCCCGGACGTTCGGCGAACGACGACTCCAAGCGGCATCATGCCGTATCTGGACGGATTGAAATACATAGGCCCTCGCTCGCGCCCCGAACTCTCGGGTGGCTTGATGTTTGCAGTTTACGTTCGGTACCAATCATGTCTAATCTGCCAACGGATCGTAATCCTGATATCCACGAAGGGAAAGACGTTGGCCGAACATCTGATCCTGTGCGACTGCGAGGGTTCGCAGAATCTGCACCCGGACAAGATCGAAGCCGCTACCGGACTGCCGTGTTCGAAGGTGTTCACATCGTTGTGCTCGGATGAGACGCAGGCGGCGGCCAAGTTGATTGCGGCGGGCGCGTGCACTATCTGCTGCGGGCAGGAGATGCGGTTCTTCGAGGAAGTGGCGGAGGACCTGGACGTGGACGTCCCGGGTTTTCTCGATCTTCGGGACCGCGCCGGGTGGACCGATGACGTCCGCGATACCGGGCCGAAGATGGCGGCGCTCGCGGCTGACGCGGCGCTCGCACCCGCTCCGACGAAGACCATCGATCTGGTTTCCGAAGGTCTTTGCCTGATCATCGGCAGCGCCGGGACCGTTTTCGATGCCGCGGAACGCCTGGCCGGGACACTTGGCGTCACCGTCCTGCAATTGGATGACGGCGACCCTCCGCCGACCCGCAGCTATGACGTCATTCGCGGTCGGATCGGGAAGGTGGTCGGTGCCTTGGCGGGTTTCGAACTGTCCTTCGATGGGTTCAGTCGGATCCAGCCGGGGGGGCGAGGCGAGTGGCGATGGAGTGCGCCCCGGGACGGCGCGAGTTCCGATTGCGACATCATTCTGGATCTCAGCGGTCATGAGCCGCTCTTCAATGCCCACGAGAAGCGAGAAGGCTATCTGCGCGCCGATCCAGGCAGCGTAACGGCGGTCGCGGACGCCGTTCTTGAGGCGTCCGGTCTGATCGGCACTTTCGAGAAGCCTCTTTATGTAAGGACGGAGTCGGTTCTCTGCGCCCATTCACGGGCTGACCAGGTCGGGTGTTCACGTTGCCTCGATGCCTGCCCGACCGGCGCCATCAGCCCTTCCGGTGATCATGTGACCGTCGACCCGATGGTCTGCGCGGGCTGTGGTGCCTGCTCCTCGCTCTGTCCGAACGGTGCGGTATCCTACGATGCGCCACCCGTGGAGCACACGTTCCATCGGATACAGGAGATGGCCCGGAATTATTTCGCAACCGGTGGGGTTGCACCGCGCCTGCTGGTCGTTGACCGTCACGGCGATGAGCTCATACGGCTTTGTGCGAGGTTTGGACGCGGTCTCCCCGCCGATGTGATTCCGTTGGAGCTGCCGGCGGTCGGCGCGTTTGGACATGCGGAGGCGCTTGCGGCGCTTGCCGCTGGCTTTGTGGATGTGGCCGTCGCTCCCGGTCCCGGTGCGGGTCGAGACGTGATCGATCGGGAGATAGCGCTCACCGCCGCGATCGCGGGTGACAGGTTCTTCATGATCGATACATCTGATGCGGACGCTCTATCCGACGCCCTTTACGAATCGGACGTAGGCATCGCATTGAACAAACCGGTTCGACCGTTGGGTACCCGGCGACAGATCGCCAGACAGGCCTCCAGAGCACTGCTCCCGGAGACGACGGAGCCGATCACGCTTCCGACGGGTGCGCCCTACGGCGCGTTGGCGGTCAATAAGGATTCATGCACGCTCTGTCTGTCATGTGTATCGCTATGTCCTTCGGGAGCGCTCGGTGACAATCCAGACATGCCGCAGCTGCGCTTTCAGGAGGACGCGTGTCTGCAATGCGGGATCTGCGCCGCTATCTGCCCCGAAAGCGCGATAACTTTGGTGCCGCGTCTGAATCTGGCTGATGAGGCGCTGTCCCAAACAGTATTGAACGAGGAAGAGCCTTTCCTCTGTATTTCATGCGGCGTTCCGTTCGGGTCCAAATCCGCGATCGAACGGATCACCGAGAAGCTCGCCACCCATTCCATGTACCAAGGGTCCGGGGCGCTACATACGATCCAGATGTGCGACGACTGCCGCGTGAAAGCACAGTTCGAGGTCAAGAACGGGCCATTATTCGGCGGGGAACGGCCAAGGGTGCGAACGACCGAAGATTATATTGCCGAGCACCGTGATCACTGATGTTGAATCGGGGCTCCAAGCGCTGCCGGTTCGATGCCCGCCACATAGGCTAGGATCGCTTCGATATCTTCAAGCGTCAGTTCAAGTGGCGCGATCGGCGACGGGCGGTCAATGGGGAACGGGTGGGTGACGTCTTCGATCTGGGTGAAGGCGGGATGGGGTTTCAGCGCGAAAAACGCGGCGAAACGGGCGTCCCAATCCTCAAATCCACGCAGCGCGGAAAAGGACGGCGTGGAACCGATGCCGAGGCCCTCATCCCCTTTCGCGGTGACATGGCAGCGACCGCAATGGACCCGTGAAATCTCCTTTCCGCGTACCGCGTCGCCGTCGTATTCGACGACCTCGATTACGGTGACCTCCTCAGCCGGAAGGGAAAAGGGCTGAGCTCCATCGACAATGTAGCCGGTGATCGCCCGTTGACCGGTGACGTCCGTGATCCAGGTGACGAAACGATCCGTTCCAAGATGTCCCGGCTCCAGAACGTCAAGCGACCAGGTCTGTCCCATGCCCGTGAAGACGGGAGTTCCGGTGTCGCCGATAGCCGCGTGCGCGGTTGTGCCGGGGGGAACGAGTTCGACACGTACTTGCGTTTTCATCGAAAAGCGCGGAAGCATGAAGCGCATCAGGCCGCTATCCACCAATGTATCCGGTACCGCGAGCCATAGAAGTCTATCGTCGGCCATTGCGTTTGCGGCGAAGCCAAGGAATAGAGCGGTAAGGAGAAACCGGAAAACCATGCGGTCAGGGTAGGAAAAGCGTGCGAGCCAAGTCAATAGCCAAGGAGAGCCGATCGATGAGCGAAGAATACAACATGTCCATGCGGAAATTCCTTAAACAGGTCGGCGTCACCTCGCAGCAGGCCATCGAGGCGGCGATTCGGGAAAGCGGCGAGGCGGGCAAAACCTATGCCATCAAGGCCGTTATCACGATCGCGGAACTGGATATGGCACACGAGTTGACCGGTAGGATCGTCGGGAGTGGCGCAGGGGCGCCTGACCATTGACCCTTTCGCGCGATAAGGTCCTCGACGCGCTGAAGTCCGTCACGGACCCTGTCAGCGGTGAAAACATCGCCGCGGCGGGACTTGTACGCGCTTTGACGGTCGAAGCCGGGAACATTCGCTTCGTCATGGAAATCGATCCGAAGCTTGGCCAGACATACGAGTCCGTTCGCGTGGAAGCGGAGACGCGGCTGAAGGCTCTATCTGGTTCGGGACAGGTGTCGGTCGTAATGACAGCCCATACGGCGAAGGCTCCACCGCCCGATCTGAAACCGAGTCGGCGCCCAGCGACCCAGGGGCCCGCGCGAGTACCCGGCGTTGACCGCATCCTTGCGGTGGCGTCCGGCAAAGGTGGTGTCGGCAAATCGACGATATCGGCCAATCTGGCCTGCGCGTTGGCGCAGGCGGGGCGCAGGGTGGGGCTCCTTGATGCCGACGTATACGGGCCGTCGCAGCCGAGGATGCTGGGTGTATCCGGCCGTCCGTCAAGCCCTGACGGCAAGACGATACTTCCGATGCGCAATCATGGTGTCACGATGATGTCGATCGGTCTTATGACAACCGAAGGCCAGGCAGTCGTCTGGCGTGGTCCGATGCTGATGGGGGCGCTCCAGCAGATGCTGACCCAGGTGCAGTGGGGCGCGCTGGACGTGCTGATCGTCGATCTGCCGCCGGGAACGGGGGATGTGCAGATGACATTGGCCCAGAAGGCCGTGGTCGATGGCGCGATCATCGTTTCAACCCCTCAGGACGTTGCGCTTCTGGACGCTCGGAAGGGTGTGGACATGTTCAATCAGCTCAAAGTGAAGATACTCGGACTTATCGAAAATATGTCGACCCATATCTGTTCAAAATGCGGGCATGAAGAGCATACCTTTGGACATGGTGGCGTGGCGGCCGAGGCGGCGAAACTTGGGGTTCCGCTCCTCGCGGAGATTCCGCTTCATATCGATATCAGGGTGGCCGGGGATGGCGGGGCGCCGGTGGTGGTGACCGAGCTGGACGGTCCGCATGCGGCGGCGTTTCGGGATGTGGCCGGTTCCCTGATCGCGAAGGGCTATGCATGAGCGAGACAATCTTCCCGCCACTTATGTCGGGTCTGGAGGTGAGCGGGGCGGTGGAACCCTTCGACACGGCCTGCGCCAAGGCCGATCTTGGCTGTGAGGCGGGGTTGGTGGTGTACAATGTCGCTGCCGACCGTATTGGCGCGGCACTTGTCTTCGCTCCGGAGGTTCCGCTTCTGAAGGCGATGGCGATGATGCCCCTCTGCGGCGTGAGTCTCCAGAACGCGCTTGGTGCGCTGGCTCCGCCCGAAGTCGCCGTCCATCTCGGTTGGGCCGGAGATATCAGGGTCAACGGGGCGCGATGCGGTCGGCTGCGGGTCGCCGCCGATGGGAACGTGCGGGAGGAAGTCCCGGGCTGGCTGGTTGTCGGCTTCGAACTCCAGCTGTTTCTGGTCGATCAGGTTGCGGGTGACGACCCGGAGTCGACCGCGCTTTATGAGGAAGGTTGCGTGGAGGTCGGTCCCACCGCTTTGGTCGAGAGCTGGACCAAACACACCCTGAACTGGATCAGCCGGTGGGAAGACAAGGGATCAAAGGCGCTGCATACGGATTGGCGGGGTCTGGCCTATGGGATCGGAGAGGAGGTGCGGTACGGCGATGCAAGCGGTACCTTCCTGGGCATCGACGAGGATTTCGGGATGCTTCTGCGTGACGGGGAGGCCACGCATCTAATTCCGCTTACGTCTCTGTTGGAGGTGATATGAACCTCGCACGTGCGATCCATTTTGACGAAAGTGACATGCGCATTTACAGCGTACCGGCCCGAACGGGTGAATGGTGCATTTCCGGTGGGTTCGAGTTTTCGAATTGGACCGAGGCCGATCTGTCCGGCAAGGCCCGTCAGGCGTTCTCCAATGGATGGTTCGGACTGGAGACGACCGGTCGGGTTACGTTTGTCGCCGTCACACAGATTGAACCGTCGGAATGCGAGGGCCTCACCGAAATGCTGGCGGAGCATTTCGTTACCTATTACGGCGCTCCGAGCGTTGAAGCGGCGCGTCCGGTAGCGTCTGAGGAAATCCGTCATATGGTGGATATCTGCGACGAGCATGCGACGAATACCTTGCTTACGGTTTCGCGAGACCTGACAGAGGCCGGCGTGCGCGAAGCGTTTCGGGTGATCGAGGCAAAGGACGCCGATCTGGACCAGTTGGGCATTCACGGCTCGCTTGAGGAATGAGTTGATGATTTTGGTGTAACCATCGGTGCCCGTGCGTGGATTTGTTGTCCTTTCGGTATGGAAGGAGCGTCACCGCTCGGGTTGGCCTGCCGCGCGCCGAATATGGTCACGTGTCAGGGCAGCCGAACAAAGCTCACTTAAGGCGTAGTGGATGCGTTGAACGTAAACAATCTGGCACCGTCGATACGGTAGTCGTCGATGAGGACTCCGGCTTTGTCTGAGGTAAGCCAGCTCTCCAATGCCGTCGCAAGATCGGCCTTGAGATGTGGGTGGTTTTTTGGATTGACCGGCAGATAGGCGTATTGGTTGAAAAGGCTTGGATCGCCTTCGTATAGAAGCGCCTGATCGGTCTTGTTCCTGAAGTTAAGCCAACTCGCCCTATCGGCCAGGATATAGGCGCCCATACCGGTGGCGATATTCAGCGCCGCGCCCATACCGGCCCCGACCGCCCGGTACCAAGGGGCGAACGCCAAGGGATCAAGGTCCGCCGCGGCCCACAGGTCCAACTCTCTGGCATGGGTGCCGCTGTCGTCGCCGCGGCTTACGAAAGGCACTTTGGTGGAGGCGATGGTCCGCATGGCTTCGACCACGGTGTCCGCCTGACCGATACCGGCCGGATCGCCGGCGGGACCCACAATGACGAAGTCATTGTACATGATTTCCCGTCGGTGAAGTCCATAGCCCGAAGCAACGAATTCCTTCTCGGCCGCTTTCGAATGCACCAGCAGTGCATCGACATCGCCCGCCTTGCCCAATCGGAGTGCCTGGCCCGTGCCGACAACCAGAAGTTGGACCTGCAAGCCCAGATCGTTCTGGATTTCGGGCAAGAGCACATCGGCCAATCCCGAATTGTGAAACGACGTGGTTACGGCCATCCGCATGGTGTCACCCGACACCGCTTGAGCGAGTCCGATCAGAACTGGAATAGCGAGCAAAAAACGCATCATTCGACGATATCCCCTCTGATGAAGGCCGCGCCTTCGGGAGTGCTGGGCGATTCAAAGAACTCCTTGGCGCCCCGATGCTCGTGGACCTGACCGCGCAGGAGAAATACCAGTTCATGTGCCAGCCGGCGAGCCTGTCCGAGATCATGGGTGGTCATTATTATTCTCATACCCATCCCGGTCTGCCTGTGGAGAATTTCCTCGATCTCACGAGTGGCGCGACCGTCCAGCGAGGCGCAGGGCTCGTCCAGAAACAGCACTTCAGGATCACAGATCAACGCGCGCGCCAGGGCGAGCTTCTGGCGTTCGCCGCCTGACAGGCCCTGCGCTGGCCGACCCAGCGTATCTTCCAGACCGACACTTGCTGCCATATTCTCCGCCGCGCGTTGCGCTTCCCGACGTGGCTTACCGCGCAGACCCAAGGGGAATGCCAGATTGTCACGTACGCTGCGCCTCATAATGATCGGCGTCTGAAACACGAATGCCTGACGCCGCTGGGCCTCATCTTTCGGGCAGGCCCAAACAATCCTGCCTCGGCTCAGTCGCCCGATTCCGTGCATAAGTCGGAGCAGACTGGTCTTGCCCGAACCATTGGGGCCGATGATTGCAGTGGTGGCGGTGCCATCCAGCTCCAGGTTGACAGGTCCCACGAGCGTGTGGCCGGAACGCCGCATTTCAGCCCTTTCGAGGCGCAGGGGGAAGAGTTCCGTCACCAGCGGCCTTCGCGTTCGGTTCGGGCGAGTGCGTGGGTCGCCAGGTTTACCGCCACGGCCAGAACGATAAGCACAAAGCCGAGCCCAAGTGCCAGGCCGAAGTCACCCCGACCGGTTTCCAGCGCGATCGCCGTCGTCAATACGCGGGTTGCGTTGTCGATGTTCCCCCCCACGATCATAATTGCCCCGACTTCGCCGATACCCCGTCCAAACCCGGCCAGAGAGGCCGTCAAAAGCGGCCGTCGTCCGTCCCAGATCAGGGTCAGGATCTTCTGCCTCTGCGTTGCACCGAGCGAGATCATGAGATCGTGGTATTCGTTCCAGATTTCGCGGATCGTCTGGTGGGTGATCGACGCGATGAGCGGGACCATGATTATGGTCTGCGCGATGATCATCGCCGTCGGCGAGAACAGAAGGCCCAGCACGCCCAGCGGACCGGATCGTGATAGGAGCACATACACGATCAGGCCCACGACGACGGGCGGAAGTCCCATAAATGCGTTCAGGACGCCGATGGCCGTTCGGCGATAGCGGAAACGCCGGATTGCAAGGAACGTGCCCAAAGGCATCGCTATGGCAGATGCGATCACCAGGGCGGTCAGCGTTACGTGAAGCGACCGCAGGATGATTTCAACAAGGTCTGGATCGAGCGTCACCAGCAGCCATAGTGCGGTTGTCAACCCTGCGCCTAGATCGTTCATAGTCCTTCCTTCCGACTGGCCTGCGCCGTGTCGGAAGGTGTTCCCGCGACCGGATTGGCGCACACGGTCCGGTCCGATCTTTCCGACTGGGTGGAACTGTCATCAATAACATTGGGTGGGTTGGTGATAGTCTGCCCTTTGAGGCGTCAATTTGCCGATGCGGGTGAAGGTGGCAGCACCTGCCATTCGATTCAACCCGGTTTTCGGACGGTGTCTGGAGGAGGCCGCACGTATTTTCGAACCATTGGCGCGGCTTGGGCGGATCCCAGCCGTTGACCGCTGGAGCCGCGTGCCGGATAAGGCGCTGCGTTGGATTTCGATAGGTGGAGCGGTCGGAATTCACCGCAGATAACCGCCAGCGCCTGATGCGGGACGCCGAATACGCGGCCCTTTGTGAAACTGCTCACGATGGTCTGGGTTCAAGGTCGCGAAACGGCAGGTCCCGGACGTTCGAAGAGCCTGTCATTGGGGGATGGTCTTCAGTTCGCAGAGCGTATTAACCAATCGCATCTGCTTGATGGTTTCGCATTTCGCTTCGCGAAGGCGTGGTGCCCTGAACACCAGGGACAGCGCTCTGGCCCGCGAGACCGCGACATTGATCCGGTTCACCGAGAACAGGAAATCCATTCCGCGCGACGTTTCCTCGGCGGAAGACGTCGCCATCGACACCAGACAGACCGGTGCTTCCTGTCCCTGAAACCTGTCCACGGTGCCGACGCGAACCTCCCATGGGAGAGCCTCGCACAGGGTGTTCACCTGCGCGTTGTAAGGCGCGACAACGATGATGTCGGTCTTTCGCATTCGCCGGATCTGGCCGTCGCTGTCCGTGCAGTATCCCTTGAGAAGGGCGCTGATGGCGGTTCCGATGGCCTTGACTTCCTCCACTGCGGTCTGGGCGTTGCCCTTATGCTCGACGGGTAGCCAATAGGCGCCCGCATCTGGAAATACCGTGCCGGATACGCGCTGGAGGGCGGTGTCCGGATGGCTGGTCAGCCGACCGCCGTAGATCTGTTTCGAGATGAAACCGCACACTTTTGGATCCCCACTTCCAGTCCGAAGTGCAACACCGGCCCGCCTCCGGAGCGAGAGGGGCCGACCGAAACCGGGCGGGCGCGCCTGTGGAATTCCCTCTCCCCCGTCGGCCGACGGGGCGAAGCGCCTCAGGGAGGCCGCGCCCGCGCGAAAGCCTCCGCCGGCGTCAGGTGGCCGGGCGCCTTGCGGGGGCGCGCGTTCAGGATGTCCTGGACCCGCTTCACGCGGGCGTCCGTGACCTGCCGCAGGTCGGTCCCCTTCGGCAGGTACCGGGGCGGCGGCCCGTTGGTGTGCCCGTTCAGGCCCCGCTCCCACGGGTGGTGGGGCGTCGGGAGGAGGAAGTCGGCCGCCGGCGCCTTCGCCACCTTCGCGTGCCCCGCGAACTCCCTGCCGCTGTCCGCCGTGATCGTGTGGACCCTGGCGCCGAGCCCCTCGGGAAGGTCGGTCATCGCCCCGCCGGCCGCCTCCGCCCTCTTTCCGTCAACCCGTCGGACAGGCGTGAATTCCGGGCATCCGTCAACGGGCGACACCACCGCACCGCCGTGTCCCCCGCCGATCACCGTGTCCGCTTCGCGGTCGCCGGTCCCCGCCTTCGCCCCGACCTCTTCCGGGCGCTCCGGGATGTCCCTCCGGCCCGGGATGTGACCCCGGCCCGCGTGGCGGCCGCCCTGCCGGTCCGGTTCCTTTCCCCGCCGCCGCAGGTGCCCGCAAGGCGTTCCGCCGTCCCCGCCGTCCGCGCGTACGAGGTCGTATATCCGCTGACGGCCGACCGTCCCCGGGTCCTCCAGCCGGAGACGCCCCGGGACCTGTTCCGGGCTCCAGCCCTCCCCGGCTTCGCCACGACCTTCGCCCGGCGCTCCTCCGTCAGCTTCCCCGGGACCGAAGAGGCCCCGCTCCGGCGCCCGGCGGCCTTCCTCCGCGCCTGTCCCCGCCGGTAGCACCGCCCGCCGCCGTCGCGTCGGATCTCCCGCGATATGGTGGCCGGATGGCGGCCCGGCCGCCCGGCGATGGCCCCGTCCGGAAGCCCGCCTTTCCCCGTCGCGTATATCCGGCATCTTCCGTCGAAGGTCAGATGACGGTAGCCCTCGGGCATGACACTCTCCTGTCCTGCGCACAGGGACTGTCGCCGTTATCCGGCCGATTCGCAGGATGCCGCACCCGGAACGCGGCTTCCCACCATCAACGGTGTCGCACTTCAGAGCGGAACGGGGGGATGCATTATACGCGTAACGGGAAGGAATATACCGCGCTCCGGTGGAACGGTGGTGTGTTCGCCCGGTATGTTCGCCCGGCATCCAATCCAGGCAGGAAAGGTTGGCGGGTTCGGGATGCGATCCCTGAATGAACTGCGGCAGCTGGCGCGGGTCGCCTGCCAGCACGATGTTGCGCACCGCCCGTCCTATGGCGACCATGTTGGTGAGACCGACCTGTCCGGCTTCATCCACGAACAGCCAGTCGAATTTCCGCTCGAATCCAGTTCGCGAAAACATGAACGCGGTTCCACCCACGACATCGGCCTCGAATAGGTTCCGATCACCATTTGAGGTGACGCGGGTCACTCCGTCGAATTCATCCGGATATCCATCGTCGCCGCCGCTTACTTTGTGCGCTATTTCAACGCTTTCCGGCATGAGGTCGAGGCTACGCTCCTCAAGTGCCTGACAGCAGCCCATCAACACGTTTCGTATCGCTTCGCGGCTGTTGGACGTGACGCCGACGCGGTGGCCTTCGCGAAGAAGGGATAGAATCGCGCGGGCGCTGACATAGGTCTTTCCCGTACCGGGCGGTCCCTGGATCGGCAGAACCGTACTATCCATCCCGCGCACAGCCGCGATGGTGCCCTCGACTGGACCCGCGCCCTCAAGGATATCGGTCTTCGCGCCGGACACGAAGCGGGGCGAAGAGCGGGAAAGAAGATCATCGACCGCCATCAACTGGCGTGGGCCGCATTGGTCTGCGGTCACGTCGCGCAGCGCGTCCGCGATCGGTGCTGTGTTCAGAGGCCAGCCCGGAAGCAGCGACAGGTGCCTGGTCAGGAGGTGATCCTTCCCGGGGCCCGCTCCGACGGTGACTTCGCACTCGCTGCGGTCTAGGTCGTCAATGCTGACACCTAGGGGAGGGCCATCGGGAACCGGTACCGTCGCGTCTTTTCCTTCCCGAAGTTTTGTCTCCTGCGGCGGAAAGGTGTATCTGCGGCTGAAGGATCGCTCGACGGGTTCGATTCGACCGACCGCCTTCAGGCCGCCGAGTGTACCAACGTCGTCGATCAGTTCCTCCACCTCCTTGGCTGCACAGTCAAAGACCGCCCACTGCGCAGGCTTGCGCTCGCGTTGGTGAAACAGGCCAAGATTGAACGGCATATTCAGTCTCTGTTCCGACGGCCCTGAATTTGAAAGAGCATCACGAAATACCCGCGTTTCGACATCCTTGTCGGTCTCCTGATCCTCTGCATCCGGTGCCGGAACGGGCCAGGGGACGTCCGGTCGGATACTCACCAACCAATCATGGAGTTCTTCGGTCGAGATGAAATCGATACGGTTGTATTCCTCGATCTCCTCCAGGATCTTCCGGTTACCGGTTTCACGCCAATATTCGTAGGCGACGACCGATCCGCCCACTGTCGTGACCTCTCCCTCCCGTATGCGACCTTAGAGTTTGAATCATAAGTCACTGATGTGATTAAACCATTGTTTTTCATGGAGTTGACGCCCTCGCCACCCGCCTGGGCGGGAACCGGCAGGCGGCCAGCGTTCGTTCGTGCCTCACTCACGCCCGGACCGGTGGCGCGTGATGCCTCACCCCGGATGCCGGCGAGTTCCCGCAGAGGCGCCCGTAGTCCTTCGACAGGCGGCGGCACAGGCCCATCCAGGCGAAGGTCCGCTCCACGACCCACCGGCGGCAGGGAACAGTGAACCCTTTGACATCCTCCGGTCTTTCGACGGTCCCGGTCACGTTCGACAGCCCCATCCCCCCAGGCCGCTCCCGCAGCTTCGGACCCGGGTGGCCACCGTCGGCGAACGGCCTGCACACCGAGGGCACCGTCTCCAGCAGCTTCGCGATCAGGTCCGGCGCCCCGTCCCGGTCCTGGATGCCGGCGGTGTGAACCGTCATGACGACCGGCGTGCCGCCGGCGTCCACGATCAGGTGCCTTTTCCTCCCCTTCACCTTCCTGCCGGCGTGGTGGCCGCGGGGGCCGCCGCTCTCCGTGGTCCTCACCGACCGGCTGTCGACCGGGGCGGCGGCCGGCTCCGCGGAGCGCCCCGAACACCGCCGCGCGAGGTCCCGGAGACGATGCACGATACGCTCCGGGAGCCCGCTCCGCCGCCATGCGTGAAAATGGGTCCGGTCGGTGGAAAACGGTGGATATCCAGAGGGTGACGCGCGCCACCGGCATCCCGTGGACAGGATATACCGGCCCGCGCCGGACACCGACCGAAGGTCGACCCCGCGCGGCCGTCCCATCCTTCCCCGCTTCGGAAGCATCGGCTCAATGACGGTCCATTCGGCGTCGGTCAGGTCATTTTGACTGTGGTCGTCCGGGCGCTTATGGAGCTGTTGGGTGGTCCTGTCCCGGGGCATGGCGATCTCCGGATTTGGGTAAACGGTCAATCTGGAATACCACATCCTGCGGGACCACTCAACTTATGGAACAAACTCTTAGAACGCTTCCATTGATTTGATTGAATAATTCGGCTCCGACCCAATCAGCCCTCCGCGCACGACGGCATAGAGGTCGATGAAGCGCCGTTCCCGCAGAAGCCGGTCAAGGAAAGCCTCACCGATCCCGTGTTTCGTGGTCAGGCATTTGAGCGCGGTGGTTTCGTACGGCGCGTAGTGATAGATGCGCGCTTCGGGAAATTCGGCGATGCGTCCCCGAAAGAGTTCGAGCACATCGGCAATTGTCCTAGCTTCGGCTTCATGATCATTTGCCCAGAAAGCGTGGAATTCTCCGTCGAGCAGGATTCCATGCAGGTATTCGACCCCGCCTTCGAAATGTAGATCTCCCTCGATGTCATAGAATAGTGTCCGCCAGAAAACCGCCAAGGTGAGGATTTTTCGCGGTAAATGACGGAATCCGCCTTGCGGGGATTCACCGGATATGGCAGTCAGGATATGCCGCGGAATCCGCCAATCCTCCCCTTCGGGAGGCCTCCATGCGCAGGGTCCACGACACCCGGCGGAGGCCCGGCGCCCCCGACATCATGAGGATCAGGCTGGACGTGAGGTCGCGGTACGACATCCCGGCGATCCTGATCGGCCTCCAGGACCTTTACAGCGACGAAGGGACCCGAAAGCGGCTGTCCGGGCTTCCGGGTCGACTGGTGCTGCCCGGAAAGGGCCGCCGGGTCGGCAGGCCGGGGATGGAGCCGTTGACCATCCTGGTGCCGGAGGTCGTGAAGCAGGGTCCCGGGTGCGGTTTCGACCGGCTTCAGGACCTGGCGAACCAACACATCCCGATCCGGCGAAGGCCGGAGGCCGGGTCACGGATCATGGGACGTGGACGGATACGGATACGGATACCGGCGTCTGGTTGACAGCGTGCCGCTCCCCTCGCCGGAGCTTCCCGCCGAGGTCGGAAGGACGGTCGTGGAGAGGGGCCAAAGGGTGGCGGCGGAAAAGCCTGGCGCCGCGTCGCGCGGCCGCCGTCATTCCTTCGTGGCCGGGACCGACGTGCATCATCCGACCGACCGCAGCCTGCCGATGGACGCGGCGCGGTGCATGGTCCGGGACGTGTCCCGGGCCTGCGGGGGGCTGGGGCCGCGCGGCTGGCGGCGGAAGGAATACCTTTGCGGAAAGCTCCGGAAAGGCTACCTCCGGGTGGCCACGTCACGGCTCGCCAACCCGCGCCCGAGGGACGTGGAGGCGCCGCTCCGGCTGGCGCTGAAGCTGGCGGACAGGGCGGAGGCCGGCCGCGCGGAGATCGACGGTAGGTTGGGTATCCCGGGTCCATCGGACAGTATCCGGGGCTTCATCGGCCATGTCAGGCCCCCGGCGGACCTGACCGGACGGCGGATCCTGAAGGGCGGGACGGTCCCGCACCGCGGGAAGGTGCACCCGATATCCGGGCCGCACACGCGCTGGATATCGAAGGGAAAGGCCGGGGTCCCGGTGGAGCCCGGCGTCCCCGTCCGCGTCCTTGAGGACCGTCACGGATTCCTCCCGCACCGTTCGGTGATGTGGCAGGGGAGTGACGTGGACGTGGCGGTGCCCATGGGCGGGCAGGCGCGGGCCCGGTTCCCCGACCTGTCGGTGGTGAGCTTCGACCGCGGTTTCCACAGCCCCCGGACCGGCTGGGGCCTGCCGGGATGCCGGAGCCGACGCGAT
>CBDAVS010000020.1:0-34705 GCA_965201085.1 uncultured Rhodobacter sp. | reverse complement strand
ATACTGACTCCGGTTTCCAGGAATGCATCGAGAATCTGCAGAAGGCAGGGCTTCTCCGTCGCAATCACATCATCGGGAAGAATGACGGCGAACGCGTCATCCGGCGAGATGAGATGTCGGGCGCACCACACCGCATGACCCAACTAAAGAGGCCGGTGTTGACGTATATAGTGTCTGCCAGAAAACCCCGTGTCTTTCCGGTGACGGGGCCGGATCCGGCGGATTCCGGCTTCACGGGACCCTAGCCGGGCCCCTCGGGGCGCCGCCCGGGGCTTCGACGGGACGGTCAATGGCGGGAACATATGATGAACATACGGGCCTCCGCCGGCCCGCGGACGCGGTCAAGACTGCGGTGCTCCAGGCTGTTGATGGCCGACCCGCCGGCGGCGTGGGCGCGCCGCGCCCCGCGGAACGCCTCCCCGCTTTCCCGGACGCGGTCCGCCTTCGACAGCCTGCCTTTCCGCGGCATGGCGTCGGCTCCGGCATCCCGGCAGGCCCCAGCCGGTCCGAGGGGCTGTGCGGACCGCGGTCGAAGCTCACCACCGACAGGTCGGGGAACCGGGCCCGCGCCTCCTCCACCATGGGGACCGCCACGTCCACGTCGGTCCCCTCCCACATCACCGAACGGTGCGGGATGAACCGGTGCCGGTCCTCAGGGAGGCGGACGGGGACGCCGGGCTCCACCGGGACCCCGGCCTTTCCCTTCGATATCCAGCGGGTGTGCGGCCCGGATATCGGGTGCACCTTCCCGCGGTGCGGGATCGTCCCTCCCTTCAGGATCCGCCGTCCGGTCAGGTCCGCCCGGGGCCTGACATGGCCGATGAAGCCCCGGATACTGTCCGATGGGCCCGGGATACCCAACCTGCCGCCGATCTCCGCGCGGCTGGCCTCCGCCCTGTCCGCCAGCTTCAGCGCCAGCCGGAGCGGCGCCTCCACGTCCCTCGGGCGCGGGTTGGCGAGCCGTGACGTGGCCACCCGGAGGCAGCCTTTCCGGAGCTTTCCGCAAAGGTATTCCTTCCGCCGCCAGCCGGGCGGCCCAGGCCCCCCGCAGGCCCGGGACACGTCCCGGACCATGCACCGCGCCGCGTCCATCGGCAGGCTGCGGTCGGTCGGATGGTGGACGTCGGTCCCGGCCACGAAGGAATGACGGCGGCCGCGCGACGCGGCGCCAGGCTTTTTTCCGGCCACCCTGTGGCCCCTCTCCACGACCGTCCTTCCGACCTCGGCGAGGAGTTCCGGCGAGGGGAGCGACACGCTGTCAACCAGACGCCGGTATCCGTATCCGTATCCGTCCACGTCCCATGATCCGTGGCCCGGCCTTCGGCCTTCGCCGGATCAGGATGTGTTGGTTCGCCGGCTCCCGAAGCCGGTCGAAACCGCACCCGGGACCCTGCTTCACGACCCCCAGCACCAGGATGGTCCACAGCTCCATCCCCGGCCTGCCGACCCGGCGGCTCCTTCCGGGCGGCACCATCCTGCCCGGAAGCCGGAACAGCCGCTTTCGGGTCCCTTCGTCGCTGTAAAGGTCCTGGAGGCCGATCAGGATCGCCGGGATGTCGTCCCTCGATTTCACGGCCGGCCTGATCCTCCTGATGTCGGGGGCGTCGAGCCGCCGCTGGGTGTCGTGGACCTTGCGCATGGGGGCCTCACGGGTGGAGGATTGGCGGATTCCGCGGCATACCCTGAATGCCATATCCGGTGATTCCTCCCAAGGCGGATTCCGTCATCTATCGCGAAAAATCCGCTGCCTGGCGATTTTCTGGTGGACACTATCCTACGAACCATGAAGCTGCCCTGTTATACCAATCCAACAAAGTAATCACCCACCGGAGCTTTCAGCTGGGTTCATCGTTGCCCAGCGCCGCCGTCCGAGAGAGGCGATGCGGTCTGGCTGGCCGGCGAAGTCGTTCCGGACCTCCTCGACGGCGCCCTTGATCCCCCGCACCGTTTCGAACGTCCGGTTGGCGAAGTGGCGCTTCTTGAGGAAGCCGAACGCCGTTTCCATCGGGTTGGGTCCGGGGCTGTAGGGAGGCGGATGCAGCGGGGACAGGCTGGAAGGGATGGCCAGCGTCCTGGCTTTGCGCCATCCGGCGCCGTCGGGGATGACCGGCGCATGGCGTCCGGTGGGGGTCGCCTCGCCGGCCGCCGCCGGATGCCGGTTCATTTCCCCGGTGTCGGCCCTGTCGCGGACATGGCCGGCGGCGACGGACCGCCGGGGGCGGAAAGCGGCGAAAGGATAGCGGTAGCCATGGCGGTGACCGCGCGGGATGCGCGGGCGGGTTCCCCGACGGGCCCACACCCGGGTGAGCGGGCCCTTCCGTCCGATCCGGCTTTCGTCCTGGAACCGGATGTCCACCGCCTCCGCCGGCACCCCCTCCGGCAGGACATCCCGCGCAAGGCTCTGGAAATCCCGGCGAAACGCTTCCCGGAGGGCCGCTTCCGCCCTGGGGTGCGCGGGCCGGGGCGACAGGTGGCGGAAGGACAGGGAACGGATCAGGCGACGGACAGCCTCGACGCGGAACGCCACGCCGAAGGCATGCCGGATCCTGTCCCGGAGCGCCGCGACCGTCCATGGCCTGGACCCTTCGGCGGCGCCGGCCTCCAGCCACTCCCGGACCTGGTCCTTCCGGTCCGCGCCCAGGCGGCTGGGGCGTCCGCAGCGCCGCAGCGCCGCCGGAGCGGCGGCGCCGCCGTCGCTGTAGCGCCGGACCCGGTCGCGCAGGGTCTACCGGGCGATCTCCGCCCGCGACATGGATGTCCCAACAACCATGAGGATCGCCGCCAGCCGCCTGCGATGGTCCGCCTCCCTGCGTTTCCGCACGGTCTCCCCAAGCTCCGCAGGCCTGTGACCGGCGCCGGTGACCTGACCGGCTGCAGGCATGTCTTCCTCCCTGTGCTGATGTGCAAACCACAGGATACGGAAAGACCGCGCCGGTCAAACCACGCATCACCGGCCGGATATGGATCGGAGGTTCCCACTCTGTTCGTGAGCCATTACTTTGTTGGACTGGTATTAGTCCGCGAATTTCGCTACGCATTCCCGGCGCTTTGCCCTTTCATAGCCGAATTGACCGCCATTACCGGCATCCAATGTCATTCAATCCCCAGTTCGGCCAGAATTCCCTCAACCCTGGACACGTCAGCGGGATTGTTGACTTCCCAGAACCGACGCCCCCTGGACTCGACCTCGACGCAGAGAATCCGACGGTCCTGCTCAAGGAACCGGAGCTGCTCCAATCCCTCCAGTCTCTCCAGCGGTCCCACCGGCCACCGCGGATAGGTGGCCAGCGCCGATGGCCGGTAAGCATAGACTCCGACATGGTGGAAAACCGGTGTCGCTTCTCCATCGGCAAACCGGCGGTCCGTGTAGGGAATCACTTCCTTGGAGAAATACAGCGCCCGCCCGTCCCGGGAGAAGACGGCTGTCGTGCCTCCGACCCGGCCCGCGCGGCGGTCCTCAAGAAATCCATTCAGTGCGCGGCCATCGCATCGCAATACCGGCGTGGCAACCTCGGCCATGGGGTGCGAGGCAAGGCTCTCGATAAGGCTTTCAACGAACCAGGACGGCGTCAATGGCGCGTCCCCCTGAAGGTTGACGACAATGTCGTATGCACCGCCAAGCGATTCCATCGCTTCCGAACAGCGCTCCGTGCCGTTTCCGCAATCGGGTGACGTCATCAGGACTTCGGCCCCGAAGCCTTTCGCGGCTTCTTCGATAAGACCGTCATCGGTCGCGACCACCAGACGTTCAACCCCCGAAATCCGCCCCGCCGCCTCCCAGGTTCTCTGGAGAAGGCTTCGCGTCCCGCCGGATGCACCGCGCAGAAGCGTCAGCGGCTTTCCGGGAAAGCGCGCGGATCTGTACCGCGCCGGAATGCAGACCAGAACCCGCATCAACCAGGCAGCAGGTCCACACCGGGCGCATGGGCGATGAAGAACGGATTGGCGTATCCCGGCTTTCCGTAATCGAAACGCCCGCGGTCCTCGAACCGGACCATCCTGCCTCCGGCGCCACGCAATACCGCGTCGCCCGCAGCCGTATCCCATTCCATAGTCGGACCCAGTCTCGGGTAAAGGTCGGCCTCACCCGTGGCGACTAGACAGAATTTCAGGGAGGAGCCCGCGCTTGTGATACTGCGGATGCTGTATTTCGAGATATAGTCATCCGTGGCTTGGTCACGGTGAGATTTCGAGGTGACGACCGTCAGCGCACCGTTATCGGGCGTCGATACCCTCAACGGTCGTGTTTTCCCCATTCCGTCTTTCGCGAATGGTCCGGCTTCCTCCACCGACATACCGTCCGCGAGAGTATGGAAAAGCCTGTGTTTCGCCGGTGCGTAGACAACACCCTTCACCGGTACGCCGTCCTCGACATACGCGATGTTGACGGTGAACTCCCCGCACCGATTGATGAACTCCTTGGTTCCATCCAAGGGATCGACGATCAGAAAAGACCCGGCCCGTCCGGCATGTGACTCGACCCGCTCCTCACTGACGATGGCGATTTCGGGAAATGCGGTCCGCAACCCTTCGAAGATATGGGAATCGGCGGCTTCGTCGGCTGCGGTCACCGGACTCGAATCCGACTTCGAGCGTATGTCGAATTCGTCGCTGCGATAAATCTCCATGATCAGGTCGCCTGCTTCGATAGCGAGACACCGCATCACCACGCACAATCGCTGAAAATCCAAAATGCGCTCCCTTGCCCGGAATTCCCGCATGCTCCGCGACCGCTTATGCTCGCTCGCTGAAGGATCGGCAACACCGACAGGGTCGTGTCATTCGATATGGTTCACAAATGGAATCTCCGTTGGGTGCGCACATCTCGCAGGATCGGCTCAGTCCACAACCCTCAGCGTCAGATTGATCCGACCACCTTCCTTTAGAAGCGTCGACGTCCCCTGCCTGATCCGGTCCACTCCGTGATAGAGCAGACGTGCCGGACCGCCCATGACCACAACGTCACCCGACGAAAGCCAGACGGAATCCGTGCGGCCACCCCGCGTTCGGTTTCCGATGCGAAACAACGCGTCGTCACCCAGAGACACCGATACGACGGGAAAGGAGAAATCAGCCTCGTCACGGTCCTGATGCATTCCCATGCGAGACCGGACCGTGTAGAAGTTGACAAGGCAGCAATCGGGTCGCCTCGCCAGACCGGTGACCCCATCCCAGACCGAAAGAACGCTATCGGGAATGGCTGGCCATTCCCGACCGGACGGATGTCTGCGCTCATACCGGTAGCCTCGCCTGTCGGACCACCAGCCATATTTACCGGCGGACGTCATTCGAACCGACATGGGTTTGCCGTAGGGCGTCTGCGGTGAGAAGAGAGGCGCGGCGGCGGCAACGGCGCGCAGGTCCTCCAGCATCGCGGTCTGGGCAGAGGTGTCGAGAAACCCCTTGAAGACCGGCACCCCTCTTAAGTGAAGCGGTGGCTCCGGCAAATCACGCCGCCGCCCGTCCAAGGTCCGAAATTTGTCCATCACGCTCGCTTGAAGGCCCGAATCCCCGTTCCTATATAGCGCGGGAAACAGTGCAGGGATAGTTTTCCCGCAGACTCAGAGGGATTGGAGCGCGGCGCCTTCATGGGTTGCGCTTCACAGACATCGCCAAGCGGAGGGATTGTTGAAAATGACCAAAGTCATCGGGATCGATCTTGGAACGACGAATTCCTGCGTCGCCATCATGGATGGCTCGCAGCCCCGGGTTATCGAGAACTCGGAAGGCGCGCGCACGACACCATCAATCGTCGGTTTCACCGACAGCGAACGCCTTGTGGGTCAGCCAGCCAAGCGACAGGCCGTAACCAACCCGGAGAACACGATCTTCGCCGTCAAGCGCCTGATCGGTCGCCGCGCCGACAGCGCCGAGGTGAGCAAGGACAAAAAGATCGTTCCTTACAGTATCGTCGACGGCGGCAACGGCGACGCATGGGTCGGGGCACGGGGAGAGAAGTATTCGCCGAGCCAGATCAGCGCTTTCATCCTTCAGAAAATGAAGGAGACGGCCGATGCATATCTCGGCGATGAGGTCACGCAGGCGGTCATCACCGTACCGGCCTATTTCAACGATGCGCAGCGGCAGGCGACGAAGGATGCGGGAAAGATCGCCGGTCTCGACGTTCTGCGCATCATCAACGAGCCGACGGCGGCGGCGCTGGCCTATGGCCTCGACAGGAAGGAAGCGAAGACGATCGCCGTCTACGATCTCGGCGGTGGAACCTTCGATATCACCATTCTTGAGATCGACGACGGTCTTTTCGAGGTGAAGTCGACCAACGGTGACACGTTCCTCGGCGGCGAGGATTTCGACATGCGGATCGTCGGCTATCTGGCCGATGAGTTCAAGAAGGAACACGACGTCGACCTATCCAATGACAAGATGGCGCTGCAGCGCCTCAAGGAGGCCGCCGAGAAGGCCAAGATCGAGCTGTCGAGTTCCACCCAGACCGAGATCAACCAGCCTTTCATCTCGATGGACAGGAATTCGGGAACGCCGCTGCACATGGTCATGAAGCTCACGCGCGCGAAGCTCGAAAGTCTCGTTGGTGATTTGATCAAGAAATCGATCAAGCCGTGCCGCGAAGCGCTCAAGGACGCCGGGATCAAGGCAGGCGAGGTGGACGAGGTCGTTCTGGTCGGTGGCATGACAAGGATGCCGAAAGTCGCCGAAGAGGTGTCGGCGTTTTTCGGAAAGGAACCGCATAAGGGCGTGAATCCCGACGAGGTCGTCGCGATGGGCGCGGCCATCCAGGCGGGGGTCCTTCAGGGTGACGTCAAGGATGTCGTCCTTCTGGACGTAACGCCGCTGTCGCTTGGAATAGAGACGCTGGGCGGCGTGTTCACCCGACTGATCGATCGCAACACCACGATTCCAACCAAGAAGTCGCAGATATTCTCGACTGCGGAGGACAACCAGAACGCGGTCACGATCCGCGTGTTCCAGGGCGAACGGGAGATGGCGGCCGATAACAAGCTGCTCGGCCAGTTCAACCTTGAGGATATCCCATCGGCACCGCGGGGTCTGCCGCAGATTGAGGTGACGTTCGACATCGACGCCAACGGGATTGTATCGGTCAGCGCGCAGGACAAGGGAACGGGCAAGGAGCACAGGATCACCATCCAAGCCTCCGGTGGTCTTTCCGAAGACGAGATCGAACAGATGGTCAAGGATGCCGAGGCCAACGCCGAGGCGGACAAGGAGCGCCGTGAATTGGTGGATGCCAAAAACCAGGCCGAAAGCCTGATCCACGGCACTGAAAAGTCGATAGCGGAGCACAGCGACAAGGTTGACCCGACAACGGTCGAAGCGATCGAACTCGCCATCGCCAACCTGAAGGAGCAGATCGAGACCGACGATGTCGAGAAGATCAGATCGGGGCTCCAGAATGTGGCGGAAGCGTCCATGAAGCTCGGAGAGGCCATCTACAAAGCCGAACAGGAAAAAGCCGCGACCGCGGACGAGAAGTCCGACGACGACGAAATCGTCGATGCCGACTTCGAGGATCTGGGCGACGGCAAGCGAGACCAGGTGTGACCAATGCGGGTACCGGCTCGGTGCCCACATCTTCGGTTTGCCCTTGCGTGCAGCGTGTCCCGAAAGGACTGACATATGGCCAAGCGCGATTTCTATGATGTCTTGGGCGTCTCTAAGGGATCCGGTGCCGATCAGGTGAAGAAAGCCTACCGCAGGAAGGCCCGGGAGCTGCATCCCGACCGCAACAAGGACAACCCCAACGCTGAATCCCAGTTCAAGGAAGTCAACGAAGCCTACGAAATCCTGAAGGATCCCGAGAAGAAAGCGGCATACGATCAGTTCGGCCATGCCGCCTTCGACGGCGGTGCGCGGCAACAGGGTGGCTTCGGGGGATTTGCCCATGGCGACTTCAATTCATCGTTCTCCAGCATGTTCGACGAAGTGTTCGGCGACTTCATGGGCGGGCGGAGCGGACAGAGCCGGCGCCAACGCGCCTCCCGCGGCGACGACCTGCGCTACGACCTTCAGGTTTCTCTGGAAGAGGCCTATTCAGGTATCGGAAAGACGATCGAGGTAACGGCTGGCGTAAGCTGTTCGAACTGCGGTGGAAGCGGGGCGGCAGGCGGTGCCGAACCGACCACCTGTCCCACCTGCTCAGGAAGAGGGAAAGTCCATGCGCAACAGAGCATCTTCACGGTGGAGCGCACCTGCCCGACCTGTTCCGGAATGGGTCAGATCGTCAGCAATCCCTGTTCCGTCTGCAATGGTGCGGGTCGTGTAAGGTCCAATCGCTCGCTGTCGGTGGACATTCCTTCCGGCGTCGAGACAGGAACCCGCTTTCGACTTTCCGGAAAGGGCGAGGCCGGTCAGCGGGGAGGCCCCGCCGGGGATCTGTACATCTTCGTCCACGTAAGGGAGCATCCGCTGTTCATTCGCGACGGGCAGGATCTGTTCTGCAAGGTGCCAGTCAGCGTGGCGACGGCGGCGCTTGGCGGCGACATCGAGGTGCCCAATATCGACGGTGGCCGATCCCGTGTGCGGATTCCAGAAGGAAGTCAGGCGGGTCGGCAGATGCGCCTGCGCGGCAAGGGCATGCCAGCATTGCGCAGTAGTGGAACCGGTGACATGTTCATCGAACTCACCGTTGAGACGCCCGTGAATCTGACCGCCCGTCAAAAAAGCCTGCTGCGCGAATTCGACAGCCTGGGTTCGAACAATAATCCGGAATCTTCCAGCTTCCTGACAAAGGTGAAAAATTTCTGGGACAGCATAAAAAGCTGAGCGGACGGAAACGCACGCCCGACGTGCTATGTTTTCAGGCCAAAAGAGAGCGCCAACCGACCTGTCGCATCGATCTGGAACACCATTCCATCTGAGTGATGAAGGGATGGAGCCCTCAGACAGGTCGCCCGTGACAGTGCTTGAACTTTCGACCTGATCCGCAGGGGCAAGGCGTGTTCCGGCCCGGGTTGCCCCAGGTGGATCTGTCATTCGGATCGAAACCTTTAACGCCCGCATTCTGCTTGGCTGAGGATGCCGCCGCAGCCTGTCGTTGCATCGCCTGCTGCCGGGCCATCATCTGCCGCAGCATCGCGTCACGTTCCTCATCGGTCATGGGGCGAATTTGACTCAGCTTCTGCGTCACGTCTTCACGCAAGGCGTTCAGCAGGGTCTCGAATAGCTGAAAGCCCTCTGTTTTGAACTCGTTCAAAGGGTCGCGCTGCGCATAGCCTCGAAAACCGACAACGGACCTAAGATGCTCGAGACGGAGGAGATGTTCGCGCCATCTGGTATCGATCGTCTGCAGGAGGATCTGCTTTTCGATCGAGCGCATGTTTTCCGATCCGAATGCGACGGCCTTCGCCGCCATCAGCCCGTCAACCGCTTTGTATAGCCGCGAACGGATAGCCTCGTCGTCGACGCCATCTTCCTCGACCCAGTCCACCACATCGGATTGAAGGCCGCATTTTTCCCGCAATGTGATATCAAGACCTTCCGCATCCCACTGATCGGCATATGTTTTCGGCGGAATGAAGCGATCCACCATGTCGTCGATCACCTGATGGCGCATGTCCTCGATGATCTCCGAAAGATCCTTGGTCTCCATTATCTCGCGGCGCTGACCGAAAATGACCTTACGTTGATCGTTCATCACATTGTCGAATTTGAGGAGCTGCTTCCGGATATCGAAATTGCGTGCCTCGACCTTACCCTGCGCCTTTTCGAGCGACTTGTTCACCCAGGGATGGACGATGGCCTCTCCTTCTTTCATACCGAGGGTCTTGAGCATTTTATCAAGGCGTTCGGATCCGAATATCCGCATCAGGTCATCTTCGAGGCTGAGGAAGAAGGCGGATCGGCCCGGATCACCCTGCCGTCCGGATCGACCGCGTAGCTGGTTATCGATCCGCCGGCTTTCGTGACGTTCCGTCGCAAGGACAAACAAGCCTCCGGCATCGATGACCTTTTTCTTTTCATCCGCGTGTTCGCCTTCGATGCGCGTCCTCACCTCATCCGGGTTCGCCTCCGGGTCGGCGGCAAGTGCCTCCAGCACCTTCATCTCCACATTGCCACCCAGCTGGATGTCAGTACCACGCCCTGCCATGTTGGTCGCGATCGTGATGGCACCCGGTTTGCCTGCATCGGCAACGATCTGCGCCTCCTGTTCGTGCTGTCTGGCGTTGAGAACATTGTGCGGAAGCTTCTCGGCCTTCAGCATTTTCGACAGATGCTCTGACTTCTCGATACTGGTGGTTCCGACAAGCACGGGACGACCGGCCCCATGCGCCTGCTTGATCTCTTCCAGAATGGCATCGAACTTTTCATGAGCTGTCCGGTAGACCGCATCGTGTTCATCGGTTCGCGCGACGGGCATGTTCGTAGGCACTTCCACGACACCAAGTCCGTAAATCTCCATGAACTCGTCGGCTTCGGTCGCCGCCGTTCCCGTCATGCCGGCCAGGTTTTCGTAAAGACGGAAGTAGTTCTGAAACGTGACGCTTGCGAGCGTAACGTTTTCCGCCTGGATCTTACATCTTTCCTTTGCCTCAATGGCCTGGTGCAGTCCGTCGGAAAGCCTGCGTCCCGCCATCATTCGGCCTGTGAATTCATCGATGAGGACAACCTCTCCGTTGCGAACGATGTAGTCCTTGTCCCTGGTGAAGAGTTTATGGGCACGAAGTCCCTGATTGACATGATGAACGATGGTCGTCGCTTCCGGATCGTATAGCGAATGTTCCTGCGGCAATATTCCCGCATCCCGCAATCGTTTTTCCAGGAATTCGTTGCCTTCCTCGGTATAGGTCACGTTCCGTGTCTTTTCATCGAGCGTGAAATGCTCGTCACGCACTTCCGGAATTATTCCATCGACTGTCTGATACAGTTCCGAGCGGTCCTGGGCCGGACCCGAGATAATCAGCGGAGTGCGCGCTTCATCGATCAGGATCGAATCCACTTCGTCGACGATCGCAAAGTGGTGATCGCGCTGGTACATCTGAGACAGTTCGGATTTCATGTTGTCGCGCAGATAATCGAATCCCAGTTCGTTGTTGGTCGCGTAGGTGATGTCGCAGGCATAGGCTGAGCGCTTTTCCTCTTCCGGCTGATGGGGATAGACCACGCCGGTGGTCATACCCAAAGTGGAATAGACCTTGCCCATCCATTCTGCGTCACGTTTCGCGAGATAGTCGTTGACGGTGACGATATGTACGCCCTGTCCGGTCAGGGCGTTCAGATAGGCCGGAAGGGTCGCGACCAGCGTCTTTCCCTCACCGGTCTTCATTTCGGAGATGTTGCCTTGATGAAGGAAAATGCCCCCCATCAACTGGACGTCGAACGCGCGAAGACCCAGGGCCCTGCGGGCCGCTTCCCGGCAATTGGCGAAAGCCTCGGGGAGCAGGTCATCCAGACTTTCGCCGTTCGCGACGCGCTCGATGAACTCTTCCGTCTTCCGCCGTAGCTGTTCGTCAGACAGCTTTTCGAATTCCGCCTCGAGCGCATTTATCCTATCGAGGGTTGGGCGTGTCTCCTTGAGTCTACGGTCGTTCGGCGTGCCGAAGACCCTTTTGGCGAATGTTCCAATACCAAGCATTCTCTTTCCGCGCGGTCTATGATCTGACGTCAACGTGCAAGGCGGGTGCTTGCCCACCCCTGTGGTGCCCCATACGTAAAGGATTCGGGGAAGCGGCCGTTCGCGCCTCAGAGCGATGTAGGTTGCCGCATCGAAACTGTCAACGCCGGGGCACTGCATTCGGAAACTGGAAGGACAAGTCATATGCAAAAATACGTATCCCCGCTGCTTGCGGGAGCCTTGGGGTTGGCCCTCGCTTTACCGACGGCCGCCCAGGACGTAACCGCCGATACCGTGGTCGCCACGGTCGGAGGGACCGAAATCTCGGTTGGCCACATGGTTGCCATGTCGGTGACACTGTCCGAGGAACAGCGCCAACTGCCACCTGCCGTGATTTTTCAAGGTATTCTGGAACGTTTGATCCAGCAGGAGGCCGTGGGCCAGTCACGCTCGCAACTTTCGAGATACGGCGAGTTGTATCTGGAGAACGAGCGTCGGTCGCTGCTCGCCCGGGAGGTAATCACCGAAATGGCGGAAACGATCACGGTTTCTTCGGAAGAGGTCGAGAGCGCCTACGAAACCCGCTTCGCGAATCAGACCCCATCCAATGAGTTCAATGCCTCACACATATTACTGGAAACCGAGGACGCCGCTCGTGAGGTCTTGGAAGCCCTGGCGGCAGGCGCGGACTTCGCCGAGGTCGCGAGGGAAAGATCCATAGGACCGAGCGGACCCAATGGAGGCCAACTTGGATGGTTCGGTCTCGGGCAGATGGTGCCGGAATTCGAGAACGCGGTGGCGGCGCTTGGGAAGGGACAGGTCACGGATCCTGTACAGACCCAGTTCGGATGGCATGTCATTATCCTGAACGATGTCCGCGAAAGCTCGGTACCGGCACTTGAAGATGTGCGTGAGCAGCTGCAGCTGGAACTTGGACAGCAGAAACTTGCCAACGAGATTCGCGCGATCGTCGATGCGTCACAGAAGGAGATCAAGAATGTCACGGACATTGATCCCGGTGTTCTGGACGACCGTTCACTGATAGACGGATAGCTTTGGCCGGGGAATCATATGGAATCAAAGTCAAAGAAAATCCGGAAACTGAAGCGCCGGATCAGGTCTCTTCGCGCTCGGCTTGGCGACGTGAAAAAGACTTCGGTTTCGCCTCTCGCGCCAAAGGGCGGGTTTCCCACGATTCCGCCGGTAGGGGGCGTTCGCCTTTCCACTTTGGCGGCTGGTATACGCTACACCGGCCGCATTGACCTGATGCTTGCGGAGTTATCTCAAGGTTCCGCCATAGCGGGGGTGTTTACGCGGTCTTCCACCCGCTCGGCCTCGGTTCTCGATTGCGAATCGAAGATCGGCGGTGATGGTGCCAGGGGTGCGGCGATCATCGTGAATTCCGGAAACGCCAACGCGTTCACCGGATCAAAAGGGCAGCGCACGGTGTCGGCTATCACCGCCTTGGTCGCGAAGATACTTGATGTGCCGGAGGCGCGTGTTTTTTCCTGCTCGACCGGCGTGATCGGCGAGGCGCTGCCACATGATCGGATCACCTCGAGGATCGAGGAGTTGAAAGCAGGACTTGATTCGAGCGGATTCGAAGACGCCGCCCAGGCAATCATGACGACGGATACTTTCCCGAAGGGAGCGTTTCGCGAATTCATATTGGATGGGACACCCGTTCGCATCGCCGGTATCGCAAAGGGCTCGGGGATGATCGCGCCGGATATGGCGACGACGCTTGCCTTTGTCTTCACCGACGCACGCATTCCGCAGGTAACGTTGCAGGACATGCTTTCGCGGCTCGTGGAATCGACTTTCAACAGCATCACCGTCGACAGTGACACATCGACTTCTGATTCATTGATCGTGGTCGCGACGGGTCAAAGCGGAGTGGAAGTTTCGGAAAGCGAGGAATTCGAGCGGGCACTGCACGAGGTTATAGCCGATCTTTCGTTGCAGGTTGTTCGCGATGGCGAGGGTGCGACGAAGCTGATCGGGATTCGGATCACGGGCGCCCGCGATGCCGCCGACGCCCACCGTGTGGCTATGGCCATCGGCAATTCGCCTTTGGTGAAGACCGCTATGGCAGGCGAGGATCCGAACTGGGGTCGCATCGTTATGGCCGTTGGAAAGTCCGGAGCCGAGGCTGACCGCGATACGCTGTCGATCTGGCTCGGCGATGTTCTCGTTGCGGAAAAAGGCTGGGTTTCGCCGAGTTACAGAGAGTCCGATGGCGTTGAGTATATGCGGAATGACGAGCTTGAAATCCGGGTCGATCTGGGTCTGGGCCGCGGGTCCGCCAGAATCTGGACCTGCGACTTCACGCACGATTATATTTCCATCAACGCCGCTTATCGATCGTGAAGACAGTCGTTGTATCGGCGGCGGCGTTGATCGACCGCGATGGACGGATATTGCTGGCTCAGAGACCCGAAGGGAAGGTGATGGCCGGACTGTGGGAATTCCCCGGCGGAAAAGTGGAGTCCGGCGAGACGCCGGAACGGGCGTTGGTCCGGGAATTGCGAGAAGAGCTTGGCATCGATACCTGGGCCAGTTGCCTGGCCCCTCTGACATTCGCCAGCCATAGCTACGACAGCTTTCATTTGCTTATGCCGTTATTCGCCTGCCGCAAGTGGGAAGGTTTGGCGCGGTCTCGGGAAGGACAGACGCTCAGGTGGGTGCCTGCGCGGAAGCTGGGAGAATTTCCGATGCCGCCTGCCGACGCTCCCTTGATCCCTGTTCTCCGCGACTGGCTGTGAAATACCTTTCACCTGAATTTCCGGCCTGATGGTGCTGCAACGTGCAGTGTTCCATGACTGGTTTCATTTCAGGCCACAAAAAACGTTTGATTCCTCCCCCGGTTCCGCCCTGAAGTGCGACACCGTTGATGGTGGGAAGCCGCGTTTCGGGTGCGGCATCCTGCGAACCGGCCGGATAACGGCGACAGTCCCTGTGCTCAGGATAGGAGAGTGTCATGCCCGAGGGCTACCGTCATCTGACCTTCGACGGAAGATGCCGGATATACGCGACGGGGAAAGGCGGGCTTTCGAACGGGGCCATCGCCGGGCGGCCGGGCCGCCATCCGGCCACCATATCGCGGGAGACCCGACGCGACGGAGGCGGGCGGGGCTACCGGCAGGGACAGGCGTGGAGGAAGGCCACCGGGCGCCGGAGCGGGGCCTCTTCGGTCCCGGGGAAGCTGACGGAGGAGCGCCGGGCGAAGGTCGTGGCGAAGCCGGGGAGGGCTGGAGCCCGGAACAGGTCCCGGGGCGTCTCCGGCTGGAGGACCCGGGGACGGTCGGCCGTCAGCGGATATACGACCTCGTACGCGCGGACGGCGGGGACGGAGGAACGCCTTGCGGGCACCTGCGGCGGCGGGGAAAGGAACCGGACCGGCAGGGCGGTCGCCACGCGGGCCGGGGTCATGTCCCGGGCCGGAGGGACATCCCGGAGCGCCCGAAAGAGGGCGGGGCGAAGGCGGGGATCGGCGACTGGGAAGCGGACACGGTGATCGGCGGGGGACACGGCGGTGCGGTGGTGTCGCCCGTTGACGGATGCCCGGAATTCAGGGGATTATATACCAAGGTGCCATTCGATTGGACGGCCAACGAGTGGCCGTCCGTTTTAATTCGCTCAGGCGTCAGGATCTTCGACGACTTTCACCTGCCGGAACGCCGCCCGGATAATATCCTCGGGTTTCGCGGCGATGCCAACATCCCGCTCTAGCTCCGCCTTGCTGGGCTGGTAACCGTTGGGCTTTATCCTGACCTCTGGCCTAGGCTTCCGTTCTGTCTTCATGATCAACTCCTCTCCGATTCAGTTCGATATGCTTCATTCAAGCGGCCATCGGGATTTTCGGTTTCCGGCCTTCGAAGAAGTCGTCGACAGTATAGATCTGAACCGTCGGAACATCCATGAACCTCCCTGCGCATGCCGCAGCGTCACGCATACGCGGCGTCACGCGGTCCTCGAAACAGGTGAAAATGCCGATATCGGCCCCGGCCTGCTGCCGGGCGCCGTTGAACGCCTGCACGTCGCCGGGGCCGGTGCTTCCGCCCTTGACCTGCGACACCATATCGACGAACTTTCCCTTGCGGACCGCCAGTCTTCCCCGCCCGTCGATTCCCCTGTCGCCGACCTGCCGTCCGTTCGGTTCCATGCCGTCCACAAGGGCGGCCGCCCACCGCTCGAACCGGAAAGCGTCCAGGCTGGCGAGCTTTCTGGCGTCATCCCGCGTTTTCGGCATTCCGATGAACTCCACGTCGTTCCACAGGCTGTCGAAATGCTGGCGTATGCGCCTCTCAATGACCTTGCAGGCGTTCACGCAGACATCGATCCCGATCCAGCGGCGACCAAGATTCTGCGCTGCGTGAATCGTGGTTCCGCATCCGCAGAACGGATCAAGAACGACGCCTCCATCAGGACATGACGCGGAGGTGATCCGTTCCAGCAGCGCAACGGGCTTCTGTGTAGGATAGCCGATTTTTCCCTGTTACCGCCGGTCAGCGCCTGAATGTCGTTCCAGACATCCTGGGCAGGTGCGCCTTTTGATTCGTCAAGATAGAACTTTTTCCGGACGTACCCCGTTCTGGAATAATGGAGGCGCCCTTCCTCGTGCAGCTGCGCCATGCGTTCGCGGCCGTAACGCCATGCGCGGGTATGACCGTTCCATTCGTAAACCGGATTGCCTTTTTCCGCGCCGCCTGGACCCGTGAGAGGCGTCGTCATGAAGCGCCGCCCGGTGGAACCGTCAACGCCCCGATAGGTCTTTTCGACATACCCTTCGTCAAGCGGGACAAAGACCTGGTTCCATACCTGATCGCGCCCGATAGCGTAGAAGAATATGATGTCGTGCACCCTCCCGAAGTGTTTCGATCCCTGGCCTGTATCGTTGTGCGTTCCGTAACGGCGCCACTGGATTTCGTTCCTGTAATTTCGGCGTCCGAAAATTCCATCCAATCACAACCTTGAGGTAGTGGCTCATGGTCGGATCACAGTGCAGGTATATGGATCCAGTCGGTTTGAGGACGCGGCGGCATTCCCGCAGGCGGTTCGCCATGTAGGACAGATAGGCCAGGTTCGGACCTTCCCCCAGGATGCGCCGCAGCCCCTCCATGGTGTCGGCAAGGCCGACATCGGAAGCCGTGTCGTGGAAGTCATCGACGGCTTCATGCCAGCGCCATGTGTCGTTGAAAGCGACCCATTGTGCGTCGCCGATAAAGGCGTTGTATAGCCGCTTCGAGTTGAACGGGGGATCAAGGTAGATCAGGTCAACCGACCCGTCGGCTATGTCCTCGCGCATCACGTCCAGGCAGTCGCCGAAATACAGCCGGTTCGGATCGGTCATGACCGTGCGCCCGACGGAAGTCCGTTGTCGGCGATCAGGTCTTTGTAGCGCAGCTGCCTGCCCACCATACCGCCGACCATGGATCGCATCTGGTCGATTGTGTCGTGGTCCCTCAGGTTGTGCCGACCGGCGAACTCCCGGACGTACCGGTCCATGTGTTTCCTGCTCATCTTGTGGTAGACGCCCTTGTGCGCCCGCTTGAGCATGGCCCAGAAGGATTCCATGCCGTTGGTGTGGACCTGCTTCCGGACGTATTCCCCGGAACTGTGGCGCACGGTTCCGTGCTGGCGCTTCATGCCGACGTATGACGCGTTGTCGTCGGTGTAGACCTGCGCTTTCGGTTCGGTGCGCTCCTCGACGAAGCCCTGAAGCGTCTTTGCCTTTGTGTCCGTCACCACCTTCGCGGCGACCTTATTGGTATTCCGGTCCTTCGCGCCCAGCACGATGGCCTTGCCCACGCCGCCGCGTCCGGCTTTCAGTTTGTCTTTCGCGTGCCTGTTGCGCTCAAGGCCGCCGACGTAGGTTTCGTCGGCTTCCACCGGACCGGAAAACAGGGGTTGTCCGGCTTCGTAAGCTTTGCGTAGCCTGTGTGTCAGATGCCAAGCCGATTTCTGGGTTATATCCAAATCGCGATGAAGCTTCATGCTGGACACGCCCTTGAGGTTGGTGGAGACCATATAGGCCGCTATCGCCCATGCCTGGAAGCCCAGTTTCGTGGACTGCATAACCGTTCCGGTTTTGACGCTGAACCTCGGCTTGCCCTCGCACTCGCGGCAGCGGTGAGTCATTGACCTGTGCTTTATGCCGCACTGAACGTTGTCCGTTCCGCAGTGGGGGCAGCGCGGTCCCTCCGGCCATACGATGCCCTCGATCCACCTGCGGGCGGCCTCGTTGTCCGGGAACATCCGCACCAGTTCAATGAAACTGATGCCTTTGCGTCCGTGCTTTCCTGGTGCGTTGTATGCCATGTTGATTCTCCCTTACCATACCTACGTATGGCACTTACGTGTAATACGTGTAATTCGCAAGGGGCAAAATGGCACTTTGATATATAATCCCCGGAATTCACGCCTGTCCAACGGGTTGACGGAAAGAGGGCGGAGGCGATCGGCGGGGCGATGACCGACCTTCTCAAGGGTCCCGGCGCCAGGGTCCACACGATCACGGCGGACAGTGGCAAGGAGTTCGCGGGGCACGCGAAGGTGGCGAAGGCGCTGGAGGCCGACTTCCTCCTCCCGACGCCCCACCACCCGTGGGAGCGGGGCCTGAACGGGCACACCAACGGGCTGCCGCCCCAGTACCTGCCGAAGGGGACCGACCTGCGGCAGGTCACGGACGCCCGCGTGAAGCGGGTCCAGGACATCCTGAACGCGCGCCCCCGCAAGGCGCCCGGCTACCTGACGCCGGCGGAGGCTTTCGCGCGGGCGCGGCCTCCCTGAGGCGCTTCGCCCCGTCGGCCGACGGGGGAGAGGGAATTCCGCAGGCGCGCCCGCCCGGTTTCGGTCGGGCCACCCCCTCCCTCGCCCGGACGGGCGCGCCACCTCCCGCCGCGGGGCCCTGCCGCCGCCGGGAGGCCCGGTTACGCTCCGATCCGAAGGGACAGCCGCCGCATTCCGCGTGGAATCCGGGCCCCCGGCCGGAAAATCCCTCAACACCGGCCCGCCTCCTCCGCTCGGGGCCACCCCCTCGCTCCGGAGACGGGCCGGTGTTGCACTTCGAACTGGAAGTGGGGCCTTTAATTTACAATGAAACCTCTCGGTTTCAACGGTTTCCACGACACCTTCCCATTCTACAACTACCGAAGCCGCTCTGAATCCAGCGATGGAGCCTATAAGGTCCACCCAATGGGTTTCGATATCGCTCACGGAACGAAGCCCTCCGCCCAGATCGCTTTCCGGACGTCAGTTCCAGTCCGTTGGCTTGGCAAGCCAGTCCTGATGCCACAGGCCGTTTATGAAGCGGATATCGCCCAAGCCGAGCATGGGAGCGGTCTTGGACACCGAGACTCCGGAACCTTGAGGAAGGGTCGTTGCTTCAACCTCGCTCGGGCGGTCCGACCAATACCCCAGATGCAGGACCGACGAAGCGCGGTTTTTGAGGTTTCCCGCAACGATCGGGAGACCTATCCCTCGGTAAGGGTCATAACCGCCGCGCCAAGACCGAGTGGTGTCAAGGGAAACGAGACGAATTCAGGTATTCTCCATAAATCCGGCCCGCAGGACGGCCATTCGCGGACATTCCACGCCTTCTAAGGAATCAAAGGCGCGATTGACGATGGTGCTGGCTCTGACGAACCGACCCTCGGGCAGGCCGGTTCGATGTCCCGCCAGAATTTGGCTGAAACCTCGGCAGGATCCCGGCGAAAGAGCATCCGTTCAAGCCAAGCGCCGACTTAACCCAGTGTCCGTTCAACCTCTTCGCGCTTGAATATCTCGATGGTATCGCCTGCCCGAATGTCCTGGTAATTCTCGAACGCCATGCCGCATTCCTGGCCCGACTGGACTTCGGAGACTTCGTCCTTGATACGCTTCAGGGTTTTCAGCGTGCCTTCGTGAATCACTATACCGTCGCGCAGCAGACGAACATCGGCAGAACGGCGGGCGATACCTTCGGTGACAAGGCAGCCCGCGATCTGACCCACACCCGAGATTCTGAATACCTGCTTTATCTCCGCGTAACCCATCAGCTTCTCCCGCACCTCCGCGGAAAGAAGTCCCGAAGCGGCCGCTTTCACATCATCGACAAGATCGTAGATGACCGAATAATAGCGGATTTCGGAGCCCTTACGGTTCGCCGCGTTGCGAGCGGGCGCATTGGCGCGGACATTGAATCCAAATACCAACGCATTCGACGCGACGGCCAATCCAATATCGGTCTCGGTGATGGCTCCAACACCGGAATGCAGAACCCTGACGCGCACCTCGTCATTGCCGACCTTTTCCATAGCCTGGACAATCGCCTCGGCCGACCCCTGCACGTCGGCCTTCACGACGATCGGCAGTTCGGAAACGGAATCGCTTTCCCGCGCCTTCGCCATCATCTGTTCCAGCGTGGTGGACGTTCCGGAAGTCGCCCTCTGGTCACGGGCCAGGTTGGCGCGGTAGGCCACGATCTCCCGCGCCTGGGCCTCGGTTTCAACCACGTTCAGCACGTCGCCCGCCTCGGGCGTTCCGTTCAGTCCGAGAACCTCAACCGGAACAGACGGTCCGGCCTGCTTCACCCGATTGCCCTGGTCGTCCATCATCGCACGAACGCGGCCCCACTGCTCCCCGACCACGAATATGTCACCCTGCCGCAGGGTACCGTTCTGCACCAGCACAGTCGCGACCGGCCCGCGCCCCACATCAAGCTGCGCCTCGATCACCGCTCCGGAGGCAGGACGATCCGGATTCGCCTTGAGTTCGAGAATCTCGGCCTGAAGACCGATCGCCTCGAGCAGTGTATCAAGTCCGGCACCGCTGATCGCGGAGACCTCGACATCCTGAACCTCACCGCTCATCTTTTCGACTATAACATCGTGCCGCAGTAGATCCGTACGCACTTTTTCGGGTTCGGCATCCGGCTTGTCGATCTTATTGATCGCGACAATCATCGGCACACCCGCCGCCTTCGCATGGTGGATGGCCTCGACGGTCTGTGGCATCACGGCGTCGTCGGCCGCCACCACAAGGATAACGATATCCGTAACCTGAGCGCCCCGTGCACGCATCGAGGTGAACGCGGCATGACCGGGCGTATCGAGGAATGTCAGCGCCTGCCCCCTAAGGTCGACCTGATAGGCGCCTATGTGCTGGGTTATGCCACCCGCTTCACCGGCGACAACCTTGGTCTTTCGAATCGCGTCCAGAAGCGAGGTCTTGCCGTGATCGACATGGCCCATCACCGTAATGACCGGCGGACGTGAATTAAGATCCTCGTCGCGGTCGGCTTCCGTCTGAATCACGTCCTCGACATCAGCGGCACTGACGCGCGTGATACGATGGCCGAATTCACCGACGATAAGCTCCGCCGTGTCCGCATCGATCGACTGGTTCTGCGTGACCATCATGCCATTCTGCATCAATGCCTTGACCACGTCGGCGACACGCTCGGCCATCCGGTTGGCAAGTTCAGAAATAACTATGGTCTCCGGTACCTGTACGTCACGGATGATTTTTTCGCGGGTCTCACCGCTGGTCATCGACCTTTTGCGGGCACGTTCCTGCTTCCGCTTCATCGCGGCCAGCGAGCGCTGACGGCCACTCTCTCCGCCAGCGAGCACTTGATTGAGCGTAAGCTTGCCGGACCGTCGCCCTTCGTTGCGTCCCTTACCGTGTTTGGCGCGCTCACGGGTGTCCCGCTCGGGCTTCCTTGGACCCGGCGCAGGCTTGGCCACACCGCGGGATTCCTCCGCGCCGCTCGGCGCCACTTTCGGTTTGGCCCGCTCCGCGGCGGCCTCTTCCGCCTTGAGCCGCTGCTTCTCTTCCTCGGCTTTCGCCCGGGCGCGCTCCGCCCGTTCCTTGGCCTCGGCTTCCTCACGTCGACGCTGACGCTCCTCCTCACGAGCTTTCTCATCCGCGGCGCGGCGCTTGGCGTCTTCGGCCTCACGCTTTTTCGCCAGAGCAATGGCCTTCATCCGACGGTCAAAAACCTCCTCGGAAATTCCGGCGGGTCTGCGCGCGGGATCCGCTTCAGGTCCAGGCGGTGCCGGATTCCTTTCCAAGGTAGGCGAACTGGGTTTGACCACGCGCTTTCGCTTGGTCTCGACGACGACGTTCTTCGTGCGTCCATGACTGAAGCTCTGCTTCACCTGCCCCGTCCGAGTGCCCCGAAAGGTAAGAGTTCTTTTGCCGTCAGATTCGCTCATGCGGTCTTCATGCCCTTTTCTGGGATTTTTCCCACGACCCGTTGGCGCAAGCCAGAAAGCCGACGGGCCTCCCCTACAACACGTCTGGCTATTCCACCAGAGGCAAGCGCACCGTGTATCACATGTTCACGCCCGAATGCCAAACCCAATTCACCGGCCGTCAATATCGTGACATGGCCATCTCGCCCGAGGGGAGGTCTGAGTTTGGACCGACCTCTGACGGACCCGTCCGAAGCCTGTAACAATACCCCCGCGATGTCCTGCGCAAGCCAGGACCGTGTCTTTTCGTAGCCAGCTACGGCCTGACCGGCCTTTCGCGCCAGCGAAACGAATCCGATGACCCGCGCCACAAGCAGGGCCTCCGCATCTTCAAACAACGTATCGGGAACCTGTACCTGCCGTCTCACTCCCCGAGCGAACAGCCGTTTCCGGATCGCGGTCTCCAGCGCCTCTCGGTCCGCCGACACCCACACACCCCGTCCCGGCAGCTTGCCCGCGATGTCGGGCAGGAGCCACCCGTCCGGATCCGCGACAAAACGGATCAGGCCTGACTTCGGCCCAGCCTTGCCAGTAGCGATGCAGCGTCTTTCCGACACCGCTCGATCCTTCTTCTTTCCGCCGCGTGCCACGCACAGACCGCGGGACCTGAGATCAGGTCCCTGCCTCCATGACCGCACCGCTTTCGACCAGCTCGCCCTCTTCCTCCACGGTCATCAGGTCTTCAGGGTCCACCCACCCCAGTTGGATCCGTGCCGTCATCACCAGATCCCGCGCTTCCGTCAAGGACATGTCGAATTTCTCCAGCACTCCGTCATCCTTGACGCGTTCACCATCCACGGTCGTCCATCCGCCAGCCAGTTCCCAATCGGCGCATCGGGCGAAATCCTCCAACGTCTTCACGTCGTCCTCCGCAAGCGCTTCGACCATCTGTGGGTTCAGGCCTTCGAAATTCACCAGGCTGTCTTCCACCCCGAGTTCGCGGGCCCGTTCAAGCGCACGGCGGTTCCGCTCGTCGATCCAGTCGCTCGCACGGGCCTGAAGCTCGGTCGCCGTCTCCTCGTCGATGCCCTCGATCACCGTCAGTTCGTCAAGTTCCACATAGGCGACCTCCTCGAGGCTGGTGAAACGCTCCGAGACCAGAAGCTGCGCGAAAAATTCGTCGAGATCGAGCGTCTCCATGAAAAGTTTGGTCCGCTCTTCAAACTCGACCTGGCGGCGCTCCGACTCTTCCTGCTCGGTCATGATGTCGATATCGAGACCGGTCAGCTGACTTGCCAGCCGCACGTTCTGACCGCGCCGGCCGATCGCGAGCGATAGCTGGTCATCGGGCACCACGACCTCGATGCGTTCGGCTTCGTCGTCAAGAACGACCTTGCTGACTTCGGCAGGCTGCAGCGCATTCACCAGAAACGTCGGTGCATCCTCGTTCCACGGGATGATGTCGATCTTTTCCCCCTGCAGCTCGTTGACCACGGCCTGAACGCGGCTGCCCCGCATTCCGACGCAGGCCCCGACTGGATCTATCGAGCTTTCGTATGAGATCACCGCGATCTTCGCCCGACTTCCCGGGTCGCGGGCGACCGCCTTGATCTCGATGATACCATCATAGATTTCCGGCACCTCCATCTTGAAAAGCTCGGCCATGAATTGCGGCGCCGTCCTGGACAGGAAAATCTGCGGGCCGCGGGCCTCGCGACGAACCTCCCGGATATAGCAGCGAATGCGGTCGTTGGGACGGTAACCCTCACGTCCGATTTTCTCATTTCGGCGCAGGATCGCCTCTCCCCGCCCCACATCGACGATGACGTTCCCGTATTCCTCACGTTTGACGATTCCGTTTATGATCGTACCCGCCCGGTCCTTGAACTCCTCGTACTGCCGGTCGCGCTCAGCGTCCCGGACCCGCTGGAGAATGACCTGTTTGGCGGCTTGCGTCGCGATCCTGCCCATTTCGACGGGTGGAACCTCATCGACGATGGAATCTCCCACATTCGGGCTTTCCAGATACTGCTTCGCCTGCTCAACCGTCATCTCAGCCTGGAAATTCTCGACCAGGTCATCCTCGACGACGGTCCGGACGCGGGTAAAGGTCGCTTTGCCGGTCTTGCGGTCAATCGCCACCCGGATGTCCATCTCGCTGCCGTAACGGCTCTTCGCCGCTCTCGCGAGACTCTCTTCCATCGCATCGATCACCAGTTCCGGATCGATCATTTTCTCCCGCGCCACGGCTTCCGCTGTCTGCAGAAGCTCCAGCTGGTTCGCGGATGTGATTGCCATGTCAACACTCCCCGGACCTCGGCCCGTTGTTTCCTTACCTTGATCCAGCTCGGTCAGTCGACCGGCTTCGCACCAATCCCGGCTGAGGCTTCGCGCATCAGCCTGTCGTTCATCACCAGCTTTGCGTCGACCAGCCAGTCGAACTTCAACCCAACCGTTCCCTCGTCGATATTAACCAGAATCTCGTCCCCTTCCATCCCCGCCAACACCCCCTTGAACCGCTTGCGACCATCAATGGGTTCGTAGGTTTCGAGCTTGGCCTCGTAGCCTTCGAAGGTCTCGAAGTCTTTCAGCCGGGTCAGCGGTCGATCGATGCCAGGACTTGAGACCTCCAGCGTGTAGGCGTTTTCAATCGGATCCTCAACGTCGAGCGCCGCTGAGACGGCACTGGATATCGCAGCGCAGTCATCGATCCGTACGCCTCCCTCGGACCGCTCGGCCATGATCTGCACGGTCTTTGACCCAACCCCCATGAACCGCACCCGAACGAGGTCGTATCCCATTCCCTCGATTACGGGAGCGATTATCTCGGCAAGCCGCCGGTCGATGGACGCTTTTGCAACGAGATGGGTCAAAGGTCGCCTATTAAGCATAAAAAAACGGGCCAGCGGACCCGTCTGCGTTTCCGGTGGAGTTTCGGGGGTGGAAACCGAAGCGCCGCTTTCGGTGGGCAGATAGGCGAGCGATAGTCAGAACGCAAGTGGTAATCCGACATATCGCTCAATCTTTGGCCCGTCCGCTTCCAGACAGGCGGCTCAACGCCCAACCGATCCCGGCTCCGGCCAACTGGATTGCGTACCTCAGCCGGTGGCGGTCGTTTCCAGATCAAAGCGCGGTCGGTCGTTATGAACACTCCTGGGAAACCGAGGATCGAATGATTTCAGAACCCACGATCCTACATCGGCTTCCGGATCGTAACCGGGGCGCTTCATGGAACCTGCGCCGTCTCGCCGAACGATGGACAGCTCGCTTCGCCGGCTTCCCGAAAGGGTCTCGACCGGAAAACGGCAAAGGAATGGGGGAATTGTCAGGACCGGGACTTCAAAGACCAACCTTTGAGTCGCACCTTTCGCAAGGGACGATTGAATGGAACCTTACCGTCTCTCCGCCTTGCCGCTGAACCGTCACCTTGAAGCGATAACCTCACGCTCCACCGCCGCAATCGCGGCCCGGACATCGTCGCCAGTCGTTCGGTGGTTGACGATCGCCGCCCGAAGGCAGGTTCGATCATTGATAACCGTTGTAGAGAACACCGCCTCTCCGCTGAGCTGCAGGCTTGTCGCGATTTCCGAAGCCTCCCCGCATCGGGGGGTGAAACAGCACAGGCAGGAGACCACGGGATGCGCGAGATCCAGCCAGTCTGACCGCTCGACCAGATCACCCATCAGTGCGGCCTGTCGGCAATTGTCGGTGATGGCTGTGCCAAGTGCCTCCAAGCCCGAAGCCTCGATAGCCGCCCAGACCTTCAGCGCCCTGAAACCACGGGACAGGTCAACACCGTAATCCGTATACCAAAGATCACCGCCCGCCAGCCCTCCAATCTGGCCCGCAAGGTATTCCGGTCGCGACGAGAACGTGCGGTGGTGCAACTCGCCATCGGAAACAAGGCACGCTCCGCACTCATATGGAACGCCCACCCATTTGTGGAAATCGGTCGCGACGCTGTCAGCCCTGCCAAGACCGTTCGACAGCGACCGCCATGGTTCTTCAGCCAGAAGAGTCCAGAAACCGAAGGCCGCGTCAGCGTGCAGCCAGATGTTTCGCTCGGCACAGAAATCGGCGATTTCGTCCATCGGATCGAACGTACCCGTGTTCACCGATCCCACTGTACCGATGACGGCGAGCGGATGGATGCCTTCGGATCGATCAAGATCGACCACGTCGTTAAGCCGGTCGACATCCATCTGGCCGGTTTCCGTAAGCCCGATTTCGAGCAGCGATGCCGAACCATGGCCCATCACTTCCAGTGCCTTGGTCACGCAGGAATGGCCACCCTCTGCGATATAGACCCTGATAGGGGGAAGATCCGTGATACCTGAAGACCGCACGTCCCCGAACATGCGCAGACGCGCGGCACACAGCGCGATGATCGTGGCCTGGCTGGTTCCACCCGTCAGCAGGCCGGATGCGGCATTCGGAAGACCGGCGAGACCCCGTAGCCAGCCAATAACGGCTTTCTCGACCTCTATGGCACCGTGATCGCGACCACCGAGATTGGAGTTCATCGTCGCGGCGACCATCTCGGCCGCGACCGAGACCGGCTGTCCCGTTCCGTGTACCCACCCCCAGAACCTTGGATGGGTGTTGCCGGTGGCGAACGGCATGATGTCTTCGGACATCCGCCGAAAAACGTCGCCACCCTGGCCCAATGCAACCAGTTCGGCCATGTTTTCCGGCTTCGGTCGCCATGGAAGATCGCGCGCCGCCTGAAACCGGTCGATACAGACATCCGCCAATCTGTGGAATTCGGAACGAAACACATCCCAGTCCGGCGGGTCGAGCCTGCATCCCTCACGGCTCACAAACCGGTCTCCCTGACAGACAATCCTTCCCACCCCGAAATTCGGAAGGCGGCGCCACGCTATGCGAATTCGGCTCCTGAGCGCGGCGGGTAGGGGACATCAGGCATCTTTCCAGCCGGCATCGCTGTGGCTGCCATCGCACCATGGCTTGTTACCCGACAGCCCGCAGCGGCAAAGCACCATCTTCTCGGAAGAGGCACCCTCACCCGCGGTTCCGGCATCAAGCTCGACGCGCACCAAACGATAGGGTCCGTTCCGTTCAACGCGAATGGATGCACCTTCGGGCACAAGATGTTCACGACCCTCGATCCGCAACGCTCCCGAAGGGCAGGCAAGCACGACGGCTTCGATCTCGGTGACCGTCACGGCGTCGGGATTCACCCAGGGTTTACGACTGGAATTGAATGCCTTCGGTGAAATCCGCCCGCATTCACCGGCGTGCGAGCAGAGCAATGGATTGTATAGAACGGTGACCTCAGCTCCCCGATACGGCAGAATCCTACCCTTGCCCGCCAGATCGCCACAACCGGAGTCGAAGCCGTTTTCCCTATGCGTACCATCGCAGAACGGCTTGTTGGCCGAACCGCCGCAGCGGCAGAGCGCCATGACCGGTTTGGCATCGATCTGTTCGCCATCCGGCCCGATGAAAGTACCCAACCCCTTGACGACCAGTGGTCCGTTTCCCCGTTCCTCGATCACGGCCCGATCCGACATAGTCCGACCTCCTCAACGTACTGTCGCAAATACACCACCGTCGCTCCGCGTCGGAGCGAAATCCATCAGGTGCAGATCGAAAACGCCCCGCCACGGCAGGGCGTTTCCGTTTCCCGGTGGACCGAGCTTATGCGAACCACCAACGCTCGGAGATTCGGCCGCCATCCATCTGCCACAGTCTGCCGATATCCGGGCCGTGGGCCAGCTTTGTCGAATTCGCGCCGACGTAGTTGGCATACATCGGAATGATGCTTGAACCTTCGGTTGAGATGATTTCCTGCATCTCATGATAGATCTGACGGCGCTTATCCGTGTCGAGTTCGGCACGGCCGAGCAGAAGCAGTTCCTGGAAGCGAGCGTTCTCCCACCGGGTGTCATTCCACGGCACACCCGACTCATACGCCGTCGAGAACATCCAGTCCTCCGTGGCCCGACCCGACCAATAACAGGCGCACCAAGGCTTGACGAGCCATACGTTGGACCAATAGCCGTCCGCCGGTTCCTGAATGACGTTGATGTCGATGTTCGCTCCCTTGGCCGAGGCCTGGAACAGGAGGGAGGCGTCGACGGCACCGACAAACGCCGCGTTGGATGCCGAGAGGTCGACAGCAAGTCTGTCCAGTCCGGCTTCCCTGAGATGGAATTTCGCCTTGTCCGGATCGTAGCTGAGTTGATCCAGCTCAGTGTGATAGAACTGGTTCGCCGGTCCAATGGGATGGTCATTGCCTACGGCGCCATGGCCAAGCAGGATCTTGTCGACCATCTCCTGCCTGTTGATCGCGTGTTTGATCGCCTTGCGCACATTCACATCGGTGAACGGATCCATATCCGCCCGCATCGGGAAGGTGAAGTGCTGGTTGCCGGTCACTTCGAAGATCTCGATGTTCGGATTGGCGCGCATAAGGGGTTCGGTCTTGAAATCAACCCGGTTCACCGCGTCCACCTGACCTGTCATCAGCGCGTTCATCCTCGCCGAAGCGTCATTGATCGCGATGGCTTCGATCGAGTCGAACCAACCGGCGCGGCCGTCCTTGTAATGACCATCGACCCGGGAAACGACCGTACGCACACCGGGGTCAAACGATTCGACCTTATAGAGACCGGTGCCGATGCCATTGGCGATGGCCTCCTCGGTCATGCCCGCCGGGAACATCAGAATGTGATAATCGGACATCAGATAGGGGAAATCGGCGTTGCCGGCGGCGAGGTTGAACTGCACCTGATGGTCGGATAGCTTCTTCATATCGGTGATGGCCGACACGATGGGCTTGGCCGCCGATTTGGAATCTTCCGCCACATGCATCTGCAGCGAGGCGATCACGTCATCGGCCCCGAATGGCCTGCCGTTGTGGAACGTCACTCCCTGACGGAGATCGAAGGTCCAGACCTTGGCGTCGGGCGAGGCTTCCCAGCTTTCCGCGAGTTCACCTACCAGTTCCCCGGCGGCATTGACCTCCGTGAGGCAGTCAAAGACACAGCCATGCCCCATGAGGGTCATATATATGTCTGAATGGGTTCTCCCGTCCCAACTGTCGGACGTGTTGGCTCCGGACAGGCCAAGCCGAAGGGTGCCGCCGCGACTCGGCTGGCTCTGCGCGTGGGCGCCGGTCGCCGCCAGAACGCCGGCGGCGGCGCTGGTCTGCAGCAGTCCACGTCTACTGATATTGATCATTTTGGTTCTCCCATTTTGTTTTGCATCGGTCAAATTTAAATGACGGCACGGTCCCGGCATTCTCGCCCCAAGGTGATTCGGTTACATTCTATCAACCGCGGCGTCTCCGATGTTATCGACTCCTCGCCGTTTGAGCAAATCCGTCAGCCAATCCGGATCCATTTCCGGCACCGAGCTGAGCAGAAGATCGGTATAGGGATGGTGTGGCGGGGTGAACATATCACTTTTCGGCCCCTGCTCGATCACATGGCCATCCTTCATCACGACCACTTCGTCCGCGATGGCCCGCACGGTGGCCAGGTCATGCGTGATGAACATATAGCTCAGGCTGTGTTCGTCCTGCAGACGTGCAAGTAGCTTCAGGATTCCCTCGGCCACGAGTTGGTCAAGAGCGCTCGTAACCTCGTCGCAGATGATGAATCGAGGCTCGGCGGCAAGGGCGCGGGCAATGCCGATCCGCTGTTTCTGGCCACCGGAAAGCTCCGATGGAAACCGCTCGATGAACTGATCGGGCTCCAGTTCGATCTCGTTCAGGAGTTCGCGGACACGTTCGCGTTTCCTCGCTCCCTTGAGGCCCATATAGAATTCAACCGGACGCCCGATGATCTCGCCTATCGGTTTACGCGGGTTAAGCGCCGTATCGGCCATCTGGTAGATCATCTGCGCCTGTCGAAGCTGCACCTTGGTCCGCTTGCGGTAGTCGAGTGGCAACGGTTCGCCGTTGAAAGCGACATGGCCTTTCCGAGGAGGCAGAAGCCCGGTGATGCACCTTGCGGCAGTGGATTTGCCCGAACCGGACTCCCCGACAACGGCGACGGTGCGGCCTTCATATATGTCGAAACTGACATCGTGGAGGATGGAAACGTCTCCATAGTCTGCCGTGATGTCCTGGACACGAATTACGGGGACGGCTTCGGACGGCGCCTGTGGCTTGACGGGCCGCTGAAAACTTCGCACAGCCCAGAGACTCTTCGTATAGTCCCGCTTCGGCTTGGCCAGCATGGTGCGGGTATCCGCTTCCTCGACCTCGTCCCCCTTCAGCAGCACCTTGATGCGATCGGCCATCTGCGCGACCACGGCAAGGTCATGTGTTATGTATATCGCCGCGGTATCGAACTGCTCCACAATATCGCGTATCGCCGCGAGCACCTCGATCTGCGTCGTGACGTCAAGCGCCGTCGTAGGTTCATCGAAGATGATCAGGTCCGGACGGCAGGACATGGCCATCGCCGTCATCGCACGCTGCAACTGTCCGCCCGAAACCTGATGAGGATACCGAAAGCCGATTTCATCCGGATTCGGTAGGCGTAGACGGCGGTAGAGCTCGATCCCGTCAGCGACGCTGTCTGAACGAACGGACACACCATGCCGTACGGGCGACTCCACATGCTGATCGATCAGTTTGTGCGCCGGGTTGAAACTGGCGGCGGCGGACTGGGCCACATAGGCTATGCGCTTCCCGAGCAGGTCGCGCTTTACCTGAGCGGAGGCGATGGTCAGATCGGTGCCATAGAAGCTCACGGATCCGGATTTGATCCTCACCCCATCCCGAACGAACCCCATCGCCGCGAGCCCGAGCGTTGATTTCCCCGCTCCGGATTCGCCGATAAGTCCCAACACCTCTCCTCGGTCCAGATTCATGCTGACGCCGTTGATGATCGGAATCCACGTCTCGTCGGCCCGACCCTCGACCCAGAGATCCCTGACTTCCACAAGGGCATTCCCCATCTCAGTCGTCCCGTCCCTGATTGGTTGCGTTCTGGACCCGATCCGTCCCGTCTCTCCATAACACCGCCGAAGCCCGCGACGTCATTCCCTAAGTCCCGACGACCTGTTCAGCATCCAGTCGACCACGAAATTCACCGCCACGGTCAAAAGCGCGATGGCACCGGCGGCGAGCAGCGGTGCCGTCGCCACGCGCGGAGCGAAGGATGCGAAATTTATGAACTGCGAAAGATCCCGCACCATCGTACCCCAGTCGGCCAGAGGTGGCTGGATTCCAATTCCCAGAAAGCTGAGAGAGGCGATGGTGAGAAAAACGAAGCAGAACCGGAGGCCGAATTCCGCCAGAAGCGGCGCCGTCGCGTTCGGCAGGATTTCCTGAAACACGAGATAGCCCAGATTCTCTCCCCGCAGCTTCGCCGCTTCGACGTAATCCATCACGACGATGTTCATCGCCACCGCCCGGGCGAGGCGGAACACGCGGGTCGAATCGATCACGGCGATGATGATCACCATGAAAACGGTCAGGGGAATACCGAGCGTCGGCGCCCAGACGCTGGCGATCGTCATGAGAAGCAGCGCGAAAATGAGCGCCGGGATGGCCATCAGAACATCGACCGCGCGACTGAGAAGCTGGTCGAGCCACCCTCCGAGTGTCGCGGCCAGGAATCCAAGGCCGCCGCCCAGCAGAAAGGCGAGAAGCGTCGTCGCGAAGGCGATTCCCACGGTATTCTGCGCACCGTAGATCAGTCTGGACAGAATATCACGGCCGATCTGGTCCGTTCCAAGTGGATGGTCGGGATTCCCGCCCAGAGCGGGATTTCCTCCCGGCACGATATTGGCGACGGCGAATATCTCCTCCTGACCATAGGGGGCGATCAGCCCCGCGAATATGGCCACGATCGCGTAGATCAGGATTGTGAGGCAGCCGAATGCCGCAGTTACCGGCATCAAGCGGAACAATCTGCGTGACGCGTGGCTTCCAACATGCCTGCCGAACAGCCGGAACAGGTAGGCGGCGATGGCGAACAGGATGAAACCCTGGACGGCCCACCGGAAGAATATGACACTGGCGCGCGGTGCGCTGTTCAGCTCCGCCGGTTGGACGTACAGCCAGATCCCGGAGATCAGCGCCAGCGCACCGAAGACATATCCGTAGGCCGCGCCGAAAGGCATATCACGGAATAAGGGTGAATCGAACATCACCCGCCGCCCCGCGAACCGGAACAACCAGGCGACGGCGCCGATCATGGCGGCGATGACCAGAATCCAGATCCACCAGGTCATTTAGGATGCCTCAGACGGGGATTGGAGAGGATCGACAGCACATCCGCCGTCAGGTTGAGAAGAATGTAGGCGCCGGCGAAAATGAGACAGCAGGCCTGCACCACAGGTATGTCCCGAAGTTTCACGCTGTCGACGAAGAGCTGCCCGATACCCGGATATACGAAAACCACCTCGACCAGCACGACACCGGTGATGAGATAGGCAAGATTCAGCGCGATGACGTTGATGATCGGCGCGAGCGCGTTCGGTAAGGCATGGATCACGATCACTCGCATGGGCGACAGGCCCTTCAGTCGTGCCATTTCGATATAGGGCGATGCCAGAAGGTTGATGATGGCCGCTCTGGTCATCCGCATCATGTGCGCGGTCACCACAAGCGTCAGGGTCAGCGCGGGCAACATCGTCCGGGTGAGGCGCTCGCCAAATCCCATTCCTTCGAAGATGTTGGAGAGCGACGGAAATACCGGGTTCAGGACCGCCAGGAACAGGATCAGGATATAGGCCAGGAAGAATTCCGGCGAGGAGATCGAGCTCAGGGTGAAGATGTTCGTTGTTCGGTCAAACGCTGAATTCCGATACAGCGCAGCGAGAACTCCCAACCCGACGGAAACCGGCACCGAAATCACCGCCGTGACCCCGGCGAGGAACATGGTGTTATAAAACCGTGGTGCGATCTGTTCGGCCACGGTCTTGAGCTGCGTTCCACCAAGCGTTGACTGGAAATTGAGTTGGGAAAAACTGATTCCCAGATCGCCCCGCACCATTCCGGCCAACCAGGTGAAATACCTCTGGATAAAGGGCTGGTCGAGTCCGAGATCGCGGCGAATCGACCTGATGGCCTCCTCGGTCGCTCCTTGCCCCAGAACCGCCTGGGCAAAATCGCCGGGCAGCATGTTCACCGCAGTGAAAATCACGATCGAGACGACCAAAAGCGTCAGCAACCCCAGAAGGAGCCGCTGCGAAACAATTCGGGAAACCGATCCCACGCCGAGAGTTCTCCGTTAAGCGTTTACCTACGATAGTGGGACAGCCAGGGAAGATAAACCCCAAACCCATGATCATTCCCGTGCCGGCATACCGAGAGGTTTCCGGACCCGATCGCGGTACGCCGCGGAGTGGGTGGGAGTGCGGTCGCGGCGAAACGGACGTCATCGCCTCCGCTCGCTAGGCGAGCCGCCAGGATCACGCGGCCATCGGAACCGGCGTGACGCTCGGAATTCGGCTGTCCTGACCCTATCCATAGGCCTACTCTCCCAACGATAGGATCGCGGGATCCCTACGGTAGCGATCCATGACCCGCACCAGTTCCGCGCCGATGCCGGGCTCCGAAAGAGCATGCCCGGCCCTGCCGATTATCCTGAGATCGGACCCCGTCCAGGCGCGATGCAGCCGATACGCCGAATATGGGGGACATATCAGGTCATAACGACCCTGAACGATGACCCCTGCGATGTGAGAGATACGACCCATTCCATTGATGATCTGGTCCTCTTCCTCAAGGAACCCGACGTTGCTGAAATAATGGTTTTCCAGCCGCGCGAAGGCTCTGGCGAATTCCGCCGGACTCTCACCACCGGGACCTTCGCTGCCGATCGAGGCAAGCGTGTTTTCCCAAGTCGCCCAATTACGGGCATATCGGGTCTCCAGCATGAGGTCGCCGGAGAACAGGCGCTTGCCGTAAGCGGCGATCAGGTCGTGCCGCTCGTTTTCGGGTATCGGTTTGACAAAACGCTCCCACAGCTCCGGCCAGAACAGTCCGGCTCCACCTCCGTAAAACCAGTCAAGCTCCGCTCGCGTCATCAGGAAGACACCGCGCAGAACCAGGCGCACCGCCCGCTCGGGATTGGTCTGGGCATAGATCAAAGCCAATGCCGCCCCCCAGCTTCCGCCGAAAACGATCCATTTCTCGATGCCCAGCGCGATGCGGATAGACTCTATATCACGCACGAGATGCCAGGTGGTGTTGGCCTCGACGCTGGCATGGGGATGGGAGCGACCGCATCCTCTCTGGTCGAACAGCACCGTTCGGTAGAATTCCGGGTCGAAGTAACGCCGCATCGCCGGACTGCAGCCACCGCCGGGCCCGCCATGCAATACGAGCACTGGGACTCCATTGCGATTTCCGCATTGCTCGACATAGACCCTATGGCCATCGCCCACATCCATCATCCGCTGGTCAAACGGTTCGAGCGGTGGATAAAGCAGATACCGAGAAATCTTCTGTCTGTCCGGAACCCTGTCCATAGATGTCCTATATCCTGTAATGTCGCTCCCTGCTATGGGACAGAGCGAAATCATACCCCAAAGGCTACCCAAATGACCAAGACCGTCGATGCAAGGGAAATCGCGAAGTTCGAGAGCATGGCCACCGAGTGGTGGGATCCGAATGGTAAATTCCGGCCACTTCACATGCTGAACCCCTGCCGGCTTGACTATATCACGGCGCAGGTCGCGGCGGAATTCCGGCGCGATCTGACTGAGGAACGGCCTTTTGAAGGGCTTCGTGTTCTGGACATCGGTTGCGGCGGCGGATTGCTTTCGGAGCCTATGGCGCGGCTGGGCGCGGATGTGATCGGTGCGGATGCATCCGAACGCAACGTCCGGGTGGCGGGGGTTCATGCCGAACGGCAGGGTCTGGCCATTGATTACCGCACCTCCACCGCTGAAGAGCTTTCCGAAGCCGGAGAAGTGTTCGACGTGGTTCTGAACATGGAAGTGATCGAACATGTGGCTGATCCACCGGCCTATATATCTTCCTGCGCGA
>CBDAVS010000019.1:0-297326 GCA_965201085.1 uncultured Rhodobacter sp. | reverse complement strand
TGTAAGAAATGTGAAGTCAAGAAGTATCGAAAAATGGCTTCGTGCGTTGTAAACAACGCAATCTTTGTAAAGCCTGTGACTACAACTTCGTCAGCGGTGATGAGCGGTTAAAGCCCAAGACAGCAGTCAAACGCGCCTTTGCCGTGACCTTTTATTTACTGGGCAAGGTATCTTAAGTGAAACTACTTTGTTAGAAGTTCCTGAACCGCCGCCTCGTTGATAACGACTTCTTGCTTGGTAGAATCAATACGAACCTTCACGCCCATCGGAATAACGAACATTGGATCGGTGTGTCCGAAGTCCATATTGGTGATAATTGGCATGTCGTTCAACCCATATTCCTCGCGAACCGTTTTACAGAGCGCATCACTGTACTCGTGGAAAGTGCTGGGATCAACACCTCCACCGGGTCGTCCGAGCAATATACCGCCAAGTCCTTCAAGAACCCCCATCGCCGCGAGGCATCTCACGAATTCCATTAGAAACGACGGAGAGGGTGCGTCTTCCGAAGTTTCCAAGAAAAGAACGGCACCTCGAAGAAGAGTAGCAGAGGGAAAAAAGTCGGTACCTCGGAGCCAGTCCAAGACCTCAACACAGCCCCCAAAAAGCTGCCCTTCAACGACACCCTCATCCTGATGAAATCTCCAGTTAGTACACGGGTTCAATTTTCGACGAATGGATTGGTTTTCAGGATCCTCCCATGGCAGATATTCAACTGTCCATCCTGCTCGGTTCGGCACAATAGTGCCAATCGGTTCAGTAGAAAAGAGGGTACGCCGAACAGAATCCACCATATACGGAAACATCCCACCGTTTTCGGCAAATCCTGCCATAAACGAGGGACCGTAGAACGACACGATACCGGCTTTAAAACAGGCAGCGTGTGATATAGTGGTATCCGAAAAGCCCATAAAAACCTTGGGATTATTCCGAATCAGATTCAAATCAAGGTATGGGAGTATGCGAATTGAATCTTCACCACCGATTGTTGAGATAATGCCGTCAATTGTTCTATCGCTAAAAGCCTTCATCAAATCGTCGGCACGTGCTTCGGGGTTTTTGGAAAGCCAAACTGCATCGCGCAAAGCGTGTTTCATTTCGATAACCGTTACACCGAATGCTTCTTCAAGTTGACGTTTACCTATCTGGTAGCGGTAAGGAAAAGTACCGGGACCACCCCAAGAGAGCGAAATCGCTGCGATACGGTTACCGGGGCGTAATACCTTGGGTTTTATCATTTGAGAGCGTCTCCTTATAGATAATTTTATGGTATAATACCCCCGGTAGAAGGAGATATTATGCCAACGTGTAAGAAATGTGAAAGTCAAGAAGTATCGAAAAATGGCTTCGTGCGTTGTAAACAACGTAATCTTTGTAAAACCTGTGACTACAACTTCGTCAGCGTATTGATTCCAAAACTGAGACCTTCGCTTGGGCGAAAAGTAGTCCTTTTGATTCCCAAAAGAAGAAACGGTCATGATGTTTCTCTGCTGAAAAGCATTTCACCCGTCGAATCTACCGTGGGCACCGTCTCCAGCAGCTTCGCGATCAGGTCCGGCGCCCTGTCCCGGTCCTGGATGTCGGCGGTGTGAACCGTCATGACGATCGGTGTGCCGTCGGCGTCCACGATCAGGTGCCTTTTCCTCCCCTTCACCTTCTTCCCGGCGTCGTAGCCGCGGGGCCCGCCGCTCTCCGTGGTCTTCACCGACTGGCTGTCGACCGGGGCGGCGGTCGGCTCCGCGGAGCGCCCCGAACACCGCCGCGCGAGGTCCCGGAGACGATGCACGAGACGCTCCAGGAGCCCGCTCCGCCGCCATGCGTAAAAATAGTTCCGGTCGGTGGAAAACGGTGGATATCCAGAGGGTAACGCGCGCCACTGGCATCCCGTGGACAGGATATACCGGCCCGCGTCGAACACCGACCGAAGGTCGACCTCGCGCGGCCGTCCCATCCTTCCCTGCTTCGGCAGCATCGGCTCGATGATGGTCCATTCGGCGTCGGTCAGATCGTTTTGACTGTGGTCGTCCGGGCGCTTATGGAGCTGTTGGGTGGTCCTGTTCCAGGGCATGGCGATCTCCGGATTTGGGTTGAAGTTCGATCTGGAATACCACATCCTGCGGGACCACTCAACTTATGGAACAAACTCTAAGAGAGAAAACCGATGCAGACAGAAACCTATACCTCGAAACCACAAGGCAAGATTCCAAACAGCCGCTTTCCGCTTCTCGTGCATCGTGACGCGATTCCGGGCGGCGGTTCCGAGGCGGTGAAGAAACGTTTCCGTGCCCCCGTTCCGCTCTGAAGTGCAACACCGTTGATGGTGGGAAGCCGCGTTTCGGGTGCAGCATCTTGCGAATCGGCCAGATAACGGCGACAGTCCCGGTGAACGAGCCGAGGAGAGTGTCATGCCCGAGGGCTACCGTCATCTGACCTTCGACGAAAGATGCCAGATATACGCGCTGAGGAAAAGCGGGCTTTCGAACGGGGCCATCGCCAGGCAGCTGGGCCGCCATCCGGCCACCATATCGCGGGAGATCCGACGCAACGGCGGCGGGCGGGGATACCGGCAGGGACAGGCGTGGAGGAAGGCCACCGGGCGCCGGAGCGAGGCCTCTTCGGTCCCGGGGAAGCTGACGGAGGAGCGCTGGGCGAAGGTCGTGGCGAAGCTGGAGGAGGGCTGGAGCCCGGAACAGGTCTCGGGGCGTCTCCGGCTGGAGGACCCCGGCATGGTCGGCCGTCAGCGGATATACGACCTCGTACGCGCGGACCGCAGGGACGGAGGAACGCTTTTCGGGCACCTGCGGCGGCGGGGAAAGAAACCGAACCGGCAGGGTGGCCGCCACGCGGGCCGGGGTCACATCCCGGGCCGGAGGGACATCTCGGAGCGCCCGAAAGAGGTCGGGGCGAAGGCGAGAATCGGCGACTGGGAAGCGGACACGGTGATCGGCGGGGGACACAGCGGTGCGGTGGTGTCGCTTGTGGACAGATGCCCGGAATTCACGCTTCTCCAACGGGTTGACGGAAAGAAGGCGGAGGCGGTCGGCGAGGCGATGACCGACCTTCTCAAGGGGCTCGGCGCCAGGGTCCACACGATCACGGCGGACAACGGCAGGGAGTTCGCGGGGCACGCGAAGGTGGCGAAGGCGCTGGAGGCCGACTTCTTCTTCGCGACGCCCTATCACTCGTGGGAGCGGGGCCTGAACGGGCACACCAACGGGCTGCTGCGCCAGTACCTGCCGAAGGGGACCGACCTGCGGCAGGTCACGGACGCCCGCGTGAAGCGGGTCCAGGACATCCTGAACGCGCGCCCCCGCAAGGCGCCCGGCTACCTGACGCCGGCGGAGGCTTTCGCGCGGGCGCGGCCTCCCTGAGGCGCTTCGCCCCGTCGGCCGACGGGGGAGAGGGAATTCCGCAGGCGCGCCCGCCCGGTTTCGGTCGGGCCACCCCTTCCCTCGCCCGGACGGGCGCGCCACCTCCCGCCGCGGGGCCTTGCCGCCGCCGGGAGGCCCGGTTACGCTCCGATCCGAAGGGACAGCCGCCGTATTCCGCGTGGAATCCGGGGCCCTGGCCGGAAAATCCCTCAACACCGGCCCGCCTCCTCCGCTCGGGCCACGCCCTCGCTCCGGAGGCGGGCCGGTGTTGCACTTCGGACTGGAAGTGGGGGTGGAAACAGTTGGGGAAATAACTGGGAATTTCCAGGAATCTACGAATACGCCCATTTCCACTCGACCTGTCACGAATGCCTGGGCTGCGCGAATGGCTGGGTGGAAATTTCGCTGTCGGTGGGAGAGGGGGGCTGGACGAGCGTCAGAGTAGAGACGGGGGATGTAATCGTTATGCCGGCTGGGGTGAGCCATGAGATGGTGGGCCGTTCCGATGATATCCTGGTTTGCGGTGGCTATGCAGGAGGGCGTGATTGGGACAACATACAGGAGAAATTCCTGACGCCAGCGCTATATTATCAAGCCTGCAAACAGATCATGAGCCTGCCGATTCCGGACAGGGATCCGGTGACTGGAGATGTTATGCATCAATGGCATGAAGCGCCGTCCTCGGTCGACGGCGGATGGAACGACTGGCGCCATGGGTTGGACGCATCCAGTTAGGTGTCGGTGGAAAATCGTCGGATCCGTTATCCGTCTTTCTCCCCGGGTCTCCTCTACCGAGATGACATGTTGGTTAATGGTTACTGCAATCGCGCTCGGGCGGAATGAATCCGGATGGCGTCATCCACCTGGACTGGTCCTTTGTTCGGTGATGGCTCCATGCAATCCGATCAAGACCGGGGGTTAGGTGGTTAAGGAAGATGCCTTGAACGAAGGGTGTTCATATGGGAAAACGCAGCCACGGGATTACTTGAAATGGGCGAAACGGGTTACGACTATGTGATTGTGGGCGGTGGGTCATCGGGTTGCGTACTGGCCGCGCGATTGACCGAGAATACGGATGTGAAGGTCCTGCTTCTGGAAGCGGGAGGGAAAGACAGTCATCCCCTGATCCATATGCCGGTTGGATTCGCAAAAATGACCACCGGGCCGTACACTTGGGGCTTTACCACCGTTCCTCAGGTCCATGCGAACGACAGGGAAATTCCCTACGTTCAGGCACGTGTTATCGGCGGTGGCTCGTCGATCAATGCCGAGGTGTTCACCCGCGGAAATCCCGTGGATTACGATCGCTGGGCCAATGAGGAAGGCTGCGAGGGCTGGTCCTTTGGCGACATCCAGAAATACTTCATCCGCTCCGAGGGAAATACCATCTTTTCGGGTGAATGGCACGGGACCGAGGGTGGGCTGGGTGTTTCGAACATCCCGGATCCCCAGCCGATGACACGGGCCTTCGTACAGTCCTGCCAGGAACTCGGTATTCCCTACAATCCTGATTTCAACGGTGCGGAACAGGCGGGTTGCGGTGCCTATCAGACCACAACAAGGGACGGCCGCCGCTGTTCGGCTGCGGTAGGCTTCCTCAAACCGGTGATGGACCGACCGAATCTGACGGTGGAAACCGGATGCATGGTCAGACGGATTCTGTTCGAAGGTAAGCGGGCGAGGGGGGTCCGTTACTTCAGGAAGGAAGAAAGGACGGTACGGGCGACAAGCGAAGTGATCGTCGCTTCGGGTGCGATCGGCACGCCGAAGCTGATGATGCTCTCGGGTGTTGGTCCCGCGACACATCTTAAGGAACACGGAATCGATGTGGTCCATGACCTACCCGGTGTCGGTGAGAACCTGAAAGATCATTTCGGTATCGATATCGTGGCGGAACTGAACGGACATTACAGTCTCGACAAATACAATAAATGGCACTGGGCGGCGCTCGCCGGGATCGAGTATCTCGCCTTCAGGTCCGGTCCCGTAACCTCCAACGTGGTGGAGGGTGGCGCGTTCTGGTTCGCCGATAGCGAAGCTTTCGTTCCCGACCTGCAATTCCACTTTCTTGCAGGCGCAGGTGCGGAGGCAGGTGTTCCCGGTGTACCGAAAGGCTCGTCGGGTATTACGCTCAATTCGTACACGCTACGCCCGAAAGCACGAGGAACCGTACGGTTGAGGTCCGCGATACCGGAAGATCCCCCGCTGATAGATCCGAATTTCCTGGGCCATTCGGACGATCTGAGGACATCGGTGGAAGGCGTGAAGATCAGCCGGGAAATATTCTCGCAGCCATCGCTTCGGAAATTTATCAAGACGCTCCACTTTCCCGACCGCAGCGTGAGGACGCGGAAAGATCTTGAGGCCTATGCGCGCCAATTCGGCAGAACCTCGTATCATCCAACCTGCACCTGCAAGATGGGCACGGACGAATTGTCGGTGGTGGATCCGAGATGCCGCGTTCGCGGGCTCGAAGGTATCCGAATCTGTGACAGTTCGATTATGCCGAGTCTTGTGGGTTCGAATACGAACGCCGCGACGGTCATGATCGCCGAAAAGGCAAGCGATATGATCCGGGGTAACCGGTAAATACGGCCTAACGGCCGAACACCGGACAGGCTTTCCTGAAGAAGGCGCCGTTCTGCGCCGGATGTGGTCGGACACGCGCTTGTTCCGTCTCCCGGCGTTGCCCGATGAATGACCATGCCTGCGGTTTCGACATCTCGGACGACGGGCATTCGCACCTGAAGCGTTATATTTGTTCCGGCTACGCCACGATCAATCCCAATCCGGCGCCCAGGGCACGAGTTCCTGGTTTACGATCCGATAGCCGGTCTGGGTCAGTTTCTCGATTCGTGCCATATCCACGTGCGACAGGGTGAAATCCATGATCTCGAAATTGGACTGTATATTCCGGGGCTTGGTGGACATGGTATTCACGCTGACGCCCTTCTGTATGATCCACCGTAGAACGACCTGAGCCGCGTTTTTGCCATAGGTTTCGCCGATCTCGGCGAAGTCCGGATACTTGAAGACCTCGCCACGCGCGACCGAACAATAGGAAGAAAGCGGGATGCCGGTTTCGTTGGCACCGGCCATCAACCTGTCCTGGTTAAGAAGCGGGTGGAACTCGACCTGATTCGTAATAAGAGGGGCGTCGATGATCTTCACGGCTTCCCGCATCATCGCGACCGTGTAGTTGGAGACACCGATATTCTTCGTCAGGCCCCTTTTGAGGCAATCTTCGAGCAAGCGGAGCGACGGCCCGATATTTCCATCTGGGGTTGGCCAATGAAGGAGCAGAACGTCGACCGTATCGGCCTGAAGAGCTTTCAGGCTGGTTTCGACCGACGCCACGAAGCTGTCCTCACCGAAATTGTTGGGATGGACCTTTGTAGTGATGCAAAGTTCGTCACGTGGGATACCCGTAGCTTTCAGAGCCTCGCCCGTTTCGGCTTCGTTTTGGTACATCTGAGCGGTGTCGAAGGCGCGGTAACCCGCTTTGGCGGCTGCGAGGACCGCGTTGTGCGCTTCATCTCCGATCAATGGAAAGGTGCCGAACGCTCGCTGGTAGGTCTTTTCGAAATAGACGGTCATCTGGGCCTCCCTAGGTTTAGCAATGAAAATAACTCAATGGTTACTTAGGTGCAAGGTGGGATCTGCTTAATTGTCGACTGTCCATGTCCGGCATGGGTGCATGATGATTCGGGGGTGGTCATAGGAGCGCCGCATTTGCTTTTTGCACCATGTATAGCTCGCCATCGGTTTCGCACGTATCCGCCCGAAAACGGTGGCAGCTTCAACCTTGAACCGTGAAGCTCCGGAAGACCTTCGGATTCTGCGGAGGGCAGAAATACGCGCAGGTGCATTGCGGGTCTACAATGCACGGGCATCTATGGCGTGACAAGGGGTATACGCTGGTGTGGACAGCGACTGCGTGTTGGGAACTGGCCAATAGCGTGGAGTCCAGCGGGACAAACCGCATCGGATGGATTATCTTGAATACCGCCAACGGAGACCGCCCATCGGGTCTGTCGTCATCAAGACCGATTAAAGATCCATCTGGCCGACCGCCCAAAGATAGCGGTGAGCGGTTGGCGTCAGCGGCGCGAACGAGATTGTGGCCATCCGTAGCTGCTATACCAACCTACAAATGGACGAGCTCCATCGGTGGAATGCAGCGACCTTACTCCACGAAATATATTTACACCCATTTTGAGAGTAGATGATATCGTGTTGTTACCAGGTATTGACTATCGAAACAAACTTACTCATCTTCGGTTGACTCTGACCGTGGTGATCACAAATGGCACAGACCGTGAAAACTATCGTGTGCTTAGCCAACTCGAGAAAGACGACCGGTAAATTTGTCGCGGGGGGTGAGCTTAAAGACAGAAAATCACAAGGTTGGCTACGCAAGGTTGGCTACGCAAGGTTAGTCATCGAGTATCTGAAGAGGTTTGCGCATCAGAACGCCAGTACGAAGACGGCACCGATCCCGAGGTCTTGGACGTGACTGAGATTCCTTTGATCGAGCCAAGGCCTAAAACCATCAGACCGAGAACCGGTTGATTGATCCAGATCAAAACCGGTGGAAAGCTGGTCGTCTAAAATGGGAATCTCTCCATGAACTCGTAGATCCGATCATGGACCTTTGGATTGAAGGATCGAGTACCCGTTTCGAAAAAATGATCGAGTGGATAGCGCAAGCGCCAGACGATTTAATGATTCACGCCGATTTATTAAGTTGCCAAAAAATAAAGATTTCCGTATTCCCCTCCAAGGCCAATTCTTGAAACCAAAATGATCGCATCCACGCTCACTTCCGCTTCGATCATCAAAACTACAATTATGGGTTACAGATCCCCGGTATGACAGTAGATTCTCGTAAATGAAAAACAGAGAATATTTACTTGGAGAATATTACTTGAATATTAGTCTTGGTGAAGGATTCATTGGTTCCTGCTGCAATTTGTAGCCGCAATCCTCGAATCGAAAATTTACACAGAGGATGTTGCAGAGAGCGGCATTTACTTGATCGATCTTTCAAGGCATTTGTCCGAACACCTCATCAAGCTACTGCGCTTGTACAGGATTCAGGTGGATTCCGATGTTCATTCAACGCCCTTCAGTCGATATAATCCTCAATTCAACAAAGATATTTTCATTGACACACATAATAACCTGAGCATTGATTGCGAATTTCTTGGCGAGTAGCTTGGCGCAAGATCGAATGACCGATCATGATATGACAAAATGGACGAGTAATTTATCCCAAACTGGCGGGACGAGATGACTTCAAATGTGCGATAGTGCACTTGCTTAATCTTGGGCGTGAACATCGCATCGCTCTCATGTGCTCTGGAAGAGAATTTCTGGAATGCCATCGTGCTATTTTGGTTGCCGAAAGTCTGCGTTTCCAAGGATGTCAGGTTAATCATATTTTCCAAATCGTGAGTTGGAGATCCATGATAAAAAGATCAAAAAATTACAGGATCAAATAAATCTGAAAGAGGATCCATTCCTGAAGCCTGGAGAGTCACGCAGTGAAGCTCTCAAGCGGCGGGAAACAAAGATCGCATCCCGAGAATGATACATAGTTCGAATTCAAAGGTTGCAAACATGAAAATCAACACGATCGGTTTCACAAAGGAGACTCCCCAAAATTTTCCAGCTCATCAAGGAGTCCGGCAACAAACGCGTTGTGGATGTTAGATTGAACAACGCTTCTCGATTGGCTGGATTTGCGAAGAGGGACGATTTCCGCTATTTTCTCAAGAAAATATGCGATGTTGACCATACGCATGTTCCGTCACTCGCACCGACAAGGAAAAAGCTTGAAGGCTATCGAAAAGAATATAGGGACTGGAGCCGGTATGAGCGCGAATTCATGGATCTTATGGAACAAAGGAGCATTGAGAAACAGATATCCCAGGAGGTGATTGCCGAAGTCTGTATCCTTTGCAGCGAGGACAAACCACATCATTGCCATCTATGCCCCGTCGCGGAGTATCTCCAGGACCATCGGGGTGCAGACAGCGTTAAAGTGAAACATCTTGTTTAAACCTGTGCGGGGGAACCACAAATCGTCAGAGACAAAGAGCTATCTCTTGGCTTCGACCACTCACGATGCATTAACGGATATTGGTGAATTATTTAATGATTGGATTTCAAACGACGTTATGGATGAGGTGTCGGACCGAGCATTCGATGAGTTGAAGATATGACCTTTCCCGAGAGTTTAGGAACCGCCGCAACAGCAACGTGTTGTCTCATCGGTGCCTGGATTTTCGGGTTAGTGTAAATAGTGTCTGCCAGAAAACCCCGCGTTTTTCCGGTGACAGGGCCGGATCCGGCGGATTCCGGCTTCACGGGACAGTCGGTGGCGGGAACATATGGTGAACATCCGGGCCTCCGTCAGCCCGCGGGCACGCCGGTCCGGGCGAAACCCTTCTTTCCGTGGCTCCGCACCCGGTCAAGGCCACGGTGCTCCAGGCTGTTGATGGCCGACCCGCCGGCGGCGTGGGCGCGCCGCGCCCCGCGGAACGCCTCCCCGCTTTCCCGGACGCGGTCCGCCTTCGACAGCCTGCCCCTGCGGGGCATGGCGTCGGCTCCGGCATCCCGGCAGGCCCCAGCCGGTCCGGGGGGCTGTGCGGACCCCGGTCGAAGCTCACCACCGACAGGTCGGGGAACCGGGCCCGCGCCTCCCCGCCCATGGGGACCGCCACGTCCACGTCGCTCCCCTCCCACATGACGGAACGGTGCGGGAGGAATCCGTGACGGTCCTCAGGGACGCGGACCGGAACGCCAAGCTCCACCGGGCCCCCGGCCTTTCCCTTCGGCATCCAGCGCGTGTGCGGCCCGGATATCGGGTGCACCTTCCCGCGGTGCGGGACCGTCCCGCCCTTCAGGATCCGCCGTCCGGTCAGGTCCGCCCGGTGCCTGACATGGCCGATGAAGCCCCGGATACTGTCCGATGGGCCCGGGATACCCAACCTGCCGTCGATCTCCGCGCGGCCCGCCGCCGCCCTGTCCGCCAGCTTCGGCGCCAGCCGGGCGGCCCCAGCCCCCCGCAGGCCCGGGACACGTCCCGGACCATGCACCGCGCCGCGTCCATCGGCAAGCTGCGGTCGGCCGGATGGTGCACGTCAGTCCCGGCCACGAAGGAATGACGGCGGCCGCGCGACGCGGCGCCAGGCTTTTTCCGGCCACCCTGTGGCCCCTCTCCACGACCGTCCTTCCGACCTCGGCGGGAAGCTCCGGCGTGAGGAGCGACACGCTGTCAACCGGACGCTGGTATCCGTATCCGTCCACGTCCCATGATCCGTGGCCCGGCCTTCGGCCTCCGCCGGATCGTCCGGCGCCCGTTCGCCGGTTCCCGAAGCCGGTCGAAACCGCACCCGGGACCCTGCCTGACCACGCCGGGCACCGGGATGGTCAACGGCTCCATCCCCGGCCCGCCGACCCGGCGGCTCTTTCCGGGCGGCACCAGCCTGCCCGGAAGCCGGAACAGCCGCTTTCGGGTCCCTTCGTCGCTGTAGAGGTCCTGGAGGCCGATCGGGATCGCCGGGATGTCATCCCTCGATTTCACGGTCGGCCTGATCCTCCTGATGTCGGGGGCGCCGGGCCGCCGCTGGGTGTCGTGGACCCTGCGCATGGGGCCTCCTGAAGGGGAGGATTGCCGGATTCCGTCATTTACCGCAAAAAATCCGCAGCCTGGCGGTTTTCTGGCGGACACTAAATAAGTCCCATTTGTGCGGAACGGTCACTGGCCGAAGCACTGGCGTTTCACGGTCAGATTACCACATGTGCCTATCCCCGTCCGATATAGGGCATCTTTGTCGCCATCAGGGTCATGAACTGGACATTCGCCTCCAACGGCAGTTCAGACATATTCATTACGGCTTCGGCAACATGGCGAACATCCATTGTCTCAGGTTCCGGCAAACCCGCCGAGCGGGCCCGTTCGCACTGATCTTCCACCATCGGTGTTCGGGCGTTGCCAATGTCGATCTGGCCGCAGGCGATGTGGAACGGTCGTCCGTCAAGACTCAACGAACGGGTCATTCCGGTTATCGCATGCTTGGTGGATGTGTAACAAACCGATCCGTCACGCGGAACATGGGCACTGATGGAACCGTTATTGATGATGCGCCCGCCCTGAGGTTCCTGCGAACGCATCATTGAGAACGCCTGCCTTGCGCACAGAAACATTCCGTTCAGGTTTATGTTTACCACATTCAGCCAAGTTTCAACCGGCACTTCATCTATAGGTGCGGCCACGCCGAAAATGCCCGCGTTGTTGAACAGAACGTCAAGTCTGCCAGCTTCGCGCCGAAACAGCGTGAACGCATTCTCCACCGCGTTCGGGTCGGTTACGTCAGCTGGAAGCACCACGACATTTTCGTGCATTGACGCCATTTCCGACAGCGCTTCGGCACGACGGGCCAATACGCCCACGGTCCATCCGCTTTTCAGGAAGAGTTCCGCCGTCGCGCGACCGATGCCGCTTGATGCGCCAGTGATTAGAATGGATCCACTCATGGCTCGTTCTCCTCGGTTCTTAACTTCAGGGTCGAAGGCTCCGCCTTCAGGTCCTCGACGGTCAACACCATTTGCGGTTTGGCGAGAGCATAGCGCTTTATCCAGATCAATCGTTCCCGCGCCCTTGTGATGGCAACGTAGGCTAACCGCTTCCATAGGGGTACGCCGGAATCGAGAATCTCGGACCTTGCGGCGGCCCTGATATCAGGTGCGAATACCTGTACCGTCGGCCATTGCGAGCCCTGCGACTTATGTATTGTGATCGCGGCGCCGTGCAGAAATGTCGCGCCCATCCCCGCCGCCAGGGGAATGTATGGTTCCTTCCGATCCGGAGTTTCGATCTTCACGATCGAGGCAACGCCGGTGCGGGGATCCTCCGCACCCAGAACATGAACGCGAGAGAATCCCGGCCTCGTGCCCGCGCCAAGATAGATCACCTGAGCTCCCTTGATCAGTCCACGCGCTTCCAGCTCAATTCGTCTTTGACGAAGCTTCAGCGGCAGTTCAATCCCATCACAGACCAATGGCTCGCCCGGGAGAAGTCCGTCAGGAGGGGCGCCGTGGGCGCACCTGAACGCATGGATAAGGCGCACCCGAGTGGAGTTCCGCCAAACCAGAACCGGAGAACGTGCCATCAGATCCGAATCGGCGCGTGAACCGATGACCACCCGCTCGTCCCTTAGCGCCGCCTCGGCTATCCGATCCTCGAACTCGTCGAATTCAAGACCATCCTCGCTTAGGGCGTGGGCAAGATCGAGGATAGGGTTGTCCGCGGCCTGTCGGTATATCCGGGATAGTTCCATCTGTTTGGAACCGTCAAACCGGTCAAACACCATGCCATCGGACTCGCCGACCGGTGCCAGCTGCGCGGGGTCGCCAAACAGGACCAAAGTCGGAAAGATTTTCCGAAGATCCTCCAGTTGCCGGTCGTCGAGCATCGACGCCTCGTCTACGAAGGCAATATCCAGCGGGTCTTCACGCCGTGTCCATCCGGTAATGAAGTCCGACCCGCGCAGTCCGGCTGTCGCCAAGGCTCCAGGTACGGAACTATGCGTTCCGTAGAACTCCTGCGCTCTGTCGAGCGCCGTATCGGTTAATCCGGCAACCTGCGGCCGCTTGCCACCGGAGGCCAGCCACTCGGCGACTCTCTCATATTCTGGATCATAGACCGGCGAATAGAGAATTCGATGAATCGTAGTTGCCGGGACGCCGTTTCCCCTAAGAACGCTGGCAGCCTTGTTGGTCGGAGCCAGTATTGACAATGTGCGTCTGCGTTTCCAGCTTTTGCTTTCGTAGTCGCCGGTGACAAGCAGGACGCCCGCATCATCGAGATCGGTATACAGGCGAGAGAGTAGCATGGTCTTGCCCGATCCAGCACGTCCCAGAACCGCAAACACCTGCGGTCTGCGCCGTTTCGCCCGTTTAAGAGCGCCGCCCCTGATGTCCACGCCCGCCTTTCTCAGCAGCTTGGCAACGTGTTCGTAGGCGTTCGCCTGATCTTCTGAAAACTGCAATTCGGTCAAAGCCATGGCCCAACCTATGCCGCCCGTAGGATATGTGAAAGGGGCTGACATTCGTGGCATGGCGGACCTTTCGGAATCGTCTGCGTGGTACGAAGTGCAGAAATTTATGGTGTCGGTTTCACGCAGTGATGTGAGCCGGACTGCGGAGGAGAACATGTGGGGATCGATCGGATCCGGGTGGAAGGGGGAATGCGCGGCGACTGCGCACTGGTGGTATCACTCCGCAGCGGCGTGATTATGGTTCGGATTGATTGTTTGCGACGGAATCCGGCACGAACTTATCGTGCACCGCCCATGCAGTGACTGTCGGTGGGGATCGAATAAAGTCCAGACCCCGGTTGTGCGGGAGAGGCGCATGTATTCGATCCAATTGTGCAGCTTCAGGAAGGTACGGGTTCACTGGCTGAAATCTTCGGCCCACGCCTATGCTAGTGTTCGCCAGAAAACCGCCAGGCTTCGGATTTTTCGCGGTAAATGACGGAATCCGCCCTGCGGGGATTCACCGGATATGGCGGTCAGGGTATGCCGCGGAATCCGCCAATCCTCCCCTTCAGGAGGCCCCCATGCGCAGGGTCCACGACACCCGGCGGAGGCCCGGCGCCCCCGACGTCACCAGGATCAGGCTGGAGGTGAAATCGAGGGACGACATCCCGGCGATCCCGATCGGCCTCCAGGACCCCTGCGGCGACGAAGGGACCCGAAAGCGGCTGTCCGGGCTTCCGGGCAGGATGGTGCTGCCCGGAAAGAGCCGCCGGGTCGGCAGGCCGGGGATGGAACCGTTGACCGTCCCGGTGCCCGGCGTGGTCAGGCAGGGTCCCGGGTGCGGTTTCGGCCGGCTTCAGGACCTGGCGAACCAACACATCCCGATCCGGCGAAGGCCGAAGGCCGGGCCACGGATCATGGGACGGGGACGGATACGGATACGGATACCGGCGTCTGGTTGACAGCGTGTCGCTCCTCACGCCGGAGCTTCCCGCCGAGGTCGGAAGGATGGTCGTGGAGAGGGGCCACAGGGTGGCCGGAAAAGCCTGGCGCCGCGTCGCGCGGCCGCCGTCATTCCTTCGTGGCCGGGACCGACGTGCATCATCCGACCGACCGCAGCCTGCCGATGGACGCGGCGCGGCGCATGGTCCGGGACACGTCCCGGGCCTGCGGTGGCTGGGTGGCCCGGCTGGCGGCGGAAGGAATACCTTTGCGGAAAGCTCCGGAAAGGCCACCTCCGGGTGGCCACGTCACGGCTCGCCGACCCGCGCCCGAGGGACGTGGAGGCGCCGCTCCGGCTGGCGCTGAAGCTGGCGGACAGGGCGGAGGCCAGCCGCGCGGAGACCGACGGCAGGTTGGGCATCCCGGGCTCATCGGACAGTATCCGGGGCTTCATCGGCCATGTCAGGCACCGGGCGGACCTGACCGGACGGCGGATCCTGAAGGGAGGGACGATCCCGCACCGCGGGAAGGTGCACCCGATATCCGGGCCGCACACCCGCTGGATATCGAAGGGAAAGGCCGGGGTCCCGGTGGAGCCCGGCGTTCCGGTCTGCCTCCTTGAGGACCGGCACCGGTTCATCCTGCACCATTCGGTGATGTGGGAGGGGAGCGACGTGGACGTGGCGGTCCCCATGGGCGGGGAGGCGCGGGCCCGGTTCCCCGACCTGTCGGTGGTGAGCTTCGACCGCGGTCCGCACAGCCCCCGGACCGGCCGGGGCCTGACGGGATGCCGGAGCCGACGCCATGCCGCGGAAAGGCAGGCTGTCGAAGGCGGACCGCGTCCGGGAAAGCGGGGAGGCGCTCCGCGGGGCGCGGCGCGCCCACGCCGCGGGCGGGTCGGCCATCAACAGCCTGGAGCACCGCGGTCTGGACCGCGTCGGCGGCCACGGAAAGGAGGGTTTCGCCGGCGCCGTGGCGCTGGCGGTGCTGGCCGCGAACGTCCACCGCCCCGGCCTGATGCCGCCGGCGAGGGAGCGCCCCGTGCTCCCCGCCGCCGCGGGGCCCGCACCGGCGTGCCCGCGGGCCGGCGGAGGCCCGGATGTTCATCATATGTTCCCGCCACCGGCCGTCCCGTCGAAGCCCCGGGCGGCGCTCCGACGGGCCCGGCCACGGCCCCGTGAAGCCGGAATCCGCCGGATCCGGCCCTGTCACCGGAAAAACACGGGGTTTTCTGGCAGACACTATATAGGGCACGATTTTGCCGGCGACCTAATGAATTCCTGTCACGGTGGTGACCGCGGGTGACCGTCGGTCGGAAGCGGGAGGTGAAGAGGGGTCGGCAAATGCCGGAGGGAGGATTTCCTCCGAAGGTCCGCATGGAACTCGATGATCCGGTTGAGACCTGCGCCAGCGATACTTATGCGGTGGAAGCGGCGACCTGTGCCCACGGGTCCGACGTGGATACACTTCATCGACGCCGGCGCGTCGTGAAGACCATGCCGTAGGGACAGACGGAAAGGTCGGATAGCGGGGTGTTGGACGAGCCACTGCAATATCCTAAGGCTGTGATGGAATACCTCTGAGTTAAGAACAGTTTTGCAACGCTGACATCGACATAGGTCGATCGGAATGCGCTTCCGACAGGTTCCCTTAACCGGTGTTGGATCGAACTGGGATAATGGCCCGTCCTACCGGCACCATCCTGCGCGAAATGCTATGGTCCCCCCCCCCCCCCCCCCCTCAATTCGCATCGCTGGCATCTAGCGCATCTTCCAGAGTCCTCAATCCCGTTCTCGGAGACTGCACCAGAACGGCCATATTACCGGGCCGGTGTTCGTTTCGGCGCATTTTTATATGGGCAGCGGGAATCTCCGCCCAGGGAAACACTTCCGACATACAGGGATCCAGCCGTCGCTCAACCATCAGTCGGTTCGCCGATGCCGCCTGTTTGAGATGCGCGAAGTGGCTGCCCTGCACGCGCTTTTGATGCATCCAGAGATACCGTGCGTCCAACGTCAGGTTGTATCCGCTCGTACCTGCACAGATCACAACCATGCCACCTTTCCTGACGACAAATACCGAAACCGGAAAGGTCGCCTCGCCGGGATGCTCAAACACCATGTCGACATTGACACCCTTCCCCGTGACTTCCCAGATCGCTTTGCCAAACCTGCGCACTTCGCTGAACCATTGCCTGTATTCTTCAGTGTTCACTTCAGGTAGCTGGCCCCAGCAGTCGAAGTCGCGTCTGTTGATCACGCCCCTGGCGCCAAGATCCATCACGAAATCGCGCTTGCTCTCGTCGGAAATCACCCCGATGGCGTTTCCCCCGGCGGTGTTCACGAGTTGAATCGCGTAGGAACCGAGACCGCCGGACGCGCCCCAGATGAGCACATTCTGCCCCGGCTTCAGTTCATGCGGATGATGGCCGAACAGCATTCTATACGCCGTGGCGAGCGTCAGTGTGTAACACGCGCTTTCTTCCCAGGTGAGATGCTTGGGACGCTCCATAAGCTGCTGGGCCTGCACGCAGGTGAATTGGGCGAATGAACCGTCCGGTGTCTCGTATCCCCATATCCGCTGGCTGGGCGAGAGCATGGGATCCCCACCATTACAGTCCTCGTCATCCCCATCGTCCTGGTTGCAGTGGATCACGACTTCGTCACCCACTTTCCAGCTCTTTACCTTGCGTCCGACCGCCCAGACGATTCCCGAGGCATCCGATCCCGCGATATGATATTCGGCCTTGTGCACGTCGAAGGGGCTGATCGGAACGCCAAGGCCTGCCCAGACACCGTTGTAATTGACACCCGCAGCCATCACGAGCACCAGGACCTCATGGCTATCCGGCTTCGGCACGTCAACGACTTCGATCTGCATCGCCTTATCCGGCTCGCCGTGCCTCTCACGGCGGATCGCCCAGGCATGCATTTTTTTCGGCACGTATCCCACAGGTGGCATTTCGCCGACCGCATAGAGTTCCTTTTCCGGTGCGTCATATGTTGCGGGAGAAGAATTCTGATCCGGTGACATGGCCATTACCTCCTTCGTCCATTTCCGCTACCGCGCCGCAGAAGAGAATCGGAGCTTTGGAGGCGAATTAAGGATATATGGGTAACATTGCAACCGATCAGACGCGGAATTTGAAATTTTATATCGCATAGGTTCCAAGTCTGGGATAATTTCTGCTGCATTGCAGCATCCAGTGCTCCCAAGGTCCGTCACCGCACCAATCTTCGTGCTCATGGGATGGGGGAGCATCCTCGCGCGTCTCGCCGCCATCTGGGCCAGCGGCTCGATTTCGCGATGGATTATCGCCACATCGCATGATTGGCAGAGGGCATTCTTCGGGCCTTTCCATCCGCCAGCCGGCGTTCAGACGGGCTCCCGTCGTTTTAGTGAGCGAATCCAGGAAACGTGAATCCGTGGACCCCGCTTACGAGATCAGCGGAGAGAGAGCCGGGGTACATGACGACCCAAAGCGGTTAAAGTCATCCAAAGAAATAAAAACATATATTTTATTAATTTATGACCCCCGTTCCGCTCTGAAGTGCAACACCGTTGATGGTGGGAAGCCGCGTTTCGGGTGCAGCATCTTGCGAATCGGCCAGATAACGGCGACAGTCCCGGTGAACGAGCCGAGGAGAGTGTCATGCCCGAGGGCTACCGTCATCTGACCTTCGACGAAAGATGCCAGATATACGCGCTGAGGAAAAGCGGGCTTTCGAACGGGGCCATCGCCAGGCAGCTGGGCCGCCATCCGGCCACCATATCGCGGGAGATCCGACGCAACGGCGGCGGGCGGGGATACCGGCAGGGACAGGCGTGGAGGAAGGCCACCGGGCGCCGGAGCGAGGCCTCTTCGGTCCCGAGGAAGCTGACGGAGGAGCGCTGGGCGAAGGTCGTGGCGAAGCTGGAGGAGGGCTGGAGCCCGGAACAGGTCTCGGGGCGTCTCCGGCTGGAGGACCCCGGCATGGTCGGCCGTCAGCGGATATACGACCTCGTACGCGCGGACCGCAGGGACGGAGGAACGCTTTTCGGGCACCTGCGGCGGCGGGGAAAGAAACCGAACCGGCAGGGTGGCCGCCACGCGGGCCGGGGTCACATCCCGGGCCGGAGGGACATCTCGGAGCGCCCGAAAGAGGTCGGGGCGAAGGCGAGAATCGGCGACTGGGAAGCGGACACGGTGATCGGCGGGGGACACAGCGGTGCGGTGGTGTCGCTTGTGGACAGATGCTCGAAATTCACGCTTCTCCAACGGGTTGACGGAAAGAAGGCGGAGGCGGTCGGCGAGGCGATGACCGACCTTCTCAAGGGGCTCGGCGCCAGGGTCCACACGATCACGGCGGACAACGGCAAGGAGTTCGCCGGTGTTCGGTCGGGCCAGATGCTTGATCCAACACTTGGCAGCGCTGTCTGTCCGGGTAGGGATACCTGCCACGTCGCCTTATAATCCGCCCGTTGTGCAGTGACAGTGACACAGCCCGCCAGCCCTTGGGAGTCCAGAGGCTTGGGCGCCGGTGTCCGTGGTTTGGTTGATCGATTCATCGGAACATTGCCGGACGTTGCCATATGAGGATCTCGGACGGCTGCCGTCCCCGTTCCTTCATCCGATGCTTTCCGCCTCTCCCGACGCTCTCTAAAGAATACCCGGCCGTTCAATTGGTCTTTTGGATGATTCCACAGCTTCGAGCCTGTAATAATCCAATTCTGCATCGCAGCATATTGACAGCGCCATAAAATTCCATTTATCAATCATTACATGTAATTTAATTACCGAACCGAAAGTCCGAGGCAACATATGACCGAGATTCACCGTGACCGCCCATGGCTCTTTCGCACATATGCGGGCCACTCCACCGCCGCGGCCTCGAACGAACTTTTCCGCACCAACCTGGCGAATGGTCAAACCGGCCTGTCCGTGGCTTTCGACCTGCCAACCCAGACCGGGTATGACAGTGACCACGAACTCGCGAGGGGTGAAGTCGGCAAGGTAGGCGTTCCGATATCGCATCTCGGCGATATGCGCAGTCTCTTCGATCGAATACCGCTTGAACAGGCGAATACGTCGATGACGATAAACGCGACCGCTCCATGGCTTCTCGCGCTCTATATCGCGGTTGCCGAGGAACAGGGCGCGGATGTACGGGCGTTAAAGGGTACGGTCCAGAACGATATCATCAAGGAATACCTTTCCCGGGGAACCTATGTCTGTCCGCCGCGGCCCAGCCTCCGCATGGTCACGGATATTGTTGCGTATACGTGCGAGCATCTCCCCCACTGGAATCCAATGAATGTCTGCAGCTATCACCTTCAGGAAGCGGGGGCGACGCCTGAACAGGAACTCGCTTTCGCTCTTGCCACCGCGACGACCGTGCTCGATGACCTCAGGGGGAAGGTCGCATCTGATAGTTTTCCCGAAATGGTTGGCCGCATCTCCTTTTTCGTCAACGCGGGCATCCGCTTCGTGACCGAAATGTGCAAAATGCGCGCATTCGCCGAGCTTTGGGACGAGATCGCCGTTGATCGTTACGAAATAGAAAATCCCAAGCTGCGACGGTTCCGGTATGGCGTTCAGGTAAATTCGCTGGGTCTCACCGAGCAACAGCCGGAAAACAACGTTTACCGGATCCTCCTCGAGATGCTCGCGGTGACGCTTTCGAGGAGTGCGCGTGCCCGTGCGGTTCAGCTTCCGGCCTGGAACGAAGCCCTTGGCCTGCCCAGACCCTGGGATCAGCAATGGTCGCTCCGGATGCAACAGATCCTGGCCTGTGAAACGGACCTTCTTGAATACGGTGACCTCTTTGACGGCAATCCGGTGGTTGCCGATAGGGTTGAGGCTCTCAAGGACGGTGCGCGCCATGAGCTTGCGCAGATCGACGCGATGGGCGGCGCGATCGATGCGATCGGTTACATGAAGCATCAGCTTGTTGAATCCAACTCGAATCGCATCGCAAAGATCGAGGCGGGAGAAACGACGGTGGTTGGAGTCAACCGATTCACCGGCGGCGAACCATCGCCTCTTCCCGCTGGTCCGGATGCGATAATCATAACCGACCCAAAGGCGGAACTGGACCAGATCTCGCGACTCGAAGCATGGCGTAGCTCTCGGGATGAAACCGCAGTGCGACAAGCCATGAATGCATTGCGAAGCGCAGCGGTGAGCGGCGCCAATCTTATGCCCCCGAGTATCGCCGCAGCCAAGGTTGGCGTGACGACCGGAGAGTGGGGAGATGTCATACGCGCGGCCTTCGGGGAGTATCGCGCACCGACCGGAGTTTCGGCGAGTCCGTCAAACCGTACCGAACATCTGGACGAGATACGCACCGCCGTCGATACGGTCTCGCGCCGTCTCGGTCGCCGCCTCAGGCTTCTTGTCGGCAAGCCCGGACTCGATGGCCATTCAAATGGTGCCGAGCAGGTCGCGACCCGCGCCCGTGACTGTGGTATCGAGATCGATTACGAGGGCATCCGCATGACCCCGGGCGAGATTGTGTCCGCCTGTCTGTCGAAACCGCCTCACGTTCTTGGTCTCTCCATCCTGTCAGGAAGCCATATCCATCTGATGGAAGAACTTATGGAGCGTCTGCGGGCGGCGGACCTCGATGATATTCCTGTGATTGTCGGTGGGATCGTTCCACCTGAAGATGCCCGTCGCCTCCTCGAGCTCGGCGTTGCCAAGGTCTACACGCCCAAGGATTTCGATCTCACCCGCATCATGTTTGATATCGTGGATCTGGCGGAGCCTCAGTCAATGATCGCCGCGTGACGGCCGTAACGGCTTCGCTCGATGCCGCGACCTGGAAGAGTGCCAAGGGAAGGCCGTCGCTTGAGAAGGCGATTTCGGGCGCGTCGGTCCAGTTGGATTTACGGATCGGACATTGGCGTGCAATGGTGGGCGATGAAATTGCGGTCTGGAGCGTGATTGGACCCAGGTCGCCAGCGCAGTTGGCGACTGTGGTGGCCGCCACTTAGGGAGAACATACCCGATGACGATTCATGTGGGAGCCGGCAAAGGCGACATTGCCGAGACCGTGCTTTTGCCCGGAGACCCGTATAGGGCGAAATGGGCTGCGGAGACCTTTCTGGAATCCCCTAAAAAGATAAATAATGTCAGAGGAATGCTTGGGTACACCGGTACATGGAACGGGCATCGCGTCACCATGCATGGTTCGGGAATGGGCATGCCCAGCCTGAGCATTTACGTCAATGAACTGATGCGCGACTACGGTACGAGAACCGTGATTCGCATCGGCTCCACCGGGGCGATGCAGCCCCACGTAAGTCTTCGGGACGTTGTTCTGGCGATGACGGCTTCGTCCGTGTCCACTCCCTCCTCCACGATTTTTAGGGGCCTGAATTTCGCGCCCTGCGCTGACTGGGGCTTGCTTCGGGCGGCGGCGTATTCAGCGGAAAGGCGGGAGATCCGCACGCATATCGGCGGAATATATTCCTCCGACACCTTTTATGACGAGCGGGACGACATCATCGAGCAGATGGTTCGTCATGGAATTCTCGCGGTCGAAATGGAAACCGCTGAACTTTACGCCCTCGCGGCCCGGCATGGTGGTCGTGCGCTGTCGGTGCTGACGGTCTCGGATCATCTGCAGAGTCGTGAGGAACTCAGCAGCGAAGACCGCGAAAGATCCTTCGGTGACATGGTGCTGATCGCTTTGGACGCGGCCTTTTCGTGAAGACGTGTTTGCGGTAACTCCACCCGGCTGTGGATTGACGGTGCGAACGGAATCCACTACCGGTTTTTATGCGACCTCCACATGGTCGGTGAGGATATTCGCGGCGGTGTGGTTGAGCCGCGCCGCGATATATGCCTCAGACAGCGCCCCGCGGATGCGGGTGGACCCGCCGACCTGACCAAGTCGATTACCGCCTTCGCTGGTGATTTCAGTGATGGTCAGCTCCGCGATTTTTCAGCTTCTACGCAAAGTCTGGCCAGTTAGCGGTGCGCCTTGATCTGCCGGTCGAACCGGGGAACGGGAACCAACCGCCACGGATTCTGGTGGAAATCACTGCCGCCTGTCCGCGACTCCTTGAACGCTCTCTCAAGCCCGGGCGCATTCAGTAGAGCGGTCAGGTATTTCGTGTCCACCAGAAAACCCCCAAGTGACGGGTTTTTCGTGGTAAATGACGGAATCCGCCCTGCGGGGAATCACCGGATATGGCAGTCAGGGTATGCCGCGGAATCCGCCAGTCCTCCCCTTCAGGAGGCCCCCATGCGCTGGGTCCACGACACCCAGCGGCGGCCCGGCGCCCCCGACATCACGAGGATCAGGCCGAACGTCAGGTCGAGGGACGACATCCCGGCGATCCTGATCGGCCTCCAGGACCCCTGCGGCGACGAAGGGACCCGAAAGCGGCTGTCCGGGCTTCCGGGTCGGCTGGTGCTTCCCGGAAAGGGCCGCCGGGTCGGCGGGCCGGGGATGGAACCGTTGACCATCCCGATGCCCGGCGTGGTCAGGCAGGGTCCCGGGTGCGATTTCGACCGGCTTCGGGAACCGGCGAACGGGCACCGGACGATCCGGCGAAGGCCGAAGGCCGGGCCACGGATCATGGGACGGATACGGATACGAATACCGGCGGCTGGTTGACAGCGTGTCGCTCCCCTCGCCGGAGCTTCCCGCCGAGGTCGGAAGGACGGTCGTGGAGAGGGGCCACAGGGTGGCCGGAAAAAAAGCCTGGCGCCGCGTTGCGCGGCCGCCGTCATTCCTTCGTGGCCGGGACCGACGTGCATCATCCGACCGACCGCAGCCTGCCGATGGACGCGGCGCGGTGCATGGTCCGGGACGTGTCCCGGGCCTGCGGGGGGCCTGGGCCACGCGGCTGGCGGCGGAAGGAATACCTTTGCGGAAAGCTCCGGAAAGGCTACCTCCGGGTGGCCACGTCACGGCTCGCCAACCCGCGCCCGGGGGACGTGGAGGCGCTGCTCCGGCTGGCGCTGAAGCTGGCGGACAGGGCGGAGGCCAGCCGCGCGGAGATCGACGGCAGGTTGGGTATCCCGGGCCCATCGGACAGTATCCGGGGCTTTATCGGCCATGTCAGGCCCCGGGCGGACCTGACCGGACGGCGGATCCTGAAGGGAGGGACGATCCCGCACCGCGGGAAGGTGCACCCGATATCCGGGCCCCACACCCGCTGGATATCGAAGGGAAAGGCCGGGGTCCCGGTGGAGCCCGGCGTTCCGGTCCGCGTCCCTGAGGACCGTCACCGGTTCATCCCGCACCGTTCCGTCATGTGGGAGGGGAGCGACGTGGACGTGGCGGTCCCCATGGGCGGGGAGGCGCGGGCCCGGTTCCCCGCCCTGTCGGTGGTGAGCTTCGACAGGGGTCCGCACAGCCCCCGGACCGGCTGGGGCCTGCCGGGATGCTGGAGCCGACGCCATGCCGCGGAAAGGCAGGCTGTCGAAGGCGGACCGCGTCCGGGAAAGCGGGGAGGCGTTCCGCGGGGCGCGGCGCGCCCACGCCGCCGGCGGGTCGGCGATCAACAGCCTGGAGCACCGTGGCCTCGACCGGGTGCGGAGCCACGGAAAGGAGGGTTTCGCCGGCGCCGTGGCGCTGGCGGTGCTGGCTGCGAACGTCCACCGCCCCGGCCTGATGCCGCCGGCGAGGGAGCGCCCCGTGCTCCCCGCCGCCGCCTGACCGGGGCGTCCACCGGTGAACCGGCCCATGGAAGGTCCCGCCGCTGCGGGGCCCGCACCGGCGTGCCCGCGGGCCGGCGGAGGCCCGGATGTTCACCATATGTTTCGCCACCGGCCGTCCCGTCGAAGCCCCGGGCGGCGCTCCGACGGGCCCGGCCAGGGTCCCGTGAAGCCGGAATCCGCCGGATTCGGCCCTGTCACCGGAAAAACACGGGGTTTTCTGGCGGACACTAGCGAAACCTTCGAGTTCGCGCCTCCGGGTCGGCGCCTGAATCTCTTCTTGAGTTCATACTTTTTTGAACGCAACCCATTGATATAATGGACATCACTCCTGAAAGAGGGCACTACTTTCCGGTGGTCCGCGCTCTGTCTTCCGGTTCGGGGGCCGTCAGGAATTCGTCCGTATCGCCTTTCGTGTGTAGATGAACGGAGCCCGGTTCCAGTTCAGCCCCAGTGTGCGGTAGATCTGCCTGGCGTCGGCCGAGGCCGCGCTGGGAAGGCCGAATTTCCTCGGGCCTTTCGTTTCGTACAGAATGCTGATCTGCAGGCCGTTCAGCGCCCGTCGGATGCGGTCGGGGCTCATCCGGTGACCCTGAACCGCCAGCCGCTGGCGCAGGTGCTGGAGACAGCAGAAAGCCATGTAGCAGATGGCGATGTGTGCCCGCACCCGGCGCTCCTTCCAGTGGAAAACCGGCCGGATGGCGAGGTCATGTTTGTTCGTCCGGAAGCACGCCTCGATTTCCGCCAGCCTGCGGTACTGGATGACCAGGTCGCGCGGGTCGGTCTCCCCGCAGCCCCAGGCCACGATCCCCCGAAGCCCGTCCCAGCGTGCCGCCTCGGCCACCTTTTCCTCGTTCAGGCGGACCTGCCCGTCGGGGAAATCCAGGAACCGGGCGGTGCCACGATTGCCATGCGAGGCCGGCTTCCGGCTTCCATTCAGGCTTGCGCGCAGCCTGTCGATCCGGCGTTCCCGGTCGTGGACGTCCCTGCGGGCCCGTCGTGATGAGTGGGTGACGACGAGCCTGCACTCGCCGTCCTCGATGCACAGGTAGCGGCCGATCGACCGCGAGCACTCGTCCCGGCTCCATGCGCTGTAGCTGTCCGGATCAAGGATCTTTCGCTTCTGCGCGGCGGGGCGGGACTTCAGGCGGGCGCCGAGGATATGGGGCGTGCCGCGCCGTCGAAGCGCCGCCTGGTTGTCCGCGCTGATCATCGCGGCGTCAGCCACCACCGTGAAACGCGCCCCGTCATGACGCCGTTCCAGACCCTCGAGCGCCGTCACGAGGGTGTTGCCTTCGTAGGTGTTGCCCGGAAACGGCCCGTAGCCGACCGGAAGTCCCTCCGGCGTCACCAGAAGGGCGAACAGAACCTGGATCCGGTGCGGCTTTCCGTCCCTGCTGAAACCCTTGAGCCGCAGATCGTCGTCCCTCTCACTCTCGAAATACAGGCTCGTCGTGTCGTAGAAGATCGCGGTCAGGGGCTCCGGAAGCAGCGTCTTCGCGACATCCAGCGACCGCTGGCGGATCGCCTCGATCCGGGCGTCGTCGATCAGGTCCATGCTGCGATAGACGTAGTTCAGGTTCAGGGACAGTTCCCCATGGCTGTCAAGCTCACGCACCGTGGCTCGTTTCGAGAGTGGCTGGGAGATCCGGGCAAGCACCAGTTCCCTGATGATGCGGTTGGCGCTCATGCGACGGGCCCCGCACAGACTGTCCCAGCCAAGCTGGCCGTAAACCGAACCGAAAGCCTCACGGACCCCAACAATGACCCGGCTCTCCTCGCGGCAGTCGGCCAGGTCGACCCCCAGAGGCTCGGGATCCCGTGCCGCCCGCCTGGAACTCTCGATCAGGTCCGCGAACCGTTTCGGCGGGAACAGGGCTGGCTGGCCGCTGTCCTTCTGCCTGATTTCCTCGATGATGAGGCGTGCGAGGCCCTCGAGCCGCTCGAGCTGGGCCTCGGTGGTCGCCGTGCCGACATGCCGCAGGACGCGCTGCCGAACCCTGTCACCATTTCGTACGGACCTGACGATCTGGACCTTCGTGCGGCCGCCCGCAAGTTTTTTCCTTCGTACGAACATGGTTGGAGCATATTGCGTGCCGGACGCGCATGTCAAATGAAATCGCCATCAGGGGCACTACATCTCGGTTTTCGCCGACTGGGTCGAAATGAACCCTGTATAGCTGGATTTCCAGAGTCGGGATACGCCAAAAAAGTAGGAACTCAAGCGTCCGGGAAAGCGGGGAGGCGTTCCGCGGGGCGCGGCGCGCCCACGCCGCCGGCGGGTCGGCGATCAACAGCCTGGAGCACCGTGGCCTCGACCGGGTGCGGAGCCACGGAAAGGAGGGTTTCGCCGGCGCCGTGGCGCTGGCGGTGCTGGCTGCGAACGTCCACCGCCCCGGCCTGATGCCGCCGGCGAGGGAGCGCCCCGTGCTCCCCGCCGCCGCCTGACCGGGGCGTCCACCGGTGAACCGGCCCATGGAAGGTCCCGCCGCTGCGGGGCCCGCACCGGCGTGCCCGCGGGCCGGCGGAGGCCCGGATGTTCACCATATGTTTCGCCACCGGCCGTCCCGTCGAAGCCCCGGGCGGCGCTCCGACGGGCCCGGCCAGGGTCCCGTGAAGCCGGAATCCGCCGGATTCGGCCCTGTCACCGGAAAAACACGGGGTTTTCTGGCGGACACTAGCGAAACCTTCGAGTTCGCGCCTCCGGGTCGGCGCCTGAATCTCTTTCATCGAAACCCACGGTGGATTGGATACGATCCGGTCAACCTTTCGTTCCGACAGGCGCATCGGGCCTGTGAGATTGGCGATGTACCATGTCCAAACCGAATTCCCCTCGTTCGCTATGATTTTTCTCATGGTGGCGAAGAGGCTGTCCATGACAGTTCGGTCTTCTTCGGCTGCGGAATTGCGGATTTGTGCGGTGAGCGTCAGGCTGGGTTTGGATGCCATGGCGACCAGATGGCGCAATCGGTCGGGAAGGTCAGGGCGTTCGGCAAATGAACGCGGGATAAGCATCTCGCCACCGCGTGGTGAAACGACACGTATCGCTCCATTCATCCGTCTGAAAAGGGATTCCTTCTCGTCCCCGCGCACGGGGAGCGAATCACCTTCGAAGACCCGGATCGCCGATCTCTCGTCCGTGGGTGGGGTGGGCAGGGCGCGCAGAACCGTCGACCGCGAGATTTCGGCCGCGATTGGATGCACGTCTATACCGTTCACCAGCCGTGCCACGATGTTGGAACGGTTGACCATGGTGTGATGCTCCAGGGCCCGAGCGTCGAGCAACCTCCGCGCCGCATGCCAGAGGATGGTGCCGGAGCCGCAGGCCGGATCGAGGAATCCCTTTCCTTTGAGCGGCACCCCGTTCAGGATTTCCTCCGCCGCAGCTTCGACCGCCTCATTGCACCAACCTTCATCGAGAACTTCCCGAACGACGGTTTCGGCCAGCCAGTCCGGAGTGTGGAATTCGCCGAAAACGCTGCGGTCCCTTTCGTCGACGAACCGCTCGTAGAGTGGACGCAGCGCATCGCCACGCCGGCGCGCCCATTGCCAGGAATGTATTTCCTCCATCAGGTCGGATGCCCATCGCTTTCCCCGCCCGGTATCCGTGACCCAGGCGGCGAATCCGTCTCCCAACACCTCTTCAGCGGACGGTGGTGAGTGGGGATCGGTCAGTGTTCGGACCACTCCCCGCGCAAGTGCTACGAGAAAAGAGTGCGCGATGAACAACGTTGTCTTCGCGGCGGTGTTTTCAGGCTGCATCGAGGCTGTGCGGAGCATGTCCAGCCAAAGATGGTGCTTGGTGGCCGTCGTGGCTTCCGACTACCCTTCCAGTGACACGTAGATGTCCCTCAACTTTGTGGGATATGCCTGAAAAACCTGAACCGGATCGGCGGGAATCCATGGCTTTCCCATGGGTTCGCCTTCGGTCAGGAGCGGCAGGATGCGCTGGATCAATTCAACTGGCCCGGGAGGGGTGATGCCCTCGATCGACCAGTTCCGGATCCTGCTGCTGTCTTCGTTGCGCCAGCGCCAAGCGTACCAGATCTTTCCATCGGTCAGAACTCCCATCCATGGCCGGGGTCCGCGGCCTCCGGACGGGCGAGTTCCCGTTCCTCTTCGATCATGCCCCGGACGTAGCGTTCAAGCTGCGCAAACGGGGTTTCGTCCCGACCTGGCCGCACGGAATGCGGATCCCCAAGCTGACCAGGTCTTTTGGTCTCCACGACGGTACGACGGCGGGGGCAATACAGATCCGCCCAGCCCTTGCCTATACGTCAGGACGGTTCCGTTTCGGTGCCGGAACATTCGAGTAGCCTGGCGATCCGGTCGCGGATCCTGTCTTCGTGCAGCCTGGATTGGACAGATAGAACCGCCTTCGCGGCCTTGATCTGCGCCGCGCTCGGTAGGAGCAGTTTCTTCTGTGCGCCTGATTTTCCATCACTTACGGCCAAGGACGCCCCCTTCTGAATGAATGAGATTTGGCCGGTGGCATAGTGGGGCAGCCCGCTTTGGTTCGCGGAGATGGCTTGCCGGGAAGTTGGATTTATGCCGGTGGTCAGCTCTCTTTCGTGATCGGAAATCCGATAATACGTCAATTGTATCCACCGAGTGGAACCGTAAGGAGCATCGGGTGCCGAATGGTCTGCGACGCCCTGCGGCTTTTCCGTCTCTCTGTCCATGGACATGCTTTCCGAAGAGTTGCCCCAAAAGAGCGGTTGGATTGATCCTTGGGAGACCTCGAAGCGCTACCGCAGACGCTGTCAAGTGTCTTGACGCTAGATTTGGCGCCCCATCGTCTCGACAGAAAGAACCGCTGGAAGGCGCCGCGCGATCTCGGACCAGGTTTCCCCTCATCGGCACTGGCAAAGACAGATCCAGTGTTGGTGCCGAAATAGACCCCGGTCGGTTCGCCGGAATCGACGGCCATCGCCTGACGGAGAACCGTGAAGAAGCAATCTCGCTCGGGAAGGCCTTTTCGCTTGGCGGTCCAGGTGCCGCCGCCATCTCCTGACTTCCAGACCGCGTCGCTGGCATCCGGAGGGAAGCGGCCCTGATCATCTCCGTTAAGAGGAAAGACCCAAACGGTTTCAGTGTCCCTTGGATGTACGGCAATCGGAAATCCAAAGGTCGAGGGAAGGCCTTCGGTAATGTCGTGCCAGATTCGTCCCCCATCGGAGCTGCGGTAAACACCGTGGTGGTTCTGCTGGTAGAGCAGGTCGCCGGTGTCGGTGCGGGCCCGCATCATATTGTGAACACAAAGGCCGGTTTCTCCGCCACTCGGGGCTGCCGGGTGGTCGTGATGCTCGCAGGCGTCGGCATTGGACAGCCTATTGCGTCGGTCCCAGCTCTTCCCGCCGTCCTCGGTGGCGAATACTCCTGTGGCCGAAATACCGACCCACATCCTTTCGGCATTCACCGGGTCCGCCACGATTGTATGAAGCACCAGCCCAGCCGCTCCAGGATTCCAGTCTTCTCGCGAGGGGTGATTGGTGAGAGCCTCCACCCGCTTCCATGATCTGCCGCCATCGGCGCTGCAGAACAGCGCTGCCGGCTTTGTGCCAGCCCAGAGCCTTCCATGAACGAAACCGAGTGACCAGATCGAATTGACCTATCCCGTGAAGGGGGCGTCCATCGGCTCCCAGTTGAACATCTCCGCCATGTTCGGATCGTTTTCGCACCATTTATCGATCTCTCCTCTGGAGAATTTCGAGAGAGCCCAGCTTTCGCCGCCGTTGTCCGATCGCCATACACCTGCACCGGTCCAGTCACCGCCACCCGCGGCCCATATGGCGCCGGATTCAGGGTCACCAACGACGTGATTGATTGACCAGCCATCGCCACAGAACGGTCCGCTCAGCGACCAGTCGGCCCTTTCGGAATCCGAGGACAGGAGGAATGCTCCCTTGGTGGTTCCGATCATTATGATGGCCCTGTCCAACATTCTCGTTTCCCCAATCCATTGGGGCCGAGATAACATTGAATCACCCTCGGGCAAAGCGTTCAATCATGTCTTGCAACTCATTCCGCATCGTAGTGACGGACTGGCTTCAGCGTCTGTCCAAATAGCATCGTTCATGGCAGACGCACTCTCATCCCGGATCGGCTTCCCCGCACCAAGCCGAGGTTAACCATGACCGCCAGGCGCAAACATCGACGCCAGATCTGGATTTCCAACGCAGTTCAGCACGCAATGGATGGCCAACATTGGCAATCGGCAGCCTTGGATCGGGTTGAACCGATATCCTCGCGGGTTTCGGTCTAGGAGACTCGACCTGATGACACGGGCGATCCACTCACGACGCGAGCGGGCTCAGACCTGCCGTTCAAGAAGCATCCTTTTGAGATGAGAGATCGCTTTGGCTGGATTGAGGCCTTTGGGACAGGTTTTCGCGCAGTTCATGATTGTGTGGCATCGATAGAGCTTGAAGGGATCTTCCAGATCGTCGAGACGTTCGCCCGTCGCCTCGTCTCGGCTGTCGATGATCCAGCGGTAGGCATGAAGCAGCGCCGCAGGACCAAGGTATCTGTCCCCGTTCCACCAATAACTTGGACAACTGGTCGAGCAACTCGCGCACATCACGCACTCATAGAGCCCGTCCAGCTTCTTTCGGTCCTCGATCGACTGGCGCCATTCCTTTCCCGGTCGGTTTGTGGTGGTTTCCAGCCAAGGCATGACGCTCGCATGCTGGGCATAGAAGTGGTTCAGATCCGGCACAAGATCCTTGACGACATACATATGCGGCAGTGGATAGATCCGTACGGTTCCCGAAATCTCATCAAGCCCATGAATGCAGGCAAGTGTATTGGTTCCATCGATATTCATGGCGCAGGAGCCACAGATGCCTTCGCGGCAGGACCGGCGGAAGGTCAGCGTCGGGTCGATCTCATTCTTGATCTTGATCAACGCATCCAGAACCATCGGCCCGCATTCGTCCATATCGACGTAATATGTGTCGACGCGGGGGTTCTGTCCGTCGTCCGGATTCCACCGGTAAATCCGAAACGCACGGACGTTCGCAGCGCCTTCCGGCTTTGGCCAAACCTTTCCGTTGTGAACTTTCGAATTCTTGGGAAGCGTGAACTGTACCATTCGGGAATCCTGTCGGTTCTGGTCCTGGCCAACCTTTAGATAGCACGTCTTGCCGAAACATTGACCTCGGTCATGGCGGGTTTTCCTTCCAGCCGGCGCTCGACGCAGTCCGCCATGAATTCCCTATCCGTCTGAGGGTTGAAGATTCGCTCTGAAAGGGTGATGGAAGCCCCGGTTCGCGTTCCACCGTCGCCGATTCCGACCTCGACGGCGCCTGCGAAGCCGTCGGCAAGCCCGACCTGCTCCGCGCAGAGGCGTTCGGCTCGTTCGGGTGTCATCGGCGCTGGAGCGGCGCAGGCTGAGGCAGGTGCAAGCGCGGGAACGACCGAAAAGCGCATCAGTAGACCCGTGCCTTCGGAGCGATCCTGCCAAGGTCGATTCCTCCATCGCTGGCAGGTGTCAGAGGGTTGACACGCACCGGGCGATAGCTGAGCCGAACCGTGTCCCCGTCCTCCATCCACGCCAATGTATGGCAGCGCCAGTTGACGTCGTCCCGGTCGGGATAATCCTCATGGGCATGGGCGCCTCGGCTTTCCCTGCGCGCCTCGGCACTGACGACCGTCGAGACAGCGTTCGGCATAAGGTTGGCGAGTTCAAGCGTTTCCATCAAGTCGGAATTCCATACGAGGCTGCGGTCGGTGACCGAAAGATCGGCCAGTTTTTCCGCGACAGCTTCCATTTTTCGGCAGCCTTCCTCAAGCGTACGGTCCGTGCGAAACACCGCCGCGTCGGATTGCATTGTCCTCTGCATTTCCAGCCGCAGGTCTGCCGTCGGGATCGCGCCGGATGCGCTGCGAAGACTATCGAATCGATCGAATGCCTTGCTGACCGATGGCAGGTTGAGGTCAGGATTCGGTTCATTGGGGTTGACAACCTGGCCGGCGCGTATGGCCGCCGCGCGACCGAAGACGACCAGATCGATGAGCGAATTGGACCCCAGGCGGTTGGCGCCATGCACCGATGCGCAGCCTGCCTCTCCCACGGCCATAAGCCCCGGCGCTATCGCGTTGGGATCCCGCTGGGTCGGGTTCAGGGCTTCGCCCCAGTGATTCGTCGGAATTCCCCCCATATTATAGTGCACCGTTGGCAGAACCGGGATCGGCTCACTGGTGACTTCCACACCGGCGAAGATGCGGGCGGATTCGGAAATGCCAGGCAGGCGCTCGGCCAACGTCTCTGGCGGAAGGTGATTGAGATGCAGGTGAATATGGTCACCTTCCGGTCCGACACCGCGGCCTTCCCGGATCTCAAGCGTCATGCAGCGGCTGACCACATCGCGGCTGGCGAGATCCTTGTAGGTGGGTGCGTAACGCTCCATGAAACGCTCGCCCTCGGAATTGGTAAGGTAGCCGCCTTCGCCGCGGGCGCCCTCCGTGATCAGGCAGCCGGAGCCGTAGATTCCCGTCGGGTGGAACTGGACAAACTCCATGTCCTGAAGCGGCAGTCCGGCACGAGCCACCATTCCTCCGCCGTCACCTGTGCAGATATGCGCACTCGTTGCCGAGAAATACGCCCGACCGTAACCGCCGGTCGCAAGCACCGTCATCTTGGCGTTGAATACGTGCATCGTGCCATCATCGAGTTTCCAGCAGACGACGCCTTGGCAGACGCCATCCTCCGACATGACCAGGTCTATGGCGAAATATTCGATGAAGAATTCGGCGTTGTTCTTGAGTGATTGGCCGTACAACGTATGCAGTATCGCATGGCCGGTTCTATCCGCTGCGGCGCAGGTCCGCTGCACGGGAGGGCCTTCGCCGAATTCGGTCGTATGCCCTCCGAAAGGCCGCTGATATATCCGACCCTCTTCGGTTCGGGAGAACGGCACGCCGTAATGTTCGAGTTCGTAAACGGCTTTGGGAGCTTCCCGCGCCAGATATTCCATGGCGTCGGTATCACCCAGCCAATCAGATCCTTTGACGGTGTCGTACATATGCCACTGCCAGTGGTCCGGTCCCATATTACCCAACGAGGCCGCGATTCCGCCCTGCGCTGCGACGGTATGGGACCGTGTCGGAAAAACTTTCGTGATACACGCCGTTCTCAGGCCCTGTTCGGCCATCCCGAGCGTGGCGCGCAGGCCGGAACCACCGGCGCCAACGATCACGACGTCGTATTCATGGGTCTCGAATTCATACGCTGCCATGAGAAACCCCTCAGAGTGCAATCCTTGCCAGCGCAAACAATCCGCAAGCGATCAGAAACCACGACAACGCGATTACGGCAATCACCGCGACCTTTCTAGCCAAACCATGCATATAGTCTTCGATCATCATCTGTGCGCCACGTCGGAAATGAACTAGGCCAACCAACAGCGCGACAGCGGTCGATATCGCCGCCAGAGGATGTGAGAGGATCGCGTGGGCCCGTTCGTAGCCACTGCCCAAGGCCCGCCCGAAGATGAACACGAATACCGGTGTCAGAACGGCGAGGCCCGCGGCGCTGACCGTCATATGCCAATGGTGCTCGGTTCCGGTTCCGGACACACCTTGGCCGATGGCCCGTTTGCGGTCAGTCAGGTAACGCATATTCGCTTCCTTAAACGAGAATCAGGGTCAATGCCGTAAGCACAACCGAGCCAATTATGCAGATCCAGCCAAGGAACTCGGCTGTAGGCACATCAAGCGCCCATCCCGCGTCAAAACATAGATGCCGAAGCCCTGCCAGTAAATGATACCAGACCGCGAGGAGTGACAGAATGAACACGGTGTCACCGAACCAAGATGCGGCGATCCGGTTGACGAAGCTGAAATATTCGGGCCCGGATGCGAGGGCAAGCAGCCACCAGATCGCAAGCGCAACGCCCACAATCAACGCATTGCCGGTTATCCGCGTCAGGATTGAACTGACCGACGTCATCTGAGGACGGTAAATCTGCAGATGCGGGGAAAGGGGCCGATTCGCAGGTCCTTTTGCGTCCGACATGCCGATTTCCTCCATTAGGTTCGTGCCAAAGCGCTTTAGGATTTCATTCGCCTGATCCAGGACAGCGCGAAAAGGGACATAGCTGTTTCGTTGAGGGCAGAAAAGAGGAAAGTGGGCGATTGGTTGCTCGGTCGGACCGGGCGCCTTTCGGAGCGCGCGTTCGACGGGAGTCCGGCGGCGAGAAGAAAGTTGGTAGTGAAAATTAGACCATCGGATACTGATTCAGGTGCGCGGGGCTGTTCGGTCTACCATTTCCTTTCAAACATTGGCGGGGAGTGACAGCCTGTCTTCAACCTCCGCGTTGCGATTGGTGTGATGTCTATCGGGTTGTGCTGTGAGCGGCTCCCGTTTGCACACGGTTGACCCGCGAGATTGAGGCCGATGGGTTGGTTTCTCGAACCGACTGCGCGCAGATCCCATCGAGATTTGATCACGCAATGACACCAAAGGCTGGACCCTGCCTTTTCTCATCGAACAGATGTATGCATGGGGTGATCGGGCGATGAACGCTTTGGAAGGCGCTGAGTCCTTTCTTCCCGTTTCGGTGGCCAGCGCGCTCCAGTGGTTTTCGTTCGCATGAAGCGGAAACACCGCAAGTAGCCCGGAAGCCCGAGCCAATGTTTTGTCTTCCGATATGTCGTTCGCGTTTGGACTGGATACGCAGGCTGGTTTTGAGTTTTCGCACCCGTCCTCCGGTTTCAATGGTAACCCTGTATGGGGTTCGTTTTCCGCGAGCGGCGGGTTACGTCATGATGTCGATTCACACCAAGGACCGAACGGCCGTCACCAGGTCGCTGATTTGGATCGCCGGCACGTTCACTTGGCGGAATCGCGGACGGTATGCTGGAGGAGGTAGGTGACTTTCGCAGGGGAACCGAAAGGACTGCAATTTCCCAATGTGGAAAATGCCGAAACGAGATGCACTCCAAAGCAATAGAACTGGCTTTGAGTGAAGGTTGGAGCAAAGTATTATCTGACCATGGTGGGCTTTCTCTGCACAGACATTCTCCCCGATCCGCAGCAAGAATTGTGGAAGATGCCGCATGACACTCCACCGAACTTTGTGCAGTATGGAGGAACGGCGCCTGCACTCCGGCTGGGTCACCGTGAGTCGGTGGATTTCGATTTTTCGCTCGTGAATCTTTCGATCCCTGGCAGCTGCTTCGAAGTGTTTCCTACCTGAAGGGAGCTATCGTAAAAAAACAGGAGGAATACGCTGACATGCACCATTGATCTGGAGGGAAATGTAAATATCTCGTATTTCGGAGGCGTTGACATATGGAGCATCGATGCTTCGGAGCAAACAAAGGAAGCGGGGATCCGTATTTCTTCCCTGCTGGATATCGCTGCGACAAAAGCAGCGGTGATCCAATCCCGGTCCTCTGCGAAAGATTATGTTGATCTGGATGCGATCCTGTGTTCCGGTCGTTCGCTTGAATCTGTCCTGGGAACCGCAAGAGCTGTGTTCGGAGCGCGATTCAAACCGATCCTAACCCTGAAAGCCCTTACATTCTACGAGAAAGGGGATCTTGAAAAAGTGCCAGCGCCGGTCAGGAGACGCCTTGTCGAAGCGGTGGTCCGAATCGACCTCAATGACTGCCTTTATTTGAATCAAACACCTGTCTGTGCCGCTAGGGCAGTGAGGTTGATCCCTCCGGTGACATCTGACGTTTCAAAGCCATCCCTTGTCGAGGTCGCCCGCAATGTGATCTGGTTCATGCCGCCGCATGAGGCGCTGAAAAACGAAACGCCGTTTCTCAGCCATGTCATGATTTATGGTAACCTGGATGACATTCTGGAGGTCCGGCGCCACTTTGAAGACGAGAGGCTACGGGATGTCTTGAGGAACGCCTATCCTGGAATTTGGGACCGGCGTTCCTGGTCCTACTGGCATACGGTTCTCGAACTTCTGCCCGTACCGCCGTTGGCGGTTAGGTTCCCCGAACTGCATGAAAGCCTCCGTGGATATGGCGGGCCGCCGCAAAGGGGCGACTTAAGCAACAGCTACGCCAAACCTGTGTTATCATCTTGTTCCTGCCGGATCGAGAACAGTTCCGCGGGTCCGGTGGCAACAATGTCTTTGCCGAGGCACCATTGGCGGTAAACGACGGCCAGACATTGGGAAGGTCTGTGGATAGAGAATGCGGCCGGGTATATTCCGTAAGGGGGCCACACCCCGAAAGTGTGTACCGTCACATCGGCATCAAGGCCCAGTAATCCAGGTCGAGGAGCACTTCCGGAAGGAATTTCCCGTTCTCGTCGCGCAGGGCGTAAGGTTCACCTTTTGTCGCGACAAGTCTCAGGCGGATAGCACCGACCCCGGGGACATCGGTTTGGGATCTGTCGAGTACTTCTGACCAAGCCCGAACAGTATCCCCGGCAAAGCAGGGATTCACATGTGTTCCGGAATTCAGCGCCGCGACTATCTGGGCGTTGGCGAGGCCGTTGTAGCTCAGTGCGCGCGCTAGAGAGATAACATGGCCACCGTAGATGAGGCGCCTGCCGTCAGGCCGCGCGGTCGCGTCGAAGTGCACCCGGGCGGTGTTCTGCCATAGCCTCGTGGCCATCATGTGTTCCGCTTCCTCGACGGTCACTCCATCGAAATGATCAATGGATTCACCCGGTTCGTAGTCTCCCCAGCGATGGTTCTCACCGGCGGCGCTGAAATCATAGCGTTCGAAATCGAGCCCTTCAGGTACGATGAGTCGCTCAGCCTGTACCACCTGTTCCAGCGCTGGAACGGTCGTTTGAGGCGCTGGGGCGTTGCGGTCACGCTTTCGCACCATCACCCAGCGAACATATTCGAGCACGGGTTCATCACGTTCGTTCAATCCGCATGTTCGAACCCAGACGATGCCGGACCTACCACTGGAGTTTTCCTTCAGGCCAATTACCTCACTGACCGACCTTAGCGTGTCTCCTGGCCAGACCGGCCTGAACCAGCGCCCTTCGGCGTAGCCGAGATTGGCTACGGCGTTCAGCGATATGTCAGGCACCGACTTTCCAAATACGACATGGAACACAGCCAGATCATCGATCGGTGATCCCCTGAGGCCACAGCCTCTTGCGAAGATGTCTGACGAATGAATCGCATGACGGGTTGGGTAGAGCGCGTGGTAGATGGCTCGTTCACCGACCGTCACTGTGCGCGGCGTTGCGTGATCGATCCTCTCACCGACTTTGTAATCCTCGAAATAGCGGCCGGTTCGGGTCTTGTTCATGATGGCTGTTCCTGTTCCCGCTCACATTCGTGCATCCTGACGGGTTTTCTCGGCCTCTCCCGACCCATCGCAGGCTTACAGTCAATGTTGTCAAGCTTCTTATGGTTGTGTTTTCGGTTCGCTATCGGAGACACGTTCCGATGGAACGTTTCCGCTTATCCGCAGCACCGAACTGTAGTGGCGATATGTTAACCTATGCGCCTGGCGTCTATCCCAGGAACGGGTTAGGGCCCAGCAAGATGTGAACTACGGATATTACCGCGAATACCACGGTCGAGATCACCAGTAACCGGATATCGCCGGCCAGAGTGCCGCCCTTGAACCGTACCGGGTTCGGTTCAGCCTTGTTGATTGTCAGCATCTCCACGATAGCCCAGACGCCCAGTATGCCGAACAGGGCTATCGAGGCGCTGTCGCCTCTGACCAGCAAATGCGCGATGGTCCAGAGGAGAAATCCGGTGAGCATGGGATGCCGTAACCGGCCACGAAGGCGACTCTTCGAACTGCCGAGCCCGAACAGGAAGACCGCGAAGACCATGAGCAGATTGTTCGCATGCCGCCCCCAATCCGGAGGTTCATAGACAAATACCGCGTCCAAGCCTCGGTATCCGATTAACATGAGGACGACGGAGACGAGGATCAAAATTGCGACCGTACCGCGTCCGGCTCTACCCAACCGCTTCTCGATTTCGGCGCGGCGTTCAGGGGCGAATCTTTTGAATAGATGTGCTGAACACCAGAGCGCGATACCAAGGTACAGGACGATTTGCCATATCATGTCATATTTTCCGTTGCGGAGATGGTTTCTGCTTTTGCAAGAAGCGCCCGGTCCATCGCGATGTGAAGATTTTCTACAATGCCGCCATCGACCACCGCAATACCCTGTCCGGTCGCTTCCGCCGCTTCGAATGCTTCGATTCTGCGCCGAGCCAGGTTAATCTCGTCTGCGGTTGGTGCGAACACCTCATTCACTACGGTGATCTGCGCCGGGTGGATCACGGTTTTACCATCAAAGCCCATATCGCGGCCCTGGACACATTCGGCACGGAGTCCCTCTTCATCCCTGAACTTATTGTAGACACCGTCGATGCAGATCGCACCGTGAGCGCGGGCGGCAAGCAGAGCGAGCTGAAGGCTTGTCAGGAGCGGCATGCGATCGATGCGGAATCGGGAATTCAGGTCCTTTGCAAGATCGTTCGTGCCGAGCACGAATCCCTTCAACCGGTCGTGTGCCGCAATCTCATCGGCACGAAGTATTCCGGCGGGGGACTCGATCATCGCCCAAAGGTCAAGTTCACCGGTCAGTCCCTCGAGCCTGCGCAGATCAGCCACCGATCCAACCTTGGGCAACAGAATCGCGTCCGCTCCTGAATCATTGAATGCCGCCGCATCGTCTTTACCCCATTTGGTGTCAAGCCCGTTTATCCGGACGATTTTTGTGCGATTTCCGTAATCTCCCGCATTCAGGGCGTCAGAAACCAAATTTCGGGCCAACGCTTTTCCGGTCGGTGTCACCGCATCTTCAAGATCAAAGATGATCGCGTCAGCCGGTAGCTTCCGCGCCTTTTGCAGTGCCCGTTCGTTGGAACCCGGAATGTACAGCACCGAGCGAAACGGTCTGCTGCTGTAGTGCATGTTCCTTCCTCAAGTGTCTGACGCGCCGCTGAAGCGTCGCCTGGTGGATGTGACGAATTACGGAATCGGTTCTCTGATCGCTCCGTTTGCGCGTGATCGGAAGGCTAGGTCAAGGGCTATTGTTCCGGGCTTGCTGCAGGTGACCCGCGGTGAATGCCGCAGACGTGGTCCTGATACTGGTTCGGAGGGGGTTTGGAGCATTTCCGGGACACATTTCATATCCGCGGAAGAGGTGTCGTTGCGTCGCAAGCGCACGGAAAGCGGTGTTTTCCGGCAGGCGCAAACACAGGTTGCATCGCCGCGAAGGCACAGTCTCCGCAAGTGTTGGGCGCTGTTTCCGTGCGGAGGCAATTTCCAAAATTTGAGGATCGAATACCTGATGAGATTCAATCGCCCGTCGCGTCAAAGCTCAGCCCATTCACATAGAGTTTGACTCATAAGTCACTGATATGATCAAACCATTGTCTTTCATGGAGTTGACGCCCTCGCCACCCGCCTGGGCGGGAACCGGCGGGCGGCCAGCGTTCGTTCGTGCCTCACTCACGCCCGGACCGGTGGCGCGTGATGCCTCACCCCGGATGCCGGCGGGTTCCCGCAGAGGCGCCCGCAGTCCTTCGACAGGCGGCGGCACCGGCCCATCCAGGCGAAGGTCCGCTCCACGACCCACCGGCGGTGGAGAACCGTGAACCCTTTGACATCCTCCGGTCTTCCGACGGTCCCGGTCACGTCCGGCAACCCCATCCCCCCAGGCCGCTCCCGCGGCTTCGGACCCGGGTGGCCACCGTCGGCGAACGGCCCGCACACCGTGGGCACCGTCTCCGGCGGCTCCGCGGTCAGGTCCGGTGCGCCGTCCCGGTCCTGGATGCCGGCGGTGTGAACCGTCATGACGACCGGTGTGCCGCCGGCGTCCACGATCAGGTGCCTTTTCCTCCCCTTCACCTTCCTGCCGGCGTGGTGGCCGCGGGGGCCGCCGGCGTCCACGATCAGGTGCCTTTTCCTCCCCTTCACCTTCCTGCCGGCGTGGTGGCCGCGGGGGCCGCCGCTCTCCGTGGTCCTCACCGACCGGCTGTCGACCGGGGCGGCGGCCGGCTCCGCGGAGCGCCCCGGACACCGCCGCGCGAGGTCCCGGAGACGATGCGCGGTACGCTCCGGGAGCCCGCTCCGCCGCCATGCGTGAAAATGGGTCCGGTCGGTGGAAAACGGTGGATATCCAGAGGGTGACGCGCGCCACCGGCATCCCGTGGACAGGATATACCGGCCCCGCCGGACACCGACCGAAGGTCGACCCCGCGCGGCCGTCCCATCCTTCCCCGCTTCGACAGCATCGGCCCGATGACGGTCCACTCGGGTGCCTTTTCCTCCCCTTCACCTTCTTCCCGGCGTCGGTCAGGTCGTTTTGACCGTGGCCGTCCGGGCGCTCATGGAGCTGTTGGGTGGTCCTGTCCCGGGGCATGGCGATCTCCGTATCTGGGTGCGTTCACCAACCGGAATGCCACATCCTGCGGGACCGCTCAACTTATGGAACAAACTCTGAGACTCTCACCGAAGCGAATTCCGTAACAGGGAACCGCGCGAAGAATTTGCTCCTCCTGGATTTTCCGGACCAGGCATTGCGTTGAGGGCAGGTGATTGGTACGTGTCCCAAGGCCCAGCATACGCGGAACCCTGTGATTCCCGAGGCTGCCCCGTTAGCTTCATTCGCATTCATTGGTGGTCTTCGGGTTCGCCTCGGATGGCCATTGGATTGTGAACACATATCGACAGACCCGTTTCAGTCTGGCATTGGGAAAACTGTCAAAACCCAATCCACCGAAAGCACGACAAGCCCTCTGAGCGCGGCTGTCGCAGCGATGATCCGGTCAAACGGATACCGATGTTTCCAGTCGAACCTCGCTGCGTCTGGAGCCATCTCGGCGGTCAGCCCGGTGCCAACGCCACCCCGTTCCGTCAGTAGAACAGGCAAGCCATCCAGATGGTCTGACAATTCCGGCCATTTCCGGATACGCACCTTCTGGCCGATTTCAAACAGGTTGACCAAGCTGACAAAACGGTATCAGCTCGGACAAGGGACCGCTTTGCACCCGGATCAAGCAGCGGCTCGTCAGGAAAAATCCAGACCTAGGCTGCGGGTCTGGTGGAACCCGCAGTCACTGGCCTTTCCGTTTACGCAGCTCGTCTTCGCCGATCGGTTCCAAAAAACCGGGGATGTATTGAGTTTGTCTTTGAGAATCCCAAGACGAAAACCTGACTGCGGCAGTGGCATCGGACGCACGGCCGGTTTGCTGCCTTCGGCGATCACGGCATCTTCCCCCCGCAACGCCGCCTTGATCAATCTGGAGAGCCGGCTCATTGCCGGGTGGACGGAAAACTGCATGCAGGTCGGGCGAAAGTTGATCGACAGTGACGGATGCTATCGGTGAACAGCCTTCGCGTCGCGGGGGTCACGCGCTGGCACCGGGATTGACGTGACACGCCGCGCAATCCACTTCGCGCGAAGTCACCTTTCGGCTCTCAGCCGTGCCTGCTTTTCAGCTTGGGCAGCGGTGCCATATTTCGGAAGCGTGGCTTGGACCCTCCCATGGGCAGCCATGAGCGTGTCCCGGACATACGCGATATGTGCCGACTCTTCGATTATTTCCGCAAGATACTGCGCTTTAATAAGCGTGGCGCCAACACCGATCGTGCCATGGTTGGCGAGAACCGCCGCGACAACGGTCCCGTCGCGGAATACCGGGCTGATCTCCGTCTCTGTCTGTGGGCCACCGCTCGCCGAAAGCGGAACAAGCGGCATTCGACCTATCTTTTCGATCGTCTGGACCGTCAGGCAGGGTATCTCGATACCCGCGCTCGCATAGCCGGTGGCCCACGGACTGTGGCAATGCACGATAGCTCGTATGTCGTCGCGAATGCGATAGAGATCCAGATGGAAGCCGAGGTCCTTGGACGGCCTGTGCTGCGAAGGTTCGACTGTTCCATCCAAATGGACGACCTGAAGATTGTCCCTTGCGCATTCGTTGAAGCCGATACCCGACGGCTTGATCACGATCGCGTCCGCACTGTCGAGCATTACCGACAGATTGCCACCTGCATTCGTCTGAAGCCGCAGGTCGAAGCACCGCTTGGCCGCGGCGATCAGCGCGTCTTTTTTCTCATTAAGATCATACGTGTCGATCACTTCAGGGCGCTCCCGTGGATGGTGGCGGCCGCGCACAAGGCGCTGAGGATTTCCGCTGTCACAGCTTGGTCGAATAGATGTGCGTCCAGCACCTTCACCTTGATTTGGTGCCGCAGGTGTTTTCGCACGGTTTCAAGGAACACGATTCGCAGGTCCGGGTCCTCTATGTCGCCGCCGTGACGGTCCTGATGCGAAAAGCCGCCCATAGGCACTATCAAAGTCCGCGGTCCTTCGCATTCGTTCAGAGCTTTTGCCAAAAATCCGGCCATCCGCGACATTTCCTCGTTGGTAAGCTTCACATGGGTGAACAGCCCCGAATGCTCGTAGTGAGGACGTTCAAGGTAGTCGGGGTGGATCAGATGTTTTTCCCCCAGCCCGATGAAGTTCAGCGCCCCAGGCAAAACGACCCGGGGAATCGCGCCGCCCGTGGTAAATCGGGTCCGCATCCGAGCGTGAACACCTGCGAGATGGAACCGCGTCATCTCATGGGGTGTCAGATCGACGATCGCCCGGAAAGCGCCATGTTCCGCGAACCGGGAGAAAGCGGCGCCTCCAAACCCGTTGGCATGGAACACCGTGGCCTCCTCGCCTCGCTTCCGCAACTCTTTGACAAGTGGCACCACGGCCCCATCGGTCGCCCCCAATGCGGTGATTCCGATGGAAGGTGTCGGATGACTGCCGCCGGTCCGCCGGCGGGCGCGGCAGAGGCCAGACGTCATCGCCGCCGCGTTCTCGAGAATTTCGCGCAAAGTGGCATTGAGACCGTTTATGTCGGCCAGCGACGGCACCAATGTCACGAAATTGTCGGCCAGGGCGTAGCGCGGGTCGAAGGGAAGGGGCGTGACCAACACCTTGGGAAAGGTGATTGGCATTTCGCGAAAAACGCGCAGCACAATCTCCGCCCCGGTCCCGCCGCCGATCCCGACCGCCGCGTTCACGCCATCGTTGATCGCCTGGCTGGCCGTATCGAACACCCGCGCCGCCGCCGCTTTGATCGCCTTCTTCTTGCCACCCCCAAGCGTTCCGCCGCGGCTTTCCAGCGAGATGTCAGCGATCACCGGTTGGACCCCTCGGTCCCGCAGACGATCGGCGAGAAAGCGAGCCTCCTCCGCTTTGGTGTCCATCGTCGCGAGTATCAGGGCTGAATTGGCGTATCTCCCGGTCAACACTTCATTATCCTTTGACCGCTTCCGTGACGATCTCAAGGCCAGCGATCATACGCAGGGTCGTCGACTTTCCGCATCCCGACGGGTCTACGATAACGGTGAACTCATCCGCATCCATGATCGGGCCGATGCCCTGCAGGACCTCAACCGCCCCGTACCTCTTGATCCATCCGTCCAGCCGGATTTCAGGCATCGCATCCCCGTCCCCGATCGAATGTTTATTGTATACAGAAATAAAAATAGACATACAAATTGCATTTTCTGCGTTTCGATGCATGAATGGTTCATCCAAGTGGAGACCGTTGTGGCCAAAGCACAGAGCATTCCACCAGCGGACCAAAGAACATCGGCGGCGCAGCGGATCGAGCGGGCGCTGCTGTACGAGATTTCGGTGGGTGATCTGGCGCCTGGCCAGCGATTGGACGAAACCGGACTTGCGGTGCGTTTCGGCGCATCGCGCACACCGGTTCGGGAGGCGCTTTCGCGACTTACCGCGCAGGGTATTCTTGTTTCCGGCGAAAGGCGCGGCGCGTTCGTCGCGCAATATTCCCGGGAGGAGCTCGGACAGATTTTTGAGGCTATGCACGAAATCGAGGCGGCCTGTGCCCGCATCGTGTCGCAGCGCCTCAGTCTGTTGACCAGGTCGGCGATCCTCAAAGCCCAGTCCGCCTGCGAAAGCGCTGCGGCGAGCAGTGACCGCGCCGCTTATCTTCGTGCCAACGAAGAGTTCCACCAAACGATCTATGAAGCGACGGGTAACCCGTATATGGCCGAAATCGCGTCTGAATTCCGGCGGAGAACCGGGCCTTTCCGGGCAAAGAAATTCGCGACGCATGAGGATCTTCTCCTTTCGGCCTCCAGTCACCGTGAATTGATCGACAGTATCTTTTCGGAAGACTCCGTTGTGGCCTCGAAGCGGATGCGCCAGCATATGACGGAATCCTTCATCGCGGCGCTGAATGCCAACTAAAGTAGGGGTATCGCATGAATTTCATACCCCGAGAATCCGGAGCGGGAAACCGTCGTTCCAGCCCGCCCTTTTCCACATCACGCGGATGGAGCCCCGGTCCTTCGCGCTGTTGGGAAGGTTCATCGCCATGTGCTTCATCACCGCGAAACTCTTTGGCCCCGGTCTTTCCCCACCCGGCTGTCATCGTCCCGGAAGGTCACGTCCAGCGCCCAGTGCAGCCGGTTCCCGATTCCCCGGTGCGGGCGCACGGCATGCGCGAACCGCCCGGCGTCGGGGGGCGGCGACGGGATGGGGCACCGCGTCTCCACCGTGGTCTTTCCGCCGGTCTCCCGGGCTGACACCACCCGCCCGATGCTGGCCAGGCCCTCCCAGCCCGGATGGCGTTCCCGCAGCCGGCCGATGTCCGCGCACTGGCTGCACCCACGCGTCCCGATCCGGCCCCCATCCCCGTCAACCGTCCGGAAACGCCCGACATTCCCATGATCCCGCTCCCCGGTCACGGATTTCCTTCGTGATGGCGCGCTGGCGCCCCATGGCGTCGGCCGTGACGGTCGCCCCCTCCAGGTGAAGCGGCTCCAGCGGCCCGGGGACGTCCTTCATCCCATTGCCTTCGCCCGCGCCGGGCCGCTCTGCCCCGGGACCGGGCGCAGGCCGTCGCACCAGGCGGAGATCAGGTGCAGGGCGCCATTCCGCCGGCCTTCGGGCCCCGCATGGTCTTTCCGTCCACCGCGACGGCGCGGCCACCGAGGTCACCGCGGAGCCCGGCGGCCCACCGCGTGAAGGCCTCGCCGAACGCCTCCGGACCGAGCGCCCGGAACACGGCTGAAAGGGTGTCGTGGGAAGGGGTGCCATTGGCGAAACCGGACAGCCGGCGCAGGAATTCCAGCTTCTCCCCGCCGTATTCGGCGATGTCGACGAAACTTTCGCACCCGGATATCACCCCGCAGAGACACAGTGGAAGGGTCCCATGCAGCGGATACACGACCTTCGACCGCCGCCGGGGGGCCTCGGGATCTGACATAACGGACTGGAACGACGTGGTTTTCCTCATGGTACCGCTCTCTGGTTCATGCCGTTTCGCAGCCTTGAACCAGACGGCTACCGTCTGCGCAACCACGCCCGCCATTCATGCGATACCACTACCAGCTAAAGGTGAATCTGTTGACTTTTTTCTTGAAACTGCGCACGGTTTACTGTTTTTGCATACAAATTCGAATTCACAACGGAGCGTTCCATGGGTGTGGCGGAAACGAAAATCTATCCCATCAACACCGGCTGGCTGGAAGCCGATCTGGGGACTTACATCTTCTGGAAAGGACCGGCAGGCCGGAAATGCTGGAATCCCGTCTACTGTCATTATGTCGATACCGGTGAGCACAAAATCCTGATCGATACCGGGCTTTGCGACGAGGAACGCGCCACCCGATATCACCACAAATGCGAGAAGCGCGGCTGCCTCGAAGTGCATGAGCACCTGGAGCGGCGGCTCGGGGTAAGTCCCGACGAGATCGAGGCGATTGTTTTCACCCATCTGCACTGGGACCATGTGCAGAATATGAAAAGATTCAGGAATGCGCGGTATATCGCTCCCAAAGGCGAGATTGAAATGGCCCTCAATCCGCTGCCGCTCTATTACCGCACGTACGAATGCGGCATCCTCGATATCGCGCCGCCCTACGCGGGCTGCGTTTTTGAGACGGTGGAACATGAATGCGAAATTCTACCGGGTATCACCATGTTCCACACTCCGGGCCATTCCGTAGGCCATATGGCCGTCTCCGTGGCCACGTCCATGGGCGATATCGTCATCGCTGGTGACGCGATCTTCATGGAGCGAAACCTCGAGCCGAACGTTGCCGAGAAATGGCGCTACTGGGTGCCTGCGCGTTTTGTGAACTCTTACGAAGGCTGGAAGTCGGTCGAGGAAATCGACAAACGCGCCGACTATGTGCTTCCCTGCCACGACCATGCCGCGAACGCCCGATCGGATGTCTTTCCATATGAAGGGATGCCGCGTCGCAGGCGCCGTCAGGTTATACCGGGCTTCCAGTTCTACTTCGGTGACATGGCCGACGGCCTTGCCGACAGGTCCGCGGCGGCGATGAAGTCCGAGGAAGTCGAAGCTTACCTGGCGGGTCTCACAGCGCCTGCGGACATGGCGGAATACTGAATTCGGTGACCCGCTTCCTCGAAAGCATGGGCGAATTGGCAGAAGAATACGATGCCATCGTTCTCGACCAGTGGGGCGTTCTCCATGACGGCAGCTCACCCTATCCATCGGCGGTGGAGGCGTTGACCACTCTCCATCGCAAAGGCGCCCGCTTGGCGGTGCTCTCCAACTCGGGCAAACGCGCGGCCCCCAACAGCGCCCGAATCGCTGACATGGGCTTTCCCGAAACGCTTTTTGAATTCGTGATGACCGGCGGCGAGGCTTTGTGGCGTGACATGAACGACGGAAAGATCTCCGAGCGGCGCCTGTTTCCGATCGAACGCACACCGGGCGATGCCGCTGTCTGGGCGTCGGGGCTCGACGTCGCCTTGACCGATAGGGTCGAGATGGCCGACGCACTTCTCCTCATGGGGCTTCCGGACGGGTCGGACAGGGAAAGCCACCGGACGACACTCGCTCATGCGCGGGAAAGAGGACTGCCGCTCCTATGCTCCAATCCCGACCGTATCAGTCCTCGCGCAAACGCATTCGCCGTTTCGCCAGGGGTGCTGGCGCAGGCCTACAGGGATTCAGGCGGCGAAGTCCGCTTCTACGGAAAACCCCATCCGCCGGTCTTCAGGGCGCTATCCATCGCGCTTGCGACCGAACGGCTTGTGATGGTTGGCGACAGCCTCGAACACGACATTGCGGGTGCGGCGGATGCGGGATGGGACACGGTCTTCATCCGTGGCGGTATCCACGCGCCCGCCTTCCGCTGCGACGACGTTGCGGCGAGTCTGGAACGGTTGATCGAAGCGGAGGGGGCCATCACCCCCTCATACTCGCTTGAGGTTCTCCGATGAGAGCGGCGCCTGATATGGTTACACCCGAATTCCGCGCTCTTTCGGCCCGCCTTGGTCGGGATCCGATGCAGGTACAGGGACCGGGTGGCAATATGTCCGTCAAGGGCGATGGGATCATGTGGATCAAGGCGTCCGGAACCGAACTTGGACAGGCCGAGTCCCGAGCGATTTTTGTCGCCGTCGACAGGAACGCGGCACTCGCGGAAGCGCTCGGGGAGGCAGGTGACGGCAGCTGCGGAACCACGGTGATCGATCCGGCGAACAAGCTGCGTCCCTCCATCGAGACCACTTTCCACGCCGCCCTGGAGTGCCGCGTCGTCGTTCATACCCATTCCGTCGCCACCCTGGTCCATGCGATAAGTCCTGAAGGGCTTGCGGCGTTGCCGGAAAAACTCGAAGGGATGCCGATTGCGCTCGTCCCTTACGCCAAGCCCGGTCTGCCGCTCACCCGCGGGATTATCGAGAAAGGCAGACCCGAAACACGGATCTACATCCTGCAGAACCATGGCCTGATCTGTTGCGGTGCGTCCGTTGATGAGGTCTCCGATCTGGTTTCCGAGACCGAAGAGCGCCTTCGCATGCCCGTCCTGACCGATATGACACGGAAACCGGTGGGGGAACCCGATGACGGATTTGAGTGGGCTGCGGAGTCCTGGCTCGCATTCAATCCTCTTGCCCGTGATCGCGCCACCGCCGGCACATATTATCCGGACCATGTCGTCTTTCTTGGCCCGGCCCTGCAGTCACGCGACAGCGCGGGCACGCGGCCGGTGGTCTTGTGTCCGGACCGCGGCGTGCTGATCCGGGTCGATGCGACGCCAAGCCAGCGCACGATGCTCCGCTGTATCTCTGACGTGCTCTCCCGACTGCCCCCCGATTGGACCGCCACCGCCATCGGGGCAAAAGCCGAGGCGGAGTTGGTGAACTGGGACGCCGAAAAATACCGCCTGGCATTGGCTAACCGCTGATGGTCCTTCGGCTCGGAATCGATATCGGAACATCGGGTGTCCGTACGGCTGTTCTGGATGAGGACGGTTGCGTCCTGTCCATGGCACAGGCCGAACATTTACCGCAGTACCCGGATGGGATAGACGCGGAAAAGTGGTGGATCGCGGTGCAGAACTGCATCCATAGCCAGGTTGACGCTCTCGGCGCCATTGACCGCAGCGGCGACGAAATCTCCGGCATCGCGGTCGACGGTACTTCCGGTACGATGGTGATCACCGATGCTGCCCTGAATCCGGTATCGCGGGCACTGATGTACGACTCGTCGGGATTTGAGCGTGAAGCCGAGCGTGTCGCGGCCTTTGCCCCCGACATCCACATCACAAAGGGCAGCAATTCGGCCCTTGCGCGGGCAATGCACCTTGCGAACGAAACGGAAGCGTCGCCGGTTCACCTGCTGCATCAGGCTGACTTCATTGCGGCGAAGCTAACCGGACGCGGCGGCGTGTCCGACCACAACAATGCGTTGAAAACCGGTTTTGATCCGGAACTGGACGCCTGGCCCGACTGGATCGATCCTTTGATCGATCCAGACCTTTTACCTGATCCATTCCCGGTGGGCGCCGTGATCGGTACGGTCACCCCGGATGCCGCGCATGGCCTCGGCCTTTCCGCGGATGCGCTGGTATATGCTGGCACAACGGACAGCATCGCCGGGTTTCTGGCCACCGCTCCGCTTCGAATCGGCGTCGCGGTGACCTCCCTTGGCTCCACCCTGGCGGTCAAATGCCTTGTTCCTACCCGAATCGAGGATCCCTCCATCGGACTGTATTCGCACAGGCTCGGGAATTCCTGGCTTGCGGGAGGTGCGTCGAATACCGGTGGCGCCGTGCTCGCGCGGTTCTTCTCAGCTGGACGTTTGCGTCGCCTGAGTTCCGAGATGGATACCGACAGCATCACCGGTCTCGACTACTACCCGTTGCTTCGACCCGGAGAGCGTTTCCCGATAAACGATCCGCAACTCCGACCCCGCCTGGAGCCCAGACCCGCGCAGGATGTACTGTTTCTTCAGGGTCTGTTCGAGGGCATGGCCCGGATAGAGGCCGATTGCTACCGTTCGATCGAGGAGCGTGGCGGGGGCTATCCCGAAGCCGTTTTTTCGGCGGGAGGCGGTGCGGACAATCCTGCTTGGTCCAGAATTCGCGGGCGTGAACTGGGTTTCGCGCCCATGTCAGCACGTTCGACCGAAGCATGTGTTGGCGTTGCCCGGCTGGCGTGTGCCTAGAGGTTTCCGGGCAAGTCAGCGCAAAGCCGAAGATCGGGCTCGGGGAGTTCCGCTTAACCCAAACCCGAAGTCCCGTGCTGCGCCGGCACTCGGGAAAATATACTCCGGCGAGCCATAATGGTGCAACCTTCCTGCCTCTCGAGCCATGAAAGCCGGGCATTCCTTCTGTCGCCGACACCGCATTGGCGCGGAATTGACGGTTCGCCGTCTGCCTCCTGGGCCTATTCGTCGACCGTTAGCCTCAGGCGAGCAATCCAGTCAGTCAGCTACGACTGTATCTCTCAGTCTCCGTCGGGATTTCGGTCAGGCCTCTCCGCTGTGCGTGACAATCTGAATGCCGTCGTTGGGCGCTGTCTGATTGGCTGACGGTATCACCGACGTAAGGTCCCAGAATTCCCAGCCGCCGGATCGGCATCGCGGAGTTTGGTTTGAACTTTCGGGTTAGAGCACCCCAATCTCAGCCAGCGCGGTTTCAATATTCGGGGGAATAGGCCCCTTTCCAGCATCATACGACCGCAGGTCGGGAGGGGAATCCTGCGGCCGAAGATAGCGCCATCCCTGAAATGGACGCCTTGGGGCGGCGGCGACCCGTATAAGGGTCGGATCAAGAACGATCGCACAACGCCGTACGCCGTCGTTTCCAGTGACCTCGTCCAAACGCAAAACCCTTTGCCGGCATGAGATCATGCCGCCGATCACCCAGTAGATGCTTCCACCGCTGAGAATATCCGATTCACGACGCGGTCTCATGCGGGTAACATGCCTTGGCGATCCGTCCGGGCCTTTCGCCGCCTGACTTCTCTGCCATTGATCGAGGCTTTCGACACTCGTCGAGCCGACCGATAGCTTTATCAGGTTAATGTGGTTTGTGGACGGATGGCCATCTGTCATGCCGAACAATCTAAAGCTGCTTGCCAATTCTGCAAATGGTCACTCCGCATCCCATTCAATGAGAATGCAATCTGGCCGGATTGGCGTTGCGCGGCGCACCGGCTTGATCCAAGCCATGTCAAAGGCCCAATGTCCTGCAGTCACCCATGTGACATACCGTATAGCTTTGTTGGACGCGTTCGGGCTTCGTCCAGCCAAACCCGAACTCCTTGGAAATCAACCATCCGCCGAGGCTTGGTCAATCCTGGGTCGTGTCGTGAAAACGTCGTTCTTGTCCGCATTTCCGCACCTCTGAATCGTCACCGGCGCCCACGCATTCGGATACGCTCACAACTCCAGCCCCGTATCGGATGAATGATCGATCTTATTATCCACGCGATCTATATCCCTTGATCCGAAGGCGCCTTTGCCGCTTCGGACATTGGCGAGCCGCGCATTCCGACACCGGCAATCACACCGCCTGGGTCTCTCCCTCGCTTTCGATCGCCGCCAGGTCCTGATCCTCGATCGCCCGTTCAAACGCGGCGAGGCGTTTCTGGATCGATATCAATTCAATGATCGTCGGCCACGAATTGACCAGGAACTGAAACGAGTTCTCAACCCGGCCGAAGGCATTGAGTATCTGCTGCATGACGCCGAACGAAAAACCCGCCGCGACAACCGTAGGACCCATCGCGATCAGAGGGATCAGGTTGCCAAACTGAAGATAGGTGATTCGGATGACGTTGAAATAGGTGTATTCAAGAAAGAGTCGGAAGTAATTCTTGCGGACGTTTCCGAACAGCTCCGCCAGTGTGATTGGCTGGGCCCGGTCTTCGTGGTCCTCACCCATGACCAGCTCTTTCCGAAACGCCGCTTCAACCCTCTGGTTCCGGAATTCGAGACCCGGCAGCCGGTAACCCGCCAGCATCATCACGCCGGTGCCGAAAACCGACCAACCTATGGCGATCACGACCAGCGCCTGGGGCACTTCACCAAAAATGGGGATTTCCTTAACGAATTCACTCAGACCCCATAGAATCGGCAGAAACGCGATAAGGGTCATGAAGCTGTCGATAATCGCCACGCCCAGACCTTCCACAATGCGTGCGAAGCGCATGGTGTCGTCCTGGACGCGCTGGCTTGCGCCTTCGATGTGGCGTACTTTTTTCCAAAGGTCGGTGTAGCGGTCGTTCATCGCCGTTCGCCAGCGAAACACGTAATGGTTCACGAAGTAGATCTTCAGTACGACGATGATCACATAAGGCATCGCGACGCCGAGGAACGTCCCTATCTGACCGTAATATTCACTGGTCTCTATGGTGTTCGGGGCGGTGAGAGCCTTTGGCACCAGATCATAGAAGTCGCGGTACCAATTGTTGAAAAAGACATCGAGCTGCACCTGAAACCAGGTGACGAAGATGATCAGGGCCGAACCGGCGACCGACCAGCGTGCCCATTTATGCGGACTGTACCACATCCAGAAGGCCGCGAACGCGACATAGCAGCTGATGACGTATTGGTAGCGCCAGAAAGTCTGCGGGCCTTGGGTCGCTTCATCGAATGCGGCCTGTGCGGCTTCATCGGCCGCGTCGGTCGGTGGCAGTGGGTAATCGAAGCCGAACAGAGGGCCGAGACTGAACGTAGACCCCAAGGATTGACCGAGCGTATACCAGAAAATCACGCAAAGCAGTGACCACCCAATAAAGCTGAGCGCCATAAGTTTCGGTTTGGGGAAGAATGAAGTAAACACTTATGGCCCCGCTGAGCGATATATGCACTGGCATGGGCGGACTGTGCGGCTGACCCAATCGGTTATGCCCCGTGCGCTGAGGAGCTTCACGTAGCCGCTTTTTCCGGCAGCTGCAATTGGAAAGGGTTGACGTCCTCTCTTCGCCAATCGAACGGAAGCATCCACCTTTGAGGAACTTCATTGCAGAACCCGATCAACACGCGCCTTGCTGAACCCCTGTGCCGGCCAGACGCATGGCTCAGGTCGCGTTTCAAGTTCTTGTATATTCCGTCGAACCCATCCAGCCGGCGGTTCGTGCCCAAGGAATAACGATGCGTGCACCGGGAGCGGTCCGTGTAGCGATGTGCCATAGGTGTTGCCTGTCGAGCGCAATGCAGCCTTTGGTTGGATGGAGAGGTCTGCGCCATTGGTGAAGAAAGATGGCCGATCCCTCGCCGGGTGCCGCGTGAGGCCAGTTCCAGTCCGTCAGGAGGATGAGGTCATAAAGCGGGTCGGCTCTGAATAGCGCTTCATGACCGGTCGCGCTTGGCCCGCGCAGCGGGTGATTGTAGTGCGGCGATCCGGGCTCATCGCACCAAAGATCATTCAGGCGGATCGGAAGCGCCCAGGCATTGGGACGGGCCAGCCTGTCAGGGCGATAGAGACAGCCAACGATACGAAGTGTTCCGGTCGGTGTCGCACCGTCTCCCTCCCGCTTTTCGGCGCTAAGTCCACCGCGGCCGATGGAACATGGAAAAACGCGGCCTAAAAAACGAATGCCGCGGCTCGTAAGGACGAGGTCATCGGTTGTCCGGACCGACTGTCGACGCGACTTCTGTAGGATAGGACGTTCTCGAGGATGGAACGCGGGAACCTCCCTCACGGAACCGGACATCGCAAACGGGGTCTCAAAAGAGTTGGGCATGCTATTTCAGTCACCGGGATCTGGCACGCGACGTCAAACCGCCACCGATGGAATGTCTTCGTGGTAGGCCGGATGCTGAATGCGCCGCCTGACGATGGTATTGTAGCGATCACAGTATATGGCCAGATTTTTTAGCCTTGATGTCGAGATATTTTGCGTTGAGTGGATTGATCCCGACCTTGAGTGGAACGCGTTCGGTCACAGTGATCCCGTGTCCCCGCATCATCGCGACCTTCCCGGGATTGTTGGTCAGCAGCCGAACTTTCGAAAATCCCATACCCAGGAGGATCTCCGCGCCGATACGGAAATCGCGTTCATCGTCCTCGAAGCCAAGGCGGTGATTCGCCTCGACCGTGTCAAATCCCTGATCCTGAAGCGAATAGGCCCGCATCTTGTTGGCAAGACCGATCCCGCGGCCTTCCTGACTGAGGTAGAGCAGGATTCCCGATCCCTCTTCGCCCATTCGCTTTAGCGCGGCGCTCAGCTGTGGCCCGCAGTCGCATTTCAGAGATCCCAGCAGGTCCCCGGTAAAACAGGCGGAATGCAGGCGCGTAAGCGCTGGCGCACTGCGATCCGGCCTGCCGATTTCGACGGCATAATGCTCTTCCGTACCCTCATCGAGACGGAAGACGTGAAGTCGGGCGGTTTCGGAAACCTCGAGCGGAACACGGGCGTTGATGACCTTTATCATCTGTCCGACGCCATCCCGTTTGGAGGCGATTGTACCGGCGTCTACTTGGGTAAGGCGGTGAGTGGCCGCGAAATCCGGATCGTAAACATCCACCATCACGACGGCGGGGAGAAGTCTGGCCGACTTGGCGAGCATGATCCCGACGCGGGCGAGGGTGGCGTCACCCCCACGCAGGGTGTTGAGCGGTCCCTTGAAGGGTAAGGCCAGATCTTCAGCCGGATTGGCGACACCCGCGACCCACGCGGAGTTGGCGGCTTGGGGAAGTGCGACCCGTGCCAGATCACCGTCATAAACGCGGGCTTTCAGCGTCTCCGCCCGTCGGGCCGATATCGCCAGAATCGGTTCACCAAGGCGGCGCACACCATCCAAACGGCGCGGGCTTAGCGTTTCAGCCGCCAGGGTCACCGCAAGTCCCGCAGGCCCCGATAGAACCACGGGTAGGCCGATGCGCAGGTCTTCACGGGCGCGGGCGAGCGCTTCGACGGGTGAAGGGGAAAGTGTCATTGAACCTTCGTGATCAGACGTGGCGCCAACGTGCGGACGGGATCTGAAACAATCCTACAACTACCGACACGAGCACGTGATTTCTTTGCAGCATATCTTGCGGGAAGCGGAAGGGTTGCTCAATTCAGTCCAAAGCGCAAGCGAAGAGGTTCCTACAATGTCGACCTTAAAGAAAATCCTGCTCGTTGACGACGACGCGGACCTTCGGGAGGCCCTCGGCGAGCAACTGCTGATGACCGAAGACTTCGATGTTTTCGAGGCTGTCGATGGCCATGACGCGATGGTGAAGGTCAAGGCGGGGCTCTACGATCTCGTAATCCTGGATGTCGGTCTGCCCGATACGGACGGACGCGAACTCTGCCGGGTGATGCGGAAGCAGGGTGTGAAATGCCCGATCGTTATGCTGACGGGTCACGAAAGCGATAGTGACACGATTCTGGGTCTCGACGCCGGAGCCAACGATTACGTAACCAAACCGTTCCGGTTCCCGGTGCTGCTTGCCCGTATCCGGGCGCAGTTGCGCCAGCATGAGCAGTCGGAAGACGCCGTTTTCCAGCTGGGACCCTACACATTCAAGCCTTCGATGAAACTGCTCCTGAACGAGGAAGAGAAAAAGATACGGCTTACCGAGAAGGAAACCAACATCCTCAAGTTCCTGTATCGGGCTTCGGATGGCGTGGTTGCGCGCGACATCCTGCTACACGAGGTCTGGGGATATAACGCGGGGGTGACGACACACACGTTGGAGACCCATATCTACCGGTTGCGCCAGAAGATTGAAGCGGATCCCTCGAATGCCCGTCTCCTGGTGACCGAGTCGGGAGGCTACAGGTTGGTCGCCTAGGAAAGTCGGAGGCATGTATTCACGGAATTCCGCGTTGATACCATTACCCTTGACCTTGGGATAGCTAGTTCTAGTTTATAGATGGATTGAAGGTGGCTCACCGGCATTTTCGGATTCAGGGCTTGGCAAGGCCAAGGCCGCGCTTCGGGGATGTTTCGATCCGTCAGTCAGTTCCCGCGTATGTCCGGGTGACGACATGCATCCTCCCTGTTGGACTGCCCGGGCCTCGTGCCCGGGCTTTTTCCGGACCCGGTGCCGCAATGTTCATATGCCGTCGCCGCGCTGGATGCTGGGTTGCCTTCGTGGACGGAGGTTCTTCCATCAATCGCGGACCTCCCCGAGAACAGCCGCCAACGCGTTTTCAAAGATATCGAGATCGTGATCGGTTCCGACGGAAACACGGATGCAGCGGTCCTGCGGCGCCACGAACGGCATACGGACGAATACGCCCTTCGCGACGAGGCCATCAAGAACCCGTCTCGCGAAAGCACCGTCGCGGCCGCAATCGAACGCGACGAAATTCGCCGCCGACGGAATGGCGCGCAGTCCATGCGACCCGGCGATCTTGTAAATCCGATCCCTGGCGTGATCGATCCTGCGCACGACGTCGAGCATGTGACCGTCATCCTCAAGGGAAGCGAGAGCGCCGGCTTGTGAAATCCTGCACATGCCGAAATGATTGCGGACCCTGTTGAAAGCGTCGATCAATTGAGCCTGCCCGATCGCGTATCCGACGCGGGCACCCGCCATACCATGAACCTTGGAAAAGGTCCTCATCCTGATCAATGAAGGATTGGAGACGTCGATCGAAGGCGCTCGTCCCGGTGCGCAGTCGATATAGGCCTCGTCGAGAACCAGCACGCAATCGGCTGGCACCCGCCTGACCGCGGCCTCCACCGTGTCGCATGGATGATAGGTTCCCATCGGATTGTCGGGATTCGAGACATAGACGATCCTTGCGCCGACCTCTCCCGCCTTCGTCAGCAGAGCCTCCAGATCCTCGTGGTCGTCATCATAGGGAACGGTAACGAGCTCCCCGCCAAAGCCGGCGACATGGTAATTGAATGTCGGATAGGCTCCGAGCGAGGTGACCACCTTGGCGCCGGGTTCGACCAGTATCCTCACCAAATATCCGAGCAGCCCGTCTATGCCCTCTCCGACAACGATGTTTTCCATGCCGACACCATGTCGTTTTGCGAGCGCAAGGCGCAGGTCGTGGTTTTCGGGGTCCCCGTACATCCAGCAGTCCCGGGCGGCATCTCCCATCGCCGCGATGGCTTTTGGCGATGGGCCGAAGACACTCTCATTGGCGCCGATACGTGCCAGAAACGCTTGATCTCCGGCGCGTTCCTGGGCCTCGGGGCCGACAAAAGGAACCGTCGCGGGCAATCCGCTGACGATATCGGTGAAACGCGGCATGTCCTGACCTTTCCTTATCGGTGACAGACGATCCAACCCGTGATCGCTGCCCCGCGGATTCGAAATGGTACGCTCTTCCGTACCGATATCACCGCCAACCCGATGGCGGCTTCCGGATTCTGAAGTTTCATACCTGGTCATCGCTCCAAGTGAAACGGGAACTCCCGGATGGCGCTGCCCTGCAATTCCATCGACTCCATCCAACAGGTTTCCAGTGGTGACCTCTCGCGCAGTGGAACGCCGAGCGCCAACCCGTCAGGTCCCCTGAAAGCTGGATCGGGCCGTGATGGTATCATGCTCATTTCGCCGCCGCTCGCGGAGCGTACGGAGGCCGGAGCGTACCGATGGGCATGGCCGCACCTCGCGAATCCCTGAACCCGGAGATTTACATGCCGGATAGGGTGGGACGACGGCTGCGTCGGCGGAGCTGGCTCTCCACTTCCAGGAAGCGCGGTCGTAGGCGGAGGCGCGTAAACGCCGATCTAACTCGATCCAGACCGCGCGTTTCGCCCTCGGGCCGGTTTTAAAGGCGATAAACCTGCCATAACGTGGTTCGGTCATGCACAGCGACCGCCCAGTCCTCATTCTCTCTTTCAGCCAGACATTGGTGTGGGCCGGTCTCTTTTACATCTTCCCGGCATCGATCATTCGTTGGGAAGCGGCGCTTGGCTGGTCCAAGGCGGAACTCACCTCCGCCGTCGCGGTCGCAACGCTTGCGTCGGCGGTGGCCTCTCCCATCGCCGGTCGAATAATCGATGCGGGCTATGGGGCTCGGCTCATGGGGATTTCCAGCGCGATCGGTGGCATGTGCATCGTGTTGCTCAGTCAGGTGACGCTGCTGTGGCAGTTCTATGCGCTGTGGCTGCTGATCGGGACGATGCTCGCAGGCTGCCTCTATGACGCATGTTTCTCGCTCATAACCCGCGCCAGAGGCGTGGAGGCCAAACGGAGCATCATAGTCATCACCCTGGTCGCCGGATTCGCTGGCACGGTTTCGTTCCCGACCGTCCATTTCCTGTCGGAGGCTGTGGGTTGGCGCGCCGCAACGGCGATAATGGGGGCGACCGTCATCGTCCTGGTCGCGCCCCTGCAATGGGTTGGGGCGCGGGCGGTGGAACGGTATCCAAGAACGCTGACGCGTCCGGCTGGCAGCCGCGATTCCGGGTATTCCTTTCTTCGTGGTCCGGTCTTTTGGCTGCTTGGATTCGGATGGGCTGTCCTGGCCCTCGTCCATGGCGCCACTTTATATCATCTGCTTGCGATTCTTGCGGAACGTGGAATCGCTCCCGGGACGGCTGTCCTGGCGGCGTCAGGGATCGGCCCGATGCAGGTTTTCGGTCGGATCGTCATGGCGACCTCCCAAAGGTTTCTCAGCAACCATGCTTTCGCGCTCCTCTCATTCGCCATGATGGGCTCCGCCGTGCTGCTTCTGAATCACTCCGGCACGAACGCGGTGCCTATCGCGGCATTCGTGCTGCTGTTCGGCAGCGCCTGGGGCATGGTCAGCATTCTGCGCCCGGTGATCGCACGCGACATTCTGGGAGAGGAGCGATTCGCGTCCAAGTCGGGGGGGCTATCGCTTCTGTATTTCGTGGCCGCCGCCGCTTCGGCTTATTTCGGGGCGGCGGTCTGGAGCGTCGGCGGTTACGGCCTGCTGCTCATGGTTCTTGCCGGTCTGGCGGCATTCGGTGCGGTTCTATACGCGATGTCCGCCCGGCTTGCCGGAGCAGCGGGCTAGTGTACGGGATGGATCGGCGGAAACCCGGTACGTTCATCACGGCAATCCATAGAACGCCGCCGCGTTTGTGCCGAACACCGCATCTTTAACGTTCTCGGGCAGCAGTTCCTCATAGACCGCGACCAGCGTCGCGTAATCGGAAGACAGGCTGTCCACCGGAAAATTCGAACCGAACATAACGCGGTCAGGTCCGAACCGCTCAAGAACTTCAGTCACGATCGCTTCGATGCTATCTCGCGTCCAATTGTGGTCGAACATACCAAGGCCGGACAGCTTGCAGACCACATGCGGCAATTCGGACAGTGACCTCAGCCGCGCCGACCAGTCGCGCAGTCCGTCGACGGTTCGATCATGCGGAGAGCCCGCGTGGCAAAGCGCCACCCTGGTCTTTGGCGCCCGTTCAAGGATCCGGGCCGTCCGCTCCATCAGTTCGGGTATCAGTTGCAGGTCGAACGACAGGCCACGATCTCCCAGCACCCTCAATCCCCGAGCGAACCGGGGGTCGGTGAGCAACGCGTTGGTGCCGGTTCTGACATCCTCTCCCGGTGCCCGACCCAAAATCTGTCGCACACCTCGTACCGTGGAAAGGTTCTGATAGCGGTCCAGCGCATCGTCGAGGCCGTCGGAGGTGAGATCGCGGAACACGACCTGCACCATCGGCCAATCCGGGTTTGAATCCGCAACGCCCTGAACCCACTTCGCCTCGGCAAATCCGTCCTCCGCCCCGACCTGTATATGCACCGAGCCTCCGAATCCGTGGGCCTCGGCGTCCGCACGGAATTCCCCGATCAGATAGTCGCGCTGGATCGGTTCAGGATTGCCGAAGAACCGGGATGCGCCGCGGTCCATCAGCCAGGGGTAATGGACCGCCGAAAGATCCCAAAGGTGGTGATGGGCATCGATTCTCATTGCGAACGGGTTTCCTTGATCCGGTTGAGGATGTCCACTCTCCAGGTGAGCCAGCGATCGCCATTTAACCTGCTTTCCCCCGGCACCGCACATTCTTGGGCCCGGATTCCCTTGACTCCGCTTTCCAGGACCGCCTTGAAATCACGCTCGGCCAGACCGGATTCAAAGGCCTCGGCCGCCGCGGTCGGTTGGTCGGACATGACGCGAACCGTCCGGCTCATGGGATGGTAGTTCTCCGAATCGCTCACTGGATAACCGGCTTTCTGTAGCTTTGCATACGTATGCAGGAAGATCTTGCGGGAGTTCCCCCAATCCGGCTATCATCGGAAAGCATGGTTTCAAGACCGATTCCACCCGAGGGACCCGCATGGCAGAGATTCAGCTTCGCAGAGTCGGTAAAAGGTGGGGCTCCTTTATCGGGGTCGACAATTTCGATCTGACGATCGCCGATAGGGAATTCCTTGTCCTGCTCGGCCCGTCCGGCTGCGGAAAGACCACGACGATGCGCATGATCGCCGGACTGGAGGATGTGACCGAAGGACAGATCCTGATCGATGGAAAGATCGTCAACGATCTTGAACCCAAGGATCGGGATGTGGCCATGGTGTTCCAGAGCTACGCACTCTACCCGAACATGAATGTCTACGAAAACATCCGATTCCCGCTGAGAGTGCGCGGAATCGATCCGTCGACCCATGAGCAAAAGGTTCTGCGCGCCGCCGATATGGTTGAACTTCGTGAATTCATGCACCGCAAACCGGCGGAACTTTCGGGAGGGCAGCGCCAACGGGTCGCTCTCGCCCGCGCCATTGTTCGTGAACCGAATGTGTTCCTTATGGACGAGCCTCTGTCAAACCTGGACGCCAAGCTGCGGGTCTCCACCCGCGCACAGATCAAGAATCTCAGCCATGAACTGCAGGTGACCACGATCTATGTGACGCACGATCAGATCGAAGCGATGACGTTGGCCGATCGGGTGGTGGTGATGAAGCGGGGCGTTGTGCAGCAGGTCGGAACGCCCACCGAGATCTACGACAGACCCGCCAATACCTTCGTCGCGGGTTTCATTGGCTCCCCGGCGATGAATCTTATATCGGGTAACCTGTCCGGCGGTGTCTTCGAGGCCGAAAGCGTTCGCATCGAGGGACTGCCGGGTCCTGACGGTGCGGTGACTTTGGGATATCGCGCCGAGGACGCGCAGGTGACGGACTCCGATGGACAGATCACGGCACCTGTCTACACGATGGAGATGCTTGGAGATGCGACAATGGTGACGGTTCGCGTGGGCGGCGCCCTGGCCAGCGTCAAGGCGCATAAGGACTACCGGACGGAAATCGGCGATGAGGTGACGATCTCGGTGCCGGGCCGGAATTGCCATATGTTCGATCCTCGGACCGGAACCCGGATCTCCGGGTGAAGTCGAAACCACGGTTCCGGACCAAGCTCGGGATTTCAATGTCGGAGCATCGGTGTGCCGAGGCGGATCGGGCATCTGGAACAGGGAGGTTGGAGTGTCTCTGCGGAATGCGGAACTGGCGGTAACGACCGTGCATATGAACGCCGTGAGGCATCGCACCAGTGCCGATGGCGGCGCGTGTGGCCTATCCGGATACGTGGATTTGGCTGGCATCATGCCGAGCGGCTTCAGGTGCAGGGCTGACCGCGGCGGCGTCTATCGAAAGCTGGACGCATGAAGGGATCACGACCCGAACAGGCGACGCTCACCCGTGACACCGATATGTCGAGGACCGAAGAGACAAAAGCCGTGATCGAGGCGATGGTCGATGGCCTGAACGATCACCGCATCGAAGATATCGGCGAGTTCTTCGCCGATGGATTTCGATGGATGGGCAACCAGGGCTGTGGCGCCAAGCACGGAGTTCGCGAGTTCCAGGACAATTGGCAGTGCCCCTTCCAGGCCGCGTTTTCCGATAAGGTCTGCATCGATGAAGCGCGGCTGTTCATGGGTGAATGGGCGGCGGCGTTCGGTCGCCAGGAAGCGACACATAGCGGCGAGTTCCTGGGAATAGCGCCTACGGGCAAGCGTGTCGAGATCCGGTATATGGATTTCTGGAAGGTCATTGACGGGAAGATCGTCGACAACTGGGTGAGTGTGGATTTCGCCCATGTTGCGGCGCAGCTCGGCGTTGACCTGTTTCAGGCGTATGGATGGGAGGCATTTGACCGGGGCGAACGGGAGCCGCCCCGACCGAAAGACACCTGATGATCGAGAGTGTGGACTATGGCAATCGAATACCTGAAGCGCGGCAGATCCGAAGCTGACAGAGCGGAGGATGACGCGCGAATCCGGGCGAGTGTCGAAGAGACGCTGAAGAATGTAGAGGAGCGCGGCGATGCCGCGGTGCGCGAACTTTCCGAGAGGTTCGACGGCTATTCGCCCGAATCTTTCCGGCTGGGTCAGGAACAGATCGACTCGCTTATCGCCGAACTGACCCCCCGGGAACTGGAGGATATCAGGTTCGCGCAGCGGCAGGTGCGTAGGTTCGCTAGAGCCCAGCGCGCTTCCGTGACCGATATCGAGGTCGAGACCCTTCCGGGAGTGATCCTCGGGCACAGGAACATCCCGGTGCAATCCGTTGGCTGCTACGTGCCTGGCGGCAAATTCCCGATGGTCGCCTCCGCCCATATGTCCGTGGTTACCGCCGCTGTCGCCGGGGTGCCGCGTATCATCGCCTGCACACCACCCTATCAGGGGCGTCCGAATCCCGGTGTGATCGCCGCGATGCATATGGGAGGCGCCCATGAAATCCATGTCCTTGGTGGCATCCAGGCGATCGGCGCCATGGCTCTCGGTACCGAGACCATCAGACCAGTCCATATGCTTGTTGGTCCGGGAAACGCATTCGTCGCCGAAGCGAAGCGGCAACTGTTCGGACGTGTCGGTATCGATCTTTTCGCCGGACCGACGGAGACAATGGTCATCGCCGACAGGACCGTGGATGCGGAAATCTGTGCGACCGACCTGCTGGGACAGGCCGAACATGGTTACAACTCACCGGCGGTACTGGTGACCAATTCGCGCGGGTTGGCCGAGGAGACGATGGTCGAGGTCGATCGTCTTCTTGAAATCCTGCCCACCGCCGACACCGCGGGGGTCAGTTGGAGGGACTATGGTGAGGTGATCCTTTGCGACACCTATGACGAGATGCTTGAAGTCGCCGATGACATCGCGTCGGAGCATGTTCAGGTGATGACCGATCGGGACGATTGGTTTCTGGAACATATGGGCAGTTATGGGGCGCTGTTTCTGGGGCAGCGTACCAATGTGGCGAACGGGGACAAGGTGATCGGCACCAACCACACCCTGCCGACGAAAGGGGCGGGGCGTTACACGGGCGGGCTGTGGGTTGGTAAATTCCTGAAGACCCATAGCTACCAGAAGATACTGACCGACAGCGCGGCCGCCATGATCGGGGAATACGGTTCCCGACTTTGCATGCTTGAGGGTTTTGTCGGGCATGCCGAACAATGCAACATTCGTGTGCGGCGGTATGGTGGCGTCAATGTTCCGTTCGGTGAGCCCGCTCCGTTTCGGGACCATACCGGTGATGCGGCGGGTGGAAAGTAGTGGCCACCGATCGCCACAGCCGCGGCAGGGGTCCGATCGCGCCGTTATGCGCGGCAATGTATGATTTCGGCGAGAGGGAGGTAAGACGCGCCCTTGACTCGGTTTCATCGGCGGACGCGACATTCCGGTTATGCTATCCGTTCGGTGACAGCGAAGGACCGGATGCGTTCTACGAAATGGCATATCGGGACCTGTTTGACGCATGGCCGGATCTGGAGCGGCGTGACTGGATCGTGATATCGGGAACCGACGGCTATGGATCGGATTGGGTTGGCTGCGGCGGATACTATACCGGAGTGTTCATCGGTCCGTGGCTCGACATTCCACCGACCGGCCATCAGGCCGCGATGCGGTTTCACGAATTCTATCGTATCGTCGATGGCAGGGTCGCCGAGATGCAGGCGCTTTGGGACATCCCCGAAGTGATGATGCAGGCGGGTGCGTGGCCCATGGCGCCGGGTCTGGGCCGCGAATGGCAGGTGCCGGGACCCGCAACACAGGATGGGATTGCGGCGGGGTCACGTGATGGGCAACGAAGTGCGGAAACCTGCGCCCGTGTGGTCGAGATGCTCGAATTCATGAAACGCCATCCGGTCGAAGGCGGTCCTGACGTGATGGAACTGGAGCGCTTCTGGCATCCGCGCATGAATTGGTACGGACCTGCTGGCATTGGCACCGGACGTGGAATCTCGGGCTTCCGGCACTGGCACCAGATACCGTTTCTCAACGCCATGCCCGATCGGGGACAAAATTCCGAAGGTCTCGAATTTCATTTCTTCGGCGACGGTGACTATGCCGCCGTCACCGGATGGCCCAACATGGTCCAGACGCTGACGGGTGGCGGTTGGATGGGCATCGCTCCGGCGAGTCGCCGCGTCACCATGCGTAGTCTTGATTTCTGGCGGCTTGAGGGCGACCTGATCCGTGAGAACTGGGTTCTCGTCGATCTTCTCGACGTATATCGCCAGCTGGGCGTTGATGTGTTCGCACGGTTGCGGGAGTTCAACAGGGCCCGAAACCTGTCCCCGGTCAACCTCACGGGCAATACGCGCTGATGCAGGACCGGGTGACATCGCTGCAGGTGGCGGAACGCGCCGGGGTGTCCCAGTCGGCCGTCAGCCGGGTTTTCACCGAAGGCGCTTCGGTGTCGAGTAGGACGGTGGAGAAAGTGAGGCTTGCCGCCGCCGAGCTCGGCTACCGTCCAAACGTTCTGGCGCGCGCCATGGCGTCGGGCAGAAGCCGGATGATCGGTCTCGTGGTCGCCTATCTCGAAAACTACTTCTACCCCGAAGTGCTGGAGAAGCTGTCCAACGCATTGCAGGAGAAGTCCTATCATGTCCTGATATTCATGGCGTCGCAGGCCAAAGGCAATATCGACGACGTATTGCAGGAACTTCTCGATTATCAGGTTGACGGAATTGTCATGGCTTCGGTCGCCATGTCTTCCGATATCGCCTCGCGTTGTCAGGCGGCGGGCGTTCCCGTCGTATTGCTGAACCGCAGTCAGGATGTGGGAGGTATCGCCGCCGTTACATCCGACAACTTCGCGGGTGGTCGGGAGGTGGCTGAATTCCTGCTGGCGGGAGGGCATGAGCGGATCGCCTATATCGCGGGTTGGGAAGGCGCTTCGACCCAGCGTGACAGGGAGGCCGGGTTCCGGGCCGGTCTGCGGGAGGCGGGCCGAACGGTCGCGGCCCGTGCCGTGGGCGAGTTTCATACCGACGCCGCCTGTGCCGCCGCCCGCGGAATGTTCGGGGAAGGAAGCGAAGGGCGACCGGACGCCGTCTTCGTCGCCAACGACCATATGGCGTTCGCGGTGATGGATGTCCTGCGTTTCGAGTTAGGGTTGCGCGTGCCGCAGGATGTCTCGGTCGTGGGCTTCGACGATGTGCCTCCCGCTGGCTGGCCGGCGTATGATCTGACCACGATCCGCCAATGTGCCGACCGGATGGTGGAGGAGACGGTTTCGGTGCTTCTGGAACTCATCGAATCCCCGAACGAAGCCACCGGTCGCCAGATCGCGGTCGAAGCGCCGCTGGTGGTGCGCGGCTCGGCCCGGCTTCCTGACGGCGACCGATGGAAAGGACAGTGACATGAAGGGATTCGATTCGAAATTCCGCGATTTTCCCGATTACATCATCGGTATTACCAAGGAGATATGGGAAGACAGGGGCATCGCAACGCTCCATGACTATTATGCGGAAGACATTGTGGTCAGATCTCCCGCTTCCGTGGTGGTGGGTAACCGGGATGTCATTGGCGCCACGCTGGCGACGTTGGCCGAGTTTCCCGACCGTACCCTGCTGGGCGAAGACGTGATCTGGTCAGGCTCGCCGGAAGAGGGGATGCTCAGTTCGCATCGGATCGTTTCCCATGCGACACATATGGGTGATGGTGTCTATGGCAAGGCAACGGGGAAGCGACTTCGGTATCGCATCATCGCTGACTGCCACGCGATCGATAATCGAATCGATGATGAATGGCTGGTTCGTGACCAGGGCGCAGTTGTGAGACAGCTTGGAATGCACCCGAAAGACTACGCCGCCGGACTGATAAGCGCCGAAGGTGGCATCAATATGTGCGATATGCCACTAACTCCGGAATCGGACCGGAAGGGACCATATCAGGGAGTCGGCAACGACAGCGACTGGGGTCAGCGCTACGCCGAAATCCTGACCCGGATCATGGGCGCCGACATGGGTGTGTTCACCGCCGAGTATGATAGGGCGGTTCAGACGGAGTATCCAGGAGGCGTCACCGATCATGGACGGGATGCGGTTGACAGGTTCTGGCTAGGCCTTAGGGCGTCATTTCCGGACGCTGAATTTACCATGCATCACAGGATTGGCCGTGACGACCCGATGATGCCGCCCCGCGCTGCCATCCGTTGGAGTCTTTGGGGGAAGCATAATGGTTGGGGTGCCTTTGGACGTCCCACATGTGCCGATGTCTACGTGCTGGGCATCAGCCATGCGGAATTCGGTCCCTGGGGTCTGAGACGGGAATATACTCTGTTTGACGAAACCGCTATCTGGAAGCAGATTCTGATGCGGGACAGAAGGTGATCCGATGCCGGTATCGTTTGCCGATGTTTCCATGAACCGGTGCCTTGACCTTTCCGTGGAGTCGCTGTTTGCCCATTGGTCCAGTCCCGAAACCCGCCGGCGCCGGGAGGTGGGGCCTGATACCGGAATGCGCTATGAAGCGTTCGACACTCGGGAGGGTGGTGTCGAAAGAGTTATCGTGACGCACTAGGGCAAAGAGGTTGGCTATATGCCGCAGCGCAAACTTCGCGTCGGGGAATGTGCGCTGCTCGATTCCGCCATCGAAGGACATTTTGGTGGCCGGGTTACGATGGCTAGGTGCGACGCCATCCAGTTCGACGCGACGGACGAGGGAAGCGGACAGGTGGTCCTGTCACAGATAGCCGACTTCAACGGCGGAGATGCCCAGGCGCGGCATGAGGCAGGCTGGAAGTGGACCCTCGCGCGTTTCGAGGCCGATATCGCTGAACATGGATCGGTGTGGTTCCAAGGGGGGCTGGTCGGGAACGTCGGGGAATAAAGCGAAGGTAAACAGGAGGAGCATCTGAAATGGCAGTCAAACGGCTTGAGGAGCGCATTGTCCGTTACGGTGATCTGAAGCCTTGCAGAACGGCGTTCATCGATGCGCACACTCCCGGAAGCGATCGGAAGGAGAACTTCACCATCATCGGTGGCGGTGTGAGCGAGAGCCCGGACCAGCATGTCCATATCCGTGATACCCCGGGCTTCAACATCGGTGCCGCGGGCCAGCCGCCGAAGTGCCGCAATTCCCTTCATAGCCACACCACGGCCGAGGTGTTTTTCGTGCTTAAGGGCTGTTGGCGGTTTTTCTGGGGCCGCTGGGGCACGGCGGGTGAGGTTGTGCTGGAAGAGGGTGACATAATCAACATTCCAACCGGTATATTCCGGGGTTTCGAGAACATCGGTACCGATTATGGCATGATCATGGCCATCCTCGGCGGTGATGATGCCGGCGGCGGGGTTACCTGGGCACCGCAGGTCATCGAGGACGCGCGGGATCACGGGCTTGTTCTTGGCGAGAACGGGGTGCTTTATGATCAGGGGAAAGACGAACGCCTTCCCGAGGGCGTTGGTCCGATGCCGTTGCTGACGGAGGGACAGCTCAGGGATTATCCGGAAGTCTCGCCGGAAGGTGTGATCCGTGACTATGTCGGACGTTATTGGGATCTGATGGGCCTTGCCCGCGGCAGGCCTGCGAAGGTGATCGGTGAGAATGCCGTGCTCCGCGACCGACCGGGATTCGAGGTGGATCTGCTTGCCCGGGGATCGGAGCCGGATGAGCTTGCGGCATGCGACAGGAACGTTGTGTTGATGCCGGTGCGCGGGCATTGGCGGGTGCGGACTGAAATCGAAGAGGCGGTTCTGAATCCAGGCGACACCTGCCTGATCCAACCCGGTGAGGAGCATGCGGTGTCACCATCGATGACGGGGGAGGCCAGTCTGTACCGCGTTACGGCAACCGACGATCCGGCGGGCCCGACCTGGAAAGGTTGAAAGGTCTGCCTGAAGGAACGATCCGAAGCGGGATCGGGTAGGCGACCGCGGCCAGGATGTCTGGAAGCGGACCACCGAGAGGTTGATATGGGGAATCGGCAATGACGAGGATACTGACAACACATGTTGGGTCGCTGCCGCGCAGGCAGGTGGTGGTGGATTTCATCTTCGCCCGCGAACGTGGAGAAACGTTTGACCGGACGGCGTTTGACGCATGCATGGCTGAGGCGGTCGCGGCGACCGTCCGAAAGCAGGTCGCAGCGGGTGTGGATATCGTGAGCGACGGCGAGACCTCAAAGATTTCCTACGCCACATACGTCAAGGACCGCTATACGGGATTTTCGGGTGACAGTCCGCGAAACGCGCCGGCGGACCTGAAGATGTTTCCGAGTTTTCTGAGACGGCTCGCCGATGATGGGGGCACCCCACAATATGCGCGCCCGATGTGTGTCGGCGAAGTGCGTCCCAAGGGTCAGGAAGATCTGCACAAGGACATCGCCAACCTCAAGGCGGCGATGGCGGCGCATGGCGTTGAGCGGGGATTCATGAACGCGGCTTCGCCGGGCGTGATCTCGCTGTTTCTGCAGAATGATTTCTATCCAACACGGGAAGCCTATCTGGAAGCGCTGGCCGATGCGATGAGGGAGGAATACGAGACCATCGTCGGCGCCGGACTCGACCTTCAGCTGGACTGCCCGGATCTGGCGCTGAGCCGGCACATGCTGTTCACCGATCTCTCGGACGAGGAATTCGTGAAGGTGGCGGATATCCATGTCGAGGCGTTGAACCATGCGCTTCGGAACGTACCGAAGGAGCGAGTCCGGATCCATATTTGCTGGGGGAACTACGAGGGGCCGCATTGCTGCGACATCGGGATGGATCGGGTGTTTTCGACGCTGATGTCGACGAGATCGCGTTATGTTCTTTTCGAGACCTCCAATCCGAGGCATGGCCATGAATGGACGGTGTTCCGCGATCGGAGGAACGAGATTCCGGATGACAAGATTCTGGTGCCGGGTGTGATCGACTCGACAACGAATTTCATTGAGCATCCGGAGCTTGTGGCGCAGCGGATCATTCGGTTTGCGGACATTGTCGGCAGAGAGCGGATTGTCGCGGGCAGCGATTGTGGTTTCGGCACTTTCGCTGGATTTGGCGCGGTCGATTCCGACATCGCCTATGCCAAGCTCGGAGCGCTGGCCGAGGGTGCGCGCATGGCCACGATGACGCGATAGGCTGTGATCAAAGGGTCGGCACCCGGTCATTACGTTGCGCTTCGGACTGGAAGCGGGGCAAAAGGATAGCCTCAAGTGCCGATGTTTTTCCAACCCCACTTCCAGTCCGAAGCGCAACACCGGCCCGCCTCCGGAGCGAGGGGGTGGCCCGGGCGGAGGAGGCGGGCCGGTGTTGAGGGATTTTCCGGCCAGGGGCCCGGCTTCCACGCGGAATGCGGCGGCTGTCCCTTCGGATCGGAGCGTAACCGGGCCTCCCGGCGGCGGCAGGGCCCCGCGGCGGGCGCGCCTGCGGAACTCCGATTACTTCGCGCTTGGCTGCGCGGCGTTTCCAGGCCTTTCAACTCTTTAGCCTGTGACCCGCTCAATGAGCGGCATTCAAACTCAGGCGAACCATCGAATTGTCCTTCATATGTCGTTTCCGCGCTTCCCGGGTTTCGCGGGCCTGAAATGCCGTCGCGTGGATCTGGATAGCATAGGGGAGTTGGCCAGCACCGGATTCGTACTGCGTCCCGGCATAAATTCAGAGCCAGACCCTCTGGATAGAAGCGTTTCTTTGCGATTGGGGTTTGCGGGTATACATAATTGCGAGGACTCCTATCCGCACTCGATGAATTGGAACGATCTGTGTTGGAACTGCGCGATCTGCATTGCCTGAACACGCTGGCACGGCTCAGGCATTTCGCCAAGGCGGCGGCGGAATGCGGCGTCTCCCAGCCCGCGTTTTCCATGCGTATCAAAAAGATTGAAGACCGATTGGGAGTGGCCATCGTAAAGCGCGGCAACCGCTACCTGGGGCTGACGACCGAAGGCGAGGCCATAGTGCGTCATGCGAGGCGCATTCTGGACGACGTCCGGTTCCTTGAACAGGATCTGCTTGCCGCGAAGGGCCGGGTGGCGGGGCCGCTGTCCCTTGGCGTCGTTCCGACGGCGGCCGCCTATGCCGCGGGTCTGGCAATCCGAATGCGTAAGGCACATCCAGGTATTGTTACGCGCATCGAAAACGTCTCATCGCTGATCATCCAGCAGCGGATCGAAGATGGTACGGTGGACGCTGGAATCACCTATGCCGATAGCGTGTCTTCCGACATGGCGGCGGCGGAGCGCCTCTACGAGGAGCGATATGTCCTGCTTGCGCCCGAAATCCTGCTGCGGGGACGGACTGGCGCGATCAGTTGGGCGGAAGCCGCCGAACTTCCGCTTTCGCTCCTTGAGCCGGGCATGCAGAATCGGCGAATCATCGATCGCACATTCGAAGAGGTCGGTGTCCACTCGCAGGTGGTTTCCGAAACCAACGCTCTGACGACTTCAATGGTGATGGCGAGGGAAGGGGCTTGCGCAACGGTCGTGCCGCATGTGTTGGTGGAAGCGCTTGGCCCGCTGCCGAATACTTTGGCTCTGCCGCTAGTCGAGCCGGATCTACGCAAGGATATCTGTCTTGTCACTGCCATTCGCGCCCCGGGGCTACCCACTGTCGAGGCACTCCGGTGTCTCGCAGCGGAGTATGAGTGATTTGTTTAATTTATTGCGGTATAAATAAATACGATTTTACGATAGTCCTTGTTTATGGCAATGTCGATCTGCCGAAGGAGGGTGACATGGCTCCATTGGATGACCGCGGCGGTGTCTGGAAGGACGGTCGCGGAAAGGGAAGAGCGGTCCCTAAGGGACGCCAGATTCAGGACCAGGCTCTACGGGAGGTGCGTGATCTGCTGGGTGACCGGCAGCGCCGCCGCGACCTGTTGATCGAATACCTGCATCTGATACAGGATGGGTTCGGGCATCTTTCAGCCGCACATCTCGCTGCCCTTGCCGATGAGATGCGTTTGGCTCAGGCCGAGATCTATGAGGTCGCCACATTCTACGCGCATTTCGATGTCGTGAAAGAAGGCGAAGCGCCTCCACCTGCGCTTACCGTTCGGGTGTGCGACTCTCTCAGCTGCGAACTTGCCGGTGCGGAGCGGTTGATGGCGGCGCTGCGGGATTCACTCGATCCTTCGGAGATACGGGTTGTCCGTGCGCCTTGTATGGGGCGCTGCGACACGGCTCCGACGCTTGAGATCGGACACAATCACATAGACCACGCGACGGTCGAGAAAGTTGGGTTGGCCGTGGCTTCCAAGGACACGCAACCGTGGATTCCCGCGTACGAGGGCCTCGAAGACTACGTCGCCGAGGGTGGCTACGAGTGCCTCAGGTCACTGCGGAAGGGGGGAGACTGGGAGGCCGTGCAGGAAAAGGTTCTGGAAAGCGGTCTGCGAGGGCTTGGTGGCGCCGGTTTCCCGTCAGGCCGGAAATGGGGTTTCGTTCGGGCCAATAGAGGACCGCGGTATCTTGCCGTAAACGGCGACGAGGGCGAGCCCGGGACTTTCAAGGACCGCTACTATCTGGAGCGAACGCCACACCTGTTCCTTGAAGGAATGCTCATTGCCGCGTGGGCCGTGAAGGCGGAGACCTGCTTTATCTACATGCGGGACGAATACCCTGCCGTTCTTGAAATTCTGCGCACGGAGATCGGGCGGCTTGAAAGGGTGGGAATTGTCTCTCCGGGCTATATCGATCTCCGACGTGGTGCGGGCGCCTATATCTGTGGCGAAGAATCGGCCATGATCGAATCGATTGAAGGCAAGCGCGGTCTGCCAAGGCACCGTCCACCCTTTGTGGCGCAGGTCGGTGTCTTCAACAGGCCCACGCTAGTTCACAATGTCGAAACGCTCCATTGGGTCGCCAGGGTCTGTCGCGAGGGGCCGGAAGTCCTCAATTCCGTTGAACGGAACGGCCGCAGGGGGCTGCGAAGCTTTTCGGTCAGTGGCCGGGTAAGGAAACCGGGCGTCTACCTGCTCCCCGCCGGATCGACGATGACGGACATTATCGAAGCCTGCGGCGGTATGCTGGAAGGCCATGCATTCAGGGCGTACCAGCCCGGAGGCCCGTCAGCGGGTCTGCTTCCCGCGTCGATGGCGGACATCCCTATGGATTTCGACGTGCTGCAGGAGCATGGAAGTTTCATTGGGTCGGCCGCGATCATAGTGCTCTCGGACAGGGATTCCGCCCGTGATGCGGCGCTGAACATGCTGAAGTTCTTTGAGGACGAGAGCTGCGGTCAATGTACGCCCTGCCGGGTCGGCTGCGAGAAGGCCGTGAAGCTCATGCAGGCGGAGCACTGGGACCAGGATCTGCTCGAGGATCTTTGTCAGGTAATGGCCGACGCCTCGATCTGCGGGCTTGGACAGGCCGCGCCAAACCCGATCCTGCTTACGATGAGACATTTCGCCGATGAGATCTGAAATGCCATGCTTAAGGATGTGTGGTTTACGCATACGTGTCCCGGGCGAAGTGTCCGGATCGACGGAATACCGTTAGGAGGGAGCGCTATGCTGGATGCACGGACTGCCGCAACCGTCACATTCACGCTGAATGGTGATGAAGTCACCGTGGCTGACGGCTGGACGATCTGGGAAGCCGCGCATGGTCGTGGCCTGACCATTCCCCATCTCTGCCATCGGCAGGAACCCGGTTATCGCAGCGACGGAAACTGTCGGGCCTGTATGGTCGAGGTCGAGGGCGAGCGCACTCTTGTCGCCAGCTGCATCAGGCCTGTCGCCGAGGGAATGGTGGTCACGACCGACAGCCTTCGCGCCGCCAGTTCCCGCCGGTTGGTGATGGAACTTCTGGTGGCCGACCAGCCTGAGACGGCGCATGACGCTTCCAGCCATTTCAGCGATATGGCGTCGGCCAATGGTGTCGAAAGCAGTCGGTTCCCGGCTATCGGGCTAGACAGCGTGCCGCTTCTTGATGAAAGCCATGTGGCGATGCGCGTGAACCTTGATGCCTGCATTCACTGCAACCTTTGCGTTCGGGCCTGTCGGGAAGTTCAGGTCAACGATGTGATCGGTATGGCCGGTCGCGGACGGGATTCCCGGGTCGTGTTCGATATGGATGATCCGATGGGTGCGTCGACATGCGTTGCCTGCGGAGAATGCGTCCAGGCCTGCCCGACCGGAGCTCTGATGCCCGCAACCGTTCTTGATGAAACACAGATCGGCGACAGCGGGGATTATGACAATGAAGTCCGGTCCGTCTGTCCGTATTGCGGTGTTGGCTGCCAGCTGTCGTTCAGGGTCAAGAACGGGAAGATCAAATATGTTCAGGGGGTGGAAGGCCCGGCCAACGAGAACAGGCTTTGCGTCAAGGGGCGTTTCGGCTTCGACTATGTGGACCACCCGCACCGGCTCATGAAGCCGCTGATTCGTCGAGCCGACGCACCGGCGAAGGGTCTCAATGTGGATCCAGCGAATTGGCGGTCGCATTTCCGGGAAGCGACGTGGGACGAAGCCCTGGATGCCGCGGCGAAGGGATTGAAGGGCAGGGGGCGGGAAGTCGCTGGCTTCGGCTCGGCCAAATGCTCAAACGAGGAAGCCTATCTCTTCCAGAAGTTCATCCGTCAGGGCTTCGGCCACAACAATGTCGATCATTGTACCCGGCTTTGCCATGCTTCATCCGTGGCGGCGCTGATGGAAAATGTCGGATCGGGCGCGGTGACCGCGACATTCAACGAAATCGAAAACGCCGACGCCGCGATCGTCATTGGGGCCAACCCAACCGAAAATCATCCGGTCGCGGCGACATATTTCAAGCAGTTCGCCAGACGTGGTGGCAGATTGGTCGTCATGGATCCCCGCGGTCAGGGACTTGCGCGCCATGCTACGCATATGCTGCAGTTCCGTCCCGGCGCCGATGTTTCCATGCTTAACGCGATCATGCATGTCATCGCCGACGAGGGCCTGTACGACGAGCGGTATATCCGGGCATTCACCGAGAACTGGCCGGCGATGAAGGAGCATCTCAAGGGTTTCGCGCCTGAACGCATGGCCGAGATATGCGGGATTCCAGCCGAGACGCTTCGTGTTGTCGCCCGGGAATTCGCGACGGCGCAGGCCGGTATGATCTTCTGGGGAATGGGTATCAGCCAGCATGTCCATGGCACCGACAATTCACGGTGCCTGATCTCCCTTGCGTTGATGTGCGGCCATGTCGGACGACCAGGGACCGGGCTGCATCCGCTGCGCGGCCAGAACAACGTGCAGGGCGCCTCCGATGCGGGACTGATTCCAATGTTCCTGCCCGACTACCAGAGCGTCACTGACGATGGCGTCCGATCGGCGTTCAACGACATCTGGGGTGATGACAGCTATCAGGACGGTCAGCGGGGCCTGACGGTCGTCGAGATCATGGATGCGGTCCATGCCGGGGACATCAAGGCGATGTATGTTCTCGGTGAGAATCCCGCCATGTCCGACCCGGATGTCGCGCATGCCCGCGATGCGCTGGCGAAGCTGGATCATCTTGTGGTGCAGGATATTTTCCTGACCGAGACGGCTGGCTACGCCGATGTCGTTCTGCCAGCGACGGCATGGGCCGAGAAGACCGGTACGGTCACCAACACCAACCGTCAGGTGCAGATGGGCCGTCCGTCCGTGCCACCGCCGGGCGATGCCAGGGAGGATTGGTGGATCACCGCTGAACTCGCCCGTTGCTGCGGGTTGGACTGGACCTACAATCATCCCCGCGACGTGTTCGCCGAAATGAAACAGGGGATGGCGTCGCTCGACAACATCACCTGGGAACGGTTGGAGCGCGAAAACGCGGTAACCTACCCGTCACTTTCGGAAACGGATCCCGGACAGCCGATCGTATTTGGCGATGGCTTCCCACGCCCGGAAGGCCGTGCGCGGTTCACGCCGGCGAATATCGTGCCGCCAGCGGAAGTGCCCGATGACGAATATCCGCTGGTTCTGACTACAGGGCGGCAGCTGGAGCATTGGCATACGGGATCGATGACGCGTCGAACCGAGGTGCTTGATGCGGTTGAGCCTGGGGCAAGCGCTTCGCTCCATCCCCGCACTCTGCGGCGGTTGGGGATCGTTCCCGGTGAGCGGCTCCGCATTACGACGCGCCGCGGTGCGATCACCACAATGGCCCGAGCGGATCGGGCTGTGGCTGAGGACATGGTCTTCGTGCCCTTCGCCTATGTTGAGGCTGCGGCCAACATCCTGACCAATCCGCAGCTTGATCCTGATGGGAAAATTCCTGAATTCAAGTATTCGGTGTGCCGGGTTTCGAAGCCGGATGCGATAGCGGCGGAATAGAGGGGTCACCTGTGCCGTGCCTTGCCGCAGCGTTGTCTCTTGGGAGCACCTGCCAGAGGTATCGCATCCGGGACCATTCCGCCTGAATTGGAACGGGGCATCCTCATACCGCGTTTGCATGGAGTTTCGTCATCGCTTTGCCTGAAGCCGCCTGATATGGATTGGCTTGGATTGTGAGATGTGGACGGATCACGCGGAATTTGGCGAAAATTGGAGAGTCACGGGATATGGTCGGTCGACGCGATGGTATCTCGTTCTTCCGTCCGCGGGTCTTGGGGGAAAGGTAGGGCATGACCGGTGATCGCCAGCCTGCTTGTCAGTCTCATGGCCGTGCTGTTGACCGCCTGCGTCACGGATACCCCCAACCCACCTTTACCGGCAGAAATGCGATTGAGATCGTTCTGCCCTGAGCCGTTGCCGTCGATGTGGTCAAACGACGTGAGATGCTTGAAACTTCAGGCGCACTCGGAAAGATTTGTTCGGCTGCCTCCGCCGAGCCTACCATCGTTTTCGATGGTGTGCTGGCACCGGAAGATTACGGCCTTGACGACCGTTATCTTAGTGTCTGCCAGAAAACCCCGTGTTTTTCCGGTGACAGGGCCGGATCCGGCGGATTCCGGCTTCACGGGACGGTCGGTGGCGGGAACATATGGTGAACATCCGGGCCTCCGCCGGCCCGCGGGCACGCCGGTGCGGGCCCCGCAGCGGCGGGGCCTTCCATGGGCCGGTTCACCGGTGGACGCCCCGGTCAGGCGGCGGCGGGAAGCACGGGGCGCTCCCTCGCCGGCGGCATCAGGCCGGGGCGGTGGACGTCCGCGCCGGCACCGCCAGCGCCACGGCGCCGGCGAAACCCTCCTTTCCGTGGCTCCGCACCCGGTCGAGGCCACGGTGCTCCAGGCTGTTGATGGCCGACCCGCCGGCGGCGTGGGCGCGCCGCGCCCGCGGAACGCCTCCCCGCTTTCCCGGACGCGGTCCGCCTTCGACAGCCGCCCTTTCCGCGGCATGGCGTCGGCTCCGGCATCCCGGCAGGCCCCAACCGGTCCGGGGGGCTGTGCGGACCGCGGTCGAAGCTCACCACCGACAGGTCGGGGAACCGGGCCCGCGCCTCCCCGACCATGGGGACCGCCACGTCCACGTCGCTCCCCTCCCACATCACCGAACGGTGCGGGAGGAATCCGTGACGGTCCTCCAGCACGCGGACGGGGACGCCGGGCTCCACCGGGACCCCGGCCTTTCCCTTCGATATCCAGCGGGTGTGCGGCCCGGATATCGGGTGCACCTTCCCGCGGTGCGGGATCGTCCCTCCCTTCAGGATCCGCCGTCCGGTCAGGTCCGCCCGGGGCCTGACATGGCCGATGAAGCCCCGGATACTGTCCGATGGGCCCGGGATACCCAACATACCGTCGATCTCCGCGCGGCCGGCCTCCGCCCGGCCGGCGAGCTTCAGGGCGATCCGGAGCTTTTTCCACAGATGTTCCTTCCACCGTCAGCCGGGCGGCCCCCCCCCCCCCCCCCCCGCAGGCCCGGGACACGTCCCGGACCATGCACCGCGCCGCGTCCATCGGCAGGCTGCGGTCGGTCGGATGGTGGACGTCGGTCCCGGCCACGAAGGAATGACGGCGGCCGCGCAACGCGGCGCCGGGCTTTTTCCGGCCACCCTGTGGCCCCTCTCCACGACCATCCTTCCGACCTCGGCGGGAAGCTCCGGCGTGAGGAGCGACACGCTGTCAACCAGACGCCGGTATCCGTATCCGTCCCCGTCCCATGATCCGTGGCCCGGCCTCCGGCCTTCGCCGGATCGTCCGGTGCCCGTTCGCCAGGTCCTGAAGCCGGTCGAAACCGCACCCGGGACCCTGCTTCACGACCCCCAGCACCAGGATGGCCAACGGTTCCATCCCCGGCCTGCCGACCCGGCGGCCCTTTCCGGGCGGCACCATCCTGCCCGGACGCCCGGACAGTCGCTTTCGGCTCCCTTCGTAGCCGCGGGATCCTGGAGGCCGATCAGGATCGCCGGGATGTCGTCCCTCGACCTGACGGTCGGTCTGATCCTCCTGATGTCGGGGGCGCCGGGCCGCCGCTGGGTGTCGTGGACCCTGCGCATGGGGGCCTCCTGAAGGGGAGGATTGGCGGATTCCGCGGCATACCCTGACCGCCATATCCGGTGAATCCCCGCAAGGCGAATTCCGTTATTTACTCCTACAAATCAGTATCTTGGCAGTTTTCTGACGGACACTATCTTAGTGTCTGCCAGAAAACCCCGTGTTTTTCCGGGGATCGGGCCGAATCCGGCGGATTCCGGCTTCACGGGACCCTGGCCGGGCCCGTCGGAGCGCCGCCCGGGGCTTCGACGGGACGGTCGGTGGCGGGAACATATGGTGAACATCCGGGCCTCCGCCGGCCCGCGGGCACGCCGGTGCGGGCCCCGCAGCGGCGGGACCTTCCATGGGCCGGTTCACCGGTGGACGCCCCGGTCAGGCGGCGGCGGGGAGCACGGGGCGCTCCCTCGCCCGGAGCATCAGGCCGAGGCGGTGGACGTTCGCGGCCAGCACCGCCAGCGCCACGGTGCGGGCGAAACCCTTCTTTCCGTGGCTCCGCACCCGGTCGAGGCCACGGTGCTCCAGGTTGTTGATGGCCGATTCGACGGCGGCGTGGGCGCGCCGCGCCTCGCGGAACGCCTCCCCGCTTTCCCGGACACGGTCCGCCTTCGACAGCCTGCCTTTCCGCGGCATGGCGTTCAGCTCCAGCATCCCGGCAGGCCTCAGCCGGTCCGGGGGGCTGTGCAGACCACGGTCGAAGCTCACCACCGACAGGTCGGGGAACCGGGCCCGCGCCTCCTCCACCATGGGGACCGCCACGTCCACGTCGCTCCCCTCCCACATCACCGAATGGTGCAGGAGGAATCCGTGACGGTCCTCAAGGAGGCGGACCGGAACGCCGAGCTCCACCGGGACCCCGGCCTTTCCCTTCGATATCCAGCGGGTGTGCGGCTCGAATATCGAGTGCACCTTCTCGCGGTGCGGGATCGTCTCTCCCTTCAGGATCCGCCGTCCGGTCAGGTCCGCCTGGTGCCTGACATGGCCGATGAAGCCCCGGATACTGTCCGATGAGCCCGGGATGCCCAACATATCGTCGATCTCCGCGCAGCTGGCCTCCGCCCTGTCCGCCAGCTTCAGGGCGAGCCGGAGCAGCGCCTCCACGTCCCTCGGGCGGGAGTTGGCGAGCCGTGACGTGGCCACCCGGAGGTAGCCTTTCCGGAGCTTTTTCCAAAGGTATTCCTTCTGCCGCCAGCCGGGTGGCCCCAGCCCCCCGCAGGCCCGGGACACGTCCCGGACCATGCACCGCGCCGCGTCCATCAGCAGGCTGCGGTCGGTCGGATGGTGGACGTCGGTCCCGGCCACGAAGGAATCACAGCGGCCGCGCAACGCGGCGCCAGGCTTTTTTCCGGCCACCCTGTGGCCCCTCTCCACGACCATCCTTCCGACCTCGGCGAGGAGTTCCGGCGTGAGGAGCGACACGTTGTCAACCAGACGCTGGTATTCGTATCCGTATCCGTCCACGTCCCATGATCCGTGGCCCATCATTCGCCGGATCGGGATGTGTTGGTTCGCCAGTTCCTGAAGCCGGTCGAAATCGCACCCGAGACCCTGCTTCACGACCCCCAGCACCAGGATGGTCCACAGTTCCATCCCCGGCCTGCCGACCCGGCGGCTCCTTCCGGGCAGCACCATCCTGTCCAGAAGCCGGAACAGCCGCTTTCGGGTCCCTTCGTCGCTGTAGAGGTCCTGGAGGCCGATCAGGATCGCCGGGATGTCGTCCCTCGATTTCACGTTCAGCCTGATCCTCGTGATGTCGGGGGCGTCGAGCCGCCGCTGGGTGTCGTGGACCTTGCGCATGGGGGGCTCCTGAAGGGGAGGATTGGCGGATTCCGCGGCATATGGTGGCGAATCCGCCCCCTGACTGCCATATCCGGTGATTCTTCGCAAGGCGAATTCCGTCATTTACCGCGAAAAAACCGCAGCTTGGCAGTTTTCTGGCGGACACTATCTTAATGTCTACAGTCTGTACCGTCGCCTTGGGGCTGGCTGTGTCAGAGGCAATGGGGATGCATGTGCGGCAATTCAGACCAATGCGCTGCAATGCGCCAGGGAATCCGGATTGAGGGAACCGCTCGGACGGTGGCAGGATGATGGTCCCAGTTCTGGAACGACACCCGTTCAATCAATATGAGGCTGCTTGTGCCCATGATTGCCGCTTTGGGAATCGCCGAACAGCATTCCCCGCTCGCCGACAGGGACCGATCGGTTCCGGAACCCTGGCTCGGGGCCAGGCTGAAAGCGTTCGAGAATCGCATGATTGACAGATATGACTATATCATGCCGAAGGAGAACCTTCGCGTTCGCTCCGCCGCCCATAGTCACTTGGTCCAATCATCGATCGCGTCAATGTCGTTCGGTGCTTGGTCCGACGACCCTGGGTATTTTCAGACCGGGATTGACCAATGGCAGATCACGCTCGGATCCATGCGGGACGACGGAAGTCTGCCGATTGAAACTCGGCGTGGGGCGCGGTCGATCTACTATCATGGTAGGACACTGGCCGCACTGGTTCAGCTGGCGGAACGTGCCTAGGTGCAGGGGATCGATCTCCACGGCGCGGCCCCATCCCCGGACGGAACGATCCACAAGGCGGTCGGGTTCTTTCTGAATTCAATCGAACAGCCGGATCTGGTCCTCAAATACGCCTGGGTGAACCATGCGCCCGGCCCAAGCCAGAACTGGAAGGTTCAGGATTTGTCCAGCTATGGCGACAGAGACAGTTCCTTCGCCTGGATCGCCCCATATATTCAGCGTTTTCCCGATCACCCAAACACGCGCCGGCTCCTTGCGCGCCGAAACTCCCCGCATTCGGAACCGACAAGTTATCTGACTCCGGCTTTGGATGGCGCGGTTCGGGATAATGGCTATTCAGTGGACTGGATCGGGGTCGATGCGAGATGCCTCTATGCGGATCCGCGCTTTGGGTGACATTGTCCGTCGGTTCGCACGGAGCCCGTGCTTGGCTGATCAGGCGTATTGACTAAATCTGTAGGACCGGATTGATGCTGCGCCGGCCAAGCACCAATATCGGTTCGGAGATCATGTCACCGGTGTTCCGGCAGAGGTTGCCGGTTGCGGCTCGCGGCCGCGAAAGATCTGGATGTAGCATCCATGACTGCCAAAAATTCCGATATATTCGTTGCGGTATCCCACAATCTGGTCTATGGTATACCAACGAATGCGGGAATCAGTCTTCCGAACCGGATAACCGAATGGCCGAACATGAAACTCCAGCCAATTGATCTGAACCTTACGTTGACGGATCATGTGCATGATCGCCTCCGAGCGGCGATCCTGGACATGAATATCTACGACGAGAGTGCGGACCTCCGGTTGGACGAAAGGTCGCTCGCCGAGCAGCTTGGCATATCGCGCACACCGCTACGCGAGGCTCTCACCCGTCTTGAACAGGAAGGATTCATCGAAATCCGTGCGCGCAGAGGCGTTTTCGTGGTGCGGAAGTCGCTTGAGGAAATCCTTGAGATGATTGTCGCCTGGGCAGCGCTGGAATCGATGGCGGCTGGCTTGGCCGCCCAGCGCACGGACGAAATCCAGATCAAGGCGCTGAGAAAGCACGCGGCGCGCCATTCCCAAAGCTCGTCCGATGCCGATCTCTCCGAGTATTCAGAGGCGAACATACAGTTTCACCAGATGATCCTGGATATGTCTGGATGCAGTTTACTCGCGACCATGGCGGAGGGGCTGTTTTTGCATATGCGGGCGGTGCGCAGGCGCGCCATGGACGAAGGCGATCGGGCGAGCCGGTCTGTCGTGGATCACATGGGCATCATCATGGCGATCGAGGCGCGTGACGCCGAACTCGCCATGCGGCTTGTCCGGGAACACACCATGCGGCTGCATGATCATGTGCGCCGAGCATGGAGTGCGCCTGACGGTATTCAGGGAAAGCGGGAAGTGGTGGGATAACCGATCGCGTGTCGGACGAAGGAAACAAAATGATGGATGGCGAGACCGCCGGACGGATAGCTACGGAACCGCAGCTCACGGATGGGTTCCATCTTGTGATCGATGCCCTGAAGCTCAATGGCATCGACACCATATACCACGTGCCGGGGATTCCCGTGACCGACCTTGGCCGTATGGCGCAGGCCGAGGGTTTGCGGGTGGTCTCGTTTCGACATGAGCAGCATGCGGGCTATGCCGCCGCGGCTGCTGGATACCTCACCAAAAAGCCGGGAATTTGCCTGACGGTCTCTGCGCCGGGATTTCTGAACGGTTTGACGGCGCTTGCCCATGCAACGACGAATTGCTGGCCGATGATTCTGATCTCCGGATCGTCCGAGCGCGAAATCGTCGACCTGCAGCAGGGCGATTACGAGGAGATGGACCAACTCGCGGTCGCAAGGCCGCTCTGCAAGGCCGCTTACCGGATCCTTCACGCCGACGATATCGGGGTTGGCATCGCCCGTGCGGTCCGTGCCGCGCTCTCCGGGCGTCCAGGCGGCGTCTATCTGGATCTCCCGGCGACATCGCTCGGACAGGCCTTGGATGCGGCGGAAGGTGCGGAAAGCCTGATTGAGGTGATCGATCCAAGTCCGGCTCAGAGACCGGCATCCAGCGCCGTCGATCGAGCCATCGACGTTCTGAAGGATGCGGAAAAGCCGCTCATTATCCTCGGAAAGGGCGCGGCTTATGCACGGTGCGATGCGACGGTCAGACGGTTCGTCGAGACGTCAGGATTTCCATATATCGCGATGTCGATGGCCAAGGGGCTGCTCCCGGATACCCATCCACAATATGCGGGTGCAGCGCGTTCGCTTGTGTTGAAGGAAAGTGATTGCGTCATGCTGGTCGGCGCCCGGCTGAACTGGCTTCTCGGACACGGAAAGGGCCGTCAGTGGGGCGAGCGCGGATCCAAGCGCTTCGTACATGTGGATATCGATCCTACCGAGATGGATAGCAACCAGCCGATCGACGCGCCGCTGGTGGGTGACATCGAAAACGTTCTGGAGATGATGCTCGAACGCATGGATGGCTGGAAGAGGCCGGACGGCGCCTGGAGCGGTGCTGTCCGGGCGAAGGTGAAGGCTAACATCGACCGCATGGCACCCAAGCTGATGAACAACAGCGTGCCAATGGATTTCCATGGGGCGCTGGGACGCCTGAGAAGAGTGATTTCCGATAACCCCGAAACCGTTCTTGTGAACGAAGGTGCGAACACACTGGACTTCGCCCGGTCGATAATTGACATGTACATGCCCCGAAAAAGACTTGATGTCGGCACCTGGGGTGTGATGGGCGTTGGCATGGGCACCGCTATCGCCGCCGCGGTCGAAACCGGATGTCCCGTGCTTGCGGTCGAAGGTGACAGCGCCTTTGGATTCAGTGGCATGGAGGTTGAAACCATCTGCCGGTACGGTCTGCCGATCTGTGTGGTGATCTTCAACAATTCCGGGATTTACAGGGGAACCGACGTCAATGCGGCCAGCGACGATCCGGCGCCGACGGTATTCGTTACGGAGGCGCGCTACGACCTGATGATGAAGGCGTTTGGCGGCGAGGGTGTGATCGCCCGTTCACCCGACGATCTGGAACATGCGGTACGCATGGCGCTGTCCTCGGGAAAACCGACGCTGGTGAACGCGATCATTGACCCGACCGCTGGCACCGAATCCGGTCGAATCGGCAATCTCAACCCACAGAGCGTGGTCACGAAGACCTGAGCGGGAGGCGGAACTGACGGTGCGGACCGGCGCAGGTGGCTCGAAGCAAGGGAAGCGATGAAGATGAAAGCACTCGACGGCATCAGGATACTGGATTTCACCCATGTTCAGTCCGGTCCCACCTGTACGCAGTTTCTTGCCTGGTTCGGCGCCGACGTCATCAAGGTCGAACGTCCCGGCGTGGGTGACGCGACCCGCGGGCAGTTGTTGGACGTGCCTGGTGCCGACAGCCTTTATTTTACCATGCTCAACCATAACAAGCGCTCGATCGAACTGAATTCGAAGAACGAGACGGGCAAGGAAGTGCTCTCCCGTTTGATCGGGGAATGCGACGTTATGGTCGAGAATTTCGCACCAGGCGCGCTTGATCGCATGGGCTTCACCTGGGAGCGCATACAGGAGATCAACCCGCGCATGATTCTTGCCTCGATAAAGGGTTTCGGGCCCGGGCAATACGAGAACTGCAAGGTTTACGAAAACGTAGCGCAATGCGCCGGCGGTGCGGCCTCGACCACGGGGTTTCCGGACGGGCCGCCGCTGGTGACCGGTGCACAGATCGGTGATTCCGGCACGGGTCTTCATTTGGCGCTTGGAATCGTGACGGCGCTCTACCAGCGCGAACGGTCGGGCCGGGGTCAGAAGGTATCGGCTGCGATGCAGGATGGTGTGCTGAACCTCTGCCGGGTCAAACTGCGCGACCAGCAGCGGCTCGCGGCTGGCCCGCTCAGTGAATATTCGCAGCATGGGGAGGGGATTCCCTTCGGCGAGGCGACACCGCGGGCGGGAAACGATTCAGGTGGTGGCCAGCCGGGGCGGATTCTCAAATGCAGGGGATGGGAGACCGATCCCGACGCCTATACCTATTTCATCACCCAGGCCGCCGTCTGGAAATCCATCTGTGACGTGATCGGCAGACCGGAGTGGAAACAGGCCGAAGGATATGCCACTCCGCCTGAACGTCTGGACAAGCTGAACGAGATTTTCGAGGCGATCGAGGCATGGACCATGACCCGAACCAAGTTCGAGGTGATGGAGATCTGCAACCCGCTCAACATACCTGTCGGTCCGATCCTGTCGATGAAGGAACTTATGGAGGATGAGGGTCTCCGCGCCACCGGCACGATCGTCGATGTCGATCATCCCGAACGCGGTCGCTATGTTACGGTCGGTTGCCCGGTCAAGCTGAGCGACTCGCCCACCGATGTGGTTCGTTCGCCGCTGCTTGGCGAACATACCGAAGAGATTCTCGTGGATGTTCTGGGCTATTCGGGCGATGAACTGTCCCGGGTGCTCGGATCCGGCGCGGTCGGCGAACCAAACAGGAAGGCGGTGGAATGAGCGGTTCGATGCGCCTCGTCGTGATGGGCCAGCAGGCGTTCGGCAAGGACGTTCTTGCGAAACTTCTCGATGCCGGGCGAGACGAGGTTGTCGCGGTCTACTGCGAGCCGGACAAGGGTACCAAGGTGGATCCAGTCAAGGAATACGCGCTTGAAAGGAACCTGCCGGTCCACCAGCCCGCGCGATTCGACGACGGGGAGACGCTTGATGGGCTCGCGGGATTCCAGGCGGACCTGATGGTGATGGCGTTCGTGAACGTCTTCGTGCCAAAGGCGGCTCGCGATATCCCAAGGCTGGGCTCGATCTGCTTCCACCCTTCGCTGCTGCCGCGTCATCGCGGGCCAAGCGCGGTGAACTGGCCGATTATCATGGGCGCCACCCGATCTGGTTACAGCTGGTTCTATCCGACCGATGGGCTCGATGAAGGCGACAGTCTGATGCAGTGGGAATGCGATATTGGGCCGGATGACACGGTCATCGATCTGTATTTCAGAAAAATATACCCTTCGGCCGTCGAGTCCGTGCTGACGGTCTGCGACCTGTTCCGCGGTGGAAGCCCTCCCCGTATAGTCCCCGATGAATCACTGGTCAGCTACGAGCGCCGATGTACGAGGAAGCACGTTCGGGTCGATTGGAACAAGCCGGTCAAGCAGGTCTATGACCTTATACGCGGCGCAAATCCGAGCCCCGGAGCCTGGACAACCCTAAACGGTGCGGAGATCCAGATCTATGACTGCGAGCGCGTGTCCGGAGATGGTGTTTCGTCAAGGGTCGTGGATGTGTCGCAGGACGGCGTTACCGTTCAGCTCATCGGCGGGCGCATCGCTATCAGGCGTGTACGACCCTCCGGCGGTGCGAAGATTTCCGCGGTCGAGTGGGCGGAGTCGGCCGGGATCAAGGCCGGCGACAGTCTAGGAACCTAACCAGATAGCAAATGGTATCAAATATGTCCGACATCGAAATAGCCCGCGCCGCGCAGAAAAAACCGATCCACGAGATCGGCGCAAGGCTCGGCATTCCATCCGAGCACCTCATTCCGTTCGGACACGACAAGGCGAAGGTATCGTCCCGGTTCATAGTGGATCAGGCGGGAAAGAGCGACGGCAGGCTGATCCTTGTGACGGCGGTTAATCCGACGCCGGCGGGTGAAGGCAAGACAACCACGACCGTCGGCCTTGGCGACGGGCTGAACGCGATCGGGAAGAACGCGATGATCTGCATTCGGGAAGCGTCGCTTGGTCCGAATTTCGGGATGAAAGGCGGTGCGGCTGGCGGCGGTTACGCGCAGATCGTGCCGATGGAGGAGATGAACCTGCACTTTACCGGTGATTTTCATGCGATCACCAGTGCGCATTCGCTCCTTAGCGCCATGATCGACAACCATATCTACTGGGGCAACGAACTGGAGATCGACACGCGCCGGGTGGTGTGGCGACGTGTCGTCGATATGAATGACCGCGCGCTTCGCTCGATCACCTGTTCGCTTGGCGGCGTAGCCAATGGCTTTCCCAGGGAGGCCGGGTTTGACATCACCGTAGCGTCGGAAGTCATGGCGATCCTCTGTCTCGCGGAGGACCTTGGTGATCTGCAGAGGCGGCTGGGCGATATGATCGTCGCATACCGCCGGGACCGGTCACCGGTGCATTGCCGCGATATCAAGGCTGACGGCGCTATGACGGTCCTGCTGAAGGACGCGATGCAGCCCAATCTGGTTCAGACGCTGGAGAACAATCCGGCGTTCGTTCATGGTGGACCTTTCGCGAACATCGCGCATGGCTGCAATTCGGTCGTGGCGACCAAAACCGCGCTGAAGCTGGCTGACTACGTGGTGACCGAAGCGGGTTTCGGAGCCGATCTAGGCGCCGAGAAGTTCCTGAACATCAAGTGCCGCAAGGCCGGCCTGTCCCCGGACGCGGTCGTGATCGTCGCGACCGTGCGCGCGCTCAAGATGAACGGAGGCGTGGCCAGGGACGATCTGCGTGCCGAAAATGTCGAGGCGGTCAGCATGGGATGCGCGAATCTCGGACGGCATATCGAGAATATCGGGAAATTCGGCGTACCTGCGGTTGTGGCGATCAATCATTTCGTCACTGACACGGATGCCGAGGTTGCGGCGGTGAAATCCTACGCCGAGGGAATGGGAACCGAGGCGATTCTCTGTCGGCACTGGGCCAAAGGATCGAATGGAACCAGGGAACTCGCCACAAGGATTGTCGAGGTCTGCGATGGCGGGACGTCGCGCTACGCGCCGCTCTATGCGGATGAGCTTCCGTTGTTTGAAAAGATCGAGGCTGTCGCGAAGCGCATCTACCACGCCGACGAGGTGCTCGCCGACCAAAAGATCCGCAACCAGCTTCGGGACTGGGAGCGCCAGGGTTACGGAAATCTACCTGTCTGCATGGCCAAGACCCAGTACAGCTTCACCACCGATCCGGCGCGCCGCGGCGCCCCTACGGGCCATTCACTGCCGGTGCGGGAGGTGCGACTCAGTGCGGGTGCCGGTTTCGTTGTGGTGATCTGCGGCGAGATCATGACAATGCCCGGGATGCCACGTAGACCGGCGGCGGAGCAGATCCGCATCAATTACACCGGACAGATCGAAGGGCTGTTCTAGCGTAGTATCTGCCAGAAAACCCCGTGTTTTTCCGGGGATCGGTCCGGATCCGGCGGATTCCGGCTTCACGGGACCCTGGCCGGGCCCCTCGGAGCGCTGCCCGGGGCTTCGACGGGACGGTCGGTGGCGGTAACATATGGTGAACATCCGGGCCTCCGCCGGCCCGCGGGCACGCCGGTCCGGGCCCCGCAGCGGCGGAGCCTTCCATGGGCCGGTTTACCGGTGGACGCCCCGGTCAGGCGGCGGCGGGGAGCACGGGGCGCTCCCTCGCCGGCGGCATCAGGCCGGGGCGGTGGACGTTCGCGCCGGCACCGCCAGCGCCACCGCGCCGGCGAAACCCTCCTTTCCGTGGCCGCCGACGCGGTCCAGGCCGCGGTGCTCCAGGCTGTTGATGGCCGACCCGCCGGCGGCGTAGACGCGCCGCGCCCCGCGGAACGCCTCCCCTCCCTCGCGTTCGCGGTCCGCCTTCGACAGCCTGCCTTTCCGCGGCATGGCGTCGGCTCCGGCATCCCGGCAGGCCCCAGCCGGTCCGCGGGGCTGTGCGGACCCCTGTCGAAGCTCACCACCGAGAGATCCGGGAACCGGGCCCGCGCCTCCCCGCCCATGGGGACCGCCACGTCCACGTCGCTCCCCTCCCACATGACGGAACGGTGCGGGAGGAATCCGTGACGGTCCTCAGGGACGCGGACGGGGACGCCGGGCTCCACCGGGACCCCGGCCTTTCCCTTCGATATCCAGCGGGTGTGCGGCCCGGATATCGGGTGCACCTTCCCGCGGTGCGGGATCGCCCCTCCCTTCAGGATCCGCCGTCCGGTCAGGTCCGCCCGGTGCCTGACATGGCCGATGAAGCCCCGGACACTGTCCGATGGGCCCGGGATACCCAACCTGCCGTCGGTCTCCGCGCGGCCGGCCTCCGCCCTGTCCACCAGCTTCAGCGCCAGCCGGAGCGGCGCCTCCACGTCCCCCCGGGCGCGGGTTGGCGAGCCGTGACGTGGCCACCCGGAGGTAGCCTTTCCGGAGCTTTCCGCAAAGATGTTCCTTCTGCCGCCACCCTGTGGCCCCTCTCCACGACCATCCTTCCGACCTCGGCGAGGAGTTCCGGCGAGGGGAGCGGCACGCTGTCAACCAGACGCCGATATTCGTATCCGTCCCCGTCCCACGGGCCGTGGCCCGGCCTTTGGCCTTCGCCGGATCGTCCGGTGCCCGTTCGCCAGGTCCCGAAGCCGGTCGAAACCGCACCCGGGACCCTGCCTGACCACGCCGGGCACCGGGATGGTCAACGGTTCCATCCCCGGCCTGCCCACACGGCGGCTCTTTCCGGGCAGCACCATCCTGTCCGGAAGCCCGGACAGCCGCTTTCGGGTCCCTTCGTCGCTGTAGAGGTCCTGGATGCCGATCAGGATCGCGGGGATGTCGTCCCGCGACCTCACGTCCAGCCTGATCCTCCTGATGTCGGGGGCGCCGGGCCTCCGCTGGGTGTCGTGGACCCTGCGCATCGGTGCCTCCTGAAGGGGAGGATTGGCGGATTCCGCGGCATATGGTGGTGAAATCGCCCCCTGACTACCATATCCGGTGAAGCCCCGCAAGGCGGATTCCGTCATTTACCGCGAAAAATCCATGACTTGGGGGGTCTGACGGACACTATAGAGATTCCTCCATTTAACGCGACCGCGTTTCTGCCAATAACAATCAGGATCAAGCGGCCAATTTTCAGTCTCCCCCGTTCCGCTCTGAAGTGCAACACCGTTGATGGTGGGAAGCCGCGTTTCGGGTGCGGCATCCTGCGAATCGGCCAGATAACGGCGACAGTCCCTGTGCTCAGGATAGGAGAGTGTCATGCCCGAGGGCTACCGTCATCTGACCTTCGACGGAAGATGCCAGATATACGCGACGGGGAAAAGCGGGCTTTCGAACGGGGCCATCGCCAGGCAGCTGGGCCGCCATCCGGCCACCATATCGCGGGAGATCCGACGCAACGGCGGCGGGCGGGGATACCGGCAGGGACAGGCGTGGAGGAAGGCCACCGGGCGCCGGAGCGGGGCCTCTTCGGTCCCGGGGAAGCTGACGGAGGAGCGCTGGGCGAAGGTCGTGGCGAAGCTGGAGGAGGGCTGGAGCCCGGAACAGGTCTCGGGGCGTCTCCGGCTGGAGGACCCCGGCATGGTCGGCCGTCAGCGGATATACGACCTCGTACGCGCGGACGGCGGGGACGGAGGAACGCTTTTCGGGCACCTGCGGCGGCGGGGAAAGAAACCGGACCGGAAGGGTGGCCGCCACGCGGGCCGGGGTCACATCCCGGGCCGGAGGGACATCCCGGAGCGCCCGAAAGAGGTCGGGGCGAAGGCGGGAATCGGCGACTGGGAAGCGGACACGGTGATCGGCGGGGGAAACGGCGGTGCGGTGGTGTCGCCCGTTGACGGATGCCCGGAATTCACGCTTCTCCAACGGGTTGACGGAAAGAAGGCGGAGGCGGTCGGCGGGGCGATGACCGACCTTCCCGAGGGGCTCGGCGCCAGGGTCCACACGATCACGGCGGACAGTGGCAGGGAGTTCGCGGGGCACGCGAAGGTGGCGAAGGCGCTGGAGGCCGACTTCCTCCTCCCGACGCCCTACCACTCGTGGGAGCGGGGCCTGAACGGGCACACCAACGGGCTGCCGCCCCGGTACCTGCCGAAGGGGACCGACCTGCGGCAGGTCACGGACGCCCGCGTGAAGCGGGTCCAGGACATCCTGAACGCGCGCCCCCGCAAGGCGCCCGGCTACCTGACGCCGGCGGAGGCTTTCGCGCGGGCGCGGCCTCCCTGAGGCGCTTCGCCCCGTCGGCCGACGGGGGAGAGGGAATTCCGCAGGCGCGCCCGCCCGGTTTCGGTCGGGCCACCCCTTCCCTCGCCCGGACGGGCGCGCCACCTCCCGCCGCGGGGCCTTGCCGCCGCCGGGAGGCCCGGTTACGCTCCGATCCGAAGGGACAGCCGCCGTATTCCGCGTGGAATCCGGGGCCCTGGCCGGAAAATCCCTCAACACCGGCCCGCCTCCTCCGCTCGGGCCACGCCCTCGCTCCGGAGGCGGGCCGGTGTTGCACTTCGGACTGGAAGTGGGGTCTGATAATCTTTGGGCTTCGCCGCGATTAGATGAACGTCGATTACGTCAATAAGTCTGGGATCACCACCATCTTGGTACCGCCGTTCGTACTCGGAAAACTCTTCGCATTCACGCTCGCTGATCGGACGTATCCAGCCTAGTGGTCTTCTGTCTTCAATTTCACGCCCCGCGATACAGCGTCCGGCCGTCTTTCGGGAGTTGGCCAAGCAGACAATCGTCTTTACGATTTGTGCCAATGGGAAGCTCTGTGGCATCTAGCACCCAAAATATGTTGAATTCAAGGTTGGTCAATAGGCGATCGGTGTCCGATTTGATATACCCGCGATCGGATCGCGGCCGTGCGGAAACGTCTCCTGAAATCTCGTTCTGAGGGGACCCTGGTTGCTATGGCACACCTTGAAAGTCACGGCGTTACGAAACGAGGGCAGGACCGGGATGGGCCCGTGAGAGCCAGAAGGCCGACGGTGTCCAATTGGAAGCCTCTAAAAACCTGGCCTTTCCGCGCGTGTTCCGATTTACTGGATCCGGGAGGAACCGGAGATGCACAGCCCCGGTTCTTTCGATCTCCCGGATCATCCCGGGCGCCTGTCGCGGACGGGCGGCCCGCCCGGGGCTCCCGAACGTCATGTGGATCCCGGGGCCTTTCGCCCGGTATTGACGGAAGCGCCCGGTCACGGGGATCGGCCGAGAGGCGGCCGGCCTCCCCATGACCCTGCGACGGTGTCCGGGATTCCGGTGCCGGCGTCGATGGATGGTCCGGACGACGGGTGGATGGGGTTTCCGCTCCGGTCCCGACCCCACGCCGACGGATGACGGGGAAAGGGAGGGAACGGGCCGGGGCGGGCGGGAGCGCGGCCGGTATCCGGCCTGACGGTCCCGCCGGGGCGGCGCGGAAAGACTCCGACGCCCACCGGAAAGCCGGATATTCCAGGGCCCGGAAGACCGGAGGGGCGAACCGGATGCGGGCCATGTCGACATCCCGGTACCGCGTTTCGGGTATGGGAACCATATCGGTATCGACCGCGGACGGCGTTCCATCCGCGGCGGGACATGCACCCATGCGGCCCGGTGTGACGGGCACGGACCGGCCTCCGTTCCGGACCCGGCCAGTGGCTCCGGATCCGTCCGGGCGGACACCGGTCACCGCCCGGCGGGGAACGGGGCCCGGCCGAAGGCGCGGGGCCATCGCTCCCGTATCCACCGCGGGAAGCCGCGTGGCGGGCCCATGCCCGGGCACGTCCGGCGGGGCGATGCGACACGCCCTTCCATCCGCGCCCGCGTCGGACATGTCCTCTGATACGGGAAAGGGCCGATGGCGGTCACGGTCCGCCGCATCGGCCGGGTCCTGGCCGCCGCCCGCATGGCCATGGCGAACCCGGACCACGGTTTCCGCCGCCCCGTCCCGCATGAACGGCGACAGGCCAGGGCCTGACCCCGTCCGGAATCCGGAAATCACCCGCCTGACATTCGCGCCGGAATATGGGTTTATCGAGGTTTCCAATTGCATACCAAAAAGAGCCCGGGAAACCAACTCGCACTCAACATACCTCCAGATGCGCATTTTCGCTAGATTCCATGAAATGGCTGCAGAAGGCGTGGAAGCGCTGAACGGAATTTCAGCCGGGCATCGGATAGCGCGAGGCAGATGCAGTCTTCCTCCGGTCCTGCCGCAGGTTGGTGCACTGTAGACGAGTCGGCGATGCCGACATCTCCGCGCCTGTACCAGGAGCCTTGGTCGTAAAACGAACCGCTCAGGACCAGCGTTGCCTCGAAGCCTCGATGACCGTGGTCCGGTACGCATTTTCCAGCTGGAATCGACAGAAGCCGCGCTGTCATTCCCGACCCTCCCACGATCAGGGGCACCTGACGGATACCGCCGCCGACCGGCTTCCACCGGATCTCGGCGGCATCGCCGCCAGCATAGTCACGCAATGGCTGCGGCAGCACCCGCGGACCCGATGACCTGGAGCGACCGGTTCTGCCAGTGTCTTCCGCCTGGTGACCACCCATGACGGTTTCCAGAATGGCTTCGTCGACCGCCGCGTCTGCTGGCCCGCTCTCCATCATTGCCCCACCAATGGCCTCCGCCAGCTCAAGATCGGTCCGGCAGGCCGGACAAAGCGCCAGATGCGTCGCGACAAGAAGGGACAGAGCCTCGTCAAGCGTTCCCGCCCCATAGGCAAGAAGCAGATCGTCACTTATATGATGGGCGATTTTCATCAATACCTCTCGCGATGCAGGCCCAGTTCCGAGCGCAGATAGCCGAATGCCAGGCGGGCACGGGACTTGACCGTGCCGAGCGGGATACCAAGGCGAGTCGAGATCGCCGCGTAGCTTTCACCTTCATAGAAAGACAGCCGGAGGACTTCGCGCTGCTCCTCGCTCAGCTTGGAAAGCGCGGCCCGAACGGCTTCCGCCCCCTGCCGCTCGGCGACCGCCTGTTCCCCGTCCGGTTCGGGGTCGTGCCGAAACGCCGGATCCTCGGGGTCGAATTCCGCCCGGCGACCGCGCCGGAACGCGTCGATGCGGCGGTTGCGCGCGATCGCATAGATCCACGCTGCAGCTGATGCGCGCCGACGGTCATACTGTGCCGCTTTGTGCCATACCGAGGCGAATACATCCTGCAGTAGGTCGTCGACTTCGGACGGGCCGCCGCCGCCGCGCGTCAGCCAGACCCGGATCTTCGGGCCGAAATGGCGGAACAGCGCGGAAAACGCCTCACGGTCCCCGCGCTCGGCGACAGAAACCAGGTTGATTGACATATCGTCAAGTGCGCCCGCTCCCCGCCTCTTTTCGGGGCTCTCTTCCGCAACGGAAGCGTCAGGGCCGTCCGCCGCCGCATCGCGGAGCAGTCGGCTTTGGGCAATGCCGATCACATTCCCGCTTCTCCCCATATCCGATTATACGTCCCTTGCGTCGCTTTGGATCTACCGTTCCAGGCAGTGGAACTGAACTGCTTGGCCTTTCCTCGCGTATTGGAGATAATGACACAACAAAAGATATCCCAAACAGCACCGGCCATCGGTCATCCGCACAGGATTGCGGTGATCGGAGCGGGCATCTCTGGCCTTGGAGCGGCTTGGCTGCTTTCCCGCGCTCATGATGTCGTGCTGTTCGAGGCATCGGAACGGTTGGGCGGACATGCGCGAACCGTAGTCGTGAGGACAAGCGGCCGCGAAGTGCATGTCGATACTGGCTTCATTGTGTACAACCGAATTAACTATCCGAATCTCAGCCGGCTCTTTGGTCGACTGAAAGTCCCCGTGCGTCGGAGCGATATGTCATTCGCGGTTTCGGTCGATGGCGGAGCGGTGGAATACGGCAGCTGTAATATCCGGGCAGCGCTTGCGCAGCCGATGAACGCAGCGAAGCCAGGCTTCTGGCGAATGCTTCGTGACATCGCGGTCTTTAACCGGACGGTTTTGGCGGATTCGAATGGCAGCCCGAACCTGACATTGGGTGAGTTGATCCGGCGGCGGCGCTTCGGTCCCTGGTTCGAGCAATATTACATATTGCCTATGAGCGGTGCGATCTGGTCGATGCCACGCGCTGAGATGCTGGACTTCCCCGCCGGCGTCCTCGCTCGCTTCTTCGCCAATCATGGTTTGCTGTCGTTTTCCGGTCAGCATCAATGGTGGACCGTCAATGGCGGTTCGATAAACTATGTCTCCCGAATGGCAGCGGACATGAATGCGCAGTATAGGCTCCGAACACCTGTCGAAGCAGTGACCCGATGGCCGGATGGGGTTCGCGTCAAGGCGGCAGGACATGAGGCGGAGCGGTTCGACAGCGTCGTGTTCGCCTGTCATGCCGATACGACGCATTCGCTCCTGAAAGATGCTTCGGCGAATGAAAGGCGTATCTTGGGTGGGGTGCCGTTCCGGCGCAACAGGATCGTGCTCCATACCGACGCGAGGCTTATGCCGCGGCGCGCGGCCTGTTGGTCAAGCTGGGTATATCTGGCCAGATCTCGGTCTGACGAGGAGCGCGCCTCGGTCACCTACTGGATGAACTCGCTCCAGGGCATTCCGCGCGAAACGCCGCTATTCGCCACACTCAACCCGGCAGTCCGGATCGACGAAGCCTGTATTCTCGACGAACATCCTTTCGAGCATCCGCAATACGATCTTGGAGCAGTCGCCGCCCAGTCGGCTCTGCCGTCGATTCAGGGCTTGGGAAACTCCTGGTATTGCGGAGCGTGGACCCGCCATGGCTTCCACGAGGACGGCTTGGCGAGCGCGGTCGCGGTCGCCGAGCGCTTTGGAGTGCCGTTGCCATGGTTCTGACCGAGTCCTCAGTCGTGCGGGCTAAGGTAAGCCACGTCCGGCGCGTGCCAGTGGAAAACCGTTTCACCTACCGAATGGACTGTCTTCTTCTTGATGAGACTGTGCTTGGTGGCCAAAGGGGACCGCATCTGTTCTCTAACGGGCGGCCGAATCTCGTTTTCCTCCATCCCTCCGATCACGGGACCACGGGTTTCTCCGGGGTCGATGGCGTCCGCCGGATAGCGCGGGACACTGGAATCAGAGACGTCCAGCGCGTGCTCCTGCTGACACATCCACGCTATTGGGGATATGCGTTCAATCCGGTCAGCTTCTGGTTCCTTGTTGGCGCCGCTGGCAGCCTCCGGGCGGTGCTGGCCGAGGTTCACAACACATTCGGTGATCGGCATGTCTATCTTTGTGCCGGAGAGAATGACGCGGACATCGGGTGCGGCGACCGGACCGGTATCGCCAAGCGTTTTCACGTATCACCCTTTTTCGATATAGCGGGCGAATACAGGTTTCGGTTCGCGCTCGACGAATCGCGCATTGCCGTTCGGATCCGCTACGATGATGGCGCGGGCGGTGGGCTTGATACTGCAATCGCCGGCACACGCCGGCCTTTCACCGACAGGGAATTGGTGAAGGCGCTCATTCGGCATCCCTTGGGCGGACTTCGCACGACTGCGCTGATCCACTGGCAGGCGTTTCGGCTCTGGAGAAAAGGCTTGCCCTACAGGCGCAGGCCCGAACCGCCAGCGCAGAGCGTGACACGATGACCGGCCCGGCGGCCCCTTTCCGGTCGTGCAGCGCGGCGTTCCGATCCTGGTCGCCTGGTTTCGGTGCGAGCGGGATACAAGCAGCGGGTGCCTCGGAACGAACCCATCCGCGCTTGCGCTGGTCCATGGGTCTCTGGCTTCCACATGCGACAGTTGAGGTGACACATGAGAACTCGGCGTTTTCCCGGTTCAGGTCTGCTGTTCGACTTTCGCTCGCATGATATCGATGACCATGCAGCGAGAACGCCCGTCCTGGACCTCCGGGACTATCTGAGCGGCCCCGTCGCCGCCGTCGGCGTGTTTCTGGGACTCTCAGGTCGACTGGACCGACGGTTCACGGCTGACATGACCGGCCGCTGGTCAGGCAACAGGGGTACGCTCGAAGAGCGCTTCCGCTACGGGGATGGCAATACCGTTGAAAGATGCTGGAAACTGGAATTCTCAGATGACGAATCCTTTTGCGCGACCGCGCACGATATCGATGGCACGGCTAGGGGCGTTCAGCGAGGTAATGCCGCCGTAATGCGTTACCGGCTTCGGATTTCGAGACCTCGCGGCGAGATCGTCGTCAGAATGGAGGACTGGTTCTACCTGCTGGAAGACGGGACGCTCATCAACAGGGCGCACATGTTCAAATGGGGATTCAAGGTCGGTGAGCTGCTCGCTTCCTTTCGCAGACATGACACCGGAGTGGATTTCATGAATGCGGTGGAACCGTCATGACAGCGCTCGCCGGGAAGCGCTTCTGGCTGGTTGGCGCAAGCGCTGGCATCGGCCGTCAGCTCGCGCTGCGGCTCGCGCAGGAAGGGGCCACCCTCTTGGTCTCGGCCCGGAACCGGGCGGCGCTCGCAAGCCTGGTCGAAGAGCTGGCGCCTGTTTCATCTACGCTCCCGGGCCATGCGACGCTGCCGCTCGATGTCAGGAACGGCGCTAGCGTGATGGATGCGTTCGAGAGCGCTGGTGCCATTGACGGCCTCATCTACTGTGCAGGCGCCTACGAACCGATGTCGGCGCACCGGCCCGACATTGAATCGCTTGAGGCAATGGTCGAAATAAATCTGACCGGTGCGCTGCGTGTCCTGGCGGCGTGCGTTCCCGATTTCCGACGGCGAAGCGGCGGTCACGTCGTTCTGGTCGGCTCGCTGTCAGGCTACCGCGGGCTGCCCGGCGCCTGGGGGTACGGTGCCACAAAAGCGGCGCTTATCCATCTCGCGGAAAACCTTCGCTGCGACCTGAGGGGGTCTGGCGTCAGGGTGCAGGTCTGCAATCCCGGTTTCGTGGCCACGCGCCTTACCGAAAAAAACAGTTTCAGGATGCCTTTCATCATGACGCCTGAAGCGGCCGCCGACCGGATTGTGCGCGGCATGGCGCGGGACAGGTTCGAAATTGCCTTTCCATTCATCATGTCAGCAGCGCTCAAGGCTCTCACGGCCTTGCCGCGTCCGCTCTATTTCTCGCTGCTTGCGCGTTTCATCGGTAGCCCGGCGAAAGAGTCGTGAACATCCTGGGCGGCAGGATAGGACCGGGCTCACAAAGGTCCGGGACCGGACCGGCGCTGCCGCGCTGGCTGGGAATCTTCCAGTCGCCCCTGAACGTCATCGAAAGGGGAACGGTCGAAGTCGCGCTACCTGACGGAAAGCGCTACCGGTTTTCGGGATGTGAACCCGGTCCACGCGGGCAGATCACCGTTCTCAACCCGCGTTTCTTCCAACGGCTGCTTGCTGAGAGCGATCTGGCGTTTGGCGAGATGTTCATGGATCGCTGGTGGACGACGCCTGACCTGCAGAATCTGCTGGACGTCATCGTGCTGAACAGCGAAACTCTGGCGCGGCGTTTTCCCGGCGCCGGGCTGTTTCGCCTTCGGGAGCGTCTTCGCCACTTTCTGAACGCCAACAGCCGAAAAGGCTCGCGACGCAACATCGCGCATCACTACGATCTAGGCAACGCTTTCTATGGCGTCTGGCTCGATGGATCAATGACCTATTCATCGGCGCTGTTCCGCAGCGAAACGGAAAGTCTCGACCAGGCGCAGCTAAATAAATACGCCTCTATCTGCGACCGGCTTGCGCTGTCACCGGACGATCTGATTCTCGAGATCGGCTGCGGATGGGGCGGGTTCGCGGAATACGCGGCCCGGGAGCGGGGCGCCCGTCTGGTCGGCCTGACGATTTCGCGCGAGCAGCGGGACTACGCCCGGCGGCGCCTGTTCGAAGCGGGGCTGGCGGAGCGGGTGGATATCCGCTTGAGCGACTATCGTGACGAACATGGCTCCTATGACGGGATTGCCTCGATAGAGATGATCGAAGCCGTTGGCGAGAAATACTGGCCAGCCTATTTCAAGACGGTTCGCGATCAGCTCCGGCCAAGCGGCCGTGCGGTCCTGCAGGCGATAACGGTCGCGGATCACCGATTTTCGAACTACCGGACCAGAACCGACTTCATGCAGAAACACATATTTCCGGGTGGCATGCTCCCGAGCCCGGCGGTGATGCAGGACCGGGCTGGGGCAGCCGGTCTTGAACTGGATGGAACGGAGTCCTTCGGCGACAGCTATTCGAGCACCCTTCGAGCTTGGCGTCGCCGGTTCAATGCCAGGTGGGACCGAATCTCGGCCTTGGGCTTTGACGGCCGCTTCCATCGTATGTGGAACTATTACCTTGCGTCGAGCGCCGCCTGCTTTGCGTCAGGCGCCACGGATGTCGCACAGTTCCTCTATCGAAGACTGTCGTGACGACCCCGCAAACCTAGGGTCCGGACTGGAGCGGTCGTCTGCTGTTCCATGGGTGACTGTGGTTCAGCGGGCACTGCGACACGCAGCTGTCAGGCTCGGCATCGACCGAGGCCGGCCACCTGAGCCGTTCTTGCTGGTTCTCCGAACCGATCCAAAGCGCCGATCACGGGATTCTGAAGGGCAGAACCGGAATGCTCCACCGCGGAAGCGCTGACGGTGAAAGTTCCGCCATCCGGTGTACTGCGCCTATGCCAGAAGCGATGATGCGTGTAGACGCTGGCCTCGTCGTGCGGGCGTGTCAATGACCCAGTGCCCGATGAATCTCTGGGACCACGTCATCTGCATGGTTGGCCGTGAAGGCACCCGCAGCGTTAAGGGCGGCGATTTTCGCTTCAGCGCCTTCCAGTCCAAACACCGACAGCGTGCCGGCATGGCCCATCCGCCGCCCCGGTGGGGCATGGCGACCTACAATCAAGGCAATGACCGGCTTTCCGTACGCCGTCCTGGTTAGGTAGTCCGCCGCATCCTCTTCCTCGCGGCCGCCAATCTCACCGATCAGCACGATGGCTTCGGTTTGCGTGTCATCACCGAATCTTCCGAGGCATTCGACGAAGCCAAGGCCGTGGAGCATGTCGCCACCGATTCCGACAGTCGTCGACTGGCCAAGGCCGGCCGCGCTGCAGCGCGCAAGCACCTCCGAGGTAAGGGATGCCGAGCGCGAAACAATTCCGATGTTTCCTCGCCTGGCTTTCTTCGTCGGCATGACGCCGATCTTGCAGGCTTCGGGAGTGAGGATGCCCTGGCTATTCGGTCCTATCAGTACGGTTTCCGATTGGGTCAAGGCCGATTTGACGCGGGTCATGTCATGCTGCGGCACCCGTTCGGTGATGCAGACGGCAACCTCCAGTCCCGCCTCGGCCGCTTCGATCATGGCGCTTGCGGCGGTAGGTGCCGGCGCGACGATCAGGCTGGCGTTGGCCTGGGTCTCGGACGCCGCTTCAGCGACGGTGTGAAACATCGGGAGTCCCAGATGTCTTGTGCCGCCCTTCCCTGGCCGAACTCCGGCAACCACCGTGGTTCCGTATCGCATCATCTGATCGGTGTAGAACGTGCCAGCGCGACCGGTCATCCCCTGAACCAGCACTCGGGTCTCCTCATTGACAAAGATGGCCATCAGTGCGGACCCTTCGCCAGGCCGACCGCGTGTATCACCGCATCAGTCATGTTGCCGAACACCTCGATCGGAATCTTTCGGTCTTTCAGTATCTGCAGACCCCATTCAGCGTTCTGGCCTGCCAGGCGCACCGCGACGGGGAGTTTCCGGTCATTGCGCGAATAGGCGAAGGCCACACCTTCGGCGACCGTGTCGCAGGTTGTCATTCCACCTCCATGAACGTTGAGCAGGATCGCCTTGACATTCACATCGCGCAGTAAAAGTTCGACACCGCGGGCGATGTCAAAACTTTTCGCCGTCGTTCGGATGTCCATGAAATTCGCAGGTCGCCCGCCAGCATCGACAAGCATGTCATTGGTCGCCAGACCGAGACCGGCGCCGTTCACCACCACACCGATATCGCCGTCCAACTGAACAAGGTTTATTTCGCTCTTTGACGCTTCCGCTTCGATGCCTCTCGGCGCGCGCGGATTGATCAGCGCTTCATGTTCGGGATGCCTGAACAGGGCGTTTCGATCAAGAGCGACCTTGGCGTCCAAGGCCAGCCATTCTCCGTTGGTGGTTCGTGCGAAGGGGTTGATTTCAAGAAGAAGCATGTCGTGGTCGATGAAGGCGCGGTGCGCGGCGAGAACCGCTTCATGCGCCGTTGATCCGTCGATCCCCAGATCCGATAGAAAAGTGCCGACCGCCTCATCACCGTCGGCCAAAGAACAGGTCCTGACCGTGTCGGTGTCCATTCTCGCGCGCTCCTCGAAAGCGATGCCACCTTCCCGCGATGCGAGAAGCAGAGGTGCGCCGGAGATCGGGTCAAGCACGATCGCGATGAAGTAGCTGCTGGCGATGTTCTTGGCGGCCTCGACATAGACAGCCTCCACGGTTTCACCCGCGGGATCCGTCTGTTCGGTCGTAAGCCTTCTCCCCAGAAGTCTGCCGGTTTCCTGTGCTACGGCATTTTGGGTTGCCGCGAACCTGATGCCGCCCGCAAGCCCGCGACCGCCTGCTGTTATCTGTGCCTTGACGACATAGCGGCCCGCATCGATGATCCCCGCCTTCTCCTTTGCCTCCTCCACCGATTCAGCGACATGGCCTTCGGGCATCGGAACGCCGTATTGGGCGATAAGTTCCTTTGAATGATGTTCCGTGAGCAGCATGGCATCTGGATCCTGATGAAGCTCTCTGGCATTTGGTACACCAGACGCCGCGGCCGGTCAACCCCTATCAGGCATCGCGTTCCACGGCGCGGTGCGCTCCAAGCGCGGGACGTCCGTCCGCTTCGGATCGCCTGTGTCTGGGCGAATTGAGGTGGCAGCGGTGGCGTCTCGTTGGAAGGCCGGATTACAGGGGAGCCGACAGCGCCGGCAACTGGACGCAGATGAAATACAGAAAGCCCCTGAAGATATCCGTCAGCAGGATATGCGCCGGCGACGGGAAACCGACCTGCATCTGTACGGAACGGAACCTCAAACCAGACAGCGATGCGATGCGACTTGGTCTGTCCGATGGATCCGATTCCCATGATCGGCATGGCGCGCATGGTAACCAAAACGATCCGCGACATGTTGTGCGGATTTCTTTCAGACGATATTTCCGCGTTGGTCCGATTCACTGAAGCAAGTGGGTTTCTCGGGCGACCACCTTGCCCGCAGACCAAGGCATCGCTTGCCCTGATCCGCCCGATATGCTTCCATGAGTCGATCAGGGTTTAAGCCGGAGCTTGGTAGCGACCATGGTAACAATGGTGTTTCGGATATGAAGACCGCGGGTGAAACAGCTGGACTTCGCATGGATCTTGGCTACCAAACGCGGATCCTTCAGGGTGTGTCGCGAACCTTCGCACTTACGATTCCACAACTGCCAGACCCGCTCCGGGCACCGGTCGGAAATGCCTATCTGCTCTGTCGAATCGCTGATACCATTGAAGACGAGGCCGCGCTATCCGCAGGGCAGAAACACGAATTTTCCGAGCGTTGGGTTGGAGTCGTCGAAGGCAGGGAGGAGGCCGAAGCATTCGCTCTGGACCTTGGCTCCCTCCTGGTTCGGTCGGCGACGGAGGACGAGCGCGACCTGATCGCCAGCACGTCCCGTGTCATTCGAGTCAAGAACAGTTTTTCCGAGGAACAGCAGTGGGCGCTTCAGCGCTGCGTGAGGATCATGGCGGGCGGCATGGCGGAATTCCAGATCAACGCCAATCTGGAGGGGCTGAGCGATCTCGACCATCTTGAACGCTATTGCTACCATGTCGCGGGTGTTGTCGGGGAATTGTTGACGGAATTGTTCTGCGACTATTCCGAAGAGATCAAAGCTCGCCGTCAGGAGCTTTTCGCTTTGGCCACATGCTTCGGACAGGGCCTTCAGATGACCAACATTCTCAAGGATATTTGGGAAGACCGTAACCGTGGCGCGTGCTGGCTGCCAAGAAGTGTCTTTCATGAGGCCGGCTTTGACCTCCGCTCGCTTGCCCCGGGCGATCCGGTCCCGGAGTTCACCGTCGGACTCGAACGGCTCATCGGCATCGCCCACCAACGTCTCGGGGAGGCGCTGAAATATGTTCTGCTGATCCCGGCGCATGAGACCGGAATTCGACGCTTCTGCCTATGGTCGCTGGGGATGGCGCTTCTCACCTTACGCCGGGTTTACCTGACGCCCGCGTTTAGAAGTGGTCAGGAGGTCAAGATTTCGAGGCGGGAGGTCAGGGCGGTGGTGTTGACCGCCAGTGCCTCGGCACGTTGGGACTCGGCCCTTAAGATTCTGTTTTTCTGCCTGAGCCGCAGCCTTCCCGCACCCCGGGACGCCAAGCGGCACACCATGTAGCGTGTTATGTAGGCGGAAAACGGGATCGAATGAAAAACGTCCGAATCGCCTTTGCGAAATTCAGCGGTGCGGGACGCGCCGACAATACCTGATCTGGGGGCGCGGATCGAACGGGAGCGGTCCATGCGTCTTGGTGTGGTTTGAATGTGTCTGTCCTGCGTCCGGACTTCGATTCCCTTCCACAAGGGAATCTGAACGCATTCCATCGAATTCGGGCTTGAGGTCCGATCAACATGGAGCGCGTCGAGTCCAACGACGTGTTGCACCGCATCGCTGATTGCGAGGTCGGAGAGTGTTTCATCCGCAGCCGCGCCGGATGGTAACGGCTTCGTGAATGTGTCTTTGGCAAAGTGCATGACCGGCGAGCGAATGACAGGAACCATGCTGTCCGTTGATACCCTATTGGCCGCAATCTGGTCGGCGGAAGCGGTCACATCGGTTGCGCCGATATCGTAAGCCGGCTTGGGGTTTGGCCGGTCGGGTCGTGTCATCGGACCTTCAGGCAGGGCCCGAACCAGTCGGGTCTGCGAGGCCAAAGCGGCAGGCGTTGACATCTCAGGCACCCTACTATCAATAATTCAGCCGTCGAAGAGGAGAAGCGGATGCTGAGAATCGCCGTTCTGGGCTGCGGTCGCATCGGAGCCATGCACGCAGCGAACATCGCGGCTCATTCGAAAGCCGCCCTCGCCGGTATATTCGATGTGCGCGCCGACGTGGCAAGCGATGTCGCCGCAAGGCTTGGTGTCAACAGCTTCGCCAGCGCTGACGAGGTCTTTCTGTCCGCCGAAGTTGACGCCGTACTGATCGCGTCGTCGACGGCGACGCATGTCGACTTCATCGAACGCGGGGTCGCCGCGGGCAAGGCCATCCTTTGCGAAAAGCCCATCGATCTGTCGCTTGAACGGGTCAACGCCTGTGCGCGGACCATCAGGGATACGTCGATTCCCGTCATGATTGGCTTCTGCCGCCGTTTCGACCCCGGCCATCGCACGGCTCGCCAGGCGATGCTTGATGGGGAAATCGGAGATCTGCATCAAGTCATTATCACCTCCCGCGATCCCGGCATGGCGCCGGACGCCTATATTGAGGAGTCGGGGGGAATTTTCCGGGATATGACGATCCATGATCTCGATCTGGCACGTTATATGCTTTGCGAGGAGGTGACGAAGGTGACCGCCCTTGGCTCGCGGCTTGTGGATCCAGCCTTGATGGCGCGCTGCGGTGACCACGATACGGTGGTGGTGACACTGATGACCGAAAGCGGCAGGCATGCGGTCATCACCAATTCGCGGGAAGCGCTCTATGGCTATGACCAGCGGGTCGAATTATTCGGTTCCCTGGGTATGGTCGTATCCGAGAACCACCACGAGAACCGCGTCTCCCGTCACGGTGCGGTCGCGACCAATGTATCGGCGCCGTTGAAAAATTTCTTCATCGAACGATATCGGGAGGCGTTCCACGCTGAAATCGACAGTTTCATCGATGTGGCGGACGGGTCGGCGCCGCCTGAAGTTGACTTTGATGACGGTCGCAAGGCTTTGGCCCTCGCGGAAGCCTGTATCATATCGGTTGCCGAGGAGCGTACCGTCAGGACATGCGAAATAGGATAGGCATCGAGGTCGGTGGCCGTTCATTGCCGACGGTGGTCGTTTCCACGGATGGAGGGCCGGAGATTCATCGAAGAGAGGTACGGTAGGAATGAACCGCCGATTTTGGCAGTTCCGGGACATGACTATATTTTGGCTTCCGGGTTATTGACCTTGAGGTGGCCATAGGGGCGTCGAGGTCTGAATTTATACAAGGAACGGGCAGCCTATGCCTGGTGGGAGATGTGGATGAACGGTAACGGACTCAAGGCTATCTGGGCCGAAGGCAGAGCGGCGATCAATGGTTGGTGTTCCATCGGCAGTCCTTTCGCGGCGGAGATCATGTCCGCGCAGGGCTTTGACAGTTTGACGGTCGACTGGCAGCACGGAGCGCTTGATTACTCCGATCTGTTGCCGATGTTTCAGGCGATGCGCGCTAGTGGCGCGACATTGATGGCCCGTGTTCCCTGGCTCGACCCCGCGGCGATCATGAAAGCGCTCGATGCCGGTGCTATGGGGATAATCTGCCCGATGGTCGGTGATCGGCGGCAGGCGGAGGAATTCGTTTCGTATATGAGCTATCCGCCGCTTGGGCAACGCAGTTTCGGCCCGACGCGCGCGGGCATAGCGATTCCTGGCTACGGTACGCGAATGAATGACGAGGTGCTGGCGCTCGCGATGGTCGAGACGAAGGAAGGCGTTGCCAATTTCGAGGAGATCGCGGCGACTCCGGGCCTTGACGGGATCTATATCGGCCCCGCAGACCTCACGCTTGGTGTAAATGACGGACGCCTGCCACCCGGTCTTGATCGGGAAGAGCCCGAAATGGTGGCGTTGATCCAACGGATCGCGGAAGGCTGTAAGGAACGGAATTTAAGGGCTTGCCTGCATTGCGGAACACCTGAATATGCGGCGAAAGCCGTCGGTTGGGGATATGATCTGGTAACACTCTCGGGCGACGTGCGCCTTTTGGCGGACGCCGCGGCTTCATCGATTTCGCGGTTCCGGGGATTGAGGGGTGAGACCGTGGGCTCGCGCGGGCGCGATGGGGGTATTTACTGATCGCCCCTTTCGTGATGGCGGACAGATTTGGCCAGTGAATGGGCACCTGCCCATTGACGTTGGGCTCCCGTCAATATTAAGCAATGTGCCAGGAGCACGGCATGATGGTGCCATGAACGGGGATTTCGCGTCCCGACGAACGAACGCGGTGCCTCGGAAACTCATGGGTCCGAAAAACTTTAGGAGGAAAGATGCGCTATCACTCGCCTGAGAGTTTCCTTGACGCCTCGGTGATCGCCTCGAATGCGATGGGCACAACGCGGTTTCTCGCGGGTGGCACCGACGTTCTCGTGCAGTTGCGGTCGGATTTGGTGACACCTGACGACCTAATCGATATCAAACGTATAAAGGATGCCCATTCTATCACGCGGACGACGGATGGCGGCTGGAGGATTGGCGCGGCCGTATCCGGCGCCGAGATGTCCGAGCATTCCGAACTGGCCGGCGATTGGCCCGGTGTGGTCGAGGCGATGGATTTGATCGGCTCCACACAGATCCAGGGCCGGGCGACTCTCGCAGGCAATCTCTGCAATGCCTCACCGGCGGCCGACTCGGTTCCCGCAATGATCGCCGCGGGTGCCAAAGCGGAGATTGTTGGTCCCGATGGCACGCGTGAAGTCCCTGCGGAGGAAATTCCTACCGGACCCGGTAAAACCTCGTTGCGGAAAGGAGAGTTGATTTCCGCAATGATCCTGCCTCCACGTCCGGCAGGGGGGGGCGATGCCTATCTGCGTTTCATTCCCCGCACCGAGATGGACATCGCGGTGGTGGGATGTGGTGTCGGTCTGGTTCGAGATGGTGAACGCATCACTTCGGCGAGGGTCGGACTTGGAGCCGTCGCGCCGACGGTCCTGCTTGTGGAAGAGGCCGCCCAGGCTCTGGTGGGGTCCAATCTCGATGAGTCGGCGCTTGAGGCCTTGGCAGGAGCCTGCGCGGCCGCCTGCAGGCCAATCAATGACAAACGGGGCACGATCGATTTCCGCATCCGGGTGGCGGGCGTTCTTTCGAAACGCGCGGCAAAGATCGCCTATGACCGTTCAGGAGATGCCATATGAGCCAGATTCATGTGACCACAACAATCAATGGCGACGCGGTGGAATTCCTCTGCGACCCACGTGAAACGCTTCTGGACGTTCTGCGTGACCGGCTGGGACTGATGGGAGCCAAGGAAGGTTGCGGTACTGGCGACTGCGGAGCATGTTCCGTCACTCTTGACGGGCGGGTCGTATGCTCCTGTCTGATGCTTGGCGCCGAAGCGGAAGGGGCTGGGATCGGCACCGTCGAAGGGATCGCCCAAGGTGAGGAACTTCACCCGCTGCAACGGAAGTTCATCGAACACGCCGCTCTGCAGTGTGGCATATGCACTCCGGGCATTCTGGTCGCGGCGAAGAACCTGCTGGAACGCAAGCCGGATCCGACGGAAATCGAAATACGCTACTGGTTGGCGGGGAATCTGTGTCGCTGCACCGGTTATGACAAGATCATCAGGGCCGTTATGGACGCGGCCGCCGAAATGAGGGAGGCCTCGTAATGGCATTGGACGACACAAAAACCACTGGCTTCAGGTTCGTCGGTACCCGGCCTGACCGTCCGGATGGACTCGACAAGGTTACGGGACGCGCGAAATTCGGGGCCGATGCAACGGCTCCTGGAATGCTGTTCGGAGCCATCGTCCGCAGCCCGCACGCCCATGCCCGGATTGTCGGGATTGACAGTTCGAAGGCCGAGGCGATGAAGGAAGTGAAAGCGATAGTAACCCGAGCGGATTTCGCTTCGGACCTCGATGGTGAGAACCTGAACGTCATCGAGAATGTCATGGCGGGTGAAAAGGCGCTTTATGACGGACATGCGGTCGCCGCGGTCGCCGCGACTTCCGCGCTTGCGGCGCGGGATGCGGCCAGGCTGATCGAGATCGACTACGAGATCCTTCCGCATGTCACTGATGTCGATGCGGCGATGTCCGGGGACGCACCGGTTATTCGGGCGGATGCGGCGGATGGTTCGGTTCCCGAAGGACTGCATCCCAATGTGGTGCGATACCACGAATCGGGACATGGCGATGTCGATGAGGGATTCGCTGAAGCGGATCTGGTGATCGAACACCGTTTCACGACCGAAGCCACGCACCAGGGATATATCGAGCCCCATGCCTGCCTCGCCACGCTTGGCCCCGACGGGAAAGGCGATCTTTGGTGCTGTACGCAGGGCCATTGGATCGTACAGAAGACCTGTGCGGCCCTGCTTGGCCTTGAGCAATCGAATCTGCGCGTTTCCGCCTCGGAGATCGGCGGAGGCTTCGGTGGCAAGACGACGGTATTCATCGAGCCGGTAGCGCTGGCGCTTTCACGAAAGACCAATCGCCCGGTCAAGATGGTGATGTCGCGCTCGGAGGTCTTCCGGGCCACTGGCCCGACATCCTCGACTTCGATGGATATCAAGATCGGAATGAAGGCCGATGGGACCATCACCTCAGCCCATGGTGAGTTCAGGCTTCAGGGCGGGGCGTTTCCGGGCGCTCCGATGGAGCTCACGGCAATGTGCGCCTTCGCGCCATACAATCTGAAGAATGTCCATCAGGTCGGTTACGATGTGATCTGCAACCGTCCGAAACAGGCCGCATATCGCGCACCGGGATCGCCGATGGCGGCATTCGCCGTCGAAAGTGTGATTGATGAGTTGTGCAACCGGCTTAACCTTGATCCCGTCGAGGTACGCCTCAAAAACGCTTCAAAGGAAGGTACGAAGGCGAGCTTCGGGCCGACCTGGGACCGGATCGGCTTGATAGAGACCCTTGAAGCGGTTCGGGACCACCCCCATTACTCGGCGCCATTGAAGGGGGGAGCGGGTCGGGGAGTTTCCTGTGGTTTCTGGTTCAACCATGCGGGTGAGACATCGGTAACGTTGGCACTGTCCGAGGATGGCACGGTCCAGCTGACCGTTGGTACGCCTGATATCGGCGGCTCGAGGGCGTCCATGGCGCTCATGGCGGCCGAGGAGCTTGGGGTTCCTTATGAGTCCGTTCGCGTTACCATCGCCGACACGGCTTCGCTGGGATACAATGATGTCAGTCACGGAAGCCGGGTGACTTACGCCAGCGGCCTTGCTACGATCCAGGCGGCCAGGGATACGGTTCGAAAGCTTTGCGCACGTGCCGCGGCCAAGTGGGGCATTGACCCTGAAGCGGTGGAATGGCGTGATGGATGCGCGGTGCCGTCGGGACCGAATGCGGGCGCGTTCGATCCAATGCCGATCGCCGAGATCGCATCACGAATGGGCCGAACGGGTGGGCCGATAGTCGGACATTATGAGATCACGCCTGAAGGTGCGGGTGTGAGCTTTGCCACCCACATCGTTGATGCAGAAGTCGATCGGGAGACCGGCGCGACAAAGGTGACGCGCTACACGGTCGTGCAGGATGCCGGTAAGGCCATCCACCCATCCTATGTCGAAGGCCAGTATCAGGGAGGCGCGGCGCAGGGTATCGGCTGGGCTCTCAACGAGGAATATATCTACGGTGACGACGGACGGCTACAGAACGCTGGATTTCTCGATTACCGCATACCTGTGGCATCGGATCTGCCAATGATCGACACCGTTATCGTGGAGGTTCCGAATCCGGGTCATCCCTATGGAGTTCGAGGTGTCGGGGAGACCTCCATCTGTCCACCGTTGGCAGCGATAGCGAATGCTGTCTCCAACGCCACTGGCGTGCGGATGCGTGATCTACCCATGCGTCCGGCACGGGTGCTGGAGGCACTTGGGGAAACGTCTTCCGGATGAGAATCGACCTCCAGGTGGGGTGGTGAAAGGAGTTATTGCACCGTTGTCGCCCGTTCGGTCCCTTCTGGAAAGGTCACTATCCGCCTCAAGGCATGAGATCGCCTCATGAGGCTGAACAGGACGCTCGATGACCTATAGGCCGCTCGTGAGGGTTCATCTTTGGTCAGGCCTTCGGTCGATGGCGGAAGGTAAGGAAATTGTTGAGGTCCGCGCCTCCACGATCGGTCAGATGCTTGACGGATTGGTCGCCGCGTATCCCGGTCTTGAAGAGCCTGTGGAGGCTGGTGTTTCGGTCAGTATTGACGGGAAGATCTATGCTCAGGGATTGACACAGGGAGTGGACGAGGATCAGGAAATTTACCTGCTCCAAAGAATCAAAGGGGGATGAACCGGCTTGATGACGGTCGATGATGGGCGGGGTTGAGAGAGTGTCGGTCGAATGACCGATTGATTCTGTATGCGTTGCACCAACCCAACCTCTTTGGCTTGGAAGTTGGATGAAATCCGACCCGGGCGGGGTGCTTTCGGCATGGGGTTGTTGGACACCTCTACCGATTCCTTGACCTCAGTACGGGAAGTGCACCGGAACGAGCGATGCCATCATTTCAAATCGCTCATTTCGCGGTCCTTCCTGATATTCGGTCGACGCAGGCGGCAAGGCGAGCCCTGGCCGAGCCACCCGAACGCGATGGTCTGAAGACTGTCATTGATGGGTACGGGCACAGGTCAGGCATTCCGGTATTTGGTGAACCCCTCGCTATCGAGAAAGGGGATTGGACCTTTCGATGATCACCAATGACCCGCAACCATCGGGCTTTTGTGCTGGATTCAATGGAAAAGTGAATGACCGCCGGACAGGAGCCCGTGTAGGGCAGGATGCTGTGTGAGCATTGACACCACTTTTCTGCGCCGCTGTATCGGAGTGTTGGAGATTGCCCGTGAGGATCTCGACACCAATGTGTCGCCGGATGACTTTCGTTACGACATCTGCCGAGCGGCCTGCGTCAAGTAATTCGAGCTGGTTCTGGAGTAGAGCGGCTGCTGCCGCGCCAGCGTCTCGCCGAGTTCTTCGCCAGCAACAAGCAAGCGGACCGGCTCGCCTTCAGGGATCTATTCCGCCACGCCGCCCGTCACGGACCTATCGAGGCCGGCACGGCGGAACGCTGGCTGGCCTACCGCGACGACACGGCGCATGATTATGGTGAAGGCTTCTCCGAGGTGACGCTGAAGCCGCTGCCGATTTTTGTCGAGGATGCAATAGCGTTGGCGGACATGATCGACGCGGGCAACGAATGACGGGCAAGCTGCGACTTAAACCGAGGCACCGAGCGGTATTTGAGGCATTGCTGCGGGAGTATCTGCCGGAAGTCAAGGTCTAGGCCTATGGTAGTGTCCGCCAGAAAACCGCCAGGCTGCGGGTTTTCGCGGTAAATGACGGAATCCGCCTTGCGGGGTTTCACCGGATATGGCGGTCAGGGGTCGATTTCACCACCATATGCCGCGGAATCCGGCAGTCCTCCACCTAGGAGGCCCCCATGCGCAGGGTCCACGACACCCGGCGGAGGCCCGGTGCCCCCGACATCAGGAGGATCAGGCCGGCCGTGAAATCGAGGGACGACATCCCGGCAATCGTGATCGGCCTTGAGTTCCTACTTTTTTGGCGTATCCCGACTCTGGAAATCCAGCTATACAGGGTTCATTTCGACCCAGTCGGCGAAAACCGAAATGTAGTGCCCCTGATGGCGATTTCATTTGACATGCGCGTCCGGCACGCAATATGCTCCAACCATGTTCGTACGAAGGAAAAAACTTGCGGGCGGCCGCACGAAGGTCCAGATCGTCAGGTCCGTACGAAATGGTGACAGGGTTCGGCAGCGCGTCCTGCGGCATGTCGGCACGGCGACCACCGAGGCCCAGCTCGAGCGGCTCGAGGGCCTCGCACGCCTCATCATCGAGGAAATCAGGCAGAAGGACAGCGGCCAGCCAGCCCTGTTCCCGCCGAAACGGTTCGCGGACCTGATCGAGAGTTCCAGGCGGGCGGCACGGGATCCCGAGCCTCTGGGGGTCGACCTGGCCGACTGCCGCGAGGAGAGCCGGGTCATTGTTGGGGTCCGTGAGGCTTTCGGTTCGGTTTACGGCCAGCTTGGCTGGGACAGTCTGTGCGGGGCCCGTCGCATGAGCGCCAACCGCATCATCAGGGAACTGGTGCTTGCCCGGATCTCCCAGCCACTCTCGAAACGAGCCACGGTGCGTGAGCTTGACAGCCATGGGGAACTGTCCCTGAACCTGAACTACGTCTATCGCAGCATGGACCTGATCGACGACGCCCGGATCGAGGCGATCCGCCAGCGGTCGCTGGATGTCGCGAAGACGCTGCTTCCGGAGCCCCTGACCGCGATCTTCTACGACACGACGAGCCTGTATTTCGAGAGTGAGAGGGACGACGATCCGCCGCTCAAGGGTTTCAGCAAGGACGGAAAGCCGCACCGGATCCAGGTTCTGTTCGCCCTTCTGGTGACGCCGGAGGGACTTCCGGTCGGCTACGGGCCGTTTCCGGGCAACACCTACGAAGGCAACACCCTCGTGACGGCGCTCGAGGGTCTGGAACGGCGTCATGACGGGGCGCGTTTCACGGTGGTGGCTGACGCCGCGATGATCAGCGCGGACAACCAGGCGGCGCTTCGACGGCGCGGCACGCCCCATATCCTCGGCGCCCGCCTGAAGTCCCGCCCCGCCGCGCAGAAGCGAAAGATCCCTGATCCGGACAGCTACAGCGCATGGAGCCGGGACGGGTGCTCGCGGTCGATCGGCCGCTACCTGTGCATCGAGGACGGCGAGTGCAGGCTCGTCGTCACCCACTCATCACGACGGGCCCGCAGGGACGTCCACGACCGGGAACGCCGGATCGACAGGCTGCGCGCAAGCCTGAATGGAAGCCGGAAGCCGGCCTCGCATGGCAATCGTGGCACCGCCCGGTTCCTGGATTTCCCCGACGGGCAGGTCCGCCTGAACGAGGAAAAGGTGGCCGAGGCGGCACGCTGGGACGGGCTTCGGGGGATCGTGGCCTGGGGCTGCGGGGAGACCGACCCGCGCGACCTGGTCATCCAGTACCGCAGGCTGGCGGAAATCGAGGCGTGCTTCCGGACGAACAAACATGACCTCGCCATCCGGCCGGTTTTCCACTGGAAGGAGCGCCGGGTGCGGGCACACATCGCCATCTGCTACATGGCTTTCTGCTGTCTCCAGCACCTGCGCCAGCGGCTGGCGGTTCAGGGTCACCGGATGAGCCCCGACCGCATCCGACGGGCGCTGAACGGCCTGCAGATCAGCATTCTGTACGAAACGAAAGGCCCGAGGAAATTCGGCCTTCCCAGCGCGGCCTCGGCCGACGCCAGGCAGATCTACCGCACACTGGGGCTGAACTGGAACCGGGCTCCGTTCATCTACACACGAAAGGCGATACGGACGAATTCCTGACGGCCCCCGAACCGGAAGACAGAGCGCGGACCACCGGAAAGTAGTGCCCTCTTTCAGGAGTGATGTCCATTATATCAATGGGTTGCGTTCAAAAAAGTATGAACTCAAGAGGCCGGCCGTGAAATCGAGGGACGACATCCCGGCAATCGTGATCGGCCTCCAGGACCCCTGCGGCGACGAAGGGACCCGAAAGCGGCTGTCCGGGCTTCCGGGCAGGATGGTGCCGCCCGGAAAGAGCCGCCGGGTCGGCAGGCCGGGGATGGAACCGTTGACCATCCTGGTGCAGGGGGTCGTGAAGCAGGGTCCCGGGTGCGGTTTCGACCGGCTTCGGGAACCCGCGAACGGGCACCGGACGATCCGGCGAAGGCCGGAGGCCGGGCCACGGATCATGGGACGTGGACGGATACGGATACGAATACCGGCGTCCGGTTGACAGCGTATCGCTCCCCTCGCCGGAGCTTCCCGCCGAGGTCGGAAGGATGGTCGTGGAGAGGGGCCACAGGGTGGCCGGAAAAAAGCCTGGCGCCGCGTCGCGCGGTCGCCGTCATTCCTTCGTGGCCGGGACCGACGTGCATCATCCGGCCGACCGCAGCCTGCCGATGGACGCGGCGCGGTGCATGGTCCGGGACGTGTCCCGGGCCTGCGGGGGGCTGGGCCGCGCGGCTGGCGGCGGAAGGAACATCTTTGCGGAAAGCTCCGCAGGCCCTGTCCCGGTGTCGCCACGTCACGGTTCGCCAACCCGCGCCCGAGGGACGTGGAGGCGCCGCTCCGGCCCGCCCTGAAGCTGGCGGACAGGGCGGAGGCCATCCGCGCGGAGACCGACGGCAGGTTGGGTATCCCGGGCCCATCGGACAGTCTCCGGGGCTTCATCGGCCATGTCAGGCACCGGGCGGGCCTGACCGGACGGCGGATCCTGAAGGGAGGGACGGTCCCGCACCGCGGGAAGGTGCACCCGGTATCCGGGCCGCACACCCGCTGGATATCGAAGGGAAAGGCCGGGGTCCCGGTGGAGCCCGGCGTCCCCGTCCGCGTGCTGGAGGACCGTCACGGATTCCTCCCGCACCGTTCCGTCATGTGGGAGGGGAGCGACGTGGACGTGGCGGTCCCCATGGGCGGGGAGGCGCGGGCCCGGTTCCCGGATCTCTCGGTGGTGAGCTTCGACAGGGGGCCGCACAGACCCCCGGACCGGCTGGGGCCTGCCGGGATGCCGGAGCCGACGCCATGCCGCGGAAAGGCAGGCTGTCGAAGGCGGACCGCGTCCGGGAAAGCGGGGAGGCGTTCCGCGGGGCGCGGCGCGCCCACGCCGGCGGGTCGGCCATCAGCAGCCTGGAGCACCGTGGCCCCGACCGGGTGCGGAGCCACGGAAAGGAGGGTTTCGCCGGCGCCGTGGCGCTGGCGGTGCTGGCCGCGAACGTCCACCGCCCCGGCCTGATGCCGCCGGCGAGGGAGCGCCCCGTGCTTCCCGCCGCCGCCTGACCGGGGCGTCCACCGGTGAACCGGCCCATGGAAGGTCCCGCCGCTGCGGGGCCCGGACCGGCGTGCCCGCGGGCCGGCGGAGGCCCGGATGTTCACCATATGTTCCCGCCACCGGCCGTCCCGTGAAGCCGGAATCCGCCGGATTCGGCCCTGTCGCCGGAAAAACACGGGGTTTTCTGGCAGACACTAGAATACGAGAGGAACGACCGCCGGAAGCTCCGCGGGTGTCTGTCCCTCCGCGTCTGTTATGGTGCCTTTCCTATAGGCTTCCCAGATGCGCGGCTGGTACCGCAGGATCTGGAGCGGAAGATTCCTGTCGTCCCAGGATTGCCGCATCCAGGCCAGCCAGTGGCGGGTTCCGTCCACATCGGCGGTCCGAACCCGCAGACGCAGCAGACCTGCCTACTCACATTTCGATATTCGAATCGCGCTTCTTTGCTCCGTACCGCGCCTTAGGTCGCTCCATTTACCCGTCCATGGTGCCGCAAAATCGGTGCGTCAGGTTATGGGTTGCAACTCATGCTTCAGAAAGGCACTGTGAATACCAATGGATCACAGCATGGAGAGAGTGCAATGAAATTGTTCAGACTGGGAACCCGAGCCATTGCCACGCTCGCGGTGGCCACGTCAGCGACGGCGGCGACCGCAGCGGATGTTACCATGAATCTTGGTTTTGGCGCACCGGAGGACTCACTGTACGGCCGCTTCGCGAGGATATTCGAAGCCAAGGTCGCCGAGCATACAGGCAGCAGCGTCGAAGTGAAGATCCGCTGCTGCAACCAGATTTCCACGGAAGACGAAGCATTCAAGGCAATGCAACTCGGAACCGTGGATGGCTTTTTCATCACCGCGAACAACGTTTCCCCGCACTGGCCGCCGATGGACGTGACGGTTCTCCCCTATGTTTTCCAGAACACGGAGCATCTCGAACGCGTGGTCGACGGGCCCGTCGGCGATTTCATTAAGGAGCGTCTGCAGGCCGACACCAGCGTCCACCTGCTGACTTTCGGCCCCGCCCTCTACCGTGATTTCTACAACTCCGTCCGTCCGATCAATACGATGGCGGATATGGAAGGCCTCAAGATCCGTGTTCCGAAAAACGAGGTCATGCTGGCCACGTTTGAAGCGTTTGGGGCCAATCCGGTTCCGCTGGCCTGGTCAGAGACGCCAACCGCCCTGCAGACCGGAACCGTCGATGGAGGCGATAACGGCACGTCCTTCATTCGAGACATGAAATTCTATGAGTTCGAGCCGCATTTGGTCATCCTTGAGCATTTTGTTGCAATGGCGCCGCTCTTTGCGTCGGACGCTTTCATGAAGCGCCTGAGCGATGAGCAGCGCGAACAGATCCAGCGCGCCGCTACCGACGCAGGCGCCGAGTTCAGGGAACAGGTGCTGAACGAAACGGAAGAGATCCGCAACTGGCTTGCCACCGAGGGCGGCATGGCCATGACTAGGCCGGACAAGACGGAATTTATAAAGGCAGCTCAGGAAGTCCAGCAGGCATTCGCCGAAATGCGAGGTGAGGGATTCGTGGAATTGGTCAACAGGATTCGCGAGGCCGCGCAGTAAGGCCAGCCATTCCGGCACAGCGCATGGCGGGGGCTGGCCCTCGCCATGTGGACAGCCATCACCGTACGGATCCGGAGTCACGCATGGGAAGGCTGCGATGGCTGGAACGCAACTTTGAGGAACTGGTCTGCTGCGTCTGTCTGGCGGCTATAGCGGTCAGCGTATTCTCGCAGGTGATCGCCCGATATGTATTTCAGGTAGCGCTGCACTGGACAGAGGAAGTCGCGGCCATCAGCATGGTCTGGGCGGTCTATCTCGGCGCTGCCCTTTGCGTTCGAGAAAGGTTCCACATCCGCATTGTCGTGGCGGTACGGACTCTTCCTGAGCGGTCAGGTCGCTGGATCGTGTTTATGGCCGATGTGCTCTGGGCGTTTTTCTGTCTTTTCATGCTGAAAGTCGCCTGGGAATATCTGGCGGTGCTGTGGAAGTTCACTTCGGTTAGCCCGAGTCTGGGGATTGACCAGTTCTATCCGCAGTCCGTTCTGATGGTCGGCTATGCGCTTATGCTCGTACGGCTGATCCAGTGTTATGTGATCTGGTGGCGGGAAGGCGGGAACGGCATACCCGGAATGCTGGACGAGGAACTGACGGAAACCACTGAAGTTCAGGACCATAAGCTATGAATGAGATCGCGCTTCTCGCGATAGTGTTCGTGCTGCTTACGGTCATGGCCGTGCCGCTGTTCGTCGCCGTTGGTCTGACCACGGTTCTGGCGCTCTTTCTGATCGACATTCCCTACACGCTCTTGGCTCAGACCGGCTACAGCAGCCTGACGCCGTTTCCGCTACTGACCATTCCGCTTTTCGTACTGGCAGGCCGCCTGATGGAAGTCGGTGGCATGGCCAGCCGGATGATCGCCGTCGCGACGAATCTGGTCGGCGCCTACCGAGGCTCCATGGGCCTCGTGACGGTGTTTGCCTGCATGCTCTTCGCCGCGCTGTCCGGGTCCGGCCCGGCCACAACCGCCGCGATCGGATCGGTCACCGTCCCCGCGATGAAACGGGATGGCTACGACATTCCGTTCGCAGCCGCGATCACCGCAAGCGCCGGTGCGCTCGGAAGCCTCATCCCACCGTCGAACCTGATGATCATCTATGGCCTGGTATCCGAAACATCGATTCCGAGGCTTTTCCTTGCAGGGCTGGTTCCCGGCCTGATGGTCACGGTCCTGCTGATGATCACGACCTACATAATCGCGCGGCGGCGCGGTTACGGCGGAGGTGGAGATCCGTTCACATGGAGACCGTTCCTGAAGGCCGTCTGGGATGGAAAATGGTCAATTGGCGCACCGGTGCTGATCCTTGGAGGAATATACGGCGGCGCGTTCACTCCGACGGAAGCCGCTGGCGTGGCGGTGTTCTACGCGCTGTTCGTGGGACTGTTCATCTACCGGGAACTTACCCTAAGGAAGGTGATCGACGCGCTCCGTTTCACTGCGCTGCTGACGGGAATCCTGATCCTACTGACTCCCACCTTGGCTTTTGGCCAGCTCACCGCGTTCTATGACGTGCCTGCGGCGGTTCAGTACGGCATCACGCAGATCACCGAGAACCCGATCCTAGTGATGCTGCTGATCGGGGTGTTCTACATCTTCATCGGAACCTTCATGGAATCGCTGGCCCAGATCGTTCTGTTCACCGCGGTTTTCCTGCCGCTCGTGACGTCGCTGGGGATAGACCCCGTGCTGTTCGGCGTGTTCACCGTCATTACCTGCGAGATAGGCTTCCTTACTCCGCCGCTTGGAGCGAATCTCACCGTAGCTGCGCGCATATCGGGAATATCGATCGAGCGGATTTCCGTGGCTGTGCTTCCGTTCATTCTTGCCTATGTCATCGGAATGACGGTTCTGATTGTCGTCCCTGAAATCACCCTGTTTGTTCCCGACTGGTTCTACGGAGAAGCGAAATAGGAGATTGACCGATGTTTGACCTGATCCTCGCAGGTGGCCAGATCCACGACGGCACCGGTTCCGAAGGCTTCGTCGGTGACGTGGCGGTGAAGAACGGCCGAATCGCCGAAATCGGCCGGATCGGCGGTCACCGAGCGGATGAGGTGATCGATGTCTCTGACCTGATCGTCTCACCGGGATTCGTTGATATGCATACCCATTCGGACTTCACCTTGGTTGCGGATGGCCGTGCCGAAAGCCAGGTGCATCAGGGAGTGACGACCGAAGTGATCGGCCAGTGCGGCATCAGCTGCGCTCCGGTCTGTTCTCACGATGCCATCCGCAGCGTGTCGCCATGGTACATTGACTGCGCCAGCCATCCGCGATGGCACGGTTTCGGCGAATATCTGGACGTTCTCGATCAAGGTGGACTAGGCGTTAACGTCATGGCGTTCGTGGGACATGGAACCGTCCACAGGGCCGTTCTGCAGGACCAGTTGCGGGCGGGCGAGCCGCATGAGGTCAGGGAAATGACCCGCCTTGTCGAGCGGGCCTTCGATGAAGGGGCAGGCGGGCTTTCGTCCGGGCTGGAATACTTCCCCGGCATCCTGGCCGCGCCGGAGCATCTGCTTCCACTGTGCGAAGTGGCGGCTGAGCGCGGGAGGCTTTATGCAACCCATGTCCGCAACCGTGACACGCATTACGATCTGGGATTCGCGGAAGCGATCGCGACGGCGCGGCAGTCCGGCGTAAAGCTGCAGATTTCGCATATACAGCCGAAATTCGGCGCGCCGGAATATGCGATGGATCACACGCTGGAACTGATCGACGCTGCGCGGCGTCATGATGTGGACATTGCGTTCGACGTGATTCCCCACGACTGGAATCATACGCTGATGGCGGCGATCCTGCCGAAATGGGCGCAGGCGGGCGGTCTGGATGAAGTGCTCAAGCGCCTCGTCGATCCGGAAATGCGGGAAAGAATCAAGGCGAACCCACAGCCGATGTGGCTGATCGTGAAAGCCCGCAGGTGGAAAGAAATCGTTCTGCTCAACGCCACCGAAAACAGGGATCTCGTCGGAATGGATTTCCACGAGATCGGGAGGATGCGCGGTCAGGATCCCTATGACGCAGTTCTCGATATCCTCTCCTCTGAGGGCGAGCATATCATGTCCACGATGTGGACATCCAAATCTTTCCGCGATGATGATGTGGAACTGTGTCTGCATCAGCCCGAATGCGCAGTGATTTCAGACACGGTCGCGATCGCCAATGACGGTGTTCTGAAGGATCTGGTCGGCTCATTGAGCGGATATGGCTGGGCGGCGAGATTCCTTCAGCATTATGTGCGCGACCGGGGCGTGCTCAGCATCGCCGAAGGAATTCGCCGGATTACCCTGGCTCCAGCCGAGCGGCTGGGCCTCGCGAAGCGTGGCGCTCTCAGGCGGGGCTATCATGCGGACATCTGCGTGTTTGATCCTGAGAGCATCGCGAGCAACGCAACCGCCCGCGACCCGCGTCGCTATGCGTCGGGCATTGCCCATGTCATTGTAAACGGCCAGCTCTCGATGAGGCATGGCAGGAGGACCTCAGTGAATGCGGGCCAGGTTCTTCGGGAGTTTGACGCCTGAATCAAGGTGGCCGATCTCTCTCCGGATCCGGTTTCGTTCACTAGCCGGAATGCCACATCCTGCAGGACCGCTCAACTTATGGAACAAACTCTATACGTTTCGATTCCGTATCGCCGATGTCTGGCGCGCTGGCCGTGTCCTGCTGGCAGGAGACGTAGTCCACCAGATGTCACCCTTCATGGGCCAGGGCATGTGCGCACGCATACGGGACGCGGGAAATCTCAGGTGGAAGCTCAACGCCGTGCTATCGGGTGCCGAGGACGCCCTGCTCGACACCTGCCAGAGCGAGCGGGAGGCCAACGCGCGCGCCTTCATCGAGAACTCCGTCGCGCTGGGCAGACTCGTCAACCAGACTGCGGACGGAATGGTTCCGCCGGGCCGCATGGAGTCGATCTGGCCAGATCTTGGTCCGGGACTCGGACTGCGTGACGGTGTCGGAGGCGCGCTCGTGCCCCAGACACGGACCGCGTATGGCAGACTGTCGGATGATGCCGCCGACCATGGCTTCTGCGTGATTGCCACCGATGGAGTTCCAAGGTCCCGGCTTCCGGTCTTTCCGGGTGCCGAAAGCTGGCCGGTACGGTCGTGCGACCGGATGGCGACGCGCTTGGCGGGTTTCGCAGCGGGAGGGATCTCGCGGATCTGAAGGAGATGGCGATGCGATATGGAACTGGCATCGAACGCTGAGGAATGGTCGAGGTCGCTGCGGGCATTCAGCGCGGTCCGGTCAACCGTCCCAAGCTTGGTCGTTTCCCTGACGCATATCCTGCCCCTCCCGGCTTCTTCCTGACCGACGTGGAATGCCGTTCCGCTCTCCATCGGTCATGGCAGACAGCCACCGCATTGACTCCGAGAGGTTTCGGTGGACTCAATTCGGCGAAGCGGAACCAAGGAAACACGATGTCGCAGACAACTATCTTCCGGGCCCGGAAAATCCTCACGATGAACCCTGGAAACCCCATAGCCACGCATGTGGCTGTCCGCGACGGTCGAATCCTCGGTGTCGGGGCGCTCTCCGATATCGAGTCCCGGGGCACCCCGACGGTTGACGATTCCCTCGCCGAAAAGTTCCTGATGCCGGGCTTCGTCGAAGGCCATGCCCACGCAATGGAAGGCACGCTTTGGCGGTATATGTACTGCGGATTTTTTGACCGAACCGATCCGGGCGGACGAAGGTGGAAAGGTCTGAAGACGCTCAATGCCGTACTGGACCGTCTGAAGCAGGCGGAGGCGTTGATCGATGCGCCTGACCTTCCGCTTTCCGGATTTCAGTTCGACCCGATTTACCTGGGCGGAAGCACATTCACGCGCCACGAACTTGACCGGGTTTCAGCCGACCGGCCCATCGGGATTCTGAACGCTTCAGGCCATATCATGTACGTCAACACCAATGCTCTGGAATGCGCGGGACTGCTGCGTCAAGGCATAGTTCATCCTGGAATCGAACTCGGTGAGGACGGACTGCCAGTCGGTGTTCTGAAAGGTCCGGAAGTCTATATGCCAGTCAGTGAGCATACTGGCTTTGGCCGCTCCGTCACGGATTGCGACGAGGATGGCCTGAAGGACTTCGCGAGACTGTGCGTACGGTCGGGGACGACAACTGTCACCGACCTTGCAAACCGGCTTGACGACAGCACCGTACGGATGATGCTCCGTGTCACGGACGAGGCTGACTTTCCAGTCCGCGTCGTGCCGCTCAAGCTCTCGATGGGCCATTCGCCCGAAGAGCTCATCGCCAGAACACAGGAGCTTCAGTCTCGGGCGACCGATATGCTGCGCCTCGGCCGGATCAAGATCATTGCTGACGGTTCGATCCAGGGGTTCTCTGCCCGTCTTCTCTGGCCCGGCTATTTCAACGGATCGCCGAACGGGCTCTGGTATGTCGCGCCGGAGCAGATGGCGGAAATCTACCGCCGCGCGCTTGAGGTCGGCATTCCGGTCCACACCCATACCAACGGCGATGAAGCGACGCAGCTGGCGCTTGACCTGCTCGGCCCGGCGCTCATGGAGCATTCCCGGCGGGACCATCGCTTCACGCTGCAGCATTGCCAGCTCGCGAATGCCGCCCAGTTCCGCCGGATGAGAGCGCTTGACGTCTGCGTGAACCTCTTTGCCAACCATCATTTCTATTGGGGTGACGAGCATCGCCGCCTTACGGTAGGCCCCGAACGGGCCGAACGGATGAATGCCTGCCGCACCGCCCTCGACAGCGGCGTGCCGATGGCCATTCATTCAGACGCGCCGGTAACGCCGCTCGGACCGCTGTTCACCGCCTGGTGCGCGGTCAATCGGCTCACCGCCAGCGGGAGAATTCAGGGCTGGCGCGAACGGATCACTGTCAACGAGGCGCTTCATGCCATCACCCTGGGCGCAGCCTACACGCTGCATCTCGATGGTGAGGTTGGATCGATTGAAGTGGGAAAACGCGCGGATTTCGCCGTTCTGGAAGAAGACCCGACGGCGGTCGATCCGAGGGAGTTGAAGGACGTTCCCGTCTGGGGAACCGTTCAGGGGGGGCGGATCTTCGCCGCAGGTGACCAATGATCCGCGCGCTGCATATCCCGACCAAGCGACTTCGGCCCCGCCCGGGCATCGGAATTTCGCGGCGACCTGACCCATGATTCCCGTCACCACGATAGGTGGTTATCTCGGAGCCGGAAAGACCACGCTTGTCAACCATCTTCTCCGTCACGCGGGCGGGCTGCGGCTCGCGGTTCTTGTCAACGAATTCGGCGCGCTTCCCATCGACGGGGATCTAGTGGAGGCATCGGGAGACGATATAGTCTCGATCGCCGGCGGCTGCGTATGCTGCGCGTTCGGCGACAGCCTGGTAGCCGCACTTACGAAGCTTTCCCGCCTGACGCCTCGCCCAGACCATTTTCTGATCGAAGCGTCCGGCGTAGCGATACCGGGCTCGGTCGCCGCAACCGTTGCCTTGGTGCACGGCCTGCGAAGGGATGCCACGGTGGTGCTGGCCGATTCCGAGACGATCCGGTCCCATGCAGCGGACAGCTATATCGGGGACACCGTCATTAGACAGCTTACGGATGCAGACCTCGTGCTCCTGACCAAGACCGACCTTGTGACGGAGCATCCGCTGAAGAAATGCGCTGACTGGCTTGCGAAAATCGCCCCGAACGCTCAGGTAATCCCCGTCACTCGGGGCCGTATCCCGCCTTCTGTGATTCTCGACGCCCCCGAAAACCTCGCTGAACCCGTGCGCTCGCCCCATTTCGACCAGCTTTTCGAAAGCATCGTCCTGAGAACGGATCCGGTCAACAACCCTCGAGATCTGGCCAATCTGGTCGCCAGGGGAGGCTTTGGCGTAATTCGTTCCAAGGGCCATGTCATGGATGTCACCGGCAGGCGCTTCCTCATCCAGACCGTTGGCGCCCGCTTCGAGACGAAGCAGGGTCCCGGCAGCGAACCCAATGGTTTTGTCTGCATCGGCCTCAGGGGCCGATGGAAGCCTGACGAACTTCGCATGGCCGTTTCCGCCGAACCGCTTTCCTGAGCTTGCCACTTTTCGCTGAAGCTCAGCAATGCCGGAAAGGAGAACGCCAACCGGGCGGTTTCCTACGTTCGGCCCACCTCTCTCCTGAGCGGAACAGCGCTGCGGCAATGGAATGGGATGGTTTGCTCAAGAGCCGGTGAAGGGCGCCTGAGTGATGCCGCTGTGCCCGGACAGCCGCGCCGTCCCGCGGGTGGGGGAACGGATCGGACCGCCGGAGCGGTGTCCGGGACACGGAGGGGCGGCGGCCGTTCGCCGCCGCCCCTCCGCCCGGTGTCCGGCCGGCTTCGGGCCCGGGAGACGCCAGCCGATGCCGGGGACCCGGAACCCTGGCGGGGACCGCGCATCCTCAACGTGGCGGAGACCGGAATACGGGTGAAGGAGCGGGAATGGACCGGTCAGGTATGCGGTAGTGACAGGGCCGAGGCCGCCCGTCCGGCCATGCCCCGCAGCCGTTCGACCGCCTTTTCGTCCAGGCGGTCCATCATCCGCTGGATCCTGTCCACCGGGATGTCGACGCCGAACTCCCGCTCCAGCCGCAGGCCGCTGGCCCTCACCGTATGGAACGGCACGCGGCCCGACATTCTCCGGCGGGTCGGCGGGACCGGGCCTGTCCCGGCCCTTCCCGTGCGGGACGTTCAACCTGACGGGCTCCTCGGGAGGGAAGGACCCGGGGCATGGCGATCTCCGGATTTGGGTAAACGGTCAATCTGGAATACCACATCCTGCGGGACCACTCAACTTATGGAACAGACTCTAAGAGTTTGTTCCATAAGTTGAGTGGTCCCGCAGGATGTGGCATTCCGGTTGGTGAACGCAACCAAATCCGGAGATCGCCATGCCCTGGAACAGGACCACCCAACAGCTCCATAAGCGCCCGGACGACCACAGTCAAAACGATCTGACCGACGCCGAATGGACCATCATCGAGCCGATGCTGCCGAAGCAGGGAAGGATGGGACGGCCGCGCGAGGTCGACCTTCGGTCGGTGTTCGACGCGGTCCAGTATATCCTGTCCACGGGATGCCAGTGGCGCGCGTTACCCTCTGGATATCCACCGTTTTCCACCGTCCAGAACTATTTTTACGCATGGCGGCGGAGCGGGCTCCTGGAGCGTCTCGTGCATCGTCTCCGGGACCTCGCGCGGCGGTGTTCGGGGCGCTCCGCGGAGCCGACCGCCGCCTCGATCGACAGCCAGTCGGTGAAGACCACGGAGAGCGGCGGGCCCCGCGGCTACGACGCCGGGAAGAAGGTGAAGGGGAGGAAAAGGCACCTGATCGTGGACGCCGACGGCACACCGATCGTCATGACGGTTCACACCGCCGACATCCAGGACCGGGACGGCGCGCCGGACCTGATCGCGAAGCTGCTGGAGACGGTGCCCACGGTGTGTAGGCTGTTCGCCGACGGTGGCCACCCGGGTCCGAAGCTGCGGGAGCGGCTTGAGGGGATGGGGTTGTCGAACGTGATCAGGATCGTCGAAAAACCGAAGAATGTCAAAGGGTTCACTGTTCTCTACCGCCGCTGGGTGGTGGAGCGGACCTTCGCCTGGATGGGCCGGTGCCGCCGCCTGTCGAAAGATTACGAGAGGCTCAGCGAGAACTCGCTGGCATGGGCGCAGCTGGCCGCCTGCCGGTTCCTGCTCAGGCGGGTGGCGAGGGCGTCAACTCCATGAAAAACAATAGTTTAATGATATCAGTGACTTATGATTCAAACTCTAAGGCACATTATGCATGTTCTTGCCGCTAGCCATCTGCCTTGACTCGCCAGCAAACGCTGTCTCCCTGACATGAGCGGCCCCATGACGGACGTTGCACCGCGCAAAGACGGGTCGTCTAAAGGCTTCCGCCGCAGAAAGTCGCTGGCTGGACCTGAACGAATTCCCCCTTCGCGGGATGCGGATCGTTCCGCCCGGTTCAGAAGCCCACTTCCTCTGACCCCTTCAGCCCCAGCAACTTCCGGGCTTGATCGGGGGTGGCGACGCTTCGTCCCAGAGCCTCGACAATACTTCGCGCTTTCGCGACCTGCTGGGCGCTTGATTCAGCAAGCTGTCCTGGCCCCAGCCAAAGCGAATCCTCCAATCCCACCCTGACATGACCACCCTGCGCGGCTGAAATCGAGACGAGAGGTATCTGATTGCGACCGGCACCAAGCACCGACCAAAGATAGTTCTCGCCGAAGAGTCGATCCGCCGTCCGTTTCATATGGGCAACGTCATCGGGATGGGCGCCGATGCCACCCATCAGACCGAAAACCGTCTGCACGAAGAACGGTGGCTCGACCAGGCCACCATCCGCGAAATGCGCGAGGTTGTAGAGATGCGCGGTGTCGTAGCATTCGAATTCGAATCTGGTTCCCGCTTCGCGCATCGCCGTCAGGATGAATTCGATGTCCTCGAACGTGTTACGAAAGATTATTCCTTTATTTGCGAGGTAATCCCGCTCCCAGTTGTGCTGAAACCGATCAAAGCGACCAAGCATGCCGAAGAGCCCGAAATTCATCGAACCCATGTTCAACGACGCGAGTTCCGGCTTCCATGTCGCCGCCGGACGGACCCGTTCCTGGACTGTCATCGTCGGTGCGCCGCCCGTGGTGATGTTGATCACGACATCGACCCGTTCCCTGATGACCGGCAGGATCGGCTCAAATGCTTCGGCGGATTGATCGGGCTTACCGTTCTCTGGATCGCGTGCGTGAAGGTGGACCACGGTCGCGCCCGCCCTCGCGGCCGCTACCGCGTCACGGATGATCTGCTCCGGAGTCACGGGAAGGGCGTCGGACATCGACGGTGTATGGATCGCTCCGGTGACCGCGGCTGTGATGATGCAGGGTACAGGCATTGCGCACCCTCCTCGGTTTAAGGTCTGTAGGTATGGAGATTGACAGATTGACTTCGGGTTTTCCAGAATATTTGCTGCGGGTATGGAACTCGACCTGACAGGCCAACGCGTAATCGTCACTGGCGCCGCCTCCGGAATCGGTCTGGAGACGGCACGCGCCTTTCTGGCCGAAGGCGCGAAGGTCGCGATCTGCGATGTCGATCCTTCCGCGGTTTCGAAGCTTAGGGAAACCGATCCGACGATATTCGCCTATGTCTGCGATGTCGCCGACCGGGATGCGACGTCGGACTTCGTCGTCCAGGCGTCGAAGGAAATGGGAGGGCTCGACACGCTGGTCAACAACGCTGGCATCGCTGGACCCACCGGGCCGGTGGAGGATATCCCGCCTGACGGTTGGGACCGATGTATTTCGATCTGCCTCACGGGCCAGTTCAATGCGCTGCGCGCGGCCATGCCTCTACTGCGCCGAAGCGGTAATGCCTCGATCATAAATATGTCCTCGCTGGCCGGACGCGTCGGATTCAGGCTGCGCGCGCCCTACGCGGCGGCGAAGTGGGGAGTGATCGGTTTGACCAAATCCCTAAGCATGGAATTGGGTCCGGCTCATATTCGGGTAAATGCGGTATTGCCGGGTCTGGTGGCGGGCGACCGCCAACGGAGAGTGCTGGAAGCCAAAGCCCAACGCACGGGCCAGTCCTTCGCTGAAGTGGAAGCGCAGGCGTTCAGCTATACCTCGATCCGCGAATACGTGACCCCAGGGCAGATCGCCGACCAGATCCTGTTTCTGGCAAGCGAACGAGGTGGGGCGATTTCAGGGCAGGCGATTTCGGTTTGCGGCGACACCCAGATGCTGGCTTGACCGCTACCGGGATGTTGACGGATGAGGCTTCGCGTTATGTTTCGTAATCCGCGGTTTCCGCCGGTTACACAGCGGCCTGTTCCACCGTTCCGTCAATCGTCGCGCTAGCCAGCCGAACTACGGTCGCCAATAAACCGGAAGATTGCTCCAGAAACGCTTGGAGATTCACACGTGCGAGCATAGGAAAACGCCAATGGACAAGCGAAAGGCGCACCAGATGGTCGACTCCTACGAGCCTCCCGCCGTATGGACATGGGACAAGGAAAACGGTGGCAGTTTCTCAAGCACAAACCGACCGGTTGCGGGGCCAACCCACGAAAAGGAACTACCTGTCGGTAAGCATCCGCACCAACTCTATTCACTTGCCACGCCGAACGGCGTCAAGGTGACGGTGCTGTTCGAGGAGCTTCTCGCCCTCGGTATCGAAGAGGCGGAATACGATGCGTGGTTGATCAGGATCGCCGACGGTGACCAGTTCGGCAGCGGATTCGTCGAGATCAATCCCAATTCAAGGATTCCCGCGCTTGTCGATCGATCGACGTCCACGCCGCTGCGTATATTCGAGAGTGGAGCGATCCTGCTGTACCTCGCCGAGAAGTTCGGCAGGTTCATGACCTTCGATCCGACCGAACGGCCCGAATTGCTGTCATGGCTATTCTGGCAGATGGGATCCGCCCCCTATCTGGGTGGTGGTTTCGGGCATTTCTACGCCTACGCTCCGGAGAAATGGGAATATCCCATCGACCGCTACGCGATGGAGACCAAACGCCAGCTCGACGTGCTCGACCGGCGACTTTCGGACAGTAGATTTATCATCGGTTCCGACTATACCATCGCTGATATCGCCATATGGGCATGGTATGGCCAATTGGTTCTTGGACGGCTGTATTCGGCGGCCGATTTTCTCGATGTCGGAAGTTACCGGCATCTCAAGCGCTGGGCGGATGAGATCGATTCCAGACCGGCGGTCCTGCGCGGGCGAATGGTGAACCGAACGTTCGGAAAGCCTGAAATGCAGTTGCATGAACGCCATGAATCAGGGGATTTCGAAACAGAGACCCTCGACAAACGTCAGAACTTCGACTGACACCGGAGCGATTCAGGTATCAGGTTCTGTCCGAGAACTCGAATTTCAGCGGTCAATCCCGTCGAAATGCCATGCGTTCACGCCGTAGGGTATAGAAGCCAGTCGTAGTGATGATCAACGCACCGAACCAGGTCCAGATATCGGGAAGATCGGCAAAAACCAGATATCCCCAGATCGTGCTCCAAACCAGCAATGTGTAGTGCAGTGGCGCAACGACCACCGCCTGCGCCACTTCAAGCGCTTTGATGACACAGAATTCCGCCGCTCCCGCCATCAACGCCATGCAGCATAGTATCGCGATTTCCGGGCCGATGGGGGGCCATTTCCAGACGAAGGGCAGAGGTAGCGTCACCAGGAGGGTGCTTATGATCGCGGTATAGGCCACCGTTGTGCCCGTACGGTCCGTTCCACTTATGGTTCTGCCAATGATCTGCCGGATCGCGAATAAAGCAGCTGCCAGAATCAAAAGAGCCGAAGCCGGATGCATCACGCCAAGGCCGGGGCGGATCACGATCAAGGTTCCAAGAAATCCGACCACAACCGCCGACCAGCGGCGGATTCCCACCGGTTCCCGAAGTGCCAACGCGGCCATCACCGTCACCAGAAACGGGGCGACGAAGGTGACGGCGACCGCATCGGCGAGGGGGACATGCGCGACCGCGAAGATAAATAGCGTCGCGGATCCGGCGGCGCAGGCGCCGCGCGCGATCTGCAGTCCCGGTCGCGACGTCCTGATAATCGACACGCCGTGCCAGCATAGGAGCGGTATAACGCCTAGCAACAATCCAAGCTGCCGGAACCAGACGATCTGTATCGCGTGCAGGCTGTCGGTCAGATACTTGGCTTGGGTATCCACTGCGGCAAAGAGAAACATCCCCATCGCCATCAGCACGATGCCCGCCCCGTTGGAACGGTGGCTGGGCTTCGGCGATCCTACCTTCGCTGTCGTTGGCAACGAGGCTATGGATCTAACTTCGGTTCGTCATCCTTCACGCTTTACCTACCTTGAGGTCGCCGACAATCTTCGCACCAATTTCGGTCTTTAGGTTCTCTGCGGCTATCTTTGAATTCACGTCGGAGTCCTGACCCAACGAAAGGCTCTTGCAGATCACGTTTCCACTTTGGCGACCGAGAATGTTCACCGTTTGAGCGGTGACCGTGCCCTGGACTTCACCGCCATTTTCAATTTTCACGGACTGTGCCGTGATGTCACCGACTACGCGACCCTTTACACTGATGTCCGCGTTTTCCGATTCGATATTGCCAGTGACGACGAGATCTTCTTCAATCAAGGTGCCTGACATTCATCCATCTCCAAAAATACTACTCGTAGAGGGTCCGATTGACCCATGGTGTCGCGGCATGGATTAGCATGAACGGTTGGGCGAATGCGAGAGGTATTTCGAGTCTGTCGCCAGAACCGTTCAGCCGGGAAATTTGATCGAGCGGGATTGGCAAGAGGGAATAATACAACGGTCGATACCGTAACTTGCCGGCTGCCGACGGGATTGCCCATGCGCAGGCGTTTGGGTTGCCATGGTTCGCGCCATTTCCAGTACGGGGGATCAAGGGAACGGGCGACAGTTCCTTCGGGAATTTGGCGGCTGTTGAACGGCTTCGATCCTTTGATGCTGACATACCAGTTGCGACATACCGGGTAGAGCGCATGGTTCGGCAGGATCGGAAAGAGACAATCCGTACAGACCGGCAGTGGATATTCGAGTTGTATTGAATGAACGGATGGGTCTTCGCCGTTCCGTCCGAATTCGATCGCGGGTGCCAGACGATGCACGGATGTTGACCGGGGAAATGAGATGGCGGAATACCGGTCGGCCAGCGCAAATCACTCAAACGTCACAAGCCGAGCCCGCCATACCGGTGACGCATCTATACCGGTTTTTGCGGCCGTAAGGCTGTTCACGGTGCTCGGTAGGTATGGTACAGCGCAACGTCCGTTTGCATCGACGCTGTATCGACAGGGCCAAGCAGGTCATTTCCCGAGAATCGGCTCCTAATCAGGATCATTGGAGAAATCGCCTGTCGCTGGCAAGCGACTATGGACCTCACCCGGCGGGTTTTCTATAAGCGCCGCCATGATCCTTGCGAAAGTTGTCATATGCCTGTTCTAGACCCGGCCTCATAAAACATTGAACTGCCGGAACGAACCATGCGGAGGCTGGCACTGGTCCTGGGCAAGATCAAAACAATCCGCACAAAAGGATACGAGGCATGTGCGCCGATACGCCCGACTACAGAGAGACATTGAACCTGCCGGTTACCGAGTTTCCGATGCGTGCGGGGCTCCCAGGGCGTGAACCCTCCTGGATGGAGCGTTGGGAGAACATCGGGGTTTACGACCGGTTGCGTGTGTCGGCGGCGGATCGTGACCCTTTCATTCTCCATGACGGCCCACCCTATGCCAATGGACATCTCCATATCGGTCATGCGCTGAACAAGGTCCTAAAGGATATGGTGGTTCGTTCCCAGCAGATGATGGGAAAGGACAGCCGATATGTCCCTGGCTGGGACTGCCACGGGCTTCCGATCGAGTGGAAGATCGAAGAGCGTTACCGCGCCAAAGGGAAGGATAAGGACGAAGTCGATGTCGTCAGCTTTCGTCGGGAATGCCGGAAGTTCGCCGAAGGCTGGATCGATGTGCAGCGAGATGAGTTCAAGCGACTGGGCGTTACCGGAAAATGGGATGACCCGTATCTGACCATGGACTTCCATGCCGAGCGCGTGATCGCGGAGGAATTCCAGAAATTCCTGATGAATGGAACACTCTATCAGGGATCCAAACCCGTTCTATGGTCACCTGTCGAAAAGACGGCGCTGGCCGAGGCCGAAGTAGAGTATCATGAAAAGAACAGCTTCACGATCTGGGCATTGTTTCCGGTCATTGCCTCGAACCACCCGCTGATCTCGGGAGCGAAGGTGGTGATCTGGACCACAACGCCTTGGACCATTCCGTCAAACAGGGGCGTGGTGTTCAACGAGAGCGTATCCTATGGCGTATACGAGGTAACCGGACGACCGGAGGAATGCTGGGCGAGGATTGGTCACAGGTACATTCTTGCCGACCGTCTGGCGTCCGGAGTGTTGGCGAAGGCGCGGCTTGACGAAACCATGTACCGTAGGCTTGGTGACGCTCCGGTTGCCGAATTCGCGAATGTCGGGCTTCGGCACCCGCTGGCGCAGGTCGCGGGAGCGGAAGGCGAATGGGATGAACCGCGAGATTTCCGTCATGCCCCTTTTGTCAACGACGAAGAGGGCACCGGGTTCGTTCATTGTGCGCCGTCGCACGGGATGGAGGAGTTTGAGCTATATCGGGATGCGGGCATGCTTTCCGAAGTGATTACCTACAATGTTGAGGAAGACGGTCACTTCCGCGCGGATCTTCCGATGTTCGGCGGTGCCCGCATTCTCAGACCGAATGGCAAGGAAGGTGATGCGAACGCGAAGGTGATCGACGCGCTTCTGTCCGCTGGTAGGCTTCTTGCGCGTGGAAAGATCAAGCATAGTTATCCGCATTCCTGGAGATCCAAGGCACCGCTGATCTATCGCAACACACCGCAATGGTTCGCCGCCATCGACACACCGGTCGGCGATAGTAAGGACGAATTCGGGACGACCATTCGGGAACGTGCCTTGGCGTCAATCGACGGTCTGGTGCGGTGGACACCGAAGACCGGACGCAACAGGCTGTATTCGATGATCGGGTCAAGGCCTGATTGGGTGCTTTCCCGCCAGCGTGCCTGGGGCGTGCCCCTGACATGCTTCACGAAGAAGGGTGCGCGACCGGACGATCCGGAATTCCTGTTGCGCGATCCGGAGGTCAATCGTCGGATCCTGGACGCGTTCGAACTGGAAGGTGCGGACGCCTGGTACGAGCGCGGCGCCAAGGAGCGCTTTCTTGGCAACGGTCATGATCCTGAAAAATATGAACAGGTATTTGACATTCTCGACGTTTGGTTTGACTCCGGTTCAACCCATGCCTTCGCGATGCGTGATCGGGCGGATGGTGCGTCGGAAGGCATCGCGGATCTCTATCTCGAAGGTACCGACCAGCACCGCGGCTGGTTTCATTCGTCAATGCTTCAGGCCTGCGGGACTTTGGGCCGGGCACCGTATCGGGGCGTGTTGACCCATGGATTCACTCTCGATGAAAACGGCAACAAGATGTCAAAATCACTTGGCAACACGATCGGGCCGAATGAAGTGATCAGGCAATATGGCGCCGATATACTGCGCCTTTGGGTCGCTCAGACAGACTACACCGGTGACCAGCGCATCGGATCCGAGATCCTGAAGGGGGTGGCCGATAGCTACCGACGGCTGCGCAACACAATGCGCTACATTCTGGGCAACCTGAACTGGTTCACGGAGGATCAGCGTGTCATGTCTGCGGACATGCCTGAACTGGAACGTTGGGTGCTGCACAGGTTGTCGGAGCTTGATCGACGGGTACGCTCTGGCTATGCGGCTTACGACTTTCAGGGGGTGTTCAGGGCGCTGTTCGAATTCGCGACGATCGACCTGTCCAGCTTTTACTTCGATATCCGAAAGGACGCCATCTACTGCGATGGGCCGTCGTTACGAACCCGGTCGGCGCGCACCGTTCTGGATATGCTATTCCATCGGCTCACCACATGGTTCGCGCCGATTCTGGTCTTTACGATGGAAGAGGTATGGCTTGCGCGTTTTCCCGGACCGGAATCGTCGGTGCACCTTGTCGACATGCCCGACACCCCGACGGATTGGCTGGACGAAAAGCTGGCCGGAAAATGGGCCGAGATTCGAAAGGTGCGATCCGTCGTCACCGGTGCGCTGGAGGTCCAGCGTCAGAGTAAGGTCATCGGGTCCTCGCTTGAGGCATCGCCGGTCGTATATATCACGGACCCCGAAACCTTGCAGGCGGTGAAATCGATTGATTTCGACGATGTGTGCATCACTTCTGGAATTTGCGTGACGTCCGATCCTATGCCTTCGGAAGCATTTCAATTGCCGGAAGTGAACGGTGTTGGTGTAGTCTTCAAGGTCGCCGAAGGCACGAAATGCGCCCGCTGCTGGAAAATACTGCCCGATGTCGGAACGCACTTCCATCCCGGTGTCTGCGCCCGCTGCAACGTCGCGCTGGGTTGAGTAGATGATTCGCTTCGAGCCGTCAAAATTATGCGAACCTCTACGTTCGCTGGGGTGCAGGAATTCTCCCGTAAGCACCTTTACCGGGTACTGGATCATGGATCGCGCGCCCCCCCCCCCCCCCCCCCCCGGGCGGAGAATCCAACCCATGCGGACAGGACTCCAACCGATGGCCATGCCCGAATGGAAGGAACAAGGGCCGCTAGCTGGCCTTCGAAAGCGGTTGCGCGGATCGGCGAATATTCCTGGCGGCGTCCCAAAAAGAGCGTCTGACCTGTCTTCGGAGCCCGCAGCTTCCGAATTCCGGCGGTTGATTCAGAATGCACTCCCTGGGAGCCGCGCCTGGCGGGGTTTGTTCCTACGGCACAGTCGTCTGTGACGCGGGTGTTCCGCAACGAATTGTTGGCTAGGACCTGTGGTGGTAACCCGATTCAAATCCTGATTTCTTGCCGCGGAGTGATTTTCGCGGAAGGTTTGGGAGGGGCTTTCGGTTCGAGTTTGGGTTGAGACGGGGTGGGTTCCGGAGGCTCGAAGCCGGTATATCAATTCTGTGTCGAGAACATCCGGAACAACAACGGATCAAGCGTGAGCCGAACCGTCTCCATGCGAAAAACGCCCCGCGGTCCGCTCGGGCGCCAGACGTTGAAACGGTTCCGGTCGGTGGAATACGGTGGATATCGGTGGGTAGGGCGCGCCACCGGCGGCCGGTCGACATGATGTACCGGCCCCCGTCGAACACCGACCGGAGGTTCACCCGCGGGGCCGCCCCAAATTCCCCCGCTTCGGCGGCATCGGCCCGGCGATGGCCCGTCCGTCGTCGGACGGACCGTTCTGACGGCGGCCGTCCGGGCGGTTGTACAGCTTCCGGGTGGTCCTGTCCCGGGGCATGGCTCTCTCCGGATCCGGTTGGTTTCACCAACCGGAATGCCACATCCTGCGGGACCACTCAACTTATGGAACAGACACCGAGAAGCGGATCGAGCGGTCCGATCGGACCGAAGGCACCGGTTGTCCTTGATGGACATCGTGAATTCCGCATCGGGATGCCTAAAGCCGCCCGGGGTGTTGTTTTCGATCAGGTTCTTTTGCCCCCGGCACGTTCCGGTATTGCCTGCTGCGCTACCCCAGCAAACACGAGATAGAGCGAAGTGGCGACCAGCCCCCAATGCGCCCAGCTCTGTGGGTGGAAATCCAGCCAGGCCGCCCATGCCGCGAAGAAGGTCCAGGCCAAAGCTGCTGGAAGCGAAACGTTGCGCCAGCGTTTGGTCCGTATCGGGTGGATGAATTTAAGGGGTATGAACATCGCCACCGCCAGAACGGTTACGATCACAAGGATGATCCAGAATTCAGGTCTAAGCGCGAAGAGGACGATCACGACCATGTTCCAGCAGCCCGGAAAGCCGGAAAAGGACTTATCCCTGGTCTTCATGCGGGTGTCGGCGAAGTAGATGACGGAGGCGAACGTTATCAGGATGATTGCGGTCCAGCCGGTCCAGCCTGGTAGGAGGCCTGACTTGAAGAGCGCGTAAGCCGGAATGAACACATAGGTTAGGTAGTCGATAATCAGGTCCATGAGAACGCCGTCGTATTGCGGTGCGTTGATTTGGACATGATACCTCCTCGCCAGAGGACCGTCCAAGCCATCGACCGCAAAGGCCACGACGAGCCAGACGAACATAAGTCCCCATTTTTCGTCAACCGCCGCCAGCATGGCCAGCATGGCGAATACGGCACCGGTGGCGGTAAGGAAATGAACGGAAATTGCCTTGAAGCCATCTGTCATGGAAGCGTCATGGATTATTTCCGGTTATGATGCAATTGGTTTGGATTTGGTGAGGCAGCACCGGAATGTGATCTCGGATCAGGTCAGTGATTGCATAGCGGCATTTCGGTCATTGCTCTGGTCTGTGCGCGAATGGACGTTGAGGGCGCTGGCTCGGCGGGTTTCGATGTTAGCTGCCATGCGGATGAGCGGCTTCGTAGACTTCCATCAATCGTTCTGTACTGACCGCCGTGTAGGCTTGTGTTGTCGAGAGCGAACTGTGGCCGAGCAACTCCTGTATGGCGCGGAGGTCGGCTCCGGCGGCCAGCAGATGGGTCGCGAAGCTGTGTCGCATCGCGTGCGGAGTGGCCGTCGCTGGAAGTCCCAGCTGCATACGGGTGGACTGCATCGCCTTTTGCACAAGGCGCGGGCTGAGCGGCCCGCCGCGCGCGCCACGAAACAGCGGGGTATCTGCTTCTATGGGATACGGGCATAGCTGCGCATAGACGTTTACGGCATTACGCCCGATCGGCAAGACCGGTACCATCCGCTCCTTCCCGCCTTTGCCGACAATGCGCAGGGTCTCTCCCAGCGGATAATCGGCGCCTGTCAGTCCCAGTGTCTCCGAGATACGGAGGCCGCAGCCGTAGAGCAGGGTGATGACGGCTGTATCCCGCGCCGCTATCCAGCTTTCCGACGATTGCAGCTCGACCGTCTCCATGACTTCACGCGCGGAGTCTTTGGAAAGCGGTCGCGGGAGCTTTTTCTCGATGCGAGGACTGCGGGTTGACAGAATGGCGGTAGCGTCGAAATCCTCCCGTTCGGCAAGCCATGCGGCGAAGTTTTTCACAGCCGAAAGCTTCCGCGCCAGTGATCGTGCGGAAATGCCTCGACCGCGCTCGAATGCCATCCACGAACGCATTTCGGAGATACCTATCCCTTTGATCAAGGCGATTCCCGTCGAATCTCCGATATGTCCCGAAATGAATGCGAGATAGCCCGCCACGTCGCGCTGATAGGCATTCTGCGTGTTCGCGGACAGTCCATCGACTCCCTTGAGCCAGGCCAGCCAAACCGCCAGCGCATCACCGAGAGCGGCGGAGATGGTGATTTGGGCGTCAAGAGCTGGTTTGACGCTCACGGCAGTAGACGGCGCAGGGATCGCTCGAACGTTCCAGCGAAAAACATCAAAAGGTCCGTGCCTTGCGCCGGTTCGAATTCGCTTGCGCGTTTGGAACCGAATGCGAGCATTCCGGGTGGTTTGTGTCTTCCAAGATCAAGTGCGAGACAGGCTTCCGACTTAATCTCACAGTTTCCATTATCGAAGACGGTGACGTTTCCTGGCTGGGTCTGGCGGAGCGTCACCTGACGAATTGGAGTGTCCCGTCCCCGTGTCAGGTAATCATTGATAAACCCGGGTTTGACCTGCGTGAGCAGTTTGCTCAGGCGTCCCGGGATCGGTGTTGCCGCTATTGGATCCCGCTCCAGGAGCAGCCTAACGGACTCCATCCGCAGGATTTCAGGCAATTCGTCACGCGTGCAGGTCAGGAATCCCCTAAGTGTCACCGGTTCCAGAAGCTTTAGAATGGCCCGGTGGATCTGGTTCATTCCGGTCAGGTTTTCATATGCCGCCGCGATGACGGTGCTGTGGGTTTCCTCAAGACGCTCCAATTGGGATTCGAGTTGCTCCATCGCTCTGCCACGCAGGTCCACGACGTTGTCGCCGACCGTTCGGTCGCTCGCCAAGATGAGCGCGCGCATCAATTCCCTGTCTTCCAGAATTATTTCAGGATTCGATAGAAGCCACTTCTTTAGATCGACGTCGATCCCAGGTTTCACCTTTTGTTCGCCTGCCGCGCTTCGATTTGCGGAGGCCGAAATCGTTCGTTTTGCCTCAGACAATGTTCTGCCCCGTCTTTGCCCAATCGGTCAGGAATGCATTCAACCCCTTATCCGTGAGCGGATGATCCACCATTTTTTTGATGACTTCCGGCGGTGCGGTTGCCACATCAGCTCCGATTATGGCCGCTTGTCTCATATGGTTCGGTGATCGGATCGATGCGGCGAGAATGTTCGTCTTGAACTGGAAATTATCGTAAATTCTGCGGATATCGGCGATGAGCTGCATTCCGTCCAGATTGACGTCATCAAGCCGGCCGATGAATGGGGAGATAAACGTTGCCTTTGCCTTCGCCGCGAGAATCGCTTGATTGGCCGAGAAGCAGAGTGTCACGTTGACCATCCGACCTTCGTCCGCAAGTGTTCTGCAGGCTTTCAGTCCCGGCCAGGTAAGCGGTACCTTGATGGCTATATTATCCGCTATTTTTGCGAGCTCTCTCCCTTCAGCGATCATTCCCTGCGCGTCGGTGGCGACGGTTTCGGCGCTGACCGGGCCATCGACGATGTCGCAGATTTCCTTTGTCACCTCCCTGATGTCGCGGCCGGATTTCATAATCAGGGAGGGATTTGTGGTTACGCCATCGGCCATTCCCAACTCATTGAGTTCCCGAATGGCCTCCACATTGGCGGTATCGACGAAGAATCTCATATGCGGTTTCCCGTCATTCAGTGTCTGCGGTTATGTCCTTATACACCACTGCTTGGGTGATTTGCAAAGCATAGTGCAATGCCGATTTCAATACACGTTCGAATTGTGGATGCAGACTCACAGTCAAGCCAAATCTGAAAATGCGCGGCTTGTATGCCAACGAAGCGTGGTAGGAGTTGATCGCGTGACACGATTATCCGGTATGACCTTGTCCGGTCAGGTGGTTCGGGTCTGCCTCGATCTCGCCGGTTTGGCAAGCGGTCGGTTATCGAGTGCGCCGCAATACCTCTTCCGGGGACGCCAGCGGTCTCACGCCCGATATCGGTGTTCGAGGCAGTACGTGGTTTTGACAGAACGGACCTGCTCAGGTGGCCCGGAAACCGCCACCGCACATTGCGGCGCTCTTGGTTGGCGATCCTCAGACGGTTCAGGCATAGATGCACGTAATGTCGCAACGCGCACCGGTATCGGGATGGCTCGGGGACAGTTCCGGATTAAGGAGAGTGGGTTTAAGGGTGTCGCAGTGGCTCAAAACCTCACATAGATCTGGCAGGGCATTGGTAATATGACCCCGACCGCATCATTTGCCGAAGGAGAATTGGTCTCTGTTCAGACGATGCAGGCGCTTGCACGGCGACTTGACTACACCGCTCCCGAAGGTGGCTGTGTCATCGGCGACTTCGTCGAGGTGCCGCTTGGATCCAGATCGATAGTGGGCGTTGTCTGGGGCTCGGGTTCGGGCGATATCGAAAAAGCCAGAATTCGGGCGATCACCCGTGTGCTTGAGGTGGCTCCGATGCGTGGTGAGATGCGGGAATTCCTGACACGGGCGGCAGGTTATACGCTGACACCCACGCACGCCATGCTTCGCATGGCATGCCGTTCACCCGGCCTGTCCGATCCACCGTCAATGCGCAGGGTTTACCGCCGTGGAGAGAGAGATCCTGACCGCGTCACGGAGGCCCGAAAGCGTGTATTGGCGGCACTGGATGAGTTTAAAGGGCTTGCGTTGACGCTGGGTGAACTTACCCAAGCGGCCGGGGTTTCGTCCTCGGTCATCAAGGGTTTGGTTAAGTTGGGTGCGGTTCGAGAAGAGGATAGTCCGCGTGACCTGCCCTATGTACGCCTTGATCCGACCCGAACCGGCGTTGATCTGGCTATGGACCAGGCGGTTGCGGCCAATGATCTTCGGACCAGCATCCGCGATGGCGGATATGGCACGACCCTACTGAAAGGCGTCACCGGCTCGGGAAAGACGGAGGTCTATCTGGAGTCCGTCGCTGAATGCCTTGCGCTCGGTCGTCAGGCACTGGTTCTTCTTCCCGAAATCGCGCTGACGGCCGAGTTCCTGAAGCGTGTTGAGCGGCGCTTCGGCGCAGGGCCGGCGGAATGGCATTCGAGTATCACCATGACGGAGCGCCGTCGTGTCTGGCGAATGGTAGGTGAGGGAGGAGCCCAACTTGTCGTGGGAGCGCGATCGGCTCTTTTTCTTCCTTTTCGGGATCTAGGACTGATCGTGGTCGACGAAGAGCACGACACTTCCTACAAACAGGAAGATGGCGTGCTTTATAATGCCCGAGACATGGCCGTACTGCGTGCGTCCATCTGCTCGGCGCAGGTCATTCTGACCTCGGCCACGCCTTGTCTGGAAAGCTGGGCCAATGCCGAGGCGGGAAAATACCGAAAACTTGAGTTAGGCAGTCGCTTCGGGGACGCGGAATTACCTGAAATGCGTTCCATCGACATGAGGATCGAGAAGCTTCCACCGAAGCGTTGGGTGTCACCGACGTTGTGCGATGCGGTGAAGGCGCGCCTTGATGCGGGTGAACAGTCATTATTGTTCCTGAATCGCCGCGGCTATGCTCCGGTGACGGTCTGTCGCGCCTGCGGTCATCAAATCGGTTGCGATCACTGTGATGCACGTATGGTCGAGCATCGTTTCCGCAGCCTCCTCGTCTGCCACCGTTGCGGCGAAACACGGCCGATCCCATCGGAATGTCCCTCCTGCAGGGTCAGGAACCGCCTGGTTCCGGTAGGGCCGGGCGTCGAACGTCTTTCCGAAGAGGTGCTGGAGTTGTTTCCCGAAGCCCGGATCGCGGTCCTGAGTTCCGATCTATTCAGATCGCCCCAGGCGCTCAGGGCGCAGGTGGAAGCGGTCGGCGCCGGCGAATTCGATATAATCATCGGTACGCAATTGGTGGCCAAGGGTCACAATTTTCCGTTGCTGACATTGGTCGGCGTCATTGACGCGGACCTTGGGCTGCATGGCTCCGACTTGCGGGCGGCGGAGCGTACCTTTCAGTTGATGCGACAGGTGGCGGGTCGTGCCGGAAGACGGGATCGCAGGGGTGAGGCGCTCCTGCAGACCTGGCAGCCGGAGCATTCGGTTCTGCGGGCGATACTGTCCGGAGATGAGGAAAGTTTCTGGCGTTCCGAAGCCGCCGGACGGCGAGAGGCGGGCGTGCCGCCTTACGGTCGTTTCGCGGGGATCATTCTCAGTTGCGCCCAGGAAAGCACCGCGTTCGAAATCGGGCGGTCTCTGGCTGGCAGTGCAGCGCCGCTTCTTGAGATCGGTGCCGAGGTCTACGGACCGGCTCCTGCCCCCGTTGCCCGCATCCGTGGTCGCCATCGTGTGCGGCTTCTGGTGAGGGCTCCCAAAGACGCTCCGCTTCAGCCCGCGTTGGTGAGATGGGTAGGGCAGATCAAGATACCGTCGAATCTTCGACTGACCATCGATATAGATCCGCAGACCTTCTATTGACTGAGGTTCGAAAGAAGGGGTCCGCGCCATCCGTACTACAGGGTGTTTCGGTCCCGCTCTTCCAGGCAGAAAGAGCACAGAGGACCCCGCTAGACCGAGTTTATCAGTAAAGGGGGAAAGGCTCCATCTTTTCGGAATCCGGCGAAGGAGGGGGTTCCACCCCTCCTTTCGAAACCACCCCGGCCAGACGTTTCACTCTAGACCCGACACGTGGAGGCCGAACAGTCGTGGGCTGTCTCGGCCCTCTCGGTGTGCCGCAACTGGATCCCGCACGGGCGTTTCTCCCCCTGACATTGAAGAGGGGCGCCTCCTTAGAACACCGTCACGCCGTCCATCCTTTTTCGATGGTCGGGGTGTAACCCCCACCGGCCTGACGCGTCGATGCGACAGTGGCGGAGCGCCGTAATCCGTCACCGCCGCCGGACGGTGTCGCGGGCCGTCCCATCCTTCCCCGCTTCGGCGTCGGTCAGGTCATTTTGACTGTGGTCGTCCGGGCGCTTATGGAGCCGTTGGGTGGTCCTGTTCCAGGGCATGGCGATCTCCGGATTTGGGTAAACGGTCAATCTGGAATACCACATCCTGCGGGACCACTCAACCTATGTAACAAACCCCTAGAGGATGCCGTCTGTGAGGTCATATTCGACACTAACAGGATAGCCTTTCCAAGATGTCGTGTTGCTCATGGCTCAAGTCCGGTTCTTTCCAGCCAGACCAACCCGGAGGAGATGCACGCCAAGCGATGAGACTCCCCCGCTTGAGCGACGCGCTCCAGAACTTCTTGGTTCCGGGACCGGTTGGCGCTCCCGTGGTTTGTTTTCCCGGTAAGTGCGGTGGAAATTTGAATGCGAATGTCTTGAAGATTTCCTGGCGCTACTCCATCACGTTACCAAGCAACCGAATTGCTTCGTCTGAGGGACTGGCGAGCGCCGTTCGACCTTCTCCGGGAAAGAAGCGGGCCCGGGTGGCCGTAGGCATGGGATTGGGTGTCAGAACGTGAACTATTGGACCTATGCGGGCCGTCTCCGCCGACCAGGCGCGCGCGAGGGTGATCTGTGCAGCCTTGCTCGCGGAATAGGATCCGAAAAACTTTTCGGAGGAGTGCGGATCATCAAAGAATACGGCCTGCGACCCGCTGCCTTTGAGCAGTGGCGCGATCATATGGATTAGCGTGGCTGCAGCGGTGGCGTTGATCGCGATGGCTCTGTGCCAGTCCTCGGTGTCGATATGGTCTACGGGAGAAAGCGGTGGCGCATGGATCGCCGTGTGAAGCCACAGATCAAGCCGATTCCAGCGTTCATGTATGGAACGGCACAGAAATGCGATGGCGTCGGAATCGGTGATATCGAGGGGTGCTAGCGTCGCGACGCCTCCCGACGTCCGGATGCGGTCGTCAAGCTCTTCCAGTGCACCGACGGTTCGGGCAACCGCGACAACATGGTGGCTCGCTGCCAGTTTTTCGGCGATGGCCGCACCAAGCCCGCGCGAGGCGCCGGTAACGAGCGCTACTTTTGAGTCTAACATTTACGAACATGTTTCATTGGACATTGACGGTGACAAGGCAATCTTGACAGCGTTACGAGCCTTTAATACATCGCGCAGCATCGAAATTCGAATCTCAGGAGAGTCAGATGACCCTGTCACGTGTCCATTTCCCTGCGATGTCGTGGTTGACCCAGACGCTGCTTGTGCTAGGCGGCACGGTTATTATCGCCATTTCGGCGCAGATTGCCGTTCCGATGTTTCCCGTTCCAATGACGCTGCAGACACTTGCGATCCTGATCATTGGCCTTGTCTATGGTGCGCGGCTCGCAGCCTTCACGCTCCTGACCTATCTCGCCGAAGGCGCTGCGGGCCTTCCGGTCTTTGCCAGCGGCACCGCGGGTTTAGCTCATTTGGCAGGGCCAACGGGTGGATTTCTGATTGGCTTTGTGGTCATGGCTTTCCTTGCTGGATATGCGGCGGATCGTGGGTGGACAGCGGGAATCGTGCCCGCCTCAGCCGTGACCCTCGTCGTGTCGGCGCTTCTCTACATTCCCGGATTGCTTTGGCCCGCGCTGGCAATGGGCAAGACGCTGGATGTGCTTTGGCTTCACTGGATGTCACCGTTTCTGGTCGGGGATGCCGTAAAAGCGGTGCTCGCGGCTCTTGTGGTCACTGGTGGTTGGGCCGCATCGAGCAGGCTTCGCGGCTGAACCGTCGCCGTGAGTTCCGGAATATGCATTGCCTAGGCGGATGGTGGTGCATCCATAGTCGATGCGAATTGCGGTATGCCTCGCTTCATCCCTAGCGGTGAAAAGATTTGTCCGTGTCCGTTTGAGCGATCGAAGGTGCCGTGACCCGTATCTGAGCGAAACGGGCGCGATTATGCGACCACCGTCCTCGGTTCTTCCTCGATCATCGCCGGGGTCCGGATCGGATATTCACCGGAAAAACATGCGTCGCAATACTGCGGCTCGTTCGGGCTGCGCCCATTGGCTTCACCGACGGCTCTATACAGACCATCAAGCGAGATGAACCTAAGACTGTCGACACCGAGATGTGCCCGCATCTCTTCCTCGTTCATTGTCGCGGCCAGAAGCTTTTCCCGCTGCGGCGTGTCGACGCCGTAAAAACAAGGCCAGGCTGTGGGGGGCGATGCGATGCGAAAATGAACCTCTTTCGCGCCCGCGTCGATGACCATGTCCTTGATCTTTCTACTGGTGGTACCGCGCACAACCGAATCATCGACGAGAATGATGCGTTTGTCCTTCACCAGCGCTCGATTGACATTCAGTTTCAGCCGCACGCCCATGTTGCGGATCTGTTCGGTTGGTTCGATGAATGTGCGACCCATATACTGGTTGCGGATTATACCCATCGCGTAAGGAATGCCCGATGTCCGGCTGTAGCCGATGGCAGCGGGCGTGCCGCTATCGGGAACCGGACAAACGAGATCGGCATCGACAGGGGCTTCCCGTGCCAGTTCCTCGCCTATCCCTTTTCGGGTGGTATAGACCGATTGGCCTCCGAGAATGGAATCAGGTCGGCTGAAATAGACGTATTCGAAGAGGCAGAAGCGCGGTCTCCGTTTCCCGAAGGGTCTGAAGCTGTCGATGCCTTTACCGGAGATCACCACCATTTCACCGGGTTCGATCTCTCGAACGAATTCGGCGCCAATGATATCGAACGCGCAGGTCTCCGAGGAAAGTGTCCAGCCGTCGCCTATCCTGCCGAGCATCAGGGGGCGGACCCCATGCGGGTCGCGTAGGCCGATGAGTTTGGTGCGGGTCATCGCGACGATCGAGAACGCGCCTTCCACCTGTCGCAGTGCATCCATGATTCTTTCGGGTATGGAGCGTTGGGACGACCGCGCCATCAGGTGGATGATGCATTCGCTGTCGGTGGATGACTGGAAGATCGATCCGCGTTCGATCAGGTCGCGACGGAGGTTGGTCGCGTTGGTGATGTTGCCGTTATGCGCGACCGCGGCGCCGCCGAGGGAAAATTCCCCAAAGAACGGCTGGACATCGCGGATTGCCGTGCTGCCTTTCGTGCCCGCCGTGGAATAACGGACATGGCCGATGGCCACGGATCCCGGCAGAGAGTCCATCAGGGAAGCTCTGGTGAAGTTGTCGCGCACGTAACCGAATCGGCGGGCCGAGTTGAATCCTATGTCCGGACTGTGGCTGACGATACCGCAGGCTTCCTGTCCTCTGTGCTGAAGGGCATGAAGTCCGAGGGCGACGAAATTGGCGGCCTCCGTTACGCCTATGACGCCGAAGACACCGCACTCCTCCCGAAGCCTATCGTCGTCGAAAGGATCGGTGGGGGAGCGACTGACATGCGAGGTGTCTTTGGAGGTTCCGGGCATTTCAGCAGGGCTCCGAGTCAAGATACATCATCAACCGTTTTCGTATACGCTGGGTTGTCAGAACGAGGGCAGATCCTTCAGGATTTTGCGGCCGGGAAGTGTGGAATGGGCGATGCCGGTTCCAACCTGTCCATCGTGCGGCTTGACCGCGCGAAGAAGCGAGGGTTCCGCGTCGCAACGGCTTACGGTTGTCTGGATGCAGGCTGGATCGGGAGAGAGTTCCGAAGCCCATGGCGTCGTCTGATCACGGTACGGCGACCTGTCAGACACTGCATGCACCGAGCAGTTGCTCATAATGGTTGTGGATCCAGCCTGGACCCTTTTCGGTGATGCGGCTTGTGAGCAGATGTTTGCTATCATCGAAAATTCTGGTGGTGACGCTGTTGTCGACAGCGGGAAGGGCGTCGTCAAACCCGACCAAGTCGTACACCACAAGTAGAACCGCGACAAGCAGGAAGCCGCGGGCTACGCCGAACAGTAAACCCGCTCCCTGATCGATACCATTGAGGCTGGAGCGCTGCACGGCCGATGACAGGAGAGGAGTGAATACCGACAGGACCGCAAGCGCGACTGCGAAAACGGCCGCAAAAGCGAATAGCGTGGAAAGTTCGCAGCTGTCGCGCAGATAATCTTTCACTACCGGAATTTCCTGCACCATTGGTTCAACCGCCGGCGCAAGGAAAAAAGCCGCGATGGCGGCGGCTATCCAGCCCAGAATGGCCATCGCTTCGCGCATGAAACCACGGGAGTAAGCAAGTAGCGCCGAAACGAGCACAACGGCGGCCACCGCCCCGTCCACGACCGTAAAGCCTTCCATGCCCGTACTGCGCTCCCTATCCGGCGCTGAATGTCTCGCCAACGAGCTGGACAAGGTCCGCCATCGGCCGAACCATCATCCCCGGTTCGCTCTCGACCCGGCTCTGATTGGGGATGATCGCGGTGTTGAAACCAAGTTTCTCAGATTCTTTCAACCTGTTTTTTGTTTGAACCGCTGATCGCAGCGCACCGGAAAGGCTGACTTCACCGAACACCACCGTATTCTGGTCAAGCGCCGTGTCTTCGCGCGCCGATAGCAGCGCTGTCGCCACTGCCAGATCGGCGGCGGGTTCCGTGATTTTGATTCCTCCAGCAACGTTGAGATAGACATCAAGGCCCGTGAACGGCACGCCGCAACGGGCCTCCAGAACCGCGAGGATCATGGCGAGCCTACCGCTGTCCCAGCCAACGACGGCGCGGCGTGGTTGAGGATGGGGAGTGGGCGCGACGAGCGCTTGGAACTCGACGAGAACCGGACGCGAACCTTCGATGCCCGCAAAGACGACCGAGCCTGGCACCGGTTTGTCACGTTCGCTCAGGAACATCGCTGATGGGTTTGAAACCTCCGCAAGTCCGCCGCCCGTCATCTCGAACACGCCAATTTCGTCCGTGGGGCCGAATCGGTTCTTGACCGCTCGGAGTATGCGGAACTGGTGGCCGCGTTCACCTTCGAAATACAGTACCGTATCGACCATGTGCTCGACGACGCGGGGGCCTGCGATCTGCCCATCCTTGGTGACATGACCTACAAGGATGATGGTGCAGCCTTTCCGTTTGGCGAATGCCGTCAGTTCATGGGAGGCGGCACGGACCTGGGTGACGGATCCGGGAGCGCTCTTGACGTAATCCACCCACATGGTCTGGACCGAGTCGATGACGGCCAGCGCCGGAACCTCGGTCTCCAGAGTTGTGAGGATGTCCCGGAGGTTGGTTTCGGCACCTAGCTTGACCGGGGCGTCGGAAAGGCCAAGGCGCACGGCACGGAGGCAGACCTGCGCGGGGGCTTCCTCTCCGGATATGTAGAGGGATTTCATGTCCCTGCGTGCGAAGTTCGATGCTGCCTGCAGGAGTAGGGTGGATTTTCCAATTCCCGGGTCGCCGCCCACGAGGATGGCGCTGCCGGGAACAACTCCGCCACCGAGCACCCGGTCGAGTTCGGCGATTCCAAGCTCGTCGCGGGGTGATGGAGTTGCCGCTGTGGTGAGGTCGGTTAGCGGTACCGCTTTGCTGCGTGCGTTGCTGGATCCATTTTTTCCGGGGCCAGTGGTTGTCGTTTCTTCCTCAACGATTGTATTCCATTGCCCGCAGGAATCGCAGCGACCTGACCATTTGCTGTAACGGGCGCCACAGGTCGTGCAGGCGAATGTGGTGGCTTTGGGCATGCTGGGTGAATGCCTGTTGACGTGTCCATATTCAAGTCGATCCTTGTTTTCATCGGCGTGGCTCGCCTGCAACGGGTTCACTCATTGGCGCGCGGCGCGTTCCGACGGAACGTCATGTATCCGCCCACGTGTCGGTCAGATTCGGGCGCTGGTAAGGGTTACCGATCCAGGAGCGTGACTCAGGCTGCTGCGTTCGGTCCCGGATGGTCAACACCGATCCGTCTATCGCAGGGCTTTGATCGGACCCGTCGCGCTCCCGTCTATGAACTGCCGCAGATGGGGGTCGGAAGCGGTGTCCATCTCTTCGACCGGACCGGTCCATTTAATCAGGCCGTCGTGAAGCATGGCGATCTTGTCCGCGATAGCACGAACCGATCCCATGTCATGGGTTATTGTTATTGTCGTTGCTCCCATTTCTTTCACGATTTCCCGGATCAGATCATTGATGACACCGGCCATGATAGGATCGAGCCCGGTTGTCGGCTCGTCGAAAAAGATCACTTTGGGTTCGGTCGCGATCGCTCGGGCCAGACCGACCCGCTTTCGCATGCCACCCGAGAGTTCGGAAGGGTAGAGATCGGCGGTCTCCGGACCCAAACCAACGCGGCGCAGTTTCGATACAGCGATTTCCCTCGCCTCGCTTCTCGACCGCTTCGGCCTTCCGCGCAGCAGTCGAAAAGCCACGTTTTGCCAAACGCTGAGCGAATCGAACAGCGCGGCGTTCTGGAACAGCATCCCGAAACCGGCAAGAAATCCTTCCCGGTCGGATGTACCGATATCCTGGCCGTCGATCAGGATCATTCCGCTATCGGGCCGGACCAGCCCGAGGATACATTTCAGCAGGACGGACTTGCCGGTGCCCGAGCCGCCGATGATGACCATGCTTTCGCCCTGGTTCACAACGAAGCTAACCCCGCGCAGCACATGGTTGTTGCCAAACGCCCTGTGGACATCTCGGAGCTCGATCATGGGAGTGCTTCCGAAAGGACATGGCCTGGGTGAATTCGAGGCCGCTTCTCGGATATCAGTGATGGTCTGGCGTAGCGCCAGGGATGGTCGAGGATGGAAAAGCCGTTCATCGGCATCAGAAAAACAGCTCCGTAAGTAGATAATTCGATGCGAGAATCAGGATGGAGGAGGAGACGACCGCGTTGGTCGTGGCGCGTCCGACGCCGCGGGCCCCTCGATCCGAGTTCATTCCATGGTAGCATCCCATCATGGCGACGATGAACCCGAATACGCCCGCCTTGACGAGGCTGGAATATATATCGGCCGCCTCCAGAAACTCCCATGTGTTCCGCAGATAGACGGTGGTGTTGAAGTCCAGCCTTGTGACGCCGACGAGATAGCCACCCATGATTCCGATGACATCGCCGACGGCCGCGAGTATCGGCAGCGCCGCGGTCGCCGCCAGCACGCGTGGGACAGCGAGGTATTTCAAGGGATTCATGGAAAGCGTTACCAAGGCGTCGATCTGCTCCGTCACTTTCATCGTGCCGAGTTCCGCCGCGATGGAGGCGGAAACCCGTCCCGCGACCATGAGGCCTGTCAGAACGGGGCCGAGTTCGCGCACGATTCCGATGGCTACGATCTGGGGAACGACCGCTTCCGCGTTGAAGCGTGATCCGCCGGAATATATCTGCAAAGCGAGCGCTCCACCGGTGAACATCGCGGTCAGGCCTACAACCGGCAGGCTGAAGTAGCCGATGGCCAGAATCGCCGACAGAAATTCACGGAAATAAAATGGTGGGCGAAGGGCGTGGCTGAGCGTAAGTCCGCAGAAAATCGTGACCCGGCCGATCGCCGCCAGCATCGCGAGCGTTGAACGGCCGATTGCGGCGAGCGGGTCGGCAAGAGTGTTCATGGTCCGCCTCTGTAGCTGCGGGTGTACCGTGATCCAAGGGACGTGAGTATCTCATATCCGATGGTGTTCGCCGCATCGGTAAGACTGTCGATTGACTGACTTTCGCAAATCAGGTCGAGCTTTGCGGGTTCGTTGTCGAGGTGAGTGATATCTACGGTAATCAGGTCCATTGAAATGCGTCCGACGAGAGGGCAGGGACGTTCGGCACAGAACAGGGTTGCGTGGTTTGACAGCGATCGGAGCACTCCATCCGCGTATCCCGCGGCGACCGTGGCGATGAGCGAGTCGCGTTCGGCAATCCAGGAGTTCCCGTAGCCCACGGTTTCTCCCGCTTCAACCCGACGGATCTGGATGACCGGAAACGAAAGCCGGACGACCGGATGCGCATCCTTGAAGGGCATGCCTCCGTAGAGTCCTATTCCGGGTCGCGTGATGTCGAAATGATAGTCGGGTCCGAGCATGACCCCGCCTGTTGCGGCGAGGGACAACGGAACTCCTTCATTCTTGGTGATTTTGCGAAACTGGCGCACCTGTCTTGCATTCATCGGGTGATCGGGCTCATCGGCACATGCCAGATGGCTGATGATAAGTCGCGGTTTTCGCTGCATGGCCGTTTGCCTGACGGCGGTCCAATCCTGTGGCTCAATGCCTAGGCGATTCATACCGGTATCGAGCTGAATTCCGAACGGTGCGTTTGGCAGGGTTTCCAGATGTCTGTTCAACTGCTCGACGGAATTAAGGAGCGGGATGATCCCGCGGCCTTCGATTATGGCTGTGTCGCCATGCATATGGCCCGAGTAGCAGAAGATGCGGGATGCTTCTCCGGTGATCTTTCGAAGCGCGGCACCTTCCTCGGCACAAGCTATAAAGAACGTACGCACGCCGGCGTGCAGGAGCGCGGAGGCCACGGGTTCACAGCCTAGACCGTAACAATTGGCTTTGACGGTGGCTGCGGTTTCGACCAAAGCGGACGACAGATGGTCGAGCGCCTTCCAGTTCCGTGCGACCGCATCGAGATCTATGGTGAGGGTTCCGGTGCCCATGGGGCCGCTTTGTCTCCGCATGGCAGTGGCAGCACAAGTAAAAAGCGGTGGACTCGGCGGTGTCGTGATCGATGGATTTTGGCGTGGGAATTGGGCCTGTGTTGCAATTCGAATTGGAAACGAGGTTCAGATTTCCGGGGGTTGTTCAGAAATCTCCCCCAACAGGTTCCGGAGTCGAAAGTCGCAATAATCGGACGACCAAGCGTTTCCGGCGAGCACCGCACCAAAAAAATTGAGCCAGACCAACCACTGGATGGCACGAGCGAGTGTATCACAGTGAACACGGGCCCGAGGTCAGCCACCGCGCAATCCATCAACGGTCGTTCGAACCAAGGAATCGAAGCCTCATTGCCGCCGCGCACCGCGGTTAACGCTACCGCGCTCGCGGGCTTGAAACCAGCCCAGATGCAGGGGTGAGAATCCATCCGTCCGCCAAGCGCACCGATCAATATTCGCTACCCGCACCCCGCTGCCACGGCTGAACGTAATTTCCGAAGCGCGTGAACGGGCCCTCGAAGCTGAGATCGATGGTACCGATGGGACCATGACGCTGCTTGCCGATGATGACTTCCGCCTTGCCGCGAATTTCCTCCATCCTCTTCGACCAGTCGGCGATCTTCTCAACGTCGCTTTCGTCAGGCTTCGCCCGCTCTTTGTAATATTCCTCGCGGTACACGAACATCACCACATCGGCATCCTGCTCGATCGAACCCGATTCCCGAAGGTCGGACAGCTGCGGACGTTTGTCGTCACGCTGCTCGACCTGCCGGGAGAGCTGCGAAAGCGCCACGACGGGGATGTCGAGCTCCTTCGCCACGGCCTTGAGGCCCTGGGTGATTTCGGCGACCTCATTGACCCGATTGTCCTTCGCCGAGCTCGGGCGAACGAGCTGGAGATAGTCGACGAAGATCACATCGAGCCCCTGGGTGCGCTTCAGCCGTCTGGCCCGGGTCAGAAGCTGGCTGATGGGAAGCGCCGGCGTGTCGTCGATGTAAAGAGGGCACGCCTCCAGGGTCTTCGCCGCCTCGCAGAACCTTCGGAGTTCAACTTCTGTCAGGTCACCCCTGCGGACCTGCTCGCTGGGAACCTCCGAGGCCTGGGAAAGAATACGTGTCGCGATCTGTTCCGCGCTCATCTCGAGGCTGAAGAAACCCACGATTCCTCCGTCGACGGTGCCCTGGGTTCCGTCAGGCAGTTCCCCGCGCCGGAATCTCCTCGCGATGTTAAAGGCGATGTTGGTGGCGAGAGCGGTCTTCCCCATCGACGGCCGTCCGGCGATGATCAGAAGGTCCGAACGGTGCAGACCCCCGAGCTTCCTGTCAAGGTCGGTGAAATCCGTGCCCAGCCCGGCGAGTCCTCCGTCACGCCCGAGCGCGGCGTTCGCGATCTCGATGGCGTCCGTGACCGACCTGGTGAAAGTCTGGAACTCCCTGTCAAGCCGCCCCCTTTCCCCGAGGTTGTAAAGCGCCTGCTCGGCTTCGACGATCTGCTCCTTCGGGTCGCTGGTCACCTCCACCCTGGTGGCTTTGTCCGATATCTGCGCCCCGAGCTGGATCAGATCCCTGCGGATCGAGAGGTCGTGTATCATCTGCGCGTAGTCGCGGGCGGCCAGGCTCGATATCGCGGAACCGGCGAGCCTCGTCAGATAGACGGGACCACCAAGCTCCCTGAGCCCCTCGTCATCCTCCAGGAACGCCTTGAGCGTAACGGGGGAAACCAGCGCGTTCATCTTGATCCTCTGCGCCGCCACCTCGAAGATCCGGGCATGAACCGGATCGTGGAAATGCTCGGACCCGACGATGCTGCTGATTCGGTCGTAGGTCTCGTTGTTGGTCAGGATGGCGCCAAGGAGATGCTGCTCCGCCTCGATATTGCAGGGCAGTGTGGCGGTCTCCTGTACCGCCCGGTCTGCGTGGATGCGAGCGACTTCGTTCATCTGGCTTCTATCTCCGGTTCGGACACTGCAGACGCTAAACCGATGTACATGTCAAAATCTGGAAAACCCCGTGAAGAACCCGGCGCAGACCCGGAACTGCCGTCATACGGTCATTGATGCACTCCAGATATTTTGTGGGATTCGGATCCACGCAGACACTATATGGGAACGCCTCCGATTCGTGCAACGGGTTTATTCACAGAAAAGAGAGGATCGACGGTGATCGCTTTCCACAGAAATCTCTCACTTTTCCACAGCTATCATAAATCGTACCCGATTCGATACTTGACGGCAGGGCGGATCAGCGCTGGACAATCCACTCGAAATCGGGCCGGAACATATAATTCACACGGCTCCTTTGGGTGCGCGGGCTCGGGAGAGCTACAACCGAAGGATGCGGGTGCGATGGTCCTCCAACGTCTTTCCTTTCTCCTCGACGAATAGGGCGGGCAGGACTTCGAGGGATCGAATCTGGTCCACGCGGAACTCCTCGAAGTCATTCGTGGATTCGCACCAACAGGTGACGGTCCAGACCCGGCCCCAATATTCAAGCGCGAGCGGACGGATCGCGCGGTGCGTCTCCGCACCGTCACTCGCGCAGTGGACGATCGCAAGCTTCTGACGCGCCCGTACCGCCGCGCGAATCTTCGGCATGTGCCTGAAGCCCGCCGCCGCATCCGAAAACGGGTAGGTGGCAAAACCCCATCCCTTGGGAGAAGCTGTCCGGTCTTCGGGAAGGACCGCGTCAATCTTCGCCGAAAGACCACGGGCGGCTTCACTAAGCTCGTCGTCATCGGCCTCCCCCACGATCGATAGACCCAAGTGCAATACTTCCAGTTCCGCCATTGATAGGTTGAGCGGTGGCAGGGTTACGGGTGCCGTGATCTGGTACCCAAGACCTCGTATTCCTTCGACAGGGAGTCCTGAAGCCGTGAGCGTGTGCATGTCACGGTAGACCGTACGCAACGAAACACCAATTCTTCCGGCGATGTCTTCGGCACGGTGAAAGCGGCCATCACGCAGAATCTGAATCAGTTCCATCAATCGGTTGGAGCGCTTCATAGGGTATAACGATTATTTTGCCATTATTCTGACAACTGACGAAATAATGGCAAAAATTCAACCGAATTCGATGCCGAATCGACAATCCTTGCCATTAACCACCTTTCAAGGCGTTCCGAACCTGCCTAGATAACCGCTCAATGATCGCAATTTTCAGGGGCTCGTAGAGAGCCTCGGTGGAGAGCTAGGATGCAAACACCCCTTATCTTTACCAATGTCCCACCAGTGGGCTGGCTCATAATCGCGATTGTCGTCCTCGTGCTGTTCGGACGCGGCAAGATATCTTCCCTGATGGGCGAGGTCGGCAAGGGCATCACCAGCTTCAAGAAGGGTATCAAGCAAGGCGAAAAAGAAATCGAGGACGAGAGTGCGGCTGCCGCTCGCGACGTGACGCCCGACGAAGAGAAAGACCGCCCGTAAACCTGCTTAGGAGATCCAGCTGACATGGGTTGGATGGAACTTCTCGTTGTCGGCGCCGTCGCGCTTATCGTCGTCGGTCCGAAAGACCTGCCCGTCATGTTTCAGACCCTTGGCCGAATAACGGCCAAGATCAAGCGCATGGCTCGTGAATTCCAGTCGGCGATGTCAGACGCGGCCAAGGCTTCGGGGACCTCGGATATATCAAAAGAGCTAATGGGCCTGACGTCTCCCAAGTCGCTGGGACTCGACGGGCTGAAAGGCGCGGCCGATAGTTTCGAGCGATGGGACCCTATGTCATCGACCCGATCGGAAACCGGTTCGAACAAGAAAGCCGGAACATCGAAGATCACTGAAGAGCGGGCAAAGCAGGCGGAGAAAATCCGTGAGAAAACAGCTCAAACCGCACAAGAGAGGCTCGACCGGGAAGCGGACAAGAAGCCGGCAGACGAAGGTAAGGTGTCGACCGCAACGACGGTCGAAGATGAAGCCACCGCTACTTCAGGTGCCGCCTCCGGGAGCAAGGGAAGGTCTGAGCCAGCGCCATCCCGGGCCGCGACAACAGCCGCAACCCCTTCCATCGCTCCTTCAAAGCCAACGCAACATAAGAAAGCGAAGGCTGAATCGGTCAAGGCAGGAGAGTCCAGACCGGACAAGAAACAATCTGTCGGAGCGGCATCCGTGGACTCAAACGACGAGGGCAGGGGATAACCCATGGGTCAGGCGGAAGACGACCACATCGAAGATACAAGCGCACCGCTGATCGTACATCTGGCCGAATTGCGGATCAGGCTCATTCGGTCGGCGATCACATTCATTCTGTGTGTCTTCGTCTGCTTCTATGTCTGGAATCCAATCTTTAACTTTCTGACGACACCAGTCTGCGTGGCGCTCATGGAGCGTGGTCAGGATTGTGGCCTTATCCTCATAAAGCTGCAGGAGGGTTTTTTCGTCGCCATCCGGATTTCGCTTATGGGCGGATTCGCGCTGGCCTTCCCTGTCATCAGCTACCAGCTTTGGCGGTTTGTGGCCCCCGGCCTCTACCGATCCGAGAAAAGCGCATTCCTGCCGTTCCTGCTTGCGTCTCCCTTCATGTTTTTCGCAGGCGCCGCGTTCGCCTTCTTCATCGTAATCCCACTGGCCTTCGACTTTTTCCTGAATTTCCAGCAGATCGGCGGAGGTGGGGAACTTACGGATGACGGTGTGGAGACTCTTGGCGATGCCGGCATAACCTTCCAGGGATCGGTGGCCGAATACCTTTCGTTGACCATCACCTTCATTCTGGCGTTCGGGCTGTGCTTCCAGCTGCCTGTCCTCCTGTCGCTTCTCGGAAAGGCTGGCCTCGTCAGCTCCGTGGGGCTCGCCACGGTGAGAAAATACGCTGTCGTCGCAATTCTGGTGGTCGCCGGACTGGTAACGCCTCCGGATGTATTTACCCAGGTGATCCTATTCGTCGCGGTCTACGGCCTTTACGAGGTTTCAATCCAGATCGTGAAGAGGATCGAGCGGCGCCGTGAAGCCCAAATGCGCGCCGAAGGCACCTGGTTCGAGGACGATGACGAGGAACCGGATGAGGAGTCCGGCGAAAAAGCGTCGTGAGTGAAGACGCGCTGCATCGCATCGCCGAAGCCCTGGAGAGAATGAGCCCGGCACCTGCGGAACGGGTCGACTTTGAAAAGACTGACGCATTTGTCTGGCGTCCTGAGACCGATCGCCTTGAACCGGTGCAATGTGTGAGCCGAATAGACCTTTCGCTTCTGGTTGGCATAGACAGGGTGAGAGACACTCTGTTCGCGAATACGCTTCAATTCGCTCGTGGAATGCCGGCGAACAATGCGCTTCTCTGGGGTGCGCGTGGCATGGGTAAATCCAGCCTCGTTAAGGCTGTGCATGCGGAAGTCCTTGGTCAGGGACTGCCTCTCAAAATCATTGAGGTGCAGCGCGAGGACCTGCCGTCGATCAGTCGGTTGCTGAACATTCTTCGGACGACGGACGAGAGGTTTCTACTGTTCTGTGACGACCTGAGTTTCAGCCATGACGATCAGCACTACAAATCCCTGAAGGCGGTTCTCGACGGTGGGATCGAAGGCCGTCCGGAAAATGTGATATTCTACGCGACGTCGAACCGACGCCACCTGATGCCAAGGGATATGATCGAAAACGAACGGTCCAGCGCGATCAGCCCGAGCGAAGCGACGGAGGAGAAAGTCTCGCTTTCCGACCGGTTCGGCCTATGGCTTGGATTCCATCCGTGTAGCCAGGATGAGTATCTCGATATGATCAAAAGCTATTGCGCCAACTGGGGCATCGAGATCGACATGGATAGACTCCGGGCCGAAGCGATCGAATGGCAGGCCACCCGAGGATCCCGATCGGGTCGTGTGGCATGGCAGTATTTCACCGATCTGGCGGGCCGGCTTGGTGTCGGCATTCATGCAGGCTCCGATTGATTCGCGGCCTGACGGTCAAAACGAACGCAACGGTGGGACCGGCATTTCACCCTAGACCGGGCTCAGCTTGCCTCCCCAGCCGAGGTCGGTCTGGCGGGTAAGCATCTTGTATCTCTCCGCTGATATATACGGGCTAGTAGTGACTGGGTGCCTCCCGGATTATCTGATCATCCGGCTGCGGTTGCACAGCTTTCCGATGGAGGAGGCCAGCCAATGACAGCTGAGGCACCGCCGCGCCGCCAACAGGTGCCCTCTCTGGGGCTCGAAAACCTGATTCGGTCACCCGCTGCAAAAAATCCGGTATGCACCCGTAGCGGCTTCCGTTCATTGCGGAAAGGGCTGGCAGGCGCTACATCGCTACCGGACCAACCAGGGATCAGCGGATAGGTCATTGATTTTCCGAAGGCGAAACCCGGAGCGGTACGAGCGAGCGATGAGCGATTCCGAACATCCTTCAAGGATGTGGCGATGAATCATTTCGGAACGATGCCCGAAAAAGCCGCTTATTTCGAGGCCGCTATCGATGTTTTATGGGTATATGGCGATCCGGCGCCTTACAGGGTCGCGGCGGACACCAACCCGCTCCGGCATCCGACAGCCAGGCGGTATCTTGCCGCGATGGAAGCGCTGCGTGGTCGCCGCGTCGCCATTCTTCCGATGGTTGACCGCGAACCGATGGGGCAGCTTCCGTCTCAGGCTTGCAAGCATTTGCGGAAGTTATGCGGTAGATACGGTAAACTGACAGCCTAGGGAACCGCCACCGCGGCCCACACGGCGGGAGCGGCGGCTGTGGAGTGGTGGATGGAGGGACGCACCCGTACAGTACAGCCTACGTTTAAATGCACGATCCAGGCGAAAAGCGTTACGGATACGCTTCTGGAGCACTGCGGATGACGCGTTCGGCAACGACAATCCGAACGACCGGACGATCTACGCCCAGGCTTGGATACATGGCATTGATGCACCCGCAAGCCGGAACCGCAAGACCATTCTCAGGGAAGAGCTGGAAGCGCATTTTGCCCAGCTCGGCTATTCCGAACTGCCGGTTACCGTAAGGAACCTCTACGAATATACATGCGCTATCGCCGCTAACAAGCGTCGGGAACGTTCGGATGTCGCGATGGAAACGATGCTCGCCGCTGTAGTCCCGGACGACTGGACCCCCGATGGAACCGACCGAGTCATCGGCTCCTGCGAGAAATTCATCACAATCCTAACCGGCAGGGCTGGGGAGTCCGGCCGGTCCTCACCCAAAGAAAGAGGATTCGTGACCATCCTGAACCAAAGTGTGGACAGAGCCAGCGGAGATGGGTTTGTAGAGCTCTGCGCGAAAGCGCATGCCAACCGACCGTTCACCGCTAGGGAGACGGAGATAAGGTATCATGACGGGATGCGCGCCGCTGTAACACAACAGATCGACGTCGATCTCTGGCGATAGCCGGTACCGCAGCCTTCGACAGCGCACTCTTCATGCGAATGAGCATCGCCGCTAGCCCAATGAGGTTGTCGGTGACGTCCGTGCGCCTCAAACCCGTTCCACGGCTATAGCCGTTCCCTCGCCCCCACCGATGCAGATCGCTGCAATTCCACGGCTCAGACCGCGTTTTTCCAAAGCGTTCAGCAGCGTCACCATGATACGTGCGCCCGACGCGCCAATCGGATGACCCAGCGCACAGGCTCCGCCGTTTACGTTTACCCGATCATGATCGAGGTCAAGCTCGTTCATGAATACCATCGGGACCACCGCGAAAGCCTCGTTCACTTCCCAAAGGTCGACATGTTCCCTTGACCAGCCGATCTGGCTGAGAAGTCTGTGCGCCGCGTGAATCGGTGCGGTGGTGAACCAACCCGGCGCATGGGCATGGCTCGCATGTCCGACGATCCGCGCCCGTGCGCTCAGTCCATGGATTGCGACGGCCTTGGCCGACGCAAGCGCCAGAGCCGCCGCGCCGTCGGAAATCGACGATGAGTTGGCCGCTGTCACGGTTCCGCCAGAGCGAAACACCGGTTTAAGGTTCGGAATCTTTTCCGGTCGCGCTTTATCGGGCTGCTCGTCACGGTCCACGATCTTGCCGCCCTCCCGTTTCCCGCAATTCACCGTCGCTCCGCCCCGGCTGGCCGAAACCGTTACAGCGATAATTTCGTCCGCAAACGCTCCGTCATTGGCGGTTACGGCACGGTTTAGCGAGGTGATCGCGTATGCATCCTGAGCTTCGCGGGTCAACTGGTATTTCTCGGCGCAGTCCTCGGCGAATGTTCCCATCAGACGGCCTTTGTCATAGGCATCCTCCAGGCCATCGAGAAACATATGATCCTTGGCCTGCCCATGCCCGATCCGGGCGCCCTTGCGCATGCTTGACAGAAGATAGGGCGTCTGCGTCATGCTCTCCATTCCACCCGCGACAACAATGTCACTGTGTCCGAGAGCGATCTGATCTGCGGCGACCATTGCGGCTTTCATTCCGGAACCACACATCTTGTTCAGTGTGGTGGCAGGGACGTCTTCTCCGAGCCCCGCAAGGAACCCGGCCTGCCGCGCCGGAGCCTGACCTTGCCCTGCCGGAAGCACGCATCCCATCACAAGCTCATCGATGCCGCCTTTCGGCAGATTCGCCTGCTCAGCCGTCGCACGAATAGCCGCACCACCGAGCTGCGGAGCGGCGACATCCGAGAAGACACCCTGAAATCCTCCCATCGGCGTACGTGCCGCTCCCACGATCAAAACTTCATTCATATTCCGCGCTCCGAAATCATTTGATACCAGCGGATATACCGAATGGTGGCTGGTCGCGTCGAGTCCACCCATGGAGGCGGGCTGGAGCGGAATTTTTCGAAACGGATTTCCACGGGCGGTGAACGAACCGGAGCGAGAACCGCTGGGTTCCGTCGTGCGAGGCTGGACCGATATCATTTCCTGAATTCCATTCCGGCAGCGAAGCCAGCCACATGGTCTGTTGAATCGCTGGCACAGCCATCGGCTCCGAGCGGGCTCACCGCTCCTTCAACCGGTTGACCGAGATAACGTGATATAGTGACAGGGCGGGTGCCGTCGGTCTTCAATGTAGTTCACAGGATCCGGATCCCGATCCGAAGCGGACGGAGCTTCATCGGTCTATCGGTTCGCGGAGTATCGCATATGCGCCTGCCCGGCCATCCTCCGAATTCGGCAATCCCGCAGGATGCCAGAGCGACCGGTGCCGGGCGCTCCATCACAGTTGCTGGGTCAACGGCATAAACCGGAGCATGGGGTTTCATGCACCTAGGGAATCTCTCCATACTCAGGCAGGATCCTGCTCAGTGGTGTGCCTCTTCATCTGCCACAAACATGCGCTGGTCGAAAAACGGAGCCTATGCCGGAAATTCGGATCACCGGTCCCTTTGCGCGCCGCTCCAGACCGATGACGGAACCATCGCTTCACCGCGAGCGATCAAGCGAGACGTGCGCACCACTCCTGCCGAACAAAACTGGAATTCACCACCTTCGCGCGAGAAATCCACAATTACGTTCATCGAACCCATGGGGTGCTCGATCACGAGAGTGGCCGGACTGGTTTCTTCCCGTTTCGCAATGCCCTCCGCAACCGTTCCCGGCGCCAGGGCGCAGGCGGCGAGGCACTGTGCGCCCGTCACCGCGAGGGTTGGATGCGTCGTCCAGGGCATGAAATATCGCGCGCGCAGACTGCCACCCGCCACCGGCTCCGATATAAGCCCGATCTTCGGCGTAACCTGTCTGGTTACATCCCCGAGGCCCATTCGCCTGCCCGCCTCCAACCGGAACGCCTCCATCCGGTTAAACAGGTCCGGCATGGCATCCAGCTCTTCCTGGCTTTCATGTCCCGCGATTCCGAAATCCCTGGCCCTGGCGATCATCATCGGCATCGCCACATCGACGCAGGACATGCGGATACCGCTGATTTCGTCGATGGCGTTGCCCGTCGGAAACATCGCTCCCGTACGCGAGCCGACCACATCCATGAACTTCAGGGAAACCGGTGCCGCCGTACCCGGCACTCCATCGTTAGCGACATCTCCGTCATAGCGCACCTGCCTCCCGGGGGTCTGCACAATCTGTTCGACCAAGGCACCGGTATTGACCGCGCGTACCCGGATCCGGGTTTCGCCGTCATCGGCCGGTACCAATCCCATTTCGATGGCTGCGGGTCCCACTCCCACAAGGATATTGCCGCAGGTCGGGCCGTAATCCACCAGCCGCTCCCCAACCGATACCTGAGCGAACAAATAATCCACATCGGCGTCGGGTGCCTCGGATCGGGACAGAATGGCGGTCTTGGTGGTCACCGCATTACCACCGCCGAGCCCGTCGATATTGCGGGGATTGCCCGCACCGATGACTGCGACCAGCACGGATGATAGGGTGGACTCGTTCGCGGGAAGGTCGGATTTCAGGAAATACGGCCCGCGTGAGGTGCCGCCGCGCAGGAAATGAAACGGGATGGCGGTCTGTGTCACGGATGGTTGTCCTTTCCGTTGCGGATGGAAGTGGATCTCCGGTCAGTCGCCCTTGGCTTTCCAACCATCAGACCTGCTGCGGCATCTGCGGTTTTCGCATTCCGATAGCTGCACGGCATCAGCCGAGCGGCCAGGGTAGGCGAACGAGCTCCTGAAGCAGTCCCGGCGGGAAATCGCGGTTCAAAACGCCCGCCATAAAGCAGATGAACGCGATGCCGACGGCGGATGGAAGAAGGGTCCGAAGCCAGCCAAGCCCCGCGCGGTAGCGAAAGAACGCAACCAGGAATACCGCCAGAGCGATTATGAAACCCGTCAGTGCGGCAAGCACGAGTAGTCCCGCGAACCAGGCAAGCGTGCGACCGAGCGAATGTGGCGCCATGCCGTCCGCACCCGCTTCACGATCAGCGAAGACCGCATCATTTTCCGGCGCGCGCAACATCCTGACCAGCAGAATCACGCAGCAGAACAGCGCCACCGAGGATACAGTCAGCGGAAATATCTTGTCACCGACCAGTCCGATCCGCGCCGCGTTGAGCCATGCGACGAAGATATAGGTGGTGACGAGTGTCAGAAATAGCAGCGGAGCGCGCTTCGCTCCTGTTTCGACGTCGCCCTCCGGAAGGATCTGCTTTGCCTGACGCACGCCGATGAGCACCGAAATCACCGTCAAAACGAAAATCACGATCACGATCGGAGAGGCAAGATATTCAATTCCCTGTTCGAAACCCCGTCGGAACTTGGCGCCTGCGACCTGATTGGCCATGTTCGAGAAATTCTCGGCCTGGTTCGATAGCACGAAACCGATCAGAAACGCCGGTCGGGACCAGTCGAAGCGACGAAGGAAGATGCCGAGAACGCCAACGGCGAACAGCGCCGCGAGATCCCATAATGTCTGCCGGGACTGAAAGGCCGCAAACGAGATCATCATGAACAGGAAAGGCGCCAGCGGTGTGAAGCGTATCGTCGTAAGCTTCGCGATTCCGCCCGAGAGCACGATGCAGAGCCCGGCGCCGACCACGTTGGCGAGCGCGAGCGACCAGACCACCGTATAGGTGATGTCAAGATTGTTCGTGATCAACTGCGGACCCGCATCATATCCCAGGAGCGCAAGGCCTCCCAGAAAGACCGCCATCGATCCCGAACCCGGAATGCCGAAGATCAGGGTCGGCACCAGTCCACCGCCCTCCTTGGCGTTGTTGGAACTTTCGGGCCCGATGACTCCGCGGACGTCTCCCGACCCGAATTTTGTCTTGTCTGTGGAAGACTGCACCGTGTGGCCGTAGGCGATCCAGTCGACAACCGACCCTCCTAGACCCGGGATCACGCCCACGATCATTCCCAGCGTCGAACAGCGCAGGGACAGAAATAGGTTTTTCCACCAGTCACGGACGCCGGAGAGCCAGCCGGCTCCGAGCGTTCCCGAAGACGAGATCGGCTTGTCATTGCGCAGGAGAGCGACAATCTCGGGTACGGCGAAGATGCCCAGGCCAACGATCACCAGCTTAAGACCGTCGGCGAAATACTGATAGGCCTCGAACCTGATGGAACCGCTGGGAATATAGGACCAGCTTTCAGGAACCATCCGAAGGCTGCCACCGGCGCCGGCTTCACCGATCGTTCCGACCAAAAGCCCGAGGCCGGCCGCGGCGACGCCCTTGAGTGGCAGACGACCGGCCAGGATCGCAACCATCGACAGACCGAGAATCGTGATCATCAGCATCTCGGGAAGACCGAAGGCGAGCACGACGGGGCGCGCCGCCAGAATGAAGAACGTCAGTAAGAGCGCCCCGAACAGACCACCGAAAAGGGATGACGCGAAGGCCGCCGAAAGGGCGCGCGCCGCCTCCCCTTTCTTGGCGAGCGGAAAGCCGTCCAGAACCGTCGCCTGACTTGCGCTTGATCCCGGAATGCCCATGAGAACGCTGGCGAACGTGTCTGAGGTCGGGATCACCGCGACCAGCCCCACCATCAAGGCAAGGCCCGAAACCGGATCCATTCCAAACATGAAAGGTAGAACCAGCGACAGGCCGGCGATGCCGCCGAGACCGGGAAATACTCCCACCGAAAGCCCGAGCAGAACGCCAAGAACCAGAAACATGATCTGCCGTGGCTGTAGGATCAAAGCGAACGCGTCAACAAGCGCTGGCATGGCTGTCGCCAGGATATCCAATTCATCCACCTTGCGTCGCTTGGGGATGTGTCATCACCATCCCCGGTTTCCGCCGTTCTACATAACGGTAAAGACGCCCCGAACCTTGAGGATCCGGGCTGGGGACCGCCCCTTCGCTTCGCTGGAAAGGGAAGGGGCGGTGCGTCGTTTACTTCAGTTCGACACCGTAGCGGTCCTTGAGCCAGTTCCGCACGAATGCCTTGGCTTCTTCATTGACCTCCGTTCCGAGCTTAAGCGTTGCGATGGCCATTTTTCCGGTCATCTGGGGATAGATGCCGAGGCGGGCCCCGGAAATCTCCGCGAAATCGTCCCGAGCGAGCACGGCATTGAATGCAGCGGTATAGGCATCGATCGCCGACTGAGGCGTTCCCTTCGGCAGGAACACCATTTTCTGCGCCGGGAATCCGGCGATCATGAACGCCTTCCATGCTCTCCAGCTGTCGCCCTCGGTCGAGCAGGCCGGAGTCGCTTCACAGACTTCCTTGAACGTCGGCATGTCCGGGAAGGTCGGGTCGCGGACAATGTTGCCGTCGGCGTCAAGCGCTCCCCATGTCATCCACGGCACGGCCTTTCCCTCCTCGACAAGAGGCGCGACCGATTTCAGGAAGGAGGCTGAGGTCTGGTAGTCGATATTCGCTTCACCGCGCTCGAACATGAGGCGTCCATCTCCGCGCCCTTTGATTCCAAAGACCGGTTCGACTGACATGCCGAGCATTTCCCATGCCAGAAGCGGCACGAGATCCAGCCGCGTCGCGCCCTGGCTTCCCCAAATGAACTCTTCGTCGGCGAAGCCGGTCGCGTCGAGACCGTCGAGTTTGGCCGCGATGTCGGGCGGCAGGAACGCGACGCCGCCGGTGCCGGAGGCGAGTACCACGTTCCAGTCACCGTATTCGTACTTTACGCGTGGATCGTTGAGCAGATAGGGAAACTGCGTCGAGCCGGACGACCCGAATATGAGCTTGCCCTGTGTGTCCTCCCAGGTCTGATCCTGGAACCAGTTGGCGCCCTTCGTGGAGCCGGCGCCCGGCATGAATTTCACCGCCACCGTTGGGCTGTCCGGCAGCGCTTCGCTCAGAAGCGGTGCGTAGAAATTGGCCCATTTGGCCGATCCGCCGGATTCCGAGAACGGGATGATGAATTCCACGGTCTTGCCGGCGAGATCTAAATCCTCCGCATTCCCGGGGATGGCGGCGGCGGCGATGGCCACCGCGCCAAGCGCGGTATTGAGCTTTGACATCTTTATTCCTCTCCCATGTCTGCCGGACTCATCCGGCTGGTTTATGTGTCGGCCGGGGGATGGAGCCCCGCTTGATCTCGCATGAATGACCTGCGAACCTTGCGTGAAGCTTGCAGGGGATTGAATTCGTGCGGATCACCGTTGTCGAGGACAACGAAAGCCTTGCGAGAGGCATCGCCTATCGTCTGGAGGACGTGGGACATGCCGTCGACCTGATCGGCAACGGTGACGACGCTGACATGTTTCTTCGGTCTGACCGGGGTGAGATCGTGATTCTGGATGTCAACCTCCCCGGGCTTGATGGGTTGGGGGTGTTGAGGAACCTGCGCGACCGCGGCGACGCACGGCCGGTGATTCTGTTGACGGCGTCGTCCGGCATCGCGGACCGTGTGCGCGGGCTTGACGCGGGTGCGGACGACTATCTGGTGAAGCCTTTTGCCATGAGCGAGCTTGAGGCCCGTGTGCGCGCTCTTTCTCGGCGAAGTGCGCTGCCGCCGCGCTCCGTGCTGGAATTCGGGTCGGTGTCTCTGGATCTCGATTCACGTCAGGCGTCAGCCAGCGGGGAAGACCTGCGTCTTCCGCGTAGGGAGGTCGCACTGCTTGAGGCTTTGATGCGCGCGCAGGGGCGTGTTGTGTCGAAGCGGGATTTGCTGGACCATACCTATGGGGTTGGCGCGGATGTCGAGGAAAGCGCGATCGAGGCGCATCTTTCGCGTCTGCGCAAGCGCCTGCGGTCGCACCTGCTGTCGATCAAGGTCCAGCGCGGCATCGGTTACGCGCTAACGATGGAAAGCGTATGAATTCGCTGCCGCTGCGGATCAGGCTGACGGCGATCATTCTCCTGCCGCTACTGGCGATTGCGTTCGCCATCGCGCTTTGGCAGGTTCGGAACGCTCGGACAACGGCGGAGGATATTTTCGATCGCTCACTTTTGACAACGGCGCTTGCCGTGGCGGGGGATGTCGCCAGTTCGGATGGAGAAGTTCTTTCCGACAGAACCAGCGCGCTGCTGGCGGACACTTCGGGCGGGAAGGTTTTCTACCATGTCCATGCCCCTGACGGCGCGTTCGTGATTGGCTACGCCACGCCGCCGGTGCCACCCGGGCGAAGGACGCTTGCCGACGGGCCAGAGATATATACCGCGAAATACTACGGACGTGATGTAAGGGTGGCGCGGCTAAGGGATGTCACCTCGATCGGAGGGCTTTCCGGCACCTTCACTATTTCCATCTGGCAGGACATCGCTATTCGCGGCGATTTCGTGCGCCGGCTGACCGACAGGACCTTCGTTGTCATCGCCGCGTTGACCGGCACGGTTGCCTTCGTGGTCTGGTTCGGGGTCAATCTTGGCCTGCGGCCGCTTCTGGATCTGGAAGAGGCGATATCGCGACGGTCGTCGGATGAACTTGGCCCGATCCGTCGCCCCGTTCCCGCCGAGGCGCGTGGCCTTGTTTCCACCCTGAACCGGCTGCTTGGACAGGTCGCCGCTGTTATGGAGGCCCAGAATGCCTTTGTTTCAAGCGCCGCTCACCAACTCAGGAATCCTATCGCCGGTGCACTGGCGATGGCTGAAGCGGTGCGGTCGGCTCCGACCGGTGCCGCTGCGCAGGCCCGGGCAAGGGAACTCGTGGAAGCGGTCAGGCATTTGAGCGACCTCGCCGACAAACTGCTTGCGTTGGAGCGCGCGAAATCGGCGGTGCCTTCGGAGCCGTTCGACCTCGCTTCGGCGATGCGGGATGTCATCGGGTCGTTTTCGGATCCGGCATCTGCGAAAGGCGTGCGCCTGACGGAACGGCTTCCCGAAGGATCGGTCATGGTTGCCGCCGATGAGGTAATGGCTCGTCAGGCGGTCGCGAACCTGATCGACAACGCGTTTCGCCATGGCGGTCCTTCGCTCAGGCATGTCGAGGTGGCACTTGTTGAGGCTGGTGAAGTGGTGCGGCTGTCGGTGCGAGACGATGGCCAGGGTATCGAGGCGGTCGACAGGGATAGGGCTCTCGCTCGCTTCGGGCAGGTCCATCCCGGCCCAGGCAGTGGTCTGGGCCTTTCGATCGCCGAAACCGTAGCCGTGAGGTCCGGGGGGTGTCTTGAGATCGATGCGGAGGGTTCTGGATTTTGTGTTTCGATGATTTTCCGCAGTTCCGAATCGTCCGGGTTACCGGGCATTCGGATTCATCCGCCTGACCGATGCGATGACAATGAAATCTCTCCGATGTCCAGGGACGCTTGATCTACTGTCGGTCTGGCGTTCGGATCTGCGCACGCGCCAAGAAGGGTGTCCACAGATCAAGCCGTACCCGGATCCACTGTTCGGCGAATGGCTGTCTGGACCTTGATATCCGGGATTTTATGTCTGCGCGGGCCTCAAGAAGGACAACCACCGCTACGGTGTTTCCGCACACCACAGAAAAGTTTTGAAGGGTTTTATGCCATATGGGCGGCAGACGTTCGGTTTGGCACCAGCCAACAGAAATATCTCGACATTTTGGGTAGTTGCTGTCCTGTAAGGCTTTCAACCGCTCCAGTTTTCGCACTTGGGTCGTGCGGCTTCAAGTACGGCAGCCAACACCAACCCCGCAAGAGCCAGTGCATGGTTACGGCACTGGTTTCATCGGTTCCCACGGCTTTCGCCATATGGTGATTTCATCTCGGTGATCGGAATGCATGGCGGCGGGGCCGGGGCACATCGTAGCTCTGGCCCACCCTATTGGATCAGAAACCGCTGAAAGCTGAGAGTCGGGTAGTAATAGGTTTGATCCGCTTTTTCTGCAAAGGCCCCTGATGGACGAGATGGTCAGGGAAACCATCGACATGCATATCTTCTGGTGGATGCCATCCCGGTGCGTCGCCATTCCTTTCGATCACCGCATTGATATCTCCGACCTCCGTACCATCCCGGATGTCGCGTAGCGTGAGACCTGTGAGGTGCCGGCTCTTCTGCATCTCCAAACTCCGCTGCTTTCGGTAACAGTCCAGCCGTTTCTGCGATGCGAACTTATCCACGCTCTTCCGGTTCAGTATTGACATATCACCGCTTGCCGGTAACGCATGGTCGGCAATGGCCTCGAAACCGTTGTGGATGTGTCTAGGCCAACCTCCGGTGATATCCAGTAGCTCTTCGATATTTCTTCGGACGTGCGGTCGATCACGCCCTCCCGGACCGAATCTTTCGTATAACATCTTGGCTTAACCAGGGCGTTCATCCTCTGTCAGGCATCCGGTTTCATGGGTATGGAGAATTCGGGGCAAACCCATTTCATTCAGTCTTCTCTCGGTATTCCCCAGACCAGCGAAAATCAGCACGATTGGCAGGTTTGTCTTTCCGTCATGGATGTTCTAGATGAACCGCGCCTGCGGTGACCTCTCCGAATAGGACAACCGCTGTGCCTCGTCGATGGCAAGGATAACCGGAGCCTCATTTTTCCACCGGAAAGACCTTGTCCAGTTTGGAGGGATCTTCCAGGCGGTTGCCCGATTCACGGGTGAGTTCGATGGTGGGATTGACCGGCCCGAGTGAAACGGCCTTGATACTAAATTTTCCGAACCATTCACGCCAGTTGTGGGTTTTCATGCTGGCCGTGGCTCCAATCGCGGTCAAAACCCGACCCATATTGTCCATTCCAGCACTGGAGACGGAGAGAACCCGCGGAAAACCGACGCTTCCATCGGGATCCCTCCTGAGATTCCATTTTTCCATTTCCGCTATGGTTGAGGATTCCCCTGCGCCGGGCGCACCCTGAATGACACGGATATCCTTGAAACCCGCATGTCCGGTCTTACCGGCCGTGATAGCCCTGTCCTGTATTTTCCAAAGGACATCCTGCCGTCCGAAGAAGACCGGTGGTGGAGCGGCTTCGCCGGTCTCGCTGAATTCCTGGAGTTCTTCCCTCATGAACGTCATAGCACTTTTATTCCGTTCAGGCATCCTCGGTGTTCACCAGCGGTTGTGGACTGTCGTGAAACGGCGTTCACTGAGGCGCGATTGTGATTCCCATAATTCATCTGCCATCCACCTTTTGTAAACCACTGTAGCCCGGATATCTCACTATGTGGACTTGAATGAAGCTAACGTCGGAGATTTTGATGTCATTAGGTAGAGTTCGAATATGGAAGGAAAGGCCCGGACCCGTACAAACGCACTGTGACAACCCCAGAATCGAATTCTTGGAAAACGCCGACGCTGATCTTTCACCAATCGGCGTGACAGCGTTCTCGATCACCTGGGAGAGCAGTCAAACGGTGTCGAGGCACCGCTAGTTCGCTTCCGCTCAATGAGCGTGGAGTAGTCTCCGAAACCGTCAGGACCGCACTTCGGCGCCGTGAGGACCACCAGAGGATTGCGTTCTTTACAGGCGACTCGAAAACGGAAATAGGTAATAGGACTGGAGGCTCGGCAGGGCGGGCGAAGCTCGCTTTATGCCACACCCCTCGGCGGAATACCCGCCGGAGTGGCATCCGCGGAAATCACCCCCCTGACATTCGCGCCGGAATATGGGTCTATCGAGGATTCCAGGTGCAGACTGTCTGGTGGAGTGCCATGTCAGCGCAGAATGCCCGGAAGCGCTGCTCGAATGGCCCATCCATGTGCGCCGCGTCGCGGGCGAGGCATCGCTGGTTTCCTCCCGAAAGCGCACCGGCTGCTGCCCGGTGTCAAGAAAAACTGGTTGGATTTGAGTATCCTCAATCCAACCGAAATACATGCCGGTTCCAGGCGCACCCGAGCGAAACGAGCGAAGGCCGCGGGGAATAAACCAATCAATCATGTGGCTTTGGCCGGATCCGGGCTGTTGCATTCGGCGTGGCTCGTGCAGATTGGCACCCTGCCCTGAAACAACCCTCCATCGCTTGAGCGTTCGCTGACAAGCACGGAAAATTTACGGGTCCGCCGCGACAATGCGCCCCAAATGCGCATGATTGTCCGCTGGACGCGCAATCCGCAGGCTTCTAAATATACGAGTGCGGTAGGTACCTGAACCGGTGCCGTACAGAAGCCTGGTCGATAACTGGCAGTGGAATGGAGAAGTACTCGTGTCCCACGTGGAAGATCACCAAGGAACCCGGCGCGATTTTCTGTATTATGCCACGGCTGGCGCGGGTGCTGTTGCGACCGGTGCCGCCGTATGGCCGTTGGTCAATCAGATGAATCCTTCGGCCGATGTGCAGGCGCTCAGTTCGATCCGAGTGGATGTGAGCGGTGTGCTGGAAGGTACGCAGCTGACAGTTAAATGGCGCGGCAAGCCGGTTTTCATCCGTCGACGCACCGCCGAAGAAATCGAGGCGGCGCGGGCCACGGCTTTGGATGAGCTTCCGGATCAGGACGCTCGCAATGCGAATGCGGAGGGTGTTGTCGCCGTCGACGAGAACAGATCGCTCGACGAAGCCGGAGAATGGCTGGTGATGTTGGGTGTATGCACCCATCTCGGCTGCGTGCCCCTGGGTGATGGTACCGGCGATTTCGGCGGATGGTTCTGTCCCTGCCATGGCTCCCACTACGATACGTCCGGTCGTATTCGCAAGGGGCCTGCGCCTGAGAATCTGCCCGTACCGACGGCGCGGTTCGATGACGAAACAACGATAGTCCTCGGCTAAGGGAGCCGCGTTATGTCTGGAATTCCGCACGACAGTTATGAGCCAGGAACGCGGGGCGAACGATGGCTCGAGCGTCGCCTGCCTGTGATCGGCCTGCTCTATGACCTGATGGTCATCCCCACGCCAAGGAATCTCAACTGGTGGTGGATCTGGGGAATTGTGCTCGCGTTCTGTCTGGTTCTGCAGATCGTCACGGGCATCGTGTTGGCGATGCACTACACGCCCCATGTCGATTTGGCCTTCGCCAGCGTTGAGCATATCATGCGCAACGTAAACGGCGGGCATATGATCCGCTATCTCCATATGAACGGTGCTTCGCTGTTCTTCCTCGCGGTTTACATCCATATGTTCCGAGGTCTCTATTACGGTTCATACAAGGAGCCGCGCGAACTGACCTGGATCATCGGAATGCTGATCTATCTTCTCATGATGGGCACGGCGTTCATGGGATACGTTCTCCCATGGGGTCAGATGTCTTTCTGGGGGGCCACGGTGATCACAGGTCTCTTCGGCGCCATTCCGTTTGTTGGAGAGGCGATCCAGACCTGGCTCCTGGGCGGACCCGCAGTGGACAACGCCACCCTGAATCGCTTTTTCAGCCTGCACTATCTGCTGCCGTTCGCGATCGCGGGGCTCGTGGTGGTCCATATCTGGGCCTTCCATACCACCGGCAACAACAATCCTACCGGTGTTGAGGTAAGGCGGGGCTCGAAAGAGGAAGCGGCGCGGGACACGCTGCCGTTCTGGCCGTATTTCGTTATCAAGGATCTATTCGCGCTACTTCTGGTAATCGCCGTTTTCTTCGCGATCGTCGGATTCATGCCCAACTATCTGGGTCATCCGGATAACTATATCGAAGCCAATCCGCTCGCGACCCCGGAGCATATCGTCCCCGAATGGTACTTCCTGCCTTTCTATGCCATTCTGCGCGCCTTCACCAGCGATGTCTGGGTGGTGATACTGGCGGATTGGATCACCGGAGGGATAGTCGACGCCAAGTTCTTCGGTGTTCTTGCCATGTTCGGCGCGATTTTCGTTATGGCGCTGGCACCATGGCTTGACACATCAGGTGTTCGGTCCGGTCGATACCGTCCGATGCTAAAGTGGTGGTTCTGGCTTCTGGCGATAGATTTCGTGGTGTTGATGTGGTGCGGAGCCCAGCCAGCGGAGCCACCGTATTCGACGATCGCCCTGATAGGATCCGCTTACTGGTTCGTCTACTTCCTCGTGATCCTTCCGCTGCTGGGCGTGATCGAGAAGCCATTGCCCGCGCCGGATACGATCGAGGACGATTTCAAGATGCATCATGGCAAGTCCGATGCGACGCCGGCTGAGTGAAAGGGGACTGGGGATGATTGGCAGACTTTCGGTCGCAAGCGCCGCGCTGGTGGTTGCGGCTGGCGTCGCACTGGCCGCTGGCGGCGGGGGTGAGACGCATGATGTCGCATTTCCGTTCGAAGGGCCGTTCGGAACCTACGATCAGTTGCAGCTACAGCGCGGACTTCAGGTCTACACCGAAGCCTGCTCAGCCTGTCATGGGCTGAGATACGTGCCCCTGCGCACTTTGGGCGATGCGAGTGGTCCAGGCCTGCCGGTCGAACAGGTCCGTGCCTATGCGGAGCAGAATTTCGAGGTTTTCGACGCCGGACTTGACGACTTCCGTTCCGCGCTGCCGACCGATGGATTCCCCGCGAACGATAGCGTCGGGGCCCCCGACCTGAGCGTTATGGCAAAGGCCCGCGCTGGCTTCCACGGTCCTTACGGTCTGGGTCTGAACCAGTTTTTCAATGGTATGGGTGGCCCCGAATACATCGCCTCGGTTCTCACGGGATATACCGGTGAGGAACGGGAGGAGGCGGGTAGCGTCCTCTATGAGAACACGGCCTTTCCCGGTGGGTGGATTTCAATGGCCCCGCCGCTCGATGACGGGCTTGTCGAATATCAGGACGGACATGGCAATTCGCTGCATCATCTGGCGGAGGACGTGTCGGCTTTCCTGATGTGGACAGCCGAACCCAAGCTGCCTGAGCGCAAGCGGGCCGGATTTGTGGGGGTTACCTTCCTCGCAATTCTCACGGTGCTTATGTATCTGACAAACAAGAAGCTCTGGGCACCGGTAAAACGGGGTGTTCGACAGCTTCCCAGCACTGACTGAACCGCACCTTATGTAATGTGGTGCGATAGTCTGAGGGATTGCGTCAGCGGCGGCGGTTACCGGGGTTTCGATCACTTTATGGCCTCCGAGTGTCTATCGCTACGAATGTTGTCGACGGGAGCCTTCTGATAGGGCTCTCGGTCGCCGCCGTGCGGCTGGACGATGGCGATTTCGAAGGACGGCGGATCGGTATATTCCCGGCAGAGTATTGAGTGCCGCTTGAGGTACGCCGTTCGTAGATGATCCAAAACCTGCTCAGGTGGGGCGTCGGGCATCTTTCCACGTCTGCTCGTGTTTTCGGGGTCGGTTTTCAGGGGTGCGATCCCCTTGTTCTTCAATCCAGTGATCGCATCACTCCAAGGGTAAACCGACCGCCCCGTTAAGCGGGTCCTCGACTGGGACTTCGAGACAGTTCGACAAAGGAACGCAGAGATTCCCATAAAATACTGATCGGGAGCGCTCGATTCACTGTTTGCCGTAGATCCAGACGCTTCACGCACATTGTCGGAGGCTTTTCAGCGCACTGCACCATCCGACAGATAGGCGCGAAGGGCAGGTGGGGGATCATCCAGCAGCTTGACCGTGTCCCGAAGCGGATGTGCTTCGCCGTCCGCGACCAGCATGGTCATCCCATCCAGGCGAAGGGCGTCTTCAGGGGCATGGGTAATCATAAGAAGGGTTGCGCCGGTATCCTCAGCGAGCGCCTTGACAAGATCCAGCATCTCGGTTTTCAGCCCGGGACCAAGCGCGGCGAAGGGCTCGTCGAGCAGCATCAGCGGCTGGTTGCGCAGCAGAGCCCGCGCCAGCGCAACCCGGCTCCTCTGACCACCCGACAACGCCGCTGGCTTTCGGTCCCCCAGACCGACAAGCCCGACCCGGGCGAGACTCGTGACGATTTGGTCCCGCTCATTGGCCGAGAGACGAAGCGAAGGTTTAAGGCCGAGTCCGATATTCTGGGCAGCCGTGAGATGGGGAAACAGATTCTGGTCCTGAAATATGATTGAAAGAGGGCGGTCCGCCGGTGGTCGGTCGGTGATGTCGACCCCGTCCCAGGCGATACGGCCCGATTTTGGTGCGTAGAACCCGGCGATCGCGGAAAGCAGTGTGGACTTTCCGGCGCCGGAGGGGCCCATGACGGCGACATGTGCGCCTTGATTGACACCGAGATCGGCCACCAGACGGAATTCACCCTGTTGAAGGAGCAGATCGTCAAGCACCAGCATTGGGACGCCCCCCTCTATCAAATATCCAGAACAGCGCGAGACTGCAGATCAGCAGAAGCAGCGCCGCCGCCGCCGCGTCCTGCATCCGGTAGTTCGCCATCAAACGATAGAGCTGCAGGGGCAGGGTGGCGCGGTCCGGGCTGGCGAATAGCGCGATAACCCCCAGATCACCCATCGAGAGCGCGGCCGAAAGGCCCGCGGCGAATCCGATCGGACGGCGCAGGCGTGGAAGGATCAGCAGACGCGTCCGTGCCCACCCGAACATACCCAGACTGTCGGCGAGATTTCCATAGTCGCTTTCGACCTGGGCATAGGCCGGTGCCAGCGCTCGTAGAGCGAATGGCAGGGCCATGACAGCGTTGACAAGCACCGTCACTGGCAAAGCCAACGCAACCGGGTTGGCGATCGGGAATACCAGAATGAACAGACCAGTTCCTATCACCAGCGGCGAAGCCGCGACGGAAAGATAGGCCAGTGCTTCCAGCGCACGACCCTGCTGTGCAGGCAGGGCGGTCGCTAACACCGCAAGTGGCAAAGCGAGCGACAAGGTCAGCGCGGTGGATGCCAACGCGACCGCTAGGGACCGTAGCGCGGCTGCGATGACGGACGATGGCAGTTCAAGCAGCCCCGGGAGACCCTGCGCCACGATCATCGCCATCGGGGAAATCAGGAACGCCGCCGCCAGCAGGATGATCGCGAAATCCTGCACACTCAGCATGATATGGTCCGCGCAAATGATCACCCCTCGCCTATCCAGACCTGCACCGAACCCGGAAGGGATCGTGATCCGGAACGCCAATGCCGCCGCGATGCTTCCCAGAACGAACTGGATCAGAGCGAGCAGAGCCGCTTTGGTGAGGTCGAAGTCAAAGCGGAAGGCCTGGTATATGGCCAGTTCGACGGTGGTGGCGCGGGGACCGCCTCCTAGGGTCAGAGCAACGGCGAAGTTGGTGGTGCAGATAAGGAAAATGACAAGAAACGCTCCGGGAATCAGGGCGCGCAGCATGGGCAGTTCCAACATACGGAACACGTCGGCTGCGGTAAATCCCAGCGAAGATGCAAGCCGGAAACGTTCCAAGGGAATGTCCATCCAACCCTGCATCAGAAGGCGCGTCGCAAGCGGAAGGTTGAAGAACGTGTTCGCGAGGACGACGCCATGCAGCCCGTATATATGGACGGGTTCCAGCCCGACCCAGCCCAGTGCCGCACTGAGCAGCCCATTGCGGCCAAACACGGCGAGCAGACCGAGGACCGCGACGGTGACCGGCAGAATGAATGGTGCCCCCAGAAGGGTGATGAGCACCTGCCTACCCGGAAACCGCCGCCGCACGAGGGCGCGGGCAAGCGGCGCGGCAAGCACGGCGCTCGCCGTCGCGGACAGCAGCGCCTGAACCAACGTGAACCGGATGGCGGCCCATTCAGCGGGACCCAGACGAAGCGTCCCTTCTGCCCGCCAGGCGACCACACCCAGCGAGCCGAAGGTTACGAAGAACACCAGCGCTGCGGCGGCAAAGCCGAACCAGCGGTTCACTTGCTGAGTGCGGCGAGCCATTTCTCCAGGGCCGGGTTTCGAGAGTTGACGGCCTCTTCCGGCGATAGCAGCAACGCGGTTTCGGGCGTGATCAGGGTTTCGAAGCCTTCGGGCAGACCATCCGCCGGGAGTCGGACCGGATACATCCAGTTCGTCGTCGGAATGACTGACTGGAAGCCATCGGACAGCATGAATTCCAGGAACCGGTCCGCAAGTTCCGGCTGGTCCGTCGACGCGATCTTTCCGGCGACCTCGACCTGCATGTAATGCCCTTCGTCGAAGGTGGCGGCGAGCGTGCTTTCGTCGTTCTCCACTATCAGCTGATAGGCCGGTGACGTCGTGTAGCTGAGCACCATATCGGTTTCGCCGCCGAGAAACATGCCCCATGCCTCAGACCAGCCCTTCGTGACGGTCAGAATGTTGTCGGAAAGGCCTTTCCAGATTTCACCGGACCTGTCGCCATGAGCGGCTTCCACCCACAGTAGCAGTCCAAGGCCGGGGGTGGAACTGCGCGGATCCTGTATGACGACCGTGAGATCGCTGTCGGCGAGTTCGGCGAAGCTCGTGGGCGCATCCGGCACGTTTTCGGTATTATGGACGAATGCGAAATATCCCCAGTCGTAAGGCAGGAATATCGGATCGCTCCAGGGGATCGGTAGGTCAAAAGCGTCACCCTGCCGCCCATGCGGCGTGAACAGGCCAGTCCCGGTCGCCGCCGCGGTAAGGTTGGTGTCGAGGCCGAGCACAATATCGGCATCGGTCCGGGTGCCTTCGAGTTTGAGCCGCGCCAGCAGCGCCGCTCCATCTCCGGTCCCGATGAAATTCAGGTCGCAGTCGCAGACCTTCTCGAAATTCGCTTCGATCACGGGACCGGGCCCCCAGTCGGCGACAAAGCTATCATAGGTCATGACGGTCAGGACGGGTTTGTCCTGAGCCTGTGCGGCGCTGGCGAAGGCCAGGAGTGCCGCACTGGTGGTGATGAAGGGTCGGTACATGTCAGTCTCCATTGCAATCGAAGGGTCGGGTCTGGAGGCTGTCCAACCTTCCCTCCGCCGGTACTAACCGGATCAGGTTCGACGGGTTCGCGCATCGCGTGTCTCAGCTCCCTGTCGGAGCACCCCGAGGTGAAGGAACGTCTATCAGCTTGAACAAGGGATGGACAAGCCCAAATCCCCGGTTGCGAATCGGGATGTGACCGTTAGACCGCAGGAGCGAGGGTGATTTGATGGGATTCAATACATTTGGACGTCTCTTTCGGGTAACGACCTGGGGCGAAAGCCACGGGCCGGCGATCGGCGCGACCGTGGACGGGTGTCCGCCCGGCGTGCCTCTGGAGTCCGACCTGCTTCAGGCCTGGCTCGACCGGCGTCGGCCTGGCCAGAGCCGATACACGACCCAGCGGCGGGAGCCGGATAGGGTCGAGATCCTGTCCGGGGTGTTCGAGGGTGTCACCACGGGAACGCCGATCCAACTGTCGATACGAAACACCGACCAGCGCTCCAGGGATTACTCGGAAATCGCGGAAAAATTCCGGCCTGGCCATGCCGACCTCACATATTGGCAAAAATACGGTATCCGTGACTATCGGGGCGGAGGGCGCTCCTCGGCGCGGGAAACGGCGGCTCGCGTCGCCGCGGCGGGTGTTGCGCGCGAGGTAATTCGGTCGCTTCTACCCGAGGCCTGGATTCAGGGTTATATGGTAAGCATGGGGCCGCACACCATCGAACGGGAACGTTTTGACTGGAGGGAGATCGAACGCAATCCCTTCCGGGCACCCGATGCGGCTGCGGCGGAAGAGTGGGCAGGGTACCTTGACGGGCTTCGCAAGGCGGGAAACTCGACGGGCGCGGTCATTGAGGTCGTGGCGAGCGGATTTCCGGCGGGTCTGGGTGCGCCGATTTACGCAAAGCTGGACGGTGATCTCGCGGCGGCGATGATGTCGATCAATGCCGTAAAAGGCGTTGAGATCGGTGCGGGCATGGCGGCGGCCGAGCTGTCCGGAGTGGAAAACGCGGACGAGATTTCAATGGGTCAGGATGGCCCGGTATTTTCCTCAAATCGGGCGGGCGGAATTCTTGGTGGTATTTCGACAGGACAGGATATTGTGGTCCGGTTCGCCGTGAAGCCGACATCATCGATCCTCACGCCTCGCCGCACGATTACCAGAACGGGTAGGGCGACCACCATCGTAACCAAGGGGCGGCATGACCCCTGTGTCGGAATCCGAGCCGTGCCAGTGGGTGAGGCCATGATGACCTGTGTAATTCTGGACCACCTGCTTATCCACCGCGGTCAGGTTGGTGAGGCGGGTGGTGGCCGTGTCGGTTGACCGCCGTTCCGTGCGGGCCAGAGGCGGATGCCAGTGGGATGTTTGCCTATGATGTCGCGGCGGATAGGGCGACATCCATAAGGTCCCGGATCACGGCTTTCGATGTGCCCGCCACGATGCGTCCGAGTTCTTCGTCTCCCTTCAGGACAACCAATGTCGAGCGACGCGGAATGGCGAGCGAGCGGGTTAGGGGGTCCCTACGGTACAGATCCCAGTCCACATCAACGAAGAGAATATGACGGTCATAGTCCGGGTTTGCCGAGCGCAGTGCTTTGATAACGCGCTCCTGTGCGGCACAGGTGGAGCACCAGGAGGCCTTGAAGTCCAGAAACAGAGTCTTTCCGGCCGCGAGTTCCCGCTCGGCAAGGCCCGGAACGTAATCCGCCGTTCCCGCCGCAAGCGGCGCGGCGGCTAGAGTGGCTGTGGCAGTCAGAAGAAATCCACGTCGGTTCATTTCAGTGTCCTTTCGTCATAGCGAAACCGAGAGTCCAATCAACCATTCGGGCAGAATCCGTATGGCGTGATATTCCAGAATGTGGTGCGCTCGGAACAGGATCCCCGCTCCAACGGCGATGAAAACAATACCAAGGATGGGGCGGGTTCTTCCGGCGATGGAGCGTAGCCAAGCATGCCGTCGCTGTATGACGGATTTGGCCCCATAACCGAGCGCGATGATGATGGTGGAAACCCCGAGAGCGAAAAACACCATGATCAGGCCGGAATGGACAATTCGTTCGCCCTGGCTCGCAAGCGATATCGCACCGCCCAGCGTGGGCCCGATACAGGGGCTCCAGACGGCACCCAGCAGAGCGCCACCGAGAAACTGACCTGACGCAATCGATCGGTCGAGCAGGTCCATACCCGCGTCGGCCCGACCCGAGATGCCAGCCGTCGCGGTGGCGAAGCTGGCGGACAGCCGAGGCGTTAATAGAATAAGACCGAAGAGAATCATCACGACGGCGCCGGCATCGGAGATGGTCTCAGACGTCAGTCCGAGGGATTGACCGAGCACGGTCACACCGAGTCCGAGAACCACGAATGAAACGCCCATTCCGGTCGCGAGTGCGATGGGGCCATACCGGCCCGCCTGAAGTGAGGTGGCGAGAACGATAGGCAGAACCGGAAGAACGCAGGGGTTGATCAACGTCAAAAGCCCCGCACCGTATGCGAAGAGGAAGTCCATCGGCCGATAACTGAAGGAATCGCCGGACGAATTCACGCGCTATATCGCCCGGTCCATTCAATTCTACGTCAGTGGATCGTTCGCTTGGAGAGCTGCACGGCCACGATGCCGACCGCGATGACGGCCACGCCGAGCGCGTCGTACCGGCCCATCCGCTCTCCGAGGAGCAATGCGGCCACGGCGACCCCGAACGGCGGCGTCAGAAAATGAAAGGTCGCGGCGCGAACGGCGCCTGTACGGTTGACCAGTTGGAACCAGACCCAATTGGCAGCGAGCCCGGGGACGAGTGTCGTATAGGTGAACGCCAACCCAAGGGACCAGGTCCAGTTGACCGCCCAGGTTTCGAGCGTAACAGCGATAGATCCGAGCACCGCCGCTCCGACCAGAAACTGCAGTCCTATAATCATCATGACATTGCCGCCGGAAAACGCGCCGCGGACGGACATCGTCGCGATGGCAAGTGATGCGACTCCGATCGCGCACAGGGTTATGCCAAACGTATCGGCTCCGGCGTTGAGTCGTGACCCCATGACGACCGTGACACCTGCGACACCGGCCAGAAGACCGGCCGCACCAAGCGTTGTGACGCGTTCGCCGAAGACGAACCAGCCGCCCAAAGCTACGAGCAATGGCATGGTTGAGGCGATGATTGCCGCGAGGCTCGCTTCGACCGTCTGCATCGCGACAAAATTCAGACCGAGATAGAGCGCGTTCTGACTCAGCCCGAATATGAGAGTGGCAGTCCATTGCGAAGGGGTCAGTTTCCAGGTCTGGCCGAGCCAGATCGCGATAGCGACACCCAGGGCACCGGAAACGAGAAAGCGTATGGATAGAGCGGTCAGCGGCGGCGCGTCCGCTACGATAATGCGTGCCGCCGTGAATGCCGAGGCCCAGATGATCGCGAAGGCCACTCCCATCGCAACGGCACGGAAGTCCATGGTCGCCTCAGATAAACAGAACCGCCTTCAAGGCGGTTCTGTCCAGGCTTCGGAGGATTGATGGTTCAGCCGTTTACGCTGTCCTTAAGTGCCTTGGCGATGGTAACCCTGACGACTTTGTCGGCTTCCTTCCAGAACTGCTCCCCGGTGGATGGATTGCGAACCATGCGTTTCGGGCGCTCTCGGCAGTGGAATTTACCGATACCGGGGAGGGTGACCGCACCGCCACCCGATACTTCCCGGGTGATGATGCCGATGATGGCGTCAAGCGCACCGCTCGCCGTTTTTTTGTCTGCACCCATTTCCTCGGCCAGTGCGGCTACGAGCTGGGATTTTGTCATTGGTTTAGCCATGTATGATCTCCTCATTTCCCGCATCATCGGCGGGTCGCCGGGTTGCCTAGAGTAATTTCGGGTTTTGTGCAATTCCGAAAGCTAAATTCATTTGCTGAATCCTCGCACTTTCCGGGAATCCAATGTCTTTGCCCGGTATATTCACCATCATTCCCAATAAATCCCGACACTGGGTTCAGTGTATTTTTACCTGCTCGCGGCTGTGAGGTCGAAAGCGGGGCCGAAGGAATGATTCGGCGAATGGAGAATTTTCGCACTTAGACTCTTGCGAACGGCGCTCTGCGTGGCATCGCACCTATACCTTTGCGGTGAAACAGGAAAGTACCGCAGGCTGTGTCGCCCTCGGTTTCAGGATGATCGCGTTACGATAACTCTTGGTGCTTGATTGGCGAGAGTATATGATTGTGCGGATGTACGGAAGTGGGGTGGCTTCACTGAATAGGGGCTCCAACGCTTTCACGACCTGAAAGGCGAGAAATATGAATTGGCGCGATAACATTACCGCCGGCCCTGAAATCTGTCATGGCGACGCATGTATCGCGGGTACCCGCGTGCTGGTGACAGCGGTGCTGGATAATCTGGCGGCTGGCATGGATGCAGAGGAGATCTCGGAAAGCTATCCTTCCGGTTCCCGTGGGGCTGTACAAGCGGCACTTTGCAATGCCGCGGCATTGGCCAACGAGCGGGTCTTCGAATTCCATTGGCATGAATATCGATGTGAGGTTCAAGCTGGACGAGACTCTTTCCGATCATCTTGCTGACCTGTTTCTCGCGGCTGGACACCGACTTTGCAGACATCCGAATATATCGCAGACGCCCATTCCGGACTTATCGTGCTTCGACCGAACATCCATCCCCGCGATCATATTTTGAGGATCGGAACCCGTTTTCTCAATGCGCTGTCCGGCGCAAATCCCGCCGGTCGGCTTTGGATAGTAGGCGAATCGCGCATCCGTGCCAGTTGGCGAAATACTTCCGCGGGTCCCGACTTCGATACCTGGGGTTCGGTCGATCAGAGGAACGCGGTTTCTTCGAAGCCGCGTAGTTTTCTGGAATGGATGCGCTCCAGCGGTGCCTCACGGAGATATTCCATCGCCCGAATCCCGATTCTGAGATGGTTCGCCACCTGCGTCCTGTAGAAATCACTGGCCATGCCCGGCAGCTTCAACTCACCATGCAGCGGCTTGTCGCTGACACAGAGCAACGTTCCGTAAGGGACCCGGAAACGATATCCGTTGGCGGCGACCGTTGCGGATTCCATGTCGAGCGCGATGGCTCTCGATTGCGAAAGACGCTGCACCGGGCCGGACTGGTCTCGCAGTTCCCAATTGCGGTTGTCAATGGTCGCGACGGTTCCGGTACGCATTACGCGCTTCAGTTCAAACCCGTCCAGTTTGGCGATCTCCGCAACGGCTCGCTCCAGCGCGATCTGGATCTCGGCCAAGGGCGGTATCGGTATCCAGGTCGGGAGATCGTCGTCCAGAACGTGATCCTCGCGCAAATAGGCGTGGGCCAGAATGAAATCGCCAAGCCGCTGCGAATTCCGCAACCCGGCACAGTGTCCGACCATCAGCCAGGCATGCGGGCGAAGAACCGCGATATGGTCGGTGGCCGTCTTCGCGTTCGATGGACCTACGCCGATATTCACCAGCGTTATGCCAGCGCCCTTCGGTCGCTTCAGATGATAGGTCGGCATCTGCGGCATCTTAGCAGGTTCCGCACGGGCGTCCCCCGCGCCGGTGATCTCGATATTTCCCGGGCCGATGAAACAGGTGTAACCGCTGGTGGCGTCGGCAAGCGCATTACGTGCGAAATCCTCGAATACCTCAACGTAGAATTGGTAGTTCGTGAACAGAACGAAATTCTGGAAATGTTCCGGATCGGTCGCTGTATAATGCGCCAGACGGGCCAGTGAATAATCAACCCGCTGCGCCGTGAAGGGTGCCAGCGGTGCCGCCCCGTCCGGATAGGGGAAGCTACCGCCGTTCACGATATCATCGTTGGTGGTGGACAGGTCGGGAACGTCGAAGACATCGCGCAGCGAGAATCTCATCGCTCCTTCCTGCGGAACGGTGACACCGCTATCCGGATCCATCGCGAAATGTAGCGGTATCGGCGTATCGGAAACACCCACGGAGACCGGCTCGCGATGGTTTCCGATCACCAGCCCGATCTGCTGTATGAGGTAGTTTCGGAACAGGTCGGGACGCGTGACCGTGGTGGCGTAGGTTCCCGGTCGGGTTACGTGGCCAAAGCTGAGCCGGCTGTCGATCTGGTCGAAACTCTTTGTGATGATGCGGATTTCCGGGTAGAATGCACGGAATCGCGTTCGGGGAAAATCTTCGCCAGCACTCTCCCGGAACCGGTCACGCAGAAACGTCGTTCCGGTTTCGTATATCTCAATCAGTCTATCGACCGCCTGCCGGGCGTCAGAGAACCGTGTCGGCGTCGGCGTTTTCGGGATTGATACCGGCAAGCTGGGTGCCGCGACAATCATTGAACCGACGCCAACAGGTCGGTAATTTCGAATTTCGTAACGTCGATCAGGCCCATATCGGAAATGCGGAGTTCGGGGATCACGACCAGCGCCAACAGCGAATGCTGCATAAAGGCATTGTTGAGCCTGCAGCCGCAGGCCCGCATCGCTTCGGTCATTTTCCGGGCTTTCGCCACAACCAGGGGTGCCCGCTCATCTGACATAAGCCCGGCGATAGGCAGTTCAACCAATGCGACTTCCTGTCCGTCGCGCCAGACCGTGATTCCTCCTCCAACCTCACCCAGGCGATTGGCGGCTCGGGCCATGTCATCGCGTGAGGTGCCGACGACGATCATGTGATGGCTGTCATGCGCGACGGTGGAGGCAATCGCCATGCGCCCCGTATATCCGAATCCAGAAACGAAGGCATTCGTAACTCCGCCCGTGGCCCGGTGGCGCTCGACCAGCGCGATCCGGCAGACGTCCTTGGCCTCATCGCTCGCTATCGCGCCGTCGCGCACCTGAAGTTCGACCGTCAGCGCCTCGGTCGGCGCCTGGTTTTCCACAACACCGATCACTCTTGCGGTGACTCCGCTCGCGCCCTTTGGTGCGCGGATGACGAAGTCCCCGGCTTTGAGTGGCCTGCACAGGTGGACGGTGTTCCGGGTATCAGCTGGCCAGTCGAGATGAGGGCAGTCCACCAGCATCTCGCCTTCCAGCGCCACAGTTTGGCCTCGGGCGATGACGCGATGCACGGGCAGGGTATTCAGGTCCGAGGTCAGGAACAGATCGGCGCGACGCCCGGGCGCGATGGAACCGAGTTCCCGCTCCAGCGCAAAATGGGTGGCGGTGTTTATGGTCGCCATCTGCAGAGCGACCAGCGGAGCGCAGCCGCATTCGATGGCGTGACGGACAACCCGGTTCATATGGCCGTCATTGACGAGCGTACCGGAATGGCAGTCATCGGTACATAGGATCACATTGCGGGAATCCAGATGCCGTTCGGTCACGACCGTGATCTGTTTTTCGACGTCATACCAAGCCGATCCGAGTCGTAGCATCGCGCACATTCCCTGTCGGATGCGCGCCATGGCATCGGTTTCCCGCGTGCCCTCGTGGTCGTCCTCCGGTCCACCGGCGGCATAGGCATGGAATGCAGGACCAAGATCCGGCGATGCGTAGTGTCCACCGACCGTCTTTCCGGCGGTTTGGGTTGCGGCGATTTCCGCGAGCATCTTGGTGTCGCCAGCGATCACACCGGGGAAATTCATCATCTCCCCCAGACCCACAATACCTGGCCATACCATCGCTTCCGCGACATCCTCCGGTTTGATTTCGAAGCCGGTGGTTTCCAGCCCGGGGGCGCTGGGAGCGCAGCTTGGCATCTGGGTGAAGATGTTGATCGGCTGGATCATCGCTTCGTCATGCATCAGCCGAACGCCGCGCAGTCCGAGTACGTTGGCGATTTCGTGCGGGTCGGTGAACATCGTCGTGGTTCCATGGGGAATCACGGCGCGGGCGAATTCGGCGGGCGTGAGCATGCCGGATTCTATGTGCATGTGCCCGTCGCAGAGTCCGGGAACCATGAACATGCCATCGGCGTCGATGACCTGCGTTTCCGGCCCGACACAGTGCGAGGCGTCGGGGCCGCAATAGGCGAACCGGCCTTCGGTGATCGCGATGTCCTGCCCCCGAAGCGTTTCGCGGCTGTGGACATTCACCCAGATGCCGCCCCGGAGGACCAGGTCGGCGGGTTCGCGGCCAGCGGCGACAGCGATGAGGCGCGGGGTTGCCTGTGAACGGGAGGGAATGGATTTGGCCATAGCAAAGACTGCCACCGCCGGGGACCGGACGCAAGTGGAGCCAATGTAGCGGCATCGCATCCAGGACTGTTTTTCTTTCACCCTCTTGTGGCACTTCCGTTTCGGTCTGCGGCGCTTGGGCAATTTACGATGTGGGGGAGCCCGATCCAACGAAAGCTCCCTGCTGCGTTTCCTCTCGTCAAACAAAGGAGCCGCAACTACAGGTGGCAGTCTCCGCCGAGTCTCTGGCTCATCGATGCGTATTGGGAATTCATTCTCAAGCCGGGCACTCTTTGAAGCTCCTGGGGTCGTCTGCAGTAGTGGGCTTCCCGTTGGACCGAATTCCGGACATCGGTGCCAACACCTCATTTCCATGCGTCATGACCCCGATGCCCAGCAGCGATCCAGATAGATCATCGACAGCACCGAACGCGCCCGGCTCATTGCGACGTAGTGTTCGGCCGAATTCCTATCATCTCCATTCGGGGCAGGTAAGTCCACCACGATGGTCGCCTCGTTTTCAAGACCCTTGAAATCGCGGATTCTCGCGAAGCCTATTCTGTTGTTTCGCATATCCCGCATGGAATATTCATCGAGCCGCCGAACGCGTATGGAAGTGTCCGAGGGAATCAGGGCAGCGGAGGAATCCGCGAATTCATATGGTGAAAGAATCGTCACCGAACCGGGAGCAAGCCCGCCAACATCAACCAATCCAACGATCTCGGATGCGGTTCGCTCAGCGGATTCCCGCAGCGTGGGCGCGGTCTGTACGCGCACCTTAGGGCCAGATCCGGCCCCTTGTACACCGAGATCGGCGCCGAGCTTCTCCTGTATCCACTCCAGGATAGCCCGGGTGGTGCGGCAGTTGATCAGCAACGGCATTCGCACAGGCCTGAGCGATTCCAGATAGCTCTTGGCGCTTGGATCGAAGCGATGGGTCAGCGATTGGCTGCTCAGGTCATGAAACCAGCACCAGCGCCCCGTTTCCAGCACGCCGGAAAGGACGCCGTAGAGAATCCTGATGCAGGCCATGTCAAAAAGATCCTGCCCCTCGTCAACGATCAGGGCATCGAACCTCTCAAGCCCTGCACGGCGGCAGTCAAGGTTGACGCTGTCGATCAGCGAGACAGTCAGCCCTGGCAGCGCGAGTCGCGATGCAAGAAAATGCCTCAGCCAGGGAGATCTGCACGCGACGGCCATCCGGAGTCCGGTTTCGGCCCAGCGCCGTGCCAGGCGTTCCGCGAGAAAGGTCTTTCCGGTGCCAGCTCCTCCCGAGCAGAGCACATGCCGGTTGGCCTCCGCTACGTCAACCATGCGCATCTTTTCTTCGGTCAGTTGGACGACGCGTCCTTGGATGTTTTTTTACCTCCCACGCGCCAGCCTGAAGTGCAGCACCTTAGGTGGTGGGAAGCCGCGCCGGGGGCGCGGCATATCGCGAATCGGCCGGATAGCGGCGACGGTTCCGGTGAACGAACCAAGGAGAGTGTCATGCCCGAGGGCTGCCCTCATCCGGCCTTCGACGGGAGATGCCGGATTTTCGCCCTGGGGAAAGGCGGGCTTTCGAACGCCGTTGACGCACCTGCGGCGACGCGGAAGGAAGCCGAACCGGCAGGGTGGCCGCCACGCGGGCCGGGGCCATATCCCGGGCCGGAGGGACATCCCGGAACGTCCGGAGACCGTCGGGGGGAAGGTCAGGGTCGGCGACCGGGAGGCGGACACCGTCATCGGCGGGGGCCATGGCGGCGCGGTGGTGTCGCCTGTGGACCGGGTGTCGGAACGGCCGCTTCTCCAGCGGGTATGAACGCAGCCGTCCCACTTCTGTGCCTTGACAAGCCGCAGCGCCGCGGTTTTTCGCGGCTGCGCCTGTTCCCGCCGTCTCCGAAGAGTTCCCGCAGCGGGCGTACCCGCGGTGGCGCGTCGCCTAGATCCACTCCAGTGCCAGATAGAAGATGCGATAGGTGTGCCATTCGGTGGGCGACGGCGTCCGAGATTTCTCGGCCGCTCCTGAGTTCGAGCGGAAGCTCCATCCAGCCATCCCTCACTCCGAACAGGATGGCGGACGTCAGCCAGTCCGTCTCTGAGAACCTGTCGCTCTCGTATTCATACAGATCCGCGCAGTCATCGCTGATGAAGAATAGCGTCATCGCATGCGCGAGCGGAGTGGCATGTCGTTCGAACAGTTCGCTCGCGGTTGCGTCGGGGAGTCCGGTGAGAGGCTCCAGTGTGTCGTGAAGTCTCCCAAGACCGGTTTGAACTGGCTTTTCGAAGCGTTCCGACATCTCGGAAAGGCAATCAAGCAAGGCTTCACTTGCGCTGCCTCCTCGCCTGGCCTCCCACCATTCCAGAAGAGATTCGACGCACTTTCAAAATACCTTTGCTTGAGTCAGATCCGTTGAGTTGGCTGTAGGCGCTTCGGTCATCGGTAGTGCAGGCGCAGAATCTTCGCTTCCCGCGACCCACGATCCTATTCCGGCCAGGATTGGATGCTCATCCGCTGACTTTAGCGCATTCCTGCCGGGGTCGAACGCGTCCTGGCATGCACGAACCGCCTGTTGGCCAAGATTGGCAAACCTCAGCAGCATCGCCATGACTCCACCTGCAGCAAACGGCTTCTGGAGTGGAGCGTTTCTAGGCTCCACCGGATCGGTCATGATCGGCCATGGTTCGGAAGCTTCCTTTGTGAACCATGTTCTACTGTTGGCAAGAAGCTTGAAGTCTTCCAGAGGCACATTCCCAAAGTCTTTGGCGTCCTGCCTGCAAGCCTGTCTGTCGCTGGCTGATCGAAAAGCGATCAGGTCAATCCAGCATACAGGCAGCGGCGCGGGCACTAGAATCAAGCGTGTGCGACTAGAGAAGTCATTTGGAAACTCAAGTCGTTCCATGCCATACGCGGACATCGCAATCACCTGACCCGACAATCTGGAGAGATCGAACTGAACTATGACAGGTTTCAGGTGCTTCGCTTCGATTGTCGCCGACGCAATCGCTTCGTTGTTCGGGTGATCAATGAACAGGGGAATCCAGCCAGGAAAACTCTCAAGTGTATCCTTGTAGTATTTGTCTCCGAACCCGGCTGGCGGCAACGCCAGCCCGGCAGCGAGCATGTAGAAGAGATTCAGATGGTTGGTTACCAGCAATCCTGCGGTCGGAGCCACTGTCGACGCTGGCTCGTGCCCCAAACCGAACAGACTGCTCATCTATCTCTCCAAACGTCGCAGGACATTATGGTCTGTGGGGAGGATGCGGAGTATGTCTTCGCGCCCGCCGCGCCTCATAAACATGAATAACAGTTCACTGGCTCGGGACACCATGACGTAGAAATTCCGTTTCGATTGGCCCGGATCAGGGCCCACGAAATGCTCGTCTATATCCGCCAGTACCGCCAGGTCAAATTCAGGTCCATTGCATGACTGGAAATTTATGACAAGGATTCCGCCTTGGTCGAAGGCGACCTCAGCGCGCTGTTTCCTGTTAAATTTCTTGATTGTCGGTCGTGGATTGTCCATCCGCACTTCAGTGGAATTTAGGGTCTCGAAATAGCGCTCTCTCACTGCATCGTTAGGTGCGATGACGCCTATGAGCTTTCGAGTATCCTGATCGGCCATTCCCAGAATGCCTCCCGCGTACCTGCCCAGGCTATCCGAATGATAGGCATATGTCCGGGAACATCTCCCCGAACCTGTTTCGGTAGGTCGGGAGGTGGACTGGCTGGATCGCCAGTGTAGAATTCCCTCGCCAGTCTTGCTACCGGATAGCTGTTACGGTAGTTTTGCCGAAGCTCGATGACCTCGGACGCCTCAACCGCCAGGCAGTCAGCGATTTCCTTACGACTGCTGTTATTATCTGTAATCTGCTGATTCTGGTCAGCGACGATGAAGAAACGATTGAATCCCGGACTCTCGGGGGCGTTGTAGAACTGCAGGGGCATGTCCTGACCTTCGTCAATCACCGGAAACGGGGTCTGGGGCCGATCCCCTTCGGGCATCGCATCAATCATTTCCTGAGCGCCCTGCCAGTCCGCCCTTTACGGCTTGATTTCCGGGACATCGGAACCTGTCGCAATGTTGGATGTTTTGTAGAACCAGCTCATCCAGGTCCTGCTGACAAGCCCGGTGCCGAGCAGCTGTCCGCTGGCTTGACGAAGAAGATGGTTATAGACTAGTGGCCGCCAGAAAACCGCCAGGCTGCGGATTTTTCGTGGTAAATGACGGAATCCGCCTTACGGGGAATCACCGGATATGGCATTCAGGGGACGGATTCGCCACCATATGTCACGGAATCCGCCAATCTTCCACCCGGGAGGCCCCCATGCGCAGGGTCCACAAACTCCAGCGGAGGCCCAGCGCCCCCGACATCACGAAGATCAGGCTGAACGTCAGGTCGAGGGACGACATCCCGGCGATCCTGATCGGCCTCCAGGACCCCTGCAGCGACGAAGGGACCCGAAAGCGGCTGTCCGGGCTTCCGGGCAGGATGGTGCCGCCCGGAAAGAGCCGTCGGGTCGGCGGGCCGGGGATGGAGCTGTGGACGCGCCTGCGGCGCCGCGCTTCGCGTCGTGCCGGCCCGGTCCCGGCGGGCGCCTTCATGCGGTCCGCGGGCTGCGGACGGCCCGTGGCCGTGCAAGAGGAGAGCTCCCGGCGGATCCGGCGCCCGAAGGCGCTCCGGCTGTCGAACCTCTCACGTGAAAGGATGGATGCGGTCCGCGCCCGTCCCTCCGCGCCGCGGAGCGTGCGGCTGATCCGGGACTGTGCCATGGTGACCCGAACCTACAGGCGCGGAACTAGATTGTCCGGATCTGTTTTCCGCTACGCGGTAGGCCCAGGGCTTCTGACGGGCGGGCAGTTTCCGCAGCACGCCGCTCTACGATGCGCTCACTGCCCAGGCCGGCCGCTGATGCGCGGCAGCTGGAGCGGAAGGACTTTAGGCTGGCGATGCGGATGGGCAGATCCAAACACTACAAAGTCGGCGACATAATCGGTCACCATATCATGGAAACCGGTGTGGCGTCGGGACTCTCCCGCGATGCTGTCGAAGAGGTCTTCGAACTGGTTCACAAGCAGGCCCAGGATGCTATGGAGCGGATGCATGCCGAATTTCCTGAAGGTTTCCCCACGCTCTGCTGGCCTCTATCGCAGCAGTGGCGACTGACCGTCTTCAATATCTCATATATGGGGACTGCCTGAGAGTTTGAATCATAAGTCACTGATATGATCAAACCATTGTTTTTCATGGAGTTGACGCCCTCGTCACCCGCCTGGGCGGGAACCGTCAGGCGGCCAGCGTTCGTTCGTGCCTCACTCACGCCCGGACCGGTGGCGCGTGATGCCTCACCCGGGATGCCGGCGGGTTCCCGCAGAGGCGCCCGCAGTCCTTCGACAGGCGGCGGCACCGGCCCATCCAGGCGAAGGTCCGCTCCACGGCCCACCGGCGGCAGGGAACCGTGAACCCTTTGACATCCTCCGGTTTTCCGACGGTCCCGGTCACGTCCGGCAACCCCATCCCCGCAGGCCGCTCCCGCAGCTTCGGACCCGGGTGGCCACCGTCGGCGAACGGCCTGCACACCGTGGGCACCGTCTCCAGCAGCTCCGCGATCAGGTCCGGTGCGCCGTCCCGGTCCTGGATGTCGGCGGTGTGAACCGTCATGACGACCGGTGCGCCGCCGGCGTCCACGATCAGGTGCCTTTTCCTCCCCTTCACCTTCCTGCCGGCGTGGTGGCCGCGGGGGCCGCCGCTCTCCGCGGTCCTCACCGACTGGCTGTCGACCGGGGCGGCGGCCGGCTCCGCGGAGCGCCCCGGACACCGCCGCGCGAGGTCCCGGAGACGATGCGCGATACGCTCCGGGAGCCCGCTCCGCCGCCATGCGTGAAAATGGTTCCGGCCGGTGGAAAACGGTGGATATCCAGAGGGTGACGCGCGCCACCGGCATCCCGTGGACAGGATATACCGGCCCTCGCCGGACACCGACCGAAGGTCGACCCCGCGCGGCCGTCCCATCCTTCCCCGCTTCGGCGGCATCGGCCCGATGACGGTCCATTCGGCGTCGGTCAGGTCGTTTTGACTGTGGTCGTCCGGGCGCTTATGGATCTGTTGGGTGGTCCTGTCCCGGGGCATGGCTCTCTCCGTATCTGGTTGCGTTCACCAAACGGAATGCCACATCCAGCGGGACCACTCAACTTATGGAACAAACTCTGAAGCTGGACACATCCCGGGCGGCGGGTGCGAATCTTGCCGTAAAGACACAGGCGATCATGTAGGCAAGCGCCTCGATGGCTTCGTCCTGACGATATGGAGGCGGTCCGCCGCCGCCTCTGGCATACTCTGCCACCGAGAATGTCTCCCCGCCTGCCGTTCTTCAGAACTTTAAGCCAGCTTCGCACGGGAGATCCGGTCATTCCTCTGCTTTGTTGTGCGGGCCAGATTAGAATAATGGGACGACGCGCCAGATTCGGCTACGGGCTGGAGCAGCCTGACCGTTGCCATTTCAGTGATGGCAACCAGTCGCCATCGGATGGAAATTCCAGCTGGCCCGGCCCTTTCCTTCGTTTGGATTCCGCCCTCGGTTCGGAAAGGGCCGGGCTTTGCGCTTCGGACTGAAACGGAGGATCCTATGCCTTCGACCGCTCGGATTTGAGCGCCAGCCACAGGCAATAACACATGATCAGAATGACTAGCGTGAACGGAATCCCCGTCGACACCGCCGCACCTTGCAGGGCGCTAAGCCCGCCGCCGAGCAGCAGCGCGATGGCTACCAGCCCTTCTAGCGTGCACCAGAACACGCGCTGGACGACCGGAGCGTCCATCTTGCCACCAGCTGTGATCGTGTCGATTACCAAAGAGCCTGAATCCGACGAGGTGACAAAGAAGATCACGATCAGGATCAGCGCGATCGGGGCTATGATGCTGTTTAGCGGAAGCTCCTTGAGGAACCCGAACAGCGCACCTTCAGGGGCGTAGCTATCGATGACCGTTGCGCGCACACCTTCCGCTCCACCGGCGTTCAGCATATCGATGGCGGCGCCGCCAAAAGTGGACATCCACAAGGCGCACACAGCCGTAGGCGCCAGCAAGGCGCAGATGATGAATTCACGTACTGTACGCCCCTTGGAGATACGGGCGATGAACATGCCAACAAAGGGTGACCATGCGATCCACCACGCCCAGTAAAAGGTTGTCCAGCCATGGAAGAAGCTGGTGTCTTCTCGACCAAACGGGTTGGAGAGCGCCGGCAAAAGCGTCAGGTAGTCAACCATCACGTTGAAGTAGCGCGCGATGGCCGTTCCGATTCCGGTGACCGCGATTACGAAAACAAACAGCCCTACGGCCATGATCATGTTGATCTCGCTTAACCTTTTAACGCCTGCATCCATTCCCAGAAGCACTGATCCAAGTGCAACCACGGTGATGCCGATGATCAGCAGGACAACGACTGTCGGGCTGGATTCGATGCCGAAGACCGCGTTTAAACCTGCCGCAATCTGCTGCGCCCCGAGACCAAGTGAGGTGGTCAGGCCGAACAATGTCGCAAACACCGCTAACGTGTCGATGATATGGCCCCACCAGCCCCAGACCCGTTCACCCAGCAACGGGTAAAATGCCGAGCGTAAAGTCAGCGGCAAACCAAGATTGTAGCTGAAGATGCCAAGGCTGAGACCCACTGCGGCGTAGACCGCCCAACCTTCCAGTCCCCAATGGTGGATCGTGCCTACAACACCGATGTACTCGTTGCCCGGCACGGTGATGTCGATGCCCAGCGGTCTCGCACCGCCGTCTTCGGCGAAATTGTAGTAGACTGGCTCCAGCACGCCAAAGAACAGCAGACCGATGCCGATTCCCGCCGCGAACATCATCGCGATCCAGCCCGCGTAGGAATAATCGGGCTTGGCGTTTTTGCCACCGATTCTGACGCTGCCCACCGGCAGAACGATCAGAATGAGGCAAAACAGAGTTATTGCATCGACCGACAGGACCAGGAACCAATCAAATGTGCTGGTCAGCCAAGGCCGGAGCCATCCGAAAAGCGCTGCCGCCGCCTCCTGGTTTGCGAGTGCGACCAATACAAAGCCAAAGATCACTATGCTTGAGATCAGGAAGACCGGATTGTGAATGTCCAGACCGAAAGGCCTGACATTATCCTGCCCCAGTTCGTACTCGGTTTCGAAGTCAAAGATCCGGGGATCCGGATCCAGCATTTTTTTCGTTTGTGCCATTTGACTTCCCTCCTGTTCGCTAAGTGCTGACGCCAAGGTATTCGGTCTGCAGACGGATATGAGACTTGGATACCCCCTTGGCGCGCTTCCGTCAATTCGACCGCAGGTTGAGAGATATGCTTCGTTAACCAGTCATCCGGAGCTGTTGACGGGTGATGAGCCGAAAACTGTCAGTCACAGTATCCGTGATCCGTTCCTGGAGAAGCGTTTCTTTGAAGGAGGCGCGGACGGCATCGGCGACTGGCGGAAATCCGTTTGGAAGCGTCTGCGCCCCGCATGGCGGTGCATGACGCCCGATGGCCGTTCGAACGGACTGAGATGCGGTGCGCGGGATGGCGGAAATTGAAGCCGGATATGGCAAACCGGCCATGCGGGAACGGTTCGGCGTCCTGCCGAGCTGGTACCCGGTGTTGTCCGAACAGGCATAGATCACCTGGCTGTCGGGGCAGGCCCGCCCAAACCAGCCAACAAGCCGCAGGACCGTGGTGGCATTGGTTCTGTTGTCTCTGGCCAGCGCGAGCGGTATCCTCCCTGGATAAAGAGCCATGCGCAGGCCGGATCTCTGGCGGCCCGTCGGCGACCTGACGGCCAGCCTGTTCGACTGATCGCGCCAGCCACAGACCAGCCGGCTGTGGCGCCTGGGACGCACAGCAGCCGCGAAACCCGACCGCTCGCCTGGAATCATCTCGCGCCGCGGCTGCCCGTCCTGCTGGACGAGGCCTTCGGGACCTGCCCGGCGGCCTGAAGGGGAAGCCGATTCGGTTTCAGGTGTACTCGATACCAGCCGATGCATTGGCCTGTTGGTTCGTTCGAGGGAACACTCAATGCCATGCATGTCCGGATCAAAGGCGCTGACCGTTTCAGAAGCAGGGAAAAAGCCATTCGCCATGAAACGCGCCGCATTGCAGTTGTCCAGCAGAAGCGGGACGCTAGCCCGTCTCGCTACGAGCGTTGGCGCTCCATGCTCTACATCCAGCAGCTTCAGCTGCTGGTCCGTTGTCAGTAAAGAAGCCCGCTTAAGCATTTCCGCACGAAACCGTTGTTCGTTCGATTGCTGCGGGCACATACATGGACAGGTAAACTATGTCAACGGAAAATGGTCGAATTCGCGGCTTTGAGCATTATAGCCGGTACCGCCATCAAAAAATTTCAAAATGCATTCAGTGCAATGAATGTTTTCGGCAATCCATTTCCCGTTTCCGGTTCGAAGCGCGGCACCCGGGCCTTTGCCGGAGCGGAGGCGGCACTGGCGGTGGAAAGGGCCGGGTTGTTGGAATTCCGAACGCTGGCGCCGGGATACAGTTGCGGAAGCGGCGGCAGCCATTTCGAAACAGAGTCTGTCGCCACCATCCAGACAGTGTGCAGGCGCGGGAAGGAATGCGAACGGCTGAAGGCGACGGCGATGGACGGGCTGGCCCTGGCCCGGAGGCTCGGCCGCGCCTACCCCGGAACGCGCGTGATCCCGGTCCGCGACCGCGAGGACGAAAGGCGGTCAAGGCGCGACCGGCGCGGATGCCTCGCCTTCGACGCCGTCACCCCATGGCGCGCCGCCGGCATCCAGCGTGACGAAGGCCGGGCCCGAACGCCCCGCCCCCGGCTTCCCGCAAAGGGACGAACCGGCCGCGCATGCATCGAAATGAGGAGCTGTGGCTCCAGGAACGCCAGGGCGTCAGCGGCTGTCCGGGATCGAAAAGATCAGGAAAGGCATTAATGCCTTGTCCAAGCCACGGCAATGTACAGAGCGATCAGGAAACAGGAATACTCGAAGAAATCAACCATGGGATAGTGACAGACTGTGGGTGCCTCAGCGTTAGCTTCGCGTCCCTGAAGGCGGTGCCGGCCACCCTCGAAAGGCGGATCGACAGTCTCGGCGCGGCGGTCGATGCCGCGGACGGTGCCGACCCCGGACTGGCCCGGCGGCGGGACATCCTCACCAGCGTTTCTGTGACCGGTCCACCACCCTGATCCGCCGGATGCCTGGGCCCGGAACCCTTAGAGTTTGTTCCATAAGTTGAGTGGTCCCGCAGGATGTGGTATTCCAGATTGACCGTTTACCCAAATCCGGAGATCGCCATGCCCTGGAACAGGACCACCCAACAGCTCCATAAGCGCCCGGACGACCACAGCCAAAACGACCTGACCGACGCCGAATGGACCGTCATCGGGCCGATGCCGCCGAAGCGGGGAAGGATGGGACGGCCGCGCGGGGTCGACCTTCGGTCGGTGTCCGACGGTGGTCGGTATATCCTGTCCACGGGATGCCGGTGGCGTGCGTTACCCTCTGGATATCCACCGTTTTCCACCGACCGGAACCATTTTCACCCATGGCGGCGGAGCGGGCTCCCGGAGCGTATCGCGCATCGTCTCCGGGACCTCGCGCGGCGGTGTCCGGGGCGCTCCGCGGAGCCGGCCGCCGCCCCGGTCGACAGCCGGTCGGTGAGGACCACGGGGAGCGGCGGCCCCCGCGGCTACGACGCTGGGAAGAAGGTGAAGGGGAGGAAAAGGCACCTGATCGTGGACGCCGACGGCACACCGATCGTCATGACGGTTCACACCGCCGGCATCCAGGACCGGGACGGCGCACCGGACCTGATCGCGGAGCTGCTGGAGACGGTGCCCACGGTGTGTAGGCTGTTCGCCGACGGTGGCCACCCGGGTCCGAAGCCGCGGGAGCGGCCTGGGGGGATGGGGTTGCCGGACGTGATCAGGATCGTCGAAAGACCGGAGGATGTCAAAGGGTTCACGGTTCCCTGCCGCCGGTGGGTCGTGGAGCGGACCTTCGCCTGGATGGGCCGGTGCCGCCGCCTGTCGAAGGACTATGAGCGCCTCTGCGGGAACCCGCTGGCATCCGGGGTGAGGCATCACGCGCCACCGGTTCGGGCGTGAGTGAGGCACGAACGAACGCTGGCCGCCCGCCGGTTCCCGCCCAGGCGGGTGGCGAGGGCGTCAACTCCATGAAAACAATGGTTTGATCATATCAGTGACTTATGAGTCAAACTCCAAGGCCCGGACCGGCGTGCCTGCGGGCCGGCGGCGCCCCGGATGTTCATAATATGTTCCCGCCACCGCCCGTCCCGTCGAAGCTCTGGGCGTCACCCCGACGGGTCCAGCCAGGGTCCCGTGAAGCCGGAATCCGCCGGATTCGGCCCTGTCACGGGAAAACACGGGGTTTTCTGGCAGACACTAGGTAAAATGCGATTGACTGCGTATCAATGTTGTCTACAAGCAACATAAATCGCGTATGTGAAGACTGAAATATACATGCCCACACCTACCAAAATCTCGGAGTTTCCGCCGTCCGCGATTGAGGAAGCTCTGCAGCGGCTGGGACGCAACATTCGCACGGCGCGTCTGCGAAGAAGGCTTCGGCAGAGTGATCTTGCCCGGAGAATTGGGGTTTCAAGGTTTGTGGTAGCCGATGTGGAGAGAGGCAAGCCGACCACTGGTATCACGGCGTATCTGGGCGCCCTTTGGGTGCTGGGCCTGCTCGGTGACATGCGGGAAGTCGCTGACCCGGAACGAGATGACGAAGGCAGGACTTTGGAAAGTCTGCGAAGCCCTAGGAGAGCGCAAGGTCGCCGTACGCTGGAAGATGATTTCTGAGCGCGAATGCTATGTGTATATCGTGCTGCCGGGATCCACGGATTTCATAACGGCAGGCCGCTTTAGGTGGACTGACGAGGGAAATGGAGGGATTGGTGAGTTCGTTTACGGGCGCCTGTACCGCGGGCGGGAAGACGCGGTCGAACTCGATCCGGTTGAGCTCAGGCTCTCCGGTCGGGTTTACGAAACCGCCCGACTGAACGGCTTCTTCGGCGCGATCCGGGATTCGATGCCGGATTTCTGGGGGCGGCAAGCGATCGAGTGCCGGTCTGGTCCCGGCGACCTCGTAGAGTTCGACTACCTTATGCGCGGACCGGATGACCGCGCTGGCGCTTTGGGGTTCGGATCTGGAACCGAAGCTCCTGGTCCGCGGGGGCAGTTCAGCCGGTCGCTGGATCTTGGGGAGCTTCAGCGCGCGGCCGACGCTTTAGCCACGCACGACCACAGGCAAGCCGATCTGTCGGGCGCACGGGTCGAGGCGCTGCTATTTCCCGGTACGTCAATGGGCGGAGCCCGCCCAAAGGCCGTGGTTGAGGACGGCCAGGGCCTCTGGCTGGCGAAATTTGGCCGCAACGATGACCGCTGGAACCATACTCGGGTGGAGCACGGCATGCTCGGTCTGGCGCGGGCATGTGGCCTGAACGTGGCTGACAGCCGCATTGAGACCGTGGGGGGGCGTGATGTGCTTCTGGTGCGGCGGTTTGACCGTGAAAGGACGGAAACTGGCTATTTTCGCCACAGGTTGGTCAGTGCGCTGACGCTGCTGCGTTCCGGCGACAGTCCAAGCGAACGGGCCAGCTGGTCCTACCTTCTGTTTGCCGACGAAATCCGACGCGCGAGCGCCCGTCCGGAGGAAGACCTGCGCGAGCTGTTCGGCCGACTCTGCTTCAACGCGGCTGTCTCGAACCTGGATGATCATCCGCGAAACCACGCGCTGCTCGCGAGAGGTCACGCTTGGAGACTGAGCCCGGCGTTTGATCTGACCCCGTCGCCGGTGGTGGCCCGGGAGCGGCGAGACCTTGCGATGACGTGCGGCCGATTTGGGCGCTACGCAAACAGGACCAATTTATTGAGTGCGCACGGGCGCTTTCTGCTCGGCTTGGAGGAGGCGCAAGCAGTATTCGAGAGGATTGCGGGCACTGTGTCTCGCAAATGGGTCGCCGAGATGCGAAATGCCGGAGTGAGCGCGCCTGACTGTGACAGGATTGGCGCAGCCTTTCTGTACGAAGGGCTGAATTATGGCGACCCGGATTAGGCTGGACCTTCGTTTAAGTTCTAACCGTGCGCACACTGAGGGGTTCCGTCCGTATCGCCTGACTTGCACGCATCCCGGTCGGCGTTATTCGGCAGCGTCGATCAGGACCATCCGGTCCTGGTGAAAAATTGGGGAATTATATACCTTTCTGACCAGCTGACAAAAACGGGGCACTTTCACGTGCATTCCAGTGAATTGCGGTCTGCCCATGCCTGCACGGGTTGTAGGCGGCGACTCATTGCCGAACGCATCGACCGCTGCTGGAAGACCGGCAAAAGCGTGTCCTGTGTCGGCCAGCGTAAATCACTTGCGGAATGCGGGAAAAATGTTAATGGCATGGACACTGTGTCCGCCAGGGTCCGGCGCGGGAAGCTGGAACACCTGGACCAAAGCCTGCGAAGCGTTCTTCCGTCGCGGCGGGTTTCCAAAATCCAGGAGCCGGAAGTTACGGAACGGCTTCACCATCGCCAGCGTCGTCAAAGTCGGAAACGGCAGGCTCCGCATCCCGGCCTTCGGCGCAATGCGTATCCGGCGCAGAGGCGACGGTCCCTATCCCGATGGTGGACCGGTCCCGGCTGTCATCAAGCGCGGGCAGGGAAAGCGGTACGCCATCGTTCGCTGCAGGGTGGATGCCATCGAGGAGGACAGCGGCCGGGCCATCGGCGTCGATATGAATGTCCGGCAAGTGGCCGACGGCGACGGAGGGATTCACCATCTGCCCGGCATGCAACGGCTGGAGGCCGGACGGAGACGTTTGCGGAGGACCGTCTCCCGCCGGAGGCGAAGGTCGAACAGTAGGCGAAAAGCGCGGGCAGGGTTGGCGCGGCGGCATGGAAAAATAGCGGGCAAACGGAAAAACTGGCAGCATCGGGTCACTGGACAGCCGGTGGACAGGACGTCGCCCGCGGTGGTCGGGAACCTCGATGCTAAGGGTATGACGGAATCATCCAGGGGACCCTCTGGCAATCCTGGAAAGAACTTCGGGCGGAAGGCTGGCCTGAACCCGGAAATCCTGAACGCGGGCTGGAGTGAGCTGAATCGGATGCTGGACTACAGGGCTGTCCGCGTTCCGGCCGTCAATCCAGCCCATACCTCACGGACATGCCATGAGTGCGGGACGGCGGACAGCCGATCGCGCAGGTCCCGGGTCGGATTCGTATGCGTGGAGTGCGGATACGCTGCAAACGCCGACATCAACGCGGCGAAAAACATGCTGGCGTTCGGGATTGGCGCTCCCGCTCGTGGAGGTGACGACGTCGGTCGGCCTGTGAAACGAGAAAACGGTATATCGAGAGCTGCCTGATGGTTAGCCAGGTATATGATTCCCATTGAAAGGCACTCCTCATACGGATTGGACAGGCATGCGGCGCGGTGATACGCTCGGACGGCGCGGAAAGGGAAACGCGGGATGGCGGAAGGCTTTGACAGGGAAGGCCTGGAGGACTTCGTGGCCAGGGGCGAGAAGTCGTCACCGCCGGTCTTCGTCGGCCGGGACCGGGTGATCCGGGATATCCAGAGGGCCGCGGCCCTCGTCTGGAAGCACAGGGACAGAGGCGGGGTACCCGGCGCCACCCGCATCCTCCACGGCGCCCCCGGAGCCGGAAAGAGCTCGATCCTGGCCGAACTGAGGGACCGGAGCCTCGCGGCGGACCAGGCCGAGGGCACCCCGCGCGTCCTAACCGTCTCCAGCAGGGAACTGAAGCAGGACCTGCCGGGAGTTCTCGCGGCGGTCGCCGCCATAGGCCGGACACCGCATGGGGACTGGATCAGGTGGGCCAGAGGGATCGCCGGTCGCCTGACCGCGTCAATCGGTTTCGCGGGCCTGCGGATCGGTCTGGAGGGCGGCGCGGGAAAACCTCCCGCCAACCTATCCGATCTGGCGGCGGCGATGAAGCCGGATGAATGGTGGGCGCCGGTGGCCGTCGCCGTCGACGAGGCGCAGAACCTGTCTCCGGACCCGGATTCACCGCCCGCCCTTCTCTGCCAGGGTATCCACGACGCCGACACCGCACTTCCCCTGACGCTGGTTCTGGCCGGGCTGGGCAACACCCTGAACCGGGCGCACGACATGGGCCTGACCCGCGGAAGCACGCTGCACGGGATCGAAGGCCTGACCGACCGGGAAACCCGTAAGCTGGCGGAAGGCTTCTGCCGGCGTTTCGGGCTGCGCGCCGACGCGAGCCGCAGGGTCCTTTCGGAACTCGCCGCCCCCGCCGAGGGCTGGCCCCGCCACCTGCATTTCGCGCTGCGGGCACTGGGAGAGGAGGCGCTTGAAACGGACGGCGACCTGCGGCGGATCGACTGGAGCCGCGCCATGAAGGAGGCCGCCGACAGCCGCATGCGCTATTACAGGTCGCAGCAGAGCCCTGAAATGAGGGAGGCCGAGCCTTTGGTCGCCGGGGTTATGGCACAGCTGGGTGGAAGGCCGAACAGCTTCGGGATCATCAAGTATCTCAGAACGGCGTCCGCGGCGGATCCCGACATGAGCCTTCCGGAAGGCATGACCGTCAAGGGCTTCCTAGGCCATCTGCTGCATCGGGGGGCGCTGCAGGAACGCAGTGACCGCACCGTCCACTGCCCGATCCCCTCATTCCGGTCGTTCCTGATGAAACAGGGGGGACTGGAGGCGGAGCGGGACACGGGTCCGGCCACCCGTGCGCGCCCCAGCCACGGATTCGAACTGTTCTGAGCTCCTTGACGAACGCCCTGCCCCGTCCCGAGCTGTTCGGGATCGCGGCGGTGGCCCATAGCGCGGGCTGGATCATTGGCAGCGTAGATCAGGACCATTCGGTCTTGGTGAAAAATTGTGAAATTATATCAATAAGCCAATAGTCAGACTCTGAGAGTTTGTTCCATAAGTTGAGTGGTCCCGCAGGATGTGGTATTCCAGATTGACCGTTTACCCAAATCCGGAGATCGCCATGCCCTGGAACAGGACCACCCAACAGCTCCATAAGCGCCCGGACGACCACAGTCAAAATGACCTGACCGACGCCGAATGGACCGTCGTCGAGCCGATGCTTCCGAAGCGGGGAAGGATGGGACGGCCGCGCGGGGCCGACCTTCGGTCGGTGTTCGACGCGGTCCGGTATATCCTGTCCACGGGATGCCGGTGGCGTGCGTCACCCTCTGGATATCCACCGTTTTCCACCGACCGGAACTGTTTTTACGCATGGCGGCGGAGCGGGCTCCCGGCGCGTCTCGTGCATCGTCTCCGGGACCTCGCGCGGCGGTGTTCGGGGCGCTCCGCGGAGCCGGCCGCCGCCCCGGTCGACAGCCGGTCGGTGAGGACCGCGGAGAGCGGCGGGCCCCGCGGCCATCACGCCGGCAGGAAGGTGAAGGGGAGGAAAAGGCACCTGATCGTGGACGCCGACGGCACGCCGGTCGTCATGACGGTTCACACCGCCGACATCCAGGACCGGGACGGGGCGCCGGACCTGACCGCGAAGCTGCTGGAGACGGCCCCGACGGTGTGTAAGCTGTTCGCCGACGGTGGCCACCCGGGTCCGAAGCCGCGGGAGCGGCCTGGGGGGATGGGGTTGCCGGACGTGATCAGGACCGTCGAAAGACCGGAGGATGTCAAAGGGTTCACGGTTCCCTGCCGCCGGTGGGTCGTGGAGCGGACCTTCGCCTGGATGGGCCGGTGCCGCCGCCTGTCGAAGGACTATGAGCGCCTCTGCGGGAACCCGCTGGCATCCGGGGTGAGGCATCACGCGCCACCGGTCCGGGCGTGAGTGAGGCACGAACGAACGCTGGCCGCCTGCCGGTTCCCGCTCAGGCGGGTGGCGGGGGCGTCAACTCCATGAAAAACAATGGTTTAATTATATCAGTGACTTATGATTCAAACTCTGAGAGCGTGCAGTATGCGGGGCTGCTTCTGGATACCGTTGCCTTCGTACCGGCCCGTCACTCCACCGGTCCGGCCCGTGACATCAAAAAAACCCACCCCCTGATGGTCGCTGCGGGATATCAACCCAAACCTAGGCCACGTTCGCGCCGCTGCGACCGTTCCGCATTGGACGGAAATGCCGCTTCCAGAATTGGGCAGGCGGGGCACAGGTGTCGCATATATTCCGAAGGATGTGCTGAAGCGGATTGCCAGGCGTCTTCGGTTCCGATGCGGATCTGTCAGCGAATTCTTGCCACGGTCCCTGAAATCCGCGAATCCATTCTCGCCAGACCACGGCGAACATGCTAAGATCCTGACCGTTAACGAGATGAAGGCGGCAGCATGTACGCATTCCTGACCCAAGCGACCATCAATGCGTTTCAACGGGACGGCGTGGTGCTGGTTCCTGGACTGCTTAAAGATCAGGTTGAGCTCCTGCGACGCGGTGTAACCCGCAACATGGAGGAGCCCGGGCCTTATGCGGCAGATAACCTGAAACCCACCGAGTCTGGCCGGTTTTTCGACGATTATTGCAACTGGACAAGGATTCCCGAATTTCGCAAGGCGATTGAAGCCTCGCCCGTTGCCGAGGTCGCAGCCGACCTCATGGGATCGAACAGGGTGCAGATGTTCCATGACCATGTCTTGGTCAAGGAACCCGGAACTTCGAAACCAACTCCGTGGCACCAGGACGGTCCCTATTACTTCGTTGAAGGAACCCAGACCGTAAGCTTCTGGTCCCCGCTCGATCCGGTGACGGACGCAACGCTGCGTTGCGTCGCGGGGTCGCACCTGTGGGAAAAACCCGTGCTGCCAACGCGCTGGCTTTCGGAAGAACGCTTCTATGCGGATGCGGATGCGTACATGCCGGTGCCGGACCCGGATGCTGAAGGGATGGATATCCGCGAATGGAATATGGAACCGGGGGATGTGGTCGCATTCAACTTCATGGTCCTGCATGGCGCTCGCGGCAATGAGACGGCCGTACGCCGCCGTGCGTTCTCGCTTCGGTTGGTTGGTGACGATGCGCGCTACGCAGAGCGGCCTGGCCGCACCTCGCCGCCGTTTCCGGGGCATGGGATGACCCCGGGGCAGCGCCTGCGCGAGGATTGGTTTCCGATACTCCTGAAGCGCGGGGCTTGAGGCGGCTTAGTTTCGCGATGGCACCTCGGTGTCAAAGAGACGCCTGTGTTGTGCGCTCACGGCTTCACCATAATTGGCTTGAGAAAATAGCCTGTTCAACCAGCCGCCGCTCGCCTTCAGTCTGGGAATCACAATGGGTCGAGACGCTGTCGAAGCTTTGTGACCAGCCGCTATAGACCATGCTGGCGCAGCGGCGCCGTCAGAATGGTGGAGACGTCAGGGTTATTGCATTTGGATTTTAGGGTTCGGCGGGCTTCGGAAAGAAGCGTCGTCCCAGCCAGCCTCCATCAGCTTCGCCCGCATCGGATTCATTTCCCCGCCATCGGCCGTTTGCGCCGGGTTCAGCGCTGGCCTGCGCGCCATCGCCAGGTTTCCGGGCCCGCTGTCCCTGCGGTTACCAAGTCCGTCCTCTCCCAAGGTCACGGCTGGCACGGTGGAGCGGGTGCCCGCGCGGTCCCGTTGTCTACAATGCCGGAGAACCTGGCCTGGAGATTCGAGCGGAAACGCTGGTAGTCGAATCGCTGCGCACCTAGACCCGCTCCAGCGCGACGGCGATGCCTTGGCCAACTCCGACACACATTGCGGCAAGCGCGTATCTTTCCGACCCCGATGCGAGATCCAGCGCCGCCGATCCGGTGATTCGCGCGCCGGACATGCCGAGCGGGTGACCTAGCGCTATCGCTCCGCCATTGGGGTTTATACGCGCCGCCGCCGTGTCGAGCTTCAGTTCGCGAAGCGCCGCAAGGGCTTGAGCCGCGAACGCTTCGTTCAGCTCTACAACGCTGAAATCTTCAGGAACCAGATTTTGCTTTTGGCAGAGCTTGCGGACCGCAGGCACGGGTCCAACTCCCATTACCCTCGGGGCCACCCCCGCCGCGGCACCTCCCATTACGCGCGCCAAGGGGGTCAATCCGTGACGCTTGGCGGCGTTCTGTGACGCAACGATCAGAGCGGCCGCTCCATCGTTTAAACCGGAGGCATTCCCGGCGGTCACGCATCCGCGTTCCCTAAACGGTGCTCTCAGGGTCGCCAGTCCATCAAGCGTGGTGGTCCGGGGATGTTCATCCCTTTCCACCGGAACCGGTTTCCCCCTTCGCTGTGGCACGCTGACTGCCGTGATCTCCCGGGCCAGGCGCCCGCTCTTCTGCGCCGCCGCCGCCTTCTCCTGGGAGCGCAGGGCGAACAGGTCCTGGTCCTCGCGGCTGACCCTCCACTCCGCCGCCACGTTTTCGGCGGTTTCCGGCATGGAATCGGTGCCGTACCTCGACTTGAGAACGGGATTCACGAAGCGCCAGCCGATGGTCGTGTCGAAGATCTCGGCCCTGCGGGAAAATGCGGATTCGGATTTGGGAATCACGAACGGCGCGCGACTCATGCTTTCGACACCGCCTGCGATGATCAGGTCCGCGTCGCTGGATTCGATTGCCCGGGCGGCGTCGATCACCGCATTCATGCCGGAACCGCATAGCCTGTTTACGGTGGTTCCCGGAACGGACTCGGGCAGTCCGGCAAGAAGTCCGCACATACGGGCTACGTTGCGGTTGTCCTCGCCGGCCTGGTTCGCGCAGCCGTAGATCAGGTCGTCAACGATTTCCCAGTCAACGCTTGGATTGCGCTCCATCAGCGCTCTGATCGGCACTGCGCCGAGATCGTCCGCCCGAACCATGGACAGGGAACCGCCGAACCGACCTATGGGGGTGCGTATATAGTCGCAGATGAATGCGTGGGGCATGGTTGGATCTCCGGAGCAAATGGATGGGAGCGGCCTCTGGCGATCGCTCGCAGATACGCTTTTACGTCCCGCACAGATCTCGGAATGCAGTTGAGCCATCTGGCTGGATTGCTGGTCCACTGTCAATGCGGTCCCAGCAGTGACACGGGAGGCGCGTCGGTTTCGATGCCGCCGGCCGGCGTCTGTCGAACTCATTCAGGCTGCTCATATTGCGCTATCGGGCATCGGAACCGCCGTGCGTTTCCCTTTGCATTGCGGTATGGAGTCGACAGGCGGAGGTGAGTTAGATCGGGGCTGTATGCTGAGCAGGCAATCGAAGGAGTCCACGCAATATGCTTGTCAAAGCGTCCGAAACCGTGAGCCACGAAATTGAGGGCGGGGTTGGCCTGATTGAACTGGACAACCCACCCGTCAACGCCGCTTCCCACGATCTGAGGAAGGGCGTTGTCGAGGCGATGAATGAGCTTGAAGCGGATCTCCGCGTCGAGGTCATTGCGATTTACGGGGCGGGTAGGACATTCATCGCCGGAGCCGATATCCGTGAATTCGGAAAGCATCTGCGCGAACCTACGCTACCTGATGTATGTCTCGTGCTGGAGAATTGCCGAAAGCCCGTAGTTGCCGTTCTGCATGGTCCGACCTTGGGTGGCGGACTGGAAGTGGCTCTTTCGGCACATGTTCGGGTGGCGCTTCCGAACCTGCAGACCGGTTTTCCTGAAGTGACTCTAGGAGTGATTCCCGGCGCCGGAGGCACGCAGCGCGGTCCGAGGCTGATCGGGATCCCGGCTCTGCTGGATCTGGCGATTTCCGGTCGGCGCATCGGCGCTGAGAAGGCGCTGTCGCTGCGGCTTGTTGACAGGATTGCCGAGGGTGATCCCAGGAGCATCGCCATTGCGAGCGCGAAAGAAGCGCTGGCCGGAAGTCTTGCGACACGCAGGACAGGATCGATGCAGGCCGTGCCTGATCCAAAGGCCCTTGAAGACGCCGAGAGGCGTCTGGCAAAGGGGCAAAGCCAGCTGTTTGCGCCGCATAAGGTCGTCGAGGCGGTCGCGGCCAGCGCCAAGCCCTTGGCTGAGGGGCTCAAAACCGAACGCGCTCTTTTCGAGGAATGCGTCGACAGCCCGCAGCGCACCGGTCTCATACACGCATTCTTTGCCGAACGAGCTGTGGCGAAAATTCCCGAAAGGGACTCACCCCCTCGCGAAGTGGGAGCGGTCGGTGTGGTCGGTGGTGGTACAATGGGATCCGGAATTGCGACCGCCGCTCTTCTGGCCGGGTTTCCGGTGACAGTGGTTGAGCGCGACGATGAGATGGCTGGCCATACACGCACCACTATCGCCCGCAATCTAACGGGTGCGGTCAGACGAGGAAAGCTTGACGGCAAAACATATGACTCGATCCTGACGGACAGGCTTCGAACAACGTCCAACCTCAGGGTACTTAACGATGCCGACCTAGTGATCGAGGCGGTCTTCGAGGACATGGAGGTTAAGCGTGAGACGTTCGGCAAACTTGATGGTATATGTAGGCCCGGTGCGGTTTTGGCGACCAACACGTCCTATCTGGACGTCAAAGAAATTGCTTCGGCGACCTCACGTCCACAGGACGTAATCGGGCTGCACTTTTTCTCGCCCGCCCACGTGATGCGGCTTCTCGAAGTCGTGGTCGCCGACGGGACCGCGCCTGACGTGGTCGCGACAGGATTTGAGTTCGGCAAGCGATTGCGGAAGATCGCCGTCAGGGCAGGGGTCTGTGATGGCTTTATCGGAAACCGTATCCTGTCGCATTGCCGTAAGACAGCGGATTATCTGGTTATGGATGGTGCCACACCGTTTCAGGTCGACCGTGCAATGGTTGGGTTTGGCTTTGCGATGGGACCTTTCGCGGTTCAGGATCTGGCGGGTCTTGACATCGGCCGGGCCGCTCGGCGGCGAAGGGTGTCCTCCCGCCCGCCGCAGGAACGTTATGTGGAAATTTCGGACCGTATCTGCGAGGCTGGCTGGCTTGGCCGCAAGACCGGGCGCGGATATTACCTGTACGGGGATGCAACGGAGCCGAACCCGGACGTTGATGCCATCGTTGCGCAGGAACGCACCAAAGCAGGTGTAACGGCGCGGGAATTCAAGGGTGAAGAGATTGTCGACCGCTACATGCTGGCGATGGTTTTGGAAGCAACGCGTGTGCTCGCCGAAGGAATCGCGCTGCGTCCGATCGACATCGATGCGGTCTTTCTGTTCGGCTACGGCTTCCCCAGGCACCGAGGCGGCCCGATGTACTACGCCGACACGGTAGGCGCAGTGGAGTTGATCGAGCGAATCGAACGCTTTGCGGCCGAGGACAGTTTCTTCTGGCAGGTTCCGGCGCTTCTGAGGGAAATGGCCGAAACCGGTCAGACCTTTGCTGACCTGGACGGGGTGGCGTGATGAAAGGTTATCACAAATCTGAGGGATGACGCAGCATGACTCCTGAATTTGAAGCGGCATCGGGTCCGGCACAGATGTTTCGATCGGGATTGCCGGGCGCGATGCTTCAGCGGGGATTCTGGCTATATGTCTGGTATATCCGGGTCGGAGACAGGCGCTGGATATATGTTGTCAGAACAGGTGATGAAAGCAGTTCGAAAGCCGCCTCACCGTGTGACCGCTTCGCACAGCATCTGGGCCGCAACGAGAGATCGAACGCTTTGGCCCGGAACCTCGAAAAACAAGGTGTTGAGCCTGCACAGATTGAATTCGCGGATTTCCATTTCTACTGGCCGCTCTTTCGGGAGGCAGCCGATAAGGATACACACCGCACTCCCCGTGACATCATCGTCGCGCTGGAGAAGAAGCTAGCGGATAGCCTGAGAGAGGTGGGCTACAATCTTCTCAATTTCGTCAGATGCCGTCGACCGCTCGATGAAGACGGATGGGCGCAGGTCAAAGACAGATTTTCAGAGGTGTTTCCGCAACCGAAGAATTCAAATTGAACACCACGGATGCAGTATTATGTCACTTACCCGCACCCATTGCGTGAGCACCCGGCTGACAATTGACGGTTCCGACCAGGAATCTGTTCGCTTGTTGGGGCTGATCTGTAATGGACTTGTTGATCGACGGCCTAAAAGCCGAAATTGTTCGGGCGAGTTGGCATTGGTCCCGGCAAGCTGTCGTTATCCTCGTAACCGTCTCGCCTGAGGATCATAGGGACATTTGCCGATCACCGTCGCCCGAACCTGTTCGCCGATCAAATCAACGGTCAATTCAGTACCCTTCCGCGCTGCTCTCGGCTCCACGAATGCATATGCCAGGTTCAGTCTGGTTCGGTAGCCCCAGCCTCCGGACGTTACCGTACCCGTTACCTGACCGTCCATTGCGACGGTAGCACCGCTATGAGCGGGTGCGACACGGGTGTCGAGCGCAAGGGAAACTAAAGCTTTCGTTGGTCCGGCGACCTTTCGCTGCAAAAGCGCCGACTTTCCAAGAAATTCCTTTCCCAAGTCGACGAAACGGTCGAGGTCGGTCTCGAAAGGGTCGAATTCCGTCAGTATATCCGCTTTCCAGTGCAGATAGCCCTTCTCAAGCCGCATCGACTCCACCGCCCGCGCGCCGAATGGCTTCATGCCATGAGGCTTTCCAGCCTCCCGCAACGCACGCCACGCCGCGTGCAACTGGCTGTTGTCAACATGGATTTCATAAGCAAGCTCACCGGAATAGCTTACAGACATCACCGTTGCCGGAGCGATTCCAATGAACGCCTCCCGAACGGAAAGCCATGGAAAAGCCTCAGCCGACCAATCCCCACGGCTCACCGCCTGCATGACGTTGCGGGAATACGGACCAGCGAGAACGAGAGCGGTCCAGTCATTCGTGAGGGAGACAAGCGATATACCTTTCGGCGCATGGGCGAGCAGCCAATCGCGGTCATGCCATTCAGCCGCAGCGGCGGATCCAAGCCAGAATCTCCCTTCCGAAAGATGGGCGACCGTGACCTCGCTCTTCAGCATCCCCTGATCGTTGAGCATATAGCCCAACCCCACCGTGCCCGGCCTGCGCCTGATCCGACCGCAGATCATGAAATCCAGAAACTCCAATGCTCCCGGGCCGGAAAGCTCCATACGGTTAAACCCATTGACCTCGGTCAATCCAACCCGGGACTGCACAGCGGCCACCTCTTCTCCGACAATATCGAAGGTTTCGTTGAAGCGGAAACCGAGGGTTTCCTCGAAATCGGGTGACGGGCTGAAATAATCTGCCCGTTCCCAGCCGTTCACCTCAGCGAACTTCGCTCCTTCAGCGGCGATTACGGGTGTCAGCGGAGTGGTCCTGATCGGACGGCCTGCGGGACGGTGCTCGTGCGGGAAATGGAATCGGAATTCGTTCCGGTATTCCTCGATGGCCTTGAGCGCCGTCAACTCCGTGTTGCCATAGCCCGTGAAACGGCGGGGATCGAGGCACCAAGTATCGTAGACAGCCTCACCATGGACGATTTGCTGCGCCAGAAGCCAGCCATGTCCGCCACCCTCTCCCAGTCCGGCACGCAGGCCGATGATGCAATATGCGTTGCGCAGCCCAGGAACCTGACCGACCAAAGGCGTTCCATCAAGAGAATATGTGATCGGACCATTTACGATGGTATGGATTCCGGTCTCGGCCAATACCGGCATCCGGGCGACCGCCCCGTCAAGGACGTCGCTCACACGATCGAGGTCGTCCGGGCAGAGCGCCTTGGAGAACTCCGGGTCAATGCCATCCATTCCCCAGGTTCTGCAGTCCTGCTCATAGAATCCGACCAGCAGACCCTGTCGTTCCTGTCGGCAGTAAAAATCGCTGACCGGGCAGCGCAGAAGCGGCATGCGACGATCCGCGTCCACGATCCGCTGGATCGCTTCCGTCACAAAATACTGATGCTCCATCGAGACGACCGGATGATGCACTCCCATCATCGCTGCGATTTCGTTGCAGCGGTACCCACCCGCGTTCACCACGGCCTCGCAGTCGACACTGCCCTGCGGAGTGTCAACAATCCAGCTGTCATCGGTGCGCCGTCTTAGGCCGGTTACCGGTGTGTTGCGGTGAATTTCGGCTCCCGCCGCCCGGGCCTGACGAACCAGAGCGGCGCAGAGCTGCGCCGGATCGATATGACCGTCATGCGGATCCCAAAGCCCTCCTTTCAGCCTGTCGGTGGTGATTAGCGGATGCCGTCTCGCGCATTCGCGGGCGTCGATCACCTCGAATTCCACCCCCATCCCGCGGGCGACGGACACAAAATGTCGGTAGCCGTCCATCTGGGCATCCGTGCCTGCCAAACGAATGCCACCGTCACCGTGATTATATCCCACCGGATAGTCGGGATCGTCACGCAGCTCTTTGTATAGTGAGATTGAATGGCTCTTGAGCCCGATCATCGTCTGGCTCATCCCGAAATTCGTGACCTGCGCCGCTGAATGCCACGTGGTCCCGCTCGTGAGTTCATCACGCTCAAGAAGCATGACATCGGTCCATCCTTCGCGGGTCAGGTGATAAAGTGTCGAGCAACCGGCGATCCCGCCACCGATGATCACCACCCGCGCTGTTGATTTCATTGAACCCTCTCCTCCTTGAGTCCCGTCCGGGTCACGTTATGTTTCCGATCCGGCAGAATTTAGCACGCTATGGGCAACCGAACAGGGCACATCTTGAACAACACCAACAAGCGCTCGCATTCAAGACGACTCGGACGTTCGGCTCGCTCCCTTCTCAGGGCTGCGCCGCCGGCGGTGAATCCCTGTCCTCCCGGACTCCGGGGCGGTCAGTACCGTCCATTGAGCGATTCCGACTGCCGGACGATCATCTCTGCCGCGATGCGACTCCTTTCGGAACTCGGAATGAGCGAGGTTCCGGGGCGGCTCGCTGACCTGCTTGTTACCGAGGGGGCCGAGAAGAGCGGCGACCGGTTGCTGCTGCCCAGAGATCTCGTGCTGCGGTCAATTGACGCGGCGCCGGGTCGGATCGCGCTCCACGGACGCGACCCCGCGCGCACGATCAAGGTGGGAGGCGATGCGGTTCATTTCGGCACCGGCGGCGCCGCGGTAAAGGTTCTGGACATCGAGACCGGGGCCTATCGCGTCGCAACCTTACGGGATCTACACGATTTCACACGGCTTCAGGATGTATTGGTCAACGTCAGCTGGTTTACGCGCTGCTGCGTGGCGACCGATGTGGCCGATCCGTATGATCTTGACGTGAATACCGTTCATGCGCTCCTGCGCAACACAACGAAACCGGTGGCGACATCGTTTACCCTTGCGGAATATGTCCCGCCCATCGTGGAAATGCTCGACATCGCTGCGGGTGGACCGGGCGAATTCGCCAAGAGACCCTTTCTCGCCGCTCACATCTCGCCGGTTATTTCACCTCTTCGCTACGGCGAGGACGCGGTGGATGTCACGTTTTCCTGTATATCGGCGAACATACCGGTTTCCTGCATCACCGCCGCCCAGTCCGGAGCCACCGGACCTGCACCTCCAGCGAATTTTCTGGCCCTCTCGCTTGCAGAGACGCTCGCTTCGCTGGTGATGGTTCAGACCGTCAAGCCGGGACATCCGATGATTTTTTCCAACTGGCCGTTCGTGATCGACCTCCGCACCGGCGCGTTTTCCGGCGGTGGGGGTGAAGTGGCGCTGCTGAACGCCGCATCCGCGCAGCTTTCGAATTCGCTCGGTTTGCCTTCGGGTGTCGCGGCATCCATGACCGATGCGAAGGCTCTGGATGCGCAGTGGGGTTCAGAGAAGGGAATCACGGCGTTGGCGGCGGGTCTCGCGGGAGGTAACATGATCTACGAGAGCAGTGGCATGTCGTCCGCACTGCTTGGGGCTTCGTTTGAGGGATTTGTGCTTGATGATGAGATGATCAGCCACATTTACCGGGTTCTACGCGGAATCGAAGTGACTTCGGACACTCTTGATCTCGACGCGGTCCGCGATGCGGTTCTGGGTGACGGACATTTTCTGGGTGCGCCTGACACAATAACGGCGATGGAGCGCGACTATTTCTACCCGGAACTCGCGGATCGGCGATCACCTGCGGAGTGGGAAGAGTCCGGAGCGCAGGACGCCTGGTCCCGTGCCCGAAACAAGGCTCGGGAGATTCTCGCAAGCCACCAACCTGATTATCTGGGGCGGGATAAAGGCGCTGAGATCCGCCGACTGTTCCGTATCCTTACGTGATCCGAAAAGTGCGGAATTCCCTTACATCCGGGCGTTATCCCCCGGAAAGCCGCCGCGCGGTCTAACGGGCCTTACCTTTCGGGATATGGGAGTCGCGAGTGGTATTCGGTCAATCCCGCACCTGACCGATTGGCGGCATCCTGTGCCACCGCAGCTGGATTGACATAACAACTGGTGTAGAGTTTCGGAATGGAGCAGGACTTTCCCACGCTTTGGAGGGAGCGGAAGCGTTCGTGCGGTCACACGGAGCCGTGGTGCCTCCAGGACTGCACGCTGCCGAACCGGTCCCGGGTTTCGGGTGTATCGGGGGTGTCTGGTTGACCGGCACGCGCGTCCGCTGCGACCGGGCCGGTGTCCGGGCACCGTTCCGGGTGGCGTCAGGCCGCCTCGGTCGCGGAATGGAGCGGGAAGTATTGACTTCTTGCGCTACCGGTGACAAACACGCAGGCTTAGGCTTATCCAGAACCGGGATTTAGAAACTCGGTACGGCAGGGCGGCGTCCTGCTGGCCGATAGGGGAGAAGATCATGAACATAAGTGAAACACGTTTTGCATTGCTGGCCTCTGCCGGCGCCATGCTGCTGTCGGCTGGTGCGGCTCTGGCTCAGGATCAGGATTGCCCGATCAGGATCGGCGGCATGGCGCCCCTGTCGGCGCCCGGTACGGTGGTCGGTGGTGAAGCCATGCGCGATGCGATGCTGATCGCCGAGGAAGACATAAATGCGGCCGGCGGAGTGCTGGGCTGTGACGTCGAAGTGGTGATCGGTGACACCGAAGGCCTGCCTGAAAAAGGCACGGCGCTGATGGAGAAGTTCATCACCCAGGATGGTGTTGTGGCAGTTGGCGGCGGTTACCATAGCTCGGTCGGGGTGGCGTCGAAGGATGTGGCGGACCGCCTGAAGGTGCCCACCGTCTTTGCCGAAACCTGGAACGACACCATCACGGGCGACAAGCAGAAGTATATCTTCCGAATCGCGCCGCTGTCGTCGTGGGCCTCGTCGACGATCTGGAAGCACGCGCTCAAGATACCGGACGTGGAGAAGGTCGCGATTCTGACCGAGAACACCGATTACGGTATACCGGCAGCCGAAGAGACCAAGCGCGGTCTCGAATCCGGGGGCAAGGAGGTCATCACATTCTCCGTCGACATCGGCACCCAGGACTATGCCGGTATCGTGCAGCGCATGAAGGCGGAAGCTCCAGACATGATCATTGTGCTGGCCACTGGCGAAGCCGGTTACAACTTCCAGCAGCAGGCAGCGGATGCGGGCATCGGTTCGCTCGATATCCCATTCCATGCCGGTCAGGTTTCACTTGAGTCCAAGGCGTATTGGGAAAACGTTCCGGACGGCAATTTTGCCTTCGTACAGCGGATCGGCGTGCCGGAAAATCTCTTCACCGAAGAAGGCAGGGCCTTTGCCGCAAAGTACAAGGAGCGCACCGGCAAGGATGCGGTCGAAAGCTATGCGATGGAAGCCTATGACTCGATCGCGATCATCGCGCAGGCGATCGGAGAGGCTGGGTCGACCGATGCCGATGCTATCGTCGAGACACTGGAAGGCATCGAGCACAAGGGCACATTGGGCAAGATCTACTTTCCCTACGGTTCGCGGAAAGACCCATCCGAAGACGGTGTTGGCGACGAGTACTGGCACCAGTGGCCGGATGTGGCGCTGACCGTCATCCAGTATCAGGAGGAGGGCGAGAACTCGGGTGAAGCAACCATTGTCTGGCCTGACGTCTATAAGACTGGCGATGCTGTTTACGTAAATCAGTAACCCTCACTGCATCGGGCGCCCATCGGGCGCCCGAGGTCATTCAGGAATGGCCCGGGTTCAGGAAAGCCGGGCTCAATGGGGGGAATCGCTTGCAGTTCCCGATGCTGTTCTGGGGTGTGGTCGCATGGATGATCTTTTGGGGTGTCGCTGGATCGATCCTGATCAGGCGGCGCTATCTGATGTGCGACCTCGATACGTCCAACGCCAGTTTCCTTGGCGCCATGGCGGGCGCTTCGCTGGGCCCGGCCGGCATTGCCGTGCTCTGGGCGAAAACACCGAAATCCTCGAATTTCCTGGTTGTCGGGCTGGGATTGCTGACCGTTCTGCTGGTGGCGGTCACTTTCAGTTTTGCCGATCCGGAGAACATCTGCGTGGCCTCGGGAGGTTTTGTCGCCAGCCAGGCGGTAAACGGGCTTATCATCGGCATTATCTATGGCTTTATGGCGCTGGGTCTGTCGCTGATATTCTCCATCCTCGGAGTCGTCAGCTTTGCCCATGGCGAATTCTACATGGTCGGCGGCATGCTGGTCTATTTCATCACCGCAGTCTGGCTGCCCGGCATAAATCCACTTCTTGCCTTACTGGGCGCCTGTGGCATTGCCTTCGTAATCGGCGCCGTCTTCGAACGGTTGATGCTCACTCCAATGTATCACGGTCAGATTGACAGGCCGGTTGAGTACGGCATCCTCGTTACATTCGGTCTGGCGTTCACCATGCAGTATTTCGTGCAGGCTGTGGCTGGTGCGAATCCGGTAAAGGCGCAGCGATTCCTGAGCTTCCCGCGCTGGAGCTTCCCGGAGGACGCAGATCCGGTCTGGATCAAGACGAGTAGGGGCAGCCTGACGCTGTTCGAGCAGGTTTCGATCTCCAGCCCGCGTCTGACGGCTGCGGTCACCTGCATCCTGGTGCTTCTGGCACTTATGTACCTTCTCCACCGAACCTGGACCGGCAAGGCGCTGCGCGCGGTCAGCCAGGATCGTGAGGCGGCGGCCATCGCGGGCATCAACCCGGACAGGATGAACATGGTGGCCTTTGCGCTTGGCGGCATGATCGCGGCGCTCGCGGGAGGGCTGTTGGTACAGGCGTTTTCGTGGCTGCCGCAGGTCGGGGCGATCCCGGCAATGCGAAGTTTCGTCATCGTCGTTCTAGGAGGGCTTGGTTCGCTTCCCGGTGCCTTTGTCGGCGGCATCATGGTGGGGCTTGTCGAAGCCGCAGGCACTGGCTGCGTTCCCGACCCGCAAAAGGCGGCAAGCTATATTCCCGCCTATGGCATGATCGTGCTGACCCTGACGCTCCTTCTCAGGCCCACCGGCATATTCGGCCGTCGCTTCGCTAGCGGTGCGCATGGGCAGTTCTGAGGGGTGACGATGCGCAGACAGATACCAAATTTCGTCGGGGCGCTTTGTCTGGCCCTGCTGGTCTTCTTTCCGCTGATCTACGGACGGGCGGATTATGACTATATAATGCACATCCTGATAACCGGCTTCTTCTACGCCATCCTGGCTGCAAGCTGGTCGATGCTTACCGGTTATGCGGGGCAGTTCTCGTTTGGGCACATGGGCTTCATGGCCATCGGGGCGTATACGACGGGCCTGTTTTGCCACTATATATACATTTCGCCCCAGCCTACCGAACTCTGCTGGGAGACCGGGTTCTTCGGGCAATGGCTGGTGGTGGTGAACCCGATAGGCGTGACATCGACCACCCTGACGCAGGATTGCCTGCGTCAGGCACTGGCTGCCTGGGACGGCAGTGTCGACGTGACTTCCATGCCGGTTCCGCTGGGCATCTTGCTGGGCACGATTCTGGGAGCGCTCACCGGGTTCCTGGTCGGTATGCTCGTCCTGCGTCTGCGCGCCGCATATCTGGCGCTTTTCACACTTGGCTTTTCGGAGATCCTCAAGGCAACGATTTCCGCCGAAATCGACATAACAAGAGGTCAGGCCGGACTGGAACTGCCCCCCCTCTATCCCGATGGAATCACGTTGTTCGGCACCTACTTCGAACCCACCGACAAGATTCCACCTTACTACACGATGCTGGGACTGCTGCTCCTGTGCCTGCTGATTCTCGCTTGGCTGGCGCGGTCGAAATTCGGCCTCTTCGTTCGGGCGCTGCGAGAGGATCAGGACGCCGCGGCCGCGCTGGGAGTGAACACGACGCGCTACAAGGTGCTGGTCTTTACCGTTACCTGCGCAATGGCGGCAGCCGCTGGTGCTGTGCAGGGTCATTACGTGCAGATCATCACACCCAACATGCTGTTCCTGCTGCAGATGAGCCTGGTTGTCGCCATGGCGGTGATCGGCGGGATCGAAAATTTCGTCGCGGCGGCGGTCGGTGCGATCATCCTGCAGGTGGCTCTGGAGCTTCTGCGCAACAGCTTCGTGATCGTGGGAATCGAGGTTGACATGACGATCTGGCGGCTGGTGTTCTTTGGCATACTCCTGATGGTGACCCTGCGGTTCTTCCGAAACGGGCTGATCGCTCCGCTGATAACCTATTTCCGGCGCGAGGGCGTGGCCGAAGAAACGATCGCCAAGCGGGAAACCGGCGCTGGACAGGCAGACGCATGATCCATCTAAAGGTTACCAATCTGCATAAGCGCTTTGGCGGCAATCATGTGCTGAAGGGCGTCAGTTTCGAGGTCAACGGCCCGGAGATGATCGGCCTGATCGGTCCCAACGGAGCCGGTAAGACAACGTTGACCAATGTCCTTGACGGCGCGGTCAAGCCGAGTTCGGGAACGGTCTATCTGGGCGAACAGCGTATCGATCAGCTGCAGCCCTATGAGATCGCCCTGACCGGGCTTGGGCGGACGTTTCAGGTCACCCGCTCGTTCAGGCGAATGACCGTTCTGGAAAACCTTTACGTCCCGGCACTGGCCATGAGCAATGTCACAAGCCGCGCCGAGTTGCAGGACAAAGCGATGTCGGTATTGGAGTTTCTGACCATCGATCATCTGCGGAACGAATTCGGCCAGGCGCTGTCGGGTGGCCAGCAGAAGCTCCTGGAACTCGGTCGGCTCCTCATGCTTAACCCGGATGTCATAATCTTCGATGAGCCGTTTGCAGGCGTTCACCCGCGGCTCATGGAAGTGATCCATTCCTATATTCACCGCGTCAATGGCGAGGGCAAAGCGATCATCATCATCAGTCATCAGATGGATTCAATTTTCTCGCTTTCACAGCGGCTTCTGGTGTTGAACTTCGGCGATCTCATCGCCGACGGCCCGCCGGAGGAGGTCAAGAACGATCCCGCCGTGATCGAGGCCTATCTCGGCAGCGAAGAGCGGGACACGGGATGAGTGACGTTGAATCCGTTCTTGAAATGCGGAACCTCTCGGTGGGTTATTACCGCGATCTGAACATTCTTTCAGATCTGGACATCAAGGCCCGAAAGGGCCAGATCACCGCGATCCTTGGCGCCAACGGAGTGGGCAAGTCGACCGCGCTGAAGGCAGCTTTCGGCTTTCTGACCCCAAACCAGGGCGATATACTTCTGTCAGGCGAGTCGATTCTCAAGGTGCCGACCCATGAGAAGATCCTCAAGGGTCTGGCCTATATTCCCCAGCAGCCGGGCGTTTTCAAGGACATGACGGTCGAGGAGAACCTGGAACTCGGCGGCTGGACCTTCCGCGGCGACCGCAGGCAGGTGCGTCAGAAGGTAGAGGCGAACTACGAGCGGTTCCCCGCGCTCCGCGACAAGCGCCGTCAGGTTACGGGGGAGCTTTCCGGCGGCCAGCAGCGCATGGTCGAGATCGGACGTACCCTGATGTCGGAACCCAAAATGCTCCTGGTGGATGAACCCACCGCGGGGCTGTCGAAGATGCTTGCCAGAGAGGTCTATGAGATGCTGATCGACCTCAGGCAGGAGAACCTTACGATTCTTCTGGTCGACCAGGAAATCAGGCACGCACTGAAGATCGCCGACTATGTCTATGTTCTGGAGCTGGGCCGCAATAGGTTTGAGGGTCCGGCCAGCGATTTCGACGACCTTGAAAAGGTGTTCTGGGTGGCGTGAGATGGAACCTCCTGAAGGCCATTTGTTCTATCAGTCCCGGCAAAGGCGACCTCGGCTGAAGCGGTCTGAAGGCGTCTATATCTGGGATGTGAGCGGCAAGCGCTATCTTGACGGATCGTCAGGTGCGATGGTCTGCAATATCGGCCATTCCAATCCGGCTGTGCTGGAGGCGATGCGCCGCCAGATGGAAATTTCGACATTCGGATATCGGCTGCATTTCGAGACCGTGTCGGCAGAGGAACTCGCGGCGAAGGTCGCGGCATTGGCGCCGGATGGGCTTGAGCGCGTGTTTTTCGCCTCCGGCGGCTCGGAGGCGGTTGAAAGCGCGATCAAGCTTGCCCGCCAGTACAAACTGGCAAGGGGCGAGGCCCAGCGATGGAAGGTGATTTCCAGATACCCGGCCTATCATGGTAGTACCCTTGGGGCGCTGGCACTGACTGGCTATGCACCCATGACGGCTCCCTTTGCGCCGATGATGAGGGAGATGCCCAAAGTGCCTGCGCCCAGGGCCTATCTGGACGGGCTGGATGCCGAGGATCCGGCGACGGGCCAGTATTACGCCGATATGCTTGAGGAGCGCATTCTGGCCGAAGGACCGGAAACCGTTCTGGCCTTCATTGTCGAACCTGTGGGAGGCGCGTCAACGGGTTGTCTGATGCCTCCGGTGGGCTATTTGCAGCGCATCCGCGGGATCTGCCACCGTTACGGCGTGGTGCTCATCCATGATGAGGTGATGTCGGGTGGCGGGCGCACTGGAAAATTCCTTGCTGCGGACAATTGGGGCGTGGCGCCTGATATCGCGGTTCTGTCGAAGGGATTTGGCGCAGGATACATGCCGCTCGGCGCGGTGATTGCGGATGAAGGGATCGTCAGGACGGTTCTGGACGGCGGCGGCTTCATCCACGGCTTCACCTATGCGGGCAATCCGTTGGCCTGTGCCGCGGGTGTGGCTGTGCTGAACGAGATCGAGCGTCAGGGCATGATGCGGAATTCGCTGATGCAGGGGGCGCGGCTCAGAACCCGGCTGGATTCGCTAATGCAGCGATATTCCATTGTCGGAGACGTGCGCGGCATGGGCCTCCTGCAGGCTTTTGAACTGGTCGGTGACCGCGAGACGATGACGCCATTGCCGAAAGAGCTGAAGGCCGACAGTCAGCTGGTGGATATTGCCCATGACAACGGTTTGATCATCTATTCCCGACGATCACGCGGCGGTTACTCCGGTGACCATTTCCTTGTCGCGCCACCGATGATCGTCACTGAAGGGCAGGTGGATGAAATCATGGAGAAACTGAGGCTTTCCCTTGACCAGTTCGTAGATGCAAACGGTCTGTAGCGATGTCCAGGATCATCATCTCCTGCGCCGTTACCGGTTCAATCCACACGCCGACCATGTCACCCTATCTACCATTCACCGCCCGGGACATCGCTGACCAGGCCGTGGATGCCGCCGCAGCGGGCGCGGCAATCCTGCATCTCCATGCCCGAAACCCAGCGGATGGCCGGCCCTCGGCCAAGGCCGGGCATTTCATGGGGTTTCTCCCTGATATCGCAGCCCGCAGCGATGCGGTGGTGAACCTTTCCACGGGCGGCAGTGCGATCATGTCACTGGATCAGCGGCTGGAAGGACCGAAACGGGCTGAGCCCGAGATGTGCTCGCTCAACATGGGCACGATGAATTTCGCGCTGTACCCGATGGCCGCCCGCTATCGCGACTGGCGGTTCGACTGGGAAAAGCCGTTTCTTGAGGGCACGGATGATCTGGTCTTCAAGAACACGCCACGTGACATTGCCCAGGTGCTGACCGAGATGGGTGAGAAACGCGGTGCACGGTTCGAATTCGAATGCTACGACACCGGTCATTTGGTAATGCTGAAGCATTTCGTCGACCGGGGCATGGTCAGGCCGCCCATCTTTATCCAGTTCGTCTTTGGCGTGCTCGGTGGAATGGCGTCGGAGCCGGAGAACCTGACGCATATGAAGAGGCTGGCCGACAGGTATCTCGGCGGGGATTATCAGTTCTCGGTTCTGGCGGCTGGTCGTGCGCAGATGCCGATGGCGGCGATGGCCGCGGGTATGGGCGGGCATGTGCGCGTGGGGCTGGAGGATTCACTATTTGCCGAGCGCGGCGTACTGGCAACTTCCAATGCCCAGAAGGTCAGGATGGTGCGTGAGCTTGCCGAGAGGCTGGGTCGTCGTGCCGCCACGCCGGACGAGGTCCGCGGGATGCTGGGCCTCAAAGGTGCTGGCAGGACGGCCTTCTGACCCGATGGCGACACAGGAGATAATGCTGGCTGGCCCTGAGGACATGAAGCCGTTGAGTATTGCGCTCGAGAAACTTTCCGGAGAACTGGGCGACTATCACAGGGCAGATGCGGACAGCCTGACAGCGGCCTGTCACGGTCCGAATCCATGCTGCCACGGGCTGTTGGCGATTGAAGCGGGCGTTCCTGTCGGTGCAGCACTGGTCTCGCCCGTGTTTTCAGCCACCAAACGGGCATTGGGCGTGTATGTATCGGATCTCCGGGTCGCCGGGGAGATGCCTGGCAAAGGCCTGGGGCGGCGACTCCTGCGCAAAGCGGTGGCGTTTGGAGCCGAACTCTGGGGCGCCAAATTCCTGAAATTCGCTGTCTATGCAGACAATGCCGCGGCGCGTGCGGTCTATGTCTCTCTGGGGTTCAGGCAGGCCACGCGGGACCAGACGTTCCCGCTGTCCGGACCAGATTTCGACGGGCTCAATGGAGAAGCGCAATGAGAGCATTTCTGGATGAACGGCAGACGCTGCACTATCCCAGGCATTTCATGGCCAACGGTGCGCTTCTGCCCAATCCTGAGGTTCCGGCGCGTGTCGGTATCCTGCGCGCTGCCGCCGAGGATGCGGGGTGCCGCTTTGAAATGCCCGACGATGCCGGTCCCAGCCCCGTTGCCGCGGTCCACACATCGGAATACCTGACCTTCCTGCGCACGATCCACAGCCGTTGGCGCCGAATTGAGGGCGCCTCTGACGAGGTCATTCCCAATATCCATCCGGCGAACCGTTCAGACAGTTATCCCCTCTCTGCCGTGGGTCAGGCTGGTTTCCACCAGGCCGATACCGCTTGCCCGATTTCCGCCGAGACCTGGAAAGCGGCCTATTGGTCGGCACAGGCCGCTATCGCCGCCGCCGATGCCGTCGCGGGCAGGGAACGTGTGGTCTATGCGCTCAGCCGCCCACCCGGACACCATGCCTTCGCCGATCTTGCCGGCGGTTTCTGTTTCCTGAACAATTCCGCCATCGCAGCCGAAAGACTGCTGTCAAGAGGCCTGCGCCCGGCGGTCCTTGACATCGATGTGCATCATGGCAACGGCACCCAGGAAATCTTCTACAGTCGCAGTGATGTGCTCACCGTGTCTCTCCATGCCGATCCGGTGCGGTTCTATCCGTTCTTCTGGGGTCATGCCCAGGAACGGGGCCAAGGTGCGGGGCTTGGCGCAAATCTGAACCTGCCGCTGCCGCGCGGATGCGATGACGACGCATATCTCCGGGCGCTCGGAAAGGCTCTCGAGCGGATTGAGGCGTTCGATGCTGACGTGATCGTCGTCGCGCTTGGCCTTGATGCCCATGTCGGCGATCCTTTCAGAGGGTTTGCGATCACCACCAGGGGGTTTGCCCAAATCGGTGGAGCCATCGCTGCCACGGGCAAACCTTTGGCGCTGGTCCAGGAAGGTGGATATGTAACGGATGCGCTGAGCGCGAACCTGACAAGTTTTCTGAACGGGTTACGGGCGTGAACGTCGATTTCCGCACTGTCTATCTGACGAAACGATTTCCGCTGCGGATCAGCCGGGGCGAGATCGCTGGCGGCGACAGTCTTTTTGTCAGCGTGAGAGACGGTGAGCATACTGGCTGGGGAGAAATGGCGCCTGGTGCCAGTGAGGGTGCCGGCACGGCAGAATCCGGCGCGGCAATGCTTCGCGATTTCTGCACCGACGGGCTGCAGGGTTCGATCCACGACATATGGGATCGCGCCAATTCCTCCGGGGTCGCGCCCTGCGCGCTGGCAGCGCTTGATACGGCGCTTTGGGATCTTAAGGCGAAGCAGGCCGGAATGCCGCTTTACCGGCTGCTCGGCCTATCGCGCCGGGCTGTGGTCTCGTCGCTTACCATTGGCATCAATCCACCCGAGGCCGTTCGAGACCGCGTGCCGCTTCTGTTGGAGCAGGACGCGAAGGCGCTGAAGATCAAGCTCGGTTCGCCCGATGGCATCGAGGCGGACAAGGCAATGTTCACCGCTGTCCTGGAGGCAGTCGAAGGCGTCGGTACCGTCCTGCGGGTGGATGCCAATGGCGGCTGGTCCCTTGCTGATGCCCGCCATATGATGGGCTGGCTCGCCGAGCGGGGCGTCGAGTACATAGAACAGCCCTTGATGCGCGGGGCCGAGGACCAACTGGTCGACCTGTTCAGGGGTCGCGCCCTGCCGATCTTCGTTGATGAGAGCTGCCGCATGAGCCAGGACATTCCCAGCTTCGCTGATCGGGTCGACGGCGTGAACCTCAAGCTCATGAAATGCGGAGGCATCACGGAGGCGCTGCGCATCGTCGCGACCGCCCGCGCCTTCAGTCTGAAAACGATGATCGGCTGTATGGGTGAAAGCTCGGTTTCCATCGCTGCCGGTGCTTCGCTGGCAGCGCTCTTTGACTATATCGACCTCGACAGCCACCTGAACCTGAATCCAGACCCCGCGACTGGCGCACCGTTCCTGAACGGTGTCACGCTGCCTGCGGACATTCCCGGCCATGGAGGTCAGTTGAAGGATGCTTGATCCGACACGCTCTCTGGCACTTTATGCCGAGGCCACGATGGGCCTGCTGAATGCCAAGATGACTGAGGGAATCATCCGCTACGGCCGCAACCCTGTGGCTGCGGTCATCGACAGCAAGGCTGCCGGGAAAACCGTCGGAGAACTCTGCAGGATGGAAAGCGACATCCCGATTGTCGCGACGCTGGACGAGGCATTGGCGCTTGGCGCCGAAGTGTTCGTTCTGGGCACCGCCCCCTCGGGTGGCCGGTTGCCGCCGGAATGGATGGCGGTTCTGCAATCGGCTGTCGATGCTGGCATGCCGCTTATCAACGGACTTCATGACCCGCTGAACCCGGTTTTCGGTCATGATCTCAAATGTGGGCAATGGATCTGGGACGTTCGCTCGCCGGTTGGTGACATTCCTCCGATCGCAACCGCTAGGGCAGCCGGACTCAGGAACACGCGCGTTTTAATGGTTGGCACTGACATGGCGGTCGGCAAGATGACCGCCGGCCTGGAGATCTACCGGGTTCTGCGCGACCGGGGTGCCGATACCGCGTTTCTCGCCACCGGTCAGATAGGGGTGACAATCATGGGAACTGGAATTCCGCTGGATGCGCTCCGGGTTGACCATGCCAGCGGCGCCGTCGAACGGATGGTAATGGAGGCCGCTGACCATGACGTGGTGATAGTCGAGGGTCAGGGGTCTCTCCTGCATCCGGGCAGCACCGCCACCCTTCCGCTGATGCGCGGCAGCTGCTGCAACGCCATGATCCTGTGCCACCGCGCTGGCATGGAATACCTGGACACCTTCGGTTACATACGGATTCCGCCACTTCGCGATGTCATGGAACTTAACGAGGTGACGGCTTCGGCGAACAACGCTCTCACGAGGGCTAGGGTTGTGGGCATTGCCCTGAACACCCGCGACCTGTGCGAGGCCGATGCCAGACGGGCAATCGCCGATGCCCGGGACGAAACCGGTTTACCCGTCACCGATCCGGTGCGCTTTGGTGCCGATGTCCTGGCGGATTGCATCGTCGGAACTGCGGCGGTCTGATAGGCCAGCGGCGGGTGGTTCCGGCGGCGCCGCATGATTATGCAATTGCATGCCGATGGAGGATCTCGGTGCCGTCGGGCAGATGCGAGCCCGTTTCCGGCAGGGCCGTGACGCTGTCCACTGGCCCACCGGGTTCGTTCCGCCATATAGGGACGATGGTGCGGTTCAGGCCGGAATCCATGGATTTGAGTGACTTTTGGAACGACAGCATGGTCCGGGGGAAAAGCCATGCAGCGGACAATGCCGCACGACCGCTTCGCGGGCCCCCTCCGACTTTCGCTGTGAATGTTCCTGCCCTGATGCCGCGGCTCCGGCATCCTAGAGGGAGGTGGAAAACGGATCTTCCCTGGAATGCGAAGATGACTGTGTGGAAGTCACCTTACGCCGTAATTTCCAGCCGTAACCTCTGGAGAACGGTTTGATGCCGTCGAATTGCCGCATTTGGCTACCGTTTGAACTGAAGCGGTGGATTTTCGGTCCCTGAAGCATAGCTCCTGTTCCTCTTGAGTTCCTACTTTTTTGGCGTATCCCGACTCTGGAAATCCAGCTATACAGGGTTCATTTCGACCCAGTCGGCGAAAACCGAGATGTAGTGCCCCTGATGGCGATTTCATTTGACATGCGCGTCCGGCACGCAATATGCTCCAACCATGTTCGTACGAAGGAAAAAACTTGCGGGCGGCCGCACGAAGGTCCAGATCGTCAGGTCCGTACGAAATGGTGACAGGGTTCGGCAGCGCGTCCTGCGGCATGTCGGCACGGCGACCACCGAGGCCCAGCTCGAGCGGCTCGAGGGCCTCGCACGCCTCATCATCGAGGAAATCAGGCAGAAGGACAGCGGCCAGCCAGCCCTGTTCCCGCCGAAACGGTTCGCGGACCTGATCGAGAGTTCCAGGCGGGCGGCACGGGATCCCGAGCCTCTGGGGGTCGACCTGGCCGACTGCCGCGAGGAGAGCCGGGTCATTGTTGGGGTCCGTGAGGCTTTCGGTTCGGTTTACGGCCAGCTTGGCTGGGACAGTCTGTGCGGGGCCCGTCGCATGAGCGCCAACCGCATCATCAGGGAACTGGTGCTTGCCCGGATCTCCCAGCCACTCTCGAAACGAGCCACGGTGCGTGAGCTTGACAGCCATGGGGAACTGTCCCTGAACCTGAACTACGTCTATCGCAGCATGGACCTGATCGACGACGCCCGGATCGAGGCGATCCGCCAGCGGTCGCTGGATGTCGCGAAGACGCTGCTTCCGGAGCCCCTGACCGCGATCTTCTACGACACGACGAGCCTGTATTTCGAGAGTGAGAGGGACGACGATCCGCCGCTCAAGGGTTTCAGCAAGGACGGAAAGCCGCACCGGATCCAGGTTCTGTTCGCCCTTCTGGTGACGCCGGAGGGACTTCCGGTCGGCTACGAGCTGTTTCCGGGCAACACCTACGAAGGCAACACCCTCGTGACGGCGCTCGAGGGTCTGGAACGGCGTCATGACGGGGCGCGTTTCACGGTGGTGGCTGACGCCGCGATGATCAGCGCGGACAACCAGGCGGCGCTTCGACGGCGCGGCACGCCCCATATCCTCGGCGCCCGCCTGAAGTCCCGCCCCGCCGCGCAGAAGCGAAAGATCCTTGATCCGGACAGCTACAGCGCATGGAGCCGGGACGGGTGCTCGCGGTCGATCGGCCGCTACCTGTGCATCGAGGACGGCGAGTGCAGGCTCGTCGTCACCCACTCATCACGACGGGCCCGCAGGGACGTCCACGACCGGGAACGCCGGATCGACAGGCTGCGCGCAAGCCTGAATGGAAGCCGGAAGCCGGCCTCGCATGGCAATCGTGGCACCGCCCGGTTCCTGGATTTCCCCGACGGGCAGGTCCGCCTGAACGAGGAAAAGGTGGCCGGGGCGGCACGCTGGGACGGGCTTCGGGGGATCGTGGCCTGGGGCTGCGGGGAGACCGACCCGCGCGACCTGGTCATCCAGTACCGCAGGCTGGCGGAAATCGAGGCGTGCTTCCGGACGAACAAACATGACCTCGCCATCCGGCCGGTTTTCCACTGGAAGGAGCGCCGGGTGCGGGCACACATCGCCATCTGCTACATGGCTTTCTGCTGTCTCCAGCACCTGCGCCAGCGGCTGGCGGTTCAGGGTCACCGGATGAGCCCCGACCGCATCCGACGGGCGCTGAACGGCCTGCAGATCAGCATTCTGTACGAAACGAAAGGCCCGAGGAAATTCGGCCTTCCCAGCGCGGCCTCGGCCGACGCCAGGCAGATCTACCGCACACTGGGGCTGAACTGGAACCGGGCTCCGTTCATCTACACACGAAAGGCGATACGGACGAATTCCTGACGGCCCCCGAACCGGAAGACAGAGCGCGGACCACCGGAAAGTAGTGCCCTCTTTCAGGAGTGATGTCCATTATATCAATGGGTTGCGTTCAAAAAAGTATGAACTCAAGACAGCATGGTCCGGGGGAAAAGCCATGCAGCGGACAATGCCGCACGACCGCTTCGCGGGCCCCCTCCGACTTTCGCTGTGAATGTTCCTGCCCTGATGCCGCGGCTCCGGCATCCTAGAGGGAGGTGGAAAACGGATCTTCCCTGGAATGCGAAGATGACTGTGTGGAAGTCACCTTACGCCGTAATTTCCAGCCGTAACCTCTGGAGAACGGTTTGATGCCGTCGAATTGCCGCATTTGGCTACCGTTTGAACTGAAGCGGTGGATTTTCGGTCCCTGAAGCATAGCTCCTGTTCCTGAACCGGGATTAGCGCGATGTGAAGCTACATGGTTTGTGGAACGATCCCGAAACCTTTCATAAGAGCGGTCTGCCACGCAGCCATTTCCTGGCCGTGCCGGAGCGAGCGTTCAGTCGGGTGACTGAGCTGAACGCACGGTGGCACATCATTTTCGACCCATCCAGGCAGGAGGTCGCCGTTTCAGCGTTTCGCCGAGCTGCAGCTTTGGGTCCAGCACGATCCGTTTGCCACCGCTCGTTTCCTGACCCACGCTCTGGCAGACGAGGCTTGCCGCCCCACGTCCAATCTCGGCGCGGCAGGCATCCATAGTGGCCAGCTTCTGCGGCAGGCCATCAAGGATGTCCAATCCGTTGAAACCCGCCAGCCCGACTTGCCCGGGCACTTCGATGCCCCGGTCACGGCAGTGCAGCAGACCGCCTGCCCCGATCATGTCATTTGAATAGTAAAGAAAATCCAGGTCAGGCACGCGCTTGAGGATCGCCTCCGTCATTTCGCGTCCCTTCAGCAGAGAACTGCCGCCTTCGTAAAATTCCTGATCCACGACCTCCAGCCCTGCTTTCGCCATCGCCTCGGTGAATCCTTCGAACCGTTTCCGCGCGCGATGGTCGAGCGGCATCTTGGTGCCCAGAAAGCCGATCCGTTGATAGCCGGCCTCGATGATGGCGTTCGCCATCCGCCGGCCAGCGCGGCGGTGCGAAATTCCTACCATCGAATCGATCGGCTCTCCGTCGGTGTCCATGATCTCAATGATCGGAATTTCGGCGTCGCTCAGCAATGCGCGGGTGGCTTCCGTATGTTCCAGCCCGGCGATGATCACCCCTGAAGGCCGCCAGCTCAGCATTTCGTAGAGCACGGTCTCTTCGCGCTGGGGTTCGTAATTCGTCACCCCGAACACCGGCTGCAATGGCGTTGTGTCCAGCACCTCCGCGATGCCGCTGAGAACTTCAGGGAAAACAAGATTCCCCAAAGAGGGCACGATCGTCGCAACAAGATTCACCCGTTGCGAGGCCAGCGCGCCCGCGATCCTGTTTGGTACATATCCAAGGGATTTCACGGTCTCCTGCACCCGAACGCGGGTGGCGTCACTGACGTCGCCGCTGCCCCGCAGAACGCGGCTGACCGTCATTTCACTGACCCCCGCCGCTTCGGAAACATCGCGAAGGGTCAGTGGGCGGGCTGACCTGGCGCTTCTGCCTTTGCTCATTGAACGCTGCCTCCACTGCCGTAGGCTGTTCGGATATTACCCTTCGGCCGCCTCGTTGTCCAAGACTTCGAGCACGGGAAATTCGATAGTGGCCTATCTGGCTCCACGGAGCATGCCGCTGACCAGCCCCAGGGCTGCGCCCGGTCGGTCCGGGAACCTGCTTTTCAGCCGATCCTGGATCGTTCGTTTCGTGCCTTTTCAAGTCCGGCACAGCTATGGTAGTGTCCGCCAGAAAACCCCCAGGTCGCGGAGTTTTCGCGGTAAATGACGGAATCCGCCTTGCGGGGTTTCACCGGATATGGCGGTCAGGGTATGCCGCGGAATCCGCCAATCCTCCCCTTCGGGAGGCCCCCATGCGCAGGGTCCACGACACCCGGCGGAGGCCCGGCGCCCCCGACATCATGAGGATCAGGCTGGATGTGAAATCGCCGGACGACATCCCGGCGATCCCGATCGGCCTCCAGGACCTCTACAGCGACGAAGGGACCCGAAAGCGGCTGTCCGGGCTTCCGGACAGGATGGTGCTGCCCGGAAAGAGCCGCCGGGTCGGCAGGCCGGGGATGGAACTATGGACCATCCCCGTGCCCTGCGTGGTCAGGCAGGGTCCCGGGTGCGGTTTCGACCGGCTTCGGGAACCGGCGAACGGGCACCGGACGATCCGGCGAAGGCCGGAGGCCGGGCCACGGATCATGGGACGTGGACGGATACGGATACGAATACCGGCGTCCGGTTGACAGCGTGTCGCTCCCCTCGCCGGAGCTTCCCGCCGGGGTCGGAAGGATGGTCGTGGAGAGGGGCCACGGGGTGGCGGCGGAAGGAATACCTTTGCGGACAGCTCCGCAGGCCCTGTCCCGGTGTCGCCACGTCACGGCTCGCCAACCCGCGCCCGGGGGACGTGAAGGCGCCGCTCCGGCTCGCCCTGAAGCTGGCGGACAGGGCGGAGGCCGGCCGCGCGGAGATCGACGGCAGGTTGGGTATCCCGGGCCCATCGGACAGTATCCGGGGCTTCATCGGCCATGTCAGGCACCGGGCGGACCTGACCGGACGGCGGATCCTGAAGGGCGGGACGATCCCGCACCGCGGGAAGGTGCACCCGATATCCGGGCCGCACACCCGCTGGATATCGAAGGGAAAAGGCCGGGGTCCCGGTGGAGCCCGGTGTCCCCGTCCACGTCCCTGAGGACCGGCAAGGGTTCCTCCCGCACCATTCGGTGATGTGGGAGGGGAGCGACGTGGACGTGGCGGTCCCCATGGGCGGGGAGGCGCGGGCCCGGTTCCCCGACCTGTCGGTGGTGAGCTTCGGCAGGGGTCCGCACAGCCCCCCGGACCGGCTGGGGCCTGCCGGGATGCTGGAGCCGACGCGATGCCGCGGAAAGGCAGGCTGTCGAAGGCGGACCGCGTCCGGGAAAGCGGGGAGGCGTTCCGCGGGGCGCGGCGCGCCCACGCCGCCGGCGGGTCGGCCATCAGCAACCTGGAGCACCGCGGTCTGGACCGCTTCGGCGGCCACGGAAAGGAGGGTTTCGCCGGCGCCGTGGCGCTGGCGGTGCTGGCCGCGAACGTCCACCGCCCCGGCCTGATGCTCCGGCAGAGGGAGCGCCCCGTGCTCCCCGCCGCCGCCTGACCGGGGCGTCCACCGGTAAACCGGCCCATGGAAGGTCTCGCCGCTGCGGGGCCCGCACCGGCGTGTCCGCGGGCCGGCGGCGGCCCGGATGTTCACCATATGTTCCCGCCACCGACCGTCCCGTCGAAGCCCCGGGCGGCGCCCCGAGGGGCCCGGCCAGGGTCCCGTGAAGCCGGAGTCCGCCGGATCCCCGGAAAAACACGGGGTTTTCTGGCAGACATTATGGTACAGGCGGCCCGCGACATCTGTTTGGAGAGTTTGCGATGGGACCGCTCGACGGGATGACAGTGCTGGATTTCTCGACGCTGTTGCCTGGGCCGCTGGCTTCCTTGCTCTTGGCTGAGGCCGGGGCGGAAGTGATCAAGGTCGAGCGGCCTGGCGCGGGCGACGAAATGCGCCTCTATCCACCGAAGATCGGTGACGAGAGCGCCATGTTCGCCCTGCTGAACCGGGGCAAGCGCAGCATTGCGCTTGACCTCAAGTCCGAGGCGCAGCGGGCAAGGCTGGATCCTTACCTGGACCGCGCCGATGTTTTGATCGAGCAGTTCAGGCCTGGGGTAATGGACAGGTTTGGGCTTGGATACGGCGAACTTTCGGCGCGGTTTCCCCGTCTTATCTACTGCTCGATCACCGGCTTCGGCCAGACGAGCCCCAAAGCCGGGATGGCCGGTCACGATCTGATCTACATCGCCGAGACTGGCATTCTGTCGCTTTCAAGCGGTCCAGCCGCGGATCCCGTCGTTCCGCCTGCGCTGGTCGCTGACATTGCGGGAGGTGCCTATCCTGCGGTGATGAACATCCTGATGGCGCTTGAGATGCGGCGCGGCGGTGGAACCGGCTGCCATCTTGACATTTCGATGACCGACAACATGTTTCCGCTGGCGTGGTGGGCGCTGGCGCAGCGGTCGGTCATGGGCGCCGCACCGGGCAATGCGGACAGCCTGCTGAGCGGTGGCGGTCCCCGTTACAGGCTCTATCCCACGAGCGATGGAAGGATTGTCGCCGCCGCGCCGATCGAGCAGAGGTTCTGGGAGAATTTCTGCGAAGTAATCGGCCTTGAGCCGGAGTTTCGCGATGACAGCGCCAGGCCCGACGCCACGTTGAGGCGCGTGACGGAGATCATCGCGGGCCAAACCGGCGTCTATTGGAGCGATCGATTCAACGGCGTTGACTGCTGTTGCACCCTAATGCTCTCGCTCGATGAAGCTCTGGCCGATCCCCATTTTCGGGAGCGGGGCGTTGAAACGCGCCGGACTATGGTCGGTGGAGAATCGATCCCGGCTTTGTCTCTGCCTCTCGCACCGGTGCTGCTCAAAGGTATGCCAAAGAGCGCGGAAGCTCCGGAACTCGGCGAGGCCGGGTGAAGCATCCGAACCTGTTTTTTTGGCTCTTGACAGCGGTCCAGTCTCGATTTTGAGGATGACACGAGCTTTCGTCTGCGGTATCGCCTAGCTCGATCAGGCCCCGTAGCTCAGCTGGATAGAGCGACCGCCTCCTAAGCGGTAGGTCACAGGTTCGAATCCTGTCGGGGCTGCCATCCTTCACGCGAATTGAGATAATGGAATCACTTACCTCAGAAACACGGGTGGTTTCTGAGATTATGTCTTGTGAAGTCGTTGGTTTCTGAGGTATGGATGGCGTTAATTCAAAATTTAGGCTAAATCTGAGATATGAACATATCGGATTATCAGTCCGGACGGTTTGAGGGCCACCACGAATACCGGGCATTCGTTCCGGAGCCGGTTTGCCACGAATGGGAGATCTCTGACCCGGAGCTTGTAGAACTGCTTGGCCGGGCCGACCGCGCCATAGGAGAACTGAATGCTTTCGGTCAGCTGATCCCCGATATCGACTTTTTCATACAGATGCATGTCGCCAACGAAGCGACGTTGTCGAGCCGGATCGAGGGCACCCAAACGAACATCGAGGATGCATTCAAGGATGAGCGCGAACTCAAGCCAGAGCAACGTGACGATTGGGTCGAGGTTCAGAACTACATCAGGGCGATAAACTGGGCGATCGGAGAACTGGAACGCCTGCCGCTTTCCAACAGACTTCTGCGGTCGACCCATGCCATCCTGATGCGGGGTGCGAGAGGCAAAAACAAAAGACCTGGAGAATTCAGAACCAGCCAGAACTGGCTTGGTCCGAGCATCAGGAACGCGGTCTTCATTCCGCCCCACCATGAGCATGTCCCCGATTTGATGGGTGATCTGGAACTGTTCCTGCATGATCGGACGATCTTCGCCCATCCGTTAATCCGAATCTCCATCGCCCATTATCAATTCGAGACCATCCACCCGTTCCTTGACGGCAATGGCCGGTTGGGGCGACTGATGGTGTCGCTGTATTTGGCGTCTGCGGGTTTGCTGGCGAAGCCGGCTCTGTACCTCTCCGACTATCTTGAACGGAACAAAACCGCCTATGTGGATCATTTGATGGGTGTCCGACTGGGCGATCATTTGCGTGAATGGCTGATCTTTTTCCTGTCGGGCATCGAGGAGACAGCGAAAGCTTCCGCTCAGGTACTGCGTCTGGTTCTTGACCTGAAAGCATCCGTAGAACGAGACATACTGCCGCGGTTCACCGCCAGAAGGCAGGAGAACGCCCAAAAGATCATGCAGTATCTCTATGCCCATCCGTTGGTGGACATAAGGCGGGCAACCGACCTGATTGACGGCACGGGTAACACGGCGTCCGTTTTGATCGGTGATCTGGTTTCGTTTGGCATACTGCGCGAGATCACGGGCCAGCGCCGCAATCGACTGTTCGTTTTTGACGACTATGTCGCTCTGTTCCGCAGGTAATCCACGAACCTATTGTAGTGTCCGCCAGAAAACTGCCTAGGTGCGGTTTTTTGTGGTCCCCACTTCCAGTCCGAAGTGCAACACCGGCCCGCCTCCGGAGCGAGGGCGTGGCCCGAGCGGAGGAGGCGGGCCGGTGTTGAGGGATTTTCCGGCCAGGGCCCCGGATTCCACGCGGAATACGGCGGCTGTCCCTTCGGATCGGAGCGTAACCGAGCCTCCCGGCGGCGGCAAGGCCCCGCGGCGGGAGGTGGCGCGCCCGTCCGGGCGAGGGAAGGGGTGGCCCGACCGAAACCGGGCGGGCGCGCCTGCGGAATTCCCTCTCCCCCGTCGGCCGACGGGGCGAAGCGCCTCAGGGAGGCCGCGCCCGCGCGAAAGCCTCCGCCGGCGTCAGGTAGCCGAGCGCCTTGCGGGGGCGCGCGTTCAGGATGTCCTGGACCCGCTTCACGCGGGCGTCCGTGACCTGCCGCAGGTCGGTCCCCTTCGGCAGGTACTGGCGCAGCAGCCCGTTGGTGTGCTCGTTCAGGCCCCGCTCCCACGAGTGGTAGGGCGTCGGGAGGAAGAAGTCGGCCTCCAGCGCCTTCGCCACCTTCGCGTGCCCCGCGAACTCCTTGCCGTTGTCCGCCGTGATCGTGTGGACCCTGGCGCCGAGCCCCTTGAGAAGGTCGGTCATCGCCTCGCCGACCGCCTCCGCCTTCTTTCCGTCAACCCGTTGGAGAAGCGTGAATTTCGAGCATCTGTCCACAAGCGACACCACCGCACCGCTGTGTCCCCCGCCGATCACCGTGTCCGCTTCCCAGTCGCCGATTCTCGCCTTCGCCCCGACCTCTTTCGGGCGCTCCGAGATGTCCCTCCGGCCCGGGATGTGACCCCGGCCCGCGTGGCGGCCACCCTGCCGGTCCGGTTCCTTTCCCCGCCGCCGCAGGTGCCCGAAAAGCGTTCCTCCGTCCCTGTGGTCCGCGCGTACGAGGTCGTATATCCGCTGACGGCCGACCATGCCGGGGTCCTCCAGCCGGAGACGCCCCGAGACCTGTTCCGGGCTCCAGCCCTCCTCCAGCTTCGCCACGACCTTCGCCCAGCGCTCCTCCGTCAGCTTCCCCGGGACCGAAGAGGCCTCGCTCCGGCGCTCGGTGGCCTTCCTCCACGCCTGTCCCTGCCGGTATCCCCGCCCGCCGCCGTTGCGTCGGATCTCCCGCGATATGGTGGCCGGATGGCGGCCCAGCTGCCTGGCGATGGCCCCGTTCGAAAGCCCGCTTTTCCTCAGCGCGTATATCTGGCATCTTTCGTCGAAGGTCAGATGACGGTAGCCCTCGGGCATGACACTCTCCTATCCTGAGCACAGGGACTGTCGCCGTTATCCGGCCGATTCGCAGGATGCTGCACCCGAAACGCGGCTTCCCACCATCAACGGTGTTGCACTTCAGAGCGGAACGGGGGGGTAAATGACGGAATTCGCCTTGCGAAAAATCACCGGATATGGCAGTCAGGGGGCGATTTCACCACCATATGCCGCGGAATCCGGCAATCCTCCCCTTCAGGAGGCCCCATGCGCAGGGTCCACGACACCCAGCGGCGGCCCGGCGCCCCCGACATCAGGAGGATCAGGCCGACCGTGAAATCGAGGGACGACATCCCGGCGATCCTGATCGGCCTCCAGGACCTCTACAGCGACGAAGGGACCCGAAAGCGGCTGTTCCGGCTTCCGGGCAGGATGGTGCTGCCCGGAAGGAGCCGCCGGGTCGGTAGGCCGGGGATGGAACCGTTGACCATCCCGGTGCTGGGGGTCGTGAAGCAGGGTCCCGGGTGCGGTTTCGACCGGCTTCAGGACCTGGCGAACGGGCACCGGACGATCCGGCGAAGGCCGGAGGCCGGGCCACGGATCATGGGACGTGGACGGATCCGGATACGGATACCGGCGTCTGGTTGACAGCGTGTCGCTCCTCACGCCGGAGCTTCCCGCCGAGGTCGGAAGGATGGTCGTGGAGAGGGGCCACAGGGTGGCCGGAAAAAAGCCTGGCGCCGCGTCGCGCGGCCGCCGTCATTCCTTCGTGGCCGGGACCGACGTCCACCATCCGACCGACCGCAGCCTGCCGATGGACGCGGCGCGGCGCATGGTCCGGGACGTGTCCCGGGCCTGCGGGGGGCTGGGGCCGCGCGGCTGGCGGCGGAAGGAATACCTTTGCGGAAAGCTCCGCAGGCCCTGTCCCGGTGTCGCCACGTCACGGCTCGCCAACCCGCGCCCGCTGGACATCGAAGGGAAAGGCCGGGGTCCCGGTGGAGCCCGGCGTTCCGGTCCGCGTCCCTGAGGACCGGCACCGGTTCATCCCGCACCGTTCGGTGATGTGGGAGGGGAGCGACGTGGACGTGGCGGTCCCCATGGTGGAGGAGGCGCGGGCCCGGTTCCCCGACCTGTCGGTGGTGAGCTTCGACCGCGGTCCGCACAGCCCCCCGGACCGGCTGGGGCCTGCCGGGATGCTGGAGCCGACGCCATGCCGCGGAAAGGCAGGCTGTCGAAGGCGGACCGCGTCCGGGAAAGCGGGGAGGCGTTCCGCGGGGCGCGGCGCGCCCACGCCGCCGGCGGGTCGGCCATCAACAGCCTGGAGCACCGTGGCCTCGACCGGGTGCGGAGCCACGGAAAGGAGGGTTTCGCCCGCACCGTGGCGCTGGCGGTGCTGGCCGCGAACGTCCACCGCCCCGGCCTGGTGCCGCCGGCGAGGGAGCGCCCCGTGCTCCCCGCCACCGACCGTCCCGTCGAAGCCACGGGCGGCGCTCCGACGGGCCCGGCCAGGGTCCCGTGAAGCCGGAATCCGCCGGATTCGGCCCTGTAACCGGAAAAACACGGGGTTTTCTGGCAGACACCATTATGTCTGTCGACTTCGGTGACGGTGGAGGATGACGGGCTCAGGTCGCTCGCATCAGGCCGATCCGTTCCTCCGCTTGGCATGGTTTTCTCGCCACAGCGTGAACAACCCAGCCACCACAATGATCCCGGCTCCGAACACCACATTCATCTTCAGATTTTCGGAGAAGACGGCAACTCCAACAGCGGATGCGAAGACAAGATGAAGATAGGCGAAAGGCTGGACCGCACTCGCCTCTACGATATCGTAACATCGAATCAAAGTCCAGTGCCCGGCAACCCCGGTAAAGCAGAGCATCGCCATAAGAGCCCAGTCCGTCGCCACCATCGGTTCCCAGAACCAGAGTCCCGTGAATGTCATGGCCACGGATCCCGACGTACCGGTCCAGAAAAAACTGGTCATCGCGCTGTCTCGCCGCGAAGCGTAGCGCGTCAATAGGGAATAGAGCGCGAACATGATGGCCGAACAGAGCGCCACCGGCGCATAGACCGAAAAGACTCCGGTGCCGGGCCGTAGAATGACGAGAAGGCCCAGGAAGCCGCATGCGATCGCCGCCCAGCGCAGGAAGCCGACCCGTTCACCGAGGATCGGACCGGATAATGCCGCGACAAGCAGGGGATAGCAAGCGAACACCGCATGGCTTTCGACCAGTCCAAGCAGGGTGAAGGCGGCGACCATGACACAGATCTCCGCCGCCAGCAGAAGTCCGCGCCCAATCTGCAACGCTGGCTGTGCCGTTCCCGCCGCACCGCGCAACCCGCCGGGTCTGTGCGCGGCAAGCGCCAATACGAAGGCACCGAAGAACCAGTAGCGGACCATCACCACCATCATCACGTTGTATTCGGCGGCAAGGTGACGACTCAGTCCGTCCTGAGCCGCGAAGATCAGCATCGAAACGGCCATCAGAGCGATGCCCAGGTTCGGCCGCTGACGGATCATGGCCTAATCGTTCCTGTGGTCATATGCCGCTTGCTCCCGAAGCCCCTGCTACGCACTACGTCGAATCCCGCTGCATCGAGCGCTCTTCGAACTCTTCCCGCAGCGGAATAGGTGGCTATGGTTCCGTCCCTCCGGGTATGCCGTGCAACCTCCCTCATCAGCGCGGGTTCCCAAAGTTCGGGATTCCGGTCCGGTGCGAATCCGTCCAGAAACCAGGCATCCGCCTGGTGCGGCCAATGCGGAAGCGTCTTCCTTGCGTCCCCGAGGATGATTTCCGCATCCAGCCCCGGCGTGGAGAAGCGGGTCCTGCCGGACTTCCATACATCAAGCAGCGGGCCAGCGACTTCATGCGCTTCCGGAAAAGCGGCCAAAGCACGCTCCATGTCGTCGAGGCTGATGGGAAACGCTTCGAAGCCTGTATATCTCAACGGGCCGGGCAATTCGGCCTGACACCATGAGAGATGGGCGGCAAGCATGTTGAGTCCGGTGCCGAATCCGAGCTCCGCAAGCCGGAAACCCTTCCTGTAGCGTTTGGGAAGGTCATTGCCGTCAAGAAACACATGCCGCGCTTCCTCAAGTCCGCCCTCCAGCGAGAAATACGGATCGTTGAAGCGAACCGAGACCGGAACAGTACCGGAGTTCCAGTGAAGTTCCGCTTTCTGGCATTCAGTCATACGCTGGCGTAGCCTTTCGACCATGATGCGCGACATAGGATAAGGGGCTTTCGACTGGCAATCACTGAAGTGACCGTCATGGGCGCGGGCGTTTTTGGCCTTTCGATCGCCTATGTCTGCGCAAGGCTCGGTGCACGGGTGCGCGTGATCGAGAAGCGTGCCCTGGCGGCGGGAGCGAGTGGAGGTCCCGTAGGCGCGCTTGCGCCACATGTGCCGGGGAACTGGAACGTCAAGAAAGAGTTTCAGTTCGCCAGCCTGATGATGGCGAAGCCGTTCTGGCGGGAAATCGAGCAGGTGTCCGGCCTGCCGTCAGGATTCGGCCGCATAGGACGCCTGCAGGCGATTCCCGACCGGCGCGCGCTTGAATTCGCGCATGCGCGGCGGGAAAGCGCCCGGGAGAACTGGCGGGGCAAGGCGGTTTGGGAGGTATTGCCGGTAAGCGAGGTTGGCGATTGGCGTCCCGTCAGCGCGACCGGCTATGTGATACACGACACGCTGTCAGCCCGACTTCAGCCGAAACTGGCATGTGAAAGCCTTGCTGGCGCAATCCGGGACCTTGGCGGTGTAATAGAATGGGAGGAAGTGCCGGCAACGAGGCCAGTGGTCTGGGCCACTGGTTATGAAGGTTTGCAGGATTTGTCGGAGTATTTCGGACAGACGGTAGGTTGCGGGGTGAAAGGTCAGGCTGTTTCGCTAAGGTATGATGCGGGCGAGGCACCGCAGCTTTTCGCGGGCGGACTCCATATCGTTCCGCATGCCGACGGCACGGTGGCGGTCGGCTCAACGAGCGAGATGGAATTTGGCTTGCCGGTCTCAACCGATTCCCGGATCGACTCACTTCTGGAGCGGGCGATCGAAGTTTATCCGAGGCTGCGCGGAGCTCCGGTAATGGAGCGATGGGCGGGCGTGAGGCCCCGCGCCCGGAACCGAGCGCCTGTGCTTGGCCCTTGGCCGGGCAGGCCAGGCCAGTTCATCGCCAATGGCGGGTTCAAGATCGGCTTTGGCATGGCACCGAAGGTGGCTGAAGTGATGGCGGATCTCGTGTTGGAAGGGCGGGACACCGTTCCTGCGGGGTTCCGCGTGGACGATTGCCTTGGCTTTAGACGACGCTGAAGCTCTCACTGACCAGGAAGTGGGGATATGACCTGTAAGGGAGGCAGTCAAAGAACTGCAAGGTAGGAGAACCGGAATATCTATCGAACAGACAATCGAAACGAAAGTAAAACCTAGCGCGAATAGCTACCCCTTTAAAAATAGATCGTGGGCGATCATGAGCACCAAGTCTGAGTTGGTTGTCACGCTGGATGCATCGCTCTTGGTGTTGTGTTACTCAGCGAACCAATCACTATAAATGATTACGGATCATCCTCCTGTTATGATAAAATGAATTAGTCTCGATGTGATCTGACACTGCCCCCAATTTTTCAAGTTGGACTGGGGGCGGTGGTTCCCCTGAAGGGAGATGGCTGTCCGTTTTGGTGGTGGTGCCAGCCAAACCATCGAAACGGGGAAACCACGATGCTGGATACCACCGACAGGATCATCAAACACGGAACCGGCCCGCTGGATCCGGCTGGGGAAGGCGGCGTGGAAGCGCTTTTCGGGCGCGCCCGGCGCAGACCCGATCCGGCGGCCCGGGTTGACGACGCGACCGGGGGGGCCGTCATCTGATCCGCCACCGACTTCCCGGCCCATGGCCAGGTCCGCGCCTCGAACGGGTTGCGCGAACGGGGCGTCTCTGTCTCACCCCCGGGTGTCCGGCCGGTCTGGCCGCGGCGCGGTCCGGCAGTTTCAGGGCCCGGCTGAAAGCGCTGGAGGCGAAGGTGGCTGAGGATGGCATGGTCCTGACCGGGGCCCGGGTGCGGGCGCTGGAGAGAAGGAAGCCCGACGATGAAGCCTGCGGCGAGGTGGAAACAGCCCATCCCGGCCACCCGGGCTCACGGGACACTTTCCACGCTGGCACGCTCAGGGGCGTCGGGCGGGTCCATCGGCGGACCTGCGTGGACGCCTATCGCAGGGTGGCGCATGCCAGGCTCCACACTACCGGGACACCGATCACCGCCGCCGGCCCGCTCAATGACCGGGTGCCGTCATTCCACGATGGGCATGGCCTGCCGGTGCCGCGGATCATGACGGATCGCGGGACGGAATACTGCGGGTGCGTCGACGGACACGATTTCCGGCCCTTCCTGGCGGTCAACGATACCGACCACACCAAAACCAGGGTGAAATCGCCCCGGACCGACGGCATCCGCGGGCGCTTCCACAAAACGGTGCTGCAGGGGTTCCACCAGGTCGCGTTCCGAAAGAAGCCATATGACGGCATCGGTGCGTTGCGGGCCGATCCGGATGAATGGCTGAACCACTACAGCCGCGAACGCACCCATCAGGGCGGAATGTGCTGCGGCGGAACCCCGTTCCAGACCATGATCGAGGGCAAGGGGATCCGGACGGAAAAGTTCCTGAACCAAACCTGACCTGACAGACGCCGCCGGAAAACGGCCAACTGAACTGTTCAGATCACATCGGAACCACTACAGATAAAAATTCCGTACCGTTCCTACAACTGGGTCTGGGCGGTGAACGTGGCCAGAATGCCCAGGCCGCTAAAGTGCCCGATATCCGACGAATTACGGATTTTCGTAACCCGGAATTACTTGAATCGGTTTCAGCCTTTGACAAACACAGCCAGTGATTTTCCATAATTCCGTTGGCCGAATACGAATTTTATGGTAACGGCGGTTTTCGTGGGAAAGTCGTTGGTTGGCAAAAAGTGCTTGGCAGGACATCGTGAACCATATCCGAAGAATCGGAATCACGCTTCACCTTTCTTGATCCCGCGATTGGTCGCGTTCTATGTGATAGTCAGAATCAGCCAAAAGAGCGTGGGGAATTGCGCTATCGCTCTATCATGTTGATCGTTTCCGAAGAGAAAGCGTCGCACATTTGCAGCAATGGCGAATCGGGCATTCAAACCGTTCCTAACTGGGGCATTCGCAGCGTCACGATTCCGCTGTTCGTCAAGCGATACGCTCCGGTCACTGTTGGAGTCGCACATTGTGACAGCGACGGGCGGGGGCGGTCATTCGATACCGGAGTGAAGAGTATTTACCTGCAGAAAAACTAATGTGTCATACCCAATGAAACTTACGCCAACCATAGCTAGTGTCTGCCAGAAAACCCCGTGTTCTTCCGGGGACCGGGCCGAATCTGGCGGATTCCGGCTTCACGGGAACCCGGCCCGGTCACGCCCGGGCGGGCGACGGACGCGGAGCCCCTTTCCGTCCCCGCCACCGGGGCCTTCCCGGAGGGGGACATCGACCCGCTCCACACCATGCCGGAACCGCGGGCCACCGGGACGGCCACCGGGACGTGGTGAGGCCGCTGGACGGTCAGGCGCCCGGCATCCGGACATCCATCATCGGCCCGGGGCGCCCCGTCGGCCCGCATCCGAACCCGCGGCGGCCGCCGCCGCCGGGGACAAAAAGGTCCGGCAGGGCCCCGGGAGGCTGAACCGGGCCATCAAGGTCCGCGACGCCCCCGGAAAGCGGAGACGGGAATGGGATGATGTGCAGGTGTGGGACTTTGTAAGACCCGCGGCCCCGCCTGATCACGCCGGGCACCGGGACGGTCAACGGCTCCATCCCCGGTCCGGTGGCCCATTCCGGGAAGCACCATCCTGCCCGGAAGCCCGGACAGCCGCTTTAGGGCCACCTCGTCGCCGCGGGATCCTGGAGGCCGGTCAGGGCCGCGGGGATGTCGTCCCGCGACCTGACGTTCAGCCCGATCCTCGTGATTTCGGGTGCCGCCCCCCCCCCCCCCCCCCCCCCCCGGTCACTAACACATACCTGACCAGTGATCGGATCCATGCGAATCGGGGACCATGTATATCGGTCTCAGAGTTTGAATCATAAGTCACTGATATGATTAAACTATTGTTTTTCATGGAGTTGACGCCCTCGCCACCCGCCTGAGCAGGAACCGGCAGGCGGCCAGCGTTCGTTCGTGCCTCACTCACGCCCGGACCGGTGGCGCGTGATGCCTCACCCCGGATGCCGACGGGTTCCCGCAGAGGCGCCCGCAGTCCTTCGACAGGCGGCGGCACCGGCCCATCCAGGCGAAGGTCCGCTCCACGGCCCACCGGCGACAGGGAACCGTGAACCCTTTGACATCCTTCGGTTTTTCGACGATCCCGGTCACGTTCGGCAACCCCGTCCCCCCAGGCCGCTCCCGCGGCTTCGGACCCGGGTGGCCACCGTCGGCGAACGACCCGCACACCGTGGGCACCGTCTCCGGCGGCTCCGCGGTCAGGTCCGGCGCGCCGTCCCGGTCCTGGATGTCGGCGGTGTGAACCGTCATGACGACCGGCGTGCCGCCGGCGTCCACGATCAGGTGCCTTTTCCTCCCCTTCACCTTCCTGCCGGCGTGGTGGCCGCGGGGCCCGCCGCTCTCCATGGTCCTCACCGACCGGCTGTCGACCGGGGCGGCGGCCGGCTCCGCGGAGCGCCCCGGACACCGCCGCGCGAGGTCCCGGAGACGATGCGCGGTACGCTCCGGGAGCCCGCTCCGCCGCCATGCGTGAAAATGGTTCCGGTCGGTGGAAAACGGTGGATATCCAGAGGGTGACGCGCGCCACCGGCATCCCGTGGACAGGATATACCGGCCCGCGTCGAACACCGACCGAAGGTCGACCTCGCGCGGCCGTCCCATCCTTCCCTGCTTCGGAAGCATCGGCTCGACGACGGTCCATTCGGCGTCGGTCAGATCGTTTTGACTGTGGTCGTCCGGGCGCTTATGGAGCTGTTGGGTGGTCCTGTTCCAGGGCATGGCTCTCTCCGTATCTGGGTGCGTTCACCAACCGGAATGCCACATCCTGCGGGACCACTCAACTTATGGAACATAACTCTCAGACAGATTTCCCCTGCCACGGTCGGGTGGCTCGGGAACGAATGCCTCCGTGGCGGCGTCACGCGTTCGGGCCTCGCCCGCGGGCTGAGCGGTCGGGAGGGTTGGCTGACCCACGACGGAAGGCCGTCGACGGTCACCGGGATGCGGGTCCTTCCCCTGCCCGCGGAGGAGCCCGGCCTGACGCTGCCGGAGGCGGCGCCGCGCTTCGCGTCGTTCAACGGGCGACCGGCCGCCGACGACCCTGGCGGCGCCCCGCCGCGCCTGCGGGTCGATGATGGAGAGGCGCCATCCGGAGGGGTGGCGGCGGGCTCCGGGAGGGCAGCTGCGGTACTGGACCGTGAGCGGCGCGCACGGGCGGCCCGGTGGTCCGGGCTTCGTTCCGGCGAGCCGCCGGCCGGGGCCCCGGGACGGTGCCATCGGCTGGTCGGCGCGGGCGCGGACCGCGGACATGGGTCCCGTCCCTGACAGCCACCGCTTCCTGATCAGGCCGTCGGTGAGGGTCCACGGCCTCGCCTCCCTGGCGCTGCGGCTGGCGGCGGAGCGCGTGGCGGACGGCTGGCGGGCCCTCTACGGGGTCCGCCCCGTCCTCGCCTGCACGCCCGTGGGTCCGGACCATGCCGGGACGGGTTACCGGGCGGCGGGCCGGGAGCGGTGTCCCGGCCTGACCTCCGGGCGGCGTCCGGGCCTCCGTGGCGGCGTGTGGACGCCGCCGCCGCCGCCCGACCGGCGGGAGGTTCTCCGGGCGGAGCGGGAATACGCGCGGAGCGGCCATCCGGACGGCCGGTCGGCCACCGCAGGATCACCGTTCCCGGACGCGGCGGGCCGGGCGCCTTGCCGGGGCGCGCGTCGCCACGCTGACGCTGCGCTGCGCTGGACCGGACATCGCCGCACCGGGGGACGCCGCCGACCGGCGCCCGCCGCCCGTGACGGTGGTCTCCGCCATCGGGGAGAACCCGCCGGGGAACGTCGTGCGGAAGGGAGAGGCGCCGCACTGTACGCTCCTGTCCAGCGGGGGCGGCGACGGCATGCGGACGGCGGAGACCGCCCTGCGGCGCTACGGGCCGCGCCGGCGCATCGGGGAACGCTTCAGGGCCCTGAGGACGGGGACGGGGATAAGGGACCGCAGGCCCGACGCCGCCGGTGACCTGCGCGGATGCCTCGCCTTCGACGCGATGACCGCGTTCCGGGTCCGGGACCTCCAGCTTCCGGCGCGGGAGAGCCCCGACAGCCCGGCGGAGCGGCACGTAAGCCCGGAAAGCGTCGGGGCGGTGGTCATCCACGCCGCGTACGGGCGCGTCATCGGCCAGAGGGCGCCGCCGGAGCCGGACATGACCGTGGCGCGCCACCTCACGCCCGTCGCCGGCCTCGCCGGGTTCCGCCCGGCGAAGCGCCGGCCCCTGCCCGGAACCCGGAAGCCATGGCAGGGCCTGCGCATCCTCAACGTCGCGGAAACCCATGCCAGGGCCATACGGGCCCGGACGGAGCGGAGAAGGGAATGAGCCGGTAATGTATGTGGGAGTGACAGGGCACCGGCGGGGGTCGTGGACCCTGCGCATCGGTGCCTCCCGGGTGGAGGATTGGTGGATTCCGAGGCATACCCTGACCGCCATGTCCGGTGATTCCCCGCAAGGCGGATTCCCTCTTTTATCGCGAAAAATCGGCAGCCTGGCGATTTTCTGGCGGACACTACTTACGAAAATGTTCTTCGAATTCGCGGATGCTGCCATAGGCATCCTTAACCCGCTTCTGCACTCTTGGAAGCATAGCCTGACCGCGTTCGGGCCAGCCGTGTTGTTCGAACATGGCACGGAATCCACCAAACTCCCTTCTCGCGACCTCGGCGATGGCCTTGGCATCACCACCGGGAGACTAGGTTTCCCGCACCGAATGCTGGTCTTTGGACTCTCCTATCCCGTTGCTCATATTGGCAGCGTCTTCGGCGGTTTCGAAATCTCCCGGCAGCGCAACTTCAAGCAACTCTATTTCATCCGTTGGATCGGAGTAGCATGTGCGCGTATTCGGAGGGATGACGAATGCATCTCCAGCTTCCAGCCGATAAGGTTCGCGGCCATCCCCCTGCAACGTCACGCCACCATTGATCACAAAGGTGAATAATATGTCAGCATTGTGGCTGTTCCATTCCGGCTCGCCATTCCCGCGTTTCACGACATGGACGCCTGCGACGCCCTTGGTATTTTCGGCAATGGTCGTGTCGCGGCTGACATATCCCGGCAGACGATGGGGAGCCCAAATCGCCTTGTCGGCCTCGTTATGCACGAATTTCTGGCCATCCCATTCACGGTCAGGCCGCCGGTACGGCGTCGGTAGCTCCATTATGTGGTCAATGGTGGTGATATGCTCAGCCGGCACTCCAACCTCGATCACTTCAACGCTGTCCGACGCACGGAGCACCCTATGTCGGATTTCCGGAGGTTGAATGAAGCAACAACCGGCGTGAAGTCGAATGGGAGGGCCTTGGTCTTCGTAGACGACATCCACCCAACCGCCGATGCAGTGGATGAGCTGAAACCCCACGGTATGATAATGCACCATGTCCGGCACTGGCCCGCCATCCGGAATACGGATATGGCTGGCGATGATCGACCCTCCAAGCCGGTCCGGAATCAGATCACGGTATTCCATGCCCGCGCGTCCGACGATCCAGGGTGCCTGATCCGCCAGACGCCGCACCAAAAAGGAATGGATCGTCGAAGGCACCACTAACGGCGGGTTGAGTTCGTCGATTTCCACACGCGTGCCGTTGGGAGCCTTGAGCTCCCGCACGCCTCCAGCGAAGCTATCGGGGTTCTCAGTGCGGATTCGAATCGTTCCGGGGCTTTCGGGGGCTCCGGTTTCAATCCTGATGCGCAGTCCATGGCCGGACAACACGCCAACCTTAGGGTCGTCGGCTGGATAGATCATGTCCAGACGCATTCCAAGCGTTTCGGTGAAGAACGAGAGGTCGAGTTGCAGTTCCTGGGTTGGAAGTCTTATTTCCGCTTGGATTTCCGTCATGCCAACTTTCCCAATAGCTCTTGGGAAGCCTAGTGCGTAGACCGTCGGGCCGCAATTAACGAAATGTCAAAGCAGGCGGTCACGCAGGCTACCCGAGACGATACCACCGAAGCATGGATGAAATTACCGGGTCTTTGTGACTTTGCGGGATGCAACGAAGAATTGGTGTGCATCGAAGTAGCGGGTTTGGAAAGGGCTGTGCTGAACGCGGTCTGTGGTATCTGCGCTGGCACACCACCGGACGACTCCGTGTGCAATTTGTCTTCCTTTCGATTGGTCAGAAAGTGTGGTTTCTCGACCTCGAGGTCGACACCGCTGACGGTCGTGAGATCGTGGTTACTTTGCACAGGACGAACCCACCCGAACGAGGCTGCCGACCCAGTTCCAGTCCAGCATCTCTTTCTGTTCTGAGAACACTATGCGCGTGGTGCCGGTTCATTCTTTTCGCAAGGCTCACCAGCAACCATAACGTTATGGTTCATGGAACAGGATATGGACAGTGATGGACTGACAGCCAGAAAAGAGCGCTTCGACCAATTTAGGTCTTTGCACGAAACGCTTGTCCGGAACCTGGATGATCGGTTCCGGATCGAATTGAACTATACCAGCAACGCCATCGAGGGGAATAGGCTAAACCGGCGCGAGACGGCGCTGGTTATTTTCTCGCCCGACGAAGCGTTGGAGAGGATCCGCGGTTTCTGGAAGGACATTGCCGGTGATTGGGACGGTCGTGATCTGGGAATCTGGAAGCTTGCTGGCCATCGGTTCACCCATGGGTGGAGGGAGTCTCACAGTTGAGGAAAACCAGCGCCTCAGGTTCAATTCGCGGCTGCGATGGGCAATTCGTCCGGTAGACCAATGCGCAGGAGTGATAATTCAGGATGCCCGAAAAACCAGGAAATCGCCAACGGGTGACCGACGTGTCATCAAGGTGGAGCATTGCTGGGTACCGATGCTGGATGGAACGCATCCGGTGGAATCGCCGAGGTCGGGCCGAGCCGCCTTCGGTCGTCGGAAAGCGCTCCCGGGAATGGATAGGTCGCCATGAGCGGCGTATACGCCAAATGTTTTCAACGCGGGCTCTTCACGCATTCCGGCACCGAACCGGTTAAGGTCCACGATCGTTTGCGTAAAAGCATGCTGAGTTATCGAGCCGATTTCGAGTCGGCAAGCGACGCTGTTATTGACCGCACGAGCGTCGGGCCTGTTGCCATGTGGACCGGAGACCACACTCCATCAATAGCAAAGAGATCAAAAGTCTTGGACAGCGTGGAAGGATATTTTCGGGATGGGCTCGCACGTTCGACAGTTTTCCCTATATTTCGATCGCTCAGATCCAGGGGCTTGCGTATGTCCTCGTCCAGCCTCCGGGTATCGACGCAAAAGCGGTTGCGTTCCCTTTCAGTTGCGCTAGTTTCAGTGCAGTGGGGGTGCCATAGGTGCCTGTTTTGCCAAGCGGCGGCACTCCAGCAAGAATGCCGAAGGTCAACTCAATGGAAGGAAATACCAATATGGAACGCCGTAACTTTCTGAAAACCGCGGCGCTGGGCGCAACCGGTGCCGCGCTCGCCGCGCCGATGGTCAATGCCCAGAACGCGACAACTCTGACCATCGTGTCAACCTGGCCACGCGACTTCCCGGGCTTGGGGCTTTCAGCGCAGCGTTTGGCCCAGCGAATTGTCGACGTGTCGAACGGCGCAATCCAGACCGAATATTTCGCCGCCGGCGAGCGTGTTGGCGCGTTTGACGTGTTCGACGAAGTTGCAAGCGGCAACAGCGAGGCCTACATCGCCGCCGATTACTACTGGATCGGCAAGCATCCCGGCTTCGCATACTTCACCTCCGTTCCCTTTGGCATGACCACGCCGGAATGGAATTCCTGGATCAAGTTCAAAGGTGGTCAGGAATTGTGGGACAAGCTGTCCGGCGACTTTGGCCTGAAAGCACTGGCCTGCGGCGCAACCGGCGCACAGGCCGGCGGATGGTTCAACAAGGAAATCGAGAGCCCCGACGACCTGCAGGGCCTGAAGATGCGTATCCCGGGTCTTGGTGGTACGGTGATGTCCAAGCTTGGCGTATCGACGGTGTCGCTGCCCGGTGGCCAGATTTACGAGAATCTCGTGTCAGGTGCCGTCGAAGCGACCGAATGGGTCGGTCCGTTCAACGACTACTTCATGAAATTCTACGAAGCGGCAAAATTCTACTACACCGGCGGCATGCATGAGCCCGGTGGAGGCCTTGCCTTCGGTATGAACGCGTCGTGGTGGGGTGGCCTGTCGAAATACGAGCAGGATGTAATCATCGCCTGCTGCAACGAAGAGCATGCGGCGCAGCCTGAGGAAGCGGGTGCTCGCAACGGCGAATATCTCGCCCGTTTGGTCAACGACCACGGTGTCGAAGTGCGCCAGTTCAACGACGATGTCTGGGACGCCTTCGGTGACGCGGCCGCGGAGGTGTTCGAAGAAACCCGCGATCACTCGGATATGGCGGCGGAAATCGATGACAATTTCCAGGCCGCTCTGAAAGAGATCGGAGCTTGGCGCGCGGCGGCCGAAGTTGAGTTCTCCAACCAGCGTAACCGCATCCTTGGCCTCGTATAGTCCGTAGCTGCCAAACGGCTAGATTTGCGGAAGCCGGCCAACAAGGCCGGCTTCCCTTTGGAGTTTCGGTGGTCAGCGATGCCGACAGGCAGAGGCTACGGGATCTTACCGGCCCAGCCAGGGGAGTGCGATGAGTCCAGCTTCGGACCTGATGGAAATCTCACCATACGGACGACCCGCACCGATTGTAAGGATGTTCGGCTGGATCATGCTGGCATTGCTGGCGGCATTCTTTTTGAACAACATTCTTGTCGTCGGTGTCGGGTTCCCACCGCTGGAGGAACTGTTCGGGGACGATCCCCGCGCCTGGACATTGCCACTTGTGTACCTTGCCTCCCTCGCGGCATCGATCCTGTTCGTGCTGCGCACACCCGATAGAGCGCTTCGTTACGACGCACGCAGGATCAGCGACTTCAACGCCTACCTGATCCGAGGCTGTTACTTCACGGTTCTGTTCACCGGGATCGCCGACGCGTCGATCGCGTTCATCCGGGTGGAAGGATTGCTACAGATGGTGTTTCCGGGTGAGCTTGGAGACGCGCTGATCCGATCCCGCTTCATCGGGCCCTACATTCATTTCCCACTCGCCGTTCTCGGCTTCGTTGTCGCGGTGTTTTCCCGTTCGCTTGGATTTATCTGGCTTGCGCTTCTGATTGTGATCGCCGAACTGCTTATCGTTTTCTCGCGCTTTGTCTTTTCCTACGAGCAGGCGCTGATGGGCGATCTCGTACGGTACTGGTATGCGGCTTTGTTCCTGTTCTCCTCAGCCTACACGCTGCTGCATGAAGGTCACGTACGGGTCGATGTGCTGTACGCGGGTATGGTCCAACGGCGGAAGGGCTGGGTCAATGCAATCGGAGCGATTCTGCTGGGCATGACCACATGCTGGGCCGTTATCCTGATCGGTTTGGGAAGCAAGCAGGCAATCCTGAATTCCCCGATCGCCAATTTCGAGGTCAGCCAAACGGGTACGGCGGGGATGTTCATAAAATACCAGATGGCGGCGTTCCTCGGCATATTCGCGATCACCATGTTGATTCAGTTCGTCAGCAGCCTGTTCGAAGCCGTTGCCGATGCCCGGGATGAGCCCGGGCGTGCGGAACACGAATCGACAGCACATTGAGGCGACGCCATGGAACTCTTTTTCCTCGCTATCCTGATCATCACCATGGCCGCGGCTTTGGGGTCGGGTTTTCCCGTGGCCTTCGCGCTTCCCGGCGCCGCGATCATCTCGATAGTTCTCGCCGCCGTATCCGGATTCCTGTTTGCCGGTGGCAACGTCGATGCCTTCTTCCATTCGGGTGGGCCGTCACAATGGCTCACTGCGGGGGTCACGAACCTCCGGGGGGTCTACTGGGAAGTGGAGCGGGATACGCTGATCGCCATTCCGCTGTTCATTTTCATGGGCATCATGCTTCAGCGATCGAAAATCGCCGAGGATCTGCTTGTGACGATGGCGCGCCTGTTTGGGCCGGTTCCTGGCGGTCTTGGCATCTCCGTTGTGTTCGTGGGGGCGCTGCTCGCCGCCACAACCGGCATCGTCGGGGCGACCGTTGTCGCCATGGGGCTGATTTCGCTCCCTGCGATGCTGCGGAACAAATATTCGCCGTCGCTGGCCAGCGGCACGATCGCCGCCTCCGGTACGCTTGGACAGATCATTCCGCCATCCATCGTGCTGATCATTCTCGCCGACCAGCTGGCGGGTGCCGCGGACCAGGCCTCGACCGCCCGCAAGGCGTTGCACAAGGATGCGACCGGCGAACTGAGCATGCCATCGGTGTTCGACGTCACCTCGACCAGCGCGGGCGAGATGTTTCTCGGCGCTTTCGTCCCTGGAATAGTCCTGGTTCTGCTCTACATGCTATTCATTCTGGTTCTGGCGCTGATCCGGCCGAAATTCGCTCCTGCAGTGCCGTATGACGGTGCTCGGGACGCACGTTTCTGGGTAAATGTGTTTCTTGCGGTAGTTCCGCCGTTAACGCTGATCTTCCTCGTACTCGGTTCAATCATTTCCGGTATTGCGACCGTCAACCAGGCCGGAGCCATAGGTGCCGCAGGTGCGCTGATCATGGCGGGTTATCGCCTCGTCCAGTCCGGACGAACGACCTTTTTTCCCGCGATTCTAGCGCTGGCGGGTCTCGCGGTGATCGCCTTCGCGCTCGGCAACTACAATATGAACATCAAGTCCGTCATAGCGACCGGGGCCGACGCGACCGGCATAGGGCTGGGTGGAATTGGAACCGGCCTGGTTCTCGCGGGTCTGATCTGGTCGGGATTACGTGTGCTTCGCGTCGACGACACCCTTCGCGAAGTGATGATCGAGACCGCGAAGACCACGTCCCTGGTGTTTATCATCCTACTCGGTGCGGCAATGCTCACGGCGGCGTTCCGAGCCTTCGGCGGCGAGGAACTGGTCAAGGAGTTTCTGACATCGTTACCGGGTGGATTCTGGAGCCAGTTCGTCATCGTCATGGCGGTGATCTTCATTCTCGGCTTCTTCCTCGACTTCATCGAGATCGCTGTGGTCGTGGTGCCTATCGTAGCGCCGATCCTTCTGGCGGATCCGCAGGCTAACATCACTGCGGTCTGGCTGGGGGTGATGATTGGCCTGAACATCCAGACTTCGTTCCTGACTCCACCGTTCGGTTTCGCGCTGTTCTACCTGCGTGGAGTGGCGCCGGCTGTGGTGAAGACCGTTCAGATCTACAAGGGTGTCATCGCGTTCATCTGTCTTCAGCTGTTGGCGCTTGGCATTGTCGGCTATTACCCGCAATTGGTGAATTACCTGCCCAACCGGGCGTCGCTTCTGGGTGAAACCGCGCCGCCGCCGCGAAATCCGGGCCTGCAGCTTTGCCTTGAGGAATACGTATATGTCAGAATGGAAACTGACCGGAACCAGGTGAGCGCGGCTATCGCGGACGCACGGGCCTTGGACCTTTCCGGCCTGCCGGAGAAAATGGCCGAGGAACTGAGCGATGCTTTTGGTAGCGCCGAAGCGGCGATTGCGGAACTTGACGCGGTGTTCCTGGCCCATGCCGCCGTTGAGGAAGCGGAGCCGGACTATCGTCCTCGGCTGATCTTTGTGAGGGAACTGGAGAAGCGGATTCGGAAGCTTGAAAGAGAGGCCGAACAGCGTCTGAGACAGGCCGGCTATTTCACCTCCGGGTCCGATGCGGATCGACGAGCGGCACTTGAGGAGCGGGCGGCGGAGCTGCTGCACGAGCGGGATGAAATCGCGGCGGAGATGCCCGATGACTGGAACGAAGCCTATTCCAGCTTCAGCGCGTTGGTTTCCACTGAGGACAAGGCACGCAATACCTACAGGCGCGCCTCCGACGGAGCGCATGAAGCGGCCGCCGAGTTTGTGGCTGTGATCGAAGCGAACGATGCGTTCTTCGCGATGGAAAGCGACCTGTTGGCGCTCGAAGGCCTGATCGCAAACGGGGACCGGCAGACGGCGGAGGACGCGGTGGACGCAACCGCGAAGTCTTTCGGAGCGATTCCCGGTGCGGGTGATGTGCGCTCCGCTCTGTCCAAGGCCAGACGGTCGCTGCGGGACGGTCGCGAGGACCGCGAGGCTGCGATGGAGGAGTGGGTACGGGCGGTCGACGAATACACCGCGCAGACAGGTTGGCGGAAAGCCGCGGAGGGCGGATTGAAGGAAGGCGTCGAGGTCTATCTGACGGAGATTTCCGAAACCGTCGGAGCCCGTCAGCAGGAGCGGCTCAGCCGCGGCCAAGCGGTTTTCATCGCTGGATGCAATGCCATTCACCGTGACATTTCGCTGAACTTCTGACGGGGGCGAGAGTCTGCAGTCACATTTGTCCGCAATGGTACAGCGGCGAGGCGAGGATTTTCCGGTATCGATCTCGCGTCGCTGCGGTTCGGCTGTGGTCTGAACCTCCTGATGACGGTGGGGGCACTTACTGACGCTCTGATGCGGTGGCTCCTGATTGCGCAGGGAGCTTCTCCGGATCGGATGCGCATCGGCAGCGAAAGTTCGTGTTCACAGGCACTGTTCCGTGCGGCATCGGTTTTGGGCAGTGTGAGTTTTGGTTTCAGCGGCGGAATAGGACGGTCTCCGCTGCCTCGTTCCCATACCGGCCGAAGTAGTGCATCGTCCGTACGACGTCGGGACTCCGTCTCAGGATGACCGCGAGAGCGATGGAGATGCTGGCGTCCCCATTGGGCACCGGGCGACATTTCGGTTTTGGGCAGGCGTCCGTTCCGAAATCGGTAGTCGGCTTCCTGTTCTCGATCGAGCAATGGCTTCGGTTCCACCGTAGCAGCCTCTCGGATGGCCCATGGTTCTCCGAAACCGGGGTGAGGCCGTAGACGGTCTCAATGCTTTTTTGCCCGAATTAATTTCCTCGCGCTCGCACCTGATGCGTAGTAACCGCGCGAGATACAGATAGTTGACCATATCGGGCTTGGGCGTCAGTGTCAGCACGATCCAGCGCTCGATGTGGTCATGCGCCTTGTTCCTGTTCCCTTCGTAAGCGCTGGTTGTAACCCGCTTCCAATCGATGCTTTAGACGGAACTTCACCTGGTTTTTGATTTCCGTTTCCTGACAACTTACTGAAAAAATGCGATGGTTTTCCCCGGCGTTTCCGATCCGGCTGAAAATGTGTCGTAAGTGCATGGGGAGAGGACCGATGTCGGGGTAGTGTCAAATATCTTTCGCACTTTCTGTTTTCACGCGACGTCGGCTCCCTGGGTTTGATCCGCGAACAGCGGAGTCATGTTCATGTATTTGCGGGTGGACCATTGTGTTCCCGCGATGTGCCTCGATCCGGCCGCAGCCGGATCGAGGCGGGACGTCCCATCGGGGAACGCTCCGACAACCCCGGTACGACGTCCGATCCCCCGCATGATGCGCTCCAGGGGGTTATCGGTTCCGAGCCTGATCCAATGACTGTCGGGGAAGCCGTGGTAGGTCAGGGTCCCGTGGCCGTATTCTTCCAGCGGTTCCGCGGCTTTCACCGGTTTCATCGCACACGGACCGGCGATGACGGCCCGCATCCTCCCGGGCGTGGACCGCCTTCGGCATCCTGGATACGTCCCGGACCCTGCCCGAAGGCACCGGACCGAAGACATTACGGTGGAAATGGACGGCGCGGCGTCGCCACCGGGCGTCCGGCAGGAATTCCGCGACGCTTTCCACCAGCCCTCGACAGGCATCGGAAACGATGGGCCGAACGCCCGTAAGACCGCGCTCCACGAGATGACGCGGGAAGGCCGGCCATCCAGACCTGTCCTCCTTGGGGCCTTCCATGATGCCGGGGATCCCGCGATGGCCGTCCGCGGCAACGCCGATGGCGACCGGGAGCGGGACATTCCGGACCTCGCCCGCCCGGCTCCGCTCCATCACGGTCCCGTCGGGAAAAACATGAGGGTGACCGCCCTCGATCCCGCGCTGTCGCCATTCGTCGATCCTGGCATGGATTTTCCCGTTCGGGTTCGAAACCGTGCCGGAGCCGACCTAGGTGCCCCATAAGGCTTCGGTGATATCCTCAACCCGGCGCACCGACACGCCCGCCAGGCACATCTCGACCAAAGCCTCTTCCACACCGCTTCCGCGCCGCTGACAGCGCTCGATGACGGCTGTCCCGAAAGCCCGCTTCCGCAACCTAGGCATCCTCAGCCTCACCGGTCCGGCCTTCGTGTCCAGGGAGCGCCCGTAACCGCCCGCCCGCGTGTCCTTCCGGCCTTCGCGGCGCTCATACCTAGTGTCCGCTAGAAAACCGCCAGGCTGCGATTTTTTCGCGGCCCCCGTTCCGCTCTGAAGTGCAACACCGTTGATGGTGGGAAGCCGCGTTTCGGGTGCGGCATCCCGCGAATCGGCCGGATAACGGCGACAGTCCCTGTGCGCGGCATAGGAGAGTGTCATGCCCGAGGGCTACCGTCATCTGACCTTCGACGGAAGATGCCGGATATACGCGACGGGGAAAAGCGGGCTTTCGAACGGGGCCATCGCCGGGCGGCCGGGCCGCCATCCGGCCACCATATCGCGGGAGATCCGACGCAACGGCGGCGGGCGGGGATACCGGCAGGGACAGGCGTGGAGGAAGGCCACCGGGCGCCGGAGCGGGGCCTCTTCGGTCCCGGGGAAGCTGACGGAGGAGCGCCGGGCGAAGGTCGTGGCGAAGCCGGGGAGGGCTGGAGCCCGGAGCGGGTCCCGGGGCGTCTCCGGCTGGAGGACCCCGGCATGGTCGGCCGTCAGCGGATATACGACCTCGTACGCGCGGACGGCGGGGACGGAGGAACGCTTTGCGGGCACCTGCGGCGGCGGGGAAAGGAACCGGACCGGCAGGGTGGTCGCCACGCGGGCCGGGGTCACATCCCGGAGCGCCCGAAAGAGGGCGGAGGCGGTCGGCGGGGCGATGACCGACCTTCTCAAGGGGCTCGGTGCCAGGGTCCACACGATCACGGCGGACAGTGGCAGGGAGTTCGCGGGGCACGCGAAGGTGGCGAAGGCGCTGGAGGCCGATTTCTTCCTCCCGACGCCCTACCACTCGTGGGAGCGGGGCCTGAACGGGCACACCAACGGTCTGCCGCCCCGGCACCTGCCGAAGGGGACCGACCTGCGGCAGGTCACGGACGCCCGCGTGAAGCGGGTCCAGGACATCCTGAACGCGCGCCCCCGCAAGGCGCTCGGCTACCTGACGCCGGCGGAGGCTTTCGCGCGGGCGCGGCCTCCCTGAGGCGCTTCGCCCCGTCGGCCGACGGGGGAGAGGGAATTCCGCAGGCGCGCCCGCCCGGTTTCGGTCGGGCCACCCCCTCCCTCGCCCGGACGGGCGCGCCACCTCCCGCCGCGGGGCCCTGCCGCCGCCGGGAGGCCCGGTTACGCTCCGATCCGAAGGGACAGCCGCCGTATTCCGCGTGGAATCCGGGCCCCTGGCCGGAAAATCCTTCAACACCGGCCCGCCTCCTCCGCTCGGGGTCACCCCCTCGCTCCGGAGGCGGGCCGGTGTTGCACTTCGGACTGGAAGTGGGGTTTACAAAAAAAACAGCAGCTTGGAGGTTTTCCGGCGGACACAACGATAACAGGGAAGTAAACCAGCGCAAAACATATTCCGCTTAAAGGTCCCGCTTCCAGGACCGGGCTCTAGCGTGGAAGCGCCCGGACCGCGAAGTAGATGGTGTCATCCGTTTCCTGCAGGTCAGCTTCGTTCAAGGCCAGACTTGGATAGATCTTGCCCGGAGACTTAAGGATGCAGTTTTCCCTAAGCGAAGCGTTGAACATCGAATTCAGTCTCCCATCGGCTGCCAGCACCTCACGGTAGTTCCGCACCGGACCATCGGTGAACACAACGTCGAACAATGTCGCGTCGCCAATGATGCGATGGGGAATATCTGCAGCCGATAGATGGCTGGCCATCATGCCTTGGATGGTCTCGCCGGTTCGCCGGAGCTTTTCATACTGGCTAGGGCGGCGCAGAATCTCCAGCGTCTTCAAGCCAGCGACTGCGGCAATGGGATTGCCGGAAAGTGTGCCGAGTTGCATTAGCCAACCGGCTTCCCCGACGGTCGATCTGTTGAAATGCTTCATGAAGTCTTTCGATGCGCCGATAGCCGCGATCGGAAGCCCGCCGCCAATGACTTTGCCAAGCGTACATATATCGGGAGACACCCCGTAATATTCCTGCGCGCCGCCATAGGCCAGACGGAAACCCGTGACGATTTCGTCAAAAACAAGGAGGATTCCCGCCTTCGTGCACTCCTCGCGAAGCGCTTCAAGGAAACCGGGAACCGGCGGAACGATTCGCTGGAGCGGCTCGACGATGACCGCGGCGATCTCATCGCAATGTTCGGAGACCAGTGACCTGACCGACCCGATGTCGTTGAATGGAGCGACCAGCATTTCGGCGCGAAGCGAGTCCGGTATGCCTGCGCTGTCAGGCACCGCGTCCGGAAAATTGACCAACCGGGTCGGCGCGAGTGACATCTGCGCCTCGGCGGACATTCCGTGATACCCGCCTTCGAATTTCAGGATCCGGTTGCGTCCCGTGACGGCTCGCGCCAGACGCATGGCGTACATGTCCGCTTCGCTCCCGGAGGTCACGAAACGGACCTGCTCCACGCAGGAAACGGCTCTGGCGATCTCCTCCGCCAGTTCGACACCCGCCGCGTTGTTGGCGAAAAAGGTCTGCCCCTTCGGAAGCTGTTCGATAACCGCTTCCAGCACTTCGGGATGGCTATGCCCCAGAAGCATCGGCCCTGAACCGATCAGGTAATCGATGTATTCCTTACCGTTTTCGTCCCAGACCCGGGATCCCAGGCCCTTGCGAATCACAAGGCCGGGATCGAAGTTGCCAAAGCCACCACCGGGCAGGACTTCGCGTGCGCGGGCGATCCATTCGTCCTGGGTTCCAAGTCTCTGCATTGGTCGGCCTTTCATCTATTGGACGGCTTCCGAACATCCTCGGGCAAGGGTGCCGCTATCGAGTATGCACCTCGGTGGTTATGCACCGCGGGTTTGGTAAGTTCAGCCGTGAACGGCATCCGGTTCGCCCAGAATATCCGGATCCGGCACGACACCGAGGCCCGGGCCGGCGGGTGGCGCGATGCGACCGTTCGATCGGGTCGGGGCGTCCGGTACCAGACGCGGCGATACGTAGCCGGAGAGATCGCAGGTGTTGAGCAGTCGCTGCGGATCCGTCGCTGCGGCGAGGTGAAGGGCTGCGGCGGTGACGATGTCCGAGCCCCAAGTGCATTCGATGCACATGCTCGCTCCCAGGTGCAGGCAAAGGTCGCGGGCGCTTCTGAGCTTGGAGAGACCGCCGAATTTGGAGAGTTTGAGCGCGGCCGCGTCCAGGATGCCCAACCGATGGGATTCGAGAAGTGTTGGTAGGTCGTGGGCGAGCTCGTCGATTTTCATAGGAAGACCGGTGGAGGCGCGGACGGCGGCACAGGCGGCGAGGGTTGCGCAGGGCTGCTCCAGCATCACATCCAGATTAAGGACGGAGCGTGCGACACGGGTTGCCTCCAGCCGGGTGGCGCCGCAGTTCCAGTCTCCGTAGACAAGGGGGCCGGGACCAACCGCTTCACGCACCTTTACCAACCGTTCGACATCTGTTTGCCAGCTCCCATCCGCCCCGAGCTTTACCTGGAACTGGGTGATACCGGTCGCTTGCGCTTCACGGGCGATGCGGGCCATTTCGTCGGGAGCGGTGCATGTGATGGAATGATACAGGGGCAGGGTGGTCTGGCGCCGGCCCCCGAGAAGGGCGTGAAGGGGAAGGCCAGCGACCCTTGCCGTTAGGTCCCACAGAGCTATATCAATGGCCGACTTCGCGTAGGCATGTCCAGGAAGGTGGGCGTCAAGCTCGAACATCAGGGCTTCCGGTCCGACCGGGTCGGCACCGATGATCAATGGCGCCAGTTCCGCGACGACCGGGGCAATGCCACCGGAATAGGCCGGGAGATAGCGGGGGAGTGGGCAGGCCTCACCCCAACCGGTATGTCCGGTATCCGCGTCCAGTGCGACGACCACGGTCTCAACCGTATCGGCGGTTTTTCCTTCGGCCATGTAATATGTCCTCTGACTGGTAAGCGGAATCGTCCAGAGGCGGAGGCGGTTTATTCTCATGATGCGGTTCAACCGGATTGCGGTGAGTCGAAGATGTGACCGGTGCCGGGTCCAGTTGCCGGAACGCTGGCTGAGAACGGCTTCAAAGCGGATAACTGGTCAAATGGATGCGGTCGGTCAGCCATAGGTGGCTACCGGCGCCCCAAAGGCGGTTTCGCTGGGATGCACACCAAGGCCGGGGGTCTCGGAAATCCGCAGGTGTCCGTCCGTGTTGCGGAGCCCGCCTCCGCAGGCAATGTCTTCAACTAGCATGTCCTGACAGGCCCAGACGCCAAGGAGATTGCGGTCGGGAATGGTGGCGGCAGGATGAAGGACTTCCGTATCGGCAAGGACGGAGCCGCCGGTCGCCATCACGGGCGTGTCGATTCCGTGAGCGAGCGCGACATCGCGCAGTCTCGCCGCCTTGGTTAGGCCACCCACGCGATTCAACTTGATGCCGAACACCTCCGCCGCATCGTCCCGCGCGGCGTCCTGAAGCGTGACAAGGCATTCATCTATACTGACGGGAGCGGCGTGCGGCGGGCGGATGGCGGCGATGTCGTCCAGCGTCTCGCAGGGCTGCTCGAACATAACGCCAAGATCCTCGGTCGCCCGCATCACCCCTAACGCCTGCTGTCGGGACCAGGCCCGGTTGGCGTCATACAGGATGCGCTCGTTCGGCAGTCGATTCAACTCCACATCGCGGATGCGTTCTATATCGTGATCGGGATGGTTCCCGATTTTGACCGGGTGAGCGACATAGCCGCGGGCGCGGTAGTGGTTCATCAGTTCCCGTGTTTCCGCCACCGTCGCGGCACCGATGGAACTCGCGATCGGCATGGGTGCGCGGCTTCCGCCATCCATCAGGTCGGCGATCGGCGTACCGGCGGCCCGGCCCGCAACGTCCCTACAGGCCTTGTCGGTCGGGGACTTGGCATAGAGCTGGCCGGAAAGCGCGAAATCCATCGCGCGTTCAATGTCAAGCGTTCGGCGGGAATCAAGGCCGAGAACGAAAGGGGCCATGGTTTCTATACCGGCGCGGATGCCGGGGCCATGGGCCGGTACGTAGGTGTGGCCCCATGGCGTACCTTCGCCCCAGCCGATGAGGTCACTATCGGTATCGATCCGGACAAATGTGGCGTCGAGCACCGAAAATTCGAGCCACCCGCCCGACAGCCGGCAGGGATGCGAAAGTTGAAGATTCTTCTGGAACACCGTAATTCGGGTGATTTTCAAGGTGATGTCCTGGAATCCTTCATTCGAATCATGGGGAAGCCGGATCCGCGTAGGCCATGGGGTCGCGGACCCTAAGGGGAATTGACTCTGCCATGGATCGCCACCGGCTTGCCAAGGCTTTCGAAGTCGGGGCTCACGCCGAGTCCGGGAGCGTCAGGTGCGAACAGCTTGCCATTCCCGGTTCGCGGGCCGGGCATGCCTGTTGGCCGCGTGTTGTAATTGTGGAGATCGGTCGTGTTCACCAGGAAATCCTCCGGGGTCGACGCGACGAAATGGGCAATGAGGCGGTTGTGATTTCGCCGCCCCAAGTGTCTTCGGCGACGACGGGAATGCGGTTATCGATCAGATAGTCCCGAACGCGTCGGGCTTTGGACAGACCGCCGAGATTGGAGAGTTTCAGGCAGCAGATCTCCGCGCCGCGGTCGCGCACGACCCGCTGCGCTGCGCGGATGTCGGTGATGCATTCGTCTAGTTTCATTGGAAGGTCGGTGCGTCGGCGGACCTGTTGGCATTCCTCATAGGTCATGCACGGCTGCTCCATTACGTAGTCGAGATCGCGGGTGGCTCTTGCGACCTTGATCGCTTCGTCAATATGCCAGCCCTGGTTGGCGTCGGCAAATGCCCGTTCACCTGTCTTGAGCATGGCAAGCGCGGCGCGGATGCGGTCAATGTCTGTGGCCCAGTCCGCGCCTACCTTGATCTGGAATTGGCGGTAACCGGACGCGCGGTGATGTTCCAATTCCCGTGCGGTCCTCTCCTGGCTTCCGTGGGGCGCTACCCGATACATCGGGGCTCCGTCCGTCAGCTTTCCCCCAAGCAGCAGCCAGACCGGAACGCCTACGCATTTGCCGAGTATGTCCCAGCACGCGGCGTCAATGGGGGCCTTGGCATATCCATGTCCCTGGACCACGGAGTCCATGATTCGCTCGATTCGCGCCGTCTGCCGCGGATCCTTACCCAGAAGCGCGGGCGCGAGCAGACGTGTCGTCGCCTCCACCCCTTCGGAATGCGCCACCATGTAGTTCTCGCCGCAGGGGGTGAATTCCCCGCAGCCCTGCAGACCGGCATCCGTATCGACAACGACAACCGAAGCGACCGCCGTATCGATCCGATTGCCGCGACCCCAGCCATAGACGCCACCGACATATGGCAGATGGGTTCGGTAGACGGAAATCCTCGTGATTTTCATGGGGTCGCTCTATTGGCCTGAGCCTTCGTAGTCGTTTCGCTGCATGGTGATACTTCGCTTCCGGACCTGACCGTGGTGGCGGTCACGGGATAACCGCGATACTGCCGGTATGCTTCTTGTCGATGAACGCCTGCTGCGCCTTGTGAATATCGCGAAGCGGGTAGGTGGCCGCGAGGACCGGTCTGACCTCTCCACGCTCGATATAGCCGACCAGATCCTTGAATATCTGAGGCTCGACCACGGTGGAGCCGGTCAATGTAAGGTCGTTCAGGTAGAAGGTGCGCAGGTCAAGCTCGACGATGGGACCCGCGATGGCGCCGGAGCAGGTATAGCGTCCGCCACGCTCAATGCGGTCGATAAGAGTGCCGAAGTCCGAGCCGCCGACAATGTCGGCAACGACATCGACCGTCTCGCTACCTGTAGCCTCGCGGAGAGCGGCGGCGAGATCCTCTGGACCGCGTTCAAGGAGATGGTCAGGACGTAGTTTCGCGACCTCAGCATGTTTGTTGGTGGAGGCGAGAGCGATGGTCGTCGCACCCCTGCGGTTGGCGAGCTGTATCAGCGCCGAGCCCACACCACCCGATGCGCCTGTTATCAGAACTCGGTCACCGTCCCGGACCCGGGCGCGCGAGAGCATGCCTTCGGCGGTCGTGTAGCTGCAGGAGAAGGTAGCGAGTTCCGCGTCGCTGAGATCCGACTCGATCACGCCGACATTGCGGGCATCGATGCGGGTATACTGCGCGTAGCCACCATCGGCTTCGCTGCCGAAATATCCTGTTCGGCTGAGGTCCATCGGGTTGGACCAGTCGCGCAGCCAATTTTCGGTGATAACGCGTTTTCCAAACAGGGCGGCGTCAACGCCTTCACCCAACCCGACCACGGTTCCGCAAACATCCGCCCCCTGAATGCGTGGAAACGTGATGCCGTCGCCGCCCCAGGTTCCGTCATCGCCAACCCCGTCATATGCGCCGCCGGTCGTGGCTTCGGTCACTTCCTTGGAATACCAGCCGGAGCGGGTATTGACATCGGTGTTGTTCAGACCGCAGGCGCCCACCTTGATCAGAACTTCGCCGGGACCGGGTCTGGGCGAGGGCCAGTCTTCATGGAACTCAAGCCGGTCGAGTCCGCCATGGCCCGTGAGAATTACCGCGTTCATGGTTTCGGAAATCATCGCTGCACTCCTTTGGGGTCCTTTCGCCGCGTCGCCGAAAAGCCGCCGATCGTCACCCAGGTCGATTCCGTGCGGTTCCGGTGCGGGCCGGTAAAGCGGGCAGAGCGGGGGACTATCATATGTCAGGTTCCCTTTCGAAATCCGCTCTCGGGCGCAGGTTCCGCGGGTCGTAGGCAGGTTCCGCAAGGACGCGGGCAGGACGCGGCTGGCCCTGAATGATGACTTCGAGCTCCGTTCCGGGAACCGCGGCGAACGGTTTGACGTAGGCGAAGGCGAGGACCGCACCTACGGTCGGGCCGAACGCGACGGAACAGGTGGCGCCGACGACTTCACCGTTTAGCAGAACTGCCTCGCCTCCATGTCCGTCGGCGATACCATCGGGCTCGATCCGTAGGTAGGCGCAGCACCAGGGAAGCTCTTTGGCAAGACCTTCCTCGGTTTCGCGTTTGCCCAGGAATTCCTTTTCGAGTCGGGCGAAGCGCATCATGCCAGCTTCAGGTAGGGTAACCTCGTTGGTGAGCTCTCCCGCGCCTTTGTACATCTTCTCCATACGCATGACGTTCATGGCGAAAGAGCCGTAGTCCCGCAGGCCGAAAGCCACTCCCGATTCCCATAACACGTTATGGATCGGCGCGATATGTTCGCCAGGGGCGTGGATTTCCCATCCGAGCTCGCCGGAATAGGACATGCGGATAGCGACCGCGGGTCGGTTGGCGACGGTGATCGACCGAGCGGAAAGCCATGGAAAGCCTGCGTTGTCCAGGGGGCTGTCCGTGCATTGGCACAGAATGGCGCGCGAGAGCGGGCCCTGCAGTGCCAGAGCTTGCCATTTCCGGGACAGGCAGCGGATCCCGACTCGGGCCTGACCCGCGTTTTGTGTCAGATGATCCATGAGGCGCCGCTCGAGTAATGCCGCACAGGTGAGGTAGTATCGGTCTCCGGTCAGACGGACGATCGTCGCCTCCACCTCGATGCGCCCCCGACGGTTCAGGAAATGGGCGAGAATCACCCGACCGTCGGCCGCTGGAATCCGGTTTGGCACAAGACCGTCCAGATAGGCATGGGCATCCGCTCCGCTCACCTCGATCTTGGCGAAAGAGGAAATGTCCATGATCCCGGCGGCGGTGCGGACAGTCCGCACCTCCACCGCAACGATCTCGTCGAGATCGCTGCGCCGAAAGCCGTAGATGTCCCTGGCCTCAGTGCCTTCGGGTGCGAACCAACGAGGGCGTTCCCAACCAAAGATCTCTTCATGAACCGCACCCTTCGCCGTCAGAGTCCGGTAGAGCGCTGACGTCCTGACCGGACGTCCGGCGAGGCGGTTGAGATGTGGGAACGGTATTTCGTGGCGGAGGCAGTAATCCTCCTTTGCCTTGGTGATCCGCCATGTCCTGTCCGCATAGTTGCCGAAACGGCGTGGGTCGAATTCGCGCATGGAAATGTCGGCGGAACCATGAACCATCCACCGCGCCAATTCACGCGTCAGACCAGGTCCCCAACCGATCCCGATCTGCGTGCCGCAGGCGCACCAGTAATTCGGGGCATCCGGGCCGGGACCTACCAGCGGGTTGCCGTCCGGAGTATGGCTGATCGCCCCATGAACTTCGCGGGATATGCCAAGCTGGGCGAATGCCGGCATTCGCTCGAGCGCGTTTTTCAGCCACGGCATCACCCGATCATAGTCGGGAGCGAACAATTCATGTTCGGCCTCCCATGGGCAATGGTCCTCCCAGACCGTGTTTGGATCGGCCTTTTCATAGATTCCGATCAAGCCTTTGTTCTGCTCCTTGCGAATGTATCCTGAGACCAGCCTGTCGTCGCGGATGACGGGAAGTTCGCGCTCAAGATCCTGGAATTCCGGCACCGGTTCAGTGACGAAATAATGGTGGGTCAGGGAGGTCATTGGCAGATTGAGGCCGGTCCACTCGCCCATCTGCCGAGCGTATGTTCCACCGGCATTGACCACATGCTCGCAGATGACGGCGCCTGCTTCGGTTTCCACTCTCCATTCGCCCGTCCCGATCCGGGTGAGGCCAGTGGCTCTGCAGCGGCGCTTGATCGCGACACCGGCGGCACGGGCTCCCGCCGCGAGCGCCTGCGTGACGCCGGAAGGGTCTACATGGCCATCGTCGGGTGTGTGCAGGGCGCCGAGCACCCCGTCGAGACCGTAGAACGGATGCAATTCCCTGATCCGGTCGGGTCCGACAAGCTCGATCCGAAAGTTCAGGGCACGACCCACCGACAGCGTGTACCGGAGCCAGTCCATCTCATCTTCGGTATAGGCGATCCGAAAGCTGCCGCAGCCATGCCAGGTGACCGAGTGGCCGGTATCGGCTTCCAATGCACCGGAATAGAGGCCGATATTGTAATCGACGCATTTCCCGAGAGCGAAGCTGGAGGTTGAATGGGTGATCTGTCCGGCGGCATGCCAAGTCGAGCCGCTGGTGAGTTCCGCTTTTTCGAGCAGCACGACATCGCTCCAGCCCTCCTTGGCCAGATGGTAGGCCATGCCACAGCCCATGATGCCGCCGCCGATGATGACCGTACGGGCATGGGAGGGAAGCTCTCGCATCGACGATGTCCTTGAGGCGGAATTCTCCTGGACGGCGTATTAGAACATCTGTACCGTAGTCAACCATGAATGAAACAAATGTATCAAACCTTGCACTAAATCGGATAAACGGCGAGTGGGACGCGTTGACACCGGAAGCGCGGAAGGCGGCGCGGTACGTCCTTGAAAATCCGCAGGCGGTGGGTGTCTCGACGGTGCGTGAGATAGCCGAATTCGCGCAGGTGAAGCCGAGCACGTTCGTACGCATGGCGCAGGCGATCGGGTTCGACGGCTACGAGGATTTCCGCGAGCCGTTCCGTGCGGCGATCCGGGACGGTCTGTTTTCGTTTCACGATCGGGCGCGCTGGCTTCAGGCGCAGGCGGTGAAGGGGGAGATGGGAACGCTCTATGCGGATATGGTCGGCAGCGCGTTGCGAAACATCGAGGAGACCTTCGCGGACATTCCGGTGGAGCGAATCAAGGCGGCGGCGGAGATGCTCCAGACCTCGCGGCAGGTGTTTACGCTGGGGGTGGGCGTGAATTCGGCTAATGCCCGGAACTTCACCTACCTTGCGTCCACGGGGATGGAAGGATTCCATGCGATACCTCGTCTGGGGTCCGCCGCTTTGGACGATCTGGCGGGTGCCGACGGCGGGGATGCTTTGATCGCGATCACCTGCCGCCCGTACCGCAGCGAAGTGGTCGCCGCGGTCGAGGTCGCCCGGAAACAGGGTGTGCGGGTGGTCGGAATCAGCGACTCGCCCGCCTCGCCGGTGATTCGGGGGTCCGACCACGGATTCGTCGTATCGGTCGACACACCGCAGTTCTTTCCGTCATCGGTCTCCACGATCATGGTTCTGGAAACGCTGCTGAGCTTCGTGGTCGCCGCTGCGCGACCGCATGTCGTTGAAAGGGTTGCGGGCTTCCATGAACGACGGCACGCGATGGGCATCTACGCGGAGGATGCGGATTGAAGGAAGAAGCGGTTCGCTCGCTTGAGGCAAGATACTACACCGACCCTGAAATCTACGCCCGGGAACGGCAGGGGCTGTTCGCGCGGACATGGCAGTTTGCCGGACATTCCTCGCGGCTGCGCGAGCCGGGAGATTATTTCGCTTTTGAGATCGCCGGAGAGAGTCTCTTCTGCATCATGGGCCGGGACCGCAGGATCAGAACCTTTTACAATGTCTGCCAGCACCGGGCGCATCAGCTCGTCGAGGGCGAAGGCCGAGCCCGCGTGATCGTCTGCCCCTATCATGCCTGGACCTATGAACTGACCGGAAAGCTTCGTTCAGGTCCGAATATCGCGTCTGTTCCCGGATTCGACCGCTCCGAAATCTGTCTGAACGAGATTCGCACCGAGCTTTTCCTCGGCTTCATCTTCGTCAATCTCGATATTGATGCCGCACCAATGGAGGTTTGGTTTCCGGGAGCGCGGGAAGAGCTTGAGGCGTTCGTACCGCATCATTCGGAACTGGAGCCGTTTCGCTGGGTGGAAATCCCGGAGCGGTGCAACTGGAAGGTCTCCGTGGAGAACTATTCCGAATGCTATCACTGCTCCCTGAACCATCCGACCTTCTCGACCGGGGTCGTGAAGCCGGAGACCTACGACATTCAACCTCAGGGTCGTTGTCTGCGCCACCGGACGAAGTGCCAGAATCTGGATCGGATGACCTATCGCATCGACGCTTCGACTCCGTATTCGAACGAGTATTCAAGCTGGTTTCTTTGGCCGACGTTTTCCTTCCAGGTCTATCCGGGCAATGTGCTGAACACCTATCACTGGAGGCCCGCGGGCGTCGATCTGGTTACGGTCTGGCGTGGTTGGCACGCCCGACGCGGTGATGACCTGAATGTGCTGGAATATCTGGCTGTGCAGGATCGCCAGACGACGGTCGCGGAGGACATTCGTTTGGTGGAATCGGTGCAGCGCGGGCTTTCCTCGCGCGGCTTTCGACCGGGACCACTGGTCGTGGATCCCTGTGGGGGTGTGAATTCGGAGCATTCAATCCAGGCGCTTCAGTCCTGGATGCGTGAGGCGGTCCATGTCTGAGTCGGCCAGCCAGTCCACCCTTGTCGCGACGGAGATCGGTTGCGAGGGGCAGGCACGTGCCAATGTCAGTCAGCCGGGGCAGCCGACCGTACCGTCGGGATTCAAGCGACCGATGCGGGTCGGTAGTTTTTTCGGGACGGGCCGGGTGGCCGCTGAAAATGTGACGGCCAACGGACTCCATATTGGGTCGGAGGAGCTTCGGCTTCATGTTGATGCCGCAGGAATGGCGCCCTGAGCACAAGCTGTTTCGGTATCAGGTGGGCTTCAACTGTCCTCCCTGCGATTTCGACCCCGCTCCGTCGGTTTCCCTTCGTATCGCTTCCTCGGAGGTCGGGGTGCATGGTTGGATGATGCATGCGCCGGACTATCGAAACGGTCTGGACCAGCGGCAAAGCAACTTCGGGAAGCTGGAGGAATTCGCGCAGTGCATGTCGCGGAACGGCGCCGATGTGGCGGCTCGGGTGGGATCGAACTGGGTCCATGCGAGTGGGCTGGGGGTCATGGGCATACGCGATCACCGCGTGCGGCTGTCCGACCGTTATGGCCTGGCCTTTCACATGGCCGGATACGCGATGGTCGAGGCGCTCCGGCACCTCGGCGTTGAACGGGTTGCGCTGAACACGGCGTATCATTGGCCCGAATGGTGGAAGGGTACCGCTGGCTTTCTCCGTGAAGCGGGATTCGACGTACTCTATGCCGCCCATTTCAGGGATCAGGTTTGGTTCGCGTCGCAGGAGGAGATCAACGGGCATCGATGGGTGTTCGGCGGTGATCTGGCATTGAATTCCTTTCATCATGTGGCGGAGCGGGCACCGGAAGCCGACGCATATCCGACAAATGGAATGTGCAATTTTCGAACCGGTCCAGGTGGGGCTCCGCGGCGACCGCCGCATCTTACGGCGGAGCTTGAGGTCGCTTTGGGCAAACCGGTCGTGGGATATGACACCGCTCTTTACCAGCGCGTATTCCGTAGCCTGAACCTTACGCCAGAGGGACGGCACGGATGTCTGCTCGATAGTCTTCCTGTATAGGATCATCGCGCTTTGGGCGGTACCTCGATCAACGTCGACCGCCTTTGAATGGATGATGCGCCAGCGCGGCGATCTTGAATGCCTTCACGGACCATTCGGGGAAGCTTGGTATCAAGGCGAGGAACCGCTCTGGCTCCGCTGCAAGCCGGGAGACCGAACGTCGCCGGGCCTGACACTGGAGAGCGTATGGGATGACCTGCGCCGTCGTGCGGAGGACGGGCCTGTATTCATAAAGGATTTCCCGCATTATATCAGCCATATGTGGACGCCCGGGTTTCTCGCGCATTTCACCCATGCTTTTCTGATCCGGGATCCGGCCAAGACCATCTCCGCCATCTATGACAGATGGCCGGATTTCGATGAGGGAGAAGTAGGATTTCCGGAGCAGCGCGCGCTCTTCGATCTTCTGCATGCGCTCGACGGCATGCCACCAACCGTGATTGACAGCGATGACCTGCTCGACCGTTCGGCGGAAATGACGGCGGCGTTTTGCAACGCCGTTGACATCCCCTTCATCGAGGGGGCTCTGGTATGGGAGCCGGGAGGCGACACCTCGAACCATAGTTGGTGGGACGGTGGCTCCTTCCACGGCAATCTCGCGCGTTCCTCGGGGCTGGCGCGACAGGAACGGCGCTATCTGGCGATCGCGGATGCGCCACCGCGCGTCAGGCAGGTTCATCGTCGGATGAAGCCGCATATCGACCATCTCTACGCGCATCGGATCGTTTCGGGTGCGCGCGCGTGAGCGCCATTGGCGGAACCGGGTTCAAGGAGAGGGGGAGGATGGTGATGCCGGTCGGCTTGTTGCCGAGGATTCGGTGATCGGTGAGGCGGTCGACGGGGCTTCCAGAATCGATGCGGAAGAATTGGCAAAGGTCGTGGATTTGGTGCGCGGCTGGCAAGAAAGGGATGGGTTGATTCAGATCCGTAGGATTGAATTGCGCAGTTTTGCCAAGGTGATTGATCACTGGATTGCCGCACGCTCCGACCGTATCGCCGTCACTCAGGCTGTCGAGAGAGCATGGCAAACCGCTTGGGGAGGTGGAGAACGAAGTCGACGATGCCTGCCGCTATTTCGGGTTTTGGTCAGTCCGGCCGTGCCTTTCACGAGTCGCTCCATTCCTCCTGGCGCTGCCAATCCAAACCAAGCGGTTATGGAACCTTACGAGGGATGAACTCCCTCCATATCAGGAACTTAGAAATCTGAATCAGGGATACGTGATGGAAAATATGTTCGAAACCGGGCTTGAACGGCGTAAGGCGACGCTTGGTGGTGAGTATGTGGAGAGGAATCTTGCGGCTGCGGATGACTTCACGCGACCGTTCCAGAAGGCGATGACCTCGTGGTGCTGGGGGTTTGGCTGGGGTGATGACGCCATCGACGCAAAGACCCGAAGCATGATGAATCTCGCGATGATCGGTGCGCTTGGCAAGATGCACGAATGGGAGACCCATTGCAGGGGGCGCTGAAAAATGGCGTGACCAAGGAAGAGATCAGAGCGGTCATCCATGTGGTGGGAATCTACTGCGGAGTACCGCAGGCACTGGAATGTTTTCGGGTCGCACGCGGTGTTCTGGAAGAACGTGGGCTGCTTTGAACTTGCGCCGCCGCTGTCGTGCATCTAGAAGCTGGCGTCGACACCCTTCAGGTTCAGCGAGTTGATCAGGTCACGAAGTTCCTGCCGCGCCGCGACCATCGAGATACTGAAACGTACGCTTCCCGCATCCCGCAGATCCAGCAGCGTCAGTCCGCGCGGAAACAGTTCCCGAAAGGTTACCCGCTCCGAGAATCCCGGAGCGAGACGAAAGCCTATACGTTTGGAGAGCTCCAGCAGCGCGTCATTGACTTTCCTTCGGTTGATCATCTGCTGCACGCCCAACCGGTTGCGCACGACGATCCAGTCGGTGGGTGGATGACCTGCCTTGGCGCGCAGTTTGCGGGCTGTCCAGACCATCTCGGCATAGACGGAGGGTCCAAGGACCTTGTTGGTTTCGCCGTCGATGCGGGCCAGAAGATCGAAATCGACGAAGCTGTCGTTCATCGGGGTGATCAACGTGTCAGCCAAAGCATGGGCGCCGAAGCTGAGCCTTGTGTGTGAGCCCGGGCAGTCGATCAGGATGAACTCGGAATCGTTCTCGAGCTCGGACACCGCCATCGCCAGTCTTCGGTCGTCGGGATCTTCCCCGTCCGCAAGGTCATCATCCTCGAGATTCGGAATTTCGTGGAAACCTGGAATTGGGAGGTCGAGTCCGTGTTTCGTCATATAGGTCTGACGGTTTTCCAGATACCGGGTCAGGGTCTTCTGCCTGACATCGAGGTCAATCGCTCCCACGCGATAACCGCTTCGCGCCAGCGCGATCGCCAGATGCATCGCCACCGTCGACTTTCCGGCTCCACCTTTTTCGTTTCCAACAACGATGAATGCTGTCAACACCTGCTCCATTTAGTTCTATTCTGATTTGATCACCTGCTATATGATTTGGCGAAGTCTTTGGGAAGCGGCCCTTGGGCTCAAAAATTGGGGATTATATACGGTAGTGCCCATCCGGGCTTTTCATACCGGTCGCCTTCGGTTCAGTTTTTGCGGAAATCGCGGCGGGGCGCACCCCCTTTGAGGACCGCCTTTACCAACCTTTCCGGCGTTACGGATACGCTGACATCCCGCAGCATGTCATGTTTTGTCGGCTGATACCTGCCCGACCCATTCACAGGCTTAACAGGTGCCTTTCCACTAGGCTCAACCTTCTCTCTTTTCATGATCAACTCCGTCATTTGATTTCCTCCTGTTACGCCGCGAGCCTCGTTATCAGGTATTCCATGCCTCTGTCGCCTTTGACCGAGTTGCAATGTCCGCACAGAAGCTGAAGGTTTCCGATGTGGTCGGTTCCGCCCTTCGATCGCGGGATGATGTGGTCGACCGTGAGGTTCCGCATCTGGAAATGCTCTCCGCATGCGTTGCAGTGCCCGCCCTGCTCGCCATACAGGGTCCGCCTGTTCCTCACGTGATTGTAGCGGATCAGCTTCCCGATATCGGTGCGCTGCGGGATGTCCGTGCGGTTGACCACCGTATGGTGCGCGAACATGCCAAGCTCATTCCTGAGCCGCAGCAGCACCAGTTCAGCGGCCTTCGGCGAGACGTCAATCCCAACCCATTACCGGTTAAGGTCCTGCGCCGCTATGCACGCCGTCGCGCAGCCGCAGAACGGGTCCAGAACCATTTCGCCTTCGTTTGATGACGCGAGGATGATGCGCTTCAGTAGCGCAAGCGGCTTCTGGGTCGGGTAGCCGGTGCGCCCCCTGAACGCCGGGAATGTCCGTCATGACATCTGCCACGCGAACGCCTTTGGTTGTTGACAGATACCGTTTGAATCTCGGCATTGTTCCTCTTTCAGGGAAATAGATCATATCCTGTGAATGAAGCCAATCAAGCCGTTCCTGGGTTGTCATGGCACTCCAGTCGTCTGGGCATTCCAGCCCTTCCGGCAATGCAGTGGGGCAAACCCAATGCAGGCCCCTTTCAGTGGGATCAATGTCCCGCCACGGCATTCCGGAGTATCCATTTGTGGTCCCCTGCGCAGTCAGCGGCTGTGTGTGGAAATGGCCTCGGCTGTCGTTTTCCTAAAGTGTTTATGGATATAATCCTTCGAGTAAGGCGCAAAGACTGCGTTCACCGTTGTTTCTGGATTTCTGGCATATGCCAACACTGTGTCATGCACCCTTCCAATCTGATATGCTGATGCGGTTGGCGCGTTGGTCCTCTTCCATATTATTTCGTTCCTGAAATTCGATTTTCCAAACACGGCGTCCATGACCGGTTTGAGATAGTGGCTCATGGTCGGATCGCAGTGGAGATATATGCTGCCGGTCGGCTTGAGGATGCGCCGCATCTCAAGGAGTCGCGCGGCCATGTAGATCAGATAGGCCTTATCGCTTTTGGTCATGGCCGCGGCGATGACCCGGTTAAGGGCCGGTTCCTTCGCCTCGATCAGGTCAAGCCATGCGATGTCCACGTCCGCCAGCGTCCACGTGTCCCTGAACGCCGCCCCCGCCGCTTCGCTACCGATCGGCGCCGCGTAGTTGGTTTTCGAGTTGAACGGCGGATCAAGGTAGATCAGGTCCACGCATTCGGAGTTCATGCCCCGCATGATAGGAAGGTTGTCACCCGTCCAGACCGTCTGGTTGGACCAGTTAGCTTCCACCGGTCAGTGCCTCGCCCCGGACGGCAGTCCGTTGTCTGCGATCAGTTCCCTGTAGCGCAGCCGCTTACCAACCCCGCCGTCCGCCATCGCGGCCATGATGCATATCGTGTCCCCTTCACGAAGGTTGTGGCGCGTTACGAACTCATCCACATACCGATGCATGTGCTTTCTGCTGAACTTGTGGAATGTGCCTTTGTGCGCCCGCTTGAGCATCGCCCAGAACGACTCTACGCCATTCGTATGCGCGTCGTCCCGCACGTATTCCCCGGAACTGTGGCGCACTGTTTCGTGCTGGCGCTTCATGCCTACGTATGACGCGTTGTCGTCGGTATAGACCTGCGCTTTCGGTTCGGTGCGTTCCTCGACGAAGCCCTGAAGCGTCTTTGCCTTTGTGTCCGTCACCACCCTGGCGGCAACCTGGCCGGTGTCGCGGTCCTTGACGCCAGCCACTGCCGTCTTGCCAGCCGTTCCACGTCCGGCCTTCAGTCTGTCATTCGCGTGCTTGTTCCGTTCCCTGCCGCCCATATAGGTTTCGTCGGCTTCCACGGGACCTACAAACGGAAGGCTGACTCCATCATCCTCAAGCGCCTTCCGCAGTCGCATGGCAAGGTGCCATGCCGATTTCTGGGTTATCTCAAGATCGCGGTGCAGTTTCATGCTGGAAACCCCCTTGAGGTTTGTCGACATAAGGTAAATCGCGATCGCCCATACCTTGAAGCCCAGATTGGACGCTTCCATGCATGTTCCGGTGCGAACCGAAAACCGTTTGCGGCACCCCTTTTCCCTGCATCGGTAAGGCATCGTTTTGTGCTGGGCACCGGAAAGAACACGGACGGATCCGCAGTGTGGGCAGTGCGGACCTTCCGGCCAACGCTCTTTCACAAACCATTCCTCGGCGGCCGCGTCATCGGGAAACATCATGAAAAGGCCTGTTAGGCTAATGCCTTTGCGGTGGTGCTTGCCAGGTGCTTTCTGTGCCATGTCTGATTCCTTTCTTGGGCATCATTGTATATGCCGCTTATAAGGCAGTCAACAGAAAATGGGCACTATCGTATATAATCCCCCAAAAATTAATCTGATCACCCTATGCCAGTAATTTGGCGTATACCCCCTAAGAGTTGACTCATAAATCATTGATTTAACTATCCGTTTGATTCCGGGGGTTCAGTTCCCGCGCCACGCGGCGGATGGGGAACCGGCAGGCGGCGTTCGTTCGTGCCTCGCTCACACCCGGACCGGTGGCGCGGGATGCCTCACCCCGGAGGCCAGCGGGCTGTCGCAGAGCCTTTGGTGGTCCTCACCGACCGGCCGTCGATGGCGGCGGTGGACGGCTCCGGCGAACGTCCCGCGCACTGTCGGGCGGGGTCCCGCAGGGAGTCGGGACATGTCCGGCGGACCGCTCGGGCGCCAGACGTGGAAACGGTTCCGGTCGGTGGAATACGGTGGATATCGGTGGGTAGGGCGCGCCACCGGCCGCCGGTGGAAGGTATGTACCGGACACCGTCGGACACCGGCCGGAGGCCGGTCCCGCCCCATATTCCCCCGCTTCGGCTGCATCGGCCCGGCGATGGCCCGTCCGTCGGATCGTTTTGACGGCGGTCGTCCGGACGATCGTGCAGCTTTTTGGTGATCCTGTCCCAGGGCATGGCTGTCTCCGGGTTTGGATGTTTTCACCAACCGGAATGCCACATCCTGCGGGACCGCTCAACTTATGGAACAAACTCTAAGAGTTTGAATCATAAGTCACTGATATAATTAAACTATTGTTTTTCATGGAGTTGACGCCCTCGCCACCCGCCTGAGCAGGAACCGGCAGGCGGCCAGCGTTCGGCATCACGCTCGGACCGGTGGCGCGTGATGCCTCACCCCGGATGCCAGCGAGTTCTCGCTGAGCCTTTCGTAATCTTTCGACAGGCGGCGGCACCGGCCCATCCAGGCGAAGGTCCGCTCCACGACCCAGCGGCGGTAGAGAACAGTGAACCCTTTGACATCCTCCGGTTTTCCGACGATCCTGATCACGTCCGGCAACCCCATCCCCCCAGGCCGCTCCCGCAGCTTCGGACCCGGGTGGCCACCGTCGGCGAACAGCCTAAACACCGTGGGCACCGTCTCCAGCAGCTTCGCGATCAGGTCCGGTGCGCCGTCCCGGTCCTGGATGTCGGCGGTGTGAACCGTCATGACGACCGGTGTGCCGTCGGCGTCCACGATCAGGTGCCTTTTCCTCCCCTTCACCTTCCTGCCGGCGTGGTGGCCGCGGGGCCCGCCGCTCTCCGTGGTCCTCACCGACCGGCTGTCGACCGGGGCGGCGGTCGGCTCCGCGGAGCGCCCCGAACACCGCCGCGCGAGGTCCCGGAGACGATGCACGAGACGCTCCAGGAGCCCGCTCCGCCGCCATGCGTAAAAATAGTTCTGGACGGTGGAAAACGGTGCCACACTTCCAGTCCGAAGTGCAACACCGGCCCGCCTCCGGAGCGAGGGCGTGGCCCGAGCGGAGGAGGCGGGCCGGTGTTGAGGGATTTTCCGGCCAGGGCCCCGGATTCCACGCGGAATACGGCGGCTGTCCCTTCGGATCGGAGCGTAACCGGGCCTCCCGGCGGCGGCAAGGCCCCGCGGCGGGAGGTGGCGCGCCCGTCCGGGCGAGGGAAGGGGTGGCCCGACCGAAACCGGGCGGGCGCGCCTGCGGAATTCCCTCTCCCCCGTCGGCCGACGGGGCGAAGCGCCTCAGGGAGGCCGCGCCCGCGCGAAAGCCTCCGCCGGCGTCAGGTAGCCGGGCGCCTTGCGGGGGCGCGCGTTCAGGATGTCCTGGACCCGCTTCACGCGGGCGTCCGTGACCTGCCGCAGGTCGGTCCCCTTCGGCAGGTACTGGCGCGGCAGCCCGTTGGTGTGCCCGTTCAGGCCCCGCTCCCACGGGTGGTGGGGCGTCGGGAGGAGGAAGTCGGCCTCCAGCGCCTTCGCCACCTTCGCGTGCCCCGCGAACTCCCTGCCGCTGTCCGCCGTGATCGTGTGGACCCTGGCGCCGAGCCCCTTGAGAAGGTCGGTCATCGCCCCGCCGACCGCCTCCGCCCTCTTTCCGTCAACCCGTCGGACAGGCGTGAATTCCGGGCATCTGTCCACAGGCGACACCACCGCACCGCCGTGTCCCCCGCCGATCACCGTGTCCGCTTCCCAGTCGCCGATTCCCGCCTTCGCCCCGCCCTCTTTCGGGCGCTCCGGGATGTCCCTACGGCCCGGGATGTGACCCCGGCCCGCGTGGCGGCCACCCTGCCGGTTCGGTTTCTTTCCCCGCCGCCGCAGGTGCCCGCAAGGCGTTCCTCCGTCCCTGCGGTCCGCGCGTACCAAGTCGTATATCCGCTGACGGCCGACCATGCCGGGGTCCTCCAGCCGGAGACGTCCCGGGACCTGTTCCGGGCTCCAGCCCTCCCCGGCTTCGCCACGACCTTCGCCCAGCGCTCCTCCGTCAGCTTCCCCGGAACCGAAGAGGCCCCGCTCCGGCGCCCGGTGGCCTTCCTCCACGCCTGTCCCTGCCGGTATCCCCGCCCGCCGCCGTCGCGTCGGATCTCCCGCGATATGGTGGCCGGATGGCGGCCCAGCCGCCTGGCGATGGCCCCGTTCGAAAGCCCGCTTTTCCCCGTCGCGTATATCCGGCATCTTTCGTCGAAGGTCAGATGACGGTAGCCCTCGGGCATGACACTCTCCTATCCTGAGCACAGGGACTGTCGCCGTTATCCGGCCGGTTCGCAGGATGCTGCACCCGAAACGCGGCTTCCCACCATCAACGGTGTTGCACTTCAGAGCGGAACGGGGGTCCCGAAACAGCCCTGATTGATCCCGATCTTATGTTGGGCAAGCCGGTCGGCCTGACGATGGCAACCGGCTTGGACGCATTGTCTCACGCCCTCGAGAGCATCTGGAATCTTAATGCCAACCCCGTTTCGGCAGGGCATGCCGTGGCTGCCTCAAAACTTATCCTGCGGGCGCTGCCCAAAGTGGTCCGTGACCCCGGGAACCTGAGTTTGCGCAACGATATGGCCGAGGCGTCTCTTTGTGCCGGTCTTGCCTTTTCCAATACCAAGACCGCCATCGCGCACAACCTCTCCTACGCCATGACACTGGGATGGGGCGTGCAACACGGGATTGCCTGTTCATTCACGCTTCCCACGATCCTGCGCTCCGTCATTGGCATCGGTGGCTTCCGCGAAGCCGCTCTCAAGGAAATATTCGGGTCCGACCTGCACTCGGGTGCTGACAATCTGGAACAGTTTCTGAAAGATCTGGGTGTCGGAACACGTTATTCCGATCACGGTGTTCCAAACAGCAAATGGCGGGAAATCATCGACGAGGCGTTTGTGGGAGAACGAGGCAAAAACTTTATCGGGACGAAAGAAAGGTACCTCAATTGTATCGCATGAAGGCAAAGCCGTAGAACTGTCACCGGCGTTAATCACAGACGAGCGCGTCAGCGACTTTGAGGAAGATCCAAACCAAAGGGAGGATAACATGAATCTCACCAATTCCACCAAGATGGCGCTGGCGGCGGCGGTTTTGGCCGCAGGGGGCACGGTCCAGGCTCAGGAATGCGAAAATCCTGACGTTCTGCGCTTTTCGATGATCCCGACCGAGGAAACGACGCAGGAGCTGTTGCTCTACGATCCCTTGGTCGAGCGTCTGTAGGCCGAAACTGGTCTTGAGGTCGAATTCTACCTGCCGACCTCTTACGCATCGGTGATCGAGGCCATGCTGGGCGGCTTTGTCGATCTGGGGATGTTTGGCCCCTATTCTTACGTGATCGCGCAAGGGGAAGACCCTTCGCTGCGCGTCGTCGTCACCTATGCCAAGCATCCCGGTCACTTCCAGGAGGAAGGCCCCGGCTACCGCGCCGTGCTGATCTCGCGGTCGGATTCGGGTCTTGAGACAGTGGAAGATCTCGAAGGTACCGTCATTGGCCTGACCGACCCGGCCTCGACCTCGGGCAACCTGCTGCCACGCGTGTCGTTCACAGATGTGATCGGCGCCGAACTCGAGGACTATTTCTCACGCGTGGTCTACTCCGGCGGCCATGACCTGTCGGCCATCGCGGTCCTGGAAGGCCAGGTGGATGCGGCCTTTGTTGCGACGCACCGCCTGGACAATGTGATCGACCGCGAACTGGCGACGATGGAAGACTACAATCTGATCTGGTCTTCACCGGTGATCCCGCAGGATCCTTTTGTTGTCAGCGGCATTCTTTGCGACGACTTGATCGGGCAGATCACCAACGCATTCCTGAACCTTGGTGAAACAGAGGAAGGCCGGCAATACCTGTCGAACGTCAATGCCAGCCGTTTCGTAGCCATGGAAGATTCTGACTACGACATCATCCGTGCGCTTGCCGCTGCCAAGGAGTAACCAGGCAAGCCTGCCCCGTCGCGGAAGTCCGGCGGGGCAGACATCCTAAAAACACGCGGAGCATCGTGATGACGGTTCTAAAGGTCAAGGAGCTCCGGGTAAGCTATTCGACCAAAGGGCCTGAAATCCTCAAAGGCATTGACTTTGAAGTCCTTGAAGACGACTTCTTGGCAATCATCGGTCCAAGCGGCGCCGGCAAATCGACCCTGATACGCAGCATTAACAGGCTTGTAGAACCCACTTCGGGCAGCATTGAGTTGCTGGATGAGGATGTGCGCTCGCTGTCGGCCCGCCAGTTGCGCATGCTACGGCGCAATGTCGGGATGATTTTCCAGGAATTCAACCTGATCAACCGCATGTCGGTGATGGATAATGTTCTGTCCGGTCGCCTGGGATATACCGGCAACTTCCGGTCCTTCTTCCGTACATTTCCTAAATCAGATGTGCGTCAGGCGCTTTATTACCTCGACCGCGTCGGTCTAAGCGATCACGTCAACAAGCGCGCCGATGAGCTTAGCGGTGGCCAAAGACAGCGCGTGGGTATCGCTCGCGCCCTTATGCAGCAGCCTAAACTGCTGCTACTGGATGAACCGACTTCGTCGCTTGATCCGAAGATTTCCCGCGAGGTCATGGGCCTGATCCTTGATATTGCGCGCGAACTGAAAGTGCCTGCTATCTGCAACATCCATGATGTACAGCTTGCCAAGGAATTCTGCAACCGAATCATTGGCTTGCAGGACGGGCGCAAGAAATTCGACGGAGCGACGGAAACCCTGCGCGACATAGATCTGGAAGACATCTACGCGATGGAGGTGCTCTGACAGTGTCGGTCGCCGATGTCAGCAATGCGATGCTCGCCAATCAGGCCGATCTTCGCCGCCGCCGTCTGGTCAAATCGGCCGCGATCTGGGGAATTGTCCTTCTGTTCGGTGCCTGGTGCGTCAACGGTACCATAGTTCAGGACACGGATTGGTCGCGGGTCGGCGGGCGCAGCGGCGTCCTGGGCTCGATCGCGCGTTACCTGAGTCTGGATTTCGGACTTCTTCCCGAATTGATCGTCCCCACGTTGGAGACCTTCATGATGGCATCGGTCGGCACCGTGCTCGGCTGCATTTTCTCCCTGCCGGTTGCCTGGCTGGGAGCCGCCAACGTTACCCCTAGCAAAGCGATCCTGTACCCGCTTGGACGCGGCTTGATGATCCTGAGCCGGTCGGTGCACGAAATCGTCTGGGCCCTGATCTTTGTCTCCGCCGTGGGTCTCGGGGCCCTGCCCGGCATCCTTGCCATTGCGATGCGGTCGGTCGGATTCATCTCCAAGATTTCCGCCGAAGCAATCGAAAATATCGACCCCAATCCAGTCGAGGCAATCCGTGCCGTAGGCGGGAACCAATTCCAGGTCTTGTATTACGACATCCTGCCACAGATCTATCCTGTGGTTCTGTCGACCGTAATTTTCGAATGGGACATCAATATCCGCCGCTCCGCCGTTATGGGGCTGGTTGGGGCCGGTGGTCTTGGGCTGCTGTTTTTCCGGCAGATGAACAGCTTTAACTATGGCGGCGTGACGATGGTCATTCTCGCGATCCTGGTCCTGATCCTGATCGGCGAGGTCATCTCTCACTACCTGCGCAAAGCGATTATCTAGGAATTCGCGAATGGCTGGTCACACACCCGCATCCACCCCGGTGACCTGGACCCGCTTCAGATACCCGGACTCCATCCTCAAATATGGCGCAGTGCTGGTCGTCATCACGTTCCTGGGGTATTCGCTCCATTTCCTGAATGTGGATATCGTGCAGCTCCTGGGCGCCTTGGGAAGCTTCATCGGTGTCGTAAGCGACCGCTACTACCCCCCGGACCTCGAATATGTGTTGGATCGGGGTTATCTGGAGTTGGTACTCGACACGTTGCAGATGTCGTTCCTTGGTGCGTTTGCCGGCGTTGCATTCGCCATCCCGCTGGCCTGGTTCTCGGCCTGGAATGTCAGCCCCATCCGCCGCATCCTGTTCCCGCTTGGGCGACTTGGAGTAATCTCGGCGCGGGCCATTCACGAAACGATCTGGACAATCCTCTTTGTCTCGATCCTGGGCTTCGGGATGTTGGCGGGCGTCAGCGCTCTGACAATGTTCTGCATCGGTTTCGCGGGCAAACTGTTCGCAGATGAAATCGAAGCGATCGACATTGGCCCTGTCGAAGCAATTCGCGCCACCGGCGCCAATTCGATTCAGGTTCTCATCTTCGCAGTCGTACCGCAGGTACGCGTCGCCTTCACCGGGATCGCGATCTACACCTGGGACGTAGCTTTCCGCGCGGCAACCGTAGTCGGTTTCTTTGGCGGCGGCGGCATGGGCTGGTATCTCAAGCGCAGTGTGCAACAGCTCGAAAACCTGCGCGTGGCGGCCATCATTCTGTCGGTCATCGCGATGGTGCTGGTAGCCGAGTTGCTTTCTGGCTGGCTCCGCTCGTGGGTCAGTCGTGCGAAATAGAGAATTTTCGAATCCCTCCTGGCGCGGCGGTGCGCTGAGGACAGCAAAGGAAGCACCATGACCCTGCACGGCCCGGTCGTCGCCAATGACCGCACCTATCCCGCGCCGAAGACCTGTGCCATTGCCATCTGTCTTGATGGGTGCGAGCCGGAATACCTCGAATATGCCATCGCCGACGGGCTCATGCCGACGCTCAAGCGCATGCGCGAAACTGGCACCGACCGGTTGGCGGATTCGGTAATCCCTTCATTCACGAACCCCAACAACCTGTCCATTGCGACCGGCCGCCCGCCAATAGTGCACGGGATCTGTGGCAATTACCTGATTGACCCCGACACCGGTGAGGAAGTGATGATGAACGATCCGCGCTTCCTGCGCGCACCGACCGTTTTCAAACAGTTCTTCGATGCGGGCGCCAAGGTTGCTATTGTCACCGCAAAGGACAAGTTGCGCGCGCTTCTCGGAGCGGGCCTCTCCTTTGAAGATGACCGAGCCAAGTGCTTCTCGGCTGAAAGGTCCGACACCTCGACCCAAGCCGAGCATGGCCAGGAAAGGGCCAGCGAATGGCTGGGGATGGAACAGCCCGAAGTATATTCGGCAGAACTTTCCGAGTTCGTTTTCGCCGCGGGCGTAAAACTTTTGCAGGAGTGGCGACCCGACGTCATGTACCTGACCACAACTGATTATGTGCAACACAAATATGCACCCGACGATGCAGAAGCGAAATCGTTCTACGAAATGTTCGACAGGTACCTCACGCATCTGGATAGCCTTGGCGCGGCCATCGTCGTAACCGCTGACCATGGCATGAAGCCCAAGCACCACGCGGACGGTTCGCCCAACGTGATCTATGTCCAGGACCTGATGGACGAATGGCTTGGCAAGGACGCGGCCCGCGTGATCCTGCCAATCACCGACCCTTATGTCGTGCATCATGGCTCGCTTGGCGCCTTCGCAACCGTCTACCTGCCCGAAGGCGCCGATGCTGCCGATATCATGGACAGGCTTCGCGCGCGTGATGGGATCGTCCTTGTAGTCGATAAGGCCGAAGCGAGCGAGCGCTTCGAGCTGCCTGGTGACCGGATCGGCGATATCGTCGTGATTTCAGGTGAGAACATCTGCATTGGGACATCTGAGCACCGTCACGACCTCGCGGCGCTGAAAGAACCGCTTCGCAGTCATGGTGGTCTGACCGAGCAAGAGGTTCCTTTCATCGTAAACCGTGCTATTGACCTGCCCGGAAAGCCGGAACTGCGCAACTTCGACGCTTTATTCCACGCCACCACCGCGGCGGCGCTCTGAACCATGAACGGAAACATGACCAATACCGAAATCCGCAATGAAGGGATGCGCATCGGGGGGAAGATCGTCTTTACCGACGATGTCGTCCCCGTAAAGTACCCCTATACCGACGAAGTGGTCGGAACCGTTCCCGCCGGCAATGCGGCTCATGCACGCAAGGCCTTTGAGATCGCGGCCCGCTACAAACCCAGGCTCAGCCGCTATGAACGCAGCCAGATCCTGCAACGCGCAGGTGAGATGATCGGCGAGCGTCGCGAATACCTGGCCAAGTGGCTGACGCTGGAACTGGGCATCTGCCACCAGCATGCGATCTATGAAACCAAGCGGGCGCAGGACGTCTACCAGTTTGCCGCCGCCCAAGCGCTTGACGATGACGGGGAGATATTCTCCTGTGACCTCACGCATAACGGCAAGGAACGCAAGATTTTCACCAAGCGTGAACCGGTCAGGGCGATCTCGGCGATCACGCCCTTCAATCATCCGCTGAACATGGTCAGCCACAAGATTGCACCGTCCATTGCGACCAACAACTGCATGGTGTGCAAGCCGACGGAGTTGACGCCGCTGACCGCAATTACGCTGGCCGACATCCTCTATGAGGCGGGTCTTCCCCCCGGGATGTTCCAGGTCGTCACCGGCTGGCCCCTGGAAATCGGCGAAGAGATGATCGTCAATGAAAACATCGATATCATCACCTTCACCGGCGGTGTTCCGGTCGGCATGCTGATCGCGGAAAAGGCGGGTTACGTGCGTCAGGCACTGGAGCTTGGCGGCAACGATCCCCTGATCGTCTGCAACGACCTGGACGAGGCGGACCTGGAAAAGGCAGCCGCAATCGCCGTTGCGGGCGCCACAGGAAACTCCGGCCAGCGTTGCACCGCGATCAAACGCATCCTTGTCCAGGAAAGCGTGGCGGAAAAGTTCGTCCCGATGGTGCTGGAGAAGGCAAAGGCAATAAAGTTCGGCGATCCGCAGGATCCGGAGACGCAGCTTGGGTGCGTGATCCACGCGCAGGCGGCGGAGATGTTTGAAGACCGCGTCCATCAGGCTGAAAAGGAAGGGGCGGAGATCCTTTACAATCCCGGTCGCCAGGGTGCGCTCCTGCCGCCGATCGTTGTTGATAGGGTTCCCCATGACAGCGAACTGGTGAGGGAAGAAACCTTTGGCCCGATCGTGCCCATCGTGCGCGTGCCGGACGATGACGAAGAGGTCATGGCAATCTCGAACTCAACCCAATTTGGCCTTAGCTCGGGTGTTTGCACCAATGACCTTAACCGCGCGATTGCCTATATCAATGGACTCCACGTGGGCACCTGCAACATATGGGAGCAGCCCGGTTACCGCATCGAAACCTCGCCCTTTGGTGGAATCAAGGACAGCGGCAATGCGGTCAAGGAGGGTGTGACCGAGGCAATGAAGTTCTTCACCAATGTCAAGACCTATTCGCTGCCCTGGCCGCGTTAATCGTTCCGTTCTTCCCACAGAAGGGCCGATCCGCAGCCCAATGGCATTCGGTTAAGCCCGGGCTTTCCGGGGCGTGAAGCCTGTTTCCCGCACAGCTTTGATATTCAAGCGCTTTCCGGCCTTCCGGCGGTTTGGTGTTATTCGGGGTTGACATACAATCCCGGATCCCCTGACGGCGATGGATGTTTCGGGAGGCAAGTCAAGAACCCGTGCATCAAGGCCCCAAAGTCGATGACCCGCCGGACCCTGCCAGTCAACGTGATCTGATCGAGCGAAACGCCATCGCTTTGCCCAGACATGCCAATACGCCGTAAGCATCCGCTAAGTACCACGGCTACTGTAGCTTGACATTTACCGAAGGTTTCCAGTGGGGTTTCCAGTTCCAGGGTAGCAACTCATGGATGCGGGAAACGGGCATATCGGGCAGTCGCCTGAGAACATCGGCCAACCAGGCCTGTGGATCGATGTCGTTCATTTTTGCGGTGACAGTCAACGTGTACATGAAGGCCGCCCGCTGACCACCACGTTCCGAACCGGCGAATGACCATGACTTCCGGCCAAGGGCAACACCGCGCAGCGCGCGTTCGGCGGCGTTGTTCGTCAGGCAAAGCCGACCGTCATCCAGAAAGGCGGTGAATGCTTCCCAGCGACCTTCCTTCTCGATCATGTATCTGATCGCCCTGGCGACAGGATTGTGTTTCGACATCCGTGCGCGCCGGTCGATGAGCCAGGCATGCAACTCTTCGCACAACGGTCGGACCAGGCTCTGGCGCGCGGCGTGGCGGGCATCGGCATCAGGCCCGTTGATCCCGCGCTCGATATCGAAGATCGCGTCGATCCTGCGCACAGCTTCCAGCGCGACCGGTGATATCTGATGGGCAGGTCTGTTTTTGCGAACGTTGCCAGCAATATCGGCCGGTTCGAAGAATTTGCGTCTCCCGTGCGCCCAACAGAACGAAGGAGTTGCGGGACCGGGGTCCCGGCCCGGGTTGTACAGACCGCTGTAGCCTGCATGGACATCGGATTGCGGCACTCCCTGCCACCCGGCCAGATGCTTATTGGGATGTATCATTTCCCTGTCACGGGAAAAGTGAAACAGCGCGGCCGGGGGCGCTCCCCCATTGAACGGTCTGTCATCGCGCACATAGGTCCAGAGCCGCGCGGTTCTGGTTCCACCGCGCGCCGGCAACGGTATCGTGGTATCATCACCATGTAACCGGCCAGCGGCCAGAACATGCTTTTCAATCAGCGCGTGGACCGGGGCCGGCGCAACGGCTGCATGCCCGACCAGATCGGCCAATGTGGACAGGCTGAGGTCCACGCCTTCGCGCGCAAACCGTTCGGCCTGACGGTTGAGGGGCTGATGCCGGCCGAATTTTCCAAACATGATCATGGCGATCAGGCTGGGTCCGGCCCACCCCCTCGGAATGGCGTGGAAGGGGGCGGGAGGCTGGCTGATCCTCTCGCACTCCCGGCAGGTGAACTTCTCGCGGACCGTCTGGATCACCTTCCACTGCCGGGGGATGACCTCCAGCGTCTCGGTCACATCTTCACCCATCTTTACGATCCGGCTGGAACCGCAGCGGTCACACTGCGTCGGGGCCGGAATCACAACGCGCTCACGCGGAAGGTGATCGGGAAACGACTTGCGCGATGACCTGCGGCGGGTGAAGCTTTTGACGGTGGTCGTTTCGCCCTGTGCCTGCTGGGCGGCCAGGTCGTCTTCGGTGGCACTGGCTTCCAGTTCCTCCAGCTGCAGCTCCAACTGATCGACCAGCCGCCTGCCACGTTCCGGGGACACCCCGTATCTGTCCCGCCGCAGCCTGGCGATCCCAAGCTTCAGTTCCTTGATCATCGCCTCGGAACAGCTGACCGTGGCACGACCCTGTGCCAGTTCGGCTTCAGCGGCCTGCGCTCGCGCGGTAGCCACCTCGGCATGCGCTTGCGAAGCAACCGGCGCAGCGCGCAATCCAGCGATTTCCAGGGCAGCATCCGACATGGTCGAGAGTTACTGTACCGACCCGAAAAAGCCCATGGGAAACAGCCCGATGGCAGCGATTTATCCCGCCTTTGCAGGGCGTTGCGTCCAGCGCGGATTGCGCCGGTCAATCCCCTCAGGAAGATAGCCCAGCTGCGCCGAGGAAATCGCTGCCGCCTCACCCGAGCCGCTCGTGGGCCAGATGAACTTTCCCGCCTCCAACCGCTTCAGATACAGCGACATGCCAACCCCATCATGCCACGGAATCTTCACCGGATCGCCCCGACGGCCCCGGAAACGGAAAATCCCCCCAGCATGCGGATCACGCCCCAGGCCCTCCTGCACCTGCAGCGCCAGCGTGTTCATCCCCCGGCGCATATCTGTCACACCCCCGGCTATCCAAACCTTCACACCCGCTGGAAACGCAGTCATGACGGCTCCAATACGGTCAAAAGGCGCGACAGGAGAGCTGGATCAATCGTAACCGCTACGGACAGTTTGCGCCCATTCACCAGCAGAATATCCGCCTTTTGGCCTTCATTCTCCCCTCCCGCCGGATCGTCCAGGCCTTTGGGACCTCCATTGGAAGACCCAGGATCAGAAGCAACCATGGGAACAGACCGGGGCTGGGCTCCGGATCCCGACAGACTGCCGGCACGATACTGGCGCCGCCAGCGGGACAGGGACGACCGACCGAGGCCGTGACGCCGGGACGTCCCAACGACGCTGCACTCAAGGCTTTCCCCTACAGGCCGGAGCTTCGCGGCATCCGACAGTTGACGACGGGGGGACCGAGCTCCAGCAGAAACCAGGCCATCTTCGGTGTGGGGGACTTCATCATACATTCCCAAACCGTAAACCCCGATAATCAAACCAGATAGACGGCCTCCGCCGGAGCCTTACTCCGATATGGACCCTCCCGACCAACGAGAGCGAGTCCGGCGTCGAGCTTGAACTTTCGGCTCTCAAGGGCACTGCATAAGTTCGGCGTGGCGTTATGCAATCCCATTTCCCGAACCACATCACCCGCCCTGATCGTGAGGCGGGCTTCGTCGGACCCCCGCCAGGGCCGCACGTATCTCTCCAGAGCGCGAGCGCGAATTTCGTCCGCCTTGGAAGGCATCACCACCACCACTCCGCAGCGTAACACCAGCCCATCCCGGTTCGAAACCGAATGCTGTGAAACTTGCCCGGAATTGCGCGCCCCTCAATCAATGAGTCGGCACGCTCACGATGGAATGCCGAATGTCTCAGAAACCGAGGCCTTCGTATTTTTTCTTGAACCGGGAAACTCGGCCACCGGTGTCCATCAACTGGGCACCGCCGCCCGTCCAGGCGGGGTGGACCGAAGGGTCGATATCAAGCGTAAGCGTATCACCTTCCTTGCCGTAGGTGGAGCGCATCTGCACGACGTCACCGTTCGTCAACTTGACGTCGATGACATGGTATTTGGGATGGATGTCTTTCTTCACCGGAATCCCTCCTTCAGGCATCCGCGCCCTTTTTGGGCTTGTAGGTGGTGTTTTCGGCGATCCGCGCGGATTTACCGCGCCGCGAGCGCAGATAATAGAGTTTCGCACGCCGCACCCGACCACGACGCACGACCGTAATCGATTCGATTTTGGTCGAGTGCAGCGGAAACACACGCTCCACACCCTCACCGAAAGAGATCTTGCGTACGGTGAACGAACCGGAAATTCCGCCGCCGTTCTTTCGCGAAATGCAGACGCCTTCGTAATTCTGCACCCGTGTGCGGCTTCCTTCCGTAACCCGATATCCAACGCGAACCGTGTCACCCGCCCTGAAATCCGGAATGTCCTTGGAGAGCAGAGCGACCTGCTCGGCTTCCAGCTGTTCAATCAGGCCCATGGACCTGTCTCCTGTTCTGCCTCCGGTAGTGCCGGAGAGGTTGATGCCGCCTCAGAGCTCTCGGTCTTCTTCCGGGTCCCTACCGTTTGTCTCACAGTAAGCCCGCCAGAGATCAGGCCGTCGTTGCTTCGTTAGCCTTTCGGCCATAAACCACCGCCATTCCGCGATCCGACCGTGATGACCGGAGAGAAGAACCTCCGGTATCGTATGGCCGGCCCAGACGACCGGCCGTGTATACTGCGGGTGTTCGAGCAGTCCATGCGTGAAACTTTCATCTTCAACGGACACCCGATTCCCGAGCACACCGGGCATAAGGCGTATCGTCGCGTCAATCAAGGCCTGTGCCGCGATCTCTCCTCCCGTCAGGACAAAATCTCCCAAAGATACTTCCTCGATCCCGTAATGATCCATCACGCGCTGGTCGAGGCCTTCAAATCGTCCGCAGATCAGCGTTACTCCACGCGATTCGCTGAGCCGTCTGGCGGTATTTTGGGTGAAGGGGATCCCACGGGGTGACAGGGCGATCGTTGGCCACTCCTCGGGTGTCAACGAAGTTCCGGGTCTTGTCCGTTCGACGGCGGTACCCACGACATCCGCCCGAAGCACCATGCCGGCACCGCCGCCCGCCGGCGTGTCGTCAACATTGAGATGCCGCCCGGTCCCGAACCGCCTGAGATCGATGATCTCCAGCCTCCATAGGCCCGACTCCAACGCCTTTCCCGTGAGTGACGCGGCCAATACGCCGGGAAAGACCTGGGGTAACAGCGTTATGACCTTTGCGGTCCAGCGATTCCCCGCATCCTGCGCTGCTGTCATCAGCTCACGCGGCTTCGTGGTCGCGTTGATCGATCGCCGTCCGTGGGATTTGCAGGGATCCTCCAACACTTCCGGAATTTCCTGTCCGGTGCCCTTCGGGAGTTTGCGTTCAGGCATCCTGTGTCGAATCCAAGGCTTTTCGGCACCGCAATTCAGCTAACGACCGGGACCGAGATCGCCAAAAATCGTCTGGTGCGAAGCCGGCACCCAACGCTCCGTACATATTCACGTCACTCGGCATTTTTCAGGTCCGGCAACAACTCGGCGGTAGGATCTATGACGATGTGTCCCGCCGTCAGATCGACCGTTGGAACCACCGCTTCCGTGAATGGTATCAGAACGGTTTCGCGAGAACCCACCCTCTCGATCTCAAGGATATCCCCGGCTCCGAAATCCTGTATCGCATACACGAGGCCCAGACAGGTCCCCACCACATCGAGGACTTCAAGTCCGATCAGGTCGGAATGGTAAAACTCACCGTCCTCGGTGTCGGGCAATGCGCTTCGGTCCGCATAAAGGAGCGTTCCACGCAGACAGTCCGCCTGCTCGCGGGAACCAACGCCCGAGAGACGCGCCGCGACTCCTCCCTTTATCGGATGCGTGATCGAAACTGAATGACTTTGGGTGGTATTGTCGCACCACAAAGGACCATATCCGGCGATCGATGCAGGATCGGCGCAAAAGCTCCTAAGCCTGACTTCCCCTCCGGTACCATAGGCACCGGCGATGGCGCCGACGCACACGCGATTCCCGGACATCGCTAGATTCCCGCGATGACGGCCGGATTATGCGGCCGTTTCGCCTTTTACGCTGTCATTTTCGGGCACGTTGGCAGCTTCTTCCGCAGCCTGCGCAGATCGGGCAGCCCGTTCCCCCGCCCGCTCCAGCGCTCTTTTGTGCGGCTGGCCTTTCCGGGGATTGCTTCGGGTTTTCCCTTCCAGAACACCGGAAGCCTCCAGCATCCTGCTGACCCGGTCGGTCGGTTGCGCTCCTTTGTCGAGCCAGTATTGAACGCGTTCCATGTTCATCCGGACGCGGTCCTCGCGATCCTTCGGAAGCAGGGGACTGTAGGTTCCTAGTTTTTCTACGAAGCGTCCGTCACGCGGCATACGCGAGTCGGCGGCCACGATTGAATAATGCGGGCGCTTTTTGCTGCCGCCGCGCGCCAGTCGGATTTTCATTGCCATGGGTGGTTCTCCTTTGGATGCGTTCCGGGAATGCCAGACCGGAGCCTATTCCCGGAATTGTTCGTGGTTGCGGATGACTTCCTCAAATGTGAGCGTGAAGACGCTTTTGACGAATTCAGGATTGAGATCCTTTCCGCGAGACTGCGCCTGCAACCGCTTCAGCTGCTTGGCCTCGCGCTCAGGGTCACTTGATGGAAGATCATGTTCGGCTTTCAGCCGTCCAATCATCCGTGTGTATCTGAATCGCTCCGCGAGCGTATTGACAAGGATCGAGTCCAGCCTGTCAATTTCGGAACGATGCTGGGCAAGAAGTTCCGGGGGCGAAGGTGTGGCGTCGGTCATGGCAGACTCTCTTGGTGGGGGGCAACGAAAGGGATTTCCAGTAACGGACGGACCGGATCCGCGCCGAAATTCTCCGGCCCGACACCGTTGGCCCGCAGTCGATAGGTTTCGTTCCGCCGTATCGCCGGCATGGCTTTGTGTGAAACGTCCGCAATCAACGCCCGTCATCCCTTCCGGAGGGGTCCTGCAGCCCCTGCGCGGCAATCCCGGACAGTTGCTTCATCATCGCATCGCCGCCCATCGACTGCATGGCCTGCATGCCAGCGGAAGCGCCCGGGCCTGTACCGAACACTTCCTGTAGAGCGCCCTGCATCCCGCCCCGGCCCTGTTTTCCGACGCGCTTCATCAGGTTGCTCATATTGCGGTGCGCTTTCAGCAGACGGTTCAGGTCGCTGACCTCCATCCCGGATCCGGCGGCGATACGCCTCTTGCGGCTGGCCTGGAGAATCTGCGGGTTCGCCCGTTCCATTTTGGTCATCGATTGAATGAGCGCGATCTGCTGGCGAACCATGTTATCGTCATATCCGGCTTTTGACGCCATATCCCGAACTTTGCCCGCACCGGGCATCATGCCCATGATCCTGTCCATTCCACCCATTTTCAGGGTCTGTTCAAGCTGCAGCATCATGTCGTTTAGATTGAACCGGCCCTTCTGGAAGCGCCTGGCCATGCGCTCGGCTTTTTCCCGTTCGAAGGTTTCCTGGGCCTTCTCGACCAGGGCAACGATATCACCCATTCCAAGAATGCGTCCGGCGACCCGCTGAGGATGGAACTCTTCGAGAGCATCCAGTTTCTCGCCGACGCCCGCGAATTTTATCGGCTTGCCCGTGACCGCCCGCATCGAAAGCGCCGCGCCTCCGCGACCGTCACCGTCCATCCGGGTCAGAACGATTCCGCTTACGCCGATATCGCGGTCGAAATTCTCGGCGACGTTGACGGCGTCCTGTCCCGTCAACCCGTCCACCACCAGAAGCGTTTCGCGGGGAGAGGTGATGTTTCGGATCTCGGCGGCTTGCTGGATCAGTTCTCGATCAATGTGCAGCCGACCCGCTGTATCCAGCAGATAAACGTCGTAGCCGCCGAGCTTCGCCTGCTTTCGGGCCCTGCGCGCGATGTCCTGCGCTGTCTGCCCCGTCATGATCGGCAGCGTATCCACACCAACCTGTCGTCCGAGTATCTCCAGCTGCTCCATCGCCGCCGGTCGGCTTGTATCGAGGGAGGCCATCAAGACGCGTTTGCCACCCGCGTCCTTGAGGCGTTTCGCTAATTTGGCGGTGGTGGTCGTCTTCCCCGACCCCTGAAGGCCGACCATCAGGATCGGTGCGGGAGGATTGTCCACCCTGAGCTGACCGGCCTCGCCATCGTCACCGGCCAGCACATTGATCAACTCGTCGTGCACGATCTTGATGACCTGCTGGCCCGGAGTCACTGACCTCGTGACCGCCTTTCCGGTCGCCTTCCGCTCCACGGTCCGGATAAAACCGCGGGTGACGGGTAACGCGACATCGGCCTCAAGGAGCGCGACACGCACTTCACGGAGAGCCGTTGAAACGTCGCTCTCCGACAGCGCTCCCTGCCGTGTGAGACGCTCGAAAACTGTGGAGAGGCGCTCGGAGAGTGTCTCGAACATTCCTGACCTGCCTTCTGATCCAGCCCGCAAACACGATTGCGCACACAGACGACCTTGACCGATTCCCGAAACCGCGCCCCTGAACCACCGCAAACCCCATGGGCGCAACGCGCTGATGGAGGGCGATCCCGAGACCGCCCCGGGACCGGAAGGCCGACGCTTCCGAAATACCGGCTTCCGATATTTCCGCCTTCGGCGAATGTCAAGTATTGCGTCGCGGCAGGGATCACGGATTTCGGGGGAGTTGTCCAAACTAACCGATCGATGCGTTTGGAAGGTGGCCAGGGAGGTTGGCAGCGACCTGTCGCATTGAATGTTGGACGGTAGAATGTCATTCCTGTCAGCCACTGAACGCACCCGACCGTCCGGAATCACGGGTGAGGTGGTCTTCGATGCGGAACCCTTGGAGGTATACGGTGGATTACGCCGCCGCCTTTCGCCTGATCTCGAAGGCCCTTCAGGTCGGAATTTCAGGTTTGGTCGCGTTTGGCTCCTCCATTTCCGATGTCTGTTTCGAAGTGCCTTCCAATGGCAGGACAGTGCCGAGGCGACCCGCCGCAGCTCCCTCTTCAAGGGGGGCCATTCGGCAAGGCGGTTCAGTTAGAACGGATCGGCGCGTTGCCTGACAGCCAGTCACGGACCGGCATATGAGCGATCGTGGCAACCGGATTCGCGGACATCTCGCCATGCTCGCGTTTACGGTGCTTGTCGCCGGGTCATTCAGTCTGGGTGCGATGATCGCCAATGAGATTTCACCATTGGCCCTGAACGCCGTCCGTTTCTTCACCGCCTCACTGTTATTGGGCGCGCTGGTCCTGCTCACCGGCGGAGTGCCGCGGTCTGCGCTCAAGGCTCCATGGCGCTATTTTCTGCTCGGCGCTCTGTTCAGCGTTTATTTCGTGCTGATGTTCGAGGGCCTGAAATCCGCACCGCCCGTCTCGGCGGCCGCGGTATTCACATTGGTGCCGCTGATGGCCGCCGGTTTCGGCTGGCTGCTCATGAGGCAGATAACGACACCGCGTATGGCTCTGGCTTTGGCGATCGGGGGATTGGGAGCGTTATGGGTGATATTCCGAGCCGACCCGCTGGCGCTCCTGGCCCTCGATCTCGGGCGCGGGGAGGCCGTGTATATTGTCGGATGCGTGGCACATGCGCTCTTCACTCCGATGCTGAGAATGGTCAATCGCGGCGAGAGATCGCTCGTCTATTCGTTCCTGTTCACGACCGCCGGTTTCGTGTTTCTCGCCTGTCTGGGTTGGGGAAGCGTGCTGGCTACGGATTGGACAGCGTTATCCTGGCTGGTCTGGGCCACGGTTCTGTACCTTTCCGTATTCGCGACCGCTGGCAGTTTCTTTATGCTTCAATACGCCGCACTGGTGCTGCCGGCGGCCAAAGTGATGGCGTACACCTATCTGACACCTGCATGGGTGACGTGTTGGGAACTGGCGCTGGGGCATGATGCTCCATCGCCGCTGGTGCTGTGCGGAGTCGTGCTGACCTTGGTCGCGCTGGCCCTGCTGGTCAAGGATGAGGAGACCACCTGACCGGAGCGTCACCGCAGGCGCCCCTGCGGCTCCGGTCGCAACGGGCGTTTGCACCGACCGGCTTCACCGGCACTACCGGATCGGGAGAAACCGGACACGCGGGCCGTCTATTCGGTGTCGCGGAATTCGCTGTTGAGGAAAGATTCGAACGCGTCCATATTGACCGGTTCGAACTGGCCGAATCCCTGCATCCAGACCGACGCCTCGTGCATCGCATCGGGTTCAAGCCTGCACCACTTGATCCGCCCACGGCGCTCCTGGGTTATGAGACCGGCTCGGGTCAGGAAGGAAAGGTGCTTGCTGACGGCCGCCAGAGATATCGGGAATGGTTCGGCGACATCCGATACCGCCATATCGTCCTCCACGAGCATATGGAGCATCTCGCGTCGGGTCGGGTCGGAAAGCGCCGCGAAAATCGAGTCAAGCGAGTCTGATTTCGTCAACAGTTAGGTTCCGCATGAGAGGCTGACGGTGATCGATTGCTAGCGGGAGCGCTGAAAAAGTCAACCGTTCGGTTGAATGTGGAATTTTCGCCAAAATCTCCCGCAAACCGTTTGAATCCTATAAGAATTTATATATAACAATGGTTTAATATGAACTTGTTCCACTTGACGCCGTCCAGGTCCGCTCCTATGGTCCGCCCGCACGATCAAGGTGACTCCTCCATGACCGAATCGGCGGACAAGGCTCGGCTTAACCGCTTGGGAAAGCGGATCGAGACGCTGAAGGCCGCGGGTAAACCGATGCGCCCTCGGATCGAGGATCACCATTCGCAGGCCCATCAGGCCTGGAGGATGGTGATCGAGCTGGTGGCGGGGATCGTCATCGGTTCTGGCATGGGATACGGGCTCGACAGCCTCTTCGGCACGATGCCTTTGTTTCTTGTCGTGATGACATTGCTGGGCTTCGTGGCCGGAGTTCGCACTATGCTGCGCTCGGCTGGGGAGGTCAGGAAGGATACGATGGGGGAAGCCCCGTCAGGGAGCGGGGAAAACGACCTTGGCAGATGAAGCGCAGGCGGAAGGGACCGGGCTTGAGTTTCACCCGATGGACCAGTTCATCGTGAAGCCTCTGTTCGGTGAAGGACCGGTACATTGGTACACACCGACCAATGTCACGTTGTGGATGTTTCTTGCGATCGTCGTTATCACGCTGCTTTTGGTGGTGGGCACGCGCGGGCGCGCCCTAGTGCCGAGCAGGTCGCAGTCCGTGGCGGAGCTCGCTTACGGTTTCGTATACCGAATGGTGGAGGACGTCGCCGGCAAGGACGGGTTGAAATACTTCCCGTTCATAATGACGCTTTTCATGTTCATCGTCTGCGCCAACTTCCTTGGGTTGCTCCCGATATCCTTTACAACGACATCGCATATCGCGGTTACGGGAGTCATGGCGGCCGTCGTGTTTCTGGGAGTCACCGTTCTCGGTTTCGCGCTGCACGGATTTTCGTTCCTGAAACTGTTCTGGATCAGCGCCGCGCCTCTGCCACTCCGGCCTATCCTGGCCGTGATCGAAATCATCAGCTATTTCGTGCGACCGGTCAGCCATAGCATCCGTCTCGCCGGAAACATGATGGCGGGACATGCCGTGATTAAGGTGTTCGCCGCATTCGCAGCGATAGCGGTCATTTCTCCGCTCTCGATCCTTGCGATAACAGCGATATACGCGCTGGAGACACTCGTATCGTTCATCCAGGCCTATGTCTTCGCCATATTGACCTGCGTGTATCTCCGGGACGCGCTGCACCCGCACCACTGAACAGGGCGGTTTTCACGGGAAACCCCAAACATTCCAGATCGAGGAGTAAAGACCATGGAAGAAGCACTTGTAACCGGCCTCGCCTATGCTGGCGCCGGGCTTGCCTGCACCGGCATGGGAGGTGCCGCAGTCGGTGTGGGACATGTCGTCGGAAATTATCTGTCCGGCGCCCTACGCAATCCGTCGGCCGCGGCGGGGCAGACGGCGACGATGTTCATCGGCATCGCATTCGCCGAAGCGCTGGGGATTTTCTCGTTCCTGGTGGCGCTGCTCCTGATGTTCGCCGTCTAGATCGCCACCCGGAATCCTTGCCGGACCGGACGTGCCGATACGGTGCTGCCGGTCTGACTTTGGAAATTGGAGGACGACATGGCAACTGAATCGGGCAGTCACGGCGCAGCCGAAGCTGCGGGTATGCCGCAGCTTGAATTCTCGACATTTCCCAACCAGATTTTCTGGTTGGTGGTCGCACTGGTCATTGTCTACATGATCCTCAGCCGGATAGCGTTACCGAGGATAGCGTCGGTTCTGGCCGACCGCCGGGAGGTGATCGAGGGTGACATCGCGGCTGCCGAGGATCTCAAGAGGAAGGCCGAGGAAGCCGAGGCGACCTACAATCAGGCGCTTGCCGACGCCCGGGCGGAGGCGGCGCGCATCGTGGCCGAGGCAAAGGCCGAGATACAGTCTGACCTGGATGCCGCGATGGCGAGGGCGGACGCCCGGATCACGGCCAAAGCGGCGGAATCCGAGAAGTCGATCGCCGAGATCCGTGAGCGCGCTTTCGAAAGTGTGGAAGCGATCGCGCTTTCGGTGGCCGGAGACATCGTCTCCGCTATGGGAGCAGATCCCGAAGAGCGGGCGATAATCGGCGCGGTTTCGGCGCAAACGGGAGGCTGACCGCGATGAGAACATCAGCGATCCTACTGGTTTCGACCACGCCCGGTCTCGCGGCGACCGGGCCGTTTCTTTCGCTTGGCAATACGGATTTCATCGTTCTGATCGCGTTCATCTTATTCGTGGGCATTCTTGTCTATCTCAAGGTGCCCGGACTTCTCGGTGGCCTTCTTGACAAACGCGCCGCCGGTATCCGGGCCGAACTCGATGAGGCGAAAAAACTCCGTGACGAAGCCCAGAACGTGTTGGCGGGATTTGAACGAAATCAGCGCGAGGTCAAGGCGCAATCCCAACGGATCATCGATCATGCCAAGGATGAGGCGCGGATGGCGGCCGAGCAGGCCAAGAAGGATATCGATGCTTCGGTGGCGCGCCGCATAGCCGCCGCGGAGGAACAGATCGCGAGCGTGCGGGCGAGGGTGGAGAAGGAAGTGCGGGACGAAGCGATACGGGTCGCCGTTGCGGCCTCTCGAGATGTGATCGTCGAACAGATGACACCGGATAGCCATGCCAGACTGGTTGACGAAGCTATCGTCGCTGTAGAGTCAAGGATGCACTGACCCACGCTTCGCTGAATGACAGATATGGTGTAGCGGCGTTATCCGGGCGCACCTCAAGCCAGCTTTTGAGTGTAAGCGCTCAGGCGCAATCACAGGATGCCCTCGCTACGGCGGGAGATTGGGTGCCGCGGGCACCGGATCCATAGCCTGCGTTGCGATTACGATGCTGTTTCGGCTCAAATCGCGCAATTGTGGTTGGCTTTGGAGCCCGTGGCGGTTTGGAAAGCGGGATGGCGTTACCGACCTTTCGGCCTGCGAATCGGACACGGGTAGTGGATGTGACGACCGTTGCCAAGTGGCAGTATGGAGCAATATCCATTCCTTGAGCGTGTCGGGCTCATCGAAATCCGCCCTATTCGGTCCCGCACCGCAATGGTATCGGCGGGCTGAGACCGGTTGCGGCGGTTCGGTCCTCAAGACCCCTCAATTCGCGCCGCCTCATAGGCCAGCAGCGCGCGTTTGACCGGAATACCCCAATGATAGCCGCCCTGTCCTCCGGATTTGCGGAGGGCTCGGTGGCAGGGAATCAGCCAGCTGATGGGATTGCGGCCAATTGCCGTGCCAGCCGCCCGCGCCGCCTGCGGACGACCAATGGATTTCGCGACCTCGATATAGGTCGTGACATGACCGCTCGGAATTCTGAGCAACGCCTCCCAGACCTTTATCTGAAACGGTGCTCCAATAACGTGAAGCGGCACCGGCTCCCATCGCGAGAACTCACCGCCAAACGCTTTCTGGACCCAGGCCGCAAGGAATTCCGGGTTTTCGGTAAATACGGCCCTAGGCCAGCGTCCGCGCAGATCTTCCTGGGCCGCTGCCTCTCCGGTTTCCGCCGCGAAGGCGATGCCGCAGATCCCTTTCGCCGTTCCCATAACGAGTGCCGGGCCGAACGGGCTCTCGAACCAGCCCCAGAAAATCTCGAGCCCTTCGCATCGCCGTGCGTAGTTGCCGGGGCTCATGGCTTCCCAGGTCATGAACAGATCGTGCAGCCGTCCGCTGCCGGACAATCCGAGCTCCGCCGCGGCGTCAAGGGTGGTGAATCTTTCCTTGAGCATCGCCTTCGCGTTGCCGAGGGTCAGGTATTGCTGATAGCGTTTCGGAGATACACCCGCCCATTGGCTGAAGGTGCGCTGGAAATGCGCCGGGCTCATGCGCATTTGGCGCGCAAGGCTATCGAGTGAAAGCGTTTCACCGCCGTGCGAGTCGATCAAGTCGATCGCACGACGGATAACGGCGTAATGGTAGCCGTGTTCGGGGCTGGAATCTGTCATCGAGCGCTCCTTGTTCTCGGGTCGAGTCTATGTAGTTAATGGTGTCCCGGCGACCCGTTCTGTGCGCATTGCTCTGGACAGGAGATGGGTTTGATCGCCGTCGGATCTTGCGGTGAAAGACGGTATTGTGCATACCGCCGCAGATGACCAAACAACTCGACTATCATACGATCCAGGCGATCTTCGAGCGTTTCCGGGTCGCTGAGCCTGAACCTAGGGGTGAACTGGAACATGTCAACGCCTATACGCTTTTGGTCGCGGTGGCACTGAGTGCGCAAGCGACCGATGTGGGGGTGAATAAGGCGACGAGATCTCTGTTCGGAATCGCGGATACACCAAAGAAGATGCTGGCCCTGGGCGAGGAGCGTCTGATCGAGCATATCAGGACCGTCGGTCTGTTCAGGAACAAGGCCCGCAACGTGATGAAGCTCTCACGCATTTTGGTCGATGACTATGGTGGTGAGGTTCCGTCTTCCCGCGCCGCATTGCAGTCGCTTCCGGGGGTTGGGCGCAAGACCGCGAATGTGGTTCTTAACATGTGGTGGAAGCATCCCGCGCAGGCCGTCGACACACATATTTTTCGGGTGGGTAACCGCACCGGCATATGCCCCGGCAAGGATACGGCTGCGGTCGAGCGCGCTATCGAGGACAATGTACCTGCTGAATACCAGCTTCATGCGCATCATTGGTTGATTCTGCATGGCCGCTACATCTGCAGGGCCCGACGGCCGGATTGCGGTGCGTGCCTGATCAGGGAGTTCTGCCGGTTCGAGGAGAAATCCACGTGACCCGGAGATTTCAGGTCGTTGGTATCGGAAACGCGTTGGTCGATGTTGTGGCTCATTGTGACGACGCCTTCATGGAGGCGAACGGTATCCAGAAAGGGATAATGCAACTCATCGATCGGGAGCGGGGAATAGATCTTTATTCACGGATCGGTCCGGCGCGTGAAATCTCCGGCGGCTCGGCGGCGAACACGATTGCCGGTATCGCTCAGCTTGGTGGCAAGACGGCGTTTGTCGGCAAGGTAAAGGACGATCAACTCGGCGATATCTTTGCCCATGATCTGCGTGCGCAGGGAGCGGTATTCGAGACCTGTCCGGCGCCTGTGGATCATCCGGCGGAGACAGGTCGTAGCATCATTATGGTGACCCCCGACGGTGAACGCTCGATGAATACATATCTAGGCGTCACCGAGTTCCTGGCACCGTCTGACATCGACGAACGGATGATGGCCGAGGCGGAGTGGATTTTTCTTGAGGGCTATCGTTTCGATGGGCTGGACAGTCAGGAAGCTTTCGCTCGGGCGATATCCGCCTGCCGGAGCTCAGGTGGCAAGGTGGCGATCACTTTGTCGGATCCTCACTGCATCGAGCGCCACCGAACCGCGTTCGGGGCGATGCTGAGGAACGATGTCGATCTGGTTTTGGCGAACCGTGCGGAAATCCTGTCGATGTACGGTCCAGGCGACCTTGATTCGGCTTTGGTGGCGGCTGCGGCGGAAGTGGAGGTCGTGGTCTGCACCGATGGGGGGAACGGTGTGCATGTCGTGTCGGACGGTCATCACTGGCACATCGCGGCGGAACCGACAAATGTGGTGGATGTAACTGGTGCCGGGGATCTTTTCGCTGGGGCGTTCCTTTGGGGATTGGTTGAGGGCTACGGCCTCGAGACCTGTGGGTGCATGGGAAACATCGCCGCCGCCAACATAATCAGCCATGTTGGTGCACGGCCCGAAACTGACCTGAAGGATCTGTTCCGTGCGTCCGGTGTTTTCTGAGGTATTTTGGTTGAGTTGGCCTATGTACATTTCGCTGTATGCATAATCCCTGACCCAACTCTGCATTTACTGTGTGACGTAACAGTAGTCTGAGCGATGCGATTCCGTTCGATCGCAAGGGTTCTATCGACCGCTGAGGTTTTTAAGCGCCATGTCGGCGGTGATCGGTGCCGTTGACCTGCCAGCGAAATGGTCCGGTCACCTTGTCACCTTGTCACCTTGGCCTGTGCGCTATGGCGCGGAATGCTCCCTGACGGCGGAGGCCTCTGTCAGGCGGTCTCCGGATCGATGCCGCACCACATCATCATCCCGAGCTGGCGCGGCGCGTTCCGCCGGATCATGAGCGCTTCGTAACCGGCTTCGGGATCGCGCTGGAGTTCGCCGGCCGGCGGCATGCGATGGATAGCCGGAGGGGTCCTGTGGGCGGTCGCGACGGTCGCCCGCCCGACCGCATTCGACCGGGATGGTCCGCAGGCCTGTGCTGCCCCGCGGGCCTTTCCGCCGCGTCGCTCTCCGGCGCTCCGTCGTTGCCGAACAGGTCGGAAAGCACGCCTCCGGCCCGGATGCCAGCGCCGACGAGGATCCGGTGGATGCGGTTGCCCCGCCGGGACCGCTCCCGGACCACCGACCACCGCTTATGTGAGACGGTGCACGGCTCCCGGAACCTGCGGAAAACGGGCTGAACCGGCGGATCCGGGCGAGCCGGACGCTGTCCGCGATATCGGTCCCGCCGCCCTTGATCGCCTTCCATGCCGGTCGTGGACCACGGTCGGCTCGGTGCTGGCCAGTCAGGCGACAAGCCGCGTGATTCCATCGTGCGGGGTCGGGAACACTTCGGTGTGGGTGCCGGCGTCGGCGAACGGTCCGGCGGGCCTGACGGTTGCCGTGACCCGCATCCTGTGGGCGGCGGGGTCGGACGCTCGCAGGTGGACGACGTTCATGCTGTCCTTTACCGTCATGTCGTACCGCTCCATATGGAAGTTGTCGCGAAGGCGTAGGCGGGGAGCGACGGGCAGCTGACTGACATCGCCGGACGCGATGCCGGTCGTTTCACCGTTCGTCCCCGGTCGTGGCTGACACATGATGGGGTTCGATGCCGTCGCTCGGATACGGTTGGAAACGGGCTGTGATATGCCATTAAACGGGCGTCCCCGGTCCCGCTTCAGCCGGCCGTATACCGGACACCTGAGAAAAAGCGATATCCCGGCACACGCCATGCACATGCCGGGACATCGCTTCAGAACGTTACATCAGGGGTGGGGTGTACTCGGACCGTGCGCTACATGAGTGTTTGGTTCACGAACGAAGTTTCTGCTGACGTTCGCCAGCAATCATTCGGTGATGGTTCCACGGAGGTGCGGTGGACGGTGAGATAGGCTCATCCTGCGGCGGATATTAAGGTGTAGGCACGGCGCACCTTATTTGGATCGTAATTTCAGCGGGTATGGCTGGGCCGGATGAGACGCCATCTGGCACTTGCGGCGACATTCGAAAGAAGCTCTTCACATTCAATGGTATTTGCCTCACATATGGAATTTGATAGGAGTCCATCATGCTCGACCTCATTCGCGACCCGCTCAATGAGGATGCGCCATCAACGGTGCCGCTCAAGAAAACGCCATTGACAGGTGTTCTGGCGCAGGTTCGTTTCCCAGAAATTCTTTTGGTCGCAAATCCGGTTTTTATTGCCCCCCCGTTCCGCTCTGAAGTGCAACACCGTTGATGGTGGGAAGCCGCGTTTCGGGTGCAGCATCTTGCGAATCGGCCAGATAACGGCGACAGTCCCGGTGAACGAGCCGAGGAGAGTGTCATGCCCGAGGGCTACCGTCATCTGACCTTCGACGAAAGATGCCAGATATACGCGACGGGGAAAAGCGGGCTTCCGGACGGGGCCATCGCCAGGCAGCTGGGCCGCCATCCGGCCACCATATCGCGGGAGATCCGACGCAACGGCGGCGGGCGGGGATACCGGCAGGGACAGGCGTGGAGGAAGGCCACCGGGCGCCGGAGCGAGGCCTCTTCGGTCCCGAGGAAGCTGACGGAGGAGCGCTGGGCGAAGGTCGTGGCGAAGCTGGAGGAGGGCTGGAGCCCGGAACAGGTCTCGGGGCGTCTCCGGCTGGAGGACCCCGGCATGGTCGGCCGTCAGCGGATATACGACCTCGTACGCGCGGACCGCAGGGACGGAGGAACGCTTTTCGGGCACCTGCGGCGGCGGGGAAAGAAACCGAACCGGAAGGGTGGCCGCCACGCGGGCCGGGGTCACATCCCGGGCCGGAGGGACATCTCGGAGCGCCCGAAAGAGGTCGGGGCGAAGGCGAGAATCGGCGACTGGGAAGCGGACACGGTGATCGGCGGGGGACACAGCGGTGCGGTGGTGTCGCTTGTGGACAGATGCTCGAAATTCACGCTTCTCCAACGGGTTGACGGAAAGAAGGCGGAGGCGGTCGGCGAGGCGATGACCGACCTTCTCAAGGGGCTCGGCGCCAGGGTCCACACGATCACGGCGGACAACGGCAAGGAGTTCGCGGGGCACGCGAAGGTGGCGAAGGCGCTGGAGGCCGACTTCTTCTTCGCGACGCCCTATCACTCGTGGGAGCGGGGCCTGAACGGGCACACCAACGGGCTGCCGCCCCAGTACCTGCCGAAGGGGACCGACCTGCGGCAGGTCACGGACGCCCGCGTGAAGCGGGTCCAGGACATCCTGAACGCGCGCCCCCGCAAGGCGCTCGGCTACCTGACGCCGGCGGAGGCTTTCGCGCGGGCGCGGCCTCCCTGAGGCGCTTCGCCCCGTCGGCCGACGGGGGAGAGGGAATTCCGCAGGCGCGCCCGCCCGGTTTCGGTCGGGCCACCCCTTCCCTCGCCCGGACGGGCGCGCCACCTCCCGCCGCGGGGCCTTGCCGCCGCCGGGAGGCCCGGTTACGCTCCGATCCGAAGGGACAGCCGCCGTATTCCGCGTGGAATCCGGGGCCCTGGCCGGAAAATCCCTCAACACCGGCCCGCCTCCTCCGCTCGGGCCACGCCCTCGCTCCGGAGGCGGGCCGGTGTTGCACTTCGGACTGGAAGTGGGGGCCGAATTTCAAGAACTGATCCGGGGATCGTTCCCAATCGCTCAGCAGGATGCTGAATATCTCAATTCATTCGGGTGTTGAAGGTGCCCGGAAGATTTTCCATCACTGGCGCTTCGTTGATCTTCACAGCCATTGGAGAGTAACACTCGCGACAAACTTTATTGCGATAGAGACTACGGCGTACCAAAATAGAACGGATTTCTTCGAACGGCTAAAGGAAGTTCTTGTTGCCCTGCAAGCTACAGTCAAGCCTGTGCTCGTTGGACGTGTTGGAGTTCGTTACATTGATCAGGTTTGTGGCGAACCATTCAACCGTATCAATGAGCTTGTACGAAGCGAAGTTCTCGGGATCGGTACCGGAACGGTGCAGGGCGATATGATACGGTGTATGAATGAGGCTTTGTTCAAAACAAAAGAAGGAAACCTTGTAGTACGTACAGGGATAATGCAAGAGAATCAAACGCACGACTCGGAAATGATGCCGGCGATTGATCAGCGTTCATGGTTCCTTGACATCGACAGCTTTCGCGAACAGCCGGTTTTCGCGTCATTCGACCCCGAGATGATTGTGGATCTGGGTAATGTCCTCGCAACCCGTTCCTACACATTTTTCCGATGGGCTGTGACCGATGAATTTTTGCGCAATTTTGGGGGATTATATACAATCCGGCCCTTTTTCTGTTGAAACAGATGGGGCCAAATGCTATATCCCTTTAAGGAAACAGGGAATCGGACATGAAAACGAATCACAATGCACCGGGAAAGTCCTTCCGCAAGGGCATCAGCCTGATCGAGATAATGCGGATGTTCCCGGATGACGCCACCGCCGAGGCATGGTTCGCGAAAAAACGCTGGCCGGACGGCGTCACCTGTCCGAAGTGTGGCAACGACAATATCCAGACCGATTGCCCTGAGAATGGTCGCCCCTACCGATGCCGCGCTAGGCACTGCAAGACGCGTTTCAGCGTCCGCAAGGGAACGGTTATGGAATCGTCGAACCTTGGATATAGGATATGGGCCATCGCGATCTATCTTTGCCTGACAAACCTGAAGTCGGTATCCAGCATGAAGTTGCACCGCGATCTTGAGATAACCCAGAAATCGGCATGGCATCTTGCCCACAGGATTCGGGAAGCATACGGCATTGATGAGATAGAGAGTTTCACCGGTCCCGTGGAAGCCGACGAGACCTATATGGGCGGCAGGGAACGGAACAAGCACTCTAAAGACAGACTGAAGGCCGGACGTGGAACGGTTGGCAAGACGGCGGTTGTCGGGGTGAAGGATCGGGAGACCAACCAGGTCGCCGCGAAGGTGGTGCCGGACACAAAGGCGAAGACGCTTCAGGGATTCGTCGAGGAGCGCACCGATCCGACGGCGCAGGTCTACACCGACGACGCGAAAGGCTATGTTGGAATCAGACGTAGGCATGAAAGCGTCAGGCACAGCGCGGGGCAATACGTGCGGGGCGACGCGCATACGAATGGCATGGAGTCCTTCTGGTCAATGCTCAAGCGGGCGCACAAGGGCACCTTCCACAAGATGAGCAGAAAGCACATGAACCGGTACGTCCGGGAATTCGTCGGACGGCACAACGTCAGGGAAGCCGACACAATTGACCAGATGCGATCCATGGTCGGCGGTATGGACGGCAGGCGGCTGCGCTACATGGATCTGATCGCCGACAACGGACTCCCCTCCGGGGCGAGGTCATGACATCGGCACGGATTTTTTTTAAACAAAGGCAGAACGAACGTGTTCCGGTGATGGCTTGCGCGGACAACATGGACTTCATGCGAAGCTTGCCCGACGGACTATGCAAGTTGATCGTCACTTCACCACCCTACAATCTCGGCAAGGATTACGAGTCGAAAAGGACGCTTGACGAGTACCTGGCGCAACAGGGAGCCGTAATCGCGGAGTGTAAACGAATACTGCACCCACAGGGTTCCATATGCTGGCAGGTCGGCAATTACGTTTCGAACGGCGAGATAATGCCGCTTGATACGTTGCTTTATCAGACTTTTCGCGATCTTGGAATGAAACTGCGCAACCGGATCATCTGGCATTTCGGGCATGGACTTCACTGCTCCCGCCGTCTGTCTGGCCGTTACGAAACGATCAATTGGTGGACGGCGTCGGAAGACTACACATGGCATCTTGATCCGATCCGTGTGCCAGCCAAGTATCCAGGTAAAAGGCATTTCAAGGGGCCGAACGCAGGCAAGCTATCAGGAAATCCCCTTGGAAAAAACCCGTCCGATGTCTGGGAATTTCCTAACGTGAAAAGCAACCACCCCGAAAAGACCGACCATCCATGCCAGTTCCCGGTGGAACTGGTTGAACGCCTTGTGCTGTCAATGACTGATGAAGGGGATGCGGTTTTAGATCCCTATATGGGCGTAGGGTCGGCAGTCATCGCTGCGCTGATGCATCGCCGTGATGCATACGGATGCGATGTAAAGCCTGAATACGTGGCAATCGCCGAGGATCGGATCGATGCATTGCGCATGGGCAGGTT
>CBDAVS010000018.1:0-8967 GCA_965201085.1 uncultured Rhodobacter sp. | reverse complement strand
GCCCGAAACCACAGAGAGGCGACCGCTGACGGAAGCCTTGGAAAATTACGAAACGCGTTTGAACGATGCTTACATGGCGATCGAAACGATTTACCAAAATCCGGAGGGACCGGAAGGCGAGCTGACCGACGGCCAATTGGACGAGGTCAAAAATCTACAGAATGATTATGAGGCTTTTGAAAGCCGGGTTGCGTCTTTGAAAACTCAGATCGCGATCGAGTCGCGGCGGCGGAGCGCCGAGGATCGGATTGTTCAACCGGCGGACCTTCCGCAGGATTCCGCATCCGGCAAATCGGACAAACCGGCGGCGCCGGCTTTGGAGCTTGGCAAGACGCGGGCGATTGTGAACTCGCCGACGTGGGGTTTTCTTTCAACCGGCCATTGGGTTAAAGAGGTCGCCATGGCAAGCGGCAAATCGTCCGCCGGCTGGCACGAAAATCTGCGGGTTGTGAGAGGCGAGCAGCGCGAGGGTTTTGGGACCGAGGGCGGTTTCCTGGTGCCGACTGAAATGAGCGAATCCATTACTCAGATTGTGCTGGGGGATGCGACCGCATCGCTTGCGGCGCGTTGCCGTCAACAGCCGATAAGCGGCAACACCATAAAAATGCCGCTCAATATGAGTCTGCCATATGATTCGTCCGGAGCGATCAAAGCCTACTGGGGACGGGAGAGCGGAAAGCATAGAGACACGTCGACTTCGTTTGACGAAAATCTGATTGAGCTCGGCAAGATCACCTCGCTGGTTTACGTCACGGACGAACTTTTGGAGGATGCGCCGGCTATCGGAACCTACGTTGCCGACAATGCGCCTATGGCGATTGCATGGGAGATCGGCGACGCGATCATCAACGGCGACGGGGTCGGCAAGCCGCTCGGGATTATGAATTCGAAAGCGGTGATCACGGTTGCTAAAGAGACGAATCAGACAGCCGATACGATCGTCAAGAATAATATTTTTAAAGCCTACTCGGCCATGCCGGCGATGAGTCAGATGAATGCGGTGATTATGGCATCGCCGACGGCTCAGGTCGCGTTATGGGATTTAGTGCTGGATAATAGAGGCGATCCCGGCCGCGGACTGGACGGCGCCGTATATTCTCAGATTTTGAGTCGTCCCATTATTCAGCATTTGGCTTTGCAGCCATTAGGCGACAAAGGCGACATTCTGATCGCGGACTTCAGCAAATACGATTTCATCCTTAAGGGGTCCGGGGTCAGGTCGGCTACGTCAATGCATATGCGGTTTGACGAGGATGTTATGGCTCTCAAATTCTCAATGCGCTGCAATGGTCAACCTTCCTGGAATAAAACCGCAAGCGTTCCTTACGGCAATCACAAATTGGCGCCGTTTGTTGTTTTGGCGGCTCGGGCATAATTGGAGATTAACAATGAATGGATTTTTTGAGTGCACAGCGGTCAAGCTGGCCATCACTCCGGTCAACCTGAACACGGCGGCCAATCCCGGCGGTTGGATCGACGTAAGCAACTATCACCGTGTCGGGGCGCTTTTGCTGAAAGGCGCCGACACCGCAGCGGGCGCAGTGCCGACTTTGCACTTCGAGCAGGCGCTTGCGGTCACCGGGACGACCGGCGCCAAAGGCGTTAATGTGGATTATGTCTGGGAGAAATCCGGAACGGCTACGGTTTACACGCGTCATGATGTTAATGGTGACGAGTTCGAGCTGACCGGCAAGGCGACCACGACCGGCATTTGGGGCGTGGAGCTTCAAACTACGTGGATGGATCTGAACGGCGGTTTTAGATATTTCCGGTTGCGGATTCCAGATTCATCGACCGGCAATACGACGCAATTGGCCGGCGCTTGTTATTTCGGGTTGCAACCGCGTTATGGCGGTGGAACGGCCGCTTTGAGCTTGTGAGCATGGGTTCGTGGGCTGGCTGGATTTTGCGCATCGGTCGGAGGCGCTTTCTCCGGTTGAAGGTCAACGGTCGTGGGAAATCGACAGCGCCGCGGCTTCCGAGCTGCGGCGGCATTGCAATATCGAACAAAGCGACGATGATCTGATTGCGCAATACTGCCGGCAAGCGCTTGGTTCACTTGACGGTTATCGCGGCACGCTTGGCATTTATCTTCAATCGATTCCGATTGTGCAGGAATACGCTTGCAAGTCGAGGATGCTTCCGCTCATTGGTCCGGTGATGGATCCGGCCGCTGCGGTTGTCAGTTATCGGCGGACTTCGGAATCAACCGACTGGATGGATCTTGATTATGGAGACGAATGGTCTTTTGTGGATGATAAAGACGGTTATCGAATATTTGTGCCGTTTGAGGTTTACGACCGGATAAGCGACGGCCGGTATTGGATCGGTCGTTATGAGGCGGATGATCCTCGGCCGGTGATGCGGGTTTCGTACACTGCCGGTTTTGGCGCCAATTTATCGGCACTGCCGGACGATTTGCGTTATCTGGTCTACGTTTCCACGCAGCGGCTGTTTGATTTCCGGGATGGTTTCGGTCCAGGACTCGCGGAGTTACCACAATCGGCGACTCAGATTTTCAATAAATACCGGCGGAGTCTGACTCCGGCTTTTCCGGCTGTTGCCGGAGGATATGATGAATGGCGATCGACACGACTCAGACGCTGGTATTAAGGTCCGGCGACCCTCCGGTTGAGATCGTCGCGACGCTGGGGTTGACGGCTGGCGAATACCGGATTGAGAACGGCGCCAATCGTCAGGAGGATAGCGGCAACCGGTCTAATGTCCGGTTTGTGGCAGCGGCGGAGCGTCCTGATTTTTTCGACCAGCCTCGGGAAGAATGGGACGGGCATGGTCTGGCCGTCGGCGCCCGCGAGGATATTTCGGTTGAAGCCGGTCAGCGCTGGTTTTTCTGGGCCGAGGACAGCGACACCACATTAATCATCACCGCGGCCGGCGGCGCTATTGGCGGTTCGGCTCCCCGGTTGCGGTTGCCAAGTTTTCATCTGGATATTTTCCAAGTCGTCGCCGACACCGCGAGCATACCGTCGTCGGCGCCGGTCGGAGGCAGTTACAATCTTGACACTACTCAGCTGACTCCGCCGGCCGGGTGGAGCGAAAACCAGCGGCCGGTTATGGGGTCGCAGGTTGAAATTCACAGCCGGGCGTTAATCGACCCTAACATTGGGCCGCGCGATGATCGGATATTAACGCCGGTCTGGTCGACCCCGTCAAGGGTGTCGCTGCTCGGCACAATCACGTCGGTTGCGACCGAGGCGCCGCTTGCGGGCGGAGCTCAGGCCGGCGGCGTCACGATTTCTGTGCAGACCCGCGGCATCGGCAATGACAAGCTCGCGACCGATTCGGTCGACATCCGGACCATAGCGGACGGGACCGCCGGCCGTTATATCGGGTTTGACGATACGGGTGCGGCGGCGGAGGTCCTGCCGCATCAACGAATCGAGCAATTGGATGTTCCCGACTATTCGACCGCTTCCGAGGGTCAGGTCTTAACGGTCGAGTCCGGAGTTCCGGCGTGGACTGACAAAACACCGCCGGCGCCTCGCGATATCGACTTTTATTATGGCAACGTTGTTCCAAGTCCCGAGGGACACAACGACATTTGGTTTGTGGGCGCCGATGCGAATAATATCTCCGGCGTGGTCGAAATGGACCGGACCACACCCCGGACGATGATATTCACCGGCGACATTTATGAGTACGACTCGACAGCCGGGGCGCTTGGCAACGGCGCGTGGGTTTTTGCCGCTAATCAGGCTGTTGAATACGGGGAGGCAAGCGAAACCCGGGCCGGGCTGATGTCGCCTGCCGACAAGACGAAATTGGACGGCATCGAGAGCGGCGCGGAGGAAAACGTAAATCCCGATTGGCTTGCAACCAGCGGCGATGCGAGGATTCTGAATAAACCGACAATTCCGGCGGCGCCGGTCAATGCCGACTGGAACGCGACCGTCGGGCTGGCCGTCATCCGCAATAAACCCGATTCGATCACCGATTTCGACGTCCCCGATTATTCTACTCAGCTGGATAACCGGGTGCTCGGCTTGTCGTCCAGTTCGCTGGCTTGGATCGACACGGGTGTTTTGAGGATTAACATCGGTGCGACTTTTCCCGACAATCCGGCGGAGGGCAATCATCAATTTTTCAATACCAACGTCACCGGTCTAGCCGATTATTTTGAACCCGACGGGACGACCAGCCGCACGTCGGCGAGGCGCGGGGAAATAGGTTTATACCGGGGCGGCAAATGGATTCATCAGGGGTCGGTTAATACCGAATACCCTGCGGCGACCGACACGGTCGGCGGGCTGATGACGAATGCGCAAACTCGGAAGCTGGCCGGAATCGCCGGCGGCGCGGAGGTCAATGTCAGAGCCGATTGGAATGCCACAAGCGGCGATGCGCAGATTCTTAACAAGCCGACAATTCCAAGCATTCCGGGCAATGCGACGACGACCACAGCCGGTTTAATGTCGACAGCCGACAAAGCCAAGCTGAATGATATAGAGGACGGCGCCGAAGTTAACGTCAATGCCGACTGGCATGAGCGGGATTCGGATTCGGATGCATTCATACGCAACAAGCCTAGCATTCCGACGCTTCCTAATAATCCGCTCGCGACAACGCGGGATGTCCGCTACGATCTGGATGTCACTGCCGGCGGTGTTGTCAGCTGGCAAGAGGTCGAAGTTCCCGACATCGACACCCTGTCGGTCGGGGCGAGTCTGCCGACTGAAAACGTTGCGCTCGGCAATTGGCACATTCAAACCGCGAATCAAACGGCTATGGTCCCGACTGATGTCCGGGAGGCCGATGGGACGACCGTCCGGACGCAATTGATCAAAGGCGATGTCTACCGGAGGGACGAGGAGCAGGGCTCAGAGGTCTGGACGCTGGAAGGCAACATCGACACGATTTATGGCAATGCGACCGATTCGGTCGGCGGTCTAATGTCGTCAACCGATAAAACCAAGCTGGACGGGATTAGCGCCGATGCGGAGGTTAATGTTCAATCCGACTGGACCGAAACCGACACGGACGCCGATTCGTTTATTCTTAACAAACCGGATATTCCGTCCGGTCAAATTCAAAGCGACTGGAATCAGACCGACACCGATGCGGTCGACTATATAGAAAACAAGCCGACAATTCCGGCGGCTCAGGTTCAAGCCGACTGGAATCAGACCGACACCGCAGCGGTCGACTTTATTGAAAACAAGCCGGTCATTCCCGATATTCCGAGTCATCCGGATGCCGGATCCGCAGCGGCCAATTATGCGTTATCGGTTGCAACCAGCGGCAACCCTTCGTGGTCCGAAACCAGCCTTTTCACCGCAGCGGAAAAAACCAAGCTGGCCGGTGTTGCGGCCGGAGCCGAGGAAAATGTTCAAGCCGACTGGGATGCGACAAGCGGCGATGCGGTCATTCTGAATAAACCGGATATTCCGGCGGCTCAGGTGCAAGCCGACTGGAATCAGACGGACGCGGATGCGGTCGACTATATAGAAAACAAGCCGGCGATTCCGAACACCCCGTCGGCGCCGGCGACCGGAGCGGCGACCGAACATTACACGCTGCAAATCCAAAGCGACGGGACGCGGACGTGGTCGGCGACTCGGACTTACACGACTGCCGAAAAAACCAAGCTTGCCGGTGTTGCAACCGGAGCCGAGGTGAATGTTCAATCGGATTGGAACGCGACCTCCGGCGACGCGCAAATTCTGAACAAACCGGATATTCCGGACGCGCAGGTTCAAGCCGACTGGGCGCAGACCAATTCTTCGGCTGTTGATTTCATCGACAACAAACCGACGATCATCGACCCTGTTCAATCCGACTGGAGTCAAACGGATGGATCCGTTTTAAGTTTCATCCGCAATAAACCGGACATCCCGAGCGTCCCGGATGCGCCGGATGCGGCGGCGACGGATCGGCATTACAATTTGACGGTCGACACCGACGGCGCGGCATCGTGGACACGCGACACGACGACCGGCGGCGGCGAGCAGAATGTTCAAAGCGACTGGACTGAAACCGACACCGCCAGCGATGCGTTTATTCTGAACAAACCCGGCGCCGCAACGACCACAACGCCGGGTTTAATGTCGATTGCCGACAAGACGAAATTGGACACGATCGAAGGCGGCGCGGAGGTCAATGTTCAAGCGGACTGGAATGAGACTGATTCGGGAGCCGATGCATTCATACGCAACCGGCCGGGGATTCCGACACTGCCGTCGGTCGCGGCCAATTACGTATTGCGGCGGTCCGGGACCGGGTGGACCTGGGAAATCACCAACATTTTTTCGGGAGCCGAGCACACTAAGCTGGCGGGCATTCAAAGCGGCGCTCAGGTCAATCCGACCGACGAACAAATCGGCGATGCGGCATTCAGCAATCCGCCGGACGATCTGACCGATGCGGAAAAAACCGCAGTGCGGAACGCCATTGGATCGGGAAGCGGCGGCGGGGTTTCGACCTTCACAGGATTGTCCGATACGCCGGCGGCGCTCGGCACTGCCGGCCAGATTTTGCAGGTCAATTCAGCTGCGGACGCTTTGGAGTTCACGGCGGCGCCTTCGGGAGGAGGATCTGGAATTTCGGCGGTCGAAACCGATGCGACGATCAGCGGCGACGGGACGACCGGGAGTCCGCTGGCAGTCGCGAATCCTTTCACCGATGCGGACGAAACCAAACTGGACGGGATCGCGACCGGAGCCGAGGTTAATGTTCAAGCGGACTGGACCGAAACCGATACCGATAGCGATGCGTTTATTCTCAATAAACCGGATATTGCCGGCCAGTTCATGGGCGATCATTCGGCTCGGACCGCATACGATAAAGGCGATGTCGTCTTTTCGACCGGCCAGTTCTGGCGAGCCAAGCAGGATGTTCCTGACAGCCGGACCGGAGCGCCTACCAATGATCTGGACTACTGGCAACAGGCGACCTTCTCAATCGGGATCGTGTCGTCGCTTCCGAATTTTGCCGATAATGATGAATTCGACCTAAACCGCGACCGCTGGGTTATCTTGACCGCAGCGGAACGGCTTTCGGGAACGCGCGATGGAAGCGGATCATCGCCTTACGTCGCGGATGTTCAGGACACCCGTTCGATTTCGGATGTCCGAAATAATCAGATAACGGATCTGAACCGCGGCGATATTCTAAGGGTCGACACTTGGCCGACCCGATACTGGGCTAGGATGGTCAACGCCGGAGGAACTGCCGGCGAGGCGAATGTTCAAGCCGACTGGACGGAGACGGACACGGCGGCCGATGCATTCATTCGCAACAAGCCGACCATCCCGACACTGCCCGGAAACGCGACCGACACGACCGCCGGACTTATGTCCGGTTTGGACAAGGCGAAACTGGACGGGATCGCCGCTAATTCGGAACGCAACGTCCAAAGCGATTGGAACGTCACGAACACGACCAACGATTCCTTTATTCGCAACAAGCCGACCATTCCCGACCTTCCGAGCAAGCCGGCCAATCCGTCCGCTCAAACGCAATACAATTTACAACTGACCACTGCAGGGGCCGCAAGCTGGGTCGCCGACACCGGCGGGGGCGGAGGCGGCGAGGCGAATGTTCAATCCGATTGGACTGAAACCGACACCGCTTCCGACGCTTTCATCCTTAACAAGCCGACGATTCCGACATTGCGCACGGACGCGCAAATAGGCGATGCGGCTTTTTCCAATCCGCCGGACGATTTAAGCGATACCGAGAAAGGTGATGTTCGACGCAACATCGACCTGGACGATTCGCAGATCGGCGTGCTGGCTTTTCGGAATCCGCCGGGCAATTTGACGACAACGCAGCAAACTGCGGTTCGGACCGCAATAGGCGCGGGGACCGGCGGCGGAGGAGGCGGCGCGTCAAGTTTCACAGGTTTGACGGACACCCCGGCGGCGCTTGGAACGGCCGGCCAGCTTTTGCAAGTCAACATGGATGCGGATGCGCTGGAGTTCGTGGCGCCGACCGGCAACGGGATAACGCGGACTCTGCGAGCGACCAGCTCAGCATTGCCGACCGCAACGGTCCAGACGGCGCCGGCATTGGGAACGGAGATCACCGGTTACACGTGGACGCTGGCGCCCGGCGCTCACGATGCGGGTTGGCGGCAACAGGATAACGCGACGATGTTCGCAGACTCCGGCGGCAACGAAGTTTTGCAGCTCGGCGTTGATATCGAGCTGGTTGTTGACGGGACGGTTGTCGACCGCGGTTTTGTCACCGAGGCCGCTGATTCGAATTTGCCTTTGCGGACGGTCGTGACCGGAGCAATGGCAACCGGAGTTCAAGCGAGGGTGCGACCGGATATTGATGTCGTCGGGTTGTTGCATTCCCGGTCCGGACGCCGGGCAATCTATGCCGCTGGTCTGGCGGCGCCGATTCAAGCCAACGCGATTTTGCGGGTTTATGAAGTCGCGATCACTCTATTCGGCGGTACCGGCGGAGGAGGCGGAGGCTCGTCGACTTTCACGGGGTTGACCGACACGCCGGCCAGTCTTGGAACGGCTGGTCAATTCATCCGCGTCAATTCGGCCGGCACTGCTCTGGAATTTACGGCGGCGCCGATGGGAGGCGGAGGGTCGTCGCGTTATCTTCCGAGTCCTGACGAGCGGGCGACCGAAAACGGATTTTTGTATATGGGCTGGGAGGATGAATTTTCAAACGGCTGGGGAATCCGGCGGGTGTCGCTGACGACCGGAGCGGCGGAGACCGCTTCCGAGCAGGGCAACGTGATTTACACGACTTTGAACGCCGCATGGCCGCAGCGCGCGAATCTGGATTACACCTAGAAAAAAAACGTTTCGAGAGAACGCGCACAGCGCGCCTCTTTAATCGTTTAGATAGCATAGGTCATCAAAAAGTTTGGCTTACTGTAAACGCAAATTTAATCGGTTGAAAAAATGTTTAAATAAGTCGCGTATGAGCATGCACCTAAACACTTTTTAGATAGTATAGGTCGTCTAAAAATTAGGTTACTGTAAA
>CBDAVS010000017.1:0-3592 GCA_965201085.1 uncultured Rhodobacter sp. | reverse complement strand
TGACGCCACCGGTTTGCGTGAAATGTCTTTCACCATGTTGGAAAACGAGGTCACCTATCAGGTGCGGGTGGAGGCTTGCAACCGCAATCCAAATGGAGGTCCTTACTCACCATATCTATGCAGCTATGAATTCACCCAAAACGTAAAAGCCCTCTGGGGCAACCCAGTTCACTGTTGGTCAGCCGGTGCTGACCATGAAGGGGCCGGATCAGGGAGGTATGTACTGGACCGAGCCGGACGTACCCGCTAATCATACCATCACCGGTTACCAGACCCGCGAGGGAACCGCCAACCGGCTGGAAGGTAGATACAGCCGCTGGGATGAGGTAAACGGTAAGGATAACCGCAGTAATGTCTATATCAGAGCCCGAAGCTGGGGCGGTCATTGGGAAGTCCGCGCGAAGGTGGTGGATGAAAACAACAATCCGGTGCAGACGCCCTGGTCTGATACGGCAGTCTGGAAACCGCATAAAGATCTGACTTATACGGTTCGAGATCCCAGCTGGTACAATCCTGCTCCCGGGGAAGCGCAGTTGCACTGGAGCGCTGAAAGGAATGGCGCAGAACCTGGCTCGGACGTGACATATGATATCAGGTACGCTTGTGTGACTACTTTTCGCGGCTATTATGGCCCCTGGCAGGATGGCCCGGATCCGGGAAATGCTGAAGATGCGCTGCTTACCGGACTGCCCACCGGCGATCATGCCTATTGCAAGGTTGGCATCCGGTACACGACACCGAACCGAACCAGCCCGTGGCCGGAGCACCCCATAAGAATATGGACCAGCGGCAAGGCCAGCGCCGACAGTATGAGTATGGGAACAATGGGCAGCACGGTCAAAACGAACCGGGCGCCAAGCACGCCCAACAGCCAGGAATCAGCGACGCCCCAGGTTCCCATGATTATGGATGTTCTCCCCTTCGCGGGGGGCAGCAAAGTGGTGTGGGGAGAGGTCGGGGAAGGTGTGACCTATGAGTTCGCCTACGCCCAGGATGGCGATTGGGACAACGGCGGCACGGTGACCACCACCGCAGCCGGGGCCAAGGTTGACGGGCTGGTCGCCGGCGAGTCCTATGACCTCCGGGTGCGCGCCAAGGTGGGTGAATCCGTTTCCGGCTGGTCCAGCGTCTCCGAGCGGCCGGCGGACCACGACTGGCGAGCCGCGCTGCACACCGAACTGGCGGACCTTCAGTTGGATTTGTCGGCGACCCACGACATCGACCTGGAAGACCATTTCACCGGCACCCACCTGTCCTACGCGGTATCGGTTACCACCGATGCGACTGACCCGGAAACCGGCGAGGCGGTAACCGGCCCGCTCAACGATGCCGCCAGCGAGCTGCTCACCGGCGTTATGGACGGAACAACGCTGAAGCTGACTGGCAACGCGGCGACGACGGGGCAGGTTGCCCTGACCATCACCGCGACCGACTCCTATGGCGGAAAGGTCAGCGACAGCATGGCCGTGGGAATAGGCGAAGCGCCGGAACCATTGCCGGAGCCGACACCCACGCCAACGCCCGAACCGACGGCCACACCGACGCCGGAGCCTACGCCAACCGCCACGCCTACCCCGGAACCGACGCCCGAGCCTACGCCAACGCCGGAACCGGAATGTGTGGTAAAAGCTCTGGACCAATCATCGGACAACGTTACTGAGAGCGGCAACTGGGACAGCAACTGCGAGTCAGCTAACCGCCCAAAGAGCGGCAGCCAGGTCAAGTACGCCCAGTTCTACAGCTTCACCCTTGTCGATGAGTCCAGCGTTCAGATCGACCTGTCGTCCTCAGAGGACACGTACCTGTACCTGCTATCCGGAGCGGGGACGGACGGGGACGTGATTGAAGAGGACGATGACGGCGGCCTGTTCAGAAACTCGCGAATAACCCGGTCTCTGTCCGATGGCGCATACACGATAGAGGCAACGACATACCATAGCCTGAAAACCGGCAGCTTCACGCTGAAGGTGAGTGGACTGGCAACCCAGCCAGCCACGCCCACGCCGGAACCCACGGCTACGCCGGAGAATCCGGTAGAGCTCATCAACGAGTTCGCCGACATCGAACTGGCGGAGGGCGTCAGCGCCGCCCTGGATATGGACGGCCACTTCAGCGGCAATGGGCTGGGCTACACTGTGATGGTCACAACCACCAACCAGCGCACCGGCGCCCAAAAGACCGGCGCGCTCAACACGATAGCGGTCAACAAGGTTACGGGTTCCTGGAACGGCAGCGTATTGACGCTGACCGGCGGCCCAGCGAAGCCGCAGGACTTGACGCTGGAAATCACGGCCAGCAACGGCGGCGGCAACGAGGCCAGCGACTCCTTCACCCTGTCCCTGGTGGAGGAACTTTCAACTCCGGAACCTACGCCCGCGCCTACTCCGGAACCGACGCCAGAACCCACGCCCGCGCCTACTCCGGAACCAACGCCGGAACCTACCCCAGAGCCAACGCCGGAACCTACGCCCGCTCCTACCCCGGAACCAACGCCGGAGCCTACGCCCGCTCCTACCCCGGAACCAACGCCGGAACCAACGCCGGAGCCTACACCCGCGCCAACTCCGGAACCGGCTCCCGAGAACCCGGCGGACTTGATTAGCGATTTCGCTGATGTTGAACTGTCCGAGGGGGAGACCGTTGACCTGGATATGGCATCCCACTTCAGCGGCGACGGGCTGACCTACGCAGTTGAGGTTACGACGACCCACCAGCGAACCGGGGCGGTGAAGACGGGTGCGTTGAATTCAGTAGCCCGCAACAAGGTCTCCGGTTCCTGGAACGGCAACGTGCTGACGCTGACCGGTGGAGCGGCGGCGTCCCAGGAACTGACCATCAAAATCACGGCTACTGACCAGTACGGCGGTACGGCCAGCGATGAGTTCACCTACACCCTGGACAACGGCTGACGCCGGGAGATACCCTTATCCCCGGCCCCTCTCCCACGAGGTGAGGAGGGCGTAGTTCTTCCTATTCCCGAGGGATAGGGCCGGGTGAAGGAAAAAGGCAAACGTTACCGTCCCGTCAGGTTATAATCCTGGCGGGACGGTAACGTTTTTACTCTTTCCGGGATGGCCCTCTCCCAGGGAGAGGGCCGGGGTGAGGGCAAAAGAGGGACTGGGGATGGAAGCGGCCGGTTCAGGAGAGAGATTTCACCCTAACTCATATGCGCCGGTGCGCCAAAAACAAACTCCCCTCTCCTCGCGGGAGAGGGGCTGGGGGTGAGGGCTACTTTCTCCACCGGGGAGAGGGGCCCAAGAAAGAAGAAGGTTAAATATTGAGTGGATTAAAAAAGGTTCGGGCCCAGCCAATCTGGAATAGGCACCGCCCAAAGATATTCCGGGTCTCGGGGGCGATGATAGGCATTGGCCTGGGCCCGACTAACGGGTTATACTTCAGTTTTACCTAGGGTTAGGTCAGAGTCGCCCCGTCGTGTCCAGACTGATGCCTACCATCGCCCCCGCATACTAAACTATGTTCCATGCCATATCACCTCCTTTTCAAGATTTCCGCCAAGCGGTTGCTATACTTTTAGCATAACCACTTGCTCTTGTCAAGCGTAAAACAGCAGCCGGCCAGGGCTATCGCATAT
>CBDAVS010000016.1:0-684008 GCA_965201085.1 uncultured Rhodobacter sp. | reverse complement strand
TCGGCCCTGTCACCGGAAAAACACGGGGTTTTCTGGCGGACACTATATAATTCCCAACCCCACTTCCAGTCCGAAGTGCAACACCGGCCCATCTCCGGAGCGAGGGCGTGGCCCGAGCGGAGGAGGCGGGCCGGTGTTGAGGGATTTTCCGGCCAGGGCCCCGGATTCCACGCGGAATACGGCGGCTGTCCCTTCGGATCGGAGCGTAACCGGGCCTCCCGGCGGCGGCAAGGCCCCGCGGCGGGAGGTGGCGCGCCCGTCCGGGCGAGGGAGGGGGCCCCGACCGAAACCGGGCGGGCGCGCCTGCGGAATTCCCTCTCCCCCGTCGGCCGACGGGGCGAAGCGCCTCAGGGAGGCCGCGCCCGCGCGAAAGCCTCCGCCCTCTTTCCGTCAACCCGTTGGACAGGCGTGAATTCCGGGCATCCGTCAACGGGCGACACCACCGCGCCGCCGTGCGCCTTTCCGATCACCGTGTCCGCCTCCCGGTCACCGATCCTCACCTTCCTGTCGACGGTCTCCGGGCGCTCCGGGATGTGACCCCGGCCCGCGTGGCGACCGCCCTGCCGGTCCGGTTCCTTTCCCCGCCGCCGCAGGTGCCCGCAAGGCGTTCCTCCGTCCCCGCGGTCCGCGCGTACGAGGTCGTATATCCGCTGACGGCCGACCATGCCGGGGTCCTCCAGCCGGAGACGCCCCGGGACCTGTTCCGGGCTCCAGCCCTCCCCGGCTTCGCCACGACCTTCGCCCGGCGCTCCTCCGTCAGCTTCCCCGGGACCGAAGAGGCCCCGCTCCGGCGCCCGGTGGCCTTCCTCCACGCCTGTCCCTGCCGGTGTCCCCGCCCGCCGCCGTTGCGTCGGATCTCCCGCGATATGGTGGCCGGATGGCGGCCCGGCCGCCTGGCGATGGCCCCGTTCGAAAGCCCGCCTTTCCCCGTCGCGTATATCCGGCATCTTCCGTCGAAGGTCAGATGACGGTAGCCCTCGGGCATGACACTCTCCTATCCTGCGCACAGGGACTGTCGCCGTTATCCGGCCGATTCGCGGGATGCCGCACCCGAAACGCGGCTTCCCACCATCAACGGTGTCGCACTTCAGAGCGGAACGGGGGTGCCAATAAATCCCAGCGCGGTGCTGCGTTCAGTGAGGGCACTTTTGTCATGTCTTCCCTTGGCACCTTCAAAAGCGGATATTGAAATATAGAATTCGCGACGCGATCCATGAGTCCGACGGCGGACTGCCAGTTGTGCCCAAACCGTATTTATGATGGGATGATAGCTCCGATGCGGAGACGCGATACGGACAGTTCAGTAAATTGGGTATCAAATAGCAGGTGGGACAGAGACCCGGCGGTGGAGAAATATCTTGTGAGCCTCAGATGTGGGTGGCTGGCCTCAGCCCATCCCAGTGTCTTATTCGAGTGCAGAGGCGTCTACGTCCACCATTCCCACTTCGGGGAATGAGAGGAGTTCCTGACCGTTTTCGACAAAGCACCTGAAGCAGTATAACAGGAGACCGCGGAGTTCGATTCGTTTATTGCGTCGCCGCCAGCTCTGTCCATTGGGCGAAACCGCATTGGCTTGGGAGTGCTCACAACCTGTCACTGGGCCAATAGACACCGATAGTGGTGCCGAGGGGTTCGAAGATGACCGCACAGCTGAAAACGATCGCCTTCGATGCCGATGACACGCTCTGGCACAATGAGCAGTATTTCAGACTGACCCAAGACCGATTCTGCGATCTGCTTCGCGATTTCTCCGATCCTGAACACCTGAGGGAGCGCTTGCTTGAGGCGGAGCGGCGCAATCTGGGGCATTACGGATTCGGAACTAAAGGATTCGTGCTGTCGATGATCGAAACGGCCATCGATGTAACGGATGGGGATTATATATCAAAGTGCCATTTTGCCCCTTGCGAATTACACGTATTACACGTAAGTGCCATACGTAGGTATGGTAAGGGAGAATCAACATGGCATACAACGCACCAGGAAAGCACGGACGCAAAGGCATCAGTTTCATTGAACTGGTGCGGATGTTCCCGGACAACGAGGCCGCCCGCAGGTGGATCGAGGGCATCGTATGGCCGGAGGGACCGCGCTGCCCCCACTGCGGAACGGACAACGTTCAGTGCGGCATAAAGCACAGGTCAATGACTCACCGCTGCCGCGAGTGCGAGGGCAAGCCGAGGTTCAGCGTCAAAACCGGAACGGTTATGCAGTCCACGAAACTGGGCTTCCAGGCATGGGCGATAGCGGCCTATATGGTCTCCACCAACCTCAAGGGCGTGTCCAGCATGAAGCTTCATCGCGATTTGGATATAACCCAGAAATCGGCTTGGCATCTGACACACAGGCTACGCAAAGCTTACGAAGCCGGACAACCCCTGTTTTCCGGTCCGGTGGAAGCCGACGAAACCTACGTCGGCGGCCTTGAGCGCAACAGGCACGCGAAAGACAAACTGAAAGCCGGACGCGGCGGCGTGGGCAAGGCCATCGTGCTGGGCGCGAAGGACCGGAATACCAATAAGGTCGCCGCGAAGGTGGTGACGGACACAAAGGCAAAGACGCTTCAGGGCTTCGTCGAGGAGCGCACCGAACCGAAAGCGCAGGTCTACACCGACGACAACGCGTCATACGTCGGCATGAAGCGCCAGCACGGAACCGTGCGCCACAGTTCCGGGGAATACGTCCGGAAGCAGGTCCACACCAACGGCATGGAATCCTTCTGGGCCATGCTCAAGCGGGCGCACAAGGGCGTCTACCACAAGATGAGCAGGAAACACATGGACCGGTACGTCCGGGAGTTCGCCGGTCGGCACAACCTGAGGGACCACGACACAATCGACCAGATGCGATCCATGGTCGGCGGTATGGTGGGCAGGCAGCTGCGCTACAAAGACCTGATCGCCGACAACGGACTTCCGTCGGGCGCACGGTCATGACCGATCCGAACCGGCTGTATTTCGGCGACTGCCTGGACGTGATGCGCGAGGACATAGCCGACGGGTCGGTTGACCTGATCTACCTTGATCCCCCGTTCAACTCGAAGCGGCTATACAACGCCTTTATCGGCGACGCACAATGGGTCGCTTTCAACGACACATGGCGCTGGCATGAAGCCGTCGATGACTTCCACGACACGGCTTCCGATGTCGGCCTTGCCGACACCATGGAGGGGCTGCGGCGCATCCTGGGGGAAGGTCCGAACCTGGCCTATCTGTCCTACATGGCGAACCGCCTGCGGGAATGCCGCCGCGTCCTCAAACCGACTGGATCCATATACCTGCACTGTGATCCGACCATGAGCCACTACCTCAAGGTTGTGATTGGATGGAATTTTCGGACGCCGAAATTACAGGAACGAAATCCAGTGGCGCCGTTACGGAACGCACAACGATACAGGCCAGGGATCGAAACACTTCGGGAGGGTGCACGACATCATATTCTTCTACGCTATCGGGCGCGATCAGGTATGGAACCAGGTCTTTGTCCCGCTTGACGAAGGGTATGTCGAAAAGACCTATCGGGGCGTTGACGGTTCCACCGGGCGGCGCTTCATGACGACGCCTCTCACGGGTCCAGGCGGCGCGGAAAAAGGCAATCCGGTTTACGAATGGAACGGTCATACCCGCGCATGGCGTTACGGCCGCGAACGCATGGCGCAGCTGCACGAGGAAGGGCGCCTCCATTATTCCAGAACGGGGTACGTCCGGAAAAAGTTCTATCTTGACGAATCAAAAGGCGCACCTGCCCAGGATGTCTGGAACGACATTCAGGCGCTGACCGGCGGTAACAGGGAAAAATCGGCTATCCTACACAGAAGCCCGTTGCGCTGCTGGAACGGATCACCTCCGCGTCATGTCCTGATGGAGGCGTCGTTCTTGATCCGTTCTGCGGATGCGGAACCACGATTCACGCAGCGCAGAATCTTGGTCGCCGCTGGATCGGGATCGATGTCTGCGTGAACGCCTGCAAGGTCATTGAGAGGCGCATACGCCAGCATTTCGACAGCCTGTGGAACGACGTGGAGTTCATCGGAATGCCGAAAACGCGGGATGACGCCAGAAAGCTCGCCAGCCTGGACGCTTTCCGGTTCGAGCGGTGGGCGGCCGCCCTTGTGGACGGCATGGAACCGAACGGACGGCAGGTCGGCGACAGGGGAATCGACGGGCGGGGAAGACTGGCGGTCCGCAAGGGAAAGTTCGTCGATATGGTGTCGCAGGTCAAGGGCGGAAGCACCGGCCCCGGCGACGTGCAGGCGTTCAACGGCGCCCGGCAGCAGGCCGGGGCCGATATCGGCATTTTCACCTGTTTCGAGGACCGCGTGACGCTGCGGCATGCGCAGGGAGGTTCATGGATGTTCCGACGGTTCAGATCTATACTGTCGACGACTTCTTCGAAGGCCGGAAACCGAAAATCCCGATGGCCGCTTGAATGAAGCATATCGAACTGAATCGGAGAGGAGTTGATCATGAAGACAGAACGGAAGCCTAGGCCAGAGGTCAGGATAAAGCCCAACGGTTACCAGCCCAGCAAGGCGGAGCTAGAGCGGGATGTTGGCATCGCCGCGAAACCCGAGGATATTATCCGGGCGGCGTTCCGGCAGGTGAAAGTCGTCGAAGATCCTGACGCCTGAGCGAATTAAAACGGACGGCCACTCGTTGGCCGTCCAATCGAATGGCACCTTGGTATATAATCCCCTAACGGATCGCCGCGTACCCGCCGACGTAATCCAGGAAATCATCACCGCAGGTCGCGAGATGCTGCGCCACCCGATCGAGCTGCTACCGCACGCCCGAGCGGCGGTCGAGGCCGTGGCCAGCCGCTACCACGTCATTCTGGTTACCAAGGGCGATCTGCTCGATCAGGAGCGCAAACTCGCTCAGTCAGGCCTCGGAGACCTTTTCGACGGCGTTGAGATCGTCTCGAACAAAACGCCTGATATCTATCGGGACATATTCACCCGTCACGCGACGGGACCCGAACACGCCGCGATGGTCGGCAATTCCATGAGATCCGATGTGCTTCCGGTGATCGAAGCCGGCGGCTGGGGTGTTTACGTGCCGCACAATATGACATGGGACTGGGAAATCGATGACCCGCCTTCAGGGAATGCGCGATATCGGGAAATTCCGGATCTCGGTCGACTGCCGTCGCTTTTGGCTGAAATCGATTGATCCGAAGATGTCAGGCAGGCGCGATCGGGCTGGGTTTTGGAGCCCAGCCCAGTCACACCGGATGGAGTCGATGAAATATTTTCAATATAGAGCATAGTGATTACACTATAACTCTATATAATGTTATAGTATCCTTAATCTGGCGTCAGATTCAAGTATTTGTCATTTTTTGGAAATTTGGTGTTTGAAAATCTGAACCCCTTTGCTATGGTCTGGTAAACGGAGAAGCATGCTCAAATTGGCATGGGCGCCGGTCAAGGTGTTTGTGTGGCGTAGAGGCAGGACGCGGGCATGCCCAAACATAGGCGGAGACCCATGGTTTCAACTGCATGGCAGCGTCTGCTGAGCATCCTTTTCCTGAGTCTGCTATGCTGCTTGACGCTGGCAGCGAATGCGGCGCCATATGCGGCGATGGTGATGGATTGCAGAACCGGCGAGGTTCTTCATTCCCGAAACGCAGATACCAGACTGCATCCGGCATCGCTCACCAAGATGATGACATTATACGTCGTTTTCGACGCCATAGAGCGCGGTGAGATCGATGTGGACAGCCTCGTGACAATCTCAAGGAACGCCGCTTCGGAGGAACCGTCGAAACTTGGGCTGAGGCTTGGTCAAAGGATCAAGCTCCGCTATCTTATCCGTGCGGCGGCGGTCAGGTCGGCGAACGATGCCGCAACCGCTATCGCCGAAGCCTTGTCGGGCAGCGAGTCCGAATTCGCCCGACGGATGAACTGGACCGCCCAAGCGCTCGGTATGACCAAAACGACCTTCAAAAACGCCCACGGGCTGACCCAATCCGGACATCTATCGACCGTGCGTGACATGACCATACTCGGGCGGCATCTCTTCTATGACCACCCCGGTTACTATAATATATTCAAGCGCCGCTCGACCGATGCGGGAATGCGCGAAGTGCGCAACACCAACCGCAGGTTTCTCAAAGAATACCGGGGCGCGGATGGGATCAAGACCGGTTATACCCGTGCGGCGGGCTTCAACCTCGTCGCATCGGCGGAGCGGGGCCAGACCCGGATCATCGCGACGGTGTTCGGAGGCCAGTCCGTCGCCCAGCGCAACAGGAAGATGGCGGAACTGCTTGATCTCGGCTTCCGTCGCGCACCCGCACAGGTCAGGGAGCGTCGCCCCGCAATGCCTGATCTTGCCCAGATCCCCACGGGAAGGGTTAAGAGAGGCACCGGTGCCGTAACGCATAGCCCCCTGCCCATTCCCCGTCCGACGGCATCGGACGAGTCCCAACCCTTTTTGGCGGCCATACAATCCGGCTCGATCGAACAGGCGGTCAGGACCGCGAACGGGGAACCTTCGGAACAACCGACATCCGTATCGGTGACCCGCGATACCAACCGGCGGCAAACGTCACCACAGGAACCCGTGCGCGTGGTGGTGACACGACGTCCGGATTCGGGCACCAGACACTGGGGAATCAATATCGGTCGGTTCCCCACACGCTTTCAGGCCGAGCGAGCGCTGATCAAAACAGCCCTTACCGAACTCGGAACGCTTGACGATGTGCAGCGAAGCGTCTCAAGCAGCACGAGAGGTCATGATGCCAATTTCGTGGGCATGACACGTCAGGGCGCAACCCGGGCCTGCGAGCGACTTCGGGCGCGCAGCATCGAATGCACGACTTTGGGACCGACGTAAGCGGATCAGGCGGTCAGGGTGCCAGAGGTCGGACTGCTGAACGCGGCAGCCATCAGTTCGCTCGTGTAATCAGTCCGGGGATTTTCGAAAATCACCCCGGCTTCCCCGGCCTCGACTATGTCGCCCCGTTTCATGACAATGATCTTGTGGCTCAGCGCACGGACCACCCTCAGGTCGTGGCTGATGAACAGGAACGCCAGACCATGCCGTCTCTGAAGGCCGCGTAGCAATTCAACGATCTGAACCTGCACCGTCATGTCAAGCGCGGAGGTCGGTTCGTCGAGGACCAGTAGCTTGGGACGCAGGATCATGGCGCGGGCGATGGCGATGCGCTGACGCTGGCCACCGGAAAACTCGTGTGGATAGCGGTGCATGAGGGCAGGATCCAGACCGACCTCCGCCATGATTTCCGCAACCAGTTCACCTCTTGACCCGCGCCGCTCGATACCGTGGACATCCAATCCTTCCGAAATGATCTCCTCGACCGTCATTCTGGGTGAAAGCGATCCATAGGGATCCTGAAAAACGATCTGCATATCGCGCCGCAGCTCTCGCAGCATTCTGCGCCGGGCCCACAATCCGGTAAATCCGCTACCGTTCCGACGTTCCGACACGCCGCTTCCTGGCGAACGATCGGTGCCACTTGTCGAATACGAAATGTCCCTTCCCAGAAACGCTATCCTGCCCTGTGACCGGACCAAACGCGTGATCGCCAGCGCCAGCGTCGTCTTGCCGGAACCGCTCTCACCGACGATTCCCAGAGTCTCGCCCGCCCGAACCGTGAAGCTCGCCTCGTTCACCGCCTTCACATGGCCGACCACACGGCGCATGAGTCCGCGATGTATGGGGAACCACACGCGAAGACCGTCGGTCCCGACAACGGTCTCGGCGCCGTGAGGGACGGGTTCCGGCAAACCCGTCGACTCAGCACCGAGCAGTTTTTTGGTGTAAGGATGCCGGGGATTTTGGAATATCTCCTCCGTCGTCCCCTGCTCGACGATCTCACCCGCCTGCATCACGCAGACACGTTCGGCGAAACGGCGGACAACGCCGAGATCGTGGGTGATGAACAGCAGACCCATATGTTCCGTCCGCTTCAGTTCCCGCAGCAGGTCGAGGATCTGCGCCTCGATCGTCACATCAAGCGCGGTCGTCGGCTCGTCGGCGACCAGAAGGCTTGGCCCGTTCGCCAAGGCCATGGCGATCATCACACGCTGGCGCTGCCCTCCGGAGAGTTCGTGGGGATAGGATTTCAGCCGCCTTTCGGGACTGTCGATACCGACCTTGGCGAGAAGCTCGAGGATTCGGGTCCGCGCCGCCTCGCCTGTCGTGCCCTGATGGAGCGCGAGGCTTTCCCTGATCTGCTTTTCCAGCGTGTGAAGCGGATTCAATGATGTCATCGGCTCCTGGAAAATAAAGCTGATGTCGTTGCCGCGTACGGCCCTCAGATCGGCTTCCGCGGCCCCCACCATCTGTTTGCCACCGTATTCCACCGATCCGGTGATGGACGCGCTATCGGGCAGAAGCGACACGGTCGAGAGCGCGGTGACCGACTTGCCCGATCCGGATTCACCGACAAGTGCGACCGTCTCGCCCCTGCCAACATCGAAGGAGACACCCTTCACCACCTCGGTGGCCTTGCCATCCTGACGAAAGCAGACGTTCAGGTCACGGACTTCGAGCATCGCGGACATCAGTTTCGATCACCGGATCGCTTCACTGGAAGGTCTTTCTGGGATCGAAAGCATCGCGGACTCCCTCGAAAATGAACACCAGCAGCGAAAGCATCAGGGCAAACGTGAAAAAAGCCGTAAATCCGAGCCACGGCGCCTGCAGGTTCTGCTTGGCCTGGAGTGTCATTTCACCAAGGGAGGGAGCCGAGGATGGCAGGCCGTAGCCCAGAAAATCCAGCCCCGCCAGAGTGCCGATCGTTCCCGTTATGATGAAAGGCAGCAAAGTGAGCGTCGCCACCATCGCATTGGGAAGCAGGTGGCGAAACATGATCGTCCAGTTACCGACCCCCAAGGCCCGCGCCGCGCGTACGTATTCGAAGTTCCGAGCCCGCAGGAATTCGGCGCGGACCACACCGACAAGCGCCGGCCAGCTGAACAGCGTGGTCAGAAACACCAGCATCCAGAAGCTGCGCCCGAAAATCGCGAACATGATGATGATGATGTAGAGCGATGGGGTTGCGGTCCAGATTTCGATCAAACGTTGTACGATCAGGTCAAGCCATCCGCCAAAATATCCCTGTAGCGCACCCGCGATGATCCCGATGAGGGATGAGAATACGGTTACGATGATCGTGAATACGACCGACAGGCGAAAGCCGTGAATCACACGCGCGGTGACATCGCGCGACGTATCATCGGTTCCAAGCCAGTTCAGGGCGCTTGGCGGACCCGGCGCCACTCCTCCGGTGTCGACGATGGTGTCATAGCTGTATGGCACGGGTGCCCAGAGTATCCAGCCTTTCTCGATCGCCGTTCCGTCCACCTCACCGTCGGCGGCGTCTTCAAGAACGCCTTCCGGATCGTCAAAACAGTCTTCCGATCCCGCCGATACAATGAGGCATCTTACCTCGACATCCCCATAAACCGCCTCCGTTCGAAAATCACCTCCGAACGCGGTTTCCGGATAGAACCGGAAGATCGGCATATGGACGTCACCGCGGTACTGCACGAGAAGCGGGCGGTCATTGGCGATGAAGTCGGCGAACAGCGAAACCCCGAACACCAGACTGAAAATGATCAATGACCAATAGGCCCGACGGTTGCGCGTAAAGTTGCGCCACCGGCGTCGGTTGAGTGGAGATGGCGAAAAACGGCCGCGCTTTGGCGGAGCGGCGCCGGCCCCACCGGCCGATGGAGGTTCCGGTCGCTCGAATGTATCCGTCATCGACATCTATGTCTCCCTCGACTCGAAATCGATCCTGGGGTCGACGAATACGTACATCAGATCGCTCACGATTCCGACGACCAATGTGATCAGCCCGAAGCAGAACAGCGTTCCGAAGATCACCGAATAATCCCTGGCCACGGCCGCTTCGAATGCGAGGCGTCCGAGACCGTCCAGGGAGAAGATCGTTTCGATGATCAATGATCCGGAAAAAAATATTCCGATGAACAGGCCTGGAAATCCCGAAATCACGATCAGCATCGCGTTGCGGAAGACATGTCCGTAGAGCACCCGTGGTCCCGAAAGCCCCTTCGCTTTGGCGGTGATGACGTATTGCATCTTGATCTGGTCGAGAAACGAGTTTTTTGTCAGCAGCGTCAGCCATGCGAAGCCGGCGATCGAGTAAGCGATGATCGGCAGGGTGATGTGCCAGAAATAATCCGCGACCTGGCCCAGGAGCGACAGTTCGGCGAAACCGTCGGATGTAAGGCCCCGGAGCGGGAAAATCCTCCAGAAAGAGCCACCCGCGAAGAGCACCAGCAGAAGAATCGCGAACAGGAATCCTGGAATCGCGTATCCGACGACAATCGCGGAAGACGTCCAGATATCGAATTTCGAGCCATCGCGAACCGCCTTTCTGATCCCCAGGGGAATTGAGACCAGATAGATCAGCAGGATGGACCAGAGCCCGAGCGAAATCGATACAGGCAGTTTTTCCACCACCAGTTCCAGAACGCCGATGGAGCGGAAATAGCTCTCGCCGAAGTCGAGGGTGATGTATTTCCACATCATACGGAAGAATCTCTGGACGCCGGAAATCTCGACAGCCACGCATTCGGGCACCGATAGCTTCGGTTCACCCGCGTATCCCTCTTCGCATTCGATACGGGCGAATTCGAACTGGACGCGCAGGTCATCGAGAAAATCCGGTGGAAGTCCCCTGCCGCCGATATACCCCGATTCCTCCGCAAAGGATGACTCCACCTCCGAGCCGCCGCCTGAAATCGTCTCGAATACATCTCCTTCACCTTCGAGCTGCGCGATGACCTGCTCTATCGGGCCACCGGGCACGAATTGAGTGAGTGCGAAGTTGACGATCATGATCCCGAACAAGGTCGGGATAATCAGAAGCAGCCTTCTTAGGACATAGGCACCCATGTGGTGGATTCCGACCTATAGGGCACCGGCTGCCTCGAGTGCCTCGGCCTTTTCGGAATTCCACCACCAGAAATCGAGAAACCCGAGACCGTAACGCGGCAACGGATCGGGATGCTCGTACATATCGTAATACGCCACCAAATGGTCCGGATTGTACCATTGCGGTATACGGAGCCGCTCCCAGCGAAGAACGCGGTCGAGTGCCTTCGTGGCCACGATCATCTCGTCCTTGGTTTCGGCGTTTATGACCGTCTCGATGACGATATCCAGAGTTTCGCTTCCCACACCGGCGAGGTTGAATATGGAAACGTCCTTGCTTTCGAGCCCGAAATACTGCCGCAGTCCCGATCCCGGTTCGTAAGCCATCGGGATATGATCCGTGACGATATCGAAATCGTAATCCCTGGTGCGCTGCTGTTCCTGTGCGTTATCCACGCGGTTCAGCCTCGCGTCCACACCGATCGACCGCAGGTTCTCGACATATGGGTTTATGATTCGATCGAATAGCGGCAGGGAGTTAAGAAACTCCACCTCAAGGGTCGCACCGTCCTTTCGCAGAAGCCCGTCATCGCTGGCCTGATAGCCCGCCTCCTGCAGCAGGCGCAGCGCCCGTCGCGCCTTCCTTCGGTCGCGAACGTCATCCGGTGTCGAGGACTGAAGCGAAAAGACTTCTTCGCTGAACACTTCCTCCGGTAGCCCGTCACGCAGAGGTTCAAGGATTTCCAGCTCACCGGGGGAGGGCAGGCCGGTCGCTTCGAGATCTGAATTCTGCCAGAATGACGATCCCTGCCGGTAGAGCCCGAAGAACAGCGTTCTATTCGTCCATTCGAAGTTGAACATGAGCGCGATGGCCTCGCGCACCCGTGCGTCCTGGAATTTTTCGCGCCTGAGGTTGATGATGAATGACTGCCCCGAGGTGATGGTGTCATCGGGGAGCGTCTTCCGGATCACATGGCCTTCGTCAAGCGCGGGGAAATCATAGGCGGTTGCCCATGATTTGGAGCTGACTTCCTGCCGGAAGTGGTAGTTCCCGGCCTTGAACCCCTCAAACGCGGCGGTTCCGTCACCGTAATATTCGACACGGATCGAACCGAAATTGTTTCGACCCTGCGTGAGCGGCAGATCATTGGCCCAGTAATCGGGATTGAGGGTGAAGACCGTTCTTGTCCCGACCTCGACTGTATCCAGAAGGTAGGGACCGGAGCCCGTCAATGGCTCGAGCCGGCTTTCCTCAAAAGCGAGTCCGCTTGCCTCGTGGCTGGCTTTCGAGAACACAGGAAGCCCGCCAGCCGATTCGATCCGACCGCGGACAGGCGCCGTATCGACGAAGCTGAATTTGATTCTACGGTCGTCCAGAACTTCGGCGGAGTCGATGGTCTTTACGATGGATGCGCTGAAACTGGGCAATCCTTCCTCACGCATGATCTCGTAGCTGAACAACGCGTCATGCGCTGTCAGATCGGTCCCGTCGGAAAATCTCGCATTGTCCCTTATCTTGAAAATCACCCATTCCCGACCTTCGGGATACTCCATATATTCACAGAGCAGACAGTAGGATTCACCGACCACATGGACAGGCCCTTCCAGCATTGACTCGAACAGAATGCTGGACAGGACGGCCGACCGTCCCTTGCGGGTGTAGGGGTGCACCGAATCAAAAGAACCCGACGACCAGGAAAACGACATCTCACCGCCTTTGGGTGCGACCGGGTTCACATAGGGCAGGTGCGTGAAATCTTCGGGTAGGGAAAGATCGCCGAAGGTTGAGATGCCGTGTGACCTGACAGTCTCGGCCATTGGTGCGACAGGTATAGCCAGAACGGTACAAACCGCGCAGACCGACGCTAGGCTATGGAACTTCACCTTCGGCTTCCAAAGGGAATTACCAGCGAATTTTTCCGATACCGACACCACTTCCGATCCTCCCTATCCAGTCGATGAGCCTACACCCTATAGCGGAGGCCCGTAATCCACCTCATATGCTACGCCTGATTTCCACCGGTTCATACAAGGCATATCGGGCGGAAGTCACGTGCGTTTGATCCGAGGAGAACGGATTGAGGCCAAATGTGGGCTTGATCGAAGGTCAGCCCTGAATCGCGTGCCCGGTCAGTCTCCGATGGACTCGAGCCAGGCGATCAGGTTGGCCCGGTCCTCGATATCCCTCATTCCGCGGTAAGCCATTTTGGTGCCGGGGGCGTACCCTTTCGGATTTTCGATGAAAGCGTTCAACTCGTCGGGGCCCCAGGATTCCACAACCGCGGCAAGCGCACCGGAATAATTGAATTCATCGGCCGCCGCCACGGTCCTGCCAACGATGTTGAACAGGTGTGGGCCGGTTCCGTTCTTTCCGTCCTCCAACTTGTGGCAGGCACGGCAGGCCTTGAAGAGCCTCTCACCCGCTGCCGCATCCGCAGTCACATAGACCTCGGAAAAGCTGATTTCCGCAACGGCGGATCCATCGCCCTCCGCCACTTCGCTTTCGCCTGTATCGATGACATAGGCCTGCGCATGCTCTTTACCATGGCCAGCACCGCCGACATGATAGAGCGTTTCAGCCGCCCAGTCGCCGAGAAGGAAGACCAAAAACATACCGCAGAAGCCACCCACGATCTTGGTCCCTGTCATTGTGTCGATCATGTTGCCTATCGTCCCAGCATGTACCCGATGACATTTACTCGCTTCCGCGCACTCAAATCAAGGTATATGAGCCGCGACCAAACAACGCCCTTATAGGCCAGATCCGAAAAAGGTGGTGGATCATGACAGGACGCATCGCATTCCAGGGCGAACCCGGCGCATATTCACATCAGGCCTGCCGCGAGGCACTGCCCGACTACGAAGCCTTGCCCTGCCGTGCGTTCGAGGACGTGATCGAAGCCGTGCTTAACGAGCGGGCGGACCTTGCGATGCTTCCTGTGGAGAATTCGACCTACGGGCGTGTTGCCGACATTCACCGCCTTCTCCCGGAGTCCGGGCTTCATATAGTCGACGAGGCGTTTGTACGCGTCCATATCAACCTGCTTGCGGTCCCGGGAACGACGCTGGATCGGATCGAGGTAGCGTATAGCCACCAGGTCCTGCTCGGGCAGTGTCTCGGCTTTTGCCGGGAGCATGGTATTCGCCGGATGGTCTCCGCCGATACCGCCGGCGCAGCCAAGAAAGTCGCCGAACTAAATGATCCGGCCAAGGCCGCGCTTGCGTCCGAACTCGCGGGAGAGATTTACGGCTTGCGGACACTCGCGCGCCATATCGAGGATCACAGACAGAACACGACCCGTTTTCTCATCATGTCCCGCGACAATGACGTTCGCCGACGGAGTGACACGATGCTGACCACGTTCGTGTTCCGGGTCCGAAACCTTCCGGCGGCACTATACAAGGCCATGGGCGGGTTCGCCACAAATGGCGTGAACATGACGAAACTGGAAAGCTACATGGTGGACGGCTCGTTCACGGCAACCCAGTTCTACGCGGATGTCGAGGGCCATCCGGACGACCCGCCGTTGAAGCGGGCACTTGAGGAACTGGAATATTTCACGTCGTACCTGAAGATCCTCGGCACCTATCCAGCGGATCGGCGGCGGTAATGAACGACGGTTTCCTGTCCTCGCGGCCCATACGTCAACTAAACCTGCCAGCCAGCCAGTTCCGGATGAGAAAATGCGCGATCGATCCCTGTCGGGCCGGCTTCAGGCGATCGCTGTTGCCGGCGAAAATATCCATCATCTCCTCCCTGGTCACCCAGATCGCGTCCTCGAGCTCATCGCGATCGATTGTTATCCGGTCGTCAAGCGCATAGCCATGGCAGCCAACCATCAACGAGGATGGAAAAGGCCATGGCTGCGAAGCGAGATACCGGACCGCACCTACCTTGACGCCGGCTTCTTCAAGCACTTCGCGGCGGACCGCGGCCTCGATGGTTTCCCCGGGCTCGACGAACCCGGCGAGGAGCGAGTACATGTCAGCGGGCCAGACGTGGCTTCGGCCAAGGAGTAGCTTGTTGCCGTGGACAACGAGCATGATGACGACCGGATCGGTACGTGGAAAGTGGTATGCGTCGCAGTCGGGGCAGTTACGCTGCCAGCCGACATTCGCCATCACGCTTTGCGAGCCGCATCTTGAGCAGAATCGATGCGACCGGTGCCAGTCAAGCAGTGCTTTCGCGGTCGCCACGAGTTCCGCATCCCGTGCCTCAAGCCGTGTCATTGCGGAGCGGAGTTCCACGAAGGCGAATTCCGGCCCGATTTTTGGATGAACCTGCTCGGATGGATCGGTGAACGCACCGATGGTTTCCGGTAAGTCCTTCGGCATCCATGATGACACATCAAAGCAAAATCTTGGAGTCTCTCCATCAAGCCCCAGAAAAACCGGGGATTCGGAGGCGTGATTGAACAGGTTGTGATCGATCCGCAGCCAACCAGCGCGATCACGGGCGCTACCGGCGAGAAGCGGTTTGCCGCGCCATACGGGCAGGCCGCGGGCCTGGTCCGATTCTGTCATTGACCGGATTTCGTCCGCGTTACCGCGCAGATCAGCCGCACGATTCAGACCTGAATCGTCGAATGCCAGCAATCCCGTAAACTCCATGCCCCACTCCGGTTCCGTCAGTGCCCGATTCCGACCATGCATTCCATGCATTGGCGACGTCCGCGCGGAAGTCCCTAGCTCCAACGCAGAGGCTCCCGATCAAACAGCGCCATCGATTTATCGCCCAGAGATGCCCCGAAGAGTGTCTTCGGGGCGGACACGGGCTTGGGGACTATCGGAAGCTCAGGTGATAGCAGGCCGAGGCTTGGAAGCGTTGATCCGCTTCAATCGATCCAGCAGCTCCTTCGCATTTTCCAATCGACTGTTTGTGGCTCTGTCCGGCTTCCGTCGTTTGATTTCCCCCAAGGATCGTCAAGTCCTTCACGCGACATAAACACTGCGGTGGAGGCCAATTCCAGGACAACGGGATCCGCGTTGGCGGCACATTTTGCGAATTCGCGCCGCCCTGGACGCGAATATCCTTCGGATTGATCCTTCACGGAATAGACCGAGTATATCCCACCGCCGTCGTTTTCCTTTTCAACTTCTTTGAGGCAACCTAGATGAGTGCCCTTGGTGACAGAGGTCGCGATGTCCTCGCTGTAAGGACCATGGTGCCGATATACGAACCAGAAACCGTCCCCAAGCCCTGCAGCCTCCGACAGATCGGCGGTCCTCTATAGCCGGGTTCGGCCAATCACTTTACTTCCAGCATCCCACATGATTCCAGCAACCTGTTCCAGCTTTAGCCGCGACACTGGCTCTCCTCCTTACCGATGATATCACTTTATCCCTGCAGGCCCTTTCGCGCAATGACAATTCCAGGAGTTCCGGTGGCTCTGCTGACGAAGCCAACGCGACGCCCCTGTATCGTACCCATAATGTGGGCGCGGCGATAGTCCGGTACATTCCACACCGCCGAGGCATCGAAAACAGTGTTGTGTAGTTGGATGGGCTTGCTTGAATCCACAAACATTGGCTTCTCTCCGATTCAGAGAATTCAATCTCCAGGAACGCTTTTTTGTGGACTGTTGGGGTTTCACCGCCGAATGATTCAACAGACGTTTATTGAAATGACCGCATTCTTGCATTATCTCCATCGGCGAGAGGCTGACGCGGGCAGACGTATCGCCAACCCGGTCAGGTCCGGAAGGAAGCAGCCGTAACGAATTCTCGTCTGGGTCGCAGTTCAGTCTCTCATCCACCCTACAACGGTAATATAGTGTCTGCCAGAAAACCCCGTGTTTTTCCGGGGATCGGGCCGGATCCGGCGGATTCCGGCTTCACGGGACCCTGGCCGGGCCCGTCGGAGCGCCGCCCGAGGCTTCGACGGGACGGTCGGTGGCGGGAACATATGGTGAACATCCGGACCTCCGCCGGCCCGCGGGCACGCCGGTCCGGGCCCCGCAGCGGCGGGACCTTCCATGGGCCGGTTCACCGGTGGACGCCCCGGTCAGGCGGCGGCGGGGAACACGGGGCGCTCCCTCGCCGGCGGCATCAGGCCGAGGCGGTGGACGTTCGCGGCCAGCACCGCCAGCGCCACGGCGCCGGCGAAACCCTCCTTTCCGTGGCTCCGCACCCGGTCCAGACCGCGGTGCTCCAGGCTGCTGATGGCCGACCCGCCGGCGGCGTGGGCGCGCCGCGCCCCGCGGAACGCCTCCCCGCTTTCCCGGACGCGGTCCGCCTTCGACAGCCTGCCTTTCCGCGGCATGGCGTCGGCTCCGGCATTCCGGCAGGCCCCAGCCGGTCCGGGGGGGCTGTGCGGACCGCGGTCGAAGCTCACCACCGACAGGTCGGGGAACCGGGCCCGCGCCTCCCCGCCCATGGGGACCGCCACGTCCACGTCGCTCCCCTCCCACATCACCGAATGGTGCGGGAGGAATCCGTGACGGTCCTCAGGGACGCGGACCGGAACGCCGGGCTCCACCGGGACCCCGGCCTTTCCCTTCGATATCCAGCGGGTGTGCGGCCCGGATATCGGGTGCACCTTCCCGCGCTGCGGGACCGTCCCGCCCTTCAGGATCCGCCGTCCGGTCAGGTCCGCCCGGGGCCGGACATGGCCGATGAAGCCCCGGATACTGTCCGATGGGCCCGGGATACCCAACATACCGTCGATCTCCGCGCGGCCCGCCTCCGCCCTGTCCGCCAGCTTCAGGGCGAGCCGGAGCGGCGCCTCCACGTCCCCCGGGCGCGGGTTGGCGAGCCGTGACGTGGCGACACAGGGACAGAGCCTGCGGAGCTTTCCGCAAAGGTATTCCTTCCGCCGCCAGCCGCGTAGCCCCAGCCCCCCGCAGGCCCGGGACACGTCCCGGACCATGCACCGCGCCGCGTCCATCGGCAGGCTGCGGTCGGTCGGATGGTGGACGTCGGTCCCGGCCACGAAGGAATGACGGCGGCCGCGCAAAGCGGCGCCAGGCTTTTTTCCGGCCACCCTGTGGCCCCTCTCCACGACCATCCTTCCGACCTCGGCGGGAAGCTCCGGCGAGGGGAGCGGCACGCCGTCAACCGGACGCCGGTATTCGTATCCGTATCCGTCCCCGTCCCACGGGCCGTGGCCCGGCCTTCGGCCTTCGCCGGATCGTCCGGTGCTGGTTCGCCGGTTCCCGAAGCCGGTCGAAACCGCACCCGGGACCCTGCCTGACCACGCCGGGCACCGGGATGGTCAACGGCTCCATCCCCGGCCCGCCGACCCGGCGGCTCCTTCCGGGCAGCACCATCCTGCCCGGAAGCCCGGACAGCCGCTTTCGGGTCCCTTCGTCGCCGCAGGGGTCCTGGAGGCCGATCAGGATCGCCGGGATGTCGTCCCTCGATCTGACGGTCGGCCTGATCCTCGTGATGTCGGGGGCGCCGGGCCGCCGCCGGGTGTCGTGGACCCTGCGCATGGGGGCCTCCTGAAGGGGAGGATTGCCGGATTCCGCGGCATACCCTGACCGCCATATCCGGTGAATCCCCGCAGGGCGGAATCTGTCATCTATCGCGAAAAACCCGTGACTTGGGGGTTTCTGGCGGACACTAAAATATGATCATTCGCGCTTTGTACGGTGCGATGTCCTTTGCGAATGCGTTGGGTAAACGCATAATAAGCTTCGGGAATGTTCGTGCTTATCATGTACGCCTTGCCCCGGCTTGGACCTGTATCGCTGGCATTGCGGCAGCTCGCACGGAGTGAACGGAGCGTTTGGCCGATCAAAGCGGAAAGCCACTCACTTGGCTGATATGTAAAGATGCCACCTCTCGATCATCATCTGGAACTTGACCAGCTTCCACAGCTCTCCGAAAGGGCGGGGCCACCGCTCTTGGCGCGGGTTGGCTGGATCGGCGCAGGGATTTACGCATCGGGTAAATTCTCCACGCCCGAAAGTTTGGACAGGTGGAAAGGTGCCATTCAGCCGCGTCAGGTAGAAACCGCCCGACCAGCCCGATTCAAATCACCCAACCGTCCGCGTGTGCCACGGGCGAAATGGTTCCTGGCGATCATGACAGCCGGGCGACTCGGGCATCGCATTGGAATCTTGGCGGTTAAATATATGACGTCAGGCGGTCCAATACCGTTCGATACCGAGATCATCTTCGGTACCAATCGACCCGATATCCATAACCATACTTTCCCCGTGTCGATCCCGTGATACTGCGCATGTGTATTAACAAACTTGACAGGTCCACGCTTGAACGCATAGACGAGAGTAATGATCACCCGATACCTGCTTACCGAAACGCCGAAAGCAATTGGCTCTCGGGTTGGAATTTGAATTCTCCAACCGCACCTAAGAGCGGTTCGGCAGGTCTGATAAGCGCGACCGGACCTTCGGTCTGCGGAAAGCGGTCTGCGTCCAGCCCTTTTCCGAATGCATCTACTCCTGAAGTGGCATGGAATTGATGGCACTGATGCGGCCCGGTGGCTGGGGGTTTGACCCAAGGACGCGTTTCGATCTGGACTCCTGCCACGAAAGAAGCGCCAGACAGCCATCACCTCGCCTGGGTGAAACGGGCTTCGGCGGAAACGCCGGAAGCATGGCCGAATGCCGTCGCAGCGGTGCTGTTCGGCAGCCGTGCACGTGGAACACACCGATCCGACAGTGATTGGGACATCGCCTTCATCACACGGTACTGATTGCATCGGTCTCGGCCATGCCATCATGCGCATCCCAGTCGTGATTCAGCAACTCGTGGAAGAGATTACGGAAGCGGCTGAAGATCCACGTTTCCGCGAAAGAGAGAAAGACCTTCTGGCGGCGGTTGAACCTACGATGAATGGTATCGAAAGGGATCTTCTGTCCTGCATTCAAAGGGATGGTGCGTCTCCGGATCCGCCCGAAGATCTGGAATTGATTCGACCGTTCATTGAGGCGCGGCATTGATTTCTTGACGGGATAGGAGCTTTCGGAGTCCGGATGCGTCCATTACGGGAGGATGTTCTCGGTTCAGACCACCAAGTGAACCGAGAGGCCGAAAGAATGAGAAGTTCTCAATCCGGTGATGTGAAGGATCCCTTCGGGATTCATTGGTTGTCCGAAAGATTGCTGTGGCCACAGCCCCGGATGAGAGCACACTATGGTTGATGCCAGAATCGACGACGACAGTGATGGATCAGACTGGCTTTATACAGATTCCCCCCCTCCCTCGCCCGGACGGGCGCGCCACCTCCCGCCGCGGGGCCCTGCCGCCGCCGGGAGGCCCGGTTACGCTCCGATCCGAAGGGACAGCCGCCGCATTCCGCGTGAAATCCGGGCCCCTGGCCGGAAAATCCCTCAACACCGGCCCGCCTCCTCCGCTCGGGCCACGCCCTCGCTCCGGAGGCGGGCCGGTGTTGCACTTCGGACTGGAAGTGGGGCCGATATACGCGCTGAGGAAAAGCGGGCTTTCGAACGGGGCCATCGCCGGGCGGCCGGGCCGCCATCCGGCCACCATATCGCGGGAGATCCGACGCGACGGCGGCGGGCGGGGATACCGGCAGGGACAGGCGTGGAGGAAGGCCACCGGGCGCCGGAGCGGGGCCTCTTCGGTCCCGGGGAAGCTGACGGAGGAGCGCTGGGCGAAGGTCGTGGCGAAGCTGGAGGAGGGCTGGAGCCCGGAACAGGTCCCGGGGCGTCTCCGGCTGGAGGACCCCGGCATGGTCGGCCGTCAGCGGATATACGACCTCGTACGCGCGGACGGCGGGGACGGAGGAACGCCTTGCGGGCACCTGCGGCGGCGGGGAAAGAAACCGGACCGGAGGGACATCCCGGAGCGCCCGAAAGAGGGCGGGGCGAAGGCGGGAATCGGCGACTGGGAAGCGGACACGGTGATCGGCGGGGGACACAGCGGTGCGGTGGTGTCGCCTGTGGACAGATGCCCGGAATTCACGCCTGTCCGACGGGTTGACGGAAAGAGGGCGGAGGCGGCCGGCGGGGCGATGACCGACCTTCCCGAGGGTCCCGGCGCCAGGGTCCACACGATCACGGCGGACAGCGGCAGGGAGTTCGCGGGGCACGCGAAGGTGGCGAAGGCGCTGGAGGCCGACTTCCTCCTCCCGACGCCCCACCACTCGTGGGAGCGGGGCCTGAACGGGCACACCAACGGGCCGCCGCCCCGGTACCTGCCGAAGGGGACCGACCTGCGGCAGGTCACGGACGCCCGCGTGAAGCGGGTCCAGGACATCCTGAACGCGCGCCCCCGCAAGGCGCCCGGCCACCTGACGCCGGCGGAGGCTTTCGCGCGGGCGCGGCCTCCCGGCGGCGGCAAGGCCCCGCGGCGGGAGGTGGGGTTCTGAGTAACAGCATCGGCCATGCCTCATTCGGTCAGAGGACCTCTATCCGCCTAGAGCAAAAATACCTGATGGAGCCTGAATGACATGCCGCAAGCAGCCCAAACATCGGTAGGGAAACGCATCCAACGAGTTCGAACGATCCGTTTTATGATCGCACCGATGACTGATTATTCATGGAGCCTTGATGACTTAAGCTGAATTAGTCTCGATGTGATCTGACACAGCCGCCAATTTTCCAAATTGGACTGGGGGCGGTGGTTCCCCTGAAGGGAGATGGCTGTCCGTTTTGCTGGTGGTGCCAGCCAAACCATCGAAACGGGGAAACCACGATGCTGGATACCACCGGCAGGATCATCAAACACGGAACCGGCCCGCTGGATCCGGCTGGGGAACCGGGCGATGTCCCGAAGGCCTGTCAGGTGATGGGCTACAGCCGGGATACGTCCCATCGCTACAGGTCAGCCGTTGGGGAAGGCGGCGTGGAAGCGCTTTTCGGGCGCGCCCGGCGCAGACCCGATCCGGCGACCCGGGTTGACGACGCGACCGGGCGGGCCGTCATCGGATCCGCCACCGACTTCCCGGCCCATGGCCAGGCCCGCGCCTCGAACGGGTTGCGCGAACGGGGCGTCTCTGTCTCACCCCCGGGTGTCCGGTCGGTCTGGCTGCGGCGCGGTCCGGCAGTTTCAGGGCCCGGCTGAAAGCGCTGGAGGCGAAGGTGGCTGAGGATGGCATGGTCCTGACCGGGGCCCGGGTGCGGGCGCTGGAGAGAAGGAAGCCCGACGATGAAGCCTGCGGCGAGGTGGAAACAGCCCATCCCGGCCACCCGGGCTCACGGGACACTTTCCACGCTGGCACGCTCAGGGGCGTCGGGCGGGTCCATCGGCGGACCTGCGTGGACGCCTATCGCAGGGTGGCGCATGCCAGGCTCCACACTACCGGGACACCGATCACCGCCGCCGGCCCGCTCAATGACCGGGTGCCGCCATTCCACGATGGGCATGGCCTGCCGGTGCTTCGGATCATGACGGATCGCGGGACGGAATGCTGCGGGTGCGTCGACGGACACGATTTCCGGCCCTTCCTGGCGGTCAACGATACCGACCGCACCAAAACCAGGGTGAAATCGCCCCGGACCGACGGCATCCGCGGGCGCTTCCACAAAACGGTGCTGCAGGGGTTCCACCAGGTCGCGTTCCGAAAGAAGCCATATGACGGCATCGGTGCGTTGCGGGCCGATCCGGATGAATGGCTGAACCACTACAGCCGCGAACGCACCCATCAGGGCCGAATGTGCCGCGGCGGAACCCCGTTCCAGACCATGATCGAGGGCAAGGGGATCGGACGGAAAAGTTCCTGAACCAAACCTGACCTGACAGACGCCGCCGGAAAACGGCCAACTGTCAGATCACATCGGAACCACTACACTTAAGCCCTGCAAGTCAGCCAACGCCATCTTCGACGACCTGACCGGGTCGCGCTTCGGCCCAATCTGCGAGAAACGCCGCCATATTTGGCTCGCCAGCCAGTTCGATCGCCCGTATGGGAAGCACCACACCCTCCACCAGCGCAATGCGGGCACAGCCTATATGATCCCGACCCGCCCGCGCCGGACAGTTTTCCGAACCATGGATAATCGTACTGAGCAGCGTTCCGCCATAACCGTTTATGTGGCTGAGATCGGGCTTCAGTCGCAGAAGGTAGGTCATCATCCGCGGCAGGCCCTCCCATCCCGCAAGCTGAACGGGCGTAACACCCATTCCATCCGGCCTGTCATATTCAAGCCCGAGCGCCACCAAACGCTTGATGTGTTCCATCTTACAAGGAAGATGTAAGAGGGCACCGATCAGATTGCGGCATTCATCGTTAAGCCTGCCCGGATCGATATAACGCCGCTCCGGGAGCGGCCCGTCAACGGCGGTGGCCAGGACCGTTTCATCATCGCTCAGCCCCGTATCGCCGCCCGCTTCGGCGATCATCCGAGCCGCGTCCCTATTGCCGTAGACCCGCGCAAGCGCATAAGGCGTCATCCCCCGATAGCGCGTGGACGGGTTGGCACCGGCGTTCAGTAACATCCCGATCATCTGTCCGTCACACATCCGCCGCGCCGCCTGGTGCAGTGCCGGTATGACCAACGGCGGCTCACCCGATGGATGATCGGCGATGCCCTCGTTTGGGTCGGCTCCCGCCTCAAGCAGCAGCGCGGTCGCCTCATGGTCATTGAAATCCAACGCCCGAGAGAGGGCATTGGTTCCTTCGGGTCGCGCTCCATGCTCCAGGAGCAGGCGCAGCCCGTCCCGATGGCCCAGCTCGGTCGAATGATAAAGCGATTCACCGTCATTCGGGTTGGCTCCCCTGCCGAGCAGCCATTTCGCCAAGGCAAGATTGTTCGCGTGCCCCAACGCACCGTAAAGGGCCGAAAGCGGAGAATTCACGTCACCGTTGTAATTGTAGTGATCATTGATGTCCGCGCCCGCATCAACCAACGCCTCCGCAACGTCAAGCATATCGGCCTCGGAACCACCTCCGTGGATATGCCTCGAAAAGGCGAGATGCGTCATTGGGCTGCGAATCCCCACCGTCCGGGTGGCGGAGGGCGGATGGTCCGCCAGAACACGACGGATTTCCGCAGCATCATACAACGCACAGGAGAGTCCGAAATTATCACGTCCCAGACCGGGTGAGCTCTCAAGAAGCGCATCAGCCACCCAATGCTGGCCGAAAAACAACGCCATCTTCAGCCGTTCGGCTTTGGATTCTCGGTCCATCGCCGAAATTTCCAACGCGAATCTCAGCCTGTGCCAATTGGCGTATCCCGTCTCTCTGGCGATAACCTGCAACGCCTCCACCATACCGACGACACCGGTTTCCGGCAGCACGGCGGACACACGTTTCACCGCTTCTGGCTCACCGGCTGCATGTGAACCGCTCAGCGCCTTCGCTTGGCGCCGTAGGCTTGCGACGGATTTCGGCATCGTCAGTCCCTCTTCTTCATCCATCGATGCGGCATCGAAACCGAAGCTTGATCCGGTATCACGCCGGTCCGTACACCGGGATACCACTTTGGGTTTCCGCTAAACCAGCCATTTTCCCGGTCAACTGAACTGGGCCATTCCCGCGCCTTGGTCTTTGGCAACCCGTTTGTGCTGGACGCCCCTGTAGGTAAGGCATAGTATGATATCCGTGTCCGACCCCTTACAGAAACCCTCCACCGACAGCCAGCGCTATCAGGTTCTCGCCCGGAAATACCGGCCCGAAACCTTCGCCGATCTCGTTGGTCAGGACGCGATGGTACGAACGCTCAGCAACGCGTTCACGGCCGACCGGATCGCGCAGGCCTTCATCCTGACGGGAATCCGCGGAACGGGAAAGACCACGACCGCACGAATCATCGCGAAGGGAATGAACTGCATCGGGCCGGACGGTTCAGCAGGACCCACAACCGATCCATGCGGTAAATGCGCGAACTGCCAGGCGATTTCCGACGGTCGCCATGTCGATGTCATGGAAATGGACGCCGCCAGCAGAACCGGCGTGAACGATATACGGGAAATCATCGACTCGGTGCACTACAGAGCGGCAGGTGCACGATATAAAATCTACATCATCGATGAAGTTCATATGCTCTCCACAAACGCGTTCAACGCGCTTCTGAAGACGCTGGAGGAACCGCCGGAGCATGTGAAATTCATTTTCGCCACCACCGAGATCCGCAAGGTACCGGTCACGGTGCTGTCACGGTGCCAACGCTTCGATCTGCGGCGGATCCAGCCTGAAACCCAGATGCGTCTGCTTCGGAAGATCGCCGACGCTGAAGGTGGGCGGATCGAAGACGGGGCATTGGCGCTGATCGTCCGCGCTTCGGAAGGATCGGCACGCGACGCCACATCACTCCTCGATCAAGCGCTTAGCCATGGAGCTGGCGAGGCGACCACCGAACAGATTCGCACGATGCTCGGTCTTGCCGACAGAGGTCGGGTACTCGATCTATTCGATCTGATCGTAAAGGGTAATGCCGCCGGGGCCCTAACCGAAATCGGGGCGCAATTTACCGATGGTGCGGATCCTTTGGCGGTCCTGCGCGATCTTGCGGCGATCACCCATTGGATCAGCGTGATCAAAATCACGCCGAAGGCGGCGGATGATCCAACCATCGGACCCGATGAGCGTGAGCGCGGTTCCAAAATGGCCCAGCGCCTCCAGATGCGCTCTCTTACGCGCATGTGGCAGATGCTCCTGAAAGCGTTGGATGAGGTGGCTGGCGCTCCAGATGCGATGATGGCGGCCGAAATGGCGATCATCCGAATAACGCATGTGGCGGACCTTCCGTTACCCGAAGATCTGGTTCGAAAGCTACAGTCAACACCGATACCTTCTGCGCCGGTGCCGGGAACCGTTTCATCGAGCGGTCCCGTGCCTGTCACCCCTCCACCGTCAGCCACCACAGCTGTCGGACAGACGTCAGGTGCGGGGGCGAGCCTGGCCATCGCTACGGAGGTGGCAGAGGTCGCTGCGTCGGATCCGACCCAAGCGTTGGGACGTTACGCTAGATTTGAGAACATCGTTGAGTTGATCCATGCCAATCGCGACATACAACTATTGGTCGATGTGGAAACGTCCCTTCGGCTCGCACATTACGGTCCCGGTCGGATCGAATTCCAACCCACCGACATGGCTCCATCGGACCTGGCCTCCCGTCTTGGAGCGCAACTCACGCGTTGGACAGGCGTGAGATGGGTGATCACCCTCGTAAACGAAGGGGGTGGCCAGACGATAGCGGAAACGCGGAATGCCCAAAAACTGGTGCGGATGGAGGAAGCAAGGAAACACCCTTTCGTACAGGCTGTGTTCGACGCCTTTCCGAACGCGAAGATCACGAATATCCGGTCGCGCGAGGAAATCGAAGCCAAGGTGGATGCCGAGGCGCTTCCCGAAGTCGAGGAAGATTGGGATCTCTTTGAAACGAGCGATGGATAGGCGCGGAAGCAAAGGTGAGTCAAATAGATCCTTTGATGGCGCCCGTTTGGCTGGTCTTACCCGATTTCGCCTGTCGTGACCTTGAAGCGGTCACAGGGCATCGCTAGGTTGCACCAACCGATACCTGGAGAATCCATATGCTAAACAAGTTGGGGCAGCTTGGCGATTTGGCCGGACTCATGACGAAGGCCAAGGAGTTTCACGACCGCATGGAAGCGGCGCAGAAAGAACTCAAAAACGTCATTGTCACTGCGGAAGCGGGCGCAGGTCTGGTCAAAGCCTCAATGAACGCCAAAGGTGAACTGGTTCGTATCGAGATTGACGCCAAAATCTTCAGTGCCGATGAAAAAGAAGTGGTCGAGGATCTGATAGTCGCCGCCATTAAAAGTGCGCAGGTCAAGGCAACCGAACGTAGCGAAACCGAGATGAGCAAACTAACCGACGAAATAGGCCTCCCCGCAGGCTTCAAATTGCCTATCTAAACCAACCGCTTGAACGGTCCCGATCCGTGCGAAGGCAACACGGTCAGTACATTTTGACCCAAACGGTCGGGTCATCATGACCGACACGCCAAAAGAAATCGATACCCTGATTGAGCTGATGGCGAAGCTGCCGGGACTCGGCCCTCGGTCAGCGCGGCGCGCGGTGCTGCAGCTGATAAAGAAGCGCGACCTCTTGATGGTACCTCTCGCCAGCGCGATGCAGACAGTCGCGGCAAGAGCGCGGCAATGCGCCAACTGCGGCAATGTGACCACCATGGAAATCTGCCGAATCTGCAGTGACGCGAAACGGCGAAACGGCGAGATCTGTGTGGTTGAGGAGGTCGCCGATCTCTGGGCGATGGAACGAGCAAACGCACATAAGGGGCGATACCATGTTCTAGGCGGTACGTTGTCCGCCTTCGACGATATCGGGCCAGAACAGCTGCGCCTTCCCAATCTTGTTGACCGGATCGAATCCGAGCGGGTGACCGAAGTGATTCTGGCCCTCAATGCAACTGTCGAAGGCCAAACGACAGCGCATTACATCACCGACCTTCTTGAAAAAAGGGTACGGGTAACGACACTGGCGCGCGGTGTCCCGATCGGGGGAGAACTGGACTACCTCGATGACGGGACGATTACAGCGGCCATTCGGGCTCGGAAGAGTGCATAGCACCCTCAAACTTCGATCTCCGAGGTATCGAACGCCATCCGCAAAGAGGCAACCTGTCGATAGTCCTGAGCTCAGGCTGGCTGCAGCCCCTTTGACACCTTCAATGACCCTTGCCGCCGGTGGCGTCGACCATCTCCCGGGCGATTTGGCTCTGCAAGGTTCCAGCGAACGTCCGATGTTACAGGCTTTTTAGGCCCAGTGACACGACAAGCCGGTTCACGCATCCGATGGAAATGCAACTATCGTCCACCGAATTCGTGCCGTTCGATCCGTCATTCAGGAATCCTTGATCCGCACGGTGTTTCCCTACCCAGCGACAGGGCAACGGCTAGATGATCCGCAGCGCCAGGTAGGGGACGAGATTGAACATGACGATAAGGATCTTATAAGTTGCGAAGAAGCGAAAATACTGTTCGCAAACCGCATTCTCGGATAGCCCGAACATCCTGCTATGCAACCGCACGACATGACAGCCCATACTCCAGAGGGCCAACGCCGACAGAACGAGAACAATGACGTTGATCACGGTGCACCAAGCGAGAAACGCCGTAAGCTGTTCGATATCCATCAATTCCTCCTCCCACTACTCCCCGTCCAGATTTGGGTAGTGTCTCAGTTTGACTTTTGCCAATAATTTTTGATGTGCCTGTTTCGTTCCTGATGACGGATCGCGGAAAATAATATAATAAGGGACCGACGGCAATCCAGTGAGGTAAACCATGCCGAAAGGACCGAACGGCGAGCGCAGGCCCTCGGACGCTGTGGGCTGCGCCGTTCATGTGGCGAAGATTGCCACGGGGGAAATCGAGGACAACTCCGGATCTCCGCGCCAGCCGAACAGGGCGAACGGTGGAAGGATCGGCGGCCATAGGCGGGCGGAGATTCTTTCGCCGGAACGCCGCCGGGAAATAGCCAAGGCCGCGGCTTCCGCCCGCTGGTCTTCTCAACCCATAGAATGACCGCGACAAGGGGGGGCGAACTGGTCCAACCAAACGGTCTGGACGGGCGACAATCTCCCGATCATGCGCGGCATGAACTCCGAATGCGTGGACCTGATATACCTTGATCCGCCGTTCAACTCGAAGGCCAACTACGCGGCCCCGATCGGGAGTGAAGCGGCGGGCGCGGCGTTCAAAGACACCTGGACGCTTTCGGACGTGGACATCGCATGGCTTGACCTGATCGAGGCGAAGGAACCTGCCCTCAACAGGGTTATCGCCGCGGCCATGACCAAAAGCGATAAGGCCTATCTGATCTACATGTCGGCGCGGCTGCTGGAGATGCGGCGCATACTCAAGCCAACCGGTTCGATATATCTCCACTGCGATCCGACCATGAGCCACTATCTCAAACTGGTCATGGACGCCGTGTTTGGAAAATCGAATTTCAGAAACGAAATAATATGGAAGAGGACCAACGCGCCAACCGCATCAGCATATCAGATTGGAAGGGTGCATGACACAGTGTTGGCATATGCCAGAAATCCAGAAACAACGGTGAACGCAGTCTTTGCGCCTTACTCGAAGGATTATATCCATAAACACTTTAGGAAAAACGACAGCCGAGGCCATTTCCACACACAGCCGCTGACTGCGCAGGGGACCACAAATGGATACTCCGGAATGCCGTGGCGGGACATTGATCCCACTGAAAGGGGCCTGCATTGGGTTTGCCCCACTGCATTGCCGGAAGGGCTGGAATGCCCAGACGACTGGAGTGCCATGACAACCCAGGAACGGCTTGATTGGCTTCATTCACAGGATATGATCTATTTCCCTGAAAGAGGAACAATGCCGAGATTCAAACGGTATCTGTCAACAACCAAAGGCGTTCGCGTGGCAGATGTCATGACGGACATTCCCGGCGTTCAGGGGGCGTCCAGAGAGCGCACCGGCTACCCTACCCAGAAGCCGCTTGCGCTACTGAAGCGCATCATCCTCGCGTCCTCAAACGAAGGCGAAATGGTTCTTGATCCGTTCTGCGGCTGCGCGACGGCGTGCATCGCCGCGCAGGATCTGAACCGGGAATGGGTTGGTATAGACGTTTCACCGAAGGCCGCTGAACTTGTGCTTTCGCGGCTCAGGAACGAGCTGGGCATGTTCGCGCACCATACGGTGGTCAACCGCACGGACATCCCGCAGCGCACCGATATAGGCAAGCTGATCCGCTACAATGACGTGAGGAACAAACGGTCCCTGTATGGCGAGCAGGGCGGGCACTGCAACGCATGCGGAGAGCATTTCCAGATGCGGAACCTCACGGTCGACCACATCATTCCGCGATCCAAGGGCGGAACCGACCACATCGGGAACCTTCAGCTTCTGTGCGGACAATGCAATTCCGTGAAGGGCGACAGGGGCATGGAATACCTGATAACGAGGCTCGCCGCATAAATCGCAAAATTAAATTGAATGAATGCTTGACATTAAGGATTCACGTTCCTATATTAGGGGCATGAACAGATTGTCACAACAGAAACGCGCCATGATCCTCAACATGCTTGTTGAGGGTATGTCCATGCGGTCGATAAGCCGAACCGCCGGTGTCTCGATCAACACCGTCACGAAACTGCTTGCGGACGCGGGCAGGGCCTGCGCGGAATACCATGACCTGCACGTGCGAAACGTCCCGTCGCGCCGCGTCCAGTGCGACGAGATATGGTCGTTCGTCTACGCAAAGCAGAAGAACGTTCCCCATGCCAAGGCCGCACCCCATCAGGCCGGTGAAGTATGGACGTGGACCGCCATCGACGCCGATAGCAAACTTATCCTGGCCTGGGAGGTCGGGGACCGATCAGGAAAGACGGCGGGGGAATTCATGGGAAACGTCAGCGGCAGGCTGGCTAATAGGGTGCAGCTGACCACCGACGGCAACAACGCCTATCTGGAAGCCGTTGAGGGCGCGTTCGGCGCGGATGTGGACTACGCCATGCTGGTCAAGATGTACGGTGAAAGCGAGGGAGAAACGCCCGAGAGACGCTACAGCCCGGCAAAATGCAAGGGGATCAGGAATATCGTGGTGCAGGGAAGCCCCGACCCGGACCACATTTCGACAAGTTACGTGGAACGCCAGAACCTGTCGATGCGGATGGGAATGCGTAGGTTCACGCGGCTGACCAACGCGTTCAGCAAAAAGGTTGAGAACCACATCCACATGCTGTCGCTATATTTCCTGCACTATAATTTCGTTCGTATCCACAAAGCGGTCAAGGTCACTCCGGCAATGGCGGCTGGAGTAACGGACACGTTGCGCGACATGGATTGGATCGTTGGCCTGATCGAGGACCGGGCAACGACGCCGAAGAAGCCAGGACCTAAGCCGGGGACGAAATACAAGCCGAGAAAGTCAAACTGAGACACTACCCAGATTTGTCGGGAGTTCTATCGCATATCCGTCATACCTACGGTCCGGCAAGGTGGAACTGGCGTTCAATCGTCATCTCCCTGCGTTCGCCCGTCGTCTTTCGGGAGATTGAAGAAACTGTCCGCATCCGGAAGAACGTCATTTTTTTTCGGATCATCGCGTGAGTCATCACCGGTCAGTGAAAAAGTCTCCAATCCAGATATCGCGGTCGGTATGCGCGGTTCCGGCTCCATCACCAGACTCTGCTCCGTCGACACCAGTTTGCGGCGCTCGTCATCCGACATGACGGAGCCTTCGCTATCTTTCTTCCTGGCCGCGACCTGCACCGCGTCATCAAGCTCGGACTGTCTGCAGAGACCCAGCGCGACAGGATCGATCGGTTGAATGTTCGAAACGTTCCAATGCGTGCGGTCTCGGACCGTCTGGATCGTTGGTTTGGTGGTGCCGATGAGCTTGCAGATCTGCCGATCGCTGAGTTCGGGATGGAAATTGACAAGCCAGAGAATCGCGGCGGGGCGGTCCTGCCGTTTGGACAGCGGGGTATAACGCGGACCGCGGCGTCTTTTCTCTCCTTCGGCGGCGGCGTAGTGTTTCAGTTCCAGCTTATGCTGGGGGTCAGCGGCGGCCTTCCCGATTTCTTCCGATTCAAGCTGGTTGTTCGCTATCGGGTCGAATCCCTTGAGGCCTGTCGCCACGTCACCGTCGGCGATGCCCTGTACCTCCAGTTCGTGCAGTCCGCAGAAATCCGCGATCTGCTTGAACGTGAGTGTGGTGTTGTCCACCAGCCAAACGGCGGTCTCCTTCGCCTTGATCGGTTTCGCCATCTGTGCCTCCTTCGACGGATAACGCCGGGAAAATCCGGTTCGGTCCTTTGGGCCCTTCCCATGATTTCGAGAAAATCGTCAATCGTTATAGTCATTCAGGTAGCCGAGGAAAAGACCTTGAACGCATGATCCAGATCGACATCGGAGGTCAGGGTCAGGGAGCGCCGGCATCTCACAGGAATTCAGGTATGCAGCCAGTGTTTCGGCAAAACTCAGTCGGCGATCCGCAGCACGATCTTTCCGATATGTTCGGAGCTCTCCATTCGCGTATGCGCTCCCACGGCCTCGCTCAGCGGGAATTCGCTGTCCATAATGGGTGAGATGCGTCCGGATTCCAGATGTGGCCAGACAGTTTCGCGAAGCGCGTCGGCGATTCGGGCCTTCGCCAGGTCGCTCTGCGGACGCAGCGTGGATCCAGTGATCGTCAGCCGGCGCACCATCACGTGGGCGAAATTGACCTCAACCCTGGATCCAACGAGGAAGGCGATCTGCACCAGACGACCGTCATCGGCCAAGGCTTTGATGTTGCGAGGAATATAATCGCCTCCCACCATGTCGAGGATAAGATTTGCCCCGCCCTCGGCGCGCAGGATATCAACAAAATCCTCCTCCCTGTAATTTATCGCCCGCTCGGCGCCGAGTTCCGTACAGGCTTCACATTTCCTCGCCGATCCCGCCGTTGAGAATACGCGTCCACCAAAGACATTCGCGAGCTGTATGGCCGTCGTTCCAATTCCAGACGAGCCGCCGTGCACGAGGAACCTCTCTCCGGCCGTAAGTCCGCCTCGCATGAACACGTTTGTCCATACGGTGAAATAAGTCTCGGGCAGGCAAGCGGCTTCACTCAAGCCCATTCCCCCTGGAATCGGAAGCGCATGGGTCGCGGGCGTCACCGCGTATTCTGCGTAACCACCCCCCGGCAGCAAGGCGCAGACCTGATCGCCTTCCTTCCATTCCGTAACACCGGGCCCGACGGCGGCGACCAGTCCCGACGCTTCAAGACCCGGCAGATCGGATGCACCGGGCGGCGGTGCGTAGCGACCGGCCCTCTGCAGCATATCGGGTCTGTTCACACCTGCGTAGACCACCTTGATGAGAATCTGTCCATGCCCCGGAACAGGTGTCGGACGGGTCGCGAGGCGTAAGACCTCTGGTCCTCCGGGTTCCGTAATCTCGACTACCCGCATCGAACGCTCCGTTACATCCATTCAGCACCCCTTCATATCAGCAAGGGCATTATGTGAAAACCCAGGCGGATCAAATCGGTTGTTCCACATTGCCTTCGTTGCGTTCCGAGCGGATGTCAGCTTGCGCGCTTCGCTCAAACTATTTCTCGGTGGTCGACAGCTGCCATCAGATCATGCGGCGGGAATAGAAGCATATCGATGGAAATATCCGTGTGCGGTCCAAAAAACACCTGCGCGGGAAGCGCACATGGATCCACTTCAGGTAGCGGCGGTACGCGCTGCGCTCGTGATCGAAGGTGTGGGCGACACCGTGCCGCCAATTCCGAAAGCAAGCGCTGCACCGGTTTCGGAATCGGTGAACGCCCATCTCGATCGGAATCGTCATCTTCATTGCATTGTCAGCTCGCTATGGAAGAGAGCCCTCCCTCCCGATCAAGGAAAGCAACGATATCGGAAACACCTTTCCCTGATTTCAGCGATGCCATCACAAACGGTCGACCTTCCCGCGCGGTCATAGCGTCGGATCTCAACAGATCGGTGTCCACACCCACATGCGGAGCAAGATCTGTCTTGTTGATGACCAGAAGATCCGACCGCGCTAGTCCCGGGCCTTTCTTGCGTGGAATGTCCTGTCCGGCCGCGGTGTCGATCACGTAGATCGAAAGGTCGGCGAGTTCCGGGCTGAACGTCGCCGCGAGATTGTCACCCCCACTTTCAATCAACAAGATATCCAGATCGGGAATGCGGTCCCGCAGATCGGCGATCGCCGCGAGATTGACTGAAGCATCCTCCCTGATCGCGGTGTGAGGGCATCCGCCGGTCTCAACCCCTCGGATACGTTCTTCGGGCAGCGCCTGCGCCCGTAGAAGAAATTCCGCGTCTTCGCGGGTGTAGATGTCGTTGGTGATGACAGCCATTGAATAGGCTCCGGACATCGACCGGCAGAGCGCTTCGGTGAGCGTCGTCTTGCCCGCTCCGACCGGGCCACCAATTCCCACCCGCAAAGGACCGTTCAGACTTGTCATGATCCGCTTTCCTCATCGCGTCAGTGAAGGGGAACGCCCAAGATGCCAAGCTCCATTACGAATGCAAGGCTGAGGAAGCCGGATTCGTTCCATTCGCCCCCATTGGCCAACCATCGGAACACTGATTCACCTGACATGTTTTCGAGATACGACAGCGATGGATGCTGGCCAAGAGGTCTGTTCGAGCCCCTCTGGATCGGTTGCCTGAATTCCTGATCCATTGGGAAATCAGGACCGCAGGATCCGTGAAGCCATCCAGACGATATCCCTTATGTTCGCCGGCCTGTTCGATGGCGTCTCCCGGCAGGCTGCATGTCGGCGGAACCCGCGGACGAGGCGTCCGGTACCGAAAGGGACGGAACAGTTCCGCCGGAAGGCTCTTTGCCCATGAATTTCGAGGCCTTTCTGGAGCGCTACCGGAATTCCCGACCGGACGGGAATCTTCACCTAGCCATCGATGACTCCAAGAGCTTCCAAATCCTTGACGACGGGCGATTCGTCCAGAAATGCTGAAGGGAAACCGTGGGCGGAAAGTGGGGTTCGTCCGGTCACGCGTTTCGGAAGTAGCTGGGAACCGGCTCTGCGCCGAAGAGTCAGTAGGTTGGTCAGGACTCTACATGAAGCTGTACCGAAACGAAGGTACCGGGGAATATTTCGTCGATTTCAGTTACGGCAACGGACAGGGAGAGCGTTTCATCGCGCAGGACCCGGACACCGCAGAACACACCGATTCCGTGCTCTCCTGCGGATGATTCCGTAGCGGCGGGGGAAACGGTCTCCGCCACCGGTTGGTCAGATACACCGTTGGCGGAACCTAATACCGCCCCGCCACCTCGCTGACGGATAGTACGAAAATGTCCGGTACGGGCGCTCTCGCACCCTGTCACGGATGCCGTTTGATTAAGGAACTATGCTGGACGAGCAAGGGCGTGGTCAATAGCCCGAACACGACATCGGAGCGAGGCGTCAGGCGGGAACTCCACCCGGCGGCCGCTGTCGCCTGCATATTCGCCAACCAATGCGACGACGGATCCCCATCCATGCGTACCGACTTCGGGAACGCTCTGTGCCTGGTCGGGCGTAGGATCGAGTCCCTGTTCCTGTGTCTGGATCGGACGATCGGGCTATGCTGTGGAAGGATCATGGACGGGCTTGCGAGTTGCTTCCAGCACGAGCGGCCCGGTCGGAGCTACCCGAGGGCGCCGAAACAGCCAGGGAGCGGGTGGGTCCGCGTGACCTCCGCCTGAACGGCGAAAAGACGAGTCGTAAAGCCAGAGGCTCCAGAAAACGTGCCGGAGGCGCGTGCATATCCAGATGATGGATTCCTTAACCGAATACCATTGTCCCGCGACCGTGTACACCCGTTCGGTGCAGCGGTAACGGAATCCAGTTCGTCGATGTTATACCACCGTTATATATTGATTTTATTGAGATCTTATGGCGGAAGCCATTCCACCTGCCATAGGATGTCGCCATTGCTGTCCGGATGAACCGGACCGTCACGTTTTGAATATCCGCACGGTCTGCGTTTCATGTAGAATAGCGGCCAGATCGGCACCCGGAACCGCGTTCGTGATGGCTTCGGGCTTAAGCGACGGGGCTTCTCCCGCCACAGCCAGTATGTCCTCTCGTAGTCCGGCGAGTACTTTCTGGCCAGCGAACTGACTGAGCGGAATGAAGCGAACGGCAGCGGAAACAAGGTTCGAGGCAAAAGCCTGCAGGTAAAGTGCCGCGACCCGACCGCACGGTAGGGACAGCGTCGCCGCCGCCCGTCCGACCGCTACGGGCAGGGGCAACGATGTCGGATCCGCTCCGGTCACCGAACCATGGGTGGCAGCAAACGCCGTCCCCTGCTCCAACGTTTCGCGCCAGCGCTCCGCGGACGCCGACAGGGCTGCGGCCCATTCGCTCAGCCGCGCGAAATCGGCGGCCGGTACCATCGCCGCGCAGAGCAATACCGCATCGGCTCGCCCCGAACCGCGGCGAATGACCGTCGAAATCCATTTCGCCAGACTATCGGCATCGGTGACCTGCCCTGCACCAATCGACGCTTCAAGCCCGTGCGAATAAGCGAATCCACCGATAGGAAACGCCGGTGACAGCCATTGCGTAAGCGACAGGATGTCCGCGTCATCCATGGGAGGGCCATGGCTGTGACCCGTCCCTTGACTGTGGGCAAATGTCCGTCCGTGCCCATAAGCCCCACCCTCGGGGTTGAAGGGAAGGGTTACGTCCCGAATTGTGGCGCCAAGCCGCTGCAGCATCGAGCGCATGACGTGATCGTTCTGAACCAGCAGCCGATCAGGCTCGATCTGGCAGGGCGCGTGACGGTTGCCGATATGCCAGGTCAGACGCGGAAGATCCCCCGATATTTCCAGCAAAGCCTCTGCCGAAGCATGAATTTCAACCCGACGCCCGTCATCGAGAAGAAAACAAAGCCCCGCTGCGAGCGATGTGGTTTCCGAAAGATTGACCAGAAACTCCAGACCGCCATCGCTGGTCAGCCGTTTTCGCCGGATCAAGCGGGACCCGTAGCTTAGGCTGATATGATCGTCTCCTGAGCCGGAAACGAGACGAGTGGCGACGGGCAGGGTCATCGGGCGACGTACTCCGGCTGAAGGTTCCGTAAATCAAACCGCCATCCGGACAAGGCTTCCAGACCTGAATCCGGGTGTGGAACCTGTATGCGGAAAAGACAGGAATCCATCACAAGGCGGAGTGTTCAAATCCAGGCGGATCATTGACGGCAACCATGTCCTGTATGTCTCTAGGCGGAGATGAGGCATTCGAATTCCCGGTCACCACTTTCACATTGGCGGCGGTTGGTGATCGAGTCCAGGTAATTGATTACGCTCCGACCGATCTCGCAGGAACCGCCGGGCAAGTCGGGTGCGATATTTCACATCCGATCATCGGTCGCACCTTAAACCGCGCCAAGGAAAGCTTCACTTCATTCTGGATCGATGGGCGAGGGTAGGAAAACCGTTCAGTACAGGAAATACCTCTGCGCCATTGGCAGAACCTCGGCTGGCTCACAGGTTAGTATCTCTCCATCGGCCCTCACCTCGTAGGTTTCGGGATCGACCTCGATTTCCGGAGTTCGATCATTGAGACGCATGTCTTTCTTTCCAATTGCGCGAGTGTCTTTCACCCGCAGGGTTTCTTTATTCAGACCCAGCTTTTGACCAATCCCGCCACTCTGTGCGGCACCGCTGACGAATGTAACGGCGCTGTTTTCGACGGCGCGGCCAAATGCCCCGAACATCGGTCGGGAATAGACCGGCTGCGGCGTTGGAATCGAGGCGTTGGGATCGCCCATCTGCGCACAGGCGATCGAACCACCGATCAGAACCATTTCCGGTTTCACTCCGAAAAATGCCGGAGACCAGAGGCACAGGTCGGCGCGCTTCCCCTCTTCGACAGATCCGATATGTGTAGCCAGCCCGTGGACGATCGCGGGATTAATGGTATATTTCGCCACGTAACGGCGGACACGCAGATTGTCGTTCTCTCCGGTCTCGTCCGTCAGGCGTCCTCGCTGTTTCTTCATCTTGTCGGCGGTTTGCCATGTGCGGATAATCACTTCGCCGACACGACCCATGGCCTGGCTGTCCGATGCGATGATCGAAAAAGCGCCCAGATCGTGCAGGATATCCTCCGCCGCGATGGTCTCTTTGCGGATCCGGCTTTCGGCAAAGGCCACGTCTTCCGGAATGGCTCTGTCGAGGTGGTGACAGACCATGAGCATGTCCAGATGCTCTTCGAGCGTGTTGACCGTGTAGGGTCGTGTTGGGTTTGTAGAGCTTGGCAGCACGTTATCCATCCCGCAGACCTTGATGATATCCGGCGCATGACCCCCACCCGCCCCCTCGGTGTGGAAAGCGTGTACCGCCCGTCCATCAATCGCTGCGATCGTGTTTTCCACAAACCCCGATTCATTGAGCGTGTCGGTGTGGATCATCACCTGCACATCCATCTCATCGGCAACTTTCAGGCAGCAGTCGATTGTGCCCGGTGTCGTTCCCCAATCCTCGTGGAGCTTGAGCGCACATGCACCGCCAAGGATCTGTTCCTCCAGTGCGGCGGGTAACGACGCATTTCCCTTTCCGGCGAAGGCGAGGTTCATCGGAAACGCGTCGGCCGCCTGCAGCATCCGTCCGATATGCCAGGGCCCCGGCGTACAGGTCGTCGCCAGCGTTCCATGCGCGGGACCCGTTCCGCCGCCAAGCATCGTGGTCAGTCCCGAATGAAGCGCATCGTCGATCTGCTGGGGACAAATGAAGTGAATATGTGCGTCAAATCCGCCAGCGGTCAGGATACGCCCCTCCCCCGCGATAGCCTCCGTTCCCGGACCGATAACGATATCAACACCGGGTTGGGTATCGGGATTACCCGCCTTGCCGATCCCGATGATCGTTCCCTGTTTGAGGCCCACATCCGCTTTGTAGATACCTGTATGATCGAGGATCAGCGCGTTGGTGATCACGGTGTCCACCGCGCCGTTGGCCCGCGTGGTCTGGGATTGTCCCATACCATCGCGGATTACCTTGCCCCCACCGAATTTAACTTCCTCCCCGTAGATCGTTAAGTCCCGCTCAACCTCGATGATCAGATCGGTATCGGCCAGCCGCACGCGGTCGCCGATGGTGGGACCATACATATCGGCATAGGCGGCTCGGGAGATTTTCGCTGGCATGAGACGTCCTTGGTTAAATTGATCGAGAGCTTGTGAGGTACCGACTGATTGTCGGCCTGGAATTCATTTTCTGTCACCAACCGGTGGAAGCCGACGCTGAACGACCGCGAATGAGCCTCGATATTCCGGTTCGGATACCAACGAAAAATCGACGAAGTTCATCTGCATATCCGGCGCTTACCGCCGCGTTCAGACCATAGCCGAAACCGTGGACAAGCAAGGCATTTCTGGCGCAACCATGGTTCGTGTCACCATTCCAATACAGATACGTCCGTCTTCGGATTTCCCGAGGATTAACCGCATTCCGGAGCGACAGAGCATTTGCGTCACGACGGGTCGAACACGACCCGGAGCGTGATGGTTTCATTGAAACGCGGAAACCGGCGGTTGCCGCCGTCGCTGGCTTTGGTTCCGTTCTCCGGCGAACCGAGGGGCGTCGACGCAAACGGCATGGATGGGACGGCACGAGAGTGGATTTCGCAACCGCTACGCCATCGATTCCGAGTCGCGTAAGGAACGGGTTCTCCGGCGTCATGAAGTCATATGATGTCCCCAAGAACCGGAACCGCGAATTCGACGCATCGCACCGGCAAATAAACTTGACCTCATATGGGTCAGAGAAGGTCAAGTCAGCGCTTCTCATCAAGATCACCCATGACGGATTGATTGAAGCCATAGATACGCCTTGCGCCACCGATCGGGACCAAAGCGATACCGCGCGTTTGTCCTGGCTCGAACCGGACGGCTGTGCCCGCCGGGATATCAAGTCTGTGACCCCGGGCCAACTCGCGGTCGAAATCAAGGCCGGTATTCGTTTCCGCGAAGTGATAATGACTGCCGACCTGAACCGGACGGTCACCGGTGTTCGATACCGTCAGCGTAAGTTGCGAGCGATCCTCATTTAGGGTGATTTCTCCCTCAGCCGTCAGGATTTCTCCGGGTTTCATCGATCATCCTCGCTTCGATCACACACTATCCTGACTGCGGCCGACCGGTGGTGTCCGTGTGCCGGTCAGGCCCTGGCGACGCACCCTTTGATCTAGAGTTCGCTGTAGGATGTGTCGGTTTTGCAGTGGCCGCAGGAATGATGCGGATTGGATGGTGCACCGTCACGAGTTTGGTGCCGTCCGGAAACGTCGCCTCGACCTGAATGTCGTCGATCATTTCCGCGACACCCTCCATGCACTGCGTCGCGGTGACAACATGAGCGCCGTTTTCCATCAGTTCAGCAACGGATCGACCGTCGCGCGCGCCTTCAACAACGAAGTCGGTAATCAGCGCAACCGCTTCCGGATGGTTCAGTTTTACGCCCCGATCGAGGCGACCGCGTGCGACCATCGCGGCCACGCTGACCAATAGCTTGTCCTTTTCCCGGGGTGTTAGATTCATGGATACCTCATTTCATCAGATTTGCCAGACACGGGGTGCCGGACCATCGCGTAGGGTCTCTATGACGTCAGCTACGAGTCTGCGGATTACGGTTGGGTTCGGGCCTTTCGCGCGAACGACGAGCTTTCCCTCCCAAGCCGAAGCACCGGCGTAACCTGTCCCTTTCAATGCCATGCGTACCGCGCCAAGCCGGTCTTCCGCATCTTTCCCAAGCATCAGAACAGTGGCCAGACAGCGCATGTCCTCGACACCGGCCCCAGCCGAGACCTGGGCAAGATCGCTACCGGTTATCGCCAGTGGATCCACAAAGACGGGGATTCCGTCACGAAGGACCTCCCTTCGGTCCATTAGCCAAAGGGTCGCGATCTCTTCGCCCATCGCCTGCCTTCCGAACACCAGCATTTCACACATCAGGAGTCGGGCGCTTGCGGAAAGCTCGATCCGGGTTCGGCGTTCAAGCGACGCTCCGTCAAAGAGAATCGTTTCCTGTGGAAGCCATTGAAGATACGCACCGGCACCGACATGGGCCTCGACTTCGAGTTCTGCGGGCGCGCTTCCGCTGGCCGCGCGATAGGCTCGCTCGGCCGTTTGCGTTGTTACGGTCGCCCGAGCGTCCGCATCGATCGCCAAACTGAAATGCATACGGTCTCCACCCGTCAAACCACCCGCGGTATTTAGAAAAACGACTTCCGGATCCTCGGTATGAGTACGCGGTAGAAAGGCTTTCGCGCATCCCTGTTGATAGAGCCGCGCCAATCCTCCACCTTTCCTCAAGGAAACCGAAGCCGCGCCCTGGCTGCGCTGGATCGCGATTGGAACGGAACTGTACATTGGTTTTCCCAAACGACCCCGATCTCTTAACCGGGTTGGTGTGCAATGGATCGACATGCCACAAGCCGCCATTGAATAGGGTCGTGCAAATCTGTGGGATAGCCTCAGGCAGGCGTCCGCTACCCCATTGCCCGGTATCGCTCAAAATTTACGCACAGAAAGCCATACTTGGTGGTTTTCATAGCGATCAACTGCCCAAGCATGCATCGAAGGGAATAAATTGGATGGATCGAGGCCGCAGGATTGGCTCTACGATCCTTTGGCCCGCCCTGTGCCGATAGCGTGGGGAGACATCCACATTCGGCTCCGCCGATGCGCTTAATCACAACGCAAGGTACGGAACGACTTCAGCGACCAATGGAGTCCGTCAGAGACGGCTGTGCGAGCCATTCTGTCCGAAAAATGCCACATCGCATGCGTGAGTTGCTTCCAACTCGCTTGAGCGATCACGAGGCTGAAATCACCGACACGCGTTCATCCGTCGGTGGCGAACGTCACTCCCTCTGCGGCGCGGGAGATGTGACCGAGCCATTGGTCGCGGGCACCGAGCGGAGCTTCATATGCCGGTTCACGTCTTTGTAGAGAAGATACCGGAAGCGTCCCGGTCCACCCGCGTAGCAGGCTTGTGGACAGAACGCGCGAAGCCACATGTAATCTCCTGCTTCAACCTCGACCCAATCGTTGTTGAGGTTGTAGACGGCCTTTCCCTCAAGCACATAGAGTCCGTGTTCCATGACATGGGTTTCAAGAAACGGGATCACCCCACCGGGTTCGAAGGTGACGATGTTGACATGCATGTCATGTCGAAGATCTTCGGGATCCACAAACCTTGTGGTTGCCCATTTACCGCCCGTGTCGGGCATGGGTACGGGTGCGATTTCGCGTTCGTTGGTTACAAGCGGATCCGGATTGGGTAGCCCGGGTACGGGTTCATAGGCTTTGCGCACCCAATGGAAACGCAGAACCCTTTCCGTCGTATTGTGCAAAGCCCACTTCACCGACGGCGGGATATAAGCGTAACCACCCTCGGTCATATGGTGGGTCCGACCATCGATTATCAGCGTCGCTTTACCTTCAACGACGAACAGGACGCCCTCCGCGCCCATATCCATCTCCGGGCGACCCGATCCACCACCGGGCGAAACTTCCATAATATACTGCGAAAAAGTTTCCGCGAAGCCCGACATCGGCCTTGCGATTACCCAAAGACGGGTACGCTCCCAGAATGGCAGGAAACTCGTTACGATATCGCGCATGGTTCCCCTGGGAATCACGGCGTAGGCGTCGGTGAAGATGGCGCGATCCGTCAGGAGCCGTTCCTGACCGGGCAGACCACCCGTGGGGGCATAGTATTCTGACGACATGGTATGTCCCGGATAATTCCGATGCATGACTGTGGGTGTTCCCGGGATTTTCGCTATCGCTTTCGAAAGATCAATGACAATTCGCATGTTTGGATGAATCGGGTGTGCACCGAAAGCGTGGTCGCCATTAGTGCACTTCGCGCGATGCCGCCCAGCGGCCGGTTATACGTATCAACCCGAGCGAAACATCGATGTCATTGCACACGAAGCCCACACAAGCGGAATCGCCATCAGTAATTTACCGTGGGAACCGATGGAGCGTTTCAGTGACCTGGCAAATCGTCACGCTGGCTTCCGGGTGGAGCCTTGATGCGTGATAGCAGTAGATCCGCAGATGTACACAGCGGTTTCGTAAATGGATTTTGGCGGAGCCGCGCCTTGAGCTTCTCGAAATCTATCACGTTGGAGATACGGCGGTCGAGAAAGGCCCATGTGTCCTGACATTCGTCACTCTCGTCACCGAGCCAATACAGCACCGTCATCGTATATACTCCGGAAAGCATCTTACGCTTTGTGTACCAATTCACATCATCCGACGTATCACCTATCTCCGTCCAGATCGCACCCGCTGTATTCCATACCAGGCAGGTACCATGGACGGCATTCAAGGGCAGTGCGAACAGAGCCGAACTACGGCGCACGATCTCTCTGTCGGAAGCCCGTTCGATCCGAATGCGAACTGCATGTGTGATCCTATCACGGACACGCATCTCCGAAAGGTCTTCCGACGCAAGCAATTCGCTCATTATCCTATCACCGCGCCGGTGATATTCCTTCGCGAGATCAACCGGACCCTTCGGACAGAGCCGCCATGCTTCTTCCGTCCTTATATCCGCATCATTCGCAGCCGAGCGAAACGCCGACCGCGTCCAACCCTCCGACCGGACATGATCCAATGCGCTGTCGAGCAAACGATCCATTAAGGAGTCTGAAAATTTTGATTCGCCATGCATATCATGAAGATTATCATTGAATCAGGCAGTAGACAAAGGATTGTACGCCTGATATGAGGATTTCCCTAGTCTCTGATTGAAATTCGAACCGAAAAGGTAGTGACAGTCACATGCAGGTCAGCGTTCGCGACAACAATGTTGATCAGGCGCTTCGCGCTCTGAAGAAGAAAATGCAGCGCGAAGGTGTGTTCCGCGAAATGAAGCTTCGGCAGCATTTCGAGAAACCCAGTGAAAGGCGCGCCCGCGAGAGGGCCGAGGCGATCCGCCGCGCCCGAAAGATCGCCCGCAAAAAAGCCCAACGTGAAGGGCTGCTTTAAGTCTCGCCAAATTTTCCAGAAAGGCGGACGAAGGACACCCCGGGGCAGAATCCTGGGGTGACTTACCCGTTTGGGCGTACCATATATACATCCAGCCGAAAGATTGCCGGACATCTATCCGAAAACGCTTCGTGGGTTAGCCAGGTCACACGGGTAAAGCGGTTGTCTTGTACACCGTGCGCAGCGAAAATGACGAATGCATCTGCGCAACGCCCGGCAGTCTGGCGAGATAACGGCGATGGATACGGGCGAAATCGTCTGTATCCCGAACCGACAGTTTCAGCAGATAGTCGGCTGTTCCCGCCATGAGATGGCATTCCTGAAGATCCGGAATCAACGCGACCTCGCGTTCAAACGCATCGAGCGCCTCTTCGGTCTGTCCTCTGAGCGTGATCTCCACAAAAACGGTCGAGGGGCGGTCAATCCGTATAGGGTCAAGCAGCGCGACATATCCGGAGATCACTCCATCGACTTCCAGCCGCTTCACGCGGCGGTGACAGGCGGAAGGTGATAGGTTCACACGCTCCGACAGATCGGCGTTCGAAATTCGGCCAGACTCCTGTAACGCAGCCAGGATTCGACGATCCGTTCCGTCTAGATCGATTATCACGCAATAATCTCCCATGAAAATGTCAATTAAACGCTAATTCTATCAAAAATATGGGTCAATTCCACTGAAATTTCCAAAGAAATTTCATGAGTTTCATTTCATATTCGCCGTGAAAATCCAGGAGGGTTCGATGAAAATTGGTTGTCCGACGGAAATCAAACCGCAGGAATTCCGCGTTGGCCTGACGCCCGCCGCAGCGGGCGAAGCGGTGGTTCACGGTCATCGGGTCATCGTCCAGCGTGGCGCCGGCAGCGGCTCCGGCTATCCTGATGCGGATTACACCGCCGTTGGAGCCGTTCTGGCCGAATCGGCCGAACAGGTCTTTACCGACGCCGACCTGATCGTGAAGGTAAAGGAGCCGCAGGCGAGCGAGCGCAAGATGCTCCGCGAAGGTCAGGTGTTGTTCACCTATCTCCATCTTGCGCCCGATCCGCAACAGACCCGCGATCTCCTGGCCAGCGGATGTACCGCGATCGCCTATGAAACGGTCACCGATTCGGCAGGTGGTCTGCCACTGCTGGCGCCGATGTCCGAGGTTGCGGGCCGACTGGCTCCGCAGGTGGGCGCATGGACGTTGCAGAAGGCGAACGGCGGGCGTGGTGTGCTGATGGGTGGCGTTCCCGGCGTCGGACCGGCCAATGTGATTGTGATCGGCGGCGGAGTGGTCGGAACCAATGCCGCTCGGGTCGCCGCTGGCATGGGAGCCACCGTTACCGTACTCGATCGTTCATTGGCTCGAATGAGATACCTCGACGATGTCTTCGGACATCAGTTCCGCAACCGTTTCTCGACTGCCGCCGCAACGGCGGAACTTATCCGTGACGCCGATTTGGTGATCGGTGCCGTTTTGGTTCCGGGCGCCGCCGCACCCCGATTGATTTCCAGAGAACAGCTCTCCTCCATGAAACCCGGTTCTGTCCTCGTCGATGTGGCGATTGACCAGGGTGGCTGTTTCGAGACGTCGCATGCCACAACCCATGCCGACCCGATCTACCAGGTTGATGGAATAAATCATTACTGCGTCGCCAACATGCCCGGTGCCGTCGCACGCACGGCGACGCTTTCTCTCGGCAACGCGACATTGCCTTATCTGCTCGCGCTTGCTGACAAAGGCTGGCGGCAGGCATGCATGGACGATCCAAGCCTATTGAAGGGACTGAACGTACATTCAGGGCATCTGACCTGCTACGCTGTGGGCAAGGCTCTGGGTATTGACGTTCTATCCGCCGACCTCGCCGTGAAGCGATAGGGGGACGCCTTATAGGATGACATTTGATTGGATCCCGACCCGCCGACTGGATCGCTGTTCTGGAAATGAAAGCGAGCTTCCCTGTGGATGCGATGTAGCGTCAGCCTGTCACGTCCGTCCCGTTCCGACGGATAAAATTCCACTTCCGCGGCGGGGAGCGACTCGTTCATCCTGACGCACGGCCTGCGGGCTTCATCCGCGGACCAGACGTCAACCGGGGGCGGCGATGTCGAGATTTTAAACGAGCCCTAACATCACCCGCTCCCGCTGAAGAGTGTGACGCAAGCATGGATTATGCCCCTATCACAGCAGATCCAGCAAGCTCCGGATGCCCTCCATGGATTTCATCGTCTCGGATAGAGTCTCCGGTGACATATCGGAAATGAAACCCGCCCCCGCCGGTCCCTCGTCGGGACCACGGTCCTGCATCAGTTCCCCAAAGACACAAAGCCATTGCCATCGAAATCATGGGACTCGATCACGTTTTCGGCGATGAATGGACCTGAGCGTTGGCCGCAAGCTGGACAACGTGGAGTTCCTCAACGGGTACAAACACACCCAACTGTCCTTCAGAAACCATGCCATAGCCCAAAAAACCAGCGGCGCGAATCCACCTGCTCATCTCCGCCTGTGAGAACTCACCATCATCTGAGATGTCGAATATTTCAAACGCCCGCAGGGCACAGCGCGCGTAACGCCGTTCGCTATATCGCAGGCCTTTGCCAGTTTGCCGGATAGGTTGAAGACGGCCACCGATTCGGCGAACAGCGTCGGAAACACGCCCGGCAATGTTTCGCATTCCTCCAGGTTTGCCAAAGGTGGCACAGTCCATTCGTCAGCCCCGTCCCCTACGGTGAGATCGATGGATCCATCAACCCAGTCGGCGGTGCCAGGCGCGACCATGGTTTCACCCTGCCAATCCTCGAAAACGAGCGCCGCAGTTGGATTAACCAGCACGGTGGAACTTCTATGCCCGCAGCTCCCGACACTGTATATACCGGTCGCTTGGTCAGGCACCGGTTCGGCCCGGACTTTGGACATGAGTAACACGGAAACATTGACTGCGATCACTAATGATCCTGCCGGCCTATCGTACATATCGCCCCCCTTGCGTTCATTCGAATCCACTGACCGGGTGACGCGAATCTTACGACGCTGGGCTACTTCCGCTTCCATCGGCTCCAAGGTGATGGCCCGCCGCCGAGTGGGTACTCGGTATCTTCAATGCATTATATCGAAAATCCATCTTCCGTCACCCTGATTGCATTGTGTGTAGGTCTCCTCGATGACATACATGGAACGGTTGCCGCTTTGGAGGCTTTCGACACGATCTGTGTGCTATCCTCGCCACGCGTACGTTCAGCCCAAAGTCTGTCTCCCGAGTCAAAACCGTCACAAAAAATACTTGAAAGTTACAATCGGGCAACGATGCGCTCCCGGAAAACGGGAACGGTCCGTATGGTTGCATCCAGATGATGAAGCGGAGGCGGCCCGGGACGGTGAAAATCTACCTAGCCTGGCAGCGTACCAGTGAGCGTGTCATATCCCGCGGGCTGGTATGGATTTTTCCTGAACAGCTCCGGTCTGGGTCTGTGCCGATGTTTGATGGCCCGCAACGGCGTTTCGCTTCCGGGGACGGATCGCGGCGGCTGTTGGTTGTGGAGCCGGACGCAGCGCGGGAGCGTCCGCCCGGGATCTTCGCCTGACTGGAAGCGGTGGCCCCGCAGGACATCTTCGACGCGGCCGTTGAAACGCCCGGCCATACCGTCTGTCCGGGGCGACCGTGGCGGTGTCGGTCGATGCCCGGTGTCGGGCCCGGCGCAGGGTTGCTCGAACCCGTGCTTCCCGGTAGCCGCACGTTCGCGCAGGCCGGACGGACGATCCGTGAACCCCTTGCCGCTGTCCGTGGGAACGGTCCGGATTTCGGGAGGACACGCACGCTCGGGATCCCGCGGGAAGCGCCTGGCGCCGGCGGCGGATTTCGCCGGGAAGATGCGGACAGACACCCACCGGGCGGCGCGGTCGACCGCCACGAAGGGATGGCGCCGGGCGGTCCCGTCTTTCATCCGCGGCAGGTATTTCACGTCGATATGGATGTAGCCTGGCCCATGGGCCCTGAAGGCGCCGTACCTGGGCCTTCATCCCGCGAGGACTGCCGACGCCGTGGCGCCGCAGGCGTCGACCCGGGCCCGGTCGCGATACCTTCGGGTTCAGGAACTCCCGCACGGCGGCAGGCAAACCGTCCAACGGCGGCGGCGGGGTCCGGCGCGGAGCCACCGCCACCGCCTCCCGGGCAGGCGTCGGTGTCGTCCGCGGCCGGTGAGGGTGTGGCTCCCATCCCCCACACCGTCGCGGTGGCGCCACCTGTAAACCGTCCGCCCGGTGATCCCGTAACGGTCCGCCGGAACCCAGCGGGTTCATCACTGGCCTGGATCGCAGCTCCGATCCCTGGTGTGGCGGTCGCTTCACCGTGCGGTCGAACAGGCATCCGTGCCCCCATCCAGAATGTCACCCGGGGCCGACCGCGCCACGGAAAGCGCGAAGCGACGGGGGTCCATGTGATCATCCGGGATGGGACAGCTATGCAATAAATCCCGCTTACACTTTATGTCCGTGAAAGCGGTTGAAACCCAGAAAAATTCTGGTACTTTAATCAATGTGGGCCGGAACAAATCGCTTTCGGAGACTGATGCGTGAAGCTGTGTCAATAAGGAAATGTAAGGGTATTATATACCTTGTTAGACATAAAATAATTTGTTAAACTGATTTCACAAAACGAATCAGGGATATGACGATGGCACACAACGCACCCGGCAAGCACCACCGTGAGGGAATGACAATTTTCGAAATCATGGACATGTTTCCCGACGAAGCGAGTGCGGAAGCATGGTTCGAAACGGTTCGCTGGGGTGAGGCGGGCAAGCCCAGAGAATGCCCGCATTGTGGATGCGCCGACAAAATTAGCGTCGTGAAAAGCCGGAAGCCAAGACCCTACCATTGCGGTTCATGCCGCAGCTATTTCAGCGTCAGGATCGGAAGCGTCATGGAAGCGTCTAAAATACCGTTGCGCAAATGGGCGGTCGCCATTTACCTGAACGCCACCAGCCTCAAGGGCGTGTCGTCCATGAAGCTGCACCGCGACCTTGGCATAACCCAGAAGTCGGCATGGTTTATGGCGCACAGACTTAAGGAGGCTTTCCATACGGATAGAGGAGTGTTCGCCGGTCCGGTGGAAGCCGACGAGACCTATTTCGGTGGCAGGGAGCGCAACAAGCACGCGAAGGACAGACTGAACGCCGGACGTGGAACGGTTGGCAAGACGGCGGTGGCTGGCGTGAAGGATCGGGAGACCAACCAGGTCGCCGCGAAGGTGGTGCCGGACACAAAGGCGAAAACGCTTCAAGGCTTCGTTGAGAGCCATACGGAACCGACGGCGCAGGTCTACACCGACGACGCGAAAGCCTATGTCGGGATCAGGCGCAGGCATGAAAGCGTCAGGCACAGCGCGGGGCAATACGTGCGGGGCGACGTGCATACTAACGGCATGGAGTCCTTCTGGGCAATGCTTAAGCGGGCGCACAAGGGCACCTTCCACAAGATGAGCAGAAAGCACATGAACCGGTACGTCCGGGAATTCGTCGGACGGCACAACGTTAGGGAAGCCGACACAATCGACCAGATGAGGGGAATAGCCATGAACATGATCGGAAGACGGATCACTTATCGAAAACTGATTGAGCCCAACGGCCTTCCGTCGGGCGCGCGGTCATGAGGGACATTGTCATTCCACCGGTCGTCAACGATCCGGTCAGATTGGCCAGAACGCTGTTTCCGAAACCATCGCCTGAAAAAAGTGGAAACAAGGTGGCGACAGGTGGCGGCGATGGCGGCCAGAGCGGGACACATGAACGCCGCGGCGAGGCACCCAAAGCGAAAGCGGCGGCATCCTCCCGCGCGTATGATCAACCCCGGGAATGACCCGAGAAAGGGGCGCGGCAGCTAACTGGTCAAACCAGACGGTCTGGACAGGTGACAACCTTCCTATCATGCGCGGGATGAACAGCGCGTCGGTGGACCTGATCTACCTTGATCCGCCGTTCAACTCGAAAGCCAACTACGCCGCGCCGATCGGAAGCGAAGCGGCGGGCGCCGCTTTCAGGGACACGTGGACGCTGGCGGACGTGGATATCGCATGGCTTGACCTGATCGAGGCGAAGGAACCGGCCCTTAACCGGGTCATCGCCGCTGCCATGACCAAAAGCGATAAGGCCTATCTGATCTACATGGCCGCGCGACTGCTGGAGATGCGGCGCATCCTCAAGCCAACCGGTTCGATATATCTCCACTGCGATCCGACCATGAGCCACTATCTCAAGCTGGTCATGGACGCCGTGTTCGGTCGACGGGCGTTCAGGAATGAAATCGTGTGGAGCTATCAGAGATGGACAGGAGCGACGAAACATTTCCAACGGATGCACGACATAATTCTGTTCTATGCGGCATCCTGCAAAACGGTATTCAACGCACTTCAGGAATCCTACAGCGCCAAATCCAGGCACAAAGGCGCGAGGCGAACGGTTTTCGCGGAAGGGACGATAGAACAGTCTTACACGGATGACACAAGTCGTATGAAGTCCATGCGCGACGTTTGGGACATTTCCTATCTCAACTCCCAGGCTAAGGAGCGCACGGGCTACCCCACACAGAAGCCCCGTTCACTTCTTGAAAGGATCATCGCCGCCAGCAGCGATCCGGGCGACATGGTTCTGGACCCGTTCTGCGGCTGCGCGACGGCGTGCATAGCGGCGCAGGACCTTAACCGGGAATGGGTTGGGATTGACGTCTCGCCGAAGGCCGCTGAACTGGTGCTGCTGCGGCTCAGGAATGAGCTTGGCATGTTCGCGCACCATACGGTGGTCAATCGCACGGACATCCCGCAACGCACAGATATCGGGACACTGATCCGCTACAATCACCTGAGGAACAGACGGCTTCTGTATGGCGAGCAGGGCGGGCACTGCAACGCATGCAAAACGCACTTCCAGTTGCCGAACCTCACGGTCGACCATATCATCCCGCGCTCAAAGGGAGGGACGGACCACATCGGGAACCTCCAGCTTCTGTGCGGACGCTGCAATTCCGTAAAAGGTAACAGGGGCATGGAATACCTTATCTCGAGGCTCGCGGCGTAGTAAATCTGGGAACCGGACGTCTAACAAGGTATATAATCCCCAAATGTAACATGAAGCTGAATATGACGCTGGTATGTTTCAGTCGGGGTTTGGGGGTGACCACTTTATTCATTCTGGCCCTAATCTCGTTTCTTGCTTGCTCGGCCCTGCAGTCGTGGGCCGACCAAGGCGGCACGCGGGGTACCGCCGCGACCGTTTCCCTGCCATCGGACACCGCCGCCGCGCTGACGGCGGGGGACACCGACTACTTCCAGATCACCGTGCCGGCCTCCGGCAGGCTCGAGGTCCAAACCAGCGGCGGCACCGACACCGTCGGTCGCCTAGAGAATTCCGGCGGCAGGCGGCTGACGGGAGACAACAACGGCGGCACGAGCGGGAACTTCTGGATCCAACGGGACGTCGGGGCAGGCACCTATTACTTGCGGGTGAGGGGCCACGGCTCTCCCGCCACCGGCAGCTATACCCTGCACGTGCGCTTGGAAACGAAATCTCTGCCTGACGAAGGAGGTACACGGGAGACCGCCAAGGTCGTTCCCCTGCCATCGGAGACCCCCGCCGAGCTGACGGCGGGGGACACCGACTACTTCCAGATCACCGTGCCGGCCTCCGGCAGGCTCGAGGTCCAAACCAGCGGCGGCACCGACACCCTCGGCCGTCTGGAGACCTCCAGCGGCCGGAAGCTGGTGGAAAACGACGACAGCGGCGAGGGCAGGAACTTCCGGATCGTGCTGAACGTCTACGAGGGCACATACTACGTCCGCGTGAGGGGCTATGGCGGCGCTTCAGGGAGCTACACCCTGAGCACGCGCTTCACAAAGAGCGCTCCGCCCGACCAAGGCGGTACGCGGGGGGCCGCCGCAATCGTGGAGGTTCCGTCCGAGACCCCCGGCGTGCTGACGGCCGGGGACATTGACTACTTCCGGATCAAATTACCGACCTCCGGCAGGCTCGAGGTCCACACCAGCGGGCGTACTGACACCCTTGGCCTTCTAGAGACCTTCAGCGGCTCGCAGCTGGCGACCAGCGACAACGGCGGCGCAAACCAGAACTTTCGGATCGCGCTGGATGTCGACGCGGGCATCTACTACATTCGCGTGAGTGGCTACCTCTCCTCCAGTGGGAGCTACACACTGCACGTGGGCTTCGACAGGAACTCTCCGCTCAATGGCGACCACAGCGATACGTGGAGGACCGCTACGCTCGTACCTGCGACGTCGGAAACCGCGGGTACGCTGACGGCGGGGGACACCGACTACTTCCGGATATCGGTGCCGAACACTGGTAGGCTTGAGGCCTACACCAGCGGGAACACTGGCACCCTTGGCCGTCTGGAGAATTCCGCCCGATTCCACCTTGCGAGCGACGACGGCGGCGCAAACCAGAACTTCCGAATCGCACTGGATGTCGCCGCTGGCACCCATTACATCCGCGTGAGGGGTTTTGACGGCGCTACAGGGAGCTACACCCTGCACGTGAGCTTCGAAAGGAGTTCCCCACCCGACCACGGCGGCACGCTGGAAACCGCCGAGGCCGTGCTGGTTCCGTCCGAAACCGCCGGCTCGCTGGCCGCCGGGGACGTGGATTACTTCCGGATCACCGTGCAGGCCACTGACAGGCTTGAGGTCTACACCAGCGGGAGCGCCGACACCGTCGGCCGCCTGGAAAGATCCAATGGCTCGCGGCTGGCGGTCGACAGCGACAGCGGCGAGGGCCGGAACTTCCGGATCGCGCTGGACGTCTCGCCGGGTACGTACTACGTCCGGGTGACAGGCAAAGACGCCGCCGTCACCGGCAGCTACACCCTGCATGTCCGCCTTGTGAAATCCTTGACCGACCAAGGCGGCACGCGGGAAACCGCCTCGGACGTGTCCGTACCTTCAAACACGCCAGGCGACCTGACGGAGGAGGACGTGGACTACTTCCGGATCGACGTGCCGGCCTCCGGCAGGCTCGAGGTCCACACCAGCGGCGGCACCGACACATTCGGCTGGCTGGAGAGCTCCGACGGCGCAGGGCGGCTGGAGGACCGCGGCAGCGGTGAGGGGTGGAACTTCCGGATCACGCTGGACGTCTCGCCGGGTACGTACTACGTCCGAGTGACAGGCCGTGAAGGCGACACCGGGAGCTACACACTGCACGTGCGCCTTGAGGAGAGCTCTTCGGCCGACCACGGCGGCACGCGGGAAACCGCCACACGCGTTTCCTTGCCTTCGGAAACCTCCGGTGCGCTGACCGCCGGGGACATCGACTACTTCCGGATCGACGTGCCGTCCTCGGGTAGTCTCGAGGTCTACACCAGCGGCAGCACCGACACCTACGGACGTCTGGAGAGCTCCGGCGGTTCGCGGCTGGCGCACAACAACGGCGGCGGCAACGATGGCTGGGATGGCGAGAACTTCCGGATCGCGCTGGACGTCTCCGCCGGCACCTACTACGTCCAAGTGAAAAGCTTAGGTTCCTTCACCACCGGAAGCTACACACTGCACGCGCGCTTCGAGGGAAACCCCTCGCTTGACAGCGACGACCAGGGCGACGAACGGGAATCGGCCGCGGCCGTAGCGGTCCCGTCTGAAACCTCCGGCGCGCTGACGGCGGAGGATGTCGACTACTTCCGGATCGCCGTGCAGGCCGCCGGCAGGCTGGAGGTCTACAGCAGCGGCGGCACCGACACCTACGGACTTCTGGAGGATTCCGGCGGAGAGGTTCTGACGAGCGACGACGACGGCGGCGCAAACCAGAACTTCCGGATCGATCGGGACATTTCCGCTGGCACCTACTATGTCCGTGTGACAGGCCGTGACGGCGACACCGGGACCTACACACTGCATGTGCTCCTTGAGGAAAGCTCCCCGCCCGACCAGGGCGGAACGCGGGCGACCGCCGAGACCGTGTCCCTACCTTCGGACACCGCCGCCTCCCTGACGACCGGGGACAGGGACTACTTCCGGATCGAAGTGCGGACCGCCGGCAGGCTTACGGTCTACAGCAGCGGCGGCACCGACACCGTTGGCCGCCTGGAAAGGTCCAATGGCTCGCGGCTGGCGACCGACAACGACGGCGGCGAGGGCCGGAACTTCCGGGTCGCGCGGGACGTCTCCGCCGGCACCTACTACCTCCAGGTTAGGGGCCGCCTCCAGTGGGCAGGCAACAGCAACAGCACCGGCGCCTACACGCTGCGCGCGCGCTTCGAGGCGAGTTCCCCGCCGCCGCCGCCCGGCGACGACCAGGGAAGCACGCGGGGGACCGCCGAGACCGTGTCGCTGCCGTCGGAAACCGACGCCGGGCTGACGGCCGGGGACGTCGACTACTTCCGGATCAACGTGCGGTCCTCCGGCAGGCTTACGGTCCACAGCAGCGGCGGCGTCGACACCGTCGGCCGCCTGGAGGATTCCGGCGGCTCGCGGCTGGCGACCGACAACGACGGCGGCGCGGGCCGGAACTTCCGGGTCGTGCGGGACGTCGAAGCCGGCACCTACTACATCATGGTAAGGGGCCGCCGCTCCAGCACCGGGAGCTACACCCTGCACGCCCGCTTCGGCGACAGCCCGTCATCGGCGCTGGGCGCACCCCTTGCCAGCCTGGCGCGCCGCACGATGAATGAGGTCTCCAACGCGATCGGGGAGCGCATGTCCGGGGACGGCGGGGACGGGTTCGCGGCCTTCGCGGGCCTGGCCGGGGATCCGGGCGGCTGCGCGGCCTTCGGGACCCCCGCGGAATGCGCGGGGCGGTCCCTCGGGCAGGCGGGCGTCCGGTCCGGCTCCGTCGGGACGGACGGAAGGCCCGCGTCGCTCACCCTCGCGGACCTGCGCGGCCTCGTCAGGAACCAGGGCTTCTCGGTGTCCCTCGGCCGCCCGGCGGCGGAGGGTCCGGGAGCGCGGTTCGCGCCGGGCGGCGCGGCCGCCGGGGACGGGCCGCGTCTCACCCTCTGGGGAGGGGGCGGCGGCTCCGCCCCGGGCGGCGCGCTGTTCCTCGGCATGGACGCCGCGGTGGACGGCCGGTGGACGGCGGGCCTCGCCTTCGCCGAGAGCGAAGGGACGGCGGCGCTCTCCGGCGGGGACGCCTCGGCCCGGGGCTTCGCGGAGACCCGGCTCTCGGCGGTCTATCCCTACGCGAGGGCCAGCCTCGGCGGCGGCCTGACGCTGTGGGGCATCGCCGGCTCGGGCCGGGGAACGGTGGACGGCCTCTGGAGCGGGGAGGCACCGTCCCCCGGCCCGGCGGACCTCCCGGAGGCGGGGCGGGCCCCGCCGGAGGGGAGCGTCCGGCTCGGGGGCGGCCTCGCCTTCGGGATGGGCCTGGTCGGGGCCGAGCGGACGCTCCACCGGGGCGGCGGGCTGGACGTCTCGGCGGCCGGCGACGCGGGCTGGGCGCGTCTCTCGGTGGAGAGCGGCGCGGCGGCGGGGGCCTCGGCTTCGGTCACGCGGGCCCGTATGGGCCTGCGGATGCGCTACGCCTCCCCGGACGGCGGCTGGACGGGCGGCCTGCGCCTGGGCGCCCGCGCCGACGGCGGCGACGGGGAGACCGGCTCGGGGCTTGAGGCGTCGGGCGAGGCCGCGCGCGGCTGGGGCCGCTGGCGGGCCGGGGCCGAGGGGCGCTGGTACTCGGCCGGCGTTTCCGGATCCCGGGGCGTCTCGGCGACGCTGGCCATGGCCCGCCGGGGCGACGGGACCGGGCTGGGCTTCAGCCTGTCGCAGGGCTGGGGCGCGGAGACGGCGGGCCTTTCGGGCAAGGCGGGCGCGGCGGGCCTGCTGCCGGCGCCGGCGGAGACGGCGAAGGCCGCGGACGGGCGTCCGGCCGCCTGGATCGGCGGTCGCGCCGCCTGGGGCGCGAAGCTGCCCGGCCCCGGCCGGCGCCTTCTGGCGCCGCATGCGGCGCTGCGGCTGGAGCGGGGCGGCGGGCGCCATCTGCGCGCCGGGATCGACCTGGGCGCCTTCGGGGGGGCGGCCGGCCTCGCCTTCGAGACCCGGCGGACCGGCGCCGCGGAAGCGGACGTCTACGCCGTCACGCTCAGGCTGTCCGCCGGCTTCTGAGCGCGGCGGACACCGGGCGGCGGGGCGGCGGCGAACGGCCGCCGCCCCGCCGGAGCCGGACGGCACCGGCTTTTCGCCCAATTTGGGTGACCATGGGGGATTGGCCCGGATATGCCACCGGATCGGGTGGAAGCCAGTGACCAGCGCGACGCAACGTCCTTCGGACGCGGGTTGGCGAGCCGTGACGCGGCCACCCGGAGGTCGCCTTTCCCGTGCTTTCCGCACAGGCATTCACTCCGCCGCCAGCCCCGCGGCCCCGGCCCCTCGAGGACCCGGGACACGTCGCGGACCATGCGCCGCTCCGCGCCCATGGGAAGGTTCCCGTCCATCGGACATTGGACGTCGGTCCCACCCACGGAAAAATGACGGTGGCCGTGCAACGCGCGACAGACTTTTCCGGCCACCCCATGGCCCCATTCGATGACCGTTCTTCCAACCTCCGCCGGAAGCTCCGGCGCGGGAAGCGGCACGCTGTCCGCCAGCCACCGGCATCCGTACCCGCATCCGTCCCCGTCCCATGATCCGCGACCCGGCCTCCGCCGGATCGTCCGGCACCCGTCCTCCAGGTTCCGCGGCCGGGGCCCCGCCTGACGACACCGGGGACCGGGATGGTCCAGACAGCCGCCTTCGGGATACCCCGTCGCCACGGGGATCCAGAACGCCGCGCGGGATCGCCGGGACGTCGTCCCGCGCCTTCACGTCCAACCCGATCTTCATGATGTCGGGGGCACCGGGCCTCCGCCGGGGGTCGTGAACCCTGCGCATCGGGGCCTCCCGGGTGGAGGATCGGCGGATTCCTCGGCATATGGTGACGAACCCACCCCTGACCGCCGTATCCGGTGATTCCCCGCAAGGCGGATTCCTTCATCCATCACGAAAAATCCGCTACTTGGCGATTTTCTGGCGGACGCAAAATACCCATCGGCTTGGAGTCCGGCTGGACCGCGCCGACTGACGCGGAAAAACCATGTTGATTTCCTGCCGATAACCGTCTACCTTTCGTATGGGTAATTTGGGGTATTTTGATACCCCACTTCCAGTCCGAAGTGCGACACCGGCCCTTTGCGGAGCGTTTCCGCAGCGAGGGGCGGAGCCCATGCGTAGGAACGCCCCGCAAAGGGCCGATTGGTGGCGGATTCCGTCCCCAGACCACCCGATGCGGCGTCCCGGACGGCGAAAGTCCCGTCGATCCGGAGCGTAATCCCGCTCCCGCGGCGGTGCAGGCCCCCGCGCCTGGCTGGTTTTCCCCTTTTCCCGTCAGCCGACGGAACGGTCGGCTCAGGGAGGCCGGGCCCGCCGCAGCGCCTCCGCCGGCGTGAGGTAGCCGAGGGACCTGCGCGGACGCGCGTTCAGGATGTCCCGCACCTCCCGCACCTCCCTGTCCGTCACCTTGCGCAGGTCCGTGCCCTTCGGGAGATACCGGCGCGGAAGTGCGTTCGTGTGCCCGTTCAGCCCGCGCTCCCAGGAGTGGTACGGGCGGGCGAAGGAAAAGGCCGCCTCCAGCGCCTCCGCCACCGCCGAACCCCTTTCCGTTATCGGCGGTGACCGTGTGCACCGGAGCGCCGGACGACCCGGGCATGTCGACCATCGCTTTCCCGACCACATCCGCTTTCCGGCGGTCAACCCTCCGTGGAAGCGGCTGTTTCGAGGCCCGGTCCACCAGGGACACCACCGCGCCGCCGTGCGCCTTTCCGATCACCGTGTCCGCCTCCCGGTCACCGGTCCGCTCCTTCGCCTCCACCCCAGCGGGCCGCCCGGAGATGTCCACCCGGCCGGGGATGTGACCCCGGCCCGAGTGGCGGCCGCCCCGCCGGTCCGGCTTCTTTCCACGCCGCCGGAGGTGTTTCCGGAGCCCGCCGCCGTTCCCGCTGCCGGCCCGGATGCGGCCGTAGATCCGCCGCCTGCCCGCCATCCCCGGGTCCTCCAGCCGCAGCCGGCCGGAAATCCGTTCAGGACTTCACCCCTCCCCCAGCCTCTCCGTGACCTTCGCCCAGCGCTCCGGCGTCAGCTTCCCGGGAGCCGGGGAGGCCGCACGCCGCCGCTCTTCCGCCCTGCGCCGCGCCTGGGCGTGCCGGTAGCCCCGGTCCCCGCTGTTGCGACGTATCTCCCGCGATATCACGGAGGGGCGATGCCCGGGCTGTCGGGCGATCGCTCCCTGCGAAAGTCCGCTTTTCCCCAGGGCGTATATCCGGCATCTTTCGGGATGGGTCAGGTGGCGGTAGCCGGATGGCATGGCTGTCTCCGGTGCCCAACACACCGGGACTGTCGCCGCTGCCTGGCCGATTCGCAACATGCTGCGCCGACCCGGGAGAAACCCGCTACGAAAGGTGTTGCACATCAGGGTGGAACAGGGGCACGCATTTTACGCCAAAACGAACAACGATGATATCCGCGTCCTCAATGCCTTTGCGGGTCTGTATCGCATTGTCGGTCGCGCCCTATCGGTCGTGTCGGAATCTGTCCGCTTCAGCACCGAGAATGGCGACGCCGCAATCATCCGAAGCGTCATGATCGGTAACGGGGCCACTGAAGCGTATATCCAGACCTTTCGCGGCTTCGACAATCCGCTCGCGCCAGTCAGTGTGAATCTCTCCTGACAGATAGACCTTGAGTATCATTCCCTTCCTCCAGTTCCAGCCCGTTCAGCCGCTTCGCGCAGGTGGGTGATTACTTCGGCATCGCTGGTCTGTGTGAAATCCCAATAGCCTTGCCCGACCGCAAAGAACGGTTCGGGCGATGCCAGGCAAAGAAACCTGTCGACCAGTTTCCTGAATTTAACAGCGGTGCCTGAGGGAGCCACAGGGACGGCCAGCGTTACGCTTGCGGGAACCCGTTGTAGCAGACCTTTTATCGCGGCCTTTGCCGTCGCACCGGTCGCGATGCCATCGTCAACGAGAACGACATCGTGTCCGTCCACTTCAATCGGCGCACGTCCCTGCAGGTAGGTCCGGTGTCGTTCGGTGATTACCGCCAGCTGCGAGTCGACCTCTTTGGCAAGATCCGTCCTGCCGAGTCCAAAGCCGCGAAGTACGTCTTCATTCCAAACCGTTTGGGGCATGGTTCCACTCACGACCGCTCCCGCCGCAAGTTCAGGTTGGCCCGGCGCTCCGATCTTTCGAACCATGATCAGGTCAAGCGGTGCGTTGAGCGTGTTCGCTATCGGCATCGCCACCGGCACTCCACCTCGCGGGAGGGCGAGCACGACCGGACTCGGGAGCTGCAGGGCGTCAACCGCTTTCGCCAGCGCCGCACCGGCGGACTGCCGATTCTGGAATCTATGCAATCGGCGCTCTCTTTCCATCCCAAGAACCCGCTTCGGGTTCCGGCACCTGTCGCGGGACCTGATCCTTGGCTTTCACCATCGGGCCCGAGACCGCATCGCCATTTCAGGTGCCGGTCCTCGATCTACATGCGCAGAATCCCGTCGGTGGCTTTGCCGACCATTTCAACAATTTTCGCACTGACCGCCTCGATCCTCCCGTCGGTAAGTGTCTGTTGCACGGGTTGAAGCCGAACCGTGATCGCCAGGGATTTCTTTCCTTCACCCAGATCGGACCCAACGAATTCGTCGAAGACCCTGACATCCTCGACCAGCTCCCTGTCGGCGGCCTTGGCGGCATTCACCACCGTCTGGGCCTCCACACCGGTATCAACGACGAATGCGAAATCTCGCTCCACCGCCTGAAGGTCACGGATCGTCAAAGCCGCCCGGGTCGTAACATTGCGCCGCCGCTCGGGGACCTCATCGGGCCAGACCGAAAAACCGACGACCGGGCCCATTACGTCCAGGCTTCGCAGCACTCGGGGATGAATCTCTCCGAACACAGCCAGTATCTTTCTGGGTCCGAGTTGAATGCTTCCATGCCGTCCCGGATGCCACCATTCAGCGCCACCGCGTAGGATCTGCGTCTTCGCGGGCGCATTCAGCGCGGCAAGAATGGTGTCCACATCGGCCTTGACGTCAAAGATTTCCACCCCCCGACGTGACGCGTGCACATCCTTGGGCCCGGTATGACCGACCAGGATCCCACCTATCTGGAGGAATTCCTCTCCGGGTTCGCCCCCGTGGAATACCGGTCCAACCTCAAAGAGACCGAAATCCACAATACCCCGCGCCTGGTTGCGCCCCGCCGCCCGAAGAAGGCTCGGCAGCAGGTCAGGCCGCAAGTGACTCATTTCGCTGGAAATCGGGTTTTCGAGCTTCGTCGCGTCGGACCCGCCACCGAATAGATGGGCAGCGGCCTCTTCGATGAACGAATACGTCACACATTCGTGGTAGCCAAGCGATGCGCATATACGGCGGGCGGCGCTTTCCCGACGCTGCCTGACGGTAAGCACCGGTTTCGGGACTCCGACTTTGGGCCTTGGCATGGGAACGCCTTTGAGTTCCGTCAGCGAGGCGATTCGGGCCACTTCCTCGACCAAATCCGCTTCACCCCGCACATCCGGTCGCCAGGAAGGAGGATGTACCCGATCTCCGTCCATTCGAAATCCCAACGCTTCCAGCGTGGTGCGCTGGGCCTGTTCAGGGATTTCCATACCGACCAGCGATTTCACCCTATCGGTGTCGAGCCGATAGCTGCGGTCGGTATCGGGTACGGCTCCATCCATAACCAGATCGGACGCCTCGCCACCGCAGATGTCGAGGATCATCCTGGTGCCGGCATCAAGTCCCGGCAGCGTGAATTCGGGATCCACGCCCCGTTCGAACCGATATCTGGCATCCGAAGCGATCTTCAGTCTTCGACCGGTTGCCGCGGTAGTCACCGGATCCCAGAGAGCGCTTTCGAGAAAAACGTTCACGGTTTTGTCCGTACAGCCGGAACGGGCACCACCCATGACCCCTGCGATCGACTCCGGGCCGAGATCGTCGGAGATGGCGATCATGCCCTGCCGCAGCGTATATTCCCGATCGTCCAGCGCCCGAAGCGTGGTCGGTTCGGTGATATAGTGAATACGCAGATCTCCGTTGACGATATCGGCGTCGAAGACATGAAGGGGACGGTTCATGTCGTAGGTGAGGTAGTTGGTTATGTCGACAAGGGCTGAGATCGGGCGAAGCCCGATCGAACGGAGCCGCGCTCGTAGCCAATCAGGGCTCGGCCCGTTGGTCACGCCCCGAATCTGGCGTCCCGCAAATAATGGACAACCTCTTTCCTTCAGGTCTTCGTCGATTTTAACGCGGGTCGAACTCTCGAACCGGGCGTCTATTCCGCGGACTTTGTAGGGCTTGAGCTTTCCGAGGTTCCTTGCCGCCAGATCCCGGGCGATGCTGCGAACACCCAATGCGTCGGGTCTGTTCGGCGTGATGGCGATTTCGATCATCGGATCGACCAGTTTCGGATCGTTCCGCGCGAGCCAATCGACGAACTTCGTCCCGACCGTCGGTTCACCCGAAAGTTCGATGATTCCGTCATGTTCGTCCGAAAGCTCCAGCTCCCGCTCGGAGCACATCATGCCATGACTCTCGACGCCGCGAATCTTTCCGACCTGAATGGTCGTCTCTATTCCGGGAATGTAGGTTCCCGGCTTCGCGACCACGACATGGATGCCGTCCCGCGCATTCGGCGCACCGCAGACGATCGTTCTATCGCCCTCATCGGTCTCGACCGTACAGACACGGAGCCGGTCCGCGTCAGGATGCTGGACGGTATATTTTACACGTCCCACGGTGAAGCCCGAGAGCCGTTCGGATGGATTGAAGACCTGCTCGACCTCCAGGCCCAGATCCGTGAGGGCTTCCGCGACCCGGTCCACCGTCACATCGGTCTCCAGATGGTCACCCAGCCAGGAAAGCGTGAATTTCATGAAACCGTTCCCGGCGCTTTTTGGTATTCGGCGGCGGCTATCCACCCATTGCGCTGAAGGAAACCCATGGTCGCCGCGGACCGGCTGCGCTGCCCATCGGGTTTTCGGCAACCGAATGATCTGTTCGATACCATTCCGCTCTCCGTAGTTCTTTCCATAACGACGCGCCGCTCCGGCTTGTCATGCGGGCCGCGACAGCCCCCCGTGCAGGTTAGGTACTTCCAAAGCGGTGAAGCCGTAGTGCTTGAGCCAACGCAGGTCGCTGTCAAAGAACGCCCTGAGATCGGGCATTCCGTATTTCAGCATCGCCAGCCGGTCGATTCCGATCCCGAAGGCGAAACCCTGCCATCGGTCGGGATCGATTCCACCCGCTTTCAGCACTTTGGGATGCACCATTCCGGAGCCGAGGATCTCCATCCAGTCGTCACCTTCACCCACCTTGAGCCGTCCATCTTCCCAGCAGCAGCGAAGATCGACCTCTGCGGAAGGCTCGGTAAAAGGAAAATGCGACGCGCGGAACCGCAGTTCCACCTGATCCACTTCGAAAAACGCTCTGCAGAACTCCTCCAGACACCATTTCAGGTTGGCCATCGATACATCCCTGTCGACGGCCAGTCCTTCGATCTGATGAAACATCGGCGTATGGGTCTGATCGTAATCCGCCCGATATACCCGTCCGGGGCAGATGACCCTGAGCGGTGCGCCCAGTCGTTTCATCGCACGGATCTGAACGGGAGAGGTATGGGTACGCATGACGTGGGGCGGATGTTCGTGGCCCTCGGCGCATGTCATGTAGAACGTGTCCATTTCCGTGCGTGTTGGATGTTCGGCCGGTATGTTCAGGGCATCGAAGTTATGCCAGTCGGTCTCGACCTGCGGTCCCTCCGCCACGGCGAAACCCATATCCGCGAACACGGCCGTCACCTCTTCGGTGACCTGCGACACCGGATGCACCGTTCCCACCGCACGGGTACGCGCCGGAAGCGTAACGTCCAGCCATTCCGATTTCAGTCTCTCCTCCAGCGCGGCATCCGCTAGGGCGCTCTTTCTTGCGTCGAGTGCGGAGGCGATCTCTTTCTTCAGGGCGTTGAATCTCGGGCCAGCCACCTTTCGTTCTACGGGAGACATCTTTCCGAGTTCGCGCATTTTCAGGCTGATTTCGCCCTTCCTTCCGAGAGCCCGCAAACGCAGTTCCTCCAGCGCCACCTCGTTCGGGGCCGCCGCGATCGCGGCGAGGTATCGCTCCCTCAGGCCATCCATGAATGTCACTCCGAATTAAGCACGGATGTGCTACCGGCCACCTTACCTGTTTGCAACCCGATGCCGAATCCCACCGCCACGCCCAGGCTTGGATTTACGAAGGGATTTCAGGACCGGATAGGTTTGGAGGATCTCGTATCCGCTGGTCCGAACGGGACTTCGACTCCAGCGGTGGCATACCCGCTACCGATGGAGTCCCACAGCAGTGAAGCTGTTGGATGCGATCCGTTCCTGGTAACACAGGCCGGTCGCCCAGACACATTGACGGAGCGGCTGCTATACCGATGAGCGGCGCTCGCCAAGGATCTGCCCATATCCGATACCGTTCCGCGACCCGCCGCGGAACGGTCGTAAACGGGGCGGCCCCGTTCCTCGGGACCGGCCAATGGCGGTTGACCCGAACGGGGTTCCCGTCTAAGAGTTTGTTCCATAAGTTGAGTGGTCCCGCAGGATGTGGCATTCCGGTTGGTGAAAGCAACCAAATCCGGAGATCGCCATGCCCTGGAACAGGACCACCCAACAGCTCCATAAGCGCCCGGACGACCACAGTCAAAACGATCTGACCGACGCCGAATGGACCATCATCGAGCCGATGCTGCCGAAGCAGGGAAGGATGGGACGGCCGCGCGAGGTCGACCTTCGGTCGGTGTTCGACGCGGTCCAGTATATCCTGTCCACGGGATGCCAGTGGCGCGCGTTACCCTCTGGATATCCACCGTTTTCCACCGTCCAGAACTATTTTTACGCATGGCGGCGGAGCGGGCTCCTGGAGCGTCTCGTGCATCGTCTCCGGGACCTCGCGCGGCGGTGTTCGGGGCGCTCCGCGGAGCCGACCGCCGCCTCGATCGACAGCCAGTCGGTGAAGACCACGGAGAGCGGCGGGCCCCGCGGCTACGACGCCGGGAAGAAGGTGAAGGGGAGGAAAAGGCACCTGATCGTGGACGCCGACGGCACACCGATCGTCATGACGGTTCACACCGCCAACATCCAGGACCGGGACGGCGCACCGGACCTGATCGCGAAGCTGCTGGAGACGGTGCCCACGGTGTGTAGGCTGTTCGCCGACGGTGGCTACGCGGGTCCGAAGCTGCGGGACCGGCTTGAGGGGATGGGGTTGCCGGACGTGATCAGGATCGTCGAAAAACCGAAGAATGTCAAAGGGTTCACGGTTCTCTACCGCCGCTGGGTGGTGGAGCGGACCTTCGCCTGGATGGGCCGGTGCCGCCGCCTGTCGAAAGATTACGAAAGGCTCAGTGAGAACTCGCTGGCATGGGCGCAGCTGGCCGCCTGCCGGTTCCTGCTCAGGCGGGTGGCGAGGGCGTCAACTCCATGAAAAACAATAGTTTAATGATATCAGTGACTTATGATTCAAACTCTAACAGATTCACGGTCGGATAGACTGCGAATGCATTCGGCGGTCGGGACTTCCAAGTGGTTTGGCGATTCGAGTGCCATAATGCTCAGTAAACTGGCGGATATTTTTCGTTCCGACGAATTCATTTCGTCATCCGAAGTGTTTCCGGACATCGACAAGGGCCGAATAGCGAAGGATCTGAACCTCGCGGCACTCGGTCAACAACGCGGTCGGGAGAACCTGCCGGAGACCGAGGAGGATTCCCTTGATCATGTGGAATTTCTGGCGGTCTCACGTGTGGATGAGCTTCGCAGGCGCGGGTTGCAGAATTTCGAGACCAACCGGCGGGTATATTCGGAGCGCCTCAACAAAGCGGTCTCGGCGCGGATGATGGTGGAGACGGAAGCCAATGACGCCAAAGCGCGTTTCGCTGAGGAGGTCACCAAGTGGAAATCGATGATGGTCACCCCACGGGAGGATGTTCAGGAGACCTTCAGATGGCGACGGACATTCCGTGAGCGAAACCGGCTCGAAAGGCCAGCCAAGGCCGCGGCTTCCTGGCCGAGCGTAATCGGTTTCGCGCTGATCATGATCGTAGTTGAGTCGGCGGGAAACGCATATCTCTTCGCGCAGAACAATGTGCTGGGCCTGCTCGGAGGAACAATCGCGGCATTCCTCGTGTCTTTGGCAAATGTATCCCTAAGCTTTCTGTTCGGGAGAGGCTCGCGTTACGCCAACTGCCGCGGATTATTCAACCTGCTGAAGAAATTTTTCGGGCTGTTGCTTTGGCCATCCTGGGCGGCGTTCGCTTTCATATACAACCTGTTCGTCGCGCATTTCCGCGACGCGGTCGAAACGGGCAGGGAATGGCAGGAAGCGGGCGGCAGAGCGGTGGAGACATTGATGTCCCACCCGCTGTTCCTGGCGTCTTTCGAATCCTATCTGCTCCTGCTTCTTGGTTCGCTGATCTCTATCGTGACGTTTCTGAAAGGCTATCACTCGTCGGATCCGTATCCTCACTATTCGGCAGTGAACCAGAGTGTCATAGACGCGAGGGAGGAATACATCGCGCATCTCTCGGAGTCGATCGACACGCTGGCGAATCGCAGGGATGAAGCGGTCGAGACGCTCCGGATGGCGAATGACGAAGTGCATCGCCATATCAACGATTCAGTCGATGCGCTGTTCGGCCAGAAGGCCCTGCATTCCAACCTGATCCCGTTTCTGGAACAATGCGACATCGCGGTGAATTACCTGCTGGCGGTCTACAGGGATGCCAACAAGGCATCCCGTGAAGCCGATCCACCCGCCGGTTTCAGGCGGCAGTATTCGTTCAGGGAATTCACCATTCAGGTCGCCGGAGAAGACCGGCGCTCCGAAGCCGAAGCGGAGGCGAGGAGAGTGTCGGATATGGTCAACGATGCGATCAAGGAGATATTCGACGTCTTTCACGCGGCGGTTCGGGAGCATTACGAAATCGACGAGCTCGAAGGCACCTACATAGCCAGAGGAGAATCCCGACCAACGGCTAGTGGCGCACCGGTTCCCGTGGTGCCTTCCAGAGAGGAAGGCTTGCGCCATGGCCAAACGTAGGCGTGTGGGTCGGCGGGCGGCATCGCTCAACTGGCTTTGGTATCCAGCGATAGGGACATGTGTAGTTGCTATCGTCGCGATCCTGTTGATTTCCCAGAGATTGATCGATGGCTCCCGTGTGAACGAGCGGATACTCTGCCCTACGGACGGTCCCGCCAACGCGGTCGCGGTCCTGCTTGACCTGACGGATCCCCTGAGCGTGACGCAGCAGTTCCGTCTGAGATCTTTCGTCGATAGCCTGATCGAATCCTCAGGCGAGGACACCATGATTTCGATCGGTGTGGTCAGCGAGGACCCGTCGCGCTGGGGAGCGTCGTTCGCCAAGTGCAGACCTGCAACTGGCAAGGATGCAAACCAGCTCTATGAGAACCCCGTACTGATCGCCCAGCGGTACCGGCAGGAGTTTCGGGAGCCGGTCGATAGACTGCTTGATGAGCTACTTCAGGGGGATGCCGAAAGCGAGTCTCCGATCATGGAAGCGCTGCAGTCGTTGATCGCGGGAACGCAGGAATTCACCCAAGCGCGTGGCGGGCGCAGGGCGATCATTGTTTCGGACATGCTCCAGAATAGCGAAAACCTAAGTTTTTATCGCGATCAAGGCTGGGATTACTTTGTCGAGCGCCAGGGAGAGCGGCGGCTTGCGGAGAGCCTTGACGATGTTGCTGTTGAAATCTGGCGCATCCCACGCGAAAGCCGCATCCCCGACGATCTCGTCGAAGGATTTTGGACCCGATATTTCGATCGTCAGGGAAGCCGTCCTCCCACCGTCAGGTCGCTTGGGGATCTATAGGCATGCGTTCCTCAAGAATGCATGGCGTCTATCCCCGTGAAGGTTTGGACAGGACGGTCTTCCTGCTTGCTTTCGTAATCGGGACAGCCGGCAGCGTAACTCTCAAGGTATGCGGATATTCGCTGATCGCCGCGGTCTATGCGGCGGCGGTTCTGGTGCTGTATGCCTTTGTCGCATGGGCAGGGGGTCGGCTCAGCATCGAATCCGAAACCATTGGCGACAACTGCTACTATCTCGGTTTTCTCTTCACCCTTGCCAGTCTGTCATACACGCTCTACGAAGTCGCGGGTCCGGCGGGGGCCGACAGCGGTTCCGTTCGCATCGATAACGTGATTTCGGGCTTTGGCGTCGCTCTTTCCTCCACAATCTTCGGTGTTTTCCTGCGTGTATTCATGATGCAGCTGCGGACGGATTTCACCGCACGGGACCGCGAGGTCCGCGCGGATGTCAACAGAGGGTTCGTCGAGTTCCGTAAAAATCTGTCCGGCATGCTCATGCAAAGCAAGGCGTTCGCGGCGGAATCCGTGCAGATGGCATCGGAACGGGATGAACGCATCCGCCGGAACACCGAGAAGTTCGTCGACGACCAGCAGGCCTTGCTCAAGTCAAGCGCCTCCGAACTGGCGGTTCAGCTGACCGCGACAATGTCCGAGGCCACCAAGCAGGTCATATCGGAGATATCGGAGACCGCTCGCGAGGCCGGCATCAGACATCAGGAACAAACCGCCGGAAACATCAGGCAATTGAATGAACTGAGGGAGAGCCTGATGACGAGGGAAGCCGATGCCTGCAGAGACATCCAGGAACGCCGCGGACAGGTTTTGGCGGATATTGAAACCGCGTCGGGGCTGCTACAGGACCATATTTCCGCGATGGAGCGATATACCGAAGCCACGAAGAAACTGGCCGATGCGGTGGAGGAACGGATCATACCCGCATTCGATGCGCTTGAGGACCGGTGCAGGACACTGCCCCCGGATAATCGAACGGATCGGCGAGGCACCGTCGGACCGCATGGTGCCGCGGATGATTCCATGACGCTCTCTGGGCCGCGACGTCACCATCGAGGTGGTGCCATAGCCGGGTCGCGGTGGGTCACGGATAACGCGGGATGAGCCTGACGGAAGATGATCGCGCGGCCAGCGATGGGCACACCTTGTCCGGACTCTGAAATATGGCCGATACCACACAGACAAGAAACTACCGCCGGGGCGCTATCATGGGTCTAACCCTGGCGGAGGCTTTCATTCTGCTCTCTTTCGCCCTCCTGCTTCTGTTCGCGTTCTGGCAGCGGGAAACGGTGAGGGAGCGGGAAGAGGAGAATACCTCTGAGGTTCAGGAATTCCGGAGCCTGCCATTGGATTGGCAGCGAATCACCGTGAGCGCATCGCAGGATGGCTCGCTGGAAGCGTTCATAAAGCTTCGACAGCATGGGCTGGATGTCGTCAGACTGGAAAGTTCGCTGGAGAATCCCGACGAGCTTTGGCGTTTCATCGACAAGGACGAGGTCCAGCGCCTGCTCGACGCGGCATCCCGGCTTCCAGAGGATATGCAGCGGGACCTGGCCGACATGATCGAAAGCGAGCGGGCCCGGGAGGTCTTGAGGGAGATGGCCGTCCTGGAGGACCTGGTCGCCAACAGCCAGCGGCCTGAATTCCTGGAAGCGGTCAGCCATCTGGCCCGGTCAAACCTCGGTACCGACGACCTGCTCCCCATCGCCCGGGTGATCGAGTCACTGAAGAAAGCGGGGAGTTCCACCCAAGATCTGGAAAAACTGATCGCGGCAATGGCGGAAGACGGGCGTACGGTTCAGGAAGTAACTGAGATTCTGGGCAATTGGGACGATATCTTTGGAAGATTAAAGGAACATGAAGACCAAAGGGCCGAGTTGGCAGGTGCGTTGACAGATGAGCTTGGGGATCTGGTAACGGGAATCGGAGGACGAATTGAGGCCAGTGGAACGATCATCGTGCCGGATCTGGTTCTGTTTGAAAGCGGGGAAGCGGAGATTACGAAGACGATGGCGAGATTCCTGTCGGGATTCTGCGTGCCTTGGCTACAGGTGCTCATGGATGCGGATGTGGAGATATCGGAGGCGAGAATAGAGGGGCATGCCTCATCCGAGTGGAGGTCGACGCCAGCGCTTCATGAAGCATACCTGAACAATCTTGATCTAAGCCAGAGACGGTCGCAGGCCGTGCTCCGGCATTGCTTGGGAACGGTGGACCCCCCCGAAGTCCGCGCCTGGGCGCGCTCGCATTTAATCGCTGTAGGATATTCCTCGGCCCGACCGGCGATGAAGGACGGTAGGGAAGATCAAGAAGCGTCGAGACGGGTTGTGTTCAGTGCGGAACCGGATCCTGAAGCTCTGATCGGTGGGATCGGGCCATCGGTTGGCAACGACATCGGCATTCATTGATCTCCAGGTTTTCCGGCAGGCGATGATTCTCCGAATGCGACGTTTACGTGGTCTCCCAGCCCACAGTTGCCGCATCCGTGGGTTAAGACATTGGCAACCGCCGCGATTTCGCCGGAAATACCGCAACAGGATTCATGTACATCCGAGACTGTTTTCCACCCGACGTCGCGCCCACTGATAGGAGTTGGTGCGAAGAACTACCCAGCCTGGAAAGTACGAACTGCTATCGTGAACTAGACCAGAGCTGATCTTGCCTTTTCGACGATGACGCCAAAGGCCGAAGGTTCATTGACGGCCAGATCAGCCAAAACCTTGCGATCAACCTCGATTCCGGCTTTTGACAGACCATTGATGAACCGAGAATAGGTCAGGTTGTCATCATGGGCGCGCACGGCGGCGTTGATCCGCTGAATCCAGAGCGCCCTGAAATTGCGTTTGCGCACCTTGCGATCCCTGGTCGCGTATTGGTTGGCCTTATCAACGGCCTGTCTGGCGGTTTTGAAGTTCTTGGATCTGCGGCCATAGTAGCCTTTGGCGGCCTTGATGGTTTTTCTATGGCGTGTATGGGCAACGGTGCCCCCGGTCGTTCTTGGCATGTCCGTTCCTCCTCAGCGCGAATATGGCATAAACCCTTTGACGGTCCTCTCGTCAGGGGCGCTCAGCGTGGTTGTTCCACGTGCGTTTCGGATGAACTTTCTGGTGCGCTTGATCATTCCGTGGCGCTTACCGGCCTGGGCAACTTTGACGCGACCCGAGGCAGTCATTTTGAAGCGCTTCTTTGCGCTCGACTTGGTCTTCATTTTGGGCATTTCCGACTCCTTCAAGGGCGTTTTGAGCGCGACTCGGCATGCCTCTTTGGCCGGCCGCGCCAACGAAGAGCGGTGTATATGGTGCGATTCGTTCGATGACAAGTCATCGCTTTGTTATTGGGCCAAGCACTATCGTGGGCAAATGCCTGCCGTTCGAAGACAATCGGCCTCGGACATCAAGCCCCCGTTCCGCCCTGAAGTGCAACACCGTTGATGGTGGGAAGCCGCGTTTCGGGTGCGGCATCCTGCGAATCGGCCGGATAACGGCGACAGTCCCTGTGCTCAGGATAGGAGAGTGTCATGCCCGAGGGCTACCGTCATCTGACCTTCGACGGAAGATGCCGGATATACGCGACGGGGAAAGGCGGGCTTTCGAACGGGGCCATCGCCAGGCGGCCGGGCCGCCATCCGGCCACCATATCGCGGGAGATCCGACGCGACGGCGGCGGGCGGGGATACCGGCAGGGACAGGCGCGGAGGAAGGCCACCGGGCGCCGGAGCGGGGCCTCTTCGGTCCCGGGGAAGCTGACGGAGGAGCGCCGGGCGAAGGTCGTGGCGAAGCTGGAGGAGGGCTGGAGCCCGGAGCGGGTCCCGGGGCGTCTCCGGCTGGAGGACCCCGGCATGGTCGGCCGTCAGCGGATATACGACCTCGTACGCGCGGACCGCGGGGACGGAGGAACGCCTTGCGGGCACCTGCGGCGGCGGGGAAAGGAACCGGACCGGCAGGGTGGCCGCCACGCGGGCCGGGGTCACATCCCGGGCCGGAGGGACATCCCGGAGCGCCCGAAAGAGGTCGGGGCGAAGGCGAGAATCGGCGACTGGGAAGCGGACACGGTGATCGGCGGGGGACACAGCGGTGCGGTGGTGTCGCTTGTGGACAGATGCTCGAAATTCACGCTTCTCCAACGGGTTGACGGAAAGAAGGCGGAGGCGGTCGGCGAGGCGATGACCGACCTTCTCAAGGGGCTCGGCGCCAGGGTCCACACGATCACGGCGGACAACGGCAAGGAGTTCGCGGGGCACGCGAAGGTGGCGAAGGCGCTGGAGGCCGACTTCTTCTTCGCGACGCCCTACCACTCGTGGGAGCGGGGCCTGAACGAGCACACCAACGGGCTGCCGCCCCAGTACCTGCCGAAGGGGACCGACCTGCGGCAGGTCACGGACGCCCGCGTGAAGCGGGTCCAGGACATCCTGAACGCGCGCCCCCGCAAGGCGCCCGGCTACCTGACGCCGGCGGAGGCTTTCGCGCGGGCGCGGCCTCCCTGAGGCGCTTCGCCCCGTCGGCCGACGGGGGAGAGGGAATTCCGCAGGCGCGCCCGCCCGGTTACGCTCCGATCCGAAGGGACAGCTACCGCATTCCGCGTGGAATCCGGGCCCCTGGCCGGAAAATCCCTCAACACCGGCCCGCCTCCTCCGCTCGGGCCACCCCCTCGCTCCGGAGACGGGCCGGTGTTGCACTTCGGACTGGAAGTGGGGAAAATGGAATTTTATGGCGATAATTGACCGGCAGGTCGCGGTAATTTTGACCCCCGTTCCGCTCTGAAGTGCAACACCGTTGATGGTGGGAAGCCGCGTTTCGGGTGCGGCATCCTGCGAACCGGCCGGATAACGGCGACAGTCCCTGTGCGCAGGACAGGAGAGTGTCATGCCCGAGGGCTACCGTCATCCGATCTTCGACGGAAGATGCCGGATATACGCGACGGGGAAAGGCGGGCTTTCGGACGGGGCCATCGCCGGGCGGCCGGGCCGCCATCCGGCCACCATATCGCGGGAGCTCCGGCGCGACGGCGGCGGGCGGGGCTACCGTCAGGGACAGGCGCGGAGGAAGGCCACCGGGCGCCGGAACGGGGCCTCTTGGGTCCCGGGGAAGCTGACGGAGGAGCGCCGGGCGAAGGTCGTGGCGAAGCCGGGGAGGGCTGGAGCCCGGAACAGGTCCCGGGGCGTCTCCGGCTGGAGGACCCGGGGACGGTCGGCAGGCAGCGGATATACGACCTCGTACGCGCGGACCGCAGGGACGGCGGAACGCCTTGCGGGCACCTGCGGCGGCGGGGAAAGAAGCGCAACCGGCAGGGTGGCCGCCACGCGGGCCGGGGTCACATCCCGGGCCGGCGGGACATCCCGGAACGCCCGGAGACCGTCGGGGAGAAGGTCAGGATCGGCGACCGGGAGGCCGACACCGTTATCGGCGGGGGCCATGGCGGCGCGGTGGTGTCGCCTGTGGACCGGGCGTCGGAACAGCCGCCTGTCCAGAGGGTTGACGGAAAGAGGGCGGGGGCGGTCGGCGGGGCGATGACCGACCTTCTCAAGGGTCCCGGCGCCAGGGTCCACACGATCACGGCGTACGACGGCAGGGAGTTCGCGGGGCACGCGAAGGTGGCGAAGGCGCTGGAGGCCGACTTCCTCCTCCCGACGCCCCACCACTCGTGGGAGCGGGGCCTGAACGGGCACACCAACGGGCCGCCGCCCCGTTACCTGCCGAAGGGGACCGACCTGCGGCAGGTCACGGACGCCCGCGTGAAGCGGGTCCAGGACATCCTGAACGCGCGCCCCCGCAAGGCGCCCGGCCACCTGACGCCGGCGGAGGCTTTCGCGCGGGCGCGGCCTCCCTGAGGAGCTTCGCCCCGACGGGGGAGAGGGAATTCCGCAGGCGCGCCCGCCCGGTTTCGGTCGGGCCACCTCCCGCCGCGGGGCCCTGCCGCCGCCGGGAGGCCCGGTTACGCTCCGATTCGAAGGGACAGCCGCCGTATTCCGCGTGGAATCCGGGGCCCTGGCCGGAAAATCCTTCAACACCGGCCCGCCTCCTCCGCTCGGGGCCACCCCCTCGTTCCGGAGACGGGCCGGTGTTGCACTTCGGACTGGAAGTGGGGTGATGTTAAGCTACTTCTAGCAGATCATCGTTCTTCAGGCTCTCAATCGCCGACTTTAGAATCGCAGCCGCGTTTACGACATCCTTCTCGGTTGTCTCTCTTCCGAGGCTGAACCGGATGCAAGACGACGCTTCCTGTTCACTCAGACCGATGGACCGCAATACGTGAGATGGCTCCATGATACCGCTCGTGCATGCCGATCCGGTGGATGCCGCGAGCTTAGGCTGCACTCTACCAAGAAGATCAGCTGCGGCAATCCCTACAAAGCCAGCACTGATGTTACCGGGATGGCGTAGCGTCGGGTTTTTAGGGCCATTAAACCAGACAGGGCATGGCATATCCTTCAAAAAATCCGAGAATTTTATCCCTAAATCTCGTAGGGTGCCCCTACCCATATTGGCGGCGTCACTATTTACCAACTCTGCGGCTGCACCGATCCCGACAATAAGTGCCGTTGGCAGCGTACCAGAACGAAGTCCATTTTGCTGCCCCCCACCATGAATTATCGGCTCGATTCTGGCCTGAATAGCCCGCCTAACATATAGTGCACCAATTCCCATTGGTCCATACATTTTGTGGCCGGAGATGCTAAGCATATCGACAATCTGTGCGATACCGGATAGATCAACGGCGCACGGTGCCTGTGCCGCATCGCAATGCAGTAACGCCCCGTATCGGTGCACCAATTGAGATATCACATCAATGTCTTGAAGCGTGCCAATCTCATTGTTGGCAATCATCACCGAGACGAGAAGGACATTGTCGGTGAGAAGTTTATCGAGGGTGCCGGGATCAATTAGACCTTCCGAATCCACGGGAATATGCGTAACCTCGTAGCCGTGGGCATCGTGCAAAATACGCCCAATCTGTAAAACGCACTTATGCTCAGTGGAACCTAGGAGAATTCGGTTTCTGCAACCACCCATTGCCCGACGCCCGACACCGAGCAGCGCCAAATTGTTTGCTTCGGTAGCACCTGATGTAAAAACGATTTCGTCTGGATCACCGCCGACCAATGACGCAACCTGTGCTGTCGCACGATCAACAGCCTGCGCTGTGCGCCACCCGATTGCGTGGTCAACAGCATGCGGGTTGCCGAATCGCACGGACAGAAATGGGTGCATCAACTCAAAAACCCGTGAGTCAAGCGGCGTCGTAGCTTGATGGTCGAAATATAGCGTATCGCCAATTTTCATAATGTTAACATTGTCTTACGTTGCAATCTGCCCCATGAGTCGCAATGCAGGTAGTTTATCGACTTTCTGGCGTGATGCTTCCAGAAATCAATTTGACCTTATTGCACCTCGTGAGTTAATGGCAAGCTGGATCAATCATCCAGAAACGGGACGTAATGCCACGGGGACCTATTTTCCAAAACAGTTACAGACCGCAATTCACGGGCCACGAGACATTCCCGCTACGTTACGGTTGGCTAAAAAAGGCGTATGACGCTATCGATAACCGGAAAAACGACCCGGAGAACAAATCAGCCTTCACCGGTGACGAGGCGATTGCGAATTTCGGGGTTGGCAAGAATATGGTGGCTTCGATGCGCCATTGGGCGACCGCATCAGGCATTATTCGGGATAAGTTGACCACAAACACGCTCGCCACAACATCGCTCGGTGACAGGATATTCGGTGTAAACGGTCATGATCCTTATATGGAGTATCCAACAAGCCTTTGGCTCATACATTGGAGTCTCGCAGGTCGCTCCGAAAAAACCACATATTATTGGAGCTTCAACCATTTTCCTAGTCCGACATTCGAGCGTGAACGGCTTGTTAAGGCTCTTGAGAAGCTAGCTAAAGACCGGGCATGGCCGCGCGTCTCGGCAACGACAATTCGACGTGATGTTGAATGCTTCCTGCGTAATTATGTTGCGCGACCGCATTCCGCAAAAACATCACCGGAAGACACGCTGGAATCACCGCTTGCCGAACTCGGTCTGATAAGGGCCACTGGCAAACGGGACGGTTTCCGGTTTGTACGCGGACCAAAATCTACGCTTCAAAACGGAGCATTCCTCTATGCCTTGATCGATTTCTGGAAGGGTTTTAGCAGTGCACAGACATTATCGTTTGAAGCTATCGCACATGAACCGGGGTCACCGGGCCGAGTCTTCCTGCTTGATGAAAACGACGTCGCTGATAGGCTCATCGGAATAGAGGAGTTTTCGCTCGGACGCTTCCGTTGGTCTGAAACAGCTGGGTTAAAGCAGGTCTTTAGGAGCACACCACTCAACATGGATGCGGCCCTTAATTATGCAATTCGTGATTTTCTTCCCAAACGGGGTAGGGAGGCAGCCTGATGGTTCTTTCTGATACGGTTCATGTAGCAAGGCGATTTCAGAGATCGATCCGGATTGACACTGACCATGACGATTTACACAGCCTTGAAGGCTTTGTGTGCCCCAAATCATCCGCGGATGTATTGTTAGAGTTTGAATCATAAGTCACTGATATCATTAAACTATTGTTTTTCATGGAGTTGACGCCCTCGCCACCCGCCTGAGCAGGAACCGGCAGGCGGCCAGCTGCGCCCATGCCAGCGAGTTCTCGCTGAGCCTTTCGTAATCTTTCGACAGGCGGCGGCACCGGCCCATCCAGGCGAAGGTCCGCTCCACGACCCAGCGGCGGTAGAGAACAGTGAACCCTTTGACATTCTTCGGTTTTTCGACGATCCTGATCACGTTCGACAACCCCATCCCCTCAAGCCGCTCCCGCAGCTTCTGACCCGCGTAGCCACCGTCGGCGAACAGCCTACACACCGTGGGCACCGTCTCCAGCAGCTTCGCGATCAGGTCCGGCGCCCCGTCCCGGTCCTGGATGTCGGCGGTGTGAACCGTCATGACGATCGGTGTGCCGTCGGCGTCCACGATCAGGTGCCTTTTCCTCCCCTTCACCTTCTTCCCGGCGTCGTAGCCGCGGGGCCCGCCGCTCTCCGTGGTCTTCACCGACTGGCTGTCGATCGAGGCGGCGGTCGGCTCCGCGGAGCGCCCCGAACACCGCCGCGCGAGGTCCCGGAGACGATGCACGAGACGCTCCAGGAGCCCGCTCCGCCGCCATGCGTAAAAATAGTTCCGGTCGGTGGAAAACGGTGGATATCCAGAGGGTAACGCGCGCCACTGGCATCCCGTGGACAGGATATACCGGCCCGCGTCGAACACCGACCGAAGGTCGACCTCGCGCGGCCGTCCCATCCTTCCCTGCTTCGGCAGCATCGGCTCGATGATGGTCCATTCGGCGTCGGTCAGGTCGTTTTGACTGTGGTCGTCCGGGCGCTTATGGATCTGTTGGGTGGTCCTGTTCCAGGGCATGGCTCTCTCCGTATTTGGTTGCTTTCACCAACCGGAATGCCACATCCTGCGGGACCACTCAACTTATGGAACAAACTCTTAGAGGTCGGTCGGCACGTTTCCGAGACGGGCCATGGTGCATTTACCTGGACCGGACCCTACGGCAGTGGAAAGTCGAGTCTTGTTGTCGCAATGAGTGCTCTGCTCAGTGGTAACAAGGAACTGGTTTCGAGAGCCGCAAACGCGATTGGCGAGAGCACTTCGAATGGTGTTTTCGCCGCCTTACCGCCAAAAACAATGGGTTGGTTAACGGTACCGGTTGTCGGGCGCAGGGCCGAAGCGGCACAGGTGATCGCAGACGCGCTTGGACAGCTTGGTTTGATCAATGAAGTACGACGCGAGCATTGGACCGACGACGACGTTGTGTCAACACTTTTCGAACTTTCTAGAAGGCACCCTCGGAGTGAAGGCGGTGTGATCCTGTTCATCGACGAAATGGGTAAATTTCTTGAAGCCGCCGCGCAAGAAGGCGCAGATCTATATCTTTTCCAACTGCTTGCTGAGGCGGCGTCGAGGAGCGGTGGCCGATTGATTGTCGTCGGTATATTGCATCAGGCATTCGAAGATTACGCAAACCGGCTCTCTCGGGAAATGCGCGACGAATGGTCAAAGATTCAAGGTCGTTATGTCGATCTTGCCGTCAATGCGGTGGGCGAAGAACAGATTGAACTCGTTGCCCGTGCAATCAAAAGCGACAGGACAACTGCCAAGCTTGGAAAGTTGTCCTCAGCAGTCGCGTCAGAAGTCATGCGGCAGCGCCCTTCAGCTTCGTGCCATCTTCCTGAAACACTCCAAGGATGCTGGCCGCTACATCCAGTTGTCGCCTGTCTTCTTGGCCCGATATCCCGAAGAAGATTCGGGCAAAACCAGCGCAGCATCTTCGGCTTCCTGAATTCAGCCGAACCATACGGCTTTCAGGAGTTCATACGTCATCAATCAGTGGATGCTATCTTTGAACCCTACAGGCTTTGGAACTATTTACGCGTCAATCTCGAAGCCTCGATCCTCGCATCACCAGATGGTCATCGTTGGGCTTTGGCTGCGGAAGCTATCGAGCGCTGTGAGGCGCTTGGGGGTGATACGCTGCATCTGCGATTACTCAAGTCGATTGCTTTAATCGATCTCTTCAAAGAAAGATCCGGCCTCGTGCCCACTCATGAACTTCTTTCGGCATGCGTTAGCGGTGCATCCAAACGCACCACGAAAAATGCGCTGAATCAATTGAAGAAATGGTCTCTGGTCGTATTCAGAAAGTTTTCGGGATCCTATGCAATTTATGCGGGAAGCGACTTCGATGTGGAGCGCGTCGTTCAAGACTCCCTGCAACATGTCAGAGAAGTCGACATTGAAGCCTTGCAACAAATCGTCAAACTCCAACCGATCCTAGCGAAGCGCCACTACCACGAGACGGGAGCCCTTCGTTGGTTTGATGTCGAAATCGCCCCCGTCAATAGTCTTATTGAACAAGCAAGCAAATACGAACCTTCTGTCGGTACGATCGGAAAATTTCTGCTTGCCTTACCGACAGAGGGTGAGACAAACGAGTAAGCGAGGAAGATTTGCCGAGAGGCCGGACGAAAACCAAAGAACTGGGATGTCGTTATCGGCCTATCCAGTCGTGCATGGGCAATCACCGATCTAGCCAGCGAACTGCTGGCACTCAATGAGGTACAGGAAGAGCATCCAGACCTTGCGGGTGACCCTGTCGCTCAACGTGAAGTCAAAGCCCGACATACGGTCCTTCAAGGGCAAATCGAAGAAGAAATTCGGCGAGCGTTCGATAACGCAACCTGGTTCCTCAAGAACCAACCGCCAAGTCAATGGTATCACGCCGAGCTCAACGATGTCGCATCCAGTTTTGCCGCTAAGCGCTATTTTCGCTCTCCTCGCTTTAACAACGAGCTGCTAAACCGCATAAAGCCCTCTAGCAACGCTGTTGCAGCGCGTAACGCCTTGTTACGAGCAATGGTATCAAATGAAGGAGAGGCTCGTCTCGGTATTGAAGGCTACCCCGCAGAAGGTGGTCTGTTTAGTTCCATCCTTGAAAAATCCGGTCTCTACGCAAAGTGCGGGAAGAAATATCGCTTTTGTGCACCAGAGAAGCGCAATGATCCTGTCGGCCTCTTTGATCTCTGGGAATCGACGGTCGATCTATTGAAGAATACAGAGGACCGTACCGTCGGCATGGAAGAAATTTACCGTCTATGGTCCGCCCAACCTTTTGGCGTTAAAGACGGTCTAATGCCCGTCCTTGCATCCGCCTTTATCCTATCTCGCCGTGATAAGGTCGCATTGTATAGGGAAGGCGTCTTCCAATCACGGCTCAAAGATATCGACATCGAAGTACTGGGTCGAAGTGCCAGTGACATACAGCTACGTTGGATGGACCTCTCGGACCTGGCACGACGCCTTTTGTCCAGCATGGCGGAAATTGTTCGCCAACTAGACACTGGCAATAAGCTGACACATCTCGCACCAATCGACGTTGCACGTGGTCTTATCGCTATCTTTGACCGCTTGCATCCTTGGACCAAACGTACGGCACAACTTTCCACCAATGCCGTAAGAGTTCGTAACCTGTTCAAGCATGCGAACGATCCGAATAAGTTTCTGTTCGACGACATTCCGGTCGCTTTCGGCGACCGTTGTGCGTTCACTAGCGAGGACGGACTGCAGAACATCGTCAACGATGTCCGTGAAGGTCTTGAGGAACTTGTGCAATCATATCCGTCAATGTTGCGACGCTTAAACGATCTCATGCTAGCTGAACTGCAGGTCCCGAATGCTTCACCACAAGCTCTTGCGGATTTGCGATCCCGATCAGAGAACATTCAGAGGCTCGGAGGTGATTTCCGGCTCAATGCATTCATCAATCGCCTTGCCGAATTTTTAGGAACAGCCGAAGAAATAGAAAGCATTGCGAGCCTCGCAGCGAACAAGCCACCGAGAATTTGGACAGACCCAGATCTTGACCGTGTTGCGGTCGAAATTACCGACTTTGCGCAGAAATTCATTCGAACAGAAAATTTTGCTCGTGTGAAGGGGCGGGTCGATAAACGGCATGCGATAGCTGTGGTTGTCGGTGTTAGTGGCAGACCCACTCCGCTGCACGCCGAATTCGAGATATCCGACGCCGAGCGTATTGTTATTGATGAAGTTATTAAAGGCGTTGAAAATGCCCTAAAAATCACCGGTGAACATAACCATCGGATTGTCCTCGCTGCGCTCGCAGAACTCAGCTCTCGTTATATCGCCTCAACAGTAGAGCATCCCAACCGAGATTACGAAAGGGTCATATCGTGACTAAAGCTCTCCAAAAGCATGTTTTGGGACTTTCGGGTGGCCGTGACAGCGCGGCGCTCGCTGTTTACATGCGTCAGTATCATCCCGATCTCGACATAGAGTATTTTTTTACGGACACCGGTAAGGAATTACCGGAGGTCTATGAGTTCCTAGGTCGCCTCGAAGGATTTCTCGGTAAGGCCATTTTACGTTTAAATCCTGATCGGGATTTCGATTTTTGGCTTAAACAGTACAACAATTTTCTACCGTCGCCGCAAACAAGATGGTGCACACGGCAGCTCAAGCTACGTCCATTCGAACGGTGGGTTCGCCCTTTTCTAAAGGAAGGATACACCGTTTCTAGCTATGTCGCAATTCGTTCTGACGAAGATTACAGAGAGGGTTACAGTTCCAAACACAGACGACTTAAAATTATCTTACCTTTCAAAGATATTGGGATTGACAAAATCGGCGTTCTGGACATCCTCGAGACATCTGGTCTTGGTCTCCCACGCTACTATGATTGGCGTTCCCGGAGTGGTTGCACCTTTTGTTTCTATCAGCAAAAAATAGAGTGGGTGCGCCTGAAAGAGCGCCATCCCAAAGCGTTCGAGGAAGCTAAGTCTTATGAGAAGGTAGCGGTTGAGAACGGATCACCCTTTACTTGGTCTCAAGGGGAGTCACTCGATGAGTTATCGCAACCCACACGTGTGAGTCAGATTGAGGAAGATTATACTAGACGGCTTGAGCGCACAAAAGCAAACCGCCAACCAAACCCACTTCGGGATCACGACGGCGACATCGACATCGATACACTGTACGGTCAGACAAAAACCTGTTTGGCATGCCATAAATAAAACTGGTCGCCAACGCTTTCAAGAAGATCTTTTGCTTGTTTCATATCCCCCGCGCCAGCCCGAAGTGCAGCACCTTAGGTGGTGGGAAGCCGCGCCGGGGGCGCGGCATATAGCGAAACAGCCGGATAGAGGCGACAGTCCCGGTGAACGAACCGAGTAAAGTTTCATGCCCGAGGGTTGCCGTCACCCGGCCTTCGACGGGAGAGGCCGGATTTTCGTCACGGGGAAAGGCAGGCTTTCGAACGGGGCCATCGCGCGGCGGCCCGGGCGCGGTCCGCCGACGGTATCGCGTGGGCTCCGTCGCAGCGGCCGCGGCCGGATTGAGGCACATCGCAGGAACACAATGGTCCACCCGCAAATACATGAACATGACTCCGCTGTCTGCGGATCAAACCCAAGGAGCCGACGTCGCGTGAAAACAGAAAGTGCGAAAGATATTTGACACTACCGAAAGTTTCCGGTGCGCCGCCTCCACCCGGGCTTCGTCCCCGCTCCGGCGGCGGGCCGGGGCTGCGTTTCGGATCAGCACCGGGGTATTAACCTCCACCATTACTCAACTCCGATGGCCGTTCGAACTGTATCACTGTAGATTCGGTCATGTGGTATATCCCTTATCTCTCCGAGATTGACGGCGTTCCTTCCGCCGCCTTGATATGCCGCCCCTCACGCCCCGTCACCAACTTTGGGGCATAACTCACTCAGTCACATCCTATATCAGGTGTTCAAGATCATACAATCTGAGCACGGGTGCGAGAACTTCATAGGCTTCAGAACGGTTTTCCGATAACGAAGAGAACTCCGCAACACGACGAAGTTCGGATTTTATCAAGCGTCTAGCATATTCTGATTCCGTATCGAATTCTCTAGGTAGCACAACCACGAAGTCGTGGACTAAGGCTCGCTGCTTCCCCGGAAAACGGCGCAGAATACGGCCACGTCGTTGGACGAACTGTCGCGGGTCGCTTGAGCTTGCCAAGATGTAGGCTGTACTGCAAGCGGGAACGTCGATACCTTCATCCAGGCATCTGATCGCGACTAGCGCATGGATATTACCAATTCGAAAGTTCTCCATTATTTTGTCGCGTTCCTTGCGGGTTTCTCGTGATGTGAAGCGGGAGACATCCCAGGACATTCTGTGCAACATGAGGCTAATTTCCTCAACTTGGCGCTTGCCCTGTGAAATGTTTTCTTCAGAAACAGATTCATCTTCGGCGGTCTCTATGGTGCCATCACCGCAGTAGAAGAGCGTGTGCTGGATTGGTGGCTCACCGGTCAGCATGGCTTCGAGCATCGGGATCTTGTTCGAAGCACAGCCAACTAGTCGTGCGCGCCGCATTAGAAGGCCTGTTAACTGCGGGGTTATCTCATTGAAATTACCTTTCCGCTGAGCTGTGATCCTTCCAATTTTCTCAGATAGATCGACGAATTTTTCCGCCTCATCTTCAGTGAATTCAATAATATGAGGATGGTAGTCATAAGGCGTCAGGACCTTGTCCTCAATCGCCTGTTTCAAGGTGTAGCTAGTAACGATATCACCGTAGAAATCGTTAAGCCTCTCATTCCGTTCTTCGTTCAAATAATGCTTAGGTGTCGCTGACAGACCGATACGGAATTTTGCATGTTCGGGTAGGAATCCTTTATATACCTTTGAAGTGTGGTGATGACACTCGTCACCGATCCAAAGCAGACGTCCACCCTTGATTTTTGACAAACAGTCCTGGAATTCCGGACTTTTTAATGTGCGGTTGACGACGACGATGGCTCCGAACCCACGACTCCCAAAATTCATCTCATGGACCAATTTTCGCAGTTTGTCTTTCCACTGTAAACGGGTGACGTAGCATTTCACTGGGTAGATGTTGAATCTTTTCAGAATATCAACCCACTGATCGGCGAGGTTCTGATAGGGTGCAGCAACTACACAAACAAGACCATCAATCACTTCAGATAACTTCACAATAGCGTAAATGGAAGTAATCGTCTTGCCAGCGCCTGTCGCGAGGTCAAAAACACCCTGGAACTCACCCTTGGCCCTCCAAGCGTGGAGTGCGGCGATTTGGTGGTCTCTCATTTTGAAGGGTTGACCATCGATCACCTCGGGTATTCGAGGCTTGCTCGAATCGGCGCTGAAAACGCCTCCTGCACGAGAACGGATACGAGCGGCAACATTAGCCTCGATTTCTGAGGCGGGTCTATGATTCAAAGTGCGCGCGACGGATATCAACTTGTCTCTGACGGCTGTTGGTATGTCCAAAACCGTTGTTCCCCGGCTTTCGTCCTTCCAAAGCCGCTCAAAGCTCTCGATATGCGGGTCATAGAACTCGGAATGCCCCTGAACCCATGTCCGGAATACATTGATTGATTCATAGTTGTGGGTTGGGAGAAGAGCGTAGGTACTTTCGTTCGCCGAGCCGGAAAAGATAACCCGGTCACCGGCTTTGTCCGATATGATTCCGACCTTATCATGATACATACCCCTTTCTCGCAAAGCAATTTTCACATCAAGCCGCCCCTGCGCCACAAGCCAAGACAACGCCTCGAAACGGTTTTGAAACAGCTCATCACTGACATTGGAAATCTCCGACAGAAACTCGCCACCGATTGCCTCCGATACCTCCTTCCTCCGATAGCCCTGTTTGACGGCTTCTAGGTCTTGGTAATCACAAAACGCACCAAGGATCAGCCTGATTTGACCTTCGCGCTCTACGAAAACCGAAAGAGCCTGCCCCGCGTAACTAATTGTCGAAGCTGAAAAATATCCAACCGCCCGATCATAGTGGGTCGCCACAGAAAGCGTCGGAAAGTAAAAATCTTCCAGTATGTTATCCCTGTCAGACTTGTAGACTCCTTTGTACGATAGCTCTCGCAACATCTAGAAGGTGATACCCGACAGATCGGGTTCCCCATCGGTGCTATCCAAGAAGCCACATTCATTGAGCAGTTCCAAAATATCCCGGTCTGGATATTCGCCACCACCGCGAAGCATAGCTTCATGGATGATCTGGAGGCCACCATTTACGTATTCCTCGAAGATTTCCGCACAACGGCTTTCTTCCCCATCCTTTAGAACTTCGAGATCCTTTGTTTCAGCGAGGGCGATCAGATATATGAGATCTTCTGCATCGCCTCGCTCGAATTGCTGGTAGGACACATCCTCTACGCCAGCAGCCTTGTCTAGGGGCGAGCGGCGATTTTCGGAATAGCCGAGAAGAGCAGCAAAGCAGAGCAACTCCCGGATTGTTGGAAAGAGCGTCCGATTGGCATCCGGCAGTTTCTGAACTGCAAGCCGTTGGACCATATCTTCATGGATACGGCTTCTGTTGATGTTCGGGGCGCGATTGCTCATGGACCTGTAATCTCCACAATCTCAGTTCCGTCATATTGAGCATCGAAGATTGAAGTCTTAAACTCCTTTCCTCTTAGGTATCGGCTTTCCTGCATGCGTTCACCCCGCGACTCCGTGTTGTGGCGAACAAGCAAATACTCCGCGCCGATGTAATCGTTAAGTACGCTCAACACATTTTTCGTGCCCTGAGATTTCGAAACCATCAACACAACCTGCCGAGCCATCTTGGGGATGAACTCAGCTGTAGTCGCACGATACGCCTCGTCTAGCTGGCCGAAAGGCGAGTCGAGAACAAGAGGAGCTATGGTTCCTGGCAGGAGTCGATAGTTTTGTGCATTCTCACGCACTTTTGCAAACTTGACGAGCGCAGCCGTGAAAGCTAGGCCAAGCAATTGGTTTTCTCCACTCGATTTCGGAAGAGTCGTACCGTCGGCATTGATGAGGCTGATGACATAGTCATCAGTCATGCGCGGTTTTAGGCTTTTGTGAGTTGTAGCTTCGAGAATACGTCTTATGCTAGCACGGAGCACTTTGCGAGCCCCATCCTCTTCTTTGACAAGTTCAGCTTCCAACTTGACTTTAATCTCCTCACAAAGATCGCGTCGCTCTCCATAGATGACGGTCTGTTTGTCTTGTTTAGCGAGGTCAGTGATATCTTTATTGATCTTTGACTTCTGGAGTTCGGAGTCTTTTACCTTGGGATCAAGGTAACCGAGTTCACGGTCGATCTTTGTCAACTCTTCCTTTAGTTCACCACGCCTTTGTTCACGTTTGGAAATGTCTTCCAAATTGATACCCTTCAGTTTGTCACTGATCTCGGCGAGTTTCGCTTCGGCCCTTGCGCAATCTTCGTCGGCTTCTGACAGATGCCGCTTCGCGACTGTCAAGCGCCTAGGGGCTTTAGTGCGCTCGCTCTTGAGACTTGTGAGCCTAGCCCGCACCTTGGAAACACGGTCGCGCATCACCTGATTGGCGGCCTTTTCCAAAAGGCTTGCTACTTTTCTGCTCTCCGCACTTCCCGGCTGGAGCTTCGTGCCGCAGATGCATTCTTTGGCTTCAAGAATGTCCTTTACGAACTCTTCGTTGTATGGTGATGGTATGCGTCCGCGGTGCTGCTTTTCGTCGAGGAATAAAAAAGTCTCTTCGGTGATCTTCTTGGAAACAATAAAGCGACCATTATCACCAAGCCACTTGTAGACCTCGTCGATGTATTCCTTCTGTCGTTTCTGAGCGCTAGAAAGCTGCCTGTCCTGGTAAACACGGTTCTCCTCAATTTCTCTAGCGGCAGCCGTGATGCGAAGCTTTGCATCGATGTCACTAATTTGCCGTTCGGTCTGCTCTCGTTTGCGTTCAAGTTCAGCGATACGCGCTTTTACCTCTTCAATCTGTTTCGTCAGCGAGTCTAGTACGCGATTGAGATCTTCGATCTGCCTTGTTGCTGGCGTTGAAGGAATTTGCTTACCGAAATTGCTCGATGCGGCTTTGAGATCTTCGATAGCCGTCTCTATGAGAGAGCAGCCCAGAATATCGCGGACAGCGCTCTTGATGGACCCGCGGTTATCCTCGCCGAGGAAGACCTCAGCATGTTCACCATCAAACAAGAAATGCGACGCCATATCGCGAGGGATCACCGTATTGATGAAGGTATCTGGTGAATGGAGCCTGATTTGACTTCCGTCTTGAATGCGCGCGACGTGGAATTCGCGGCCTGCCGTTGATCTAACGTTTGCCAAGCGCTTGGCGATATAGCGCTTTTCGTCGTGCTCAAAAAATACCTCTACCGATGCGAGCGTACGATTGGCTTTTTTAGCGTCATAGTTCAGGATGTCTTTGCGTTTTTCGAAGCGCGCTGTTGTCTCACCGTAAAAACACCATAGTAGGGCGTTCAATAGCGTTGTTTTGCCAACACCATTCTCGGCGTAGATGATGGTAACATTTCGGTCAGGATCTTCGGAGAACTGGATGTGAGTTTCCCCAAAAAAGCATCGGAAATCTTTCAGTCTGATCTTCTCAAGAATCATCGCTCGCACTCATCTTTGTATGACGCTCGATAAGTTCGCGAAGCTTACGTTGGCGCTCTGACTTCACATTGCGCTTCTCAAAAAAATATCTTCTCTCAAGACCGATAATCTCCCGGATAATTGTATCGTTCTTATCATCTTGTTCTACAGTGTCACTATACATCCGTGTACCCTCCATACTCCTTTCAGCACCAAAATTTGCAAAGTGACAATGCGTCTCTAATCCGCGATATGAACGGATCTCGTATGATCCAAACGCTTAATACAGCCAATTTAGTCCGCATGTCAACAACACCTTGATTCTTCATACTCCCTTTGAACCTTGCATCGTTCAACTGCCAGTAGGCTTTAGTGTCTTTGACTTTATCATTCTGCTTGGCAAGATCAAAAGGGAACTGGTTATCAAAATCAAGGGCATTGGGGTTCGCACCAACATCAAGCAGCGCATCCACTGTGGCAGCGTCGCCTACTGCCGCCGCCGCATGAAGGGGGATCCAGCCACCATCTGTCCGACACCCAACGTCGGCACCACCTTCAGCCAGGGCCTTTGCGATCATTATGCTGTTAAAGCGAGCAGCGATATGAAGGTGAGTCCAATCAAGCTCATTTCGGGCATCAATATTGGAACCGGCGACCAATAGGGCATTCACCGCCTTAGCGTCACCCTGTCTCGCAGCAGAATGAAAGGGGGTTTCATCGAATGCGTCGCGAATGTTTGGATTGGCACCGGCGTCGAGCAGAGCGTCCAAAGTACTGGCATTTCCGTGCTCCGCCGCCGCGTGAATGGGCGTTTTACCAAACTTGTCGCGGGCTTCAAGATCGGCACCAGCTTCCATGAGGATCCCTAACGTCATGGCTTCCGCATGTCCCGCCGCTTCATGAAGGGGTCACACCATCGACGGCCTGAGCGTTCGGTTCGGCACCGACCGATACAAGCCTTTCTACGACTTCAGAGTTACCAGAAACAGCCGCAAGGTGAAGAGGTGTCCAATTGTCCTCATCTCGGGCCTTAAAATCAGCATCAGCGGACAGAAGGGCGCTCACTGCTTCAATGTTTCCAAAACTAGACGCAGCGTAAAGCGGGGTCCAACCATTTCCTGTGCGAGCTTTGAGGTCAGCGCCAACTGACAGGCAGCTATCAACATCCAAAGCCGTGGCTGTTTTGAAAAATACCCAGTTGTTGAAGCGCCAATCTCCAACGCTCGCCGGTAATTTATCGGGATCCGACAAGTTCATTCAGGCTATGAGACAAAAAGCGGGCATCGTGAAACCAAGCGATCCACCCTTAGACCTCTCATTGCCAGACCCCTCTTAGCCTCTGAACACCACACCCCAATACCGCTGCGCACCGAATGGTGCAAGGTCAAATTCATAGGTCAACCCGATTCCTAAGAGTTTGTTCCATAAGTTGAGTGGTCCCGCAGGATGTGGCATTCCGGTTGGTGAACGCAACCAAATACGGAGAGAGCCATGCCCTGGAACAGGACCACCCAACAGATCCATAAGCGCCCGGACGACCACAGTCAAAACGATCTGACCGACGCCGAATGGACCATCATCGAGCCGATGCTGCCGAAGCAGGGAAGGATGGGACGGCCGCGCGAGGTCGACCTTCGGTCGGTGTTCGACGCGGGCCGGTATATCCTGTCCACGGGATGCCAGTGGCGCGCGTTACCCTCTGGATATCCACCGTTTTCCACCGTCCAGAACTATTTTTACGCATGGCGGCGGAGCGGGCTCCTGGAGCGTCTCGTGCATCGTCTCCGGGACCTCGCGCGGCGGTGTTCGGGGCGCTCCGCGGAGCCGACCGCCGCCTCGATCGACAGCCAGTCGGTGAAGACCACGGAGAGCGGCGGGCCCCGCGGCTACGACGCCGGGAAGAAGGTGAAGGGGAGGAAAAGGCACCTGATCGTGGACGCCGACGGCACACCGATCGTCATGACGGTTCACACCGCCGACATCCAGGACCGGGACGGGGCGCCGGACCTGATCGCGAAGCTGCTGGAGACGGTGCCCACGGTGTGTAGGCTGTTCGCCGACGGTGGCCACCCGGGTCCGAAGCTGCGGGAGCGGCTTGAGGGGATGGGGTTGTCGAACGTGATCAGGATCGTCGAAAAACCGAAGAATGTCAAAGGGTTCACTGTTCTCTACCGCCGCTGGGTGGTGGAGCGGACCTTCGCCTGGATGGGCCGGTGCCGCCGCCTGTCGAAAGATTACGAAAGGCTCAGCGAGAACTCGCTGGCATGGGCGCAGCTGGCCGCCTGCCGGTTCCTGCTCAGGCGGGTGGCGAGGGCGTCAACTCCATGAAAAACAATAGTTTAATGATATCAGTGACTTATGATTCAAACTCTAAACCTAGATGAAAGATATTTACAGAGGTCTTCCAGTTGAGCCGCATAGAAGGCCTTTCAGCATCATGGATACCAAATATGTGAGCGGAGCGCCAAAGACGGGATAACCGCCACTATTCAGGTTCAGCCTGATAGATCAGTCGTTCATCACATGGAGCCACGCGCAGGATATTGGTCGACCCGGGCTGATTGAACGGTACACCGGCGGTAACGACGATCTGGTCACCAGCGGAAGCGAAGCCATGCTCCCGAGCCGCACCAGCGGCACTCAATACCGCCTGCCGGAATCTGCCCATCTCGCCGGTCTCGATACAGTGGGTTCCCCAGGTCAGGCATAGTCGCCGCGCCGTGCTCTTGAGGACCGCCATACCGATGATCGGAACGATCGGCCGCTCGCGCGCCACCAACGCCGCCGTCGTTCCCGATTGGGTGAAACAGAAAATCGCCTTGACGTCCGTCGTCTCGGCGATCTCACGCGCCGCCGACACAATACCCACTGCCACACTGACCTCTTTGGCCTCGCCGGACGCCGCGATGAGGTTCCGGTAAGCGGGATCGCTTTCAACCTCAACGGCGACATTGTTCATCGTACTTACGGCCTCGACCGGATATCCGCCCGCCGCCGATTCCGCCGACAGCATCACGGCATCCGCACCCTCGTAGATAGCGGTGGCGACATCCGATACCTCCGCCCGGGTGGGAACCGGGGATGCGATCATGCTCTCAAGCATCTGAGTCGCGATGATCACCGGCTTGGCCGCCGCACGGGACTTCCGTACCAGCTGCTTCTGAATAGGAGGGACATTCTGGACAGGGAGCTCAACGCCTAGATCACCCCGCGCCACCATAATACCGTCCGATACCGAAAGGATGCCATCAAAAGCCTTGACCGCGGCGGGTTTCTCGACCTTGGTCATGATCGCCGCTCGCCCATTCACCAGATCACGGGCCTCCCGTACATCTTCGGCGCGCTGCACGAACGAAAGCGCGATCCAATCCACGCCCAATGAGCAGGCGACTTCGAGATCGGCCCGATCCTTATCGGTCAGCGCCGTCAGCGGAAGGACAACATCCGGAACGTTGACGCCCTTGCGATCGGATATCTCACCGCCTGCCTCCACCCTGCATTCCGCAAAGTCCTTACCGCTGTTTTCAACCTCCAGCCGGATTTTACCGTCATTGACCAGCAACGTCGTTCCGGGAGCCACAGCATCCAGGATTTCACGATGCGGAAGACAGACGCGACCGGAGTCGCCGGGCACTTCATCAAGGTCGAAGCGGAATTTCTGTCCCTCTTTCAGCTCTTGCTTTCCATCGGCAAACACACCGCATCGCAGTTTTGGGCCCTGCAGATCGGCGATGATGGCGATCGGCCGTCCAACATCCTCCTCGACCTGACGAACGGTGCTATGCAGATTCCGGAAGCTCTTGTGGTCACCATGACTCATGTTCAACCGGAATACGTCCGCGCCAGCCTCGAACAACGCCCGGATTGTCGAATAATCGTCGGAGGCCGGTCCCAATGTGGCGACGATTTTCACGTTTCTGTAGCGTCTCATGGAATTCCCCACCTATCGCCTCCGTCCCCATTTCAGCGCATCCCGGCCTCTATGTATCGAAAGTTCATGCCTGGCAACCGGAACGGCTGGCATCCCAATCCATTCAATCCTATTCTGCGAATAGGATGAGCGATGAAATTCAAACGGACTTTCCGGCCTTTGAGGTCATCGGAAGGAACCGCCCCGGTTCCTGGCTGATAACATGCGACCATGCGAGCAACACTGTGCCTCCGACGGTTTCCGGTGGTGATCTGGGACTGTCCGCCACCGACATGGGTCGCCACATCGCCTATGATATCGGAGCGGCGGAAGTAACCCGTTTTCTGTCACGGATACTGGACGCGCCCGCGATTCTCAGTACGTTCTCCCGCCTGGTCATTGACCCTAACCGCGGCGAGAGCGATCCGACGCTGCTGATGCAGCTGAGCGATGGAACGGTTATCGAGGGTAATCGTGGACTCGATCAAGCGGAGCGCGAGTATCGGCTCAATAGCTTCTATCGACCGTATCACGCCGAAATCTCGGCCTTGGCAACAGCGGGAGCTGAACGCTCTGTCTATCTCGCGATCCATAGCTTTACGCCATATCTCAATGCCCAACAGCGGCGTCCTTGGCATATCGGCGTGCTCTATTCGAGCGAAGACGATCGGTTCGCGGGACCTCTTATCGAACGGCTCGAACGGGAAGGGGATCTCTGTGTGGGTCGGAACAAACCCTATTCCGGCGCTATTCGCGGAGACAGCTTATACCGCCATGCCCTGCGCTCCGAGCGACCCAATGCCCTGATCGAAATTCGCCATGATCTAATTTCGACGAAGGAGTCCCAGTGCGCATGGGCCGAGCGACTCGCTCCCATACTTATGGAAACCTTCAAACGCATGGACTCTTGAGCGATCTACCGCACATATTGTTCCGTGCTTGATCCCGCCGTAACCAGCCGATCCGGCAAGTCAGCGATGGAAGTTGAGTCGATAAGGAGAAAGAAATGGAAGAGCGGACACGCGTAGAACTCGAAGCCGCCGCGTTTCGGCGACTGCGACAGCACCTGATGGAAAAACGCACCGACGTTCAAAACATCGATTTGATGAATCTCGCGGGGTTCTGCCGCAACTGCCTGTCGCGCTGGTATCAGGAAGCTGCTGGTGAGCGCGGAATTGAAATGTCGAAAAACGAGGGGCGCGAGATTTTTTACGGCATGCCTTATGATGAATGGAAAGCCAATCATCAGACCAAAGCAAGCGCTGAGCAGCGGTCAGCTTTCGCAGCCTCCATGGCATCCAATCCCGAGGGCTGAATGGCGAATAAGATTGGTCTCGAAGGAACCGAGATTTACTGTCCATCCGTCGAAATCGCACGGTTTCAACGCCTCCAGGGATCATCGTGTCCGTCGCTGGGGGAGCGGATCGGCACCGAAAACCGGGTATCGATCCGCTTCCTGGTTTTCATCGGCACAACTGTCACGATCCCCTGAAGCGTCGTATGCCGGGAAACGATCACGACCGGCCGGCGTTAACAGAATTCGGGCAGGTGCAAGCACTCGGCGGGCGGATATAATCCGTAGTGGTTCCGATGTGATCTGACAGTTGGCCGTTTTTCCGGCGGCGTCTGTCAGGTCAGGTTTGGTTCAGGAACTTTTCCTTCCGGATCCCCTTGCCCTCGATCATGGTCTGGAACGGGGTTCCGCCGCAGCACATTCCGCCCTGATGGGCCGCGTTCGCGGCTGTAGTGGTTCAGCCATTCATCCGGATCGGCCCGCAACGCACCGATGCCGTCATATGGCTTCTTTCGGAACGCGACCTGGTGGAACCCCTGCAGCACCGTTTTGTGGAAGCGCCCGCGGATGCCGTCGGTCCGGGGCGATTTCACCCTGGTTTTGGTGTGGTCGGTATCGTTGACCGCCAGGAAGGGCCGGAAATCGTGTCCGTCGACGCGCCCGCAGTATTCCGTCCCGCGATCCGTCATGATCCGCGGCATTGGTTCGATGCGTCCAAGTCCCACAAAGCCCTCCCGTCGCACCGGCGAGCTTCTGCGGCGTGACAGCGGAGGAATATTCGAAGCGCAATCGGTCTTCGAGCACGAGATCGTCAATGCCGACGGTCGACGGGTACCGGTGCGGTTTATCGGTGAGCGACATGTTCGCGAGGACTGCCGGAGGATACCGACCGTATCCGACTGGCTTCGTCGGATTCCGCTCGCGCCATGGATGGTGAACGGCGTGATTCCGCCGGATATTGATGCGGTCGGGCCCGACCCCCGTTCGGACTGGCGGAACACCGTGGCCTCCGGGCAAACCGATCTCGGCTTTCACGATTGGCTCGCGGAACGGGCATCGAGGCTTGAAGCCACGACCGACGGCGCTTCGGTCGGTTAAACGGCCTTACCGCGGGCCGAGCGCTCTGCGGAAACGTCCACGTCAGATGAGGTGGCGAAGCGCGCGAGGTCTGCTATGTCCTGCGACGTAGGTAGACATAGTAGGCACCCGATCCGCCATGTTTCGGGTGCGCCTCGGTAACCTGCAGTACGAGATTGGATAACGGACGCATGCCAAGCCAGTGCGGTACCAATCGCTTCAGAACACCACCTCGCATTGTCATCGGTTCGTGCCTTTCTCTGTTCCGGCCCTTTCCGGTTATCACCAGGACCAGACGGCGTCCCGCCACATGGGCTTCGTGGATGAAGAGACTGAGTTCAGGCAATGCCTGCGCTTTCGTCATACCGTGAAGATCGATTCGGGTTTCAGGCTCAAGTTTTCCACGTTTGAGCCTGCCGTGCATCTTCTTGTCCATACGCGATGGATGAAGCTCGGGATACTGGGACGCGTTCGGAACGAATTCGTATATCGAACCAGCATTCACGCCTCTTTCGCCGATCCGAAACTCTGGAATGGGTTTGCGAACGGCACCCCCCGCCACAGCACCATCCGGCTCGGCGCGACAATTCGCTGATGGCTGCGCCTTCGGCTTTTCAGGATGAAGCGCGGTGACCTTTCTGGTCACCTTCGCCCAAAGGCTCCGTTCGTCCGAAGTCGGCAATCGTATGCCCTTGCGCCCCATTCCCGTGGCAATCATACACAGGATTCAGGAAATCGTGATCGAAGACCCGACCGGAATACGCCCCTCCCCCATCCAGAGCTTTTCAGTGGAGACTGAGACCACCGCATGGATTCGACGCCATCGCGAGCGACCGAAACTCCACCTTGGGCACATCTTTCATCGGATCGTCCGGCTCCAGACGGTTCGCGATATATGCCTTGGAAGCCATCCAGATCCGACCCATCGCTCCCAAAATCGTCCATGACCGGAAGATCCGCAGTGCTTAGTGCAATCACTCCGGCAAATGGCGGGTGGTCATCTTCGGGACATCCGTCATCCCGATTGAGGTTCAAGACCGATTCCGACAACCTCATTGCGTCATTCGCTTGTCGCGATGAGCTTCCAGTTGGGATCGTTGGAACCCATTTGCCGCATGAAGGTCCAGATGTCTTTCTGTCGCCTGATCTCGTTGGGGCTACCCTCGACGATTTCCCCGGCCCCGTTCCGAACCGTTCCGGTCAACTCTCCGACAACCCGCACCGTGATTTCGGCCTCTTTCGTTTTCTGGTTGAATACAGCCTCCTTCAGCGCGATTTCTCGAATTCCGACAAATTTCGCCTCAATGGTCAGTCCTTGATCCTCACGCTCTCCCACCACATCGACGAAGGTCTGGTAGACTTCGATGTCAAGAAACGGTGCGATGCTGTCGATGTCGCCACGCTCAAAGGACATGAGGATCATCTCATACGCCCCCCGTGCCCCCTGAAGGAACTCACCGACGGAAAAGTCCGGTTCCACCAGCTTCATCGAGGCCAGGGCCTGAGCCGAATCGGATCCTTCCTCGACATGATCGATGATGTCATCGTCAACACAGTCTTCGACCACCTCTGGCTCCGGACGTGTGGGCTGCACATCCCGCGGGTTCGATACCTGTGGCGCTTCGTAACCATCCCGGGTGCCCAGGACGCTACGCAGGCGTAAAATCAGGAAGACGGCAATTCCAGCGAGAACCAGAAGCTGAATGGCAGCGCTACCCATGCGAATCCCCTTCCCGGTCAGGTGGCAATCATCGATTGTACGACTTATGTAGGTGTTACGAAAGGTCGAGTCCACCGCAAGCCGTAAACCATCAATGAGGTTTTCATGAGGCTATTCGCGATTTTTGTCGGAACCTCGCTGATAGAGATCATCCTGTTTATTCAGATCGGTGGAATGATCGGGCTTTGGCCAACCTTGGCCATAGTCGTTCTCACGGCGGCGGTCGGAACCTGGCTTGTGCGGTCTCAGGGGCTGTCCACGCTGCGGTGGCTGCAGGAAACGCTGTCGGAATTGGACAACCCGACTGAACCGTTGGCACATGGCATGATGATTCTGGTCGCTGGTGCCCTGCTCCTGACTCCCGGCTTTTTCACTGACGGCATAGGTCTCGCGCTTTTGACACCCTCGGTGCGGACCGCGGCATTCCGTTATCTTATCCGACGTTATTCCTGGGCGTTGCGTCACGAACCCGATGGATCGGGAGTCCAACCAACGGATACCCACACTGACGTCATCGAGGTTGAATGCGAGGAAAATTCCCGAACAGGCACTAAATCGGAAGCTTCAGGTTGGGTCCGGCATTGAGACCGCGTGCCTTCTCTTCCACGCATCGATGCCCGATCCGACGGAAGTCCTTTGGTTCCGGTCCTGATATCGATCCCGATTGCAAATTCCTCACGATTACATAGATTGAGTGCTGGCCCCAAAGGCGGGAACGCTCTTGCCTGACGCGCCGTAAACCCCGCCTATTGGAGCCGGGAGCGGTCACCGAAAGGGAGTTACAGTATGGCAACGAATGGCCGGGACACGTACGAATTTCCGAACGGGCAGAACAAAACGCTGCAAATACAGATACTTGGACAATATGTGAGGGACTTTTCCTTTGAGAACATCATGGTTCAGAAAGGTATTTCGGGCGACGTAACACCCGAGATTTCGGTGCAGGTTGCGCTTAACGCGAAGAAGCGCTCCGCCGGTTCCCAGTATGATCTACTCTGCAAGTATTCCGTTACGGCGAAAAACAGGGGCAAGGACGAAACGCTCTATCTGCTCGAACTCGAATATGGAGGGCTTTTCCGAATCGAAAACCTGCCGGAACAGCAACTACACCCATTCCTGTTGATCGAATGCCCGAGACTTCTTTTTCCCTTCGCCCGCCGAATTATAGCGGATATGACACGGGAAGGCGGATTTCCGCCAGTGAACCTGGAAATGATCGATTTCGCAGCGCTTTATCGACAACTCACGGCGAAGAAAACCGAAGAGGTAAAACAGACGGAGGTTCAATAACCGTATTTTCGCCAAAGCGCATGCTCACCCAGCTCTTCGACAAACGCCGCATGGGCCGCAGCTTCCTCTTCGGTGAGTCGAGACGGTAGCCCTCTGGTCCTGGGTGCGGGACGCCACTCACCGGTCGAAATTCCTATCGCGGCGACCGGACGCACGGTAAGCGCGAAATCGGGCTGCCGCCCTCCGACCAACTCCAGATAGACCGCCGCCAGAAGTTCGCAGTCCAGTAGGGCGCTATGCTGGACGCGAGCGGAAATATCTATCCCGAAACGTCGGCAGAGCGCATCGAGCGAAAGAGGCGATCCGGGAAATTTTTTTCTGGCGATCGGAATTGTATCGATCACTCTGCCGTTCGACAGCTGCGCACGTTCCATCCAGCGCAGTTCCGAATTGATGAATTTCATGTCGAACGCCGCGTTGTGGATCACCAGGTTTCCATCACCGAGGAATTCAATGAAATCATCGACAACATCGGCGAATCTCGGCTTGTCGGCGAGAAACGCCTCGTCGAGCCCGTGAACCTGATAGGCCTCCTTCGGAACGGCGCGATCCGGATTTATGTACTGGTGATAGCTTCTACCCGTCGGGATATGGTTCGAAAGCTCGATCGCTCCAATCTCAACGACTCGATGCCCTGCTTCGGGATCGAGACCGGTGGTTTCCGTATCAAGCACCACTTCACGCATTCATCAACCTCGACCTAACATCCTGAAGACAGGACCGCACCGCCTTCCTGGCATCATCGAAACATCGGGTTTCAATAATATAATCGGCTCGGGAACGCTTATCCGAATCCGGCATCTGTCGCGCCAGGAGAGCTTCGAACTGCGCCTCGGACACACATCCCCGTTCCAGTACACGCTCGCGCTGGACGGACAGCGGTGCCGAGACGACAGCGACGACGTCCACATCACGGTCACCGCCCGTCTCAAAAAGGAGCGGAATATCGAGTACCAGCATCTCCTCCGTAGAAGCTTCAATTAATTCAGCCCGTTCGGCGGCGACCAGTGGATGCACAATCCCTTCGATCACTTTCAATGCGGCGGGATCCCGGGAAATCCAGTCCCTGAGCGCGACGCGGTCGACGGCATCACCAACGATGACATCGGCACGAAGCGATCGTATCGGTTCAACCGCCCGTCCTTCCGCACGATACATTCCATGGACAGCGGCGTCGGCATCCCAGACCGGAACACCCTCATCGGCGAACATGTGGGCCGTCGTCGTCTTTCCCATGCCGATCGAACCCGTCAACCCGATCAAAAAAGGTCGGCGGCTCATTCCAGCACGATCCTCCGCGTCTCGTCATCGACATCGGGACGTTTGTTGAACCATCGCTCGAACGCCGGCACTGCCTGGTGCAGCAGCATGCCAAGGCCATCCACCACCGTGCAGCCGATTTTCGTGGCATGCCGAAGGAAACGGGTCTCAAGTGGAGTGTAGACAAGATCCGTCACCACGGCTTCGGGTGAAAGGGCATCGAGCGAAACCCGAAATTCGGGTTTTCCCTTCATCCCGAGCGACGTCGCGTTCACGACCAGCTTAGCGCCGTCCATAGTGTTTCCGGCCCACACCCAGTCATAAACGATTATCCGCGCTCCGAATTCCGATCTCAGGGTATCGGCGCGCGCCTTGTTTCGATTGCTGACACGAATCTCGGGCACGCCGATTTCCATGAGTGACGCAACAACCGCGCGGGCCGCGCCTCCACTCCCGATTACGGCGGCCGGTCCCGCCTCAGGCTTCCAATCCGGTGCGCTCTTCCGCAGGTTTTCGAGAAATCCATACCCATCCGTATTGTCCGCATACAGCGTTCCATCGCTGCGAAATACCAGCGTGTTGGCCGCGCCGATCAACGCCGCGCGATCCGTTACCAGATCGGCAAGCCAAAGAACCGTTTCCTTGTGCGGGATGGTCACGTTCACGCCGACAAAGCCCAGCTTCGGAAGTGCCCTGATCGCCTCTTCAAGATCCGCGTGTTTTAGACTGAGCGGTACGTACTGGCCATGGATCCCGTATTTTTGCAGCCAGTGATTGTGAAGGCGAGGAGATCTGCTATGCGAAACGGGCAAGCCGATCACACCGGCCAAAGGTATGCCGCGTTCCTCGTTCATCCCGGAATCACCCCCCTGCGCGCCAGATATGACAGCACCTCCAGAAGCGGCAAGCCCATTATGGCGAAATAGTCACCGCCAATGCCATCAAACAGCCTTATGCCTTCCTCTTCGATCTTGTAACAACCTACCACCTCTCCGATTCCGGGCCAGTTTCGGTCGACATAGGCCTCCAGGAATTCGTCGGAAGACCTTCGCATATGAAGAGCGACATCTCCTGTGAACCGCCAACAAAGATGACGGTTTTCAATGATGACCGCGGCGGAATATAGGCGATGGCTACGACCGTTCATCAATCCCAATTGCCGCACCGCATTCTCCCGATCTTTCGGTTTGGCTAGAATTTGACCATCTAATTTCAGAACCTGATCACAGCCAAGCACAACCGCATCGGAATTGGTCGCCGCTACATCTGAGGCTTTACGTTTCGCCAGTTCGACCGCGATTTCCTCCGCTCCCATACCCTGCTCGATGAGCGAGTCACGGGTCCCGTCCTCGTCGATTTCAGCCGGGACCGCTTCAAAACACACCCCCGCGTCGCGCAGAAGCGACTGTCGGGTGGGTGAACCGGATGCGAGAATAAGTCGGGAAGACATTCGGCGACTCCGTGGAAAAGTCGTGAATCGTTTCAGGGACAGGCCATGAATAACGGACCTCACATCCGCTGTCATCGGTTTCACTCAAATGAATGCCCGACTTCGTCCGTAACCTTTCCACAGTGCAGAACATGGTCCCCAGGTACAGGGCCATCTGGCTTCAGGATGAGGCTTCTTTGAAGAATTCGACGAATTTCTCTTTATAAGATATTGTAAATAGACAATAATTTGTTTTTTATGATTGACAGGCATCGGATTTCCTTCGGGGTATGATCGTGTGGATAATCAGTTAATCCCTGTTATCCACAATCCCAATAGATTTATAATCCCTTTCATTGATATATATATTATTCTAGGCAAGCGGGTGAGAAGGGACGTCATATGGAATTCACGCTTGTTTCCATCTATCCGTGGACCAAAGCCCTGCACCTGATCGCGGTCATCGCCTGGATGGCTGGACTGTTCTACCTGCCAAGACTTTTTGTCTACCATGATGAGAGGGTCGAAAAAGGCAGCGAGACCGACGCCCTGTTCATCATCATGGAACGAAGACTGCTTCGGGTAATCATGAATCCGGCCATGATGATGGTATGGGTGTCTGGACTGTTGTTGGCGCTGACTCCCGGTGTCGTGGATTGGTCGGAGATCTGGCCTTGGATGAAGGCGGTCGGTGTGCTGGCGATGACCTGGTTTCATCATTGGCTTGGACGGCGCAGGAAAGATTTTGTCGCGGGCACCAACGAATGGTCGGGTCGTCAACTCCGATTGATGAACGAGGTTCCGTCGGTATTGGTCATCCTGATCGTCGTTTCGGTCTCGGTACGACCGTTCTGAAATCCCTCGATTCATCCATGGACCAAAACCCGTGATCTCGCACTGGGCGCCACGAGATTCGAAAAAATAAGTCGTTAAAGGATTGACGAGGACCAAATCGATGAATTACTGGCACCTTGTCCGGCCGTCCGGCCGTGAACGTTTTCCAATCAAGCGGTGATCGGAGGCCTTCGGGCTTGGTCCAACGGATATTTCATGAGCAAAGAACGACTGAACCTCGCCGACCTGAAGGCAAAGAGTCCGAAGGATCTCCTGGCCATGGCCGAGGAGCTGGAAATCGAGAATGCGTCAACCATGCGCAAAGGCGACATGATGTTCCAGATCCTCAAGGAGCAGGCGGAGGATGGTTGGGAAATCGGTGGCGACGGAGTCCTAGAGGTCGTTCAGGATGGATTTGGATTTCTGAGATCTCCGGAAGCCAACTATCTTCCCGGACCCGACGATATCTATGTTTCACCGGAGATGATCCGGCATCATAGCCTGCGAACCGGGGATACGGTAGCCGGCATGATACGTGCGCCGGAGGAAAACGAACGCTATTTCGGTCTCACCAAAGCGGAGGAAATCAACTTTGAGGAGCCGGACCGTGCGCGCCATAAGGTTGCATTCGATAACCTGACGCCGCTTTATCCGGACCAGCGCCTGAAAATGGAGATCGAGGATCCGACCATAAAGGACCGTTCGGCCCGCGTCATTGATCTCGTCGCACCGATCGGGAAAGGCCAACGCTGCCTGATCGTCGCGCCTCCGCGAACCGGTAAGACCGTTCTTCTGCAGAACATCGCCCATTCGATCGAGGCCAACCATCCGGAATGCTATCTGATCGTGCTACTGATCGACGAACGTCCCGAAGAGGTTACGGATATGCAGAGATCGGTCAAGGGCGAGGTGATCTCCTCGACCTTCGATGAACCGGCGACACGGCATGTGGCTGTCAGTGATATGGTCATAGAGAAGGCGAAGCGTCTGGTTGAGCATAAACGGGATGTGGTGATCCTGCTTGATTCCATCACGCGCCTGGGTCGGGCGTTCAATACCGTGGTACCGTCTTCGGGAAAGGTCCTTACGGGTGGTGTGGACGCGAATGCCCTTCAGCGCCCGAAGCGGTTTTTCGGTGCGGCGCGGAACATTGAGGAAGGCGGTTCCCTGACAATCATCGCCACCGCTTTGATCGATACCGGCAGCCGCATGGATGAAGTGATCTTCGAAGAGTTCAAAGGAACCGGCAATAGTGAGATCGTGCTTGATCGAAAGGTTGCCGACAAGCGGGTCTATCCTTCCATCGACATCCTGAAATCCGGTACCAGAAAGGAAGATCTTCTGGTTGATCGGGCCGATCTGCAGAAAACCTTCGTTCTTCGTCGCATCCTGAATCCAATGGGAACCACCGACGCCATCGAGTTTCTTCTTTCGAAGCTCAGGCAGACCAAGACCAATTCGGATTTCTTCGATTCCATGAATGCGTGAGTCAATGTCGCCGGATCGATGTCATGCATACAATCTACGCGCAGGCTTCCGCCCGAGGTAAAGCCGGTGTAGCGGTTATCCGCGTTTCGGGTCCGCATGCGCACGATGTCGGACGGAAACTGGCGGGCACCTTGCCCCGGTCACGCGTGGCGGCGCTCCGTGCGCTGCGGTCTCCAAGCGGTGATGTCCTCGACGAGGCCCTGGTTCTGGTTTTTGACAGGGGGGCCAGCTTTACCGGTGAGGATGTGGTTGAATTCCATATCCACGGAGGGGCCGCGGTCGCGGCCATCCTTCTTCGCACGCTTGGCGAATTGGACGGTCTGCGTCCCGCCGAACCAGGTGAGTTCACCCGTCGGGCGCTCGAGAACGATCACCTGGATCTCTCCCAGGTGGAAGGACTGGGCGACCTGATCGAGGCGGAGACGGAAGCGCAGCGGCGGCAGGCCATGAATGTGTATTCCGGACGCCTGAGACTTAAAATCGACTCCTGGCGCAGCCTGTTGATCCGTGCCGCGGCGCTGATGGCCACGGCGATCGATTTCGCCGATGAGGACGTGCCGGACAACGTCACGCCGGAAGTCCGGGAATTACTGGATGCGCTGCGACGGGAACTGGAGGTCGAAATCGCGGGTACCTCGGTCGCTGAGCGTTTAAGGAACGGGTTTGAAATCGCCATCATCGGTCCGCCAAATGCCGGAAAATCAACGCTTTTGAACTGGTTGGCGGGGCGCGAGGCGGCGATCACCTCCGAACTTGCGGGAACGACGCGGGATGTGATCGAAGTCCATATGGATATCGATGGATTACCCGTGACCTTTCTGGATACGGCGGGACTGAGGGAAAGCGAGGACAGGATCGAAAGGATCGGAGTCGAGCGATCGATGACGCGTGCCAGACAAGCGGATCTCCGCGTGTATCTGACATTGGACGGTACGGTCGATGGATCTCTGATCTCGGAGGAGGATATCACCGTTATCGGCAAGGCGGATCTGCGCGCGCGGTCAGACGGCGTGTCCGGAAGGACCGGCAAAGGCGTCGATGCGCTCATCGGCGAGATTTCCACAATACTTGAGCGCAGGGTCGCCGGGATCGGACATGCGATACGGGAACGGCATCGAATTTCGCTGCAAAGCGCGGTGGTGTCCCTCCAATCCGCTCTGATGGAAACCGCCTCGGAACAGGTTCGTGTGGAGGTCGCGGCGGAGGAAATCAGAAACGCGATGGGTGCGCTTGATTCCGTTGTTGGCAGAACGGGTGTAGAGGATATACTGGACGAGGTATTCTCGCGATTCTGTATTGGAAAGTGACGGAATGTTTCACGTGAAACATCGACGATTCGACGTGATTGTTGTCGGCGCTGGCCATGCCGGCGTCGAGGCGGCGCACGCGACCCATAGACTTGGCGCACGGACGGCATTGGTCACGATCGATCGGGAAAATGTCGGCGTAATGTCGTGCAACCCGGCGATCGGGGGATTGGGCAAGGGCCATCTGGTCCGCGAAATCGATGCGCTTGACGGTGTCATGGGAGTCGCGGCCGACCGAGCGGGAATTCAGTTCAGGTTGCTCAATCGCCGCAAAGGCCCCGCGGTGCAGGGACCCAGAGCGCAGCAGGACCGCTCGCTGTATAGAGCGGCCGTTTCCGAAGCCGTCGGCTCGGCGGCGAACATTCACCTTGTATGTGGCGAAGTGGTCGATATCGCCCTGAGTGGCGCACGGGTCGATGGCGTTATCCTGGATGACGGTTCCGAACTTCGTTCAGCGGCCGTGATACTGGCGGCCGGAACCTTTCTGCGTGGCGTGATCCACATCGGTGACGCAAGCCGCAGGGGTGGCCGTTGGGGCGACCGACCGGCCACACGATTGGGAGAGCGTCTGGAGTCCTTCGGTCTGAATGTCGGACGCCTGAAGACCGGGACTCCACCGAGACTGGATCGTCGGTCAATAGATTGGTCCCGGGTTGGGATGCAGCCCGGTGATGATGAGCCAACGATGTTCTCGTTTCTGTCCGAGCGCCCGACGGTCCGTCAGATTTCCTGTGGAATCACCCACACAAATTCGAAAACCCATGAGATCATAAGGGATAACATCGATCGCTCGGCGATGTATGGTGGCCGCATTGACGGTATCGGCCCGAGATACTGCCCTTCGGTGGAGGACAAGGTGGTGCGGTTTCCGGACAGGGAGTCGCACCAGATTTTTCTTGAACCGGAAGGACTTGAAAGCGACGTTATCTATCCAAACGGTATCTCGACCTCGCTTCCCGCCGAGATTCAGGACTCCTATGTCGCTTCCATACGCGGTCTGGAGCGGGCCCGTATTCTACAGCCCGGCTACGCGATCGAATATGACTACATGGACCCAAGATCCCTCAAGCCGACGCTTGAGGCAAGGGAAATTCAGGGTCTGTTCCTCGCAGGTCAGGTCAATGGTACGACCGGTTATGAAGAAGCGGCGGCCCAGGGCCTCGTGGCTGGCCTGAATGCTGCACGGGCGGCCATTGGTGAGGAACCGGTCCTATTTTCGCGAACGACCTCCTATATCGGTGTCCTGATCGACGATCTCATCACCCAGGGTGTCAGTGAACCCTATCGAATGTTCACCTCCCGGGCGGAATACCGGCTTTCACTGCGTGCCGATAACGCGGACCAGCGGCTCACGCCGTTCGGCGAGTCCATAGGCTGTGTCGGCGCCGGACGGCGGAATGAATTCGCGAAAAAGATGGAGCTCATCGACGGCTGTCGGAAACTGTTTTCATCGCGTGCCTATTCACCCAAAGAGCTCGCGACCGCAGGATTTAAGGTTCGAGAGGATGGAAAACGTCGAACGGGACTGGAGCTGCTGTCTTTCCCGGACATTTCGTTTGGCGATCTTATCGCCTTGGAGCCGGGTCTGGAGCGGTATGATGGATCCATTCGGCAGCAGGTTGAACGGGATGCGCTCTATTCAAGCTATATGGATCGGCAGAATCGGGAGATCGAAGCGCTTTCGCGGGACGAGGCCTTAACCATTCCATCGGAATTCGATTACGGTGGCATTTCAGGTCTATCCAATGAGATCAGGGAGAAACTCCACCGGATACAACCGGTTTCGATCGGACAGGCGTCCCGAATTGAAGGGATGACACCCGCCGCCCTGACGCTGCTTCTGGCGAGAATCCGACAGAGCGAGCGGCGGAAATCGGCTTGACCGCTGACTCTGGAATCGAAAGGTTTCAGAGTCGGTTCAATGTTTCACGTGAAACATTGAATCGTCTGAAACTCTATGAAGATCTCGTAAGGAAATGGAATCCGGCGATAAACCTTGTTTCCCGTTCGACCGTAGCTGATATTTGGGATCGTCATTTTGCCGATTCCGCTCAAGCCTATTACATCGCTGCACCGGAAACCGGCCATTGGATCGATCTTGGCTCTGGGGGTGGCTTTCCGGGTGCGGTCGTGGCCATTCTGGCCAAGGAGTTCCATCCCGGGCTTTCGGTCGCCTGTATCGACAGCGATAGCCGGAAGTGCGAGTTCATCCGAACACTTTCGCGCCGGGTGGAAATCCCCATAGGGGTCCATTCGCAGCGCGTGAAGGACATGCCACCCCAAAACGCCGATTATGTGTCAGCACGGGCGGTCGCTCCGCTCCCGAGACTCTTGCCCCTCGTCCACCGTCATCTTTCCGCAACGGGGACAGCGGTGCTTCACAAGGGTGCCAAAGCCGATGAAGAGATCGAGGCGGCGCTTGAATCCTGGCGGTTCACGGTTGAGAAGCGGTCCAGCCCATTGAATCCGGATTCGGTCATACTTCGGATAGGAGATCTCGCTATTGGTTGACCAACCATCGTCGCAGCCGAAAATCATCGCACTGGCGAACCAGAAGGGCGGTGTCGGAAAGACGACAACGGCCATCAATCTTGGCGCGGCGCTCGCGGAAGTCGGATGCAAATGTCTTCTGATCGATATCGACCCCCAGGGAAATGCATCGACGGGCCTAGGGCTTTACGAACGTGACCGCCAGTCCACGAGCTACGAAATACTGCTGGACGACCTTCCGGCCAAAGAAGCCATACATGACACGAATGTGGAAGGATTGATTGTCATTCCGGCGTCAGCCGACCTCAGTTCCGTCGACCTCACCCTGGGTTCCAACCGTCATCGAAGCGTCCTTCTCCGCCGGTCGCTGCGAAAGCAGGCCATATGCGACTCCGGATTGGATTTCATATTGATCGATTGTCCGCCGTCACTGGGTCAGCTGACGGTGAACGGTCTGGTCGCGGCGGATTCGGTGCTGGTTCCCCTACAATCTGAATTCTACGCTTTGGAAGGCCTGTCCCAACTGCTGCTCACCGTTCGGGAGATCCGAAAGAACGCCAATCCGGATCTGAGGATCGAAGGTGTTCTTCTGACGATGGTGGACAGGAGAAACCGGCTTTCGCGGCAGGTGGAGGCCGATGCGCGGGAGAATCTCGGTGAGCTTGTATTCGAGACCGTGATTCCCCGAAATGTCCGACTCAGTGAGGCACCTTCCCACGCGATGCCGGTCCTGGACTACGATTCGGGGTCAACGGGCAGCGAAGCGTATCGGGCCTTGGCGAGGGAACTGGCGGCGCGGAACCGAAAATCCATCCAGGGAGAAATGTCATGAATGAACGAAAACCGAGGCGTATGGGACTTAACCCGGAACGCGGACTCAAAGCTTTGATCGCCGATACGGGCGGATACGATTCACCCAAGCTACCGCAGGAAGCGCAGAAGATTCCCATCGACAGGCTACAACCGAATCCTGGCCAGCCCCGGAAGAGCTTCGATCAGGAGGAACTGGATGAACTCGTGAGTTCGCTTCGGGAGAAAGGAATCATTCAGCCACTCATCGTCCGGCCTGACCCGGCGAAGGCGGACATGTACCAGATTGTGGCTGGCGAGCGTCGATGGCGTGCCGCACAGGTTGCACAATTGCACGAGATTCCCGTTTTGGTGAGGGATTATAACGATATACAGGCGCTTGAAATCGGAATCATCGAGAACGTTCAGCGCGCTGAATTAAATCCGATCGAAGAAGCGACCGGTTACCGTAGACTGATCTCCGAATTCGGACATACCCAGGAAATGGTTGCGGACGCGCTTGGTAAAAGTCGCAGCCATATCGCCAATCTTCTGCGGCTTCTCGGTCTGCCGTCTTTCGTCAAGGACCTGGTGCGCAAGGGCGGTCTTTCGGCGGGTCATGCCCGGGCCCTGGTAACCGCGAGTGATCCCGAAGCCTTGGCAAAGACGGTCGTCCGTAGAGGTCTTTCGGTTCGCCAGACCGAGGATCTTGTCAGGAAAGCCGGGAAGGAACCGCCAGCGACCGCATCTGTCGCGAAGGATCCCGATACGGTTGTATTGGAAAGCGATCTGTCCGCCGCCCTGAAGATGAAGGTGGCTATCTCTCACCGAACGGGCGGAGAGTCGGGAAAGATCACGGTCTCATACCGTACATTGGAGGGTCTCGACCGTCTCTGCGGCCTGCTTTCCGCTGTTCGGTAGAGGGAGTCGGTCGTCCCGATTCTGTAGTAGCGCTGTGATTATGGAATCCAGAAGCCGTCGGCCATTCGGTGTCGCCCGCAGATTGCCTGTATCGTGACGCAACAATTCAATCTCCTGTAACATATTGATAGAATTAATGTATTTATCTGATCTGTTTAACCTGTTGAGGTCGGTGCCCTCCGTCAGGCGGAGGCCCATCATCAATGCTTCCGCATCGGTTTCTTCGGGGTCCAGCGGATTGAAGACGGTGTCGCCGCCGACTCCACTCTCGACCCGTTCCAGCCATTCCCTGGGCGACAATGGCCCGGATGTCGCATATCGCGTGTTCAGGAATGTCAGACGGCCATGGGCACCAGGTCCGATACCGGCGTAGTCTCCCGATCTCCAGTAGGTGAGGTTATGGCGCGATTCGAAATTCGGCCTCGCATGGTTGGAAATCTCGTAGGCGGGCAGTCCTGCGGCATCGCATAGTTCCTGCGTCGCTATGAAGAGATCCGCCGCCAGATCCTCTTCGGGAAGCCCGATCAGGGTGCCACGCCTATGCCGTTCACCGAATGCGGTGCCCGCCTCTATCGTCAGCTGGTAGAGTGAAAGATGGTTAGGCTCCATCGTCAGGGCCTGCCCTAGCTCCGTTTTCCAGCTCCCCAGCGTTTGGTTCATGCGACCGTATATCAGATCGAAACTCACCCGTTCGAAGACATTCCGGGCCGTGGCAACGGCGTTCAGCGCGTCCTCGGCGTTATGGAGACGTCCGAGCGCTTTGAGATCTTCGTCTACCAGAGCCTGAACCCCGATGGAAACGCGGCTGACGCCGGCATCGCGATATCCGATGAAGCGACCCGCTTCCACCGAGGTGGGATTGGCCTCAAGCGTGATCTCACAGTCGTTGCTTATGGTCCAGGTCGCCCTGACGCTGTCCAGAATGGCTTCGATAAGGGTGACGTCCATCAGGCTTGGTGTACCGCCGCCAAAATACACGGACCCGAGTATTCTGTCACCGGTCGTGGTCCCGAGGCGCTTGATTTCGGCGAGATAGGCCCGTTTCCATCGATCCTGGTCGATCTGGGCCGAGACGTGGGAATTGAAATCGCAGTAGGGGCATTTCGCGGCACAGAATGGCCAATGAATGTAGAGGCCGAAGCCCGCCATCCGCCAGTTCTCAGTCAATGCAGCTGGCGACAAGACTGGCATATGCCTTCGCACGATGGCTGATGCGGTGTTTTCTGAGCGGTTCCATTTCGCCGAAAGTTACGCTCTCCCCGTCGGGCTGGAAGACGGGGTCGAACCCAAATCCCAATTCACCGCGCATGGGCCAGACAATCTGACCTTCGACGACGCCTTCGAATATCCCATCATGGCCATCGGGCCATGCGAGGCACAGGGCGCAACGAAAGCGGGCCGTTCTCGGTCGTGGCGCGTCGCATTCCTCGAGCAGATTATGGACCCGTCGCATCGCCTTCCTGAAATCGCGCCCGTGTTCGGTTGCGGCCCAATCGGGGGTATGGACACCGGGGGCGCCGCCGAGCGCATCGACCATTATACCGCTGTCATCCGAGAGCGCCGGCATCTGGCATTCCCGGGCCGTGAAATGGGCCTTGATCCGGGCATTGCCGACGAGGGTGTTTTCGGTTTCGTCAGGCGCGGTCAGGCCGAGATCGCCAGCCGAACGGGTTGTGATCCCGTACGGTTCGAGAAGGGTCTGGAATTCGCGCACCTTTCCGTTGTTATGCGAGGCGATGACCAGCGACCCTCCGTTGAGCCGACGCATATCAGGACAGTGCGGATTTCTGAGCCGCGACGAGCTGGGCGATGCCGTGTTCGGCGAGATCCATAAATGTCGACATCTGCCCGGGTGAGAACGTCGATCTTTCCGCCGACATCTGTATCTCGACAAGCTGTCCGGCGCCGGTCATAACGAAATTTCCGTCGACCCCGGCTTCGCTGTCTTCGATGTAGTCCAGATCGAGAACAGGCTGGCCACCGTAGAGTCCGACACTCACGGCCGCGATCGGGTCGGTCAACGGATCCATCGCGACATCCCCCGCCTTGATCAGCCGGTTGACCGCGATACGAAGGGCCACCCAACCGCCGGTGATCGAGGCGCATCTCGTACCGCCGTCCGCCTGGATCACGTCGCAGTCGATCGTGATCTGACGTTCACCGAGCGCGGCGCTGTCGACTCCGGTGCGAAGCGCCCGCCCGATAAGCCGCTGGATTTCCTGCGTCCGTCCGCTTTGGCCTGATTTCGCCTCCCGGCGGGACCGTGTGTTAGTCGCCCGTGGCAACATTCCGTATTCCGCCGTCACCCATCCCAGTCCGGTGTTTCTCCGGAATGGCGGTACGCGTGTCTCAAGCGTCGCTGTGCAGATCACCCGGGTTCCACCCATGCCGATCATGCAGGATCCTTCAGCATGTCGCGTCGCCTCCGGTTCGATCAGGATCGGTCGCATTTCGTTCAGTTTTCTGCCAGAGGGTCGCATCTGATCCCTTCCAATTTCGCTACGCTTGCCTTAACTGTCGGTGGGTTTGGAACGCAACCCCGTTGAGGCCGTACACGAAGCGCAGCCCATGCTGAACGGCATCTGGAGACTGGCATGTCCCATACGTCAAGCATTCTCGCCGAACTGAATGAACGAAGCGTCGAGGTGTTCCGCCGTGTCGTGGAGAGCTATCTGAACAGCGGAGAGCCCGTTGGTTCACGAACGCTGACGCGCTCGATGTCCGAAAGCATCTCGGCCGCCACGATCCGGAATGTGATGCAGGATCTGGAATTCCTTGGGTTGCTTGATTCACCGCATGTCTCTGCGGGCCGCGTTCCGACGGAGCATGGTCTGCGGATGTTTGTTGACGGGCTTCTGGAAGTGGAGGATCTCGATGACAACGTTCGTCTCAAGATAGACGCTACGGTTGGATCAAAGGAACCTGATGTCAGTGCGATGTTCGATCGGATTGGATCGGCGCTCTCGGTGCTGACAAGTGGGGCCAGCCTTGTCCTCGCACCGAAGCATGAAGAGCCGATCAGGCATATCGAATTCGTTTCCCTGGCTCCTGACCGTGCCCTTGTCGTTCTCGTGTTCGCCGACGGGCATGTCGAGAACCGGGTATTCGTTCCCCCTGTCGGACAGACGCCATCGTCGATGCGGGAAGCCGCCAATTTCCTGAATTCCCTTGCGGCGGGCAAGACGCTCAGCGAACTGCGCGAAAGCTTCGATCGGGAAATCGAGGAGAGGAGGCTGGATCTGGATCGTCTGGCCCGCGGTCTGGCCGAGCAGGGTCTGGCGATCTGGGAGAATGAAGGCGAGACGGGTGAGCGACTCATCGTGCGCGGGCGGTCGAACCTCCTTGCCTCGGATGGCCAAAGGGACGATCTGGAGCGCATCAGGACACTGTTCGACGACCTTGAACGGAAGCGTGACATCGCCGAATTCCTTGAACTCGCCGAGGATGGCGAGGGGGTAAGGATTTTCATCGGATCGGAAAACAAGCTTTTTTCCCTTTCCGGTTCCTCTTTGGTGGTTTCACCATATATGAACGCTGACCGGAAGATCGTGGGTGCCGTTGGCGTTATCGGCCCGACGCGGCTGAATTACGGTCGGATCGTACCGATCGTCGACTACACCGCCCAGCTTGTCGGACGGATGATCGGTGATCAGGGGTAATGGAAAGGCTGAGACGTTTTGGAATTGCCGGTATCCAATTCGGCGATTCGTCGGCTGGATGACCGGTGACTGAACTCAATGAGGAACGAGATGACGGAAGAGCAAGTGAAACCAACGATGCCGGAAGTGGAATTGCCGGAGCTGCCGGATTCCGATGACGATCGGATCGAAATTATCGAGACGGATGAGGATTCCGGGGCGGATGACCCATTAGCGGCGGAACGGGACGCGCTTCGCGCCGAAAGGGATGATTTCAGGGACCGTTTCATGCGGGCTCTTGCCGATGCGGAAAACGTACGCAAACGGGGAGAGCGGGACCGGCGGGAAGCTGAACGCTATGGCGGCTCCAGGCTTGCCCGTGACATTCTTCCGGTCCACGACAATCTTGCCCGTGCGCTTGACGCCGCCACGCTCGTCCTGAAAGCCGCGACGGAGGAGCAGCGCGAGGCCACTTCCGGACTGGTGGAAGGCATTGAACTGACGATGCGCGAGCTTCTGAACGTGTTCGGTAAACACGGGGTGGAGCGGGTGTCTCCGGAGCGCGGAGATCGGTTCGACCCCCAGATTCATCAAGCCATGTTCGAGGCGCCCGTTCCCGGAACGACGGCCGGAGACATCATAGAGGTGACTGAAGTTGGCTTTACCCTGCATGAACGGCTGCTGCGGCCCGCAAAGGTTGGCGTCAGTTCCTCGCCAGCCCAGCCGTCGGTACCCGAAAAGAGCGAGGACGCGGAATCGGAGAAGGAGCCGACCGATTAGGCCGTGGATGGGGTGCGGTACCGGAGGGCCAGCTCAAGGCCAGCTGCAGCCGGACCCACGGTATCGATGCCGAGGGCGTTGATTTCGGTATCAAAGTATTGAATGATGTAACATAATGTTACCTGAAAGAGTTGAAACGCTGATCGTCGGTGCGGGTCAGGCCGGAATTGCGATGAGCGCCCATCTTGGTGGATGCGGCGTCCCGGATCTTGTGCTTGAGCGGCATCGCATAGCTGAACGCTGGCGTTCGGAAAGGTGGGAGTCTCTTGTTGCCAACGGTCCCGCCTGGCATGACCGGTTTCCCGATATGGAGTATTCCCGATCGACGCCCGACTCCTTTCCCGGCAAGGAAGAGGTTGCGGATTACTTGGTCGCCTACGCGGAACGGATCTCCGCACCGGTCCTTAGCGAGGTGGAGGTTTTGGCGGTAAGGAAGATTGCGGGTCAGGGTAGATTTCAGGTTCAGACGTCCGAAGGTGACCTTGTCGCCGACAGCGTCGTTGCCGCCACCGGCCCGTTCCAGCGACCCGTCATTCCATCGATTGTACCAGATGATGTCGGGATCACGCAGATTCATTCGAGTGGCTACAGAAATCCCGATCAGTTGCCCGAAGGAGGCGTTCTGGTTGTTGGATCCGGTTCATCGGGGGCTCAGATCGCGGAGGAACTGCTTCTCTCGGGACGGGAGGTCGTCCTGTCGGTGGGTCCTCATGAACGCCCTCCACGTCGATACCGCGGGCAGGATTACGTATGGTGGCTCGGTGTTCTGGGAAAATGGGACAGGGAGGCACCCAGCCAAGGTCGGGAACATGTCACGATTTCCGTCAGCGGTGCCTATGGCGGCAAAACGGTCGACTTCCGTCGTCTCGCCCAAAGGGGGATGAATTTGGTCGGAAGGACGGAAAGCTACGCCGACGGCGTTGTTTCCTTCGCACCGGATCTGAAGCGGAATATCGAAAACGGAGATTCGTATTACCTTTCGGTTCTGGACCAGGCGGATGCCTACGCCGCCGAAACGGGGCTCTCCCTGCCGGAGGAACCCGATGCGAGGCTCATCGGTCCCGACCCGGAATGCATGCGCAGTCCCACCCTATCACTCGATCTCGAAGAAGCGGGAATTTCCAACATCATCTGGGCCACAGGATACAGGTTTGATTTCGGCTGGTTGGGGGTCGACGTCTTCGACGACCGCGGCAGGCCAAGGCATCGGCGCGGCATTTCCGCTGTTCCGGGGCTCTACTTCATTGGACTGCCCTGGCTCTCCTGCCGTGGATCCTCGTTCATCTGGGGAGTATGGCGTGACGCGAAGTTCATTGCGGACCACATCGCTATCCGGCGAAACTACATGGAGCATTGCGGAGCGACACCGGGAAACCGCCTGAGGGATCGCCGGCAGGTCGCCACAAAAACGTGAAAACCGCAGATGACCCATAGACGCATACGAAAATTCAATACCCGGGACAGCTATCCCGAGCAGAATCTTGACAACGATCTTTGCCAGGCTGTTGTCACCACAGGAGGCCGCATTGTGTGGATGCGGGGTCAATGCCCGCAGAATATGGACGATGCGGTCAATATCGACAGTCATGACCCCGTTGCGCAGACCCATAAGGTCATGCAGAACCTCCGCCAACTGCTCGGGGAAGCGGGAGGTGGAATGGAGCATCTGGTCAAGATCGTGGTTTACATCACCGATATCCGCCATCGCGAAGCTGTATACCGGACACTGGGTGAATATATCCAGGGCGTGTATCCGGTCTCGACCGGGCTTGTGGTGCAGGCGCTTGCCCGGCCCGAATGGGTGGTGGAGATCGATGCGACGGCGGTGATTCCAGAGTGATGCCATGACGTTATCCCTCGTCGCCCGCTGTCCTGAGACGGGAATGTTCGGGGTTGCGATCTCGTCATCCTCTCCGGCTGTGGCGGCGCGCTGCTCATACGTCCGCGCCGGTGTCGGCGCGGTCGCTTCACAGAACATCACCGATCCCGCACTTGGACCATGGGCGCTTGATCTCATGGAGACGGGGATGTCAGCGCCGGAAGCGCTTGCGGAAATCGGTCGACTCGGCAGGTTCATGGAATACCGCCAGCTTCTTGCGGTGGATTCACATGGCCGGACAGCGATTCATTCCGGCCCGCACAGCCTGGGCATCTGGGCCGAAGCGCAGGGCGACAGTGTCGCCAGCGGCGGAAACCTGCTTGCGAATGTGGGTGTGCCACAGGCCATGGTTGACCGCTTCCTCACCGCTCGAGGCCAACTTGGGGACCGCTTGATCGCCGCTCTTCGCGCCGGGGCGACCGCTGGCGGGGAAGCCGGACCGGTTCACTCGGCGGGCCTGATGCTTGTTGACAAGGTCGCCTGGCCCGTCGCGGATCTTCGCTGCGACTGGACCGAGAACTGCCCGATCGAGACTCTGGCCATGGCTTGGCGGGTATACGAACCGCAGCTTGACGCCTATGTCCAGCGCGCTCTTGATCCTCGGACTGCACCTTCCTACGGCGTTCCCGGCGACGAGTAGGCAAGTGACGGTTTCAACGTATTTCGAGGCGGTTTAGGCCGGTCCGCTGCGTGGCATCGGGGCTTGTCCGTGCCGTGCGGGCATAGAGGTACAGGTTACCGATCCAGCCTGCCGGATTTTGGTACACCCATAATCCCTTATGCCGTGTCCTTACGATTGAGGTATATCGCTGCCCGTTCGCTCAATGTTGTCGAATACCCTCGATAGGCGGAACTCCGGCCATCCATAACCCTCGCTCGACGCTGTCCGTTGAAAATCCGTGCATGTGTGCGGCTTCAGCCCGATCTGATTGCCTGAATATCCGAGCGCTGCCACTCCCGCCTGCGGGCGGAATCGACGGTAACGGACATAAATCGAATCCGGCAATCCAATCCGGTTTTGCCGGAGTCCGCGGGCCTGGCCGAGGTACATGGCCGTATTCGATTCCAACGCTCGGGTACAGTCGGATACAGGTTTTTGCGTCGTGAGGCAGGCGTCCTCGATCCCGCATACGCCGGTTGTGTACCGGACACCGGGGGAAAGGCGGGATCCCGGCACACGCCGCGCATATGCCGGAATCCCGCCTTGAAACGTTACATCAAGGTGGTGCGTATGCGGACCGCTCGCCGCATGAGTGTTCAGGGCAGACATCCAGTGACTTGAGAGATTTGACGTGGTCTCACCCATCCGGGCGTGGAACGCGGAAGCTTCGCGTCGTTTTCGACATGTTGTGCATTGCAATGTCACGGAAAGCGGCATTCCTTCCCATTAATGGTCTGTGTCGTATACTGCGGCGCTACGGATAGGGAGGCTGAATTGCGTGATCCCCGCTACGACATCCTTTTTGAGCCGGTGAAAATCGGACCCGTTACAGCGAAGAACCGTTTCTATCAAGTTCCTCACTGCAACGGCGGAGGCTACCGCGATCCATCGGCCGCGGCGGAGATGCGCGGTATCAAGGCACAGGGCGGCTGGGGGGTGGTGTTCACCGAGCAGTGCGAAATGCACCATACATCGGAGATCACTCCGTTCATAGAGCTTCGACTCTGGGAAGACCAGGACATTCCCGGACTTGCGAAGATGGCGGAAAAGGTCAAGGAGCACGGGGCGCTTGCTGGAATTCAGTTGGCCTATCCCGGTGTCAACGGTCCGAACTTCTATACCCGCGAAGTACCGCTCGCGGTCACCGCCCAGCCGATCCGAACCTTCACCAACGACCCTGTACAGGCGCGGGCTCTCGACAGGGCGGGGATCCGCGATCTTCGCCGATGGTTTGTAAAGGCGGCGGAGCGGTCCAAGCGCGCAGGTTTCGATCTCATCTGTCTCTACGGGGCGCATGGATTTGGTATATTCCAGCATTTTCTGAGCCGTGTGACGAATCATCGGACGGACGAATATGGCGGCAGTCTGGAAAATCGGTCCCGCTTCATAAACGAGGTGTTCGCTGATATCCGCGACGCGGTCGGCGATACCATGGGATTGACGCTTCGTGTTTCGCTGGATGAAACCATTGGGGACCTGGGCTTCTCCAACTCGGAAGTCCGCGATTTCATTGCCATGAACCGTGACCTGCCCGATCTCTGGGATCTTGCGCATGGAACATGGGAGGACTGTTCCGGCCCCTCGCGGTTCAGGGATGAAGCCGCTCAGGAAACCCTCGTCCGCGGCATACGGGACCTGACTGACCGACCGGTGGTGGGCGTTGGCAGATTCACTTCACCCGACGTTATGGCGCGGATGATCAGGTCCGGGACACTCGATTTCATCGGCTGCGCAAGGCCCTCGATCGCCGACCCCTTTCTGCCGAAGAAGATCGAGGGCGGACGGGTGGAGGAAATCCGGGAATGCATTGGCTGCAACATCTGCATCGCAGGGGACATGACCATGGCGATCAGCCGATGCACGCAGAACCCGACATTTATGGAGGAATGGCGCAAGGGTTGGCATCCCGAAATCATGAATCCCAAAGGCAGCGGTGCCGCGGTTCTTGTCGTTGGCTCGGGGCCTGCCGGTCTGGAGGCCACACGGGCCCTTTCCGGGCGCGGCTACGATGTGGCTCTGGCGGAGGCGGGGACGGTTCTGGGTGGTCGCGTTGCCAGGGAGCGCCGATTGCCCGGTCTGTCGGCCTGGGGTCGGGTGGCCGACTACCGCGAATACCAGATAGGCCAGAAGCCGAATGTGGAAATCTATTTCGACAGCGAGCTTGATGCTGACAGCATACTGGAATTCGGCTTCGAGCATGTCTGTATCGCGACAGGTGCGAAATGGCGACGCGATGGTGTTGGCCGCCAGCATGTCTCACCCATCACCATCGATCCGTCCATGCCGCTGTTCACGCCGGACTGCATCATGGCTGGCGACCATCCGGTCGGACATGTGGTGATTTACGACGACGACCACTACTACATGGGAGGAGTCCTGGCTGAGTTTCTGCGGAATGTGGGCTGCGAAACTACGATCGTGACGCCATCCGCCTACCTTTCGGAATGGACCCGGAACACGCTTGAGCAATCCATGATCCACCGTCGCCTGGCTGGACTTGGAGTCGAAATCATCCTGAACCGGGGCATTGTCGAAATCACAGAATCCCATGTGGTCTCGAACTGTATGTTCACCGACGCAATCAGGGAAATTCACTGCGATGCCGTCGTGACGGTAACTTCGATGCAGGAGCGCAACGGCGTGTTTCTGGACCTGCAGAGCCGTTCGGAGGAATGGGCCGACAGCGGAATCAGGACCATCCGCATAATCGGCGATGCCGATGCTCCTGGCCCGGTCGCCTGGGCCACCTATGCAGGTCATCGCTACGCAAGGGAGCTAGACAGCGACGATATCGGGGACAGACTGCCTTTCAGGCGGGAAGTCACGGAACTGGGAAGGTATGATTGGAAAGAAGGCCCTTCCCTTTCCTTGGTCTGACGTCGGCATTGATACGATGCCTGCCTCGGTTCGGGACCGTTTTCGTTAGGGACCGAACCCGAATTACGGGGTGGGGAGGCCAAAGGAACCGGATACGGCCATGTATGGGTCGGCCACCCGTGCCGGATTGGGAGAGGACCGCACTTACCCCAAAGCCGGCCATAGACCATATTCCTGCCGTACCATCCCGGACCGCGACGGGCATCGACACCATTTTCGGCGCCTCCGATATTCACGGTGGAAAACGGGATGTAGGGGAGGCCGCGACCCATGCCGAAAACGAGGCGTCTGAGTGGATTGGCGAATTCGCCGGATGGTCAACACCGTCGCCGCCTTTGTGTCGGGTCGAACGCTTGGCAAGCCGTCGGTATTCCACGCCGTGCGCCACCGCTTTGATGTTCGTGCGCAGTGCATCGTTCTGTAACCTATGCGCGGTTCGCAGCTGACGGTCATTCCGTTCAGGCCAATGGTTGTGTTGCCCCGGCGCGGCAATGGAGGAATGAGTCGAATTCAAACGTGGGGCGAACCCTTGACATCATCCGTCCCCTCGGCTTCCTACGGCTATGACCCGGACCATCGAGCTGCTCGAACGGTTGATTGCCTTCGACACGGTCAGCGAGAACTCCAATCTTGAAATGATGGCTTTCATTCAGGGCTATCTTTCCGAAAGGGGATTCCGGACGCTCCCCGTTCCGAGCCCTTGCGGAAGGAAAGCGGGGCTGTTCGCGTCGACGGAACCTGACGGCGCGGGCATTCTGCTTTCAGCCCATAGTGATGTGGTTCCGGTTGATGGCCAGTCCTGGCGGCGGCATCCGTTTCGAATGACCGAAGAGGGCGGTCGATTATATGGTCGCGGAACCACTGACATGAAAGGCTTTCTTGCTTCAATGCTGGCGCTCGCCGACCGTGTGGCGGGCAGTGAGCTCAAGGAACCACTGAAGCTTTCGATTTCCTACGATGAGGAAATCGGCTGTGTTGGGATCGCGAACATGATGGATGCGCTTCCCGGCGCTCTCGGTCAGCCCCGTATCTGTATCGTCGGGGAGCCGACCCGCATGCAGGTTGCGATAGGACACAAGGGCAAGGCTGCGTTTCATGCGCTTTGCCGGGGGGAAAGCGGACATTCCGCACTGGCCCCCCGCTATGTGAACGCCATTCATCTGGCGGCGGACTTTGTCGGTAAGTTACGCGGCCTGCAGAGCTGGTTTATGAAGCATGGTGAAATCGATGCCGATCATGACATCCCATACAGCACTCTGCATGTTGGTAGACTGTCTTCCGGCATTGCCACAAACATTGTACCTGAACTTGCCGAAGTCGGATTCGAGTTCCGCCATCTACCCACCGAACCGCTCGGTCGGGCGATTGCCAGGATTCGGGCCGCTGGTGACGGCGTCGCCTCAAGGCATCGACAAAGTTGTCCGGACGTGGCCATCTATGTCACGCAGATCAACTCCTATCCGGGCCTGGATATTTCCGACAGCGCCGAAGCCGTCCTGCTTGCGCGTTCATTCGCGGGAACCGGCGCGACCACGAAGGTCGCTTTCGGTACCGAGGCCGGTTTCTTCGACCGGCTGGGCATACCAACCGTCGTCTGCGGACCCGGGTCGATGAGCGATCAGGGTCACAGACCGGACGAATTCATATCCAGGGCCCAGCTATGTGCCTGTGATGTGATGATGGACCGAATCCTTTCCGCCCTGGCCTGATCCGCAGACAGTGCTGACTTTGAATCCGGTTGCCGTACGGTGTCCGCACGCGGGTGATATCCGACAGCGAGGCCGGATGGCTTCGAATATCAACGGCTGGTGGACAACGTGTCGCTCCTCACCCTGGAGCTTTTGGCGGAGGTCGGAAAGATGGTCATCGAAAGGAGCCACGGGTGGCCTGATAGAAGTCCGGGGATGCGCCGTCGGTAAGGGATGGCCAGTGTCACTCCGGGCTGTCCCATGGGTTGATAACATCGAGTCCCGCCTGCTCAAAAGGCCTGACGTCCCGAGTGGCAACGGTCGCACCGTAGGTCTTTGCGCTGGCTGCGTTGGCACCGTCCGGGGAATGGATTTTCTCACCACGCAGCTTTGCCGAACCAATGATCTTCCCGAAATGAACGGCAGCAATCTCGTCGAACGGCATGACCCGCCCTCGGAACATCCTGAAACTGATCCCTGCGCGCTCGGAAAGATCGTCGCGCTGCGCCGGATCGACCTTTCCGTGAACGCCGCCACAGATCTCTGCAACAGTGATCGCTGAAACGTGAAACGTGTCTTCGGGATGCCTGTCGAGAAAGGCCAGAACGGCCTCTGCCGGCTGCTTTCTCATGACCTCGGAGACCACGTTTGTATCGATAATGATCATTCGAGCCCAGCAAGCTCGTAAGGTTCACGCTCGATGTCGAGTTCAGCCCCCTCCGCATCGGTCCACACAGCGGCAAGGCGACGGCCAAAGCCAAGACTCCCGCTCGGCACCAGAGCATCCCGCAGGATGTCACGGGCAACGGACTCAGCGCTTCTTACCTCTCGTCTGGCGCGAGCCTTCAACGCAAAATGAACTTCCTCTGGAATTTGGCGCACGACGATATGGGGCATAGGCTCTCTCCTTTGGACCATGATATCGCCGATATAGGAATGATATCAATCGCCCGGCGCCGATCCGAAGTGGGGGCAAGCTGATCCTCATCACAAGAATCGGAAAGTATGAGATGCACCGGAAACCTATGGCTCTCGCCGTCCATGTTTCTCCTTCCGGTGAGTCTCTCGCATTCCCTTGACCTGATGTACCTCCATTCGCCGCGAAGCGCGATTTCCTGACATTTCGGGATAGTGTGCGTAGAGCCGATCCTTTCTCCCGGGACGCAGGGATGGGGAGCGCGGCTGTCACGTGCTTTCAGAACCCCAACAGGCTGCCTCCACATGGCGTTGTCGGGCAGCGGTAAGGTGTCAGGCTCCTCGCTATCCGATCCTGTTCGCGGTCTTCGACTGGACAGGATTTTTCGCGAGGTGGACCACGCACGGCCGCTCAAAGGTTTTCGCCCACCTCCCTTGCTCCGTTCGTCGGAAACTCCGGAGCTACGTTTTCGGCGTGCCCGCGCTGGGTTTCGCCTGTGAGGAATCCATGGTTCGCTTCCCGATCATTGTTCTACCGGACGTGTGAGTGACGCAAACGCCGCATGATGAACGTTTGACCCGTGCTTTCAGGCAGTTGGACAGCGGCGGATGCTTTGGTAAGAAATCGGCTTGGATGGGGCTGCATCGGTGGTGAGCAGGACATGCCGGAGGCATCGAACGCGATAGACGTTCTCAACGTGGTCAAACGCTTCGGTGGATTCACGGCGCTTGACGGAATCACCATGTCGATCAAGGACAATGAATTCTTTACGCTTCTTGGCCCCTCGGGCTGCGGGAAGACAACTCTCCTTCGTTTGATCGCGGGCTTTGAGGACGTGACGGAGGGCGGAATCTTCCTGTTCGGGGACGAAATCGAGACTCTCCCGCCCAACCGGCGTCCGGTGAACACCGTGTTCCAGAATTACGCCCTGTTTCCGCATATGACGGTCGAGGAAAACGTCATGTTCGGACTGGAAATGCTTGGTGGTTCGAAATCCGATGCCCGACGGCATGCAGGCGCGATGCTAGAGCTAGTCCGGCTCAGCCCGTTCGCTCACCGCAGGCCATTCCAGCTTTCCGGTGGCCAGCAGCAGCGTGTTGCGCTCGCCCGTGCCCTGGCACCCAAACCCAAAGTACTGTTGCTTGACGAGCCTCTTTCGGCGCTCGATCTCAAGCTTCGACAGGCCATGCGAACCGAGCTGAAAGCGATTCAACGCGAAACCGGTATCACTTTCATCTTTGTCACCCACGATCAGGAAGAGGCGCTGACCATGTCCGACCGGATCGCGGTGATGTCGGCCGGCAGTCTGCAGCAGCTGGGGGTGGCCCGTGCCGTCTACGAGCGCCCGCATAACAGATTTGTCGCGGATTTTATTGGAGAGACCAACCTGCTGGAGGTTCATGTGGACGCAATTGACGGCAAATGCGCGTTCTGCCGGTTCGGCAACGGGTTGAGGCTGTCCTGCGAGCTCGTTGAAGGAATCGGCGTAGGTGCGGAGGTCCATCTGTCGATCCGTCCTGAAAGGATGAGACTCCGCCTTGATGAAAGCGATGAGGGAAATTTCCGCGGTACGGTTCGGGAAAACGTCTTTGTCGGAACGGATATCCAGACCACCGTCAGTCTCACCGACGAAATGGCACTTACAGTTCGCACCCAGAACTCCGACCATGGCAGGACAATGACTTTTGAACCGGGCACAGAGGTGTTCATCGATATCGAACCGGGCGCGGCGCGCCTGCTGGCAGATTGATGGCTTTGGGCACCGCAGACGGCGGAACAGCCAGCTCAGAGACCTATCGGGAAGCTCGGACATGGCTACTGCTGCCGTCTTGGGCTGTTCTGGGGATCTTCGTTCTGGTTCCGGTTGGAACGATGCTGGTCTACTCGTTCCTTACCAAGGAATTCCGCGGCGGAGTCATATGGGATTTCACGCTTGCGGCCTATGACCAGTTCTTCTTCGATCGTGGTCTGTTCGGCGATGAACCGCCGACCATCGAATGGACCTACATCACGATATTCTGGCGTTCGATCTGGCAGGCCGGGGCAGCCACCCTTCTTTCTCTCGCGATTGGATTCCCGACAGCGTATTTCATAGCCACGCGACCGGAAAACACCCGTGCGATCTGGCTTTTTCTGGTAACCGTTCCTTACTGGGTCAATCTTCTGATCCGTACGGTATCGATGAAATTCCTGCTTCGGGACCAGGGGCCGCTGAACGATTTCCTCGCATGGACAGGCATCGTTAACGAACCGCTAAGCATCATCAACACCAATCTCGCCGTTCAGATCGGTCTGTTCTATTCGTATCTGCCGTTCATGGTTCTGCCGATCTACGCGGCCGTCGAGCGCTACAACTTCGCGCTTTCGGAGGCGGCCGCCGATCTTTACGCCTCGAAATGGGTGACACTTCACCGGATACTGATTCCCGCCGTTCTCCCCGGCATTGTCGCCGGCTGCATTCTTGTTTTCGTTCCTTCTCTGGGCGCGTTCCTTGCGCCGGACCTGCTGGGTGGCGCGAAGAATTTCATGATCGGCAGTCTCATCGAAGAGCAGTTCAAGGGCAGCGCCGGCAATTGGCCGTTCGGCGCCGCGGCCTCGATGATCCTGCTGACCATGGTGCTACTGATCCTGTTCGCGTTCGCCCGCCAGCAGGCGAAGGCGGGTCGGGAACGCGCATAGATGGCCTCCCGATCCGACATACGCAGCTATTCCGGTTTCAGGGCCATCACATTCATTTGTCTGGCCATCCTGTACGCTCCGCTTGTGGTCGTAACGGTCTATTCATTCAACGCCTCACGCTCGATCACGGTCTGGGAAGGTGTTTCACTGCAATGGTATGTGGATGTCTTCACCGGTCCGGAGAGCGGGAAATTCAGGCAGGCGACCATAAATTCCTTCACTATCGCGCTGGTCGCGGCAACCGTATCGACCGCCATCGCGACCTCGGCGGCCACGGCGATCATCCGTGGCGGCAGATTCCGTATGCGCACGGTATCGCTTGGATTGATTTCGCTGCCGCTGATGGTGCCGGAAATCGTAACCGCCATAGCGACGCTCATTTTCTTCAATTCCATCGGTTTCACCCGCGGCTATCTGACGATACTCGTCGCTCATATAGCGTTCTGCATTCCGTTCGCCTACCTTCCCATCCAGGCCCGAATGCAGGGAATAGGGGATACGTTCGAACAGGCGGCCATGGATCTATACGCCAGCAAGGTCCAGGCTTTCCGTCGGGTGCTTCTGCCGATGATGCTTCCGGGGATAATTTCGGGTTTTCTGCTCGCCTTCATTGTTTCGCTGGATGATTTCATCATCACGAATTTTGTGAAGGGCGCCGGGGTCGAAACTTTACCGACAGCGATTTTCGGAGCGGTGAAACAGGGCATCAAGCCGAATATAATGGCGATTTCCACCATGCTGCTGATCTTTTCGGCAATAATGGTTACCATAAGTTACCTCATCGGCAGGGCTCGGGCTCCTTCAGCGACAGATCGCTGAGGCCGACGACTTCCATTTCATCTATTCGCCGTTGGTTTGGCTTACCCGATATCGGCAGCGCCACCGCTTCAGGCGGTTCATGGGAATTGGATGGGGCGGATCCCTTGCGGATCAGGGAAGCCCGACGATATCGGCCGCTTCGGAGATCTTCCGTCCGGCTTCGCTACGGCGGCCCGGATCTCGAACCGTAGCTTTCCACAGTGCGCCGCGCGGTCTGAGCGTTTCCTTCATCTCCATTTCTCAGATCCGGCAATCGCCAGCTGTCGGAATGGTTTGTCGGATTGCATCAGGTGTGCTAGCCAAGTGGACAATTACAAGCCAACAAAGAGGGAGCCCCCCATGAAATCACTGATCAGGACGACGGCCGCGTCCGCAGCGGCCGCGACGCTAGCCTTCGGGTCGACGGTGGCCAACGCTGAAGGCAATCTCGTCATCTATCACTGGTTTGAGTACATCACGCAGGACCTGCTCGACAAGTTCACCGAGGAAACCGGGATCACGGTGACCATGGACACCTACGATTCCAACGAGGCGATGCTTGCCTCCCTCAAAGCCGGTGGCCTGGGAACATATGATGTCGCCGTCCCCGGTGACTATATGGTTTCGATCATGCTGAACGAAGGGCTGCTTGATGCCGTCGCTGAAGGCGAACTGGCCAACAAGGGTAACATCTCATCTGAATGGGCGAACCCAAGCTTTGACCCTGGGCGCATGCATTCGATCCCGTATCAGTGGGGTTCGACATCGTTCATGGTCGATACGGCTGTCTACGGCGGAGACATCGACACAACCGACATTCTGTTCAATCCGCCGGCGGAGCTTTCCGGAAAGATCAACATGCTTGACAGTCAGGGCGAAGTTCTCGCCATGGCCGCCCTACACCTTGGAATTCCGCAGTGTTCGCAGGACCGAGAGCAGCTGAAAGCCCTGAACGAGATGCTGCAGAACGCCAAGGGTCACTGGGCCTCCTTCAACTCCGACACCGCCAAAGAGGTTCTGGTTTCCGGTGACGCGGTGGTTGGCCAGATTTATGACGGCTTTGGTGCCAAGGCGCGCAGCGAAAGGGCCAGCCTGAAATACGCGTTCCCGGTACAGGGCTATGTCGCATGGATGGATAACGTCGTACTGCTCAAGGACGCCCCGAACCGCGACAGTGCGATAGCGTTCATGGATTTTCTGCTGGAGCCTGAGAACATCGCGGCCGTGTCGAATTTCGCCCGCTATGGTGCCGGTCTGACAGGCGTTGAGCCTTTCCTTGATCCGGAACTGGCGACACTGCCGGAAGCCAATGCCCCTTCGAGCGCAGGTCCCGCTGTCTTTATCGAGGTCTGCGACGAGGAAACCTAGGCGGTGTACGATCAGATCTGGACCAATCTCAAGAAGTGAACTTCCGCCAACCGGTTCGGCTATTCTGCCGGACCGGTTGTTTCGCTAGGAAAGGTTCGATCGGTACAGCTTTCGTTTACGCACTTGCCAGCGATGGTTTTCCATCCGGTCCCCATGAATTTCTGTCCAATAGACACATCACACTCTTACGGACAAATCCAAACAGTCAATGTTCTGTTATGCGTCCATGCTTCGGCATAATCCTTGGTTCCAGGTTCCTTTCATGGTAGAAATTTACCGTGGCGCGGTTTCATTACCATGTGACCGTCAGTGGAGAGAGCGATGAGACGCCTTGGGCTTCCGATCGGGATCCAGGATTTCGGTGCGGTTCGCAGTGACGGCTGTTACTACGTCGACAAGACACACCTCGTACGGCGGCTGATCGAGGGCGGACGCCACTATTTCCTCTCCCGGCCCCGCCGGTTCGGCAAGAGCCTGCTGCTAGATACGATAGGCTCTCTGTTCGAGGGACGCGAGGAGCTGTTCCGGGGCCTGACCATCCACGGTGACTGGGACTGGTCCGTCACCCATCCAGTCCTGCGGCTCAGCTTCGACGGTGGTTACGAAAATCCGGCGGAGATCGAAGGGGAAATCATCGGGCAGCTGGTAGAGGTGGAGCGCGAGCTGGGCCTCGATCCCGACCCCGCCGCCGATAACGGACCCAGACGACTCCGGAGCGTCCTGGGCCGGCTCCACCGCGCCACGGGGCGAGAGGTCGTGGTGCTGGTGGATGAATACGACAAACCCATCCTCGACACGCTCCAAAGGCCGAACGCCGCGGTGGCCAACAGGGACTACCTGCGCGGCTTCTACGGGACCATCAAGGGTTGCGCCAGACACGTCCGCTTCACCTTCGTCACCGGCATCAGCATGTTCACGAAGGTGAGCCTGTTCTCCGGCCTCAACAACCTCGAGGACATCAGCCTCGACCCGCGCTACGCCACGATCTGCGGATACACCGAAGCCGACATCGACACCGTCTTCGCGCCCGAGCTGGAGGGCCTCGACAGGCGGAAGATCCGGACATGGTACAACGGCTACGGTTGGCGGGGCGAGAGGGTCTACAACCCCTTCGACGTACTGCTCCTGTTCCGGAAGCGCGAGTTCGAGCCGTACTGGTATGAGACCGGCTCTCCGAACTTCCTGTTCGACACGCTGACCGCGAGGTCCGTAAGCCCCATGGATCTGGTGAACCGGACGGCGGAAAGGCCACTGATCTCGAAGTTCGACGTGGACGACGTGAGCCCCGAGGCGCTTATGTTCCAGGGCGGATACCTGACCATCACGGAGGAGGTGAGAAGGGGGGCCGGACCCTCTACCGGCTGGGATATCCCAATCTGGAGGTACGCACCAGCCTGAACGACGGCTTCCTTACCCGTCTGGGCCGGGCTGGCCGGGAATCGCCGGAGGACAGACACGAACTTCTCGCGCTGTTAGAGGCGCGAGACTTCGGCGGCTTCGCGGCGCTGCTGCGCTCATACTTCGCGGGGCTCCCCTACCAGTGGTACGCCAGGGCGGACTTGGCCCGCCATGAGGCGTGGTACGCGGGGCTTCTCTACGCCTGCCTGAGTTCCCTCATCGCCGATATCCGGGTGGAGGAGGCCACCGCCCTGGGACGGTCCGACATGGTGGTGCACACCGGCGGGTCGGTCTTCGTGCTGGAGTTCAAGGTGGTGGACGGGGATAGCGGTGCGGAGGCGGCGCTTGACGCGGCGATGGCGCAGATGCGGAACCGGGGCTACGCGGACAGATACACGGGCGCCGGAAAGTCCGTGCATCTTCTCGCTGTCGTCTGCGGGCGGCAGGAGCGCAACATCCTTCAGATACGGGCCGAACCCGCATGACGGGAACAACAAGCGATTCTCGAAATTGAGATTGGGCTTTTGGCGCCCGCATGGATCCGTCCCGGGCGTTGCAAACCTTCGCTCCGCGAATTCGGCAATCGTGAGAATCCTTCTCGGGTGATTTTTCCTTCAGGACCTTTCGGCGCTGCGGACTCTATATCGTTTCCCTGACCTAATTCATTGACAATTTCGCGGCTCGGACCCTAACCGCGCACGAACTGAAAGGGTCCACTTCGTATGGGTACAATTCACGGGGATATGGCGGAATGAGGCGACCCGGTCGAGATCGGCTGACGCATTCCGGAAATGACGGAATCCGCCTTGGGAGGATTCACCGGATATGGCGGTCAGGGTATGCCGCGGAATCCGGCAATCCTCCACCCGGGAGGCCCCATGCGCAGGGTCCACGACACCCAGCGGCGACCCGGCGCCCCCGACATCAGGAGGATCAGGCCGACCGTCAGATCGAGGGACGACATCCCGGCGATCCTGACCGGCCTCCAGGACCCCTGCAGCGACGAAGGGACCCGAAAGCGGCTGTCCGGGCTTCCGGGTCGGCTGGTGCTGCCCGGAAGGAGCCGCCGGGTCGGCGGGCCGGGGATGGAACCGTTGACCGGCATGGTCAGGCATGGTCCCGGGTGCGATTTCGACCGGCTTCAGGACCTGGCGAACGGGCACCGGACGATCCGGCGAAGGCCGAAGGCCGGGCCACGGATCATGGGACGGGGACGGAAACGGATACGAATACCGGCGTCTGGTTGACAGCGTGTCGCTCCTCACGCCGGAGCTTCCCGCCGAGGTCGGAAGGACGGTCGTGGAGAGGGGCCACAGGGTGGCCGGAAAAAAAGCCTGGCGCCGCGTTGCGCGGCCGCCGTCATTCCTTCGTGGCCGGGACCGACGTGCATCATCCGACCGACCGCAGCCTGCCGATGGACGCGGCGCGGTGCATGGTCCGGGACGTGTCCCGGGCCTGCGGGGGCCTGGGCCGACCGGCTGGCGGCGGAAGGAATACCTTTGCGGAAAGCTCCGGAAAGGCTACCTCCGGGTGGCCACGTCACGGCTCGCCAACCCGCGCCCGAGGGACGTGGAGGCGCCGCTCCGGCCCGCCCTGAAGCTGGCGGACAGGGCGGAGGCCAGCCGCGCGGAGACCGACGGTATGTTGGGTATCCCGGGCCCATCGGACAGTATCCGGGGCTTCATCGGACATGTCAGGCCCCGGGCGGACCTGACCGGACGGCGGATCCTGAAGGGAGAGACGATCCCGCACCGCGGGAAGGTGCACCCGATATCCGGGCCGCACACCCGCTGGATATCGAAGGGAAAGACCGGGGTCCCGGTGGAGCCCGGCGTTCCGGTCCGCGTCCCTGAGGACCGTCACCGGTTCATCCCGCACCACTCAGTCATGTGGGAGGGGAGCGACGTGGACGTGGCGGTCCCCATGGGCGCGGAGGCGCGGGCCCGGTTCCCCGACCTGTCGGTGGTGAGCTTCGACCGCGGTCCGCACGGCCCCCCGGACCGGCTGGGGCCTGCCGGGATGCTGGAGCCCACGCCGCCGGCGGGTCGGCCATCAGCAGCCTGGAGCACCGCGGTCTGGACCGCGTCGGCGGCCACGGAAAGAAGGGTTTCGCCGGCGCCGTGGCGCTGGCGGTGCCGGCGCGAACGTCCACCGCCCCGGCCTGATGCTCCAGGAGAGGGAGCGCCCCGTGCTCCCCGCCGCCGCCTGACCGGGGCGTCCACCGGTGAACCGGCCCATGGAAGGTCCCGCCGCTGCGGGGCCCGGACCGGCGTGCCCGCGGGCCGGCGGAGGCCCGGATGTTCGCCATATGTTCCGCCACCGACCGTCCCGTCGAAGCCCCGGGCGGCGCTCCGACAGGCCCGGCCAGGGTCCCGTGAAGCCGGAATCCGCCGGATTCGGCCCGATCACCGGAAAAACACGGGGTTTTCTGGCAGACACTATTATATCCGGCGATCCTACCTTCGCTTATTCCTTCCCTGCATCTCCGCATCGCGATGCCTCTCGCTGGCTTTGGACCGTACTTGACCTCCAATCCATCAACGAGATAGCCAAATTCGGGTATGCGGGCCAGAGACCCCATCAGACGTTGCCAGCTGATTCGTCGTAGCAATCCAGATCCGCGGCTGGCTCCGGTTGCTGTTTCCCATTGCCTAAATGCCTCTCCGTTCGGAAAAACTATGGATTAAATTCCAGACCCTATGGTTGCAATCCACGAAGCACCAGATTGGTCACCTCTTCGACTATCGCCGTCGCATCAAGCGGAGCGCCATCGGGTACACCAAGCATGAAATGCGCCTCCGCCGCATGAAGCGCGTAGTGCTGCGTCAGTGACCAGATGTTGAACTGCAGCAGGACCGGATCCACCCGTCGGATCAAGCCCCGCTCGACCCAGCCTTCGATCACCTGCGCGGCCTCCCTCGTGGCAGCGCGTGAACTGTCCCAGAACTGCCTGAGGAACGGTGCGCCGCGCATGACCTCTCCGGTGAACATCCGCGCGACTTCGGGATGGTCCAGCGCATGGCGCACCTTTCGATCGATATATTTCCGCAGAAACGCTTCAGGATCCGCCTTCACATCGAAACCGTGAAACAGCTCCGACCACACTCCGACGATGTGGCGAAGCGCGTCGATATACAGGTCTTCCTTGCTCTTGATGTAGTAATGCAGCTTGGTTTTGGTGATTCCGGCGCGGTCAGCGATCGATTGGGTCGATGAGCCGTTCAGTCCATTGGCCGCGAATTCGACGATGGCGGCTTTCAGGATCACCTGCATAAGCTCCTCGCGCCGGGCGGCGAGGTCCGTACGGATAGGACGGTTCATGCCCTGCATTGCGGTCATCCCAGCCAGGCGGTCGCTTCGACCTCGACAAGGATGTCCGGCGACGGCATCATCCCGGTGATCTCGACAACCGTGGACACTGGCGGCGTTCCCGGAAAAAACATGCGACGAACAGCGTTGTAGCGTGGAAAGTGATCGAGGTTTCTGAAATATTGAACCAACTTGAACACATCCTCCATGTCACCGCCCGCCTCTTCCATCGTCGACCTGATCCGATCCAGGACATACCAGCTCTGGGCGATGATCGGGCCATCCTTGGAATCAACGCTGAATTCGCCGGTACGGCCGATTTGATCGGCTACACCGGACGGCAGATCCCCATACCCACGTATTATGCGACCCGCCGATGGATCCACCGCGATGACACCGGACATGAACACGAAGTCTCCCCGTCGGGTCCAGGCGGAATAGCGGGCAAGTGGGGCTGCGGCCTGGCTCATCGCGGATCTCTCCTGTTGTCAGATTTGACGCAGCCTAACCGAAACACGGTCCAGGAAAGCCGTGCATTGGTCCCTGCTACGATGGTTCATACTGTGGAGCTGGCACCAGGTGTAGCGACATCCAGGATGAAAGACCGGACGGAGCCCGCGCATCCACAGGTTGCGGCCGGGGTCGCGAATGACCCGCAGCCACCACCATGGCGAACCGGAAGTGGTTATGCCTACGAATCGGCGGATGTTCTTCAGCTTGCCCGTAGCGCGCGCCTTAGCGGATGCAGGAATCTCAAACGCGACCCCCGGCAGCCAGACACGTTCCAGCCAGCCTTTCAGCATGGCCGGAGGGCCATAGAACCAGGTCGGGTAGATCACGATCAATCCCTCCGCCCATTTAAGGTCGTCGATATGGTCGGCGTGATAGGCGAGATTGGCCGTCGGCTCCGAGAGATATCTCTCCCATTCCTCACGTTCGAGGACGGGATCGAACGCTTCAGCGTATAGATCACGGATGCGAAGCGTATGCCCCGCATCCGTCAGGGTTTGCCTCGCACGGTCCAGCACCGCCGCCCCGAAACTATCCGGACTCGGATGACAGAATACGATCAGCAGGCGCATTTCGTGCGGGCCTTGTCCCGAAACGATTCAGTTGGGACGCAGGTCGAGACCGACGCCCTTGTTCACGAATTGATCCGTCGCGGCCACGTTTACATCAACCGTGCCCGCCTCGATGATGCCAGCCTCTTCGGCCAATGCGAGGAATCCGGCCACGCGCTCCATGTCCATCGCGCCGATCCCGTGGTCCAATGCCCCGCCGGAATCAACGATTTCCAAAACCATCATCTGGTTCAGCTGGGCTTCCAGCGACTCGGCGGTCGCATCGGGATTGTCACGCATGATCATCTCATAGGCGGCGGTTCGGTCGCCGTACAGATAGTTGTACCAGCCGATGATCGATGCATCGACGAAACGCTGCACGAGATCGGGGTTGTTTTCGACCAGTTCCGTCCGCGTCTCCACCGTGGTGGAATAGGTCGTCCAACCATAGTCGGCCAGCATATAAACCTCGACATCCGCACCGGCGTCCGCCGCATATAGGGGTTCCGATGTCGCGTAGCCCTGTTGAACCGTGGCTTTATCCTGAAGGAACTGTCCCAGATTGAAACCATAGGGTCGGAGCTGCTCGTCCTTGAAGCCCTGGGTGGCGGTCAGCCACTGCCAGAAACTGAACTGTCCATCCCGACTGATGAGCACCGTGGGTGCGGAGGGCAGATCCGCCCAGCCGCCATACTCACCCGCATGGGCCATCAGAATCTGCGGGTCGCGCTGGAAGAATGCGGCGACCACCTGTGTCGGGATTTCGTTGCGGGTACTGTCAAACGACAGAAGCAGATTGCCCGCCATCAGGAAGTCGAGCCGCCCTGCGGCCAGGAGCGGGCGGTTGTTGACCTGAGGCCCACCCATGACGATCTCTACGTCCAATCCGTGTTCGGCGTAGGTTCCGTCGGCGGCGGCCTGGTAGAAGCCGCCATGGCCAGCCTGCGCCAACCAGTTCGTGCCGAAGCGTACGCTGTCCTGCGCAGTCGCTGCGGCACCCGTAACGGCGATTGCCAATGTTGCGATAAGTCCCAGTCTCATATCTAAACCTCCGTTTGAGAGTTGCTGGTTCGATGGGGTGCGATCGGAAGTGCCATGTCGGACGTCCAGCCGCGGGTCTTGCCGGGGTTCATCAATCCATGCGGATCGGCCAGACGTTTGAAGTCGATCTGAGCGCTGTCGATTTCCTTCATCCCGCCGTCTTCGATGGTGATGACGTGGGGGTCGTAAATCATGCAGCCGTCCAACCGCTCCATTTCGTCGATGATGTCGTAAATCCGTTTTCTGTACGACCAACGCACCAGCGGCAGCGCGAAAATCTGTATATCCCCATGCATGCGCGCCATTTCATGGTGGAACAGGACCTCGTCACCGTAGCGTTCCATCTGACGCCCCACCAGAGCGGGATCGAACGGCCTCGGATAGGCGACCTGAAGATAGGTCCAGACGCCCGGTTCATGTTTGAGCGCCTGGAGGGTGGTATGGTTCCAGCCGCATTCCCAGGCGGGCGGCAGGTTCGCGGCCTCCAGTTCGGCAAGCGATTTCCGAAGACCGACACGCCCCCCGAATTCGGATGTCCAGGCTTCGAAATCCTTCACCGCCTCCGGCGCGACCATTGCGAAGACAGCGTCGCGGTTTGACGGAAAGACATCGGATAGACGTTTATAGAACGGCGCGATCCGACGTTCCACAACGGTAAGCAGGTAGGCGTCCAGCCCACGGGCCTGTGCCTGCTGGGCGTAGTGCAGAGCGACGTCGTAGCCATCGAACAACGCGATCATATGCTGCCAGTCGGTGCGTGGAATTAGGGCGCAGTCGAGGCGCGTTATGATTCCGTTCGTGCCGTAGGCATGGTGCACTTTCTGAATATCCTGATCATGAAGTTCGATGATCTTCGGTGCGTCCTGCACACTGATAACCCTGATATACGAGACGTTGCCATCATCACGCAGCATCCCATGACGCAGGCTTCCGATCCCTCCCGAGCCGCCGGCGATGAAGCCTCCCATGGTTGCGTGGCGCTTGGTCGACGGAAACATCGCGAGCATCTGTCCGGTTTCGGCCACGGCGTCGTCGACCCGCTCGATCCGTGCCCCGGCTTCGCAGATCACCCGTCCGTCCCGTATCTCCAGCATCTGGTTGAGCCGTGTGACGTCGACGATCACCCCACCTTCCATGGGAACGCATTGTCCGTAGTTTCCCGTTCCACCGCCGCGTACGGTGAGCGGAACGCCATGCCGCGCCGCCGCCGATGCAATGGAAATGACCTCACTTTCCGTCTCGGGCATCACGACAAGCTGCCCGATCTTTCCATCCAACTGCTCCGACAGGATCGGCGAATACCAGTAATAGTCTCGTGACCGGGCCTGCAGATGTTTCGCGTCATCGTGGATTCGAAGGCCGGGGATGTCGGCCCTGAACGCCGCAAGGGTTTCGGGCCGGACGCTCATGCGGCAACCTCTTTCGGGTCCGAAATTTCAACGCCTTTTCTGAACGGACGACGCGGACCGGCGCGACGCAGTGCGTCGAACCAATCCGCGCCCGGGAGGAGAACGAAATTAGCGGCAGCACCTTCGGTGATGGCGGTGGCGCCCTGCCCAAGCCAGCGGGCGGGTATGCTTGATATGGATGCGATCCATTCTGAAGGGTCGAGCTGTGAGGCGAGTGTGGCAAGGCGCAGGGTTTCGATCGGATCATAGGTGCCGAGCGGGTAGAAGGGATCCGCGACATTATCGGCGCCGAACATGACTTCCACCCCGGCGGCGCGGGCTTCCTTCACCGGCGCGACTCCGCGCAGTCTGGGGCTTCGCCCCTGCGCCGCATCCTGAAGCCAGAGATTTGTCGGAGGCAGAACACAAAGCCCCACGCCCGCTTCCGCCGCCGCGTTCAGAACCCGTGCCGTTTCTTCCCCGTCGCGCACGGACAACGCGCAGCCATGCCCGCAGAGCACCCGGCCCGAGAGGCCGAACCGTCCTGCGAGGCGCACGATATCGTCAAAGCCCCGCGCTTCGGGTTCAAGGCCTTCATCAACATGGAAATCAAGCGCAAGGGAGTGGTCGGCGGCCAGTCTGAACACCCGCTCGAGTCGGTCCGCCAGACTGTCCTGTCGATAGACAAAGGCTCCGATGACGCCATCACCGGTTCGCGCCACTTGGTCGGTGATGAACGGGCCTTGATCGGGGTCTCCAAGCAGGTCGATCGCGACCAGAGGCGCGCGCTGTATGGCGATGCGTCCGTTCCATTCCGACGCCATCTCACCCAGAATGTTCCATGCGAGGGGTGCCTTCGGTTCCGGCCAGTCCAGATGGGTGCGCAGTGCGGTCATACCCACTTCGGTACATTCGGACAGCGCCTTTCCCGCGCGGTATCGAATATCGGATTCGGTCCACCGATCACGGTCCAGACGCGCCGCCGCGATCGCGCCGAACAGACCTGGTTCGGGTGCCTGCGTCCGGCTCGCGGTGAAGGTTTTGTCGAGATGAAGGTGCGGATCCACGGGCGGCGGTGTGACCTGCCACAGCGCCGAACCGGTGGCCGGTTCGATGCCCGCGATACGCCCGCCGTCAAGGATGAGCGTAACGGTGGCTCCATCCAATCCGACCCGTTCAAGTCTCACGTTTGATCTCGCTTTCGTGCCAATGGCCCAGAACCTGTTTCGAGGCGAGGGCGGTCATCAGGAAAATCGTCACGCCGAGTACCGATACCAGCACAAGTGCGGCGAACATCTTCGGAATCTCGTTGCGGAAGCTGGACTCGATGATCCGGGACGCCAGACCGGTATTGGTTCCGGTCGCACCCGCCACGAATTCGGCCACCACCGCTCCGATCAGCGAGAGCCCACCGGCGATTTTGAGCGCAGCCATGAAATAGGGTAGGGCGGACGGTGCCAGAAGCAGCCTTAGCCGCTGCCAGGGCGTCGCTCGATAGAGCGTGAAGAGGTCGCGCAGATTATGGTCGGTGGATCGCAGTCCCACCACGGTGTTCGACAGGATCGGGAAGAACGCGACCAGCCAGGCACAGATCAGGAGTGCGCTGAACGTGTTCTGGACATAGATGAGGATCAATGGCGCGATGGCCACGATGGGCGTGACCTGCAGGATCACCGCGAATGGAAACAGGCTCATCTCGATCGGACGCGAGAGCGCGAAGAGCGCACCCAGGAAGACACCTCCTAGGATCGCGAGCAATAGCGAGAAGAACGTGAGTTTCACCGTGAACCAGGTCGAGCGGAGAAGCGACGGACCCTCCACCATCAGGGTATCCCAGATACGGCTCGGGGCGGGTATGAGGAAATGCGGAACCTCGTTGTAGAACACCAGAAACTCCCAGATCAGGATGGCGGAAGCGATCATCGTGATCGGAAGGGTCCATGCCAGCAAACGCTGGCGTCGGGCGCGGGCGCGGGCCGCGGTATTGATCGGGGCGGTGTCCCGTTCCGCGGTTTCGTCAATGGTCGATGTCGGCGTCATCAAGCGTTCCTTTGAGTGTATCCGATACCAACCTCGCCTCGGCGGAGAATTCGGGAGAGGTTCGGTAGCTTTCGTCACGAGGCCATGGGGCCTTGACGATCATGTCCGCAACCACCCGACCCGGGCGGGCGGCCATCACGGCGATCCGGCTCGAAAGGTAGACGGCCTCGAATACCGAGTGCGTGACAAAGATCACCGTCAGGTCATGTTCGGTCGCCAGCCGGATAACGTCGTCGTTCAGTTTCGAACGGGTCATTTCGTCAAGCGCCGCGAAGGGCTCGTCCATCAGCAGGATACGCGGGCGGGTCACGAGGGCTCGGGCGATGGAAACACGCATCTTCATGCCCCCTGACAGCTCGCGCGGATACGCATTCGCGAATTTTGACAGGCTGACCTCTACCAGTGCCTCGCTTACCCTGTCCCGTGCCATCGTGCGGGTCAGGCCAGCGAGCCTCAACGGTAGCCAGACATTTTCGAAAACCGTCGCCCAAGGCATCAGGGTCGGTTCCTGAAAAACGAAGCCCAGATCCTGTTCCGCCTGTTCGTCAGGAGGCAGAATCTCGATCGTGCCGGCGGTTACCGGCAGCAGTCCGGCGATCATTCTGAGTGCGGTGGACTTGCCGCAGCCCGAGGGACCGAGAAAACTGATGAAATCACCGCGGTCAATGGTCAGGCTCATATCCGATACCGCGATGATATCGCGCCCGAATTCCTTGCGTACCCTGTCCATTCGGATCAGGGGGCCTTCGGTAGCGGAGGTGAGGTGCGGCCCACTCAGGGTCATGGCACGGCCTGTGGATTCGGATGGGTCTCGAGCACCGAAAGCGGTAGCGACGCAACCTCTGTCAGGAGTCGTACGAACTCGCCTGCCGCATGGTCGATGAGGATGCGGCCCTTGTCCGGCGTTGCCACCGCGGCATTGCCCATGGCGCCGGCCGGGTGGAGGTCCTGTGCCTGCCATCCCAGCTTACCACCGGGTCCAAGTCCCAGATGGCGGTGGGTCTTGGCCAGTTTCGCGTTGAGCGACCGGAAGTTGCCTGCCAGATCCATATCCACGAGCTCACGTTTCAACGCCAGCATCATGGAGGTTTCCATCTCGCCCGCATGCACGCCGTGCTGGACTTCATCCTCATCCAGCAAACCCTCCGGCAGACCCAATCCGAACCAGTTGGCGGCGATGCACAGCATGCTGTGCTTCACCCTGAGATCTCGGGTGACGATTTCCATCGGTGCGATCTGCCCACCGTGGCTGTTAAGAAAGACCAGCCTGCGTACACCCGCCGCGGCGACGCTGTCGCCGATTTCGGTCCACATCGCGGTCAGAGTGGCGGCGGTCAGGGTCAGCGTGCCGGGATAGCGTGCGTGTTCGTTGCTTTTACCCACGGAGCAGGTGGGCAGGAATAGGACGGGGCAGTCTTCCGGGATCAGAGGCAATGTCGCCGCGATGATGCCTTCGAGGATATCGCGGTCGACTGATAGAGGAAGGTGAGGTCCATGCTGTTCGACCGCTCCGACAGGTAGAACCGCAACCAGCGCTTCGTGATCCAGCTCGGCGAAAGTCTCGGTGGTGTAGTCGGACCAGAACCTATGCGGAAACGCTGTCATGCGGCCCCCCGAAGCAAAGCCAGAGGCTGGCCGGGGGACAGCGCGCCCGCCGCCGCGACAATGGCCGCTCTGTCTATGCCGAAATGTCGGTACAGATCGCTTACGGTTCCGGTCTGACCGAAATGCTCCACACCAAGACCGGCAACGCGGTGGCCGTGCACCGCGCCGAGCCATGACAAAGTTGCCGGATGCCCGTCAATGACGGTGACGATCAGGCAATGACGTGGCAACCGTTCGAGCAGCGTCTCGACATAGGCCTGCGCAGGTTTGCCTTTCATCCGGGAGCGCTGCGCCGCCTGCCAGCCCGCGTTCAGCCGGTCAGCCGACGTAACCGCCAGGATCCCTATGTCGCGACGCCCTTCGGACACGGCTGCGGCCGCCCCTATGGCTTCAGGGGCAACGACACCCTGATAAGCGATCACGACCTCGGCGTTGGGACCCGGAGGACGGATCCAATAGGCGCCGTTGACCACCCCCTCGGCAATGGTCTCTTTGGGACGGCGGGGCTGTTCGAGCGATTTTGTGGACAGCCGCAGATAGACCGATCCGCCACCCGTGTCGCGGGTCCAGTCAGCCCCTTCGGTATCGTTCCCGTCGCGCTGCAGATATTCCAACGCCCATTCCAGTATCACCGCAAGTTCATCGGCGAATGCGGGTTCGAACGCCGCCAGACCGTCCTGGCTCATTCCGATCAAAGGCGTTCCAACCGATTGATGGGCACCACCTTCGGGTGCGAGAGTGACACCGGACGGCGTGGCGACCAGCAGGAAGCGCGCGTCCTGATAGCAGGCATAGTTCAATGCGTCCAAACCGCGCGAAATAAACGGGTCATAGAGCGTTCCGACCGGGATGATCCGTTCCCCGAACAGCTCATGGCTCAGTCCGGCGGCACCCATCAGAAGAAACAGGTTCATCTCGGCGATGCCTAATTCCAGATGCTGGCCTTCGGGAGAGAAGCGCCATTTCTGCGCCGAGGGTACCCGTTCCGTGCGAAAGGTATCGTCGATCTCCTCGCGCGCGAACAGTCCTCTCCGGTTTACCCAAGGTCCCAGATTCGTCGATACCGTCACATCGGGAGACGTGGTCATGATACGGGCGGCGAGATCGGTGTCGGACTTCGCAAGTCCGTCCATGAGTTTTCCGAAGGCTGTCTGGGTCGAGATTTCCGCGTCGGTGGGCGCTTCCAGCCGCGGCACCGCCACCGCGTTCGCCGTCGACCGTCGTTGGCCGCCAGCGAAAAAGGGTGGCCGGGACATCATCGCATCGAATTCCGTCTCCGTCATACTGAGTCCTTCGGCCCGGTCCCATTCGTGGCCTTCCCTTATATTCATGGTGGCCCGGAAAGCGTTCATCTGTGCGGCGGTCATCAGTCCGGCATGGTTGTCCTTATGTCCGGCGAGCGGAGTTCCCCAACCCTTGACCGTATACGCGACGAAGGCGGTCGGACGGTCATGGGAAGCGGCTTCCCCAAAGCCTTCAAGCAGTGTTTCGATACAGTGACCGCCGAGGTTTTCCATCAGCGCGGCAAGGTCGGAATCCGAGTAACCGTCCAGCAACGTGTTGATCGGACCCTGGTCCCCCAAATCCTCCATCAAGCGTCTGCGCCATGCGGCACCACCCTGGAATGTCAGGGCGGAATAGAGCGGATTCGGACAGTCATCGATCCAGGCTTTCAGGGCCGGACCCCCCGGTTTCGCGAAGGCCTCACGCTGGCGGAGGCCGTATTTGAGACGCACGACATCCCATCCAAAGGCGCCGAATATCGCCTCGATCCGGTGTGAAAGCCCTTCCCTGACCACACCATCGAGGCTCTGTCGGTTGTAGTCGATAACCCACCAGCAGTTGCGGAGGCCGTGCTTCCACGCCTCCTGAAGGCATTCATAGACATTGCCCTCGTCCAGTTCCGCATCGCCGACCAGCGCGACCATCCGTCCTTCCGGACCCTCGCTCCATCCACGTGCGCGGATGTAGTCCTGAACGATCGACGCGAATGCCGTCATCGCGACCCCGAGACCGACCGAGCCCGTTGAGAAATCCACATCGTCGACATCCTTGGTGCGGGAAGGATATGACTGCACCCCGCCCCAGCCACGGAAGTCCTTCAGTTTTCGCAGGGGCAGGCGACCCGCCATATACTGCAGCGCATGGAAGAGCGGTCCGGCATGGGGTTTGACCGCGACCCGGTCAGCCGGTCGAAGGACCGCGCCGTAGAGAACCGACATGAGTGTCGCCATTGAGGCGCATGACGCCTGATGGCCACCGACTTTCATGCCGTCGGCATTGGGGCGGATATGGTTGGCGTTGTGGATCGTCCAGGCGCTGAGCCAAAGCATCTTGCGGGACAGCGCCTGAATCTCGCCTGAGCGCATTCGGGTATCAGAGGCGTTCCGGACAGAGCGGGACATTTCGGGATCCTGCGGCGGTGTTTCCAGCACTTTACGATCAGACGTCTTTCGATGTCAATCCATTTGGTTTGTCCAATTGGATTGATCTGGTCGACTCGTTTCCGGGACCCTCAGCGGACCTTCATTTGCGGTGGGAATTTCGCTGCGCACGGTATTCAGGGAACGGTGATCGATCAGGTGACGCAGGATGCTTTCAACGCCGGTCGAGAAGCAACGCGGCCAGTATGGTTCCGGCGATAGCGGAGGCCAGCGCCAGTGTCGTACCAAGCCCGACAGTCTCAACCGCGAATCCGAGTGCCAGGGCACCCATCGCGCTGCCGCCGATTGTGACGCTCGCCCAGATGCTCATGATACGCCCGCGCATCCTGTCGTCGATCCGGGTCTGTACCACCGACTGACAGATTATCCCCGAGGCGCTGGCCGCCGCCGATGCGGCCGCGACGAAACCGATTGTGTTGCCAGGATATCGTCTGTCCGAGGCCCGCGACGCATGCCACGCCGAACATGCAGATGAAGACAGCCGTCCGAAGGTGATCGCGTCCATAGGCCAACGGCATCGCCAACAGTGCAAGGCCAGCGGCGACGGCGCCAAAACCCGCCGAAGCCGTCAGCAACCCAAGGCCGGAGGCCCCTCTTCCGAAAACGCCGTCGGCGATGGCCGGAAGGATCTCAAGCGACCCGAATATGATCGTCGAGACGACAGCCGAAAGCGCGAGGGCGCGGCGGATTCCGCGGTCGCCGAAGGCGGATCGGGCGCCTGTCGCGAAGTCGCGCAGAAAATCGTGCGTCGGCCTACCGGACTCCGCATCCCGCACGCGCAGGAGGAATAGGGCCAGCAGAAAGGGAAGATAGCACAGCGCGGCCGCGAGGGTCGTCTGTACGGTGCCGATCTGTGCGATCGCCCAGCCACCTAGTGCCGGTCCGGTCATGCGCGACGTGTTGTAGTTGATCGAAGTGAAATTGACCGCTGAAGGGATGAGATCCCTTTGAATCAACCTGGGTGCCATCGACATCCGCACGGGGCTATGAAGCGACATGATCATTCCGGAAGCCAAAGCGTATTCCAGGAGATGCAGGGGTCGAAGTTCGATTGAAACCAGTCCGAGCCACAGGATGAAAGCCAAGGCAAAGAACAGGGACTGAACGGCTATCGCCGCATGACGGACATTCACCCGATCGACAAAGACACCGAACAGTGGCCCGAAGATCATGCTGGGCAGGAAATGGCAGAGTGCGATCAGTCCGACAAAACCCGCCGAACCGGTCAAGTCCCAGGCCAGCCATCCGACGACGATCCTGAGCATCCACATCGCGTTCAGCGCAAAAAGATTACCGGCGATGTAAAGACGGAAGTCTCGTGACCCAAGAGCAGACAGACCCATTCTCCACGATTCTTCCTCTGTGAAACCGCGCTAACGCCATTTCAGTTTTGCCCGAACAGGCATAGCACGGCAAATTTCCGTTTTCCCGGACAAATGCAATCACTACGTGCACTCACGTGCTGATGATCCCGGGCTCACCGCACTCGCGAAATCGGCATGGTGATCGAGATGACCGCTACCACGACCCACGCGGCGGTCGCGACGCTGGTAAAATTGCGGATTGATGAACGTAACCGCAACGGTACCGCTTGCGTTCATTCGCACGTTCCATGCGAAACGCAATATGGATACGCATCCGGGAGTGCTACCGCCGACCACTTTCAATGACGATGATCCAAACTGCCGGATGATCTATGCCCGGGCATGGGGCCGCGACATCGAAATACTCGCAAGCAGGAACCCCAGGTCCATTCTCAGGGAAGAACTGGAACCGCATCTTGCCAAACACAGCTATCCCGCCAACGCCACACACCGTGCTTTGACGGACTCGGCCGGGACCCCGCGAAGCCGGATTCAGCCCGATTTATGGAAGAGTAGGGGGGGCCGGCAGATACTCGCTACTCAAAGGTACTGAGTGCCGCCATAACGGCCACAATCCGCATGGGATTTGATCACGTCGGGAGGTCGGGCCGAGGCGAGATAAGGCTAGCTCGTTTGCCTGATACGTAAATCTGTATTCGTATCGAACACCAAAAGGTCGCGAGGGTCCAAGGCGCATCTCGTCAGTTGGTTCAGCGCGACCGTGATCCGCGCAGGCAATTGAACGGTAACATCCGTGCCGCCGGGTGTCCGACAATAAGCGATGCTGCTGCTGCCTAGATCCTCCAGCAGGCGCGGCATGATCGGCATGTTTGCGGATTCTTCGAAGCCAATGTGGTCCGGACGGACGCCAAGGTAAATTTCGGCTCATTGGGTAGAAAAAACATAATGCGGAAGGGCGCTGAATGAGCGGCAGCGGAACATCAGGATGCTGACGGACACGGACAGGCGCGGCCTTCTCGGATGCGAAATCTGCAGGAAGTTCATCTCTGCCGTCCCGCACCTTATTTCAGGCCAACATTCAGCAGGCGGTCAACGAAATGGAGGACAATGCCGCGGCCTCGGCGACGGCATACAGCCAGCGCCCGACCAAGCTGAGACGATGAAAATGCCGTTCGAGTTCTCGTAAAACGGCGACAGCTTCGTGTTTAATGATCATACCCTGTGCCAGCACACTGCGAGACGAACCTGAAGCTAGATCAATTCCCGCCGTTTGACAGACTTTGCGTACGCTATCGGGCCGGGAGGGATCTGACTGCGGATACTGAGGAGGTCGTTCTGCAGGACGGTCACGAAGATGGCAGCGGCAAGACGCCTCATCCATTGTCAGCTAACCGCTTCAGCGATTAAGGTAGTGTCTGCCAGAAAACCCCGTGTTTTTCCGGTGATCGGGCCGAATCCGGCGGATTCCGGCTTCACGGGACGGTCGGTGGCGGTAACATATGATGAACATCCGGGCCTCCGGCGGCCCTTTCCGGGCGGCGCCATCCTGTCTTGAGGCCCGGACAGCCGCTTTCGGGTCCCTTCGTCGCCGCGGGGTCCTGGAGGCCGATCGGGATCGCCGGGATGTCGTCCGGCGACCTGACGTTCAGCCTGATCTTCATGATATCGGGGGCGCCGGGCCTCCGCCGGGGGTCGTGGACCCTGCGCATCGGTGCCTCCCGGGTGGAGGATTGGCGGATTCCGCGGCATATGGTGGCGATTCCACCCCCTGAATGCCATATCCGGTGAATCCCCGCAAGGCAGTTTCCGTCATTTACCGCGAAAAATCCGTGACTTGGAGGTTTTCTGGCGGACACTACTTACCAGCGCCACACAGCCTGTCAGCTTCCGCATCAAGCATCGCATCCAGCGCTTCTTCCACAGTGCCGCGCACCATCTCACCAAGGTGACCGCGGATACGCGCTCCATCAATCCGGATCACCTGCCCCATGACTTCAGGCATCCTGACGTCTTCCATTCCCCGCTCCTCCCGCCAGTCTGAAAGGAACCCTCGTCTCGGTCAAATGTGCGAAAGATATTTTACGTTATCGGGCCGTTTCGTGGGAGCGGACAGGGGTCTCGCCTTGCCGCGGGGGACGCCAATGCGTCGAGGGTGCCCTACGGCCAGCGCAGCGAAGGTCGATAAGGCCCCGCGCTCCCTGTCACTCCGCATCCCGGGCTTGCCCGGACCATGACCGGCCCGTTTCGCTGATGGCGCAGCAGCTGCCGCGGCTCCGTTCAGGACACCACCCTTCGGCTGCAGAGGCATCGATACAGCCGGGGGTCGGTGCCACGTAGGCAGGAACCGCTGCGCAACCCTGAGGCCGTGAGCCCCGACCGCGCTTGGACAGGCATCGCGAGGGACAGACGTCACATTTGGCGAACCCGGAGATGCGGGAGCGATGTTCCGCTCCGCCCATGCATCCGCTTGCGTAGCCGTTCCGGTTGTCGCTGGAGCGGAAAAGGCTTATTGGAACCGAACGCCCAGCCCCAAAATATCAACAGGCCCTAACCAAGCTGCGGGTTCGGTCGACTAGGGAGCGTTGGCGGAAACGTGCGTGAGTTCACACTGCTCAATTGGAAAATGTACGTGTACGGTCGTTCCAAACTGGGTTTCGCGTTCCAGAACCCATCTGGTTTCGTCTTCGCCAACCAGAACACCGCGAGTTGGGATCCGCATCTCTTTGGGCGCGATTTCGACGCGTTTGCCTATGTTTTTGCTTGTTTTCATCCTTTCCGGAACTGATCGAGGTCGATGAGCTTGAACGGTTTTGAGTGATTTGGCTGTATTGACACGTTCCATTCGACCGTGACCGAATGCAGTCATCCTCCTATACCAATTCTGAAGGGTTGGTCGATTTCCAAAAATCGACGGCCCCTCTATTTCGGACCGAAACCATACTACGTGGACGGCGCTGAAATCCGCGATTGTAGGCTGGCTGCCGCCGAACAGGAAATCGGAGTCTGAAATTTGATGTTCTAGCTCTTCCAGAAACCGTTGCCAGGTTTCAAGCGCTTCAGGTTTTGTAGGCGCTGAAAAATTGCTTATTTTAAGAATATGCCTTTTGTCCCTGAGATAATTCAGCCAATGCCGGCAAGGCACTTTTCTGGCCATGGCACGCAGCACGCCAATTGCTGGAAGGGTTCTAAGGCAAGCGACGACGACAGTAGTTTCAGTCGCGGTCAAATAGTGCTTTATCTCCGGTGAACATTCGAATGGCGACAATTCAGGACGATCATGCATTCGAGCAATTTCGTCCGCGATTATCTTCGTATCGCAGAATATGTCGGCGCCGATATGTGCTACCGGAATTTGGCGATACCCGTCAATTATGGGATCAATGGCGGGACGGGGGGGATAAAATGGTGCATGAACCGATTGCCAATGGGCATCCAAATAACCCAGCATAAGGCGAATTTTCTCTGAAAACAGAGATGTGTATCGATGATGAAGGATGAGTGTCTCTGACATAGGCCCACTTCCTGTTTTAAACATTATTTTCCTAGCTTGGCATTCTAGTGAATTGATTTCCCCGGTGCCAGTCTGAAGTGACAATCCCTGTCCGCCCCCGGAGCGAGGGCGAAACTTGGGCGGAGGGGGCGGGCAGGCATTGATGGATTTTTCCGGCCGGGGCCCGGTCCCACGGTGGAGACGGCGGCTTTCCCTTCGAAACCGGGCGTAACAGGGCCTTCGGGAAGCCACAGGGCCCTGCGGCCCGCGCCGGAATGTCTCACTCCACCCCGTCGAAGTCCGGGGACGAAGAGCCTCGGGGAGGCCGCGCCCGGGCGAACGCCTCCGCCGGCGTCAGATGGCCGAGGGCCCCGCGCGGACGCGCGTTCAGGATGCCCTGGACCTCCTTCACACGGGTGTCCGTGACCTGGCGCGGATCCCTCCCCTTCGGCGGGTGGCCGGGGCGGCGGACCGTTGGTGTGCCCGTTCAGGCCGCGTTCCCAAGGGTGGTGGGGCGTCGGGAGGAGGAAGTCCGCCTCCAGCGCCTTCGCCACCTTCGCGCGCTCCGCTAACCCCTTCCCGCTGGCCGCCGTGATCGTGTGGACCCTCGCACCGGGACCTTTCGGGAGATCGGCCGGCGCCTTTCCGGCCACCTCCGCCCTCTTTCCGTCAACCCGCCGGAGAAGCGGCTGTTCCGGGCATCCGTCCACAGGCGACACCACCGCACCGCCGTGTCCCCCGCCGATCACCGTGTCCGCCTCCCGGCCGCCGGTCCGGGCCTTGCCCCGACCGCATCGGGACGTTCCGGGATGTGACCCTGGCCCGCGTGGCGGCCACCCTTCCGGTTCGGCTTCCTTCCCCGGCGACGGAGGTGCGTCCACAGGCTTCCGCCGTCCCCGCGGTCCGACCGGATGCGGTCGTATATCCGTCGCCCGCCGACCATCCCGGGGTCCTCCAGCCGGAGGCGCCCGACGGTCCGTCCAGGGCTCCAGCCCTCCCCGAGCTTCGTGACGACCTTCGACCACCGCCCCTCCGTCAGCTTCCCCGGAACCGGAGGGCCCCCGCTCCGCCGCCCGGAGGTCTTCCTATGGGCCCGCCTATGGCGGCAGCCCCGCCCGCCGGCGTTCCGACGGAGCCGCCGCCATACCGTCGCCGGGTCGCGCCCCGGCTCCCTCGCGATGGCCGCGTTCGAAAACCCGCCTTTCCTTCGGTATGTAAATCCGGCACCCCTCGTCGAAGGTCAGGTGGTGGTGGCTCTCGGCCATGACACTCTCCATTTTCATCACAGGGACTGTCGCCGCCATCCGGCCGGTTCGCAGGATGCCGCGCCCCCGGACGCGGCTTCCCTCCACCTAAGAGTTTGAATCATAAGTCATTGATATGATTAAACTATTGTTTTTCATGGAGTTGACGCCCTCGCCACCCGCCTGAGCAGGAACCGGCAGGCGGCCAGCGTTCGTTCGTGCCTCACTCACGCTCGGACCGGTGGCGCGTGATGCCTCACCCCGGATGCCAGCGAGTTCTCGCAGAGGCGCTCATAGTCCTTCGACAGGCGGCGGCACCGGCCCATCCAGGCGAAGGTCCGCTCCACCACCCACCGGCGGCAGGGAACCGTGAACCCCTTGACATCCTTCGGTTTTTCGACGATCCTGATCACGTCCGGCAACCCCATCCCCCCAGGCCGCTCCCGCAGCTTCGGACCCGGGTGGCCACCGTCGGCGAACGGCCTACACACCGTGGGCACCGTCTCCAGCAGCTTCGCGATCAGGTCCGGCGCCCCGTCCCGGTCCTGGATGTCGGCGGTGTGAACCGTCATGACGATCGGTGTGCCGTCGGCGTCCACGATCAGGTGCCTTTTCCTCCCCTTCACCTTCTTCCCGGCGTCGTAGCCGCGGGGACCGCCGCTCTCCGTGGTCTTCACCGACTGGCTGTCGATCGAGGCGGCGGCCGGCTCCGCGGAGCGCCCCGGACACCGCCGCGCGAGGTCCCGGAGACGATGCACGAGACGCTCCAGGAGCCCGCTCCGCCGCCATGCGTAAAAATAGTTCCGGTCGGTGGAAAACGGTGGATATCCAGAGGGTAACGCGCGCCACTGGCATCCTGTGGACAGGATATACCGGCCCGCGCCGGACACCGACCGAAGGTCGACCTCGCGCGGCCGTCCCATCCTTCCCTGCTTCGGCAGCATCGGCTCAATGATGGTCCATTCGGCGTCGGTCAGATCGTTTTGACTGTGGTCGTCCGGGCGCTTATGGATCTGTTGGGTGGTTCTGTTCCAGGGCATGGCTCTCTCCGTATCTGGTTGCGTTCACCCACCGGAATGCCACATCCTGCGGGACCACTCAACTTATGGAACAAACTCTAAGAGTTTGAATCATAAGTCACTGATATCATTAAACTATTGTTTTTCATGGAGTTGACGCCCTCGCCACCCGCCTGAGCAGGAACCGGCAGGCGGCCAGCTGCGCCCATGCCAGCGAGTTCTCGCTGAGCCTCTCGTAATCTTTCGACAGGCGGCGGCACCGGCCCATCCAGGCGAAGGTCCGCTCCACCACCCAGCGGCGGTAGAGAACAGTGAACCCTTTGACATTCTTCGGTTTTTCGACGATCCTGATCACGTTCGACAACCCCATCCCCTCAAGCCGCTCCCGCAGCTTCTGACCCGGGTGGCCACCGTCGGCGAACAGCCTACACACCGTGGGCACCGTCTCCAGCAGCTTCGCGATCAGGTCCGGCGCGCCGTCCCGGTCCTGGATGTCGGCGGTGTGAACCGTCATGACGATCGGTGTGCCGTCGGCGTCCACGATCAGGTGCCTTTTCCTCCCCTTCACCTTCTTCCCGGCGTCGTAGCCGCGGGGCCCGCCGCTCTCCGTGGTCTTCACCGACTGGCTGTCGATCGAGGCGGCGGTCGGCTCCGCGGAGCGCCCCGAACACCGCCGCGCGAGGTCCCGGAGACGATGCACGAGACGCTCCAGGAGCCCGCTCCGCCGCCATGCGTAAAAATAGTTCTGGACGGTGGAAAACGGTGGATATCCAGAGGGTAACGCGCGCCACTGGCATCCCGTGGACAGGATATACTGGACCGCGTCGAACACCGACCGAAGGTCGACCTCGCGCGGCCGTCCCATCCTTCCCTGCTTCGGCAGCATCGGCTCGATGATGGTCCATTCGGCGTCGGTCAGATCGTTTTGACTGTGGTCGTCCGGGCGCTTATGGATCTGTTGGGTGGTCCTGTTCCAGGGCATGGCTCTCTCCGTATTTGGTTGCGTTCACCAACCGGAATGCCACATCCTGCGGGACCACTCAACTTATGGAACAAACTCTAAGGTGGAGCACTTCAGGCTGGCGCCGGGGGTAGGATGATGACGTGACTTCAGTCGATTTTGACGAGGATCTGGACGTTGTTGTGGTTCGCACCAAACGCAAAACGGATTACGAGGAAAAGCTCGGGAAGAAGACCCGCACCTCTGGCTGCGCAGTGGGCACGGTCTTTGGCGACATGATGGAAGGCCTGCAGGAGAACTGTCTTCCCGCGATGCCGGTTCGCACCAGCTGGCTTTACTCCCTTGCCCGTCAGATCAATACAGCTCCGAGCCTTTATCTCGAAGCGGGCGCGATCCACGGCACGGTGCTTTGCCTGAGGGATGTTCCGCTTGTCTACATGGAGAATGTCGGTCGCCATAATGCCGTTGACAAGATCGCAGGCTGGATGTTTGAAAACCGGACAGTGGCATCAGACAAGATTCTCTATACAACCGGACGCCTTACCTCCGAGATGGTCATACCGGTGCTGGCCAGCCGCTCCGGCTTCACCGCTTGGGGAGTTGAAATCGCGGGGGAAGTCGGCCTGACCTTGATCGGACGCATGCGTGTCGAACGGTTCATATGCCTTTCCGGCGAGAATCGTTTGGAATGGGGCGTCGACTCCGCTTGCGATGCGGAAGCCCGCAGTGACAGGAAGACGGCAAATGAAATCGTCTGAACACGAACGCAGTACGAAGGCGGGATTCCTGTGCCGGCACTGCCTGCGACCGTGCTTCGGAGCCAGTTGGCCAAAGGGCTTTCTTGATGAATGATTCCCGTCCGCTTGGGGTGATACTTGCCGGTGGGCTTTCACGGCGTATGGGCGGAGGTGACAAGACTCTGCTTTCTCTGGACGGGCGTCCCGTTCTCAGCCATGTCATCGACAGACTGCGGGAACAGGTTTCCATGACCGCCCTGAACGCGAACGGAGATCCGGTGCGCTTCGAGGAGTTCGGCCTGCCCGTTCTGCCGGACACCGAGCCTGACTTTCCCGGACCGTTGGCCGGGGTGCTTGCCGGGTTGGATTGGGCGGCCGGGCAGGGCGCGGAGTACATTGCGACGGTGGCCGCCGATACGCCGTTCTTTCCCGCGGATCTCGTCTTGAAACTGCAGAAGGCGCTGCCAGGCGCCCCGATCGCGCTGGCGGCCACATCGGGCGTTGGCGGGGAAATGCTTCGCCATCCAACTTTTGGCCTTTGGCCGGTGGCTCTTCGCGACAGCCTTCGTGCATCGCTGCGCAGCGGTCTGCGAAAGATTGTCGATTGGACCGACCGGCACGGTACGTCACTTGCGCGCTTTGAGGCGGAACCTTTCGATCCTTTCTTCAATCTAAATCGCCCCGAGGATATGCTTCAGGCGGAATCCTTGCTGAAGGCGCCTTGCTGATGGAGGTTTTTGGGATCGTCGGCTGGAAAAACACCGGCAAGACGGGGTTGATGGAAAGGCTGGTTGCCGAGATCACGGCCCGGGGCCTGACCGTGTCGACCGTCAAGCACGCCCACCATAGCTTTGACATTGATCGGCCTAGCAAGGACAGCTATCGCCATCGCGCTTCCGGGGCGATAGAAGTGCTGCTGGCGTCTGCGAACCGCTGGGCATTGATGTCAGAACTTCGAGGCGCCGAGGAACCGGCACTTGAAGCGTTGCTTGCGCGACTCTCCCCAGTGGACCTGGTCTTGGTCGAGGGCTATAAACGCAACCGTCACCTGAAGATCGAAACTCACCGGGCCGCGACCGGAAAGCCGCTGATCGCCCAAGCGGATCCTACGGTTCTGGCGGTCGCAAGCGATTCCTTTCATCCCGGTCTTGGCAAGCCTGTCTTGCATATCGATGCGACCTGCGAAATCGCGGACTTTGTCCTGCGTTCCGTTGGATTGCGGGATACGGAAGTGGTGGAACGCTAAATGAGGCATGCGCAATCAAGGGATGACCGCCCCGCTCTTCCCTCCGGCGTGCATTGGACCCCCGTGGATGAGATGCATGAACATCTGCGCACCGCAATGACCGGTGTTAGCGCTGTCGAAACCCTCGACCTGACGGCAGCTGTAGGACGTTTCCTTGCCGAAGATGTTCGGGCTCTGCGTTCGAATCCGGCTTCGTCGAATTCGGCTGTCGATGGCTACGGCTTTGCGGGACCGGCTCCAGCCGGTCTACAGACCATGCCTATCTGCGATGGTCGGGCAGCGGCGGGATCCCCCTATACCGGTGCCGTGCCCGAAGGATCGGCGCTGCGGATCCTGACAGGCGCGGGTCTGCCACCCGGAGTCGATACGGTGGTGCTGGACGAGGATGCAAGCACAGAGAGCGGTTTGGTAGCGTTTCACGGACCTGTCCGCCATGGAGCGAATACGCGTTCGGCGGGTGAGGACGTGCGGGCAGGGAAGGTGGCGCTTGCTGCCGGAACCCGCATTGGGCCTCCGCATGTTGCTATCCTCGCTGCAACCGGGATTACAGAAATACCTGTTCACCGCCGGTTACGGGTCGGCGTTCTGTCAACAGGGAACGAATTGCTTCCCATTGGCTCGGCGGCGTCAAGCTATCAGGTTTTTGACGCGAACCGGCCGATGCTCCTTTCGATGATAGAACGCTGGGGCTTTGACTCCGTTGATTTGGGGCATGTCAGAGACAGTCGGGACAGTCTTCGGGAGAGTTTCGATCGCGCGGCAGCGGTAGTGGATGCAGTTCTTACTTCTGGTGGCGCTTCAGCGGGGGATGAGGACCATGTATCCGGGCTTCTCAACGAGACCGGTACGATGGCGCTGTGGCGGATTGCGATGAAGCCCGGCAGGCCATTGGCTTTGGCGACGTGGCAGGGTGTTCCGGTATTCGCTCTGCCGGGGAATCCTGTGGCGGCATTCGTCTGTGCTCTGGTTTTTGCGGAGCCGGCTTTCCGGAAGATGGCAGGCGGCGACTGGAAGCTGCCGCAATGGTTTGCCGTACCCGCCGCGTTCACGAAAAGGAAAAAACCGGGAAGGCGTGAATATCTCAGGGCGAGACTGACGCCGGAGGGTGCGGCGGAGGTGTTTGCTTTTGAAGGATCGGGCAGGATATCGGGGCTTGCATGGGCGAGCGGGTTGGTGGAACTGCAGGATAGTGCATACGATATCAAGCTAGGGGATCCGGTCCGATTCCTGCCATTTTCCTGCTGCCGAGCGGATTGATTTACAAATCACTTAAGCAATGAATTCCAGTACGGAGAAGTTTGTATGAACGCGTCGTTCCTCACGGAAACGTTGGCGTGATTGGTGAACGAAATACCTCCCTCGCCACCAACGAATACATGCCGCTGGTACACGACGGATGCCCGTCTTTCCGGGTGAGTTCCTTGATCAGTGTCGCTTTGGCTACGGGACGCTGGAGCACGGCGCGCAGACGGGATTCACTGGAGGCCACGACTATCCAAGGAGAATTCGGGGGCCATCCATGGAACCGTGAGTCACTCTCGGTGGCACAGAAGGGTGCACAGAAAAAATTTCCGCCAGGATTTGCCATGTGCGGAGGTTTATCAGAAGGCAGGGCTTTATCAGTGTCAATCCAAGGCGCACCGTGCATGGGCGCGATGTTCCTGCCTCCCTCCGTGACGGTGAAGCTCATGAGCAGCCCGGTTGTGGTGTCGAAAGCCGCCTGGATTCCCCCTACGTGAAGCGTGGCCATCACCGTCCGCCGTCTCCGGCCGCGGTGACTTCGGGTCCGGGCCGCCAGCCGCCACATTGACCCGCGCGTGGCCGCCGGGCGCCTGACCGTCAGGTCCGGATGGATACTGACCCCTGATCGGGCTTTCTGGGGCATGGTCTCCCCTCTGTGATCGCAGGCCCGCAGCGCTGCACCGCCGCTGCGTTCCATCATGGTCGATTCGGGTCGGTCGGGAAACAAAAACGGAAAATAGGCGGGGAAGGGCTGCGTGGAATCCGGAGACGCCGATGCCTAGAAACGGCCAGCGCCTTCCTTTCCGCCTGTTTCGGTTTCCTGGCGGTGGGAGTGGAAGCCATGTCCTGCCGCAAAGGTTTCCAGGCCATTCTCGGTTGCCCCGGAACGTTATCCGCGTGGGCGGGGACGGGCGCGACCGCCTGGCGGCCAGGTGCACCGCCGGATACGCCCGGAGCGCCACGGCGTCCCCGGCACGGTGATGGTCCCGGCGCGGGAGGACGGCTGGAGGGAGGCGCTCCACCACATGGACCACCGTCCGGTGGGAACGCCCGCCGGACCCTGCGACGGCGCCGGGGACATGGACCGGGCCGGGAGGGAATACGGACGCTCCGGCCACACCGACGGGCGGGTCCGCCGCCGCATCGCTGGCATGGGCTGGGCGTGGATGGATGGCATGGGGAAGGACCCGCCGGTGATCTTTCCCACCAAGGCAGGCCGGAAAGCCACCCGCTGCCGGACCCGGCGGTGACCATGGAGCACGTTCCGGAGCCGCACCACGGGGCGACGGTCGACCGCGCCCGCCGGGGAGCGGCCGGAGACGCCCGCCACCGGGGCCTTCCCGGAGGAGGACATCGACCCGCTCCACACCATGCCGGAACCGCGGGCCACCGGGACGTGGTGAGGCCGCCGGACGGTCAGGCGCCCGACATCCGGACATCCGTCATCGACCCGGGGTGCGCCCCGTCGGCCCGCATCCGAACCCGCGGCGGCCGCTGCCGTGGCCGGACGGTCCTTGATCTTGCCCGGAAAACCTGGCCTCATACCGGTCTGGATCATGGCGGGATCCGTGTTGCAGAACTCCGCTATATCAACGGCATGGAATGTATTGTTCTAAAGCGATCACTTCGCATTTCCCTTGGAACCAGCGGAAAATTCCGGCCACGGCTATCTCTCAAACCCCGTTGGCGGCCGCGAATGGCGGAGCTGATGGGTCTGGAGTCGAATTTCCGCTGGCGGACGCTGAGCCAGGAACCTGGACCAACGACCCGAGATTCCGTTGCGGTTACGCAAGCCCGCCGGTCCTGGAATGACGTCCTATCATTCCGTATGGTTCGCGTGGATCATAGGGGTCGGCGACTGGATCAAGAGGTTCGCAGGTCGCGCCGGCATCCACCTGTCTCCACAGCCAACGCTAAGCGGAGAAATCCTCGATAGCGAAACCCACGCCGTCGAAAACGGTTATCTGGTCGTTTCGTTTGCGGCCGGCGGCCGCTCCCGTTAGAACCTGCCAAAGCTCGGTTGCCGGGTGGCCGGTTTCCAGTTGCTGGATGTCACCCTCGACCCGGGTCTGCGACGTGTATTCGGTGAAAATGCCGGATTTAGGCAGGATGTCCCGATGGAGTTCCGTTTTGCCCGGGCAGTCTCCACCGATGGCATTCACATGAACGCCAGAGACGACCAGGTTATCTGTCAGAATCGTCTGGTTGCGCTTGTCGGTGGTACACGTGGTGATGACATCAGCCCCTTCGACCGCTTCTTCCACCGAGGCGCATGGCATTAACGCGATCCCGCTTCCGGCCAGGTTGCCCGCACAGCGTTCCATTGCCTGTGGGTCAGTGTCGTAAAGGTGAAAGCTTCGGATGCCGCATACGGAGGCAAGCGCCCTTGCCTGGAACTCCGATTGGGCACCGTTGCCGATGATCGCTGCGGCATTGCTGTCAGGACGCGCGAGGGTCTTTGTGGCCATGTGGCCAGTGCCGGCATGGCTGCGGTCAGCAGCGTCATTTCGGAGAAAAGTTTCGGGTGACCGGTCTCGACAGACGCGAGAACACCGAACGCGATCACTGTCTGCAGACCGTTTACTGCGTTCGATGGATGGCCGTTCACAAACTTGAGGCGTAGTCCGAACCGTCGGAAGTGGGCATGAGTTCGATCACCCCGACAGGCGAATGGAATGACAGGCGCGGGGTTTTGTCGAAGAGCTCCCAACGGATGAAATCTGCCGCTATTGCGTCACTGAGTTCGATGATACGGCGGTCGCCCCCCCTCCCAATGGTCGCCGATCAGCGATAGCATGTTTTCCACGCTGACGAAAGGCACCGTCGCTATGTCTGAAGGCTGTGCGGCGATATCAGTACGTTCTTTCATACGCGGCGCAGCGCGCAGGAATATCCATCTCGGCGAGATGGGAGATTTCCGAGTCCTTGTGCGCCTTGTAAACGGGCAGGAAAGTCGCCGGAAACCAGCTTGCGACCGTCGTGCTTTCCCCCATCAGATCCAGCGCGGCTTCCAGCGTTTCCGGCAGGCGAACCAAGCCGCGCGCGGCGAGATCCCCGGCAGGCAGAAGCGACAGGTCTTCCTCAGTCGGATCTGGCGCGGCCAGCTGTTCCGCAATGGCTTGAACGCCCGCATGGACGATCGCGGCGAGCGCCAGGTGCGGGCATGCGGCGGCATCCGAGGTACGGAATTCGATATTGAACTGCCAGGCGACCGACGAGGTGTCCTTCGCGGTAACCGGACAAATGCGCTGGCTCACTTCGCGGTCGCGAAACCCGAGGTTGTTATAGGCTGCCGACCAACGATGCGGAGTAAGGCGGAGGTAGGAGATGACGGATGGCGCGGTGAACGCAATGATCGCATTCAGATACTTGGGAACACCGGCTGCGAAGGAAGCCGCGAGCGCTGACATCCCACAGGACCCGGCCTCGTCGTAACTGACTGGCTGCCCGTTGGCGCCAAGGAAACTCATGTGGATATGCACGCCGTTGCCGACGCTTTCGGGGTCACGGATCGGGGTGAACGTCGCGCGCTGACCTAGATGCCGGGCTGTCGATCTGGTCAGTTCGCGCAGGATTATGGCGGCATCCGCAGCCCGAACACCTTCCTCGGGCCCGATCACGATCTCGTACTGGTTCGGCCCGTATTCCTTCATGACGCTGTCAGGGACCAGCCCGGCGGATTCGATCTTTGATATGAGTGTCTCGCAAAGCGTTCTTTGAGCCTCGAAGACGCCGCGCCCGTATGCCTCTCCCTTGAGGTCAGTGGCGGTCGTCAGCTGAAATTCGTGCTCAAAGGCCGCGAGCAGCCGAACACCCGCCACTTGATCAAGGCGGTCCAGCGCTGACTTAAGCAGCGAACGCGTGCAGAACTCCCATGGCTCGCTTTCGAGCGTCAGGATATCGCCCAACGCGAAACGCTCGGTGACCTCTCCGAAGTCGACGCGCACCTCGGCTGACGGGTCGGGAACAAGCAGCAGATCGCCCAACGCGCCGAATGGACTGTCCGCAATTCTATCGAAGCAGTTGATCTGTACGTTTGTCGGTGTCCATCCGACCCCGCGACTGAGGCGTTTTTTAGGTATTCCTTCTGCCGCCAGCCGGGTGGCCCAAGCCCCCCGTAGGCCCGGGACACGTCCCGGACCATGCACCGCGCCGCGTCCATCAGCAGGCTGCGGTCGGTCGGATGGTGGACGTCGGTCCCGGCCACGAAGGAATCACGGCGGCCGCGCAACGCGGCGCCAGGCTTTTTTCCGGCCACCCTGTGGCCCCTCTCCACGACCATCCTTCCGACCCCGGCGAGGAGTTCCGGCGAGGGGAGTGACACGCTGTCAACCAGCCGCCGGTATCCGTATCCGTCCACGTCCCATGATCAGTGGCCCGGCCTTCGGCCTTCGCCGGATCGGGATGTGTTGGTTCGCCGGTTCCCGAAGCCGGTCGAAATCGCACCCGGGACCCTGCCTGACCACGCAGGGCACGGGGATGGTCAACGGTTCCATCCCCGGCCCGCCGACCCGGCGGCTCCTTCCGGGCAGCACCATCCTGCCCGGAAGCCGGAACAGCCGCTTTCGGGTCCCTTCGTCACCGTGGAGGTCCTGGAGGCCGATCAGGATCGCCGGGATGTCGTCCCTCGATTTCACGTCCAGCCTGATCCTCCTGATGTCGGGGGCGCCGGGCCGCCGCCGGGTGTCGTGGACCTTGCGCATGGGGGGCTCCTGAAGGGGAGGATTGGCGAATTCCGCGGCATACCCTGACTGCCATATCCGGTGATTCTTCGCAAGGCGAATTCCGTCATTTACCCCAAAAACCGCAGCTTGGCAGTTTTCTAGCGGACACGAATCATCAAAAGAGCCTTGGGAAAGGCCGTGAACAGTATCGCATAGCGGGCGGATTCAAGGGTTTCCGGTTCTGGTCAGCAGCCCTGACGCGACGTCCTCCGGCGCAGCTGGCCGCGGGCTAGCCGGATGGTCTCGCCGGATCTGCGGATGGAACGGATGCGGCCCGCGCAGGTGGCAGTGGGTGCGCAACCGATGTCAGTCGAATGGAATGTTTTGGGGATTATGTAGAAAAGTGCCGAAGAGGGGTTGACGGTTTCGGCACTCTTCTCTAAATTGACAATTGTCACTTGGGGAGACGAATTATGTCGCGTCATTGCACAGCCGGAAAATCAGACCGAAACGGGATCAGCATTATCCAGCTTTCCCAGAGGTTTCCGGACGACGCTACGGCGGAGGCATGGTTCGTAAATCGGCGGTGGCCGAATGGTATTGAATGCCCCCACTGCGGATCGAAGAATGTCCAGACGGGCGCGAAGCACAAGTCCATGCCATACCGTTGCCGATCGAAGGAATGCGCAAAACGCTTCAGCGCCAAAACGGGAACGGTGATGGAAAGCTCAAAGCTGGGCTTCCAGGTATGGATGATCGCCACATATCTTCTGTCAACAAGCCTGAAAAGCGTGTCGTCCATGAAGCTGCATCGGGATCTGAACATCAACCAGCGTTCGGCATGGTTCCTTGCGCATCGCCTAAGGGTTGCCCTTGCCGAAGAAAACCCCGTGTTCGCGGGACCGGTGGAAGCCGACGAAACCTATATGGGCGGCAGGGAACGGAACAAGCACGCGAAAGACAGACTGAAGGCCGGACGTGGAACGGTTGGCAAGACGGTGGTTGTCGGGGTGAAGGATCGGGAGACCAACCAGGTTGCCGCCAAGGTGGTGGCGGACACAAAGGCGAAGACGCTTCAGGGATTCGTCGAGGAGCGCACCGAACCGAAAGCGCAGGTCTACACCGACGACGCGAAAGGCTATGTCGGAATCAGACGTAGGCATGAAAGCGTAAGACACAGCTCCGGCGAATACGTGCAGGGCGACGCGCATACGAATGGCGTAGAGTCGTTCTGGGCGATGCTCAAGCGGGCGCACAAAGGCACCTTCCACAAGTTCAGCAGAAAGCACATGCATCGGTATGTGGATGAGTTCGTAACGCGCCACAACCTTCGTGAAGGGGACACGATATGCATCATGGCCGCAATAGCGGACGCCGGGGTTGGTAAGCGGCTGCGCTACAGGGAACTGATCGCAGACAACGGACTGCCGTCCGGGGCGAGGCACTGATCGGTGGAAGCTAACTGATCCAACCAGACCGTATGGACCGGCGACAATCTCCCGATCATGCGAGGCATGAACGGCGCGTCTGTTGACCTGATCTACATGGCCGCGCGGCTCCTTGAAATGCGGCGCATCCTAAAACCCACCGGATCCATCTATCTCCACTGCGATCCGACCATGAGCCACTATCTCAAACTGGTCATGGACGCCGTGTTCGGTCGACGGGCGTTCAGGAACGAGATCGTATGGTGCTACACCGGTCCGGGTTCCCCAAAAATGCGGCAGTTCAACCGCAAGCATGATACCCTGCTATGGTACAGCGGCGGAGGCAACAACTGGACGTTCAACGCCGATGCGGTGAGAATTCCTCATAAGGCACTCAATACCAACAGGAAAGGCGCGGCCATTTCCGACCCTCTTACCCAGTCGCTGCGAAACCACTACATAGATCTGGGAAAGGTGCCGGAAACCTGGTGGCCTGAATTCTCACCGGTGGGACGGCTGAAAAGCGAGCGCACGGGCTACCCCACACAGAAACCCCGTTCACTTCCTGAAAGGATCATCGCCGCGAGTTCCAACGAGGGCGACATGGTTCTGGACCCGTTCTGCGGCTGCGCGACGGCGTGCATAGCGGCGCAGGACCTTAACCGGTAATGGGTTGGGATTGACGTCTCGCCGAAGGCCGCTGAACTGGTGCTGCTGCGGCTCAGGAATGAGCTTGGCATGTTCGCGCACCATACGGTGGTCAACCGCACGGACATCCCGCAGCGCACCGATATCGGGACACTGATCCGCTACAATGACGTGAGGAACAGACGGCTTCTGTATGGCGAGCAGGGCGGTAACTGCAACGGATGCAAAACGCACTTCCAGTTGCCGAACCTCACGGTCGACCATATCATTCCGCGATCCAGGGGAGGGACAGACCACATCGGGAACCTCCAGCTTCTGTGCGGACGCTGCAACTCGGTCAAGGGAAACAGGGGCATGGAATACCTGATCTCGAGGCTCGCGGCGTAACAGGAGGAAATCAAATGACGGAGTTGATCATGAAAAGAGAGAAGGTTGAGCCTAGGGAAGTCCGGATTGCCAAGAGCGATTATCGTATAAGCAAGCCGGAATTACATGCGGATATGCGGGTCAACGCGTCTTTTGAGAAAGCCGTTGACGCGCTATGCAAACCCGTCAAGATTAAATATGTGGACAAACCGGAATGAACACGGCTAGCCGGTTACTGGAGTCCGGCACAGCCGCGTTCGGCACTTTGCTACATAATCCCCAATGTTTTATTCAAAGGAGAGGACAGGTGCCCCGCCGCTGTCACTGAGACATTGTCGACCCAGTAACCCATCCAGGCTATGTGATTCGCATGAGGGTGGGCATGCGATGGTTCGGGGCCGATACGGTCGATTGGCTGCGGAGGGCGGCGGCGGAGGGCGCGCGCCGCGGCGGGCTGGCGGCGGGCCTGCGCGCGCGCGAGGGCTGGAGCGACGACGCGGGAGCGCCCTGCCTGTCCCCGGCGCGCATCGCCCTGCCGGAGATCGCCCGCCGCTGCGGGATCGGGCTCCCGCCGTCGGGGGCGGCGCCGCCGTCGGGAGCGCTGCCCGACTGGCCGGACACGTCGTTCTCCGGCCGCCTGGCGGAGCCCGGCGACGTCGCCCCTGAGCCGGTGGCGGAGGGGGACCGCCGCTCCTTCCGGGCGATGATGGCCTCCCACCACCCCCGGGGCGGGCCGAGGCATCCCGGCGCCGGCCCGCTCCACTGGATCCGGGGTTCCGTCACGGGCCGCGTCGGCGGGCTTCCGTTCCACGCGGCGAACTGGCACCAGGCGGCGCGGGACGCCTTCATCGGCTGGAATCCGGGGGCGCGCGCGGCGAATCCCGGCCTGCCGGTCCACAACTCCCGTTTCCTGATCCTGCCCGGGGTGCGCGTCCCGCATCCGGCGAGCCGCGCCCCCGGTCTGGCGGCGCGGGCGGATGCGCCGGGAACCACCGGAGCCCGACTGGGGCGGCCCCGCCCCGGCGCTGGCGGAGGACGCCGGCCGGATCGACCTCGAATTCGGCCTGTCGACCCATCCCGACGGGCGGGTCCGGACGCGCATGGCGGCGATGGCCCGGGCGTGGGAGCGGAGGCACGGCGAGCCGGTTCCGGCCGTGTTTCCGGGAGAGGCGGAGCGGAAGGCGGCGTACAGGTTCCTTTCCAGCCCGAAGGTCACGATGGACGGCATCCCCGGGAGCCACCGGGCGGCGACGGCGCCGCGCCGCATGGGCGGGGCCGGGATCCTCGCCGTGCGGGACACGACCATGCCCGACCATTCCGGCATCGGGGATTCCACCGAAGGCCTCGCGAAGCCCGGCGGTGGTGGGGCGGGCGGTGTCGGCGTGCCCGTCCACGTGACCTTCGCCGTGCCGGGAGCGGGCCGGGGCCCCGGCGTGCCCGGCATCGACGCCGACTTCCGGCGCGCGGCCGGCGGGCCGGAGAGGGAGGAAAGCGAAAGCCGGCGCTGGCCGGCCGGGCTGGACCTGGCCCGCAGGCCCGGCCGCGCCTGCCCGGGAACCCGCGCCTTCGCCGTGTGCGGCCGCGAGGGCGACATATGGGACATGTCCGGGGCGCAGGCGGGGGACCCCGACGCGGCGGGACCGTGGACCTCAGGGAGCACGCCGCCGCCATGCCCGTCGTCGGGACGCGGGACGTCCGCATCGCAGCGCGCGGCGGCACGAAGGCGACGAAAGGGCGGAAGGCGGTGAAGGCGCGCCCCGAGCGGACGGCCGTGACCGGGCTCCGCGCCGGACGCGTCAGGCTCCCCGCTCCCGGCCGAAGCCGGGCGACCCTGCCGGTGACCGTCGTCCCCGTCCGGGAGACCTCCACGCCGCCGGAGGGGCGGAGGCCCCTGCGCCGGCCGCCGGTCCGCGGCGAGGGCGAACCCGGCCGGGAGGGGGCGAAGACGGCCGTCCGCCGGTACGGGGCCGGATGGACCATAGGGGAATGCCTCAGAGTTTGAATCATAAGTAACTGATATGATCAAACCACTGTTTTTCATGGAGTTGACGCCCTCGCCACCCGCCTAGGCGGGAACCGGCAGGCGGCCAGCGTTCGTTCGTGCCTCACTCACGCTCGGACCGGTGGCGCGTGATGCCTCACCCCGGATGCCAGCGAGTTCTCGCTGAGCCTTTCGTAATCTTTCGACAGGCGGCGGCACCGGCCCATCCAGGCGAAGGTCCGCTCCACCACCCAGCGGCGGTAGAGAACAGTGAACCCTTTGACATCCTTCGGTTTTTCGACGATCCTGATCACGTCCGGCAACCCCATCCCCCTAGGCCGCTCCCGCAGCTTCGGACCCGGGTGGCCACCGTCGGCGAACAGCCTACACACCGTGGGCACCGTCTCCAGCAGCTTCGCGATCAGGTCCGGCGCGCCGTCCCGGTCCTGGATGTCGGCGGTGTGAACCGTCATGACGATCGGTGTGCCGCCGGCGTCCACGATCAGGTGCCTTTTCCTCCCCTTCGCCCTCTTCCCGGCGTGGTGGCCGCGGGGCCCGCCGCTCTCCGTGGTCTTCACCGACTGGCTGTCGACCGGGGCGGCGGTCGGCTCCGCGGAGCGCCCCGAACACCGCCGCGCGAGGTCCCGGAGACGATGCACGAGACGCTCCAGGAGCCCGCTCCGCCGCCATGCGTAAAAATGGTTCCGGTCGGTGGAAAACGGTGGATATCCAGAGGGTGACGCGCGCCACCGGCATCCTGTGGACAGGATATGCCGGACCGCGCCGGACACCGACCGAAGGTCGACCCCGCGCGGCCGTCCCATCCTTCCCCGCTTCGGCAGCATCGGCTCGATGATGGTCCATTCGGCGTCGGTCAGATCGTTTTGACTGTGGTCGTCCGGGCGCTTATGGAGCTGTTGGGTGGTCCTGTCCCGGGGCATGGCTCTCTCCGTATCTGGGTGCGTTCACCAACCGGAATGCCACATCCTGCGGGACCACTCAACTTATGGAACAAACTCTCAGAACGCTGAAACAGGCCACACGCGTCGGGGACCGCCGCCTGGACGACGCGGAGGACCTGCGAAAGTGCCTCGCCTTCGACGCCGTCATGACCTGGCGCACCTTCGGCATACAGCGCGCCCCGAAGGCCGAACCCGACAGGCCCGCGCCCGACCCGCCGCACCCGGACGGGCTCACGGCGCTCCACATCGCGATGACCGGTTACGGCTTCACCGACGCGGGGGCGCCACCCTTCGACGGCTTCACCATCCGGCAGGCGGCGATCGGCATGGGACGCTTCTTCGGCTTCATCCCGTCGGGGCGGCAGCCCCCGCCCGGCACGGAAAAGATCAGGAAGGGAATGAAATACATGCTGCAGGCCACCGCGATGTACAGGGCGATCAGGGAACAGGGATACATGACGGATTCAACAGTGTCCCAGTGACAGGCTCCGCCGTCCTCGGACATGCGTCCGCCGTCGAAACCGGCGGGCGTCTGCTGTCGTCCGTGCCGCTTAGATCCGGTCTTGGCTTTGATGCGCTATGTCCGCATGGAGGCTGGCCTCCATCCGTACGCAAAATGCTATTTTTTGCTTCATATGTGGCGGATTACGGCCTTGTGCATCCACATCTGGTAGGATATCCGGGTTAGGCACATGGCGGTGGCGCCCTCCACGTTGTCCAGTTCCGTCAAGACCGTTTCATTGATATTACTGGCGGACACAGGCGGGCTCTCGGTGGTAAACAGTTCTGTCATGGCGCGGCCAATCCCTTGCCCCCGCGGCGCTGATCAATACTGTTTTACCGTTCAGATAGTCTTGCGTTTGGGTCATGTCGTCACTCGCGCACCCAAGACGCAACAGCCAAAGCCGCCACGATGATTGCGCCCTTGACCATCAGCTGTGCTTCGATCGGAAAATTCAGGATGTTGAGTCCGCTGTTCACGATCCCCAGGAACAGAACCCCCAGCACGGTCCTGTAAACAAGGGCCTTGCCGCCAAAGAGGCTTGCGCCGCCGAGGATCACGGAGGAAATTACGTCTAGCTCGGTACCGAATTCGCCGAAATTCGCAGAGGCCGTGTAGACTTGCGTGCTTTCAATGATCCCGGCCAAAGCGGCGCAGGTGCCGCAGGTCACATAGGTTGAAAACGTCAACACCCGCGTTCTGCTGCCGGAGAGGTGCGCCGCGACCGGGTTGTCCCCCAAGGACGAGATCCGCACGCCGTAGACCGTGTATTTCTGCACCCAAATCGCAAGGGCCGCGACAGCGGCAAAAATCCACACGGAAAGAGGCACGCCAAGCACCGATCCCGTGCCGATAAAGCTGTAGACGGGCATATCGCCTATCTGATGCAGCGTGGGGCCACCGATGATCAGGGCGGTGCCGCGAACAATGGACAGCATCCCCAGGGTTACGATGATCGCAGGCAACGAGAACACCGCAACGACAAACCCGTTAATCGCGCCGACACACGCCCCCGACAGAAGTCCCCCTAACACCGCAAAGGGCAGCGGCACCCCGGCTTGCAACGCGAAGAAAGAAACAAGTCCTGAGAGGGCCAGCGTCGGCCCGACCGACAGATCAATCCCCGCCGTCATGATCACGAACGTCATCCCAACGGCCATAATGCCGACGGTGGCCATTCGATGCACCACCGAGATGGCGGATTCAACGGTCAGAAAGGCGGGTTCCATAGCGCCCACAATCAAAGCGGTCACCAATATGGCCAGCGGCAGCGCGTATGTGTTCAGAGCGCGTGTCATGCCGCTTGAGTTCCGCTGATCTGGGCGACCAAATCTTCGTGGGAACAGCGGACCGCGTCAAGTTCGCGAATGAGCCGCCCCTCAGACATGATGGCGATGCGGTCCGCGATGATCTGTACCTCTTCCACGTCAGACGAGACCACAAGAATGGCCGCTCCCCTGGTCCTCAGCTCTTGCAGGACGCGATAAATGTCTCTCTTTGCGCCCACATCGACGCCGACGGTCGGTTCATCCAGAATGACAATCTCCGGCGCGGTCTCCAGCCATTTGCCCAGCAGGACTTTTTGCTGGTTTCCACCGCTAAGTGTGCCAACGATTTTTTCCGGCGAGGGCGGCTGGATGTTAAGCGCCTGGATGGATTTATTGGCGGCGGCGACCATATCCGATGCGCGCAACAGAAATCGCCGCACGAATTTCGGCAGGGCCGCCGCGAGCAGGTTCTCCATCATGCTGTGGGATGGAAACAGGCCCTCTTGGCGGCGGTCCTCGGGAACGAAGGCGATGCCCTGCTCCATCGCATGGCGGGGCGACCGCAATTTGATCTCAGAACCGCGCAAGGTGATGGTCCCGCCGTCCGGCTGTTCAGCGCCAAACAGGCAACGCACGACCTCAGTGCGGTTTGACCCGATCAGCCCCGTCAGACACAGGATTTCCCCTTTGCGCAGGTTTAGGTTGATATCTTCAAAAACGCCTTTTCGCGTCAGACGCTTGGTTGAAAGGATTTCTTCTCCGATCACCGCGCCGAGGGACTGGCGCGTCGTGTCGGTCTGTCCTGGCCCCAGCATATGCCCCACCACCTGCGCGCGACCCGTCTCAGCGACGTTGCCCTCCCAGACGAGAGCGCCATCGCGCAGCACGCTGACAGTGTCACAAACGCGGAAAATCTCATCCATTATATGGCTGATATAGACGACCGCGACACCTTGGGATTTTAGCAGGCGGATCGTTTCGTGTAGGCGCTCGACCTCGGGGAACGACAGCCAAGCAGTGGGTTCATCCATCAGGATGACCTGCGCGTCGAGCGCCAGCGCCTTGAGAATTTCGACCTCTTTTTGCTTCACGGTCGGCAAATCTCCGACCAAATCGACCGGAGACACCTGTGTGCCATTGGCCGCTATCAAAGCTTCGGCGTTCTGCAGCATGGTACTGCGGCTCACCAGACCAAGCCTGCCTCGGGGCTGGTTGCCCAAAAACAGATTTTCCGCCACCGTCAGATTGGGCGAAAGGCTGGAATGCTGGTAGCTACAGGCGATCCCCCCGGCGATATGGCCTGAAGGACCACCGCTCAGTGTGGCATTCCCGACGCGCACCTCTCCAGTCGTCGGCGTGTGGACGCCTGTGAGGATCTTAATCATCGTCGTCTTGCCAGCGCCGTTGCTGCCAATCACGGCGCGCACTTCCCCAAACCTAAGCGTGAAGTCCATGCGCTTGAGCGCCTCAAAGCTACCAAAGCGTTTGGAAATTCCGGTTGCGTGCAAAAGGCTCATGCGCCCTCCCGCGGGACGTGATAAAGCGGTCATAGCCCACCGCGGCGATCAGGATCGCCCCGGTCAGGATTTGCTGGTAGAATTGCGAGGTGCCCAAAAGCGTCAACCCGATCAGGATAATCCCCAACAGGAACGCGCCGAAAATCGGCCCGATCACGCCGCCGGTGCCGCCCTGCAAGCCGATCCCGCCTATCACCGCAGCGGCAATGGTCGTCAACTCCATGCCGGAGCCAAGCGCCTCTGTCGCCGTAGTGAGACGGCCCACAAGGATGACGCCTCCGAGCCCGGCGGAAAAGCCGCAGAGCGCAAAGACCGAGATCAAAAGCCGGTCGGTGTTGATCCCGGCCAGATGCGCAGCTTCGGGATTGCCGCCATAGGTGCGCAGGTTCAGACCCCATTGGGTGCGCCAGAGAGCCAGTCCGACAAAGAGGCCGTAGACTAGAAGGATGAAAAACGACGTCGGTATCCAGGGCAACGGCACGATGTCGCCTAAAAGTGCCTCTACCTCGACGAAATCCCCGAGCCAGCGGACCAGCGGATCCTGAATCGCCTTGGAGGATAGCTCCGGGAAAAGCTGTCGGCCAGAAATGGCGAAGACCAATCCCCGATACGCGGCAAGCGTAGCAAGCGTGGCGACAAAGGGCTGCAAGCGGAGATAAACGATGAGCGCTCCATTCAAAACACCTGCCAGCGTCCCGGCGAGCAGTGCGAGCGCAATGGCTAAAGCGCCGCTTATCTCAAAGACCATTATCGCGTCAAAGAGCACCATCGCAGAAAGCGCGACTGTTGACCCGACGCTCAGGTCAATCCCTCGCGCCATGATTACCAGCCCTTGCCCAACCGCGACAATGGCCAGGAAAGAGTAGCCAACCAAGAGGTTTTCAATGTTGGGAAAAGAAAAAAATCTCTCCGCCGTTAGGGAGAAGAACGCGAAAACGCCCAATGTCAGTAGGCCGACAACGAGGTTGGATGCAGCGGCACGGCGCATGATTTGATGGATAGGCTCGATACACGGTCGCGCGACAGGTGCCACGCGACCGGCCGGTCTATGTGATTACCAGCGTTGTTCCGGTGTGATTTCACCCACATTCTCCGCCGTCGCGATGATATAGGGCATCAACAGGTGGCCTTGAGCGCCAAAATCGCGCGCGGAAACCAGACCCGTCGCTATCACAGTCGCCGCAGCCGCCGCGAAACGGCCCTGCTGGAACACATCCGTGTATTGCGTACCCGCCAGTTCCCCAGCCTCGATCGAGGCAAGCGCATCTTTCTCGCCATCATTGCCGAAGATGGTCAGTTGATCAAGGATACCCCTTTGCTTGGCCACATCGACAGCTCCCAAGGCCATGGAATCATTGACACCGTAAACGCCTCTCACATCCGGATTGGACGCAAGGATCGTGGTGAACACGTCCTGCGCCTTTTTACGGGACCAGTCCGCAACCTGATTGGCCACGACTTCGATGCCGGGATGATGCTCTGCCAGACCGTCGATGAAGCCCTGCTCGCGCTGGTCGCGAATGATAATGCCCGGAGGCGCGTTCAGGATGGCAACTTTGCCGCTACCGCCCATCTTGTCACCCATCGCTGCAGCGATGTCCATTGCGCCCAGATAGTGGCTCATTTCCACATGGGCCGCGTGAGGCTCGGTCGCGTCGATATTGAGAGTGATGACCGAGATGCCTTCGCGCTTGGCGCGTGCAATCGAGGGCGCAAGCGCCACTGAATCCACCGGCTGAAGGAAGATAACATTCGTGCCGCTGTTGATCAGCGTATCCATCTGGCTGACCTGCACCTCGACTTTGGCTTGACCGTCCAGCAGCTGGTATTCAACGCTTGGCTGGTTGCTCAAAACATCCTCGATGCCTTTGCTCCAAGCTGCAGGCACTGTATGCGCTACGAACTGGATGAAGGCCATCTTGATGCCGCCATGGGACGCGGCCTGCGCCGCCCCCGGCACGCCGGTCATTTCCGGCAGGGTTCCGGCCGCCAGCGCACTGGCGCCAAGGGCAGCCGCTGAAAAGAACGCACGGCGGTCCAACCCCTCTGTGTTCTTTGTTTCATCGGTCATTGGTTCTCTCCTACGTTGAACTTTTGTTGCTATCGAAATCTTGCGCCCGATACCGCGACGTAGACACTGTAAACCGACCGTGACGCCGTAATCAGAAGCCGGTTCCCCTTGGGGCCACCGAACTCCAGGTTTGCGACTGCTTCGGGAATCTTCACGCAGCCTAGATGTACGCCCTGCGGGTCCAACACCTCGACACCGCGGGCTGACGAGCACCAGATATGCCCGAACTCATCCACTCGTAACCCGTCAGGCACACCATGTTCGATTTCGAAGATCGGCTCGGGTTTTGAGAGCTCACCGTCGTTATGTGAGCAGGCAAAGAGGTGGTGGTTGCCGTTATCATCATGGGACCGGGCGGAGTCACTGATGTACAGCTGCGTCTCATCCTTGGAAAAGGCGAGGCCGTTGGGCTTTTGCAGCGTGTCGACCGCCGAGTGCACAGCTTCGCCAGGCGCAACCCGGTATACGCGGCAGCAGGGCTGCTCCGGCACGGCACGCCGCCCTTCAAAGTCGGACATGATCCCATAGGTCGGATCAGTAAACCAGACACTGCCATCAGACGACACAACCAAGTCATTTGGCGAATTCAGCTTTTTCCCATCGTACTGATCGGCCAGTACCGTTTCACTGCCATCGTGCTCCAGCCTCACCACCGACCGCGACAAATGCCTGCATGACACCAGCCGACCTTGCGCGTCAAGGGTATTGCCGTTGGTATTGGCGCTGTCGTCGCTGAACACAGACACAGCATCGTCAATCATCCATTGGTAGAGTCGGTTGTTCGGAATATCCGACCACAAAAAATAGTTTCCCGCCGGGTAGTAAACTGGCCCCTCGGCCCAAAGCATCCCAGTTGCCACACGTGTCAGGTCGCTGCTATGCAGAACCAGATCGCGCATACGCGAATCGTATATTTCTACGTCTAGTGCCAAGTTATCTCTCCGGCACCAATCCAAGCATGGCCGCGGGCGGTGCGAAAGCGCCGGTCCCGCAAAAAAAATGCGCGTTCTCGCATCGCCTATGCTCAAAACTATGGCAAAATGGGTTCGCGGGAGAGAGAGGCCGGTGCAGAGCGCTCGGATCAAACCAACGGTATCGCCAGACTGGATTGTGCGCATTGCCCAGTCGCTCGCGGGGTTAGTCGACCTACGTGCGGCTGTTGCGGCGATGTCCGAAGAGCTTAAACCTTTGATCCCCCATGACCATATCGACGTGGCGCTGCTGACCGAGACGGGCGATGATCTGATCGTATATGAAACCGGTCTGGAGACATCCTGGGGCAAGACGGGAGGGCGGGTGGAATTCAGCCCGATTCGGGACGTGCTCTCCGGAAATATTGACCACATGATATTTGCCGACGCTTTACGGGATCATCGCGTACGGTTCCGTGGTGCGGATACCGGACCTATCCAGCAGTTCGGCTTGCGGTCCCGTCTGCACCACAAGATCGAGATCTCTGGTGACACAATCGGCGCTCTTTCCGTCTCCTCGCTTCGCGCGGATGTCTATTCCAACGTGCATCTCGACGCCATAAGCACGGTGGCCAATGTCGTGGGTCCATATTTTTTCGCACTGCGCGCCTCTGATATCGCCAAGAGCAAAGCGATTGAGCTCGAACGCCAGCAGGCCCTGCGAGCGGAGGCCGAGCATCTGATCGAGGTGCAGGAACAGGAACGCAGCAGAATTGGCATGGATCTGCACGATCATTTTCTGGCCGATATGTCCCGCCTGCTGCGTACGCTGGATGACCGGGGATTGCCTGACCAGGCCAAGCTCGACGAAGCCCGCTCGAGTCTTTCAGCGGCCATCAGGGATGTACGCGGAATTGTCGAGGACGCACGTCCCACGCTTCTGGAAATGTTTGGTCTTGGCACCGCCATCGAGGCTTATCTGCTGAACGCGACCAAGGGTACAGGAATTCGCGCGCGCCTGTCATCGGACCCGGAGGATCTGGACGCACTGGCTGAATTCGACCAAAGGGAAAAGCTTTTGGTTTTCAGGATCGTCCAAGAGGCGGTCAATAACGCCGTCGCTCATGCGCAAGCGTCCGAAATTGTGATCACCTTCGGTCAATTTGCTGACACTTTCTCGATTTCCGTCGAAGACGATGGTACGGGTATTTCAACCAACGGTCGCGTCATGGCCAGCGGTTTTCAGAATATGAAGGCACGGGCGGTTATGATGGGTGCGACATTGCGTATTGGAAAACCACAGGTCGGAGCGGGAACGCAAGTCAAGCTCACACTGAGGCAGCCGAAAGAGACCAGATGATGCGAAGACAGCTCTTGATCGTGGAAGATGACCCTTTCCATCTGAAATTCATCGAAGATCAGCTGGCCGATAGGTCATTTTCCAATGTGAGCATCACCGCGCTTGATAGCGGGGAAAAGGCCTGGGTCTGGCTGCATCAGAACAGGGCCAGCTGCGCGATTATCGACCTTAACCTGCCAGGCAAGAACGGGGTCGAGGTGGCAACAAGGCTGTGGCAGGCCAGTCCTGACGCCAGCATTGCGTTCTGGTCGAATTTTTCTGACCCGGCCTATGTCCGCGCGATAGCGAAAATCGTACCCGAAGACGGCAATTTCGGCTACATTCTCAAGACGACGTCAGGGGATAAATTCCTGCGCTCGATCAAGGGGGTCTTGTTCGACGGGCAACGCATCGTTGACGGCGACGTCCAGGGCTTCATCAATCGGCGGAACACCCGCGGCGCTCAACTGACGCAGGTGGAAATGGAAATCCTTAACCTGATCGCCCTTGGCCTTACCGATCGCGCGATCAGCCAGATGATCGGAATGTCCCAGCGCTCGATACAATCTACTGCGGCAGTGATATATGATCGCCTGTCATGTGACGATCGCCTGGCTGAAAATACGGATAGCAACATAAATAAACGTTCCCGCTTGGTCGCCAGGGCATTTCTGGGAGGCGAAATTAACCGAGACTCATTGGCAGAATATGAGAAGCGATGCGTAGGAAGAAATGTGCTTAAATGAATACACCATCTGCCAACAACCAACATCCCGTCGGTCACGGTGCTACTGATGCGTACCCAATAGCCCTCTGCGATTGCCGTGAGCGGAATGAGCTTAGGATGTCAAAGACCTCTCTCTTGAGTAAGACATCCCATGCCATTGACCTGTCCGCAGGCTCCGCAGCGGTCCTGACCGGTTCACAGCCGGGCTTTCGGGCCTTCCTACCCAAGTCGGCGACTGTCCGGTCGTGGCGCTGCCATCCGGGGCTCCACGCCGCGCTCGACGCATTCCCGGCCGCGGGTGACCATGGGGTGGATCAGACAGGCGAACTCTCGGGCTGCTGTCTTCACCGCGACGGGGAGGTCCCCGCGCGCGAGGCGGCTTCGGCGCTTGGCGCCGATACAGTCGGATTTCCGGCGGGCGGACAGAGCGGCCGTTCATCGGGGCCGCCCGACCCTGTCGCCACCCTAGGCCCGCGCTCCGGCAGCCCCCTGCCGCCGGCGGCGTCCGACGCCAAGCCCAGCCACGAACAGAACCGCCGGGCGGCCGGGAAGGCCGACAGATCCGGGCCGACCTCCGAGACGGCCGTGGTCGCGGTTGCGCCCCCCGACGGACGCAGACGGTCGGCGGCGTTTACAGGGCTAGCCACTGAGCCGGCGGACTTCGGGAGGGAGTCGTTGTCCAAGCCAGCTTTCCTCAGCTTCACCTTCATTGATTTCACTTTCCCGCCATCGGTCGTCCGCATCGGGTTCGGCGCCATTCCGCCCATGATCGCCAGGTTCCCGGACCCGGGGTACCAGCGGGCTCCTGTCCGCCCCTAGCCCTTGCCGCCGTCACTTGGAACAGCGCTTTACCAGCATTTCCAGGGTCCTGTATGTAAAGCCGGACGGCCTCGCGCAGAGGCCCTTGGCTGCCTTTCAGGCCAGGACGTACCCACCGTCCTTCTCACTGACAATCCCGCCGGGCGTCCACCGTACCGACCGTAACCAAGCGGCCCCTGGTGCCGGGCAGATCTAGCGGGGCCGGCACCGCGGTGACCCCGGTTGGACCCGCCGTCCACGCGGACCTGCCCGGGCGTCAAGCGGGCGGCGGAGGCGAGCGGTCTGGAACCTCCTCGAAGGGCCGCCGCAGCGCCTTTGCGCCGGCCGCAGCCATGTCCGGTCCGGAACGTTCGGGCCAGCTCCGCGACGAAGCTGACAGACGCCCGCTGAAGGGCCTCGGGGCTGGAAATCCGGAACAGCTTGGAGAAAGCGACATGGTCCGGGATGCCGTACCGAAGTGTCATGAAGCTGTGGAGGAAGAACTCTTTTAAGCGCCCGGAAAGCTTCATGCCGGATCAGGTTCGGCTGTCGCGAACCATGAAGGAGAGGGCGATGGTCAGCATTTCATGGAGATTATGGCGGGTCGCGTTGCAAACGTGCGGATCCTGCACTCCGTCGGAGAGTTGCGCAAAGTCTTTGCATTTTCCTGCCTCAGGCTACTCAGAGTGTTGTTTTGAAACAGAAAGCCATTCCTGCATCATACGGAAATAAATTAAGCCCCCACTTCCAGTCCGAAGTGCAACACCGGCCCGCCTCCGGAGCGAGGGCGTGGCCCGAGCGGAGGAGGCGGGCCGGTGTTGAGGGATTTTCCGGCCAGGGCCCCGGATTCCACGCGGAATACGGCGGCTGTCCCTTCGGATCGGAGCGTAACCGGGCCTCCCGGCGGCGGCAAGGCCCCGCGGCGGGAGGTGGCGCGCCCGTCCGGGCGAGGGAAGGGGTGGCCCGACCGAAACCGGGCGGGCGCGCCTGCGGAATTCCCTCTCCCCCGTCGGCCGACGGGGCGAAGCGCCTCAGGGAGGCCGCGCCCGCGCGAAAGCCTCCGCCGGCGTCAGGTAGCCGAGCGCCTTGCGGGGGCGCGCGTTCAGGATGTCCTGGACCCGCTTCACGCGGGCGTCCGTGACCTGCCGCAGGTCGGTCCCCTTCGGCAGGTACTGGCGCAGCAGCCCGTTGGTGTGCTCGTTCAGGCCCCGCTCCCACGAGTGGTAGGGCGTCGCGAAGAAGAAGTCGGCCTCCAGCGCCTTCGCCACCTTCGCGTGCCCCGCGAACTCCTTGCCGTTGTCCGCCGTGATCGTGTGGACCCTGGCGCCGAGCCCCTTGAGAAGGTCGGTCATCGCCTCGCCGACCGCCTCCGCCTTCTTTCCGTCAACCCGTTGGAGAAGCGTGAATTCCGGGCATCTGTCCACAAGCGACACCACCGCACCGCTGTGTCCCCCGCCGATCACCGTGTCCGCTTCCCAGTCGCCGATTCTCGCCTTCGCCCCGACCTCTTTCGGGCGCTCCGAGATGTCCCTCCGGCCCGGGATGTGACCCCGGCCCGCGTGGCGGCCACCCTTCCAGTTCGGTTTCTTTCCCCGCCGCCGCAGGTGCCCGAAAAGCGTTCCTCCGTCCCTGTGGTCCGCGCGTACGAGGTCGTATATCCGCTGACGGCCGACCATGCCGGGGTCCTCCAGCCGGAGACGCCCCGAGACCTGTTCCGGGCTCCAGCCCTCCTCCAGCTTCGCCACGACCTTCGCCCAGCGCTCCTCCGTCAGCTTCCTCGGGACCGAAGAGGCCTCGCTCCGGCGCTCGGTGGCCTTCCTCCACGCCTGTCCCTGCCGGTATCCCCGCCCGCCGCCGTTGCGTCGGATCTCCCGCGATATGGTGGCCGGATGGCGGCCCAGCTGCCTGGCGATGGCCCCGTTCGAAAGCCCGCTTTTCCTCAGCGCGTATATCTGGCATCTTTCGTCGAAGGTCAGATGACGGTAGCCCTCGGGCATGACACTCTCCTATCCTGAGCACAGGGACTGTCGCCGTTATCTGGCCGATTCGCAGGATGCTGCACCCGAAACGCGGCTTCCCACCATCAACGGTGTTGCACTTCAGAGCGGAACGGGGGAGCGGAATTGCAGTATATATTGCGTTCCATTGGACTTTGCAGGCCTGAATTCATTGTGCGGAGGTCTTCCGTCAAAATAGGGAATTATATACCTTGCTAAACAGAATCATCGATTCAGCCGCTACGCTCCGCGATCATCCGTTATGCGGTCTTTAACGGGTTTTTGCCTTCATGGGCATCCTGCGGAGTGGCGAGAACAAACCGTCCGTGCAGCCCGAACTTCATTTCCATGCATAGGGCTTTGCTGACCGTTTAGCAAGTTATATAGTGTCTGCCAGAAAACCCCGTGTTTTTCCGGTAACAGGGCCGAATCCGGCGGAGTCCGGCTTCACGGGACGGCCGATGGCGGGAACATATGGTGAACATCCGGGCCTCCGCCGGCCCGCGGGCACGCCGGTCCGGGCCCCGCAGCGGCGGGACCTTCCATGGGCCGGTTCACCGGTGGACGCCCCGGTCAGGCGGCGGCGGGGAGCACGGGGCGCTCCCTCTCCCGGAGCATCAGGCCGGGGCGGTGGACGTTCGCGGCCGGCACCGCCAGCGCCACGGCGCCGGCGAAACCCTTCTTTCCGTGGCTCCGCACCCGGTCGAGGCCACGGTGCTCCAGGTTGCTGATGGCCGACCCGCCGGCGGCGTGGGCGCGCCGCGCCCCGCGGAACGCCTCCCCGCTTTCCCGGACGCGGTCCGCCTTCGACAGCCTGCCCCTGCGGGGCATGGCGTCGGCTCCGGCATCCCGGCAGGCCCCGGCCGGTCCGGGGGGCTGTGCGGACCCCTGTCGAAGCTCACCACCGACAGGTCGGGGAACCGGGCCCGCGCCTCCGCGCCCATGGGAACCGCCACGTCCACGTCGCTCCCCTCCCACATCACCGAATGGTGCAGGATGAACCGGTGACGGTCCTCCAGCACGCGGACGGGGACGCCGGGCTCCACCGGGACCCCGGCCTTTCCCTTCGATATCCAGCGGGTGTGCGGCCCGGATATCGGGTGCACCTTCCCGCGGTGCGGGACCGTCCCTCCCTTCAGGATCCGCCGTCCGGTCAGGTCCGCCCGGGGCCTGACATGGCCGATGAAGCCCCGGATACTGTCCGATGGGCCCGGGATGCCCAACCTGCCGTCGGTCTCCGCGCAGCTGGCCTCCGCCCTGTCCGCCAGCTTCAGCGCCAGCCGGAGCGGCGCCTCCACGTCCCTCGGGCGCGGGTTGGCGAGCCGTGACGTGGCCACCCGGAGGTAGCCTTTCCGGAGCTTTCCGCAAAGGTATTCCTTCCGCCGCCAGCCGCGCGGCCCAGGCCCCCCGCAGGCCCGGGACACGTCCCGGACCATGCACCGCGCCGCGTCCATCGGCAGGCTGCGGTCGGTCGGATGGTGGACGTCGGTCCCGGCCACGAAGGAATGACGGCGGCCGCGCGACGCGGCGCCAGGCTTTTTCCGGCCACCCTGTGGCCCCTCTCCACGACCATCCTTCCGACCTCGGCGAGGAGTTCCGGCGAGGGGAGCGACACGCTGTCAACCAGACGCCGGTATCCGTATCCGTATCCGTCCACATCCCACGGGCCGTGGCCCGGCCTCCGGCCTTCGCCGGATCGGGATGTGCTGGTTCGCCGGTTTCCGAAGCCGGTCGAAACCGCGCCCGGGACCCTGCTTCATGACCCCCAGCACCGGGATGGTCCACGGTTCCATCCCCGGCCTGCCGACCCGGCGGCTCTTTCCGGGAAGCACCAGCCGACCCGGAAGCCCGGACAGCCGCTTTCGGGTCCCTTCGTCGCCGCAGGGGTCCTGGAGGCCGATCAGGATCGCCGGGATGTCGTCCCGCGACCTCACGTCCAGCCTGATCCTCCTGATGTCGGGGGCGTCGGGCCGCCGCTGGGTGTCGTGGACCCTGCGCATCGGGGCCTCCTGAAGGGGAGGATTGCCGGATTCCGCGGCATATGGTGGCGAATCCGCCCCCTGACTGCCATATCCGGTGATTTTTGGCAAGGCGAATTCCGTCATTTACCGCAATAAAACGGCATCTTGGCGGTTTTCTGGCGGACACTATATAATTCCCTCAATTTTCCAGTCTGGCGGTACGTCAACCGGTAGATCGAAGGCAACCGGCGGATCGGTATCGAGAACGGCCTGCTTTTTACCGCTCGGCCGGGTTGTGGTGCATGCCAGAAAGGAAATCTTCGGAGTGCCCAGGAACCCGGCGACGAATTTTTTGTCGGGATCGTGATAAAGTTCCTTGGGTGTACCGATTTGTTCCAGCATACCGTCGCGCAGGATGACAATGCGGTCGGCGAGCGTCATGGCTTCAACCTGATCGTACGTGACATAAATCATCGTACGCCCAAGTCGCCTAGTTCCGTTTTAATTTACGCGCCCTGTCGTCCAGAGTTCTTCTTGATAAGTACTCTTAGTCGGCCAAGCCAGCTGGTTGGCTTATATGCGTCAGGCGCTGGCCACGCGCGAGCGTCGGTATTGCTCCAGAAACGCGCGGTCCCCTTCACTGTCCAGCAACCTAGATGCGAAGTCGACCGGCATCCAGATTGCTTCATGAGCGTCTTCCGACGGCATCGACTGCCGCAGAACCGGTGAGGCCGAATAGATGTGACAGATCTTTTCCGCCCATAGATCGTATTCCGGCATGAAAGTGAACCGCCTGTAGGCACCTATCCGGCGCGGCGCGTCAATCCGCCAGCCGGTCTCCTCCAACACCTCACGGTGAAGCGCGCCGATGGTGGATTCGCCGGGATCGATCCCCCCACCCGGCAGCTGGAGTTCCGGAATCGGCTCGGACTGATGGGTCAGAAGTACATCACGACCGCTGACCAGTATCGCATAAACTCCCGGACGGTATCGGTACCGGACCTTTGGCCTAAAGCTCTCACCATATCTCCTGATCATGGATGTTTCCGATTCGGTTGCCCGTCAGTATCGATCAAGATATGCCCGCCAGAAATCCCCAAAGGAACCCCATGTCAACTCAATCCCGGACCGAATGGGACGACGGCGTCCTTCCGTTTCAGCTCGATGGCTCCGATATCCGCGGTCGAGTGGTCCGGCTTGGACAAACGCTGGACAGCGCTCTGGCAAGGCATAGCTACCCCACGACCGTCGAAGCGTTGATCGCCGAGGCGATACTTCTGACCGCATTGATCGGGCAGACGATCAAACTGCGCTGGAAGCTATCGCTGCAGATACGCGGTCGCGGCCCGCTACGGCTGATAGCCACGGACAATTTCGCACCGTCCGAGGACGGTGCGCCAGCCCGGATTCGCGCCTATGCCAGTTTCGATGAAGCGGGACTCGACGCGGCGGCACCTGGATTCGCCCAGATCGGTCAGGGATACTTCGCGATCCTGGTCGATCAGGGTGAGGGAACAACCCCCTACCAGGGATTGACCCCGCTAGCCGGAGGCTCTCTGGCTGCCTGCGCGGAAACATATTTCGCGCAATCCGAACAACTGCCAAGCCGGTTCGCTTTGGCACATGGACGCTCGCGTCTGCCGGGTACCGAAGAATGCTGGCGCGGTGGCGGAATCATGCTGCAGCATTTGCCCGAGGCATCTCCCTCCATGGTCCTTGGACTGGCGGATGACCGTGCTTCGGCAACCGATACGCTGAATGACCAGGATGCCGAGAATTGGCGGCGTGTGAACATTTTACTGGATACTGTCGACGACCTGGAACTCATCGGGCCGCATGTCAGCCAACCCGATCTGCTCGTGCGACTGTTCCACCAAGAAGGCCCCCGGATCTTTCCGGTACAACCGGTGAAATTCGGTTGTACCTGCTCGGTCGACGGCGTTCGAAGAAGCCTGTCGATCTATTCCGCACGCGACATCGGGCACATGACAACCGATGGGGGAACCGTGACCGCGGATTGCCAGTTCTGCGGTGCGCATTACGAATTCGATCCCAGAACGCTGGGTTTTGAGGCAAACATGGAATTGTCCGGTGACGGCTGATCCTTTCGCCCCGATAAGGACGGCGTTGCTGACCCCTGGCAAGGATGCGTCGGATTTCGATCTCAATCCCGACGCCGCACCTTCGGACCGCTCCAGGCTTCGGCCCGCTGGCGTTCTCGTTTCGGTCCAAAGATCGGCCAAAGGTTTGGCGATCATGCTGACGAAGCGATCATCGGTGCTGAAACACCATCCCGGACAGATCTCTTTTCCCGGTGGGAAGATCGAGACCGGAGACTCGGACGCCGTCGGAGCGGCCCTGCGGGAGGCCCGGGAGGAAATCGGCCTCGATCCTGGAAATGTCGAGATAATCGGTTCGCTGCCCGACCACGAAACGGTGACGTCGTTCCGCATCACGCCGGTTGTGGGACGGATCATCGGCGACTTCCGACCCATTCCTGAGCAGGGAGAGGTCGAAGAGGTTTTTACGGTTCCCTTCACCCATATCGCCGATCCGGCGAATTATTCAGTTCAATCGCGGCGCTGGCGCGGAAAACGACGGTACTACTATACCGTGCCTTACGGCCCCTATTATATCTGGGGGGCCACAGCCCGCATCTTACGTGAGCTTGCCGAAAGGATCGCCACCTGATGCGCTTGGATTGTGACTGGTTGTCCCGACCGGAATCCAGGGCTGTTCTGGATGCTTTGGCAGGTGACGGCCACCGGGCGTTGTTCGTTGGTGGCTGCGTCCGGAACGCATTGCTTGAAGAGCCGGTCAGTGACATCGACATCGCCACCGACGCGCGGCCGGACCGGGTTATGGACCTCACGGTTCGGGCGGGTCTGAAATCCATTCCGACCGGCATCGATTACGGCACCGTTACCGTAGTCTCGGACGGTATTCCCTACGAGGTGACGACGTTTCGAAAGGATATCGAGACTTTCGGGCGCCGTGCCGTGATCGCGTTCTCATCAGACATTGCGGATGATGCCCGTCGCCGGGACTTTACGATGAACGCGCTCTACGCCGAACCGGACGGCACCTTGATCGATCCGTTGGACGGTCTCGCTGACCTGCGTCGCCGCCGCGTTCGATTCATCGAGCATGCGGATGCCAGGATAAGGGAGGATTACCTCCGTATACTTCGGTTCTTCCGATTCCATGCCTGGTATGGCGATCAGGCCAATGGACTCGACTCCGATGGTTTTACCGCCTGCGGCGTCAATCTGGATGGGTTGGAAACACTCTCGAAGGAAAGGGTGGGCAAGGAGATGATGAAACTGCTCGCGGCACCCGATCCGTCCCTGACGTTGGCCGGGATGGTTTCCAGTGGGTGCCTTCAGCAGATTCTTCCCGGTTCCACTTCGGAAGCATTGCCAGCGTTGGTGGAACTGGAGGCGAGGGTTGGAGCGACCCCGAATCCGATTCGGCGACTGGCGGTCATCGGAGGTGAGGAATTGACGGAGAACCTGTGCCTGTCGAAGGCGATCTCGCGTGATCTCGGCCTGATCCGCATACTGGTGGAGAAGGCGACCGCTCCTTCCGAACTCGCCTATCGGTTCGGCCGAAACATGGCCCATGACGTGGTACTTGCCCGCTCGGCGCTTCTTGCCGTCCCGCTTCCGCCTGACCTTGAAGCGGAGCTTGACAAAGGCACCTTGGTCAGGTTCCCGGTTCGCGCCCGTGACCTTTCGGGCATCTGTTCGGGTCCGGAACTCGGCCGCAGACTTCGTTCGTTGGAGGCGGCATGGATTGCCTCCGGCTATATCCTGGACCGCTCATCGCTGCTTGATCTGCCTGATTGATGCTGATGACCGTGCGGAACCCCTGACATGCGCCATCGGATGCGGTAGAACATGAATGGTTTCGATAACGGAGACGCGCTTCCAGCTCCGGTTACCCTTCAACGGAATCCGGATGGAACCGCTTCCGCACCTCCCGGATTGTATTCACCCGGATTTAGGAGAGTGCCACAGTGTTACGGATGTTCGAGTCCCTGGTCGATCCCTATGTGGCGTATCGAGCCACCGATACGCCGCCTCGAACACTGTTAGCGTTTTTGTGGGATTATTCACAGCCGTTCAAACGGTTCTATATCTATGCGGCGCTGATGTCGGTCGCGGTCGCCGGGATCGAGGTGGCGCTGATCTATTACATCGGACGTATGGTTGACCTGCTAAATTCCGGCGACCCCGACGAGGTTTGGGCCAGACATGGTCTCGAAATGGTTCTTGCCGCCGGGTTCATTCTGATCGGTCGTCCATTGATCCAGACGGTCAGCGTCGCGTTGCTGAACCAAACCATCCTACCAAATTTCGGAGCGCTGATCCGCTGGCGTGCCCATGTCCAGGTGCTTCGGCAGCCTGTCGGCTGGTTCGAAAACGATTTCGCGGGTCGAATCACCAATCGCATCATGCAGACGCCGCTCGCTGCCGGCGAGGCGGTTTATCACGTCTTCGATTCGATCGCCTATGCGATCGCCTACATCGCGGGCGCTTCCATACTTCTTTGGAATATCGACATCCGTCTCGCGGTTCCGCTCTTGATCTGGCTCTCGCTCTATCTGCTGCTCATGAACTGGACGGTCCGGCGCGTCGGACCAGCGTCGAAGGCAGCGTCCAACGCCCGTAGCGAAGTGACCGGCCGGGTGGTTGACAGTTACACCAACATCCATTCGGTTAAGCTCTTCGCGCATCATGACCGTGAGCTTTCCTATGCGCGTGAGGCGATTGAGCGCGCCCGCCAGGCATTCGGTCGCGAAATGCGGATCTACTCGATCATGAGCGTTTGGCTCGCGATACTGAACGGCTTTCTCATAGTCGGTGTCGTCGGCTGGGCGATCGGTTTGTGGATGGCCGGCACCGCTTCTGTTGGCGTGGTCGCGGCGGCCACCGCCCTGACGCTGAGGCTCAACGCCATGACCGATTGGGTCATGGTGGCGGTCAGCACCTTTTTCCGTTCGCTCGGGATTGTCGCGGAAGGAATGGAGACGATTGCCCAACCCGTCGAACTGGTCGACTCTCCCGACGCCAGACCGCTGCAACTTCGTCAGGGTGCTTTAAGTTTGGAAAGACTCTCGCATCATTACGGTCGCGAATCGGGAGGATTGCATTCGGTTTCGCTCGAGATCGCGCCCGGTGAGAAAGTTGGACTGGTCGGTCGGTCAGGTGCCGGAAAATCGACATTGGTCAAGCTTCTGCTGAGGTTCTATGACGCGGAGGATGGTCGCATCCTGATCGATGGTCAGGATATCTCGAAGGTCACTCAGGACAGCCTGCGGCGCGTCATCGGGATGGTTCAGCAGGATACTTCGCTGCTGCACCGTTCGGTTCGGGAGAACATTCGCTATGGTAGAGCCGATGCCACCGATGAACAGATCGTCACCGCGGCGAAACAGGCCGAAGCGCATGAGTTCATCCTTGGTCTGCGCGATTCCGACAGTCGTTCCGGGTATGACGCGCGCGTCGGTGAACGCGGCGTGAAACTTTCCGGTGGACAGCGACAGCGGATAGCGCTCGCCCGGGTGATCCTCAAGGACGCGCCAATTCTCGTCTTGGATGAAGCGACAAGCGCTTTGGACAGCGAGGTGGAGGCGGCGGTCCAGTCAACGCTGTATGGTATGATGGAAGGAAAAACCGTCGTTGCGATTGCCCACCGGCTCTCCACGATAGCCCGGCTTGATCGGATCCTGGTGCTTGGCGGTGGAAGGATCGTTGAGCAAGGCAGTCATGCCGAGCTCCTTGCGCGCTCAGGACTGTATGCGACCTTCTGGAACAGGCAATCCGGCGGATTTATCGGCACCGGTGAGGCAGCGGAATGATCGCATATGATGCCTTTGGTGGATCCGCACGAAGAATGAATCGGTTTGCCGGTCAACCGACGAATTCACGCACCGTTCTCCGGGCCGGGGTGATTTCCTCGATGCCTGTCGGGACAGCTACCTTCGGGAATATGGTTTCGTACCTGATGCAGGGTCCGAGCGCTCCGGGTTCGAAAACCCAAAGGCTCATCCGTGCCGAGGAACCGGGGAGCCGAGGGTTGGCATGAAGATCATCGTTCTTTTTGCGCGTGGGACGGTAGGGAAATCAGGGCCGTGATGACACGTTCACTGCCTTCTACGACCGGTGCGGGTGGATCCGAGCCTTCATGGTCCCACCTTAACGCGATGCTCATGTCGCCGCCTACCTTAAGTCGGTTCTCGGTAACGGATGCAGGCGCTTACCGAAGCCCCCAATGGCGTGTTTTGCGCCCCGATGATCCGTTTTTGGGCTGTCTGGCGGGACCGCACGTCCGGTGCCGTCGGCGGGCTGACAGGGGTCGCCGAATGCGTCACGTGATAGAACGGTTGGGCCGCGGAGGTGAAGGTGTCGCCGCTGGCCCGGTTTTCGTGCCTTTGACGCTACCCGGCGAAGTCGTGGAAGGAGAGGTCAATTCCGGGCGGCTTTCAGAACCGACGGTCGTGACGCCTTCACCCGACAGAGCGTCTCCGCCCTGCGGTCATTTCCTATCCTGCGGCGGCTGCTCGCTACAGCATGCATCCGCCGCGTTCGTCAGAAGCTGGAAGGAGCGAGTCGTTCGTGATGCGCTTACTGCAAAGGGGCTCCCCGCTCCGATAAAGGGCGTTCATACATCGCCGCCGGCTTCGCGCCGCAGGGCGGTGTTTTCCGGACGCCGAATGAAGAATCGAGCGGTTATCGGATTTCACGCGCGTGCGTCCGATATTGTCGTTGAGATCCCGGATTGCACTCTGCTGGTACCCGAGCTTGTGGCGCTCCTGCCCGCTCTGGAACGGATCGTTATGGTCGGAGCGTCCCGAAGAGGTGAGATGCGCTTCACCGCCATATCAGGTCCGGCAGGCGCGGATATCTGTGCCGTTGGCGGAAAACCGACCGATGCCGGGATATTGGATGACTTGGTTCGGATTGCCCAGGACCATGACCTCGTGCGCCTGACCTGGAACGGTGAACTCCTGATGGAACTGGATCGACCTTATCAAATGATGGGGAACATTCGGGTCGTTCCCCCACCGGGATCCTTTCTTCAGCCCACCAAACAAGGGGAATCGGCCATAGTCGAAGCCGTAACGGAAGCTGTCGGGTCAGCCCGCCGGGTTGTGGATCTCTTCGCGGGCTGCGGTACGCTGACGTTTCCGCTTGCCGGAAAGGCGGAGGTCCATTCGGTTGATACCGATGCGGAAATGCTCCGCTCGATAAAGGCGACGTGGCAGGGAAATACGGGATTGAAGAGGATAACGACCGAGATCCGGGATCTGTTCCGTCGACCATTGATTCCGGAGGAACTGGCTGATTATGACGCCGCCGTGGTCGACCCGCCACGTGCGGGCGCCAAAGCGCAGGTGACGGCCATCACCGAAAGCGAAATTTCCACCGTTGCGATGGTGTCCTGCAATCCGGTTTCGTTTGCCCGTGACACCCGACTCCTTACCGCCGCGGGGTTCAGGATTGAATGGATCGAGGTCATAGACCAGTTTCGTTGGTCTACGCATGTCGAGCTTGTCGCTCGACTGTCGCGTAATTGACACGACTGTAACTTCTTTGGTGGGTGCAGGACTGGCTGGAGCGAAAAATGTGGTGGAAATTACTGGATGCGCTGCACCCGCAGCGGGTGAAGTACCTGATCGAGCGGACATGGATGGACCGCCTCATTATCGTGGTGATCCTGTTCAATGCCGTGATTTTGGGCCTCGCGACGTCAGGTTGGGTTATGGAGAGGGCGGGAACCTTTGTATACACACTAGACCAGCTGTGCCTTTGGTTCTTCGTCACGGAACTTCTCGCGAAAATCTATGCCTATCGTAAGAAATTTTTCGTTTCCCGTGACGAGGATCCGGACGGCAGGAACTCCACGGGATGGAATCTGTTCGATTTCTGCATCGTCGGTATTTCGGTTTTTGGATCCGAGACGTTTTCGGTGCTACGCGCTTTGCGGATTCTGCGGCTGTTCAGGGCCGTCTCCGTCTCCGAGCGGCTGCGCTATACGGTTGAGAGTTTTGTCAGGCTGTTCCCGAAAATGGGGGGCGTATTCATGCTGCTTGGACTGGTTCACTATGTCGGAGCGGTCATGGCGACAACACTCTTCGCGGAGGAATTTCCGGATTGGTTCGGCACGCTCGGCAGGTCGGCGTTTTCGCTGTTCCAGATCATGACACTTGAAAGCTGGTCGATGGGCATCGTCCGCCCGGTTATGGAGGTCTATCCATTCGCATGGATGTTCTTCGTACCGTTTGTGGTTGTGGCGGCTTACTGCGTCGCCAATCTGTTCGTCGCCTTGATCGTCGATACGATGCAGACCGCATATCATGGCTCGGAGGTGGTTGAGACGAACGACTACCGGAAGGAAGTGTTGCGTCGGCTCGAGGATCTTGAGCGGAAGCTGGACCGTCAATCCGAATGATATGGGAAACCCGGCGGTTCTGGAATTACCGAGACTCGGAGTCAGGCCCGCACCTCGTCAGAAACAGGCCACGAGAGCGATCATCGGATCGAGCGGGATATCCGCGATAAAAATAGTACATCTGGCGTAACGGTTGGTCAGGGCTTCGATGGAGTAAATTCCGGAACGGAGGTGAGTTATGGCTAAAACCCGGTGATGGCCCCTGAGGGGCGGCATATCATGGCGGTGTTGAAGACGCCGTCAGTTCTCGAAGAGCAGGGGATATGCCACATGACGGGGACCACCGTCACGACGTTGCCCGATCCACATGTATTTTCACCGGACCCTCTGGCGGACATTCCGCGTTCCGGGGCGCGTGACCTGATCCAGCAGGCGGCTGAGGCGGAACTTTCGGCGTTGCTGGAGGCCCATACCGGTCTTGAGTTCCTACTTTTTTGGCGTATCCCGACTCTGGAAATCCAGCTATACAGGGTTCATTTCGACCCAGTCGGCGAAAACCGAGATGTAGTGCCCCTGATGGCGATTTCATTTGACATGCGCGTCCGGCACGCAATATGCTCCAACCATGTTCGTACGAAGGAAAAAACTTGCGGGCGGCCGCACGAAGGTCCAGATCGTCAGGTCCGTACGAAATGGTGACAGGGTTCGGCAGCGCGTCCTGCGGCATGTCGGCACGGCGACCACCGAGGCCCAGCTCGAGCGGCTCGAGGGCCTCGCACGCCTCATCATCGGGGAAATCAGGCAGAAGGACAGCGGCCAGCCAGCCCTGTTCCCGCCGAAACGGTTCGCGGACCTGATCGAGAGTTCCAGGCGGGCGGCACGGGATCCCGAGCCTCTGGGGGTCGACCTGGCCGACTGCCGCGAGGAGAGCCGGGTCATTGTTGGGGTCCGTGAGGCTTTCGGTTCGGTTTACGGCCAGCTTGGCTGGGACAGTCTGTGCGGGGCCCGTCGCATGAGCGCCAACCGCATCATCAGGGAACTGGTGCTTGCCCGGATCTCCCAGCCACTCTCGAAACGAGCCACGGTGCGTGAGCTTGACAGCCATGGGGAACTGTCCCTGAACCTGAACTACGTCTATCGCAGCATGGACCTGATCGACGACGCCCGGATCGAGGCGATCCGCCAGCGGTCGCTGGATGTCGCGAAGACGCTGCTTCCGGAGCCCCTGACCGCGATCTTCTACGACACGACGAGCCTGTATTTCGAGAGTGAGAGGGACGACGATCCGCCGCTCAAGGGTTTCAGCAGGGACGGAAAGCCGCACCGGATCCAGGTTCTGTTCGCCCTTCTGGTGACGCCGGAGGGACTTCCGGTCGGCTACGAGCTGTTTCCGGGCAACACCTACGAAGGCAACACCCTCGTGACGGCGCTCGAGGGTCTGGAACGGCGTCATGACGGGGCGCGTTTCACGGTGGTGGCTGACGCCGCGATGATCAGCGCGGACAACCAGGCGGCGCTTCGACGGCGCGGCACGCCCCATATCCTCGGCGCCCGCCTGAAGTCCCGCCCCGCCGCGCAGAAGCGAAAGATCCTTGATCCGGACAGCTACAGCGCATGGAGCCGGGACGGGTGCTCGCGGTCGATCGGCCGCTACCTGTGCATCGAGGACGGCGAGTGCAGGCTCGTCGTCACCCACTCATCACGACGGGCCCGCAGGGACGTCCACGACCGGGAACGCCGGATCGACAGGCTGCGCGCAAGCCTGAATGGAAGCCGGAAGCCGGCCTCGCATGGCAATCGTGGCACCGCCCGGTTCCTGGATTTCCCCGACGGGCAGGTCCGCCTGAACGAGGAAAAGGTGGCCGGGGCGGCACGCTGGGACGGGCTTCGGGGGATCGTGGCCTGGGGCTGCGGGGAGACCGACCCGCGCGACCTGGTCATCCAGTACCGCAGGCTGGCGGAAATCGAGGCGTGCTTCCGGACGAACAAACATGACCTCGCCATCCGGCCGGTTTTCCACTGGAAGGAGCGCCGGGTGCGGGCACACATCGCCATCTGCTACATGGCTTTCTGCTGTCTCCAGCACCTGCGCCAGCGGCTGGCGGTTCAGGGTCACCGGATGAGCCCCGACCGCATCCGACGGGCGCTGAACGGCCTGCAGATCAGCATTCTGTACGAAACGAAAGGCCCGAGGAAATTCGGCCTTCCCAGCGCGGCCTCGGCCGACGCCAGGCAGATCTACCGCACACTGGGGCTGAACTGGAACCGGGCTCCGTTCATCTACACACGAAAGGCGATACGGACGAATTCCTGACGGCCCCCGAACCGGAAGACAGAGCGCGGACCACCGGAAAGTAGTGCCCTCTTTCAGGAGTGATGTCCATTATATCAATGGGTTGCGTTCAAAAAAGTATGAACTCAAGACCTGATCCAGCAGGCGGCTGAGGCGGAACTTTCGGCGTTGCTGGAGGCCCATACCGGTGATCGAGCGGCGGATGGCCGCGCACGTCTGGTGCGCCATGGACATCTGCCGGAACGTGAAGTGGTCACGGGGACCGGAACAGTGCCCGTGAAGGTTCCGCGTGTCCGGGATCGGGGTGATGGCGCCGGGAAGGTCCGCTTTGCACCGACGGTCCCGCCGCCGTACCTGCGCACGGCCAGATCCGTCGAAGGGCCGTTGCCCCGGCTCTATCCCAGGGGCATTTCCACAGGTGGCTTCCAGGAGGCTCCGGCCGCTTTGTCGGGGCCGGACGCATCGGGCCTGCCATCGACAGCGGTCTCACGGCTCGGGGCGGACCGGTGGGAGCGGTATGACCGATGGCAACGGCGCGGTCCCGGCGCGCGCCGGTTCGTCCATATCCGGGCGGGCGGTGTCCACTTCCGGCCGCGCATGGCGGAGGAAAGTCATGTGTTCCGGCGCCTGTCGGTGCCGATGGATGGGGCCGCAGGGGCAGGCTGTCGAAGGCGGACCGCGTCCGGGAAAGCGGGGAGGCGTTCCGCGGGGCGCGGCGCGCCCGCGCCGCCGGCGGGTCGGCCATCAGCAACCTGGAGCACCGCGGCCTGGACCGCGTCGGTGGCCACGGAAAGGAGCGTTTCGCCGGCGTCGTGGCGCTGGCGGTGCTGGCCGCGAACGTCCACCGCCCCGGCCTGATGCCGCCGGCTAGGGAGCGCCCCGTGCTCCCCGCCGCCGCCTGACCGGGGCGTCCACGGGTGAACCGGCCCATGGAAGGACCCGCCGCTGCGGGACCCGGACCGGCGTGCCCGCGGGCCGGCGGAGGCCCGGATGTTCACCATATGTTCCCGCCACCGGCCGTCCCGTCGAAGCCCCGGGCGGCGCTCCAACGGGCCCGGCCAGGGTCCCGTGAAGCCGGAATCCGCCGGATTCGGCCCGATCCCCGGAAAAACACGGGGTTTTCTGGCAGACACTATCGTAAACCGCAATGGCACGCTCACTCCCGTGATCTATGCTGCGGATGTTCTCAACGGATAACTCTATCGACCCTAAATTCGCCTTCTTTGGATTTCCATCGACCAGCTTCTCCGCTCGCAGGCTATAGTCCTCAAGCGTAGTGTGAGTCTTTCGGTCAGTAGATATGCCATTGTTCATTCGGCTTTCGAACAGCGTTGGTTCGACGCGACCATCACGAGCCACAAATCCTTTGTTCGTTACAACCGTGAGCAGCGTTTCACTGGCTAATACCGGTCCTGGTGAGTGCACGCTTACTGACACAACCTCGCATTCGCAGCGAGGATGTGCTTTCCGGAGTTCACCCCATAATTCCTTGCCGATCTCGCTTCGACGCCCGAAGAACGCTCTGCACTCAGCTTCCTTGTCGCCAGGTGCTGCCCCAGAAATTCGGAAAGAGCCGCCCAAATACCACTCGTATCAATTTCAGCAAAGCTTTCAAGTTCCTCTTCGATCAGTTCAATTTCATCCGAATCGTCACCCCTGCACATTGATATCCGACCGGTGCCGTCGAAGTTTACCTCCGCATACCCTGTGGGACCGTGCCAGTACACTGCGATCTCTCCATCGGCGCTGGGTGCGGCACTGCGAGGCTCGCTGCCGCAAAACCGCCGCCGAAATTCGTCGAGGAAGTTCAGCGAGGCATAGATTGCTGCGAATGGAATCTCCCTTGCCCCATCACCGTCCCAGTCCTCGCCGAAGGAAAGAAATTCCCTTATCCGGCATTCCAGCCTCGATGCGTGGTCTTCTGTATATTGGTTTAACCGCAGGCGGGATTCAGGTTCTGCGGTAGCGTTGGGCTCCGCTCGACCTAACTCTCGGAGCTGGGCCCGATAGGCCGCATGTTGGTAGTCGGAAAATGATAAATACTCGTTACGCCGTGGCGAGTGCCAGACATCGGCAATCTGTTCTTCGTTTCTAAACTGGTTCGTTGCGGGGTACTCGCTGTCATGCAGGTCTGCGACACTCTTCAGTACGTCGGTTATATAAAACGTTCGCCGGGTCCGAAGCTCGCTTGTGCTGTCTGACATTTTTTACAATCCGATGCTCTTTGACATTGAATCGTTCAGTATCTTTCCGAGAATGTCTTTGGCTATCTTATGCAAAGCCTCGAAATTATTCAAACCTCGCTTCAGGATTTCGTCGTCGAGCCTGACATCGCCCCCCCAAGGCTCACGATGTGAGGATATCTGGTGAAAAAGCACTATGGAGAGGTCTCGGGCTTTTTTCGTCATTGTCTCGGAGATCAGCGTTAACTCGTGTTAATACCCGGTGTCTGAATGGAGTGCTGTGTGTCTCAAAAAACCAGTGTGGAAGTTTTCGGTTCTGTCGAACACATGTGACGGAATGTATAGGCTATCGGGTCTCAGGATACCGCTAGCGTCAAATTCCGTGTACTCACCCGCCGCTCTGAAGAGATCCGTGTACTCGGTGGCGAATGAGATTACCGGATTGTCTTCCGGTAAGAGACCCATCGCCGTCTTCAGGTATCTCTGTGCGAGAGGCCATATTTCGGCCCAACGGGTGTATCGTCCGACAAGGAAGAGAATCCGGTTTTCGTCGAACCTCAACCCAAACTCAACCGAACTATCTTTCATCAGTGCTTCATACGATAGCCCGGCGATACGTTCATCATCAAACGCAACCCGATTCGAACCGGGTTGCAAAAGTACCGCGTTCGTAACCGAACGTCTTGGGAGTTCATCACGCCAGCTCGTTGAGTGCGTGTCGAGCCGATCGAGGTCCCGCTCCGAGAACTCCCGAGTGAACTGAACGATGAATACTACCCGCTGGAGCGCGTTGGTGCTCTGTCCTACCGTGCTGTACTCCATCAAAACGAGAATCTCATATGCTGGCGCCTGCCCGCGCAACGGACTTTACAGTGACTTACTATCGATTCTATGAATTCGCATGATACTTTGCAACTTCAACTCGCATACCTTTCGTCGGAACGATGCCGTTGGGCTTCACTGGATTGATCATGGTCTGGTCGATAACGGTCGTCCACGAGATGCCTGTCTGGCGGCAGCGCATTTGGGACGGATTTGAGATATTCGTAACGGAGGATTTCCGATTGTGGCGCTTCCGCAGCTTTTCTTGCCCGAGCGAACCTGAGCTTCACCGATATTGATGGCTCTTGCGATTCCCCTATCTGTGTTCGTCCCAAAGTCCCTCAGCAGGCCCACGAAGAAGCTTTGGAATGAGCGATGGAACGTCAGTGCAATTGCAGGCGCACGAAACGATTGCTGAATGGCAGTGGCCCATGCTTGGTGGGGATTCTCCGAAGAGGGGCACAAAGTCATTCCAATTCCGGATCGAACTCGATAATGTTCCAAAAAACGAGAACAATACGGGCATGAGGAAATGCGAGCACTTTTCGCCTGTTTGGTCCTGGCGTTCGTACTGGCCATTAGCGGTTGTTCGACTTCCCGGCAGCAAGCCGGGATGGAGGTAACCCGAATCGTGGTGCTCAAGGAAGAACGGCGCATGATGCTCCTCCGACACAACAGGATTGTGAGCAGCCACAAAATCGACCTTGGTTTCGCGCCTGTCGGGCATAAACGGATGGAAGGTGACGGACGAACGCCGGAAGGCCGGTATTTCGTCGATCGCCGAAATCCAAACAGCAGGTTTCACCTGTCGCTTGGCCTATCCTATCCGAATGCAAGGGATACCGCCACAGCCCGCGCCGTCGGAAAAAGTCCGGGTGGCGACATATTCATCCACGGTAAAGGCGATCCGGGCAAACGCCGGAACACTGACTGGACGGAAGGATGTATCGCCGTTTCGAACCGAGAGATGGAGAGGATTTACGCATGGGTCCCGATCGGCACTCCGGTTGACATCTACCCCTGATGTAGCACAACCGGATTTGGCGTCGGTGGGTTCGGCTCGGGACCGCCCCCCATTATCAATGTCCACCATATCTTTCCGCCGGGCTGCTGATACCACGCGAAACCTACATGCTCGGCCTCGGGGTCGACAATCACTGTGCGTGTGTCTTCTCGCTCCATCCAGGCGACGAGCGTTTCCAGTTCAGTCTCGAACGACTCGGAAATGACCTCACCAAGCAGGGTCTGGCGATAGCCGGAGCGCCAGACGCGCTCTATCGGAGAGGATCCATCCGACCCGAAATGCCAGGGGCGGTTCTGAAGCGACATATCACGCGAGTGCGTGGCAGCAGCCGAATTCAGGCTCGAGTCCAGCGCGACAGGCTGCACCCCCGCCGCTTTGCGGTAGGCGTTGACGGAATCAAGCATTCGGAACAGCACATGGGGTTCCTCACCCACCGCAATCCTGTAGGCTTGGGATTTTGAAGTGCCGTCAGGATCTGTGATGGACAGGCTATCGTTAAGGGAAGCATCGCCGGTCTCGCATGCGGAAATCAAAAACGCACCGCTGACCAGCATCGCCATAATACGCAGCATTGGCATCTCTAATTTGTTCACTCAGCATCATATACCGGAATGAATCATCCGGTTCAAATAAGACCGTCGATCGGCGAGTCATCGCGGTCGACTCCGACCTCTGGATGACGGCTCCAATTGTCCCGTAAGTGTGAATGTCGCCTACGACGGCGGCAAATCGGTTTTCCAGCATCCAATATTCGAAATAATCGCTGCAAACGCTTCCCGGAGAGACCGGGTTTCCGGTACCGAAATCCATCGCATTCAGACTGGTGTCGCGTCATCCTGAACACTTTGCGTTGACAGCGTTGTGATGCATAACCTGCGCGAAGCCAGCATGATCGGCGATTGAGCGATGCTGTAGACAATCCGCTCTCGTCATTCATCCTCTTGCTTCCGCAGCCGACCTGATCTCCGATGGGGTCGATACAACCATGAGAACGCAGCCCTGCCATCGATGTGTCGCAGCAGTCCGAGAACCTGAATATAAATCCGAGGGAGGGCTGTGGTCTGACATAATCTTGAATTGCTTTGCGGATCATACAGTGCTGTAATTGAGTCTGGCAGGAAACAGGCATACAGGATTTGGCATGTCTCGTAAATTGACGTTTATGATCGACCGTCGGGCTTTTCTGGGCGGTACGACGGTAGGCGCGGTCGGACTGACGGTGCCGACATTGGCGCAGACTGTAATTGAGGACTTCGTCGAGACGGAGACGGCGGCACCCAAAACCGTCCGCAGGAACATATCGAGCTATCATCCGCAGGATTGGACGCAGTATTTCGATGACACGACAAACGGCGCCATTCTTGCCGATACGAAATCGCGCATGCTGCATTTCTGGTCCGAGGATCTCTCGATTTACAGACTCTACCCAACGAGTGTTCCATCGTCGGATGATCTCACCCGACGGGGACGCACCGAAGTGGTGAGGAAGGTCGAGGGTCCGTCCTGGAGTCCGACTCAGGACATGCTCAAGCGAAACCCGGACTGGCCTTCCTACGTGCCACCGGGTCCGGACAATCCGATGGGATCCCATGCGCTATACCTGTCGTGGAGATATTACCGTATCCACGGCACACACGACACGCGCAAAATCGGAAGAAGGGCGTCAAGTGGCTGCATCGGTCTATATAATGAACATATCGCCGAACTGTTCTCACTGACGAAGGTCGGAACGCAGGTACTTCTCATCTAGACGGGCGGTGGGGCCGCAATATCTTCAGGTGATTGGAATGCCGCTTCGGTCCCGAATTTGGCAATGGTTAAATGTTGGTTTGGTGCGTCATTCAAACCATCCACCCAGATTCGCTTCAATGGTTTCGCATAAGGCGTCAATATGCGCCTCACTGTCGTTCAGGCATGGGATATAGGTGAAACTTTCGCCCCCCGCCTCCTCGAAACTCTCACGGATCTCAACCTGAATCTCTTCAAGGGTTTCAATACAGTCCGCACTGAATGCCGGTGCGACGACGGCTATTTTCTTCTTCCCGATTTTGGCAAGTCTCGCGACTTCTTCCACCGTGTAGGGCCGCAGCCATTCCTCCGAGCCGAATACGGATTGGAAAGTCGTCGTGATTTCAGTGGGATCCCAGCCAAGCCGCGTCGTTAACAGTCGCGTGGTCTTCTGGCACTGGCAATGATAGGGATCACCTTCCGCCAGATACCGCTGAGGCATGCCGTGATAGGATACCACTAGCATGTCGGGCCGACCCTCAAGCTCCGAATACGCGCTCTCAACCGAACGGGCCAATGCGTCGATGTAGCCGCTCTGATCGAAATAAGGCGACCCGACCCGTGCGACAGGCTGCCACTTCTCTTCCATCAATGCACTGAAAAAAGCGTCGTTGGCTGTGGCCGACGTGGCGCCGGCGTATTGCGGATAGAGTGGAAAAAAGAGAATTTTCCGGCAACCTTTGTTCACCAGTTCGCGGACCTTGAGGCGTGTCGCGGGATTGCCGTAACGCATACAGAAATCCACGACGATACGATCGCCATATCGATCCGCCATCCGATCGGCGATTTTGGCCGTCTGGGCCTTGGTGATCGTCATCAACGGGCTTTCGTCAGCCTCGTTGTTCCAGATCGATCGGTATGCCGCGCCGGACGTGAACGGTCGCTTCGACAGGATGATCAGCTGCAGCAATGGCTGCCATTTCCAGCGGGGGTAGTCTATGACACGCCTGTCCGACAGGAATTCGTTAAGATAGCGCCGCATCGGCCAATATCCGTGGCCGTCCGGGGTGCCGAGGTTGGCGAGCAGGATTCCTACCTTGGCAGGCGGGATTTCGGGATGATCTGACGGTGCGTATTCCGGGTGCTCGCTGTCTGGCATCTGAAGATTTCCGATCTACTGTGTTCCATCGTCAAACTAGACGCATTCCTCGCGCGGTCAATCACCGGTGGGCAAGGTGTATTCGGTGACATCCAACGCATCTGCCAGACGCCGCGCCGCCGATCCGGGACGCAGGGGCTTGGGCTGGCTCGGGGTGGGAGCCCATCCTGTCAGATAGATGATATCGAAAGTTGCGATCAGGCGACCACTGGACTCCGCGAAAGCATCACGATAGCGCCTTTCGGCTTCGGCAATGAGGTCCCGGTGCGCGAAATTTCGTGAGCGCGAGGCCATCGCGTTGGCTTCACCCATGGCGCGAAGGTCATGCATCAATTCCGTTAGGCCGGAATAGGTAACTCTGTGGCGAACGCTGTCCGCAACCGGTAACGCAAATCCCGCCCTTTGCAGCAATGCACCCAGATCGCGAATGTCCGCCATCGGTACCACGCGGGGCGAAAGCCCTCCGCGTAATGCGGTTTCGGCTTCGGCCAGCGCTATGCGAAGTTCACGAAGCGTCAGACCGCCCGGGAGCGCGCCAAGAAACAGGCCGTCTGGTCGCAGGACGCGACGGGCCTGAATCAATTGGGCGACGGCGTCGTCGGCCCAGTGAAGCGACATTCCATGGATCACAAGGTCGTGCGCGTTCATCTCAAGATCGAGAATCTCGGTGTCTTCGATAAACTTCGCGTCAGGCAGGGAGTCTCTCCAGACCTCCGGCCAGCCGCTGATCACCGCTGGCGCGTTGAATTTTCGATTGATCAGGCTCAGTCTTTCAGTGACCTCCGCGACCGTTTCCTCCTGCAGAAAAAGAGCCGGATGGCCTGATCGCCGAGCCCGCGAACGATTGCGGATCAGGGATGGGCGATCTGTCAGTCGGGGCGGGTTTTGCATTGTCGCGAAAGTTGTGGTTTGACGAACACCCGTATGTGGTACGGAACCGGAAGCAAAGTCGATACCTGGTACGCTTCGAATCGGAATTTCACCTGGGAATGTCAGCGGGCCCTAGGCCGTTCTATCGCGCAATCTCGTGTGCAGCCGCTCGGAGTAGGTCAACAAGCACAGTCGCTCATGTGCCTCAGTTCATCTGTGATTTGAGATAGTGACCAGCTTGCTGGACCCGGTTGACGTCACGGCGCAGTCACGTGAGATGCAATGCTACAAGCTCGAGTATGTCATTGAGTCGATCAAGTGAACTCTTGCTTCGATAGGCAAGTTTGTTTCCTAAATGGGTTTCAATCGGCTACAGAATGGTTCTGAGCGGGCGGATGACCCTGACCCTACCCAAAAACAACCACAAAGAATGTGGTGTGCGTCTATGGGCGAAATTTGCCGTGTCTATAGAATTTATAGACGAAACTCGCCTTCAGGGATAGTGTCGGGAGCTGCAGAAGGGGCAGGATTCCAGGCGAGAGCAAATGGCAGGCGACCCGAAGATTTTCAGAGACGACTTTTTCAGATCCCCACTTCCAGTCCGAAGTGCAACACCGGCCCGCCTCCGGAGCGAGGGCGTGGCCCGAGCGGAGGAGGCGGGCCGGTGTTGAGGGATTTTCCGGCCAGGGCCCCGGATTCCACGCGGAATACGGCGGCGGTCCCTTCGAATCGGAGCTTAACCGGGCCTCCCGGCGGCGGCAGGGCCCCGCGGCGGGAGGTGGCGCGCCCGTCCGGGCGAGGGAAGGGGTGGCCCGACCGAAACCGGGCGGGCGCGCCTGCGGAATTCCCTCTCCCCCGTCGGCCGACGGGGCGAAGCGCCTCAGGGAGGCCGCGCCCGCGTGAAAGCCTCCGCCGGCGTCAGGTAGCCGGGCGCCTTGCGGGGGCGCGCGTTCAGGATGTCCTGGACCCGCTTCACGCGGGCGTCCGTGACCTGCCGCAGGTCGGTCCCCTTTTCGGCAGGTACTGGGGCGGCAGCCCGTTGGTGTGCCCGTTCAGGCCCCGCTCCCATGAGTGGTAGGGCGTCGGGAGGAGGAGGTCGGCCTCCAGCGCCTTCGCCACCTTCGCGTGCCCCGCGAACTCCCTGCCGTTGTCCGCCGTGATCGTGTGGACCCTGGCGCCGAGCCCCTTGAGAAGGTCGGTCATCGCCCCGCCGACCGCCTCCGCCTTCTTTCCGTCAACCCGTTGGACAGGCGTGAATTCCGGGCATCTGTCCACAGGCGACATCACCGCACCGCCGTTTCCCCCGCCGATCACCGTGTCCGCTTCCCCGCCGCCGCAGGTGCCCGCAAGGCGTTCCTCCGTCCCCGCCGTCCGCGCGTACGAGGTCGTATATCCGCTGACGGCCGACCATGCCGGGGTCCTCCAGCCGGAGACGCCCCGGGACCTGTTCCGGGCTCCAGCCTTCCCCAGCTTCGCCACGACCTTCGCCCAGCGCTCCTCCGTCAGCTTCCCCGGGACCGAAGAGGCCCCGCTCCGGCGCGCCGACGCCTTCCTCCGCGCCTGTCCCTGACGGTAACCCCGCCCGCCGCCGTCGCGCCGGAGCTCCCGCGATATGGTGGCCGGATGGCGGCCCGGCCGCCCGGCGATGGCCCCGTCCGAAAGCCCGCCTTTCCCCGTCGCGTATATCCGGCATCTTCCGTCGAAGGTCAGATGACGGTAGCCCTCGGGCATGACACTCTCCTATCCTGAGCACAGGGACTGTCGCCGTTATCCGGCCGGTTCGCGGGATGCCGCGCCCGAAACGCGGCTTCCCACCATCAACGGTGTTTCACTTCAGAGCGGAACGGGGGCTTTATTCATCTGAACGCGCTCCACTGTCCGTGGATCGGTCCGTGATGTCTTCGTGTCTTCGTCATGCTTCTTTCCCAAGCTTGTTATTGCGTCGCGGCGGGTCGGATGCGCCGTTACGCAAGCGGCAGCGCGACAAGTTGGGAAGGTTGGTTTTCGACATTGCCGAAGAGATACAGCGCCAGCCGCAGGAAACGCGGGAATGGGCGTTGCGCCGCTTCAACGAAGTCTGGCTTTCGCCAATACGAAAATAACGCTTGATGATGTCACTGGCCGGAAAGGTCAGGCGGGATTCATAAGAACGCACCGGCGTCAGCCCCTTGACGCGACGCATCGATCGGTGTAGGTTATAAAATATCCGGGGATACGTCCTCAGGACGTATCCCCGGATATTTATTAGGACAGGTTTTCAGGTTCGCTACATTGGCCCCATACTCACGGATAACGCGCCCCACCCGGCGCTTCGTGTCCCTGCTGGAATCGGCGGAGTCGCCCGTCGTCTCGTACAGGGACATGTTCCTGCTTCTCCGCCGGTTGCATGCCGAAGCGGCGGAGTACCGGCTCCGGTTGCCCGCGCGGGGGGCGACGGCGGAGGAGCTTCTCCGGAGGCACGCCGTCCTGCGGAGGGAAAGGATCGTCCGCGCCGATGACGACTACCCGGGCCGCTGGCGGGTGTTGACCGTCCCCGATCTGGGGGCGGACGAAATCGCCTGCCTGACGGACCGCTTCTGCCACATCTCGCATCTGTCGGCCATGCAGCTCTGGCATCTGACGGACAGGTCGCCGGCCTCCCTCATCCTCTCCCGTCCCGACCGTCCGGCGGTGAACGCACTCATCGCGGAAACCATGATGCGTGAGGGCGCGGATGAATTCCCCCTCCGGGGCGTGATCCATCCGGAAATCGTGCGCGGCCACCCCGTGCGGGTGGTCGAGAGACGCCGCGCCGGACGCTCCGTGGTCGTCCGGAACGGCTTCGCCCGCGTCTCCACGATCGGGCAGACGTTCCTCGACATGCTGGACAGGCCCGAACTCTGCGGAGGCATGTCCCATGTCATCGACGTCTGGCGCGGGCACGCCCGCGTGTATCTCGACGACATCGTTTCCTCCGTCGACGGCGGCAGCGGCATCGTCAGATGCCGCGCCGGACATATCCTGGAGGAGCGCCTCGCCGTCCACGACCGGCGGATCGAGCGCTGGAGGGACTCCGCCCAGCGCGGCGGGAGCCGCAGACTGGATCCGAAACTGCCGTTCGCCCCCCGTTTCTCGGAAAGATGGATGCTTTCGCTCAATGTCCCCTGACATCCGCATCATCGACACCGGCGAGTGGGTCGGACGCGCTGCCGCCGACCCGATCGGGCACCGCGGCAGGCAGGCCATCGAGGTCGCCCTCCACGCCATCGCCCGCCTGCTGCCCGAATACCGGCTCTTCCTCAAGGGGGGTCTGCTCATGGGGCTTGTCCACGAAAGCCCGCGGATGAGCGTTGACATCGACCTGACCGCCGGATTTCCCGTCCGCCCCGACATCGCCGAAGACCTCGGCGAGGCGCTTGGGCGTGCGCTGCGGCCCGCGGCCGCGGGCCTGGGCCACACGGACCTGACCGTGAACGTCCACTCCGTCCGTAAATTTCCCAGCGGACGGTTCGAGACCGGCAGTTTCCCGGCCCTGAAGATCAAGATGGAGCATTCCACGCCGTCCGGGTCTGGGAAGCGGCGGACGGGGTATTTCACGGTCGACGTTTCCTTCAACGAACCGCTCCGGGAGGTGATGGTCCTCAGGATCGCCGAGGGTCGTGACCTCTACGCCTACGACGTGGCGGAGCTGATCGCCGAGAAATACCGGGCCATCCTCCAGCAGGCGGTCCGCCGCCGGAACCGGCGGCAGGACGTCTACGACATCCATCACCTGACGTCGCGCAACGAGATCGACGCGGCGTCCGGGCAGCGGATCCTGGAGATCATGCTCGCGAAATCCCGTTCCCGCGGCCTCGAGCCGAAGCGGGATTCGCTGGCCGATCCCGAAACAAGGCTGCGGTCGCGGGCCGACTGGACGGGGATTGACGTCGAGACCGGCGGGCTTCCCGACTTCGACGTCTGCTACGGGCAGGTCCGCTCCTTCTACGAAAGCCTGCCCTGGCCGCGCTGATCCGGCGCCGCCTCGATGAATTCGCGGCGAACGCGGAGAGGCGACAGAAGCCGAGGAACACTGCGGCCAGCCATTCCGAAAAAGAGCAATTCTCAAGAATCCCGCAAGTGCTGTTCCGGTGGTGTAGTACATAACAGCACCGCACGCATGCGGGGCTCTTTCCCGGCGGGGAGACCCCACACCCCTGCCAAACGAAAACGACGGACATCAAAGCGAACGGCACCCGGAATCCAAAGGGCGAAAAAAGGAATCCGAAAACGGTGCCTGGCGCTGCCGTCGCGATCCGCTCCAATGACGCGCTTTCCCTGAAACATGGCGCTCCTTGGGAAAACCGGACGGAGGCGGAGCCGGAAGGTCCAAGAGATGCGGAAATCCAGACACGACCACGCCGCCAGTGTCCCCGTCTTACGATGGAGCGGAAACGCGGCCTCTCTCGTCGACCTGACGGGCATAGGTCCGTGTCGTCGGTCCTTAGCTCAACGAGAGCGCGCCTGTATAACCGCCCAAACGCGGTCACCGCTGTGGTCTGTATTTTCGGCAGAAGGTGACGAAGGTGCTTTTGATCCTCGGGGCGTCGAGCGGGATGTCCCTCGTCCGGCACCATTGACGGAAGCTGTCCGCGAGGATGTCCAGGTCGGGGACGTGTCCGCCCGGGAGGCGGGCCGCATGCTCCCGCGCCAGCGCGTCCCACGGCTCCGAGTAATGGATCCCGCCCGAGGGGAAGGACGGTGCTGGATTTCCGGCGGTTCCGTCCCGGCGATCCCTGTCCGGTTCGGGCCGGTCAACGCCGCCCCAGTCCGCAGCGGCGCGCTCGATGATCTGCTTCTCGGTGCGGACGAAGGCCCAGTCGGTGCCTTCCCCGCAGATGCGGAGCTCCGCGACGGCGGCCTCCCGCTGCTCCGGGGACAGGCCCTGCCACCAGTGCAATGCTTCTGTATGCGCCTGCTCGCCCATCATCGGCCGTGGGCCGTCGCGGTCCCGTCGGTCACCATCGGCGCGGAGCTCCGCGTAGCGGCGGCAGAAGCCGAGGAAGGCGGCTTGCGCGTTCCGCACGGGCTCCGTCCTCTTGGCCGCCCATGACCGCCAGAGGAGCTCCATACGTCCGGGGTCGAGATGCGGGAGTTCGCGGGCCAGGGTGTCCAGGGTCTCCGCAGAGATGCGGCGCTCGGCTCGGGTCCGGTCGGCGCGTACGCGCCGTACGCCCCCGACGGGGGAGGCGGTCAGCGTGTCGTCCCCGAACGCGATCCGGTAGCCGAGGAAATCCTGCCCGTCCCAGCGCGACGCGAGCTTTCTGATTTCGCCGCGAAAATCACGGCGCTGGCGGCTGGAGCCCACCTTGGCCTGGAGCCTGGGCAGGCCGACCCTCCATTCGGGCTGCTCTCCGCAGTGTTTGCGGACCAGCTGGTAGACGGCCCGCTCGAGGGGCTGGCGGAGCCTGAAATAGTCGCCGTGCAGGGTCAGCACCCGCCGGGCCTCCAGCGCCTCCTGTATCCAGGATGACAAGACGACCGAACAGCCCAGCAGCGCCCCGCCGTGGCGGCGCTCGAGGCTGTTGCGGCGTACCATGGAGGCACGGTCCACGATCCCGAAAAGCTCGGTGTAGGTGTTCTCCTCGCCGCGCAGGTTCGTCTTCAGTGTGAGAGTTTGAATCATAAGTCACTGATATGATCAAACCATTGTTTTTCATGGAGTTGACGCCCTCGCCACCCGCCTGAGCAGGAACCGGCAGGCGGCCAGCTGCGCCCATGCCAGCGAGTTCTCGCTGAGCCTTTCGTAATCTTTCGACAGGCGGCGGCACCGGCCCATCCAGGCGAAGGTCCGCTCCACGACCCAGCGGCGGTAGAGAACAGTGAACCCTTTGACATTCTTCGGTTTTTCGACGATCCTGATCACGTTCGACAACCCCATCCCCTCAAGCCGCTCCCGCAGCTTCTGACCCGCGTAGCCACCGTCGGCGAACAGCCTACACACCGTGGGCACCGTCTCCAGCAGCTTCGCGATCAGGTCCGGCGCCCCGTCCCGGTCCTGGATGTCGGCGGTGTGAACCGTCATGACGATCGGTGTGCCGTCGGCGTCCACGATCAGGTGCCTTTTCCTCCCCTTCACCTTCTTCCCGGCGTCGTAGCCGCGGGGCCCGCCGCTCTCCGTGGTCTTCACCGACTGGCTGTCGATCGAGGCGGCGGTCGGCTCCGCGGAGCGCCCCGAACACCGCCGCGCGAGGTCCCGGAGACGATGCACGAGACGCTCCAGGAGCCCGCTCCGCCGCCATGCGTAAAAATAGTTCCGGTCGGTGGAAAACGGTGGATATCCAGAGGGTAACGCGCGCCACTGGCATCCCGTGGACAGGATATACCGGCCCGCGCCGGACACCGACCGAAGGTCGACCTCGCGCGGCCGTCCCATCCTTCCCTGCTTCGGCAGCATCGGCTCGATGATGGTCCATTCGGCGTCGGTCAGGTCGTTTTGACTGTGGTCGTCCGGGCGCTTATGGATCTGTTGGGTGGTCCTGTTCCAGGGCATGGCTCTCTCCGTATTTGGTTGCTTTCACCAACCGGAATGCCACATCCTGCGGGACCACTCAACTTATGGAACAAACTCTAAGACAACAACCAGATGGTCTAACTGTCACACCAATACCTAAAATATGACTCAATGTATGCTCATTGAGAATCAAGGAAACTAGATCAAGGCTCGTCGCAAACAGGCTTCTTGGCGAGTGCATAATTCTGGCTAGTCAATCATTATGCAGTTATGGTTGACAGCGCTTCGAGCGACCATGCAAATTTCTTTCGTCCGAACGGGAGACGCACTGGAATTCCGGCGTACTTTCGGGCGTTGTGATCTGATCTCGATGTCCTTATTCCGGGATACCGGGGCGAGGAGCGGTTCGATGAATTCAGTGGAGATCTATACCTCGCCTTTGTGCGGGTTCTGCCATGCGGCCAAGCGGTTGTTGGCTGCGAAAGGGGTATCCTTCGAAGAAATAGACGTCTCTCGGGATCCTGCCCGACGGGCCGACATGTCACGCAGGGCAGGCGGAAGGAAAACCGTGCCTCAGATTTTCATCGAAGGCATACATGTGGGCGGCTGCGACGATCTCTACGAAGTCGACACGGATGGCAGGCTCGACTCGCTGCTTGGAGTCTGACATGCGTGCCGCTCTGGTACAGCTCACATCATCGGATGATCCATCTGCCAACCTGCCGGTCATACGGGAACTTGTCGCAACAGCGGCTTCGGATGGGGCTGATTTGATCCTGACCCCCGAGGTCACGAACTGTGTCTCGATGAGTCAGGCCCGACAGGCCGGGGTTCTGAGGCATGAAAACGATGACAGGACCCTCGAAGCCCTGCGGGATGATGCGGCGCGTATGGGATCCTGGCTGTTGATCGGCTCTCTTGCCCTCAAGTCGGATGATCCAGAGGGACGTTTCGTAAATCGTTCGTTCCTGATCACCCCGGATGGATCTATTGCTGGCAGATACGACAAGATTCATATGTTTGACGTGGCGATTTCGGAGACCGAAACCTATCGCGAATCATCCGGGTATCGTCCGGGCGAGCGTGTGATCGTGGCCGAAACACCATCAGCCTACATTGGCATGACGGTTTGCTATGACATGCGTTTTCCCGCCCTCTACCGTTCTCTGGCGCAGGCGGGGGCGCAGATTTTCTCGGTACCGGCGGCGTTCACCCCGGTCACCGGTGCGGCGCACTGGGAAACGCTCCTGCGGGCGCGGGCTATTGAGAACGGGGCATATGTTCTCGCTCCGGCGCAGTGCGGCATGCATCCAGCCTTTGACGGAAAGATGCGGCGAACCTATGGACATTCCCTCGCTGTCGCACCTTGGGGCGAGGTTATCGCGGACGGGGGTCTGTCGCCCGGTGTGACAATGGTCACGCTCGATCTCGGGGAGGTGGAAAGGGCGCGTCTCAATATCCCTTCGCTGACCCATGACCGCAAATTCGATTTGCCGAAAGGTAAGCGAAAGGGATGATGGGGATCGGGCCCGTCAATTCGGATATCCGGCTCCCAAGCGGTCCCGCAGAGGGTGATGGGATGTCCGAAGCGAATTCCGGCCATCTACGTGGTGTGTGGCCTCGGGCGGCGGTTTTAGTCGATGCCTCGGAAGACGGTGAGGAAACCAGATGCGGAATTTGGTCTACGGATCGGAGCGCGAACGGCATCGGCGGGATGCTCAACCGAACTGGCCGCAAGGACACGGAAAGATACTGTTGCCATGGGATATTTCGGCAGCCAGAGATCATGTGAGGATCCATCCGATTTGAGCACAGGATTTAGAACAATATGTTGAGCTTTAGCTGAACCATGTGCATTATGCACGGGTTTCGGGGACGGTTGCCGGAAGGCGAAAACCGCGCCGCGGCGATGCGGTCCAGTCATTCATGAAAAGCGGAAGAAAATGTGATGAAACTCTATTTCGCGCCGAACAGTCGGGCCGTTCGCTCGGCCTGGCTTATGTACGAACTGGGGCTTGACTTCGAAGTCGAGCGATTCAGCGGCGTTGGTGACCCTGCATTGCGCGCGCCCGATTTCCTTGCGATCAGCCCCAATGGCCGCGTTCCGGTTCTGGCGGATGGTGATGTGCTCATCTTCGAAAGCGCGGCCATCGCTGAATACCTCGTGGCGCGGCATGGCGGTGGAAGGTTTGCGCCCGACGTCGATTCGCCAGCCTTTCCGGCCTATCTGCAATGGCTGCACTACGGCGAAGGAATGATAATGGGGCAGATGAACAACTATGTGGTCGAAACCATTTTTCTCAAACCCGAACGGCGATCCGAAGTGCACGCAAAGCGTGCGCTCAGGCTGATGACGCGCATGGTCCGGGCGGTGGACACCCATATGGAGGTTCGGGACTATCTCGCCGGGGAATTCTCTGCTGCGGATACTATCACTGGACATGCCTGCGTTATGTGTGAGCGCTTCGGGGTCGACTTCTCGGACATGCCCTACCTTAAGTCATATGTGGACCGGCTGCAGGAACGTCCGGCTTTGCGGAAGGCCTTCGCTCTTTAACGGTCGACGGGAGTGTGGCCGGCCGCTTCAGATGGATCCGGCGCGGATCCCATTTTATCGAGCCGCGGTGAATCCGGTAAGATTTGCCTGATTTCCCGATGCAGACCATGAATGCCAAACCTGAAGCGGATAGCGACGAACCGCTTCCCGTGCTCACGAGCCGGAACAGTCGGGTCCGGCCTGTCTGCCGGGTCGGGCGCAACAGGTTCCACAAACCGCGCCTCGGCCCATCTTACCGGAGTTTGCATCCGCTCCGGAGAGCGTGACCATGTCGAGCGGCCCCGCTCCCGTTCAACTGGCTTCAGTGTAGGTTTCTTCGAGTAATATCTCGGGCTTGGACTGCCCGGTCCAAGTGAAGCGGTAGCGTGCGCACCTGCGAACGTTGCCGACGAGTGAGGGGTGGAAACATAGGAGGCAGATGCCGTCGTTATGGCGGACGATTGGGTAGATGATGCTCGACCCGTGTTTTTCGAGTAGAGTCTCAGCGAGTGACTGCGAGTTGACGTAGCTGTTTGGGTCAAGAAAGTTTTGGAAGTCCGCATCTCCCCGAATATCATGATACTCACCGCTGAAATCCGCGAGGATGACATCGTAGGTGACGCTTTGTTCCGTCCATCCGAATTCGGCGAATTCGATCGATTTATGCCAAGCGATCTCAGCTTGCGCGGTTTCGAGTTCAAATCCGGCATACCCGGCGCCTCGATCAGGACCGTTGAAGTGGCACGCGAGCGGGTTGGTATGTATAAACGTCGCGTTGATGAACTGGTGACAGGGAATGCCGGACACCAATTCATCCCTACCTAGTGTCTGCCAGAAAACCCCGTGTTTTTCCGGTGACAGGGCCGGATCCGGCGGATTCCGGCTTCACGGGACCCTGGCCGGGCCCCGCAGCGGCGGGGCCTTCCATGGGCCGGTTCACCGGTGGACGCCCCGGTCAGGCGGCGGCGGGGAGCACGGGGCGCTCCCTCGCCGGCGGCATCAGGACGGGGCGGTGGACGTCCGCGGCCAGCACCGCCAGCGCCACGTCCACGTCGCTCCCCTCCCACATCACCGAATGGTGCGGGAGGAATCCGTGACGGTCCTCGGGGACGCGGACCGGAACGCCGGGCTCCACCGGGACCCCGGCCTTTCCCTTCGATATCCAGCGGGTGTGCGGCCCGGATATCGGGTGCACCTTCCCGCGGTGCGGGACCGTCCCTCCCTTCAGGATCCGCCGTCCGATCAGGTCCGCCCGGTGCCTGACATGGCCGATGAAGCCCCGGATACTGTCCGATGGGCCCGGGATACCCAACCTGCCGTCGATCTCCGCGAGGCCCGCCTCCGCCCTGTCCGCCAGCTTCAGGGTGAGCCGTAGCGGCGCCTCCACGTCCCCCGGGCGCGGGTTGGCGAGCCGTGACGTGGCGACACCGGGATAGAGCCTGCGGAGCTTTCCGCAATGGTATTCCCTCCGCCGCCAGCCGGGCGGCCCCAGCCCCCGCAGGCCCGGGACACGTCCCGGACCATGCACCGTGCCGCGTCCATCGGCAGGCTGCGGTCGGTCGGATGATGTACGTCGGTCCCGGCCACGAAGGAATGACGGCGGCCGCGCGACGCGGCGCCAGGCTTTTCCGCGGCCACCCTTTGGCCCCTCTCCACGACTGTCCTTCCGACCTCGGCGGGAAGCTCCGGCGAGGGGAGCGACACGCTGTCAACCAGACGCCAGGTCCTGAAGCCGGTCGAAACCGCACCCGGGACACTGCTTCACGACCCCCGGCACCGGGATGGTCAACGGTTCCATCCCCGGCCTGCCGACCCGGCGGCCCTTTCCGGGAAGCACCATCCTGCCCGGAAGCCCGGACAGCCGCTTTCGGGTCCCTTCGTCGCCGCAGGGGTCCTGGAGGCCGATCGGGACCGCCGGGATGTCGTCCCTTGACCTGACGGTCGGCCCGATCCTCGTGATGTCGGGGGCGTCGGGCCTCCGCTGGGTGTCGTGGACCCTGCGCATCGGTGCCTCCCGGGTGGAGGACTGGCGGATTCCGCGGCATACCCTGACCGCCATATCCGGTGATTCCCCGCAAGGCGGATTCCGTCATCTATCGCGAAAAATCCGCTACCTGGCGCTTTTCTGGCGGACGCAACCTATACCTGGTAGCCGATCGTTTTCGGCCAGAGGACGGTCATTGGTTGCATGGTCAAGATCGAAGAGGCCATGGAGATGATCATTGTCGCCGGCGATCCGGACCAGTGCGCTTACCCCAAGCTCACTGTATTTCGAGGAAATGAATCTGCGGGTATCGAGTTGCCGGATGCGTGTAACGCTGGGACCGTTCGATGGTTTCGATTCCTCGAATCCAGAAGCCTGCGTACCGTCGCGAATGCCGGCAGACCGCCCTGCATTTGACATTCATGCGGCGTTATCCCGCTAAGGATCCGATTTCCGTTCGGCAGCTGCATCCAGCGATCCGCCAGATCCTCGTCGTAGAGAACGTTCAACGCTTTGAAGATACCCACGGGATAGGAGATCCGGCGAAGCCTGTCCTTGTCAAGAACCCGGTCGCCCCCCCTTCTTGAGAGCGTAATACGAACCGTTTGAGATTCCTCCGTGCAAGTGACGGGTGTCTTTATCACGGATCTTCCAGTGACCGAGGATATTAAAGAAGGCACGTACGGCGTCAGTGCTGGGCCGCGTGCGCTCCGTTGGGTCGGATAGATCGACGAAGGGCGCGGCATCATAACGGGTACCGGGGTAGACTTGACGGAAGAGCGTAGCGATGTCTCCATATATGGAGTAGTTTTCCTTCCCCCGTTCCGCTCTGAAGTGCAACACCGTTGATGGTGGGAAGCCGCGTTTCGGGTGCAGCATCTTGCGAATCGGCCAGATAACGGCGACAGTCCCGGTGAACGAGCCGAGGAGAGTGTCATGCCCGAGGGCTACCGTCATCTGACCTTCGACGAAAGATGCCAGATATACGCGACGGGGAAAAGCGGGCTTTCGAACGGGGCCATCGCCAGGCAGCTGGGCCGCCATCCGGCCACCATATCGCGGGAGATCCGACGCAACGGCGGCGGGCGGGGATACCGGCAGGGACAGGCGTGGAGGAAGGCCACCGGGCGCCGGAGCGAGGCCTCTTCGGTCCCGAGGAAGCTGACGGAGGAGCGCTGGGCGAAGGTCGTGGCGAAGCTGGAGGAGGGCTGGAGCCCGGAACAGGTCTCGGGGCGTCTCCGGCTGGAGGACCCCGGCATGGTCGGCCGTCAGCGGATATACGACCTCGTACGCGCGGACCGCAGGGACGGAGGAACGCTTTTCGGGCACCTGCGGCGGCGGGGAAAGAAACCGAACCGGCAGGGTGGCCGCCACGCGGGCCGGGGTCACATCCCGGGCCGGAGGGACATCTCGGAGCGCCCGAAAGAGGTCGGGGCGAAGGCGAGAATCGGCGACTGGGAAGCGGACACGGTGATCGGCGGGGGACACGGCGGTGCGGTGGTGTCGCTTGTGGACAGATGCTCGAAATTCACGCTTCTCCAACGGGTTGACGGAAAGAAGGCGGAGGCGGTCGGCGAGGCGATGACCGACCTTCTCAAGGGGCTCGGCGCCAGGGTCCACACGATCACGGCGGACAACGGCAAGGAGTTCGCGGGGCACGCGAAGGTGGCGAAGGCGCTGGAGGCCGACTTCTTCTTCGCGACGCCCTATCACTCGTGGGAGCGGGGCCTGAACGGGCACACCAACGGGCTGCTGCGCCAGTACCTGCCGAAGGGGACCGACCTGCGGCAGGTCACGGACGCCCGCGTGAAGCGGGTCCAGGACATCCTGAACGCGCGCCCCCGCAAGGCGCTCGGCTACCTGACGCCGGCGGAGGCTTTCGCGCGGGCGCGGCCTCCCTGAGGCGCTTCGCCCCGTCGGCCGACGGGGGAGAGGGAATTCCGCAGGCGCGCCCGCCCGGTTTCGGTCGGGCCACCCCTTCCCTCGCCCGGACGGGCGCGCCACCTCCCGCCGCGGGGCCTTGCCGCCGCCGGGAGGCCCGGTTACGCTCCGATCCGAAGGGACAGCCGCCGTATTCCGCGTGGAATCCGGGGCCCTGGCCGGAAAATCCCTCAACACCGGCCCGCCTCCTCCGCTCGGGCCACGCCCTCGCTCCGGAGGCGGGCCGGTGTTGCACTTCGGACTGGAAGTGGGGTTCTTTGAAATTGAAGACATCGGTGCATTTCTGGATCGTCGTGTTGTGTTGCGGAATGGGGCAAGCGACTGGAAGCATCTACCTGCCGGTCTTGATTGAATCGATTGCAGGTTTGTCGTGACTAGCTTTGCCGCTGGCACCTTTGGTTTTCCGGCACTGCGCCTGGTGACAGGCGTTTACGGTGGGTGTAGATTTTCAGTGGTATAAAGCTCTCCGTTTCGGCGTTCTCGCCTTTCGGGTACCCTTTGCTGAATGAAATCGTTTCCGACTCCTGTTTCCGGGGAAGAAGGTAGAGTGCCCTTGAGGGCATGTATTGCGGTTCGTGGATGACCTCGAAATCAACGATCGAGGCACTCCGATGACCAAACTACCCATGCAGTCCGAGGCGGCCACCTTGCTTTGTGCGAGATCCGGACGGGGTTGGCTCGTTAGGCGCATCCACGACTCGATGGCTGGCATGACCGGGGACATGATCGATATTCGCGTGACGCTGCCAATCACCGAATGTCCGGAAGAGTTCGGGTGGGCGCTTTTCCGCAGGTTTATGGACTGTCACCGTGAAGTGCTGCGGGCCTCTGCCGAAAGCCTTGATGGCAGAGCAAAATACATCATTCAGTACGGTGGCCAGACGCTCGCTGCATTTCGGGCGTTGGTGAAATCGTAACGGTTCGACCCCGCATGGCAGTAGCCGATGTCCGCATCGCAACCACCTCAACGACAGCTGTCGCTTGGCCGACACCGCATGACTAGGTCACTTGCGGCCAAGCCACAGGAACGGGAAACTTGCTCCACTCGGGAATCGCTTGCGTTCGAACTGCCCCTTTCACAGTGAGAGTAATCGCATATATATTCCCGACCGGAAAAGAAGAATCCATTTCGGAGCGTCAGGCGTGACCAAATTGCCGAACAGTAGACGGGATATCGCCATCGGTGACGACCGCGATTCAGGTGTGCTTGTGGAAGAACGGGTCAGGACCGAGCGTCCACCGCTCTACAAGGTCCTGCTGCTCAACGATGATTTCACGCCGATGGAATTCGTGGTGCATGTGCTGGAGCGCTTCTTTGGCATGAACCAGACCCAGGCGATCGAACTCATGCTGACGGTTCACAAAAAAGGGGTCGCCGTTGTCGGCGTGTTCGCATTCGAGATCGCCGAAACCAAGGTCGCTCAGGTGATGGATCTCGCACGGCGCCACCAGCATCCGCTGCAATGCAGGATGGAGAAGGAATGAGGCACAGGGTCGGGCCCATATGTTCGCGCACCGTCTGACGGCCGCACTTGCGGGCGGTGTCCTAACTATTCCTCCGAAGGGCAGGATAGCCGTATTTCGCCCTCGTCGGGAGATGGATCTCGGCGCGCTTCCGACGGAACGTGTTCATGTCATTCAGGGATTCCGGCCCGATCATGATGCCTTTGCGGCGCAGGGATACGACACGGATACCGCGCCGGATGGTGTTTACGCCCTTTCGATTGTCGTCCTGCCCCGTTCCAGGGGCGAAGCCCGTCAACTGGTCGCCGAGGCATCGGTGGTGACCGAAGGAACGATAGTGGTTGACGGGCAGAAAACGGATGGCGTCGAAAGTCTGATCCGGGAGATTCGCCGTCGAGTATCGATCGGCTCGATGGTCTGTAAGGCCCACGGCAGGATGTTCTCCTTTAAAGGTGGAAACTTTACGGATTGGGCGATCCATGACGGATCGGTGGCTGGCGGCTTTTTCACCGCTCCGGGCGATTTTTCGGCTGACGGGGTCGATCCGGGTTCCAGGATGCTGGCGGATGTTTTGCCCGCGAAGCTTCCGAACCGAATGGCGGATCTCGGTTCGGGATGGGGATTTCTGTCACACGCCATCCTTCATCGCGAAGGTGTGGATGAGCTTCACCTCGTCGAAGCGGACCATGCGGCTCTCGGCCGCTCCCGCCGAAACATCGGCGATCCAAGAGCGCGGTTCCATTGGGCGGACGCAACCAGGTTTTCCATCGCGCCCTCGCTTGATGCGATCGTCACGAATCCACCGTTTCATTCCGGGCGCTCGGTCGATCCGTCCCTCGGACGGTCGTTTATCAAGGCGGCGGCACGTTTGCTGGCCCGATCCGGCCGCCTCTGGCTTGTCGCCAATCGCCACCTTCCGTATGAGCGGGAACTAGGTCGCCATTTTCGCGAGTCCCGTGAAGTTGCCGGGGATGCAAGTTTCAAGGTGTTCGCGGCGGTGACGCCCTTGATCAGTGGTATCAACAGCCGCCAGGGATAGAACGGGCAACAGGGAGGTTCCGGGGGCAATGTCCTTTTCGATTTCCGGAAAGACCGCCGTGGTCACGGGGGCGGCCAACGGGATTGGCCTTGCCATTGCCCGGCATTTCGCCGATCGGCAGGCGAATGTGGTGTTCGCCGATCGCGACGAGAAACAGCTCAAGTGGGAAATCGGCGAACTGGCTGAAAGAGAAAGATCCAACGTTCGTTACTTTACGGGCGACCTGCGAAAGAAACTTTCGATCACAAACCTTATGTCAACCACGATCGATGCCTTCGATCGGGTGGACATTCTGGTCAATGCCTGTCGTCAGGTGGTGCTTTCCGATCCGCTGGACCCGGAAAAGGATTCGATGGTCGAGTTGATCGAGCAGAATCTGCTGACAAGCCTTCGCCTGACCCAGGCGTTCGCACGCCAGATGATCGTTCAGGCCGGAGAGAACGGAGACAGTAAGGCGTCGGCAGGTTCAATCGTGAATGTCAGTTCCATAGCGGCGCGGCGTGCGCATCCCAAGCTGCTGGCCTATTCCGTAAGCTGCGCCGCGCTCGACCAGATGACCCGCTCGATGGCGGTGGCGCTTGCCCATCACCGAGTTCGCGTCAATGCGATCGCGTGTGGCAGCATGAGGAGCGCAAGCCTTCAGGAGGCCCTGAAAGAGGACAGCGATGGCCGCAGTGAAATAATCAACCATACGCCTCTGGGACGGATCGCGAGCGCCGCCGAGGCTGCGGAGGCGGCGCAGTTCCTGGCATCCGAAGGATCGGGATTTGTCACCGGGCAGACCATCACCGTTGATGGCGGGCGCACGCTGATCGATTCCGTCGACGCGCCGGTACATTGAACATGGGTTGCTTTGCAGAGCGGAATGCCGCGCTCTATGATCTGGTGGAAGTCGGTGTTCCCAATATCGGGGACGCTTCCGCTTCGTTAGGCCGACCGTTCCGGATGCAGTGCGCGGAAAATTCCAGTTGACCGACCGATCGCGGAACCACATCATCATCTGAATCTTCGGGAACCGATCTGTCATGAGCGATGCCTTCGACGAGCGAAAGGCCCGGGCCTCGGCCTGGTTCAATGGCCTGCGTGACAGGATCGTTTCAGCGTTTGAGGCGCTTGAGGACAGTCAGGGCGCTGACCGTTTGGACTCAGACCCGCCTGGCCGGTTCGATGTCCGCGAGACCACGAGGAAAGGGGATGGAGGATCCGAAGGTGGCGGCGGGCGCATGAGTGTGATGCGCGGTGGACTGGTATTCGAGAAGGTCGGTGTCAATGTCTCGACCGTCTACGGGACTCTTGGTGAAGCCGCGCAAGCGGCGATTACGGCCCGGGGTGTACCGGGCATGGAGGATGATTCCCGATTTTGGGCGTCGGGTATCAGTCTTGTCGCGCATATGCGAAACCCGCACACACCTGCCGTTCATATGAACACCCGCATGTTCTGGACTCCCTATACATGCTGGTTTGGTGGCGGTACCGACCTCAATCCCTGCATTGAATACGAGGAGGACACGAAGGCGTTTCACGCGGTGCTGAGAGAATGTTGCGACAGGCATTCTCCGGACTATTATGACCGCTTCAAAGCCCGGGCGGACGAATATTTCCTCGTTCGACACCGAGGTCGCGCACGCGGAGTCGGTGGCATTTTCTTCGATGACCTCAAAACCGGTGACTGGGAGGTGGACTTCGCGTTCACCAAGGACGTGGGAGATGCGTTTCTTCCCGCGTTTTTAGGTGTTGTCGAGGGGCGTCGTTCGATGTCCTGGACAGAGGCCGAGAGGGAGGTCCAGCTTATCCATCGCGGTCTCTATGTCGAATACAACCTTCTCTATGATCGCGGTACGAGATTCGGACTTGAGACTGGGCATGACGCGGACGCGGTTCTCATGAGCCTGCCGCCGATCGCGAAGTGGCCATGAACCGCCTCGGACCGCACCATAAATCCGGATAAACTCAGAGTGCCATGTGCGGAGCTGGCTATTGGGGTCACCGCATTTGAACTCGTTTGAGGCCCGAGGTTGAACGTTCTTGTGGACTTTCCGTGAGCGCCTGTTTGAACCTCGGAACTCACCGGCGTTGCGATTGGGAGAGTTGTAGAACCAGTCCGGCGTACAGGTGCGGATACCATCGAAGCCCGGCGGTCAGGACCGAACGCATCTGTCATAGAATGACCTGCGGTTCATTCCAGCCGGTGATGGAAGTTTCTACAGAGAAGGTTTTTCCGTTTTCAGGATGTTCGGCGATCACTTCGGGTGAGAGGTGTTCCCGTGCCGTGGTACAGAACAGCGTCGAGAGGTCCGTGCCACCGAACGCGGGGCAAGACGTATGAAGGGCGGGAAACGCGAACGCTTCGATGAAGCTCCCGTCCGGGCGGTAACCGGCGATACGGGACGCACCCCATTGCGCATTCCAGATGTTACCCTCGGAATCCGTGACCGAGCCGTCCGGATTCAGCCCATCGGCACGAAGATCGATAAGAGCGGTCGGCTCGCAGGTCGGCCAACCATCGGTTCCGAGCGCCTGCGCCATTATACGGCGGTCTGGTGTATCGGCAAAATATGCGACCGTGCCATCGGGTGCGAAACAGATCGAATTGGGAATTGTGATTCCGGAGTGAACACGGCGCAACTCACCTTTGAAATAGCGGTATATCGCACCGGCCCCGCTCTCGGCCTTCTTGCCCATAGTACCGATCCAGAAACCGCCATGCGAATCCGCGCGTCCGTCATTGGAGCGGGTTTTCGGATTGTCCGCTTCAAGTGGACAAATCGTTTTCTCGGCACCGGACTCCATGTCGAACGTAAACAGTCTCGTTTCGCCGGCGATCATAAGGCTATTTCGATCGAGCCATCCAGCGGCGGAAACATACTCGGCGAATTTCCATTCTCGGTAACCATCGCCGTCGCGTGACAGCAAGCGACGGCCGAGTATGTCGAACCAGAACAGTTGGCCCCGACCCGGATGCCAGAGAGGGCCTTCCCCCAGTTCGCAGCTACGGTGGTCATAAAGCGTTGCGGTCATCTCAGTGCCTCATCGTAAGCGGCCACGACATCGCGGGCGCGGATGCCGATTTCGTCGGTTTTCATACCTGGTGAGTAAAGATGGGAGCCGATGCCGAATCCATTCGCGCCAGCCGCGAGCCATTCGGCGAAGTTGTTAGGGTTTACGCCACCAACGGCATAGACGGGAGCGTCGGTGGGGAGCACCGCACGAATCGCCTGTATCCCGCCTGGACCTACCAATGAGGCCGGAAACAGCTTCAGGCCGGTCGCGCCCCAGCGCAGGGCATTGAAGCATTCGGTCGGGGTCATCACCCCGGCCAACTCTGCAGGCCCTCCGACCGCGTTGCCCCGATGACCTTTCTTCGGCAGTTGGGTGAAACAATAAGCTGCCCTCCCGCCCGCCGCACGAGGGTGACCTCTTCTGGCTTTAGAACGGTTCCCGCGCCGATAAGTGCATGAGATCCGAGCGCGTCGACCATTTCCGCGATGCTTTCGAGCGGGTCTGGGGAGTTAAGCGGCACTTCGATGCGCGTTATGCCCGCTCCGATCAGGGCTTCAGCGGCCGAAACGGCCTGCTTCGGTTCGATGCCGCGAAGTATGGCGATAAGGGCGCGGCTCATTTCTTTTTCCGGAAGGCTGTGTATGCGGAGGTCAGTCCGGCAATTGTCATTTCATCACCATTGGTTTCCGTAGGATCGACGCCCTGCGCACGGAGTGCGGTGGCGTAGACGGACGTGAGGTCGGGCGCACCGATCAACGACACTGGCTGGCCAAGCCAATAAGGTCTCGCGGCTGCGAGTTCGGCACCGATCAACAATCCCGAGAGGTTCGACCTTGCCATTGCTCCCGACTGGCCACGCAGCAGGTCAGCGGCGCGCAGCGCGAACAGATGTGTGGCCAGCGATTCCGGACGGGCGCGGGTGATATCCAACGCGTTGGTAAACGCCGCTGCATCCCATCCCTGTCCACCCATCGAATGTCGGAGAACGGAACGCTCGGATAGCAGTGTGAACAGCTCTCCGGTCATGAAAGTACGGAAGCTGACTATTTCGCGGGCCGAAACATGAACCCATTTGGTATGTGTGCCCGGGAGACAGAGCACTCCATCAAATTCGGGATTACAGGCCAGATATCCAGCGATCTGCGTTTCTTCTCCACGCATTACATCGGGCGGGCTGCTTTGGCAGATGCCTGCGATGATTTCAACGTCGAGATGCGGGTCTGAGGTTGGGACTCTGGCGGATGGTGCTATGTCAACAGGGCATGGAACCGTCAGGTAAGGTGCCTCGATCCATCCCTGCTTGGCACCGACCATACCACAGGCAATTACTGGAATGTGGCGGTCATCGAGCCATCCCGATATGAGTCCCAGCAGCGTGGGTTCGAATTCGTTTGGTTTCAGTGTCGCCATACCGCCATCGGAATGGACGTGGTCCAGTATTTCTCCGGCGTCGGTCATGGACCAGACGCGAAGGTTTGAAGTGCCCCAATCGACCGCGACCCAGTCGGTTTCGGTAGGTGCGGTTTTCATCCTCTAATTGCCAGACTTCCGGAAAGCAGCAGCACTTGTCGTTTGAGCATTCGTTTTGAAGCGTTTGCGGGAATCGAGACGGGATCGCTTTGGATCGGGTAGCTGACGATGAATTCTTCTGTAATCAAGGACGAGGGTAGGACGGTACGGATATACCGTCCACCAGGTCTTAAATCGTTGGTGCAGTAAAAAATAGGGAATTATATCGAATAGTAACATTTCTCGTGTTGATGGCCCGCTTTGGACTCGACTCTCAATCGACCTGCCTGTATGAGAACCGTGGCCGCCCTATCTAGGGCGGTCACACCGCATGAGGTTTACGATGTCAGAATGCGGCTATAGGTAGTGTAAGGCTTTCTACCATAAGTCGTTTTCTAGCGCAACACCTTGCGATACGCATCGGAGATCCGGTGGCCGAGCGGTTAGGGCCCCCTTGCACGTGGGATCACGCCGGTTCGAATCCGGCCCGGGTCTCCAGCACGTTTCAGGAACTCCGGGATTTGGGATCCTTCAATGGCTGGAAGAACGCGTCCCTGAGCGTCTCCATATCCGCGCCCGGCAGGTCGATGGTTTCCTCCATCTCCGCCCTGCTGGGCTGGTAATCGCTTGGTCTGGCGTTGCGCGCGGGATGCGCTCCGTTGATTCTTTCATGTCCTTCTCCCTCCTCTGTGCCTGGCGATGCCCGCAAGGATATCGTCCGCGCTCTGATCATTGTCCCGAAGCCGCTCGGCCCACCGCCGACCGGCATGCAGCGTGTCCCAATGCGAGCGTTTCCTCTCCCTCCGCCGGGATCGTGGTTGTCGAACCCGTCAACAACGGAATTCCATAAAGGGCGGTGCGCCGCGATAAGAACCTGCTCCGTCAGCCCGATCCAGATGGAATCGAGAATGAGCCACCGGCAGCGGAAATCGCCGAGATGCAGATTGTGCGCAGCTTCGATGGATGCGGCATGCTCGGACAGTCTCTTGTGAAGGTCCGCTGACGGACGCGCCTTGCCCGCACGGACCTGCCGCCTCCCGCGGATCTCGGCCTTCCCGACATAGATCGACTCCTCATCCGGAAGTCCGGCGTATGGCTGGTAATCCCCCCGGTAGTGGATCGTGTAGACACCGGCACCAGTGAACGAAACCGCCGGAGGAAGTTGGGTGGCCGGATATTCCATCAGCCTGCGAACCGCATTCCTTCCCAGTTCCTCGACGCTCAGCGGGTTGTATTCGCGCTGGTCACCCACGCGGAAGCCGTTCGCAGCGGTTTCCGTTGCGGCATATGATCCAGAAACAGTGACGCTTCCGTGCATGGTGGGCTGTTTTCCTGCGATTCGACATCATGGGACCGCGCCTGATCTTGATGATCAGGTCGCATACCGTGAAGCCGGCCTCGTCGGCCATGCGCATAAAATCGCAGTGAGCCCAGCGGGATCTATGGTTGTTGACCATATAGGTGATCTTGGCCAGCAGCAGCCCCTCCGGTTTCAGTACCCTTTTCGCCTCTCTCAGTAATGGCGGATATAGATAGTGTCTGCCAGAAAACCCCGTGTTTTTCCGGTGACAGGGCCGGATCCGGCGGATTCCGGCTTCACGGGACCCTGGCCGGGCCCGTCGGAGCGCCGCGCCCCGCGGAACGCCTCCCCGCTTTCCCGGACGCGGTCCGCCTTCGACAGCCTGCCTTTCCGCGGCACGGCGCCGGCTCCGGCATCCCGTCAGGCCCCGGCCGGTCCGGGGGGGCTGTGCGGACCGCGGTCGAAGCTCACCACCGACAGGTCGGGGAACCGGGCCCGCGCCTCCCCGCCCATGGGGACCGCCACGTCCACGTCGCTCCCCTCCCACATCACCGAACGGTGCGGGAGGAATCCGTGACGGTCCTCAAGGACGCGGACGGGGACGCCGGGCTTCACCGGGACCCCGGCCTTTCCCTTCGATATCCAGCGGGTGTGCGGCCCGGATATCGGGTGCACCTTCCCGCGGTGCGGGATCGTCCCTCCCTTCAGGATCCGCCGTCCGGTCAGGTCCGCCCGGTGCCTGACATGGCCGATGAAGCCCCGGATACTGTCCGATGGGCCCGGGATACCCAACATACCGTCGATCTCGGCGCGGCCCGCCTCCGCCCTGTCCGCCAGCTTCAGGGCGGACCGAAGCGGCGCCTCCACGTCCCTCGGGCGCGGGTTGGCGAGCCGTGACGTGGCGACACCGGGACAGGGCCTGCGGAGCTTCCTGCACAGATGTTCCTTCCGCCGCCAGCCGGGCGGCCCAGGCCCCCCGCAGGCCCGGGACACGTCCCGGACCATGCACCGCGCCGCGTCCATCGGCAGGCTGCGGTCCGTCGGACAGTGGACTTCGGTCCCGGCCACGAAGGAATGACGGCGGCCGCGCAACGCGGCGCCAGGCTTTTTTTCGGCCACCCTGTGGCCCCTCTCCACGACCATCTTTCCGACCTCGGCGGGAAGCTCCGGCGAGGGGAGCGACACGCTGTCAACCAGACGCCGGTTCCCGAAGCCGGTCGAAACCGCACCCGGGACCCTGCTTCACGACCCCCGGCACCGGGATGGTCAACGGTTCCATCCCCGGCCTGCCGACCCGGCGGCTCTTTCCGGGCAGCACCATCCTGTCCGGAAGCCCGGACAGCCGCTTTCGGGTCCCTTCGTCGCCGCAGGGGTCCTGGAGGCCGATCGGGACCACCGGGATGTCGTCCCTTGACCTGACAGTCGGCCCGATCCTCGTGATGTCGGGGGCATCGGGCCTCCGCTGAGTGTCGTGGACCCTGCGCATCGGTGCCTCCCGGGTGGAGGACTGGCGGATTCCGCGGCATACCCTGACCGCCATATCCGGTGATTCCCCGCAAGGCGGATTCCGTCATCTATCGCGAAAAATCCGCAGACTGGCGGTTTTCTGGCGGACACTAGATAGCTTAGCGTCCAACTCTCATCCGCACCACATTTCATTGTCGCTCCGAAATCAACGTCGAACCGCTTGTGGCTCTTGTCCCGACCCTGCGGCCCGACATGCGGAGGATCATAGACAACCACGCCGAATGAGGAGTCGGTGACGCAGGTCACGTTACGGTTGTCGGCAACGATCATCGGGCTGTATTTAGGGTCTATATCCATGGATATGATCCGTCGGCTGGATCCACGCCAGAAACGGCCTGCGTTGTATGTCGCATCAAGTATGGGTTCAGGCGGAACCGACGGATAGAACCGAAGCATGCATTCAATCAGGTCGGCGTCGCTTCCTTCCCAGACGCTGCTTATCGGCGAGTACCGGATTTCCTGCTCGGGCACCATGTCCAGAGACATCAGGACCTCGCCCCGCTCGGCAGTCCATTGTCGGCTATGAGGTCGATGTAGCGAATCCGCTTGCCGTCCATGGACCGCACCATGTCGCCCATCCGGTCCTTGGTGTGCATTTTCCTCACGTTGTGTCGCCCGACGAATTCATCCACGTAGCGGGGAAGGCGCTTCTTGCTCATTTTGTGATAGACGCCTTTATGGGAGCGTTTGAGCATCGCCCGGAACGACTACCGTTAGTGTGAACGCGCTCCCGCACGTATTCTCCCGCGCTGTGGCAAACCGTTTCATGCCTGCGGTCGAAGCCCGCGTAAGCCGCGTTGTCGTCCGTGTGGATCAGCGCGTCCTCGCCGACGACCCGCAGAAGTTAATCCTTCAGGGTGCTGGCATTGGTATCGGTAACGACCTTCGCCGCGACCTTGTTCGTTTCCCTGTCCTTGGCGCCTACGACGATTGACTTCCCGACGCCGCCCCGCCCGGCGTTCAGTTTCCTGCTGGCGTGCCTGTTCCGCTCCAGCCCGCCCACGTAGGTCTCGTCCGCCTCAACGGGACCTGAGAACGGACCGGTTTCCGCCTCATACGCCGTACGCAGCCGGTGGAGCATGAACCATGCCGCTTTCTGGCCAATGCCAATCTCGCGGTGAAGCCGCATGGACGAAACGCCTTTGATGCTCGTCGTGAACGGATGGATACCTATCGCCCAGTGCCGATACCTGATGTTCGACGACTCCATGACGGTTCCTGTCTTGACCGAGAACATCTTCCTGTTCGGGCAGTCCCTGCAGCGGTGCGTCTGGTTTGGATGCCTGATACCTGACTGAACGTTCCCCGATCCGCAGCGCGGATATGTGGGCTTTCCCTGTCAGCGCCGCTCCGCCAGCCATTCCTTCGACTTCCGCTCGTCCTGAAAGATGTCAGCGATCCGTAGCAGCGTCAGTCCCTTGCGATGCGATTTTCCGGGCGCTTTCCGTGCCGCGGCGATTCTCCCCTACCTCTGGCCACCTAATAGTAACAATTCAGGCGATTCACAAAGGAAATGTTACTATTCGATATAATTCCCAAAATTTTCAGGTCATCCGGTTTCCATGGAAGCATGTCCAGAATCCATCTGTCAGCACTCTCCCTCATCGCTGTTCTGGCAATACGTGAAGTTGGAATGACGGGTTCGAGTGAGATACTCAACCCGGAATGTCGACAGCCTTGGTCAATCTCGGTCAAAAACCGCTGTCGCTCCACCGCTTATCCGGTGCGTCCGGTGGCGGCGGCTGATCCCAATGAGCCTGCCCGTGTAGATCGAGATCGATTCGCGTGGCAAATATTTTTGTGGTATCAATCGCGAAGGCCTGTCCGTTAGCGGCGTCTTCAATAAGCTGTTCTCCCCTGACTCCGAGTTTACCTGACCACTCCGGTCTCGATGTCATCCGATGCACGAGCACTTGGAACGGCGATGGATCACTCTGATCGCGGGCAATTGATCCACGAGGTATCGGCAGGATAGTCGATCCTGTTTTTCGGCGCGGTGGCATGTCCATGACCCCCGCGCCTCGTTGTTCCCCGGTCTCGGTAGTGAAATCACTTGGCCCGGACACCCTGATCAAAATCTTCCAGACATCCTGTCGGGCGGTTGAAAATTCAATCCTGGAAGCGCTGATGCACCGATGGATTTCTCAGCCCTGCGTGGAGCAGCCAGCGATGGTATCGGCCATATTGCGGATCAGACCCTCGTAGAGGTCTGGGCCAGGCGTCAGATAGCGACCGATGGGGTCAAGTTCTGACGTAAGCCGTTCGGCATCGGAATGAACGGTGTTGATCAGTTTCTGCAACCCGCCAGGTTCGACGAAAAAGCAGATATCTGGATCTCTGGCAAGTACGTCCCGTGTCCTTACCAATCGTGCGGCGCTCGGCAGAGACGCCTCGAAATCCAGCAAACTTCCCACCTGGTTCAGGCCGAACCGGATAAAGAAATATCGGTAGGCGTCGTGATATGTGACAAGTGTCGCCTGCTCGTGAGGTATCAGCTGGGCTGTGATATCGGCCGTCAGCACCGCCAGCCTTGCTTTCGCTTCACTGGCGTTGGCTTGGTAAATGGCGGCGTTTTCGGGATCGGCCTGTGACAGGGCGTCCGCGATCGAGGCGACGAATCTCTGCGCATTCACAGGATCAAGCCAGGCATGCGGATCGATTAAGCCATGATCATGTCCGTGATGATCATGCCCGTGCCCCTCGTCTTCGTGATGCTCCGTATCAGTGGCATGACCATCATGCCCGTGCCCCTCGTCTTCGTGATGCTCCGTATCAGTGGCATGACCATCATGCCCGTGCCCCTCGTCTTCGTGATGCTCCGTATCAGTGGCATGACCATCATGCCCGTGCCCCTCGTCTTCATGATGCTCCGTATCGTCGCCGTGTTCGTCATGCCCATGGCCGTCGTCTTCGTGATGCTCCGCATCATTCGGGTCCGCCAGCGGTTCAAGTTCAGCGACGCCAAGCAAAAGTGGCATGTCATCCAATTCAAGAAGTTCCAATGACACGAAGTTATCCGCCAGATTTTCCATAACTCGTACCAGCCAAGGTGTCATCGACTTACCCATCCAGACAACAAGATCCGCATTAGCCAGTTGCCGGGCTTGGCTCGGACGCAGCTGCATATGGTGTGGATCATCCGATTCAGGGTCGATTAGAAGCTTCGGTGTTCCCAGATCACCCATGACCTGCGCGGCCAATGAATGCACCGGTGGGATGTCCGTCACCACATTTGGCACTTCGGCCTGAGCCGCACCTGCCACCAGGATAAGGGTTGCAATAGATCCACGCATGTCGAACCTCCAAATCGGTTATGATGGTCAGTGGATGGCGAACTATATGATTCGCTACTCACTATGTTATGTTATAACATGAATTAGACTCAATCGTAGCTGATTGCAAGTGGGTGTGGCTTATAATTTGTGTCTGCCAGAAAACCCCGTGTTTTTCCGGTGACAGGGCCGGATCCGGCGGATTCCGGCTTCACGGGACGGTCGGTGGCGGGAACATATGGTGAACATCCGGGCCTCCGCCGGCCCGCGGGCACGCCGGTCCGGGCCCCGCAGCGGCGGGACCTTCCATGGGCCGGTTTACCGGTGGACGCCCCGGTCAGGCGGCGGCGGGAAGCACGGGGCGTTCCCTCGCCGGCGGCATCAGGCCGGGGCGGTGGACGTTCGCGGCCAGCACCGCCAGCGCCACGGCGCCGGCGAAACCCTTCTTTCCGTGGCTCCGCACCCGGTCGAGGCCACGGTGCTCCAGGCTGTTGATGGCCGACCCGCCGGCGGCGTGGGCGCGCCGCGCCCCGCGGAACGCCTCCCCGCTTTCCCGGACACGGTCCGCCTTCGACAGCCTGCCTTTCCGCGGCATGGCGTTCAGCTCCAGCATCCCGGCAGGCCCCAGCCGGTTCGAGGGGCTGTGCAGACCACGGTCGAAGCTCACCACCGACAGGTCGGGGAACCGGGCCCGCGCCTCCGCGCCCATTGGGACCGCCACGTCCACGTCGCTCCCCTCCCACATCACCGAATGGTGCGGGATGAATCGGTGCCGGTCCTCAGGGACGCGGACCGGAACGCCGGGCTCCACCGGGACCCCGGCCTTTCCCTTCGATGTCCAGCGCGTGTGCGGCCCCGATATCGGGTGCACCTTCCCGCGGTGCGGGATCGTCCCTCCCTTCAGGATCCGCCGTCCGGTCAGGTCCGCCCGGTGCCTGACATGGCCGATGAAGCCCCGGATACTGTCCGGTGGGCCCGGGATACCCAACATACCGCCGATCTCCGCGCGGCTGGCCTCCGCCCTGTCCGCCAGCTTCAGGGCGAGCCGGAGCGGCGCCTCCACGTCCCTCGGGCGCGGGTTGGCGAGCCGTGACGTGGCCACCCGGAGGTAGCCTTTCCGGAGCTTTCCGCAAAGGTATTCCTTCCGCCGCCAGCCGGGCGGCCCCAGGCCCCCCACAGGCCCGGGACACGTCCCGGACCATGCACCGCGCCGCGTCCATCGGCAGGCTGCGGTCGGCCGGATGGTGGACGTCGGTCCCGGCCACGAAGGAATCACGGCGGCCGCGCGACGCGGCGCCAGGCTTTTCCGCCGCCACCCTGTGGCCCCTCTCCACGACCATCCTTCCGACCTCGGTGGGAAGCTCCGACGAGGGGAGCGACACGCTGTCAACCAGACGCCGGTATCCGTATCCGTATCCGTCCACATCCCACGGGCCGTGGCCCGGCCTCCGGCCTTCGCCGGATCGGGATGTGCTGGTTCGCCGGTTCCCGAAGCCGGTCGAAACCGCGCCCGGGACCCTGCTTCATGACCCCCAGCACCGGGATGGTCCACGGTTCCATCCCCGGCCTGCCGACCCGGCGGCTCCTTGCGGGCAGCACCAGCCGACCCGGAAGCCCGGACAGCCGCTTTCGGGTCCCTTCGTCGCCGCAGGGGTCCTGGAGGCCGATCGGGATCGCCGGGATGTCGTCCCTCGATTTCACGTCCAGCCTGATCCTCCTGATGTCGGGGGCGTCGGGCCGCCGCTGGGTGTCGTGGACCCTGCGCATCGGGGCCTCCTGAAGGGGAGGATTGCCGGATTCCGTCATTTACCGTTAAAAATCCGCAGCTTGGCGGTTTTCTGGCGGACACTAATTAATTCTGTCGGATATTTTTCAGCCCGTTGCGGCCACACAGAAACGCGATGCCGGAGCGGACGCAGCGCTTGCAATCGTCTGCGATTCGGCTTAGATGTGTGTAATGATATAACAGCACGTACTCTGGATCATACCTGCCTTGACCTTTTTCCAACATCATGACCATGACACCCGTTCCGACAAAATTCTTGAACGTATCGAGTGGATATGCCGTACGAAAGACCTGCGCCTCACACCGGTTCGGCGACGGGTCCTTGAGATTCTGCTTGAGCGTCATCGGGCGATGGGGGCTTATGAATTGCTCGAGCAACTCGGCGCGAACGGCTTCGGTCGCCAGCCACCGGTTGTCTACAGAGCGCTGGATTTTCTGATAAAGCATGGATTTGTACACCGCGTCCAGCGTGTCAACGCTTTCGCGGCTTGCCTCCATCCAGGTGAAGAGCATTCTCCGGTATTCATGATCTGCAAGGATTGCAACGCAATCGCCGAGGCGACGGTTTCCGAGGTTCGCGCGGCACTTGATTGCGTGGCCGACGGAATGGGATTCGAAATCGAGCGTGTCAGCCTTGAGGCCATAGGGGTGTGTCCCATATGCACCGCCTCAACCGGAATATCCGAATGAGTCTCGTTTCCGCTAAAGGACTGAGCGTCGGCTACGGCAGAAACCTCGTATTGGGTGAGGTTAGCCTCGCCGTCGCGGCAGGTGAAGTCGTGACACTGATCGGTCCGAACGGATCTGGCAAAACAACGCTCCTACGCGCGCTGTTAGGAATTGTGAGCCCCGTACGCGGGACGATTACACGGCAGCCAGGACTTAGGATCGGGTATGTACCGCAGAAAATATACGTGGACGCGGCGCTGCCTCTGAGCGTAAACCGGTTCATGTCACTGCCCAAATGGCAGACCAGGCAGGCTGTCACACAGGTATTGGAGCGGGTCGGTGCCATCAGATTGCGCAGTCGGCAGGTCAGGGAACTTTCAGGGGGCCAGATGCAGCGTGTACTGCTTGCGCGGGCTCTGCTTGCGGAACCTCAGATTTTTTTCCTGGACGAACCGGCGCAGGGCCTGGACCAGCCGTCGATTTCGGACTTCCATCGGTTGATAGGTCGCCTTCGGCATGAAACCGGCTGTGCGGTATTGCTTGTCAGCCATGATCTGAAGGCAGTGATGAACATTTCGGATAGGGTGATCTGCCTGAACGGATACTACGTCTGCGAAGGACCGCCGAGCGTCGTGAGCGAGTCACCGGAATACAAGGCGCTGTTCGAACCCAGCAACGGCAACGGTCTGTCCACCGATCATTCGAAACCGGACCGTATTGGCCGGAGCGCAAGCTGAGATGCTGGACGATTTTCTGATACGTGCCGGTCTGGCTGGAATTGGTGTCGCCCTTGCGACAGGCCCATTGGGATCCTTTGTGGTCTGGCGGCGTATGGCCTATTTCGGGGATGCGACGGCGCATGCGGCAATTCTGGGAGTGGCGGTCGCCCTCGCATTTCAGGTCTCGATTCAGGCCGGCACTCTGGGGGTGGCGCTCGCAATGGCGTTAGCCGTCAACTCACTGGCCGAGCGGGGAAGCTCCGTGGACACATCGCTGGGTGTTCTGTCGCATTCGGCTCTAGCCATAGGATTAGTGGCGTTCTCGCTGATCAAGGGGCCGAAAATAAGTCTCAAATCGTTCCTATTCGGTGATATCCTTTCGGTAGGTGTTTCGGATCTGGCGGTGATCTGGGGTGGTGCGGCACTGGTGGTGGGACTGCTTGTGTGGCGTTGGCAGGCCCTGCTGACCTCAACGCTTAATGAGGAGCTTGCGGCCTCCGTGGGGATCGGTCCGCATCGTGAGCGCATGGTACTGACGCTTTCACTGGCTGTTGTCGTTGCGGTGGCTCTGAAGGTCGTCGGCGCTCTTCTGATCAGCGCTCTGCTGATCATTCCCGCCGCTGCGGCGAACAATATTTCGCGCACGCCGGAGGCTATGGCGGTTGTTGCGGCCTTGATCGGTGGGGTCTCGGCTGTTGCGGGCCTAATGGCCAGTCTGTTCGCCGATGTGCCGGCTGGTCCCGCCATTGTGACAGCCGCCGCCGCCATATATCTCATATCGCTGGTTTTTTCGGTTAGGTTACGTTGATTTTAACTGAGTATCGGTTGCGTCCGGTATAGGTCGCCTCACTCGACGCACCGAAATGGTGAGGCAGACCTTCCCGTTCACATAGACCGAGCGCGATCCAGACCCGCGACTGCCTATAGGTCTGGCGCCGCTGTGCGGACTGGCGCACCGACTGCCAGATGGCTGACAAAGGCCGAAATACCCGGTCGGTGTTTCGCACATACCCGATATTGGGCCAAGTGCGGGTTATGTTATTGAAAAACCATCAGATTGGTAACCTTGGATATCCATACGATCCGGCCGGGTTCCGATTCTGACTACGAAACGACCTGTGCTGTGCTGGAGAGCCGAACGTTCAAATGCCCAGCAGTGATCCAAGCTCGTCAAGCGCGGTCTTCTCCGGTTCGCCCCACATCGCCTGCCGCGACCGGAACAGCGTTGCCTGGCTGCGATGGACAATTCCATCCGAAAGGATCTTCAGACTGTTCGCTTCCAACGTCCTGCCGGTCGACACGATATCGGCGACCGCCTCTGCGGTCAGGTTCCGCACCGTCCCTTCCGTTGCCCCCTGACTGTCGACAAGCAGATAGTCAGCTACTTCATGTTCGTTGAGAAATTCACGCACCAGTCGATGGTATTTCGTGGCGATACGTAATCTGTGACCGTGAGCGCGCCGGAATGCCGCCGCCACGGCGTCGAGATCGTCAAGCGTATCCACATCGATCCAGCATGTTGGAACGGCGATCACCAAATCGGCTTTGCCGAATCCAAGTTTCGCGAGTTCTGTCGTTTCGATATTCCAGTTCGCGAGCGACTCGCGGACAAGATCGGAGCCGGTCACTCCCAGATGAATGCGCCCGGCCCGCAGTTCGTGCGGAATCTCACCCGCCGACAGAAGCACCAATTCGAGACCATCGAAGCCAGCGGCTGTGCCGGCGTATTCGCGTAAGTCACCTGACAGAGACAGTTTCACGCCGCGCTCGCCGAACCATTGGAACGTCTCGTCCTTAAGCCGGCCCTTGGATGGCACGCCGAGCTTCAACGTCATGACAGCTCCTGAATGAATGCGGGCCTGATCACCCCGCCGACGGCGGTGGCCGAGCCGCCGCCGCCGAGCGCGCGGACCAACGCGTCATACCGTCCTCCCGTGGCCAAGGGTGGCAGATCGGGGCGCGATTCGGAATAGAAGCCGAATACGAAACCGTCATAATATTCCATTGTCGTCCGGCCATAGCTTCCCTCGAAACCGAGTGCCGAAATGTCGATGCCGAGTGATTCCAGCGCGTTGAGCCTCGCCTGGAGCCGCATGACCGCCGCTCCCGTGGCCGGAAACCGTTCGGCGAGCGCGTTTAGCGTTGAACAGGCCTTCGGCGCCGAGGTGCGCAGGCCCAGGATCTCTTCGATCAGATCGATTTCATCCGAGGGGATCGGCGTTGCCTCGGCGTCCTCGACAAGCATCTGTATGCGCGCGTCGATCTCCTCGGTCGAGCGCAATCCGATCATCGGACCGGTCTCCGGCACTGATCCGCGGGATCGGGCCTGTTCGACGAGTTTGGTCCGGCCCGCCGGTACCGGCGACCGGCCCGCGAACCGGTCCAGCAACGCCCGGAACCGGCGGGGTCGCCAGATATGCCGCATAAGAGCGGCCTTTCGCGCGTCCGTCGTGGACAGGCCCTGAACAGCCGCCATGAGAACCCCGATGTCACCGGTCGCCGCTCGCAGGCGCAGGGGTTCCAGGATGCGGGAAAAAAGCGCGAAGACCTCGGCCTCCGCATGCTGCGCGGCGTCGCCGCCAAACATCTCAAATCCTACCTGAACGTATTCAGATGGCCGTTCGGTACCCGCTTCCTGGGTTCGGAAGACCTTCCCGGCATAGGCATACCGCGCCGTTTCCCGGCCAGTGTCCAGATGCATCCGCACGACCGGAACCGTGAAGTCCGGGCGCAGCATGAGTTCACCCGCAAGAGGGTCGCGGGTGGTATATGCCCGACCTCGGATGTCTTCCCCATATAGATCCAGAAGCGCACTGGCCGAAAGCAGGACCGGAGGCTGCACCGCTTCCGCACCTGCTTCAACGAACGCGCGGATGAGACGTACCTGTTCCGCTTCGAGCGAATCCCCGATCATTCGCCGGACCGTCGCATTCGTTCGGCGATGTCGATGTCCTTCAATACCTCTTCCACGAGACTGAAGCGTGCGATTTCCCTCTGCCCGGGATGGTTTTTCCATTCCTCATTCGAGGTGATTTCAGTGGCGAGGCGCTTGCCCAGCACGAGATTCTTAATGACTATAAGATCCTTGGCGCGCTCTTCGGAGCCTTGAATGATCGCAAGCGGGCAGCCACGCCTGTCCGCGTATCTGAGCTGGCCGCCGAAGTTCTTTGGATTGCCCAGATACATCTCGGCACGGATGCCGGCATTGCGCAGTTCGACGACCATGGTTTGGTAGTCCGCGATTCGATCCCGGTCCATCACGGTCACCAGCACCGGTCCGGCCGCTTCGCCGCTGCCGGCCGCGCTCGCTCGCAGCGCGGCCAGCAGACGATCAACGCCGATGGAAATGCCCGTCGCCGGCACTTCCTGTCCGGTGAATCGCTTGACGAGATCGTCATAGCGCCCACCCCCAGCCACGCTGCCGAACTGGCGTCTCTGGCCCTTTTCATCCGTGATCTCAAATGTCAGTTCGGCCTCGAATACCGGTCCGGTATAGTATCCAAGCCCCCGCACCACCGACGGATCGATCCGGATTCGATCCCTACCGTAGCCCTGCAGATCGAGGGACTCCCCGATCATTTCCAATTCGTCCATACCTCGCAGGCCGTATGCGGAGCCCGAGGTCAGTTCGCGCAGACGCATCACCGTCGCCAAACTATCCACGCGTCCTGCCTCAACGAAGTCCATGACAACGTCCGCCTGATCCACGCTCAGGTGTGCGCCGATCGTGAAATCTCCGCTTTCGTCTTCCCGCCCTTTGCCGAGAAGGGCACGTACTCCTTTCGGACCAAGCCGGTCGAGCTTGTCGACCGCCCGCAGAACAATCCCCCGTTCATTTGCGAATCGTTCCGGTTCCGACGGATCGAGGATGCCAGCCACCTCCATTACGCCGTTGAGAACCTTTCGGCTGTTTATGCGCACGACATAATCCTGTCGAGGTATGCCTGCATGTTCCAGCGCATCCGACAGCATCGCGCAGATTTCCGCGTCCGCGGCGACGCTCGATGTACCGACCGTATCGGCGTCACATTGGTAGAACTGCCGGAAACGTCCGGGGCCGGGTTTTTCGTTACGCCAGACCGGACCCATCGCATAACGACGGTAGGGCGTCGGCAGGTCGTCGCGATGTTGCGCATAGACTCTCGCCAGTGGCGCGGTCAGATCGTAGCGAAGCGCCAGCCATGTGGTGTCGTCGTCATCCTGCCAGGCGAACACCCCTTCGTTCGGGCGGTCAATGTCGGGAAGGAACTTTCCCAGTGCCTCGACCGTTTCGACCGCCGGGCTTTCCAACGGGTCGAATCCATATCGATGATAGACCTCGGCGATACGCCCCAGCATCCTGTTTCGTTCGGTGAGTTCAGCACCGAAACAGTCCCGGAACCCTTTCGGCGTCTGCGCTTTCGGGCGTGGTGGTTTTTTTGTTCGGACCATGAGGATCACCGCCATAACGATCGCGTGCCGTCTAACGGATGAGGGTGGTTTAGGCAAGAAAGAGGAGCGGGTTGGCGAATGAGGCACAAAACGGCATTGGATACCGTGGAAGTCAGCGTTGGAGATGTTCCTAAATCTCTTCCACCTGCACCACACCGCCGACCGACCTGAGTGCGCTCTTTATCTGCGGATTGATCCGGAACCGGTCTCCGAGCGCGATATCCACCTCTCCCCAAAGATCGTGAGCCGCGAGGCGAAGTTCGACCTCTCCATATACGCGCGAATTGCCGCCATGCGTGGCGCGCTCAAGCAGGGAAGCGACGGAAGGGACCGCCTCCGGTTTCTCGACGAAAATCCGCAGTCCCAGCGCTTCGGTGCCCGCCGTGGCCTGATCGACCGGGATGACGGAGCGCACGCGTAGCCTTAGCTGGCCGCTCTCCATGGTGGCCGTCAGGTTGATGACGACGTTGTTTCCCGGTCTCAGGTGAACGCCCGCTTCCATGAGAACATCGGAAAAAACGGTGACCTCGCTCAATCCCGTCGGATCGGATATCTGCACATACGCGAACCGGTCGCCCCGCGCGGACCTTCGTTCCTGTCGCTTGAGGACGGTGCCGGCGACCTTGGCCATTAGCGGCGCCCGTTCCGCCCGCTCGGCCACCTCCGTCAGTGTCATCACACCTCTGCGCCTGAGCGGTGTCATGTAGTCATCCAGAGGATGACCCGTCAGGTAAAAACCGACAGAGGCGTGTTCTTCGGCCAGCTTTTCCTGGGGAAGCCAGTCCTCGACCGATGCAAGACGGGGCTCGGGCAGATCGTCTCCGGTCTCTCCAAACAGCGAGGCCTGACTTGAACTCCGCTGTTCGTGCGAAGCTGTTGAGTAAGCCATCAATGCATCCAGGGACATTAGCACTCGATGGCGGTTCGGATCGAGGCGATCGAATGCGCCGGACCGCGCGAGCATTTCAAGGCAACGTTTGCCGATGCGCTTGAGGTCCGCCCGCCGTGCCAGATCGAAGAGATTGATGAACGGCCTGTCTCCACGGGCAGCGGTGAGCAGTCGCATCGCCTCCACTCCGACGTTTTTCAACGCGCCGAGGGCATAGACCAGCTTTCCGTCGCTGATGCTGAAGGTGGCTTCGGAGCGGTTCACGCAGAGTGGCAGGATTTCTATGTCAAGCTCGCTTCGAACCGCCTCGGCGTAGACCGACAGTTTGTCCGTGAGATGCAGGTCACAGTTCATCACGCCGGCCATGAACTCGACGGGATGGTTCGCTTTAAGCCATGCGGTCTGATAGCTGACGACGGCGTAGGCGACGGCGTGTGATTTGTTGAAACCGTAATTCGCGAACTTTTCCAGCAGGGTCCAGACTTCCGCCGCCTTGCCGGCATCGACACCGTTCGCTTTGGCGCCTTTCAGGAATTTGGGTTTTTCCGCGTCCATCGCCTCCTTGATTTTCTTGCCCATGGCGCGTCGCAGAAGGTCCGCTCCTCCGAGCGTGTATCCCGCCATTTCCTGAGCGATCTGCATGACCTGTTCCTGATAGACGATGATACCCTGCGTTTCGTTGAGGAGATGGTCTATCGTCGGATGCAGGAATTCGCGTTCGGAGAGCCCGTTCTTGACCTCACAGTATTTCGGGATGCTTTCCATCGGGCCTGGACGGTAGAGCGCCACCAACGCCACGATGTCCTCTATACAGGTGGGTTTCATCCGTCTGAGCGCGTCCATCATGCCCGCGCTCTCAACCTGGAACACGGCGACCGTATGGGCGCTGGAATACAGTTCAAAGGTCTTCGCGTCGTCAAGAGGGATGAAGTTGGGATCGATCTCGATGCCGCGCCGCCTGAGAAGGTCGAGGGTGTTCTGGATCACGGTCAATGTCTTCAGCCCGAGGAAGTCGAACTTGACGAGTCCGGCCGCCTCCACCCATTTCATGCTGAACTGGCTGGCCGGCATTTCCGATCGCCAGTCCTGATAGAGCGGTACCAGCTCATCGAGCGGTCGGTCACCGATCACGACACCGGCGGCATGGGTCGAGGCGTTGCGCAGGAGCCCCTCCAACCGACGACCATAGGTCAGAAGACGGTCGACCACTTCCTCGCCATTGGCGGCATCGCGAAGGCGAGGTTCATCCGTCAGTGCCTGCTCGATGCTGACCGGCTTCACGCCATCGACGGGAATCATCTTCGCGAGTCGATCCACCTGGCTGTAGGGTAGCTGCAGCACCCGTCCGATATCACGGATGGCGGCCCTGGACAGAAGCGCGCCGAAGGTGATTATCTGCGCGACCCGGTCACGCCCGTATCGATTCTGGACGTATTCGATCACTTCCTCACGACGGTTCATACAGAAATCGATATCGAAATCAGGCATGCTGACCCGTTCGGGATTCAGGAACCGTTCGAAGAGCAGGCCGTAGCGCAGGGGATCGAGATCGGTTATGGTCAGGGCATAGGCGACCAGCGACCCCGCACCCGATCCACGGCCGGGTCCGACCGGAATACTCCGCTCCTTCGCCCATTTGATGAAATCGGCGACGATCAGGAAGTAGCCGGGAAATCCCATCCGTTCGATGAGTTCGATTTCGAATTCGAGTCGTCGCTCATATTCCCCCTTTGGCTTCGCGGGAGTGATGGTGGCGAGGCGTCTATCGAGCCCCTCACGCGCCTGCCGTCTCAGTTCCTCGATCTCGTCATCTGCGAATTTGGGGAGGATCGGCGCGCGTTTGGTCGCCCGGAACGCACAGCGACGGGCGATCTCGACCGTGTTTTCCAGCGCTTCCGGAAGATCCGCGAACAGCGCCGCCATTTCATCCGCGCTTTTGAAGCAATGTTGCGGTGTCATGCGCCGACGCGGTTCCTGCTGGTCGACATAGGCGCTTTCGGCGATGCAGATCAGCGCGTCGTGCGCCTCGTACATTTCGGTGTCGGCGAAATATACGTCGTTTGTCGCCACGATCGGCAGATCGAGTTCATAGGCGGTTTCGATGAACCATCTTTCGGTCTGCCTCTCGGGTTCAGGCCGATCCGTGCCGTCGCCCGAATGATGACGCTGAAGCTCGACATAGACCCTGTCGGAGAAAGCGCTGGAGAAACGCTGGAGAAGTTTCCGGGCAGGTGCCGTCCTACCGCTTTGGACCAACCGTCCAGGCGGGCCGCCCGGACCACCCGTCAGCAGGATCAACCCTTCGGAATGCCGACATAGTTCGTCAATCTCGATGCGCGGAATCTTACCGTCACCCCGTAGGTAGAAGCGGGTGTTCAGCTTCATCAGATTGCGATAGCCTGCCTCGTTCTGTACAAGCAGAATGATGGGTGCGAATTTTCGCGCAATGTCGCCGGAGCCAATCTCGTCATAATCCAGATCGAGCTGGCATCCGATGATCGGCTGCAGGCCCGCTTCAGTGGCCAGCACCGAAAATTCCAGCGCGGCGAAAATGTTGTTGGTGTCGGTCACGGCAACGGCGGGCATTCCCGCGTCGGTGCACATTTTCGCCAGATTCCGGACCCTTACCGCACCTTCGAGAAGCGAATACTCGGTATGGAGACGAAGATGGATGAATGAAGGACTGCCGCTCATGGTTCAGAGCTAGCTCAGCTGGCGGGAATTGGAAATGCGACAGAGTCAGGTTCCCCGAATTTTCCTTGGAATTCGGCCAGTGTATTATGGAGGTTCGGCGAATCCCAAATTGGTATTGCCAGATAGATCGCGCCACGGGATCAGCGTGAATTTGCCCGCAGGGCCGGCTCAATGACCATCGACCTAGATCAAGATGCCGGATCCTCGGCTTGTTGAAAGATGTCGCTGGATTGGACAGAGGGTGAGGGTGGAGATATGGTTGAGTTGCGCATTACGGGAGGTGTTGCATGACGGAAGGCTTTGACGAGAAAGGACTCCGGGATTTCGTCAAAGAAGGGGAGAAATCCCCACCGCCGGTTTTCGTCGGTCGGAAGGACGCGCTTGGGGACATCCAGGCGGCGGCGGCGGATGCATGGCGACCCGGTCGCGGCCATGGACGGCCTGGCGCCACCCGCGTCCTCCAAGGCGCTCCCGGTGCCGGAAAGAGTTCCATTCTGGCCGAACTTGAGACGCGCAGTCTGGCGGCGAAGCGGGCGGAGGGTGCACCGCGTGTCCTGATCGTCTCCAGCCAGCGGTTAAAAGAAAACCTGCCCTCGGTGCTCGCGGCGCTGGCCTCCACTGGTAGGATACCGTCGAGGGAATGGCTCAGTGCCATCGGCAAGGTCGCTGAGCGGCTGTCCGGTTCGGTCGGCTATGCCGGACTGTCCATCGGTCTGGCGCGCACGGCGGAGAATGCGCCCACCGACCTGTACGATCTGGCACAGGCGATTCCTCCCGAAAAGTGGGACGCTCCGGTGGTGGTGGCCGTCGACGAGGCGCAGCGCCTGTTTCTCGATCACAGCGCCCCGCAGGCCGCTTTTCTTCAGAGTATTCATGACGCCGATACCGGTCTTCCGCTAACGCTGGTCCTGGCTGGTTTAGGCGACACGACGCATCGGGTGAAAGAGCTTGGATTGACGCGGGGCTTGACCCTTCACGAGGTCGGATGCCTGACAGAGGGGGAGAGCCGGGACCTGATGACCGGCTTCTGCAGGCGCTTCGGTCTCGACGGACCCGCGAGCGGAGAAACTCTTGCAGGCCTTGCCGCCCCGGCGGAGGGTTGGCCCCGTCACCTGCATTTCGTGCTCCAGGCCCTGGGCAGGGAGGCCATCGCCAAGGACGGCGACCTGCGGCGGGTCGACTGGGAACGCGCCGCTAAACAGGCTTCCGATAGCCGTCTGCGGTACTACCGCGAACAGTGGAGCCCACAGATGCGGGCCAGCCGTCGTCTTGTCGGAGCGGTGATGGGCAGTCTTGATCATGGAATGATGAACGACGATGTCAACTGGCTGATCAGGACCACAGCCGCCGATGCCCCGGGAATGCAGATTCCAAACTCGATGGATCCTGACGGACTACGGTGTCACCTCGTTCACGGCGGTGCACTTCAGGAACGCGCCGACGGATCCCTATACTGTCCCATACCGAGTTTCCGCAGTTTTCTGATTGTGCAGGGAGGAGAACCGGAACCGGGATCCATGTAAACAGGATCGTATGGTGAATTACAGTCCGATGAGTGGAATGGGATCCGCCCACATTCCTGACCTCGGAAACGGTTTCGGTCGGGCAACATCGATATTGCATGATCAGATTCGTGATTCCAGAAATGGATCGAATATCCGAACCGGAGTGATTTTTCGTAGATTCGGACTATTCAATGAACAGCGGCGCACCAATTTTATGGGAACATAATTCTATATCCTACGTTTTGAGTATTTCCCGCACCGCTTTAACCGGAGTATACCTGTTAAGATCATAGGACCTGATTTCGAAGGCTGATAACATTCGGCATGTATCTGGTTGGCGATAACCGTCGATACAGAGACTCAACAAGGCCAGCACCCATGTGTTGGCTTCAAATCCGGTGACAATCGCCAAACCATGCCGTAGCGGGCAGTGTGGCAACGATTCGCCTGGGAAAACAGTATGCGACAGCGGATATCGGTATGGGCAAGATTGCGTTTCTACTGAATGGGGAGCCGACCGAACTGGCGGACGTCCATCCTACATGCACCCTGCTTGACTGGCTCCGGGAGAACCGCCATCTCCGGGGTACGAAGGAAGGCTGCAACGAAGGAGACTGCGGCGCCTGCACGGTGATGGTGACCGATGGCAACGGAAGCCGGGCCGTAAACGCCTGTATCCTGTTTCTGCCACAGCTCCACGGAAAGGTGGTGCGTACGGTCGAAGGCATCGCCGGACCCGATGGCCAGCTGCATCCCGTGCAACAGGCAATGATCGAACGCCACGGATCGCAATGCGGATTCTGCACGCCGGGATTCGTAGTCTCGATGGCGGTGGCGCATCTGAACGGACAACGCGATTTCGATGACCGGCTTGCTGGCAACCTATGCCGCTGCACCGGGTATACGCCGATCATTCGGGCGGCGGAGGCGGCGGCTGTCCATCCCGTTCCCCATTGGATGGACGAGGATCTCAAAGCCTTGGGTGAACTGGACAGACCGGAAGGAGAATTTTACTGCCCGGACTCATCGGACGAACTGGCGTCCTGGTACATCGGCAATCAGGACGCGGTTCTGGTCGCCGGGGCAACCGATGTCGGGCTCTGGGTTACAAAGGAACTTAAAGCTCTGCGACAGATTGCGTTTCTGGGGCGGATCGAGGACCTGAAATCCATCCAAGCCAATGAAGAAGGACTACGCATCGGCGCATTGGCCAGCATCACCGATCTCGGCAAGGTCTTCGGATCGCTGCATCCCGATTTCGCCGAACTTATCCGAAGGTTCGGTTCGGTCCAGGTCCGCAACGCCGCCACGGTCGGGGGCAACATCGCCAACGGCTCTCCCATAGGCGACCTGCCGCCCGCGCTTATCGCGCTTGGCGCGACACTGCATCTGCGCAGCGGTGACGAACGTCGCGTGATGCCGCTGGAAAACTTCTTCCTCGAATATGGCAGGCAGGACAGGCGACGAGGCGAGTTCGTCGAAGCCGTCACGATACCCCGCCAGCCCGACCGGCTGAAATGCTACAAGCTTTCCAAACGCTTCGATCAGGACATTTCGACCATATGTGGATGTTTCAGCATTCAGATCGATGAAGGCAAGGTGACCGCGGCCCGCGTCGCTTTCGGTGGCATGGCGGGAATCCCGAAACGTGCCGGCAACGTGGAACGTGCGTTGGTGGGCGAGCTCTGGACCGAAGATACGATACGGATCGCCCGTGACCGCCTGACCGAGGATTTCACCCCGATCGACGATATGCGCGGTTCGGCCGGTTATAGACTGCATGCCGCCGGCAATCTGCTTCTGCGGTATTGGCTGGAAAGCACCGGCTCCGCAACCCGGGTACTGGAGGTTGCGGCATGAGCGTCATGCAGGCTCTGCCCCACGATTCCGCTCGGCTGCATGTTACCGGCGCCGCACGCTATGTCGATGACATACCCGCGCCCGCCGGAACGCTGTCGCTTGCCTTCGGGCTAAGCGGAACGGCGCGAGGCCGTATCAAGTCGCTAGATCTTGGGCCCGTGCGCAATGCACCGGGAGTGGAAGCGGTGCTGACCGCCGCTGACCTGCCGTTCACCAACGACGTTTCGCCATCGGTTCATGACGAACCGCTTCTGGCGGTTGGCGAGGTGTTTTATGTCGGACAGCCCATCTTTCTTGTGGCCGCCGATAGCCATCTTGCCGCCCGGCGCTCAGCCCGGATGGCCAAAGTCGGATACGAGGAAATGCCGGCTGTTCTGACCATCGACGATGCGCTTGCGTCCGGCAGCGGATTCGAAAACGGCCCGGTGATCTGGCAGCATGGCGATGCGGCCTCCGCACTCGCTGCCTCTGAACATATCGTGGAAGGCGCTCTTGAACTCGGCGGACAGGAACATTTCTACCTCGAAGGCCAGGCCGCGCTGGCCCTGCCGCAGGAAGGCGGCGACATGGTGGTTCATTGTTCGAGCCAGCATCCAACCGAAATCCAGCGCAAAGTGGCCGAGGCCCTTGGCGTGCCCATGCACGCGGTGCGTGTGGAAGTGCGCCGAATGGGCGGTGGCTTCGGTGGCAAGGAGAGCCAGGGAAACGCGCTGGCCTGCGCCTGTGCGATCATCGCCCGTCTGACCGGTATGCCATGCAAAATGCGCTATGACCGCGACGACGATATGGTGGTCACCGGCAAACGTCACGATTTTCGCATTCGATACCGTGCGGGATATGGCGACGACGGTAGAATTCGGGGGGTGGAATTCATCCACTACAGTAGATGCCGTTGGTCACAGGATCTCTCACTGGCGGTTGCCGACCGCGCGATGCTTCACGCCGACAACGCCTACGACCTTCCCGCCGTACGAATCGAAAGCCATCGCCTGCGCACCAACACGCAGTCAGCCACTGCATTCCGCGGGTTCGGAGCGCCGCAGGGAATGGCGGGAATCGAACGGGTGATCGACCACATCGCGCATGACCTCGGACGGGATCCGCTGGAAATCCGGAAACTCAACTTCTATCCCGAACAGGATACTCTCGAAACCTCGAAGACCACCCATTACCGAATGCCGGTCGAGGACTTCGTGCTGCACAAAATGACCGAGGAGTTGGCGACCTCCGCCCGCTATGGCGATCGCCGAGCGGCGGTTGCGGAATGGAATGCCGCCAATCCGGTCCTGAAGAGGGGTTTGGCGCTGACACCGGTGAAGTTCGGTATTTCGTTCACGTTGACGCGCCTCAACCAGGCAGGTGCATTGGTTCATGTCTATCAGGATGGCTCGATTCACATGAACCATGGCGGAACGGAAATGGGTCAGGGCCTGTTTCAGAAAGTGGCGCAGGTGGCGGCCGATAGTTTTGGCCTTCCACTGAAGGCGGTCAGGGTTACGCCCACGGACACCGGGAAGGTACCCAACACATCGGCCACAGCCGCCTCGTCCGGCTCAGACCTGAACGGAATGGCGGTGAAACGCGCCTGTGACAGCATCCGAGACCGTATGGCCACGCATCTGGCGATGGAACACCAGACTTCCACCGCCGAGGTACGTTTTGAAGGTGGGAAGGTTCATGTCGGCGAAACCGAATACAGCTTTGCCGACGCAGCGGGAAAATGCTATGACGGGCGTGTCAGCCTATCGGCGACCGGGTACTACCGGACGCCGAAACTTGAATGGGACCGGCTGCGAGGCCAGGGGCGGCCATTCTATTATTTCGCTTATGGCGCGGCGGTGTCGGAGGTCGTGCTTGATACGTTGACCGGTGAGAACCGTGTGCTGAGAACGGATATCCTGCATGATGCCGGAGCGTCTCTCAATCCGGCGATCGATATCGGTCAGGTGGAAGGTGGTTTCGTGCAGGGTGTCGGCTGGCTTACAACTGAAGAACTGGTCTGGGACGATCGTGGGCGACTGCGTACGCACGCCCCGTCGACCTATAAGATTCCCGCCTGTTCCGACCGTCCCGACGTGTTCAATGTATCGCTATGGGAGCGCGGTCGGAACCGGGAAGATACGATCCATCGCTCGAAGGCTGTAGGTGAACCTCCGCTTATGCTGGGAATTTCCGCCTTTCTTGCCCTAAGCAACGCCGTTGCGGCCTGCGGCGAACGTTATCCCGCTCTGGACGCGCCAGCGACGCCCGAACGATTGCTAGCGGCGATTCAGAAGGTGCGGTGTGCGAAATCATGATTGATCTCAAATCCCTTGGCGAGGCGGTCGGAAGCCACCGTCGTGTCGCGAGGGTAGTCATCGCCGACAGCAAGGGTTCGACGCCCAGAGAGCAGGGCGCGTCGATGCTTGTCTGGGAAAAGGGTTCTCTCGGCAGCATTGGCGGTGGTCGTCTTGAACATCACGCTATGGCGCGTGCGGTGGAACTGCTAAGGAACGGGCCCGAGTCCGATATATGTCGTCAGCCACTTGGGCCAACGCTCGGCCAGTGCTGCGGTGGATCGGTGACGCTCGTGACCGAGATCTGGGATCGGGATCTCTACCGGAAGGCGTCCGCGGAGATGCCTGTCGGGGTGTTCGGACGCAGGATCGATGGAGCGGCGGAGGTGTCGGACCGCGTCGCCAAACGGGTCGCCGCGTTATCCGGTCCTGCGCCGAAAGCGGCAGTTGATCTCGTTGAGGGTTGGTTGGTCGAACCGATCCAGAATCACCGACGACCGGTCTTCGTATATGGTGCCGGTCATGTAGGCGCGGCTTTGGCGCGGATTCTGGCACCTTTACCGCAGATCGAGGTCACCGTCTCGGACATACGAGCGCGGCCAGCCAGTGAATTGCCGGACAATACGCGGCGATTGTTGGGCCAGAGGCCACAGGATGCGATGGCAGGCGCACCCCCTGACGCGTCACATTTCATAATGACCCATGAGCATGAGCTTGATCTGGAGCTTTGCCATCTCGCGCTTGGGCTACCGTTCGAATATGTCGGTCTTATCGGCTCGGCGACAAAGTGGGCGCGTTTCCGAAAGCGGCTAAAGTCCCTCGGTCACGCAGAGGTGGATATCGACCGTATCGAAAGCCCGATCGGGGATACCGGGCTTGGCAAGCATCCGCAGACGATCGCGATCGGCGTCGCCGCGCGGCTATTGAATGGATGGCGGGCCCTCCCGTCAGGACATGGAGAAGCGGCATGACGGGCGAACTGCTCGCTGTCGAAGGAGTGTCCAAAGCATATCCCGGCGTTACCGCGAATGACCGCGTTTCATTCTCGATCGCGTCCGGCGAGGTCCATGCGTTGCTTGGCGAGAACGGTGCGGGCAAATCTACCCTTGTCAAGATGATCTACGGCCTGGTCCGGCCGGATAGCGGACATATGGCATTGGCTGGTGCACCGTACAGACCAGCGACTCCCCATGCGGCGCGGTCAGCGGGAATCGCGATGGTATTCCAGCACTTTTCGCTTTTTGAGGCGCTGAACGTGGCCGAAAACATTGCGCTTGGCATGGAGAATCCACCCTCCCAGCGCAGGCTTGCCAGACGGATCCGGGAAGTGAGCGAGGTGTTCGGTCTTCCGCTCAGTCCGGGTCGAACAGTGGGTGAACTCAGTGCAGGTGAACGCCAGCGAGTGGAGATCATCCGGTGCCTTCTTCAGGATCCAAAACTCCTGATCATGGATGAGCCGACTTCTGTGTTGACGCCGCTGGAAGTCGGAATCCTGTTCGCAACCCTTCAACGGCTTCGGGCGGAAGGTACCGCGATTCTCTACATCAGCCACAAATTGGAGGAAATCAGGGAACTCTGTGACCGGGCGACGGTACTTCGGGGTGGCAAGGTAGCGGGTATCTGCAATCCCCGTACGGAATCCGCGCGGTCCATGGCGGAGATGATGGTAGGGTCGGCCTTGAAAACGCCGTCGCGCAGATCCGGGAAGTCCGGTGAAACGGTGCTGAGCATCGACTCGTTATCGACGGCTTCGGAGAGTCAGTTCGGAGCTGGCCTGAAGGAGGTGTTTCTGGAGGTACGGGCGGGCGAGTTGCTTGGCATTGGTGGTGTGGCCGGAAACGGGCAGGATGAGCTTCTGGCCGCGCTCTCGGGCGAGGTGCCAACCACGCGGGATGCCGTGAAACTCCATGGAAAGGGAATCGGGCATCTTCGACCCGATTCGCGACGGCGGCTAGGCCTGCTCGCCGCGCCCGAGGAGCGGCTGGGTCATGCCGCGGTTCCGGATATGACGCTCACCGAAAACGCTCTGCTGACGGGAGAGGTCCGGGAGAAGCTTACCGATAGGGGATTCCTGCGCTGGACCCGCGCGCGGGCATTCGCCGAACGGATCATCTCGACATTCGACGTTCGCACCCCTGGCCCCGAAAGCGCCGCCAGGTCGCTATCGGGGGGGAACCTCCAGAAATTCGTGATCGGTCGGGAGATTCTGCAGCGTCCGGAGTGTCTGATCGTCAACCAGCCGACCTGGGGCGTTGACGCCGCGGCGGCCGCGGCGATCCGACAGGCGCTTCTGGACCTGACCGCCGAGGGAGCCGCCGTGATCGCTATCAGCCAGGATCTGGAAGAGCTTGTGGAGATTTCTGATCGCTTCGCCGCGCTCAACGGCGGAAAGCTCTCGATAGCCCGACCGATTGCGGATCTGACCATGGATGAAATCGGGCTGATGATGGGGGGTGCACATGACCTGCCTCAGAACACCGCAGTGGATTCGGGAAGAGCGTGATGATCCGTCTGGAACGGCGACCACAGCCGAATCGGTTCTGGACCTGGGTCACGCCGATGGCGGCGGTGGCGCTGACGATGGTGGCGGGTGGTGTTCTGTTCGCATTTCTCGGCAAGGATCCACTCGTTTCGATTCGCACAATATTCTGGGATCCGTTGCTGGGCGAATTCGCCTGGTATTACCGGGGACAGTTGCTTGTGAAAGCGGGACCGTTGATCCTGATCGCCATCGGGCTTTCCCTGGGGTTTCGCGCGGGCATATGGAACATCGGTGCCGAGGGTCAATATATCTTCGGTGCGATCTGCGGCGCGGGAGTCGGGTTGGCCTTCTATCCCGCCGAGTTCTGGTTCATATTCCCTTTGATGGTCATCGCGGGCGCTCTCGGCGGGTTCCTCTGGGCAATGGTGCCAGCGCTCCTCAAGATATGGTTCAACACCAACGAAATCCTGGTCTCTCTCCTGTTGGTATACGTGGCCGAACAGATTCTGGCGTCGGTATCGCTTGGTCTTCTACGGAATCCGGAAGGATCCGGATTCCCGGGCAGCAGGAATCTCAGCCAGTACGGAGCGGCCTCGAATCCGGAACTCATTCAGGGGACCGGTATGCACTGGGGTGTCGTCGCGGCGTTTATGGCGGTTTTCCTCGCCTATATTATTCTGAGCCGGCATATTCTTGGCTTTCAGATCCGACTTGCGGGCGATGGTCCGCGTGCGGCGAGGTTTGCCGGAGTGCGCCCGAACCTGTTGGTGATATTCTGCCTTGGCGCAGGCGGAGCGCTTGCGGGGTTGGCGGGATTGTTCGAGGCCAGCGGACCTGCGGGACAGATCAGTATCGACTTCAATTCGGGATACGGTTTCACGGCGATCATAGTTGCGTTTCTAGGTCGACTGCATCCGATCGGCATCCTGGTTGCGGGGCTGCTTCTGGCTCTCGCTATTATTGGTGGAGAGGCGGCGCAGGCCAATATCGGATTGCCTGCTTCAGCCATTCAGGCGTTTCAGGGAATGCTGCTGTTCTTTCTTTTGGCTGTCGACGTATTGGCGAGCTACAGGATCCGGCTGCGCGTGAGGGAGGCAACGTAGTGGACCTTTCGGTCATAAATCCCGCGGTGCTAGCCGCCTCGCTGATGGTCGCAGCGACGCCGATTCTGTTGGCCGCCATCGGTGAGCTGGTGGTTGAGAGATCGGGGGTTCTCAATCTTGGTGTCGAGGGAATGATGATTATCGGCGCCGTTGCCGGTTACGCGGTCGCGGTCAATACCGGATCTCCGGTTCTGGGATTCACCGGTTCGATAGTCGGAGGAGCGGCGCTGGCGCTTGTCTTTGGAATTCTGACGCAGATCCTGCTTTCGAATCAGGTGGCGACCGGACTCGCGTTGACTCTTTTCGGTCTCGGCCTTTCGGCACTGATCGGCGGGGGCTATCTTATGGTGCGACCGCCTTCCGTCGGTGAGCTTCACCTGGGCCCTCTGGCGGATATTCCTGGGCTTGGAACGATGTTTTTTCGTCATGACGTCATCGTTTATCTGTCGCTCGCACTTGTGGTCTGTGTCTGGGCGTTTCTGCGTTACAGTCGTTGGGGCCTCATCTTGCGGGCTGTCGGCGAGAGCCATGATGCCGCCCATGCGCTGGGTTATAAGGTGATCCGGATTCGTCTGGTCGCCATAGCGTTTGGCGGTGGATGCGCCGGACTGGGAGGCGCTTATCTGAGTCTGGTCCGCGTTCCGCAATGGACCGAGGGAATGACGGCGGGAGCGGGGTGGATCGCGTTGGCCATCGTGGTGTTTTCGTCGTGGAAACCGGTCTGGATTCTTGTCGGCGCATATCTTTTCGGCGGTGTCACCGTTCTACAGCTTAATTTACAGGCAGCGGGAATTGAGGTTCCGGTGGAGTATTTGTCGATGTCGCCCTATCTGATCACGATTCTCGTGCTTGTCATCATGTCCACTGGCCGTGGCCGGTCAGCGGTGAACGCTCCGGCGGACCTTGGGCGTTCATTTCACGCCCCGACCTAGGGGCGGCAACCAACCCGCGGGCCAATGGCCTGCCTTTCAGAGGGGGATAATCCAGATGAAACCAGCGAAAATTTTGATTGGAGCGATGCTGTCGCTTGGGCTTGCCGCGGGCGCTGTCGCCCAGGAGAAGACCAAGGTCGGCTTCATTTATGTCGGTCCGGTCGGTGACCTTGGCTGGAGCTACGAACATGACCAAGGCCGTCTCGCGGTCGAGGAAGCTTACGGTGACCGGGTCGAGACAGTCTATCAGGAAAGCGTGCCGGAAGGCGCCGATGCCGAACGGGCGCTGACGCAGATGGCGCTTGGGGGCGCGGACCTCATATTTACGACATCTTTCGGATATATGGATCCAACGATCAATGTCGCCGCGAAGTTTCCGGATGTGAAGTTCGAGCACGCGACCGGCTACAAACGAGCCGACAACGTGTCGACCTATTCAGCCAGGTTCTATGAGGGCCGTGCCGTGATCGGGCATATCGCTGGAAAGATGACCAAGACCAACAAGATCGGATATATCGCGTCATTCCCGATTCCTGAGGTGGTCCGGGGAATCAACGCAGCCTTCATTCACGCCAGGAAAGCCAATCCTGACGTCGAATTCTCCATAGTCTGGGTATATACCTGGTTCGATCCCGCAAAGGAAGGTGACGCCGCGCAGGCGCTGATCGATCAGGGGGTCGATTTCATCATGCAGCATACCGATTCGACCGCGCCACAGGCGGTGGCGAAAGAAGCGGGCATTCTTTCTTTTGGTCAGGCATCGGACATGGCATCATTCGCTCCCGAGCCGCGTGTCAGCTCGATCATCGACAATTGGGCTCCGTATTACGTCGCCCGCGTCGGTGCGGTGATGGACGGCACCTGGGAGTCGACAGATACCTGGGACGGGATTGGCCCCGGAATGGTTGAGATTGGCGAAATGTCCGAGATCATTCCGGCCGAAGTGCGCACCGAGGCCCAGGCGATGGCGGATTTGATCGCCGCAGGTGAGTATCATCCATTCACTGGCCCGTTGAACCGGCAGGACGGCTCGTCCTGGCTGGGCGAAGGCGAGACGGCCGATGACGGTACGCTTCTGGGAATGAACTTCTACGTCGAGGGATTGACCGGCGACGTTCCGAGTTGACGTTCGGAGAAAAGGCGGCGGAAGGACCCGTTCAGGCGGGGCCTTTCACAGGTTCAGCGACAGGATTGCGGATCCGTTATTCGTCCATTGCCTGAAGGCTGGCGTAGGTCGATCGTTTTCGCATGTGTTTGGTCCGTGACAATATCAGGAAATGATGGACTTCCTGATCATTGGCGGTGGTATGGCCGGCATTTCGGTTGCCGCCCGTCTGTCACACTTGGGCGGTGTCGCTGTTTTCGAGCCTGAGGACGCGCTTGGCTACCATGCATCGGGCCGAAGCGCGGCGATGTTCGAGGAAACCTACGGCAAACCGTCCACAATTGCCTTGAATCGCACAAGCAAGGCCTACCATGCGGATGCCAACGGCGGAGTACTCCGGGCCCGGGGTTGCTTCTGGTCGCGGGGACGGACGAAGAGGAAGAGTTTGCCAATGACCGTGAAACCATGGCGATGCACCCGATCACCGTGGACGAGGCGCGATCCATGATACCGATCCTGGATCCGGCCACCGTGGAATCAGTCGCATACCATGCCGAGGCACGGGATATCGACACGGATCGCCCGCTTCAGAACTTTGTCCGCGAGACTCGTGCGAACTGCGCCGTCATCCATACCGGCGCACATGTTTCCGCTATTGAGCGCACCGAAGCCGGTTGGGAGGTACACACGGCGTTGGGCGCACAAAGCGGGAAACCGCTGGTCAATGCGGCCGGTGCCTGGGTTGATGAAATTGCGGAGATGGCCGGGGTCGCTCCACTTGGATTCACACCATTCCGCCGGTCCATGGCCTGCGTTCCCGCGCCGGGAGAGCGGAACATCGGTGAGTGGCCGATGATATTCGGCGCTGGAGAATCCTGGTATGCGAAACCCGATGCAGGGAGGTTATTGGTATCGCCCGCCGCCGAAGATCCGGTCGAGCCGCATGATGCCTGAGCCGATGACATGGTTCTGGCCGAGGGCATAGCCAGATATGAGGCGAGGGTTAGCGAACCGGTTACGCGGGTCGAGCGCAGTTGGGCAGGCCTGCGTACCCTCGCTCCTGACCGCCAGCCGGTCATCGGGTTCGATCCGGACGAGACCCGGTTTTCTGGCATGCCGGGCAGGGTGGCTATGGCATCCAGACCTCGCCGCCGACCTGACAGTCGGGACTTTTCCTGAAATCGACTCCGACATCGTAGCCGGGCTTTCTCCGGCACGATCCCGAAATGCCTAGGTTTTCGTATTTATTGTGGCGGACATATCAACCAAGAGATTGGATGAGCTGTGGCACGGAAGCGAGGCCGAAGAAGCTGTGATTCCAGATCATTGACGCAAATTTCTCTTGCATCATTGAAGTTTGTCAACGAAAGTCAGTGGGCGTAGATTTGGGGAGTTAAATGAGGGAGCAAAGTCAGCAGCGGGTAGCCAAAAGCGATTTGGACACCGATACTGCGGAGGGACAGGTTTTCTCTCACCAGCGGATCATCCAAGCGCCAGCTATCAAGCATCCTCCAGAGCTCAAGCCCAACAACCGTCTCAAGATGGAAGGCTTGGAATTCTTGTCCAAGCTTCCCGCGGATGCGATTCCCGTCGCCTTTTTCGATCCGCAATATCGCGGCGTTCTCGACAAGATGGGATATGGAAATGAAGGTAAGTCACGAGAGCGGCGCCGAAGCGCACTTAAGCAGATGACTGAAGCAGTCATCGGGCGCTTCATACGCGAAATCAATAGAACCTTAATACCATCCGGCCACCTGTTCCTGTGGATAGATAAATTCCACTTGTGTCAAGGCGTTCGCCATTGGTTAGACACAACCAATCTCGATATCGTGGACCTCGTAACATGGGACAAGGGTACATTCGGCATGGGCTATCGTACCCGGCGGCGGGCGGAATACTGCGTCATATTGCAAAAACAGCCACGCAAGGCGAAGGGTGTCTGGAAAATCCATAATATTCCTGATGTAATTGAGGAGCAAGTGTCTCAGCGTGAGCATCCTCATGCGAAGCCAGTGGATTTACAAGGTAATCTGATGGCAGCAGTGAGTAACGAAGGCGATTTTGTAATCGATCCAGCGGCTGGATCATTCTCGGTGTTGGAGGCGGCGCAGAAACGAGCACGAAACTTTCTCGGCTGCGATTTAATCGGATAGATTTATGGTACCCCACTTCCAGTCCGAAGTGCAACACCGGCCCGCCTCCGGAGCGAGGGCGTGGCCCGAGCGGAGGAGGCGGGCCGGTGTTGAGGGATTTTCCGGCCAGGGCCCCGGATTCCACGCGGAATACGGCGGCTGTCCCTTCGGATCGGAGCGTAACCGGGCCTCCCGGCGGCGGCAGGGCCCCGCGGCGGGAGGTGGCGCGCCCGTCCGGGCGGGGGAAGGGGTGGCCCGACCGAAACCGGGCGGGGCGCGCCTGCGGAATTCCCTCTCCCCCGTCGGCCGACGGGGCGAAGCGCCTCAGGGAGGCCGCGCCCGCGCGAAAGCCTCCGCCGGCGTCAGGTAGCCGGGCGCCTTGCGGGCGCGCGCGTTCAGGATGTCCCGGACCCGCTTCACGCGGGCGTCCGTGACCTGCCGCGGGTCGGTCCCCTTCGGCAGGTACCGGGGCGGCAGACCGTTGGTGTGCCCGTTCAGGCCCCGCTCCCACGAGTGGTGGGGCGTCGGGAGGAGGAAGTCGGCCTCCAGCGCCTTCGCCACCTTCGCGTGCCCCGCGAACTCCCCGCCGTCGTCCGCCGTGATCGTGTGGACCCTGGCGCCGGGACCCTCGGGAAGGTCGGTCATCGCCCCGCCGGCCGCCTCCGCCCTCTTTCCGTCAACCCGTTGGACAGGCGTGAATTCCGGGCATCCGTCAACGGGCGACACCACCGCACCGCCGTGTCCCCCGCCGATCACCGTGTCCGCTTCCCGGTCGCCGGTCCCCGCCTTCGCCCCGCCCTCTTTCGGGCGCTCCGGGATGTCCCTCCGGCCCGGGATGTGACCCCGGCCCGCGTGGCGACCACCCTGCCGGTCCGGTTCCTTTCCCCGCCGCCGCAGGTGCCCGCAAGGCGTTCCTCCGTCCCCGCCGTCCGCGCGTACGAGGCCGTATATCCGCTGACGGCCGACCATGCCGGGGTCCTCCAGCCGGAGACGCCCCGGGACATGTTCCGGGCTCCAGCCCTCCCCGGCTTCGCCACGACCTTCGCCCAGCGCTCCTCCGTCAGCTTCCCCGGGACCGAAGAGGCCCCGCTCCGGCGCCCGGTGGCCTTCCTCCACGCCTGTCCCTGCCGGTATCCCCGCCCGCCGCCGTTGCGTCGGATCTCCCGCGATATGGTGGCCGGATGGCGGCCCGGCCGCCTGGCGATGGCCCCGTTCGAAAGCCCGCTTTTCCCCGTCGCGTATATCCGGCATCTTCCGTCGAAGGTCAGATGACGGTAGCCCTCGGGCATGACACTCTCCTATCCTGAGCACAGGGACTGTCGCCGTTATCCGGCCGGTTCGCAGGATGCCGCACCCGAAACGCGGCTTCCCACCATCAACGGTGTTGCACTTCAGAGCGGAACGGGGGTTGCGAATCGCGGTCCGGCAGGTTAATTTTCCAATCAGCAGCGTTGCTCTGGAACGGATCATTCAGACAATGATTACTGAAGAACTCTTTCTCCTCCTGTTAGATGACCGAAACGGTCATTTGTATCCCATCCCCATCGACAATCTCGATTGCGTGCTGGTCGGCGCGGTTCTTATGGAACTGCAGCTCGAAGGACGCATCGACACGGATCTCGAATCCCTGAGTGTTCTCGACCCTTCTCCCATCGGCAATGATCTGTTGGATCCGATCCTTGAGGAAGTCGCCGCCGGGGACCAGAAGAAAAGCCCCGCTGAGTGGGTCTTGCATCTTTCCGATAGAGGCCAGGACATCTGCGACACCGTGGTCGCCCGGCTGGTGCATCGGGATGTGCTTGCTGAACCGAAGGAGGATGGCGGGGTGTTCCGGACCCAACGGTCCCGTAGGGTCCGGAAATATGCCGGCGTGGATGGGGTCTTGCGCGAAGATGTCAAACTTCGGATCATGAAGACACTGTTCGAGGATGCGGTGCCTGATCCGACGGATGCGGCGCTCATCGGTTTGGCCAATGCATGCGAGATCTTCCCTCATCTCCTGGAGGCGAGGGAGCTGTCTTCGGTTCGCGAACGCATCGGACTCTACGGCAAGCTCGATCCGATCATCAGCGCGGTTTCGAGGGAGGTTCGGGCTGTCCGTATCCGCTCGCGCGCGGAGGAGCGGCCGCCTGATGACATACCGTTGGTCAAGGGCATTCCGATCCTCGGAAACACTCTCGACACCCTGAGAGACCTCAATCAATTCTACGCCGAACAATATCAGATTCACGGTCCGGTCTTTCGTATCCGCATATTGGGCCGAGAATTCGTCGTACTATGCGGACCTGAGGCCAACAGGTTGATGATGCGCCGCGAACGTTTCCATTTCTGGACATCGCGGACTTTGAGGGAGTCGATGCGCGAAACGCTCGGCGAAGACATTATTTTGAGCATGAACGGTACCGATCATGCCCGGATGCGCCGGGAAATGAAGGACAAGTTTTCCGCCGCTCATTTTGAGAAAAATTTTGAAACCGCGGTCGAATTGGCGAGAAAATTGATTCGCACATGGCCAGTGAACAAACGGATATCCGGGAATTACCGCCTTCAGCAGCTGTTTGTTGAGCAGTTGGCTGTGCTCGTGACAGGCGCGTCAGTGCTGGAACATGTTCACGACATCGACGAGCTGTTCAAGATCCTGATGGTGCAGAACGTTTTCAAAGGGTTCCGGACTTTGTATGCCCGCAGCCGTAGCCGCAGCCTGCGCAATGTCGAAAACTTGCTTCAAAAGGTTTTTCGAGACCATCAGATGTCTAAACGAAACCGACGGACCGACATCATCGACGACCTGTTGGAGCTCCATCATAATGACCCGGTTTATATGTCCGAACTGCGCCTTCGGGCGAGCGCGTTCGCGCCTTATTTCACTGCGATCGACACTGTCGGACAGATGGGTTCGTTTCTGTTATATTATCTGATGAAGGATCCCGTACTCATGGCGAAAGTCAGGGCCGAGGCCGATATGGCATTCGCTGACGGAATCCCGACTCCCGCCGCGCTGCGGGAACTGGATGTCATTCACCGGCTGATCAAAGAGGCCTTGAGGTTATGTCCTCTCGCGCCCAATCTGACCCGTGAAGTGATGTCCTCTCTAAATTTCGCCGGGTATAAGCTTCCTGTCGGCATTGAAATCCACTGGGCCGCCTTCGCCACGCATTTTTTGCCGGAGTTTTTTCCCGAACCCGAAAAATTCGACATTGAACGTTATCTCGATGGGCGCGCCGAGGACAGGCAGACCGGAATTTATGTGCCGTTCGGAGGCGGATTGCATCGATGCATCGGAGCCGGTTTTGCCGAGGTTCAGCTGGCTCTGACCATCCTGACGATTGTCCGCGAGGCGGATTTTGAACTCGATCCACCCGATTATGAATTGAAGGTCAGATTCAAGCCCGTCACCCGTCCTGCCGGAAAATTCGGGTTCCGGATGACTGGATTGCGATCGTCAGTCCCGGCATGACGCCTGTTGAACAGTTCCGTCGCCTCGGGGCGGAGAAACCGGTTTCTGAAGGCGGTATCGCGTCGAAGCGGTTCCATGATCTGGATGCTTTGCGGGCGACCGCGATGTTTTTGGGAATCGTTCTGCACGGTCTGTTGTTTCTTCTGCCGACAGATTTGTGGATTGTAAGCGACGCATGGGTTGATCGAACTGACCCTTCCCGCAACATTTATGTCTATCTTTTCGCGTTCATTCATGGCTTCCGGATGCCTGTCTTCTTTTTGCTGAGCGGATTTTTCGCCGCGATGCTGTGGAATCGACGAGGTTGGAAGGGTCTGCTCAAACACCGGTTAATTCGGATCGCCTTGCCGCTCGCGGTCTGCCTGTTCACCGTGATTCCGCTCACCGAAGCCCTGTTAATTCCGATGCCTCTGGAATTGCGGATTTGGCTGACCAGTTGGTTAGAAGGACCGAAATATCTATGGTTTCTATGGCATCTTCTGATCTTTACCGTGCTTGTCGTTCTGGCGTTCGAACTCGGGTTGCGCTTCCGCAGCCGTTTTTGGCTGCTGCTGATCCCTTTCACGATCACAGTTCAGTATTCGATGACGCAAAAGGCCTTCGGCGCGGATCTGTTGGATTATTTTTTCCCAGCTCCCAGAGTGCTGATCTACAACGCGATCTTCTTCGTCATCGGCGTCTATTTCTATCAGACAGAAACCGCTATGCGGCGCCTCTGGGCAGGCGCTCTCGCACCGGCACTGATCCTCGTCTTCCCAGCAGGACTGGCGACGTTGTTCGCCGTGCACAGCATGGATCCGGTTCCGTTCGGCGTCGATCTCGCCAACTCCGCGCTCTTGGCGACATTCGCGTGGCTGATGTGTTTCGGGATGATCGGACTGTTTCGGCTAATCGCGGTTAAGGAACGGTTCTGGGTCCGCTACGCATCGGACGCGTCCTACTGGTTTTATATCTGTCATTTCCCGCTCATCGCTGCCCTCCATTACCTGATTGTCGATCAGCCGATCAACGCCCATCTGAAGTTAATCGTCGTTCTCGCAGCTGTTATCGGAATCCTTATGATCACCTATCAATTGGGTGTCCGTTACACGGTGATCGGCAATGTCTTGAATGGGCCGCGCAAACGCCGCTAGAGTATATTCGCCCCACTTCCAGTCCGAAATGCAACACCGGCCCGCCTCCTCCGCTCGGGGCCACCCCCTCGCTCCGGAGACGGGCCGGTGTTGCATTTCGGACTGGAAGTGGGGTCCCAAAAAACCGCAGCCTGGCGGTTTTCTGGCGGACACTAACCTACGCGCCCTGACCGAGGATCCGGCGACCCTGACACCGAACGAGGCGCGGCCGCCAAGCCGGAACCAGGACAGCGCGATGATGCTGTCGCACCGGCCCACGCTCCGGCGGCGCACGTTCGAACCGTTCGCCGTCAAACCCGAAAACCGTTGCCAGTGCCGTGACAGGCCGGCATCGCCGAAACCCACCGTTCCAAAAGGAAAATCCATGACTTTGACAGATAAAGATCAGTTTAACATGAAGTTCCTCAAGGGTCATCAGGCATCGCTTTGATTATTCCACCAATTTCAATGAACCGGGTGGTGTTTGCCGGGAGCGGGGCTGCAGCCGCGCCCCGAGCGGGTGGAAGGCTTCACGCCGCCGGTCGCCGGCCGGGCCAGCCCTCGCCGGCACGATTGCGCCGGGCGGATTCCGACATCCGCGCCGGCTGCCTCGGCGGCTACTGGGCCCCGTCGCCGGGTCCGCGACATTGCCCTCGAAGACCTCCGCCGCCACCGGACAGCCGTCCCGGTCGCGCATCGACCGGAACTCGGTCCGCTTCCTGCCCGCCCCGCCGTCCCGCGAATGCCCGAACCTGGCCGGCGGGCGGCGTCCCTCCGGACAGACGGAGGCAAGATCGCGGACAACCGGGGCGCCGTCCCCGAGGCGCCTTCTAGCCAGGCCCCGCCCGATGCGGTCCTGACGCTTCGGCGTCCGATCCATCGCTTCATGGGGGCCATCCCTGTCAACCCCAGCCTCGATGGCGGCAGGCGAAGCCGAAGGGCACCGCACCGCCCTCAGGAACCGTCTCTGGCTCCCGGCGTCGCCCCGCGTCGAGCCGGTCAACGCCTGACAGCCACTTCTGGAACAGTCGGCTATCCATCACTCGCACTCCGTCCGATAGTCAATGCATCATGCCATAGTGCGCAAGCGAACTGTAAACTGAGCCAACAGAATTTGCTCAAGAACGAGCATGCCCTTTGCGGGCATCTCTATGGTCTGTCCCCGGTCAGTGTCAGATAGGAAACGGCCATATACATTCCCCAAATTCCTTGGCTGAACATCCAGCCTGCCCAAGCCGGTATCAACTCAAGGCCGGGCAGGATGCTGTCGGGGTAAAACCGGCCAAGCGTTGTAAGATTGGCGGCCAGATAACCCGAGGCGACGGTGAAGGAGGAAATCGCCGTGACAACAATGATCAGGCGCAGATGCTGGCAGACCGCAAAGAAGCGGACCTTCACCAAATTCCGCAGGTCAGCTATGCTGTGGCCGTGCAACGCCAAGCCTGTGAGGGCAGCGGTCAGAATAAGGACCGCCGCAGGGGAAAAGAGCAGGATCATCATTAAGGCGACTCCGATCCAGTAGAGGGTCGTGATCCATGGGCCAGCCGCCAGCGCCGACCATGCCAGCCCCAGTTGCGGTCCTTCTTTGGGACTTCCCGCCGCCGTGATATATTCGACATCGAAGCTCAGCCTAGGAATAGAAAGGGTGTACATAGCGGCGAGCAGCCCCAGATTGAGTCCGATGACCGTTGCCAGCACCAGCATCGGCGCCAAGCGGTTGCCGGCTGAAAGAATCAAAGCACGGCGAATTGCCTTGCTTGGGCCGATGCGTTCCATGACAAGAGCCGGCATTGCAAGGAAAAGCGCGGAAAGTATCCACAGGCCCGGAATGACAAGAAGAAACACACCTCCTCCGAACAGCAGCCAGATCAGAACGCCGACCGACAACCCATGTGGAAGTCTGGTCAGCGATATCGCGGCGGAGCGGAACGGATGAGCCCGCTCGTTCCGTCCGACGACGACGACATAATGGCAGACCGCCAAGATCAGCCAGATCGAGCAGGAATATTCTGCTGCAAAAAACAGAATTTGCGTCGTCGGCGTATCGTTTAGCATGCGTAAGACGGTGGCGGCGACAAATGGCAAAGACGGAATGATCGGCACCGCCAAAAGTGCAGGACATGTCGATTTCAACATCTCCCATATATCTTCAATTCCGCCTGGAAAGGTGAGCGATCTGCCAGCCATGCTGCCCTGCGGGGCGAGATTTGGATCAAGTTGAACGAAAATGACAGCCTCCTATAGGTTTCCCGGTCCTGCCGACCAGTTCACATTCAGGTTTCTATAGATCGAGAGAGTCGCGATTCACAGAAATGAGATGCGATGTCTGCATAGTCCCGCCGACATCTTGTGATAGGTTATCTTTTTCGCGTCAACCACAGGTCGTGTCGCGAGTTTGGTGGAAATTCGAAAACGGTGCAATCACCGGGTGAGCATGGTTTCGCCCGATCAGGCGGCGAGGTCAGGGGTGACGGGCCCGGCCGGCAGGGACAGGGTCCGCCAGCCATCGACCTTTCGCATCCGGATCCGGCCGGAGGCCGGAAGCGCCCACGGAAGCATGGGCACCGTCTCCGCGCAGGGCAGCGGCGTCCGCGTCCTTATCCGCCTCCGGAACCCGCCGTTGAGCCTCCCGATGGCGTTGGTCGTCCGCGCCGGTCTCCACCGCGTCGGGTCGAGCCGGGTGAAGGTGAACGGCCGGTCGCCGGCCTCCTCCAGGCCGTCGGCGACGGCCCGACACTTTTCCGCCACTTCCCGGGGAACGCCCTGCGGCGGCGCTGGATCTCCTCCGCGGTCCCGGCGTGGATCATGTCGCGGCAGTCACCGCCGGTCTCCCCGTGCAGGCGCTTCGGGGCGTGGCCCGGCAGGTTGCGGTGCCTGTGGACCGTGCGGCGCTGGACCGGCGGATCCCCGCCCCATAGCCTGGTGAGCGCGGCCTCGGGACCGGGCGCGCCATCAACGATGACGAACCCCGGCCGCCTGAGGCCGCGCGCGTCGGGACCGGCCGGGAACCGGCTCCACGCGGCGGTGCCCTCTCCGCCCGTCTTTCCTGACGAAAGCAGGACCTTATGGCCGTCACGGCGCACACCGACGGCGGCCAGGACCGAGACGTCCGTCGCCTTTCCGTCGATCCGGGTCTTCATGACCGTGCTGTCCAGGATCAGGCGGACGATGTCCCCTTCGGCCAGGCTGCGCCGGCACCAGGCGTCCCGGTCCGATCCGACCCGGCGCCGGGCGCGACTGACCGCGTCCCTGCTGACGGCCCCCTTGAACAGCGCGAGAAGCGCCCGCCTCACCCGGCGCGTGTCCGTGCCGGACAGGTGGACCAAAGCGATCGGGGCCTCGGCCTTTTCCGTCATGCGCCGGTAGCAGGGGCAGCGCCTTCGAGCGCCATTCCGTGTCCCCGCCGTCCGCGTCCCGGATCCGGGCGCGGGGCACGCTGACCGTCTCCGTCCCGAACGTCCCGGTGATCCGCCGGTCGCGGTGGCCGTGACGGCAGTCCTTCACCTCCCCGTCCCCGCGCCGGTGGCGGCCGGGGAAGTCCGGGAGCCCCTCCCCGAAAACCGCCTCGACCGTGCCGCGGACGTTCGACCGGAGCCGGTCCTCGACCGGATCGAGGCCTCCGTCGAATGCCTCCGGCGAAAGTTCGGTGCCGGATGTGGTCCGTTGCATGGTGTGGTCTCCTCCTCTGGCGCCTCCGGCCGCCGGTTGGGTGGTTGGGTTCACCCGGAGATTACACCGTTTTTGAATTTCCACCAAACTCGCGACACGACCCAACCACAACATCTGGAATTCTACAGCTTGCCCGTGGTGCGGAGTTCGGAGGCGTATCGGTTGATTGGATCTTCGGGTTTTCGTTCAGGATGCGGTTATGAGCGAATTTCGAGCAAGAGCGGTCTCGGCCCGACGATTGTCGCTGGCGAATGACGATCAGGGGTTCGCCGTTGTCCTGAAGCGTATGATCTTTCCCGGAGAAGTACCGCAATGTCCGCTCCGCGAGGCGCGATCTCACCAGCATTTCATTGATTTACGGACAATCCTCACCATTGGTGCTGTGCCTGCCGCCCGCGATCAACTCTCCGAGTCTAGGCTTGTCGGCGCTGAGCGCGGCCGGATGCAACGGTCTGCCACCAACGGCTGCGCACCAGTTCCGCATGGATGGAATGGGTGGAGAATCGACTTTGCTTCGACCTGCGGCCCGCTGCAGCTCACTTATCAGCTAGACGCATTCGCGGAAATTCAATCCCCGGCCTTGTAATTCTGGCTTAATGAATAACAATCCGAAGGACGATGTGGTGGAAAGTTCTGCACAGCTGTGGACAACCTGGCCGCCGGCTGGGCGCCGTCCGGCTCAGGATTTCCGGGGTGGAATGCGCGTCCTGTCAAGTGTCCGCCCCTCCGCCGACACCTCCCCGTCGACCTCGATACGGCCGTATATCCGCCGACGGTCCACTATCCCGGATCCTTTGGCTGGAGGCGGCCTGGGATCCGGTCCGGGCTCTGACCTTCACCAAGGCGCTCCACGACCTTCCCGCGGCGTGTTTCCGTCGGCTTACGCGCTCCGACGCATTCCCTCGACGCGTATTTCCGGTATCTGTCTTCGTGGGTCGGATGACGCAAGCCCTCGGGCATGACGTTCCCACGTTTCCGACGTAGGGATCGTCGCCGTCGTCCGACCGGTTCGCGGGACACCGCGCCCGCAGCGCGGCTTCCCGCCACCTAAAGTGTTGCATTTCAGTGTGGAATGGGGGATTGTTTTGTCCCTGATTGCCTGTTGACTGAATTCTGCGGAGAGGCGTCGCAGAAATTTCATTCGACTTGCGCCGATTGCGATGTCAAGGCGTCGCAGCGACTCACTCATGGAGACTATCATGAAACAGAACATATCCGGCCGCCTAGCAGCGGCTTTGTTCTCGGCCGGTACTCTTATCGCTGGCTTGCCGGCGCACGGCTCCGAAACTGTGACGATCTTACATTTCAACGATCTTGATCGAATGGATGAGGATGACGGACGTGGCGGCGCAGCGCGCTTGGCGTCGGTTATCGCTCATGAGCGCGCTCAAGGCGGCCATGTGCTGGTGACATTCGGCGGCGATACGATTTCGCCGTCGCTGATGTCGGGACTCGATGAAGGGGCCCATATGATCGAGCTGCTGAATGCGCTGGATCTGACTGCGATGGCGGTCGGCAATCACGAATATGATTTCGGCCCCGATGTCGCGCGCCAGAGAATTTCCGAGGCGGAGTTTCCCGTTCTCAGCGCGAACAGCATTCAGCCGGACGGGACGATCCTGACCGGCGCGCTGCCATCGATCATGAAAGAAGCCGGCGATTTCAAGATTGGTATTCTAGGGGTGACGACGGCCGGAACGCTGACCAAATCAAGCCCTGGCGATGTCATGATCCTTGACGCTGTCGACGCTGCGGCCCGCGAAGCCGCAGATCTCAGAGAGGCGGGTGCCGACCTTGTTATCGCTCTGGCTCACACCGACCTCGAAGAGGATCATGCGCTCAGCGCTGAGCGGGATGTGGATCTGCTGTTGAGCGGTGATGATCATCTGCTGCGTGCCGAATTTGATGGTGGGTTTCTGTTCGCCGAGTCCGGCGAGCAGGCCGAATGGGTCACGATCATCGATCTGACGCTCGATAGAGTTCCCGATGACGGCGAAATGGAATTTGTCTGGAGCGCCGAATATCGCATTGTCGATACGGCGCGTTTCGATCCGGACCCTGAGATCGCAGCCATGGTGGCCTCATTCGCCGAGAGGCTCGATGACGAGTTGAACGTCATGCTCGGAACGGCGCTGACCGAACTTGACACGCGGCGCGCCACCGTCCGGGGCGGCGAAAGCGCATTCGGCAATCTTGCGGCCGACGCCATTCGCGAGGCCACAGATGCGGATCTCGCGATGGTTAACGGCGGTGGCATCAGGGCCGATCGCATATATAAGGCCGGGAGTGCGCTCACGCGTCGCGACATCGTCAGCGAATTGCCGTTCGGCAACAGCACAGTCGTGCTTGAGATCACCGGCCAGGACTTCATCGATATTCTGGAAAACGGATTCAGCGAGATGGAAAAAGGGGCGGGCCGTTTTCCGCATATCTCAGGCGCTCGGGTTCGCTATGATCCCTCGCGAGACCCGGGCAGCCGGGTTCTGGAAGTTTCGATCGGCGCAGACCCGATTGATCCGGCGGCCCGCTTCACGTTCGCCGTCAATGATTATGTGGCCGGCGGCGGCGATGGCTATGCGATGCTCAAGGACAAGCCGCGCATCGTTGATGAAAACGCCGCGGTTCTGATGACCGTCCAGCTCTTCGACTATATCTCTTCAAGAGGCGCTGTCTCGCCGATGGTCGACGGCCGGATGATATCGGAGCGATAGATTCGCGCGGATGAGAGCCTTTGGCGGCGCATACGGGCCGCCAAAGGCGACATATTTGGTATAGTCTGGGCTAAATTCTCTATATTGGGAAATTTTATCAAAATATGGACGAAATCTGCTTGTTTTGGGGCAACTCTCAGATATGATCCGTCTCTTCAAGAGATCTGCAGGAACAGACCTATCGAGCAGGTGAAATTGAAATTCAGCAAACTCAGGATCAACGCTTTCAATGGTTTCGCCGACGTGGTTGAGCTTCCCGTCCAAGATGGCCTCAGCGGTATCGTCGGGCCGAACGGATACGGAAAGTCCAGTCCGGTCGAAGCCATCGGCTGGCTGATGGGAGAGAACCGCCCGTCAGCGATCCGAAGCGGCGCGATGGAGGATGTGATCTTTTCGGGTTCGGCGACCCGGACGCGAGGCGCGCTGGCGCGATATGCCGCTGTTCTTTGCCGACGCGGCATCGGGATCCCGGTCATCCGCTCAGGTCAACTAGGGGCAGACCAACAGCATCATCAATTCAACGCCCGCCGTCCGTGAGGGGATTTTGGAAGATGCGGTCTGCATCATCGCCGGCATATGGCGGAGCTGAAACCGGCGCGTCGCCGCGATCTTGTCGGCAAGGTAAGAAGCGGCAGAGCGAAATTGCCGTTTGTCCGGCGAGCGGCTGAAAGCCTGTCAAGCGAAGAGCGGAGAACGGGCGGTTTGGTCGCGGAGGCGGTGATCCTCGCAAGGGCACCAACGGGGCGCGGGCCGACGCGGAAAAGACAGCCGCTGACGCGGAAGCACAGCTCGAAGCGGCTGAAATGGAATGGCACTCCGTTTTCGAGGCGCTGGCGGCATTGAACAAAGGGCCGTCAGAGACCGAGAGCCATCTCTCCGCGATGCCTCGGAGGCTGACGGGCTTCTCAATCAGCTGCAGGTCGAGCACGGCTTTGAGTGGCGTCCCGGGCAGCCCCCGGCGATAACGCATTCGCCATGGCCTGCGGGGCGGACGATACCGGTTCGGGTTGGCGCTATCTCGGTCCGCTCGAAGAGCCGCTCCGTCTGCCGGACGGCGCGGTAGAGCGGCGCCAAACAATTCCGAAACACCTTCCGGTCAGCGACCTGCCGGAAGATCTGCGGCCGGACGTCCTGCTGGTGCCGCTCAGACTGTTCATGGACTTCATGCGCATCATCGCATGGTGCTCCGAAACCCGCATGATCCCGGCCGTCGCATCGGCCTAGGGAAAAAACCAACACCCGCACGCTGCTGAATGACCTATTCTTATCCAATGCCGATATCATCCCGGACCGCAGCCGGAAACAGCTCCGTGTGCGTTTCGTCGGCCTCGCGAGCGACGCCGCGGGCAACTGCTTGAGACCGCTCGTCGACTAACTCAACTAGCTGGAACGTCACGAGCCAGGATCGCATCCGGGCCTGCCCCGCAGGCGTTTTTTTCGCGAGCCGGCCTGTCACGGCACTGACAGCATTCTTTCGGGTCTGACCTCCGGAAGCTCAAACATCCTTTTCCGCGCCGGCGCCGGATCCGTCATCGTCCAGGCGCGGTGTTCCGTCTTTCCCTGACCCTGTTCATGCCGACGGTCTCCGGGTCGTTGGGAACCGTTTCGAGTCCATGGACCGTGAAGCCGTCGGGCGTCCGTTTCGAACTGTGCCTCTCCCTGGTGGCCGGGGACACCCCGGCCGGTTCGACGGGTGTCGCCCGGGGTTCCCGGGCCGCTTCCCGGTCATGGTTCTCGAACAGCGGGGGCGCGAGGCGGCGGCGCGGGCGCCATTCCGCGTGGAGCGCCGGCATGCACGGGAACACGTGCGCCCGGACGCGGTCCGCGCCGCGGGGTGGAACGGCCGCACCCCCAGGCCGGACTTCGCGTTCCCGGACGCGCGTTCCACGCGGGCGAGGGATCCGTACGCCTCCACAGCCCGCGCGCTCCCCATGTCGCCGGGGCTAGTGCGGATCACGTGGATGCCGTCAAGGCGCGCCTCCTCCCGGACGCTTTCCGTTTTCCTTTCCCCTCCTCGGTCACGGTGACGTGGAGGTGCTTCGCCGTCTTTCCGCCGGCCGTTTCCCTCCCGAGCCGCCGGTTCGGGGCGTCCGTGCCTTTCGTCCCTCCGCTTTGCGCGGCCGCCCGGACGGTCCGCGGCGCGGCCTCGAAGGCATCGGGCGGTTCGCCGCGTCCGCGGGCCCGCTCCCGTCCGGGGCGGGGCTTAGGCAAACCATGAGGCGCTCTGCGGGAAAGTCCGGCGAGGCGGTCCCGGCCACCCGGTCGGCGACCGGGTCCTCCGGGCGCAGGGCCGCCTCCCGCCCTTCGTTCTCCCTGACGGGCCTGCGTATGTCCCCGTTCGCGAGGGCCGGGATCCAGTCCATACCGACCGGCCGGAGATCCTCCCTTACGCGGGCGCCGGCGATCATGCCGCGGTCGCCGACCGGCGCGACACGCCCGACGCCGAAGCGGTCTCGTATCCCGCCGGCCCGGTCCGCCACCGTGTCCGGGCCGTAGGTGTTCCCGGGGAAGACCTGGACGGAGACCGGGCATCCGTCGGGCGCGTGGATCGGGCCGTGGGTGATCCGCATGACCCCCGCTTGCCGGTTGCGGCCGTACCCGAAGGCGGCGGGCGGACGGCCGCGGCCCCCGACATGGCCGCCCGATACGTCGTGGAGGACCGTGGTCCCTCCGCCCGGATGCCTGCGGGCGAGGCTCCTCCCGATCCATGGCTGCCCCGCGAGCGGCCAGTCGGGCATGTCCGGCATCCCGTTGCTCCTGACCTTCCTGAGGCCGAGGGCGCCGGCACCGGAAGCCCGAACATCGTCACAGGGTCATGGGGAGGCCGGCCGCCTTCCGGCCGGTCCCCGTAACCGGGCGCTTCCGTCAATACCGGGCGAAAGGCCCCGGGATCCACATGACGTTCAGGAGCCTCGGGCGGGCCGCCCGTCCGCGACAGGCGCCCGGGATGATCCGGGAGATCGAAAAAACCGGGGCCGTGCATCTCCAGGTCCTCCCGGATCCAATGAATCGGAACACGTGCGGAAAGGCCGGGTTTTTAGAGGCTTCCGACTGCGTTCGCATCAAAGGATGGCTATCCGCTCCGCTCGCAAATTTCCTTTAATGTCGTGGAAAGCCAGCCCCAGCTCCCTGCGCTTCTTCGCCAGTACCGACATCTCATTGCTTCTGGTCAGCCTGTGCCTCAAGCCACAGGTAAGTTCGGGACGTTCCAACCGACCGGCCTGCTCAATTTCCGAGAAGCGGAGATCTGTCCGCCGCTTTCCAAAGCCCTGCCGCAGGGCCAGCGTCTTCAGTCAGATCTGGATTCGATTGCTCATTTTACACCAGAAGTCAGACAGCGCGTATTGGGTCGCGCTAAAGACCTCTCCTCAGGACGAGTTCAGCCGTCTGTGCGGATCACTTCGTTCCTGGGGTCATAGGGGCTGTCCTCGACCACTTCAGCATCCCAAAGCCGGTCGAACATCTTGACCTGCAGTTTCTGACCGGCAGCCGCCCGATCCGGCAACACATATCCCATCCCGATCTGCCTGCCGAAATGCACCGAATATCCACCGGAGGTCAGCCGCCCGGCCTTGATATCGCCATCGTAGAGCGCCTCGCGCCCCCAGGGATCGGCATCGTCCGGCCCGTCAACCAGCACGGTCACGCATCTGACGCGAATCCCTGTATCGAGCATGGCCTGTTTGCCATGGAAGGTCTTATCAAGATCCACGAAACGGTCGAGACCGCCCTCCAACGGCGTGGCGTCCCTGCCAAGCTCGGTTCCGAAGGCGCGGTAGGACTTCTCCAGCCTTAACCAGTTCTGTGCCCTTGCTCCGACAGGCTTCATGCCGTGCCTTACGCCAGCGGCCATCAACTGGTCCCAGAGATAGTTCTGCATTTCGATCGGATGATGGAGCTCCCAACCCAGTTCACCTGTATAGGCCACCCGAACCGCCATAACCGGGCACATCCCCAACTCAATACGGCGCATGGAGAGCCAGGGGAAGCGTTGGTTCCCGAGAGCCGTATCCGGATTCGCATCCCTTGTCATTTCCCGCAGAACGTCGCGTGACTTCGGTCCCGCGATGGCGAATACGCCCCATTGGGAGGTGATGTCATGCACGTCGACCCATGCACCTCCTTCGGACACGAAATCTTCCACCGCCTTTTGCAGGAAGTCCGAGTCATAGGCAGTCCACGCTCCGGCCGAGACCAGATAGTATTCGCTTTCGGCAAGCCGTACGATGGTGTATTCCGTTCTTACCGTTCCGGCGCCTGTAAGCGCGTAGGTCAGGTTGATCCGACCGACGCGTGGCAGCCTGTTGCAGGTAAATCCGTCAAGGAAAGCGGTGGCACCGGGTCCACGGACAAGGTGTTTCGTGAATGCGGTGGCGTCAATCAGCCCTGCGCCTTCGCGGATGGCTTTGGCTTCGTCATGGGCATAACGCCACCAGCCGCCGCGCCGGAACGATCTGGAATCGCGGTCAAAGGATTCCGGCGCGTCCTTGGGGCCATAGTAATTTGGCCTTTCCCAGCCGTTTACCTGCCCGAACTGCGCTCCTTGCGCTTTCTGGCGGTCATAGGCGGGCGCTGTGCGCAGCGGCCTGCACGCTTCGCGCTCTTCATCGGGATGGTGCAGGATATAGATATGTGAATAGCATTCCTCGTTTTTCCGCGCTGCGTATTCAGTCGTCATCCATGAGTCGTAACGCTTGGGGTCAAGCGAGGCCATGTCGATCTCCGCCTCGCCGTCCACCATGATCTGGGCAAGGTAGTGCCCGGTTCCGCCAGCGGCTGTGATCCCGAAGGAAAATCCTTCAGCGAGCCAGAGATTGCGCAGGCCGGGAGCCGGACCGACAAGGGGATTTCCGTCAGGAGTGTAGCAGATCGGTCCGTTATAGTCGTCCTTGAGCCCAGCCGCCTCCGACGAGGGAATCCTGTGAAGCATGGACATGTATTCTTCCTCGATCCGTTCCAGATCGAGGGGAAAAAGGTCGGCGCGGAAGGTTGATGGCACGTCATGGAGAAACCTCGCCGGTGCATTCCTTTCATATGGCCCCAGAATCCATCCGCCGCGTTCCTCGCGTACGTACCAGCGGGCATCGGCATCGCGCAGCACCGGATGTTCGGGATTGCCTTCCCGCCATTCGACCAATGCCTTGTCTGGCTCGGTGACGATATACTGATGCTCCACAGGAATCGCCGGTATCCTGATTCCAAGAAGCCGTGCGGTTCGCTGCGCATGATTGCCTGTAGCGGTAACGACATGTTCGGCCATCACGGTCACGCGCTCTTCGGTGGCTATCAGATTGCCACCTTTCTCGGCCATCCTGGTGCAGGTGATGCGCCATTCGCTTCCTGTCCATTCATAGGCATCGGCCTGCCATCTGCGCTCGAAATCCACCCCCCGCTGCCTCGCCCCGCGCGCCATTGCCTGGGTTACGTCGGCCGGGTTGATGTAACCGTCGGTTGGATGAAAGACCGCGCCCCTGAGATCGTCGGTTCGCACCAGCGGCCAGCGCTTCTTAATCTGGTCCGCCGTCAGCCGCTCATAGGGAATTCCGACGGTTTCGGCCGTGGAAGCATAGAGCTGGAATTCGTCCATCCGGTCTCGGCTTTGCGCCATCCTCAGGTTGCCAACCACATGGAAACCCACATCCAGACCTGTCTCATCCTCAAGGGTTTTGTAGAACTTTACTGAATAGTCATGTATATGGCTGGTGGCGTAGCTCATGTTGAACAGCGGCAGCAGCCCGGCAGCGTGCCAGGTCGACCCCGACGTGAGTTCATCGCGTTCCAGCAGCATGACGTCTTTCCAGCCCGCCTTGGCCAGATGATAGGCGATGCTGGTCCCAACGGCTCCGCCGCCGACGACCAGGGCTTTGACATGGGTCTTCATGGGATGCCTCCTGACTGGGTTGGCTTGCTGCTACGCATGTATCCCTTTGAATGTGCAGGATCAGCCGACGCTCTGCGTAGAAATACGACATCGAACTTTGTCGGGCTTCGCAATGCGTCAACCTGGTTTCAGAACATGTCCCGGCATGCCTGCGGGCGATTTCATCGGTACGTTTTGCTCTGTGCGGCTCAAAGCATGGAAGGCACGACCAGATCCGGCGGTCGATGCCCATCGGCGAAGGTCTTTATGTTGATGATGACTTTCTCGCCCATATCGCAGCGTCCTTCAACGGTTGCAGACCCCATATGCGGAAGCAGGACGACGTTTTTCAGCTTTCGCAGCCGGGGATTTATGTCGATTCCATGCTCGTAGACATCGAGCCCTGCCCCGGCGATCTGCCCTGTGCGCAGCATTCTGGTCAACGCGTTCTCATCGATGACCTCTCCACGCGATGTGTTCACGATCACCGCCGAAGGTTTCATCAGCTTCAGCCGCCGCACGTTCATCAGGTGAAACGTGGATGGCGTATGCGGGCAGTTGACGCTGATCACGTCCATCCGGCTGACCATCTGGTCGAGACTCTCCCAGTAGGTTGCCTCAAGCCCGTCCTCGACCTCCGGCCGCCGCCGTCTGCGGTTATGGTAGTGGATCTGCAGCCCAAAGGCCCGCGCCCTGCGCGCAACCGCCTGCCCTATTCTGCCCATGCCAAGAATTCCCAGCCGACGGCCGCCAACCCGGCCGCCCAGCAGGGCGGTCGGAGCCCAGCCTTCCCAGGCACCTGACTGCATGATCGACAGCCCTTCGGGAATCCGTCTCGTCACCGCAAGAATCAGCGCCATCGTCATGTCGGCCGTGTCCTCGGTCAGGACGCCAGGGGTATTTGACACAAGAATGCCCCGCTGCCGGGCGGTCTGGACATCGATGTTGTCAACACCAGCGCCGAAGTTCGCGATCAGCTTGAGCTTCGGTCCTGCCTGCGCCAGCAGGCTGGCGTCAATCAGGTCGGTTATCGTGGGGACGAGGACATCGGCCCGCTGCATCGCGTCCGCGAGCGCTTCGCGGGTCATCGGCGTGTCCTCTGACCTGAGCGACACGTCGAACAGTTCCATCATCCGTGTTTCCACCACTTCGGGCAGCCGTCGCGTTACGATGACGTTGAGGCGTTCGGTTGGCATGGTGCGTTCCCTTGGGCTTCCAGTGACAAATGGTTGACCGTAGAGTTACAAGAACCGGCGATAGGCACAACAGCCGTGCCAACCGATGCCTATATCCTTTGAACCTGCTGCGCAGATTTATAGCATCGGAAACGCGCGGATCGATAGAGCGGGAAGTTCATGTTGCGATTTTATGTCAAGGCGTTCTCGGTGGTTCTCGCTGTCTTCGTCGCGTTCAGCGCATTTGCCTCTGACCGCGGCCCGGTGACCAACCTTCCGATTCCGCGATTCGTTTCGCTGAAAGCCAGCGAAGGGAACGCGCGGCGCGGCCCATCGCTCGCCCATCGGATCGACTGGGTGTTCACGCACCGGCACATGCCGCTGATTGTGGTCGGGGAATACGGCCATTGGCGCAGGATCGAGGACCGCGATGGCGCTGGTGGCTGGATGCACTATTCGCTGCTGTCCGGTATGCGCACGGTGATTGTGACTGAGGACAGCCTCCCGCTTTTGGCGAAAGCGGAGCCGGATTCCTCGGCTAAAGCGGTTCTTGAGCGCGATGTGATCGCGCGGCTTGAAAAATGCGCTGGTGATTGGTGCCGCATCACTGCTGACGGTCACCGAGGCTGGGCGCCGCGCGCTGCGCTTTGGGGTGTAAGCGAACGGGACGCAAGGGAGTGAGAGGTGCGGCTCGCTCCGCGTCGGTGGAATCGGTCGGATCGGATATCAGGACAGTCGACGCGGAGTGCGGGCTGGGTTAGCAAATGGTGGCCGGGGAATGCCTGTCCCATTCGCGATGCTCGTTCCGTGTCCACAATTCCCTTGAGACCGTCCATCCGCCAACTCTGGATCGACGCTGAGAAGCGCCATCGTCAGGTTCTGCCAGAAACTGGCCTGAATCGCGGGCCTTCGCGCTTCTGGAATACCGGCAGACCCACCAGGTACCGACTCTTTCGTCCATTGTTCTGATCTAAGGAGGATTTCTCACACAGTTCAATGGAGGTTTCTTCGCTCGAGGCGGACATGCAGATTCGCTGGAAACATGGTAAAGGCAACCCGCTCCTCGACCTCGTCCCCGCTGACGGGCACGACTTCGAAATTTCGCAGGAGCATGGCCATTACCGTCCTGATCTCGAGCAGGGCAAGACTGCGACCCGGGCAGAAGCGCGGGCCGGCCCCGAACGGAACGAAGGCGCGGTGGTTGCGCGGGCCATGCACCGCGTCCGCAGGGAGAAGCCAGCGTTCAGGGTCGAAGCGATGGCCGTCGACGAAATTCCCGTCCATGGTCGCGACGCGGCGGGGCAGCATGAACACTGTGGTTCCCTTGGGTACTCGGCACCCGAGGATCCCCGTATCCACCACGGCTTCCTGAATCATAAGCGGTGCGACGGGCTTCAGGCGCATGGTTTCGTTGCAGACGGCGTCGATCACGCGGAGCCGCTTGGTGTCCTCGAAGCTCTCTATTCCCGGCGAGGGCGCAACGGTCCCGTCGACCTCGCTCCGGCAGCGCTCGGTCCAGTCTCGGTGCTCGGTGAGGAGATGTATCATCCAGGCGATGGAATTCGCGGTGGTGTCCTCACCGGCGAGAAGCAGAGTGCCGACATTGGCGAGTATGTCCGCCTCGCTGAACGCGGAATCCTCGGCTTCTTGGGCCACGACGATAGCTTCAAGGAAATTCCCGGGCGGCTCTGGTCAGGGCGCCGATCTCGGTTTCGATCGCGTCGAGGGCGCGGTCAAGGGTACGGTCGCTGGGCAGCTTAATCCAGCGCCAGTAAGCGAACGGCAGGATCTGGCGCCGGTGCAGCACCGGAAACACCTTGTCGAGATGGCGCTGGATCGCGGGCCCCGGCGTCTCAAGCGTGTTGACGTCGACGCCGAAGGCGAGCTGCGCTGTGACGTCGACCGTGAAGCGCATGAGATCGCGGCACAGGTCGACGCTCTCTCCCGAATCGGCGGCCCGCTCCCAGCGCCGCCGCAGCCGTGCGACAGTGGAAACGAGTTTCGGGAAGAAGTCCTCGGTCTTGGCGCGGTTCAGCGCGTCCACCACGATGCGCCGGTGCCTTCGCCACTCCTCCCCCTCTGCGACGAACACGCCTTTCAGCTTCATTTCGTCGGCCACCGCTTCAAGTTTCTTTGTGCGGCGGAACCCTCCCGGACGGTTTGCCAGAAGCCGCTGCATCTCGTCGCGGTCGGAAAGAACCACGCATCTATGGGGACCGAAACGGATGCCGAAGAGCGGACCGAAGCGGTCTGCCCAGCCCTCCAGAACGAGATGGAGCCTATCAAAGCGGATCTGGTGCAGGTTTCCAACCAAAGGAAGCCCCGATGGGCCGGGAAGATCGGGAATCTCCGCCAGCGTCTGGCCGCTCCCGGCAGCAGTCCTGTCCATTGCGTCCATATTATGGTCAAGCATCTCTAAATTCCGCCGGTATGTGTGCCCGATCCGACAATAGGCTATTGCAAGCTGTACCGTAAATCCTCAATTACACGAAAATTTCCGCTAATGTGGTTCTCCGCCGCAAGGCGGGCGTTAGGGGTGGCTGAAGTGACTTCTCCGCAAACGAACGGGAAGACGGGGAACATTAGCAGGCGCCGCGGTTTGGCGGGCGAACAATCGGTTGACTATGGGCGGCGACCGCTACTCGACCCGGAATTGGTCGAGGCAGGCGGTGCGGGTTCTTCGGAATAGATATGGCTTGCTGGAACTGGCGGAGAGTCCAGAACTGGACGGAAAGCCGGGTCGGGACTTGCAGGACGGGATTAGGCAGGGGTTCCGGGAGTTTCCGTTTCAGGGCACAAACGAAATTGGCATCATCAGCTCGCAGCGACACGGCGTCAGGTGTTCCCGTGAGAGCGCGGTAAAGCCGATGCACTGGCTGGGGGTCGAATGCATTGGGCCGAAGCAGTTTTCCCGGTAGGCGGAAGCGAAGGATTCCGTCCGGCAGTATGAGCGGCTTGATCACCAAAGGTTCGGTGATGAAACGGCGGTGTTTGCGGGCGCGACGCTTCCTTATGCGCCCGAAATGCCACGACAGGCTGCGCTTCCTGCCACCCAGCGCTCCGCACCCGGTCACGGCCGTGCAGCTGTAGGCACCTTATCCAGTGCGGGCCGTTCAGGGAAGCAAATTGCGCGGATGTCTTGTGGAGAAATCGCCTTGAATGTGTCCGCCAGAAAAGTTCCAGGTAGCTGATTTTTAGCGATAAAAGAGGGAATCCGCCTTGCGGGGAATCACCGAACATGGCGGTCAAGGGGCGGTTTCGTCGCCATATACGGCTGGATCCGCCAGTCCTCTACATTGGAGGCCGCCATGCGCGGGGTACACGACCCCCGGCGGGGGCCGGCGCCCCCGACATCACGAGGATCGGGCCGAACATCAAGTCGGGGGACGACATCCCCGCGGTCCTGACCGGCCTCCAGGATCCCCGCGGCGGCGAAGCGGCCCGAAAGCGGCTGTCCGGGCTTCCCGACAGGATCCCGTGAAGCCGGAATCCGCCGGATTCGGCCCGATCCCCGGAAAAACACGGGGTTTTCTGGCAGACGCTAGATTTGAAATTACAGCATTTCTCACCCCAAATCATGATTTGTTGACATTCAGGGCTGGCATCCCGTCCGAACCGGTTATTTTCGCCCTCGATGGCAGCCGGAAATACGTCGCGGGCGGAAAAAGGGTGGGACCATGGACAGGGACGAAAACGCGCGCGCCGACAGGATGCGGCAGGCGACCAGGGACCCTCTTCCGGACAGGGCGACGACCCCGGGGTCACGGCGGCGAACGGCCGCCCGTTCCCGGAGGCGGCGTTCCGGCAGGCGCGGCGGCGTGTCCGGACGCTGCCGGCGCTGGATCCGAACGGCGTCACCGCCCGTATTCTCGATGCGCTGCCGGAGCCGGTGGAGGGCCGGTCGTCCGGCGCGGACCGGTTGGCCGGGGAGTTCGGGGAGCGAAAGGCGGCGGCAGCCATTTCCTCCCGGAAGAACCGGAAAGATGCGCGTGAGCGCGACAGGAAGACGTACGGATGGCGGCGGCGGGTCGACGGTTCATTCGCGAAAGGCAGGGAGTTCCGCGTCGTCGCCACCCGATGCGACGGAACGGAGCCGGGCTTCCGGGCGACGTTTCTTCCGGACGCCGCCGCGGTCGCCGCGAAATGACTGTCAACAGGCCCTAGTGCGCGAGTCAGTCATAACCTGCGTTTAGGCTTGGGTATCGATTTGGATCAAGAAACTACACCCTCGTTACGGATCGAGCCATTGGCCAGTCTGGCTGTCGGCGCCAGTCAATATAGCTGTCGCTCATCACCGGCGGTTGCGCAGGCACAGTGGTTCGTAAATTACCTGCACGGGTTCCTGTCCAACGCCGACAGAACCGCCGCTAAGGCGACCTCATGTTCGACCGGTATCGCGACGCGAAACAAATCAGCTTCCGAACCTTCGCCTCGGCAAAACCAGTGACGGGATGCGGGACAGTTCGAACTTTCCTTGAGTTCGCTTCAATGGTAGATATTGGAAGATTGTGACCGCGGAACGCTAAGCTGTGAACAAATTTTTCTCGCTTCACACTCTTAGAGTTTGAATCATAAGTCACTGATATCATTAAACTATTGTTTTTCATGGAGTTGACGCCCTCGCCACCCGCCTGAGCAGGACCGGCAGGCGGCCAGCTGCGCCCATGCCAGCGAGTTCTCACTGAGCCTTTCGTAATCTTTCGACAGGCGGCGGCACCGGCCCATCCAGGCGAAGGTCCGCTCCACCACCCAGCGGCGGTAGAGAACCGTGAACCCTTTGACATTCTTCGGTTTTTCGACGATCCTGATCACGTTCGACAACCCCATCCCCTCAAGCCGGTCCCGCAGCTTCGGACCCGCGTAGCCACCGTCGGCGAACAGCCTACACACCGTGGGCACCGTCTCCAGCAGCTTCGCGATCAGGTCCGGTGCGCCGTCCCGGTCCTGGATGTTGGCGGTGTGAACCGTCATGACGATCGGTGTGCCGTCGGCGTCCACGATCAGGTGCCTTTTCCTCCCCTTCACCTTCTTCCCGGCGTCGTAGCCGCGGGGCCCGCCGCTCTCCGTGGTCTTCACCGACTGGCTGTCGATCGAGGCGGCGGTCGGCTCCGCGGAGCGCCCCGAACACCGCCGCGCGAGGTCCCGGAGACGATGCACGATACGCTCCAGGAGCCCGCTCCGCCGCCATGCGTAAAAATAGTTCTGGACGGTGGAAAACGGTGGATATCCAGAGGGTAACGCGCGCCACTGGCATCCCGTGGACAGGATATACTGGACCGCGTCGAACACCGACCGAAGGTCGACCTCGCGCGGCCGTCCCATCCTTCCCCGCTTCGGCAGCATCGGCTCGATGATGGTCCATTCGGCGTCGGTCAGATCGTTTTGACTGTGGTCGTCCGGGCGCTTATGGAGCTGTTGGGTGGTCCTGTTCCAGGGCATGGCTCTCTCCGGATTTGGTTGCTTTCACCAACCGGATCCGGAGAGAGCCATGCCCTGGGACAGGACCACCCGGAAGCTGTACAGTCGTTCGGAAGACCGCCGTCAAAACGATCTGACGGACGATGAACGAACCATCGTGGAGCCGATGCCGCCGAAGCGGGGAAAGATGGGGAGGCCCCGCGGGTGAGCCTCCGGTCGGTGTTCGACGGTGGCCGGTACATACTTTCCACCGGTTGCCGGTGGCGGGCGTTACCCACCGATATCCATTGTATTCCACCGTCCGGAACCGTTTCCACGCCCGGCGCCGGAGCGGTCCGCCGAGCATGTCCCGACTCCCTGCGGGACTTCGCCCGACAGTGCGTGGGGCGTTCGCCGGAGCCGACCGCCGCCGCCATCGACAGCCGGTTGGTGAGGACCGCGGAGAGCGGCGGTCCCCCGTGGCCGCCACGCAGGAAAGAAGAGCAGAGGGCGCAGGTGGCGCAACGCCGCGGGTGCCGAAGGCACGCCGACCGCCATGGCCGTCCACTCGGCTGGCATCCAGAACCGGGATGGCGCCGCCGCTTCCCGAAAGACCGCGAGCGCCTCGGCGACAGATCCCTGGCTTCCGGGGTGAGGCATCCCGCGCCACCGGTTCAAGTGTGAGTGAGGCACGAACGAACACTCGCCGCCTGCCGGTTTTCTGTCCGGCGGGTGGCGCGGGAGCCAAACCCGCAAAAACGGACAGATAATTAGTGTCTGCCAGAAAACCCCGTGTTTTTCCGGGGATCGGGCCGAATCCGGCGGATTCCGGCTTCACGGGACCCTGGCCGGGCCCGTCGGAGCGCCGCCCGGGGCTTCGACGGGACGGTCGGGGCGGGAACATATGGTGAACATCCGGGCCTCCGCCGGCCCGCGGGCGCGCCGGTCCGGGCCCCGCAGCGGCGGGACCTTCCATGGGCCGGTTCACCGGTGGACGCCCCGGTCAGGCGGCGGCGGGGAGCACGGGGCGCTCCCTCGCCGGCGGCATCAGACCGAGGCGGTGGACGTCCGCGGCCAGCACCGCCAGCGCCACGGCGCCGGCGAAACCCTCCTTTCCGTGGCCGCCGACGCGGTCCAGGCCGCGGTGCTCCAGGCTGTTGATGGCCGACCCGCCGGCGGCGTGGGCGCGCCGCGCCCCGCGGAGCGCCTCCCCGCTTTCCCGGACGCGGTCCGCCTTCGACAGCCTGCCTTTCCGCGGCATGGCGTCGGCTCCGACATCCCGGCAGGCCCCGGCCGGTCCGGGGGGCTGTGCGGACCACGGTCGAAGCTCACCACCGACAGGTCGGGGAACCGGGCCCGCGCCTCCCCGCCCATGGGGACCGCCACGTCCACGTCGCTCCCCTCCCACATCACCGAATGGTGCGGGAGGAATCCGTGACGGTCCTCCAGCACGCGGACCGGGACGCCGGGCTCCACCGGGACCCCGGCCTTTCCCTTCGATATCCAGCGGGTGTGCGGCCCGGATATCGGGTGCACCTTCCCGCGGTACGGGATCGTCCCTCCCTTCAGGATCCGCCGTCCGGTCAGGTCCGCCCGGGGCCTGACATGGCCGATGAAGCCCCGGATACTGTCCGATGGGCCCGGGATACCCAACCTGCCGTCGATCTCCGCGCGGCTGGCCTCCGCCCTGTCCGCCAGCTTCAGGGCGAGCCGGAGCGGCGCCTCCACGTCCCTCGGGCGCGGGTTGGCGAGCCGTGACGTGGCCACCCGGAGGTGGCCTTTCCGGAGCTTTCCGCAAAGGTATTCCTTCCGCCGCCAGCCGGGCGGCCCCAGGCCCCCCGCAGGCCCGGGACACGTCCCGGACCATGCACCGCGCCGCGTCCATCGGCAGGCTGCGGTCGGTCGGATGATGCACGTCGGTCCCGGCCACGAAGGAATGACGGCGGCCGCGCGACGCGGCGCCAGGCTTTTCCGCCGCCCCCCTGTGGCCCCTCTCCACGACCGTCCTTCCGACCTCGGCGGGAAGCTCCGGCGTGAGGAGCGACACGCTGTCAACCAGACGCCGGTATCCGTATCCGTCCACGTCCCATGATCCGTGGCCCGGCCTCCGGCCTTCGCCGGATCGTCCGGTGCCCGTTCGCCTGTTCGCCTGTTCCCGAAGCCGGTCGAAACCGCACCCGGGACCCTGCCTGACCACGCCGGGCACCGGGATGGTCAACGGTTCCATCCCCGGCCCGCCGACCCGGCGGCCCTTTCCGGGCAGCACCAGCCGACCCGGAAGCCCGGACAGCCGCTTTCGGGTCCCTTCGTCGCTGTAAAGGTCCTGGAGGCCGATCGGGATCGCCGGGATGTCGTCCCTCGATTTCACGTCCAGCCTGATCCTCCTGATGTCGGGGGCGCCGGGCCTCCGCCGGGTGTCGTGGACCCTGCGCATGGGGGCCTCCTGAAGGGGAGGATTGGCGGATTCCGCGGTATATGGTGGAGAATCCGCCCCCTGACCGCCATATCCGGTGAATCCCCGCAAGGCGGATTCCGTCATTTACCGCAAAAAATCCGCAGCCTGGCGGTTTTCCGGCGGACACTATTTTAGGCTGATGAGTGGATGGGCCAGCCGAGGTCACGCCACGGACAGACCCTCATGCGGAATATGGCAGCGAATGGCATGGTCTGCACCGTTGCTTTGCCATGGTGGCATCTCGGTGTCACAGACCGCGCCAAGCTTTCTGGGGCATCTGCGTTGGAATGGGCACCCATTCGCGGGTGGCGCAAGCTCGACGACATCATCGGCGGTGAGTGTCGGCGCTGTGTCGGGGTCGGGTTCCAGAACAGCTCCAAGCAGTACCTCGGTATAGGGGTGCGATGTCCCGCCGAACACCCGGTCGGTTTGGCCGATTTCACAGAGCCTGCCTTGATATAGGACGGCAACGCGGTCCGACAGGGCGCGGACGACGGCCAGATCGTGACTGACAAAGATATAGGTGGTGCCCTGGGTCTTTTTCAGGTCGTTCAGGAGATCCAACACCGCTGCCTGAACCGAGACATCAAGGGCTGAAGTGACTTCATCGCAAAGAACGATCTCAGGGTTGGCGGCAAAGGCGCGGGCGATGGCGACGCGCTGTTTTTCGCCTCCCGAAAGCTGGCTTGGCAGTCGGTCAAGGTAGTGTGCGCGAAGGCGTACACGTTCGAGAATTTCGGCGCAGCGGGTGCGCAGCTCGTCTCCGGTCAGGCCGAAGTAGAGCTTCAGGGGTTGCCCAAGGATGTCGGCGACCGTGTGGCGTGGGTTCAGGCTGTCGTCAGGATTCTGGAAAATCAGCTGGATTTTCCGCAGCAAGCCCGGGTCGCGATGTTCGACCGCGCTGGGCAGGGACTGGCTGTTTACGGTGACCGAACCGTCTGCGGGTGGTAGAAGTCCGGCGATCGTCTTCAGGATGGTAGATTTACCGGAGCCGCTTTCGCCAACCAGACCCAGGGTCTCGCCTTTGCTGATCGAAATCGAAATACCGTCAACGGTGGGGAGAACATCAGCGCCGCGCCCCAGAAGCTGGTCGAACAGCCGGGGTTTGGCATAGCTGATCGAAAGGTCGTGGAGGTCCAGAATCGTGGCTTCGCCCCTATAGCGAGCGGGCTCGGCACCCACCGCCTGTCCCCGGCCGCGACTGGCGTCATCGGCGAAAAAACAGCGAACGGTCTCGCCGTTGCCGGATGGGCTGAGAGGCGGGCGCGCGTTACGGCAGCGGGCCTGCGCCAGGGCGCAGCGGTCGGCGAATGCACAGCCACCGCCCGCATCTCCTGGCGCAGGCGGGCGACCGTCGAGGGCCACAGGGAGCTTTGCGTCGTCCAGTTTTGGGATCGAGGCCAGCAGGCCCCGGGCATAGGGGTGTGCCGGGGTTTTCAGCACATGACGCGTGGAGCCTTCCAGAACGACCTCGCCTGCATACATGACAACCACGCGGTCGCAGACACGCGCAATGGCGCCAAGGTCGTGGCTGACATAGAGCATGGCCATGCCACGCTCGGCGGCAATGTCGCGCAGAAGTTCAAGGATATGTGCCTGGGTGGTCACATCGAGGCCAGTCGTGGGCTCGTCGAGCAGAAGCGCGTCGGGTTCGCCCGCAAGGGCCATCGCGATGGCGACGCGCTGCTGCTGGCCGCCGCTGAGTTCATGGGGAAAGCGTGCGACGATGCCTTCGGGGTCGTGCAGCCGCACCTGACCAAGCAGTTCGATCAATTTGGGACCATGCTGGTCGGCAGGCAGCGCCGAGTGCAGCCGCAGCGCCTCGCCAAGCTGTGCGCCAATGCGCAGGGTTGGCGTCAGGGACTGCCCGGAATTCTGGGGGATCAGAGCCAGTTGCCCACCGCGGATGCGCTCCAGCTCCTGACGTGACTGAGCGAACATATCCATGCCGTTGAATGCCGCGCTTCCATTCAGGAGCTTCAGGCCGTGCTTCAGATAGCCCATGGCCGCCAATGCCAGCGTCGACTTTCCTGACCCGCTTTCGCCAACCAGCCCGACACTCTCGCCGGGGGCCACGGTCAGGTCGATATTGCGCAGAACCTCGCGGATGCGGCCATCGCGCCCGATGAAGCCGACCGAGATGTCGCGGGTCTCGATCAGACTGCTCAAACCGGGGCTTTCTGCGCACGGTCGATGCCAAGGGCCTTGGCCAGCGCGTCCGCTGTCAGGTTGATGCCGATGATCAGCGATGACAGGGCGATGACCGGTCCCAGAACGCCCCAAGGGGCGAAGGACATGAAACCGCGCGCATCGGCGATCATCAGTCCCCAGTCCGGCGTGGGTGGCGAGACGCCGAAGCCAAGGAACGAAAGCGACGAGAAGGCCAGCAGCATCCATGACCAGCGCATCGCGCCTTCGACCATCAACGTGTCAAGAACATTGGGCAGGAGCTCTCGCCGGATGATCGTGATGCGTGCGTGTCCGCGCGCCCGCGCCGCCGAAACGAAGTCACGCGCCACCACGTCATGGGTGGCGGCCCTGGCGATGCGGATGACCGGAATGCCGTAAAAGAAGGCAAGCGTGGGGATCAGGACCTCTATGCCGGTGCCGAACGTGACGATCAGGACCAGCATTTTCAGTATCCAGGGCAGCGACAGGAAAGCGTCGACAACGCGCATCAGCACCTCATCGAGGCGGCCGCCGACGAGCCCGAAGAAGATGCCTACGAACCCACCCCAGATGACCGCAACGGGTGTCGCGGTACCCGTGACCAGAAGCGCTTCGCGCCCGCCCATCAGCACGCGGGTCAGAATGTCACGGCCTAGATGATCCGTTCCGAGCCAATGTGCGCCGGTCGGCCCTTTCAGCATCAGCAGGCTGTCCATCGCCCTGTAGTCATAGGGCACGATCAAAGGGCTGATTACCGCGAGGATCATGTGGAATACCACCAATGTCAGTCCGATGGCGCCGGAGGGCCGGGCCATCACGTCGCGCAGGACGCCTGCGGTTCGCTGCAGGCGTGCATTCACGAACGAAGGCGCGCCGATCTCGTTCATTGACCCCTCAGTGCGTGGGTGCGCAGGCGTGGGTTAAGGAGCATGGTCATCAGGTCGGCCGTCAGGTTCACGCCGACATAGACAGTCGCCACGATCAGCGCGATGGCCTGCACCACCGGCAGGTCGCGGTCGGATATCGCGTCGATCATCATCCGTCCGAGGCCCGGATAGTTGAACACCACCTCGATCACCACGACCCCGCCAAGAAGCCAGGCAATGGTCAGCGCCACAACGTTGATCGCAGGCAACAGCGCATTGGGAAGCGCGTGGCGGAATACGATTCGCCAGTAGGGCACGCCCTTCAGGGTCGCCATCTGGATGTAGTCGCTTGCCATGACCTCGATCACGCTGGAACGCACCATGCGCAGGATGTGGGCCGTCATCACCATGGCCAGGACGATTACCGGCAGGAGAATTTCGGGAAAGAACTCCGAAGCCGGTGCGCCTGCCGAGGTCAGTACGATACCGGGCAGCCAGCCCAGCCAGACAGAGAAGACGAGGATCAGCACTGTCGCCGAGACGAATTCGGGGATTGTCATGGCGAAGACGGTGACCGTCGAAAAGGCCAGGTCAACAGGTTGGTCGCGCCGAAGGCCGGTGACAATGCCCAGAATGATCGCCAGCGGCACCCCGACCGCCAAGGCGTAGACCGCCAGAAGAAGGGAATTCCTCAGCCGGTTGCCAACGAGCTCTGCGATGCTTTTCTGCCCGTTGGCCGAGACGCCGAAATCGCCGAGTACGGCACCCGATGCCCAGTCCAGGTAGCGCGCGGCGGCGGATCGGTTCAGGCCCTGCGCCTTACGGCAGTTCTCCAGCAGCTTGCCTTGGGCTTCGCGCTCCAGAAACGCCGTGCAGGCGTCCCCCGGCAGCACTTCGACGCCTGCAAATATTATGACCGAGACGATCCAGACAGTGACTGCGCCAAGGAACAGCCGTCGCATCAGCATTCGCAGCATCAAACAGACCTAAGCCCGAATAGGTTGAAACGGCCGGGGCGCGATACGCCGCGCCCCGGCCCGCATTCTGTTGCCTCCTGCCACGATTACTCGGCGACGGTGATCCTGTGCCAGCGCACCGCGTCGTTTTTTACCTCGTCAAGATTGCCGATCCGTGACGAAATCCCGACCAGGCGTGTGACGTGATAGGGAATCAGTGTTCCCGCGTTCTCCCAAAGATATTCCTGCGCCGCCTCGTACAGCGCCTTGCGTTTCTCGAAATCCAGCTCGCGGCGGGCATCGGCCAGCATTCCGTCGAAGGCTTGGTCATTGAAGTAGCTTTCGTTCCACTTGGCGGACGAGAGATAGATCTCGTGCAGCGCCTGATCTGCCGGACGTTCGTTCCAGCGGGTGGCGACGACGTCTTTCTTCATCCAGACCTCGGACCAGTAGCCATCGGTCGGCGCCTGCACGACGTTGACCCTGATGCCGGCCGCGGCCACCTGTTCCTGATAGGCGACCGCGAGCGTGGGCCAAGTGGGCTCCAGAGTGGCGACGTAAACGTCGATCTCAATTCCATCAGGATATCCTGCTTCGGCCAGCAGCGATCTTGCCATTTCCAGATCCTGCGGGCATTCGAGTGCGGCACGGTACTGGTCGTTCGGTTCGACAGGTGTATCGCAGGCAACGACGCCTTGGCCGCCAAGGACCAGGTTCACAAGTTCCACCCGGTCGGCGGCCAGACGCACGGCCTTGCGGACGCGCGGGTCGCTGAAGGGTTCGATATCGGTGCGGAACACCAGACCACGCCAGTTGCCGGTCGGGATCTCCTGAAGAACGAAGTCGCTGGACTCCGCCAGCATTGGCGCCTGCTGCGCGGTGATCCCGCGTTCCATGTCGATCTGACCGCCAAGCAGTGCCTGCAAACGGGCCTGACCGTCGGGAATGCCGATGACCTCCATCCTTGCCACGCCTGGTTCGCCTTCCCAATATTCCGTGTTTGCGACCAGAACCGTGGTGCCTTCGGCATCGAAGGATTCGACCTTGAAAGGACCGGTGCCGATGCCGGTCGTGGCGATGTCGTCGCCGGAACCTTCGGGGATCATCCTCAGGCGGTAATCCATAAGCTGCAGCGGCATATCGGCAAAGGGGGTGTCCAGCGTGATCCGAACCGTCATGTGGTCCAGTGCTTCGACGCCGGTGATCATCTTGACGGCCGACCGCGCAGGGCTGTCGCTTTCGGGATCAAGCACCCGGTTCAGTGAATAGATCACATCTGCGGCATCAAAGCCCGTACCGTCGTGGAAACTTACACCCTCGCGAAGCTTGAAGGTCCAGACCGTGGCGTCGTCGTTGGCCTCCCAACTCGTCGCAAGGTCGGCCTCGGGCTTGCCGTCCAGACCGGGGCGCACCAGCCGGTTCATGATCTTTTCGGTGATCTGGAACACACGACCTTTGGAAATTGGGTCAAGGCTCGAGGCGGTGGAAAATCCATATTCATGGGCCTGCCGGAAAGTGCCCGAAGGTTCGGCAAGCGCTGCTGTCCCCGCAAGCGCGACGGCCAGCGCAGTTAGGCTTAATGACTTTTTCATTCAGAATTCCTCCTGGTTGGCGGTCAGCGATTATCTCCCGACCCGCTGCTGCTTCGAAGAGCTTGACAGCAGTGCCGCTCTTGGATAGGCGGCTTCAGCGGAGCGACGCCTGAAGTGACTTGAACCATGAAGCGGGTCGCGTATCTTGATTCGAAGCGTCTGTTTCCGCGGACGATTGGGCAAATCAAGAAAATTGCCGAATCTATTCGCTCATTCTATGTTACCGCTTCGGTCAATGCAAACGGAAACGGATGTCCCAAAGAACCCTCATAGGCATTGGCGGTGGCGGTGCGACCCACGGGACGCATCCCGGACTGGACCGGCTTTGCCTTGAATACGCGCGCGAGCGCCCGCGTATAGGCTACGTCGGAGCCGCCAGCGGTGACGGTCCGGAGAAGTACCGTGGGTTTTGTGACGGGTTCGAACCTTATGCCGCAGCCATCACGCGGCTTTCCTCTGAGTCGAACCGGAAACAGGCCACGATCTGGGTGGATGATCTGGACCTCATCTATGTCGGGGGCGGCAGTCCTGTTTCGCTGGTCGATCACTGGAATGCCACGGGCATTGGCTCGGTTCTGATTGATGCTTTCCGGCGCGGTGTCACGCTTGCCGGGGTCAGCGCAGGGGCCATGTGCTGGTTTGAAAATTTCCTGTGGCGGTCGGCGGAAGACGGGTTGCGTGTCGCCGAGGGGCTGGGGTTGGTTAAGGGCACGATGACTCCGCACAGCCTGACCGAACCTGACCGAAGGGCCAGCATGAAAAGCCTTGTGTCGAGTGGTGTGATACGGGACGGATATGCCGTGGATGACGGCGCGGCGCTTGTCCTGCAGGAGGGTAAGCGCGCGCGGGCTTACCCGACCGAAGGTCCGCCGTTCGTCCATCGCATCCGCCGGAAGAACGGTGAGACCGTCCTAAACCCCTGAACTGGCCTTTTTTACGCCATAATGTTTCAAACGTCGCAGATATTGCGGTGGGCGGCGACGGCTCAGAACGTGAAACGGACACAGCGGCGCGCTGAACGCCACCCACCGCCACAACGCCCACGACTGTGCTGACGCTGGTCGCCGCGAGGGTCGATTCCAGACATCGCTAGCCTGCGAAATTCAGCCATTCCATCCATCGGCGGCGGTCCTGCCAGAAGATGGCGGGGAACAAGCCTTTCATCTCGTTGGACAATCCTGTCTTATGAACCAGGTGCCATGAACTGTCGTCGAGGAGATTTTGGAAGAGCTGCGCACGGAAGACCGGATGGCGATTCCCGGTGAGCGGATAAGCGATCAGGCGGTCTCAGGCGAAGGGCAAGGCCGACACCTCGCCGCCGCGGGTCGAGCCGTCCACGCAATGCACATTGACCCGCTGGCCTACCTCCCAGTACGACCGCTCGATCAGCGAAAGACCTACGTTACGTTTCAGCCTGGGCGACCAGACCGCGCTGGTGATCTGACCCACTTGGATGCCGTCCGCATGAACCGGCCAGGGTGCGGCGCAGGTCGGGCAGGGACCACCGTTGAACAGGACGCCCCGGATCTGCCGCGACACTCCAGCCCTGGCGACCTGCCGCAGAGCTTCACGGCCCAGACAGTCCACGCTGTCGTCAAGGCTGCAGTATTTCCCAAGCCCGATTTCCAGGGGCGTGTTTTCGCGGGTCATCTCGTTGCCATAGGATAGAAGCCCGCCCTCGATCCGGTCGATCGGATTGGGGTAGCCGGGGGCGATGTGGTAGCTCTGTCCAGCTGTCCAGATGACGTCCCAAAGCGCGCCGCCCAGATGACCGCCTTCGAGATAGATCTCGAAACCGTCCTGGCGCGAATATCCCGAACGCGCGACAAGCTGACGGGTACCCCGAAAGTCGATCCTGCCGAGCCTGAAAGAGCCGATGTCGCGGATATTGCGTCCGAACAGACCAGCGAGCAGAGGCTCGGCTTTCGGGCCCTGGATGGCCAGCGGCGACACATCCGGCTCGTTGACCGTCACATCCAGCCCCCGGCCAAGCGCCAATCCCTTGGCGAAGAGCAGAAGATCAGAATCCGCGGCTGACAGCCAGAACCGGTCCTCAGCCAGCTTCAGAAGCACCGGGTCGTTGATCATTCCGCCGGTATCGTCCGTGACCGGCACGTAGAGACAGTCATCGGCCTTGGCGCGGGATATGTCGCGGGGCGTCATCCACTGCACCAGCTTTGCGGCATCCCTGCCCTCGATCTGGACCTGCCGCTGGCAGGCAACGTCCCAGATCTGCACATGCTCACGCAGGTGCCAGTAATCGTCTTCGACGGATCGCCCATACGCTTTGGGCAGCAGCATGTGATTGACGACTGAGAACCCGGTGACACCGGCCTTTTCCGCCGAGGCTGTGTAGGGCGTGCGGCGCAGACGGCGAGAGAAATGGAGGCCTTCAGCCATGCTCGGTCGATGACCAAAGTGCGTATCCGTGGGGCGACAGGATCAGCGGGATATGATAGCGGCCATTCGCCTCCGGCATGCTGAAGCGCACGACGATTTCGTCCATGATGCGGTTTCCAGCGGTCTGCGCGACGCGGGGTTCCCAATAGGGCCCGGTCTGAAAAACCATTTCATAACGGGCGGCCGGGTCAGGGTTGGCGACCTCCTGCATCAGCCGTCCGCCGTCATCCATCACCGTATCGAAGACGGTCTGTCCGGTATCGAGGTTGACCAGTCGCACCTTGATCCCGCGCGCGTGGCCGCCGTCGACACTGTTCAGCGTATGAGAAGAAACAACCGCCGTCATTCTATCGATGCCTTGTCGCGCCTATCCGAGGTCGCGGCCACGATGGGGCTGATGACACCCCGGCACTTTACGTTCAGGCAAGCCGTTTTGCCGCTCGCGACCGCGCGGGCCAGGGCACCGGGAAGATCGGCGCGTCGTGTCACCAGCTCACCGTAACCGCCCAGCCCTTCAAACATTGCATGGAAGGGAATGTCGCGGAAGTCGGTGGCGTAATGCTGGCCGCTGTCGAAGAGACGCTCCTGCTGCTGGCTGATGCAATCCAGCCCGCCATTGTTATCCACGACGACCACAATGGGGATGTTTTCCTGAAAACAGGCCTCGATGGACAGACCGCCTGAAAGGAAGGCGCCGTCACCGGTGACCAGCACCGTGGTCCTGCTGAGGTTGAGGTTCTTTGCCGCCAGCGCGAACGAAACTCCGACACCCAGCAGGCTGAAATTGCCCGGATGCAGGACACCGCCCAGGGCCAGCCCGCGCGCGGCAGCGATATTGGTAGCGATCTCGTTCCAGAAATGCGTGTTGCCTCCATCGAAAACGAGCCAGTCGCCGTCCTTCATCCCTGCCTGCACGTCAAGCGCCAGCTGCAAGGGATGCATCAGCCGGCCCTCCGCCGTGTCCCGCGCCGTTTCGGCGGCGATATGGTCCGACCATTCCGCAACCCATTCGGCACGGCGGGCCTTTTGCAGGTCGAGCCATCCCTCCCATGACCTTTCGATTCCGGCCAAGGCGCTAAGGAAGGGGCCAGGATCGGAAAGAAGCTGCATATCCGCACCATGATTGTATTCAAGCTCCTCGTGCGAGCCGTTCACGCAGACGAGCCTGGTCTCGGCCGGAATGAACGGCGGGTTGCCGAAATTCATCTGGTTGTCCAGCCGGCAGCCAACCATCAGCACCAGATCGGCTTCCTGAATGGCCGGTCTCGAAGGGTGATATTGATGGAAATCGGCCAGCCCCATGAAGGCATCGCATTCCTGTCCCAGCATCTTGGTGTGATAGGGCACGTTGAAGACGGGGATTCGCAGCTTCGTTCCCGCCTCGCCGAGCGCGCTTTCCCCGCCCGACCACCAAATGCCATGTCCGCCGATGAGCACCGGACGCTCGGCGGCGCGCGCAAGCGACAGAACCTCGTCCAGCCGCTGCGGGTCGGGCCAGGCGCGCGCCATCGGCCGGGCGCTGCGGTCAAAGGGGCGTTCGCCGCGGCCCGCATCCTTCGGGAAAGAGGAAAACATGACATCAACTGGCAGCGACAGGTGAACCGGGCCGGGATAGCCGGAGGTGGCCGCGTGCCAGGCATGGTTGACGAATTCGCCGATGCGTGCGCCATCGGTGATCTGGACGGAGTATTTGGTCAACGGCGCGGCAATAGCCACATCGTCGATTTCCTTGAAACCGCCTGCCCCCTGACGCTTCAGGGTCGATGACCCCGTGACGAAGATCACCGGGCTGCGCTCGCCCCAGGCTTCCAGCATGGCGGGTACCGCATTGGCGAAGCCTTCCGGTCCCACGAGGCAGACCGATGGTTCGCGGGTGATCCGCGTGTGTCCATCCGCCAGATGCCCGGCGACCTGTTCGTGCGGGCAGTTGATCACAGGCATCTGGCATTCCATGAACCCTTCAAGCGCGGGATTGCAGAAGCCGCCAGCAAGCGTGAAAGCGTGCTTCACTCCCTTTTCCTTTAGCGCTCGGGCCAGAAGCGCGCCGCCGCGGACAGTGTTGGTGTTGGTCATTCGATCTATGGTTCCCGCATAGGTCAGGTCGCGGCCAAGAGCGTCACGGGCCGGGATCCGGTTTCAGAATGCAATGAAGGCGCATCGGGCGAGAAGAGGGTCCGAGCGGTGATATCCTCGATCCTGCTGACCCCGATCTGCGCCATCGCCAGGTCAATGTCATCGAAGAAACACTCCAGAAGCGCGTCCAGTCCCGCACGCCCTCCCGCGGCAAGCGCATAGAGCGTCGGACGCCCCAGCATGACGAAATCGGAGCCGAGGGCCAAGGCTTTCACAACATCCTCGCCATTGCGGATACCGCTGTCAAATAACAGGGGAAAGTCGGGACCGACCGCGTTTCGGACGATCGGAAGCAGATCGATCGAGGCCGGTGCGCTGTCCAGCTGGCGGCCCCCGTGGTTCGAGACATAGACCGCATCCACGCCAAGATTCTGGGCCCTGACAGCGTCTTCCGGCGAGGTGATGCCCTTCACGATCAATGTGCCGGTCCATCGGCTCCGCAGGGATCGCAGAAAACCCCAATCCGCTCCGGCACGACTGGCTTTGCGGTCGAAACCCTTGTTTTCGGCGGCGAAGTTCCGGGGTTTCGGAATGCCGCCCGCGAGGGTCGAGAGCGACCATCTGGGGTGCAGGGCGAAATCAAGGAAAGCACGGGGCGTCAGCCGGAAGGGCAGGGTGAAACCGTTCTGCTGGTCCCGGATCCGGCGCGATACCTCCGGGACATCCACGGTCAGGATCAGGGTATCGTAACCCGCATCGCGCGCCCGGTCGGCCGCTTTGAACGAGGCTTCCCTGGACTGACCGAAATAAAGCTGGAACCAGGCCAGATCGCCGCTCCATTCCCGCATGTCCCTGAGGCTGCTTGAGCCAGCCGATGAAAGGCAAACCGGCATGTTCCTGTATTTCGCCGCCTTAGCGATGTGCGCGTCCGCGCGCGGACAGGCGAGATTGCACATGCCCATGGGCGCGATACCCAGGGGCAGGCCGTATTCACGGCCCAGAAACCGCGTTGCCAACGAGCGGGTGCCGACATCCGCCATCGCCCTTGACTGCAGCATGATTTCGTCAAAGCGGGTTTCATTCCGCATAACGCAGACTTCACGCCCTGCAGACCCATTGATGAAATCGAAGATCATCCGCGGCAGACGTTTTTTCGCCAGCCGCTGGGCATCTTCGGTCGCAAAAATTCTTGGCCGCCGTGCCATTCTGGTCCGGTCCGTCGCGGAAACTCAGTTCAATGCCAAAGGTACGGGCAGGCTAAGGCGGCATACCAATTGAATATCCTCCAGCACCTATTCACTTTCGTTATGTCAGGCCCGGATCTGGGGACACATATAGCTATGATGCATGAGTGCGGCGCAGAATTCTATTTGTTTGCCGAAGGTTTCACGCGATAGCTTTGGCGTGTCGGAACCGGGGGAATCTCTCTTGGGCCGTCCGTCCGCAGCGATTGCGGAATGAGCGGGCGTAGGAAAACAATGCAGGAGGAAGTTCATGAGACTCTTGAAACTGATTGCTGCGGGAGGACTTCTTTCATCGGCGGTACTGATGGGCAGCGTGGCTCAGGCGCAGGATTATGTGGCGCGCCTGTCGATTCATTGGGGGCCGAAGCACCATAGCGCAATTCACACGCAGATGTTCGCGGACGAGGTCAACAAACGCGCCGGGGGCCGCCTGCGGATCGACGTATTCCCGTCCGGCCAGCTCTTCGGCATCCGCGAGCAGCTTGGCGCCGTGACATCGAGCGCGGTTGAAATGGGTGGGATTGTCGGCGTCGTGTCATTTCCCCCGATCAACAGGAATTACAATGTAGTGTCCTTCACCGGGCTTTTTGACAGCTATGGGGAACAGCGCGCGTTCTTCACGGACGACGCGGCCGGCCAGGCGGTCTGGGATGATATCACCATGAAGTCTGACACGGTCCTTCTGATGTACAACCCTGTCGGCCCGGTGATGACCTTCAGTACGCAGGAGCTGGACGGGATCGAAAGCATGGCTGGCCTGAAAGCCCGTGCCCTTATCGGCGCAGAACGTCCGATGTGGGAAGCGCTTGGGGCGAACACGGTTTCGATGCCCACGGGCGAGGTCTATTCCGGTCTGCAGACAGGTCTGGTCGACACGATCAACAGTCCGCCGGGCTCGATCCGCGCATTCAGCTGGTGGGAATTCCTGACTCACGGCCAGAAGCCCTATCAGTATTACGCCGACGCTTACATCATGGCCAACGCAACCTGGTTCAGCGGCCTGCCTGAAGACCTGCAGCAGCTGCTGATGGATGTCGGCGCCGAGACCGGCAGGATCTCCACCGACACGATACTTAAGACCGGTGAGGAAACCCTGACCGAATTCCAGGAACGCGGCGGCGTCGTCAACACGCTTGAAGGCGACAAGCTGGCCGCTTTCGATGCGCTGATGACCGAAACGGTTGCGCCGGCGATCGCTGACAGGATTGAAACCGACGTACTTGAAGCGGCGAAGGCTTTCGCTGCGGACTGAGCTGACATGCGAGGCCCCACCGCCCGGGCAGGGGCCTCGCGTTCGATCCGGTGACCACTCCTTGACCTCGATCCTTCGTCTCTTGCGGGGCGTGAACCATGCGCTCGAACTCCTGACCTCGATCCTGTCGTCGTCGATCGCAGCCATTATGGTCCTGGCTCTGACGATGAGCGCCGTGACACGGTATGTCAGCGGTACGGGCTATGACTGGTTCATCGAATTGCCGCCCGCGCTTGTTCCATGGCTGGTGTTTCCGCTTCTTGGGCCGCTCCTGAGGACAGGGGCGCATATCCAGGTCGATTTGATCCCCAATTTCCTGCGCGGAAACGCGTTGCTCGCGCTTAAGCTCTTTGTCTACACAACCATGCTGACCGGAGCGGTGATATTCTTTCTCGCGGGCAACGAAGCGGTGGCGCTCTTCCGGCGGCTTGGCCAGTTGATGGAGCTTGAGATCGAAATTCCGATCTGGTACATGTATCTGGCTTTTCCAACCGGCTTTGCCATTCTATTCCTCTTCGCTCTTGAACTGCTGCTGGAAACACTGGCCAAGCTGGGTGGTTTCGTTGAGGGAGCCTCGCCATGAAAGCCGGGGCAATCCTCCTTTCGGCCGCGTTGCTCGTGCTGTCGGTGCCGATATTCATGGTGTTCGGGCTGGGCAGTGCCATCGTTGCGATCTGGGATCTAGGCCTGCCTTGGTCCACGCTGATCCAGGTCGCTTTCGGATCGGTGACCAAGCACGTATTGATCGCCGTTCCGCTGTTCATCTTCGCGGGCATGGTCATGCTGCGCGGCGGCGCGGCGGCGCGCCTGGTGCATTTCGCCACCACATTGGTCGGCCATTGGCCGGGGGGGCTTGGCATTGCGATGATCCTCGCCATGGGGTTTTTCGCGGCGTTCTGCGGTTCGATCCTCGCGGCGATCACCGCTGTGGGCACGATCATGATCCCTCAGATGGTGGATCAGGGATATCCGAAACCCTTCGTCATCGTTCTGGCGGCCTCCGCGGCGTTTCTCGAAGCCCTGATCCCGCCATCGAACGCGGCGATTCTGTTCTCCGCGCTGACCGACGTACCGGTGTCGCGAACCTTCGCGGCGGGTTTCGTGCCGGGTTTCGTTCTTATCTTTTTGCTGGGGGCCGTCGTCGCCTGGAAGTGTCGGCACCTGAAGACCCAAAGCAAAGCAAGCGCTGGCGAACGGCTCGCCGCGTTCCGTGCCGCCATTCCAGGGTTGTTCACGCCGGTAATCATCCTTGGCGGAATCTATGCCGGACTGCTGTCGCCTTCTGAATCCGCCGCGGTCGCCGGCATCTGGGCCATCCTGATCGGAACGCTGGTCTATCGCGAGCTGACGTTCCAGGGAATTCTCGGATCCCTTCACAAGACAGCGCGCATCACAGCGGTGATCTTTGCGATCATCGCCATGGCCACCTTCCTCAGCGTCGTTCTGACCTATAGCCAGACCCCGCAAAAGATCATCGCTTACTTCACCGAACTGGGGGGTGCGCCGCTGACCTTCTGGCTCTCGGTCGCGGTCATTTGCCTGATCCTGGGCACCTTCATCGAAATCGTACCGGTCTTCTATCTGACCGTCCCGATATTCGCGGCCCTTGCCCTGTCCCTGAACCAGAACATCCTGCACCTTTATGTGGTTTTCGTAGCCTTCGCCGGGATCGGGATGATCACGCCGCCGGTCTGTATCGGGGTCTACACCGCTTCCGGTGTCGCTAGGGAAAGCCCGGAAAAGGCTTTCCGCGAGGTGCCGCTGTTCGTCGGGATAGGCATTGTCTTCGGGGTATTGATGATCTTCTTTCCGGCGGCGGCGACCTGGCTGCCTGAGGTTCTGAACTAGGGTCTGTTGACATTCGGGGCCGTGCATGCCGTCCGAACCGGTCGTATTCGCCCTCGATGGCAGCCGGAAAAGCGCCGCGGGCGGAAAAAGGGCGGGAACCATGGACAGGAACGGAAACGCGCTAGGCGGCCGGGGACCTGCTTCCGGGCAGGGCGGGGGCCCCCGGGGTCACGGCAGCGAACGGCCGCACGTTCCCGGAGGTGGCGCTCCGGCGCGGGCGCGGGCCAGCGCTCCCCGGCGCGGCCTTCCGGAGCGTTCCGGCAGGCGCGGCGGCGTGTCCGGACGGCGCCCGCGCTGGATCCCGAACGGCGTCACCGCCCTTATTTTCAATGCGCTGCCGGGGGAGTCCGGCTTTGAACGCGGCTTAGCGGGCGGCGCGGCGACGCAGGCCCGCCGGAAGGCGGCGGGCACGAAAGGGGGGCATCGCGGACCGGCTGGCCGGGGAGTGAAAGGCGTCATTCCCTACCGGCAGAGCCGGAAAGAGGCGCGGGAGCCCGACAGGGAGATGTACGGGTGGCGGCACCGGATCGACGGTTCATTCGCGAAAGGCAGGGAGTTCCGCGCTGTCACCACCCGATGCGACGGAACGGAGCCGGGCTGGCGGTGACGTTTCTTCCGGCCACCGCCGCGATCGCCGCGAAATGACTGTCAACAGACCCTAGCTGCGCTTTCTAAGCCCGTTGACGAACTCGACGCGCGCGGTCAGCTGGGCGGCGAATAGATCCACGAAGGACAGGGCCTGGCGTGAAAGCCGCTCGCGCCCCGTCGCGATGATGGTCACGAAATAGGTCAGGTTCTGTACCACGGGTCGGAATACAACGCCGCCCATGCGAACGGCCTGTTCCGCCGAGAACGGATCGGCGATGGCAAGGGCCCCGGTCTCGCGCACCAAGGCTCCGGCCAATGGCATGTTTGCCGCCGACAGTCGCGACCGGCCCTGCAGTTTCTGCGACAATGCCGGGTCCATCGACATCATCCTGTCGGGATAGGTGCCTCCGAAAGTCACGAAGGTTTCGCTCAGCGCAACCTCTTCCAGGTCGATGGGACCCTCCCCGTCGGCGAGGGAATGATCCTCAGGCAGCAGACAGACATAGGGCGCTGAGGTCTGGAACAGCGTTTCAACGCCTTGGTGGTTCGCTTCGCGACCGACAATTCCCAGATCGACCTGGCGCATTTGCACCGCATCCAGAATGGCAGGCGTATTGCGCGAGTTTATGGTGAAGCGAATGTCGGGGTTTTCGCGATAGACCCGGCCCACCGCAGCGGGCAGTTCGATCGAGGCGAGGGACTGTATCGTCGAGATCGAGATGGCGCCACCCTGAGCCGTGCGGATTGATTTGGCCAGTTCTTCCAGGCGGTCGATGCCGACGAACATGCCCTCAACCGCCCTGTAGAACTGCCCCCCTTCGACCGTCGGCGTCAAGCCGCGTCCGATCCGGGCGAACAGGGGAAACCCCGCCGAACGCTCAAGATCCGCGATCAGCCGGCTGACGCTGGGCTGCGAGATATGCATCATGTTTGCGGCCTCGGTGATCGAGCCGCAGCGAATGGTCGCGCGGAAAGCCTCAAGCTGACGTAGATTCAATTCCCCAACTCTTGCGATTTTGCTATGCGTTCTTTTTAGTCATTTACATATGTTTTGTATAGGACGGACGTTGTCATGCGGTTTGGGTATGGGTTCATCCGCAGATTGAATTGGCGCGGGTGGTCGCAGGTTTCTACGGTTTGGCGATGAACCGCGGATGAACGATGACCGGCTTCGACCCACCAATGACCGGAGCAATGGCCGAGGTCAAGGAGGCGTATGCCTTTGGATTGAGCGGCGACGTCTCCGCGACGGGTCACTGGACGGTAACCTGCATGGCCATGGCACCCCGAACTGTCGACAGTTTCCCCGCAACGCTGAGGACCGGCAAGGGCGCGTTCCGTCAACAGGCCGAAAGGCCCTGCCGGACGTGACCGTCATGGACAGGCTGGAAACCGCTTTGGATAAGAAGACCCGATGAAGTTCTGTGGACCGGGATACGCCACGCCGGCCGATGCGATCAAAGCGCCGCGCGAGAGGCTCCTGTATACGATCGCGATATATACCGGGACGGGCATTCAGAAGCCCGACTATCTGGCAACCGTGGATGTGGACCCCGAAAGCCAGACCTATTCCAGGGTCATTCATCGGCTTGAGATGCCGGGGATCGGAGATGAGCTGCACCATATGGGCTGGAACGCCTGCTCGTCGTGTTTCGATGACAGTTCCATGAGCCGCAGGTATCTGCTCCTGCCAGGGGTGCGCTCGAACAGCATCCATGTCGTCGATACCGCCACCGACCCGCGCGCGCCGCGCCTGCACAAGGTGATCGAGGGGGCCGAGATCAAGGCCAGGACCAACCTTTCGGGCCCGCATACGGTTCATTGCCTGGGATCCGAGATCATTGTCTCGATGCTGGGCGATGCCAAGGGCGAAGCGCCGGGAGGCTACCTGCACCTCAACAGGGACTTCGAGATCGTCGGCCGGTGGGAAAACTCCATGGGGGACATCAAGTTCGGCTATGACTTCTGGTACCAGCCACGCCACAATGTGATGGTGTCGTCGGAATGGGCCGCCCCGAACACCTTCATGCCGGGCTTCGACCTCGAGGAAGTGGGTCACCTGAAATACGGTCGCGAACTGCATTTCTGGGACTTCGCGAAGCGTGAACCTGTCGAGAGTTTCTATCTGGGCGAAGACGGCCTGCTGCCGCTGGAGGTCAAGTTCCACCATGATCCTGACAGCACCCATGGGTTCTGTGGCGCGGCCCTGTCATCCAATGTCATTCACTGGTGGAAGGACGACCTTGGCGCGTGGCAATGGGAAAAGATCATCGACATCGAAAACGAACCCCACCCGGAGTGGCCCATTCCCGTACCGGGGGTGATGTCGGCGATTCTGGTCTCAATGGATGACAGACACCTTTATCTCAACAACTGGCTGCATGGCGACATGCGGCAGTACGATATCAGCGATCCATGGAAACCGAAGCTCACAGGTCAGGTCTGGATGGGCGGTCTGCTGGGACGGGCGCCTGAGGTGAACGGGTTGAGGATGGCCGGCGGACCGCAGATGTTCCAGCTCAGCCTCGATGGGCGGAGGCTTTACGTGACGACCTCGCTGTTCTCGACCTGGGACAATCAGTTTTACCCGGAGATTCGCGAACGGGGTGGCGTCATGGTGCGGATTGACTGCGATCCGGTGAACGGGGGCATGTCGCTCAACCCGGATTTCATCGTCGATTTCGGCAAGGAACCGAACGGCCCCTCGCGCTGCCACGAGATGCGCTATCCCGGCGGCGACTGCACAAGCGATATCTGGCTTTGACCGTCCACACCGTCACCATATCCAACCGAAGCAACGCGGTCTATCGGGTCGATGCGCGCCAACCGCTGCTGGACGCCCTGCGCTGGCAAGGCGTTGACCTGCCATATGGCTGCAGATACGGCGGTTGCATCACCTGCGCGGCCAAACTGACGGCGGGAGAGGTGGACCAGCGCCGTCAGGTCGCGCTCAACAACCGCCAGATCAATGACGGCTATGTCATACTTTGCGTGGCGCGCGCCACCAGCGACATCACTCTTGAAATCGGAGTCGAAAGCCATGATCGGCTTTACCGAAATCCTTTCCTTGATCCCCTGAAGCCCCATGAGCTGAAAGCGGACATCGCTTCGCCAAAGGATGTCTGACCCATGTCCTCCGCAGCGATGGACGAGCTTTATGACTACGATCCGGAATATCTGGCTGACATCCTGAAATCGGTCAGATCCATCGCCATGGTAGGCGCCAGTGCCGACAGGACCAAGTTCAGCTATGGCGTGCTTCGGGTGCTGCATGAAACCGGATATGACATGATCCCTGTCAACCCCAATCCGAAAGTGAGGGAAATCCGTGGCATCAAGGCGTACCGTTCGCTGGCCGAGATTGACCGTCCTGTTGATATGGTCGAGGTGTTCCGGCCAAAGGAGGAGCTTTGTGAAATTGCCAGGCAGGCCATTGTGATCGGGGCAAAGGTGCTTTGGGGTCAGATCGGCGTCTATGACGACAACGCCGCCAAGCTGGCTGAGGAGGCGGGCCTCAGGGTCGTCATGAACCGCTGCCCTAAAATCGAGCTGTTCCGCCCGTTCTGGAAACCAAGGCTTGATCTGAAATTCTGAAAGCCCGGCATCCACGCCGCCCGCCGCAAACCCTGTTGAAGGAGAGGCCACTTAAGCAGTGGCCTTGGCTGCTTGGTGCTGGAACCATGCATGCGGGCGACCGGTCCTGCTGCGGAGGCAGGGCTGCACGGGGACGCGTGCAACCCGATTCTGCCGCCATCAACCCGCAACCGTTGGTGATTCCTGTCGTCCATAGGATGGGCGCGCACCGAAAGAGATCCGCGATCTCGGACGAAATGGTGGTGCCAGTAGGGGTATCGCATGAATGGCGGGCGTTGTTGCGCAGACGGTAGCCGTCTGGTTCAGGGCTGCGAAACGGCATGAACCAGAGAGCGGTACCATGAGGACAACCACGTCGTTCCAGTCCGTTATGTCAGATCCCGAGGGCCCCCGGCGGCGGTCGAAGGTCGTGTATCCGCTGCATGGGACCCTTCCACTGTGTCTCTGCGGGGTGATATCCGGGTGCGAAAGTTTCGTCGACATCGCCGAATACGGCGGGGAGAAGCTGGAATTCCTGCGCCGGCTGTCCGGTTTCGCCAATGGCACCCCTTCCCACGACACCCTTTCAGCCGTGTTCCGGGCGCTCGGTCCGGGGGCGTTCGGCGAGGCCTTCACGCGGTGGGCCGCCGGGCTCCGCGGTGACCTCGGTGGCCGCACCGTCGCGGTGGACGGAAAGACCGTGCGGGGCCCGAAGGCCGGCGGAATGGCGCCCTGCACCTGATCTCCGCCTGGTGCGACGGCCTGCGCCCGGTCCCGGGGCAGAGCGGCCCGGCGCGGGCGAAGGCAATGGGATGAAGGACGTTCCCGGGCCGCAGGAGCCGCTTCACCTGGAGGGGGCGACCGTCACGGCCGGCGCCATGGGGCGCCAGCGCGCCATCGCGAAGGAAATCCGTGACCGGGGAGCGGGATCATGGGAATGTCGGGCGTTTCCGGACGGTTGACGGGGATGGGGGCCGGATCGGGACGCGTGGGTGCAGCCAGTGCGCGGACATCGGCCGGCTGCGGGAACGCCATCCGGGCTGGGAGGGCCTGGCCAGCATCGGGCGGGTGGTGTCAGCCCGGGAGACCGGCGGAAAGACCACGGTGGAGACGTGGTGCCCCATCCCGTCGCCGCCCCCCGACGCCGGGCGGTTCGCGCATGCCGTGCGCCCGCACCGGGGAATCGGGAACCGGCTGCACTGGGCGCTGGACGTGACCTTCCGGGACGATGACAGCCGGGCGGGGAAAGACCGGGGCCCCAGGAGTTTCGCGGTGATGAAGCACATGGCGATGAACCTTCCCAACAGCGCGAAGGACCGCGGCTCCATCCGCGTGATGTGGAAAAGGGCGGGCTGGAACGACGGTTTCCCGCTCCGGATTCTCGGGGTATGAAATTCATGCGATACCCCTAGTGGTGCTAGGCCACTCCCTTGCGCCATCCCTGAGACCTCTGCATAATGCGCTTCCCTCGGCGGCATTGTCGGTATATGGTGCCCCCGGTCTCCAGGGCGGATCTAATGGACCTGTACTGCCACAGGCCGGTCCCGGGACCGCAGGGCCACCGCCAGCTTCCGGCTGCGCAGCTCCCTGGTCAGGGGCGGGGTCCATGACGGACTCCCTCCCGAGGCATGCCGGCAGCCGGAGGCGTCGGGCCTGGTGGGCGGGGAGGCGGCCATCGACGCCACGCTGGTCGAACGCCCCGCCCGGCCCCGGACCTATGCGGAGGCCTCGCCTGCTAGCTGGCGCGGGGCGGAGGCCGGACAGCCCACGGTACCGGAGGTCCGGCACGGCGGCGACCCCGCCGCCTAGCGGCTGAAAACGGGAAGGAAAAGCGCCTTGGGATACAGGGATTCTATCCGTACCGACTTCGGTGGCTATGTGGAGCGGACGCCTGCCATGCCTGCGAACGGGTGGAGTGCCCCCGTTTCGGAGATGCTCAGGCCAGCGCGCGGGCGGCGGGCGACGGCCGGCAGGGAGAGCCGCGGTGCGCTGTTCGAGGGCGGATGCCGCGACCGGATCATGCGCAGGGCGGTGCGGGGGGCGGCCGCTGCGGGAATCGGAGAGGCGTTTCAACCGGCGGTTTCGAAGCGGCGCTTCCGCGGTGGGCGGTGCTTCGGGACGGTGAAGAGGCTACTTGGCCTTTCCCGGGCAAGCTGTTTCGGGCAGGAGAAGGCGCATGGGCGGATGGTGACGGTCGCCGTCCGGCGGAACCTCCTGAATGCCGCGGACATGGTCGCGACCGCGCCGAAGGCGGTTGCGACGGCACGGGCGCTGGCCGGAAAGGCGCGCGGGCGGCCCCGGAAAGGGCGCGGAGGCGGATGTAGCAGCTCTGTCATTCACTTAATTTCCCCCAGTGCCAGTCTGAAGTGCAATCCCGGCCCACCCCCGGAGCGAGGGCGAAGCCCGGGCGGACCGGGCGGGCCGGGATTGAAGGATTTTCCGGCCAGGGGTCCGGATTCCGCGTGGAATGCGGCGGCTGTCCCTTCGGATCCGGGCGTATCCGGGCCTTCCGCCGGCCGCAAGGCTCCGCGGCGGGACCGCCCGGGCAAGGGAGGGCGGAGCCCGACCGAACCCCGGACGGTCCCGCCGGTATGTTCCTTTCCTCCCACCAGCCGACAGGTCCAGGCGCCTCAGGGAGGCTGCGCCAGGCCGATCGCCTCGGCCGGCGTCAGGTAGCCGGGCGCTTTGCGCGGACGCGCGTTCAGGATGTCCTGGACCTCCCTGACCCGCGCGTCCGTGACCTGACGCAGATCCGTTCCCTTCGGAAGATACTGACGCAGCAGCCCGTTGGTACGCTCGTTCAGACCGCGCTCCCACGAGTGGTAGGGCGTCGGGAGGAAGAAGTCCGCACCGAGCGCTTTCGCCACCTTCGCGTGCTCCGCGAACTCCCTGCCGTTGTCCGCCGTGACCGTGTGCACCGGGATGCCGGTGGACCGGAGCATGCGGACCATCGCCCTCCGGACCTTCTTCGCCTTCTTCCTGCCAACCCTCCGGAGAAGCGTGAATTTCGACGCGCGGTCCACGAGCGACACCACCGCCCCCCTGTGGGCCCCGCCGATCACGGTATCCGCCTCCCAGTCGCCGGTCCGGGCCTTCTCCCCGACGGTCTCCGGGCGTTCCGGGATGTCCCTCCGGCCCGGGATGTGGCCCCGGCCCGCGTGGCGGCCACCCTGCCGGTTCGGCTTCTTTCCCCGCCGCCGCAGGTGCGTCCAGAGCGTTCCGCCGTCCCGCCGGTCGGCCCTGACCAGGTCGTATATCCGCTGCCTGCCCACCATCTCCGGATCCTCCAGCCGGAGGCGGCCCGGGACCTGTTCCGGGCTCCAGCCCTCCGCAAGCTTCGCCACGACCCGCTGCCGACGCTCCTCCGTCAGCTTCCGCGGAACCGAAGAGGCATCGCTCCGGCGCTCGGTGGCCTTCCTCTGCGCCTGCCTGTGGCGGTAGCCCCGACCGCCGGCGTTGCGCCGGAGCTCCCGCGATACCGTGGACGGGGCGCGCCCCAGCCGCCTCGCGACGGCTCCGTTCGAAAGTCCGCTTTCCCCCAGCGCGTAAATCCGGCATCTCCCGTCGAAGGTCAGATGGCGGTAGCCCTCGGGCATGACACTCTCCTATCCCGCGCACAGGGACTGTCGCCGCTATCCGGCCGATTCGAAATATCCTGCGCCCACGGCGCGGCTTCCCACCACCCGAAGTGTTGCACTTCAAACCGGCACGGGGGTTCCTTTATGGCAGGCATTGAATCTCCTTTCCCGGAGCTTTCCGGGCCGGAATCCCGGCTGATCGGGCCGCGGCTGGCATTGCCTAGCTCTTTCCCTGATGAAGTCAACTTGCGGATCGGATGATACTGGATATGCGCCGACTCGGTTGTGCCGCGTAACCTCGGCCGGTCGAAGGCTGCTGGCGTTCATCTTCTGCCATGATGTGCTGCCTTGGCGGTCTGCCCCAAACTTCGCGCATATCTCCTGACACGCAAAGCGCCGCTTTGTTCGTGGAACAAGGACGGCAGCGGGACTTCAGGCTGTGGCAGGGCATTTCCCACGGTATCCAGCCAATTGCTGCCTGGCCTGTCAGGAATGAAAAGTCCTGTGGGTATCCAGTGCCTTGACCGTCCCGGCGGGATCGCCCTTTGGCGAAACATCAAGTTTCCCATCCGAACCGCGAGTGGCGGTCAACACGGAGGGCGCTTCGTTGGAATCAGGGATGGCAGTCTCCCTCAGTATGTGGAGCGGCCTCCGGACAGGTCGAACACACCCGCGGTGGTGAACGAGTTTTCGCGTCTGCAGAGCCAGGCGATCATCGCGGCAGCCTCGCTGAGTTCCAGAAAGCGCCCGCGCGGAATCTTCGACAGCATGTAGTCAATATGCTCGTCGCTCATCTGGTCGAAAATTCGGGTATGCGCGGCGGCTGGCGTCACGCAGTTGACTGCGATATCAACGTCCGCCAGTTCTTTGCCCAGCGACTTGGTCAGGCCGATCACACCGGCTTTCGACGCGGAATAGGCACCTGCGTTCGGGTTCCCGTCTTTGCCGGCGACCGAGGCGATATTGACGATCCGCCCATAGCCCTGTCGGCGCATCGCGGGTACCACTGCCCTGTTGACGTGGAAAGTGCCCATCAGGTTGATCTGGACAATTTCCGCAAAGTGGTCGACGGGATAGGTCTCGACAGTGGCGTTCATTCCGCTGATCCCGGCGGAATTCACCAGAATGTCGATACGGCCGGTGCGCTCCAAAGTAGTGTCGGCCGCCACCGCCACGCTGTCCCAACTGGCGACATCCACCTCAAGCGCGAAGCACTCTCCGCCCAAAGCCGCGGCTTTCCTGCCTGCGAGGCCGCTGTCCAGATCCCAGACCGCGATCCGGGCTCCGCCATTCCAGAGCCTGTCGGCGACTGCGCCGCCAATCCCCTGCGCACCGCCCGTGACAACGGCGACCTGGTCCTCAAAATCGCTCATGCCGCGTCCCAGCCCTCTCGAATGCAGCGATAGCCTTCTTTGTGATATGCCTCTGACGATTCGGCGAAATCCCGCCAGACCCGGGTTGCGGCAGCCAGTTCCGGCAGACCTCGGCCAAAAGCCTCGATCGTCAGCCAACGGTCATAGCCAGAGGTTTTGATCGCTCTGAACGTCTCCGACCATGGTACATGACCTCGCCCCGGAACACCGCGGTCGTTTTCGCTGATATGAACATGCACGATATCCGCAGCGTTGCGGGTGAACGCGCCGACCGGATCCTGTTCTTCAAGATTGGCGTGGAACGTATCGTACATCGTCTGGATCGATGGATGTCCGAGCGAGCGGGTGTAGGCGCAGAGACCGTCCAGCGTGTTGGCAAAATATGTCTCGAAACGGTTCACCGCTTCCAGCGCAAGGACCTGTCCATTTGCCTGCGCATGATCGCCGACGCGGCTGTGCACCTCGCGCGCCCTGTCGAACTCCGCTTCAGTCGTACCCTCGCCGGAGAAATGTCCGAGCGTCTGGTGCAGTGGTCCGCCGATTCCATCGGCCCCAAGCGCCGCAGCGCAGTCAACCAGCCATTTCAGATAATCTTCGCCCCGTTGCCGGTCGGCTGCATCGTCGCTTAGGATATGCATGTCAGGTGTCGGGATCACTGAAATCGCGGTGCGCCCCAAGCCAAGCTCATCCAGCATCCTGCCTATCGCGGCGTAGTCGTCCGGTGTGCCGTCAAAAACAGGCACCTCGATCCCATCATAGCCTGTTGCCCTGATGTCTTCCAGAATGCCCTTGTGCTCTTCACCGACGGATGTCGTCCAAAGAAGCATGCAGAAACCGATTTTCATCACAGCGTCCTCCAATGACATTGCGTCTCTCTACACTCGAAACGTGCGTCCTGAAAGACGGGAATGGTGGGGATGCGCGCCGAAATTGGATTGCAATATTGACAGGGTATGAGAGGTTACGTCAGGACCATTTCATTCGGGAGGACGTTATGGGGGGAAATTCCTATCCCAAACTGCACAACGCGATGTGGCCGGGGCTCGTTGGCAAAGGCGACGATGAGCCGCCGATCGCTCTGGACAGAATGCTGGACATGACCCAGGCGGCTGAGGTCGATGGTATCGGATTTGACGGGGTCGACCTGTTTCTTGCCGACCCGCATACATCGATCGATGTGGACGAGGACGGGATCAAGGCGCTCGCCGATAACATTGGTGGCCGCGGACTCGCCGTGGGTTCCGCAGTGGCGCCCGTCTGGCCGCCCGTCGGCGGTGGATCCGCGATGGATGAAGGCGAGGGGCGTACCGCATTTCTTGAGGCGGTTCGAAAGGCCTGCGGCATCATGAACCGTTTGCGTGATATTGGCGTGCGCACAGGCGGCGTGGTTCGCGTGGATACGGCGACAGGGGTAAACGAATGGGCGGAGGACCCGGCAGTCAATACCGCCAGGATGGCCGAAACACTCCGCCAGGCCTGCGACATCGCGGAAGATCATGGCGAGAGACTGGCGGCGGAAGGGGAGATCTGCTGGGGTGGAATGCATTCATGGAAACATATGGTGGATCTCCTGGAGGCGGTTGATCGATCCCGAACGCTTGGGTTCCAGGCCGACATGGCGCACTCAATGCTCTATACCCTCGGCTATAACGCACCGGAGCATCAGCTCATCACGCCGGAACAGCTTGACGACTCCGCCGCTTTGGACGAAGCGCTGCGCAAGGTTACCGAGGCGTTGCGTCCTTGGACGATCGATTTCCACGTTGCCCAAAACGATGGGACCGTACACGGCCAGGGAAGCCATGACAGAACCGGACGCCACTGCATGGCGACGGATGTAAATGGCAAGCTGGACATCGTCAGGCACGCGGGTTTCTGGCTGAACGACGCGGACGGTACGCCGACCAAGGCAATGCGGCACATCTGCTGGGATGGCTGCATGTTTCCCAATTCCGTGCTGGAGGACCAGCAGACCTGGAACGACATCCTTGCCGCCATGATCAAGGTGCGGGATGCCCATGGATGGAGTGAATGGAATGGCTAAGGACAGACTCCGTATCGGTATGGTGGGCTATGGCTTTATGGGCCGGACCCATTCGAATGCGTTTTCGCAGGCGCCGAAGTTCTTTGATCTCAGCCACGAACCGGAACTGACGGCTGTCTGCGCCAGAAACAGGGACAGATTGGAGGAATTCGCCACCAACTGGGGCTACGGGTCGATTGAAACCGATTGGCGCGCGCTCATCGACCGCGACGACATCGACCTGATTGACATCGCCGCGCCAAACAATGTCCATCACGAAATCGCTATCGCCGCGGCGGAAGCGGGCAAGATGGTGATGTGCGAAAAACCGCTGGGTCGGACGGCGGCGGAATCCGCGGAATTGGTGGCGGCCGTCGAGAAGTCCGGCGTGCCCAATATGGTCTGGTACAATTACCGCCGGATTCCAGCGGTGACCCATGCAAAGCACTTGATCGATTCAGGCCAGTTGGGGCGCATTTTCCATTACCGTGCGCAGTTTCTGCAGGACTGGACCATTGCCGAGGATCTCCCGCAGGGGGGAGAAGCGCTTTGGCGCCTTGACGTGGATGTCGCCGGTTCAGGCGTTACCGGCGATCTGCTGGCGCATTGCATCGACACCGCGATGTGGCTGAACGGTGGAATCGACACCGTCACCGCTATGACCGAAACCTTCGTCAAGGAGCGTCCTCACAACCTTACCGGCAAGGTGGAGCCGGTTGGGATCGATGACGCCAGCGTCTTCATGGCGCGGTTTGGAAACGGTTCGCTGGGACTGTTCGAGGCGACCCGCTATGCCCGCGGGCACAAGGCACTCTATACATTCGAGATAAACGGCGAACATGCGTCGCTGGCATGGGATCTGCACGACCTTACGCGGCTGTCCATGTTCGATCACCGCGATGAAGGCACTGAACGCGGCTGGCGCTCCATCCACGTCACTGATGGCGAACATCCATATATGGGGAACTGGTGGGTGCCGGGGCTGCACGTCGGTTATGCCGAGAGCTTCGTGCACCAGGCCGCGGATTTCATCAAAGGCCTGAGCGGTGATGCGGCGGCGCCGACGTTCGCCGACGCGCATCGGACCGACCTGGTGACGGATGCCGTGCTGAAATCCGGCAGAACGGGACAATGGGAGTGCGCAGCCTGAAATTCGTTGAACGCCCGGAAGCGGCCATACCTCCCCTCCGCACCGGGTGACATGACCTGACGGGAACTCAACGCAGGGAATTCCAGGGAGTTTGGTCGGCGACGTCAGCCAGTTCGTAGCCCTGCTCGCCGACGCAAGGCCCCAGAATGGCCAGCAGCCGCGCGTCTTCCCTGCCCACATTGAATGAGGCGTGCACCACATCCGCACCGATAAATACCGAGTCGCCCGGGCCCAAGATTCCCTTCTCCCTGTCCAGCCACTGCTCGACCTTGCCGGAGATGCAGTAAATCACCTCCTCCTGCCCGGGATGTCTGTGGAAGTCATGCCCCTGGCCCGGAGCGATGTTCACTTCGATCACGGTCAGCATGCCTGCCCCTGTGGACGGCGGATGGCTCATCCAGCGCAGGGTTCCCCAGTCAAGGATCTCGGCTTGTGTCTGTGCCGACATCATGAATTTTCCGGTCATTGCTTTCCTCCGATCTGGGTGAATGCCCGCATCTGTTCCACAAGCGCCCGTTCACTCGGCAGCCGTTCCATCGAACTCGCGCCATAGAAGCCCTGGCAGTCCCGGCAGTTGCGCAGCACGAAATCCGCATCCGCAGGCATCGAGACCGGCCCGCCGTGGCATAGCACGATTATATCAGGGTTCACCACCCGCGCCGCCGCCGCCATTTCGTCAATCAGCACCGGACAGTCCGCCAGTTCCAGCCCGGTTTCCGCACCGATGTCTCCTCCCGTCGTAAGGCCAAGATGGGCCACGACGATGTCCGCGCCCGCGCCGGCCATCAAGGCCGCCTCGTCAGTATTGAAGACATATGGGGTCGTTAACAGATCCTTTTCCCGCGCCGCGCGGATCAGATCGACCTCAAGCCCGTAACCCATCCCGGTCTCTTCCAGGTTGGCGCGAAACCTGCCGTCTATCAGTCCGACGGTGGGAAAGTTCTGTATGCCCGAAAATCCCAGGGCGATCAGGTCGTCAAGAAATCTGTCGCGCAGCATGAATGGATCGGTGCCGTTGACACCGGCCAGCACAGGGATGTCCCGCACCACGGGCAGCACCTCTTTCGCCATTTCAACGACGATGTCGTTCGCGTTGCCGTAGGCCAGAAGTCCCGCCAGCGATCCGCGCCCGGCCATGCGATAGCGGCCGGAATTGTAGATGACGATCAGGTCGGCGCCGCCCGCTTCCTCACACCGCGCCGAGAGTCCGGTGCCGGCGCCGCCGCCGATTATCGGCAGGCCGGATTCAATCCTGGCACGCAGGCGCGCGAGGATTTGGGAGCGCGGTACCGTCATCTGGCGATCTCACTGAAAGCGGACAATGCCGCACAGGCGAATTCCGTTGAGTTCAGGTTGGCGGGAACCGACACCAGCTGTCTGTCCCGGGTAGGCATGACGTCGTTCTTCAGCCTGCGCCGCAATGCGGCAAGCGCGTCGGGATCATGGAATGGCTGGCCTTCCACGTCCAGGGCCGAAACTCCCCGCTCGGGGATCAGGAAACGGACGGGCCCGGTCATCCGGTTGAGTCTGGCCGCGATCCAGGCGGCGAACCTGTCGTTCTCTTCGGGTGTCGTTCGCATCAGCGTGACCTGCGGGTTGTGTATGTGAAACCGCCGGTCCGCGAACCGTTCCGGTACGGTTTCGCGCGCGCCGAAATTCACCATGTCGAGCGCACCGACCGAACCGACATAGGGAATGCCGGTCCGGATCACGGCACCCATCCGGTCTTCGGTTGCCGGGAACACGCCGCCTACCAGCATGTCGGCCACCTCGGTCGTGGTAAGATCGATCACCGCCTTCACCAATCCGCTGTCGACCAGTTTCTCCATCGCCCGCCCGCCGGTACCGGTGGCATGAAAGACCAGAGGGTCGCTGTCCGATGACAGCATCCTGGCGATATGGCTGACACATACCGTAGTGACCCCAAACATCGTCAGACCAATGGTGGGCTTGGCCACCGCATCCGGAACCCTGTACCGCATCATCCCCGCAAGAGCATGGGCCGCATTGCCAAGGACACGGCGCGAAAGACGGTTCAGCCCCTGCACATCCGTGACCGAATGCATCAGCGTGATATCGGACGAGCCGATATAGGGCGCGACGTTGCCGCTTGCGACGGTCGAGACCAGCACTTTCGGCACCCCCACAGGCAGGCATTGCATGGCCGGTGCGACCAGCGCGGTGCCGCCCGATCCCCCGGCGCCGATCATCCCTCCGATCCAGTCCGCCTGCTGGACATAGGCTTCGAATGCGATGGACATAGCGGAAACCGCCTCTCCTCGATCCGACCGTCCGAACACCGCTCCCGCGCCATCCGGGTGACAGGCGGCGACCTCCGTCGCCGCGACATCCGCTCCGCCAGCGCCGGTGGTGCCAAGATCGACGGTTCGTACTGGCAGGCCAGAGCGGCGGATCAGATCAGCGATATAGCCGAGCTCCACGCCCTTGGTATCGAAGGTACCTGCAACACAGGCGATCATGTCTGACGGAGGGCCATTCCGGCCTCGGCTGGCGCATGGTTCAATATGCTGGCGTCCGACCGGAATCCGCCTGCCACCAGGGACGCGGGCACCGTTTGGGGAAGGGCGCATTCCTCGAATCCGGCGATCCCGACCGCTTGATGGCCCTGAATATCGAGGATGTTGCGTCGGATAATGGAAACGTCGAAGCGGTTCACCTGAGCGTCTCTAGATAATCTACGTAAAGGAATGCGGTACCCACACCAAGCGCCGCCGCGACGGCCAGAATGATCACGATGATGAGCGAAACCCTGATGATGGACCGCCATTCCATGCCTTCACGGCAAAGCGGCACAAGGTTGAAGGCGAGCGCGCCGACGATGACGCTGACGCAGCCGATGGAAAACAGGGTGATCGAGAACGGCTGGAAGATGAAGATCACCGAAAGAACGCATAGTCCGATGATCAGGCGTTCCAGAAGTTTGGCTTGAATGGCGGTCATGACCTAAGAGCCTCCCCATCCTCGGTGAAAATATGCGTTGCCCTGGGCGGAAACCTTACGTGAACCTGATCATTCTCGGCCATCGGGACACGCCAGTCGGTCACGACGCGTAGATCATGCAGCCCGTCATGCAGATGCGCCATAGTCTCGGCTCCCATCGGTTCTACAATGTCAATCCTGGTCGACAGACCGTCAGCGACGGAATCATGGGAGATTTCAAGGTTTCGCGGCCGGATGCCAAGCGTCACCCTGGCGCCGGGGCTGAGTTCCATAACGCGCCGGTCGACCTCAATGGCGATGGTCTGCCCGCCTTTCACCGAGAATTCGGCGGCTCCGCCCGGTCGCGCCGCGGCTAGAGTGGCAGGCAACAGATTCATCTGAGGCGTTCCGATGAAACCAGCGACAAACAGGTTCGCGGGCTTGGCGAAAACATTGTGGGGTGTATCCACCTGCTCGATTCTTCCGTTGCGCATCACCGCGATTCGGTCGGCCATCGTCAGCGCTTCCAGCTGGTCGTGGGTTACGATGACCGTGGGACGGGACAGGTCCTGCAGAACCTCCTTGATCTCGCCCCGCATCTCTTCGCGTAGCTGTACGTCGAGGCGGGAAAGCGGTTCGTCAAACAGGAAGCAGTTGGGATCGCGGATGATCGACCGGCCCACGGCTGTGCGCTGTTTTTCACCCTCGGACAACTGTCCTGGCTTTCGATTCAGGATGCCGTCAAGCTGAAGCGTCCTGGATACCTGAGCTACGCGACTGTCGATCTCCGGTTTTGACAGTGCTTCGGCATACAGGGGATATGCCAGATTCTCCGCGACGTTCAGCGACGGATAGAGCGCGTAGAACTGGAATGACATGGCCACGTTGCGTTCCCTCGGGGCCAGTTCGTTCACGCGTTTGCCGCCTAGGATCACGTCACCCTCGGTGGCGAATTCAAGCCCGGCGACCATGCGCAGCGTCGTGGTCTTGCCGCAGCCCGACGGACCGAGCAGACAGAGGACCTCACCATCGCCAACCTCCAGGTCGACGGCATCGACCGCGGTAAGCGCACCGAAACGCTTGGTGAGTCCGGCGAGCTGGATCGTCATTTCTTCACCGTACCGAATGTCACACCGCGCAGGAGCTGGTTCTGCAGAAGAAATGTGACGAAGAAGATCGGGATCAGAAACAGGGTCACGATGGCCCCAAGCAACCCGTAATCCACGCCGACCTCGCCACCGAGCGTACGGGCCATGGCCACCGGAACGGTTCGGGTCTCGACCCCCGTGAGCAGAAGCGCGAACAGGAATTCGTTCCAGGTCAGGATCAGGCCGAAAACGAAGGTCGCCGAAAGTCCCGATAGGATCTGCGGAATGCAGAAGCTGAAGAAGACCCGCCGCTCGGATGCGCCATCCACCCGGGCCGCATCCTCGATTTCCGGGTTCAGCTCGTCGAAGAACGATTTAACCAGCCATACGGAAAACGGAATGTTGAAGGCTGTGTAAAGCAGGATGATTCCCCAGTAGCTGCCCGCGAGCCCCGAGAGGCGGAACATCAGGAAGATCGGGATGATCACCACGATCGGCGGCATCATGCGCGTCGTCAGAATGATGAAGAGATAGGTGTCGTTGCCCTTGAGTGGATAGCGGCTGAACGCATATGCCGCCAGGGCACCGACCATCAGTGCCAGGCCCACGGACGTGAAAGCGATGAAGATCGAATTGAAGAAATACAGCCCCATATCGGTGGCCTGGCTGCTGCCGGTGGTAATGGAGGCACGAAAGAACACGGACTGGAAATTCTCCAGCGTCGGCGTGAAAAACAGTTTCGGCGGTACGGCCAGCGCGTCCGTCCGTGTCTTGAATGCGGTCAGGATGATCCAGAGGACGGGGAAGAAGTAGATTAAGCCGACGATGCCGGTGACCGCGGTATACCCCCAGCCGGCTTTGCCGATCTCGCGGTACCTGCGGACCATTATCCGATCTCCTCGTCGCGCCGGTTCACCGCGTATAGATACAGGTTCGTCAGCACGATCACGATGAACAGGACGATATAGGCCAACGCCGACGATCGGCTCGTCTGGAAGAACTGGAATGCGTTGCGGTAGAGGAAGACGGCTATGGTCTCCGTGGAACTACCCGGTCCGCCCTCGGTGATGATGTAGACGATATCGAAGAGCTTGAAAGTCTCGATGGTGCGGAACAGAATGGCCAGAAGCAGGAGCGATTTGATATATGGAAAAGTGATCGTCCAGAAGGTGCGCCAGCTGGAAGCCCGGTCGATTTCCGCCGCCTCGTAGAGGTGCTTCGGCACGGATACCAACCCGGCGAGCACCAACAGCATCACGAAGGGTGACCACATCCAGGCATCCGCGATGACGATTCCGGCTATGGCCCCGCCAGGTGAGCCGAGCATCACGAATTTTTCCGCGGTGAACAGATTCATCACATAGCTGACGATGCCGAATGTCGGTTCGTAAAACAGTTTGAAGAAAACGCCGACGGACACGAACGAGAGCATCATTGGTGTCAGGACCAGCATCAGTACGATGCGGCGCAGGGGGAAGGCTTTGGCGAACATCAACGCCAGCATAAAGCCGACGATCAACTGCAGCAGAACCGAGGACCCGACGATGACCGCCGTGGTCTGGAACCGCTCCCAGGTCTTCTCGTCGGTCAGAACGCGTTCATAGTTGGACAGTCCCCGGAAGGACGGAATCCGCTGGCTCGAGGCTTTGTAGTTGAAAAAACTCAACCCGAAAGACCACAGAAGCGGGAAGATATTCATAACGAAAAGGATGATCAATGCCGGTGCCACCAGCAGTGGACCGCGTCTTTTAGGGTCCAGCAGCCAGACGCCAAATCCGCTTCTGGAGTCGGAAATGTCGGACATTTCGGTGTCGTCCTTCTGCAACCAAACAAACGAAAGAAGGGGCCCGGCATATGGCCGGGCCCCGGAAGCGACAACCCGCTATTCGATGAAGCCGATATCTTCAAGAAGTTCCTGTTGGAACTCCGCGACCGCATCAAGGGCTTCTTTGGCGGATATCTGGCCTGTGATCGCTTTGTCGAACTCTTCCTGCTGCTGGGTCAGCAGTTCAAAGAATTCCGGAATGTGCCAGACGTCTTTCTGCCAGTCGATCATTTCGACGTGAGCCCGGTTCCACGGGCGCAGATCGTTGTAGCCAGGATCGGCCATAACGCTCACCAGTCCTGACTGTCCACCATTGGCGACGGCGGCGATCTGCGTTTCGGGATTGAGCCACCACTTCACCACGTTCAGCGCTTCTTCGACGACTTCTTCGCTGTTCCAGGTCGTCAGAACGAAGGGCTGCCCGCCGATATTGCCGGTACGGTCGATCGAACCGTCGCCCTTGCGCGTTCCGGGTGCCGGGCCGAATGCCGATCTGTCATGCACGGTCGAGGCGTTGGGGTCGAGCACCGGCTCGCCAAGTCCAACCCAGTCGATGATCGCGCCGACCTTGCCCTGCATGTAGAGGTCCTGGATCACGAAGATGCCCATCTGACCGGTCTGTGCGACAGGCGGCATATACTGAAGGTAGCTCAGGTATTCATCGAACGCGGCCACGGCCACATCGGAATTCACGACGCCTTCAGCCTGCGCTTCTGGCATCTTTGATTCGTCCCAGATGTCACCGCCCTGCTGCCAGATGAAGGCATTGATCGCCATGGTCGAGAAGTCGTAGCCCTTGCCGGCCTGGTAAGCGATGCCGTAGAAATCGTCCGCAAGCGTCTCGCCTGCCAGTTCCTCACCGGCCGAACGCTGGAAGAATTCGCCGATCTGACCCCATTTCTGCCAGTCGGTGTCCTGCCAGTCTTCGTAGCTACAGGGCAGGTTCGTTCCGTATTTTTCCTGGAACGCAGCCATCTCGCCTTCGTGGCAGAAGACATCCTCGCGGTAGAAGGTTACGTAGGTATCCGGGAACTGCGGGAAGCCGTAGTAGTTGACGCCAGGGGCCGGAACCTCGCCCGCTTCCTCAAGCTGCGCCCGCGTTCGGTGCGGGTAGGTCGAATAGGCCGAAACCAGCGCCGGATGCAGATCCTGCATGATGGCCTTCAGTTCCGGATCCGCGTTGATCCTGTCGGTGAGATTCAGATAGTAGCCGCCTTCCACGAAAGCGCCCAGCCACTGGCTGTCGGTGACGATCATCTGATATTTCTGCTCACCCGATGTCAGCGAGGCAGCGACGCGCTCATAGAAGCTCGGCCAGGGAATGAAATCCATGTCCAGCGTCGTGGTGTGACCTGCCGGCGAGGTGTAGGTCTGGTCGAAATGCTCTTTCATGAAGCGCGTTGGCGGCCAGTCGGGCGCCGCCATCGTTATGGTGATGCCGGCCGAAAGCGCCGGCGCGGCGCCAAGCCCGGCCGCCAGCGCCGTCGTGCCCATCAGGCCACTGAGAATGTTACGTGTTTTCATGGTTTTCCTCCATTGTCTGTCTTGATGCCTGTTTGGTTGCCACCGCTCGCCTGTTCATTATGCCGCGCCGTTGCCAAGCCGGGTTCCGGTCGACGGGTCGAAGATATGCAGATCTTCGGGATTGAAGGCGATTTGGATGTCATCGCCAACATTGAAATTCGCCGCGACCTCTTCCCTCAGGACCATCTTCAGATTCATTTCACGGGCCGTGATGTCGATGACCGTGACGTCGCCCAGCGGTTCGGTAAGATGGATTCTGGCGGGGAAGCTTGTCGCATGGCCTGATCCGTTCCCGACCAGTGCGATGTCATGCGGGCGCAGGCCCAGCCTGATCGGCTGGCCGGACTTAACGCCAGGCGCCGCGATGGACAGATCAAGAAAGGGCAGCTTGATCCGGTTCTCGCCGCTGCCGGTTGCGGACATGAAGTTGATCGGCGGCGAACCGACCATCTGCGCTACATAGGTGTCGCTCGGATGCCGGTAGAGATCTCGCGGCGCGCCGATGGCAACCACCCTGCCGTCCTTGATCACGCCGACGCGTTCGCCCATTGTCAGCGCTTCCAGCTGGTCGGGCGTGGCGTAAAGCATGGTCATGCCCAGCTCGCGGTGCAACCGCTTGAATTCCGCCCGCATCTCGTGGCGCAGCTTTGCGTCGAGATTCGTCAGCGGCTCATCCAGCAAGAGCAGTTTGGGTCGCCCGACAATGGCGCGACCGATGGCGACACGCTGCTGCTCGCCGCCTGAAAGCGTCGTCGGTCTGCGCTTCAATGTGTGGGTGACGCGCAGAAGTTCGGCCACCTCACCGACTTTCTTCGCCACATCCTCCGAACTGGTGCCGGACCGGCGCAGCGGGTGCGCGAGATTGGCCTCGACGCTGAGATGCGGATAGAGCGCGAATGTCTGGAAGATCATTGACATGCCGCGGCCCTGAACGGGCGCACCCGTGACATCCTGGCCAGCGAAACGCACCGATCCGCCCGCGAGCTCTTCCAGTCCGGCAATCGCGCGCAGCGTCGTCGTCTTGCCCGAGGACGAAGGCCCCAGCAGGCAGAAGAATTCGCCTCCCGCCACGTCGAAGGACATGCCGTTCAATGCGATGACGGAGCCGAATGTCTGGCGCAGGGACTCGACCTTCAGGTCAGACATTCACCCAGGCCCCGTTTCGACGCGAGGACCGGACGCAGGCGTCAACGAACTGAACACCTTTCAGGCCGTCCTGGACCGTCGGGAATATGACGTCCTCCGAAAGGTCCTGGCCCGACTGAATGGCCCGGATCGCTTCCGCAGCCTCTGAGTAGATGTTGGCGAAGCCTTCCAGGTAGCCTTCGGGATGGCCCGGCGGCACGCGGCTGACGCGACCGGCGGCATCGCCAGCGCCTGCGCCATTGCGGGTGACCAGCCGTTTTGGCTCGCCAAACGGTGTATGCCAAAGGTAGTTTGGGTCCTCCTGGGCCCATTCCAGCCCGCCCTTTTCGCCGTAGACGCGGAGGCGCAGCGCGTTCTCGTTCCCTGGCGCGACCTGGCTGCACCACAGCATGCCCTTGGCGCCACCGTGAAACCGCAGCATCACATGGCCGTTGTCATCCACCCGCCGGCCTTCGACGAAGCTGTCGAGATCGGCCGCCAGCACATCCAGCGCCAGTCCGGTCACGAAGCAGGCGATGTTGTAGGCATGGGTGCCGATGTCGCCGGTCGCGCCACCGGTTCCGGCCCGCACCGGATCGGTTCGCCATTCAGCCTGCTTGAAATCCTGATGCACCGTCAGCCAGTCCTGAGCGTATTCCACCTGGACCACGCGCACGGCGCCGATTTCACCGGCTGCCACCATCCCGCGGGCCTGCCGGACCATTGGATAGCCGGTGTAATTATGCGTCAGAACAAAAAGTGCATCCGAAGATTCCGCGGCTTTCACCAGTTTCCTGGCCTCCGGCAACGTGCCTGTCAGAGGCTTGTCGCAGATCACATGAATGCCGCGTTTAAGGAATTCACGGGTGGCTGGGTAGTGCATGTGGTTCGGGGTTACGATGGCAACCGCCTCGATTCCGTCCCTGCGCCGCGCTTCCCGTATGGCCATCTGCCGGAAATCATCATAGACGCGCGGAAGGCCCAGCGCTTCGCCACTGGCGCGCGATTTCTCCGGTGTTGAAGACAGCGCTCCCGCAACGAGTTCGAAACGGTCATCGATGCGGGATGCGATGCGATGGACTCCGCCGATGAAAGCGTCGTTGCCGCCCCCGACCATTCCCAGCCTGATACGGTCGGCCATCATTCGATCCCCAGCATCCTGCGGTTGGCCGCTTCATCCGTGCCCCCGCCCGCGAAGTCGTCGAACGCCCTTTCGGTCACGTGGATGATGTGGTCGCTGACGAACCGGGCGCCTTCGCGCGCCCCGTCTTCGGGATGTTTGAGGCAGCATTCCCATTCGACCACGGCCCAGCCGTCGAAGTCATTGGCGGACAGTTTTGAGAATACGGCGCCAAAATCCACCTGCCCATCGCCAAGGCTTCGGAAGCGTCCGGCGCGGTCAATCCAGTTCTGGAAGCCGGAATAGACTCCCTGGCGGCCGGTTGGATTGAATTCCGCGTCCTTGACGTGGAACATCCGGATCCGATCCCGGTAGATGTCGATGTTGTCCAGGTAATCAAGGCACTGAAGCACGTAATGCGACGGGTCGTAGAGCATGCAGGCCCGTGCGTGATCGCCCGTGCGCTCCAGAAACATCTCATAGGTGATGCCGTCATGCAGATCCTCGCCCGGGTGGATTTCGTAGCATATGTCGACCCCGCAGTCCTCGGCATGATCCAGGATCGGTTTCCAGCGCGCGGCAAGCTCATCGAATGCCGTCTCGACGAGTCCCGCGGGCCGCTGTGGCCAAGGGTATACATAGGGCCAGGCAAGGGCGCCGGAAAAGGCCGCCTGCGCGGACAGCCCCATATTCCTGGAGGCGGACAGCGCCTTCTTCAACTGATCGACGGCCCATTCCTGGCGCGCCTTGGGGTTGCCGCGCACTTCGGGCGCCGCGAAGCCGTCGAAAGCCTCGTCATAGGCTGGATGCACGGCGACCAGCTGGCCCTGCAGATGTGTCGACAGTTCGGTGACCTCGACGCCGTTCGCCGCGGCGATGCCCTCGAATTCGTCGCAATATTCCCTTGACTCGGCGGCCTTGGCGAGATCGATCAGCCGCCCGTCCCAACTGGGAACCTGTACGCCTCTGTAACCGCAGTCAGCCGCCCATTTGGTGATGCTGTCCCACGAACTGAACGGGGCCTCGTCCCCGGTGAACTGTGCCAGGAACAGGGCGGGTCCTTTGATCGTCTTCATCTGGTGAATCCTCTGTATTCTGTGTGGCATAGGGACTTAAGGCAGGCTTTCGCGCATAAAACCCCAATGCAGATATGTTCCTGATTCACGTTCATTGCGGTGCCGGCCAAAGCATCGGGCAGCCGAAGCGCGCTGTGTGTCTCACGGCTCGACTCCTTAAGCGGAACCGCAGCGACCGTTCCGGAGACCGGCGCTGTATAAATGGGTTCCGGCATCTCTCCGCGTTGAAGACCGTCACGCCCCTTGCGACCGCTTCGATGGCGCCGTGCGCGACCTGGCTATCGAACGCCGACGGAGTCAGGCCATCGCCTATTCGGCCGCCAAGCGGTTCCGAGGCATCCTCGGCATGCCACAGGTCCCACTGCGTAACAGAGACCATGCTAGTGTCCATCAGCTTTTTCGCGGAATGGGGGCTGACGGTGTCGAATTGGGACCGAAAACCGCCAAAGATCGCGGTATCACCGGCTGAAACCATGTAAACCGATTTTTCGGATGGTCTACGCGTGAAATTGGTAGCGGTTCGGTCGTGGTCGAAGCCAAACCGGATCAATGCCTCGGCCGCGCGCCGTCTCTTCGCCCTGCGGACACCCCCGCGCTGCAATGGATAACGGTCGATGACCGCAGGACTCATGCTCGCCGCATCCTGAACGGTAACACGGTTCATACTTCCTCCCATTACCGAAAATACTGAGGTAAAGTAATATATACGTCAAACAGATTTTCACACTGCATCGTCCTGGTGTTCAGGGACTGCCGACGGCATTCTGCAGCGATCACGACCATGATGCGCGGAAGCGTCACCCGGACACCTGTCGTAGGCACGTTGCAACCGGTGATGGACTCCAATTTATTCATTCTGAATGGGAATATTCTCATTCGTATCGCCAGCGGAAAATCCACCGGCCATGCTCCCGCGCTTTCTTCCGGTTCCGTGGGACGGAAACGCCGCTTTGGTCCCGCACCTTGTGCGCTTACGGTCAGCCTGTCGGCGCCAAACGCCCGCGCGCGTTCGGCAGGTCAATATAGCGGTTCTTGATCCATCGGTACATCCTTACCGGACCTTGAATCCCGGGACCGCTTTCACTCATCCTTAAGCCTGCGGTAGGTTCACGGAGAAGGAGGTGAGTGAATTGATTGCGTCTTGGAAATAAGGCTATATCGGACCATTGGAAAGGGAGAATGGAATGCTGATCGGAATTCCAAATGCCTTAACGCCCGATCTGCTGCGTCATCTCAGGGCGATGGGGCATGGCGACGAATTGGTGATCGCGGACGCAAATTTTCCGGCCGAGAGCTGCGGGGAGCGACTCGAACGGCTGGCGGGGGTCAGCGCTACAGAGGCGCTTGAAGCGGTACTGACGCTGATGCCGCTAGATTCGTATGTCGATGCGCCGGCGCGCGCGATGCTGGTGGTCGGTGACCCGGAAGCCGTTCCGGACATCGTGGCCGAATTTCAGAGAATCATTGATGAAACCGCCGACAGACCAGCCCAGGTGCGCGGCGTGGAGCGCCATGCGTTCTATGAGGAAGCCCGACGGGCTTATTGTGTCGTGCAGACAGCGGAAACCCGACTTTACGGCAATATCATATTGTCAAAAGGCGTGGTACCGCCCGGTTGACCCGACCGGTTGCGTCGGACTTCAACTGAAAGAAATCGGAGGGCTGGACCGGTGCGGACAAAGAAGATCATCAACAGCGGAGATGATGCAGTAGAGGAGATGCTTGACGGTATTCTGCTGGCACATTCCGATACCCTGCGGGCCTCTGACAGGTCGGGCCGCGCGATCGTTGCGCGGCACGGACCGAGGCTTGGCAAGGTGGGCATCGTCATCGGAGGCGGCTCGGGGCACGAGCCCACTTTCGTGGGTTTCGTCGGACGAGGCCTGGCAGACGCCGCCGCGGTCGGGAATGTCTTTGCCTCGCCGCCGCCAGACCCCGCGCTGGCCTGCGTTCAGGAGGTCAATGGCGGTGCGGGCGTTCTGTTCATGTACGGCAACTATGCCGGCGACGTGATGAATTTCGACATGGCCGCCGAGATGGCGGGGATGGACGATATCGAGGTGCGGACGGTGCTCACGACGGATGATGTCGCGTCGGCGCCAAGCGACAGGATCGAGACCCGCCGCGGGGTCGCAGGCAACTTCTTCATTTTCAAGGCGGCCGGCGCGGCGGCGGATGAGATGATGGGTCTTGACGAGGTTGAGCGTGTAGCGCGGCGCGCCAACGAACGCACCTACACGATGGGTGTTGCGCTCTCACCGTGCTCATTGCCCCAGACATGTCGGTGGAACTTCGAACTGCCCGATGGAGAAATGGAAATCGGCATGGGAATCCACGGCGAACCCGGCATCGAACGAGGGCGTATCAGGCCAGCCGACGAGATCGTCGACGCAATGATGGACCGGATATTCGACGAGATGGACTCGAAAGACGGAGACCGTGTGACTGTATTGGTCAATGGCCTCGGCGCGACTCCGCTGATGGAGCTGTATATCATGAATCGCCGCGTGCAGGCGCGTCTGGCCGAAGCGGGACTGGATACCCATGCCACATGGGTCGGCAATTACTGCACATCGCTGGAAATGGCCGGCGCTTCCGTGACCTGCATGCATCTGGACGACGAGCTTGCGCGGCTGATTGACCGACCATGCCACTGCGCCATGTTCCGGGTGGTCTGAGCCATGACGGGCGACGACATCAAGGCGATGATGGAAGCGGTTGCCGACGCGATGGATGCGGCGCGCGACGATTTATGCGCCTTGGACGGGGAGATCGGCGATGCCGATCACGGGATCGCCATGGCTGGCGGTTTCGCCGCAGTGCGCAGGGCAGTGGCGACGATGGACGGAGGCGTTCCTGCGGATGTGTTCAACACGGCGGCCAAGGCGTTTCTGAACGCTGTCGGCGCATCCTCCGGCCCGCTTTACGCCACGGCCTTCATGCGGGCTGGCATGGCGGTGAAGGGCAGGGACCGGCTGGATGCCGTAGACGCTACGAAGCTTGTCGCCGCGATGGCCGAAGGAATTGCCAGTCGGGGCAAGGCAAGCGTCGGCGACAAGACGATGCTGGATGCCTGGCGGCCGGCAGCGGATGCGGCGAACAGCGCCGTGGGACAATCGTCGTCGGCGGTTTTCGCTGCGGCGGCCGATGCGGCGGAAGCGGGTGCGGAAGCCACCGCCGCGATGGAAGCCAGGCTGGGGCGCGCCGCGCGCCTGGGCCCGCGTTCGGTTGGGCATAAAGACCCGGGCGCCGCGTCTGCGGCGCTGATGCTGCGCATCATGGCCAATTCGCTGCCGCGGGGCTGAATCCGCCTGGCTATGTCCGGTCGAGCGCGTCTATCGCGGCAACGTTTTCGGCTGAGCGGCCCATTGGGTCAAACTGCTGGGACAGCCAGGCATCGATGATCGATTTGGCAAGTTCCGGGCCGATGACACGGGCGCCCATCGTCAGGACCTGGGCGTTGTTGGAGAGCGCCGCGCGTTCGGCGGAGTATGTGTCATGGGCCAATGCCGCGCGTATCCCGGGGATTTTGTTGGCGGAAATGCAGACGCCGATTCCCGTCCCGCAGAACAGAATGGCCCGATCGAATCCGCCGTCAAGCACAGCCCTCGCCGTCCGTGCAGCGGTATCGGCGTAATATTCCGAAGTTCCGGCTGTCGGGCTGTGATCCGTCACGCTATGAGGCCCGGACCGCAGATGAGGCAGCAGCGCCGAGACCAGCGGTTGCCCGACGCTGTCGCTCGCGATCGCAAGTTTCATTGGCCAATCCCCCCTTCAATGTTCCGGTCGGCAGGTTCTCACGATGTCCCGATGCCTGCCAAGCTAAGCGCCGACCTTAGGCTGTCTTGTGAACCGGGCGCAATTGCCGGCATTGACGCCGCCGCTGCAGTGACGAGATATCGATGTTTTGAGCAGGTTTTTGGCGACCGATTCGATCCGTGCCTGCCGCGTGCCGATGTATCCCGGTTCTATGTATGTGCCTTGGTGTCCAGCGAAATTACGCTTTCACGGCCGAATTGCCTGGCGGTTCCCCGAACGCCGTACCGGCGGTGCTAGCCCGTGTCTCAATGCGGTGGATGCTTTCAGCCAGACATGGCGGCATATTTCGCACACTGGGCGCAGTGTCCGTTATGGCCGGGTTGGATAGATCAAACCCCGCCGACGACGGGGATCGGTGCCGAAATTTCCCAGGTCCACGGCCCTTCATCCTGCCAATGCGTCAATTGAGCGCCGACGATCAAATCAGTGCCTGATCGCATTGCGCTCGCCATCTTCAGAAGCATGAACGGTGACAGCCAAAGCGCTTGATTCGCGGGTGGGAACTGCCGGCCTCACCGGGCCGAACGCCTGCGGACATGCGTTTTCCGGCCAGGGATCCGTTCACTATGCATTCGGCGGCGATCCAGACTTCGGCGTGACCTTTTCCGCTGCCGCTCTCGCCGCATATTCGCTGCATGGCCAATGACTGCTTCAACCGGTTCGACTCGACGCCGTCCCGGAGGCCAGCACAGCGGTCGCTCTCGGCTTCCCTCGATCCGGTCCGCGGAAACGGCGGGTTGAAATGCTGCCTGGACCGGACAGTTCAGAATGCTGTCGATACGTCGAGTGCTTGACGTTTGCGCCAACCGGGTTCGTATAGTATCGGTCGCTGAATCCGAGCCGCCGGACCTTTTCCGGCGGCGCTGTCTTGCGGGAGGAATTGAAATGGACAGTGTATCCCCAACGGGACGAGTTTCAACATGGCTGGCCAAGTTCAGCGACGCATTGGAAAGGGCTGATACCGCTGTCCTGAAAGAGCTGTTTTCCGAGGATTGTTACTGGCGCGATTTGGTGTCTTTTACATGGAATATCAAGACGATGGAGGGTCGGGATGCGATCGCCGACATGGTCTCGGCCGTACTGAACGGCGTTCATCCCCGGAATTTTCGGATCGATGGCGAACCTTCCGAGGCGGACGGCATCACCGAGGCCTGGATCACGTTCGAGACCGACGCGGTGCGCGGTCGCGGCCATGTGCGGCTGAATGACCAGGGCTGCTGGACGATATTGACCACCGCGCAGGAGCTAAAGGGTTTTGAGGAGAAAAAGGGTCCCAATCGTGAGCAAGGCGTCGCGCATGGGGCGATCAAAGACCGTGAGACCTGGGCCGAAAAACGTGCGCGTGAAGTTCGCGAGCTCGGCTACAAAGATCAGCCTTATGTGGTGATCATCGGCGGTGGCCAGGGCGGGATCGGCCTCGGCGCGCGTCTTCGGCGGCTTGGGGTGCCGACGATCATTGCGGAAAAGAACGACCGGCCCGGTGACAGCTGGCGAAACCGCTACAAGTCACTCTGTCTGCATGATCCGGTTTGGTATGATCATATGCCCTATCTGCCTTTCCCGGATGACTGGCCGGTGTTCAGTCCCAAGGACAAGATCGGAGACTGGCTGGAATGCTACACCAAGACCATGGAACTGAACTACTGGACGCGTACGACCTGTAAATCGGCGACATTCGATGACGGCGCCAAGGAATGGGAGGTCACTGTCGACCGCGATGGCGAGGAAGTGGTTCTGCGTCCCAAACAATTGGTTCTGGCGACGGGGATGTCAGCGGTTCCAAACATGCCCGACCTGCCTGGAATGGATGGCTTCAAGGGTGATCTGCATCACTCTTCCAAACATCCTGGCCCGGACAGATACGCTGGCAGGAAAGTCGTGGTGGTTGGCTCGAACAACTCCGCACATGACATTTCCGCAGCGCTTTGGGAGGCGGGCGCCGACGTTACCATGGTTCAGCGCTCGTCCACGCATGTGGTAAAATCCGACACGCTCATGGATATCGGGCTAGGCGACCTTTACTCGGAACGCGCCGTACAAAATGGAATCGATCATCACACGGCCGATCTGATTTTCGCATCGCTGCCGTACAGGGTGCTGCCGGCATTGCAGGTACCGGTCTATGCAGCAATGAAGGAAAAAGACGCCGATTTCTATGACCGGCTGGAGAAGGCAGGTTTCCAGCTGGACTGGGGCGCCGATGACAGCGGACTGTTCCTGAAATACCTGCGTCGGGGATCGGGTTATTACATTGATGTCGGGGCCAGCGAACTGGTTGCCGACGGAGAGATAAAGCTTGCCCGAGGGCAGGTTGTGGAGGTGACGCCGGACGGGGTGAAGCTATTGGACGGTACGGAACTGCCCTGCGATGCGATTGTCTTTGCCACCGGATACGGCTCGATGAATGGCTGGGCGGCGCAGCTGATCAGCCAGGAGGTGGCCGACAAGGTGGGCAAATGCTGGGGGCTGGGCAGCGACACGCCCAAGGATCCCGGACCATGGGAGGGTGAACTGCGCAACATGTGGAAACCGACCCATCAGGAGTCGCTCTGGTTCCACGGCGGCAACCTTCACCAGTCACGACATTATTCACAGTTTCTGTCGATCCAGCTGAAAGCGCGTATGGAAGAGGTTCCGACGCCGGTTTATGGACTGCAGGAGGTGCATCACCTCGCATAGCAGCAGGCTTAGACACACTGAAATGACGGAGCCAGCGGTTTCCGGGAAGGCTGTGCCCGCGAAGCCGGATGCGAAAATCTCCGCAGGTGAAACCGGTCAGGAATCGATCAACGGAGATTCCCGCTAACCTGGTTTTCCGCCGGTCTGCGACCGTTCCGGTGGAGCGACTGTTTTGTGGAATTGATCGCGGGAGCAGGGCGGCAGGCGTCTCCACAGGTTCGGGCTTCCCGGTCGCCTGCGATGTGACGGTGTCTTGTCACCGGTCGCTCAAGAAGGCGAGCCTGTCCGGCGTCCCCCTGAAGCCTGACAGACGGCTGCTGGTGTGCCGCTCGAAATCCTGCCCGTCCATTGCCCTGACTTTCCTGAACGTCTCGCTTCCGATGGCCCATCCGCGGCGGGGCGCGCAGCAGGCGCTGAATCACCGTATCCCTGTTGGCAGGGAGGTCGGTGACCCATGACAGCCGTCTATCTTCTCCGTCCCAGTAGTACCTTAGAGTTTGAAACATAAGTCACTGATATGATCAAACCACTGTTTTTCATGGAGTTGACGCCCTCGCCACCCGCCTGGGCGGGAACCGGCGGGCGGCCAGCGTTCGTTCGTGCCTCACTCACGCCCGGACCGGTGGCGCGTGATGCCTCACCCCGGATGCCGGCGGGTTCCCGCAGTCCTTCGACAGGCGGCGGCACCGGCCCATCCAGGCGAAGGTCCGCTCCACGGCCCACCGTCGGCGAACGGCCTGCACACCGTGTGCACACCGTGGGCACCGTCTCCGGCGGCTCCGCGGTCAGGTCCGGTGCGCCGTCCCGGTCCTGGATGTCGGCGGTGTGAACCGTCATGACGACCGGCGTGCCGCCGGCGTCCACGATCAGGTGCCTTTTCCTCCCCTTCACCTTCCTGCCGGCGTGGTGGCCGCCGCTCTCCGCGGTCCTCACCGACCGGCTGTCGACCGGGGCGGCGGCCGGCTCCGCGGAGCGCCCCGAACACCGCCGCGCTAGGTCCCGGAGACGATGCGCGGTACGCTCCGGGAGCCCGCTCCGCCGCCATGCGTGAAAATGGGTCCGGCCGGTGGAAAACGGTGGATATCCAGAGGGTGACGCACGCCACCGGCATCCCGTGGACAGGATATGCCGGCCCGCGCCGGACACCGACCGAAGGTCGACCCCGCGCGGCCGTCCCATCCTTCCCCGCTTCGGCGGCATCGGCCCGATGACGGTCCATTCGGCGTCGGTCAGGTCGTTTTGACTGTGGTCGTCCGGGCGCTTATGGAGCTGTTGGGTGGTCCTGTCCCGGGGCATGGCGATCTCCGTATCTGGGTGCGTTTATCAGCCGGAATACCACATACTGCGGGATTACTCAACTTATGGAACAAACTCTTACATATTCTTCATTCCACCCTGAAGCGCAGCCTCCTGCCGCCGGCGGTGCTGCGTTTCGAAGCGGAAGCGGGATGATAAATTTCTTGATCAATCAGAATTTTTGCGTCTACCATGACCGCAGGACAAACGAGTCGGGGGCGATGCCAGGCGTTACACTCAAAAATGTCGTGAAATCCTACGGGGCGTCCACGATCATCCCAGATCTGAATCTAGACATCGAGGAGGGGGCTTTCGTGGTGATCGTTGGCCCTTCCGGGTGTGGCAAGTCGACGACCCTGCGAATGATTGCCGGTCTGGAGCCTGTCTCATCCGGTTCAATCCACATTCGCGACCGTGACGTCACCCATGCTCCGCCCAAGGCTCGTGACATAGCGATGGTATTCCAGTCCTATGCGCTCTATCCGCATATGAACGTCGCCGGGAATATGTCATTTGCGCTCCGTCTTGCCGGAACGCCGAAAAAAGAGATTGCGGACCGCGTGAACCGGGCGGCGGACATGCTGGAACTCACACCCTATCTGGACCGCAAGCCCAAAGACCTTTCCGGCGGGCAGCGCCAGCGTGTAGCGATGGGCCGGTCCATCGTCCGTGACGCCTACTGCTTTCTTTTTGACGAACCGCTTTCCAATCTTGACGCGAAACTGCGCGCGACCATGCGCACCGAACTCGCGATCCTGCACAAGCGTCTTGATCGTACGATGATCTACGTCACACATGACCAGATCGAGGCGATGACCATGGCCGACAGGATCGTGATCATGGATAAGGGGGTTTATCCAGCAGGTGGGTTCGCCGAGGGATGTCTATACAAATCCCGGAAATCGGTTCGTCGCAGGGTTCATCGGCTCACCGTCGATGAATTTTCTGGACGGCGAACTGGTGGAGGATGGAGGCGTTCCGCATGTTCGTGGACAGGGGTATTCGCTCCCCATCTCCGACCGGCTTAAGTCGCGCGCCGCGTCATCAAAGAACATGAAGGTCACGGTTGGGCTTCGCCCCGAGCATTTCTCGGCCATGGCGCAGCAGGGTACGCCTCACTCCGAGATTGCCCTGGAAGTTGACGTGGCTGAATACATCGGATCCAGCCAGTATCTGGCGGCGAAACTCGGTGGCAGCCCTGTCACCGCAACGGTGGATGTGGGTCCGGACGCAGCGCCTATGGAATCGGGAATTTACTATTTCGATATCGATAGGCTATACCTCTTCGACCGGACAACCGGCGAAGCGATCTAGGCATCACTGAAAGGGAGGAAATATCGTGAAATCACTGTTAATGGGACTTGGGGCCTTAACGCTGGGCTCGGTGACCGCGCTTGCCAATCCATACGGGAAATACGACGGGACGACCCTTGTCGTTTCCTGGCCGGCGCTCAGCCATTTCAACAAGGCGGAAGATCTGATCGACGAATTCGTGGAAGAAACCGGCATCGAGGTCGAAGTCGATGCGCTGCAGTATCTCAAGCTGCGTGACCGGCAGCTTCTGGAAATGTCGCGCCCCGAGGGTGAGTATGACGTTGTTTCGTGGGTGGTGATGTGGAAGGGCGAATATGTATCCAAAGGCCTTCTGACACCGCTCAGCCAGTTTTTCACCAACGGTGCCCTGGTCGACCCGCAGTACGATATCGACGACATCGCGGACGCCTATCTGCAGAACGGCGGCGTTGTCGGCGGTAAGAAAGGATACATGCCGGGCAAGTCGGGCGCGCTCTATGGGGTTCCATTCGGGGCCGAGACTTCGATCATGGCCTATCGCAAGGATATTTTCGAAGATCAGGGGATCGCCCCGCCCGAGACATATGACGAATTGCGCGCCGCCATGGCGAAGCTTGGCGAAGCCGGCGTTCCAGCACTGACCTCACGTGGCAAGACCGGTCACCAGGTGACGGCGGGCTGGCTTTTGCACCTCGCCCCGCTGGGCGGCAAGATCTTCGACGACGAGTGGAATCCCGTCTTCAACGATGCGGCGGGAGTCGAGGCCGCGCAGGTGATGCGCGAGATCGCGCAGACCGGCCCGAACGGCATCCCGTCTTTCGGGTTCGGCGAAGCGGCTGCGGCCTTCCTTGGCGGTGACGCGGCGATGTACATCGACACGCTGAAGATTGCGGCGATGGCACGCGACCCGAAGCTCTCGAAAGTCGATGGCAAGGTGGGCTATGCGCTCCACCCGGTCGGTTCGCGCTGCGGCTCGGAAACCGGCGGGTTCGCCATGGGCATCCCGGCCAACAGTCAAAACCAGGAAGCCGCTTTCCTGTTCATCCAGTACATGACCTCGAAGGCGGGCGACAGGCGCATGGTAGAGCTGGGCGGTGACCCGATCCGGATATCGACCTATGAGCACTTCAAGGACGACTTCGCCGAGTATCCGGTGATTCTGGAGCAGCTTCCCTGTGCTGATCCCGATTGGCGACCTCTGATCCCTGAATGGAACGAGCTGAATATCGACGTGTTGGGCCAGGCCCTGACCGAGGTGATCACTACCGACAAGCCGATCCAGCCAATCATGGATGCCGCCGCCGAAAAGGCGCGCGCCATCATGGAGCGTGAGGGATATTACGCCTGGACCGCATACCGTCAGTGACGGTAGAGGCCATCGACGCAGCACCAAAGCACACCGCCCGGGATTACCGGGCGGTGGCCCCCTATTTCTTTATCGCCCCTGCCATATTCGTTATGGTCGCGGGGCTCGCCTATCCGGTCGTGCAGTCGCTGTATCTCAGCGTGCTCGACTGGAAGATCGGAACCCCGCTTGAGGATGCGGACTCCGTTGGCTGGGCCAATTACCGGCGCATGTTCGCCGACCCCGATGTCTGGGAATCTCTCTGGGTCACGATCCGCTTCGGTTTCTGGACGATCTCGATCGAAATGTTCCTCGGCGTCGCCTTGGCGCTGATGCTGGAAAAACCCATCCGTGGCGCCAGTGTTTTTCGCACCGTCTTCATCCTGCCGTTGATGATCTCGCCGGTCGTGGTCGGCCTGATATGGCGATACCTGTTCGATGCCCGTGTGGGGTGGATCAACCACTATCTGGCGATCTGGTTCGGGATCGAGCCTCAGGTCTGGCTGGGTGACGCCGAGCTTGCGTTTTTCGCCATCGTCTTTGTCGATATCTGGCAATGGACACCGTTCGTCTTCATCATTGTGATCGCAGGACTACAGGCCTTGCCGTCCGAGGTGCTGGAAGCCTCGCGCATAGACGGCGCCAATTGGTGGCAGCAGATATTTCTTGTCAAACTGCCAATGATATCCTCGATCCTTGTGATCGCGCTTCTGATGCGTCTGATCGACGTCTTCCGTGCGCTTGAAGTCATGTACATCATGACGGGCGGCGGTCCGGGGCGCGCCACGGAGCTCCTTTCGCTTCATATCTATAACCGGGCCTTTGACGCGCAGCTTCTGGGCTATGCCTCCGCGATCGCGGTGTTGCTGATCGTCATCGTCTTCGCGATTTCTTTGGCGATCCTCGTGATCGGCAAGCCGATGAAGGAGAAATCCGATATCTAGGCTCGATTCCCCCTGGCGTGTGGTCGCCCACTACTTCGGTCTGGTCTTCCTGGCGATCCTTTGCCTGCTGCCGATCTGGGTGATGATCTCCACGTCGTTCAAGGACGAGGTGACCATCTTCGCCGGAGAACCGATCTGGTTTTTCTTCGTGCCTTCGATGGAGAATTACGAGTACATCATGGGCCGGGGCAAGTTCGACCGGTATCTGATGAACTCTGTCATCGTGGCGACGGTCTCTACGTTCCTGACGCTCTTTTTGGGAGGGCTCTGCGCCTACGCGCTGGCGCGGACCACGTTCCGGGGGCGGCAGTTCACCGCCAACGTGACGCTGCTGATCCGAATGGTGCCACCCGCGGTTCTGGCGGTGCCCGCATTCGCGATGGTGGTCTTTTTCAACATCCGCAACGATCTGGCGGTGCTCATCTTCTTTTACACGGCCCTGAACCTGCCGTTCGCGATCTGGCTGCTTTTTGGATTCTACAAGCAGATCCCCGTCGAACTGGAAGAAGCCGCCATCGTCGATGGCGCCACGCCGTTGCAGGTGGTCTTTAGGGTGCTCCTGCCTTTGATGACGTCAGGTTATGCCGTGGCGGCGATCTTTACTTTCCGGATTGCATGGAACGAATTCATTCTGGCTCTTCTGCTGACCGGTCGGAAAACCCGGACCCTACCGGTCGCGGCATCGGGCTTTCTGACGGATACCGGCGTCGAGTGGGGACGCATCATGGCGATGGGCACACTGATAGTGATCCCTCCATTGATCTTTACCTTCTTCGCCGCCCGACAGATCATCGCCGGGCTGACCGCTGGTGCCGTGAAAGGATAGCTCGATGTTCAAAGCGACCCATGTCGGATCATTGCCCCGTCCTCTGCCGGTCTGCGATGCGCTGCAGTCCCGGGAAGATGGTAACGCACCCGCCGATTTCGAGGCGATCATCGCCGGCCATGTTGACGCCGTCGTCAGACGTCAGGTCGAGATCGGGATCGATCACGTTTCGGATGGTGAGTTTGGCAAGATCGGATACGCCAATTACATCAAGGACCGACTGTCGGGATTCTCCGGCGCCAGCAAAGGCATCCCGGGCGCGGATGTCGAGGATTTCCCGGAGTTCCAGAAAATGCTGGCCCGCTGGCGCGAGGGAGCGCTGCCGCGGCCCATCCCCTGCTGTACCGGGCCCGTAGCGGTTAAGGACACCGCCGCACTGGATGCCGATCTCGCGCGGCTAAGATCGGCGGTCGACACCGCTTGCGCCGAGGCCGGGTTCATGAACGCGGCATCGCCCGGTGTCATCGCGCTCTTCCAGCACAATGAATACTACCCCAGCCGGATCGATTACCTGCAGGCGTTGGCGGACGCCATGGCGGCCGAGTATCACGCCATCGTCGGGGCGGGGTTCTATCTTCAGATCGACTGTCCGGATCTCGGTATGGGGCGGCACACCACCTACAAACACGAAAGCGAAGATGCGTTTCTGATTGCCGCCGAGGAGCAGGTCGAGGTCTTGAACGCGGCCCTCGGCGACCTACCGACCGACAGGATGCGGCTCCATATCTGCTGGGGCAACTACGAAGGGCCGCATACCCGGGACATCGGGCTCGATCGCGTGCTGCCTCTGTTGATGAAGGTCAAACCGGACATCCTGCTATTCGAGGGTGCCAACCCCCGGCACGCCCATGAATGGAAAGTGTTCCAGTCCGTCGAGATTCCAGCGGCCAAGATCCTTTGCCCCGGCGTGATCGACAGCACGTCGAACTATGTCGAACATCCCGAACTGGTCGCGGAGCGACTGGAGAGATTCGCGGCCATTGTCGGGCCGGAACGTGTCATGGCCGGGACCGACTGCGGTTTTGGCACATTCGCCGGTGACGGGCTCGTGGAAGGCGAGATTGCCTTCGCCAAACTTGCCGCTCTTGCGGAGGGGGCAACGATCGCGCGGAACGCGGTGTGAGCCGGTTCCTGCTGATCCACGGCGCCTGGCACGGCGCCTGGGTCTGGGACGCGGTTCTGCCTTTTCTGGACAGGTATGACGTGGCCGCGCCGGATCTGCCCGGCTGCGGCGTGGACAGCACCAGCCTTTCGCCCGATATCGGTCTCGCCCGGCATGTCGAAGCTGCCATGCCGGGCCAGCCTGCGATCATCTGTGCCCATTCCTATGGCGGAATTGTCGCCCGCGTGATCGCCGACCGACGCCCGGATCTGGTGGCTGGCCTGGTTTTGGTCGAGGCTCTATGGCCGGAGAACGGACAGACGGCGCTGGGCCTTCTTTCCGAAGAAGTCCGGCGAAATATGGAAAGCGCCATTGCAGAACGCGGCGAAGGTTGGCGCATTCCCGTCCCTGACTCGAACCGGTTCGATCTTCCGGATCCGAAGCTGGTGGAAGAGATCAACCGCATGTTGACGGATCATCCGGCCAAGACGTTCCGCGACGCGGTCACTGTCGGGGCGTCAGGCCCGACCGGGACGTATCTGGTCTCGACCGACCGTGACCCGCAGCCCTACACCGCGACCGTGGAGTGCCTGAAGCGTCGCGGATGGACGATCGTTGAAACCTCTGGCGGTCATGAGTTACCGCTTACGCAACCAGCCCTCGTCGCCGGGCTTTGCCTAGCGGCGGCCTCAAAGGAGAAAGCTTCATGCGCAAAGAAATAGACACGGTTTTCGACACCCGTTCAGGCACCTATTTTGGCGGCTCTCTACCGGTCAGCCGCGAGGAGATGGAGGCCCGCACCTGGCGTTTCAAGGATCTGACACCAAGTCCCCGCGCATTCCTGGACTGCGCGCTGCCAGGCCATGTGCGTACGCTGTTCTCTGCCTTGGGCGGCGGCACCGAAGACGAGCAGCTCGAAGGGACCGCCGTCGAAGCCGCGGAGAACTTTTACATCGATTTCGTCAAGGCCGGTCCCGGTAACGGCGCGGGTCTGCACTCGCATGGATCCGAAGAAACGTTCATTGCTCTGACCGGCACGTGGGATGTGTATTGGGGCGATGACGGCGAGGACTCCCTGTCGCTGGATCCCTATGACGGAATTGTGGTGCCGCAGGGTGTCATGCGCGGATTCCGCAACACCTCAGACAGCGAGGCTGTTCTTCTGGTGGTCATCGGATCTCACAATATCGGTCACTGCGTCTGGGCCAGAAGCCTGCAGGAGCCATTTGCCAGATCCGCAGAATAGGAATCCCGCCCGTTTGCGGACCGGCGCTCGAATTCCTGTCGGTTTCAATCGATTTGAGGCGTCGTCATGACCCTGAGAGTTTGTTCCATAAGTTGAGTGGTCCCGCAGGATGTGGCATTCCGGTTGGTGAACGCACCCAGATACGGAGAGAGCCATGCCCCGGGACAGGACCACCCAACAGCTCCATAAGCGCCCGGACGACCACAGTCAAAACGACCTGACCGACGCCGAATGGACCGTCATCGGGCCGATGCCGCCGAAGCGGGGAAGGATGGGACGGCCGCGCGGGGTCGACCTTCGGTCGGTGTCCGACGGGGCCGGTATATCCTGTCCACGGGATGCCAGTGGCGCGCGTCACCCTCTGGATATCCACCGTTTTCCACCGACCGGACCCATTTTCACGCATGGCGGCGGAGCGGGCTCCCGGAGCGTATCGCGCATCGTCTCCGGGACCTCGCGCGGCGGTGTCCGGGGCGCTCCGCGGAGCCGGCCGCCGCCCCGGTCGACAGCCGGTCGGTGAGGACCACGGAGAGCGGCGGGCCCCGCGGCCACCACGCCGGCAGGAAGGTGAAGGGGAGGAAAAGGCACCTGATCGTGGACGCCGACGGCACACCGGTCGTCATGACGGTTCACACCGCCGACATCCAGGACCGGGACGGCGCACCGGACCTGATCGCGGAGCTGCTGGAGACGGTGCCCACGGTGTGTAGGCTGTTCGCCGACGGTGGCCACCCGGGTCCGAAGCTGCGGGAGCGGCCTGGGGGGATGGGGTTGCCGGACGTGACCGGGACCGTCGAAAGACCGGAGGATGTCAAAGGGTTCACGGTTCCCTGCCGCCGGTGGGTCGTGGAGCGGACCTTCGCCTGGATGGGCCGGTGCCGCCGCCTGTCGAAGGACTGCGGGCGCCTCCGCGGGAACCCGCCGGCATCCGGGGTGAGGCATCACGCGCCACCGGTCCGGGCGTGAGTGAGGCACGAGCGAACGCTGGCCGCCCGCCGGTTCCCGCCCAGGCGGGTGGCGAGGGCGTCAACTCCATGAAAACAATGGTTTGATCATATCATTGACTTATGAGTCAAACTCTAAGGTTTTTGCTGTCCCGGCACGGCCGGTTGATGGTCTTTGGTTGGGGCGTCCTGTCCCCGTGCGCCGTAATGGTGACCTGGCTCGGAAAGATCTGGGTAGCCAAGACTGGTTGGGAGAACTCGACAACCTGACATGATGACGACTGCGCATTTTGACGCAGGCCCTTGTTGTGCTCCCTACAGCCCTGGTGATCTGGTTGGTGATTTCCCGACCGCGACGGTTTGGTGTCATAAGAAATAGATTATCCGAGAATAATTAGTGTCTGCCAGAAAACCCCGTGTTTTTCCGGGGATCGGGCCGAATCCGGCGGATTCCGGCTTCACGGGACGGCCGGTGGCGGGAACATATGGTGAACATCCGGGCCTCCGCCGGCCCGCGGGCACGCCGGTCCGGGCCCCGCAGCGGCGGGACCTTACATGGGCCGGTTCACCGGTGGACGCCCCGGTCAGGCGGCGGCGGGAAGCACGGGGGCGCTCCCTCGCCCGGAGCATCAGGCCGGGGCGGTGGACGTTCGCGGCCAGCACCGCCAGCGCCACGGTGCGGGCGAAACCCTTCTTTCCGTGGCTCCGCACCCGGTCGAGGCCACGGTGCTCCAGGATGTTGATGGCCGACCCGCCGGCGGCGTGGGCGCGCCGCGCCCCGCGGAACGCCTCCCCGCTTTCCCGGATGCGGTCCGCCTTCGACAGCCTGCCCCTGCGGGGCATCGCGTCGGCTCCGGCATCCCGGCAGGCCCCAGCCGGTCCGGGGGGCTGTGCGGACCCCTGTCGAAGCTCACCACCGAGAGATCCGGGAACCGGGCCCGCGCCTCCCCGCACCATGGGGACCGCCACGTCCACGTCGCTCCCCTCCCACATCACCGAATGGTGCGGGATGAATCCGGTGCCGGTCCCCAAGGCACGCGAACGGGGACGCCGGGCTCCACCGGGACCCCGGCCTTTCCCTTCGATATCCAGCGGGTGTGCGGCCCGGATATCGGGTGCACCTTCCCGCGGTGCGGGATCGTCCCTCCCTTCAGGATCCGCCGTCCGGTCAGGTCCGCCCGGTGCCTGACATGGCCGATGAAGCCCCGGATACTGTCCGATGGGCCCGGGATACCCAACCTGCCGTCGATCTCCGCGCGGCTGGCCTCCGCCCTGTCCGCCAGCTTCAGCGCCAGCCGGAGCGGCGCCTCCACGTCCCCCGGGCGCGGGTTGGCGAGCCGTGACGTGGCCACCCGGAGGTAGCCTTTCCGGAGCTTTTTCCAAAGGCATTCCTTCCGCCGCCAGCCGGGCGGCCCAGGCCCCCCGCAGGCCCGGGACACGTCCCGGACCATGCACCGCGCCGCGTCCATCGGCAGGCTGCGGTCGGTCGGATGATGGACGTCGGTCCCGGCCACGAAGGAATCACGGCGGCCGCGCGACGCGGCGCCGGGCTTTTCCGCCGCCACCCTGTGGCCCCTCTCCACGACCATCCTTCCGACCCCGGCGGGAAGCTCCGGCGTGAGGAGCGACACGCTGTCAACCAGACGCCGGTATCCGTATCCGTATCCGTCCACGTCCCATGATCCGTGGCCCGGCCTTCGGCCTTCGCCGGATCGGGATGTGCTGGTTCGCCGGTTCCTGAAGCCGGTCGAAACCGCACCCGGGACCCTGCTTCACGACCCCCGGCACCGGGATGGTCAACGGTTCCATCCCCGGCCTGCCGACCCGGCGGCTCTTTCCGGGCGGCACCATCCTGCCCGGAAGCCCGAACAGCCGCTTTCGGGTCCCTTCGTCGCCGCAGGGGTCCTGGAGGCCGATCAGGATCGCCGGGATGTCGTCCCTCGATCTGACGGTCGGCCTGATCCTCGTGATGTCGGGGGCGCCGGGCCTCCGCCGGGTGTCGTGGACCCTGCGCATGGGGGCCTCCTGAAGGGGAGGATTGCCGGATTCCGCGGCATATGGTGGTGAAATCGTCCCCTGACTGCCATATCCGGTGATTTTTCGCAAGGCGGATTCCGTCATTTACCGCAAAAACCGCAGCCTGGCGGTTTTCTGGCGGACACTAATTATTCAGATAGACACAAATTCAAGGAATTTCGGGAACGTGAAGAAACCTGTTGGGAGCGGCGGTCCGAAGGCGCGATAGTCAAACTCATGCGGTGGTTCCTTGATCGTCATATTCGCCGTTGGCCAGTTCCTCGGCCTCGATGCTTTCAAACAGAGCCTTGAAATTCCCCTCGCCAAAGCCGTCATCACCTTTGCGCTGGATGAATTCAAAGAAAATCGGGCCGACTACGGTCTTGGAGAAAATCTGCAGAAGGATTTTAGTCTCACCCCCGTTCAGAACACCTTCACCGTCGATCAGAATGCCATGCTTTTTCATGCGATCGATTGGCTCATCATGGCCGATCACCCGATCATGGGACATGGCATAGTAGGTGTCCGGAGGCCCTGGCATAAATGTTACGCCGCGCCCAGCGATGGCGTCGACGGAGGCATAGATATCCCGCGCACCGACCGCGATATGCTGGATGCCTTCGCCGTTGTATCTCTTGAGGTAATTCACAATCTGCCCGGTTTCGCCGCGATCTTCGTTAATCGGAATGCGGATACGTCCGCAGGGCGAGGTCAGCGCACGGCTATAGAGACCGGTGAATTTTCCCTGAATGTCAAAAAATCGGATTTCCCTGAAATTGAACAGATCGCTATAGAACCTGAACCAGATATCCATATTGCCCTTGAAGACATTGTGGGTCAGGTGGTCGAGATAGAAGAACCCTTCGCCTTTGGGGTTCGCATTATTCAGCCAATTAAACTCATCATTGTAGGGGCTTTCGTTCCAGTATTTGTCGATGAAATAGATCAGGGAACCGCCGATCCCGATTATGGCAGGGACCTCCATAATCCTGCCATCCCCGGTGTAGGGCTGTGCTCCCCTTTCGACGGCATGATTGAAGGCGTGACCGGCATCGACCACCCGCCAGCCCATCGAAGGTGCGCAAGGGCCATGATCTTTGATGTACTGGGCCGCATGGGTGCGGGGCTCTGCGTTCAGAACGTAAGTGATGTCACCTTGCTGCCACAATTCGATTGCTTTGGTTTTGTGATCGGCAACATGGGTATAGCCCATGCGCGAAAATGCCCCGCGCAGCTTTTCCGGTTCAGGATGACCGAATTCCACGAATTCAAACCCATCGGTGCCAGCGGGATTTTCAGTTGAAATTCTAGCGCGGGCTGTGTCGTGTGGGAATGGACCCATCATTGCCTCCGATTGCAACATAGGTGTGCACAAGATATAACGCTAGAGGTGCATTTTGTGTGCGTAAGGCTTGAATTTTAGCCGAGGCGCACACGTTTTGTGTGATTTAGGGGTAACAGATGCATACTGAACTCGATGAGTTTGATTTAAGGATCCTCAAGGCGTTGCAATTCGACGGCGCATTGACCAACGCGCAGCTTGGAGAACTTGTCGCCCTATCCGCGTCACAATGTTCACGCAGGCGGTCGAAACTTGAAAGAGCAGGCGTGATTGCTAGCTATCACGCCCGACTGAACCCGCAGGCCATGGGGCTCAGTCTGCGCGCCGTCGTGCGTGTAAACCTGAATTCCCATAGCGAAAAAAATGCACGGGATTTTGCCAATCTCCTAAATCACCATGACCGGGTGATCGAGGCATTCTCGGTCTCTGGCGATGCGGATTACGTGCTGATCATCCAATGCGAAGGGTTGGACGAATTTGCAGACTTTATCCATAGCACTGTGTTGCCATTTCCAAATGTTGGCCAGGTCCGGTCTGAAATCGTACTGAAGGAAATCAAGCGGGCCTTTTGACAGAGATACATTCACATAACGTTCAACGGGTAAGACCATAACTCGGCATCTGGATTGCGTCTCAGACCGGCGGTAGACCTTTGAGAAGCATGCTGAAATCGCCGAGATAGACTCCCTGGCCGGTATTGAGGCAAACGACTGTATTTTAGTGTCTGCCAAAAAACCCGTGTTCTTGCGGGGATCGGGCCGAATCCGGCGGATTCCGGCTTCACGGGGCCGTGGCCGGACCCGTCGGAGCGCCGCGCCCCGCGGAACGCCTCCCCGCTTTCCCGGACGCGGTCCGCCTTCGACAGCCTGTCCCTGCGGGGCATCGCGTCGGCTCCGGCATCCCGGCAGGCCCCAACCGGTCCGGGGAGCTGTGCGGACCCCTTTCGAAGCTCACCACCGACAGTTCGGGGAACCGGGCCCGCGCCTCCCCGCCCATGGGGACCGCGACGTCCACGTCGCTCCCATCCCACATCACCGAACGGTGCGGGAGGAATCCGTGACGGTCCTCAGGGACGCGGACGGGGACGCCGGGCTCCACCGGGACCCCGGCCTTTCCCTTCGACATCCAGCGGGTGTGCGGCCCGGATATCGGGTGCACCTTCCCGCGGTGCGGGACCGTCCCTCCCTTCAGGATCAGCCGTCCGATCAGGTCCGCCCGGGGCCTGACATGGCCGATGAAGCCCCGGATACTGTCCGATGGGCCCGGGATGCCCAACCTGCCGTCGATCTCCGCGCGGCTGGCCTCCGCCCTGCCCGCCAGCTTCAGCGCCAGCCGGAGCGGCGCCTGCACGTCCCTCGGGCGCGGGTTGGCGAGCCGTGACGTGGCCACCCGGAGGTAGCCTTTCCGGAGATTTCCGCAAAGGTATTCCTTCCGCCGCCAGCCGCGCGGCCCCAGCCCCCCGCAGGCCCGGGACGTGTCCCGGACCATGCACCGCGCCGCGTCCATCGGCAGGCTGCGGTCGGTCGGATGGTGGACGTCGGTCCCGGCCACGAAGGAATGACGGCGGCCGCGCGACGCGGCGCCAGGCTTTTTTCCGGCCACCCTGTGGCCCCTCTCCACGACCATCCTTCCGACCTCCGCCGGAAGCTCCGGCGAGGGGAGCGACACGCTGTCAACCGGACGCCGGTTCCCGAAGCCGGTCGAAACCGCACCCGGGACCCTGCCTGACCACGCCGGTCACGGGGACGGTCGACGGCTCCATCCCCGGCCCGCTGGCCCTTTCCGGGCAGCACCATCCTGCCCGGAAGCCCGGACAGCCGCTTTCGGGTCCCTTCGTCGCTGTGGAGGTCCTGGAGGCCGATCAGGATCGCCGGGATGTCGTCCCTCGATTTCACGGTCGGCCTGATCCTCGTGATGTCGGGGGCGCCGGGCCTCCGCTGGATTTCGTGGACCCTGCGCATCGGTGCCTCCCGGGTGGAGGACTGGCGGATTCCGCGGCATACCCTGACTGCCATATCCGGTGAATCCCCGTAAGGCGGATTCCGTCATTTACCGCGAAAAACCGCAGCCTGGCGGTTTTCTGGCGGACACTATTTATATGCAACTATTTGTTGAAACAGAAAATATATCATGTATTTTGATTTCATGCAATAAAATAAGACTCTGTTTCGGGCAAGGTCTTCAGCCCTGCGGCACCAGTGCCAGCGCCCGGATGGGTGAGCCGGTACCATGTTCGATCTTCAACGGAGCCGCCATCAGAATCGCGCCCTTGGGCGGCAGCTGGTCGAGGTTGGTGAGCGAGGCGAGGCCAAAACAGTCGTCGCGATGCAGGAAGTTATGCGCGGGGTAGGGCGGAGAGAATCTGCCCGCCATCCCCGCATCGGTGCCGATGCACTGGCTGCCCCAGCCAACTATGCCCTTCGACAGCAGATAATCGATGCACTCCGTCGTTGGTCCAGGGCTGTGCGAGCCATCATCGTGCGGGTCGGGATCCTCGTTCAGGAACAGTTCCTCGTCATGGGACCGCCTGTCCCAATCGGTGCGCATGACTACCCATTCTCCCGGATTGATCTCTCCATGCTCAGCCTCCCATCTTTTCACATGTTCGGCGGTCAGCAGGAAATCGGGATCCTCGGCGGCCTCTTTCGAGCAGTCGATGACGTTGACCGCCGCCACCAGCCGCTGGACATCCAGCGTGTCGGTATAGCCGTCCTCGAAATCCCTGCCGGTTATCCAGTGGTGAGGGGCGTCGAAATGGGTTCCGGAATGCTCACCGAGTTTCAGCCAGTTCCAGGCGAAGAACGGCCCGTCGGCATCGTATTCGCTGATTTTGTGAATCTCGACCCTGGGGGTGTTGCGCGCGAAATCCTTGGGCAGGCGCAGGATCGGTGTGTCGGGGCCAAGAACGCCGGTACAGTCAACGATCCTGACCTGACCTGACATCAGCATCGCGCCAAGGCCGCTCAACAGCTCTGCCGGGTTCATGTCGACTCTCTTTTGTGGGCCAACGGCGGCCATGCGGAGTTTCCGTCGGGTCAGAACCTCTTCGGCGATGTCGAACACACTATCAATGGATTCCGCCGTGGTCATGTTGCCCGGTGACAGCCGCACCAGCGGACCGCGGAAATCCACCGAGTAACCCTCGACCCCCAGCGCACCGACCACCGCCGCCGCCTCTGGCTTGCTGGGAAAGCTCAGCATGACGGAGCCCCCGCGTCTGTCAGCCTCGCGAGGCGAATGCAGCGGCAGGTCCAGCGCATCGGCGCGGGCGATGATTCTGTCGACCAGGCGCCGGTTCCGGGCTGCCATCTCGGTGTGGTCCTGCCCCGAATGCCATTTCAGCGCGGGCAGAGACGCGATGGCCGCCATGGATCCCGGCGTTCCGCCGTCGAAACGACGGATGTCGGGGGCGTATTCAAACCTGTCGAGATCCCAGGAAAACGGGTTGTTTTGCGAAAACCAGCCGCGGCCCTCTGGCTGCAGATCCAGCACCAGCGCCCTGTCGACGTAGAGCATTCCGGCACCGGGAGTGCCACACATCCATTTCAGGCTGGTGGAGAGGACGAAATCAACCTTGGGGTCCATCGCGTCGAAGGGCAACAGGCCCGCACCTTGGGTGATGTCAACGCCGATCATACTGCCCATCTCGCGCCCATGCGCCACCAATGAGCCGAGATCGGCGCGGGCTGATGCGGTGGAGGTCACCCAGGTGAGCAGCGCCAACCCCACGTCGCGCCCCCATTTCGCCATATAGTCCTCAGCCTCAACCCAGGCCTTGCCCTTGCTGAGCGGCACGGTGTCAAGCGTAAAGCCCATCCTGGGCGCCAGCCCTGTCAGCAGGAAATGGATCGATGGAAAACAATCGGTGGTCACCAGCACCCGCTTGCGCCTCAGCATCCCCTCCGGCAGCGAGCGCATCAGCTTATACATGCCATCGGTCACGCTTTCGCAGGTTGTGGTCGACCCTTTCGGCACGTTGATGATCCGTCGCCAGTAGTCGATGAAATCCTGCCGCTTCAGCAGCAAGTAGCCCCACTGCCTGTCATTCGGCGCAGCCCAGACCTCGGCAAACGCCGCGGTGGCCTGAGCCAGTTCCGCTTCCTTGCCCGGGTACATGCCGATCGAGTGGTAAAGGAAGTATCCGGCGTGTCTGGTGTTGGCGAGCATAATGGTCCTGACTGTCCTTGTCAGGATGAGGTTAGTCGAAGCCTCACTCCCAGTCCATCACCGCACAGGTCGAAATATCCCTTCTCAATTCAGGTGATTTGGTTATGGTCTGCCGAAAGGTGAGATCAGGACGGGGAATGGCGGGAGCGGTCGAGTCACAGGTATCAGCGAAGGCGATCGACGTCCCGCGGGTCGCCATTCGCCCTGGCTATGCGATTTCCAGGCTCATCAAGGGGGGCTGGCAGCTTTCCGGCGATCATGGCGCCGTAGATGCGGATCAGGCCGTCGCCGACATGATCCGCTTTGCTGATCTGGGCGTCACCGCTTTCGATTGCGCCGACATCTATACCGGCGTCGAAGAGAAGATCGGCCGGTTCCGCACCCGACTTGCGCAGGAACGGGGAGCCGAGGCGCTGGCCCGCGTTAGGGTCCACACCAAATACGTGCCGGATTGCGACAGCCTTGCGACACTCGGCCTGAGGCAGGTTGAGGCGGGGATCGACCGGTCCCTGAAACGGCTGCGTACGGATCGGCTGGATCTGGTCCAGTTCCACTGGTGGGACTATGGCGAGCCGGGGCATGCGGAGGCGGTGGACCATCTGAATACCCTGCGCGAAAAGGGCAAGATCGGCCTGATCGGCGTAACCAATTTCGACGCCGCGCATCTTTCCGATCTATGTGATGTCACGGACATCGCATCCACCCAGGTTCAGTACTCGCTGCTCGACCGTCGCGCCTCGGGTGCTTTCGCGACGCTTGCTGGCCAGAAACGGGTCAGCCTGTTCGCCTATGGCGTTCTGGCGGGCGGGTTTCTGACCGATGCGTGGTTTTGCCGAACGGATCCAGGCTTTGCCTTTGAGAACCGCAGTCTGGTCAAATACCGACTGATCATCGAGGAATTCGGTGGCTGGGAACTGTTTCAGGAACTCCTGGCATCGCTTCGTGGCGTGGCCGACCGGCATGCGGTGGATATCTCCACCATTGCGCTGCGCGCCACGCTCGACAGCCCGGACGTCGCGGCAACCATCGTCGGTGCGCGCTATGCCTGCCGGTTGCCGCACACGCTACGTGCTTTCGAGATCACTCTAAGCGATCAGGACCACGCGGAAATCGAAGCCGTGCGTAGCCGCAGTACCGGCCCGCAGGGCGAGGTTTTCGGGCTTGAGCGGGATGTGTCAGGGCACCATGGACGGATCATGAAATACAACCTCAACAGGGGTGACAACCGATTGGCAGCGTTCCGCAAAGCGAGGTGGGCTGATCGTGACGGTTGACGCGCTGCTACAGCTTCGCGGCGTCACCAAGGCTTTTGGTGGTTTCACCGCAGTCAACGCGGTTTCATTCGATCTGCGGCACGGCGCCATCGGTGGGCTGATCGGTCCCAACGGAGCTGGTAAAACAACCCTATTCAACACGATGACCGGGCTGATCCGGCCCGATAGCGGGCAGGTCATTCTTGACGGGGCGCCAATCCAGAACCTACAGCCGCACAGGATATTTGCCCACGGCCTGTCACGCACATTCCAGATCCCGCGTCCCTTCCCCGAGATGTCGGTCCTGGAAAACGTGATGCTGGTGCCCTTGGGACAGTCTGGAGAGCGGTTCTGGAACAACTGGCTGTGTCCCGGCGCGGTGATGTGGGAAGAGCGAGCGGTGCGTGCTCGCGCTGAAGAGATAATCGAGTTCTGTCACCTGACACGGGTTCGAGGCGATCAGGCTAGCACGCTTTCCGGAGGGCAGCTAAAACTGTTGGAACTGGCGCGGGTATTGATGGCCAATCCCAAGCTGATTCTGCTGGACGAGCCCGCTGCCGGCGTGAATCCGGCGCTGATGGCGACGCTTGTGGACAGGATCAAGGCGCTGAACGAGCTTGGCCATTCGTTTCTGATCATCGAGCACAACATGGATGTCGTGATGTCGATCTGCGATCCGATCTTCGTCATGGCACGAGGACGGCTGCTCTACCAGGGCGATGCAGCCGGTGCGCGCAGGGATCCCGCCGTGCTGGATGCATATCTGGGAGACATGCCATGAGCGCCCCTGTGCTCGAGGTGGAAGACGTAGTTGCGGGTTATGTCCCCGACCTGCCGATTCTGAACGGTGTCTCTGCCCATGTAGATGTAGGCGAGGTGGTGTCGATCATCGGCCCCAACGGCGCGGGCAAGTCGACGCTTGTCAAGGCTGTGGCTAGGCTGGTGGAGGTCACCACTGGCCGGATCCGGCTGGACGGGTGTGACATCACCGGTGTCGCGGCGCACGACCTGGTCGGCGCGGGCGTTGGGTTCGTGCCGCAGACCGGCAATGTCTTTTCGACCCTGACGATCCACGAGAACCTAGTGATGGGCGGCGCATCCCTGCCAAAGGCCAAGGCTGCGCAGCGGATCGAAGAAATCTATGGCATGTACGCGATCCTGAAGGAGAGGATGCGCGAAAAGGCAAGCAACCTTTCGGGCGGGCAACGGCAGATACTGTCGGTGGCGCGCGCATTGTTGACCAGACCGCGATTGACGCTTTTGGACGAACCGACTGCGGGGCTGTCGCCAATGGCGGCGGGCGAGCTCTTTGACGTTGTGCGCGGCCTTGCGGAGAGTGGCATGGCGGTTCTTATGGTCGAGCAGAACGCAAGGGCGGCTTTGCGCATATCCAACCGGGGATACGTGCTGGCCGAAGGGCAGAACCGCATTGACGGTCCGGCCGCTGAATTGTTGGCAGATGAGGAGATCGGAGAGATGTTTCTGGGTGTCCGGCGAGATACCGCCCTGGCAGGGAGCGCCCAATGATCCTTCAGCATATCGCGGACGGGATACTCAGCGGCGCCATCGTTTCGCTCGGCGCGATCGGTCTGAGCTTCACGATGAAAATGCTTCGGTTCGCCAATTTCTCACATTCCGAGCTGCTGACATGGGGAGCCTACAGCGCCCTGACCTTCGCTGCGTTCTTTTCGGCGTTCGGCGGAGTATTCACGGCAACCATTGGCCCGTTCTCGTTCGGTCCCGGCCTGCTGCTGGCGATGATATGCGCATGCGTGGCCACTTCCCTGATCGCGCTCTTCCTGCATCGCTTCGTTTTCGGTCGCCTCAGCCGAATGGCGGGTCACATGACGATGGTGTTCGCGAGTTTCGGCATCGCACTAATCCTTCGTCACCTTGTGGTGCTGATCTGGGGCTCCGATCCGATCTATTATTCCAGCACCCTGCAATTCGCGATCCTGCTGCCAGGCGATGTCCGCGTCATGCCCGATCAGGTGTTCCTGCTGGGCCTTACCATCGTTGTGGTCATCGCCCTGCATCTATTCATGACGCGAAGCCGCACCGGCATTGCCATGCGCGGAGTCGCCGAGAACCCCGACCTTGCCCGCGTGAGCGGGGTCAATGTCGACCGTATCGTCACCTGTGTCTGGGTGGTCGGCGCCTCGGGCGCGGCACTTGGAGGCGTTCTTTACGGCATGACGGTCCAGCTTCGGCCTGAGCTTGGTTTCGGGTTGATCCTACCGCTCTTCGCCGCGGCGATCCTCGGCGGCGCGGGGAGTCCCTATGGCGCCGTGCTGGGAGGCATGATCGTGGGCCTGTCGGAAAACCTTTCGGTGATGGTCATTCCCACCACCTACAAACCCGCGGTGCCCTTTCTGCTGATTCTCGCGATCCTCTATTTCAGGCCCGAGGGCATTTTTGGAGAACGCTCCGGATGATTGGCCTGGTCTCCTATGTCGTCTTTTTCCTGATTTTGTCGCTTATTTTCGCCATCTCGGTTCTGGGGTTGAATCTGCAGTGGGGATTCACCGGGCTCTTCAACGCAGGCGTCGCCGGTTTTGCCGCGATCGGCGCCTATACGATGGCGGTCCTCACCGGGCCGCCGCGGGACGCCATTTTCGGCGGGTTTGAACTGCCGTTCGTCATTGGACTGATCGGCGCGATGATCGCCTCAGGTATTGGGGCCCTGGTCGTCGGACTGGCAACCCTGAAGCTGCGGCACGAATACCTCGCCGTCGCCACCTTCGGCATCGCTGTGACCATCCAGCTTGTCTGCCTGAACTGGGAATACCTGACCGGCGGCACCTTGGGCCTGATCGGCATCCCGAACCCGACCAGGCCGCTGGCGGATGGGCCGCTTGCCCAGAACACGTTATATCTGCTGATCGTGCTGACAGTCATCGTGCTGACGTTTGTCGCTCTGGAGCGGATCGTGAAATCACCTTGGGGACGGATGCTGAAGGCGATCCGTGAAGACGAGACCGCCGCGGCGAGCCTTGGCAAGTCCCCTGAACGCGTCCGGCTCGAAGCCTTCATTCTCGGCTGCATGATCATGGGGCTTTCCGGTGCGCTGTACGTGGCGTTCATCGGCTATGTCAGCCCCTGGGACTTCCTGCCGATACTGACCTTCCAGATCTGGACCATGCTGATCGTCGGTGGCAGCGCCAACAACCACGGGGCTGTTCTGGGGGCGCTGATCGTGTGGGGCATCTGGACGATGAGCGGATTTGTCATCTCTCGCCTCATTCCGTCGGAAATCCAGGCGCAGGGCGGTGCGATGCAGGCGGTGCTGATCGGTACGATACTGGTGGCCATGCTGCTCATTCGACCTCGCGGACTGATCGGTGAAGAGCTTCACATCTCGCGCCACGCCCGCTAGTAATGCTGGACAAACGGCAAAATGCCGGATTTGATCCAAGCGTGATGGAGCACGGTCAGTATGACCCGACATCGGAGCGCGAGAAACCGGCTGGCCGAACCAAACATGGGAGGACTATATGCTACGCAAAATCGGATTGGCGGCGATTGCCGCGGCAGCGTCCGCTATCGGACCGTCAGCCTGGGCCGTCGATTGTCCGGTCAAACTGGGTGCAATCCTGCCCGTCAGTGGTCCAATGGGTCAGGTGGGTGAGCGGATCTCGGAAACCGGCGCCTTTGCCGTCGAGCAGTTCAACGAGGCGGGAGGCGTGCTGGGCTGTGAGGTCGAGTACGTTCTGCGCGACACGCAGGGACAGTCGACCGTTGGCGTCGATGCCGCAAAGAGCCTTGTTGACCTCGATGATGTTCAGGCATTGATCGGCGCCGTCTCCTCCGGTGTCAGTCTGCCGGTGCTGACTTCAGTCGCGGTGCCTTCCAAGGTCGTGCAGATGTCCTGCTGTTCTTCATCGGAAAGTTTCACCGCGCTTGCCGAGGAGGGCAAGACCGATGGCTACTGGTTCCGTACCTACGCCACCAACCGCAGCCAGTCTGCGATGGGCGCCAAGCTGACGGTCGAAAGCGGGTTCGAGCGAACTGCGGTGATCTATGTCAACACTGATTTCGGTGTCGGCCTGGCCAAGCGCTTCGAGCGGGACATTGCCAAGCTCGGCGGCTCGATCACCTCGATGGTGGCCTATAACGAAAGCCAGCAAAGCTATCGTGCCGAGGTCACCAAGGCATTGGAGGGCAACCCGGATTCGCTCTTCCTCGTAGCGTTTCCCGTGGACGGAGCGACGATCACGCGCGAATGGCTGTCCCTGGGCGGAACCGACAGCCTGATCGTGAACAATTCGCTGCGATCTGACGACTATTTTGCGGCTGTGGGATCACAGTACCTTCAGAAACTGCAGGGATATGACAGTGCGCAGCCGCGGCTGCCGTCTGTCGACAGCTTTAACGAGATGTTCGAGGCCCGCTTTGACAGCCCGCCGAACGGCCCTGGCCTGCATTCCGTCTACGATGCGGTCACTGTGGTGCTTCTGGCGATGGAAGCCGCGGGCGAGATCGATGGCGAGAAGATCCGCGATCATATCCGTATAGTGACATCGCCCGATGGCGAGGAGGTCTACCCCGGACCTGAAGGCATCGCGCGCGCCAAAGCGTTGCTCGCCGAGGGCGGTAGCATCCGTTATGTTGGCGCCACCGGCGCACTGGCCTTCGATGAGAACGGCGATGTCCAGGCCCCGAAAATGACCTGGAAACTCGAAGGCGACGAGAATGTCGAAACCAGCTATATGAGCACGGCTGAGGTTGCGGAATTTCTCAGGATACTCGATGAATAGGTGACGATTTCTCATCGGAAGGGGGCGCTGCGGCGCCCCCTTTTCCATGCGCGGAAGGGAGTGCTATGTCCAACAGGCGCAGTCATGTCTTTAGCGGTTCGATCTATGAGGAGGTGGCGGGTTACGCCCGCGCCGTGATTGTCGGCGACCGGATTTTCGTCTCCGGCACCGTGGGCGTCGACTTTTCCGATGGCACGATGGCAGAGGGTGCGGAAGCGCAGACAGCAACTGCTTTCGACACCATAGAGGCGGCATTGACGGAGGCGAAGTCCGGCCTGCACGACATCGTGCGGGTACGGGTCTTTGCGCCGAACCCCGATGACGTGATGGCCATCGCTGGTGTACTGAAGGATCGGGTCGGGTTCACCAGGCCCGCCAATACCACGGTCTGCTCCCCGCTTGCAGTACCTGGCGCGCTGGTTGAGATCGAGGTCGAGGCGATCCGCGGCTCGGGCGCGCCGAAATGAGCTGCGACACCGCCTTCATTCGAATCAGACGACCGGTCGAAGAAGTTTTCACCTTCATGGCCGCGCCGGAAAACATGAATCTTTGGTCATTCGGCACCTGGAGGAGCCAGATCGACGAAACCGGGCTGGTGCGCGGCACATCGATCACGGACGGTTCGGAGATCCACGTGCGGATTGCGCCGCATACCGAGCAGCTCCTGATCGACTACCATATCGGACTCTCGTCCGAAGCGCTTACGCCGCGGATCTTCGCGCGTGTGACGCCGGAGGCCGTATTCGGCGATCGCAACGGTGCGGGGCTGGCCATGACCGTCTTTCGCACGGCGGGCATGGACGATGCGCGATGGGCCAGTCTCAAAGCCGCGCACCGGATAGAACTGGATATCATCAGATCGGCGCTGGAGACCGGCTATGACCATCGCATCGCCTGACCGGTTCCACCTGACAGAGGATATGGAGATTTCCCGCGTTTTGACCGGGCTCTGGCAGATCGCGGATATGGAACGCAGCGGAGATGCGCTCGATCCCGATGCCGCCGCGCTCCACTTGGTGCGCTATGCCGAAAGCGGTTTTGACACGTTCGACATGGCCGACCACTATGGCAGCGCCGAGGTCATCGCCGGTCGCCTCCTGAACCAGCACCCGGGTGCCAGGGTCTTCACCAAATGGTGTCCGCCGCTTGGCCCTATGACGCCCGAGGTGGTGCGCGCCGGGGTCCAGAACCGGCTCGACAGAATCGGTGTCGACAGGATCGATCTCCTGCAGTTTCACTGGTGGAACTTCGAGCATCCCGCCTGGCTCGATGCGCTTCACGAATTGTCGCGGCTTCGCGACGAGGGCCTGATCCGGGAAATCGGCGTTACCAATTTCGACGCAGCCCACATGCATCTGGCCTTGGCCGATGGAGTGCCGATCCGAACCAACCAGGTGGTTTGCTCGCTGCTCGACCGCCGCTTTACACGGCCACTTACCGAAACATGCGCTCGCCACGGAGTCAGCCTGCTGGCCTACGGCACGATCTTGGGCGGCTTTCTGTCCGAAAGGTGGCTGGGCCAGCCCGAACCTGCCGATGTCGCCGACTGGAGCAGGATGAAGTACCGCCGGTTCATCGACGCCGCCGGCGGCTGGGAGAGCTACCAGGCGGTGCTGGCAGCGACGGCGAAGATCGCAGCCAGGCATGGCGTTTCCGTCACCAACGTCGCCACGCGCTGGGTTCTTGAACAGCCGCATGTCGCCGGGGCGATCATTGGCATCCGCCCTGGAGAGAACGATCACCGGGCGGACAACGCCAGACTCTTCCGTTTCGCCCTCGACGCCGACGACTACGCCGAACTGAACGCGGCGTTCGCTGGCACCTCTGCCATCCCGGGCGATTGCGGCGATGAATACCGAAAGCCGCCATTCCTGACCGCCAGCGGCGATCTCAGCCATCACATCGGTACGTTTCCGTCAGCTTTTGACACCTGCACGCTTCCGGAAAACCCGTCCGTCCGCTGCGTTCTGTCCGGCAGCAGGTGGGAGATGGTGGCCGGTTACTGCCGCGCACGGCGCATTGACGACAGGATCCTTGTATCCGGCACCACGGCGACCGCTGGTGCCGAACGGGTCGTTGCCAGGGGCGATGCAGCTGCGCAGACGACCTATATTCTCGACAGGATCATCGGTGCCGTCAGCGCCCTTGGTGGCAAAGTCGAAGACATAGTCCGCACCCGCATCTACCTGACGGACATCACCGATGCCGAAGCTGTCGGCACGGCGCATGGCCGTGTGTTCAATGCCCTGAAGCCAGCCAACACCCTGATCGCAATCGACGCTCTTGCCGGTGATTACCTGGTCGAGATCGAGGCCGAGGCGGTCGTCGCGCTATAGCCGGAACATCATTTCCTCATAGTTTCGCAAGTTGTTTATTTTTAACGAAAATACGGAGAAAACGGGGCTTTGCCCGTCATTCCGTTACATGAGTTTTGGAATTGAACTGAGCATCGTATAGCATGTAGGCAATTTCGTCGAAAGGCTAGGCTTGCATGTACGGATCATGCCGCCTCTCCGCGTCGACGCCATCCCAAACCGCAGCAGCGCGCCCGCCGCCCTCATCCGGAGATCCTGGCGCGAAGGCGTAAGGCAGCTCCTCCCGACGCCGCCGGTTCCAGCCCCGGACAGGCCCACGGCAGCGAGGCTCAGGAGCCTGTCACTGGTCCAGGTTGAAAAAGTAATGTCCTGAATCCATTTGAGTCGCATGCGCGTTGGCATGCGATGGTTCGAACCGCCGGCGGCGGAAGCCCCGCCGCGGCGGGGCGCGCCTCCCGGCTGGCCGGACACGTCCTTCTCAGGGGCGCTCCGCGACCTCGACGAGGTGGACCCTGAGCCGGTGCCGGAGGGTGACCGCCGTTCCTTCCGGGCGATGATGGCCCCGTACCACCCGTGGGGCGGGCCGAGGCATCCCGGCGCGGGTCTCCACCACTGGGCACGGAGCTCCGCCGCCGGTCGCGTCGGCGGGCTTTCGTTCCACGCGGCGCACCGGTACCGGAAGGCGGGGAAGAGAGGCATGCGGGCGAAAAAGCGCGGGATACCGAAGGAAAGAGTGTGTGTCCCCACCTCCGTGGACCGCCGGCGGACCGGCGCCCCCTCCCGTCCGCGCGGCAGTCGGCGGGCGGGGCGGATTCCGGCCCGTCCCGCCGCCGGACATGCCTTTTCCGGCGATATCACCCCCTTCGGGAGCGTCAGCGGACCCCGCGGAGCGCCGCGGGGAGCGGTACCGGACGGCGGAACGCTGCGATTGTGGAACCGAGCCAATCGTTTCGACCGTCATTGGGAAGCAGGGCCACCATCTCCTGGTTGTACGCGACAGTTCTACGGGTGAAGCGGTGCCCATGGGAGGTCGTCGACTACAGCGCCTCAATTCGCGGTTCCATAAAACCCTCGCGATTCCACTGAACCCAAAATGCGGATCGGGAACCGTCTGTCTGCAAAACCCGTGCAAGTCTGCCAAGCGTTGGCATAACCTCGTAACATCAATGCAATACAGGGTGAGGGAATCCAGCTTCGGAAGCAGTTAACCTAAACGAATTCCCGTGACCCGCCTTGGCCTGCACGACATGCCATTACACCGCCAACTGCGACCGCATGTCTCCGGGATCGATTCCCGCCACCTCGACAGGGGCCTTCATCGCGTCACGACGGAAAGGCTCGCCCAGTTCCTGGTTGATCATTGCTTCTATCAGCGTCGTCGTTCCGGCCATCTGGTCCTTTATCGCCTGCGCCAGAGCGTCCGTCAGTTCATCCATGCTGCGCACGGTCACGCCCTGCAAACCGCAGGCCTTGGCGATAGCCGAATAGCTTACCCGCTCATCAAGTTCGGTTCCCACGAAATTATCATCGTACCAGAGAGTCGAGTTCCGTTTTTCCGCACCCCACTGATAATTCCGGAACACGATCTGAGTAATCGCCGGCCATTCCGACCGACCGATCGCCGTCAACTCGGTCACAGCGATCCCGAACGCTCCGTCACCCGCAAATCCAACGACCGGAACGTCCGGACGACCGATCTTGGCGCCGATGATGGACGGAAGCCCGTATCCGCACGGCCCGAACAGTCCGGGAGCAAGATATTTCCTGCCCTCCTCAAAAGTCGGATAGGCATTGCCTATGGCACAGTTATTGCCGATATCGGAGGAGATGATCGCATCCCTCGGCAGCGCGGACTGAATCGCGCGCCACGCCATGCGCGGGCTCATCCAGTCCGGTTTCGCCGCGCGTGCGCGCTCGTTCCAGGTGGTTCCGGGATCGTCCTCTTCATGATCCATGCTCGAAAGCCGCTGCGCCCAGGCTGATTTCGTTTTCGCGATCACCGCCCTGCGCTCAACCCGATTCGCGTCACCGGCGCGGTCAGGAAGCCGCGTCAGCAGCCCGGCAGCCACCTTCGCCGCATCCCCGACGATACCCACCTCGATCGGTTTGGTCAGTCCGATCCGGTCGGGATTTATGTCAACCTGAATGATTTTCGCGTCTTTGGGCCAGTAATCCAGCCCGTATCCGGGCAACGTCGAGAACGGGTTGAGCCGTGTTCCAAGCGCCAGAACGACATCCGCCTTCGAAATCAGCTCCATTCCCGCACGGTTGCCGTTATACCCCAATGGTCCGGCGAACAGCGGATGGGAGCCGGGGAAGGCGTCGTTATGCTGGTAGCCCACGCAGACAGGTGCATCGAGCCGCTCGGCAAGCGCTTTCGATGCTGGTATCGCTCCGCCCAGAATAACCCCGGCGCCATTGAGGATGACCGGAAACCGCGCCTCGCCCAGAAGCTTCGCCGCCTCGCCAAGCGCCGCCTCACCACCCGATGGACGCTCGAATTCAACCACCGCCGGCAATTCGACATCAATGACCTGGGTCCAGACATCGCGGGGTACGTTGATCTGTGCCGGTGCGCTGGCCCGATGAGCATTGGCGATCACCCTATTGAGCACCTCCGCCACGCGCACGGGATCACGAACCTCTTCCTGATAGGCGACCATATCCTTGAAGGCGGCCATCTGCTCGACTTCCTGAAAACCGCCCTGACCGATGGTCCTGTTCGCGGCTTGGGGCGTCACGAGCAATAGCGGTGTATGGTTCCAATACGCCGTCTTGACCGCCGTCACGAAATTCGTGATTCCAGGACCGTTCTGTGCAATCATCATGCACATGCGACCGCTCGCACGGGTATAGCCATCGGCCATCATCCCGCCCGACCCTTCATGCGCACAGTCCCAGAAGGTGATTCCCGCCTTGGGGAACAGATCGGAGATCGGCATGAAAGCCGATCCGATGATGCCAAACGCATGCTCGATCCCATACCGCTGCAGCACTTTGACGAAAGCTTCCTCTGTTGTCATCCTCATCGAACGATCTCCCTGAAACGGCGGTGACTCCATGGACCACGCCAATAATACATCCGGATTATTATGTCAGGCCGGTTTGCGCCAGTAGGGCCAGTCCGGCAAAGCCCCATAAATCCAGATCTGACCACACTCCAATTTCACCCCCGATCGGCCGATGGCGGGCACCCGCTATGGATCGCTTCCGCGATCAATCCAATTCCTTCGGGGATCCGTGAATCGGGAATCGAACTATAGGCAAGACGGTAATGCGATTGGTTCTCGTCCTGCGGATCGAAAAATACCCGTCCCGGTTCGATCAGAACACCCGTTGCACGTAAATCAAGCGCAAGTTCCGTCGTGTTCACCCCAGTTGGCGCCCTCATCCAGAAGCTCGACCCACCGAACGCACTGTGGCTGGCCATTTCGAGCCCATGCTCGCGAATCGCGAGAGCCATTACCCGCCGTCTTCGGGCATAGGCATCGCCAACCCGCCTGATCTGGGCATCGTAATGACCCAGGCCCAGGAAATGCGCCACAGTCCGCTGGATCTGTCCCGGCGGATGACGGAGCACCAGTCCCCGGAGCGCCCTCGCTTCCCGGATGAACGGTTCAGCCCCCACAAGATAGCCGAGTCGCAGCCCGGGAAAGAGCGATTTTGAGAAGGATCCGATATAGACCACCGCTCCGGCCCGATCCAGGGATTTCAGCGCCGGCGCAGAAAATCGGGGAGACGATATCTCAAACTCGTAATCATCCTCAACAACGACAAATCCGTCACGCTCCGCGCATTCAAGAAGCCACCTCCTGCGCGCCACAGGCATGGTCGCGTTGGTAGGACAGTGATGGCTGGTTGTGGTGAATACGACATCCGTGGCCGAAGGCAGCGCATCCGGTGGAAGGCCATCCCCGTCGACATCGACCGGTACGACCCGGCAATGTGTCTGCTGAAGTATTTCACGCAGTCCGGGATAGCATGGATTCTCGATCGCCGCGACCCGGCGCTGGTTCAGCAGCACCTGAGCCGCGAGCCAGAGCGCGTTCTGGGCACCGAGAGTCAAAAGCACCTCACCGGGACAGACGGCGATTCCGCGTCTGGGCAGTATATGCCTGACGATGAAGCCAACAAGTTCCCCGTCATCGCGCTCGTAATAATCGGCGGTCAGAGTACTGAACTCCCTGCGCCCGAGCGCTTTGAGTGCACAGAGGCGCCAGTTCTGGTGATCGAACAAAGACGCGTCCGCCTGCCCGTATATGAACGGATAGCGATAGCCCTGCCAGTCCGGCGGCCGTACGGGCCGCCGCCAGCCGGAGAACCTTTTCCCGATGGCCCGGCTCCAGTCCACTCCGTCCCCATCCAGCCGCCGACCCCCTTGGTCCGGTTGGACAGCGGGCGGTCGAGGTGCGTTGGCGGATACGTAATATCCCGACCTGTCACGCGAACATAAAAGGTCATTCGACACCAGTTCGGTGTAAGCCAGGGTGACGGTGACCCTGCTTACGCCAAGCCGTGACGCAAGCTGGCGTGTCGAGGGCATCCGGTCTCCCGATCGCAGACGTCCGGCAAGTATGCCTTCGGTGACAAGCCTCTGGATCTGCTGTTGCAGCGTACCCCTGTAATCGGGATCAAGAAAGAAACTCTCAGCGGGGATCGCCACGTTTCCGGCCTCGTTCAACACATGGCCAAGGCCTACCTCAAACGATACCGCGCTCCCAGCCCCCTGATGAGGTGGCGAAATCACCCGTAACGACCCGGCGCAACGCTGACCCGCACGGATAGGCAGACGCTACCGCCGGCTCACTGGAATACCCTCGCGAGCGCGGTGTCGGTCGCATCCGTGATCCGGTCGATGTCGTCCGGGGTGGCGATCAGCGCCGGCGAAAAACAAAGCGTGTTGTTGAAGCCAGGCACCGAGCGGTTCGTCACGCCGATGATCACGCCCTGCGCACCGCATTCCGCCACTACCTTCTGAGCCAGACTTTCTTCGACAGGTCTGCGTGTTTCACGGTCAGCCACAAGTTCCGCGCCGCAGAAAAGACCCTTGCCGCGCACGTCGCCGATCACTTCATGTCTTTCTTTCAGCGCATGAAGGTTCGTCATCAGACGCTCGCCCATGGCCAGGGTGTTCTCCAGCAATCCCTCGTCTTCGATGATCCGCATATTTTCGAGCGCCGCTGCCGGACCCGCTGCGCAGCCGCCGAATGTGGAAATATCACGGAAGTAGTTCAACGGATCTTCGGCGTCATCCTTGAACATATCGAATACCGCCTCGGTGGTCACCAGGCAGGCGACCGCCGCATAGCCGCTCGCCACGCCTTTGGCCATGGTCACCATATCGGGCTCGACACCGTAGTTCTGGTAGCCGAACCACGTTCCCGTCCGCCCCACACCGCAGACGACTTCGTCGATATGAAGGAGGATGTCATATTTCCGGCAGATCTCACCCACCCGATCCCAGTAGCCCTCCGGTGGTGGTATGACACCGCCGCCGGCGGTAACCGGCTCCAGGCACAATGCGCCGACCGTGTCCGGCCCCTCGCTCAGGATCACATCCTCGATCAGTCCGGCGGCGTAGTCTCCATAGGTCCCGGATGCGGGATCCCAGCCATCCTGGGCTCGATATTCCAGGCAATGCGGCACCCGGACGAATCCCGGCGCGAACGGGCCGTATTGCGCGTTCCGCTCGTCCTGGCCACCGGCGCTCAGGGCACCGATCGTGGTCCCATGGTAGTCGCGGTCCCGGTACAGGATCTTGTGCTTCCTGCCACCGAAGCGCTTATGGGCGATTTGACGAACGATCTTGAACGCCTTTTCGTTCGCCTCCGAGCCTGAATTCGAATAATAAACGCGGCTCATCCCGGGCATTTTCTCGATCAGCTTCTCGGCGAATAACGCGCCGGGAACCGTACCTGCGGCGCCCGCGAAGTAGTTGAGCCTGAGAAGTTGGTCATAGACCGCCTTGGCGACCGACTCCCGACCGTAACCGACATTCACGGTCCAAACGCCCCCGGAAACGGCGTCAAGATGTTCCCTACCCCGCGCATCCCATATGCGCAGTCCCCTGCCCTCGACGATGACGCGTGGGTCGACGGTCTCGAACGGCTTGTGTTGGATCAGGTGATGCCAGACATGGGAACGGTCGGCCTCGATCACGTGCGAAAGGTCGTTTTGCGTCAGCTGCAGGTTCATGGCACAACTCCGTTTGTCGGTCCGCGAGGAATCCCGATCCGGATAAACACCACAGAACACGCGAATCGAATAGAGCCAGTTACTTTGTTGAAATAAGTCCAGTTCAAGGAATTGCTTGCCTGCCATCGAGCCTGGCGCAAGATGGAACATGGGCCGGATCGCCGGAGAAGGCTTCTTGACACGGACACGGGATTAACCTGTTGTGCATTGTGCGAATGCGGTTGATACTGGCTCACCAACAAAGCGCTCCGGTTCTTGCCTGGACAGAATGCCGGTTCTTTGAAAGTAACCACCACACGGGAGAGATCGATGAAAATTATGACCAACGTAAAGGGACTTGCCGCTGGCGTGGCGATGTTGGCGGGTGGCCAGGCGATGGCCATGGACGAGATTACCGTAGCATATTTCGTGGAATGGCCCATGCCGTTCCAGCATGCCAAGGTGAACGGCGTCTACGAGGAGCAGATGGGCGTTGCGATCAACTGGGTCAGCTTCGACACGGGCACCGCGATGAGCGCGGCGATGGCTGCCGGTGACGTGCATATTTCCGTCAGCCAGGGTGTACCGCCCTTCGTTGTCGCGACCTCGGCCGGTCAGGATCTGCAGATCGTCGACGTGGCGGTCTCCTACTCCGACAACGACAACTGCGTCGTTCACGCCGATCATGAGATTGACCAGAGCAATGCCGGTGAGCTTGAAGGCAAGAAGGTGGCCGTCCCGCTCGGAACCGCCGCCCATTTCGGGTTCCTGAAGCAGATGTCGCATTTCGGCATAGATATCTCGACGATGGAAGTCGTCGATATGGCGCCCGCGGAAGGACAGGTCGCGCTTGCGCAGGGCGATGTCGACATGACCTGCGGCTGGGGTGGCGCACTCCGTCGGGCGTTGGAAAGCGGCAACGTCCTGCTGACCGGTGCCGAAAAGGAGGAGCTTGGCATCCTGGTCTTTGACGTGACCTCCGCCCCGGCGAATTTCGTCGCCGAGGAAAGCGAGCTTCTTGCCAAGTTCCTTAAGGTCACCGCCGACGCCAACGCGGTCTGGAGCGCCGGCGGCGAAGCGGCGATGGCCATGATTCCCGATATCGCCAATGACGCCGGTATGGACGCCGAAGCCACGGCGGAAACCATGGCGACCTTCAGGTTCCCGACGGTCGAGGAGCAGCTGACAGAGAAGTGGCTTGGCGGTGGGGCGCAGTCCTTCATGAAGGGCGTTGCCGACGTCTTCGTCGAGGCCAACTCCATCGACGCGGCGCTTGAAAGCTATGAGGCCGCTGTCAGCACCGGTCCGCTCCAGACCGCAGCCGGGATGTAATCCTAACATGCGCAGGTCCGGCGCGTCCTTCGCGCCGGACACTTCAGGACCAAAACGGAGGATTCAGATGTCAGGTCTGGTTCTTGACAGCGTTTCGATGCGCTTCGACTTGCCTGACGGCACGTTTGTGCAGGCGCTTCAGGATGTTTCGCTCGACATCAAAACGGGCGAACTGATGAGCGTTCTCGGTCCTTCGGGCTGCGGCAAGACCACCCTGCTCAACATCGTCGCCGGTTTTCTGGCGCCCACTGAAGGCACTGTCAGGCTGAACGGCGAACCGGTGAAAAGCCCGGGACAGGAGCGCGGGATGGTGTTCCAGAAGGGTGCCCTGTTCGAATGGATGAACGTTCGTGAGAACGTATCTTTCGGCCCCAAGATGAACGGGGTGCCGAAAGGCAAATACGGTCCAAAGGTCGACCATCTTCTTGAAGTGGTCGGGCTTCGCGATTTCACGGACAAGGCGATCTACGAACTGTCGGGAGGGATGCAGCAGCGGGTCGCGCTTGCCCGCTGTCTCGCGAACGAACCCGACGTGATCCTGATGGACGAACCGCTTGGTGCGCTTGACGCCCTTACGCGCGAGAAAATGCAGGGTCTGGTGCTGAAGCTCTGGAAAGAGACCGGCAAGACCATCATTCTCATCACCCATTCCGTCGAGGAAGCCCTTCTGCTTGGCGAACGTCTTCTTGTCATGGCGCCTCGACCTGGCCGCATCCACAAGGAATACCGCCTTACCTTCGCGGATATGGGCGTTGGCGCCGACCTGCGGGAAATCAAGCACCATCCCGACTACAATGGCACGCGCGAAGAGATCCTGAACATGATCTGGGATATGGAGGAGGAGATCATGGGACGGACGGAGGCCGCCGCATGACAATTCTTCTGATCTATGTCGCGATCTTCATCTTCGCCTTTGTCGCGGTCAAGTTCATAACGTCGCGGCTTCACGAACGTCATGATTTCGTTTCGCTGAAAACGGTTACGTTCGGTGACGAAAGCGCGGTTCGGGCAAACCGCGCCGCTTCGGTCATTTCAATCGTGGCGATCTTCCTGATCTGGGGGGCCTTCACCGGCTCGGTGCTCACTCCGATCCATGCACCGGGACCGTTCGTTGGTGAAGGCCGGTTCGATTACGTCGTTGAGGGACCGGGCGGAAGCCGCGACGGCGCCACGGCCTTCTGGCAGGTCGAGGAAAGGAAAGGCGCGAAGGAGGAGCTCGAAATCGATCCGGGTGAAGGTTTCGCGCAGAACGATGGACTCAACATCATCAAATACCGTTCCGGACAGCTCAGGTGGGACGTCAATGACGCTGTCACGCGCAAGGACGGGGCTCGGATTGTCGAGGTGAACGGTAAGGCAACGGACTTCAACCACAACCTGCGGGACGACAACGGCAATATTCTTCAGGACAGGCCGGTATTCACGATCGACAACGGAACTGTCACTATGACCGACAAGGGGGCGCTTCTGATCACCCCCTATCCGGGTTGGCAGATGGAGCCCATCTGGCTGCCTTCGCCGGAGGCCGTCTGGGGCCGGATCGTCGAAATCTCAGGAGATGGCTACCAGAACAGCACCCTCCTGCAGCATCTGGGCTGGTCGCTGATCCGGGTGATCGCTGGGTTCGTGATCGGAGCTCTTGTCGGCATACCGCTTGGATATGCGATGGGGCTGTCCGACTGGTTCCGCGGCTGGTTCGATCCGATCGTGGAATTCATGCGGCCGGTGCCGCCGCTCGCCCTGATTCCGCTTGTGATCATCTGGGCGGGCATCGGTGAGGTCGGAAAGGTGATCCTGCTGTTCCTGGCGGCCCTCTGGATCATGACGATCGCCGCCCGGGCGGGCGTTTCGGGCGTGAACATCACCAAGGTGCACGCGGCCTATTCGCTCGGGGCGTCACGCTGGCAGATCATGCGGTATGTCATCGTTCCGAACTCGCTTCCGGAGATATTCACTGGCGCCAGGGTGGCGATGGGCGTGTGCTGGGGCACCGTCGTGGCGGCGGAACTCGTCGCCGCCGAGAAGGGCGCAGGTATGATGATCATGGTCGCATCGAAGTTCCAGCTCACCGACATCGTGATCATGGGCATCATCCTGATCGGTGTCATCGGCTATGGAATAGACATCCTGATGCGGGTTGCCGAAAAGACATTGGTGCCATGGAAAGGCCGTTCTTAGGACCGCTCGACCTCGTGCTGTCCTTCGATGGATTTGCGCAAACTCCGGAGACTGAGATCGAAGCTCTGCGCCGGGCTAGGTTTCATTTTTCGATCGCCTGAAACAAGAGACCATCGAAGAGATGGGGCCCGTATATGAATGAGAGCCTCCGTTTTCAAAGCGAGACATCCACATCCAAAAATTCGGGAAGTTTACCAGACGATCTTCTCTGACTCATCCAGGAGAACGTCTACGGTGATTTTCGGGAAACTGTCTGAAGACCAAGAGCCACTCGGGGCCAAATTCGAAACCGTTTGGGATGAAAATATCGACCTCTCATATCAGTCCTGAAGCAGCGCCCCAATCTCCAGGCGCACCGATGGTGATCGCCCGCTACGTCCACGTCATAGGGTGGCGGGGCGGGCCTCCTGACATTGCCTGAGGGGCTCAAAAAGTCGTCCACATTTCTCAGAGTTTGAATCATAAGTCACTGATATGATTAAGCTATTGTTTTTCGTGGAGTTGACGCCCTCTCCACCCGCCTGAGCAGGAACCGGCAGGCGGCCAGCGTTCGTTCGTGCCTCACTCACGCTCGGACCGGTGGCGCGTGATGCCTCACCCCGGATGCCAGAGAGTTCCCGCAGAGGCGCTCGTAGTCCTTCGACAGGCGGCGGCACCGGCCCATCCAGGCGAAGGTCCGCTCCACGACCCACCGGCGGCAGGGAACAGTGAACCCTTTGACATCCTCCGGTTTTCCGACGATCCTGATCACGTCCGGCAACCCCATCCCCCCAGGCCGCTCCCGCAGCTTCGGACCCGGGTGGCCACCGTCGGCGAACGGCCTACACACCGTGGGCACCGTCTCCAGCAGCTTCGCGATCAGGTCCGGCGCCCCGTCCCGGTCCTGGATATCGGCGGTGTGAACCGTCATGACGATCGGCGTGCCGTCGGCGTCCACGATCAGGTGCCTTTTCCTCCCCTTCACCCTCTTCCCGGCGTGGTGGCCGCGGGGGCCGCCGCTCTCCGTGGTCCTCACCGACTGGCTGTCGACCGGGGCGGCGGTCGGCTCCGCGGAGCGCCCCGGACACCGCCGCGCGAGGTCCCGGAGACGATGCACGATACGCGCCAGAAGCCCGCTCCGCCGCCATGCGTGAAAATGGTTCCGGTCGGTGGAAAACGGTGGATATCCAGAGGGTAACGCGCGCCACTGGCATCCCGTGGACAGGATATACCGGACCGCGTCGAACACCGACCGAAGGTCGACCTCGCGCGGCCGTCCCATCCTTCCCCGCTTCGGAAGCATCGGCTTGACGACGGTCCATTCGGCGTCGGTCAGGTCATTTTGACTGTGGTCGTCCGGGCGCTTATGGAGCTGTTGGGTGGTCCTGTTCCAGGGCATGGCGATCTCCGGATTTGGGTAAACGGTCAATCTGGAATATCACATCCTGCGGGACCACTCAACTTATGGAACAAACTCTCAGACCCAAGGATGCGAGCGCATCGAGGTCCAGGAACCATAACGCGCGCTCAAGGGCCAATCCAAGCTCGAACATCCGGTACCTCACTTTGCTTGGCATCGCCGGCTGTCCACGCATCGGATGAAACCGCATTTCATTCAGTGCGCCATCCTCGGTCATCGCAGTGTAGAGCACCTCGAAGGTTCCATCATCCCAACGGCCGCCGGAGGCACTGCATTGCAGCGGGTCCCTGCCATCCCGCACAAGTCGCCAAACGTTGCCGCTGAAGGGTACTGGATCGATGGCTTCGAGCGCATCGATCAATTTGCATTCGCGACGCGCCTCCGTCATCATCCATCCTCAGACAAACACACCGTTGTCCAGTCGGTCTATGACCGCGAGCACCTCAAGGCTCCGATCGTCATGGATTAGATCCATCGCACGCTCTCCGCCAAGCTGCGGGTGCCGCGCATAAAGCCATATGCGCACTTCGTCCGGTGCGTAATGCTCGTTCAGCCGTCCGACGATGTAATACAGATCGGAGAGGATCAACTCGTTCTTGGGTTGCGGTTTGATTTCACCCGCTTTCCAACACGATACGGTCGCCTTGGAGACGTCGGTGATGTTGGCAATATCCGTTCCTTTCAGGCCACCAAGTCCGGCGAGTTCGCCAATGTATCGAGTTATTGTGCCTTGCATCATTCCACCTTTGTTCGCTGGTCCGCGAAGTCTGTGCGAGATTCAATTCGCGCAACCGTGCCCTGCGAGGATGCGACCCGCATCCAGTCTGATCGCATTTCCGCCATGCATTCGATGGTGTCTTCACCGACGTCGGTGGGACCGAGCGGTTTCACAGGGACATTTTCAAACCAAGGTGTATTGCGGAAAAAGGTGTCATACCACGCAGGGCTGGAGTGCTCTGCCGAACCTGTATCGATTGTGATTTCGACACCCTCGTTCCTGTGCTGCGTGCCAGCGCACCTTGGTGCCCGAGTCGCCCCGCGTCGAAACCCGTCTTCGTTAACGGGAGGTGCCCTGACGCGTGCATCTCGCCGAATTTCACATGAGACTCACCAACCCGGAAGAACTGCGCGATCGGGGAAAGCAGCGTCTGACCTTTCGGGAATGGGATAGCGACCATGTTAACGGCATCTGTTCCATATGTGTTTCACGATTCAAATTGTTGAAATAGAATTGGAATATCAATCTCAAGCCAGTCCCCCTTTGTCGCAACGTCAGCGCATTGGCGCTGACCGACCTCTTGGCTTCGCCAGGAGCCACCTGGCTGGCAACTCCGTCGGGGTAGTGCTGCGACATCTCATGAGAATGTCCCTACGCCCCCATCCGAACCGTGCATACACCTCTCGACGCACACGGCTCTCCTTATGCGTTGGTCTGTGCGTTATCGACACCAGGGCATCGGAAGGCGCTCATCGGCTGAAAACCGAGGCACACGCCTCGGCGGGTTCCAGTGATCCTGTCCTGATGTCAGCCCCGATTTGGTCACAGGCGGATTCCTCTACCTGTAGCAAGGGCAGTCGATATGACGCTTTCACCGCTGCAGTCGGATCATGGATCATCCGTCGTCGCTTCCGACCTTGATCCGTTCCCTCAATGCCTTGACCTCTCCGCGCTTTTTTTTCGTTCTTAGCCAGCGACGTTTTGATGCCGCTGAGGGCATTGTCGGAATCCGACGTTTGGGAGAAACCGCCGCGCCTAGAATGAGTTCCGCCAGACGCTCGCGCGCAATCGCCCGGTTCCGGGCCTGACTGCGCGTCTCGTCGACCTGAATCACGATTGCGCCATCCAACGTCCAGCGCCGTCCTGCCAGGTTCCTAAGCCGTGCCTTGACCGATGCGGGGAGGTTCGGCGAACGCGCTGCCTCGAACCTGAGTTCGACCGCTGTCGCGACCTTGTTCACGTTCTGGCCACCAGGACCGCGGGCCCGACCGAACCGCTCGCTGAGCTCCCAGTCACCCAAGGAAATCGTATCGTTTATCTTCATGACGCGTTTCTTGGCAGGGTCGGGGCCCGACCCATTGAACAGGGAGTTGAATGGCGGATCGAGGGAGACCCGACCTCCACGCTCTTCATCAAATCGTGTGCGTCTCCCCGAACGCAATGATCCGGAGATGGAGGGTGAGGCGGCGACTGCGGGATGCGTCGGGCACCCATCACACAGCGTGGCCATCGTGCTTCCGGAAACCCTGAACCGCTCCACCGCTTTCGCTCCATTGGATCCTCGCTGGCTTTACTATGGAACACCTTCAGAGTCAGAATAAGTGACCGCACCGGGCGACGACCGATTGGACGGCCTTGGACCGCGTGCCAAACAGCCGATCCAGCGCCTTCAGACGTTTCACTGAACCCTGAAGGCCCTTCCACCCCCCCCTTGTGCCGCAACGGCGACCACGACGCGTTGTCTCGATCCATTGCGGAATTCAACGCGGTTCACGCTGAAACCGATCTTGTCATGCGACGGTAAAGAACCAACGCAAGCGCGGCAATCCCGAGCTTGACCGTCCAGTCCGCCAAGGCCAGAGACATCCAAAGCGGAACCATCGGCCCCGCGCCGATCAAAGGCAGGACCTCGTTTGCCCAACCCACATCGTTCATCGGCTCCAGAAAAACCAGCTTTGCTGAGAATGCGATGGAGAAGAACAGGAAAGTATCGAGCGTCGAGCCGATCAGTGTCGAAGCCAGGGGCGCCCGCCACCACGCACCGCTCCGTAGACGGTTGAATACCGCCACATCCACAAGCTGCGCCGTCAGGAACGCAAGACCGGATCCAAGCACAATGCGATACGTGACCAGCGGACCGAATTCGCCGGTTATCTGCGTGCCGACAGCGGAGCAGACAACACCTGCGGCAAATCCGACCAAAACGACGCGTCTCGCCGCCCTCGCGCCGTGCATCCTGTTCGTGATGTCGGTTACCAGAAACGCGAACGGATAGGTAAAGGCACCCCAGGTCAGCCATTCACCGAAACGGTACTGCACAAGAACGTTTGAGGCCAGAACGATCACGGCCATGGCGACAACACCGGGAACAATGCGGGACATCAGAGCTCCCCGAACCGAAGGATGGACCTGGCTCCTGGCCACTTGGAAATGACATGCTTACCGTGTTCGGGATGCGTTGGCAAACTATTGCGCAAGACGGTATTCAACCAGTTCGGTTCTCTGGAAGCCGAGAAAATTGTCGTCCGAAACCATTGTCAGCCGAATGGCGCCCAACTCGTCTTTCCAGACCGCGATACCTTCCAGATTGTCGTGCTCAGCCGTGGAGGTTTCGAGGACCAGACGCTCATCAGACAGCCTGTCGCCATCGATGCTGAAACTCCGAACGCGGCTGCGAAATCCTAATATGCCCTGCAGGTGCCGTTCCAGGAGGTACAGTCGCCCGTCCGGACCGAAATCAGCGCCAACGGGAAGGAACGCTCCCCGCCTGGGAATCGAGAACGGCTGAGTCCATTCACCATCGCTGTAGCGGTAGACCGGAAACGGACGTGACAGGTTCCCTGACCGTTCAGGCATCGTATAGAGCGCACCATCGGGTGCGACCGCGAGCGCCTCCAGCGAGGAATTGTTCTGAAGGCTCTGGAAATCGACATGCTGGGGCAGCCGAACACCCTTGGAAAGTGGATCGCTGTAGGTCCAGACGCGATGCATTCCCTCGAATGAAACATAGATTTGCCCGTCATCGCGCAGCGCCAGTCCTTCGCTGTCATGTTCGTAACGGTCCAGAGCGCCACCGTCAGTGTCGCGGAGCATCGCCAGACGAGCCGCGCGAACGCCCTCGATGCGCATCCCGTCGCGAACCAGCGATCCGGTGGTCACGAAGCCCCTGTCGGTGATAGCGATGAACCCGACACCGTCAGGCGTCAGTTCAAATCCGGAAAACCCTCCGAAAGCCTCACCGGGATCCGACCAGATGTAGGCACCGACGAATTGCGGCTCATCCGCACCCTGAGCCTGACCATCATACGCCAGACAAACCAGCCCCGCACCGATCAGCGCTGCGAAAGAACCTGCACGCATCGTTCGGGTAGATCTACCATCGTGATCTCTGGGCGTGGCGTTGGCGGCGGCGCGTCGGGATCCGGCGGTTTCGGATTCAGGATTTCATGCACCCAACCGTCGGCGGCTTCGCAACCGTCCCCCGGCGGCAGCGGTGCCTGCCCCACGCAGTCGAGAGTGTTTTCTGGGCAGTTCAACCGAACGTGGAAATGATAGTGATGCCCCCACCAAGGGCGAATCTTACGAAGCCAGGCCCGATCATCCCCCTCATCATTGCACATCTGGACCTTGGCGCCGGGGAAGACAAAGACCCGGGCAACGTCACCGTCCTTGGCGGCCGCTTTCAGGATTTCGTGATGGGCACGGCTCCAGCGGTCGTTGACATAGGCGCCTTCCGCACGACGCATAGAGATGGAAGAGATATCTTCCCGTTCCCGCACCGAAAGAGTCAGGTCACTCGCCGGTAGCATCCATATATCAACGTCCAGCCCGATCTGATGGCTGCGATGGCCCGGTACAGGACCACCGCGTGGCTGTGAAATGTCGCCGATATAAAGTCCGCTCCAGCCAGGTTGTTCGGCGGCGGCGGACGACAGGCGTTCAATGAATCCAATCACCTCCGGATGGCCCCAGTTGCGATTCCGGCTAAGTCGCATCGCCTGCCAGGTCGGCCCGCTCTCCGGCAGCTGGACACCGCCTGCAAGGCATCCTTTCGCATAGCCACCAACCGGGTCCGGCGGCTGTGCCGAAGCGGTGGGTTTGGCTCCAAACAACGGTTTGGCCACCGCCGTCATGTCGATGCTACTGGTGGCTGCATTCGACTCCGCCTGTCCGTTCACCGGTCCAATCGGACCCAGTGCAATGATCGCTGAGACGGTTAAAATCGCCGCGAAACCTCTGATCTTCATGTGGTGTCTCCCTCTGGTCGGACCCACAATAACAGGATAAGACCGATCAGGCAAAGCGCAATCAGCGGTGTGATGCCCATTCGCTGGCTCCCTGTAAGATCCGAAACGATCGCGATGGATGCGGGTGCCAGGAATGCGGTAGCCTTGCCAGCCAGCGCGTATAGGCCAAACGCTTCCGTCACACGCTCCGAATTCGACTGGTGCACCATCATGGTTCGGCTCGCGGCCTGCAGCGCGCCTCCAGCCGCGCCGATGACGCAGCCGAAAAAGTAAAACGCGATGTCAGGAACCGCCGATCCAGCGCCAACCGGAAACAGGAAAATCGATGTTGGTGTGATCGTGACGATCGCGATCACCGCCGTCAACAGCACGAAAATGCAGACAACGATCACGGGTTTGGGCCCGAACTGTCTGTCTGCCCGCCCACCGATCCACGCGAAGAGCGCTCCCGAGACCGCGCCGATTATTCCGAAGATTCCGATATCGGTCAGCGACCAGTCGAGCACTCCGAAGGCGTAGATGCCACCGAACGTATAGATGCCATTCAACGCATCGCGATAGAACATGGATGAAACAAGGAAGGACGTCTTTGACGGTCGCCGAGGTAAGGATCGGAGCGTTTTGCCCAGATCGCGCAGACTCTGTCCGGCGGATGGCAAATTCGGATGCCTCGCAGGATTCTCACGCACCCAAAGGAAGAACGGGATCATGAACACCGCGTACCAAATGGCGGTGAAGGGCCCGACGGAACGGGTTCCTTCCCGAACCGAAGGATCAAGTCCAAGGATCGGCTCCAGCCCGATCAATGTGAGTCCGTCCCCGCTTTCCGCCAGGAAGAGAAGCATGATGGACAACGCCAATACGCCGCCCACATAACCCAGCGCCCAGCCGTTGCCGGAAATCGCGCCAATCTCCCGCCGGTCGCCCAGGGTCGGCAGCATCGCGTTGGTAAAAATCGTTGCGAATTCCATTCCAATAAGACCGACGGCGAAAAGCACCAGCACGCCGACGACGCTGAAACTTTCGGGCTGCGCGGTCCAGAGTCCAGCGGCGCCGATGACGTAGAGAAAGGAAAACAGCCAAATCCATGGCATCCGCCGTTGCCGACTGTCCGCCAAAGAACCCAGGATCGGCGCCAGCACGGCGATCAACACCCCCGATGCGGCCAGCCCGTATCCCCAGTATGCCTGGGCGGTGGCCTGAGCCAGTTCCGCGGCAATCCCGCCCGAAACAAGGCGGTTCACCATGATCTCGGCGAAATAAGGTCCGAATATGAAGGTAAGAAGAAGTGTGTTGTAGGGCTGGCTGGCCCAATCGAACATCATCCAGCCCCATATTCTTTTTCCTACGCCCGCTGATGGCATGTCGTCGCCCTCCCGCTCCGCTGTGACATGATGGACCGATCACGCTTGGCGCAGCCCGACATATTCGATCAGTTCGTGGTCAGGTCAGGCTGTTTCCCGAGGCGGTCAGCGGATGTGGTCACCGCTTGCCAGTCCGACCCACGCCCCTTATCTGTGAGAGGTGGATGGGATGCAAACAAGGGCGCGTTGATGACATCACTGTTTCAGATCCTGATGCTGATCCTCAATATAGTCTGGTTCATCATGATCGCGCATATAATCATGAGCTGGCTGATCGGGTTTCAGGTTCTGAACCTGCGGCAGCCGGTGGTCTTTCAGATCTGGAATGGACTGAACCAGCTTCTGGAACCGATCTACGAACCGATACGCCGTTTTCTCCCCAATACGGGTCCCATCGATCTTGCGCCACTGGTGGGGCTGGTCGGCGTCTACGCGCTTCAGATCATCCTGCGAAACAACATGATGGCATTTTACTGAAGCAACGCGTCGAGATATGCCCCGGTGTCGCTCGGTCACCGTTCGGATATGACGTACATGATCTATCCACCCGTTGTTTCACGCGACCTCGACCCATGACTTCATGCCCGAGGCCTGGTGCGCAAGCATGTGGCAGTGCAGCAGCCATTTGCCGGGATTATCGAACACGCATGCAATTTCCCGCGTCGAGTCGGGTTCCACCAGCGTTGTATCACGGAAGTCACCCAGATCGCCGTCAGCATCGACCTCGAAGAAGTGATGTCCGTGCAGATGTATGCCATGTGGAAAGCGGGTTTCGTTCACCAAACGGATGCGCGCCGACTGCCCGCGTTCGAACCTGTGAAGCGGAGTGTCCGTCAATCCGGACTGTCCATTGAAGGCCCAGATACCGGAAAGCGATGCCACGCGCGGGCTCATCGCCCCACCTTCCATCAAAAGAGTCAGCGAAACGGCGCTTTCCATATCCGGACGGGCGGTTTCGTTCGGTGGCAGAGCGGATACAGCCGACAGCCGTCGCGCCGCGTTCTCACCTTCCACCGCGATACGGCCCAGCGGATAGGTCACGTCCGGTGTCGGAAAAAGGAACGCGACATTCTCGAATGACGTTACATCGGCGATGATGTCAGCGCGCTGGGCCGGTGCCAGAATGAGATTCGACGGCTCCCGCGGGACGGGGAGCGGCATACCGTCCAAAGCGACGATCCTACCTTCGATGCCTTCGATTTCGACGGGAAATATCCTGTCGCTCGCGACATTGATCAGACGAAGACGAACCCGGTCACCGTGCCTGATCGATTCGTTCGGCTCAATGAGCGCGCTCGCGAAATTACCGAGACGACCCCAATGTGCCTGATCGTGCATATTCTCGAAGTCATCGAAGAGTTCACCTTCATCGGTCAGTCGCCAGTCATCGATTATGACGACGAGATCTTGATCCACATCCGGCGGAATCGGCTCATCGACGATCAACGGTCCGAAGAGTCCCCTGGCGACCTGCTCCCAAGAGCGGTTATGCGAATGGTACCAAAACATGCCCGCATCCGGTGTTCGAACGCTGTAAGTGAATTCCGCATTCGCCTCAACGATGTCCTGGGTCAAACCGGGCACGCCGTCCATCGCGTTGTCGGACCGCACTCCATGCCAATGTACCGCCGAGCCATCATCGATCCGGTTCAGAAAGCGGATATCGAGAACTTCACCCTGACGGGAGCGAAGGATCGGACCGGGCGTACGACCATTGAATCCCAGCATCCGGGTCGCCGGACTGCCTTCAGGCAGGATCTGTGCGTTGACCGGCTGCGCTATCAGCTCTGTCCGGTTCGAAGCAAGTGAAATAAGCGGGTTTATCGCTACCGTGCTCGCCGTGATCAGGAATTGCCGTCTGTTCATCAACATCCTCGATCTATAAGGGCCGTGACGCCCGCAAATGCTATCTTCGCCGCAGGCACCCCAAGCTAATACACAGCCGTCGCAGACATTGCCAATGCACCGTCGCTCCGCCTCGCCCACAGTTCGAAGGCTTCACGTCTTGGCTTTCCTTCGACAAAAAACGGTTCTTTACCGGTGATAGGCGCCGTTCCTCGATACGTATATGTCCGCGGCATCCGGCGGGTCTTCGAACAAGCCAGATCCACTAGCAGCGTCGCTGTCAGCGGGCCATGAACAACAAGCCCGTCATATCCTTCTACCTCACGCGCATAGTCAACGTCATAGTGAATGCGATGGCTGTTGAATGTCAGCGCGGAGTAGCGAAACAGCATGACCTCGGTGGGCAGGATCCTGTGTGAATGCGCCGCCTTGCGTGGTGCCATGGCCGGGGCGGGTGTCGGGACACGGGGATTTGGATCCTCACGGTAGACGATGTCATGCTCTTCGATCAGCGCCAATTCCTCGTTTTGGACAATCCTATGCTGAACGGTCACGAAGCAGAGATTGCCTGTCCGTCCCGATTTTTCATCCACCGAAAGGATCCGTGATCGTTTGATCGCTGTCTGTCCAAGGATAAGCGGGCGCCCGAAGACAAACCTTCCACCCGCCCACATGCGCCGCGGAAGCGGAACCGGTGGCAGGAATTCACCTCTTTTGGGATGGGCGTCACGACCGAGTTCTCCGATCCGTTTCGCCTCCAGAAAATACAGCCAGTGCCATAGGGGAGGTAACGGGTCGCCATCCTTCAGCGTCGGATCGCGGTCGAGCGTCGCCTGCATGAAGCGCGCGGGCCGTGCAGGCAGGGTGTCGGTGGAAGTCATTTCACGTCCGATCCAACCCTGCAGGTCTGCGTCAGTCATCGGATCTCCTCCCGAATCGGGAACCTGGCGCGAAGTTCGGTGTCGACCCCGGAATGGATGCGATCCGGGCAAGCCCGGTGAATATCCATCATAGCCGGATGGAGGTCCGCATCCGATACGGTACGAAAACAGGCGCGGCCCTGATGAGCCAAAGATGCAGGTCTCATCTTTACCCCATACCAAAACGTGCCTCACGCGCCCGTACCACCGCACAGACGGTTGAGTTGTAAGGAGCCGGTCTGCCAAGCTCCCGCGCAAGTGGCGGGATCGCTCCATTGATGGCATCAAGCTCCGACAGCCGCCCCGCTTCGTGATCCTGAAGCATCGACGGTTTTGCGTCGCCCAAGCGCTCGGCGAAGGCGGTCACGTAGGCCACCGGATCGTCAAAGGAAAAGGCGATCTTTTTGGCAAGACCCACGGCAAAGGTCTCGGCCATGCATCCCAGCGCGACCTGCCAGCGTTCGGAATCCGTGCGCAGTTCGGCCACATCGCAGCCGAAGACGGTGCAGGGACCGGACAGGGTGACATTGCACAGGAGCTTTTCCCAGATCAGTTGGCTGATGTCCTCACAGGTTTCGACAGCGAACCCGCCAGCGCGCCAGGCTCTGGCGATCTCCTCAAGTCGAGGATCCGCACCGCCATCCATCCTCCCAAAACGGATCCGCCTCATCGACGTATGCCGGACATGGCCAGGTCCGGTGACCGAGGCGCCGAAGCCCTCGGCGACGCCCAGCAGCACCCGGCTGGCCGGTAGATGCCGGACGATCCTTTCGCCGGCACCCAAACCGTTCTGGATCGTCAGAACCAGCGATCCAGGTCCCATGGTTTCGGCGATCGCGCGGGCGCTGGAGGCAACGCCCGATGCCTTCGTCGCAATGATGTAAAGATCGCAGGCACCGGCATCCGAGAGCCGTGCCGTCGCCCGAAGGGAGGTCATCACGATTTCGCCATCGGGACCTTCGACACGAAGCCCCCGTTCATTGATGGCGGCGATGCGTTCGTCCCAGATATCCACAGCCCATACATCGTGTCCCGCCCTGGCCAGGCGCACGGCATAGATCGAACCCATGGCTCCGGTGCCTACCACGGCGATTTTCATGGCGTTCCCTCCTCGTCCCGCGGCAGACCAAATCGTCTGGCCAAGTCACGCCGCATCGGTTCCGGCAGATGTCTGGGCCAGTGCCGTTTCAGCAGCCGGTCAGCGTGCATTTCCGCAGTTCGCCCCATATCGCTGCGATCCGAGGCCGACCATTCATCGATGGACCTCCGGTCAGCCACTTCCGGATACAGGAAATCGCTGCGCATCCGGGCGTATGTTTCCGGCCGGCCGAGGAAATGGCCCTCCCCCGAGACGGTTTCGGCGATGGCGTCGAACATCAGGGTCTCGTCCGAGACTTCGGGCGGAACATTCGCCCGCAGGAGCGCCCCCAGCATATCGTTGTCCGCAGCCATTGCGCCGAAGCTGACCGCCATGAGACCCGCCTGGGTTCCCGCAGCCTGGGTCACCAGGTTCGCGCCTGCCTGAACAGCCGTGTTGATGGTCAATGCCTTTTCGTAGCCTGCCTGGAAATCAGGCCACTTGCTGTCGGTTGCACCGGCTATAACCGAGCAGGGCAGATCCCACTGGCGCAGAACCTGCACGGCGAGCGCCGTTGCCATGACCTGCTCGCCCGCGCCGCCCGCAATGCCGCCGGTGCGCAGATCGGTGATCATCGGGCGCGGGCCGGCGATTCGGGCCGCTTCTGGGTCGAGCGCGTGCACGAAGGCCAGCCCAGCCAATGTCTCCGCCAATGTCTGTGCCACCGATCCGGCGATCGTGACAGGACTGGAAGCCCCCAGCTGACCGAAAACATTGCAATGGACCGGTATGCCATGTCGTACCGCCTCGGCCATGACCTCGGCGCTTTCGGCATGGAACCTCAGGGGTGGGACGGCGTGGTTGACGTTAAGCGACAGGAAGGGTCGGGCGCGAAAGGCTGATTCGCTGCCCGCGACTTCATGACAAAGCTGAGCGACCGCATCCACATGAGCCGGACTGCTTGTCTGTACCATCACATGCTTTGAGGTGCCCGACAGGCAGGCCGCGGCCGTGGCGAGATCAAAGGCCAGTGGCTCCTCGATATCCCCGGCAACGAGCGAGCGGGCGAAGAAACGCACATGATCCAGCGCATCGGCCAAGCGGGCAGCGGCATGGAGATCGCGCAGCTTTGAAGGCCGGAAATCGCCCGTCGCGAGATCCAGCAGGTTCGGGGCGGCGCCTCCGGTTCCGGCATAGGTGCGCTGGCCGCCCACGTTCATGTCGTGCCTTGGCGACTGCCCGGCAAGCAGCACGCTGCGCGGACCATTCGAAACGGCCGCTTCGATGAGGCTGCGTGGGAAGTGCAGCCTGTCCCGGGAAATTCGCCCACCAGCCGCCAATACGGTTTCGCAGACAACTGGCGGGGTCTCGGACATCCCGATGTCGGTCAGGATTCGGATCGCGGCCTCTCCGACCCGATTTGCGGCCTCCGGCGGTGTCGGGCGCCAGGAACCGCCCCGCGCCGCAAGGTCAGGCGCAGCGACCGTTTCCATATCGGGGATGGCTGTTCTGCGTTTGCGTCTGCTCATCGAAAATGTGCTCCAGGCCTTTCGTCCGGCAGAGCGATTTGAACCGAGGTTTTCCCTGACGCCAACAGGAATGTCCGGGGATTATGCGCTTTGTTCGCATTTTGGCCGGGAAATCCTGTCTTTCGGGCTGCCGGGTGCGGCAGATGCCCGGGCAACGCAGTCGACTAAAACGCCTGAAACGGAAGAACGAATGCGTAGGTAGTGTCTGCCAGAAAACCCCGTGTTTTTCCGGGGATCGGGCCGAATCCGGCGGATTCCGGTTTCACGGGTCCGTGGCCGGGCCCATCGGAGCGCCGCCCGGGGCTTCGACGGGACGGTCGGTGGCGGGAACATATGATGAACATCCGGGCCTCCGCCGGCCCGCGGGCACGCCGGTCCGGACCCTTACAAAGTCCCACACCTGTACATCATCCCATTCCCGTCTCCGCATTCCGGGGGGGTCGCGGACCTGGATGGCCCGGTTCAGCCTCCCGGGGCGCCCCGCCGGACCTTTTTCGTCCCCGGCGTCCTGAACCAGACCACGCCGGGCACCGGGACGGTCAACGGCTCCATCCACGGCCCGCCAACCCGGCGGCTCTTTCCGGGAAGCACCGGCCGACCCGGAAGCCCGAACGGCCGCTTTCGGGTCCCTTCGTCGCCGTGGAGGTTCCGGAGGCCGATCGGGATCGCCGGGATGTCGTCCCGCGACCTCACGTCCAGCCTGATCTTCGTGATGTCGGGGGCGCCGGACCTCCGCCGGGTGTCGTGGGCCCAGCACATCGGAATTGGCCTCTTCGAGCTGGAAATCGATGGCGTCGAGATGGCCCAGCACCTTGGTGATCAGGGCGTTCTTGGCTTCTTCCGAGCGGCCGATCTTGGTCGATGTCAGGTCGAGATCCTCGAACAGATGATCGAAATCATCTTCGGACTCGGGGCCCATGGTGGACTTCTGGATATTGTTCAGGATCTCGCTCAGATCGGCCAAGATGAACGTGTTCTGCTGAGCACCTTTAGCCGTTATGGAACTGAACAGCTCGGAGGGCTTCAGGAAATACCCCAATGCCTCGATCGCATTCTCTTCGACCGCTTTGAGAATCTCACGGTCTTCTGGATCAGCTTCATTTAGTTCGGCAAAAAGGAGTTCATCCGTTTTCAGGATGTCATCTGCATAGAGGTTCAGGTGCTCAGACAGGTATTTGTAGAAGATGAAGCCGAGAATGTAGTCCCGGAATTCATCGGCATCCATTCGGCCGCGAAGTTCGTTGGCAATATCTCAAAGCTTTTGCTTAAGTTGCTTCTTCTGATTTTCCGTCATGCGACTGGCTCTCCATGAATCTCGACAAAGTTCTACCAGCAGATCGTTTGAATTAAACCCGATTTTTCAAAACTTCAGCGCCACTTCAGTGCGCCGATGAAAAGATGATGCGGCCAGCCCTGCCGGACTGACACTTACTGTTTTCGTTTGGGGCCTGCGGCCCCCGGAGCGTCAAGGCCAGGCCCTTCGCCTGCGGCTTCGGGCGCGTCCGGCGGTGTCCCCGACCTTCCTCCCTTCAGTCGTGCAGGCCGGGTGATCCCACTCCGCCGGCCACGGCCCTGACGCTCCACCCCCGCTCATTGGCGCGGGCCTAGTCCGGTTGCAGGCGCAACCGACTACCCGATGAAAGGACAAGCCAGTGAAACAGGACATTTACGAGAAAGTGACCAACAGGATCATTGCCGATCTGGAGTAAGGCGAGCTGACCTGGCTCAAACCCTGGAGCGTGGGCCATATGGAGGGACGAATTGTCAGGCCGCTTCGTCACAATGGCGTGCCTTACAATGGTATCAATACTCTGATGCTGTGGGGCGCGGCTGTCGAAGCGGGGTTTCTTTCTCCTTACTGGATGAAGTTTCGGCAGGCGACAGCGCTTGGCGCACATGTGCGCAAGGGCGACAAACGCACGCTGGTGGTTTATGCCAATACGATCACCAGAACCGAAGAACTGGAGAACGGCAGCGAGGAAGAGCGGACCATCCCTTTCCTGAAGGGATACACCGTGTTCAATACAGACCAGATCGAAGACCTGCCCGAGCATTACCATGCTCGCCCCGAACCGGTGATCGATCCTGCGAAACGCATTCCCCATGCCGAAGCCTTCTTTGCCGCCACCGGCGCAGACATCCGACATGGCGGCAATTCTGCCCATTACAGCGGCGGTAGCGACCATGTCCAGATGCCGCCTTTCGAGTGTTTCCGCAGCCCTGAGGCCTATTGTGCCGCCCTCTCGCACGAGCTGACCCACTGGACAAAGCACCCTAAGCGTCTGGACCGCGATTTCGGGCGCAAGCGCTGGGGTGATGAATGCTATGCCCGTGAGGAATTGGTGGCCGAGCTTGGGGCTGCCTTCCTGTGTACTGATCTTGACCTGGCGCCGGAACCGCGCGTCGACCATGCCGCTTATATTCAGAGCTGGCTCAAGGTCCTCAGTTATGACAAGCGCGCCATCTTCCAGGCCGCCGCTCATGCGCAGCGCGCAGCGGATTTCCTGCACGGGCTTCAGCCCGGTTCCTCAGAGCATCAGCCTCAAGAAGCTGCCGCATGAGGTGGCTTTGCGGCCTGAAAACCTTGCGCGCGCCGCCTAGCAGGCGCTTCCACTGAGGTTTACAGGTTGCTCGATTTACTCATCTGGACTGACCCACGAGCCTAAGAGTTTGTTCCATAAGTTGAGTGGTCCCGCAGGATGTGGTATTCCAGATCGAACTTCAACCCAAATCCGGAGATCGCCATGCCCTGGAACAGGACCACCCAACAGCTCCATAAGCGCCCGGACGACCACAGTCAAAACGATCTGACCGACGCCGAATGGACCATCATCGAGCCGATGCCGCCGAAGCAGGGAAGGATGGGACGGCCGCGCGGGGCCGACCTTCGGTCGGTGTTCGACGCGGTCCGGTATATCCTGTCCACGGGATGCCAGTGGCGCGCGTTACCCTCTGGATATCCACCGTTTTCCACCGACCGGAACCATTTTTAAGCATGGCGGCGGAGCGGGCTCCTGGAGCGTCTCGTGCATCGTCTCCGGGACCTCGCGCGGCGGTGTCCGGGGCGCTCCGCGGAGCCGACCGCCGCCCCGGTCGACAGCCAGTCGGTGAAGACCACGGAGAGCGGCGGGCCCCGCGGCCACCACGCCGGCAGGAAGGTGAAGGGGAGGAAAAGGCACCTGATCGTGGACGCCGACGGCACACCGGTCGTCATGACGGTTCACACCGCCGACATCCAGGACCGGGACGGCGCACCGGACCTGATCGCGGAGCTGCTGGAGACGGTGCCCACGGTGTGTAGGCTGTTCGCCGACGGTGGCCACCCGGGTCCGAAGCTGCGGGAGCGGCCTGCGGGGATGGGGTTGCCGGACGTGATCAGGATCGTCGAAAAACCGGAGGATGTCAAGGGGTTCACTGTTCCCTGCCGCCGCCGGGTGGTGGAGCGGACCTTCGCCTGGATGGGCCGGTGCCGCCGCCTGTCGAAAGATTACGAAAGGCTCAGCGAGAACTCGCTGGCATCCGGGGTGAGGCATCACGCGCCACCGGTCCGGGTGTGAGTGAGGCACGAACGAACGCTGGCCGCCTGCCGGTTCCCGCCCAGGCGGGTGGCGAGGGCGTCAACTCCATGAAAAACAATAGTTTAATCATATCAGTGACTTATGATTCAAACTCTTAGAGTTTGTTCCATAAGTTGAGTGGTCCCGCAGGATGTGGCATTCCGGTTGGTGAACGCACCCAGATACGGAGAGAGCCATGCCCTGGAACAGGACCACCCAACAGCTCCATAAGCGCCCGGACGACCACAGTCAAAACGACCTGACCGCCGCCGAATGGACCGTCATCGGGCCGATGCCGCCGAAGCGGGGAAGGATGGGACGGCCGCGCGGGGTCGACCTTCGGTCGGTGTCCGACGCGGGCCGGTATATCCTGTCCACGGGATGCCGGTGGCGCGCGTCACCCTCTGGATATCCACCGTTTCCACCGACCGGAACCATTTTCACGCATGGCGGCGGAGCGGGCTCCTGGAGCGTATCGCGCATCGTCTCCGGGACCTCGCGCGGCGGTGTTCGGGGCGCTCCGCGGAGCCGGCCGCCGCCCCGGTCGACAGCCAGTCGGTGAGGACCACAGAGAGCGGCGGGCCCCGCGGCCACCACGCCGGCAGGAAGGTGAAGGGGAGGAAAAGGCACCTGATCGTGGACGCCGACGGCACACCGATCGTCATGACGGTTCACACCGCCGATATCCAGGACCGGGACGGGGCGCCGGACCTGATCGCGAAGCTGCTGGAGACGGCCCCGACGGTGTGTAAGCTGTTCGCCGACGGTGGCCACCCGGGTCCGAAGCTGCGGGAGCGGCCTGGGGGGATGGGGTTGCCGGACGTGATCAGGATCGTCGAAAAACCGAAGGATGTCAAAGGGTTCACGGTTCCCTGCCGCCGGTGGGTCGTGGAGCGGACCTTCGCCTGGATGGGACGGTGCCGCCGCCTGTCGAAAGATTACGAAAGGCTCTGCGGGAACTCGCTGGCATCCGGGGTGAGGCATCACGCGCCACCGGTCCGGGCGTGAGTGAGGCACGAACGAACGCTGGCCGCCTGCCGGTTCCCGCCCACGCGGGTGGCGAGGGCGTCAACTCCATGAAAGACAATGGTTTGATCATATCAGTGACTTATGATTCAAACTCTAAGCGCCGCAACCAGCGAAAGCCCGACGGTTACCGGTGTGCCCGGTTCTGTACCAAGGTGGCGGAGAGACAGGGATTCGAACCCTGGAGACGGTTTCCCGCCTACACGCGTTCCAGGCGTGCGCCTTCGACCACTCGGCCACCTCTCCGCACGTAATTCTTTAGCGAGTCCAGCAATCGTATCGCAAGAGAATACATACAGAATTATCCAGGTTTCCGCTATGCCAAGCGGAAACGGGAATCAGACTGACCTCCAACTTGCCATCACTTCGGTAGTTTCGCCTAACGCTGCGAACCGGACTTCGCCATATCGAATGGGCGTTCAGGGCATCGTCGTCGATCCGGGAGCGATGCACGTACGGCCCGTCGCAAAGGCGAACCAATGCGCTGGAACGCACTATTGTCACCATCTATCGAGAGAGGTTCCATTTCCGGTGGCGGATCGGGCGTCCCCATGGCCGAACGCCAGATACCCGAGATCAACGGATGCCGATAGACTTCCAGTCATCGCGGTCCTTGACGTGAACAAAGGTAGGAGGGTGTTCACTGTCGCTCGCTTCAGAACCTTCTCGGCGCACCGTCCATCCAAAACTTTCGTGCCGGGCTATGACCCGAGTATAAACCCCAAATGTTTGCGATGATGCTTGGTACGCGGGACCGCCCGTCCGGTCAATTCGCGTGGACTTTCGGTCAGTGAAAAACTGGCGACCGGTCTGCCATGCCCCGCGACGGTCTGGCTGTCTCCTTGTGTGATCTTGGCTGGAGGTCGGGGCGGACGCGTTATGGCCGCGTAATCGCCGATATGGTTCATTCTTCTTCCTTGGCGTACATTCAGGCCAGAACATATGATCGGTCAGACCGTATTCGGCGCTAACCCCAATCAAAGTCCCGAGGGCGAATTCATCGGGGAGCATAGAACGCATTCGCGCTGGAATTACATCCTTGCGAGCTTCCTGAAGATCCAATACACAATCGACAGTGATCGGAGTGTAGCTCAGCCTGGTAGAGCACTGTCTTCGGGAGGCAGGGGTCGTGAGTTCGAATCTCGCCACTCCGACCAAAGCGATCGGCTTTTGGTAGGTTCACTTTTTTGAACGCCCTTCCCGAAGGTATCCAGCCAGAATTCCGCTTCAGGTCCGAAGTGGAGACCGGATGAGGATTCCATTTATGGTGGAAACAAAGGCGGATTGGCTCGAAAGGCGATTGTCGATGCTGCGTGTCGTTCCCGTAGTCGTCCTCGAAGAGGCTGATGCGGCACTTCCCCTATGCGACGCCCTTGAGGCAGGTGGACTTCCGATCGCGGAAATCACCTTCCGAACGGAAGCGGCCCCCGAAGCGATCACACGTATCGGAAGGGAGCGACCCGAGATTCTGCTTGGCGCCGGCACGGTTTTGACAACGGAACAGGTCATCCAGGCAGCGGATACCGGCGCGTCATTCATAGTCACGCCGGGCTTCAACCCGAAAGTGGTGAACGCTGCACTCGAACACGGGCTTCCTGTCTTACCGGGGGTGAATAGCCCTTCGCAGGTTGAGATGGCGATGTCCTTCGGGCTTGGGCTGCTTAAATTCTTCCCCGCCGAGGCCAGCGGTGGACAGGCCATGCTCAGGGCGCTTTCCGGGCCCTATCAGGATGTCCGGTTCGTTCCAACCGGCGGCGTTGGCCCAGCGAATCTCGCCGACTATCTGTCGCTGGACAATGTCGCTGCCTGCGGAGGATCATGGATGGTTGCGGGGGGATTGATTGCCGACAGAAATTTCGGCACGGTCACCGTACTCACCCGGCAGACAGTGGAAATCGCGCGTCTGGCATGAACCATTTCCTACCGCTCGAATTCCGAAGAGAGCCCGTCCGGCGACATGCCCGCCTTCAACATATCATGGCATCGGACATCTTGGGAAATGCTTGGGTCCGCGCGACGAACAGCGTGAATGTCATACTGGACCAGGTCAGCCAAGTGAACGTGTATACCCACACCAAACAGTCGGACGGAAGCGCAATGACGTCGAACACCTCACCGACTTCGCCCCAGAGGCATTGATCGCAAAGCGAAGGAAAGCCAGGGGCGTCTAAGGAACCGCATGCCCGCGGAAAAACGCCGCCGTCTCGGCCGCGAACAGAGCGTTGTCAACCTCACCGTCCTGAAACGATGCCAGGGCTGCGTCAGCCGCCTCAGCGGAAATGAACCTGTCGCGACCAAGCGCAAACAGCCGTTCCAGCTTCGGTCTGGTATATTCGGGATGGAACTGCACCGACAGTCCGGGAAAGTCGTATTCCAGCACACCGATCGGACAATAGTCGGCTCCTCCCTTCAGGATGGCCTCAGGCGGCATTGACGTCACCTGGTCCTGATGCCAGACATGGGCCGCAAGCGGGACTCCTTCCACCTCGTAGATCCGGCGCCCCACAACAATGCCGCGGGGATCCTTTTCCGCCCGACCACCGAAAGTATCGGCCATGATCTGATGGCCGAAGCATATGCCGAAAATCGGTTTTTGCGCTTCCCGCGCCGCAAGAAGCAGGTCTCGCAGCGGCGCCATCCATGGTGTTTCGTCATATACGCCAACTTCCGAGCCGCTGACCACAAGACCGTCGAAAACGTCGAGATCCGGCAGGTCCGCTCCGTGCGCAACGTCGAATGTGGAATATGCCGGTTCCGGAAGCGCGGGCACCAACCATTCGACAATTGTCTCACCAACCCGCGGCACACCGTCAAGAAGCGGACTCCGCTGGTTTGTCAGGTCAAGAACCGCGACCCTCACAATCACCACCCGAAGGCACGATCAATGCCCGCCATCTTGACTCCCGTAAACGCGCTGGCCTCGAAACTCAGCGCTCGAAGGTCTTCGGTCTCCAGATTGTGAACCGAAGATTTGCCGCAGGCCTTGGCCAATGCGGTGATCTCCATGGTCATCGCAGTCAGGAATCGGGCGACACGCTCGGCCCCGGCCTTCGGATTCATGCGCTTTTCCAGTTCCGGATCCTGAGTCGCCACACCCACCGGGCAGAGTCCGGTATGACAATGGTGGCACGCGCCCGGAGAAGTTCCGAGCTTCTCGTAGTCTTCGATATACCGCGGTGAGTTACAGCCCATCGCTATCATCGCCGCATTGCCGATCATCACCGCGTCGGCACCAAGCGCGAGGCATTTCGCGGCATCCACACCGGATCGAATTCCGCCCGCGGCGACCAAGCTGACCTTCCCGGTCAGTCCGCAGTCGTCGAGCGCCTCCCTGGACGCCCGGATCGCGCTGATATTCGGAATCCCCGTATGGTTGAGAAGCAGTTCGGGCGAGGCTCCGGTACCGCCCTCTGCGCCGTCCACCACCACAACGTCAGCTCCCGCCTTGGCGGCGATGGCGACGTCATAGCGGGGTCTGGTCGCACCCATCTTGACAAAGATGGGAACCTTGTAACCGGTCGCGATTCTAAGCTCCTCGATCTTCACGGCCAAATCGTCTGCCCCTAGAAAATCCGGATGCCGTATGGTAGAGCGTTGGTCGACGCCTTCGGGCAGGGTTCGCATCCTGCTAACCCGGGGGCTGACCTTCATGCCCAGCAACAGACCGCCGGTTCCGGGCTTGGCACCCTGGCCGACCACGAGTTCCAGACCGTCAGCGCGGCGGAGGTGATCAAGGTCAATTCCGTACCGTGCCGGACTCATCTGATAGACGAGCCGCTTGGAGGCTTCCCGCTCCTCCTCCAGCATGCCACCTTCGCCGGTGCAGGTCATCGTGCCCGCTTTCGAGGCACCGTAACCCAGAGATGCTTTGGCCGACGCCGACAATGCCCCGAATGACATCGACGCGATATAGATCGGAATCCTGAGTTCCAGCGGATGCTCGACAATCCCGCGCCCGCCGCCGAGCACGGTCGTTGTATCGCAGTTCTCACGGTACCCTTCCAACGGCAAGCGGGTCATCGTCGCCGGGACGAAGACAAGATCGTCGAAAGTCGGCATCCGCTTGTTGAACGTGTTGTAGCCACGTACCTGATAGCGACCGAGCTGCGCCAGTGCGTGCACCTCCGATATCGCCTCAGGCGTCCAGCGGGTGGAGCCTCCCACATCGTAACTCTGCGGTACACCGGACGGACGGCCTTTCACCGCTCCGTCGTCCTGAAACAGTATCTCCTGTTCCGAGGGTGGTTCGAATGGATATTCGTAGGACCAGGTCAGATCATCAGCCATGCGCCCGCATCCCTCGATTCAAAATACCAGAGCCTCTGGCCGGAGATCATCCTTCGCCAGTCGCGCGAGCCGTCGGCAAGGCCAAGCGGTTCCAGAATGGCGTTCACCTCATTCACCTGGTCTGCGGTCGGCTCCACGACTTTCACATCGACGCCGAGGCTGTCGACATCGCCGACGACCCAGACCTCTCCTTCCCAGAGCGCATCCGCGCAGCTGTCCCCCGCGCCGCCAAGCGCGATGATCCTGCCCGCATGGGCCATGAAACCCGACTGGTATCCGATCCTGCCCTCTACGACGATATTTCCACCCTTCATCGCCACTCCACAGCGCGGACCGGCATCGCCCTTGACGTGGATCGTGCCTCCGGTCATCGCCGCACCACATGACATGCCGCTATAGCCACCGACGGTGATCGTTCCTTTCGACATCCCTTCGCCCAGCGCCCAACCCGCGTTCCGTTCAATCCGCATCGTCGCCCCGGTATTCAGCCCGCCGCAGTAATAGCCCACCGAGCCTTCGAACCGGATCTCGGCGCTATCCGGAAGCCCGATACCCAGATTGTGGCGGGACAGCGTATTGACCACGCATATCCTGTCCCCCCGGGCGCAGGCTTCCTGGATTTCCTCGTTGATGTCTTTGATATGGCGGTTTCCCACATCCACGATATGTTCGGTCATGCCGCCATCGCCCGATTGTCAACGTCCCAAAGTCCCACAAGGGAAGGGCCATCATAGTTGATGACGTCGCATTCATCCGCGAAGATGCGTCGCACAGCCTGCTCTTCAGTCGCCATCGCGAGATCGCCGGCCTGATCGACCGCCACGAGTGGCTTCATCGCGAAACGGTCCTTGGCGAACCCGATTCCGTCGGTATTGGCGATCATGTAGGTGAATACACCATCTATCGAGGTGATCGAGAGCTTCAGGGCCTGCTCCATCGTCAACCCGGCCTTCATACGGTCGCTTACCCAAACCGCGATAAGTTCGCTGTCATTGCCGGTCAGGAATCTGTATCCCTGCCGTTCCAGCCGGTCCCGCCAAGTGAAATAGTCGGTGATCTGTCCGTTATGGACGATGGCCACATCCGGGAACGGTCGTGCCCAGAAGGGATGGCTTGCGTTGGGGCGCACGTCGCTCTCGGTCGCCAACCTGGCGTGCCCCAGCCCATGGGTGCCAGCCATGCTGCGAACGCCATGCTTGTCGGCCACGGCTCGCGCTCCACCGATATCCTTGATGATCTCAAGGCTTCGCCCGCAGGACTGCACCTCGATTCGATCGGTGAGTGTGTCCGCATCGGCAACCCATGCGACCATGTCGCTAGGATCGCTGATCTCGATGCGAAAGCAGTAGTGCCGACGCGTGTCGGAAACGATCAGGGGCTCTCCAAGAATCTGGGCTCCGTGGTCGCGCAGACTGAGCGAAAGATCCGCCATGGCGGAGTCCATGTCGGTTCGGTCAAATCCCATGCCTCGCACGACATACCCGCTGTCACGCGGCGCTCCGAAGATCGCGAAACCCGTGCTGTCCGCACCGCGATGCTCCTGCGCATCCATCAGCTCAACGAGGTCGTTACCCACATTACCGTACCCGGTCAGTATACGCCCGGCGATTCCACACATGGCAATGTCCTTCGATTTTCTGTATACAGTATACAGTATTCAGTGATAGGCAAGAGCAATTCCGATAGCGGCGACCCGGCCTTCTGTATACAGTATCCGAAAAACCAGAGACACACATGGCATCCTGAGAAGGTAAATGGCACTGAAACCCATCCGGCCAGCCCGCCGCCGATTGGCGGATGAGGTCTACGAAGAATTGATCGACGCGATTATGCGCCGCGAAATCGGTCACGACGACTGGCTGGTACAGGAACGGCTTGCGGAAGAGATGGACATCAGCCGGACGCCGATTCGCGAAGCCCTGATGCGGCTGGAGCAGGAAGGCGTGCTTGAGGTTTCGAACAGGGGCAGCTTCAGGCTTTACCGGATGAACGATCGTGAGGTTCGGGAACTCTACCAGGCGCGCGCAGCCGTCGAGGGACAGGGAGCCCGCATTCTCGCCGTTCGCAAATCGGCCTCCGACGTTGTCTGGCTGAGCAAGGTTGTCGAAAGGGAGGAGAACCTGGAGGACCGGTCCGCTCGGGGCTATTTCGAAGCCAACCGCAACATTCACCGCGCGTTTCTCGAACGGGCGGGAAACCGTTTTCTTCTCGAAATGTTCGACATGATCTGGGCCAAGGCGATGGCGTTTCCCCTATTCGCGACCATCGAGAACGTTGATCTTGCAAAGTCGCTCGGAGATCACATGGATCTTGTCAGGGTGATCGAACAGGGCGACAGAACCGAAGCGCTTGAGACATTCACGCTGCATATCCAGAACGGTTTCGACCTGCAGATGCAGGGACTTCATCCAGAGCGGGTCGCCTGACCGGCGGGCGCCAGGATACGCCTTGCGGAACACGGCCCATACGCGCTGGCTCTATCCAGCGAACCCCGCTTGGGCATTTCGGAAGCGGTAGCCGAAGCTGCGTCATACACGCCGCCGCCGAGGATATGGTCGGTAGCGAGTGCCCTTCAGATGACAGCCCAAGCGAAAACAACCATTGTGAGTTTCGCTGACGAAGCCCGCTTACGCCGTAAGCCCTTGGGGTGCTTCCAATCCGTTTGCGCGACAGCACGCGGTCAGCGTATTGGCCAGAAGGCACGCGATCGTCATGGGACCTACACCGCCCGGCACCGGCGTGATGGAGCCGGCGACCATCGAGCAGCTGTCAAAGTCCACATCGCCGACCAGCCGCGTCCTGCCTTCCCCGAGGTCCAGCGCGGCGATGCGGTTGATACCCACATCGATTACGGTGGCCCCCGGTTTGATCCAGTCACCCGTCACCATTTGCGGACGGCCGACCGCGGCGACGACAATATCAGCGCGGCGCACCACATCCGGTAGGTGTTTCGTACGTGAATGGGCGATAGTCACCGTGCAGCTGTCCCTGAGCAGCAGCTGCGCCATGGGTTTGCCCACGATATTCGACCGCCCGATCACAACGGCATCCATGCCGGAAAGGTTTCTATGGCGATCACGCAGAAGCATCAGGCACCCCAGTGGGGTGCAGGGTACCATCGAGTTTTGGCCGGTGCCCAGATGTCCGACATTCGAGATATGAAATCCATCGACATCCTTGGTCGGATCGATGGCATCGATCACCCGCGCCTCGTCAATGTGATCGGGAAGCGGTAGCTGCACCAGAATTCCATGAACGGCCGGATCGGCGTTCAGTCTGTCTACGAGCGCGAGAAGATCCCGCTCGGGCGTCGACGCCGCGAGTTTATGCTCGAAGCCGTTCATTCCAGCGGCGATGGTTTGTTTGCCCTTTGAGCGTACATAGACCTCGCTTGCGGGATCCTCTCCGACGAGCACAACTGCCAGCCCTGGGGTGATCCCACGCTCCACTGCAAGTTTGGCTACACGCCTGGCCACCTGGGCACGAACGTTGGCGGCAAAAGTTTTCCCATCGATTACATCGGTGCCCATGGTGTCTTCCTCTGTCGGCCACTCCGGCTCACCGAACCGGGAAATGCGGATTGGCGCTGAAAATACGGCTCAAACGACCCACCGCAAGGTCAAATACGATAGGCCATGGGCTGGTCAACGCCAAATTACCGTCGCCGCCGAATGCCCAGCTGCGAGAACCGTTTCCGAGCGCCAGAATTCCGCAGGCTGGGTTTCTGCCAGTCTTTTCGGTAAAGCGGCGGAAAGTGACCGCTGCATCTACCCCCCGCTGTCCTCGTCTGCTGCAACGGCACTGCTTCCACTTCGGCAATCAACCGATATTCCCGCATCCAACCCACCGGATCCTGGCAGGTGAAGGCACAGAATCGTCGCGCTGGTGTCCTTCCAGCAGTTCGCCTTCGGTTCAAGCGTGAATCAAGCGGGCAGACCGATCAAGTTGTCGGCTGTGGCACTGGCGGATCCTGCCTACGATTGCATAACTCTCACTCGCCGAGGCTGCTCTTCCTTAGCCGGGTGCCGCCCTTGCGAACGCTGAGCGATGCAGGCAGGTCTCTGGACCGCACCGCCTCGGTGGCAATCGGAACAGCCGCGCTGGAGATGACCCGGCACCTTGGCAATAGGTTGCTCATCAGCTATTTCGTCACTGACACAGTTGCGACCGCGCGCATCGAACGCAGCATGATCGCCGTGTTTTCCGCGGTGAGCGTTGGGGGAGAATCACGGAGTTACGCGTTCTTACGGTTCACTGCCTCATGCAACCGACAGAAGTGAATGGACAATTTCAGGACAAGCAGATAGAAACCTGTGTTGTACAAGGTGAACACCTTATAGCGATCCTTGGCCGAAACGTGGACGCCAAGCGGCATTGAGTGTATATCATCCAGTCGCACAACGTGGTCTTCTTTCAGCGGTCCGCTAGCGGGAAGAAAGAACACATTGTTTGTATTTTGATTCCTGATTGACACAAGCTTGATGTCCACCCTCTGCTCATCTATCCGACTGGAGCGTAGCGCAGCCTCGTAGTCCGCGAGTCTGAGCCAAGGGAGCGAAAATTATGCGTGCAGGTATGTCGCGCTGATTATCCGGGTCCACGTCACAGGAGTTCGAAATCACGAGTCCTCGGACAGAGCTCCTTTCCCCTGTATGAAATTTAAAGATTTGGAACTCGCGCCATCCGTCGCCCTGTAGAATGATGTCAGCTTTGGACGGTTCCCGATATGGGCTGAGGGCGAAGCGGTCGCCGGAGAGGGACCGGGTCATCGCGATGGTCGTCAGCAGGGTGATCCGCCCGGGATCGAGGTTCGCCGTGGCCCGCTCCCTGTTCGGCCGGGCGGCGGACAGCACGCTGGCCGAGGATCCGGGGCCCGGGGAGACGGGGGAGGACGGCTTCCACGCGGCGATGGACTGGCTGCTGGAGCGGCAGGACGGGCTCGAGCGCCGGCTGGCGAAGAGGCGCCTCTCCGAAGGCTGTCCGGTGATGTATGACCTGACCTCGGCCTGCATGGAGGGCCGCCGCCGCACGCTGGCCAGGCGCGGTTATTCACGCGACGGCAGGAAGGGCAAGCCGCAGACCGGGATCGGGCCGCTGTGCGACGGGGAGGGCTTTCCCGTGGCCACAGGGGTGTTCGACGGAAACCTCGGACCCGGCGACGGTGGCGTCGCGGGTCGCCACGCTGCGCGACCGCTTCGGCCTGTCCCGCGTCGCCGTCGTCGGCGACAGGTGCATGCTGACCGGCGCCGGGATCCGGGAGGGCCTCGCCCCCGCCGGGCTGGACTGGACCGGCGCGCTGCGCGGCGACGCGATACGCGCGCTGGTGAAGAATGGGGACATCCAGCCGTCCCTGTTCGGCGAAAGGGACCTGGCGGAGACCGGGAGTGGGGCTTTCCCGGGCGAGAGGCTGGTGGTCTGCCGCAACCCGCCGCTGGCGGAGGAGCGCGCCCGTAAGCGGGAGGCGCCGCCCGGCAGGACGGAGGAGGCGCTGGCGGCGGGAAGCGCCGCCTCAGGGGTCGGGCCCGGACCGGCGTGCCCGCGGGCCGGCAGGGTCACCGGAAAGTGGAAAATGGGCAGGCACTTCGAATGGAGCGTCTCCGGGGACGGCGGCTTCTCCTACAGCCGCCGTGAGGACAGGATAGCCGCCGAGGCGGCCCTCGACGGTCTGTACGTGGTCAGGACCAGCCTGCCCGAGGCGGAGCTCGACGGCCCGGGAACCGTGCGGGCCTGCAGACGGCTGAGCCGGGTGGAGCGGGCTTTCCGGAGCCTGAAGACGGTCAACATGAAGGTGCGTCCGGTGTACCGCTGCGCGGAGGACCGGGTGCGGGCGCATGTCCTCATATGCATGCTGGCCCAGTGCGTGGAGTTCGAGATGAGGCGCAGGCTGGCGCCGGTCCTGTTCGACGACGGTGACTGGGAAGGCGCGGAGGCCGGACGCGCGTCGGTCGTGGCCCCGGCGGAAGTGTCTGAATCCGCCAAATCCAGGGCTTCGTCGAAGCTCACCGCGGACGGCCTTCCGGCACAGGGCTTCAGGTCGCTGCTCGGATGCCTCTCGGGCATCGTCAGGAACACCGTGACACCGAACATACCGGACGCGGAGCCCTTCCCGACCGTCACGGAGGCCAACGCGATACAGCGCAGGGCGCCGGACCCGCTCGGCGTCAGGCTGCGGCGTTCCCGGCAGGGATTCCTGGAAATCCAGCTTTATGAAGTTAGATCAGAAGGTTATGGATCCACTCACTCGGAAGCCAAATTGGAGGTCTCCAAATGCGGCTTTCGGAATTTGGCATGCCAAATTTCACTGGACTTGGGCGCGCAAACCCGTGTAGTCTAGTTTATCAGTCGTACCCAACAAAGGGAGGATAGTGATATGGTAAGGCGACTAAAGCTTGCCATCGGCGCTGTTGCTACCGTGGCGTTAACTGCCACAGGTTCAATTGGCCAGGAGATGGTGGATGTTGAGCTTACAAAACTCGACGGTACTAAAATGATACGGACTTATGAGAAACCGCGGTATGGTGGAACGATCACCATGAACCGTGAAATTCTCTTGGTCTCATTTTCGAATTGGGATCCGCGCGGTGGTGGCGGTCCGCACGAGCTTGCAAATGTCCAGATAACCAACCAGCGGCTCTCCCAGCTGGATTGGGCGCGTGGAGCCTCTGGGACCGGTGACTATCCGAACTTCGTTGCGGCAACGCCACCCCTTTATGTTGCGCCACTGCTGGCCGAGAGCTGGACGTATCCCAACGACACCTCGATGGTGTTCAAGATGCGCGAAGGCATTCGCTTCTGGGAAAAAGAGGATGTCGTGCAACCGCACCCGGGGCTGGAGGCCGATTATGGGCGTGAACTGACCGCCCACGACGCAGCTTGGTCGAAGAATCAGATGAACTTCTTCCAGCAAGGCCAACCCGGCGCCATAACTTGGACTGCCCTTGACGATCACACGCTTGAGTTGTCCTGGCCAACGCCAGACGCGACACAGGCGGGATTCAACTTCTCAATGTACGCCTTCATCTTTAATTCAGGGATGGACAATATCCCGCAGGATGAATGGGGTGATTGGAAGAATGCTCTAGGTACCGGTGCCTACATCCCGACCGACTTCATTCCGGGAAGCACCGTTACTTACAAGCGCAACCCCAACTATTGGGAAAATGATCCGATCCACACGGACAACCGCCTGCCCTACGCAGACACGTTCCGTATCGTCGACTTTGACGACGAGGCATCGATCATCGCAGCTCTTCGGGCCGGCCAGATCGACCTGACCAATGGTCTTGGGTCTTCAGGCAAGTGGGGCACTCAGCTTAAGGAAACCAACCCTGAGATAGGGCAGTTTCCAGCCGCTGCGACGCCTTCGGTCTGGGTACCTCGTGTAGACTTGGCCGACAGCCCCTTCAGCGACATCAAAGTGCGGCAAGCACTCATGATGGCGATTCCACGCGATGAGATCGTCGAATCTTTCTATGGCGGAGCCGCTACTCCTTACGCCTACCCGACGTTCCCGAACTTCGCGGACTGGTTTGTCGCATATGAAGACCTGCCAACTGAGCCGACACAGCCCGGTTCATGTGCCAGTGCACGCGATGTGGTCACCTACAACCCCGACAAGGCACGTGAGTGCCTCGCCGCCGCAGGTTACCCCGACGGGTTCGATTTTGATCTGTGGACGCCACCGGGTGAGGCCGAGTTCAATGAGTTGTACCAAGGTGTCTGGAACGAAGTTGGCATTCGCGCCAACCTCAATGTCGTTGAACTGGCCGTATGGCAATCAGTCAAGGACAGAGACGAACACCTGGGTCTGACCAGTTGGACGCCGGGTATGTGGCAAGATCCGTTCTCAATTCTGATCAACTCGTTGCACAGCAACGCCACGATAAACAGCGCAAGGGTGAGCGACCCGCTGTACGACGACATTCTCGCAATTGTTGAGCAAGAGCTTGATGAAGATAAGAGACAAGCGGCGTACAGGGAGTTTTTCCCAATAGCGCTCGAGCTGTCCCACTACCCATCCGGCGTAGCGTTCGATAAGCTGACGTTCTGGAACCCATGGGTGAAGGGCTACAGTGGCGAGATCAGTAATGTTGGTATCCAGGGTTGGCACTCGCTTGCTAAAATCATCTGGATCGACACCGACATGCAGCCGGGATGATCGCGCCTGAAAGCTAGATAATTTGCGAGGGCCGGCGGCGATTTGCTGTCGGCCCTTGTTTTCTTGACACAATCGGGGCGCCATGAGTGCTTACATCATCAGACGGGTCCTGCTGATCATCCCGACCCTTTTTATCGTATCGCTGCTTGCTTTCTTTTTGATCAGATGGATCCCAGGCGACGTGATCGACCTGATGGTTGCGATCATGCAGCAATACGTGTCGCTCGGCAGTGAGACCACAAGTACGACCGGCGGCGGCGGGGAAGTCAGTGAGCAGCTCGCGCGGAAACTACGCGCGCAATTGGGGCTGGATGTTCCTGCATATGTTCAGTACTTTCGTTGGCTTGGTGAGGTTTTCCAGGGCAACCTGGGCGATTCGCTCTGGACCCGTCAGCCGGTTGGCGCAGACATTCTATTCAGATTGCCGGTGTCGCTCCAGCTAGGATTGATGGCTATCATCTTCTCGCTGATGATCGGGTTACCGGTAGGGATCATTTCTGGTATTCGCGCAGACACGGCGACCGACAATGTGCTGCGCAGCGGCTCGATCGGGATGATCTGTATCCCTGACTTCTGGCTTGGCACAATGGTTGTTGTCTATCCGGCGGTCTGGTGGGCCTGGGCCCCTCCGTTGTTCTTTGTTCGATTTACAGACGATCCAATCGGAAATTTGAGTCACATGCTCGTTCCTGCGCTGATACAGGGGATGCTCTTGTCAGGCATTACAATGCGATTCACGCGCACTATGATGCTCGAGGTCTTGCGCCAGGACTATATCCGCACTGCTTGGGCAAAAGGGCTGCGCGAACGTGTAATCGTCGTCCGTCATGTCCTAAAAAACGCCACGATCCCCGTGCTAACGATGATCGGACTCCAGTTGCCGGTGCTAATCGGTGGCGCAGTGATTGTAGAAAAGATCTTTAACGTGCCTGGGCTTGGGTCTCTCTTGATCGAAGCATTGGAGAAGCGCGACTATCCGGTAGTTACAGCGATCAACCTGCTCATGGCTGGATTTGTTCTGACAGTGAACGTCTTGATTGATATTGCCTATGCGTGGTTGGATCCGCGAATTAGGTACGACTAATGCCTGACACAACCCCTCAAAACACCGTTTCTATATCGGAAAACTCCAGGGCAAAACGTGCGCGCGAATTGCTTAGGCGGTTGTTTCGCGAAAAGAAACTTGGCGCGGTGGGGTTGATTATCGTTGTGGTCTTTTTGCTCGTTGGAATTTTTGCAGACGTGCTTGCCACCCACGAAATCTATAAACAGAGCTTTATCAAGCGATTGCAGGGGCCTTCGGTCGATAATTGGCTTGGAACTGATCAATTCGGACGGGATGTTTACAGCCGCGTGGTTCACGGTGCACGCATTTCCATGGTTGTGGGCATAGCCGCAAGCCTGCTGGCAGTCGCCGTTGCAACATTTTTCGGTCTGATCCTTGGGTACGTCGGTGGTTGGATTGACATGATCGCGCAGCGTGTGGTCGACGCGGTGCAGGCGTTCCCATGGCTGTTCCTGATTATCACGGTAATGTCGCTCCTGGGACCGGGGATCGTTCAGGTCATTATCGTGCTCGGTGTGCCCTGGGGTATTGTAAATATCCGAACGGTTCGGAGCGTCGTTCTGAGCGTGAAAGAGGCACCGTATGTCGAGGCCGCCCGAGCGGCGGGCGCAAGCACCCCACGCATCCTGGTGCGACACATCGCGCCACAGATCGTGGCTCCGATGATCGTGTTATTCACGATTTCCGTTGGCGGAAACATTTTGGCGGAATCCGCAGTGAGTTTCTTGGGATTTGGGATTCCGCCACCGCAACCCAGTTGGGGCAGCATGCTCAGCCTGGAGGGCCGCAAATATATGCTGGAAAATCCATTGCTGGCATTCTGGCCGGGCCTGTGTTTGGCCATTGTCGTGTTTGGCGTCAACATGTTCGGCGACGCGCTGCGCGATCTGCTTGACCCGCGCCTGCGCGGGGGCGTGGGCCGATTCGATGTCGTGTCGCCCAAGGCGCTCGGGGGTTTCACCGAAAGAATATCCAGAGGAAAGCCTGACCGGTGATCGGTCACAAAGGTCAAACAGATGAATCGACCGAGACGCAACTATGAAACACTATCTCCAATAGGAGACTCATGACGATTGAGCACGTAGATCTGGTTGGTGACCAAAGCCCTTCCTCGACCAGGGAATATTTTGCTGCCGAAGCAAACACGCTGATCAAGGTCACGGATCTGGTCAAGTATTTTCCGGTGACAGCTGGTGTGCTGAGGCGCAAGGTTGGCGACGTCAAAGCGGTAGACGGCGTCAGCTTGACCATCAACCGGGGTGAAACAATTGGCTTGGTGGGCGAGTCCGGCTGCGGCAAGACAACAGTCGGCCGATGCATTCTGCAACTACAGGAAGTCACATCCGGCAGCGTGGAATTCGATGGCGCCGATCTGGTGAAAACCAGAGGCAAGCAACTGCGCCGCCAACGGCGACACATGCAGCTCATCTTCCAGGATCCATTTGCATCGTTGAATCCGCGTATGACGGCTGGTGATATTGTTGGTGAAACGCTACTGATCCACGATGTCGCCAGGGGCGATGATTACCGCCAAAGGGTCGCCGAACTGCTGCGAATGGTCGAACTCGACCCGTCGGTTGCAAGCCGCTATCCACATGAATTCAGCGGTGGTCAACGTCAGAGGCTGGGCATCGCTCGCGCGTTAGCGATCAACCCAGATTTTGTGGTCTGTGACGAGGCCGTTTCGGCGCTGGACGTATCCGTTCAGGAACAGATTATCACGCTGCTGATGCGCCTTAGGGACGAGTTTAACCTAACGTATCTGTTCATTGCACATGACCTGTCCCTAGTTCGCAACATCAGCGATCGCGTCGCGGTCATGTATTTAGGCCGAATTGTCGAGATTACCACCGCTGATCAATTGTACAGCAACCCGCGCCACCCCTATACTATTTCCTTGTTGTCCGCTGTCCCTATCCCGGATCCGGTTGTCGACCGAACGCGAACGCGAATCGTGCTTGAAGGGGATGTTCCTAGTCCCATGAATCCGCCCAGCGGATGCACGTTTCATACCCGATGTCCCCATGCAAAAGACATCTGTCGTGTCGAGGTGCCGGTAATGAGAGAAGTCGGAGATGGACATATGGCGTCCTGTCATCTGGTCGATGAATTAGAATAGGAGCGCTCGTTAATCATGAGTAGCCGGCTGGGAATATTGTCTGTTGTCGTAGTCGTAGCCATGGTCGGCGGCATCGCTGGGTATGGGATCTACAAAGAACGATTAGCGCCGTATCGGACCGTGGTCGTGCGTGTCGATGATGATCGCGAAGTGCGAATGGACTACTTCGTAAAGCGAATGGCGGCGTCAGGATTGCAATCCATGCAGCTGCTCTACGTGCTGGCTCGTGAGGAAATCATACTCAAAGTCGCTCCAAATCCGCCCTATAACATCAACCTGAGCGATGACGATATCGTCGCGTTTGTCCGTTCTCAGGCGTCTGGTGGTGAGAATTCCATTACCGATGCTGAATTCGAAGAGTGGATGCGACAGCAGCTCAACAACTCCGAATTTACTGAGGCTGAATTCCTTGATCTTGCTCGGCGCAACCTGACGGCGCAGCGTCTAAACGAATACCTTGGACAGCAAGTTGAGACTGTCGCTGAACAGGTTCAACTTCAAGTCATCGTTGTCCAAAATCGCGCGGCCGCGCAGTCGGTTGCTGAACGCCTTCACAACGGAGAACTTTTTTCTGCTGTCGCACGCGAGCTCAATCGCGGCGAACTGCAGGAATCGGGCGGCGATTGGGGTTGGTTTCCTCGTTCCGGCCTTCCTGCAGGACTCAGCCATTTGGTTTTCGAGCAACTTGGTGTGGGGCAACGGTCGGACCCCGTTCCATTGCCCCAGCCGAGCGGTGATCCTTTTTTTGCAATCGTACGAATCGCCGACCGGGCCGCAGCACGAGAGGTTTCAAGCCTTGCGCTGAAGACGGCAAGGGCCCAGGCGCTGGACCGTTGGTATACCAAGGAGCGGCCATTGCATGAAGTTGCTTTTTTCGGTTTCAACAATGGGTACGACTCAGAAACCGAAGCTTGGGTCCTTTGGCAAATTCAACGTCGGAAAAGACAATGAGAAATATCCTAACTAAAGCAGAAGGCGGGCAATGAAGCAGGTCCGCGGTTCAGCAGCTCTAGACGCGAAAAACAGCGATGCTGTTCGGCGTCTGGTGCAAACCAGCGCCCCAATTTCAACACCCTTTGATGAGCGAGACCGCATAGACTGGGAGGTGTTCACTCAGCATGCACAATGGCTTTTGAAGTCCAAATTGACTTCCGTCACGTTGTTCGGAACAACAGGTGAGGGCGCATCGATTTCTCTGGCCGAGCGCCATGAGGCGCTTGACATTCTAGCGAATGCAGGCGTCGAGTTGACATCGACAATCTATACGGCGCGCGGGTTGGCGGCGCTCGAAATTGCATCCGATTGCGCTTATGCGCTTCAAGCGGGCTGTGGCGCAGTTTTGCTGGCGCCCCCGGTGACAGTCGGTGGCCTCGAAAACGAAGGCATTTTTAGATGGTATTGGTCAGTCTTTGACCACCTTGGTGCGGCAGCGCGTGACATCATCCTCTACCATATACCGTCAGTTACTGGCGTTGAATTGACACATGAATTTGTCTCAATGCTTCGACAAGAATTTCCGGAAGTTGTGGTGGGCGTTAAAGTCAGTAGCACCGACTAGGGCTATTTGAACCGTCTTTTGAAAGAGCACAATGACTTGGCAATCGTTGCTTCACATGAGGCTCATCTAGCGCGCGCAATTTCACTTGGTGCATCCGGGACAATCTCAGGACTGGCGAACTTCCAGCCTACGATTGTCCGCGAACTTGCTAAGGGACGCGACGACAATAGAGTCGTGGACCTAATCAAACTGGTATCGCGTTTTCCGCCAGTCCCGACGCTTAAGGACCTTCTGGCTTTCGTTAGTGGGCAGGATCAATGGCTAAGGATGCGCGCGCCAATGACCCAACTTTCAGCATCCGAGAGGAAATCGCTGCGCGATGCGTACGGCGAGCTTTTTCCGAGTTCAAACAACGTTACGAATTGATGCGATGGATTCAGCGATTTGCGGATCTCCGCGCGGGGTAACCGCTGAGTTTCAATTCGCCTCATTCGGCCAAAGGCGCTTTATATTTTTGACCGTACTTTTCAGGTGTTTGCGCAGCGCGCTCGATGTGGCTCGCCGATCCCGGTTCAACAGCGAAGCCGCAATTGCCTCGTGCTCGTTCAACGTGTTCTCGCGACGAACCTTCCGCCGGGCGGCCATGAAGCGCGTTCGGAATAGCCTGGTATTGTAGTGTCCATGGGTTTCCCGAAGTGGCATGTTACGAGACACCACCACAATCCGGGAATGAAACTCCATGTCGGCACGAAAGAAATCAAGATTCCCATACGCCTTTTTTGGTAGTTTCCGCATGGATTGCTCCATGGCGACAAGTTCTTCAATTTCCTCGTCAGTTGCGGCCTGACAGGCGAGATCACCGGCAAGCGCCTCAAGCACGCCAAGCACATGAAAATTTTGTTCGACCTCTTCTAATGATGGATTGGCGACACGCGGACGGCCGGTTGGTCCGTACTTGATCAGCCCCTCTGCCTCCAAAATTCGAAGCGCGTCCTTCAGGGGCGTTCTGCTGATGCCAAGTGCCTCGGAAACATCTCGTTCTGGCACCGCTGTGCCGGGTGCCAGTTCTTCCAGGAGGATCAGATCCCGCAGTTTGTCGACCGCCTCCAACCTTAGCGATCGGCGCTCAGGTATTTGGCCGCTCTCTCGAACGATGGATACGATATTTGGCTCTTTTTCGGTCAAGAAGATCCTCACAAATTGTACAGCAGGGTTACAGCTGGTCGCAATTGTGACCAGCTACTCCAAGCTCATTCACTCGTCAATCGCCTTGCCCTAGTGTCCGCCAGAAAACCCCGTGTTTTTCCGTGAACCGTCCGGCAACCGGCGGATTTCGGCTATACGGGACCGTGACAGGATCCGTCGGAGCGCCCTGGAAGGATTCGATGGGGCGTTCGGATTGTGGAACATATAGTGAACGTCCGAGCCTCCGCCGACCGGCGGGCATACCGGTCCGGGCCCTGCCGCGGCGGGGCCTTCCGATGGCCGCTTTACCGGTGAGCGCCCCGGTCATGCGGCGGCGGAGAGCACGGGACGCTCCCTCCCGCGCGGCGGAAGCCCGAGGCGGTGGACGTCCGCGGCCGGAACCGCCGGCGCCACGGCGCCGGCGAAGCCCTCCTTTCCGTGGCCCCGACGCGGTCCGGGCCCCTGTGCCCAAGGCTGTCGATGGCCGGTTCCACCGCGGCATGCGCCCGACGGGCCCCGCGGAACGCCTCGCCGCTTTCCCGGACAGGTCCGCCTTCGACAGCCGTCCTTTCCGTGGCATCGCGTCGGCTCCGGCATCCCGTCGAGGGTCTCCCGGTCGGAGGGGCTGCGGAACCCCGGTCGAAGCTGACGACGGACAGGTCGGGGAACCGCGCACGCGCCTCCCCGACCATCGGGACCGCCACGTCCACGTCATGCCCCCCGCATCACCGAACGGTGCGGGACGCAGACGGGGACGCCGGGGCTCCGGCCCTGCACCTGGAGATCCAGCGGGTGTGGGGCCCGGATATCGAGCGCACCTTCCCGTGGCGGGCGACCGTCCCTCCCCCGGGGATGCGTCTCCCGGTCAGGCCAGCCCGGTGCCTGACATGGCCGATGGGCCCCCGGATGTGGTCCGATGATCCGGCACTCCCGGAGTTTCGTCGATCTCGGCGCGGCGCGCCTTCGCCACCGTCGAATCGGCCATCGACAACCTAGAGCGCCGCGGGCCCGACGGGTGCGGAACCGCGGAAAGGAGGGTTTCGCCGGCGCCGTGGCGCTGGCGGTTCCGGCCGCGGACGTCCACCGCCTCGGCCTGATGCCGCGGGAGAGGGAGCGCACCGTGCTTTCCGCCGCCGCGTGACCGGGCGCCTGTCGGTGAACCGGCCATCGGAGGGCTCCGCCGCTCTGTGGCCTTCCCCTGCGCCTGCCTGTGCCTTTATCCCCGACCGCCGCCGCTGCGACGGATCTCCCGCGATACCGTGGACGGGGCACGCCACAGCCGTTCCGCGATGGCCGCTTTTCCTCAAAGCGTAATTCCGGCATCTCCCGTCGAAGGTCAGATGGCGGTAGCCTTCGGGCATGACACTCTACCATGGTTCGCACAGGAACTGTCGCCGTTATCCGGCCGATTCGCAATATGCTGCGCCAACGGCGTGGCCATCCACCATCAAAGGTGTTGCACTTCAGGCTGGCACGGGGAGGCCAATACTGGATATTGTACTTACAACACATTTCCAGCAAGATTGGAAACGCCAGGGAAAATCATTTTTTCAGTAAGTTGTCAGGAAACGGGAACCAAAAACCAGGTGAAGTTCCGCTTAGAAAAAACCTTGGTGGAAAACGCGGGCTTCGTGGTTCTCAGCGGCAATCTATTTGAATCGACCGTGATGAAGACAAGTGTCATTTCGGATGAATTCCGGGCCCGCTATCTGTCCGATCCTGACGATCCAAACGCGCTGGAAGGTAAAGCTGTGGTGTTCGACGGACCGGAAGACCACCTCAAAAATATGGGAATTATGTAGCAAAATCTGCAAAACCTCTTGATCAGGACGGCATGACCGATGAAACCAGTCGGTTATCTGCGGGTCAGTTTCCAGCGCTGGTTCAATTCGGCCTTTGTGGGCGTTCGGTTTTCGCTCTTGGGCTCAGGCTTTTCCGGTCGCGACATAATCTGACGCATAGCCGCTTTCATATCAGCCAAGGCGACGGGGTCGCGTTTCGTTTCGGCGAACGCCTTGATGTCCGGCTTTTCCCCTGTCATCTTATTCCATCCCTTTTCAGTATCGTTATCAACCTCTCCTGCGTCTGCGCGCCCTTGGTGGAGTTGCATGCGGCGCACAGCAGCTGGAGGTTCTCAATATTGTCCTGACCGCCTTTAGAGCGCGGAACGATATGATCGACCGTCATGTTCCTAAAGGGGAAAAGGACCCGGCAACCGGCGCACCTGCCCTCCTGCTGCCCGTATAGTGTGTGCCTGTGCGTCCTGTAGTTCGGTAGCTTTCCCAGGTCCGTTCTGACGGGAATGTCCGTCCTGTGCCTCACGTCGTCGAACAGCGGTCCCCTGTCGTCGCGGATCCGTTTCAGGACCAGCTTGGCGGCGAGTGGCGATAGGTCGATCCCAGCCCATCGGCGATTGAGGCGGTCAGCGGCGACCAGTGTCGTCGCGCAGCCGCAGAATGGGTCAAGCACCACGTCACCCTCATTGGAACTGACCGTGATGATGCGATTCAGAAGACCAAGCGGCTTCTGCGTCGGATAACCGACGCGCTCCTTTTCACCGTCAAGCCACTTTACGTCTTCATCAATGCCCTGACTCGAACTCCACAAGGAATTTTGCGTTCCTGGCTGAAAAGCCCAAACGTCTTGATACGGAACGCCGAGAGAATCATCGAGATATTGCTTGTACCGTGGAAGTCCGGTCTTCTTTTTCGGATGCAATATCAAACCGGCGCGATCCATTGCTTCCAGGATATCATGAAGTTTCGCACTTGGCTCAACCTCAATGAACTTGAAAATCTTCGAAGTTACAGCCCAATGCCGCCCATGTGGAGTCGGGTCGTAACACCGCCACTCTTCTCCACTTTCTCCCGACCGCACTCCTGAGCCAGTAAGAACATTGGACTGATAACGACCGTGGCTGTCTTCGTAAGGAAAGCTTCTTCTGACATATTCCTTTGCATAGGGACGAAACCCTAGCCGGAATGTGGCATGCTTGCCTCTGGTATAATAGAACACGGTATCGTGGATTGGTCCGTATTGCCGAGATGTTTTGTTATGGGCATTGCTTCGACGCCAAACGATCTCGCTTCTGAAATTCGCTTTCCCAAACACCGCGTCCATGAGCATCTTGAGATAATGCGACGCGGTGGGGTCGCAGTGCAGGTAAATGCTGCCGGTCGGCTTCAGGACACGGTGCATTTCCAGCAGCCGGACGGCCATCATGATCAGGTAGGACTTCATGCCCTTGCCATGGGCGAGGCCTGCCGCATCTATGATAGCGTAAAGGGCGGGCTGGCGATCCGCGATCTCGCCATGCCACGCTTCATCGACATCCGATAGCGTCCATGTGTCCTTGAAGGCGGCACCAGCCGCCTCGCTCCCGATGGGCGCTGAGTATTCCCGTTTGGAATTGAACGGCGGATCAAGGTAGATCAGGTCAACCGACGCGCCGTTCATCCCGCGCATCACGTCAAGGTTGTCGCCAGTCCAAAGGGTCCGGTTGCTGAAGTTGGCGGTCATTCCCCGAACATCATTGGATAAAGGGCTTCTTCGCTGATCTGCCAAAGCTTGCAGGGTTTGTTTTGCTCAATCACGCAGAGTTTGTCGCCCTAAGCCACCATGAGACGTTTCGCCCTTCTTCGATCCCATTGAATCCTGACACGAAACAATGGCTTATCGTCGTGGGAAACATTTATCGCATCGTTTTTCATCTCAAAGCAAATTGTCCCAAGAGAGTTTTTGTTTTTGTCTTTTCCTAAAACCTCAATGCGTCCACCGGTTTCAAATTCAAACGTGCCTCTTCTTAAGCCTGGTTTAATATTCCTGTAACTTTCTACATCTCGAGTTACAATTTTTTCAAGATCATCATAAACTGCTTTTGCGGAGCATTTGGAGCGCGCTGCCACCCAATCAAAATCCGGCTCGTCTATTGGATTTTTTGTTTCGCAAGTCATGACACAAGTTCCCCGTATCTGATCCGTTTTCCCTCGATGTTCCTGACCAGAGACTGCATCCGGTCAATGGTATCGATCTTCACATTTCCCTCGTTAAGACGCATGGCCGCTTCGTTCACATAGCGGTGCAGGTGCTTGGTTGATACATGATGCCAGGTCCCGTGAACTGACCGCTTCAACACCGCCCAGACGCTTTCAATAGAGTTCGTGTGAACATCGCCACGCACATATTCTTTCGCGCTATGGTTCACACTGTCATGGACAACGTTTGACGGCAGGTCATTATACATGCCCGCTTCATCCGTGTAGATGATCGCGCCGGAACTAACGTTGGTTTTGACAAACTTACGCGCCGTCTGCATGTTCGTCTTTTCGATGGGCCTGGCGATGACCCGCCCGTTCCGTTCCTTGGCTCCAATCACGGCGGTTTTGCCAACCGCTCCGCGACCGGCGTTCAACCGCTTGTCGGCGTGCTTGTTGGCTTCCTTGCCGCCGATATAGACCTCGTCCATCTCAATGACATTCTCAAGTTTGAACTCACCGCCTCCACATGCCTCACGGATGCGGTGCATCATATACCATGCGGTCTTGTACTGGACGCCAAGTTCCTTGGATAGCTGCATGGCGCTGACGCCCTTGCGGGCCGTCATCACGCTGTGGATGGCCACCACCCAGTTGCGCAGTGAAGTCTTGGTCGAATGCATGATGGTTCCGACCGTCACCGTAAAGTTCTTCCGGCATGCTCCGCACCAGTATGTATGCGGCTTGCTCGCCGGTTTGCTGATTCGCTCGCATCCGCCGCAGTGCGGGCAGGTGGGTTTTCCGTTCCAGCGGACTTCCTCCAGCCACTCATAACATGCGTCGTTGTCCGGGAACATGTCCAGCAACTGGATGATGCTGATCGTTTCGGCGGTTCCCTTGGGCTTTGGCATAACGAAGCTCCGTCCTCTTGCAGATTAATATATACTGAGTGGAATCAGGTTTCAAGGGGTTTTGCAGATTTTGCCACATAATTCCCAAAAATATCGACAATCCCGATGTTGAAATCAATAATCCAACCCTGCTTTTCATGCGCGGCACTGGCCCGATCGGTTATCCGGGTGGGGCGGAAGTCGTCAATATGCGCCCACCTACGGAGTTGATTAGAGTTTGTTCCATAAGTTGAGTGGTCCCGCAGGATGTGGCATTCCGGTTGGTGAAAGCAACCAAATCCGGAGATCGCCATGCCCTGGAACAGGACCACCCAACAGCTCCATAAGCGCCCGGACGACCACAGTCAAAACGATCTGACCGACGCCGAATGGACCATCATCGAGCCGATGCCGCCGAAGCAGGGAAGGATGGGACGGCCGCGCGAGGTCGACCTTCGGTCGGTGTTCGACGCGGGCCGGTATATCCTGTCCACGGGATGCCAGTGGCGCGCGTTACCCTCTGGATATCCACCGTTTTCCACCGTCCAGAACTATTTTTACGCATGGCGGCGGAGCGGGCTCCTGGAGCGTCTGGTGCATCGTCTCCGGGACCTCGCGCGGCGGTGTTCGGGGCGCTCCGCGGAGCCGACCGCCGCCTCGATCGACAGCCAGTCGGTGAAGACCACGGAGAGCGGCGGGCCCCGCGGCTACGACGCCGGGAAGAAGGTGAAGGGGAGGAAAAGGCACCTGATCGTGGACGCCGACGGCACACCGATCGTCATGACGGTTCACACCGCCAACATCCAGGACCGGGACGGCGCACCGGACCTGATCGCGAAGCTGCTGGAGACGGTGCCCACGGTGTGTAGGCTGTTCGCCGACGGTGGCTACGCGGGTCCGAAGCTGCGGGACCGGCTTGAGGGGATGGGGTTGTCGAACGTGATCAGGATCGTCGAAAAACCGAAGAATGTCAAAGGGTTCACGGTTCTCTACCGCCGCTGGGTGGTGGAGCGGACCTTCGCCTGGATGGGCCGGTGCCGCCGCCTGTCGAAAGATTACGAAAGGCTCAGTGAGAACTCGCTGGCATGGGCGCAGCTGGCCGCCTGCCGGTTCCTGCTCAGGCGGGTGGCGAGGGCGTCAACTCCATGAAAAACAATAGTTTAATGATATCAGTGACTTATGATTCAAACTCTTAGGGAAGGTGTCCGCGAACTGCCCCTGTATTGGTGACGGGCGGCAGTCGGGAACTTCCGGATCTCCTTCGATATTGAACGTGCCGCCAGAAGCGGCCGCAGGAGGCGGACTCGCGCTGCTACAAACGGCGATCAGGTGCGCATCGACCTCAGCACGGGTGAGGCAGACATTCTGATCGATGACCGCGAGCCTGCCGCCCGCCGCAATGCCCTTGACGATGCTGGAGGTTATGCGTTCCCGGAAAGCCAAACACCGTGGCAAGAAATTCTGCGAATGATTGTCGGTCAATTCGCTGAAGGTATGGTGCTGAAGCCAGCCCAAAAGTACCAAAAGGTCGCGAAAACGAAAGGTTTGCCGCGCGACAGCCATTGACCGATAGCGCGTGGGGATTTGGGTCGGATCAGGGTTGCTGTTTGGACCCGGTCAGCCGGAATGTGTCCTCGAATGGTATTCCTTGGGCTTGTCCAGGCGCGGGACCGCTGCCATCAATTTCTTTGTGTAGGCATGCTGGGGATCGCTGAATATTTGATCAGTTGCGCCAGACTCGACGAGTTTGCCGTCATACATCACATTCACATGATCCGCATAGCGCGCCACCAGGCCGAGATTGTGCGTGATGAAGACAATTGCCGTATCAAGATCATCGCGAAGTTTGGCGATGATTTCCATGATTTGGGCCTGCACCGTCACATCCAGTGACGTCGTCGGTTCGTCAGCGATGAGCAATTCCGGATTGCAGCTTAGCGCCATCGCAATCATGATGCGTTGCTGCATACCGCCACTAAATTGATAGGGATAATCCGACACCCGCTTCTTTGCGTCCGGTATACCCACCAATTCCAAAAGCCGAACGCTTTCCTCGTGCGCGCGTTTTTTTTCCAAACCGAGGTGCAGTTCAATAGATTCAGAAATTTGGCGTCCGATTGACAGGACCGGGTTAAGCGAAGTTGTTGGTTCCTGGAATACCATCGCGATTCGGTTGCCGCGAATGTCACGTATCCGCTCTTCCGATGCCTGCAACAGATCTTCACCCTTGAACAATATCTTTCCCCCGGCGATCACGCCGGGCGGATAGGGGACAAGTCGAAGCACAGACATAGCGCTGACGCTTTTTCCGCACCCGCTTTCGCCGACAAGGGCCACGAACTCACCTTTTCGGACTTTGTAGTTCAGCCCGTCAACCGCCTTGAGGACGCCATCATCGGTGTAGAAATGCGTTTGTAGATCCTGGACGTCCAGGACGACATTATCTTCTTGATCTGGCATGACGCTTTTCAGCTTGTGGTTCCCTTTGGATGTTGTCAAGTTTGCCTGCCGTTACTCAGCAGGAGGGTAAGGTGGCTCGGTCGCGAGTCTTTCGATAACCGCAAACCAGGTCGCATCCACTGTAAACACCTCTGGGCGATGCGACTGTTTTGTATAATACGACACGCCGTCGGGTGTCGCGTCGCCAAAGTAGATTTCCAACCGGTTGCCATCTTGCACTTGCAGGTGCACAACCATCCTCGGAAGGTCGAGACCAAAGGCCGCAAGCTCGCCTAGGGTCGGGGATTCTGCGATCAGGCGGTTTGCACCGGGTCCGCTCAAGAGCAGGGGGATCCCGCCGCCCCAGCGCTTCAGGTCAACTTGCGGGCCATCCGGATCGGTAAAGTACCAATAGAGATCCGATCCTATCTTGAAGGCTACGGACTGGTTGTGCCTGGGTAGGTCTACCTGAATTCGGGTCAGGTCGCTCATTTCAACGGACCAAACGAAGGGCCGGGGTTCCTGTGGTGGAACAGTCTGCGGGCGGCTGGCGACATAGTACCAAGCCCCCAGGCCGATCGTTAGGCCACTCAATGTGAGGATAAAGCGATGGTTCAGCATCTGCCGCTACCTGCGTCGCCACCACAAATGCGCGGCCATCGCAAGCAAGATCAAAGGCAAAAGCCCGATCGCAGAGAGATTCAGGAACCGTGCCTCCTCGGGGTCCAGAACGAGTCTTCGGACCGGCACCACCTTGCGATCGACCGAGACAACTTCATCACCTTCGCCCAACCAGTTGATCACCGTCAAAAACAGTTCCCGGTTGCCGCCGTTGCCGATGTGTTGATTGCTGGCGAAATCAGAATCGCCGAAGACGGCAAGCCGGGTTGTCGGCGCAAGCCGCTGGTCTTGTGGGACATCTTTGCCAACTGGCATTTCCAGGCGCGCGCCAATCGCTTGTGTTCCGCCTACGTCCAGCGCAGCATCAAAAACCGGGTCATCCACTCCTAGAGCGGTTTTTTCCTGCCATGCTGTGGCAGTCGTCCACGCTAATGGCTGGATTTGAGCACTGTCAGGTCTGTCCGCCTTTGGGCTGATCGCTGTGGCGCCGGGAAAATAGACGTCCGGCAGCCGGAATTGATTGCGGCGCGCGTCGACGAGAGGAACATCAAGGTTTGGCGTCACGTGCGATTCGGGATCCACAATCATGCCGTCATCGCTCGACATCCACCACGTCGCCAAAAGACGTCTCAGATCTGGTTGCTGGTTGGGATTGATCAACAAGAGCAGGCGGCCCCCGTTATTCAGATAGGCATTGAGCAACGCAATCTTGTCCTCGCCCAACGCAACCTTCGGTGCGGCCAAAACAACTGTACTGGCGTTTTTCGGAAGGGCATCAAGTTGGGCGAAGTTCCATTCTCCTACCTGAAACAGGTTGTCCCTCAATCCGGCGCGAGCCGAACTGAAATCTCCGCCAATACTGGGCTCGCCGTGGCCGGTCAAAAAGTAAACGACACGTTGCCGTGTCCCGGTTACCTGCAGTATTGCGCTGGTGAACGCGTTTTCAGCTTCTGCCTGAATTTGCGGCCCGAGCACCAGCAGCTGCCCCTCCGCACCCCGAAAAACCACGACGCCCATGCTGGATGCAATCTGGGCGAGTTGCCCCTGTCCGAGGTATTGTCGCGTCAGATCAGGCCGCAGTTCGGGGTCCTCCCTGCGGATGTCCAGGACGTCAGTGTGGTTGGTGTATTCCAATAACAAATTGTAGCCAAAATTATTGACTGCGAACGCCTCCGCACTGCCTTCGATGTTGGGATTTGAGTCACTGAAAAAGCTGACCACTTCAACTTTACCGTCATCGGCCGAGAGCTTGGCAAGAACGTCTTTGGTCTGGGAGGTCAGTGTGAACTGGGAAAGCCCCGTGAAGTCGAACCGGTGAAACACATTCGTGCTGATCAGATTGGCAAGCAACAGAATCGCTGTGACCAGGGACAGGCTGATGCCGGTTCCAATTCCAAATGTTCCGCGTGTACTGGAAAGTGCATCCCGCATTTGACGGAAGTCCAACAATGCATTTGTGGTTATGAGGCCGCCGCCGACGGCCACGATCGACCAGGTGATGATCGGACCGGACGGAAGCACGAAGTTTAGTACCCAGGCGACAAAAAGCACGGCCAGACCGGCGATCGCCAATGTTCGTGTTCTGCCCTTTCGCCGCGCCAGGCGCCATCGACCTGTTTCGATTGCGCGAACCGCAGCAAAAAGAAAAAACACAGTGAGGCTGAGGTAATAGATGATCGCTTGGGTATTGATGATCCCGCGTTCGAACTCAGAAAAATAACCGGACAACGATACGCGTTTGAGCAATTCGCCAATGCCGCCACCAACTATGTCCGCCATGACGCCAATAGCCCACAGCCCGAAAAGGATACCACCGGCCAAAACCGCCGAAACGATCTGATTGCCTGTGACTGTAGAGGCGAAAATTCCAACGGCCAAACAAGAGCTGCCGATTAGCACCAGTCCGACATAGCTTGTTGCAATCGGACCCAGATCCGGGTCGCCAAAAATTAACAATATCATGGTAAAATAGAGCGTGAGCAAAAGCATGCTGCACAGAACGGCGAGACTTCCAAGAAACTTGCCGGCGATTAGCTCGGATTCTCGCACTGGCGTGGTCATGACCAATTCCCAGGTGCCTTGCTTTTTCTCTTCGACCACAAGACGCATGGTCAAAAGCGCTGCAAACACCAATATCAGCGGTTGTGCGGCGTTCAAAAAACCTGCAATTGACGTGTTGGCGTAGCTTGTCGCAGCGAGGAAACTCGCAAAAAAAGCACCTGAAATGGCCAAAAACACCGCCGTTACGATGTAAGCCATCGGCGCGCCGAGATAGGTCATTAGCTCTTTGCGCGCCACCACGCCGATATTTCGCAATGCTTGACTCACGCCCGCAATTCCGCATCGCCGCTGGTTCCGGTCAGCTGAATGAATACATCCTCAAGGCTCATCTCAACTGATTCCATGGACAGCAGTTCCCAGCCATTGGCCCCGACCGCTGCAATGACCGCGCCCTGGAGTTCCTGACCCGGCTCGACCTGAATGAGGTGAAAGGGGTCCTGGAACTGCACCGCGCCCACCCCGTCAATAGCATCAAGCGCGTCAGTGACCGCTGACGCTGGACCGCGCACGCGAAGGCGTAACTGCTGATCTTCGGAAACCTTGGAAGAAAGGGACTCAATACTGTCCTGCGCGACGATTTCGCCTTTATTGATGATGATGACGCGCTCACATACCGCGCTGACCTCGGGAAGGATGTGGCTGGACAACAAGATCGTTCGGTTTTCGCCCAAGTGCTTTATCAGATTCCGGGTTTGCGCCATTTGAATGGGGTCGATGCCAATGGTTGGCTCGTCAAGTATCAATACCTTGGGGTCATTTATGATGGATTGGGCCAATCCTGCCCTCTGACGATAGCCCTTTGAGAGTTTGGAGAGCAAATCGTTGCGGTACTCGGCCAACGCACAAATATCGATAACTTCGTCGACTCGCTTTTCTGTGGTCGCCCGGTCAAGCCCGCGCAGCCGGCCGATATAGCGCAGGTAGTTCTGCGTCGTCAGTTCGTCGTACAAGGGAACAGCTTCTGGAAGGTAACCAATGTGGCGTCGCCCTTCCAGTGAGTTTCGCGTCATGTCGCAGCCAGCAACGAAAGCGGTCCCGGAAGTTGGCATCATATAGCCCGTGATCATCCGCATGGTGCTTGATTTTCCAGCACCGTTAGGTCCCAGAAATCCGACAATTTCGCCCCTTTCAATGTTGAACGAGATGTCGTTGACAGCCGGCCGGTCGCCGTAGATGCAAGTCAATTCTTCAACGCGTATCATTAATCAAGCGCCCGCTGGTCGCTCAAATCCTTTCCGCCAACGCTACGCGTGATCGTCGCACCGCGCCATTCAACGATTTCCATATCGGCCAGCGCATTAACGATGGTGTATTGCGTCGGCAGATCCTCCCATCGCGCGTTGTGAAATTTGACTGTTCCTTCCCCCTTCCAGAACTGTTTGGTCACTTCGTTGCCGCCGCCGAACGGCATCAGACAGGCGTATTCTGCGTCGGCCGCGCCCCAGTCTCCGGTTTTGGGGATGTACTTATAGTGCAGCAGCCCTTGCGCTACGCCGTCTATGATTTCCTTGGGTGGGGGTGGAAAATCAGGCGCAGGAACTTCGGTCATTCCCGTCAGCCGCATATCCATGAAACGGAATCCGAGCCAGCTCGCCGTTATCTGGGTTTCATCTGATCTGACCACCGGTTCGGGCAATTCACAGTAGATTTTGGAAAAGCCGAGTTGCTCGCGACCAGTCAGAATGGGATCGGCCAGGTTTTCCCACAGCACCGTCAGAAGCGGGCCAGCAGCGCGGTCACTGACGCCTTCATAACGCACCGGAAAAGTAACCCCGAGCGTGTTGTAACCACGACCGGCCAGCCACTCGATTTCTTTCAATTGCTCGTTAAATACGGTGATCACCGGTTCGCTACCCAGAGAAAAACCCTGTGGTAACAATGGGCTAAGTTGATCGGCCCTGGTTAGAAAGCTGACTGCATAGACCATCTTTTTTGGATTGTCCGAGCAAGAGTATCCCTGCCCGTCTGGCCCGCGCCGGGGGCCGGTATAGGGTCCAAAATGTGTGGGCATCATGTACATGACGCCTGGTTTGAGCGGATAAGGCATATCGTTCAGACTACTGTTGCGAACTTGAGCGTCAAGATGCCAAAAGCTGAAATTGGAATTTGGTGTGCCAAATAGCGGTCGGTCGCTTGACACTTAAATGGTGCTCCGCTTAAGTCGAATTCATGTCCAAAACAACGGGTGCCAAATATCTAGCCAAGGCCGTGCACAGTTACGGACTGACCCATGTATTCTACATGCCCTACATCATGCCGCCGGCGCTGCTTGAAATGGGGAAGCTAGGAGTAAGCTCCATCCAGTCTCACGGGGAAAAAGCCGCTGCATACATGGCGGATGCCTATGCAAGGGTCCGGCGCGGACCTGCGATGGTGATGTCGCAGTCAGTAGGTGCCACGAACCTTGCGGCCGGACTCCAGGATGCACACCTTGCCTGCTCGCCAGTGATCGCGCTGACCGGGCGCGAGCGCTATTTTCATCAGAAGCGCCATTCATACCAGGAAGTGGATCATGTCACGCCATTTGCCGCAGTGACAAAATACCAGGCAACGGTCCACACGGCTGAAACGCTTCCGCAGTATTTGCGCCAGGCATTTCGCAGTGTGGTTACCGGGACGCCAGGACCAGCGCATCTGGACCTTGAAAACATCGCAGGCATGGAAATTGCTGAAGGAGAGCTGGATGCCGATCAGGTTTTTGAAACGCAGTTCTCGAAGGTGCCGCCATTCCGTCCGGTTGCGGATGCGGGCACGATCAAAGACGCATTGGAAGTGCTTTCAAGCGCCAGCAGACCGGTCATCGTTGCCGGGGGTGGTGTAACCGCCTCGGATGCACGGGATGAGCTTATCGCGTTGGCCGAAAAGCTGTCGATTCCGGTGGCTACCGCCTTGAATGCCAAGGCGATGTTTCCCGCTGACCACCCGCTAGCGGTCGGAACGCCGGGAAATTATTCCCGCGAGTGCAGCAACCGGATTTTGTGTCGCGCAGACCTCGTGTTCTTCATCGGCAGTCACAGCGGTGGGCAGCTGACCCATGATTTCCGCATACCGCCGCAAGGCACTCCGGCAATCCAAATGGACATCAATCCGGAAGAGATTGGCCGAAACTACGCTGTAAAGGTCGGATTGCATGGTGACGCCAAGGCATCCCTCGCGGCCATGATCAAGGCCGCACCGCCCGGTCCGGCCCGGTCGAATTGGATTAGCGAAGTGCGGAAACTGGTTTCAACTTGGAAAGAGTCGGCTGAAGCAAACTGGATTTCGGACTGGTCTCCGATGCGTCCCGAACGCATTTGTCTCGAACTCAGCAAAAACATGCCCTCCGACACTATTGTTGTTTCTGACACCGGGCACTCCGGCGTGTGGACCGGAACCATGTTGGACCTACAGCACCCCACGCAGAGCTATATTCGCTGCGCCGGATCGTTGGGTTGGGGTCTGCCGGCTTCGCTCGGTGCAAAATGCGCGGCTCCGGGTCGACCGGTCCTTTGCTTCACTGGCGACGGCGGCATCTGGTACCACATCGCCGAGTTGGAAACGGCGGTGCGAGAGGACATTCCCGTCGTCATCCTGGTGAACAACAACCACTCTTTGAATCAGGAAAAAAATGGCGTGGAGAGCTATGAAGGACAGTCAGAGGCGACCGACAAGCAATGGCTTTTCCCAGATGCAGACTTTGCAGGTATAGCAAGATCAATGGGGGCGATGGGTTTAACAGTGGAAAAGCCAGCGGAACTGGAAGGCGCTCTGGATCAGGCATTTTCGGCAAATCGTCCGGTCGTCATTGATGCAAAGAGCCATGTCGATGCGATCGCGCCAATCGCGTGGCTGCCCTAGGTGTCGTGGTACCCGAGCCAGAAAGCGCCGATCCTTCCGGGCGGCTGAGCGGCAAAGTAGCGATCGTAACTGGTGGCGGACAGCGTAGTGATTCAGATGAAATCGGCATCGGATACGCAACAGCAATGCAGTTCGCCCGGGCCAGCGCCAAGGTCGTCGTCGCCGACCTAAGTACCGAAAACGCTGATCGTACCTGCCGCGACATCAGTGCCGAAGGGGGTGAGGCAACGTCAGTGATCGTAGACGTGAGCAGCGCCAGTGCCTGCGAACGAATGGTTGGCGCGGCGGTGGAAACCTACGGGGCGTTGGACGTGCTTGTCTGCAATGCAGGCGCGCCGGGAAACAGCACCGTGGACGTGCTTGATGAGGAAAATTTTGACTTGAACACAGCCGTCAACCTGAAAGGTCCGGCGCTGGCCACGAAATACGCCTTGCCCGCCATGGTGAAACGGGGTGGCGGCTCGATCATCTATCTAACATCGATTGACGGTATCGCCGCGCCATACTCAAAAACGGTTGCCTATTCAGTCACAAAAGCCGGGCAGCACATGCTTGCCAAGACCACGGCTTCAAATCACGGACGTGATGGCATTCGGGCCAATTGCATCGCGCCGGGTCATATTCACGGGACATTTCCCGGCAAGCTGACAGCGACGCGTCGTGAACTTCGAAAAAACGCCGCTCCGCTTGGCACCGAAGGTACACCTTGGGATGTAGCGTGGTTGGCGCTGTTTCTGGCAAGCGACGAATCTCGCTGGATATCCGGTGCCACGATTCCCGTTGATGGCGGTTTGCTGGCTGTCGCGCCGTTGCGCGCATATTCCTATCTGACTGACTCTGATATCTGGAACTGAAGGGTGTTATCATGAACAACCTGGCGAATCTAAGGGGACAGTTGATTGAAAAGGGATGCTGCGTCGTCCCGCAAGTTATGGGCAACGAATTGCTGGTACGCATCCGCCGCACCAGCAAAAGGCTTTTGGACGAGAACACTGCCGAAGAAAGAAAACGCCGCGGCAACCAGGGAAACGTCGTTTCGCTGAATTACCAGGATCCGGTGTTTTCTGAACTTACCGCTTTGCCGGCGGCCCTGGAAGTGCTGGCTGGTCTCGGATTCGCTGACCCGCGTTACTTTGGCGGCGCAATTATCTCCAAGGAAGCCGGAAGCCCGCCGCTTTATTGGCATCAGGACTGGACCTATTGGGAAGAACCAGAAAGCGCTGATCCGGTGCCGCATCAGGTTTTTTTGATGTGGTATTTGTCCGACACAAATCGCGAGAATGGCTGTCTAAGGGTTGTCCCTGGTTCACACAATAAGCGGCTCGAAGCTCATGATCTTATAGGCACACACGACGATGGTGTCCGCCATCAGGATCCCAAAACCTCCTCTGGTTACAAGCCGTTACCCGGCGAAGAGGATGTGCCGGTAACCGCAGGGGATCTTGTCATCGGCGACGCCCGAATTCTCCACGCCGCCCACGCCAATCAAACCGGCGAACGGCGCACGGTGATCACGCTTTGGTACGTGCCGCGATACAATGAACTCAGCGAACGGGTCCGCGCTGCTTATCAAAAACAGCTTAAACCCATGCCAAACACACTGAACAAGGAAGAGCGTGATCTGCTGAGCCCGGTTTTGGTGGATTATTCAGGCACAGCCGAACCTGCGCACCAAACCTATGATGTAAGCGATCTGCTGCCCCGTGCCTAACGGCATCGCGGTGGGATTGCATGTTCTGTTCTGCCCTTCGGAGTTCATTTGATGAAGACACTTGCTGCGATCCAACTCTCCAGAGGCGAACCGCTGATTGTTGACGAACTCAACTTGCCCGATCCGCGCCCGGATCAGGCGTTGTTGCAGATGTATTCCACAGGAATTTGTCACTCCCAGATCCACGAGTTCACTGATCTCCGTGCCCGCCCAACTGCGTTCGGTCACGAGGCCGCTGCCCTGGTTATGAAGGTTGGCAAGGATGTGACGCGCGTGAAGGAAGGCGACCGAGCGATTGTAACGTGGGTGCGGGACGTCCCGCTGCCCTTTGGCGCAGAGGATGAAAACTGCGGCGCGACATACAAGGGCTCTCCGATCCCATGGCCACACCATACATGGAGCGAGCACGCGGTCATTTCTGAGCGGTACCTTGTGCCGATGAGCAAGGATGACCCGACGGATTTGAGCTCGATCATCGGGTGTGCGGTGCTGACCGGTTGCGGTGCGATCATCCATACGACCAAGGTGCGTCCGGAACAGTCGGTTGCGATTGTCGGCATGGGCGGGGTCGGGCTTTCTGCGGTCGCAGCGGCGGCTATGAGCCACGCCAACCCGGTCATCGCGGTCGACCTGCATGCGGACAAACTGGACCTGGCAAGAGAATTCGGGGCAACACATACTGTGGACGCCAGCAGGGACGATCCGGTTGAGGCAGTTTTGGAACTGAGCGGGGGCGGCGTCGATTTTGCATTTGATGCTGTTGGCGCGCGGTCCGTGACCGAAATGATCCTCAAAATGATCCGCCCGGGTGGGTATGGTGCAGATAATTTTGGTGGGACGGCGGTTCTGATTGGTGTGCCCGGTAAGGAAATGAGCCTTAATCCGCTAGAGTTCTTGTGCAAGCAGGGCAGTTTCATCACCAGTTTCGGGGCGGCGTTTCCGGACAAGGATTTTCAGATGTACCTGCGCTGGCACCGCGAGGGGAAGCTGCCACTGGACAAGCTGGTGACAGATCGCTTTCGCCTCGATCAGATCAACGAGGCCAGCGGCGCATTGATCGCTGGCCAGATTCGCGGTCGCGCAATCATTGAGTTCTAAAAGTTGGTCCGCGTTATACAGGCATGGAACGCTTGGTGTGCGCGCGACCGGCGATAGCGATGTCCTCACTGGGTGCCGTGAAATAGCTGCCGCCCGTGTCTATCGCGCCCGGGATGCCTTCGGGGTCCAGATGCCCGGTGAAAGGATGGTAAGGCACGCCATTGGCGGCGCAGGCCTCCCCAACGCGCCTTTCGATGTCAGCGACCTCTCCAACCAACGGGACAGTTAGTTTCGGTATGCCAAGAGCATAGCTCATGTCGGTCGGCCCAACTTCAGCAAACGCGACGCCGGGAACCGCGATGATTTCTTCGAGCTCTTTGACCCCATTCGTGGTTTCAATCTTGATGCCGAGGATAAGTTCGCCGCCGGGGTTTAGTGGCCAGGGGTCGGCCTTGGTGCCGTAGGTTTCCGTGTCTACGCCCCAGACATATGCGGCACTGATCTCGGCGCCGAAGCCACGCACCCCTTCGCCAACACCTGCGCCCACGCCGGCCCGCTGAATCGGAAACCGGCAGCACTCGACGAAAGCGCGCACTGCGTCGGCGGTGTTGGCCTTGCAGAGAATGACCCCGTGAACGCCTCGGGCGAGGATCTGCTGAAACTGCCACGCGTTGGCCTCGACGATGGCCCTTGAGATGCCGTTCACAGGCGCCTCGACGATAATCGCCGGGGTACGATGGCCGCTGCGCGTCGGCCCGGCGTCCACCATACCGTGTAGGTAGGCGTCGAGTCCGGCAAGGTCGAACGCGCCGTGTTCAAAGCCGATATTGATATAATCCGCCCATGTCCCGGCGTCGATCTTCCCCTGTTCATAAGTCAGAACCGGTGTGTGCATACCAGTAAGGGCGCCTTCAGGTCGGGTTGAAAACGTTTGTCCAAGCCCGGTGTGTCCGCCGACGTAATAGACCGGCTGCCCGTCGGCCAAAAGTTCAATCGCCCGGTTGACGCGTTTCGCCATTTTTACCCCCAAGGATGCTAGGTCAACTCTGCATCAAGCCGGGTTGAGGTCAAGAAGCACGAGGTCCATAAATCTTATTTTGGCATGCCAAATTGCAAATTTGGAGACTGAACAGTAACGTGGGCGGAAATTCGAGTGGAATCTAAATCCGGTCGGCGGGCAGCGCGTTGGATCTGGAAAGAAGCTTGTAGAAGGAAGGGAATTGGACAATGGCGGCAAAACAGGGTCGACTAGCCGGAAAAGTCGCAATCATCACCGGCAGCACCAGCGGCATGGGCGCGGCCACGGCAGAGCTGTACGTGTCCGAAGGCGCACGCGTGATGGTAAGCGGACGTCGTCAGGATGCGGGGCAGGCCATCGTTGAACGCCTTGGAGAGAATGCGGCTTTCACAGCAGCGGACGTGACCAAGGAACCTGACGTGGCCGCTCTGGTCGAAGCGACGGTCGAAAGGTGGGGCCGGGTCGATATCCTGTTCAACAACGCGGGATTCGGGCGCGAGTACACGCTGGTAGAAGACTTCAACTCCGACGAATTTCTAGTCGACATTTGGACCCTGGTCGGGGCTTGTTTTCTGACCGCCAAATATGTTGGCCCGATCATGAAAGTTCAGGGCAGTGGGTCCATCATCAACAACGGCAGCACCGGCGGTATCACCACCGACGGATCGTCGGCCGTCTATTCCGCCTGTAAGGCGGGGATGATCCATGTGACCAAGGTTTGGGCCACGGAATTGATCGGCCACGGTGTGCGGGTGAATTGTATTTCGCCGGGCGCGATCACAACGCCGATATTCTGGGGTGGCGGGAAAACGCAGAGCGCGGAAGAAAATCAGGCCCGTATGGAGCGATTGAATCAATGGTGGGTGGAAAATCGCCCGCAGGGACGCCCCGGGGTGCCCGATGATATTGCCTATGCAGCCGTTTACCTTGGCAGCGACGAAAGCCTGCATGTATCCGGCCACAACCTTGTGGTCGATGCGGCGCATACGGCAACGCGCATGGCGTTCGATGAGTTGAGCGAAATGAAGGCCGCGCGGTCCAAAGTTATCGAAGGCGGCTAGGGGTTCTCGCCTGGCGGTCGGTGACGCCACCGCGCCTTTGTTCCGGAATGTTCACTTGCCGGGCCGTCGATTCCGAACAGGGCCTGACCCTTACTACGCGGGCGCCGCCCATGGATAATGAGGCCCGGCCGTCCAACGGACTGCCCTTCGGTCTGCACGTTAGCAGGATGCCTGTAACCGACCCGCACCAAGCGGCGCATGTCATTGGTGGTGTTTATGTGGCTTCCGTGAATCGTGTTGATGTTGAAAAGCACCAGATCGCCGGCCTTGGCCGGGACCGCCACGGTGTCCTCCAACCTATATTCGGATTGTGATAGTTGCGGCGTGCATTCCTCGGTTTCGCCGTCCGCATTGACGTGTGAAGTGATGTGGTCGAGCGGTCCCAGCTTGTTGGACCCTTTCAGAAAACGGATTTCTCCGTTGGCGTGGGACGTGTCGTCAAGGTGAACCAATGCGTCAATGTATCTGTCATCGGCATGCTTGTAGAACGCCCAGTCCTGATGCATCGGAAACGGATGGCCCGTTTCAGGTGGTTTGACGTGCATCGTGGAATGGTGGAGCTCAACCGGTGCGCCTTCAGACTCATCGGAGTCGCTGGTCAATAGTTGCGATATGGCTTCGGCGACGGATGGTTTGGTTACGGCACTCATCCATGCGTGCGAATAAAAATGCAGATCGTGCATCGAGATCAATTTGCTTTTGGCCTCGGTCTCGCTATCCATCAGCTCTTTACGCCATGGTCCGGACCAGCCGGACTCAACCTCGGCCCAGGTCTCAATCATCCAGTCCATGTCCGCACGAAGGTGTTCGACCTCTTCGGCTGTGTAGGTGTCGGGAATGCGTAGAAACCCGTTTTCATGGTAGCTGGCGATTTGCGCGTCACTTAACATGCCAATCCTCGCGTTCCACTAGGAATCTCCTAGTCCCTGTTTTATTCGAAGTCCATAGAAATCCGATGTGAAAGAACCAGTCTGCGACTGCGGTGCAGGCGTTTAAGGATGGGCAAACGGTAACATCTAAAAGAGTGTTTGCCAGAAAACCCCAAGTCAGGGATTTTTCGCGGTAAATGACGGAATCCGCCCTGCGGGGAATCACCGGATATGGCGTTCAGGGTATGCCGCGGAATCCGCCAATCCTCCCCTTCAGGAGGCCCCGATGCGCAAGGTCCATGACACCCGGCGGAGGCCCGGTGCCCCCGACATCATGAGGATCAGGCCGACCGTGAATTCGAGGGACGACATCCCGGCGATCCCGATCGGCCTCCAGTACCCCTTCAGCGACGAAGGGACCCGAAAGCGGCTGTCCGGGCTTCCGGGTCGGCTGGTGCTTCCCGGAAAGAGCCGCCGGGTCGGCGGGCCGGGGATGGAGCCGTTGACCATCCCGGTGCCCGGCGTGGTCAGGCAGGGTCCCGGGTGCGGTTTCGACCGGCTTCAGGAACTGGCGAAGGCCGGAGGCCGGGCCAAGGATCATGGGACGTGGACGGATACGGATACGGATACCAGCGTCCGGTTGACAGCGTGTCGCTCCCCTCGCCGGAGCTTCCCGCCGAGGTCGGAAGGATGGTCGTGGAGAGGGGCCACGGGGTGGCCGGAAAAAAGCCTGGCGCCGCGTCGCGCGGCCGCCGTCATTCCTTCGTGGCCGGGACCGACGTGCATCATCCGACCGACCGCAGCCTGCCGATGGACGCGGCGCGGTGCATGGTCCGGGACGTGTCCCGGGCCTGCGGGGGGCCTGGGCCGCGCGGCTGGCGGCGGAAGGAATACCTTTGCGGAAAGCTCCGCAGGCCCTGTCCCGGTGTCGCCACGTCACGGCCCGCCAACCCGCGCCCGGGGGACGTGGAGGCGCCGCTCCGGCTCGCCCTGAAGCTGGCGGACAGGGCGGAGGCGGGCCGCGCGGAGATCGACGGCAGGTTGGGTATCCCGGGCCCATCGGACAGTATCCGGGGCTTCATCGGCCATGTCAGGCCCCGGGCGGACCTGATCGGACGGCGGATCCTGAAGGGCGGGACGATCCCGCACCGCGGGAAGGTGCACCCGATATCCGGGCCGCACACCCGCTGGATATCGAAGGGAAAGGCCGGGGTCCCGGTGGAGCCCGGCGTTCCGGTCCGCGTCCTTGAGGACCGTCACGGATTCCTCCCGCACCGTTCCGTCATGTGGGAGGGGAGCGACGTGGACGTGGCGGTCCCCATGGGCGGGGAGGCGCGGGCCCGGTTCCCCGACCTGTCGGTGGTGAGCTTCGACGGCGGTCCGCACAGACCCCCGGACCGGCTGGGGCCTGCCGGGATGCTGGAGCCGACGCCATGCCGCGGAAAGGCAGGCTGTCGAAGGTGGACCGTGTCCGGGAAAGCGGGGAGGCGTTCCGCGGGGCGCGGCGCGCCCACGCCGCCGGCGGGTCGGCCATCAACAGCCTGACTTTCCGCGGCATGGACCGCGTCGGCGGCCACGGAAAGGAGGGTTTCGCCGGCGCCGTGGCGCTGGCCGTGCCGGCGGCGAACGTCCACCGCCCCGGCCTGATGCCGCGGGAGAGGGAGCGCCCCGTGCTTCCCGCCGCCGCCTGACCGGGGCGTCCACCGGTAAACCGGCCCATGGAAGGCCCCGCCGCTGCGGGGCCCGGACCGGCGTGCCCGCGGGCCGGCGGAGGCCCGGATGTTCATCATATGTTCCCGCCACCGGCCGTCCCGTGAAGCCGGAATCCGCCGGATTCGGCCCTGTCACCGGAAAAACACGGGGTTTTCTGGCAGACACTATCTAGAGAAATTATCTGGCGGTATCCGCCCCCGCCGTTCACCTGCTGCAGGAAAGCGTAGTACGAGGGCAGACCGGCCCTGTTCAGATATTCCACCAGCGTTTCGGCCAGCGGAGGTACGCCGCCGATGAACACTCTGTCGACGGGGCTTACGCGTTCGCGCTCACCTAGCGCGAGGGCGGTTATCATCGTCGCCCGGCGTGAGGCGTCCTCGCGGAGCTCCCCAGGGTCGAGGTAACCGGTCTTCTTCAGGCTGGTGAGGCAGAGTGGACCCCTGAGGCGCCCGCGGCGGGCGCCTTCCAGATCGAACGGTTCCTCCGCTCCGTATTCTGCGGCATCGGCAAGCGTGAGGTTGAGCACTCCCGGTTTTCTCGGAATCTTCACCATGTTTCTTTTTGGCTCAGTTCCACGGTTGCAGCGTTCCGCTGTCCGGTACCGCTCCCCGCGGCGCTCCGCTGGGCCCGCTGACGCTCCCGAAGGGGGTGATATCGTCGGGAAAAGCCTGTCCGGCGGCGGGACGGGCCGGAATCCGCCACGCCCGCCGACTCCCGCGCGGACGGGAGTGCGCGCCGGTCCACCCGGCCCGCGCCCGCAGGACAGGACGCCGGTCCGCACCGCGGTGTCGGAAAAACCCCAGGCGATGGCCGGGATGTTCCGTCGCCAGGCCGTCGGACAGCGGCATCCAGCCCCCGGCAGGCCGGTCGGCTCGCCTTCCGGCATGCCGCGGAAGGCGCGCGGCGACCCGTGGCGCCATGCGAACGCCGTCTTCGGGTCGGTCCCCGTACCGGCGGCGGTTTTCCGGAGGGCGGGGCCGCCGGACATCGGCCCGGCATACCGCCTGCGGGTCGCGCCGTTTCTGCGGGACCTGTCCCTGCCGGGAAGGTGCGCCCGCGGCTCCGGCACGCGAACCCGCCCGCCGCCCTGGCCCTGTCGGACCGGGAAAGCGGGGCGGGTGGCTGTTCGATGGTGTCCATGGTGAACCCATGGGCGGCGTAGGAGGAACATGCGGGCCTCGCCCCGAAAACGGTTCCTGATATCCATCGCGTTATTACAGCGGATTGCGGTACCAAAGCCGGATCGGTGACGAAATTCGCTGCAATTGTGGAACTGAGCCTTCTTTTTTGTTTACGACAAGCATACAGTCATCGTGGCGGACATGGAACACCTTTCCCGCGGTCCAGCGGAAAAATCCGATCACCGACCGGTGGGGGCATCGCGGATCAGGAACCCGCCTCCGGCAGCGGCGCGTCACCGGAACGGTTCAGCGTGGCCTGCACGGTCGGTTTCATGATTCGCGGATACGGTCATTCCCGTCGGACGGAGTTTCCGGCGAACAGTGCCGCAATGGCCGCGTTCGGTCGTTGACCCCGGAACTCTAGGTCGAGGCCGTGAAACGGTCAAACAAGCCGGGACGCGACGTGACGGCCTCGCCACCGCCCGTCAGTTTCGCCGCGGAACCCGTGAAGACCGCAGAACCCGAACAAATCGAAACGCGATGGTCCTGTGTTGGGAAGGCAATCGGTTTCCCGAACTCCGGGCATGCCGGACTCCGTCACCGGTCTAACGGGCTGTCGGAAATGCCTGCGCGGATCACATATTCGATGGGACCGAGTGGATTCAAGTCGGGTGAAATTCTGACCACTTGGTGACATAGTGGTGACACGACTGCGGGACGCCCTTGCCGGTCTCTCCGGCACATTCGTTCAAGCACCTGTTTTTATTGGATTTTTCTCTTGGGAAATGGTGAGCCGTGCAGGATTCGAACCTGCGACCCACTGATTAAAAGTCAGTTGCTCTACCAACTGAGCTAACGGCCCGTCTCCCACTCAACTCCATCGCCAAAGAACTCCCGAAACCCCACCACGATCAGATCCCTCGGATCAATTTTATCGCATAACAGGTCTCGGGCGATCAGATTAATGCTCCTTAGCCTGACCTTGGTGCGACTTCAACCGGATATCGTCGATAGTGATAATCTTTGGTTTTTCCGGACTGCCGGATCAGGAGTGCCGAGCCAAACGCTGTTCCTCGTGAAGAATCGTGACGTTAAGTTTCAGGCGGGTGTCGAATGAAAAGGACACCATCCGTATCAGACGGTAGGGTTCTGCGCGGCAGAATTTACAGGTTGCGGCGCAAAGGAAGTGGCCACGGTCAATATGTCGACGCGTACTTCCGCCTAATGGTGCGGTTCCGATGACCGCTCCCGCTACCTGATAGGCCCGTCAGTGCGGTGACCTGAAGACCGCCTCCAGATTCTCAGCCGTGAGCAGTGCGTCGAGCCAGCGGTCGAGTGTCGCCGTGTCCGCCGCCATGATCTGACCGTAGCGCTCCTCCGGTACGTTCCCGAATCTGATGCGCGCCTGCCGAAGGAGTGTCTTCGCCTTACCCCTCGCTTCGCCCCTCGCTTCGCCTCTCACCTCACCCCTCGCTTCGCCTATTGCTTCACCCTCGGCTCTTTCCCGGGCAAGCACCACGGGCGTGTATTTCCTGATAAGTTCCTCGGCTGCGGGTCCCAACAGTTCCTCCCATCTCTCTGGTCTCGCCCTCCGAAGTGCGGCCTCCAACTGCCCGGGGGCGAGATTACTATAAGCATCGGAAATGTAGCTGACAACCAGCAGCTCCAGATCACCTCCCTCAGTCAGACCCCTCAGTATCATGTCCAGCACTTCGTCGAGCACCTCCCGGTCCCAGACATGCTTGAGTGCCGAAAGCACCGGCTGCACGTCCCGGTCACCCGGAAGTTTTGCATCCTCTGTCGGACCAAGGTCGCACAGGACGCAGGAAAGCGAGCGCGAGAGGTTCTCCAGTGCACCGTCGGCCTCGACCATGTCCAGAACCGACAGCGGGCCGGACCAAGGCTGCCGTCCCTGATGGACGAGGATAGGGATCACCGGAGGCAGGACACCGGGACGGGCTTCGCTCTGACGTGTGTGCCATGTCCAGATACGCGTGATGTAGCGCAGCATCTGCAGCGGTGCCCAGGGATTCTGCCAGGATTTGTGTTCGAACAGGATGTAGACCCAGGCGGGACGCCCGTCCCTGAGTTCCCCCTTGAACAGCGCGTCGACGTGATGCAGGCGCAGATCCTCGTCAACGAAGGTCTCCGGAACACGCACCAGCGGCTTGTCGGCGATCATGGCGGCGACTTCGTCCGGCAGGCAGCCGTGCGCGAGCCGCGTTGCGCGCCCGGGATGCTCGACCACCACCCGGAATATTTGGTCATGAGCGGCAGGTGTTCTCCCAGTCATTGTTCTCTCATCATCGGGATTGCCGAACCAATCAGCGGTTTTTCGCGAAGAATCGTAACGGTAGGTTTCGGCGGGTGCCAGAGGCTACGGAAGCGGTTTGGCTTTGTGGATAGGGCGGGGTCCGACGAAGTTGGTTTCGCGGTGATGGCGCGAAAGAGGTGCCGTTCCATTTTTCGTAAGCGCACTGTCACATCAAGGTGCGATTTCTGCGACCGCTTCCGAGCCCGCGTTCCTGTGAGCCCCGAATGCGGTGACCTGAAGGCTGTCTCCGGATCCTCCGCCGCGAACGTCGAGTCGAGTCAGCGGTTGAGAGTTGCCGCGTCCGCTAGCCGTTCCTTCTTTCTGAAAATCGACCCTTCCCGGACGTCGAACTCGTCCGCCAACATTCCGATGAGCCAATTTCAGGGTGGATCCTTCCCCAAAACATTCGCCCGTCAGTGCCCAACGGGTGAAACAGTTTCGCACTGGTTTGATTGGCGGTTGGTCCGCGTAAAGAACCGCCGATGCCACTCCCTTCACCGTCTCCATGATTACCCACCCTTCCGGCGCCGGGTCCGCCGAAAGTCGTTCAGAAGCGGTGCACCCAGAATATGCGCGACCGCGAAATACACAGTGGCACCAATGGCGACGAGGCCGGCAAGAGCGGCATAGCGCCAGCCAGCAAGGTCGAAAACGGGCTCAAGCGTCAGCGAGACAAAATGCAAAGCCACCCCCATTGCCACGCTGGCGGTGACGATCCTTGGCAATAGATGGATGAATCGGTCGTCCAGTCTGGTGGCCCCGCCCATGCCTCTCGAACCACGCCAGAGCAGAACCACCATCGCCCATGCCGCCACCGATGTTCCGATCGCGGCGGCGAGATACCCGATCACTGGAGCGAGCCCGACAGCGATCACAGCGTTCACGCACATCGCGATGACTGCATGGCGCAGCGGTGTGCGTGTGTCCTCACGCACGAAATAAAGCGGCTGTAGAACCTTCTGCAGCACGAATGCGGGCAGCCCGGCGCCGTAGACCGCAAGCGCGGCGGCGGTCGCGGCGCTGTCGGCGGCGCTGAACGCGCCCCGCTGGAACAGAACACCGATAAGTGGAAGCGGGATGACCACCAGGGCCACGGCTGCGGGAACCGTCAGCGCAAGGCCGATCCCGGCCGCCGCGTTGAACGCCTCGCGTCCGCCATCGGTGTCGTTGGCGCGAAGGCGGCGGGACAGGTCTGGAAGAAGGACAACGCCGATCGCTATGGCGACGACGCCAAGCGGAAGTTGGTAAAGCCGGTCCGCCACGTTCAGCCACGCAATGGCGCCGTCGAAGAAACTCGCCACCTGACGCCCCACCAAAAGGTTCACCTGTACGACACCCCCGGCTAGGGCGGCGGGCGCTGCGATCACGGCAAGGCGGCGGAGATCGGGGGTAAGGCGCGGACGCCTGAAAACCAGCGTGAAACCCGCGCGCGACGCAGCGAACCAGACAAGCGTGAGCTGTGCAAGGCCCGCAACGGGTACCGTCCATGCCAATGTGAGACCGAGGGGCCAGCCAAGCCATGCTCCGAGCGACAGTGTGGCGATGAAGAACGCATTGAGCAGCGTCGGCGCCGCCGCAGCGGCGGCAAAACGGCGGGTCGCGTTCAGAAGACCCGAAAGCAACGCGGCCAGTGAGATAAACAATATATAGGGAAAGGCGATCCGCCCGAAACTCACGGCAAGGTCGAACCGCCCGTCGGAAAGAAAGCCACCCGCCATCGTCACAACAAGCCAGGGCATGGCGAACAATGCGATAACGGTGAAGACGACGAGAACGCCCGCCAGACCCGAAAACGCCTCCTGCGCGAATTCCTCTGGATTCTCTTTCGCTTCAAGCTTCTTTGAGAACATTGGCACGAAGGCGGTGTTGAAAGCACCCTCCGCGAAGAATCGCCTGAACATGTTCGGTAGCGCGAAGGCGACCAGAAACGCTTCGGCGACGGGTCCGGACCCCAGAAACGCCACAATCAGGATATCCCGCAGAAATCCCAGAACCCGGCTTGCGAGCGTCCATGCACCGACCGTGAACATGCCGGCCATCAGCCGGAACGGTCTCACGGACATGAGTGCCCGAAGGGCGGTTGGTATCGTCCACTGTGGATTGGGCTCCGACCGTACGGAGGATCCCGAAGCGCACCGACAGGTTTCCATGGCTTATGCGTGAAGACTGTATGGGAGGACACGTGGAGCGAGGTTTCCCGATCTGGTGGAACCTTCCCCGCTACGGGGATAACGGCGGAAAGACGCCGACGACGGTCGTTCCGCGCACTCATTTCGAGCTTGCCCGTCTGACGCCGAGCTCGATTGCCTCCCGAAGTTTCTTCTCCAGCGTCCGCTGCTTGGTTGTGGAATGGAACTTGAGGCCGAACATATCCTTCACGTAGAAACTGTCGACCACCTGCGCGCCATAGGTCGCGATCACCGCGCTGGCGATATAGACGTTGCTCGCGGCGAGCGCTCGGGTCAGGTCGTACAGCAATCCGGCCCGGTCGCGCGTGTCCACCTCGATTATCGTGTAGATTTCCGACCCTTCGTTGTCGAAGGTAATCGAAGTCGGTAACTGGAACACCCGTTCCCGCTTTTTGTTTATGTCCTTTGAACGCATGGCTTCGATCGCGACGACCTTGCCGATTAACGTATTCTCTATCGTTCTGCGCAGCCGGGGGAGCTTCGCGACATCATAGGGTGCGGAACCGGCGTCCTGGATCCAGAAGGCGGCGGTCGCCCAGCCATCCTTGGTGGTGAAGGTGCGGGCGTCCTTGATGTTGGCGCCGATCAGGGCAAGCGCACCGCACATTCTCGAGAATATACCGGGATGGTCCTGCATGGCGAAACAGGCTCGGGTGGCGTCGCGGTCGGGATCCTGTGTGAGCTTGACATGAAGACGGTCGTCGCCGATCCCCCGAAGAAGATTGGCGAAATCCAGGTGAGCGGTGACATGGAGACCCTGCCAGTAAGGTTCGTAATGGCGGTTCAGTTCCCGACGTATCTCCCAGGCGTTCCAGCCTTCAAGCCTTGCCTTTAGGTTGCGTTTTGCCTCGGTACCCCGAGTGGAACGGTTCAACGCTTCGAGCCCGTTCTCCAGTCCACCGCGGGTCTGGCGGTATAGTCCGCGTAGCAGAGACGCGAGCCAGTTATTCCAGGTATTGGGGCCCACACCGCGGATGTCGCATACGGTGAGCACCGTCAGAAGATCGAGCCGCTCACGGATCCGCACCGCTCTGGCGAATTCGCGGACGGTTCGGGGGTCGGTGATATCCCGCTTCTGTGCCATGTCGGACATGAGAAGATGGTATCGAACGAGCCATTCGACCGTCTCCGAATCCTTCGGTGTAAGGCCAAGGCGTGGCGCGAGGCCGCGCGCGATTCTGGAACCGACAACGGAATGGTCCTCGTCGTGACCCTTTCCAAGGTCATGGCAGAACAGGGCGACATACAGAACCTTTCGGTTTACGCCTTCCTCCAGGATCTGGCTCGCGACCGGCAGTTCCTCGATCAACTCACCGCGCTCGATCTGAGCGAGAACCGAAATCGCCTGAATCGTGTGCTCGTCGACTGTGTAGCTATGGTACATATTGAACTGCATCATCGCGACAACGGGCTCGAATTCCGGCAGGAAAGCGGGCAGGACACCGAGTTCGTTCATGCGTCGAAGGGCGCGTTCCGGATTGCCATGTTTCAGGAGCAGGTCCAGAAAAATGCGTACGGCTTCCTTGTCCCTGCGCATTCCGTCGTCGATGATATGCAGGTTGGCGCTGATCATCCGCATCGCTTCAGGGTGAATCAAACGCCCCGTGTGCAACGCTACCTCGAAGATACGCAGAATGTTGAGCCTATCCTTGAAAAAATCGGCCTCGTTAGCGATGTTCAGGCGGTTCTGTTCGATCCGGTAGTCCTTTCCGGCGCGTCTGCGGCGGAACAGTCCGGCCAGTATCGGCTGTCTCTTTACGTGACGCTCTTCCAGAGCCGTCAGGAATATACGGGTCAACTCACCCACACGTGTGGCATGGCGGAAATAGTTCTGCATGAAATGCTCCACCGCCCGTCGCCCGCCGCGGTCCCGGTAGCCCATGCGTTCAGCGACCTCGACCTGCCATTCGAAGGTCAGCTTATCCTGCATACGTTTTGCGAGAAGATGTAGATGGCAGCGAACCGCCAGCAGAAAGTTCTCCGCCTTGACGAACGCATCGAATTCCTCCTGACGGAACACATCCATATTCACCAATTCGGCCGTGTCCTGAACCCCGTGGAAATATTTATCGATCCAGAACAGTGAATGCAGGTCACGCAGTCCACCTTTGCCTTCCTTTACATTGGGCTCGACCATATATCGCTGGCCTCCCTGCCTGACGTGCCGCTCGGCACGTTCAGCCAGTTTGGCCTCGATGAATTCCGGCGCCGTGTTGCGAAACAGCTCCGTCCGGAGCCGTCGCCGCAATTCGGTTTCGAGCGGCTGATACCCATGGATAAATCGCTGCTCCAGCAACGCCGTACGGATGGAATAGTCCTGGCGACCCAACCGTAGGCATTCCGTTACGGTCCGGCTGGCATGGCCGACTTTGAGATGTAAATCCCACAATGCGTAAAGCGTCGATTCAACGACGCTCTCGGCCCAGGGAGTGATCTTGTACGGGGTGAGAAACAGCAGATCGACATCGGAAAAGGGCGCCATTTCCGCCCGCCCGAATCCGCCGACCGCCAACACGGCGAGGCGTTCGGCCTCCGTTGGATTCGGAAGTGGATGCAGCCGGCCAATCGCCACATCAAGTGTTGCCTTGACGATTTGGTCAGCCAACCAGGCATAGGATCGCACGGCGGGACGGGCATTTCCCGGATCGGCGAGGAAGGCGTCGGCTATCGCTCCGCGGCCCCTGGCCAGGGCTTCTCCCAGAACACCGACCGTGGCGGTACGGACGGCGGACGAGCCGTTTACCCCACGGCAAACCACCTCGATCATGGCGTTGACGCCGGCCACATCAAAGATTTGCCTTGGCGGACAGATAAGTCCATCCGGCTTCTCCACGATGAGCCCGGTGACCGGCTCAGGAACCCGCGTCGCCAAAGCCTATCGGGGCCGGGTCAATGACGGCAACCCGTTTGTCGGAGATCGTGGCGATCGCCAGACCGCGTTCATTGCTTCCATCCGATCGCAGCCTGAACACACCGTTGACACCCGCAACCCCGCTGGGTTGGGTGAGCGCGTTTACCGAAAGCGATCTGAATCCACCGGAACCGGTCAGCGCACCGATGAGGGCGATACCGTCATAAGCCAGACTTGAAACCGGATGCGGGCGTTTGCCGTAGGCTGCATCGTACCGGTCGTTGAATTGCCGGATATGCCAAGGTGAGGGGAGCGCGAACCAACCACCCTGAAGGGGAGCCAGTTCCAATGCGCTGGATGGAATGTCCCAACGTTGAAGACCGATCAGCTGGGTCGCTTCCGGATCTATCCCGTTCTCGACCATCAGCTGCGTGAGGATAGGTAGCGCCCCGGCGTTACCCGAAGTGAGGAAAATCGCGTCGACGCTTTCACGTTCCACGATCTCGGCGATCGCCGGTACCGCTTCCACGACAGCGTTCTGGTTCATCGCGAAGGAGGCCGTACCGGCGAGCTCGGCTCCATGTCGCTCGACCGCCGTGGAGATCGCGGTGAAGCCCTTGACCTCGGTGTCCCCTTCGCCATGGACGACCATGATCCTGGAAAGGCCATTGTCGACCGCGTAGGTCACCAGGCGCTCCGCCGTGTTCTCGAATGTGTTGCCTAGAACGAAAACATTGCCACCCGCAACATCGGTGTTGTTGGAAAGGCTCAGCACATTCACACCGCTCTCGGCGACGGCTAAGCCCGCCGCGCTGGCGGAGCCCGCATATACCGGGCCAAGAATGATCTTCGCACCGTCGTTCACCGCCTGCACGGCCACCTCCGCCGCACGTACCGGGCTGGCTGCTGTCGCGTAAACACGCAGGTCGATCACAACGCCATTCAGGTCATCGATGGCGAGGCGCGCCGCGTTTTCGATTTCCTCGGCCAGTAGATCGTTTTCGGGGCTGCCTGACCCGGCCGGAACCAGCAGCGCAACCTGCATCGGTGCGTCTGGTTCGACCTTAACCTGAGTATCTGTGACCGGAACGCAGGCGGCGAATGCCAAACAGACCAAAGTGGCCAGCGCATACAGGGACCGGTGACGTGTCTTACTGACGGTTGGGTTCATGGCGGCTCGTTCGCTCCTCTGCTGGCTTGCGGACACCGATAGACTATGCGCTACAGGACATGGAGTAAACGCGTTCAATATAGGAGCGGCTGGTGGAATTCGAGAACTCCTCGCTACCGCCCGGACTTTATCTTGTCGCAACACCGATCGGGGCCGCTCGCGACATAACGCTACGGGCGCTGGATGTCCTTGCTTCGGCCGATGTGCTTGCCGCCGAAGACACACGGACACTAAGGCATCTGATGCGCATTCATGGCGTGCCATTTGGTGGACGCACGCTCCTCGCCTATCATGACCGCAACGGTATGGTGATGGGACCACGGCTTCTGGCGAAGATCCGCGAGGGCAAATCAGTCGCCTACGCATCCGACGCCGGAACGCCCTTGATATCGGATCCAGGTTTCCGGTTGGTGCGTTCGGCGACCGAGGAAGGGCTGGCTGTAGTTTCCGCCCCGGGGCCATCGGCGGTTCTGACGGCCCTCACTGTATCGGGGCTTCCCACGGATCGTTTTCTGTTCGCCGGGTTTCCACCAGCGACAAAGGGAGCCCGGACGGTATGGCTTGAAGAATTACATTCGGTCCCGGCAACCCTGGTCTTTTTCGAATCTCCCAGGAGAATACATCGACTGCTGGCCGAGATGGTGACGGTGTTCGGCGAGCGACGGGCCTCCGTCTGCCGGGAACTGACCAAGAGATTCGAGGAGGTTCTGACCGGGACTCTATCGGAGCTGGCGGAGATGGCTTCGTCGCGGATGCTGAAGGGCGAGATCGTTTTGGTTGTGGACCGGGGCCGGATCGACGCTTCGATAGAGAATCTCGATCTGGCGCTTGGATCGGCGCTGGCCGAAATGTCGGTCAGGGACGCCTCGGAGGAGGTCGCTCGGGCATTGGGGTTGCCGCGGCGTCAGGTCTACCAGAGGGCGTTGCGGCTGGAGGTCTCCACGAAGAAGTGAGTGCTGGTTTCTGGAAAATGCTGGCGATTGCTGGCATCAGTCAACCGGAGTCTTTTCGCTAACAGAAAATCCCGCTGACGTTTTTTCTTGATCGGCGGTCTTTCGGGATGCTCGCCGAGGCCCGACCGTTCCGTGCGGTCATGGTTAAGGGCTGGACAGTGGGTCTGTCGTCCGGCGCAGACAGTGCAACCAACCGGCCGTAGGACCGGGTTAGGTGTGGGCAAAAGCCATCCCCTAGCCTGAACTTCCGAGTGAGTGGATCCATAACCTTCTGATCTAACTTCATAAAGCTGGATTTCCGGGAATCCCTGCCGGGAACACCGCAGCCTGACGCCGAGCGGGTCCGGCGCCCTGCGCTGTATCGCGTTGGCCTCCGTGACGGTCGGGAAGGGCTCCGCGTCCGGTATGTTCGGTGTCACGGTGTTCCTGACGATGCCCGAGAGGCATCCGAGCAGCGACCTGAAGCCCTGTGCCGGAAGGCCGTCCGCGGTGAGCTTCGACGAAGCCCTGGATTTGGCGGATTCAGACACTTCCGCCGGGGCCACGACCGACGCGCGTCCGGCCTCCGCGCCTTCCCAGTCACCGTCGTCGAACAGGACCGGCGCCAGCCTGCGCCTCATCTCGAACTCCACGCACTGGGCCAGCATGCATATGAGGACATGCGCCCGCACCCGGTCCTCCGCGCAGCGGTACACCGGACGCACCTTCATGTTGACCGTCTTCAGGCTCCGGAAAGCCCGCTCCACCCGGCTCAGCCGTCTGCAGGCCCGCACGGTTCCCGGGCCGTCGAGCTCCGCCTCGGGCAGGCTGGTCCTGACCACGTACAGACCGTCGAGGGCCGCCTCGGCGGCTATCCTGTCCTCACGGCGGCTGTAGGAGAAGCCGCCGTCCCCGGAGACGCTCCATTCGAAGTGCCTGCCCATTTTCCACTTTCCGGTGACCCTGCCGGCCCGCGGGCACGCCGGTCCGGGCCCCGCGGCGGCGGGACCTTCCATGGGCCGGTTCACCGGTGGACGCCCCGGTCAGGCGGCGGCGGGGAGCACGGGGCGCTCCCTCGCCGGCGGCATCAGGCCGGGGCGGTGGACGTTCGCGGCAAGCACCGCCAGCGCCACGGTCCGGGCGAAGCCTTCTTTCCGTGGCTGCGGACGCGGTCCAGGCCGCGGTGCTCCAGGCTGTCGATGGCCGACCCGCCGGCGGCGTGGGCGCGCCGCGCTCCGCGGAACGCCTCCCCGCTTTCCCGGACGCGGTCCGCCTTCGACAGCCGCCCTTTCCGCGGCATGGCGTCGGCTCCGGCATCCCGGCAGGCCCCAGCCGGTCCGGGGGGCTGTGCGGACCCCTGTCGAAGCTCACCACCGAGAGATCCGGGAACCGGGCCCGCGCCTCCCCGACCATGGGGACCGCCACGTCCACGTCGCTCCCCTCCCACATCACCGAACGGTGCGGGAGGAATCCGTGACGGTCCTCAGGGACGCGGACCGGAACGCCGGGCTCCACCGGGACCCCGGCCTTTCCCTTCGATATCCAGCGGGTGTGCGGCCCGGATATCGGGTGCACCTTCCCGCGGTGCGGGATCGCCCCGCCCTTCAGGATCCGCCGTCCGGTCAGGTCCGCCCGGTGCCTGACATGGCCGATGAAGCCCCGGATACTGTCCGATGGGCCCGGGATACCCAACCTGCCGTCGATCTCCGCGCGGCCGGCCTCCGCCCTGTCCGCCAGCTTCAGCGTCAGCCGGAGCGGCGCCTCCTCGTCCCTCGGGCGCGGGTTGGCGAGCCGTGACGTGGCGACACCGGGACAGGGCCTGCGGAGCTTTCCGCAAAGGTATTCCTTCCGCCGCCAGCCGGGCGGCCCCAGCCCCCCCGCAGGCCCGGGACACGTCCCGGACCATGCACCGCGCCGCGTCCATCGGCAGGCTGCGGTCGGTCGGATGATGCACGTCGGTCCCGGCCACGAAGGAATCACGGCGGCCGCGCAACGCGGCGCCAGGCTTTTTTCCGGCCACCCTGTGGCCCCTCTCCACGACCGTCCTTCCGACCTCCGCCGGAAGCTCCGGCGAGTGGAGCGACACGCTGTCAACCGGACGCCGGTATCCGTATCCGTCCACGTCTCACGGGCCGTGGCCCGGCCTTCGGCCTTCGCCGGATCGTCCGGTGCCCGTTCGCCAGGTCCCGAAGCCGGTCGAAACCGCACCCGGGACCCTGTTTCACCACGCCGGGCACCGGGATGGTCAACGGTTCCATCCCCGGCCTGCCGACCCGGCGGCTCTTTCCGGGCGGCACCAGCCGACCCGGAAACCCGGACAGCCGCTTTCGGGTCCCTTCGTCGCTGCAGGGGTCCTGGAGGCCGGTCAGGATCGCCGGGATGTCGTCCCTCGATCTGACGGTCGGCCTGATCCTCCTGATGTCGGGAGCGCCGGGCCTCCGCCGGGTGTCGTGGACCCTGCGCATGGGGGCCTCCTGAAGGGGAGGATTGCCGGATTCCGCGGCATACCCTGACCGCCATATCCGGTGAATCCCCGCAAGGCGGATTCCGTCATTTACCGCCCCCGTTCCGCTCTGAAGTGCAACACCGTTGATGGTGGGAAGCCGCGTTCCGGGTGCGGCATCCTGCGAACCGGCCGGATAACGGCGACAGTCCCTGTGCGCAGGATAGGAGAGTGTCATGCCCGAGGGCTACCGTCATCCGGCCTTTGACGGAAGATGCCGGATATACGCGACGGGGAAAGACGGGCTTTCGGACGGGGCCATCGCCGGGCGGCCGGGCCGCCATCCGGCCACCATATCGCGGGAGATCCGGCGCGACGGCGGCGGGCGGGGCTACCGGCAGGGACAGGCGCGGAGGAAGGCCACCGGGCGCCGGAGCGGGGCCTCTTCGGTCCCGGGGAAGCTGACGGAGGGGCGCCGGGCGAAGGTCGTGGCGAAGCCGGGGAGGGCTGGAGCCCGGAGCGGGTCCCGGGGCGTCTCCGGCTGGAGGACCCCGGCATGGTCGGCCGTCAGCGGATATACGACCTCGTACGCGCGGACCGCGGGGACGGAGGAACGCCTTGCGGGCACCTGCGGCGGCGGGGAAAGGAACCGGACCGGCAGGGTGGTCGCCACGCGGGCCGGGGTCATGTCCCGGGCCGGAGGGACATCCCGGAGCGCCCGAAAGAGGTCGGGGCGAAGGCGGGGACCGGCGACCGGGAAGCGGACACGGTGATCGGCGGGGGACACGGCGGTGCGGTGGTGTCGCCCGTTGACGGATGCCCGGAATTCACGCCTGTCCAACGGGTTGACGGAAAGAGGGCGGAGGCGGTCGGCGGGGCGATGACCGACCTTCTCAAGGGGCTCGGCGCCAGGGTCCACACGATCACGGCGGACAGTGGCAGGGAGTTCGCGGGGCACGCGAAGGTGGCGAAGGCGCTGGAGGCCGACTTCCTCCTCCCGACGCCCTGCCACTCGTGGGAGCGGGGCCTGAACGGGCACACCAACGGGCCGCCGCCCCAGCACCTGCCGAAGGGGACCGACCTGCGGCAGGTCACGGACGCCCGCGTGAAGCGGGTCCAGGACATCCTGAACGCGCGCCCCCGCAAGGCGCCCGGCTACCTGACGCCGGCGGAGGCTTTCGCGCGGGCGCGGCCTCCCTGAGGCGCTTCGCCCCGTCGGCCGACGGGGGAGAGGGAATTCCGCAGGCGCGGGGCCCTGCCGCCGCCGGGAGGCCCGGTTACGCTCCGATTCGAAGGGACAGCCGCCGTATTCCGCGTCCCTGGCCGGAAAATCCTTCAACACCGGCCCGCCTCCTCCGCTCAGGGCCACCCCCTCGCTCCGGAGACGGGCCGGTGTTGCACTTCGGACTGGAAGTGGGGCCGCGAAAAAAATCGCAGCTTGGCAGTTTTCTGGCGGATGCTACATACATAGGCGCAGTATAGGCGTATCCCTGATGCATTACAAAACCTATATTCATATTTACATGGGAACACAATATACCCGCTGATTCCATTCTTTCCCATCGCAATCAATGGGTTACGGTCAAAAACCGCTGGAATCCGCTCGGAAGCTCAGCTTAAATAGGGCTCAACCCGGAAAACGGAATGGCTCTTTGAAAAACAGTTAGTGCCCCAATGGACCAGAGACGTAAATATATGCAAACTGACCGAGTAGGGTTACCCGATCTCACGTGAGAGAGTGATGGAATTTTTGACCGAGCCGTTTTTGGTCGACGCGAAGACTTTGGCGGGTCCGGTTCTCGTTACGGGGGCGGGCGGATGCATCGGCGCGTGGACCGTTTCTATTTTGCATCGATCGGGCGTGGAAGTCGTCGCATGTGATCTGCGCGATGATCGCCGTAGACCCGGATTATTTTTGGGCGAAACCAGAGCTGCAGAACTGACATGGGCAACCTGCGACATTACAGAATTATTAGCGCTAGGCGAACTTGTAAAAAGACACGACATTCGGTCGATTATACATTTGGCTGGACTGCAGGTTCCATTTTGCAGGGCCAATCCATCCCTTGGTGCACGGGTCAATGTTGAAGGGACAATCAACGTTTTGCAGGTGGCACGCGAACACAATATTCGTCGCTTGGTCTATGCAAGTTCAGTAGCGGCATTTGCAATGCCGCCCGGGGGGCCTTACATGGCTACACTCTACGGAGCCTACAAACAGGCCGGAGAACACGCAGCCCAGATCTATGCAATGGACTGGCATGTGCCCTCGGTCGGTATTCGCCCAAACGTTGTTTACGGGGTCGCCAGAGATCAAGGCATGTCGTCTCGCTGCACGTTTGGGATCGCAAAAGCTGTACAGGGGGAGGCTCATGACATCCCCTATACCGGAATGCTGAGCTGGCTCTATGCGGGCGAAGCGGCGGCGGCGTTCATCGCGGCGGCTGGCCGAGACGGAGATGACGCCTATGTTTTCAATCTGAATGGTCAGTACGAAACCGTCGAGAGGGGGTTGGAGATTTTGGCGGACATTGTACCAGGGCACAATATTACGGCGAGCGGAGATCCTATGGCAATGCCGCTCGATCTCAGCGATAAGCCTCTGCGGGACCACGTCGGCAATTATCCGTCTATTGCGGTCGAAACGGGGATTGAATTGACTCATCGAGCGTTTCTTGCGCTGGAGGCCGAGGGACGCTTGATTGCGGCCGCCTAATAGACAGTAGGCGTAACGAAATTCGGCGCCGGCAATTTTGATCTTTGATGGAACTTTGGTGGGTAGCGCGCCCGATCTGCACGCAGCTATTTGGTGTCTGCCAGAAAACCCCGTGTTTTTCCGGTGACAGGGCCGAATCCGGCGGATTCCGGCTTCACGGGACCCTGGCCGGGCCCCTCGGGGCGCCGCCCGGGGCTTCGACGGGACGGTCGGTGGCGTGAACATATGGTGAACATCCGGGCCTCCGCCGGCCCGCGGGCACGCCGGTGCGGGCCCCGCTCCTTCAGGTCCCGAAGCAGGTCGCGCCAGCTGTCGGCGTTCTCCCGGAACCCGTCCGTCACGGCCGGGGCGTCCTTTTCGCCATACTCATCGGCGCCTGTCACCACCAGCATGCACTGGCGGTCCCCGTCCGGACGGGGCGTGAAGCAACCCCTGCCCGCCCAGACATAGACGAAGCGCCTACCCGACAGGTCGCGCCTGCTCCACGTCCCGTACTCCTCCTTCCACCTGGCCTTCAGCCGGGTGATCGTGGAGGAGGTGAGCCCCCGGCGTCGGATCCGGGAAGCGCCGCGACCGCCTCGCCGAAGCCGCCGGTCGAGATGCCCCTGGGATAGAGCCAGGGCAGCAGGTCCTCGACGGACTTCGTTTTCCTCAGATAGGGCGGCACGGTCGACGAACGGAACCTGATCCTCCCCCCCTGCGGCGACGCCCGCCCCGCGGTCCCGCACCCGCGGAACCTCGACCGGCACCGGGCCGGTCACCGTCATCACCTCCCGCTCCGGCAGGGTGCCGTGGCGCACCATCCGCCTGCGCCCCCGTTCATCAACGAGGTGTTCGTGACGGGCAAGGAAGTCGGTTGCCTCGGCCTGGACCGCCGAGGCCGTAAGCTCCCTGGCCCCGGACCCGATCACCTCCGTCAGCGGATCCGGTGAAAACTCCGATGGACGCCCGGACTGTATCACCGTGGATTCGGCCATGTGGCATATCCCTTTCCCATCGAGAATTGACGGCCTGTGTTCACCGCCATGATATGCCGCCCCTCAACCCCCGTCACCAACTTTCAGGCATAACTCATTTGGCTGCCGAATTTACAAACTATTGGAGCAAGAATTGAATCAGCGTGAAAACGCTGGCGGGCTACTAGCGGATCGGTGGCAATCCATAAATGCGTCGAGCAGTTCCACAAAACAGTGCCTGCCTATCCGCATCCGAAAAGTCGGCAGTCATAATCTTAAAGGCGTTAAAAAGCGATCGATAACTAATCGACAATCGATCGACGGGAAAATTACTTTCAAACATGCATCGATCAGTGCCAAAGCAATCGATGGCGTTGAGATAGTAATCACGCTGAGCCGTTGCGAACTCCTCTGCTGTGGCCTGGTTACCGGCCTCGATCCATGGAAATCCGTTGTCCGGCATCGCCATACCGCCCAATTTTGCAATAACATTGGGGCATGCGGCCGCGGCCGCGATGCTGTTATTCAGATTTTCGTATATCTCTTCACGTTGGTCACGATAGCGTCCCACAGCAACAGGAGTCCCAAAATGATCCATCACAAACGTGGTGTCCGGCGCGCACTGCGCCAAAGCTATGAACTCATCCATCTGGTAATGGTGATGCCAGCTGTCATAGGGTATTCCGAGGCGACCCAGCAACCGAACGCCTTCGCGAAATCTTTCGTCCTCTGAAAGCCCTTTTGGCGCCGGACCCGGTGCGTTTTCGTAGCCACGCCGGTGATCGCCGTGTGCAATGCAATGCCGTATTCCGCAAAACTTGCCTTCGGCGGCGGCCTCGTGCGCTTCAAGAACCTCCGATAGCCTTGAATCCAACGTTAGGTCTGCGTGGGCGATGATTCCGGCGATTTCCGCCCCTGGTCCAATAATCGATTCGCGAGCGACTTTGGCGACCCATTCGGTTTCGCCAACCGGTCTTAGTTGCTCCGGTCCATCGTCAAAGTACTTTTCATGGCACTCGGCATACACCGTCTGCACAACGTGATGACCCGATGTCGTATCGGCCTGAAGATCGGCTAGAAGATAACGGCCCCATTCGTGACCCGCTTCAACCAGATGGTGGTGAGGATCCACAATCTCGAGCTCCGGAAACAGGATCGGTTCTTCTTCCTGGACAGAATCCTGAAATGAAGCGTACATCATTCTTCTTGGTCGCGGGGGTAAAGCGCCTTCAGGCGACGGATGAAGTCCCTATCGCGGCGTTCTTCGTCCGAGGCCATTTGTCCCGGGTCCATGAAGAACGGACCCTCAATCAGCCGTTCCTTGTACCTTCGCTCGGCATCTTGGCGCGCGGGTATCGAATCCGGTGGAACCAGTTTTTTGTCCAAGACGTCCGGGGGCCAGCGCCAGGTGCCTGAATAGTCGTAATGTCCGAAGGGCCCGTAGTAAGGCATACGAAATCCCATCGTGCTCTTGATCCCCAGCTCAATGTCTTCGACGCTGGCCACGCCTTCGGCCCAAAGCCGGCCGGCTTCCCACGCCAAGGCGTCATTGATCGTGTTGATAAGATAGCCCGAACGTTCTTTCAGCACTCGGATCGGGACTTTACGTATCGCTTTCATGAGGTCATAGAGCAACTCAAACGTTGCGTCACTTGTTCCCGATCCTTTCGCGATTTCCACACCTGGAACAATATGCGGCGGCACGAAATAGTGGGTTAGCCCCAGATTTTCTTGGCGTTCAACTCCCTTACTTATGTCGCTCAGCTTGAGCGACGAAGTGTTGGAAACGATTATCGTGTGATCGCGGCAAATCCGGTCCAGGTGGCGGAAAAGCTCCTGCTTGTCTTCGAGCCGCTCAACAATGGCCTCGGTTATGAAATCCGATCGATTTGCCAAGTCGTCTAGGTCGGTGGTCGTTTCAATCCGGTTTATTGCGGCAGTGGCGTCAGCCTGATTCGTCAGACCCTCATCCATGAACATCGCCAAAACGGTGTCTATCCTTCTCATCGCGCCCGTCAGTGCGTCCTCATCCAAATCGTTCAGGATGGTCTCATAGCCAGCCAGAGCGAAATTTAGCGCGATTCCCGAGCCCATAAGACCGGACCCAACGATCCCTACTGTTTTAATGTCATCAACAGCCACTATTTTCTCCGGTTTAAGACTTCGCTCACCACATCACGTAGCCGCCTGGCGTATTGACATCCTGACCGGTGAAATGGCTGGCTTCATCCGAGGCAATGAACAGAGCAACCGCCGCGGCATCTTCGGAGGTGCCGTGGTCCTGCAGGTAGCCTTCGTTCACCAGCCAGTGACCGGCGATGACGCGGTTCTTTTCCATCTCTTCTGGATAGTTTGAAAAGTTCGAATTGTGTTCGGTCCGCCCGGTGTATTCGTTAAATGCCTTAGTCAGTTCAACATCGCGTGCCGGGTGACCCCCTGGGCATATCGCGTTGACGGTGATTAGATGGCGTCCGACCTCTGCAGCTAACGTCCGTGTCAGGCCGATAATGGCCATTTTGCTTGTGGCGTAAGAAGACCGGTGCGCCAAAGGCTGTTTGCCGGTGGGCGAGCTGAACAGAATGATCCGCCCCGCCCGTCGCTCGATCATGTGCGGCAGCACCGCTTTGCAGCACAAAAAAGCCGAATCCACGTTTACGATCTGGACCTGCCGCCATTCCGCGAGGGTCAATTCGTGAAGGTCTTTGGTCGGACCAGCGATGCCGACAACTGGTGCGAGGATGTCGATCTTGCCAAACTCAGCGAGGGTATGTTCCACCATATCGTTGACCTCACTCTCGTCGGACACATCCATTCTGAAGCACAGGGCTCGGCGGCCATTGGCGCGAACAGCCTCGCCGGTGGTGCTGTCGAGTACTTCTTGAGGGACGATATCGCACATGGCAATGTCCGCACCCTCAGCGGCAAAGCGCCTGGCCATTGCTTCAGCGTGCCCGCGCGCCGCGCCGGTGATCAGCGCCACCTTGTTTTCCAGTCGTCCCATTTTGATTGTCCCTACATTACGTCTTTACCACATGATGTAGCCGCCGGTGGTGTTCACATCCTGACCGGTGAAGTGGCTGGCCTCGTCAGACGCCAGAAACACGGCCAAGGCCGCAACGTCGTCTGTGCAGCCAAAGTCGTTGGTATAGCCTTCGTTCACCAACCAGTGACCGCCAAGCACCCGGTTTTCTTCCTGCTTTCCGCTTACTTCAAATGTAGTGGCGGACTTTAAACCTGTGAACGCCTCCCACGCTTCACGTAGTTCAACATCGCGCGCCGGGTGACCGCTGGGGCAGATCGCATTGACGGTGATGTTATGGCGTCCGACCTCTGCCGCCAGGGTTCGCGTCAGCCCGATGATGCCCATTTTGCTGGTGGCGTAGGGCGTGCGATGCGGCAATGGCTGTTTGCCAGTTGCCGAACTGAAAAGGATAATGCGCCCTGCCCGCCGCTCGATCATCTGTGGCAGAACCGCACGACTAAGCAAGAAAGCCGAATCCACGTTCACGGCCAGCACGTTCCGCCATTCGGCAAGCGATAGATTCTGAAGATCTTGGGTCGGCCCGGCGATACCGACCACGTGGACGCAGATATCAATCCTGCCAAATTCCGCCAACGCACATTCGACCATTTCGCTGACTTGCTCTTCGTCCGAAACATCCGTCCTGGAGCACAGCGCGCGGCGGCCGACGGCACGTATTGCGGCACCAGTGGTAGCGTCTAGTTCTTGTGCAGGAACGAGATCGCAAGTGACAATGTCGGCGCCTTCGGCGGCGTATCGCAGGGCGATCGCTTCGGCGTTTCCCCGCGCGCCGCCCGTAATCAACGCTACCTTTTTCTCCAGTCGACCCATGGCACTTTCTGTTTGGCAATTTGCCCTAGACCGGCGGGTTCCAGCGCTCTGGCGGATTTCCGTCGGCGGGATCCGTCGCCACATCGACCAGCGCGGTGCGACCGGAGGCCATCGCTTCTTCGATTGCGCCGCGGATGTCGCCGGGCTTTTCCACCCTAATTCCAAGTGCGCCCATGTTTTCGGCAAGCGTGGCGAAATTGGTGTCGTTGAAACGCCAAAGTTCCGCTGAGTCCGTACCGGGGACCTTGGCGTATGAGATATCGTCACCGCCCTTGTCCTGGATGTAGCCGCTGTTGTTGTTTACGATGATCGTCACCGGCGCGCCGCAACGCACGGCGGTTTCTATCTCGCCAATGTGATACCAGATCCCGCCGTCGCCGGTGAAGCACACGACGTTTTTGTCCGGCCGCGCCAGTTGCGCTCCTATCGAAGCGGGGAGCCCCCAGCCGAGCGAACCGGCGCAGCGCAGGATCATTTGCCCGGGGTTGTTAAAGTCGATCATCGCGGCGGCCCATATCCCGGCGTGGCCGGTATCGACCACCAGAATTGAATTCTCATCGAGCACCGCGGTAAGCTCGGCACACAGCCGATCTGGAATGATCGGCACGGTGTCGGACGTCAGTCGCGGTTCAATTTGATCGCGCCACTCCTGAACCAGCGTCTGCGCACGGGCGACCCATTCGGCGCGTCCGTCCCCGGCCTCCGACGCATCGATCAGCCGGTGCAGCGTCGCTTTGGCATCGCCCTGCAGGCCGACCTCGACCGGGTAGCTGCGCCCGATTTCGATCGGGTCGATGTCAATCTGAATGATCCGCGTGCCTTTCGCAGGTATCATCCATTCGGTGGTGACCTGGCTTCCCGTGTGGCTGCCGACGAATAGCACAAGGTCTGCTTCGTAAAGCGCGCGGTTTGCGCAGGCCCGCGAATAGGTGCCTGGAATACCCACCGCAAGAGCATGGTTTTCGGGGATTGCACCTTTGGCATTCAGCGCGGTGGCGACTGGAATGGAAAGCTTTTCGGCAAGCTCGACAAGCTCGGCCTGCGCCCCGGACGCGGTGACCCCGCCACCGGCAACGATGATTGGCCGTTTGGCGCTTGCCAGCGCCTGCGCCGCCTCGGCCACCAACTCAGGCGACGGCTCGGGTCGGAATGCCGGGCGCCTGGTGAATTGCTCCTCGACCGCCACCTCGAGATCAGCCTCGCTTTCCATAATGATGTTTGCAGAGATACCCTGCAGATCCAGATGCACCGGTGCCGTAGCGCCGCTGGTCACTTCCCGGAATGCCAGACGCAGCATGTGGGGAAATTGTTCGAGCGTCTCGACCAAGCCGCTGAATTTGGTTACTGGATCGTATAGACCGATGTGGGTGACTTCCTGATACGCGTTGCGATATTGCTCCATCGGAGTCTTGCGCCCAGTCAATGCTATAACGGGCGAGAGCGCCAAGAACGCGTCCTGCAGTCCGGCAGCCATGTTTGCCGCGCCGACCGATTGGGCGATGCAAACGCCCGGTCGATTTGTGGCTCGCGCATAGCCATCCGCCATGTAGGCTGTTGGTTTTTCCCCATGCGGTACAATGTTCTTGATGCCAATAGCACTGGCTTCCGCGAGCGCAAGGTTGGCCACCGAAGGCGAGACGAACACATGGCTAATACCATATCCCTTCAGGGTATCGGCAAAAAACTTTGCCCCTGTCATCCGTGTCATAGTGGCTGCCCCCTGTGTTGTGGCGTAGGTTTCCTATGGGTGTCTCATTCCGCCGCCGTCGCAGGCGCTCGCGGCTCCGGTAACGGTGTATCGAATTGGTATTCAGGTTCGCTCTGTTGCCGCTTCCAGGTCTCGCGAACTTCCTGAAAGCCGGCCCACACACCGCGGGCCTCTGGAAGGTCGTGTTTTATGACCTTGTTCAGCCGAGGAAGATTGTAGCAAGGCACCCATTGGTACATGTGATGTTCAACATGCCAGTTCATGTACCAATACATAAACGACGTCACCGGATCCAATTTGACGGTACGGGTGCTTTTTCGGAAATCCGCAACGTTGTCCCGTAGCCCGGCGTGCTGAAGAAAAACAGTAGGTGCCTTGAGCCAGTTCGCCAATGAACGGGAAAATGTGATGAATACTATCAACAACCAAAACTGAGTTGCGAACGCCACGACAATGACGCCTGAGTGGAACAGCAAGATATAACGTGCAAAACAAACCGCTTTTTTGCGTTCTTCCGGATGCGCTTGGTACAGCAGACCAAGCCAGATCATCAATTGGCTGTCTATCGGATCGCCCTCTGCATCCATATTCGGCAACTTGCCGAAGGCTGTTCTGAAGGTATTGTGTAGGCGCTGATAAAAGCCGTCTGACCCTGGGCACTGACTGTACAGATTGATCGTGAACAACTGCACGATGCACGCGGCCCGCAACACCGGAGACTGCGGAAGTACCACCTCGCGGTCGGCCTCGGGGTGCAGCGTGTAGCGGTGGTGATAGGTATGGCTCATCAGGTATTCTTCGTGGTTGAACATATTGATCAACCCGAAAAAGCGGATAAAGAATTCGTTCAGCCACTTGGTCCTAAAGACAGTGCGGTGGGTGAATTCATGGCATCCGGAACCGATGAAACACGAATAGGTCCCGTAGGCGAATAACGATATTGCAAAAAGGACCCACATCTGTTGGTAGAAAAAATAGGTGGCAATCGCACCCGTTACGATCAAATATCCAACGACACCAAATACTTGCAACCACGCGCGCAGATCGCTGCGCTGTAGCAATTCATGGAGCACCTCTTTGTCGACTGGCGTCCGGTACCAACTGATACGCAGATCTTTTGTCGATTCCGAAAGTGGTGGATAGGACATTCCTCTTTCCTAGATTCCCGGTTTACCTGCGCACAACAATTTGGCATACCAAATTCGAGTTATGCCCGAAAGTCGGTGATGGGGCCGACCTGATCAGGCGGCGACTTTATCCTGTATGATTCCGTCGGTGAACACAACCCCCCACATGACCTCCGGCAGCCGGTTCGGGGCCGAGAGCCTGCGCCAGTTGCCCTTCGCCGACATCATGAGCCGGTATACCATGGAAAGGGCGGTGGTCCGGCTCAGGCATCCCCTGGTCCTGCGGGTCCGGCCGCGGACGGTGGCGAACACGCTCTCGATGGGGTTCGTCGTCCTGATGTGCCTGCAGTGCTCCGCCGGGAAGTGGTGGAACGCGAGAAGTTCGTCGCGGTCCTTCACGAGTTTCTCCACCGCCTTTTCGTATTTGACACCGTAGGTTTTCACGAAACGGTCGAAGGCCGCGGCCGCATCCTTCCTGGTCTCCGCCATCCATATCCCATGAAGATCCGACTTCGCACGTTCCTTCAGGGACTTCGGCAGCGCTCCCGTGACGTTGGCGGTCTTATGGACCCAGCAGCGCTGCTCCCGCGTCTTCGGAAAGGCATCGCCCAGCTCCGTCCGGAAGCCCGGCGCACCGTCGCCGACGGCGAGCTCCGGCGCTTCCGTCAGGCCCCGCTCCTTCAGGTTCCGAAGCAGGTCGCGCCAGCTGTCGGCGTTCTCCCGGAACCCGTCCGTCACGGCCGGGGCGTCCTTTTTGCCATACTCATCGGCGCCTGTCACCACCAGCATGCACTGGCGGTCCCCGTCCGGACGGGGCGTGAAGCAACCCCCGCCCGCCCAGACATAGACGAAGCGCCTACCCGACAGGTCGCGCCTGCTCCACGTCCCGTACTCCTCCTTCCATCTGGCCTTCAGCCGGGTGATCGTGGAGGAGGTGAGCCCCCGGCGTCGGATCCGGGAAGCGCCGCGACCGCCTCGCCGAAGCCGCCGGTCGAGATGCCCCTGGGATAGAGCCAGGGCAGCAGGTCCTCGACGGACTTCGTTTTCCTCAGATAGGGCGGCACGGCCGACGAACGGAACCTGATCCTCCCCCCTGCGGCGACGCCCGCCCCGCGGTCCCGCACCCGCGGAACCTCGACCGGCACCGGGCCGGTCACCGTCATCACCTCCCGCTCCGGCAGGGTGCCGTGGCGCACCATCCGCCTGCGCCCCCGTTCATCAACGAGGTGTTCGTGACGGGCAAGGAAGTCGGCTGCCTCGGCCTGGACCGCCGAGGCCGGAAGCTCCCTGGCCCCGGACCCGATCACCTCCGTCAGCGGATCCGGTGAAAACTCCGATGGACGCCCGGACTGTATCACCGTGGATTCGGCCATGTGGCATATCCCTTTCCCATCGAGAATTGACGGCCTGTGTTCACCACCATGATATGCCGCCCCTCAACCCCCGTCACCAACTTTCAGGCATAACTCATTTGGCTGCCAGAAAACCCCGTGTTTTTCCGGTGACAGGGCCGGATCCGGCGGACTTCGGCTTCACGGGACCCTGGCCGGGCCCGTCGGGGCGCCGCCCGGGGCTTCGACGGGACGGTCGGTGGCGAGAACATTTGGTGAACATCCGGGCCTCCGCCGGCCCGCAGGCACGCCGGTCCGGGCCCCGCAGCGGCGGGACCTTCCATGGGCCGGTTTACCGGTGGACGCCCCGGTCAGGCGGAGGCGGGGAGCACGGGGCGCTCCCTCGCCGGCGGCGTGGGCGCGCCGCGCCTCGCGGAACGCCTCCCCGCTTTCCCGGACGCGGTCCGCCTTCGACAGCCTGCCTTTCCGCGGCATGGCGCCGGCTCCAGCATCCCGGCAGGCCCCGGCCGGTCCGGGGGGCTGTGCGGACCGCGGTCGAAGCTCACCACTGACAGGTCGGGGAACCGGGCCCGCGCCTCCCCGCCCATGGGGACCGCCACCTCCACGTCGCTCCCCTCCCGCATCACCGAACGGTGCGGGACGAACCCGTGACGGTCCTCAGGGACGCGGACCGGAACGCCGGGCTCCACCGGGACCCCGGCCTTGCCCTTCGATATCCAGCGCGTGTGCGGCCCGGATATCGGGTGCACCTTCCCGCGGTGCGGGACCGTCCCTCCCTTCAGGATCCGCCGTCCGGTCAGGTCCGCCCGGTGCCTGACATGGCCGATGAAGCCCCGGATACTGTCCGATGGGCCCGGGATACGCAACATACCGTCGATCTCCGCGCGGCCGGCCTCCGCCCTGTCCGCCAGCTTCAGCGCCAGCCGGAGCGGCGCCTCCACGTCCCTCGGGCGCGGGTTGGCGAGCCGTGACGTGGCCACCCGGAGGTAGCCTTTCCGGAGCTTTCCGCAAAGATGTTCCTTCCGCCGCCAGCCGGGCGGCCCCAGCCCCCCGCAGGCCCGGGACACGTCCCGGACCATGCACCGCGCCGCGTCCATCGGCAGGCTGCGGTCGGTCGGATGATGCACGTCGGTCCCGGCCACGAAGGAATGACGGCCGCCGAGCGACGCGGCGCCAGGCTTTTTTCCGGCCACCCTGTGGCCCCTCTCCACGACCATCCTTCCGACCTCGGTGGGAAGCTCCGGCGAGGGGAGCGACACGCTGTCAACCAGACGCCGGTATCCGTATCCGTATCCGTCCACGTCCCATGATCCGTGGCCCGGCCTTCGGCCTTCGCCGGATCGGGATGTGTTGGTTCGCCGGTTCCCGAAGCCGGTCGAAACCGCACCCGGGACCCTGCCTGACCACGCCGGGCACCGGGATGGTCAACGGTTCCATCCCCGGCCTGCCCAAACGGCGGCCCTTTCCGGGCGGCACCATCCTGCCCGGAAGCCCGGACAGCCGCTTTCGGGTCCCTTCGTCCGCCGCAGGGGTCCTGGAGGCCGATCAGGATCGCCCGGATGTTGTCCCGCGACCTCACGTCCAGCCTGATCCTCCTGATGTCGGGGGCGCCGGGCCTCCGCTGGGTGTCGTGGACCCTGCGCATGGGGGGCTCCCGAGGGGAGGATTGGCGAATCCGCCCCCTGACTGCCATATCCGGTGAATCCCCGCAAGGCGGATTCCGTCATTTACCGCCCCACTTCCAGTCCGAAGTGCAACACCGGCCCGCCTCCGGAGCGAGGGCGTGGCCCGAGCGGAGGAGGCGGCCGGTGTTGAGGGATTTTCCGGCCAGGGGCCCGGATTCCACGCGGAATGCGGCGGCTGTCCCTTCGGATCGGAGCGTAACCGGGCCTCCCGGCGGCGGCAGGGCCCCGCGGCGGGAGGTGGCGCGCCCGTCCGGGCGAGACCCCCACCGGCCCAGCGCGCCTGCGGAATTCCCTCTCCCCCGTCGGCCGACGGGGGCGAAGCGCCTCAGGGATGCCGCGCCGGCGCGAAAGCCTCCGCCGGCGTCAGGTAGCCGGGCGCCTTGCGGGGGCGCGCGTTCAGGATGTCCTGGACCCGCTTCACGCGGGCGTCCGTGACCTGCCGCAGGTCGGTCCCCTTCGGCAGGTACCGGGGCGGCAGCCCGTTGGTGTGCCCGTTCAGGCCCCGCTCCCACGGGTGGTAGGGCGTCGGGAGGAAGAAGTCGGCCTCCAGCGCCTTCGCCACCTTCGCGTGCCCCGCGAACTCCCTGCCGTCGTACGCCGTGATCGTGTGGACCCTGGCCCCGGGACCCTCGGGAAGGTCGGTCATAGCCCCGCCGGCCGCCTCCGCCCTCTTTCCGTCAACCCGTTGGACAGGCGTGAATTCCGGGCATCTGTCCACAGGCGACACCACCGCACCGCCGTTTCCCCCGCCGATCACCGTGTCCCCTTCCCAGTCGCCGATTCCCGCCTTCGCCCCGACCTCTTTCGGGCGCTCCGGGATGTCCCTCCGGCCCGGGATGTGACCCCGGCCCGCGTGGCGGCCACCCTGCCGGTCCGGTTTCTTTCCCCGCCGCCGCAGGTGCCCGAAAAGCGTTCCTCCGTCCCCGCCGTCCGCGCGTACGAGGTCGTATATCCGCTGACGGCCGGCCATGCCGGGGTCCTCCAGCCGGAGACGCCCCGGGACCTGTTCCGGGCTCCAGCCCTCCTCCAGCTTCGCCACGACCTTCGCCCGGCGCTCCTCCGTCAGCTTCCCCGGGACCGAAGAGGCCTCGCTCCGGCGCCCGGTGGCCTTCCTCCACGCCTGTCCCTGCCGGTATCCCCGCCCGCCGCCGTTGCGTCGGATCTCCCGCGATATGGTGGCCGGATGGCGGCCCGGCCGCCTGGCGATGGCCCCGTCCGAAAGCCCGCCTTTCCCCGTCGCGTATATCCGGCATCTTCCGTCGAAGGTCAGATGACGGTAGCCCTCGGGCATGACACTCTCCTATCCTGAGCACAGGGACTGTCGCCGTTATCTGGCCGATTCGCAGGATGCCGCACCCGGAACGCGGCTTCCCACCATCAACGGTGTTGCACTTCAGAGCGGAACGGGGGAAAAATATGCATTGCCGGAAATCCGTTACCACTTCTGTCATGACTCCCGGGCGGTGCGGGCTTCCCTGCAGGGTGCGGCTCCTTCGGATCCGGACAGGATTCCCGGGGCCTGCACAGTTCGGGCTTTCCAATTGCCGATGCCGTGACGTTCCGCGGCCCGATGCGGATTTTACGTCTTCGACGGGATTCGTGTTGAGAGCCGGCATTGGCGCGCGCTCGCAGAAACCGTAATGGCGGAAAGCCATTCCGCGGATCCGGTCGAGGGAGACGGGATCCACAAGTCGCCGAGGGCGTTGACGGCGCAGCCTTGGCGCGGCGGATATCGTCGGCAGGACCGACCCGCCCGAGTCGGACGATCAGACGGGGCGGGGCATCGCGCTGGCCGTCGAGGCGAAGGGTTTAGCTCTGCGGGAAGGGCCGCCGCCTGCCAGCCTGCGCCTCGGCATGCCGCGGAACGCGTGCGGGACCTTGTGCCGCCATACGGATACCGTCGTCCGGGCGGATCCCCTCAGGGCAGCGGTCCTCCTGATCGGGAAGCCAGCGAACATGGGCCCGGCGAACCGTCTGCGGGTCTCTCCGTCCCTGTGGGAATGATGCCGGGCCGTCCCTGTCCTGGCCGGGTAGGTCCGCCCGCACGGCCCGGATTCCGGGGGGTGGCCAGAGGGATCTCCCTGAGCCTGGCCCTGTCGGACCACAGGAGGGAGGCGAGAACCTGCTCTATGGTGTCCATAGGGAACACATAAGCACCAATCCAGAAATAATTCGGGACTATTGTCGTTGCATTACAGTTGTTTGTCACATCCGGGCCGAATTCCGGCTGAAATCTGCTGCAATTGCGAAACTGCGCCTTCTGTTTTCTTTGTCACACTGCGCTTCGCTCATTTAACCATCTCGTTCGGGAAACAGTCCCGGCATCCATCGCCCTGCGTACTTGGCAGGGAATGCCAGCTTGAGCGGGGCGCGGGTCGATGAGGAAGACAGCGCCCCCACTTTGAGAAGAGCGGATGTCACCCGTCGCGCGGAGCGGTCGCTCGTGCCAAGAATGATCTCGACCTCCCCGCGCTCGATCTGCCCCTGGTAGAGCACAGCCTTCAGCATTGTGTCAGATTTCGGGGGCAAGGCTCCGGCTCGGATTTCCTCTTCCGTCCAAATCAGGATGCGGTCACGCAACCGATCCGGTAGCATGATGCTTTTCATGAACTCCACCTGGTCGATGCAGGTGCGCAAGAAAAAACCTGCGAAGGAGGCAAGCGCGGCTTCGCTGAGTGTGCCGCGCCCGTCGCGGTCTCCACGACGGGGACCATCGCAGGTGGCAAGGTGCTCCTTATAGACCGCCTCCTGTCGCGCAAGTCCGCGCGCCACTGACCAGAGACCACGCGTATTGAGCGTTCCACGCAGCATGGCGTAAGACATGAGACGGGCAACCCGCCCATTGCCGTCATGGAAGGGTTGCACCCAAAGAAGACGGTGATGAGCACTGGCTGCGGCAAGGATCGGCTCGATCCTGCCGGACAGACTGTAAGCCTTGTGCATCCGTTCGATAAAGCGCGGTATCGCGCCAGGGCTTATGGCGACGTGTCGCCCGACTTCGACGTAGCGTGTGCGCAGTTCGCCAGGCACAACGGGTATCTTCTCACCCGTTTTCGGGTTCTCGACGAAGAGAAGCTCTGGCGGCAAGAGCTCGCAGAAACGGCGGTGCAACTCTATGATCGACGCAGACGCGGTCGGCTGTTCGACCATGCCGTCTTCGTCAATCCACTTCTGGACAGCGACATGCGCCTTGGCTTCGAGCTGAAGGTTTCGCTTCTTCGGATCGGCGCTGTAGTCGTTCCGCATCGCGCGTTCGATGTCGATAGGATGGGTGTCATGTCCCTCGATGAGATTGCTGTAGTAGCAGTTCATTGCGCGCACAAGGTCGCTGAGCGCCTCGGCGATGGACCCGGGCAAGCCGCTGCGAAGGGTGGCGGACTTCTCCGCGAGCTCAAGCGCGAGATCGTTCAACCCCGCACGCGCGGGTGACCCTTCCGAAACCATGAGGGGCTCGAACAAGCCTATTGTCTCGCCATCGTCGGGGATCGTCATTTGTCCTTCTCTCTGTCCGCTTTCTTGACCGCTGTGAACGCAACAAAAAATAAAATGTTATCATATAATTAGTGAATTTTGAAGCGCGATGTCTTCCGCCCAAATGGCCGGTTCTTTGTCCGGTATCATGCGGGAAGGCGGGATAGGAAGCACAAATCCCCAAAAAAACCGGCTATGGGAGATGAAGCCTGCCCCCGGTTCCATGCAGCGCCACCGATCCTCTCTGAATAGTGAGCCTGTCGTCTTCCCAATACACTATCGCTAACGTCTCTCCCTCGTGTTTGATCCTAGGTCCAAGCAGATCCAGCTCTACACCGCCCTGCCTTATGCAGATCGAGAATCCAGGCTTGTAGCACAGGCCCGGAGCGTTTTCGCGGAGACGTTCAGCGACCTACAAGATCGCGTCATTCGATTTCTTCGTTCTCATCGCGTCCAGAAGATCGTTGAAGAGCATCAGTTCCAGCACCGCTGACTGAACGAAGTCAACGACCTCCCTATATCCAGTGATCTAGTCGGCGCCCACACCGTGATCGAAGAGGTATTCCGCAGTTGACCAGGCACCGAACGAGCGGCCAGCGATATACACGCCTTTCAGTGTTGCACCGTGTTTTCTAGCGATGGCAACCAGATCGTTCGCGAAAATTACCCGGATTATCGGCCTGCCATTAAGCGGGAACAGCTAGATGGTCTACATGGGTACATCCCAGATTATTTGATCATGCGGCTGCGGTTGCACAGCTTTCCAACGGAGGGAACTGGCCAATGAACGCGGAAGCATCGCCGCCCTGCCGACAGTCGCTCTCTCCGGTCCCGAAAACCTGATTCGGCCATCCGGTTTTGGAGTTGTATAATTTTGATATTAAAGTATTTTTGGGCCTTCTGGAAATATGCTGGATAAGTGCGGACACGATAAAATGCTGAAATTTAATCAGTGGATCGCAGGTTTGAATCGTGCACGGCTCACCACTTCCCTACGATCCGCACTGTCTCCGATCAGGTATAGCGTTGACTTTTAAAAACTTCCTGCACGGACTCTCTGGATAGACCTCGCTATTGGAACGGATATCGGGTTTCTCAACGATGGAATCGGCTATATCTTGCGGGCCTTGATCTCGTACAGCTTTGCATGAGGGGACCGCGTGTCCGGTCGAGTTATGGCTAAAATCCGGTGATTACCCCTGAGGGGCGGCATATCATGGCGGTGTTGAAGACGCCGTCAGTTCTCGAAGAGCAGGGGATATGCCACATGACGGGGACCACCGTCACGACGTTGCCCGATCCACATGTGTTTTCACCGGACCCTCTGGCGGACATTCCGCGTTCCGGGGCGCGTGACCTGATCCAGCAGGCGGCTGAGGCGGAACTTTCGGCGTTGCTGGAGGCCCATACCGGTGATCGAGCGGCGGATGGCCGCGCACGTCTGGTGCGCCATGGACATCTGCCGGAACGTGAAGTGGTCACGGGGACCGGAACAGTGCCCGTGAAGGTTCCGCGCGTCCGGGATCGGGGTGATGGCGCCGGGAAGGTCCGCTTTGCACCGACGGTCCCGCCGCCGTACCTGCGCACGGCCAGATCCGTCGAAGGGCCGTTGCCCCGGCTCTATCCCAGGGGCATTTCCACAGGTGGCTTCCAGGAGGCTCCGGCCGCTTTGTCGGGGCCGGACGCATCGGGCCTGCCATCGACAGCGGTCTCACGGCTCGGGGCGGACCGGTGGGAGCGGTATGACCGATGGCAACGGCGCGGTCCCGGCGCGCGCCGGTTCGTCCATATCCGGGCGGGCGGTGTCCACTTCCGGCCGCGCATGGCGGAGGAAAGGCATGTGTTCCGGCGCCTGTCGGTGCCGATGGATGGGGCCGCAGGGAAATCACCGGCCTTTCCGACGGGTATCGCGAAAGCGCCCGGGGTTGGCGTGGACTTGCGGCGACGCGGCCTCACACGCGCGCCTGGGCTCGCCATTGGAGATGGTGCCTCGGGCTTCTGGAATGGGCTGCGGGAAGTTTTCGGGGCGACCCATGAACGGCGCCGCCGGTTCCATGAAACGGGCAATGTGCCGAACGCGATGCCCGGATCAGCGCAACCCGGAGCCAAGGGGCATCCGCATGACATCCGGCAGGCAGGGACGCGCGCGGACGCGGAGGCCGCGTTTGACCTCTTCGTCGAAACCCACGGCATCGGATACGACAGAGCTGTCGGGAAGCCGACCGGAGACCGCGACGTTCTCCCGGCCTTCCATGACTTCCCGGCAGGGCGCTGGAAACACATCCGGACGACCAGCCCAATCGAAAGCGCCTTTGCTACCGTCGTGTCCGCCAGAAAACCGCCAGGCTGCGGTTTTTCGCGGTAAATGACGGAATCCGCCCTGCGGGGATTCACCGGATATGACAGTCAGGGGGCGATTTCACCACCATATGCCGCGGAATCCGGCAATCCTCCCCTTCAGGAGGCCCCGATGCGCAGGGTCCACGACACCCGGCGGAGGCCCGGCGCCCCCGACATCAGGAGGATCAGGCCGACCGTCAGATCGAGGGACGGCATACCGGTGATCCAGATCGGCCTCCAGGACCCCTGCGGCGACGAAGGGACCCGAAAGCGGCTGTCCGGGCTTCCGGGCAGGATGGTGCTTCCCGGAAGGAGCCGCCGGGTCGGCAGGCCGGGGATGGAGCCGTTGACCATCCCGGTGCTGGGGGTCGTGAAGCAGGGTCCCGGGTGCGGTTCCGACCGGCTTCGGGAACCGGCGAACCAACACATCCCGATCCGGCGAAGGCCGGGCCACGGATCATGGGACGTGAACGGATACGAATACGAATACCGGCGTCTGGTTGACAGCGTGTCGCTCCCCTCGCCGGAGCTTACCGCCGAGGTCGGAAGGACGGTCGTGGAGAGGGGCTACAGGGTGGCCGCGGAAAAGCCTGGCGCCGCGTCGCGCGGCCGCCGTCATTCCTTCGTGGCCGGGACCGACGTGCATCATCCGACCGACCGCAGCCTGCTGATGGACGCGGCGCGGTGCATGGTCCGGGACGTGTCCCGGGCCTGCGGGGGGCTGGGGCCGCCCGGCTGGCGGAGGAAGGAATACCTTTGCGGAAAGCTCCGGAAAGGCTACCTCCGGGTGGCCACGTCACGGCCCGTCAACCCGCGCCCGGGGGACGTGGAGGCGCCGCGCCGGCTGGCGCTGAAGCTGGCGGACAGGGCGGAGGCGGGCCGCGCGGAGATCGACGGTATGTTGGGTATCCCGGGCCCATCGGACAGTATCCGGGGCTTCATCGGCCATGTCAGGCACCGGGCGGACCTGATCGGACGGCGGATCCTGAAGGGCGGGACGATCCCGCACCGCGGGAAGGTGCACCCGATATCCGGGCCGCACACGCGCTGGATATCGAAGGGAAAGGCCGGGGTCCCGGTGGAGCCCGGCGTCCCCGTCCGCGTGCCGGGGACCGTCACGGATTCCTCCCGCACCGTTCGGTGATGTGGGAGGGGAGCGACGTGGACGTGGCGGTCCCCATGGGCGGGGAGGCGCGGGCCCGGTTCCCCGACCTGTCGGTGGTGAGCTTCGACCGCGGTCCGCACAGCCCCCCGGACCGGCTGGGGCCTGCCGGGATGCTGAAGCCGACGTCATGCCGCGGAAAGGCAGGCTGTCGAAGGCGGACCGCGTCCGGGAAAGCGGGGAGGCGTTCCGCGGGGCGCGGCGCGCCCACGCCGCCGGCGGGTCGGCCATCAACAGCCTGGAGCACCGTGGCCTCGACCGGGTGCAGAGCCACGGAAAGGAGGGTTTCGCCGGCGCCGTGGCGCTGGCGGTGCTGGCCGCGAACGTCCACCGCCCCGGCCTGATGCCGCCGGCGAGGGAGCGCCCCGTGCTCCCCGCCGCCGCCTGACCGGGGCGTCCACCGGTAAACCGGCCCATGGAAGGTCCCGCCGCTGCGGGACCCGGACCGGCGTGCCCGCGGGCCGGCGGAGGTCCGGATGTTCACCATATGTTCCCGCCACCGATCATCCCGTGAAGCCGGAATCCGCCGGATTCGGCCCGATCCCCGGAAAACACGGGGTTTTCTGGCAGACACTAGCATAGGTCCATAGGTCCGATTGATCCCCAAAAGGATTTCTATCGGATCGATGACCGAGGCGAATCCGTATCGGTGATCCCCTGTGCCCTGAATCACCTGAAAAGCCTCTCAAATGCATCGGAGCCCGTGCTGCTCATCCTGTGGATGAAGTGTGCCACAAGAAGCCTGTGCACCAATATCTTTGCCATATTCGGCATGGGGTCATTCACCTCACTTGGCCTTGGATCCGGGCACACATTCCCGAAGACGGTCCATGCCGCTTGTTTCCCCACCCGTGCTCGCATATTGCGGCGAATGACACCGATCCGGGGAGATACCGCTATGCTGAAGGGAAAAACCGACAAGTCCCGCTTGCCAAGCCGCCATGTGACCGAAGGACCGGCCCGGGCACCGCACAGGTCATATTACTATGCGATGGGACTGTCCGAAGACGAGATCGCTCAGCCCTTCATTGGCGTGGCTACCTGCTGGAACGAGGCCGCTCCCTGCAACATCGCCCTGAACAGGCAGGCACAGGCCGTCAAGCTGGGCGTTAAGGCCGGAGGTGGAACGCCGCGTGAGTTCACCACGATCACTGTGACCGATGGAATTGCGATGGGGCATGAGGGAATGAGGTCCTCTCTCGCCTCCCGCGAGGCGATCGCCGATACGGTCGAACTCACGATGCGCGGCCATTGCTATGACGCCATCGTCGGTCTTGCCGGGTGTGACAAGTCGCTACCGGGAATGATGATGGCTATGGTGCGGTTAAACACGCCGTCCGTATTCATTTACGGAGGATCGATCCTTCCCGGTCGGCTGGATGGGCGCGACGTAACCGTTCAGGACGTTTTCGAGGCCGTGGGCCAGAACCAGGCGGGAAACCTCTCGGAAGATGCACTGCGCCGGCTTGAGCGCGTCGCCTGCCCCTCAGCCGGAGCGTGCGGCGGGCAGTTCACGGCGAATACGATGGCCTGCGTCTCGGAGGCCGTGGGGCTTGCGCTTCCTAACTCTTCGGGTGCCCCCGCGCCTTACGAAAGCCGTGACCAGTATTCCATCGCCAGCGGCGAGGCGGTGATGAAACTCCTCTATAGGAACATCCGTGCGCGTGACGTCGTCACCCGGAAATCGCTTGAAAACGCCGCCCGGGTTGTTGCCTGCACCGGCGGGTCGACCAATGCGGGCCTGCATCTCCCCGCCATCGCGCATGAAGCGGGGATCGAGTTTTTCCTGGACGATGTCTGTGAGATATTCAGGGACACCCCTTATTTCGTCGACCTCAAGCCAGGTGGTCAGTATGTGGCCAAGGATCTATACGAAGCGGGCGGCGTTCCGGTTGTGATGAAGGAACTGAGGAAGGTCGGCCTAGTCCACGAGGACTGCGTTACCGCGACGGGTCGATTGATCGGCGAAGAGCTTGACGATGTGGAGCGGGAGGCCGATGGCAGGGTCATATATCCTGCCAGCGCACCGATCAGCCAGACGGGCGGAGTTGTCGGGCTGAAGGGTAACCTTGCGCCGGAGGGCGCCATCGTGAAGGTCGCGGGTATGGATCGCGACCAGCAGGTTTTTACTGGTCCGGCGAGAGTGTTCGAATGCGAGCAGGACGCTTTCGAAGCGGTTCAGGAGCGCCAGTACGAGGAAGGTGAGGTGATCGTGATCCGCAACGAAGGTCCGGCTGGCGGGCCAGGTATGCGCGAGATGCTGTCGACGACGGCGGCGCTGTCGGGTCAGGGGATGGGCAAGAAGGTGGCGCTCATCACCGACGGGCGTTTTTCGGGCGCGACGCGGGGCTTCTGTGTCGGGCATGTCGGCCCGGAAGCGTTTCACGGCGGACCTATCGCGCACCTAAGGAACGGAGACATGATAACGATCAACGCGCTTACGGGAGAGCTATCCGCGGCTCTTACGGATGAGGAACTCGCCAGCAGGAAGGAAGCTTGGGCAGGGGCCCGTGAGACGATCTATTCTTCCGGAGCGCTCTGGAAATACGCGCAGTTGGTGGGTGAGACCTATCGGGGCGCTGTCACGCATCCCGGCGGACAGGCCGAGCGGCACGTATATATGGATCTATAGGAGACACCGCACGGATCGCGAAACAGTGATTCACAGGTCCGTCCGAGTTGGCAAGGGAGACGCCGTCCATGTCGCCTTATCCCCATCTGTCCGCGCCGCTTGATCTGGGATTCACGACGCTGAAGAACCGGGTCCTCATGGGATCGATGCATACCGGGCTCGAGGAATCCGGTGATTGGGAGCGGGTTGCCGCTTTCTACGCCGAACGCGCGTCCGGTGGCGTTGGACTGATGGTGACCGGGGGGATGGCACCCAACCGGGAGGGCGGTGTGTTCGAGCACGCCGCAGGGCTCTATTCGGCGGAAGACATCGCCGGCCACTGCATTGTAACGGATCGCGTCCACGACGAGGGTGGCGTGATCGCGATGCAGATACTGCATGCGGGCCGCTATGCCTATTCTGTCGACTGCGTTGGTCCGAGCCCAATAAAGTCGCCGATCTCACCCTATCCTCCAAACGAACTTGATGAGACCGGCATCGAAAAGCAGATCGCCGACATCGCGACCTCGGCCGAGCGGGCCTTTGAGGCTGGCTATGACGGCGTGGAGATCATGGGATCGGAGGGGTATTTCATAAATCAGTTCCTGGTCACACGCACCAACAGGCGCACGGACCGCTGGGGCGGGTCCTATGAAAACAGGATGCGGCTTCCTGTCGAGGTGATCCGGCGTGTGCGCCTTGCGGTGGGCGACAGGTTCATAATCATCTACCGTCTTTCGATGATCGATCTCGTTCCCGAAGGATCGACCTGGGACGAGGTCGTGAAGCTGGCCCGGGCGGTCGAGGGCGCCGGGGCCTCGATCATCAACACCGGAATTGGCTGGCACGAGGCACGGATCCCCACGATCGCGACATCCGTGCCGCGCCGCGCTTTCACCTGGGTGACGAAGAAACTGATGGGTGAGGTTTCGATTCCGGTAATTGCCTCGAACCGTATCAACACGCCTGAAGTGGCCGAGGCGGTTCTTGCGGAAGGCTGTGCTGACATGGTTTCGATGGCTCGACCGTTTCTGGCGGATTCGGGGTTTGTCGCGAAGGCGCTGCGGGGTGAGGCGGAACTGATCGCACCATGCATCGCCTGCAACCAGGCCTGCCTGGACCATATATTTTCCGGTAAGGTCAGTTCCTGCCTTGTGAATCCGCGTGCCTGTTTTGAGACCGAATTGGTGATCAGGCCAACCGAAGTGCGGAAGCGAATCGCCGTTGTCGGTGCGGGTCCGGCTGGTCTTTCCGCTGCGCGGACCGCTGCGGAGCGGGGCCATTCGGTGACACTGTTCGAGCGGGACAACCGGATTGGCGGACAGCTCAATATGGCGCGAATGATTCCCGGCAAGGAGGAATTCCATGGCTTCGTCGACTGGTATGAAGCCAGCGTAAGGGCGGCGGGCATTGATTTGCGGCTGGACTGCGAGCCGGACGCACGGGCGCTTGCGGGATTCGACGATGTCATCGTTGCCACGGGTGTCATTCCGCGCGATCCAGGGATTCCGGGGCAGGACCAGCCGCATGTGCTGGGATATCGGGACGTTTTGCTTGGGGGAGCGCCGGTCGGGCAGCGGGTGGCGATCGTTGGTGCGGGTGGCATCGGGTTCGATCTTGCGGAATTCGTACTGCAGGATGGCGAGAGTCCCACTTTGAACCTGTCGCTCTGGCAAAGGGAATGGGGCGTCGGTGATCCCGCTCTTATCCCGGGAGGGCTGGCCTCGGAGGGTCCGCGGCCGGAGGTGCCGTCGCGTAGCGTCACGCTCCTGCAGAGAAAGGCCACGGCGTTTGGCAAGGGCCTTGGTAAGACAACCGGATGGATACATCGCTCCGCACTCAAGATGAAGGGTGTGAGGATGCTTGGTGGCGTGAACTACGAACGCATTGGGGAGGAGGATCTTTACATCAGCTTTGGCGAGGCGCGCGAGAACGGTATGCTGATCGAGGCTGATACGGTTGTGATCTGCGCTGGCCAGGAATCCGAGCGTTCACTTGCGGATGAACTCGCCGCTGCCGGGATACCGACATATGTGATCGGTGGGGCTGACATGGCGGTGGAGCTTGATGCGAAAAGAGCGATTGATCAGGGGACGCGTTTGGCCGCGGGCCTTTAGATTGACCTTGATCCCCCCGTTCCGCTCTGAAGTGCAACACCGTTGATGGTGGGAAGCCGCGTTCCGGGTGCGGCATCCTGCGAACCGGCCGGATAACGGCGACAGTCCCTGTGCGCAGGATAGGAGAGTGTCATGCCCGAGGGCTACCGTCATCTGACCTTCGACGAAAGATGCCGGATATACGCGACGGGGAAAGGCGGGCTTTCGGACGGGGCCATCGCCGGGCGGCCCAGCCGCCCGGCGATGGCCCCGTCCGAAAGCCCGCTTTTCCCCGTCGCGTATATCTGGCATCTTTCGTCGAAGGTCAGATGACGGTAGCCCTCGGGCATGACACTCTCCTATCCTGCGCACAGGGACTGTCGCCGTTATCCGGCCGGTTCGCGGGATGCCGCACCCGAAACGCGGCTTCCCACCATCAACGGTGTTGCACTTCAGAGCGGAACGGGGGGTTTGAAGCCATTGCTTCAATCGGCAGCTATGGATATCCCGATCCCCCGGCTGCGCCCTCTCTGCAGCAAGGCACCGATGGTCTCATATAGTCCATACCAGGGCGCAGGAGTGCCCAGTCGCTGATCATGCAGTTCCGCGACACGGCTTGCGATCCTGTCCGCCTGTGCGCCGTGCGCAGCGCGGAACGCGGCGGATACCCGACCCTCTTCATTCCCCGCCATCGCCCGTATCTCCGTCGCTGAAAACGCCCGGTAGAGGCGGCACGCCATTTCCTCCCTTACCTTGCCTTCAGGCAGACGGTCACAAGCAGCCAGGGTGCTGACGATCTCGCTGCGCTCTTCCCGCAGCCGGTGGGTATTCAACGGTGGTGATCCGTATTCGATGGCGGCTACCATGGCTTCCGCCAGTTCGCTGTCCCGTCCGCCTGACCCGGAACCGAGCGCCGCCGCGGCCAGTCTCTCCAGACGCCTTGGCTCGAATTCGCGCTCATCGGGCCGCTCGGCCCAACCCGTGAATCTCTTCCGCCATTCCTCCACCTTCTCCGTTTCGGCGAAGAACGGCTCATGCTGGAAGCGTGCCGTTTCGATCGAGTAGGCGCTGGAGCCCTCTATGTCACGGGCGTAAAACACCCGACGGTCGGCCATGGCCCTGGATTTCGCGATCCTGCGCGCCTCGGGCATTTCCCGCCCGTCCATCGTTCTGTCAGCCTCCGAAAGCAGGTTGATCAGTTCATTCTGCAGGTCCATCCGATGAACGCGGTTGTCCGCCGGGATCCGCTCGGTGATCATACAGGCGATCTGCCGTGCCAACTCACCGTATTCGCGCACAGCTTCCGCCCGCTGGCGCTTCCTGGCCACTGCCTGTGGCGCCGACAGACTTTCCCAAAAGCGTTCCACCTCTGGGTTCGCATCTGGAAGGTGCCGTAGGTGTTCGGGACGCCGTTCCCACTCCGCCATCCGCAGAGCTTCCTGCCGGTCCTGCCAGCGATTGAGCATGGTCAGCGCGGGCGGAAGGGACTGTGCCAGGAACCGGCTTTCGTCGGGTGAAAGGGTTACGGAGCCGAAGTCAACGGGACTGAACCAGAGGAAATTCAGCTTGGGTCCGTTTTCCGTGTCCATCGCCGTCAGACTCACGGAGCGTTCTCCCAGTTCCGCGTCGATGCTCCAGAAAGCTTCCGGACCGGCGTTCTGTTCGTGCTCGCCAGTGACGGCACTGGGCTGTCCTGCATATGCGGTCAGCGCCGTCTCGGCGCCTGGCAGCGTATCGGCGAGGAACTCGGTTTCCTCCAAAGTCAGCGTGGCATCCTTCCGGCCCTCTACCGAGACCGATTCGAACATCATTCCCCTGCTTTCAGGATCCTCGGACGCCCTCAGCGTCATCCACACGCGTCCGACGCGGGCCTCCGTTTTCCAGTCGAAGGTATCCCTGCCCTTCACGCTTCGCTTTCTTCAACCCATCTGTGCAGCGACATCGCCACTCAGGTTCTCCATCGAGTCCGCCAGAGCCTTTCCCCCTTCGGCGAACATCTCAAGCGTGAGGCGCAGAGCGTCGGGGTGAGATGACTGGACGAGAAAGTCGCAGGTTTCGCATGAGGCCTGAACGCCATCGAACCTGCCGCCATGGATGATTGATAGCCTGGCCTTGATTCCCTTGCCATCGCAGATCGGGCACCGGTGAAGCTCAGCGGGCCATTGTCCCAGTTCCGGAATATCAGGCATGCGCAGAAAATTACAGGAGAACCATACATGGTCAACTGGTCAGGGCTTCACACTCCACGGGACAGGTCATGGTGATCCGGGATCGGGAATGTCCGGCAGTGTTCGGCCTGGCCCTCGCCGGTCATGCAGGGGAGAGCTGGACCAGTCAGAGGCGTTCCATACCGATCTAACCGCAGCTGCGGCTGTAGTCCTGGATGACGGCGTTGCTGTCACGCAATGTTCGTCCTTTCATACCGTCTGCGGCTCACCGAGAGGGCAGGGGGGGTGGCCTGATCCACCACGGCAGCCCGCCGATGTCCGCCTCCTGGGGAAAATCCCGGTGCACCGTTCCGGTTCGAGGGACCGTACGTCCGATCCCGCGCCCTGAACGCTGGCGTATCCGGATCACATTTGTGGAACCGCCAGCCGCCTGTGGTCCACCGATCCACCGGAAAAGGCTGGAACCATCCCTAGACCCAGAGAAGGAGGGAAGGTCGGTGCGATGTTTTCGCACCGTTTTCCCCGGACTGTGCTGGAATTTTCGGAACAGTCCACCATTCCCGGAACCGGGACAGGGAACCGCCCGATGCAGACCGAAAACGCCGGAACGCTGTACCAGCGGTGGCATTTCCCGGACGCTGAAAATGCGGGAATGGGCGGTAAGCCCCGAAACTGACTGGAGGTCGGAACGAATTGAATACGCTCATACGGACGGATCGGATATATCCTTGGTGCGACACGGCCCTGCCGGTTGGTGTCTCACTCCCGATAATCGGCGTTTCCGATGCTGAGGGTAAAGATAGCAGGAGCCATGCCGCTGGTGGTTTGACCTCCGCAGGGAATGCTTTACTCCCGGACCGCTCCGAGCCCTGGCAGTACCTCCCACGACCGGTGAATTTGACTCCGGGGGACCGCGGTCGGAAAACGGGACGCCGCCTACGCATATATGCAGTACTGCGGTGGTCGTCAGGCGTCTGACAGGTTTGGTTGTGCCGCTGAACAGAGTCGGGCCTGTGCGGCTCACTTCTCTGTGGTTACTGTCCTGGAAGGGACGGAAACCGGAATACTGTTAGCGAGGCAGGGAGGGATGCGATTAAGTATGCGGTAGTGACAGGCATTCGAAGCCCGCTGCAAACCTGGAACCGAACGGACGGACATGCGAGTTGCATTAAATTAGGGGATTATATATCAAAGTGCCATTTTGCCCCTTGCGAATTACACGTATTACACGTAAGTGCCATACGTAGGTATGGTAAGGGAGAATCAACATGGCATACAACGCACCAGGAAAGCACGGACGCAAAGGCATCAGTTTCATTGAACTGGTGCGGATGTTCCCGGACAACGAGGCCGCCCGCAGGTGGATCGAGGGCATCGTATGGCCGGAGGGACCGCGCTGCCCCCACTGCGGAACGGACAACGTTCAGTGCGGCATAAAGCACAGGTCAATGACTCACCGCTGCCGCGAGTGCGAGGGCAAGCCGAGGTTCAGCGTCAAAACCGGAACGGTTATGCAGTCCACGAAACTGGGCTTCCAGGCATGGGCGATAGCGGCCTATATGGTCTCCACCAACCTCAAGGGCGTGTCCAGCATGAAGCTTCATCGCGATTTGGATATAACCCAGAAATCGGCTTGGCATCTGACACACAGGCTACGCAAAGCTTACGAAGCCGGACAACCCCTGTTTTCCGGTCCGGTGGAAGCCGACGAAACCTACGTCGGCGGCCTTGAGCGCAACAGGCACGCGAAAGACAAACTGAAAGCCGGACGCGGCGGCGTGGGCAAGGCCATCGTGCTGGGCGCGAAGGACCGGAATACCAATAAGGTCGCCGCGAAGGTGGTGACGGACACAAAGGCAAAGACGCTTCAGGGCTTCGTCGAGGAGCGCACCGAACCGAAAGCGCAGGTCTACACCGACGACAACGCGTCATACGTCGGCATGAAGCGCCAGCACGGAACCGTGCGCCACAGTTCCGGGGAATACGTCCGGAAGCAGGTCCACACCAACGGCATGGAATCCTTCTGGGCCATGCTCAAGCGGGCGCACAAGGGCGTCTACCACAAGATGAGCAGGAAACACATGGACCGGTACGTCCGGGAGTTCGCCGGTCGGCACAACCTGAGGGACCACGACACAATCGACCAGATGCGATCCATGGTCGGCGGTATGGTGGGCAGGCAGCTGCGCTACAAAGACCTGATCGCCGACAACGGACTTCCGTCGGGCGCACGGTCATGACCGATCCGAACCGGCTGTATTTCGGCGACTGCCTGGACGTGATGCGCGAGGACATAGCCGACGGGTCGGTTGACCTGATCTACCTTGATCCCCCGTTCAACTCGAAGCGGCTATACAACGCCTTTATCGGCGACGCACAATGGGTCGCTTTCAACGACACATGGCGCTGGCATGAAGCCGTCGATGACTTCCACGACACGGCTTCCGATGTCGGCCTTGCCGACACCATGGAGGGGCTGCGGCGCATCCTGGGGGAAGGTCCGAACCTGGCCTATCTGTCCTACATGGCGAACCGCCTGCGGGAATGCCGCCGCGTCCTCAAACCGACTGGATCCATATACCTGCACTGTGATCCGACCATGAGCCACTACCTCAAGGTTGTGATTGGATGGAATTTTCGGACGCCGAAATTACAGGAACGAAATCCAGTGGCGCCGTTACGGAACGCACAACGATACAGGCCAGGGATCGAAACACTTCGGGAGGGTGCACGACATCATATTCTTCTACGCTATCGGGCGCGATCAGGTATGGAACCAGGTCTTTGTCCCGCTTGACGAAGGGTATGTCGAAAAGACCTATCGGGGCGTTGACGGTTCCACCGGGCGGCGCTTCATGACGACGCCTCTCACGGGTCCAGGCGGCGCGGAAAAAGGCAATCCGGTTTACGAATGGAACGGTCATACCCGCGCATGGCGTTACGGCCGCGAACGCATGGCGCAGCTGCACGAGGAAGGGCGCCTCCATTATTCCAGAACGGGGTACGTCCGGAAAAAGTTCTATCTTGACGAATCAAAAGGCGCACCTGCCCAGGATGTCTGGAACGACATTCAGGCGCTGACCGGCGGTAACAGGGAAAAATCGGCTATCCTACACAGAAGCCCGTTGCGCTGCTGGAACGGATCACCTCCGCGTCATGTCCTGATGGAGGCGTCGTTCTTGATCCGTTCTGCGGATGCGGAACCACGATTCACGCAGCGCAGAATCTTGGTCGCCGCTGGATCGGGATCGATGTCTGCGTGAACGCCTGCAAGGTCATTGAGAGGCGCATACGCCAGCATTTCGACAGCCTGTGGAACGACGTGGAGTTCATCGGAATGCCGAAAACGCGGGATGACGCCAGAAAGCTCGCCAGCCTGGACGCTTTCCGGTTCGAGCGGTGGGCGGCCGCCCTTGTGGACGGCATGGAACCGAACGGACGGCAGGTCGGCGACAGGGGAATCGACGGGCGGGGAAGACTGGCGGTCCGCAAGGGAAAGTTCGTCGATATGGTGTCGCAGGTCAAGGGCGGAAGCACCGGCCCCGGCGACGTGCAGGCGTTCAACGGCGCCCGGCAGCAGGCCGGGGCCGATATCGGCATTTTCACCTGTTTCGAGGACCGCGTGACGCCGCGTATGCGTGACGCTGCGGCATGCGCAGGGAGGTTCATGGATGTTCCGACGGTTCAGATCTATACTGTCGACGACTTCTTCGAAGGCCGGAAACCGAAAATCCCGATGGCCGCTTGAATGAAGCATATCGAACTGAATCGGAGAGGAGTTGATCATGAAGACAGAACGGAAGCCTAGGCCAGAGGTCAGGATAAAGCCCAACGGTTACCAGCCCAGCAAGGCGGAGCTAGAGCGGGATGTTGGCATCGCCGCGAAACCCGAGGATATTATCCGGGCGGCGTTCCGGCAGGTGAAAGTCGTCGAAGATCCTGACGCCTGAGCGAATTAAAACGGACGGCCACTCGTTGGCCGTCCAATCGAATGGCACCTTGGTATATAATCCCCCAATTTTTGCGCTTGAGCGCGTATCCGGATTTGGTCCGGCGAAGTTCCGGGCCATGCACGAGGCTGGTGTTGATGCGCGAGCGGCTCTCGACAACCCCGACCTCTTACCATTCACGGGGCGCACAGGCAAAAAGCTCAGACGCGGTATTCTCGCCCTTTCGGAGACGGAGTTAACTGCGGCAAGGAAGAGGGCCGTCGATCAACTTGAACGCGCAGATGAACTTTCGGCGGCCATTCTCCTCCATGGCGATCCAGGATACCCGACGCGCGTTTACGAGAGTAACAACCCGGTGCCGGTGCTCTATGTGCGAGGGGATCCGGCGGTCTGGAACGGCGCGGGGACGGTGGCCGTCGTCGGCTCGCGGGATACGCGCGAACCTTATGCGAGCGGTGCCCATCGGTTCGCGACTGTGGCTGCACGTAATGGAGTGGTGGTCGTGTCGGGGTTCGCGATGGGTGCTGACTCAATCGGGCACCAAGCAGCCGTTGAGGCCGGAGGCCACACTGTGTGCGTGATGCCCTGTGGTCTCGATCTGGTGTTCCCACCCGAAAACCGTGGGTTGTGGGAGAAACTGCTCGATTACCCGGGAGCGGTGTTCGTCAGCGAATTCGGGTTCGGGCAACGGGCCTCGTCGCTGCTGCTGCGGAAACGGAACAAACTGATCGTGGCGTTCGCTCAAGGCGTTCTGGTGGCCCAATCGGCACTGACCGGAGGAGCGATGAATGCCTACCGAACCGGGCGCGAGCAGAAGAAGCGGGTTGTCACATTCAGGGCGGATGGGTCCGGAGAGACGGGCGGCAACGCGCTCATCGAGAACGATGATCGTACAGGTGGGTTCGCCTTTGACCTGATGGAAAACCCGAAAGGATACGAAACGTGGTTGCAGCAACTATCATCTTGGATCTAGACGGGACGGTATGGGACAGCCGCCCGTGGTACGCGGAAACCATCGCGCGTTTATCCAACTGTTCGGCATCAAAGGTCAAACGGGAACTCGACGCGGGCGCGAGCGTCGTAAAGACGGCAAACGACCATGGCGTGCGCAAAGCGCAACTGATCGGTGCGGCTGGCAAGGACAGTCCTTCGGTCAGACTGTATGAGGGAGTCCTGCCGACGCTGAAAAGGGCTCCGGGAAAGAGGAACACCGATCGGCATCGTGACAAATCTGCCAGGCTGGCTCGTCAGGCCTCTGCTGAAGTCAACTGGCATCGAAGAGTACGCCGTCGCCGTTGAGACACCGCGCAGCGGAGTGCCAGCAAAGCCGAAACCCAACGGGATACGCCGAGTTCTGGCCAAGATGGCGCGTAATACAGACTTGGAGACCTGGTTCGTGGGGGACGGGTCCGTGGACGCCGAGGCTGCGAAGGCGGCCTCGTTGCGTTTCGCTTGGGCGTCGTAAGGATACGAGACTCAGAGTTTGAATCATAAGTCACTGATATGATTCCACTATTGTTTTTCATGGAGTTGACGCCCTCGCCACCCGCCTGAGCAGGAACCGGCAGGCGGCCAGCGTTCGTTCGTGCCTCACTCGCGCCCGGACCGGTAGCGCGTGATGCCTCACCCCGGATGCCGGCGAGTTCCCGCAGAGGCGCTCATAGTCCTTCGACAGGCGGCGGCACCGGCCCATCCAGGCGAAGGTCCGCTCCACGACCCACCGGCGGCAGGGAACCGTGAACCCCTTGACATCCTCCGGTTTTCCGACGGTCCTGATCACGTCCGGCAACCCCATCCCCCCAGGCCGCTCCCGCAGCTTCGGACCCGGGTGGCCACCGTCGGCGAACAGCCTACACACCGTGGGCACCGTCTCCAGCAGTTCCGCGATCAGGTCCGGCGCGCCGTCCCGGTCCTGGATGCCGGCGGTGTGAACCGTCATGACGATCGGTGTGCCGTCGGCGTCCACGATCAGGTGCCTTTTCCTCCCCTTCACCTTCCTGCCGGCGTGGTGGCCGCGGGGCCCGCCGCTCTCCGTGGTCTTCACCGACTGGCTGTCGACCGGGGCGGCGGTCGGCTCCGCGGAGCGCCCCGGACACCGCCGCGCGAGGTCCCGGAGACGATGCGCGAGACGCTCCGGGAGCCCGCTCCGCCGCCATGGGTGAAAATGGTTCCGGTCGGTGGAAAACGGTGGATATCCAGAGGGTGACGCGCGCCACTGGCATCCCGTGGACAGGATATACCGGCCCGCGTCGAACACCGACCGAAGGTCGGCCCCGCGCGGCCGTCCCATCCTTCCCCGCTTCGGCGGCATCGGCTCAATGACGGTCCATTCGGCGTCGGTCAGATCGTTTTGACTGTGGTCGTCCGGGCGCTTATGGAGCTGTTGGGTGGTCCTGTTCCAGGGCATGGCGATCTCCGGATTTGGGTTGAAGTTCGATCTGGAATACCACATCCTGCGGGACCACTCAACTTATGGAACAAACTCTCAGAGGCCCAACGGTGTCAGCAAGGTACTCGCAAGCTTTCAGGAAGTTCTGGACCTTTGAGATTCCTTTATAAGATTTACAGCGGGTACGACGGATTCCGGCCAGTGTTGCTTCCCAACCGGATGCAGAATGGCCGACTGCGGCTCCGATGGCGTCACTACATCGACGTCGTGGACAAGGGCTGGGAATGTTGGGTGTACTTCCATGGCCCACACAGCTTCGAGAAGGGTGTATACGCGAAGGGGATCGTCGACGGGATAGATCCGGCAGTTGGAGAAGTAAGTCTGCGGGTGCGGGATCACCGAACGGACGCGCCGATGACACCGCCAACGATGTCCGAAAGGATTGCAGAGGTGGTGGCCCCACGCTTCCGCCAGGTGTTCCTTTGGCCGGACGACTGGTCAGTGCCACCGCAGTGCAAACCCCAAGCATGTGCCGACAAGCAGTGCAGGGATTGCACGACATGGAAGAAGATGCCGTTGATCGGAGAGAAAGATTCAGCCGAACCTAGACGTTTGCATTGGTCCACGTTTGATGCGGTGGTGGCGGCGCACTGGATCGCGCCAAAGCGGTGTTACGAAACCCGCATTGTTTCAGAGGTCAAGGATCTGACGAGGAGGTTCACCGACTCAAGTTGGGCGAGATGGCGTACGCATATCCGTTCGCACTGTCAATTTTCGAGCAACTACGGCGGCGCGACCTGCTGGAGTTTGATTACGTCGTGCCGATTCCATTGTCGCCGGACAAGGAGGACAGTGGGGAGAAGCATCGGACACGAGAGTTGGCTAGGGAACTGGGACGTCTTCTGGCGGTCAGGGTGCGTGAGATGCTCAGCCTGACAGAGAGTATATCGAAACGACGCATGCAAGCGGTGGGAGTCACTGCTGCGCAGTTCGAAACTGCTTACCGGAATGCCCTGCAGGCGAATGTTCCGGTTAACGCAGAGCGGATACTGCTGATCGACGACGTGATGACGAGGGGGAGCACGATAGCTCAAGCTCTGCATGTCCTGCGGGAGCGGCATCCGAAGCTCAAGGTCGTCGTAGCAACGGCGGGCCAGATGATCGTGAAGGAGGCTGTCGTCAATGAGGAGGGCTTCAAGATCCACTAGAGCCGACGACGCCCGTCTGGTTGCGGACCATAAGCGCCAATTCACAATTGCCGCTTGGGCAATGTGGACACAGAGATACCTCCGATGGTCAATAGGCGATGCGGCAGGGGCAGCGTCTGTTCAGCGTCGGAAGTGAGACCCGGCTACGCGGGAGAAGCCGTTAGGAAGTTTCTCTATGGAGCGCAACATGAAGTTTCTCAGCACTGTCGCGGTGATCCGCAGGGTGGAGGCATGCCGTCGCCGACCGGATGAGTTGAAAGCATAAATTGTGATAAAGACGCTTGAGCCTAGCCTGAACTTCACCGGCTTGGCAGATCGAATTTTCTGACAACCATCCATGATTGAATTATGTTTTCCCACTTCCGCTCCGAATTGTGATAGAAATCCGTTTTCGAAGAGCGGAAGGAACGCGAGCGGCTCGCGGTCATCGCAGCCCTGATGGCCGTGGAGGCCGAGTGAGGCAGGCGGTGAAAGGGACCGCGCTGTGCGGTGAGTCCGCTGATCTTGATGCGACCGATGATTGCGAAGTTCATGATAAAGTTCACACACAGTAGGGTGGGTGCTCCAACCTTCCGGGCCCTATGGTTTCTTGCGGTATTTCGCGGTTTTCTGGAATGGCGTCATGGGTAGGAGGCCGACCTGATGGCTAGTGGTGGCACCAAGTCCGTTGTGTCAACGAGTGTTCTGGCTGCGGTTGTACCTCGTCGGAATGGAACTTCGGCTTGGATTGGCGTGCACCGAATGAGATGGTCTCGGAAATCCATACGAAGCGCGTCGAAAACAATACCTTTAGCGGGACGTAGAAAATACAGTTTGTGAGAACGACTGCGGGATCTGACCGTACGTGACAGTGACGTTTCTCATGGTCACCGATAGACGGGTCATGCCGAAACCATTGCATGGGCTCGGTCTTTGCCAGCACGATGAATCAGATGCATATTGAAGCGAAAGGATCCACGGTTCCGAAGCCAGGATTTGGTTGCGGTGATATTCCTTGCCACGGAGTTAGCTGACAGGAGATTGGGACGTTGTATTGCGCAGGATGGATTGAACTCGAAGTTCTTGGAGGAAAACATGCATGATCGCCTTCTTCGACGACGGGAGCGGCTGCTCGGGCCGAGCATGACCGCGTTCTACGACGAACCTGTACATATCGTGCGGGGTGAAGGCGTCTGGCTGTGGAGCGCGGAAGGGCGCAGATTCCTTGACTGCTACAACAATGTTCCTCATGTCGGGCATTGCCATCCCAAAGTCGTCGATGCGATCACCAAGCAAGCCAGCACGCTCAACACCCATACCCGCTATCTGCACGAAGGCATCCTCGACTATACGGAGCGATTGACCGAGACTTTTTCCGGAGGTCTTGAGTCCGTCGTTATGGTTTGCACCGGATCGGAAGCGAATGACGTTGCGCTTCGAATGGGGCAGGCGATCACGGGAAAGATTGGGATCATTGCCACTGACAGCACCTATCACGGAAACACCGCGTTCGTCTCGCAGCTTTCGGCAAGAAAACCAACGATTGGCGGTTACACCTCCCATGTGGTCCACGTGCCGTCACCCGGCAGCCTGCGGCCGCTATGCGGAAGCGCTGACAACCAGGCAGCGGTCTTTGCCGGCCATGTCGCGGACGCCATCGACTGGCTTGAGGAGCGGGGGCACGGTTTTTCGTCGCTGGTGCTGTGCCCCTTTTTCGCCAATGAGGGGTTCCCCAGCCTGCCACGCGGATTTCTTGCCCCGACCGCCGAATTGGTGCGTAAGACGGGTGGCATTCTTATTGCGGACGAGGTTCAGCCGGGATTCGGCCGGCTGGGAAGCCATTTCTGGGGGCATGAGCGCATAGGCGTTCAGCCCGATGTGGTGACGGTCGGCAAGCCCATGGGCAACGGCCATCCGGTCGCGGCCGTAATTACCCGCCGCGAGATCACCGCGGCTTTCCGGAACGCGTATGGCTATTTCAACACTTTTGGAGGCAATCCGGTCAGCTGCGCGGCTGCGATGGCCGTCCTACAGGTTCTGGAAGAGGAGAGCCTTGTGCAGAATGCACTTGAGGTGGGCACCTACGCGCTTGAGCGGCTGAAACAACTGAAGCATCCGTTGATCGGCGAGGTGCGCGGTGCTGGACTGTTCTTCGGGGTTGAGTTCGTTGGCGAAGGGCCGAAGCCTGTGCCGGATTTCACCAACCACGTCGTTGAGGCGATGAAGGACCGTGGCATCCTGCTGAACCGCCTTGGAAAGACCCAAAGTTGCCTGAAGATCCGGCCACCGATGCCTTTCAGCCACAAGAACGTTGATATGCTCGTCGATGCGCTCGACGACGTACTCGCTGATACGCCGGAATGACCATTCAGGCGCTTGCCGTCAGAGCCGCTGAGGCGTGGGGTGGATCGGTTCATCCGCCTCGCCTTATTTCGCATCGGGAAAACGCCGTGTTCGAGATCGTTTTACCGACCGGGCGAGCGGCGCTTCGATTGCATCGCCAGGGATACAGAACCAACTCGCAGATTCAGTCGGAACTTGACTGGACCCGCGAATTGGCTTTGCGAGGTTTTCCCGCGCCGCAACCGATCGCGATGCCGAGTGGCAACGAACTGCTCGCGCTTGGTGATGGGCAGAAGGCGAGCGTTATTTCGTGGATGGAGGGCACGCCTATCGGATCGGGAGAGGACCGGCTGACGGAACATGATCTTCGCACCTGCTTTAAGGTTGGGATGCTATTGGGTCGGCTGCACCTGGTAACGATGGATATGATCCCCGATAGGTTCGACCGTCCGTATTGGTGTATTGATGGGTTGACGGGAACTGAGCCGTTATGGGGCAGGTACTGGGAGATGCCGGGACTGTCCCTTGAACAGCGTCAGCTGGTAATCACCGCCCGCGATCAGGCTCGAGCACGGCTGTTGGCGTACGCGGCCGATGGTGCAGAAACCACGTTGATCCACTCCGATGCGCTAAGGGAGAATGTGTTTCGGCGACCGGACGGATCGCTTGCGCTGATTGACTTCGATGATTCGGGATTTGGTTTCGTGATGTACGATCTTGCAGCAAGTATATCGCAATCAGTCGAGGATCCTCTTTATGGGCATGCTCGGGATTCCGTTATCGAAGGATATTTAAGTGAGAGATCTCTCAGTACGTCTGACATATCCATGTTCGCGACCTTCGCTATGCTTCGGACGTTTTCCTCGCTGGGTTGGGTTATTCCCAGACTGCCGGAGGACCATCCAAAGCTGCCGTTATATATTGAGCGCGCCTGCCTTCTAGCGGCCGAGTATCTTGGAATGTAACGAAGGTGACGAACGGCATGTTCGAAGAATACCGCTTCTTGAAGGTTCATTCGAGGGATTTCGTCCATTTGTCACTCGGCGCGGATTTCGATTTCGAATTGGCCGATGGCTCCAAACATGTTGAACGGGAGCCATCCAGTGGCATGTCGACGAGAGGTACATTCGCGTTGGTGGATAAAGCGTTTCCAGCCTTGTTTGAAGCACGTGCTTTTCGTTCTCGCGCTTACAGCGATACACTTCTGCCTCAAAACGCTCTGTAACCCGCCAAAATATGTCGCCCCACTTCCAGTCCGAAGTGCAACACCGGCCCGCCTCCGGAGCGAGGGCGTGGCCCGAGCGGAGGAGGCGGGCCGGTGTTGAGGGATTTTCCGGCCAGGGCCCCGGATTCCACGCGGAATACGGCGGCTGTCCCTTCGGATCGGAGCGTAACCGGGCCTCCCGGCGGCGGCAAGGCCCCGCGGCGGGAGGTGGCGCGCCCGTCCGGGCGAGGGAAGGGGTGGCCCGACCGAAACCGGGCGGGCGCGCCTGCGGAATTCCCTCTCCCCCGTCGGCCGACGGGGCGAAGCGCCTCAGGGAGGCCGCGCCCGCGCGAAAGCCTCCGCCGGCGTCAGGTAGCCGAGCGCCTTGCGGGGGCGCGCGTTCAGGATGTCCTGGACCCGCTTCACGCGGGCGTCCGTGACCTGCCGCAGGTCGGTCCCCTTCGGCAGGTACTGGCGCAGCAGCCCGTTGGTGTGCCCGTTCAGGCCCCGCTCCCACGAGTGATAGGGCGTCGCGAAGAAGAAGTCGGCCTCCAGCGCCTTCGCCACCTTCGCGTGCCCCGCGAACTCCTTGCCGTTGTCCGCCGTGATCGTGTGGACCCTGGCGCCGAGCCCCTTGAGAAGGTCGGTCATCGCCTCGCCGACCGCCTCCGCCTTCTTTCCGTCAACCCGTTGGAGAAGCATGAATTTCGAGCATCTGTCCACAAGCGACACCACCGCACCGCTGTGTCCCCCGCCGATCACCGTGTCCGCTTCCCGGTCCCCGCCTTCGCCCCGCCCTCTTCCGGGCGCTCCGGGATGTCCCTCCGGCCCGGGATGTGACCCCGGCCCGCGTGGCGACCGCCCTGCCGGTCCGGTTCCTTTCCCCGCCGTCGCAGGTGCCCGCAAGGCGTTCCTCCGTCCCCGCGGTCCGCGCGTACGAGGTCGTATATCCGCTGACGGCCGACCATGCCGGGGTCCTCCAGCCGGAGACGCCCCGGGACCTGTTCCGGGCTCCAGCCCTCCCCGGCTTCGCCACGACCTTCGCCCGGCGCCCCTCCGTCAGCTTCCCCGGGACCGAAGAGGCCCCGCTCCGGCGCCCGGTGGCCTTCCTCCACGCCTGTCCCTGCCGGTATCCCCGCCCGCCGCCGTTGCGTCGGATCTCCCGCGATATGGCGGCCGGATCGCGGCCCGGCCGCCCGGCGATGGCCCCGTCCGAAAGCCCGCCTTTCCCCGTCGCGTATATCCGGCATCTTCCGTCGAAGGTCAGATGACGGTAGCCCTCGGGCATGACACTCTCCTATCCTGAGCACAGGGACTGTCGCCGTTATCCGGCCGGTTCGCAGGATGCCGCACCCGAAACGCGGCTTCCCACCATCAACGGTGTCGCACTTCAGAGCGGAACGGGGGTCGCAGGTGAATTCCGTCTGCCGAATGAAATGTTCGAATTCGCCGCTTGACACCAGCAGCCAAAGGCGGGCAGAATTTCCAACATTTCAAACGATGCAAAGGTCCGATATTTTGTTTGACTTTGAAGGTGCTCCACCATTATCGTTAGTATACTAATGATAGTGAGGTCCGCCCTTGGCATACTCCCAGCCGACAGAACTTGACACGGCCCTTGCTCTGCTTCGGAAATCCGCAAGACAGGTCGTAGCCGGAGGAACAGACGTTTATCCGGCAATGCAGCCCGGCCTCCAGCCCAAAACCTATCTGGATGTTACCCGAATTCAGGGTTTTTCGGATATCTCGCAGACCGATGCGGGCACACGCTTTGGTGCGGCTGTGACCTGGACGGATGTTGTGAAAGCGGAGCTGCCTCCGGCCTTTGATGCACTCAAACAGGCGGCGCGCGAGGTTGGCGGCCTGCAGATCCAGAACGCGGGCACGATTGCGGGCAACATCTGCAACGCCTCACCGGCGGCGGACGGTGTGCCGGTGTTGCTTGCCCTGGATGCCGAGGTGGAACTGGCAAGCGCCGCGCGCGGAACGCGGGCTCTTTCGCTCAGCGCGTTTATCGAAGGCGCGCGGCGGACCGCGCTGGCAGATGACGAATTGGTGACGGCGATCATCATTCCAAAGACACCCCCCGGCATGAAGTCAGGGTTCGAGAAACTTGGCAGCAGGCGCTATCTTGTGATTTCGATTGCGATGACGGCGGCAAACGTCCTGCTCGACAATCGCGGCCGCATTGAAGATGCGCGCGTCGCGGTGGGGTCATGCTCCGCGGTCGCGCAGCGTCTGACCGCGTTGGAGGCCGATCTGTTGAGCCAAGACCTGAGCCGGATCACGATCAAGCCAGAACACCTCGCACCACTCACGCCGATGGATGACGTGCGCGGAACAGGCGCCTACCGGCTGGAGGCTGCGGAACACCAAATTCGACGCGCGATTATGAGAGCGGTGAAAACATGAACATTCCTTTGAAAGACACACCACAAACGCTTCGCTTGAATGGGCAGGACAGGGTAGCGCGTTTTTTCCCGGGTCAGCGGTTGTCGGATTTCTTGCGCGGAGAGCTTGGCCAGCGCGACGTCAAGATCGGCTGCGATGCCGGCGATTGTGGCGCTTGCACGGTCTTGGTTGATGGCGCGCCTGTCTGCGCCTGCCTGACTCCGGCACATCAAGCCGCGGGACGCGAGGTCGAGACGGTCCAGGGGTTGCATGCAAACGACCCGGTTGCGGCAAAGCTAACCCAGAGTTTCCTGGATCACGGGGCGGCGCAATGCGGGATCTGTACGCCCGGAATGATGGTCTCCGCGGTGGCGCTACTGCGCGACGTGCCCGCGCCCGAAGAAAAACAGGTGCAAGACGCTTTGGGTGGCGTTTTGTGCCGTTGTACGGGCTATCGCAAAATAATCGACGCAGTGATGGGCTTACCTGCCATGGCTGTTACGGCAGCGGGTCAGGTGGGTGACGCGATCCAGCATTTGGACGGGGCCGAGAAGGTCTCCGCACAGGTTAAATTTGGTGACGATGTCGCCCCTGCTGGCTGTCTTGAAGTGCTGGTAATTCGTTCCCCGTTCCCGCGTGCTTCTTTCGAGATCGGAGACCTGGATGGCTTTGCCAAATCGGCTGGGTTGGAAGCGGTTCTCACGGCAGCGGATGTTACAGGAGAGAACACATTCGGTGTGATCCCGGGCTTCGAAGACCAGCCTGTCTTTGCGGAAGTCGAGACGCGCTTTCGGGGGGAGGCGGTTGCCGCATTGGTTGGCGCGCGTGAAGCACTTCGGATGATCGATCCGGCGACCCTGCCCATCGACTGGATCGAACTTCCAGCGGCGCAGGACATTGAGACGGCGCAAAGCATCACCGCTGCGCAAATCCACGACGGCCGCGACAGGAATGTCATGTGCGGGGGGGGAGTGACCAGGGGCGACCCGGAAACTGCGCTGGCGCGTGCCCATGTTACCGTTGAAGGCCGCTTTCAAAGCGGCTTTGTTGAGCATGGGTATATTGAGCCCGAAGCGGGATTTGCTGAGGTTGTGAATGGCCGTATTGAGGTGCATGCCTGCACGCAGTCCCCGGTGATGAACCTCGAAGGGCTGGAGCGGATCCTGGGGCTGGAGCGCGCGAAGATCCGGATAGTGCCGACCGCCGTGGGCGGCGGGTTCGGTTCCAAGCTGGATTTGAGCGTGCAGCCCTATCTGGCAATAGCAGCGCTCACGACGCATAAGCCTGTGCGCATCTGCTACACACGGGCGGAGTCGATGCAGAGTTCGACCAAGCGGCACCCGTCCGACATCACGTTGAAAGTTGGTGCCGATAAGGACGGCAGGATCTGCGGGTTCGACTTCCGCGGCAGCTTTGACACCGGGGCCTATGCCAGCTGGGGTCCGACGGTGGCGAACAGAGTGCCGGTTCATGCGTCAGGGCCGTATCACGTCGCCGATTACATTGCCGAATCGAAGGGTGTGCACACGAACAACCCTCCTGCCGGGGCGTTCCGGGGTTTTGGGGTGCCGCAGTCGGCCATTGCGCAGGAAAGCCTCTTTGACGAATTGGCGGATAAGCTTGGGACCGACGCACTGGAGTTCCGCATTTCCAACGCATTGGAGAACGGCGTGTCTACTGTCTGTGGCCAGGTATTCGAACAAGGCGTGGGCATCAAAGCCTGCTTGGAAGCGCTTCGCGCTGCTTGGTCCGAAGAGCGCGCTGCGGCCAAAACCTTCAATTCGAGGAATGAAACGTTGAAGCGCGGTGTTGGCGTGGCGGGGGGATGGTATGGCTGTGGGAACACCTCCATGTCCAACCCTTCGACCGTAAAGTGCGGCATTCGCGTGGACGGTACGGTTGTGCTGCACCAAGGGGCCGTGGATATCGGTCAGGGCGCGAACACGGTGATTACCCAAGTCTTTGCCACGGCGCTTGGCGTGCCGGTGGACTGGATTGAGCGTATCGGCGCGGATACGGATGTGACACCGGATGCGGGCAAGACCTCCGCCTCGCGCCAGACATTCGTGTCGGGCAATGCCGCGCGCCTGTCAGGCACAGCGCTAAGGGCCGCGATCCTTGAGCGGATGAATGTGGCCAAAGACGCGGCGCTGGAGATCGGCAATGGTGTGATCCGTGCAACCGATGTGGCGGGTGCGCATGTCCTAAACCTCAGCGCGCTGGAGCCCGATGCGGGGGGCTTTGTTCTGCGGGCCGAGGAAAGCTATGACCCGCCGACCAAGCCGATGGATAGGAACGGGCAAGGGCACCCTTACGCTCAGTTCGGCTATGCCGCGCAATTGGCTGCTGTCGAGGTCGACACCGCGCTTGGCACCATCAGACCTGTGAAGTTCGTCGCGGCCCATGACGTGGGCCAAGCCATCAACCCGATGCTGGTCGAGGGGCAGGTCCATGGCGGCATTGCCCAAGGTCTGGGCATGGCCTTGATGGAGGATTACATCCCTGGCCGCACCGAGAACCTGCATGACTATCTGATCCCGACAATCGGCGATATTCCCCCTATTGAGACGATCATCATCGAAGAAACAGATGCGCATGGACCTTATGGCGCCAAGGGTTTGGGCGAGCATGTCTTGATCCCGACGGCACCCGCGCTTTTGAACGCAATCAAACACGCAACCGGGGTGCGGCTGCATAAAGTGCCTGCCATTCCAAGTGCGGTCCATGCGGCCATGAAGGAACGGACCGCAAAATGAAAGACGCTGTGAAGCCTGAGAAAATCCGCTGCGATGCCTGCCCGGTGATGTGTTACATAGCTGACGGCAGATCAGGGGCCTGCGACCGCTATGCCAATAACGGCGGTGAGTTGGTCCGGCTGGATCCTCTGACGATCATTCAAAGCGGTCAGGATCTGGTGCCCTTCATGGGTGCAGGGGCCTCCGAGGATTGGGATGGCGATATTATCAAGGGCACGCGGCAGTTCGTGACGGCTGTAGGTGCGGGGACAACCTATCCCGATTACAAGCCGGCACCCTTCATCGCCAGCCAAGAGGTCGAAGGTGTTGATATGGTCACCGTCGTGACCGAGGGAATCTTCAGCTATTGCGGCGTGAAGGTGAAGATCGACACCGATCACCATATCGGTCATGAGCGTGACGTGGTGCGCGTGGATGGGGAGCCGATTGGCCATGTAATGACGTCTGAGTATGGCTCGAAGATGTTGTCCCTGGGCGGGGTGGAACACCTAACCGGTGGTAGCAAGAAAGAGGGGCGCGTGACCTGCCTTGCGCTATTGCGGCTGTGCAACGGCGAGGCGGTCACCATGACCATCGGTGAGGAGGATCACGTGACCGAAGTGGTTGTCGAGGCGGGCAAGCCGCCGATCATCAACGGCGAACCCGAGCGCCTGATGCGGGTGGGCTGCGGTTCTGCCACCATTGGGATGTTCCCGAAACAATGGATCGGCTACGTGGACGAAGTTGTCGTGGTGGACGACCACATTACCGGGGTGCTCAGCGAGCATGAAACCGGAAAACAACTGGACGTGCCGCCGACGGGCATCAAGATCAAAGGGCGGCGTTCGACGCCCGGGCGCTATTTCCAGGTGGCAGAGCCGGGCACTGGCTGGGGTGGCACCGATATCGAGGATCCATTGTCGATTCTTGGTCCGTTCAATCCAAAAATAGCGTCTGAGGGGCTGCGGCTGTTCATGGTCTCTACGACTGGTGAACAGTATGCCTACTATGAACTGGATGCCGATCTGGCGCCGCAAAAGCTGGAGGTGCCATCGCAATTAGCCGCTTCTGCGGCGTTGATTGCCGAAAATTGTGAGCCGTCGGTCTGCTCGGTGCTGTTCATGGGCGGGGCAGGGGGGTCGTTGCGTGCAGGCGTGACGGAAAACCCCGTGCGTCTGACCAAGTCTGTCAAGGATGCACTGACCCATGTATCCTGCGGCGGGGCGGATGCCTATGTCTGGCCCGGTGGTGGGATCACCGTGATGGTGGATGTGCTGGAGATGCCCACCAACTCGTTTGGTTATGTGCCAACACCTGCGCTGGTGGCGCCGATCGAGTTCACCTTGCGCGTCAGCGATTACGCCGCCTTGGGCGGGCATGTGGACCATATGAAAAGCGTCAGTGAGATCAACGCCGATGCGGCCCGCCATGTGCCGCAAAACCCCAATGCAGGCGATCCAATGGATCGTGGGAACTACCGTTGGAAGGCAAATACTGGATGAGGCCGACAGCCCGTCTCTTGCCCGATGGCCAGCGCCTGCACCTTCAGCACGGCCCCAGTGATTTGATCATCTGTGCCGACGGTGCGCGCCATGCGGCCTTTCGGGCCGCGACCAGGCGGTTCGAGACGATCATCGCGGAGATTGTGGACGAGCTTGCGGCGCTTCGCGAGATGCTGTCTCCACTCAGCAAACGGCCCAGTGGTGCGGTGGCGCGGCGGATGCATGACGCCTGCCTTCCCTTTGCCTCCGCCTGCTACGTCACGCGGATGGCAGCTGTGGCTGGCAGTGTTGCCGACGAGGTCCTGGCAGCCATGACGCCTCACGAGGACATCAAACGGGCTTATGTGAATAATGGCGGGGATATTGCGCTGTATCTTGCGCCCGACACCTCATTCCGAACCGCCATGAAAGGCTATGATGGCGCGGATCTGGGTCGGGTTGATATCTCGTCCGATGATGGCATTGGCGGTATAGCCACGTCTGGACGGCATGGGCGTAGCTTGTCCTTAGGCATGGCCGATAGTGTGACGGTGCTTGCTCGCTCTGCCGCCCAGGCGGATGTGGCCGCGACCCTGATCGCCAATGCCGTCGATCTCCCCGGTCATCCCGCCGTCACGCGCCGCGCTGCCTGCGATTTGGACGACGGCACAGACCTTGCCGACCTGCCCGTTGTAACCCGATGTAGCGCTTTGAGCGCAAATGACTGCGCGCGCGCGCTGAGTGCCGGATGCCGCCGCGCCCGGTCTTTCCAGGCCCAGGGGCTGATCGCTTCGGCAGCGCTCTTCCTGCAAGGTCATGCCGCAGGCACCGGCGTACACCTGCTCCGTTCCTCAGAGTTTGAATCATAAGTCACTGATATCATTAAACAATTGTTTTTCATGGAGTTGACGCCCTCGCCACCCGCCTGAGCAGGAACCGGCAGGCGGCCAGCGTTCGTTCGTGCCTCACTCACGCTCGGACCGGTGGCGCGTGATGCCTCACCCCGGATGCCAGCGAGTTCTCACTGAGCCTTTCGTAATCTTTCGACAGGCGGCGGCACCGGCCCATCCAGGCGAAGGTCCGCTCCACGACCCACCGGCGGTAGAGAACAGTGAACCCTTTGACATTCTTCGGTTTTTCGACGATCCTGATCACGTCCGGCAACCCCATCCCCTCAAGCCGCTCCCGCAGCTTCGGACCCGCGTAGCCACCGTCGGCGAACAGCCTACACACCGTGGGCACCGTCTCCAGCAGCTTCGCGATCAGGTCCGGCGCCCCGTCCCGGTCCTGGATGTCGGCGGTGTGAACCGTCATGACGATCGGTGTGCCGTCGGCGTCCACGATCAGGTGCCTTTTCCTCCCCTTCACCTTCTTCCCAGCGTCGTAGCCGCGGGGCCCGCCGCTCTCCGTGGTCTTCACCGACTGGCTGTCGATCGAGGCGGCGGTCGGCTCCGCGGAGCGCCCCGAACACCGCCGCGCGAGGTCCCGGAGACGATGCACGAGACGCTCCGGGAGCCCGCTCCGCCGCCATGCGTAAAAATAGTTCCGGTCGGTGGAAAACGGTGGATATCCAGAGGGTGACGCGCGCCACCGGCATCCCGTGGACAGGATATACCGGCCCGCGTCGAACACCGACCGAAGGTCGACCTCGCGCGGCCGTCCCATCCTTCCCTGCGTCGGCAGCATCGGCTCGATGATGGTCCATTCGGCGTCGGTCAGGTCGTTTTGACTGTGGTCGTCCGGGCGCTTATGGATCTGTTGGGTGGTCCTGTTCCAGGGCATGGCTCTCTCCGTATCTGGTTGCGTTCACCAACCGGAATGCCACATCCTGCGGGACCACTCAACTTATGGAACAAACTCTCAGAGGACCTCCAATATGCCCAAACCTAACCTGCGCAAGACCGCCTTCTCGGTCGAAGAAATCTATCACGAAGGCGGGCCGATGCCTGCCAACCCCCTGCGCCGCGCCGCAGCACTGGCCGTCATCGAAAACCCCTTTGCCGGACGATACGAGCCTGAAATTCAATGGTTCATGGAAGATCTCAAGCCGCTCGGACTGCGAATGGCCACCCGTCTGGTCGAGATGCTGGGTGGCGCGGACCAGATCGAAGGATACGGCAAGGGTGCCATGATCGGAGAGGCAGGCGAGCTGGAGCATGGTGCGCTGTGGCACGCGCCCGGTGGATATGCGATGCGCGAATTACTGAATGATTCCAACGCAATTGTGCCTTCGACAAAAAAGGTCACGGGCGTTGGCGGCAGGCTCGACGTGCCAATCACCCATATCAATGCATCTTATGTACGCAGCCATTTCGACGCAATGGAAGTGGGCTTGAACGATGCACCTAGGGCCAATGAGATCGCGGTAGTTTTGGTCATGAGCACCGGGGCGCGTATCCATGATCGGGCAGGAGGCCTGGCAGCCAGGGACATAATCGGAAAGGATGGTCTGAGATGAGAGCGAAGATCCGCAAAATCGCTGTTAATATCGAGGAAACCCACCGAGAGATCGGCCGAAAGATCGACCCAGCCACGCGCAAAGCTGTGGCGGTTGCGGTGATCGAAAACCCCTTTGCAGGCACATATCAGGAAGACCTGACAGAACTGATGGACATCGGAGCGGAGCTGGGTACGTTGCTGGGCCGCAAATGCGTCGAAGCTTTGGGAATCACGCCTGAGCAAGCGGAAAGCTACGGCAAATCGGCCATGGTGGGTGAAAATGGAGAGTTGGAACATGCCGCCGCGGTCCTGCACCCCAAACTTGGCGCGCCCTTGCGCAAAGAGGTCGCAAAGGGTGCGGCTTTGGTGCCGTCCTCGAAGAAGATGGGCTCGCCCGGGCAGATCCTCGACGTGCCCGTTGGCCATAAAGACGCCGCCTATGTCCGCAGCCACTTCGACGGGATCGAGGTTCGCCTGAACGATGCGCCGCGCGCGAATGAGATCATGGTCGCGGTGGTCGTGACCGATAGCGGCCGCCCGTTGCCCCGTGTCGGCGGGCTGACCCATGAAGACACCGAAGGAAAAGATGGGCTGCGGTAGGTCATACAGTTGCCACCCTAAAGCTCGGGGAAAGCTACTCCAACCGGTGTGGCGCGGCCCAACGGTTCCCGTCCGGCAAAGGAGGGATGTGGCACCTCCTGGCGCAGGTTCAATGCCAAATGTTTAGGGCTTGCCAGGGGCGGCCTTGTCCAAGGTAAGCCCAGAGCGCGAAAACCGCAGCGGGCTGCGTAACCCCGGCACACCTTCTGGCTTGATCCGCAAACCACGTGCGACGATTCGCGGATCGGCCGGCGCCTCTTCGACCGTGTTGATGGGGCCAACGGGCAACACGGCGTCTTCCAAGACGGCAAGGCAGGCGGATTTGGTCCAACCCAACTAGTATCCGCCAGAAAACCGCCAGGCTGCGGTTTTTCGCGGTAAATGACGGAATCCGCCTTGCGGGGATTCACCGGATATGACAGTCAGGGGGCGATTTCACCACCATATGCCGCGGAATCCGCCAATCCTCCCCTTCAGGAGGCCCCCATGCGCAGGGTCCACGACACCCGGCGGCGGCCCGGCGCGCCCGACATCACGAGGATCAGGCTGGACGTGAAATCGAGGGACGACATTCCGGCGATCCCGATCGGCCTCCAGGACCTTTACAGCGACGAAGGGACCCGAAAGCGGCTGTCCGGGCTTCCGGGTCGGCTGGTGCTGCCCGGAAAGGGCCGCCGGGTCGGCGGGCCGGGGATGGAACCGTTGACCATCCCGGTGCCGGGGGTCGTGAAGCAGGGTCCCGGGTGCGGTTTCGACCGGCTTCGGGAACAGGCGAACAGGCGAACGGGCACCGGACGATCCGGCGAAGGCCGGAGGCCGGGCCACGGATCATGGGACGTGGACGGATACGGATACCGGCGTCTGGTTGACAGCGTGTAGCTCCCCTCGCCGGAGCTTCCCGCCGGGGTCGGAAGGACGGTCGTGGAGAGGGGCTACAGGGTGGCGGCGGAAAAGCCTGGCGCCGCGTCGCGCGGCCGCCGTCATTCCTTCGTGGCCGGGACCGACGTCCACCATCCGACCGACCGCGGCCTGCCGATGGACGCGGCGCGGTGCATGGTCCGGGACGTGTCCCGGGCCTGCGGGGGCCTGGGGCCGCGCGGCTGGCGGCGGAAGGAATACCTTTGCAGGAAGCTCCGGAAAGGCTACCTCCGGGTGGCCACGTCACGGCTCGCCAACCCGCGCCCGGGGGACGTGGAGGCGCCGCTCCGGCTCGCCCTGAAGCTGGCGGACAGGGCGGAGGCCAGCTGCGCGGAGATCGACGGCAGGTTGGGTATCCCGGGCCCATCGGACAGTATCCGGGGCTTCATCGGCCATGTCAGGCACCGGGCGGACCTGACCGGACGGCGGATCCTGAAGGGAGGGACGATCCCGCACCGCGGGAAGGTGCACCCGATATCCGGGCCGCACACCCGCTGGATATCGAAGGGAAAGGCCGGGGTCCCGGTGGAGCCCGGCGTTCCGGTCCGCGTCCCTGAGGACCGTCACGGATTCCTCCCGCACCGTTCGGTGATGTGGGAGGGGAGCGACGTGGACGTGGCGGTCCCCATGGGCGGGGAGGCGCGGGCCCGGTTTCCTGACCTGTCGGTGGTGAGCTTCGACAGGGGTCCGCACAGCCCCCCGGACCGGTTGGGGCCTGCCGGGATGCCGGAGCCGACGCCATGCCACGCAGGGGCAGGCTGACGAAGGCGGACCGCGTCCGGGAAAGCGGGGAGGCGTTCCGCGGCGCGGCGCGCCCACGCCGCCGGCGGGTCGGCCATCAGCAACCTGGAGCACCGCGGCCTGGACCGCGTCGGCGGCCACTGAAAGGAGGGTTTCGCCCGCGCCGTGGCGCTGGCGGTGCTGGCCGCGAACGTCCACCGCCCCGGCCTGATGCCGCCGGCGAGGGAGCGCCCCGTGCTCCCCGCCGCCGCCTGACCGGGGCGTCCACCGGTAAACCGGCCCATGGAAGGCCCCGCCGCTGCGGGGCCCGCACCGGCGTGCCCGCGGGCCGGCGGAGGCCCGGATGTTCGCCATATGTTCCCGCCACCGACCGTCCCGTCGAAGCCCCGGGCGGCGCTCCGACGGGCCCGGCCGGGGTCCCGTGAAGCCGGAATCCGCCGGATTCGGCACTGTCACCGGAAAAACACGGGGTTTTCTGGCAGACACCAACTAGCTCTCTTGCAGGGTGGCGGTCAGCCTATCGCGGTTTTCCACTCGGCTAGGGTTGCTTGCGTGAGCCGGATCCTTTGCCAGATCGATGTGGCCCAGCACTTTGCACAAGGACTGGAGTTGCCGGTCATTGCCGCAGGCGATGATGATTTACCCATCTAAAACCGCAAAGACCTGATAGGGTACGATATTGGGATGTGTATTGCCCGGCCGTGTCGGCACTTTGCCGGAGGCGAGATAGTTCATCGCTTGGTTCGCCAATACGGCGGTCATGGAATCCAGGAGCGAGATATCCACCCGCTGGCCCATCCCCATGCGTGCGCGATCCGCGAGCGCCGCTTGAATGCCGATCACCCCATGAAGGCCCGAGAAGATGTCGGCAAACGCAAAGCCGATCTTCTGGGGCTGGCCATCGGGTTCGCCGGTTAGGCTCATGATCCCGGACCTGCCCTGGATCGGAAAATCATAGTCCGCACGGCTGGCATAAGGCCCATCTTGCCCAAAACCTGTCACGGAACAGTAGACCAGGTTGGGATGCGCGGCGTGCAGCGTCTCAAAATCGAGACCGAACTTCCCGAGTCCCCCGACCTTGAATTTCTCGATCAGCACATCCACCTCTCCGATCATTACCTTCAGGCGGGCCAGATCGTCCGCATCTTTCAGATCAATCACAACACTGTTTTCCCCCGATTGGCGCAGTGGAAATCAGCAGCGGCTTTGTCGCCCTCTCTCAACGAACGGCGGACCCCAAATCCGGGTGTCATCGCCAGAGGGCGCTTCGATCTTGATCACTTCGACCCCAAGATCCGCAAGTGTCTGCCCGATCCATGGCCCCGCAAGAATCCTCGCCAGTTCAATGACCTTAAGAGTTTGAATCATAAGTCACTGATATGATTAAACCATTGTTTTTCATGGAGTTGACGCCCCCGCCACCCGCCTGAGCAGGAACCGGCAGGCGGCCAGCGTTCGTTCGTGCCTCACTCACGCTCGGACCGGTGGCGCGTGATGCCTCACCCCGGATGCCAGCGAGTTCTCGCTGAGCCTTTCGTAATCTTTCGACAGGCGGCGGCACCGGCCCATCCAGGCGAAGGTCCGCTCCACCACCCAGCGGCGGCAGGGAACCGTGAACCCTTTGACATCCTCCGGTTTTTCGACGATCCTGATCACGTCCGGCAACCCCATCCCCCCAGGCCGCTCCCGCGGCTTCGGACCCGGGTGGCCACCGTCGGCGAACAGCCTACACACCGTGGGCACCGTCTCCAGCAGCTCCGCGATCAGGTCCGGCGCGCCGTCCCGGTCCTGGATGTCGGCGGTGTGAACCGTCATGACGATCGGTGTGCCGTCGGCGTCCACGATCAGGTGCCTTTTCCTCCCCTTCACCTTCTTCCCGGCGTGGTGGCCGCGGGGCCTGCCGCTCTCCGTGGTCCTCACCGACTGGCTGTCGATCGAGGCGGCGGTCGGCTCCGCGGAGCGACCCGAACACCGCCGTGCGAGGTCCCGGAGACGATGCACGAGACGCTCCGGGAGCCCGCTCCGCCGCCATGCGTAAAAATGGTTCCGGTCGGTGGAAAACGGTGGATATCCAGAGGGTAACGCGCGCCACTGGCATCCCGTGGACAGGATATACCGGCCCGCGTCGAACACCGGCCGAAGGTCGACCCCGCGCGGCCGTCCCATCCTTCCCCGCTTCGGCAGCATCGGCTCGATGATGGTCCATTCGGCGTCGGTCAGATCGTTTTGACTGTGGTCGTCCGGGCGCTTATGGAGCTGTTGGGTGGTCCTGTTTCAGGGCATGGCTCTCTCCGTATCTGGGTGCGTTCACCAACCGGAATGCCACATCCTGCGGGACCACTCAACTTATGGAACAAACTCTAAGGCCTTCCAGATGGCCGCTCACAGAACCTGCTCCATCATGTCAGGCTTGGTGAAGTCATTGAATCGTCTGGGCAGCCCAACCCCCACCGTGCCAGATTGAAGTGCAACACCTTCGGTGGTGGGAAGCTGCATTGCGGGCGCAGCGTCCCGCGAATCGGCTGGACAGCGGCGACGGTTCCAGTGTGCCAAACGGGAGACCGTCATGACTGATGGCTACCACCAACTTTTTATGTTCGGAATCATAAACAAAAGGAAACAGGTTATTCACAGCTGTTGTGAGCGGAGGCCTGTGGATAACCTGCACGACCGGGGTTTTGACCGAATCAGGGCTTGAACTCAGACACGGATGCCGACCTATGAATAAAGACGCCGGATATACGCGACTGGGAAAAGCGGGTATTCGAACGGTGCCATCGCCCTGCGGCCTGACCGTGACCGGACCACGGTCCACCGGGAAATACGGCGCGACGGCGGCGCGGGAATACCGGCACGGCCAGTCGCGGTGGAGCCTTCCGACAATCAGCCGAGGCCGGGGGGGAAGGGACTTTTCGCGCACACCCGTCCGGGGCATCGGTCGGGCTACGTCCTCCCCTGCCCGGACGTTCGTGCCGCCGACCGCCGTAGGGCCTTGCGAGGGCGGGAAGATCCGGTTAGGTTCCGGTCCGAAGGGACCGTCGCCGTCCTGCGTGTGGATTCCGGGTGCCCGGCCGAAAAAAACTTCAACACCGGCCTGTCTCCGGAGTAATGGTATTTGTCACTCAATATCTTTAGGCTAGGAGAGACCCCGAGCGAAAATGAGCTTTGTTCGAAACAGCTGGTACGTTGCCGGTTGGTCGCAAGATTTCGCAGAGGACTTGGTGCCTCTGGAGATCACCGGCCAGCGATTGGTGCTTTTTCGAGACAGTACAGGCACGCTTGCAGTGCTTGAAGACCGCTGTCCTCACCGCCTGCTGCCTTTGTCCAAAGGCAAGAAAATCGGCGACACGATACAATGCGGCTATCATGGTATGACCTTCGATGGTACGGGAACCTGTGTGCGCGTGCCTGGGCAGGACAACGCGCCCAAGCGGGCCAATGTTCGGTCGTTTCCTGTAGCGGAATGGCATGGTGTGGTATGGGTCTGGATGGGTGATCCGGCCCTCGCGGACGAGACGAAGATCTTTGAAATTCCTGAAATGTCCGACTCTGCTTGGCACGTGCACCATGGCGGACATTTACACATCAAGGCACACTATCTAAACGTCGCGGAGAATCTTGTAGATCCGGCCCATGTCAGCTTTGTGCATCCGACAACCCTGGGCAATGCAGCCTCTGAAAATGTGCCGGTGCATGTAGCGACAGAGGGCGAAGTCATTCGAGCCTGGCGTTGGATTCGCAACGCGCCACCTGTTGGATTTTTCAGGGAATTTGGCGGGTTCAGCGGTAACGTAGACCGCTGGCATTACTATGATCTGCACCTGCCTTCGACCGCCTTGATTGATTTCGGCAGCATCGACAGTGCGGAAAATTGCGCCGAAGAGGATAGAAACAGGGGCGTGCGCGTCTTTGCGATCCACTTTGTGACGCCTGTCACCGAAGATGAAACCATCGATCACTGGATGCATCTCCGCAACACGGCTGCCGGGGATAGCGCCAACGCCAAGATCGACAGTCTTCTGGAAGCCGCCTTTGCTGAAGACAAGGCGATCCTGGAGGCCATCCACGAAGAAGAACAACGGCCGCAAACGCGCCGCCCAGTGCGCATTGCGATCGATAAAGGGCCAACGGTTTACCGCAAAAGAATCCGGGAAATGATCGACGCGGAGACCGTGGATCATCTGGGAGAACCGGTTGCGTCGGTTTTCTTGGATGGCGACACATAAACCAACGGGGAGAAGACCCAATGAAAAGCAAGAATTTTCTAATGACGCTACTGGGCGTGGCAGCAGCGGCAACCCTGCCCTTGGCCACTCCAGCCTTTGCCGAGGACGCCATCAAGATCGGCGAAATCAACCACTACAAACGCCTGGCCGCATTCGCGGGTCCCTATAAACAGGGGATCGTGCTGGCCTTGGAAGAGGTCAACGCAGCTGGCGGTGTGCTTGGACGCCCGCTGGAGTTTGTTTTCCGCGATGACCAGGGTAAGCCTGGTGAGGCGGTAAAAATCGCGGAAGAGCTGATGACTTCCGAAGGCACCGTCATGGTCACCGGCACGATCCTGTCCAATGTGGGCCTCGCGATTTCCAGCCATGCGGCGGAAAAGGGCTATGTCTATCTCGCTTCCGAGCCCCTCGCTGATGCGATCGTCTGGTCGGCGGGCAACCCCTACACCTTCCGACTGCGCGCCTCGACGTACATGCAGGCCGCGATGTTGGCCGAAGTGGCAGCCAAGACAGATGCGATCAAATACGCGACCATTGCGCCGAACTATGCCTATGGCAAAGACGCTGTGGCCGCCTTCAAGACGGCACTGACCGCGCTCAAGCCAGAGGTGGAGTTTGTGGCGGAGCAGTGGCCGGCAGTCTTCAAGATCGATGCAGGCGCAGAAGTGCAGGCGCTGGAACGCGCCAAGCCGGATGCGATCTATAACGTGACCTTCGGGCCCGATTTGGCGAAATTTGTACGCGAAGGTACGGATCGCGGTCTATTTGGCGGTCGCAACGTCTATGGTCTGTTGTCCGGTGAGCCGGAGTATCTTGATCCTTTGGGTGACGAAGCGCCGGAAGGTTGGACCGTGACGGGCTATCCTTGGCAAGATCTGAACGATGGGCCTGGCGGCGAATTTGTCGCTGCATACCAGGACAGGTATGACGACCACCCGCGTATCGGCTCGCTTGTCGGTTATATGACCGTTCAATCCATCGTGGCGGCGCTGGAAAGGGCGGGTTCGACGGAGACCGAGGCCATCCGCGCTGCTTTCGAAGATCTGACGGTCGCCACACCCATGGGTGAGATCATCTATCGCTCGATCGACAACCAGTCGACTGCCGGTGCTTGGATCGGCACGACAGCAGTCCTGGACGGCAAAGGTGTGATGGTCGATTGGACCTACAATGATGGCGCGGACTATCTGCCGTCCGATGAAGTGGTAAAATCTCTGCGCCCTGCAGAATAAGCCTGAACCATTGGGTCGCTGGATGGAAATCCTGCGACCCAATCCGGCCCGCCATCTCCCAAAGCAGCAAAAAACCTCTGACCGATGGAATTTTTCGTCGCACAAATTCTCACGGGTTTGGCGAATGCCAGTTCCCTGTTTCTGGTCGCTTGCGGCCTATCGCTGATCTTCGGTGTGACACGTATCGTCAATTTCGCGCATGGGTCACTCTATATGATCGGCGCTTATATCGGCTATTCGCTGATGCAGATTTTGCCGAACTATCTGCCGGCGGGGATTGGGTTTTGGGGGTCCATCGTTTTGGCCGGCTTGGGGGTTGGTCTCGTTGGTACCCTGATTGAAATGCTGGTGCTGCGACCGGTCTACAAAGCGCCGGAGCTGTTCCAGCTTGTTGCGACCTTCGGAGTTATCCTGGTGATTCAGGATCTTGCCCTTCTGATCTGGGGGCCCGAAGATCTTCTGGGACCGCGCGCTCCGGGGCTGCGCGGCGTCTACCGGATCATGGGTGAACCCATTCCGAAGTATGACATCGTTTTGCTGATCATCACCCCATTCATCGCCCTTGCATTGTGGTATCTGATGACACAGACGCGCCTTGGAGTACTGGTCCGCGCGGCCACGCAGGACCGTGAGATGGTCAGCGCGCTTGGCGTGAACCAAGCCTGGCTCTTTACCGGCGTTTTCGCGCTGGGTTCTGCGCTGGCTGGACTTGGCGGAGCACTGCAACTGCCCAAAGGCGGCGCGGATCTGTTGATGGATTTCAACATCCTCGCCCCTGTCTTCGTGGTTGTGGTGATTGGCGGCATGGGATCGTTACCGGGTGCCTATCTGGCCGCCATCATCATCTCCGTCCTGAACGTTTTTGGCGTGACCTACCTGCCGCAATCCACACTCGTTCTGATGTTTGTCGTGATGATCATCGTTCTGATGATCCGCCCCTATGGCCTCTTTGGCCGCGAGGAGGTCGCGGGTGAACACGGGCAGGTTGGTGAGCCTGAGCGCCCAATCAGACCAGCCTCTGGCAATGTGCAAGTCATCGTGGCGGCGGGGCTTGTCCTGCTGGCCTGCCTGCCACTCTTTGGGTCGGTCTATAGCCAGGTGCTTGCCACGGATGTGCTGATCTTCTGTCTCTTCGCCGCGTCGCTGCATTTTCTGCTGGGCATGGGCGGCCTCGTGAGCTTTGGCCATGCGGCCTACTATGGCGGCGGGGCCTATGTCGCGGCGCTTCTGATCACCCATGCGGAAAGCCCGATGGAGCTCGCCTTCCTGCTCGCGCCCATCGGCGCAGGTCTGGCCGCGCTGGCAATTGGCTGGGTTTGTCTACGCCTGACGGGCGTCTATTTCGCGATGCTCACGCTGGCCTTTGCCCAGCTGGTCTGGAGTCTCGTCTTCCAATGGGGGGATTTCACCGGGGGCGACGATGGCCTGGTCAATATCTGGCCGGCGGATTGGCTTAATGAAACAACGGTGTATTTCTACTTCACCCTCATTCTGGCGGTCGCTGGCATACTCATTTTACGCCATGTCGCGCACTCACCCTTCGGCTATGCTCTGCGCGCCGCGCGAGACAGTGAACGTCAGGCCGAGGCGATGGGCATCGACACGCGCAGGATCAAGCACATCGCCTTTGGCTTTGCCGGGTTCATGGGCGGGCTGGCAGGGGCACTCTTTGTCTTCTCCAAAGGCTCCGTCTTCCCCAATGAGCTAGAGATCGCGCGTAGCTTTGATGCGCTGATCGTGGTCTTCCTTGGCGGTGTGAAAACGCTCGCGGGTGGTGTTGTCGGCGCAGGGTTCTTCAAAGGGATCGAAGAAGTCCTGCTGAAGTTTGAATATTGGCGCCTGCTCATGGGTCTTCTCATCATCTTTGTGGTGATTGCGGCGCCCAATGGCATTGTCGGGAGCCTGCGCATCGGGCTTGAGCGTCTGGGCCTCCTTAAAGTGAGGGATCAATAATGACCGCCGTTCTGGAGACGCGGGGTTTGACCAAGGCCTTTGGCGCGATTGTCGCTGTGGACGATGTGTCTTTTACGCTGAACCAAGGTGAGCTGTTGGCATTGATCGGCCCCAATGGGGCAGGCAAGAGCACTTGCTTCAACATGTTGATGGGACAGCTGAAGCCCACCAAAGGCGACGTGATCCTGGGCGGAGAGACCATCACAGGCATGCTGCCGCGTGATGTCTGGCGCAAGGGTGTGGGACGCACCTTCCAGATAACCGCGACCTATGCGTCGATGACAGTGGTCGAGAACGTGCAGATGGCGCTCATGTCGCACCACCGGGAAATCATGCGGTTTCTACCCTACGCCCACCAAAAATACCGGGAAGAGGCCATGGAACTGCTGGATCTGGTCAAGATGGCCGATCAGGCGGATCGCCACTGTGCGGTTCTTGCTTACGGCGACCTAAAGCGCATGGAATTGGCCATTGCGCTCGCCCACAATCCCAAAGTGCTGCTGATGGATGAGCCAACGGCAGGCATGGCCCCTAAAGAGCGTGTGGCGCTCATGCAGCTGACCGCCAACATCGTGGCGGACAAGGGTGTGAGCGTGCTGTTTACCGAACACGATATGGACGTGGTCTTTGCTCACTCCCGTCGGATCATGGTTCTGAACCGCGGCCAGTTGATCGCAGAAGGCAACGCGTCCGAAATTCGCAACAATGAACATGTCCGAGAAGTGTATTTAGGAGGCGGTACCGTCTTTGGCGATGGGGAAACATCCCATGCTTGAGGTCAAGCAAATCAACAGCTTCTACGGCAAAGCCCATGTACTGCGAGACCTGAGTGTTGAAGTGCCACGCGGCGAGGTGGTTGCGCTGCTCGGGCGTAACGGGGCAGGCAAATCGACCACGATGAAGTCGGTTATGCAGCTGGTGCGCACTGCGTCTGGGTCAATCACATTTCTGGGGCAGGACATCTCAGGCTTTCCACCACATAGGATCGCAAAGCTCGGACTGGGATATGTACCGGAAGACCGCCGAGTGTTCACCGACCTGACTGTCTCGGAGAACCTTATGGTGGGGCAGCAACCCAAGCGCGACGGCGCCTTGACCTGGACCCATGACATGCTGTTCGATCTCTTTCCCAATCTTGCTGAGCGCCGCAACAATCGCGGCAAAGCGCTTTCGGGTGGTGAACAAAAAATGCTGACCATAGCGCGCACGCTCATGGGTAACCCGCTGTTCGTTTTGCTGGACGAACCAAGCGAGGGTGTCGCTCCGGTGATTGTCGAGCAAATGGCGAAGGTGATCAGTCAGCTCAAGGCCGAGGGTTTGACGATTCTGCTTTCCGAGCAAAACCTTCATTTTGCTCAGGTGGTTGCCGACCGCGCCGTGATTATTGAAAGCGGTGAACGAAAGTTTGCCGGAACTTTGGAAGAACTCGGCGCGCAGCCGGACATGCGAGATACCTATCTTGCCGCGTAACTGGAAATGGCTAGATAGTGTCCGCCAGAAAACTGCCAAACTACGGGTTTTTAGCGGTAAATGACGGAATCCGCCCTGGGAGGATTCACCGGATATGGCGGTCAGGGTATGCCGCGGAATCCGGCAATCCTCCCCTCGGGAGGCCCCGATGCGCAGGGTCCACGACACCCGGCGGAGGCCCGGCGCCCCTGACATCACGAGGATCAGGCCGACCGTGAAATCGAGGGACGACATCCCGGCGATCCTGACCGGCCTCCAGGACCCCTGCGGCGACGAAGGGACCCGAAAGCGGCTGTCCGGGCTTCCGGGTCGGCTGGTGCCGCCCGGAAAGAGCCGCCGGGTCGGCAGGCCGGGGATGGAACCGTTGACCATCCTGGTGCCCGGCGTGGTGAGGCGGGGTCCCGGGTGCGGTTTCGACCGGCTTCAGGACCTGGCGAACGGGCACCGGACGATCCGGGGAAGGCCGAAGGCCGGGCCATGGATCATGGGACGTGGACGGATACGGATACGAATACCGGCGTCTGGTTGACAGCGTGTCGCTCCCCTCGCCGGAGCTTCTGGCGGGGGTCGGAAGGACGGTCCCGCACCGCGGGAAGGTGCACCCGATATCCGGGCCGCACACGCGCTGGATATCGAAGGGAAAGGCCGGGGTCCCGGTTGAGCCCGGCGTCCCCGTCCGCGTCCCTGAGGACCGTCACGGATTCCTCCCGCACCGTTCGGTGATGTGGGAGGGGAGCGACGTGGACGTGGCGGTCCCCATGGGCGGGGAGGCGCGGGCCCGGTTCCCCGACCTGTCGGTGGTGAGCTTCGACCGCGGTCCGCACAGCCCCCCGGACCGGCTGGGGCCTGCCGGGATGCTGGAGCCTGACGCCATGCCCCGCAGGGGCAGGCTGTCGAAGGCGGACCGCGTCCGGGAAAGCGGGGAGACGTTCCGCGAGGCACGGCGCGCCCACGCCGCCGGCGGGTCGGCCATCAGCAGCCTGGAGCACCGCGGTCTGGACCGCGTCCGCGGCCACGGAAAGGAGGGTTTCGCCGGTGCCGTGGCGCTGGCGGTGCTTGCCGCGAACGTCCACCGCCCCGGCCTGATGCCGCGGGCGAGGGAGCGCCCCGTGCTCTCCGCCGCCGCCTGACCGGGGCGTCCACCGGTGAACCGGCCCATGGAAGGTCCTGCCGCTGCGGGGCCCGGACCGGCGTGCCCGCGGGCCGGCGGAGGCCCGGATGTTCACCATATGTTCCCGCCACCGACCGTCCCGTCGAAGCCCCGGGCGGCGCTCCGACGGGCCCGGCCACGGCCCCGTGAAGCCGGAATCCGCCGGATTCGGCCCGATCCCCGGAAAAACACGGGGTTTTCTGGCAGACACTAACTAGTGTCCGCCAGAAAACTGCCAAGCTGCGGTTTTTTCGCGGTAAATGACGGAATTCGCCTTGCGAAGAATCACCGGATATGGCAGTCAGGGGGCGGATGCGCCACCATATGCCGCGGAATCCGCCAGTCCTCCCCTTCAGGAGCCCCCCATGCGCAAGGTCCACGACACCCAGCGGCGGCTCGACGCCCCCGACATCACGAGGATCAGGCTGAACGTGAAATCGAGGGACGACATCCCGGCGATCCTGATCGGCCTCCAGGACCTCTACAGCGACGAAGGGACCCGAAAGCGGCTGTTCCGGCTTCTGGACAGGATGGTGCTGCCCGGAAGGAGCCGCCGGGTCGGCAGGCCGGGGATGGAACTGTGGACCATCCTGGTGCTGGGGGTCGTGAAGCAGGGTCCCGGGTGCGATTTCGACCGGCTTCAGGAACTGGCGAACCAACACATCTCGATCCGGCGAAGGCCGGAGGCCGGGCCACGGATCATGGGACGTGGACGGATACGAATACGAATACCAGCGTCTGGTTGACAACGTGTCGCTCCTCACGCCGGAACTCCTCGCCGAGGTCGGAAGGATGGTCGTGGAGAGAGGCCACAGGGTGGCCGGAAAAAAGCCTGGCGCCGCGTTGCGCGGCCGCTGTGATTCCTTCGTGGTCGAGACCGACGTCCACCATCCGACCGACCGCAGCCTGCTGATGGACGCGGCGCGGTGCATGGTCCGGGACGTGTCCCGGGCCTGCGGGGGGCTGGGGCCACGCGGCTGGCGGCAGAAGGAATACCTTTGGAAAAAGCTCCGGAAAGGCTACCTCCGGGTGGCCACGTCACGGCTCGCCAACTCCCGCCCGAGGGACGTGGAGGCGCTGCTCCGGCTCGCCCTGAAGCTGGCGGACAGGGCGGAGGCCAGCTGCGCGGAGATCGACGATATGTTGGGCATCCCGGGCTCATCGGACAGTATCCGGGGCTTCATCGGCCATGTCAGGCACCAGGCGGACCTGACCGGACGGCGGATCCTGAAGGGAGAGACGATCCCGCACCGCGAGAAGGTGCACTCGATATTCGAGCCGCACACCCGCTGGATATCGAAGGGAAAGGCCGGGGTCCCGGTGGAGCTCGGCGTTCCGGTCCGCCTCCTTGAGGACCGTCACGGATTCCTCCTGCACCATTCGGTGATGTGGGAGGGGAGCGACGTGGACGTGGCGGTCCCCATGGTGGAGGAGGCGCGGGCCCGGTTCCCCGACCTGTCGGTGGTGAGCTTCGACCGTGGTTTCCACAGCCCCTCGAACCGGCTGAGGCCTGCCGGGATGCTGGAGCTGAACGCCATGCCGCGGAAAGGCAGGCTGTCGAAGGCGGACCGTGTCCGGGAAAGCGGGGAGGCGTTCCGCGAGGCGCGGCGCGCCCACGCCGCCGTCGAATCGGCCATCAACAGCCTGGAGCACCGTGGCCTCGACCGGGTGCGGAGCCACGGAAAGAAGGGTTTCGCCCGCACCGTGGCGCTGGCGGTGCTGGCCGCGAACGTCCACCGCCTCGGCCTGATGCTCCGGGCGAGGGAGCGCCCCGTGCTCCCCGCCGCCGCCTGACCGGGGCGTCCACCGGTGAACCGGCCCATGGAAGGTCCCGCCGCTGCGGGGCCCGCACCGGCGTGCCCGCGGGCCGGCGGAGGCCCGGATGTTCACCATATGTTCCCGCCACCGACCGTCCCGTCGAAGCCCCGGGCGGCGCTCCGACGGGCCCGGCCAGGGTCCCGTGAAGCCGGAATCCGCCGGATTCGGCCCGATCCCCGGAAAAACACGGGGTTTTCTGGCAGACACTAACTACCAAGGTATCTGAACTGATTGTGTCGCGGTGTTCGCCGACGACGGCCCTTCGGGGTCACCAAGCACCGCGGCCACCGCTGCCGTTGCGCCGCCTGCGGAGGTGAGGGCGCTGCGGTCTGGGCCGCGCGTCATCGCGCGGGTGGCATATCTGGGTTATGCCCAATTCATTCCCCCGGCGCCAGCCTGAAGTGCAACCCCGGCCCGCCACCGGAGCGGGGGTGGCCCCGAGCGGAGGAGGCGGGCCGGGGTTGAAGGATTTTCCGGCCAGGGACCCGGATCCCACACGGAATGCGGCGGCTGTCCCTTCGGACCGGATCGTAACCGGCCTCTCCGGCGGCGGCAGGTCCCCGCGGCGGGAGGTGGCGCCCGTCCGGGCGAGGGAGGGGGGGTGGCCCGGCCGAAGCCCCGGACGGGCGCGCCGGAAACCCTCTTTCTCCCCCGCCGTCCGACGGGTCGGGCGTCCTCGGGGAGGCCGCGCCCGGGCGAACGCCTCCGCAGGCGTCAGGTAGCCGGGGACCTTCCCGGGACGCGCGTCCAGGATGTCCCGGACCCGCTTCACACGGGTGTCCGTGACCCGCCGAAAGCCGGTCCCCTTCGGAGGATACCGGCGCGGCGGCCCGTCGGTATGCCCGTTCAGGCCCCGCTCCCGGGAATGGCAGGGCGTCGGGAGGAGGAAGTCGGCCTCCAGCGCCTTCGCCACCTTCGCGCGCTCCGCGAACTCCCTGCCACTGTCCGCCGTGATCGTGTGGACCCTGGCCCCGGGTCCCCCGGGAGGTCGGTCATCGCCTTTCCGACCACCTCCGCCCTCTATCCGTCAACCCGCCGGAGAGACGGCCGTTCCGACGCCCGGTCCACAGGCGACACCACCGCGCCGCCATGGCCCCCGCCGATAACGGTGTCCGCCTCCCGGTCGCCGGTCCCGACCTTCTCCCCGACGGTCTCCGGGCGCTCCGGGATGTCCCTCCGGCCCGGGATATGGCCCCGGCCCGCGTGGCGGCCACCCTGCCGGTTCCGCTTCCTTCCACGTCGCCGCAGGTGCGTCAACGGACTTCCGCCGCCCTTCCCGTTGGCCCGGACGCGGTCGTATATCCGCCGCCTGCCCACCATTCCCGGATCCTCCGGCCGGAGGCGACCCGGGATCCGTTCCGGGCTCCAGCCCTCCCCGGCTTCGCCGCGACCGCCGCCCGGCGCTCCCCGGTGAGCTTCCCCTGCGCCCACCTGGGCCTGTATACCTACCGCCGCCGCTGCGACGGAGCCCACGCGATACCGTCGACGGACCGCGCCCGGGCCGCCGCGCGATGGCCCCGTTCGAAAGCCCGCCTTTCCCCAGGGCGTAAATCCGGCATCTCCCGTCGAAGGTCGGATGACGGTAGACCTCGGGCATGACACTCTCCCATTGTTCACACAGGGACTGTCGCCGTTATCCGGCCGGTCAGCGATATGCCGCGCCCCCGGCGCGGCTTCCCACCACCTAAGGTGTTGCACTTCGGGCTGGCGCGGGGGTTCCGAAAAAAAAGCGCGTTGCCGAACTCATGGACGACATTCTGTCGGTGAGGCTCCCGACCTCAACCGATCGGTCTTCGGATGGATCGGTCGGAGCAAGACCTTGTGGAATCCCAACGAGCGGACGCTACGGCGGATGGTCTCCGGCGACAGCGCCTTCCCGAAGGTACCCTCGATCCACTCCCCGATCAGGTCGAGGGTCCAGGCCCGAACGGTGGCGTCCGGGCTTTTCTCCAGTCAGCGCTCGACCTCCGCCCGCTGCCCGTCCTCAAGCTCGGGCGCATGCCTGGAGTGGCCTTTTCTTCAGGCCATCCGGCCCACCTGCGTTGTAGCGGTTGAACCGGTCGCTCATGGACTGCCGATCCGCTTTGAGCCACCGGACGGTCTCGCACCGCTTCCGCGCGTCCTCCATGACCATGGCGACGGCGCGGAGCCGTCGCCTCCACCCGCCGTCCTTGCATTTCCTCAACAGGTCCGTAATCTCCTCAAGTGCGCGGTCGGCGTCCGTGACCGCTGGAGCGGCAGGCATGTTTCTCTCTATGATAGGTTTTGGCACCCGCAAGGCAGAGGAAGATGGCACCTGACGTACACATTTCATTGCTATCCGACACAGCGTGATGTTTCCGTTTGGCTCGTGAGTCAAGACTTTCGAGAATTGGTATTATTTTCGAAATACGATAGGCTGGTAGATGTCGAAACGTATCGAAAACAGGCCGCACGCGACGCCACAAAACGCAGGGAACCCAGGCGAACGATATATCCTGGAAGACCAGGCGGGTTACATGATGCGCGTTGCGGGGCAACGGCACGCTTTGATTTTTCAGTCTCTTGCACCCCTGAAACTGACTCCGACGCAGTTTTCGGTGGTGGTGAAATTGCTACAGCTTGGAGAATGCTCACAAAACGAACTGGGTCGAAAAACCGCGATGGACGTTGCGACAATCAAGGGCGTCGTTGACCGGCTACGCAGTCGAAAACTGGTAGATGTCAAACCTGATCCCGCAGACAGGCGGCGTTCATTGATTGCTCTGACAGAGCATGCCAAGTCGCTTGAGGAAGCACTCCACGAGGCTGGACACCAGATCACCGAGGAAACCCTCAAACCCCTGAGCCCGGCTGAACGCGGAACTTTCCTGACGCTTCTCGCCAAACTATCCTGATATCATCAGTGCTCTCCATCTCCGTTCGGAGGAGGCCGTCGAGAAAACCGGTTCCTCGTGCCGTCTCGTGGGGGAAAGACCTCGAACAAAGATGTTGACACATCGGGTATCTTTGTTTGTATGCTAATGAACACCTGTCACAATGGCAGAAGTCCTCGGTTTTCAGATGGTCGGCAAGACATGGGTGAAGCTCGATCAGCCGCGGCGGTGAGACGCTTTCATTTGTGGAATGGATATTGAGGGGAACAGATGGCTGACGCACCGAAAGACGCTCCAGAACCGGGCCGCACGCTTATCCGCAACATTGGTAGACTTCTGACCGGTGATCTGGACTTACCTCTGGAAGACAGCGACTGCATTCTCATCGAGGATGGCGTGATTGTCGGCTTCGAAGCCGTGGAGGCCGACCGCACGATTGATGCTGCGGGCTGTGCTGTCGCCCCAGGCTTGATTGATGGGCATTGTCATCCAGTCTTCGGCGATTGGACGCCTCGTCAAAACCAGATTGGCTGGATCGAGATGAACGTAAACGGCGGCGTCACCAGTTTCATCTCCGCAGGCGAAGTTCATCTGCCAGGCCGCCCGAAGGACGCTGAAGGTGTCAAGGCACTGGCCATGGTGGCGCAACGTTGCTTTGCCAATTTCCGCGCCGCCGGGGCCAAGGTTATTGCCGGTGCGCCGGTGCCGGAGCTTGATTTTGACCGCGACTTTTATGCGGGGATCAAAGAGGTGGGCATCCGGCATATCGGTGAAATCGGTCTTGGCACCGTGGCCAAAGGGCCTGAGGCGGCCCGCGTTACCGGCTGGTGCCGGGAATTGGGGATCGAAACGATCATGCACACAGGCGGCCCGTCGATAGCGGGGTCTCATCACGTGAAGGCAGAGGACGTGCTTGAAGCACAGCCCGATGTAGTAAGCCATATCAATGGCGGCCCGACCTCGATCCCGCATGAGGCAATCCGCGAGCTTTGCCGCCACGCCAGAGGTGTGCTGGAGGCCGTGCACAATGGCAATGAAAAATCCGCGCTCGTCGCCATGGAAGGCGCGCAGGCGGAAAACCGGCTGGCTGATTTCCTGATCGGTACAGATGCGCCTGCTGGTTCTGGTGTGCAGCCCAACGGAATGCTTCGCATGGCGACGTTGCTTGCCAGTCTGGGGGGGCTGCCAGCTGAGCAGGCATGGTGTTGCGGTAGTGGTAACGTAGCCAAGCGGCGCGACCTTGCGCAAGGGATCATCGCGACGGGGCGCCCCGCGGATCTGGTTTTCATTGACCGTCCCAGTGGGTCGCAGGGCGACGACGTCCTGGGCGCAATGTCGATAGGCAATATCCCCGGTATCGCCGCGGTAATGATTGATGGAAAGATGCGCACCGGGCGTTCACGTTCGACTCCTCCCTCTGCCCGGGTGCCGATCATCTAAGAGTTTGACTCATAAGTCACTGATTTAATCAACTGTTTGATTCCGGGGGTTCAGCTCCCGCGCCACACGGCGGATGGGGAACCGGCAGGCGGCGGGCGGGCGTTCGTGCCTCACTCACGCCCGAACCGGTGGCGCGTGATGCCTCACCCCGGATGCCAGCGAGTTCTCGCTGAGCCTTTCGTAATCTTTCGACAGGCGGCGGCACCGGCCCATCCAGGCGAAGGTCCGCTCCACGACCCAGCGGCGGTAGAGAACAGTGAACCCTTTGACATCCTTCGGTCTTTCGACGATCCTGATCACGTCCGGCAACCCCATCCCCCCAGGCCGCTCCCGCAGCTTCGGACCCGGGTGGCCACCGTCGGCGAACAGCCTACACACCGTGGGCACCGTCTCCAGCAGCTTCGCGATCAGGTCCGGCGCCCCGTCCCGGTCCTGGATGTCGGCGGTGTGAACCGTCATGACGATCGGTGTGCCGCCGGCGTCCACGATCAGGTGCCTTTTCCTCCCCTTCACCTCCCTGCCGGCGTGGTGGCCGCGGGGCCCGCCGCTCTCCGTGGTCCTCACCGACCGGCTGTCGACGGGGGCGGCGGTCGGCTCCGCGGAGCGCCCCGAACACCGCCGCGCGAGGTCCCGGAGACGATGCACGATACGCTCCAGGAGCCCGCTCCGCCGCCATGCGTGAAAATGGTTCCGGTCGGTGGAAAACGGTGGATATCCAGAGGGTGACGCACGCCAACGGCATCCCGTCGAAGGATATACCGGACCGCGTCGAACACCGACCGAAGGTCGACCTCGCGCGGCCGTCCCATCCTTCCCTGCTTCGGCAGCATCGGCTCAATGATGGTCCATTCGGCGTCGGTCAGATCGTTTTGACTGTGGTCGTCCGGGCGCTTATGGATCTGTTGGGTGGTCCTGTTCCAGGGCATGGCTCTCTCCGTATTTGGTTGCGTTCACCAACCGGAATGCCACATCCTGCGGGACCACTCAACTTATGGAACAAACTCTAAGAGTTTGAATCATAAGTCACTGATATCATTAAACTATTGTTTTTCATGGAGTTGACGCCCTCGCCACCCGCCTGAGCAGGAACCGGCAGGCGGCCAGCTGCGCCCATGCCAGCGAGTTCTCGCTGAGCCTTTCGTAATCTTTCGACAGGCGGCGGCACCGGCCCATCCAGGCGAAGGTCCGCTCCACGACCCAGCGGCGATAGAGAACAGTGAACCCTTTGACATCCTCCGGTTTTTCGACGATCCTGATCACGTTCGACAACCCCATCCCCTCAAGCCGCTCCCGCAGCTTCTGACCCGCGTAGCCACCGTCGGCGAACAGCCTACACACCGTGGGCACCGTCTCCAGCAGCTTCGCGATCAGGTCCGGCGCCCCGTCCCGGTCCTGGATGTCGGCGGTGTGAACCGTCATGACGATCGGTGTGCCGTCGGCGTCCACGATCAGGTGCCTTTTCCTCCCCTTCACCTTCTTCCCGGCGTCGTAGCCGCGGGGCCCGCCGCTCTCCGTGGTCTTCACCGACTGGCTGTCGATCGAGGCGGCGGTCGGCTCCGCGGAGCGCCCCGAACACCGCCGCGCGAGGTCCCGGAGACGATGCACGAGACGCTCCAGGAGCCCGCTCCGCCGCCATGCGTAAAAATAGTTCCGGTCGGTGGAAAACGGTGGATATCCAGAGGGTAACGCGCGCCACTGGCATCCCGTGGACAGGATATACTGGACCGCGTCGAACACCGACCGAAGGTCGACCTCGCGCGGCCGTCCCATCCTTCCCTGCTTCGGCAGCATCGGCTCGATGATGGTCCATTCGGCGTCGGTCAGGTCGTTTTGACTGTGGTCGTCCGGGCGCTTATGGATCTGTTGGGTGGTCCTGTTCCAGGGCATGGCTCTCTCCGTATTTGGTTGCTTTCACCAACCGGAATGCCACATCCTGCGGGACCACTCAACTTATGGAACAAACTCTAAGAGTTTGAATCATAAGTCACTGATATCATTAAACCATTGTTTTTCATGGAGTTGACGCCCTCGCCACCCGCCTGAGCAGGAACCGGCAGGCGGCCAGCGTTCGTTCGTGCCTCACTCACGCTCGGACCGGTGGCGCGTGATGCCTCACCCCGGATGCCAGCGAGTTCTCGCTGAGCCTTTCGTAATCTTTCGACAGGCGGCGGCACCGGCCCATCCAGGCGAAGGTCCGCTCCACGACCCAGCGGCGGCAGGGAACAGTGAACCCTTTGACATCCTTCGGTTTTCCGACGATCCTGATCGCGTCCGGCAACCCCATCCCCCCAGGCCGCTCCCGCAGCTTCGGACCCGGGTGGCCACCGTCGGCGAACAGCCTACACACCGTGGGCACCGTCTCCAGCAGCTCCGCGATCAGGTCCGGTGCGCCGTCCCGGTCCTGGATATCGGCGGTGTGAACCGTCATGACGACCGGCGTGCCGTCGGCGTCCACGATCAGGTGCCTTTTCCTCCCCTTCACCCTCTTCCCGGCGTGGTGGCCGCGGGGGCCGCCGCTCTCCGTGGTCCTCACCGACTGGCTGTCGACCGGGGCGGCGGTCGGCTCCGCGGAGCGCCCCGGACACCGCCGCGCGAGGTCCCGGAGACGATGCACGATACGCTCCGGGAGCCCGCTCCGCCGCCATGCGTAAAAATGGTTCCGGTCGGTGGAAAACGGTGGATATCCAGAGGGTAACGCGCGCCACTGGCATCCCGTGGACAGGATATACCGGCCCGCGTCGAACACCGACCGAAGGTCGACCTCGCGCGGCCGTCCCATCCTTCCCCGCTTCGGAAGCATCGGCTCGACGACGGTCCATTCGGCGTCGGTCAGGTCATTTTGACTGTGGTCGTCCGAGCGCTTATGGAGCTGTTGGGTGGTCCTGTTCCAGGGCATGGCGATCTCCGGATTTGGGTAAACGGTCAATCTGGAATACCACATCCTGCGGGACCACTCAACTTATGGATCAAACTCTAAGGGGCAAGCGATAGAAACAAAGGCAGTCCGCTGTCCGTCTTCTATCGGTTTGAACGAGTCGCTTTCTGAAACTTGGGTGACTCCCATTGAAAATGACCAGTGCGTAAAAGCCGCGATTTCCTTCGCTCAGGGCCCGCCGCGCTATATATGACCGATGCCAGGATTTGGAACTGAAGGTGGAGCATGTTCAAATTCATTCACACGGCAGACCTTCATCTTGACGCTCCGCTGAAAAGCCTCGCTCTTAAGGATGCGGAGCTTTCGGAACTGGTCGGTAACGCCACACGGCGGTCCCTTGAGCGTATCGTCGACCTTTGTATCGAAGAGAACGTCAACGCCCTACTCATCGCCGGTGATCTTTATGACGGCGATATCCGCAGCATGAAAACCGCTGCGTTTCTTGTCGCGGAAATGGAACGCCTTAACTCGGCAGATATCCCTGTTTTCATGATCCGGGGTAACCATGATGCGGAAAGCGTACTGACACGGGAACTGGAATTCCCCGAGAACGTACACGTCTTTACCGGACATGGCGGGATACAGGAACTCACCGAGCACGGCATCGCCATCCACGGGGTCAGCTTCGCCAGACCCCAGGCGTCCGATAGCCTCCTTCCAAAATACCGGCCACCGGTTCAGGGTCTCTTCAATATCGGGCTGCTCCATACAAGTCTCGCAGGCGCGTCGGGACACGACACCTATGCGCCCTGCGGACTGAATGATCTCAGGGAATATGGGTACGACTATTGGGCGCTTGGACACATCCATATTCGTCAGGTCCATTCAGAAAATCCCCACGTCATAATGCCCGGTATGCCCCAGGGTCGGGATATAGGTGAGGCGGGTCCGAAAACGGTGACGCTTGTGACGGTCGATCAAGGGATAGTGTCTCTCGAAGAGCGCGTGACGTCGCAGGTCGAATTCACCCGAAGGAATGTTCCACTTGACGATATCGACGACTGGCGAGACGTGCTCAATGCGGTCGAGTCCGGGATTTCCGGATCGGAAGCGGGACCTTCGGAGCATAAGGTTCTGCGTCTGCAGCTGACCGGTGAAACCACACTTGCCTGGCGTCTGCGCCGGGACAGGGACCTTCTGCTCCAGCAGGTTGTCGACATCGCGCGATCAAAGCGTTCCATCTGGATCGAAGGGATCGTTCATCTGCAAAAGCCACCGTCCCAGAACGTCAACGGTGAAGATCCCCGGAGCGAACTTGGAATGTTGATGGCTAAACTGTCAGATAATGAGGCGTTTATGGCGCGTGTGAATAAGATCGCCAAGGACGTGATCGGCAACCTTCCTCCTGAACTGAGGGATATCTTCGGTGAGACGGAAGAGGAGGTAGCCACCCGGATCCGACAGCTGTTCAACGAAGGGCTCGATGAGGTTGTCGCACGTATCATGGCGGGCGATGCGGAGGATTCGCCGTGAGACTGCGCCGCCTCGATCTTATTCGCTTCGGCCAATTCACTGATTTCTCTTTGGATTTCGGCCAGAGAGACGACAACACACCCGATCTCCATATCATATTCGGACCGAATGAGGCCGGTAAGACCACTGCCTTTGATGGATATCTCGACCTGCTCTTCGGCATTCCGAGCCGTAGTAAATATAACTTTCTCCATGACTATGAGAATATGAGGATCGGTGGGGTGCTCGAGATCGACGGTAACGCGGTCGATCTCATCCGTATCAAGCGAAGCAAGGGCGACCTGATCACCCCCTCCGGCGATGCGGTCAGTCCGACCTTGCTGTCGCACACCTTGGACGGAATCGACCGCGATCAATATCGAGCGATGTTCTCCCTCGACGATGAGACGATCGAAGCCGGTGGCGATGACATTCTCGCCAGTAAGGGCAATCTCGGTGAGCTCCTCTTTTCGGCGGCCGCAGGGCTCTCGGATCTTAGCTCGGTAATGGAAATGGTGAGCGCTGAGGTGGAGAAGTTTCATAAACCACGTGGTCGCAGGACAGAACTCGCCGAAGCCAAGGGTAAACTAAAGGAACTCCAAAGCCAGATCCGCGAAGTCGATGTTCCCGCCAGCGAGTTTCGCCGTCTGAAGGCGGATCGCGATACAGCGACGGAACTCCTCGAAAAGGCGAAAGGGAAACGCGATGCGTTTCTACGGGACAGGACGCGTCTTGTGGCCATGATCGAGTGTCTGCCGCTCCTAAATAAACTTCAGGAAACAGACCGGGCTCTTCAGGGTTACTCCGGTTATCCCAGCGCTCCGGACGGCGCGGCGGAAGAAGCGCAGCACCTGAAATCGGGCCGTATCGAGACCGAAACGAAGCTGCGCCAATCAAGTCTCCAGTTGGAGATAGAGGAAAAGGCATTGAACGAGTTGGCGCATGACACCGCGATTACCGGTATCGGCGACGAATTGACGGTTCTGCTCGATATCCCGAAATCACGGGCGCAGACCGCTGATGAGGATCTTCCCAAGCGCGATACAGAAATGGAGGGTGTGAACAACGAGCTATCCGGGTTTGCCACGGAACTCGGTGTAGCAACGCCGGAGGAGGGCATTATTCCCGAGATTCGGTTGGTAAAGCTTGAGGAGGTCGCAGGGCAAATCAACGATGCGAAGAAAGACCTTGCGATTGCCCTACGGGAAGAAGCCACCGCGCTTCAGAAATCTGAGGCGCTGAATAGGACAGAAGTAGACAGGAAAGAAATCCCCGAATTAACGGAGTTGGAGCGTCTTCTGGAGGATATCCAACCCGAGGACCGCATTTCTCGACAGGAAGGCGCAGCCCAGGATGTATCGGCGGCGGAATCGGCTCTCGATGCGGCTCTCCAAAAGCTCAGACCATGGTCAGGAGAGTCTTCGGATCTCGCCTCGCTTTCACTCTCGAAGGAGGAAGCGGGGCGTCTCGCAGGCCGCTGGACCGACCTTTGCGGTCAACGGGATGACGCTGCGCGAAAGCTCGTGGATGCGCAAGTCAAGGCAAAGAGCATGGCGGCACGGCTTGGCGAGTTCGAACAGCATGAAGCAGCCTCGGCGGATTGCAGGGCGAACGAGGCCCGCAGCGAACGCGATAACCTGTGGGAGGAACATAGCAAGGCGCTGACCCCGGAGACCGCAACGAAGTTCCATGCCTCTATGAAGCGTGACGATGAAGTGCAGGATGCGCGACTTGGCTTTGCCGAAGGATTGGCGCGACTGCGCGAGATTCAGCTGGAAGCCGTCTCATCGAAGGCCGATGTTGAGTCCCGCGAGGAAGCGTTGAAATCGGCGAATGACGTCTTCGAGGAAAATACCGCGCAAGTGTCGGAACTCTTGGCGGGATTGGGTCTTCCGGGATCCTATGATCCACGGGATCTACCCGTCTGGCAGACACATCTCCTGGTGGCGCAGGAGCGTATCTCCGACCTAGAAAAAAAGAAGACCATCCGTGAGAATACGACGCGATCAGCGGAAGACGCCGTTACAAGTCTCAGGACCGCCTTGGCGATCGATGGGGAAGCCCCGAGTCTTCGGGATCTCGTCAAACGTGCCCGCACCGCAGTGGCCGATGCAGCTAAAGCAAGAGCGAAGCACGAGGCCGATAAGCAGCTGCAAAATGAGGCAAAGTCCGAAACCATCCGCCGCGCGGATAAGGTAAAACGGTTATCTGAAAGTATCGGTGATCTCCAGAAAAACTGGGATGCCGAAATTAATTCCCTTCCGAAATCCCTGCGAAGCGTCGACGATTTTCGCTGGAAACTTTCAACTCTTCGCAGCCTAGGCGCCAAGTTCGCTGATCGGCACAAACTGCAAAGGCGCATCGAAGCGATGCGAAAGGATCAAGCGGAATTTGAAAGCGGTATTCGCGAATTGGCGAGACGGGCGGGCGAGCGGGTCCATGCCGCCCCGCTCGTTCTCGGAGAAAGGTTGAGGCGCCGTCTCGAAATCGCCAGAAAGTCGGAAGCCGATCTTGAGAATCTCACTGTGAAAATCTCCAACGTCGCTGCAGGAATTCGTACCTCTGAAGCCCACCTTAAATCTATCGATCAAAGAGTTGATGAATTGGCGGTGACGTTCAAAGAGGTCCGGGCGATACAATCGATCGATGACCTCTTGGAAATTCTGGGTGAAGCCACCAAAGCGGACCAACTGCGAAAGGACTCCCTTGACCTCCAGGACCGTATCCTGACGCGCCTCGGTGTCACTGATATGGCCGCTGCCGAAGACCTACTCCTGGATCAGGACGCGCTTGAGCTTGAAGCTCGGAAGACAGCCGTGGAATCCGATCTAGATCGGGCCGAGGCAGAGTATATGGAAAAGGTGGGGGATCTCCGGTCCGCGAGTGACGCTCTCGAAAGGGTCGGGGGCGATGACAAGCCCGCCCGGCTGCTGGAAGCCCGCCAGACATTGCTTCTCGAACTCAAGGAAAAAGCGAGGACCGCTCTAAGGCTCAGACTCGGCGTTCTCGCTGCCGAGCAGGCCCTGGTTGAGTATCGGGAAGAGCATAGAAGCGGTATGCTTGCGGATACGGAGACGGCATTCAATGCGCTTACCGGCGGACGCTATCGGCAATTGAGAACACAGGCGGACGGGCAAAAGGAATTGCTTCTCGCTTTGAGGGAGAGAGACAGCCGCTCGATCACAGTTGCCGAAATGTCAAAAGGGACGCGGTTTCAGCTTTATCTGGCGTTGCGCCTCGCGGGATACCGCCAATACGCATCGGGCGGAACAACGCTACCGTTCGTCGCCGACGATATCATGGAGACCTTCGATAACACCCGAACCACAGCCGCGCTGAATCTGCTTCGTGAGATCGCCGGTCAAGGACAGGCTTTGTATTTCACACACCATGAGCATGTCATGGATCTGGCCCGGGAAGTCTGTGGCGACTCGGTGAGATTGCATAGGCTTCCCGTTCCGATCTGACGGGTGATGTGAATGACAAAATCGATGATCCACGAAGGATGTGCTCGTTCATATCAACAGGTGGAGGCCATCGCTCGGCATATGGTTGCGCCGCCAGCCCTGTTTTTCGACCGAAAGCGCAAAGCACACGGAATTTATGGATGGCGTTGCCAGCAAAGATCTGTGGACGGGACGCAATTGGAACTTGTGGGGGATCAATGTCCGAAGTCCTATCTGACCATTCAGAAGCGCCGACGATGCCTGATCGGTGAACATAGCGGGACGAAGCGTTGGCAGCCCCTCCGGCGAAGCGGGTAATCGGAATTTTTATACGTAGTGTCCGCCCCCACTTCCAGTCCGAAGTGCAACACCGGCCCGCCTCCGGAGCGAGGGCGTGGCCCGAGCGGAGGAGGCGGGCCGGTGTTGAGGGATTTTCCGGCCAGGGCCCCGGATTCCACGCGGAATACGGCGGCTGTCCCTTCGGATCGGAGCGTAACCGGGCCTCCCGGCGGCGGCAGGGCCCCGCGGCGGGAGGTGGCGCGCCCGTCCGGGCGAGGGAAGGGGTGGCCCGACCGAAACCGGGCGGGCGCGCCTGCGGAATTCCCTCTCCCCCGTCGGCCGACGGGGCGAAGCGCCTCAGGGAGGCCGCGCCCGCGCGAAAGCCTCCGCCGGCGTCAGGTAGCCGGGCGCCTTGCGGGGGCGCGCGTTCAGGATGTCCCGGACCCGCTTCACGCGGGCGTCCGTGACCTGCCGCAGGTCGGTCCCCTTCGGCAGGTACTGGGGCGGCAGCCCGTTGGTGTGCCCGTTCAGGCCCCGCTCCCACGAGTGGTAGGGCGTCGGGAGGAAAAAGTCGGCCGCCGGCGCCTTCGCCACCTTCGCGTGCCCCGCGAACTCCTTGCCGTTGTCCGCCGTGATCGTGTGGACCCTGGCGCCGAGCCCCTTGAGAAGGTCGGTCATCGCCTCGCCGACCGCCTCCGCCCTCTTTCCGTCAACCCGTTGGACAGGCGTGAATTCCGGGCATCTGTCCACAAGCGACACCACCGCACCGCCGTTTCCCCCGCCGATCACCGTGTCCGCTTCCCGGTCGCCGATTCCCGCCTTCGCCCCGACCTCTTTCGGGCGCTCCGGGATGTCCCTCCGGCCCGGGATGTGACCCCGGCCCGCGTGGCGGCCACCCTGCCGGTCCGGTTTCTTTCCCCGCCGCCGCAGGTGCCCGAAAAGCGTTCCTCCGTCCCCGCCGTCCGCGCGTACGAGGTCGTATATCCGCTGACGGCCGACCATGCCGGGGTCCTCCAGCCGGAGACGCCCCGAGACCTGTTCCGGGCTCCAGCCCTCCTCCAGCTTCGCCACGACCTTCGCCCAGCGCTCCTCCGTCAGCTTCCCCGGGACCGAAGAGGCCCCGCTCCGGCGCCCGGTGGCCTTCCTCCACGCCTGTCCCTGCCGGTATCCCGCCCGCCGCCGTTGCGTCGGATCTCCCGCGATATGGTGGCCGGATGGCGGCCCGGCCGCCTGGCGATGGCCCCGTTCGAAAGCCCGCTTTTCCCCGTCGCGTATATCTGGCATCTTCCGTCGAAGGTCAGATGACGGTAGCCCTCGGGCATGACACTCTCCTATCCTGAGCACAGGGACTGTCGCCGTTATCTGGCCGGTTCGCGGGATGCTGCACCCGAAACGCGGCTTCCCACCATCAACGGTGTTGCACTTCAGAGCGGAACGGGGGCGCCAGAAAACCGCCAAGATTCGGTTTTTTCGCGGTAAACGACGGATTTCGCCTTGCGGGGATTCACCGGATATGGCGGTCAGGGTATGCCGCGGAATCCGGCAATCCTCCCCTTCAGGAGGCCCCCATGCGCAGGGTCCACGACACCCAGCGGCGGCCCGGCGCCCCCGACATCAGGAGGATCAGGCCGACCGTGAAATCGAGGGACGACATCCCGGCGATCCGGATCGGCCTCCAGGACCCCTGCAGCGACGAAGGGACCCGAAAGCGGCTGTTCCGGCTTCCGGGCAGGATGGTGCTGCCCGGAAGGAGCCGCCGGGTCGGCAGGCCGGGGATGGAGCCGTTGACCATCCTGGTGCCGGGGGTCGTGAAGCAGGGTCCCGGGTGCGGTTTCGACCGGCTTCAGGACCTGGCGAACGGGCACCGGACGATCCGGCGAAGGCCGGAGGCCGGGTCACGGATCATGGGACGTGGACGGATACGGATACCGGCGTCTGGTTGACAGCGTGTCGCTCCCCTCGCCGGAACTTCCCGCCGGGGTCGGAAGGATGGTCGTGGAGAGGGGCCACGGGGTGGCCGGAAAAAAGTCTGGCGCCGCGTCGCGCGGCCGCCGTCATTCCTTCGTGGCCGGGACCGACGTGCATCATCCGACCGACCGCAGCCTGCCGATGGACGCGGCGCGGTGCATGGTCCGGGACGTGTCCCGGGCCTGCGGGGGGCTGGGGCCGCACACCCGCTGGATATCGAAGGGAAAGGCCGGGGTCCCGGTGGAGCCCGGCGTTCCGGTCCGCGTCCCTGAGGACCGTCACGGATTCCTCCCGCACCATTCCGTCATTTGGGAGGGGAGCGACGTGGACGTGGCGGTCCCCATGGGCGGGGAGGCGCGGGCCCGGTTCCCCGACCTGTCGGTGGTGAGCTTCGACCGCGGTCCGCACAGCCCCCGGACCGGCTGGGGCCTGCCGGGATGCCGGAGCCGACGCCATGCCGCGGAAAGGCAGGCTGTCGAAGGCGGACCGCGTCCGGGAAAGCGGGGAGGCGTTCCGCTGGGCACGGCGCGCCCACGCCGCCGGCGGGTCGGCCATCAACAGCCTGGAGCACCGTGGCCTCGACCGGGTGCGGAGCCACTGAAAGGAGGGCTTCGCCGGCGCCGTGGCGCTGGCGGTGCTGGCCGCGAACGTCCACCGCCCCGGCCTGATGCCGCCGGCGAGGGAGCGCCCCGTGCTCCCCGTCGCCGCCTGACCGGCGCGTCCATCGGTGAACCGGCCCATGGAAGGTCCCGCCGCTGCGGGGCCCGCACCGGCGTGCCCGCGGGCCGGCGGAGGCTCCGATATTCATCATATGTTCCCGCCACCGGCCGTCCCGTCGAAGCCCCGGACGGCGCTCCGACGGGCCCGGCCAGGGTCCCGTGAAGCCGGAATCCGCCGGATTCGGCCCGATCCCCGGAAAAACACGGGGTTTTCTGGCAGACACTAAAATAGCGTCCGGGATGGATTTGAGCGTGGGAATGCCCTGGTTAAGTGGCCATGTGGTGGTTGACTTTCAAAGCCCGTTCATGCGAGACATTTGGATGGCAAAGAGTGGAAACCCGAAAGCAATGCGCCTCTGCGATTCGTCCGTCACTCAGGACCGGGGTGATAGACGGAACGTTAATGCAAGGAAGGAGGGATAATGGCGGATCTGATCAGCATGTTTCCTGGCTTGGCGAAGATGCCATATGTCCGGAAATTCCTGCAGCGGAGTGTACTTGAAGGAGTGGACGTCTCCGGTATCGAACGGGTGCTGCAACTCGGTGAAAAGAAGCATGGCTGGAACGGAAAGGACAGTCGGGCCGCAGATGAGCAGGCGATACTCACCGCGCTCGAACTTCTCGACAAACTAACCGAGACGAAGGTGCCGCTTCCGGATATCACACTCCATTCGGATGGAAGTTTCGGGTTCAGCTGGACCCGACCCGGGCTTGTTGCCGACATCAGCATTTATGGTGACGGAACCTATTCATACAACGCGGTAAGTGACGGGAGAGCTGCGAAGGGCAGCAATCGCAAGCCTTCCGATCCGCTGCGAGCCGATCTGCTCAGGATTATCTCAGGTGACGGGTAAACAGAGGGATAACGGGGGCCGAAAGCGATCAGAAACCGACGCTTCACAAGGCGACCGCTGAGGCCAAAACGGTTTTGTTTGCCTGTTTCGATGGTCCGAATACCCCAACGAATATTGCAGTTATCGGCCCTAAAGGCGTGATCGATCCGGTAATCTGACACATTGGTCCGCACAGGGGGACCATGTTCCAGAAAGGCGATGGTAAGCGCTAAACAATCATGGTCTTCCGCGGTCAGACATGAACGTCCAACGCTTCCTGACTCCCCAGCTGAAAAACGCGTCTGTAGCGGGCGATCCCGTCATCGGGTCCTAAAGCCTTGTTCGGATTGTCCGACAGTTTTATCGTCGGACGCCCGTTGGCAGCGGTCGCCTTGCAGACCAGGGAGAAGGGCGCAAGCGAGTCGCCGGTAGCCAGACCGCCAAAGTCATTGGTCAGCAGCGTTCCCCACCCGAAACTGACCCTTACCCGCCCGTGAAACCGCCGATGTAGTTCTTGGATTCGTTCCGCATCCAGACCGTCCGAGAAGATCAGCAGCTTTTCGCGAGGGTCTTCACCACGGTCCTTCCACCAGCGGATCGCTGTTTCCGCGCCCCGGATCGGATCACCAGAATCGATCCGCATTCCAGTCCAGCCCGCCAGCCAGTCAGGCGCACGTTTCAGGAATCCTTCGGTGCCATATGTATCGGGAAGTATGATTCTTAGGTTGCCGTCATGTTCCTCTTGCCAGTCCGAGAGCACCTCATAAGGGGCGTGGGAAAGCGCCTCGTCGCTCTCCGCAAGTGCGCAGTAAACCATCGGCAGTTCATGCGCGTTCGTACCGATCGCCTCGATGTCACGACGCATGGCGATCAGGCAGTTCGAGGTGCCGATGAACCGTTCGCCAAGCCCCTCGATCATCGCTTGGACGCACCAATCCTGCCAGAGAAACGAATGGCGTCTTCGCGTACCGAAATCGGCGATCCGCAGACCGTCGATTTCCCTCAGTCTCTCGATGGTCTGCCATAGCTTGGTCATCGCGCGAGCATAGAGTACCTGCAGCTCGAACCGGTGCATGGAGTTCAGGACGGCTCGCCCGCGAAGTTCCATGAGCACGGCAAGCGCCGGAATTTCCCACAGCATGACTTCGGGCCAGGCTCCTTCGAACGTGAGTTCATACTGGCAGTCGCGCTTCTCCAGTTCATAAGGGGGCAGGCGGAGGCGCTCGAACCACTCCATGAATTCCGGAGTGAACATCTGCCGCTTGCCGTAGAATGTGTTTCCCCGCAGCCAGGTGCTTTCACCCCGAGTTAAGGACAGCGAACGGATATGATCGAGCTGCTCGCGTAGCTCACCCTCATCGACCAGTTCCGCCAATCGAACGGATTTGGTGCGGTTGATGAGACTGAATGTGACAACCGCGTTCGGCCGGTTCCGAAACACCGACTGGCACATGAGAAGCTTGTAGAAGTCGTTGTCGATCAGGGAGCGTATGATCGGGTCGATCTTCCATTTGTGGTTGTAAACCCGGGTGGCGATGTCCAACATCGGATCAACTGATGTCGACGCCCGCGGCCACCATGCTCTCCCGCGCGGCGGCGAGCGAGCCGTCAAGGTCGATGGCCCGGCACAGATCCAGTCTGACACTGACGGTGAAGCCCAGGCCAGCGGCGTCGATCGCGGACCAACTGACGCAGAAGTCGGTGGCAAGGCCGACGAAGGTCAAAGTATCTATTCCGCGCGTTTTCAGATAGCCTTCAAGACCCGTGGGAGTGCGACGGTCGTTTTCGAAGCAAGCCGAATAGCTGTCGATATCCGGATTGACGCCCTTTCGGATGATTAGATCGGCTCGCAATGTGTCGAGGCCGGAATGGAATTCCGCACCCGGTGAGCCTTGGATGCAATGATCCGGCCAGAGCGTCTGCTGGCCGTAAGGCATGTCCATTGTCTCGAAAGGCTGTCGCTCCGGGTGCCGGGAGGCGAAAGAGGAGTGGTTCGCGGGATGCCAGTCCTGTGTCAGGACAACGGATGAAAAGTCATCCATCAAACCGTTGATTGCCGAAACGATCCCGTCGCCGTCGGGTACCGCAAGCGCCCCGCCCGGACAGAAGTCGTTCTGCAGGTCAATGACGATCAGGGCTTCGCTCTTTGTTCGCATCGGCCAACTCCGAACTTCGTGTTACCCGTTAGGGGTAAGGCCCGAATGGATAGGCGTCAATGCCGGGACTTGCGGTTAAGGTCTGCCCTGCCTTAGGAGCGGTCTATGCAGACCGTCGCCACTTTATACCGTTTCACGCCTTTCGAGGATCCCGCAGCGATCAAGTCCGTTCTTACCGACGTGTGCAAGAGGAACGGGATTCGAGGGTCGTTGTTACTTGCGCATGAGGGAATCAACGGAACCATCGCGGGAAGCCGCGAGGGCATAAGCGGCGTTCTCGACGAGATCCGCCGATTACCGGGATGTGGCGATCTGGAATGGAAGGAAAGCCAGGCCCGGCGAATGCCGTTCAGGAAAATGAAAATTCGGCTGAAGCGGGAAATCGTGACAATGGGTCGGCCGGAGGTGGCTCCCTACGTGGCGGCTGGAACCTATGTGGAGCCAGCGAAGTGGAACCGGTTGATCCGGTCGCCGGATGTAACCGTGATCGACACGAGAAACAGCTATGAGGTCGCCCTTGGCACGTTCGAGGGCTCGATAGACCCGCAATTGCAAAAATTCGGCGAGTTTCCTGGATGGTGGGAGGAGAATGGCAAGCGGTTTCGGGGCACCCGGATCGCGATGTTCTGCACCGGAGGAATCCGCTGCGAAAAAGCTACGAATTACCTGATCGGACAGGGATTCCAGGAAGTATATCACCTCAAGGGTGGAATTCTGAAATATCTCGAGGAGGTTCCAGAGCGCGAAAGCGCCTGGCGCGGCGAATGCTACGTGTTCGACGGGCGTGTCAGTGTCAGGCATGGGCTGGCGGAGGGAAGCTATGTTCTCTGTCATGCGTGCGGTCTTCCCGTGGCGGGCGCGGACAGGCTGCATCCAGACTACGAAGAAGGTGTCCAGTGCTCGTCCTGCGTTGGCCGTTACAGTGAATCGGACCGTCGGAGATTCAGGGAAAGGCAGCGTCAGATCGAGCGATGGCGCAGCGCGATGCCCGACACCTAAGCGAATTCCCGTCCACCAACCTCCCGATCCCCGGAGAGCTGACGGCCGCACGGCGCCAAGCCGATGGTTCCCACATCAATGGCAGCGGAACCATACAGGCATTCGCCCTAACCGGAAGTGTGCTGGCCGGCTCCAGCCCGCCTTTCGCGTGAGACCGCAGCCACAGACAGCGCCATTTGTCCCGGTGCCGATACAATTCGCGCGCCATTGCCGTCGCCGCTATGCCGCCAATAGCCGACATCGATAGCACAGCCCCAAATCCTGCGTCTGACGCACCAACGGAAGCCTTGATGTCTGGCATCAAGGCGGCGAAGCTCCCCCCGATATACCTAATGCGGCCAAGGCAGCGGTAGGCGCGCGGGAGCGACGGACCGCGACAGGCATTTCCATAGGAGGGTTCCCGACCCGAATGGTCCGAAAGGAACACCCCCATTGCGAGTCCTCTCCAATAGCATGCGCAACTCTTGGATCCCGTATTTCCGCCAGTCAATCGTCCGGTGGTGGTCATGGGTGACGATCCGCCTGCTGTCCATGACGGCCTCCGGGATTTCCGTTTCCAGGGAAAGGGCATGCTGGAGGAGGCGAGGATCGCATCCATGAACTGGTGGAAACCTCGTAGCGGCGACTGTGCGTCATGTGGCGGCGCATGACGTCCCACAACCGTCCCGGTCGCCGTGAGGTGTGGCGCATGGGGAAGCGGGAGGCGGGGCCCGAGGCGGTATTCCGGACGAAGGCGGCGTTTGGGTCCGTCAGCATGAAACCGAAACGTTGGTTTGCCTGCGGTTCAGCAGGATGATCGCCCGCCGAGCCACTTGGGGGCTATGATCGCAAATGGCCGGGATCCGGTTCACGCTTGGCGGATATCGCCCCGACCACGCGGATCACATAGCTCATGTGATGCATCAAACGGGATCGTATCGTTCCAGCGGGGCAAGGTCGGACATCCTGCCGGTAGGTCGCGAACTTGTCGGAAATTTCCGCTTGCTCGAAGTTTTGAATCAGGATAGTTTCAAAATATAAGCCAAAAGGATTACAATATGGACCTTTTGCGCGGCGTCTTGCCGGTTCTTCCGACTCCGTTCCGTACCGGCGGCGACATAGACATCCGTGCAATGAAAGATCTGGTGGCCTTTGCGCTGCGGTCCGGAGCGCATGGGCTGGCATTCCCCGGATTTGCCAGCGAGGTCTTGGAGCTGTCGTCTGGCGAGCGCGCGACGTTGCTTGAGGTCGTTGTGGCATCGGTGGACGGGAAGGTTCCCGTGATCGCGGGAGCGACGGCGGATTCTCCTCATGAGGTGATCCAGCACGGGAGCCATGCAAGATCCTTGGGACTGACCTATCTGATGGTTCAGCCTCCAGGCCATCTGGGGAATTCTTCGACCGCGGTCAGGGACTTCTTCCTGGAAGTTTCCGACGAGCTTCCGGACATGCGTTTCATGCTGCAGAACGCTCCGGCGCCACGTGGTTCCGATTTGGCGCCCTCCACCATCCGAGAGGTGGCCGAGGAAATTCCGCAGATTGTATATGTCAAGGAAGAAACGCTGCCTGCTGGCCCGGCGATCACATATCTCCTGGAACACGGGCCGAAAACTTTGCTGGGTGTAATCGGTGGCGGTGGTGCGCGGTATATCCTTGACGAGTATGAACGAGGCGCCTGCGCTGCCATGCCGGCGCTCGAGATTGCGGATCTGCATGTGGCCTTCGACAAAGCCTGGCGCGAAGGTCGCTACGCCGAGGCCAGGGATATCTATGTTCGGACGCTTCCGCTTCTGACGCTGCAAGCGGTCTATCGAATGTATCTCACCAAGTATGTACTGACGCGCCGTGGACTTCTCCAATGCACGGACGTCCGCGCCCCGACGCCTCGACTTGATGACTCGGCGATCGCGGATATCGACCGTAATCTCGAAGAGCTTGGGTTGCTGGACACCAGGAACCGACAGACGAAGATCGCCTCATGACCGATCCGGTGAATTCCGTCGAGGTCTTCACGCTGACCATGCCTCGCGAGACGCCATATCTTGGCGCCGCGCGTCCTGGGGAGCAGCCGAATGCCCGGGGCTACATGGTGCGAAAGGGCAATCGAACCGTCTACCCGAATTTTGACCGCTCTATCCTGGTTCGTATCGAAACCGCGGGCGGCATTGTTGGCTGGGGGGAAACCTATGGGTTGGTTGCCCCTGGCGCGGTTGGTGCGATAATCGGCGATCTACTGGCCGATTTAACAATCGGCCGAGATCCGACCGATCCCGCCGCGATCTATGACGACAACTACGACCTGATGCGCGTACGCGGCCATACCGGCGGCTTCTATGTCGATTCACTGGCAGCGATCGACATAGCGCTTTGGGACATTGCGGGAAAAATCTCAGGCAGGCCCGTGGCGGAACTCCTTGGCGGTGCTGTCCAACCAACGGTTCCAGCCTATGTGTCAGGCTTGCCGGAACCAACCCTGGCCGAGCGCGCCGATCTCGCACGCGTCTGGCAGGACAGGGGATATGACGCGTTCAAGTTCGCAACACCCGTGGCTGATGACGGCCCCGCGGCTGAAATCGAAACGCTGCGGGCAGCTTTGGGCACGGAAGCCAGAATAGCGGCAGACATGCATTGGGCACAGGATCCTGAAGACGCGCTCGGCATAGTCAGGTCAATGGAACCGCACGGTCTGTGGTTTGCCGAAGCGCCGGTCCGAGGTGAGGACATCGCGGGGCTGGAGGCTGTCTGCAGGCATTCGCAAACTCCGATTGCCGTGGGGGAAGAGTGGCGAACCGATTGGGATCTGCTGCACCGAATCGGGCGATGTGAAATATCGATCATCCAACCTGAGATGGGACATACCGGCATCACCAACTTCATGCGTTTGGGAAGACTGGCTGAACGGCATGGGCTCGAGATCATTCCGCATGCGACCATAGGCGCCGGGATTTTCCTTGGCGCCAGCCTGCAGGCCAGCAGTGCGCTGATGCAGGTCACCCACCACGAATTCCAGCATTCCATTTTCGAGCCGAACCGCCGCCTGGTCCGCGGTGAAATGGATTGCGCCGAAGGGCGTTTCACGCCACCCGGTGGCCCCGGGCTTGGCGTTGAACCCAGCGAGGAGGCTCTCGGCCTTCTCAAACCAATTTGAAACAGGAAAGGTGAGGAGAATCAACCATGAATACCCTGTTCCAAAAATCCATGACCGCCGCCTTGACCGCGGGCTTCATGGCAGTTTCATCGCTTACGGCGGCCTCTGCCGAGACGCTGAAGTTTGTCTCGTGGCAAGTGGACGATGGCGGCATGGGCGACTGGTGGCGGACAGCCATCGACAGGTTCGAAGCCGAGCACCCGGGTGTAACGATCGAGTTCACCAAGGTCGAGCGCGCCAGCTATGCCGACACCATGACCACATTGTTTGCGGGGGGGCAACCGCCGCATATCGTGCATCTGGCGTCCTTCGAATACCAGAACTTCGCCGAAAACGGCTGGATGGAAAACCTTGATCCCTGGCTCGCCAATGACGGGATCAGCCTGGAGGGTTGGGCTGGACAGGGCACCTGCACCTGGAATGGCGAAACCGCCTGCATCATGCTGCTCTATTTTGGCTTCATGATGGCCTATAACCCGGACATACTCGCGGAAGCCGGCGTCGCTGTTCCCACGAATTACGAGGAGTTTCTGGCCGCTGTCCGAGCGACAACCAAGGATCTCAACGGTGACGGAATCACCGATCAGTTCGGCACGGGCCATGAGACCAAGGGAGGCGCGGGCCAGTATCTGACCGAACTGCTGAACTATGTGCTTGACGCCGGTGCCTACTGGACCGACAAAGACGGGAACGTAACCATTGACACACCCGAGATGATCGAGGGTCTGACCCGGTGGAAAACCGTCTATGACGAAGGCCTGACGCCACGCGACATGTCCGCGGGTGAAGTGCGGAAGCTCTTCGCGGATGGCAAGATCGCGCTACGCCTCGACGGTCCCTGGCTCTATGGAACCATGAAACAGGGCGCCGCGGCCGACATTCTGGAAGTGGCCGTTCCCGCGATGAGCCCGCCGGTCGGCGGTTCGTCGAACGTCCTTGGCATGGCGTCGGACATCTCGGACGAACAGAAGCAGCTGGTCTGGGATTTCATCAAGATCACCATGTCGCCGGAGTTCCAGCGCACCTATGCGACGGTCGCCGGCAATACGCCGCCCAGCCCGACCGCAGATGTGTCTGGCGTGGAGGCTGACGTGCCGCACTTCCAGATCATCGTCGATACACAGAAGGCCGCCGCTGCGGCGGGCGTTGACCGGATTCCAACCGGATTGGAAGTTCAGTACGGTGAATTCGGCAAGATGGTGCAGGAAGAGGTTCAGCGCATGCTGATCGAAGATCTGGATCCCGCGGAAGTCGTCAAGGTTATGCAGAAACGCGCGGAAGAGGTCCAAGGCTGATTCAACCGGGGGAAAACGAGGGCCGGCCCGTATGCCGCGGGCCGCCTCTCTCGGTGGGGGAAAATGAAGGTTTCGACGGATCCAGCCGAGGTAGCGTCAGCGCCGCGCGTACGGCGATTTGACCTCGCGCGACCAAGTCGCCAGCATCTGCTAGGCTACATTCTGCTCACACCGGCCGTGGTTATGGTGCTGGTCATCATCGCCTACCCCCTTTATGTTTCGATCGATCTGTCCCTACAGGATGTGAAGCTGCCCAGGATCGGACAGACACGAAAGCCATTCACCCTAGCCAATTACGACAAGCTGTTCACCTCGTCCGAGTTCTGGATGGCGTGTTGGGTGACGATCAAACTGGTCGTGGCCGTAACGGCTGGCAGTCTGGTGGTCGGCATCTCAACCGCACTGCTTGTCAATCAGCGGTTCCGGGGGCGTACGATCGCCCGGGTCGCCATGGCCCTGCCCTGGGCCGTCCCCGAGGTCATCGCCGTTGTCATCTTTGCCTGGATTTTCGACAGCTCCTTCGGCCTGATGAGCTGGGCCTTCATCAAGCTTGGCCTGACGAACCAAATGATTGCCTGGGTTTCGACCCCAGGCGCCGCGTTCTGGGCGTTGACCCTGACGTTTATCTGGAAGGGCTTTCCGTTTGTATCGATCATGACTTTGGCAGGGCTGCAATCGATCCCGCCGGATTATTACGCCGCCGCCAAAGTGGATGGCGCGAACGCTCTGCAACGCTTTCGGTGGATCACAATTCCCTGCCTGATGCCGGTTCTTGGCGTGACGCTCGTGCTGGTGATGCTGTGGGTCTTTCGCGATTTCTCGATAATCAAGGTCCTTACCGGTGGCGGTCCGCTGAAGTCCACGCAAACGCTTTCGATCATGACCTATGACCAGGCATTCGGGTTCTTTAAGTTCGGCTATGCCTCCGCTGTCGGCGTTGTGACTCTTGTGATCTGCGTCATCGCCAGCCTGGCGATGCTCGGGCGCCAGTCCAAGGCGATGTATTGAGGGCGTCGAAAATGCACAGGACACCGCTTCAATCCCTGCTCCTCTACGGCGCCATTCTAGGCTCTCTCGCCATCATACTTTTTCCGATCTACTGGCTTTTCATCACGGCGGTTTCGACCACGGTGGAGCTTTCCGGCCTGCCGCCAAGCTTCTGGCCGACCGACCCGCAATGGTACATTTTCGGCAAGGTCTGGTTCGAGCGGCCAATTCCTCGATGGCTGATGAACTCAACCATCGCCGCGGTAGGCTCGGTTGTCCTTTCGATGTTCATATCCGTGCTTGCGGGCTATGCGCTTTCCCGGTTCAGCGTGCGGGGCGGACGTTCGCTCGGACTTTTCATTCTGACCGCAAAGATGCTTCCCGCGACGTTGCTGGTCATTCCACTATTCGCGCTGTTCAGCCGGTTAGGCATGATGGGTTCGCTTTGGACGCTGATCCTGGCGCATTCGACACTGATCATTCCATTCACCACCTGGATGCTGAAGGGGTATTTCGACACGATCCCGCGTGAGCTGGAGCAGGCCGCGATGGTCGACGGCTGTTCACCATTAAGCGCGATGGTCCGGGTGATCCTGCCGGTTTCCGCGCCGGGACTGGCGGCGACCGCGCTATACGCATTCGTGTTGAGCTGGGCCGACTACGCCTATGCCCGAACCTTCCTGATCAACGCTCAGAACAACTGGACGGCCAATCTTGGCATCGCCACCATGCGCGGCGAATATACCACGGACTGGAACGAGATTTCCGCGGCGGCGGTCTTCGTCGCGGTCCCGATCCTGCTCATCTATCTCTTCCTCGAACGCTATCTCGTCGGTGGCCTGACCGCCGGTGCGGAGAAATAACCCATGGCCCGTATCAGTATCGAGAATGTCCACAAAAACTATGGCGATTTCGCTGCGCTACAGCCCTTTTCACTGGAAATCGAAGATGGGGAATTTGTCGTCCTTGTGGGTCCATCAGGCTGTGGCAAGTCGACCATGCTCAAGATCCTTGCAGGGCTGGAACCCGCATCCGGCGGACGAATCATGCTGGGTGGCCGCGATGTCACGGATTTCGCCCCCGGGGACCGTGACATCGCGATGGTGTTCCAGAACTACGCGCTATACCCGCATCTGACGGTGCGCCAGAACATTGGTTTCGGCCTGAAAATGCGTGGCATGTCCAGGTCGGATATAGATCGAAAAGTCGAAGAGGCAGGAAAAACACTTGGTGTAGCGCATCTGTTGGACCGCAAGCCACGTGCGCTTTCCGGCGGTCAGCGACAGCGCGTCGCGCTTGGGCGTGCGATTGTGCGTGAACCGCAGGCATTCCTCATGGATGAACCGCTGTCCAATCTCGACGCGAAGCTCCGGGTGCACATGCGGGCGGAAATCAGCGCTCTGCACAATCGGATTGGCGTGACTACGGTCTATGTCACCCACGACCAGATCGAAGCCATGACGATGGCTGACCGGGTGGTCCTGATGCGCGACGGGACAATCCAGCAGATCGCCGATCCCGATACCCTTTTCCGGAAACCGGTCAATCTGTTCGTCGCCGGGTTCATTGGCTCGCCTGGGATGAACCTTGTGTCGACAAAGGTCCACCGATCCGCTGACACCGCCAGGATCGAAATGTTCGGCATCCCGGTTTCGGTCAATGGGCAACGCCTGGAAGGGGCTACGAATGTGGTTGCGGGAATCCGGCCCGAGAGCTTCAGTCTGGGTGAAGGTCCGGTCACCTTTCGGGTGCGGCCAAGTCTGGTGGAGAGTCTGGGGTCCGAGAAATACGTCTATTTCCAAGATGATGCCCATCAGATCACCCTAAGTGATGATGGAGAGGAGGAAAACAGCAAGGGATTGATCGCCCGCGTCCCCTTTACCGGCACATTGAGGGAAGGCGAGGAGCTCACGCTTTCCTTCGAACCGGCATACCTCTACCTCTTCGACGCGGATTCGGAGATGGCTATCTGACGATGAAGGTTTTGGTGACAGGCGCCGCAGGCCGAGTGGGTTCAGCGACGGTCGACGAATTGCTGGCCCAAGACCATGAGGTGCGCGGCTTTGATATGCGCATGACCGGGAAATCGGAACCAAACTACGAAGAACAGGTCGGCCTGCTCCAGAACGGCGATGACGTGACGTCAGCGGTTAAGGGCGTTGAAGCCATCCTCCACCTCGGTGCCCTCATGTCCTGGGCACCTGAGGATCGCGCAAAGATGTTCGAGACCAATGTCGATGGCACACGAGCGCTCTTGCAGGCGGCGGTGGATGCGGGGGTTCGCCGCTTCGTCTTCGCAAGCTCCGGCGAGGTCTATCCCGAAAACGCCCCCCAACACCTGCCATTGACCGAGAACCACCCACTTCGCCCGAATTCTCCATACGGATTGACCAAGCTGCTGGGCGAACAGATCGTGCGGTTTTTCGACCGAACCACATCGATGGAAACCGTAGTTCTACGGTTTTCGCATACTCAGGATGCTACCGAATTGCTGGACGAAAACAGCTTTTTCTCCGGGCCGCGTTTCTTTCTTCATCCACGCATCCGGCAACAGGAAAGTTTTGGAAATCGGGAAAATGCGGATCTGCTTCGCGCGCATGATCCGGGGAGGCCTGCGCATGTATTGGCCCGCAACGAAAACGGCCGGCCTTTCGCGATGCATATTACCGACACGCGCGATATGGCCGCAGGACTGGTGCTGTCGCTTGAGCGCAGGGAGTCCGCTGGCGGTACGTTCAATCTCGGCGCCACGGAACCGGTGGATTTCGCCGATTTCCTGCGAAGGGCCTCTGACATCACCGGCTATCCGGTGGTGCCGGTGGATTTCCCCGGAGGGGGTGTTCATTACCGAACTTCGAATGAATTGATCCGAACCCGGCTTGGATACGAACCGAAATGGACCATCGACCGCATGCTGAATGAGGCGGCAATGGCGTGGCGGGCGCGGGCAGTGGGATGACTCCGGGCAAAGAAAAGTCCGTTCCCGCCGGGGCTGCGGCCCTGGCCAAGGGATTGAGGATTCTTGATCTGGTCGCGGATGCCGAGGAGCCCCTGAGATTCACCGAGATTCTACGCCGCGCCGATCTGCCGAAACCAACCTTCGTCCGGATCCTGCGTACGCTCCTGGCATTCGGGCTGGTCGCGCAGGACGAAGTCAGGGGCACCTATTCCCTAGGGCGGCGGTTTCTGGAGATGTCCCACCGCGTCTGGGATCAGTTTGACCTCCTGACAGTAGCGGCACCTGAACTTGAACGCCTGTCCATCGAAATCGGGGAAACGGCTGCGCTTTGCAAACTGGATGGTGACCAGGTTGTCTACCTCGACGAGCGCTCGGGCGATGGCCTGAACGTGAGAGTGGACAGCGGGCGTCGTGTTCCGCTCCACTGCACCGCTGCCGGCAAGGCTCTGCTCTCCGCGCTCGACCCCACCGTTTCACGCAGCATGCTTGATGGCCTGGAATTTTCTTCCTTGACGCCAAACACCTACACCAGACTCGAACAGCTCGAGGCCGACTTGACCTTGACCCGCGCCCGCGGGTATTCGGTGTCTTTCGAGGAGCATCTGCAGGGCGTGAATTCGGTCGCCTGCGCGATTTCAGGTCAGGATGGCAGCCCAATCGGCGCTTTGGTCGTGCTGGGGTCGGCACAGCGCCTTGACCAAACCCGTATCCATCCCGCAGGTCGGGAGCTCATTTCGGCGGCGCGTCGCATCACGGGCCATGCCGGAGCGGTTGCCATTTCGGCCAGACCGCGCCCTCGCGGCAGGCAGCAATCCGCCATCAAAGTCGAATGCGCGCTTCCGTGGGGCGCTCAGCTCGGAGAGGCTCCGATATGGCACGTGGATGAGAGCAGGCTGTATTGGGTCGATATCTTACATCCGGCGATCTACCGGTTTGACCCCGAAACCGGCGTGAACGAGGCCTGTAAACCCGGAAAACTCGTGAGCGCGGTTCTGTTAGGCACCAACGGATCGAAAAGAGTCGCGTCGCAAGACGGAGTCGAAGAACTGGACTTCGAATCCTGCCAGCTGACACCGCATGTTGATCCGGAAAACGGCGTGACCCAGAACCGCCTGAACGATGCGAAATCGGGCCCCGGCGGCGCGATTTGGGTAGGGTCGATGCGGCTTGACGCGAGCAAGCCGAGCGGTGGCCTGTACCGGATTGCCGCGGACGGGCAGGTGCTGCGAAAGGACGGAGACATTACCGTGGCCAATGGCCTCGACTGGAGCCCGGATCAGAAGACCTTCTATTTCGTGGACACGATTCCGGGCCGGATTTACGCGTACGATTTCGAACCGGGGACCGGGGCGCTTTCCAACAAGCGCGTGCTGGTCCGAATCCCGGAAAGCGAAGGGCGTCCGGATGGCCTGTGCGTCGATGTCGAGGGAGGCATCTGGTGTGCGATCTGGGACGGTTGGCGCGTCAATCGATATGCACCGGATGGCAATCTGGATACGATCGTCGACGTGCCTGTTCCCAGACCCACGAGCGTTGCATTTGGCGGACCGCACTTGGATACGCTATATGTGACCAGCGCACGCACCAGACTGCCCGCGCGAACCCTGGCCGAGGCGCCATTGTCCGGTGGCATTTTTTCATGCCGTCCAGGCCCGCTTGGAATGCCAGCGGGAAAATTCCTGTAGAGGGTCGCCGTGGAAATCTCACTACAGTCGATTTTCGGCCTTTCCGGCAGGAACGCACTGGTTACCGGCTCCAGCCGGGGCATTGGCGCAGCGATCGCAAGGGGGCTTAGCGCCGCGGGCGCCGGTGTTGTCGTTCATGGTCAGACAAGGGCCGCCACCCGTTCCGTTGAAGCGGAAATCGCAGGCACGGGCCGCAGCGTTTGGGCGCTTGCCGCTGATCTTTCGGTTCCCGGAGCCGGGCGTGAACTCGTCGAAAATACCGACGGCCTTACCGGCGGTGTGGATATTCTGGTTATCAACGCATCGGCTCAGATCAACGCCACTGTCGATGCTCTCAGCGATGAGGATCTGGAAACCCAGTTCAGTGTGAATTTCCGCTCCACGGTGGAAATGCTTCAGACGTGTTTGCCAAGAATGGCAGATCGAGGTTGGGGCCGTGTCGTGAGCATCGGCTCCGTCAATCAATCCCGACCCAAAAGCATTGTGACCGCATATGCGGCGACCAAGGCTGCGCAGCACAACCTCATCCAAAGTCAGGCTCGTGAGTATGCGGCGAAAGGCGTCATTCTGAACACATTGGCGCCGGGATTGATCGACACCGATCGGAACTCCGGCCGCAAAAACGCCGACCCGGAGTTATGGAACCAATATGTCCGGAACCTAAACTGGATGGGCCGCGCCGGATGTTCCGATGAGATGGTTGGCGCAGCGATATTCCTGTCGTCAGAGGCCTGCAGCTTCATGACGGGAGAGTCGGTCTTCTTGACCGGTGGATACTGATACGCTCTCTGGATTGGCCCGCCTGATTTGCTCCGGATACCAAGGACGGGCCCGGCTTGAGAACTCTGCATCATGAATCGTGCAGGCCACCGATTGCGGATATGGACGTGGCCGACGTGAAGCCGCCTACGTTACCGCGACCCGCACGCCGGGCGTTCCCGGCGCGACGAATGCCGACCGAACCTTGGAGCCCTGTGCAGGGATACGGATGCTCCTCCCGAAAGGATCGGTGGAATCAGCTTGGCATCGGGAAGAAACCTCCCCGGACCGGCGTGCCCGCGGGCCGGCGGAGGCCCGGATGTTCACCATATGTTCCCGCCACCGGCCGTCCCGTCGAAGCACCGGGCGGCGCTCCGACGGGCCCGGCCAGGATCCCGTGAAGCCGGAATCCGCCGGATTCGGCCCTGTCACCGGAAAAACACGGGGTTTTCTGGCAGACACTACTTAATCACACACCAAGACGGTCCGGCGAATCCCGCGCTGGAATCCCGGCTTGAACCCAATACTGTTGCTATAGGCGTGAATTTGCATGATTCTGGATGCCTAGGCATGCTTTCCCGCTGGCCTCGTGGATTAACTTGCGGACCGCGAAGTGGGCCAGCATCAGTCCGTCGACTTTTTCGCCAGTTCGTTCAGGCTGATAGCCGGGACCGGTGCCAACGTCTTCTGGATGTCGGCGGTCCCGCGCCAGGGTGATCTCCGCGAACGCGGCGGCCGAAGAAAATGGTCGTCTCGGACGTTCGATCCGTGGATCCATGAGATGGTTTCCTTCCGGGAATGCAATGTCCCGAAATCGGGTTCGTACCCGAATGGGGAAAGCCCCTTCCGCCGGAAAAATCCGGAAAAACCGAAGATGCCATAAAACAGAAACATCGCCGCGCGTAAAAAAAGGGGATTATATATCAAAGTGCCATTTTGCCCCTTGCGAATTACACGTATTACACGTAAGTGCCATACGTAGGTATGGTAAGGGAGAATCAACATGGCATACAACGCACCAGGAAAGCACGGACGCAAAGGCATCAGTTTCATTGAACTGGTGCGGATGTTCCCGGACAACGAGGCCGCCCGCAGGTGGATCGAGGGCATCGTATGGCCGGAGGGACCGCGCTGCCCCCACTGCGGAACGGACAACGTTCAGTGCGGCATAAAGCACAGGTCAATGACTCACCGCTGCCGCGAGTGCGAGGGCAAGCCGAGGTTCAGCGTCAAAACCGGAACGGTTATGCAGTCCACGAAACTGGGCTTCCAGGCATGGGCGATAGCGGCCTATATGGTCTCCACCAACCTCAAGGGCGTGTCCAGCATGAAGCTTCATCGCGATTTGGATATAACCCAGAAATCGGCTTGGCATCTGACACACAGGCTACGCAAAGCTTACGAAGCCGGACAACCCCTGTTTTCCGGTCCGGTGGAAGCCGACGAAACCTACGTCGGCGGCCTTGAGCGCAACAGGCACGCGAAAGACAAACTGAAAGCCGGACGCGGCGGCGTGGGCAAGGCCATCGTGCTGGGCGCGAAGGACCGGAATACCAATAAGGTCGCCGCGAAGGTGGTGACGGACACAAAGGCAAAGACGCTTCAGGGCTTCGTCGAGGAGCGCACCGAACCGAAAGCGCAGGTCTACACCGACGACAACGCGTCATACGTCGGCATGAAGCGCCAGCACGGAACCGTGCGCCACAGTTCCGGGGAATACGTCCGGAAGCAGGTCCACACCAACGGCATGGAATCCTTCTGGGCCATGCTCAAGCGGGCGCACAAGGGCGTCTACCACAAGATGAGCAGGAAACACATGGACCGGTACGTCCGGGAGTTCGCCGGTCGGCACAACCTGAGGGACCACGACACAATCGACCAGATGCGATCCATGGTCGGCGGTATGGTGGGCAGGCAGCTGCGCTACAAAGACCTGATCGCCGACAACGGACTTCCGTCGGGCGCACGGTCATGACCGATCCGAACCGGCTGTATTTCGGCGACTGCCTGGACGTGATGCGCGAGGACATAGCCGACGGGTCGGTTGACCTGATCTACCTTGATCCCCCGTTCAACTCGAAGCGGCTATACAACGCCTTTATCGGCGACGCACAATGGGTCGCTTTCAACGACACATGGCGCTGGCATGAAGCCGTCGATGACTTCCACGACACGGCTTCCGATGTCGGCCTTGCCGACACCATGGAGGGGCTGCGGCGCATCCTGGGGGAAGGTCCGAACCTGGCCTATCTGTCCTACATGGCGAACCGCCTGCGGGAATGCCGCCGCGTCCTCAAACCGACTGGATCCATATACCTGCACTGTGATCCGACCATGAGCCACTACCTCAAGGTTGTGATTGGATGGAATTTTCGGACGCCGAAATTACAGGAACGAAATCCAGTGGCGCCGTTACGGAACGCACAACGATACAGGCCAGGGATCGAAACACTTCGGGAGGGTGCACGACATCATATTCTTCTACGCTATCGGGCGCGATCAGGTATGGAACCAGGTCTTTGTCCCGCTTGACGAAGGGTATGTCGAAAAGACCTATCGGGGCGTTGACGGTTCCACCGGGCGGCGCTTCATGACGACGCCTCTCACGGGTCCAGGCGGCGCGGAAAAAGGCAATCCGGTTTACGAATGGAACGGTCATACCCGCGCATGGCGTTACGGCCGCGAACGCATGGCGCAGCTGCACGAGGAAGGGCGCCTCCATTATTCCAGAACGGGGTACGTCCGGAAAAAGTTCTATCTTGACGAATCAAAAGGCGCACCTGCCCAGGATGTCTGGAACGACATTCAGGCGCTGACCGGCGGTAACAGGGAAAAATCGGCTATCCTACACAGAAGCCCGTTGCGCTGCTGGAACGGATCACCTCCGCGTCATGTCCTGATGGAGGCGTCGTTCTTGATCCGTTCTGCGGATGCGGAACCACGATTCACGCAGCGCAGAATCTTGGTCGCCGCTGGATCGGGATCGATGTCTGCGTGAACGCCTGCAAGGTCATTGAGAGGCGCATACGCCAGCATTTCGACAGCCTGTGGAACGACGTGGAGTTCATCGGAATGCCGAAAACGCGGGATGACGCCAGAAAGCTCGCCAGCCTGGACGCTTTCCGGTTCGAGCGGTGGGCGGCCGCCCTTGTGGACGGCATGGAACCGAACGGACGGCAGGTCGGCGACAGGGGAATCGACGGGCGGGGAAGACTGGCGGTCCGCAAGGGAAAGTTCGTCGATATGGTGTCGCAGGTCAAGGGCGGAAGCACCGGCCCCGGCGACGTGCAGGCGTTCAACGGCGCCCGGCAGCAGGCCGGGGCCGATATCGGCATTTTCACCTGTTTCGAGGACCGCGTGACGCCGCGTATGCGTGACGCTGCGGCATGCGCAGGGAGGTTCATGGATGTTCCGACGGTTCAGATCTATACTGTCGACGACTTCTTCGAAGGCCGGAAACCGAAAATCCCGATGGCCGCTTGAATGAAGCATATCGAACTGAATCGGAGAGGAGTTGATCATGAAGACAGAACGGAAGCCTAGGCCAGAGGTCAGGATAAAGCCCAACGGTTACCAGCCCAGCAAGGCGGAGCTAGAGCGGGATGTTGGCATCGCCGCGAAACCCGAGGATATTATCCGGGCGGCGTTCCGGCAGGTGAAAGTCGTCGAAGATCCTGACGCCTGAGCGAATTAAAACGGACGGCCACTCGTTGGCCGTCCAATCGAATGGCACCTTGGTATATAATCCCCTAAAAAAAGGCCTGGCCAGCCCCTGCCGTCAAAGGAAATGCCATTGACCGGCTGCAGGCCGGTGCAGACATAGGCCGGTGTGGGTGATACCGTCCGCTGCGAATCGCACAGGCGTGCAGACACGCCGACAACATTATTTTGGAGGAGGGATATATGCGCTGTTTCACGGTTCTTGGACCATCGCATTCTGGAAAAACGACCTTGGTCAAAGCTCTTGGAGAGCTGGAAGGCGGCAGCGCCGAAACATCGTTCTCCAACAGGCTTTCGCTTCGTACCTTCAGCTATCTGGGTGAAACATGGGGAGCGCTCGATGTGGCCGGTGGTACCGACAACCTGGGCGCGGCGGGTCATGCCCTCGCCGCCAGCGACAGCGTTTTGCTCTGCGTTCCGCCCGATCCCGGCAGTGCCGAACAGGCCGCGCCCTACCTGCGGTTGATCGAGGAATCGGGTGTGCCCTGCTATCTGTTCGTCAATAGAATGGACACAGCCGAAAACCGGGTGCGCGATACCGTGGCGTCCCTGCAGGCCTATGCCGGTCTTCCTATAATCCTCCGTCAGGTTCCGATTCGAAGCGACGATACGGTCAGCGGCTCCATCGACCTGATTTCCGAACGCGCCTGGGAATATCAGGAAGGAAAACCATCCAATCTCATCGAGATTCCCGATGGATTGCGTGACCGCCAGATGGAGGCCCGATCCGAACTGCTGGAGCATCTGTCCGATTTCGACGATGACCTGCTGGAACAGCTGATCGAGGACCGGATCCCCGCGTCCGAAAGCGTGTTCGCCCTGGTCAGCGACATGCATCGAAAAAACGCGTTCATCTCCGCGTATCTCGGAGTGGCGGAGCGCGGAAACGGTGTCTTCCGACTGATGAAATCCCTGCGTCACGAATCGTCCGGCGTTGCGGGAATCACTGAAAGACTGGGCCTGGAGCAGGACGCGCGCGCGATCGCCGTCTATGCCGACAACCGCAAACATGTGGGCAAATCACTTCTGGTGCGTGATCTGACGGGAGGTCTCGCGCAGGGCTCGTCGCTCGGCGGCGGCGCCATTGGCAGCCTCACCGGAATCGATGGCAAACCAACGAACGAATCACTGGAAAGCGGCGGATTGGCGGTTGCCGTGAAATCAGACCATCTGGACCCGGGCAAAGCCTATTCCGATGCCGCTTCCTATGGTCTCCCGGATTGGAGCGGGGGACATAGACCGAGTTTCCACAGGATCCTTACACCGGAGAGCGACCGCGACGACGCCCGCCTGTCCGGCGCTCTGGCGAGATGCGCGGCCATTGATCCCGGCCTCACCATCTCTCATGACGAGGATACCGGTTTCCTTGTCGCCAACCTGCAGGGACCGATGCATCTGCGTCGGCTCGTTGAAAGGCTCGCCGGAGATTTCGATATCAAGGTGTCGGATCGCCAGATCTCCGGCAGCTATCGCGAATCCTGCTCCAGAACGCTAGACAAGCATTATCGCCACCGGAAACAGTCCGGAGGCGCGGGACAGTTCGCCGACATCGTATTGACGCTTCGCCCTCTGGCGCGTGGAGAGGGTTTCTCCTTCGATGAAACCGTCAAGGGCGGTGCCGTGCCGCGCAACTACATTCCCTCCGTACAGGCAGGCTGTCAGGAGGCTCTAGCGAAGGGTCCACTCGGCTTTCGGGTCGTCGATGTCGGGGTCACGCTTACCGACGGCAAGCATCACTCAGTCGACAGTTCGGATTTCGCATTCAAGACGGCGGGTCTCATGGGAATGCGGGAGGCGCTGAAGGAATCGGGTCCGGTGCTGCTGCAGCCCATCGATCATGTGGATATCCATGTTCCGTCTGCCTATACAGGTGGCCTTGTCGCCCTGATCTCATCGCTCAAGGGCCAGGTGCTGGGATTCGAGCCGCACCCTACCGCAAAGGGATGGGACGTGTTCCGAGCCCTGCTCCCCGGGCCGATGCATGACGAGCTCTTCCAGTCGCTTGGCGGTATGACACACGGGACCGCCTGGATGGAGTCGAGGTTTGACCATTATGAGGAACTGCACGGTAAGGAGGCCGAACGGATCCGGGCCGAACGCGCTGAAGCGGCGGCATAGTCCGCAGGCTTTTGGCTCCTGACCCACCAGCGATGTAACCGGGTACCGGCGGCGTGTCCAGGCGCTGCCGGCGCCGCAATGTCGGATGGACGCTCAGGTGGGGTTCGCTGTCGGCTATGACGTGTCTACAGACGGCTTCCGGAAGCGTGCTGGCGCCGCTTGATTCCTGTCCTCAGAAATCGAGGTTCTCGACGCTCAGGGCATGCCGTTGGATAAATTCGCGGCGGGGTTCGACCTCGTCGCCCATGAGCCTCGTGAATAGATCACCCGCTTCGGTGCCGTCCTTGATCTTGACCCGCAGAAGCGTTCTCACCTCTGGATCGAGCGTGGTTTCCCACAGCTGGTCCGGGTTCATTTCCCCCAGACCTTTATAGCGCTGCAGGGTCAGCCCCTTTCCGCCCTCCTCCAGAACCGCTTCCAGCAGACTGACGGGACCGAAGACCGGGTTTTTCCGGTCACGGCGAATCAATTCGGCGGGAAGCGAATACACCTCCTGAAGAGCTCCCGTGAACTCGCCCAGCTTTCGGGCCTCGCCCGAGCGCAGGACCGGCCCGTCGAGCGTCCGGATCTCGTCGACCCCACGAAGGCTTCGCGAAAGGCGCAGCCCGCGGTCCTGCGTCGGCCGTCCGCTCCAGCCCCGCTCGTATTCTTCGCTGATCAGATCGAGCCGTGCCGCGACCGCATCGGCGGTGCCCTGGATGTCGGAATCGACACGGCCCGGCAGAAACGCTCCGGCAACGGCCGCCTGTTCGAGAATGCTCTGCGGGTGATGCGTCGGGAACGCTCCGAGAACCCGGCGTACGCCGCGGGCCTCCTCGACGACCCGCGCGAGATCCGCGCCGGAAATCTCTTCACACGTGCCAAGCCGCAGAACGGCGCCGTCAACGCCTTGGGCGATCAGATGGTCCTCAAGCGCCTGCTGATCCTTGAGATAGACTTCGGACTTGCCGCGGCTGACTTTGAAAAGCGGTGGCTGGGCGATGTAAAGATAGCCGTCTTCGATGATCTTTGGCATCTGGCGAAAGAAAAAAGTCAGCAGCAGCGTTCGGATATGGGCACCGTCCACATCGGCGTCCGTCATGATGATGATTCTGTGGTAGCGGAGCTTTTCAATATCGAATTCGGACGGGCCGATCCCCGTGCCGAGTGCGGTTATGAGCGTGCCGATTTCCTGGCTCGAAAGCATCCGGTCGAACCGGGCGCGTTCGACATTGAGAATCTTGCCCCTCAGCGGAAGCACCGCCTGATTCGCCCGGGCGCGACCCTGCTTGGCGGACCCACCCGCGCTGTCGCCCTCAACAAGGAACAGTTCGCGCTTGCCGGGATCCCTTTCCTGACAGTCAGCGAGTTTGCCCGGGAGCGAAGCGACGTCGAGAGCTGACTTCTTCCGGGTCATTTCCCGTGCCTTACGTGCGGCTTCGCGCGCGCGCGCCGCTTCGATGATCTTGGTGACGATCACCTTCGCCGGACCCGGATTCTCCTCGAACCATTCACCCAGTCGTTCGTTGATCAGTCCTTCGACAACTGGCCGTACCTCGGAACTGACGAGCTTGTCCTTGGTCTGTGACGAGAATTTCGGATCCGGTACCTTTACCGACAGCACGCAGGTCAGCCCCTCGCGCGCGTCATCGCCGGTGAAATTCACCTTCTCGGATTTTGCGAGCCCCGACGAGTTGGAGTAGAGATTGAGGCTGCGGGTCAACGCCCCCCGAAAACCGGCTAGATGGGTTCCCCCGTCGCGCTGGGGAATGTTGTTCGTGAATGGCAGAACCATCTCATGATAGCCGTCGTTCCACCACATCGCGACCTCGACCGTGATTCCGTCCCGTGCACCGTTGATCACGACGGGCTCCGCGATGAGTGGATGCTTGTGCCGATCGAGGTAGCGGACGAATTCGCTCACGCCTCCATCGTAGAACAGTTCCGAGCGCATCGGCTCGGCGGGGCGTTCGTCCACGAGGACGATCCGAACACCGGAATTCAGGAACGCGAGCTCCCGCAGCCTGCTCTCCAAAGTCCTGTGACTGTAGTCGAGGTTCGAGAATGTTCCCGTTGACGCAAGAAATCGTACCTCGGTTCCCTGCCTGCCGCCGCCGTCACCGTTGACTTCAAGATGCTTCACCGTCTCGCCGTTCTCGAACCTTGCCCTGTATTCCTTTCCATCACGCCAGACGCGCAGCTCCAGCCACTCGGAAAGCGCGTTTACGACCGAGACACCGACGCCATGCAGACCCCCGGAGACTTTATAGGAATTGCTGTCGAACTTCCCTCCCGCATGGAGCTGGGTCATGATGACCTCGGCCGCGCTCACCCCCTCTTCAGGATGTATGTCAACCGGAATCCCGCGACCGTTGTCACTGACCGAAACGCTGCCATCGGCCTGGAGACGGACCTTTACGCTATCGGCGTGGCCGGCCAGGGCCTCGTCGATCCCGTTATCCACGACCTCATAGACCATGTGATGCAGACCGGAACCGTCATCGGTATCGCCGATATACATGCCCGGTCGCTTGCGGACAGCCTCTAACCCTTTGAGAACCTTTATGGAATCGGCACCATAATCCTCCGGTGCCGGGGAGGTTTCCGCCATTGTCGAGACCCTCTGTGGCTGTGGAGGCAATATACGGATTTCTTGGGTGGATGCCACCCCCGGAACGCAATATTCTGTGAATCCCGGGCCTTTTCGGGTGTCAGGTCACCGCGATCATCAGGCCGACACAGACAAGAAGCCAGCCTGCCACGGTGTTGGTTCGCCTGAGTGCGGTCGGTGAGGTCATCAGGTGGAGCATGCGGTCGATGAACAGAGCGAAGACGAGGTTTCCGGCAAACGGGATGGCGACCGAAAGAACCAGGATGAAAACAATGTCGATCATGACGATTCGTGAAAGATCGAAGAAACCCGGAAGGACACCCATATAGAACAGCGCCGCTTTCGGATTGGAGACGATTGCGACGACTCCGGCCATGAAGCCGGCCCACATGCCCGGCCGGGACAACCGACTGTCGCTATCGACCCGCTTGCCTGCACGGCGCAGAATCAGCGCTCCCATGACGATGAAAGTCAGGACCGCAACCCATTTCAGGACCGACATGAAGCCCGGAAAGGTTCCGACCAGCCAGGAAACGCCGAGAATGGCGACAAGGGGCCACAGAACGTCTCCGACAGCTACGCCCAATGCCAGCGGCCATGCGGTGTTGAAACCGCCCGAAATCGTACGTGCGATAACCGCGATCCACACGGGGCCTGGCGTCAGTAACAAAGCCAGGAGCGCCCCCGCGTATAGAGCGAGTTCCGTCGGAGAGACGGTCACGCGTTAAATTCCCGATTCGAAGCCACCCGGAACTTTCACCTGACCGTCGCTGGCGCAGAGCCGTTTACCAAGGCGGCCCGGAGATCGATGGCCTGCCTCATCGCGGGCTATGTTCGATGACGGCGGGAGTGCCTTCGGATTCCGAAATCTCAAGTCTTCTGGCGGGGCCGGAGAAGCCCTCAAACAGTCCCGGTCCCGTCCCGGTCATCCAGGCTTGGGCACCGAGCGCGCGGACTTCGTTGTAAAGCGCCGCCCGACGACCGGAATCGAGATGGGCGGCGACCTCGTCGAGAAGCAGAATCGGTGGGGAACCGGAATCCCGAAGCAATGCCCGTGCGTTGGCGAGTACCATCGAGATCAGCAGGGCTTTCTGCTCTCCGGTCGAGCATTGCCTGGCCGGAATTCCCTTTGCCGCGAATGTCGCTTCCAGATCGGCCCGGTGCGGGCCGATAAGCGTCCGCCCCGCAATCATGTCCCTTTTGCGGCTCTGCGCCAGAGCGGCGGAATATTCCTCCTCGGAATCGGGGGTCAGGCTTCCCTCCACACCTGTCAGAACAAATTCGGCGGCGGGAAACGCGGTTTTGGCATCGGACTGTGCATCGCCCAAGCGGTCGAGGGCCGTGCGCCGTCCGGTTTGAATTGCGCATCCGGCGGTGGCCATCCGCGTCTCCAGAGCCGTGTACCAATGAGGGTCGTGCACCCGGTCCTTGAGTATCCTGTTTCGTTCGCGCATTGATCGTTCATAGATCACGGCGTGTTGGGCATGATCGGGATCGAAGCTGAGCGCGATCCGATCGAGAAACCGCCGCCTGTAATCCGCACCTTCGGTCCAAAGCCGATCCATTGACGGAACCAGCCAGATCACACGAGCGATTCGGCCCAAAGCCATCTGGGTGGTCGCCTTTCCGTCGACCGTTACGCGCCGAGGGCCGTCGAGGTCGGCCCATGTCATGACTTCATGCGCCTGTTCGGGTGTTTTGATAACCGCAGTGATCTTCCATCCCCGGTGTTCGGGACCTTGCGCGAATTCGCTTGCCGAGGCGCGCCTCAGACCGCGGCCGGGGGACAGCAGGGATACCGCTTCGAGCAGATTCGTCTTACCGGCACCGTTCGGTCCGAATATCAGTATCGGTTCACCGTCGAATTCAAGCAGCAGAGACCTGTGGTTCCGAAAGCGCATGAGGGACAGGCCTGTCACAGCTGGTCCCGGCATATCGGGATACCTATTCGAGAGTTTCGCCGGTGGCGGTGATGATATCAGGTTCGCATCGGCATAACGACATAGAGTGCGCCGGGGTCATCGCTCTCACGCATGACCGCTGGATCGCCGGAGGTATTGAACAGAAACACTATATTATCTCGTTCCACCTGGCCGGAAAGCTCAAGCAGGTATTTGGAGTTGAAACCGATTTCCAGTCTTTCACCGCTATATGCGACCGCCAGTTCCTCCTGGGCCATACCGCTGTCGGGATCGTTTACCGAAAGTACAAGCTGGTCCTTTTCGATCATCATTTTGACGACACGCGAGGTTTCCAGACTCACGGTTGCCACCCGATCGACCGCTTTGGTGAGTTCGAGCGCGTCAACCTCCATCCTGCGGTTGTTACCCACCGGGATGACCCGACTGTAATCGGGAAAGGTTCCATCGATCACCTTGGTCGTGAGCGTGACTTCGGGAGTCGCGAACCGCACCTTGGTCTCGCTCACGCTGACCGCGATGTCGTTGCCGTCGTCTTCAAGGAGCTTGCCGATTTCGGCGATCGCCTTCCGCGGCACGATAACACCGGGCATCTCTTCCGCGCCTTCCGGCAGTTCGGCGTCAATCCTGGCCAGCCGATGGCCGTCGGTTGAGACGCAGCGCAGACATTTTTCGTCTTCCCCTTGGGCGATGTGCATATAGACCCCGTTCAGGTAATAGCGCGTCTCCTCCATCGACACTGCGGATCTGGTCTTTCCGAACAGCCGCTTCAGGGACCTTGCGGGTATCATGAAATTCACCGCGAAATCCGAGGATGCCATCACCGGAAAATCTTCCGCAGGCAGGGTCATCAGCTTGAACTGGGAGCGACCGGCCTCGATCGACATTCGACCCTCGACCTCGTCGTCATCCAACCGGACCTGCGCACCGTCTGGCAGCTTCCGGACGATCTCGTTCAGGGTCTGGGCCTTGACCGTGGTCGACCCCGGTCGCTCGATTTTGGCGTCAACCCGATCGACCAGTTCCACATCGAGATCCGTTGCACGGAAACTTATGCTGTTTTTCTCCGCCACGATCAGCAGATTACCGAGAATCTGCGAGGTTGTCCGACGCTCGACGACCGATTGCGTATGGCCGACCGCCCTCAACAGCGTTCCGCGTTCAATACTGATTCTCATCGGCCTTCATCTCCGTTAAAGAAGCAGGAGCGCACAACCTAACCTGTCTGCGTCACCGCACAAGCCGTTTCTTCGCGCATGGAAAAATCCGTCGAGAGTGCGATCACGATTGAATAACCCTATGTTTTCAACGCACGTTGCAGAAGGTCAATATCCTCCGCGAGTTGGGGATCCCTACCCCTCAGTTCCTCAATTCTGCGCACGCTGTGCATGACGGTTGTATGATCACGGCCACCGAAGCGTTGGCCAATATCGGGCAGGCTGCGGGATGTGAGCTGTTTCGCCAGGTACATCGCTATCTGTCGCGGGCGGGTTACCGACATGAAGCGGCGGGGGCCGATAAGGTCGGCGATCCGGATCCTGTAATGTTCCGATACCTTGCGCTGTATTTCTTCGACCGTGACCTTGCGGTTGGCCTCACGTAGAATATCGGCGAGGCATTCCTGAGCGAGATCCAGCGTGATCTCCCGTCCCACCAAAGAGGCGAACGCAAATAGCCGCATCAGGGTGCCTTCAAGAACGCGAACGTTGCTGGGAATGCGATGTGCGAGAAACTCCAATACGCCGCCTGCGATGGCGACATTGCCATGCTGTTCGAGATGCAGTTCCGTCTTCCGCTGCAGAATTCCAAGCCTCAACTCGTAGTCCGTCGGATGAACATCGATGACAAGACCCGACTGCAGGCGTGACCTGATCCGGTTCTCAAGTTTCCTGATCTCTCCGGGCGCCCGGTCGGCCGAAATGACTATCTGCTTCTTTTGATCCATCAATGCATTGAAAGTATGGAAGAACTCTTCCTGGGTCTTTTCCTTGTCGGCAATGAACTGCAGATCGTCGACCATGAGACAGTCAACCGACCGGAATAGTATCTTGAAGTTGATCATGCGTTTGTCATTGAGCGCCATGACGAAGCGGAACATGAACTGCTCCGCCGACAGATAGACGATTTTCGGTCTGGACTTTCCGTTCATGAGCTCGTGGCCGATCGCATGCATGAGATGTGTTTTTCCCAAGCCGACGCAGCCATGCAGGAACAGGGGGTTGAACATCGCCCCGCCTTTGGCGACGTTTCTTGCCGCCGCGTAGGCGAGTTCGTTCGGCTTTCCGACCACAAATTGGTCAAACGTGAATTTCGGATCGAGCGGGGCGCTGGTAAGGCTTGGGTCATCGGCGGTTACGGGAGTGGTGAGTGACTTGGGCTTCGACGCCGGGACCGACTGTTTGGGGGGATCCGATACAGCGAATTTCAGGCGTTTGACGGAGGATTCAACGGAAGACAGAAGCTGCAGAATCCGGTCACCGAAGTTGCGCTGCACCCATTCGCCCATGAACTGCGTCGAGACCAGGAACGTTGCGTTTCCGTCCCGCAATTCCACGAATTCCAGCGGTTCGATCCAATTGGTGAAATTGTCCCGCCCGACCGTTTTGATGAGTTCTTTCCGCAGTTCACTCCAGGTGTCCATATCCATATCGCCATTCGACCCTATACTGAATCCATCGCCCGTATCCGGGCCAAACTTTCGGTGCCTGGAATATCAGACACCCCCTAGGCGCTCCCCACAGTCGAAGGCCGAGACCATCGGCTCAGCGCCAACAGGTTACCCGCGGCGCGGCGGCTGTTTTCGACCGGCGGCCAAGCCGATACGAAGCGGTGCCGAGGATGATCCCACCCATCCACGGCCATCCCGATCCGAGAGCGCAGGACAGATTACCATCGCTCGCTCGCCACTTGGCAGGGTGTTGACGAGCGGTATCGATGTTGAAGGACCTCTAGGTCAGCGCGGGTGCTGGCCAGTGATCCAATAGCGGTGAAGCGGAGCCGGAATGATCGCTCGACCTTGGCCTAAAGGTCGGAATGGCCCTTCTTCACCTTGTGTCCCCCTAACTCGACTGGTGAGTTGCGAAACAGGAATTACCAAGCGTTCAGCGAAACAGGCAACAGCATTGTTCGCTTGACATCGGTGAGTGCGGAAACAGAATCGGATAAGTGTTTGATGTAGCGGATTCGCGTGCCGGGAATCCGCCGAAAATTTTTTCGGGAACGCATCCGAACTCGGCTTTACGTCAGCCAAGCGCCTTTACCCTGGCGCTGAGTCGCGACATTTTTCGCGCGGCGGTATTCTTGTGCATGACGCCTTTGGTAACGCCACGCATCAGTTCCGGCTGCGCAGCGCGCAGGGCCGTTGTCGCGGTCTCGGCGTTTCCGGAGGCAATCGCTTCCTCGACCTTGCGAAGAAAGGTGCGAATCCGCGACCGGCGGACTTTGTTGATGGCGAGGCGGCGTAGATTCTGGCGCACGCGTTTTTTGGCTTGTCGAGAATTGGCCATATTTTTCAGTCCTTTGTCCAAGTTCGGGTGTTACTGATCGCACGATGCCTCGCTTGGGGCCGGAAGCGTTTCCAAGGAATGATTCAAGCCTGAGCGGGCTACACGCGCGTATATGAACGGTACTTATATCCAAAGCCAAAGCTCGATAAAACCCCATCGTTTTATCGAAATGTTAGTCTCATGCGAGCTTTCGTCAGTTAACGAATCTGGTTGTGCGTTTGTTGGGTCAAACAGATTCGGTTCCCATGAAGACGTTCGCATCGACGATGGGATTGCCGCGCACCACGATAAAGTCGCACCATTGGACGGTGAGGCCGAGCCCCTGGTTTTTTCGCTTCCGGCAAGGCGCAATCACAGCGGTGAGATCGGTAGGGTGTTCGACGAGAGCCCCTCAATGCTGAAACGCTGGGATTGACGGTAGCTGTCAAACCCAATTTGGCGCACACGGGCAAGACCGAAGCTCCAATGCGGAATCGACGGGCATTGAGGCCGGGGTGTGGTTTGTTCGTCGCGGACGGCGACGCTCTGGCAGGTGTGGATGCCGGTCCGCGCCGCCCGGGCGGAGATTTCCGTTGTGCGGCATGAGTCGGGTCAACCACCCTTTGAAGCTTTGATTGCGGCCTCCAGGATCGGAACGAGCAACAGGTCGCTTGTCTTCAGTTTGGCGAGATTCTTCATCGTCTCGATGTCGCGTCGATATTGCTTCGCACGCCGTCTGTGCCCCCCCCCCCGTTCGGACTTTTTGCAGGGAATTATATGCCATGGTTGACATGGCTTTCTGAGTCCATGGCGAGTTCCTGTAGGAAAGCAACTTCAGGAATCGGCGGGGATTATATAGTGTCTGCCAGAAAACCCCGTATTTTTCCGGGGATCGGGCCGAATCCGGCGGATTCCGGCTTCACGGGTCCCTGGCCGGGCCCGTCGGAGCGCCGCCCATGGGGACCGCCACGTCCACGTCGCTCCCCTCCCACATCACCGAATGGAGCGGGATGAACCGGTGGCGGTCCTCAGGGACGCGGACGGGGACGCCGGGCTCCACCGGGACCCCGGCCTTTCCCTTCGATATCCAGCGGGTGTGCGGCCCGGATATCGGGTGCACCTTCCCGCGGTGCGGGATCGTCCCGCCCTTCAGGATCCACCGTCCGGTCAGGTCCGCCCGGTGCCTGACATGGCCGATGAAGCCCCGGATACTGTCCGATGAGCCCGGGATACCCAACCTGCCGTCGATCTCCGCCCTGTCCGCCAGCTTCAGCGCCAGCCGGAGCGGCGCCTCCACGTCCCTCGGGCGCGGGTTGGCGGGCCGTGACGTGGCGACACCGGGACAGGGCCTGCGGAGCTTTCCGCAAAGGTATTCCTTCCGCCTCCAGCCGGGCGGCCCAGGCCCCCCGCAGGCCCGGGACACGTCCCGGACCATGCACCGCGCCGCGTCCATCAGCAGGCTGCGGTCGGGCGGATGGTGGACGTCGGTCCCGGCCACGAAGGAATGACGGCGGCCGCGCAACGCGGCGCCAGGCTTTTTCCGGCCACCCTGTGGCCCCTCTCCACGACCATCCTTCCGACCTCCGGCGAGGAGTTCCGGCGTGAGGAGCGACACGTTGTCAACCAGACGCTGGTATTCGTCCACGTCCCATGATCCGTGGCCCATCATTCGCCGGATCGTCCGGTGCTCGTTCGCCGGTTCCTGAAGCCGGTCGAAATCGCACCCGATACCCTGCTTCACCACGCCGAGCACCAGGATGGTCCACGGTTCCATCCCCGGCCTGCCGACCCGGCGGCTCCTTCCGGGCAGCACCATCCTGCCCGGAAGCCCGAACAGCCGCTTTCGGGTCCCTTCGTCGCTGTAGAGGTCCTGGAGGCCGGTCAGGATCGCCGGGATGTCGTCCCTCGATTTCACGGTCGGCCTGATCCTCCTGATGTCGGGGGCGCCGGGCCGCCGCTGGGTGTCGTGGACCTTGCGCATGGGGGGCTCCTGAAGGGGAGGATTGGCGGATTCCGCGGCATATGGTGGCGAATCCGCCCCTGACTGCCATATCCGGTGATTCTTCGCAAGGCGAATTCCGTCATTTACCCCCAAAAACCGCAGCTTGGCAGTTTTCTGGCGGACACTATATAGCTGTCTGACCATGGCGGCCGGCTTCAGGCGGCTGGCAGGGATTGATTTTTCGGAGTATCACGTGCATAGAGAATGACCGTGGCCGCCCTTTGTAGGGCGGCCACACCGCTTCCCTCGCCTCCTGCCAGGGAGAACCCTGCTTGTGGGTCATTTCGGAAAGCTCCTCGCCGCTGAGATTTCCGTAAACTTCCCAGATCCTGTCGGGAAGTCGGCGTGTCAACCTGTCCGCTTTAGGGATTCTCGGGGTCTGGCGCTCCAGGTCAGTGTCAGTCACATTGGCCAGTTCCAGAATCGGCATTCTGCCTCGATGTTTGAAATGATGATATAGGGATGGAAACACAGGGCCATATCGCCATGCCTCCACATATCCATCATTTACCGGAGGTTCGTCATGGTAAGCCAGGTGCCAGCCATGCGCCAGATAGACAAGCTTCTGGAGCTTGAGCGGGGAGATGTCATGCTTCCCGTACTTTTCAGGAAAGTGGTTGGCCACCGCCTCGGTCAGATAACCGCCCATGTCCTCCCCGCACGTTCCTTCACGCGATCAATCCGGCGCCGGACGGGAGTCCGTTGCCGGCGACAAGGTCCCTGTATCGCAACCGCTTGCCCCGCATCGCGTCGGCAGTACGCACCATCTGCGCGATGGCGTCCGTAAGCCGCACGTTGTGGCGACCGGAGAATTCGCTGACATATCGTTGAAGGTGCCTGGGGCTGAACTTGCGGAAGGTGCCCTTGTGGGCGCTTTTGAGCATCGCCCGGAACGACTCCATGCCGTTGGTGTGGGCCCGCTCCCGCACGTATTCCCCGGCGCTGTGGCTAACGCTTCCGTGCTTTCGCCGGATGCCCACGTAGGCGCTGGCGCCGTCGGTGTATACCTGTGCCGTCGGATCGGTATGATCCTCGACGAAGCCCTGAAGCGTCTTCGCCCCGGTATCCGTCACAACCTTCGCCGCTACCTGGTCTGTCTCCCTGTCCTTCGCGCCTACCACGGCGGTCTTGCCAACCGTACCGCGCCCGGCGTTGAGCTTCCCGCTCGCGTGCCTGTTCCTCTCCCTACCGCCGAAATAGGCCTCGTCAGCTTCAACCGGACCGGTGAACGGGGGCTCGTCGCCGTCATCCCGCCGAAACGCTTCCCTGATGCGCTGCAGCATGAACCACGCCGTCTTCTGTGTCACGCCTATGTCCCTGTGCGGCTTCATGGACGACACGCCTTCCAGCGAGGTCATATGGAGATATATCGCATACACCCACTTGCGGAACGACAGCTTGGAAGCTTCAGGCAAAGTCCCCTTGCGAACGCTGAAATACGACCGGCAGTCCGAACACCAGTAAGGCATCTTCGCATGGGAGGCATCGCAGGTCCGGCCGCTTCCGCAGGTCGGGCATACCCTGCCATCCGGCCATATGACGCCTTCCAACCACTCACGCGCCTTTCCCTCGGCCGGGAACATCTCGACCAGATCGACTATCGTGAGTCCCTTCATGAACGCTTTCCCCGGTCCCTTGCCACACATTCAAATCACCCTCCTTCAACTTTCCCCAATGTAAGAGTTTGAATCATAAGTCACTGATATAATTAAACTGTTGTTTTTCATGGAGTTGACGCCCCCGCCACCCGCCTGGGCAGGAACCGGCAGGCGGCCAGCGTTCGTTCGTGCCTCACTCACGCCCGGACCGGTGGCGCGTGATGCCTCACCCCGGATGCCAGCGAGTTCCCGCAGAGGCGCTCGTAGTCTTTCGACAGGCGGCGGCACCGGCCCATCCAGGCGAAGGTCCGCTCCACGACCCACCGGCGGCAGGGAACAGTGAAACCTTTGACATCCTTCGGTTTTCCGACGATCCTGATCACGTCCGGCAACCCCATCCCCCCAGGCCGCTCCCGCGGCTTCGGACCCGGGTGGCCACCGTCGGCGAACGGCTTACACACCGTGGGCACCGTCTCCAGCGGCTCCGCGATCAGGTCCGGCGCGCCGTCCCGGTCCTGGATGTCGGCGGTGTGAACCGTCATGACGACCGGTGTGCCGTCGGCGTCCACGATCAGGTGCCTTTTCCTCCCCTTCACCTTCCTGCCGGCGTGGTGGCCGCGGGCCCGCCGCTCTCCGTGGTCTTCACCGACCGGCTGTCGACCGGGGCGGCGGTCGGCTCCGCGGAGCGCCCCGAACACCGCCGCGCGAGGTCCCGGAGACGATGCACGAGACGCGCCAGGAGCCCGCTCCGCCGCCATGGGTGAAAATGGTTCCGGTCGGTGGAAAACGGTGGATATCCAGAGGGTGACGCGCGCCACCGGCATCCCGTGGACAGGATATACCGGCCCGCGCCGGACACCGACCGAAGGTCGACCCCGCGCGGCCGTCCCATCCTTCCCCGCTTCGGCGGCATCGGCCCGATGACGGTCCATCCGGCGTCGGTCAGATCGTTTTGACTGTGGTCGTCCGGGCGCTTATGGAGCTGTTGGGTGGTCCTGCTCCAGGGCATGGCTCTCTCCGTATCTGGGTGCGTTCACCAACCGGAATGCCACATCCTGCGGGACCACTCAACTTATGGAACAAACTCTAAGAGTTTGAATCATAAGTCACTGATATGATTAAACTATTGTTTTTCATGGAGTTGACGCCTTCGCCACCCGCCTGGGCGGGAACTGGCGGGCGGCCAGCGTTCGTTCGTGCCTCACTCACGCCCGAACCGGTGGCGCGTGATGCCTCACCCCGGATGCCGGCGGGTTCCCGCAGAGGTGCCCGCAGTCCTTCGACAGGCGGCGGTACCGACCCATCCAGGCGAAGGTCCGCTCCACGGCCCATCGGCGGCAGGGAACCGTGAACCCTTTGACATTCTCCGGTCTTTCGACGGTCCCGATCACGTTCGGCAACCCCATCCCCCCAGGCCGCTCCCGCAGCTTCGGACCCGGGAGGCCACCGTCGGCGAACGGCCCACACACCGTGGGCACCGTCTCCGGCGGCTCCGCGGTCAGGTCCGGTGCGCCGTCCCGGTCCTGGATGTCGGCGGTGTGAACCGTCATGACGACCGGTGTGCCGCCGGCGTCCACGATCAGGTGCCTTTTCCTCCCCTTCACCTTCCTGCCGGCGTGGTGGCCGCGGGGACCGCCGCTCTCCGTGGTCCTCACCGACCGGCTGTCGACCGGGGCGGCGGCCGGCTCCGCGGAGCGCCCCGGACCTGTCACTACCACATACGTGACCGGCTCATTCCCTTCTCCGCTCCGTCCGGGCCCGTATGGCCCTGGCATGGGTTTCCGCGACGTTGAGGATGCGCAGGCCCTGCCATGGCTTCCGGGTTCCGGGCAGGGGCCGGCGCTTCGTCGGGCGGAACCCGGCGAAGCCGGCGACGGGCGTGAGGTGGCGCGCCACGGTCCTGTCCGGCTCCGGCGGCGCCCTCTGGCCGATGACGCGCCCGTACGCGGCGTGGATGACCACCGCCCCGACGCTTTCCGGGCTTACGTGCCGCTCCGCCGGGCTGTCGGGGCTCTCCCGCGCCGGAAGCTGGAGGTCCCGGACCCGGAACGCGGTCATCGCGTCGAAGGCGAGGCATCCGCGCAGGTCACCGGCGGCGTCGGGCCTGCGGTCCCTTATCCCCGTCCCCGTCCTCAGAGTTTTAATCATAAGTCACTGATATAATTAAACTATTGTTTTTCATGGAGTTGACGCCCTCGCCACCCGCCTGAGCAGGAACCGGCAGGCGGCCAGCTGCGCCCATGCCAGCGAGTTCTCGCTGAGCCTTTCGTAATCTTTCGACAGGCGGCGGCACCGGCCCATCCAGGCGAAGGTCCGCTCCACGACCCACCGGCGGCAGGGAACCGTGAACCCTTTGACATTCTTCGGTTTTTCGACGGTCCCGATCACGTCCGGCAACCCCATCCCCCCAGGCCGCTCCCGCAGCTTCGGACCCGGGTGGCCACCGTCGGCGAACAGCCTACACACCGTGGGCACCGTCTCCAGCAGCTCCGCGATCAGGTCCGGCGCCCCGTCCCGGTCCTGGATGTCGGCGGTGTGAACCGTCATGACGATCGGTGTGCCGTCGGCGTCCACGATCAGGTGCCTTTTCCTCCCCTTCACCTTCCTGCCGGCGTGGTGGCCGCGGGGCCCGCCGCTCTCCGTGGTCTTCACCGACTGGCTGTCGACCGGGGCGGCGGTCGGCTCCGCGGAGCGCCCCGAACACCGCCGCGCGAGGTCCCGGAGACGATGCACGAGACGCTCCAGGAGCCCGCTCCGCCGCCATGCGTAAAAATAGTTCCGGTCGGTGGAAAACGGTGGATATCCATAGGGTAACGCGCGCCACCGGCATCCCGTGAACACCGTGGTGCCTCCGGGTCGGTAGCGCGACCCGCGGGGGCTGCCGGAGCCGATGGAGGGCCGGTCTTCCGGCGCGCCCGTCGGCGACGGGGCCTTCGACGCGGACCCGGCGGGCGCGGGGCGGAGGCGGTGATTCCGTCCCGCGGGAACCGGAAGGAGATGCGTGTGCACGGCGAAGGGATGTATGGATGGCGGCGGCGGATCGGGAACCGTTTCGCGAGGATCGGGGAGTGCCGGGCCGTCGCCACCCGCTGTGACGGGACGGGACCGGGCTTCCGGGCGACGGTTCCCGCGGACGCCGCCGTGATAGTCGCGAGGTGAATATCAACGGGCCCTAACGCGACACCTCTACCTATCGCGGAACTGGGGTTCGCGTTTCGCGAGAAACGCCGCCATGCCTTCCTTCTGATCCTCGGTCGCGAACAGGCTTTGGAACAGCCGTCGCTCCATAAGAAGGCCCTCCCGCAACGTGGTCTCGTAGCTGCGGTTGACCGCCTCCTTGACCGCCCTGACGGAGAGCATGGATTTCTCCGATATCCGCTGCGCGGCCGCCATCGTCTCATCCATCAGTTTTTTGGCCGGCACCACGCGGCTGACCAGCCCGGACCTCTCGGCCTCCGCCGCATCCATAAAGCGACCGGTAAGGTTCATATCCATCGACTTCGACTTGCCCACCAAGCGTGTCAAACGCTGCGATCCTCCGATACCCGGCATCACGCCGAGATTGATCTCCGGTTGACCGAATTTCGCGGTGTCGGACGCGATGATGAAATCGCACATCATCGCCAGTTCGCAACCGCCGCCCAGCGCGAAGCCCGAAACAGCCGCGATGACAGGCTTGCGCACGCGCTCGAACTCCGCGTGAATCTGTCCGAACATGTCTTCGGAGGCAACCTCCACGAAGGTCTTGCCGGACATCTCCTTGATGTCGGCGCCCGCCGCAAAAGCCTTTTCCGATCCTGCAATCACGATTACGCGGATCTTGTCATTCTCGTTGGCCTGGCGCAGCGCCGCCGCGAGTTCTTCAAGAAGTTCCGAGTTGAGCGCGTTGAGCGCGTCCGGCCGGTTTAGCCTGATAAGTGAGATGTGGTCTTCGACTTCGACGATGAGAGTCTTGAAGGCCATGATCCTGCCCGTGATTGTTCCGGTCGAATTGCATCCATATCATTCGCGCCTTGCGGATCAAGCTATCTTTGGCAGTCCGGACAATAAAAGGTTGATCGACCGGCCTGGACGATACGGGTCACGGTGCCTCCGCATCCGGACCTTCGGCAGGGTTGTCCCTCCCGCCCGTAGACGCTGAAAGAGTGCTGGAAATATCCGAGCTGACCATCGGAATGGCGGAAATCGCGCAAGCTGGACCCTCCCGCCTCTATCGCTTCGTTCAGCACCTTCCGGATTGCCGGAACCAGCGCATTGATCTGCGTGGAGAATAGCTGGCCAGCTTTGCGCACCGGGGAGATTCCCCCGCGATGGAGCGCTTCGCAGACATAAATGTTCCCAAGTCCTGCGACGAGTCTCTGGTCGAGGAGCGCGGACTTTATGGAGGCGGTCTTTCCCCTAAGACGCGCTATCAGGAAGTCTTCGTGAAAGCTGTTTCCGAGCGGTTCAGGACCGAGCCCAACGAGCAGACGATGCTTTTCCAGCGACTCCGACGAGGCCAGATCCATCATCCCGAACCGTCGGGCATCGTTGAAGGTCACCGTCGCTTTGTCCGTCATGTACAGCACGACGTGGTCGTGCCGTGCGTCCGCCGATCCACCATGGTGGTAGCGTCCTGGAGAACCACCCGAGACCAGAATTCGTCCCGACATTCCCAGATGGATGATCACGGTCTCTTCCGAGCTAAGATCGATCAGGATGTATTTCGATCGACGTCGAAGACGCTCCACGCGCTGTCCTTCAAGCCGAGTTGCCATCCGGTCGGGAAATGGCCATCGCAGACCGGAGCGCCGCACGTCGACGCGGGTGATGGTGCTGGCTTCCATCACCGGCTGAAGGCCCCTGCGGACGGTTTCAACCTCAGGTAGTTCCGGCAAAACGTTCTCCCTAAACTTCCAGTGGATTGCAGCATATTCCTGGTGCGCTATAGATGGGTGAATTCGTTCGAAGGACAAGATTCAATGACTGAAACGAATGAAAAAGCCACGCATTTCGGATGCGAAACCATTCCGGAGGCCGAAAAGGCGGGTCGCGTGCAGGACGTGTTCACATCCGTCGCGTCAAGATACGACCTTATGAACGATCTGATGTCCGCCGGTATTCATCGGGCATGGAAGGCCTCTATGGTGGACTGGCTCGCGCCGCGGAACGGTCAGCGCTTGATTGACGTAGCTGGCGGGACCGGGGATATCGCTCTCCGATTTCTGAGACGCGCACCGATGGCCAGCGCTGTTGTCTGCGACATGAACGAAGGGATGCTGGCCTCGGGACGCAGGCGAGCGAAGGCGAAACGACTCGCTGACCGGCTGGACTGGGTTGTTGGAGACGCCATGGCGCTGCCATTCGATGACGGTAGTTTCGATCTATGTACGATCGGTTTCGGGATCCGGAACGTCACCCGACCGACCGTCGCGCTGGATGAGGCGTTCCGGGTGCTGCGCACCGGTGGACGGCTGATGATCCTTGAATTCAGCCATGTTCGGCATTCGGGTCTGCGCGCGCTGTACGATGCCTATTCCTTCAACGTGATTCCGGCCATGGGCCGGCTTATCGTCAACGACCGGGCCAGCTATCGCTATCTTGTGGAATCAATCCGGCGGTTTCCGGATCAGGACTCCTTTGCCGACATGATCCGCACCGCTGGATTTGATCGCGTGAAATATCGTAATCTGAGCATGGGCGTGGTGGTGCTGCATTCGGGCTGGAAACTCTGAATTGAAAGGACCGCATAACATCCTGCGACTGGTGCGGATTGTAGCCACACTGAAGCGCACCGGCGCGATGGATTCGGTGCTTGACGCCTTTGACGCACCGCTGGCGCTGCGCTGGGCGGCGCGTTCGTTGGGTTGGCCCTTTCGATGGCTTGGATACCGTGGGGATATTTCGCAGCCACCGCTGACGCGGGCCCTGACCGCACTCGGACCGGCTTTCATCAAATTCGGCCAGATCGCCTCGACACGACCCGATGTGGTCGGCGCGGATCTGGCCCGCGAACTGCGTGTGCTTCAGGACCGGCTTCCGCCGTTTCCGACCGATGAAGCGAAAGCGACCATCGCCCATGAACTCGGTCATCCCATCGAGGACCTGTTCATGGATTTCAGCGATCCCGTGGCGGCAGCGTCCATCGCACAGGTGCACCGGGCCCGTCTTGCCGATACCGGGCGGGAGGTGGCGGTTAAGGTACTTCGGCCCGGTGTCGACCTGGCGTGCCGGAGAGATGTCGATGCGTTCTATTTCGCCGCCGATGCCATCGAATTCCTTTCACCGGCGTCCCGCCGTCTGCGTCCGCATGATCTCATCGCACATTTCGAACGTGTTGTGGGGAGGGAACTCGACCTGCGGATCGAAGCCTCGTCGGCCGCGGAATTCGCCACCAACACGGATCGGGACCCCGGGTTTCAGGTGCCTAAGGTTGAATGGTTCCTATCGGCTCGCAGAGTCCTGACCCTTGGCTGGGTGGATGGGATACCCGCGCACGACCTGACGGCCATAAACGCTGCGGATCACGACAGGCCAGCCCTGGCGAAACGGGTCCTGACCCTCTTTCTCAACCACGCTCTGCGCGACGGTTACTTCCACGCCGATATGCACCACGGCAACCTCAAGATCGCCGCCAACGGAGATCTGGTCGCGCTCGATTTCGGCATCATGGGTCGAATCGACGAATATACCCGCCGGGTCTACGCCGAGATACTCTACGGGTTCATCCGCAAGGACTACCGTCGCGTCGCGGAGGTGCATTTCGAGGCGGGCTACGTGCCACCGGACAAGGATATCGACGATTTCGCCCAAGCGCTGCGCGCGGTCGGAGAGCCGATATTCGGCCTTGATGCGGCCCGTCTCTCAATGGCTCGCCTGCTAATCCATCTGTTCGAGGTGACCGAACGTTTTGGGATGGAAACACGGACCGAATTGATTCTACTGCAACGGACGATGGTTGTTGTTGAAGGGGTGGCCCGCTCGCTCGATTCGCGTGTGAACATGTGGGAGGTCGCGAAGCCTGTCGTCGAAAGCTATATCAAAGAGAATCTCGGGCCCAAAGCGCTTCTCAAGGACTTTGCGAAAACAGCGCGGGTGATCGCCCGGATCGGGCCAAAGTTGCCGGAACTCGCCGAGTCGGCCCTGATCCAGAGGAAGGTTTCACCACCAAGAAAGAGTCCTTGGCGGATGGGTCGGGCCGTCTCCTGGATGATGCTGGGTGCGGCTCTTGCGCTGGTGGGGGCATGGTTAGCGCAAGGATTCTAGCATTTCGCGTTCAAGCCTGAAGCCGGCGAGATAGTCGGCCTCCCCCTTCGTCGAGCGCCACAGGCAGTAGGCCGCCATTCTCCAATGAAACGCCGGTGCGAGCGTGTGGTAACGGTCGGCAAGGTCGGGATCGCCCGTTGCACCAAGGAAAAGATCTCTGCTTTCCTCCGAGAGCGGAGCGCTTCCATAAAGAGCGTGCATGGCCGGTGAGAGGAATATCGCGATGTCTTCCACCGGATCGCCTTGGGCTGCGCATTGCCAGTCGATCAAACGGAACCCATGCGGAGAGACGATTAGATTCCCCGGTACGACGTCGCCATGAAGGAACGTCTGCACCGCGCCGGGGGCGTCCCGCGGTTCTGGCCGTAGGTCGGACAGTTGTTCCGCATCGAGACCGCTACAGTCCGTGAGCATACGTTGGCCGACGCCGACTATCTCACTCGATCCCATCGGGATTGTGCGTAGACCCATGGGGGGAGGAATCGCGTGCAGGCGGGCAAGCAAATCGCCCACAGCACCGGTGTCATCCCACCATCGATGGCCTTTCACGAATTCATAAACCAAGGCGGTACCACCCTTGCCACCAATCACCGTCACCGGGTTTGGCCCGATATCCTGTCCCAAGACGTGCTGCAAGGCGAGCCTCTCGGCCTTGGGATCATTGGGAAATAGTTGTGTCGTGCGGTTCGTGTAGAGCTTGCAGACCAGATCGCGTCCGTCACGCGTAAATTTCCACAGTCGATTGCTGCGACCGCCTCTGAGCGGTTCGAATACGGTTGTGCTGTCAATCAGGCCATCGATCTCCAGCAAGCGGCTGATCGATACTGGTGGCCCAGCCGTTTCGTCTACCGTCACCGAAGAAACCGTATCCTCCATCCCCCGGTCTCCAGAGCGGTGACCCGATCTATTGAACGCTTGACTCTGGCCCCATTCGATCTGCGCCCTGACCTATGGGTGTGGTTGTGTTTGGCCATCGAAATCTTTCTTGAGCATATCGTGCTCGGCACCAAGGCACACATCGCAATGTCGGGGTTCAGTCATTTATGTCGCGATCGAAGGTCTTCACCCGACCGTCCCGCCGCAGAAACAGTCGTCGAAGCACCAGCCAGGCGAGCAGGGATAGTAGGGCGAAGACGAAGATCAGGGCCGGCAGCGAGAATTGAGAACCGAACCCGAGCAGAATGATCGAGACCACCAGAGCGCCGACCGCGAAGCCTAAAAAGAGGTATCCTGGCGCGAATATCTCGAGCAGACCAAGAACGATGGCGAAGCATAGCCAGATCCACCATGTGGACCAAAGCGCACCGCTTTCCATCATGACTTGCCCCGGAGCATCCTGAATGCATCGCCGAATGCTTCAAGAGCCTGCGCGGGAACCACCACCGTTTGGCTACCAGTTCCGTTCCCGAGTGCGTTAAGCGCCTCAACCTGCTTCAGGGCGACTTGATACTGGGCGGCTTCAAGGCCGTTTTCCTCGATTGCCTTTGCGACGACCTGGGTCGCATATGCTTCGGCCTCGGCCAGGATGCGACGTGCCTTCGCGGCTTGTTCTGCCGCATAAAGATCGGCATCGGCGGCCAGTTCAACCGCACGTCGCTGGCCCTCCGCTTCCGTCACCTGTGCCCGACGCGCACGTTCGGCGTTCAGCTGCTGTAGCATCGCGTCACGGGTCGCCTGATCAAGGTTCACATCGAGGATCTCGGCTCGGGTCACCTCAATGCCCCATTCATCGACGGCGTCCTCCACCGAAGACTTGATGGTCGAGATGAGTTCCGCTCGATTCGACTGAACGTCGTCCAGGTCCATCTTGCCGATTTCGGCGCGGACGATTCCAGCGACGGTCGTGCTTATCGCGCCGTTGACATCGCGTATCCGATATACGGTTTTCTCGGGCTCAGTGATCCTGTAGAAAACCGACGTTTCCACTTCGAGCAGCACGTTGTCTTTGGTGATGGCATCCTGGCCGGAGGTCGGTAGCTGGCGTTCGAGAATTGAAATCCGGTGTCTGACCGCGTCCAGGAACGGGATAATGAAATTTATCCCCGGTCCCAGCACCGTATGCAGGCGACCGAACCGCTCCACGACGAATTTCTCGGATTGCGGAACGATGTAAATACCCCGGAAAATAATGACCACAATGAAAATTGCGGCAAGGATGAATGGAACGACATCACCCAACAGCATCGTCATTTCAGCTTCACTCATTGACTCCCCCTCACCTCCCCGTGGGACGGCTGTTCTGGCCCGTCCGGCGCTGTTTCAACCCGTTCAAATACGTGTCATCGCCGATGCTCCGCTTCGGTCGATACGCCGCATCGGGTTTCCGTGGTATCGGCCTTGTCCATCTTTCCCATATCGCGGCAACCGGTAGGGTTGCCAGTGCTTCCGCGTCCGCATCGGACCCTACAATGGGCTGAATAAGGGAAACCGTGTCATCTGCGCAAGGCTTGGGTTCACCCGTCGCGGTGGTTGACGGTTTCGGGTCTGGACGAGCATTCGTTTCGCGGCTCTATCGTTCCGACCCGTCAATGGGATTCGGAAACGTTCGCGTTAGGGAATTAGCCTGGCAGGGGCGGAGGGACTCGAACCCCCGACCCTCGGTTTTGGAGACCGATGCTCTACCAACTGAGCTACACCCCTACGGCCAAATCGTCTTCTACGGTGAATTTTCGGATTGATCAAGGATGAATCAACGAGCCGGATGGATCGGGTTTTTGGAACAGACGGCCATCGGAGCCGGAAGCGGACAGGGGAGTTGGGTGGCTCACCCCTGAATGTCGCGATCCGAGATATTCGGGTGACCGTAACCGCCAGCGTACGCCGGTGACCAACCTTGCCAACCACATTGGTGAAAAGATGGGAATTATATATTTCACTAGCGGTTAGGTGGCTTATTTCAAGGATTCCGACATTCCCGTCAAACGGATCGTCGGCGGCGATGAAGCGGCGGTGGATCCCGCATCGTCGTCCCGAGTCGCGGAATGGTGTTTCGGCGCGTAACCTTCAGGTGTGGTTCAGGGATATATCGATATGTTACGCAAGCAGGCGTAACAATAGGGTTGTCCGCTCGGTGGAATATGGTGGATATCGGTGGGTAGGGTGCGCCACCGGGGCGGCCGGTGGAAAGTATGTACCTGCCCCGGTCGGACACCGACCGCAGGCTCACCACGCGGGGCCGCCCCGTATTCCCCCGCTTCGGCGGCATCGGCCCGACGATGGCCCATCCATCGTCGGACGGATCGTTCTGACGGCGGTCGTCCGGACGACTGTACAGCATATGGGTGGTCCTGTCCCGGGGCATGGCTGTCTCCGGATCCGGTTGATTTCACCAACAGGAATGCCACATCCTGCGGAACCACTCAACCTATGGAACAGCTCCTATACAGGGTGTATATTTTCAGCGGAGTAAAGTCAGCTCTGGTATTCATTTAATTTCAGTGGGTTGCGCTTGAGCGGTTTAAACGTTCCCACCTTTCGGGTGCCCCGTACTGACAGAAACCGTTTCTGACGCCTGATTCCTTTGCCGATCCACTGTGGACCATAGGGATTCCCTGCTTCGGCGAATGGAGATGGAGTGCCCTTGAGGTCACGTATCGAGAGGCCCGACGGCTCGAATTCAACGAAGGAGGCATTCCGATGATCACTTACCAATGCAGTCTGACTCCTTCGAGCCGTCTCGCGCGGAATCCGTTATTCGCCGTGACCGTGTGGACCGGGACGCCGAGTGACCGGAGTATTCGGCCCCTCGCTTTGCCGACAACCTCCGCCTTCTTTCCGTCAACCCACTGGAGAAGCGGCTGTTTCGAGCATCTGCCCACAAGCGACACCACCGCCCCGCTGATCACCGTATCGGTCCTCCCGGTTGCCGATCCACGTCATTTTCCCGACAATCTCCGGGTGCCCCGAGATGTCTCTCCGATCCGGAATATGGCCCCGGCCCGTGTGGCGGCCACCCAGCCGGTTCGACCTCTTTTCCCAACGCCACAGGTAGGTCCGCAGCGTTACACCCCGCGCCGGTGGCCCGGATAAGGTCGTAAATCCGCTGCCTGCCAACCATCCCCGGACCCTCCAGCCGGAGGCGGACGGCGACCTGTTCGGGGCTCCAGCACTCCCCGGCTTCGCCACGACCTTCGCCCGGCGCTCCTCCGTAAGCTCATTCGGGACCGTCGAGGCCTGGCTCCAGCGCACCGCCGCCTTCCTCTGCGCCTGTTTCTACCTGTATCCCCGCTCAACGGCGTTGCGTCGGATCTCACGCCAAATCCCGGACGGACCACGCCCTGGTCGCTTCGCAACGGCCTCGTTCGAATGCCCGCTTTCGCCCGTCGCATGTATCCGGCATCTCTCATCGAAGGTGGTGGTGGACCTCGGACGTAACGGTCTTCTATCTTTAACACAAGGACAGTCACCGTTATCTGGCTGAATCACAATATGATGTGTCAACTTGAGCGGTATACCATCACCGAAAGTGGTGCGCTTCAGGCCAGCGCGGTGGTAGTCATAAGGTGCATGCTGGATGACATCCGGAAACGCGATGGCCGAGGAATGGTAAAGAACCTTGAAACACGACATGTCAAAGCATACCGGAATGATTTTATCGGTCATGCAAGAAACAACCGTCTCAGGGCTTGGAATAGCCTTGGTAAATGGTTGGCGGACAAATACGAGATCGATGATCCGACTGGGCATGTTAAGGATTCACCAATTCCCAAATCGAATGGCCGCCGGTGGACGGAAGATGGGATCAAAGGTTGCGCTCCTTTTTGAGCATCGGCACGCCTGAACGTGTCGCCTTTGAAGTCATCTACTGGACAGGTGCTTGTATCTCGCTTGCGTCTCCGCTCGGACGAGGCAACGCTGACCATCACGGCAGGATTGTTTTCATTCAGCAGTGGACCAGAGGTGAAGTTGATCCCATTCTAACCACGGATTTCCCGAATTTGCCTTGGATATGAAACGTGACCCTAAATTTCCTCGTGTGGCATTGCAGGCCCGCACGGAGATGCACATCACCTGGGTGACGACTGCGTTCGGAACGTCTCGCAGCGTAAAGGCCGCAGGACTGTGGTTCGCTGCAAAAACCAATGCGGCAGGCATCTGTGGACACACCGCCGACGGTCTCCGAAAAAGTCGCTCCCGAGCACTCACCAGGCCGGAGGGATCTCAGTTCAGATTGGTGCATGTACTGGCCATGGGAGCCTGCCTGAGGTCGAGCGATACATTCACGACCCCAACAAGATGAAGATGCCCAGCAGTATGGGAATTTCCAATGAATGCCTGCCGACCTAACGACGCGGAAAGCACGGTCCGAAAACATCCCATGGCAATGGTCTGGTATTTGAAGCACGGCAATTGTCGTTGTGCGAAGCCCGCTTCCATGGACATTCGCCCGCAGCACGCGATAGGGAGCATGGTATGACGATCACGAATGCTGAACTTGAGGTTGGTGGCTGGGTACCGGTCCATATCGCGACGGGTTTGGGCGATGCAAGACCGCTGAAGGCCCTATTGGATACAGGTGTCGATATTCAGGCCCGTGACAAGGTCGGTCGGACACCCCTTCACATGGCCGCGGGATAAAGCAACGCCGATTGCGTGCGCGTTCTGCTTGCGGCGGGTGCCGATCTTGAGTCACGCGATGGATTTGGCGATAGCCCGCTTCACCTCGTGGCGAGATATGACAACACGAAAACGATAGTCGCGCTTCTGGACGCGGGTGCCGACACCAATGCTCGCGACGGTGATGGCCTAACAGATCCACAGGTTGCGGTGTATTATAAAAGCGCTAAATCGAAGGCACTTATTTCCGCTTGGTACCGGTCTGAGTGACGCCGACTGACGGGAATCAAGTGAGACGCTCTCGGGTGTGCTCGACTGAGCGATGCGAACCCCACTTCAAATGGGTTGTGCGGCTGACCGATCTTGGCGTCCCAACACTGTGTCCGGATAGGCATGTCCTTGAAGGGATCGGTCCAGGAAAAGCCGATGCAAGACCGCTGCCACCCTTGCGTTGACCGAGCCTATTGCATGAACCGCACGGCCACCGGTTGAAGGAATTCGGCCAGAACCCCTCGGTCAACCGGTTTCGTAAGGGCCTTCAGGTCCTGCCTTGCGTACTCCTCCCGTATGGCAGCGGAACGGTTCGCTGAAATGAGTCGTCCCGGAACCCCACCATATCGACTGCGGATCCGGCTCCACAGTTCAGTACCCGACAGTCCTTCGCCGAGTTGATAATCCAGAAGCGATGCATCCGGCGCAAGATCGATTTCATTCAGGATGTGAAGCGCTTCCTCTCCTGAGGCCGCCGCCAGCATCTGGCCCCCGGGATTCGATCATCACCGACATTGCCTTCGCGAGTGTTACGTCATTCTCCACAACAAGCACGATCATGCGCCAGACTCGCTCAGGCGCGTTCAACAATGGACAGGCCAAGCCCAATGCCATCATGTTGCCTCGCGGCCCCAAGGCGCTAGAATTCCTGAAATATGAGCGCTTCCCTTCCAGGATGCCCGACCCGCGTCATGAACCTCGATGCGTGCCAATGTTCCCGGGCGCAGGACTCCAACCAGGATCTGTCCATCCATCGAATGCCGAATTGCGTCGATGGTGATATTCTGCACAATCCGCCTCAGATGGGGCATCCGACAGCAACGATAGCGAGCCGGGCATGAAACGTGGATCAATTCCCTTTGAAGCAGCGGCTGGCCCTAACAACACCGCCGGGATTTGCCATCGGCCGGTGGACGGATGGCGTTGGTGCCCATTTCGCGTACCATTCGCTTTCCTATCCGGTTTCCGACGCGGTCTTCAGCGCGCTGGTGGAAGGGCGGGTCAACGCGATCTGCCAGACCCATGGCCTGAAGTCCCCGCGCGACCGATGGATGGGTACGCTTCGTTGGTCGAATTTCCGATATTGGACTTTTGAATTTGGACCGCTAATATTCGCGCCGCTACGCTGGCAAACAGGAGCCGACCATGGAGATGCGTGACACGAGAGTGATCGCAGCCGGACAGTCCGATGTGTGGAACAGCCTTCTCGATCCAGAGGTATTGATGGCCTGCATCCCGGGCTGCAGGGAGTTCACCGGTTCGCCGGAGGCGGGGTTCGAGGCGACTGTCGTGCAGAAAGTCGGGCCCGTCAAAGCCACCTTCAAGGGAACCGTCCAGCTTTCGGATATCGACGAACCCAACTCCGTGAGGCTCGAAGGCCAGGGGAACGGCGGACCGGCGGGGTTCTGCAGGGGAAGTGCGACGGTGCGGCTGTCGCCGAAGGACGGTGGCACCGAGATCGCCTACGAGGTCGAGGCGAAGGTCGGCGGCAAACTGGCCCAGCTCGGTGGCCGGATCGTGGATAGCGTCGCCGGAAAACTGGCGGATCGGTTCTTCGAAAGTTTCAAGAACGAGATAGAGGCCGCTTGCGGTTCCGAACCGCCCGTGGAGGAACCGAAGACGGGCTGGTTCGGCAGGCTGATCCAGAGAATTCGCAAGCTAGCCGGATGGAAGCCTCGTAGCGAGGCATGACAGGGAGGTAAGACATGACCCAAATCAATCTCAAGGTGAACGGCAGGGAGGTGGCGCGCGAGGTGCCCGGCGAAGCGCTTCTGTCCGATCTCCTGCGCGAAAAGCTGAGGCTGACCGGCACCCATGTCGGCTGCGACACCTCGCAGTGCGGCGCCTGCGTCGTCCATATGGATGGGAAGGCGGTGAAGGCCTGCACGGTTCTCGCGGCGGAGGCCGACGGAACCGAGATCACGACGGTTGAGGGGATCGCGAACGGTGAGCTTCACCCGATGCAGCGGGCGTTCAACGAATGCCACGGGCTGCAGTGCGGCTTCTGCACGCCTGGTATGATCATGACGGGGATCGACATGGTGAACCGTTACCGGGCCACGGAAACCGAGCTGACCGAGGCCGCGATCCGGCGCGGGCTTGAAGGAAACATCTGCCGCTGTACGGGCTACCACAACATCGTCAGGGCCATCCAGCAGGCCGCCGGCGAAATGTGACCGCAAAGGAGGGATTGAACATGTCTACGGGAATTGGAGCCCGCGTAACGCGGAAAGAGGACAGGCGCTTCATCACCGGTAAGGGGAGGTTCACCGATGATATCCGATCGGAGAACCAGGCCTACGCCGCATTCGTGCGCAGCCCGCATGCCCATGCCAAGGTTGCGGGGATCGACGCGGGCGAGGCTTCGGGGATGCCCGGGGTCATCGCCATCCTGAACGGCGCGCAGCTCGCGGAAGACGGTATCGGCAACCTGATCTGTGGCTGGGCCATCACCTCGAAGGACGGCTCGCCGATGAACATGGGGGCCTGGCCGGCGCTCGCATCGGAAAAGGTCCGCTACGCCGGTGACGCCGTCGCGGTTGTCATAGCGGAATCAGACGAAGCCGCCCGTGCCGCCGCCGAGTTGATCGCCGTCGACTACGACATCATTCCCGCAATCGTCGCAGCTGACGCCGCCCTGGAGGACGGGGCGCCGACCGTCCATGACAACGCGCCCGGAAACCTGATTTTTGACTGGGAGTTGGGGGATTCGGCGGCGGCGGACAGCGGCATGGGGGACGCGGCCCACGTCACGTCGATCGAGATCACCAACAACCGGCTGGCTCCAAGCGCCATGGAGCCCCGATCGGCGATCGCGGCCTATGACGAAGCCGAGGACCATTACACGCTTTACACCACCAGCCAGAACCCGCATGTGGCGCGCCTCGTGCTCTCGGCCTTCTACCAGGTGGCGCCCGAGCACAGACTGCGTGTGATCGCCCCGGATGTCGGAGGCGGATTCGGCTCCAAGATCTACATCTATCCCGAAGAGATCGTCTGCCTCTGGGCTTCGATGAAGACCGGCCGCAGTGTCAAATGGACCTCGACAAGGACCGAGGCTTTCCTGACCGACGCGCATGGGCGAGACCACATCACGACCGCGCGGATGGGTTTCGACGCCGATGGAAAGATCACCGGTCTGAAGGTCGACACCATCGCCAATCTCGGCGCCTATATGTCACTTTTCTCGTCAGCTGTGCCGACCTATCTCTACGCCACGCTGCTGTCGGGCCAGTACGACGTCACGAACATCCACTGCAATGTGCGCGCGGTCTACACCAACACCGCACCGGTGGACGCCTATAGAGGTGCCGGACGGCCGGAAGCCTGTTATCTGGTCGAGCGGCTCATGGAAAAGGCGGCGCGCGAGATGGGCATGGATCCGTCCGAACTCCGACGCAGGAACTTCATCCAGGAATTTCCGCACCAGACGCCGGTCATCATGGCCTACGACTGCGGGGATTTCGCGGGCAACATGGACAGGGCGCAGGCAGCGGCCGACGTCGCCGGTTTCGCCGCGCGGAAGGCCGAGTCGGCGGCCCGCGGGAAACTGCGGGGTCTGGGCTATTCCTCCTATATCGAGGCCTGCGGGATCGCGCCTTCCGCCGCCGTCGGTTCGCTCGGCGCCGGTGTCGGTCTCTGGGAGTCGGCCGAAGTCCGGGTGAACCCGGTGGGCACCATCGAGATCCTGACCGGTTCTCACAGCCACGGCCAGGGACACGAGACCACCTTCGCGCAGATCGTGGCCGATAGGTTCTCGGTGCCGATCGAAAGCATTTCGATCGTCCACGGCGACACCGACAAGGTGCAGTTCGGGATGGGAACCTACGGATCCCGCTCGGGTGCCGTCGGCATGTCGGCCATCGTCAAGGCGATGGACAAGGTCGAGGTCAAGGTCCGGAAGATCGCCGCCCACAAACTCGACGCGGCGGAGGACCAACTGGTGTTCGAGGATGGTCAGGTGAAGGTGACCGGCACGAACAAAGGTATGGGTTGGCATGAGGTCGGACTCGCCGCCTACACTGCGCATGACCTACCCGAGGGCATGGAGCCCGGCCTCAAGGAGGGCTCGTTCTACGATCCGGTCAACTTCACGTTTCCGGCAGGCACCTACATCGCCGAGGTGGAGGTCGATCCGGAAACCGGCAAAGTCGAGCTCTGCCGGTTCACGGCGGCCGACGATTTCGGCACCCTGATCAATCCCATGATTGTGGAGGGACAGGTTCACGGTGGCATAGCCCAAGGGGTCGGTCAGGCGCTTTTGGAGCGGGTTGTCTACGACGGGGACGGTCAGCTGCTGACGGCGTCCTACATGGACTACACCATGCCACGGGCCGACGATCTCGTCAGCTATGGAATCGAGCACAACACCACCGTCTGTCCGAACAACCCGCTCGGAATAAAGGGGTGCGGGGAGGCGGGTGCCATAGGTGCGCCGCCGGCGGTGATAAACGCGGTAACGGACGCCATCGGAACCGAGGATCTTCAGATGCCGGCGACACCGGCGGCGGTCTGGGCCGCGCTCCAGACCATCCGTGTCCCGATGGCGGCCGAATAGGGGAGACTTCGACATGCATTCCATGAACTATCACAGCGCCTCTTCGGCGGCGGACGCCGCAGCGAAGGTCGCGGCTGCGGCGGACGGCCAGCTTCTGGCAGGTGGCCAGACGCTGCTTCCGGCCATAAAGAACCGTCTCGCGGCACCGAAGGACCTTATTGGTCTGACTCGCGCGGGTCTTTCGGGCGTCTCACTCTCGGGGAACGAGATAACGGTCGGTGCCATGACCACGCACGCGGAAGTTGCTGGCGATTCCACGGCGAAGTCGCATTTGCCCGCCGTCGCCGCCCTCGCGGATGGGATCGGTGATCCGGCGGTTCGGCACAGGGGAACGATCGGTGGATCGATCGCCAACAACGACCCCGCTGCGGACTACCCGGCCGCCGTTCTCGGCCTCGGCGCCACAGTCAAGACCGACAGGCGTTCGATCGAGGCCGATGACTTCTTTACGGATCTGTTCGAGACGGCGCTGGAGTCCGGCGAGATCGTCACCGCCGTGACATTCCCGTCGGTGGAGCGTTCGGCCTACTCGAAGTTCCCGAACCCCGCCTCCCGCTATGCCATGGTCGGCGTCTTCGTAGCGAAGATGGCGGGCGGTGTCCGCGTTGCCGTGACAGGCGCCGGAGCGGATGGCGTGTTCCGCCATGCCGGACTGGAAGCCGCGCTGTCGGCGGATTTCTCGGCTGAAGCCGTGGATGGTGTTGAGGTTTCGTCCGATGGCCTTATGTCCGACATCCACGGTTCCGCCGAATACCGGGCGCATTTGGTCAAGGTGATGGCGAAACGGGCCGTCGCCGCGGCCTGATCCGGCGCGAAAGCGCTACAGGAGAGCCTCCGCTTTCGAGCGGGGGCCGTACCGATTCAGGCCTCCCTTTGCTCCGCCTGGGTGGCGAGGAGCAGGTCCTGGGTTTTCCTTCAGAGTCGCTGGATCATGCTGCCGTAAGAGATCCTGCGTCAGACGACGGGAGTCGGCGCGGATACGCCGGATGTCCTCCAATTGTGCCCTGCTAAGAGCGGTGGATAGGCCATCGGCCAAGGCGGCGGTGGATGTCTCGACGGAAACCGTCGACCGGACAGGAGCGCCGACCTGTGGATGGAGAATATGCCCACCGCCCCGCAACTGGAACGTCGCGGGATTTGAGGTTGCGATGGTGCCATCGTTCAGTATGCGATAACCGAGATAGCCATGAGCGGTCTCGGAAATACCGACACGCCTGGTGCCGAATCCCGCAAACTCACCGAATATTGACCAACACTTTTCCGAATTCCGCCATCCGTAGGTGATTGGCCACAAGATCGGTGACATTTCGCTGCGCAATACCGTTGAAGGTCAACTCCACCCCATCGGCAAGGCGAATCATCCCCCCCATTTCCATGCAATCCGGAGCAGCCTAGGCCGCGTGACCCCCTGAACATCCACGCCGGTGAAATAGGCCAGCCAAAGCGGCTGCACGACTGGATCGATAGGTCCTCCGTTTGCATGATGGATTCGGTCAGCGGTCGCCAGGAGTTTTCGGGACCGGGGTGAAACCGGGTGGTTGCCCGATCTGCTGAGCCGCGACAGTTCGCAGGCTGGCTTATGGAGACTGAATGTACGTAAGCATCCGCTAAGTACCACGGCTACTGTAGCTTGACATTTACCGAAGGTTTCCAGTGGGGTTTCCAGTTCCAGGGTAGCAACTCATGGATGCGGGAAACGGGCATATCGGGCAGTCGCTTGAGAACATCGGCCAACCAGGCCTGTGGATCGATGTCGTTCATTTTTGCGGTGACAGTCAACGTGTACATGAAGGCTGCCCGCTGACCACCACGTTCCGAACCGGCGAATGACCATGACTTCCGGCCAAGGGCAACACCGCGCAGCGCGCGTTCGGCGGCGTTGTTCGTCAGGCAAAGCCGACCGTCATCCAGAAAGGCGGTGAATGCTTCCCAGCGACCTTCCTTCTCGATCATGTATCTGATCGCCCTGGCGACAGGATTGTGTTTCGACATCCGTGCGCGCCGGTCGATGAGCCAGGCATGCAACTCTTCGCACAACGGTCGGACCAGGCTCTGGCGCGCGGCGTGGCGGGCATCGGCATCAGGCCCGTTGATCCCGCGCTCGATATCGAAGATCGCGTCGATCCTGCGCACAGCTTCCAGCGCGACCGGTGATATCTGATGGGCAGGTCTGTTTTTGCGAACGTTGCCAGCAATATCGGCCAGTTCGAAGAATTTGCGCCTCCCGTGCGCCCAACAGAACGAAGGAGTTACGGGACCGGGGTCCCGGCCCGGGTTGTACAGACCGCTGTAGCCTGCATGGACATCGGATTGCGGCACTCCCTGCCACCCGGCCAGATGCTTATTGGGATGTATCATTTCCCTGTCACGGGAAAAGTGAAACAGCGCGGCCGGGGGCGCTCCCCCATTGAACGGTCTGTCATCGCGCACATAGGTCCAGAGCCGCGCGGTTCTGGTTCCACCGCGCGCCGGCAACGGTATCGTGGTATCATCACCATGTAACCGGCCAGCGGCCAGAACATGCTTTTCAATCAGCGCGTGGACCGGGGCCGGCGCAACGGCTGCATGCCCGACCAGATCGGCCAATGTGGACAGGCTGAGGTCCACGCCTTCGCGCGCGAACCGTTCGGCCTGACGGTTGAGGGGCTGATGCCGGCCGAATTTTCCAAACATGATCATGGCGATCAGGCTGGGTCCGGCCCACCCCCTCGGAATGGCGTGGAAGGGGGCGGGAGGCTGGCTGATCCTCTCGCACTCCCGGCAGGTGAACTTCTCGCGGACCGTCTGGATCACCTTCCACTGCCGGGGGATGACCTCCAGCGTCTCGGTCACATCTTCACCCATCTTTACGATCCGGCTGGAACCGCAGCGGTCACACTGCGTCGGGGCCGGAATCACAACGCGCTCACGCGGAAGGTGATCGGGAAACGACTTGCGCGATGACCTGCGGCGGGTGAAGCTTTTGACGGTGGTCGTTTCGCCCTGTGCCTGCTGGGCGGCCAGGTCGTCTTCGGTGGCACTGGCTTCCAGTTCCTCCAGCTGCAGCTCCAACTGATCGACCAGCCGCCTGCCACGTTCCGGGGACACCCCGTATCTGTCCCGCCGCAGCCTGGCGATCCCAGCTTCAGTTCCTTGATCATCGCCTCGGAACAGCTGACCGTGGCACGACCCTGTGCCAGTTCGGCTTCAGCGGCCTGCGCTCGCGCGGTAGCCACCTCGGCATGCGCTTGCGAAGCAACCGGCGCAGCGCGCAATCCAGCGATTTCCAGGGCAGCATCCGACATGGTCGAGAGTTACTGTACCGACCCGAAAAAGCCCATGGGAAACAGCCCGATGGCAGCGATTTATCCCGCCTTTGCAGGGCGTTGCGTCCAGCGCGGATTGCGCCGGCCAATCCCCTCAGGAAGATAGCCCAGCTGCGCCGGGGAAATCGCTGCCGCCTCACCCGAGCCGCTCGTCGGCCAGATGAACTTTCCCGCCTCCAACCGCTTCAGATACAGCGACATGCCAACCCCATCATGCCACGGAATCTTCACCGGATCGCCCCGACGGCCCCGGAAACGGAAAATCCCCCCAGCATGCGGATCACGCCCCAGGCCCTCCTGCACCTGCAGCGCCAGCGTGTTCATCCCCCGGCGCATATCTGTCACACCCCCGGCTATCCAAACCTTCACACCCGCTGGAAACGCAGTCATGACGGCTCCAATACGGTCAAAAGGCGCGACAGGAGAGCTGGATCAATCGTAACCGCTACGGACAGTTTGCGCCCATTCACCAGCAGAATATCCGCCTTTTGGCCTTCATTCTCCCCTCCCGCCGGATCGTCCAGGCCTTTGGGACCTCCATTGGACGACCCAGGATCAGAAGCAACCATGGGAACAGGCCGGGGCTGGGCTCCGGATCCCGACAGACGGCCGGCACGATACTGGCGCCGCCAGCGGGACAGGGACGACCGACCGAGGCCGTGACGCCGGGCCGTCCCAACGACGCTGCACTCAAGGCTTTCCCCTACAGGCCGGAGCTTCGCGGCATCCGACAGTTGACGACGGGGGGACCGAGCTCCAGCAGAAACCAGGCCATCTTCGGTGTGGGGGACTTCATCATACATTCCCAAACCGTAAACCCCGATAATCAAACCAGATAGACGGCCTCCGCCGGAGCCTTACTATGTACCTTCCGCCAGTTCGATCAACGACCGTAAGCCGATGGGGGTGTCGCCCGCGTCCCGGACCTGTCCGTGGAGCGCGATCTTCGCTTCCGCAGCGAGAGTTCGGCCGGTCCACGTTTCGGCTTGGATCGATGGCGCGGCATCCGATGCGGCGGTTATCGCCATGCAGCGGCGGTGGGGATCATTTGGCTGGCGCCTCAAGGCCCGATTCGCATCGGCCTTGGCGCTCCTCTGCCGTCAGGACAATGAGATAGAAGAAAAGCTCATCGACGACGACCTCGATTCCCGGATTGTTCGGGTATGTGAATTCGTGATTCGGTCGCACTGGATTAGGTGCGCTCGCCGAGAGGATATCGGTTCGACCTCAATTCCGCTCCGGATAGGAGGGATATTCGGACGGTGGGGTATGGAAATTTCCTACCTGTGTGGTGGATGAGGTTATCCCAGCATCCTTGCAACTCTCATGAGGCCGAATTCATAACCGTCCGTTCCACAGCCAGCGATCACGGCATTGGCCCGCTGCGAGACATATGAATGACGGCGGAATGTTTCCCGAGCATGGATGTTCGAGACATGCACTTCGATGACCGGTCCATCAAACATCGCAAGCGCGTCAAGTAGGGCGATTGACGTATGAGAATATCCTCCCGGGTTCATGACGATCGCTTCGGCGGCGCCGCGCGCTTCCTGAATCCAGTCGACAAGCTGCGACTCCGAGTTGGACTGGAGGCAGCTTAGTTCAAGACCCAGTTCATTTGCCAGTTCGGTACAACTGGCTTCGACCTCAGCGAGCGTGACGGAGCCGTAGAGTTCCGGCTGGCGCACCCCAAGAAGGTTAAGGTTCGGGCCATTCAACAGATAGACCGGTTTGGTCATGGATATCCCCATTGCGTGGAGTTGGGATTACAATGCTGAAGATCGATTGTCGAATACATGATGCGGACTGGACCCAACCGGTGCCTTCACGTATTTTGATAATGTCATCAGGAGATGCCAAGAATGGCCTTCGACCGCAGCCTAAAAATCGCTCCTTCGATCCTTTCAGCCGATTTCGCCGACTTCGGCCGCGAGATACAGGCGATCGAAGCCCAAGGCGCCGATTGGGTGCATGTCGATGTCATGGATGGACATTTCGTTCCCAACCTCACATTCGGAGCCGCCGCGGTCAAGGCTTTCCGTTCCCATGTCACTACCTTTCTGGACGTCCATCTGATGATAGCGCCCGTGGACCCGTTTATCGAGGCGTATGCGGACGCGGGTGCGGATATGCTGACCATACATATTGAAGCCGGTCCGCACATCCATCGCACCTTGCAGGCGGTCCGGGCCGCGGGAGTGAAAGCCGGTGTCGCGCTCAATCCCGGCACCCCGCCAGAGGCGATAAGCCAGGTGTTGAATTTCGTTGATCTGATTTTGATTATGACGGTGAATCCGGGGTTTGGCGGTCAGAATTTCCTTGATATGACGGCGAAGATCGCCGCTATCCGTGCGAAGATCGGCGATCGTCCGATCCAGATTCAGGTGGATGGTGGTATAGATCCGGCAAACGCACCGCTTGTCGTGAGAGCAGGCGCCAATGTGCTGGTGGCGGGTTCATCGGTATTCAAAGGCGGGTCGGTGTCGAACCCGGATGAATACGGTCGGAACATAAGTGCCTTGCGGGAAGCGGTCGACTCCGCGGCATCGAACGCACATGCGTCAAAATAGCGATTATACCCGGAAGGGTCCGCAGGCGCATGTCGATGATTCCTTGCGGCAGAATTAGCCATTCGAGTGAAATTTCCGCTCCAGTCAACGGGACGTGCGCTGAAGTACTGAACGATTGAGGCGCATGGTCAATTACCGGGAGAACCAAATGAAGCTCACTGAATTCAAGGCGCTCACGTTCGATGTTTACGGTACGTTGATTGATTGGGAAAGCGGCATGATCGAGGGGCTTCGGCCGCCTACCGACCGTTTGCCGCAGACGCTGACCCGGGGCCAGATACTTGAAGCGCATGCCTTTCACGAGTCGACCACGCAGTCGTTCACTCCGTCGAAGACCTATGCGTCGCTTCTGGCCGTGGTCTACAGGCGGCTGGCCGAGGAATGGAGGATGGACGTGACAAGGGAGGAGTGTCTGCGCTACGGTCGTTCGGTGAAGGATTGGCCCGCCTTCCCCGACAGTGCCGAAGCGCTTCGCTATCTCAAACGTCACTACAGGCTTGTGGTATTGTCGAACACTGACAGCGAGAGCTTCGCCCATTCGAACGCAAAGCTTCAGATCGAGTTCGACGCGGCCTATCTGGCTTCCGACATTGGCAGCTACAAGCCCGACCCGAGGAATTTCGATTACATGCTGAAGAATCTTGAGCGTCAGGGCATTGAAAGGCATGAGATACTACATGTCGCCGAGAGCATGTTTCATGACCATGGTCCGGCCAACGCCTTTGGTCTGGCAAATTGCTGGATTTATCGGCGGCATGGTCAGGAAGGGTTCGGCGCGACGATGACTCCCGCCGAGATGCCGCGCTATGACATAAGGTTCCATTCAATGGCCGATCTGGTCAACGCGCATCGAGAGGAAATCGGCGACGGATGAACCTTGGCTGGACAAGGTTTCCGCTCCCCGGGGATGTGGATGCGGCAGGTCGAGCTCTGGGAGAGTTTTGGAAGATGGCGTGAGGTTCAGCGCTGTGGATGATGGCGCTTGCTTCATGGACGCAAAGTGGACCTAAGCGGAACCGAACAGGGCTGCGGATCGTCGTCTTTGGCTCAGTTCCACAATTGCAGCGAATTTCGTCACGATCCGGCCTAGCCGCCGCAACCCGCTGTAACAACGCGATGGATACCAGGCACCGTTTTCGGGACGAGGCCCGCATGTTCCTCCTATGCCGCCCATGGGTTCACCATGGACGCCATCGAACGACCGTCCGCCCCGCTTTCCCGGTCCGACAGGGCCCGGCCCGGCGGGTCCCACCGGCCGGCCGGCGTCGTGGAGGCCGAAGGGAGGTGTTTTCCCCTGTCGTCGGGGGCCGGCGGCGGGACCCGCCCCGGGTCGCCGGCCGGAACGGACGGTCGAACGCCGGGCTCCGGGGCGGAAGGGGCGGCGGGACGCCGCGCATCCAGACGGTGAGCGGTCCGACGGCGTGGCGACGGAACATCCTGGCCATCGCCTGGGGTTTTCCCGACACCGCGGCGCGGACCGGCGTCCTGTCCTGCGGGCGCGGTCCGGGTGGACCGGCGCGCCCTCCCGTCCGCGCGGGGGTTGGCGGGCGGGGCGGATTCCGGCCTGTCCCGCCGCCGGACAGGCCTTTCCCGGTGATATCACCCCCTTCGGGAGCGTCAGCGGGCCCCCCGGAGCGCCGCGGGGAGCGGTACCGGACGGCGGAACGCTGCAATTGTGGAATCGAGCCTCGTCTTTCCGAGCGGTATGCGCGTTCGCACCTCTTTTAGGCCCGGCGTTGATTGACGGCGGTCCATGGCCACAGCCGTCGGGATACGGTTTCTTAGCCGCGCAGGAAGGGAAGGGTGTTGTCGAGCACCGAGTCGGGGATTTCCTCGGCGAGATAGTGCCCACCTTCGAGCGCCTGCCCCTGAACATCCGAGGCCCGCTGAAGCCAAAGTCCGAGACAGTCGAAATTCGCCTCGATCGCTCCTTGCCGTCCCCAAAGTGCCAGAAGCGGACAGGACACCAATGCGCCCTGGTCCGCATTGTCGTGGGCGATGTCGATGCTGGACGCAGCCCGGTAGTCTTCGCAGCTTGCGTGGATAGCGGCGGGACTCTCGAAAGCGCTCAGATACTCTTCCAGTGCTTCGGGCGCGAAAGGCTCAAGACCGGCGGAACCGGATCCGCTGTGCCGATGCCAGTAGGCGCGTGGATCCGCTCCGATCATCTTTTCGGGCAGTGGCGCCTGCTGGATCAGGAAAAACCAATGCCAATAGGTTCGGGCGAATGTGTCGGTGGTATGCGCGTACATCTCACGGGTCGGCGCGATGTCCAGAAGCGCAATTCGCGATACGGATTCAGGCGAGTCGAGCGCAAGCCGATGTGCGACGCGGGCGCCGCGGTCATGGGCGAGCACGCGGAACCGGTCATGTCCGAGATACACCATCAGACGGCGCATATCCTCCGCCATCGCACGCTTTGAATACGGCGCATGGTCGGGTTCCGAGGGCGGCTTTGAAGAAGCCCCGTAGCCGCGCAGGTCCGCAGCGACGACCGTGAATTCCCGCGCAAGCGCTGGAGCGGTCCGGTGCCACATCGCGCTGGTCTGGGGATAGCCGTGCAGAAGAAGTAACGGTGGGCCGCTCCCGCCGATACGCGCGAAAATCCGAGCGTCGCCGACATCGATCAGTTTTGTCTGGAAACCCTCGAACATCGAAACTGAGACTAGATTGTATCCTGACGGGCCGAAAGCCCCATTCTGGAACCATGTGCCGTTATTCAAAGCGCGCCGATTGGAGCCGCGGAATGTGAATGAATGGGGCCGTGAAGACAGTTATGGTGATACACTTCGAACCGTTCGCGAGAAGCTGTACCAACCGGAAATCCCGATCGATAATCCGGACCTTAAAACTCAGACGTCGCGATATCCCGATGCCGGGATCATCGGATTGCCATTGCGGATGTCTCCCTTCTATCGAAAGCGACTATCCGTTATTTGTCCACTTGTTTCCAGCTGCCCGAAACACCGGCAGTTACATCCTGGAACTACCGCACCAGTCCCGACCTGGCGCCTACCGCATCCCGCGGATATAGCCCCAACCCTTCCGGTAACTCCTATGGCAGCACGACTGGCCTGCGATGCTCCGCACTCAATAGCGGTAATGTTCCGGCTTGAATGGACCGCTTGGAGTCACCCCAATATACTCCGCCTGCTCTTCGCTGAGTTTCGTGAGTCGGGCCCCAATCCGTTTCAGATGCAGTCGTGCCACCTTTTCGTCAAGATGCTTGGGAAGAATGTAAACCCTGTTCTCGTAGCTTTCGCCTTTGGTCCAAAGTTCGATCTGGGCCAGCACCTGATTGGTGAAGCTGGCCGACATCACGAAAGAGGGATGACCGGTTGCGTTCCCGAGATTAAGCAGACGGCCTTCGCTCAGTAGAATGACGCTGCGTCCCGAAGGCATTTCGATCAGGTCAACCTGTTCCTTGATGCTGGTCCACTTATGATTGCGTAGTGCCGCTACCTGGATTTCGTTGTCAAAATGGCCGATATTCCCGATGATCGCCATGTTCTTCATTTCGCGGATATGCTCGATGCGAATGATGTCGCGGTTGCCGGTCGCGGTAATGACAATATCGGCGGTCGGAACCGCCTCCTCGAGCGTGACCACCTCGTATCCATCCATCGCCGCCTGTAGAGCGCAGATCGGATCGATTTCCGTCACTTTCACCCTAGCTCCGGCACCCCGCAGGGAAGCGGCGGAGCCCTTGCCAACATCGCCGTAGCCGCAGACCACGGCGACCTTCCCGGCGATCATCGTGTCCGTGGCGCGGCGGATTCCGTCTACTAGACTTTCGCGACAACCGTATTTATTGTCAAATTTTGATTTTGTGACGCTGTCATTCACGTTGATGGCCGGAAACGGCAGGTGACCTTTCTCCATCATTTGATACAGGCGATGCACGCCTGTCGTCGTCTCCTCCGTAACTCCCTTGATCATGTGCCGTTGCTTTACGAACCAACCGGGGCTCTCCTTGAGGCGTTTCCTGATCTGCGAGAACAGAGCCTCCTCTTCCTCGGATTTGGGAATGGCGATCAGGTCGTCTTCACCTTCCTCGACGCGTGCGCCAAGCAGAATGTAGAGTGTGGCGTCACCTCCGTCGTCGAGAATCATGTTGGCGCCGTCTTCACCGAAGTGGAAGATACGGTCGGCGTAGTCCCAGTATTCCTCAAGCGATTCACCCTTGAGTGCGAATACCGGTGTTCCGGCTGCCGCGACCGCCGCGGCGGCATGGTCCTGGGTGGAGAAGACGTTGCAGGAAGCCCAGCGTACGGACGCGCCGAGACGTTCAAGGGTATTGATAAGAACTGCCGTCTGGACCGTCATATGCAGTGAGCCGGCGATTCGGGCACCGGCCAGAGGCATCTCTTCACCATATTCCTTGCGGACCGCGAGAAGGCCCGGCATTTCCGTCTCCGCGATCGCAATTTCCCTGCGACCGAATTCGGCCAGGCCGATGTCCTTAACGAAATAGTCCCGTGCCACTGGCCGCCTCCGTGAGTCGAGCGTTATCGGGCGCGTCTAGCACCGGTGTCGGGACTCGGCAACTGCCGGAATTCGAGGGCTTCATATCGCGGTAAAGGTATACCTGGATCCACGAGTCACATATCGTTTCCAATGCCGATGGGATATGGCATCACGCCCGACGAACCTAGGAAAACCGACCATGCCATCTCAACCACGTGCCTGGCAGCGTATGCTCTCGGGGCGAAGGCTCGATCTTCTTGATCCGACGCCAATGGATATCGAAATCGAAGACATCGCTCACGGGCTTGCCTTCGTAGCTCGCTGGAACGGCCAGACCCACGGCGACTATCCTTATACCGTGGCCGAGCATTCGTTACTGGTCGAGGAGATATATTCCCGGATCGATAGGACTGGGCCTGCAAAGTGGCGATTGGCTGCATTGCTGCACGATGCGCCGGAATACGTGATCGGCGATATGATCAGCCCGGTCAAGGCCGCCGTTGGCTCTCGCTACGCCGATCTCGACAAACGCCTGGCCTTGGCGATTCACCTGCGCTTCGGCCTTCCAGCCGAGCTACCCAATCCGATCAAGATGAAGATCAAGCGGGCCGACAGATTGTCGGCATGGCTCGAGGCCACAAGGATCGCGGGGTTCACGATACCGGAGGCGAACGGGTTTTTTGGTCGACCCAAGTCCGAGGATATACATGGACTTGAACTCCGACTGCGTGCACCACTGCTCACCCGCACCGCTTTCAAAACCCGATATGCCGACCTTCTTTCCCAAATGTAGTGCAAAGGTACTTGAGCCCGATGACACGGCTCAAACCATCCCTATTGAAGACGCCACAACCCCCAATACCTCAAACGCCAATGGCGGTCACTTTGGAGAGCGCTTGGCGAGGATGCGCTGAAGCGTCCGTCGATGCATGCTGAGCCGCCGTGCCGTTTCACTGACGTTGCGGTCGCACATTTCGTATACACGCTGGATATGTTCCCAGCGAACGCGGTCGGCGCTCATTGGATTTTCGGGTAGTGGAGGCAATTCGCCGGGCTTGGCAAGCAGCGCCGCCGTCACGGTGTTGGCGTCCGCTGGTTTCGACAGGTAGTCCGTCGCCCCGATTTTGACCGCCGCCACAGCTGTCGCGATCGCCCCGTAGCCGGTCAGAACAACAACGCGGCAGTCCTGGCGTCGTTCGCGAAGCACTTCAACGACGTCCAGTCCATTGCCATCCTCCAGCCGCAGGTCGACCACCGCGAAAGCGGGTGGACGTGCCTTGGCGATTGCCTTTCCCGTGGCGACGGACCTGGCGGTTTCGGGCTGGAAGCCACGTTTCTCCATGGCACGGGCGAGACTGCGAAGAAACGGCTCATCATCGTCGACAAGCAACAGTGTCCTGTCCGTTCCGATCTCCTGCAGTTTACGGTCGGCCATTCCGGACTAACTCCCATCAATGTTGACTTCCGCAAAGCTAAACCTTCTATCGCTTGAGGTCAAATCGGATCAGACCTTTGAGATGAAGCAAGCGGCTCGCTGCGCGACATATTCCGCCGTCTCATCGCGCCTGAAGAATTCGACGAAGCCTAGTTCCGGCAGAACAAGATATGTGAAGGTGGAATGATCGACGAGATAGAATTCGTCGTCGGTGGCGTCGTGAATGCGGTAATAGGTCTTGTATGCCCTGGAGGCCGCTGCAATCTGCTCGGGCGACCCGGTAAGTCCGATCATGGCTTCATGCATGTATCCCGCCCATTCCCTAACCACCTCCGGCGTGTCTCGTTTTGGATCGACGGAGATGAAGACGCCTTGGGCATCATGGTCGGCCTCGATAAGTAGATCGAGCGCCTCTGCATTGCGTGCGGTGTCCAGCGGGCAGACATCGGGACAGAAGGTATAACCGAAATATACAAGCGACGGTTTTGTGAAGACCTCTTCGTCGGTCACCGAAGCGCCCGCGCCGTTGATGAGGGTGAAAGGTCCACCAATGGAACCTGTGCCACCCGCGACGGTTGAAGAGCGACATCCCGCGAATCTTCCCTCTCCCCGATATCCGATCGTCTGCCAAAAAGTGACCGCAAGGAGTATGGCGATGCCTGCGGCTGCGATGGCGGCATAGAGACGGACCATATGCGAATCCCCAAACAGAAGGCACATTGATCCATATCGGCTGAGCGGATTACAAGAAACCCGATGGACGCAGCCCAAATCTTAGGTGTGGGGATGGAGGATCAGCATCTCGGACTTCTCGCGGAGAAAGCCCGAGGCAATTGGGTGTCGCTTCGTACGTTGATCATACTGCGCTGGATCGCCATCGCTGGTCAGATTGCGGCGATCACCGTTGCACTCTTGTTCTTCGATCTTCGCTTCGATCTGGGATTTTGTTCGGTTGCGATCTCCGCGTCCGTTATCGCCAACCTTATCGCGATGTTCGTGTACCCAGTAAGCAGGAGGCTTTACGAAAGAGAAATCTTTCTGATGCTGCTGTTCGACCTTGGACAGCTCTCGGTTCTGCTGTTTCTTACGGGAGGCCTTCACAATCCGTTCGCGCTGCTGGTTCTTGCGCCGGTTACGATTTCGGCAACCGCACTTCAGCTGCGCACCACGATCGCGATCTGCGCCGCCGCATTTTTGTCGGTGACATTGCTGGTGTTCGTTCATGTTCCATTACGTATGGAAACGGGGGATATTCTGCTCATGCCGGATCTGTTCCTGTTCGGAAACTGGGTGGCGATCAGCATAGGAATCGTGTTCGTAGCGATCTATGACCGCCGGGTTTCCTCCGAGATACAGGCCATGAACCAAGCGCTTCTGGCAACGCAGATGGCGCTGGCGCGCGAGCAGAAACTAACCGACCTTGGGGGTGTGGTCGCCGCTGCGGCGCACGAGCTTGGGACACCGCTTGCGACGATCAAGCTTTTGAGTTCGGAACTGATGGAAGAACTCGATGACTCTATTGATCTTCGTGGTGACGCGGAGCTTATCCGGGATCAGGTGGACCGCTGCCGCGACATATTACGGTCCATGGGCCGAGCGGGCAAGGATGACCTGCATCTCAAACACGTGCCCCTTGAACAGATGATCCGAGAAGCGGCGGAACCTCATCTTGGACGTGGCCGGGAGGTATATATCGACATATCGGAGAAATCCCCGCAGCCGAATATCTCAAGGCAACCGGAAATCATTCACGGATTGCGCAATCTTGTCCAGAATGGAGTTGATTTCGCCGAGTCCACCGTTTGGATCGATATTGACTGGACGGAGGACCGCATCAAGGTCCAGATCGCTGACAATGGCCCCGGCTTTCCGCCCGATCTTCTTCACCGCATCGGTGAACCCTTCGTCCGCCGCCGCTGGGTCGGCAATGGCGGAGACGGTCGACGGGAATATGAAGGTATGGGGCTTGGACTGTTCATCTCCAAGACACTGCTGGAACGGTCAGGTGCGGAACTGAGTTTCGCCAACGGAAGATCACCGGCAACCTCCGGGAGCGGGCTTGGGATTCGAAGCGGTGCGATCATCGACGTAGTTTGGCAACGCGGCCGGGTTAGTCAGAGCAAGGAGGAAATGACGCGTGGCCTCGGAGAGAACCGTCCTATCGAAACGTGAGAAAACAAATGTGGTTTTTGTTCCCGGCGATTCATACCCGTCGCGGGAGAATGCATATGAGTGAAACCGCAATCGAATGGACGGATTCGACGTGGAACCCAGTCGCCGGATGCGGTGTCATGTCAGCGGGATGCACCAATTGCTACGCAATGCAGATGGCTCGACGGCTCGAAGCGATGGGAGTCGAAAAGTACAAGGGACTCATTCGAAAATCCGGTTCCAGAACCGTATGGAAGGGCAAGGTCCACGAGGATCATACGTCGCTCCATATACCGATAAGGTGGAAAAACCTCGAAAGGTTTTCGTTAATTCCATGAGCGATCTCTTCCACCCATCCGTATCGTCGGAATTCATTGCGAAAGTCTGGTCCGTGATGGTACGAACCCCACGCAACAGCCATCAAATCCTGACAAAACGGCCTGATCGCACGGCGTAGCTATCCTTGTCCGGTCCGCTAAAGAGATTGCCGGATGTCGGGCTGGGGACCAGCGTCGAGGACAGTACGGTGACCTATAGGGTCGATGAGCTCCATGAAGTGTCTGCGGCGATCCGGTTCATCTCATTCGAGCCTCTGATCGATGAGGTTGGAAACTTGCATCTGAACGACATTCACTGGGCAATCTTTAGTGGGGAAAGCGGGCCTCGCGCACGTCCGATCAAGGAGATTTGTATTGACGAGATTCATGATGCTTGCCGTAGTCACGGTACCGCCTTTTTCTTCAAGCAATGGGGTACTTGGGGAAAGGACAACAAACGGCGTTCAAGAAAACAGAATGGTCGAACCTATGGTGGGCGAACCTGGGATGAGATGCCCATTGAAAACTCAGTGTGGGAATTGTTGAACGCGGCGGTCCTTGTGAGATAAGAACAGCAATTACTGAATAAGTCTGGCCGAGGGTGCTTCAGGAGCTAATCAAAGAATCCGCTTGATGCCGCTAATAGACTGCAGTGTTCCATCGGTTCCAGAAAAAGATCCGTGCTTCATAGATCGGCACTTTTGATCGTTAATTGAAGCAAGGGTGTAAGTCTTTGATTTCAATGGGAGAGTCGCTGAAAATCTTTCGGGAAACGTCTCCCCTTCCTGAAATCGAATCCGAAAGAGCATTGGGTTTCCGCAAAGCCAATCTTCCAGCGGCTAGCGTTTTGGCCAGTCTCCGCTGCAACCGACCGAGTTCACCGTCTAGTGGTCACGTGCCGCGAAGATAGCGCCTTTTTTTGGCGATCACAAACCTGCTCCACTTCGGTCGCTTTGGAATCGATCATGACTTCCCGCTGTTTGTGATGATTTCCCGGGTAGGCGGCGAGCACCCCTTCAACGCTTTCCGCGTCGAGTATGGCGTCGGCCTACGTGTCGACTTCCTGCGCGCATGCCGTAACGACCCGGCGCCCGGAATTCCTCGGCTATCGTTCCCATGACCAACTCCCGGTCCTGCGGATGCGCCTCGCGTCCGATGCCATCCAGTTCGTCCCCCCGGAGTTCCATGACATGTAGGAAATAGTGAAGAAGCGGCTTGAGCAGGGAAGGCCCGCGGGGCACCGCCGCGAAAACCCTGAGCGGCCGCTCGCGCTGCACCCCCCCCCTCCCGGAGCGGGACATCGCCAGCGCGGAGAGAACCGCCCAGGACACGACGTCCCGCGAAAGCTCCCCGCCGGTGTAGCTTCCAGGGTCGCACAGAACCGGTTGCGAAGCCAGGGTGAGCCGCGGAGGGCTTCCGGCATTCCCGCCACCGAAAGCGCATGGTTCCACCGCCGCCCGCCGTGGTGGAGCGCCAGCGGCACGACCGCGGGAGCCCGGGGGGCTTTCCCTTCCCGTCGACGGTGGTTCCCTTCCTGTAGGCCTCCCATATGCGAGACTGGTACCGCAGGATCTGGAGCGGAAGGTTCCTGTCGTCCCGGGACTTGTGCCCGGGCAGGATATAGACCGCCACCGCGCCGCCATGGCGGAGACGCCCTCGTAAAGGACGTCGGCCTGATGACCGGTGAGGTCGGGACCGATCCGTGTTCCAGGGCGGGGCTGCAGGGGTTCCCCGGCGAGCGGGTCCGCGACTGTCCGGGGAAGGAGGCCGCGATCAGAGGGTCGGCCCTCATGGGATCCTCGAACTGTATGTGGAACAGCGCGTCATGCGGGTTGTTGGGAAGCTTTGACATGCGGATCCTGACCTTTTTCCGGGAAACGGGCATTGTGGAAACAAAGGCACGGCGGTGGATGCCCGCCTTGGCGGGTCATGAATTTAGCCCACACCGGCGGAAGTGCGTGTCCAGTGCCGGGGCGAGAGGCTGTCACTATGGGATACTTAACTAGTGTCCGCCAGAAAACTGCCAAAGTGCGGATTTTTCGCGGTAAATGACGGAATTCGCCTTGGGAGGATTCACCGGATACAGCAGTCAGGGGGTGATTTCACCACCATATGCCGCGGAATCCGGCAATCCTCGCCTTCAGGAGGCCCCCATGCGCAGGGTCCGCGACCCCCGGCGGGGGCCCGGCGCCCCGGACATCACGGGGATCGGGCCGACCGTCAGGTCGCGGGACCGGTGGATCGGCCGGTCCGCCGACGCCCGGGCGGCGGACATCGGGCGGGTGGTGCGCGACCACCGCTTCCCGATCCTCCCCGGCGTCCGCGTCCGCCGACGCATCGCTGACATGGGACGGGCGTGGATGGGTGGCATGGGGGTGGACCCGCCGGTGATCCTTCCCGCCGGGGCGGGCCGGAAAGCCACCCGCCGCCCGCCGCCCGTGACGGTGGTCCCGGCCGTCGGGGACAGCCCGCCGAAGCGCGTCGCGGGGAAGGGGGAGGCGCCGCACCGGATGCCCGTCTCCAACGGGGGCGGCGACGGCATGCGGACGGCGGAGACCGCCCTGCGGCGGTACGGAACCCGCCGGTGGATGGAATGCCTGTTCAGGGCGCTGGGGAGGGAAACGGGGATGAAGGACCGCGGGCCCGCCGCCGCCGGTGACCTGCGCGGGTGCCCCGCCTTCGACGCCGTGACCGCGCTGCGCGTCAGGGACCCGCGGCTTCCGGCGCGGGAGAACCCCGACGGTCCGGCGGAGCGGCGCGTCGGCGCGGAGAGCGGCGGGGCCGTGGTGACACACGCCGCCTGCGGGCGCGTCATCGAACCGGGGGCGCCACCGGAGCCGGACATGACCGTCGCGCGCTGCGTCACGCCCGTGGCCTGTCCGGCCGGCTTCGGACCCGGGAGACCCCAGCCGATGCCGGGAACCCGGAAACCCTGGCGGGGACCGCGCATCCTCAACGTGGCGGGGACCCACGCGAGGGTGATGCGCGCCCGGACGGGGCGGAAACCGGAATACGGGTGAAGGAGCGGGAATGGACCTGTCAGGTATGCGGTGGTGACAGGGCGGGAGAGTGGTCAACCCAATCCTTCTGTTCGAGCATCCCGGTCGATTGTGTAAGTGGACGCTCTTCCGTTACGTCGGGATAAAGCGCGACCGTACACCCGCCCTGAAGTCCACGAGGTTCCTTTCAATCGCTGGAACTCGGTTTCGCCCACCGACGCTCCCTCTTAGAGTTTGAATCATAAGTCACTGATATAATTAAACTATTATTTTTCATGGAGTTGACGCCCTCGCCACCCGCCTGAGCAGGAACCGGCAGGCGGCCAGCGTTCGTTCGTGCCTCACTCACGCCCCGGACCGGTGGCGCGTTTCGATGACAGGCGGCGGCACCGGCCCATCCAGGCGAAGGTCCGCTCCACGACCCACCGGCGGTAGGGAACAGTGAACCCTTTGACATCCTCCGGTTTTTCGACGATCCTGATCACGTTCGACAACCCCATCCCCCCAGGCCGCTCCCGCAGCTTCGGACCCGGGTGGCCACCGTCGGCGAACAGCCTACACACCGTGGGCACCGTCTCCAGCAGCTTCGCGATCAGGTCCGGTGCGCCGTCCCGGTCCTGGATGTCGGCGGTGTGAACCGTCATGACGACCGGTGTGCCGTCGGCGTCCATGATCTGGTGCCTTTTCCTCCCCTTCACCCTCTTCCCGGCGTGGTGGCCGCGGGGCCCGCCGCTCTCCGTGGTCCTCACCGACCGGCTGTCGACCGGGGCGGCGGCCGGCTCCGCGGAGCGGCCCGGACACCGCCGCGCGAGGTCCCGGAGACGATGCACGAGACGCTCCAGGAGCCCGCTCCGCCGCCATGCGTGAAAATGGTTCCGGTCGGTGGAAAACGGTGGATATCCAGAGGGTAACGCGCGCCACTGGCATCCCGTGGGCAGGATATACCGGCCCGCGTCGAACACCGACCGAAGGTCGGCCCCGCGCGGCCGTCCCATCCTCCCCCGCTTCGGCAGCATCGGCTCGATGACGGTCCATTCGGCGTCGGTCAGATCGTTTTGACTGTGGTCGTCCGGGCGCTTATGGAGCTGTTGGGTGGTCCTGTTCCAGGGCATGGCTCTCTCCGTATCTGGGTGCGTTCACCAACCGGAATGCCACATCCTGCAGGACCACTCAACTTATGGAACAAACTCTTATGTCATCGTACCGTTTGCACCTGTCTGCGCATCGGCAACAGAATCCCATCATTATGGTGTATCGGTTGTAACCGACGGTCCGGCCATCATCGCCGGGGCTCTGCGCGGAATCACCTCAGCCACCGCATGGGAAAGGAGGCGACCCGAACCCACGAATATTTAGACACCAGGCATGGCGTTGGGATGTTTGTCTTTTCCTCCTGTTCGTGTATTTCCCCGATGATCGAACCGAAGGGAGAAAGGCCATTTCAGCCTCCACCGCCATCACACAGGATGTATGTATCGTGCCCCGCGCATTGCCTCCGGAAGGGCGGCAAAACCTTGTCGGTCTGACCCGCGATGAACTGTGCCACGTATTGGTTGAAGCGGGAACGCCACAGAGGCAGGCGAAGATGCGCACAGGTCAGATCTGGCAGTGGATCTACCAGAAGGGTATCCGCGACTTCGGTTCCATGACAGACCTTTCGAAGAGTTATCGCTCAATGCTGACCGAGCGGTTCGGGATCGACGTTCCGGAAGTCGTCAACCGTCGTATCTCCGAGGATGGCACCCGGAAATATCTGATCCGGGTCGCGGGTGGCCACGAGGTGGAAACCGTCTACATCCCTGAAACCGACCGCGGAACGCTCTGCATATCAAGTCAGGTAGGCTGCACCCTGACCTGCCCGTTCTGCCATACCGGAACCCAGAAACTGGTCCGCAACCTGACGGCGGGCGAAATCGTCGGGCAGATCATGCTGGTCCGTGACGATCTGGGGGAATGGCTAAGACCTGGAGAAGGGATGGGCGAACGACCCCGCCTGATTTCAAATATCGTTTTGATGGGGATGGGCGAACCTCTCTACAACTTCGAGGCGGTTCGGGATGCGATGAGCGTCGCGATGGATGGTGAAGGCATCTCGCTCTCACGCCGTCGCATCACGCTGTCAACGTCCGGCGTGGTGCCCGAGATCTCGCGCACAGCGACCGAAATCGGCTGTATGCTCGCGGTCAGCTTCCATGCGACGACGGACGAATTGAGGGATCGGTTGGTGCCGATAAACCGACGTTGGAACATCGCGACGCTCCTCGATGCCCTGCGGGCTTATCCAAAGCTGTCGAATTCGGAGCGCATCACTTTTGAATATGTGATGCTGAAAGATATCAACGACAGCGATGCGGATGCACGCCGCTTGGTCAGGCTGATCTCCGGCATTCCCGCCAAGGTCAATCTGATTCCCTTCAACGAGTGGCCGGACTCGCCATACAAACGCTCCGACAGAAGCAGGATCAAAGCCTTTGCCGACATTGTATACAAAGCCGGATATGCAAGCCCTGTCCGCACACCGCGTGGCGAGGATATCATGGCGGCCTGCGGGCAGCTCAAATCCACCACTGAACGTGGGCACAGGTCGAAAGCGGAGGTCTTGGTCGAAACCTACTGATTGATGGTGGTGGATACCTGAACCATCCGATGCGAATTCCTTATCCAATAATGGTCTTCAGGTGTGACGGCTTGCGCCCGCCGGACGATCTGTTCTATGCAATCGCGCTCAGTTCACACCAACGGGATCATAAACCAATTTTCGGTGGTGCTGTCGTTCGGCTCGGGAAGTGGGGCTCCGCAGGTACGGCGATATTCAGGAAGGAAGGAGAACAGCGGCCGTTCATGCAATAGCCACGGATTTTGGTGAAGCCGTCCAAGCGCACCCTACCTGTCCCATCCCGGATGATCACATGGACCCCCGTCGCTTCGCGCTTTCCGTGGCACGGTCGGCCCTGGGTGACATTCTGGATGGGGGCGCGGATGCCTGTTCGACCGCACGGTGAAGCGACCGCCACACCAGGGATCGGAGCTGCGATCCAGGCCAGTGATGAACCCGCCCGGGTTCCGGCGGACCGTTACGGGATCACCGGGCGGACGGTTTACAGGTGGCGCCACCGCGACGGTGTGGGGGATGGGAGCCACACCCTCACCGGCCGCGGACGACACCGACGCCTGCCCGGGAGGCGGTGGCGGTGGCTCCGCGCCGGACCCCGCCGCCGCCGTTGGACGGTTTGCCTGCCGTCGTGCGGGGGTTCCTGAACCCGAAGGTGTCGCGACCGGGCCCGGGTCGACGCCTGCGGCGCCACGGCGTCGGCAGTCCTCGCGGGATGAAGGCCCAGGGCCCCAGGCCCAGGTACGGCGCCTTCAGGGCCCATGGGCCAGGCTACGTCCATATCGACGTGAAATACCTGCCGCGGATGAAAGACGGGACCGCCCGGCGCCATCCCCTCGTGGCGGTCGACCGCGCCGCCCGGTGGGTGTCTGTCCGCGTTTTCCCGGCGAAATCCGCCGCCGGCGCCAGGCGCTTCCCGCGGGATCCCGAGCGTGCGTGTCCTCCCGAAATCCGGACCGTTCCCACGGACAGCGGCAAGGGGCTCACGGATCGTCCGTCCGGCCTGCGCGAACGTGCGGCTACCGGGAAGCACGGGTTCGACCAACCCTGCGCCGGGCCCGACACCGGGCATCGACCGACACCGCCACGGTCGCCCCGGACAGACGGTATGGCCGGGCGTTTCAACGGCCGCGTCGAAGATGTCCTGCGGGGCCACCGCTTCCAGTCAGGCGAAGATCCCGGGCGGACGCTCCCGCGCTGCGTCCGGCTCCACAACCAACAGCCGCCGCGATCCGTCCCCGGAAGCGAAACGCCGTTGCGGGCCATCAAACATCGGCACAGACCCAGACCGGAGCCGTTCAGGAAAAATCCATACCAGCTCGCGGGATGTGACAAGGGCGCTGTCCCGGGCCTGCGGGGGCTGGGGCCGCGCGGCTGGTGGCGGAAGGAACATCCGTGCGGAAAGCTCCGGAAAGGCCACCTCCGGGTGGCCACGTCACGGCTCGCCAACCCGCGCCCGAAGGACGTGGAGGTTCCGCGCCGGCTGGCGCTGAAGCTGGCGGACAGGGCGGAGGCGAGCCGCGCGGAGATGGACGGTATGCCGGGTATCCCGGGGTCCGGCGACGGCATCCGGGGCTTCATCGGCCATGTCAGGCACCGGGCCGGCCTGACCGGGAGGCGCATCGCCGGGGGAGGGACGGTCCCGCACAGCGGGAAGGTGCACTCGATCCTCAAACCGCACACGCGCTGGATATCGAAGGGAAAGGCGGGGGTCCCCGTGGAGCCCGGCGTCCCCGTCCGCGTGCCGGGGACCGGCACCGTTCCGTCATATGGGAGGGGAGCGACGTGGACGTGGCGGTCCCCATGGGCGGGGAGGCGCGGGCCCGGTTCCCCGACCTGTCGGTGGTGAGCTTCGACCGCGGTCCGCACAGACCCCCGGATCGGTTGGGGCCTGCCGGGATGCCGGAGCCGACGCCATGCCCCGCAGGGGCGGGTTGTCGGGGGCGGACCGCGAACGCGGGGGCGGGGAGGCGTTCCGCGGGGGCACGGCGCACGCCCGCCGCCGTGGAACCGGCCATCAACAGCCTTGGGCACCGTGGCCTCGACCGGGTGCGGAGCCACGGAAGGGAGGGTTTCGCCCGCACCGTGGCGCTGGCGGTGCTGGCGGCGGACGTCCACCGCCCCGGCCCGATGCCGCGCCCCATGCTCCCCGCCGCCGCCTGACCGGGCGCCTGCCGGTGAACCGGCCCATGGAAGGCCCCGCCGCGGCGGGGCCCGGACCGGCGTGCCCGCGGGCCGGCGGAAGCCCGGATGTTAATCATATGTTCCCGCCGCCGACCATCCTATCGCAGCCCCGGGCGGCGCCCCGAGGGGCCCGGCCACGGCCCCGTGAAGCCGGAATCCGCAGGATTCGGCCCGATCCCCGGAAAAACACGGGGTTTTCTGGCAGACACTACCTATCCGGTCGAACGGGCGCGTCTTGACGTCTTCCGCCAGCCGCTCGCTCGCGCGAAGGTAGAGTTGTCGGGCCATGTCGATAGTGTGTCCGAGGAGGGGCCGCTCACGCCTGGGAATGTAGAGCCCCGCGCCGTCCGTGAGGTGGAGTTGACAGCGGAGATCTTGACCGCGGCTACGCCCGTGGGACGGTCAGGCGACGAACCTGATCGCTTCCTCCACCGCCTCAAGGAAAGACGCCGCTGACGAACTGGCGGAGAACAGCAGGAAACTTTCACTCCCGTCGCGAAGAACCATAGCTCCCATATGCTCCATCATCGTGCGCGTCGCCGCTCCGACCGAAAAAGCCTCATTGTGCAGATCAACGGGACAGAGGCGGTTGAGGGCGTTGCGTGCTCCGGGACCGGATAGGGACAGAACCACCCAACCATCGGTCTGGTTGGTTGTGTAGCAGGCGCCTTTCAGCGAGGCCCATATGTCGTGCTCGGCCAATGGCGAGTCGTCCTCGAAAACCAGCATCATCTGGTCGGGAGCCATCCATATCAGCCAGTGCTCTCCATTGGTGACTGACCGGCCCGGCTCAGGCAGGCTTATTCCAAACGCCGAGTCAATGGCCATCTCAGCCGCCGCTTCCCGGCCACGTGGAAGCGCAAGTGACACCAGCGCCAGGTCAGCACGTTCCCTCAAGGTAATTCCGCCGATGGTTCGCCCCGGGAAGCCTAGAATGGCGGTACGGGTAAGTTCAGCCACGCTGCCGCTCTCCATGTGGATCGAAGTGATGCGGCGAGACAATCTCCACCTTCGTGTCCCTATCGCGCACCGGATCGTAAGCGCGGATGAATTCCCCGATTCGGGTGTGACCTCGCCTGAGGAAGCCGAGCCCGATCGGGTAGCCAAGACTGGGCGAATAAGCGACGGAAGTCATATATCCCTGGTCCGAATCAAGATCGGGGGCGCTGTCTTCGATCTCAACGAAATGCGCGCCCGCATTCAGCTGCGCGGAGCGGTCGACAGGACGGAAACCCGTCAGTCGCAAGCCGCCTTCCGCATTCAGTTCCATTCGCTCGCTAAGTCTGGATCCGATGAAATCCTTCTTTTTGGATACCATTCCACCCAGGCCAAGGTTGACGGCGGTGGTCTGGCCGTTCAGTTCATTGCCCGCGGCATGGCCCTTTTCGATTCTCATGACCCCCAATGCTTCCGTGCCGTATGGCACGGCTCCGAAGCTTTTCCCCGTCTCCATAAGCGCACGGACCATCGCGTCACCAAGACGTGCGGGCACGGCGATTTCAAAGGCAAGCTCACCCGAAAACGAAATCCGGAACAGACGCGCCGGGGTGCCGCAAAATACGGTGCATTCGGTGCAGGCCATGAACGGAAAGGCTTCGTTTGAAAGGTCGCGATCATCCACGACCGTCTGCATGAGGGCACGTGATTTCGGTCCGGCGACCGCGAAGGTTGCCCAGGCGTCAGTGGTTGAGATCAGATGCACGTCAAGATCCGGCCAAAGGCATTGCCGCGCGAACTCCATATTGCGGAATACCACCCCCGCGTTGGTGGTTGTCGTGGTCATCACGAAATGTGTCTCGCTGAACCTTGCCGAGACGCCGTCGTCAAAGCAGATTCCATCCTCGCGCAGCATCAGCCCATAGCGGGCTTTGCCGACCCGCAGCCCGGAAAAGGTATTGGCATAGATCCTGTCGAGGAATTCGGCGGCGTCGCGGCCTTGAACATCGATCTTGCCAAGCGTCGAGACATCGCAGATTCCTACCGCCCCACGGGTCTCCTTCACTTCGCGGTCAACGCTGTCGCGCCAGCCACGTTCGCCTGGACGCACGAACCACTGAGCGCGCAGCCACAGACCGGCTTCAACGAATTCCGCGCCCTGTTCGGTAGCCCATCCATGGCTGGGCGTCAGGCGGACAGGGCGGAACCGGCGACCCCGCGAACTGCCAGCCAGGGCTCCGACCGGAACCGGTGTGTAGGGCGGGCGGAATGTTGTGAGGCCGACCGAGTCCATGGACGCGCCGTTTGCTTCGGCGAGAATCGCCGCCCCCAATGTGTTCGAGGTTCTTCCCTGGTCAGTTGCCATGCCAAGCGTCGTGTACCGCTTGAGCAGCTCGACGCCCCCGAAGCCCTCCTGGACGCTCTGACGGATGTCCTTGCTGGTGACATCGTTCTGGAGGTCCACCCAGGCTGGCTTCGATCCCTCAATCAGCCAGAACGCCCCGATATCGAAGGGTTCGTCTTCGGCCTGAGGCACCGGCGTATTCGCGCAGGCCAGTCCGAGTTCCCCGACCACAGCCTCGGCCGCCTCACGGCCCTGTCTTATGGCGGTCGCAAGCATCATGGTGCCTTGGGCCGCTCCGGCGATCCTCATGCCCGAGGGGAGGCCGCCGCCAGCGACGAAGGCGGCGATGTCCTCCCTCCATACCGGTCTGCCATGCCGATGGCAGGCCAGGTGTATGTTGGGTGACCATCCTCCCGATACCGCAAGGCAATCCGCATCGATACGTTTGCCGTCTGACAGCGTAACTGATTTCAGCCCCTTGCGTCCGCTTGTGTCCGTCACCGCCTCGCCTCGGCGCGCGTCAACGACCACCGCGACTTCGATGTCGCGTGACCTGAGATCCTCCGCCGTCCGCCGTCCGCCGTCATTGTTGGTGAACACCGCAACCCTGCGGCCCGTCGCGACTCCGAAGCGGTTCGCATAGCTTCGAACGGCCCCGGCAAGCATTACACCGGGCCGGTCGTTCATCGGAAAGGCTATGGAGCGTTCCGTCGCTCCCGAGCATAGAATGGTGCGGCGGGCGTAGATGCGCCAGACCACCAGCCTAGGTTTTCCAGTGGAGGAGGAAACGTGATCGACGCGACGCTCCAGAGCGCCATGGATTCCATGATCGAACGCGCCGAATACCGTCGTTCGGGACATGCGGCCCACGTTCTCCATGGAGCCCAGTTCGGTCCATGCGTTGGCTGCCCAGTCGCGACCGGCCATCCCGTCGATCTCAAGGGTTTCGGCATTGAGCCGCCCGCCGGGCAGGAAATCCTCATCCGCCACGATCACCCGGGCGCCGGCGCGGCCAGCGACAAGAGCCGCCGACAGTCCGGCCGGTCCTGCGCCGATCACAAGCAGGTCGCAGTGCAGGTAACCCCGGCCATATACGTCCGGATCAGCTTCGCGGGTGAGTGTGCCGAGGCCCGCGGAAGCGCGGATCAGAGGTTCATAAAGCTTTTCCCACAGCGCCTTGGGCCACATGAACGTCTTGTAGTAGAAGCCCGCGCCCAGAAAGGGTGCCAGAAGACCGTTCATCGCCCAGAGATCGAAGCCGAGTGGGCCAAGGTGATTCTGACTGGCGGCTTCCAGCCCGTCGACGAGTTCCACCGCAGTTGCGCGGGTGTTCGGCTCATGGACTCCTCCGCGACTGAGCCGCACAAGCGCGTTCGGCTCTTCGTGCCCTGCGGCAAACACCCCGCGGGGCCGATGGAATTTGAACGATCGTCCCACCATACGCTGGCCATTGGCGAGAAGCGCGGAGGCAAGGGTGTCGCCCTCATAACCCCGCATCCGCCTGCCGTTGAAAGAAAAGCCGAGAAAGCTTTCGCGATCTATCAGACCGCCCGGTATGCGAATCGGACCGTTCATCTCGACCGGCCACGCGCCCGGGCCACCTCACGGGCCAGCGCGACATCGGTGATTTCATGGGTCAGCGTGTTTCGGGTCACCACCAGCCAGGACCGGTCACCGTGTTCATGGTACCAGAGTTCGCGGTGGAGACCCGCTGGATTGTCGCGCAGGTGAAGGTAATCGTGAAATTCCTCCACGTCCGCCGTGGTTCCGTCCGGACGGTCGATGAGACCGGCATCTCCCAGATAAACGAACTCAGCCGCGTCCCGGGGTCCCAGAAGGGGATGGTCGATCAGCATCCTGCGGCCTCCTCAATGCAGGTTGGGCTGTGCGCCCTGGCCCTTTTCATCAATTGGGGCACCGCGCAGGAAACGGTCGATACGGTAGTCTTTCGCGACTTCGTGCGGGCGATCGGTCGCCAGGAGATGCGCGTAACAGTAGCCAGAGGCAGGGGTCGCCTTGAAGCCACCATAGCACCAGCCGGCATTCAGATAGAGGCTTTCGATATGGGTCCTGTCGATGAAGGGAGAGCCGTCCATCGACATGTCAACCAGACCGCCCCACATCCGCAGAAGCCGCGCACGCCCGATCATTGGCATGACCGCCATGCCCCCCTCGCAGACATCCTCGACGGCAGGCAGATTCCCGCGCTGGGCATAGCTGTTGTAGCCGTCGATATCACCACCGAACACGAGTCCGCCCTTGTCCGACTGACTAATGTAGAAATGTCCCGCGCCAAAGGTGATCACACCGGGTAGCACCGGTTTGAGCCCTTCCGTGACGAAAGCCTGCAGGACATGGCTTTCGATCGGAAGGCGCATACCAGCCAGTGCCGCCACCCGTCCCGACGAGCCTGCGGCGCACATCCCGACCTTGCCGGCGCGGATTGGGCCGCGGGTGGTCCGTACGCCGGTACAGACTCCATCGTCGATATCGATGCCCGTGACCTCGCAGTTCTGTATGATGTCGACTCCCCTTCGGCTGGCGCGTCGGGCATAGCCCCAGGCCACGGCATCGTGGCGCGCCGTTCCTCCACGCCGCTGGAGGAGAGCGCCCTGGATCGGAAAGCGGGCATTGCCGTAGTCAAGCCATGGGCAGAGCCGCTGGATCTCGCTGCGGTCCAGAAGAGCCGCGTCCGCGCCTGACAGAAGCATCGCGTTCGCGCGTCGGGCAAAGGCGTCCCTCTGGGGATCGCTGTGGTACAGGTTCAGCACCGAACGCTGGCTGACCATGGCGTTGTAGTTGAGTTCCTGCTCCAGACTTTCCCAGAGTTTCATCGAAAATTCGTAGAACGGCTGATTGCCCGCAAGGAGGTAGTTGGAGCGGATGATGGTGGTGTTGCGTCCGACATTGCCGGAGCCGAGCCAGCCCTTTTCCAGCACGGCAACATTCGTGAGGCCGAACTCCGTCGCCAGGTAGTATGCCGTCGCGAGACCGTGCCCACCACCGCCGATGATGACGATATCATACCGGGATTTTGGAGCCGCGTCGCGCCAGACAGGCTTCCAGCCCCTGTTTCCGGCGATGCCCTCGCGGAATATCCTGAACGCGGAGTAACCCAAACCGATCCCTTTCTGCTGCTTCCGACAGATTGCCGCGGGAACATGGCACTAGGCTTGCATGGAATGGACGGATAATGTTCCAGTATGGCCAGATTCGCGCCAAATGACTCGCGTAACATCGGTGTGCTGCCGATTCCCGGCTTTGCGCTCATGTCTTACGCATGTGTGGTGGAGCCGCTGCGCGCCGCCAATCTTCTCTGCGGAAAGGAACTCTACCGGATCGTCCATTTCTCCGCTGGAGGGGCGGTAGGGAGTTCGGGCGCCGCGTTGGTGGAAGCGTCAATGCCTGTGGGCGACACGCCGGCGCTTGACTATCTGATCGTGGTTGCGGGTGGGGATCCGATGTCGTTCGACGATCCCGACCTGTTTGGCTGGCTTGGACGGATGTCGCGGCATGGAACCGTTCTGGGAGGCGTCTCGGGCGGGCCGGTGATTCTGGCCAGGGCAGGCCTCATGGCCAGACGTCGCATGACGGTTCACTGGGAGCATATCGGTGCGCTGGGGGAGGCGTTGCCCGAACTTCTGCTGGAACGGTCTCTCTATGTGATCGACCGTGACAGAGTGACCTGCGCCGGAGGCGTCGCGCCGCTTGACCTGATGCATGCGCTGATCGCTGTGGATCACGGTTCGGTCTTTGCACGCCGTGTCAGTGACTGGTTTCTGCACACTGAGATCCGTCCGTCCGGAGGGCCGCAGCGCGCTGGCCTCGCGGAGCGGGTGGGTACCGCTTCGGCACCGGTTCTGAGTGCGGTCGAAGCGATGGAAAACCATGTCGCGGACCCGCTGGAGCTGGATGATCTTGCGGCCATCGCAAACGTGTCCCCGCGTCAGCTGCGCCGTCTGTTCCGTGAGCGGCTTGGCAAATCGGTCATGGCATATTACCGCGACCTTCGGCTGGATGTGGCGGAGCGGCTCGTCACCCGCTCCCCTCTGTCGCTGACCGATGTGGCGCTGGCGACCGGGTTCGCGAATTCATCGCATTTCTCGATGCGGTACAGCCGAAGGTTCGGTGCCGCTCCCTCCCGGGTCCGGAGTTGATCAGGGGAGGTGTGATCGGAGAGGAGATCTGTGCGCGGGCGGCTGCGACGGAACGCCTGACCGGGCATGCTGTTCAGGGTGTGTGAATATTCGTGGATTCGGGTATCATCCCTTCCCGTACCAACGCCGCAGGTTGTCCAGGATCCGACCCCGTCTCCGCTTTCCGGGGGCGTCGCGGACCTGGATGGCCCGGTTCAGCCTCCCGGGGCCCCTCCGGACATTCTTCGTCCCCGGCGGCGGCCTCCGCGGGTTCGGATGCGGGCCGAAGGGGCGCCCCGGGTCGATGACGGATGTCCGGATGCCGGACGCCTGACCGTCCGGCGGCCCCACCACGTCCCGGTGGCCCCGCGGTTCCGGTATGGTGTGGAGAAGGTCGATGTCCCCCTCCGGGAAGGCCCCGGTGGCGGGCGTCTCCGGCCGCTCCCGGGCGGGCGCGGTCAGGCCGGGGACCCGGGCCGCGGTCACGGCGTCGAAGGCGAGGCGTTTTTCAGGTCATCGGCGGCGCCGGACCCGCCGGCCCTGATCCGCGTCCCCGACCCGGCGTGCGGAACCAGGTCTCCATCGTCCAGCGCCTGCGGTACCGGGGCGGTACCGTCGCGGCGACATGGTCCCGCAGGCACTCCGCCCCGCCGTCCGGCCCGCACTGACAGGGAGAGCGTCGCCGTGAAGGTCGGCCCCGGAGAGGGGGTCCCGCAGGTCGCCTTCCCGGCCGCGGACGGAGACCACCCGCGTGTCCGGGCAGGCGGCGGCGGGCTCCCGTGCCCGCCGCAGGCCGTCGATCCGGCGGTGGGACCATCACCGTGCCGGCCGCGCCGCGCCTCCCGGAGGTGGACCCCGCCGGGGTCCGGCCCGCGCCGCGGTGGCCCTGGCCGCCGTATCCCTTTCCGACGTGGGTGTAGGCCGCTGCCGGCCGCACGGAGTATCGGGCCTGCCAGTCGTCCGCCACCCGGTCCGCCGCCATCGGCGGGACATGCGGGGCCAGCCCGTGGCGCCTCCGGGCGCATCCGGTGGTGCACCTGCCCGACGGGCGGTCGCGCCCGTCCCGGCGGATGGTACCGCGCCACCGTCGCCTCCCACAGCCTGCGGTCACCGTCATCCCCCACGGGGTCGGGCGTGACCGGGCCGGGTTCACCGGGGCGGCGAGCCACCCGGGCATCCGCGAATCGAGATGTACGGGTCCATACCGCATGTCCGCCCGATACACCGACGGAATAGTTTATATAAGCGCAGGACTTTGTAAGGTGCCGGAAGGCGTGACCGACCGTATTTCCAGGATGTAATCGGGGGATTTCGACCTGGAGCGCCACGTTCGTGGACGGCGCGGTGACGCAGGCCCACCGGAAGGCGGCGGGAGAAAAGGGGGGTTGGGGAACGGCGTCGGACGCTCCCGCGGAGGCCTGGCCGGCAGGGTCATGGCGATGGCCGACGCGTCCGGCCATCCCGCGGGCATCGCGGCGCTTCCGGGTCAGGCGCACGACCCGAAGGGGCTGCCGGAGTCGATGGAGGGCCGGTCTTCCGGCGCCCGTCGGCGACAGGGCCTTCGACGCGGACCGTCCCGTCGGGGAACCTAGCGGGCGCGGGGCGGAGGCGGTGATTCCATCCGGCGGGAACCGGAAGGGGGTGCGAGGGTACGACGAGGGGATGTATGGATGGCGGCGCCGGATCGGGAACCGTTTCGCGAAGACCAGGGGTTCCGGGCAGTCGCCACCCGCTGTGACGGGACGGAACCGAACTTCCGGGCGACGGTTCCTGCGGCCGCCGCCGTGATCGCCGCGGGGTGAATGTCAACGGACACTAGTCCAGCGGAGAGCGGGGAAGAGCAGTATCAGCCACTTTAGGACCTCTTGCAAAGCCGGACAATAAAACGATCATCCTGCTCGACAAGATCTACCTCCGTTCCGTTATGATGCCGCATTGATTCGACGATCCGTTTGCGGACGCCCATCCCGAAGTGCTCGATATAGCGGTAGTCTCGAAGAATCTCCTTGAGAAGTTCATTGCGAGCCACCCGGACAACGCCTTCTGTCATCTTGTCTATCGTCACGCCGTTGGGAAGCCGGCCCGGCGAGATTACTTCCATTCGGTCATGATACAGCGACACCTCAATGTCTGTCCCCTCGCGCGTGTAGTCGCGATGAGCCACGGCGTTCACAACCGCCTCTCGCACCGCTTCAGATGTAAAGGCTCGCTTTCGGCGTCGGCGGCCGCCTTCGAGCCATGCGGTGCTCCCCATGTTCCGATTCACGAAGTCTACCGTGCGATCAATCACGCCCTTTTCCACCACCATACCACGCCTTGAGATACGCGGGATCAGCGGTCCCCGAATCCTCTCTTCATCGACTGTGTTGTATTCCTTGTCAGTGTCAGAAAACGCCACGGCCGTCACGCCAGCCTGCGGCAAGCGGCGGTTCGGGTTTTCGCCGAACAACAGGAGCCCGGCAACCGATGCGCCAACGTCGTTTCCATCCGCAATCAGCAAGTCCGAGTTGAGCAAGAGACGACGCCATCCTTCGCGGTCTGACCGAGTCGGCACGGGTCGCTTCAAGACCTCACTGTAGTAGCTCTCGAGTCGATCCAGATCGAGATCTTCCGGTCCGGTGTCCGGTACCGCCTTGATTTCGTATCGGACAAGCCGGGCCGCCTGGTAGAGCCGGGCTTCCTCATCACGTGTCGACTCCCGAGAAGCGCTACCAACGCGGGTGAAGGTCACCCATGCCTTCCCTCGCCTTGCCTTGTATGGCTTTCCCGGACTGTCGGCGGCAAGTTTGATGACCCCCACATCATTGCCGGACTCCATTTCCATGCAGGTCCAGACAGGGATGACGGGGGGCTGAAGATTCTGGCGAACGATGTTCATCACCCACTCCTCCGCATCTCCGCGGCTTCTGGTCAACCCGGAGATGCCTCCATCATCCTCCACCCCAAGCAGAATGACGCCGCCTTCGAGATTCAGCAGCGCGGCCATCTCAGCTGCGAGCTTGTCCGGCCGGCAGTCGTCGCGTTTGAATTCGACGCACGAGTTCTCGCCATGGGCGATACATTCGAGCAGTTCCGTTCTGTTCATTCCTCAGAAACCATACTTCCGACGGCGCGTCTCGAATGCCTCGCGGCCACCCTCCAGAATTTCTTCCACAAGTTCGCGCACGGAATGGGAGTCGATTGATCCCGTGTGCTCCGGGGCAATACGCGCCCGCCCGCTACCGGCCTCGCCGGCGGCTGACAACCCGACGATCAACTCGGCATCGCCAAGCACGGGAATGTTCGCGTTGTGGGTCGAGAAGATGAACTGCCTCCTTTGTTTCTCCTCACGCATGCGCGGCACGATGCCCTCGGTGATGAAGCGATTGTCGAGGTCGTCCTCCGGCTGATCGACAATCAGCGGCGTACCGGACTCGAGTAGAAGGAGCAAGAGCACCGCCGTTGCCTTCTGTCCTGTTGAAAGGTCTGCCAAAGGCTGCCACGCTGGCGGTTCCCCCTCCGGCGCAGTGTTAAGTCGGATCGTCGTTGTCGGTGCGAGTTCAAGCTCCTCGATCCGCATGTACATCTCGGTCCCGCCTCGCGCGAGACGTTCCGCTTGGCCAGATGGAATTCCATATGTCTTGCGCAGCGCTTCCGCTCCGGATTGACACGCGTCAACAAACTGCCTAAGCGAAAGATCGTGAGCCTTCCGCAGGCTGTCAATCGCTTCTGACATACGCCCGCCGACCGTCTCACGCAGCAGATCGAAGAGCGGCTCGCGGTTGCCCCCATCAGTTACGTCCACCTGTACCCGATTGCGGAGCTGTCTGCTGACATTTCCAGCCGCTTGGTCCAAGGTGCGAAACTCAGCGGCCTTGATGTCCTCCCACTCCGCAAGCAGCGTACGACGTTGCCTGACATGCTCCGTCTCCAGTCGCCGCAGCAGCGCAAGACGCTCTTGAAGCGGGCGCAACGCCTCGATCTGGCGGCGAAGGTGGATGAATGCCTCCCCGTCTACTCGCGATTTCTGTAGTTCCCGCAGAATTCCTTCGTACTCATCCTGAACCTGCCGCCGTCGTATGTTCCAGGCGACCCGCACCTCCTCGATGCTGTCATCCGCGCGCGCCAGCACCCTTTCAATTCTCTCGGCAATGGGCACAATTTCGGCCTCCACATCCGAGAGTGCGCTGGCCGCCTGAGACAGGATTTCTCGACCTGGAAGCGCCTCAAGCGCACGCATTGACGAGAATGCAAGATCGATTGGCGTCTCTCTTCGGAGAATCTCCAGCGCTTCCCGGAACGGCTCGAGACGTTGAGGAAACGAGTCAAGCACATGCTCCTCGCGCACAAGCAGGCTCTGTTCACGTAAGCGTTTCTCAAGACCCGCCTCCTGGAACTGCCTGAGCGTTTCCTCCATCCCAGGAAGTGCGGCAAGGCGCTCCTCGGTCGCGCCAATTTCAGCACGCGCATCGCACAAGGCGCAGCGGTTCTTCCCAAGGCTCCCCCTAACCGATGTCTTCCGCTGCGCAAGCGCCTCATCGTTCGCAACGAAGCGGTCAAGCAAGCGGGTGAGCTTTTCCGGGTTCCTCGCAAGCTCCGAAATTTCATGCTGACCGTAGATTTCGATCCTCGGAAGGATGTCGGTTGGCGCGCGATGCAGCACCTCGCCAGTCACTTCCCGAACCAGCGGCGGATTGGGGATCGTCCGCTCAATTCTATAATCGCAAGCCCGTGGGCGCTGCACCCGAACCCGTAGCGAAACTTTCGTACCGTTGCGTAGCACTTGGCGCACGATCCCATCATGAGCCTTTCGCGCTTCATCCCCGACAGCGTCGAGCCCGAGTGCGCTACGGATGCTCTCCACCACAGTCGACTTGCCGGTGCCGCGTCCCCCGATGAGAACGTTCAGATTGGGATTGAGGTTCACTGTCATGCCGTCTAGGAAGCCGCCTTCCCAACTTATGGTCATTATCTCAATGTGTTCGTCGGGTTCGAAACTCCCTTCCCTAGGGTTAAGTCGGATACGCGAGCCTGGGTCCAAGAAGGCTTGACGAAGCCCTTCGGTGGTCACTTCCTGCATCTTGATCCAGCATGTCGCGGACGGATCGTCGAGTTCCTCGGGCTTCACAACGTCCTTGGCATTTATGACAGCGATTGCGAGACCGTCTTCCGGGTTGTGAGTCCGGCGATACTCGGCTTTCCGGTTCCCGACAATTGCACGAATGCCCTGCGGTAAATCCTCGATCGGACCCGGAATCTGGACTGCCAGTAGATTCTCATTCCGCCATGCGCGAATTAGCGCCTGACCGGACAGAACTTTGAACAGACCAGCATTGCTGGTCATGTGCGCCGCAATGACAATCCCGCCCTGACTGTGAACAGCGTCGAGAATCTCCGAATAGGCTTTGGCGGCGAGAGCAGTTGACGGGATCGTCTCGCGAATGCCAAACTCTCCAAGGTAGCGGCTGAGTTTGGCGTCGGTCGTGTTCGGCGGATACAGGCACAGCAGATGTACGCCCTCCGATGAAGACAATTCGAAGCCAGGGAAGATATGGACCGGGCGGTTGTTCGATGCGGACCGAAAGGCTGCGATACCGTCCACGCTGTTGTGATCCGTGATGGCAAGCACCTCGATCCCCATGTCCTGGGCCCTGTCAACGATTTCCTGCGCGTGGCTGAGCGCGTCTCCCTGGATAGCTTGTCCCCGATATGTCCTCGCATAGTGATGCGGATTCACTTGAAGCGCACACCGATAGAATCGTGCACCATCCGGTTTCTGTGCCTTCATGCCTAGTGCGTCATCTGCATTCAATTTCGTGACTCCCTGGGTTATTGGGTTGTCTTTCCTTCCCGGCATTGGCCTAATTGGTTTCCCATTTTGTAGCGAACCTTACCATCCAGAATCTCAGATAGTCTCCATCGAGAATGAATTCTGCCTCGCAGCCGTCACTATTCACCCTTGCAATACATAACGATGTGGAGGCCAACAGATTTGCCGAGTTGCAGACTCGCACTTCTCCGCCCAGTGTTCCAAACAAAATATCGTAGCGCTCCTCCCGGCCAACATCTCGCCTTGACGCTTGAAGTACACGATATCGATCATGAGGCGACGCCCAACAGCCGCGAAATCAGGGTCGAGTAAAGCGTCACGCTCGATGCCGACCCGGACTTTGCAACCTCTGCCCCGCCATAGGACGCGCAAACCAGACTCCCGAAGCGCCATTGATGTCTGACTGCAGGCAAGGGGATTTCCACCTTCTTGAGAGTCGACTTGGATATCTCCTTGAAGTTGATATCACCAGCCAACTGGATCAGCCGGTCGCGCCGGAGACGGTACCGGCGCCGGATGGCGAAGTGCTCAGGGTTTGACTCATAAGTCACTGATTCAATCAACTGTTTGATTCCGGGGATTCAGCTCCCGCGCCACGCGGCGGATGGGGAACCGGCAGGCGTCGAGCCGGCCGAGGCCAGCGGGCTGTCGCCGAGCCTTTCACGGTCCTTCGACAGGCGGCGGCACCGGCCGATCCAGGCGAAGGTCCGCTCTACCGCCCGGCGGGCGTGGAAACGGTTCCGGTCGGTGGAGTACGGTGGATATTCAATGGGTGACGCCCGCGCCGTGGCGGCCGGTGGAAACTATGTGCCGGCCCCCGTCGAACACCGACTGGAGGCCGGTCCCACGGGGCCGCCCCATCGTTCCCTGCTTCGGCGGCATCGGCCCGGCGATGGCCCGTCCGTCGTCCGTCAGACCGGACAGCTTCTGGGTGGTCCTGTCCCAGGGCATGGCTGTCTCCGGATCCAGGTGTATTCACCAACCGGAATGGCACATCCACCGGGACCACTCAACTTATGGAACAAACTCTCAGCATTTCCCCAGTCCAGTCGCCAAAGTCCCGAGCGGACACGAAGGGGCCGGCAAGCCGCTCCTCGAGCAGCACTCTGAGAGCCGCCATTTCGAGCTGTTTACCCTCGTCCCGTTTGCGCAACGGATCGAGGCCCTGCCGCACGACCGCACTGAAACTGGGGAACCGACCCTGATCCACTAGGTCGTGCGCATAGGCGTCCTGCTGGGCGGAGACTGATACGGATGCATTGACGGACATGGACAGCGTCAGGCGCAGTCGCAAGATAGTCTATCCCGATCGCGGGCAAGGCTTCCAAAGGGAGAAGATGGAGGAATTCCTGCTCAGGAACGCTGGATCACGACCGCCGGTGTTCATCGGGCGTGACTCCGTCATCCGTGACATCATGTACAGGGCCGCGGCGATGCAGGACCGGGACAGGGAATTCCGGAAGGAGACCCGTGTGATCCGGGGCGCTCCCGGCGCGGGAAAGACGTCCGTCCTGAAAGAGATCGAGCACCGATTGGATGAGGTCGACCCGAAAGGGAAATTCGGTTTCCCCCGTATCCTTATCCTGTCGGGAGAGATGCTTCGGAACATGGACAATGCCATGAAGGCCATGACCGCCGCAGCCGGTCTTGACCGTCCGACGCTGAAAAAATGGCTGAAGGAACGTGACATCAAAACCGGAATATCCTTTTTCGATGCGATCGGGGCCAATGTCGGCATCGGGGGAAACAGCGCCGTAAGGCGTATTCCCTTGGATCTCCATGATATGGTGAACGTCCTTCCCGGTTCTATCTGGCCCGCGCCGGTGATCGTCGCCATAGACGAGGCGCAGCGTATGGAATACGGTGGGGATTCAGTTCAGGCGGATTTTATCAGGGCGCTGCATAACGGAACGACGGATCTTCCGCTTCTTCCTGTCATGTCGGGTCTGTGCGACACCGGGGACAGGGTGCGGGCCATGGGCCTGACCCGGGTTGAGAATGTCCATGATATCGGCTGTTTCGACACGGATGAGGCCATGGATTACGCCGGGAGGTTCTGCGAGGGATTCGGCCTTTATGCAAGCGGTAACGGTCCTGCGACGGACGACAGGCTCACTGGGTTGGTCCGGGACACGGAGGGCTGGCCGCGGCATCTTCACCATTCATTCCAGACGCTGGGTCATGAGACCCTTCTGCATGACGGGGACATGGCACGGATACGCTGGGACATTGTGGAGAGGGAGGCCACCGATCTCCGCCGGCGATGCAACAGGAACCAGCAAAGTCCGGAGATGAGGGAAAGCGTTTACCTGACCGGGGCGGTGATGCAGGATTTCAGGGACGGTATGAGGAAAAGCGATATCATGGCCCTGATCCGTCGGCTCGTCTCGGACGTCGACGGCTGGAACCTTCCGGAGGGCATGTCGGTTCTTGGATTCCACAACCATCTTGTCCATCAGGGAGCGCTTCAGGAAAATCCGGACCATGCCTACAGCTGTCCGATCCCGACATTCCTGGACCATCTGAAGGACTGCGGTGAGGTCGAACCATAGGTGACGTTCGATCCGGACGATGTTCCTCAGGGGGTCGGTCGATCCGCCGAAAAGGGTTGACGGCGGCGGCTGTGGGAAAGTGACGCCGACACATGGAAACCGCCAGACCCAGGCCAGTTCGACGATCCGGACGGCACATTGAGGTCTTTACATCTTCCCCCCCCACCTCATGGAGGGGGATTTTCGAGGGTCTCGGCGCCCCTTCCGGTTCTCGCTTCGCAGGAGGGTCTCTGCCCTTCCTCCACGAGCATGGAAGCCATGTTCCGACGCATGATGTTGAGGGCCGCGTTGTGGTCGGCGTTGGCGCGGAATCCGCATCGTCGGCAGCGGCAGGGCGCTTGGCTTTCGCGGCTCTCCCCGTCGACGGCTCCGCAGGCCGAACAGGTCCGCGACGTATGGCGCGGACCGACCAAGCGCAGGCGTCCGCCCCGTACCTCCAGCCTGTAGGCCAGCTTTCTTTCGAACCCGTGCCGGCCCTGGTTGAGGATCGCTCGGTTCGGGTCCGCTTTCCGGTGGACGTTCCTTACCGGCGCTTCCATGGTTCCTTTGGCGCTGACCGTCATGTTCCTCACGGCAAGATTCTCCAGCGCAACCGTTCCGAAGCGTCGGGCGATGTCGAGGCTCGCCCTGTGCTGCCAGTCGTGCCGGATCCGGGCGGCGCGGGTCCGCAGCGCGGCGACGCGGCACCGGGCCTTCGCGTACCGCACCGAACCGCACCTGCGGCGGTAAGAACTACGCAGGCGGATCGAATGCTTCTTCAGGGCGCTGAAGACCGGAACGAGGATAAAGGACCGCAGGCTGAACGCCGGGGACGACCTGCGCGGATGCCTCGCCTTCGACGCCGTGACCGCGTTTCGCATATGGGACCTCTCGCTTATGGCGGGGAAAAGACAGGGAACGCAGAAGCTCTGGCGGGGATACCTGAGGCTCGCTGTGGGGGTCGAGATGTACGCGGTAATCGACCGGGCCGCAAAACTCGGATAGGACAGTGAGTCAAGTATGGAGGGATGACAGACGCGGGGCGCCCGACAGCAAACTCACCTGGAAGGGAGCGGCGTGAATCCACGGAATATTCAAACACCCTGTTGACCGGTGGCAGGCCCTGTTGGTGTGGGGCAGAGCGCATGTCCCATACAGGATTTCCCGACAATGCTTCGGTTTGTATTCACGGAGGGGTGGCTGTATGAACGGTGCCGGGAATCGGTTCGATATCTTTGGTGACCTGAACCTGTCCACTTGACCCATGAGGTCGGAAGAGGGGGAAGCGGTCATTCGGAGGAGCTCATGCACATACTGGTACTTCAGCACGTCAGCGTTGAACATCCCGGCATCTTTCGGTCCTTTCTGGAAGAGGATGGACATGGCTGGGACGCGATCGAACTCGACGAAGGAGAAACGATTCCACCTTTGGACGGCTATGACGGTCTCTGGGTGATGGGGGGACCCATGGATGTCTGGGAGGAGGATGCGCATCCCTGGCTTCGGGAGGAAAAGCGGGCTGTCAGGGAAGCGGTGGAAGGTCGGGGCATGCCGTTTCTCGGTCTTTGCCTCGGGCATCAGCTGCTGGCTGAGGCGCTTGGAGGCGAGGTCGGTCCCGCAGAGCATCCCGAAATCGGGGTGATGGACGTTCGGCTGACCGACGAGGGCCTCGGCAGCATCTGGATGGATGGACTGCCGGAATCGCTTAACTGCCTGCAATGGCACGGCGCGGAAGTCACATGCGTGCCTTCGTACGCCAAAGTGCTCGCGTCTTCGCCGGACTGCGCGGTGCAGGCAATGCAATGGGGCCCGCGGGCGTATTCGGCCCAGTTCCATGTCGAGATCGAGCCGGATACGGTATCGAACTGGGCGCGGATACCGGCATACGCCACCGCGCTGGAGACCGCGCTGGGCCCGGAGGGCGCCAAACAGATGCAGTCCGATGCCGACAGATGCATGAAGGAATTCAACGAGACGGCTGAACGGCTCTACATGAACTGGCTGCAATGCGCGGCCAGGGTCTGATCCGGTAACCGTCCTGCGGGGAACGGGTCGGAAATACAGCCTTTCCCGAGTCCTCGACGTTCCGCGAAAATACCACTGTCACCCTGAAGGCTACGCCGCCGCTGCTCTTGTCAGACTCAGCCGGGCCGTCTCAAGATGCTCCGTCATGAGACTGGCCGCGCGCTCAGGCTCCCTGCCGCAGATCGCGCTGAGTATCCGGCGATGCTGGACATTGTACCGCGCGATCATCGCCTCGTTGAGTGTAAGCTGCCGCATCAGCGTCCATTCGTCCTGGCTGCGTACAGAATTGATCTGACCGATGATCCAGCTCAGGAGCCGGTTGCCCGTCGTCTTGGCCAATGTCCAGTGAAACTCCGTATCGGCCTCCGCGAAGGCGACGGGGTCGTGAATCGCCGTTTCCATGCGCCTGCAAAGGGAGTTGAGCGTATCGAAGCTGCCGAGCCTGCCGTGCAGGACGCAGAGCCTGCAGATATGCGGCTCCAACGCGAATCGGGCGTCCATCAGTTCCAGCGGACCGGCCTGTTCGATGGCCTTGCTGGTCGTTGGCGTCTCGGACTGGTACGCAACATAGGTTCCGCTCCCGGGCCGGGTGACCACAAACCCTTCCTCGGCCAGCCGAAACAGCGCCTCCCGGACCGTGTTGCGCGCGACTCCGTGGGTCTGCGCCATACGGCGCTCCGCTGGCAGCCGAAGGTGGCGCGGCAGACCGCCGTTGAGAATCTCCTGTCGCAGCGCCGCCGCGATTTCCGCTGCGCCAAAATTCGACACTGTCATTCATCCTTTCCGTCGCTTGATGGCAATATCTGAACCAAAAAAGCACCAAATGCAACGCATTTGGAGATTTTGGCATAAAATAGGTTGCATATTAGGTTAGACATGTCATTGTGGTTGCCATGGTTGGCTGGAATGACAATGAAATCGCCGCGTAAAAGGGGCCGAGCCGATTTGCGGTGGCGTGGGATCCGGGCCTGCGGCGCCGATCTGTGACCGGCAGGTGTGAGAGCAAACGCGGAATTAACAGGGAGTGAGAGACAGTGGCTACCGATCTTGAAAGATTTGTAGACGCCCCGGGGCGCGAGGACAGGATCAGGGAAGTTCGGAAGATGATCGACCGGCTGGGGGTTGAGTATCTCTATCTCCAGTTCGTTTCGGTGACGGGCAAAGTGATGGGAAAGGGCATTCCCGCCGATCATTGGGAGAGCGTGGCCCGGAAGGGATTCCAGCTGGTATATGGCGCGACGGTCAATCTGTTCACCGATCGGGCCGGAAATTACCTCGGATACGGACCGGAAGCGGCCGAACTCGTGGGCATTCCCGAACCGGAAACCTTCATGCAGCTTCCATGGGCACCGACCATCGGCCGGTTTTTCTGCACCCTGTTCCGCAACCGGGAGGAACGTGAGGATCCCGGCGCGTATCTCACCGCTGACTGCCGGGGCAACCTTCGCCGCCTGCATGAGGAATTCAGGGCGCGGCGGGGGTTGGAACTGCGCATGGGTACCGAGCCGGAGATGATGTGGCTCAAATTCGGTGAGAACGGAAAGCCGCGCGATGGCTTCTCAAAGCCATACTGCTATCACATTGACCAGTTCGAAAGCCTGCGGCCGGTATCGATGCAGGTGATCCGATACGCCCGAACCATGGGACTGGACATGATTCAGGGTGATCACGAGGATGCGCCGGGCCAGCTGGAACTGAACTGGACCTTCGACAGCGTATTGCGGAACGCGGACCGTTTGACGACATATCGTCAGATATGCGCTCAGGTCGCGCGCGAACACGGCATTTTCGCCTGCTTCATGTCAAAGCCGTTCATGGGCGTGTCCGCAAGCGGATGCCACCACAACATGTCGCTCTGGACCGAAGGCGGGGACATCTTCAAGCGGACCGGAAACGATCCCGAAAGCCTGCCCGGAATGAAAGAGAATTATATGTATGTCTCCGGCGGCGACAACACCTTCATGCCCGACACGGACGATCCGCAGATGCCGGGCAGGACAGGACTGAAAGCGATCGGCGGCGTGGTCACCCATCTGCAGGCGCTCACGGCGATCGGCTGTTCCACGGTCAATTCCTACCGTAGGCTATGGGATACGGGCTTCTGGGCACCTGTCTTCTCTGACTGGGGCTTCCAGAACCGCACGACGGGACTGCGGGTGTCGGCGCCGGGACGGTTCGAATACCGCTCGGTCGATTCCATGGTGAACCCGTATCTTATGGGCGCGACACTTCTCGCCGCCATGGAGGACGGTCTTGAGAACGACCTGGATCCGGGCGAGCCCGAAGAACGCAACATATACGAGGCGATGGCCGAAGGGAAAGATGTCAGGAAACTGCCCATGAGCCTTGGGGAAGCGCTTGACCATCTGGCAGGCGATGAAGTCGTCAAAAGCGGACTTCCGGGCGAAATGTACCGGCTCTACGACGAATACAAGCGTGACGAGTTCGCCAGGTTCATGTCCACCGTCACCGATTGGGATAATGAGATGTATATGGAATGCCTACCCTGATGGCTGGTGCTTTCGCCCTGAATCCAATGAACGGGAGTTGCGTCTGAATGTGCGGAATCGCTGGAATCATTCATAGAAGCGGGTCACGCGGCGTAGGCGGGGAGATGACCGCCATGCTTCAGGCCCTCAAACACCGAGGTCCGGATTCAACCGGTTACGCCGTCTATTCCCAGGGCGGCGATCCTTCGGATTACATAATGCGGATCAAGGTGGCCGAAGCGGATGACCTTGCCATCGGACATGGGGCCCGCCGGTTGATCGCCGATCGGATCGCGCGCGCGGATGCCATACTCGAAGAGCATGGCGTGACGGTGAAATCCAGGGAGGCACCGCGCGAATACGCGCTTCGTTATCTGCTCTCCCATGACGGTGATGTCGTGGCACTGGCAGCGCATATCGAAGAGGACAGCGGAACCGAAATCCTGAGCATGGGCAACGGTCTGGAACTGGTCAAGGATCTTGGGGACGCCACCGAGGTTTCGGGCGCTTACGGTCTGGACGGTTTCCGGGGAACGCATGGTATCGGCCATACCCGGATGGCTACCGAGTCGGATGTGGATATAAAGTCGGCGCATCCATACTGGGCGTTCCCCTATAACGATATCTCGGTCGTGCATAACGGGCAAATCACGAATTACTGGATCATGCGGCGGGAAATGGAGCGACGTGGCCATCGCTTCATGTCTGACTGCGACAGCGAGCTTCTGGCCGTGTACACGGCCCATCACCTGTCCAGAGGCGTGGCGCTTGAGGATAGCCTGAGACGGTCCATCGACGAGATCGACGGAGTGTTCACCTATCTCGTCTGCACGCGGGACCAGCTTGGCATGGCAAAGGATACGATGGCCGCTAAACCGCTGGTTCTCTACGAGTCGGACGATTTGATCGCCATGGCTTCCGAAGAGGTCGCGATACGGGCGATTCTTCCCGATGAGATCGATACGACCGATCCCTACGACGAGGAGGTTCGGGTATGGAAGACCTGACCGACGCCGATCTGAAGGCCATGGGCCAGGAAGAGCGGGTCACCGCTCTTGGCATGCGAACCGAGCAGCTGACGGGAAAGTCTCTCTATGTCGAATTCGACCCGGATGCCGAGGACAGATTCACCTATCCATGGGCACCCGGAGTCGATTTCAGCAAACGCATGGAAGTCGATTGTGACGGGAAGTCCACGACCGAGGTGAATTCATTGGTCCGTAGCCTTATGTGGGACGGATACGGCACCATCGTTCTCCAGAACCCGCGCGGCATGCATTCGCTCGGCGTCGGCATCCTCAGCCGTCTCAACCTGATCATCGAAGGGTCGACCGGTTATTTCACCGCCGGTCTGATCGATGGCCCGAACATTCGCATCAAGGGCCGCGTCGGCTGGTCCTGCGCCGAGAACATGATGGCTGGCACGGTCGTCATCGAGAAGAACGCCGGTTCCACCTTCGGCGCCGCCATTCGGGGTGGCGATCTGATCTGCCGCGGATCCGTCGGGTCACGGACGGGCATCGACATGAAGGGCGGCACCATCATGGTCGGCGGAGACACCGGGGCGCTGTCCGGTTTCATGATGCAGCGCGGGCGCATGGTCGTCTGTGGTAACGCCGGCAAGAACCTCGGCGATTCCATGTATGACGGAACCATCTATGTCGGCGGAGAAATCCGCTCGCTGGGCGTGGATGCGGTGCCATCGGAACTAACCGGGCTGGACCGCGAGTGGCTGAAGCGGAAACTGACCCTCTACGGTCTGATGCCGGAGCGGGGTGTCGACCATTTCACGAAGATCGTCGCGGGCAAGCAGCTCTGGAATTACGACAATCTCGAGCCCAACGAAAAGAAACTGATCCTCTAGGATGCGGACCCGCCGCGCGCTGGCGCTGCGGATATGCCCTGAAGGAATTCGGGAAAGGACCAAAGGCATGGCTGACGGCAGCCCCCAAATAAAGAAGCCGCTGGACCGAGACGTCAACCGCATTGGTGACAGCTTTATCTTTCCGCCACATGTCATTGATGACATTCACATAAAGTCCGAGCTTGGACGTTACCGCATGCGCGGTTTCTCGCTGTTCAAGAAAATTCCGCACTGGGACGATCTGACATTTCTGCCGGGCACGCTTACGCGCTTCGTGATCGAGGGCTACCGCGAGAAATGCGAGACAAGCACAGTGATCGGTCCCCGTGCCAAGCGTCCGCTCGAACTCGACATTCCGGTCTATGTGACAGGAATGAGTTTCGGGGCGCTGAGCTACGAAGCCAAGACGGCGCTGGCGCGTGGCGCCACGATGGCGGGCACCGCGACCTGTTCGGGCGAAGGAGGCATGATTCCCGACGAGAGGCGCTACAGTTCCAAGTGGCTCTATCAGTGCATCCAGTCGCGCTATGGCTTCAACCCGAACCATCTGGTTCTGGCGGATGTCTGCGAGTTTTTCATCGGCCAGGGCTGCAAGGTCGGGCTGGGCGGCCATCTCATGGGCCAGAAGGTCACCGATCAGGTGGCGGAGATGCGGTCGCTTCCCGCCGGCATCGACCAGCGTTCGCCTGCCCGACATCCCGACTGGCTCGGTCCAGACGACCTGGCACTGAAGATACAGGAGGTTCGGGAGGCCACTGACTGGCAGATTCCAATCCAGCTGAAGCTCGGCGCGGCCCGTGTGTATGACGATGTCCGCATGGCGGTGAAATGCGATCCCGACTCGATCTACATCGACGGCATGGAGGGCGGCACCGGCGCTGGACCGCACCTTGCCACGGAAGATACCGGCGTGCCGGGCATCGCCGCGATCAGGCAGGCGCGCAAAGCCATTGACGATCTGGGTAAGCGAGGCGAGATCAGCCTGGTCTATGCGGGCGGTATCCGCAACGGAGCCGATCTGGCCAAGGCTATCGCGCTTGGCGCCGACGCCGTCGCGCTCGGCCATTCCGTGATGATGGCTCTGAACTGCAACAAGGATATTCCCGAGGCGAACTATCCCGACGAGATCGGGGCCGAGCCCGGTCACTGCTATCACTGCCATACCGGACGGTGTCCGGTTGGAGTGGCCACCCAGGATCCGCTGTTGCGGGCGCGGCTGGATCCGGACGAGGCGGCTGAACGCGTCTACAATTTCCTGCACACGCTGACGATCGAGGCGCAGCTGTTCGCCCGGGCCTGCGGTAAGACCCATCTGCATTCGTTGGAGCCGGAGGATCTCGCCGCGCTCACGATGGAAGCTTCGGCTATGGCCGGCGTGCCGCTGGCGGGCACGAATTACACGGTCGGCGTTGAAGATTATCACCATTACTAGGATCAGGGAGCGGAACCATGGCGGGAACACAGTACCGTGGATCGCGGATCACGGACATCGACCAGTTCATCGATGACGCCGCCGGACTCGATTCGGAGCGCGAAAGGGAGATTGGCCAGCACATCGGCTATCGATACGATGTCAATCTGGTTCCCGACTACGAGCGGATAACGCCATTCCTAAGGACGTATATCAAGGTCATGGGCTGGGACGACCTGAACTGGCTCGAGGACGTTCATATGGGCTACGAGGAAGGTAGGCCAGCCGTTTTCGACCGCAACAACAACGGCTGGGTGCGAATTCCCGACAGCATCGCGCTGCCTGACAACCAGCAGGACCGCGACATGATCGCCCGCGAGCTTCTCGTCAAGTTCCAGATGTCCGACAGGCACCCTTTGGCGGCGCTGCGCAAGGCCTACACGAAGTTCTGATCCCATGGCGCGTCCGATTGAAATCGCCTGCATCCAGACCCGCCCGATGCCGACATTCGAGGAGGCCATCAGTGAGGCGATGCCACTCGCGGAGTCAGCGGTGGATGCCGATATCCTCTTTCTGCCGGAATACTGTGGTGGACTCGCGTCACGTGGATCCGCGCTGGTGCCGCCCGCCGCGCCGGATCCCGGACATCCGGTGGTTCTGGCGTTCGGTGAATTCGCGACCCGTCACGGAGTGTGGATCATGCTGGGGTCCGTCGCGGTGGAAGGGCGGGACGAAAAGATTGTCAACCGTGGCTTCATGCTGGACGGTCAGGGCGAGGTTCGGGGACGTTACGACAAGATTCATCTGTTCGATATACAGCTTTCGGCTTCGGAGGTCTATCGGGAGAGCGCTCGGGTGATTCCCGGTGAAGCAGCTGTCGTTCACGATACGCCGCTCGGGCGGATCGGTCATACGATCTGCTACGACCTGCGGTTTCCGCAGCTGTTCCGAACATTGGCACAGGGGGGTGCCGAGATCATCGCCTGCCCATCGGCTTTCACCCGTCGCACCGGCGAAAGGCACTGGCATGTGCTCAATCGCGCCCGAGCTATCGAAAACACATGCTTCATCGTATCGCCCTGCGCGATCGGTCCGATAGAGGGAGGCGGTGAGAGTTACGGCCATTCGCTGGTTGTCGACCCGTGGGGAGAGGTATTAGCGGATGGCGGAACCGTACCCGGGGTTGTCCGCGCTCGCATAGATATCGAAAAGGCGGCTGCCGTGCGGTCGCGGATCCCGAGCCTGGACCATGACCGGCCGTACAGTCTCGTCGATGACCGGCGGAGAGTTGCATGAACCCTGCCGTCGCGTCGCAGGGTGTGTCCCGAAGGGATGCGTTCATTGGATGGCAGTGCCGCGTTCGCCAGTTTGCGATGCGGCAGCGCTACGGGCGGCCCGATGGGGCGGTGATGCCGGAAGTGGTGTTGCCCGGGCAGGGCGGATCCCTCGGTCAGATCATCACGGTGCTCAATCGGGCGCCGGAGCATTCCAGCACCCCAGAACTTGACCATATCTCAGCGCGCACGCACGATCCAGCCGAACGGCTTCAACAGGCGTTGAAATATCTAAGTGCCGGATACTACCAGACGCACAGGCGGTTTTCGGATGTCCTGACCGCCACGTTTCCGCTCGGCAGCGTCATCTGCGCCAGACTTCTGGAGTCCGGTGGCTGCCTGCTGCGTTTCGACGCCTATAGCGAGCGTTTTGATCTGTCCTGTCGGGTCTGGCGGCTGGATGGGGATGATTGGCTGTTTCGGTCGACTCTGGCCCATAACCTGCTGTTCAATCCAGCGCTTCAGCCCGGCATCGAGGTTCTGGGATTCGTGCCGGATTGGCTGGCTTCCTCATCAGAACCGAGGGCGGCATGACGGCTATGGCCTGCGGGAGAGGTCAGGCGCGTGGCGTGGCCACCAACGTCAGGTCCGGGGCACCTCTTCGGATGGTGTCGGATATGCGGGGGCAGGGGAGGCGGGGTCGGGGTCTTCACCTGACGTTCACAGCCAGCGCGCGAGGGGTTGGTTTCGGAACCTCCCAATCATGAAAGAAGCAAAGGAAGCGACATGAACAAGCGCATATGTGTTATCGGTGCCGGTCCGTCGGGGCTGGCGCAGCTCAGGGCGTTCCAGTCGGCGAGGGACACTGGCGCCGATATCCCCGAAATCGTCTGTTACGAAAAGCAGTCCGACTGGGGCGGGCTCTGGAACTATTCCTGGAGAACGGGCACGGACGAGCATGGAAATCCATGTCACGCTTCGATGTACCGCTACCTTTGGTCGAACGGTCCCAAGGAAGGCCTTGAATTCGCCGATTACACGTTCGAAGAGCATTTCGGTAAGCCGATCGCTTCCTATCCGCCGCGCGCGGTGCTGTTCGACTATATCAAGGGCCGGGTTGAAAAGGCGGGTGTGCGTCCGTGGATCCGGTTCAATACCATCGTACGTGACGTAAGGTCAATTGCGGGTGGATACGAGGTTACGGCGCGTAACGAAGCTGAAGATTCCGAGACCTGCGAGAGCTTTGACAGCGTTGTTGTGGCCACGGGTCATTTCAGCGTACCGAACGTGCCGGAATATCCGGGATTCGATACGTTCAACGGCCGCATCCTGCACGCGCACGATTTTCGCGACGCCCGGGAATTCATCGATAAGGATCTCCTTGTTCTCGGAACGTCCTATTCGGCCGAGGATATAGGGAGCCAGTGCTGGAAATACGGCTGTAGATCGGTGACGGTCGCCCACCGAACAGCGCCAATGGGTTACAAATGGCCTGACAACTGGCAGGAAGTGCCCCGGCTTGAGCGTGTGGAAGGCAGGACCGCCCACTTCGCGGATGGAACAAGCAGGGACGTCGATGCGATCATCCTATGCACCGGATACAAGCATCATTTCCCGTTTCTGCCGGACAATCTGCGGCTGAAGACCGCGAATGTGCTTGCCTGCAACGATCTCTACAAGGGCGTGGTCTGGAACCGCAGTCCCGATCTCTTCTATCTGGGAATGCAGGACCAGTGGTACACGTTCAACATGTTTGACGCGCAGGCGTGGTATGCGCGCGATGTTATCATGCGCCGGATCGAACTGCCGGATCTCGCCACGAGGGAAGCTGACGTGAAAGCCAGGCAGGATGCGGAAGCGGCGCTTGAGGACGATTTCGCCTGCATTGACTATCAGGGTGCCTATACACAGGAACTGATCGACGAAACGGACTATCCGTCCTTTGACATCGAAGCTGCGAACCAAGCTTTCCGTGAGTGGAAGAAGCACAAGAAGCAGGACATCATAACCTTCCGCGACCATGGATATACGAGCCCGATGACCGGTACGAAAGCCCCACCGCACCATACGCCCTGGAAGGATGCGCTGGACGACAGCATGGAGAGCTATCTGCGGATCTGAACGGGGTCGCTGGTCGCATCCGGCGACCGTCTTCAAATGTTTGGAATGACGCCGTTGACACAGGCTGTTGACCTGCGGTCGGTGGAATCGGGAGGGGGAGGGATGCGATGAGAACGCATGCGAGGGTGGTCGTTATCGGTGGAGGCGTTGTCGGCGCGTCCGTACTGTTCCATCTTGCCAGAAGCGGCTGGAGCGATATCCTGCTTCTGGAGCGTTCGGAGCTGACCAGCGGCTCGACCTGGCATGCCGCCGGTGGAATGCACACGATCAACGGCGACCCCAACATCGCGAAGCTTCAGCAGTATACAATCAATCTCTACAAAGAGATCGAAGAGCTCAGCGGCCAGTCAACAGGTCTTCACCTGACAGGTGGCGTAATGCTTGCCGCGACCGAATCACGGATGGACTGGCTCAAGGGATTGGTGGCCAAGGGGCGGTATCTTGGGATCGAGGTGGAGGTCATCACGGTGGAGGAGGCCCATAAGCTGATGCCGCTGATGGATCCCGGCCAGTTCGTCGGGGCGGTCTGGTCCAAGGTTGACGGTCATCTTGATCCTTCAGGTGTCACCCATGCCTATGCCAAGGCGGCACGCGCGCTTGGGGCGGGTGTTGAGACGCGATGCATGGTCAAATCGATCGAGCGTCATGCCGAAGGCTGGCGGCTGCGAACGACCAACGGCGACATAATCTCCGAACATGTGGTCAACGCCGCTGGCCTTTGGGCCAGAGAGGTCGGGCGCATGGTCGGCGTTGAACTGCCGGTGCTGGCGATGGAGCATATGTATCTGCTCACCGAAGACATGCCCCAGGTCCGCGAATTCAATGAGCGTACTGGTCGGGAAATCATCCACGCGGTGGATTTCGACGGCGAACTATATCTGCGCCAGGAGCGGGGCGGCATGCTGATGGGCACCTATGAGCGCGCCTGCCAACCCTGGTCGGAACGTGAAACCCCGTGGGAATTCGGACATGAGCTGCTGCAGCCGGATCTGGATCGGGTCGCGCCGTCGCTGGAAGTCGGATTTCGGCATTTTCCGGCTTTTGAAACGGCCGGAATCCGGCAGGTCATCAATGGGCCTTTCACCTTCGCGCCGGATGGAAACCCGCTTGTGGGGCCCGTCAGGGGCCTACCCGGATTCTGGTGCGCCTGCGGTGTTATGGCAGGCTTCAGCCAGGGAGGCGGTGTGGGTCTTGCGCTGGCCAACTGGATGGTGGACGGCGACCCGGGGGAAGACGTCTTCGCGATGGATGTCGCCAGGTTCGGTGGATTCGCGACGCTGCGCTACACCAACAGCAAGGTTCGGGAAAACTATGCGCGCCGATTCTCGATCCGCTATCCGAACGAGGAACTGCCTGCGGCCCGACCGCTGAAGACAACGCCAATCTATGACCGGCTGAAAGGGCGCGGGGCGGTTTTCGGCGCGGCCAACGGACTGGAAGTCCCGCTTTGGTTCGCGCCGAAAGGGGTTGAGGATGAGTTCTCCTGGCGGCGGTCGACTGACTTCGAGCATGTCGCCGCCGAGGTCAAAGCCGTTCGGGAAAACGTTGGGATAATCGAAATCTCCGGTTTCGCGAAATACACGGTTTCGGGTCCCAACGCCGAGGCTTGGCTTGACGTCATGCTGGCCAGCCGGATTCCGGCTCTGGGACGAATGACACTCGCACCGATGTTGAAGCGGGACGGACGGCTGATCGGTGATTTCTCCCTGGCGAGGTTGGGTCCGGAGGAATTCCTGATTGCGGGGTCGGGGATCGCCGAGGATTTCCACATGCGCTGGTTCGAGGCAAATTTACCTGAAAGGGGCGTGACGCTTTCCGTCTGGGGGGGCGATCTGGCGGGACTTTCCATCGCGGGACCGCGGGCACGCGAGATGCTGCGGTCCCTGGTTGACGTCGATGTATCGGCGGAGGCATTCAGGTTCATGGACATTCGCCGCATGGATGTGGCCATGGCACCGGCCTTGGTTGGGCGGGTGAGCTTCACCGGGGATCTTGGTTACGAGATCTGGGTACCTTCAGAGTATCAGCACTATCTGTATAATGTCCTTACGGAGGCAGGGGCGCCGTTCGGCATCAAGGATTTCGGGCTGCGGGCGCTGAACGCGCTGCGTCTGGAGAAGGGCTTCGGCGGCTGGGCTCGGGAATACCGGCCGATCTATACCGCCGATGAAGCCGGGCTCGCGCGCTTCGTGGCCCTCGGCAAGGAAGCGAATTTCATTGGCAAGGCCGAAGCGAAGGCCCATCGGGATGACGGGGGCAGGCTGCGGCTTCGCGTTTTCACGGTCGATGCGATCGACGCCGACGTGATCGGGGATGAGCCGATCTGGCAAGGCGACGGGGTGGTCGGATGGGTCACATCCGGAGGGTATGCGCATCATTCGAAGAAATCCGTAGCTCTTGGCTATGTGCCGAAGGAGCTGGCTGACACCGATGATGGCTGGCGGATAGAGATACTCGGGGAAATGCTGGATGCGCGGATGCAGCATCGACCCCTGTTTGACCCGGACGGCGTCCGCATGCGGGCCTGAACAGGCAGGATCGCAGAGGTCGAGGATGTGGATTGCCTTCGGACGGCCTGTTGGTGGAGCCACGTTGGCTAGAACTGGCGGATGACCTGATCTGATTGGCCGGTTTCGCCGACAGCCTTGTTATTGGACGAACTGATTATTTCCAGGAATCTGCAGCCCGGGAACGCACCGTCCGCGTCCGGGGCGATCCCAGATTGACACCTCTTTCGCTGGTTCAGGGCGTGGTTCAAACGCCCCCACTTCCAGTCCGAAGTGCAACACCGGCCCGCCTCCGGAGCGAGGGCGTGGCCCGAGCGGAGGAGGCGGGCCGGTGTTGAGGGATTTTCCGGCCAGGGCCCCGGATTCCACGCGGAATACGGCGGCTGTCCCTTCGGATCGGAGCGTAACCGGGCCTCCCGGCGGCGGCAAGGCCCCGCGGCGGGAGGTGGCGCGCCCGTCCGGGCGAGGGAAGGGGTGGCCCGACCGAAACCGGGCGGGCGCGCCTGCGGAATTCCCTCTCCCCCGTCGGCCGACGGGGCGAAGCGCCTCAGGGAGGCCGCGCCCGCGCGAAAGCCTCCGCCGGCGTCAGGTAGCCGAGCGCCTTGCGGGGGCGCGCGTTCAGGATGTCCTGGACCCGCTTCACGCGGGCGTCCGTGACCTGCCGCAGGTCGGTCCCCTTTTCGGCAGGTACTGGGGCGGCAGCCCGTTGGTGTGCCCGTTCAGGCCCCGCTCCCACGAGTGGTAGGGCGTCGGGAGGAAGAAGTCGGCCTCCAGCGCCTTCGCCACCTTCGCGTGCCCCGCGAACTCCTTGCCGTTGTCCGCCGTGATCGTGTGGACCCTGGCGCCGAGCCCCTTGAGAAGGTCGGTCATCGCCTCGCCGACCGCCTCCGCCTTCTTTCCGTCAACCCGTTGGACAGGCGTGAATTTCGAGCATCTGTCCACAAGCGACACCACCGCACCGCCGTTTCCCCCGCCGATCACCGTGTCCGCTTCCCAGTCGCCGATTCTCGCCTTCGCCCCGACCTCTTTCGGGCGCTCCGGGATGTCCCTCCGGCCCGGGATGTGACCCCGGCCCGCGTGGCGGCCACCCTGCCGGTCCGGTTTCTTTCCCCGCCGCCGCAGGTGCCCGAAAAGCGTTCCTCCGTCCCTGCGGTCCGCGCGTACGAGGTCGTATATCCGCTGACGGCCGACCATGCCGGGGTCCTCCAGCCGGAGACGCCCCGAGACCTGTTCCGGGCTCCAGCCCTCCTCCAGCTTCGCCACGACCTTCGCCCAGCGCTCCTCCGTCAGCTTCCCCGGGACCGAAGAGGCCCCGCTCCGGCGCCCGGTGGCCTTCCTCCACGCCTGTCCCTGCCGGTATCCCCGCCCGCCGCCGTTGCGTCGGATCTCCCGCGATATGGTGGCCGGATGGCGGCCCGGCCGCCTGGCGATGGCCCCGTTCGAAAGCCCGCTTTTCCCCGTCGCGTATATCCGGCATCTTTCGTCGAAGGTCAGATGACGGTAGCCCTCGGGCATGACACTCTCCTATCCTGAGCACAGGGACTGTCGCCGTTATCTGGCCGATTCGCAGGATGCTGCACCCGAAACACGGCTTCCCACCATCAACGGTGTTGCACTTCAGAGCGGAACGGGGGCGCCAATTCCTCCCGGACTTTCCACCTTTTGCTGTGCCGGTGCGGGTCAACGCCGCGTTCCACATGCGGGGAAGCCGCCCAGATGGTCAGGGCAGCCGGACCCGGTGCTTTCGGAAGACGGTCAAAAATGGGAAAATGTTCGGGGAGATGATAGACCGGAGGCGGAGGAAGACTCTCGGTTACAGTCCGCTCCTTCGTGGTTCGGCCGGAGGGCTGAGCGGAATACCGTCAGCATTTTCGGATAGCTGCGGTCCTGAATTGAATTCCGGCTCATTGCTGGCGAATGCGTTGTCTGTCGCTGATGCGGTCGCCATCGAAAGGGATTTGAACGGTTCGTTACCGATGCGATATCAGCCGGACGCGGAGAAATGATCGGCTGTTCTCCGGAGCGCTGACGACATCCTGTCGTCCACCGGAGTTCAGGTCGGACCGTCATCCGTGCGCGAAATATCGAAATCCACTGGCGCCAGAACGAAGCCGTCAAACTGGAAGCCAGGGGAGACGGTGCAGCTGACCAGAGGCCAGTCGCCGGTACTGCTTGCGGATTGCCAAATATGTTCGGGTACGATGAGCTGAGGCGCGCCTCTGGTCAGACCCGGGGTCAGGACATGGTCTTGCACGGGACCCTGTTCGGTCTCGCTCAGCGATAGAATCAGCGGTGCCCCTGCGTGATAGAGCCATATTTCAACTGCGTCCACTTTGTGCCAATGGCTGCGTTCTCCGGCGGCCAGCAGGAAATAGATGCATGTGCCAGTGGGACGGCCCGCGTTTGCCGCTACCCATGTCTCCCGGTAACGCCCGCCTTGATATCGCGTGAGCTCCGTCGCGGCGACGGCGGGCGGGGATATGGGCACGGGCAGGCGCGGAGGAAGGCGTCGGTGCGCCGGAGCGGGGCATCGTCGGTTCCGAGGAAGCTGACGGACGGTCGCCGGGCGGCGGTCGTGGCGAAGCCGGGGAGGGCTGGAGCCCGGAACGGATCGCAGGCCGTCTCCGGCTGGAGGACCCCAGCATGGTGGGCAGGCAGCGGATATACGACCGCATCCGGGCCGAGGCCATATCCCGGGCCGGAGGGACATCCCGGAACGTCCGGAGACCGTCGGGGAGAAGGTTGGGACCGGCGACCGGGAGGCGGACACCGTTATCGGGAAGGGCCATGGCGGCGCGGTGGTGTCGCCTGTGGACCGGGCGTCGAAACAGCCGCCTGTCCAGAGGGTTGACGGAAAGAGGGCGGAGGTGGTCGGAAAGGCGATGACCGACCTTCTCAAGGGTCTCGGGGCCAGGGTCCACACGATCACGGCGGACAGCGGCAGGGAGTTCGCGGGGCGCGCGAAGGTGGCGAAGGCGCCCGGGACCGGTTTCTTCGCGACGCCCTGCCATTCCCGGGAGCGGGGCCTGAACGGGCATACCGACGGGCCGCCGCGCCGGTATCCTCCGACGGGGACCGACTTTCGGCGGGTCACGGACGCCCGTGTGAAGCGGGTCCGGGACATCCTGAACGCGCGTCCCGGGTAGGTCCCCGGCCACCTGACGCCTGCGAAGACGTTCGCCCGGGCGCGGCCTCCCCGAGGACGCCCGACCCGTCGGACGGTGGGGAAGAAAGAGGGTTTCCGGCGCGCCGCGAAGGCTGGGCCCGAACGGCCCGCCCCCGACCTGCCGCACCCGGACGGGCCCACCGCGCCCCTCATCGCCATGACCGACCACGGCCTCACCGACCCCGGAGCGCCGCCCTTCGACGGATTCACCATAAGGCGGGCGGCCATCGACATAGGCCGCTTCGCCGGCTTCATCCCGTCAAGGCGGCAGCCGCTGCCCGGCACCGAAAAGATCGGGAAGGAAATGAAATACATGCCGCGGGCCACCGCGATGTACAGGGCGATCAGGGAACAGGGATATATGACCGACTCAACAGTGGGCTAGTGACAGGCGCGGTGCCCCCGACATCATGAAGATCGGGCTGAACGTGAAGTCGCGGGACGACATTCCGGCGATCCCGCCCGGCCTTCGGGATCCCCGCGGCGACGGGGGACCCGAAAGCGGCTGTCGGGGCCGCCCGACGGGATGGTCCCGCCAGGAAAGAGCCGCCGGGCCGGGTGCGGTTTCGACCGGTTGCGGGACCTGGCGAACGGGTGCCGGACGATCCGGCGGAGGCCGGCCGCGCGGAGATGGACGGTATGTTTGGTATCCCGGAGCCCGGTGACGGTATCCGGGGCTTCATTGGCCGTGTCAGGCACCGGACGGACCTGACCGGAAGGCGGATTCCCGGAGGCGGGAGGATCCCCCGCCACGGGAAGGTCCACCCGATGTCCGAACCCCGCACGCGCTGGATATCGAAGGGCGGGGCCGGGGCGCCGGTGGAGCCCGGCGTCCGCGTACCGGAGGACCGGCGCCGGTTCATCCCGCACCGTTCGGCCATGCGGGAGGGAAGCGACGTGGACGTGGCGGTCCCCATGGGCGGGGAGGCGCGGCCCCGGTTCCCCGGCCTGTCCGCGGTCATCTTCGACCGCGATCCGCGCAGCCCCGGACCGGGAGTCGCCTGCCGGGATGCCGGACCTGAGCGCCATGCCGCGCGGGGGGAGGCCGTCGAAGGCGGACCGGGCCCGCGGGGGTTCGGTCGTTCGCTTTATGTTCCTGCCTCCGGCCGTCCCGCCGAAGCCCCCGGCGGCACTTCGACGGGCCCGGCTAGAATCCCGTGAAGCCGGAATCCGCCGGATTCGGCTCGATCCACGGAAAAACACGGGGTTTTCCGGCAGACACCAGGGCCCGTTGACATTCACCTCGCGGCTATCACGGCGGCGGCAGCGGGAAACGTCGCCCGGAAGCCCGGTTTCGTCCTTTCACAGCGGCTGGCGACGGCCCGGAACTCCCTGATCCTCGCGAAACGGTTCCCGGTCCGGCACCGCCATCCATACATCCCTTCACCGTGCCCGCGCACCCCCTTCCGGTTCCCGCCGGAGGGACTCACCGCCTCCGCCCCGCGCCCGCCGTGTTCCCCGACGGGCCGGTCCGCGTCGAAGGCCCCGTCGCCGACGGGCGCGCCGAAGGACCGGCCCTCCATCGGCTCCGGCAGCCCCCGCGGGTCGTGCGCCCGACCCGGAAGCACCGCGATGTCCACGGGATGGCCGGGCGCGCCGGCCATCGCCATGACCCTGCCGGCCAGGCCTCCGCGGGAGCGTCCGACGCCGTTCTCCCGGGGCCCCTTTCCTCCCGCCGCCTTCCGGTGAGCCCGCGTCACGGCGCCGTCCACGCACGGGTGCTCCAGGTCGGAATCCCCAGACAGCACCCCGGGAATACGGTCGGTCACGTCTTTCGGCACCCGGCGCCGGCGGCGTCTGGACACGCCGTTCCATTTCCCGAAGCGCCCGGGAAGGCCGCGCCGGGGGACACCCGTCCGCGCCCTCCGGAGGATGGCCCCGCCGAAGGGGCGGCCGTCCGCCGCCGTGGTCCCCGCCCTGCCCGGCGGAAACTCCCCGATCGCCCGCCACACTCCGTCCGTAGGTCCGTTCCCGCTCGTTTCCAGGGTTCCGTCCCCGGTTGCCCGTAACGCCGTTCCGGCTGTGTCCGGGGACGGATATGAACGGTTCGGACCGGCGGTTCAACCGGGAATGTCAACGGGCCCTGGTTAGGGATGGGGCCGGACCGGACCTTCGAAGACCCTGCCTCGACTTCGTCCGGCCCGTTCGGCTAGGCCGGTCTCTCAGTGAGCTTCTGGCGACCGTGGACACCCTGGATACCTGGGGCATCGGCCTGGTCAGCCTGGAGGAAAAGCTCGACACGACCACCGCCACCGGTGAACTGGTGTTCCACGTTTTCGGCGCGATCTCCCATTTCGAGCGCAGACATGGATAGACCCCTGGCCGTCCGCCCCTGCGGGACAGGACCGCCACCGTCCCGCGGGACCTGATGCGGGCGGGCGAGTCCGTCTCCGGGGCCACGAAGCACTCGTGAATACGCCGATCCACCGTCGATAAGGCGATCGGTGGCGATCCGTAACGTTTGGGTCAGTTTGACTCCCGAGGCGTAGCGTATCGGCGAAAGGGCAGAACCGATCCAGCGGGACTTTAAGGCTTGAACGAAGTCCCGCCGTCGCCACCACCGCCGAACCTGTTCTTCGTGTTATCTATCGTGCTGGATTTTCCTGCCCTCATCCGACAGAAACCGCCGGAAGCCGGGAATCGGGCTGTCATAGGTCTTGTCGAGTTTTTTCCGCAAGGCCCCCCTGTGGACCAGATGCTGCCGCAGATCCTCGACATCCATTCCTTTCGGAAGCCGCCAGCCATCCCCGTCCCTGACCCCGCTGCGGATCAACGAGTCAACTCCCGCCATTTTCATTCCGTCGGTCAGGCCGTCCAGGACCGCGCCCGTCAGGCAGACGCTGGATTCCATCTCCGGACTCTGCTGGCTGCGGTAATAGGTCCGCCGCCGTCTTTCCGCTCCCCCATGGACGGCGCTCCAGTCCACCCGCGACAGGTTCCAGCCAGCCAGATGCGCGCAGTCGCCCAGCGCCTGGAATGCGTGGTGCATGTGACGCGGCCAGCCTTCGGTGTCGTCCATGAGCCTGTGGAGGTTCTCCCGGACCTCGGCGTCGTCATCCCTTGATAGAAGGCCGAACTCAACCCGAAGCCGCCAGAGATACTCCCCGCGCTCCTCCGGCGTCAGACAGCCGACCTCATGGTTGAATTCCGGTCGGGACAGGCCCGCCGCCTGAACCACGTCCCTGGTATCCCCGAGTCCCGCCAGGACGGGAAGGATCGGAAAACCTGGGTCACCGTCATGCAGGCACTGAAGGAACGCGCCCTGCTCCGAATTCACCGGCCAGTCCAGCCGCTGCGCCTCGTCGACCGCCACGATAAGCGGCGTCTTCCATCTCCGCGGCGGGAAGATGGATTCGAGGTCATACATATCCCCTGGTCTGCCACCAATTCCCCTGATGAATGACCTGACGGCGTCGCCGGCCTGCATCACGGCGGAAAGCTGGGAGGACACCGCGTCGCCGACGTTCCTGCCCACCTTCAGGGCGGTGCCGAGAAGCCTGTCTCTCCATTCGGGGCTGGACAGACCGGCGGCGACGGCCATGCGTTCCATGACTTTCGGCATGTTCCGTAAATTCTGGCTGTTCAGGACGAGGACGTTATGGAGTCTGGAAACGGTTTTTCCATGTTCGACCGAACGTCTTTCCAGCTCCCGGAGAATGGATGACTTGCCGGCGCCGGGAGCGCCTTGGAGAATCCGGGTCAGTTTCGATTTTCCATACCCGCCGGTCCCGCCACCGTCCGTTATCAGGGAAGCAGTGGCTCCTTCCACGCCAAGGATCACGTCATTCCGGCCCACGAATACCGGCGGCGGCGGCGATGGCGGACCGTCGATGAACCTGCGGAGGCTGGATCTCTGCTTTTCGGTGGGCATCTACGGCCACCATGCGGGGATTTTTCAGTCGCACCATACCATAAGGTGATGCGGAACGCACCTGGTTTTCCGCTGCGTAACATTGGGGTGCAACCCGATCCGGTGATGTAAGAGTTTGTTCCATAAGTTGGGTGGTCCCGCAGGATGTGGCGTTCCGGTTGGTGAAAACACCCGGATCCGGAGACAGCCATGCCCGGGGCAGGACCACCCGGAAGCTGTACAGTCGTCCGGACGACCGTCGTCAGAACGATCCGACGGACGACGGACGGGCCATCGTCGGGCGATGCCGCCGAAGCGGGGAAAGATGGGGCGGCCCCGCGGGACCGGTCTCCGGTCGGTGTTCGACGGGGGCCGGTACATCCTGTTGACCGGCCGCCGGTGGCGCGCCTTACCCACCGATATCCACCGTATTCCACCGACCGGAACCGTTTCCACGTCTGGCGCCCGGGCGGTCCGCCGGGCATGTCCCGACTTCCCGCGGGACCTCGCCCGACAGCGCGCGGGGCGTTCGCCGGAGCCGGCCGCCGCCATCGACGGCCGGTCGGTGGGGACCACCGGGAGCGGCGGACCCCGCGGCCACCACGCGGGCGGGAAGATGAAGGGCCGGAAGCGGTCCGTCGCGGTGGACGTCGGGGGAACGCCGGTCACCGTCATGGTCCATGCGGCCGGCATCCGGGACCGGGACGGCGCGCCGGATGCCATCGCGAAGCCGCCGGTGACGGCCCCGAACGTGCGCGGACTCCGGGCCGACGGCGGCCACCCCGGCCCGAAGCCGCGCGAATGCCCTGACGGAACGGGTCCGGCGGACATCATCGGGACCGTCGAAAAACCGGAGGACGTCAAAGGGTTCACGGTCCTCCATCGCCGCTGGGTGGTGGAGCGGACCTTCGCCTGGATGGGCCGGCGCCGCCGCCTGTCGAAGGATTGCGAAAGGCTCAGCGACAGCCCGCTGGCCTCCGGGGTGAGGCATCCCGCGCCATTGGTCCGAGCGTGAGTGAGGCACGAACGAACGCCTGCCGGTTCCTCATCCGCCGCGTGGCGCGGGAGCTGAACTCCCGGAATCAAACAGTTAATTAAATCAGTAACTTATGGAACAAACACTAAAATCAGGCCCAGAACTATCCCTATGTGACGCCTTTTTGTTAGGGAATTATATACCATGGTTGACATGGCTTTCTGAGTCCATGGCGAGTTCCTGTAGGAAAGCAACTTCAGGAATCGACGGGGATTATATAGCTGTCTGACCATGGCGGCCGGCTTCAGGCGGCGGGCAGGGATTGATTTTTCGGAGTATCACGTGCATAGAGAATGACCGTGGCCGCCCTTTGTAGGGCGGCCACACCGCTTCCCTCGCCTCCTGCCAGGGAGAACCCTGCTTGTGGGTCATTTCGGAAAGCTCCTCGCCGCTGAGATCTCCGTAAACTTCCCAGATCCTGTCGGGAAGTCGGCGTGTCAACCTGTCCGCTTTAGGGATTCTCGGGGTCTGGCGCTCCAGGTCAGTGTCCAGTCACATTGGCCAGTTCCAGAATCGGCATTCTGCCTCGATGTTTGAAATGATGATATAGGGATGGAAACACAGGGCCATATCGCCATGCCTCCACATATCCATCATTTACCGGAGGTTCGTCATGGTAAGCCAGGTGCCAGCCATGCGCCAGATAGACAAGCTTCTGGAGCTTGAGCGGGAGATGTCATGCTTCCCGTACTTTTCAAGAAAGTGGTTGGCCACCGCCTCGGTCAGATAACCGCCCATGTCCTCCCCGCACGTTCCTTCACGCGATCAATCCGGCGCCGGACGGGAGTCCGTTGCCGGCGACAAGGTCCCTGTATCGCAACCGCTTGCCCCGCATCGCGTCGGCAGTACGCACCATCTGCGCGATGGCGTCCGTAAGCCGCACGTTGTGGCGACCGGAGAATTCGCTGACATATCGTTGAAGGTGCCTGGGGCTGAACTTGTGGAAGGTGCCCTTGTGGGCGCGTTTGAGCATCGCCCGGAACGACTCCATGCCGTTGGTGTGGGCCCGCTCCCGCACGTATTCCCCGGCGCTGTGGCTAACGCTTCCGTGCTTTCGCCGGATGCCCACGTAGGCGCTGGCGCCGTCGGTGTATACCTGTGCCGTCGGATCGGTATGATCCTCGACGAAGCCCTGAAGCGTCTTCGCCCCGGTATCCGTCACAACCTTCGCCGCTACCTGGTCTGTCTCCCTGTCCTTCGCGCCTACCACGGCGGTCTTGCCAACCGTACCGCGCCCGGCGTTGAGCTTCCCGCTCGCGTGCCTGTTCCTCTCCCTACCGCCGAAATAGGCCTCGTCAGCTTCAACCGGACCGGTGAACGGGGGCTCGTCGCCGTCATCCCGCCGAAACGCTTCCCTGATGCGCTGCAGCATGAACCACGCCGTCTTCTGTGTCACGCCTATGTCCCTGTGCGGCTTCATGGACGACACGCCTTCCAGCGAGGTCATATGGAGATATATCGCATACACCCACTTGCGGAACGACAGCTTGGAAGCTTCAGGCAAAGTCCCCTTGCGAACGCTGAAATACGACCGGCAGTCCGAACACCAGTAAGGCATCTTCGCATGGGAGGCATCGCAGGTCCGGCCGCTTCCGCAGGTCGGGCATACCCTGCCATCCGGCCATATGACGCCTTCCAACCACTCACGCGCCTTTCCCTCGGCCGGGAACATCTCGACCAGATCGACTATCGTGAGTCCCTTCATGAACGCTTTCCCCGGTCCCTTGCCACACATTCAAATCACCCTCCTTCAACTTTCCCCAATGTAAGGAATCGAAGAAGCGTTGTCAACCATGGTATATAATTCCCCTTGCAAAGCGCGTTGAACGCCGCCTGCGGGTGCGCGGCGTTGTATCCTCGCCTATGGCAGGTATCGGAACTCTCCCCAGATCCGGACGATGGCGCTCGCCATGTCGGTCAGGTAGGCGATGTTCCGCGGAACGTTACCCGTCCGAGCGCGGCTCCTTTCACTACCGCATACCTAACCGGTCCATTCCCACCTCGTTACACATCTGGAGACCTCGATAAACCCATATTTCGGCGCGAATGTCAGGCGGGTGATTTCCGCGGACGCCACCCTTTCGGGTATTCCGCCGATCGGTGTGGCATAAGGCGCGGTTCGCCCGACCGCTGGCCCGCCCGAGCGGGTGATTTCCGGATTCCGGACGGAGTCAGGCCCTGGCCTGTCGTTGTTCATGCAGGACGGAGCGGCGGAAATTGTAGCCCGGATTCGCCATGGTCATGCGGGCGGCGGCCCGGACTTTGCCATATCCCATCCGCTCCTCACGCAGGCGGAAAGGGAATGTCGGGCGATTCATCGCATCAATGTCGGCGATGTCACTCTGTCTGACCATATCCATTCGGCTGCGGATGGAGCAACTGTCCGACGGGCGCTCTGCGGTACCCGTACCGGCCTTGTTTCAGAACCCGTCTTTGATCGAAAGGTTCGGTAAGCTCATAAGCCATTCCCGTCGCGCACGGCCAAGGACCGACATATGTCGGATGGTTGGAGAACAGGGCATGGCATTCCGGCGCGGCGTGTCGTAGCGCACTGTGTCCGATCGGTTCCCGCGGCTCCGCTCATTCGCCTCGGCGGCGACTTGTGCAGGAGGAAAAAGCGCTTACTGCGTTTCGGCTGCGGTCTCGGCAGGTGGCCCGTACCGCTTTCGCGCCGCACTTGTCCGCACGAGCCAGTCCTCGACGATATCACGTTCGGGAAACGACTTCCTGCCAAGGTTTGTCAGGAGGAAATAGCCTGAAAGAGTACGCGTGAAGCGGTCGCTGACCGGCCGAACCAGTTCACCGCTCTCCAGAAGATGGTCCACCAGATGGCCCCAGCCCAGCGCTACACCCAGACCGTCGACAGCGGCTTGGATCGCAAGCGGGTAAGTGTTGAAAAAGGCCGCGTGTTCGAGAGTGACGCCGTGCACACCCTGCGACCCGAGCCAGATCTTCCAGTCCATCCATTCCGTATGGCTGCTCGCGACTTCGATCAGATCAACGCCTGACAGGGCGTCCAGTTCCGCACAGATCGGGTTCAGCCGCAGATATCGCGGAGCGCAGACCGGAAAGACAGTCTCCCCGAACAGCATTTTGGCTTCGTAACCGGGCCAGTCGCCTTCGCCGCGCAGGATTGTAAGGTCTACACCATCGCCGAGGCATTCCTCATCGCTGTCCGACGACACAAGCATGATCTTCACTCGGGAGTTGGCGCGATTGAATTTCCTCAGCCTCGGCATCAGCCACAGAGAAGCGACTGAGTTCGTCGCGGCCAGTGTCACGTTGTTGGCCTGGTAGCGGGCGAACATCGCTTCGGATGCGTCCCTGAGAATGTTCATGGACCTGTTGACCGATGACAGCAGCGCAGCGCCCTGCGTGGTCAGCGTGATTGACCGATGCCCGCGAACGAACAGCGGTACGTTGTAGTGCTGTTCCAGTAGGCGCACCTTCCGGCTGATCGCTGATTCCGATATGTTCAGGTCGTCGGATGCCTGTGCGAAGCTTTCGCGCTTGGCCGCTGATTCGAAAGCCAGCAGGTGATCGAGTGGCGGAAGCGCCTTTCGTTTCCTAAGCATGCCTCATCCAGCCCCATATAGCTGCACCGATTCGACGCTGCCCGATCAAATCACGGAAATTTCTCTATGCCTCTAATTTCTTTGGCCAAAGCCAATCAAATCTCTGTGCTGTTATAGTGGGGCTTGTTTGGCAGAATGCGTGTGCCCGTGGTCGCGGGATCCTCCGGGAGCACGTCTTTGTGGGCATCGAAAATAGATCAAGGGAGATGATATGAAACCGAAACTTGCTCTGTCCGCCGCATTCGCACTGGCGGTTGGCAGTTCCGCTCATGCGGCCGATTCAAGCGATCCGATCGTGATTCCGATCCATAACTGGTCGTCGCAGATCGTGATGAGTCATGTAGTTGGCCAGATTTACGAATCTATGGGGCTCAACGTTGAGTTCGTCACAACCGACAGCCAGGCGGTGTATGAATCAGTCCGTTTGGGTGATGTGGCGCTGGAACTGGAGGTCTGGGAGGGTGCATTCGGCGCTTCGTTCAGGACCGCGCTCGAAAAGGGTGGCCTGCACGATGCCGGTGATCATGACGCCGTCACCCGCGAGGACTGGTGGTATCCGATGTGGACCAAGGACTTATGTCCGGGTCTGCCCGACTGGACCGCGCTGAATGACTGCGCTCACCTCTTCGCGACGGTTGAGACCGGCGACAAGGGGCGCTATCTTGACGGGCCGGTCGACTGGCTGAAGCACGGCGCCGAGCGCGCCGAAGCGCTGGGTCTTAACTTCGTCGTCATCAACGCTGGCTCGGCCGCGGCGCTCTGGGCCGAAATCGGGGCGGCGGAAGCCGACCGGAAGCCAATTCTGGTCTTCAACTGGACCCCGAATTTCGCCGAAGCCGTCTGGCCCGGGGAATTTGTGAATTTCCCGGTATGGGAGGATGGCTGCGATACCGATCCAGCCAAAGGTCCCAACCCCGACGCGCTCTACGACTGCGGAAACCCGGCCGACGGCTATCTGAAGAAGGCTGCATGGGATGGTATGCCGGACAAGTGGCCGAGCGCGTATAAATTGCTTCAGGCGGTCAGCTTCACCAATGCCCAGATCGCCGAAATGGCCAAACTGGTCGATATCGACGAGTTGGAGCCCGAAGAGGCTGCGGAGGTCTGGCTCGAGGACAACGAGGATCTCTGGAAGCCATGGATCGAGGCTGCGTCCTAGCCACCGGGAATCCAACAAAGAACGGTATCATCCCGGTTTTCAGGAACCGGGGTGACTCCGAAGGAAATCCGGTTCATGAACCATGGATAGGCATCGGGGCGGAAAGTGCGGCACGCCGCCTCAGACGCATTGTGAAACGATTCCCGGCCTATGGGCCGATATTCCATGGGGAACCGATCGATGACGGATCGTGAGACAGTCATTTCCTGCCAGAAAGCCTGGAAGCTATTCGGTCCCGACCCGCAACGCTATTTCGATACGATGACCGGTGGCGAAAGCTTCGAGGACATCCGCCGTGCTGGATATATCGCGGGTGTGCGGGACGTGACCGTGACGGTCGATCGGGGCGAGATGCTGGTCATAATGGGTCTGTCGGGTTCGGGAAAGTCAACGCTTGTGCGCTGCTTCTCGCGCCTTCATCAGCTTACCGCTGGAACCGTGACGGTCGAAGGGCGGGACATCGGGGCGATGGGAGAGCGCGAACTCATCGAACTGCGGCGGTCGAGCATGGGAATGGTATTCCAGAATTTCGGGCTTCTTCCCCACCGGACGGTGCTGGACAATGTGGCGTTTCCGCTGGAAATGCGCGGCCAGGACCGCTTCGACCGCCGGAAGCGAGCGCTGGAGGTGATTGAACTGGTTGGACTGTCCGGACGGGAAGACTATTTCCCGCGCGAACTTTCCGGTGGCCAGCAGCAGCGGGTGGGAATCGCCCGGAGCCTCGCCATCGAGCCTGACGTGTGGTTTCTCGACGAGCCTTTCAGCGCTCTGGATCCGCTCATCCGACGCGAAATGCAGGACGAATTCCTGCGCCTTCAGGATCTGCTTGGAAAGACCATCGTCTTCATCACCCATGATTTCGACGAGGCTCTGCGTCTCGCGGACCGCATCGCCATCATGAAAGACGGCGCCATCGAGCAGTGTGACACGCCGGATCAGGTCGTTCTGCATCCCAGGACACCCTATGTGGAGAAATTCACCGAAGACATAGAGAAAAGCAGGGTCGTGCATGCGGGCGTTCTGGCGGCACCCGTGGACGGAAGGACGCTCGACGGAGAACCTGTGGCGGCCGATGCCACGATCCTTCAGCTCGCGCGACGGTTGGTGAACGAAGATCGCGACGAGCTGGCGGTGGTCGATTCCGGCGGCGATCTGGTTGGTGCGCTGAATCGGAAGCAGGCGCTCGATATTCTTCTGGGGGATGGCTGACATGGCCGCTCCACAGGCCGCTGGCGACGGCGATGCCCGCATAGGCGTGACCGCCGGGAGAGTGGCCGGACTCCTCCTGCTGGTCGCCGTGGCTCTTACCTGCGCGAAGCCTCTCCTGCCGGATTTCCTTATCCGGCTACCGGAGGCCTGGGTGCCGCCCCTTGCCGATTGGCTTGACTATTTTTTCAATGTGATCGTCATCGAAAAGCTGAGAATCGCGGTCATCACACGCTGGGTCGCTGAAGGCCCGCTGGAATTCTTCCTCAACACAACGGCGAACCTTCTGGAGGGAAAACGGCGCTGGCCATATCTTGGTCCGGTGCCCTGGACGGCGGTCACCGCCGTGGCCATGGTCGTCGGCTATCACCTTGGTGGGTGGCGCATGGCGGCGCTTGCAGGTGGCACTTTCGTCTGGACTGCCTTGGTCGGTCAATGGGACATCGCGATGCAGACCATGTCGGTTCTTTCGGTGGCGGCGCCGGTCGCGTTCCTGATTGGTCTGTTCCTCGGCATCGCGGCGTGGAAATGGGCTTGGTTCGACAGGGCAATCAGACCCGTCCTCGCGGTTCTCCAGACACTTCCGTTCTTCACCTATCTGCTGCCCGCGGTGATCTTCTTCAAGGTCGGTCCCACGGCAGGCGCCGTGGCCACCATCGTCTATGCAATCCCTCCGATGATCCTGATGACGACGGTCGGTCTGAAGAAAGTGCCGACGGATGTCGTCGAGGCCGGCAAGATGGCGGGTTGCACGCGCTGGCAGATGCTGCTGCGCGTCTATGTCCCGTCGGCGCGAACGGAAATTCTGGTCGGCGTCAACCAGGTGATCATGCTCTGTCTGGCCATGGTCGTCCTGACGGCTTTCATCGGCATGCCGGGCCTCGGCGCAAAGCTGCTGGCGATGATGGGGTCGTTCAAGCTCGGACGGTCGTTCGAGATCGGGGTGACCATTGTCCTCCTGGCCATCATGCTCGACAGGATGTCCAAAGCCTGGGTGGAGAAACTGCCCGAACACCATGGGAAAGAAACGCCATGGTGGCTGCGGCATATCGTGCTGCTGACAAGCGTCGGCGCGTTCCTGGCGTTTCTGGCGGTCGCCGAGGTCGTTCAGGTTGCCGACCACATCAAGCGAAGCCAGGATTTTTCGATGGGCAGGGAAATCGATGCACTGATCAAGGGGTTTCTAGCGGTGGATGCGGTTCAGGGATTCACCGAATGGCTGCGCTGGTTCCTCAATGTCTGGATCCTGATACCGTTCCGCAACGCGCTGCTTTGGATTCCTACGCCGGCATTCATCCTGGGCGTCGTCGCCTTGGCATGTTATCTTGGCGGGAGGAGACCGGCGATCTATGCGACGATGTTTTTCTCGGTCGTGGCTCTGTCCGGCTGGTGGGACCGCTCGGTGATCACGCTCTATGCGGTGATCGCGGCTGTCGTGCTATCGACTTTCATCGGGATTCCGCTCGGGATCCTGGCGTCGCGAAGCGACAGATGGTCGAAACGCATCCTGCTGGCCTGCGACACCGCGCAGACCTTTCCGAGTTTCATATACCTGATCCCGGCGATCATGCTGTTTGGCGTCAATGACGTGGCGGTGGTGTTTTCGATCATCATTTTCACCACGGTGCCGTTGACTCGCTACACCGTGGAGGGGCTGCGCACCGTACCCGCCGAAATCACGGAGGCGGCGGATATGTCGGGCGCCACGCGCTGGCAGAAACTGCGTACCGTGCAGCTGCCGCTGGCGCTGCCGACCATGGCGGTGGGCTTCAATCAGGCGATCATGTTCGCGTTCTTCATGGTGATCATCGCGGCTTTCATCGGCACCCAGGATCTCGGTCAGGAACTGCAGAGAACGCTTGCCGGCACGGATCTGGGAAAGAATTTCGTTCTTGGCATGAATGTCGCGCTGATGGCGCTCACTTTCGATCTCGCGATACTGAACTGGGCGAACAGGCGCAAAGCGGCGCTGGGGCTGGCATGACCCAAGGGCGGTGCATATCCAGCCTGAAGCTGTGCCAGATCCGGATGAACCGGTGCGGCTGGTCATCCGCTTCGGACCGCGGTGGATGCGGAGCGCCCCGATGAGCGCGCCGTCCTCGACCGTCAATCCTGTGTTCGAGGTGCCGTGGGAACGACGCGGCGTTCTGGCCCCTGGACTTCCGATCCTACCGAAAGGCGTCGAACGCCATCCCGTTCCCGGCGGTGGTAGCCGCGCCGTGCCGGTGTTCCGGGGGGACGAGATCATCGTGCTGGACAGGGAAGGACTTCAGCCTGGCCAGTTGACACTGTTCCTGCCCGACGGACGATCGGATGCGGCCATGCTGGGAGCCAAAGGCGCGGGCCGTCCGACGGAAACGATCAGGACGCTGGCGAATGGCTCGCGGTCGGGCAGACGGGTTCTGGACGCACTCGCGAAAGCCGGTTTCAGAATGGAGCGGGGCGATGCGGTTCAGGTATTCGGCGATGGCTCGCAACCGGGCGATCGGGAATCGTTTTCGGTCGAATGCGACGGGCTGCTCATCTGCGCCGCGCCGGGGGGGCCGATGCGACCGGACCTTCAGAACCCACCGACCGAACTGATCCTCTATATCCGGCGCGCCGGCCCTGGCGCCGACAGCGGTTCTCCGCCTCCGTCCGATCCGCTTGCCGACCCGCTTCAGGACTTCAACATACAGCCTGGCAATGCGGTGTCCTACATGGTGAAGAAGGATGACTATATCCAGATTCTGGATGTGAAGGGCCGGGAATGCAGCGATTTTCAGGCATTGAGCCTGCGCGCTCTCGACAAGGGTCTGGAACGCGAAATCGATCCAACCACCACCCGCAGCCTTATGGGCGCGCTCTATCCCACGCCGGGCATATTCTCGAAATACTGGACGGTGGACCAGGAACCGTTGGTGGAAATCGTTCAGGACACATGCGGTCGCCACGATACTTTCGGGCTGGCCTGCACGGCGCGCTACTATGAGGACATGGGCTATCCGGGCCATGTCAACTGTTCCGATAACATCAACGCCGATCTCGCGAGTCATGGGGTTCGGCCCCGAGGCGGATGGCCGGCCATCAACTTTTTCTTCAATACCATGCTGGATGACACCAACGCGATCGGGCTTGACGAGCCTTGGTCACGCCCGGGTGACTATGTATTGCTGCGCGCCCTCTCGGATCTCGTCTGTATCAGCACGGCCTGTCCATGTGACGTCGATCCGGCAAATGGCTGGAATCCCACGGATATTCAGATCCGCACCTATAGCTCGGAGGAGAAATTCGTGCGTTCGACCGGTTACCGCAAGTCCGCTGGGGCGGATATGGAACAGACGAAAAGAACTGGATTTCACGACTGTTTCGCGCGTCACACCCGCGATTTCATTGAATATAACGGCTTCTGGCTGCCGAACAGTTTCCCGAATGTCGGCGTCATCGGTGAATACTGGGCGGCGCGCGAGCGGGCTGTGGTGATGGATCTCAGCCCGTTGCGGAAATACGAGGTCACCGGGCCGGACGCCGAAACCCTGCTGCAGCTCTGCGTGACCCGTGACGTGAGCAAACTGTCGGTTGGCCAGGTTGTCTACACGGCCATGTGCTACGAGCATGGAGGGATGATCGACGACGGCACCGTCTACAGGCTGGGGGAGATGAACTTTCGCTGGGTGGGAGGCAACGACACGTCCGGACTTTGGTTGCGGGAGCAGGCCGCATCCCGTGGCCTCAACGCGTGGGTCCGCTCCTCCACGGACCAGCTTCACAACATTGCCGTTCAGGGACGGCATTCGCGTGAAATCCTCTCCCGGGTCTTCTGGACCCCATCTACCTGGTCCACGATCGAGGAACTTCCCTGGTTCAGACTGACGGTCGCCAGACTCGGGGATGTGAACGGCACAGCGACGGTGGTTTCCCGCACGGGATATTCGGGGGAACTGGGTTACGAGATATTCTGCCATCCCAAAGACGCGGTCGAGGTGTTTGACCGGATCCGGGAGGCAGGGGAGCCTTTCGGGATAACTCCACTCGGCCTAGCTGCGCTTGATATGCTGCGTATCGAGGCGGGACTGGTCTTTGCGGGTTCCGAGTTCGATGACAGGACCGATCCGTTCGAAGCGGGTATCGGTTTTACGGTGCCGTCTGCGTCAAAAAAGCCTGGATTCATTGGTTGCGACGCGTTGGCGGAGCGCCGGGCGCATCCCCAGCGCCGTTTGGTCGGTCTTGAAATCGAGGGCGGGGTGGTGCCGGCATCCGGCGACTGCCTCCGGATCGGCAGGGCCCAGGTGGGGGAGGTCACAAGCGCGATGAGGTCTCCCATGCTTGGTAAGGTCATCGCTCTGGGTCGCGTTGCGGTGACCCATGCGGAGCCGGGCGCCGAGATTGAAATCGGCCAGCTGGACGGTCAGCAGAAACGGCTGAAAGCGGTGGTTACGGCGTTCCCCCATTTCGATCCAAAGAAACAGCGGGTGAGGGGAATCTACGAAAATAGCTGAGCGTCTCGATTTGGCTCCGATTCGGATTGTTACTGGAGCTAAACGAGAACATTCGCTGAGGATCAGTCAAGTGGGGTTCAGGGCCTGTGCGGGTCGGATACGATCATGGTCAGTTGGGCGGCCCACTGTCCGAGATCCTTCAGCCATGCGGGGCGATGAACGTCGGTGCGCTGCCTTTCCAATCTGGAGGCCCTTGGTCCGAATCCCTTGATCTTCATCGCCAATCTCGCTTCGTCGTGTCATCGACAGGCCTGGCGGAGCCTGATGCAATGCTGCTGGATTCCGTTCGGAGGCGGTGTGTATGTCGCAAAGGACGCGGGACACCAGGTCTCCGTTACCATACATGCGGAGCCGGAGTTTCCGGGCCAGTATCCCCGCCACAGGTTCAAGCGGTAAGCTCCAAATTTCCACTGTATCCACTTGAGAGGTCACCGGAAACGGTCTTTTCGTGGTGACAATACTGAATTCACCTTCCGAGCGGGCTCCGCTAAGCCATCCATGACCATGATGGATATCAGCAATCCGGGCCTCCTCAAGGCCGGCGTCGATCAATTCCACGTTCCGTTCGAACGAATCCGAAGGGACACTGGAATCGATGTCGGTGCTTCGCCGGTGGTTCCAGCGGGCGGCGAGGGCGGTTTCGCCACCGATGGCTATCACATCTCCGCGCAGATCCTGCAGTGGTACTGGTGCGACCCCGCTCGGAATCGAGGTGGCGGGTTCAGGTAACGTGTAGACGCTCGCCGATCCTCTCCGGGAACGGCGACGGTCCTGCCTTCGGTTTCGCTGCGAACGGGTTCAGCCACCGGGACAGCGCACCGCTCCGCGAGTCTGACTCCAGAACGGTGCGCGCGATATGGAGCGCGCTGATGGCATCCCGGGCGGGCGGTTGTGGATGGACTTCTTCACGGATGTCCTGGAGCGGACCGGCGCACCGGTCCCGCTTTTCCTCATCCTTGGTCCCTTGGTGCGCATACGAAAGGACAAAGCCCCGGATGTTCGGTTACGGTAGCCGGCGAGATGGCCAGCGGAAAGCGCTCCCAGTAGGCGATGCTCTGGATCCGGTGGCCTCGATACTTTCCGGGCAATGGGGTTTTCGAACCAAGGAAGCGGCATGGGTGCGTAACGGAAGCGTTTTTCCAGCGGGTTCACCTGTGGCTGCGAGCCAACGTAAAGCGAAGGGGAAGGGTGTCTGGGCTCGTATTGCCGCTGTCAGGCTGCATCATCGGGTTCCCGGAGAATTCCACCCTCTCAAACCTCGCCGAAAGCACGCGAAGCGCCGCCGCCATGTCGGTGCGGGCGACAAGGGCTCCAAGACAGTGATGGGCGCCGCCTCCGAAACCGAAATGGATCTTCCGGGGCTGTCTGATATCGAATTCCCATCCCGGCAAAGCGAGAGGGTCGGTCGCGGTGGCATGGACAAGCACATGCAGCGTTGTGCCCGATGCAATGGTGACTCCGCCAAACTCGAAATCCTCAAGTGCCTCCCGTGTGCTCCAGGTCGTGGTTGGCCATGCGCGAATCACCTCCTCGACGGCTTGGGGGATGAGGTCTGGATCGTTGCGCAGCGATCGCCATTGATCGGGATGGCTGGCAAAGAGCGCCAGCGCGAAACCGAGCTGCGCTCGGGTGGTGTCGACACCTCCGAATATCGAGATCACAGCAAGGTCGACGAGCGCTTCATCGCTGGCGTTCTCCTCCGACGCCAGCATCCTTGCCACGATACCGCTTCCGTCCTCTCCGCGCCGCGCTCGTGACAGAAGGGACCGCGCGAGGTCCATCAACCTGTCGCAGGCTGCGTTGAACCTTGACTCGTGGCGTTGGCAGTCAACCGCCATGGCGAATCCCAGCGCCGATGCGTCACCCGCGATCCAGTGAGCGTCGCCTTCTGGCAGACCGAGAAGCGTGGTGATCGCGCGACCGGCGAAGGGCTCGGTGAATTCATGGATGAATTCACATGGCCCGTTTCCGAGGTCCTCAGACAGATCACGCGCGATGCGTTCGAATTCGGGTACCAGCCCATCGACATAGCCTTTCGAAAGCGCGGACATGGCGATGCGCCGCTGTGCCCTGTGTCTCTCCCCCTCCTGGCTGATGACGCTCCGTTTCCAGAATTTCGCGAAGCTGCCTTTCAGTCCCATCCTGTCCGGCCAGGCGTAGCTCCCTTGCCGCAGTCTTCTGTCACGAAGCAGCGCCCCCGCCTCGCGATGGCGCAGGACGGCGAGACCGAACGGGGTGCGAGCGCACCAGTGCCTGTCGCGCGCATCGAGTACCTCGGCGCACTTGGTGGAAAAGCCTGGAGCGGTGAGGTTCAGAAAGGGTAGGTCACCGTTCACCGGATCCCCCCATCCAGAGGGGCTGGTGGAAACGGATCTCCGGAAGACTCAACAGTCCAGCGTATGCTCTCTTTCCCATTCCGTGAGATGGCGGGCGTAGGAATTCCAGTCGTCCATCTTCAGCTTCAGGTAAGCATCCAGGAAGCTCGTGCCCATCGCGTTGCGGAGCGCTCTGTCCTTCTTCAGCGCACGTAACGCATCGAGCAGATTGAGTGGCAGCTTCCGGACGCCACGCGCTTTGTGCGGTTCGGAATACATGTCGATATCGAGGCGTTTGCCGGGATCGGTCGCATTCCGGATGCCGTCGGATCCAGCTGCCAGGATTCCCGCCATGAGCAGATAGGGATTGGCGGCACTGTCCGCCAGCCGAAGCTCGATCCGTCCGGCGTCGGGGATTCTCACCATATGGGTGCGGTTGTTGCCGCCGTAGCTGGCGGTATTGGGAGACCAGGTGGCGCCTGACAGCGTACGCGGTGCGTTCAGGCGTTTGTAGCTGTTGACCGTTGGATTCGTGATTGCGGCCAGACCGTTGGCATGGTTCAGCAACCCTCCGAGGAAATGGTAGCAGGTCCGGCTGAGGCCGGCTTCATCATTTTCGTCGGCGAAGAGATTGTCGCCGTTCTCGATCAACGAGATATGCACATGGCAGCCGTTTCCTGTGATTGTGGAGAACGGTTTTGGCATGAAGGTGGCGCGCAGTCCGTGGGACTGCGCGATTTCCTTTACCATGAACTTGAAGAAAGCGAGCCTGTCTGCGGTGGTCAGGCATTCGGAATATGCCCAGTTGATTTCGAACTGCCCGTTGGCGTCCTCGTGGTCGTTCTGGTAGGGTTCCCAGCCAAGCCCTTCCATCGCGCCGCAGATTTCCGAAATGACGTCGTAGCGCCGCATCAGCGCCGACTGGTCGTAGCAGGGTTTTTCCTGCCTGTCGCGCGGGTCCGATATCCCGGAGGCGTCGGGGTCGATGAGATGGAATTCAGGTTCGACGCCTGTCATCATCCGACGCGGGTCCGAGGAGGCCCTCAGCTGTTTGAGCACATTGCGCGGGGCCTGAGCGACGGGTTCGCCGTCCATCCAGGGGTCACCGGCGACCCAGGCGACTTCGGGTTTCCAGGGCAGCTGGATCACCGAATCCGGGTCAGGAATCACAAACATGTCCGGATGGGCGGGTGTCATGTCGAGCCAGGCCGCGAAGCCGGCAAATCCGGCGCCGGAGTCCTGCATTGCGGCCACGGCGGAAGCGGGGACCAGCTTCGCCCGCTGAACGCCGAACAGGTCGGTGAAATTGAACAGAAAGAACCTGACGCCGTTTTCGTCGGCGTAGGACCGCAGATCTGTCGTCATGTCATCCCCCTTTGCCGCAGTGCCGAATCATCCGTCGGCTTTCCCCGATCGATTTTGCACGCGGCGGGGCCGAGTTGCCGCGGCCCCGCCGGATCAACGTCTGTGACCGGTGTTCAGATCTATGGATCCTCGCCTGATTCCAGACGCTTGTAAGCGTCCATCTCGTGTCGTGAACCAAGCACCAAGGCCAGGATGCAGCACGACGCCGCCACAAGGGTCCAGATGACCTCCCAGGATGTGTTCGCGCCCATATAGATTGGACCTGTGAACTCTTCCCAGTTGCTGAAAGCGGATCCCATGGTTTTCTCCTTTCGTTATCCTTGATTATCCATTCGGCGCAGCCGAGGTTCCTATCCCTTCCGGATATGCCGCGACAGGCACCTTTGTGCTGTCCAGGCCGACACGTTCCGCTTCGGCGCTTACGCGCAGGAGCCCCAGGGATTTGAGAATCAGCGACACGACATATCCTGGCACGAAGCCGAGAAGGAAGAACACGACCGCGCCGACGATCTGCCCGATCAGGCTGACCGTGGGGGCGTCCGCACCCTGCAATGCCGGGTAACCCGAGCTCCAGACACCGAGCATGATAAGTCCGAACAGGCCGATCGTGCCGTGAACCGTCACGGCTCCGACCGCGTCGTCGATACCCCAGCTTTCGAGGATCCTTGAACACGGGCGCAGCAGGCAGCCGCCGGCGAAACCCATCGCGAATGCGAGCGGTGGCCAGTAGATGTCAAGGCCCGAAGCGGTTGCAATGATTCCCGCCAGTCCGCCGGACATCATCCAGAACGGATCTCGGGTGATTGCCCAGGCGCCGATGATTCCGCCCGAGAAGCCCATCAGGATATTGAAGCTGAGCGAGGACAGGGTGGTTGGCGTTCCATAAATTGTGGCGATCCTGTCACCGTACCAGCTCCAAGCCTCACCCGGCACGATCAGGCATGCCATTAGGAATCCCCAGAAGCCGACGATGATCAGCATCAGGCCCGTTACCGTAAAGGGCAGGTTGTGAGCACCGATGTGGTTGGCCGACCCGTCGGCGTTGAATTTGCCGATTCGGGGGCCTAGATTGATCAGGATGCCCAAAGCGAAAAACCCGGCCACTGCATGGACAAGTCCAGCCGCGCCGAAGTCATGCAAACCCCATTTGTTGACCAGCCAGCCATCGGCGTGCCAACCCCAGGCCGCAGCCACGACCCAGGCGAAACTGCCGAGCACGATCGCGAGAATCACGAAGCCCGCGACCTGGATACGCTCGATGACGGCGCCTGACATGATCGAGGCTGTAGTCGCGGCGAACAGGGTGAAAGCGCCCCAGAATACGCCTGACGCGTTATCCGTGATGTTCGGACCCATATATTCGACCCAGGGCAAGGCGATCGCGTTTGCGTAGGCCAGGCCCGAAATTCCGTTCGGTCCCTCAGTAAAGGTTAACCCGGTTGGGAAGGCCCAATACACCCACCATCCGAAGAAGTAGAAAGTCGGCACCATGAAGGCGAAGGCCAGGATGTTCTTGACGCCCGAGGCCAGCACATTCTTCTGTCGGGAGGCGCCCATCTCGTAAGCCAGAAAGCCTGCATGGATGATGATCATCAGCGGGATGGTCAGGTAGTAGTAGGTCTCGGCGAAGATTGTGTTGGTCACGCCTGCGGACGCTTCCAGTTCAGTGATTTTCGCCGCCAGTTCGGCGAGTTGCTCTTCCATCTTGAGAGTTCCTCCATCTGAATTCGGGTCCAGATCGCAGCTGACCCATTCTTGTGGTGCGACAATTATATACCGAACCGATTAAATCCAAAATTGAATCTGATATACCAAAGCTAATCCAAACGCAGATTTTGGCGCGGAACTCCGGATTATGGAAAGGCAGCCTCGCGTGTTCGACCGGACGCGGCATCGCCAGGCTCCTTCATATCCATGCATATTTCGTATTGGGCAATTGATGCGGCTTGGTCGGAGACCGCGGACAGCGGTGGTCTGGGACAGGTGGTTTCGGGAAAATGATGCAGGATGCGAATGTGCGGAAACGACGCGTTCCGGTCTCTTCGGCTGGGACTCCTGCGGTGTCTGCGCTTCCGCACTCGCTCGCGCGAGTGGGAATGAACAGGCTTGATTCAGGAACCCCTCGCCAGCTTTTCGCGTCGCTCGGGTCGGGGGTTTTCGAAAGTGACTGAATCCGGTTAGGTTCCGAAGGGCGGGCGGCATGGAAGGTCGTTCGCGAGCTTGCCAAAGAGGGTATCCCGGTAATGGGTCTTCTCGGCCTCGTTCCGCGACATCAGGACAGGTGGTCTCAGGGCGGTAGGCAAAACAGGGGCTGAAGCCCACGAGCTATTTCGGCAGTTCAGGCGACTGGAAGAGGCGGGCGGCGTTCTGGTGGAAGTGGAAGTCATTCCGGGTCCGATCATGACCGAGGTTTCAAGACGAAGCTCGCCGGTCACGGTATCGCTTGGCTCGGGCGATGGCGGAGATGTCGACAATCTGTTTATGGAAGACATTTGCGGTGACTCCGAGCATCCGCCACGCCACGCACGGGCGTTCGGCGACCTTCGTTCGATCCGGTAACGGCTACGGCGGGAACGGATTTCCGCTCTTGAGGCTTTCAGGCGGGCGGTGCAGGCAGGAGAGTTCCCGTCGGATGTGGAGACCCCACGGTTAGGTAAAGTGGAATTTGACAGGCTTCAGGAATTGTTGGAGCGAGATGCATACCCGATGTAGGTCTACGAACGGATACCAGGAATCTCCATTCGATATCGAATTGCCCTACCGCAGGTGGAGGGTGACCGCGCCGCGGTTGAACTCATTGCACATGGCGTTCAGCGCGGTAGGATCCGATCCAACGCCATAAGACAAGAGGACGGTTCTATGGACTGGTCTGCGGAAATATCAACCGCCGCATCCCGAATTGACGGTCATATCCGTAAGACGCCGGTCGCGTGTCTGAACGGATTCGGTCTCGGTTACCCGGTGCAGATGAAATTTGAGCAGATGCAGCTCACCGGCACGTTCAAGATTCGGGGAGCGTTCAACACGATGCTGGCCGGCAACGTGCCCGATGGCGGCTATGTCGCTGCGTCAGGCGGAAATCACGGTGCGGCGGTCGCCTATGCTGCGCGTGCGCTGGGGCGAAGGGCCCATATCTTTGTCCCTGAACTGGCAGGCCCGACAAAAACCGCTCTGATCCGATCCACCGGCGCGGACCTGACTGTGGTGCCTGGGGACTATGCCAACGCGCAGCGGGCCGCCGAGGCGGAGGAGGCCATAACCGGTGCCGTTCAGATCCATGCATATGACGCACATCTAACCGTTTCAGGTCAGGGCACCTGTTTTCGTGAATGGGAAGAACAGGGGCTTGACGCCGACACCGTGCTGGTGGCTGTCGGTGGCGGCGGACTGATCGCCGGAGCGCTCGCCTGGTTGAGGGATCGCCGTCGGGTCGTCGCCGTCGAACCCGAAAACGCCCGGACGTTAAACACCGCCCTTGCGGCTGGCCCCGAGGTGGAGGTCGAAGTGTCCGGCATCGCCGTGAATTCGCTTGGTGCCCGTCGCATCGGCCGCATCTGCCACGATCTCGCGGTCGGGTGGCTCGCTGACTCCGTTACGGTTTCCGACGCGAGCATCGCCGCGGCTCAGGCCGCGCTGTGGCGGGAATGCAGGCAGTACGTCGAGCCCGCCGGTGCGGCGGCGCTCGCCGCTCTCGTTTCAGGCGCATATCGCCCCGCGCGGAACGAGCGGGTCTCCGTCCTTGTCTGCGGTGCGAATCCCGAACCCGATCCTTTCGCCTGAACCCCGATTGCCGCCCGAGTCCCGCTCCGCTATAGGACCGATGTACCACCTTGAAACGAGACCGCCTCCATGCCGAACGTCCAGCTCGAAGCAGCCATTGAAACCGCGTGGAATGAACGCGATCGTATAACCCCCGAAACCAGAGGGGAAGCCCGGGAGGCGATCGATGAGACACTTGACGCGTTGGATTCCGGATCCCTTCGCGTCGCGGAGCGAAGGGAAAACGGCGACTGGTATGTAAACCAATGGGCGAAAAAAGCCGTTCTGCTGGGGTTTCGTCTTAAGGATATGGAACTTCAGTCCGGCAGCCCCCAGGATGGAGCCTGGTGGGACAAAGTCGATAGCAAATGGAAGGATTGGGATGAGGCGAGGTGGCGTGCCGCTGGATTCCGGGCGGTGCCGAACTGCGCGGTCCGCAGGTCCGCTTTCATCGCCCCGAGCGTTGTTCTTATGCCGAGCTTCGTCAATCTCGGTGCCTATGTCGATGAGGGCACGATGGTCGACACCTGGGCGACGGTCGGCTCCTGCGCACAGATCGGAAAAAACGTGCATCTGTCGGGCGGTGTCGGGATCGGTGGCGTTCTTGAGCCCATGCAGGCCGGACCGACGATTATCGAGGATGATTGTTTTATTGGCGCTCGATCCGAAGTGGTCGAGGGCTGCATCATCCGTGAGGGGTCGGTTCTGGGTATGGGCGTCTTTATCGGCCAATCGACCAAAATCGTCGACCGTGAGACAGGTGAGGTAACTTACGGCGAAGTGCCGCCATATTCGGTTGTGGTGGCTGGTTCGATGCCGTCAAAAAACGGCATCAGCCTTTACTGTGCGGTCATCGTGAAGCGGGTTGACGGGCGGACCCGCGCGAAAACCGCCATCAACGAATTGCTGCGCGACTGAAATGTTATCCGCGTGCAGCTGCATCGGGAACCGTCGGACTGTGTTGACTGCATCTGATCCAAGCGTGTGGACCGAAAAAAAGATCGGTTTTACGGTGATCGTAAAGCGGACAGACGCTTCCACAAGCGTTGCCGGATACGTCTGTGGTGGACGGCACCCCGCCGTGCATGTTGGAAATGATGGGTAAATATGAGCGGAAACGGGTGTGAGCGGGATGTCTTCACCTTGTTGGTCGAGGTTGGCCGCAGCGGTGACGACGGGCTTCCCGAAGGCGCGACCGGAGCGGCACTGATGTGCTATTCCTGTGGCTCTGACGAAGGAGTGGCGGTGAGGGAAACGGTGGCGGTCATGAAGACCACCGGATTGGCGCCGCTCGAAATCTCCAGTTACGGCTCTCTCCGGGAGCGGCTTGAAGAGGGTCACGAAATTTCGCGGGAAGAGCGTGAATTGATGCTGCGGGCTGTCGATGAGAATTCCGTGATCGTGGCTCAGCTAACGCCGTTTTTCGATGATTGATCCACGGTCGTCCCTTTCGCAATCCGGAGCTGGGTTTTCCGATGCGTCGTGGTCATTATCAGTGCCGATGAGCGGGTCCGAAAGAAGTGGCAATGGTGAAACCTGTCAATCCGGTTGAACTGACGGCTGAGTTGATCAGATGTCCCTCGGTAACCCCAATGGAAGCCGGGACGCTGAAACTGCTTCATGATCGACTGACGGATGCTGGCTTTGAATGCCACCGCGTCGACCGCAATGGTGTCTGCAATCTTTTTGCCCGCTGGGGTGCCCGAGGTCACCCGCGGACGTTCGGGTTCAACGGTCATACCGATGTAGTCCCGATCGGTGATGCGTCGGACTGGACCGTGGATGCCTTTGCGGGTGAGATCCGCGACGGCTGGCTATGGGGACGTGGAGCGGCGGACATGAAATCCGCGGTCGCCGCATTCACATCCGCCGCGATAGATTTCGTGCGTGAATCGCCGCCCGATGGTGCCTTGATTCTGGCGATAACCGGTGACGAAGAAGGTGATGCTGTCGACGGCACGGCGGCGTTGCTCGACTGGATGGCCGAGCAGGGTGAAACGATGTCCCTTTGTCTGGTTGGAGAGCCAACGAGCCAGCTCTCGTTGGGTGATACCATTAAAATTGGTCGCCGGGGTTCCCTGACAGCGCATTTCATGGCAACCGGAGTGCAGGGGCATTCGGCATATCCTCACCTTGCGAAGAATCCCGTCCATTCCATGGCCAAGCTGATGGTCCGGCTCGTCGGTCACAGTTTGGACGAGGGTACCACCTTTTTCGATCCCTCCTCGCTTGCCGTGACCTGCATTGACACCGGCAATCCAGCCAGCAACGTAATTCCCGCCACCTGTCGCGCCACGGTGAATATCCGCTTTAACGACGCACATTCAGCCCGGAGCCTACGCCGGTGGCTTGAGGCGGAGACCGAGCGGATGTCGCATATGACCGGCGTAAGGATCAAGGTTCACGTGAAGGTGTCGGGCGAAAGCTTCATAACCCAGCCGGGTGATCTGGCCGGCCTTGTCACTCGGGCGGTCGAGAAGGAGACGGGACTCCAGCCCGAGTGTTCGACATCAGGGGGGACTTCGGATTCACGTTTCATCAAAGACCATTGCCCGGTTGTGGAATTCGGACTCGCGGGCAGGACCATGCATCAGGTCGACGAACGGGTCGAGGTTGCCGAAATAACGGCGCTGAAGGCGATTTACCGCAGGATCCTGGATGACTATTTCCCCTGAGCCGTTTACCCCGACCACCGGTTCAGGAAACCCAAGTGTTCAGCGATGAGGGCCCGACAGGTTTTCCTTATGGTCAAGGAGCCGCGGGCGGGCCGGGTGAAGACCCGACTGGGCGTCGATATAGGAATGACCGCGGCGGCTTGGTGGTACCGTCATCAGGTCGACCGCATGATCCGTCGGCTCAATGGTCCGAAGTGGTGTTTAAGGCTGGCCATCGCTCCAGATACCGCTCTTCGCAGTTCCGTCTGGCCAATCGGGGTCACTCGTGTCGCGCAGCGTACCGGCGACCTTGGCCAGCGCATGAGACGGCTGTTCGATGTGGCGTCACCGGGCCCGGTGCTGATCGTCGGAGGAGATGTACCGGCTCTATCGGCCAGACACATCACGCGGGCCTTCGATATACTCGGCGGCAGCGATGCCGTGTTCGGCCCCAGTCTTGACGGTGGATTCTGGTTGGTCGGATTCGGGGGTGCCGCGCCGATACCGCCCGGGCTGTTCCGGAACGTCCGCTGGTCAACCGCAGATGCCCTTGCCGATAGTATCGCCACACTATCGGGTTTCAGAATCGCGATGACAGACACACTCGGAGATGTGGATGAAGCGGCAGACCTTTCCGGATGACATGGATGCCATGTGGTGTTAGTGGGCGCGTATGAAGGGTTCACTCACCAAATCCCGGGTTTTGGACTGGATTTCAGAGAATCCCAACCGATCCAGCAAACGTGACATCGCCCTTGCATTTGGCGTCAAGGGCACCGGTCGCGTTGACCTGAAGCGGATTCTCAGGGAACTGGAAGATAGCGGTCAGTTGCAAAGACACCGTAAGTCCTACCGGGATCCGGGTAGGTTGCCGCCGGTAGCGGTGCTTGGTGTTCGGCAACCAGACGCTGCCGGCGATCTCTTCGCCAGCCCGTTGAACTGGCAGGGTGAGGGACCGGAACCGCGCGTGTTGGTGATACAGCATTCCTCTGGTCCAGCGCTTGGCGCGGGTGACAGGATTCTTGCCCGACTCACGGCGGTGCGGACAGGGGGACATGCTTATGAGGCTCGCGTCATCCGTCGGATCGCACGGAATACGCGCAGGATTCTGGGTATTTTCCGAGCGGGGTCCGGAAGTGGCCGAATTCAGTCCGTCGAGAAAGGTGCCGACCGAGAATGGCATGTCGCTGACAAATCCGCATTCGGCGTTCTGGATGGTGAACTGGTCGAGGCCGAGCCTGTCGGCGGAAATGACCGCATCGGTCGACCCGGCGTACGGATCACCGCCTCGTTCGGCGACCCTGCCGCGCCTGGTTCCGTTTCGCTGATCGCCATTCAGCGGCACGGGATTCCCGATCGTTTCTCGGATGAAGCCGTCGCCGAATCGGTCGCCGTTCGACCTATGGGAGCGGATGTACGTGAGAATCTTTGCGATCTGCCATTTGTCACCATCGATCCTGAAAACGCGCGTGATCACGACGACGCCTGCTTTGCCCGGTTGGATCCGGATCCGAAGAATTCGGCAGGATATGTTGTCTGGGTCGCCATCGCCGATGTGGCGGCATATGTCCGTTCGGGCACCGCTCTCGATTCCGAGGCGCGTCTCAGAGGCAACTCCACCTATTTTGCGGATCGTGTTGTCCCAATGCTGCCCGATCGTCTTTCCAGCGATCTTTGCTCGTTGAGGGAAGGGGTGCGGCGTCCCTGCATAGCGGTTGAACTGAAGCTCGACTCCCAAGGGAACAAACTTGCGCATCGATTTACGAGGGCAATGATAAAGTCCATCGCTTCGCTTAGCTATGGTGAGGTGCAGGCCGCTCGGGACGGAATGCCCAACGATAGGTGCGCCGACCTCACCGATGGTGTCATCCATCCGTTGTTCGATGCCTATCTCGCCCTGAAGCGCGCCCGTGATCGACGGCAGCCTCTCGATCTGGAACTCCCTGAGCGCGTGATATCGCTTTCAGATGAGGGAAGGGTCGTTTCGGTCGGGTTGAAGGATCGGTTGGACTCGCACAGGCTGATCGAAGAATTCATGGTTCTCGCGAATGTAGCGGCGGCGGAGGAACTCTTCGCGCGAAAGCGCCTTTTCCTTTACCGGGTTCACGAAGAACCGGCACCGGAACGGCTGGATGCGCTGCGCGAGGTCGTACACGCCAGTGGCTTCACGCTTGCGAAGGGGCAGGTTCTGCGAACCAGCCATCTGAATTCACTGTTGGCTCAGGCCGAGAGCAGCGAGTTCGACGAACTGATAAACCTCTCCACCCTCCGTGCGATGCGACAGGCCCACTATCATCCGGAGAATGGCGGCCATTTTGGTTTGGCCCTATGTCGCTACGCGCATTTTACGTCACCGATCCGCCGCTATGCCGACCTGATCGTTCACCGTGCGTTGATTTCGGCGCATGGCTGGGGCGACGATGGCCTTTCGCCGGATGACATGGAACGCCTCGAAGCGACGGCTCGGCATATCTCCGAGACCGAACGCCGCTCGATGGCCGCCGAGCGCGAAACCAATGACCGTTATCTCGCCGCCTATCTTTCGGACCGCGTGGGTGTCGAATTCGCGGGGCGGATCACCGGGGTCCAGCGGTTCGGCGTTTTCGTTCGGCTGGATGGAACCGGCGCGGATGGGATAGTTTCGGTTCGATCCATCGGACATGAGTATTTTTTCCATGACCGGAGGACCCAGTCGCTGATCGGCGAGGAGTCCGGTCTGGAACTGTCGATTGGTCAGGCCGTCAGGGTTCGGCTGCGCGAAACGGTTCCCGTTACCGGAGGTCTGATGCTTGAGCTGCTGGAAGTAAACGGAGAGGTTCTGTCGAATTCGCGGATGGGGCGCAGGCGAAATGCGCCGAAACGCGCAGGAGCGAGGGTTCGTCGCAGTGCAGCAAAACCCAAACGCCAGAAATAGCCATTGAATCGGAGCGGATCACCATGTTTCCCGAAAAACAGCAGAAAATCGCATGGAAACTAGGAGTCGCATGGGAAAGAACCAGCGGGATTCTCTTTTCCGGACCAGTTGCCCTTGAGCTGGATACCGACACATACATCGCCCAGCAGTGGAATGTCATCACTTCCAGCTACAGCGGAATCGAGCAGACTTTCAAGTTCCTGATCGCTGTCGACAGAAGCCAGACGGTTTCCAAGTTGCTTGAAGACAGAACTTTTCGCACACACAATCTCCATTGTCTGTTTGGCTACCTAGCGGATTCCGTCAAGGAAAGGCTTAGGAAACACTTTACCCGGTTCGCGTCGCTTCATTTCGATGATACCGATGATGCCTTGATGAGTCTGGATGGCTTCCTGAACACCATTTCCGAGAATGACGGGAAGGGATACGAGAAGTGGCGCTATTCCCTGATCGAGGACGGGCCGCTGCCAACGAACAGTCCTGAAGCATTGACCGCGATCTGGTGGGCGTCCGTCAAAATTGCGAAGGAACCCCTCTTCCCGAATACCCAGCTGCTGATGCCCGAACAAGAGCTGCTCCAGGATATGAAAGAGCTTCTTTGTGAAGCGTACCGGTATGTTGCGGTGGAGAAACAGAACGAAGGCGATCACTATCGGGAAATCCGCCCCGAGATAACCGCTTGGCTGAATTCGACGGATCATCCCCTGAACGCCTTCGCCAATGTCCTGCATCATCATGCCAGGGAGGAAACACACGGAGTCGGGAATGCTTCGAGCTGGCTGTCGGATGTCCTGAAACGATGGGTGGAGCTCGTACAGAAGAAGGTGAAGGACTCCGGACCATCGGACCTGTGGGCGTTTTCGATGGGGGCATTGGGTCGCTGGTACACAGGCCATGGAGTGCGTTGGGATTCACAAGGGAGTCGCTTTGCCGCCCTTCAGTGGACCCTGGACAGGGAAACACGGCGTAAACCGCCTTGCGCGGCTCTTCCATATCGGTCCATAAAGCTGGGTTGGAGGCTACCATATCTGTATCGTGCGGCGCGGGAAGCCGGTTGTCAGGTTAAGGAATCCCGCGATTTCAGGAACCTGGGAGGTCATTCCTGGGTTCGTACGCTTCAGGTGGGAAGGGACGATGATGGATGGAAACCCGTTCTCACGGTCTGGGAGCGGGTACTTCCCCACTCCCGAATGGTCAATGGAACCACAATTTCGGTCGATGGGCTTCCCCCACCCAGACCCCTTCAGCGATGGATTGATCAATACAAGAAGTGAGTTTGGAAACCGCCGTCTTCGTGGCCGTCCCGATGTCACATGGAACTGGCTGCTCATATACGACAACCAGCCTGATTCCACATCAAGACTACGGGATTGGCTGTCTCCTGAAAGGAACGTACCGTTTGAGCGAATATTCATCTTCACCGAGATGGTTCCGTAATCAGTGACGCAGCTTCTTGCGAAGCACCATCTCGAATTCCTGTCGTTTTGCCCGTTCGCGGTTAAAGTGGGTCCGGTCCGATGATTACAGGTCGCTACAGCTATCTGGCGCCGCGCGCCGGAGCGCGTTGTACAGCGCCGTTTTCCCGACCTTGAGCCTCCCGGCCGCCTCCCCGACCGTCAGTCCCTGATCCAGGAGCACCCGCGCCCGCGCCAGCCTAGCCTCGGTCATCACCGGCTTCCGCCCGCCCTTACGCCCCCTGGCGACGGCCACTAGGCCCGCCCGGATGCGCTCCCGGATCAGGTCCCGCTCGAACTGGGCAAGGGCGCCGAAGATATGGAAGACCAGCGTACCGCCGGGCGTGGTGGTGTCTATCCCTTCGGTCAGCGACCTGAAGCCGACGCCCGCCCCGGCCTGCCCACGGACAGTCTCGATGAGGTGCGGCATGGACCGACCCAGGCGGTCGAGCCGCCATACAACGAGCGTGTCATCCTCGCGCAGCCAGTCCAGCGCCGCGTCAAGTCCCGGCCGGCGTTCCTTCGCGCCGGAGATCCGGTCCTCGAAAATCCGCTCGCAGCCCGCTTCCCGCAGCGCGTCGAGCTGGAGGGAGAGATCCTGCCCCTCAGTCGAAACGCGGGCCTATCCAACAAGCGCCATGCCGCTCCACCTGTCCGTTTACCCGTCCGCAATTCAAACTGTCCGCAAAGCCGAGGTCAACGGGATTTGGCGGACAGCCTGGCGGCGGTTCGCGAACCGGCCGTTTGTCGGACAAACCCTCTGATGGGCATTGTCGTCTCCGCTGATATCAAGGATTCTGACTCCATGTAGCCATATCTGGCGAGATATTCGGACGGGAAGGCATCTTGGACAACAGCAGCCACACCCATCATGGAAAATGGTCTGAGGCAGGTGTCCCGAAGAAGGGCTGGATTTGTGTCGGGGATAAAGACCTGGAAGAGCCAAGCCAGTTCTGTGAAATGTGCGAAAGTGCTGAAATTCGGTATGTCCACATCATGAAACACCGGGATTATCCTGCGCAGCTCCAAGTCGGCTGCGTTTGTGCCGAACATAGAGCACCGCCCGCCGGAGAAGCGCCTGGCCAAACCGGAAATGGCGAACTTCGAGTCGAGGAAACCACCCGGACCCGAGCCGAGCGCCGCATCTCTGCGGAGACCCTGGACACCCTGGCCCGCGAACTCCCGCATCTCGACCCCGGACGTATGGAGCTCCTCTGGCGGTCATGGGCGGCCAAGAGGACGGAGCCCGTGCGGAACGCGCAAGCCGCCTTCCTCGGCTTCTGCCGCCGCTACGCGGAGCTCCGCGCCGATGGTGACCGACGGGACCGCGACGGCCCACGGCCGATGATGGGCGAGCAGGCGCATACAGAAGCATTGCACTGAAGGGCAGTCCGGGCATAAGGTCTATCCCACCGAAGAGGCAGCAAAACTAGCGGCCTTCGATGCGCTTCTATGGGCCAAGGGTAATCTATAGTCATGCCGTTTCCGTTATCGCCACAGAGTATCGACGCCATTTCGGAGATCATCAGCGGAGGAGGAGGACACGACCTCGATCCTCCCATCGGGATCTATCGCAGCGGGCCGAAGATCGAGAAGTTCATGCGGACGTGCAACGTTGCCTTCATGGTCAATGGCTCCCGCGTGCCCTCTCTGGTGCAGTGCCTGATCGCCCTCAACAACGGTTCCGAAGCTGAGCAGGTAATCCCAAGGATCATTGAGGCAGCTGCTGACCCCCACGACTTCATCAATGAGCCCGAACGTCATAACGCGGTGCTCGACCATCTCAATCGTGCACTGCGCTTCGACGGCTTCGAGGTTCAGAGACAGGGCCTGCGGATGCGCCTCATCGAGACAGGCAAAGACGCACCCGTCTTGACGGAGCTGGCTGGACTGTCGGAGGTGATCGACTTCGATACGGTGAGCCGCGATCTGGGTCGCGCCCTAGCCCATAGTCAGGCCGATCCCGAGGATGCCGTCACCGCCGCGTGCAGTACGGTCGAGAGCGTTTGCCGATCGATTCTCATTGAGCTGGGGCAGCCGCTCCCCGTCAGGAAGGACGTGCAGGGGCTCTATAATGCCGTGAAGCAGCCGCTTGGTCTATCCCCTGAGCGTTCAGACATCGCCCCTCTGATAGCCGATGATGTTCGGAAAATCCTTTCCGGACTGGCCACGGTTATCGGAGGGGTAGGGGCTCTGCGCACACACGGCGGCGATGCTCACGGTCGCGAGAAGGGTTATGCCCGCATTGACGAGCGGATTGCCCGTCTGTCGATCCACGCCGCGAGCACGATAGCGCTCTTTCTCATCGAGACCTGGCAACGGAAATTCCCTGCTCGCCCGCTTCCCAAGATGGACGAACCTGAAGGTAACGGCCATCTTCATCATATCTCCCGGAATCTCCCCTGAAACCGGTCGCGTGGCGGTCTGGCCAAAACGGCGGTCGGCAGCTCCAGAAAAGCTATAGCGCATCGGGCGCTTACGCCGATGCCTGTGAGACATCACGTTCCTTGTCGGGACGAACCTGAGTCGCGGTGGCTCCTCTCAACCCAGCCTCGGACATCGATCCGGATCCGGCGGCCGTTTTCAGGCATTGAGCGAGATCATCCATGTTTCCGAGTATTCCGGCGGATCCTCCTGTAGCCCGCGTCCATCGCGAAAGAGCGTGGCGGCTGTGGTCATCCGACCGCAGGGCGCCGGCGAGCCAGTCGAGCGTCAGTGAATCGAAATGTCTGAGACCGTACCGCATGCCCGGCCAAATACATCAACCGGATTACGTATATTCGCCGCGAGTTGCCGGGCGAGTTCGTGGTTGTCCGGCGTTTCGCTCATATGTCCGACGTTAGGCTGAACCGCCTGGATCTTCAATCGCCGTCGCTAGACTGGAAGCGGCGCGGCGAATCCACCGCTTCGCGAAAATTGCCGCGACTAGACGGCGACCGCGGAGCGGACGGTTCAACGTTGAAATACGTGTTTTCAATGGTCCGAAGATTATGAATACATGGTCAGGCTTTTGCAGAGGTATTGGAGGCTGAAGCTGAGTTACGTTCAGCTCTCCGTCTCAAGCTGTGCCGTGCGCGCCTCGACGAGAGACACCAATTCGGACCCCATTTTGACGCCGGACGCGGCGCAGGCCGCCTTGAAGCGCCGATGGGTGTCTTCGGGCAGGTCGAAGGTCAGCCTTTTCACCGGAAGGCGTGGCCGGGTCCCGATGTCGCTGCCCGCGCCGCCCTGAATGTAGGCGTCGATGTCGCTATCGTCCGGCGCTTTTGGTTTCGGAGCAGCCGCGAACCGTTTTCTGTCAGCCATTGTGATCGCTTCCTGTGATCTCGTTGGTCAAAAACTCCACTTCCCGGGCCGCCGAGGCGGAACCGGCCCATTCGAAAATGGTCTTTCCCATCGTCAGGGACTCCGCGAAAGCCACCCTCTGCGTGATTTCGGCGTCAAGGATCGGGAATCCGCTGTCCGCAACGATCCGCCGGATATCGCGGCCGATCACGGTGTTTCCGATTTTGCGGGACACGACAAACCCGCACCGAAGGGACGGCTTGTAATCCTGCGCCTCCCGTATCTGGCGGACCGTCAGATCGGAGGCCCATGTCGAAAGACCGGACGGTTCGATCGGCACCGCCGCGAAGTCGCAGGCGATGATGCAGGCGCGGGCGATCCTCTCGGCATGGGGCGGGCCATCAATGACCGTGAAATCATAGTCCGCCGCTATCCTCACGGCATCCTTCACCAGATTGTCGCGGGCCATGGCGACGACCTGGAACGGCGTATCGTCGCGCAGGGATGCCCATGATGTCGCCGATCCCTGCTTGTCGGCATCGATCAGAAGGACTTTCCTTCCGCGCCGGGCCAGACATGCGGCCAGCCCGATCGCCAGCGTCGTTTTTCCGACGCCGCCTTTCTGATTTAGGACCGAAACGATCATCAAACCATTTTATGACAAATCGCAAAACAATAAAACCGTAAATAATGTTTTGCGGTTTTATGCGGTAACGGAGGTTTCCGCAGGTTCGATGTGAACGAACTGCCGTCACTTGTCAGCCAGAAAACCTTAAACCTGCAAAAACATAAAACCGTAAATATGATTATACGCAGCAGTGTTTTTCCGCGAAAATCGGCAGGGGAGAAGAGAATGTTTGGGAAGCATATGTCTGAAATGAATCACCGAACGTACGTCTGCCCTAGATCGACGAAAGTCGCCGGGAACAGAACCGCTGTCGCCATGATGCGGCTGGGCCAGGGCGGCGGCGCATCCGCTCCCCCGCCGTAACGTCGGTTTCCGCATATCGTGTCCTTTCCGCGATCACCGTAACGTTACGGTGACCCGTGCGGGTTTCCAGGCCCGTCAGGTGCGGATCATGGTGGGTTCGCGACCGCGGCCGTCAAGGCCGGAATGGCCGCATAATTGGAGATTATGTTAACCGTCGGACCGTTGTTTATCAGTGACTTAGCATAAATTAAGGCCAGTTTCAGACCGGTTCGGCCCGGAGTTCCGCCTAGGTTCCCCGTCCGTTCCCCGATCAGCCGTTACGCACCGCCCTGAATAAAGCCGTAAAGGGTCAGTCCAAGGGCCACGATCGCCGCCATCGCGAGAATCAGGCGAACCTCGCGGTTGGCTATATCCGCCCGCAGCCGTTCGTAAGCGCTTTCGCTCTCCGCTTTCATGGCCTTCATTTCGCCCTCCATCACGGCGCAACGCGCCTGTCCAGTTCGTGAATGTCCGGCGTTGCCATGCGTGAGGATATGGCCCGTCGGCGCGGCGCGTCAAGAACCGATACGGTCTCCGGCCGCGACCGCCCCGCCGGCGTCGCGGCCGGCTCACGTCCGCGGCCCGAACGCCTACCGGAATGCGTTGAGGCGCTGATGGAGGCGGCTGACGACTTGGCTAAGCGGCGGGACAGCGATAACCGCGTGACAAAAGACGGGTGACGGGTATCCCCAACGCGGGTACGTGAACCGGTCAAGAACGTCATTCGTTTGGTGAATGATGAAACACGGACCTGAGGCGGGAAGAACATGAAGCACGAGAACGGGAACGGAACCGAACAGCCGGGACTCGATTTCATTGTTACGGAGGTGGAAGCCGGTCTGATACTGGATCGGATCCGCGCGGAAAGCCGGAGCGAAACCGAGAAGGGCCGCTGGTTCGAGAACCTTTTCATACGCGTGGCGCGGCAGACGCCGGAATTCGAACTCGACGGCATATGGCGATGGGCGGACTGGCCCGACCGCGAGGCGGTGACAGGGCTTGACGGCACCGACATCGGGGTCGACCTGGTGGCCCGCAGGACGTCCGGCGAGTGGATAGCGGTGCAGTGCAAATGCTACGCTAAGGACCGCGTCCTCCCGATGGACGAGATCATCAAGTTCCTCGGCGGGTCACAGCACGAGGCGTTCAGCCTGCGGTGGATCGTGACGACCTGCAGGTGGGGGCCGAACGCCGAGCGCGCCATAAAGAACGCCAATCCCCCGGTGTCCCGCATCGACTTCGGCGACCACGCCAATGTGCTGATCGACAAGGAGGACGCCGAGCGCCCGGTCCAGGAGCCGTGGGAACTTCAGAATGAGGCCATCGACAGCGTCACCGCCGGACTGGAGAACCATGACCGCGGCCGGCTCGTCATGGCCTGCGGCACGGGCAAGACGTTCACCTCGCTGAGAATAGCGGAGCGGACCGTCGGACGGGGAGGGCGCATCCTCTTCGCCGCGCCGTCCATCGCCCTGGTCTCCCAAGCGCGGCGGGAATGGCTCCGCCTGACGGTGTGCGGGCTGGAATGCCTGGTCGTGTGTTCGGACCCGACCGCCGGACAGAACGGGAGAGAGGATATCGGCCTTTCGGAACTGGAATGCCCCGTCACGACCGACGAAGGCAGGATCGCGGCGTTCCTTGCCGGCGAAAGCGACCGCCTGAAGGTCGTGTTCTGCACCTACCAGTCGCTGCGGAGGGTAACTGCCGCACAGGACGGTGCCTCCGTTCCGGCGTTTAACCTGGCCATCGCCGACGAGGCGCACAGGACGACCGGCGTACTCCGCGACGATGACGGGAAGGTTGACTTCCAGGAATTCCACAGGGCCGAAAGGCTGCGGGCCGTCAAAAGGCTCTACATGACGGCGACGCCCCGGATCTACACGCAGAGATCGAAAAAAAGCCTCGCCTCGCAGGGGTTCGAGACCGTCGATATGGGCGATCAGGAAATCTACGGTCCGGAATTCTACCGTCTTCCCTTCGCCAAGGCCGTCGAAAAGAAGATGCTTTCCGACTACAGGGTCATCCTGCTCGGCGTGAACGAAAGCAGCGTCACGCCCGGCCTGCGCGGGCGCCTCGAGAAACTCCACGATTCCGGGGAAGCGCCGTCCACGAACGAGATGACGCGCGTCCTCGGCGTCTCGCTGGCGATCAACGGGGTGACGGAGGGAACCGATCTGGAGCGCCCCGGTCCCCTGCGGCGGACCCTGGCCTTCGCGAACAGCATCGACCGCTCGAAATGGTATGCCGGGGCCCTGAAGGAAAGCGAGGTCAAGCGGGCGACCACGCGGCGGCTGAAGGACGGGCGGGCGATGGACGTCGTTGCGTCCCATCTTGACGCCAAATCCAGCGCGCTGGAACGCAACATCGAACTCCGCAGTCTCGCCGGCGCCGACCGTCAGGGCGAATGCCGGATCATCAGCAACGTCAAGCTCTTCACCGAAGGTGTCGACGTGCCGCAGCTGAACGCCGTGGCGTTCCTCGATCCGAGGCAGAGCCAGGTCGACGTGGTGCAGGCGGTGGGGCGTGTCATGCGGAAAGCGGAGGGGAAGCGGTTCGGCTACATCATCGTGCCTGTCGTCATCCCGCCCGGGAAGGACATCATCGAAGCGCTGGAGCGGGGCACGGATGGCTACAGCTCCGTAGGCAAGGTGCTGCGGGCGCTCCAGTCCCACGACGGCCGGCTGGCCGAGGATCCGGCAAGGTTCGTCCAGGCCTACGATCAGCCAACCCCCAAACCGCCACCGCCCGACCCCGGCAGCACCGGTGATCCAGGCGTCACGGATCCGGTTCGGGAATTCAGATCGCAGGGGGTGCTTGCCCTGAAGCAGGCCGATGAGGGTATCTACGCGCATGTCGCCGCGTCCTCCGGCCTCGGAAAGCCGGGACTGATCGTCGCCGACGAGATCGCCGATGCGGTGAAATACGTCAGCGGCGTGTTCCGGAACGAAGGGGTTGAGGCCGGGATCGCAGGGGTCCTCGATCTCATGCCGGAGAGCGACGGCGGGGCGAAAGGGGTCTGCACCATCGCCGCCCTGATGCTCTGCAACGCCTGCCTGCTGCAGCGCCGCCTGAACGACGTGCCTGACCTGGAGACCGAGAGGCTCGACGCGGTCGCCGGGGCGAAGGACCCGAAGGAGCCGCTCGGGGCCGCCTGGGAACTGATTCTCGAGAGGGACTACGCCCCGGTGTTCCGTCCGGCCCTCGCCGTGCTGAACGCGCTGCCCGACCGGAAGGCGACCGACGACTCGATCCGGACGCTGGCCGAATGCGCCAACCGGGTCGCCGATTCCCTGAGCGAACTCGGCTATGACCACGCCGGACCGCTCTACCACCGCATCCTCGGATCGGCGAAGAGCGACGGCGCCTTCTATACCAACAACGTTTCGGCGGTCATGCTGGCGCGTCTGGCGTTCAGCGACGCGTTCATCGACTGGTCCGACCCCGAGGCCGTCGGAAGGCTCCGCATCATGGACCCGGCCTGCGGCACCGGAACGCTGCTCATGGCGGCGCTGCGGACCATCAAGGACAGGGTGGCCGAAAGCGCCGGACGGAGCGACGGGGATCACGATACGCTGCACAAAAGCCTTGTCGAGGACGTTCTCTGCGGCCTCGACATCAACCGGCACGGGATCCAGCTCGCGGCCTGCAACATGACGCTCGGGGCACCCACCGTCGATTACGCCCGCATGAACCTCGTGACCATGCCCCACGGGCCGCAGTCCGACGGATCACCGAAGGCGGGATCCCTGGAAATCCTGAACGCCCCGGCGACTCCCGACCTGCGCGACATGATGGCGCCGAAGCGGGATCTCCTTGGACTCGATGCCGCCCAGGTCGATGCGGCGGAACGGATCGACTTTCCGCTGAAGGATCTCGACGGCGTCATCATGAACGCTCCGTTCACCGACAACGCGAAGCGCGGACGGAAGTTCGGAAGGGACGCGCGCAGGCGGATGCAGGGACATGAACTCGATATCCGCAATTACATCCTCGAGCGGGACAGGCTGGCGGGCAGCGTCATCACCACGAACAGCATCAGCACCTTTTTCTCGCCGCTCGCCGAGCAGCTTCTAGCGAAGGAGCACGGGGTGCTGGCCAAGGTGATTCCGGTCACGGCCTGCACCGGAGCCGGTGGCGTCGCCGAGCGGCGATTTCTGGCCGACCGCTTCCATGTGGAGCGCATCGTGACCACGCACGATCCCAAACGGATCGCGTTTTCGGAGAACACGGGCATCCACGAATGCCTGCTTGTCTGCCGCCGCTGCCCGCCGGGCGAACGGCCGCCGACGCAGTTCGTTTCGCTGCGGCGCATGCCGGACAGCGCCGGACAGGCGATACAGGCGGCTGAGGCCGTGGCGTCGGGGGCCATCGGTGACTGGGGCCGCGTCCGGACATGGCCCGAGGCACGGATCAGGGACGGCGACTGGACGCCGGCGCAGTGGTATGATGGCGACATCGCGGAGACACTGCACTGGCTGGAGAGCCATCCCGCGCTCGCAGCCGCATCCGACGCCGGTCTTTCCTTCGGCGCCACCGGCCAGGCCGCGCAGGACTCATGGGTAAGGGTGGAGCATGATCCGCTTAGGGAGGACCAGGTCATGGTCTTCGACAGCGTTTCCGCCAAAACCCGGCGGACCATGGCCGCAGATCCGGAGCAGGCGGTCGAGCCGGGAGGCCGTCGGGCGCATCTTTGGGAAGAGGTTCTGAAAACCTCCGGGAACCTGATGCTTGCCACAAGGTTCGATACGCAGAGCGGAAGACTGACCGCTCTATGGAGCGAACGGGCCACGTTCGGGTTCGGCTGGATTCCCGCCAAAGGAGCGGACCACGGTCATGAACGGGCCATATGCGCCTGGTGGAACAGCACGCCCGGACGCCTGCTGCTGCTCAACCGCCGGGCGAAGAAACTGACCTATCCGAAATGGTCGAAAGGGCATCTCGAATCGATACCGTGCCCAAAACCCGGATCGCAGGCCATCCAAAGCCTTGCGGACGCGTGGCGGAAGGCATGCGACAGACCTATGCTGCCTATGTCCAGTGGCGAGGACTGCGAAGCGAGACGGATCATCGACAACGCGGCCGCTCTGGCGCTTGGTGTCAAACCCGATGAGATCAGGGACTGGCGGTGCGGACTCGCGAAGGAACCGACGGTCAGAAATGACTACGCCGATGTTCCGACCGGTTCCTGAAGTAACCTGGCTCGCGTGCTGTCAAAATAATAGATTGACTTTTGTTAATAATAGTGCTAATAGTTTTTACTGACCACCAGCCGCGTCAGGCAATACTGCTAAATAGTGTCTGCCAGAAAACCCCGTGTTTTTCCGGGGATCGATCCGGATCCGGCGGATTCCGGCTTCACGGGACCCTGGCCGGGCCCGTCGGAGCGCCGCCCGGGGCTTCGACGGGACGGTCGGTGGCGGGAACATATGGTGAACATCCGGGCCTCCGCCGGCCCGCAGGCACGCCGGTGCGGGCCCCGCAGCGGCGGGGCCTTCCATGGGCCGGTTCACCGGTGGACGCCCCGGTCAGGCGGCGGCGGGGAGCACGGGGCGCTCCCTCGCCGGCGGCATCAGGCCGGGGCGGTGGACGTTCGCGGCCAGCACCGCCAGCGCCACGGTGCCGGCGAAACCCTCCTTTCCGTGGCTCCGCACCCGGTCGAGGCCACGGTGCTCCAGGTTGCTGATGGCCGACCCGCCGGCGGCGTGGGCGCGCCGCGCCCCGCGGAACGCCTCCCCGCTTTCCCGGACGCGGTCCGCCTTCGACAGCCTGCCCCTGCGGGGCATCGCGTCGGCTCCGGCATCCCGGCAGGCCCCAACCGGTCCGGGGGGCTGCGCGGACCCCTGTCGAAGCCCACCACCGACAGGTCGGGGAACCGGGCCCGCGCCTCCCCGCCCATGGGGACCGCCACGTCCACGTCGCTCCCCTCCCACATCACCGAACGGTGCGGGAGGAATCCGTGACGGTCCCCGGGACGCGGACGGGGACGCCGGGCTCCACCGGGACCCCGGCCCTGCCCTTCGGTATCCAGCGGGTGTGCGGCCCGGATATCGGGTGCACCTTCCCGCGGTGCGGGATCGTCCCTCCCCTGAGGATCCGCCGTCCGGTCAGGTCCGCCCGGTGCCTGACATGGCCGATGAAGCCCCGGACACTGTCCGATGGGCCCGGGATACCCGACATACCGTCTATCTCCGCGCGGCCGGCCTCCGCCCTGTCCGCCAGCTTCAGCGCCAGCCGGAGCGGTGCCTCCACGTCCCTCGGGCGCGGGTCGGCGAGCCGTGACGTGGCCACCCGGAGGTAGCCTTTCCGGAGCTTTCCGCAAAGGTATTCCTTCCGCCGCCAGCCGGGCGGCCCAGGCCCCGCAGGCCCGGGACACGTCCCGGACCATGCACCGCGCCGCGTCCATCAGCAGGCTGCGGTCCGTCGGATAGTGGACGTCGGTCTCCACGACGAAGGAGTCACAGCGGCCGCGCAACGCGTCGCCAGGCTTTTCCGCTGCCACCCTGTGGCCCCTCTCCACGACTGTCCTTCCGACCTCGGCGGGAAGCTCCGGCGTGAGGAGCGACACGTTGTCAACCGGACGCCGGTATCCGTATCCGTATCCGTATCCGTCCACGTCCCATGATCCGTGGCCCGGCCTCCGGCCTTCGCCGGATCGGGATGTGTTGGTTCGCCGGTTTCCGAAGCCGGTCGAAACCGCATCCGAGACCCTGCCTGACCACGCCGGGCACCGGGATGGTCAACGGCTCCATCCCCGGCCTGCCCACACGGCGGCCCTTTCCGGGCAGCACCAGCCGACCCAGAAGCCCGAACAGCCGCTTTCGGGTCCCTTCGTCGCCGTGGAGATCCCGGAGGCCGATCAGGATCGCCGGGATGTCGTCCCGCGATTTCACGTCCAGCCTGATCCTCCTGATGTCGGGGACGCCGGGCCTCCGCTGGGTGTCGTGGACCCTGCGCATGGGGGCCTCCTGAAGGGGAGGATTGCCGGATTCAGCGGCATATTGTGGCGAATCCGCCCCTGACCGCCATATCCGGTGATTCCCCGCAAGGCGGATTCCGTCATTTACCGCGAAAAAACCGCAGCTTGGCAGTTTTCAAGCGGACACTACGATAGAAGAACGGCCGCACGATCCGGCTTCCGTTGCGACCTATATGCATTCCGGCTAGAATCGGCTGACCGTCTTCAGGGGACTGTCGGACTTCGATCTCGACGGATTGGGTGGTTTCAATATCCTGCTCGGAGCCAACGATGTCGGAAAGACATCGGTTCTCGAAGCCGTTTTTCTACTGACGGGACTGGACAATATGGATCTGCCGCTCATCGTTCAAAACCTCAGGCATCTTACCGACAGAAATTTCACAACATCGGGCTCCTGTTCCGGAACCTCGATCTGGACCGACCGATCGAACTGACAGGCCATTCCCTAAGCTCCGCCTGAGGGCACGCCCTAGCCGTCATCGAGGTTCGCGACGGAGCCGATCAGGCTGGCCGAGGCGTCCACCTGGCACGTTGAGGGCGGTGACGTGGACCCGATGCTGCGGCGCACGAAGCGGGGGAGGAACCCGGGACAGACTGACACCCGAGCAGGTGGCCGGTAACGCCCGCGCCGCGCTGCGTTCGAGAAGGCTCGGACCGAATGGCTCGCAAGGTTCCGGGCCGCCATGAGCACCACCAACGAGGACGACGTTCCCGCGATGGCATACTGGGATTCGGCCATCACCGGGCTGCATGGCCCGGTGGCCAGCTCAACCGCGCCATAACCCACGGCGGTCACCGAATCGTGGACGGGTCTGACCACCGGTGACCGGATGATCCGCTATGGGAGACACCCGCCGGGCCGTGACCGTCACATACGACTCGACCTCCCTCACCGGGACGGACGTAAGCATCGGACCCGGGAGAAGGATCGAGATTGACGAGGACGCCGGATTCGCGCCCGATCGGGCGACACGGTCACCCTGGCCTACAGCACCGACGGCCGGCCGCGAGCGATTACGAGCTTCCGAGAGACCTTGAGAGCGCCGCGATGGCCCTAGCGCGGCAGGGCTTCGACTACCGCGACTCCTACAGTGACACGCCGATCCAAAGGGTTCCATGGGTGCGCCGGAACCTCAACGCCTACCGGCGGAGGCCGTCGTGAAGCGGATCAAGATAAGGCGCACGGAAGAGCTTCAGCTATCGCTTGTCTGCATCCGGCAGCCATGAGGCTCGGAGGATGGCCGACCGACGACATGACCGACGCAGACCTTATGAGCGCGTTCGTGATCCGCCGAGTGGCTATGCATCAAGGCCGAGTGCGTGTTGGCGCAGGCCGGTGAGGAAACGGTGCATTAGCCTATCAAGGCAAGAAAACCGGCGGCGACGCCGATCGCCGCTAGAATGATTCCAATAGTCCACCGTCTATCTGCGGTCGCGCGGTCCGCTATGTCCGTTTTGAACTCGGCAAGCGTTCTGTCGAGATTGGCTTCCATCGTCTTCATGCGTTCATCCATCGTTGCGACGGCGATCCGAAGTTCACATATCTCATCGGGTTCCGCCATCGATCCGCCACTGTGAGAATGAAAGTGACCGGATCATCACCGGCACCTTCATAATGTCGTTCCAATCCACGCCGAAAGCGAATCTCTTTAAGCCGCCTAGCGGCGGCAAAATCACCATAGCACACCGGAACCGCCGCGCCAATCACGGAATCGTGAGTTGCACATTGTTTTACAACGGTTACACATGTGAACAAATAACCATGGAGAGGAAGACAATGACCAAGAAAATGTCGGTTAACGTCCGGCTCGGCGATGAAGATATAAAAAACCTGAAAGTGGTCCGCGCCGGACTGGAGAACGTGAACGGCCAGCTTGTCGGCTCCGGTTTCGCCATGCGAGCCGCGCTGGACATGGCCGCGCGGAACATTCTCGGTGATCCCGATATATTCGGAGTGGAGGAGGAAGCGTGTGGCAGACGGTGAAAACCTTCTACGCACGAGCCACAAGGCATGTGTTCCACGACGGCAGCGCGATCATATGCGATCCGAACGGCAACCGCACCGTCGGGATCCACGAGGAGAAGCTGCCGTGTCTGCCGAGGTCCCATCACTACATGATGACCGACATCGCCCACGAGCTGACGCAGCCAAAAGACTGGTCAGAGAGCGTTTGACTGACAACCCGTTGACAATAACGGCAGCGCGCTGCCGTTATTGTCAACAAAACGGTCCGCGGGATCGCTCATGGAGACACACTTGAATAAGATCGAGGTTCACGGTTCCGAGGAGAACCGACGGAAGCGGGCCGAGGCTCTCATCCAGCCAGGTCTGGAGAACGACCGGAAGATCAGACGCCACCTGGTGAACCTCACACGCGAGCTTTCCGAGGGGCCATCCTCCCGGCCACCGCCGGGAGGGAGCGAAAGCCGGCGCTGGCTGGAGGGCCTGTCCCTGGCGCAGGAGGTCGGGAGGACCGGCCCGGGAACCCGGAGGCGGCCGGGCTTCCGGTGCGTTCCAGCGCCCCGCCGCTCCGTCATCGCCGGCGGCGGGGTGGTGGACCTCATGGAGCACGTCTCCGGGCTGCCCGCCGTCGGGACGCGCACCGTCCACGCCGCGGCGCGCGGCGGGATCACCGGGTCGCGTGGGCGGAAAGCGGTGAGGGCCCGCCCGGCGCGGACCGCGGAGACGGAGATCCGCGTCGCCCGCGTGGAGCTGAAGGCCCCGGGAAAGAGCCGCCGGACCCTGCCGGTCACCGCGGTGCCCGCCAGCGGGACCACCACGCCGCCGAAGGGCGGGCGGCGGCTGTCGTGGCCGCCGCTCTCCAGCGACGCGCGGCCCGCCCTCGATCCGCTGGACGCGGACGAACTCACCGCCCTCCGGGTCGGACCGGAGGATCACGGCTTCAGGGACGCCCGGGCACCGCTCTTCGACGGCTTCACCATCCGCGGGGCCGCCATCGACATCGGCCGCCACCTCGGCTTCATCCCCTCGAAACGCCAGCCCCTGCCGGGGACGCGGAAAATGTGGAAAGGCATGAAATACCTCCTCCAGGCGACCGCGTTCCACAGGGCCTTCAGAAGCCGGGGCATGCTCAGGGAGTCAACAGTGCTATAGTGACAGGGTCCGGGCCCGCAGCGGCGGGGCCTTCCATGGGCCGGTTCACCGGTGGACGCCCCGGTCAGGCGGCGGCGGGGAGCACGGGGCGCTTCCTCGCCGGCGGCATCAGGCCGGGGCGGTGGACGTTCGCGGCCAGCACCGCCAGCGCCACGGCGCCGGCGAAACCCACCTTTCCGTGGCTCCGCACCCGGTCGAGGCCGCGGTGCTCCAGGTTGCTGGTGGCCGACCCGCCGGCGGCGTGGGCGTGCCGCGCCCCGCGGAACGCCTCTCCGCTTTCCCGGACGCGGTCCGCCTTCGACAGCCTGCCCCTGCGGGGCATCGCGTCGGCTCCGGCATCCCGGCAGGCCCCAGCCGGTCCGGAGGGCTGTGCGGACCACGGTCGAAGCTCACCACCGACAGGTCGGGGAACCGGGCCCGCGCCTCCCCGCCCATGGGGACCGCCACGTCCACGTCGCTCCCCTCCCACATCACCGAACGGTGCAGGATGAACCGGTGCCGGTCCTCAGGGACGCGGACCGGAACGCCGGGCTCCACCGGAACCCCGGCCTTGCCCTTCGATATCCAGCGCGTGTGCGGCCCGGATATCGGGTGCACCTTCCCGCGGTGCGGGATCGTCTCTCCCCTGAGGATCCGCCGTCCGGTCAGGTCCGCCCGGTGCCTGACATGGCCGATGAAGCCCCGGATACTGTCCGACGGGCCCGGGATACCCAACATACCGTCGATCTCCGCGCGGCTGGCCTCCGCCTGTCCGCCAGCTTCAGCGCCAGCCGGAGCGGCGCGCCTCCACGTCCCTCGGGCGCGGGTTGGCGGGCCGTGACGTGGCCACCCGGAGGTAGCCTTTCCGGAGCTTTCCGCAAAGATGTTCCTTCCGCCGCCAGCCGGGCGGCCCCAGCCCCCCCGCAGGCCCGGGACACGTCCCCGGACCATGCACCGCGCCGCGTCCATCGGCAGGCTGCGGTCCGTCGGATGGTGGACGTCGGTCCCGGCCACGAAGGAATCACGGCGGCCGCGCAACGCGGCGCCAGGCTTTTTTCCGGCCACCCTGTGGCCCCTCTCCACGACCGTCCTTCCGACCTCGGCGGGAAGCTCCGGCGTGAGGAGCGACACGCTATCAACCGGACGCCGGTATCCGTCCCCGTCCCATGATCCGTGGCCCGGTCTCCGGCCTTCGCCGGATCGGGATGTGCTGGTTCGCCGGTTCCCGAAGCCGGTCGAAACCGCACCCGGGACCCTGCTTCACGACCCCCAGCACCGGGACGGTCAACGGTTCCATCCCCGGCCTGCCGACCCGGAAGCCGGAACAGCCGCTTTCGGGTCCCTTCGTCGCCGCAGGGGTCCTGGAGGCCGATCGGGATCGCTGGGATGTCGTCCCGCGACCTCACGTCCAGCCTGATCCTCCTGATGTCGGGGGCGCCGGGCCGCCGCTGGGTGTCGTGGACCCTGCGCATGGGGGCCTCCTGAAGGGGAGGACTGCCGGATTCCGCGGCATACCCTGACTGCCATATCCGGTGAATCCCCGCAAGGCGAATTCCGTCATTTACCGCCCCACTTCCAGTCCGAAGTACAACACCGGCCCGCCTCCGGAGCGAGGGCGTGGCCCGAGCGGAGGAGGCGGGCCGGTGTTGAGGGATTTTCCGGCCAGGGCCCCGGATTCCACGCGGAATACGGCGGCTGTCCCTTCGGATCGGAGCGTAACCGGGCCTCCCGGCGGCGGCAGGGCCCCGCGGCGGGAGGTGGCGCGCCCGTCCGGGCGAGGGAAGGGGTGGCCCGACCGAAACCGGGCGGGCGCGCCTGCGGAATTCCCTCTCCCCCGTCGGCCGACGGGGCGAAGCGCCTCAGGGAGGCCGCGCCCGCGCGAAAGCCTCCGCCGGCGTCAGGTAGCCGGGCGCCTTGCGGGGGCGCGCGTTCAGGATGTCCTGGACCCGCTTCACGCGGGCGTCCGTGACCTGCCGCAGGTCGGTCCCCTTCGGCAGGTACTGGGGCGGCAGCCCGTTGGTGTGCCCGTTCAGGCCCCGCTCCCACGGGTGGTGGGGCGTCGGGAGGAGGAAGTCGGCCTCCAGCGCCTTCGCCACCTTCGCGTGCCCCGCGAACTCCCTGCCACTGTCCGCCGTGATCGTGTGGACCCTGGCGCCGAGCCCCTTGAGAAGGTCGGTCATCGCCTCGCCGACCGCCTCCGCCTTCTTTCCGTCAACCCGTTGGACAGGCGTGAATTCCGGGCATCTGTCCACAGGCGACACCACCGCACCGCCGTGTCCCCCGCCGATCACCGTGTCCGCTTCCCAGTCGCCGATTCTCGCCTTCGCCCCGACCTCTTTCGGGCGCTCCGGGATGTCCCTCCGGCCCGGGATGTGACCCCGGCCCGCGTGGCGGCCACCCTGCCGGTCCGGTTCCTTTCCCCGCCGCCGCAGGTGCCCGAAAAGCGTTCCTCCGTCCCCGCCGTCCGCGCGTACGAGGTCGTATATCCGCTGACGGCCGACCATGCCGGGGTCCTCCAGCCGGAGACGCCCCGGGACCTGTTCCGGGCTCCAGCCCTCCTCCAGCTTCGCCACGACCTTCGCCCAGCGCTCCTCCGTCAGCTTCCCCGGGACCGAAGAGGCCTCGCTCCGGCGCCCGGTGGCCTTCCTCCACGCCTGTCCCTGCCGGTATCCCCGCCCGCCGCCGTTGCGTCGGATCTCCCGCGATATGGTGGCCGGATGGCGGCCCGGCCGCCTGGCGATGGCCCCGTTCGAAAGCCCGCTTTTCCCCGTCGCGTATATCTGGCATCTTTCGTCGAAGGTCAGATGACGGTAGCCCTCGGGCATGACACTCTCCTGTCCTGAGCACAGGGACTGTCGCCGTTATCTGGCCGATTCGCAGGATGCCGCACCCGAAACGCGGCTTCCCACCATCAACGGTGTTGCACTTCAGAGCGGAACGGGGGCTGGATAACCCATCTCAGCCTTTGCTCAGAACGGCTCGATGCTCCTGCCCGCTTCCCGTGTCAGCACGGCACCGGTTGTCCGCCCCAGCTGCTCGTGCTGGCCGCGCCACGGCGCCGGATCGGTGATCCGGGTGGAAAGCAGCAGCCGGACGCTCCCGGCCACCTGCTCCCGATCCGCCTCCGGAACGGACGGCCCGTCCCGCATCTCCGCGAAATCCTGGATCTCCGGCCCGGTGAACACCTGGTGCAGCTGCCGCGCAAGGGTGCGCCGCGGAGTCGTCTTCAACCTGCCGACCGGCTCCGCGAGTGTCCTGAGCAGTTCGCCACGCTCCCTCCGGAGATCTTCCGGGTCGCTCACGCTCCCGAAGCCGAGCGCGTCGGCTATGGCGTCAGCAAGGCTTTCGTGCGGGGTTCCCCTAGCGGCCAGAGCGACGCGCGCCACCTCACGCTCCAGTTCGGTTGGCGTGACACCGTCCCTCTCCAGCCTAGCAAGGAGCTTCGGCAGTTCCTCGCTGTACCGCCGCCGATGGTCGCTTCGGTGCAGCTGCGGAGCGCCCCTGAACCGTGCGCCGGCCTCGACCGCGGGCGCGGGGGACATGCTCCGGACAAGGTCGACGCGGATGTCAGCCTCTGCCCGTCTGCGGGCGATCCCGTCCGCCAGCTGCGCGATGTCCCCTTCCGGCACGGCTGCGAAGGACGGCAGGCGCAGTGCCTCCCCGATCCGCCGCCGCATGTCACGGCCATGAATTCCCTCCGTTGGGGTAACCCGCTCGGTCAGCGCCGCCGCGAGCTGCAGCACCCGGTCGCGCAGCCGGCCCTCCGGGTCAGGGCTGGCCTCCCGGCCGCCTGCACCAGCCTGCGCCATTCGCCGCTGAACCTGCCCTCCGGCTTCAGTGTCCGTCTCCGGGATGTCCTGCGGATGCGCTGGCCTGAAATTCTGAGCGCCGTCGCTGGTTCCGGCCCGCGGCCCTTCACCAGACTCCAGCGAAACGGATATCATTCCGCCCTGCTCGATCAGGTAGCTCCGGAACGAGGGAATCGGACAGAACAGCAGACCTCTGGCGTTTTTCTGCAAGGCTCCGCGATGGACAAGATGCCTGAGAGTTTGAATCATAAGTCACTGATATCATTAAACTATTGTTTTTCATGGAGTTGACGCCCTCGCCACCCGCCTGAGCAGGAACCGGCAGGCGGCCAGCTGCGCCCATGCCAGCGAGTTCTCGCTGAGCCTTTCGTAATCTTTCGACAGGCACCGGCACCGGCCCATCCAGGCAAAGGTCCGCTCCACCACCCAGCGGCGGTAGAGAACAGTGAACCCTTTGACATCCTTCGGTTTTTCGACGATCCTGATCACGTTCGACAACCCCATCCCCTCAAGCCGCTCCCGCAGCTTCGGACCCGCGTAGCCACCGTCGGCGAACAGCCTACACACCGTGGGCACCGTCTCCAGCAGCTTCGCGATCAGGTCCGGCGCCCCGTCCCGGTCCTGGATGTCGGCGGTGTGAACCGTCATGACGATCGGTGTGCCGTCGGCGTCCACGATCAGGTGCCTTTTCCTCCCCTTCACCTTCTTCCCAGCGTGGTGGCCGCGGGGCCCGCCGCTCTCCGTGGTCCTCACCGACTGGCTGTCGATCGAGGCGGCGGTCGGCTCCGCGGAGCGCCCCGAACACCGCCGCGCGAGGTCCCGGAGACGATGCACGAGACGCTCCAGGAGCCCGCTCCGCCGCCATGCGTAAAAATGGTTCCGGTCGGTGGAAAACGGTGGATATCCAGAGGGTGACGCGCGCCACCGGCATCCCGTGGACAGGATATACCGGCCCGCGTCGAACACCGACCGAAGGTCGACCTCGCGCGGCCGTCCCATCCTTCCCTGCTTCGGCAGCATCGGCTCGATGATGGTCCATTCGGCGTCGGTCAGATCGTTTTGACTGTGGTCGTCCGGGCGCTTATGGATCTGTTGGGTGGTCCTGTTCCAGGGCATGGCTCTCTCCGTATTTGGTTGCTTTCACCAACCGGAATGCCACATCCTGCGGGACCACTCAACTTATGGAACAAACTCTGAGGAAACCCCAGGCGCTCATGCCCTCGGGCAGCCACAGCCCCGCACTGCTGAGGTCGTCCTCCGGACGAGCCTCCTTAACGATCTGGGCCAGAACATCGCTTCTGGACGCTCCCTCCGGGGGGACCGCCGCCATAACCCGGGCAACCAGCGGACCGGCTCCATCCATCGCACCCGAAATCCGGGCGCGGTATGTCTCCCTCCGGTGTTCGCGCTCAAGGGCCGTCACGGCCCCGCTGTCGACATGGGCAAGCCTGCCTTCGGTCTCGACCAAGGCACCGGCGAGGGCGCGCATCCCGTTGTGCAGGTGCTGCGGCCAGCGTTCGGAGACCTCAGCCAACCGCTGCGGCCAGCCATCCGCTGCCCCTGTCCGGTCCACGCGGAAGCGGTCCAGCATGAGCTCCACAGCCTCGGCCGCTTCCTCCGGAGCGAGGGTGCCGATGTTGTGGACCGCCCCCTGCGACACACGCGTCATGCCAGTGTCCTGGAGCACGTCATGCGAGTCGCCTAGGCCGGCGTAGACCGCCACCACGGGCAGGCCCATCGTGCCCAGGTGCAGGGCGCGGAGCAGGGACTTCGCCTCAGGATCCACATCCTGGATCTCGTCGACCATGAGGCAGACCGGACGGGGCCACTTATGGGGCGGCAAGGTTTCCCGAGGGGTATATAGGGTGACGCGGTCCGGCGCGATGGATCGCCCTGACCGTCCGCCGACACAGGCCACGCCAGCCCCAACGCCCCCGCTCACGTCCCCGGTCCGCGTCGTCCGCCAGCCCTCGCTGCTGCCAGGCCTGACAGCCTCGGCGATGAGGATGGCGATCCTTGCCTCCCAGCGCCGCTCGAGCTCCGAGAGAATGGCGGTCTTGCCCGCCCCGGGGGCACCCTGCAGCACCCGCGTCGCGCCTTCGACCGCCGTTCCCCTCTCTGGACCTGCGCCAGAGTCCTGGCGCAGAGGCGCTCTATCTGGTCGGTCTGCGGCCCGCGGCCGACGAAAAACAGCGCGCCCTCCCGATCCTCCCGGTCGGCGAACTCCGCAAGTCCCTCAAGGTCGGGACCCCTTCGCCAGCGCGGAAGACGCAGCCTGATCACCGGAACGGCCTACCCTTTCTGCCAGTGCCAGCAGAATGCCCTTTGCGCCGGGCACCATCAAGCCGTTTCCGGGCCGTCACACGCATTCACCGGCTGGAAACGCATCCAAACCTTCTGCCACCAAGGGCATGCTGTCGGTGACGGGCCACAGCGCAGGTCGGGGAAAATGACGTGAGGCATGCGGCCATGCAGGTTCCCCTGATCCAGCCACTTGCCTAGAAAGGCTCAATGCCCCTACCGGCTTCCCGTGCCAGCGCGGCCCCGGTAGTCCGCCCCAGCTGTTCGTGCTGGTCGCGCCACGGCGCCGGATCGGTGATACGTGTGGAAAGCAGCAGCCGGACGCTCCCGGCCACCTGCTCCCGGTCCCCTTCCGACACGGACGGCCCGCCCCGCCGCTCTGCGAAATCCTGGATCTCCGGCCCGGTGAAGGCGCGGTGCAGCCGCCGCACAAGGGTGCGCCGCGCAGTCGTCTTCAGCCTGCCGACCGGCTCCGCGAGTGTCCTTAGCAGCTCGCCACGCTCCCTCCGGAGATCTTCCGGGTCGCTCACGCTCCCGAAGCCAAGCGCGTCGGCCATGGCCTCGGCAAGGCTTTCGTGCGGGGTTCCCCTGGCGGTCAGGGCGGCACGCGCCACCTCGCGCTCCAGTTCGGTTGGCGTGACGCCGTCCCCCTCCAGCCCGGCAAGGAGCATCGGCAGTTCCTCGTTGTACCGCCGCCGATGGTCGCTTCGGTGCAGCTGCGGAGCGCCCCTGAACCGTGCGCCTGCCTCGACCGCGGGCGCGGGGGACATACTCCTGACCAGTTCGACGCGGATGTCCGCCTCCGCCCGCCTGCGGGCGATTTCACCTGCCAGCTGCGCGATGTCCCCTTCCGGCACGGCTGCGGAGGACGGCAGGCGCATGGCCTCCCCGATCCGCCGCTGCATGTCACGTCCGTGAATTCCCTCCGTGGGTGCGATCCGCTCGGTCAGCGCCGCCGCCAGCTGCATCACTCGGTCGCGCAGCCGGGCCTCCGGGTCAGGGCTGGCCTCCCGGCCGCCTGCACCAGCCTGCGCCAAGGGAAACTGAGCCTGCCGTCCGGCTTCTGGGTCCGTCTCCTGAATGTCCTGTGGATGTGGCCGCCCGAACTCCCGGGGACTGCCGCCGATCCCGGCCCGTGGCCTTTCACCGGACTCCAGAGAAACGGATATCATTCCACCCTGCTCGATCAGGTAGCTCCGGAACGAGGGAATCGGACAGGACAGCAGACCGCTGTCGTTTTCCTGAAGGGCTCCGTGATGGACCAGATTCTTGAGGAAGCCCCGGGCGCTCATGCCCTCGGGCAGCCACAGCCCCTCACCTTCTGGATCGTCCGCCGGACGTGCCTCCTGAAGTATCCTGGCCAAAACGGTGCTGTCGGCCACTCCCTCCCGGGGGACCACCGCCATGACCCGGGCAACCAGCAGTCTGGACTGGGTCATCTCCGGCGACCTGATGCGACGGTACCTCTTCACCCGGTGTTCGCGCTCGAGAGCCGCCACGGCCCCGCTGTCGACATGGACGAGCCTGCCTTCGGCCTTGACCAGGCCGCCGGCAAGGGCGCGCATCCCGTTGTGCAGGTGCTGCGGCCAGCGGTCGGAGACCCCGGCGAGCCGCTGCGGCCAGCCCGCCGCCGCCCCTGTCCGGTCCACGCGGAAGCGGTCCAGCATGAGATCCACCGCCTCCACCGCCTCCTCCGGAGCGAGGGCGCCGATGTCATGGACCGCCCCCTCCGACAGGCGCGGCGAGCAGACGGCCTGGAGCACATCATACGAGTCCCCGAGACCGGCGTAGACCGGCACGACGGGCAGGCCCATCGTGCCCAGATGCAGGGAGAGAAGCACCTCTTCGGCTTCAGGACCCACCTTCTGGATCTCGTCGACCATGAGGCAGACCGGACGGGGCCATTCATGGGGCGGCAGGGTTTCCCGAAGGGTGTACAAGGTGACGCTGTCCGGCGCGATGGATCGCTCAGACCGTCCGCTGACACTAGCCACGCCAGCCCCGACGCCGCCGCCCACGTCCCCGGTCCGCGTCGTCCGCCAGCCCTCGCTGCTGCCGGGCCTGACGGCCTCGGCGATGAGGATGGCGATCCTTGCCGTGTCCGCGAGATCGGCCACCTGCGCGACGACCGCGACCGGGGCGGATCCGCCCCTTGCCTCCCAACGCCGCCTGAGCTCCGAAAGAATGGCGGTCTTGCCCGCGCCTGGCGCACCCTGCACCAGCTGCGTCGCGCCTTCGACCGCGGGCTCCATTTTACGGACCTGCGCCAGCGTCCTGGCGCAGAGGCGCTCGACCTCGCTGATCTGCCTGTCACGTCCGACAAAGAACTGAGCTCTCTCCCTATCTCCGCGCTTGGCGAACTCCGCCAGCCCCTCGAGGTCGGGAGACGTTCGCCTGCTGAACACCGCCATGGCCTACCCCTTTCCGCCAGCGCTGGCAGCATGCATCCTGCGACGGGCGCAATCAAGCCGTTTCCGGGCGTCACGCACCGCTATAGGCTGGATGACCTGGCCCAGCCTTCGCTCAGAAGGGTTCGATGCCCATGCCGGCTTCCCGTGTCAGCACGGCCCCGGTCGTGCGCCCCAGCTGTTCGTGCTGGCCGCGCCACGGCGCAGGATCGGCGATCCGGGTGGAAAGCAGAAGCCGGACGCTCTCCGCCACCTGCCCCCGGTCCGCCTCCGGCACCACCGACCTAGCGCGGCTTTCGGCGAGGGCCAGAATCTCTGACCCTGTGAACGCCCGGTGCATCCGCCGCACCAAGTCACGGCGCACGGACGTCTTCAGCCTGCCAACCGGCTCCGCGAGTGTCCTGAGCAGCCTGTCACGCTCCCTGCGGAGTTCGCCGACATCGCTCACGCTCCCGAAGCCAAGCGCGTCAGCCATGGCATCGGCAAGACGCTCGCACGGGGTTCCCCTGGCGGCCAGCGCGACACGCGCCACCTCGCGCTCAAGTTCCGTTGGCGTGTCGCCACCGCTCTCGAGTCCGGCCAGGCGCTTCGGCAGTTCCTCGCCGTAGCGCTGCCGGAGATCGCTTCGGTGCAGCTTCGGACTGCCCCTGAACCGCGCGTTGGCCTCATACACCGGCGCGGACGACATGCTACTGACCAGCTCGACGCGGATGTCCGCCTCCACCCGCCTGCGCGCGATCCCGCCTGCCAGCCGGACAATGTCCCCTTCCGGCACGGCATCGGATGGCAGGAGCAGCGCCTCTTTCACCTGCCGCTTCATGTCACGGCCGTGTATGCCCCTAGTGGGCACGATCCGCTCGGTCAGCGCCGCGGCCAGCTGCATCACCCGGTCGCGCAGCCGGTCGTCGGAATCCCGTGGGGTCACCGCTGTCTGCGGCGCAACTGTCCCCGCGACCTCCTGACGGCGCTCCGCCACCGGTGTGCGCCCGGGCATCGGCTCTTTCCCCTGTTCCGGCATCCATTCCCGTATCCAGGCGGCGAAGCCCGACCTCACGGCTGTGCCGATATGGCGAAGGTTGGCCGGCAGTTCCCCGGAAGGATCCGACAGGGCCCTGATCTCGGACCGGGTGAAATTCGCCGACAGGCGCCCGGCCATGACATGTGGCTCGACGGGAGCGCCGCCGATCCCGCCCAGCTCGGCGAACGCGTCGAAACGCGCGTCCCGGATGTCCTCCACGTCCGGCAGCTCGCCTGCAGCGACCGCGGTGTCCAAAGCCCGAACGAGCTCCCGTTCGGCATCCGACCAGCCGATCATCGCAAGCTTCCGCATGAACGTCGCGCCGCTCCCGTCGCCAGGCTCCGGAAGGGCTCCGGCCCGCCTGAGAATGTTGCCGATGTCCCTGACCAGGTCGCGCCCATGGATGGCCTCGCTCCCGGGAACGCGGCGCGTGATGGCGATGGCGAGTTGGAGCGCGGCGTTGTCATGGGTCATGTCCGGAAGCGGCGAGGCCGCGGGCAAGCCGCTCCCAACGCCGACCGATGGCGCCCCGGGTGAAACCATACGCACGGGTGCCGTCCGCTTGCCGGTGCCAGGCGCACCGTCCTGCGCCGCGCGGGTCCGTACGGCCTCAAGCGCCTTTGCCCGCCCTGGCCAGTCCCCGGCCCGTTTGTGTTCCGCCACGTATCTGCGGGCGGCCTTCCGGGTACCGGCGCTGCGGCGCGGAGCGCTGAAGATGGCCTCGAGCATTTCCGTCGCGATCCGCTCCTCACTGGCCTAGTAGCCCGAAAACAGCCTCATGAGGTTCGAGCCCCGCCAGGCGCGTCGCCGCGACGGAGAGACGTTCCGGCCCGCCCGCCCAGGCCGACCGGCTGCACCGCTTGCCGGATGTGGCCCCCGCGCACCCGTGCGCACGGCCTGCGGAACCGGCTCTGGCGCCAGCTGCTCGGGACGCCCCATCATCCGCGCCGTTGCGGCCATGCGGCCATAGCTGCGCAGCGCGTCCTCGAAAAGACCGGCGACGGCATCCTCGCCCTGCACCCGCGCCGCGAGGGCGCCCCGCGCAAGGATGCGCGCCGCCGTGAACTGCCGGCCGGCGTCACCCGCTCCGCCTGCCGCGTTTCCGCAGGCCTTGGCCGCAAGGCGGTCGGCCCGCCCGGGAAGGTCCCGCGGCACCTGTTTCAGGATCCTGCGCTAGCCCCGCGGATCGCTGAGGGTGGTGACATGGGCTTCGAGCGCCAGACGGTCCTCGGCGCCGGGGGCTTCGCCGGTGCGGACCAGCGTCGCCCCAATGAGTTCCGCCATGACATCTCCCCCAACACCCTTCGGCACGATGTCGGTAGGCTGGTCGGCAAGGCCGGCGAACCGCTGCAGCCGCCCCAGCGCCGTCGCGATGGCCCCCGGTTCGCGAACGGCCTCGACCGGCTGGCGCCGCATGGCTTCCCGCGCAGCCAGTGAGGGGTCGAATCCGTGATCGAGGACGCTTTCCGGCGTGGCGTCTCGGGCAGCGACCCGTTCCAGGACCTGGTCCATTTCAGCGTCATCCGCCGCCGGGGCCAGCACTGACAGCCGGTCCCGATGGAGACGCGCGCCGGCGGCAAGAAGCTGGCGGCTCATGCCCGGCCTGACCAGCACATGGGCGCTGTCGAACACGCTCCCGGCCTCCGCATGGATCGTGGACGCGAACGCGAACTTCCAGGCCGGCAGTTCCACGCCCGTCGGCAGCAGCGCCTCGCGCTCCCGCCCGTCACGGCCAAGAACCCGGAACCGCTCGCGGCCCTTCCTGTCCGGGCCAAGATATTCAGCGTAGTCTCCCGCCCGGAACCGCCGCTCCGCCGGGAGTCCGGACTCCCGCGGCGTGCTCTTGAGGATACGTGTCGTGTCCAGTGGTTTCAGCTCGCCAAGCGCGCTTCCCGCTGCCGGAACATGGTCCCGCCGGACATCGGACGACGCGTCCAGCTCTTTCCGGACCGCGCCGCCATGGACCTGAGCAGCCCGCCGGGCTGCTTCGTGGGTTTGGTGGGGTGGAACCGGCTCCGGTCGATGACCAGGAGCGCGACGAAGGCGATCTCCTCGCTCATGGCCTCGACCGCCTCCCGCCATGCCGAGGTGTGGATTCCGAGCTCGCGGCAGATCATGGCGGACGCCTGCCGCCAGTCCATGACGTCCATATACATCGCCGCATCCTCGGAGGCGATCTCCCTGAGGACGGGGTCGGTGAGCCTCTTCAGGAGGGCCGGCTTCACGATCCTGGCGATCCTGTCTTTCCGCTCACGGGCGGTGAGGTCGGCCGCGGCCCTTTCGCGGATGTCCGCCCTGTCCCGGGGGTCGGGCGGGGGAGGCTTCCGGCTGGCCGTGACGCCAGCCCGAGGGGAAGCGGCCGCCCCTTCATGGCCCTGCGCCTTTCTGTCCGGCAGCCGGGCGCCACTGCCGCTGTCGGCGCCTGCGGAGGCGCCGGCCTCCGCCCGCAGGCCTTCGGCGAGCGCGGGCAGGGCGGGGGAGGCTTCCGCGACGCGCACCTCCGCCGCCATCGCCGGGTCCAGCCTCTCCATCACCTGCGTCTCCAGGGCGAGCACCTCGCCGGTCCACTGCTGGACCGCCTCCAGACTGGCGCTGCGCAGCGGCTGGGGCCTCCTGGCGCCGAGCGCGTCGAGCTCCGCGAGCGCCCAGGCCCTGGTGTCGGCATCGAATATCCCGGCGACCGTTCTGCCCAGGCGGGCGCGGGCAGCCCTGGCGTCGGCAACCATCCGCGCGCGCTCCTGCTCCAGGAACTCGCTGTGGCCGACCAGCGCGGTGAAGGCGAGATAGTTGGCGATCGCCGGCTCCACCGAAAGGCCGTCGTGCTGGGGCTGGACGTCCCGTCCCGACCTGGGGCCCCGCCAGCCGTTGTCCGCCGTCGCGCGCGCTATGACGCCGAAGCCCTCCAGCCTGGCCTCGATGCGCCGGAACTGGCGCTCGCCGATCCCTATCTGCCGGGCCCTGTCGCACTGGTAACGCCAGTTGACCGCCGCCCGTCCGGAATCGTTCCAGGCCGCCGCGGCGGTGGGGCGGGCGATGAGCCGCCAGACATTGATCTCCCGCTCCGTTGCGCCCCGGATGCGGAGCGCGTCCTCGGCCGTGTCGACGGCCCTGCGCTTCGGCACTTCAGGCGGCAGCGAGAAGTGCTGCCCGGGCCGTGGGCCGGAACGCCTGGATGTCGGCGGTCCGGCTGGTGTCGTAGGCGAAGGCGGCCGGCCTGGGGCCGGGCGTAAGGATGGTGGTGGCCTCTGTCGTAGCCGTCATGGCTCGTGTCCATTTTGGTCGAGCGCTGCGGTTTTTTAGCGGCCCCCGTTCCGCCCTGAAGTGCAACACCGTTGATGGTGGGAAGCCGCGTTTCGGGTGCGGCATCCCGCGAACCGGCCGGATAACGGCGACAGTCCCTGCGCGCAGGATAGGAGAGTGTCATGCCCGAGGGCTACCGTCATCTGACCTTCGACGGAAGATGCCGGATATACGCGACGGGGAAAGGCGGGCTTTCGAACGGGGCCATCGCCGGGCGGCCGGGCCGCCATCCGGCCACCATATCGCGGGAGATCCGACGCGACGGCGGCGGGCGGGGCTACCGGCAGGGACAGGCGCGGAGGAAGGCCACCGGGCGCCGGAGCGGGGCCTCTTCGGTCCCGGGGAAGCTGACGGAGGGGCGCCGGGCGAAGGTCGTGGCGAAGCCGGAGGAGGGCTGGAGCCCGGAACAGGTCCCGGGGCGTCTCCGGCTGGAGGACCCCGGCATGGTCGGCCGTCAGCGGATATACGGCCTCGTACGCGCGGACCGCAGGGACGGAGGAACGCCTTGCGGGCACCTGCGGCGGCGGGGAAAGAAACCGAACCGGAAGGGCGGTCGCCACGCGGGCCGGGGTCACATCCCGGGCCGGAGGGACATCCCGGAGCGCCCGGAAGAGGGCGGGGCGAAGGCGAGAATCGGCGACCGGGAAGCGGACACGGTGATCGGCGGGGGACACGGCGGTGCGGTGGTGTCGCCTGTGGACAGATGCCCGGAATTCACGCCTGTCCGACGGGTTGACGGAAAGAGGGCGGAGGCGGCCGGCGGGGCGATGACCGACCTTCCCGGGGGTCCCGGCGCCAGGGTCCACACGATCACGGCGGACAACGGCAGGGAGTTCGCGGGGCACGCGAAGGTGGCGAAGGCGCTGGAGGCCGACTTCCTCCTCCCGACGCCCCACCACCCGTGGGAGCGGGGCCTGAACGGGCACACCGACGGGCCGCCGCCCCGGTACCTGCCGAAGGGGACCGACCTGCGGCAGGTCACGGACGCCCGCGTGAAGCGGGTCCAGGAAATCCTGAACGCGCGCCCCCGCAAGGCGCCCGGCCACCTGACGCCGGCGGAGGCTTTCGCGCGGGCGCGGCCTCCCTGAGGCGCTTCGCCCCGTCGGCCGACGGGGGAGAGGGAATTCCGCAGGCGCGACCGCCCGGTTTCGGTCGGCCCCCCCCCTCCCTCGCCCGGACGGGCGCGCCACCTCCCGCCGCGGGGCCCTGCCGCCGCCGGGAGGCCCGGTTACGCTCCGATCCGAAGGGACAGCCGCCGAATTCCGCGTGGAAACCGGGCCCCTGGCCGGAAAATCCTTCAACACCGGCCCGCCTCCTCCGCTCGGGGCCACCCCCTCGCTCCGGAGACGGGCCGGTGTTGCATTTCGGACTGGAAGTGGGGTGCCAAATCGAAACTGACATACCGGTTTTCCTCGATATGTCGACTTCCCTTGTTCGCAGACGGCGTTCACTGTCTTTTTTCGTCAACTGGTCTGTTTTCAGCTACAGCATATGCGTCTGGGAGTGGCGGCAGAGTTTGGTTATGGGGCAGACCTCATAAATGATCGGAAGGTCAGCTAGTTCGGGCCAGTGTCAGAAACGTAAGTCAGAATGGTTTTGGAAGTCGCACGGTATTCAGCGGGTACCGATGGGCAAGGAATCCGGATAAGCCGAGCGATGGGGTCCGCGACCTCTGTCTATCAGCAACCCTTCAAAATGCAGAGCTTGATGAAATGATCCAAAATAACGAATCGCGGCCAGACGATTCCAGCCTCAGCCGCTGGATTTCCGATTTCCGTACGCAGGCACTCGGGCAAGGCATACGCCCGGACGTCATGGAAAGCGCCTTCAGCAATGTGCGACTCAATGCAGAAGTCATCCGCAAAGACCGCAGCCAGCCTGAATTCAACACGCGGATCCGGGACTATATCGCAAGCGCCGTTTCGGCGGAACGGGTTGATAACGGGAGTACGGCGCTCCGGCGGCACGCGGACCTATTGGGTCGGATCGAAGCTCGGTTCGGGGTGGAGCGAGAGGTTATCGTCGCGATCTGGGGCATCGAGAGCGCTTACGGAACGTTTCGAGGGGATATTCCGGTCATGGAGGCATTGGCGACCCTTGCGTATGACGGGCGACGCTCCACGTTCTTCAAAGTACAGCTCATCGCGGCCCTGCGTATCCTCCAGGCAGGCGATACCGTTCCGGGCAAGATGACCGGGAGTTGGGCTGGAGCCATGGGGCACACGCAGTTCATGCCGCAGACCTACCTTGATTATGCACAGGACTTCGACGGTGACGGGCGCCGCGATGTCTGGGCCGAAGACCCGACCGATGCGCTTGCATCGACGGCTTCCTACCTTAAGCAACATGGCTGGATCGAGGGGCGGCCATGGGGCATGGAGGTGTTTCTGCCCGACGGCTTTGACTATTCCTCCATATCCAGAACGGTCAGGAAGCCAACTCGGAAATGGCTGCGAATGGGTGTGGAGAGCGTTGACGGCCTGCGATTACCCGATTGCGAAGGCGCCGCGATCCTGTTGCCCGCAGGTCATGAAGGGGCCGCGTTTATCATTTTCGAGAATTTTCATGTTTTGAGAAAATACAACGCGGCGGATTCCTATGTTATCGGCGTTGGTCACCTCGCTGACCGCCTGAGTGGTGGTGCGCCGATCAAGGCGGAATGGCCGCATGGGGACCGGGCGCTGTCAACCGCTGAAGCGGGTGAACTGCAACGACTTTTACTGGGCAAGGGTTTCGACCCCAACGGACTTGACGGAATCGTCGGACCGGGGACAATCGCCGCCGTGCAGGGCTACCAGCGTTCGGTCGGGTTGACGGCCGATGGTCATGTGTCGCTTGAGGTCCTGGAACATCTGCGCCGGTTGCCGACACCTCTCGTCCCGTAGCGATTTACCGGGCCTGACCGTCACATTTCCTGATATAAACCATGCGCGATGCTGGCTTCGGTCAGCCGCAAAGCAGGGCCTTTGAGGTGTCGGGATGATCCTTTCGCGCCGAAGCATGGCGGTGAGACGTCTCTTCGCGGCCATGCACCCGATTGGGCTGATCGTGAATGCTGACGGGTTCCGCTACGTGTTTCGGTTTCAGACCCGCCAACGGTTGCCGTCACCGCAGGCAGCTCAAGGTCCGACCGAGGCCACGTTCCGTCGTTCAATTCCCGCCGCGCTCCTGTTTTTACCGGAGCGCTTCGGCATGAACGGTTTCATGCCGCTTCGTGCCAAAGCGTCGGCACGCTCGTTGCCCGGATGGCCTGCGTGACCCTTGATCCACTTCCACGTGACCTGATTGCGCCCCTGCGCCTCGTCCAAAGCCTGCCAGAGATCCGCGTTCCTGACTGGCTTGCGCGACGATGTAATCCAACCATTGTCCTTCCAGCCGTGGATCCATTCAGTGATTCCGTTCTTCACATAGGCGCTGTCCGTGACCACCGTAATGGCAGCTGGCCCGCTCAAGGTTTCGAGCGCCGAAATAACTGCCACGAGTTCCATGCGATTATTCGTGGTATCCTGTGCTCCGCCGCATAGTTCACGGCTTTTCAGCAGTCTATCGCCATCGCGGGCTTCCAGCAGAACACCCCAACCGCCAGGACCGGGATTACCGCTGCATGCCCCATCGGTGTAGGCGAAGATCTCAGGCACGGGCGAACATCGTGATCCAGTCCTCGACATCGCCGGCAAGACCTTTCCCCGAACCGAGGCGGGTCAATTCATGTGTGAAGCCCGCATCCACAACCACCGTGCGCAATTCAGCTTCGGAATAATAGGTGTAGTACCTTCCCAGCCGGTCCACACCATCGCCCGAGCCAAGTTTCATGCCCAGATATAATGGACCACCGCGCTCGCAGATCGCATGCAGGTCCTCTAGATGACGGGGCAGGTCGGCGCGCTTGGCGTGCAGAAGCGAGAAACTCGCCCATATGCCCCCTACCGGACCAAAGGTCGGAATATCATCGAAGGTCGCCTGTCTTGCATCCACGCCATACCCGAGTGCGGCTCGCGCCACCATTTCCGCCGAGCCGTCAATCGCAAGCACTTCGAATCCCGCCCGTACCATGCGGGCGGCATGGTGTCCAGGCCCACAACCTAGATCGAGAACTTTCGCTCCCGGCGCCACGGCGTCCATGAATTCGGCAAGCTCTTTCCGAGAAAAGCCTTCCGCCATCGCATGGTATTCATCCGCCATCCGGTCATAGACCCGAAGCGTCCCGTTCATGCCTCATCCATGTGGAGTTCGAATGACAGGGGTATCGGCCCCAATCGGTCCAAAGCCGTTGAGCCCATAAAAAACTACGCGAACCGCGCTGAAGGTCATGCCAACTCGCGCAGAATCTGCGGTATCTTGAATTCGATGTTCTCAACTGAGGTCTCGACCTGTTCCACGGTCACCTCGAAGCGCTCCTCGAAAGCGGCGACCACTTCGCTGACCAGAATCTCCGGGGCGCTCGCACCGGCCGTGACCCCGACCACGCGGGCACCTTCCAGCGCCCGCCAATCGACTTCATCGGCATTCCGCACCAGTTGCGAGTATTCGCATCCGGCCGCGGTGCTAACCTCCACGAGCCGTCTTGAATTCGAAGAGTTCGGAGCGCCGACAACCAGCATCGCATCGGCTTTGGGAGCGATGGCCTTCACCGCCGCCTGCCGGTTGGTCGTCGCATAGCATATGTCCTGAGTCCGCGGCCCGACAATTTCGGGAAATCGGGTCGTGAGCGCCTCGACCACATCCGCCGTATCGTCGACCGATAGGGTCGTCTGGGTGATGTAGGCCAGCTTGGCGGGATCGCGTACCTTCAGCACCGCGACATCCTCGACGGTCTCGACAAGCAGGACCCCGCCTTCCGGCAACTGTCCCAACGTTCCGCTTGTTTCGGGATGGCCTTCATGGCCGATCATCACGATCTGAAGGCCGTTCCGGTGATGCCGCTGAGCCTCGACGTGTACTTTGGATACGAGCGGGCAAGCGGCGTCGACATAGATCATCTGCCGTTTCGCCGCTTCCGCCGGGACCGCTTTCGGCACTCCATGGGCCGAAAAGATCACCGGGCGGTCATTCGGGCATTCATCCAGTTCCTCGACAAAGACCGTTCCCTTCGCGCGTAATTCGTCAACGACATGCTTGTTGTGAACGATTTCGTGCCGGACGTAGACAGGTGCGCCCCATTTGCGCAGTGCCAGTTCCACGATCCTGATCGCGCGTTCCACGCCGGCGCAAAAGCCCCGGGGTGCCGCGAGCATTATGGTCAATTGGGTTTTCGCCACTTTCAATCATCCTTGATACGGTCACAGAATAGCAGGTTCGCCACCTGAATGCCAGACTTTTCGACGCGTCCAGATCAATTCGCCCACAGGATGTCCTGGCGGAGCGACGCCGCGCTCCATGGTGGATCAGTCATGGATGGTGGAAATTGCCTCGATCTCACGCGGCGGACGGCCAATGACGTCCTTCAGTTCTTCCAGTTCTATGAAATTGTCCGCCTGCCGGCGCAGTTCATCGGCGATCATCGGAGGCTGGCTTCGTATCGTCGAAACAACCGATACACGAACTCCTTTGCGCTGCAGGGCGTCGACAAGCGGACGGAAGTCGCCGTCGCCGGAAAACAGCACCATATGGTCGACATGCGGGGCGAGTTCCATCGCGTCCACGGCCAGTTCGATGTCCATGTTGCCCTTGACTTTCCGACGTCCCATGCTGTCGATGAACTCTTTGGCGGGTTTCGTTACCATCGAGAACCCGTTGTAGTTAAGCCAGTCTACCAGGGGCCGGATCGGTGAGTAGTCCTCGCTTTCGAGAAGAGCCGTATAGTAGAATGCACGAAGCAACTTCCCGCGGCGCATGAATTCCTGCCGCAGAAGCTTGTAATCTATATCGAAACCCAGCGCCTTCGCCGCCGCATAGAGATTCGACCCGTCAATGAACAATGCCAGCCGCTCGTCCCGGTAGAACATTCGTATTCCTTTCGATTATCCATATCGCAAAGATGATGGTTCAATGCCTGACTGAATGAATTGCCCCTGGCGCATGAATTCAGCATCGAAACGGTAATGGGAGACGGGATCGAATTCAATGCCCAAGACAACCGACATCGGCGAAACGTCGCAGTGTGGGATCGAAACGCCGGCACAGGCTCTCGTCGCACTCGGGGGAAATATTCCAAGCCGATACGGCTCGCCGGCGGAAACATTGCTGGCGGCGATGCGCAGAATGGAGAGACCACCGCTGAAGGTCGAGAGGGCAAGTCGAATTTACACCACCCCCTGTTTTCCGAAAGGCGCAGGACCCGACTACACCAATGCCGCGGTGGTGGTCTCGGCACCGATCGGAGCTCACGCGGTATTGAAAATCCTGAACGTGATCGAAATCGAATTCGGACGTAGGCGTTACACCCGCTGGGGGCGTCGAACCCTGGATCTTGATCTGATCGCTTTCGGGGACATGGTCCTGCCGGATGCGGAAACCCATGGATCATGGCGCGACCTCTCACCTGAACTCCAACGACTTCGAGCGCCCGACGAACTGATACTCCCCCATCCCAGGCTGCAGGATCGCGCCTTCGTGCTGGTTCCGCTTTTTGAGGTCGCACCCGAATGGCGACACCCGATTACCGGACGGACGGTGGCGCAGATGCACAACTCGCTGCCGATGGAGGAAAAAGCCGTCATCAAATCACTGCCAACGTCCGAAACCGCCCCCATTTCACTTGCCAAGCGCAATTCGACGGCTTAAGGGCAACCTTTCACCGCTTTCCCGTCACAGAATATGGAGAGACCATGGCCCGCGTTACGGTCGAAGACTGCGTTGACAAGGTTCCAAACCGTTTCGATCTCGTAATGCTTGCGAGTTACCGCGCAAGGGAGATTTCGACGGGTGAGCCGATTACCGTTGACCGCGACAATGACAAAAACCCTGTCGTTGCGCTTCGTGAGATCGCCGACGAGGCGCAGAGCGCCGAGGATCTGCGCGAGCGGATGATCGCGAGCCACCAGAACGAGAACGAGGTTGACAGACCCGAAGACGTTCAGATGTCGCTGCCCTTGGACATGGAAAACGATCGTCCCGTCGACGACGATCTGACCGAAGACCGGCTTCGCGCCCTCATGGCCGCGCAGGGTCCGGGATAGAAGAAGGCCACAGCTATGGCGCTGGATCGTTTGATCGGTTTCGAGGATCTGGTCGAAAAGATCAAGGCATATAACTCCAGATCCGATGCCTCCCTGATTCGCGCCGCCTACGCATACAGCGAGCGGATGCACCGGGGTCAGTTCCGGCGGTCGGGTGAACCGTATTTCGTACATCCGGTCGAAGTGGCATATATCCTTACGGATATGCGGCTCGACGACCAGACCATCGTGACGGCGCTTCTTCACGATACGATCGAGGATACGAAGTCGACCTTCGCGCAGACCCGGCGCCGCTTCGGTGATGAGATCGCCATGCTCGTCGATGGCGTCACCAAGCTCACCAATCTCCAGCTCTCCGGCTTCGGGACGGAGCAGGCCGAGAATTTCCGCAAGCTTCTGCTTGCGATGTCGAAGGACGCGCGCGTTATCCTGGTCAAACTGGCGGATCGGCTGCACAATATGCGTACGATCAAGCACCTCAATGCGGAAAAACAGAAGCAGAAGGCCCGCGAAACGATGGAGATATTCGCACCGCTTGCAGGCCGGATGGGGATGCAGTGGATGCGGGACGAACTCGAGGACCTCGCCTTCAGCGTGTTGAATCCCGATGGTCGCGTGTCGATCATGCGCCGCTTCGTCAAGCTTCAGAAGGAAACCGGCGATGTGATCGAGCAGATCACCGCCGACATCGAGACCGAACTGTCGCGCGTCGGCATCGCAGCGGAGGTGATAGGCCGTGCCAAGAAGCCGTATTCCATATGGCGAAAGATGCAGGAAAAGAAGCTGAGTTTCGCCCGTCTTTCCGACATCTATGGCTTCCGCGTGCTGGTCGATGGAAAGGATGACTGCTACAGGATCCTTGGCGCGATGCATCAAAGATGGCGCGCCGTACCGGGCAGGTTCAAGGATTATATCAGCCAGCCCAAATCCAACGGATACCGTTCCATCCATACGACTGTATCCGGACGGGCGGGCAAACGCGTCGAAATCCAGATTCGAACCCGTCAGATGCATGATGTCGCAGAGAGCGGTGTCGCCGCTCACTGGTCCTATCGAGATGGTGTGAGGGCGGGGAATCCTTTCGCCGTGGACCCGACGAAATGGATTGCGGACCTGACCGAGCGTCTGACGTCGGGTGACAGCGATGATGGGTTCATGGAGGACGTGAAACTTGAAATGTACGCCGACAAGGTGTTCTGTTTCACGCCTCGGGGAGATGTCGTCAAACTGCCGCTCGGTGCGACTCCGCTGGACTTCGCCTATGCGATTCATACCCGGATCGGCGATAAATGCGTCGGCGCCAAGATCGACCATGAGCGCGTGCCGCTTTGGACCCGCATCAGGAATGGCCAGATGGTAGAGATAATCACGGCCGAGGGACAGCGCCCGCACGCGGAGTGGGAAACCATGGTAAAGACGGGCAGGGCCGGTTCGGCGATCCGGCGTTCATTGCGTGAAGAGGAGCGTGAACGCTTTGTCAGACTGGGGCGGGAGCTGGCGAGGGTCGCGTTCGAACACGTCGGTAAGCGCGCTACGGAGAAGGCGCTTCAGACCGCGGCGCGTCAGTTGGGAAAAAGGGACAGTCAGGAACTGCTGAATGAACTCGGCCGCGCGCGCATCAGCGGGAACGAAGTGGTCAGGACGCTTTATCCCACGCTCGCTCCACGAACCGGTGAGGAAATCGACGCGGCCCGGGCGGTGGTCGGGCTCGCCACGGGTCAGAACTTCGAACGGGCGGATTGCTGCCAGCCGGTGCCGGGTGAGCGCATCGCAGGGATCAGCTATCGCGGTAAGGGAGTTTTCGTCCATGCCATAGACTGTCCGGCCCTTCGGGAATTCGAGGACCAGTCGGATCGCTGGGTTGATCTACACTGGCATTCCGGGTCACATCCCGCGGTCCATACCGTCAGCTTCGACATCACGATTTCCAATTTCGCGGGTGTTCTTGGCCGGGTCTGCACGTTGATCGGAGAGCAGCACGCGAACATATCGGATCTTGAGTTCGTCGACCGGAAACCGGATTTCTACAAACTGATCGTTGATGTGGATCTCAGGGATGCGGAGCATCTTCACGCCGTTGTGCTGTCACTCGAAGCGGAAAGCGACGTCGCTTCGATCGACCGGCACCGGGATCTGAAGCGCGGGCCTAGGCCGTAGACAGGAGCGGCGGATCAGGGGTGGTGTTCAAACGTAGGGACGCACGCAGCTGGCTGCAGGTAATGGGCCAGTTCCTATATCCGAGGGGCGGGTGGAAGCGCGCTTCGTATTATATCGTGCACCGTCTACGCCGTCTGCCCGACCCACCGCACCGGATCGCGCGGGGAGTGGCGGCAGGGGTGTTCGTCTGTTTCACTCCTCTGTTTGGACTGCATTTCCTGTTCGCGGCGGTGCTGGCGTTCATTATGCAGGGCAACATCGTGGCCGCGCTTCTGTCGACCTTTATCGGCAATCCATTGACGTTCCCGATCATTGCGGCGTTCTGTCTGGAACTCGGTGGTTGGATACTAGGTGTGCAGATACAGGTGCCGCTGCATCAGGTTTTCGCGGAATTCAGCCGTACGACCGTCGAGCTATGGCGCAACGTCGCCGCCATCTTCACCGATGAAGTGATGGAATGGAGTCAGCTGCGTGAGTTTTTCCAACAGGTTTTCCTGCCCTATATCGTGGGAGGGATCGTTCCCGGTATCATCGCTTCGACGGTGGCCTATCTGCTGACCGTGCCCGCAGTCGGTGCCTACCGGAAACGCCGGGTTCGGAAGATGAGGGAGAAATTCCTGAAACGGCAGAAAGCGCTGAAACAGGCCAGGATGGCGGCTGCGGGCGACCCGGCCCCATCGGTGCCGTCGAATCCCGGGATGAGGCGCGGTAAGGACCATTGAAGGAGCGGTTATGGAACCATTGTGCAGACTTCGGCTTGGAGTGAACATTGATCACGTTGCGACGGTACGGAACGCCCGGGGCTCGGCGTATCCGGATCCTGTCAGGGCTGCGAGAATTGCGGAGGAGGCGGGGGCTGACGGAATAACCGCGCATCTCCGTGAGGACCGGCGGCATATTTCGGATGAGGATATCGAGCGTTTGATGGCGCATCTATCGTTGCCCTTGAATCTTGAAATGGCCCCGACTCCCGAGATGCAGGGAATCGCCCTGCGCCATCGTCCGCATGCGGTCTGCATCGTGCCCGAGAAGCGCGAGGAGCGGACGACGGAGGGTGGGTTCGAGGTTTCCCGTGAGGAAAACTGGCTTGCGCATTTCATCGCACCGCTTGCCGATGCCGGCTGCAGGGTGTCGATCTTCATCGCCACCGATCCCCGTCAGGTCGAGGCGGCTCACCGAATTGGCGCCGATGTGGTGGAGCTGCACTCGGGTGCATATTGCGACGCCTGTTCCGAAGGAAGGTTCGAGGATGCGCGGAAGGAGTTCACAAGGCTGCTTGATATGTCGGCTTTTGCGCATTCCCTTGGGCTTGAGGTGCATGTGGGCCATGGCCTGACTTACGACACGGTCAAGCCGGTTGCCGGTTTACCTGAAGTCGTCGAGTTGAATATCGGCCACTTCCTGATCGGAGAGGCGGTATTCCGCGGACTTGCGCCGGCGATTCAGGAGATGCGCAGACTTATGGACGAGGTCCGTGCGGAAGCCGCGGCCACCTGAAACGCCGTCACTCGGTCAGGGCGTCAGAGTCTGGATCAAGCGGCGCGACAACCCTGGAATCGCCTGCGGAGAAAGATGTGCGGGCTCCGCATGAATGTGCGAAGCGGACTGCGGCGTGGCGCCGGGGTCATTTAATCCTGGGGAGAATGTCGAAAATTCCCGTTCATAGGCATTCCGGGCCGAATCGGTTATCCGGACTGAAAGAAAACAGAACACGAGCGGAAACGATGACCCCGGACCGCATGCGCATTCCCAGCCGCCGGTAGTCGTCACAGAACGTTTTCCTGAAGTGACCCCATTCCAGGAGGGCGCCGAGCGTCGCCGCGGCGGGAACACGCGGGCGGGCGAAGGCCTCGGTATGGACCGCGAGTCCCTCATGTGGGTACGGTGCGCTCACGGCTCCCCCGCTTTGACGGCCATGGTCTCCACCGGCACCGCCATGCGCTCGCAGGGTGGCATCGCCCTGTAGCGCCGGCCATGCGACGCATTCTCCGGGCAACCGCACTTCATTCGGAGCCAGCGTCGGGGGATCTTTCAGCGGCCTACATGGATCATTGGCGGGATGCCCGTCCGGCATGACGTTGCCGCTGGCCTGTTTCATGCGCGCTCCCGGAGACCTTCGTGGGTCGTGCGGACGACGGTTGCCGCGCCAGTGCGGCTCTCCCATCGTCATCCGCGAACGGATGCGATCCGAAGCGCAGGCGTAGATGTCGCAACGAATGGCTGTCACAAAATTCGGCCCGTCAGACGAATGAGGTTCGGTTTGTGCTCGACAGCACGCGGGGTGGCAGGTCATGCCGTCAGCGAATGAAACGCCTATGGTCAACAGGATCACAATATCATTGGAAGGGGCCAGGGTTCCGATCGGGTGGAACCTCGCGGATTCCCGTTCGTGGATGCCGCTACAGCGGTGGGAGGCGCGGTAAGAACCGGCTTCCACAAAGAACGCCACGCGCACCTGCGCCCTTAGCCGAGCATCCGCTCCAGAATCGGGCGCACGACTTCGAACAGGCTCGCAGCGACCGACACCAGACCCATCGCAATGATCGGGTTCCCTGCGGTCCGATTCACGCCGCTCTGAATCTCGGTTCATACCCATTCGACCGCAACGCGAAAATCTCCGATCTCGCCACGAAGCTCTTCGAACTTCGTATCGATCTTTCCACTAGGTTCCGTGATGCGCCGTTCGGGCTATACCGCATCTACGGTGATGCGGTTATCGAGTCTTTTCCCGTGCGCCCGAGATTGAGCCTCGTGGCCGATGCCGCCACGACGCCGCCGTTGACCGTCCTGATGGTGGCCTCGGCGATCTGGGTGTTCACCCCCCCCGCCTGGATGAAATCCGTGGGCTCGTGCCCGATCATCGGTTCGGTCCTTTCACCGCTATCCATGGATCTGCCGCGCCCCGAAAAGCAACCTCGGATCGCCCAAAACCCGAGATGTCCGGCTACGATACGACCATTTCTGACGCAATGGATCAGGCACGGCGGCCCGACTGGCTACGGATGTTATGCCGAGCACTGTTGCTCGCCGCGACCTGGACGGCGTGCCCAGGCTTTCCGCCAACGAAGGAACCCGGGGAGGAAATGAACCGGACAGAGAACCCCTGAACCGGGCGCCAAAATATCCCGTGGAGTCGGATCCCTTCCCGTCCCACGCCACCGGTTGCGCGCGTCCGGCCCACCCGTCGGTCGGGGCGGGCCGCAGGTCCATCCCGCGGCCCACCGCATGGAGAAAGGTGGCGGACGGCGGTCCGGCAGGAGCGCGAACGCGACAGTCGCGATGGGATAGCGTGATCTGGACGACCGGATGGACGGCTTCCACCGACGGAAGGCCGCAACCTGAATCCACGAAATATTCTCATACACCCCCGAACTCGGTTTATGGTGAATGAAACTTTCGCCGCGTGCGCGACACCTCCGGTATATCCGTCCGGTAGCCGTTGCAGAACCTGTTCCCTGCGCGCCGCTCCCGGCGGTGCTGACTGCTACTCTGGAACGCCCGGAGAAGCTTTTTGGCTCCGCCGATGGCTCCAATTCCTTCAATTCCGGACGGTTTGACCCGGATGCCGCGGGAACCTGGTATAAGGGCATGGCGACGCCGGACATTCACGAATTCGACTAGCGGATCGCCGTGCTGAAGGCCAGTATGAGGACTCTGGAACCGCGACGAAATTCGAACTACAATGCGAACGAACGAGCGCCCGGCCCGGCGGCTACCGATCCCGCAGCCGCCGCATCATGAGAGACCAGCCACCCGGACTGACCACCACCGTCACCCCGAAGCCCGCCGCGAAACCCGCGATATCCGCCACCCAGTCCATGCCGAAACCCGAACCGCCCGCCAGAAACCCGCCCACCAGGCTGAACGCCAGCTGGATCGCGACAAGCACTCCGATCAGCGTAAACGCCCGCCCCCTCGGCCCTCCGGTGTCAGCGAGCCGCGCCCAGAGCAGAAACGTGAACGCACCGATCAAACCATACGCCGCCGGAAATCCCCCCACCAGCACGTAAGGCGTATCCAGCACCAAACCATATATCGCCGCGCCGAACACAGCCGCGGCCAGCAGCACCGCCAGAATGGCCCGTTGTGAAAGATGCCCGCCGACCCATTTACCAAGCGCGAGCACCAGAACGCAGACGAACAGCGCCTGCATCATGCCGTAATGAACGAAGCCGTAGGTCAGCATCCGTAGCAACGTCGTCGAATCCCAGACCAAAAGATCCAGCATCCTGTCAAAAGCCGCATCGCTGAAGCCATGCCGAAGCAGCGCGTCCCTCCGCCAGGAAACGCCGCCCGATCCGCCGGCGACGCCACGCTCTCCAAGCTGAAACATCACCTCGACCGCGAATATCATCACCGCCACCGCCGCGACGACGGGCGGCAGGTGGTTCACCGGGCTCTCGTCCTGTGGTCGGCGCATGGACACTTCCTTGACGGTTTCCGGGCCTTCCGATACGCGACGTTGGCCCAGTTTTCCAGATGGAGATCGCAATGCCTGAATTCACCCCCCGCGTGTTCTCCGGCATCCAGCCGTCGGGTGGTCTCACGCTCGGCAACTACCTCGGAGCGATCAAACGGTTCGTGCAGCTGCAGAACGCGGGCACCCACGAGACCGTGTACTGCATCGTGGATCTCCACGCTATCACCGTCTGGCAGGAACCGGCCGCGCTCGCGAATGCCACCCGGGAGCTCTGCGCCGGCTACATCGCTTCGGGCATCGATCCCGAACGGAGCGTCCTGTTCCGGCAGTCAAGGGTCGCCGAACACACCCAACTCGCCTGGATATTCAACTGTGTCGCCCGTCTGGGCTGGATGCGGCGTATGACCCAGTTCAAGGACAAGGCCGGAAAGAACGCTGAGAACGCCTCCCTCGGCCTCTTCGCCTATCCGGCGCTTATGGCCGCCGACATCCTCGTCTACCACGCGACCCACGTTCCCGTCGGCGAGGACCAGAAACAGCACCTCGAACTCACCCGCGATATCGCGGTCAGGTTCAACCATGACTTCGGGACCGGGTTCTTCCCGATCACCGAGTCCGTCATCGAAGGGGCCGCCACCCGTGTCATGTCCCTGCGGGACGGATCGAGGAAGATGTCGAAATCGGATCCGTCCGATATGTCCCGGATCAACATGACCGACGGCGCCGACACCATCGCGAAGAAAATCCGAAGGGCCCGGACCGACCCGGATCCGCTGCCTTCTGAAATGGCCGGACTCAGGGACCGGCCGGAAGCCCGCAATCTCGTCAACATCTACGCCGCCCTGGCGGATTCCACACCGGAAGCGGTGATCCGTGACCATGCTGGCCAGCAGTTTTCCATGTTCAAGCCCGCCCTCGTGGATCTCGCCGTCTCCAGACTTTCGCCGATTTCGGAAGAGATGGCCAGACTGACGGAGGATCCGGCGGAGATCGATCGTATTCTTGAACATGGCGCTGAACGCGCCCGGATGATTGCCGCGCCTATTCTCAGGCGAACCTATGAAATCGTCGGGATGGTGAACTAGGCTCGGAGGATATTTTCCTCGGGAATTGTACCTGAAATCAATTTTGGCATCGATTTCAATCGCTTCCACCATCCTATGATAAATTATTTGCGACGCTGGCGTTGATCCGAAGCGCAACCCCGGCCCGCTGCCGGAGCGAGGGCGTAGCCCGACCGAAGCCCGGACGGATGCGCTGTAATCTGGAAGCCTCCAAAAACCGGCCTTTCCGCACTTGTTCCGATTTACTGGATCCGGGAGGACCCGGAGACGCTCAGCCCCGGTTCTTTCGATCTCCCGGACCATCCCGGGTGCCTGCCGCGGACGGGCGGTCCGCCCGGGGCTCCTGGACGTCATGTCGATCTCTAGTCCTTTCGCCCGGTATTGACGGAAGCGCCCGGTTGCGGGGACCGGCCGGAAGGCGGCCGGCCTCCCCATGACCCTGTGACGATGTCCGGGATTCCGGTGCCGGCGTCGATGGATGGCCCGGGCGACGGGCGGATGGGGTTTCCGGTCCGGGACCGCCCGGGCCGGCCGCGGTTTCCCGGGTTCCGGACCGAAGGACGGTCCGGCCGTTTCGGAAGAGGCTGGCCCGGGCCTGTGCATTCACGTCCCCGTCCGCGGTTTCCGGGGAGCGGCTCCGTGACCGGGGCAACGGGCCGCGGGGGCCGGACCGTGGACGCCGCTTCGGTCCCGGCCCACGCCGGCGGATGGCGGGGAAAGGGAGGGAACGGGCCGGGGCGGGCGGGAGCGCGGCCGGCATCCGGCCTGACGGTCCCACCCGGGCGGCGCGGAAAGACACCGGTGCCCGCCGGACAGCCGGATATTCCGGGGCCCGGAAGACCGGAGGGGGCGAACCGGATGCGGGTTCTGTCGACATCCCGACGCCGCGCTTCGGGTATGGGAACCATATCGGCGTCGACCGCGGACGGCGTTCCATCCGCGGTCGGACATGCACCCATGCGGTTCGGCATGACGGGCACGGACCGTCCTCCGTTCCGGACCCGGCCAATGGCTCCGGATCCGTCCGGGCGGACACCGGTCACCGTCCGGCGGGTAACGGGACCCGGCCGAAGGCACGGGGCCATCGCTCCCGTATCCACCGCGGGAAGCCGCGTGGCGGGCCCATGCCCGGGCACGTCCGGCGGGGCGATGCGACGCGCCCTTCCATCCGCGCCTGCGTCGGACATGTCCTCGGATACGGGAAAGGGCCGATGGCGGTCACGGTCCGCCGCCCGCATGACCATGGCGAACCTGGGCTGCGGTTTCCGCCGCCCCGTCCTGCATGAACGGCGACAGCCCAGGGCCTGACCCCCTCCGGAATCCGGAAATCACCCGCCTGACATTCGCGCTAAAATATGGGTCTATCGAGGTTTCCATTTTAGGTTTATGCGGCGTCCACGGGTTAGGCCAAGGCGATGATCAAACTTTAGGTTGAGATTCCATTCACGGTTCAGGAGCGAAAATTCCAAAGGCACAGTTTGCAGGATTCCATATGATTCCCGAATTATGCCAATAGGATCGGGACCGGCATGGCCGCCGGACGGTCGCCAAAAGGAACAGCGTCTCCGCCGTCGTAGAGGACCGCGCTGAACGCGAACGGGTCGCCGCAGGCCCCGGCCGGCGTCCTCAACACGATGAGGTTCGACGTACGGAAAGTGGCCGACGTCTTGACCTCGATACCGACAACCATTCCATCATCCCTTTTCGGAACGAGTGCGACCTCGCGCGTTTCCCGGTCCGGAAAGTGATGGGCCGCTGGATGCATGTCCGTGCCGGTCAGCCGCCTGACCACCTCCGGGAACACCAAGCTCTCGGGACGAGCGCCGACCGGATCCCGGTTTTTGCGCACCGTTTCAAAGGCCAGACCGCGTGTCGCAGGAAGAGGCGCGGTGTCCGGGAACCGGAGCTTCACCGTATTCGTGATGTGTCCGATGGCACTCGTATTCCAGGGCGGCTGTGTCGAAACCGGAAACATCCGCTCGGATAGACCGGCATAGCGCCGGCCCGTCCTGTGACTGACATCGATGCCCGACCCCAACTGGGTGTGGTTGACCGGCAGGCCGGAATGGTCCGCCGCCTCAATTTCGGTATGCGCCAGCGGCGACATCCGCAGCGTCTCCCTACGTCCGGCAGGGCTGTCCGCACCCGTCGGTACCGTCAGGACGTTGGCTGACCCCGTAAGAAAAACCGACTGGGGCGGTGGTCTTCGTAGATGGACTTCCGAACGTCGGAAGCGGGTCCGGCACCCTTTGGGTCCCATCTATCGTGGCGGCTTCCGGCCCCCGGATGAAACCCGCGGGACCGGCGGCGCCGCATCCAGTACGGTCCGATCATCCAGGGCGATGCAGGCGCGGTCCCGACCGTCCAGACTCTTCACGGGTCTGGTCCCGCGGTGCGTCTCGGCCCAACGATCATGACAGCCGGATTATCCGACAATGCCTTGCGCAGGCAAGGGGAGAGCGTTCGCCTGTACATGGTTCCTCCTGGCCGGGAACCTGAAAGCGGTACTCTCGGTGATCAGGATTCGGGGATCCGTCAATTGGAAGTCAGGGTTCCGGTGACTGGAAGTCAAAGCCATCGAGGAGCCGTCCCGGCCTACCACCGGACCCGCATCCTCAACCTGTCCGCGACCATACATATCCTGGAATGACTCGAGATCGAACGCCACCGGGAACCGTACGTCCGTCACGTATGTATAAGGCGCTCCGCGCAGGGAGACCATGGTCCGGCCTTGATCGATCCACACAAATATAGCCGTTCGATCGGGTCACGTCCGGTATCCCTGCCAAAGATGTCCTTGAGGCCATCCCGCACGGCTGTCCGGTGATAGGCGATGACGTTCGCCACAGCGATGTCGAATTCCTGTAGGTCGATGTGCTGTTCCCCGACGTCCACCGCAATCTGGATTGCGGGCGCATGAGTGACCCGGATCAGGCACCAACACCGGCTCGCGACGGGACCGACGCATTCGGCGCACAGCACGTGGCTCTAGCCGATACAAAGGTCGTGGGCACAGCCGCTTGGCGGCGGGTGTCAATCCGTCAACCGACGCTTGTGTTTATTGTGACGGTGCGGGGACCGGCCAGCGGATTGGGAACCAGGACAACGATTACGGTAATCCACAGACCCACCTGCAGCTGCGTATTGTCCCTGTCTCGCTCCGCGGCTTCCGTTTCCCGTTTCGCCATATCGGCCCGCAGACGATCGAAAGCGGTATCGTTCCAGGCTTCAAACGTGTTCATTCGCCCCCCGGAACGGTAAGCCGACGGACGGGTTAGTGGTAGTCCGGCGAATTGCTCATGCCACCGAGTTAAGGAAGGTAGGGCCAGCGGTCACGCTCTGAAACGCGTTGTCGTGAATTCGGAGGTTAAACAGGTACATAATTCTCGATATTTCCACCCACTATCACAGTCAAAGCCGCGGCGTCTGCCTGACGACCCGCATTACTATAATTCACGTCGGTGCTTCTTGTCGGTGCCTTGTTCGCATAGTGTTCAGATGTCGCATATGCCAGGCAAGGCACTGATTGCTCGACAGAACCTGTTTCCCGATCCGCTCCCGAATCCGGAGGATCGCCGCATGGGTCCGGAGATTGGCGCAACTTATGAACACAGCCTCGACGGAAAGCTCCAACCCCAGATCGCTCGCCGCCGCTATGGTCGAACCGATCGAGATGCGAGCCACTTTCGTGTCGTCGCTTTCGCCGAACGTACCAAAGACATTCGTGGAAAGACCATTCCGGGCGAAAGCCTGGCGCAAAGAATAATTGACCTCTTCGATATGGGGTGACAGCAACGCGAGCTTCGAAATCCCGAGGCTGCCTGCGTAAGCCAAAGCCGCCCGCAACGGGTTTGTTACGGTTTCAGCCTTGCGGGTCCACCGGGCCAATTCCTCGACGCGTTCCGAACCGATCACCGAACTGGCGGATGCGCATCCGTATCCGACCACACGATAGGGCCGCGTTTTCGGCAGCAGATCCGCGGCTGCGGGAAGAGCGGTTTCCATCTCGGCCAGACTGTCCGCTGTAACATGGGCACCGCCTGGGATGCGCGATACGTGGGCTGCGCACTCACTATCCGAAAAATAGGAGGCGAATTCCGGCTCGATCGTCTCATCGGTCCGCAGGACAATCAGTCCCAGCGGTGGAGCTCTGGAATTGTCCGGGTCCAGATGTGTAGTGCAGCGTGCTCATATCACGGGTAACTCCGCTCCGATCTTCGGGCTCAGATAACGTGGGGCGCCTTCGGTAATGACGATGTTTTCCTCGTGCACCATGATCTTTTCGCCGATGGTGATTCCTGGCTCAAGGGTTAGCACCATACCCGGTTCCAGCACCGTCATATCGGTTGGAACAAGGGATGGCCATTCAGTCAACGACATGCCTAGGCCATGCCCCAACCGTCCGGCTTCGGTCCCTTCCGCATCACGGCTCAATACGCTGTCCATGGCACGAAACAGATCTGCGGCCGTAGCACCGGGCCTGGCTCGCTCGAAGGCGGCACCGGAAGCCTCCACAAGACGCGCATGTGCGGTTTCAACAGCTGCTGTCGGCTTTCCGATTGACCAGTTGCGGTCAAAATCGCAGAAGTAGCCATCCCAGATCAAACCGGTGTCCAGCATGAGAACATAGCCATCGGTCAAACGCGTCGCATGAGCGGGGGAGATTACGTCCGGGTATCCACCCAGCTCCGCGCCGCCAGCCACATAGGGTATCCAATCCGCACCTTCTTCAAGACACAGGATCTGAAACTTACGAAACACCTCGTCGACGGTGACGCCGGCGCGTGCGATCTCGGTCGCTCGGGCGAATGCGCGGCCCGCGATTCCGCAGGCGGTTTCGATCTTGGCTATCTCAGCGGGAGATTTGATCATTCGCAGTCTGCGCATAAGCCCATGGTCGCCTACAATCCTGCGGATTCCAACCATCGTTCGAACCCGTTCCAGATCGGCCAGCGGCATCCGAACGTGCGTTTCATGTCCATCGGGAATACCGATAGCGCCGTCGATCGGTGTCAATTCCCTGATTGTGTCGGAGAGCAATGAGACTCCATCATCCTGAAGGTCCGGTGCGCTCCAGACGCGGATATCCTCAATCCAGGTTTTACCCATGAGCGCCGCTCCGATGGACGGTATCACCGCCACCGGATCGCCTATCGCGGGAACGATGAGAAACCATGGACGGGACGGGCTTTCCCAGAAGCGGGTCAGAAATCCGGTGAAGTAGCGCAGTTCCGGTTCTGTCGTAAGCAAGAGGGTGGACAGTCCATACCCATCCATCAGAGTTTGGGCGCGCCTGGTGCGCGCCATGAACTCAGACTTCTCGAATCCTCTCATTCCGTGGCCTCGGATAATATGCACAGGACACGAGCGTCCCGCCCGATTCCCAGTGCGTCCCGAACGTCCTGGATCAGGACGGCGGCGATCCCCGCACCACCGGACGCCGTGGTTGCCAACCCTACGCTGGCGATGGTGGGAAGTCGTTCCGTCACTTCATCATCTTCCAGTGTCAGGAGCGCGTCGGCGTCCCTCGCCAACCCATTGAGCGCGATAAGCGACGGCTCCTTGCAGTCGAGGCGTCCCATAACGCTTTCGGGTCCTTCCGACAGGATACAGGTCCCCGCTTCGATGCTCGCCTGAAGGGCAGGGGCGTTCTTGGGTTCGACCACAATGATCCGCGGGGCGTCGCCCCAGACTTTACGTGCATATGCCGCCACCGCCGCCGCCATGCCGCCAACTCCGGCCTGCAGCAGGATATGGGTTGGTGGCCGGGGGCACTGGGCGATGGTTTCGGAAGCCATCCGTAGATAGCCTTCCATCACCATGTGTGGCAGGTCTACATAACCCTCCCATGAACTGTCTGAAAGAAGTGTCCATCCATTCTCGCGCGCGGCTCTTATTGCCATGTCCAAGCCGGCCGCGTAGTCGGCACCGCGGCGAATGACCCGGGCGTTTTGCGCTTTCAGTCGTTCCGCGAAACTTTCGGGCACGGTCTTGGCGATGTAAACGACCGCCTCCGCGCCAAAAATCCTTGCTCCGGCGGCGACGCTGAGCCCGTGATTACCGGCGCTGGCCGTGACATAGGTTCTGCCCCGCAGCGTGTTCGCATCCGGTGTGGTCACCACTTCGGTGGCGTGTCGTGCGATGAGGTAGGCCGCGCCAAGCGCTTTAAACGAACCGAGGTTCATTCGCCTGCGCTCATCCTTGATCCAGAAGTGAGTGACCGGGGCAAGGTCGTTTGCATCGACCAAAGGTGTTTTGTGCGCCATGGGGCAAAGCGAAAGAAGCGCCGAGACCCGCTCGGCTTCGGTTGATGGGTATGGCGCGGTCGGTGCTGGTTTGGCAGCTGTGCGACGGGAGTTGGTGATGATCCGCAAGGGGCTCTGCCGGAACCGCTTCATTTATGTCGATCATATCGATACCGACGGAGTCATCAAGCGAGTTCTCCATCGGAAAAGTGGGTCACGATGCCTGAAACGGGTTTTCACGTCGGAATCCGATCACCGATCTGTCGGATACAAATCGTCGTGTCGAAGATTGGCCGTGCTCCGGTCGAAAATTCGTGTCTCTGGCCTTCGGTGCCGAAGAACCGGAGGCGTTAAACTTCCGCGGCGGAATCCGAACTGCGTTTTGTCCAGTTCATGATCGCGCAGGCGATGGCCCCGTATATCGCGAAACCGGCGACGAGGGGGACGACGGTTCCATCAAACCGTTGCCCGATTACCGCAGCGAGAGGCAGTGAAATAAAGGTGGCGATCGAGCCGACGAAAGCGGCGCCAAGTCCTGCGATATGGCCGAGCGGATCGAGGGCCAAAGTGTTGAGATTGCCGAAGATGATCCCGACGCAGAAGAACGTTGAAAGCTGCCATATCAGGAATATCGGTAAGGGTGGTACGCCTTCAAAGAGCGGAAGTGTGGCCCAGAACGCGAGCGAAAGACCGGTCAGCCCGCTCAGTGCCCACCAGGTTAGCTTCTTCATGCCCAGGCGCATCACGAGCGATGCGTTGAGGAGCGAAGCGGTGCCCAGAGATACGGCCGAGAGCGCGAAGTAAACCACGAAGAGATCCCCGGTCCCGAACGTGACCTGAAATATCTGCTGCGCCGAACCTAGGTAACCTAGGAACATTCCGAACGTGAAGCCAGTCGCGAGGGTGTAGCCGAAGGCGACCCGCGTTCTGACGATCTCAATGATTCCTTTCCGGATTTCCCTGATCCGAAAGGCGCGACGGTCTTCCACCGCCAGCGTTTCCGGCTGACGGGATCCGAACCAGAGCGAAACGATGATCGCCAATACGATGAGGCCCGCGAACGTCGCTTTCCAGCCGCCCGCGTAGATCAGCCCCTGTCCCATGGCGGGTGCGACTATCGGAACAATGATGAAAGCCGCCATGACCATTGACATGACCCGCGCCATTGCCCGCCCTTGATATTCATCGCGGACCATCGCCACGACAACGATACGCGGCGCGGCCGCTCCCAGACCCTGAAGGGCCCGGCTGGCCAACATCACGTACCAGTTCTCGGTGGCGACAGAAATGAGGCAGCCGATGACGAACACCCCATATCCCGCGTAGATCACCGGTTTTCGACCGAAACTGTCGGACAGCGGGCCGACGATCAATTGACCGCCGGCCATTCCGAGGAAGAACGTAGTCACGATGAAATGTACGTCGTTCGCGTTTTCCGCGCCGAGTTCACGACCTATTTCATCCAACGCTGGCAGCATAAGGTCCGTGCCCATCGCGCCGATCGATGTCACCATCGCCACCATGGCAACATATTCAAGGAAGCGCGGTCTTTCGCTACGATGTATTTCCATATGACCCGGCATCTTTATCGAACCTCCCAATTCGCTGGCGTAAAGGTCACTTGATCGGAATGCGAATGGATTGTCGAAGACCGCTTATGATCGAATGGTTCCCTGGATCGCTGCCGAAGCCTCGAATTTGAGGTTTGATGAAATTGGACCATCGTCAACCAGTCGGCATGAGCCGACCCACCGTTCGCTTGCGGAACCGCTTCGTCCTGGAAGGTGCCGATAGACCCCTCCGGGACCCGACTCGTTCGCTGATCCGGCCGAGGATCCCTGAGCAAAGACAGTGTGAAGGGGGCAGTCGGTCCTGCGATGTCGCCGCCGCAAGCTGATCACTGGACGTCGCTGGAGCCGGAGGATGGGTAGGGCGGGATTGTGAGCGCCGTAGTACATGGTCTCCTCGCGGAGAAGCGAAAATAATCACACAGAATATACGCTTTCAGGATTTCATGCGATCTGGAATTTGAAAGTAGTTTTAATGATTGGCGCATTTTTTGTAGGCTTGGATTCTCACTGGATTTCGCCACCAAACCGTATCTCGGTTCGGCGAATCCGGTGCTCGCCACAGGGCGGACTAAGGCCCGTTGGCATTCCTGGTTGAACCGCCGGTCTGGACCGTTCACATCCGTCCCCAAACATAGCCGGAACGGCGTTACGGGCAACCGGGGACGGAACCATGGAAAGGAGCGGGAACGGACCTACGGACGGAATGTGGCGGGCGGTCGGGGAGTTTCCGTCGGGCGGAGCGGGCGACCCCGGGGTCACGGCGGCGGACGGCCGCCCCTTCGTCGGGGCCATCCTCCGGAGGGTGCGGACGGGTGTCCCCCGGCGCGGCCTTCCCGGGCGCTTCGGGAAATGCGGCGGTGTGTCCGGGCGCCGCCGGCGCCGGGTGCCGAAAGGCGTGACCGACCGTATATTCGGGGCGCCGCCGGGGGATCTCGACCTGGACCACCCGTTCGTGGACGGCGCCGTGACGCCGGCTCACCGGAAGGCGGCGGGAGGAAAAGAGGCCCCGGGAGAACGGCGTCGGATGCTCCCGCGGAGTCCTGGCCGGCAGGGTCCTGGCGATGGCCGACGCGCCCGGCCATCCCGTGGACACCGTGGCGCCTCCGGGTCGGGAGCGCGACCCGCGGGGGCCGCCGGAGCCGATGGAGGGCCGGTCTTCCGGCGCGCCCGTCGGCGACGGGGCCCTCGACGCGGACCGGCCCGTCGGGGAACCCGGCGGGCGCGGGGCGGAGGCGGTGATTCCCTCCCGCGGGAACCGGAAGGGGGTGCGCGGGCACGACGGAGGGATGTATGGATGGCGGTGCCGGATCGGGAACCGTTTCGCGAGGACCGGGGAGTTACGGGCCGTCGCCACCCGCTGTGACGGGACGGGACCGGGCTTCCGGGCGACGTTTCCTGCGGCCGCCGCCATGATCGCCGCGAGGTGAATATCAACGGGCCCTAAATATATGAGCGCCAATTCGTACGAAATCGAAAGCCGAGCAGCTACGAATGCCGAACTGTCGAGCCACATCTGGAATCTTCCGGTTCATTCTCCGCGTTTTCGGTTTTGATCGCTCGGTCGTAACGATGATCCGGTTCTCGGCGTCAGCAAGTGCATAGGCTACGAGAAACGGATCGCGGCCAATTCTCTCGATTTCAGTATCGGTCAGATCAGGCGCGTAGCCCTCTTCGGTGACGCGGCGGATAAGATCGATATTAACCTCTTCTTTCAAACGTGGTGCGGCTTTGGTTTCCGGCACCTCGGTCCATTTGCTCAAGGAGTCCTGACCGGCTTTCAGCTACTCGTAAATCTCGAGTGGGATTTTTACCACGCTTCCTGGCCACAGTGAACCAAACATTCCCAGTATTCGTCGACCTGCCCGATGCCGTAGTAATCTCGATTGGCGTCGATCAAAGTGTTTGCATCCAATAGATAAAGCAATCCCGTCACCTATGCCGGCAAACCCTGCCCACCGGCCTTGAGCACGCCGTCGACGTTATTTCCGCTTACGCCGAGAACCTTACCGGCCTTCGTCGTTGTAATCGCACCAACCCCGAGCATTCGATCAATGAGTGCGACCAGGGGCTGGTCCTGCCCTGTGTCGGCGTACAACCGGATAAGTTGGCCCTCCTTCCGTATTTCAAGTTAGTCTGCGCCCGTTCTGCCTTTGGTCCAAAAATGGGGAATTATATACCTGGCTACCCACGCCGCGCCGGGCGGGCGGATTCACGGATCAAAATACTTGCCATACGATCACGGCATCCGTACGGTGGTACCTGCAAACCAAAGGAGGAAATATGATGGCCGGTCGAAAAGTTAAGATCGACAGCCCGACGACTGGTGAACCGGTTGAAGCCACGGTTGTGGATGTGGACGATATAAAAAACCGACCAATAATCATAAACCTGTCCGACGGAACACTTTTGAATTTTAGGGTTGATATTGTCGATGCCGCTCGCATTGACGGTGAATGGGATAGTGATGGGAACCCTATATATGCGATACGAAGCGGAACTATCACCACCTTGATTGAGGTGCCGGATAATCTTAAGAAGGGGGATTGATAGCCATGCAGGTTAGCGCATATCAAACGCCTCCTTCTTCTTTAAAATATTCAAAGCCGATACCGCGACGGCACATCCTAACGATTCCAATGCAATGCCAAACCCAAACGACTGAATCCGACTTGTGGAAACCTACGGAAATCCCGTCGTTCGGTTCGGAAGAGGACGGTTACTGGAATTTTCGTGAACCTCTGGTTTTCCAGTGGAGGCGTGACCCGGAAACCGACTGGTTTGTAATCCGTGGGATTGATGATTACCGGCATATCATGTCCTATGGGAAAACCTTGAAAGAAGCTATGTGGGCGCTTCAGGGCAGCATATTGCCGGTCCTGTGGGATTATGCGCAGAATAATGACGGAAGCCATTCCCATGAAGATAGGCTTGTGAATGAGGAATTTCTGCGTCTGGACATGAACTGATGCCCATTAAGAAAAGAGTGGTATTGGCAGGTCTGATGGCCAAAGGATTCGTCAAAAAGAACAAATCACATGTAGTCATGAGTTACTTCCTGGAAAGAGATTCTAAGCCAAGTGTAATCACACACTTATCCCACAAAGCGTCAGGTAAGGATGTAAACGACCTTGAGATCAGTTTGATGGCTGGACAATGCAAGCTTACCAACCAGCAGTTCATAAATCTGGTTGAATGCACTCTATCAAAAGACGAATATGAAAAGATATTGATAGGGAAAAGAAAGGAGAGGACCCCATGACACAACAGCCAGATACCAACTCGGTCATGCATGCCGGAACCCGATGAGATATATGAACTCAGAATTCGCTTCACGAAATTGGAGGGCAACATGAAGGTTCTGGAATCAAATCTTGAAAAACCCTTTCCGGTTTTGAAACCCGAAACCTGAAGAACCTGATTCTCGTCGTCGGTCTGGGAGTCGCCGCTATCGCGTTCATTCAAGCTCACGAAAAAAATCCGGCCGCATCCGCGCAGACTCCTCCAATAGCCGAACGAAGTCTCGAAACCACCCCAACGCACAATCCTGAATAACGTGCCGGAGAAGCTGGCTGGTTGGTGTCTCAAGCCAGCCAGCCGGTCCGCCGCGCGATCAGGCGGCGTTGACTTTCACCGGCCGGTGGGCCATGAATTGCGGGCGGCGAAAAGGGGTGACATCATGGCCGATGGCGAGAGCGGACTTAGAGTTTGAATCATAAGTCACTGATATCATTAAACTATTGTTTTTCATGGAGTTGACGCCCTCGCCACCCGCCTGAGCAGGAACCGGCAGGCGGCCAGCTGCGCCCATGCCAGCGAGTTCTCACTGAGCCTTTCGTAATCTTTCGACAGGCGGCGGCACCGGCCCATCCAGGCGAAGGTCCGCTCCACGACCCACCGGCGGTAGAGAACAGTGAACCCTTTGACATTCTTCGGTTTTTCGACGATCCTGATCACGTTCGACAACCCCATCCCCTCAAGCCGCTCCCGCAGCTTCGGACCCGCGTAGCCACCGTCGGCGAACAGCCTACACACCGTGGGCACCGTCTCCAGCAGCTTCGCGATCAGGTCCGGTGCGCCGTCCCGGTCCTGGATGTCGGCGGTGTGAACCGTCATGACGATCGGTGTGCCGTCGGCGTCCACGATCAGGTGCCTTTTCCTCCCCTTCACCTTCTTCCCGGCGTCGTAGCCGCGGGGCCCGCCGCTCTCCGTGGTCTTCACCGACTGGCTGTCGATCGAGGCGGCGGTCGGCTCCGCGGAGCGCCCCGAACACCGCCGCGCGAGGTCCCGGAGACGATGCACGAGACGCTCCAGGAGCCCGCTCCGCCGCCATGCGTAAAAATAGTTCTGGACGGTGGAAAACGGTGGATATCCAGAGGGTAACGCGCGCCACTGGCATCCCGTGGACAGGATATACTGGACCGCGTCGAACACCGACCGAAGGTCGACCTCGCGCGGCCGTCCCATCCTTCCCTGCTTCGGCAGCATCGGCTCGATGATGGTCCATTCGGCGTCGGTCAGATCGTTTTGACTGTAGTCGTCCGGGCGCTTATGGATCTGTTGGGTGGTCCTGTTCCAGGGCATGGCTCTCTCCGTATCTGGTTGCGTTCACCAACCGGAATGCCACATCCTGCGGGACCACTCAACTTATGGAACAAACTCTTAAGGAAGCGGTGCGACGCGAACTGGCGGAGTTGTTCACTTCTGTCGGGTCCCAGCCGGTGCAGCTGGTCGATTTCCGTCAGCCTTGGCGCATGACGGAACAGAAACGGATTGATGGTGAAATGATGGACAAGAGTGAAATCGGCGATCTTGTCGTCCGCTATGTGGACGGCAAGCGCGAAGTGGCATGCACAGTTCGAAAGATTGAGGATGCAATCAGGCTGCTGAACGAAATCATGAACAGAATTGACGAATACGATACGGATTATAGCCGAAGACCGAATTTGCGCGATAAATGCAAGGTTTTTGATGGAAGCAGACTAGGCGATCATATCGCACGCTGGCCAATCATCATGGAAGAGAGATCAGGCAATGCGAAAAGCATTTCGGACATGGGCTACCCCGAGATCGTCAGGGGCAAGGTAAGTTCGTGATCGATGTCGGTCATGAAGTGTTCGGTTATTCGCCGGTTCGGTAACTTATCTTCGTGTATTCCGATGTCGCGACGTCCATCCCTTCCGACGATTATCGCGCTGCGGTCCTCAAATACGTGGCGTGTCGCGCTTCCGTAGACGATGCTTGTCGTTTGCCAGGTGCTGGCTGGTTCGGTGATCGCGGCGTGTGCCATTGTGGTCATATCGCTTCCTCTATCCGTTTTCATGCGGCGAGCCTCGCCACTAGGTATTCCATGCCCATTGATTTGGAAATTATATACCTGGCTACCCACGCAGCGCCGCGCGCGCGCAAAGCGAGCGTTGACTTTCACCGGCCGATGGGCCATGATTGGAAAGCGGCGAAAAGGGGGTTGGCATCATGGCCGATGGCGAGCGCGGACCTAGAGTTTGAATCATAAGTCACTGATATGATCAAACCACTGTCTTTCATGGAGTTGACGCCCTCGCCACCCGCCTGAGCAGGAACCGGCAGGCGGCCAGCGTTCGTTCGTGCCTCACTCACGCTCGGACCGGTGGCGCGTGATGCCTCACCCCGGATGCCAGCGGGTTCCCGCAGAGGCGCTCATAGTCCTTCGACAGGCGGCGGCACCGGCCCATCCAGGCGAAGGTCCGCTCCACGACCCACCGGCGGCAGGGAACCGTGAACCCTTTGACATCCTCCGGTCTTTCGACGGTCCTGATCACGTCCGGCAACCCCATCCCCTCAAGCCGCTCCCGCAGCTTCGGACCCGGGTGGCCACCGTCGGCGAACGGCCTGCACACCGTGGGCACCGTCTCCGGCGGTTCCGCGGTCAGGTCCGGTGCGCCGTCCCGGTCCTGGATGCCGGCGGTGTGAACCGTCATGACGGCCGGCGTGCCGTCGGCGTCCACGATCAGGTGCCTTTTCCTCCCCTTCACCTTCCTGCCGGCGTCGTGGCCGCGGGGCCCGCCGCTCTCCGTGGTCCTCACCGACCGGCTGTCGACCGGGGCGGCGGCCGGCTCCGCGGAGCGCCCCGGACACCGCCGCGCGAGGTCCCGGAGACGATGCACGATACGCTCCGGGAGCCCGCTCCGCCGCCATGCGTGAAAATGGTTCCGGTCGGTGGAAAACGGTGGATATCCAGAGGGTGACGCGCGCCACCGGCATCCCGTGGACAGGATATACCGGCCCGCGTCGAACACCGGCCGAAGGTCGACCCCGCGCGGCCGTCCCATCCTTCCCCGCTTCGGCGGCATCGGCTCAATGATGGTCCATTCGGCGTCGGTCAGATCGTTTTGACTGTGGTCGTCCGGGCGCTTATGGAGCTGTTGGGTGGTCCTGTTCCAGGGCATGGCTCTCTCCGGATCTGGTTGCGTTCACCAACCGGAATGCCACATCCTGCGGGACCACTCAACTTATGGAACAAACTTTAACGACGCGGTGCGACGCGAAATGGCGGAGGCGTTCACCTTTGTCGGGTCCGCCCCGGCGGAGTTCGTCGATTTTCACCAGCCCTTCGGGAAGCCTTATGGAGAACCCGTTCGACCACTTGAATACACACGGACTGAACTTGAAAGAAGTCTGGCCCTTCAGCATGGTTTTCTGGAACGGCCGCCCGAAACCTCACACGATCTACAAGCTCTTCTCGAACACGTCGCTCGTCATGTTTCGAGATATTGGCCCGCTGTTGCGCGAGGATGACCTCCATCAGGAATTCATATGCCGAAAGGTGTCCGTTGATGTAGTCCGAATCCGTCGTTTCCCCATCCTGTTTCATGCGCCGCCCGCCGTGACGGCCACACAAATAAAACAAGCGATTTTTTAAAAAAAAGTGCTTTTTAGGTATTGAAACTCACGGACCTGATGTGGCTTGGAATTGATGTATGGCGGAACCGGACATATACGACATTACGGAACGCCTGGTTAGGATGGAGGAGAGGATGGAAGCGTTGAAATCCGATCTATCGAAAACGCTTGCCGGGTTTGAAACCCGCATGGCGGGCAGGGAAGCCAGCTATCTAGTGTCCGCCAGAAAACCCCGTGTTTTTCCGGTGACAGGGCCGGATCCGGCGGATTCCGGCTTCACGGGACCCTGGCCGGGCCCCTCGGGGCGCCACCCGGGGCTTCGACGGGACGGTCGGTGGCGGGAACATATGGTGAACATCCGGGCCTTCACCGGCCCGCGGACACGCCGGTCCGGGCCCCGCAGCGGCGGGACCTTCCATGGGCCGGTTCACCGGTGGACGCCCCGGTCAGGCGGCGGCGGAGAGCCTGAGGCGCTCCCTCGCCGGCGGCATCAGGCCGAGGCGGTGGACGTTAGCGGCCAGCACCGCCAGCGCCACGGTCCGGGCGAAACCCTCCTTTCCGTGGCTCCGCACCCGGTCGAGGCCACGGTGCTCCAGGTTGCTGGTGGCCGACCCGCCGGCGGCGTGGGCGCGCCGCGCCTCGCGGAACGCCTCCCCGCTTTCCCGGACGCGGTCCGCCTTCGACAGCCTGCCTTTCCGCGGCATGGCGTTCAGTTCCAGCATCCCGGCAGGCCTGAGCCGGTTCGAGGGGCTGTGCAGACCCCTGTCGAAGCTCACCCCCGAGAGATCCGGGAACCGGCCCGCGCCTCCCCGCCCATGGGGACCGCCACGTCCACGTCGCTCCCCTCCCACATGACCGAACGGTGCGGGAGGAATCCGTGACGGTCCTCAGGGACGCGGACCGGGACGCCGGGCTCCACCGGGACCCCGGCCTTTCCCTTCGATATCCAGCGGGTGTGCGGCCCGGATATCGGGTGCACCTTCCCGCTGTGCGGGATCGTCTCTCCCCTGAGAATCCGCCGTCCGGTCAGGTCCGCCTGGTGCCTGACATGGCCGATGAAGCCCCGGATACTGTCCGATGAGCCCGGGATACCCAACATACCGTCGATCTCCGCGCAGCTCGCCTCCGCCCTGTCCGCCAGCTTAAGGGCGATCCGGAGCGGCGCCTCCACGTCCCTCGGGCGCGGGTTGGCGAGCCGTGACGTGGCCACCCGGAGGTAGCCTTTCCGGAGCTTTTTCAAAAGATGTTCCCTCTGCCGCCAGCCGCGTAGCCCCAGGCCCCCGCAGGCCCGGGACACGTCCCGGACCATGCACCGCGCCGCGTCCATCAGCAGGCTGCGGTCCGTCGGATAGTGGACGTCGGTCTCCACGACAAAGGAGTCACAGCGGCCGCGCAACGCGTCGCCAGGCTTTTTTCCGCCGCCACCCTGTGGCCCCTCTCCACGACCATCCTTCCGACCTCGGCGAGGAGTTCCGGCGTGAGGAGCGACACGCTGTCAACCAGACGCCGGTATCCGTATCCGTATCCGTCCACGTCCCATGATCCGTGGCCCGGCCTCCGGCCTTCGCCGGATCGGGATGTGCTGGTTCGCCTGTTCCCGAAGCCGGTCGAAACCGCACCCGGGACCCTGCTTCACGACCCCCGGCACCGGGATGGTCAACGGCTCCATCCCCTGCCCGCCGACCCGGCGGCTCATTCCGGGAAGCGCCAGCCGACCCGGAAGCCCGAACAGCCGCTTTCGGGTCCCTTCGTCGCTGCAGGGGTCCTGGAGGCCGATCAGGATCGCCGGGATGTCGTCCCGCGACCTCACGTCCAGCCTGATCCTCGTGATGTCGGGGGCGCCGGGCCTCCGCTGGAGTTCGTGGACCCTGCGCATCGGGGCCTCCTGAAGGGGAGGATTGGCGGATTCCGCTGCATATGGTGGTGAAATCGTCCCCCTGACCGCCATATCCGGTGAATCCCCGCAAGGCGGATTCCGTCATTTACCGCCCCCGTTCCGCTCTGAAGTGCAACACCGTTGATGGTGGGAAGCCGCGTTTCGGGTGCAGCATCTTGCGAATCGGCCAGATAACGGCGACAGTCCCGGTGAACGAGCCGAGGAGAGTGTCATGCCCGAGGGCTACCGTCATCTGACCTTCGACGAAAGATGCCAGATATACGCGCTGAGGAAAAGCGGGCTTTCGAACGGGGCCATCGCCAGGCAGCTGGGCCGCCATCCGGCCACCATATCGCGGGAGATCCGACGCAACGGCGGCGGGCGGGGATACCGGCAGGGACAGGCGTGGAGGAAGGCCACCGGGCGCCGGAGCGAGGCCTCTTCGGTCCCGAGGAAGCTGACGGAGGAGCGCTGGGCGAAGGTCGTGGCGAAGCTGGAGGAGGGCTGGAGCCCGGAACAGGTCTCGGGGCGTCTCCGGCTGGAGGACCCCGGCATGGTCGGCCGTCAGCGGATATACGACCTCGTACGCGCGGACCGCAGGGACGGAGGAACGCTTTTCGGGCACCTGCGGCGGCGGGGAAAGAAACCGAACTGGAAGGGTGGCCGCCACGCGGGCCGGGGTCACATCCCGGGCCGGAGGGACATCTCGGAGCGCCCGAAAGAGGTCGGGGCGAAGGCGGGAATCGGCGACCGGGAAGCGGACACGGTGATCGGCGGGGGACACAGCGGTGCGGTGGTGTCGCTTGTGGACAGATGCTCGAAATTCACGCTTCTCCAACGGGTTGACGGAAAGAAGGCGGAGGCGGTCGGCGAGGCGATGACCGACCTTCTCAAGGGGCTCGGCGCCAGGGTCCACACGATCACGGCGGACAACGGCAAGGAGTTCGCGGGGCACGCGAAGGTGGCGAAGGCGCTGGAGGCCGACTTCTTCTTCGCGACGCCCTATCACTCGTGGGAGCGGGGCCTGAACGAGCACACCAACGGGCTGCCGCCCCAGTACCTGCCGAAGGGGACCGACCTGCGGCAGGTCACGGACGCCCGCGTGAAGCGGGTCCAGGACATCCTGAACGCGCGCCCCCGCAAGGCGCTCGGCTACCTGACGCCGGCGGAGGCTTTCGCGCGGGCGCGGCCTCCCTGAGGCGCTTCGCCCCGTCGGCCGAC
>CBDAVS010000015.1:0-498430 GCA_965201085.1 uncultured Rhodobacter sp. | reverse complement strand
ATGACGGATGTCCGGATGTCGGGCGCCTGACCGTCCGGCGGCCTCACCACGTCCCGGTGGCCCCCCGGTGGCCCCCGCGGTTCCGGCACGGTGTGGAGCGGGTCGATGTCCCCTCCGGGAAGGCCCCGGTGGCGGGCGTCTCCGGCCGCTCCCGGGCGGGCGCTGCGCTCCCCACGGGCCGCCGCGCCGTCGGGCCCCGGCACCCGCCGCTTCGCCGGGCGGCCCGCCCTGACAGGGAGAGCGTCGCCGTGAGGGTCGGCCCCGGAGAGGAGGTCCCGCAGGTCGCCTTCCCGGTCGCGGACAGAGAACTTTCTGGCGCGGGCCAAGCGTTGCGAGTTATCGGAAGACGAGGTGACGGCTATTGTGAATGCGCTTGCCGAAGATCCACTTGCAGGTGACGTAATCGCTGGCTCCGGAGGGGGCGCGGTAGTTGCGTCGTGCTGGCCATGGCGGGGGGGGGCAGGAATGGTATTTGTAGAATGATCCACTATTTCGGCGGTGCTGACATTCCAGTGTTTCTTCTGACGGTATATAAAATACGCACGAAGGCCAACCTTACGAAGGTGAAGAGAAATCAGCCTGCGAAGATCGCGAATGCTTATCGAGCCCCCGTTCCGCTCTGAAGTGCAACACCGTTGATGGTGGGAAGCCGCGTTTCGGGTGCAGCATCCTGCGAATCGGCCAGATAACGGCGACAGTCCCTGTGCTCAGGATAGGAGAGTGTCATGCCCGAGGGCTACCGTCATCTGACCTTCGACGAAAGATGCCAGATATACGCGCTGAGGAAAAGCGGGCTTTTCGAACGGGGCCATCGCCAGGCAGCTGGGGCCGCCATCCGGCCACCATATCGCGGGAGATCCGACGCAACGGCGGCGGGCGGGAATACCGGCAGGGACAGGCGTGGAGGAAGGCCACCGGGCGCCGGAGCGAGGCCTCTTCGGTCCCGAGGAAGCTGACGGAGGAGCGCTGGGCGAAGGTCGTGGCGAAGCTGGAGGAGGGCTGGAGCCCGGAACAGGTCTCGGGGCGTCTCCGGCTGGAGGACCCCGGCATGGTCGGCCGTCAGCGGATATACGACCTCGTACGCGCGGACCGCAGGGACGGAGGAACGCTTTTCGGGCACCTGCGGCGGCGGGGAAAGAAACCGAACCGGCAGGGTGGCCGCCACGCGGGCCGGGGTCACATCCCGGGCCGGAGGGACATCTCGGAGCGCCCGAAAGAGGTCGGGGCGAAGGCGAGAATCGGCGACTGGGAAGCGGACACGGTGATCGGCGGGGGACACAGCGGTGCGGTGGTGTCGCTTGTGGACAGATGCTCGAAATTCACGCTTCTCCAACGGGTTGACGGAAAGAAGGCGGAGGCGGTCGGCGAGGCGATGACCGACCTTCTCAAGGGGCTCGGCGCCAGGGTCCACACGATCACGGCGGACAATGGCAAGGAGTTCGCGGGGCACGCGAAGGTGGCGAAGGCGCTGGAGGCCGACTTCCTCCTCCCGACGCCCTACCACTCGTGGGAGCGGGGCCTGAACGAGCACACCAACGGGCTGCTGCGCCAGTACCTGCCGAAGGGGACCGACCTGCGGCAGGTCACGGACGCCCGCGTGAAGCGGGTCCAGGACATCCTGAACGCGCGCCCCCGCAAGGCGCTCGGCTACCTGACGCCGGCGGAGGCTTTCGCGCGGGCGCGGCCTCCCTGAGGCGCTTCGCCCCGTCGGCCGACGGGGGAGAGGGAATTCCGCAGGCGCGCCCGCCCGGTTTCGGTCGGGCCACCCCTTCCCTCGCCCGGACGGGCGCGCCACCTCCCGCCGCGGGGCCTTGCCGCCGCCGGGAGGCCCGGTTACGCTCCGATCCGAAGGGACAGCCGCCGTATTCCGCGTGGAATCCGGGGCCCTGGCCGGAAAATCCCTCAACACCGGCCCGCCTCCTCCGCTCGGGCCACGCCCTCGCTCCGGAGGCGGGCCGGTGTTGCACTTCGGACTGGAAGTGGGGGAGCGAATGTCACTAGCATGCCGGAGACTCTGCGGCAACGAATGTGGAGACTTGAATCAGCTTCGGAAAGGAATTGGTTAAGAGCGCGGAAGAAGCCCTTGCGACCACGAGGGAAGAAAACGAACCAGCGGGCGTGTTCGTTCGAGAGACCGTGGACGTAGTGGCGATCAGGAGAAAACAGAAGCTTTCGCAAGCGGCGTTCGCCAATATAATCCCCCCGCGCCAGCCTGAAGTGCGACACCTTAGGTGGTGGGAAGCCGCGCCGGGGGCGCGGCATATCGCGAACCGGCCGGATAACGGCGACAGTCCCTGTGTGAACAATGGGAGAGTGTCATGCCCGAGGGCTACCGTCATCTGACCTTCGACGGGAGATGCCGGATTTTCGCCCTGGGGAAAGGCGGGCTTTCGAACGGGGCCATCGCGCGGTGGCCTGGGCGCGACCCGTCGACGATATCGCGTGAGCTCCGTCGCGACGGCGGCGGTCGGGGATACAGGTGCAGGCGGGCGCAGGGGAAGGCCGCCGGGCGGAGGGGCGGTGCCCCGTCGGTGCCGGGGAAGCCCAACGGGGAGCGCCGGGCGGCGGTCGTGGCGAAGCCGGGGAGGGCTGGAGCCCGGAACGGATCCCGGGTCGTCTCCGGCTGGAGGACCCCGGCATGGTCGGTGGGCAGCGGATATACGACCGCATCCGGGCCGACGGGAAGGGCGGCGGAAGTCCGTTGACGCACCTCCGCCGCCGCGGAAGGAAGCGGAACCGGCAGGGTGGCCGCCGCGCGGGCCGGGGGTCATGTCCCGGGCCGGCGGGACATCCCGGAGCGCCCGGAGACCGTCGGGGAGAAGGCGGGGATCGGCGACCGGGAGGCCGACACCGTTATCGGCGGGGGCCATGGCGGCGCGGTGGTGTCGCCTGTGGACCGGGCGTCGGAACAGCCGCCTGTCCAGAGGGTTGACGGAAAGAGGGCGGGGGCGGTCGGCGGAGCGATGACCGACCTTCCCGAGGGTCCCGGCGCCAGGGTCCACACGATCACGGCGGACAGCGGCAGGGAGTTCGCGGGGCACGCGAAGGTGGCGAAGGCGCTGGAGGCCGACTTCCTCCTCCCGACGCCCCACCACTCGTGGGAGCGGGGCCTGAACGGGCACACCAACGGGCCGCCGCCCCAGTACCTGCCGACGGGGACCGACCTGCGGCAGGTCACGGACGCCCGCGTGAAGCGGGTCCAGGACATCCTGAACGCGCGCCCCCGCAAGGCGCCCGGCTACCTGAGAGTTTGTTCCATAAGTTGAGTGGTCCCGCAGGATGTGGCATTCCGGTTGGTGAACGCAACCAAATACGGAGAGAGCCATGCCCTGGAACAGGACCACCCAACAGCTCCATAAGCGCCCGGACGACCACAGTCAAAATGACCTGACCGACGCCGAATGGACCGTCATCGGGCCGATGCTTCCGAAGCAGGGAAGGATGGGACGGCCGCGCGAGGTCGACCTTCGGTCGGTGTCCGACGCGGGCCGGTATATCCTGTCCACGGGATGCCGGTGGCGCGCGTCACCCTCTGGATATCCACCGTTTTCCACCGACCGGAACCATTTTCACGCATGGCGGCGGAGCGGGCTCCCGGAGCGTATCGTGCATCGTCTCCGGGACCTCGCGCGGCGGTGTCCGGGGCGCTCCGCGGAGCCGACCGCCGCCCCGGTCGACAGCCGGTCGGTGAGGACCACGGAGAGCGGCGGCCCCCGCGGCCACCACGCCGGCAGGAAGGTGAAGGGGAGGAAAAGGCACCTGATCGTGGACGCCGGCGGCACGCCGGTCGTCATGACGGTTCACACCGCCGATATCCAGGACCGGGACGGGGCGCCGGACCTGATCGCGAAGCTGCTGGAGACGGCCCCGACGGTGTGTAAGCTGTTCGCCGACGGTGGCCACCCGGGTCCGAAGCTGCGGGAGCGGCCTGGGGGGATGGGGTTGCCGGACGTGATCAGGATCGTCGAAAAACCGAAGGATGTCAAAGGGTTCACTGTTCTCTACCGCCGGTGGGTCGTGGAGCGGACCTTCGCCTGGATGGGCCGGTGCCGCCGACTGTCGAAAGATTACGAAAGGCTCAGCGAGAACTCGCTGGCATCCGGGGTGAGGCATCACGCGCCACCGGTCCGAGCGTGAGTGAGGCACGAACGAACGCTGGCCGCCTGCCGGTTCCTGCTCAGGCGGGTGGCGAGGGCGTCAACTCCATGAAAAACAATGGTTTAATCATATCAGTGACTTATGATTCAAACTCTGACACCGGCCGAGGTTTCCGCCCGGGCGCGGCCTCCCTGAAGACGCCCGTCCCCGGAGGCTGACGGGGGAGAGGGAATTCCGCAGGCGCGCCCGCCCGGTTTCGGTCGGGCCACCCCCTCCCTCGCCCGGACGGGCGCGCCACCTCCCGCGGTTTCGGCGTCGGTCGCGAACGAGATACGCATCGCCCGGACGGGCGCGCCACCTCCCGCCGCGGGGCCCTGCCACCGCCGGGAGGCCCGGTTACGCTCCGATCCGAAGGGACAGCCGCCGCGTTCCGCGTGGAAGCCGGGCCTCTGGCCGGAAAATCCCTCAACACCGGCCCGCCTCCTCCGCTCGGGCCTCGCCCTCGCTCCGGAGGCGGGCTGGTGCTGCACTTCAGAGCGGAACGGGGGCTTGAAATATAGCCCCTGAATTCGATTTTTCCACCCAGTGGCCGAATCTTCGTTGTCATTTCGGAGCGGAAACACATCGAGCTTCTCCTCGATCGGCAGAAGAGATTCGATCCGATTTCAATGCAACCCGGGATGGTGCAGACTGAAATATCCCAACCGAATGAGGCGATACCGTGCGTTCGCTCGCCTGGATGGTTCCGATGGCCTCTTTCCCGGACACCGAACTGAACGCAGAGGAAGGAATCTATCCGCAACGGCACATTCCGGCGAAATCACGTCGGTCAGGACGGTCAGCTACCGGTCGCGCTGTTTCCGTCCAAGATGTTTGCGAAGCTTCGACGGTTTTGGCTTTGTCTTCTCCCTATAGGGATTGCGCTCCGCCTGACTGCGAAGGTGAAGCCGAACGGGCGTGCCGGGCATGTCAAAGTCATCGCGTAATCCGTTGACCAGATAACGGATGTAGCTGGCGGGAATCCGATCGGGGTGACTGCACATCACAACGAAGCCTGGTGGTCTGGTCCTTGTCTGGGTGATGTAGCGAAGTTTCACACGCCGTCCCCCGGGCGCCGGGGGAGGATGGGCCTCCAACATTCCCGCGAGCCACTGGTTCAGTTTCGCGGTCAGCACACGTCGATTCCAGACGCCATGAGCGGTTAAAACAGCCGAATTTAGCCTGGCTAAGCCATGGCCCGTCTTTGCCGAGACCGCCACCAAAGGCGCACCGCGAAGCTGCGGGAGCAGGCGCTCAAACCGCTTTGTCAGATCCTGCAGGTTGACCTGACGATGGTCCTGCATATCCCATTTGTTCAGGGCCAGCACGACGGCCCGACCTTCCCTCTCCGCCAGATCCGCGATGCGCAGATCCTGCTGCTCGAACGGAATGGCGGCGTCCAGCAAAACGATCGCCACCTCCGCGAATTTGACCGCGCGCAACCCGTCAGAGACCGACAGTTTCTCGACCCTGTCCTGGACCTTCGCCTTTCTGCGCATTCCTGCGGTATCGAATATGCTCACGGCAGTGCCCTGCCAGACCGCCGCTAAGTTGATCGAATCGCGGGTGATTCCCGCCTCCGGACCGGTAAGCAGCCGGTCCTTGCCAATAATGCGATTGATCAGGGTCGATTTCCCGGCATTCGGCCTTCCCACCACCGCAATGCGCATCGGTCGGACGGCTCCATCCAGTTCCACGCCGGTTCCGAAATTCGGTTCCGATGCCACCTGGTCAATGGCAACCGCATCGAACAGGGACGCCAGTCGGGAATACAGTTCGTCAAGTCCGAGTCCGTGCTCCGCCGATATCCTCACAGGCTCACCAAGCCCCAATCCGAATGCCTCCAGGGCCCCGGCCTCGGCGACCGAACCCTCAACCTTGTTCGCCGCCAGAACGACCCTGACCGACTGACGCCGAAGCAGGTCGGCAAGTTCACGGTCACCGGCAAGCATTCCGGCGCGGGCATCGACCAGAAACAGACAGATATCGGCCATATCGACCGCACGTTCGGTCAGCCGACGCATCCGACCCTCCAGCGACCCATCCGTCGCGGATTCCAGTCCAGCGGTATCAAGCGTGGTGAACCGTAGGTCGCCAAGACGCGCCGCGCCTTCCCGGATGTCACGCGTGACGCCAGGGCGGTCGTCGACCAGAGCCAGCCGCTTACCGACAAGCCGGTTGAAGAGCGTCGATTTACCCACGTTGGTGCGCCCGACGATGGCAACGGTGAAAGACATGGGCACGCCCCGTTCAGAATGCGGCGCGCACCTCGCGCGGCTTAACCCCTATCGATATGCGTGAAGCTTGCCGCGTCCGGAAATCACATACATGGTACCGTCCGCGAAAGCCATGGAACTCGCCGCACCGCCCGCTATGTCGATCACATGGCGACGCGCACCGGTCTCGGGGTTGTACGAGACGACCGTTCCATCGCTGGACGCGACCCAGAGTCCACCACCTGCCAACACGGGCCCGTAATGAACATGGATCGCCTTATGCCGTCGCGCCCTTTCATTCCTGAAATACTTCAGTTCCCTGCTCCAGATGCGCTCGCCGGTAGCGGCATCGAGCCGGATCAGTTCGTTGAGATCAGAAATCATGAATACCGATCCACCCGCCACCGTCACGGGACCCTGTGCGCCGTCGCGCACGGTCCAGACCCGCTCTCCGGTGCCAAGGCGCAGTGCCACGCTCTGTCCCGACTGGTTACCCGCATAGACAATTCCACCGGTAACGACCGGGTCAGAGGTGATGTCGTTGGAATTCGCGTAGGCCCGACCCGGGCGACGTCCGGAGACAACCGAGCTCCAAAGCGGCGCTCCACCCTGCCGAAGCACGGTGATCAACTCGCCATCGCCGAAAGGAATGACCGCAACCCGTCCGGTTACGGCGGGGCTGGCGGTGCCCAACGTCCCGGAAGACACAGGTGTTCCGGGTAGCCGCCACAACACGCGTCCGTTGCTCGCGTCGATGGTCCATGCCATGCTCGCCCGGGTTACCAAATAAACCAATCCACCGGACGCGGTCGGGCTGCCCGTCGCGGGTGCCTCGACATCCTGACGCCAGATTTCCTCACCTGTCGCCGCGTCCAGCGCGACGACATCGCCAAAGCCGGTTGTCGCGAAAACCCGCCCGTCAGCCGCAGCGACACCACCGCCGGAAGCGTCACCGCCACGTTCCCTCGGCGGCGTCAGGTCACGGTTCCATAGAATCCGACCCCCGGTATCGACGGCCGTCACCCGCGCCTGACTGTCCAGTACGAAGATGCGTCCGTCGGCAATGATCGGATCGGCGGTAATCCGATGTCGGCGACCGTTTCCCTGGCCGATATTGACGTCCCAGACTGGCCCCGGAGCGGATGAGAACACGGGATGGACCGGTTGATGCGCCGGACCACCGGACACATGGGTCCAGTCCGTATTACGTACCGTTTCGGGCGCTTGGAACACGTCCGATGCATGGGTCCTGACCGCCGCTCCGATGGAGCCCGCCGACTCGAAACGCTCAGCACGAACCTCGATCCGCTCTCCTCTGAGGAATTCGTCGTTATCGCCGCACGCCGCCAGGATAACCAGGCCACATAGCACCAGAAGGTTACCGGTTTTCGTCACCGCAGACTTTCCTTCCATTTCCTCTACGTCAACGCCGGGACCACGCCAAGCACCCGGCCAGTCCCCAGGAGGATCACTCGGGATCCGCATCACCACCCATCGCCACGATCAACAATCTCGCACGCTGGCGTAGCCCAGCACCCGCTTCGCTGTCCTCGACCAATGCCCGCAACCTCTCCAGGGCGTTCCCGGTTTCGCCGCTCTCGATTTCGGCGAGCGCGATCTGCTCTTCCGCGAACACCCTGAACGGGGCGCCAGCGGCGCTCAATGTTTCAAGCATGGCGATCCGATCGGCAGGTTCCGAATCCGCCGCGGATACGATCGCGAGCTTCAGCATCGCCAGATCGCGATATAGATCCGGCTGGCCGTCATCTTCGATGACGCCTCGCAGAGCGGCGGTGGCGGCGGTGTAATCATCGGACTCCACCGCTTCACCCGCCAAAAGCATCGCGACCACCGAAGTGTACGGCCCCGAACTCTTGATCGCCTCAAGAGCCTTCGCCCGTGCTTCGCCACCCTCGGCCTCAAGTGCTTCGAGAATGGCGTCGCCCCGAGCCTCGGACTCGGCTCTCTCGGTCGCCTTTGAATATTCGTTCCACGCGGCGGCGGCGACCAGAAGTACCACCAAGACCGCGGCGACCCATCCGTAGCGCCGGAAATAACCGAACAATCTGTCGCGTCGGACCTCTTCGGTCACTTCCTCGATAAAGCTGTCTGTCGAAGTCAATGCCCAGGCTCCGTTACCGTCATTCCATCCCTAATACACTCGACAGTTTCGGTTTGCCAAGTGCGTCCCCGCCGTCAAGACCCACATGCGCGACAAAGCCTTCCCAAATCCGTCCGCGCAGACCTTTGCGATCGGAAAGCTCAAGGCCATACGTACGCTTGGATTCCTCTCCAAACCGATTATCTTACGAAAGAGGGCTCTCGATAAGCCCGACCTGGAGCCCCGATCCAAAATGCGTATCGTTCCGATCCTGACCGCGATCATCGTTGCCGCCGGTTTATATATGTTCGTTTTCGAGAGGGATACCCTTCGGGCGATTTCAGCCGGAGACACTCCGGTTGAAGCTCCTGAAGCGCCATCACCGGTTCAGGACATCACCGATCGGGTTTCCGTGGTGGCCATATCGTCAACCGAACGGATCGTTCCCCGGGCCGTGCTACTACGTGGACGCACGGAGGCTAACAGGCAGGTGGAGGTCAGAGCCGAAACGGCGGGTGTCGTTATCTCGGACCCGCTGCGCAAGGGGGCCATGGTGGAGGAGGGTGAGGTTCTCTGCGGCATTGACCCGGGAACGCGCCTTGTCTCCCTTGCCGGAGCGGAAGCCGCGCTCGCCGAGGCCAAGTCCCGGTTGCCTGAAGCACAGGCAAGGCTGATCGAAGCCGAAGCGCGCCTCGCGGAGGCGACCCTCAACCTCAACGCGGCCTCAAAACTTGCCGCAGATGGATTCGCTTCGGAAGTCCGGGTCGCGGCGGCGGAGGCCGCGGCGGAATCCGCGCGGGCGGGCGTTCAGGCAGCACAGTCTCAGCTTGAAAGCGCCAGGGCGGGGGTGCAGACGGCGGAGACCAACGTCGCCGCCGCCACCAAGGAAATCGAGCGCCTTGAAATTCGGGCACCTTTCTCCGGTCTGCTGGAATCCGACACGGCGGAACTTGGCTCACTGCTCGTATCGGGTGGACACTGTGCTACGGTAATCCAGCTGGATCCGATCAAACTGGTGGGTTTCCTCGTCGAAACCGAAGTGGACAGGATCAAGATCGGCGCCCGCGCATCGGCCAGGCTTGCGAATGGGAATGAGATAAGCGGCCAGGTTACCTTTCTTTCGAGATCGGCGGACGAGAGCACGCGTACGTTCCGGGTCGAGGCCACCGTAGCGAACGCCGACCTGACGATCAGGGACGGTCAGACGGTTGAGATCGGCGTCGAGGCGGGCGTTGAGACGGCACATCTCATTCCGCAATCGGCACTTACGCTCAATGACGACGGAACGCTGGGCGTACGGGTGGTGACGGATAGCCAGACAGCGGGCTTTCTTCCAGTGACCGTGCTGCGCGATACCCGCGAAGGCATCTTTGTCGGCGGGCTGGAGGAAAACACCGACATTATCATTGTCGGTCAGGAATTCGTGACCGATGGCGTCCACTTGACGCCAACTTTCAGGGAGGCGGGCCAATGACAGCCATCGTAGACTGGGCCGCAAGCCGGGCGAGGATGGTTCTGGCGTTCATAATGATTTCGCTGGTCGCAGGCGCGGCATCCTATGGCCTGCTACCGAAAGAGGGCGGACCTAGCATCGAAATCCCCGTCATTTTCGTGTCCGTTCCGTTTCCGGGAATTTCGGCCGAGGACAGCGAGAGTCTGCTGATCAAGCCGATGGAAACGGAGCTTTCCGATCTTGACTCGCTGTCGAGAATGACGGCGACGGCTGCCGAAGGCTATGCAGGAATCGCGATGGAGTTCGATTTCGACTGGGACAAGACCCAGACGATCGCCGACATCCGGGACCGAATGAACAAGGCGGAAGCCAGTTTCCCAAGGGGCGCTGACCAATATTCGCTGAACGAGATCGTATATTCCGAATTCCCGATCATGATCGTCAATCTCACCGGCGCGGTGCCTGAACGCACGCTTGTGCAGCTCGGGAAGGAAATGCAGGACAGGATTGAGGGTCTCGAGCCTGTTCTGAACGCCGAGCTGGGCGGTCACCGAGATGAAATGCTGGAAGTGGTGATCGATCCTCTCATGCTTGAAGCCTACGACGTCACCGTGGACGAGCTGATCAATGTCGTCACCAGCAACAGCCAGCTTATCGCGGCAGGTGAGGTCGAGACCAGCCAAGGCGCCTTCAGCGTTAAGATTCCATCCAGCTACGGGGACTACACCGACGTATACGAACTGCCGATCAAGGTCTCCGGTGACAGCATCGTAAAGCTCAGCGATCTTGCCGAAATCCGTCTGAGCTTCGAGGACCGTGAAGGTACCGCCCGCTACAACGGCATCAACACCGTCTCGCTTCAGGTGTCCAAGCGAAAGGGGTTCAACCTGATCGAAACGGCGCAGCTTGTCCGTGACGAAGTGCGGGCGGAACGCGAGACCTGGCCCGCCGAACTGCGGCAGACGGTCAAGGTCGATACATCGAACGATCAGAGCTTCAATGTCGCGTCGATGGTCAATCAGCTCGAAGCTTCCGTGTTGACGGCGATTTCATTGGTAATGATCGTTACGCTGGCGGCGCTTGGCACCCGCGCCGCCTTATTGGTGGGCTTTGCGATTCCGACGTCTTTCCTGCTTTGCTTCACCTTTCTGGCGATCATCGGCGTTTCGATTTCGAATATCGTGATGTTTGGCCTGATCCTCGCGGTCGGGATGTTGGTCGACGGCGCCATCGTCGTCGTGGAGTATGCGGACAAGCGCATCAAGGAAGGCTCGGGGCCCATGCATGCCTATGTCGATGCCGCGAAGCGCATGTTCTGGCCCATCGTAAGCTCAACGGCGACGACGCTCTGTGCGTTCCTGCCAATGCTGTACTGGCCGGGCATTCCGGGTCAATTCATGAGAATGCTGCCGATAACGCTGATATTCGTGCTCTCCGCCTCACTGGTGGTGGCGTTGATATATCTTCCCGTCATTGGTGGTGTCGCCGGTCGGCTCAACCGACGTTTCGACATCGCTTCACAGACCTTGCGGCAAGTCCTGCCTTGGTGGCCGGCTCGGTTCGCTCTGGTACTGGCATCGTTGTATGTTGTCTTTGCTGGCGCCATGCAGCTGTTGAACCCGAGCCTTGTGACGGAAGACCCATCGGCGGGCGTTTCCGGTCCCATGGCTTATTTGCCCGGCGTCGTCCTGTTTCTCTTTGGCGCGGTCATTACCGCGGTCACCGTCGGATCGATGCAACGCGAGCGACGGGGAGGCCGCATTCGCCTCAACAGCCGCCGCACGGCGTTCGGTAAGTTCATCAGGTTTATTTCAGGCAACCCGATCATGCCGGTCGTAACGATCTGCAGCGTCATCGGCCTGGTTGTGGCGACATTCACTTACTACGGCCAGAACAATCTTGGCGTGGAGTTCTTCGTCGCGTCCGAACCTGAACAGGCCATTGTCTTCGTTCGCGCACGGGGAAACCTGTCGATCTCGGAAAAGGATGCCCTGGTCCAGCAGGTAGAGGAGGTGATCCTTGAAATTCAAGGCATCGAGAGTGCGTTCGCCACCTCCGGAGTGAGGGACTCGACCAGTGTCGATTCCCCCAGAGATACCATCGGCCAGGTGCAGATCGAGCTGACGCGCTGGGAGAAGCGCCCCCGTACGGCGGGACTGCCAGTGCTGTTCGGATTTCTCGAGACCGAGAACATCGCGGATGACTACAACGGCAATCGCATCTTGAGCCGTATCGAAGAGCGGCTGACGGAGATTCCCGGAATCAAAACGGAAATCCTCAACCTAACCCGCGGTCCCGGATCCGGCAAATCACTGCACCTGCGATTGAAGAGCGAGGATTTCGGCCAATTACTGGACGCAACGGAGACCGTCCGCGCGAAGTTCGAGGAAACCGAGGGGCTGATCGACATCGACGATACTCTGCCGTTGCCGGGCATAGACTGGCAGATCGATGTCGATGTCGAAAAAGCGGGACGGTTCGGCACCAATGTCGCCACTGTGGGTGGCATGGTGCAGCTTCTGACGCGGGGAATCCTTCTCGACACCATAAGGGTCGACTCATCCGATGAGGAAATCGAAATCCGCGTCCGTCTTCCAGAGGATTACCGCTTGCTCGCCACGCTGAACAATCTCAAGGTCCGCACGAGCGACGGACAGGTGCCGCTTTCGAATTTCATCACCCGGAAGCCGGTGGAGAAACTGGGCCAGATCGACCGAGTCGACCAGAAGCGGAGTTTCGACGTCAGAGCCAATGTCGCGCCTGGTCTGCAGAAGATCGTCGATACCGAAACCGGGGAAACCGTGGGATATTCGGTTTCTCCCGAAGGTAACGTCGATGGCGGCCACCCTGAATACCGAAGCGATATGGAACCGGAAGATATCGTCTCCGGGCTCGCCGACCAGACGCTCAGGCTTGTTCCGGTAAATCCCGCCGAACGCATCGCCGCCCTGACCGAATGGCTTGAGACAGGGCCACTACCGCTGGGGATACAGTTCGAATGGACGGGAGATCAGGAAGAGCAGACCGAAAGCCAGACTTTTCTGCTGAGCGCGTTCATCGGTGCTTTGGGACTGATGTTCGTCATTCTTCTGGCGCAGTTCAACAGTTTCTATAACTCGGTTCTGGTTCTGCTGGCCGTCGTGTTGTCGACCACCGGCGTACTGCTGGGGATGCTGGTTATGCAGCAGCCGTTCTCGACCATCATGACCGGCACGGGAATCGTGGCACTTGCTGGAATCGTGGTCAATAACAATATAGTTCTGATCGATACCTATCAGGAATATTCCCGCTACATGCCGCGTCTTGAAGCGATCGTGCGGACCGCCGAGGCGCGCATCCGCCCGGTCTTGATGACGACGATAACGACGATGGCGGGTCTGACCCCGATGATGTTCGGTGTTTCGCTGGACTTTATCAACGGCGGTTATTCGGTCGATTCGCCAACCGCGTTGTGGTGGAAGCAACTGGCGACGGCGGTCGTGTTCGGCCTTGGCACGGCAACGGTTCTGACATTGGTGTTCACGCCATCGATGCTGGCGCTCCGTGTCTGGGTTGTTGTTTACGCCAGTGCATTTGCCCGACTTCTGGCCTGGCTTTCGATGCCCCGGGGCAGCAAACACGCGAGGGACTGGGCTCTGAAGCGCGCATTGCGTCGTGTGGATACGCCGGAAATCGTCTGGGGGACCGACGAAAATCTCACCGACAGGTCGCGTATGACATCCGATATGAAGGTCGCGGGTGATGGCGCTACCGACGACCTGGCCCGGCTTCGCCCCGCCGATTGAACCGTTTAAAAAGACGAGGCAGGAGAGCCTGATAGCGAACTTTCGCCGAAAGAATGGATTCCCGGCCCGCATGAATGTCGGCGACCTGACGTTCGACGGCTGGCCCCGACCTTCGGTCGGGCTCCACATATATTCAGCGGAGTGGCCAGCATTGTGCTTTGAAACGACGATGGCGCGTTGGAATGTTGGAATTCAGGCAATGTTGAAATATTTTCAGGTACTGCGAAGGTGTACTGCTTGCCCGTTTCACCGGATTTAAATAGTTTGGTAATGTCAATCGGTTGCATCTGTGAGTGAACGATCGAAACGATCTGGCATGGCTGTTGACCGACACTGCCAACATACCGCATCTTCAACAGAGCGAAGTTCTCCATAGGCGTCGTCGTGTCGTCGATAACCGTCTGCTTTTTTTGAAACTCCGCTGATCGTACGTCAATTCGAGCGCAAGCGTGAATCGATAAACCAAAATTTAGGTGTAATCTGGGGCACTCCAATCGCGAATGCCCTCTCCCTAGTGGATACTCTGCGCCCTACTCTATGGATGCTGATCTTGGATATTATTTGTCCCCACTTCCAGTCCGAAGTGCAACACCGGCCCGCCTCCGGAGCGAGGGCGTGGCCCGAGCGGAGGAGGCGGGCCGGTGTTGAGGGATTTTCCGGCCAGGGCCCCGGATTCCACGCGGAATACGGCGGCTGTCCCTTCGGATCGGAGCGTAACCGGGCCTCCCGGCGGCGGCAAGGCCCCGCGGCGGGAGGTGGCGCGCCCGTCCGGGCGAGGGAAGGGGTGGCCCGACCGAAACCGGGCGGGCGCGCCTGCGGAATTCCCTCTCCCCCGTCGGCCGACGGGGCGAAGCGCCTCAGGGAGGCCGCGCCCGCGCGAAAGCCTCCGCCGGCGTCAGGTAGCCGAGCGCCTTGCGGGGGCGCGCGTTCAGGATGTCCTGGACCCGCTTCACGCGGGCGTCCGTGACCTGCCGCAGGTCGGTCCCCTTCGGCAGGTACTGGGGCGGCAGCCCGTTGGTGTGCTCGTTCAGGCCCCGCTCCCACGAGTGATAGGGCGTCGCGAAGAAGAAGTCGGCCTCCAGCGCCTTCGCCACCTTCGCGTGCCCCGCGAACTCCTTGCCGTTGTCCGCCGTGATCGTGTGGACCCTGGCGCCGAGCCCCTTGAGAAGGTCGGTCATCGCCTCGCCGACCGCCTCCGCCTTCTTTCCGTCAACCCGTTGGAGAAGCGTGAATTTCGAGCATCTGTCCACAAGCGACACCACCGCACCGCTGTGTCCCCCGCCGATCACCGTGTCCGCTTCCCAGTCGCCGATTCTCGCCTTCGCCCCGACCTCTTTCGGGCGCTCCGAGATGTCCCTCCGGCCCGGGATGTGACCCCGGCCCGCGTGGCGGCCACCCTGCCAGTTCGGTTTCTTTCCCCGCCGCCGCAGGTGCCCGAAAAGCGTTCCTCCGTCCCTGCGGTCCGCGCGTACGAGGTCGTATATCCGCTGACGGCCGACCATGCCGGGGTCCTCCAGCCGGAGACGCCCCGAGACCTGTTCCGGGCTCCAGCCCTCCTCCAGCTTCGCCACGACCTTCGCCCAGCGCTCCTCCGTCAGCTTCCTCGGGACCGAAGAGGCCTCGCTCCGGCGCCCGGTGGCCTTCCTCCACGCCTGTCCCTGCCGGTATCCCCGCCCGCCGCCGTTGCGTCGGATCTCCCGCGATATGGTGGCCGGATGGCGGCCCAGCTGCCTGGCGATGGCCCCGTTCGAAAGCCCGCTTTTCCTCAGCGCGTATATCTGGCATCTTTCGTCGAAGGTCAGATGACGGTAGCCCTCGGGCATGACACTCTCCTCGGCTCGTTCACCGGGACTGTCGCCGTTATCTGGCCGATTCGCAAGATGCTGCACCCGAAACGCGGCTTCCCACCATCAACGGTGTTGCACTTCAGAGCGGAACGGGGGTGTGTTTTGGCGGAAGCTGGTGTCCGCTTATCTACTGACATGAGTGACTGATTACCCGGTCATTAATGTCTGGTAGTCTTTATCTTGCAATTTCCTGTTTACGAGCGATATGCGTAGTGAAACAAGGAGAAATTCCATGACTGACAGGAATAAAAAACCAGCGTACCGAATGTGGTTCCACCACTTAGCCAATGGACTGGAAAAGCACCGCTCGCATCGGAGCAAAAGTGGGGAAAGCGAGTAATGAATTTGGGTTTCTGCATCGTCCCCTCGCTTCTGCTTCGTTCGCAACAGAGGCTGGGCTGAACGCAACCCAACTCGCGGTGCTCATGCATCTGTGTGACTTCTGGTGGAAAAAGGATAGTCCACCATATCCGAGCCTGAAGACGTTGGCTGAACGATTAAGTCTAAGCGAACGGCAGGTACGACGCCATATCGCAGATATGGAAAATGCGGGCATGTTACAGCGCGTCGAGCGTACCGCAGGGCATGGAGGAAAGATGACCAACCTATATGACCTATGGGGTTTGGTTGAGAAACCTAAAAGGCTGGAACCTGACTTCAGCGATGTCGAAGTAACCATAAAATTGAAACACGCAGCGGTCTCGAGACGAGGCTATCGTCGCTCGAAGAAGGCTGAGCCCCGGGCGCATACCGTACGACAGAGGCGGGTCCGGGGCGAACAACATGACAGATAGCAAGTTGGACGATAATGTCAAGAAATTTTCCTCTGCCTCCGAAAAAATGTTGAGGGCTTTAGAACTATCGATCTCACCGAAGCGTTTTGCAACCTACGTGAACGCTACAAACAAAGACAAACGGCGTGCCCTTGGTCTATACGCCTGGAACATGGCGGCCAGCGCAGCTTTCTATGGCCCGTTGCAGGCACTTGAAGTCACGCAACGCGATGCACGCTCAGCTTTCGGCAAAATAGGGCGACGAATGGTACGACAACACCGCCACGAGACTGGACAGTCTCGGCCAGAAGAGAGTTGCCCAAGCGAAATCCGGGCTGGGGAAAAGCAATCACTCCAACAACCCATCGAGTGTCGTCGCGGAGCTGACCTTCGGGTTTTGGGTGTCTTTGCTTGGGCCGGGGGGCGCCGTGAACACAACACGAAACGGAAAAGCCAACTATGAAATGAACCTATGGCGGCCTTCGCTTCGCAAGGTGTTCTCCCATGCAGCGCCAATCAATAGGAAGCAGGCCCATAAACCATTGAACTATCTACGCACCTTCCGCAACAGGATCGCTCATCACGAGCCAATTTTCCAACGGCATTTGCAAGAGGATTACCAGAGCATCCTTCGTATCATTGGGTGGATATCTCCGGAAATGAACGATTGGGTCAAATCGCATAGCCGGGTCGAAGATATTCTGATGACGCCACATGACGATCCAGGTATTCGCTTCTGAACCCGAACGATCCCTTAGAGTTTGACTCATAAGTCACTGATATGATTAACTGTTTGATTCCGGGGATTTAACTCCCGCGCGACGCGGCGGATGAGGAATCGGCAGGCGGCGAGCGTTCGTTCGTGCCTCATTCACGCCCGGACCAATGGCGCGGGATGCCTCACCCCGGAGGCCAGCGGGTTCTCGCTGAGCCTTTCGTAATCCTTCGACAGGCGGCGGCACCGGCCCATCCAGGCGAAGGTCCGCTCCACCACCCAGCGGCGGTAGAGAACAGTGAACCCTTGGACTTCCTCCGGTTTTTCGACGGTCCCGGTGATGTCGGCCGGACCCATTTTCTCAAGACGTCCGCGCGACTTCGGCCCCGGGTGGCCGCCGTCGGCCCGGAGTTTACACACCGTCGGGGCCGTCACCGGCGGCTTCGCGATGACATCCGGCGCCCCGTCCCGGTCCTGGATGTCGGCCGCATGGACCATGAAGGTGACCGGCGTTCCGTCGACGTCCACCGCGACGGTCCGCTTCCGGCCCTTCACCTTCTTTCCCGCGTGGTGGCCGCGGGGTCCGCCGCTCCCGGTCGTCTTCACCGACCGGCTGTCGATGGCGGCGGCGGTCGGCTCCGGCGGGTGCCCCGCGCACTGTCGGGCGAGGTTCCGCAGGAAGTCGGGACATGCCCGGCGGACCGCTCTGGCGCCAGGATTGAAAACAGTTCCGGGCGGCGGAATACGGTGGATATCGGTGGGTAAGGCGCGCCACCGGCAACCGGTGGAAAGTATGTGCCGGACTCCGTCGAACACCGACCGCAGGCCGGTCCTGCGGGGCCGTCCCATCTTTCCCCGCTTCGGCGGCATCGGCTCGACGATGGCCCATCCGTCGTCCCGCGGATCGTTTTGACGGCGGTCGTTCGAACGACTGTACGGCTTTTGGGTGGTCCTGTCCCGGGGCATGGTTCTCTCCGTATTTGGTTGCATTCACCAACCGGAACGCCACATCCTGCGGGACCACTCAACTTATGGAACAAACTCTTAACGAAATTAATGTTGATATCCATACACTCGAACCAAACGATTTTCCCGCACTTAAGCGTCGATCTGTAACAGAAGTGCTGCGTGATCGGACTACCGGTGTTCGACCCGCAGAGATATAGAGCGAGATCGCTTACGAGCGGTTGGTGTTCGCGAATGGCATGGCATGGAGTTCATGTGCGTCTCGCGCCCGGTGGAGCGGCGAGACGACGACGCCATCGGAGGTGAACCCGGGCGAACATTATGCCGAAAAGCTGCTCCAGCCTTACCGCGGCATCTTTGATTCAGAAGCCGGAACTGCGGTCTTCAGCAAGGCGTATTACGACCGCGTGACGTCGGAAAAAGAGTTTCACGAGATCGAAGGCGCAAGCCAATTGGGTCTTTATGACATCCTCGAATACATCTCGCAGGCTGTCGGCATCGTATATACCTTCTTCAGGAAACACCCCGACGCAATCGAGTAAACGGGTCAGCTGGCTGGCTGGATAGCCTGCCAGCCCCTTCGAAATCGAAAGAACGGTACAATGGCAGAAACAAACCCATTCGGCCCCAAGGGATGGACCCCGGAACGTGTCGGCGATCTGACCGGCAAGACCTATGTGATCACAGGCGCGAATTCCGGTGTGGGCTATGAAGCGGCCAGATTCTGTCTGTCCAAAGGCGCAGTCGTTGTGATTCCGGACCGTAGCGCACCCAAATCCGAAGCCGCCATCGCCAACTGAAGCAGGAGTCTGGCGACTACGTGGATGTGCGCTTCATCCTCATGGACCTGGCTGACCTGGCCTCGGTGCGCACCGCAACGGAACGCGTGAACGCCGAAATCCCGCGGATCGACGCCTTCATCCAAAACGCGGCCATCGCCCATGTCGCTACGCAGCAGTTCACCAAAGACGGCTTTGAAAGCTAGCTTGGCACCAACCACCGCGGCCATTTCCCGCTTTGTCATCTGATCTTTGATCGGCTGGTCGAAAGCAAGGCCCGCATCATCATTGTCGGCAGCACCGGCCACAAGATGGGCATCAGGCGCATTCAGTTCGAAGATATGGACTTCAGCAAAAACTACCACCCACACTTCGCCTATTGTCACAGCAAGTTTGCGCAGATGATGTTTGCATACAATCTTGAGCGGCGGGTGAAAGCGGCCAATCTGCCGTTATCGGTGCATGTATGTCATCCGGGGCTGGCCAAGACCACGCTGGCGTTGAAGGAATCTGCGGGTTTCCTAAAGTTCAGGATGACCATCGCCGCACTCTTTGCCCAATCCGCCGAGCGCGGCACCTGGTCCGAAATCCTATGCGCGACCGAGGGGATTCTGAAAGAATTCGCCTGTTACGGCCCGACCAGGCGAAATGAATATGGCGGGCTTGTCGGCAAATGTGTCCCAGAGAAAAGCGTTCTGGATACCGAGCAGGCGCGAAAGCTGTGGGCTTTGTCGGAAAACGCGACCGGCGTCGGCAAGCGGACTGATCGATCATGGGCGTCACCGCACCGCCCTCGCCGAAAGGCCACGGCAATGGCAACCGCAAATCTCCGGGAGATTATGACCGGTATCCCGAGGTTGGTCCTGGGGCATGTTCCGCATCCGGTGCAAAGGATGTTCAGAGGACCGATGAAGACGCCCGTATTCCGCACGATCTCAAAGACATCGTTCCCAAGATCGATCAGGCCTATGCAGATGCGCTGCGCAAGTCCGGGGCCAGCTTTATGCTACCCGGCGCCGTGGAGCGCCGGGCACAGGAGAACACGGTGGAGATTTTCTTCGCTGCCAGCCGCGGCTCCCGGATCAGAGACGGGATATGATATTGAAACGGTATGATTCAAACCGGCGGTTCCGCCGGGACCGTCAACAGGCCCTGGTATTTCCGTTGAATTTTCCCACCGCCGCGCCTGCCAAAGGATACGCGCATCTTGATCTTTGCCGGGGCCCAACCCACCGGAGTTGCCGAGAAGGTCCTCGGGCACGACACCGTTCTCGTATTGAGGCGGCAGGCCCCATTCGGAACTAGCCATGTGGTCGCGCGGCAGGTTCCACCAGAAATCGTAGTGCATGTCCCGCACACCACGCTCGATCTCATAGCGGCCGATGATATGGAAGGTCCTGCAGTCGAGGATGAAAATCCCAGGAGGGCCGTCAGTGCCATCCTCACCGGCGCCGCCCAGTGTCGACACATAGATTCCCTCAGACCCGCAATGGATGGTGTGGGGGCGGGAATAGCCGGTTTTCGCAAATTCCTCTTCAGGTTCGATGATTTTATGAAGCTTGGCTTCCAGCAGATCCTTTACGTAGATGACGTAGATGCGGCGTGACCGGTTGCCGGGAACAATCAGATAGCGGCGCTCGATAAAGGCGTGACCGGTGAGCGGAGAAAGGGCTGAAGAACAGGCGTTTCAGCCGAAATGACGAGCCTCGTGGCACTTGTTCGGCATCATCACCGTGTGGACGATCCTGCCGTAGTCCTTGGAACCTGGGTCCACATTAACCACGGCCAGTCCGTCATGTCTGGAAAAATCCGGGGGACAGCATCAGCGCGAAGGCGAGCCCTTCCAGCGGCGCCTCCATGGCGTCCTTGGGTGACGGATAGAATGACGGGTCAGGTGTCATAGTCATGAATTCAGTCCTCCCATAAATAATTTCGCTCCACCCTTCTGGTTGAATGGACCCGATTGTACACTGCAAGTCAATAAACTTCCCCGGCGCGTTCGGTGCAGGCCTTTTTTCTTGGTGGCGATCTCTCTTCTTGACCGATCCGACCCCGCGGCAACAGACCTCCGCGCCCCCAATCTGGTATTGGTGGAATACTCCCTCACGCCAGCGTACGACGGTGGCATACCATTTCGACAGATTCAGAAGATATCCGTGGGTGTCCGGATACCGGAACTCCGCCTCTTTCCCATGGTCGCACATCACCACCCATACCCCGCACTCGATCCACTCCGACGCACCGCATGACGGTGTCCTCCACCTTCAGCGGCCCGCTGGACCCCGACATGAAAGCCCATCATCCAGACAGTACCACAGATCCGCGACCCGAAAAGCTGGCTCGGTCATCCGATGCAAAATACCGGGAGGTGCCCCGTTGGCGCGTTTCCATTTGTATGTGAGGCTTTTTTGAAATGACTCGCCCCACCTGATTGACTCCTTCATTGGTGCAGTCGTGACGAAGACCAATCAAACCGCGTTGAGCGTCAGGGAGGCGAAAGGCCCCCTTGGTGAACATGATTCGGAAGCTGGCGATGGAGGCAGGTTGCTGTCGTATGATTGACTTAAGGCCGTGAACGGAGATTCGAGTGTGATCAGACCGCCGGGAAATACGTGACTGTCAGACTGTTCTCAGCACAGATGTCCCTCACTTTCGAAGTGCAACCTTGGAAAGCCTATGAAAGACCATCAGGAAATCGTCAGTTTCATCTGGTCCATCGCCGAGCTTCTACGGGGGGACTACAAGCAGTCGGAATACGGACGGGTGATCCTGCCGTTCACCCTGCTGCGCCGTCTCGACTGCATTCAGTCGGCGACCAAGGACAGGGTGCTGGCACGGGCGAAGAAACTGCCGCAGGCCACGGTTCCGGAAATGCGCGAGAAAGTCCTGAAAAGCGCATCCGGCCATGGTTTCTACAACACCTCGTCCTACGATTTCCCGAAGCTGATGCAGGATCCCGATCACCTGACCGAAAACCTGAAGGCCTACGTCAACGCCTTCTCCACCGACATCCGGGAAACAATAGGGGTACATTTCAAGTTTTTCGACCAAGTGCAGCGCCTGCATGACGCCGGCCTCCTCTTCAGCGTCGTCGAGCGCTTCGCGGTCATCGACCTTGGCCTCAACCATGTCAGCAACATGCGGATGGGCTATGTATTCGAGGAACTGATCCGCCGCTTCTCGGAACAGTCAAACGAGACGGCGGGAGAGCATTTCACCCCCCGCGAGGTCATCCGGCTGATGGTGGACCTGCTGTTCATAAAGGACAGCGCCGCCCTGACCGAACCCGGTGTCATCAGGACGCTCTATGATCCGGCCTGCGGAACGGGCGGCATGCTGTCCGTCGCCGAGGAATACCTGCGTGAGAAGGCGCCGGGGGCCATCCTCAAGGTTTTCGGACAGGAGCTTAACGGCGAATCCTACGCCACGTGCAGATCCGACATGGTGATCAAGGGGCAGCCGGCAGAGAACATAGCCTTCGGCAACACGTTCACCGACGACGCCCATACCGGCCGGACCTTCGACTACATGCTGTCGAATCCTCCCTTCGGTGTGGACTGGAAGAAGGTCGAGCGAACAATACGTGACGAAAGGGGCCGTGGTTATTCCGGAAGGTTCGGCGCGGGCCTGCCGAGAGTCAGCGACGGATCACTACTGTTTCTCCAGCATATGATCTCCAAATTCCACAGTAACGCCCCGTCCAGGCTGGCCATCGTTCTGAACGGCTCTCCGCTTTTCACGGGCGGGGCGGGATCCGGTGAGTCGGATATCCGCCGTTGGGTGATCGAACGGGACTGGCTGGAAGCGATCGTCGCCCTGCCCGACCAACTGTTCTACAACACCGGTATCAGCACCTATGTCTGGCTTCTGACCAATCGCAAATCGGATGAACGAAAGGGAAAGGTTCAGCTGATCGACGCCACCGCCATGTGGACGAAGATGCGTAAGTCTCTGAGTGACAAGCGCAAGGAAATCCCGGAGGCGGATATCCACCGCATCACCGTCGAGCGACCGCTTAGAGTTTGTTCCATAAGTTGAGTGGTCCCGCAGGATGTGGTATTCCAGATTGACCGTTTACCCAAATCCGGAGATCGCCATGCCCTGGAACAGGACCACCCAACAGCTCTATAAGCGCCCGGACGACCACAGTCAAAATGACCTGACCGACGCCGAATGGACCGTCATTGAGCCGATGCTTCCGAAGCGGGGAAGGATGGGACGACCGCGCGAGGTCGACCTTCGGTCGGTGTCCGACGCGGGCCGGTATATCCTGTCCACGGGATGCCAGTGGCGTGCGTTACCCTCTGGATATCCACCGTTTTCCACCGACCGGAACTATTTTTACGCATGGCGGCGGAGCGGGCTCCCGGAGCGTATCGTGCATCGTCTCCGGGACCTCGCGCGGCGGTGTCCGGGGCGCTCCGCGGAGCCGACCGCCGCCTCGATCGACAGCCAGTCGGTGAGGACCACGGAGAGCGGCGGCCCCCGCGGCCACCACGCCGGGAAGAGGGTGAAGGGGAGGAAAAGGCACCTGATCGTGGACGCCGACGGCACGCCGATCGTCATGACGGTTCACACCGCCGATATCCAGGACCGGGACGGGGCGCCGGACCTGATCGCGAAGCTGCTGGAGACGGCCCCGACGGTGTGCAGGCTGTTCGCCGACGGTGGCCACCCGGGTCCGAAGCTGCGGGAGCGGCTTGGGGGATGGGGTTGCCGGACGTGATCGGGACCGTCGAAAAACCGGAGGATGTCAAAGGGTTCACGGTTCCCTGCCGCCGCTGGGTGGTGGAGCGGACCTTCGCCTGGATGGGCCGGTGCCGCCGCCTGTCGAAAGATTACGAAAGGCTCAGCGAGAACTCGCTGGCATCCGGGGTGAGGCATCACGCGCCACCGGTCCGAGCGTGAGTGAGGCACGAACGAACGCTGGCCGCCTGCCGGTTCCTGCTCAGGCGGGTGGCGAGGGCGTCAACTCCATGAAAAACAATAGTTTAATCATATCAGTGACTTATGATTCAAACTCTTAGACTCGGTTTCGCGGTCACGCCGGAGGGTATCGCGCGGGTAAGGGGCGCGACACCGTTCATGCGACTCGCCCTGTCCAGGAAAACGGGAGCCGAGGGCGAGCGGGAGGTCACCGGGGGCATGAAACTCCAGGTCGATATCCTGTCCGCCCTCGAGGCGATGGCGGGCGATGGGGTCTGGATGAACAGGGAGACGTTCACCGACCACCTGAGAACGCGTTCAGATCCAAAGATGTCGCTGTGCCGACAACGGTATTCAAGGCTGTTGTTAGTGAATTGGGGGAACGGGATCCGCAGGTGGATATCTGCCGCGACCGGAATGGAAACCCCGAACCCGACGCCGAGCTACGTGACAATGAGAACATCCCACTGAAGGAGGACATCGAGCCTTATTTCGAGCGGGAGGTGGTGCCGCACGTTCCCGATGCTTGGATAGATCATTCCAAGACGAAAGTGGGATACGAGATCCCGTTCACACGCCATTTCTATCGGTATGAGCCACCGCGACCACTGACCGAGATCGACGCGGACCTGAAGGTTTTGGGAAGGGAAATACAGAAACTGTTGGATGAGGCGCTGGAATGAAGGCAATTGCCGAGAAGACTCGAAGCACTCATGATCTTCTCTTTAATACAATGGCCTATAACCCTTGTCAAGTTGGAGTGTAGTACAATTTGTAGGTCAGCTTGAAGTGCAATTTCGGATGGGATTGCTGCTCTGCATGCCGATGTTTAAGTGCGCCTAATTGAATTGGTCCCGGTTAACCGGGAAAAATACGAATCTGACCCTCATCAAGCCATCCCTTTGCGACTAATTCTGTTTTGGCCTCGGCAGGCGACGGGCAAAAAAGCACAATCCGCAGTGTTTTTTGAGCTCTGGTAAAGCACACATATGCCAACCGAAGTGACCGCTCGATCTGCCCAGATGTGCCCTCGCCTGCAACACCAGGCGCGAAGAGTTTGGCAAAGCTGTACATAGACCAAGCTGCCTCAACATCGTCAAAAAGGACGAGTACGTCGTCATATTCCTCGCCTTTGACACCATGCTGTGTACTGAACGGTGTATTGTCGGTGACGAATTCGGCATAGGGTGAAAGTTCGCTTGTGGTACTCTGAAAAAACGTATCCGCAAGCCAATCAGACCGCTCCGCTCCATGCTCATCCTTATTATAAGCTTCTAGTCGCGGGTCTCGGTTGAGATGCTGCGCCAGGCGTTCGCTTGAACTATAGAGCCCTTCCTCGCATCCGTAGCTCAGAACATCTTTTATTGTGCCCTCTTTCCAACGTTTTAGCAGCCCTTCGCCTTTGATCTTGGCTTGAGCGAGCATGTGCTTGAGCGGGCGCCCGGCATTGTCCCCGCTTATGTCGAATGCAGGGCTGTTTGTGCGCAGCGCCTTCAATACACCCAGTTCATCTTTTTTTTCCAACGCATTCGTAATCGGCCAGAGAGTCTCCACAATGGGCTTTATGAGGAAGTGATTGCCCTCCTCAAATTCGTCTTTGGCGCGTTGCGACGCATACTCTCCATCGAACAATCGATGCAGCTCCAGGAACCCTAACCGGCGAGCAATCATTTGACGGGCGAGATACAGACGTTTCGAAGCTTCATGGTCTTGCCAACCGATTTCAGCAAGCACGCCGTCAAATTTGGTGAGCGCGCGGTCTAGTTGCTCGTCAGTGTAGCGCTTACGCGGTGCGCCGAGCTCTTCTGCAGCGACCAGAATCAGGGTGACATCTCCCTCGATTTCGGCATTCGGACCGGCCGGCACTTGTTGCAGGTCATCTCTGAGTTTGTTTGCCAACTCGATTACCGACCTTGCGGACCGAAAATTCTGCTCTTTGGCAATTACTTTGTATCCAGGTGGTCCCTCGAATTGACCCGCTCGCTTCTCATAAATTTGCTGCATCGGGTCACCAAAATATCCGACGATTGGCAGACCATCACCGCTGCAGATTTGGTTGAGTGCTTCAACGACGACAGGAAATGTGTCCTGTGCTTCATCGACAAAAGTGTAAGGGTATTTATGTCCTATGATTTTTTGCAGGAGCGGACGAGAGAAAATCATAGCTGCCGCGATATCGATTAAGTCATCGTGACCGATTGTACCTTTTTTGAAGTCGCTGAACTTGCCATCATCATAGTCGAATTTGCCAATCTCGCTTACGTGCGGGAGTGCCTCTTCAAGTTTTGCGATGTTCACGCGGGCTCGTTCCGCTTTCTGCGAGGCACCTGATGCGTCTTCCTTATACTTTGCTATTTTTGTCGGGATAATCGTTTCTGCAATCACGGCAGCGATATCTTGCGAATAACGACTAACCTCGTTCCACAAAAAGCTATGAATTGTTGAAACCTCGAAAAGATCGTCATCGTTGAGCCGATGCCGCAGTACGTCCCGCGCGCGTTTTGTGTAAGTGATGCACACCACCTTTTGTCCGTCGCGCCGAAGTTTTCGGCCATGCTCGGCACGAACATATTTCAGTGCATTGACGAGCGAGGTGGTTTTGCCCGAACCAGCCCCAGCGATGACAGCGAATGATTGTTTTTCATCGAGACAGGTTTGGATATACAAGTCCGCTTTGGTCCGTTCATGCGCCATTGGTATCACCTGTACCAGCAGCAACCTTAAGGCGTATTGCCAACCAGTTCAGCCCCTCGCAAATGTATTCGGGGGGTGTCCAATCGCTCTCTGCAAGTGCAGTAAGAGCGAAGTCCGTTTTCTTGAAAGTGGAAGCACGAACCTGCTCGAAAACTGATGTATTTATGTCGTCCGGCGTTTCCGGTAGCGTGATGGTATTTAAAAACCCCTCTCCGCCACAGGTTGCAATGTTCTCAAAAATCAACGCCTCTTCAAACGTTCGTGCCCAAAGCGTCAAATCCTTATTGCCGTGGGTGACATTGATCGGCCGCTGAAACGTGACGAACCGGTCCCCGCCTTCTTGTGTTCTTTCATCGGCGCTTAACGCGGCCAGTGCCGGAACATTGTTTGCTTCCGGGAAATAGGATTTAAGTACGGCATTAGATGTTTCTGCATCCGACACGTTTGCGCAACAGGCCATATTTTTGTTGGTTTCTGGATTCGTTTTCACAGAATCCAGGTCCGTTATGACCAGATACGGCACATGAAGGAATTTCAACAGTGCCGAAAAAATATGCGCATAGGCACCGCCAATTTCCAATATAGTCAGATAGGCACCATTCAACTCCGGTTGCGCCTTGTCGATCATAGCGGGAAGCAGAAGCCGTTCCGCAGCACCCTCGATCAACACCGCCGCATCGGCGAACATCAAATCGCAATGGGTCAGTGTCATATACCGCTTTAGAAATGCGAGAGCTTCGTCCTCCGAGAGCGGATTGGGCTCCTCCGTCACGGCTGGCGCATTATAGTCTTTCAGACTGTGGACATCTGATATTGGCAGGATGGTGTTAACGGGTTTGCTTTCGCCCTCCCGCTGACAACGACGGAAGTATCGAACTTTTTCGAAATCGACCGAATTCAAAATGTGCGATGAATGGGTCGTAACGACAAATTGCGGTGTGATTTGTTCTTTCTTAGCTAGCTCATCCAAGATTGACCACATATTGCCAATGAATGTTTGCTGTACCTGAACATGCAAATGAACTTCAGGCTCCTCTATGAAGATCACATGACATAGCGGCCGATCTTCTTCGGTCATGGCCCATTGAACTTGAAAATCCCGTAACTGGACCGCCATGAGGATTAGGTTCTTAAACCCCAGCCCATTATATGCTTCCGGGAGACTGTGGGTCGCGCCAGCTTCAGTGTAGACCAGATCTGTTGTCCCTTTGAGAGCTTCTTGAGCTCCGAGCGCCGATACAATCGTAAGCTCTCGCTCACTAGCCGATGGCACGCCAAGTTTTTTGAGCACATCCATTAGGTCCTTAAAGCTAACACCATAGTGGTCAGTTAGCTTCTGATTGTGCTCCTCAACAATCCTTATTGCGTTTTCGCCGGCCTCCGCCTGTTCCAGATTCGCGCGATAGAAGGACGCAAAGGCGGCTGACAATCGGCTGCCGCGGCTCGTCATTTCGTCATCCTGGAGATTGCGTTGCGCGTCCACGAAATCGACCCGTAGGAGCGACTGAAGGGTTTGCTTTCCTTCTTTTGACATCAGATCGACTCGCTGCAGTCCACCCCCATCTTGCTTTAGCGAGGAATAGAAAATTCCGAAGTGCTTTTTAAGCCGCCCTTCGCCTTCCAAGTACTGGCTAATTGTTCTCTCACGCTTCCCATCCTCATTCTCAGGATACAGCTTGTCGTAGTCGCGCCAAAACGCAACCGGATCGTCGGCCTTGAAAACGCATCCCACACCCACCTCAACGACATCGTCCGCTAAGTCGGTAATCAAAGCGACTATCTTCGCGTAAGGTACGCCAGCTGGGTCCAGCGAAAACCAGAGATCGAAGCCAATTTCTGGTAAGTTAACGGGCTCGCCTGCTTCGTCCTTTTTTTCAGGGTGCCACTCATCGATGTCTTTGAGAGACTTCAAAGGGAAATCATGAATAGTGAAGTCTCGCCTTCCAAGAAAACAACGAAACACACTGGTTGCTGAAGTCTTTCCGCTATTGTTAGGCCCTACAAAGAGGGTCTCTCGGCTATCCAAGTGAAATGAAACGTTTTCAAGACGCCGAAAATTACGAATATGCGCCTTCTTTAACTTCAACTTTAAGGCCCAACCCTATCGGCAGGTGACAGAAACTTGTATCTGCAAAGATCATTCATTCTCACCCCCCTTCAAATCCGCGAAGAACTCAGAGGCAGGCGAGACGCCAGATACGATCAGCTTTTCCCTGGCCCTTGTGCAGGCGACATAAAACAGTTGGCGCTCTGTGTCATAGACCTCATCGATCTCGATCTCATCCGCAACAGTGTCGATCCGATCCTGATCTGGAAGAACGTTCTCGTCGCAAGCCATGACGATCACCTGACGGAACTCCAAACCCTTCGCCAAGTGCATTGTGCCGATAGCAATCCGCTCCGTGCGATCTTCCACCCTGTCAGAGAGTTCCAATGGTGTCTGACCGGCGTCGTTCACTGCCTTTCTTGCGCGCGATAATTCGTCTGCCGACCGGACAAACACACCCCCCGTTCCGCTCTGAAGTGCAACACCGTTGATGGTGGGAAGCCGCGTTTCGGGTGCAGCATCCTGCGAATCGGCCAGATAACGGCGACAGTCCCTGTGCTCAGGATAGGAGAGTGTCATGCCCGAGGGCTACCGTCATCTGACCTTCGACGAAAGATGCCAGATATACGCGACGGGGAAAAGCGGGCTTTCGAACGGGGCCATCGCCAGGCAGCTGGGCCGCCATCCGGCCACCATATCGCGGGAGATCCGACGCAACGGCGGCGGGCGGGGATACCGGCAGGGACAGGCGTGGAGGAAGGCCACCGGGCGCCGGAGCGGGGCCTCTTCGGTCCCGGGGAAGCTGACGGAGGAGCGCCGGGCGAAGGTCGTGGCGAAGCTGGAGGAGGGCTGGAGCCCGGAACGGATCCCGGGGCGTCTCCGGCTGGAGGACCCCGGCATGGTCGGCCGTCAGCGGATATACGACATCGTACGCGCGGACCGCGGGGACGGAGGGACGCTTTTCGGGCACCTGCGGCGGCGGGGAAAGGAACCGGACCGGAAGGGTGGCCGCCACGCGGGCCGGGGTCACATCCCGGAGCGCCCGAAAGAGGGCGGGGCGAAGGCGAGAATCGGCGACTGGGAAGCGGACACGGTGATCGGCGGGGGACACGGCGGTGCGGTGGTGTCGCTTGTGGACAGATGCCCGGAATTCACGCCTGTCCAACGGGTTGACGGAAAGAAGGCGGAGGCGGTCGGCGGGGCGATGACCGACCTTCTCAAGGGGCTCGGCGCCAGGGTCCACACGATCACGGCGGACAGCGGCAGGGAGTTCGCGGGGCACGCGAAGGTGGCGAAGGCGCTGGAGGCCGACTTCTTCCTCGCGACGCCCTACCACCCGTGGGAGCGGGGCCTGAACGGGCACACCAACGGGCTGCCGCGCCGGTACCTGCCGAAGGGGACCGACCTGCGGCAGGTCACGGACGCCCGCGTGAAGCGGGTCCAGGACATCCTGAACGCGCGCCCCCGCAAGGCGCCCGGCCACCTGACGCCGGCGGAGGCTTTCGCGCGGGCGCGGCCTCCCTGAGGCGCTTCGCCCCGTCGGCCGACGGGGGAGAGGGAATTCCGCAGGCGCGCCCGCCCGGTTTCGGTCGGGCCACCCCTTCCCTCGCCCGGACGGGCGCGCCACCTCCCGCCGCGGGGCCCTGCCGCCGCCGGGAGGCCCGGTTACGCTCCGATCCGAAGGGACAGCCGCCGTATTCCGCGTGGAATCCGGGGCCCTGGCCGGAAAATCCCTCAACACCGGCCCGCCTCCTCCGCTCGGGCCACGCCCTCGCTCCGGAGGCGGGCCGGTGTTGCACTTCGGACTGGAAGTGGGGCATCGATTTCTTCCGGCGGCATCCCTTCATCTGCAGCCTCGTGTATGGCCAGGCCGATTGCACGGAGTTCCCCATCCGCATCCGAATGAATTTGAATGTCCGGATCAGGACCATTGAAGACCGAAACCGTTCCGCGACGGTCCTCTTCGATACCGTCCACGTCACGCACCACAGCTGGAAGAAGCTTATCCGCGGATTGTCGAATTTGGTGCGATGTTCTGTAGTTGACCTTCAAGGTGTGCGAACACCCACGCACATCTATGCCGAGACCAAGCCATGAAAATGGCTCCTGGAAAATGCGCTGCCCCAAGTCTCCGGCAAAGAACAGGGCCTGCGGCTCGTCCGGCGCAATCGCGGCCAACATTTTCAACTCGGGCACGCCAAGGTCTTGCGCTTCATCGACGATGATGTGCGTGAAAGGCTTGTTCGGTCGGTCTTTGTAATGACCGGCCACTCCGCCAAAAATGCTGGCAGGCGTGTATCTGTGTTGCCCGGCAAGTATCACTCTTGCGCGCTCGAAAACGGGCCACAGGTTCTCACGCTGGCGGCTTCCCAATCGATTTTTGCGGCCCAGCCGGGGCACGCGCGCATACGCTTCCAGCCCGTCGATTTGCCAGGCATCGATGACGTATCGCCATTCCGACATCAAAAAGCGATCCGTAAACCCGTCAAGCTCAAGCTCTGTAGCCGCTTGACTCAAGGCAGGCGCAACATGCTCCTGTCTCGCCATTTTCGGATCGTAGCCATGTATGAGCGTGAACAGTTCTTTCGCCACGCCATCAAAAGGCCGGACTGACACTCGGTGATCCAGATTCGGATCGTCATGCAGCAAGAGTTTCAGCTTGTGCTTCAGCGCATTGGAAAGCGGGCTAGAGAATGTCGTCAAAAGAAGCTTGGCATCCTTGTCCGACCGAAGAATATGAGCCGCGCGATGCAGCGCCACAACGGTCTTTCCCGTTCCCGCTGATCCAGCCACACGGGTCGGGCCTGAAAACTTTCCGTCAACCAGCTCCCGTTGCGCCGGGTGCAGATAGATCGCCCATTTGTCCCACGGATAGTTGAGCGCCTGTTCCAGCTCCTCGACATTTTCCATAACGCGGAAGCGCCGCCGTGCATCCGGGTGCGCGAAAGGATCGATGTCAGGCGCAGTCCCCGGCACAATCAGTTGGCCATTCACCGTATAATCCAACAAAGCCTCTGCGGCTTCGCTTGGTATGTAAACCGCCAAGTCGAGGAAATTATCCTCCGACGCATTGCGAACATCCTCAAGCCAGTCTTCCGGCACGCCGACGCTCAGCAATTCGTCATTGGTCAGTTTCAGAAACAGAGGTTGATAGAACCGCACCGGCGCTTCCGCAGCCTTCGGGACTTCGGGTGTTTCTGCCTCTACATATTTGGGAAAGGTGATTTCCTCGACGCGCTCTCGCACCTCGACAATCTGGGCGGCGCCGGTGCGCGGATGCGCATCAATGCGGCGGCGTTCCGCCCATTTATAGGCGTCGTCATGGTGGTCCACGTAAGCGACCAGAAAACTGGACTTGGTTTTGTGAACAATCAGTCGAATGTCGCGATTGACGCGCAGCGACCAGAAATTCTGGTCTTTGGATTTGTCGATCCGATGAAATTTCAGACCAGGACTTGAACGATCCTGCTGGAGATCAAACACGGTCAGCTTGACCGCTTTTTGCTCGTCATTCGTAAGCTTGGCGAGCGCCGATTGAAATGTGTTCGCCAACAGGAAATTCATGAGGCCTACACCCCGTATATCTTCATCACTTCATCGCCGAAGTGGTTGATGACTTTCACCGCAAAACGGCCGGTCGAAGGGCGCGCAAAAGGTCTTGATGTGTCGCGGTAAAGCGTTGCCCAGGCTTCCTCGTCAATTTCCGCTTTCAGGCTGTTCTTGAGGGATTTATATGGATCATTCGCCCCCATAAAATAGGCGTGGCGGACGAAGAAACTCTCTTCATTATAGTCCGTATCAATAAACCACGCCGCGATGTCGTTCTTGCCGGACGCTCGGACTTCGCCTGTCTTTGGGTCAAACACATCGATGCCCAGCACTTCCACAACGATATTGCCGTCCGCGTCGAAATTCCATTCAATGTCGGGTTCGCCGAAGACGACAAACAGATTGCCCTTGCCGGTGTTTTTCAGATCATCCGCCATGTGAAGATCGGGGTTCATCTTGGCTTTGAGGATCGGCAGCGGCCCCAGCTTGTTCACTTCCGATGAATGCGCATCGAAGTTGAAGCCGCAGGCGATCAACACATCAAAACGTGCGTCATTGGCTTCGCGCGCGGCGGCCATAATGTCGGAGCGGGTGATCGAACCAAATTCCGGGCCGATGAAGATGGCAGCGCGTTTGGCGATCCCGCCTTGTTCATAGGTGCCGGTCGCGGCGATGTAATCTCCGGGCCAACCTTCCATCGCTGTAAACTCGATACGGTCATGCTTGTCCGATTGATGCACTCCGGCGGATTTCAGGTTCTCCAGAACCATAGTCGCGAAGTCCTGTGCCGGCGCGGCGATTGGGCCGGACTTCGGACGCGTACGATTGCCTTCCACGGCATTGATCTCGTCCATCAATATGTCTTCATCGGCAGAAATTACGCGATGCGGCGATAGACTTTCAACGGTGAACGGCCCGGCGACGCGGACCATGGACGTATCCTCGTAAGGCCGGTCATAAAGATATTCGACATCCGCCTTTTGCGCGATGGATTTATCGATTTCCTGCTGGCGTTTGATGCGCGCATCCCACCAGCGGGCATGAACCGCGGCGATATTGTCGGACCAGCCATCATCGGTTTCGCGCGGGATTTCCCATTCTTCCAAATCAGTATTGAGAATGTCGTTTAGTTCCTTGCGAAGCGGCTCCAGTGTTTCTTGCCATTTGTTCCAGATCACATCGATCTCGACATTATTAGCAATAGACTTGAGCATGATGTGGGGTGCTCGCTCATAAACGAATCCCTGACGAATATCATTCCGTGAACGCACATCTGCCTTCGGAACACCTGAGATGTCCTGTTCTTTTTCGCGCCCATCATCGCTATCCGCCAGATAATAGTAGGGGTATCGGGCGCTCATTAGTCTCGAACGAGTAAGGGCCAACGCAACACGCGACGTGTCGATTGTTATCCATCGACGCCCCCATTGCTCTGATGCGGTCGCAGTAGTACCCGACCCGCAGGTCGGATCGAGCACTAGGTCGCCGGGATCCGTTGCCATTAAAATGCAGCGCTGGACCACCCTAGGATTGGTCTCCACTACATATCGTTTCTCAATCGCATCAAAGCCCCACCTGACATCGGTCCAAAGGTCGGAAATGGACACTACAGGAAAATCTGATAGGAAACGAACGTAAGAAATACTCTTATCACGGGCCATTATACGATCTGCCTTGGCAAGTCGCTGGAAACCTTGAATGTTAGATTTCCAACCTCCGGGACCTGGCTTGAATACTCGGCCGTTGTATTCGAAATCAAAACGGGTTGTCTCACCGCCCGACTGACTCGTAGTCGGCGACGGGCGGAACAAATTTAGTTCTTTAGTCGGAACATCTTTCGCCTGTTTAGCGGTGAGGTACGATCCAAACCCTATCCAGTGGTTTTTATATTCTCCCGAAGATGTCGATGGATCAGCAGGGTCCTTAATTATGTTCATCTGCCGATATTTGAGAGATGCCTTAGATCGCGCAAACCATATTATGTAGTCGCATGTTGTAGGTAAATGTGCAGAAGTCTGACTACTTGTTTTCCAGACAAGAATTTCGCTTACGAAATTGTCTTCACCAAATACCTCGTCCATTAGAGCGCGGACGCGGTGGACATTCTCATCGCCGATCTGAACAAAAATAGACCCGCTTTCGGAGAGCAGATCGCGCATTGCCGTGAGGCGATCACGCAAATAGGTGAGATAGGAGTGAATGCTGTCCTTCCATATATCCCGGAATGCCTTCACCTGTTCAGGCTCTCTCGTGATCTGCTCTAGCTTGCCGTCCTTCACGTCGCGGCTGCGCGTTGAAACCTGCCAGTTGCTGTTGAACTTGATCCCGTAGGGCGGATCGAAATAGATGCACTGCACCTTGCCGCGCAGGGATTCACGCTCGGCGAGGCTCGCCATGACTTGCAGGCTGTCGCCAAGAATCATGCGGTTCTGCCAATGCTGATCGTGCCGGTAGAACTCGGTTCTGGCTTCCGGTTCGAGACCATTGAAGTCCCCGAACAGATCGAGCGTGCCGCCTTCCTCGTCACGTCGTTCCTTGGTCTGGCGCTTGAGGTCTTCGATAATGTGCTTTGGGTGGATTTTCTCCTGCACATAGATCGGCGGCGCCTGCACCACGAGGTCCGACCAGTCTTGATTGTCCTTGCCGCGCCAGACCAGTTGCGCGTCGCCCAACTCAACCTTTTCACCCGCCTTTAGCGTGTCAATCTGATCCTTGGTCAGACGAATGCTGGTTCCCTTCCAGACAATCTGCGGGTCGAGGTCTTCATCGCGCTCCCGTTTTTCTCCCTTTGCAAGAGGATTGGAGCGTTCATAGGTGACGGGCTCAAAGGGATGTATCTCCTCAAACCGTTCAGCCGCCGATTGCAGCTCCGCCGTCGGAATGTTCCGGCGTCTGGCTTTGTCGTGTGTCAGGGTTTCAACCTGCTTCGGCCCCTTTTTTGCTCTTCTTGCCATTAAGCAACCTCACTCACATGGTTATTTTCGATGGCGCGTTCAATCAGCTCCCGGATTTCGCGCTCGATTTCAAACACGCTATCAAACTGATCGAATGCCCATCGACCATAGGCGCCGAGAGCGTTCACACCCGGAACCCATTTTTCGGTCATGGTTTCTTTTTTGAGTTTGACCTGCTCATTCTTCATGCCCTTGATCTCGATGATGAGGTTGAGAGGATCATCGCTCCCACGCCCGTCTTCCACCTGAACAATAAAGTCCGGTACATATTCACGGGCGACGCCGCCATCCTTGTAAGGAACGGTGAAGCCCAGACCCTGATTTTTCACATAGGACAGGACTTTGGCGTGGTTTTCGGCGACGCGGGCGAATTCCGCCTCCCATTCACTGTCGCTGGCCACATAGTTCAGATGGCATTTGCGCGGGTCGGTTTCCCGCACATCCTTGGTCGTGGTGAAGCTGACATGCCGCGTTGAACCCGTCGGACTGTATGGGTCGATGACCGCTTTGACCTGGGCTTCTCGGCCGCGGGCGCGAACGATGGCGGTGACAATCCTTTCCGTCGCCTGGGCTGCGATTTCCGGATAGAAACTCAACATCCAGGGTTCGGTGTCTCCCGGACATTTGAGATAGCCCTCGTCAATCCAGCGCCGGCACATCCATTTGATTTGGCCAAAAAGGTAGTATTTGGCTTCACCGTCTTCATCGACAAAGTGGCGGTTAAGCACATCCTTCGCCAGATTCATGGCGATGGTGCTGGGCCTCAGATTCTGCGCCTCTTTCAGTGAGAGCGTATGCCCTTCGCCCACAATGCCAGACATATCGGTCTGGCTGGCTCCGACCATTTCATGATCGATCACATAAGAGGACTCGTCGGTAAACTCTGCTTGCAAACGCTCTTCAGGTAAATCCACGCGATAGCCAATGACGCGGGGGAACGAGATTTCCAACGCCTCCCGCTCTTTCAGCGCCTTCACATGAGTCGTTTTCTTCGGCGCCTTCGGCGGCGCGACCACAGGCTTGGCGGTAAAGTTGAACGGGATGCCGAGAATATCGGCGTATTCACTGTCAAAGAGTCCATGTTGATTGAGTTCGTAGCTGAGACGGCGCAGGCCGCGGCCGACTACCTGCTCACATAAAAGTTGTGTGCCAAATGCGCGGACCCCGAGAATATGCGTCACCGTATTGGCGTCCCACCCTTCCGTCAGCATGGAAACGGATACGACGCAGCGAATTTGCTCTCCAAGCCTTTCCTTCTTGCCGACGGTGTTCATCACCTCCCGAAGAAGTTCGGAATCGGAAATTTCTCCGTGCTCGCCGCGCTGTTTCCGTTCCCGCTTGAATTTTTCGACCTCGGGCGCCGCCATTGCGCGGAAATTCTTGTCGAGTTCACCGCTTTCGATCTGGCGACTGTCAATGAGGAGCGTGTTCGGCTTCGCCAGCGGCTCGTCATACTGGTCGAAATTTTGGAAGAGCGGCAAATTCCCGCGATGCTGGGTTACGGGCTCTCCGTCCTCATTGTCGCGCTGCCAGCCGGATATCCATTCGTACACCAGCTTGGATGTCGTGGTATTGTTGCATACGACAATAAAGACGGGAGGAATATCGATGCCTTCACGTTCCCAGGCGTCATCAACCTTTTCATAGTGCCCATAAAGCGAGTGAAGCGCCGTCTTTAATTTGTCAGGAATGGAATTTGGATCAGCAGTCAGACCGCCCTTTTTGGGCATGTCCTTGCCGATATGCTTCCAAAGATCGCGAAAAATAGGCATTTCAGCACCGGGAATATTATCGTCCACTGGGATACGCGGCAGTTTGACAATCCCGCATTCAATGGCGTCCATGAGCGAGAAATCGCTGATTGTCCAAGGAAAGAGTGTTCCTTCCGCCCACCCAGAACCGCTCAGGAAGAAGGGCGTGGCGGACAGGTCGTAAACGATACGGACACCCAGTTTACGCTTGAAGGCTTCAATGCCATTGATCCAGAGACGGGCGGCCTTGCTGTTTTCTTCGGCTTCCTTGCGCGCATCGCCGGTGAGCTTCTCTTCTTCACCATCCGGCTTTTCACGGTAACAATGATGCGCTTCATCGTTGATAACGACGATGTTCTTGATGCCCATGAGTTCATCCGCAACGCGGCGAACCATTTGCCCTTCCGTCTCTTTGCTCTGGACAGGATCAGCACGGCCTTGCAGTAGGGATCGCGTTGTCTTGTTCGCATCCATCAACTCGCGCAACTGAAAGGCGTGATAGTTGGTGATGACGATTTTGGCCTTTGCGAGATCGGTCAGCATGTCTGCGGGAACAAGTTCCCGACTCTCATAGTAACTGTCCGGGTCGCTTGGCTGGAGAACACGGAGGCGATCTTTAATCGTAATGCCTGGGGCAACGATCAAGAAACCGCGCGTGAAGAGTTTGCTGGCCGGCGTTCGAACCGCATTGATTGTCTGCCAGGCGATCAGCATGGCCATTACAGTCGTTTTGCCGGCACCGGTCGCCATTTTCAGCGCGAGCCGCAAGAGTTCGGGGTTGGCACCCGCATTTGCGCTGTCAATGTGATTCCAGAACCGCTTGTATCGCGTATTCTTACGAGCAACCTCAGTCAACCAGATAATGGTTTCAACGGCTTCAACCTGACAAAAGAACGGGCGGATGTCCTGAAATTCATGGCTCCGCCAGTGTTGAAGCAAACGAGCGGTCGCCGGCGTCACGCCCCAGTCTTGCGGGTTTGAAACGGATCGCCACTGCTTTAGCTGTGTGCGAACATCGTTGATTATCGGTGTCGGGTTATATTCCTGATCTTCCGACGATATGCCGTCATCCACGTATAATTTCAGCTTTTGTTGTTCATTGCTGGATTGTCGAGAGCGGTGCTTTTTTGGTTTCGGAACCGGAGAAAGAGGTGCAGACGGACGACGCCCTGAGATCGGCGGCAGATCGGTGGGTTGACCTTCCCCGTCAAGTGCATGATGCCGCGCCGGCTCCTCATAGGGCGAGTTGAGAATCGGCTCGTCGAAAAACGAATTGCTCATCAGCGTCGCCTTGTTTCTTGTTTATCAATCTGTCAATTTCATTCCTTCGAAACCACCAACTCCCTCCAATCTTCAAGCCTGGCAGTTCACCGTCCGCAGCGAGGCGATAAGCCGTCTTCTCGGCGATCTCGAGATACTCAGAGACTTCGCGGATTGTCATGATGTCGGTTGTCATGAGTCATCCTTATAAGAATCAGCGAACAAATACGGCAAAATTGACCAAGCTACAAATTTGAATTTGAATTGGTTTTGTTTCAACTCACACGTAACGAAAAATTAGTGTTCGCCAGAAAACCCCAAGTCACGGTTTTTTCGCGGCCCCACTTCCAGTCCGAAGTGCAACACCGGCCCGCCTCCGGAGCGAGGGCGTGGCCCGAGCGGAGGAGGCGGGCCGGTGTTGAGGGATTTTCCGGCCAGGGCCCCGGATTCCACGCGGAATACGGCGGCTGTCCCTTCGGATCGGAGCGTAACCGGGCCTCCCGGCGGCGGCAGGGCCCCGCGGCGGGAGGTGGCGCGCCCGTCCGGGCGAGGGAAGGGGTGGCCCGACCGAAACCGTGCGGGCGCGCCTGCGGAATTCCCTCTCCCCCGTCGGCCGACGGGGCGAAGTGCCTCAGGGAGGCCGCGCCCGCGCGAAAGCCTCCGCCGGCGTCAGGTAGCCGAGCGCCTTGCGGGGGCGCGCGTTCAGGATGTCCTGGACCCGCTTCACGCGGGCGTCCGTGACCTGCCGCAGGTCGGTCCCCTTCGGCAGGTACTGGCGCGGCGGCCCGTTGGTGTGCCCGTTCAGGCCCCGCTCCCACGGGTGGTGGGGCGTCGGGAGGAGGAAGTCGGCCTCCAGCGCCTTCGCCACCTTCGCGTGCCCCGCGAACTCCCTGCCGCTGTCCGCCGTGATCGTGTGGACCCTGGCGCCGAGCCCCTTGAGAAGGTCGGTCATCGCCCCGCCGACCGCCTCCGCCCTCTTTCCGTCAACCCGTTGGACAGGCGTGAATTCCGGGCATCCGTCAACGGGCGACACCACCGCACCGCCGTGTCCCCCGCCGATCACCGTGTCCGCTTCCCAGTCGCCGATTCTCGCCTTCGCCCCGCCCTCTTTCGGGCGCTCCGGGATGTGACCCCGGCCCGCGTGGCGGCCACCCTGCCGGTCCGGTTCCTTTCCCCGCCGCCGCAGGTGCCCGCAAGGCGTTCCTCCGTCCCCGCCGTCCGCGCGTACGAGGTCGTATATCCGCTGACGGCCGACCATGCCGGGGTCCTCCAGCCGGAGACGCCCCGGGACCTGTTCCGGGCTCCAGCCCTCCCCGGCTTCGCCACGACCTTCGCCCGGCGCTCCTCCGTCAGCTTCCCCGGGACCGAAGAGGCCTCGCTCCGGCGCCCGGTGGCCTTCCTCCACGCCTGTCCCTGCCGGTATCCCCGCCCGCCGCCGTCGCGTCGGATCTCCCGCGATATGGTGGCCGGATGGCGGCCCGGCCGCCTGGCGATGGCCCCGTTCGAAAGCCCGCCTTTCCCCGTCGCGTATATCCGGCATCTTTCGTCGAAGGTCAGATGACGGTAGCCCTCGGGCATGACACTCTCCTATCCTGCGCACAGGGACTGTCGCCGTTATCCGGCCGGTTCGCAGGATGCCGCACCCGAAACGCGGCTTCCCACCATCAACGGTGTCGCACTTCAGAGCGGAACGGGGGCCGCAAAAAAACCGCAGCTTGGCAGTTTTCTGGCGGACACTAGATAAAGCCTCTGCAGAGAATGAGAGGTTTTCGTCGGTTTCACACAAATTCCGATAACCTCCAGGCGTCCTTGCTACGGCAACTTACCCGCACACAATGTTCATGAACCCGACGAACACAGGCCGCGTCAGGCATCCAGAAAATCATGAAGGATTGGAAGTTACGACAGGGAACCCCTGTGCTATTGAGGTGTAAGACCTCTTCTCATATACGCTACCCGGATCCAGATACTATCGAAACCTTGGGTCACTCAATGCCAATCAAGGCCGTAGTCATCCCTCTTCTAAGAGTTTGAATCATAAGTCACTGATATGATTAAACTATTGTTTTTCATGGAGTTGACGCCCTCGCCACCCGCCTGAGCAGGAACCGGCAGGCGGCCAGCGTTCGTTCGTGCCTCACTCACGCCCGAACCGGTGGCGCGTGATGCCTCACCCCGGATGCCAGCGAGTTCTCGCAGAGGCGCTCATAGTCCTTCGACAGGCGGCGGCACCGGCCCATCCAGGCGAAGGTCCGCTCCACCACCCAGCGGCGGTAGAGAACAGTGAACCCTTTGACATCCTTCGGTTTTTCGACGATCCTGATCACGTCCGGCAACCCCATCCCCTCAAGCCGCTCCCGCAGCTTCGGACCCGGGTGGCCACCGTCGGCGAACAGCCTACACACCGTGGGCACCGTCTCCAGCAGCTTCGCGATCAGGTCCGGCGCGCCGTCCCGGTCCTGGATGTCGGCGGTGTGAACCGTCATGACGATCGGTGTGCCGTCGGCGTCCACGATCAGGTGCCTTTTCCTCCCCTTCACCTTCTTCCCGGCGTGGTGGCCGCGGGGGCCGCCGCTCTCCGTGGTCCTCACCGACTGGCTGTCGATCGAGGCGGCGGTCGGCTCCGCGGAGCGCCCCGAACACCGCCGCGCGAGGTCCCGGAGACGATGCACGAGACGCTCCAGGAGCCCGCTCCGCCGCCATGCATAAAAATAGTTCCGGTCGGTGGAAAACGGTGGATATCCAGAGGGTAACGCGCGCCACTGGCATCCCGTGGACAGGATATACCGGCCCGCGCCGGACACCGACCGAAGGTCGACCTCGCGCGGCCGTCCCATCCTTCCCTGCTTCGGAAGCATCGGCTCGACGACGGTCCATTCGGCGTCGGTCAGGTCATTTTGACTGTGGTCGTCCGAGCGCTTATGGAGCTGTTGGGTGGTCCTGTTCCAGGGCATGGCGATCTCCGGATTTGGGTAAACGGTCAATCTGGAATACCACATCCTGCGGGACCACTCAACTTATGGAACAAACTCTAAAGGAACCGAGGACCGTCGAGCTATGCCCGAAAGTTTGTGACGGCCCTCCTCAGGCGGCGGCTTGAAGTCGCTTGGTGCCGTCTTTGAACCCAACCCTGAATGACCTCGGTCAGACGGTCTGGCCCGCTGATCTTCCGCCACTTCTTCCTGGCTGGCATCATCGGCCTGAAGACCATGGCGGGGGTGGTTTTGCGGTTGAGGCACCCCCCGGTCCTGCGCGTTCGGTTGCGTAGGGTGGCGAGGACACTTTCGATCGGGTTCGCGGTTCCGATGCGCTTCCGGTGTTCCGCCGGGTAGTCGTGGAAGGTGAGGAGCCGGTTGCGACCTTTCACCAGCCTGCCGACGGCCTTCCCGTATTTGACGCCGTAAGTTTCGGCGAAGAGGTCGAAGGCTGCGCTGGCCTCCTTCCCGCTCCCGGCCATCCAGATGTCCCGCGGAGCGGCCCTGGCCTTTTCGTGCGGGGATTTGGGCATCGCACCCGGAACGTTCGCCGTCCTGTGGACCCGGCGGCGGCGCTCACGCGTATCGGGGAAGACTTCGCGCGGCGCTGTCCGGAACCCAGTCGCGCCGTCGCCCATGGCCAGTTCAGGTGGCACCGTGAGGCCGCGTCTTTTCAGACCCCTGAGCGGGTCGAGCCAACCGTCCGCGTTCCCGCGGAACCCGTCCATGAGGGCGGGGACGTCCTTTCCCCCGTATTCGTCAGCACCGGCCATCACCGACATACATTGGCGATCACCGTCCAGGCACGGCGTGAGGTGAACCCCGTCCGCCCGGATGTGGACGTAACGCCTGCCCTTCGGACCGCGCCTGCGCCAGATCCCGTACCCGTCCCACCAGCCGGCCTTCAGGCGGGTGATGGCCGAGGACGGCACCCCCCCGGCATCCGGGCCCGGAAGCGCCGCCGACGCTTCGCTGAAGCCGCCCGTCGAGATGCCCTTCAGGTACAGCCGGGGCAGCGATTCCCCGACCGGCCTGGCCTTGCGCGGATGGGGCGGAACCAGCGATGGGCGGAACCTGATCTCGCCGCCGTCCGCATTGGCCCCGCGACCGCGAACACGCGGCACCCGCACCGGCACCGCCCCAGTCCCGGCCATCATCCCACGCCCGGGCGGAACGCCGTGGCGCACCGGGCGCCGGCGACCATCCCCGTCCAACGGGTGGGCATGCCCGGCGATGAACGCCGACACTTCGGCCTGAACCGCCGTGCGCGGCAACTCCCTGGCTCCGGCCTGGATCACCTCGGTCAGCGGATCAGGCGGAAATCCCGATGGAACCCCGAACGGGACAGCAGTGGATCTGGCCATGGTGGCATATCCTTTCCCTTCGAGAACGACGGCGCGTGAACACCGCCATGATATGCCGCCTGCTTCAGGCCATCACCAACTTTCGGGCATAACTCGGACCGTCGCATTCGAACCTTTATAAAGGAGGACAAACGCACTTCACGGTCACAATGGCGGCGCCGAAGAATCGAACGCAACGCCGCTAAATTGGTCAATGTCCACCAGGGCCGCACCGCATCCACCCGCTCCTATTCAGCCGCGAAACGCCCCATCACGGGTGCGAGCATCTGCCTCAGATACCGTCCGGTATGGCTCGATTCATGCCCCGCGACTTCCTCCGGCGTACCCTCACAGACGATCTCGCCACCGCCGTCCCCACCCTCCGGGCCAATGTCGATGATCCAGTCCGCGGTCTTAACGACATCGAGATTGTGCTCTATGACAACCACCGTATTGCCCTGTTCGACAAGTTCGTGCAGCACTTCCAGAAGTTTGCGCACATCCTCGAAGTGAAGGCCGGTGGTGGGTTCATCGAGTATGTATAACGTCCGGCCCGTCGAACGTTTCGACAGTTCCTTTGAAAGCTTGACTCTCTGAGCCTCACCGCCGGACAGCGTCGTCGCCTGCTGGCCGACCTTGATGTAATCAAGGCCCACCCGATGCAGTGCCTCCATTTTCTCCCGGATCGACGGAACCGCCCTGAAAAAATTGCGGGCCTCCTCAACCGTCATGTCAAGAACATCGGCGATGGACCTGCCCTTGAACTTCACTTCCAGGGTCTCGCGGTTGTAGCGTGCGCCTTTGCAGGTTTCGCAGGTCACGTAAACGTCGGGCAGGAAGTGCATCTCGATCTTGATAACACCGTCACCCTGGCAGGCCTCACATCGGCCACCCTTGACATTGAAACTGAACCGCCCCGGCTTGTAGCCCCGGGTCCTCGCCTCCGGCAATCCCGCGAACCAGTCACGGATCGGGGTGAAGGCACCCGTGTAGGTGGCGGGATTGGATCGAGGGGTCCGGCCAATGGGACGTTGGTCGATATCGATCACTTTGTCGAGATGTTCCAGACCCCTGATCGTTTCGCAGGGGGCGGGCGTCTGCCGCGCACCGTTCAGACGCATGGACGCCGTCTTGAACAACGTCTCGACGGTCAGGGTCGACTTACCGCCGCCGGAAACGCCCGAAACGCAGATGAAGCGTCCCAGCGGGAATTTCACGTCAACCGACTTCAGGTTGTTGCCGGTCGCTCCGACAACGGTAACCGTCTTGCCATTCCCGCTGCGGCGGTGAGGTGGAACGGGAATCATCCGCGATCCGGTCAGGTATTGGCCTGTCATCGACGCCGGACTGGCGGCGATCTCTTCCGGAGTGCCCTGCGCGACTATGCATCCGCCATGCACGCCAGCGCCAGGCCCGATGTCAATGACATGGTCGGCGACCCTGATCGCCTCTTCATCATGCTCCACGACGATCACGGTGTTTCCCTGATCGCGAAGGTTCCTGAGCGTGTCGAGAAGGCGTCCGTTATCCCGTTGATGCAGCCCGATCGAGGGCTCGTCCAGAACGTAGAGCACACCGGTAAGGCCGCTTCCGATCTGGCTGGCAAGCCGGATCCGCTGGCTCTCGCCACCGGAAAGCGTCCCGGCGTTTCGGGACATGGTGAGATATTCCAGTCCCACATTGTTGAGAAACCCAAGACGCTCTCGTATCTCCTTCAGGATCGAGCGCGCGATTTCGTTCTGTTGGCCGGTCAGTACCGCAGGCACCGTCTCGATCCAGGCATATGCCTCCCGAATCGACATCCGGACAACCTCACCGACATGTTTTCCCCCGATCCTGACCGCAAGCGCCTCGTCCCGAAGCCGGAATCCCTTGCACGCCCCGCAGGGTCGATTGTTCTGGTAACGCTCGAATTCCTCCCTGATCCAGTTCGAATCCGTCTCGCGGTACCGCCGCTCCATGTTGGGAATGACACCCTCGAACGCACGGCTCACCTGATAGACCCGGCCACCGTCATCATAGCGGAACAGGATTTCCTGGTCGCCGGAGCCATATAGAAAGACCCGCTGAATAGGCGTCGGAAGATCCGTCCACTTCAGGGTTTTGTCGAAGCCGTAGTGAAGCGCTATGGCATCGATGGTCTGCAGAAGATAAGGAGACTTGCCCTTTCGCCAGGGAGCCAGGACGCCGTTCGCCAGCGTCAGTCCATGATCCGGCACCACAAGCCTCTCGTCGAAAAAGAGCTCCACTCCGAGGCCATCGCATTTCGGGCAGGCCCCGAAAGGTGCGTTGAAACTGAACAGTCTGGGCTCGATTTCGGGGATGCTGAACCCGGAGACCGGACAGGCGAAATTCTCGCTGAAGGTGATTCTCTGCGGATCCCCGTCCTTCGGAGCCGTTTCGAATATGGCGATCCCATCGGCACGGTCGAGCGCGGTACGAAAGGAATCCGCAAGCCGTGCTTCGATACCCTCACGCACGACAATGCGGTCAACGACGACATCGATGTCATGGCGGTATTTCCGGTCCAGCTTGGGCGGGTCATCGAGGTCATGGAAAGCGCCATCCACCTTGACACGGGCGAACCCCTGTTTCTGCAGATCCAGAAACTCCTTGCGGTATTCACCTTTACGATCCCTCACGACGGGCGCGAGCAGATAGCCGCGCGTACCTTCTTCCAGAGACGTCACCGCCTCGACCATATCCTGCACCTGCTGCGCTTCGATAGGTAGACCGGTGGTGGGCGAATACGGCGTTCCGACCCTCGCGAACAGCAACCGCATGTAATCGTAGATCTCGGTAACGGTACCGACGGTCGATCGCGGATTCTTCGAGGTCGTCTTCTGCTCGATCGAAATCGCGGGGCTCAGACCGGTGATCTGGTCAACATCCGGCTTCTCCATCATGTCGAGGAACTGACGCGCATAGGCGGAAAGCGATTCGACGTAGCGCCGCTGCCCCTCCGCATAGACCGTATCGAATGCCAGCGACGACTTACCGGATCCCGACAGGCCGGTGATGACGACAAGTTCATCCCGTGGGATGTCAACATCGATCGATCTGAGGTTGTGCTCGCGGGCACCGCGCACCTCGATCTTCTTCATCTCCACCATAGAGGACCCCCTTGCCCATCAGCAAGTTAACAACATAGGCCGAGGTGTTACCACCGTCATCCGGCAATCCGGAACTTACATCGAACATCCACGGCTAAATTTGACGCACCGCGCGCAGCGTCAGGTGGATCGCCGCACCTGCGCAGAATGCCAGACAAAGCGCCAGCGTCATTCCGCCATAACCGAATGTGGCGACCACGACCAGCAGAACCGGGGTTCCAAGCGTATTGCCGAGATTGCCGATCTGCGCCAGACCGCCATTTGCGAGAGCCCGGTCTCCCGCCCGTTCATTGAGCTGCGGAACAGCCGCGAACGTGGCACCCTGGACCAATCCGAATCCGACGCCAAGAGCGAGTGCGACGACCGAAGATCCCGGCACGACCGCCAACACAAGTGCAGCCGCCGCGCAGATGGCAAACCCGATCACGACAACCGATGTGGCCTCGACGAAACGTAGCAGAAGAACACCGAGGGTCATGGACGACAGAATCGAAAGCAGCGGGATCGCACCCAGTACGATCGTGCGCATCGAGTCCGGCAGGAAGGGGGGAAACACGGTCAGGACGCCAACGTAGCATAGGGTGTAGGACAGCCAGCCAAGCGCAGGCGCCCCAATCCGGGGCGATGTGTAGATCCGACCATGCGCGAGTATCAGCTCCTTCAGTCCCGGCGCATGAGAGAACGGCTTCGAAGGTGGAAGAAGCACCCAAAGCGCCACCGAGACAGCCACCATGTAGACGGCATGCACCAACAGGAGTGCCGCCAGACCGAGCGAGTCTACTAGCGGAAGCCCGAACCACGCCAAAATCGTGAAGGATACACCGAAGAACGTGCCCCAAAGCGTCAAGGCACGACCGCTATCCCGTGCGGTGCTGTTCTGGGCGATCAGGGTCGGTGCAGCGACCACAACCGCTACATGGGCCGCGCCCTCGACGACTCGACTCGCAAGAAACCATGGCATCGGTGGAAATGTGGACTGAAACGCTGACATCATGGCCCCTGCGACAAGTGCGGCCAGCAGAGCCCGACGATAACCGATACGAGCGACAACCACACCCGCGACAACCCCGAGCACGATTCCAACGAATCCCACCAGAGACACGGCAATTCCAAGTGTCAGGCCCGCATCGGGATAGATCGCGGGGAGACGGTCGAAGGTTACGCTGAGCTTGCCGTATTGCGCTGCCACCGCCAAACCGGCGGCCCAGAGAAGCCACACGAGAGTCCAGTCGGTTCGGGAACCCCTCATGCGCGGATCATGGGGTCAAAGCCTCGGGTCGGCGAATTGACATAGGGTTTTACACCCGCGCACCAATTCATACCTCAACCGAACCCCACTGACGGCAATCAATCACATCGACGCATGTGTTGGAACGCAAGCGGTGATTCCCTTCTTCAGATGATGCCTTGGAGGCGCAGGAACCCCGATCCGGTTCCATCGATCGATGATGGCGCAGGGCAGTCGATTCCCTGGCCTCCGCGGTGCATGGATGTACGATACGAATGCCTTGCGGTCTTCGTTGCCTGGTCGTGCAAAGGCCTTGCAGATACGCCCCATATGTACTCTTCAACGATTTTTCTTGGAAAGCGAGGCCACCGCAACCGCCGAAATCACGATCAGTCCGACCAATATCTCGCGGATGTAGCTGTCCACCCGAAGCTGCGTCAGCCCGTTGTCCAAAATCCCCAGCATCAGGACGCCGATCAGAGTGAACAGGACCCGTGGCTCCCCCTGACGTGTCATTGTCATGCCGAGAAACACGGCCGCGATCGCATCGAGCATCAGGCCCGATCCTTGTGTCGGATTGGCCGACGCCACACGCGATGCATACATCAACCCGGCTATCGCAGCGCCCGAACCGGTCAGGCCGAATGCCAGGAACCGATGCCAGCGGACACGGATACCCGCAAGGTGCGCCGCCTCGCGATTACCCCCGATCGCATATAGGCGCCGCCCGAACGTCGTCTGCTCCAGCAGAAACCAGCACACAATGATCACGACCGCCGCCGTGATCGTCAGGAAGGGCAGCTTGACGGATCCCATCTCAATCCCTCCACGGGCGAAATCGGAAAACCCTCGGGGGATATCGCGTCCAAAGATGGTTTTGCCATCGCTGATGAAGAACGCGACTCCGCTATAGACCGTCAGAGTGCCCAGAGTGGCCACAAAGGGAAGAATGCCGATGATCGAAACAAGCAAGCCGTTGAAGAGCCCCCCAGCAAGGCCAACCGCCATCGCAAGAACAAGGCCAACCCAGATCGGATAGCCGGCGGCGAAGACAGCCGCCGCGACGATCCTGGCAAGGGACGCCATGGACCCGACCGACAGGTCGAAATCGTTCATGACCATGACGATGGTCATCGTCGCGGCTACCACCGCGAGCATCGACAGCTGCTGGCTGATATTGATCAGGTTCCGGGACGTCAGGAAGGTATCGGGCAGCTTGACGACAAAGAACAGGATGATTGCCACGAAACCCAGAAGCGTCCCGAATTGCCGGAGCGACCGGCTCACGCCACTGCGCCTTGCCGGAGCGACGGTGCATGGAAATGCGCCAGAAGCTCCGAGGCCGTCATGCCCTCGGTGTCCAGGACATGCACCTGCCGCCCTTCGTGCAGAACCAGGATCCTGTCGCACATTCCCAGCACCTCCGGCAGATCCGTCGATGTCAGCATGACGGTGCATCCCGCCGCGCTGAGTTTGCGCACCAGGGTGTAGATGTCGAACTTCGCACCGACATCCACGCCGCGGGTCGGTTCGTCCATCAGTAGCAGATCGGGGCGCCCGCACAGCGCACGCGCGAAGACGACCTTCTGTTGGTTCCCGCCCGAAAGCTGGCCAACCGGCTGTTCGATCCCGTCGCATTTGAGCCGCACCTGTTCGCCCAGCGCGCGGGTCCGTCTGGACTCGCCCGATCTACTTGCCTTGAACCCGTAGTCGCCAAGATGGGGCAGGACGGTATTCGCGCGGACCGTCATCTCCAGCATCAGCGCATCGCCGCGCCTCTCGCGCGGGATATAGGCGATCTTTCGGGACCATGCGGCATGAGGATCCCTGGGTAGCCTGCCACCCTGAAGTTCCGCCGTACCGCCAGTCGGATGCCGCAGCCCCAGAAACAACTCCAACACTTCTGACTGGCCGGCTTCCGCGAGACCGCAGAGGCCCAGAATCTCACCCCGTCGCAACTCGATGGAGATGCCTGACAATCTAGATGTCGAGACATTGTCGAGCCGTGCGATGATTTCAGTGCCGACCTCGATCTCCCGCGGCGGATAGGCATCCTTGACTTCGCGGCCCGTCATCGCCACGATGATCTCCTCCTTGCCGGTGTCGTTCACCGGCTTCGTCGAGACATGCCTTCCATCGCGCAAAACGGTGATCTCATCGCTCAGGCGCAGCACCTCATCCAATCGGTGCGATACGTATAGGATCGCCGCTCCCCTGGATTTCAACCGGTCGATCACGTCGAACAGCATCTCGGATTCGGAATTCGTCAGCGCGGCTGTGGGTTCGTCGAAGACAAAGACCTTCGGCCGCGCCTGAACCTCATCGGTGACGAGAGCGGCGGCGATCCTGACCAGCATACGCTCACCTGCCGGCAGGTTCCCAGCGGGTTCGGTCACGTCGATCCCCGATGCGCCCAGAGCTTCCAGCGCCGTCTCCGCCCTGCGCCGGACGGACCGCCAATCGACGGCAATACCCAGCCGCCTTGGAACGCGATGACCCAAAAGGATATTTTCCGCGACCGAAACCTGCGGGACGATATTCAGCTCCTGATGGATGAACCGGAACCCGGCATCATAGGCGTCCCGCGCACTCCTGAGCGACAGTTCCTCGCCGTCTTTAAGCACCCGCATCCCGTCCGCCGTGACAACGCCGGCCAATAGCTTGATCAGGGTCGACTTTCCCGCGCCGTTCTCACCCATCAGCGCGTGCACCGCACCGTACCGTAGCGTCAGGTTAACATCCTTGAGAGCTGTCACACCCGCATAGGATTTGGAAAGCCTTTCCAGGACGATGCTTCGCATACCCGAACCAGGGGAAACAAATCGCGAGGCGGCGGTTCGGCCTCTCGGGACCGAGCCCCCGCCTATCCGCATCACTCGTCAACGTTGGCCGCGGTCACGAACCTCGTCGGGACATAGACCACACTCGCGCGAGGCTCTTCGCCTGCCAAGGCGGCGGCGACAATGTTGGCAGCCTCGGCACCCATGGCAGCGAAGTCCTGGGCGATGGACGCCTCGAAATTGCCCCCTGCCGCGATCGCATCCCGCGCCTGCGGGTTGGCGTCAATACCGGTGATGACAATGCCTTCACCAGCGCGCCCCGCTTCCTCGATCGCCTGAAGTGCGCCCAGCGCAGGCTGGTCCCAGGCCGCCCAGACGGCCGCGATCGAGCCGGCCTCGGGATTCGCGGCCAGGATGGCCTCCATCTTGGCGCGGCTATCGGCGATTCCACCATCGGAGACGTCTGGTGTGACCCGATCCAGTATGTCGATATCCGGGAAATTGCCGAAAACCGCGTCGGCCACGACGCCACGGATCTGCACCGGCGGGAATGCGTCAAAGACGAACATCACCACATTCCCTTCACCGCCAATACGGTTGGCGATGTAGACCGAGCTCTGTGCCGCCATCGCATAGCCGTTCGAGGTCACGTTCGCGACCAGCGAAGGGTCAGCGCCGGAATCCAGCCCAACGACGGGGATCCCGGCTTCGGCAGCGACTTCCAGGCCAACCGAGATCTGCGCGGGGTCCACGTTTATGACGATCGCGTCGACATTCTGCGTCACGACGTCTTCGATCCGGCTTATGATGGCGGCCACGTCCCCGGCCGTATCGATGACGTTCACATCCCATCCTTTCACGTCCGCCGCCGCCTCAAACCCCTCTACAGCGGCCTGTGTGCCGGGCTGCGCCAGATAGGGCGTGATCAGAGCGATGGTCTCCGCCCGGCTGATGGATGCGGTTATCGCCAGTGCGGAGACCGCAAGTGCAAGTTGTTTTTTCATGGAACACTCCCTTTCATCTTGTCGAGTTAACGTCCGTCCAATCGCGGATTTCACGAAGTTTGGTCGTAAACATCCATTTGGTTGCGGTTGTTGGATATTTCCCGCCGAAAGGCTTCGATCCCCTTCAGGCTCTTCGTCACGCCGTTCATCGTTTCGATCGCATTTTTATAGGCACCGAACAGTTTGTCATAGACTTCATGAGCCGCCGGGTCAGGGATGACAACCTCGTCGTACCGGCACATGGACGCCTGCGCGACCGTCAAATTCTCGAAATGTCCCGCGCCGATCCCGGCAATCATCGCGGCACCCTGCACGCCCGGCTGTTTCGAGGCGAGCATATGGCATTCCACCCCCAGTATGTCGGCCCTGATCTGGGTCCAGGGTCGTGAGCGAAAACCGCCGCCCGCGCAGGCGACAAAGGGGCTGACCGTCGCCGCGGACACCTGCAGAAGCTCCAATGCGTGACGGGCTGAAAAAGCCACGCCCTCGTAGACCGCACGCGCCATGTCACCCAGACCGCTCCGGCGTGAGAGACCCAGAAACGCGGCGCGCAGATCACTGTCCCAAATCGGCGCGCGTTCGCCTTCGAGCTGAGGCAGGAAAAGAGGGATGCTCCCGCTGCGTGGAGTATCCGCTACGCGCTCTGACATTTCCTCCGGCGTCAGCCCGGAGAGCGCGGTGAACCAGAGTTTGGCGTCCCCACCGGACTGGGTCGGTGCCGCGTGAATGCGCAGACCTTCGGTTTCGGGAAATACGATGGCCCCTGGCGCGGGCTTGACGGTGCGGGAGGTGATGCCCATGATCTCGCTCGTGCCACTCAGGTAGACGGATGCCCCCTCGCGCGCACCACCCGCGCCGACGATGCCAGCCCATCCATCCATCGTGCCCGAAACCACCGGCACCCCTGCCAGCTTACGGTCCGGTTTGACATATCCGATCGGAGTGGTGATGCCGGCCAACGGCGCGACCCTTTCGCGAGAGCCTGGGACAAGATCGAAAACCTGCTCGACGAATGCGAGGTCCGGACCCACAAGCCCGATGTTGGAAATCGGATCGGTTGTCACGTTGCCGGTCAGGCTGAACAGGCAGTAATCCTTTGGCAACATGACCCAACGCGTTCTGGCCCAGATCGACGGCTGCGTGTCCGCCATCCAGACCATGCGGGAAAGGACGTTGCTGGCGTCGATCGGCATCGGTGCGCCCCACCATGACGTTTTCCGCGAGACGCTGATACGCGCATCAAGCGCGGCGGCATGTTCGGAGGACCGACGGTCCTGCCACAGTACCGCCGGATACAGGGGCACACCATCCTCCCCGACGAACACATGTGTGTTGACCTGGGAGCATAGACCCAACGCTGCGATCCGGGAGGCGTAGCCGCTTGATACGAACCGATCGATCGCCGCATTGACCAATCGCATCCAGTCATGGGGTGATTGTTCCGCTCGACCACCCTCTCCCCGCCGGGTCGGGTGATTCCCTGAAAACGAGGCGACCACCTGCCCCTCTACATCGATGAGTCCCGCCTTCACCGAAGTGGTGCCGACATCGATGCCCAAGATCAGATCGTTGGCCATTCAGCACCCCGCGCATGCCACCAAGACAGTCCCGCAGAGCATTGCGGTTTTCCATCGCCATTTCCAGCGCCTTAATGCCAGTTCCTGAAAGTTTTAACCCTTGCCCAAACACGGCAAAATGTATTTTCGCACGATATATTGTGCGCTGACGGCGCTTTCAGGGCCTCATATTACGGATGTGGAAAGCTCACGTCGAGTAACGGGACATGCGTACGGATATCGCGGTCACGGACACTGACTGCATGGTGGAGACGATCCGCCAACTCAACGACCTCGGTGGATGCCTTCGAAAGTCTCCCCCCGCTGCTCCTGTCTCCCACGGCTCCGAGCCGACCGCTTCGGCAATTATGTCCCGGTTCCTGAAGGCGGGCCACTTCGCCAAACAGGTCTTCGTGATGATGGAAGCGGCCTGGGAACGGGTCTGCGAAGTCCGGGGGCCGTCATATGGATCGCCGAAACATATCGTCTCTTTCGGCAACCGCGACTGGCGGAACTGGCCTGAGGAACCGTGGCCGATCAACCGATGCAGACGGGACCCGCGACGGACAGAAACCTCCGAGTATCGATATCAGATGTGCAAAGCCTTTCCGTAGGCTTCCAGAACGCTCTCATGCATCATCTCGCTGAGCGTCGGATGTGGAAATACCGTGTTCATCAGATCCTCTTCAGTGGTCTCAAGCGTACGGCCGACCACATAGCCCTGGATGAGCTCCGTCACCTCCGCGCCGATCATATGGGCACCCAGAAGCTCGCCGGACCTTACATCGAACACCGTCTTGATCATGCCTTCCGGTTCGCCCAGAGCGATCGCCTTTCCGTTCCCGATGAATGGAAACCGACCGACCTTCACATCATATCCGAGTTCCTTGGCCGTCGCCTCGCTGTATCCAACCGAAGCGACCTGCGGATGGCAGTAGGTGCAGCCGGCGATCATCTCTGGTCGAACAGGGTGTACGTCATTCCGGCCCGCGATCAATTCGGCGACCATGACACCCTCATGCGATGCCTTATGCGCGAGCCAAGGGGCACCGGCGACGTCGCCGATCGCATAAACGCCTTCGACCCCTGTCCTGCAATACGCGTCGGTTACCACATGCGTCCGATCGACCCTGACACCGAGTTCCTCAAGTCCAAGCCCCTCGACGTTACCCACAATGCCGACGGCAAGGATCACCGTGTCGAATTCCAACTGTTCAACCGCTCCGCCCGACTCGATATAAGCCACGACCTTGCCGTCGCCACGGTCAAGCTGCTTGACGGTAGCCCTTTCCATGATCGTCATGCCCTGCGCGGTGAATGTCTTCGCGGCGAACGCACTTATCTCCGCGTCCTCGGCGGGCAGGATCCGGTCCATCACCTCAACCACCGTCGTCGATGCTCCCATAGTATTGTAGAAGCTCGCGAATTCTATGCCGATGGCGCCGGAGCCGATAACCAGCAGCTTCCCGGGCATCCTCGGTGGCACAAGGGCATGCTTGTAGGTCCAGACAAGATCGCCATCCGCTTCCAGCCCGGGCAGTTCCCGGGCGCGGGCGCCCGTCGCCAGAACGATCGCTTTCGACTCAAGCTCCCCGACGCCCTTCTCGGTCCTGACGCTGACCCGATCATTCGCAGTGAGCGTGGCCTCGCCCATCACAACCGCCACCCGGTTCTTTTTCATCAGATGGCCAACACCGCCATTCAGCTGCTTCGCCACCTTCCGGGAACGTTTGACGACCGCGTCAAGGTCATGGTCGATCCCGTAAGCCTTCAACCCGAATTCACCGGCCCTCTTCATCAGATGAAACACTTCGGAAGACCTAAGCATCGCCTTCGTGGGAATACAGCCCCAGTTCAGGCAGACACCCCCCATATGCTCTCGCTCCACTATCGCGACATTCATACCGAGCTGGGCACCTCGGATTGCCGCGACATAGCCCCCCGGGCCAGCGCCGATCACGATCATATCATAGGGATTGGCAGCCATTGGATCCCCCGCGCTACATTCGAAACCGGTCTTATCGCCAGATTACTCGCAGCGAAAGCATGCACGAAAGAATAATCGTCAGTGTCGCGAGGCCGAAAGGTCATGGCCCCGCACGAAATTCTATCCACTCGACACCGTCGCACCGGCCCGAAGCGACCGGCCTCATGCGGTGCGAAGCGTTTCAAGCACTCCACCATAGCCGCCGCCGGTCAGGTGCGCCATCTCCTGCGCGGTCGAGACCCGCGCGAGCGCAGCGTTTCGGGTGGGAAACCGACCGAATCTCCGGATAATCTCTCGATGCGCGCGCGAGTGCTCAAGATTGTCGCCACCGCCGTCCGGTAGACGCTCCTTCATCAGCCGCACGCATCGGTCCTGGTCCGGCAGGCATTCACTATGCATGAGAGGCAAATAAAAGAACTGGCGCGCCAAACCTTCGATCCGTAGATCCAATCCCTTGCAGATCGCCGATTTCGCGGCGGACCGCGCCAGATGGTCACTTGCGAACGCCTTGGGCGTGCCCCGGAACATGTTGCGCGGAAACTGGTCCACCAAAACTATATACGCCAAAGTGCGCCTGGCGCTCGTCAACCAGTCCAGGAGCTCTCCCGCATACGCCAGATCCCAGTAACGCTCGAACCGGAGCCGGATTTCACCATCAAGTTCGGCGTCACCCCGATACCAACCGTCGCACCCCACTTGGTCAAACCAGAACTCGACAATGCTCTCCGGGTCCGTCATCCGTCCGCTCCTCACCGATGTCGCTCCCCCAAGCGGACAGCAATATTCCACGGTTCTCTGAGCCTGGCAACCCCTTTTATCTCAACCCGTTGATTTTATGTCGTCTCCCCGAAGTTATCCACATCATCCGCCTGTTCGATCGCCCATTCCTGCGCCGCCTCGACCGCGACAGGTGTCGCCGTCGGAAGCACGCTGACATAGGAGCCGGTCTCGTCAACAGGTATCGCTGCGCGCTGGGTCATCCGATATGCGGCATATGCCACCAGGACGAACAGCAATACCGCTATGAACAGCCAGTATCCCTGCGGTCCCAGCCACTCCATCAACCACCCCGTGACCAACGGGCCACCGATCGCGCCGAGACCGTTGACGAAAATCAGGCCCCCGCTCGCCGCGGCCATGTTCTCCGTCGCCAGATAGTCGTTCAGATAGGCGATCAGAAGGGAATAGAGCGGATTGACGGTTCCGCCCAAGATGAACGCCGCCACGAGAAGGAACGTGAAATTTCCACCCGCGAAAAATGCGAAGACGGACGTTACACCGCCAAGAGCGGCCGCCGACAGGATCAGCCTCCGCCGGTCCATCCGATCCGAAAGCCAGCCGATCGGATACTGAAACAGCATCGAGCCGATGAACACCGTCCCGACGAAAGTCGATACCTGCCCGACGCTCAGACCAGCGCTGGTGGCGTAGACGGACCCCATTCCGAATATCGCGGCGAATGCGCCACCCATAAGGGCCATGCCGACAAAGGTCAGTGGCGAACTGCGGAACAACACACCAAGCCCCATGGGCTTCGCCGTCTCAAAGGTCGGTGTGGGTGAGACCGACAGAAGGATCGGCGCGAAAGAAATGGATACAAGCACCGATGGGATGATGAATACAACGAACCCCTCGGGATCGCCCATCGCCAGTATCGCCTGACCTGAGACAATTCCGAGCATCTGGACAATCATATAGGCGGAAAGCGTCTGGCCTCGGCTGTCATTCCCCGCCGCGTTGTTGAGCCAGCTTTCGGCGGTAACGTAGACGCCGGAAAACCCGAGTCCGATCACGATGCGCAGAATAGTCCAGAACCAGGGATCGGAAATCGTCGGAAACAGAATCAGCGCCGCGGAAATGAGCGATGCAAGGGCCGCGAAAACCCGCACGTGACCTACACGTCGAATCATCCAGGGTGTCGAGCGGGAGCCTACAAGAAAGCCGGCGAAATACGCCGAGGTCACAACCGAAAGCTCGAACGTCGTAAACCCTTCGAGGGTGCCCCGCACCCCCATCAAGGTTGCCTGAAGTCCGTTGCCCATCATCAGAAGGGTCATGCCCAGGAACAGGGCCCAGGACGTCGCGAGAACCTGAAGCATGGCGGACTCCCAATAAGGCGAGCCAACATGTAATGACGGTTAACCGGGTCGGAACGCTTGAAGGCGACTCGCTCCTGTCGTTTCTATTCACCCGGGAACAGAAGCGACGCATCTCCATAGGAAAAGAAGCGGTACCCCCGCGACACCGCATGCGAATAAAGGTCCAGAATCCGTCGACGGCCCATCAACGCGGAGACCAGTATGACCAAGGTCGATTTCGGCAGGTGGAAATTTGTCAGCAGTCCGTCCGTCACACGGAACCTGAAGCCAGGCTGGATGAACAGATCGGTCTCGCCGCGCCAGGAAGCGACCTGCCCGGACCCGACGGCCGCAGATTCGATCAACCGAAGCGCCGTCGTTCCGACAGGGATGATCCTACCACCCGAATTCCGGGTCCCGTTGATCTCGCGCACCGCCCGCTCCCGCACCTCACCCCATTCCGCATGCATCGCGTGTCGGCTGATATCCTCGGACTTGACGGGTAAGAACGTACCGGCACCCACATGGAGGGTGATCCGGCTGGTCCCGATACCCCTGGCTTCAAGCGCCTCAAGCAGGCTTTTGTCGAAATGCAGGCTCGCGGTCGGCGCGGCGACGGAGCCCGGTCGGCTGGCCCAGACCGACTGGTAATCATCCCTATCCGCGTCGTCCACGGCACGTCTGGCCGTGATATAGGGAGGCAATGGCATGGCGCCGCAGGCTTCGAGGGCCTCGTTGAACGCGGCATCATCGACATTGAACGCAAGGTCGGCGACACCGTCGACGCTGCCTTCGAACGTTGCGTGGAAACCTTCCGAAAATTGGATCGAATCACCCGTCCTCAGTTTGCGCAAAGGCTTGATCAGCGCCTTCCAGTTCCGCTCCGACTCGGGGTTCAGAAGGGTGACCTCGATCCTGGCCTCCACCGGACCCCGGGAAGTTTCACGCTGTCTCTTTCCCCGCAATCGGGCCGGGAGCACCCGTGTATCGTTCAGCACCAGCCGGTCTCCGGGCCTCAGGAATCCGGGAAGATCCGCCATATGCGCGTCGTGGGTGAGTTCCCGTCCGGCAACCAGCAATCGCGCGGAAGACCGTGGGCGCGCCGGTCTCAGCGCGACGAGGTCCTCGGGCAGGTCAAAATCGAAATCCGAAAGGTTCATCAGGGCGATGACGGCGGCGGGCCGCGGAAGATCTCTCGAAACATACCCGGTGTAAGGATCGATAGAGGATTGATGCCAACCTGCGGATCACTGGCGTCGCCGGTCAATTTGAATGTGAACCCGAACAGGCCCTCGCCGCCACGCGTGAACACCTGTCCGATCGAGTTCAGGAAATAAACCGGAGAGATCACCCCCTGCATATCCAACCTGCGGTTTTCCATGTCGTATAGCCCATCAAGGGATATTCCAAGCGACAGACCCACGGCACTGGAAGCATGAAGCACGAGACTATCGGGTGTCAGTTGGAAATCCGCCTCGACTTTCGACATCGTTATCCCCCCGGAACTCAACTGGTCCAGAAGTCCGACCACGGTGATCGCGCTTAACAGTTTCGTTATGGCGGGGGCATCGAAGATCCGAACACCGGTCGCGTTCATTCGACCGTCATAGACTCCTCTTTCACCCGCTGGTACCAGCGATAGCGTCATTTTCCCGCCCCGTGCGCCGCGAATCAGGCCAAGCTCCTGCAATACCGACCCTGCCTGTCCGCTTGTAATCCGGATTGCGGAGCCGGACGAGCCGCGCATCACCGTGCCGTTGATTGTCGGGCGTCCGTTGATCGTCGCCGTGAAGCCACCTTCAAGTCCCCTTTCGGTGGTGAATTCTCCAGCAAGATTCGTCAGCGTCACGTTATCCGATACAACAAGCCGGTCCAGCGCTAGCGTCATCGGCCCGCCGCGGCCGTCTCCGCGCACATCCAGCCGCGCTGAACGCAGATCGATCTCGCCTCCGGTCACCGCCACCGAAGGTGGAAGTCCGACGCCACGGCCGATCAGATCAAGCGGACCATCAAACCAGTCACCAACCGTTACCCGATCGAACCGGGCCCGGGTCAGTTCCATGTCCGGCGCGAACTCCACGGTACCCGAAGCGGACAGTCCCGGTGCCTTGATCGACAGCCTCTCGACCGTTGCCTGGGCACCCAACTGTCCGACGACCTCCAGGGCTCCCATGCCCTCTGGGGGCTTCGACCAGCCCAGCGCTTTCAGCTGCAATCCAACTCCAGCGAGGTCCGACTCCAGCTCAAACGCCGGCGAGCCGTCTCCCGTCATATCAACAACGATCCGGGCGAGCCCGTCTCCGGTCAAAGAATCGGGCGGCAATTCTAAGGCGAATTCGTCGAGAAATCTCTCGCTCAGCTCGGCGCTGCCTTCAACGCGGCTCTTGCCTTTGTTGCCGGGGCCGAAATTCTGTGACCAGGTGGCATTCACCGGCACCTGACCCAGAAGACCCGTCCCCCCAACACTGATCCCGTCGGAATCCCCCCGAACGTTCAGTATCGGTGCCTCAATTCGCCGATTCCTTACGAGCGTATCTGTCACGACTTCCAGTAACTGGCCGGAGATCTCAAAGGAAGGTATGACCGCTGCGGATTCATCAGTGGAGTTGAACGTGATGCCGGTGCGCAGCTTCGCCCGTCCATCCGCCAGATCCGCTTCCAGGTCCGTACCTGACAGAAGCTCGATCGGCGGCAATTCGAGAAGTGAAAGAACCGAGGTGATCGTGCTTTCGGTCAGGAGCGTGACCTCGGTCATGCGATTCCATGAACGGATGTCACCGATGGTCAGCACTGTACCGGCAATGTCTATTTCCCCCCCTGCCGGTGGGACTAACGCACCTTTCTCGATCGACACCGCAGCGGACCGCCCGTCGAGGCTTGCATAGCCGCCCAGTCCAAGAACCGGTGGAATGGATCCGCCCGGGTCGATAGTGACGTCCTGGAAATAGGAGCTCACCGCCACTTTCGGGGTCTGGCCCGGCGTAATGCGGAGAGCGCTTCGCAGTCCGGATATTCGCCCCGCCGTCAGGCTTTCGCTCAGCCGGCCGAGGAATCCGGGGGCCATCGAGGCAGGCCAAAGCGTGTTCAACCGGTTGATGGGCAATGTATCCACACCGACATCGACCGCGATGTCCCAACCGTTGTCCATGACGAGTGCGTGCCCCCGACCGATCACTCGCAGGTCAGCGTCCCGAAGTGTCATCTGGCCAATATCGATCCAGAACGGGTCGAGCCGAATCCTGAAATCCACCGTGCCGGCTTCGAATTGCGGTGGCTCCGAATATAGGTCCCTCGGATTCAGCGAAATTCCGGACAAGGCGATCTGCCCCACCAAAGCACTGGGTGTCCGGTCTTCGAATACCTGCAATATCGCGGTTCCCTCCGCCACGGCTGTCAAAAACTCGCTGTCAACCTCGATATCGGTGAAATCGAGCATTCGCCTTTCCAGGTCGTATGCGAACCTGAGATCGAAACCGCCGAGGTTCATCGGTGGACCTTCTGGGGAGATCCGCAAAACTCCCTGGCCGACTTCGAGACTTCCGCTGATGTCGGTTGGCTCTCCCGTCGCGCCGAGACTGGTGGCCAGTGTAAACGAAATCGGAGCCTCGACCGATTCGAGAAATGCAAGTGCCGGCGACTGAGCTGCGATGACGGACGCGGGCATGTTCTCTGCGGTCGCGGTGAGACGTGGGGATGGCAGTTTCGGCCCTGTGCGCAATCGGATCGTCGTTGGGATAGAAGTCGTGTGACCGTCGAAAAAATCCGCCGCCAAACCCAGATCAAGACCATCGGCCGTCCGGCGCAGTTTGAGCCCGCTCTCCTCCGCCTGCCATCGCCGACCAGTCCCGCCGTCCACGACGGTGATGGTCAGGTTATCCGCATCCAGGCTTGAGAGCTGCGCGAGCGGACCAAGCCGCAGCGCTTGATCCAGACCCGCGAGCCAGTTGACCGGAGAGCCGCTCGCACCTGCATCGGGCCCGAAAGTCAGAGCGAAGGCTCCCTCCCGATCCCGACGCAGGGTGATCTGTGCACCGGTGACACCGATCTCATCCGGTGCAAGGCTCCCCCGCAGCAACTGTCGCGGCGCGAGGCGCATACGCACCGTGTTCAACTGCGCTAGTTCGGCATCGTCACCGCCGAATACCTCGACATCTTCCAGCAAAACCATCGGTGATTCACCCGGGCTTAGCGATATACTGGTCCGTCCAAACCCGACACGTCCGGCTTCCAGTCCGGCGTTCACCCGCGACTCGATCCTTTCGGTCAGCGCGCCAGGCAATTGGACGCTGAATCCCACAAGTGACAAAATGAGCAGTGAAAGGCCCGAAAAGGCTGCGATCCCTAGCAGAAACTGCATCGGCACCCGCCATATGCCAAGTCTTCTACGAGGTTTCACGCGAATACCGGGATCCGTATCCGACATGCTTTCGCCTCTTGGCCTCCGGTTACCTTGGTGCTTTGCACAGAAGACTATCGCTCAGATCCGCGTCATTTGGAACCGCAAATCAATGTGAGGAAAACGGGAGCGGCGCGACCGTTCCGGTCCGCAGCGGGTCTTTTCACGGCACTTCCTGAACTCGGCGGGAACCGCCGTTGCACCACGATAGACAGATGGGCTGCCATGCCCGACACGACGGCTTTGCCGGTCTGCCCGAATTCGACTCAGATCCTACCGCTCGGCTGGCGAATATGCATGCGAACAGGTCAGGTTTTCCCCGAAATAGGGTGGGAAATTCAGGGCGCGCGTCAGATTATCTGATCAATCTGCGACGGCAATCCGTGTTCTGCAGTGTCGGACGTCGATCCGGCAGAGGTTCATGAGGCAGCGTTCGATGGACATGATCCCTTTGGCCTCCGGGAGGCTCCAACGTCCTCCGGACAGATCGAAACCATCCAGACGTCGCCCGAAGTCGTTATCGTCCCGTCACCCACCGCCGCCCGTACTCCCGCGATCATCGTCTCGCTATATATCGCCTCTTTTTGGGAATTATATACGAAAATCCCAATCACGCCTTAAGCCTCTGGATCTTTGACAACACTCACTGGGCGAAGTGCGGTTCTCGCAAGTTCTGATGGAGTTGGTATAGAGCCATCAGTCTTTCGAATCACGAAGGGCCTGGTCAGTTCCGCTTTGCTCGGCTGGTAGTCGTGCGGTCTGACCCGCACCGTCGGTTTTCCGTTCCAATCCGTCATGTTTCTGTCCCTCGTTCATTGTCTCCCCCGTTCCGCTCTGAAGGGCAACACCGGTGATGGTGGGAAGCCGCGTTTCGGGTGCGGCATCCCGCGAATCGGCCGGATACCGGCGACAGTCCCTGTGTGAACAATGGGAGAGTGTCATACCCGAGGGCTACCGTCATCCGGCCTTCGACGAAAGATGCCGGATATACGCGCTGAGGAAAAGCGGGCTTTCGAACGGGGCCGTCACCAGGCATCCGGGCCGCCATCCGGCCACCATATCGCGGGAGATCCGACGCGACGGCGGTGGGCGGGGCTACCGGCGGGGACAGGCGCGGAGGAAGGCCACCGAGCGCCGGAGCGGGGCCTCTTCGGTCCCGGGGAAGCTGACGGAGGAGCGTCGGGAGCGGGTCGTGGCGAAGCCGGGGAGGGCTCTTATGAGCCTCCGACTGTCAAGCCCCTGTTCAGCTGACCGCCATCGCCCGTTTCCGGCACCGGGCGATCCGCCCGGCCACGGCCGTCCCCATTCCTCCTTTCACATCGGTACCTCTCCCTGCCGCAGGGCGGCGGATCGGTGCCGGCGGGGATGATCCGGGCGGAACGTCGCGTTCGATGGTGCGCCCGACGGCGCAGCCAGGCTCCTATCCGGTTCGGTTGGCCGGCGGTCGCCGGCGCCGTGACCATAATGCCCTTTTCGGGGCGTTGCGTCGTTCCGGGGGGCGGGATCCATCCGGAACCACGGTGCCGCATCCAGCGGCGAACCGGACCCTCCCACGGTCACACGCCCTGCCCGGGTTCCCCGGTGACCCCGTCGGGCCGCCCGGGTATCGGGTGTTCGGTTTCGGTACCCTCCTCCGCCCAGGCCGGCGACAGGACGGCGCCCTCCGGCACCGGCCCGGTGGTGGCGTATCGCCACAGCGCCACCGGCAGCCTGCGCGCCAGCGCCACGATCCCCCGCTTCCGGGCCCGGCCGTCGCGGGCGCTGACGTACTCCCGGAACCACTTCGACAGCGCGCTCCCGGGCTGGTGGTACAGCCATCGCCAAGCCATCCGCACCGGATGCTTTCGCGGCATCAGGCTGCCCGCCCTGCCGATTCCCCGGTCATGGTCCACGCCCCCGCTCGCCCAGGGCTCCGGCGCCAGCCCCGCCAGGCCCGCGGGCTCCCGGCGGTTGCGCAGGTCCCGGCAGAACACCTCCGCGACCGGCGGCAGGGCGTCGTTCGGGCCGGTCCCGCGCAGCCTGACCGCCGCCGTCCTCCGCGGACAGGGCGTCGAGCGCCCGCCGCGACCGCCTTCAGCTCGGTGCGGACCGGATCGAGCCGGCCGGGGATGCCACGGATCCCGGCCGGAAGCCCCGGTGGCGGCGCCGTGCCGTAGCCGGTCACCACCCCGTCGGGCCTCACAAAGTCCCACACCTGTACATCATCCCATTCCCGTCTCCGCATTCCGAGGGCGTCGCGGACCTGGATGGCCCGGTTCAGCCTCCCGGGGCGCCCCGCCGGACCTTTTCCGTCCCCGGCGGCGGCGGCCGCGGGTCCGGATGCGGGCCGACGGGGCGCCCCGGGTCGATGACGGATGTCCGGATGCCGGGAGCCTGACCGTCCGGCGGCCTCACCATGTCCCAATGGCCCCCCGGTGGCCCCGCGGTTCCGGCATGGTGTGGAGCGGGTCGATGTCCGCCTCCGGGAAGGCCCCGGTGGCGGGCGTCTCCGGCCGCTCCCGGGCGGGCGCGGTCAGGTCGGAGACCCGGGCCGCGGTCACGGCGTCGAAGGCGAAGCGTTTTTTCAGGTCACCGGCGGCGCCGGACCCGCCGGCCCCGATCCGCGTCCCGGACCCGGCGTCCTGAACCGGGTCTCCATCGTCCGGTGCCCGCCGTACCGGTCCAGGACCGTCGCGGCGAACACGGCACCGGCCTCCCCCTCCGCCGGACGCTCCGTGGTCAGGAGCGGCCAGTGCGGGGGTTCGCCGCCGTCCTCCGGGGGGCCGGTCCCGGTGGAGGGGACGGCGGGGACGGAAAGGGGCTCCGCGTCCGTCGCCCGTCCGGGCGGGATGACGGTGACCTCCGCCGCCCGGACGCCGGGGCGGGCGGTGCGCTCCCCACGGGCCCCTGCCCCTCCCGCCGCGGGGACGGTGAGGTAGGTCACGGCGGGGGCGCGCGGCGCGGCGACATGGTCCCACAGGCACTCCGCCGCGCCGTCGGGCCCCGGCACCCGCCGCTTCGACGGGCGGCCCGCCCTGACAGGGAGAGCGTCGCCGTGAGGGTCGGCCCCGGGGAGGAGGTCCCGCAGGTCGCCTTCCCGGCCGCGGACGGAGACCACCCGCGTGTCCGGGCGGGCGGCGGCGGGCTCCCGTGCCCGCGGCGGGCCGTCGATCCGGCGGTGGCCACCGTCCTCCGGGCCCTCCCCGTGGCCCGCGTCCATCGCGAACAGGCCGGGCGGACGACCCTCCGGCGTCACCGCCGGTCCGGGCCTGTCAATTCCGCATACTTAGTGTCCGCCAGAAAACCGCCAAGCTGCGGTTTTTTTGGTACCCCCGTTCCGCTCTGAAGTGCAACACCGTTGATGGTGGGAAGCCGCGTTTCGGGTGCGGCATCCTGCGAATCGGCCGGATAACGGCGACAGTCCCTGTGCTCAGGATAGGAGAGTGTCATGCCCGAGGGCTACCGTCATCTGACCTTCGACGAAAGATGCCAGATATACGCGACGGGGAAAAGCGGGCTTCCGGACGGGGCCATCGCCAGGCAGCTGGGCCGCCATCCGGCCACCATATCGCGGGAGATCCGACGCAACGGCGGCGGGCGGGGATACCGGCAGGGACAGGCGTGGAGGAAGGCCACCGGGCGCCGGAGCGAGGCCTCTTCGGTCCCGGGGAAGCTGACGGAGGAGCGCCGGGCGAAGGTCGTGGCGAAGCTGGAGGAGGGCTGGAGCCCGGAACAGGTCTCGGGGCGTCTCCGGCTGGAGGACCCCGGCATGGTCGGCCGTCAGCGGATATACGACCTCGTACGCGCGGACGGCGGGGACGGAGGAACGCTTTTCGGGCACCTGCGGCGGCGGGGAAAGAAACCGAACTGGAAGGGTGGCCGCCACGCGGGCCGGGGTCACATCCCGGGCCGGAGGGACATCCCGGAGCGCCCGAAAGAGGTCGGGGCGAAGGCGGGAATCGGCGACCGGGAAGCGGACACGGTGATCGGCGGGGGACACAGCGGTGCGGTGGTGTCGCTTGTGGACAGATGCCCGGAATTCACGCTTCTCCGACGGGTTGACGGAAAGAGGGCGGAGGCGGTCGGCGAGGCGATGACCGACCTTCTCAAGGGGCTCGGCGCCAGGGTCCACACGATCACGGCGGACAACGGCAGGGAGTTCGCGGGGCACGCGAAGGTGGCGAAGGCGCTGGAGGCCGACTTCCTCCTCCCGATGCCCCACCACCCGTGGGAGCGGGGCCTGAACGGGCACACCAACGGGCTGCCGCCCCGGTACCTGCCGAAGGGGACCGACCTGCGGCAGGTCACGGACGCCCGCGTGAAGCGGGTCCAGGACATCCTGAACGCGCGCCCCCGCAAGGCGCCCGGCTACCTGACGCCGGCGGTGGCTTTCGCGCGGGCGCGGCCTCCCTGAGGCGCTTCGCCCCGTCGGCCGACGGGGGAGAGGGAATTCCGCAGGCGCGCCCGCCCGGTTTCGGTCGGGCCACCCCTTCCCTCGCCCGGACGGGCGCGCCACCTCCCGCCGCGGGGCCCTGCCGCCGCCGGGAGGCCCGGTTACGCTCCGATCCGAAGGGACAGCCGCCGTATTCCGCGTGGAATCCGGGGCCCTAGCCGGAAAATCCCTCAACACCGGCCCGCCTCCTCCGCTCGGGCCACGCCCTCGCTCCGGAGGCGGACCGGTGTTGCACTTCGGACTGGAAGTGGGGGTAAATGACGGAATTCGCCTTACGAAGAATCACCGGATATGGCAGTCATGGGGCGGATTCGCCACCATATGCCGCGGAATCCGCCAATCCTCGCCTTCAGGAGCCCCCCATGCGCAAGGTCCACGACACCCAGCGGCGGCCCGGCGCCCCCGACATCATGAGGATCAGGCCGACCGTCAGATCGAGGGACGACATCCCGGCGATCCTGATCGGCCTCCAGGACCCCTGCAGCGACGAAGGGACCCGAAAGCGGCTGTTCCGGCTTCCGGGCAGGATGGTGCCGCCCGGAAGGAGCCGCCGGGTCGGCAGGCCGGGGATGGAACCGTCGACCATCCTGGTGCCGGGGGTCGTGAAGCAGGGTCCCGGGTGCGATTTCGACCGGCTTCAGGAACTGGCGAACCAGCACATCCCGATCCGGCGAAGGCCGGAGGCCGGGCCACGGATCATGGGACGTGGACGGATACGGATACGAATACCGGCGTCTGGTTGACAGCGTGTCGCTCCTCACGCCGGAACTCCTCGCCGAGGTCGGAAGGATGGTCGTGGAGAGGGGCCACAGGGTGGCCGGAAAAAAGCCTGGCGCCGCGTTGCGCGGCCGCCGTCATTCCTTCGTGGCCGGGACCGACGTGCATCATCCGACCGACCGCAGCCTGCTGATGGACGCGGCGCGGTGCATGGTCCGGGACGTGTCCCGGGCCTGCGGGGGGGGCTGGGGCCACCCGGCTGGCGGCGGAAGGAATACCTTTGCGGAAAGCTCCGGAAAGGCTACCTCCGGGTGGCCACGTCACGGCTCGCCAACCCGCGCCCGAGGGACGTGGAGGCGCCGCTCCGGCTCGCCCTGAAGCTGGCGGACAGGGCGGAGGCCAGCCGCGCGGAGATCGACGGCAGGTCGGGTATCCCGGGCCCATCGGACAGTATCCGGGGCTTCATCGGCCATGTCAGGCACCGGGCGGACCTGACCGGACGGCGGATCCTGAAGAGAGGGACGGTCCCGCACCGCGGGAAGGTGCACCCGATATCCGGGCCGCACACCCGCTGGACATAGAAGGGCAGGGCCGGGGTCCCGGTGGAGCCCGGCGTCCCCGTCCGCGTCCCTGGGGACCGGCACCGGTTCCTCCCGCACCGTTCCGTGATGTGGGAGGGGAGCGACGTGGACGTGGCGGTCCCCATGGGCGGGGAGGCGCGGGCCCGGTTCCCGGATCTCTCGGTGGTGAGCTTCGACAGGGGTCCGCACAGCCCCCCGGACCGGCTGGGGCCTGACGGGATGCTGGAGCCGACGCCATGCCCCGCAGGGGAGGCTGTCGAAGGCGGACCGCGTCCGGGAAAGCGGGGAGGCGTTCCGCGGGGCGCGGCGCGCCCACGCCGCCGGCGGGTCGGCCATCAACAGCCTGGAGCACCGTGGCCTCGACCGGGTGCGGAGCCACGGAAAGGAGGGTTTCGCCGGCGCCGTGGCGCTGGCGGTGCTGGCCGCGAACGTCCGCCGCCCCGGCCTGATGCTCCGGGCGAGGGAGCGCCCCGTGCTCCCCGCCGCCGCCTGACCGGGGCGTCCACCGGTGAACCGGCCCATGGAAGGTCCCGCCGCTGCGGGGCCCGCACCGGCGTGCCCGCGGGCCGGCGGAGGCCCGAATGTTCACCATATGTTCCCACCACCGACCGTCCCGTCGAAGCCTCGGGCGGCGCTCCGACGGGCCCGGCCAGGGTCCCGTGAAGCCGGAATCCGCCGGATTCGGCCCGATCCCCGGAAAAACACGGGGTTTTTTAGCGGTAAATGACGGAATTCGCCTTGCGGGGAATCACCGGATATTGCAGTCAGGGGGCGGATTCGCCACCATATGCCGCGAAATCCGGCAATCCTCCCCACAGGAGGCCCCCATGCGCAAGGTCCACGACACCCAGCGGAGGCCCGGCGCCCCCGACATCAGGAGGATCAGGCCGACCGTGAAATCGAGGGACGGCATCCCGGCGATCCTGATCGGCCTCCAGGACCTATACGGCGACGAAGGGACCCGAAAGCGGCTGTTCCGGCTTCCGGGCAGGATGGCGCCGCCCGGAAAGAGCCGCCGGGTCGGCAGGCCGGGGATGGAGCCGTTGACCATCCTGGTGCTGGGGGTCGTGAAGCAGGGTCCCGGGTGCGGTTTCGACCGGCTTCAGGAACTGGCGAACCAGCACATCCCGATCCGGCGAAGGCCGGAGGCCGGGCCACGGATCATGGGACGTGGACGGATACGGATACGAATACCAGCGTCCGGTTGACAGCGTGTCGCTCCTCACGCCGGAACTCCTCGCCGAGGTCGGAAGGATGGTCGTGGAGAGGGGCCACAGGGTGGCGGCGGAAAAGCCTGGCGCCGCGTTGCGCGGCCGCCGTCATTCCTTCGTGGCCGGGACCGACGTCCACCATCCGACCGACCGCAGCCTGCTGATGGACGCGGCGCGGTGCATGGTCCGGGACGTGTCCCGGGCCTGCGGGGGGGGGGCCTGGGCCGCGCGGCTGGCGGCGGAAGGAATACCTTTGCGGAAAGCTCCGGAAAGGCTACCTCCGGGTGGCCACGTCACGGCTCGCCAACCCGCGCCCGGGGGACGTGGAGGCGCCGCTCCGGATCGCCCTTAAGCTGGCGGACAGGGCGGAGGCGAGCTGCGCGGAGATCGACGGTATGTTGGGTATCCCGGGTTTATCGGACAGTATCCGGGGCTTCATCGGCCATGTCAGGCACCGGGCGGACCTGACCGGACGGCGGATCCTGAAGGGAGAGGCGCCGCACCGGATGCTCCTGTCCAGCGAGGGCGGCGACGGCATGCGGACGGCGGAGACCGCCCTGCGGCGCTACGGACTGCGCTGGCGCATCGGGGAATGCTTCAGGGCCCTGAGGACGGGGACGGGGATAAGGGACCGCAGGCCCGACGCCGCCGGTGACCTGCGCGGATGTCTCGCCTTCGACGCGATGACCGCATTCCGGGTCCGGACCTCCAGCTTCCGGCGCGGGAGAGCCCCGACAGCCCGGCGGAGCGGCACGTAAGCCCGGAAAGCGTCGGGGCGGTGATCATCCACGCCGCGTACGGGCGCGTCATCGGCCAGAGGGCGCCGCCGGAGCCGGACATGACCGTGGCGCGCCACCTCACGCCCGTCGCCGGCCTCGCCGGGTTCCGCCCGACGAAGCGCCAGCTCCTGCCCGGAACCCGGAAGCCATGGCAGGGCCTGCGCATCCCCAACGTCGCGGAAACCCATGCCAGGGCCATACGGGCCCGGACCGAGCGGAGAAGGGAATGAGCCGGTCAGGTATGTGGTAGTGACAGGCCCGGCACGGGCGGGGACGCCGACGCTTCCCGATCCCCCGCCGCCGATCTCCGGGAGGCCCTCCGTGGCCCGGAGGTGGCTGTGGTTTATGGTCGTGGTGTCCCTCTCGGCGGGGATGACGGGCCCGGCACGGCGGCGGTCGGCGGTCGCCCCGTGGTGCGGTCCGGGGATATGCCGCATGGTCACCCACGGGTCCGGCAGCGGGCGGCAGGCGGATTTCCGGCCCGCCCCGGTGGGAAGGATCACCGGCGTCGTGGTGGAGTCCGGCGGGCGTTCCCACCGGACGGCGGTCCATGTGGTGGAGCGCCTCCCTCCAGCCGTCCCCGGCGCCGGGACCGTCACCGTGCCGGCCACGCCGCGCCTCCCGGAGGTGGACCCCGCCGGGGCCCGGACCGCGCCGCGCTGGCCGCGCCCGCTGTATCCCTTTCCGACGTGGGTGCAGGCCGCGACCGACCGCACGGAGTATCGGGCCCGCCGGTCGTCCGCCACCCTGTCCGCCGCCATCGGCGGAACATGCGGGGCCGGCCCGTGGACGCGGACGCCGGGGAGGATCGGGAAGCGGTGGTCGCGCACCACCCGCCCGATGTTCGCCGCCCGGGCGTCCGCGAATCGAAATGTTCGGGTCCATACTGCATGTCCGCCCGATACACCGACGGAATCTTTTGTACAGGTGTGAAACTTTGTAAGCGCCGGGGCGCCGTCCGGGGCTTCGACGGGACGGTGGGTGGCGGTAACATATGGTGAACATCCGGGCCTCCGCCGGCCCGCGGGCACGCCGGCCCGGGCCCTCACAAAGTCCCACACCTGTACATCATCCCATTCCCGTCTCCGCTTTCCGAGGGCGTCGCGGACCTGGATGGCCCGGTTCAGCCTCCCGGGGCCCTGCCAGACCTTTTTCGTCCCCGGCGGCGGCCGCCGCGGGTTCGGATGCGGGCCGACGGGGCGCCCCGGGTCGATGACGGATGTCCGGATGTCGGGCGCCCGACCGTCCGGCGGCCCCACCGCGTCCCGGTGGCCCCGCGGTTCCAGCATGGTGTGGAGAAGGTCGATGTCCTCCTCCGGGAAGGCCCCGGTGGCGGGCGTCTCCGCCGGTGTGAGGTAGTCGAGGGACCTGCGCGGACGCGCGTTCAGGATGTCCCGCACCTCCCGGACCCGCCCGTCCGTCACCGTGCGCAGGTCCGTGCCCTTCGGCGGATACCCGCGCGGCGGCCCGTTTGTGTGTTCGTTCAGCCCCCGCTCCCGGGAGTGGTGCGGGCGGGCGAAGAAAAAGGCCGCCTCCAGCGCCTCCGCCACCGCCGCGTGACCGGCGAACCCCTTTCCGCTGTCGGCGGTGACCGTGCGCACCGGAGCGCCGGACGACCCGGGCATGTCGACCATCGCCCTGCCAACCGTCTCCGCCCTGCGTCGGTCAACCCTCCGGACAGGCGGCTGTTTCGAGGCCCGGTCCACCAGGGACACCACCGCGCCGCCATGCGCCTTTCCCATTACGGTATCGGCCTCCCGGTCGCCGACCCGCTCCTTCGCCTCCACCTCCTGCGGGCATTCGGAGATGTCCACCCGGCCGGGGATATGACCCCGGTCCGAGTGGCGGCCGCCCTCCGGTTCGGCTTCTTTCCGCGCCGCCGGAGGTGTTCCGGAGCCCGCCGCCGTTCCCGCGGTCGGCCCTGATGCGGTCGCAAATCCGCCGCCTACCGGTCATCCCCGGGTCCTCCGGCCGCAAGCCGGCCGGAAATCCGTTCCGGGCTCCAGCCCTCCTCCAGCCTCTCCGTGACCTTCGCCCGGCGCTGCGCCCGGGCGTGCCGGTAGCCTCGTTCCCCGCCGTTGCGACGTATCTCCCGCGACATCACGGAGGGGCAACGCCCGGGCCGCCGGGCGACCGCTCCCCGCGAAAGCCCGCTTTTCCCCAGGGCGTATATCCGGCATCTCTCGGGCCGGGTCAGGTGGTGGTGGTCCTTTGGCATGGCGGTCTCCGGTTCTGAACACACCGGGACCGTCGCCGCTGCCTGGCCGATTCGCAACATGCTGCGCCGGCCCGGGAGGAACCCGCTACCGAAAGTGTTGCACTTCAGAGTGGAACGGGGGAGGCAATTTCAATGGCCCATTTGAACATTTCCCCTGTTCCACCCTTAAGGCGGCCAGCGTCCTCACGTCGATCCTGTCGGACTTCGCGAGATGGCCGAGGGACTCCGCGAAGCGCCGCACCCGCACCGGGTTGACGACATGGACGGTGAAGCCCTTCGCGCAGAGGGATTCGAGAAGTTGGCGGTGGAACCGCCCGGTGGCCTCGCACACGACATGGGGTGAGGCGTCGAACGCCACCGGTTCGAGTGAGATGCCGAACGCCGCGCCTGTGAAGCCATCCGTGCAGCGCCCCGACCCGCCCTTTTCGTTCGCGAAGCCCCTGTCATCGCCCTTCGCGTGAACGTCCAGCCTGTCCTTGCTCACGTCGATTCCCGCCACTATCCTGTCTGTCATATCCTCCGCTCCTCTACCTGCGGTTGATTCGGGTTTTGCCCAGGCATCCATCCAGGACGCGGAGGACAGCGGTGGAGACGGGCGGCTAGGCTTCAGGACGGTCCCTGGGACCAGGTGCAAAACGGCCCGACCCGCCTCCGCGAGGCAGCGCCCCGCATCCCCGCCCCGCATGGCCATGCGGGGCGGGGAATCCCCTCTCAGGATGCATGCCAGGCTCCGGAAATCCAGCCGGAAGCACCCGGCTGGCCTCATCGGAGTTCCGCACACTGTGCAGAACTTTCCACGACATCATCCATTGATTCTTTTTCATGAAGGAGGACATACAAGTGCAACACCTTTCGTAGCGGGTTCCTCCCGGGTCGGCGCAGCATGTTGCGAATCAGTCGGGTTGCGGCGACAGTCCCGGTGTGTCCAGCATCGGAGACCACCCTGTCAAGCGCATACTGGCGAAAATCCTGATAATCCCGCCTGCTACTTTTACAGAAGTCAAAAGGCCGGCAGCACTGGGCGGCGGTGACACTCGACATAGACAGCAGCGAACCGCTGGTCGATCTTCCGCATCCGAACCGGCGTATGACGACGCGAGGCGCTCATGTGAAGTGGACACCTGCCGCTTCCCGGGGACTGTCCGTCGAGCGCCCTGTAGACGCTCATGCGTGAAATCCCCAAATCGCGGGCGATTTTCGCCTTGGGGACGCCCGCCTCCGCGAGGCGGCGGACATCGACGTCGTCCAAGGATTTCCGCCGGCCCCTGTAGACGCCCCGTTCCTTCGCCGCCTCGATGCCCGCGCTGCCGCTCCATGTCGGCCACCATGCAGAGGACCGTGACGACGAGGCGGCCCATGTCGCCCGCCGTCGACACCTCGGGTTCAAGCACCCGCAGCGACGCGCCCCTGCCCTCCAGTTCGTGCACCAGGTTCAGCACGTCGCGGACCGAGCGGCCGAGGCGGTCGAGCCGGTGGACCACCAGCTCGTCCCCGTCGCGCAGGAACCGCATGACGGTCTCCAGCTCCCCGCGGCCCTCGCGCGAGGCGTCCGAAACGGTCTCGGAGCGCACCACGTCGCATCCCGCGGCTTCCAGCGCGGCCTGCTGGATCCCGGGATCCTAGCCTGGGGAACTAACGCGGGCGTATCCGATCCTGGCCATTGCGATCCCTCACATTGGGGTGGTGTCTCACCGATGCCGTAACATTATGCCCGCCGCAACCCGATTGTGACGTTTCGGCGCGTCACATCCCCGTGTCCAGTAAGGCTATACCCTAATGAGACGGATGGACGGACGGACACCGATCCGCCGGATTCCGCTCAGGCGTCGCAGGAGCCGGTCAGGAAATGCCGGTTTCCTGACCACGGAGGGCCCGATGCTTCCGGTTGATCCGCACCTGTCCTGCGTTTAGCTTCCCACCATGAGCCAGACTCCGGATAACCCTTTCCTGGAGCACCTGAAGAAAATTCAGGTCGAACGGGCAGCCATGCGCGACGAAATCCGGGAAGTGCGGACCCGGCAGGCTGAAGCGCACAGCGCCGTCCTCGCGGTGCGCGTTGACCGCTTGGTGGATCGTCTGGACTGCGTCGAACGGCACCCTGGACTGGCGGAAGGAAATCAGGAGATCAACGCTGGCGGAATCGGGCAGGTCCAGGGTCAACCGTCGGTGGGTCGACAGCGAAGGAAGCCGTGAAACCGGTAAGCGCGCGCGTCCCGGCCGATGTCTGGCGGATTTGCAATAATCGGCCATAATCGGCCCCACGATTACGCCAATCGGGCAAAGCGAGCGCTGCCCGGAGTATTCGACCCCGGTGGCGGGGCTACAGATTTTCCATGGTCGGCCTTGGCATGGGTCATGGCCGATCTGAACGAATGGCCGTTCACTGGCATCGACCTGTACGGCTGATTTTTTCAGACGTTGAAAAAATCTCCAACCGCATTTCCTGCCGCATCTTGACGGGTAGCCCTCTTCATATATAAAAGTAGCATGAGCGAAGAGCCGGACAATACGAGCTAGCCGGGGATCATGGACATGGCGGTTACGAACAACGGCTATAAGCGGAATGATCTGACGCGTCATCCGATGGCGGTGACACTTGCGGGCGTTCTTCTGGCGGGGTTTCTGACTACTTCTTGGGCTGGTTGGCGCTTGGCGTTTCGGATCTGAAAGGCGGGACAGGAACGGCTTCAGGAACGGCTTTCGGGGGTGGAGCAACGGATTTCGGGGGTGGAGCAAAGGCTTTCTGCCGAGATCGACGGCATCAGGCAGGACATTGCGGAGCTGAAAGCGCTGGTGTCATCGCAACCTCCCATCGAATAGGCTGAATCGTACGCGGATGCCCCGCCGCCATTCCCGATCCGGTCTGCACCCGTGGGGCCGACCGCCTGATGCCGGGCCCCGCGGTGTTCCGTATGAGGATGCCGTCGCTCCCCGGTTCGACAGGCGGGTCCGGCGCGGCGATGGTCCATCCCGACATCGGCGGGGGGGGGCAGTGCCGGAACCGATCCGGAAAGGGGACGGGCCAAGGAGGAATGACCGCGGGCGGAACGCGGGGAGGCGGCTCCCAGCCGGCCTCCGCCGGGAGCATCCCCACCCCAAGGCGATCATCGCCGGGGACGGCCCCGCGTCCAGTGGACCCCACGTCAGGCATCCGGGGAAAAGGGATTCCGCTACATCCCGGGCCACAGGCCCGGTGGCCACAAACCGCCGTCCGTCCGGGGCCCGCGAAACGGGACGGACGCCGGTAAGGCGTGACAACGGAACCGGCACCGTCCACCACCTCGAAAGGGGCGAAGGGCCGCCGCCCACCGACGCGAACCGCGGCATCAGGGCCAGCATGCCGGATACGGGGAGACGGACGGGAAAGGACAGACGGAAAGGTTCCCGTGGGTCACCGACCTCCCGCCGGCCGGCGGGACGGTGATGCCCGTCATGCGGGCCGCCCGCGGCCTGCCCATTACACACAACTTCCGTCTGGACGCAGGGTCCGGTAGAGCTGGCTGGACCGGTCGAGCCGGAGCAGCCGTTCGTAGGTGTCCGCCATCGTCGCGGGCCGGGCGTAGCCCCGCCAGGTCACCTCATGGCCCGGCGGGCCGTCTCCCCTGCGGTTCAGGTAGCCGCCGAGGACGGCCATGGTGGTGATGGCGTCGCCACAGGTCTCCGGCGGCGGCGGTCCCCGTCCGGCGGCGAAGTCCTTCAGCGCCATGACCCCGCAGGGCGGGAACGGCGTTCCGGCGGGCATCTCCGGCGTCTCCCGGCCCAGCGGCGCCATCGCCGCCACCCGCCAGACGGTCACGGCGCTGACGGTGACGGCCCGCTCCAGACGGCCGGCCATTCGGCCCTGCCGCCCCTCCACCCGGCAGCCGGATCTCAGGATCCCGTACCAGTCCCCGATGCGCCGGCGAAGGCGGTACATGCGGACGGTCTCCGGCGCCTTCGCCTCCGGATCCACCGGAAGCGTCGTCAGCGGCATCCACTCCAGGGGCTTTCCGCCACCATCCGGCGGCGTCTCCTCCCGCAGGTGCACGGCCCACATCTCCGGCTCCCCGGACGCCGCGCGCGCCGCCCGGCTTACAAATTCCTGCACCTGTATAAAATATTCCGTCGGTGTATCGGACGGACATGCGGTATGGACCCGAACATTTCGATTCGCGGACGCCCGGGTGGCTCGCCGCCGCCCTGCGGTCGGGTGAGGCAGGCCGCCACCCGCTGGCCCGCGGCCTGTGCGGGCGCGGGAACCGGCGCGACGCGCGCGGCGGGCCGGGTCCGGCCGCCGCCCGTCCGGTTCCGGACCCAGGGTGGCCCGCCGCCCCGGTGAACCCGGCCCGGTCACGCCCGGCCCCGTGGGGGATGACGGTGACGGCGGGCTGTGGGAGGCGACGGTGGCGCGGCACCATCCGCCCGGGACGGGCGGCGAACATCGGGCGGGTGGTGCGCGACCACCGCTTCCCGATCCTTCCTGGCGTCCGCGGTCCACGGGCCGGCCCCGCATGTCCCGCCTATGGCGGCGGACAGGGTGGCGAACGACCGGCGGGCCCGATACTCCGTGCGGCCGGTCGCGGTCCGCACCCACGTCGGAAAGGGAGACGGCGGCAACGGCCAGCGCGGCGCGGACCGGGCCCCGGCGGGATCCACCTCCGGGAGGCGCGGCGAGGCCGGCACGGTGACGGTCCCGGCGCCGGGGACGGCTGGAGGGAGGCGCTCCACCACATGGACCGCCGTCCGGCGGGAACGCCCGCCGGACTCCACCACGGCGCCGGGGACATGGGCCGGACCGGGAGGGAATACGGACGCTCCGGCCACACCGACGGGCGGGTCCGCCGCCGCATCGCTGGCATGGGACGGGCGTGGATGGACGGGCATGGGGGAGGGTCCGCCGGTGATCTTTCCCACCGGGGCGCCCCGTCGGCCCGCATCCGAACCCGCGGCGGCCGCCGCCGGGGACGAAAAAGGTCCGGCGGGGCCCCGGGAGGCTGAACCGGGCCATCCAGGTCCGCGACGCCCCCGGAAAGCGGAGACGGGAATGGGATGATGTACAGGTGTGGGACTTTGTGAGGCCCGGACCGGCGTGCCCGCGGGCCGGCGGAGGCCCAGATGTTCACCATATGTTCCCGCCATCAACCGTCCCGTCGAAGCCCCGGGCGGCGCTCCGACGGGCCCGGCCAGGGTCCCGTGAAGCCGGAATCCGCCGGATTCGGCCCGATCCCCGGAAAAACACGGGGTTTTCTGGCAGAAACTATATATCAGCCCGCTGAGCGGAGGATTACTGAACGAATCGGCATGTTCCCCAGGGCCCTAATTCGCTAACACTATGCAAATATTCCGGGCGTGCACCGAGATATTCACGCTGACCTTCGTCAATGCGTGAATTCCATTGCAAGCGGGGGCCATCCGGATTAACCGGTTTTCTGCGTTGGATGGCGTTGTCAAAGCGGTAGTCGCAGCCAGCATCCGGCACAGGAGACGCGCTACGTGTTAATGCGGCCGTTACATTGGGCGAACTCCAGTTTGAGAAGGGCCTTCCCCGAACTCAGGATATTCCTTCGTTCGGATTCGGATACGCGATTCGTCCACCTCTCACCGTTGACACAGGTTTTTGGACTGACGGGCTGTGCGCTGCTGGTCGGCTGGACGGTTATTGCCACCGCGGTCCCTGCTAACGGACCTGATCGGCCTCAGGTAGCTCAAGCGGTCAACCCGATGGGGTATCGCCACCATTCGCGGAAGCGACCTCACCTTCGGTCGAATTACTTCGGGCAAAGGAGCGCTTCAGCACCGCGCAGGAACGGATTTCGACGATTCACTCCGCGCTCCTGAACGCCGAAAACCACCGCCTTGAACTGGAGGCAGGCATCAAGGCGTTGAAGACCACCTTACAGCGCGCGATCGGTGACCGGAGCGACCTGCGGGGAGAAGCGGAGGCCTCTCCGCCCGAAACCGGTGGATTCGGCAGCTCGAATGGTGCTCCCGCGGTGACAGCGGATACGCTGCGCTACCTAACCTCAGCCCTTCATCGCACGGCGGATGATCTAGACGCTCTCCGCGAGGAGGCCGTCGAGGCGCGGCGTACCGCCGACACCGCCAGACATGACCTGCTCGTTCTTCAACAGAGAACCGACCGGATATTCAGCCAGCTTGAAGAGGCCATAGCTCTCTCGATTGAACCCCTCGACGGCGCCATCAATTCCGTTGGTCTTTCTTCCGAATCGATTCTCGACATGGTGCGTCGTGGCTATTCCGGTCGAGGTGGCCCATTGACGCCCTTTGGATACGTCAGCGACGATCCGAATTCATCCGCCGAAGCGCTTCGCGTGGAGGGCATGTTCAAAAGACTGGATCGCCTTAACCTTTACAATCTCGCGATGCCCAAAATTCCGTTCGCCATGCCGGTGAAAGGTAACTACCGCTATACAAGCGGTTTTGGCCCGCGACGGGGTCGTATGCATTATGGGCTGGATCTCGCGGCTGAATACGGCAAACCCATCAACGCGACAGCCGACGGTGTGGTTTCCTTCGCCGGCTGGTTGGGCAATTATGGTCGGCTGGTCAAGATCCGACACGATTTCGGCATCGAAACGCGCTACGCCCATCTGGCAAAAATTCGGGTAAAATCCGGCCAAAGGGTCTCGCGCGGCGACAGGATCGGTGATATGGGAAGTTCAGGCCGTTCAACCGGCACTCACCTCCACTACGAGATCCGCGTGGACGGCAAGGCCATCAACCCAATGATCTACATCAGGGCATCAAAAAATGTTTTCTAAGAGCAGGATCAACGAACTGAATAACCCGACCGGCAACACTCCCGAAAAAAGATCGCCAATGGCTGGAGCAACACCGGGGTCCGCCGCCCCTGCGGCACCGACCACCGCCGGTTCGGCCAACAAACCGAAACCCGCGGCTTCCGTACTGTCCGCCGATCTGGTTGTGACGGGTAACCTCAAGACGTCGGGCGACATTCAGATCGAAGGCACCGTGAAAGGCGACATACACGCACATCTGCTGACCGTCGGAGAGAAAGCCACCGTCTCAGGGGAGATCGTTGGCGATGATGTGGTGGTAACCGGAAGAATCCAAGGCCGCGTGAGAGGACTGAAGGTACGATTGACTTCGACGGCACGGGTTGAAGGCGACATCGTTCACAAGAGCCTTGCGATCGAGTCCGGCGCTTATTTCGAAGGCTCGGTCATCCGGCAGGACGACCCGCTGAGTGGCGCGGGCGGCAAGAAGGCGAACGCCCCCAGCGTTCCGCCCGCTCAGAAGCTGGCCGCCGCGCCGGTCGCGAGACCTCATGTGGTGAAGCCCGCTGCGGGTCAATAGTCCGGCGATCATCCGGTCGGTGTCAGATAGATTTCGATTGAGGTGGTCGCGTCGATCAACGCGCTCGGACCCATGAAGAGCGCGAAAATCATGTGTGCCGGAATGCTCCGGAACAGGAAATGGATGACGATGACCGCACCCGCCCACGGGAGCCGACGGTCTTTCTGCCGCACGCGCACCCATAGAATTGCGGCCCAGTTCAAATTCTCCCCTTTTTCCATCCGCAGTGAAGTTTCGTAAAGACCGACGGCGGCGAAGGACGCAACGAGCGGAAAACCCAGTGAAACGGTCAGCGTCCAAGCAAGGGCACCCGCTCCGAATTGAATCAGAAGCAGACCCACCATGACCTAACCTGAACTTCACGACCGCTTTTGGTCTTCCGGCAACGCAACCTGCTGGGATCACGGATGAAAAGCCGTGAAACATGGACTCCGGCCTGGATTCATGTTTACATGTATTATGGCAAAATTAGGGGATTATATACAATCCGGCCCCTTATCTGTTGAAGCCGCGCTTATTCGGTGCGGCTCTTCCAGTCGATTTTCACCGGACGCATGATGGCTTTCGCTAGATCATCTGGCGTCGTTCCAGAGGGAAACTCAATCGGCGCTTCCAGTTCCGCCCTGCTTGGCTGGTACGCCGATCTGACAAGGTTGATCGGTGTGGCTTTGGGAGCCTGTCGTTTCTCGGTCATGTTTTCCCTTCCTCGTTGGGTTTGTGCCCGTTACGGTTCAATTCCAAGAATCACGAGCGGTACAGCCGGAACGCCTCGCCCCTGCCTAATTATGTTAAGCAAATCGCGTTCATAGTATGGAACACCGCTCGACATTTGAGATTCCAAGGATTTCATCGGAAGAATCTCTATACCAACGTCTATTACGTCAGAGACGTAAAAGCTCAAATGCTTAACGAACAGGTCATGAGCGACAAATGCGTACTTGCCAAACTGTATTTCGATAGCAACGCGATCTTTCACAAAATCCGTTTGGTTGTATGAACGTATTGGTGTGTATCCAGCCTCTACGATAGCTGCCTTCTGCCTGTCGGCGCTCAATCCGTGAATGCCACGTAACAGGATTTCATCCGCAGTCACCCAGAAACTGACCCGACGTTGCTCCCATCCCATCCTGCCTAACTCATGTTTGAATGATTCGTTCATGGCCTCAGGCGAATAAAGAAGCCTCCCGCGCATGGTTTTCTCTTTCGATACCTTTGACATGCAAGCCGCAGCATTGACGGAATAGATCGCGTATCTCACTTCATTCCACAGTTTCGGCGCATGAACGATAAGCCATTCAACGCCGTTGAGGTGCGAATAGGTTTCAGCGATTTTCATCAATGACCGCCATTAGGCAAAGCGGGATTGTAGATCGGCTTGCCCATAGGACGCGTCTTCAACCTGCCCATGCGCAATGCATCGATCCGATCCTCGGCGATTGCCACGTATTCAGGCTTTACATCGCATCCGTATGCATCACGGCGATGCATCAGCGCAGCGATGACTGCCGACCCTACGCCCATATAGGGATCTAAAACCGCATCCCCTTCATCAGTCATTGACAGCACAAGGCGTTCAACCAGTTCCACCGGGAACTGGCATGGATGGTCGGTCTTTTCGGGGTGGTTGCTTTTCACGTTAGGAAATTCCCAGACATCGGACGGGTTTTTTCCAAGGGGATTTCCTGATAGCTTGCCTGCGTTCGGCCCCTTGAAATGCCTTTTACCTGGATACTTGGCTGGCACACGGATCGGATCAAGATGCCATGTGTAGTCTTCCGACGCCGTCCACCAATTGATCGTTTCGTAACGGCCAGACAGACGGCGGGAGCAGTGAAGTCCATGCCCGAAATGCCAGATGATCCGGTTGCGCAGTTTCATTCCAAGATCGCGAAAAGTCTGATAAAGCAACGTATCAAGCGGCATTATCTCGCCGTTCGAAACGTAATTGCCGACCTGCCAGCATATGGAACCCTGTGGGTGCAGTATTCGTTTACACTCCGCGATTACGGCTCCCTGTTGCGCCAGGTACTCGTCAAGCGTCCTTTTCGACTCGTAATCCTTGCCGAGATTGTAGGGTGGTGAAGTGACGATCAACTTGCATAGTCCGTCGGGCAAGCTTCGCATGAAGTCCATGTTGTCCGCGCAAGCCATCACCGGAACACGTTCGTTCTGCCTTTGTTTAAAAAAAATCCGTGCCGATGTCATGACCTCGCCCCGGAGGGGAGTCCGTTGTCGGCGATCAGATCCATGTAGCGCAGCCGCCTGCCGTCCATACCGCCGACCATGGATCGCATCTGGTCAATTGTGTCGGCTTCCCTGACGTTGTGCCGTCCGACGAATTCCCGGACGTACCGGTTCATGTGCTTTCTGCTCATCTTGTGGAAGGTGCCCTTGTGCGCCCGCTTGAGCATTGACCAGAAGGACTCCATGCCATTCGTATGCGCGTCGCCCCGCACGTATTGCCCCGCGCTGTGCCTGACGCTTTCATGCCTACGTCTGATTCCAACATAGCCTTTCGCGTCGTCGGTGTAGACCTGCGCCGTCGGATCGGTGCGCTCCTCGACGAATCCCTGAAGCGTCTTCGCCTTTGTGTCCGGCACCACCTTCGCGGCGACCTGGTTGGTCTCCCGATCCTTCACCCCGACAACCGCCGTCTTGCCAACCGTTCCACGTCCGGCCTTCAGTCTGTCTTTAGAGTGCTTGTTCCGTTCCCTGCCGCCCATATAGGTCTCGTCGGCTTCCACGGGACCGGTGAAACTCTCTATCTCATCAATGCCGTATGCTTCCCGAATCCTGTGGGCAAGATGCCATGCCGATTTCTGGGTTATCTCAAGATCGCGGTGCAACTTCATGCTGGATACCGACTTCAGGTTTGTCAGGCAAAGATAGATCGCGATGGCCCATATCCTATATCCAAGGTTCGACGATTCCATAACCGTTCCCTTGCGGACGCTGAAACGCGTCTTGCAGTGCCTAGCGCGGCATCGGTAGGGGCGACCATTCTCAGGGCAATCGGTCTGGATATTGTCGTTGCCACACTTCGGACAGGTGACGCCGTCCGGCCAGCGTTTTTTCGCGAACCATGCCTCGGCGGTGGCGTCATCCGGGAACATCCGCATTATCTCGATCAGGCTGATGCCCTTGCGGAAGGACTTTCCCGGTGCATTGTGATTCGTTTTCATGTCCGATTCCCTGTTTCCTTAAAGGGATATAGCATTTGGCCCCATCTGTTTCAACAGAAAAAGGGCCGGATTGTATATAATCCCCCAAAATTAGGGGTTGTATGACCCTATTGACTGATATGCAGCGGAGATATGGTGGTTCCATGTAAGGAGAGCCCCATGCGCGTCGACATCATCCCCAACCGGAACAGCCCGCCCGCAGCGCCCGTCCGGACCTCCAGGCGCGAGGGCGCCGGAATCCGCCACTTCACCCTCGCCAACCTCTCCAGGCTCCCCATGCCACGCATCCCCGACATCAGGGCCCTCCTGAAGGGCGGCGGCGTCATGCCCTTCCCGGAATCCCTTCCCGGCATCCAGCGCCCGCTCCCCCACGGCCACGCCGCCGCAGCCCTCGGCCTCGCCAGGCGGCTCGGCCTGCCACGCATCCTCCACCGAAAGGCCAGCCGCCAGCGCGACCTGGCGCCGGGCGCCATCCTCGACCGCCTGATCGCCCCGGATTCCAGGCTCGCCACCGCCCGACACCTCTCCCCCGGCACCGCGAACTCCAGCCTCGGCCGCCTCCTGGACCTCGGCGATGTCGCCGGCAACGAGATCCCCGCCATGTTCGACCGGCTGCCGGAACGCCGGAAATGGATCGGGAAAAGCCTTGCCAGCCGCCACCTCGCGGACGGCGCGCTGGTTCTCCACGACGTGAGTTCCAGCCACCCCGAAGGGCGCCGCCGCCCGCCCGCCGCCTTCGGCCACAGCCGCGACGGCGGGAAAGGCAAGCTCCGGGTCGTGTACGGACCGGTCCGTGCGTCCGACGGCTGCCCCGCCGCGGTCGAGGTCTTTCCCGGCAGCACCGGCGGTCCCGCCACCCTCGCCGGCCAGGCCGGCAGGATCCGGAGTCCGGCGGCGGGCCGCCCCTGCGGCCGGAGACGCTGGAGCCCGACGCCGTCGCGGAGATCCTCTCCCCCGACTTCCCCGGCGAGCGCCTGGTCGTGTGCCTCAACCCCCGCCTGCGCGACGACCGGGCGAGGACCCGGGAGGAGCTGCCGCAGGCCACCGAAGCGATCCCTGAGGGCGTCCGCCGGTCGGTCCTCAGCGGCAGGACCCGGGGCCGCGACGCCATCAACCGGCGGCTGGGCCGCGACCCCAGCCGCAGGAAGGTCGGCAGGCACCTCGACGTCACGGCGACCGACGACGGCCTTTCCTGGGCCCGGAACGAAGAAAGGGTCCAGGCCGAGGCCCGGCTCGACGGGATATACGTCATCCGCACCAGCCTGGAGGCGGACGCCCTCGGCGGCGCCGGGGCGGTGGAGGCGTACAGGTCCCTGGCCAAAGTGGAGCGGGCCTTCCGGTCGATGAAGTCCAACCTGCGTGTCCGTCCCGTTCATGTCCATGGCCCCGACCGGGTCCGGGCGCATGTCTTCCTCCGCATGCTGGCCCATTACGTCGGGTGGCACCTGCGGCAGCGGCTGGCGCCGCCGCCGCTCGAGGACGACGACCGGGCGGGAGCCAAAGCCCGGCGGCGGTCCCCGGTGGAGCCGGCGAAGGTCCCGGAGAGGGCGCAGGCCAGGGCGGACCGCAGACGCGCCGCTGACGGCCCGCCCGTCCACGGCCTCCGCACCCTGCTCGACGACCTCTCCACCCTGACGCTGAACCAGATGGCCGTCCCCGGAAGCCCGCGCGCCGACGTGGTCCTCACCTCCCGGCCGACCCCGGTCCAGGAGCGGGCGTTTGAACTTCTGCGGACCAGCCCGGCCGCTTACAGTGCCGTGACAGGCTGAAACCGCCCCGACGCCTGACGGAATATCGGAATATCGGAATATCAACAGGTTATCCCCTGTCCAACCGCGCCGCAAATGAGTGAGGTTCAGCCTAAACCGAACTGAAAAATAATCCCCCCGCGCCAGCCTGAAGTGCAACACCTTAGGTGGTGGGAAGCCGCGCCGGGGGCGCGGCATATCGCGAACCGGCCGGATAACGGCGACAGTCCCTGTGCGCAGGATAGGAGAGTGTCATGCCCGAGGGCTGCCGTCATCCGACCTTCGACGGGAGATGCCGGATATACGCGACGGGGAAAAGCGGGCTTTCGAACGGGGCCATCGCGCGGTGGCCCGGGCGCGACCCGTCGACGATATCGCGTGAACTCCGTCGCAACGGCGGCGGTCGGGGATACAGGTGCAGGCAGGCGCAGGGGAAGGCCACCGGGCGGAGGAGCGGCGCCCCGTCGGTGCCGGGGAAACCCACCGGGGAGCGCCGGGCGAAGGTCGTGGCGAAGCTGGAGGAGGGCTGGAGCCCGGAACGGGTCCCGGGCCGTCTCCGGCTGGAGGACCCCGGCATGGTCGGCGGGCAGCGGATATACGACCGCATCCGGGCCGACAGGAAGGGCGGCGGAAGTCCGTTAACGCACCTCCGCCGCCGCGGAAGGAAGCGGAACCGGCAGGGTGGCCGCCACGCGGGCCGGGGCCATATCCCGGGCCGGCGAGACATCCCGGAGCGCCCGGAGACCGTCGGGGAGAAGGTCGGGACCGGCGACCGGGAGGCCGACACCGTTATCGGCAGGGGCCATGGGGGGCGGTGGTGTCGCCTGTGGACCGGGCGTCGAAACAGCCGCCTGTCCAGAGGGTTGACGGAAAGAGGGCGGAGGCGGTCGGCGGAGCGATGACCGAGGGTCCCGGGGCCAGGGTCCACACGGTCACGGCGTACGACGGCAGGGAGTTCGCGGGGCACGCGAAGGTGGCGAAGGCGCTGGAGGCCGACTTCCTCCTCCCGACGCCCCACCACTCGTGGGAGCGGGGCCTGAACGGGCATACCGACGGGCCGCCGCCCCGGTACCTGGCGAAGGGAACCGACCCGCGGCAGGTCACGGACGCCCGCGTGAAGCGGGTCCAGGACATCCTGAACGCACGCCCTCGCAAGGCCCTCGGCCACCTGACGCCGGCGGAGGCGTTCGCCCGGGCGCGACCTCCCTGAAGACGCCCGTCCCCGGAGGCTGACGGGGCGAGGAAAGGGACCTGCCGGCGCGGTGCCTTGCGACCGCGGGAAGGTCCTGTTACGCTCCGATCCGAAGGGAAAGCCGCCGCGTTCCGCGTGGAAACCGGGCCTCTGGCCGGAAAATCCTTCAACACCGGCCCGCCTCCTCCGCTCGGACCACCCCCTCGCTCCGGAGGCGGACAGGTGTTGCGCTTCGGACTGGCGCCGGGGATCCGAAAGCGGGAGCGCTCCTGAAATCACGCCACCCCGCACGTAAAGAAGCCGTGAGAGCCCGAAGCGAAACCGCTTCAATACGGGGCAACCGTGACGGCCCGGGTTGCCCATCCAGTTCCATAAGCATCCCTTTTCCGATGAAGCGAATGAACCGTATCGTCCGGACTTTCGCAATGTGAAGATTGGACGGGGGCGGGCTTCCCGCGACTTCCAGCGACGTTTGATGGTGTTCGCCTCAGAGCTTTGGCGGGTGGGTACCGGGCCAGTCCGTCGCCACATGGTAGGATTGCGCAAGCCGCAGAAGTTCCGCATCCGCTCCTCGCGGTCCGAACACCTGGACACCCATCGGAAGCCCGTACGGACCAAACCCTGCAGGCAACGCGACCACCGGAAGCCCGATAAGACTGGCCGGAACCGTAACCTCCATCCACCGGTGATAGGTGTCCATAAGCCGTCCGCCGATACGTTCTGGCCAGGTCCAATCGGCGGGAAACGGCCAGACCTGAGCCGTAGGCAGCAAAAGCGCATCATACGAAACGAACAGGTCGGCGCAGCATCGAAACCAAGCCGATGCGACCTCCGACGCTCCATGCACATCCATCGCCGAGAAGGTCCGCCCCCGTTCAATCTCCCAATAGGCGTCCTCCTTCAGCCGCTCAAGCCGCTTCGGATCTCGCCAGATCGGCTCAAGCTTTGCAGCCACGGCCCAGGACCGTAATGTCGTCCAGCTCTCCCAAATGGCTTCACTCGGATACGGCGGAGGCACAGGTTCAACCACCACCCCTAATTCCCCGAATTTCGTCAACGCCGCTTCGCAGAGATCGATGATGCCTTCCTCATAGGCATAGGCACCCCCCCAATCGCCCAACCACCCGATTTTCTTTCCCCGGATATCTGGGGCTGCCTGCACCTCATCCGCGTCGAATTCCTTACCCCAAGGCTGTCGGGGATCGGGTCCGGCAAGCGTCTGCAGAAGTCCGGCGAGATCCAATGGATCGCGCGCCATCGGACCCAAGGTTGAAAGCGGATGCAGAAACACATCGCCCTGCGGCTCGTCCGGCACCAGCCCGAAACTTGGGCGCATCCCGTAAACGTTGTTCCAAGCCGCGGGATTGCGAAGCGAACCCATCATATCGGATCCGTCTGCCAGTGCGGTCATTCGCGCCGCCAACGCAACCGCCGCTCCGCCGGAGGATCCACCGGAACTGCGATCGGTGTCATACGCGTTCAAGGTCTTTCCATGCACCGGATTGAAAGTATTGGAACCGAGCCCGAATTCCGGTGTGTTGGTCTTTCCGATCAGGATCGCGCCATCCGCCTTGAGCCGTTCGACGAGCAGGTCATCAACGTCCGGAACAAAATCGGCCAGAACAGGCGAGCCCATGGTCGTCCTGATGCCCCGCGTCCGCACCAGATCCTTCACCGCCATCGGAATTCCCTGCAGCCAGCCAGACCGCGGAATCCGATCCGCTTCCGCCGCCTCTTCCATCAGAGTGTCCCGGTCGCGAAGGCTGACGACGGCATTCAGTGTCCCGTTCACCTCGTCGATCCGCTGCAGAGTGGCGCACATCAATTCCACTGCCGACATCTTGCCTTCGGCGAGCATCCCGGACAGTTCCCGAGCCGAAAGCTCCGTTAATCCCGTCATCGCAATTTCCTATCGTGCAACACCGGTGACCCGGACCGCTCTTGTGGCTCAATCACCCGCCTGCGCATCGGCCCTGCTCTTGCCGCTGACATCCATCGCCAGCGCCGCAGCCATAAATCTATCGAGATCTCCATCAAGCACGCTTTGGGTATTCGATGTCTCGTGGCCGGTGCGCAGATCCTTCACCATCTGGTATGGCTGCAGCACATAGGAGCGAATCTGATTGCCCCAGCCAGCTTCTCCCTTCGCCTCGTGCGCCTCCGTTACCGCAGCGTTCCGCCTGTCAAGCTCCATTTGATAGAGACGGGACTTCAGTGCCTTTAAGGCGATATCCCGGTTCTGGTGCTGCGATTTCTCGGACGACGTTACGACGATTCCGGTTGGGAGATGGGTGATCCTGACGGCAGAATCCGTTTTGTTGACATGTTGACCACCCGCTCCGGAGGCCCGGAAGGTATCGACTCTGAGATCGTTCTGATTCACCTCGACCTCAATGCCGTCATCGACGACGGGATAGACCCATACAGAGCAGAACGATGTGTGCCGGCGCGCGGAGGAGTCATAGGGCGAAATCCGAACAAGCCGGTGAACGCCCGATTCCGTCTTGAGCCAGCCATAGGCGCTCGGCCCTGAAATCCGATATGCCGCCGACCTGATTCCCGCTCCGTCTCCCGGACTGACCGATCGTAGCTCGACCGAGTAGCCTTTCCTTTGAGCCCACCGATGGTACATGCGAGCAAGCATTTCGGCCCAGTCGCAGCTCTCGGTACCTCCGGCACCGGCATTGAGTTCGAGAAAAGTGTCGTTGCGGTCGGCTTCACCATTCAGAAGCGCTTCGGTCTCCTTTCCTGAAGCATGTCGCTCCAGTTTCTTCAGGGCGTTCTCCGCTTCATCAACGATCTCAGCGTCGCCTTCCAACTCGCCGAGTTCGATCAGCTCGATATTCTCGTTCAGCTCCCTTTCGATTCTTTCGCAGGTTTCCATGGCATCGACCAGCACCTGCCGGTCGCGCATAAGTTTACGGGCATTGTCCGGATCGTTCCAAAGTTCCGGATTCTCCACTCGGGCGTTGAATTCCTCAAGCCGAAACCGAGCGGAATCGAAGTCCATCCGCTGCCGTAGCAGAGCCAGCGACCTGCCTATCGCTTCTGCAGTGTTCTGGGACTCGGCGCGCATGGTCCCCTGTTCCATTGTTGGCGCATTGAAGAGATTGGCGCATTACCGGATCCTTGGTTCGGGCGCAAGTCTGGCGTCCGTTCTCTGAAATCACGTCGTTGACAGACGCCGGACCATGCACCAAGAATGATCAGATGCCTGAAATACAGCAGACTCCGGAGTTCGGGCGATAGCCCAATGCCACCCCGTGAGATCGCGTTAACTAGTGTCTGCCAGAAACCCCGTGTTTTTCCGGGGATCGGGCCGAATCCGGCGGATTCCGGCTTCACGGGGCCGTGGCCGGGCCCCTCGGGGCGCCGCCCGGGGCTTCGACGGGATGGTCGGTGGCGGGAACATATGGTGAACATCCGGGCCTCCGCCGGCCCGCGGGCACGCCGGCGCGGGCCCCGCAGCGGCGGGGCCTTCCATGGGCCGGTTCACCGGTGGACGCCCCGGTCAGGCGGCGGCGGGGAGCACGGGGCGCTCCCTCGCCGGCGGCATCAGGCCGGGGCGGTGGACGTTCGCGGCCAGCACCGCCAGCGCCACGGTGCGGGCGAAACCCTCCTTTCCGTGGCCGCCGACGCGGTCCAGACCGCGGTGCTCCAGGTTGCTGATGGCCGACCCGCCGGCGGCGTGGGCGCGCCGTGCCTCGCGGAACGCCTCCCCTCCCCCGCGTTCGCGGTCCGCCTTCGACAGCCTGCCCCTGCGGGGCATCGCGTCGGCTCCGGCATCCCGGCAGGCCCCAGCCGGTCCGGGGGGGCTGTGCAGACCGCGGTCGAAGCTCACCACCGACAGGTCGGGGAACCGGGCCCGCACCTCCCCGCCCATGGGGACCGCCACGTCCACGTCGCTCCCCTCCCACATCACCGAATGGTGCGGGAGGAATCCGTGACGGTCCTCAGGGACGCGGACCGGAACGCCGGGCTCCACCGGGACCCCGGCCTTTCCCTTCGATATCCAGCGGGTGTGCGGCCCGGATATCGGGTGCACCTTCCCGCGGTGCGGGACCGTCCCGCCCTTCAGGATCCGCCGTCCGGTCAGGTCCGCCCGGGGCCTGACATGGCCGATGAAGCCCCGGATACTGTCCGATGGGCCCGGGATACCCAACATATCGTCGATCTCCGCGCAGCTGGCCTCCGCCCTGTCCGCCAGCTTCAGCGCCAGCCGGAGCGGCGCCTCCACGTCCCTCGGGCGTGAGTTGGCGAGCCGTGACGTGGCGACACCGGGATAGAGCCTGCGGAGCTTTCCGCAAAGGTATCCCTTCCGCCGCCAGCCGCGTAGCCCCAGCCCCCCGCAGGCCCGGGACACGTCCCGGACCATGCGCCGCGCCGCGTCCGTCAGCAGGCTGCGGTCGGTCGGATGGTGGACGTCGGTCCCGGCCACGAAGGAATGACGGCGGCCGCGCAACGCGGCGCCAGGCTTTTTTCCGGCCACCCTGTGGCCCCTCTCCACGACCATCCTTCCGACCTCGGCGGGAAGCTCCGGCGAGGGGAGCGGCACGCTGTCCACCAGACGCCGGTATCCGTATCCGTCCCCGTCCCATGATCCGTGGCCCGGCCTTCGGCCTTCGCCGGATCGGGATGTGTTGGTTCGCCAGGTCCTGAAGCCGGCCGAAACCGCACCCGGGACCCTGCCTGACCACGCCGGGCACCAGGATGGTCAACGGTTCCATCCCCGGCCTACCGACCCGGCGGCTCTTTCCGGGAAGCACCATCCTGTCCAGAAGCCGGAACAGCCGCTTTCGGGTCCCTTCGTCGCCGCAGGGGTCCTGAAGGCCGATCGGGATCGCCAGGATGTCGTCCCTCGATTTCACGGTCGGCCTGATCCTCATGATGTCGGGGGCGCCGGGCCGCCGCTGGGTGTCGTGGACCCTGCGCATGGGGGCCTCCTGAAAGGGAGGATTGGCGGATTCCGCGGCATACCCTGACCGCCATATCCGGTGAATCCCCGCAAGGCGGATTCCGTCATTTACCGCGCAAAATCAGTATCTTGGCGGTTTTCTGGCGGACGCCATCTAAGAGTTTGAATCATAAGTCACTGATATGATTAAACCATTGTTTTTCATGGAGCTGACGCCCTCGCCACCTGCCTGGGCGGGAACCGGCGGGCGGCCAGCGTTCGTTCGTGCCTCACTCACGCCCGAACCGGTGGCGCGTGATGCCTCACCCCGGATGCCGGCGGGTTCCCGCAGAGGCGCCCGCAGTCCTTCGACAGGCGGCGGCACCGGCCCATCCAGGCGAAGGTCCGCTCCACGGCCCACCGGCGGCAGGGAACCGTGAACCCTTTGACATCCTCCGTTTTTCCGACGGTCCCGGTCACGTCCGGCAACCCCATCCCCCCAGGCCGCTCCCGCGGCTTCGGACCCGCGTGGCCACCGTCGGCGAACGGCCTGCGCACCGTGTGCACCGTCTCCGGCGGCTCCGCGGTCAGGTCCGGTGCGCCGTCCCGGTCCTGGATGTCGGCGGTGTGAACCGTCATGACGACCGGCGTGCCGCCGGCGTCCACGATCAGGTGCCTTTTCCTCCCCTTCACCTTCCTGCCGGCGTGGTGGCCGCGGGGGCCGCCGCTCTCCGTGGTCCTCACCGACCGGCTGTCGACCGGGGCGGCGGCCGGCTCCGCGGAGCGCCCCGGACACCGCCGCGCGGGGTCCCGGAGACGATGCGCGGTACGCTCCGGGAGCCCGCTCCGCCGCCATGCGTGAAAATGGTTCCGGTCGGTGGAAAACGGTGGATATCCAGAGGGTAACGCGCGCCACCGGCATCCCGTGGACAGGATATACCGGCCCCGTCGAACACCGACCGAAGGTCGACCCCACGCGGCCGTCCCATCCTTCCCCGCTTCGGCGGCATCGGCCCGATGACGGTCCATTCGGCGTCGGTCAGGTCATTTTGACTGTGGTCGTCCGGGCGCTTATGGAGCTGTTGGGTGGTCCTGTCCCGGGGCATGGCGATCTCCGGATCTGGGTGCGTTCACCAACCGGAATGCCACATCCTGCGGGACCACTCAACTTATGGAACAAACTCTCAGGCGAGTGGATCCTTTCCTTGGGATCCCGTGAATCAGCACAACGCACCCCAAGCCCGGGAATCCTATCTGGAGACCGCTATAAAGGACGGTCATCCGACACTGATCGTCGTCGTCATCGCACCTGCGCACCGAGCACATCGGAATCGTCCGATAGCTCAACGCCGGTCGGCAGTCGATGGGCGATCGGGTCAACCGCTACCACAACGTTGCGGGGACCGAACGGACTGAAGAACAGATCACGCCCCGGGCGCACCCAAAATTGACCGGAAACATGGTCTTGGAAAACGCTTCGCTAATCCGAAACCCCGAAACGGCACCGGCGACCGTCAGTAGAGTCCTCCTGAGGTCAGGTCATCGAAACTAGCCTTCCCTTCATCCTTCGTCGAGTCGGCGACCGGCACCCCCTCCTCCTCGCCCGGTGCGAAAATCGGTAGATTCGATCCCATCGCGAACCCGCCGTCGAATGTGACGCCGAAAAGCGCCTCCTCGCCATCGCGAAAATACTCCGCCACCACATTCGCCCCCCCCGCATCCTCGGGAAGACGCGCACCGGAATATCGGTCGATGTTTATAAACGCTCCCCCTGGCGGCACCTCGAACGCACCACCTCCGAATCTCTCCGTCGCCAGATGCATGAAACGGTTGAACACCGGGGCGCACATGCTGCCACCGCTCGCGCGTCGCCCCATCGGGCGGGGCTGGTCGTAACCGATATAGCACCCCCCCACGATGTTACTTGTGAAGCCGACGAACCAGACATCCCTGGCCTCATTGGTGGTGCCGGTCTTTCCCGCCACCGGGACTTCGAGATCAATTCGTCCCAAGGCGGTGCCCCGCTCGACCACCCCCTCCATCATTGACGTGAGCTGATAGGCCGTGATGGCATCCATCACACGTTCCCGATTGGAAGAGATCCTCGGCGACATCCCGGCATCAAGCGTCCGAAGCCGACAGTCCTCACACACGCGCCGGTCGTGTCTGTACACGGTTTCACCCCATCGATTCTGGACCCGATCGACCAATGTAGGCTCGACGCGTTCGCCTCCATTGGCAAACATCGCATAGGCGGCCACAATCCTGAACAGAGTCGTTTCCTGGCTTCCGAGCGCGTTCGCCAGATAGGGCTGTAGCTGCTCGTAAACCCCGAATCGCTCGGCATAGGTCGCGACCGTCTCCATTCCGACCTCGCGCGCAAGCCGCACCGTCATCAGATTCCGCGACTTCTCGATGCCGGTTCGCAATGGGGTCGGCCCGTAGAACCTGTCAGCCGCGTTGGTCGGTCGCCAGACTTCCGTACCGGCGTCAATGCTGATCGGTGCATCGATCACGATGGTCGCCGGAGAGAATCCACTATCCAATGCCGCCGCATAGACAAATGGCTTGAAAGATGATCCGGGCTGCCTCGTCGCCTGGGTCGCCCGATTGAAGACTGACTTCTGATAGGAGAACCCACCTTGCATCGCCAATACCCGGCCCGTGTCGACATCCATCGCCATGAATGCGCCCTGCACTTCGGGGATCTGTCGCAGCGACCAGACAGGGGCCTCCTCGCCATCCCCGGGATTCGAGCGCACATGAACGACATCACCGGGCTCCAGAAGGTCACCCGCAACCCTGGCCTTGGTCGAAAGCGTTCCATCCGCGAGCCGGCGGCGCGCCCATTGTACGTCATCGGGAAGGATCCAGTGCCCGTCGTCATCCTCGGCAATGCCTTCGATTCCGACACGGGCCGCTCCATCGTTCAGGCCAAGCACGACCGCCGGATGCCAGCCTTCTATATCACGGGGTATTTCGGTTTGACGCAGCGCTTCCCGCCATATCGCTTCGTCGTTCAGATCCAACGTACCGAGCCTGATCCCCGTTCCGCGCCAGATGCCGGCCTCACGGTCATAGTTCTCAAGCGAGAGACGCAAAGCGGAGGTCGCCTCCCTCTGCAGGTCGGGTTCCATCGTCGAGCGGATCGACAGACCGCCGTTGAAAAATTCCTCTTCCCCGAAATTCCGGCTGAGCTGCCTACGGATCTCGTCGGTGAAATAGCCACGCGGCGGCAGGCTGGCGCGAAAGCTCTCATAATCACCGTTCTGAACGGTCAGAAGCGGTGCGGCGGTGGCGTCACCCCACCGGGCTTCAGTCAGATATCCGTTCTCCCGCATTTCCTTGAGAACGAAGTTTCGCCGCTCGATGGCCGCGTCACGGTTCTTTACGGGGTGATAGCTGTACGGCGCTTTCGGATGGATCGCCAGAAACGCCGCTTCCTGCGCATTGAGCTCCGAAAGCGTTTTGTTGAAATAGGTCTGTGACGCAGCCGTCGCACCGAAACTACGCGCCCCGAGATCGATCTGGTTGAGGTAGAGAGCGAGGATGTCATCCTTGCTCAACGCCTTCTCGACCCGCGCCGCCAGGATGATTTCCTTGATCTTTCGTTCGATCGTTCGGTCGGAGGACAGCAGAAAGATCTTCATCACCTGCTGCGTGATGGTGGACGCGCCGCGCAGACGGCCACCGCGCATCGCCTCGACCGCCGCCGCGACCATTCCCCGGAGATCATACCCTTTATGCGAATAGAAATTCCGGTCTTCCGCGCTTATGAACGCCTGCTTCACCAGATCGGGGAATTCGTCGGGTGGGGTGAAAAGGCGACGTTCCCGCGCGAATTCGTCCACAAGCCGTCCCTCACCCGAATAGATCCTGCTGATGGTCGGGGGTGCGTAACGTTCCAACTGCCGCGTGCTGGGCAGATCACGGCCATATATCCAGAGCACCGCTCCACATAGAAAGGCCATGAAAATGGCACCGTTCATAAACAGCGCAAAGATCGCGCCGATGAAGGAAAGACCGACTCGAAGCATTACCTAACCCGGTTGTGCGCCTCTTCTATATTTATGCCGCGCGCTCCCGTCAAAACCACCATCACGTCTGAACCGGCCTCCGGGTGCCCATCGCGCGGTCAAATTCAGGTGAAGCCCACCGCTTCTTCAACCCATTTCACGTGCGCCGGAATTCCCTTTCCGCTTTTGCGGGGGGTGAATCGAATCGGACACCCCCATCCGAAATTTCATGAGTGCCGGTCTCGAAGGACGATGCGCAGATAAATCCAGCCCATCCATTTCAACTTCGTGATCCGTGAGTCAAAGGTCTGGACATGAAGGCTTACCACGGATAGATGGCGGTCGGCATTCGCCAGGTCTTCCGCGTCAGGTCGTGACCGCGACCCGAGCGCGGTTCCTCGGTCAATGCGCGTCGACCTGATCTATTACGTATTTCGCAGTCGCGTACCAATCCGCGAATTCGCGAATCTCTCCATCCGTCAGTCCAGCGGCGATTTCCGTCATCACCTCATGGACCCGGCTTCCGCTGCGGAAAGCCTTGAGTTGGATCTCGATATAGACGTTCGTCTCACCCGCAAGGTTGGGCGCGTCATCCACAAGAGAAATCCCATCCGTACCGTGACAGGCGACACAGAGTTCGGGGGCGTCGTCCGCGTTGGATTGGTGGGAGGCCGATGCCAGGTGACCCGCATACCAGGCGGAAACATCAGAGATCTGCCGATCCGTCAGGCCGCGCGCGACAAGCGACATCATCTCGTGTTCCCTGATCCCAGAACGAAAGGCCTCAAGCTGTGCGGCCAGATATTCGAATGGTTCACCACCGATATGGGGAGCGATCGGAATCCTCGCGTAACCGTCCAACCCATGACAGGTGCGGCACATCCCGGCGACCTTCTGACCGGCCAGACGATCTGCATCCGGCAGATCCCCCGCAAAAACGGACCCGGCGAGAAAAACCCCGCCGAGCGCCAGTTTCAGGGACTCCTTCATTCCCCGTAGCTGATGCGGTAGAGCGCACCGGCCAGATCGTCGGAGACAAGGATGGACCCGTCACGCAGCTGCGCGACATCCATCGGGCGACCGAGATATTCACCGTTGCTGTCAAGCCAGCCCTCTGCGAATGGCTCCATCGTGGCATTGCCTTCCGCGTCGATGAAGGTGACCATCACACGTGCGCCGACGGGCTCGGTCCGGTTCCACGAACCATGCTGGGCCGAGAAGATGGCGTTCCTGTACTTCGCCGGGAACATATCGCCGGAATAGAACGTCATGCCGAGATCGGCCGCGTGCGCGACGGTTTCCACCACCGGGAAGATCAGACCGTCCGGGGGAGTCTCATCCGCGTATTCATTGGTCCGGACATCACCCCCGCCATACCACGGGAATCCGAAATTCTGGCCCGCCGCCGTCTGGTGATTCAGTTCGCCGGGAGGAATGTCGTCACCCATCCCATCGACCTGGTTGTCGGTGAACCAAAGCTCGCCCGTTTCGGGATGAAAGTCATGTCCGACCGAGTTGCGGATGCCATAGGTGTACACCTCACGGCCCGATCCGTTACGGTTGATGCGGATCATGCCACCGATGCCGACCTTGTCATAAAGGTCAACCTTTTCGGGCGGATGGACATTGAATGGCTGGCCAAGCGAAATATAGAGTTTGTCATCCGGTCCAATCCGACAGACGCGGGCCGAGTGGTTGTAGCTCTCTTCGTCCACCGGAATCAGGTCTCCCTGGGCGATCAGGTTGAACGCCGCCACATCCGGACTTTCGTAGAAGAACTCGGCGGCCGGGAATAGGAGAACCCGGTTCTGTTCCGCGATATAAAGGAAACCGTCTTTTGAAAAGCACGGCCCGTTCGGGATGGTGAACGTGAGCGATGGCGCAAAGTCCTTCACCTCATCGGCCACGCGGTCCTTGTTACGGTCGGTGACCGACCAAACCTTGTCCTTGCGGGTACCGACGAAGGTGACGACGCCCTGCGGTCCCACAGCCATCGACCGCGCGTCGGGCACGACGGCGTACAGTTCGATCTTGAAGCCTTCGGGCACGGTGATGTTCTCCGCGAGGATCCTTTTGATCCCATCGGCGTAATCACCGGTCTGCTCGATAAAGGTGAACTCGGTGACGCCGGTCGTTTTGAAGTTGGATAATCTTTCCAGATTGTCGGGAACATCGGCGCTCTGGGCACAGGCGACCCCGCCCAGCACGGTGGCGGCGGCGGCGGTTAAAAGACATGATTTCATGGGTATTACCTCCATAGGAAGGACCGAGGTTCGCTCGGAACACGCGGTCCTTGGTTTGGCGCTTGGATCAAAAACTGCCCTTCGAGATTTCCCGGGCGATATGATCCGCCTGCCGTATCGCCAATGCGACGATCGTAAGCGTCGGGTTCTCCGCCGCCCCGGTCGTGAAGACGGACCCGTCCGATACGAACAGGTTCGCGATATCGTGGGACTGTCCCCATCTGTTCACCACCCCGTCGCCTGCGTCATCCGACATCCGGTTCGTTCCGAGATTATGCGTGGACGGATAGGGGGGCGTGGGGAAGGTGCGGGTCGCACCCACCGCTTCGTAAACCGCCTGCCCCTGTTTATAGGCGTGGTTGCGCATCGCGATTTCGTTGGGGTGATCGTCAAAATGCACGTTGACGACGGGCAGACCCCACTGGTCCTTGACATCCGGATTGAGAGTCACACGGTTGCTCTCCTGCGGCATGTCCTCGCCGACAAGCCACATACCCGCCATGTTCTCATAAGCGTCCAAGGCGGTGGTGAACTCTCGGCCCCAAGCTCCGGGATCAAGGAACGCCGCCATGAAGGGCAGGCCCAGCGCCAGCGTCTCCATCTCGTATCCGCCGACAAAACCACGGCTTGCATCGTGCCGGGATTCATCCTGGATAATGCCAGCCATCGTCGTACCGCGCCACATCTTCACGGGTTTGTCGAATACGGCATAGACCGACCCGGTCATATGACGCATGTAATTCCGACCCACATGGCCGGAACCGTTCGCAAGCCCATCCGGGAACATCGACGAAGCCGAATTCAGCAGGAGGCGCGGACTTTCGAATGAATTCCCCGCGACGCAGACAACCTTGGCTTTCTGCATGTGCATGTTACCGTCACTGTCAAAATACTCGACTCCCGTGACCTTGCCCGTCTCGTTGTGCAGGATACGAGCCACATGGGCGTTCTCGCGGACCTCAAGGTTGCCCGTTGCCTCCCCTTCCGGGACATCGGTGTAGGCCGACGACCACTTGGAGCCCCATTTGCAACCCTGAAAACAGAAGCCCGTCTGCTGGCACATGATCCGGTCGCCGTCTTCATGGCTCATGATCGCCATGCGTCCGGTATGGACCTGTTCGTAACCCAGCGCCTTGGCGCCCTTTTCAAAGATGAGGTAGTTGTTGTTTCCGGGCAGCCCCGGCCAGCCGTTGGTGCGGGTGACCCCCAGCTTTTTCTCGGCGAGATCATACCACGGATCCATTTCGGCGGCGTCGACCGGCCAATCGAGAAGGCTGGCTCCCTCGACGGCACCGTAGCTGGTCTTCGCCTTCCACTCATGCTCCTGAAAGCGGAGGGATGCGCCGGCCCAGTGCGTGGTCGTGCCACCCACGGCCTTTACGATCCAGGCAGGCAGTCCGCTGAAATCCCTCGCGACGCGCCAGTCACCCGAAGTCGTTCGTGGATCGAGCCACGCGAGTTGCCCGAAGCTCTCCCATTCGTCATTGACATAATCCTGGGGCAGATACCGCCCACCCGCTTCAAGCGCGACCACGCCGACGCCCCTTTGCGCGAGTTCGTTCGCCAGAACGCCACCACCTGCGCCAGTGCCGATAACGACGACGACATCGTTGTCCGTCAGATCAAAAGGTGCAGCCATAAGTCCTTCCTCCCAAATTCACTCAAAGCCAGTTAATGTCGTTGAAGCCGCGGTCGATGTAGCCGCCCTGCTCGAAAGATGCGCCCTCGTAGCCGAAAATCGGCCAGACCGCCTTCTGGTTGTACAGCCCGGTGACAAGTCCGCCGCGGATCCGTTGGAAGAACGCGTCTTCTTCCATCGAACGCAGTATGTCGACGCGGTCGCGCTCCCAACCCGCGTCAAGGTAGCTGGCGAAGCCGTTGCTGCGGGCCGCGGCGTTCAATGCCTCGATACCGGCTTCGATTTCGGGTGCCATGTCAGCCGTATCGTAACCTTTGACGGCCATGACATAGTATTCGTCACCGACCTGGTCATGCGGATATATGTCCCGTGCCATCTGGACGAGCGTCGCGAAGGTTTCGGGCTGCAGGGACGAAAGTTCCATCGCCCATGCGGCGTCCTTCGCCGCCATGAAACCGACGCCGACAACAAAGGACGCGCCCAGCGCGGTCGCCTGCGTCAGCAGCTGTCGCCGGTTCAGGCATTTGGGATTGTTCGCTCCGGTCATTTTTTGTCCTCCTTGATTCATTTGAAGCGCCCGCCCCGTTCGAGCACTTCGATCTGGTAGCCATCCGGATCGGCCACGAAGAAAAACCTGGCGATCCTTTCACCTGCCGGGGCAAATTCGACGAGCCTGCGTGGGTTCAGTCCCTCGGCCTCAAAACGTTTGTGCTCGGCGTCTAGATCGTCGACCGAAACCGCGAGGTGCCCGTAACCATCGCCAAGGTCATAGGGTTCGGTCCGGCCCTTGTTGACCGTCAACTCAACTTCGAAGCCGCTCTCTTCGTTGCTCAGATAGACGAGCGTGAATTCCGGGAAATCAAGCCGGTCGGCGACTTTCAGGCCGAAAGCCTTCCTGTAGAATTGGATCGAGCGGTCCCCGTCCAGGACGCGGATCATGGAATGGATTGACTTGGCCAATGGTCGCTCCCGTCTTGCATTGAGTGGAGCATAGCGATTGGCTCGGAAAGCCGTGGTAGTAGCCTGTTACTACATCCGCGATTATTTTTCCGACGAAATATCCTGACCGGTCATTCGGCCGCGATCGCCCCCGACGATGCTGCATCGGAGATTTCCATGAATTTCAGGCAGGCGCATCGCAGTAGCGACGTGAAATTCGATGGCTCGCCACTCAATTCCAGAACCTCTGAATGGAGAGTCGAAATGAAGACAGGGGTACTCATGCCATTTTCGGCGGCAATATCATCCAGAATATCCCAGAACGCGCTTTCCAACCTGATGCTTGTGCTTTGACCGTTCAGGCGGAGCCGACGTGTGTGGCTCTCGTAGCGCTCGGGATTCTGATTGGCGAATACTTGACACATGAGTGAATTTCCTTCGTATTCTAGTGGCCGTTCGGATGCGCTGATGTCATGGCATGCACAGCTTTCAATTCGAGCGTTCGGGTTTCCGTCCGCGAGAAATTTCGGGCTCGCGTGTAGTTCCAGACAACCTTTCGGAATACCTCGGAATCCCTCCACGATAGCGCGGAGCTTTGGCTATCGGACCCGGGCTGGCTGCCCGAACCCGCACGATTTCGGTCATTTGCGTACCCCCGCCAACCTTGCGGCCACCGCTTTGAGTCGTCCGACCGAACGCGTCCTTTGCGGGTTCCGTCATCATGAACAGCGATCCTGTTTCCGGTTCGAACCTGCAAACCATATCATATACGAAGCGAGAGCGAAATTCGATTTTGCTCACTGTGTTGATTCAGGAAATTGCATTCGGGAATTGATCCCCCATACATCTCCCGCCGCACAACGACGGGCCGAGTCCCGTCGAGCACTTACCTCAGTTCCTGACTGCGGATCACTCGCCAACCAGGTATTGGTGACGGTGCTGACGGCGGAGGGACGGGGACCGGCGAGGGCCGGAAGCCGCTCGCCAGATCGGATCGCCTTGATCGGTGATATCGGGTAAGCCCGACCGACCTGGGAAAACGGGATCCATCGGCCGGTGGAAACCCGATCAGACAAGTCATATGTGTGAATGTCACCCCAGCATGTGATTTCCGCTTTTGGATTGACGTGGTCAAGCTGGCCACGAAAGGGGAGCGGACTTCGGAACGAACGGGAACCGCGGGCAAAAGAGCGGCGACCGATATCATTGCAAGGGCATTCACACCATATACTTTTCACAATAGCTCAGCGGCAGGCCATGAAATCCCTCAGCCGATCAATTCCTACCCGGATGTCTCCGGTCGAACGTGCGTAGGAGAAACGAATCGTGGTAAGTCCCCGCCTCTCATCGAAATCCAACCCCGGTGTGACGGCGACGCCCGCACGATCGAGTATCTCTGCGGCGAACTCCCGACTGTCGCCGGTATGGTCACTGACATCGGCGTAAATATAAAACGCACCATCCGGGGGTGCGAACAGGTTGAAGCCCGAGGCCGATAGTCCGGCCACCATCAGCCGCCGGTTTTCCCTGTACACGGAAAGGTTGGCCCCAAGCTCTTCGTCACAGTCCATTGCCGCCAGCGCGGCGACCTGGCTCACATGCGGTGCGCAGATGAACATGTTCTGGGCAAGTCGCTCGACGACCCGCACGTGGGATTCCGGAACCACCATCCAGCCCACGCGCCAGCCCGTCATGCTGAAAAACTTCGAAAACGAATTGATTACCCCCGTTCCGCTCTGAAGTGCAACACCGTTGATGGTGGGAAGCCGCGTTTCGGGTGCAGCATCTTGCGAATCGGCCAGATAACGGCGACAGTCCCGGTGAACGAGCCGAGGAGAGTGTCATGCCCGAGGGCTACCGTCATCTGACCTTCGACGAAAGATGCCAGATATACGCGCTGAGGAAAAGCGGGCTTTCGAACGGGGCCATCGCCAGGCAGCTGGGCCGCCATCCGGCCACCATATCGCGGGAGATCCGACGCAACGGCGGCGGGCGGGGATACCGGCAGGGACAGGCGTGGAGGAAGGCCACCGGGCGCCGGAGCGAGGCCTCTTCGGTCCCGAGGAAGCTGACGGAGGAGCGCTGGGCGAAGGTCGTGGCGAAGCTGGAGGAGGGCTGGAGCCCGGAACAGGTCTCGGGGCGTCTCCGGCTGGAGGACCCCGGCATGGTCGGCCGTCAGCGGATATACGACCTCGTACGCGCGGACCGCAGGGACGGAGGAACGCTTTTCGGGCACCTGCGGCGGCGGGGAAAGAAACCGAACCGGCAGGGTGGCCGCCACGCGGGCCGGGGTCACATCCCGGGCCGGAGGGACATCTCGGAGCGCCCGAAAGAGGTCGGGGCGAAGGCGAGAATCGGCGACTGGGAAGCGGACACGGTGATCGGCGGGGGACACAGCGGTGCGGTGGTGTCGCTTGTGGACAGATGCTCGAAATTCACGCTTCTCCAACGGGTTGACGGAAAGAAGGCGGAGGCGGTCGGCGAGGCGATGACCGACCTTCTCAAGGGGCTCGGCGCCAGGGTCCACACGATCACGGCGGACAACGGCAAGGAGTTCGCGGGGCACGCGAAGGTGGCGAAGGCGCTGGAGGCCGACTTCTTCTTCGCGACGCCCTATCACTCGTGGGAGCGGGGCCTGAACGGGCACACCAACGGGCTGCTGCGCCAGTACCTGCCGAAGGGGACCGACCTGCGGCAGGTCACGGACGCCCGCGTGAAGCGGGTCCAGGACATCCTGAACGCGCGCCCCCGCAAGGCGCTCGGCTACCTGACGCCGGCGGAGGCTTTCGCGCGGGCGCGGCCTCCCTGAGGCGCTTCGCCCCGTCGGCCGACGGGGGAGAGGGAATTCCGCAGGCGCGCCCGCCCGGTTTCGGTCGGGCCACCCCTTCCCTCGCCCGGACGGGCGCGCCACCTCCCGCCGCGGGGCCTTGCCGCCGCCGGGAGGCCCGGTTACGCTCCGATCCGAAGGGACAGCCGCCGTATTCCACGTGGAATCCGGGGCCCTGGCCGGAAAATCCCTCAACACCGGCCCGCCTCCTCCGCTCGGGCCACGCCCTCGCTCCGGAGGCGGGCCGGTGTTGCACTTCGGACTGGAAGTGGGGTTACATAGACATCGTCGCTGATCTCAATTACCGAGACGGCCTTTCGCTCATACTCGATACCGTGATAGATCTCATCCGAGATTACCGCCACCTCCCGCTCTGCCGCCGCGGCCAGCAGCGCAGACATGGCGCCGCGGTCAAGCATCGTACCTGTTGGATTCGACGGTGATGCGACCAACAGCCCCGAAATACCCTCGGCCAGGTCTTCCGGTCCCGGCTGAAAGCGGTTTTCCGCCGCGGTCTCCACCGTAACCGGCACAAGGCCAAGCGCTCGGAGAATCTGCCGGTAGGACGGATATCCAGGCGCACCCACGCATATTCTATCGCCGCTGTCGAACAGAGCGCTGAAGGCGAGAAGAAACGCGCCGGATGACCCGGAGGTCACAACCACCCGGGCGGGGTCGAGATCGACGCCATGGCGATCCCTATAAAGCCTCGCGATGCGATTGCGTAGTTCCGGCAGACCCAGCGCCACCGTATAGCCGAGAGACTGCCTCTCCATTTCACGAACGGCCGCTTCGCGCGCTCCCGCAGGAGCCGGAGTACCGGGCTGACCCACTTCCATATGGACGATCCGCCGCCCGGTGGCTTCGACCTGCCGGGCGGCCTCCATAACATCCATCACAATGAACGGATCGATGTGGCTTCGCCTTGAGTTTCGCATTCCGTATTCCCTATACTTCAGGCAAGTATTGAACTGCATCCTGAAAGGTGGAAGTCAACTGCGGTCGGACGGTCTGTATTTTCGCGTCTGGTTATGGTGGTTGCGTTCTCTACGCTTTTGCGACCAATCCCGCACGTGCCATTACCATCCTGCACGACCCGGATATCGAGAACGCGCTGAGACAGCTTTCAATGCCATTGATCACGGCGGTGGGGCTTGGTCAGGAACAGATCGGTCTTCTCGTGGTCCGGGATAGCTCTCTGAACGCCCTCGTCTTTGACACGGAACATATTTTGATCCATTCGGGGCTGATCCTGAGCATGGAAAGCGCCAACGAATTGCGGGCGGTCATCGCTCACGAGTTCGCCCATATCGCGCACGGCCATATTCCACGCCGCATCTCCAACCTGCGCACAGCCTCCGGAGCCACTCGGATTGGCCTGTTCCTGGCTCTTGCCACCGGCGCGGATACCGCCGCGGGGATCGCCGCAGGACCGATCGGCAAGTGCCCCCAGGGTGTCTTCTTGCGGCATACACGCAGCGAGGAAGCCTCAGCCGACCAGTCTGCGTTGCGTTATCTGTCACGAGCCGGAGTGGATCCAGATTCGATGGCGAACCTGCTCAAGCGCTTTTTGGTTCAGGAGGTGCTGTCAGTGGCGCGACAGTATCCCTACGTGCGTACCCATCCACCGACCAAAGACCGAATTCGCGCCGTCAAGGGCTTTGCCGCCACCTATGGCGGCGATGCTCGACCGTCCGCACAAGCTGACCTTTGGCTCGCCCGGGCGAAGGCCAAGCCGGGTGCATTCATCCAGCCACCAAATCACACCCCGCGCCTCGTGGCCAGGGACGACCGCAGTGACATAGCGGTTATGCGCCGCGCCATCGCCTACCATCGGCTACCGGATCGCAGCCGGGCGCTCGTTGAAATCGAAACACCGACCAGCGGACTGCCTGACGACCCCTATATCCACGAGCTTCGCGTCCAGTTCCTGCTGGAATCCGGAGAAACGGCGGCGGCGGTGCGGGCCTACGCCCGAGCGGAGAATCTCAATCCTGATGAACCCCTGATCCTGGCAGGTCACGGTCGTGCGCTATTGGCACTCAATACGACCGGCGGTCACCCCCGGGCGCTGCGCAAATTGGAACTGGCCTACTCCCGAGACGGTCAGGATCCGCGCCTATTGCGTGATCTTGCGGTCGCCTACCCACGCAACGGACAGAGGGGCATGGCCTCGGTGGCAATGGTGGAACGCTATGCGCTCACCGGGGCTCTTCGAAGTGCCGGTTTGCGCGCCGCTCGCGCGGTGGACCTTCTTCCAACCGCCGCTGGTTGGATTCGAGCGCAGGATGTACTGACCGCCGTCAAATCAGCGGGATAGGGTTCGGTGAAATGTTGAAACGAATGGCGACAATCTCCGCAGCGGCGGTCCTTTCGGAACTACCCGCCCTGGCGTTCGATTTCGACGCGATGAGCGCGGAGGAAAGAGAGACCTTTCGCGCCGAGATCCGCGCATATCTCCTGGAGCATCCGCATGTGCTGTTCGATGCCATCGCCGCGCTTGAGGATCGAGAAGCCAGCGAGCGGGCCAGCAGCGCCGACACCGATCTGATCCACGCCAATTCCGAACGGACTTTTTAAGACGGTTACAGCTGGGTTGGGGAAATCCCGGTGGTGACATCACCGTCATCGAATTCCTTGACTACCGCTGCGGGTTATGCAGGCGCGCCCACCCGGAGGTCGGCGAATTGATCGCCTCGGACGGGAATATACGTTATATCATCAAGGAATTCCCGATCCTCGGGGAGCAATCGGTTCTTGCCAGCCGCTTCGCGCTGGCGGTGAAACAGATCGAGGGTGACGATGCCTATGTGAAAACCCATGACGCCCTTATCACAATGCGGGTGGAAATAAGCGAACAAAGCCTGTCAGAACTGTCCAGTGGGCTTGGGTTTGACACACGGACGATGCTGGGCGCGATGGACGGCGAGCCCGTACAGGCCGCGATCAACGAAAACCATGCATTGGCCCGGCGTCTCGGTATCGATGGAACGTCGAGCTTCGTTTTCGATGACCGGATGGGGTGTGTATGTTCCGCTGGAACAGATGAGAGTACTGGTGGCTGAATTGCGGACGGAAGAGTAGGTAGGGCACTCGTTCGGACAACGAGCGCCGCCTCGGCAGCTGGATATCCGTCAGGCACAATGGTCCAACCGGCGTATCAAAACCCTTGCCGTTCCTCGACTTCGATCAGTTCGGCCTTGGCTTCGACCTGAGCGACGATATGATCGATCATGTCGTCGTTTGATAGCTTGTGGCTTTGCTTTCCGGCTAGATAGACCATTCCGTGACCCGCCCCGCCGCCGGTGAAGCCGACTTCCGTCATCAACGCTTCTCCCGGCCCGTTGACCACGCATCCAATGATCGACAGGGATATCGGTGTCCTGACATGTGCCAAACGGTCTTCGAGAATCTCGACGGTCCTGATCACGTCGAATCCCTGACGGGCGCAGGACGGACAGGAAATTATGTTGACACCCCGGTATCTCAACCCGAGTGATTTCAGGATTTCAAAACCGACACGCACTTCCTCCGCGGGGTCGGCGGAAAGCGACACACGCAGCGTGTCACCGATTCCCATCCACAGCAGACTGCCAAGACCTATGGCGGATTTCACCGTTCCCGTATTCAGGCTTCCCGCCTCCGTGACTCCAAGATGGATCGGTGCATCCGTGGCCTCGGCTATGCCCTGATAGGCCGCGGCCGCCAGAAATACATCGGATGCTTTCGCACTGATCTTGTATTCCCGAAACCCATTGTCCTCAAGAAGCCGGATATGATCCATGCAGCTTTCGATCATGGCTTCGGGGCATGGCTCGGCGTATTTGTCCAACAGACGCTTTTCCAGACTGCCCGCGTTGACGCCGATGCGGATCGAACAGCCATGGTCACGGGCGGCGGCGATCACCTCGCGCACACGCTCGGAACCGCCGATGTTTCCGGGATTGACCCGCAAACATGACGCGCCAGCCTCGGCCGCTTCGATAGCGCGGTGATAATGGAAATGGATGTCCGCGACGATGGGAACCGGACTCTCGCGCACAATCTCCCGTAGCGCTTTCGTCGACGCCTGGTCAGGCGTTGAAACACGAACGATGTCGGCCCCCGCTTCCGCACAGGCCTGAACCTGCGCCACGGTCGCCGCAACATCCGTGGTGTCGGTATTCGTCATGGTCTGTACGGCAATGGGCGCCCCGTCACCTATGGGAACATTCCCGACATGGATCCGACGCGACCTGCGTCGTTCGATATTTCGCCAGGGCCGAATGCTGTTCAACGACATGATCACCCTCATATGCCTAGATGGAAAATTACGACTCGGTCCTCACGCCCCACACCGGCTTCACCCTATTGAGCGCTCTCGGCCCCCGTTCGCTCCTCCGCGATCATGACAAAATCCGCGAGCTTGCCGTCGCTCGCCAGATCCGCCACGGCGAAGCCCGCCACAACCTGCTTGGAGGCCATCACGATATCGTCCACAACCCTGGCGCCCTCTCCCACCGGACCGTAAGTCTCGCCATCGACCAGAAAATAAACCGAACCCGCATTTCCGGTTTTCAATATCGGAGGCTGGTCGGTCATCGGCACCGTGTATCGTTCGCCACCGTCGAGGATCTTCTCCAACAGCACCGAACCGTCCGCCGCTCTGATCCTCACCCAGGACGGGCGAACGGCGAGCAGGATAACTTCCTGTACCGGATCCTCGGCCTCTTCATCGATGACCTGAACCGGCGTTGCCGCCAGGGCCTCCTTCACGCTCTCGATGAATGAATTATCCTGCGGAACCGTCACCTCGTCCTCAACCTCGAATACGGTAGCCACCCGCTCCGGATCAAGGGTGATAATCGCTGGATCCCGGGGGGATACGACAGGCGATTCGAGTACCTGGGGGCGGCTGTAGAGTCGGTCGAAGTCCTCGGGCGGCGGTCCTGCGGTTTCGGTACCTTCCGTCTCGGACGGTGCCGGGGAACTGGCTACGGCGAGCGGTCCAACCGGCACCAACATCTCCGCCGCCCGATCGGGCTGGATGATCTGCACACGCTGCAATTCCTGAAGGATCGCCCAGCTACCGTAACCAATCGCAAGAATGAGTGCGCCAAGCGCAACCGACGAAACCAGCGCCGGTGGATCAATCCTGGACAGAAAGCCTTCCGAAATCGGGGCGAGCGGTGACCTGACCAGTTTCAGCCCCTCCCCTTCTTGGGCATTGCGCTTCGCGCGATCGGCATTGGACACGGTACCACAGGCGAGTGCCGGCACCGTTCGCTTGTCCGGGCTGTAATTCGACTCCTCACAGAATTTCGCCAGAACCCATTCGGGATCAAGACCAAGATAGCGGGCGTAGGAGCGTATATGTCCGGGCAGGAAAGCCAGCTCATCGAATGCGGACGGATCGCTGTTTTCGATGGCGGAAACATAGGTTGCCTTGATTTTCAAAGCTTCCTGAACATCAAGAAGGGATTTACCCAGCGTCGCGCGTTCCGCGCGCATCACGTCTCCAAGACGCACGCGATAATCGTCAAAACCCTTCATCATGTTCGATGGACCGGCATGCAACCGCACTACATCAGCTGATTTCTCAGCGCGGTCTCGTGTTACCCTATTCCTGTCTAGCCTGATCAATTGCTTGACCACCTGTCCTTACTCGATCTCAAGAAATCCTTGATTCGACTTCCACCCCCCTCCACATATAGCATCGAAACTACACGAATGCTACAGGAAAACGGGCGTTGACAGTATTTTAGGGGCAAAATCGATCAATGTCATCGAAGATTTTAGCCCATTTCGATGATCCACATCGGAGCACCACGCCATCAAAACGCGATCTCCGAAATCCTAACCGGTCATTCCCTGCCGGTTCAGAGCGCAATGGTACCAGAGTCCATCAAGAGCCGTGACAAGCCTGTCCATTTCTCTTGGCCCATGATTTGGGGATGGCGTGAACCGCAATCGCTCCGTACCTCTCGGCACGGTCGGGAAATTTATCGGCTGCACGTAGATCCCATATTGGTCCAGAAGCAGGTCCGAAAGATGTTTGGTATGCACGGGATCTCCCACGATAACCGGGACGATATGTGATCCGTGGTCGATTATCGGCAGGCCCAAACCCTTGAGCCGGAGTTTCAGTATGCGAGCCTGGATCTGATGCCGTTCCCGCAGATCATGGTCGGATTTCAGATGCCGAACCGAAGCAGCGGCTCCGGCCGCAACCGCGGGCGGCAATGAGGTGGTAAAAATAAATCCGGGCGCATACGAGCGTATGGCATCGCACAGATTCCCGTCACCGGCGATATACCCGCCCATGACCCCGAATGCCTTTCCCAAGGTTCCGTTTATGATGTCAATTCGATGCATCTGCCAATCGCGCTCGGCAACACCGCCGCCGTGTGCCCCGTACATACCCACCGCGTGCACTTCATCGAGATATGTCAGCGCATCGAACTCATCCGCTAGGTCGCAGATCGCTTCGACAGGACCGAAGTCACCATCCATCGAATAGATCGATTCGAAAGCGATCAACTTCGGCGCAGCGGGGTCGTCAGCCTCAAGCATCACCCGGAGGGCCGCAACGTCGTTATGCCTGAATATGCGCTTCTCACCACCGCGCCGGATTCCCTCAATCATGGAAGCATGGTTAAGTTCGTCCGAGTAGATTATAAGGCCTGGAAACAGCCGCGACAGTGTCGAGAGAGTCGCCTCGTTCGCAATATAAGCGCTTGTGAACAGCAACGCCGATTCCTTGCCGTGCAGATCGGCGAGTTCAGACTCGAGCTGCTTGTGGAAAACGGTCGTGCCGGAGATATTCCTGGTACCTCCCGAGCCCGCTCCGGACTCATCGATCGCCTTATGCATGGCATCGAGAACGGCGGGGTGCTGTCCCATCCCTAGATAATCGTTACTGCACCAAACAGTGACAGGTCTCGTGACACCATCGGTACAATGCCATGATGCGTTGGGAAAGTTGCCGCGTTCACGTTCGACATCTATGAAAGTCCGATAGCGGCCTTCGTCATGCAGGCGCTGGATCGCTTTCTCCAACTGTGTCGCGTAACCGTTCACGGAATTTCCTCGGTATATATCTCACATTGAGTTATCAGCATCGGGAATAGATTCCAATTGCATTCTGGCACGGTGGAACATTTTGCCGCCTTCACGGATTCTGCCACCGTCTATGGACAGCGGCGATTTTCCTGATACCGTTTCCCATGGTCGAACATGCAAAATGCAGGCAATACGATGAGTCTTACCGCAGTGCTGTCGAGAATCGACAGCGAGATGTCCAGCGCGCTGCAGCGCCTGACATCCTTCATTCGGATTCCGTCCATTTCGACAGACCCCACCTATGGCGATGCTGTCATGGACGCAGCGGACTGGCTGGCAACCGACCTTCGGAGTCTCGGCATCCCCACTTCGGTGAGACCGACGGACGGGCATCCGATGGTCGTCGGACATTCCGAGGGCGCTGGACGGCATCTATTGTTTTACGGCCATTACGACGTTCAGCCTGTGGATCCTGTCGAGCTGTGGGACAGAGAGCCATTCGAGTCCGTTGTTTTGGACACACCCAAGGGAAAAGTGATCACGGGTCGCGGCTCGTCCGATGACAAAGGGCAGTTGATGACGTTTGTCGAAGCCTGCCGCAACTGGAAATCCGTTCATGGCTCGTTGCCCTGCAGGATCACGTTTCTGCTTGAAGGCGAGGAGGAGAGCGGCTCACCTTCGATCGAGCCGTTCCTGAGGGAGAATTCCAATGAGCTCGAAGCGGATCTCGCACTGATCTGCGACACGGGAATGTTCAACCCGGCAACACCGGCCATCACGACTTCGCTGCGCGGTCTGCTTGGTGAGGAGGTCACCATCACCGGGCCGGACAGGGATCTACACTCGGGAATGTATGGTGGAATCGCGATGAATCCCGCACGCGTTCTGGCGCGCATAATCGCCGGCCTGCATGACGAGCGCGGCCGCATCACCGTGCCTGGATTCTATGACGGTGTATTCGACCTCGATGAAAGCATCGAAGCCCAGTGGCAGGCTCTTGGCTTCGATGAAGCGGATTTTCTGGGCGAGGTCGGCCTATCCAAGCGCGCGGGCGAAGCGGACAGATCGGGACTGGAGATGATATGGTCGCGCCCCACCTGCGATGTCAACGGAATTGCCTGCGGATATACGGGAGAGGGTTTCAAGACCGTGCTTCCGTCGAAGGCCAGCGCGAAACTCAGCTTCCGGCTCGTTGCCGGACAGAATCCACTAAAGCTGCGCGAAAGTTTCCGGGACATGGTGCGAGGCATGGTCCCGTCTGACTGCAAGGTTGAGTTTACCGGTCATGGGGCGGGGCCAGCCTGTGTCATGGCGATGCATGATCCGGCTTTTGAATTGGCGCGCAAGGCCCTTTCCGACGAGTGGCCCAACGAAGCGGCTTTCATTGGATGTGGTGGTTCCATTCCGATCGCCAGCTACTTCAAGCAGATATTGGGTATGGATTCTCTGTTGATTGGCTTTGGACGCGATGACGACAGGATTCACAGTCCCAATGAAAAATACGACCTGGAAAGCTTTCACAAGGGAATCCGCAGCTGGGCGCGTGTCCTTGCCGCGCTGTCATGAGCACCCGCCGCCAGAACATGGTCCGCCGGTGTATTTATGCGATGCCTTCAAGCCCGTACCGCTGAACCGGATATCGAACGACATCCCTTTGCTGGCGATTATACCGGATCAGCGCACCGAAGCATCTGGATTCCCGGGGTAAAGGTCTATCGACCCTAATGAAATATGTATGGAAATTTCGGCGGGTATCGACTCAGCCTTACGTCAGTCGAAATCGGGAACGGTTTCAGCCAGCGGGAAAGTGGTGGCGGAATTCAACCGAATGAACGCTCATCGATGCTTCCTTCGTGATTTTGATCGACCGTGAAAATCGGCCAATCTGTTCCACCTCGATGGTTGAAGCAGATCCTGCCTCTCCCATCCCTCGGCCTGTAGATCGAAAAACCCGGTTTCCCGCACAGGTCCGGTGGGTTTTCGCGGAGACTATGAGCGACCCTATTGATCGCGCAGACCTCGCGCTTCCCCACCTGCCCCGCCGCTTTATCCAGCTCGTCCAGAAGTTCGTTGAAGAACACCAGTTCCAGCGCCAACATCGAAACGAAATCAATGCACTTACGCATCCGGCAATCCAGTTGGCGCTCACACCGGGCTCGAATCCGATATATTTCTCGAACGGGTCGTTCATATCGAACAGCAGGGCGAAACCGGAGCCGCCGCCTGTCGTCGAGGTCTGGAACCGGTCGGACAGAATCAGGTGCGCGAGGTCCACCAGTTCGCCCGTGCGGCGGTTGGTTCAGTCCATGACGAAGTCATCCCATTCCGATCTGGGTGGAGTCGAGATATCCGCATAGGTGAAGAGGAGTTCCCACAGCCAAAGCTGTTTCCGCGAGCTCCGCGACACGCGCATCAGCCGCGTCAGGTTGGCCTTGGTGATCCGGCTGAGCGCGATATCCAAAGACAGATCACCGAACCTGTACGACAGCCGCGACGGCTTCGCGTTATGCCTCATGAACCGGCGCACCACACCAACCGAACCGCACAGGGCACACAGGTCGTTCGCATGATCGATATAACTGCGCGGTATTACCCGGTGCAGGGCTTCCGTCTGTGAATCCATCGTTTAGGAGCAGGTAAAATTTCCTCATACGGGCATTCGGCGCCAAACCGACGAACATGGCGGTCAGGTCCAAGGCCAAGCACCGAACCTATTCAGGGGAAGATGGCGCGGTTGACGGAACTCGAACCCGCGATCCCCAGCGTTACAGGCCGGTACTCCAACCAAACTGAGCTACAACCGCATCGAAGGGCCGAATACGCCAAGCCGCCAAAGTCGTCAAGCGGAATGGCAGCCAATTTTGCCGATCATCGGTGACTTTTTTGGCCACAAAGCCATCATGTGAATTGGGCAGGGCGATTCACTGGTGGGTGATGACGGACTCGAACCGCCGACATCTTCGGTGTAAACGAAGCGCTCTACCAACTGAGCTAATCACCCGCCGGGTTGCTCCTTAGCGCAAAGCGTTCGGTAGAAGCAAGCGCACTCTCCTGCCCAAGGCACCAAAATCATACCAGACGCGGGACTGGCAGATTCGAAGCAGCCGAAAGCCTGTCCCCGTTCAGGACCGAAACCGCCGGAAGACAGCGGGTGGCCGCGGATACCGGCCACCCATCGGTATCGGTTGAGCCTATGGATGCGAAACCATTCGAGACCCGCATCGATCCGGGACGCGATGAATGGTTCGGTGGTGGGTGATGACGGATTTGAACCGCCGACACCTTCGATGTGAGCGAAGCGCTCTACCGCGAGCTAATCACCCACGAACTTTTCCCAACGTGGTTCTGGAGATGTAACAAGGATCCAAATCAGCGGCGACCTCCCCGCCGGGGCGAAAATCGTCCGGCGAATACCGAAAGGTACCAGAAGCCGTTCCAACAGGTACGACCCATTTCGAACCGCTTCGCATAATTCAATCCACCGGCATTGAGCCACCTCGGATGTATCGACCGACCAGGGTTTCAGTGGGTCGTCGCGTTTGACAGTCCCTCATCCACCTGTACGGCGGCATGGGCCGCCGCGCTATTGTCATCCAGGTCATCATCCCAGTCGATCGCCTCCGGCTGACGCACGAGTGCAGCATCGAGAACCTGACGGACCGTCTCAACCTGAATGATCGTCAGTCCTTCCTTGACGTTGTCCGGAATTTCGGCCAAATCCTTGCCGTTCTCCTTTGGAATCAAAACGGTGCCGATACCTCCGCGAAGCGCGGCGAGAAGCTTCTCTTTCAACCCACCGATCGGAAGCACGCGTCCACGCAACGTGACTTCTCCCGTCATCGCGATATCCCTATGAACGGGAATCTGGGTCAATACCGACACGATCGCGGTGACCATAGCGATCCCCGCCGACGGCCCATCCTTAGGTGTCGCTCCTTCAGGCACATGGACGTGAATGTCGATTCGGTCAAATTTCGGCGGTTCCACGCCGATCGACGGTGAGATGGCGCGAACGTAGGAGGAAGCCGCTTCAATGGATTCCTTCATCACATCACCGAGCTTACCGGTGGTCTTCATCCGACCCTTCCCCGGCAGACGAAGCGCCTCGATGGACAGCAGATCCCCACCGACCGAGGTCCAGGCGAGCCCGGTAGCGACCCCGATCTGGTTGTCTTTCTCGGCAAGACCGTAGCGGTACTTTTCGACGCCCAGGAATTCGTCGAGGCGGTCGGGCGTGATCTCGATCGATCTAACCCGCTTCCTGACGATTTTGGTAACCGACTTTCGTGCCAGCTTGGCGATTTCCCGTTCGAGGTTCCGAACGCCCGCCTCCCGTGTATAGGTCCGGATTATCTGTCGAAGACCCGCATCGGTGAGAGTGAACTCCCCCTTCCTCAAAGCGTGGTTCTTGATCTGCTTCGGAACCAGATGCTGTTTCGCGATCTCGGTTTTCTCATCCTCGGTATAGCCCGCCAGCGGTATGATCTCCATCCGGTCGAGAAGCGGCTCGGGCATGTGATAGCTGTTGGCCGTTGTCAGGAACAACACGTCACTGAGGTCGTATTCCACCTCAAGATAGTGGTCGACGAATGTCGAATTCTGCTCCGGGTCAAGCACTTCGAGCATCGCCGACGCCGGATCCCCACGGAAATCCTGCCCCATCTTGTCAATCTCATCGAGCAGGATCAGCGGATTCTGTGTCTTCGCTTTCTTCATGGCCTGGATTATCTTACCTGGCATCGAGCCGATGTAAGTGCGGCGATGTCCTCGGATTTCCGCCTCGTCACGGATACCGCCAAGGGAAATGCGGATGAATTCCCGTCCGGTCGCACGGGCGACCGAATGACCCAGCGATGTCTTTCCCACTCCCGGTGGACCGACAAGGCAGAGGATCGGGCCCTTTAGTTTCGCGGAGCGTTTCTGCACCGCGAGAAACTCAACGATCCGTTCCTTCACTTTTTCCAGGCCGTAATGATCCTGATCCAGGACCGTCTGCGCCCGATCGAGGTTTTTCTTGACGCGCGATTTCTCTCCCCATGGTATCGAGACAATCCAGTCCAGGTAGTTCCGCACCACGGTTGCCTCCGAACTCATCGGTGGCATGTGTTTCAGCTTCCTGAGTTCCGCATTGGCTTTATCGCGGGCCTCCTTGGAGAGTTTGAGATCCTTGATCCTATCCTCAAGCTCGGCGAACTCGCTCTCTCCTTCCGCACCTTCCGACAGCTCCTTCTGGATGGCTTTCATCTGCTCGTTGAGGTAATATTCGCGCTGTGTCCGTTCCATCTGCGATTTGACACGCGTCTTGATCTTTTTCTCGACCTTGAGAACGCTCATCTCGCCCTGCATGAGGCCGTAGATTTTTTCCAGGCGCTCGGCGATGGAAAGGGTTTCGAGCAGTTCCTGTTTCTGTTCCACCGGAACCCCGAGATGACCCGCCACCAGATCGGCCAGTTTCGTAGGCTCACGCGTCTCGGCCACGGTGCCGAACGCCTCTTCCGGAATGTTCTTTCTGGCCCTTGCGTAACGCTCGAAGTCCTCGCTGACCGATTTGACCAGCGCGGCGACTGTGGACTGTTCTCCGTCCACCTCTTCCAAAACCTCCGCACGAGCCTCGAAAAAGCTGCTGTTGTCGAGGTAATCAACGATTTTCACGCGCCTGACGCCCTCGACGAGCACCTTCACCGTTCCATCCGGCAGTTTCAGAAGATGCAGCACATTGGCAACCACGCCGATCTTGTAAATCCTGTCCGTGGTGGGGTCGTCGGCACCGGGGTCTATCTGACTTACCAGCAGTATCTGCCGGTCGTCATTCATTACCTCGTCGAGCGCCAGAACGGATTTCTCCCGACCGACAAAAAGGGGAACGACCATGTGCGGAAAAACAACGATGTCCCGAAGTGGCAAAACCGGGTAGGAAGGATTCGAACGCTTTGGCATGATCAATTCCTGATATCTGCAAGGTCAAGGATCGCACCAGCCAGTGCGAAACCGCTCGCCCAACTGTATTCTCCGACCAGTTAATTGGGGCGCCCATCCATTCTTTTCAACCCTGACCGACTCAAACATCCGCAGACATAAACGGGTGGATGGCGTTATAACGGCGCTTTCCCAGCAAGGGGTTCCGGCCCGATCGCTCTGAGAGTCCCTGATTGGGACATATGCACGGTGAAACGACCTTCTTCCCGGGCTTCCCGTGATGCCAACGAGGCTGGCCCGATAGCCCGATGGGAAATCGCCCATCCATTTGTTCGGCAATCCGTCGGTGAACGGAAATATCCGATGACCGTGGTACCGTCGGCGAGGGAATCCCCGAAGTCTTCCATTTCGCAACCAGGCTTCCTTTTTTGCCACGAAGCTGCGGCAACGTCATAATGGCTCGATGTCTCCCTGAATCCGCAGGGCATGAAACCCAGCCTCCCAAGCAGTGAAACGCCCCTGGGAGATGGCATGGCGCATGCTGTCCATCATCTCCTGAAAATAATGTATATTGTGCCATGTCAGCAGCATCGCGCTTATCATCTCTCCGCAGCGAAACACATGATGGAGATATGCGCGCGAGTAGTTCCGGCAGGCCGGACAGGTGCAGTCTTCGTCAAGAGGGCGCGGGTCGTCGGCATGGCGCGCGTTCTTGATATTTATCGTTCCTCGACGGCTGAACGCCTGACCGGTCCGTCCCGACCTGGATGGAATAACGCAGTCCATCATGTCGATTCCCCGTTTCACGGCACCGACGATATCATCGGGTTTTCCCACGCCCATCAGATAGCGTGGCGCGTCCATCGGCAGCATGTCAGGTGCATGATCAAGAACACCGAACATCGCGTCCTGCCCCTCGCCTACCGCTAGCCCCCCGACGGCGTAGCCATCAAATCCAATCCTGCGCAGGGCTTCGGCGCTTTCCTCCCGAAGATCGATTTCCAGACCTCCTTGCTGAATACCGAATATCGCATGACCGGGACGGTCACGGAACGCCTCACGAGACCGCGCCGCCCACCGCATGGACAGTTGCATACTTTCCCTGATTCGGTCCCGTGATGCGGGGAGAGCCGGACATTCGTCGAACGCCATGGTGATATCCGAACCGAGCAGCCGCTGGATTTCCATCGAACTTTCCGGGCTAATCCTATGGCGGGAACCATCGATATGGCTGCGGAAAGTCACTCCATTTTCGGTGAGCTTTCGCAACGCCGCCAGACTCATGACCTGAAACCCACCGCTATCCGTCAGGATTGGACCCGACCAGTTCATGAAACGATGCAGCCCGCCAAGCGCGGCGACACGCTCCGCACCTGGCCGCAGCATCAAGTGGTAGGTATTGCCAAGCACGATGTCCGCACCTGTGGACCGCACGGAGTCAGGCATCATCGCTTTCACGGTGCCCGCTGTCCCGACCGGCATGAAAGCCGGTGTGCGAACGTCGCCCTTGACTGTTGAGATCACCCCAGTCCGGGCCTTGCCGTCATTGGCCAGGATATCGAACCGAAATCGTCGTGACATGGGCCCGCAGTCACAGATAACCAAGTGGTTGTCCAGCACCCTTGCTACCAGCCTGCCAGCGTTCGGCCGCGCACGGGAAACGTCCCGTCAGATCGGACAGAAGCCCACTGGACGCCGCATGATCCATTCCTTATATTTCTCCGTAGGATCGATTGAGGACGCCATGAAAATCGAGACTCCCGAAAGACTGGAAGGCACTCCGCTGATCAGACCCTCAACCACGGATCACCCGCTTTACGACTGTGTGGTGGAGGCCTGCAGGTCCGTTTACGATCCCGAGATTCCGGTGAATATATACGATCTGGGTCTGGTCTACACGGTCGAGATCAACCCTGACAACGAGATTCGCATCATCATGACACTGACGGCTCCGGGGTGCCCGGTCGCCGGTGAGATGCCAGGCTGGGTCGCCGACGCGATCGAACCGCTTCCGGGCGTGAAACACGTCGATGTGGAACTGACTTGGGAACCGCCCTGGGGGATGGAAATGATGTCGGACGAAGCGCGGCTGGAGCTGGGATTCATGTGATGTTCGGGATTCCAGGCAAGCAGGCGGTGACGCTCACACAGGCGGCGGTCGATCAGGTCACGAAGCTCATGGCCGAGAATGACGTCAAGGGTCTTCGGGTCGGCGTCAGGAAAGGTGGCTGCGCGGGTATGGAATATACCATGGATAGCGTCTCAGAAGTAAACCCACATGACGAGGTGATCGAACAGGACGGCGCAGTGGTCATGATCGCGCCAATGGCGCAGATGTTCCTGTTCGGAACGGAGATAGACTACAAAGTCTCATTGCTTGAGTCGGGCTTCACGTTCCGTAATCCAAACGTCGCCGAGTCCTGCGGCTGCGGCGAATCGATCAAGTTCAAGGATAAGGAAGAACTGGAAGCGCACGGTTGAAATTAAGTCCCACATCCACCGCTGTCCTGAAAATCCTGCTGGCCCTGATCATACTCGCTTCGGGTTCGGCCGTCTTCGTGTTCCTGGAATAGCGGGCATACGCGATGTCCTACAATACCTACGTCATCGCCGAATCCAACAGATCGGACTTCTCGGGATGGTATGCACTCACGCTAATCGCTCTGACGGTGCCTTTCGTCGTTCTCGTGTTGGTGGTGCTTAGGTGGATGGTCGGATTGCTGGGGGAACTTCGGTGGCGGCTGCTCAAGAACCGAAAGTACTGAGATATGTGGATATGCTTGACGAACCAGTCGCACGGTAAATCGGGTGAGGGGTCGATTTTCCCAAAGAGTCGCTCCCGGAGATTGGGTTTGTGATGCGAAGTGGATTAAATTTTCGGCTTTATCAACGGTAAATCACCAATCTCGGGGTCATGACATTCACGGCATATATTATCTCCATTCCAGTCCGCGCCTACCGACTGTTTCTGAGTCCATGGGTCGGCTTCAACTGCCGCTATTGTCCAACCTGTTCGGCCTACGCGCTCGAAGCCTTGGAAAAACATGGCACCGTGAAGGGAGGCTGGCTTGCGGTCCGCAGAATAGCGCGCTGTCATCCATGGGGGGGGTCGGGCACCGACCCGGTGCCGGATTGATCCAGGAAGAGCACATCCCGCCCAATTTTACCAGACGGCGACAGGCCCCGATTTCCGGTGGAGGAAATCAGCCCGGGACCGGTTCATCGGACAGGTTGCCACCGCGGTGCCAGCGCGTATTGACGGTCATGTCGATACGCGGCTGAAACCGGTCAGGTTCGACCGTCCGGAAATCCATTTCAGATTCGTTGCGCCCGGTGACCTCTGTTGGACCTATGGGCTACGTCGAAAAGGACTTCGGGTCCGCTGGTCCCGGATATCCTCCATCGGCAACGGTTCGCCAAAGGATAGCAAGCCGTCGGCGGGGGGATGCGTCGCTCTCGAACGCATTTTGCCTGATCAACGCCTCTCCGGGGAACATCGACAGGATCGATACGTTTCCGCCCCGCTCCAACCCGACCGGCGTCTCACCGGACACCCTGAAATCGGTCATTCCGGCACTAGGTAAAGTCTGCCAGTAAATCCCCAAGTCACTATTTTTTCGCCGTAAATAACGGAATCCACCTTGCAGGGATTCACCGGATATGGCGGTCAGGGTATGCCGCGGAATCCGCCAATCCTCCCCTTCGGGAGGCCCCCATGCGCAGGGTCCACGACACCCAGCGGAGGCCCGGCGCCCCGACATCACGAGGATCAGGCCGACCGTGAAATCGAGGGACGACATCCCGGCGATCCTGATCGGCCTCCAGGACCCCTGCGGCGACGAAGGGACCCGAAAGCGGCTGTCCGGGCTTCCGGGTCGGCTGGTGCTTCCCGGAAAGGACCGCCGGGTCGGCAGGCCGGGGATGGAACCGTTGACCATCCTGGTGCCGGGGTCGTGAAGCAGGGTCCCGGGTGCGGTTCCGACCGGCTTCAGGAACCGGCGAACCAACACATCCCGATCCGGCGGAGGCCGGAGGCCGGGCCACGGATCATGGGACGTGGACGGATACGGGTACGGATACCGGCGGCTGGTTGACAGCGTGTCGCTCCCCTCGCCGGAGCTTCCCGCCGAGGTCGGAAGGACGGTCGTGGAGAGGGGCCACAGGGTGGCCGGAAAAAAGCCTGGCGCCGCGTCGCGCGGCCGCTGTGATTCCTTCGTGGCCGGGACCGACGTCCACCATCCGACCGACCGCAGCCTGCCGATGGACGCGGCGCGGTGCATGGTCTGGGACGTGTCCCGGGCCTTCGGGGGGGCCTGGGGCCGCGCGGCTGGCGGCGGAAGGAATACCTTTGCGGAAAGCTCCGCAGGCCCTGTCCCGGTGTCGCCACGTCACGGCTCGCCGACCCGCGCCCGGGGGACGTGGAGGCGCCGCTCCGGCTCACCCTGAAGCTGGCGGACAGGGCGGAGGCCAGCCGCGCGGAGATCGACGGTATGTTGGGTATCCCGGGCCCATCGGACAGTGTCCGGGGCTTCATCGGCCATGTCAGGCACCGGGCGGGCCTGACCGGACGGCGGATCCTGAAGGGAGGGACGGTCCCGCACCGCGGGAAGGTGCACCCGATATCCGGGCCGCACACCCGCTGGATATCGAAGGGAAAGGCCGGGGTCCCGGTGGAGCCCGGCGTTCCGGTCCGCGTCCCTGAGGACCGGCACCGGTTCATCCCGCACCGTTCCGTCATGTGGGAGGGGAGCGACGTGGACGTGGCGGTCCCCATGGGCGGGGAGGCGCGGGCCCGGTTCCCCGACCTGTCGGTGGTGAGCTTCGACCGCGGTCCGCACAGCCCCCCGGACCGGCTGGGGCCTGACGGGATGCCGGTGCCGACGCGATGCCCCGCAGGGGCAGGCTGTCGAAGGCGGACCGCGTCCGGGAAAGCGGGGAGGCGTTCCGCGGGGCGCGGCGCGCCCACGCCGCCGGCGGGTCGGCCACCAGCAACCTGGAGCACCGTGGCCTCGACCGGGTGCGGAGCCACGGAAAGGAGGGTTTCGCCGGCGCCGTGGCGCTGGCGGTGCTGGCCGCGAACGTCCACCGCCCCGGCCTGATGCCGCCGGCGAGGGAGCGCCCCGTGCTCCCCGCCGCCGCCTGACCGGGGCGTCCACCGGTGAACCGGCCCATGGAAGGCCCCGCCGCTGCGGGGCCCGGACCGGCGTGCCGCGGGCCGGCGGAGGACCGGATGTTCACCATATGTTCCCGCCACCGGCCGTCCCGTCGAAGCCCCGGGCGGCGCCCCGACGGGCCCGGCCAGGGTCCCGTGAAGCCGGAATCCGCCGGATTCGGCCCGATCCCCGGAAAAACACGGGGTTTTCTGGCAGACACTACCATAGCGGCCGGAGCAGCGCCGTCCTGATCGCCAGCACGCCGATCTTCATGGATGGGGTGGTCTCAGGCATTATAGCGGGTTTCCAGTCCGAGAATCCGGATGTCAGGATTGACCAGAGCTACGGTTACATCGCCGGAACTGATTCGCAGGCTCGAAAGCGACATCCTGGATCTCGCAATCCTGCCCATTCGGGAATCCGAGGTCTCCGAGAGCTGTGGATTCACGCAGATTCTACCAAGCCGTAACGTCATCGCCTGTCGCACGGGTCATCCACTTGCGCGCAGATCGCCGTTTCTCCGTAAGGACATTGCCACCTTTCCCTGGATAGCCCCTCCCGCCGACAGCCCGCTCTATCACGACCTGAGGGCAGCGCTGTTCAGCATCGGCGTACGCGATTTCAAGTTCTGCTTCACCGGTGGATCACTCAGTGCCGTAACAAACATACTGTCAGGTTCTGACGCGCTGCCCGTGCTTCCGTATTCGGTCGTGTTCATGCTTCGGCGGGAAAACCGCCTGTCTGCGCTCCCGGTTCGAATTGGCGATCCAGACCGCAACCTAGGCGTGCTGGTCAATTGCACCGTACCGGAAAAGCCGGTCGTGCGACGGCTGGTCCGGTTCATTACCAGCGAATTCGCCAGCCTCGCCAACACCATCCAGCGCCATGAACGGAATGTACTGTGGTGGTGATGGCAACGGACCAGGTATGGTCCCGATCATTCCCCCCGAATGGCGGCGGCTAATTTTGGAAATATCCGGTCATTTGCCGCGATGATACCTCCGGTCTCCAGCGGATTCGCGTCGGCTGACATGGCCTGTACGAATCCACCCGCCTCCTTCACGATCAGAATCCCAGCGGCCATGTCCCAAGCTTTCAGCCTGCGTTCCCAGCATCCGTCAAGGCGGCCCGCTGCCACATAGCCAAGGTCGAGCGCTGAGGATCCCGTGGACCGCAGCCCTGAACAGCCGGGTGAAACTCGCTCAAGGTCGCGCATTTTTTCCGACAGCGCAGGAAGCGCGGCAAACGGAAGACCTGTAGCGAACAGCGCTTCTTCCATGCAACGCCGACCCGATACCCTTAGGCGGCTCTGATTCATCCATGCGCCCTGCCCCTGTTCGGCAACGAACATCTCGTCCCCTGTTGGGTCATAGACGACGCCAGCAACAACCACTCCCTTGCGCTCAAGCGCGATTGAAACCGACCAGTGGGGCAGCCCATGCAGAAAATTCGTGGTGCCATCCAGCGGATCGACGATCCAGCGACGCGTTGGATCGGTCCCTTCAGCCACTCCACCCTCTTCGCCCAGCCAACCATAGTTCGGGCGCCCGCCGCGAAGCTCCTCCTCTATGATTTTTTCGGCTGCGATATCCGCGCGGCTGACAAAGTCGCCGGCCCCCTTGACCGACACCTGCAGGTTCTCGACCTCCCGGAAGTCCTTCGCCAGTGAGCGTCCGGCCCTGCGGGCAGCCTTTATCATCAGATTGAGATTGGCGCTGCCCTGCATGGCCGAACTCCCGTGTCCGCCGACGCACTATAGGCTGTAACGTTTGGCGCTTCAAGAGCCCACCTCGCAGCGACGTATACATAATGTGTTCAGCCAGCCCGAAATCCAGACATGTACTGCCATGCGGGCTCCGCATTCAGTTTCGCCCGATTCAGATCCACTTGACGGCTTTACTCCAGAAGTCCTGATGTTCCAGCAGTTTCTGGCACTTTCTGAATGGGTGCGCCCGGATTTATGGGAATTTCATCGAATTCCGCTATCAGGTCATTCACGGAGTGTTTCTGAAAGAGGCGGCGCGGTGGCATGGCCTGGCCCCGACGCCACTCTCTCGCCGATAATGAACGCAAGGGTCGCCGGAGTCCAGATACTGGATATGCGCGCCCGCGCCGAAACCCGCATCGAACTGACCGCCGAGCAGGCCATGGACGATTTCGGTACCGCTGTTGTTGCATACGAGATCAAACCCGGCACCCGTGTTCTTATTTACGACAAGCATCATCATGCGTTGTGGACCGGCATCGAAGCCAATCAGCTACCCACCGCTAGCCTTCGAGTGTTCAGCAAGTTCGGCGAAGGTGTCGTAGGGTGCGTCTTTCGGTGCGACCAAAGCCAGTGGTGCCAGAGGAACGGTTGCCAGATAATCAAAGCTATCCGCTTTGAACGGCAGGGTATCACCACGTTGGGCCAGGTTCAGAAGCGTCGGAATGGTGACGCCCATGCCCATCGTCAGGCCATCCGGTTCGGTGCGCACCGGCGATGAGAACATCGCAACACCGTCACCGCCAGGTTTTTTCGACAATCACGTTCCAACCGGTCCGCTCTTCCATTGCCGCTGCGACCGCGCGGCCCAGCGAATCGTTGCTACCGCCCGCGCCGAAACCGATCTGCAGCGTGACCGGCCCGCTTGGCTGCCACTCAGCCATCTCCATGCCCGGCAGTGCCATGGCGGTGGCCAGACCCACCGCCTTCATTATGTTCGTAAAGCTCGTTTCAGACTCCTTCATTGGATAGGTTATGGTGAAAGAACCAGGGGGATCCCGGTGCCTTTCAGGACCGAAGATATGATCCCACCGAACGGATCTTCGCCGAGTTTCGATTTCTGGCAGGGATCCATAATCAACAATCCGGCTTCAAGGTCATCGCGAAATGACAGGATCGGCGATCGATCCGATGGCTGGATGAAAATGGTGATTGGCGCCGATTCCATGACGTGCCAAACTCGTTTCATGGTGGATGGATTTTGGATGCGCGAAGTCCCTGGATCGTCCGATTGTCACGATTTCGACCAAGCGCCTGGATTACAAAACCCCGCAACGCACCAAGGAAGGCCCGCTCGGCACCTATTTTTCCGCGCAACGGAACCTGAACGCCGGATCATCTGTGCGTCGCCCGATGATTTCCGTGATGGATTTCCGTATTGAACCGCACAACCAGTTCCAGAGGCTGAAAGCTCCATTTTCGACGATGACGGTCGGATGGGTAACAAATTTCGCGGACATCCGCAGCGCCGGATGCAGGGTGAAATCCAACGTCTCACCGCCATTACGGGCGATCGGAAGATTCCTGATCGCCAAGGGTCTCTCCCATTTTCCGGTGTTATCCATCCCCGGCGCCGATCCGAAGCGCAACCCCGGCCCGCCGCCGGAGCGGGGGCGAAGCCCGGGCGGAGGCGGCGGCCCCGGGCAAGGGAGGGGTGGGGTGGCCCGACCGAAACCGGGCGGGCGCGCCGGAAACCCTCTTTCTCCCCCGCCGTCCGACGGGTCGGGCGTCCTCGGGGAGGCCGGGCCCGGGCGAACGCCTCCGCAGGCGTCAGGTGGCCGGGCGCCTTGCGGGGGCGTGCGTTCAGGATGTCCCGGACCCGCTTCACACGGGCGTCCGTGACCAGCCGCAGGTCGGTCCCCTTCGGCAGGTACCGGGACGGCGGCCCGTTGGTATGCCCGTTCAGGCCCCGCTCCCACGAGTGGTGGGGCGTCGGGAGGAGGAAGCCCGCCGCCAGCGCCTTCGCCTCCTTCGCGTGCCCCGCGGTCTCCCTGCCGCTGCCCGCCGTGATCGTGTGGACCCTGGCCCCGGGACCCTCGGGAAGGTCGGTCATCGCTCCGCCGACCGCCCCCGCCCTCTTTCCGTCAACCCTCTGGACAGGCGGCTGTTCCGACGCCCGGTCCACAGGCGACACCACCGCGCCGCCATGGCCCCTGCCGATAACGGTGTCGGCCTCCCGGTCGCCGGTCCCCGCCTTCGCCCCGACCTCTTTCGGGCGCTCCGGGATGTCCCTCCGGCCCGGGATATGGCCCCCGGCCCGCGTGGCGGCCACCCTGCCGGTTCCGCTTCCTTCCGCGGCGGCGGAGGTGCGTCAACGGACTTCCGCCACCCTTCCCGTCGGCCCGGATGCGGTCGTATATCCGCTGCCCGCCGACCATGCCGGGGTCCTCCAGCCGGAGACGACCCGGGATCCGTTCCGGGCTCCAGCCCTCCTCCAGCTTCGCCACGACCGCCGCCCGGCGCTCCCCGTTGGGTTTCCCCGGCACCGACGGGGCACCGCCCCTCCGCCCGGTGGCCCTCCCCTGCGCCCGCCTGCGCCTGTATCCCCGACCGCCGGCGTCGCGACGGAGCTCACGCGATACGTCGGCGGGTCGCGCCCAGGCCGCCGCGCGATGGCCCCGTTCGAAAGCCCGCCTTTCCCCAGGGCGAAAATCCGGCGTCTCCCGTCGAAGGTCGGATGACGGTAGCCCTCGGGCATGACACTCCCCCATTGTTCACACAGGGACTGTCGCCGTTATCCGGCTGGTTCGCGATATGCCGCGCCCCCGGCGCGGCCTCCCACCACCTAAGGTGCTGCACTTCAGGCTGGTGCGGGGCATACAAGACACTGTGCGTCTTGAAAAACGGAATGAACAAAATTTCCGCCTCCTACAAACGAGGACGCTTCCAGCCCACTCTCGGAATAAAATCCCTTTCGATGTGTGACTGCGCTACGATCGCGCCAGATCTATCCAGCGAACCGCCCATGGAATTCAGCCTTGCGCCAGTCGCCCTGCCCTCAGGCCGGGTACGTCCGATGATCGACCCGAAGGCGGCGGTCCATCGTCACCGCACTTGTCCGGCCTCCAACACCACTCTAGAAACGCACCATGCTCGACAAATCCAGAGACATCCATCCGCTCCTGCACGGAGCGCCGGAAACAACCGAGTTCCGCAAGCTGCGCAAGCGAATCGTGCGCGAAACCCGATCCGCGATCGAACGATACGGAATGATCGAACCCGGCGCCCGATGGCTGGTCTGCCTGTCCGGCGGAAAGGACAGCTACACCATGCTCGCGGCGCTGAATGAGCTCAAATGGCGCGGACTTCTGCCGGTCGACCTGCTTGCCTGCAATCTTGACCAGGGGCAGCCCGGTTTCCCCGCGACCGTATTGCCGGAATTCCTGAAGCGGACCGAGGTACCCCATCGAATCGATTATCAGAACACATATTCCGTGGTCACCGCCAAAGTTCCAGCGGGTAAAACCTACTGTGCGCTCTGTTCCCGGCTACGCCGCGGTATCCTTTACAGGATCGCGCGGGAAGAGGGCTGCAGCGCCGTCGTGCTGGGTCATCATCGCGATGACATTATCGAAACCTTCTTTCTTAACCTGTTTCACGGAGGCCGTCTGGCCACGATGCCGCCCAAGCTCCTCAACGACGAAGGCGACCTGTTCGTATACCGCCCGCTCGCATATGTAGCGGAATCCGATTGCGAGCGGTTCACCCGGGCGATGGACTATCCAATAATTCCCTGTGACCTCTGCGGTAGCCAGGACGGGCTGCAGCGCCAACGGATAAAGGTGCTGCTCAACCGATGGGAGTCGGAAAGCCCGGGGTGCAGGCGGAAAATCTTCCGTGCGCTCATGAACGCCCGTCCGTCGCATCTTCTCGACCCCGATCTCTTCGATTTCGCGGGTCTGGCACTCCAATCGGAGAGCTCCGAGTCATAAACCGTCACGCGGGATCCCTCCCGCCAAAGCCAAGGCAGGTAGCAACCGTTGGACGGCGACAGGCACAGCGGAATATGCTGTCGCATTTCGCGTGCGGGCAGGCTTTTCCCTTGACCTTCCGCGTTCCGGACTGTTGAACCTCTCTGATTCCATACAGCGAAACGGTGGTGTCCGCATGGACGATCAGAACAAGAACCTCATCATGGCAACGGCGCTGAGCTTCATGGTGATCCTGGCCTGGTTCATACTGTTTCCGCCGGAGGAACCACCCTTCGAGCAGGTGCCTTCCGAAGCCTCCCGAACCGACGCGGTCACCGCTCCAGCCGTGGACGCAACCGACGGTGAAGCCACGAAAACGCCCGACCTCGGAGCAACCACGTCCATTGAGAGCGCCCGAATACCGATCCAGACCGATAGGCTTCTGGGCTCTGTCGCCCTGACGGGTGGCCGCATCGACGAACTCGACCTGCTGGATTATCGGGCGACACTTGCGGAAGGAAGCGGCTCGGTTTCGCTCCTTAAGCCGGTGGGGTCAGACTCCGCCTATCTGGCTCTGTTCGGATGGGCACCGGGCGGGGATCTCGAATGGCAGGACGTGCCCGGTGCCGACACGCGATGGACCGCTCCCACAGGTGCGGTTTTAACTCCCGATACTCCGCTCGTTCTGACCTGGACCAATACGAAGGGCATTACGTTCACACGCACCATTTCGATCGATGAAGACTTCCTGTTCACCGTCAACCAAAGCGTGCGGAACGGCAGCGGAACCGACATTCGGCTCGCTCCCTACGGTATGCTTCGCCGTCATGGCGAGCCACAGGACCTAACGGGCTTCTTCATCATCCAGGAAGGCCCGATTCGTCAATCGGGCGAGGAGATGAGCGAATTCAACTACGGAAATCTACGTGATTTCGACCGAGACGAACGCTGGGGCGCCAATGCCGAAGTGCTGGAGATCGAGCGGAACGGTTGGTTGGGCTTCACCGATCACTACTGGATGACCACGCTCGTGCCACCCACGGACGCCCCGTTCACCTCCGTCCTGAAATACGACGCGACCGCAGATGTCTATTCCGCCGAGGCACGTTACCGAACGGTAGCCCTGTTGGATGGCGAAACGGCGAATGTCACGACACGGCTGTTCGCAGGTGCCAAGGAATGGGACACCATACGCGCCTATGAGCGCGACAATGGCATCTATAAATTCATCGACTCGATCGATTGGGGCTGGTTTTTCTTTCTGACCAAGCCGATTTTCGCAGTGCTGCACTGGCTGAACGAACTGATCGGCAACATGGGATGGGCCATCATCGGACTGACCCTTATCATAAAAGCGGTACTCTTTCCTCTCGCCTTCAAGTCCTATGTGTCGATGGCGAAAATGAAAGAACTGCAGCCCGAAATGGCGAAGATCAAGGAACGTGTCGGAGACGATCGCCAGAAGATGCAGCAGGAGATGATGGCACTCTATAAGAAAGAGAAAGTCAATCCGGCTTCCGGCTGCCTGCCGATCCTCCTGCAGATCCCGATCTTTTTCTCACTGTACAAAGTGATTTTCGTCACCATCGAACTGCGGCATGCGCCGTGGCTCGGATGGATTATGGACCTCTCGGCGCCCGATCCTTCCTCGATCCTGAACCTGTTCGGTCTCCTGCCCTACTCGACACCGGATCCCGGCTCCATTTTCTTCATTTTTTCGCTCGGGGTGCTACCGATCCTTCTGGGAATCTCGATGTGGCTTCAACAGAAGCTGAACCCGGCGCCGACAGACCCGACGCAGGCGATGATCTTCGCCTGGATGCCATGGGTATTCATGTTCATGCTGGGAACCTTCGCCAGTGGACTGATCATCTACTGGATCGCGAACAATGTGATCACCTTCGCACAGCAATACCTGATCATGCGAAGCCAGGGATACCGACCGGACGTATTCGGCAACATCATCTCCGGCTTGAGACGAAAGACCAAGGCCGAGGGAAAATGAGTGCCTGTGTCGCCCAGATCTGGCGCTATCCGGTCAAGGCCCACGGACGGGAGCGACTGTACCATGTCCAGATCACGCAGGGTAAGTGCATCGCCTGGGACCGTCGGTGGGCGGTTCTGCACGAAGCCGCCCGCTTCAATGACGCGCGGCCTGAATGGGTCCCCTGCAACAATTTTTCACGGGCCTGCAAGGCACCGCTGCTACAGGCCATATCCGCCAGCTCCGATGTCACGCGCAACAGAGTGACGTTCCGCCATCCAAGGCTGGACGACCTGACCGTCGATCCCGACAATGAAAGGGACGCAGCCACCTTCATTCAGTGGGTTCTTCCCATCAGCCCGAACGACCGCGCCCTCCCCGAACGCCTGGTGCGCGCTCCCGGAAGGGGAATGACGGACACGGATTTCGCTTCGGTCTCGTTGATCAATCTCGCAAGTCACAGAGAGGTTTCCCGAAGACTCGGTCGCACGATCTCCCATCTGCGCTGGCGCGGAAACATCATACTCGATGGGCTCGCCCCTTGGGCAGAGAATGGCTGGATCGGCCGCAGGCTGAAGATGGGAACGGCGGAACTGGAGATCGTCCATCCCATCACCCGTTGTATGGCCACCGCCGCGAGCCCCAGTACGGGTATCAGAGACGCTGACCTGCTCGGCACGTTGCAGTCCGGATGGGGACACCAGAATATGGGCGTCTACGCTCGGGTCACCGCGTCGGGTGAATTGCGTCAGGGCGATGGAATTGAATCTCTGTGATGCAACTGGCTTTTCAGATAGCGGAGGTCGAGGATCCGGAGCCGCTCGAAGCCGGACGGAGGCTGTTCTCGAAGACCGCTGAATTCGTCACCGGCGCCGTTTCCTGGCAAGGTCTGCCGCCCGCGGACCGATGCGAGGTCTGTTTCGCCGGAAGGTCCAATGTGGGAAAGTCGTCCCTGATCAACGCTCTGACGGGCCGACGGTCATTGGCGCGCACGTCGAATACACCGGGCCGTACGCAGCAGATCAATTTTTTCACACTGGACGGGCGGATCAATCTTGTGGATCTACCGGGCTATGGCTTTGCCCGAGCACCCAGAAAATCCGTGGAACGGTGGCAGCGGTTCCAGAAATCCTTTCTGGCAGGTAGACCTAATCTAAGGCGGGTTTTCATATTGCTTGACGCCCGCCACGGTGTGAAAAAACCCGACGATGAGATCATGCTGCTTCTGGACAGCGCCGCGGTGACGTTCCAGGCCGTCCTGACGAAAGTGGACAAGATCAAGCGAACCGCGCTCGAACAGGTCCTGACCGGCGTCAGCGCCAACCTTATCCGGCACCCGGCATCCTTTCCAGGAATCGCGCTTACCTCAGCCGAACGGGGAGATGGAATTGAAACCCTGCGGGCGGTGATCGCAGAAATTGAACACTCGACCCGCATCCAATAACACGGATCGGACACAGGCGCCTCTGAAAGACATACAATGAACAAGGATTGGTCCGCGACCGCACGAACACTCAACAAGGCGCTGCCTTTTCTACAGCGCTATGACGGCGCCACCGTTGTCATCAAATTCGGCGGTAACGCGATGGGCGATGACGAGGCGATGCGGAGCTTCGCACGAGACATCGTGCTGATGGAACAGGTGGGCATCAAACCTGTGATCGTGCATGGCGGTGGCCCGATGATCAACGAACAGCTTGCCCGCCTCAATGTCAGATCCGAATTCGTCAATGGCAAAAGGGTGACAGATGCCGCGACGGTCGAAGTCGTCGAGATGGTATTGTCGGGCCGCGTCGGCAAGCGGATCGTTCAGGCGATCAACGCCGAGGGTGGGCAGGCTGTGGGCCTCTCCGGCAAGGACGCCAATCTGATGGTCTGTGACTATGCCGGCCCCGACCTGGGGTTCGTCGGAAAGCCATCGACGATGAACACGGACATCCTTCGCCGGTTGGGAGAGGTTGGCATCATTCCGGTTGTCGCACCGATCGGCGCGGGGCGATCAGGTGAGACATTCAACGTCAATGGCGACACGGCCGCCGGAGCGGTTGCGTCCTCCCTGAAAGCGGATCGGCTACTCCTGCTAACGGATGTCGAAGGGGTGCGCGGGGCGAACGGCGAACTGATCCCCGAGATTACCCAAGCACAGGTGCATGAGCTGATCCGTGACAGGGTCATCTCGGGCGGAATGATTCCGAAGACGGAAACCGCACTCGATGCCATGGCGGGGGGTGTGCGGGCGGTGGTGATTCTGGATGGACGTGTACCGAACGCCTGTCTGCTCGAACTCTTCACCGAGCATGGCGCGGGAACACTGATCAAAGGATGAATATGGCAGCTTCCGCGAGAGCCTGACGGGTGACGGGCGGTGATGGGGGACAGGAGGAAGTCGGAAGCCGAATGGACTATGATCGGATCCATCGCAGATCGCTTGAACGACGACTGGAGATCCTTGGAGGTTTTGAAACGGAACCGGAGGATGGAACGCCGAAAGGATACCGTACCTTGCTTCTGCTCGGGCCGGCGGAGCCGGACTTCTGGCCGATGTTCACCGCTTCGGCGGAATACCTCGACGGTGAGGCCAACGCACTCGACCGTTGGTCCGCACGGATAATCGGAGCGCTGGCGGATGAAATCGGAGGTCAGGCACTGTTTCCATTCGGTGGGCCACCCTATCTGCCATTCATCAAATGGGCGCTCCGAACCGATAGAGCGTGGCAATCACCTTCGGGAATGCTTGTGCATGACCGGTCGGGCCTCATGGTCAGCTATCGAGGGGCGCTCGCGCTTCAGGAGCACATCGAACTGCCGGAAACCGGACTCCGCCCCTGTGATACCTGCTCCGGACAGCCCTGCCTTTCCGCCTGTCCGGTCAGTGCGCTGAGCGATGGAACCGGATACAACGTCGTGGCCTGTCACGAATTTCTCGACACGAACAATGGTGGGGACTGCATGTCACGGGGTTGCGCGGCGCGGAGGGCCTGTCCGGTTTCGGCAGGATATGGCAGGCTGGAGGAACAGTCAGCATTTCATATGAGAGCGTTTCACCCATGAAGCGACGCTTGATTCTCGTCCGGCACGCCAAATCAAGCTGGGATCGCGGCGACGTCGGCGATCATGATCGCCCTCTGAACGGTCGGGGAAAGCGATCGGCCAAATCCATCGGAATCTGGCTCCGTGATCGAGGATACATACCCGCCAGCGGTGTTTCTTCGGATTCAGCGCGGACCCGCGAATCCTGGAAGCTGATCGTCGGTGAACTGGGCGCCGTCATTGACGTCAGCTGGTCAGGCACTCTCTATCACGCCAGCGCGCAAGCCATGCTTGACACGCTCCGCTCGCACGACGATCAACCTTCGATCTTGATGCTGGGACACAATCCAGGGATTTCGGTTTTCGCGAACATGATCGCGAGGGACGTCCCGCAGCATCCCCGGTACCGAGACTACCCGACCTGCGCGACATCGGTCATCGATTTTGCCGCGTGCAGTTGGTCGGATATAGGTTGGGGTTCAGGAACCGTGATCGATTTCGTGATCCCCCGAGAGCTTGGCGCGTAGCGTGGTGGATCATTCCGGCACCCGACGAGGGATCGGGCATCCAGCAACGGACAGCGCAGCGGTTTTTTCGGCATTTCCATACAATGGGCCGGAAGCGATCCAGCGAACCGGGTTCATACCAGCGGTCAGCCGCCGGTGGTGCGCTTCAATATCTGTCGTCACCGAATTCTGGACGCAACTCCAGATTTAAAATCTGGCTCAGAAACTGCTGGGTTCGATCCGACTTCGGATTTTCGAAGAACTCCTCCGGCTCGTTCTGCTCGACGATCTGACCCTCATCCATGAAAATCACGCGATCCGCCACCTGGCGCGCGAACCCCATCTCATGGGTCACGCAGAGCATCGTCATACCTTCATCCACCAGTTCGATCATCGTATCCAGAACCTCCTTGATCATCTCCGGATCGAGCGCCGAGGTTGGCTCGTCAAACAGCATGATACGCGGTCGCATACACAGCGAACGGGCGATCGCCGCACGCTGCTGCTGGCCACCGGATAGCTGACCGGGGTACTTTTCGGCCTGTTCCGGTATCCTGACCCGCTCCAGGAAATGCATCGTCGTATCGATCGCCTCATTCCTGGGCGTCTTGCGGACCCAGATCGGAGCGAGCGTACAGTTTTCCAGAACGGTCAGATGTGGGAACAGGTTGAAATGCTGGAAGCACATCCCGACTTCGGATCGGATCCTGTCGATGTTCTTGATGTCGCTCGTGATCTCGGTTCCATCGACAACGATCCTACCCTTCTGGTGTACCTCCAGACGGTTTATGCAACGGATCAGCGTCGACTTGCCCGAACCCGATGGACCGCAGATCACGATCCTTTCGCCTCTGCGAACCGTTAGATCGATGTCGCGCAGGACATGGAACGATCCGAACCACTTGTTCAACCCGATGATCTCAACCGCGACTTCATCGCCGACATTCACTCGGCGATGGTCGGTCTCGTCCTCGATCAAGGTCGTTTCGGTTGGTTCGGCCAAATTTTCCGTAGCCTCCTAGTGATGGTCCGTCCTGAGACGCTTCTCCAGATAGATGGAGTATCGGGACATTCCGAAACAGAAAATAAAGAAGAGGAGCGCTATGAATGCGAACAGCTCCCAGTAAATTCCGTTCCACGCTGTATCGGCTCGGATCGAAGTTGACAATCCAAGCGGATCCAGAAGGCCTATTATGGAAACCAGCGTCGTGTCCTTGAAAATTCCGATGAACACCGAGACGATACCAGGGATCGAAATCTTCAGCGCCTGGGGCATGATCACCAGGCGCTGGCTTTTCCAATAGTCCAGGCCAAGCGAAGCCGCGCCTTCGTATTGCTCCCTCGGTAACGCCGCCAGACCGCCTCTGATCGTCTCCGCCATGTAGGCCGACGCGAAAAAAGTCACCATGATCATCACGCGTAGAATGATATCGAAATCGGTGCCGGGCGGCATGAATATATTCAGGAGTGTGGAAGCCACGAACAGCAGGGTGATCAGAGGCACCCCGCGTATGAATTCGATGAAACCCACACTGATCGCCTTGACCACCAACAGGTCGGACTGGCGGCCGAGCGCAAGGCAGATCCCCAGCGGAAGGGAGCAGCCAATGGCGACGACGCCGATCAGGGTGGACAGCAGGAACCCCCCGAAAAGCCTGCTCTCGACCGTCTCGATGGCGATGGGTAGGATTCTGACCATCAAATCCGATAGCAGACCCACGGGATAGAACCACCAGAGCACCGCCGCCGCAACGGCGACAATCAAGGCACCGAGATATCCCAGCACCGCCTCCAACAGCCTATATACCGCCCAACCAAGGACGAAACCGGCTGCGATCAGTACGAATACCCAGACGTTGCCACCCCACATCAGCCAGGTCAGCAGGAACGGATATGCGGCTGTAAGATAGAGCAGCCGCCGCGGCGCTTCGGGAAACATGACCGGTGCCAGCGCCCCGAGAAGCAGAACGAAAGCAAGGATCGGTCGCCAGTAACGCTCCGAGGGGTAGAACCCGAACATGAGCTGAAGCCACCGCTCCCTGATAACGGCCCAGCAGGCATGTCCTTCAGTGCCGCCCCAAGTGGCTATCATAATCTCGCGGCATTCGCTGAGCGATTCCGCTACCCATACCGATCGAAACGTCCATGCGACCAATCCAGTCAGAAGATAGACTGTGAAGGCGATGGACACGACGGTAAGCAGCGTATTCATCCAGTTGGAAAACAGATTGCCCCGCAACCAGCCAATGATACCGACCGAAGACTGTGGGGGTGGCTTCTCCGGCTGTATGTCGTGTCGGACGAAGGAAATATCTGTCATGTCAACGCTCCACCAGCTTCACTTTGGCGTTGTACCAATTCAGCACCGCTGAAACGCTCAGGCTGATGAAAAGATATACAAGCATCAGAATAAGCACGCATTCCAGTTCCCGACCGGTTTGGTTCAGCGTAATCCCACCAAGCGTGCCCGTGAGGTCCATATAACCGACCGCGATAGCCAGCGAACTGTTTTTTGTCAGGTTCAGGTACTGCGAGATCATCGGTGGAATGATAACCCGTAAAGCCTGTGGGAGAATTACAAGCGACATGATCCGGTTCGGGCGCAGGCCGAGCGCACTCGCCGCCTCCGACTGCCCGCTGGAAATCGCGAGTATCCCACCTCTCGTGATCTCCGCGATGAACGCCGAGGTATACAGCGATAGGGCGATCCACAAAGCGATAAGTGAGTTTCTCAGATGGATGCCGCCCTGAAAGTTGAACCCCTTCAGTTCTGGATAACCAAGATGGAATCCCAACCCCCAGAGTACGATCAATGTCGGAACGAAGAGAAGACCGAGCGTTGCATGCCATGTCGCCGGTCGCTCACCCGTGGCTTCCTGAACCTTTTTCGCACGGTTCAGGTTCCAGCGTATGGCAAAGATACTCGCCGCGACGACGGCAAGCAAAAGAAGCAGGTCGAGCGATACCTGGAACCGGAGGCTGCTCTCGCCCAATAAAGGCAGGTCTCCCAGGCCCCTGGAAAACAGCGGCTCGGGGATATATGTTCCCCTGTTGGTGAACGCGACCGAATCGAACAGCACCAACGATGCGGTCGGGTCTTCACCCCGGAAGTCCGCCGGTCTCGGAAGACTTTCAATCAGGATCGCAAGGGTGAGCAGGATCCACAGCAGGACGGGTACATTGCGGAAGATCTCGACGTAGACGGTCATGATCCTCGCGATGAGCCAGTTTCGGCTGAGACGCAAAACTCCCACCAGCACACCGACTATCGTCGCGGTGACGCATCCCATGAGCGCGACCACAAGCGTATTGAGCAACCCGAGCAACGACGCGCGCAGGTGGGTATCGCGGCTTGTATAATCGAGCAGCCTCTGGTTTATGTCGTAGCTTGCCGGGTCGGTGAAAAAGTTCAGTTCAAAAGGTTTCCCCAATGTCCTGAGATTGACGAGTGTGTTATTGATAATCCAACTCGCAAAAAGCATAAAACCGATCAAAGCAATGCATTGTATTGTAAGCGAACGATACCTCGTATCATAGATCAGCATACTCAGCCGGAATGCCGGCGCCGCTGGAGGGTTCGTAATCATTACCATGTGGATTCCCCGCCTGCCCTGTATACTACCGAACAATTCGCCCGCGCGGAAATTCTTTTGGTCCAAACAGTCAATGAAACGGGAGCGCGGGCTGACCACGCTCCCGAGTGTTGTTTCTACCGGAATGGCGGTGAGTAAAGGAGACCACCATCGGTGTATTGCGCGTTCAGACCCCGTGCGAGACCGATCGGAGTGTTTTCACCGATATGCCTCTCGAAGATTTCACCGTAGTTTCCAACGGTCGAGATCACTTTGACAGCCCAATCCGATTCGAGACCGAACATATCCCCAAGCGTACCTTCCGTACCGAGAAGCCGGTTAATCTCCGGATTGTCACCGGCCGCGTTCGCCAGTTCGGTGACATTGGCGGAGGACACGCCGTATTCTTCGGCGGCGATCAGGGCATTCAGCGTCCAGCGAACGACATCCGCCCAAGCGTCATCACCATGCCTGACCACGGGGCCAAGCGGTTCCTTGGAGATGATCTCCGGCAGGATGATATGGTCATCCGGCTCCTCGAATGCGGCGCGGGTCGCGGCGAGACCAGATCTGTCCGTCGTGTAAGCGTCGCAGGCTTCGGCCAGATACTGCTCCTGCGCCTCGGCGTTCGTTTCGATCGGAACGGGTTCGTAGCTGATATTGTTGACGCGGAAGAAATCGGCGAGGTTCAGTTCGGTCGTGGTTCCGGTCTGGATGCAGACCGCCGCGCCATCGAGTTCCTTGGCTGAGGTGACGCCGAGATCCTTTCGGACCATAAATCCCTGCCCGTCATAGTAGTTCACGCCAACGAAAGTGAACTTGAGATCGACATCCCGAGAGAACGTCCAGGTCGTGTTCCGCGAAAGCATGTCGATCTCGCCCGCGGCGAGTGCGGTAAACCTGGTTTTCGGGCTAAGCGGAGTGAAATCCACAGCCATCGGATCTCCGAGGACCGCCGCCGCGACCGCCCGGCAAAGATCGACGTCAAACCCATCCCAGTTGCCGCTCGCGTCGGGCGCAGAGAAACCCGCCAAGCCCGAACTCGTGCCGCAATTGAGAGAGCCGCGCGCCTTGACGTCGTCCAAAGTGGCGGCACTTACAGCACCGGCCGTCAGGCCAGCCGCCGTCAATGTTCCCAGAATTATAGAATTACGCATATTCCATCTTCCCTCTCTTATTTACCCGTTTTCCCCACCGGACACGCTTCCGGAGGTGACTTCACAGAGGAGCGGATTTCCGTTCCCTGAAAACCCGTCCTGATTCCAATTCGATATTTACACGAATTCCCCGAAATAAGTCAAGGGCGCACAACCCGATTCTCAGCGCATTCCGACACGAACCGCGAAGTTGGATTCGTTTATCCCGCAGCAAGGATTAATTGGCATTCCGGCCACCGCGTCGCTCGGGGATGTCATTGACATCGTTCCGTGTATTTTACGAAACGAACGGTCGAATTTCCCGGCTTCAGGGGCAGTCATCACGGTATCGGACGCCAATAATCCAAGTTGCAGGGGACGCCGCACCCTGAAAGCCGGCACCACCGCGGCTCCCAGGTGGCCCAGACCCCGAAACCAAGCAGGCGCGCAAGCGTGGATAGCGGTGAACATCCGCTATGCTCGGTCATCCATATCCCGTGGATCCGGCGTGGTACGACCTGTCAGGATACGTGCAGGTCGCCGCCCGTCCAGGCACGCCCTGTTCAATTCAGGCGCGGGCCAATTTCAGGAATCCCGCCGCATCGAGGAACGTCCGGCGTTTCCGGCTGGTGGATTCCATCGCCTCCGCGTCCTCACCCCATTGTTCCATCTGCCAGTCCTCATCGATTCTCGATGCTTTCCAATGCGCTTCGGGAGACCCATATCCATCGCTGACCGCAATGCCGATCACCAGCGAGCCCGAAAGACCCACGAGATCACACATCGCGGTGAGTTCGAACGGGGTCATCGCATCCAGCGGTGCGCGCAGACTTTCGAGGCTTTCGTCAGATTGAGGATGGTGAACCAAGCCTTCGAATGGCTTTAGCCGGATACCGAATCTCTCAAACATCCAATCGAGAAGCGGATCCCATGCCAAACCCTGGCGAATGACCAAGTCTTCGGGTTCCGGGGCGCGATAGCAGGTCAGATCCGTGTCCGCGTAACCCCCGAGCATCGCGGCGATTTCGGGGAACCGCGTAGCGACGGTGTCAGTGGCCGCGTTGGCGTATTTTGTCACGGGCATCAGGTTCGGGTCGATGTCCTCACCCTGGGCGTTCCATTCCTCCGCAATGGCCTCCGCCATCGCCGCCGTTGGAAGCATCAGAACTGCTTTGGCCGGGGTCCGCACGATACGGCCATCCAGATGGATCCCAAAGCCATCCGCTGACTCAACCGCCTCCGCCGAATTCCAGAATCTCTTCATTTTCCACCCGGTCATATCGGGCTGAACGAGTCAAGGGGCAGGTCTTCCACACGCCAGTCCAGCATCGCCCAGGTTCGCACCATATGATCCGGAAGCGGTGCGACCAAAGTCAGCACATCGCGTTTGACCGGATGGAGCAGCTTCATCATCCGGGCGTGCAGGTGCAGCTTCCGGCTGAATCCACCACCAAGGTGCGGGCTCCGGCCACCATTCGCGACGCTTTGATCCAAGCCACCGTATTTTCCGTCGCCGATGATCGGATGGCCGATTTCCGCCATGTGGGCTCGCAGCTGGTGCGTTCGCCCGGTGACCGGTTCCAACGCCAGCCAGGCCACCCGTCGGGAAAGACGCGCCAGCACGGTATAATCGGTCACCGCGCGCTTCGCACCCGGAGTGGAGGCAATCCTGGACGGTTGGATACAGAACATTCTCTCCGTCCCCCCTGACTTTCCGCGACCGGACGACTTTACCAAACCGTAGTTCACGGTACCTGCCGCCGGATCGGGAACACCCGATACGACGGACCAATATACCTTACGGATTTCCCGATTCCGGAACGCTTCCGTCAGCGCGGTCGCCGTCCGCCGGTTGCGGGCCAGAAGCAGCACTCCGGATGTATCCTTGTCCAAGCGATGTACGAGTAGCGGATTTTCCCCGTAGCCGAATCTCAACGCTTCGCCCATGCCATCGACATGTCGGATCTGCCCGCTACCACCCTGCGTCGGAAGCCCGGGTGGCTTGTTGATGGCCAGAAGGTCGTCATCACGATAGATCAACGTTTCGCGGATCATGCGCTTCTCGGTTTCGGGCAGCTGATTCCGGGATCTATCGGATAGGTTGGAGGCATCCGGAAGCGGCGGCACCCGGATCATCTGACCCGGACAGATACGGGTCGCCGCCCGCACACGGTGTCCGTCGACCCTTATTTCACCTTTCCGGCACAGCTTCTCGATCCGTCCCTGCGAGAGATGCGGAAAACGGCGGTGAAACCAGCGGTCCAACCGCTGCTCGACCTCATGCCCCTCGACCGTAATGGTCTGAACGCCGCTCATGAAAGCACCGCTCGCGCGGAAAGCAGGCCGATCCCGATCCCGGCGATCGACAGCAGGACCGAAGCGAGGACATAGGCAGCGACCGCACCGGCCTGTCCGCGTTCATAGAGCACCATGGCGTCGTACGAGAACGCCGAGAACGTCGTGAACCCCCCGAGCATTCCGGTTACCAGAAAAGGAGCGAATTTCGTACCATCCGATTGGGCCAGCGTCACCGTCAGGGCTCCCATCAGGAATGAGCCGACAACGTTCACCGTCAGCGTCCCCCATGGAAATCCATGACCGATCATCCGGTCCACCGCGAGTCCGGTCAGGTACCTACCCGTCGCGCCGAGCGCCCCTCCGAGGGCAACCTGCAGCAGTGTGGTCCACATTGAGCGATTCTCCATCCGCGCCTATGCGGACTCAATTACCCTGCCGTCTGGTGCGTAGTATGGCAAAATAGTCGAGGCGTTTTTTCAATTCGCGCTCAAAGCCTCTCTCGACCGGTTGATAATAGGCACCACGTTTCATCCCCTCCGGGAAATAGTTCTGTCCGCTGAATGCGTCTTCGTCTTCATGGTCGTATGCGTAACCTTTGCCGTATCCCATGTCCTTCATCAACCTGGTGGGTGCATTCAGGATATGCATCGGCGGTCGTTGGCCACCTGTGGTTCTGGCCACCGCCGCCGCAGACTTCATTCCCGCGTAACCGGCATTTGATTTCGGCGCGAGAGCGAGGTAAATCACCGCCTGCCCCAATGCCAGATCGCCTTCCGGGCTACCGAGTCGTTCGAAGGTCTCCCAGGAGTCAAGACATATGCGCTGCGCCTGCGGGTCAGCCAGCCCGATATCCTCGATCGCCATGCGGGTGATTCGACGGGCGAGGTAACGCGGGTCCTCACCGCCCTCAAGCATTCGGGCCAACCAGTAGAGCGCCGCGTCAGGATCGGAGCCGCGGACGGATTTATGCAGCGCCGAAATAAGGTTGTAGTGGGCATCACCGGATCTATCGTACTGCGCCGCCCGGCGCTGGAGCCTGCCCGCCAAAGCGTCGCGATCAAGGTTTTCATCGACTTCCCAGGCAGCGATCTGCTCGACCAGATTGAGCAGTGCCCTTCCATCACCGTCCGCGAGGTCCAGCAGGCTTCGCCTGGCCTCGTCGGTCAGGGGAAGTGGCCTTTCGATCAGCCGCTCCGCACGCTGGACCAAGTGTTCCAGGCCGTCGGGGCCGAGACGATGAAGCACGAGTACCTGCGCACGAGACAGCAGAGCCGCATTGAGTTCGAAGCTCGGGTTTTCCGTGGTCGCGCCGACCAGAAGGATGGTACCATCCTCCATATGGGGCAGGAAACCGTCCTGCTGGGCCTTGTTGAATCGATGAATCTCATCGACGAACAATAATGTGGTATGGCCATTGGCGCGGCGATGGCGGGCGGATTCAAATATTTTTTTCAGTTCCGACACGCCTGTGAATATCGCGCTGATCTGTACGAAGCGTTGGGCGGCCGCATCGGCAAGCAGACGGGCGATGGTCGTCTTGCCGACACCGGGCGGTCCCCAAAGCACCAGCGATGTGAGCGCGCCGGAGGCCACCATACCCCCGAGCGGCGCGTCCGGAGCGAGAATATGATCCTGCCCGACGATGTCGGCAAGCTTTGCGGGACGCAGTCGGTCAGCCAAAGGACGAAAGGCGCTGTCAGCCTCCGGGAGCGGTACCGGATTTCGAAAGAGATCGGACATGATCGGACGATAGTCAGCGAGTTACCGGGAAGGAAGGGTCAATCCCGCCGTGTTCGAAAGGCTCTTCATCCGCTCTGCATTCGCCCTCCCACCAGAACTGAACCGGCGCCCGTTGAAATTCATCGACGTAGGAATGCGCCAGAATCCGTTGATCCGCGAATTCATACCCACCTGTCCATCACCGATGCGGGGCTCCGTCCTGCTTCCACAGGGAATGGCGCTGCTGACCTACATCCGAGCGGAACGTAATGTGGCTCCGGAGGCGCACGCCATCGAAGATCTTCCGGCCTTGATGCCGTCAATATGGAAGGAAACCGCTAGATCTCGGCACCGGCCTTTTCCTCGGCCACGAGAGCTTTGTCGGCCGCTCCCTTTGCATCCGGATCGCGATCGACGAATTCGATGATGGCCATCGGGGCCATATCACCATAGCGGAAACCCGCTTTCAGAACGCGTACGCAGCCCCCGTTTCGGTTCTTATAGCGCGGTCCGAGAACATCGAATAGCTTGGTGACATATCTATCCTGCTTCAATCGGCTCGACGCTTGACGGCGGGCATGAAGATCTCCGCGCTTGCCCAGCGTTACCAGCTTCTCGATCACCCGCCTCAATTCCTTTGCCTTGGGCAAGGTCGTCCGAATCTGCTCATGCTCGATCAACGAGCCCGCCATGTTTGCGAACAGCGCCTTTCGGTGCGCATGGGTCCGGTTCAGGTGGCGATATCCTCGTGCGTGGCGCATATTCTCATTCCTTTGTCGTATTACGTTCGACCGGCGACCCGCTCCATCGATCTTCATTGGACCCGGACGATCCCGGCTAACCTTGTCCCACCTTCGACCGCATCGGTGACGGATCACGCCGTTAGAACTGATCTTCGAACCTCTTCGCCAGATCCTCGATATTCTCGGGAGGCCATTCCTCGACATCCATGCCAAGATGCAGGCCCATTCCCGACAGCACTTCCTTGATCTCGTTCAGCGACTTTCGCCCGAAATTCGGCGTCCGCAGCATCTCGGCCTCGGTCTTCTGGACCAGGTCACCGATATAGACGATATTATCGTTTTTCAGGCAATTCGCGGAACGAACACTGAGTTCCAGTTCCTCGACTTTCCTCAGATATTCCGTATTGACCGTCAGACCGTCATCATCTTCGTGACGGCGGATCTGTTCGGGTTCCTCAAAATTGACGAAGATCGTCAGCTGGTCCTGGACGATCCGCGCCGCGAACGCCAGTGCGTCCTCCGGAGTAAGGGACCCATCGGTTTCGAGCTTGAGTGTCAGCTTGTCATAATCGAGCACCTGCCCCTCACGGGTGGGCTGGACCTGATAGCTGACCTTTCTGACCGGAGAATAGATCGCATCCAAGGGGACGAGACCCACCGGTGCGTCTTCGGATCGGTTTCTGTCGGCGGCGACATAACCTTTGCCGGTATTAATCGTCAGTTCCATGTAGACGCTCGCGCCTTCATCAAGATGGCAGATCACATGATCCTTGTTCAGAACCTCGATGCCAGCGCTCTCGGTAATGTCACCAGCGGTCACAACCCCGGGTCCCGTCGCCGAAATATACAGCCGCTTCGGGCCTTTGACACCCATACTGATCGCGACTCCCTTTAGATTCAGCACGATGTCCGTAACGTCTTCCCGCACCCCGGCAACCGACGAGAATTCGTGCAGCACGTTGTCGATATGGACGGATGTGATCGCCGCCCCCTGCAACGAAGACAGCAGCACGCGCCGAAGCGCGTTGCCCAGGGTGAGGCCAAAACCGCGCTCCAGCGGCTCCGCGACGAAGGTGGCCTGTCGCGCCGGGTCGTCGCCATGCGTGACCTCAAGCTGATTTGGCTTAATCAGCTCCTGCCAGTTCTTTTCGATCATGAATTGCCTCCAAAACCGTCCATCGCCCCATCAAATCGACGAAGGACACAAGAAGAAGCCGATAACGGCGTACCAAGCGTCTCCCGAGGACCCGCAGTGAATGAGGTCAGACCCTGCGACGCTTCGGTGGACGGCAGCCGTTATGGGCGATCGGCGTAACGTCACGGATTGACGTGATGTTGAAGCCAACGGCGGTGAGGGCGCGCAGCGCGCTTTCCCGACCGGACCCTGGCCCCTGAACCTCGACTTCGAGGGTTTTCACGCCATGTTCCTGCGCTTTCCGGCCCGCATCCTCTGCGGCCATCTGCGCCGCGTATGGCGTTGACTTTCTTGATCCTTTGAAACCCATCGTTCCAGCGGAACTCCAGGCAATCGCGTTTCCCTGTACATCTGAAATCAGGATCTTGGTGTTGTTGAAGGAACTGTTCACATGGGCCACACCGGCGGCGATGTTCTTGCGTTCCTTGCGTTTGACGCGGGTTCTATCACGGGCCAAGATCTATAGCCTCCCTACTTCTTCTTACCGGCGATCGGCCTTGCGGGCCCTTTCCGGGTTCGCGCATTCGTATGGGTGCGCTGGCCTCGGACAGGCAGGTTTCGGCGATGCCGAATGCCGCGGTAACAGCCAAGATCCATGAGCCGTTTTATGTTCATCTGCACCTCACGGCGCAGGTCACCCTCGACATTGATGTTAGCGTCAATGAATTCCCGGATCCGCAACACATCGGCGTCCGAAAGATCATTGATCCGACGGGCCTGGTCCACACCGACCGCCTCGCAGATCCTGCGGGCGGTTGCATGGCCTATTCCATGGATATACGACAGCGCGATAGGTACGCGCTTCGATGTAGGGATGTTGACCCCTGCGATTCGAGCCAATTAAAAAATCCTTTCAAGTTGCGGTTCCGTAGTTCCAGAACCTTTCTTTCACAACCGGAGCCTTGGGGAGGCTTCACTCAACAACTCATTCACACCCACCCTGTGCACCCGGTTTTCCAGGTGAGCGACCAAACCATTTTCGGTGAGCGAGCGCGGTAACTAAGCGACGAGACCGCGCGCGTCAACGCCATTCTGGACACCGACCGGATCGCCTGCCTGAAGCGAAGCGTGTGCACCCGCAACTAGAGGCGCGTCTCGACGGATCGAAACGCCATATGTAGCGGTTGGTTTCGGAGACATTCTATCAGCGTGACGACTTTCAGCGGTATTGGCGCAATATCGCCGCCCCAAGCCCTCCGATGCGGCTTCGGTTGCGACGATTTGCCCCGGCGGATCAATGCGGCGTCATTTTTCGGCCCACTCCCGTCCGAGCATCGGTCTTTGGTTGGACAGTCGAAGCACCTACGGAATCCCCAACTGCGCTGGTCCGCGGCCTATGCCAAAACCATGAAATCGTTCGCATGCGATTCGACATCGGAAATTCGCGGATAATGATCAGGGGCTTCCCGGACTCCGTCCGGTGCAGGACCAGCGGAAAACTATCGCTACGGGGCCGGATGGACCATAGGGGAATGCCTCAGAACGCTGAAACAGGCCACACGCGTCGGGGACCGCCGCCTGGACGACGCGGAGGACCTGCGAAGGTGCCTCGCCTTCGACGCCGTCATGACCTGGCGCACCTTCGGCATACAGCGCGCCCCGAAGGCCGAACCCGACAGGCCCGCGCCCGACCTGCCGCACCCGGACGGGCTCACGGCGCTCCACATCGCGATGACCGGTTACGGCTTCACCGACGCGGGGGCGCCACCCTTCGACGGCTTCACCATCCGGCAGGCGGCGATCGGCATGGGACGCTTCGTCGGCTTCATCCCGTCGGGGCGGCAGCCCCCGCCCGGCACGGAAAAGATCAGGAAGGGAATGAAATACATGCTGCAGGCCACCGCGATGTACAGGGCGATCAGGGAACAGGGATACATGACCGATTCAACAGTGTCCCAGTGACAGGCCCGGCGCGCCCACGCCGCGGGCGGGTCGGCGATCAACGACCTGGAGCACCGTGGCCCCGACCGGGTGCGGAGCCACGGAAAGGAGGGTTTCGCCGGCGCCGTGGCGCTGGCGGTGCTGGCCGCGAACGTCCACCGCCCCGGCCTGATGCCGCCGGAGAGGGAGCGCCCCGTGCTCCACGCCGCCGCCTGACCGGGGCGTCCACCGGTGAACCGGCCCATGGAAGGCCCCGCCGCTGCGGGGCCCGGACCGGCGTGCCCGCGGGCCGGCGGAGGCCCGGATGTTCATCATATGTTCCCGCCACCGGCCGTCCCGTGAAGCCGGAATCCGCCGGATCCGGCCCTGTCACCGGAAAAACACGGGGTTTTCTGGCAGACACTATGTTAAGAACGACCTTATCGAGTTTGGGAATCTGCATGTCATTGCTGTAACCGAACCCGTCCTTCATCGCCGCCCGGATACGGTCCCGATACGCGGCTTTCAGGCGAGGAACATAGCCTGCGGCGTCAAGCATCGATCACATCCCCGGTAGTCTTGGCATAGCGCATTTTCCTGTCCCCCTCCATCCGGAAGCCGATTCGGGTCGGTTTACCGTTGGCATCGACATAGGCGAGATTTGAAAGGTCGATGGGCATGGACCTGGGAACGCGCCCTCCCCGGTTACGCTGCGTCTGTTTTTCATGACGCACGGAGATATTGATACCGTCGACTACCGCCTTTCCCGCTTTGGGATTCACGCTGACGATCTGTCCCTCGGCACCCAGATCCTTGCCGGAGATGACAACGACCCGATCACCTTTCTTTAGTTTGGCCGCCATCAGAGCACCTCCGGAGCGAGGGAAATGATCTTCATGAAATTCTTTCCCCGCAACTCACGCACCACCGGCCCGAATATACGCGTTCCGATCGGCTCGTTGTTGTTGCTGAGCATCACGGCGGCGTTGCGGTCAAAGCGTATCGCGGTTCCGTCGTCGCGGCGCACATCCTTCGCGGTCCTCACCACGACCACTCTCCGGACATCGCCCTTTCGAACCGAGGACGCACGCATCTGGCTGAAGTCGCCATACCCTGAAATCTAATGATGGCCCCACTTCCAGTCCGAAGTGCAACACCGGCCCGCCTCCGGAGCGAGGGCGTGGCCCGAGCGGAGGAGGCGGGCCGGTGTTGAGGGATTTTCCGGCCAGGGCCCCGGATTCCACGCGGAATACGGCGGCTGTCCCTTCGGATCGGAGCGTAACCGGGCCTCCCGGCGGCGGCAGGGCCCCGCGGCGGGAGGTGGCGCGCCCGTCCGGGCGAGGGAAGGGGTGGCCCGACCGAAACCGGGCGGGCGCGCCTGCGGAATTCCCTCTCCCCCGTCGGCCGACGGGGCGAAGCGCCTCAGGGAGGCCGCGCCCGCGCGAAAGCCTCCGCCGGCGTCAGGTAGCCGAGCGCCTTGCGGGGGCGCGCGTTCAGGATGTCCTGGACCCGCTTCACGCGGGCGTCCGTGACCTGCCGCAGGTCGGTCCCCTTCGGCAGGTACTGGCGCAGCAGCCCGTTGGTGTGCTCGTTCAGGCCCCGCTCCCACGAGTGGTAGGGCGTCGGGAGGAGGAAGTCGGCCTCCAGCGCCTTCGCCACCTTCGCGTGCCCCGCGAACTCCTTGCCACTGTCCGCCGTGATCGTGTGGACCCTGGCGCCGAGCCCCTTGAGAAGGTCGGTCATCGCCTCGCCGACCGCCTCCGCCTTCTTTCCGTCAACCCGTTGGACAGGCGTGAATTCCGGGCATCTGTCCACAAGCGACACCACCGCACCGCTGTGTCCCCCGCCGATCACCGTGTCCGCTTCCCAGTCGCCGATTCCCGCCTTCGCCCCGACCTCTTTCGGGCGCTCCGAGATGTCCCTCCGGCCCGGGATGTGACCCCGGCCCGCGTGGCGGCCACCCTTCCGGTTCGGTTCCTTTCCCCGCCGCCGCAGGTGCCCGAAAAGCGTTCCTCCGTCCCCGCCGTCCGCGCGTACGAGGTCGTATATCCGCTGACGGCCGACCATACCGGGGTCCTCCAGCCGGAGACGCCCCGAGACCTGTTCCGGGCTCCAGCCCTCCTCCAGCTTCGCCACGACCTTCGCCCAGCGCTCCTCCGTCAGCTTCCCCGGGACCGAAGAGGCCTCGCTCCGGCGCTCGGTGGCCTTCCTCCACGCCTGTCCCTGCCGGTATCCCCGCCCGCCGCCGTTGCGTCGGATCTCCCGCGATATGGTGGCCGGATGGCGGCCCAGCCGCCTGGCGATGGCCCCGTTCGAAAGCCCGCTTTTCCCCGTCGCGTATATCTGGCATCTTTCGTCGAAGGTCAGATGACGGTAGCCCTCGGGCATGACACTCTCCTATCCTGAGCACAGGGACTGTCGCCGTTATCTGGCCGATTCGCAGGATGCTGCACCCGAAACGCGGCTTCCCACCATCAACGGTGTTGCACTTCAGAGTGGAACGGGGGTGGTGATAAGTTAGTGGAGGATACCCAATATCGTGCCCCACTTCCAGTCCGAAGTGCAACACCGGCCCGCCTCCGGAGCGAGGGCGTGGCCCGAGCGGAGGAGGCGGGCCGGTGTTGAGGGATTTTCCGGCCAGGGCCCCGGATTCCACGCGGAATACGGCGGCTGTCCCTTCGGATCGGAGCGTAACCGGGCCTCCCGGCGGCGGCAGGGCCCCGCGGCGGGAGGTGGCGCGCCCGTCCGGGCGAGGGAAGGGGTGGCCCGACCGAAACCGGGCGGGCGCGCCTGCGGAATTCCCTCTCCGCCGTCGGCCGACGGGGCGAAGCGCCTCAGGGAGGCCGCGCCCGCGCGAAAGCCTCCGCCGGCGTCAGGTGGCCGGGCGCCTTGCGGGGGCGCGCGTTCAGGATGTCCTGGACCCGCTTCACGCGGGCGTCCGTGACCTGCCGCAGGTCGGTCCCCTTCGGCAGGTACCGGGCGGCGGCCCGTTGGTGTGCCCGTTCAGGCCCCGCTCCCACGAGTGGTGGGGCGTCGGGAGGAAGAAATCGGCCTCCAGCGCCTTCGCCACCTTCGCGTGCCCCGCGAACTCCCTGCCGCTGTCCGCCGTGATCGTGTGGACCCTGGCGCCGGGACCCTCGGGAAGGTCGGTCATCGCCCCGCCGGCCGCCTCCGCCCTCTTTCCGTCAACCCGTTGGACAGGCGTGAATTCCGGGCATCCGTCAACGGGCGACACCACCGCACCGCCGTGTCCCCCGCCGATCACCGTGTCCGCTTCCCGGTCGCCGGTCCCCGCCTTCGCCCCGCCCTCTTCCGGGCGCTCCGGGATGTCCCTCCGGCCCGGGATATGACCCCGGCCCGCGTGGCGGCCGCCCTGCCGGTCCGGTTCCTTTCCCCGCCGCCGCAGGTGCCCGCAAGGCGTTCCTCCGTCCCCGCCGCCCGCGCGTACGAGGTCGTATATCCGCTGACGGCCGACCATGCCGGGGTCCTCCAGCCGGAGACGCCCCGGGACCTGTTCCGGGCTCCAGCCCTCCCCGGCTTCGCCACGACCTTCGCCCGGCGCTCCTCCGTCAGCTTCCCCGGGACCGAAGAGGCCCCGCTCCGGCGCCCGGTGGCCTTCCTCCGCGCCTGTCCCTGCCGGTATCCCCGCCCGCCGCCGTTGCGTCGGATCTCCCGCGATATGGTGGCCGGATGGCGGCCCGGCCGCCCGGCGATGGCCCCGTTCGAAAGCCCGCCTTTCCCCGTCGCGTATATCCGGCATCTTCCGTCGAAGGTCAGATGACGGTAGCCCTCGGGCATGACACTCTCCTCTCCTGCGCACAGGGACTGTCGCCGTTATCTGGCCGATTCGCAGGATGCTGCACCCGAAACGCGGCTTCCCACCATCAACGGTGTTGCACTTCAGAGCGGAACGGGGGTGAATTGACGCCCTGGAGTCAAGCCATTAACCTGATTTCCGACCTCCTACACAGCCAGCAGCGGCGAAGGAACAGCTATGGCGCTTTGCCCCTCCGACTTTTCGGCTCCTCGCGGCCTGTGGCAAAATCCGCGTGACGGCAGGTACGCTTCGGTGCCCGCCAGAGCGCACGAAAGTCCTGCCAATCGCAATCTTGGTCTTGAAAATTCGATTTAAGTGGGTGTAAGAAAACTGAGTATGGACAAACAAAACGCCAACGTAACACCAGACCCGTCTGTCGGACTGATAGTGCCAACAGCGTATATAGCTGGCTATGAGAAGGCCCGGCCCATCAATCAGGCCGTCGCCGACAGTTATATCAGGCACACGACCATCGGCGACCCGGAACTCGATTCCTTGATGATGGAGCTTTCCGACCTGCCGCCGCCCGTACTGCATCGCTACGTCAGCGCCGGCATCGAGATGAACGATGGGGAATTGGCGAAAGCGCCCGAGGCGATGCGGAAGTTTTTCGACAGCCTGGAAGAACCTCCTTGGGTCAACCATGAGGCCTACCTCCCGGGAATGAGGGCTTTCCACAAGAATGCAGGCGACACGATCATCGCATTTCTTTGTGGTGTGCTGGTCGAAGGTTTCACGACGCTGATCAGAAAATCCTTCATCATGACTGGCCGGGTGATTCATGAACCCACTCAAAGACGGCAAAAACAGAACATCAGGCAGCTGCTGGAGATTTTCCTTCCCAACGGCTTGCAGAGATATGGCGACGGCTGGAAGCTGTGTGCACGTGTGCGCTTCGTGCACGCTCGGATCAGAAAACTGATATCAGAATATCCGGACTGGGACCATGAGGCATGGGGTGCTCCGCTATCGGCCGCGAATCTCGGTTATTCCATCTCCCTCTTTTCGGCGGGTCTCATGGAGTATTCCGCAAGGATGGGCGCTGTCTATACAGAAGAAGAAAAAGAGAGCGTCATGGCCGTCTGGCGTTTGGCTGGCCATGTCATGGGCATTCCGGAGACGATTCTCTATACGACAACGGAGGAAGCGCTCACGATCCGGTGTATCGGGAGGCTCTGCGAGCCACCCTGCGACAAGGATTCCACGACGATGTCGTATGCTTGGCTCAGTTCCGCTCCTGCGACGGCAGGCGTATCCGACCCCAAGGCAGCGCAGAAACTGAAGAAGACGATTTTCCTGGTTTCGCGGTCACTCATCGGAGACGATCTTGCCGACCAGATGCAGTTTCCGAAGCCAGGACTCATGATCATAAACACGCTGTTCGTGCATCGCCTGCAGCAACGCATCGAGCGGATGCTGAGGTTCCGGAGACAGTCCAAATTTGCGGTTTTCGGGCAATTCATCGAAGCTTCGGCATACGAGAATTCAGGGAAGTTGCTCTACAATATGCCCGACCATGTAAAACACAAACTGTCTCAACCATGGTGAACGGGTCCGCGTCAGGTTCGGGACGTCTGTCCGGACCACCCTTTTCCGGAGTGTGGAAATGACGGCGTCGGCGTCTATGCTTGACCGCTATATCCAGTTCGTTCTGCGCAATCGCTGGCTTGTCCTGGCGCTCGCAACCCTGCTCATGATCGTGATGGCGGCAGGTGGCGCCTATATCAAGGTCGAGAACAACTACCGTATCCTGTTCAACGACGACGATCCGCGGCTCATTGCGCTCGACCGTCTGGAGCAGACCTACTCGGAATCCAACACGGCACTGATTGCGGTGTCGCCGAAAGAGGGGTCGGTGTTCACCCGCGAAGCTCTCGGCGCCATCATAGACCTGACCGACGCGTTGTGGCAAACACCCTATTCCTTCCGTGTCGACTCATTGACCAATCACCTCTACAGCCGGGCAGACGGGGAGGACTTGGTTGTCTCGCCGCTCGTCGAATACCTGGACGCGCTGAGCGACGAGGATCTGGCGCGTATCCGGGATATCGCTCTTGCGGAAAAAGAAATCGTTGGAAACCTGGTTTCCCCCGACGGACGGGCCACCGGCCTTATCGTTCATTTCGCCTTGCCGGAGGATTCGCAGGAGGAGATCAAGGAAGCGACCGACTATCTCCATTCCGTTCTGGATCAGCAACGGGAGGCTCATCCAGATCTCGGCTACTACGTCACCGGCTATGTCATTGTGAATCAGGCCATGGATCAGGCCACCCAGGACGATTTCAGCACGCTGGTGCCGATCGTGTTTCTGGTGGTCGCGGTCCTTGCGGCATTGTTCCTTCGTTCGGTGCTGGGTGCGGTAGCCGTTATCACCGTTCTGGTATTCACGGTCCTGTCCACGATGGGGCTGGTCGGCTGGATTGGCATGACACTGTCCCCCGTGAGTTCCGGTACGCCGGTGGTTGTCATCGTCATCGGAGTCGCAACCTCAATCCATATCGCATCCAATGCCCTGCTTGCGATGAAGGAGGGCAAAGACAGGAACGGTGCCGTCGCCGAGTCGCTCCGGCTGAACGTCTGGCCTGTGTTTCTGACCTCGCTGACGACCATGATCGGGTTCCTGAGTCTGAACTCGTCGGATTCCCCACCGTTTCATGACCTGGGTAACGCCGTGGCACTGGGCATCGCCTGCACGTTCCTTTATGCCATGACCCTGTTGCCGGCCCTACTCCTGATCCTACCACTGCGTATTCGGGTCGGTCAGTTGCAGGAGGTGGTTTTCTTCGAGCGTCTGGCCGATCTGGTCATCGTCAGGAAGCGTCTCGTAACGATTTCCTCCGTTCTGGTGATCGCCGTATTGATGTCGGGCATTCCACGCATCGAACTGGGCGATAATCTGACGCATTTCTTCGACAAGAGCTATCAGGTGCGGATCGATTCCGATTTCATCTCGGAAAACCTGACCGGCTTCGACAAGCTCGAATACTCGCTCGATTCCGGACAGGAGAAAGGAATCACCGACCCGGAATATCTGCGCAAGGTCGATGCCTTCGCGGAGTGGTTCCGGATGCAGCCTGAAACGACACATGTTCAGGCTTTTTCGGATGTCATGAAGCGCCTCAACAAGAACCTGAACGGAGATGACCCGTCATTCTATAAGTTGCCCGAGGCGCAGGATCTGGCGGCGCAATATCTGCTTCTTTACGAGTTTTCGCTGCCGATGGGCAGGGACCTGAATGACCGCATCGATGTGAGCAAGTCGGCAACACGCATGACGGCCACGATCGGGACCGCTACATCCGGAGAATTGCGCGCCGTGGACGACCGGGCGCGGGAATGGCTGCGCACCAATATCCCGGAGTTCACGCAGAACGCGACGGGGGTGAACCTTATCGTCGCCCATCTGACCCAGCGCAACATCTACAGCATGCTGTATGGTACGGCGATCGCCCTGCTTCTTGTGTCGCTGATTCTGGTCGGTGTTTTCAGAAATATCCGTATCGGGCTCGTCAGTCTCCTGCCAAACTTCATCCCCGCCCTAATGACCTTCGGCCTATGGGGTCATCTGGTCGGGCAGATCGGCGTCGTCTCCTCCGTGGTGCTCGCCATCGTGTTCGGTATTGTCGTGGACGACACCATACACTTCCTGACCAAGTATCTGAGAGGCCGTCGCAATGGACTCGATTCGTCCGAGGCCCTGAGATATGCGTTCCGCACCGTGGGCCATGCGCTAGGGACGACCACAGTGATCCTTGCGGCGGGGTTTCTGGTATTCCTTGCCTCCGGCTTCGAGCTTACCTGGGTGTTGGGCGTCCTGGTTTCGATCGCGGTGGTCTTTGCCTTGGCCGCCGATTTCCTGTTGCTTCCGAATCTGCTGATCGCGGTTGACCGCAGCGATTCGCGACGCTGAACCGGCATGCGCGTGTTACGGAAACCTGATGGAACATCCGCGTTTTCCATCTGACTGGAGGAACGGAATGGCCGCAAGAAATGTCGTGATCGTGGGCGGTGGGACTTCCGGACTCGCCGCTGCCTATACTCTCGGGAAACGCGGATTCAGACCTATCGTTCTCGAGGCGACCGACCGGCTGGGCGGACGCTTGGGAGGCGACAGGGTGGAGGGCTTCAGCATTGACGAGGGCGCGGATTTCCTGACTCCGTCGCATGACGTTGCGAATCGCCTGTGCGGCGAGTTGGGACTGAAGCTCATCCCGTGGCGTGCCAACCTTGTCTGGTACAGGAGAGGCCGGTTCATCCGGGTGAGACCACCCGTGTCACCCCTTGCATCGCTGATGAACCTGCCGGCTCTCTTTGCCTTGGGACTTTTATCTCCACGGTCGATGCTGACCCTCAACAGACTTGTCCGGATGGTCCGGGCCCATCCCCAACAGCTCACCTTTGCAAGCGATTCGCGCGTCCATGAGATCGACAATGACGATAGCATCGTCGATCACCTGAAGAAACTGGGCGCGAGCGACGACCTAATGGTTGCGCTTGGCGGCTTCCTTCAGATGACGATGTGCGATCTGGAGCAGATGGGCTCCGCCTATGCCATGACCTATTTTGCCCAGATCATTATGCAGGGACCCAGTCTGACCGTTCCGGAACGGGGGGCCGGAGAGTTGAGCCATGCGCTTGCCGCCAATTGTAACGCCGACATTCGCCTGTCGACCCCGGTCAGGCGCGTGAATATCGAGGACGGGGCAGTCACCGGCGTGGTGGTTGATGACGGCGTTATCGAGGCGAATGCGGTCATCTGCGCTACGACAGGCACAATAGCCCTCGACATTATCCCCCAGTTACCGGAGCCGGTTCGGCAGGCGCTGTCCTCGGTGAGATATTCGCGCGGGTGCCGTGTCGTTATCGGGCTCGACCAACCGCCTCTTCCTCCTGGCTGGCAGGCGGTCCTATACCCTGAAGACGAGACACCACTTCTGGTGGATCGATCGATCACCCTGCCCCACTGTGCGCCACCGGGCAAGAGTCTGCTCGACCTGCTCGTTGGCCGCAACCGGGCCGAGGAACTCTTTCCGCTGGATGACGACGAGATCAAAGGCCGACTTCTTGCCGATGCGCGTCGCAAGGCGCCACCGGGTGCCTGTCTTCCGGCCGATGACGAGGGAGTGTTTACCCGCGTGTATCGTTGGCGGGAGGCCGTCTGCACCGGGCCACCCGGCATGTTGCGAACGATGGCGCGCCTACGTGACCACAAGGACATTGGCGTCTCCAACCTGTTTCTTGCCGGGGACTATATGCGGATGCCGTCCATGAATGGAGCTCTCGCCGCCGGCGAGGCCGCCGCTGGCGAGGCCGCCGACCACCTATCGAAATCCGCGTGATCCGGATCGCCGCTGACGAACCGTAGCCGGTTCCTTCGCAGGAAGCGCAGCGTTATGAAGGTGCTGGAGTTTCTGGCCTTGCAGACATGTCGGCCAGGTACTGACGGTGGTGAACCGGACAAGTTCCCTTTCCTCCACTTCCCGAAGGGCCGGGGTGTTATCGCGCCGATCGATGGCGGCCGCCACTCCGAAGCACTCCGCGGTCCTCGGTGGGGCCGGTCGGGGCCGAGGCAAGCCACACGAGCGCACCCCGTCAGTACATCCTTCGCGTTCCGCACAGGCCGTGGCGGAGGAGCGGCTCACTCCGCCCATCGCCGTTGCACCGTATCTCCCGGTGGATGGCGGTCCGGTCACGGCCCAACTGTCGCGCGATGGCCCCGTTCGAAAGCCCGCTTTTCCCCGTCGCGTATATCCGGCATCTATCTTCGTACAAAGTCAGAAAGCGGTAGCTTTCGCGCATGACACTTTCCCATTGATCATATCGGGATTGTCGCCGCTATCCGACCGATTCGCCGGACGCCACCGCCAACGGTGTTGCACTTCAGGCCGAAACGGAACTTCTCACTCAGGCCAGAGTCAATCGGATCTCTTCGGCCACGGCATCGATCTCATCCAATCCGTTGACAGACTTCAGCGCACCTTTGGCATGATAATATCCAATCAGCGGCGACGTTTGCCTGTAATAGGCCATCAAACGGGTTCTCAGGCTCTCCTCGTTGTCATCGGTTCGACGTCGAAGGTCCGTCCCACCGCAGACACTGCACCTGCCATCCGCCGGAATCGGTTTCGTTATGTCGTTATAGACCTCACCGCAGCCACCGCAGGTCGAACGGGCGGTTATACGAGCCACAAGCGCATCGTCATCGACCCGCATCTCGATTACTGCATCGAGGCGAACGCCGATTTCGTCAAGCAGATCTCCAAGCGCGTCAGCCTGCGCAAGCGTCCGCGGGAAGCCGTCGAAGATGTATCCGCCCAGGCTGTCACGGATCTCCAGTCTTTCCCGAATGAGGCCGATTACGATTTCGTCAGTGACCAGATCTCCGCGGTCCATCACCTCGGCGACCTTCCTTCCCATCGTCGAACCGCTGCTGCGGGCCTCGCGCAGCATGTCGCCGGTCGACAGCTGGGCCATCCTGCGCTCCTCCACCAGGATCCGCGCCTGAGTTCCCTTACCGGCACCCGGTGGACCAAGCACTATGATGTTCATGGGCGACATATCTTCATTACCGGTTCAAAAATGTTGATCTCGCTGATTCGAAGTACCGCTAACGCCTGACGGGGGACCGCGTGCGCGAACGGCGCTTGCCACGAAGCTGGGACTTTTCGATCAGGCCCTCATATTGATGAGCCAGAAGATGGCTCTGCACCTGCTGGATCGTATCCATCGTAACCGAGACGACGATCAGCACCGATGTTCCACCGAAATAGAACGGAATCGCCAACTGGCTGCGCAGGATCTCCGGCAACAGGCAGACGGCGGCGAGATAGGCCGAACCAAGCACCAGAATCCGGGTGACGACGTGGTCAAGATACTCTTCCGTACGCTTGCCCGGCCGGATGCCGGGAATGAAGCCGTTCTGGTTCTTCAGGTTCTCAGCCACATCCTCGGTCTTGAAACTGACGTTGAACGTGTAGAAGAACGTGAAAAACACGATCATGACGGTGAAAAACGCCAGATACAGCGGTTGGCCCGGGCCGAAATAAGCGAGAATCGTGGACATGACAGGTCCAGACTGGGCTTCGCTGAAAGTCGAGACCGTGACCGGAAGCAAAAGCAGCGAACTGGCGAAAATCGCCGGGATGACCCCTGCCGGATTGACCTTGATCGGAAGATGGCTGGTTCCACCCTCATACATCTTCATCCCCGCCTGGCGACGCGGATACTGGATGCTGATCTTCCTTAAAGATCGCTCCATGAAGACAACGAATCCGATCACCGCCACCACCATCAGGATGACACCGACGATAACGGCGGGGCTCAGCGCACCGGATCGACCGGACGCGAAAAACTGCGCGAGCGCGGCCGGAACCTCGGCGATAATTCCAACGAAAATAATCAGTGAGATGCCGTTTCCGATGCCGCGGGCGGTGATCTGCTCGCCAAGCCACATCAGGAACATGGTTCCACCCACCAGCGTAATCACGGTGGCAGCCCGGAAATACCAACCCGGATCGGTGGCGAGATCACCCGCCTCAAGCGAGACCGCCAACCCATACGCCTGAAACGTCGAAAGGAAAACCGTTCCGTAGCGGGTGTATTGGTTGATCTTCTTGCGACCCCTCTCGCCTTCCTTTTTGAGTTGCTCGAGCTGCGGAACCATCGCCGTAAGAAGCTGTACGATGATCGCAGCCGATATATACGGCATGATACCCAGCGCGAAGATGCCCATGCGGGAGATCGCACCGCCGGTAAACATATTGAGAACTCCGCCAAGCCCTGTCGCGGCCTGGTCCATGAACTCACGCAATGCGTCCGCGTCGATCCCCGGAACCGGAATATATGTTCCGATGCGGTAAACGATGAGAAGACCAAGGGTGAAAAATATGCGCTGTCTGAGTTCGGTGGCCTTTCCAAAGACCCCCCAATTCAGGTTAGCGGCCATTTGCTCCGCTGCGGATGCCATTCACTGGCCCTTCCAATTCGGGCGCCGCCCTCGGGCTTCCCAAGGCGGAGCGTGGAAAACCTTTCCTATGTAGGCAGCGAAACGGCTGCCGACAACCTCTCAGTCCACGGCGGGTCCGGCCGTAACCGTCAGCGACCCTCCAGCCTCCTCGACAGCCCGCTTCGCCGCCGCACTGGCACCCGTCACGCGCAAATCGACCCTGGACGAGAATTCACCCTTCGCGAGAACCCGAACCCCATCGAACCGACGGCGAACAAGACCGCTCCTGACCAGAACGTCCTCGGTGATGGCCTCTTCGGTTCCAATCTTCTCGGCATCGATGAACTTCTGCAGAATGCCAAGATTGATCACCGCGTATCTGTTTCGGTTGGGCTTGTTGAAACCGCGCTTGGGAAGGCGCTGGTAAAGCGGCATCTGACCACCTTCAAAACCGTTGATGGCGACGCCGGATCGGGATTTCTGGCCATTCATACCACGTCCAGCCGTCTTTCCCTTTCCCGAGCCGGAACCGCGACCGACGCGCTTGGCTTTTTTGGTAGCGCCGGGATTGTCCCTAAGTTCATGCAGTCTCATCTCACATCTCCCAGCCGGAAACCGCCCCGCAGGCGTTTTGGGCGACCGCCGGCTTTCAGACCCAATCGCGTCAACTGGCCAGCCCTATCACCGGCCCGAGTTTCTTCCGCAAGCCGCGAACCGATCCGATAATCCAGACCCCGGCGCTCCGCTAACGGTCTCTTTCCATCAGCCGCGCTCATCGACAATCTCAACGAGGTGAGGGATTTTCGCGACCATCCCGCGCACCGCCGGCGTATCTTCAAGCTCCCGGATTCGGTGCATCCTGTTCAGTCCCAATCCCACCAGCGTCTGGCGCTGCTTGGCGGGACGGCGGATCGGAGAGCCGATCTGCTTCACGACGATAGTCTTTCCAGCCATCTTCCCTCTCCTCAAGCCTCGGCGGACACCGGCGCATCGCCAACCTCAGCCCGGATGGACGCCCTGACCTGTCCCTCGTCCCGTCTCGGCTGAATGTCGGAGACCTTCTTGCCCCTTCGGGCGGCAACCATACGAGGGCTCGATTCCTTGCGCAGCCCGTCCATGGTGGCACGAACCATGTTATAGGGATTTTGGGATCCGACCGACTTGGCGACCACATCCTGTACTCCAAGCATTTCGAACACGGCCCGCATCGGACCACCGGCGATGATCCCGGTTCCCGCGGGTGCGGTTCGCATCACCACTTTTCCAGCGCCATGACGGCCCGATATGTCATGATGGAGCGTCCTGCCTTCGCGCAGGGGCACCCGGATCATCTGACGTTTGGCCTGCTCGGTCGCCTTTCGGATCGCTTCAGGCACCTCCTTGGCCTTACCCTTGCCATAACCAACCCGTCCCTTCTGGTCACCGACCACGACAAGGGCGGCGAAGCCGAAGCGTTTGCCTCCCTTCACCGTCTTCGACACGCGGTTTATCGCAACAAGGCGGTCAGCGAATTCGGGTGTGTCATCCCGATCCCGGCGCCCCCCCCGGCGTCTTTCACGTTCTGCCATAAGGCTTTCCTTCATCGTTGGGCGCGTGGCGCCGACTCGTCCAATCCAGACCGGAACGGCGGAGGCCCGCCAAGCGCTCAGACATTCAGACCACCCTCACGGGCCGCATCGGCCAGAGCCTTGACCCTTCCGTGAAACAGATAACCGCCCCGGTCGAAACAGGCGTCCGTAATCCCTGCCGCAGTGGCGCGCTCCGCTAGCGCGGCCCCGACCTTCGCCGCGGCCGCGACACCGCTTCCGCTCGTGAGTTCGAGAACTCTCTCAAGCGAGGAGGCGCTCGCCAGCGTAACCCCCCTTGCGTCGTCGATCAACTGGGCGCTGATATTCCTGTTCGAGCGATGAACGGTAAGGCGCGGTCGACCCGTATTCACCTTTCGCAATCTGTTTCTCACGCGCCGGCGACGCTTGATGAACAGATCCCGTTTGCTGTTTGCCATGTCGCGGATCCCTACTTCTTCTTACCTTCCTTGTGGAAGATATACTCACCCTTGTATCTAATGCCCTTGCCTTTGTATGGCTCCGGTCTGCGCCATTTGCGGATCTGCGCCGCAACCTCGCCAACCTGTTGCTGATCTATGCCCTCGACAACGATTTCGGTCTGTCTGGGACAGGTCACCGTAATGCCTGCGGGCACGTCAAAGGTCACATCATGGGACAGGCCCAGATTGAGAATAAGCCTGTCGTTCTGCAGCATGGCGCGATAGCCAACCCCGCTGATCTCAAGCTCTTTCCTGAACCCATGGGTGACGCCCTTGACGCAGTTCGCGATCTGCGTGCGGGACATACCCCATTGCTGACGTACGCGCTTGGACTGTCCACGGGGCACGACATTGATGGCATTGCCTTCAACCGCTATCGCGACATCGTCGGTCGCCGTGAAGCTGCGGACGCCTTTTGGCCCCTTCACCTCGACGGTCCGACCGGAGATGGTCGCCGTGACCCCTGTGGGCAATTCTACCGGAATACGGCCAATCCGAGACATGAGCCTCTCCCTAAAACACCGTGCACAGCACTTCACCACCAACATTGGCGGCGCGCGCACTGGCATCCGACATCACTCCCTTCGGCGTCGAGATGATCGACACGCCGAGACCCTGACGAACCTCCGGGAGATCCTTTGCACCCTTATAGACTCGACGCCCCGGCTTCGAGACACGCTTCAGTTCCCTGATCGCGGGATCGCCTTCGAAATACCTGAGGCTGATCTCGATGGCCGGATGGCCATCGGTGCCGGCGGCGCTCTCGTAGCCACGGATGTAGCCCTCGTCGGCCAGTACATCAAGCACGCAGGCCCGTAGCTTGGATGCCGGTGTCAGCACCGTGGACTTTCGTCGCATCTGCGCGTTGCGGATGCGGGTCAGCATGTCGCCAAGAGGATCGTTCATACCTGCCCTCCCTACCAGCTTGACTTCACAAGGCCGGGAATCTGGCCCATCGAACCCAGTTCACGCAAGGCGATCCGGCTGATCTTCAGTTTCCGGTAATAGCCATGGGGCCGTCCCGTCAGCTGGCAGCGGTTATGAAGACGCGTGGGCGAGGAGTTGCGCGGCAGTTTCGCCAGCCTGAGCCGCGCCTTGAAACGCTCCTCGATCGGGCGGTCGCCGTCATTGGCGATTTCCTTCAGCGCCGCTCTCCTGGCCGCGTATTTCTCGACCAGTCTCTGACGCTTCAGCTCGCGCTCGACCATTGCTTTCTTTGCCATAAGAATAAACTCCCGGGCTCAGCCGCTGAATGGCATGTTGAAATGCCCCAGCAACGCCTTGGCTTCCGCGTCGGTTTCCGCGGTGGTGCAGATGATGATGTCCATACCCCAGATCTCATCGACCTTGTCGTAATCGATCTCGGGAAACACGATGTGTTCCTTCAGACCCATGGCGAAATTACCCCGTCCGTCAAACGCGCCGTTCCTTATCCCACGAAAATCCCTGACGCGTGGAAGGGCGATGGTGATCAGTCGGTCAAGGAAATCGTACATGCGATCGCCGCGCAGGGTGACCTTCGCACCGATCGGCATTCCCTCCCGAACGCGGAAGGACGCGACCGACTTTCTGGCGCGGTTCACAACCGCCTTCTGGCCGGCGATCACCGTCAGATCATCGCGCGCCGAACCGGCTTTCTTCGAGTCCCGCACAGCTTCGGCCCCGCAGCCTATGTTAAGAACGACCTTATCGAGTTTGGGAATCTGCATGTCATTGCTGTAACCGAACCCGTCCTTCATCGCCGCCCGGATACGGTCCCGATACGCGGCTTTCAGGCGAGGGACATAGCCTGCGGCGTCAAGCATCGATCACATCCCCCGTAGTCTTGGCATAGCGCACTTTCCTGTCCCCCTCCATCCGGAAGCCGATTCGGGTCGGTTTACCGTTGGCATCGACATAGGCGAGATTTGAAAGGTCGATGGGCATGGACCTGGGAACGCGCCCTCCCCGGTTACGCTGCGTCTGTTTTTCATGACGCACGGAGATATTGATGCCGTCGACTACCGCCTTTCCCGCTTTGGGATTCACGCTGACGATCTGTCCCTCGGCACCCAGATCCTTGCCGGAGATGACAACGACCCGATCACCTTTCTTTAGTTTGGCCGCCATCAGAGCACCTCCGGAGCGAGGGAAATGATCTTCATGAAATTCTTTCCCCGCAACTCACGCACCACCGGCCCGAATATACGCGTTCCGATCGGCTCGTTGTTGTTGCTGAGCATCACGGCGGCGTTGCGGTCAAAGCGTATCGCGGTTCCGTCGTCGCGGCGCACCTCCTTCGCGGTCCTCACCACGACCGCTCTCCGGACATCGCCCTTTCGGACCCGGCCGCGCGGAATGGCCTCCTTGACACTGACCACGATTATGTCACCGACGGACGCGTATTTCCGCTTGGATCCGCCCAGAACCTTGATGCACTGGACCCGACGCGCCCCGGAATTGTCAGCGACATCCATATTTGTCTGCATCTGGATCATCTCGTCTCTCCCGACCTTTGGAACCGACTTCCTGAACTGGCTCCAGGGTTTCGTTCAATTGGGCGTGGCGTTCGCCGTCAATCGGCGATCACCTCCCAGCGCTTTGACTTGGAGATCGGCGCACATTCCCTGATACGTATCCTGTCGCCGACCTTGTAGCGGTTATCGGCGTCATGCGCCGCGTATTTCTTCGACCTGCGAACGGTTTTCTGCAGCAGCGGATGCTTGAACTTACGTTCCACAAGCACGGTGACGGTTCGTTCGCTGCTGTCGCTGGTTACCGTTCCCCGCAGGATTCTCTTTGGCATCGTTCACTCCTCCGGGGCGGCCGCGGCCGCCTTTTCGTTAAGGACGGTCAGAACACGCGCCGTATCACGCCTGACCGAGCGTATCCTGGCGAAATTCTCCAACTGGCCCGACGCCCCTTGGAACCTGAGGTTGAACGCCTCCTTCTTAAGCTCCACCAGCCGATCACGCAGCTGGTCCTGCGTCTTGTCACGCAGTTCCCGGGTGCTCATGCCCTTCTCCCATTCTATCCGCCGGACCACCCGAAGAGAGCGTTCCGGCATTTAACTCAAGAACCGTCCGCCGGGATCCGCCCGGAAGACGCCGGTTTCCTACCAATCCTCGCGCTGTACCACCCTGCACTTCACCGGCAGCTTCATCGCGGCAAGCCGAAGCGCTTCCCTCGCCACGGTATCGCTGACTCCATCGATCTCGAACATGATCCGTCCGGGCTTGATCTTCGCCGCCCAGAAATCCACCGATCCCTTGCCTTTGCCCATCCGGACCTCGGTCGGCTTGGAGGTGACCGGCGTGTCCGGAAATATCCTGATCCAGACCCGGCCCTGACGTTTCATATGTCGGGTCATGGCGCGGCGCGCGGCTTCGATCTGACGCGCGGTTACGCGCTCGGGTTCGATCGATTTCAGCCCGTATGAACCGAAATTCAGCGTTGAGCCTCCTTTGGCATCGCCGTGGATCCGCCCCTTGTGGAGCTTGCGGAACCTGGTTCGCTTCGGCTGCAGCATTTCCCTATCCCCCTATCGGCGACCGCCGCCAGCGCGCGGTGCGGGTCCGTCCTGCAATTCCTGGTGACGACGGTCCCGGGCACCGGGATCATGATCCATGATCTCGCCGCGGAATATCCAGACCTTGATGCCGATGATCCCATAGGGAGTCGCGGCCTCGCAGGTCGAATAATCGATGTCCGAGCGCAGCGTATGCAACGGGACACGCCCCTCCCGATACCATTCGGTCCGGGCGATCTCCGCTCCGCCGAGACGTCCCGATACGTTGACCCGAATGCCAAGGGCGCCCATGCGCATGGAATTCTGCACGGCGCGCTTCATCGCACGACGGAACGAAACCCGGCGCTCAAGCTGCTGCGCGATCCCTTCCGCGACCAGCCGCGCATCCAGTTCAGCCCTGCGGACCTCGACGATGTTCAGATGCAGTTCGCTGGCGGTCATGTTCGCCAGCTTCCTGCGCAGCGCCTCGATATCGGCGCCTTTCTTGCCGATAACCACTCCAGGGCGCGCCGTATGGATTGTCACCCGGCATTTTCGGTGCGGACGCTCGATTATAACACGGCTGACACCGGCCTGTCTGCATTCCTTCTCTATGAAGCGGCGCATGCGGAGATCCTCCAGAAGGAGGTTTCCGTAATCCTTGGTGTTGGCGTACCAGCGACTGTCCCAGGTCCGGTTGACCTGAAGGCGCATTCCGACCGGATTGGTCTTGTTGCCCATAAGGCTTACTCCTCGATCTCGCGGACCTTGATGGTGATTTCCGAAAACGGTTTTGAGATGCGGCCGATTCTGCCCCGCGCGCGGGCGCGATGGCGTTTCATGGTAAGGTTCTTGCCGACATAGGCCTCGGCAACCACCAGCTCGTCCACATCCAATCCGTGGTTGTTTTCCGCATTGGCGACGGCGGATCTGAGGCATTTGCTGACATCGGCCGCGATTCTCTTACGGCTGAACGCAAGTTCATCCAGAGCTCTCTGGGCTTTCTTTCCACGAATCATCGCGGCGACGAGATTCAGCTTCTGCGGTGAGACACGCAGCATGCGCGCTTTGGCCATCGCTTCGTTTTCCCCGACACGGCGCGGATTCGACCTCTCGCCCATGGCCTACCTCCTCTTCGCTTTCTTGTCGCCTGCATGGCCGTAAAACGTGCGGGTCGGGCTGTATTCACCGAATTTCTGACCGATCATATCCTCGGTCACGCTCACCGGAATGTGCTTGCGGCCGTTGTAGACACCGAATGTCAGGCCAACGAACTGCGGCAGGATAGTCGAGCGCCGGGACCATATCTTTATGACCTCGTTGCGGCCCGATTCACGGACTCTTTCGGCCTTCTTGAGCACATAGCTGTCGACAAAGGGGCCTTTCCAGACAGAACGGGCCATATCCTAGCGCCTCTTCTTCCTGGCGTGACGCGAACGTATGATCATTTTCGACGACGCCTTGTTTTTGTTGCGGGTGCGTTTACCCTTGGTCGGCACGCCCCATGGAGTCACCGGGTGACGGCCACCTGAGGTGCGTCCCTCTCCCCCTCCGTGAGGGTGATCGACGGGGTTCATGACTACACCGCGCACCGACGGTCGTCTGCCGAGATGCCGGTTCCGGCCCGCCTTACCGAGATTCTGGTTCGAGTTGTCCGGGTTCGAAACCGCCCCGACCGTCGCCATGCATTCCTGACGGACCATGCGGAGCTCGCCGGATGACAGGCGGATCTGGGCGTATCCGGCACCGCGTCCGACGAATTGGGCATAGGCCCCGGCGGCGCGTGCGATCTGGCCACCCCGTCCCGGCTTCAGTTCCACGTTATGGACGATGGTGCCGATCGGCATGCCCGAAAACGGCATCGCGTTCCCGGGCTTTATGTCGGCCCTGGATGAAGAGACCACCTGATCACCGATGGCGAGGCGCTGCGGTGCCAAGATATAGGCCCGTTCACCGTCGTCATACTTAATAAGCGCGATGAATGCGGTTCGGTTGGGATCATATTCGATTCGCTCGACCGTTCCCACAACATCGAATTTCCTGCGTCGAAAATCGACGATCCGATATAGGCGCTTCGCGCCACCGCCGCGGCGGCGCATCGTTATCCGGCCGGCGTTGTTCCGTCCGCCTTTCCTTCCAAGACCCTCGGTCAGGGCCTTCTCCGGGCGACCTTTCCAAAGGATCGAACGGTCGATCAGAACCAACCCGCGCTGGCCTGGCGTTGTCGGTTTATACGACTTGAGTGCCATGATTCTCCGTCTTCCGTCTGCTTCGTTGGCGAAAATCCGCCGTATTTGCCATCATGCCAGCGTCCCGGAAACCGGGCCTTGGCACCCTACCGGTTCAAAGGCCGGTCGTTACATCGATCGTGTTACCTTCCTCAAGCGCGACATATGCCTTCTTGACGTTCTTCCTTCGCCCGGGACGTCCTCGGAACCGCGTGGTCTTGCCTTTGGTGATCGCCGTGTTGACCGACTTCACCTTTACGCCGAACAGCGTTTCGACCGCTTCCTTGATTTCCGGTTTGGATGAGTCGATTCCCACCTCGAAGACGACGGTGCCAGCGGCCGATGCGTTGGTGGATTTCTCGGTGATCAACGGACGGCGGATCACATCGTAATGCTTCGGTTTCGCCTTCATTTCAACCGGCCCTCCAGGGCTTCAAGACCCGCCTTGGTGAGAACGAGTGTGTCACGCCTGAGAATGTCGAGCACATTTGCGCCCTTCGAGGGCAATACGTCCAGTCCGGGTATGTTCGCCGCGGCACGGATGAATCCCTCGTCGACGGTCACGCCGTCGATCACCAGAGCCCGTTTCCAGCCGAGGGTTTTCACCTGTCTGGCGAGCGGCGCCGTCTTTCCATCGGCCTTGGCGGCATCCAGGATCACAAGCTCGCCGGCCCTCGCCTTCGCGCTCAACGCATGGCGCAGGCCAAGTTTCCGAAGCTTTTTCGGCAGGTCATGGGCATGGCTGCGCGGGGTCGGACCCTTGTAGATGCCGCCTCCGCGGAATATCGGCGCGTTACGGTCACCGTGTCGCGCACTGCCATTACCCTTCTGCCTAATTATCTTTCTACCGGAATAGGAGGTTTCGGACCGTGTCCTGACCTTGTGGGTACCGGCCTGAGCGCGCGCACGCTGCCAGCGCACCACCCGATGGAGAATATCCTTTCGGGGCTCAAGCCCGAAAATTCCATCGTCAAGTTCGACGGCACCCGCCGCCTCGCCATCCAGGCTTATGGCCTCAGCTTTCATCGGCTTCGCCTTTCTGCGCGTCATGGCTGTCCGTCGGGGCGGTTTCGACCATTTCTTCCATAGTATCGGTTTCGACCGCGGCTTCATCCGCCATCGCCGGTTTTTGGAACGGGCGCAGAGCGGCTGGCAGCACGGCTTCGGCGGGGAACGGCTTCTTGACCGCATCCTTGATCGTTACCCAGCCGCCCTTGGATCCCGGAACGGCCCCCTTGACCATGATCAATCCCCGCTCGGCATCGGTTCTGACAACCTGCAGGTTCTGCGTGGTCACCCGTGCGGAGCCCATATGGCCAGCCATTTTCTTTCCCTTGAACACCCGACCGGGCTCCTGGCATTGACCTGTGGAGCCGTGCGATCTGTGGCTGATCGACACGCCGTGGCTGGCGCGCAGCCCGCGGAAGTTGTGCCGTTTCATCGCACCGGCGAACCCCTTGCCGATCGATGTACCGGAGACATCCACATACTGGCCTTCGAAATAATGGTCAGCGGTGATTTCCGCCCCTACGTCTATCATGTTTTCGGGGGTGACGCGGAACTCCGCGACCTTTCGTTTGGGAGCCACCTGAGCGGCGGCGAAATGGCCGCGCATCGGCTTCGATGTCCGCTTGGCGCGGGCGGCTCCCGCGCCGAGCTGTACGGCGGTGTAGCCATCCTTTTCAGCCGTGCGCTGTGCGACGACCTGGCAGCCATCCAACTGAAGCACGGTGACGGGTATCTGCCGACCATCCTCCATGAACAGCCGGGTCATCCCCACTTTCTTTGCGATCACTCCAGAGCGCAGCATTGCGTTGCTCTCCTTCAGACTGAGATCTGTACGTCGACGCCAGCGGCGAGATCGAGCTTCATCAGCGCGTCAACGGTCTGCGGTGTCGGATCGACGATATCGAGAAGACGCTTATGCGTCCGTATCTCCCACTGATCGCGGCTTTTCTTGTCGACATGCGGACCACGGAGAACGGTGAATTTCTCGATCTTGTTGGGAAGCGGAATCGGGCCGCGTACCTTTGCGCCCGTCCGTCGGGCAGTGTTGACGATCTCATTCGTCGAAGCGTCAAGAACGCGGTAGTCAAACGCCTTGAGGCGGATCCGAATGTTCTGGCTTTGCATCGCCATATTCTGTCCCTCCGCGATTGCGACAGGGGGTGTTTTTCACCCCCCCCCGATCGATGCGTTGCGCGACTTACCTTATTCGACGATCTTGGCGACAACACCGGCGCCAACGGTGCGCCCACCCTCGCGAATCGCGAATCGCAGGCCCTCCTCCATCGCGATGGGCGCGATGAGCTCTGCGCTGAAAGACACGTTGTCTCCCGGCATCACCATCTTGATGTCCTCCGGGAGTGTGACCGATCCGGTGACGTCGGTTGTCCGGAAGTAGAACTGCGGACGATAACCATCGAAAAACGGGGTGTGCCGTCCGCCCTCTTCCTTCGTCAGAACGTAGGCCTCGGCCTGGAACTTGGTGTGCGGCGTCACCGAACCCGGGCGGCACAGAACCTGCCCGCGCTCCACCTCGTCCTTGCCAATGCCCCGCATGAGCGCACCGATATTGTCACCCGCCTCACCGCGGTCGAGAATCTTGCGGAACATCTCGACACCGGTGCAGGTGGTCTTGCGCGTCTCGCGAAGTCCGACGATTTCGATCTCGTCGCCGACCGAAAGGACGCCGCGCTCGACCCGACCGGTTACGACGGTGCCGCGACCGGAGATGGAGAATACGTCCTCGATCGGCATGAGGAACGGCTGGTCCACCGCCCGTTCGGGCGTGGGGATGTAGGCGTCTACAGCCTCCATCAATTCCCTGACCTTTGCCTCTCCCGTGCCGGCATCGGTTCCGTCCATCGCGGCAAGCGCCGAGCCCGCCACGATCGGGATGTCGTCGCCCGGGAACTCATAGGCCGACAGAAGCTCCCGTACTTCCAACTCAACGAGTTCGAGAAGCTCCTCGTCATCCACCTGATCCACCTTGTTGAGGAACACCGTCAGCGCGGGTACACCAACCTGCCTTGCCAGGAGGATATGCTCACGCGTCTGCGGCATGGGGCCATCGGCGGCGCTCACAACAAGGATCGCGCCGTCCATCTGCGCGGCTCCCGTGATCATGTTTTTCACGTAGTCCGCATGGCCCGGACAGTCCACATGCGCATAGTGACGATTATCCGTCTCGTATTCGACATGCGCCGTTGAGATCGTGATTCCCCGGGCCTTCTCCTCGGGAGCGGCATCGATGCTGTCGTAGGCCTGGAATTCACCGAAATACTTGGTGATCGCCGCCGTAAGGGTGGTTTTGCCGTGGTCGACATGACCGATGGTACCGATGTTTACGTGCGGCTTCGTGCGTTCAAACTTTTCCTTCGCCATGATGGCCTCCTTCTTACCGTCGAGGCGGTTCGCCTAAGCGAACCTAGCCTGGATTTCCTCACTGATGTTCTGCGGCACCGGTTCGTAATGGTCGAACTGCATCGTGAAATTCGCCCGGCCCGAAGACATCGAACGCAGGTTATTGATGTATCCGAACATGTTGGCGAGCGGCACGAACGCGTTTATCGCAACGGCGTTTCCACGAGGTTCCTGTCCGGTCAGCTGGCCCCGCCGACCGGTGAGATCGCCAATGACATTGCCGGTGTATTGCTCGGGCGTGGTGACCTCGACTTTCATCACCGGTTCGAGAAGCCTAGCCCCCCCGAGCTTGAGACCTTCCCGCATGCACATCCGGGCGGCGATCTCGAAAGCCAGCGCCGAGGAGTCCACGTCATGGTATTTCCCGTCAACCAGCGCGACCTTGAAGTCGATGACCGGGAAACCGGCCAAAGGACCGGAATCCATGACCGACTGGATGCCTTTCTCGACGCCGGGGACGTAATCCTTCGGCACGGTACCACCGACAATGCGGGATTCGAACGCATATCCCTCGCCGGGTTCAGTTGGTGTGATTTCCAGCTTGACTTCGGCATACTGGCCCGAACCGCCGGATTGCTTCTTATGGGTATAGACGTGCTCCACGGGGCGTGAGACCGTCTCACGGTATGCCACCTGCGGAGCACCGACATTCGCCTCGACCCTGAATTCCCGCCTTAACCGGTCAACCAGGACCTCGAGGTGAAGTTCACCCATTCCCCTCATGATGGTCTGGCCCGATTCAATATCGGTCTCCACCCGGAATGACGGATCCTCGGCGGCAAGACGGGACAGACCCTGTGACATTTTCTCCTGATCGTTCTTGGTCTTCGGCTCCACCGCGATTTCGATCACCGGATTGGGAAAGCTCATGGTTTCCAGAACGACCGGTTTCTGCATGTCGCAGAGCGTATCACCTGTCGTGGTTTCCTTCATGCCCGCGAGGGCAATGATATCACCGGCGAAGGCCTCGTCGGTCTCCTCGCGATTGTTGGAATGCATCATCATCATCCGACCGATCCGCTCACGCTTGCCCTTGGTCGAATTGAGGATCGCGTCGCCCTTCTTCATCGAGCCCGAATAGATCCGTGTGAAGGTAAGGGAACCGACAAACGGATCGTTCATTATCTTGAACGCCAGCGCGGAGAACGGCTGGCCATCGGCGGCGGTTCGTTCGATGCTGCGGGTTTCCGAGCTGTCTCCGGGTTCGAAACCTTTGTAGGCGGGAACATCCAGAGGATTCGGCAGATAGTCGATCACGGCATTGAGAAGCGGCTGGACGCCTTTGTTCTTGAACGCCGATCCTGTGAGAACCGGAACGAATGACAGCGACAGCGTGCCCTTTCTTATCAACCTACGCAGAGTGTCTACGTCGGGCTCCTCACCTTCCAGATACGCCTCCATCGCGGCATCGTCCTGCTCGACCGCGAGTTCGACGAGCCTGGCCCGGAGCTCTTCCGCCGCGTCCTTCAGATCGCCCCGGATGTCCTGCACGGTCCAAGTCGCCCCCAGGTCATCCCCAACCCAGATCCATTCCTTCATGGTGATCAGGTCGACGATACCCGTAAACTTATCCTCAGCGCCCACCGGCATCTGGACCGGTGCTGGAGTCGCACCTGTGCGTTCCTTGATCATGGCGACGCAGCTGGCGAAATCGGCGCCGATCTTGTCCATCTTGTTGACGAAAACGATACGCGGCACCGCGTAACGATCCGCCTGCCGCCAGACCGTTTCGGTCTGAGGCTCGACACCGGCATTGGCGTCCAGCACGCAGACGGCACCATCGAGAACGGCGAGGGATCTTTCGACCTCAATGGTGAAGTCAACGTGACCGGGTGTATCGATGATATTCAGTCGGTGCCTATCGGACTGAGCGTTCTGGCCGTCCTCCGTACGCTCCCAGAACGTCGTCGTCGCCGCGGAGGTGATGGTGATGCCGCGTTCCTGCTCCTGCTCCATCCAATCCATCGTCGCGGCGCCGTCATGGACTTCGCCGATCTTATGGGACTTTCCGGTATAGTACAGAATGCGCTCGGTACAGGTCGTCTTCCCCGCGTCGATATGCGCCATGATCCCGAAATTACGGTAGCGCTCGAGTGAATATTCGCGTGCCATTGCTCTCAGGGCCTCGGGATCCGGATCACCACCGATAATGGCTGAAGGCTTTGTTCGCCTCGGCCATCTTGTGGGTGTCTTCGCGTCGTTTCACCGCGGCGCCGCGGTTATTCACAGCATCCGCCAGTTCGGCGGCGAGACGCTCTTCCATCGTATTCTCGCCACGCTTTCTGCTAGCGGTGATCAGCCATCGGATCGCGAGCGCCTGTCGGCGCTCGGGTCGAACCTCGACCGGAACCTGGTAGGTTGCGCCACCGACACGCCGCGAGCGGACCTCCACCGAAGGTTTGATGTTTTCGAGCGCTTCATGGAACACATCGACGGGCGATTTCCTGAGACGGCTCTCGACCCGATCAAGCGCGTGATAGACGATGTGCTCGGCGACGGATTTCTTGCCATCGATCATCAGGCTGTTCATGAATTTCGTCAGCACCACGTCGCCATATTTGGCGTCGGGCAGAACTTCGCGTTTCTCGGCGGCGTGACGTCTGGACATCTGCTATTCCCGTTACTTCGGCCGCTTGGCGCCGTATTTCGAGCGGCGCTGCCGGCGGTCCTTGACGCCTTGGGTATCGAGCACGCCCCGTAGAATGTGGTAGCGCACACCGGGAAGATCCTTCACCCGACCACCACGGATCAGCACGACCGAGTGTTCCTGGAGGTTGTGGCTTTCACCGGGTATGTAGCTGATTACCTCGAAGCCGTTGGTAAGCCGGACTTTGGCAACCTTCCGCATGGCCGAGTTCGGTTTTTTCGGCGTCGTTGTGTAAACGCGCGTACAGACACCCCGCTTCTGCGGACAGTTCTCGAGGTGCAGCGACTTCGAGCGTTTCACTTTCGGCTGCCGCGGTTTGCGGATCAGCTGCTGGATCGTAGGCATCTGGGTATCGTTCCCCGTTTTGCGCACCTGTGTGGTCAGGGCGTGTCCATGCCCTGAAGTTCTTGTATGTGCTTCACGCTCCCGCAAAGCACGAAAACCGCATACGTCCCCTCGTTCGCGGAAACGACGCGGTGGAATTCCAGAGGATCGGAGCGAAGACCGCCCGGATCGTGACCACTGTATATATGGGTCTGACGAGGACACCCCGTCCAAGTCCACGCCGTATAAGGTGCGTACGTAGCCCTGTCAACAGGTCAACAGCCATTCTTTTCGAGGAGATGAATCGCATCCCGATCACTGTCTGAAGCCTGCGCCGCTGGAGCGCACTTCGGAGAGGGCCGGGACCCGCGTGACCCATCCGCCGCCGTCTCCAAAGGCACCTGGTAAGTTAGAAACCTCCTGTGGAAGTCCATATGTCATTGGAGGTATTGTTGCATTATCCCAATAAACAACTGATAAATAGATGGTATTCCGGTAAGAGCACCATAATTCGACCAATGGTGGACCACAACTCCCCACGAAAGGAAATGACGTATGGCTGAAATCATCCTTGTTCATGGTTGATGGTACGGTGGCCGGACGTGGAAATATGTCGGCCCACTGTTGGTGAGTGCTGGCCATGATGTATACGCACCGACCCTGGCCGGGCTGGGCGACCGCTCCCATCTTACACATTCCGGAATCACCGCGGACCTCCATGTGCGGGATTTCCTAGCGGTGATTCGCTTCAACGAATTTCGGGATGCCGTACTTAGTGTCTGCCAGAAAACCCCGTGTTTTTCCGGGGATCGGGCCGGATCCGGCGGATTCCGGCTTCACGGGACCCTGGCCGGGTCCCTCGGGGCCTGTCACTCCCACATACGTGACCGGCTCATTCCCTTCTCCGCTCCGTCCGGGCCCGTATGGCCCTGGCATGGGTTTCCGCGACGTTGAGGATGCGCAGGCCCTGCCATGGCTTCCGGGTTCCGGGCAGGGGCCGGCGCTTCGTCGGGCGGAACCCGGCGGGGCCGGCGACGGGCGTGAGGTGGCGCGCCACGGTCATGTCCGGCTCCGGCGGCGCCCTCTGGCCGATGACGCGCCCGTACGCGGCGTGGATGACCACCGCCCCGCCGCTTTCCGGGCTTACGTGCCGCTCCGCCGGGCTGTCGGGGCTCTCCCGCGCCGGAAGCTGGAGGTCCCGGACCCGGAACGCGGTCATCGCGTCGAAGGCGAGGCATCCGCGCAGGTCACCGGCGGCGTCGGGCCTGCGGTCCCTTATCCCCGTCCCCGTCCTCAGGGCCCTGAAGTGTTCCCCGATGCGCCGGCGCAGCCCGTAGCGCCGCAGGGCGGTCTCCGCCGTCCGCATGCCGTCGCCGCCCCCGTTGGACAGGAGCATCCAGTGCGGCGCCTCTCCCTTCCGCACGGCGTTCCCAGGCGGGTTCTCCCCGATGGCGGAGACCACCGTCACGGGCGGCGGGCACCGGTCGGCGGCGTCCCCCGATTCGCATGGATCCGATCACTGGTCAGGTATATGTTAGTGTCTGCCAGAAAACCCCGTGTTTTTCCGGGGATCGGGCCGAATCCGGCGGATTCCGGCTTCACGGGACCCTAGCCGGGCCCGTCGGAGCGCCGCCCGGGGCTTCGACGGGACGGTCGGTGGCGGGAACATATGGTGAACATCCGGGCCTCCGCCGGCCCGCGGGCACGCCGGTGCGGGCCCCGCAGCGGCGGGACCTTCCATGGGCCGGTTCACCGGTGGACGCCCCGGTCAGGCGGCGGCGGGGAGCCTGAGGCGCTCCCTCGCCCGGAGCATCAGGCCGAGGCGGTGGACGTTCGCGGCCAGCACCGCCAGCGCCACGGTGCGGGCGAAACCCTTCTTTCCGTGGCTCCGCACCCGGTCGAGGCCACGGTGCTCCAGGCTGTTGATGGCCGATTCGACGGCGGCGTGGGCGCGCCGCGCCTCGCGGAACGCCTCCCCGCTTTCCCGGACACGGTCCGCCTTCGACAGCCTGCCTTTCCGCGGCATGGCGTTCAGCTCCAGCATCCCGTCAGGCCTCAGCCGGTTCGAGGGGCTGTGGAAACCACGGTCGAAGCTCACCACCGACAGGTCGGGGAACCGGGCCCGCGCCTCCTCCACCATGGGGACCGCCACGTCCACGTCGCTCCCCTCCCACATCACCGAATGGTGCAGGAGGAATCCGTGACGGTCCTCAAGGAGGCGGACCGGAACGCCGGGCTCCACCGGGACCCCGGCCTTTCCCTTCGATATCCAGCGGGTGTGCGGCTCGAATATCGGGTGCACCTTCTCGCGGTGCGGGATCGTCTCTCCCTTCAGGATCCGCCGTCCGGTCAGGTCCGCCTGGTGCCTGACATGGCCGATGAAGCCCCGGATACTGTCCGATGAGCCCGGGATGCCCAACATATCGTCGATCTCCGCGCAGCTGGCCTCCGCCCTGTCCGCCAGCTTCAGGGCGAGCCGGAGCAGCGCCTCCACGTCCCTCGGGCGGGAGTTGGCGAGCCGTGACGTGGCCACCCGGAGGTAGCCTTTCCGGAGCTTTTTCCAAAGGTATTCCTTCTGCCGCCAGCCGGGTGGCCCCAGCCCCCCGCAGGCCCGGGACACGTCCCGGACCATGCACCGCGCCGCGTCCATCAGCAGGCTGCGGTCGGTCGGATGGTGGACGTCGGTCCCGGCCACGAAGGAATCACAGCGGCCGCGCAACGCGGCGCCAGGCTTTTTTCCGGCCACCCTGTGGCCTCTCTCCACGACCATCCTTCCGACCTCGGCGAGGAGTTCCGGCGTGAGGAGCGACACGTTGTCAACCAGACGCTGGTATTCGTATCCGTCCACGTCCCATGATCCGTGGCCCATCATTCGCCGGATCGGGATGTGTTGGTTCGCCAGTTCCTGAAGCCGGTCGAAACCGCACCCGAGACCCTGCTTCACGACCCCCAGCACCAGGATGGTCAACGGTTCCATCCCCGGCCTGCCGACCCGGCGGCTCCTTCCGGGCAGCACCATCCTGTCCAGAAGCCGGAACAGCCGCTTTCGGGTCCCTTCGTCGCTGTAGAGGTCCTGGAGGCCGATCAGGATCGCCGGGATGTCGTCCCTCGATTTCACGTTCAGCCTGATCCTCGTGATGTCGGGGGCGTCGAGCCGCCGCTGGGTGTCGTGGACCTTGCGCATGGGGGGCTCCTGAAGGGGAAGATTGGCGGATTCCGCGGCATATGGTGGCGAATCCGCCCCCTGACTGCCATATCCGGTGATTCTTCGCAAGGCGAATTCCGTCATTTACCACAAAAAACCGCAGCTTGGCAGTTTTCTGGCGGACACTATGTTAGTGACAGGATCGGGGCACCGCCCGGGGCTTCGACGGGACGGTCGGTGGCGGGAACATATGGTGAACATCCGGGCCTCCGCCGGCCCGCGGGCACGCCGGTGTGGGCCCCGCAGCGGCGGGACCTTCCATGGGCCGGTTCACCGGTGGACGCCCCGGTCAGGCGGCGGCGGGGAGCACGGGGCGCTCCCTCGCCGGCGGCATCAGGCCGGGGCGGTGACGTTCGCGGCCAGCACCGCCAGCGCCACGGCGCCGGCGAAACCCTCCTTTCCGTGGCCGCCGACGCGGTCCAGGCCGCGGTGCTCCAGGCTGTTGATGGCCGACCCGCCGGCGGCGTGGGCGCGCCGCGCCCCGCGGAACGCCTCCCCGCTTTCCCGGACGCGGTCCGCCTTCGACAGCCTGCCCCTGCGCGGCATGGCGTCGGCTCCGGCATCCCGGCAGGCCCCAGCCGGTCCGGGGGGCTGTGGAAACCGCGGTCGAAGCTCACCACCGACAGGTCGGGGAACCGGGCCCGCGCCTCCCCGCCCATGGGGACCGCCACGTCCACGTCGCTCCCCTCCCACATCACCGAATGGTGCGGGAGGAATCCGTGACGGTCCTCAGGGACGCGGACCGGGACGCCGGGCTCCACCGGGACCCCGGCCTTTCCCTTCGATATCCAGCGCGTGTGCGGCCCGGATATCGGGTGCACCTTCCCGCGGTGCGGGACCGTCCCTCCCTTCAGGATCCGCCGTCCGATCAGGTCCGCCCGGTGCCTGACATGGCCGATGAAGCCCCGGATACTGTCCGATGGGCCCGGGATACCCAACCTGCCGTCGATCTCCGCGCGGCCCGCCTCCGCCCTGTCCGCCAGCTTCAGGGCGGGCCGGCGCGGCGCCTTCACGTCCCTCGGGCGCGGGTTGGCGAGCCGTGACGTGGCGGCACCGGGACAGAGCCTGCGGAGCTTTCCGCAAAGGCATTCCTTCCGCCGCCCGCCGCGTAGCCCCAGCCCACCGCAGGCCCGGGACACGTCCCGGACCATGCACCGCGCCGCGTCCATCAGCAGGCTGCGGTCGGTCGGATGGTGGACGTCGGTCCCGGCCACGAAGGAATGACGGCGGCCGCGCGACGCGGCGCCGGGCTTTTCCGCGGCCACCCTGTGGCCCCTCTCCACGACCATCCTTCCGACCTCGGCGGGAAGCTCCGGCGTGAGGAGCGACACGCTGTCAACCAGACGTTGGTATTCGTATCCGTCCCCGTCCCATGATCCGTGGCCCGGCCTTCGGCCTTCGCCGGATCGGGATGTGCTGGTTCGCCGGTTCCCGAAGCCGGTCGAAACCGCACCCGGGACCCTGCCTGACAACGCCGGGCACCAGGATGGTCAACGGCTCCATCCCCGGCCTGCCGACCCGGCGGCTCTTTCCGGGAAGCACCAGCCGACCCGGAAGCCCGGACAGCCGCTTTCGGGTCCCTTCGTCGCCGCAGGGGTCCTGGAGGCCGATCAGGATCGCCGGGATGTCGTCCCTCGATTTCAGGGTCGGCCCGATCCTCCTGATGTCGGGGGCGCCGGGCCTCCGCTGGAGTTCGTGGACCCTGCGCATCGGTGCCTCCCGGATAGAGGATTGGCGGATTCCGCGGTATATTGTGATGAAATCGTCCCCTGACTGCCATATCCGGTGATTCTCCGCAAGGCGAATTCCATCATTTACCGTGTAAAATCCGCAGCCTGGCGGTATTCTGCCGGACACTACGTTATCGAAACGTTGGACAGGCTTCATTACGTCATGCTTGAAGTCCCCGATGAAGTCGTTCGGCTTATCGATGAGATGGCCCGAAACAAGCGTTGCCAAGCGAATCGCGCTCCGAGCCAGCATACGGTGCAAAGAAACAAGACGTCGGATATAGAGTTCTATTCCGAGCATATTCACAGGCGGATCGACAGAGCTAACATTCCCTGGAAAATGGCAATCCTACCATGCAAGGTTCCCGGCTACACATTCGGGTGCCGGGAAAGAATGCTCAACGGCGGCTTTCGGGTGTATCAACCAGCTCGCTGGCTCCGCTGAAAACATCATCATCGAAGCGGTATCCGCTGTCAGACATGATTTCGGCGTCGGCCATGATGTCGATTGGTGCAGCCAGAGCGGCGGCGGCCTCCTCCGCCTCCTGTCTCGCTTCGATAACCTTGCTGTCCCGCTCCAGTGCGACCTGCTGTACACCCTTGATCGCACCGCCGGTTCCAGCCGGTATCAGGCGCCCAACAATTACATTTTCCTTCAGGCCCAGAAGCCGGTCCCTCTTGCCTTGGACAGAAGCCTCTGTCAGCACCCGTGTGGTTTCCTGGAACGAGGCTGCGGAAATAAACGACCGCGTCTGCAACGAGGCTTTGGTGATACCAAGCAAAATCGGCTGACCCTTCGCCGGACGTTCACCCTTGGCGGCGGCTTTTTCATTCGTTTCCTCGAATTCCAGCCGTTCTACATGCTCACCCTTCAAGAGCGTCGTGTCTCCACTATCCAGGATTTCCCATTTTCGGAGCATCTGGCGCAATATTACCTCTATATGCTTGTCATTGATCTTCACGCCCTGTAGCCGGTAAACTTCCTGAACTTCCTCAATCATGAAGTCCGCTAGCGCTTCCACGCCCATTACAGACAATATATCGTGAGGTGCGGGATTCCCCTCCAAGATATATTCACCTTTTCGTACAAAATCACCCTCTTCAACGGGTATGTGTTTATTCTTGGGCACCATATACTCGACCGGCGCTACACTCTTATCCTCTGGTTGGATACTGATGCGATATTTATTCTTGTAGTCACGTTCATATTTAACATAACCATCAATCTCGGCCATGACCGCGTGATCTTTTGGGCGACGCGCTTCAAAGAGTTCCGCTACCCTCGGCAATCCACCTGTGATGTCTTTGGTCTCAGCACCCTTATAAGGGATACGCGCCAAGACCTGGCCCGCCTCAACCTTCGACTCATTCTTAACCCAGACAAAGGCCCCGACCGGCATCGTAAAAGCACCTTGAGCACCATCTCCTTTCTCGAGTGTAATCATTGGTTTTAGTTTAAGAATTACCTTCTTAGCAAATTCCTCCAGTATCCTTTCGTTTGGTTCATCACGCTCGAGCATACGCATGATATTTTTTTCAGTAACCTTAGTGCCCCTGTCAGGAGTCTTTAACGTATCTAAAATAACATCAATTGAACTGTTCAAATTGTCCTCGGCTATTTTACCTTCACATAACTCATAACGCAATTCATCCAAGATATGCTTGGCCGTGGTTTCCCGCACATCTCCACGGGCTCTATTTATTTTGTTTTTGACACTCTCGATGACTGGTTTTAAATGAACCTTCAAATCAGAACTTCTTGTACGCCAGTCGATCACCTTTCTCTCCAAAATTCCTGTCTCTTCGTCAGCACCTTCAAGAAGCGAAACTCTCGGTATCAAATCAACGTATCTCACACTCCCTGAAGCGTCCGAAATGATCGGTCGCATGTGGGGATCCCATTCAAAGAGTTTGTCACCACGGATAACCTTACTGCCATCTGCAAAGAGTAATGTATAACCATACTTCAGATTATATTGAATCGTTTTCCCCTTCTGATTGACAACATCGACTGTTTTGTTACGATCAGTGACGATAAATTCGTTGTCAGATATTTTTATTATACCTGTATTGGTGTATTTTATCGTACCATCCTGCGAAGCTTCCTGGAACGATTGACGACCACTCCAGACCGCTCCGCCTCCAATGTGAAACGTCCGCATAGTAAGCTGTGTTCCCGGTTCTCCAATTGATTGTGCGGCGATAATTCCAACTGCCTCACCGACATTGACCATCGTACCCCGTGCAAGGTCCCGGCCATAGCACATCACGCAAACTCCCTCATCGGCCTCACAGGTCAATGGTGAACGAATGCGCATCTCTGTAACCCCAGCGGCCTGAATCACATCCGCCTTCCGCTCATCAATCAATTCGTTCTTCGCAACCAGAACCTCGCCGCTTCCGTCTGCTATAATTTCTTCCGCAGCCACACGACCCAGCACACGTTCTGACAACGAAGATACAACCTCACCGTCGTTAACCGTTTCTACAACTTTAATCGATGCATCAGTATTACAATCCCGACTACGTACAATGCAATCCTGCGCCACATCCACAAGTCGTCGGGTCAGATAACCCGAATTCGCTGTTTTTAACGCCGTATCAACAAGTCCCTTGCGAGCACCAACGGTGGAATTAAAATACTCCAGCACCGTCAATCCTTCCTTAAAGTTTGAAAAAATCGGCGTTTCGATTATCGCACCCCTTGATTTAGCCATCAAACCGCGCATACCGCCAAGCTGTTTCATCTGGGCAGGCGACCCTCGCGCACCTGAATGGCTCATCATGTAAACACTGTTTGGTTCTTTCTCAGCACCCATGTCGTCCTTTTGCATAACAGAAATTTCTGCCATCATGGCGTCGGCCACATCGTCGGAACATCCTGACCATACATCGACCACTTTATTGTACTTCTCTCCTTGAGTGATCAGGCCGTCCATATACTGCATTTCGAACTTCTCGACTTTATTACGACCATTTTTCAGAATACTTGATTTGGTTTCGGGCACTATTATGTCATCCTTGCCGAAAGATATACCGGCACGGAACGCCTCGCGGAAACCCATTCCCATTATCTGGTCGCAGAAAATGACCGATTCCTTTTGACCGCAATAGCGATAGACCGTGTCAATAACGTTCTGCACTTCCTTCTTTCGCATGAGGCGATTAACCAATTCAAATGGTGCTTTAGTGTTAAGTGGAAGAAGATTGGAAAGTCGAACGCGTCCGGGTGTCGTCTGATACCGCCTGAAAACTTCGTTACCCTGCTCGTCAATCTGCTTGATCCGTGCCTCTATCCGAGCATGAAGATGAACCTCCCCCGCATCCAGGGCATGTTCCACTTCAGAGGGACCTGAGAAGAACATTCCTTCACCCTTCATGCCGTCACGTTGAATTGATATATAATACAAACCAAGTATCATGTCTTGCGACGGCATGATGATGGGAGAGCCATTGGCTGGACTAAGAACATTGTTGGTCGACATCATAAGAACCCGGGCCTCAAGCTGGGCCTCGAGCGACAGAGGCACATGGACCGCCATCTGGTCGCCGTCGAAGTCGGCGTTGAACGCAGCGCACACCAAAGGATGCAGCTGGATCGCCTTGCCCTCGATCAGGGTCGGTTCGAATGCCTGGATGCCAAGTCGGTGCAGAGTCGGTGCCCTGTTGAGCAGCACCGGATGTTCCCGGATCACTTCGTCAAGAATATCCCAGATTTCTGGACGCTCGTTCTCGACCAACCGCTTTGACTGCTTGACGGTGGATGAAAACCCCTTCGCCTCAAGCCGCGAGTAAATGAACGGCTTGAACAGCTCGAGGGCCATTTTCTTCGGGAGTCCGCACTGGTGGAGTTTCAGTTCGGGGCCGGTCACGATGACGGATCGCCCGGAAAAGTCCACGCGCTTGCCCAACAGGTTCTGCCGGAAGCGCCCCTGCTTGCCCTTCAGCATGTCAGAGAGTGATTTCAGCGGACGTTTGTTCGTACCCGTGATCACACGTCCACGACGACCGTTATCGAACAGCGCGTCAACGGATTCCTGCAACATTCGTTTCTCGTTGCGGATAATGATGTCCGGCGCGCGCAGTTCAATGAGCCGCTTCAGACGGTTGTTGCGGTTGATCACCCGCCGGTAGAGATCGTTGAGATCAGACGTGGCGAACCGCCCGCCATCGAGCGGAACCAGAGGCCGAAGTTCCGGAGGAATCACCGGAATCACCGTAAGGACCATCCATTCCGGCCGGTTACCCGACTCGATGAAACTCTCGACGACCTTGAGACGCTTGATGATTTTTTTCGGCTTCAGCTCACCGGTGGCTTCCGCAAGCTCCTCGCGCAACCGCTCGGCTTCCGACTCGAGGTCGATCGCCGCGAGCATGTCCCGGATCGCCTCGGCACCGATTTTCGCCGTAAAGGCGTCGACACCGTATTCGTCCTGGAATTTGATCAGTTCTTCCTCTGACAGAGCCTGCCCGTACTGAAGTTCCGTCAGACCAGGCTCGATAACCACATGGCTCTCGAAATAAAGAACCCTCTCCAGATCGCGGAGCGTCATGTCAAGCATCAAGCCGATCCGACTCGGCAGCGATTTGAGGAACCAGATATGCGCCACGGGCGCCGCCAGTTCTATGTGACCCATACGCTCCCGACGCACCTTCTGAAGCGTCACCTCAACGCCACATTTCTCACAGACCACGCCGCGGTATTTCATGCGCTTGTATTTCCCGCAAAGGCACTCGTAATCCTTGATCGGCCCGAATATACGCGCACAGAACAACCCATCACGCTCTGGCTTGAACGTGCGGTAATTGATCGTTTCAGGCTTTCTGATCTCGCCGAAAGACCAGCTTAGGATGCGCTCCGGTGAGGCAAGTGATACACGGATTTCGTCAAACGCACCGGGCGTAACGGTCGGACTGAACGGGTTGGAGGTCAGTTCTTGGTTCATTTCGTTACCTTTCTGGAACGGGCATCAACAGTGGGCCGGGTTTCCAGCCCTCTGGGGTTGGGAAGGGCCTGCACAGCCCCCCGCACCATCGCTAGTCCGTTCCCTCCACTTCCACGAGTTCCATGTTCAGACCAAGGCCACGCACTTCTTTAACGAGTACGTTGAATGATTCCGGAACACCGGCCTCGAAACCATCGGTGCCCTTGACGATGGACTCATATGCTTTCGTACGGCCTGCCACATCGTCGGATTTAACCGTCAGCATTTCCTGCAGGGTGTAGGCAGCACCGTAGGCCTCCAATGCCCAAACCTCCATCTCACCAAATCGCTGCCCTCCGAACTGCGCCTTACCGCCCAGCGGCTGCTGGGTAACAAGTGAATATGGTCCAGTTGAACGGGCATGGATTTTGTCGTCAACCAAGTGGTGAAGTTTCAGCAGATACTTGATCCCCACCGTTACGGGCCTTGAAAACTTTTCACCGGATCTACCATCGAATAGTTCCGACTGTCCTGACCTGTCAAAACCCGCACGCTGTAGCGCATCGTTGACATCAGCTTCCTTGGCACCATCGAAAACAGGTGTCGCGACCGGTACGCCAGCGGAGATACTCGACGCGACTTCGGCAAGCGAATCATCATCCATGTCGCCAATGCCATCGTTCCACGCCTCCTCACCATACGCGATGCGCATCGCCTCGCGCACGGGGGTCATGTCTCCTGATCTGCGGTATTCCTGAAGGGCTGAATCGACCTTGAGCCCGAGACCGCGCGCAGCCCATCCCATATGGGTCTCCAATATCTGCCCGACATTCATGCGCGAAGGGACACCAAGCGGGTTAAGAACGAAATCAACGGGTGTTCCATCGGCAAGAAACGGCATGTCTTCCATAGGCACGACCTTTGAGATCACTCCTTTGTTGCCGTGCCGTCCGGCGACCTTGTCGCCTGGCTGGAGTTTTCTCTTAACCGCAACGAAGACCTTCACCATTTTCATGACGCCAGGGGGCAGGTCATCGCCTCGACGGATCTTCTCTACCTTGTCGGTGAATCGATCCTCCAGCGTTTTCCTCTGCGCCAAAAACTGCGAATTGAGCGCCTCCACGGAGGCCGCTTCCGCATCGTCACCAAGCGCGAGCTGCCACCATTGCCCGCGGCTAAGACTGTCCAACAGTTCATCGTCGATCACGGAGCCGGGTGCGACACCTCTCGGCCCCTTCGTTGCCGTCCTGCCAATGATCATTTCGCGCAGACGGGTGTAGATGTTGCGTTCGAGGATGTGCAGCTCGTCATCCCGGTCGCGCGCGAGACGGTCGACCTCGTCGCGCTCAATATGCAGGGCCCGCTCATCCTTCTCCACGCCGTGGCGGTTGAAGACGCGAACCTCCACGACGGTTCCGAAATTGCCGGGCGGGAGTCGAAGCGACGTGTCGCGTACATCGCTCGCCTTTTCTCCGAAGATTGCGCGAAGAAGTTTCACTTCCGGCGTCATCGGGCTTTCGCCCTTCGGGGTTATCTTTCCGACAAGAATGTCCGCAGGACCGACCTCGGCACCTATGTAGACGATACCTGCTTCATCAAGGTTGCGCAAAGCCTCCTCACCGACATTCGGGATGTCGCGTGTGATCTCTTCCGGTCCCAGCTTTGTGTCGCGTGCCGCGATCTCAAACTCCTCTATATGGATCGAGGTAAAGACATCGTCTCGCACGATACGTTCGGAAATCAGTATCGAATCCTCATAATTGTAACCGTTCCATGGCATGAAGGCGACTATTACATTCTTTCCGAGCGCAAGTTCACCGAGCTCTGTAGAAGGACCATCTGCGATGACCTCACCCCTCGCAACTTTATCACCGACCTTCACGAGCGGTCGTTGGTTTATGCAGGTGTCCTGATTTGACCGCTGGAACTTTCGCAGGCGATAGATGTCCACCCCCGGGTCGCCCGGATCAAGGTCTCCGGTAACGTGAATGACGATCCGCTGTGCATCCACCTGATCGACCAGCCCTGCCCGTCCGGCCTGAATCGCGGCACCGGAATCGATCGCGACTTTCCCTTCGATTCCCGTGCCTACGAAGGGTGCGTCCGCCTGAAGCAGCGGAACTGCCTGGCGTTGCATGTTCGAGCCCATAAGCGCACGGTTGGCGTCGTCATTTTCAAGGAATGGAATGAGAGAAGCCGCAACCGATACAAGCTGCTTGGGAGAGACATCAATAAGGTCAACCGAGCTTCGGGGCATTATCGTATGCTCACCAGCTATACGCGTGTTCACAAGCTCGTTGACGAACTCGCCCTCCTCGGTCAGCGTAGCGTTTGCCTGCGCCACTGTATGACGCATTTCTTCGGTCGCGGAAATATAATTTACTTCATCTGTCACCTTACCATCGATGACCTTACGGTATGGTGTTTCGATAAATCCGTATTTATTGACACGGGCATAGGTGGCGAGCGAGTTGATGAGTCCGATGTTTGGGCCTTCTGGAGTCTCGATAGGGCACATCCGCCCGTAATGGGTCGGATGCACGTCACGCACCTCGAAACCTGCGCGTTCGCGCGTCAATCCTCCCGGCCCAAGAGCTGAAAGTCTGCGTTTGTGTGTAACCTCCGACAGCGGGTTGGTCTGGTCCATAAATTGTGACAGCTGCGATGAACCGAAAAATTCCCGAACGGCGGCCGCGGCGGGCTTCGCGTTAATCAAATCCTGAGGCATGACCGTGTCGACATCGACGGAAGACATTCTTTCCTTGATGGCCCGCTCCATTCGTAGCAATCCGACACGGTACTGATTTTCCATCAATTCTCCGACCGACCGGACACGCCGATTGCCCAAATGGTCGATATCGTCAACGTTTCCTTTGCTGTCACGAAGATCAACCAGCGCTTTCACGCAGGCCACCACGTCTTCTCGACGTAGGGTTCTATGGAAATCTGGCGCATCAAGATCTAAGCGCATATTCATCTTCGCGCGACCTACAACCGAAAGGTCATAACGCTCATCATCAAAGAAGAGAGTATCGAACAAGGCACTCGCCGTCTCCGGCGTCGGTGGCTCACCGGGACGCATCACTCGATAGATATCCAGCAGCGCAGTGTGGCGATTCATATTTTTGTCAATCGCCATCGTGTTGAGTATATAAGGTCCCACAGAAACGTGATCAATGTCAAGAACCGGTATCTCCGTAATGCCAGCGTCGAGTAATTCCTTCAGCGTACCGTACGCCTCACCGCTTTTGTCGACGCCCCATGTGATTTCGTCGCCTGCCTCAACATAGATCGCGCCATTTTCCTCGTTGATGAAGTCCTCCGCGACATACTTCCCGACAATCTGGTCGAACGGGATCAAGATCTCTTTGACCATACCTTCGTTCTTGAACTGCCGTACGGCCTTGGGGCTAATCTTCTCCCCTTCCCCGGCGATAATCTCACCTGTCGCCGCGTCAATTAGATCAAAAGCTGGCCGGACTCCTTTCAACCGATCTGGAAAAAACGGAGTGACCCATCCATCACCTTCACGTAACCGGTAATTCACGGTCTCGTAATATGCTTTCATAATTTCTTCCTGATCCATACCGAGCGCATAGAACAGGGTTGTGACCGGCAGTTTGCGGCGGCGGTCAATGCGGGCGTAGACAAGATCCTTGGCGTCAAACTCGAAATCAAGCCATGACCCACGGTAAGGTATGATGCGACAGGTGAACAGAAACTTTCCGGAGGCGTGGGTCTTGCCATTGTCGTGATCGAAGAACACACCGGGGGACCGATGCATCTGCGAGACTATGACGCGTTCGGTCCCGTTGACGACGAAGGTCCCGTTGGGGGTCATCAGGGGCATATCCCCCATATAGACATCCTGTTCCTTGATATCCTTGACGGATCTGGCCCCTGTATCCGCATCGAGATCGAACACGATCAGGCGCAGGGTGACCTTCAGCGGCGCCGCATAGGTCATTCCCCGCTGCTGGCATTCCTCGACATCGTATTTCGGCGGTTCAAGTTCGTATCCCTGAAACTCCAACTGGGCGGTCTGACCGAAGTCGGTGATGGGAAAGACTGACTGGAATACCCCCTTTATGCCCTCCCCGTTCTGCGGCCTGGGCTGGTCGCCGGAGTTCAGGAACAGGTCGTAGGAGGACTTCTGCACCTCGATCAGGTTCGGCATCTCCATGACTTCGCGGATCCTGCCGTAGTTTCTGCGGAGACGTTTCTGTCCAAGATAGCTTGATGTCATGGAATTTCGCCTTTCAGAATACGCGACCGCCACCGCCGTCGGAACCCGGCGGCGCGACCTTGAACGGATGAAGTCCGGCCCATGTCAGATGACCGTCACCCGGCCTGCCTTCGCACCCGGAGAATGGCTCTCCAGCAAAAGAGCCTTCCCCAATGCCCAACCGACTGGATCCGATCCGACCGAATCCAGCCCGTAGGTCTTAGTTGTTCGAATCTTCCACCGGAGCCTACTTGAGTTCGACTTCCGCTCCCGCCGCTTCCAGCTTGGCCTTGATCTCCTCGGCCTCGTCTTTCGAAATCTGTTCCTTGACCGCGCTGCCACCTGCCTCGACCAAATTCTTCGCTTCCTTCAGCCCCAGTCCGGTTATGGCGCGCACTTCCTTGATGACGCCGATCTTCGAGGATCCGAAGGATTTCAGGATGACATCGAATTCCGTCTTCTCCTCTTCACCGGCACCGTCATCTCCGCCACCAGCGGCGGGACCGGCCATCAACACCGCGCCGCCGGCGGCGGGTTCGATGCCGTATTCATCCTTAAGGATGGTCTTGAGCTCCTGCGCTTCAAGTAGGGTGAGGTTAACAATCTGCTCGGCGAGCGCTTTCAGATCAGCCATTTTTACGTTCCTTCTGGGTACATTCCGGCGTCATTCACTACGCCGCTGGCGCAGACATTCCGGCTGTGAGTTGCGATCAGGCCGCTTCGGCCCGTTCCTCGATCGAGGAAAGAATCGAAGCGATGTTTGAAGCGGGAGCGCCAATCGCTCCGGCGATATTCGCGGCTGGCGCTCCGATGCAGCCAACTATCATCGCGACCAATTCGTCGCGTGATGGCATCTCGGAGACCGCCTTGACACCGGCACGGTCAAGAACCGTTCCCCCCATCGTCCCACCGAGGATTTCCAGCTTACGGCTATCCTTGGCGTAGCTTTCAGCCACTTTCGCCGCGGCCACGGGATCCTCGGAGAAAGCCAGAACGGTCATTCCCGTCAGAAACCCTGCTACCGCCGCGTTCGGCGTGCCTTCCAGGGCGATTTTCGCAAGTGAGTTCTTGGCGACACGCACGGATCCGCCGGCTTCGCGCATGCGGCCCCTCAGATCCTGCATCTCGGCAACCGTGAGACCTGCGTAGCGGGCTACCACCACGACACCCGAGCTTTCGAAGATCTGGCCGATTTCCTCGACCACTTTCTCTTTTTGGGCTCTATCCACAGATTCACTCCCGGCTTGGAGGGCTTCCCCTCCGGCTCGAAATTCACCGGAACCTTCGTCCGGCATTCGGGTCCGTAACGGGTTCGTCGCAATCATCTCTTGAAGACCCAGGTCCTCAAGGTAAAATGTCCCATCCCCGTCTCGGGCAGGAATTATGGACCTCATGGATGTAAGGCCAACCCACCGTCTTGGACGAATCACACACCCGCGAATCAGGCGCGAGCGCGGAAGCGCGTGTATAATGGATCGGCCCCGAAATGCCAACCCTCTAAAATTCACGTTTTTTAGATTTGAAACACGATTGAACACACATTGGAACCGCAGCCTCGTTCCAGCCCGCCAAGGTCGTCTACCGTGCTCACTCAGACACCTTGCCGGACCGCTTCTTTCACGCCTGAAAGCGTCTCCAGGAGCAGCGCGACGGCTTCGGCCCCCGGATCATTGTGCCCTGCCAGACTCTCTTCGGGGAGATAGCTCGCGCGACCGGCTCTGGCGCGGGTGATCCTCGCCGTCGCATCCGCCCCCGCCCGCGCAGCCCTCGCGGCCGCGTCAAGCCCGAGAGGCAGTCTTTCGAACGCGGGAGACAATGCATCGATCAGAGTGCGGTCACCGGGTCGGGCTCCGCCCACCTGCTGAATCCGGTCAAGACCGGCCTTGAACGCGCCGACTGAATCCTTCCCCGCCGCTGAAGCATCACCGGCGGCCGCGAAGAATATGGCCAGCAGAACGCCGGAAGATCCGCCCATCGTCTGGCTTAGCTCCAACCCGATGGCGCGGTAAAGCTGTGTCTGGTCCGCCAGTGGAAACCGGTCGAGGGCGTCGATCAGCGCCCGTGCCGCCGTCGCGAGAGTACTGCCCGTATCGCCGTCACCGGATTTGGCATCCAAGGTGTTCAGATCGGTCTCGGCGGCGATCAGGATCGAACAACACCGCTCGATGAAGGCGCGGGTCTCGTCATTCTTGGACGGTATCGGTTGGATCGGCGTCAAACCATCGGGCAATGGTTCGACCGCTACATCACCGACCGCAACGCATCCCGGCCAAGCCCAAGGCGCTACTGGTGACGCCAGCGCCGTCTCATCGGCCTCGGTCACGGGCAGCAGGGAGACCGAAAAGCCCCGCATATCGAGCGATGTCATCAATTGCGCTGGCCCGATCATCCAGCGAATCCGCTCACCGGTCCGCGACTGTATCAGCTCCTTGGTGACAACCGCCATCTCCAGCGGGGTGGTGCTGCCGAGATTGTTCAACAGAGCTACATAGGGACCGGGCCCGACCTTGGCGGAAAGGCGATCCACAACCATCTCCATCGCATCGCGCACCGTCAAGAATCCGACCTGCTCGATTCCCGCCTCCCCATGGATCCCCAGCCCGAGTTCAGCCTTTCCCGCCGGGATGCGCTCTTCCTTGGGCGACCCCGGAACGGTGCAGGTATCCAGCGACATGCCGATGGAGACGACGCCCTTGATGACCCGACGCGCCGCTTCGGTCACCGAATCGAGGCCGGCGCCTTCTTCCGCGAGCGCACCGGCGATCTTGTGCACGAGGAGCGTGCCGGCGACACCGCGTGGCTGCGGGAGATCCGGCAGGGCGATATCGTCATCGACGACCACCATGTTGACCTTAAGGCCCTGGGCTCGGGCGCGCTCGGCGGCAAGGCCGAAATTCAACCTGTCACCGGTATAGTTCTTGACGATCAAGAGGCACCCGGCTCTGCCGGTAACCGCAAGTATGCCCGCCAGCACCGCGTCGACCGAAGGTGACGCAAATACCTCACCGCATACGGCCGCGGTCAACATACCTTGACCGACAAAACCGACATGGCTGGGTTCATGGCCGGATCCACCCCCCGAAACGAGAGCGACCTTCGACCTGTCCCAATCGGTCCGTACCACGACCTTTATATGCGGATACCCGTCCAGACGCGCAAGACGGCCACCGGCGGTGCGTAGTGTACCGTCGATCGCCTCGGTGACAAGGGACTCCCTGCTGTTTATGAACTGTCTCATGGCTCTCCTCCTCAGGCGATCCGAGCGCCGGCGGCGTCGAAATAAAGGGCGTTGCGGGGTTGGATGGCGACGGTATCGCCGGACTTGAGTTCGGTGTGGACATCGGTGAGTGTGACGATTTCATGTCCCTCAAGCGTGAGATGCAGACGGGTCTGGTCTCCGAGACGTTCGATCCGCGAGACCGTTGACGGCTTTCCGTCACCGGTCTGGATATGCTCGGGCCTCAAACCGATCGTCGTGGCCCCCGGCGGGGCGCCAGCGAATAGTCCGGCGGGGAGCGCGTTGATACGGGGCAATCCAAGACGGCTGGCGACGTAAAGGCTTACCGGGTCTTCATAGATCTCGCGAGGACCACCGAACTGCACCAATCGGCCAGTGCCCAGAACTCCCACATGCGTGGCCATGGTCATGGCTTCGATCTGGTCATGGGTAACGTATAGAAGCGTGGCGCCAAGACCGGCCTGGATGCGCTTGAGCTCGACGCGAAGGTCGGCGCGTAGCTTGGCGTCGAGCGAACTGAGTGGCTCATCCATGAGATAGATGGAAGGATTGCGTACCAGCGCCCGCCCGATGGATACCCGCTGCATCTCGCCACCGGACAATGCGGTCGCTTTACTGTCAAGTTTGTGCCCGATACGAAGGACTTCCGCGACCTCGCGCACCTTCCGCACAACTTCGTCATCCGGCGTCCGAAGGATCGGAGACCGCAGCGGAAAAGCAAGATTGTCCCGAACGGTCATATGAGGATAGAGCGAGTATTGCTGAAACACCATCGCGACGTTCCGCTGCGCCGGTGTTTCAGAAACGACGGAACGGCCGCCGATGAGGATGTCGCCGCTATCCGGGCGTTCCAACCCGGAGATCAGCCGCATCGTCGTCGTCTTACCCGCACCGGTCGGGCCGAGAAGGACGACGAAAGCGCCGTCGGCGACCATCATGGTCACATCATCGACGGCAACCGTTTCACCAAAAGATTTACTTACGTTCCGGAGCGTAACCTCAGCCATGCGACAGGTCCTCGTCGTTCAGGTCCGTTCGGATGGCGCGTCCCGAAAGCCCATCAAACAGCGTGACCGTGGCGCCGTTGAACTCCAGCCCGACGGTTTCTCCAACGTGCGCGGTCCGGTCGGAGGCTATGCGGGCCTTCACCTCGCCGTCAGGTGTGTTCAATGTAACGATCTGGGTCGTACCGAGATATTCAGCCGCAACAATCTCGCCGCGGTAGCCGGCGCCGTCCACCAGACGGATATGCTCCGGTCTCACGCCATAGAACATGTCACCTTCAAACGGCTCGCGAAGAACGGGTATCCGAAGCCTCCGATGCTGAAGCTCAACAGCCGTCGCACCGGCTTCAAGGCGACCGTGGAATTTAAGGAAGTTCATATGCGGTGAACCGATGAACTCGGCGACGAACTTCGTCGCCGGTTTGTCGTAGATATCCTGGGGCGTCCCGAACTGCTCGATCACGCCATGGTTCATGACAACGATCCTGTCACCCATCTGCATGGCTTCAAGCTGATCATGGGTCACATAGACTGTGGTGGCGCCCATCCGGTCATGCAGCGCACGAAGCTCCTCCGACATGCGTTCACGGAATTCCGCATCAAGCGCTCCGAGAGGTTCGTCCATCAGGAAGCATCTTGGATTGCGCACGATCGCGCGTCCAAGGGCCACGCGCTGCCGGTCACCGCCCGACAGACCGCTGATGGGCCTGTCAAGAACGCTCTCGATTCCGAGAATCCGCGCCACCTCGGCGACCTTTTCACGAACCCTTGCCCGTGCCATCCCCTGACTGATCAATGGATAGCTTATGTTCTTTCGGACGTTCATATGCGGATAGAGCGCGAACAGCTGAAACACGAAAGCGATGTCACGCTGGCTTGCGGGTTTCCGCCCGACTTCCTCACCATCGATGTGTATCTCACCGGATGTCGGCAGTTCCAGACCGGCGATCATCCGAAGGGTCGTCGTCTTTCCACATCCCGAAGGACCGAGCAGCATGAAGAACTCACCGTCCTCGACCGTGAACGACGACGACTCAACGGCGGTGAAATCCCCGAATTCCTTGCGTAGATTCCTGATCTGGATCTCGGCCATCGCTCATTCCGGGAAATGGCTGACGATGACGAACATCACGGTGCCCACCAGCGTGACGACGAAGGAATAGCTGAACGCCCAGAGGGTGTAGGGCTGCATCAGCATAGCCACGCCGATCGCGATAATGACCGATGCGACCATTTCCCAGGGGCCCCGGCGCAGCATTAGCAGACCGTTGATGAAACCACTCATTTCCGAACCGCTCCAAAGGTGATGCCCCGAAGCAGGTGCTTACGCAGCAGAATGGTGAAAACCATCACCGGGACGAGGAAGATGCTGGCACCAGCGGCGACGGCCGGCCAGTCCTGACCGCCGACACCGATTATGGTAGGTATGAACGGTGGCGCGGTCTGCGCCGTTCCGCTGGTAAGCAGCACAGCGAAGGCGTATTCGTTCCAGGCGAAGATCAGGCAGAAGATCGCGGTCGATGCGATGCCCGTGGCCGCCTGGGGCAGCACGACTTTCCGGAACGCCTGGAACCGAGTGTAACCGTCGATCAACGCGGCCTCTTCATATTCCCGTGGAATCTCGTCGATGAACCCCTTCAGCAGCCAGACGGACAACGAAAGGTTCACGGCGGTGTAGAGCAGAATCATTCCCGCATGCGTATCGCTCAGCCCAAGCGACCTGAACATCAGGAAGATCGGGATCGCCACCGCGATGGGTGGCATCATCCGCGTGGACAGGATGAAGAACAGCAGATCGTCTTTCAGTGGAATCCTGTACCGGGAGAAGGCATAGGCGGCGAGCGTGCCAAGAAACACGGACAGAAACGTCGAACCGAAACCGATGATGACCGAATTCAGGAACCGCTCGCCGAATCGGGACGGACCGGCGATGACCATTCCCTTGTCGTAAACGATCTCTTCATACCATGTCGTCGGTGGATTTGCCTCAAGGAATTCCTGCGTCTGCCGGGTCTGCGCCGTGAACAGGTTGACGTAACCTTCCAAAGACGGCTCGAACAATACCTTCGGCGGATAGGCGATGGCATCGGAGGATGACTTGAAGCCCGTCGCGAGGATCCACAGAAGCGGCAGCAGCGTGATGAGCGCATAACCGACGACGAGGATACCCGCGATCCATTTCTGGCGGCTGGACACCTCCAGGGCGGTATGGCCGCTCATCTCTCCTTGACCCTGTTAAGGGCTTTCACGTATATCGATGCCAGCCCGAACACGGTTACGAACAGGATTATGGCGTAAGCCGAGGAGTAGCCGGTCCGCCATTTCTCGAACGCTTCGCGCTTGAGATCGATGGAGGTCAGCGTCGTCAGGCTGCCGGGTCCGCCACCGGTCAACTGAACCACGAGGTCGAACATCTTGAAGTTCTCGATCCCGCGGAACAGCACCGCCAGCATCAGGAAAGGCAGCACCAGGGGCACGGTGATCGTCCAGAACTGCCGCCATTTGGAGGCACGGTCGCACTCAGCCGCCTCATAGATCGAGTCCGGAATGGACCTGAGACCCGCCAGACAGATCAACATCACGAAGGGTGTCCACATCCAGGTGTCCACGATCACGATGGACCAGGGAGCGAGATGTACGTCACCGATCATTGAAAAGCCGGTCGGATCGACCCCGGTGAAGAAGCCGACGATGTTGTTGAAGAGTCCGATCTGGGGCTGGTAGAGCAACGTCCAGAAATTACCCACGACAGCCGGCGAGAGCATCATCGGAAGAACGATGATCGTCGTCCAGAGATCGTTGCCCCTGAATTTCCGGTTTATCAGCCAAGCGAGCGCGAACCCGATCAACACCTGAAAAAACAATGTCCAGAACAGAAAGTGCGCGGTGGCCTGCATCGTCATCCAGGTGTCGCTGTCGTTCAGGATGCGTTCATAGTTGCGCAGGCCGACCCAGCTGACATCGGCATTCGGTCTGTTCGCGCGGTAATTCGTGAAGCTGAGGCGTATCGTCCAGATCAGCGGAAAGATATTGACGGCCAGCAGCAGGAAGATGGTAGGCGCGACGAAGATCCATGCGATGGCGCGGTCGGACAATCCCCTGATCCGGCTCGCGACTTTCGGCGGCGTCGACTCCGCAACCCGATCGATGGCTGTCTCTGGCATACTGCCTCTTTTCCGGGTGCTATTTCTGGCCGTGGCGCGGGGACGGACCTAACGGTGCGACCCCGCGCGGGCTTTAGGCACACGCGATTACATTGCGGGTGCGCGGCCCTGCCTCAGAGCTTGCCTTCGTCCTCGAACACTTCCACCCAGTCCTCGACAAGTCTGTCAAGCGCTTCCTGGGCCGTACCCTGCCCGGCGACGACATAGTTGTGAACACGTTCCTGCATGGGAAGCAGTAGGGAGGCATAGGCCGGTTCCGCCCAGAAGTCCTTCACGATCGCCATGGAGTCGAGGAAAGTCTGCGCGTAGGGCTGACTGCTGGCGAATCCCGGATCCTCCACAACGGCGCGCAGGGCCGAGTAGCCACCGAGTTCCCACCAACGGGCCTGAATCCCGGGTTGGGCAAACCATCGGACATACTCCAGCGCGGCGTCCTGGCTGTCCGAATAGGAGACGACGGAGATGCCCTGCCCACCCAGCTGTGCGAAATGCCCGCCGGGACCCGAAGGGTTGGGAAAATAGCCTGATCGATCACCACCGACATTGGCGTCGGCATGCACACCGGGCCAGATAAAGGCGAAATTCATCTGCAGCGCGACCTGACCAGATTTGTAGGCGTCGATGTTCTCGGACATGTACCAGTCCGAGGATCCAGGCGCCGTGCAGCAATCATACAGCTCCTTGTAGAATTCCAGTCCGGCCACCGCACCGGTCGAGTTCACGAAGCCTTCCAGTTCGTAGGGATTTTCCGGATTGCCGTATTCGAACCCATAGTTGTAGAGCGCGTTGGTCACACCCATCGTGATGCCTTCGGACCCGCGTTCGGTGTAGATCGCGGCGCCATAGACCGTGGTGCCGTCGATCTCGCGTTCCTGAAAGAACTCTGCGATGTCCTTGAGTTCCGCCAATGAGTCCGGGACGCCGAGTTCCCGACCGTATTTTTCCATGAACTCGCTCTGTAATTCGGCTCGCTCGAACCAGTCCCGGCGATATGTCCAGCCTACGACGTCGCCGAACGCGGGAAGAGCCCAATAGTTCGGCGTACCCTTGGGCCATTCGGAATAACCGGTCACGGTGGCCGGGATGAAGTCATCCATACTGATACCGTTGGCGTCAAAGAAATCGTTCAGCTTCACGTAATGACCGGCCTCGGCTCCGAGGCCGATCCACTGGCTGTCGCCGATCATCAGGTCACATAGTTGACCGCCCGAATTGAGTTCGTTCAGCATTCGGTCCGCGAAGTTCGGCCATGGCACGAATTCGAAGCTCATATTGTGACCGGAACGCTCCTCGAAGTCCTTCGAGAGTTCGATCAGCGCGTTGGCCGGATCCCAGGCCGCCCAGCACAGGGTAAGATCCTCGGCATGCAGGCCGGTCGCGGCGAAACCGGTCACCGCTGAAAGCGAGGTCGCCGCCAATAAGTGGGTCTTTTTCATGGGTGATATCCTCTCGTCAGTTGGACGCGTCCTTCGGACCGTCTCGTCTTCGCACCACTAAAAGTGCTTCTTCCACCATATTGAGGTACGTACCTCTTCACAAGTTGGATTTTGCCAAACATCGCACTTCCGACTCGTATCGGTATATGCAGCATACGGTATCACCCGCAATATACGCGTATTTCCATTAGGTTAAATCTCGGATCACACCGTTCCTCGGAATGGCTTTGCCTTCGGACCAATGTCATAAACCGTTGATCACTAAGAACGGAGACCGCAAGGCTATCGGACGTTTTGACACCTCCATTGACCCTTGCCGATTCGGTCGGTCGGTGCATATCAGCGGCAACCCCGATCCTCTCACCTGCGGTCTTTCGAACCATGCGGCGATCTCAGGGCAGGTTCTCTCTCAGCACCACCTCGATCCGTACGCGCTCCTGTTCGTCGTAGATAGGAAGATTGTCGCAGACGTTGCGCAACACCCGTAGAGCGCCGCGCACGAGGTGCCCCACATTCTGCGCGATCACGGCGGCCAGTTCATTTTCCAGCAGAGCCCTGTGCGTAGCGGGCGTCAGTTCATGCGCCAGAACGACCAATTCGCCAAGCCGTCCGCTCTTTCGGAGCGCGGACAGAAGTGTCGTGTTCCCTGACCCCATCGAGTAAACCCCGACCAATCGATCCCGAGATGCCACCACCTCCCTGACAATTTCCAGGATGCGATCCGGGTCATCATGGGATTCCACGGTCGGAAGTACGGTCAGTTCACTGAAATCGCTTGACATAACCAGGTCGAAACCAAGACGCCGCTCAAGGCTGTCGCGGGATCTCATGGAATTCGTTATGACGAGGATCTCTCCCGGCGAATTGACGAAACGTCCCATGAGCAGCGCGGCGGTGCGGCCCGCCGCTATGCTGTTGACACCTACGAAGTAGTCCCGTCGGGCATTGGGAAGGTCGGAAACCAGTGTAACGACGGCGAGACCCGCCAGCTTCAGACGGGACACAGCATCGCGCACCTGGGGAGTTTCCGGTACCATAATGGCCAATCCGTCAAGCCGTTCGGTATCGAGCGACCGCAATTCCCGAACGATAGCATGCGGATCCCGCGGAGGAACACGAACCAATGCGATACGCGTGCGATCGGCCATATGGGACGACGAAGCCTTCCGAAGCGCCATATGCAGAGCGTTGGTAAACTGGCTCGACCCTTCCGGAAGCACAAACGCAAAACGATACTCGCGCTGTCGAGCGAGATTGGCGGCGGAGGTATCGCGGACATAGCCCAGCCGTTCGACAGCCTCCCGGACCTTGGCGATCGTCTTTTCCGTGACCCCGGGTCGCACATTCAGAACACGATCCACCGTGGCGAGGCTTACCCCGGCCTCTTTCGCGATATCGTGAACGGTTGGCCTGCCCAATTCGGCTCTCCTCCGCCGTGACGCTATCGGATTCTTCGGGTCAGCCAACCATTGCGTCGGGCTATCTACGCTTTGACCTACTACCGCTCTCCCAATTGTTCGCGTTTCCGGCCGGAAGCGGGCACCGAAGACCGACGAACCAAGGCAGGATCAGGCCCTCATCGCGTCCCGGCTGCACCCCGAGTTTGCCGTGACCTGACGGTATAGACATGTCATCACCGCAACGACCGTTCCACCACGTCCATGAGACAGCCGCACGAAATTCCGTGCGATCATCGCGCAAGGTCCGTCCGGGGCGCAACCGCTACAAAAAGGCACAGATGGCCGTGCCGGTACCCGGCCATCTGTCGTTAGGCTCGCCGTCAGTTTCCGGTCGCGCTTGAAACATCTACCGACACACCCGGTCCCATTGTGGAACTGACCGCGATCTTCTTGAGGTAAGTACCCTTCGCACCCGTCGGTTTCGCCTTCTGGACCGCTCCCACGAAGGCCCGGAGGTTCTCGACGAGCATGTTCGGTTCAAACGATGCCTTGCCGATTCCCGCGTGAACCACTCCAGCCCGTTCAACCCTGAACTGGACCTGCCCCCCCTTCGCCGCCTGGACCGCTTCCCTGACGTCCTCCGTCACGGTACCGACCTTCGGGTTCGGCATCAGGTTGCGGGGCCCTAGAATCTTACCGAGACGGCCAACGATCCGCATCATCTCCGGCGTGGCGATACATCGGTCGAACTCGATCGTTCCGCCCTGCACCGTCTCCATCAGATCCTCGGCGCCGACGACATCGGCACCGGCGTCCCGGGCTTCGTCGGCTTTGGGACCCCGGGCGAAAACCGCCACACGGACCACATTGCCGGTTCCGTTCGGCAGGTTGACCGTCCCGCGAACCATCTGGTCGGCATGGCGCGGATCGACGCCGAGACACACGGCGATCTCGACGCTCTCGTCAAACTTCGCGGTGGCGTGTTCCTTCACAAGCGCGACGGCGTTCTCGACGGTCAGGTTTTGCTTACCGGCGACGGCCGCTCGGGCGGACCTTACTCTTTTTCCCTGCTTTGCCATGATCCTACTTCTTCACCTCGATGCCCATGGATCGGGCCGAGCCCAATACGATCTTCATGGCCGCCTCGATATCGTTTGCGTTGAGATCCTTCATTTTCGCTTCCGCGATTTCACGGACCTGATTGGGCGTAACGGTACCGACGGTTTCGCGCCCGGGGGTGTTCGCGGCGGATTTCAGGTTCGCCGCCTTCTTCAGGAAGTAGGATGCGGGCGGGGTCTTGATGTCCAGGGAAAAGGACTTGTCCGCGTAATAGGTGATCACCGTGGGGCACGGCGCCCCGGGTTCCATCTCCTGGGTTCTGGCATTGAACGCCTTGCAGAATTCCATGATGTTAAGTCCGCGCTGCCCCAACGCGGGGCCCACGGGCGGGCTCGGATTGGCCTGTCCCGCAGGTACCTGCAGCTTCATCGAACCGACGATTTTCTTGGCCATAGGGCCTCTCCTTTCTGCAACGGCCGGGGACGCGTCCCCTCGACCTTGGGTTGCCGTGGTCCGGTCCGAAGCCGCGGCTCCTCGCCTTCCACGATTTCGACGCGCCCCGACCGGGGCGCGGGGAACGGTCAGGTCTGCTTGGTGACCTGGGTATATTCCAGTTCGACCGGTGTCGCGCGACCGAGGATCGAGACCGTGACTTTCAGACGCTGGTTGTCGTCGTCGATTTCCTCAACCATCCCGTCGAAGCCCTCGAACGGTCCATCGGTTACCGATACCCTTTCCCCGATGTCGAAATGGATCAGGGTACGCGGCGATTCCTGACCTTCCACGACGCGGTTCAGAATGGCGTTGACCTCTTGATCGCGCATCGCCATCGGCTTGCCTTGAGGGCCGAGAAATCCCGTGACACGGTTTACGGAGTTGATCAGGTGGTAGCCCTTGTCGGTCATTTCCATCCGCACCAGCACATAGCCGGGCATGAACCGATGTTCTTCCGTGACCTTCTTGCCGCGACGCACCCTGATCACGTCTTCGGTCGGCACCAAAACCTCGACGATCTCATCGTCTAGGCCAGCATCGGACACTTTCTGCCGGATCTGTTCCGCGACTCGTTTCTCGTAGTTCGACATCACGCTCGCGGAATACCACCGTTTCGCCATGTGCCCCTCTCGTATCCGTGTAGCTCCGGCTCTGGCCGGAGCATCTGACCCCAAACGCGACTTTTCCGTCTATTGGAACCCCGCGCAGGCTCGCCCCCAGTGCACCTCCGCGAATAGTCCGAACGGGGCAATACGCCTGCGATAACCGAATGGCAAGCCCCGGCCGCGTTCAGCCCATCGTGTCGAGGATGACGTTCAGTCCTGTCCTGATGAGCCAATCGACAAAGAAAAAGAAGATGGCCGTCAGGGTAGCCATGGCAAAGACCATCGCGGTGGTGAGAAGAACCTCACGACGGGTCGGCCAAACGACTTTCGAAACTTCGGCGCGAACCTCTTGAATGAACTGCAGCGGATTGATGCGGGTCGCCATGGCTGTTCCTTGGTTTTGTCGCGAGGCAGATACGTACTTTCGCCGGGGAATTCAAGGCATCGTTCCCTATATCCTGGCGACAGGGCAATCGCGGAAGTGGCTGATGCTCGCTACCGGAGTTCGCGACTATTGGAACCGGCGGGGCATGGGGTCGGGAAACGCCCCACCTCAACGCTTCGGGTGAATGCTTACGGTTGTGAGCGTCGCGCCTATGACAACGATACGAACGGTCATGATAACGGAGCGAGGCGGGTCGACCATGCTGTTTCTGTCATCCACCGATGAATTACGCCATCCGCTGGTTTCTCGTGCGCCTGCCCAAAGGAAGCTCGACTCCCGCGGCAAACTCGATCCGTACGCCTCTTCCGGATCCATCGAAAACTGACGAGGGACGAAAGACATCGTGACACAGTGTCGGTGATGGATTCAGTGGATGGCGACCTGTTCGACATTTACTCCAAAGTCACTGATCGATATATTACTGAAGGGATTTCGCCCCACCGACGGGGTAAACTGGTCGGTTTATTCAATGGGCGCTTTGACTCATCCATCCGGCGCACCGTTGGACGTATGGATCCCGTAACGTTCCTGTCGAGCACGAAATGGAATGTTGTGTGCATGTCTCATTCCGGGAATTCCGCTAAAGCCATTGATGTAGGATCTGTTAAACAAGGGATTGGCACGAAAGATGATATTGCGATCCGAACGGACGCAGACGAAGCGGCGGAGCGGTTCCCGGCGCCTCAAGCACGGGACACTTCGACGGCATCTGTTTCGAACCGTGCGGAGAAAGCACCGTCCACCCGTTCGTATTCCCTCGGTTCGGGTGATGCGGGCTCTCCTCCTTCGCCGAGACCGGCGCCGGAAGCGACGCCTTTCCAAGCGCTGCAGGAATGGGAGGGATATGTCGTCGAAATCAACGATGACGAATTCGTGGCTTGTTTGATCGATCTTGCCGCGGGTCATTCACATGAATCGGAAGAAGCGATAATTCCTTTGATCGAGCTTTCGGAACATGACAGAGTGGGCATCGAGATCGGTGGCATCTTCCGGTGGGTGATCGGATACGAGTGTTCCCCCCAAGGGAACCAGGAGGCGCGTGTTGTCGATCCGGTTCCACGATCCTGTGTCGATGACCGACGCCGATTTTGGGCGCGGCAGAGCACGGGCACATGAGTTAGCGCAGGCGTTCAACCAAAGAAGGACGCAGGGACATCGCCGAAACAGCATGGATGCGAACCAACCTCGCTTGTTCCCTGCCACCAGGTAGGCACGGATCCGTATTTCGGCGCCAGCGGATGAATTATCGTCGACCCGCGCCTTCGGTCAGAGCAACAACTTCATACGTTGTGGCGACCGACAGGCACCGGCGCGGATCCACCCGCGACAGAGATTACCGTTTCCGATTGGTGCCGCGACCATACCGGTGGGATAGAAACACCGGTCGCATCCCACCCCAATTCCAGCGATCAACAGCTCCGAAACGCGCTCCAGAACCAAAATTTTCGCTTATCGGAGTGGCGCGAATTCTGATCGAATTTTAAGCACCGAACATCACGCGCTGTATACAGAAGTTCACCTTTCACCGGGACGGGTTCATTTTCCCTGCGGCGAACCAAATTCCATTTACAGCGTAACTGGATGGGGTGGGTTTAGGGCAGTTCGGGCGGGTCGAATCCCCTAATTTCCGATAGAGTATCGTTGGGGCGTGAGCCCAGACTGGAACCACCGCACGAAACCCGCCATGGAAAACACCGGAAGGCCAGTCACATCCCGTATATCTGCCGCGTATGGAATCATATTGGTGCATTCCAGAACCACGGCACCGATCTCCGGGTGCGCGTTCACCAGGTTCCGAGCCGCCTCGATGTTATCCTCCCTCGCCGCCTCGACATCCAAATTTGGCTCGTTATCCAGAATGACACGGGTGAATTCGCGTCCGCCTTCCGTCGTTCCTATCGGTGTATCCTCCGGAACTCCGGCATTGCTCAGATGCTCCGAAGTCAGGCTACCAGCGGAGATCGTCAGCACTCCAGCGACCTTCCCCGGAGGAAGAATCGCGTTGACCATTCCAACCTGCATCAGTGACGAGGACGCCACCGGAACGTCCACCGCCGTAGCCAACTCCCGCTGGTAAAGCGACAGGAACCCGCAGTTCGCAGTAATGCCATCGGCGCCGCTGGCGACCAGTTCACGGGCGGCGGATATGAACGAATCCAGAAGTCCCTCCGCCCGTCGCCGAACCACCTGGTCGGGAGATGCGGTGCGCACCACTCTGTAGAGGACCGGGAAATCCCAGGTCAGTGCGTTGCCCATATCACCTGGAATGCGCGGAAATCGGGCATCCAGCATCAGGATCCCGACGGACGCTCCGTATATCGCCTTGCCACCGGTCGCGATCATCCCATCCCTCCTTCGGGCGCTCCATCCCAACCCGATATTTCCGTTGTCGACACAAAACCGTGCTTCAACCCGCGTTCGTTTGACGCGATGGACCTCTCGCCGCATTTATGCAAGCATAAGCGTAGCGGAGTGGTGCAGGGAAAATCCATGGTAAACCGTCCCAACGAACTGACTGGCGCCGAAGCTATGGTTCGGATGCTTCAGGCCTACGGTGTCGAGCATATGTTCGGGCTCTGCGGTGATACCACCTTACCGCTCTACGATGCGCTCGCCCGACTCGACCACGGCATAACGCATTTTCTCACCCGGGACGAACGGCATTCCGCCTACATGGCGGACGGTTATGCAAGGGTGACCGGAAAACCGGGCATCTGTGAAGGACCTTCCGGTGGAGGCGCGACCTACATACTCCCTGGACTGGTCGAAGCGAATGACAGTTCGGTGCCGGTCCTGGCAATCACAACCGATGTCACCACGACGTCGCGGGGTCGTTTCCCATTGACGGAACTCGATCAGGTCTCCCTCATGAAACCGCTGACCAAATGGAACGCATCGCTCGACAGCGCCGCGCGGCTGCCCGCCGCGCTGCGTCAGGCATTCAGGACGATGACCACCGGTAGACCCGGCACAGTTCATCTAGCATTGCCATTCGACACACAGAAGGGTGCGGTGGACGAGGCCGAAATCTGGGCGGACACAAGGCACCGGTCGTTTCCTGCGGAGTGCGCCGCACCGGATCCGCAGGCCGTGCGGGATGCGGTGGACATATTGGAAAACGCTCGGTCGGCTCTGGTTATCTGCGGCGGCGGAACGGTGCTGGCGGGCGCTGAAGACGCGATGCGCACCCTCGCCGAGACGCTGGACCTACCGGTGGCAACCACAGTTTCCGGTCAGGGCTCCATCGCCGAGACGCACAAACAGGCGGTCGGTGTCGTCGGTTCCAACGGCGGCGTGCCCGCCACCCGTGCCGTGGTGGAGGATGCCGACGTCGTGATGTTCGTTGGCTGCCGCGCCGGATCTGTAACGACCGAACGCTGGAGGTTTCCCCGTCCGGGGTCGACTGTCATCCATCTGGACAGCGACCCATTGGCGATCGGAGCGAACTATCCCACGGATGTCGCCGTCTGCGCAGACGCGAAGCTGGCGCTGGAGGCGTTGGTGTCAGAAGTGGTCTCCCGGAAGATGCCGATGCAGGACGGCGCGGCGCGCGCGTCCGCAGCATGGTCAAAGAAACAGAGTGTATTCCAATCCTTGGCCGAGAGCGATGAATGCCCGATACGGCCCGAGGCGGTCATAGCCGCTTTGAAAGATATCCTTGACGATGATGCTGTGATCTGCGCGGATCCCGGGACACCATGCCCCTATTTCAGCGCACACTACCGCTGGTGCAGGCCGGGCCGGAGCTTCATTACGAACAGGGCTCATGGCGCGCTCGGCTATTCGTTGGCCGCTGCGATGGGCGCTCAGGTCGGAAGGCCGCAGGCCAAGGTGCTCAGCGTCATGGGAGACGGTTCGTTCGGCTTCTGCTGCGGTGAGCTCGAAACGCTTGTCCGTTATGATATCCCAGTGACATCGATCGTCTTCTCGAATGCGACCTATGGCTGGATCAAGGCGGGGCAGAATGCTGGATTTGGCCAGAGATTCTACAATGTTGACTTCGGTCGCACCGACCATGCCGCTGTCGCGCGGGCCTTCGGTGTCAAGGCGTGGACTGTCGAGTCCCCGGCGGAAATCGCACCGGCATTGAGTGAAGCCGTCGCGTATAAAGGTCCAACGCTTGTCGATATCATCAGCCAGCCCTTGCACGAGGCCGCCGCACCGGTATCGGAATGGATCGCATGACGTGATCGAAGACCACGGACCAAGCCACCCTGAACCGAAAACTGACCGAATTGATCGCTATCCGGGGAAACGAGGTGGTGGAGTTCAAAGAGGTATCCAATGATAATGACACCGACAGGATCGGGCGCTATTTTTCGGCCGTGGCGAATGAGGCAAACCTGCGAGATGCCAACGGGGCTGGCAGGTGTTTGGCGTCAGCGACAAAACGCGTACGGTGGTCGGCACGAATTACCGGCCTGAACGGGAACGGCTTGATGGTCTGAAGCCGCAGATTGCACAGGATGCGTGTCCACGAACACCCTTTCGGCGGATCCATGAGCCTGAGGTAAATGGCACACGCGTCTTGATGTTCGAGAGCCCGCTGCGCCGCGTGGAATCCCGATCGCCTGGAAAGGCCATTATTGTGCGCGTTCAGGCGAAAGCCTGGCCCCCCTTGGCATTCCAAAGCAGGATGAAATCCGGGCGCAGACATTCTATGGCGACTGGAGTGCCCGGCAGGTGGAGGGAGCCAATCTGGATGATCTTGACCCGAAGGCCCTCGAACGCGCACGCGGTAACTTCGCGCTGAATCACCAGAACCGCATTGACCTGGAAGAAGTTCGGGTGTGGCCAGTCGCGACGCTGCTGGGTCGTGCCAAGGGATCTGGGAAGGAAAGGTGACACGGGCGGCTCTGCTGTTGCTGGGGCGGTCCGAGAGCGCGTATCTATTGTCACCGCATCAGGCCCAGATGACATGGAAGCTGGTCGGTCAGGAACCGACTATGAACAATTTGGCCCGCCCTTCATTCTGACAACATCTCAACTCTATCAACGTATCCACAACATACAGCTGCGGCTCCTGCCCGATAACGAGTTACTGCCGCATGGAATTTCAAAACATGATCACAAGGTCTTACCTGAGGCCCTGCACAACTACGTCGCCCATCAGAATTACCGCCAGAACAAGAGGATCATGGTGACCGAACAGCCGGATCGGCTGGTATTGGAAAACGCGGGTCTCTTCTTTGAGGATGGAACAGAAAACTATGTGCGTGGCGACAGAACCCCGCGAGGGTATCGCAACCCGTATCTGGTACAGGCCATGATCGAACTGTACATGATCGACCGGATGGGCTATGGCATTCAGCGTATGTATGAAACGCAGCGCAAGCGCTATCTGCCCATGCCGGACTATGTGGTGTCCGGCAATGCAGTCGTAATGACGTTTTATGGTGGGGTGGTTGACCCTGGATACACGCGTGTTCTGAGGGGAACAGCGGTTTGCAACTGACCGACGTACTGGCTCTTGATCACGTCCAGAAGAGTCTGGCAGTTCCACACGCCGCGATCCAGACGCTGAAAAAGAAGAGTTTGGTTGAAAGGCGCAAGCCTCGTTTCCGGGTTCAGCTGTGGTTGCAGCTGCCTCCGCAAAGAAAGCTGAATACATCAAAACCCGTGCGTTCGATGATCGGCATTATGCGGATTTGATACCTAAATTTCTATGTGAGTTTGGCAGCGCCTCAAGAAAGGAAATTGACAATCTGCTGTGGAATAAGTTGAGCGACGCACCGGACGACACACAGAAAAAGATAATAATGGAAATATCCTCAGTAGGTTAAGGACCGATGGTGTAGTTTTCACCGCTGGTTCCCGAACTGTATCGCAATGGAAGCAAAGAGAACAAAAAAGAACATCTACGCGGGATAAACATCCGGTTCTGGCCTCCAGGCCCTGCGGGCATGACCCGACCTCGTCATGATCATACACAAACCCTGGTGTCGGTGGCCACCGGTCACCGTCGGTATTTCGACCATTGGATCACTTTAACGCACATAGATGCATTTCGACCGAAGATGCGTTTCGCGCTCCGGTCACAACAAACAAAGTGCGATTCACCCAGGCATAGCGTTGGTCACCGCATTCGAGACGAGCCTGCATCCGCATGTAACATTGATCATCCAGAACGTCTGCACCAGCCGCGATACGTGCCATGACCTCTTCCGGACCATGCCTAAAGCCGTAGTTGACCACCTAGATGACGGCACCGTCATCTATCTCCAGCGCATATCTCGTATCCAGTTCGGCCAAACCATCAGTGATGTCCGTTTGCCAGTCCGCGCCGACCCCCACCCCAAGACCCGGCCAGTGATTTCGCCTTCCAGCCTTCCTCCGGTTACCGGGATTATGCGCCGGACTCCCGCACGACCCGCACCCATTTCGACGACTGCGCCAAGTTCGACGAAAATGCGGCAGAAAGATTTCAGCCTCGGTGCCTTCAGCATCACGTCAACTCCGGTAGCCTTGCGGCATTTCAATTGGCGGTCTCGAGTGGGCCCAGCAACGAAAGAGGCCCTATCGGAGGCCACCGCTTCGGCGGTATGATCGGTCCGGAAGAGCTTTAAGATACTGTCTTCCCGGGAGCGGCATTTCTGGTTTGGACAATGTTGGCCACGAAGCGCCTGCCACCTACCAGCCAGGATGTAACCGTTGGTTTGCGATGCGCAATCACTGGCACCTCATCATTGAATGCACGGTGCGCTTCGCAATCATCAAAGTTTCACTTTGGCGGCAAACGCACCGCACCATCCAACCGGATCGTGCTGCCGTTAAGGTAAGGGTTTTCCACGATGTGATGTGCCAGACGGGCGAATTCCTCAGGAACTCCCAAACGTTGCGGGAATGGGATGCTTTCAGTGACCGCGGCGGTCACCGCTTCAGGCAGGCCGTCCATCATCGGCGTCTGGAACAATCCGGGGGAAATCGCGACGACACGAATCCCGAATTTTGCGAGTTCACGAGCTGCAGGCAAGCACATGGCGGCTATTGCACCCTTCGAAGCCGCGTACGCCGTCTGTCCGACCTGGCCATCTTCCGCCGCCACTGACGCGGTATTTACGATCACACCGCGCTCACCGGAGGACCCTATCGGCTCCAGAGCCATCATCGATCGGGCCGTGTAGCTCATGACGTTGTATGTTCCGATAAGGTTTATCCGCAGCGTCCGTTCAAAAGTCTCCAGCGAAAGGTTGCCGTCACGACCAACCATACGGGCACCCGCCGCGATTCCGGCGCAGTTCACCACCACTCGAGGAGCACCCGCTTCATGTTCCGTACTGGCGACTGCTGCAGAAACCGCGTCCCCATCCGACACATCCGCCACTACCGCTCTACCTCCGCAGGCGCTGGCTACCGCCGCCGCTCGGCAATCAGATAAATCCAGTACGGTCAAATGTGCCCCAAACGACGCAAAGTGCTTCGCTGTTGCGGCTCCGAGGCCGCTTCCAGCACCCGTCACCAGAGCGTGGCATCCCTTCAGGTCCAAGATGTTCTCCCCGGAAGAATCCAGATCACACCGAGCCCACCCTCGGCTTCAGTTCCGGTAACATCGGGTAGAGCGGAATACAACTGCCCGGTAATCTAACCCGCCGCGAGCTCGCGACCTGTGGATTCTCGAATCGCGGGTCTGCGCTGACCTCGTTTACCACCTCGTAGCGAAAGTATATATTGCAGTTGATAAATCACTCCCCCCGTTCCGCTCTGAAGTGCAACACCGTTGATGGTGGGAAGCCGCGTTTCGGGTGCGGCATCCCGCGAATCGGCCGGATAACGGCGACAGTCCCTGTGCTCAGGATAGGAGAGTGTCATGCCCGAGGGCTACCGTCATCTGACCTTCGACGAAAGATGCCGGATATACGCGACGGGGAAAGGCGGGCTTTCGGACGGGGCCATCGCCAGGCGGCCGGGCCGCCATCCGGCCACCATATCGCGGGAGATCCGACGCGACGGCGGCGGGCGGGGACACCGGCAGGGACAGGCGCGGAGGAAGGCCACCGGGCGCCGGAGCGGGGCCTCTTCGGTCCCGGGGAAGCTGACGGAGGAGCGCCGGGCGAAGGTCGTGGCGAAGCCGGGGAGGGCTGGAGCCCGGAGCGGGTCCCGGGGCGTCTCCGGCTGGAGGACCCCGGCATGGTCGGCCGTCAGCGGATATACGACCTCGTACGCGCGGACGGCGGGGACGGAGGGACGCCTTGCGGGCACCTGCGGCGGCGGGGAATGGAACCGGACCGGCAGGGTGGTCGCCACGCGGGCCGGGGTCATGTCCCGGGCCGGAGGGACATCCCGGAGCGCCCGAAAGAGGTCGGGGCGAAGGCGAGAATCGGCGACCGGGAAGCGGACACGGTGATCGACGGGGGAAACGGCGGTGCGGTGGTGTCGCTTGTGGACAGATGCCCGGAATTCACGCCTGTCCAACGGGTTGACGGAAAGAGGGCGGAGGCGGCCGGCGGGGCGATGACCGACCTTCCCGAGGGGCTCGGCGCCAGGGTCCACACGATCACGGCGGACAGTGGCAGGGAGTTCGCGGGCACGCGAAGGTGGCGAAGGCGCCGGCGGCCGACTTCCTCCTCCCGACGCCCCACCACTCGTGGGAGCGGGGCCTGAACGGGCACACCAACGGTCTGCCGCCCCGGTACCTGCCGAAGGGGACCGACCTGCGGCAGGTCACGGACGCCCGCGTGAAGCGGGTCCGGGACATCCTGAACGCGCGCCCCCGCAAGGCGCCCGGCCACCTGACGCCGGCGGAGGCTTTCGCGCGGGCGCGGCCTCCCTGAGGCGCTTCGCCCCGTCGGCCGACGGGGGAGAGGGAATTCCGCAGGCGCGCCCGCCCGGTTTCGGTCGGGCCACCCCCTCCCTCGCCCGGACGGGCGCGCCACCTCCCGCCGCGGGGCCCTGCCGCCGCCGGGAGGCCCGGTTACGCTCCGGTCCGAAGGGACAGCCGCCGTATTCCGCGTGGAAGCCGGGGCCCTGGCCGGAAAATCCCTCAACACCGGCCCGCCTCCTCCGCTCGGGCCACGCCCTCGCTCCGGAGGCGGGCCGGTGTTGCACTTCGGACTGGAAGTGGGGGGGGGGGGGGGGGGGGAATAATCACATCTGCCACGCTGCGCATCGTTCGTCGGTATTTGCGATGAAATTTTGACCGGGAGTGTATTTCCACATCGACTGCTAGCCTTACTTTGAGATAAGTCCCATACCACGTGTTGCTCATAGCGGAAACAACAATCTCGCAGCCATTTGATCCAAACAAACGGGACGCTCTCGGTTGCTACGTCGACCGTCACGCCAGTTGCCTCTGGATTCTCTCAAGAAGTTCACTGAGCTCGGCCGAGACTGCGGAAAGCCAATCAGGGTTTTCGATGGTTCGTAGCGCGATAGTCGATAGCAGGAAATCTCAAAGCACCCTAACCAGACCACCGGAGTGAACAAGACGTGTTAACACACCAATTGCGGGTGCCAGAAGACTGCCGAATCCCTTCAATCCGTGATCTTCCCCAAGGGCACGAACCAACTCTGGACCTACGCCACCAACCCGCTTGGAAAGCCAGTGCATGTCCCGGATGTCGCGCCAACGAACGTAGGCAGGCAACGCGGCGGGAAAGGCGATTATCTTGTCCACCTGAATCCCCTCCATTGTCGACACCCTGACAACAATATCGTTGCATTCGGTCGGAAGAACATCATGGTTCATCACCAACGAGCGTGCCGCTTGGCGGCGCGATGGAACGGTGGCGATTTCCAGCTTGATATTCTGCCAAGGCAGATCCGGGTGACTTGGTTCGGTTTCGGCCTGTATCCACCACCGGTGAACACCGACACCATCAAGCGTTTGTTTCGAAGGTTCTTTGACTCGAACCTGCAGACCTTTTCTCTGTCTTATGTGACGTTCGACCGCCGCAGCCATTTCCGTTAATCTGTCGGGCCTGAAACCGATGCCACCGCAGAATTTCAGATCCTCGCTCAGCCGTGCCACACCATAGCAAAGCCTGAGTGCAGTGTCGCCATGAAACACCAGTCCATCAATAGCACCTGACCGAACCATCGCATGTAGAATGTCAAAATGAAGGATCTCCTTCTCGACAACGCGCTACAACCAACCGCTGCATCCGCCTCTGTGGTCTTACAAAGTCTCACACCTGTATAAAAAATTCCGTCAGTGTATCGGACGGACATGCGGTATGGACCCGTACATTTCGGTTCGCGGACGCCCGGGTGGCTCGCCGCCGCACTGCGGTCGGGTGAGGCAAGCCGATACGCGCTGGCCCGCGGCCTGTGCGGGCGCGGGAACCGGCGCGACGCGCGCGGCAGGCGCTTCCCCGCGGCGGAGGTGAAGGCGCCTGTGGGAAGCGACGGTGGCGCGGCACCATCCGCCGGGATGGGTGCGACCGCCCGACGGCCAGGTGCGCCACTGGATACGCCCGGAGCGCCACGGCGTCCACGGCGCCATGGGCTCCGGCTCCGCCACGTGGTCGCTGGCGGCGCGGGCCGGGCCCCGGCGGGGTCCACCTCCGGGAGGCGCGGCGCGGCCGGCATGGTGACGGTCCCGGCGCCGGAGGACGGCTGGAGGAATGTGCTCGACCACATGGACCGCCGTCCGGTGGGAACGCCCACCGGACCCTGCGACGGCGCCGGGGACATGGGCCGGGAGGGAATACGGACGCTCCGGCCACACCGACGGGCGGGTCCGCCGCTGCATCGCTGGCATGGGACGGGCGTGGATGGACGGCATGGGTGAGGACCCGCCGGTGATCCTTCCCACCGGGGCGGGACGGAAAGCCGTCCACCGCCGCCTGCCCGGACACGCGGGTGGCCATGAAGCATATCCCCGGACCGCACCACGGGGCGACCGCCGACCACTGCCGTGCCGGGCCCCGGAGGACGGCGGCGACACCCCGCACCGGCCGCTCCTGACCGCGGAGCGCCCTGCGGAGGGGGAGGCCGCCACCGTGCTGGACCGGTACCGCAGGCGCTGGACGATAGGGACCCGGTTCCGCGCGCCGGGTTCGACGCCGCCGGTGACCTGAAAAAGCGCCCCGCCTTCGACGCCGTGACCGCGGTCAAGGTCTACGACCTGACCGCGCCCGCCCGGGAGCGGCCGGAGGAGGACATCGACCCGCTCCACACCATGCCGGAACCGCGGGGCCACCGGGGACGAAAAAGGTCCGGCGGAACCCCGGGAGGCTGAACCGGGCCATCCAGGTCCGCGACGCCCCCGGCGGCGCTTCGACCGGCCCGGCCAAGGTCCCGTGAAGCCGGAATCCGCCGGATTCGGCCCGATCCCCGGAAAAACACGGGATTTTCCGGCAGACACTATGTAGATCCCCGTTGCCGAGCTGCAGTTGATTGCGTGCACTGCTCGGTACCGTTGTCTGATAGCGATCTGTGAGCTTCGATACAGCATAAGCACGCGCTGTAATGATGGCCTCCTGTATGAACACATCCATCTACAACAACATAGGCAATGCATTTGCATTGTCACATCAAGCTCACCCTGCGATTCGGCCCCGCCAGAACATCGGAGACAGGAAAAGCCGGATCATCTCCAACAATGGCGTCCCACATTGACATCCCTGCCCGAAATTCACCCATACAACCGCAGTGGCCCAGCATGGCAGAATTCATGCGCAATTTCTGATTGTGCCGTTTGGCTAAATGCTGTAGGCGCAGCTGGGCGTTCGCGCCAATGCGGCCTGAAAGAAACGCGTCATACAGGAATGATATCGCGAAGACGGCAACCGATAGCCGATGCAAAGTTCACCGTCCGACCTTCTCCAGACCATCACCGGTTTCGACCTATGGCACCTGTCCTTGCCGATCACATCCCGGCGGGACCATGGTATCGGATCGGTTGAAGGCAGCGTCGAAATCGTCGTTCTGCGCCTGAGCACCCGATGCGGTGCGGAGGGATGGGGCGAGGCGTCGCCGTGGTCGGTCTTCACCGGAACTTCCGAAGCGAGCTACGCCGCTCTCGATCGCTACCTGCGGCCCGTGGTGGTGGGACGCCATGTCGGTGAATCCGCCACGATTATGGCTGACGCGCGCTGCGCGGTCGCGCACTGCACCGAAGCCAAGGCAGCGCTGGAATCGGCGCTACTCGATCTTCAGGGCAACATTATAGGAGCCCCGGTCTGGGCGCTGCTCGGTGGAAAAGCCCGCGCTTCCGCACCGCTGTCCGTCAGCATCGCCAATCCTGACTTTGACGCGGACATTGACCTGATGCACCGCATCCGAGACGATGGCATACGGTTGGTCAAGCTAAAGACAGGTTTCGCCGACCATGCGTTTGACCTCCGGCGGTTGGAGCGGATCGCGTATGAATTTCCGGAATTCGAGGTCCGTGTGGATTTCAACCAAGGACTCGAACCGTTCAAAGCCGTTAGCCGCACCCGCGATATCGCCGAATTCAAGCCAGCTTTCATCGAGCAGCCAGTGCGGGCCGATCACTTCCGTCTCATGGCGGAGATCCGCGCCGCCATCGACGTACCCTTGCTCGCCGACGAAAGCGTCTTCGGTCCGGAAGACATGGTCCGCGCCATCACCGAAGGAATCTGTGACGGCGTTTCGATCAAGGTCATGAAGTCGGGAGGGCCAACCCGCGCCCAGACCGTAGCCCGTATGGCCAGCGCCGCCGGACTGTGCGCCTATGGTGGAGACATGTTCGAATCCGGGCTTGCACATCTGGCGGGGCTACACCTGCTGGCGGCCACATCGGAGATTTCCCTTGGCTGCGAATTCTATCATGCGCGCTACCATCTGGTGGAAGACATTCTGATGGAGCCGTTTCCAATCCAGGGCGGAACGATTACCGTTCCGGATGGTCCAGGCTTGGGAATTCGACCTGACATGGAAAAGCTCCGACGTTACGCAAAGCGCCCATGACCAAAACCGTAGCAGTCATCGGAGCGGGAATCGTCGGAGTATCCACAGCCTTGTGGCTGGTCCGGGACGCGCATGAAGTAATCCTGATCGACCGCTCGGCCCCGGGCGAAGGAACAAGCTACGGCAACGGCGGAGTCCTCGCAAGCTGCTCCATCGTGCCCATCACCGTTCCCGGACTGCTTCGCAGGGCGCCTCGCATGCTGCTGAGCCGTAGCCAACCCCTGTTTCTGAGATGGACCTATCTTCCCCGACTGATTCCCTGGCTATCCAAATACCTCAGCCACGCGAATGCTGAGGATGTACAGCGAATCGCGAACGCGCTCATGCCCATCGTCGGCGACAGCCTCGCGGACCACCAGGCGCTCGCTGCCGGTACCCGCGCAGAACGCTGGATCGTTCCATCGGACTACCTGTTCATCTATAATAACCGCACCGATTTCGAATCCGACGCATTCGGCTGGTCGATCCGCCACGATGCCGGATTCGAATGGGATGAACTGGAAGGAGAAAAGCTCAGCGGCTATGACCGGTCATACTCCCGGAACCTCGAATTTGCCGCCCGACTGAAGAATCACGGACGGATCTCCGATCCGGGCCAATACGTCAAGGATCTTGCGGCCGAGGCCGAAACCCACGGTGCACGCATACTCAAAGCTCATGTGGAAGACATCGCGCACGCGGATGGCGCCGTAGCCGGTGTGAGGGCAGGTGGGGAAACCATCCCCTGCGATGCGGTGGTGCTTGCCACCGGTGTCTGGTCGGGGCCGCTCTGCGCCAGGCTTGGGCTCAATCCGCGACTGGAATCCGAACGTGGCTACCATATCGAGCTTTGGTCGCCATCGGTAATGCCACGGTCTCCGGCGATGGTCGCCAGTGGCAAATTCGTAATAACCCCGATGGAAGGGCGACTGCGGGCCGCTGGCATAGTCGAATTCGGCGGGCTTGACGCTCCCGCGTCGCCGGAGCCGTTCGAACTTCTCGAACGCGGCGTTACCTCCGCCATACCCGGGCTTCGATGGTCCGAAATGACGAAATGGATGGGACATCGGCCAGCCCTGACCGACTCAATCCCGGCGATCGGGGAGATTCCCGGCCTCAAAGGGGCCTTCGCGGGTTTCGGACACCACCATATCGGGCTGACCGGAGGTCCCAAAACCGGACGCTTGCTTGCGCAGATCATCTCTGGAAGAAAGCCGAATATTGACCTTGCCCCCTATTCACCCGAACGATTCGCGATAGGGGTTTGAGGATCACAGCCTAACGCTAACCCAATGAGGAGGAAAACTATGGGTAACTTAACGAAATTCCTGATCACCGCCGCAACCGCCGCGATCGCCACCGCGGCGCAGGCAGGCGAGAAATGGGATATGCCGATGGCGTATTCCGGCTCGAATTTCCACTCGGTTACCGGAGCGGAATTCGCTAGATGCGTAACCACCGGCACCGGAGGCGACATCGAAATCGTAACGCACCCGTCCGGCTCGCTGTTCCCCGGCGCGCAGATCAAGCGGGCGATCCAGACCGGTCAGGTTCCCATCGGTGAGCGTCTGCTCTCCGGGCATCAGAACGAGAACGCTCTCTTCGGCCTCGATTCGGTGCCGTTCCTTGCGACTTCGTTCGACGATGCAGAAAAGCTGTGGCAGGTCGCCAAGCCCGAAATGGAAACGCTTCTGGGAGAACAGAACCTGACACTGCTCTACTCGGTACCCTGGCCTCCCCAAGGTCTGTATTTCCGCGACGAGGTGATGTCGGTGGCCGATATGAAGGGCATCAAGTTCCGCTCCTACAACAACGCAACATCGAGGCTTGCGGAACTCACCGGAATGCTGCCCGTCACCATCGAAGCGGCCGAGATCAGCCAGGCTTTCGCCACGGGTGTGGCCGATGCGATGGTATCGTCCGGATCGACGGGCTATGATCGCAAGGTGTGGGAATCTCTCAACTATTTCTATGAAGTCGATGCATGGCTGCCCCGTAACTACGTCATGGTGAACTCTGACGTCTGGTCCGGTGTTTCCGACGCCAACAGGAACATCATCCAGGCCTGTGCCGGCCTTGCCGAATATGCCGGAAACTGGCGGGCCAAGGAATATACGGGCTTCACCCTTCAGGGACTGCGTAATGGCGGAATGACGGTCGAGCGGGCCAATCCGACCATGACGGCCGAGCTCAAGGCGATCGGCGAAACCATGACCGCCGAGTGGCTCGAAGCGGCGGGCGCACAGGGCCAGGCCGTCGTTGAGGCGTTCAAGGCGATGCAGTGACGCGGGATCCGCGCTGATCCAGACGGACGGCTCACCGTTCCGTCGAACATGCCGCCCCGGAAAGTTCCGGGGCGGCTGATGCAGTATAAATCGAGAGACCGCCATGCCCGCTGCGCTCAGAACGCTCCGTTCCGGCCTGGATTTCATCTATCTTGCCGCAGGCGTGCTCGCCGCTTTGTGCCTGGTTGCGATTCTTACGCTCATCGTTCTGCAGATGCTGGCGCGATGGACGGGGGAGGTCTTTCCCGGAGCTCCCGACTATGCGGGATACTGCATGGCGGCCGCGTCCTTTCTCGCCTTCGCCAACGCCCTGAACCGCGGCAGCCACATACGCGTTTCGATTCTTCTCAACGCCGTGAGCCCGAACACAAGGCGCTTCATGGAAATATGGTGTTTCGCCATCGGTACCGCCGTGGCGTGGTATTTTGTCTATTACGCCCAGAAATTCGTATGGTTTTCATGGAAACTCAACGACATAAGCCAGGGTCAGGACAGAACCGAACTCTGGATTCCGCAGACATTCATGCTGATCGGCGCGGTGATTCTCGCGATCGCTTTGACCGATCATCTGATTCACCTGATCGTATCGGGCAAGCACCGAATCAGACGCGACCTCGTTGATCAGAGCTTCGGGGAGTAAGCGCGATGGATGATTATTCGATCATCGTCCTCTTCCTGTTCGTCCTCTTCCTGCTCCTCGGAACCGGTGTGTGGGTAGGCCTCGCGCTTATCGGCGTCGCCTGGGTTGGTATGGAACTGTTCACCAGCAGACCGGTCGGCGATGTCATGCTGACCACAATCTGGTCAGCATCGTCGTCCTGGACGCTCACCGCGCTTCCACTGTTCATATGGATGGGTGAAATCCTGTACCGAACTCGGCTTTCCGAGGACATGTTCAAGGGGCTCGCACCCTGGTTGGCGGGCCTGCCAGGTGGCCTGGTGCACACCAACATCGTGGGATGCACGGTCTTCGCGGCGGTCTCGGGCTCAAGCGCGGCAACGCTGACCACCGTCGGAAAGATGTCGATACCGGAACTGCGGCGACGCGAATACCCCGAAAGCATTATCATCGGCACACTGGCCGGAGCCGCGACGCTCGGTCTGATGATTCCGCCGTCGCTCACGCTGATTGTCTATGGGGTGACCATAAATGAATCGATATCGAAACTGTTCTTCGCAGGCATCCTGCCAGGCCTGATCCTAGCCTCGATGTTCATGGCCTATGTGGCGATCACCAGCCAGATATCCTCAAAATGGAATCCCCGTTCCGAGGCACCAATGCGCTTCGGAGAGCGCGTCGTGAATTCAAGGTTCCTGATACCGGTATTCATCCTGATTCTCGTGGTGATCGGATCCATGTACCTCGGTTACGCCACCGCGACGGAGGCGGCGTCGTTCGGAGTTATCGGCGGATTGGTGCTCGCCGCCTCCCAAGGATCCCTGACCTGGAAAAGCTTCACCGAGTCGCTGATGGGCGCGACTCGGACCTCAGCCATGATCGCCCTGATTCTCGCCGGCGCCGCATTCCTGTCGCTCTCCATGGGATTCACCGGACTGCCACGCGGCCTCGCCGATCTGATCGCGCAGCTGGAGCTTACGCGTTTCGAGCTGCTTATGGTCCTTCTGGTGTTCTACATTATCCTCGGCATGTTCCTGGACGGAATTTCATCGGTCGTGCTGACCATGGCGGTGGTGGAACCGATGGTCCGCGAGGCGGGAATCGACCTGATCTGGTTCGGAATCTTCATTGTCGTCGTGGTCGAGATGGCGCAGATCACGCCGCCGATCGGGTTCAACCTGTTCGTGCTGCAGGGAATGACGAACCATGAGATGGGTTTCATCGCCCGCGCCGGGTTTCCGATGTTCCTGATCATGGTTCTGATGGTGTTCGTTCTGATCGCGTTTCCCGAAATCGCAACCTGGCTGCCCGATAACCTGCGACAGGGCCCAGGTCGTTGACGTCGCTCGATTTGCCGGAATTTTCCATCAGGATCGGCCACAACATTCGAGTTCTGGCCTGAATGCGGAGCTTGCGACTGGCTGCGCGCCATGGGCGTGCGCAGCTTGTCATCGGTCTGGTAGCCGGTTTAACCCTGCCCGATCTCGCGGCCTGGCTGAAGCCGGCCCTGCCCGCTATGGTCGCCTTCCTGGTATTTGTCAGCGCCCTGCGAATCGGTTCTCGAACCGTGATGGGGAATCTCAGGGAGGCGCGACAGGACATCGCCCTGGTTCTGGTTCTACAGCTCGCCGTTCCCTTCGCGCTGGCGAGCGGGCTGGTTGTAGTTGGGCTGCAATGGAGCGTGGTTGGAGCCGCCTTGGTGCTCGCCCTGGCGGCGCCCTCGATCTCCGGAAGTCCCGCCTTTTCGGTCATGCTGGGGCATGACCCCGCACCGGCGATGCGGCTGCTGATCCTGGGGACCGCGTTTCTGCCGCTGACGGTCCTTCCTCTGTTCTGGCTGCTGCCTTCGCTGGGCGGACCGAACGAAGTCATATACGCGGCCCTGCGCCTGACAGCCATGATAGCCTTCGCGACCGGTGCCGCCTTCACCCTGCGTCAATGGCTTTTTCCGGACCCTCGACCCGGGACGGTTCGGGAACTCGACGGGCTTGCCGCCCTGACCTTGGCCGTGATCGTGATAGGCCTCATGGCTGCCGTCGGGCCGACACTTCGCGATGATCCTCTGGCTCTGGTTGGCTGGCTGTCGCTGGCATTCGCGGTGAGCTTCGGCATGCAGGTCGCCGCTCGGACGCTTGGCGCGTCGGTCGCCGCGGCCGTCGTCGCGGGCAACCGTAACATCGCGCTGTTTCTTGTTGCGCTTCCAAACGGTATTACCGATCCTCTTCTTGTCTTCATCGGATGCTATCAGGTGCCGATGTGCCTAACGCCGATCCTGATGAGACGATTCTATGCGCGGGGATAGAGAACTGCCCGGAATCCGTGATATCGGACTTACCGGAAAGCTGGTGAGTTTCGACGATACGCTGTCCAGCTCCGCCAACCAGGCAGCGCTGGCATTCCGAGCGGCGGTCGAAGCGCGGCGATGGGAAGGGATCGAAGAGACCGCGACGACCCTTGTTTCTGTGTTCCTGCGATTTGATCCGCTTAGGATCAGCCATGAGTCTCTGGACGCTCGGCTCTTCGCTCTGCTGGCGAGCGAGGACTGGCTGTCCGCGTCGCTTCCGGCGGGAAGAACGCTTTGGCGCATTCCGACCGTGATCGGTGGCCAATACGGGCCGCAGTTTGCGGAAGCCGCCATCTGCGCGGGGCTCGATACCGATAAGGCTCGCCAAGATATCGCGCAAACCAGACTACGCGTGCTGACCATCGGATTCGCTCCCGGACAGCCCTATATGGGTGAACTTCCGGAGCGATGGAATATTCCTCGCATGGTGCGCCTCAACCAACGGGTTCCGGGCGGTGCCCTTGTCGTGGCGATTCGTCAGCTCATCATATTCGCGGGCCCCGCTCCCACCGGATGGAGGCATATAGGGCAAACCGCTTTCGAGTGCTTCCGCCCGACATGCGAACAGCCTTTTCCGCTATCCCCCGGAGACGAGGTGACGTTCCGGGAGGTGATCGGGGAGGAACTCGATGAAATCCGGGCGACTGACCGTACCGGCGATGGTGGTGCGACGCGGGAGACGCTCGAATGAATCGCCCGCTGCGGGTCCTTCGATGCGGACCGGGCGTTACGGTGCAGGATACCGGCCGGTATGGCAAACTTGATAACGGTCTTTCCGCGGGCGGCGCGGCGGATACGTTCGCGCTTCACGAAGGTGCCGCCCTGCTCGACCAACCTCCGGAGGCCGGGGCGCTTGAACTGACGGGAACGGGTGGCGCGTTTGAGGCCGCAAGTGACATGCGAATTGCCCTGACGGGAGCTCCGATCAAAGCCGAAATAGATGGCGAACCCATAGCATTCAACGCCTGCCACTTGCTTAAGTCCGGCAAGACACTCACTCTCGGTCGAACGCTCCGCGGCAATTACTGCTATCTTCATGTGGGAGGTGGCATCGATACCCCACTGTTCCTCGGGTCGCGTTCCACCCATCTGGCAAACCGCCTCGGTGGGGTGATCGAGTCCGGTGCCGTCCTGTCCGTCGCGGAGGATCCCGGTGGCCGGATCGGCATGGCGCTTCGCGTCACGGAACGGTTCCAAGGGGGTGTCCTGCGCATCGTCCCGAGTGTCCATACCGTCCATTTCGATTCTGAGACGATTGCCCGTTTGGAGGAGACCCACTTCACCCGTGACCCACGGGGTAATCGCATGGGGGTGCGAATGGCGTTCAACGGGCCTCCGTTCCAGGCAGAGGAGCAGCTCGATACCCTGTCCGAAACGGTCGTTCCGGGAGACATACAGATCGCGGGCGAAGGTGTGCCGTTCGTACTGCTGGGAGAATGCCAGACCACGGGCGGCTATCCCCGTATCGGGACGGTGATTCCCCCTGATATTCCGTTAATCGCCCAGGCCCGACCCGGCGACCCCATCCGGTTCCGCTTCGTGGATCGAAAGGAAGCCGTCGCCGCTTACCGGGATTTTCGGAACCGGCTCGCGGCGCTGCCTCGGTCGGTTCGGCCCCTCGTCCGGGATCCGCATGACATTCCCGATCTGCTGGCGTATCGGTTAATTGACGGTGCCATTGCCGGAAATGAGGAAGACGGCCATGACGATTTCAATCGACCTTAACGCCGACATGGGCGAAAGTTTCGGCCCATGGCAACTGGGCAGCGATGAAAGCCTTCTCGACATCGTGACCTCGGCGAACATCGCATGTGGGTTTCACGCCGGGGACGCCGACGTGATGGCGAAAACGATGTCGGCGGCGTTGGACCGTGGCGTCGGAATCGGCGCTCACCCCGGATTCCCTGACCTACAGGGTTTCGGGCGACGCCGGATGAGCGTTCCGAACGGCACGGTTGCCAACTGGGTCCGGTACCAAATGGGAGCGTCGCAGGCGATGGCCAAGGCAGCGGGTGGGCGGGTAACGCATCTCAAGCTGCACGGAGCGCTATCGAATATGTGCTCCGAGGACGCGGAGTTGGCGCGGGTCTGCTACGAGGCCGCACTGTCGGTCGATCCCTCGGTCACGATCATGGTTCTGGCGGCCACCGTTATGGAGGATACCGCTCGGGACATTGGGTGCCGCTACGCCGCCGAGATTTTCGCCGACCGCGCTTACAACGACGACGCAACGCTCGTCGACCGGTCGCGGCCGGGCGCCGTGATCGAAGACGCGGCGCAGGCCGCCGACCGCATCCTGCGCATGGTCAATGCCAAGGCGATCATCACGGAATCCGGCAAACGCATTCCCAGCCGGATCGATACTGTCTGCGTTCATGGTGACAACGCCAAGGCGGTCGCTCTCGCCCGAGACGTTCGTCAGCGACTTGAATCCGCTGGTATCGAGCTACGCGGCCTCGGCTAACCCCGTTCTGATCTTGCGCTTCGGCACCTGCTTCCACTAAACGATTCCCCAGATGCGAAGTTAATGGCAGGCAGCCCCATGGCATATGCGATCATCGCCGAGTACCCCGGCACATCGGACGCGCTTAAACGAATCGATATCGACCCTCCCGATCCGGGCGCTGGCGAAGTGCTCATCCGCCAGACCGCGATCGGGGTTAATTTCATCGACATCTACATCCGCTCCGGTCTCTACCACTGGCCGGTGAAGAAGAACCTCACGCTCGGCTGCGAAGGCGCGGGAACCGTCGAAGCGGTTGGTTCGGATGTGCGGGGCTTCGGGATCGGCGACCGTGTCGCGTACACCATACCGAACGGCGCCTACGCGACGCACCGTGTCCTGCCGGCATCGATGCTCCTGCACCTGCCGGACGACGTGAGCGACGGTCAGGCGGCGGCCGCTATGCTTAAAGGGATGACGGCATACTACCTTCTGAACGACAGCTACGCTGTTTCGAGCGGCGAGACGGTCCTGTTCCATGCCGCCGCCGGAGGGGTCGGACTTCTCGCCGGTCAATGGCTGGCGGCACACGGCGTCAGGGCGATCGGCACCGCCGGTGGCGCTGCCAAATGCGCACTCGCTCGTGAGAATGGCTACGCGGAGACAATAGACTACCGTACGGAGGATTTTTCGTAGCACGCGTTCGCGACCTGACCGGAGGCGACGGCGTACCGGCGGTCTATGACGGTGTCGGCAGGGACACGATCATGGGTTCGGTCGAGTGCCTGAAAACCTTCGGGACACTCGTCAGCTTCGGTCAGAGCAGCGGTGTACCCGACGAATTCCGCATCGCCGATCTCGCCCGAGGATCTTTACGGCTCCAGCGTCCGACGCTGTATCATTACGCGTCGTCACGCGACTGGCTTGAGCGGGCGTCATCCACCCTTTTCGCCGCGATCGGGGACGGCACGCTCAAAGTCAACGTATCGGCGACACGGCCATTGAGGGACGTGGCGCAGGTGCATGACGATCTGGAGGCCCGCAGAACCACAGGTTCAACCGTGTTGATCCCCTGAACGAACGGCTATCGACCGCAAGGTTCAGGTAACATCCCGGGGCCCGGAACGGTTTGAAGCGCCGTTTCCGAACTTAAGGGCACGGCTCCGGCACAGCGGGACAGCGATGGAATTCGGGAAATATAACCGATCTTGTGGCTGGCGGGCGCGTCACTGGATGAACTGGAAATGGAGCGAAATCATGAACGCGCATAGAGTTGCCCTCGTTACGGCGGGAGGTTCAGGAATGGGCTCGGCGGCGGCACGGCACCTGTATTCCGAGGGGTTTAACATCGGAATTCTCAGCTCGTCCGGACGGGGCGAGGCATTGGCGACCGAACTCGGCGGAATCGGCCATACCGGCAGCAATCTCGATCCCGGCAGCCACAGCGCACTTGTCGACAAAGCGATGACGGCTTGGGGCCGCGTCGACGTTCTGGTCAATTCGGCGGGTCACGGACCCAAGGGAGACATTCTGGAGATCGGCGATGAGGACTGGCACAGGGGGATGGAAGTCTACCTCATGAACGTGATTCGCCCTGCCCGTCTTGTAACCCCGATCATGGAAGGACAGGGAGGAGGCGCGATCATCAATATCTCGACATTCGCGACGTTCGAGCCGGATCCGCTCTTCCCCACTTCGGGTGTGTTCCGGGCAGGTCTCGCAAGCTTCACCAAACTCTTTTCCGATCGTTACGCCGCCCGGAACGTGCGGATGAACAACGTTTTGCCGGGTTTCATCGACAGTCTTCCCGAGACCGAAGACCGTAGGGCGCGGATTCCGATGGGCCGCTACGGTCGCGTTGACGAAGTAAGTTCGCTCATCGCGTATCTGGCCTCCGATGCGGCCACCTACATCACCGGCCAGAATTTCCGGATCGACGGTGGACTGACCTCATCCGTGTAGAGCTTTGGTATCGATCGGGTTCCTGCCTTGACCTAACGTCGCCTTCGCGTTGCATTCACAAAAGTACCACCCATATGTCATGCGTTGAGATGGGCGACGGTTCGGGATTGTCGGATGACCAACTATCTTGAGTTTGAAAGGCCGCTCGCCGAGATCGAAGGCAAGGCGGAGGAACTACGCGCATTGGCGCGAGAGAACAGGGAAATGGACGTGGAGCAGGAGGCGGCGGCGCTTGACGCAAAAGCCGCTGTCATGCTTGCGGACCTTTACAAGGATCTGACTTCCTGGCGTAAATGCCAGGTCTCCCGACATCCCGATCGCCCACGATGCAGGGATTATCTGAACGCCCTGTTTACGGAATGCACACCTTTGGCCGGTGACCGTGGCTTTGCCGACGATCAGGCGGTTATCGGATGTCTGGCCCGGCTGGACGGGGAGCCGGTGGTGGCGATCGGTCACGAAAAAGGGCACGACACCAAGAGCCGGATCAACCATAATTTCGGAATGGCCAACCCCGAAGGTTACCGCAAGGCGATCCGGCTCATGACGCTTGCCGACAGGTTCGGACTGCCGGTTATCACTCTGGTTGACACACCCGGGGCCCATCCGGGAAAGGGCGCGGAAGAGCGCGGACAGGCCGAAGCGATCGCGCGGGCGACGGAAAAGTGTCTTCAGATCGGTGTGCCGTTCGTCAGTGTCATCATCGGCGAGGGAGGATCCGGTGGAGCGGTGGCCTTCGCCACGGCGAACCGGGTGGCGATGCTCGAGCACTCGATCTATTCCGTGATCAGCCCCGAAGGTTGCGCTTCGATTCTCTGGAAGGATTCCGAAAAGATGCGGGAGGCGGCGCAGGCGCTTCGGCTTACGGCGCAGGACCTTAAGCAGCTCGGAATCATTGACCAAGTCATCAAGGAACCGATGGGTGGCGCCCAGCGTGATCAAAAAATGACCATCGCCTCGGTGGGTGCGACGATCACGGAAATGCTTGCCTCTCTTTCCGGAATGTCACGCAAAGCGCTTATCAAGGATCGCCGTGACAAGTTCCTGTCGATGGGATCGAAGGGGTTGGCTTCATAGGCCAGACCGTACCGAAGCCCGTCAAGATTCCGCAACCGTGACCTCTCCTGGTATTGGACGGTTGTAGTTCGAGCGCTGCGGTATAGATGGATGCGCGATCAGACCATTGTCCTGCTGGGGCCGCCGGGTCAGACCTGATGCCAAGGGCGGTGTATATCTCCGCCTGCTTCGGCTCGGCCGCGGTCGTCCTGCGGATGTGAAGCGTCCGACCCTCCGCTGTGCGGAAGGTGGCGGTCATGCGCTGCTGGCCCGCGAGGATATCGCGCATGGACGCCCAGGATCTGCGGTCACCCGCAGCCCCCCGGTATTGCCTGGACCTCTTGATAGGCGAGCACAGTGATGAACAGATACCCTTCGACGCGCTGGGTGACCCGGTGGAAGTCTGGACGAAGGCCGAACTCGGATTTCAACGTGCCCAGAACCGCCTGGATGTCGATCAGCCGCGCGTACATCCGCCAAGGATCGGAGGCGTCCCGGTCAGCGGCGGTTGGTGCGGAGGCAGTGTTCCCCCTGATGCTTGGCCGCAGAGGCATGGGTCGGACGGCGCTTCCAGCGGATTTCGGTTTAATATCAGTTGAAGACCCACCATTCCCGGAACTCGAGCCGGAGGCCATCCGGGACCTATGCCGGATTCCAGCCCTCCTCCAACTTAACCAAGACCATCAACCGGAGCGGTCGACGGGTCGCAGTTTACCAAACCTGGATCAAAGGTTCTTACACGTTCCGCACTGATTGGGTCGTCGCCAGGAACTCGGACAGGATTGGGTTAAAGCGGTCCGGATATTCCCAGAACATCATGTGCCCGCCGAACGACTCGAATCTGGATTTTGGACATTTCGAACGGATGAACTGCTCGGCGGTTTCCGCCCAATGCGCCGCCGCAACATGAAGAGATGGAATGGACGCGTCGACGGCAACAATTTCCTCCACATAGTTGGCAAAAGTAGCATCGGCGATTAGGTTGGCGGCAATCAAAGGTGGAACAGCCATGGTCTGACCGACAACCCATTGCGTCAGTTCGGGAGACATGTCCTTTTCGATCATGACGTTAGCGGCGTACCACTCGATGAGCCCACGAAGCCCCGCTGCATTCTGAACACCTTGAAAGAAGCCGACCAGTTCCTCGAAGGCGCCCTCGATCCAATCGCCCTCGGAAGTGCTCGTGCCAATCGGGGGCATGTCAATGTTCACCAAGCCAGCGATGTCATCCGTCCCGTTGTCGCGCACGTAATGCCACGCGGTGAAAGCGCCGGTAGACCATCCGACAATGGCTGGCTTTTCAAGACCGAGATGATCCATCAGCTTCCTGAGGTCCCTTGCATGGGTAGCATGGTTGTTTCCCGAAAGGGTCACGCTGGAACGACCGTGGCTCCTTGGATCGAAGGAGATCACCCGGTGCGTGCCTGAAAAGGCGGAAAACTGGTTGTCAAACACCCGCGTCGTGAAGGTCCATCCCGGGACAAGGACGATAGGTCTGCCCTCGCCTTCGTCTTCGTAGTAGATATCCACACCTGGCTCAACCTCCAGATAGCTTCCCACTCTAACAGGTGTCTTTTCGGTGATCTGGTTCTGTGATTCATTCGGCATTTTGATACTCCCATTTGATCGGATTGTTCAGACGCGCGGTATGATAGAGAAAATCCCCCGATGATGTAAGGCACCGGCTTATGGAATTCCGACTTGCGCCTCAATGAATTGCGTTGGTCCGGCGACAGGTGACCGGTAATGGCACCGATGCGATTATATCGGTTCGAGTCACCGTCGGTGGCGCTTCGGTGCTTCTATGACCAATGGACCAAACGCCCGCGAACCGGATAAATTCGACTCGGTCCGATCCAAGGGAGAACGGATTCAAATGTCCTGCATCGGCAATGCGAACGAACGCGGAAAACCCGCTGCAATAAAGTGCGCCTCAAGGGTTTTGGTGACCGAGGTCATGGAGAACGGGTATTCATGATCGAAAGCCACCTGTCTCCACCATTCTGGAGCGTTCAATGTTCTTGTAGAAAATGGGTATGTGGTGCAACCACCCCATCCTTTTAACTCCGGAATTGCAGCGTAATGGCGGAGGCGATGCCAATCACGCCTGAGATTCTGACATGGGCGCGTCAGCGGGCTGGGTACGGTCTGGAAGCCGTGGCGAAAGATTTTCGCAAAATCGCTGCATGGGAAAGTGGCGAAGATGCCCCTTCATACGCTCAACTGGAAAAGCTGGCCGACAGATTCAAAGTGCCGGTTGCCGTTTTCTTCCCTGAACCACCGGATCTGCCGTCCATTGAAGAGTCTTCCAGAACGCTTGGCTCTGCGCGGCTTCATCGGATTCCACCCCGTATTCGGCTTCTGCTTCGAAAGGCACAAGCGCTCCAGATAGGTTTGGAAGAGCTGAATTCTGGGGCGCAATCCCGCCAAACGACTGATCACCCGTGACCTGCATTTCCAGCCGAACGATGATGTTGACCGGATCGCGCACCGGATACCGGAATATCTTGGCATTTCCCTGACACGGCAATTCGATTGGAAGGACATTGACATGACGCTCGAACGCTGGCGGTAAGTCCTGATTGATGTGGGAGTTTAAGTATTTGTGTCTGCCAGAAAACCGCCAAGCTACGATTTTTTTCGCGGTAAATGACAAAATCCGCCTTGCGGGAAATCACCGGATATGGCAGTCAGGGGGCGATTTCACCACCATATACCGCGGAATCGGCAGTCCCCCCCTTCAGGAAGCCCCCATACGCAGGGTCCACGACACCCGGCGGAGACCCGGCGTCCCCGACATCAGGAGGATCAGGCCGACCGTCAGATCGAGGGACGACATCCCGGCGACCCCGATCGGCCTCCAGGACCCCTGCAGCGACGAAGGGACCCGAAAGCGGCTGTCCGGGCTTCCGGGCAGGATGGTGCTGCCCGGAAGGAGCCGCCGGGTCGGCGGGTCTGGGATGGAACCGTGGACCATCCTGGTGCCGGGGGTCGTGAAGCAGGGTCCCGGGCGCGGTTTCGACCGGCTTCAGGAACCGGCGAACGGGCACTGTACGATCCGGCGAAGGCCGGAGGCCGGGCCACGGATCATGGGACGTGGACGGATCCGGATACGGATACCGGCGTCTGGTTGACAGCGTGTCGCTCCCCTCGCCGGAGCTTCCCGCCGAGGTCGGAAGGATGGTCGTGGAGAGGGGCCACAGGGTGGCCGGAAAAAAGCCTGGCGCCGCGTCGCGCGGCCGCCGTGATTCCTTCGTGGCCGGGACCGACGTCCACCATCCGACCGACCGCAGCCTGCTGATGGACGCGGCGCGGTGCATGGTCCGGGACACGTCCCGGGCCTGCGGGGGGCCTGCGCCGCGCGGCTGGCGGCGGAAGGAATGCCTTTGCGGAAAGCTCCGCAGGCTCTATCCCGGTGCCGCCACGTCACGGCTCGCCAACCCGCGCCCGAGGGACGTGGAGGTGCCGCGCCGGCTGGCGCTGAAGCTGGCGGACAGGGCGGAGGCGGGCCGCGCGGAGATCGACGGTATGTTGGGTATCCCGGGCCCATCGGACAGTATCCGGGGCTTCATCGGCCATGTCAGGCCCCGGGCGGACCTGACCGGACGGCGGATCCTGAAGGGAGGGACGATCCCGCACCGCGGGAAGGTGCACCCGATATCCGGGCCGCACACCCGCTGGATATCGAAGGGAAAGGCCGGGGTCCCGGTGGAGCCCGGCGTTCCGGTCCGCCTCCTTGAGGACCGTCACCGATTCCTCCCGCACCGTTCCGTCATGCGGGAGGGGAGCGACGTGGACGTGGCGGTCCCCATGGGCGGGGAGGCGCGGGACCGGTTCCCCGACCTGTCGTTGGTGAGCTTCGACCGCGGTCCGCACAGCCCCCCGGACCGGTTGGGGCCTGACGGGATGCCGGAGCCGACGCCATGCCGCGGAAAGGCAGGCTGTCGAAGGCCGACCGTGTCCGGGAAAGCGGGGAGGCGTTCCGCGGGCGCGTCGCGCCCACGCCGCGGGCGGGTCGGCCATCAACAGCCTGGAGCACCGCGGTCTGGACCGCGTCGGCGGCCACGGAAAGGAGGGTTTCGCCGGCGCCGTGGCGCTGGCCGTGCTGGCCGCGAACGTCCACCGCCCCGGCCTGATGCCGCCGGCGAGGGAGCGCCCCGTGAAGCCAGAATCCGCCGGATTCGGCCCTGTTACCGGAAAAACACGGGGTTTTCTGGCAGACACTATATAGTGTCCGCCAGAAAACTGCCAAGCTGCGGTTTTTTGTGGTAAATGACGGAATTCGCCTTGCGAAGAATCACCGGATATGGCAGTCAGGGGGCGGATTCGCCACCATATGCCGCGGAATCCGCCAATCCTCCCCTTCAGGAGCCCCCATGCGCAAGGTCCACGACACCCAGCGGCGGCTCGACGCCCCCGACATCACGAGGATCAGGCTGAACGTGAAATCGAGGGACGACATCCCGGCGATCCTGATCGGCCTCCAGGACCTCTACAGCGACGAAGGGACCCGAAAGCGGCTGTTCCGGCTTCTGGACAGGATGGTGCTGCCCGGAAGGAGCCGCCGGGTCGGCAGGCCGGGGATGGAACTGTGGACCATCCTGGTGCTGGGGGTCGTGAAGCAGGGTCTCGGGTGCGATTTCGACCGGCTTCAGGAACTGGCGAACCAACACATCCCGATCCGGCGAAGGCCGGAGGCCGGGCCACGGATCATGGGACGTGGACGGATACGAATACGAATACCAGCGTCTGGTTGACAACGTGTCGCTCCTCACGCCGGAACTCCTCGCCGAGGTCGGAAGGATGGTCGTGGAGAGAGGCCACAGGGTGGCCGGAAAAAAGCCTGGCGCCGCGTTGCGCGGCCGCTGTGATTCCTTCGTGGCCGGGACCGACGTCCACCATCCGACCGACCGCAGCCTGCTGATGGACGCGGCGCGGTGCATGGTCCGGGACGTGTCCCGGGCCTGCGGGGGGGCTGGGGCCACCCGGCTGGCGGCAGAAGGAATACCTTTGCAGAAAGCTCCGGAAAGGCTACCTCCGGGTGGCCACGTCACGGCTCGCCAACTCCCGCCCGAGGGACGTGGAGGCGCTGCTCCGGCTCGCCCTGAAGCTGGCGGACAGGGCGGAGGCCAGCTGCGCGGAGATCGACGATATGTTGGGCATCCCGGGCTCATCGGACAGTATCCGGGGCTTCATCGGCCATGTCAGGCACCAGGCGGACCTGACCGGACGGCGGATCCTGAAGGGAGAGACGATCCCGCACCGCGGGAAGGTGCACTCGATATTCGAGCCGCACACCCGCTGGATATCGAAGGGAAAGGCCGGGGTCCCGGTGGAGCCCGGCGTTCCGGTCCGCCTCCTTGAGGACCGTCACGGATTCCTCCTGCACCATTCGGTGATGTGGGAGGGGAGCGACGTGGACGTGGCGGTCCCCATGGTGGAGGAGGCGCGGGCCCGGTTCCCCGACCTGTCGGTGGTGAGCTTCGACCGTGGTTTCCACAGCCCCTCGAACCGGCTGAGGCCTGCCGGGATGCTGGAGCTGAACGCCATGCCGCGGAAAGGCAGGCTGTCGAAGGCGGACCGTGTCCGGGAAAGCGGGGAGGCGTTCCGCGGGGCGCGGCGCGCCCACGCCGCCGTCGAATCGGCCATCAACAGCCTGGAGCACCGTGGCCTCGACCGGGTGCGGAGCCACGGAAAGAAGGGTTTCGCCCGCACCGTGGCGCTGGCGGTGCTGGCCGCGAACGTCCACCGCCTCGGCCTGATGCTCCGGGCGAGGGAGCGCCTCAGGCTCCCCGCCGCCGCCTGACCGGGGCGTCCACCGGTGAACCGGCCCATGGAAGGTCCCGCCGCTGCGGGGCCCGCACCGGCGTGCCCGCGGAGGCCCGGATGTTCACCATATGTTCCCGCCACCGACCGTCCCGTCGAAGCCCCGGGCGGCGCTCCGACGGGCCCGGCCAGGGTCCCGTGAAGCCGGAATCCGCCGGATTCGGCCCGATCCCCGGAAAAACACGGGGTTTTCTGGCAGACACTATATAGACATGAACGCGTTCTTCTCCAGCGTGGAGCAGCAGCTGGATCCCCGCCTGCGCGGCAGGCCCGTGGCCGTCACCGCGCTTTCCTCGGATTCGGGCTGCTGCGTGACGGCCTCGAATGAGGCGCGCGCCGTCGGAGTCAGGACCGGAACCCGCGTCGCTGACGCACGGCGTCTCTGCCCCGGCATCGTCTTCGTTCCCAGCCACCACCGGCTCTATGTGCGCTACAACCGCAGGGTGGCGGGCACCGTTGACCGGGTCGCGGAACTGGTGTCGGTGCGATCGGTCGACGAGTTCCTGGTTGGGCTTGGCGGCGGTACTTCGGAGCTCGGCGCCGCGCTTGACCTAGCCCGCCGGATAAAGGCGGCGATCCGCGAAGATGTCGGATCCGAGATCCGGTGCTCCATCGGCATCGGTCCCAACCACCTTCTCGCGAAGATCGCCGGCAAGTTGCGAAAGCCCGACGGACTCCAGTGGCTGGCACCGGAGAACATGCCGGACCGGATCGCGCATCTCGCGCTCACCGACCTTCCTGGAATATCGGATGGGATAGGCAGGCGCCTCGAACGGGCCGGAGTACGGAGCGTGACCGGACTTTACGGGCTCGATTCGCAGCATGCCCGTCGGATATGGCGATCGGTGGAAGGGGATCGTTTCGTGCGCACCCTGCATGGCATGGACCTGCCGCCGCAGCGCACGGCGCGCAGCGAATACGGAGCGTCAAAGGTCCTCGCCCCGGAATACCGTGGACCTGTCGAGGCAAGGTTCGTCGGGCGCTGGCTTGTCGAGAAGGCCGCCTTCCGCCTCCGCCGGGACGGCTGGTGCGCGCGCCGCCTTTCGGTTTTCCTGCGTTTCACCGACCGCCGGACCTGGTCACGGTCAGTGACCTGCGCCGCCACCCAGGACACGCGCCTGTTCCTAGTCATGTTGGGCGGTCTCTGGCTCGCCGATGCCGGGCCAGTGCTTTCGCTGGGCGTTCGGCTGGAGGACATCCTGGCGCTCTCCGAACGGACCGGCGACCTGTTCCTGCTCTGCGGACCCGGCCAGAGGGGCAGGGGCGAGCGGCTTGCGGACGCCGTTGACCGTCTGAATCTTCGTTATGGTGCCGGTACCGTGGTTTGGGGTGACCGCCGCGAACATCCTGGCTTCATGGACCGGGGATAGTCTCCGGTTGCGCCGCCCGGGCTTTAGGAGTGGATTTGTTTGCAGACTTCCCGGTTCGGTCAACCTTATCGGTGTCGCAACCAGCTTGACGATAGTCATGTAGGAGGCGACCACCGGGGATGCGCGGCGGGTGATTGCCGGGTTTCCAGAGCTTCAATGACGCTATGGTTTCTCGCTTCTGTCCGACTGTTTTCAGGTGCAATGGCGAATGCAGACGGTGTCTGCAGCACGCAACGCCTAATCGCATGACAGCATCAGCCGACATTGGCCCAGATCGGCGACGGATGATGTAGTTCCAGGTTATCCAGTTGTTCTGGCACCGGTCCTCCAAGCAGAAAGGTGGTAAAGAAGAGAGCTTGCGCTTCCCATGACCGAAACTACTGCTTACTGTTGTCGCATTGGCGGCGAGGCTTGGCGATGGGAAATTTGTTTGCGTGGCGCACTTGCTCGGGGTTTGCTGTGGTGGGGGTTTTGTCCACCACAGCTGGACCGGCTCAAGGCAGCTGTGAGGACTGGAACGGCCCAGAGTTCTTCACGGGCGCTTCGGTGCTGGATGTTGAACGTTGCCTTTCAGGGGAGCTGACCTGATCGACCGCCATGGAGAGATTGGGTTGCCGCCCTCCACTCCCTTACGAAAGCAGGCAACATCGCGGCAATGACCGCCCTTCTGGACGCGGGTGCCGACATAGAGGCACATGACGAGAACAGAAAGACCCCGATCCATTACGCGACCGACGCCGAGTCAATGGCCACCCTTCTAAAGGCGGGTGCGGACCCGACCGCCCCAAATCTCTTTGGCTATACCCCTCGTCACTCCTCAGCATATAGGGGCGACGCTGAAACGGTGAACACCTTACTTGATTTTGGCATGGATCCAGCCGCCCGCATCTATAATGGCATGACACCATTTGAAGTCGCGAGGGAAAACGAAGACGCACTTGCAGGTACAAAAGCCTACGGGCGGCTTCTTGAGGCGGCAGCGCTCATCTGTGAGGCCTAGAGCAGGCCGGAGTTCTTCGATGCCGCCACGACATCGAATGTAGAACGCTGCCGGTGGACCGGTGCTGACCCGAATACACTTGTCCGCGGTGGCTCGACAGTCCTTCACTACGCGGCGGCGTATGGCAACGCCGAGACAGTATCTGTACTTCTGGGTGCCGGGGCTGGCATCGAGGTGCGATCGGAGCAGGGTTTTACTCCCCTTCACGGTGCGGCGGCGGAGAGTGAAACGGAAACGGTGGAGGCTCTACTTGACGCTGGTGCTGTTCCAAACGCTGTCGCCGAAGATGGGAAAACGCCATTCGACCTCGCGAAAGAGAACGACAAGCTCAAGGGAACCGATGTATACTGGCGGCTTAACGAAGCCCGTTTCCGTTGAGCCAGGTTAATGGAATTTGTGTGATATTCCATTTGACTGGTTTTTGGGTCGCGGAATCCGGCAGTTGACCGAGATGTAACCGTCTACCGCTCGCAGCCGAAGCTATTCAGGCTGTTGCAGTCAGATCGTGTTGCAGACCGAAGACCTATGCCAGCGAATCGGGCGATCTGTTCAAGATGAGGACGACTTCACCTCGCGGATGGCCGACCGGATCGAGCGCAGTGTCGATGGTGCTTTCGTCGGCGGCATGAGTTGGCGAGTGGAAACACGGAAGCTACCCTAGCGGGGACCGGGCTCAGAAGAGAGTCGCTTCGGTGCTGATCTAGGTTTTGTCCTGCGTTTGTCGGGTATGGGCTTTGATGTGTCACCGAACAATGACCACCCGACATTCAATCCCTTGGTTCATCTCTGTCTATTCTCAGGCGCGAATACGCTGCCTTTATCAGCTCATCGATTGCTGTGCTGCCTTCAGGACTGAGATGTGGGTCGCGGCGGATGATGGACGAGACCTGCGCAAGAGGACTTGCGCTTCCGAACTGATTGACCTTCCCTGATCGCATGAATCTGTCCGCCGATAGGCCGAGCCAGGCAGTGAGAGCGGCAAGGCTGTTCACATCAGGCTGACGCCCCTGAGAGAGGCGTGTGAGCGTCGATGCGCTGACCCCTGACTCTGCTGCAACTTCCTTCCAGGTTAATCTCCGGGAAAGTCGTTCTGAATCCATGGCGGCATGCAGCGCGTCCACGTCGAATCGGTTAGTTCGGTCAGTCATTGATTTCACCCTTGAAATTTATAATCAGTATCGTTATATTGCACGATAGCAATCAAACGCCATTTACGAAAGAGGCATGGAAATGAACAAGACGCCAGAAGTGACCAAGGGTAACGATGACGACAAGTACGATATCACGGTGAACGACAAGCCGGTGATACTCGAAGGTGCGAAGCAGACAGGTGCGATGATCAAGAAGGCAGCCATTGAGCAGGGCGTAAACATAAAGGACGACTTCGTGCTAAGCATCGAGCTCGGGCGCGGCAAGACGACACTGGTAGGCCCCGGCGAGGAAATCGTGGTGCATGATGGTGAGCGCTTTCTTGCTATAGAAAACGACGATAACTCATGAGCGGTCTTACCTCGTCAGTGGCCCAAGCCATCGAGGAAGTCCGCTCCACATTCGAAGGATGCGGGATCGAGGTGGATCCGGACGGGTCGGGCGGAGCGGTGGTGATGGTCAGGGGCGTCCCATTGGGATGCCCCTATGACCAGCCTGAAGTCTGGTTTGGTTTTCACATCACGTTTCAGTATCCATACGCTGACGTGTATCCGCATTTCACGAATCCGGAGTTGTCCCGTTCAGACAGTAGGGGCCTGGGTGAAGGTTTCGGGACTGCCTCGTTTCGGGACCGGCAGGCAATTCAGATTTCGCGCACCACGAACCGGTTGGACCCGGAAAGGCACACGGCGGCATTGAAACTGCTAAAGGTGGTCGCGTGGATGAAAGACCAAAAATGAGGCCATGGCGGTTGACTATTCCTGAAGGGCTGTACGCCGGATTGCACCGTCACCTATTTCCGGGTGATGGCGACGAACATGGTGCCGTCATCCTAGCGGGTATCTGCAGGTCTGACCGGGGTTTGCGGCTTGTTGCGCGCGAGCTTCACCTTGCCAGGGACGGTGTCGATTACGTGCCAGGCAAAATCGGTTACCGTATGCTTAAGGCCGAGTTCATCCAAAGCAGGATTCTGCGCGCGAGAGACCGCAAGCTGGCCTATCTCGCGATACACAACCATAGTGGGACGAATTCGGTCAGTTTTTCTGGGCCCGACATGTCATCGCACGAACGTGGATATCCGGCGCTGGTCGATATTGCGCGGGGCATGCCTGTCGGTGCGCTGGTGTTCGCGCAGTCGGCGGTGGCCGGTGATCTATGGTTTCCTGGATACGTCCGTGCGCCACTGAGCCACGCGGCAATCATCGGGCAGCGCCGTCTGTTACTTTTTCCCCGGCCTGAAGCGAGTGTGGCCGCCCCGGGGATGTATGATCGCCAAAGTCGCCTGTTCGGTGACGCCGGACAGTATCTTCTACGGCAAACACGCGTTGGAATCATCGGACTGGGCGGCGCGGGCTCTGTATTGGCCGAACTTCTGGGTCGGCTAGGGGTCGGGGATTTCGTATTGGCAGATCCGGAGAGGGCAGAAGACACAAACCTACCTCGGCTCATCGCAGCGCGACGACGCGATGCAATTTTACCATCATGGCTACCGCGAATAATCGCGCACCAGCTGCTGGGTCGCAAGGTACAGATGGCGGCCCGCAACATACGTCGTGCGAACCGGGAGGCGCGCGTCGAGGCAATTCCCAGAAACTTCGTTGAGGCTGACGTCGCTGCGCGCTTCACTGACTGCGATTTCCTGTTTCTCGCAGCTGACACGATGAGTGCGCGACTGCTTTTCAATGCCATCGTGCATCAGTATGGAATACCGGGCATGCAGGTGGGCTCCAAGATACCGGTCACGGAGGACGGGACAGTGGGTGAGGTGTTTTCGGTCAGCCGCATGGTCACGTCCGATCGGGGATGCCTATGGTGCAACGGTCTCATCAGTCCGGCACGGTTGCAGGACGAAGCGGTCCCGGAGACGGCCAAGCGCGGCTACGCATATGTTGACGACCCCGATGTAAAGGCACCCAGCGTGGTGACGATGAACGCAATAGCGTGCGCGCATGCGGCGGACGCTTTCCTGTTTCATTTGACAGGCCTTAAACACCCCGACGCCGAATCCGGATGGTTCCGCTGGAACTCGCGCCGAGCAACAGCGGGATATGACCATCCGACACGTTTAGAGACCTGCGTCGAGTGTTCCGGGGTGGAGAATGGCCGTCTGGGTATGGGCGACAACGCGCTTCTGCCAACAAGGTCATCCGGTCAGAGACGCTTCTCTCGGCACTCGTAAAGTCGATCCTCATCGATGATAGTAGCTATGGGTGGTTCCTGATTACCCGCGTCCTTGGTCAGAAGGATGCCCGGGAGGTGAAGCACGAGCAGTGCATCCCTGAACTCCGCGGTCGAAGTCGCGTCCAGTACAGTGTGGCCGAAAATACGCCGCAAACCCGGAGACGACTGATTGTACGAGTCTATTGTGGAGATCTCGGTGATCCATATGAAATGCGGCAGGTGAAGGCGGAGCAGTCGATCCTTCAACGCATCGCTTGCCGAACCCTGGTCCAGATGGCGCCTGTAGCCCGCGGCGGAAGTGAGATATGTTCGCAGGACGATATTGCCGCCGCTGTGCGCCACCAGTAGACCGTCCAGCAGCCCGTCATTGACCGGGATATCGAAACTGGCGAGTTCCTCACGGGCGGTGGCCAGATTGTCCAGGTTCCAGCCAATCTCGCTTCGGGCATAATGTTCCGCACGCGCCGCTGTGGAGAAGACTCTGGTTGGCATCAGCGCCACGGCGAAAACAGCGTGGTCTTCCACGTTCAACTCAAGTGAACCAGCCGGGGTGAACCGACTGATGGTATCATCACGGAATGAAAATATCTTGCTAGCACATCTGTCTACCGGAAGCGACATATAGGGACCGCTCTGATCGTCGTGGATGATATACGCGGGGACGTAGTCGAATGCGCAATGGGTCGGGTTTTGCTGCTTGGCGAATACCCGGCCGATGACGCTGACGGCGTGTCCCATCGTGCCGCCGATGTCGAGGCCGAGGACGACGGGGATACCGGATTCGACGTAAGGGAAAATGGCTCGGCCGATGTCGGGTTTCTGGAAGCAGAGGGGCTGGTAGCCGGCTTTTGCTATCGCCCTGACCATTGCGTTCGAAGACAGGCAATCCGACGCATTGGGCAGGGATCCCGCTTCCGTCACGGATGGGGGAGCGGCGAATCGCGTGATATCCGCAACAGACATCCAGTTGTGGCCATGCCGTGCGTGCATATGCCTCATACCTGCCCAGATGGCGGCCTGGGCGCAGGCACCCACGCGGGAATCCTGCTGAAGGAAGGAGGTCCCGGCTACCTTTAGCGGTATACCCAGAAGATGGGCCTCGATGTCGGCGCGACAGGTCACCGTAGCTTCCATGTTAAAGCGACCGCCCATACGGGCCAAGAGCACCGTTCTGCCGACAGGAGCGGTCGACAGGGGCCTGATGACTGAGAACCCGCAATATGAATTCCGGGCGAGATCGCCCAACCTTTTCAGTTGATCGGTTGTAATTGAACGCTGGAACAGCGGTGATACGTCCTGTGAAAAGAAGTGGACACGTCTGCAGTATCGCTCGTGGGTGTGAAACGTGTGGACGTAGAACTGTGCGTAATCCGCCGAGTAGTCGCGGTCTATGTAGGGATCTTCTAGAACGTAGGATCTGACATCAAGAATCCGCAGGTGATGGAGCGTGTTACATACGACACTCAGACCCTCGCCTCCTAGGATGCCCGCCAGATGTTTCCACGCCGCATCGCTGTCCAGTGGTCTGGCCTTGTGGGTTATTTCCATCCGCCGGACCGGTTGGTGTATGCAGTGTGTGACCGGATCCGAACTGGCCTATCTTTCACCGCCATGAGAAATTCCGGTCTTCCGCTTCGTTGATGGTCTTTTCCCGAATGCGCTCGTATTCCTTCAGGGTCTCGTCGCGTATCCTAAGTGAAAGTCCCAATCGGCTGGCGGAAACCGTCCTTGGTCCGGGGGTTGGTTTCGATTCGGACGCTGGATCAATACCGTGATCCAATCTTTCAGCTGTCATATGATATCCTCCCTGAAATCCGATATGAGTCGGTATCGTGTCGCCGTAGCGTACGAGATGCCCCGCTTAAGGATTTAAGCGATGGCTGTTTCTGAGGCGCGGCACGCGCCGTCTGGATACACGAAGTTGCTGGATGAAACCTCGGCGAGCAGACATCGGTGATCGGAAGGCGGTAACCGAAAATCGAGTCACGGGTTTCCGGCGCAGATAGCATAAGGGATTCCGGGAGCGCCATTAGCTGTTGCTCCCGAAGGATGGTTCGGTCTCCCGCGTAGCCGATGCACTGGCACACGCTGAAGGTATTGCACCAGTCAGTTCAGCGATCATCCCTCTGCATGTCTTTTCATCCGGTCCCACCAGCATCTCGGTTCCGTCGATCATCCTCTCGTCGATGTTTCTTCAGCATCGGCGAAATCCAGCACAGAACGTTACTTGTGGTATTGCGGTAGCAGATTCAAGCGAATGGCGTCAATCGCGGGTCCTGGGGCCGGGTGCGTCCCGGATTTTTCAGCAGATGACCGAACCGGTTTTTCGAGCCCGGCGCGGGCGTCTGTCGGCAAGGCGTCGGTGCTTGCGCAGTCGTTGGCTGGCTTCCTCCGTGCGCTTGATGACGGGATTACGCCCGAGCTTGGAAATCCCCGCAAAAAGTGAACGGGAATGTACCCTCCGAGTTTTCCATCCCGGCCCATGGCTACAGCGGAGATGGAAATGAGGCATCAAATGCATCATCGGGTGAAGATCAGGTAGGCAGGACCGTATCGCAGTGTTGCGCCCCAGACCGGGTCCTTCGGTCATTCCGCCGTCATCCGCACCGGTCAGTATCCGACACGCGCATCCCGCTGCCAGGGCTGGACGTAGCTCCCGAAGCGGGTGAACGGACCCTCGAAACTGAGATCGACCGTGCCGATCGGACCGTGACGCTGCTTGCCGATGATGACCCCCACCTTTTCGTGAATTTCCGCCATCCTCTTCGACCAGTCGGCGAGTTTCTCGACATCGCTCTCGTCGGGCTTCACCCGCTCTTTGTAGTATTCCTCGCGGTACACGAACATCACGACGTCGGCGTCCTGCTCGATCGAACCCGATTCCCGAAGGTCCGACAGCTGCGGGCGTCTGTCGTCCCGCTGCTCCACCTGCCGGGAGAGCTGCGAGAGCGCCACGACGGGTATGTCGAGTTCCTTCGCCACCACCTTGAGGCCCTGCGTGATCTCCACGACCTCGTTGACGCGGCTGTCCTTCGCCGAGGACGGACGACGGACCAGCTGGAGATAGTCCACGAAGATCACGTCGAGCCCCCGGGTGCGCTTCAGCCGCCGGGCCCAGGTCAGAAGCTGGCTGATGGGAAGCGCCGGCGTGTCGTCGATGTAGAGGGGACAGGCCTCCAGGGTCTTCGCCACCTCGCAGAATTTCCGGAGCTCCACCTCCGTCAGGTCACCCCGGCGGACCTGCTCGCCGGGAACCTCCGAGGCCTGCGAGAGGATACGCGTCGCGATCTGCTCCGCACTCATCTCGAGGCTGAAGAAACCCACGATCCCGCCGTCGACGGTGCCCTGGGTTCCGTCGGGCAGCTCCCCGCGCCGGTATCACTTCGCGATGTTGAGGGCGATGTTGGTGGCCAGCGGTCTTCCCCATCGACGGCCGTCCGGCGATGATCAGGAGATCGGAACGGTGCAGACCCCCGAGCTTTCTGTCAAGGTCGGCGAAATCCGTGCCCAGTCCGGCGAGGCCCCCTTCACGCCCGAGGGCGGCGTTCGCGATCCGGATGGCGTCGGTGACCGACCTGGTGAAGGTCTGGAACTCCCGTCAAGCCGTCCCCTTTCCCCGAGGCTGTAAAGAGCCTGCTCGGCCTCGACGATCTGCTCCTTCGGGTCGCCGGTCACCTCCACCCTGGCGGCTCTGTCCCAAATCTCCGCTCCGAGCTGGATCAGGTCCCTGCGGATCGAGAGGTCGTGGATCATCCGCGCGTAGCCGCGGGCGGCCAGGCTCGAGATCGCGGAACCGGCGAGCCTCGTCAGATAGACGGGACCCCCGAGCTCCCTGAGCCCCTCGTCATCCTCCAGGAACGCCTTGAGCGTCACGGGGGAAACCAGCGCGTTCATCCCGGTCGGCGTGTATGCGCGCTACTTCATTCATCTGGCTTCAAACTCCGGTTCAAACGTTGCAGACGCCGGATCAAGGGCGGGTCATCTGTATGAGTGTCCTTCCGCCGCCGCCCTAGCGACCTCCGGAGCCAGCCTGTCCGATTTTCGGGCGCTGGTCGCGCTCGAACCGGGCGATGCCAGCGAGCAAGGTCGCCATAATCCGTCCGTGCGGGGTGTCGCTCTCGAATGTCTTTCCACTCGCTCAGATCTGGAGTCAATAATAAGGAACGTATACCGAATGGGATCGTAGCCAGAACGAAGGAACATCGTTCAAAACCCTTTCCCCTATCCCGGAGGGTAGCCATATATCAGCAAGAACCCGCGATATGGCTGTCACTGTCGCTTATATCCGCGATGGCGCTTGCCTATCGGCTGCGCTAAGTGGGAATGCTGCCGGACTGGCAGTACAAGTCGGATCTGCTTCGATCTTTCGAGACGCGGCTACCGGTCCGGCGAGCATCGAGCATCTAGCGGGAAACCGCGGTATTGTGAAAGAAGGTCCTGACCCTTCGCTGGAAGGACAGGATCACGCGTGACGATCTTGCCGGCGAACTGAACCTTCCCTCCGATGAACCGAACGGTCTGGTCTGAGAGTTTGAATCATAAGTCACTGATATGATTAATCTATTGTTTTTCATGGAGTTGACGCCCTCGCCACCCGCCTGGGCGGGAACCGGCGGGCGGCCAGCGTTCGTTCGTGCCTCACTCACGCCCGGACCGGTAGCGCGTGATGCCTCACCCCGGATGCCGGCGGGTTCCCGCAGAGGCGCTCATGGTCCTTCGACAGGCGGCGGCACCGGCCCATCCAGGCGAAGGTCCGCTCCACGACCCACCGGCGGCAGGGAACCGTGAACCCTTTGACATCCTCCGGTCTTTCGACGGTCCTGATCACGTTCGGCAACCCCATCCCCCCAGGCCGCTCCCGCGGCTTCGGACCCGGGTGGCCACCGTCGGCGAACAGCCTACACACCGTGGGCACCGTCTCCAGCAGCTCCGCGATCAGGTCCGGTGCGCCGTCCCGGTCCTGGATGTCGGCGGTGTGAACCGTCATGACGATCGGTGTGCCGTCGGCGTCCACGATCAGGTGCCTTTTCCTCCCCTTCACCTTCTTCCCGGCGTCGCAGCCGCGGGGCCCGCCGCTCTCCGTGGTCTTCACCGACTGGCTGTCGACCGGGGCGGCGGTCGGCTCCGCGGAGCGCCCCGGACACCGCCGCGCGAGGTCCCGGAGACGATGCACGAGACGCTCCAGGAGCCCGCTCCGCCGCCATGCGTGAAAATGGTTCCGGTCGGTGGAAAACGGTGGATATCCAGAGGGTAACGCGCGCCACTGGCATCCCGTGGACAGGATATGCCGGACCGCGCCGGACACCGACCGAAGGTCGGCCCCGCGCGGCCGTCCCATCCTTCCCCGCTTCGGAAGCATCGGCTCAATGATGGTCCATTCGGCGTCGGTCAGATCGTTTTGACTGTGGTCGTCCGGGCGCTTATGGAGCTGTTGGGTGGTCCTGTTCCAGGGCATGGCTCTCTCCGTATCTGGGTGCGTTCACCAACCGGAATGCCACATCCTGCGGGACCACTCAACTTATGGAACAAACTCTGAGACCGATATACATGGTCCCCGATTCGCATGGATCCGATCTCTAGTCAGGTATTGAGGCCTGACCAAAACCGGGCAAGTCGCCCGACCGGACAGGATGGAGCCACTTCGCGCGGTCCAGCCGTCGGGGAACGACATCGTGTGCGGAAAGAAAGTATGAACGGGGCAGCACCTATTGGAATCGGCGACGGGAAACAGAAGCGGGACCGGTACGGATACCGCTGAAGGGATAGGGAGATAGGCATGGCAGCAGGGATTACCAAATGCGGGCGGCATTCGGAGGGCGCGATCACGATGCTGAATTTCTTCCGTGAGCCACCGCCCGGTGACGCGTAGGTTAAGCCCAGCTATCCCAATGAGGCACAACAGCCCGAAATCGTCTTGGAGTTTCGGCGCTATTTCGTTGAGATGGAAGGAATTAAGGCAAAGCCTCACTAATCGGTGGCGCTGCCAGCCGCAGAGACGGATCCGAAATTGCTCTCTCGTAACGTCACCATTATCAATGCCGAACCGCCATACGATGGGATAGGTGCGGTATTTGATCGCGAGCCTGCTCGGTTTGGATCCGCTTCGTCTATACCCGATAAATACCGATCCACTGTACAAGCATCGGATACTCCATGAAAACCTTTGATCTAGATAGAAATATTATTGATCAATACGGTCAGTTCTCCCAATCCTTCACCAAGATCAAGGCGGACGACCTGCGGGCCGAAATCTCGCGCTTATATGACGAGGGTCGGTTCTGGCCCGAAGCTCTGCTTTCTCTAAACCCAAGCTATGAAACAGGATCGACAGTCAAAGATCTCGCGGATTCAGGTGTTCTCTGTCCGGAAACCGCCCGGATTTTTCGAATTGGAGCCAACCCGATCAAGTTTCATCGACACCAAGAGCAGGCCATCGCCAAAGCCTGTGCCGGCAACAGTTTCGTAGTAACCACCGGGACCGGATCGGGGAAATCGCTGTGTTTCTTCGTTCCGGTCGTCGATGCCGTCATCCGCGCGCGAAAGGCGGGGCAGAGGCCAAGGACACGTGCGATCGTCATCTATCCCATGAACGCACTCGCCAACAGTCAGATTAACGAGATCAACAAGTTCATCGACCAATCCGGATTGCCGGAAGCGCTCAAACCGGTCGTGCAGCGCTACACGGGTCAGGAAAGCCAAAGGATCAGGAAGTCGATCTCCGATAACCCACCTGACATTCTGCTGACGAACTTCATGATGGCGGAACTGCTGATGACCCGTCAAAGCGAGGTCGACCGACAGGTCATATCGAATGCCCAAGGCCTCGATTTCATCGTGCTGGATGAGTTGCACACCTATCGAGGTCGACAGGGGGCCGATGTAGCCGTCCTGGTCAGACGTCTGCGTGATCGCTGCACGCCGAACAAAGTGCCGATATTCATCGGAACATCCGCAACGATGGCCAACAAGGGAAATGAAGCTGACAAGGCCATAGAAGTATCGAGATCGGCATCGCGGCTATTCGGCGTGAATATCGGATCCGATGCGGTTATTGACGAATCCCTCGAACGCGCAACAGATGATCGACTGAGCCTTTCGGATGTCAGGGCAAGTCTAAAGGACACCATTGAAAGCGTAATTCCTGAAGTGCTCAGGAACGCCGATCTTCGAAGCCACCCTCTCGCCGTCTGGGCAGAACTTGCGCTTGGCCTATCCGACGGTCAAACACTCCAGCGACGGCAGCCCACACCTATTGACAAAGCGTCCAAACTCCTCGCCGAGGCAAGCGGTGTCGAATCGGCTCAGTGTGCCGGTGCTCTGGAGCGGTTTCTCACATGGGTCAGTCTCCCCGAGAACAGACGTGGTGGGGATGGCGATCAGGCGTTTCTCGCCTTCAAGCTGCACCGGTTCATTGCCGGGGCCGGCGACGTGTTTTCCACGCTTCGCGGTAGACCGCGGACGGTTCTTCTGGACGGCCAGGTCGAAGACCCAAACGAACCTGGAACCCGGCTCTACACCGTTCGCTTCTGCAGGGAATGCGGTCAGGAACATTTCGTTGCCACCAAGGTGAAACAGGGTAACGGAGACCTCTTCCTGCCTCGCAACATCGACGATACCCCGACGGAAAGCGACGACGGCACCGAAGTCGCCGGATACCTGACCCCTATCGGGCATGGTGATCCCGAATACCGTTTCGATGGAAGCATCGAGACACTTCCTGAAGGGTGGACGGAAGAACGTCCTGGAACAGTCAAGCTACGACCCAACCGCAAGGATCGGCTTCCTTTGAAAGTGATGGTGGGTGCCGATGGGTATACATCGCCGGACGGTGAGGTCTTTTGGTTCATCCCCGGCAAGTTTGCGTTCTGCCCTGCCTGCCTGAACGAACCACAGCCTCAGACGCGCGAGCGGTCAAAACTTGCAGGGCTTACGTCCGAGGGGCGAAGCTCGGCGACAACCGTGCTTGTTTCCAGCGCCCTTCGGTGGCTGAACCATTCTGAAAACGCCGTACCGGAAGACAAGCGCAAACTGCTCGGTTTCACCGACAATCGACAGGACGCCGCCCTTCAGGCCGGACATTTCAACGACTTTCTCTTTGTAAGCCTGCTGCGCGGAGCCATTCTGAGGGCGGTTCTTGATGCCGGACAGGGCGGTTTACGTGAAGACGAATTTGGCCTGCGCGTTCAGCAGGCGCTGGGATTCACCGCCCAGAAGCAAGCCGCGCGGCCTTACTGGATGCTGGACCCTGACTCCGGCGCCGGATTCCGCAGCGAAGCGGAGCGTTCGCTGGCAAAGGTGCTTGCCCATCGTGTCTGGACAGACCTGCGCCGGGGCTGGCGGTTCACCAACCCGAACCTTTCGACACTCAAGCTGATCGATGTAAGTTTTGTCGGCCTCGATGAAATTGCCGAGAACCCGGAAAGGCTCAAAACGCTAATGCCTGAACTGGGAGCGCTCGATTTTGAACAGCGCAGGGCAGCCATCGGGATTCTCCTTGAAGCAATGCTCCAGGGGTTGGCGGTCGACACCGAAGCACTCGACCCCACAATCCTGGACACCGTCGGCCAGAGATCACGAAAACTGTTATGCGTACCCTGGTCCATCGATGGCAACGAATCGATTTCGGGAAGCACTACGCTGTTTCCGACAGCTCCAGGTAAACAGCGGACCCGACTGCACGACGAGAGACTGCTCATCAGAGCAGGTCCGCGGTCACGCATTGCCCGTGCGCTCAACCGCAGGGATGTCATCGGGGTCAAACTGAACGGTGGCGACTATCTGCACTTTCTGCAGGATCTACTTGCACTCCTTGCGGACGAAGGTCTGCTCAGAAAAGTTCCGGGTGAAAGCGATACCGATGGCTGGAAGCTTTCGCCGTTGGCCGTTCGGTTGGTTCCCGGCGAAGCCGCCCAAAGCAGGCAGGCCGTCGGCAACCCCTATTTTCACGATCTGTATTTCCGGGTTGCCGAAGAGCTTGCCGCTAGTGGCGGTTCACTCTTTGGTCTGGAGGGTCGTGAGCATACCGCTCAGGTAACCCCAAAGCAGCGCGAATGGCGCGAATGGCGATTCAGATATGAAGACAGCGACCGCGAACAGATCGCCGAGCACGCGGCCGAAATGAGTGAGAACGGAGAATCGGACCGTCTCCTTCCCGCGCTGTTCTGTACACCCACGATGGAGCTGGGTGTGGATATTTCGGCGTTGAACACCGTCTATCTGCGCAACGTGCCACCCACTCCGGCCAACTACGCGCAGCGGGCCGGACGCGCCGGTCGATCCGGTCAGGCTGCGGCGATTTTCACCTACTGCGCGGCGCAATCGCCTCACGACCAGTATTATTTTAAGCGTCGTGACGAGATGGTATCCGGTATTGTCCGCCCACCCACGCTCGACATTACCAACAGGAATCTCGTCACGTCGCACCTGAATGCGATCTGGCTTGCCGAAAGCGGACTGGCTCTATCGGCCAATATCCCTGAGATTCTGGATCTTGGCGAAAAGGACTTTCCGTTGACGAGTGAAATAAGACAGGCCGTGAACGAATCGACGCTGATTGACAGGGCGCGCATTCCGATGCGCCGCGTTCTCGATGCAATTCTCTCATCAATGGATGATCGCAAACCTCCCTGGATGGACGATCCAGACAGATACGTTAGTGAAACCGTGAAACAGGCTCCATCCGAGTTTGACAGGTCATTCGACCGCTGGCGGGAACTTTACGGTTCCGCTCTCAAGCAGCAACGCGAAGCGAACGAGCGGTTGCAAACTCCGGGACTGGCCGCGTTGGACCGTCGCAGGACCAAGGCAGCATACAATCAGGCAGCCGACCAGATCACCATTCTGGAGCAGGGAAGGGAGACGAGCGGTTCGGATTTCTACTCCTACCGCTATCTGGCGACAGAGGGATTCCTTCCAGGCTACAACTTTCCCCGGCTCCCGCTCTACGCCTTCATTCCCGGAGAAGGGAGGTCCGGCGCCTACCTGAAGCGCGCCAGGTTCCTTGCGATATCCGAGTTCGGGCCGCGCAGCCTGATCTACCACGAGGGCCGTGCATTCCGGGTCGTCAAGGCCAAACTACCTTCCGGAATTCAGGATCTGGATCATCAGGACCTTACAACACAGGATATGCATCTCTGCTGCAAATGCGGGGCGGCACACGATGAGGAGGTCGAGCTCTGTCATGCCTGCAAGGCGTCAATGGCAGGTGCGACGCCGGTGAAGCGCACGTTCAGAATCGACAATGTCGAGGCCGCGCCAGTTGAACGGATCACTGCCAACGACGAAGAACGGATTCATCAGGGCTTCGACATCCAGACTGTGTTCACATGGCCCCAAAAGCACGGCAGAGCCGATATCGTCGAAGCCGCGTTCCAGGCCGACGACGCACGGCTGTTTACCCTGCAATATGCCAACAGCGCGGAGATCAGCCGGATTAACAAAGGACTCAGGCGCAGACGCGACAGGACCGTGCTCGGATTCATGATCGATCCCCGAACGGGATATTGGGCCAGAAACGAAGACGAGGACGCTCAGAAAGACCTGCCGCCCGACTCGGAAAGACCGGTGCGGATCGTGCCTATTGTCCGGGACCGCAAGAATGCCCTGCTGTTTCGGTTCGAAAATGCCCTGCGCTTCGAGCCCAGGACAACCGCTACCGTACAGCACGCCTTGCTGCGCGGAATTGCGATCGAGTACCAGCTAGAGGAAGGTGAAATCCTTGGCGAGCCATTGCCGGACAAAGACAGCAGGCGCGCGATCCTCGCTTACGAAGCAACCGAAGGCGGCGCGGGTGTGCTGAACCGTCTGATGGACGATCCGAACGCCCTGAATCGGGTGGCCCGCCGGGCCTTGGAGCTAATGCATTTCGATGGGATCGATGGAGCGGTGCAGGCCGGAGACCGCTACCTGTTGAAAGACCGCCAAGGCGACGCCTGCGTAAGGGGCTGCTATCGCTGCCTTCTGTCCTATTACAACCAGCCAGACCATGAAGCCATCGACCGCGGGGATCCCCAAGCACTCCAACTGCTCATCGACCTTGCCAGAGGGCGGATCGTCCCAATTGCCGAAGCGCAAGCATCTGACGGAGAGGACAGTTGGTCCGATTCATTCGCGAGACATGGCACACCTGAGCCGGACCGCAAGACGTTGACCTTGGCCGGGATTCAGTTCCCCTTCGCATGGCGCAACCACTATGTCGCCGCGAAGCCAGGTTCAATTCCGGATGCGGCAAGATCGGCAGCTGATGACAGAGGATGGATCCTATTCGAATTGCCGACGGATCCGTCCATGGGTCTGCCTGATCGGCTTATCGCAGCTTTGACAGGGTGACCTGATGACACTGTCCTTTTCCCCAGGCGACCTCGTCCGCGCCCGAGGCCGGGAATGGGTCACCCTGCCTTCCCGGATTGAGAACATTCTGGCTCTTCGCCCCCTCACCGGCAACGATCGAGATATCGTTTACCTCGATCCGCGCCTTGAAATCGAACCGGTGGAGCCGGCCCGGTTCGACCTGCCTTGTGAACCGACTTGGACTGTCCAGCCCAAGGCGGCGCTGCTTGCGGACGCGCTTCGCCTCACCCTTCGACGTGGCGCGGGACCATTTCGGTCTGCGGCCCAACTTGCCTTCGAGCCCCGGACCTATCAACTCGTCCCGCTCCTTATGGCGCTCCGGCAGCAGGTTCCAAGGCTTCTGATCGCCGATGATGTCGGAATCGGCAAAACGATCGAAGCGGGCCTGATTCTGCGCGAATTCATGGACAGAGGAGAGGTCGATAGGTTTTCGGTGCTGTGTCCGCCTCACCTGGTCGAACAGTGGATGATCGAGCTGGAGTCCCGATTTGGGATCAATCCCGTGGCGGTGACCGCAGGTTCGGCCGAGAGGCTGGAACGCGGGTTACCGGTTGCCGAAACGCTGTTCGACGCATTTCCTCACACCGTAGTCAGCCTTGATTATATCAAAGCCGAAAGACGACGCGATCGTTTCGCCAGCGCCTGCCCTGACTTTGTCATTGTTGACGAAGCCCATGCCTGCGTCGGAACCCATCGAGGCAGGCAACAGCGATTTGCGCTGCTGGAAAAGCTCGCCAGCGATCCGGGGCGGCGTCTGATCATGCTGACCGCGACACCGCATTCAGGTGATGAGAAAGCGTTCTCACGTCTTCTGTCCCTTATCGATCCGGAATTCGCCTCTCTGCGGTTCGACGACGCCCGCTATCGCGAACGGCTGGCACGGCATTTCGTGCAGCGTCGCAGAATTGATCTGATTTCGGTCGAGTGGGGCGAGGACCGCGCATTTCCAAAGCACGAAACCACAGAAGTTCCCTATTCCCTGAGCGAGCCACATCTCGAATTCCAGAACGCGGTTCTCGATTACTGCCTCGGGGTCGTGTCGAGCAGGGGAAAGAACTGGCGGGCGCGACGTCTGGCGTTCTGGAGCACAATGGCCCTGATGCGATGCGTCGGATCGTCACCGGCGTCGTCCCTGAGTGCCCTCCGCAACAAGGTGGCCAGAGATCCCGACCGGCTGGAATATCGAATCTACGACGAGGACGGCGACGACGGGGATGCCATCGATATGGAGATGGACCCTGCTTTCGAAACCGATCCTGCGCTGCGGACGCTCCTTTCCAAGGCTGAGCGTCTCGGAAAGGAACCGGACCCGAAACTGAAGGCGCTTGTCGATGCGCTCATCCCGCTTGCAAAGGATGGCGCGAATCCGGTTGTGTTCTGCCGATTCATCGCCACGGCGGAACACGTTACCCAAGGTCTTCGGGTCGCTTTTCCGCATCTGCGCATTGAATGCATCACCGGTGCCCTCACACCCGACGAGCGGCGGGATCGGGTCGCGGATATGGCGCATCCACAGGATGACAGGGAGGTTCAACGCATCCTGGTCGCGACCGACTGCCTGTCGGAAGGTATCAACCTACAGCAGCTGTTCGACACTGCGGTGCACTATGACCTTTCCTGGAATCCCACGCGGCATCAGCAGCGCGAAGGGCGCGTCGACCGCTTTGGCCAGCCGGCGGAAACCGTACGCTCGTTCATGATGTATTCCCCGGACAGTGCCATCGACGGCGCGGTCCTTAATGTGATTCTGCGCAAGGCCATTGAGATCCGCAAGGCAACCGGGGTCACCGTACCGCTGCCGGAAGAGCGCGGGCCGGTCACCGACGCTCTGATGTCGGCCATGATGCTCCGCCGCAAGGATCGGTCGCAGCTGGCGTTCGACCTTCGGCTCGAAGACGGCACCCGCCTGATGGAAACCCGATGGCGCGATGCGCTGGAAAAGGAGAAGCGCTCCCGGGCGCGTTTTGCCCAGAACGCGATGAAACCGCAGGAAGTGGCGCCGGAATGGGAGAAGTCCATAAGTTTATTGGGTTCACGGGATGCAGCTTGCCGCTTTGTCGGGCAGGCTATGGCTGGATTCGGGATTGCACTCGACGAAAACGGGGGATCGGTGCTGGTGGCACATCTCCATGCGCTGCAGCCCCGTCTTCGCGAATGCCTCGAGCAGAAGGACCTTTCCGGTTCCGTCCGTCTTGCCCGGTCAGAACCCGCTCCATCCGGCACGACATTGCTCACACGGACCCATCCATTGACCGCTACCCTCGCCGAAGCGCTGGTTGAAGCATCCCTTGAACCTGAATCCCTGACTGACCTTGGGATCGGACGGGTCGGGGCCTGGCCAACAGCCGAGGTAGATCGCTTAACGCGGGTGGCGCTTCTCAGGATACGCTTTAAGGTAACGGTCCACGCTCGACGTGAACGTCTGCTGCTGGCGGAGGAAGCGGCATTGGTCGCCATGCAAAATGAAAAGGTCATCGCGTCCGGAGAGGACGCTCGGGCGCTTCTGGATGCGCCGGCCACCGCCAATCTGGCGACATCGGCCCGTGACCGGTTCATTCGGGTCTCTCAGGAAAAGCTGCCGGGGCTGATTGAGGGACCAATCAAAGCTTACACGAACTCTCGTGCATCAGCACTCGCCGATGACCATAGCAGGATTAGATCGGCCACTGGCCAAGCGTCAAGGGTAAGCGTCAAGGCCACCCATCCCGCCGATGTCATCGGTCTGTTCGTTCTCCTGCCGGAAGAAGGCTGAAACCATGTCGCGCCAACAAACCTTCGATAGGTCTGCATGGCCTTCGCTTTCACTGGAAGGGAATCTGATCGCGCCGGCGATGGTGGCGAAGATTGACCGTCGCGAGGCGGAGGAACAGAACGAAGCGGACTACGGAATCCGCAAAGGCCTGAGCGTCAGGGAAGAGATTTCGCTCGCCTTCCGCGTCGGTCAGACCCATTTCGATGCGTTCGGCCATAAGGAGCAGCCATCGGCGGCCGTTACAAACCGCTTCGTTCATGACTTCCTCAGCGAAACCTTCGGATTCAATGACCTCGCTGACAGATCCGGAGCCATCGGCAGTATTGCGGGTGGCAGGATTCCCATTGTGGTCGTGCCTCCTTCAGAGCCACTCGACCGACGCAGTCCGACGCTCTCTGTGGACAAACCGCTGTCCCCCACCATCGCACTTCAGGACCATCTGAATGAACGCGACGAAGCGCTCTGGGGAATCGTCACCAACGGCGAGACCCTGAGACTGCTGCGGGACAATGCCTCGCTGACCCGTCCCGCCCATATCGAGGCCAATCTCAGGCACATATTCGACAATGGGGACGCGGCGTCCTTCGCGGCACTCTGGCTCCTGCTTCACCGTTCCCGCTTCGGCGCGGAAGGGCAGCCAGCGGCCGACTGCGCTCTGGAGCGCTGGCGGGACAAGGGCGCTCAGGAGGGAGAAGCCGCCCGTGAACTTCTTGCAGGCCAGGTCGAAAAGGCGCTCGGCGTTCTTGGTTCAGGGTTTCTGGAAGCCAATCCTGATCTCGCCCAGCGGCTCCGCTCTAGCGAACTGGGCTTGACCCCCTGGCTCAACGAGCTTCTTCGCCTTGTCTATAGGCTGATCTTTCTGATGGTGGCGGAAGATCGAAACCTTCTTCATCCGGCAGGCTCGAAAAAAGCCGCGCGAAAGCTCTATGCCGATGGCTACAGTATGGCCGCGCTGAGGACACAGAGCGTCCGAAGGGATACTTGGAACCACCACCATGACCGCTACGAGGGCATGAAGATTGTCTTTCGCGCGCTCGCCGCAGGAGAATGCGTTCTGGGACTTCCCGCACTCGGTGGACTCTTTGCCGCGGATCAGCTGCCTTCCCTGGAATCCATCCGGCTCCCTAACAGAGCTTTCATGGAAGCGGTCTACCGACTGTCCTGGCTTACCGGCAAGAGTGGAAAGGTGCCGGTAAACTGGCGCGCTATGGAGACCGAAGAGCTTGGTTCGGTCTACGAATCCCTTCTCGAACTCCAGCCTCAGCTAACCAACGACGGACGAAGGCTAAAGTTTGCCTCCACCATCTCCGAGAAAAAGGGGAGCCAACGCAAGACCACCGGCTCCTATTACACGCCGGACAGCCTCGTTCAGGCGCTTCTCGATAGCGCACTTGATCCGGTGCTTGAACGCGCCGAAGATGAAGCGGACCCGGCCGAAGCGCTGCTCAGGCTCACCGTAATCGATCCGGCCTGCGGTTCCGGTCACTTCCTGCTTGCGGCCGCACGGCGAATCGCAACGCGGCTCGCCCGGATTCGTACCGATGGCACCCCCTCGCTCGAAGATTACCGTCACGCGCTACGCGATGTCGTGCAGCACTGCATCCATGGCGTCGACCGCAACCCAATGGCGGCTGAACTGACGAAGGTTGCGCTGTGGATCGAAACCATGGACCCAGGCCGGCCGCTTGGTTTCCTTGACGCCCAGATCCGCTGCGGCGATGCGCTGCTCGGCGTCTTCGATCTGACGGTGCTGGAAAAGGGCATCCCGGATGCGGCCTACAAGCCGCTCACCGGCGATGACAAAGGCGTAGCACGCCACTACGCAAAGAAGAACAAGGTCGAAAAGTCAGAACGCCTCCATGTCGAAGAGGGGTTTCGTCTGGGTCGGCGGAATGACCTGCTGAGGGACTTCGCAAGAATGCGCGCCATGCCGGAGGACACGCTCGACCAGATCGCAGCGAAATCAAGACGGCATCGCCGGATATTCCAACGAGGCAGCGCTCGCTGGACGCTTTCCCGCGCCTGCGATCTTTATATGGCCGGTTTCCTCGCTCCCAAAGCCGCTCAGGCTGCGACCGTTGGGCTCGACGGCTTGCCGCGCAGGGGCGCTGAGATGGTGCCAACGTCCGGGACTATGTGGGAGCTTCTGCGCGGTACTGAGCCTTCCAGCCCGCTGCTGCGGAGCGCGGAGCGGGCGCTGAATGATGCGCGAGCCTTCCACTGGCCATTGGAATTCCCGGACATTGTGGAAAGCGGCGGATTCGATGTCGTGCTCGGCAACCCGCCGTGGGAACGAATCAAGCTTCAAGAACAGGAATTCTTCGCTGCCCGCTGGCCTGAAATCGCAAACGCTCCAAACAAGGCTGCGCGCGGGCGTTTGATCGCTGCACTGAAAACCGCTCCACCTTACAGCCGCGAAAGGGCCCTGCACACCGAGTTCATCGCTGCGAAACAAAGGGCGGAGGCATCCAGCCAATTCGTCCGCGCTCCCGGTGCAGACGGCGGGCGCTTCGCACTGACCGGGCGTGGTGATGTCAACACCTACGCGTTGTTCGCCGAACTGTTCGCAACTCTTGTGCGCGGGCGCGCCGGTGTCATCGTGCCCAGCGGCATCGCCACCGACCATTCCACCAAGGAATTCTTCAATCATGCCGTCGCCCGACAACGGCTCGTCAGCCTCTTCGACTTCGAGAATCGAGAGGCGATCTTCTCAAATGTTCACCGTTCTTACAAGTTTACACTACTCACACTGATCGGAGAAAACTATCCGACATCCGAAGCCGAGTTCGCCTTCTTCCTGCATCAGACGGAGCAGCTGAAGGAAAAGGAACGTCGGTTTACACTCAGCGCGGAAGATTTCGCGCTGTTCAACCCGAATACACGGACATGTCCAATTTTCCGGACCCGGCGCGATATGGAAGTCGCGCGCAAAATGTACGAACGCGCCGGTGTGTTCTGGAAGGAGGCCGTCGGTTCGCAGCCGGAAAAGAACCCGTGGGGTGTAAAGTTTTCCAGGATGTTTGACATGTCCAACGATTCGGGTTTGTTCCGCACTCGAGATCAACTCACCGACGCCGGATGGGAGTTGGACGGCAATGTGTTCCAGCGCGGCGACGAACGCTATTTACCGTTATACGAGTCGAAGTTCTTTCATCAGTATGACCATCGATTTGCGACGTTCGAGGGCGTATCTGAAAAAGATATCCGCAACGGCAACGCCCGGCATATGAGCACCGATGAGAAGACCAATCCGGCCGCTGTGGCCATTCCCAGATATTGGGTTTCAGAAAATGAAGTGATCGAAAGGCTTGACAAAGGTGAAATGACCACACAACAATTAAGCAGAGAGCAGAGAGCAGAGAGCAGAGAGCAGAGAGCAGAGAGCAGAGAGCTTGCAATGCTCTCCAAACTGGCACGCAGCTCGCTATTCGAGATATCACAAACGCAACGAACGAACGAACCGGAATTGCATCCATGATTCCAATCGTAGCATTAGGTCACACTGCGGCATTGCTTACGATTGGGTGCTCGCAATACGGAAGGTCACCGGCGCCACAAATGTGCGAACTTCAATCGCCACAGTACTTCGAGCTAGTGCAATGAGCGACGGAGTACCTCTACTTAAAGTTGATTTCAAGGAGTGGCTCCATACCTTTCGCGACATCACGAACGCAACGAATGAAAGAACTGTAATCACCGGAAGTATTCCCCGCAGTGGATTGGGAAACAACGCACCAGCGATAGATTACAGCCAAGGTCGAACTATATCGACGGCCCTCGTTCTGGCAAACATGAACAGCCTTCCTCTCGATTGGGCGGCCCGTTTCTCTGTTGGCGGGCTCCACATGAACTTCTTCATCCTCAGGCAACTTCCCGTGCTGCCACCGGAGGCGTATCTGAAAAACGGTCCTTGTGGAACTCCGTGGGTACAGCTCGTCGTTCCTCGCGTCTTGGAATTGACCTATACTTCCCTCGAGATGGGCGGATTCGCAGTAGACCTTGGCTATCATGGGCCACCCTTTCCTTGGGACGAGGATCGTCGGCATTGTCTTAAGTGCGAATTGGACGCCATTTTTTCTCATATGTACGGACTGAGCCGCACTGATCTGGAGTGGATCCTTGATGCACTCCCTCCAAGCTCGTCATTCCCGGCGCTCAAGAAAAACGAGATCAAGCAATTTGGTGAATATCGCACTCACCGTCTCGTCTTGGACGGCTGGGACCGCTTGAATGCGGGAGATGAGTTTCTGGAAACAAGCGCGTGATTGAATCTCCCCAGAGTTTTGTTGTTGTTGAGGAATGCCGCAAAGCCGCTTCGCAGAATGGCTATCGCCGCGAATTGGGCGAACATGAAGGTTGGGCGCACTACGGTTCGACGACCGCAAGGGGAACGATTTATCTGGCGGCCACCGGCCCAAATGGACCATGGCACCTTGCATTGGATCACCCCGGAGTTGTCGAGGAGTTGGGACTGAAACCGACGGATATGCCCGGTCCGGCCATATCCCGCTTTGCTTTCACCGCGCTCGGCGATCTCTATTCGGCCTTGGACAGGGCTTACAACCTAGCGCTGGCATTGCCAGACAGCCCGTTAAAAGAATTCCGTATGGCAGCCTACGGGCTGCCCCAACAGACCGAAGCCGAGCGTCTCACCATCCAAAGGGTCGGTCAGGATATCTTCCGCAACCGTCTGTTCGCCTATTGGGAAGGTCGCTGCCCACTGACTGGTATAACGGAGCCAGCCCTGCTGCGGGCCTCCCATATCATTCCGTGGAAGGACTGCCCGGACGATTCTGAACGTCTGAACATCTACAATGGGCTATTGCTGTCGGCGCTTTGGGATGCGGCCTTTGACAGAGGTCTCGTCACTTTCGAAAATGATGGGAAGCCGAAAATCGCACCAAGTCTTGGAGATGCCGCACGATCCGCACTGCGCTGGCATCAACCAATCGCTCTGACAGACCAGCACAGGGCACGGTTGTCTTGGCATCGCGCCGAGCGCTTCACGGAAGATGACGACGGGAAGTGTTTAAGGGGCACGACCTGAGCCGGACCCTATAAAGGGAGATTTAGCACTCAGCCGCACACGACCCGAATAGGCTAAATCGGCGAATTCAGAGCCCGTTCTGGCGAAAGTGTTGAGTGACTATCTCTTGAAAGCGGAAGGAGTCGTCCGGTGAAGATGAAAAACTTGAAAAGGTATCAGGTCGGCGGCACCCAATCCACGATGGATCTGTCTATTCCGCTGCCGCGTACACCTGAGGGGCGAGTGTATCGTTACTCTCCGAACGCGGACGCACATCCGAGGCACTTCGTCCTGGGTGAAAGGGTTACCGAGATTTCCGACGAAGTCTCCAAGCGCGGGCGGATGAGGCAAGAACCGGGCTCCTCAAAAACAATATGTCCCTATAGCGGCGTCATTGGCGAGGACGACGAGTTCACGCACCCGATGGACAGAGAGGCCGCCATCAAGACTGTGCAGCACGCTGCGGTCCAGGATGTCCAGGACGCCCTCTCTGATATGCTCAAGAGGGTTGCGAACAAGAGCCGAGGCGGCATCACTCACAAAACGGCCTCGCGGAATCGGCGCCCGAGGCCGCAGTTCGGAAGGCGCGATCTGATGCGACTTCTGGTCTGCGACTGCTGTGGTCGCGACTACGGTGTATATGCCATTGCCCTCTTCTGTCCGGATTGTGGAGCCCCCAACGTTGCCTTGCACTTCGCGCGGGAGGTCGAACTGGTATTGTGCCAGGTCTCGATCGCTGAAGAGATGGGCGAGGCGCAGACTGAACTTGCCTACCGACTTCTGGGGAATGCGCATGAGGACGTTTTGACCGCATTCGAAGCGGTGCAGAAGGTCGTGTATCTGCACAGGATTTCTTTGAACCCCGATCATACGGTCACTCCCAGGGCAGTCTGGAACGACTTTCAAAATGTGGAGAGAGCTCAGAAGCGCTATGCCGAATTCAGCCTCGACCCATTTTATATGTTATCCGATTCCGAGCGGGATTCGCTCGATCTAAACATCCAGAAACGACACGTCATCGGGCACGACCTCGGTGTTGTTGACGCCAGGTTCGCAGAGAATGTGCTTGACGCACGATTGGGAGAAACGGTGGGATTGGTGGGTGGCGATGTGCGGGAGTTCGCCCGGCTCTGTCAGATCGTCGTGGGGGCGCTGGACGACTGGTTGGCTGATGTGAAGTTACCCAGTGTCCGCCAGAAAACTGCCAGGCTGCGGTTTTTTCGCGGTAAATGACGGAATTCGCCTTGCGGGGATTCACCGGATATGGCAGTCAGGGGGCGATTTCACCACCATATGCCGCGGAATCCGGCAATTCTCCCCTTCAGGAGGCCCCCATGCGCAAGGTCCACGACACCCGGCGGAGGCCCGGCGCCCCCGACATCACGAGGATCAGGCCGACCGTGAAATCGAGGGACGACATCCCGGCGATCCTGATCGGCCTCCAGGACCTCTACAGCGACGAAGGGACCCGAAAGCGGCTGTTCGGGTTTCCGGGCAGGATGGTGCTTCCCGGAAAGAGCCGCCCTGAGGACCGTCACGGATTCCTCCCGCCCCGTTCCGTCATGTGGGAGGGGAGCGACGTGGACGTGGCGGTCCCCATGGGCGGGGAGGCGCGGGCCCGGTTCCCCGACCTGTCGGTGGTGAGCTTCGACCGGGGTCCGCACAGCCCCCCGGACCGGCTGGGGCCTGCCGGGATGCTGGAGCTGAACGCCATGCCGCGGAAAGGCAGGCTGTCGAAGGCGGACCGCGTCCGGGAAAGCGGGGAGGCGTTCCGCGGGGCGCGGCGCGCCCACGCCGCGGGCGGGTCGGCCATCAGCAACCTGGAGCACCGCGGCCTGGACCGCGTCGGCGGCCACGGAAAGGAGGGTTTCGCCGGCGCCGTGGCGCTGGCGGTGCTGGCGCGAATGTCCACCGCCCCGGCCTGATGCCACCGGCGAGGGAGCGCCCCGTGCTCCCCGCCACCGCCTGACCGGGGCGTCCACCGGTGAACCGGCCCATGGAAGGTCTCGCCGCTGCGGGGCCCGCACCGGCGTGCCCGCGGGCCGGCGGAGGCCCGGATGTTCATCATATGTTCCCGCCACCGGCCGTCCCGTCGAAGCCCCGGGCGGCGCCCCTAGGGGACCGGCCAGGGTCCCGTGAAGCCGGAATCCGCCGGATCCGGCCCTGTCACCGGACAAACACGGGGTTTTCTGGCAGACACTATTTAAAGACCGGTTTCTTCATAACGGATATGCAGGATTCTGCCTCTATCATGATGAAAGTTCCGATCATCTACGTCAACGATACCACCGCTAAGAGTTTGAATCATAAGTCACTGATATCATTAAACTATTGTTTTTCATGGAGTTGACGCCCTCGCCACCCGCCTGAGCAGGAACCGGCAGGCGGCCAGCTGCGCCCATGCCAGCGAGTTCTCACTGAGCCTTTCGTAATCTTTCGACAGGCGGCGGCACCGGCCCATCCAGGCGAAGGTCCGCTCCACCACCCAGCGGCGGTAGAGAACCGTGAACCCTTTGACATTCTTCGGTTTTTCGACGATCCTGATCACGTTCGACAACCCCATCCCCTCAAGCCGGTCCCGCAGCTTCGGACCCGCGTAGCCACCGTCGGCGAACAGCCTACACACCGTGGGCACCGTCTCCAGCAGCTTCGCGATCAGGTCCGGTGCGCCGTCCCGGTCCTGGATGTCGGCGGTGTGAACCGTCATGACGATCGGTGTGCCGTCGGCGTCCACGATCAGGTGCCTTTTCCTCCCCTTCACCTTCTTCCCGGCGTCGTAGCCGCGGGGCCCGCCGCTCTCCGTGGTCTTCACCGACTGGCTGTCGATCGAGGCGGCGGTCGGCTCCGCGGAGCGCCCCGAACACCGCCGCGCGAGGTCCCGGAGACGATGCACGAGACGCTCCAGGAGCCCGCTCCGCCGCCATGCGTAAAAATAGTTCCGGTCGGTGGAAAACGGTGGATATCCAGAGGGTAACGCGCGCCACTGGCATCCCGTGGACAGGATATACTGGACCGCGTCGAACACCGACCGAAGGTCGACCTCGCGCGGCCGTCCCATCCTTCCCTGCTTCGGCAGCATCGGCTCGATGATGGTCCATTCGGCGTCGGTCAGATCGTTTTGACTGTGGTCGTCCGGGCGCTTATGGAGCTGTTGGGTGGTCCTGTTCCAGGGCATGGCGATCTCCGGATTTGGTTGCTTTCACCAACCGGAATGCCACATCCTGCGGGACCACTCAACTTATGGAACAAACTCTAAGAGTTTGAATCATAAGTCACTGATATCATTAAACTATTGTTTTTCATGGAGTTGACGCCCTCGCCACCCGCCTGAGCAGGAACCGGCAGGCGGCCAGCTGCGCCCATGCCAGCGAGTTCTCACTGAGCCTTTCGTAATCTTTCGACAGGCGGCGGCACCGGCCCATCCAGGCGAAGGTCCGCTCCACCACCCAGCGGCGGTAGAGAACCGTGAACCCTTTGACATTCTTCGGTTTTTCGACGATCCTGATCACGTTCGACAACCCCATCCCCTCAAGCCGGTCCCGCAGCTTCGGACCCGCGTAGCCACCGTCGGCGAACAGCCTACACACCGTGGGCACCGTCTCCAGCAGCTTCGCGATCAGGTCCGGTGCGCCGTCCCGGTCCTGGATGTTGGCGGTGTGAACCGTCATGACGATCGGTGTGCCGTCGGCGTCCACGATCAGGTGCCTTTTCCTCCCCTTCACCTTCTTCCCGGCGTCGTAGCCGCGGGGCCCGCCGCTCTCCGTGGTCTTCACCGACTGGCTGTCGATCGAGGCGGCGGTCGGCTCCGCGGAGCGCCCCGAACACCGCCGCGCGAGGTCCCGGAGACGATGCACGAGACGCTCCAGGAGCCCGCTCCGCCGCCATGCGTAAAAATAGTTCTGGACGGTGGAAAACGGTGGATATCCAGAGGGTAACGCGCGCCACTGGCATCCCGTGGACAGGATATACTGGACCGCGTCGAACACCGACCGAAGGTCGACCTCGCGCGGCCGTCCCATCCTTCCCTGCTTCGGCAGCATCGGCTCGATGATGGTCCATTCGGCGTCGGTCAGATCGTTTTGACTGTGGTCGTCCGGGCGCTTATGGAGCTGTTGGGTGGTCCTGTTCCAGGGCATGGCGATCTCCGGATTTGGTTGCTTTCACCAACCGGAATGCCACATCCTGCGGGACCACTCAACTTATGGAACAAACTCTAAGACACGCAGATTTTCACGCTGTTCCACGAACTCGCGCACTTACTGTATCGTACAGGCGGCATGGACACCCGGAGCGACAGCGACATAGAGGATCTGCCATCCGATGACCAGCGCATTGAAATCATATGAAACCGTATGGCAGCGCGGCTTCTGGTTCCAGCCGACGCCTTCGAGCGCGCATATGCTGGACGCAGGCCGACGGAAACAACCGCCGCCGAGCTCACGCAAATGCTCGGCGTCAGTCGCGAGGTCATATTCAGGAATTTCCTGGATCGAAATTTAACTGACGGCGACGAATATGAAACAGCGTCCAGCATTTGGGCGGCGGCTCAAGGCTCCAGCAGCGGCGGCAATCACTACTACAAAAAATCACTTATCTTGGCACTGAATACATTTCTCTCGCGTTCCAGCGTTTCTATCAGAACAGGATCGACGCGAACCAACTTGCTGAACGTCCCGACACAAAACCCGGAAATCTGGCACGTCTTGAAGAATATCTCTCGCGGAAAGCTTCATGAACCCTATTTGATACAAATGTGATTTCTCAGCTATTACGGAGGTCGGTTCCCTTCCCTGCGGGGCCAGTTCGACAAGCTGATGGAAGCCGGCGCCATCACTTCAGCACGGGAGGCGGTGCGGGAAATCGAAGCGGACAGGGAAGTGGCACTTCGGAACTGGGCCAAGGATCATATAGAACTGTTTCCGACGCCAACCACCGAAGAAGCGCTATTCGTCAAAGAGATTTTCGCGGTTCGGCATTTCCGCCAGGTCATCGAAAGAAAGAAATTTCTAAAGGGTGGCAATGCGGGTCTTTCCGCTTTCCTGTCCATCGACCGCAGTCCATCGCCTGAATGCCCCGAATGGCCGCGGAATTCGGGCTCCAAACATTCACGATGAATTCCCCGCGCAAACGCAATTCACAGGTTTCACGAGCGGGCCACTGATTTGAGGCAGATCAAGCAACGGGCAGGTGTAGCTGAATCCTCTCTCAAATATCGTTCTGATCGCGGAATGCTGAGATTGCTACGGGCATGGAACCGCAGCGATTACCTCAAGGTCGGGGTTACTTTTCAAACCCCGCTTCAGCCATCAGGCGATCGGAATTTCCCTCAACCACACTTTCCAGATCGGTCATGAACGTGCCGTGAGTCTTCCCGGGCGGAATGCGTGGCAGAAACTCTAGCACCGCCAATCCCGGCCTGCGAATGAGCGACCGGCGCGGCCAGAACATCCCTGCATTGGTCGCGGCGGGAACGCAGGCATGGTTGAGTTGCCTGTAGAGTATCGCCGTACCGACCTTGTATTTCAGTTGCGCACCGGGAGCCACGCGCGTCCCCTGGGGATAGATGATAAGTTGCCCGGGCTGCGCCAGCCTACTGGATACGTCCTCCCGCATTTTCTCGATCGCGGCGCTGCGTTTGCCACGATCGACCGGGATGCAACCGATGCGTCGAGCGTACCAGCCGATAATCGGCGCCCAACTGAGTTCCTTCTTCATGATGAACTTCGGTCGTGGCAGAACGCTTGCCAACAGGATTATGTCGAAAAATGACTGGTGCTTCGAGGCGACAAGCACCTCATCCATTGGAACCTCGCCACGTATCTCCGATCTCAGCCCGATCATCCAGCTGGCGGTCCAACGAACCCACCGGCAATAGATATGCACGGTATGGAACGCGAACCTGTGATCGATGACTGTCAGCGGGGCAAACAACAGACCCAGAACCGCCATCATCAAATACATCTGGGCCCCGAAAATGAGAGAGACGGTGAGGCGGGCGAAGGCGACTGTCATATACCTTCTTCCGGATCCCGGAGAGCGGTGAACCGCATCACACCTAACACGGCGAGGGTGGTGAGCGCGATGGCGGAACCGCTATCGGTGCCAGAGCGCGCGGGGAGGGCCATAGCGACCGTACCGGATGCTACCGGAGCTTGAATCAGGCTAACAAGGGCCAGCGCCTCGCAACCGCCGCCAATCCAGAAAATGCCACACAAGTCGGTCATATCGCACTCCCTCGGAGATCCGCTCCGAAATTCCCACCTTTCAATCCAACCGCAGACACCGTCTTTCAGTCAAGGCCAAAGAGAAGCGATTGAATCATGTCGGCAAGGTGATACAAACTCTTTGAAACGGCTGGAACGGCAACATAGTTCGGTTGAGGTTGGACGGGTAAAGGAATGCGGCTCTCGTGCCCGAATTGCGAAGCGTTGTACGAGGTTGACAATAGCGTTATTCCACGTGCAGGGCGTGAGATGCGATGTGGCAATTGCCACCATACCTGGCATCAGATGCCTGAGCGAGGCCAGCATGAAGGGACGATGGGTTTCCCCCGAACGATGTCGGCTATCGTATCGGAGGAAAGTGATTCACCTCCAAAGCCAAAGGATATCGATTCCGATGTGGCACGCGTGCTCCGCGAGGAAGCTGAACGGGAAATCAAGGCACGACTAGCGGATGCGGAATCCGCACCGACGGCGCACGGTTCCAACAAAGACCGTAGTGAGATCGATCCAGAAACTTCGGTTGCAATGCCGGAACCGACTGAGAGCGGTCCTGCTCCACACGACGAACCGAATAACCAGACCAAGAGTGCCGGCCCCAACCGTAACCTCATGATCCCGATATTGGTCGTCGTCGTTCTGTCCGCGCTTGGTGCGCTATTCGTCTATTCCTTCGCTCCTCAGATCGTCCAACATCTGCCTCAGATCGAGCCCCGGATCACCGCTTATGTCGAAAGCGCCAACGAACTGCGTGCGCGGATCAATGAGTTGATCGAAACGGCAATCAATGCCGCAGCGGACCTTCTAGAGCGCGAGTCCTGACGTCGATAGGTGGACGGCGACTACCGTCACGGTCAACAAAGTCAGAACCGCTCCAGCAGTCGCCTGAGGTAATTCAGTTCGCTTTCAGGACGACTTCGGTCACTTGATCGACGACGGATTTCATCCATGAGTTCATGGGCGCGACGGTGGACGTCCCCATCCTGAAGAAGCCGTTCCTGGTTGCCAAGCTGCCCGTTGGTTCCCGGCAGACGACCCAACGGGTCACGCTGAGTTCCTGCCGTACCTTCACCGGAGGCACTTCCCGGCTGACCGGGTGGGCCCATCTGCTGTTGTGCCAGCGCTTCGCCTAGATTGCGCATTCCCTCCCGAATCGCTTCGATCGCCTCGGCCTGGGAATCGAGCGCGCTGGACAGGTCGTTACCTGACAGCGCTTCACCGGCATCGCCCATGGCTTCACCGGCGCGGTCGAACGCTTCACGGGCCGCGTCACCTTCGGAAGTACCCGCACCGGGGAGGTTGCTCCTCTGGCGTCGAAGCTCCCGCATCAGCGCCCGCTGCCGTTCCGATAGCTCTTCCTGGCTCGTTCCCGCTCCATCTCCCTGTCCGAGTGATGGCCGCTGCGGCCTGCTTTGTTGCCCTTCGCCCGAACCGAAACCGCCATTCTCGCCTTCGTCGCCCTGCTGGCCGAACTGTTCCTGTAGCTCGCCAAATGTATCGTCGCTTAGCTCCAGCTGGCGACGCAGGGTTTCGGTGAGCCCCTCCATTGTCCGCTGACCCGGCTGCTGCTGGCTTCGCGCAATTCGTAGATTCTCCATCATCTCAGCCAGTCGATCCAACAGTTGCTGCGCCTCGTCCATCCGGCCCTGCTGCATCAACTCCTGAAGTCGATCCATCATGTCCTGAAGCTGGTCGCCCGATATCTCCTGACCGTTTTGATCGTTCCGTGCCTGTTGATCGCCCTCCTGCGGCTGCTGTGCGAGCTCACGAATATAATCCTGCATCGCCTCCCGCAGCTCCCGCATGAGTGCGGAGATCTCTTCATCGGTGGCGCCATTGCGCATGGCCTCCCTAAGCCGTTCCCGGGCCTCCTGTAACCGTGAACGGGCATCGACCAGGTTTCCATCCTCGATCATGACGGCGATATCCCACAAAGCCTCCGCGACTTCGTCACGCAGCTCCCCGGTCACGGTGTCCGGCAATCCCGCCTCCAGCCGCCGCAGAGCATAGCGCAGCTTGAGATAGGTCGCCTCGGAATCGAAAAGGTCCTCGGGTCTATGACTGACCGCTCGCAGAACTTTCGCGACTCGACCGCCATTGCTGCGGTTCCAAAGCAGGTCCCTGCGCTGCTCAATGATCGCCGCGGCCATAGAATCGAAGAACCGACGCCCGGGTAAGACTACATGATTCGATGCAGCGGCACCTTCCTGTCCGAGCGAGTCCAGCGCGAAAAGGTCGATCTTCACGGGCAACATCGCCCAGGGATGATGGCTGAGGTTCTCGATCAGTGTCTCCGTGAACTCAGCACGATCACCCGAAATGGTGACGGGAAGATCCAGGGTGATCGGCTCCCGCCGCTCGGGACTGATCGAAAGACCGTAGCGACGGTCAACCGCCGCGAGATCCAGTACGATTACGGCGTAGCCACTGACCACGCCGTAATCATCCCGCGCCAGGAACGTCTGCCGCATTTCACCCATCAGGCCGCGGGTCGGCGCGCCCACCGTCTGGATCACGGGGGGTTCATCATCAACGACCTCGATGGCCCATTCAGACCCGCCGGATCCTTCGATCGCGAGCGTCCCGCTTCTGGTGACGTCAAAGCTCTGCGCCGGGTCGGCGGCGCTGCCCGGTTGACCGGTCCTGCCGGAAATGGTTTCGGCGACGGTCAGTGCGCCAACTTCCCCATAAAGCCTCAGAGTGACTTCACTCGACTCCGGCACGGCAATTATCGATTGCGTGATATCATTGAGATAGAGCGTGGGCTTTCCGGTATAGGCAGGGGGACTGACCCAGCCCTCCCATGAAGGACCCGATGCCAGCCCCCCATCGCCACCCGGCATGACCTCGGTCACCGAGGTGACCTTGACCACTGAACCGAACAGCGCCGCGACCGCGAAGAACAGCACCGCCACGTAGCGAAGTGCGAATGGGTCACGGTTGGAAATCCTGAGGTCGGGTCCAACCGCCCTGACATTCCGCAGAGCCAATTCCATGCGCGCGACATGCTCGTTCCAGACCGCCTCGGCCGCTCGGTCTCCCGATCCGATCACCATGGTGTCGCCAAGCGCCGCGATTGGACGCCCCGGGAGGTTACGGTCCAGACGATCCCGGGCCTCGAGATTGGATGGCGGGCGGAATGTCCGAATGCCCCAACCCAGAGCGGCGATGAATCCAGCGACCACAAAGACCGTTGCCCCCCACGCGACTTCGATCGGAACCAGGTCGTGCAGACCAAGCATTGGGGCCGCGGCCCCAATGAAAAGGAATGACCAGAGCGGCCAGAAGGCACGCGTCAGGCGCTCAGCGAGCAATCCAGCCCAGGTCAGCCACAACATCAATCGCAGCCTTCCAGAGTGGGTATGCCGTAATATGAGCGGTTCCTTCATCGTTCACAGCAATCCGTTCACGCGCCGGACGCGCATCAGAGCCATTCGGGAATTATATCGCGTCTGAGAATTTCGTCAAATGTCGGTCGCACCCGTACGACGGCGAACCGGTCCCCATCGACCAATACCTCCGGCACCAACGGGCGTGTGTTGTATTCGCTGGCCATCACAGCACCATAGGCTCCGGCGCTTCGAAAAACCACAAGATCGCCCGAAGCGAGCGGCGGCATCGCCCTTTGCTTCGCGAATGTATCTCCGGATTCACATACCGGTCCCACTATGTCGTAGGGGCGCAGGTCCGCTCCGGGCGCCGGTTCCAAAACCGGAACGATTTCATGGTAGCTGGAATACATGGCCGGACGTACAAGGTCGTTCATAGCGCTGTCGAGAATCATAAAGTTCCGGTCCTCGCCCGATTTCACATAGAGCAGGCGGGTCACAAGAATACCGGCGTTGCCGGCAATCAACCGCCCCGGTTCGATCTCGACCTCACAGTTCAGATGTCCGATAGTACGCTTTACCAGATCACAGAACTCGACAGGAAGCGGAGGCGCATCGTTCGAGCGCCTGTAGGGTATGCCCAATCCGCCACCGAGATCCAGTCGGCTGATCTCGTGTCCATTGGAGCGTAGCCGGTCGGTGAGTGCGGCGACAAGTCGAAACGCTTCCTCATACGGTGCGAGATCGGTCAACTGACTTCCGATATGCACATCAATTCCAACCACCTTAAGTCCTGGACGTGAAGCAGCCGATTTATATGCGTCGAGCGCACGATTGGCCGGAATACCGAACTTATCCTCCGCCCTTCCGGTGGTAATCTTGTCGTGGGTTCCCGCATCCACATCGGGATTGATCCTGAACGCGACCGGAACCGTCAGACCCATCGACGCCGCCACCTGGGATAACAATTCCATCTCAGGTTCGGATTCCAGGTTTATCTGCCTGATGCCCCCTGCCAGCACCTGTTCCATTTCGGCCCTCGTCTTGCCGACACCCGAAAAGACAATCCGGTCGCTCGGCGCACCAGCCGCGCGCGCGCGCGCGTACTCGCCGCCGGAAACGACGTCCATTCCAGCCCCGAGATTTGTCAGAATCTTCAGAACCGCTTGATTGGAATTGGCTTTCACGGCGTAACAGATAAGATGATCCAGACTCCCCAGCCCGTCGTCGAACAACCTGTAATGACGGGTCAGTGTCGCGGTCGAATAAAGATAGAATGGCGTTCCGACGGACGCCGCCACTTCCTGGACCGGCACCTCTTCCGCGTACAACGCGCCATCCCGGTAAATGAAATGGTCCATGTGGATTCCCTGTCCGAGCGACGCAACCGCTCTTAGCCGAGCATGTCGCGATTGCAATGACAGATTGTCCGTATGACTACATCGAGACGGATTGAGCCACCGTGTCGCGCAGGCGCTGACGGCAATGCTCCGGTGGCCAATGTGCGGAAAACGTCCTCAAATCATGGCAGAATTCCACCCGTTTTTCCGAGGAACGGTTCATTCATGCTGCTTCCTTAACTTGTTCGAAGCCTGCCGTTCACCCTGTTGGCGGACACCTCCAAAGATACCCGACAAGTCGCGGTGGTTTGCGCAGCACTACCGCATTCGGGTGACTTCGATCGAGCTCTCGGTAAATGGTCTCGGCCAGAAAACCCCGGATTCCCCCGGAACTGGGCTGAATCCGGCGGATTTCGGGCTCCGGGAACCCAAGCTGAGCCCACGCAGGTCACGTTTGCCGAAAAGCTCGCTCGGATCAGGCGGTGCGCTGTTCCGGGTTGGTGCTTCCGCAACAGGAAGCTGAAATCAAGATGGATCGACGTTTCCGCCCTGCCGCCACAAAAGTTGTGTCGGGAACTCGGGCCTGACCGGTCCCCGCACCGTCCACCGCCGTGATGATGGTCCATACGACGCTGAGCGGAAGGAACATTCGCAGCGGATTCGACGGCGGAGACTGGAAATCGAGATCTATGAGGATTGTCACTTTCCCATGGCGGCTTCCGATCCGATCGAAGCGATCAGGTTCCGTACGCAGCGACGTGGGATGGTCCGAAGAGACTTTGGTCCAATCTCCGTAAGCGACGCATTAGCTTCATTGGTAGTGATCGGCAAGCGGGAGCTGATCCTGAGGATCATTCGCGCACTGCACGCCCATCTGGGACATTCCCGCCGAGTTTCCGATCAGCGGTGGCAGAGGTCTACCGGCATTTCCGCAACGGGAACGGAGAACTGTTCTTCGACGATCTTCAGCTTCGTGAACGAAATCATGGTCGAGATGACAAGCGCGGGCGAGAGGCCGACGAATGGGCAGGAAGCACTGATTCCTCCAGAGATATGAAACGACCATCAAGCACGATTCAGGCCAAACATTCAAAACGTTCCATCCCTCGCGCGGAAGGCGGATGTGCAACTACTGATTTGTGTCACAATTCGTTGGTGCGAAGATGGTGGGTCCACTGCTGATGGAAAAACCGGCTGAAGGACCGGATCCGCGGTGGTGATACCGCCCATTGCGGCCAACCCCTATCGATATGCGGGTATACCGACGTGAATGGACCTGTTCGAACCCAGCTTCCTTCGGCGACACGGATAGAGCGGCAACGAAACCTATTCGGGTAGCTCGCCGCAGAATCCACCGGCGCTCGCCACCCCCGATCCAAGCGCGATAGGCGCCGGAGCGTTGTAAGGGTTCAGCTCCGCGGTGGCCAGATCGAATGCCAGCAGAGCGAGTATGAGCGACAGTGCCATCCCGGCCGTAATCCCTCGGGTCATTGTCGAGGCTCCAATCCAAGCGCTGGCCTTAGCCTTACGCCAATGAACGCGCCGCAGAACGCCGCGGCGAACCATACCCAACCATGCAGGCTTCCGGTAGAAATACCCGAAAAGAACGCCCCCACATTGCAGCCAAACGCCAGACGCGCGCAATAGCCAAGTACGAAACCGGAAACCATCGCAGCCAACCACGCCTTCGCCGGAAATTTGGGAACCTTCTGCGAAAGACCGCCCCGACGCCAGCAGACGACCAGGAAAGCTCCGAGCATGATTCCGATATTCGTCAGCGATGTATAGTCGGTGAGGATGCTCGCCTCGACGCGTTCAACGCTGGCGCCAGCGGACCAGAAGGCCGAGCCTGACAGATCGGCGCCAGCGGTGGTCGCTCCCTTCGCAACCCAAAGACCGAGACCATAGACAACGCCCCAGGGCTGTCCCGCGGCCACGAGATTCAGGATCGCCAGACATGCCAGCAAAGCCGCCGCGATCACGTAGCGGCGCGGAAGCCTTCGGTGTTCGGGAGCGGATCGCCACAGCATTACGGCAGCCACCGCCGCCAGACCGGCCAAAGTCAGACCAACGCCGCTCCAGCCAGTCAGGTTGTGAACCGGCAGTGAACCCAGCTTGGTCCACCAAATCAGGTGATAGGCCCCGAAAAAGCTTCCGATCGCGAAGAACGGTAGCGCAGCCAGGCTTAAGAGGTTTCCCGAACCGGCATTCACGAGCGTGCCCGACCCGCAGGCCAGAACCACCTGCATCGCTATGCCAAAGAGGAACGCGCCGAAAACCATTGCCAGGCCAATCGGCGCCCCGGCTCCCGTCAATTCCTCGGGTCGCACCTCCAGCAACGGAATGGCGATCACCGCGGCAATGGCGATCGCCAGCAACTGACCAAGCGCCCCCGACGCATCGCGCTTCAGGATGAGCGCCCGCCACGGCCCCGCGAAACCGAACCTCAACCCTTCAAGAATGAGGCCGAAGCCAAGACCGATGGCGAGCATCGCTCCGTACCGAACTCCGGCGAACAGTGTCACCGCGAACGCGGCGGCGATCGCAAACGCGATCAAGCCGCCGCGTCGAACGATGAACATACCCGGAGCGACGTCAGCCACCGGATAGCATATTCTTCAGGTTCTGGAACAGACCGGGTGTATTCGTCATGGGTTGCTTCGCATTCGAATATTCGACCATCGAACCGGGATAGAGCTTCACGTTATCGATTCCGGCGATCTCCGACAGAGCGAACCAGTTCGTCGCCGCCCAATGACCGGTATTGCAGAAGGAGACCACTTCATAGCCATCCGCGATGCCAAGCATCTCCTTAAGCGAGTTACCGTCAAGGCTCGCCTTGATAAAGGCGTCTTCCTCATCGAAGAAATTCGCCTGCGAATAGTTCAGGGCTCCCGGCACGGTTCCGGGTCGCGAGGCCCTGTCATGCTTCCTCTCGCCCACATAGAATTCGGTGGGCCTCGCATCGACGATCACCGTATTTCCGGACTCGGTCGAACCCTCCAGACTGGCTTGGGCGAATTCCGCCACTTCGGGTGTCGTTACGGTCCAGTCGTTGGTGAAGCTGAGTTCAAGGTCCGTTGCCACCGGGTTGACAGCCTCGGTCTCCAGCGGAAGACCCGCCGCCTGCCATCCCAGCTTGCCTCCGTTGAGAATGGTCAGGTCTGCAAAACCCGTGGACTTGAGCGTCCAGTAAACGCGTGCGGCGGCGCCGAAATTGCTGCCGTTATTGCCCTCGTGAACGATGACGATCGGCTGCTCGAAATTAAGCCCCAGGGACTCGAAGCGGCTTTCAAGGGTTTCCACTTCCAGGATCCGGCCCGGATTTTCCGCAGGACCGCGAAACAGGCTGTATGGAGCCGAAACGGCACCGGGAATATGCCCCTCCGCGTAGGCGTCTCCACGGATGTCGAGGATGATCGGAATCGTGCGCTCAAGGGCGGTCTCAAGCTCCTCCGGTGTCGTAAGGGGTCCGAACGTCGACGCGGCCGCAACAGTGGCCGAGCCGACCATAGCGGCGGCGATCAATGACAGATATTTCATGGTTCCATCTCCGTTTGGTGTGTTCTACGAGCGCAGATATTCAGAACATTTGTTTTATTCAAGGGCCTTATTTTGGCGTTTTCACAATAATTTTCGCATTATTGCGAATGTATTGGAGTATAATTCCTATTTTTTCCAGAAACGGGGAATATGTCCGACAGAACCGGAACGTTTGGCGACTTCGTCCTTTCCGAACAAACCCTTGCGGATCCACGGGCGCGGGGTCGCTGACATCTTCGGGGCTTCGAACAGGCAAGACCTTCGCGGACAATGCAGTCCATCATCCTCAATCCCTGAACGGCGCTACGTCGAAGCAATCCCAAACATGTGGGGTGGCCGGACCGAGGAAGCCATTCCGGTATCCGCATTCGCGCGAGTTCAACCTGCGTTCCAGGAGCGGATTCAAAGTGGAACCTGCTTTCTTGGCCGTCAGTGACGACGCGACCTCAGAACTTGAGGAACGCGTTCGTAGGAGCCATCACATAGACCGCGCGATCGGCCATATATAACGGCGCAGAGCCGTTCCCGCATTTCGCCGCCGGGGTGGTGGCGTGAATACTCTGACTTGGCCGTTCCATCGGTGTGATGGATAACGCAAGGCCCTCCAATGGTCATCAGGCGCTGCTCGCCTCTTCCTGGTGACGGTCGGAATGGATCATCAACGGCGCGGTATCCGAATTCACCGCCTCTTCGTTCACCACCACTTCCTCGACCGAGTGCATTCCGGGTAGATCGAACATCGTGTCGAGAAGAATGTCCTCCATGATCGATCGAAGCCCACGCGCACCGGTCTTGCGGACGATGGCGCGTTTCGCGATCGCGTTCTGCGCACCCTCGGTGAAGGTCAGCCGGGTATCCTCCAGTTCGAACATCCGCTGGTACTGCTTCACCAATGCGTTTTTCGGTTGGCTCAGGATCGTCACCAACGCGGCCTCATCGAGATCCTTAAGGGTCGCAACCACCGGAAGACGGCCCACAAATTCCGGGATCAAGCCATATTTCAGGAGATCCTCCGGCTCCAGTTCGGCGAACATCTCGCCGATGGCGCGTTGGTCCTCATCCTTCACGTCGGCACCGAAGCCCATCGCCGAGCCTCTGCCGCGTTGCGAAATTATCTTCTCCAGACCCGCGAAGGCGCCACCGCATATGAACAGTATGTTGGTCGTGTCCACCTGAAGGAACTCCTGCTGCGGATGTTTGCGTCCACCCTGGGGCGGAACCGAGGCGATGGTGCCTTCCATGATCTTCAGAAGGGCCTGCTGCACACCCTCCCCGCTTACGTCACGGGTAATCGAGGGATTCTCGGATTTTCTGGTGATCTTATCGACTTCATCGATATAGACGATGCCGCGCTGGGCACGCTCAACGTTGTACTCGCTCGCCTGAAGCAGTTTAAGAATGATGTTTTCGACATCCTCACCGACATAACCCGCCTCCGTGAGGGTGGTGGCGTCGGCCATTGTGAACGGCACGTCGAGAATCCGAGCCAGTGTCTGCGCGAGCAGGGTCTTTCCGCACCCCGTCGGACCGATCAGGAGGATATTCGATTTCGCAAGCTCGATGTCTCCCGTCTTTCCGACATTGCCAAGGCGTTTGTAATGGTTGTAAACCGCGACCGAGAGCACGCGCTTGGCGTGTTCCTGGCCGATCACGTAATCATCCAGCACCTCGCAGATCTCGCTTGGTGTCGGCACGCCATCCGCCGCCTTCAGACCGACGGTCTTGGTTTCCTCACGTATGATGTCGGTGCAGAGTTCCACACATTCATCGCAGATATACACGCTCGGTCCAGCGATCAGTTTGCGGACCTCATGCTGGCTCTTGCCGCAAAACGAGCAGTGGAGAAGATCCTTGTCTTCGTTTCTGGAAGATCTTGCCATTTTCCCGTCCTCTTGGAACTCAAGGTCCGATTCGGGCCGCGGCCCCTGTCCGTCTATCCCCCACCTTCATTACCTATGGCAGCGGCAATGATGGCACAATGGGAGAGGCGTCTTGATCGATGCGGACGTCATCAATCAGATTCGTCCTTGGTTCGATGCTCGACGATTTCATCGATATGCCCCCATTCGAGCGCCTCTTCCGGCGACATGAATTTGTCGCGCTCAAGCGCTTTTTCAACATTCTTCACCGTTTGGCCTGAGTGTTTGGCGTATATCTCGTTGAGTCTCCGCTTCAGCTTCAGCGTCTCTTCCGCATGGATCGCGATGTCGGTCGCCTGCCCCTGGAACCCGCCTGAAGGTTGATGGACCATAATCCTTGAATTCGGAAGCGCATAGCGCATGCCCTTTTCGCCGGCGCAGGCCAGAAGGGATCCCATCGATGCGGCCTGACCGACGATCAGCGTCGATACCTTCGGACGAACGTATTGCATGGTGTCGTAGATCGAGAGCCCCGACGTCACCACGCCGCCCGGGCTGTTGATATACATCGCGATTTCCTTCTTGGGATTCTCGGATTCCAGAAACAGAAGCTGCGCCACCACAAGGCTTGCGGTGATATCGTGAATCGCGCCGTTCACGAAGATGATCCGTTCCTTCAACAGGCGTGAGAATATATCATACGCCCGCTCTCCCCGACTGGTCTGCTCAACGACCATCGGAACAAGGTTGTTCATGTAGTGCTGATACCGCTCGAACGGATCGGTCATCTTTCCTGCCTCTTGAATATCCGCCGCCGGGAGCGAACCGGTCGGATGGTGGAACCCTATTTCGTCCTTCCTCTGGCCGCAAGTGCCGCTACACGATTGTTTTACGTCCCGCAATTCATGTTTCCAGGAGCCGGCGGAAGTCCTGAAAGCACCTTCTTCAAGCACGATGCAACAACGTCGTTTCAGGCCACGCGCTCTTCGAATCGGTCCATTTGCCTCAATGCACAGGCGTCGGCCTCCTCACATTTGAGAGCCAATCCCCGCAGCAATGACGGGAAATCCTCTCAATTGGTTGTAACGGCGCATCTCCAGTGCCTAAACTCGCGATCAAGGAGTTTACCGATGCAAGATTCAAGGCATACGCCACCGAACCGATCCTCCTGGTTCGACGCCGATGCGGGAGATCTCGGGGAATTCATCGCCGGAATTCCCGACGGAACCGATCCTGAGGACGTTCTCCATTCCACCGCCATCGAACGCAATGTCCCACTCTATTGCGGAGACGGTATCCGCGACCTGGATAACGCCGGTCAGGCGTCGCTGATGTCGGAATGGGTGCGGGTACTGCTCTCAGGCCCGGGGATCATCGTCATCAAGCACGCCTTCGCCGACACGGCGCCCGTTGACCGCGCAACCAAGCTGTTCGAGCGGATCATAGACCGGGAGCGCGAAGAGGGTGGCGGCGGCGGCGATCATTTCGCGAAACCCGGCGCCAACGACCGGGTTTGGAACGCGCTTCAGAAACATTGCCTCGCCGACCCCGAAGGCTACGCTCTCTACTATGGCAACGTCTGTCTCGCGCTCGCCGCCTATAGCTGGCTGGGTCCCAACTACCAGTTCACGGCCCAGGTCAATCGCGTGAATCCCGGAGGCGTCGCCCAGACCCCGCATCGAGACTACCATCTGGGCTTCATGACACGCGAAGACGCCGTGCGCTGGCCAAGGCATGCGCACCTGCTTTCACCATCGTTGACCCTTCAGGGCGCCGTGGCGCATTGTGACATGCCCGTGGAAAGCGGACCAACCATGTACCTTCCCTATTCGCAGCGGTACGAAGCGGGATATGTGGCGTGCAGCAAGCCTGAATTCCTGGACTACTTCGCGGAGCACCATGTGCAGCTGCCCCTGGAAAAAGGTGACGCCGTTTTCTTCAATCCCGCCTTGATGCACGGGGCCGGAAACAACCGAACCGAACATATCCACCGGATGGCAAACCTGCTTCAGATCGGGTCGGCCTTCGGGCGTTCGATCGAAGCGATCGATCGCCCGAAGATGTGCCGAACCCTGCTCACCCCGCTGGCGGCGCTGATCGCCGAAGGCGCGCTTTCCCAAGCCGAAGGCGACGCCGCCGTCGCCGCAACGGCCGAGGGCTACGCCTATCCGACCAACCTTGACACCGATCCTCCCGCGCATGGAAGTCTGGCGCCGCCGACCCTCGCGGATTTGATGAAGCAGGCATTGACCCAACGGATCGGAAGCGACGGGTTTGCGGAGATGCTGGACAACTGGAAACGAAGGAGGCGGCCCTAGCGGCGCTACGACTCTTTTCGAGATCGGCTCTATCGGTGATTGTCCGTGCGCGGATTTGCGGCGACTCTTTGGCGGCACCGTCCCGATAGCCAGCGGCCTGACTTGCAAACCTCAGACAACCGTGCGATTCCGAGCCGATGCAACTGCGGGTCCAAGAACGCTCATGGATGTCAAATTCAGGAAAATCACGGACCCGATCCGGACAGGCGCCGAGCAGCTCCCCAAGACCGTCGGAATGCGCAATTCCGGAATGGAGCTCGATCTGGACTGGGTCAGGTCGGTTCAGGCCAACACAGCGGCGATCGAACGCCGGGCCGGTTCGCTTCCGGGCCGGCGAACGGTCAAGAAAGGCTTCCAGGCGGCCTGGCTGCTTAAAGCGATCAGCTGCATCGACCTTACAACACTGGCCGGTGACGACACGCCTGACCGGGTCCGGAGGATCTGCGCCAAGGCCATGCGACCAGTGCGCACCGACATTCTCGATGCGCTGGGCGCGGCCCCCGCGAGTGTCGGAGCGGTATGCGTCTATCACGATATGGTAAGCGTTGCCGTAGAAGCGTTGCAGGGAAGCGGAGTACCGGTCGCGGCGGTCTCCACCGGTTTTCCCGCCGGCCTTTCACCGTTTTCTACCCGCGTGATGGAAATTTCTGAAAGCGTAAAGGCCGGAGCCCGGGAAATCGACATCGTGATCTCGCGCCGCCACGTATTGACCCAGAACTGGCGCGCGCTTTATGACGAAATACGTGCGTTCCGCGAAGCCTGCGGCGAGACGCATATGAAGGCGATCCTCGCGACCGGGGAACTGGGAAGCCTGCGTAACGTGGCCCGCGCCAGTCTGGTCGCGATAATGGGCGGCGCGGATTTCATCAAAACCTCGACGGGGAAGGAGTCGTCAAACGCCACCCTGCCGGTCTCTTTGGTTATGATTCGAGCGCTGCGAGACTATCATGACCGCACCGGTCATCGTATTGGCTTCAAGCCCGCGGGTGGAATCTCAAAGGCGAAGGACGCGCTTGCCTATCTATCGCTGATCAAAGAAGAACTGGATCATTTCTGGCTTTGTCGCGATCTCTTTCGATTCGGGGCCTCGTCTTTGCTCGGAGACATCGAGCGCCAGCTTGAGCACCACGTTACTGGCCGGTATTCGGTGGACTGGCGCCATCCCGTCGCGTAGCGCGGGAACCGCCAAAGCCGGTTTCCAAATGGATCAGGTCAGCGCCATGAATGTCTTACAGATTCCGGAAAGTATGGAATATGGCCCCGCCCCCGAAAGCACGGTCGAAGCGGAAGCATGGCTGGCTGGCGGGAACCATCGGTTCGGGCATTTCATCGATGGAGCCATGACCGCGTCCGGCGAAGGCTTCGAGTCCAGAAACCCCGCGACAGGAGGGAAGCTGGCCACGCTGACCGCAGCGACGGAGCGGGACATTGACGCGGCGGTCGCCGCCGCACGGGCCGCGCAGCCTGGATGGGCCCGGCTTTCCGGGCATGAACGGGCCCGCTGCCTTTATGCGCTGGCGCGGCTGGTCCAGAACCGGTCACGGCTACTTGCGGTTCTGGAAACCCTGGACAACGGCAAGCCGATCCGCGAAAGCCGCGACATCGACATTCCATTGGTTGCCCGTCATTTTTACTTTCACGCGGGCATGGCGCAGCTGCAGGACAGGGAGCTTCCGGACAGGGAGCCTCTCGGCGTCTGCGGCCAGATCATCCCCTGGAATTTCCCGCTTCTCATGCTGGCCTGGAAAATCGCGCCAGCCATAGCGGTTGGTAACACAGTGGTACTGAAACCCGCTGAATACACATCCCTGACCGCCCTTATGTTCGCCGAACTGTGCGGCGCCGCCGGACTCCCGAAGGGCGTCGTCAACATCGTCACCGGGGACGGAGCGGTCGGAGAAACGATCGTTCGACATCCCGGAATCGACAAGGTGGCCTTCACCGGCTCAACGGTGGTCGGACGACGCATCCGCGAGGCAACGGCCGGAAGCGGGAAGGCGCTGACATTGGAACTCGGCGGAAAATCTCCGTATGTCGTATTTGATGATGCCGATATCGATAGCGCCATCGAAGGACTGGTGGATGCAATCTGGTTCAACCAGGGTCAGGTCTGCTGCGCCGGTTCGCGGCTGCTCCTGCAGGAGGGCATCGCGGATGCTTTCCACCGTAAGCTGAAGCGGCGCATGGGTCGCCTCCGCGTGGGTGACCCGTTGGATAAATGCATCGATATAGGCGCGATGGTGGACCCGGTGCAGCTGCGTCGGGTCTCCGACATGGTGACGAGTGGCCAAGGAGAAGTCTATCAGCCCCAGACGCCTATTCCCGACATCGGCTGCTTTTATCCACCGACACTCATCTCGGGGCTCAGCCAGTCGGACCCGCTGGTGCAGGAGGAGATATTCGGTCCGGTCCTTGTTTCGACAACCTTCCGAACCCCGGCGGAAGCCGTTCACCTCGCGAACAACACCCGCTACGGGCTCGCGGCCAGCGTCTGGTCGGAAAACATCAATCTCGCGCTGGACATCGCTCCCGGACTTGCCGCCGGCGTTGTCTGGGTCAACGCCGCCAATCTCTTCGATGCGGCAGCCGGATTCGGCGGTGTGCGGGAAAGCGGATTCGGACGCGAAGGCGGTTGGGAGGGCTTGCTTGCCTATACAAGGCCGAAGCGGCGAACGGGTCCGCTGAAGCGACACCCACCGCAGAACACAGGCACCCCCAAGCCAGTGGAGACGATATACCGTACGGCGAAACTCTACATCGGAGGCAGGCAGATGAGGCCCGATGGCGGACACACGCGGGCCGTGTATTCTCCGTCAGGCGGGTTTCTGGATCATGTCGGGACGGGCAACCGCAAGGATGTCCGCAATGCCGTCGAAGCCGCGGAGAAAGCGGCTGGCTGGTCGCGGATGACGGGACATTCCCGAGCGCAGATTCTATATTTCGTGGCGGAAAATCTTTCGGCGCGGATCGAAGAGTTCGCGGATCGGATCCGCGATTTGACCGATGTTTCGGAAGACACCGCACGCACCGAAGTGGGCGCCGCCATCTCACGGCTGTTCACATATGCCGCATGGGCCGACAAGTTCGACGGCGCGGTCAAGGGCGTCCCGCTCAGGGGCATCGCGCTGTCGATGAACGAGCCCGTCGGAATCATAGGCGTGCTCTGTCCCGATGAGATGCCTCTATTGGGCATAGTGAGCGTCATGGCGCCTGCCATGGCCATGGGCAACCGTTGCGTGCTCGTCGCATCGGAGCCGTATCCATTGGCGGCGACCGATTTCTATCAGGTTCTTGACACGTCGGACATCCCGGGCGGCGTTGTCAACATTCTGACGGGAAGCCATAGCGAACTCGCGCCGCAGATCGCGGGGCATGCGGGTATCGACGCGGTCTGGAGCTTTTCATCGATGGAGCTCTCGGGCATCGTCGAGAAGGAGTCCGCGGGCAATCTCAAGCGGACATGGGTCAACAACGGACGTGACCGTGATTGGCTGGGACCGGACGGTGAAGGGCGGGAGTTTCTTGCCGCGGCGACGGAAACCAAGTCTGTCTGGGTACCCTACGGCGAATGAAGCGCCAAGGATATTTGGGGCAGTCGTAAAGTGCCAAGCCGGGAAAATCGGCGTATTTGGAGGGCTTCAGCACCGGTCGCTGGCGTTGTCCACGGCCTGCGGCATATGGCGGATGGATCCTCTGTCACATCATTTACCATGACCCGCCCGGAACACTCACTGCCAGCCGGAAGCCCTGATCGAAACAGCTTGCGCGAAGCTTTGCCGTCTGCACAGGATCCGAGAGGTCAGGCCGGGAGCCGGATCGACGGGATGGTCCGGCTGCTGCCGGAAAGTGCGAGCTTCCCGCCGAGATCTGTGTCCTCCGCCGTTTCGGATGCACCCGCTCGGGCAGCATGGCCGGATGGAACGGAAACAGGCAACGAAGGCTTTGGAGACGAGCCCGTAGGAACGGAGAACGGACACGGTATTCCTGCCGGCGTCGCGTGGTTCCCTTACGCTGCCATACGGTCACGCACAGCGCGTCCATACCGTCGTGAACAGGAATTCAGGCCTCTGAAAGCCTTCCGCCATAACGATGTCTCCGATATGGAATCCTCATGACGTGAAATGAAATCCACTCCGGACCTGGCGGCCCGATCATCTATGCCGTAGGGATTCGGCGCAGCAACCTGTCAGCGGCGTTCGCCGGAAGCAGCTTTCCCTCAGCCACCAGTTTTCCCAGTTCGGCCATATTGTCCCGAATCTCCCGATCGGCGGTGACCCGCTCCACCAATCCCCGCTGAACTTCGCTTTCGAAACAGCGCCGTGCCTGCAGCGCTCGATGGCGCTGCCAGTGGCCGTGTTCGCGCCGCCATTCATCGAGGGCCCGAATCTCCACCCAGGCTTCGGTCAGTCCGTCACCATAAAGCGAAGAAACCGTCATCACCTTCGGAAATCCCTTTGGATCCCGTCCGCGCGGTCGCAGATGACGCAGTGCTTGGGCGTAATCCGCGCGTGTTCCCATGGCGGCGGTTTTAAGAATCCCATCCGCTTTGTTCACCAGAATCAGGTCCGCGATTTCCATGATCCCGCGCTTTATCCCCTGAAGCTCGTCTCCACCTGCGGGTGCGATGAGCAGGACAAACAGGTCGGAAATCTCGGCGACGGCCGTTTCCGACTGGCCAACGCCCACCGTCTCGACCAGAACCGTATCAAAACCCGCCGCTTCGCACAAAGCTACGGCTTCGCCCGTTCGGCGCGCCACACCACCCAGTCGAGTCTGACTCGGCGAAGGGCGAATGAACGCTTTCGGATCGCGGCCCAAACGTTCCATCCTGGTCTTGTCACCGAGAATCGAGCCTCCGGAGCGTACCGAACTCGGGTCCACGGCAAGCACCGCCACCCCAAGACCCTCAGAGGTCAGCATGGTTCCGAAAGCCTCGATGAAAGTCGACTTTCCGACTCCGGGCGCCCCTGAAAGACCGATACGCAAGGCACCGCTTTTCCGGGGGGTCAGTTTTTCAAGAAGGGAAAGCGCCATCTCCCGATGGTCGGCTCGGCTGCTTTCCACAAGCGTAATGGCCCGGGCCAAGGCACGCCGTTCGCCGGTCGCTATGCGCCGCGCGAGGTCCGAGACATACGAATTCACCATGCTTCTTTCACATCTGGCGGAACGCATCCAGGCAGTGTTGGCCACTTCTGTGCCATGCCTGATCGCGCTCCGCAACGCCTGGACGTATCCCGGGTGCTCGTCAAATTTAGGGGCTGTTGATCGAATCAGGTCGATGCCTATGGCGTCGTCGCTGAAGTTTTTGGATAATCGACGGGTGAATGATCCGTTACCCATCGATGACGCGCTGCCGAATCTGATTGACGCGCTGCGACGTAAACGCCGCGCCGTACTTCAGGCACCGCCTGGCGCCGGAAAGACCACCCGGGTGCCGCCTGCCATTCTAAGCTCGAAACTCGGCACGGGCCGCATCCTGATGCTGGAGCCCCGTCGACTCGCCGCTCGGGCGGCGGCGGAGCGTATGGCGGACTCTCTGGGTGAAACCGTTGGCCAGACGGTCGGTTACAGAATGCGCGGCGAGACCGGAGTGTCTGACACGACACGCATAGAAGTTGTCACCGATGGCATCTTTACCCGGATGATCCAAAACGACCCAACACTTGAGGGCATCAGCGCCCTGATCTTCGATGAGTTCCATGAACGCTCCCTCAACGCGGATCTCGGGCTGGCCCTGGCTTGGGAGGCGCGATGTGCGTTGCGGCAGGATCTTCTGCTGGTTGTCATGTCGGCGACGCTCGATGCCCGACCAGTGGCCGACCTGCTGAACGACGCACCTGTAGTCACCTCCGAAGGACGCGCCTTTCCTGTTGAAATCCGATGGATATCCCACCCGCTGCGAAGATCCGAGCTGCTTGAGACAGCGGCGGCATCCATACGCGATGCGTTGGACGAAACGGATGGTGGAATTCTGGTGTTCCTGCCAGGCGAGCGAGAGATCCACCGGCTCGCCGCTCTGCTTGGCCGACTGGTCGAGGACGTGCCTGTCCATCCGCTTTACGGCACTTTGCCGTTCGCCAAGCAGCGGGCGGCTGTGGCGCCTGCTCCTGACGGTCGCAAGATTGTGATAGCGACCTCCATCGCCGAAACAGCGCTGACGATCGAGGACATCCGTGTCGTGATCGACTGCGGACTATCGAGGCGATCCCGCTATGATCCGGGACGTGGCATGTCACGGCTTGTCACCGAACGGGTCACCCGCGCCGAAGCGGACCAGCGGACGGGTCGCGCGGGTCGCGTGCGCCCAGGCATCTGTCACCGCCTGTGGACAAAGGGCGAGGAGGGTGGCCTGAAGCCCTTCCCGTCACCGGAAATCGCCGCCACGGACCTTTGCGGGCTGGTCTTGGAACTTGCGCTGTGGGGAGCGGTCACACCCGAGGGATTCACTTTCCTCACCCGACCGCCCGATGGTGCGTGGAACGCCGCCCAAGCGTCGCTGCGGCGTTTGGGTGCGCTCGACGAAGCGGGACATATTACGGATCACGGACGAACCATCGCCGGTCTGCCCCTGCATCCAAGGCTCGCTCATATGCTGTCCGTCGCCGGGGCGCCCGCGGCGAATCTGGCAGCGATCTTGAACGACCGTGACCCCCTTCGCGATTCAGGGGTGGATCTCAGGACTCGCATCGATGCCTTGGCACAACCCGACCGTCACCCCATCGCGCGTCGAAGCCTGGAACGGATTGACACCGAATCGCGACGGCTTCGGCGCATGACCAAAGGCGCCGGTCAATCCCTGTCTCTGCCGCAGCAGGCCGCGCTCGCCTATCCCGACCGTATCGGCCTGCGCCGCAAGGGCGATGCCGCTCGCTGGATCCTATCGGGAGGAACCGGTGCCGTCATGGACCAAGCCGACCCGCTCGTGAACAGTCGCTTGATCGTAGTGACGGACATCGATGGAGCCGGACGTGAAGCCCGAATCAGGCAGGCGATCGCAATCTCGGAGGCCGAACTCCGGATGGTTCACGGTGAGCGCATTCACTGGATTGACGTTTGCGAATGGTCGAGACGCGAGCGTCGGGTTATCAGGCGACGGCATGAGCGGTTTGAAGCGTTGATCCTTGACGACCGGCACTGGGACAATGCGCCGTCCGATGCGCAGGCGAAGGCAATGCTTGACGGTGTGAGGCATCTCGGCCTGCCCTGGTCGGCACAGGCGCGACGGCTGCAGGTGCGGGCTGAACGCGTCCGGGCGCACGGAGCCGAATTGCCCGACCTCTCCGAACGGGGCCTTATGGGGTCACTTGAGGACTGGCTCCTCCCTTGGCTTGCCGGAATCCAAAGCGCGGCGCAGCTTAGGGAATTTGATCTAACCCAAGCGCTGCGGACATGGCTCGGGCATCGCAACCAGCGCCTGCTTGACGGGCTGGCGCCAGAGTTCTTCGAGACTCCGGCAGGAAGACAGAGACCCATTGACTATGCGGATGGCACTCCAACGATCGCGGTTCGGCTACAGGAAATGTTCGGCGTTACCCGACATCCTACCGTGGGTCCGGACCACACCCCACTACGACTGAAACTTCTTTCTCCAGCCGAACGGCCACTAGCGGTGACCACAGACCTTCCCGGATTCTGGGCGGACGCCTATCGCGAAGTACGCAAGGATATGAGGGGTCGCTATCCAAAGCACCCATGGCCTGAGAATCCGGCTCGGGCGGAGTCAACGCTTCGCCCGAAACCCAAACCGAAACGATCATGACATCACGCGACCGTCAGAGCACCGGTGGGCGCGGAATCGCTGGCTTCGAGAATGCCGATCCACCGCTGAAAGACCAGCGTAACCCATCGCCGACACCCACTCGTCAAGGTTCGACCGCGGCTCGGGGACGAAACCGGTATTCTGTCGAATCAAGGTGGATGACCGTTCAGTCCTTCGAGCGGTGGCGCATTCTCGAATCTGAGGGGCTGGAATCGATGCTCTCAAATCGAATGGACCCACCATTCACCGCATATCTTGGTTCGAGGATCCATCCGACGCCACCCGATCAATGCCCGGGTGCCAACCACCGTGGAAAGGACGGGACCGTTCAGGTCAACCCGTCTGGTTGCCTCTGTCACAACACCTTACCGCTCGTTCGGATTTGACAACGCTGCGTTTTCCGATAGAACGACCTCCGCTCAAATAGATTCCACCGTAATCCGAAGAGGTGGCCAACAGCCGGAACGCACGGGAAGATGACACAGCGAATCGCTTGAATTACGCCAGAGCCACCGGAGAGGATGCATGTCCCAAAATCGGTTCATTGGCTTCGATGAAGCCGTTGTGGTCGACGTCGAGACAACCGGCCTAGATCCAAAGACGGACAGGATCGTGACCGTCGCACTGATCAGGGCAGATTTCTCCAGCCTGAAAAACGGTCCTGACAGCCTCGATGCCGACACCGTGGATGTTATGGTCGACCCGCAGCGCCGAATCCCGAAGGCGGCCACCCGTGTACATGGTATCACCCATCACGATGTGGCGGGTAAAGGGACGTTCCGGAATGAGGCCGGGAGACTGCGCGATTTCATTGGCGACCGTCCCGTGATCGGCCATAACGTTTCCTTCGACAGGAGTTTCCTCAGCGCCGAATTCGACAGGGCAGGCTTTGCCACCCTGGCGCAAAACCGCAGTCTCTGTACGATGCTGCGGTTTCAGGATTACAGGCGGGGCATTCGTAAGGGAAGCAGACTCGACGATGCCATCGCGGCCTTTGGTCTGGGAAATCGCCGTGGCGGCAAGCATAACGCGTCCGAGGATGCGCAGCTGGCATTCCGACTGGCAGGACATTTTTACCTGATGGACTACGGGATATAGGCTCGGGACGCTGACCGGTCATTCCCGTCAGGAAAGTCGTTTCGGCTCCCGATGTCCTGTCTATCGGGGCCTGCGTCCGTGAACCAACGGCTTGGTCACCCTAGCGGTGCACTGAACTCAGGATTCCAGATTGAGAGACGGCCCTCGCAGGGTCGGCGCCGGCATTCCGCCAACCTTCGGCGCGACCATGGTACCGCGACGGGCGACTCCGCCTTTCGATGACCGAACCCGGCGAAATCCCGCAAAGACGAAGACGGAGACCAGTTCCCTCCGGACATAGCGAGTTCTGCCTACCCAAGGCCACCAAGACGCGGGAAAGAGCACTGTATCGTGAATTCACTTTTGCATTTTTCAAGTACAATGGTTAATAAATCCAAGTACTGAAATACATAGTGTCCGCCAGAAAACCGCCAGGCTGCGGATTTTTTTGCGGTAAATGACGGAATCCGCCCTGCGGGAATTCACCGGATATGGCAGTCAGGGTATGCCGCGGAATCCGCCAGTCCTCCACCCGGGAGGCCCCTATGCGCAAGATCCACGACACCCGGCGGAGGCCCGGCGCCCCCGACATCATGAGGATCAGGCCGACCGTGAAATCGAGGGACGACATCCCGGCGATCCCAATCGGCCTCCAGGACCCCTGCGGCGACGAAGGGACCCGAAAGCGGCTGTTCGGGCTTCCGGGCAGGATGGTGCTGCCCGGAAGGAGCCGCCGGGTCGGCAGGCTGGGGATGGAACTATGGACCATCCTGGTGCTGGGGGTCGTGAAGCAGGGTCCCGGGTGCGGTTTCGACCGGCTTCAGGACCTGGCGAACGGGCACCGGACGATCCGGCGAAGGCCGGAGGCCGGGCCACGGGTCATGGGACGTGGACGGATACGGATACGGATACGGATACCGGCGTCCGGTTGACAGCGTGTCGCTCCCCTCGCCGGAACTCCTCGCCGAGGTCGGAGGGATGGTCGTGGAGAGGGGCCACAGGGTGGCCGGAAAAAAGCCTGGCGCCGCGTTGCGCGGCCTCCGTCATTCCTTCGTGGCCGGGACCGACGTCCACCATCCGACCGACCGCAGCCTGCTGATGGACGCGGCGCGGCGCATGGTCCGGGACGTGTCCCGGGCCTGCGGGGGCGCCTGGGGCCGCCCGGCTGCGGCGGAAGGAACATCTTTGCGGAAAGCTCCGCAGGCTCTATCCCGGTGTCGCCACGTCACGGCTCGCCAACCCGCGCCCGAGGGACGTGGAGGCGCCGCTCCGGCTCGCCCTGAAGCTGGCGGACAGGGCGGAGGCCGGCCGCGCGGAGATGGACGGAACATCGGGCATCCCGGGCCCATCGGACAGTATCCGGGGCTTCATCGGCCATGTCAGGCACCGGGCGGACCTGACCGGACGGCGGATCCTGAAGGGAGGGACGATCCCGCACCGCGGGAAGGTGCACCCGATATCCGGGCCGCACACGCGCTGGATATCGAAGGGAAAGGCCGGGGTCCCGGTGGAGCCCGGCGTCCCGGTCCGCGTCCCTGAGGACCGTCACGGATTCCTCCCGCACCGTTCCGTCATGTGGGAGGGGAGCGACGTGGACGTGGCGGTCCCCATGGGCGGGGAGGCGCGGGCCCGGTTCCCCGACCTGTCGGTGGTGAGCTTCGACCGCGGTCCGCACAGCCCCCCGGACCGGCTGGGGCCTGCCGGGATGCCGGAGCCGACACCATGCCGCGGAAAGGCAGGCTGTCGAAGGCGGACCGCGTCCGGGAAAGCGGGGTGGCGTTCCGCGGGGCGCGGCGCGCCCACGCCGCCGGCGGGTCGGCCATCAGCAACCTGGAGCACCGTGGCCTCGACCGGGTGCGGAGCCACGGAAAGGAGGGTTTCGCCCGCGCCGTGGCGCTGGCGGTGCCGGCGGCGAACGTCCACCGCCTCGGCCTGATGCCGCGGGAGAGGGAGCGCCCCGTGCTTCCCGCCGCCGCCTGACCGGGGCGTCCACCGGTGAACCGGCCCATGGAAGGCCCCGCCGCTGCGGGGCCCGCACCGGCGTGCCCGCGGGCCGGCGGAGGCCCGGATGTTCATTATATGTTCCCGCCACCGGCCGTCCCGTGAAGCCGGAATCCGCCGGATTCGGCCCTGTCACCGGAAAAACACGGGGTTTTCTGGCAGACACTAACGAGGAAGGCCGTCGGGTCGAGGGAATTTCCATCCGGTATCCGGAGATGCGCTCATCATTACCCAGCGCTGAAGGGTATTGATCTTCCAAACCACCTGTGGGTGACGGCCCTCCCGGTACTGGCTCCAATCCAGGCGCCGTCACCCGAACCAGCTCGTCCCGGCGAGCAAGCCCGCCGAAATCCTGCGGCGGGCTACGGTTTTGTATCGGTCACATTACGGCCCCGATCTGCCACGGCACGAACTCATGATCTCCAAGCCCCTGCGCCTCCGACTTCGAGGCCTCGCCGTTGGCAACCCTTAGGATCAGACTGTAGATTTCCCGCCCCTTCGCCTCCAGGGACGCGGCGCCGGTCAGCATGTCGCCTGTATCGACGTCCATGTCGTCGATCATGCGTGAATACATTCCGGAATTCGTGGCGACCTTTATCGTTGGCGCTGGCTTTGAGCCAAACGCGGAGCCGCGACCGGTCGTGAACACCACGACATTGCAGCCTCCGGCGATCTGTCCCGTGACGCTCGCCGGGTCGTATCCGGGCGAATCCATGAACGTGAAACCCTTATTCAGGACAGGTTCCGCATAACGGTAGACCCCGGTCAGCGGCGTGGTGCCGCCCTTCGCCGCGGCTCCCAGCGACTTTTCAAGAATCGTGGTCAGCCCGCCTTTCTTGTTCCCGGGACTGGGATTGTTGTCCATACTCCCCCGGTTACGCTCCGTGTAATCTTTCCACCAATCAACGATTCCGAGAAGACGCTCCCCCACGTCGCGGCTCACCGACCGCCGGGTGAGCAAATGTTCGGCGCCGTATATTTCGGGGGTTTCAGCCAGAACACCGGTTCCACCCTGCGTCACCAGCAGGTCGCAGGCATGGCCCAGTGCCGGATTCGCCGTGACACCCGACCAGGCATCGGATCCACCGCATTGCAGAGCCACGGTCAGATCGGAAGCCGGACACGGCTCGCGCCTCGCTCCGTCTGCCAAGGGCAGCATCGCCTCAACCTTTGCGATCCCGAGTTCAATGGTGCGCCTCAGACCCGCGACATCCTGAATGTTCATAACCTGAAACAGCGGGCCCTGCTCCAGGCCGTAGGCCTCCAGCAACCAGTCGATCTGGTTCATCTCGCATCCGAGGCCGACCATCAGAACAGCTGCGTTGTTCGGATGACGCGCATATCCCCACATCACCCTTTGAAGCGCTTCGAATCCGTCTCCCGATCCGGCCATTCCACAACCGGTGCCGTGTACGAACGCGGTCACGCCATCGACGTTGGGATAGGGAGCCAGACGATCGGGCGTGAAATGATCCGCGATACACCGGGCCGCCGTGGCCGAACAGTTCACCGATGTCAGAATCGCGATGTAGTTCCGCGTGCCGACCCGACCGCTCGCCCGACGATACCCCATGAACATATCCCGGGCACCGTCGGAGATCGCATCCACCGGTCGCAGATCGGTGCCGAATTCATACTCGATCTCCGTATTGCGGAATCCAAGATTGTGCGTATGCACATGGTCGCCAGGCTCGATGTCCTCCTGCGCAAGACCTATGAACTGAGCGTATTTGCGCACCTCCTCGCCTCTGGCGATCGCTCTTATGGCAATCTTGTGGCCCGAAGGTATCATGGCGCGCACCTTGACTCCCTGCACGTAATGTCCCGGGAGCAGCGGGCAGGTGGCCGTGACAACGTTATCGACTTCGCTCAAGCGAACATGGTCCATGATGGATCACCCTGGTCTCAAGGCCATCGGTGTCACGCGCAATGCGGTGCGTCCGAGGTCCAGCGGTGGATATCGATATGTGGAACGGCGGACAGCCGCGAGCGCGCCGCCAGCCACATGCCTCGCCATTCACACCAGTCGCGCAGCTCCGCCTCAGGCATCCGGCGCGACCGTGCGATGAATTCCGGAAAATGCGATCTTCCCGTCGGTTGACCCGTAACATTGTAGCGCAGGTCGAAGGACCAACGGAATCCACGGGTTCGGTTGGCCAAGGACGAATGGGGTGTCAGCGGATGGAACACGACCACGCTTCCGGCACGGACCGGAAGCGGTACAGCCCTTCCGACATCCACAAATCCGTCGGCGATCGCCGTCTGCTTCTTCGGGCAATGCGGGAGCATTCCCTGCCCTCGCTTCAGCGGAATCGCCTGCAGGCAGCCGTTTTCGACCGTCGCGTCCGTCATCGCAAGCCACACCGTGACCATATCCGTCGCGTCGGCCTCGGCATGGGCGACGCCCCGATCCTGATGCCAGTCGGTTTCGGTGATATGCGCCCGGTTCTCGTTATCGCGCAGATCCGCCGCCGGCGGTTTGATTCGCACATGCTGTATCGGGTTGCTGGTGATTTCCGGTCCGATCAACGCCTCAACCAGATCGAGCAGACCGGGATCGGTCACCATATCAAACACGGCGGGACCGAAATGCATCGGGGTATCCGCCTGAATCCGGTCACCCGGTAGCGAAATGTCCATCGGTTGGAACCAGTCGCAGCCGGCGCGATACCCCGTGAGCAGCTTGCCCCAGAAATCCTCGGTGTCCGGCGCGCCCACCAGCCCCTCGTTCCGCCATGAAGCATAGAGATCGTCGAGAAGACATTCGTATTCGGCGCGTACCGACCCCAGAATCTCCTTCCCGAGCACATTATGGACCACAAGGAATCCATCCCTGTGGAACTCGTCGACCTGTCGCTGGCTTATCATGGCTGCATCCAGTGCGCTCCCGCTCCGCTCCCCGCGATTACCGATGGGACTAAGGCAGACCTGTTCCAGCCTGTCCAGCAGATTTTCGGGCACGTAGCTCGTCTTCCATATATATCTCGATGATCTGGTCGAAATTCCGCTCGGCCTTGAATCCCAGCGCCCGTGCCCGCGCAGGCTCGAAGTCGCGCGGCCATGTGGAGACGATCTGCATGATTTCCGGATCCGGCTTACGCACGATAAGCCGTTCGACATCCGATCCGACCGCGCGTTTCAGCGCTTCGATCTGCTCGGCGACGGTGCAGGAAATCCCGGGCATATTCAGCGAACGCCGCCCATCCAGCCTAGAGGTATCCATAGCCGCGGCATGGAGGAGAAAGCTCACGGCGGCGCGGGGGCTCGAAAACCAGTGCCGTACCGTATCCTCGACCGGAAGCACCGCCTCTTCCCCGTTCAGTGGCTCCCGGACAATACCCGAAAAGAAACCGCTCGCGGCCAGGTTGGGCTTTCCCGGGCGAACGCAGACCGTCGGCAGCCGGATCGATATTCCATCGATCCAGCCCTTGCGGCTGGCATCGCCGAGCATCAGCTCGCACACGGCCTTCTGCGCTCCGTAGCTTGTGCGCGGCGCGGTCAGGAAGTCGTCGCCGATCCGATCCGGAAACGGGCCACCAAAAACCGCCATCGAGGAAGTGAAAACGAGTCGGGGAACATATTCACCACCGCTGTCCTCATGGTGTCGGCGCAAGGCTTCCAGCAGTTCCCACTTGGGCAACATGTTGGTGGTCCAGCCTTTGGCGTAGTCCCGTTCGGCCTCGCCGGAGACAACGGAGGCCAGATGGAAGATCACGTCAGGATAACCGGCGACAAGCCTCGTCATCGTTCCGGGTTCGGCCACATTCTCCCGTACCCGGTGCCCGGGCACCCCGCCCTCGGGAAACCCGAGGTCCGCCAAGGTCACATGAATGTCACGATCGCCTTTCAGGCCGTGAGTACCCAGATGCGCGGCCAGTTTCTGGCCAATCATGCCACCGCCACCGATCACCAAAACCTTGCGCACCACGCGTCTCCCCCGAAAAATCCGTACTTTCGCACAAGCACCCTAGCTTTTCCGTTCACCGTTCAATAGTCCTGTATTCCGGAATCGCCAGCGGTCGCTCCGCTTGGCTCAGTTGACTGAATTTCGGAGCTATGCCCATGCGGCGCGGAAGACTTGAAGGAAAGCGGGTGCTCGCGACCGCAGCCGCCCAAGGGATTGGCAGGGCTTCCGCGCTTGCCATGGCCAACGAAGGCGCGTTGGTATTCGCGACCGATGTCAACATGGCCGCGCTCGCTGAACTGAGCCATCGGAACATCCAGATCTTCCGGCTTGACGTCCGCGACGATGCAAGCGCTAGAGCAGGGATCGAACGGGCCAAGCCCGACGTTCTGTTCAACTGTGCCGGCTTCGTTCATCACGGCTCGATCCTCGACTGCACGGACGAAGACTGGGACTATTCATTCGATCTCAATGTCCGTTCGATGTTCCGGACCATACGGGTGGCGATTCCCGGTATGATCGAGCGCGGAGGCGGGTCGATTCTCAACATGTCCTCCGTGGTGAGTTCAGTGCACGGAGCACCCGATCGATTCATCTACAGCACAACCAAAGCGGCCGTGATCGGGCTGACGAAGTCGGTCGCCACCGAATTCATCACCCAGGGCATCCGCTGCAACTGTATCTGTCCCGGCACCGTGGAAAGCCCCAGCTGGCACAAGCGAGTCCAGGCCCTTGGCGAGAGGATCGGCAGCTACCAGGAGGCACTCAAACAGTTCATAGCCCGCCAGCCAATGGGTAGGGTCGCCAAGGCAGAGGAAATCGCCGCGCTTGTGGTCTATCTGGCGTCTGACGAAAGCGCGTTCGTTACCGGACAGCCGCACATCATTGACGGCGGATGGTCGGGATGAGACCACGACAGACCCGGTTTCATTCCATCCCGTTCATCTCGACGGCGGGTAAGGAACCGCATCCTTCCGAAAGCGAAACGAAATTGAGGCGCGATATATGATCGATAGACCCCGACTCAGGAGCCAACTCTGGTTCAACAATCCCGACAACATCGAAATGACGGCGATATACGTTGAGCGCTACCTAAATTACGGACTGACCCTTGAGGAGCTTCAATCCGGTAAGCCGATCATCGGGATCGCCCAGACCGGCAGCGACCTGGCGCCCTGCAATCGGCACCATCTGGAACTGGCCAAGCGCGTTCGCGATGGCGTGAACGCCGCCGGTGGCACCGTGATCGAAATCCCCGTCCATCCGATCCAGGAGACCGGCAAACGCCCAACGGCGATGCTGGACCGCAACCTCGCCTATCTCAGTCTCGTCGAGACGCTGTTCGGCTATCCCATCGACGGTGTGGTGCTGAACATCGGATGCGACAAGACCACGCCGGCGCTGCTCATGGCGGCGGCCACCGTCGGAATTCCCGCGGTCGCGCATTCCGTAGGACCGATGCTGAACGGCTGGTTCCGTGGCAAACGAACCGGATCCGGTACGATCGCATGGAAGGCGCGCGAACTGCACGCGTCCGGTGAAATCGACGACCGGGGAGTCCTCGATCTGATCGCGTCCTCGGCCCCCTCGACCGGCTTCTGCAATACCATGGGCACCGCGACGACCATGAATTCATTGGCCGAGGCGCTTGGCATGCAGCTTCCCGGCGCCGCGGCAATCCCCGCCCCTTACAGGGAACGCGGTCAGATGGCGTACCGCACTGGCCTTAGGATCGTCGAAGCGGTCCTTGAGGACCTGACCCCTGCGAGGGTCATGACCCGTGAAGCGTTCGAGAACGCCATCGTCGTGAATTCGGCCATCGGAGGCTCGACCAACGCCCCCATCCACCTCAACGCCATCGCGCGCCATCTCGGCGTGTCTCTCGACAATGATGACTGGCAGAACATCGGCTACAAGATCCCGCTGCTCGTCAACCTCCAGCCAGCCGGCGAATATCTGGGAGAGGATTACCACCGCGCCGGTGGAGTCCCGGCGGTGATCGGAGAACTGCTGCGCGCCGGCCTGCTGCCCCATCCCGATGCCCTGACGGTCAACGGCAGGACGGTGGCGGAGAACTGCGGCGATCTCGGCAGCGATAACCACGATGTCATCCGACCGGCCGACAGGCCGATTCTACAGAACGCGGGCTTCCTGAACCTCAAGGGCAACCTCTTTGACAGCGCGATCATGAAAACCAGCGTGATCAGCGATGAATTCCGACAGCGCTATCTTCGGAATCCAGATGACCCCATGGCGTTTGAAGGTCGCGCCGTCGTCTTTGACGGCCCGGAACATTTCCACGCCATGATTGACGACGAGGGTCTCGGCGTTGATGAAACTTCGATACTGGTGATGCGCGGCACCGGTCCCATCGGCTATCCGGGCGGTGCCGAGGTGGTGAACATGCGACCGCCCTCATATCTTCTGAAACGGGGCATTCATGCGCTGCCCTGCATCGGCGATGGCCGGCAATCCGGTACGTCGGGCTCGCCCTCGATCCTCAACGCTTCGCCCGAAGCCGCCGCGGGTGGAGGACTCGCACTGGTAAGGATGGGAGACAGGTTACGTATCGATCTGGATGAAGGCACCGCCGATATGCTGGTCGATGCGGAAGAGTTGGAGCGTCGCCGGAGCGACCCGGGTATTCCACCCGTGCCGGAGACCCAATCCCCCTGGCAGGAGATTTTCAGGGACCTGGCGTTGCCGTTCAGCGAAGGCATGACGCTCAGGGGTGCCGATGCATATACCGACATCGCGAAACGGTACGTACCGCGCGACAACCATTGAGGAGAGATCGAATGAAGCTCGTTCGCTATGGAGAATCAGGTGAGGAAGCCCCGGGGCTGATCGACGAAAATGGTGCGCTCCGCGATCTGAGCGATCATGTGGCCGATATATCCGGTGAGGTACTGGACGACGCCGGCCTTGACCGACTTCGCGCGGTCGACGCGGCCTCGCTTCGACCGGTAACGGACAATCCACGAATCGGTCCCTGTGTCGGGAATATAGGCAAGTATATGTGCATCGGCCTCAACTATTCCGACCATGCCGCCGAGACCGGTGCCACGCCTCCCGATCATCCTATCCTGTTCATGAAAGCGAACTCCGCCATATCAGGCCCCAATGATGATGTGGTGATGCCCCGTGGTTCGACACATACCGACTGGGAGGTCGAGCTTGGCGTCATCATTGGCACGACGGCGAAATACGTATCCGAAACCGCGGCGCTGAACCATGTGGCGGGTTACTGTGTCTGCAACGACGTGAGCGAGCGCCATTTTCAGGCGAAGATCTCCGGTCAATGGACCAAAGGCAAGTCCTGTGACACATTCGGGCCGACCGGTCCGTGGCTGGTGACGCGCGACGAAATCCCCAACCCCCAGAATCTTGACATGTGGCTCGACGTGAACGGAGAGCGCCGGCAAACCGGCAACACGAAAACGATGATCTTCACCGTGGCGCAGATCATTTCGCATCTATCCCATTTGATGACGCTGCATCCCGGCGATGTCATTTCCACTGGAACGCCTCCCGGCGTTGCGCTCGGGATGGTCAATCCAACCTACCTGAAGGCAGGGGATCGCATGGATGTCTGGATCGACGGCCTTGGGAAGCAGACCCAGATCGTGCGTGAGGATCCATGAACCGTCCCTTCTTGTTAATGATCGGTCCGGCGACGGATCGGATGCTGGACCGGTTGACGGAAGTATTCGAGATCCGTCACATGGATACCGGACATGAGACCGTTCCACCGATGGAAAGTTCTCTGGTCGAATGCATTTATGTCAATGGACTTGATGTTCCGGCGTCGCTGATAAATGCACTGCCGAGACTGCGCATCATCTCGAACTGCGGTGTCGGCTACGACATGATCGATGTCGAAGCGGCCGTGAGACGCGGCATTGTCGTAACCCATACCAGAGATGTCCTGAACGATGACGTGGCCAATACGGCGATCCTTCTGATGTTGACCACATCCCGGAATTTCGTCGCCGACAACGCGCATATCCGGTCCGGTCGATGGCCCATCGAAGGCGATGTGCCTCTATCCGGCGCCGTTCGCGGTAAAACGGTTGGCATTCTCGGACTTGGACGCATCGGTCTAACCCTGGCGGAAAAACTCGCGGTTTTCGGAGTGGAGATCGTCTATCACAACCGAAACCGGCGCGACGTGGCTTACAGGTATTTCGACGATTTGGTCGAAATGGCCCAGGAATGTGATATCCTGATCTGCGTCGCACCGGGAAGCGAGTCCACAAACGGCATCGTCAACCGAAGCGTAATGGACGCATTGGGGCCTGACGGAACTTTCATTAACATTGGCCGTGGCTCAATCGTGGACGAACCCGAACTGATCTCGGCTTTGAGGGAGGGTCGCCTCGGCAAGGCGGGGATCGATGTGTTCGCCAAAGAGCCGGATGTGCCGCCCGAACTGCTGGCATTGGAGAACGCGACCCTGCTACCGCATGTCGCCAGTGCAACGGTCGAAACCCGGGATGCGATGGGCGATCTTGCCGTCGAGAATCTCATCCGGTTCCATACCACGGGCAAAGCCTTAACTCCGGTACCGGAATGCAGCGCCATTCCGGTGACGCGCACTTGCTGAGAATGTCGGAGCGGCTGAATGGGGCGATTCTGTGCCGTTCCCGGAATCCAAGGTCCATTCCATCTGCCATGGATGCCAAAGGCGGGAATCCAGCGCCGAAGGTCAGGTTTCCGGACACCCGGCTCTTTCCTCCACGAAAACCTCACCACGTACATCGAGCGATCACGCGGCGATGTGGCACAACGCTCACGTTCCAGAGTCGGGCGGTCACTCTCCTGCGCACAATGGACCCATTCCATGGGCTCGTCACCGCATCCGAATATGGTCTTCATCACTGATCATCACGGTGCCCGTTCGCACCCTTGCAGCCATCGTCGATATCGCGTCAATTTCCACCTACGACAAATCACTTGAGGAAACCGCTATGCTTGACACCTCAACCGACCTGTCCGCCCGTCTCAATGATCCCTCACTGCTGGCAACCAAAGCGTATCTCGCCGGAGAGTGGGTGAATGGCGACGACTCCCGCACGTTCGACGTCGTGAATCCCGCACGTGGAGATGTCATCGCACAAGTGGCGAACCTTGGCCGCGCGGAGACGGCCCGAGCGATATCTTCCGCCGAGGACGCGATGAAGGGATGGACCGCATGCACCGCGAAGGAGCGCTCGAACATACTGCGAGCCTGGTTCGATCTCATGGTGGCGAACGCAGACGATCTCGCCACTATCCTGACCGCCGAGCAGGGCAAGCCGCTGGCGGAAGCCAGTGGCGAGATATTGTATGGTGCGAGTTTCATCGAGTGGTTTGCGGAGGAAGCCAAGCGAATCTACGGCGAAACCATCCCGGGCCAACAGCCGGACAAGAGGATTACGGTGTTACGGCAGCCAATCGGTGTCTGCGCCGCGATCACGCCGTGGAATTTCCCCAATGCGATGATCACACGGAAAGTCGGTCCAGCCCTGGCGGCGGGGTGCCCGATCATCGTCCGTCCGCCGACACTCACTCCGCTTTCCGCATTGGCTCTCGGTGTGCTTGCCGACCGCGCGGGCATTCCCAAAGGCGTTGTTTCGATAATCCCGTCAACCGACTCTTCGGGAATCGGGAAAGAGTTCTGCGAGAACCCGACTGTACGGAAACTGAGCTTCACCGGCTCCACGGAAGTTGGACGCATTCTTCTGCGTCAGGCGGCGGATCAGGTTATGAAATGCTCGATGGAACTGGGCGGGAACGCCCCATTCATCGTGTTCGATGACGCGGATCTTGACGCGGCGACCGAGGGAGCCATCGCCTGCAAATTCCGCAATAACGGCCAGACCTGCGTCTGCGCCAACCGCATCTACGTTCAGTCGGGGGTCTATGACGCTTTTGCCGAAAAGCTTTCCTCAGCTGTCACGAAATTGAAGGTGGGCGACGGGATGGAGGTGGACACGGTGCTGGGTCCGCTTATCGACACGGCGGCGGTAAACAAGGTCGACGAGCATATCGGCGACGCGAAGTCCAAGGGCGCGGCGGTCACACTTGGCGGTGGCCGGCATGGTCTTGGTGGCCTGTTCTACGAACCGACGATACTGACCGACGTAACCCAGGACATGGCGGTCGCGCGGGAAGAGACCTTCGGGCCGCTTGCCCCGCTCTTCCGGTTTGAGTCGGAAGACGAAATCATCGCCATGGCCAATGACACGATCTTTGGATTGGCGGCTTATTTCTACGCCTCGGATATTTCGCGGATCACGCGGGTACAGGAGGCGTTGGAATACGGGATCGTCGGCGTGAATACCGGGATTATCTCGACCGAGATCGCACCGTTTGGGGGTGTGAAGCAGTCCGGGCTTGGCCGAGAGGGTTCCCGCCACGGTATCGAGGACTATCTGGAGATGAAATACGTCTGTCTCAGCGTCCGAGGGGAATGACAGGGACGGCGACGGTGGACGTCACTTATACGGGTCTACCACTGCGGTCTCAGGTCGGAGCAGCTGCGATTGATTGATGATGCATCGATAAGGAGAGCACCACCAACTGTCGTCGATCGGGTAGACCACGCTATGCGGGGATGCCTGCCCCTGCCCCAATCCCTTGCTCCCGGTGAATTGCCGCCCGTATGGGCAATCACAGAGACGATCCGATGCCGATAGGGGGAATGCGACCGGACTTAGAGTTTGTTCCATAAGTTGAGTGGTCCCGCAGGATGTGGCATTCCGGTTGGTGAACACAACCAAATACGGAGAGAGCCATGCCCTGGAACAGGACCACCCAACAGATCCATAAGCGCCCGGACGACCACAGTCAAAACGATCTGACCGACGCCGAATGGACCATCATCGAGCCGATGCTGCCGAAGCAGGGAAGGATGGGACGGCCGCGCGAGGTCGACCTTCGGTCGGTGTTCGACGCGGTCCAGTATATCCTGTCCACGGGATGCCAGTGGCGCGCGTTACCCTCTGGATATCCACCGTTTTCCACCGACCGGAACTATTTTTACGCATGGCGGCGGAGCGGGCTCCTGGAGCGTCTCGTGCATCGTCTCCGGGACCTCGCGCGGCGGTGTTCGGGGCGCTCCGCGGAGCCGACCGCCGCCTCGATCGACAGCCAGTCGGTGAAGACCACGGAGAGCGGCGGGCCCCGCGGCTACGACGCCGGGAAGAAGGTGAAGGGGAGGAAAAGGCACCTGATCGTGGACGCCGACGGCACACCGATCGTCATGACGGTTCACACCGCCGACATCCAGGACCGGGACGGGGCGCCGGACCTGATCGCGAAGCTGCTGGAGACGGTGCCCACGGTGTGTAGGCTGTTCGCCGACGGTGGCCACCCGGGTCCGAAGCTGCGGGAGCGGCTTGAGGGGATGGGGTTGCCGGACGTGATCAGGATCGTCGAAAAACCGAAGAATGTCAAAGGGTTCACTGTTCTCTACCGCCGGTGGGTCGTGGAGCGGACCTTCGCCTGGATGGGCCGGTGCCGCCGCCTGTCGAAAGATTACGAAAGGCTCAGTGAGAACTCGCTGGCATGGGCGCAGCTGGCCGCCTGCCGGTTCCTGCTCAGGCGGGTGGCGAGGGCGTCAACTCCATGAAAAACAATAGTTTAATGATATCAGTGACTTATGATTCAAACTCTTATGCCCGGACCATCACGCCCGGTCTCCGATTCATCCGCGCCTTGGCACCCGAATTCGGAACATTGCCCATACAAAAGGCGCGCATCTGTCGACGCGCGCCTCCGATGCCATGTATCCAATGAGGATCAGGCGGCCTTCGCGGCAGGCTCTTTCGCTCCGGCCTCGACGGTCTTCACGTCGACCGTCTGACCGCTGGCGATCGAGATCCTACGTGGCTTCAACGCTTCCGGGATTTCGCGAACGAGATCGATGTGAAGCATACCGTTCTCGTGGGTCGCCCCCGTGACGCGGATGTGATCTGCCAACTGGAACCGGCGTTCGAAAGCGCGGGTGGCGATCCCGCGGTGCAGGTAAGTGCGCCCGTTCTCCTCGCCACCTTTTCTGGCTGAGACGATCAGCGCGTTTTCCCGGAGTTCGATGGAAAGCTCACTCTCCGCGAAGCCCGCGACCGCGAGCGAGATCCGGTAGGCGTCACCGGATTTCTTCTCGATGTTGTAGGGCGGGTAAGTCGGTTCCGCGACCTCTGCGGAGAGAACACGATCCATCATGTCGGCGATTCGATCAAAGCCGACGGTGGCACGAAAAAGGGGGGTAAAGTCTAGATTGTGCATGGGGTCATCCTCCATTGAGCGATAACTGATATTTGACCCTCCCTTAAGGGACGGGCCGCTTCGTCATGTCGAACCCGGCATTGGCGTTCGACAACAGGGATGTGGGTAGGGGAAATCGGCGTTTCAAGCCTTCGATGAAGATTTCTGCGGATAGACGCGGAGCGGCCCTGAACGCGGTGCGATGTCGAGAGCGAGGCGTTCGTGACGGTCGCATTTTCAATATCCATGGTGTCGTGGACGTTCCCGACCCCTACCTCGCACGACTGGAACAGTGAGAAAAAGGAGGGAACGCCACGTCACGGATTTGGCGAGCGTTACAAGAGGGTACCGGACGGGGCCGAGACACCGACCGGGCAGGCGGGCTTTCGAATACCCAACGTCAATGTATTTTTCGGAAGCGTATGGAGAAAACCGGTGGGGAGCACCCGCTGGCGCGGGCCCGACCGGCGGATCGAGCGAACTGTCGGGATTGGACGCGAGTCTGTTATCAGTGACCACGTGAACGGTCGGACGAGTTGCCTGCGTATGTGGAGAGCGATCGAGGTGATTCAGACAGGCGCTGCGAACCCCGAACAACAGCCAAACGCGGTGTGAATTCAAACGACCGGACTGGTTGCGCGCGCGTCTCAGGATCGGTTCCTCAATATGGTCGGAATGGACACACCCGGTCAAATCCGCGTAACTCGGTTCCGGTCAGACGATTTTCACAGTTCCCGGTTGATGCTCTGTCTGGATCATTTTCCGAATGGACCACATCGGAATCTGTCCATAACCGATGCCGTGAGCCATGCCGTGAACTCCCTTGAACGACTGCCGGGATCCCATCCATACGCTATATGCGGACCTTGCGGACAGGGCCTGGGCCGGCGACTTCCACGAAATGGCGGCGACCGGAGGAACGCCTTACATGCACCGGGTCAAGGGCCGGGACTATTGGTACTGGCGACCGCTGACGGTCCCATCGGTGGAAGGACCGGGAACCGGCCCCCGGCACGGTATCTCGGGCCGGACACTCCGGCCCTTCGGCGGCGGATAGAGGCCCGGAAAGACCTGGCGGCGGCGAGGAAGGACAGGATCGAGATGGTTCGGGCGCTGCGGGGCGGCGAGGCTTCCGGCACCGGACGGGATCAGCGGGAACGTGCTGGCGGCTCTGGCCGATGCCGGGGTGTTCCTGCTGCGGGCCGTGGCGGTCGGTTCCGTCGCTTTCCAGCACTACGCGCCTGTGTCTGGTTTCCGGATGCCTGGCGCGCTTGGTCGCACCGGAGATGTTGACATCGGCCAGTTTCCGGCGGTTTCCGTGGCGGTCCGCCACGGGACCGACGCGGACCTCCTGTCGGTTCTCAGGACGGCGGCCCCCCGGTTCGAGGCGATTCCCTCGCCCTTCGACTCCCGTCTGGCCAGCCGCCACGCGATCCGGGCGGGCGGGCGGGAGACGACGTTCTCCGTTGATGTTCTGGCGCCCCTTGGCGGACCTGACAGGAGCGGGCCGGCTGAACCGAAAGCCCTGAGGGGCCATGCGCGCTATCTTCGATTCCTGGATTTCCTGATATGCCGGGAAACCGAGGCGGTCGCCCTGCATGGCCCCGGGGTGCCGGTCAGGGTTCCGTCCCCGGAGAGTTCCGCCGTCCACAAGCTCATCGTGTCGCGCGGGCGGCTCCGCTCCGATGCCGGACAGGCGAAGGCACGGAAGGACCTCGCCCAGGCCGGCATTCTGATTCAGGCTCTGGCCGCCGACAGGCCGGATGATCTGGAGTCCGCCTGGCAGGAGCTTCTGGAACGCGGGCCTGCGTAGAGGCAGGCCGTGGGGCAGGGGTGGCAGGCTCTTCCGCCGGGGACCCGTGACATCCTGCCTGCGCCGAAGGGTATATCCAAGCGGGATCTTTCCGAGTGAAGGAAAGCCGCCTGAGGCGGCATCTGTCCACCGGTTTCGGGGTGATCGGCCACCGATCGGTTTCTCCGGGAACTCCCGTACTCCCGTGGGATCGCACAGTGCATCCAGGAGTTCGCTTCGACCACTCTCGTGCGCTGCGGGAGGACGGAATCGACCTTTGGCGCCAAGGACGCAGGAGCGCGGACCTGGTTCCGCAGACGACCGCGGCGATTATGGGAGACCGAAGTCAGGGTCAAGCCCGCAACCACCAACCCAGCAAGGCCAGACTTGAACGGGACGTCAGCTTCGACACATCGCCGGACGACATCATCCGCGCCGCTTTCCGTCAGGGCGGGCAACGGCTGGAGGCAGACGCCTGATTGGGTTTATGGCAACCGTACGCCTGACAGGATAAGCGGGTGTTACGCTTTCAGGCGTAACGATAGGGGATTATATACGATAGTGCCCATTTTCTGTTGACTGCCTTATAAGCGGCATATACAATGATGCCCAAGAAAGGAATCAGACATGGCACAGAAAGCACCTGGCAAGCACCACCGCAAAGGCATTAGCCTAACAGGCCTTTTCATGATGTTTCCCGATGACGCGGCCGCCGAGGAATGGTTTGTGAAAGAGCGTTGGCCGGAAGGTCCGCACTGCCCACACTGCGGATCCGTCCGTGTTCTTTCCGGTGCCCAGCACAAAACGATGCCTTACCGATGCAGGGAAAAGGGGTGCCGCAAACGGTTTTCGGTTCGCACCGGAACATGCATGGAAGCGTCCAATCTGGGCTTCAAGGTATGGGCGATCGCGATTTACCTTATGTCGACAAACCTCAAGGGGGTTTCCAGCATGAAACTGCACCGCGATCTTGAGATAACCCAGAAATCGGCATGGCACCTTGCCATGCGACTGCGGAAGGCGCTTGAGGATGATGGAGTCAGCCTTCCGTTTGTAGGTCCCGTGGAAGCCGACGAAACCTATATGGGCGGCAGGGAACGGAACAAGCACGCGAATGACAGACTGAAGGCCGGACGTGGAACGGTTGGCAAGACGGCAGTGGCTGGCGTCAAGGACCGCGACACCGGCCAGGTTGCCGCCAGGGTGGTGACGGACACAAAGGCAAAGACGCTTCAGGGCTTCGTCGAGGAACGCACCGAACCGAAAGCGCAGGTCTATACCGACGACAACGCGTCATACGTAGGCATGAAGCGCCAGCACGAAACAGTGCGCCACAGTTCCGGGGAATACGTGCGGGACGACGCGCATACGAATGGCGTAGAGTCGTTCTGGGCGATGCTCAAGCGGGCGCACAAAGGCACATTCCACAAGTTCAGCAGAAAGCACATGCATCGGTATGTGGATGAGTTCGTAACGCGCCACAACCTTCGTGAAGGGGACACGATATGCATCATGGCCGCGATGGCGGACGGCGGGGTTGGTAAGCGGCTGCGCTACAGGGAACTGATCGCAGACAACGGACTGCCGTCCGGGGCGAGGCACTGACCGGTGGAAGCTAACTGGTCCAACCAGACGGTCTGGACGGGTGACAACCTTCCTATCATGCGGGGCATGAACTCCGAATGCGTGGACCTGATCTACCTTGATCCGCCGTTCAACTCGAAAACCAACTACGCGGCGCCGATCGGTAGCGAAGCGGCGGGGGCGGCGTTCAGGGACACGTGGACGCTGGCGGACGTGGACATCGCATGGCTTGACCTGATCGAGGCGAAGGAACCGGCCCTTAACCGGGTCATCGCCGCGGCCATGACCAAAAGCGATAAGGCCTATCTGATCCACATGGCCGCGCGACTCCTTGAGATGCGGCGCATCCTCAAGCCGACCGGCAGCATATATCTCCACTGCGATCCGACCATGAGCCACTATCTCAAACCGGTCATGGACGCCGTGTTTGGAAAATCGAATTTCAGGAACGAAATAATATGGAAGAGGACCAACGCGCCAACCGCATCAGCATATCAGATTGGAAGGGTGCATGACACAGTGTTGGCATATGCCAGAAATCCAGAAACAACGGTGAACGCAGTCTTTGCGCCTTACTCGAAGGATTATATCCATAAACACTTTAGGAAAAACGACAGCCGAGGCCATTTCCACACACAGCCGCTGACTGCGCAGGGGACCACAAATGGATACTCCGGAATGCCGTGGCGGGACATTGATCCCACTGAAAGGGGCCTGCATTGGGTTTGCCCCACTGCATTGCCGGAAGGGCTGGAATGCCCAGACGACTGGAGTGCCATGACAACCCAGGAACGGCTTGATTGGCTTCATTCACAGGATATGATCTATTTCCCTGAAAGAGGAACAATGCCGAGATTCAAACGGTATCTGTCAACAACCAAAGGCGTTCGCGTGGCAGATGTCATGACGGACATTCCCGGCGTTCAGGGGGCGCACCGGCTACCCGACCCAGAAGCCGCTTGCGCTACTGAAGCGCATCATCCTCGCGTCATCAAACGAAGGCGAAATGGTTCTGGACCCGTTCTGCGGCTGCGCGACGGCGTGCATAGCGGCGCAGGACCTTAACCGGTAATGGGTTGGGATTGACGTCTCGCCGAAGGCCGCTGAACTGGTGCTGCTGCGGCTCAGGAATGAGCTTGGCATGTTCGCGCACCATACGGTGGTCAACCGCACGGACATCCCGCAGCGCACCGATATCGGGAAGCTGATCCGCTACAATCACGTGAGGAACAGGCGGACCCTGTATGGCGAGCAGGGCGGGCACTGCAACGCATGCGGAGAGCATTTCCAGATGCGGAACCTCACGGTCGACCACATCATCCCGCGATCGAAGGGCGGAACCGACCACATCGGAAACCTTCAGCTTCTGTGCGGACATTGCAACTCGGTCAAAGGCGACAGAGGCATGGAATACCTGATAACGAGGCTCGCGGCGTAACAGGAGGAAATCAAATGACGGAGTTGATCATGAAAAGAGAGAAGGTTGAGCCTAGTGGAAAGGCACCTGTTAAGCCTGTGAATGGGTCGGGCAGGTATCAGCCGACAAAACATGACATGCTGCGGGATGTCAGCGTATCCGTAACGCCGGAAAGGTTGGTAAAGGCGGTCCTCAAAGGGGGTGCGCCCCGCCGCGATTTCCGCAAAAACTGAACCGAAGGCGACCGGTATGAAAAGCCCGGATGGGCACTACCGTATATAATCCCCTAACGATAGGGGCTGTTTCTGCGATATGTTACGCTACCGAAGGCACCCCGACCCTTGTAGAAGCCGGGAAACCGGGTGCGTTCCGCGTCGGCGTATGATATGACGGGTGGGCGAATCCCCGCATGGAGGCTGCGGATGCTCACCGAAGAGCAGAGATCCAGACTTCTCGATTTCATCCGTGACCCGCCGTCGGCCCCGCCGCCCGTCTTCGTCGGCCGCGGGGACATACTCCATGACATCGAAGCGACCGCCGCGTCGGTGTTCGCCCCGGGAAAGGCGGGCATACATGGCAAACAGAAAGCGACACGGATCATCCAGGGAGCACCTGGTGCGGGCAAGTCCTCCATTCTGACGGAGCTTGACCGGCGCAGCGCCACCCGTCGTAAATCGGTCCCTGAAATCCATAACGTCCTTATCCTGAACCGCGAGACGCTGGATGACATGGAATATGTGATGCGGCGGATCGGCGCCGCCGCCTGCCTCTCGTCCCGCAGGTATCGCCGCGCCCTGCTCGGAGTGGCTATGAAGGCCGGCGCGTCCGCCGCGCAGTCCGCGACCGATATCACGGGACTGCGGGAGGTCCTGGATTTCTTCGTCCGAGGGTTCGGCGGGACACCGAAGACGCTGTCCTCCCTGACCGAGAGGCTGCCGGGAAGGGACTGGGCCTCCACTCTGGTGGTCGCCATCGACGAGGCGCAGAATCTGCCGCCGGACAGACAGTGCCCGCAGGCCGGATTCTTGCAGACGCTGCACAGCGCCGGCCATGGACTGCCGATCCTTCCGGTCCTGGCGGGGCTGGGGGACACAAGGGAGGTGGTCCAGGCGGCGGGCCTGTCCCGCCTTGAATTCAACCATGAGGTCGACTGCTTCACGCCGGAGGAGCGCGGGGAGTACCTCTGGCGGCTGCGGGTCGAGTTCGGATTTCTGTCGGGGGAAGGCGATGCCACGGTCCGGGAGAACCTCCGCAGGCTCATGGAGGACACCGAAGGCTGGCCGCGGCATATGCACCACGCGTTCCAGGCGCTGGGCGACTGCGCGCGTCTGGCTGGCTGGGACCTGTCGCGGGTTGACTGGAACGCCGTCCATGAAGGAGCGGAAAGACGGAGGAAGGACTACTACCGCAGCCAGCAAAGTCCTGAAATGAAATCCAGCGTCTGCCTGACCGGAGCGGTCCTCGACGGACTTGAGGAGGGCATGAACCGGGATGATGTGGAGGAGTTGATAGAGGACAGCATCCGGAACGAGATAAGGTGGCGGCTTCCGAAGGGGCTGGACGTCGATGATTTCAGGCGGCACCTCGTTCATAAAGGCGCGCTTCAGCAAAGGCTTGACGATACCTATTACTGTCCGATTCCCAGCTTCCGGCGGTTTCTGACGGACGAGGGCAGACGGAAAAGATCGGCTTCGGGATCCAGTTGAACGGCATAAGCCTGTCGCCGAATCCGGAACCGATGACGGCACGATGGACCGTAGGTCCTCTGCCGGACGAGGTAGCGATGAACGCCATCGACTGCCTGACGCTGACGCGGATTGCCGCGGCACTCGCGCATCTGTGGACCCTACACCGTGACGCACGGTCCTGTTCGGCCGTCTGGCGGGGCCGGGGGGCCTTGTTGAGGAAATCAGGACGGCGGTGGCGTTCAGGACGGCCGCCGCTTCCTGAAACCGAACGCACAGGCGGGCGGGGCGGAACACAACCCCTCGAAGCGAAAAAACCGATTCTCGATCACCCGCTGCAAATTATCTGGCGTGCACCCCATCTCTGTGGCGCTCAGACGGAAGTTTCCAAGACCGGGGGTTTCGGTCCACCAGTGGCCCAGTCGAGGAGCTCTACCGTATGGACGACCGGAATCCCGGTTCCTCCACCGATCTGCATCATACAGCCTATGTTACAGGTCGCGATTACATCAGGTGCCTTTGCCTCGAGCGTCCTAACCTTGCGATCCCTCAGCTTTGCGGAGATTTCCGGCTGAAGCAGATTATATGTGCCCGCCGAACCGCAGCATAAATGGCTATCGATGGGTTCCACGACGGCGAAACCAGCACGCTTCAGAAGGTCTTTGGGGGCTGATTTCACCTGCTGGCCATGCTGAAGCGAACATGCGGCGTGATAGGCCACCCGCAGTCCCCCGTCCGATCCCTCCGGCAACCCGATCCGAATAAGGAGCTCGCTCACGTCAATCGCGAGCTTCGATATGGTCGCGGCGTCGGTGGCCAGCGCTTCGTTGCTGAACATATGGCCATAATCCTTCACGGTGGTGCCGCAACCGCTGGTATTGATGACGATCGCATCGAGGCCTTCACCGTTCGCTTCCTTCATCCAGGCTCGGATGTTTCGGGCCGCCTGCCCATGGCTCTCATCAGTCCGACCCATATGGTGCGCCAGCGCTCCACAGCAGGTCATTCCGGAGGCGATCACCACCTCGCAACCGAGGCGCTGCAAAAGACGGATAGTCGCGTCGTTTATGTCGGTGTTGAGCGCCCGCTGCGCACAACCTGTCATCAGAGCGACACGCATCTTCCGCTCACCGAACGCGGGAAACACCTGCGGTTCATCGTTGCGGCTGACCGGGGGGATGCGCTTGGGCACCATCCGTATCATTGCCCGGACCCTCGCGTCCGGCATCAACGACGCGAAAGGACGCGCGATACGGGCACCCAGAAGCGCCAGCCTGAATCGCATCGGATAGGGAACGATCCGTGCAAGCGTCCAGCGCAGCAGTCTGTCGAAAAGCGGTCTCTTGTAGGTCTTTTCGATATGGGCACGCGCGTGGTCGACCAAGTGCATGTAATTGACCCCGGAAGGGCAGGTCGTCATGCAGGCGAGACACGACAGACATCGATCGATGTGCAGGACCGTCTTCTCGTCGGCGTCCCTACCCTTCTCCAGCATATCCTTGATCAGATAGATCCGACCCCGTGGCGAATCGAGCTCATCGCCCAGCACCTGATATGTCGGACAGGTCGCGGTGCAGAATCCACAATGCACACAGGTTCGCAGAATGCCGTTCGCCTGCGCGATATCCGGATCCCGGAGCTGCTCTTCGGTGAAATTCGTCTGCATCCGCCTCTACCTCCAGCCCACGTACGTCAATGCCCGCTTCCACAAACACAACATACATGGAGCGCGATGCCGGACCCGTGGTAACAGCCAGGATTTCGCCGAAACGTTCCTGCGTCCGCTCGATCCAAGAACCTGAAAACGAATCGGACCAACTCCGGATGCATCCTGGTCGGAAAGACGCAATGTCGGCGGCTCATCCCATCAGCCCTGGATTGAGGATTCCTCTTGGGTCAAACCGTTTGCGCAGACCCCGCCCAATCTCGGCAAGTCGATTGGGCTGCGGCTGAAACACATCCATCGATGAGCGGGTCGACTCGCTGGCGCGGACCAAGGTTGCGTGACCCGCGAAATCTCCGAGTCGAGTTCGGAGATCGGTACCTTCCGGCACCAATATCCAAACGAGTCCACCGCCCCAGTCATAGAGCAGGCCAGCGGCATCAGACCGACGGGCCAATGCGGGTGCGTCGGAAAGTTTAACCGACAGTCGCCAGACATCGCCCTGCCTATCGTGGAAGCCCTCTACGTCGCGGACCCAGGCCCATCCCGCCTTCGTCCTCGTGGGGTCGGTCTCGATGTTCCAGTCTCCGAATTCCGCCAGTAGAGTGGCAAGCCGTTCGGTTCGGTAGGCGACCTGGGTCTCGAAACCCTCAACCCGGATCATCGTCACCGGCGCTCCATCCACTCCGTTTGTCGTGTGGGCGGCACCGGTCACTTCGAACGGTGAGCCAAGCGCCATCGAAAGCGCGCGGACCGCTTCCACATCTTCCAACCCCTCAAGCAGCAGAACGCCAGTCGCCGCCGTACGTGGCAGAACCTTCAGCGATATCTCGCTCAGTATTCCGAGAGTACCGTGCGCACCCGCCATCAGTCGGGCGAGATCATATCCGGTGACGTTTTTCATAACTCGACCACCGCTCTTCACGACGTTCCCGGATCCGTCCACGAAGCGCACACCCAGGAGAAAATCGCGGCAGGCGCCCACCTGCACCCGCCGGGGACCCGATACATTCGCCGCGACGACTCCGCCGATGGTGGACTCCCCGTCAGTACCCAGAAGCCCTCTATGATCCATGGGTTCGAAAGGCAGGCATTGGCCTTCCGCTGCCAAAACCGACTCTATCTCCGAAACCGGTGTCCCAGCCTTGGCCACAAGAGTCAGCGCGCCCGGCTCAAATAGAACAATGCCGCGCAGATCTGCCGTGGAAAGCGTTTCACCGACCACCGGTCTACCCACTGGCCGCGTTCCGCCACCTTTTATTCGAAGTGGACCGGACGAACCCGCCACCACCCCTGAAAGACCGGACTCGGTGTCAGGAGCGATCACTCCGTCCGCCCCGTCCGAGGCTCTGGAATGGATCGGTGACACACGGTGCGACCCTCGGTTCCCGTTCCTTCAGCGAATTCTTCGTCCGACCGGGAGTTGTCCATATATGCTTCCATCTTCAGGCGGCGAGGAACCGATGCGTTTCCGAAACGTCCAAAGGAAACACTTTCGCTGGATTAAGCAGCCATTCGGGATCAAACACATCCTTGACCCCCATCTGCGCCTCAAGATCCACCGCAGTATACTGGTCGTGCATCAGGTCTCGTTTCTCGATACCAACTCCGTGTTCGCCCGTGAGGCAGCCACCGACCTCGACGCAGAGCTTAAGGATTTCCGCCCCGAACTCCTCACAGGTCTCAAGATCACCCGGTCGGTTGGCATCAAAAAGAATCAACGGATGCATGTTGCCATCCCCGGCATGAAAGACGTTGGCGACTTCCAACCCGTATGTCTTGGACATTTCCCCGATTCTGTTCAGCACATGCGGCAGCTCACTTACCGGGATCGTACCGTCCAGACACATATAGTCATTGATTTGCCCCATCGCGCCGAACGCGGATTTACGGCCGAGCCAGATGCGAGCCGCCTCGTCGGCGTTCACCGCTTCGCGTAGTTCGACCGGATCATGCCCCCGGGCAATCTGTTTGATGAAACCCAGCTGCTCTTCGATCTCCGCGTCGCTGCCCTCGACTTCAACGATGAGCAATGCTTCGCAGTCGGGATATCCGGCGCCGGCGAAGTCCTCGGTCGCCCGGATGCAGGGACGATCCATAAATTCGATGGCCACCGGAAGAACACCTGATTTGATGATATCGCTGACGACCCTCCCCGCGGCCTCGCTCGAGTCGTATCCCATCAAAACCGGTCGGGCTCCTTCAGGCTTTGGAAGAATGCGAAGGGTCGCCTCGGTCACGACACCCAGTTGGCCTTCCGAGCCACAGACGAGCGCCAGCAGGTCCAGACCTCCGGCATCAAGATGCCCGTCACCGATGTCGACGATCTCCCCGTCCATCAGCACCATCCTGACACCGAGAAGGTTGTTGGTGGTCACACCGTATTTCAGGCAATGCGCACCACCGGAATTCATGGCGATGTTACCGCCGATCGCGCAGGCGAGCTGTGACGATGGATCGGGCGCGTAGAAAAACCCGTCGCCCTCGACCGCTTCCGTGACGGAAAGATTGGTGCGTCCAGCCTGCACTCGGATGAATCGGTTGTCGTGATCGATCTCCAGAACTTCGCTCATTCGCGCTACGCTGAGAAGCACGCAGTCGGCGGTCGGCAACGCGCCGCCCGCAAGTGAGGTTCCCGATCCGCGAGGCACGACGGGAACGCCTTCCTCACTGCATATGCGCAGGGTCGCCGAGACCTCCGCCGTGGACGACGGCAGAGCGACCGCGAGCGGAGGACACCGATATGCGGTCAGGGCGTCGCACTCATAGGCACGGGTTTCCGTTTCGTCATCAACGACGGAATCCGCCGGTAAAGCCTCTTTCAGGCGGCGCACGATCCGAGCCTTTTTGGCGAGCACACCAGCGTCTGGCTTTGGCATTTCCACCGGGTTTTCCTCCCTTGATGGAAAGTCTGATAAACCCGATCAGTCTTCGGTGCAATCAGCGACACAGCGAAGCATCGCCACGGTCGGGACTGTCCTTCGCTCATCCCATTCCCGACCGAACTATACATGGGTCGGTTCGCCAGATTTTCCAGCCAGCGAGAGCGACCGGGTGGATCGGTGTCCGGCTTTGGCTTGATGGATGGCAGTGAGATCGAAGAAATTCAATATGAACCAGAAGCTTTTCCTGTTATGTGATCAGCCAATAGCCATTGGTCCTCCGGCAAATTCGATCTCCGCGTCCGCATCGCAGAACCGCGCCTACCGCACCTATGCAACGTCATAAAGCCCGAGACAGCCGCAGGATACGCGTCCGAATCTTCTGGAACACACGCAGATCAGCCCCGCAACGAACGGTCAGGGCACGGGAATCCAGTATCGGGTTTCAGCGCGGCTTGACGCGCCGCCGGAAATTCAGCCAAATCCGATTTCTCAATCGAATGGACATCGACTTCAGGGATAACGATACTGTTGAGCAAGTCACGGGAACGGCAAGCAGGAGACCGTAAGTGGCGGAAGAACGACGGTCCACCAGCGACTGACCTGCCATTCACGGGCCAACATCGCGGAGAGAGTATGAGTGAATCCATCAAGTCCCTGACCTGCAACCATCCGGCCATGAGCCCGAAAAGCGTAATATGTGCGGCTGTCGCAATCATTGCGCTCTGGTCGGGCGAAGCACGGGCCGAAGAACGCTGGCGCGGCCTGACCGTCGCGCCGGAATATCGATGCGCACCGTATTCAAGAGACGATTATCGGTATCCGCGTTCTGTCGAGCCGAAAATCGTCTCCTCGATGGGAGGGCTGATTTATGGACCCTATACCGGACGGCAATTCGCGAGCATGCGGGAGACTGACATCGAGCACATGGTCGCGGTCTCCGAGGCCCATGACAGCGGCCTCTGCGCCGCTGATCCAACGACGCGACGGCGCTTCGCAGCAGACCAGCTTAACCTGACCCTCGCCGCCCCGGCGGTGAACCGCTGTGGTCGCGGTGGTAAATGCGCGCACGATGCCGCCGAATGGCTTCCACCTATGAACCGATGCTGGTTCGCAGCCCGCGTCGTAGCTGTAAAACGTAAGTATCACCTTTCCGTCGACCGCGGGGAGGCTGATGCGCTGGAACGTGTACTCTCTGAGTGCACCAGCGTCGATATGATAGTCGCAACCGACGGGACCGCCTTGCCATCAATCCGCTCTCGATCACCTTCATCAACACAGACCGATCAATCGGTAGACGCCCTTGGTCTTTGGGATGACAACGGCAATGGTCGCATTACCTGCAGCGAAGCCCGTCGGCATGGAATCGCACCGGTACCCCGTAGTCATCCCGCCTATCGGTTCATGCGGGATGGTGACGGAGATGGCGAGGTCTGCGAATAGCCATTTGCTCGAACGCAGTTACGCTGTGCCTCAATGAGTGCAAGAAAAGATTGCCAAAACCGGTATATCGTCGCCAGGGCAAGAATTCACCATGCGGCGGGAAGCCTTGCGGCAAGGTTGATTGGACTTTCGTTGCCTTCGAGGACGCCAACGACTTTGCTCTGAATACAATGATTCAGTTAGCACTATCCGGCAGAGGAATATCCACCGACTGAAGGCCGGTACGCCAGTACGAAATCGGCGGGAACCCTGACTGAGAGTTTGTTCCATAAGTTGAGTGGTCCCGCAGGATGTGGCATTCCGGTTGGTGAACGCAACCAGATACGGAGAGAGCCATGCCCCGGGACAGGACCACCCAACAGCTCCATAAGCGTCCGGACGACCACAGCCAAAATGACCTGACCGACGCCGAATGGACCGTCATCGGGCCGATGCCGCCGAAGCGGGGAAGGATGGGACGGCCGCGCGGGGTCGACCTTCGGTCGGTGTCCGACGGGGCCGGTATATCCTGTCCACGGGATGCCGGTGGCGCGCGTCACCCTCTGGATATCCACCGTTTTCCACCGACCGGAACCATTTTCACGCATGGCGGCGGAGCGGGCTCCCGGAGCGTATCGCGCATCGTCTCCGGGACCTCGCGCGGCGGTGTCCGGGGCGCTCCGCGGAGCCGACCGCCGCCCCGGTCGACAGCCGGTCGGTGAGGACCACGGAGAGCGGCGGGCCCCGCGGCCACCACGCCGGCAGGAAGGTGAAGGGGAGGAAAAGGCACCTGATCGTGGACGCCGACGGCACACCGGTCGTCATGACGGTTCACACCGCCGACATCCAGGACCGGGACGGCGCACCGGACCTGATCGCGGAGCTGCTGGAGACGGTGCCCACGGTGTGTAGGCTGTTCGCCGACGGTGGCCACCCGGGTCCGAAGCTGCGGGAGCGGCCTGGGGGGATGGGGTTGTCGGACGTGATCAGGATCGTCGAAAGACCGGAGGATATCAAAGGGTTCACGGTTCCCTGCCGCCGGTGGGTCGTGGAGCGGACCTTCGCCTGGATGGGCCGGTGCCGCCGCCTGTCGAAGGACTATGAGCGCCTCTGCGGGAACCCGCCGGCATCCGGGGTGAGGCATCACGCGCCACCGGTCCGGGCGTGAGTGAGGCACGAACGAACGCTGGCCGCCCGCCGGTTCCCGCCTAGGCGGGTGGCGAGGGCGTCAACTCCATGAAAACAATAGTCTGATCATATCAGTGACTTATGATTCAAACTCTGAGAAGTATATTTCTAATCCGATTTACTGATACTGTTGCAGGAGTGGGAGAATCAGTCTTCAGGTTTTACGCGATATATTTTACTTCAATACTCCTATCGGCCGCGAGCGATACCTCAAGGATTTGTCCTGAAAGACCATATATCTCCAATGGCACTCAGCGCATTCCAAAACAGAACCCGTTACACTTTGCCGTTCCTCTGACTTTGTACCGCGTTGAGGCACACCAGTCCTGAGTGTTCGCGTTCGCGTTCGATCAACCGGCCGGGAGCGGCCGGAGACGCCCGCCACCGGGGCCTTCCCGGAGGAGGACATCGACCTTCTCCACACCATGCCGGAACCGCAGGGCCACAGGGACGTGGTGAGACCGCCGGACGGCCAGGCGCCCGGCATCCGGACATTCGTCATCGACCCGGGGCGCACCGCCGGCCCGCATCCGAACCTGCGGCGGCCGCTCCCCGGAACGAAAAAGGTCTGGCAGGGCCCCGGGAGGCCGAACCGGGCCATCCAGGTCCGCGACGCCATCTGAAAGCGGAGGCGGGAATGGGATAATGCATAGGTGTGGGACTTTGTAAAGCCCCGGATCCCGTGATACGGTCCCGCACCCGAAATTCACCCAACCGCACCGGCACAAGTGGCGGAAATGCCGACTGCCGCGGTTCTTTTCTGGAAACGGCGCGGCGGCATACATATATGATAGTGTCCGCCAGAAAACTGCCAGGCTGCGGATTTTTCGCGGTAAATGATGGAATCCGGCAATCCTCCCCTTCAGGAGGCCCCCATGCGCAGGGTCCACGACACCCGGCGGAGGCCCGGCGCCCCCGTCATCACGAGGATCAGGCTGGACGTGAAATCGAGGGACGACATCCCGGCGATCCTGATCGGCCTCCAGGACCCCTACGGCGACGAAGGGACCCGAAAGCGGCTGTCCGGGCTTCCGGGTCGGCTGGTGCTTCCCGGAAGGGGCCGCCGGGCCGGCGGGCCGGGGATGGAGCCGTTGACCATCCCGGTGCCCGGCGTGGTCAGGCAGGGTCCCGGGTGCGGTTTCGACCGGCTTCGGGAACCGGCGAACCAGCACATCCCGATCCGGCGAAGGCCGAAGGCCGGGCTACGGCTCATGGGACGTGGACGGATACGGATACGAATACCGGCGTCTGATTGACAGCGTGTCGCTCCCCTCGCCGGAGCTTCCCGCCGAGGTCGGAAGGACGGTCGTGGAGAGGGGCCACAGGGTGGCGGAGGAAAAGCCTGGCGCCGCGTTGCGCGGCCGCCGTCATTCCCTCGTGGCCGGGACCGACGTCCACCATCCGACCGACCGCAGCCTGCCGATGGACGCGGCGCGGTGCATGGTCCGGGACGTGTCCCGGGCCTGCGGGGGGCCTGGGCTACGCGGCTGGCGGCAGAAGGAATACCTTTGGAAAAAGCTCCGGATCGCCCTGAAGCTCGCCGGGCGGGCGGAGGCGGGCTGCGCGGAGATAGGCGACAGGTTGGGTATCCGGGGCTTCATCGGCGATGTCAGGCCCCGGGCGGACCTGACCGGACGGCGGATCCTGAAGGGCGGGACGATCCCGCACCGCGGGAAGGTGCACCCGATATCCGGGCCGCACACCCGCTGGATACCGAAGGGAAAGGCCGGGGTCCCGGTGGAGCCCGGCGTTCCGGTCCGCGTCCCTGAGGACCGTCACGGATTCCTCCCGCACCATTCGGTGATGTGGGAGGGGAGCGACATGGACGTGGCGGTCCCCATGGGCGGGGAGGCGCGGGCCCGGTTCCCCGACCTGTCGGTGGTGAGCTTCGACCGCGGTCTGCACAGCCCCCCGGACCGGCCGGGGCCTGCCGGGATGCCGGAGCCGACGCCATGCCGCGGAAAGGCAGGCTGTCGAAGGCGGACCGCGTCCGGGAAAGCGGGGAGGCGTTCCGCGGGGCGCGGCGCGCCCACGCCGCCGGCGGGCCGGCGGAGGCCCGGATGTTCACCATATGTTCCCGCCACCGACCGTCCCGTCGAAGCCCCGGGCGGCGCTCCGACGGGCCCGGCCACGGCCCCGTGAAGCCGGAATCCGCCGGCTTCGGCCCGATCCCCGGAAAAACACGGGGTTTTCTGGCAGACACTATGTTAGGGGAAGGACCCGACAGGTTCAAAGGTGGCCTCAACGCTGGGAACCATCTCTCGATCACTGACGCCTCGCAAGCCACTTCGACGCGGGACCTGCAGGAACTGGTCGCCCTTACCCGCACCGGTGAACGACAATACACACGCTGCTGGCTGAACCTGAAGAATGTCGAAAGCTCGACCTGAACCGGTCGCAGGCAAACCGGAATTGCCATGAGTGTGGGTTTGGCGGATGCCGCGACAGCCATGAAGCGTTATCCCAGGAAGCTGGACGGAAGCCTGAGCACCCCGATCCGTAACAGTCGCCGCAGGATGATGGAGCTGAACGGAAGGAGGAAAAAGAAGTTCACGACCAAGGTCGGACCAGTGACCCTGAAGCGATGAATTTCGTCATGCAGCGGTAGCGACCCTTCATCGGATCATCGAACATCTCAACCCCGATTTTCCGCTCGATCTTTCCATGACGTCAGACGGAACCGATCTGCTTCGCATCTCCGCGCTTGGGGTGGGTATCGTTCCGGTCTATCAAGGAAGGCTTCGAGGATACGGTTTCTTCGTTAAACCCCTTGCCACGACACATCCCTTAGGCGTTCCGGAACCTGGCTGAGATCGCAAGCCAATGGAATTCGCCACCGTCCGCCAAGGGTGTTCTTCAGACCCTTCCTTCCCGCAGCCATGCTCCGATCACAAGAAGTGATCCGATTATGAGGAACAGCCAGGCGGGCGCCAGCGGAAAGACGGCCACATGCGCCGTGACATAGGCATCGCGTGGCGTAACCCCGAGCCAACCGCGCCCGGACGCCGGTCGTCCGGACCGCACCTTACGAAGATCCGGAACACCGTCTTCAATTCGGGCAATTCCGCCACGGGTATCCTTGACCAATGAAGCCAGCGCATCAGCGCTGGCGACAGTCCGCTCGAATTCGCGTGGCGCGGCGGGACCTAACGCGACCACAGCCTCCTCGCCGCCCTCTTCCAACCGGTACAGTCCCAGCTCAGGCACTGCCACGACGGCCTCGAACCGTCCCGGTCCAACCTCCTCAAGCGGAATTTCCGTCACCGTTCCATCGGGCGTCGTCAGGTTGACCTCGCCAACACCGTCACGCAGCGTGCGGCGGGTAATCGTCATCGTCTGGCCCTCGGCCGCCACCGTCAGCGCCTCTTCCTCCAGATCAGGTTCCTTCATCATCCAATGAGCCAGACGACGCAGAAGCTCCAGCTGCGGCCCCCCGCCCTCGAATCCGCGCGACCAAAGCCAGGCATGATCAGACCCCAGGAGCGCGAAACGCCCCTCACCCACACGGTCAAGCACGAGCAGCGGTCGGTCCCCGATGCCACTCATAACCGTGGTGCCGGCCGTCTTCTCAAGTTCAACAAGCCTGAACCATCGCCCCCAATCTGCCTCGCCTTCGGCCTCCTCTTCAGGGGAGGGCAATCCGGCGGTGACGGGATGCCGCTGGCCGAGTTCGGTGATGGCGGGCCTGTAGCCCTCTTCGATCAGGACGGATGTCGGTCGCGCCGGCATGATTTCGCCGAGCGGCGACCGATAGAGACTGGCCGCCTGAGCGAAATCAGGCCCCGCGGCAACAAGGACTGCGCCTCCGTCCTCGACATACCGACTTATGTTCTCAAGATACAGCGAGGGCAGAATTCCCCGCAGCTTGTAGCGATCGAAGACAATCAGGTCGAATTCCTCGATCTTCTCGATGAACAGCTCCCTCGTCGGAAACGCGATCAGCGAAAGCTCGTTCGGGGGCGTGCCATCCTGTTTGCTCGGTGGACGAAGGATCGTGAAATGCACCACGTCCACCGAACTGTCCGACTTCAGGAGATTGCGCCAGGTACGCTCGCCCGGATGGGGCGAGCCACTGACCAGCAGGACGCGCAGCCGGTCACGTACACCGTTGATCTCCACCACGGCGGCGTTGTTGCGAGCGGTCAACTCCCCTTCAGCACCTGGAAGGCTGAACTGGATGACGTTGGTGCCCCCATGCGCCAAAGTCACCGATAGCTCCAGCTCAACCCCTATCGGGGCAAGCAGGCCGTCACGTTCCCGACCATCCACCGCTATCCGTAACTCGGCCGTACCGTCGACCGCCGATGGTACCGCTCCCTGATCCTCCACCATCAGCCGGATCGTCACAGGTTCACCGATAATCGCGAATGCGGGAGCGCTCAGGAGGCGGATCCGTCGATCCCAATCATCGCTCCGTCCGGTCATCAGAAGATGCAACGGGGCACTCATATCCGGAGCCCGATCCATATCATGCACCAGCCCATCCGAAATCAGGAAAACCCCGGCGAGCCTGGCCTGCGGGACCTCGGCGACGGCCTGGGCCACCGCGGACATCAGCAACGTTCCCCGATCCTCCTCTCCATCCTCGACGGTTACGGTCCGAACGTCCGTGTCTCCCAGCGCCGCTATCTCGGCCTCTACAGAGGCAACGGCACGCGCGACCTGCCGAGACCGGTCGGAAACGCTTTGGCTGGCACTCTCGTCCACGACAAGGATGACTATGTCGGAAAGCGGATCCCGCTCCTCTCGCTGCAGCGATGGGTTGATTAGCGCAACAAAAATCAGCAGTCCCGCCAGGCCGCGCAACCACCACCCCGAAAGGCCGCGCAGAAACGCTATCGCGGTAAATATCACCACCAATCCGAAAGCGACCCATATCAACGGCCAATCCAGAAGCGGATCGTAAATGATCGTACCGGTCATCCTGACGAATCCCCGGTGCACCCCCCCATCCGCGGATGGAACGGCCATTTACCTCCGAGACAGGTTACGCATATAGCCAGCCTCATTGTCCAAGCCTTTCCAACAGGGCCGGGACATGTACCTGATCGGATTTATAGTTGCCGGTCAGCACATTCATGATCACATTCACGCCGAAGCGCCGCGCAAGTTCCCGCTGCCGTTCCCCCGCCGCTCCGCGACCGATCTGAAACATTTCGTTCCCCGCGTCATCGACGGCCCAGGCTGATGCCCAGTCGTTTCCACCGATCAATACCGGCGTTACGTTGTCGTTCAGATTCCTGAACGGCATGCCCTCGAGACGGTCGGCGTCGCCCGGCGCCGCCTCAACCCACAGGTCTCGACCCGCATACCGACCGGGAAAGTCCTGCAGCAGGTAGAAGGTTCGGGTCAGCACGTGATCGAACGGCAATGGCTCCAAAGGTGGGATGTCGAGCGGTAAGGTCAGCTGGCGCAGCATTCGTCTGTTGGCGTTCGTCTGTCCGACACCCGCGAGATCGGCGTCGAGGGTGTCGAACATTATCATGCCTCCACCGCGCAGAAAGCGATTGAGCCTTGTATATGCGGAAGCCGTCGGTAGCCGCTGCGACACCGTCACCGGCCAGTACAGAAACGGAAACACACTTAGTTCATCGGTTTCGAAATCGACCGCAACCGGCTCTCCCGGTTCCACGGAAGTGCGGTTCCGCAGGACATTCGACAGACCCTTGAGCCCCGCTTCGGCTATGAAATCAACGCGCTCGTCGCCGGTAGCCACATAGCCGAGCGTTACCTTGGAGGCAGCCTCGATGACGGCTAAATCCGAAGACTGCGCCTCCGCCGGAGTTCCCACGAGCAGCAAGAGGCCGGATGCCGTCATCACCCCGCGCGAGACCAGAAGAAGCCGTCCGGTCAGCCAAAGCGACCCGAGGACATCCAGCATGAGCAGCGAGACCGCCACCGTAAGAAACCAACCCTTAAGCGCGACCTCACGTACTGTCTGCAACCCAAGAACGACGATACGCTCCGGCCAATCAGCCGCAGACAGCAACTCCCCGGAGACGGTTGTGTTAACCGCAACGCGACGGTCGTCCAGTGAATACAGACCCGGCGGCATGTCCGGACCGGGTCGGGCCTCGGCGACCCTTTCACCGGGAATTCCAGCGATATTGGATGCCTCCACAGGCGCACCAAACGCGTCCAGAAGCTCATCGGCGGTCCAAATGGTGCCCGACAGCGTATTCGGTTGAGATTCGGAGGGCCGGGTCGAGATCGCCAGGCGTTCGAGCATCCCGACGAACAGGCCCGATAGCGGCAATGTCGACCACTCCGCATTGGCGGTGACATGGAACAGCACAACCTGCCCCTGCCCGATCCGCTTTCTGGTCACAAGTGGCGTACCGTCCGTCAGCGAAGCGATGACACGTTCCGAAAGTTCCGGGTCGGGCTGGGCCACAACCTGACTCGATATAAGTACATCCTGCGGCACCGAAAGGCCGAAGAACGGTGATCCCGGCACGAATGCCCTGAGCGCCTTTGGTTCCCCCCAGCTCATCGCACCACCGATGGTTCGCCCGCCGGCACGTAGACGAACGGGCATCAGCGGGTCCTGCTCGCTGCGACTGACTTCGCTTGCCGCGAGCTTAGGCCCGGCGAAACGAAGCAGCGTTCCACCCCGCTCGATCCAATCCAGCAGGGGGCGCTCTTCGGCCTCGCGGATCCCGGCGACATCCGCGAGAACGATCACGTCCGGATTGGCGAGAATGACATCCGGCAATGCGCCGTCGATCAAGTCCGCAGTCGGCCGAAGCGCCCGATCAAGGTAGTGGAAGGGGGATACAAGTTCCGGGCCCTCACGACCGCCGCTGACGTTCACCAACGCAACCTCGCGGCGCTTGAGCGCGTCATCGGTCAACATCACGGCACCTGCGGACCGTACGCCCGCGATCTCGAAACGGGTGAGTCGGTTGCGAAGCTCAGCGGGAAGCGACAGCGTGACTTCGGACTCCGCCTCCAATTCCATAAAACTCAGATCGACAGCGGCAAGCTGGCGGTCGACTCCGTTTGGATCGAGCCCGCGCACGACGACAGTCGCCACTTCAGCGATGCCGGTTCCGCTACGACTGGCGGTGATCGTGAGTCCCTCCAAACCGAAATCCAGGGCGCTCAGGGCGACGACGGACCGATCATCCTCGAAAACGGTAACCGTTCCCCGTTTCTCCAGTGCCTGAAGGACCTCCACGCGCGACTCGCGGTTAAGCCCGTCCGATAGCCATAACGTGTCGAACGCTTCATCCGGCAGGGTCGCTATCCAGCGAGACAATGCGGCGGGCTCAGGCTCCCACGGGTTGGGCTGCAAATTCGCGAGACGGCTTGCCACCGTATCTCCCGATTGGAACAGAAGCTCACCCGAAGGTGGATCGGTCAGGCTCACAAGGGCGACGGGTCGGGCCTCCCGCACCGCATCCGCCAAAGCCGCATCGATAAGCTCGACGCGCTGACTCCAATCCGGCGCGTCGGCCCAGGTTCCATCAACGAGAAGCAGTAGCGATCCGGTCGAAGGTCTGTCCTTCCCGGGGTTCAGCACCGGTCCGGCGAACCCGATCATGAGCGACGCGACCGCAAGAATGCGCAGCAGCAGCAGCCACCAAGGTGTTCTGTCGGTTTGCGTATCGTCGTCGGCTAGACCGAGAAGCAGAGCGACGCCGGGGAAGCGCCTGCGCATCGGAGCGGGCGGAACCGCCCGCAGTAAAAGCCAGAGGATCGGGAGTCCGGCCAAGGCCGCGAGAAGCCATGGAACGGCAAAGCCAATTCCCGCGATCGTAAACATCAACGCCGCCGCTCCAGAGCTCCGTAAATCCACAGAAGCGCTGACTGTGCGGTGCCATCGGTGCGATGACAGGCATATTGCCAATCCACGGTCCTCGCGAATCCCTCAATCAGCGCTTTCCGCGCCGAGAGACGGTCAAGATATGAGTCCCGCAGGTTTGTGGCCTTGAGGGTTTCGTGGGTCAACGTACCGCCAATGGACTCGAACACTGTCCGCCCATCGTAAGGGAACGCCTCTTCAGCCGGGTCGAGCACCTGAAGCAGCGCACCCTTCACGTTCCGGTCAGCGGCGCGGGCAAGCTGCGCCTTGAGTGGATCCGGATCCCCCATGAAGTCGGATATGAACAATGCACGGGCCTGGGGTGGCAGGAATTTGGTTTGGGGTATTCCGTAATCTTCCGACGGTTCCCGGGTCGAAAGGTGTTCCGCGAATCTCAGAAGCTGCTGCCGTGAGGATCCCGGTGGCGAATCAAGCGTTGCCAGAGCGACCCGCTCGCCCGCGTGGATCAAGAGAACGCAGACCGCCATCGCCAATAGTCGGGAGCGGTCGGATTTGGTAGGAATCCTAACATCGGATGAGAATTCCATAGACTGCGAATCGTCGACCCAAACCAGTACGGACTGCGCGGCCTGCCATTCTTTTTCGCGCACGAAATGCACATCCGACCGTGCAGACCTACGCCAATCGATCAGACGTGCCTCCTCTCCGGCTCGCGCGTGGCGATATTGCCAGAATTCCTCTCCCACTCCCGAGCGCCGCCTTCCGTGCGAACCCAGTATAACGGTTCGCGCCAGATGTTCCGCGTCGGCCAGCAATTCGGGAAGCGGGGCGGCAAGGTCTTCCGCGCGCTCGCGAATATGTGCCTGGGCACTCACGGGCTTTGCCCGTCGTGGTCGGTGCCGGACGGGATTACAGCCGGCATGTCGGTCAGAACGGCCCCAACCAGCGGTATTCCAATCACGCGGCCGCCTCTATCCGCGTCACCTGCTCCGCGACACGGCCAATGACTCCACCGACGCTTTCGCCACGCGCGCGTGCCGCGAAGCTCAGTGCCATTCGATGGCTGAGCACCGGCCGCGCCAGTTCCGTTACGTCCTCGGCGGATGGCGCCAGACGTCCCTTGAGCAGCGCACGGGCGCGGACGGTCAGCATCAACGCCTGGGTGGCCCTAGGCCCCGGGCCCCAGCTGACCGAATCATTGACGAATTCAGGCGCTTCCGGTCGTTCCGGGCGGCATGTGCGCACCAGATCGAGGATCAGTTCCATGACCGACTCGCCAACCGGCATCCGACGAACCAATCTCTGCGCGGCCAGAAGCTCCTCCGCCGTAAATACAGGCTCCGACGGCGTGTCTTCGATCCCGGTGGTTGCCAGAAGGATATTCCTTTCGGTGCCGCGTTCGGGATAGTCAACGTCAATCCGAAGCAGGAACCGGTCGAGCTGCGCTTCGGGCAGCGGATAGGTACCCTCCTGCTCAATAGGATTCTGGGTCGCGAGTACATGGAACGGCGTGGGCAGTCGGTGCAGCTGCCCCGCGATGGTTACGGATCGTTCCTGCATGGCCTGCAAAAGTGCCGACTGCGTTCGGGGGCTGGCGCGATTGACCTCGTCCGCCATCAGGAGCTGGCAGAAGACCGGCCCCTCGATGAATTTGAATCCCCGTCCTCCGTCCGCACCGGTCTGCAGAACCTCACTGCCGAGAATGTCGGCGGGCATCAGGTCCGGCGTAAACTGCACGCGCGACTCGGAAAGACCCATGACGACACCAAGCGTTTCCACCAGCCGGGTCTTTCCAAGACCGGGCAAACCTATCAGCAGCCCATGCCCACCGCAGACCAGAGCGCTGAGCACGAGGTCCACGACCTTTTTCTGGCCAATGAACCGTCTGGCGATGCTTTCCTCCGCCTCGGCCAGACGGGCACCCAGCGCCTCAATCTCCGCGACAAGGTTTTCGGTTCCCACCATGACATCGTCTCCGTATCTGTTATAACCGCTACTAACGGAACAAGCGCACGAAGCACAAATGTCAAAGAATGGAACGGCACAAATAATCGTGAAGCCGTCTGCTGAAAACCTGGCGAGCGCGGCAAAGGCGGCGTCGAAAAAGGGCATGCCGCCGGTTCATCTGTGGGATCCGCCGTTCTGCGGCGATCTCGACATCCGGATCGCCCGTGACGGAACATGGTTCTACCTTGGGACACCGATCGGCAGAAAGGAATTGGTAAAGCTGTTCTCGTCGATTCTGCGCCGTGACAGCGAGGACTATTTTCTGGTCACGCCGGTGGAGAAGGTCGGAATCAGGGTCGACGACGCGCCGTTCGTCGCGGTTGATTTCGAGGCAGATGGCGAAGGTCGGAATCAGGTCCTTACCTTCGTGACGCAGGTCGACGACCGAGTTCCGGCGGGTCCGGACCATCCGATACGCGTGGAACGCGATCCGGAAACCGGCGAGCCTTCCCCCTATGTAAATGTCCGGGCGCGGCTTGAGGCACTGATCGACAGGAAGAGCTTCTATCGTCTCGTCGACATTGGAACGGTGGAGGAGGTTGGCGGAACCGATCAGTTCGGGCTCTGGTCGAGCGGGGCATTCTTCCCGATCATCCCAGCGAAGGAGCTTCCTTAGGCACGGGTTATGTTACACATCCAAGGCTGTGACCGGGTGCGGGTGGAGTCTGCTTCGAGCCGAGCGAACGCAGTCCAATTCGCTGTTTAGTATGCGCGAGGCCGGGGCGCCGCTGAAACCGCAGTTCCGTATCGTGATCAAAGCTAAGCACCTATTCCGCTCGGACTTCGGCATGACCTGTCGTCAGGCCTTCTCTGTTGGACGGCTTTCACCCGAATTCCTGGAAGAATCGGACATATTCTCAATCCCCACCTCTCCGAAGCCCTGTTTCTCGACTACGCTTTCCCTGCGAATTCGACGTTGACTATCGAAGACGGTCCTTCAGTCTGAACACAGAGAAATTTTGTGATTATAGCTGCGGCTATACCACCTCCGGCCCAATGTGCCGGACGGACTCAAGGGAGAAGAATGATGAACAAATCAACGGCCGTCATCGTCGGGGTGGGAAGTGGACTTTCGGCATCCCTCGCTCGACTGCTTTCGGTGGACCACAATCTGGTCCTTGCTGCCAGGGACACCGGTAAGCTGGCCAACCTCGTCGCGGAAACCAGCGCTCAGACCGTGGCAATGGACGCAAGCGATGCTGAAGCTATGTCAGCGCTGTTTGAAGAACTTGATGCGCCGCTACGGATCGCCGTCTACAATCCGTCCTATCGAATGCGCGGCCCGTTGACTGAACTGGAGCCACGTAAAGTCCGCAAGGCCATTGAAGTCACCGCATATGGCGCGTTTCTCATGGGACAGGCGGCCGCTCGCGCCATGTTGGCGGTGGAGCCCGATGATGGCATGCGCGGCACAATCCTGTTTACCGGAGCCTCAGCCGGTGTGAAGGGCTACCCGCACTCGGCGCCATTCGCGATGGGCAAGTTCGCCCAGCGTGGCCTTGCCCAATCGATGGCGCGGGAACTGCATCCACATGGTATCCACGTTGCCTGGATCAACATCGATGGCGGAATCCGCGATCCATCGCGGTCTGAACGGATAGACCAGCCTGACAATCAGGATTCTATGCTTAATCCTGATGCCATTGCCCAGGCATACCTTCAACTGATCCAGCAGCATCGGTCAGCTTGGTCCAGTGAGCTGACGCTTCGACCATGGGTCGAGCGGTTTTGATACAGGCTGAAGCTTCACTTTCTCACCGTCATTGACTATGGTACAGGCATTCAAATGATCAAACCGAGGGACTCCCGTATCGGTCAACCTTGACGAAGCAATGGGCAGGATAACGAGTATGAGCTATGGATAAACGGCAACAAAAAGGAGATATACAGCTACTCCATCAAGTCTTGAAGTAAATGTTCGTGCTATTAGACTCCTTAAACCAAGTGGTTGGAAAATATGTAGTTTCGATGAATTTCCGACTGTCGGCACCGTTCCGAAGAATTACCTGGTTTACGGCAAGCCAAATCAGCCCAGCACACAAGCATATTTTGCAAAGCGGGGCAGAACATAAAATAGTGACAGGGAGTGCGTCACCGAAGAAATAATTTCCAGAATTGGCGCAATGTTACCTTTGAGAATTGCACGCTCCAAGCTGGCTCGGATTTCAAAAACCGATGTGCGTTTCCTTTCCAAGAATTTTATACTGCATGATAAACAATTTTTACTTCATGGCGCCGAATTAATTGCGGGATATTTTGATGTTCATCCTGATGAACTAGAGAGTGCCTTCAATTTGGACAGCAAAGAAAGCGAAAGGGAACTTTATACGGTCAACAACATAACGACAATTCTGGACACATTGCATCAGAATAAGGCTAAAGCGCTTAAACACGACTTTATCAAAATGATTGTTTTTGACGCATTTGTCGGAGCACCAGATCGGCATGGGATGAATTGGGGAGTGCTTGAATCACTTGATGCAGAGTCAGATGGAGTAAGTTTTGCTCCCATATTTGATACAGCGAGGGGACTCTTCCGGGAGATTTCAGACGTGGACCTGTCAAAGCATGCACGGAAGGGTAGGGAAAATTTTCTGGCAAAATACGCTGAACGCTCCCGACCGATTTTAGGCACCGGAGACGGTGGACATCTGAACCATTTTGATCTAATTGGATGGATCATCAGGCAACAGGATGATGCGGACCGAAAGGCCGTGAACGAAGTCATCGATGCGATCGATATATGTTCCATAGAGCACATGCTCCAGCGGAATTTTCGTCGCATCATCACGCAATACCGGATTGAGATGATCAGGGATTTGCTCCTAGTCAGATTGCGGAGAATCCGCGAGGTGTGTCTGAGATGACAACAGATGTTCGAGAATTCTTCAAACGGCTCGCAGATTGGGGATTTCACCTTATTCGTCCGTCCACCGAGACGCTGAGCGACCGCATTTTAGAGATCCACCTAGCAAGGAACGCTGACTCTTCGGTATTGGTTGGTCGGCTTTCCTGTGAGCAAGGAAAATTCGTATTTCGATATGACTCCGACTATCAGGGCCGTCCGATTTTCGCTTTCCCTTGGGTCGACGAAGAATACCGGTCTGAGTATCTTTGGCCTTTCTTTGCTGTAAGAATCCCACCTTTTAACCGTGCGGATGTACGCAAAAGAATTCAAGAACTTTCGCTTAAGGAAGATCAAACCCTTGAGATTCTGGGTTCCATAGCCCGAATTTCAGCAACCAATCCCTATGAACTCAAACTAGCTTAAACTCGGAATCGTCGAAGGATTCCTCAATCTTGGCGAGCCATGTCATATGTGCACACGTTGGCTTGACATGAAGATAGCGCTGGAGTTCGCCCGAATGGATCAAGGCATGGGAAGACTCCAAACTTGGCGTTGGCCACGAAGAACGTAGAGATTGGCTCGAAGGCTCTGTGGATTTCGCACAAAATGCGCCACACGAAACTTCATCCCCCGATCCATTTTCAACCGAACCTGCCATCTTCCAGGGACTGACCGTAGAAAATTCCCAAAATCAGATAACACCCCTAGCCCGGATATCTCACCGGATATAGTTGCATGGGGCCGGAATCCCTGATATATGCTTCATTGAACGAATACCTGCATATGGAAGGAAGCCCGACCCCATGAAGACAGGGTGTAACCGGACGGGGATCGGGTTCAGGGGGCACGAAAAGCGGAAAGTGACCGGCGCGTTCGACGGCGGAAGGCTGTCCCCGGACGGCGGGGCGCTTCCCCTTCGGGAGGCCGACCCCGCGGCGGACGTGACCCGGCGTCTGGCGAAGCGCTTCACCGACCACCGCGACCCCGAACGGATCTGACACGGGCTGCGCGGGATGCCCGCGCAGCGCGGCATGGGCCTCGCGCCTGGCTACGAGGACGTGAACGACCACGACAGGCTGCGCGACGGCAGCGTCCTGGCGCTGGCGATGGGACGGGACGACCTCACCGGGACCGACCGGCGGCGGAAGGGCGGCCGGGGCCATCCGCTGGCCGGGTCGGGCACCCTGAACAGGCTGGAGCCGGGCACGCCGGACGCGGCGGCGGAAGACAGGTACAGGAGGACCGTCGCCGACACGTCAGCCATCGACGGGCTGATGCTGGATCTCTTCCCCGAAGCCCATACCGGGGCGCCGGAGGAGACCGTTCTGGACATGGACGCGACGGACGACGGGCTGCACGGGAACCGGGAGGGCCGGTTTTTCCACGGCTATTACGGTCACAGCTGTTACCCGCCGCCTTACGTGACCTGCGGCGGACACGCGCTCCGCGCCCGTCTGCGGACGGCGGACGTGGACCCCGCCGCCGGCGCCCTGGAGGAGATGGTCGGGATCGTGGCGCGGATCCGGGAGGCCTGGCCGGACACGCGGATCATCCTGCGGGGGGATTCGGGCTTCCGCCGGGAGCCGGTCATGGCCTGGTGCGGGGGAAACGGTCCATATTATGTGTTCGGGCTGGCCGGAAACCGACGTCCTGAGCCGATGATCGCCCGTCAGGTGAAGCGGTCGCGCCAGCGCTGCGCCGCGACGGGAAAGGCGTCGCGCCGGTTCCGAAGTTTCCGGTGCCGCACGCGGAGCGGCTGGAGCCGGAGCCGCCGGGTGGTGGGCAAGGCCGAGGCCCTGCCCGGAAGGAGAGGCGACACCCCCGGTTCGTGGTCACCGACCTGCCGGGGGGAAAGATTCGACGCGAAGTCGCCGTACGGGGGTCTCCACTGCGCCAGGGGCGACATGGAGAACCGGATAAAGCAACAGCGGCTGGAGCTTTTCGCCGACCGGACCTCCACCGCGACCATGCGGGCCAACCAGCTGGGGCTTTACCTGTCGGCCTTCGCCGCGAGCCTCGTCCGGACCGTCCGGGCCATCGGCCTCAGGGGCAAGGATATGGCCAGGGCGCGGTACGCCACCATCCGCGCGCTTCCGCTGAAGGTCGCCTGCCGGGTGACGGTGCGCGTGCGGAGGGTCCACCTGTCACTGCCCTCGGCATTCGCCCGGCTGGAGGCGTTCGCCCGGGCCGCCGCCGCGCTTCGGGCGGCAAGGCCGCCGGACGGCGCCGCGCCCGCGCCCTCCTGACCGCAACGGCGGCGATCATGCGGAGCGGGTCGGGCCCGCCGCGGGAGAGGTGTGTCCGCCGCCTCCGCAGGGTGGGTTCCGACCCCGCAACGTTCCCGTTGACGGAAACCTCATCCGGCGGCAACACAATGATCGGGGCGGCGAACCGGTCACCCGGCCCGTGTGACTGACGGCGAAGCGCTCCGAAATCGCCCGTCCGGGCGCTTCGGAATCGTCTGGTGAGATATCCGGGATGGGCATCCGCTCCGCTGCCTGTGGTCGTGCCACGGCCTATGGCAGAAACTTCACGGATAACTTCGGCTGGAGAAGACCCCACACGATCCGAAGCGTTGCCGCGGGATCTGCCCTCACTTTCAGGCGTCGGCATCATCGCCGCGTCATCTTCACCATTTACCGAGTTTCCAACCTGTGCGACGCCGAGCTCGAGCGCCAAGGCGATGGCGTCGCCGAAGGGTAAATACACCTCCAATTCACCATCCTGAACGCCGGGACTTTCAATGAAAGGCTCGAAGTCACACCTCCGGCCCTCGAAGCCGTTGGAGGTCGCAATACCCCATCATCAGCAGACAAGCGCACAATTCGCGCGCCCTGATTTCTTCTCCCACAGGAAAGGGGACAAAGCACCGCTTCCCTTCAGTCGATCCGAATACGCCCGACGGCTGACGGGTCTCCGCCGGATCATGGCCAACAGTGGAATCGAGGCCGTAATCTTAACCTCGATGCCTAGCGTGGCCTATTATTCGGGCTTTCTCTACCGCGCATTCGGGAGGGCCTACGCCTGCGTCGTCACCGAAACGAAAACCACAACCGTCTCGGCGAATATCGACGGCGGGCAACCATGGCGGCGATCCGTGGGCGAGAATGTCATCTATACGGACTGGCGCCGCTATAACTTCTGGCGCACCCTGACCGATCTGATCGACAAAGCGGGTCGGATCAGTATCGAAGCAGACCCTCTGACCCTCACCCAAAGCACCAGGCTCGCCGAATTCCTGGAGGCCGAGACCGTGGACATCGCACCGGACACCATGAAACAACGGATGCTCAAGTCCGCGGAGGAAATCGCACTGATCCGCGAGGGAGCCCGGATCGCCGACATCGGCGGGTGGACCATACGCGACGCGATCCGTATAGGCGCCCGTGAAATCGATGTCGCGATGGCTGGCCATGACGCGATGGAGCATGAGATCGCGAACAGCCACCCGGATAGTGAATTGCGGGATGGCTGGGTCTGCTTCCAGTCGGGGATCAATACGGATGGCGCCCGCAATCCGGTGACGACACGTCGTCTCAAGGCCGGAGATTTCCTGAGCCTCAACACGTTTCCGATGATATCCGGCCATTACATGGTATTGGAGCGCATCCTGTTCATCGGGGAGCCCGACGCAGCCTCCCTGAAGATTTGGCGGAGTAATGTGGAAGCCCATGAGCTCGGTCTCGGCCTCATCACTCAAGGAGCGACCTGTTCAGGCATCTGCGATCGCATCAACGATTTCTTCGCTTCGAAAGGACTGCTGCGGTACCGATCCTTCGGTTACGGTCATTCATTCGGTGCGCTGTCCCACTATTACGGACGCGAAGCCGGACTTGAGCTGCATGAGGATATCGACACGGTTCTGGAAGACGGAATGGTTGTTTCGATGGAAACGATGCTGACGATTCCGGAACGTATGCCGGGAGCCGGTGGATACAGGTAGCATGACATAATCGTGCTGAGCGAAGGCGAAGCCGAGCATATCACCGGATTCCCGTATGGCCCGGAACACAACATCGTCGCGATCTGATCGGCAGGACGGACCGAGATGATTCACGACCCGTCAAACCATACAGGCGTCATGTTGTTTCATATATGTGACGCCGTCTGTCCGAGCCGCACAGCCAGAGGCCGATCAAGTCACGGCATACACATCGCTTAAATCAACGCTAATCGATCCGAATCAGACGCAACCCATGCTCGCGCGCGCAGGCGATGGCATCATCATAGCCAGCATCAGCATGACGCCACACCCCTGATGCGGGATCGTTCCACAGAACCCGCTCAAGCCGTTTGGCGGCCTCAGGTGTTCCGTCGGCGACAACCACCATGCCAGCGTGCTGGGAAAAGCCCATTCCGACACCACCACCGTGATGGAGGCTGACCCATGTCGCACCGCTCGCAGTGTTCACGAGCGCGTTGAGGAGCGGCCAGTCGCTGACGGCGTCCGAGCCGTCTTTCATCCCTTCCGTCTCACGGTTAGGACTGGCCACGGAACCTGAATCGAGATGATCGCGGCCGATAACGACCGGTGCGCTCAACTCGCCGGAAGCCACCATGTCGTTGAACCTGAGACCCGCCCGGTGCCTGTCACCAAGACCGATCCAGCAGATTCGAGCGGGCAGGCCCTGAAACGCGATCCGTTCGCGGGCCATGTCAAGCCAGTTGCGCAAATGGTGATTCTCTGGGAAGAGATCCTTCATCGCCTGATCGGTTCGATAGATATCCTCCGGGTCGCCGGAAAGTGCGCACCAACGGAAGGGACCGATCCCACGGCAGAAGAGCGGGCGGATATAGGCGGGCACAAATCCGGGAAACGCGAAGGCGTTCTCGAAACCCTCGTCCATGGCAACCTGCCTGATATTGTTGCCGTAATCCAGCGTCGGTATACCTTCGTTCCAAAATCCCACCATGGCGCGCACGTGATTGGCCATGGATGCCCGAGCGGCACTTTCCACCGACTTCGGTTCGCTTTCGCGTCTGGAACGCCATTCAACCATCGTCCAGCCCTGCGGCAGGTATCCGTTCAGCGGGTCGTGGGCCGAGGTCTGGTCGGTCACGATATCGGGACGGACACCACGTGCCAGGATTTCAGGAAATACATCCGCCGCATTTCCGAGAAGACCAACGGACTTCGTTTCACCGGACTTCGTCCAGCGTTCGATCATTGCGAGCGCTTCGTCGAGACTATCGGTCCTCTCGTCGAGATAGCGTGTGCGCAGGCGGGATTCGATTGACTCCGGGTTGCATTCCACCGCGAGACAGCAGGCGCCAGCGAACACAGCCGCCAGTGGCTGCGCCCCACCCATGCCACCGAGGCCTCCGGTCAGGATCCACCTCCCCTTCAGATCGCCGCCGTAATGCTGACGACCGGCCTCGGCGAAGGTCTCGTAGGTACCCTGCACGATCCCCTGGGTGCCGATGTAAATCCAGGATCCGGCGGTCATCTGACCGTACATCGTCAGTCCCTTGCGGTCGAGTACGTTGAAGTGATCCCAATTCGCCCAATGCGGCACGATGTTCGAATTGGCGATGAGCACGCGCGGCGCGTCAACATGCGTCCGGACGATGGCGACGGGTCTGCCGGATTGAACCACAAGCGTTTCGTCGGATTCGAGATCCTTAAGTGCCGCTACGATCCGATCGAAATCAGCCCAGGTCCGCACGGCGCGCCCGATACCACCGTAGACGACCAGTTCGTGCGGATTCTCCGCCACCTCTGGATGCAGGTTGTTCATGAGCATCCGCAGTGGCGCCTCGGTTTGCCAGCTTTTGGCGTTCAGTTCCGGCCCCGTAGGCGGGTATACGTCCCGATAGTTGTGGCGGGGATCGGTCAATTCCGGCCTCCAAGGGAATAGGCGATGGTCTCGATCCGGTTCAGCAGATCACGCAGGTGACGGCGAAGCCGTTCCGCCTTCTCGGTATCGTAAAGATAGGGTGAAACCCCTTCGCTGAGATATGTGGACTGGGCCAGTTCCACCTGGATCGCGTGCCAGCCTTCGGCCGGACGACCGTAGTGGCGTGTCGTCCACCCGCCCTTGAAACGTCCGTTCAGAACGACGCTATAACCTTCGGCATCGGCACAGACATCGACGGCGGCATCCTGAATCTCAGCCGCGCAGGTCGTCGCGCCATTGGTCCCGATACTGAAGTCGGGCAGGCATCCCGCGAATAGGAAGGGGATGACCGAGCGGATTGAGTGGCAGTCGTAGAGCACGGCGACACCATACCGGCTCCGGATACGCTCCATCTCGGCGGTGAGCGCCGCGTGATAGGGTCTGTGAAACGCATCGCGACGGCGCGCGACCTCGGCCTTGTCCGGCGGCGTCGTCCAGATTTGCTTTCCGTCGAAATCCGTCAGGGGGACGAGCCCGGTGGTGTTCTCTCCGGGATAGAGCGAAACGCCGGAGGGGTCGCGGTTGGCATCGATGACATAGCGGTGGAACATGGAGCGCACGACCGTCACACCCGGGAGCAAGCCTTCATAGAGCCGGTCGATCCACCAGTCCGTGTCTGAAAGAAGCCGGCCTATCCCATTGAGCCTATCGCGGACTGCGGCTGGCAACCAGGTTCCTGTATGAGGCATCCCGAACACTATCGGCCCATCACCGCGTATCACCTCCACCGGCCTCATGTGGAGGACTCCAGTTCGGGCAGTTCAAGACCATCACATAGCATCCCGCTCGCGACGCATTCCGCCGCGGCGGAGATGTCGGGCGCGAGATAACGGTCTTCGCCGATCACCGGCACATACGAGCGTAGACGCGCCATAAGGCCCAGCAGCGGAACACTGGTTCTAAGAGGTGCGCGGAAGTCCACTCCCTGGGCGGCGCATATCGCCTCGATCCCAATGATTGCGCCGAGATTGTCGTTCATCGGTTTCAGTCGGCACGCTCCATGGGCGGACATGGAGACATGATCCTCCTGGCTGGCGGAGGTCGGGGTGGAATCGGTTGAGCATGGATTTGCCAGATGCCTGTTCTCGCTCATCAACGCCGCCGACGCGATTTCGGCCACCATCAGACCGGAATTCAGGCCCGGCGCCGGTGTGAGAAACGGTGGTAGATCGAAGCTCAGTGTCGGATCGACCATCAGCGCTATGCGGCGCTGCGCGACGGTTCCGATCTCGGCGAGGGCGATCGCCATCATATCGGCTGCGAAGGCCACGGGTTCGGCATGGAAGTTGCCGCCCGACACGATTCTGTCGCCGCCGGACAGAACCAGAGGGTTGTCGGTGACGGCGTTGGCTTCGACATTGAGGGTCTCCCCCGCCATTCGAAGAAGATCCAGCGCGGCTCCGGTAACCTGCGGTTGACAGCGGATGCAGTAGGGATCCTGCACCCGGGTGTCTCCTTCGCGATGGCTTTCCCGGATTTCGGACCCCTCCATGATCCTTCGCATGGCTTCAGCGACTTCGATCTGGCCGGGATGCCTCCTTAGCTGGTGGATTTCCGGATCGAGAGGATCGGTGGATCCCATGATCGCGTCCGTCGAAAGCGCTGAGACGGCGATGCACGCCCTCAGATTGTCCCAGGCACGAAAGAGTCCGGCCAGCGCACAGGCCGTCGAAAACTGCGTACCGTTGATAAGCGCCAACCCCTCCTTGGGGCCGGGCACGATCGGCTCCAGACCGACCAGTGCCAAGGCTTCACCGCCAGACATCGCACGTCCGGCGACCTGCGCCTCCGCTTCGCCGATCATTACGGCGGCCATATGTGCAAGTGGCGCAAGATCACCGGATGCACCAACCGATCCCTGCTGTGGAACGATTGGGGTGACATCCCGTTCGATCATCGCCTCTATCATGTGTACCGTCTCAAGGGAGACGCCCGATGCGCCGCGGCCGAGCGACACAAGCTTGAGCGCCATCATCAGCCGCGCCGTCGGTATATCGAGCGCGTCACCGAGACCGCAGGCGTGGCTTAGAATCAAATTGCGCTGCAGCGCCAGGGAATCTTCGGGCGCGATCCTGATGGAAGCCAGTTTTCCGAAACCGGTGTTCACGCCATAGATCGGCGCCGTGCCCTTCGCCATGCGCATCACGGCCATGTGGGCCTCCTGAATGGCCGCCGTAGCGGACGGGTCGAGCATCGCCGACGCACCTTCCCAGACCGTGCGGAGTTCTGACAGCGTCACCTTGCCCGGAACAAGTTTCATGCCACGACTTCCCCATTGAACCAGCGTTGATGCAGAGGATTGAAGCCGATCCGGTAGGTCAGTTCCGCGGGATGCTCCACATCCCAAACGGCAAGATCCGCGCGGAAGCCTGCCGCGATGCGTCCCGAATCGATCAGACCAAGCGCCCGCGCCGCATTCGCGGTGATGCCCCTCAATGCTTCGCCCGGTGTCAGCCGAAACAGCGTACAGCCCATGTTGGCCGCAAGCAGAAGCGATGTCATCGGGGACGAGCCGGGATTGGCGTCAGTCGCCAACGCGATGGGCACGTTGTGCCGTCTGAAAGCCTCGACCGGAGGAACCGTCTCTTCACGAAGGGTGTAGAAGGCTCCCGGCAACAGAACCGCAACGCTCCCCGCCACCGACAGCGCACGGACGTCTTCGTCGGAAGCGTATTCGAGATGATCCGCCGAGAGCGCATCAAAGCGCGCCGCCAGCTGCGCACCGCCGGTGTTGGAAAGCTGCTCGGCGTGAAGCTTCACGGGCAATCCGAGTCCGCGCGCCTCGTTGAACACCCGGGCGATCTGATCCGCGGTGAATGCGATGCCCTCGCAGAATCCGTCAACGGCATCGATCAGTCCCTCAGCATCGGCGGCACGGAGCGCAGGCAGGCAGACATCGTCGATGTAGGTGTCGGCCCGGCCTTTGAAATCCGGCGGAACGGCGTGAGCGCCGAGAAAGGAAGTGAAGACCCGAACCTGACGCCGCTTCGCCAGTGCCCGTGCCGCCCGAAGCATTTTGAGTTCCGTGTCCAAATCCAGACCGTATCCGGATTTGATTTCGATCGTTCCCATCCCTTCGGCAAGCGCCGCATCTAGCCGTGGCAACGCCATCTCCACCAGTTCTTCGCAAGATGCAGCGCGCGTGTCAGCTACGGTTGAGAGAATGCCGCCCCCCGCTCGGGCTACGTCTTCGTAACTTGCGCCTCCCAACCGCCTTTCGAACTCGAGGGCACGGTTTCCGCCATGGACCAGGTGGGTATGGCAGTCGATCGGCGCTGGGGTTACCAGACGTCCTTCCATATCATGGATGACAGTGGCTTTGGGTGCATCAACCGTTGGTCCAACCCATACGATACGACCATATTCGATCATAACCGCCGCATCGCGAATCAAACCATATGGGCTGGCATCGGAAAACGTCGCGAGCGTCGCTTGGATCAGAAGCACTGGATTACCGCTTTATTGCCTTGGCGCAATCCCACCGTTGCACGACCCAAGCTAAAGAACGGCTTTGACGATTGTCAATTCGGCTTGTGGTACCGCTGGTCCTTCAAAAATACCGGAATCCGGTCCGAATCAGGGAAGGGCATGCTGATAGCTGCTGACCGTCGATGGATCCTGTGGGACATCACGTGCCTGTGTCGGGATAGTCCCCCATCCGTCGCAATGTCATCGGTTTCCGTTTCACCGACCGGTTGCGTTGGTTCAGTCGGTATCGGTTTCCAGGATGTTCGGTCTTGATTTTTCCTTACCGCAGGAACTTTCGGGGTCGGTGTATTTCCGTAATCCACTGTTTCGTCAGTTCGGTTTTCGGTTGGTGGCAGTTTTTTCGGCGGGGATTCCAGAAGCGGTCTTTCAACCAGCCATTTTCTCTACAGAAAGGTTCCGAATGATGGAATGGGACAGGAATAGAGACCCGCTTCGATTCTCTGAAGAAATCCACGATGGATCAGATCATCAGTGAAACGGTACACATCACCGTGGGATGGAAGCCGCCAGTCTTTCCGAGGCGTCACTGAAGTCATCCGCCGGAGAACGGTTCTGGCCGATATAGGAATGAACCGACGCCCAGTTTCATACCGTCCTGTGGTATCAATGCCATCAATCCACCGACAATATCTTCCGCTCCCTCGATTTCCGTAGTGAAACGCTCTGAATAGGCTTTGTCACGGTATTCTTTCTGCTGCCCCTGAACTTTTCCCATATTCACATCCACCAGCTTTCCACCGGATTCGACAATTTCGTCGGCCAGCGCCCGCATCGCGTTGTGGTAATGCCGCGGCCAGCCGTCGGATATCCTGACCTTCCAGTCCCGCAATCCATCGGTATCGGCTTTGGATGTGTCGATCCGGAAAAGCTTAAGAAACAGATCGAATGCCTGCCCGACTTCACTTTCGGCAAGTGGTCCAACATCATAGACGAGACCTGTATCCAGCTTGGAAACAAGCCGTTCCACTTTCTGGAATCAGCTTACCGTGCCGGCATAGACCGGAATTGTAGAAAGGCCCGTCTTTCCCAGATGAAGCCTACGCATGAATCCCTACGCTTTGGGTCTTATACCAATCCAACAAAGTAATCACCCACCGGAGCTTTCAACTGGGTTCATCGTTGCCCAGCGCCGCCGTCCGGGAGAGGCGATGCGGTCTGGCTGGCCGGCGAAGTCCTTCCGGACCTCCTCGACGGCGCCCTTGATCTCCCGCACCGTTTCGAACGTCCGGTTGGCGAAGTGGCGCTTCTTCAGGAAGCCGAACGCCGTTTCCATCGGGTTGGGTCCGGGGCTGTAGGGAGGCGGATGCAGCGGGGACAGGCTGGAAGGGATGGCCAGCGTCCTGGCTTTGCGCCATCCGGAGCCGTCGGGGATGACCGGCGCATGGCGTCCGGTGGGGGGCGCCTCGCCGGCCGCCGCCGGATGCCGGTTCATTTCCCCGGTGTCGGCCCTGTCGCGGACATGGCCGGCGGCGACGGACCGCCGGGGGCGGAAAGCGGCGAAAGGATAGCGGTAGCCATGGCGGTGACCGCGCGGGATGCGCGGGCGGGTTCCCCGACGGGCCCACACCCGGGTGAGCGGGCCCTTCCGTCCGATCCGGCTTTCGTCCCGGAACCGGATGTCCACCGCCTCCGCCGGCACCCCCTCCGGCAGGACATCCCGCGCAAGGCTCTGGAAATCGCGGCGAAACGCTTCCCGGAGGGCCGGGTGCGCGGGCCGGGGCGACAGGTGGCGGAAGGACAGGGAACGGATCAGGCGACGGACAGCCTCGACGCGGAACGCCACGCCGAAGGCATGCCGGATCCTGTCCCGGAGCGCCGCGACCGTCCATGGCCTGGACCCTTCGGCGGCGCCGGCCTCCAGCCACTCCCGGACCTGGTCCTTCCGGTCCGCGCCCAAGCGGCTGGGGCGTCCGCAGCGCCGCCGGGTCGCCGGAGCGGCGCCGCCGCCGTCGCTGTGGCGCCGGACCCGGTCGCGCAGGGTCTGCCGGGCGATCTCCGCCCGCGACATGGATGTCCCAACAACCATGACGGTCGCCGCCAGCCGCCTGCGATGGTCCGGCTCCCTGCGTTTCCGCACGGTCTCCCCAAGCTCCGCAGGCCTGTGACCGGCACCGGTGACCTGAACAGCTGCAGGCATGTCTTCCTCCCTGTGCTGATGTGCAAACCACAGGATACGGAAAAACCGCGCCGGTCACACCACGCATCACCGGCCGGATATGGATCGGAGGTTCCCACTCTGTTCGTGAGCCATTACTTTGTTGGATTGGTATTATGCCCTGCATCTCATCCACCATCAGGCAGAGTGGTCTTGTCCATGTCTCCGGAGGGAAAAGCCGCCTGAGACTGTCAAGAGACGGTGTTTCCGGCATGAACGTACCGCTTTCCTCCCCCACTTCCAGTCCGAAGTGCAACACCGGCCCGCCTCCGGAGCGAGGGCGTGGCCCGAGCGGAGGAGGCGGGCCGGTGTTGAGGGATTTTCCGGCCAGGGCCCCGGATTCCACGCGGAATACGGCGGCTGTCCCTTCGGATCGGAGCGTAACCGGGCCTCCCGGCGGCGGCAAGGCCCCGCGGCGGGAGGTGGCGCGCCCGTCCGGGCGAGGGAAGGGGTGGCCCGACCGAAACCGGGCGGGCGCGCCTGCGGAATTCCCTCTCCCCCGTCGGCCGACGGGGCGAAGCGCCTCAGGGAGGCCGCGCCCGCGCGAAAGCCTCCGCCGGCGTCAGGTAGCCGAGCGCCTTGCGGGGGCGCGCGTTCAGGATGTCCTGGACCCGCTTCACGCGGGCGTCCGTGACCTGCCGCAGGTCGGTCCCCTTCGGCAGGTACTGGCGCAGCAGCCCGTTGGTGTGCTCGTTCAGGCCCCGCTCCCACGAGTGATAGGGCGTCGCGAAGAAGAAGTCGGCCTCCAGCGCCTTCGCCACCTTCGCGTGCCCCGCGAACTCCTTGCCGTTGTCCGCCGTGATCGTGTGGACCCTGGCGCCGAGCCCCTTGAGAAGGTCGGTCATCGCCTCGCCGACCGCCTCCGCCTTCTTTCCGTCAACCCGTTGGAGAAGCGTGAATTTCGAGCATCTGCCCACAAGCGACACCACCGCACCGCTGTGTCCCCCGCCGATCACCGTGTCCGCTTCCCAGTCGCCGATTCTCGCCTTCGCCCCGACCTCTTTCGGGCGCTCCGAGATGTCCCTCCGGCCCGGGATGTGACCCCGGCCCGCGTGGCGGCCACCCTGCCGGTTCGGTTTCTTTCCCCGCCGCCGCAGGTGCCCGAAAAGCGTTCCTCCGTCCCCGCCGTCCGCGCGTACGAGGTCGTATATCCGCTGACGGCCGACCATGCCGGGGTCCTCCAGCCGGAGACGCCCCGAGACCTGTTCCGGGCTCCAGCCCTCCTCCAGCTTCGCCACGACCTTCGCCCAGCGCTCCTCCGTCAGCTTCCTCGGGACCGAAGAGGCCTCGCTCCGGCGCCCGGTGGCCTTCCTCCACGCCTGTCCCTGCCGGTATCCCCGCCCGCCGCCGTCGCGTCGGATCTCCCGCGATATGGTGGCCGGATGGCGGCCCAGCTGCCTGGCGATGGCCCCGTTCGAAAGCCCGCTTTTCCCCGTCGCGTATATCTGGCATCTTTCGTCGAAGGTCAGATGACGGTAGCCCTCGGGCATGACACTCTCCTCGGCTCGTTCACCGGGACTGTCGCCGTTATCTGGCCGATTCGCAAGATGCTGCACCCGAAACGCGGCTTCCCACCATCAACGGTGTTGCACTTCAGAGCGGAACGGGGGCTCAAATCCCGCCTGCCCAAAAGGCAAAATTCCTTTAAGGTTCAGGGATTCCGTTTTCGCGGTGCGCCAAGCAGCGGACCCACCTTTAGCAACCGCTTCACATATGGATTTCGCCACTTTCGGTTCAGCGATGAAATCATCACAATCAACGTTTATGGCAAACAAATCATGCAGCCATCCTCGATCACGGATAGCTGTTTCTCTCGGCCAACGAACAGAACGGAGGGGAACGGTCTGTCATTTTCCGGATTTTCCGCAGACCATCGATATCCGGGTCCGGACGTTGCACGCCGGAACGGTATCCGTACCCGTTCGTACAAGCCCTCCGGTATCTCGCTCGGGAACCGACGTTCCTGCTTCCTTTTTTCCGAACAGTCTGCTCCACACCATAGGCCCCATCCTTTTCCGGGATTCACCGAACCTGCCGTCATCATAAACTCAATCAGGATCGAATCCAAACACTCAGGCGGTTCGGGAGTCAGGCGGGAACTCTTCCACTGGGGTGTGTAAATACCTCTTGGGTTCGGGTATTCTCCCTTCCCATACCGATGCGGTCGACTGTCCCGAAGCCAAATCCCACGACGCGAAAGCGGGTATGGCGATAGGATATCGTGACATGAACGACCGGATGGTCGGCTTCAACGATGAAGGGCTGCGGCCTGAATCTACGAGATATTTTCACACCCTGCACCTAGGGCTACCCAGCGGATAGATTACGGAGGAAATGGCGATGAGTCTGGTATGGGCGCGGCTTGCGCTTATCGGAGACGAATGGATGCAAAACGTCGCGCTCCGCATCGGATCGGGGCGCATAGTGAACATAACACCCGATAGTCCGTCCGCAGGCATTCGGGTCGGGCTTCTCGTTCCTGCGCCAGCGAACTGCCATAGCCATTCATTCCAGCGTGCGATGGCCGGACTGACGGAAAAGCGCGGACCACAGGGGGATGATTTCTGGACCTGGCGGCGGCTCATGTACCGGTTTCTGGATCGACTGGATCCTGACCAGATCGAGGCCATTGCCGCATTCGTTCAGATGGAGATGCTTGAGGCTGGATACGCCTGCAACGTCGAGTTCCATTATCTGCATCACGGCCTTGGCGGTGCTCCCTATGACAACCTGGCCGAAACCAGCGGCCGCATCGCGGCTGCGGCTGAGGCGACGGGCTGCGGTCTGACGCTCCTGCCGGTTCACTATGAATTCGGCGGCTGCGACCGACGTTCTCTTGGATCCGGGCAGATACGTTTCGGCAACGATTTCGATCGGTATGTGGGGCTCCACGACCGAGCCGGTGCGCTGCTGGCGAAACTACCGGAAGACACAGGGCTGGGCGTGGCGCCGCATTCGCTCCGGGCTGTCGCTGCCGACGATCTTCCGCGCCTCCGCCAGCTTGCCAGCGGACGGCCGTTTCACATGCATCTGGCTGAGCAGCCCGCCGAAGTTGAGGAAGTTCTGCTCAGCTACAACGCACGACCAATCGAATGGGTGCTTGAGCGGCTGGACCCCGGTAGTGACTGCACATTCATTCACTGTACGCAGATGCAGCCGCATGAAACGAAGGGGCTTGCAACCACCGGAGCCGTTGCGGGGCTTTGCCCGCTCACCGAGGCCAGTCTCGGCGACGGGGTCTTCGACGGAGTGCGCTGGATGTCTCTTTCCGGCGCGGTTTCCGTGGGTTCCGACAGCAACATCAGGATCTCGCTTGCGGAGGAACTGCGGCAACTCGACACCTCCCAACGCCTTCGCGACCATAGCCGTGCCGCAATGGCCACACCGGACATATCGACTGGTCGTCGCCTGATGCAAACCGCGGCGGAGGGGGGCGCTCAGGCGGCCGGACGTGGATCGGGTCGGATCGAAGCGGGTGCTTGGGCCGATCTCCTGGCGCTTGATACGACCCATCCGGATCTCGAGGGGTTAACGGGGGATACAGCATTGGACGCATTCGTCTTTGCAGGTGGCAACGAGATGGTTGGAGAGGTCTGGTCCGCGGGACGTCATGTCGTGACCGGCGGTCGCCACAAAGCGCGCGATGCAATTGCCAACGCATATCGCACAGCGGTCAGAAATCTGCGCGACCGGATTTAACGCGTTTCACATCATCGATGCTCGTCTGGACCTGCGGCTTAGCGTTGCCACAGTGCAGGCAATCACAATTGTCGCGATTCCAAAAAGGGTCAGTAGGTCGTGGCTTTCCGACGAAAAATGACATCCCAGACCACTGCGAAATACTCCAGGTTTGCGATGACCGCAGCATCCGAGCATTTGTAGGCGAAAGAGTTCACCACCTTCGCTAAGCCGCCGAGGCATCCCATACCCACCAACAATATCGATTCGTTGAATGTGGGCGTCTTCCATCCAAAAATCAGGATTAGCACAATGGAGACGGCAAGCGTTGCGAGTGCGTTTTAATAAGGCCGAGCGTACAGCTGGCTCTGTCCGGCCCAACTTTCGGAGGTAAATCATAGTGTCCGCCTGAAAACCCCCAAGTCACTTATTTTTCGCGGTAAATGACGGAATCCGCCTTGCGGGGATTCACCGGATATGGCGGTCAGGGTATGCCGCGGAATCCGCCAATCCTCCCCTTCAGGAGGCCCCATGCGCAGGGTCCACGACACCCAGCGGCGGCCCGGCGCCCCCGACATCAGGAGGATCAGGCCGACCGTGAGGTCGAGGGACGACATCCCGGCGATCCTGATCGGCCTCCAGGACCCCTTCAGCGACGAAGGGACCCGAAAGCGGCTGTCCGGGCTTCCGGATCGTCTGGTGCTGCCCGGAAAGAGCCGCCGGGTCGGCGGGCCGGGGATGGAACCGTTGACCATCCTGGTGCCGGGGGTCGTGAAGCAGGGTCCCGGGTGCGGTTTCGACCGGCTTCAGGACCTGGCGAACGGGCACCGGACGATCCGGCGAAGGCCGGAGGCCGGGCCACGGATCATGGGACGGATACGGATACGGATACCGGCGGCTGGTTGACAGCGTGTCGCTCCCCTCGCCGGAGCTTCCCGCCGAGGTCGGAAGGACGGTCGTGGAGAGGGGCCACAGGGTGGCCGGAAAAAGCCTGGCGCCACGTCGCGCGGCCGCCGTGATTCCCTCGTGGCCGGGACCGACGTCCACCATCCGACCGACCGCAGCCTGCCGATGGACGCGGCGCGGTGCATGGTCCGGGACGTGTCCCGGGCCTGCGGGGGCCTGGGCCGCGCGGCTGGCGGCGGAAGGAACATCTGTGCAGGAAGCTACGCAGGCTCTGTCCCGGTGTCGCCACGTCACGGCTCGCCAACCCGCGCCCGGGGGACGTGGAGGCGCCGCTCCGGCTGTCGCTGAAGCTGGCGGACGGGGCGGAGGCCAGCCGCGCGGAGATCGACGGCAGTTTGGGTATCCCGGGCCCATCGGACAGTATCGGGGCCTCATCGGCCATGTCAGGCCCCGGGCGGACCTGGTCGGACGGCGGATCCTGAAGGGAGGGACGATCCCGCACCGCGGGAAGGTGCACCCGATATCCGGGCCGCACACCCGCTGGATATCGAAGGGAAAGGCCGGGGTCCCGGTGGAGCCCGGCGTTCCGGTCCGCGTGCTGGAGGACCGGCACGGATTCCTCCCGCACCGTTCGGTGATGTGGGAGGGGAGCGACGTGGACGTGGCGGTCCACATGAGCGGGGAGGCGCGGGCGCGGTTCCCCGACCTGTCGGTGGTGAGCTTCGACAGGGGTCCGCACAGCCCCCCCCGGACCGGCTGGAGCCTGCCGGGATGCCGGAGCCGACGCGATGCCCCGCAGGGGCAGGCTGTCGAAGGCGGACCGCGTCCGGGAAAGCGGGGAGGCGTTCCGCGGGGCGCGGCGCGCCCACGCCGCGGGCGGGTCGGCCATCAACAGCCTGGAGCACCGCGGCCTGGACCGCGTCGGCGGCCACGGAAAGGAGGGTTCGCCGGCGCCGTGGCGCTGGAGGTGCTGGCCGCGGACGTCCACCGCCCCGGCCTGATGCTCCGGGAGAGGGAGCGCCCCGTGCTCCCCGCCGCTGCGGGGCCCGGACCGGCGTGCCCGCGGGCCGGCGGAGGCCCGGATGTTCACCATATGTTCCCGCCACCGGCCGTCCCGTCGAAGCCCCAGGCGGCGCTCCGACGGGCCCGGCTAGGGTCCCGTGAAGCCGGAATCCGCTGGATTCGGCCCTGTCACCGGAAAACACGGGGTTTTCTGGCAGACACGATCATAGCAACGGCCGAGAGAATCTCAGCGATAACCGCCATGGCGGCATACAGCGGTGAGAACGCCTAGTTCGGGCTATGACAATTACCACACCAATGAATCCAAGTATGGACGCGACGAGGAGCATGGAACCGACCCGCTCATTCAACATAGCCAGCGCGAAGACGGCGCTGAAGAGCGGTGCCAACGAAGTCAGTGTAGCCGCAATTCCCAATGGCAGCAGGACACCCAATATGAGACGCTCACTTGCCTAATCCACCTTAGCCCAACCCATTTGAATCAGCCGCCGGCGACGACGCCATAGGCGATTGTGGCCCAACCGGTCTCCATCCACCGTTGTCGGCTCGTAGCGTCACAAGGCCACGCCTACCACCGATGTAGGAGATTGTATCTCCAGTCACAGGCCCGGTCGATCTGGATAGGCAGTCGAGTAGGACGAAGCTGACAGGCCAGCCGAAAACCTCGATAAACCCATATTTTTGGCGCGAATGTCAGGCGGGTGATTTCCGGATTCCGGACGGAGCCAGGCCCTAGCCTGCCGTCGTTCATGCAGGACGGGGCGGCGGAAATTGTAGCTCAGGTTCGCCATGGTCATGCGGGCTGTGGCCCGGACCCGGCCGATGCGGCGGAACATGACCGCCATCGGCCCTTTCCCGTATCCGAGGACATGTCCGACGCGGGCGCGGATGGAAGGGCGCGTCGCATCGCCCCGCCGGACGTACCCGCGCATGGGCCCGCCACGCGGCTTCCCGCGGTGGATAGGGGAGCGATGGCCCCGCGCCTTCGGCCGGGCCCCGTTCCCCGCCGGGCGGTGACCGGTGTCCGCCCGGACGGATCCGTAGCCACTGGCCGGGTCCGGAACGGAGGCCGGTCCGTGCCCGTCATGCCGGGCCGCACGGGTGCATGTCCCGCCGCGGATGGAACGCCGTCCGCGGTCGACGCCGATATGGTTCCCATACCCGAAGCGCGGCGCCGAGATGCCGTAAGGGCCCGCATCCGGTCCGCCCCCTTCGGTCTTCCGGGCCCCGGAATATCCGGCTGTCCGGCGGGCGTCGGTGTCTTTCCGCGCCGCCCCGGCGGGACCGTCAGGCCGGATACCGGCCGCGCTCCCGCCCGCCCCGGCCCGTTCCCTTCCTTTCCCCGCCATCCGCCGGCGTGGGGCCGGGACCGGAGCGGCGTCCACGGTCCGGCCCCCGCGGGCCCGTTGCCCCGGTCACGGAGCCGCTCCCCGGAAGCCGCGGACAGGGACGTGAACGCACCGCCCCGGGCCAGCCTCTCCCGAAACGGCCGGACCGTCCTTCGGTCCGGAGCGGGCCCTCCGGTCCGGAACCCGGAAAACCGCGGCCGGCCCGGGCGGTCCGTCCGTCCGCGGCAGGCGCCCGGGATGGTCCGGGAGACCGAAAGAACCGGGGCTGAGCGTCTCTAGGTCCTCCCGGATCCAGTAAATCGGAAAACCTGCGGAAAGGCCGGGTTTTTGGAGGCTTCCAGCTTCACTTTTGCTGGCAACACACCAAAGCTAACGCCCTTGGGAGTCGAAACGGACGGAGCCAAGTTTGCGCTATTCCAATATTTATCGCGGATATATTACTAATCAAGAACATGATGTATTTCCTTTACTAACCCGCATCCATTCCGCCGTGAAGTTTGTCGCACAACTGCCAGTCAGAGGGGGTAAAGGTCAAATTTTTTAATGGGCGTTACACAAAACGACTTGATCGAGGAAAGGCCACCTGTGCTCAGGCACTTCGCTCAACCATTCCTTGCCGGAATCCTCCATGGACGGATAGCGGGGCAAGATCGGCATCATTGCGTCGCGCTATCGTCGCCATCATTACCATAAAGCAAGACTCCCGCTTCCCCCGCCGCATCGGCGACGCGCCGGTCGAGCGTGGCAAGCGGAAGGTTCCGCCGCAGGGCGACCTCAAGATAGGCGGTATCGTAGACGGTAAGCCGAAAGCGGCGCGCAAGCTCAATCATCAGGGTGTCGTCATGATCGTCATCCCGCTTTAGACCGAGCGCAAGGCTATCCACCAGCGTGTCCGTAGCCTGCTGTGGTGCGATACGCCCGCGCCGCTCATTCATCAGCAGTGCATTGCGCACCTCATACCACCATATGCCCGGCACCACGCCCCCGCTCGCCGCAGTCTGTCGCATGGCCGCTACCGCGTCCGGTTGCTCCTCGTCGCCAAGACACCAAGCGAGAAAGACCGAGGAATCGATGACCAGCGGCTTCACCACCTATGACCCTCATGGACAGACGCGATCAAGTCCGTCACGGACACCCCGGTGAGGTTCCGGCGGCGGCATTCGATACGTAGGACCGCCTGTTTAGCCTGATCTCGTGGGCTGTCGGCGGGTATCAGCCTAGCGACGGGCCTACCATGCCGGGTGATGGTAAGGCTCTCGCCGCGGGCGACCCGGTCGAGCAAACGGGGCAGATGTGTTTTGGCCTCATAGGCACCAACGTTGTTCATATTTCCTCCTGATCACGATTTCAGACTGGTTTATACGACTAGTCGGTTTGATCTGTCAATTTCTCCTCTTACCAAATTTCCATGAAAATCATCGCGTCACGCCAATTCCCAGAAGTCAGGGCTTACGAACAAAACACCCCACTTCCAGTCCGAAGTGCAACACCGGCCCGCCTCCGGAGCGAGGGCGTGGCCCGAGCGGAGGAGGCGGGCCGGTGTTGAGGGATTTTCCGGCCAGGGGCCCGGATTCCACGCGGAATACGGCGGCTGTCCCTTCGGATCGGAGCGTAACCGGGCCTCCCGGCGGCGGCAAGGCCCCGCGGCGGGAGGTGGCGCGCCCGTCCGGGCGGATGCTGGCCCGGCTCATATTCGGGATTTAGGGGCGGGAGGTGGCGCGCCCGTCCGGGCGGGGGAAGGGGTGGCCCGACCGAAACCGGGCGGGCGCGCCTGCGGAATTCCCTCTCCCCCGTCGGCCCACGGGGCGAAGCGCCTCAGGGAGGCCGCGCCCGCGCGAAAGCCTCCGCCGACGTCAGGTAGCCGGGCGCCTTGCGGGGGCGCGCGTTCAGGATGTCCTGGACCCGCTTCACGCGGGCGTCCGTGACCTGCCGCAGGTCGGTTCCCTTCGGCAGGTACCGGGGCGGCGGCCCGTTGGTGTGCCCGTTCAGGCCCCGCTCCCACGGGTGGTGGGGCGTCGCGAGGAGGAAATCGGCCTCCAGCGCCTTCGCCACCTTCGCGTGCCCCGCGAACTCCCTGCCACTGTCCGCCGTGATCGTGTGGACCCTGGCGCCGGGACCCTTGAGAAGGTCGGTCATCGCCCCGCCGGCCGCCTCCGCCCTCTTTCCGTCAACCCGTTGGACAGGCGTGAATTCCGGGCATCCGTCAACGGGCGACACCACCGCACCGCCGTGTCCCCCGCCGATCACCGTGTCCGCTTCCCGGTCGCCGGTCCCCGCCTTCGCCCCGCCCTCTTTCGGGCGCTCCGGGATGTCCCTCCGGCCCGGGATATGACCCCGGCCCGCGTGGCGACCGCCCTGCCGGTCCGGTTCCTTTCCCCGCCGCCGCAGGTGCCCGCAAGGCGTTCCTCCGTCCCCGCCGTCCGCGCGTACGAGGTCGTATATCCGCTGACGGCCGACCGTCCCCGGGTCCTCCAGCCGGAGACGCCCCGGGACCCGCTCCGGGCTCCAGCCCTCCCCGGCTTCGCCACGACCTTCGCCCGGCGCTCCTCCGTCAGCTTCCCCGGGACCGAAGAGGCCCCGCTCCGGCGCTCGGTGGCCTTCCTCCACGCCTGTCCCTGCCGGTATCCCCGCCCGCCGCCGTCGCGTCGGATCTCCCGCGATATGGTGGCCGGATGGCGGCCCGACCGCCCGGCGATGGCCCCGTTCGAAAGCCCGCCTTTCCCCGTCGCGTATATCCGGCATCTTCCGTCGAAGGTCAGATGACGGTAGCCCTCGGGCATGACACTCTCCTATCCTGAGCACAGGGACTGTCGCCGTTATCCGGCCGGTTCGCAGGATGCCGCACCCGAAACGCGGCTTCCCACCATCAACGGTGTTGCACTTCAGAGCGGAACGGGGGACAGGATTTCCATACTGTGTCCGATGGAAACATAATGCGAGCAGCCAGCGACATCTTCCCCTACATTGCGGATGGTTGAACTCGATATAGAGAGAAAACACCCCCGGAGATCACGAACACCAATTACACACCGTAGGCGATCACGCCACTGGCGAAAGTACGCAAGGGCGCGTTTGGTGAACACACAGGCGTTGAAGCAAAGAACTGATAAGGAGAGAAGGTGCCGCTGTGGGTCGTTGACACGGATCACCTCGGTCGGGCACCGCGAATAGGCCGCGTCGGATTCCAGAACACAATTTCGGGACGTGGCAGCATCGGAGCCCACCGTGTTAAGAAACTTTCGTCCAGTGAAAACGGTCTCAGTGAGTAGGGACCGTCGACATTCACCCCGCGGCGATCACGGCCACCGCCGGAAAAACCGGTGCCCGGAAGCCCGATCTCGTCCCGTCAAAGCGGGTGGCGACGGCCCAGAACTCCCCGATCCTCGCGAAACGGTTCCCGGTCCGGTACCGCCATCCATACATCCCTTCGTCGTGCCCGCGCACCTCCTTCCGGATCCTGCGGGAGGGAACCACCGCCTCCGACGGGCGCGCCGGAAGACCGGCCATCCATAGGCCCCGGCGGCCACCACGGGTCGTGCGCCCGACCCGGAAGCGCCACGATGTCCACGGGATGGCCGGGCGCGTCGGCCATCGCCGTGACCCTGCCGGCCAGGCCTCCGCGGTAGCGTCCGATGCCGTTCCCCCTTTCCTCCCGCCGTCTTCCGGTGGGCCTGCGTCACGGCGCCGTCCACGAACGGGTGCTCCAGGTCGAGATCCCCCGACGGCACCCTGGAAATACGGTCGGTCACGCCTTCCTGCACCCGGCGCCGGCGGCGCCCGGGAAAGCCGCGCCGGGGGACACCCGTCCGCGCCCTCCGGAGGATGGCCCCGACGAAGGGGCGGCCGTCCGCCGCCGTGACCCCGGGGTCGACCGCCCTGCCCGACGGAAACTCCCCGATCGCCTCCCACATTCCGTCCGTAGGTCCGTTCCCGCTCCTTTCCATGGTTCCGTCCCCGGTTGTCCGTAACGCCGTTCCGGCTGTGTCCGGGAACGGACATGAACGGTTCAGACCGGCGGTTCAACTAGGAATGTCAACGGGACCTAGTATGTATGAAAACATGGCGATTCTGAGCGTCGTCATGTGATCATCCGGGATGGGACAGATACCATTGCAAGCGCATATCGTACAGTGGTCAGGGACATTCGGGGTGAGACCTAACGGTGCATCACCTTGGAATGATGGCGATCAGAGTCTGTTGTTATCGTCAAGGCTTCCTCAAAGTACAGAAGCTGAATTCACACCCGAGCGACCGTGTTGTGTGGAAACAAGGATAAGGCTTCGGTCGCGAAATTCCGGCAACCGTTTCGACAACCCTCGGTGGGCGGGATCACCGGTCAATGATTCCGCGGCAGTGCGTAGCAAATCTCAAGGGTCGCTCCGTTGCCCATAGGCGGCGCATAGATTTCCTTATCCCCAATCCCCATCTCACTGCGCATGGCTTGGCAGCAGCTTGGCATTCGGTGACCGCCATCTGGATAACCTCCAACTTCTTCATGAAGACCGCTGGAGAGAACGCGCAGGAATCTCTTTCCATTATTCGCTGCACGTTCAAATCTGCGTTGCAATGCAGCACGAAAATCAATGACCCCGGGAGGTATAGGGCTTCCTTTCATTTCATAATCCGAGAGCATTTATATTGCCATATTTTTCTGGGCAAGCCAATCCCCAGTCACCGGAACCCCGGATTGGGTCTTCAGCGACTCCATGCGTCTACCGGGCTGGAATTCAGTTGGCCCATCGATGCTGGAAACGCTGAAAGGTGTCTATGTCGATACGTTGGCGTGTATTCCCCGAACCGAGTCCGAATGAACCCAACTCCTTGCGGTTGATTTGTGGGCATATGTTCGTGTCGATCAAGACACCTCAGATGCGAATCCGCGTATACGGCTACGTACCAAATCGTCAAACATGGGATCACGTGTAGACATGGTTACGAGTTTGCAACCGCTTTCAGCAGAACCATCTTTGTCGGCTATCGTTTCACCAATGTGCACGCTGATTGTTCTCAAAGTTGCGGTGGGAGTTAAATATGCTAAAGAACAGACTGCGTATACCACTGGCAGAATGTAGAGCCAATGAACAATTCCCAAAACAAGGATGACCGTTCTAATGAGCTCGATTTTACGAGTATTGGAGATGTAAACCCTTCCTGCCTCGCCAAAACGCTCCGGAATGTCACCAACAGCTACAAGCATCTCCTGCTTCTTGCCATACTTCGGTTGAGCCGTGAAAGTGAGGGTGGGAATCAGGGTGTTTTCATCGCCGATGAGAATCTCGCGACACATATGCTTATGGCAGCATGGTGGCCGGGATTTCACTATCGCCTTAATTTCGGCCGTCAAGACAGGGTGATGAGACTGATCGAAGACGCTACCATGAATCTCGACAGCCTCCGCCGTGATCCAGAGGCTGTCGAAGGTGCTCTACGTCATACGGTCACAGATCGAATTCACGAATTGCTGCGCTATGTGGTCCACCGCCTGATCCGTCCATGGTTTGAGCAAGAGACAAGAGGGCTTGAGGATCATAAGGTCAATAAGAGAGTTCGGATTTTAAGCAGGGAACTATTCGAAGAGCGCAGGCCACTATACCGAATTGAAAGGAATCCCGATGGACTGACACTCCACCCAAAGTGGGTTGAATACATCAGCAGCCATCGATCCATCATTTCTGGCTGGCTAAACTCCAGATGGCTTGATTTTCTTGAAAGAAGAAACCCGAACGTTCCTTCTCTTGGTGCGAAGATATCGCAGCCGGATATGCGCCGACCTCTCACCGACCAGAGAAAGCTCTGGGACGCCGTTCTTTCCGATAATGGACAGAACTTCAGATGCATCTACACAGATGAAACGTTGAGAAATCAGCCATATGAACTCGATCACTTTGTGCCTTGGAGTTTTGTCAGTCATGACAGAATATGGAATCTCACACCTGTCCCACCCGAAATTAACGCGAGGAAAAGCGACGCGCTCCCAGAAGTTAAGTTCATCGAAGCTCTTGCTGAGCAGCACGCCCGATTTGCCCATTTCGCCGCAAAGAACGCCGATACTACCGTAAAGAGGTGCTGGAAAAGGGCGGTAGATGATTGGTCACTGGACCTCCATCTGGAGCCCGTAAACTTGCAGAACCCTGATACTTTATCAGATGTCTACAAGAATACACATGGGGCGCTTCTGAGCATCGCCGGACGAATGGGCTTCCCGGATTGGCATCCGACTATGAACTGACCTCAGCTCCAGCCCGAATTGCGATATCGGTTCGCTTCTGGAACGAAGGCGAAGGAATTTGCTCAACACGGGAGAAATTCGGCTCTCTTGCCTAAGTGCCGTCATAGGCAGCCGTTAAAGCGCCAGTCGGAACACCTACCTTGTGTCCGCCAGAAAACCCCCAACTCACGGATTTTTCGCGGTAAATGATGGAATCCGCCTTGCGGGGATTCACCGGATATGGCAGTCAGGGTATGCCGCGGAATCCGGCAATCCTCGCCTTCAGGAGGCCCCGATGCGCAGGGTCCACGACACCCGGCGGCGGCCCGGCGCCCCGACATCAGGAGGATCAGGCCGACCGTGAAATCGAGGGACGACATCCCGACGACCCCGATCGGCCTCAAGGACCCCTGCAGCGACGAAGGGACCCGAAAGCGGCTGTTCGGGCTTCCGGGTCGGCCGGTGCTTCCCGGAAAGAGCCGCCGGGTCGGCAGGCCGGGGATGGAACCGTTGACCATCCTGGTGCTGGGGGTCGTGAAGCAGGATCCCGGGTGCGGTTTCGACCGGCTTCAGGACCTAGCGAACGGGCACCGGACGACCCGGCGAATGATGGGCCACTACAGCCGCGAACGCACCCATCAGGGCAGAACGTGCTGCGGCGGAACGCCGTTCCAGACCATGATCGAGGGCAAGGGGATCCGGACGGAAAAGTCCCTGAACCAAACCTGACCTGACAGACGCCGCCGGAAAAACGGCCAACTGTCAGATCACATCGGAACCACTACAGATAAAGAGATATCCACGAAAACAGGAGTAACGCGTATGCGCAGTATGACGCAGATGAGGGATCACCCGATCATGAAAGCGGGTGACGACGAGACGTTAAGGACAGTGCTGGCCACCGATCCGAAGAAAACCGTACAGCGGGAATTCCGAATCGAAATCCCGGAAGGGATATCGAACCACGTCCATCAGACCGACGCATCGAATTTCCATCTAGCGCTTCCACCCACCGACCGGCTCGACGAAGCGCAGGTGGAACGGATCACCGGAGGGAGCGCTTTCGGCTGAACGTCACAAAGGACAGCCCCTGAAGAAGGAACGGGCGGAGCCTCATGCGGGGCGGTATGCCGCCCGTTCCGGAACCGACGTTCCCGCATCGGCGTCCCGGTGGCCGCACGGGGGAAATTGATCTCCGGTGTCCCTTCACCCCCCTTGCTCATCAGGAAGGCCCACGTCCGAACATACGGATCCCGTCACCAACAGCGTCCTCCAAGACGGCGAATTTATCCATAAGACCGGACCAATGGATCAAAAGCCAGCGATCCGGGTATTCCTCCTCGAACCGCTCCGTGTTCTCCTCGTAGAACGCCAGTGCCTCAGAGAGAGGGGCGGGGGAAACGGATTCCATCGGTTTCTCTCTTTCTCCTGAGAACGATCCAAAAACCGCGGTCTTTCCGGAAACGGCCAGATCACGGACACCATCGGGAACCTCACGATACGATTCACGCCAGCCAGCACCGCTATCCGTCACCCCTGCCAATCTCCTTCAGCGCCTCAAGCTTCTTCTTGAGACCATCCCGGATCCATTTTTCTAAATGCTCCGACAGCCTATCTCCACAAGTCTGTCGCAGAATTTCTTAAGTTGCTCATACCTTGATCACCACCGTTGGTCCCCCGTAGCAACTCGCGTTCCAGATACCCTATCATTGACTCTGGACTTCCTGCCCTTCCCGTGATTCGAAACGCGGGACAGGCTCCATCCAACCGCCGGAAGTCCGGAAATTCAATACGTGGATCCGTCTTCATATGTTGGCGCAGTACTTTTCCCGCAACTGAATGATTTGGCTGTGGTGCGGAATTCATTCGATCCTGAACACCATTCACCAAGTGCGAACTGGCATCACAAACCTCGGCACTCGCTTGACGTTGCGGAAACATTCAGCGAATTTACAACATCGATAGCGCGGGTAGACGCGCTCCATCCAAGAAGGAGATTCCCATGAATCATCTAAATCCCATCGGCGGTGCACTTACAGCCGTTGCACTGGCTTTTGCCGGTCCCGCAGTGGCGCAGGACCAGCAGTTCATATCAATAGGCACCGGAGGCGTGACCGGCGTCTATTATCCGACAGGCGGCGCCATCTGCCGTCTGGTGAACCGCGACCGCAAGGAACACGGCATCCGCTGCGCCGTGGAATCGACCGGCGGTTCGGTCTACAACATCAATACGATCAAGGCTGGCGAGCTCGAATTCGGCGTCGCCCAGTCCGACTGGCAGTTCCACGCCTTTCATGGAACGTCGAAGTTCGCCGACAACCCCTTCCCCGAAATTCGGGCGATGTTTTCGGTGCATCCCGAGCCCTTCACCCTGCTGGTACGCAGTGACATCGGCATCACCTCATTTGAGGAGCTCAAGGGCAAGCGCGTCAACGTTGGCAACCCGGGTTCCGGCCAGCGCGCCACTATGGAAGTCGTGATGGAAGCCTTTGGCATCACAATGGATGATTTCGCGCTGGCGACCGAATACAAAGGCTCGGAAATGGCCAAGCAGATCTGCGACAACAACATCGACGCAATGATCTACACCATCGGTCATCCGGCCGCTGCGATCAAGGAAGCTACGACGACCTGCGACGTTCAACTGGTATCCGTCACCGGTGCACCGATCGATCAACTGGTGGCCGACAACCCGTACTATCGCGTGGCCACGATCCCGGGCGGTATGTACGCCGGGAACGACTCCGACACAACCACTTTCGGCGTCGGCGCGACCTTCGTGACTTCGGCTGAGGTGCCCGACGAGGTCGCCCATGTCATCGCGAAGGCGGTACTGGCAAATCTCGACGATTTTCGTGGCCTGCACCCGGCATTCGCGAATCTCGATGCCATGCAGATGATCAGCGACGGCCTGTCGGCACCGCTTCATCCAGGTGCCGAGAAAGCCTACAAAGAACTGGGCCTGATGAACTAAGAGGCGCTAACGACGCCTTCTGAATTTTGCGCCAGCGCATCCATTGAGACGCGCTGGCGTTTTTCTAACGCATTGAATTACCAAGGATCAGCGAGATGACGGAAACGGTTAACAGATCTGCCGAAGACATGGTGGCCGAATCCGATACCGGAGTCCGAAATGCTGGACCATTCGTCAGGAAACTCATATTCGCGTTGTGTATCGCCTGGTCGCTTTTCCATCTCTACATCGCCTCAAAGGTACCCAGCGTCGTGGCCCAGTTCACGGGTATCAATGAATTTGCCAATATCGTCGCGCAGGCTCGCTACATCCACCTGGCCTTCGCATCGAGCCTCGCGACACTCGCCTTTCCGATGTTCGGACATCGAAACCGTGTGCCCGTCTACGACTGGATTCTGCTCGCTCTAGGCATCGCGTCATGCCTCTATCTCGTCATATTCAGGTTTGAGATCGCGGACCGTCCAGGTCTTTGGACAACCACCGATATAGTCGTATCCGGTGTCGGAATGAGTGTATTGATCGTGGCTGTCTACCGCTCGCTTGGTCTGCCGCTGGTGATTATCGCCTCGGCGTTCCTCGCCCTGGCTCTGTTTGGCGGATATTCGGAATGGGTCAGCAGCATCACCAATTATGGCGGCGCCTCCTTCGCCAAGGCGATGGGGCATTACTGGATGCAGACCGAGGGCGTCTTTGGCGTAGCGCTGGGCGTCTCCACGGTAATGATCTTTCTCTTCGTGCTTTTCGGTGCGCTGCTGGAGAAAGCCGGTGGGGGCAATTGGTTCATAAAGGTAGCGATCGCGCTTCTGGGAGCGCTGCGGGGTGGCCCCGCAAAGGCCGCCGTGCTGTCCTCGATGATGACCGGGATGATTTCGGGGTCTTCGATCGCCAACACGGTGACTACCGGAACGTTCACCATTCCGCTGATGAAGCGCATCGGCTTCGCCCCGGAAAAGGCGGGCGCCGTCGAGGTCGCCTCTTCGACAAACGGTCAATTAACTCCACCCGTGATGGGCGCGGCAGCGTTTCTCATGGTTGAATATGTCAATATCCCCTATATCGACGTCATCAAACATGCCTTTCTTCCAGCGGTCATTTCCTACATCGCCCTGCTCTATATCGTGCACCTGGAAAGCCTGAAGCTGAAGCTTCAGGGTCTCAGAAAACCGGGCCGTCACATCGGTGTGGTTATGATCCTGCTGCTGTTCCTGACCGGCTTCCTCGCCATGGCCGGCATCACCTTCCTGGTCATCGGTTTTCGCAGCCTTCTGGAGCCTGCGATGCCGGGCGCGACGGTCTATCCGGCCCTGCTCCTGTTGCTCGCGGCCTATCTCGCGCTCGTCTACGTCGCCTCCAGATTTCCGGATGTCGTCGTGGACGACCCCAGAAGTCAGGTCTTCGAGGCTCCGCGCCTGACACCCACATTCCTGGGTGGCGCCTATTATGCGCTGCCGATCTTCGTGCTGGTCTGGAACCTTATGGTGCGTACAGAGGATCTTGACCGACTGTCTCCCGCTCTCTCGGCCTTTTGGGCAACGGTCGCCATGATCATAGTGGCGCTTACGCACCGGCCTTTGAAAGCGATGTTCCGCGGCAGCGCGGACAGTTTCACGACCCAGCTCCTCACCAGTTGGCGCGATTTTGTCGCGGGACTGGAAAGCGGCGCGCGCAACATGATCGGGATCGGCGTGGCAACCGGGGCGGCCGGCATCATCGTCGGTACGATTTCCCTGACCGGAGCGCATCAGATCATCGGGCAGGTTATCGAGACCATAGCTGGCGGCAACCTGATGATCCTCCTGGTCCTGGTCGCGGTGCTTTCGCTCATCCTCGGTATGGGCCTGCCGACCACCGCGAATTACATCGTGGTCTCCTCGCTGATGGCTCCGGTGATCGTCTCCGTCGGCGCACAGTCAGGGTTGATCGTACCGCTGATCGCGGTGCACCTCTTCGTGTTCTATTTCGGCATACTCGCCGATGACACCCCACCGGTGGGTCTCGCGGCCTACGCCGCGGCCGCCATTTCGAGGGGCGATCCGATCAAGACGGGAATCGTGGGTTTCAGCTACGACATCCGAACGGCGCTGCTTCCCTTCATGTTCATCTTCAACACCGATCTCCTGCTTATTGATGTGGATCTGGCGAAGGCGGTTCTGGTCTTCTTCGTCTCGCTTATCGCCATGCTGGTCTTTGCCGCGGTGACGCAGGGCTATTTAGTCGCCAAATCCCGGAAATGGGAATCCGTGATCCTGATGCTGGTCGTGTTCATGCTGTTCCGTCCGGATTTCTTCCTGGACAGATGGCAGGATAGGTTCACCGAATATTCCGGTTCGGCCGCGCTCACGGCGCTTAAAGATTTGCCCGAGGGGTCGACCGCACGACTGCGGATATCGGCTCCCGATTTCGATACCGGTATAGTTGGCACCATCACGCTCTCCTACACAGCCGAAGGCGATGGTACCGGGCTGGAGCGGCTTGAAGCCGTAGGCCTGTCGGTTCTGGAAAGCGACGGGACTCTCACGGTGGACGAGCCTTTCCCGGGAACTCCCTACTTTGATCAGCTGGCCAATGATTACGACTTCTACGGCGACGTAGCGGCGCAGATCGAAGCCATCGCGATCGAAAACGAGCGCCTACCCAAGGAGATCTTTTTCATCCCGGCCCTGCTGATCCTATTGCTGATCGCCGCGATTCAGCGCCCCCGCGCCTCTCAACCCCCATTCTGAGGAAAGGTTAGATGTTCAAGAATATCCTGGTGCCGGTCGATCTATCCGTCAAAGGAGACGCACCAAATCTGCTGAAAGCAACCAGGGCTCTGACCGCCCCCTGGGATTGCGAAATTCATGTCGTTACCGTTATACCGGATGTCGGCGCACCGATCGTCGGTTCCTATTTCGACAAAAACTTCGAAGCCGGGAGCCGGGAGGAGGCGACCAAGGAGCTTGCCGCTGCGATCGCCGATTCAGGCATCACCGCCCAACACGGCGTCCTGATTGGCAAGGCTTACGACTGCATCCTCACCAAAGCCGATGCTGTGGAGGCCGACCTGATAATCATCGGCGCACATCAGACTGAACTGGGCAAATACCTTCTGGGCTCGAACGCCGCGCGGGTGGTGCGCCATTCGAAGCAGTCAGTCCTGGTCATGAGGGATAGGTGAGAGCAAGGTTCACGTCACCGATACAGGCGTGCGGTCCGGGTTTCACCAAACTCGGCTCAACAATCAGACTAAACTGTCACCCCCGTGGTCGGAATTCACCGTGGACTCATCAACTCCAGACCGCGCGGCAGATCCTCGAACGAAGTGACAGCCGCGTCTATCACCCCGCGCATTGCAGGAACGGCGGAAAACGCCTTTTGTTCAAGAACTACTTCGTGTCCGTCAGAAAACCGCCAAGCTGCCGTTTTTTCGCGGCCCCCGTTCCGCTCTGAAGTGCAACACCGTTGATGGTGGGAAGCCGCGTTTCGGGTGCAGCATCCTGCGAATCGGCCAGATAACGGCGACAGTCCCTGTGCTCAATAGGAGAGTGTCATGCCCGAGGGCTACCGTCATCTGACCTTCGACGAAAGATGCCAGATATACGCGACGGGGAAAAGCGGGCTTTCGAACGGGGCCATCGCCAGGCGGCCGGGCCGCCATCCGGCCACCATATCGCGGGAGATCCGACGCAACGGCGGCGGGCGGGGATACCGGCAGGGACAGGCGTGGAGGAAGGCCACCGAGCGCCGGAGCGGGGCCTCTTCGGTCCCGGGGAAGCTGACGGAGGAGCGCTGGGCGAAGGTCGTGGCGAAGCTGGAGGAGGGCTGGAGCCCGGAACAGGTCTCGGGGCGTCTCCGGCTGGAGGACCCCGGCATGGTCGGCCGTCAGCGGATATACGACCTCGTACGCGCGGACCGCGGGGACGGAGGAACGCTTTTCGGGCACCTGCGGCGGCGGGGAAAGGAACCGAACCGGCAGGGTGGCCGCCACGCGGGCCGGGGTCACATCCCGGGCCGGAGGGACATCCCGGAGCGCCCGAAAGAGGTCGGGGCGAAGGCGAGAATCGGCGACTGGGAAGCGGACACGATGATCGGCGGGGGACACGGCGGTGCGGTGGTGTCGCTTGTGGACGGATGCTCGAAATTCACGCTTCTCCAACGGGTTGACGGAAAGAAGGCGGAGGCGGTCGGCGAGGCGATGACTGACCTTCTCAAGGGGCTCGGCGCCAGGGTCCACACGATCACGGCGGACAACGGCAAGGAGTTCGCGGGGCACGCGAAGGTGGCGAAGGCGCTGGAGGCCGACTTTTTCCTCCCGACGCCCCACCACTCGTGGGAGCGGGGCCTGAACGAGCACACCAACGGGCCGCCGCGCCAGTACCTGCCGAAGGGGACCGACCTGCGGCAGGTCACGGACGCCCGCGTGAAGCGGGTCCAGGACATCCTGAACGCGCGCCCCCGCAAGGCGCTCGGCTACCTGACGCCGGCGGAGGCTTTCGCGCGGGCGCGGCCTCCCTGAGGCGCTTCGCCCCGTCGGCCGACGGGGGAGAGGGAATTCCGCAGGCGCGCCCGCCCGGTTTCGGTCGGGCCACCCCTTCCCTCGCCCGGACGGGCGCGCCACCTCCCGCAGCGGGGCCCTGCCGCCGCCGGGAGGCCCGGTTACGCTCCGATCCGAAGGGACAGCCGCCGTATTCCGCGTGGAATCCGGGGCCCTGGCCGGAAAATCCCTCAACACCGGCCCGCCTCCTCCGCTCGGGCCACGCCCTCGCTCCGGAGGCGGGCCGGTGTTGCACTTCGGACTGGAAGTGGGGCGGTAAATGACGGAATCCGCCCTGCGGGGAATCACCGGATACAGCGGTCAGGGGGTGGATTCGCCACCATATGCCGCGGAATCCGGCAATCCTCCCCACTGGAGGCACCGATGCACAGGGTCCACGACACCCGGCGGAGGCCCGGCGCCCCGACATCACGAGGATCAGGCTGGACGTGAGGTCGCGGGACGGCATCCCGGCGATCCTGATCGGCCTCCGGGATCCCCGCGGCGACGAAGGGACCCGAAAGCGGCTGTTCGGGCTTCCGGGCAGGCCGGTGCTTCCCGGAAAGAGCCGCCGTGTGGGCAGGTCGGAGATGGAGCCGTTGACCGTCCCGGTGCCCGACGTGGTCAGGCAGGAGCCCGGGTGTGGTTTCGACCGGCTTCGGGAACCGGCGAACCGGCACATCTCGATCCGCAGGAGGCCGGAGGCCGAAACACGGCTCATGGGACGTGGACGGATACGAATACGGATACCGGCGGCTGGTGGACAGCGTGTCACTCCTCACACCGGAACTCCTCGCCGAGGTCGGAAGGATGGTCGTGGAGAGGGGCCATGGGACTTTAGTAAGGGGCGGGGAGGCGTTCCGCGGGGCGCGGTGTGCGCACGCCACCGTCGGGTCGGCGACCGACAGTCTGGAGCACCGTGGCCTCGACCGGGTGCGCGGCCACGGCAAGGAGGGCCTCGCCGGCGCCGTGGCGCTGGCGGTTCCGGCCGCGAACGTCCACCGCCCCGGCCTGATGCTGCGTGAGAGGGAGCGCCCCGTGCTCTCCTCCGCTCGGGGCCACCCCCTCGCTCCGGAGACGGGCCGGTGTTGCACTTCGGACTGGAAGTGGGGACATATAAAATGAACGAGTGTTCCTGACGTGCCCAGCCTCAGCCACTACCTTCGCCGCATGCTCATACGAAGGACGGCGACCCGCAGGACCGGCGGCACCGTTCGTCACATGTACCGGCCTTTGCGCTCCGAACGCGACGTTGGAAAGGAGCGGCGGTGAAAGCTGCTGAACCTCTCGGCAGACACTTCGCCGTGGAGAGGAGGACAGGCCGCGGCTGTGGGAGACGGTCAGGGAGATCCTCGAAGGGTAGGAGACGCTTCTGGATGGGACGGATGCCGGAATCGAAGGGAAAGCCCGGACTGTCGCCGAACACCTGCCCGTCCAAGGCGGGTTCGGAGTGGTGAAGGGACCCGGACGTCCATAGCTTGGACGTGAGCCTACTGGAGCTGTCCTTGCCCTGGAGCGGCGTCGTCGGGTACACGGCGCTGTTGGCACTTGAATGACTCGGTCCGCCGCGGCCCGGATGGCGAGGCCGGTGTCCGAGCGGGAGACGTACCGCTGGCCACCGGACGACAGAGCCGCCCGACGTCGACTTCGGGCGAATCGGACGATCGCAGCTATACCACGAGGCCATCGGGTGGTGTGTGTTCCCATCGGCGATGGACCTGTTCGGTCCGGAGTCGACCGTCACACTGTACGATCTCACCAACACCTAATTCGAGGGCTCCACCGCCAGTGTCGAGGGCGCGGGGATTCAAAGGAAAAGCGCTCCGACCGCTCACCCTCGGCCTCGGGCGTCCGCCGCTCCCGCGTGTTCGCCGGCAGCGTCGCTGGGGCGGGCACGCTCCCGGAGATGCCCGGTGGCTTCGGCACCCCGCCGGGAGCGTCTGTAATGGACCGGGGCGTGGCGACGGATTAGCCCATCGACTGGCTCGTGGAGAACGGATACCGCTGGCTGGTGTTCAGCCATGAGCGCCGTCGAAGCTTCAACGCGGAAAAGGCGGAGTGTCGAGACCGCCTCCGGCGAGCCCGTCGACGTCCATCCCGGGGGACCGGACGAAGCGGGTGAGCCGCGGCCGCACTGCCACTCGCCAGCGCGGGAGGGAAAGGAGAGTGTGATCATGGAGGCCGCCTCCCGGTGCCTGAAAAGCTCGGCACAGGCCATTCGAGGCCGTGGGCGGTGAAGGCGGTCGGGGCGGTCATCCAGCGTAAAGGGCGCTTCAGGAAGAACTACGAACAGGCCTCGCCGCACTACGCAATCGAGGCCATCGCGGACGAAGACGACGGTAGGGCCGCCGACCTCCGGCGGTTGTACTCCCGGCTCACCGACACCGGTCGGTATTCAGCTCGCTGAAGTCAAAGCTCGGCCAGCGTCCCGTCCTGCACCGCGTCACCCGGCGCGGCGGGGGCGACCGTTCATCACGGTGTTGGCGTACCAGGTGCTCCATTCCATCCGCAGGTGACCGGTGGTCATGAACGTCCATCCTCGCCGAACAGAGGCAAGTGACTGCCTGCATCCGAACGGCGGAGTGCCGTACGGTTCACGTCAGGAAAGCCACGCGGCGGAGCCGGAGCACGGAGATATACCGGGCGCTCGGACTGGAGACCGATCCCGGCGAGACCCGCAGGACCTTGGTCTGACCTACCTCCATCCGCCCAAAGCCCCCGAAACCGCAGCCGTGTAATGCCAAATGACATCGAGGAACCTAACTAGTGTCCGCCAGAAAACTGCCAAGCTGCGGTTTTTTCGCGGTAAATGACGGAATCCGCCCTGCGGGGATTTACCGGATATGGCAGTCAGGGTATGCCGCGGAATCCGCCAATCCTCCCCTTCAGGAGGCCCCCATGCGCAAGATCCACGAACTCCAGCGGCGGCCCGACGCCCCCGACATCAGGAGGATCAGGCCGACCGTGAAATCGAGGAACGACATCCCGGCGATCCTGATCGGCCTCCAGCGACCGCCAATCACGCTCAAGGTCGCTTCAGCGTCGCAGTCGGTCTTCCAATTGTGCTTTCTGACCATGAAATGCCCCTCGCCTCTTTGATTTGGTGCGGGTCGAACCTCGACCCTTTCAGCATTTTCGGCTGCCCGCGCCCTCATATCGGCGATATCTTCGATTTCATCGCAAGGGCTGTCCTGATCCATTGCGTAGAACATCGCAAACTTACGGGACACAACTGACTAAAGTGCGCATTTAAATTCCCTCAATGCGCCTCCGACCAGTTATTGCCGGTCCCGAAATCAACAATCAGGGGCACGTTAAGCTGAACGGCAGGATGCGCGGCGGCCTGCATCACCTCACGCGCGGCGGCGGTCACCGGATCAACGGCGTTTTCATCAACCTCGAAGATAAGTTCGTCATGCACCTGCAGCAGCATCTTCGCAGGCAGACCTGAGATGGCCCCGTTCATGCGGATCATCGCGCGTCGGATCACGTCTGCAGCGGTCCCCTGGATCGGGGCGTTGACCGCAGCGCGTCGGGCAAACCCACCATGCGGTCCCTTCGCATTGATCTCAGGTGTGTGGATCTTCCTGCCGAACAGGGTCTGGACATAGCCATTGTCCTTCGCGAACCGAATGGTCTCGTCCATGTAGTCCCGGATGCCGGGAAACCGCTCGAAATATCGATCAATGAACCCCTGCGCCTCCTTTCTCGGAATACGCAGGTTGCGGGCGAGACCGAAGCCGGAAATACCATAGATCACCCCGAAATTTATCGCCTTGGCCTTTCGGCGGATATCCGGCGTCATCTCGTCAAGCGGAACGTCGAACATTTCCGACGCCGTCATCGCGTGGATGTCCAGCCCGTCCGCGAAGGCCTTCCTCAGTTCGGGAATATCGGCGATATGAGCCAGGATCCTGAGTTCAATCTGGGAATAGTCAAGAGAAACCAGAGTTTTTCCGGGTGCCGCCACGAACGCCTCGCGGATACGGCGTCCTTCTTCGGTACGCACGGGAATGTTCTGCAGGTTGGGGTCGGTCGAGGCCAGGCGACCAGTCGATGCGCCCGCGATCGAGTAAGACGTATGAACCCTCCCGGTATCGGGATTTATATGCGCCTGCAGGCTGTCCGTATAGGTCGATTTGAGTTTGGAGAGCTGCCGCCAATCAATTACGCGGCCGGGCAGTTCATGCTCCGTGGCAAGATCCTCCAGCACAATGGCGGGAGTGGAATAGGCTCCGTTCTTGCCGCGCTTGCCGCCCGGAAGGCCCATCCTATCAAAGAGGATCTCGCCAAGCTGCTTCGGAGATCCGACATTGAACGCCGTTCCCGCGAGTTCGTGTATCTCCTCCACCAATCCAGCCATCTTCTGGCTGAATTTCTGAGACATGCGCGACAGGGCGTCTCGGTCCACCGTGATGCCCTCCATCTCCATACCTTTCAGCACCGGAACCAAGGGACGCTCCAATGTCTCGTAGACGGTCGTAACGTGTTCACGATGGAGATGGGGCTTGAAAGCCTGCCAAAGCCGCAGGGTGATGTCGGCATCCTCGGCGGCGTATTCGGTCGCCTTGCCCATATCGAGGCGGTCAAACGTAATCGCCGATTTGCCGCTTCCAAGCAAAGACTTGATCGAAATCGGTTTGTGATCGAGATAACGACCGCTCAGCATGTCCATACCGTGGCCATGGCTGCCGCCATGGAGAGCGTAGCTCATGAGCATGGTATCGTCGATGGGCGCGACCTCGACGCCGTAACGGGCGAATATCTTGGCGTCGTATTTCATGTTCTGTCCGATCTTGAGGACCGCGTCATCCTCCAGCACCGGCTTGAGTATCGCCAGCACGTCGTTGAGCCGCATCTGCCCTTCCGCCAGATCATTGGATCCAAACAGATCGTCGGACACACTCACCTTGTGAGCTAAAGGAATATAGCAGGCCTGCCCGGGCTCGGTGGACAGCGAAACGCCCACCAATTCCGAACGCATTTCATCAAGACCGGTGGTTTCCGTATCGACAGCAACGTAACCGCGCTGGCGGATGCGGTCGATCCAGACCTCAAGCCCGGCCGCGTCCGATATCCGTTGATAGAGCCCACGGTCGAACGGTATGGCTTTGGGAGTTTCCTGATCTGGCTTTGCCGTCTGCCCTTCGATGTTCGGCGCGTCCACCCCCAATGCTTCGGCGACCCGCCGAGTAATCGTACTGAACTCCATCGACGTCAGGAATCCAAGAAGCGCTTCGGGCTCGGGATCCTTCATTTCGAGGTCATCCAGACTGATTTCCAGCTCCATCTCCTGATCGAGCGTCACCAATTTCCGTGAAATAAGTATCTGATCCGCATTGTCGATCAGCGTCTGCCGTCGTTTAGGCTGACGGATCTCGTGAGCGCGTGCGATCAGCGATTCCAGATCACCATATTCGTTGATGAGCAGGGCCGCCGTCTTCGGTCCGATCCCCGGTGCGCCCGGGATATTGTCGGTGCTGTCGCCGGAGAGTGACTGCACATCGATGACGCGATCCGGGCCCACCCCGAATTTCTCTTCAACTTCCTCGACCCCGATACGGCGGTTTTTCATCGGGTCAAGCATCTCGACACCGTCGCCCACGAGCTGCATCAGATCCTTGTCCGAACTGACGACCGTCACCCGTCCACCCGCTTCCCGCGCCTGCCGCGCAAGCGTAGCGATGATGTCGTCGGCCTCATATCCATCAACCTCGATGCAGGCGACGTTGAACGCGCGCGTCGCGTCACGGGTGAAAGGGAACTGCGGGGCCAGATCCTCGGGAGTGGGTGGACGGTGGGCTTTGTATTCGGGATAAATTTCATTGCGGAAGGACTTGCCGGAATAGTCGAACACGACAGCCGCATGGGTCGACTCATCGGGACCGCCGCTATCCCTGAGGAATTTGAACAGCATGTTCGCAAAACCGCTGACCGCCCCTACCGGCAACCCGTCAGATTTCCGAGTGAGCGGTGGCAATGCATGATAGGCGCGGAAAATGAACGCCGAACCATCGATCAGATGCAGGTGGCATCCTTTGCCAAAGCGCATTGCCTCTCTCCCTTTCAGCCCCGGATCCGACGCGCCCTCGCAAATGGCGATCAAATCAGGACCCGGCCCGCTCGACATAATCCTTGTGGATGAACTTCTTGTCACAATAGCCGCATTCGACCCAGCCCCGGTCGGGCGGTATTGAGAGCCAAACGCGCGGGTGCCCGAGCGCACCTTTCCCGCCATCGCACGAGACTCGAAAAACTTCGACGATTTCAGTCTCCGGAGTTTCCATAATCACTTCCCTATCGTTCCGCGTATCGACCTCGCTACGCGGACCCGAATATATGATAGAGCCTAGGATACCGTGCGCAACCAGATCCAACCAGTGGGATGCATCCCAGTTTTTCTGCATCGCCAATTCCTCCAAAGGAGGTCGTATTTGGGATACCATTGTTTTCTTGACTCCGGCGGTGGGCCGCCCACCAGATGGCCAGGATCCGCCAATGCGCATTCCATGAATTGTGTCTCGCGGATCCCGCTCGAACTGAGAAAGGCCGCAGGCATGGAGTGGCGCGTTTCAGAGTTTGACTCATAAGTCACTGATTTAATCAACTGTTTGATTCCGGGGGTTAACTCCCGCGCCCGCCGCAGGCCCGCGATCCAGCGGTGGCTGCCGTCCTCCGGGCCCGCCCCGTGGCCCGCGTCCATCGCGAACAGGCCGGGCGGACAGCCCTCCGGCGTCACCGCCAGCCCGGCGTGGGCGAGGACGCCGACGCTTCCCGATCCCCCCTGTCACTATGGGATACCTGACCAGGGGTCCGATCCATGCGAATCAGGGACCATGTACATCGGTCCCGGACAGATATCCCCGGTCACGGTCGGGTGGCTCGGGGAGGAGTGCCTCCGCGGCGGCGCGACGCGTTCGGGTCTGGCCCGGGCGCTCGGCGGGCGGGAGGGTTGGCTCACCCACGACGGAAAGCCGTCGGTGGTCACCGGGACGGGCGTCCTTCCGCCGCTGGCGGAGAGACTCGGCCTGACGCTGCCGGAGGCGGCGCCGCGCTTCGCGTCCTCCAACCGGCGGCCCGCCGCCGACGACCCGGGCGGTCCCGCGGTGGAGTGCCCCCTGGAGGCGCCGTCCGGAGGACTTGCGGCGCGCCCCGGGAGGGTGGCCGCGCCACTGGATCGGATGCGGCGCGCACGGACGGCCCGGGCGGCGGTGGAAAGGGCGCCGACGGCATCCTCGCCCGCTGCGGCGTGGCGCTCGACGGTGCCGGACGCCCGCCCGGGACGTTCACGCTCGACGCGGACTTCCGGGGGAAGCCCCCGAAGGACGGCGTCCGCTGGATCGACGGGCTGCGGCGGGCCGGTCAGCCCGCCGACGCCTAGCCGGGCGCGAAGGACTTCAGCGTATGCGACCGCGGGGCGACCTGCGGGGTCTCCTCCCGGAGGCCGACCGAACGGGCGGGAAAGATGCCTGTGGGAGCATGTCGCGGAGCTGGATGCCCGTCTCCGACGGGGGGCGGCGACGGCATGCTGACGGCGGAGACCGTCCTGCGGCGGCACGGTCTCCGCCGGAGGACCGGGTGCCTCCTCAGGGCGCCGGAGCCCGACATGACCATAGGCCGCCACGTCACGCCCGTGGCCTGTCCGGCCGGCTTCCGGCCCGGGAGACGCCGGCCGCCGCCCGGGACGCGGAAACTCCGGCGGGGACCGCGCATCCTCAACGTGGCGGAGACCCACGCTAGGGCCATCCGCGCCCGGACGGGGCGGAAAAGCGATTGCGGGTAGGGAAGACGGGATATGGTCCGGTCAGGTGTGTGGCAGTGACAGGCGCCGGCCCACCCTGGCGAAGGACCGCTCCACCACCCGGCGGCGGCGGGGAACTGACAACCCTTCGACGTCCTTCGGTTTTTCAACGATCCCAATGATGTCGGCCGGACCCGTTCCGTCACGGCGTTCGCGCGGCTTCGGGCCGGGGTGGCCGCCGTCGGCCCGGAGTTAGCGCACGTCCGGGGCCGTCACCGGCACCCCGTTCCGGTCGTGGATGCCGGCCGCATGGACCATGACGGTGACCGGCGTTCCTCGCCGACCGGCTGTCGATGGCGGCGGCGGCCGGCTCCGGCGAACGTCCCGCGCACTGTCAGGCGGGGTTCCGCAGGGAGTCGGGACATGCCCGGCGGACCGCTCGGGCGCCAGGCGTGGAAATGGTTCCGGACGGTGGAATACGGTGGATATCGGTGGGTAAGGACCGCCACCGGAAGCCGGTCGACAGGATGTACCGGACCCCGTCGAACACCGAACTCAGGCTCACCCTGCGGAGCCGCCCCATATTGCTCCGCTTCGACGGCATCGGCCCGGCGATGGCCCGTTCATCGTCGGACGGATCGTTTTGACGGCGGTCGTCCGGAACTCAGGCTCACCCTGCGGAGCCGCCCCATATTGCTCCGCTTCGACGGCATCGGCCCGGCGATGGCCCGTTCATCGTCGGACGGATCGTTTTGACGGCGCACCTGTCGTCCGGACGATCGTGCAGCTTTGGGGTGGTCCTGTCCCATGGCATGGCTGTTTCCGGATTTGGTTGCATTCACCAACCGGGAGGCCACATCCTACGAGACCACTCAACTTATGGAACAAACTCTCAGACTTTGGGACATTTGCGCACTCCTCCAATCCGCGGCACACCTCGCGCACTGGAGGGAACCGACGTGATCGCCTAAACCGCATTCCGGTCCAAGGTCAGCGGCCCGCCGGAATTCCATTACGGCATCCATCGGCTCCAGCCCGAGTGAAAAGGGCAATCCAGCATTTACCTTCATCGCCTTTCGCTGTGTCCTAACATTATGGTCAGACCATTCCAAACCAAGACCCGTATGCGAAAGCTCCGTCGCAACACCCGATCCAAACCGACCGATATCGATAGCTGACCGCGCTGGAAGAGCGAGAATGCGCCGCCGTCAAATTTGCCGCCAGCACCGAGTATTTCAGTCGCTCGAAAGAGGGTCACCGCCTGACTCTGGCTCGGCAACCGACCCTGGACTGGTCCAGCGTTTGAGTCATTCGCCCGATTTCAGCCATTCATGACGTCTCGTACGCGCTCTCGAAGCGCAGGCAGAAGGTCGCGATCGAACCAGGGATTTTTTCTCAGCCAGCCGATGTTTCGCCAACTCGGATGGGGTAGAGGGAAACATTGGGGCGCGTGATCCCGCCAGCGCGAGACCGTCTCGGTTACGCGAACTGAACCGCCAAGATGCCAGCGATGCGAATGGCTTCCCACCAGCAGAACCAGGGGTATTTCCGGCAAGGCCCGCATGATTCGCCCACGCCAGGTCTCGGCACAGATCCTCGGTGGTGGCAGGTCCGAACCCTTCGAGTCGTAGCCGGGAAAACAGAACGCCATCGGAATGATCGCGATCCGGCTGCGGTCATAGAATTCCTCACGGCCGACGTTCATCCAGCTACGTAACCGGTCGCCGGACGGGTCGTCGAAAGGTACGCCGGATTTATGCACCCGCATTCCCGGCGCCTGTCCGCAAATCAGTATGCGCGGACCGTCGTCGAACCAGACCACCGGACGGGGATCATGGGCGGTCTCCGTCGCGGCGAATCGGTCAGCGCAGAGTCGGCAGGACCCGATTTCGTCACGAAGGGCGGAAATGGTCATTGTCATGGGCTATCGTGAATCGGCGAAACCGAAAAGTCACTCCCCCCGCCGGATGTCCCATATGTATGCCTCGCCGCCTTCGACCCATAGCGCCATGTGCTCTCAACTCCAATCCCGATCCGCAGATCCGTCGAATTTCGATCCGTCGGAGGCTTGACAATGTTTCTATATTTCTAGAATCATAGAAATATGAAGCCGAAACGCGAAACAGCTATGTCGATCGATGAGGCCGCTGCAACGTTCGCCGCGCTTGGATCGGAGCAAAGACTTGGCGTCCTGAATGCACTTGTACGCGCCGGACCCGAAGGGCTGAGCATCGGAGACCTTGGCGCCCGCTGTGGAGTGACAGGGTCAACGCTCACCCATCACATGAAGATACTGACCCAGGCCCGGCTTGTCACCCAGATACGCATGGGGCGCTCGACCATCTGCGCGGCCGCCGCCTATGACGAAATGAAAACTCTGTCGCGGTTCCTGCTTTCCGAATGCTGCGCGGATGCGGTGGTCCGCCATGAGGCACACGAACATGACTGAACTGACCCAACGACTGCCGAGCCGAAAGACGCTTTGGAAGCGCATCGACAGAGCCGTGCTCGCCATTGTCGCGATTCCAGCCGTTCTGGCTCTGATCGACCCAGACCAGGTTTGGCCCACGGTCTCGTTCGCGGGAAACGCCATAGCGCATACAGGGATCTTCATCGCATTCGCAGTGCTTTCCATGGCTTACATGAAAGCGACCGGTGCACCGAATCTGCTGGCCAACGCTTTCGGGAGGCACGAGATGCGAATGATACTGGTCGCCGCGCTTCTCGGCGGGCTCTCCCCGGTCTGCTCCTGCGAAGTGATTCCCTTTATCGCGGCGCTGCTGGCGCTTGGCTGTCCGCTCTCGGCCGTCATGGCGTTCTGGCTCAGCTCCCCTCTCATGGACCCCGCGATGTTCCTCATCACTTCCGGAACCCTTGGATGGGATTTCGCGATCGCGAAAACCGTCGCCGCCATCGGCCTCGGGCTGATGGGTGGCCTGACCGTTATGTCGCTGGCGCATCTTTCGATCTTCTCCGACCCGCTGAGAGAGCGGACGGAAACACAGGGCGGCTCCTGCTGCGGCCGCTCGCCCCGGCTTTCAGAGCGTCCGAACTGGACGTTCTGGGTCGAGGCGGATCGCAGGCGGATATTCCGCGATACAACCGTCGATAACACGCTGTTTCTGGGCAAATGGCTGCTGCTGGCATATCTCATCGAGGCGATCATGCTGGAATACATACCGGCCGAACTGATCGCGACCGTACTCGGAGGAAGCGGACTGGGTCCGGTCCTGCTGGGAGCGCTGGTCGGAGCTCCGGCCTACATGAACGGTTATGCCGCCGTACCGTTATTGGACGCGCTTTTAGAACAGGGAATGTCGAACGGCGCCGCCATGTCCTTCGTCATAGCCGGCGGTGTGACCTGCATTCCCGCTGGCATCGCCGTCTGGGCTCTCGTGAAGCCTCGGGTGTTTTCCACCTATATCGGCTTCGCCTTCGTCGGCGCCGTCATCGCCGGTGTTGTCTGGAATGTCATCGCTTAGTTCAGCACAGACCCCAGAACCTCTTGGGTGTGTAAATATTTGGTGGATTCAGGCTGCGGCCTTCCATTTGTGGAAGTCGTCCATCCGTCCGTTCATGTCGCAACACCGGATGGCCATGATCTCGTTCGCGCCGTTCACGGACCACCACGCTCCGCTCTTTTCCATGCGGTCGGCGACGATGGCCCCGCAGCCCGCCCCGATGACGCCGGAGCCGACCGGCGGGCCTCGCCGCCTGTATCCGGGACAGTCCATCCGGTACGGGTTGGCCCTGCGATACGCGACGCATTAGGCCACTTCCTCCGCACGGTCCGCCAGAGGCGCGGGCTCCCCGGCCACCTCCCTGGCCCGCCCGTCCCCGACCATCGCCTTCAGCCGCGCGTGTTCCGCCCTGCGCCCGTCCGCGTCCACGACCGTAGCCTTCAGGGCGTCCGGGAGCTTCTCCGGGGCGTGGCGAAGGCCGAGGATGAAGACGGCCCTCTCCGCCGGGAGCGCCGACAGGACGGAATTCGGGACCCACGCCGCGCCGTCGGACAGGACCGCGCTCTCCCGCCGGTCGAACATCCCCCGTCGCCTCATCCCGCGCTCCGGCCGGGCCGCGAAGTCCGACATGGTCCCTCCGTCGGGGGCGACCCCGGCGCTGTCGGTCTCCGCGCCCTGGCTGACCGAGCCATCGACGGTCCGGGCCTTTCCCGTCTTTCGGCCGCGCCTGACGCCGAACGGCCGGATGACCTTCGCTTCCCGCGTTTCCGCCGTTCCGTCCGTTCCCCTGCCCCCGGCGACCTCTCCGGGGCGCCCCGGAACGCCCGTGCCGTCGATGGCCACGAGCGCCGCGGGCGGGGCGGAATCCGGCTCCGGCGCCTCCGCCCTCTCCCATTCCATGATCCGCCGGTCCGCCGCGCACGCCTCACGCATCGCAGGTGCATGACTTGCCTCGGGTCCCGCCCATGCGCGGAGCCTCGCGACGGCCTTCCGGCAGCCCATGTCACCGCCCCCCGGCGAGCGTCCTCTCCGCGCCCGGCGTGATCGACCCTCCACGCGGCTCCAGCGCGTGGTCCAGAGGGAACCGGCCCTTTCCGCAGCCGCGGCGGCGGCGGTGACGCCGCTTCAGGGTCACCGGGCCGACCCTGGTCACGAAGGTCCTTTCCTTCCCGCCGTTCCGCCGCAGCCGTCGCGGACCAGCGCGGGCAGGGTTCCGTCCCGTTCCTCCGGGAACCGCTTCAGGCCCGCCGCCGCGTCCGCCGGACCCGCCCCGCGAAGCCAGTCCCCGATCCCCGCCAGGTCCGGGCGGGACCACTCCGGCTCCTGACCGGGCCGGGCCATGGCGGTCCCGACCGCCGTGGCCGCACCCGCGGGCGAAGCCGGCGGGGACGCCATCAAGGCGTCGAACTCCACGGTCACCCACGCGTCGATGGTGCGCGTGGACGCCACCGCGCTCCGTCAGCACGCCGGGACGCGGCGCGGTCAACGCCTCGCCCCCGAGGCCCGGAAGATATCCCTCCACCGCCCGACCGCGGTACCGCCCGCCGCCATGACCCCGTTTCATTGGACCCCTCCGCCTGTCTTTCGCCTGTCCCGCCCGTGTCTCCGCATCGGCGCGGGCATATATATCACCAAAGGGACGGATCGGGCGCAGCCGGCGGCAAGGCCACCGATGCGCAACAGCGGTCAGCGCAGACGCACCATGGGAAGCCGGCGATAGGGATCCACGAAATAGTGACACACCCGAACCTCATTGCCCCGGTCCCTGAGTTAGCCTATCCCCATTATCAGGGAGAGATTCGGGAGTTGAGACATGTATCGGGTTTGGAATTTCGTCACGACCTATTCTGTATTGCTGGTAACCGGTGCGGTGCTGGCGTTGATCTGGGCGAACCTTTCCCCGCATAGCTACCACGACTTCGTCGAGTTTGTCCTCGTCGACGACTTCATCATCGGCCACGCCCATTACGACGAACACGGAAAGATCCATCGCACGCTGACATTGCATTTCCTGGTCAATGACGTCCTGATGGCTTTTTTCTTCGCCATCGCCGCGAAGGAAGTGTGGGAAGCCGTCATCCTCAAAAACGGGAGCCTGCGAGGACGCAAGGCGGCGACACCCTTATTTGCGACCGCCGGCGGCATGTTCGGACCGATAGCGGTCTATCTCGGTCTTGCGGCTCTTCTCGGTTCCGACACCTACGATGCGGTGCAACGCGGCTGGGCGATCCCCACCGCGACGGACATAGCGTTCTCCTATGTTGTGGGTCGTATGGTGTTCGGAGCGGGCCATCCGGCCGTGCGCTTTCTGCTTTTGTTGGCGATCGCTGACGACGCCGCCGGCCTGCTGATCCTCGCGGTGTTCTACCCAAGCGGTGAGGTGATTCCGGCATGGCTGCTCCTATCCCTGGGAGCGGCTTTAGGCGTTTTCGTACTGTTCAACTGGCTACCGCGCTATCTCGACAGTGGCGACCCGCTTCGCAGACGCTCAACCTGGGTGCGCGTGAAACTTTCATTCTGGCCCTATGCTGTCGCCGGAGCGCTGAGCTGGTACGGCTTTCAGCAAAGCGGACTTCATCCGGCGCTGGGCCTCTTGCCGGTCGTGCCCGCCATTCCCCATGCCGACCGCGCCTTCGGCTTCTTCAGCGAGGCCAAGCAATATCTGCATGACCTGCTGAACCATATCGAGCATAAGCTGAAATACCCGGTTGAATTCATTCTGTTTTTCTTCGGACTTCTCAACGCCGGCGTTGAATTCTCGGAGATCAGCGCGCCGACCTGGCTGGTGCTCGCCGGCCTGTTGATCGGAAAACCGATTGGCATCGCGGCCTTTGGCTGGTTCGCCGCCTATCCGCTGAAGCTCGGACTGCCACAGTACGTGCACATATCGCATCTATTCGTCATTGGCTTCGTCGCCGCCATCGGATTCACGGTCTCGCTGTTCATCGCCGCGATCGCATTCGACGATTCCGTCATTCTCGAGGGTATGTCGGTTCAGGCGGCGGCCAAAATGGGCGCACTATTGAGTTTCTTCGCGGCGGGCGTCGCGATCATCGCCGGTCGTATGCTTCGGATCGAGAAAATTCATAACTGAGCTTAAGCCAGTCGCTGGGGTCACAGGCCATGTGACACCCGTTTGGACACAGGATGGCCCGGAATACGCTAGGTCGGGATATCTCCTCCCCTGGAGAGAGAAGGGAGCGATGCGATTGGATGACCGATGGTCGGGGCGATCGGTCGGGGTTCGATCCGATGGGACTGAACTCATGGAAGCCGGCTTTGACCGATCACCCACCCCAACCGTTACACAGGCGACTTGCATGGATATGACCGGATTCCCGCCACCTGATGATGGAGGCCGGGGAACTCCGCCGAAGCGGAGGGTTGCATATGGCTTCAGCGGGTTCGAAACCTCTATCGTCTGACCCGCTATGAAATCGCGGCGGATGGACTTGGTATAGGGATGAAAGAAATCTGTATAGGATCCCTGACGGTCGGTAATGATCTGCCATTGGTCTGCATCGCAGGACCGTGTCAGCTGGAATCCTCGGATCACGCGCAGATGATTGCGGGGCGGATGGTGGAAATCTGTTCCAGCGCCGGCGCAGGCTACGTATTCAAGGCCTCCTTCGACAAGGCGAACCGAACGTCGCTTTCCGGCAGACGCGGCGTCGGAATGGAGGCTGGCCTGAAGATCCTTGCGGATCTACGCTCAGCCCTGAACGTACCGACGCTGACGGACATCCATCTTCCCGATCAGTGCGCGGAAACAGCCGAGGCCGTGGACATTCTGCAGATTCCCGCTTTCCTGTGCCGACAGACGGACCTCCTGGTCGCTGCGGCGCACACCGGTGCCACAGTGAACATCAAGAAGGGCCAGTTCCTTGCCCCATGGGACATGATCCATGTCGTAGCCAAGGTCGAGAGTTCGGGGAACAGCCGGATTCTGCTCACGGAACGCGGCACCTCCTTTGGCTACAATACACTTGTTGCCGACATGCGTAGCCTGCCACAGATGGCGACGATGGGATATCCGGTCATTATGGACGCCACGCATTCCGTTCAGCAGCCGGGCGGGCTGGGCGGCTCCAGTGGAGGACAGCGCGAGTTCGCGCCGGTAATGGCGCGGGCCGCGGTGTCGTTAGGCATCGCAGGCGTATTCATCGAGACGCATCAGACGCCCGATACGGCACCTTCGGACGGGCCGAACATGATCCCGCTCGATCGCATGCCGGAACTCGTTGCCTCACTCATGGAATTTGACCGCCTCGCCAAATCGGCACCGATTCGCATCGGGTAACGCGATTTCCGGTGATTGGGTCTTGAAGCACTTCCCCGGACCACGTAGGTGTCCAGTCGCGTTGGGGTGTGGCCAAGTGGTAAGGCAGCGGTTTTTGGTACCGTGTACCGTAGGTTCGAATCCTACCACCCCAGCCATCCATTCAGTCAGCAGGAGAAGCGGCATCCTATACGCGGTCTCCGATTCACTCGCTTCGTCCGGAATTTGGCCTATTCCGCCAGCCACCCACACGATCCACGCGGAACCCGACCGGGCCATCCATGAAATATACGGAACATAACGGGCATCGGCGCAGCGGGCGCATAAAGCCGGAACATATCAGTTTACGGCCCGTTTTCGGGAGGCGTCCTTCACCAATGCCGCCAGTCTGTAGAATCCATGGACCATCTTCGAATAGGGAGTGAGCAGAAACAGGGCCAGCACCGCGCCGAGATGGAGCGGTAGCAGCCATGACACCGCGACCGTCCCCGTGGCCGCGTAGACGACAAGACCCGAGGCACTCACCAGAAACAGCAGCAGGACGAATGCCATTTCACCGCCCCAGACCGACGGCGCTCCAAGATCCGGATCCGCCCGCGATTTCAGCCAGGCAAGCGCACCGGTACCGGCACAGAGCAGAATTCCACCAGGTACGCCGAGGAGTTTGGGGAAGCTGAACAACCCGTAAGGCGCTTCCAGTTCGAAACCGTAGTGCAGAACCGTACCGCTGACTGTCGAACCAAAGCAAAACAGGAACCCCCAGAGCGTCGCCTGATGTGCATGGCGGCGGGCATGGCTGAAACGGTCCTCGTCCTCGAAATTGCAGCCGTCACCGTGTCCGCCCCGCAGATCCCTCATCCGGACCATCGACCTCAACGCTTCGATGATATCGACGAAAGCGACCCGCCCACCCCCGACATGCCTCCAATAGGAGCGGAGCGATACCGCAACCGCCACCAACGGCAGCAGGAAAGCCGGAGTGAATATCGCGACCATCAGCCCATGGGACACAAACGCATAGAAGCCTGCGCCCTCTTCCGGTCGGAGTCCGGCGGCAAGCGCGAACAGGACCGCGAAGGCAATGAAAAAGCCAAACGCGACGGTCACGCCGGAGCGATCGAACAACGTCCCCAGATTTTTCGGCCACGCAAAGGACTTCCAACTGTCCTGACGGACTTCGGCAAGCGCTCGGGGCAGGTTCAGGCCGAATTCATGCGGAGCGGTGTATTGGCAGGCATAGTAACAGCCACGGCAGTTGTGACAAAGGTTGGCGATCTGAACGATGTCGCCGTCGCGAAACGCACGTTCGGCGTGAAGCGCGGGAAAGACCGAACAATAGCCCTCGCAGTACCGACAGGCGTTGCAGATCTCGGCCTGACGGCGGGCCTCCTGGATGGTGTCAACTGACATAGGCTGCGGCCTCCCGGCCCGCTATCCGCCCGAAGACGGTGCCGATCGTCATCCCCAACCCGGCGAGATAACCCTGGCCGAGAATTGAACCCGCCATGGTCTCTCCCGCAGCCCAGAGATTCGCCACTGGGCTGTCGCCGATGGAGCATTGCGCATTCTCGTCCACCTTCAGCCCGAGATAGGTGAACGTAACACCGGTCCTTAAAGGGTAGCCATAATAGGGCGGCGCATCGATCGGACGCGCCCAGTTGGTCTTCGGCGGCACGAGTCCAGTCGTGGACACATCGTCAAGCTCCGTTGGATGGAACCCGGAGGTGTCACCGCAGGAAGCGTTGAACGCCTCCACCGTGTCGCGTAACCGTGCCGGTGGCAGACTCAGGCGCTCGGCGAGTCCCTCCAGCGTGTCCGCCTCCAGGGGCGGAAACAGGGACGGCATGAACAGGTCGACCGCCCTGGAGTCGATGATGGCGTAACCCACCTGGTCGGGTTGCCCCGCAACCAGCCGGCCCCAGATGGCGTAGCGTTTGGGCCAGACATCCTCACCTTCGTCGTAGAAGCGTTCCCCGTTTCTGTTGACCACCACAGAGAACGGAACGCAGTCAAGTCTGGTGACGATACCACCGTCAAATCTCGGCGCCCGACCATCGATCGCAACCGCATGGCACTGGGTTGGATCGCCGACCCGCTCCACTCCCTGGCTCGTTAGGTCAGCAAGCACCGCTCCGCGGTTATAGGGCGTTCCCCGGATAAGAAAGTTTTTCGCCGCTGGCCCCCAGGCACGGGCGAGCCATTCGATGTCGGCCTGGAAACCGCCTGACGCGACAATCACGGCTTCGGGCGCGACGGATCTCCCCTTGCCGCCTTGAGTGTAATCGATGCGGATGACCCGATTCTCTTCCAGTTCCAGATGCGCGACCGGCGCGTCGTAAAGCACCGAGACCCCAAGCACCTTGGCAGCCCGGTAGTAGGCGTTCACGAGACTCTTTCCGCCGCCGAGGAAAAAAGCATTGGTCCTCGCCAGTGAGAGCGTCCCGGAAAGTGGTGGCTGAAAACGCACGCCATGGGCCTCCATCCATGGCAGGCACTGCTCGGAAGATCTGATCGCCAGCCGCGCCAGTGGTTCATCGGTCTTGCCACCGGTGACCTTGAGGAGGTCATCGAGGTATTCGTCTTCACCGTAGGTGTCGGCCAGAGGACCGAGGGGTCCGTCATGCATGCAGCGGAAATTGCGGGTATGGCGGGAATTTCCACCACGATAAGGTTTCGGAGCGGCTTCGAGAATCAGCACTCGCGAACCCGCCTCCGCAGCCGAAATAGCGGCGCAGAGCGCGGCATTCCCTCCCCCGATAACGACTGTCTGCGGTTTCACACGCATCGAAATGCCCCCCGGGTGAGCGGTCGCCATAGCGTCCACCGTCCCACTCCTCAAGTTCGGATCCAGAATCGATGGAGGCTGCGCGCCGCATTTCGACGCTAAAGCGCCTTTTTGTGAAGTAGCTGAAGCAGCTTTCAAATTGTCACGACCACCGTATCCAACCCCGAGAGTGGCCGATGTCCACCGACCGAAACGAAGATCTTCTGGCAGACACTATAGAGATCCTGGAGGCCGATCAGGATCGCCGGGATGTCGTCCCTCGACCTGATCTTCGTGATGTCGGGGGCGCCGGGCCTCCGCTGGAGTTCGTGGACCTTGCCTATGGGGGCCTCCCGGGTGGAGGATTGGCGAATTCAGCGGCATATGGTGGCGAATCCGCCCCTAAATGCCATATCCGGTGATTCACCGCAAGGCGGATTCCGTCATTTACCGCGAAAAATCCGCAGCCTGGCGGTTTTCTGGCGGACACTAGGTTAGGCACCATAAATTCGGAACACACCGATGAACTTGCTCCGCGCATCGTCGAAATCGGCCGTATCCCCGTTCAGATCATCTGGGGCGACTACGAGGTCTGACAGGTTGTTGACTGGGTGCATAGGCCAACTGCGGCGATCCCCGGATCCGAATCAAATATTCCGGAGAATTGCTGACATTTCGCGATGGAAGACCGGCCCGGGAAGGTATCTGAGATCATTGGTGGCCTCCCGAAGCGTTGTCTTGATGCAGGAGTCACGAACGGAACCCCTCAACGCTTGGGAATCTGTTCAGCACCCGGAACTTGGATCGGAGTGTCGATCTGGAGACGGCGTCTCCGCATTATGCCATCGCGATGTACAAGGCATCAGACGAAAGGGCTACATTCACCGCCAACGGATCTGCTTCAATGTCAAATTGCGCATTCCACACCTCTAGAAACAACGCCCTATGTAGTGTAACGAGTTTTGCGAGATCGTTGATTTCAAGGGCACGCAGGCCTTTGCTTGATGTCAAGTTTATGGGAACGAGTCAGAATTTGGCGACCTGCCGACCGCCGATCACAAGGATGGGAGGCGCTCCCGCGGATCATCCGCATCGCTGTAGGAAAGGAACCGATTGCGGCCACCGCGCAGGATTGTCGGCACCACAATCTCCTCGCGCTGCACTGTTCCGTTAATTCCAACGCCTGCCGATGTTTTTGTCCCCGCTTCGCCTGAGGATTGTCACACCACTTCGCTCACCCGACATTCGTCACCGATCTCCGCTCAAGACAATGCCGGGGTGTTTTTTGTCCTGATTGAGACTACCCTGCTTCCGATCCGAATGGGATCCTTAACCAACTTCTGAGGGATCTGGCAGCGCCGGTCAGGCCGGACTACGTTTCGGTTGACGGAACCGCCACCGTCTAGTACGCGATCTGCGTCTGAAACGGATTGGAGATTACTGACTCCATCTCGAATTGGACTGCATGGATGCCCAACATGACCGAACCTCGGACAGAATCTACGGAGATCCGAAAGGGCTGGCGCGTCGGTGTGGATGTCGGCGGCACGTTCACTGACGTCGTGCTGGAGAGGAACGAAGACAAGCATACAGCCAAAGTGCTGACAACGCATTCGGCGCCGGAGAACGCAATAGTCGAAGGCCTGCGGCGTGTTTGCGCCAAGGCTGGCCTCGCCATGAACCGCATCGGTCAGATCATCCACGGAACCACTCTGGCAACGAATGCGCTCATCGAGCGAAGGGGCGCGAAGACGGCGTTGATCACTACCAAAGGCTTCCGCGACGTGATCGAGATGCGTACCGAAAGCCGGTTCGAGCAATACGATCTGAATCTCAGACTGCCGGAACCGCTTCTGCCGAGGAACCGCCGCTATGTGGTCAAGGAACGTATCGATGCCACGGGAAAGATCCTGATTCCACTTGATCGCGTGGAAGTTGAGTCGCTGTGCGAGGAACTGAGGCATGCGGAATACGAAAGCGTCGCGGTCGGACTTCTCCACTCCTATGTGAACGATTCTCACGAACGGCGGGTCGCCGACACCCTTGCGAAGCGGCTCCCAAGCGTCACGGTTTCGCTCTCCTCGCAGGTCTCGCCGCAGATGCGCGAATACGAAAGGTTCAGCACGACCGTCGCCAACGCCTATGTCCACCCGCTGATGAAATCCTACCTTGACAGGCTCAGGGTCCGGCTCGCTGAGGAAGGTGTGGAATGCCCGGTTCTGCTGATGCATTCGGGCGGCGGCATCATGTCGCTCGAAAGCGCCGCCATGTATCCCGTCAGGCTTGTGGAATCCGGTCCCGCCGGCGGCGCGGTCTTCGCCGCCGGTATTGCCGCACGGCATGGCATCGGGAAGGCGCTTTCCTTCGACATGGGTGGAACGACCGCCAAGATCTGCCTCGTCAGAAACGGAACCCCGCGCACGGCACGGGTTTTCGAGGTCGCACGCACCTATCGATACAATAAGGGCTCGGGCATGCCAATTTCGATTCCGGTGATCGATATGGTCGAGATCGGAGCGGGTGGTGGCAGCCTCGCCCATGTCGATGCCATGAACCGGATTCAGGTCGGCCCGGAAAGCGCTGGATCCGAGCCTGGTCCGGCATGTTATGGCCGAGGAGGACGCGGCGCCACAGTAACCGATGCCGATCTCGCTCTCGGAAGGATTGACGCTTCTGACTTTGCCGGAGGCTCCATCCGGCTTGACCCGGAAATGGCCGAGCAGGCGCTTGGCAGCCATGTGGGGCGAACGATCGGACTGAGTCCGACCGGAGCGGCGGGCGCGATCACGGAAATCGTCGACGAAAACATGGCCAATGCCGCGAGGATGCACGCTGTCGAGAACGGTGAGGATCTCGGTGAATACACCATGATCGCTTTCGGAGGCGCGGCACCCCTGCATGCCGCCCGCCTCTGCGAGAAACTGGGAATCTCACGCTGCCTGGTTCCTGTCGAAGCAGGTGTTGGATCGGCCAGCGGTTTCCTGCAGGCGCCATTCAGTTTCGAAGCCAACCGCACCGTGTATATGAGAATGTGCGACTTCGATGCGACCGTCGCCCGTACGCTCATCGCCGAAATGCAGGAGGAAACCACCGCGTTCGTCCGATCCTGCGGCTCAGAGTCCGGTATAGTGACCGACTGCAAAGTCTATATGCGCTACGCTGGCCAAGGCTGGGAAATACCTGTGAGCCTGACGCCTGGACAGGCCATCGCACCGGACGGACCCACCATACTCTCACTCTTCGAAGCGGAATACATCAGACTCTTTGGCAGATCGATCGAGGGGCTGGAGGCTGAGATCACCGTTTGGTCGGTCAATTCCAGCACCGTCGCTGACATCTTGGAGCCAGCGGCACCAGCCAAGGAAAGCTGCGAGGCTCAGGCAGCCGCAACGCGCCGGATCGTGGATTCGGTGACGGGTAAACCCGTGTATGCAAGCGTCATACAGCGCGCCGAACTCGTCACTGGCATGACCGCAACCGGCCCAGCCGTGGTCATCGAAACGGACACCTCTTTCATTCTTCCCCAAGGGCGGCGCCTTGTCACGCTTTCCGATGGCTGCCTCGACATCGATCTGAGCGCCCCGAACAACGCAAAGGCTGCAATGGAGGAGAGGCCCGATGCCTGATATCTTCAATGTAGCCCGTCAGGTCATGTGGAACCGTCTGATCTCAGTGGTGGAGGAACAGGCGCAGGCCCTGGTGCGAACGGCGTTCTCCACGTCGGTTCGGGAAGCAGGAGATCTTTCCGCGGGCGTATACGACGCCAAAGGACGGATGCTCGCGCAGGCGGTGACGGGCACACCGGGCCATGTCAATGCCATGGCGGACGCCGTCGGACATTTCATCGACCGTATCGGTCACGGGAACATGGCGGAGGGAGACGTCTACATCACCAACGATCCATGGGAAGGCACCGGCCATCTTCACGACTTCACGGTGGTCACGCCCTCGTTCCACCAAGGCCTGTTGATCGGCTTTTTCGCCTGCACCGCGCATGTCACCGATATCGGAGGCCGTGGCTTCGGCGCAGACGCGAACTCGGTCTATGAGGAGGGACTCAATATCCCGATCATGAAATTCGCTGACCGGGGCAAGGTAGACCGGACACTTATCCGGATCATCCGGGGTAACGTGCGCGAACCCGACCAGCTCGTCGGTGACATCCATGCCCTTGCGACCTGCAACGAGGTCGGCCATCGGCGGCTGATCGACATGATGGACGAATTCGGGCTTGCCGATCTGGAGGATACATCCAAATTCATACTGCACAGCTCGATGGCCGCGACGCTGGAGCGGATCAACGCGCTTTCTCCTGGAACGGCGGACGGTCACATGCGCATCGACGGTTACGGGCAACCTATCGATCTCAGGACGAAGATTACTGTGGAACGGGACCGCATCCTGTGTGACTGGACCGGTACAAGCGGAATTGACAGGAAGGGCATCAACGTGCCGCTGATCTACACCAAAGCCTATTCCTGCTATGCGCTCAAATGCGCGATCGCACCGGACATGCCGAACAACGCGGCATCGCTCGCGCCCTTTGCTATTACCGCGCCTGAAGGAACGATCGTCAACGCGCCGCGACCCGCGCCGGTCGCCCTCAGGCATGTCATTGGCCATATGCTGCCCGACACGGTATTCGATGCGCTTGTCAGGCTCCTGCCCGATACCGTCCCCGCCGAGGGTGCCGGGTGCCTGTGCAATTTCCAACTTTCGCTTCGGCCACGGACGGATGCGCAGCCACCTGAAGGTACCAACCGAGCGGAAATCCTGACCTTCAATTCGGGCGGATCGGGAGCGCGGCCCGAACTCGACGGGCTGAGCGCAACTGCCTTTCCGTCCGGCGTGATGACAATGCCGGTTGAGGCGACGGAGCAGGCGGGTCCGGTCGTCATCTGGCGAAAGGAACTCAGGCCTGACAGCGGTGGAGCGGGCCGTATGCGCGGCGGGCTCGGCCAGATCATGGAGGTGGGCGCACGCGAGGGTCACGAATTCGACTTCCAGGCAATGCTCGACCGCGTGAACCACCCCGCCAGGGGTCGCCGAGGCGGACTTTCGGGGGCTCCCACAACGATCATGCGGGACGACGGTACGTCCATGAAGGGCAAGGGAAAGCAGTTCGTGCCGCATGGCGGGAAGGTGATCATGGAGTTTCCGGGAGGCGGCGGATATGAACCACCGGAACGCCGGGATCCGAATTCGGTCGCCCGCGATGTCACGCTCGGCTACATATCACCCGAATCCGCCCGAACCGTCTATGGCATGGACGCCTCCGCCGTCCGGAAGGCGATGGCGCGGGCGAAACGGGGAGATACCGTCTAATGGCGTCGGGTGGCTACACCGCCGTACCGAACGGAACCTGCTATGACGTGATCGTTGTGGGCGGAGCCATGATGGGCGCGTCGACCGCATGGTTCCTGACCGGAAAACCTGACTTCGACGGTTCGGTTCTGGTGGTGGAACGTGACGCCAGCTACGAATGGAGTTCGACGGCACGCACCAATTCCTGCATACGGCAGCAGTTCTCGAATGAGCTGAACATTCGCATATCACAGGACACCGCCGCGTTCATAAAGAACTTCCGCCAGCATATGGGTGGCGACGAGCGCGTGCCGGAGATCGCCATCCAAAGCTACGGCTATCTCTACCTCGCCGGTACCGAGGCATTCGCCGAGGGTCTCAGATCAAGTCAGGCGGTTCAGGTCGCAGCGGGAGCGAAAACACGGCTCATGACCCCCGAAGAAATCCTGCGCCGCTATCCCTTCTACAATCTGGATGGAATCATCCTTGGCAGCATCAACACCGAAAACGAAGGATATTGGGACGGCGGCGCGGTATTTGACTGGTGGCGCAGATCATCCCGAAGCCGGGGCGTCGAATACGTTGAGAACGAAGTCGTCGCGATGGACAGGAACCCCACCGGTAGGCGGATAACCGGTGTGAGGCTTGCGACGGGCGAAACGATCCACTGCGGAGCGGTTGTCAACGCATCCGGTCCACGGGCGGCGTGGACAGCGGCGATGGCAGGCATCGCGCTACCGGTCGAGCCGCGCAAACGCTACTCCTGGGTATTCACCGCGGAGAGGCCACTTGAGAGAGAGCTTCCGCTGACCATCGATCCTTCAGGCGTACATGTCCGCCAGGACGGGCCGGCCTCCTATCTTGCAGGCAGCGCGGGTGAACCGGATCCCGCCGCTGATCCAGAGGATTTCACGATGGATGTATGTCTCTGGGAGGACCATGTCTGGCCAGCCATCGCCAACCGCATTCCCCAATTCGAATCGATCCGCGTCGTGACACAATGGGCGGGGCATTACGCCCACAATGTCCTGGACCAGAATGCGGTTGTCGGACCGCATCCTGAGATTGTGAACTTTCTGTTCCTCAACGGATTCTCGGGGCATGGACTGCAGCAGTCGCCCGCGATGGGCCGCGGAACCGCCGAATGGCTGACCTATGGGGAATACCGAACGCTGAATCTCTCCCCGTTCCACTATGAGAGAATAGCGAATGAACGCCCACTGGCCGAACGGGCGGTCATATAACGAAGAATCGCCGTAGGTGCGGAAGCCGTCCGGCGACACCGCCGGGATGGCCTGAACAACGGGAGCTTTCCATATGAAACGACTCGTCCTGACGGGTGCCGCAGGCAGGCTTGGATCCTATCTTCGCGAACCGCTTGCCATGCTTTGCGAAGAGCTTGTCTCCTCCGACATCGTTGAGGACCTCGGGCCTTTGTATGACGGCGAGCGGTACCTGCGTGCCGATCTTGCCTCGTTCGACGAGGTTCATGCCCTGCTGGAGGGCGCTGAAATGGTGGTGCATTTCGGTGCGGTTGGGGACGAGGCACCGTTCGAAACGATCCTCGGACCCAATATCATCGGGGCCTACAACATATGGGAGTCCGCATATCGGAACGGGTTGCGGCGGGTCGTCTATGCGAGTTCGATCCATGCGGTCGGGATGTATCCAAAGATGGAATTCATCGGTACGGACGCGCCGCATCGCCCTGATACCTACTATGGGCTGGCTAAATGCTTTGCCGAGGATCTGGCCAGTCTGTATTGGGACAAGCGGAATGTCGAAGCTGTCTGCATGCGCATAATAAGCTGCGCCAAGGTTAATAACCCCCGGGCGCTGGGTACCTGGTTAAGCTACGATGACCTGATTCATCTGGTCACCTGTTCGATCAACACCCCAGTTACGGGCTTCAGCGTGGTCTACGGAGTATCCGGCAATGACCGGACACCTGTCGATAACAGCGGCACCGGTTTCCTGGGATACCGGCCAAAGGACAACGCCGAGCGGTTCGCTGAACGCGTCCTGTCAGAGGCTGGGCCGCTCGATCCGCGGGATCCCGGCCATATGTGCCATGGTGGGCCGTTCGCTTCGGTTGAGCTTGGCAGCAGCGGTATCGCAACCATGAACATCGTGGATGACCGCAAGAAACGATGACCGCCAGAGCGGTTGCGCCGTTCGCTAGGTGATAAGGGATTCCGATGTGCTGGACACCGAACCCCTCGGCCAGAAATCCTGAGTGCGGCATCGGGAAAGCCTGGCTGCTCTCTCGTTTTGAAGGGAACCAAACCGTTTCCCACACGGAATAATCGCTGGCCAGTGCGAGAGAAACTTCCGCGGATCAGTGCGCACCGCGCCGGTTGCGAAGGTGGTGTTGCGCTTCGGAGTGGAATGGGAAGCGGAATAAACCTAACCGCTGCCTACGATAGGTTGGCGCACTCTGGACGCCAAACCATGTGACATGAAATACTGGGTATGGATGGGAAGAAGTGCGGCTCCGATCGAGCGTGCGGCTCGACCGACCGTCGCCTCACGAACCTCCGGTCTCACAATGCCGGTCAGGTTCACGTCATCCAGCGATTCCACGGTCCGCCTGACAAGGCGCGCCCTCACGTCGGCCGGAAACGCCCCTTCAACCACCACGGCCTCGATCTCCACCACCGATGCGACAGAAGCCGACGCCAATGCGAGGTTGACGGCCGTGGTGTCGATCCAGGCATCGACTTCTGAACGGAAACCGGACCAGTCATCCGGGGTCTGGCGAAGGATGTCCTGCCCTAGCCCATGGTCGGACAGAACCCGCTGCAGACAATAGAGCGACGCAACGTCAAGCAGCTGTTTCACCCCACCCCTCCCGTTCGGAATCGGTAAAGAGCCAAAGGCTCCTGCATTGCCGGTACGTCCGGTATAGACCCTGCCGTCGAGGACAAGCCCGCCGCCAACGAACGCCCCCACGAAGAAATACGCGAAATCCAACAACTCATGCCCAAGCCCCAGCAGATGCTCGGCTACGCATGCGGAAGTCGCGTCATTCTCAAAGACCGCTTCAAGTTTGGTGATCCCGGATACACGCCCTGTCATATCGAAAGAATGCCATTGCTCCATGACCGCTTCGGGCGCACCGATCTGCTGTGGCCAGTTCCAGAGTTCGAATGGGGCCGCGACACCGATCCCCGCCATTTTACCGGCCAGTTCAGGCCAGCCTTCGACAATCTCACCATGCGCATCGTTCAGGAATGAACACACACCATCCGGTGTGGGATACGGATAGGTCACAATCCTTTCGTCGAGCTTGGCGCCGGCAAAGTCCACCAGAACCAATTCCGCCGCCCGACGACCCACATTCAGCCCGAAATAATAGGCACCGGACGGATTTAGTGATACCGGGGTGAGCGGTTTGCCGACCTTTCCATTTTCCCTGACGGCCGCATGCCGCGTCAACAGACCCTCTGACTCAAGAGCGCGAATGATATTCGAAACCGTCTGCGCCGAGAGCCCGGAAAGACGGGCGATCTCCGCGCATGCGAGAGGTCCGTGTCGCCGGATGTACCGCATGACCAGCCGTGTGTTCCGGTCGCGTAGTCCGGACTGGTCGCTACCACTCTCGGCTTCCCGAATTATCCGGAGGTCCATAGGCAAAGTCCAAACCGATTTGATGATATGTGAGGCCTGCTCACCGATAAGCTAACCGGTCGCTGCGTATTTGTAAATAAATTTTATTTATTTATTGACTGAGACACGAAGCGCCGTTACGTTTTCGACACTCCCGGCACTGCCGGGAAGACTCATATACCATTTTTGGAGGACTCCATGAAAAAGCTCTTGATCGGAACAGCGCTCGGAGCCATCGCCTGGGCGGGTGCCGCGTCGGCTGAAACGACCGTCTGCCTCATCACCAAAACGGACACCAATCCTTTCTTCGTGAAGATGAAGGAAGGTGCGACCGCAAAAGCCGAAGAACTCGGCATGACGCTCAAAGCTTTCGCCGGCAAGATCGACGGCGACAACGAAACCCAGGTCCAGGCTATCGAGACCTGCATCGCCGATGGTGCGAAGGGCATCCTGCTTACGCCATCGGACACCACCGCCATCGTGCCGTCAGTCATGCAGGCTCGGGAAGCTGGACTTCTCGTGATCGCGCTCGACACTCCGCTTGACCCGATCGACGCCGCTGACGCCACATTCGCCACCGACAACTTTCTTGCGGGGGAGCTCATCGGCAAATGGGCAGCGGCGTCTTTGGGTGACGACGCGGCCAACGCACGAATCGGGATGCTCGACCTGGCCCTCAGCCAACCGACCGTCGGCGTGCTCCGCGACCAAGGTTTCATGCAGGGCTTTGGCATCGATCTCGCCGATCCGAACAAATGGGGCGATGAGGACGACTCTCGGGTCGTCGGGCACGACGTGACCGCCGGTAACGAGGAAGGTGGCCGAACGGCGATGGAAAACCTGCTGGCCAAGGATCCGACGATCAATGTCGTATACACGATCAACGAACCGGCGGCCGCGGGTGCGTATGAGGCGCTGAAAGCCATCGGACGCGAGAACGACGTATTGATCGTCTCCGTCGACGGTGGCTGTCCCGGTGTCCAGAACATCAAGGACGGCGTGATTGGCGCGACCTCGCAGCAATACCCGCTCCTGATGGCCTCGCTTGGTGTCGAGGCGGTCAAGAACTGGTCCGACAGCGGCGCCAAGCCCGAGAACACGCAAGGCAAGGACTTCTTCGACACTGGTGTGGCGCTGGTGACCGATCAGCCTGCCGAAGGCGTCGACTCCATCGACACGGATGAAGGAACCGCCCTCTGCTGGGGTTGATCCTCGACAGAAATACCCGAAGGGGCGTCCGTTCGCCCCTTCGAAGTGGACAGTCGCTGGTGGCCAGGGCTAGATTCCAAACTCGACCACGACAGTCCAGAGCGGCAGTCAGTCAGCGGGGATTCCCATGTCAGACAGTTCAAGCAAGGGACAGGAATTCGAAACGTCGCTTGACGGGACCACCCAGTCAACCGTCGAATTCGATGACCCCCGCACTGGCTTAGTCTACCGGATCCAGCATCTCCTTCACATGAATCCGTCGCTCGTGCCGCTGATCGTACTGGTCCTCTCGATCGCGGTCTTCGGCCTACTGCTCGGATCGAAGTTCTTTTCCCCCTTTGCGATGACCCTGATCCTGCAGCAGGTGCAGATCGTGGGCATCGTCGCGGCCGCCCAGTCACTGGTTATCCTGACCGCGGGCATCGATCTGTCCGTCGGCGCGATCATGGTGCTGAGTTCAGTGGTCATGGGCCAGTTCTCGTTCCGCTACGGCCTGCCGGTTCCAGTCGCGGTTCTGTGTGGACTTCTCTGCGGCACCTTCTGCGGATTTATCAACGGATGGCTCGTCGCAAAGGTCAAGCTACCGCCATTCATCGTCACGCTTGGCATGTGGCAGATCGTTCTGGCGACGAATTTTCTTTATTCCGCGAATGAAACGATACGTAGTCAGGACATCGCCGCGGAAGCGGCGCTGCTGCAGTTATTCGGAACCAAGGTCAACATCGGCGGCGCCATTTTCACGTTGGGTGTGCTGTTCATGGTCGTATTGGTCATCGGCCTTGCATATGCGCTGCAGCACACGGCGTGGGGCCGTCATGTCTACGCGGTGGGGGACGACCCCGACGCGGCGGAACTTTCGGGTGTCGAGGTCAGCAAGGTTCTCATCTCGGTCTATATGCTGAGCGGTCTGATCTGTGCCTTCGCCGGCTGGGCGCTTATCGGGCGGATCGGATCGGTCTCCCCGACCGCCGGACAGCTCGCGAACATCGAATCCATCACCGCCGTGGTTATCGGTGGAATCTCACTCTTCGGTGGACGCGGTTCGATTATGGGATCGCTCTTCGGTGCCCTTATCGTTGGCGTCTTCACCCTCGGGCTGCGTCTTCTCGGCGCTGACGTGCAGTGGACCTACTTCCTGATCGGCGTTCTCATCATCGCCGCCGTCGCCGTCGACCAGTGGATCAGAAGGGTGTCGGTCTGATGGAACCCATTCTTCACGCCAACGGTCTGGTCAAGCGATTCGGTCGGGTCACCGCGCTCGACCAATGTGACTTCGAACTCCATCCCAGTGAAGTTCTGGGGGTCATCGGCGATAACGGGGCGGGCAAGTCAACGCTGATCAAAGCGATTTCAGGTGCGTTGGTTCCGGATGACGGTGAGGTCTATCTCGAAGGCAGGCAGGTGCATTTCACGTCGCCGCTCCATGCCCGCGAGCATGGTATAGAGACGGTCTACCAGACATTGGCCATGTCGCCCGCGCTTTCGATAGCGGACAACATGTTCATGGGGCGGGAGATACGAAGACCGGGCTGGCGTGGTGCGTTGCTCCGGCAACTTGACCGGCCAGCTATGGAGAAATTCGCCCGGGAGAAGCTCACCGAGCTTGGCTTGATGACGATTCAGAACATCAAGCAGTCTGTTGAAACGCTTTCCGGTGGCCAGCGCCAGGGCGTCGCGGTGGCGCGAGCGGCCGCTTTCGGATCCAAGGTGATCATTCTCGACGAACCTACAGCGGCGCTCGGCGTCAAGGAAAGCCGACGCGTTCTGGAACTCATTCAGGATGTCCGCGCGCGCGGCATTCCGATAATCCTGATCAGCCACAACATGCCTCATGTATTCGAGGTGTCGGATCGGATTCACATCCACAGGCTTGGCCGACGCCTATGCGTCGTCAACCCGAAGGACTGCACGATGTCCGATGCGGTGGCCTACATGACGGGAGCGAAAGAGCCGCCGGATGCCGCAACGACCCAGTGAACGGGTTGAATGAAATCAAGGTTCGGGTCGGAACTACCGCCCCCCGCGCCTGAACGACCACCGACGCCAATACGTGTCCGGCACGCATCGCCGCTGCCTGCCCACTTCCCCAAACATCTCCGCAAGAAAACCGGTACTGAAGCTGTGGCTCGCCGCGACACCACCCACGATTTCCGTTTTCAGGGCAAAGACCAACCCATCCGATGATCCATCGATCGCCAGCTGTCCCACCGCGCCACGCTTGATCGCGTCCGCCTTCAACCCAAGCCTGCGCAGGCGGGTCAGAACCTGGCCCTTCCGGGTCTCATCATGGATTTCCAGCTCGTCATAGACCGAAGGAAGCGAGATATCGGCGCGGATCCACATGGTGAGATTTGCTTGCCGCGACTCCAAGGCACTCTCCCAAAGCGGTGGGCGAGGTCGTGTCGCGAGTTTGGTGGAAATTCGAAAACGGTGCAATCTCCGGGTGAACATGGTTTCGCCCGATCAGGCGGCGAGGTCAGGGGTGACGGGCCCGGCCGGCAGGGACAGGGTCCGCCAGCCATCGACCTTTCGCATCCGGATCCGGCCGGAGGCCGGAAGCGCCCACGGAAGCATGGGCACGGTCTCCGCGCAGGGCGGAAGGGTCCGCGTCCTTATCCGCCTCCGGAACCCGCCGTTGAGCCTCCCGATGGCATTGGTCGTCCGCGCCGGTCCCCACCGCGTCGGGTCGAGCCGGGTGAATGTGAACGGCAGGTCTCCCGCCTCCTCCAGGCCGTCGGCGACGGCCCGACACTTTTTCCGCCACTTCCCGGGGAACGCCCTGCGGCGGCGCCCGATCTCCTCCGCGGTCCCGGCGTGGATCATGTCGCGGCAGTCGTTGCCGATCTCATCATGCAGGCGCTTCGGGGCGTGGCCCGGCAGGTTGCGGTGCCTGTGGACCGTGCGGCGCTGGACCGGCGGATCCCCGCCCCATAGCCTGGTGAGCGCGGCCTCGGGACCGGGCGCGCCATCAACGATGACGAACTCCGGCCGCCTGAGGCCGCGCGCGTCGGGACCGGCCGGGAACCGGCTCCACGCGGCGGTGCCCTCTCCGCCCGTCTTTCCTTTCGAAAGCAGGACCTTATGGCCGTCACGGCGCACGCCGACGGCGGCCAGGCTGCGCCGGCACCAGGCGTCCCGGTCCGATCCGACCCGGCGCCGGGCGCGACTGACCGCGTCCCTGCTGACGGCCCCTTTGAACAGCGTGAAAAGCGCCCGCCTCACCCGGCGCGTGTCCGTGCCGGACAGGTGGACCGAAGCGATCGGGGCCTCGGCCTTTTCCGTCATGCGCCGGTAGCGCCCGAGCGCCCTCGAGCGCCATTCCGTGACCCCGCCGTCCGCGTCCCGGATCCGGGCGCGGGGCACGCTGACCGTCTCGGTGCCGAACGTCCCGGTGATCCGCCGGTCGCGGTGGCCGTGACGGCAGCCCTTCACCTCCCCGTCCCCGCGCCGGTGGCGACCGGGGAAGTCCGGGAGCTCCTCCCCGAACACCGCCTCGACCGTGCCGCGGACGTTCGACCGGAGCCGGTCCTCGACCGGATCGAGGCCTCTGTCGAATGCCTCCGGCGAAAGTCCGGGGCCGGATGTGGTCCGTTGCATGGTGTGGTCTCCTCCTCCGGCGGCTCCGGCCGCCGGTTGGGTGGTTGGGCTCACCCGGAGATTACACCGTTTTCGAATTTCCACCAAACTCGCGACACGACCGTGGGCGATGTTTGCTGTCATACGCAACCAGACCGCCGCTTTCCCGAAACCGATCCAAAGCCTGCATGAGCCGAATTCTGACATTCGGCGGTAGAGCCGCCAAGGTCATGCCCGACAGATAGACGAGATCGAATTCCTTGAGAACATCCAGCCCCCACGATCGGGTTCGGAAAGGAGCGCTCGCGCCGCGCCGTCCATCCGCCAATAGGTGAAGCTACCTTCCCCGCGTTTGTCCGTATCGATGGCATAGAGTCCCGACGATCTGTCGTCGCGTCTTTCCAGGTAGCCGGTGTCGACGCCATGCGCGGCCCTATGCGCCTCTCTCCGCTCGGAATTCCGGTCGCGGCCCGATACAGTGACTTGGGAAACGGAGACGGAATCACCGGAGAGCAGCCGAGCCGGATAGATCGCGGTATTATGGGTGTCGCCAGCCACGTTCATCTTTGCCCGATCATCGAAATCCACATCGGCGCATCTGGATGTGAGCGGACCACCGACGGAAAGCGGTTGGAGCGTCATGCGCAAACCCAACCGTATCGTTTACATTGGTCGGCCGCGGACGTTACTGTGTGTTCAACGGAAACAAATCAGGTTGCAGGTGTAATCGAAGGTCGCGTCGCAGCGGTGGTATTGAGACCCAACCGGCAAGTCGGAAACTTCATGAAAAAAATCTCTTGGGTGCGGTCAAGGATGTTCAGGGTGCCTCTCGCCGAGGTCCTGACCGATGCGAAACACGGCGATCACACTCATTTCGAACTCGTAACCACCACCATCGGGCTTGACGATGGCTTAGAGGGCACTGGCTACACCTATACGGGCGGCAGGGGTGGCTACGCGGTCAAGGCGATGATCGATCATGATCTTGCGCCGATGATGTATGGACGGGACGCCGTCGACGTGGAGGCTCTCAATGAAGCGATGCAATGGCATGTTCATTATGTCGGACGCGGTGGCATAGCGTCCTTCGCGATTTCGGCCATCGATATAGCGCTTTGGGATCTTCGCTGCCTGTCGGAGGGACAGCCGCTCTGGAAATTGGCAGGTGGCTCGGCGGACCGATGCCGGGCCTATGCCGGTGGGATCGACCTGAACTTTCCCCTGCCAAAACTGCTCGACTCGATCCGCGGCTATCTGAGGCGTGGCTTCAACGCGGTCAAGATCAAGGTCGGACAACCTGAACTCGCCGAGGATATCGCGCGCATCGAAGCCGTACGCGAACTGATCGGTCCGGACGTCACGTTTATGGTCGACGCCAACTATTCCATGAGCGTTGAGCAGGCCATAGAGGCCGCGCAAGCGTTCCGGCCTTTCGACATTCTCTGGTTCGAGGAACCCACCGATCCGGACGATTACACGGGATACGGACAAATCGCCGACGCGACAGGCGTTCCACTGGCCATGGGCGAAAACCTTCATACAATTCACGAATTCGAACACGCCTTCCGGGACGCAAAGCTGGACTTCATCCAGCCGGATGCGTCCAACTGCGGAGGCATAACGGGCTGGCTGCAGGTGGCGCAACGCTCACGAAAGCGTGGAATTCCGGTCTGCAGCCATGGCATGCAGGAATTGCATGTCAGCCTGGTCTCCGCACAGCCGAATGCCGGTTGGCTTGAGGTCCATTCCTTTCCAATAGATGCTTATACGAAACGCCCTCTGAAGATCGAGGATCATATGACGGTCGTTCCGAACGATCCTGGCATCGGCGTGACATTCGACTGGAATCGTCTTATGGAACATGAAGTTAGATAGAGATGAAAAATGCATCGATGACCATAGCGTACTATCGCGGCAACAGGACCTTTTCCGTGGAAGGCAAAGCGGCGGCGGCGCCCGTTCACGGAGAGGTTTCGGTCCGGGTGGTCTATTGCGGCATCTGCGGAACCGACATGCATATCTAGTGTCTGCCAGAAAACCCCGTGTTCTTCCGGTGACCGGGCCGAATCCGGCGGATTCCGGATTCGACGGGATGGTCGGGAACAGGAACATATAATGAACATCCGGGCCCCGCCGCGACGGGGCCTTCCGATGGCGGGTTCACCGGCAGGCGCCCGGTCACGCGGCGGAGGAGAGCACGGGGCGCTCCCTCCCGCGCGGCATCGGGTCGGGGCGGTGGACGTTCGCCGCCAGAGCGCCGCCAGCGCAACAGTGCCGGTGAAACCCTCCTTTCCGTGGCTCCGCACCCGGTCGAGGCCACGGTGCTCCAGGTTGTTGATGGCCGACCCGCTGGCGACGTGGGCGCGCCGCGCCCCGCGGTACGCCTCCCCTCCCCTGCATCCGCGGTCCGCCTTCGACAGCCTGCCCCTGCGGGGCATCGCGTCGGCACCGGCATCCCGGCAGGCCCCAGCCGGTCCGGGGGGCTGTGCGGACCGCGGTCGAAGCTCACCACCGACAGGTCGGGGAACCGGGCCCGCGCCTCCTCCACCATGGGCACCGCCACGCCCACGTCGCTCCCCTCCCACATCACCGAATGGTGCAGGATGAACCGGTGCCGGTCCTCAGGGACGCGGACCGGAACGCCGGGCTCCACCTGCACCCCGGCCTTTCCCTTCGATATCCAGCGGGTGTGCGGCCCGGATATCGGGTGCACCTTCCCGCGGTGCGGGACCGTCCCTCCCTTCAGGATCCGCCGTCCGGTCAGGTCCGCCCGGAGCCTGACATGGCCGATGAAGCCCCGGATACTGTCCGATGGGCCCGGGATGCCCAACCTGCCGCCGATCTCCGCCCTGTCCGCCAGCTTCGGCGCCAGCCGGAGCGGCGCCTCCACGTCCCTCGGGCGCGGGTTGGCGAGCCGTGACGTGGCGACACCGGGACAGAGCCTGCGGAGCTTTCCGCAAAGGTATTCCTTCCGCCGCCAGCCGCGTAGCCCCAGCCCCCGCAGGCCCGGGACACGTCCCGGACCATGCACCGCGCCGCGTCCATCGGCAGGCTGCGGTCGGTCGGATGGTGGACGTCGGTCCCGGCCACGAAGGAATGACGGCGGCCGCGCGACGCGGCGCCAGGCTTTTTTCCGGCCCCCGCCTGACCACGCCGGGCACCGGGACGGTCAACGGCTCCATCCCCGGCCCGCCGACGCGGCGGCTCTTTCCGGCCAGCACCATCCTGCCCGGAAGCCCGGACAGCCACTTTCCGGTCCCTTCGCCGCCGCGGGGATACTGGAGGCCGATCGGGACCGCCGGGATGTCGTCCCTCGACCTGACGGTCGGCCTGATCCTCGTGATGTCGGGGCGCCGGGCCTCCGCCGGGGGTCGTGGACCCTGCGCATCGGTGCCTCCCATGTGGAGGACTGACGGATTACCTTTTTTATCGCGAAAAATCGGCAGCTTGTCGGTATTCTGTCAAACACTAGATTATCTGGTTCTGCGGATTATGGGGGACGCCCTCTTTTTTCTGCCAGCACCGGCGAAACTTGAGGAACAGCGCATCTGCATTCCGGGTTCATCCCAACAAAGTAATGATGAGGTACAACATGCATCAGCGTAGATACTCGATATGCTTAAGCTTTCCTGTACCGGACGCTCGCCGTTCCGGACGACGTATCAAGTGGTGGAATTCAGGGAGACTCCGGGTGTATCGCGGAGTTTCCCCCCGAAAAGTCGTATTGGACGAACATATTGAAATCCTGATGGGTTACCCGAAAATCCGTCGCATTCGAAGATTATGTGAGCGGAACTCGCTACCACTCGACTATGCGCGACCGAACATCTCGCCTTTATGACCTGACTGGCTGAGCGCAGCGCACAGGCAGTTCCAAAAAGGGGACGGCTGCAGATGACAGGTATACGGCAAGGAGGTCCCGAGTACTTCGGTCCAGGAGCTCGAATCTATGCCTTGGCCACTAATATGCTCGGGGATGCCGATCGGGAGAACTGGAAGGCGCGAAGCCTCTCCGAGGGTGAACGCTTTCAGACGCCGTAGGTCCGATCTTATTGCGGATTAACGGCATCGAACTCCGTCTGAAGCGAATCCTTGACAACGAAATGAGGATAACTTTCTCCAAGAAACATGACCTCGTGATTTTAAGGGATTACCTGATGGGCGAGCGGACGGGAAAAGTCGCTGAGGCGTCCCGCGTCTCGCTGGAGAACATCCGGCTGACCCCTGGGCGCCACACCGACGCCACCACTAACCTGAATGCGGAGGACCTTTGGGGGAACGGGCTGCCACCCGTGAGAGAAGCGATGTTGAATGATGCGGCGATCCGAAGCGACCGGTGAGAAATCCGGGTTGAGCCGGACATCGCATTATGCGAATGTCAGACGAAAACTTCCAACACGGTAGCGGTAGAGCGATATTCCGCGTGTCATATTACAGCTTGCCCGACATGGAGTACCGCTTGGCGTCATATTGCTAGAGAGATGCCCGCGTCCCGAAAAATCAAGTTGCCCTCGGGACACCGGCGATTTACTCATTTCAATTATGGGCATTCCGCCCGGCACACCCGCATAAGGGATCAAGTGTTCAACATTCCAAGGAGGATCATCAGTATGAGCCTTGTATCAAGACTTTCAGCTGCGGCATCGGTCGCGGCGCTGGCAGCAGGAACGCTCTCGGTTTCGGCGGAGACAACCGCGCTGCGCATCCAGACGCATTTCTCACCGGAAACGCTATCGGGCCAGATGGCTGCGAAATGGGTGGAGGACGTCACAGCGATGTCCAACGGTGAGATAGAGATCGAGATGTTCTACGCTTCAGCGGTTGTGAAATCCGCCGAAACGTTCGACGCCGCAGCAACTGGCATTCTTGACTGCGACATGACCGGAGGCGCCTACCAAACGGGCAAGAATCCCGCGTTCCAGTTCGCCGGCGACCTGATGGGCGGCTACTCCAATCCCTACCAACAGATGGCTTGGCTTTTCCATGGTGGAGGGCGAGAAGCGGTTAATGAACTCTATAACGCGCACGGCATGGAATTCGTCGGTTGGTGGATCCCCGGCCCTGAATCGCTTGCATCGACTCGACCGATCCGGGGTGTTGAGGATTTCAAGGACTGGAAATTCCGTTCTCCGCCGGGCATGGCGACACTGGTCTTCAAGAATCTTGGCGCGTCACCGATCGTGATGGATTTCAACGAGATATTCACCGCGCTTGAAACCGGTATCATCGACGGCGCCGACGCGGCGAACCTGACCAATAACGTCGGCCTCGGCCTTTACGATATCGCTGAGCACACGAACTATCCCGGCTTCCACTCGATGCCAGCGGACCACCTTGCCTGCCGCAAGGATATCTGGGACGCGATGCCGGCGCATCACAAGGCGATCATGACCGTCTCCATGGATGCGCTGGCTATGCACAACGCGTCGATTAACGAGGTCAAAAACGCGCAGACCGCGAAGGATCTTCGTGAAAAGGGCATCAATCTCTACGAATGGTCGCCTGAAGAATTGGGGAAATTCCGTCAGGCCGTGAAGGCTGGCTGGACCGAATTCGCTACGACGCCGGAAGCGAAAGCCTTGCTTGAAAGCCACATCAAATTCCTTCAGGGCCTGGGTGCGATGTAGTCGGGATTTCTCCCATCCACGACAAGGCGGCGGGGCCGTCCGGCCCCGCACTACACTGCAAAGACAACTTCCAAGGTTCTCGCTTTCCATGGTTCAGGACTCAACATACCCGTCAAAACGGGGGTCGGTGTCCGCACAAAGGATGGCAGCTTTATGTGATCGAAGGTGTTGAGCGGCGGTCTCCTCCCGAAAGAAATGGATGCATACCCGGAGCGAATGCGCCCTAGCGCTGAACAGGGCCAGTCCGAAATACCTCCATACTCTCACCCGTGACGTAGCCTCGACAGGATCGGAGGCCGGCACCCGGCTCGGTGGTCGCGCAACCGGATGGCCGAATGAGTTCGACGCTTGACATCCACTGAAAGGTCAGAACCATGGGGCCGGAGAATAATTCCCTGTGTGGCCTCTACTTTGAAGCCGCACGAAAAAATAACCAGTCGAAATAAGACCGGATAGGAGGGAAGCCTTGGAACAGAAAACCGGGAGCCTACTGGAATGGATCGTTCCAGGGGCGCTGCTCGTTTGCATCGGTTGGGCGATCTGGCACACGCCCGCCTATATCCTCGACTTCATTCCACCGGGAAACCAAAGTCTGCTCGATCAGATGAGCGAGCTTCACAAGCGCAAGGATGTAGCGCCGGGTCTGGATGGCGTTTTCGGTGGATACGCGGATTTCCTTGACTGGCTGGCTTTGGTTCTGATCCCGATCCTGTTTGTGATCGGTGTCCGCACCGTGAAAGTGGCGCATATGGAATTCCAGCACTACCGCTCGATCGACAGGATTGCGCTGTTCTTCGGACGGATGACGATGATCATGATCATCTCCATGACCGGCGTCATGCTGTATGAGGTCTTTCTGCGCTACGCGCTCGAACACCCAACACTTTGGGCCAATGAACTCACACTGTGGATTGCCGGCTTCGTATTTCTTCTCTCTGGCCTCTACGCCATGCAGCAGCGCTGTCATATCCGCATCTTTCTGCTCTACGATATGGTTCCGCGCTGGACACAACGTTTGTTTGATACAGTCTGGGCGGCGCTCCTGGTCATTTTCGCCTTCTTCCTTGTGTTCGGGAGTTACCAGCAGGTCTTTGTCGTCAAGTTCTATAAGTGGGAAATGTTCGGGACCGCTTTCGATCCTCCCATTCCCGCAACGGTACAGCCTGCAGTGCTTATCGTCATCACTCTGGTTGCGATTCAAGCCGTGGTGAACGTGATCGCCGATTGGGACCTCGAACCTGAAGTTCACTCGGCGGCCGATGATATCGACGAAGACGAGCTTGAAGCGATCAAGCGCAGCGTGGGAGCGAACTGATGGATGTCGGAACGATATCGATCATCCTTGTTCTGGGACTGATTATCCTTCTTGCCATCGGAATGCCGCTCGGCTTCGCCAGCGCGGTCCTTGCGCTTCTGGTTATGATCATGAAGTTCGAGCCGGGGCTTCTGCTGAACCCATTCAGCTTCGGTGAGGGACTCCTGACCGGGCGACCAGGAACCGGACCGCTATACATCCTGACCCAGAAAGTTTTCGATCTCTTAACGGAATACGTTCTAATATCGGTACCCTTATTCATTTTCATGGCCGCGCTCCTTGAACGATCTGGCATAGCGAAGGAGATGTACAACTCGCTTGATTACTGGCTGAGCCGCGTGCGCGGTGGGATCGCTATCGTGACATCGCTGATGGCGGTCATCATGGCGGCGATGTCAGGGATCATCGGGGGTGAGGTGGTTCTTCTAGGCCTGATCGCGCTACCGCAGATGCTCCGCCTCGGCTATAATCAGAACCTTGCCATCGGAACGATCTGCGCCTCCGGCAGTCTCGGAACGATGATACCACCTTCAATCGTCCTGATCATTTACGGCTTGATCACAGAAACCTCTATCAAGGCGCTGTTCACCGGGGCGTTCGTGCCGGGCTTTATGTTGGCGAGCTTCATCATTCTCTACATCGTGATCCGAACCCAGCTTAATCCAAGCCATGCGCCGCTTCCCGATCCTAAACCGGGAGACCCGACCGGCCTGCAGAAACTCGGTCTGTTCGGCGCGTTTCTGAGCATTCTTCTGGCAGGGGTCTCGGCGCTACTTCTGCTGCGCACGGTGTTCTTCACCGTCACCGGACAGAACCAAAGCCTTGATGAAAGCGTACCGCAGATATTCTTGGGCATGCAGCATCATATTCCATATCTAGCGGGCTATCTTCTGGCGGGTCTTGCGCTCGCGTTCCTGGTCTTCGGTCGAGAGCGCACCCGGATAGGCTGGGAGCACGGAAAGGGCCTCGTGCCTCCCTTCACCGTTATCGGGGTCGTGCTTGGATCGATATACGGTGGAATATCGGGAATCACCGAAGCCGCCGGCATGGGCGCCTTCGCGGTGTTCATGATCGCCGTGTTCCGAGGTGAGGCATCGGTCGGACTGGTCTGGGATAGCCTGATGCGTACGCTCCGGTCCACCGGAACGATTATCTGGGTAACGGTCGGCGCCGCCGCCCTGTCCGGGGCATATACCCTAGCCGGTGGACCACGCTACATTGCCGACCTGATTGTCGGGGCCGAGATGCCGACCATGCTGGTCCTGCTGACCATGATGCTGATTCTTCTGTTCATGGGCGCGTTCATGGACTGGGTCGGGATCGTGCTTCTGATAATCCCGGTATTCCTGCCTATCGTGCGCGCCATGCCGATCGAAGAAATCGGATTCATCGGCCAGCTCGATCCGCATTACGTCGCTGTCTGGTTCGGGGTGCTGTTCTGTATGAACATGCAGGTCAGTTTCCTATCACCGCCGTTCGGACCGGCGGCGTTCTATCTGAAATCCGTGGCACCTCCACATATTTCGCTGACGGATATCTTCAGAGGCTTCCTACCATTCATCGGTGTCCAGTTGCTGGCACTCGCGATTCTCCTGATCTGGCCTTCCATCGTGACACTGCTGCTGTGACCTCGAACCGCTCAGTCACAGGCGGCGGTTTGAGGCAACAGAATATAAGGTGACCGCATCCAGAAACCGGTTAAACGGAACTGTGAAAACCTCCCCCGGCGCCAGTCCGAAGCGCAACACCGGCCCGTCTCCGGAGCGAGGGGATGGCCCGAGCGGAGGAGGCGGGCCGGTGTTGAAGGATTTTCCGGCCAGGGGCCCGGCTTCCACGCGGAATGCGGCGGCTGTCCCTTCGAATCGGAGCGAAACAGCAGCTTCCCGCGGTCGCAAAGCGGCGCGCCCGTCCGGGCGAGGGGGAAGGGGGCCCGACCGAAACCGGACGGGCGCGCCGGCAGGTCCCTTTCCTCGCCCCGTCAGCCTCCGGGGACGGGCGTCTTCAGGGAGGTCGCACCCGGGCGAAAGCCTCCGCCGGCGTCAGGTAGCCGGGCGCCTTGCGGGGGGGCGCGTTCAGGATGTCCTGGACCCGCTTCACACGGGCGTCCGTGACCTCGCGGAAGTCGGTCCCCTTCGGCAGGTACCGGGGCGGCGGCCCGTTGGTATGCCCGTTCAGGCCCCGCTCCCACGAGTGGTGGGACGTCGGGAGGAGGAAGTCGGCCCTGAGCTCTTTCGCCACCTTCGCGTGCCCCGCGAACTCCCTGCCGTCGTACGCCGTGATCGTGTGGACCCTGGCGCCGGGACCCTCGGGAAGGTCAGTCACCGCCCGCCGACCACCTCCGCCCTCTTTCCGTCAACCCGTTGGACAGGCGTGAATTCCGGGCATCCGTCAACAGGCGACACCACCGCACCGCCGTGTCCCCCGCCGATCACCGTGTCCGCTTCCCGGTCGCCGGTCCCCGCCTTCGCCCCGCCCTCTTTCGGGCGCTCCGGGATGTCCCTCCGGCCCGGGACATGACCCCGGCCCGCGTGGCGACCGCCCTGCCGGTCCGGGTCCTTTCCCCGCCGCCGCAGGTGCCCGCAAGGCGTTCCTCCGTCCCTGCGGTCCGCACGTACGAGGTCGTATATCCGCTGACGGCCGACCATGCCGGGGTCCTCCAGCCGGAGACGCCCCGAGACCTGTTCCGGGCTCCAGCCCTCCTCCAGCTTCGCCACGACCTTCGCCCAGCGCTCCTCCGTCAGCTTCCCCGGGACCGAAGAGGCCCCGCTCCGGCGATATGGTGGATGGATCGCGGCCCGGATGCCTCGCGATGGCCCCGTTCGAAAGCCCGCTTTTCCCCGTCGCGTATATCCGGCATCTCCCGTCGAAGGTCAGATGACGGTAGCCCTCGGGCATGACACTCTCCTATTGTTCACACAGGGACTGTCGCCGTTATCCGGCCGATTCGCAGGAAGCCGCACCACCGGCGCGGCTTCCCACCATCAACGGTGTTGCACTTCAGGGCGGAACGGGGGTCCCGTATTCCGCAGTCACCGTCAGGATAAAGTGAAACGGTGGCCAGTTGAATCGTTTGCGCTGAGCGGTGGAATCGGTTAAACATACATGCCATCAGACCAATAAACAACGCCAATGAGAAGCTATCCAGTTGTTGAATGACCGCCGCTATCTCCGTACGCTCGGTAGAAAGAGACGTGATGATCGACCATACCTCTGCATCCCATAATGCGCTGATCGGGATACTGTGCCTGACCCTGGCGACAGGTTTGCCCGCCACAGCCGAAATTGACGTTTCCACCCGTTTGGCTGCTGAGTTCCGACTGTTTCCCGAACCGGCCACCTATCCGGATCAGCGCAGTCATTCCAGCGGAATTACCGCCGAAGCGACAGTCTATGTTGAGGGCGATGATGGAGCGAGTTTCACGCTGACTCCGTTTTTCCGTTACGATGCCGCTGATTCGGATCGTACCCACGCAGATCTACGCGAAGCCTATTTTCTGACCTACGGCGATATCGGGAACAGTGAATGGGAATTGCGTCTTGGCATTGATCGTGTGTTCTGGGGAGTCGTCGAATCGAGACCGCTGGTCGATATCGTCAACCAGACGGATCTCGTCGAACATCCGAACGAGAAAACCAAGCTGGGTCAACCCATGGCCAATCTAACCCTGTCGGGAGATTGGGGCGCGCTTGAATTACTCGGCCTGACCTGGCACCGACCGCGCACCTACCCTGGCCATCATGGGCGCCTGAGGACCGAGCCGATCGTGGATTCAGGCCTGATTTCCTACGAATCGAACGCCGAAGAGTGGCATATCGACCTTGCCGGCCGATACAGCAATAATTTCGGGCCGCTCGACATCGGGCTCAGCCTGTTTGACGGCACCGGCCGCGAACCCGTTCTGAGACCTTATTGGCCGGATCAACAAACCGGTCCGCATACGCCACCAACTGCTGTGGCACCACATTACGAAAAGATTCGTCAGTATGGGCTGGACGCCCAGCTGACCACTGGCCCTTGGCTGCTCAAACTGGAGACCATCCGACGTACCGGATCACAGAACGGTGAACTTGTACCTGAAGAAGAAGACTACAACGCTTTCGTGGCGGGCGCTGAATACATGTTCAGTGGCGTGATGGGCTCCTATGCCGACCTTACCGTATTCGCCGAATGGTTGTACGACGGACGGCTAAGCCGGACACCGAACCCGTTCGAGAATGACATTTTCACCGCCGCCAGTCTCGCCCTGAACGATGAAAAAAGCACCGAAATCGTTTTCAGCACCCTGAGCTCAGCCAACAAATCCACCAAGACCCTGGGTGCCGAGTATAATCGTCGCCTCTCCGACAACCTATCCCTGCATGTGGAGGCTTCCGCCTATCTCGACGTCGACCCGGATGATCCGGTCCACGTGGTGCGGCGGGATAGCTTCATCGAAGTGAATCTGGATTATAGCTTCTGACGCCGGTCAATCTTTGAATACGCCACTTGCGCACGATGCACAAATTGTGATATTTCGCCGCTAGGATGTTTCCGGGCAAGGACGCGGGGACTGTAATGACCGGGTGGGCTGTTTGCCGGTCACCTCGGATGTCCCGCAGTTCCTTTCCGGAAAACGGTTGCCGATAGGAGAACGATGGTGCGCCCTGTCTTTCTGCCCCGTTTGATGCTAGCACTTTTCGCTACAGGTCTTGCCGTTCTGCTCTGGGCGGGCGGACCCGTATCGATAGCCCAAGCGGACGAAACCGGCCTTTCGATCGCGACGGAAGCCCGCGAACGTCAGAAGGGCTTCGGTAATTTCACCGCGGAGATGACCATGATTCTGCGCAATAAAAGGGGACAGGAAAGCCAGCGCGAACTGCGCCTCAAGGTCATAGAGGTAAGAGGGGACGGAGACCGAAGCATGTTCGTTTTCGACAGACCGAACGATGTCAAGGGAACCGCCTTCCTCGTTCATGCGCACAGGGACAAGCCCAACGAACAATGGCTCTATCTTCCGGCCGTGAAACGCGTGAAGCGCATCAGCTCCTCCAACCAGTCCGGTTCGTTCATAGGCAGCGAATTCTCCTATGAGGACCTGGGCTCCTCCGAGGTCGAGAAATTCACCCACACTTTCTTACGCAACGAATCCTGCGGCAATCTCCAATGTAGCGTATTGGAGCGCGTTCCGGCCGGCGGCGATTCCGGCTATACCCGCCAACTGGTCTGGATCGACACACAGGAATTCCGCACCGTTCAGACCCAGTTTTTCGACCGCAGGAACGCACATCTCAAAACGTTGGTCGCTGAAGGATTCAATGAATATCTCGGTCGTTTCTGGCATGCTTCCAAGTTGACGATGACGAATCATCTTACGGGCAAAAGCACCGTGTTGAACTGGTCGAATTATGAATTCGGGACCGACCTCGACCTCAACGACTTTACCCGAACCGGCCTGAAGCGAGCTCGGTAGACGCAGTCGGAGCACAATTCACCCCGGTCCGCACACTCCGCTCGATCTAAACCGGCGCCCTGGATATGGACCGGTGTCGCGCTTCGGAGTGGAAGCGCGGCGTGACGGGTGGAACCGTTCGAAATGCGTAACCAGATACCACGGCCAGCAGGATCACGGTACATTTCCGCTCAATTTAACGGTCGCTGCAGGTGAAACGCATCGTGTATGATCCAACGTGTCCCATGCAATGGCGCGGCGGTTACACATGGATTGGTGATGCATCGGATCGAATGCGGGAATGCCCTGTCTCCGAAAGCTATTTCCGGCGGTTCTCCAAAATTCCGAAGTGCATGGATGATCTTGCCCAAGGGAAGTGTCTATGGGTCAAGCCGTTGTCCCGAAACACCGTAAAACAGGTGCAGCATGTTCGTTTGCGGCGCGAAATTCACGGTCGCATCGATCATTGCCGCCGTATGAACACCTGGAAGACTGAGGGTTACCTCATCCCCGGTCGAATCAAGCACTCCATGAAGAAGCGTGTTCGCACCAAGAGGTTCGATCATTTTCACGTATACGGAAAGGGGACCGTCCTCCTCGATCGCAAAATGCTCCGGACGGATGCCAAGATACACCTTACCATCGGGTGCCGCGATATTCGCCAGGATCTTTCCACCCAGCAGGATCTATCCCGAATTAACCGTCGCATCAAAAACGTTCATCGCCGGACTGCCGATGAACTGAGCCGCGAACAGTGACCGCGGCGTCTCGTAAACCTCCAGCGGCGTGCCGATCTGTTCAGCCAAGCCACCGTTCATCACCATCATGCGATCCGCCATGGTCATGGCCTCGACCTGATCGTGCGTAACATAGAGCGACGTAATTCCGAGCTTGGACTGCAGCGCCTTGATCTCCAACCGCATCTGGACACGCAGCTTCGCATCAAGGTTCGAAAGCGGTTCGTCAAAGAGGAACACGGAAGGCTCACGCACTATGGCACGGCCCATCGCGACGCGCTGGCGCTGGCCTCCGGATAGCTGGCGCGGCTTGCGATCCAGGAGCGTCGAGAGTTGCAGAAGCTCCGCGGCGGCTTCAACCTTTTCGACGATGCGGTCCTTCGGCAGACCGGCGATACTGAGGCCGTAACCCATATTCTGTCGGACGGTCATATGCGGATAGAGCGCGTAGTTCTGGAACACCATCGCTATATCGCGATCCATGGGCTCCTTTTCGTTAGCGCGCTCGCCGGCGATAAGAACCTCACCCGATGTCACCGTTTCCAGACCCGCGACCATTCTGAGCAGGGTTGACTTGCCGCAACCGGAAGGCCCCGCTCCCACAAGTGGTGGGGCGTCGGGAGGAGGAAGTCGGCCTCCAGCGCCTTCACCACCTTCGCGTGCCCCGCGAACTCCCCGCCGCTGTACGCCCTGATCGTGTGGACCGTGGCCCCGGGACCCTCGGGAAGGTCGGTCATCGCCCCGCCGGCCACCTCCGCCCTCTTTCCGTCAACCCGTTGGACAGGCGTGAATTCCGGGCATCCGTCAACGGGCGACACCACCGCACCGCCGTGTCCCCCGCCGATCACCGTGTCCGCTTCCCAGTCGCCGATCCTCGCCTTCGCCCCGCCCTCTTTCTTGAGTTCCTACTTTTTTGGCGTATCCCGACTCTGGAAATCCAGCTATACAGGGTTCATTTCGACCCAGTCGGCGAAAACCGAGATGTAGTGCCCCTGATGGCGATTTCATTTGACATGCGCGTCCGGCACGCAATATGCTCCAACCATGTTCGTACGAAGGAAAAAACTTGCGGGCGGCCGCACGAAGGTCCAGATCGTCAGGTCCGTACGAAATGGTGACAGGGTTCGGCAGCGCGTCCTGCGGCATGTCGGCACGGCGACCACCGAGGCCCAGCTCGAGCGGCTCGAGGGCCTCGCACGCCTCATCATCGGGGAAATCGGGCGGAAGGACAGCGGCCAGCCAGCCCTGTTCCCGCCGAAACGGTTCACGGATCTGATCGAGAGTTCCAGGCGGGCGGCACGGGATCCCGAGCCTCTGGGGGTCGACCTGGCCGACTGCCGCGAGGAGAGCCGGGTCATTGTTGGGGTCCGTGAGGCTTTCGGTTCGGTTTACGGCCAGCTTGGCTGGGACAGTCTGTGCGGGGCCCGTCGCATGAGCGCCAACCGCATCATCAGGGAACCGGTGCCTGCCCGGATATCCCAGCCACTCCCGAAACGAGCCACGGTGCGTGAGCCTGACAGCCATGGGGAACTGTCCCTGAACCTGAACTACGTCTATCGCAGCATGGACCTGATCGACGACGCCCGGATCGAGGCGATCCGCCAGCGGTCGCTGGATGTCGCGAAGACGCTGCTTCCGGAGCCCCTGACCGCGATCTTCCACGACACGACGAGCCTGTATTTCGAGAGTGAGAGGGACGACGATCCGCCGCTCAAGGGTTTCAGCAAGGACGGAAAGCCGCACCGGATCCAGGTTCTGTTCGCCCTTCCGGTGACGCCGGAGGGACTTCCGGTCGGCTACGGGCCGTTTCCGGGCAACACCTACGAAGGCAACACCCTCGTGACGGCGCTCGAGGGTCTGGAACGGCGTCATGACGGGGCGCGTTTCACGGTGGTGGCTGACGCCGCGATGATCAGCGCGGACAACCAGGCGGCGCTTCGACGGCGCGGCACGCCCCATATCCTCGGCGCCCGCCTGAAGTCCCGCCCCGCCGCGCAGAAGCGAAAGATCCCTGATCCGGACAGCTACAGCGCATGGAGCCGGGACGGGTGCTCGCGGTCGACCGGCCGCTACCTGTGCATCGAGGACGGCGAGTGCAGGCTCGTCGTCACCCACTCATCACGACGGGCCCGCAGGGACGTCCACGACCGGGAACGCCGGATCGACAGGCTGCGCGCAAGCCTGAATGGAAGCCGGAAGCCGGCCTCGCATGGCAATCGTGGCACCGCCCGGTTCCTGGATTTCCCCGACGGGCAGGTCCGCCTGAACGAGGAAAAGGTGGCCGGGGCGGCACGCTGGGACGGGCTTCGGGGGATCGTGGCCTGGGGCTGCGGGGAGACCGACCCGCGCGACCTGGTCATCCAGTACCGCAGGCTGGCGGAAATCGAGGCGTGCTTCCGGACGAACAGACATGACCTCGCCATCCGGCCGGTTTTCCACTGGAAGGAGCGCCGGGTGCGGGCACACATCGCCATCCGCTACATGGCTTTCCGCTGTCTCCAGCACCTGCGCCAGCGGCTGGCGGTTCAGGGTCACCGGATGAGCCCCGACCGCATCCGACGGGCGCTGAACGGCCTGCAGATCAGCATTCTGTACGAAACGAAAGGCCCGAGGAAATTCGGCCTTCCCAGCGCGGCCTCGGCCGACGCCAGGCAGATCTACCGCACACTGGGGCTGAACTGGAACCGGGCTCCGTTCATCTACACACGAAAGGCGATACGGACGAATTCCTCACGGCCCCCGAACCGGAAGACAGAGCGCGGACCACCGGAAAGTAGTGCCCTCTTTCAGGAGTGATGTCCATTATATCAATGGGTTGCGTTCAAAAAAGTATGAACTCAAGGGCCTCCAGCGCCTTCACCACCTTCGCGTGCCCCGCGAACTCCCCGCCGCTGTACGCCCTGATCGTGTGGACCGTGGCCCCGGGACCCTCGGGAAGGTCGGTCATCGCCCCGCCGGCCACCTCCGCCCTCTTTCCGTCAACCCGTTGGACAGGCGTGAATTCCGGGCATCCGTCAACGGGCGACACCACCGCACCGCCGTGTCCCCCGCCGATCACCGTGTCCGCTTCCCAGTCGCCGATCCTCGCCTTCGCCCCGCCCTCTTTCGGGCGCTCCGGGATGTCCCTCCGGCCCGGGATGTGGCCCCGGCCCGCGTGGCGGCCACCCTGCCGGTCCGGTTTCTTTCCCCGCCGCCGCAGGTGCCCGCAAAGCGTTCCTCCGTCCCCGCCGTCCGCGCGTACGAGGTCGTATATCCGCTGACGGCCGACCATGCCGGGGTCCTCCAGCCGGAGACGCCCCGGGACCCGCTCCGGGCTCCAGCCCTCCTCCAGCTTCGCCACGACCTTCGCCCGGCGCCCCTCCGTCAGCTTCCCCGGGACCGAAGAGGCCCCGCTCCGGCGCCCGGTGGCCTTCCTCCACGCCTGTCCCTGCCGGTATCCCCGCCCGCCGCCGTCGCGTCGGATCTCCCGCGATATGGTGGCCGGATGGCGGCCCGGCCGCCCGGCGATGGCCCCGTTCGAAAGCCCGCCTTTCCCCGTCGCGTATATCCGGCATCTTCCGTCGAAGGTCAGATGACGGTAGCCCTCGGGCATGACACTCTCCTGTCCTGCGCACAGGGACTGTCGCCGTTATCCGGCCGGTTCGCAGGATGCCGCACCCGAAACGCGGCTTCCCACCATCAACGGTGTCGCACTTCAGAGCGGAACGGGGGCGTCATAAATTGGAAACATGCGCCGAATTTTCCGAATCGGATTTCATTCCGGATCCAGCCAACGGCACTTCAAAAGCCATCCGCCTATATCGGTTACGTTAACCGGAACCGATCCATTGACCCGAACGCGGTTCACGCGGTTTCCAGCCTACGCTGACCGCGGGGCGTCGAAACAATCCAGACCTCGTCGTAGGGATACTGGCTTTCATCCTTTGCCATGAGCTTCCCGATCACCTCGATCTGGAACTCGATCCAGCCCATTTCGTAAGGCTCAGCGCCGCTGGATTTCAGCTCCCGGTCCAGTTCCTTCAGACGCCAGAACGGCACCGACGGAAAGGCATGGTGCGCGGTGTGATAAGGCATCTGCCAGCAGAGCCAACGCATAAGCGCGTTGGTGCGGGTCGTCCGTGTGTTGCGGAAAATGTCCGGCTCATGGCTAAGGCCAAGATGCTCGATCGTGTTCTGCAGCTGATGGACCGGCTTCATGACGACCATCGGCGCCAACCAGAGAATTACCGCCGCCCAGGTCTGAAACACAACCGACAATGCGGCGAGTAGAAGATAGCCTGCCAGATGCCAACGCCCCTCACGGATCACCAGTGCATGCTGATCCGGACGCACATATGGCTCAAGCACGACACCGCAGGCGAACCGTAGAACACGCCACACGCGGGTTATCCAGTACGTCACGCCGCTGACCCAAAGCATATAGCTCCTCAGATTATACGGCTCACGAACCAATTCACCGTCCTTTTCCCAATCCTGGGTCCATTGATGATGCGCCGAATGCTGGATCCAGTCGAAATCGCGCGGGAAGATCATGGCGAAACCGATCAGCCTACCGAATACCATGTTTGGCCATCGTGCCTTGAATACCGTTCCATGGCTCAGTTCGTGCTGACCCGCATAGAGAAAATTGATCAGAACACCATGCAGCATGAATATCGGCACAGCCCACCACGAACCCCAAAGCTGCCAAAGCAACGCCCCACTTACCGCGATCGCTCCAAGATGCGAGCCAAGCTGCAGCGCTCCCCGCGCGTTGGATCGTTGCATCAGGTCACGCAGACGACCTCTGGCAATGAGATCCCTGCGGGTGAAGGCCGTCCGCATTCCCGTCCTCGTTCCTCATCGGCGGTTCAGGCGATGGTCTAAAGCATCGGTTTCACCGACCGCAAGTCCGGAAATCCTCGCGGGTGAATGGAACTCGTACTTTCAACACCGGATTTATCGACATATATGGAATGGAGCCCGCATCGGACGCGGGTATCGTTGGCGGTCGGAGACGGAATGACAGACAACAGTGATAACCTCCCGGCAACACCCGACCGAGACGTCGCCTTCGTGCGCGCGCTCGCGGATATCCTGTGTGAAAGCGGTCTGGAAGAACTGGAAATCGAACGGCGCCGGAAGGGTGCCGAGAGACTGGTGGTACGCATAAGCCGAAGCGCCCGCCCGTCATCCACACCAACTCCCGCAGCCGCTCCGGCAGCGCCCGTAACCGCCGCGTCGCCAGCGCCTCCCGCCGAACCGGCTCCGCCTGAAACCGCGGGAGATGATCCGGCGGCGCTTCCCGGAGCCGTGACCTCGCCAATGGTCGGCACCGTCTATCTGGCACCCGAGCCTGGCTCGGCGCCGTTCGTCAATGTGGGAGACCGCGTGACCGAAGGTCAGACGCTGCTGATCATCGAAGCGATGAAAACCATGAATCAGATCCATGCGACAACACCGGGTGTTGTGAAACGCATCATGGTCGAAGACGCCTCGCCCGTGGAATATGGCGCACCGCTGATGGTCGTCGGGTAGCCCAAATGATCGACAAGATACTTGTCGCCAACCGTGGCGAAATCGCGCTGCGCGTCATCCGCGCCTGCCGGGATATGGGGCTCAGATCGGTCGCGGTACACTCCACCGCCGATAGCGATGCGATGCATGTCCGAATGGCCGACGAAGCCGTCTGCATCGGCCCTCCATCCGCATCGCAAAGCTACCTTTCCGTCCCCGCGATCATTTCGGCCTGTGACATCACTGGTGCTCAGGCGATCCATCCGGGATATGGTTTCCTTTCGGAGAACGCGAAATTCGTTCAGGTGGCGGAGGAGCATGCACTTGCATTCATTGGCCCGACCGCCGAACACATTCGCATCATGGGCGACAAGATTACCGCCAAGGAGACGATGGCGGGACTTGGCGTGCCCTGCGTGCCCGGCTCCGAAGGCGGTGTTCCCGATGTGGAAACGGCACGGGCCATCGCCGACGATCTCGGCTATCCGGTAATCGTCAAGGCCACGGCCGGAGGTGGGGGGCGCGGCATGAAGCTCGTGCGCGACCGCGGCGATCTTGAAGTCGCATTCGGTACCGCCCGGGCGGAGGCGAAGGTGGCATTCGGCAATGACGAGGTCTATCTGGAAAAATACCTCGGCAATCCCCGCCACATCGAAATCCAGGTCTTCGGGGACGGCAAAGGCAACGCGGTACACCTCGGTGAACGGGACTGCTCCCTGCAACGGCGTCACCAGAAAGTCTTCGAGGAAGCGCCTGGACCCGCGATCGATGAGAACACCAGGGCGCGTATCGGCGAGATCTGCGCCTCCGCGGTGGCGCGCATCGGTTATGCCGGTGCTGGCACGGTGGAATTCCTGTATGAAAACGGTGAATTCCACTTCATCGAAATGAACACCCGTCTTCAGGTCGAGCATCCGGTTACGGAGGCGATTTTCGGAGTGGATCTCGTGCGTGAGCAGATCCGTGTCGCGAGCGGTTCGCCGATGTCGTTCGTCCAGAATGATCTGAAGATCAAGGGACATGCGATCGAGGTGCGCCTGAACGCGGAACGACTACCGGATTTCGCACCGTCGCCGGGGCGGGTCACCCAATACCACGCCCCCGGCGGTTTTGGAGTGAGGATGGATTCGGCCCTCTACGACGGTTATTCGATTCCACCCTTCTACGATTCCCTGATCGGCAAGCTGATCGTGCATGGCCGCGACCGACCTGAAGCGCTGGCCAGACTTTCGCGTGCGCTGGGGGAACTGATCATCGACGGGATTCACACCACCGTGCCCCTATTCAACGAACTCCTGCAGGAAAGGGACATTCTTTGCGGTGACTACTCGATCCACTGGCTGGAAGAATGGCTCGCGGCCAGGACGGACAGTGTCTGAACACATGGGACACAACCCGCTATGCGGACCGGAACATTCCCACCGGTTTGACGTCCGCTGCCGCTCGCCGCATCTGGCCGCCATTTCCGGATTGCAACACTGTCCCAAAGTCTTCGGCGGGGTCACCGGCACGATGCCGGGACCCGGTCGATTCCGGCTTCCGTGAGGTGGGATGGAACCGGAAGTCGTTACAACTCCGGCTGTGGGCGTGACAACGGAAATCCTGCTCTATGCCTACTCCGATGGCATTTTCCCGATGAGCGACAGTCGTGACGACCCCGAGTTATTCTGGGTAAAGCCACGAAATCGGGGAATCATCCCCCTATCCGGATTCCACATGTCCGGTTCGCTCAGGCGGAGGCTGCGACGGCTGGATTACCGCATCGAACTGAACGGAGATTTCGAAGGGGTGATGGAAGCCTGCGCCGACCGCGAAGAAACCTGGATCAACGACACGATATTCAATCTATACAGCGATCTGAACTGTCTCGGATTCGCCCATTCGGTCGAAGTCTGGAGAGGGAACCGGCTGGAAGGCGGAGTCTACGGCGTTTCCCTGGGGCAGGCATTCTTTGGCGAAAGCATGTTCTCAAGGATCAGCGATGGATCGAAGATAGCGCTTGCCTATCTGGTCGACCACCTGCGGCGAACGGGGTTCCGGCTACTCGATGTCCAGTTCATCACCCCGCATCTGGCCTCCCTCGGCGCGATCGAGATCTCGTGCGCCGCCTACATGGAGTTGCTTGGCGACGCGCTTCAGGAAAACGCCAGGTTTCTTTCACTTCCCGTGGAGACGGATCCTCAAGAAGTCATACAGCGCAATACCCAGACATCGTAGCGACGGTGATCCAGAGCGCTGAGAGCGGGGCTTGACGCGATCATCCAGCCCTCAAACAGGGTATCGTCACCGCTGAGGATGGTCAGATGGGCATAGGCGTCGCCGGATGGATTTTCCACCGGGTACCGGCATTCCGCAAGTGCCACTTCCAGCGGTCCCAGCCTTACGGTGCCACCACTGAATATCTCCAGATCGGTCAGAGTTCCCGAAACCCGATCCAGACCACGAAGCAACGCTCCCTCGGCCTGCGCCGCATCCGGCTGGGTGATTTCCTCGACCTCGCCGAGGTCATCCATCGCCGTCGGGTCGTTCGCATCAAGCCCGCTAAGGGGCTCCTGCGCCCATACAAGACATGGTACAAGCAGCGACGGTACAAGTGTCCGAATCATTGTCCGCCACGACCACCGCCCACAAACTGCAAAAGCAGCTGCACAAGGCTCATCGAGCTTTGTGTGTCCTCGATTTCGGATCCCGGTTCAAGGTCAAAGGGTGATCCACCCGGAAGCAGTTCGATGAACGATCCCCCCAGCAGACCTTCGGATGAAATCAGGGCCGACGTATCGTCGGGGAATCGATACTCGTTGTCCACGGTCAGGGTCGCATCCGCGCGCAAGGTTTCGGGATTCAGTTCAAGCGCGGTCACGATACCGATCTTGACCCCGCTCATCCTTACGTCGGTGCCGACGGAAACGCCTTCGGCGGTCGTGAACGAAGCGGTATAGTCGTCGCTATCCACCGTGGCTCCGGCGCCGACGGTCTGAACCGCATATATGAAGAAACCCGCGGCGACGGCGAGAACCGCACCTCCGACAAGCGCTTCTGTCGTTTGGTTCGTCATGCTCTATTCGGGTTCCCAGGCTTCATAGTCGCGCCTTACCTTCGGTTCACCTCTGCGAATCGAACCGGGCGGCACATAGGCCATCGCCGTGCCCGTCAGGTTCTCACGATGAGGCTGTTCCCATGCCTTTCTCGGAAGAGGTGCTTCGGAAGGCGGCTGGTCAAAGGTATGGTGCAGCCATCCATGCCAGTCAGGTCCGACCCGGCTTGCCTCCGCCTCTCCGTTATAGATCACCCAGCGGCGCCTGCCGTCGCGAGACCGGTAAAACACGTTTCCCTGATCATCTTCCCCGACCCTGACACCTTTCAGCCAGGTGTGGATCTGGGTGTTCAGTGTCTGCCCATCCCACCAGATGATCGGTCGCAGAATCGTCCTGAGAATGCCCATCGACGCCTCCCCATCGCTGTAGTCCATATGGACCATGCGAGCCGGAACGTCCAGAGCCAAGGCAACACCGCGGTGACCGAGGTCACGAAAGCGCTTCAAGGCATCCAGATAAATTCGGCCATATCCAACATGGGCGTTGGCGGGTGGGCATGGAAGCGGTCAGGCGCCTCCGCTATCGAGCGCATCGCAGGGTGGAGACCGCCACCGCCCGGAACGTGACGGCCGGACGCAAACCGGAATTCGAGATGTGCCTTGGTCACCTAAAGCATGTAGCGACCTATATCCAGAGATCGGGACAATTCCCCGAGATTCGCTTCCACGAAATCCCTGTCCACAACCACCTCATCTCCAGGCCGCTCAGGCGCCGCGAACGAAAGCTCTTCGAATACACGTTCCATTACGGTATACAGCCGACGCGCCCCGATATTCTCCACACCCTGATTGACGTCCGCAGCGATCTTCGCGAGCGATTCTATGCCGTCGTCCGTAAACGACACCTTGACCCCCTCGGTATCCATCAGCGCCGAATATTGAAGCGTCAACGCATTGTCGGTCTCGGTCAGGATGCGAACGAAATCCCGTTCCGTCAAGGCCCTGAGTTCAACCCGAATCGGCAGACGGCCCTGAAGCTCGGGAAGTAGATCGGACGGCTTCGCGATATGGAAAGCCCCCGACGCGATGAACAGGACGTGATCCGTCTTCACCGCTCCATGCCTTGTCGAGACGGTCGTCCCTTCGATCAGTGGCAGGAGATCCCTCTGTACGCCTTCGCGGCTGACCTCCCCGCCCCGGTTGTCCCGACGCGCGCAGACCTTGTCGATCTCATCAAGGAACACGATCCCGTTCTGTTCGGCCACTTCCAGTGCCTCCCGGGTGATCAATTCGTCATCCAGAAGCTTGTCCGCCTCTTCGCCGATCAGCACGTCATAGCTTTCGGCCACGGTCATTTTCCGCTTCACCGTGCGCGTTCCAAAGGCTTTCCCGAAAATTTCGCCTAGGTTCAGCATGCCGACGCTCGCCCCGGGCTGGCCCGGAATTTCCATCATCGGCATCGGATTGGAGCTTTCCGAGACTTCCAGTTCGATCTCTAAGTCATCGAATTCGCCGTCCTTCAGGCCCTTCCTGAATTTCTCCTGGGTGCCGGGGCGCGCATCGTTCCCGACTATCACCTTGATAACCCGATCCTCGGCGGCTTTCAGAGCATCGGCCCGCACCTGTTCACGCATCCGATCTCGGGTCATCGCGATCGAAACATCAACCAGATCCCGCATGATCTGCTCGACATCACGCCCGACATAACCCACCTCGGTGAATTTCGTGGCCTCGACCTTCAGAAACGGCGCCTTGGCCAGACGCGCGAGTCTGCGGCTGATTTCGGTCTTTCCGACGCCGGTGGGTCCAATCATCAGAATGTTCTTCGGAAACACCTCTTCACGAAGCTGATCCGGCAGCTGCCTGCGCCTCCACCTGTTGCGCAGCGCGACGGCGACCGCGCGTTTGGCATCCTTTTGGCCGATGATGAACCGATCCAGTTCACCGACAATCTCGCGGGGTGTCAGTGTGGTCAACCGCTGATCCTTTCCTTGGTCAGATTGCCATTCGTATAGACGCAGATTTCGGCCGCGATCGCCATCGCCCGATCCGCGATCTCCTCCGCACCAAAATCGCTATCCATCAGCGCCCGCGCCGCCGCAAGGGCGTAGTTTCCGCCGGAACCGATGGCGATGACGTCATGCTCGGGCTCCAGCACATCGCCCGCCCCGGTAACCACATAGAGCTTTATGCCGTCACTCACGATAAGCATCGCCTCAAGTTTCTGCAGAAATCTGTCGGTTCGCCAGTCCTTCGCCAGTTCGACCGCCGCGCGCTGCAGCTGTCCCGGCGTCGCTTCCAGCTTGGTCTCAAGCCGTTCCATGAGCGTGAAGGCGTCCGCCGTGGAGCCGGCGAAGCCGACCAATACGTCAAGACCGCCCGGCGAAAGCCGGCGCACCTTGCGCGCGGTCCCTTTGATGACGGTCTGACCCAGGCTTACCTGTCCATCGCCGGCGATAACGACTTCACCACCTTTCTTGACACCGATCACGGTGGTGCCATGCCAGCCCGGAAACGCGTTGTCCGCCATTCAGCTCTCCTTCGCATCCGGGCCTATATGGGCACCGAAATCTCAGGTGGCAACCATCGCGGTCCCCTCAAGTCGTATCAGCCGAACAGGGGCCGTCCGCTTCGATTCCCGTCGGAAGCGCGGCACCGTCCATCCTCCGGCTGCGGAAGCGGTCAGGGCGGAAGGTGCCCTGCGATCGGTCTTTCCGGACCGCGGGCTACCGGTGACTCACACTGTCAAGCGACCGCGGTCGCTTCGCCGGACTTACGGACGGATTCCGCCGCACCCCGGGGAATCGGTTCGGAAACCTCCAGAAAAGCGATGACATCGATGCCAAGCGACCTTGCAATCCATGTTGGTTTGCCATTAGTCTTTGCAAGCGTATGCAGGACCGCTTGACGTTCGCGCCGATGCGTCGAAGTCCGCCATCCCGAAGGTTGGCTTCGCGTTCGGTGCGCAGGCAAAGACTGGCATCCCGCGCGTACATCGCCCCGCACGACGTGGCAGGTGAAACTTGAACGCTCACAGGAAGGATAGAGACACATGGATAATATGAAGGGACTGGCGGCGAGCGCCGCTCTCGCGATATGCGCCGGAGGCGCTGTCCATGCCAGCTGCGGCATCGAAGGCGGCAATGTCAGCGTACTGGCCAACGACTTTCCCGCGCTACATGCGGTGGTGAACAAGGCCGAGGAATGCGCCGAAGGGAATGTGACCTTCTCGAAAAACCATACCTCCGAGCACCGCGACATCCAGGTCGCTGCGCTGACGGCGGATCCTGCGGAATACTCCGCCGTGATCGTCGCCAACTCGTCGATCGTGCCCCTCCTGAATGACGGGCTGATCCGACCGCTCGACGATCTGGTCGCCGAACACGGTCAGAACCTGATGAAAAACCAGCTCATCACCATAGACGGCAAGGTCATGGCGATCGCGTTCATGGCCAACGCCCAGCATCTGGTGGTCCGCAAGGACATTCTGGAGCAGGTCGGCCTCGAGACTCCATCATCCTACGAGGAGGTTCTTGCGGCGGCGAAGGCGATCAAGAATGCCGGAATCCTCGAACATCCCTTCGCGATGCTGACCAAATCAGACTGGAATCTCGGAGAGGAATTCGTGAACATGTTCCTCGGCCATGGAGGCCAGTTCTTCAAGCCAGGTACGGCGGAGCCGAACGTCAATAACGAGATCGGCGTTGCGACGCTCAACATGCTCAAGTCACTGACGGAATACTCCAATCCGGACTTCCTGACCTACAATACCGCCACGGTCGCGCCGATCTGGGAAGCCGGCAATCTCGCACTGGCGCAGATGTGGGGCTCGTCCATGGGCCAGTTGCTCGACAGCGAAGGCTCGACCAGCGAAGTCGTCGACAACACGGTTCCGGTGGGTGCGATGACCGTCGGCGGCGGCGCCTCCCCGGCTTCAAGCCTTTGGTGGGACGGCTTCACCATCGCCACGAACGTATCCGACCAAGATGCGGAAGCGAGCTTCATCGCTATGGTGAATGGAATTTCAGATGACATGGTCATGGAGGGCGACAACAACGACAAAGCGGTCTGGCTAATGGACGCTTACAAGCCAGGTCCCGCCGCCGAGGGCATCTCCGCCACCGCTTCGGCAGGCGCCGAGCCCTATCCGATGCTGCCGTATATGGGGCTCCTGCACGCTGCGTTCTCCGCCGAACTGCCGGACTTCCTGCAAGGCAACGAAAGCGCCGAGCAGACGCTCACCGACATCGAGGCCGCTTACATCACCGCAGCCAAGGAAAAGGGCTATCTTTAAATCCTGAATCTGGCGGGGCCGTATCCGGCCCCGCTCCCGCAAATCCATCCACAGAACATCGAACCTGTGGAAATCCGGGAACAGGCCGCGTGAAGCACAGGACTTTCTTCTGGTTTATCCTGCCGTCCCTCGCCGCGATGCTGCTCTTCATCGCGCTGCCGATCGTTTCGATCGCCGTGCAGTCCCTGTTCGTCGAGCACGATCAGGTGCTGATGGAAGTGGAGAACTGCTCGCCGTTCAAATGCGAATCCTCATTGGTCGTCGACCATGAAACGACTTCGAAACTGCGGGACGAACGACCCTTAGGCCGTTTCAACGGTCTCGGCACCTACGCGAATCGCAGCCATCTGGCCTTTGCCGAAGCGGGAGAGGCATGGCGTGCATCATCGAGCCTCGTGGATTTCGGCGCCCGGCTTATGAACCTACCGTTCTACAAAGCCCTTGCGTTCACACTGACCTACACCGCGGTCGTGACACCCTTTGTCATTGTTCTTGGACTTGCCATCGCGCTTGGAGTCAACGCGCTACCCCGGCTGGTGAAGGGACCGACCATCTTCGTCTCGCTCCTGCCCATGATCGTGACGCCGCTGATCGGCTCCCTTATCCTGTTCTGGATGGTGGATGCCGATGGCGTTATCGGGGCGACACTGCAACGGATCTTTGACGACGACCGACTATCGCTCAAAGCATCCCAGCCGCTGACCTGGATCATGCTCATCGTCTACGGGATCTGGCACTCGGCGCCGTTCAGCTTTATCGTGTTCTATGCCGGGTTGCAGACCGTTCCGACCGAAACACTGGAAGCGGCCCAGATCGACGGCGCCTCGCGCTGGCAGCGGGTTCGCCATGTCGTCGTACCTTACATGATGCCGCTCGTTGTTTTCATCACGCTGATGCAGCTTATGGACAATTTCCGGGTATTCGAGCCGATCGTGGGTTTTTCCGCATCGGCAAAGGCGACATCACTTTCCTGGATCATCTTCAACGACCTGCGCAGCGGAGATGTTAAACTGTTCGGCAGCGCGGCGGCCACCTCCATGCTGACCATCCTGGGCGTCGTGATACTGCTGGCGCCGGTCCTCGTCCGCACCTGGCGCGACTTCAATAGAAAGGTTCACTGAGCGATGGCGTCCGTAGCGCAGCGCCGCCCGTTCGGTCTCGCCTTCTTCGCCACAGCCTTCGTGGTGTTCTGGCTGATGATCGCCGCAGGGCCCTTTATCTGGACGGTATGGGGCTCTTTCAAGGTGCAGGGCGATTTCTTTTCCAAGGCCGACTGGCGCTATGCGATCTACGGTGTCCGAACAGTCGCGGAGACGGGTGAGGCATTCACCGGGGACGGTTACTTCGGTGCATGGATCATCGAGGATTTCTGGCGCAACGCACTTAACACGCTGATTATCGTCACCTTTACGGTCGTAATTTCACTGACCTTCGGTACGCTCGGCGGCTACGCCCTGGCAAGATCGGGTTTCCGCTACGCGTTCTGGCTATTGATGGCGGCGCTGGTCTTTCGGGCGATGCCCCATATCACCCTGGTCTCGGGCTATCTGCTGCCATTCTTTGAATGGAAGGTCTGGGGTCATCTGCCAACCGCCATCATCGTCCTCGTCGCGATCAATCAGCCCTTCACACTTTGGATGCTCCATTCGTTCTTCCTCAACATTCCCAGGGACATGGATGAAAGCGCGATGGTTGACGGATGCACCAGACTGCAGGCGTTCCGGCATGTGATCATCCCGGTCATGTGGCCGGGCGTCATCACCACGGGACTGTTCAGCTTTCTTCTGGCATATAACGACTTCGCGGTGACATCCATGCTGCTCAGCCAGGAAAACCAGACCATGGTGCCGAAGATCGCCAGTTTTCTGGGAACGGTCCGCCAGCAGGGTCAGGTCATGTTTGCGGTCGCCGCCGTTGTCACGGCAATAGTGCCCCTGTTCTTCCTCGTTCTCTTCTTCCAGCGCCAGCTCGTCAGCGGCCTGACCGCCGGAGCCGTCAAGTGATGAACCGAATGTCGCGCCAGCGTCACCCCGCCCCAGCGCTTGCCAGAAAACACATGCCGACCGGCCACGACATCTCGCTCGAACGCTACACCATGGGACGGACGGTGCGCATACCGGAGGATTTCGGCCCCGAACAAAGCCTCCGCGGCTTCGATGGTTACCGGAACGTCATCGACTATATCGTCAGGATAACCCACCGGATCTGGGAAAGTGCCGACCATCACGGCGCTCCGCGCGAGGTCGAATACATAAACGCCTGCTATTCACCTGACTCGATGGTCTATGACGATTACGGGCTGCAGATCGGCAACGCCAAAATCGTATCCGACACGCATCACACCACGGGCGCTTTCCCCGATATCATCCTTGACGCGGAGAAAGTGATCTGGGCAGGCGACGACAATGTGGGCTTTCATACCTCGCATCTGACACGCATCATTGGCACGAATACCGGGCCAAGCCGTTATGGACCGCCTACCGGGGCTCGAGTGAACTTCCTGGCGATCGCCAACTGTGTGGCGCTAGAGAACGATATCTTTCTCGAACACGTGCTCTACAACACCTCCGCAATGCTCCGGCAGCTCGGGCTCGACCTCTGGGACGAAGCCGCGAGACAGGCGGCGGACCCTCCGCCGGGGTGGCCGCGAAGCCGAGGGATCTGGGATGGCCTGCGCCACGCCGCCGCGCCCGTCCGGCCTTTGTCGGAAGCCGAGCCGATCAAGGGATTCGACCCGGACGCCCTCGCGCGCGAAATCCATGACAGCATCTGGAACGGGGATCTGTCGGCGATCGAAGCGCATTATGACGCCAGTGTCCAATTTGAAGGTACGACCGATCGAGGCTTCGTCGGGCCAGGGGCATATCGCGCATATGTGAGTGAACTGCGCACGGCCTTTCAGGATCTGGCACTGCGGGTCGACGAAGTCTACTGGATGGGGAACGCAAGCGACGGCTGGCTGATCAGCACCCGATGGAGTGCCGAGGGCACCCATTCGGGTGGGACCCTATATCGGGAGCCCACGGGCAGGAGATGCCAGCTCTGGGGCATAACCCAATGGCAGGTCAGCAACGGGCGCATCCTTCGGGAATGGCAGCTTTTCAATGAATTCGACCTGATGATGCAGATAGTGAGGGCACCCCATGACTGACACCCGCCTGCAGGCGGCGAAACGCCTGGTGATCGATCACTTTGAGGCGGTCGATGCCGCCGGACCGGATGAGGCCGCCGCCGCCTTCACCCGTCATACCGCTCCGGATGTTCTTTGGCGCGGCATGCATCCGTTCCATGAGCGGACAGGTGCCGAAGCAGTCGCCGAAATCTTCCTGACACCGCTCAAACGCGCCATGGGTCCGCTGCAGCGGCGACCGGACATTTTTTTCGCGGGCGATGACCGAAGCATGGGATCGGGCCTCTGGGTGGTGCAGATGGGTCACCTTATGGGATTATGGGACGGCGAGTTTCTTGGCCTTCCACCGAGCCGGCGGATCGCTTTCCTGCGTTATGTGGAATTCCACCGCATCGAGAACGGAAAAATCGTCGAGATCGCCTGTTTCACCGATCTCATAGCGTTGATGCATCAGGCCGGGCTACAGCCCGTGCCCCCGCAGACCGGCGCATCCATACTTACTCCGGGGCCGCGAACCCATGACGGGCTGCTCCATGATCCCCAGGATCCAGTGGAAGGACAGAAAACAATCGAGTTGATCATCGGAATGATCGACGATTTGGTGGCGCGGGACGTGACCTCACCGGTGGAGCATCTGGAACGGTGGTGGGTCCCCGACATGTGCTGGTTCGGCCCCGGCGGTATCGGCGCAAGCGCGTTCTTCAAAGGCTACCATCGCGGCCATACCGACCCGTTCGAGGCCGGACTCGAATTCATTTCGCATAACGGTCATTTCACGCGCCTCGCCGAGGGTCGTTTTGGCGGCTTTTTTGGCTGGCCGAGCATGACCATGCGCACCACAGGCGGATTCATGGGCATGCCCGCCAGCGATCGGCTCGGTGATATGAGGATCGTAGACCTCTACCGCCGCGACGGAGATAAACTGGCGGAAAACTGGATCTTCATCGATCTTCTGCACTTCTTTGCGATGCAGGGGCTCGACATCCTTGAGCGAGTACGTGAGTTCCCCCGTACGTGAGTCGGTTACAGAGCGCCAAGGCTGTCGTTCGCAGCTATTACGACGCCCTTGACCGGGCGGAACCGGATGACTGCGCCGAGATCATGGCGCATTGCTGCGCCATCGATCTCGTCTGGAGAGGGTTCCATCCCTTCAACGAAATCCTCGGGCCCGATGCGGTGGCCGAAACGTTCTGGGCACCCCTAAAGGCTGCGCTGACCTCCGTGCAACGTCGGCTTGACCTGTTCTTTGCCGGCCATAACCGGATAGATGGTGGCAGGACCGTCTGGGTTGGAACCATGGGCCATCTTATGGGGCTTTTCGACGCGCCGTGGCTTGGCATCCGTCCGACGGGAAAGATCGCGATGCTCCGGTTCGCCGCGTTTCACAGGGTCGACGGGGATGTCATCGCCGAGACCGCCATGTTCTTCGATATCCCGCATCTGATGCTGCAGGCGGGCTTGAATCCGTTCCCACCGCAGACCGGAGCGCATCTGGTCCAGCCCGGTCCGATGACACATAGCGGGCTGCTCTTCGAGGCGCAGCCTCCGGAGGAAGGCGAGGCCACCCAGGCCGCCATAGACGCGATGATCCGCGATATTGCAAGCTGGAGCGGCGGTCGCACCGAATCCCTGGTCGATGAGCTTCGCCGCACCTGGAACGAGGACATGATCTGGTGGGGACCTGCGGGGGTCGGCGCGACCTACACCATACCGCGCTATGCAGAGCAGCATTCGGGGCCGTTCAGGGAAGCGTTCGGAACCCGGCGGTTCAACGGACATATCGCGAGAATCGCCGAGGGTCATTTCGGGGGATTCTTTGGCTGGCCGAATCTGACGCTCAACCACAAGGGCGGTTTCATGGGGATGCCTGCTACCGGTCAGGACGCGGATATGCGCGTGATCGACATGTACCGCCGGGAAGGCGATAGGTTGACCGAAAACTGGATATTCATCGATCTCCTGTATTTCTGGAACATGCAGGGTCTGGATGTTCTGGGCCGGATGACCGAATTAAGCGGTGGTGACGAAGCCTGAGCGGTCGATGTTTTCAAGACGTTCAGCATCCGGCGTCCGGTCTCTTCCCCGAACTCGGTGCCTCTGCGGAAGCGCGGTCGAGGAATTGGTCGGTCGGTCGCGGATGGTCTTGCGCGCGAATTCGATGGCAGCCCGCTACGTCGTGCGAAGCTTTCGCGTAGGACCTCCGGTTAATTCAACGCCAGAGCCGGTCGCAGGCAAACGAGCCAAACGAAATCACTCCGCCAGCGGGATCAGCGTTCAGTAATGCCGAGCCTCCGCTCCACTATGATCCACGGCCGTAGAACCAGCGTCCATCCGCAGTGGCACCGGCGGGCCCTCAGCGCCGCAGGCAGTGAGAACCGCGATAACAAAAATACATGCAACCGGCAGTCTCATACCAGAATCTCCTTCCAACGCGCGACCTGCTCCCGCACCCGTTCCGGCGCCGTACCGCCTTGGCTCTTCCGGCTGGCCAGGGACCTGCGCGGCTCCAGAACATCAAAGACGCCCGCGTTAATATCCGAATGCACCGAGGCCATTTCCGCCAGCGACAGATCGCCCAAACCACATTTTTTCGACTCCGCAAATGCCACCAGAGCACCGGTAACGCGATGCGCCTCGCGAAACGGCAGACCCAGATACTGAACCAGCCAATCGGCGAGATCCGTCGCCGTGGAATATCCCACCCCCGCCGCCGCCTCCAGTTCAGTCGCATTCACGCTCATGTCGCATACAATGCCCTCCATCGCGGCGATGGCCAACATCAGCGAATCGACCGCGTCGAAGACCTGCTCCTTGTCTTCCTGCATGTCTTTCGAATAGGCCAGCGGAAGGCCCTTCATCACGGTGAACAGAGAGACCGTCGCACCAAGCACGCGTCCCACCTTCGCCCGAACCAGTTCAGCAGCGTCAGGATTTCGCTTCTGCGGCATGATCGAGGATCCGGTCGAGAAACGATCCGACATTTCCACGAACCGGAACTGCGCCGTGGACCAGACAACCAGTTCCTCGGCGAGACGCGACAGATGCACCGCGCAGATCGACGCTCCGGACAGGAATTCAAGCGCGAAGTCCCGGTCACTGACCGCGTCGATGGAGTTCGCACAGGGCCGGTCAAACCCGAGCGCCTCCGCCGTCATTTTGCGATCAATCGGAAATGATGTTCCCGCGAGGGCGGCGGCACCGAGAGGACATTCGTTCATCCGGGCGCGCGCGTCCAAGAACCGGCCCCTGTCACGGGCAAACATCTCGACATAGGCAAGCATGTGATGCCCCCAGGTCACAGGTTGCGCGACCTGAAGGTGGGTGAATCCCGGCATCACCCAATCCGCACCCGCCTCGGCCTGGGACAGCAGTGCGCGCGACAGAGCCGCAAGCGCTCCATCCAGCGCATCCAGTTGATCACGCACCCACATCCTGAAGTCAGTAGCCACCTGATCGTTGCGCGAGCGGGCCGTATGCAACCGTCCCGCCGGTTCGCCGATCAACTCCTTCAGACGTGCCTCCACATTCATATGAATGTCTTCCAGAGCCACGGAGAAAGTGAAGTCACCGGTCTCGATCTCTGACAAGACCGTGAGCAGCCCTTCCCGAATCGTCCGTGCATCGCTATCCGAGATTATACCCCGGGCGGCGAGCATCGCGGCATGGGCGCGGGAGCCAAGGATATCATGTCTGGCGAGTCGATGGTCAAACCCAATCGAGGCATTGATCGCTTCCATAATGGCGTCCTGGCCTTCGGAAAAGCGGCCGCCCCACATCGAGTTCAGGCTGTCATTGGGCATAGAAGATCCCCAGGAGGCTTGTTGATGGACTGGACACGCGGAGCCATTCTCTACACCGCGCTTCTTTTCGGCGCAAATGCCGGCATGGCGGACATCTCCGAACTGGAGACGCTGCGCCAGGGCGAGATGAGGAAACTGATCCTTCATGCGGAGCCGGAACCGGTTCCGAACGTCGTTTTTCTTGACGAGACCGGACAGGAGCTAACGCTGGGCGATTTCAGGGGACAGCATGTGCTGCTGAATTTCTGGGCGACCTGGTGCGCACCCTGCCGCGAAGAGATGCCATCGCTTGACGCCCTTCAGCGGGAATTCGGTGGTGAACGTTTCCGGGTCGCTACGGTGGCAACCGGTCGCGACAGTCCGGCGGCGATCCGGCGGTTTTTCGAAAGCATAGGGGTCACCGAGCTTCCCTCCTATCGGGACACCAACCAGGCGTTGGCACGTCAGATGGGTGTTTTCGGTATTCCCGTAAGCGTGATTCTTGATGCGAACGGCACCGAAATCGCCAGACTTCAGGGTGGCGCGGACTGGTCAAGCGAAAGCGCCCGGGCCATCGTCGCGGCGTTGATCGATTCCGATTGATCGATCGCTCCGGTTTCAGAACAACCGTACACCCGTTAGAGAGGACGCCGGTCCTTCGCCAGATCGACAACCTCATCACGCCGAAAACAGTCCACCAGATGATCGTTCACCAAACCGCAGGCCTGCATCCAGGCATAGACGATCGTGGGGCCGCAAAAGCGAAAACCGGCGGCCTTCAGCGCCTTTGACAGGGTGCGTGATTCCGGTGTTTCGGACGGAAGCTCGGAAATCGACCCATACCGGTTCTGCAGCGGTGCCCCTCCTACATATCCCCAAACGAAAGAAGCGAATCCACAATCCGCCTCGATTTTCCGCCAGGCCCGCGCGTTGGTGATGGTGGCCTCGATCTTGCCGCGATGGCGCACAATTCCCGCGTCGGCCAGCAGCCCAGCCACCTCAGCCTCTCCCCAGCCAGCGATCACATGCGGGTCGAATCCCGCGAATGCATTACGGAAATTCTCACGCTTGCGGAGAATCGTGATCCAGGAAAGTCCGGCCTGGAAACCGTCCAGGACGAGCTTTTCCCAAAGCGCCCGACTGTTTCGCTCAGGTACGCCCCATTCGGTGTCATGGTAGGCGACATAGAGAGGATCGGTGCCGCACCATTCACAGCGATTCGTCATACTTCCATTTCCATGATTGCCACCGCGACGCACCACACCCATCCCTAGTCTGGATATGCGCACGAAACCACAACAAGGTTACGCGACCGAAGATCGCGGTCGCCCGGATCCGAATGATGGTCCAGCGGGGTCCGCACCTGAGTCCTCCCGGCGCGATTTCCCTTCAGCAGAAACCCACAGAAATACGCACACCCTGCCAAACGAGGTGATTCGCTCCCACCACCGACCACGGATAAAACCCTCCTTAAAGACCCGGACACTGAACTTTCGACTCGCAACGGCTTGAGGGAGATTTCGTCGCCCTTGGCCTACCCGAATCCAGCACGAGCGTCCTTCAGGTCCCGGCGGTAGCCGACGGATTGGCTTTGAATGAAATGCACCGTACGCGTCTTCCATCCTCAGATCGCCCGACCGTTCCTCCCGTTCATCGAACGGGATCGGCAAAACCTCCAACTGAGACAGAGTGTCACTTGAAATGCTGCAGCGCAGCATCTAGGCTCGCATAAGTCAATCGCTCTTGATCGTTACCGGGTCACTTCGCCGGTAAATGAGTGAAGCCGCACGAACCAATGGATACCAATTGAGGAATACCATGACGAATGTCGTAATCGTGTCGGCGGCCCGCACCGCCGTTGGAAGTCTCAACGGCTCTTTTGCGGGAACGCCGGCGCACGACCTCGGCACGACCGCGATCAAGGCGGTTGTCGAACGCGCCGGCCTTGAGCCCGGGGACGTATCGGAAGTCATACTCGGCCAGATTCTCGCCGCCGGACAGGGCCAGAACCCGGCGAGGCAGGCCTCCGTAAATGCCGGTGTCCCCGTCGAGAGCCCTGCATGGGGCATCAACCAGCTCTGCGGCTCGGGCCTGCGCGCCGTCGCGGTCGGTGCCCAGCATATACAGCTCGGCGACGCGGATATCGTCGTCGCCGGTGGCCAGGAAAGCATGTCGATGGCCCCGCACTGCGCACATCTGCGGGCAGGCGTCAAAATGGGTGGCGCCGATTTCGCCGACACCATGATCAAGGACGCACTGACCGACGCGTTCCACGGATACCATATGGGCAACACCGCCGAGAACGTGGCGAAGCGGTGGCAGCTGTCGCGCGATGAGCAGGATGCCTTTGCGGTCGCCAGCCAGAACAAGGCGGAGGCCGCGCAGAAGGATGGCAGGTTCTCCGATGAGATCGTCCCGCATACGATCAGGACCCGGAAGGGTGAAACCGTTGTCGACTCGGATGAATATATCCGCCTCGGCGCGACGATCGAGGGCATGCGGAAGCTGCGCCCCGCATTCGACACGGAAGGCACCGTCACCGCCGGAAACGCATCTGGAATCAACGACGGCGCCGCTGCCGTCCTGCTTATGAGCGCCGATGAGGCGGAAAAGCGGGGAATCGAGCCGATGGCCCGCATCGTCAGCTATGCCACGGCGGGGGTCGATCCATCCATCATGGGCACCGGCCCGATTCCTTCCTCCCGAAAAGCTCTGGAAAAAGCGGGCTGGAAGGTTGATGACCTTGACCTTGTCGAGGCGAACGAGGCGTTCGCCGCCCAGGCCTGCGCCGTCAACATAGACATGGGCTGGAATACCGACATCGTAAACGTGAACGGTGGCGCCATCGCCATCGGCCACCCGGTCGGCGCTTCGGGTGCGCGCGTCCTCAACACGCTTCTGTTCGAAATGCGGCGGCGGGAGGCCAGGCGCGGACTGGCGACGCTCTGCATCGGCGGAGGCATGGGTGTCGCGATGTGCGTCCAGCGTCCCTGAAAGAGCTTTGGCGCGGTGCCTGGCGAAATCGATGGAACGCCGCCGCGCCATTACCTCCCCCCACTTCACACCTCGATCCAATCCGTAAACATCGAAAGATCACACTCGGAGGAACACAGACGATGGGACGCGTAGCCTTGGTTACCGGCGGAAGCCGCGGTATTGGAGAAGCGATTTCAAAAGCTCTGAAGGAGGCTGGCTACAATGTGGCCGCGACCTATGCCGGAAACGACGCGAAAGCGGCCGCCTTCACGGCAGAGACCGGGATCAAAACCTATAGATGGAACGTCGCCGATTACGCGGAATCAAAGGCCGGTATCGACCGGGTGGAAGCCGATCTCGGTTTGATCGATGTGGTGGTCGCCAATGCGGGAATCACGCGTGACGCACCGTTTCACCGAATGACCCCCGACCAATGGCAGCAGGTTGTCGACACCAACCTGACCGGTGTGTTCAACACAGTGCATCCGGTCTGGCCAGGTATGCGCGAGCGGAAATTCGGGCGCATCATCGTGATCAGTTCGGTCAACGGTCAGAAAGGCCAGTTCGCGCAGGTGAACTACGCCGCCACCAAAGCCGGCGATATCGGCATCGTGCGGTCGCTGGCCCAGGAGGGTGCCCGAAACGGCATCACGGCGAACGCGGTCTGCCCGGGCTACATCGCCACCGAGATGGTAATGGCCGTTCCCGAGAAGGTCAGGGACTCGATCATAGCCCAGATTCCCGCGGACCGTCTCGGGGAGCCGGAGGAAATCGCACGCTGCGTGGTGTTTCTCGCTTCCGACGAGGCGGGCTTCATCAACGGATCGACGATCTCGGCCAACGGAGCCCAGTTTTTCGGGTGAGGGCGAAATCAAGGACGGAGCGGGCTATTCTCCATCAGGTATCGTGAGCCGCTTGGGCGGAGGGCGATGCTCCAGTGTGCCGTGTCGATTGGGTGTGATCGACGCGGCCATCGGTTAGCCGACACCCGAAGCCATCCCCCGAGGGAACTTCGCGAGACAGTGGGAGATCGACTGCCTGCTCGGTTCCCACGGCGGGACTGCGGTCCTGGCTGCGGCGGGTTATCCACCCCTGATGGGGTGTCCGGTCCGATTACCTTAGCTCAGGCGTCCATAAGACGGTGGATTTCTTCCTTGATCCGCAGTTTTTGCTTTTTGAGTTCGGTGAGATGCAACTGGTCAAAGCCAGGATGGCGCTGCGCGTCTTCCACCTCGGCCTTTAGACTCTCGTGCTTCTTCTGAAGTTCCTCCAGGTGCGAACTCAACGCCATCTTGCCCTCCTTGTTCCATGGATAATGCCAATCCAGCACAATTCCCGCCGAATGTCATCGAAATGTTGAGCGAATCGGCAAACAAAATTCCTAATTGATGATGAAGGGAGCATGAAGGGTAAGGCAAGTGCGTACCTGCAGGCGCTCGCGAACTCTTCCCGCGGGCCGCTCATTACGCTCCGACAGACACTGGTTCCAGCATTCAATCGCTCAGGATGCCGGGAGATGCGGTCGGAAACGCGATCCAGCCCAATCCACCGCAAGCCGGTCCCCATGGCGGAGGACCGATTCGATCTCTTCGGAGAACCCATCGCCTTCGGAACCATGTCTGTTACCGCTATGAAGCAGGATCGGCGCAAGCAACCCGAAGCCTCCCCGGGGCCCCTTTACTGCACGGAGAATCACGAGCCGTGCCGGCCTTCCCCTGCGTGGCAGGAGCGGAAGCACGCGCATATCTCCCAGTCGGTCGTCGCAGGCAGACAGAAGTTCCGGAAGCCTTTCGGCCCGCTGGATCACGTAGAGCGTTCCCTTCGGTGCAAGCCGTCGGATTCCGCAGTCGATCCAGCGCGCAAGCGGAACCATCTCCCCCAATGCGGTCTCCCGGTTCGAATCAGTGGAACGGGTTCCCCTGTCACGGTCAAAATAAGGAGGGTTCGCGATCACATGATCGAAACCTTCCTCTCGTAATTCGGGCGGAATCGAGCGTAGGTCGCCCTCGATCACATTGATCTTCAGGTGGTTCTCAACCGCGTTGCGCCGAGCGAGAGCCGCGTAGACCGGCAGCAGTTCCAGACCCGTTGTTCTGAGATCCGGAATCCGGGCCATCAGACTTAGGGAGGCCACTCCGACACCGCATCCGATATCCAGCACCGCCTGTCCGGGACTGGCATCTGTCGCCGCGGCCAGCAACACCGGATCGATGCCCGCCCTATATCCCCGCTTTGGTTGCCAGACGCGTAGCCGACCTCCCAGAAACGCGTCGCGGGTCAGATCCTCATCGCTATTCCACATCGACACCGTTATCACGCAGAATGGCTTTCGCCTGGAAGTGATCACTGTCCGCCACCAACACCCGACGCGGCAATATGCCCACAGAGCCTTCCAGCACACTCATATGGACGTCCATCTGAAAAGACTGTATCCCCTCGCCGTCGAGTAGGGCCGACGCATAGGCGATTACGGTTGGATCGTTGCTGCGAAATAGCTCTTTCATAATTCCGGTATAGAGCAAGGACCGCAACATTGTCGAGAGTCGTGGCAATACGCTGATGGCGCTGGATCGAATGCAGTCGAATCCGGTCGAACAGCTATCGGCGGCGCTATCCAGTGAGATGGAAGCGGTAAACGGTCTCATCCGTACCCGGATGGTTTCCGAACACGCGCCCCGGATTCCCGAAGTGACCGCACATCTGGTCGAAGCGGGAGGCAAGAGACTCAGACCTCTGCTGACGCTGGCCGCGGCACGTATGTTCGATTACCGCGGGGCGCACCATGTGAGTCTCGCAGCCACCGTGGAATTTATCCACACGGCCACGCTTCTGCACGACGACGTGGTTGACGAAAGCCCGCAGCGTCGCGGCAGGCCCACTGCGAATCTCCTTTGGGACAACAAGTCCAGCATTCTGGTCGGAGATTTCCTGTTTTCCCGTGCTTTCCAGCTGATGGTTGAAACAGGCTGCATCCGCGTGCTTGATGTCCTCGCCAACGCCGCGGCCTTGATCGCGGAGGGTGAGGTTCTGCAACTGACCGCTTCACATGACCTTCGAACCGACGGGAAGCTCTATCTCCGGATCATCCGCGGCAAGACGGCCGCTCTGTTTTCGGCGGCGACCGAAGTGGGTGGCGTGATCGCGGGCGCGGATGACGCTCGAATCCGGGCATTGTTCAGATACGGAGATGCGTTGGGCATCGCATACCAGATTACGGATGACCTGCTCGACTACGGCGAAGACGCCCAGACGACAGGTAAAATCGCCGGCAACGACTTCCACCAGCGCAAGTTGACCCTGCCGGTTATCAAGGCCGTCGAGAAAGCGGATGAACGCGAACGGGCCTTCTGGCGCAGGGTCATTGAACAGAACGACAAGTGCGACGGGGACTATGGACAGGCTCTGTCGCTACTGGACAGACATGGTGCGATGGAATCGGCACGACGCGATGCCGTGTCCTGGATCTCTTTGGCAAAGGAAGCGATTCTGGAACTGCCGCCCCATGAATTTCGCGATATACTCTACGATCTGGCCGACCATGTCGCGGATCGTGTCAGCTGAGCTCCGAGCCAAACGTGACCGTATCGCGCACCCACCAATGCGGGTGGGCCCGCGAAATTTCCCTCGCCGCAAGTCTTGCCGAATTCCGATCGGGGTACAGCCCGAAACACGATGTTCCCGACCCCGTCATGCGCACGACCGCCGCTCCGGACAAAGCTGAAAGGACATCGCCGACCTGCGGAACTTGGTTCGTGGCGATCTGTTCGAGATCGTTGCGCTGTCCGCCAAGCCACGCGGCGAAAGCTTCCACGTCAGGCCATTCGGGAAGAACGCCCATATCCGAGCGTTTTTTTTGATCGAGCGCCCCGAATACCCGACCCGTCGGTAGGGAAAGACCGGGATTGACAAGAACCAGGTGGCAAGCGGGAACCGCTGGCAGCCGCTCGATCACATTACCGATTCCCCGCATTCTTTGGGGTCCTGCGGCGAGACAGACTGACACGTCGGCCCCGATCGAAGCAGCGGCACCTTGACAGCCGTACTGACGGAGCACCGCCGCCGCGTCCGCGGAACCGCCGCCAAGACCCGAACCGTGCGGGAGGTTCTTTTCCAGCGCGATGTGGCATCGGGCCTCGGCGGCCTCGGCGGCGCGCCATGCGAGATTGCGTCCGTCCGCCGGGACGCCTTGGGCGAACAGACCGGTGACCTTGATCGACAGTTCCCGGGCGTCATCGAGCCGAAGACGGTCGCCGATATCGGCGAACACCACAAGCGAATCGAGCTCATGATATCCATCGGTCCGTCGCTCGATCACGTGAAGGGTCAGATTGACCTTCGCGTTCGCGAAAACCTCAGCCATCCTGCACCTTGAATCCAAGCGGAGGCGCACCTTCCTCTTCAAGCACGGCATCCAGTCCGATCCGCAACTTGCGGCGGATGCGTTCGGCGACATCGTCTTCTGGATCGAGGGACAACGCCCGTCTCCATTGAAATTCAGCCTCGAACCTGCGCTGAACGGCCCAGTAGGCATCGCCAAGATGATCGTTGACGATGGGGTCGATGGAGCCTAGTTCCACCGCACGTTCCAGGTTCGTCACCGCTTCGTCGTAACGCCCCAAAACATATTGCGCCCAGCCAAGGCTGTCGACGATGTAATAGGCGTCCGGCTGCTGGTCGACGGCTTCCTCGATCATCATGAGGGCTTCGTCCAGATTGATGCCCATCTCCACCATGCTGTATCCAAGGTAATTGAGCACTTCGGGACGACCTGGTTCCAGATCCAGTGCCATACGGAAATCCGCTTCCGCCAGATCCCAGCGGTTTTCGCGCTCGTGTGTGATACCGCGCGCGAAATACACGCGCCAATGTATATCCTGTCCAGCCGCGTCATATAGCGCGACCGCGGCGTCATACGCCTTGGTTGCGGTGTCAAATCGCTCCTGCCAGCGTAGAAAGTCGCCAAGCGCGACGCGAACCTCGGGTATTTCCGGGCGTAACTCCGAAAGCCGTTCCATAACTTCCGCAGCGTTTTCTGTTTGACCGGACGCGTGAAGGGCTTCGGCACGCCCGATTTCAGCGTCGGTGAATGAATGATGGCTGTCGGGAACCCGGTCATAACTCTCCGTAGCGAGTTCGAAGCGGTTGAGATCCACCAGTAATGCGGCGCTCAGAAGCATCGCTTCGACACTGTCATTATTCAGGTATTCAGCGACCCTGCTGTATTTCAGCACCTGACTGGTCGGAAGCTGTCCTTCCAGAAGCCGCGCCGCGAGCAGAAACACTTCAGATGCCCCATCGGTCGAGTTCCTGACCGCATCGAAGCCGATGGTTTCGCCACCGTTCAAAGCTGTTCTTAGCTCGATCAGCGCCGGATCCGAAGAGGCGCCGTTCCGCCGTTCGATCAAACCCAACGCTTCGGAGTTGCGTTCCAGTTGGCTAAGAACCTGAACGAGAGCGACAACCCCGCTACGGTTCAACCCACCGCGCCGCTCCAGGTCGGACAATATGGATTCGGCCCCTTCATAGTCACCAACAAGTGCCTTGGCGAGCGCTTTGTGCGTCAGGCCGAACACTTCCGCGCCGTCCGTTTCGACCGCACTGTCGAAGCTTTCCAACGCCTCCGACATTCGGCCCTGTCCCAATTGTGCCCAAGCCTTGAGAAGACCGTCTATCAGCGATTTCGACACGTCATCTCCGGTCTTCTCGATCACCGTGTCGAATTCACCCGCTTTCAGGTCATGTGCCAGCAACACCGTGTCGATAATCGGGCTCGTGGGAACCCGTCCCGACAATTCGCGCAGGGTATCAACCGCCCGCTCGACCTCCCCAAGCCCTAGATACGCCATAGCGAGACGTTCCATCAGCACAGGGTTCCGGGGATCTAAAGCCAGTGCCAACGCATATCGGTCGGCCGCCGTTCGATGATCGGCGAAAAGGCAGGCGTGGTGGGCGGTCAGATAGCTTCCGGCGGCGACCGTTGACCGCCCGGATGCGCTGACGTCGCCGGCGCCGATGGAATCGGGATAGTCGCAGTCGCTTCGATGAACCAGGATGGGTCCGGTCTGACCCTGTATCTGAGTCGGGGCCATCAAGCCGACGCCAAGCATGACGATAGCGATTGTGATAAGCGCGGATCGCATTTGCATGGACATGCCTCGTCACTCCCACTCCCGATACCTAGCCCAAAGCCCGCGCCCGGGCAATGCGGCGCGTTGAACCCACCCGCGCATTGCGGACCCAACTCCGCCAAACCAGACCGCTTCTACGCTACATATTCGGATAGTTCGGCCCATCACCTCCCTGCGGGACGTTCCAGGTGATGTTCCGGCCTGGATCCTTGATATCGCAGGTCTTGCAGTGGACACAGTTCTGGAAGTTGATCGCGAAACGCGGTTCCCTGTTTTCATCCCGCACCACTTCGTACACTCCGGCAGGACAATATCGCCGCGCGGGTTCGTCGTATTTCGGGAGATTGATGTGGATCGGCGTGTTCTCGTCTCTGAGCCTTAGATGTGCGGGTTGGCTTTCCTCGTGGTTCGTCATCGAGAAGCTGACATTCGTCAGTCGGTCGAAGCTGAGTTTTCCATCCGGTTTCGGATAGTCGACGGGCCTATGCTGCGACGCGGGCTCCGTTGTCCCGGCATCGTCCTTTCCATGTCCCAATGTTCCAAAGATCGAAAATCCGAACAATGTCTGGAACCACATATCGAATCCACCCAGTCCCAAACCGGCAAGCGGACCCAGTCTCGCCCCGATGGGCGCGACGTTGCGGACGCGGCGTAGATCCCTGCCTACGGGGCCGGATCTCAGCGCATCATCATAGGCGGACGGCGTGTCGCCCGAGCGGCCTTCGCCGATCGCCGCATGTACCGCTTCGGCGGCTTCGATCCCGGAATGCATGGCATTGTGGTTTCCCTTGATTCTCGGCAGATTCACCAAACCCACCGCACAACCGAGAAGGCATCCACCGGGAAACGAGACCCTGGGTATCGACTGCTGTCCACCTTTGGTTACCACGCGCGCGCCGTAAGCCACACGTCGGCCACCCGCCAACAGTCCGGCGATCTTTGGATGATGCTTGAATCGTTGGAACTCCATATAGGGATATAGATACGGATTTCGGTAATTCAGGTCGACGATGTAGCCGACATAGACCTGGTTGCGGTCTATGTGGTAGACGAAACTGCCACCGGTATTCCTCCAGCCGAGCGGCCAGCCCATCGAGTGGAACACCTCTCCCTCGCGATGCTTTGTGGGATCGACTTCCCAGATCTCCTTCATTCCCAAACCGTATTTTTGAACGTCACAATTGGCATCCAACCCATATCGTCCGATCACCTGCTTTGAGAGCGACCCGCGTGCGCCTTCTCCGAGCAGGACATATTTGCCGTGGAGTTCCATTCCCGGCTCGTATCCCACCCCGGGCGTTCCATCCGGATCTCGGCCGAACTCACCCGCGACAACGCCCTTGACCTCGCCGTCGATGCCGATCGCCAGTTCCGAACAGGCCATTCCCGGAAAGATCTCGACCCCAACAGCCTCCGCCTGTTCCGCCATCCAACGACACACATTGCCCATGGAGACGATGTAGTTCCCGTGATTGTTCATAAGGGGCGGCATCATCCAATTCGGAAGACGTATCTGTCCGGCTTCACCTAGAATATAAAAACTGTCCTTCCGAACGGGTACACTGACCGGGGCGCCCCGTTCTTTCCAGTCGGGGATCAGCCGGGAAAGGCCAGCCGGATCCAGTACGGCGCCCGAGAGAATGTGGGCACCGACTTCGCTCCCCTTTTCGAGAACCACGACATCAAGAGCGGGATCAAGCTGTTTCAGACGGATCGCGGCACTCAGACCCGCCGGACCCGCGCCCACGATCACAACGTCATACTGCATTGATTCACGTTCAACCGCCGCCATGTCCACTCCCTTGGCAATATGCCTGCGCATTACCGGTCGGTTGGGTCTAACCATGGCGAATGTTGTCGTCAATCATCGCCAGACCCGAAACGCCATAGCTGCCAGCGACGGATTGCGCCACATGGTCCCCGTGATGTGGGTTCCGTGCGTCGAACTGAACTCCGGAATGTAGCATCCATCCGGCCATCGCCGTAAGGCACTGCGTGGAAAACGCCTCACTCGGACACCCCTTCCGCGGTTCTTCCTCACCGTCTCGGAATACGAAATCCGAACTGTGCGTCTCATTGAACCGTCCGTCACCTGACGGAACATGCGGTCATTCCCTTATATCACCGGAGATCTGATGGAGCGCTCGGGCTGGCGGCTACGCAGGCAAGCCAGCCGTGGATGCGGTTCCACAGTCGAAATAGGGTGAAATTCCCGTCCAACTTACCGACGTCAGCCGACATCGAGGCGCTTTCGGCTCACGCCATACCGATTCGATCAATTACGGAGTCGGACACCTCGAAATTCGATGTCACGCGTTGAACGTCATCATCGTCCTCCAAGGTCTCAACCAAGCGCATCAGCTTTTGAACGCCTTCAAGGTCCAGTTCGGTCGTCGTTGTGGGCTTCCATATCAGCCTGGTCGATTCCGCCTCACCCAGCGCGGCTTCCATCGCGGCCGAGACGTCGTTCAGGTCAACGTCTGCACAGTAGATCAAATGTCCGTCATCCGAACTCTCGACATCCTCCGCTCCAGCGTCGACCGCGACTTCCATGACGGTGTCTTCGTCACCTGCATCGGCCGGATACGTGATCTCGCCCTTGCGCTCGAACATGAAGCCGACCGAACCGGTTTCACCGAGGCTTCCACCGTGCTTCCCGAAAGCCGAGCGTACGGTGCTCGCGGTTCGGTTGCGATTGTCGGTCATGGCTTCGACGATCAGGGCCACGCCGCCTGGACCATAGCCCTCGTAGCGTATTTCCTCGTAGTCGTTTCCCTCACCGAACTGCGATTTCGATATCGCTCGTTCGATCACGTCCTTCGGGACCGAATTCGATTTGGCTTCCTTGACGGCCAGCCGGAGGCGAGGGTTTTTTTCCGGGTCGGGATCACCGATCTTCGCGGCCACGGTTATTTCCTTGGAGAGCTTTGAAAACAGCTTGGAACGGGCGGAATCCTGGCGTCCCTTTCGATGCTGGATGTTGGCCCATTTTGAATGGCCGGCCATAGAGTTCTCCTGATCGTTCGGTCGGGGGTTCGTCGGGCATTTAAGGTATGGACGCTTTATGCTTCAAGTCCATTACCGGAGATCCGGTGCATCGGTGTTTGCGGAACCTAGTGGCACGGCTTCCGTCCGCTGTGGGAAGGCATCATTTCCATCCAACGCGAATTTCGCTATCATGGGTTCGAAAGTCGCCGTTGACCCGAGATGATACGAGGACAGGTTGTCCAAAACGTCGGGTTCCGCGGGCCGATACGCACATGGAGAGGTCCATGACCCGCCTTGAGCATCCGACCGGGATCCTGAAGTTCCGTGCCGTCCAGGAAAGGGACTGCTATTACGTCGGCAGAACCCGTCTCATTCACAGGCTGGTCGACAAAGGACAGCATTACTTCCTCTCCCGGCCCCGCCGTTTCGGCAGGAGCCTGCCGCTCGACTCGGCGCAGATGCGGAACCGGGGCTAACGCGAAAAAGCACAGGGGCGCCGGAGTGCCCGTGCGCCTCTTCCCCGTCGTCTGCGGTCGGGAGGAGCGCAACATCCTGAAAATCAGGACCGGGACCGCGTGATAGAGATACGCAGACAGCTTCCCCGGTGGCATCGGGCAATTGGTTCGCTTCTCGTATTTGCCTGCGGGGAACCAGGCCTCAGCATCCATCCACCAAGGCGATTCACTGAGTCCTGAATGCCGGATCATCGGAATTCAGCCCTGCGCATTCGGCTCAAAGCGGCCAGAGCACGGGAATCAAGGCCGACGCCAACAGCCCAACGCTGAGGTTGAGCGGTATGCCGACCCGCATGAAATCCGTGAACCTGTATCCGCCTGGGCCATAGACAAGCATATTGGTCTGATATCCGATCGGAGTTGCGAAGCTGGCCGACGCCGCGACCATCACCGCGACAACAAGGGGGCGTGGGTCGATGCCAAGCACATGTGCCAACCCGATGGCGATCGGCGTCACGACAACCGCAACGGCGTTGTTCGACACCAGTTCCGTCAGAATCGAAGTCAGCAGATAGACCGCCCAGACGAGCAGAAACGGTGGTAGCCGCCCCAGAAACGGAGCCGATGCGTCGACGATCAGCCGGACTGCACCGGAGGCATCAAGCGCCGCACCGATGGTAAGCATCGAAAATATAAGAACCAGGAGCCTGCCTTCAATGAACGAAAAAGCTTCTTCCGCGTCAATACAGCGAACCAGAAGAACACCCGCGACCGCCACGACCGCCAGAAGAAGAATGGGCGCGACCTCGAACGCCGCGAGCGCCACGATAAAAAGCAAAGCCGCGACAGCAAACGGCGCATGGCGCCTTCTAAACGGGCGAGTCGACGGTTTGGATACGCCGCCCAGCCTCAAATCCTGCGCCAGCCTTGCGATATCCTCCACCGATCCTTCCAGCAGAAGCGTATCGCCGATTCGTACCTCCAATTCATCGAACATACGCCCGATGTTCTGATTCCGCCGATGAACGGCCAATAGGTAAACACCATAGCGACGACGTAACCTAATGTCGCCAAGCGAGCGCCCGACAATCCCGCATCCGGGCGTTATCAGCACTTCCACGATCTCGGTTTCGACGGATGAAACCTGGTCTATGGGACGCAAGGACCTATCGCGCTGCAGGTCGAACAGTTCGGTCATCCGGGTCCTCAGCACCACCAGGTCACCCGCCTGCAGAACGACATCCAGCAGATTACGCCGCAGTGAGGTATCCCCACGAATGACATCGATCAGTCGTACCCCGTCACGCCTGAACATCTGCACGCTTTCGACAGGGCTACCGATCAGATCGGAATCCTGCGGAATCACCACTTCGGTGAAAAACTTCATATTTCTTCGATTGCCCAGCAGACTCGCCAAACTCTCACGGTCAGGCAACAGGCGGGGACCTAGCAGTCTTAGATAGAGCGCTCCCCAAGCCACAAGGATCAATCCGAGCGGGGTGACCTCGAAAATCGAAAACGCTTCAAGACCCGACGCCCTCGCGACGCCGTCAACCAAAAGATTGGTGGACGTGCCGATCAGCGTCAGCGTACCTCCGAGGATCGCGGCATAGCTCAACGGAATGAGCAGCTTGGACGCCTTTACCCCAATTCTGCGGGCGAATTGGACAATGACGGGAATCATCACCACCACTACAGGCGTATTGGAAACGATGGCCGACGACAGGACGACAAAACCCATAAGTCCGGCGAGAGCCAATGCGGGACGGGCCACCGCATGGCGTTCCGCAATTCGGGTAAACGCCTCAAGCGAACCTGTCCTGACCAATGCCCCCATCACGATGAACATTGCGGCGATGGTCCAGGGGGCGGGGTTGGACAGGACTTCAAGCGCATCCTGATAGGGGAGAAGCCCCGTGCATAGCATTGCCGCCACTCCGGCGATGGCCACCACTTCCGTGGGATAGCGCTCGCGTACGAACAGGACGAACATCACGGAGACGATCGCCAGCGCAAGCAGCGCTCCACTGTTCCCGGACAAGGCTACATAATTCATCGTTCCCCGCTGGATATTCCCCCTTCCTGACGGTCTTCCACCCCGTTCTCAAGTGTCCTCCGCCGGGGGCGAACCAGGAAAAGTCCGATGAACATAACGGCCAATGCCGTCCAGACCCAGCCGGAATTTCGTTCACCAAGCAATAGCATCGCCCAAATGACACCGAATCCGGTGACGAGATAGCTAACCTGTGCGGCAAACACGGCGCCCGCACGCCCCACAATCCAGACATATGCGGAGTATACAGCGGCGTGAATGATGGAACTGAGCACCAAAGCGGTATCGGAAGCGCCCCACGGAGGTCTCGGGTCGATCCAGTGACCGGTACCCACCGCAAGCGGTGCGGCGATAAGAACACCGGCCACCGATGCGCCGAACAGAAGCTGGATAGGGTCCAGTCCCGCCGTACCCCATTTCGCGACGACATTGCCTTCGAGCCCGTAGAATGCCGGTGCTACGAGCGCCAACGGGATGAACGAGATCATCCAAGGCTGCGGTAGGCTCGCTTCAGGCCACACCAGAAGGAAAACGCCAATCAGACCACAGACCAACCCTCCCAGCCTCAGCCATGAGAACCGGTCGGTGGCCATAATAAGCGCGATCGGAAAAGCGAATATGGGAACGAGCGCGAGAGTGACCGACAGGATGCCCGCTGGCAGGTACACCGCGGCTTGGTAGGAAGCGCTGTTCGGCAGAACCGTACCGATCAATGCGATCAAGACATACATCCTGATCTGCGCCCGCCCCAGCGGGAGGCTTCTGCCTCGGGCGAATGTCAGGACGCCGAGTATAATTCCGGAAATCAGGAGCTGCCAAAAGATCAACCCGAAATGCCGATAACCTTCGCTGACGGCGATCTTCGCCAATGGCTGGGTGAGGCCCCACCCGGCACCGAGAACCGCAAGCAACGCGATCAGAAAGGTCCGCTCCCACCTTCCAGATCCGCTCTCCTCGTGCATCGCGGTAAGGATCTCACGCTCTCGGGATCAAGGCACCGCCGGGGGAAGAAGCCCACCCATCCGCACAGGCTCTATACGCCTGGCCCTGCCGCTTCCGCCATCCACCTCCAGAAACAATCCGCTCAGCGTCGCCTCACCTTTGGCGGGCTTGAATCGTCCACCGGACATTCCGGTGGTGAACCGGCGCATCGGTTCGTTTTTCTCCATACCAATCACGGAATCGTAGTCACCGCACATGCCGGCGTCGGTCAGATACGCGGTGCCGTTTGGAAGAATCCGAGCGTCGGCGGTCGGGATATGGGTGTGGGTTCCTACGACAGCCGTTACCCGACCGTCGCACCAAATTCCCATCGCGACTTTTTCGGAAGTCGCTTCACAATGCATATCAACCAGGGAAGCGGCGGTCTGGCCACCCAGGGGAAATTTCCGCAGCACCGGATCAACCGCCTCGAACGGATCGCTGAAAGGTCTCCTCATAAAGGCCTGCCCCAGGGTCTGGACCACGAGGATTTTCCGGCCGCGGGAGGCCTCGAAAATCCGTGCACCATGCCCCGGCGCGGCTTTCGCGAAATTGAGCGGTCGCAGCACGCGCGGCTCCTGTTCGATGAAGCCGATCATTTCACGCTTGTCAAAGGCATGGTCCCCGAGGGTCAGGCAGTCGGCCCCGGCATCGAGAAGCAATTTTGCGTGGGCCGGTGAAAGTCCGGCACCGTCAGTGGCGTTCTCGGCGTTGAGCACGACAAAATCGAGGGCCCAGGATTCTCGTAATTCCGTAAGGTTTTCGCAGATAGCCTGTCTGCCGGATCTGCCGACGACATCCCCAAGAAAAAGGATCCTCATGGATCGGGGTTCTAAGCACCGCCGTCCGAAAGGACAATGAGGAATATGTTCTACACCAGACTGAGAGTTTGAATCATAAGTCACTGATATTATTAAACCATTGTTTTTCATGGAGTTGACGCCCTCGCCACCCGCCTGAGCAGGAACCGGCAGGCGGCCAGCTGCGCCCATGCCAGCGAGTTCTCGCTGAGCCTTTCGTAATCTTTCGACAGGCGGCGGCACCGGCCCATCCAGGCGAAGGTCCGCTCCACCACCCAGCGGCGGTAGAGAACAGTGAACCCTTTGACATTCTTCGGTTTTTCGACGATCCTGATCACGTTCGACAACCCCATCCCCTCAAGCCGCTCCCGCAGCTTCGGACCCGCGTAGCCACCGTCGGCGAACAGCCTACACACCGTGGGCACCGTCTCCAGCAGCTTCGCGATCAGGTCCGGTGCGCCGTCCCGGTCCTGGATGTCGGCGGTGTGAACCGTCATGACGATCGGTGTGCCGTCGGCGTCCACGATCAGGTGCCTTTTCCTCCCCTTCACCTTCTTCCCGGCGTCGTAGCCGCGGGGCCCGCCGCTCTCCGTGGTCTTCACCGACTGGCTGTCGATCGAGGCGGCGGTCGGCTCCGCGGAGCGCCCCGAACACCGCCGCGCGAGGTCCCGGAGACGATGCACGAGACGCTCCAGGAGCCCGCTCCGCCGCCATGCGTAAAAATAGTTCTGGACGGTGGAAAACGGTGGATATCCAGAGGGTAACGCGCGCCACTGGCATCCCGTGGACAGGATATACCGGCCCGCGTCGAACACCGACCGAAGGTCGACCTCGCGCGGCCGTCCCATCCTTCCCCGCTTCGGCAGCATCGGCTCGATGATGGTCCATTCGGCGTCGGTCAGATCGTTTTGACTGTGGTCGTCCGGGCGCTTATGGATCTGTTGGGTGGTCCTGTTCCAGGGCATGGCTCTCTCCGTATCTGGTTGCTTTCACCAACCGGAGTGCCACATCCTGCGGGACCACTCAACTTATGGAACAAACTCTGAAGGTGTGCAGGTGTTTTTTGGATCCGGGTATCTTCCCTTCCCGTAACGACGCCGCCTTCTTTCCCGGATCCGACGCCGATGGCGCGAAAACGGGTATGCCGCTGTGATATCGTTATATGAATGACTGGACGGACGGCTTCACCAATGAAAGGCAGCGGCCTGAACCCAGATATTTACAGCCCGGGGTTCGATTGTAGGCTTGCCAGCATTGCGGTAACGGTTACCGAAGGTAGTTCGGCTCCTATATTGACGGATGAGCCGTTCAAGGACAGGATTAAGTGTATGGTGTCCGAACTTAGGAAGCGACAGGTTGGGTGCGAAGCTCGACGCCGCAATTATAGGGGATATCCGGGCACCGGGATTCTCGGGAGTCCAATACCGGAATGAAGATCAGCGACGCCGACATTGAACGCCAGCTGCGTCTGGGAGAAGACAGCGTCTGGGAATTCAAGGCCTCCGCCACCCGCCAGCGTCCACAGGATTCGGATCGCAAACAGCTGGCGGACTAGATCGCCGCCTTCGCAAACACCGAAGGCGGTGTTCTGCTCTACGGTGTCACCGATTGGGGGGAAGCGCAAGGTCTGTCACGCGAGTGGTTGGATGCGCTCGAACAGCGGGTCGTAGAGCTCTGTACGGACACGATCAGGCCCCCCGTTCATGCGCTCATCACCCGCAGAGAACTGAAGGGCCAGCCATTTCTCCTGGTGGAGATACCCCAGAGCCACGCCCTGCATGAGAGTCCGGGCGGCTACTACCGACGGATCGGTAGCTCCAAGCGACGCATGAACCCCGACGAGCAGCTTCGCCTCGCCCAGCTTCGGGCACAGGCGCGGTTCCTCTGTTTCGACAAACAGCATGTTCCCGATACCGGATTCGGTACACTGGTTGAGGAACTGTGGAGTCCGCTGCTGAGCGCCGAAGGCGCTACGGACCCGCAGGCCGCCCTACGGCAGCTTCGCCTTCTGGCGGGAGACGAGGCCGGTGTGTTGCGGGCCACGGTGACAGGTATCCTTCTCTGCACCGCGAATCCGCACGAATGGCTGCCCAACGCCGTCATTTCGGCGACGCGCTACGACGGCACCGATCAGGCATCGGGCCAGATGGATGCCCGAGAAATCACCGGTCCGCTGCACCGTCAGATCGACGACGCCATGCAGTTCGTGCGACGCAACATGCGGGTCGCAGCCCGTAAGACCCCCGCTCGGGTGGATATGCCGGAATAAAGTCTTCGCGCGGTCTTCGAAGCCATCGTGAACGCCGTCGTACATCGGGACTACGCCGTCGGGGAACGACGAATACGCCTGTCCATGTTCGACGACCGCCTGGAAATCGCATCCCCCGGCGAGTTGCCGAACGGCATGACGATCGACGCCATGCCGCTGACCCAGGCGACCCGCAACGAAGCCCTCGCATCGATATTCGGACGTATGGTGGTGGGTGACATCCATGGTGCCAACGAACGGCGGTACATTATGGAACGGCGGGGTGATGGCGTACGTATCATCCTGCGCGAGACCATGGAGCTCTGCGGGAAGGCGCCCGAATATGCCGTGCTTGACGGAAATGAACTCCGTCTGACGGTTCCAGCCGCCTCGCACCGAAGAAACCCGGATTCGGTGTCCGTCTCGGTGCTGTCGAACGGTCGAGCTCTCCGTGACGTTGCACTGCTCGCGCTTTACCCGAACAAGACCTGGGTCGAGGCAGTCACCGGCTATGACGGTGAGGCGCGTGTCGATCTCCACACCACAGATCTGCCAATTAAGGTATTCGCCGCCGCTCCCGGCTACGCCGCGCACTGCGAGAAACGTTGGATGCCAGCCGATGGCGCGTTGACCGTCGAGCTCGCCCCCCTTACCGAAGGGGGTGCCATGATTTTCCCGGAAGGAACCGGTAACCTCCCCCGCCTGTCTGGACGGCTGAACCCCATCCGCGACACGAGCGACCGCACGTATCTCTATGCGAGTAACATCGCGATCAATGAGGGCAGGCAGCAACCGGTCAGCTTCCGGTTCGGTGAGGAGCTACGCCTCACCGATGCCTTCGGTCAGGAGCACATGATCCGTATTGTCGACATCACGGGCCGCTCGGCTTTGATCGAGTATCGGTCCGCTCCACCGGTCCGGCGGAAGGCATAGTGAGCTAAGGCTGGTCCAACCACATGGACCATGTTTTACGGGTCCTGCCGATCATGCCCCTCTGACCGACCGCGACCGTGTCCGGCTGAAATGGCCAGGCGGGTTACCTGGGCTTCGATCCGGCCGCTTCACCCGAACGGTCACTATGTCCGTGTCATGATACTGCTGGTGATGGATCGAGGACGCGAAATGCCTTAGCGGACGCAGCGATGTCTCGTTGACTGGCGAGGTGCCGATCGTCGTCTCGCCAAGCTGCGCGATGCTGTCCTCCAGATTGATCTCCTCACCGGAAGCGACCATGAACTCCAGAACCGCTTCATCGTCTTCGCGCGAAGCGGAAACACGAAGCCGATGCGGCCTGTCAGTTCCACCCCGCCGCTTCTCAAGAAGCGTCAGAAGCGTTTCCTCGCCCACGGCGTCTAGCCGCGCCATCATGGAGACGGCCCATCTGTCGCTCTTCGCGAAGTCGTTCAGGAAACGTGCTACTGAAACTATCGCAGCGTCATTGAATTCGACTTCCATACGCCTGCGCCGGGGCTTTATCGCCTCCATGAACAGGGTCATGATAATGGCGCAGGTACCACCGGCGGTCATACCGCTCTGAAACAGGCCTCCCGCGAACTCCGCGAAATATTCCGGATATATCACCCCGTTCTGGAAACCGACACCAAGCCAGAAGGAAACGCCTACGACCACGCCCCTGCGATAGTCCAGACCATCCTTCACAACCGTTCTCATGCCAACTACGAAAAGAATCGCCAGAAGCAACGTCACCTAAGCGGCGACGAACGGCCTGGGTATGGCCAGGAATACAGCCAGCACTTTCGGCAACAGAGCCATCATCAGAAAGATGAGGCCGACCGCGACTCCAGCACGCCGCGAAGCCACCCCCGTCAACTCCGTGACGGAGATACTGGTGGAATAGGTTGTGTTCGGAATCGTACCGGGCAGGCCCGAAAGCAGATTTCCGAGCCCATCGGCGGCAACCGCCCCCTCGACCGCCCGGTAATCGGTCGCACGGCGTTTGCGCCACGAAACCTGCTGGATCGCCATCGAATCGCCAACGGTCTCGATGGCGCCCACGGACGTCACGATGACAAAGCCCGGCAGCAGGGCCCGGAAGGTCGGCCCGAAACCGAGGTCGAAACCCGGCCATCCTCCCTGCGGAAACCCGATCCATGCCGCATCGACAATGCGTTGCGTCTCGTATATGCCAAGGGTACCGGCAACCAGCGAACCGACTATGACACCGATAGGCGGTGCCCACAGGCGTCCGAGGCCAGTCGCGGCCGGCGCGATGCACACGATCACCGTGATCGTGGCGAGCGCCGATAACGGAGAAGCCAGTTGGTGCGCCCCCACCGGAACCTGTTTCAGCATGTCGAATACGAGCGGCATGACCGTCACCGCGACCGGCAGGAAGGTGAAGGGGAGGAAAAGGCACCTGATCGTGGACGCCGGCGGCACGCCGGCCGTCATGACGGTTCACACCGCCGACATCCAGGACCGGGACGGCGCACCGGACCTGATCGCGGAGCTGCTGGAGACGGTGCCCACGGTGTGTAGGCTGTTCGCCGACGGTGGCCACCCGGGTCCGAAGCTGCGGGAGCGGCCTGGGGGGATGGGGTTGCCGGACGTGACCGGGACCGTCGAAAGACCGAAGGATGTCGAAGGGTTCACGGTTCTCCACCGCCGGTGGGCCGTGGAGCGGACCTTCGCCTGGATGGGCCGGTGCCGCCGCCTGTCGAAGGACTGCGGGCGCCTCTGCGGGAACCCGCTGGCATCCGGGGTGAGGCATCACGCGCCACCGGTCCGGGCGTGAGTGAGGCACGAACGAACGCTGGCCGCCTGCCGGTTCCTGCTCAGGCGGGTGGCGAGGGCGTCAACTCCATGAAAAACAATGGTTTGATCATATCAATGACTTATGAGTCAAACTCTAAGGCAAGCCAATTGCAAACCGAGGCCGAATGCGAGCGCCGCCGGTGGCTTTTCATCCGCCTCGTAGCGCACATACCTGCCAGCTTCGTTCGTATCCATACCATTGCCTCCAAACCACCACCGGTCGATGAACGCGGTCCGTTCGGTTATCGCAACTCCACTTTTCGTGCCTATCAAGTGTTCTCTACCGCCGCTGGGTGGTGGAATTCATCACCTACCGGTCAGACACCCCGAGATTTCGTTGTCCCTTTCACAGGTGGCCGGGATCAACACTCGCAGGGAAAGCGATACCCGTCAGGCTGGATGGGAACGCGCCGATACATGATTGAGCCGGGAGTCCGGACCAAACGTCGCTTTCGGGATCCTATGTGGCCAACCCACCCGAGGCTCGGCTCACTCACGACGCTTGAATTCCCGGCCTTTTGCCCCAAGCCGGTGGTTTTTTCGCGAAAAATGCGTTGATACCCTCCGCGGCCTCCTCGCTCTCCCATCTTTCGATCAGCGCCATGACAGTGCTATCGATCACATCGCCGTCAATGACGGTCCCAAGACTCCGCGTGATCGCCTTGGCTTCCGCCACCGCTCCAGGCGCCGCGCTCAGATAGGGAAGCACCTCCTCCTCCACCGCCGGATCCAGATCTTCGATGCCGACTGACTTCGCCAGCAATCCGAGTTTCACCGCTTCTTCCGCCCCGAACACCCGACCCGACATAAACACCCGGCGCGCCATCGCCTCCCCCATCCGGGCAAGCACGTAGGGCCCGACCGTCGCCGGTATCAGTCCAAGACGCGTCTCCGTGAGACCGAATTCCGAGCCATCAAATCCGATCGCGATATCGCAGATGCAGGCGAGGCCCACACCGCCACCGAACGCCGACCCCTGCACCCGCCCTATGAGGGGCTTCGGCATCGTGTTGAGCGCGGTCAGCATATCCGCAAGCGCACGTGCCTGCGACGCACGCGACGCTCCATCGCCCTCCATCTGTTCCTTCATCCAGCCAAGATCCGCGCCGGCACAGAATGATCGACCCGCTCCGGTAAGAACAACCACGCGCACGTCGCTTTCACCCAGTGTCCCCGCGACGCGGGTGAGTTCCTCGATCATGGCCGCGTTCATCGCGTTGTGCCTGTCAGGCCGGTTCAGGGTCACGGTCGCGACCCCTCTCGAATCGATCCGGACATTTAGTGTTTCAAACATGCTCGCTCCGTATAGCCCGCGCCATCGCCGAGGCTTCTTTCAGGTGATCAAGGTCAAGTCCCGCATCGAATCCGAGCTGCCCCAGCCGCCCGACGACGGCTTCCGTCGCAACGTTTCCCGCCGCACCGGGGGCGTAGGGGCAGCCCCCCAGACCGGCAACCGCTGAGTCGAACACCCGGATGCCACTGCCCAGTGCAACTTCCAGATTCGCCAGAGCCCAACCGCCCGTATCGTGAAAGTGTCCCGCGAGACGGTCAGCCGGAACACGTTCCAATACCGCGGCCAGCATGGAACCTATCGCTTCAGGCGTTCCCCGGCCAACCGTATCTCCGAGCGAGACCCGGTAGCAGCCCATCTCCATCAACGCCGCGGCGGCTATCGCCACCCGTTCGGGAGAAGTAGGGCCGTCATACGGACAGTCCACGATGCAGGAAACATAGCCCCGCACCGGAATGCCCCGTTCCAGCGCCGCTATGACGACCGGCTCCGTCGCTGCGATACCTTCCGATATGGATCTGTTGGTGTTCGCTCGGGAGAACCCCTCCGACGCCGATACAAACACCGCGATCTCGTCCACCCGCGCTGCGGCCGCACGCGTGAGGCCCTTCATATTTGGCACAAGCGCGGCATAGGACACGCCTTCCTCCCGATCTATCCCGGCAAGCACCTCGGCACCGTCGGCCATCTGGGGCACCCACTTCGGAGATACGAAAGAGGCTACCTCGATTCGCCGAAACCCGGCGCGGCCAAGACAGTCCACCAACGCGATCTTCCTGTCCGTGGGTATAATTCGCCGCTCGTTCTGCAGTCCGTCACGTGGACCGACCTCGAATATTTCCACGAATTCAGCCAATATCCGCCCCATTCGTTACGTGGGAATCCGAAAGAGGCCGCACACTCACCCGTCCCATGGCTCGTAAAAATCACGTCCATAGAGAAGGGATGCTCCGGCTGGGGGTAGCGAGGCCCGGAACGCGGGACGGGAGGTGATCCGCCCGTACCAGTCCGTCACCCGCTCGAACGGCTCCAGTCTCGCGAAATGCCGCGTCATATAAAGCGCCTGGCCAACCGAGATATCCGCCGCCGAAAACCCACCATCGAGCAGATGGTCCCGCCCCGCAAGCCGTCTTTCGATAGCTGCATAACACTTCGCCAACCGCTTGGCCTCGAGTTTCATAAGCGTGGGTGAACGCATGGAATCCTCGTACAGAACCACATGCTGCTGCGTGAGCGCGGCACCGTGCTGCGTCAGGGTTTCCGCGAAATGAATCCAAATCAGCCAGTCAACGCGCTCGGCGTCACCGATCGTGCGGCCAAGCCTCGTCTTCGGAAAACGTTCGCACAGATATTCGGTAATGGCACCGGATTCCCAGAGAGCGCGTCCCTCAATCTCCAGAGCCGGAATACGACCGATCGGATTGATCGCCAGATAGTCCGGTGATCTGAGCGATCGGTCGAAAGAACGCACCACAACCTCGAAATCGATGCCGATCTCGTTCAGGAGCCATAACGTTCGCATGGATCGGGTCTGATGGCAGTGATGTAACCGTATCATTGACCGATCTCCTCCATACGGATAATTACAGTCCCCGCATCAACCTGCGCCCCCGGGACGGCAAGAACTTCCGCCACTGTTCCTTCGCGGGCCGCGACAAGTGTATGTTCCATTTTCATCGCTTCCAGCACGACAAGTCGATCCCCCCTGGCAACCCGTTCACCCTGCACGGCGAACACCGCCTTCACATATCCCGGCATCGGAGTCTCGATCACATCACCCGAGGATTCCACACCCCCGGCGATGGAAAGTGGTTCCGGCAGTTCAAAGTGATAGCCGCCGTCCAGGAACACGCTGACGCCGCGATCATGCCGCACACAGCGTGCATCCGATTTCACGGCGTCGATCCACCAGGCATCGTCGCTCCATTCGATGGTATGTGTCTGCCGGTCGACGGTCACGGCGAACCGCTCCCTTGTGTGCGGCTGGACGTTGGCAGCGTGTTCCACACCCTCCCTGACGAGACAGATTTTGTGCGTGACCGGTCGCCAGAGAGTGAATCCCGCCAGTGGATCCTCAAGGCCATCAAGTCCCAGACCGGCTACGGCGGCAAGCGCGAGATGGTGCGATCGGGGCTTCCGCGGGTTCGTCAGTTCTTCGCCCGCACGTTCGACAAAACCAGAATCCGCCTCAACCCTCCCGAGATCCAGACCACGTACGACGTTCAGCAGAAATTCCCGATTGGTGACCAAGCCAGCCACCTCCGTCATCCCGATCGCCCGTTCCATCCGTGACAAAGCCTCGGCACGGGTATCGCCATGGGTGATCAACTTGGCGATCATCGGATCGTAATGCTGGCTGACCGTGTCTCCGGCGCACACGCCGCTATCGGCCCTTATATCCGGCGGGAACGCGAGATGGTTCAACTTGCCTGTTGCCGGAAGAAATCCCTTGGGGACATCTTCGGCATAGAGCCGGGCCTCGACCGCATGGCCGTGGCATGGAATATCTTCCTGCCGCAGCGGCAATGGAGAACCGCCGGCGACCAGAATCTGCCACTCAACGAGATCGATGCCCGTGATCGCCTCGGTGATCGGATGTTCGACCTGTAGCCGCGTATTCATTTCCATGAAGTAGAACCGGTCAGGATGCAGTTCGGGATAGCTGTCGGCGATGAACTCCACGGTTCCCGCGCTCCGATAACCGATCGCTTCTGCCGCGCGCACCGCCGCCGCGCACATGGCCGTGCGCATCCCGTCCGTCATTCCGGGAGCGGGAGCCTCTTCGATTACCTTCTGATGCCTGCGCTGAATCGAGCAGTCCCGTTCATAGAGATGCACCACCCGCTCGCCATCACCGAAGACCTGCACCTCGATGTGACGTGATCTCTTCAGGAATCTCTCGATCAGCACCGCGTCGTTGCCAAAGGCACCCCCGGCCTCGGCGCGTGCCGACGCCAAAGCGTCCGCGAAATCCTCCGGACGATCGACCCTGCGCATTCCCTTGCCACCGCCGCCCGCGACCGCCTTGATCAGGATCGGGTAGCCCAATTCACCGGCGACATCGAAGAGATACCCGTCATTCTGGTTCTCGCCGTGATAACCCGGAACCACGGGTACGCCCGCCCGATCCATCAGTGCCTTTGCCGTGTCCTTCAGTCCCATCGCCCGGATCGCGTCCGCCTTGGGTCCGATGAAATTAAGACCCATCATTTCGACCGCTTCCGCGAATTCCGGGGTCTCGCTGAGAAAACCGTATCCCGGATGGATCGCCTCGCATCCTGTCCGCAACGCCGCCTCGATGATAACGTCACCGTTGAGATAGCTTTGGGACGGGGGCGAGGCACCGATATGGACAGCCATGTCGGCCATCGCCACGTGCCTCGCCTGCCGATCGGCATCCGAATTCACCGCGACGGTCCAGACACCCATGCGTCGCGCCGTCTCGATGATCCGGCAGGCGATTTCACCCCGATTGGCGATCAGAAGCCTGCGAATCATCCCAAGCCCCCCTTCATTGACCTTGATGACCCGGAGCGGCCGGCTCCGTCCGTCATCCTGCCATCCATTGAGCCGATCATGATGTCCTTACAGCGGCGATCACGCCGCATTGCCGAACATGTCGTGCTACATCCTGAAAACACCGAATTTCGTCTCCCCGATCGGTGCGTTGAGCGCCGCGCGCAGACTGAGCGCCAGGACCTCGCGCGATCTGCGTGGATCGATTAATCCGTCATCCCACAGTCGTGCGGACGCGTAGAGCGGATGCGACTGCCGCTCGAACATCTCCAGTGTCGGGCGCTTGAATTCCTTCTCTTCGTCTTTCGACCAAACTCCACCGGAACGCTCGATCGAGTCCCGCTTCACCGTCGCCAGAACGTTGGCCGCCTGCTCACCTCCCATAACCGAAATGCGCGAAATCGGCCATGTCCACAGAAATCTGGGCTGATAGGCGCGTCCGGCCATTCCGTAATTCCCGGCGCCGAACGAACCGCCCACCAGCATGGTGATCTTCGGAACGGCGGTGGTGGCCACGGCGTTTACCATTTTCGCCCCATGCCTTGCGATGCCCTCCTGCTCGTATTTCCGGCCGACCATGAAACCGGTGATGTTCTGCAGGAACACCAGAGGAATCCGCCGCTGGCTGCAGAGTTCGACGAAATGCGCACCTTTCTGCGCGGATTCGGAAAACAGCACTCCGTTATTCGCGACAATCCCGACCGGACAGCCCATGACATGGGCGAAGCCACAGACCAGCGTTCCGCCGAAACGGGTCTTGAATTCGTCAATGCGCGAACCGTCGACAATGCGGGCGATCACTTCCCGTATGTCGTATTGAGTCCGCAGGTCCGCCGGAACAAGGTCAAGGATTTCGTCCGGATCGAACACGGGATCCTCGGGCGTCACCCACTCGACCGACGCGGTGGACCCACGGTTCAGCGATCCGATGGCGCGGCGCGCCAGCGCCAGCGCATGGGTGTCGTCATCCGCAAGATAGTCCGCGACGCCCGAAAGACGGGTATGAACGTCTCCGCCTCCGAGTTCCTCGGCAGTGACCACCTCTCCCGTCGCCGCCTTGACCAATGGTGGTCCGGCCAGGAAAATCGTTCCCTGGTCCTGTACGATGATCGTCACATCGGACATGGCCGGCACATAGGCGCCACCCGCAGTGCAGGAGCCCATAACCACGGCGACCTGCGGGATACCCTTCGCGCTCATCCGCGCCTGATTGTAGAAGATTCGGCCGAAGTGATCGCGGTCGGGAAACACCTCATCCTGATTCGGAAGGTTGGCGCCGCCTGAATCCACGAGATAGACGCATGGTAGGCCACATTCTTCGGCGATTTCCTGAGCACGAAGGTGTTTCTTCACCGACATCGGATAATAGGTGCCGCCCTTCACCGTTGCATCGTTGCAGACGATGATCACATCGCGTCCCACAACTCGACCGATACCGGCGATAACGCCGGCGCAGGGCGCGGCTCCACCGTAAAGCCCGTGCGCCGCCGTCGCTCCGATTTCAAGAAACGGTGAACCGGGATCGAGAAGACCCGCCACCCTGTCGCGGGGAAGCATTTTTCCTCTGTTTAGGTGACGGGTTCTGGCACGTTCGCCGCCCCCGGCGAACGCCAGTTCCACCGCATCGGTCACCTGCTTTAACGCCGCGAGGTGCGCGGCACGATTGGCCGCTGCCTGATCAGACCCAGCGACGAAGTTCGAATTGAGTTTCATTCCGAAGCTCTGCGGATCTCATATCCATGGAGTCGAAACGGAGCGCATCTGCACGACCCGATCACGCTTGGTCGCGCGGACGCCACCCTGCGCGGGCCGGCCGCATCGTGCCGGTGACCCTCGGATCGATTATGGCAAACAGCGTTGAAGGCTCCGAGCCATGATCTGGACTTCACGCCACCGACTCCATCAGTTCCCGGCCGATCAACATCCTGCGGATTTCGCTGGTTCCGGCTCCGATTTCCATCAGTTTCGCGTCCCGGAAGATCCGCGCCACAGGGGCATCGTTCAGGAATCCGGCTCCGCCCATGGCCTGGACCGCCTGATGCGCCTGTGTCATCGCCGCTTCCGAGGAATACAATACGCAGGCGGCCGCGTCCTGTCGAGTCACCCCACCGCGGTCGCAGGCCTTCGCAACCTCGTAGACATACGCCCTCGCCGAGTTCATGGCGGTGTACATGTCCGCGATCTTGCCCTGCATGAGCTGAAAGCTTCCGATCGGGCGGTCAAACTGTCTGCGCTCGGCAAGGTACGGCATGATCTCGTCCATACAGGCAGCCATGATACCGGTGCCGATGCCCGCAAGCACAACCCGTTCATAGTCAAGACCCGACATCAGGACGGCAACTCCGCATCCTTCCCGTCCAAGAACGTTTTCGTAAGGCACCCTAACGTCTTCGAACACCAGTTCAGCGGTGTTGGATCCTCGCATTCCGAGCTTGTCGAAATGCGGGCTGGTCGAAAATCCGGGCATGGACCGTTCGACAATGAACGCGGTGATTCCCTTCGAGCCATTATCGGGGTCGGTCTTTGCGTAGACCACCAGGGTGCTGGCTTCAGGACCGTTAGTGATCCAGTATTTCGAGCCATTCAGCAGGTAGTGATCGTTTCGCTTTTCCGCCCGGAGCTTCATCGAAACCACATCCGAGCCGGCTCCGGCCTCAGACATTGCAAGTGCACCCACATATTCGCCCGACAGAAGTTTGGGTAAAAAACGCGCTTTCTGTTCCGGTGTTCCGTTGAGCCGGATCTGGTTCACACACAGGTTGGAATGGGCACCGTAGCTCAGCGCGACCGAGGCCGAGGCACGCGCGATCTCTTCCACGGCCACGGTATGGGCGAGATAGCCCAGTCCGACGCCGCCGTATTCCTCCTCGACCGTGATCCCCAGGATTCCCAGTTCGCCCATTTCGCGCCAGAGCCGCTTCGGAAAAACATTCGTGCGATCGATCTCCGCCGCCAAAGGCTTCACACATCCCTGTGCCCACCGTTGGACGGTTTCGCGCAGGGTGCCGACATCCTCACCGAGATCGAATTTCATGGATGCGGCGAACATGAATATCACCCTCCGGCATTAAATGAACGCCTGTTCATTAAATACAGCGTTCATTCGCTTTAAGTCAATCTAAATTCAGTAGGTGTTCGATGGTCGCGCATCGCAAATCCCTGCGATAGCACGACGCTTCCAGCAAACGACCGTACGGATTCAGTACAGGATGCCATAACGTTGGACGATCGAATGGAGGTATCCCTAGCCCGATGCACTCTTTCACGTTCTGGTCGGATTCTCGGGGAGTCTGGCCGCAACAAAAGATTGCGTCGCATTCCGACTCAGGAATTTCCGCGCCTGCGACGCCACACATATTTTGCATCACGGGAGTGGTGGCAAGGTCCGTCCGTTATCGGGTTATCCGGCTTCAGCCGGTCGCCAACGTGGCTGCCAGTATCCCTGACACCTCTTCGCGGATGATGCGAGCGATCAACCGGCAATCATTGAGCGAGAATGTCAGCGGAATGCGCATGTCCATAAGTCCGGCGAGCACCCGATCCGTCTTCGGCAACCTCTGGCTCGATACATAGCGCCAACTGTCGTAGCGCGAGGTAAAAGCCACAGGCTCTTCGGCACCGAACCATTTCAGTTCGACTCCGCGGACTTTGCAGCGATCGACGACTTCCTCAATGGCGTTGGATCGCCAATCAGGTAGCAGAAACTGAATCGACGACCCCACGTAGGCCTCGTCCGCCGGACGCTCGATCAACCGCAGGCCGGGCGTACCCCGCAGCCCGTCCTCAATGGCGCGGTAACGCTCGTTCCAGCGATCGCATTGCCGCTCAAGGCCTTTCAGCTGGGGCCGCAGGATCGCGGCCCTCAGATTGTCCATACGGCCTGAAACGTTCGGCGTTGAATAGCGGATTCCGTCAAATGCCCTGGGTGAAGGTGCGGCGAGGTGACGGCCATAGAGCATATAGGACCCTGACAGTATGATCGCCCTCGCCGCGAGTGCCGCATCATCGGTCACCAGGAATCCGCCTTCTCCGGAATTCATATGTTTGTAGGTCTGGGTTGAATAGCAGCCGATCATACCGTGCCGGCCTGAAGGAGTCCGGCGCCATCGCGCTCCCATCGTGTGCGCGCAATCCTCGATCACCGTGATACCCGCATCGTTGCAGACCGCCATCAGGCGATTCATGTCACAGATATGCCCGCGCATATGGCTAAGCAGAAGAACGGCGGCACCGCTGGACATAACCTTATCGGACAGGTCATCCAGATCTATGGTCAGATCTTCCGCCGTTTCAACAAAGACCGGCTCCGCACCGACACCTGCGATGGCGCCCGGAACGGGTGCCAGCGTGAAGGCGTTCGACAGGACCCGATCTCCGGGGGCGACTCCGAGAGCGCGCAGCGCCGTTCCGAGCGCGTAACCACCCGAGGTCACGGCGAGACAGTAGTTCGCACCGAGGAAATCCGCGAATTCCCGCTCTAGAAGGGCCACCTCTCCGGCTTCCCCGACCGCCAGATTGTATCGGTGCAGCCGGCCGTGACGCATGGCTTCCATAGCGGCGGTGATACCTGTCTCGGGTATAGGCTCCTGCTGGGTGAAACTGCCGGTGAAGATCTCGTTCATGGTTTCAGATTGAGCGCGTCGCGCGTGATCGTCAATGGCATGGCTGGCGATCATTTGAAGTTACGGGAAGGAGGGCCCATCACCCGCAGGCTGATACGCCGTTCCGTTCCGTCAACTGGCGACACAAACTGACGCAGCTTTACGGCAAGCGGACCTGAATACGGCTGGAGGCTTCTTCGGCCCTGACCTCGGGACGATTCGGGAAGCGATCGGGACAATTCAGCCGATCAGCCGCGAGGCTATGCCCACAAGCTGGTCGTAATGGTCAAGCCGTGCGTCTGGTCGCAGCGCCGATACCCCCTGAGCTTCTTCCGCACCGAACGTCACCAAAACGCTGGGAACACCCGCCGCTCGGGCCGTGTCGCGGTCAATTATGGTATCACCGACCAGGAGTGACAAAGCCACGTTTCCACCAGCGCGTTCCACGGCTTCGATATATGGCTTTGGATCCGGCTTGCGCACTGGTAGCGTATCCGAACCAACCAGCGAACCGAATAGATCACGCACTCCCAGCCGCTGTATCAGTGTGTCGGCCAGCCCTTCCGGTTTGTTGGTGCAGATCCCTACCCTGTATCCCGTCTGCCTGAGGCGCTCTATCGCAGCCAATACACCGGGATAAAGGTACGTGAAAACATCAATGTTCTGACCATAGTGACCGAGTAGCAGCGGGTACTGGCCGTTCACCTGTTCATCACCCAGTCCCAGCCGCTCGAATCCCAGGCGTAACAGTGCCCGACCACCTTGAAAGGCAATCGCCTTATCGCCCGAGGGATCGAGAAGTTCCTTATATCCGAGCGCACGGAAACAGGCGTTCGCCGCGGCGATCAGATCACCACTGGTATCCGCGAGCGTACCATCAAGGTCAAATATAACCGTTCGCATGAGACGGCTTTTCGCAGGATCCGCCATTCGTCGCAACCAATCAAGGCCCGTGTTGGCAGGTTCTTTGAAACCGCTCCGATCAAATCATGAGTCCCGCGCCCGCTCCGGCGAGAGTAGACCTCGAGGCGTGTCCCGTCCGGTTTCGGCGCCATGATCAAAGCTCCGGACAGCCACAAACTCGCTCCGGTGGAGCGGGCGTCGGCGGATATGCCAGTCGTCTGGCCAGACGCTTTCGCCACCGTCCTGTTCGGTTCCGGGGCCAAGCGACCGAAAAACGGCGACTCGACCTGGGCTGCCCATATAGGATCTGGACCTCGATATGCAGGCACTGGCACTTCCCGAGCGCGAGACGGTCCGCCGCGCCGGGTCCATCTGCGATGTCGTTCATTCCATCACCCATGACCGCGTGGTCCTGGTGGGACATTGGTGTAATCCGAACGGGAGAGAGCCTTTCATGGAAACCCAAAGATATCATGGATTCCTGAACGTAGCGCTGAAACTCCTGAAAGGAGCGATGCAACAGTCCATAGAGGCCAGCGAAGCTTGCCGGAGTAGCGCTGGAGAACGCGCCGATGGTTTCACCGTCCGTTCGGCGGGAGTGGCGGAGCATCTCGCCAATGCCATGCATGAGCGGCACGGAATCGATCCAATGGAAAGCCGTGACCTCACACGGCTCGGCAACCGGACGGCTGCGCGAGGATACCTGGATCTGCTGACTCCATCCATTCCATGAACGGCAATTCCAGAAATGATCGCATAGCGACCTGCAACGGCATCGACGCGATAGGACTTGTCCATGCCATAGATCGGATTCCTTCCAAAGTCCGGCTTTTGGCAGAGCAAATCGAAAATGGAATCCGGAATTCGCGTTTTCGCGATGGAGCGGAAATCCTGCTGAGGTCAGCGAGTCACACCGCGTTCACCACCAGACAGGCCATCGAATCCGGCATTGCGTCTGACGGCAAGGCACCTGTCCCGCCGCCGGAGCTTGAATGGATCCGTCCGCTTGCCGATGCGAGGAATGAATTTCTTTGCAGGACCGGCGCCTTCGAAAACCGGATGTGAGGCCTGGAGAAGGATTTATCCGGGTCTGGTTCCGGGACGGATGGAAAGCGAGGCAGCGGCTGAATCCCGCTGGAGCCGTCGCCCTCCGGCGATTCGGAAAACCTGTACAGCATCTCACCGCGACCTCATTTAGAGTTTGTTCCATAAGTTGAGTGGTCCCGCAGGATGTGGCATTCCGGTTGGTGAACGCAACCAGATACGGAGAGAGCCATGCCCCGGGACAGGACCACCCAACAGCTCCATAAGCGCCCGGACGACCACGGTCAAAACGATCTGGCCGACGCCGAATGGACCATCATTGAGCCGATGCCGCCGAAGCGGGGAAGGATGGGACGGCCGCGCGGGGTCGACCTTCGGTCGGTGTCCGGCGCGGGCCGGTATATCCTGTCCACGGGATGCCGGTGGCGCGCGTCACCCTCTGGATATCCACCGTTTTCCACCGACCGGAACCATTTTCACGCATGGCGGCGGAGCGGGCTCCCGGAGCGTATCGCGCATCGTCTCCGGGACCCCGCGCGGCGGTGTCCGGGGCGCTCCGCGGAGCTGACCGCCGCCCCGGTCGACAGCCGGTCGGTGAGGACCACGGAGAGCGGCGGCCCCGCGGCCACCACGCCGGCAGGAAGGTGAAGGGGAGGAAAAGGCACCTGATCGTGGACGCCGGCGGCACACCGGTCGTCATGACGGTTCACACCGCCGACATCCAGGACCGGGACGGGGCGCCGGACCTGATCGCGGAGCCGCTGGAGACGGTGCCCACGGTGTGCACACGGTGTGCAGGCCGTTCGCCGACGGTGGCCACCCGGGTCCGAAGCCGCGGGAGCGGCCTGGGGGATGGGGTTGCCGGACGTGATCAGGATCGTCGGAAAACCGGAGGATGTCAAGGGGTTCACGGTTCCCTGCCGCCGGTGGGTCGTGGAGCGGACCTTCGCCTGGATGGGCCGGTGCCGCCGCCTGTCGAAGGACTGCGGGCGCCTCTGCGGGAACCCGCCGGCATCCGGGGTGAGGCATCACGCGCCACCGGTCCGGGCGTGAGTGAGGCACGAACGAACGCTGGCCGCCCGCCGGTTCCTGCTCAGGCGGGTGGCGAGGGCGTCAACTCCATGAAAGACAATGGTTTGATCATATCAGTGACTTATGATTCAAACTCTTAGAGTCAGCTTTGGAGACTTCGACTCGTAGTTGATTTCGGCATCGGGGGATTATTCACCAACGCGATATTTTACCGTGCTGCGCATGACATAGCGACTGCTAGGGCAGGCGTGTTTGACAACCAAGCCGAATTTTCCTGGGACGGTGCAACAGACATACGCGCTGAATGAGAAACAGGATTCCACGCAAGCTCCCTGTGGCATTTCTCCTCTGATCGATATAGACATCATAAAACGAAAGGTCACTGGCCCTGACCGGAGTAATGCAGGACTCACCGGAAGGGCATAGGAGCTATGGCAGCGAGCAGACCATGCCAACCGCATTGATCGTATTGGCCGCCGGACAGGGAACGCGTATGAACTCCGGTCTGCCCAAGATTCTTCATCCCCTGGGCGGCGTCCCGCTATTCGTGCACGCCGTCATGTCGGGACATTGCCTCTCGCCGGAGCGCACCGTGCTTGTCACCGGCATTGGATCGGATGCGGTTACGAAAGCCGCGTCCGACGCCGGTCTTGACCTTGAAGCGGTAACTCAAGCCGAACGGCTCGGCACCGGAAATGCCGTACTGCAGGCGCAGAAGACGCTTTCAGGATTCGTTGGCGATGCGGTCGTGCTCTACGGCGATACCCCCTTCATCGGGCAAACGACGCTAACGCGAATGAATGCGGCCAGGGAATCCGGTTACGACATCGTTGTCCTGGGCTTCGAAGCCGCGGTCCCCGGACGCTATGGGCGGATCGTTATGGAAGACGACGAGGTGGCAAGGATCGTCGAGTTCAAGGATGCCACGGAAACCGAACGCGCCATCACTCTTTGCAACAGCGGCATAGTCATGGCCGATGCGAAGCGGTTATTCGACCTGTGCAGGGCTCTCTCCAATGACAATGCCAGCGGCGAATACTACCTGACCGACATCGTCGAAGAAGGGCGCGGGCGCGGCCTGACGGCAACGGCGGTGACCTGCGACGAGCACGAGACGCTCGGCATCAATACCCGCATGGAACTTGCCCGCGCCGAGGCTGTGTTTCAGGATCGCGCCCGCTCCAGGGCGATGGAAAGCGGCGTGACGATGATCGCTCCGCAAACAGTCTTTCTTTCCTACGATACAAAGCTCGGTCAGGACTGCGTAGTCGAACCCAATGTCGTATTCGGTCCCGGCGTCACGGTCGAAGCAGGTGCCACGGTCCGCGCCTTCAGTCACCTCGAAGGCACCCATGTCGGACGTAGCGCCGTAGTGGGACCCTTTGCCAGGCTGCGCCCGGGTACGAGGCTGGGTAACGGGGCGAAGGTCGGAAACTTCGTTGAAATCAAAAACGCCGCGCTCGGCGAAAGCGCCAAGGCAAACCATCTGGCCTATATCGGGGATGCCAGCGTCGGCCCGGAAGCGAATATCGGCGCCGGAACGGTCACCTGCAATTACAACGGCGTGGAAAAACACCGAACCGAGATCGGCGCGCGCACGTTCATCGGATCGGACACGATGCTTGTCGCACCCGTCCGCGTCGGCGACGACGCGATGACAGGAAGCGGTTCCGTAATCACCAAAGACGTCCCGGACGGTGCGCTGGCGATCGCACGGGCAGGCCAGGAGACAAAACCGGGTGTGGCGGAACGCCTTCGGGAACTGTACCGAAATTCAAAGGAAAAGCGTCGAAAGCCTTAAAGATATGTGTGGAATCATTGGAATCCTGGGCCGGCACGAGGTGGCCCCGATCATGGTCGATGCGCTCAGGCGTCTGGAATACAGAGGCTACGACAGCGCTGGCATCGCGACGGTCGACGCCCATCGGCGGCTTGCGAGACGCCGTGCCGTCGGAAAACTCGCCAATCTCAGCGATCTGATCGTCCACGAACCGCTGACGGGCAAATCAGGCATTGGCCACACCCGCTGGGCCACGCATGGCGCGGCCAATCTTCGCAATGCACATCCCCACCGAGCGGGATCGGCTGCCGTCGTGCATAACGGTATAATCGAAAATTACCGCGACCTTCGGGACGAACTCATACGCGAAGGCGTGAAATTCCAGACCGAGACCGATTCCGAGACCGTTGTCGTGCTCGCCGAACGGTTTCTCGACCGGGGTCTTAGCCCCGAGGAAGCGGTGGAACGGACCGTCGACCGGCTGGAAGGCGCGTTCGCGCTTTGCTTCCTGTTTGACGGAGAGGACGATCTCCTGATTGCCGCCCGCAGCGGTTCGCCGCTGGCTCTGGGGCATGGATGCGACGAAATGTTTGTGGGTTCGGATGCCCTCGCGCTCGCTCCGCTCACCGACCGAATAACCTATCTGGAAGAGGGCGATCGAGCCATCCTTACCCGTGCCGGTGCAAAAATCATTGACCGTACGGGGAACCTTGCCAATCGTTCGGTTGAGACCATTCGCATCGACTTGGCCCGGATCGGTAAAGGCGGTCACAAACACTATATGGCCAAGGAGATCGCCGAACAGCCCATTGTCGTGGCGGAGGCGCTCGATCTCCATATCACGGAGGACGGCGCGGAGGTCAGTCTCCCGGAAGCGATCGACTTCGCTGAATATGACCGAATCAGCATAATTGCCTGTGGGACGGCATATCTCGCCGGATTCATTGCCAAATACTGGTTCGAGCGTATCGCCGGTCTTCCTGCGGACATCGATTTCGCAAGCGAATTCCGCTACCGCGAGCCACCGATCCCTGAACGTACCCTGTCATTGTTTCTCAGTCAGTCCGGCGAAACCGCGGACACCCTCGCCGCGCTTAGGCACTCCAAGGGGAGATCCCACACCGTGTCGCTGACCAATGTGGCGACCAGCACGATCGCGCGCGAAGCGCATCTGAACCTACCGATCATGGCCGGCCTCGAAATCGGCGTGGCCTCGACCAAGGCGTTCACATGCAAACTCGCGGTGCTCGCATCGCTCACCCTGAAGGCGGCCATGGTGCGCGGTCGGTTCGACGGGGAGACATATCGGTCATATATCGAAGCGCTTCGCACGCTGCCGGGACGCCTTAGCCTCACTCTTGAACGCGGCCCCGAGATCGCGCGGATCGCCCGCCAGATCGCTGACGCCAGGGATGTGCTGTTCATGGGGCGTGGCGCAATGTACCCCCTCGCGCTCGAAGCAGCGCTCAAGCTGAAGGAAATCAGCTACATTCATGCCGAAGGCTACGCTTCGGGCGAGCTCAAGCACGGCCCGATCGCGCTGGTCGACAAAGCGGTTCCGGTCGTTGCGTTGGCACCGCGGGACGCGTTGTTCGAAAAGACGGTAAGCAACATGCAGGAGGTCATGGCGCGAGGTGGAAAGGTGCTTCTCATAACCGATGCCGAGGGAGCCCGAACCGCTGGCGGTGATGTCTGGAGAACGTTGGTCATGCCCGATGTGCTGCCGGATTACGCTCCGATCCTCTATGCGATTCCGGCGCAACTTCTCGCATATCATGCCGCCGTGGCCAAAGGGACGGATGTGGACCAGCCGCGTAATCTCGCCAAATCGGTCACCGTGGAGTGAACCATGGCCAGGCAGTTTTCCAGCATCATCGGCCACATGCGGAAATTCATGGATGAGCAGCGGATTTTCTTCGCCGCAACGGCCGCTCCGGAGGGGCGGGTGAATGTCTCGCCAAAGGGCATGGACTCGCTGCGGGTGCTTGGATCCCGTCGAATCGTATGGCGGAACCTTACCGGCAGCGGAAATGAAACCGCGGGACATCTGCTGCGGTCGAACCGCATGACGCTGATGTGGTGCGGCTTCTCGCTGCAGCCCATGATACTCAGGGCCTATGGCAGCGCCCACGCACCCGCACGATTCCGATTGGGAGGAACTCGAGTCCCGTTTCCCGCCCGTCAACGGCGCTCGGCAGATATTCGATATGGCGGTCGAGATCATGCAGACCTCCTGTGGTTACGCCGTTCCGTTCTTCGACCACAGGGGACCACGGTACACCTTGGAAAAATGGGCCGACGGAAAGGGACTCGAAGGAGTCAGGCGCGTCTGGGAAGAACAAAACCAGTCAACGCTTGACGGTGCCCCGACCGGTATATTCGCCGACTCATGACACCCGACACCGCCATCACCGCCCTACGCTCTCGCGCCCAGCCGGGTAAAGATGCCCAAATGGCGGCCTATCACAAGGTTTCAAGAAGATATCTGGGCGTGACAGACCCCGACATAGATGAATTGGCACGAATTTGGCGCAGGGAGCTACCGCCTGACAGCCGCCTCGCGCTCGCTGACGCGCTTTGGAACGCCGATATCCACGAAACCCGTGTCGCGGCGGCAAAGTTGCTGACGCAGACACACATCCAGCCGGATGAGACCGTCTGGCGGTTGATCGCGTCCTGGGTGCCTAAATTCGACGCCTGGGCCGTGGCGGACCATGCCTGCATCGCCGGACAGAAGCGGTTTCCGGCCGACCCATCCCGACTTGACGAGGTCGAGACCTGGACCGAACATCCGCGCTTCTGGGTTCGTAGGGCGGCTCTTGTCATCACGCTGCCCTAGGCCAGAATCAAGGAGCCCAGCCCGGATGAGTCCACCACCCGCGACCGCATTCTCGGATGGGCGGCATCGTATGTTGACGACCCTGAATGGTTCATCCAGAAAGCGATCGCATGGTGGGTTCGTGACCGCTCGAAGCGAAACCCCATGCGTACAGGGGAATTTCTCGACACTTACGGGGAACGAATGAAGCCATTCGCTCGGCGCGAGGCCAGAAAATATCTCCCGAATTCTTGATTTCCAACAAGAAACGCGGATTGGATGTACCTCGGCGTTGAACCGTTCGGCAGAGGGCCGTCATGCCGGACCTGCCGCGCGCGGCAACGCTCTGGGATTTTCCGCCAGCTGACCAAGCGCACTGACCATGAGTGTGTCGGAGGAACTCTGCCGAACATCGATCAGGGCGTCCTGCACGTCCGGAAGCTCTCCGGTAACGGCACGTCCGACCCCATGGCAGCTATCCAGAAATCTGAATGGCGCACCATATCGGCCTCGTTTCCATTGGAGCCACTCGCGCACTACGACGGGGCTGCCGGTGATCTCCTCCACCTCCAGGTGATGGGTGATGAGCGGATTGCTCGGCTGTTCCCGATAGGCGATCTCGACCAGCACCGGGCCATTCCCGCCAGTGATTTCAGTTCCCCTGCTATGCCACGCTTATTCCAAGCCCGACGCAATCCACTGTCGAAAAACTCGGCCCCACTTCCAGTCCGAAGTGCAACACCGGCCCGCCTCCGGAGCGAGGGCGTGGCCCGAGCGGAGGAGGCGGGCCGGTGTTGAGGGATTTTCCGGCCAGGGCCCCGGATTCCACGCGGAATACGGCGGCTGTCCCTTCGGATCGGAGCGTAACCGGGCCTCCCGGCGGCGGCAAGGCCCCGCGGCGGGAGGTGGCGCGCCCGTCCGGGCGAGGGAAGGGGTGGCCCGACCGAAACCGGGCGGGCGCGCCTGCGGAATTCCCTCTCCCCCGTCGGCCGACGGGGCGAAGCGCCTCAGGGAGGCCGCGCCCGCGCGAAAGCCTCCGCCGGCGTCAGGTAGCCGAGCGCCTTGCGGGGGCGCGCGTTCAGGATGTCCTGGACCCGCTTCACGCGGGCGTCCGTGACCTGCCGCAGGTCGGTCCCCTTCGGCAGGTACTGGCGCAGCAGCCCGTTGGTGTGCTCGTTCAGGCCCCGCTCCCACGAGTGATAGGGCGTCGGGAGGAAGAAGTCGGCCTCCAGCGCCTTCGCCACCTTCGCGTGCCCCGCGAACTCCTTGCCGTTGTCCGCCGTGATCGTGTGGACCCTGGCGCCGAGCCCCTTGAGAAGGTCGGTCATCGCCTCGCCGACCGCCTCCGCCTTCTTTCCGTCAACCCGTTGGAGAAGCGTGAATTCCGGGCATCTGTCCACAAGCGACACCACCGCACCGCTGTGTGCCCCGCCGATCACCGTGTCCGCTTCCCAGTCGCCGATTCTCGCCTTCGCCCCGACCTCTTTCGGGCGCTCCGAGATGTCCCTCCGGCCCGGGATGTGACCCCGGCCCGCGTGGCGGCCACCCTGCCGGTCCGGTTTCTTTCCCCGCCGCCGCAGGTGCCCGAAAAGCGTTCCTCCGTCCCTGCGGTCCGCGCGTACGAGGTCGTATATCCGCTGACGGCCGACCATGCCGGGGTCCTCCAGCCGGAGACGCCCCGAGACCTGTTCCGGGCTCCAGCCCTCCTCCAGCTTCGCCACGACCTTCGCCCGGCGCTCCTCCGTCAGCTTCCCCGGGACCGAAGAGGCCTCGCTCCGGCGCCCGGTGGCCTTCCTCCACGCCTGTCCCTGCCGGTATCCCCGCCCGCCGCCGTTGCGTCGGATCTCCCGCGATATGGTGGCCGGATGGCGGCCCAGCTGCCTGGCGATGGCCCCGTTCGAAAGCCCGCTTTTCCCCGTCGCGTATATCTGGCATCTTTCGTCGAAGGTCAGATGACGGTAGCCCTCGGGCATGACACTCTCCTATCCTGAGCACAGGGACTGTCGCCGTTATCCGGCCGGTTCGCGGGATGCTGCACCCGAAACGCGGCTTCCCACCATCAACGGTGTTGCACTTCAGAGCGGAACGGGGGCGGCAAAAAACGCAGACACATCGAACTCGGTGGACTATCCACTGCCGTTCGGACCCACCAGCACGGTAAGTGGCGTGACCTGTTCCAGTGTCACATTTCTCAGGGCGCGAAAATTCCTAACCTGGAGACGCTCAATTCGAGGCAATGTCTCGCTTTCCATCATCATTGCTCCCAGCCTCACCAAATCATAGTTCATAAGGCATGGCAGTCCTGCACCACCTGCATTTCGATTCCCGCAAGTTGTCGCGCAGAACACGTTCCGGAAGAACATTTTGGAGATTCCCTTGATGACCCACACTCTCAAAAGCGCGACTCAATGCAACAAACGCCCTGGCGCCGGGGCTCAGTGTTTGTCACCACCCGACAAGAAAACCGCTTTGTGTGTATCAATTCAGCAGCAGTAAAATCGCAGAAAGCGAATCATTATCGGATTTTTCAAACTCGGTAACTGCCGAAGTGAGGAAAACCGTGAGCACTGTTCAAGCGGGCTACTCCTCGGCAAATAGAGGCGCGATCGGATCCGTTCCGAACTCAGGAGCTTTGGCGGCACCTCTTTGCAACGCGGCATCAGGGCGACACCTGGATGGAATCCCCTACGACTACTTCCCACTCGGTCGCGCACAATCCTCGGAAATTACGGTTATCCGCGCTCAGTCGCGATAAACAGCCAGATCCAGCAATCCCCGAAGTGGCGCGTCCAAAAGCTGCATCGCCGTGAGCGAAACCTGACTTCCACTGCCTTCCACACCTCCGCTCGGGATCAACTCCACCCGTATGCTACGCCCTGTGGCCGCGTAATGGATATGACCTCGGACCGCTTCGTTGACAAGCGGACTCCTGAGCCAAAGACCGGCACGGCCCGGGTCACCGAGAGATGCGATTGTCGTTCCGAGGAATTCGCCGCCCGTCCCCAATGTCGCGTCGACCACGTCGGGTGGCTGGGCGTCACTTTCCGGCGGTGCGATAACGTTTGCTTCCTCCGACGGCTCCGCTGGCACCTGAATCTCGTCTCCCAGCTCATCATCGGTATTTCCACCACCAAGAGCGAAGTCAGAGAAGGTTCCAGAACGCAGCTCTTCGCATCCGGTCAGGGCAAGCGTGGCGGCAAGCACCGGAGAAATCGAACGAATGCGTCTCATGATCCATTGATAGCACCATGGATAGTCGTCATCAACTCGGCCGAACGCTTGCGATGAACCCAAATTTCTCCTACGTTAGCTGTATGACACCTAAACTTGTCGACCCATTCGCCCGCGCAATCATCTATCTGCGTGTTTCGGTCACCGACCGTTGCGATTTCCGCTGCGTCTACTGCATGTCGGAAAACATGACGTTCCTGCCCAAGAAGGAGCTCCTCACGCTTGAGGAGCTGGATAGGTTGTGTACCGCCTTTATTCGGCTCGGTGTCGAAAAGCTGCGCATCACTGGCGGCGAACCTCTCGTTCGCAAAGGAATTCTCGAGTTTTTTCGATCGATATCACGCCATCTTGAAAGCGGTGCGTTGAAAGAGCTCACGCTGACCACCAACGGGTCTCAGCTTCACCGCTTCGCCACCGAGCTTCGCGCTATCGGTGTGCGCCGTATCAATGTCTCATTGGATACCCTCGACGCGGACAGGTTCGCACGGGTCACGCGATGGGGCCGTCTGAAGCAGGTGTTGGCCGGAATTGAAGCGGCCCGCGATGCCGGCCTCCGGGTCAAGATCAATACCGTAGCTCTGAAGGGCTTCAATGAGGACGAGCTGTTTTCGCTGACCGAATGGTGCGCGGCGGAAGACATGGACCTAACCTGGATCGAGGTCATGCCCATGGGTGACCTCGGCACCGAGAGTCGCATCGGTCAGTACTGGCCGGTTTCGGATATCCGCCACAGGCTCTCGGAGCGTTACACCGTCACGTATCTCGCCCATCGAACGGGCGGGCCAGCGCGTTACGTCCGGCTTGAAGAGACCGGCCAGCAGATTGGATTCATCACCCCGCTCACCCATAATTTCTGCGAATCCTGCAATCGGGTGCGTCTCACCTGCACGGGTGAACTCTATATGTGTCTGGGGCAGGAAGACATGGCCGACCTGCGCGCGCCCCTGCGTGGCAACCCAGACAATGACGCGCCGCTCATCGGCGCGATTCATGCCGCCATAGGGCGCAAGCCCAAAGGGCATGACTTTGACTATTCCAGACAGAGAGTCGCCGGTCAGGTCCGCCGCCATATGAGCCATACCGGCGGATAGTTCACCGTCGCTGGCATTCGGTCTCGAAGGGCATCGATAACCGCAACGAGGCAGATGCCTCTTAAACCACACTCGGGATGGGCCAAAGTCCTTACCGCGCCTTCGGCCAAGACTTCGGGTAGGAAATGCTCTCCTACCCGCCGCATCCGTGTCACCTCACGGCGCCGCCAGGCGTGACTCAACCATCTGAGCGTACCAGGAACACCCCGCCGGTATCGCCTCGTCGTTGAAATTGTATTTCGGATGATGAACCGGCGCGCTGTCGCCGTTGCCAACAAGAATATAGGCACCGGGGCGCTCCTCGAGCATGAACGCGAAGTCCTCACCGCCCATGACGAAGGGAGCATGATCGCAGCCGCCCGAAACCAAGGTCGCCACATCAGCGGCGTAACCGGTCTCCGTTTCCGAATTCGCCATTATCGGATAGTTGCGGTCGTATTCGATGTTGACCGTACCGCCAAATGTGGCGGCAATACCCTCGCAGATGGCCGTTACCCGTGCTTCGGCCAGATCCCGCATACCAGTGCTCAACGTACGGACAGTACCTTTAACTGTTACCGATTGTGGTATCACGTTAAACGTCGTGGTCGATGACTCAAACGACGTCACCGATACCACCAGCCTGTCCACCGGATCGGCGTTGCGGCTGGCGACAGTCTGAAGCGCCAGAATAGCCTGGCTTGCCATGACGATCGTGTCGACCGCCTCATGTGGCTTCGCCGCGTGCCCCCCTTTACCCACGAACTCGATACGGAATATGTCGGTGGCGGCGAAAAACGCACCAGGACGGATGGAGAAGCTACCGGTCAACCTGCCGGGCCAGTTATGCATCCCGTAGACCTCGTCGATGCCGAAACGGGCCATCAAACCGTCCTCGCACATCTCCCGGCCCCCGCCGCCACCCTCTTCGGCGGGCTGGAAAATCATGACAGCTGTTCCATCGAAATTCCGGGTCTCGCAGAGATATTTCGCGGCACCGAGCAGCATCGCGGTATGCCCGTCATGGCCGCAGGCATGCATCACGCCCGGATTTTCGCTGGCATAGTCGAGACCGGTCTCTTCGCGGATCGGAAGCGCGTCCATGTCGGCGCGCAGTCCAACGGTGCGCCCGGAACCGCTCGACCTACCACGTATGACACCCACAACACCGGTTCGGCCAATTTCACCAACCACTTCGTCACAGCCGAATTCCCGGAGCTTTTCGGTGACCAAAGCCGATGTCCTATGTGTTTCGTAGAGCAGTTCGGGATGGCGGTGAATGTCCCTGCGCCAAGCGGTGATTTCGGGCAGAAGTTCGGCAAATCGGTTTTTGACGGGCATGGGAGTCCTCATTGAAGGTTCGGAATACAGGTTGAAGCAATTGTGGGCACGACGCAAGGCCAAGGTTCTGTTCACGCCTTCACAGGCCAAAGGTGACTGCCTTCGGAAGTTCAGCGCTCCACCAACTCGGAAGCCACAATCGATAATGCGGAAACATTCACAGCTCAATAGCACCCAGAACGTTCTCCTCCTACACCGGCTGTAAACAATCCTGCCCGCGCTCGGGAGTTCGATTGCAAACCGTCCGATGGTGCGGTAGAGGCTGCGCTGGACAGTAAATCTGGTGGAACATAATCAAAAGGCCTTTGCTCACTGGTCGTCCCGGCGGACGGTCAGTAGGAACTGACTGGAAGAGCATTGGATGACACGGAAAAATCCAGTAAACAGCGAGGGACCGGAGCCGCAAAAGCAGATGTGGAGCGACAATCGGCCATGAGGCCGAACCATGGAAGATGGCTGATGCTATTCGGGGCTCGATGGACGCTACCGAGTACAAGCATGTCGTCCTTGGACTGGTTTTCCTGAAATACATTTCAGATGCCTTCGAGGAGCGGTACGCGGCCGTGCTCGCCGAGTGGGGTTCTGACGCAGCCGGGGATCGTGACGAATATCTCGCCGAAAATATCTTCTGGGTGCCACCGGAAGCGGACTGGGATCGCCTGAAACCCCAGGCAAGACAGCCAAACGTCGGCCAAGTTGTCGATGACGCCATTGGTGGCAATCGAACGCGACAACCCGGCGCTCAAGGATGTGCTTCCCAAAGACTACGCCCGTCCGGCTCTCGATAAGCAAAGACCCGGCCAACTCATCGACATGACCGGCAACATCCAGGTTGGCGATGCGGAAGCTAGGTCGCGGGATGTTCTCGGACGGGTTTACGAATATGGAAAACTCGATAGGCCCATATTCCGGCGCGAATGTCAGGGGGGTGATTTCCGCGGATGCCACCCCTGCGGGTATTCCGCCGACCGGTGTGGCATGAAGCGCGTTTCATCCGCCCGCCGGCCCGCCCGAACGGGTGATTTCCGGATCCCGGACGGAACCAGGCCCTGGCCTGCCGTCGTTCATGGAGGACAGGGCGGCGGAAACCGTGGCCCGGGTTCGCCATGGTCGTGCGGGCGGCCGCCCGGCCCCGTCGTGCCGTTCACCGACAGCCGGGCCGGGCGCGACATCCGCATGGCGAAGGTCAGGCAGGGGGTCTCCGGCCGCTTCGGGTCACCGGAACACGCCGACGCGTGCCGCCGCATATCGAGCTACCTGAAGTCGACGGGGCGGATGGGATACAACCCTCCCACCGCCATCCGGACCGCGCTCGGGGGAGACTCCGCGGAGACGGTCGGGGACGGACCCGTTCCCGCCCGCTGGACCCGGTTTAAAACTGGGGGCGAGTGGTTACGAAATTCAAAGGATGTGCAGATTGTCACCTTCGACGAGTTGCTGGAAAAGCTGGTGCAGTTGCGGGAATTGTTGGTATCTTCCAATGATGGTGAGGACACTCGGACGCTCGATACCGATCTTCCGTTTTGACTCAGGAAGGTAATTCCGTACAATGGCTTTCGGCGGGTCGACATGTTGCTGAAGAAATCGGTCGAGCGGCGGGCTTTGAGCAAAAGGGGGCCCATAAAGCGTCCGGCCCAAAGTGGATTGCGGTCTGTGTTAATGTTAACAGGAAAAGTCACGGTGTGCCCGGAGGGGAAGTGGCAAACGAAAGCGACGGGGACTGTAAACACCCCAGATTTATTTCCGTGCCCCGCCCCCACTCCAAAGCGCGACACGACCCGTTTCCGGAGCCATGGCACAGCCGGAGCGAAGGAAATGGGCAGGTGTTGAGGTCTTTTGGGCTGGACACCCGGACTCCGCACGGGAGATGGCGATGGTCCCTTCGGATCAGGCGCAATCGAACCATCCCTCTACCACAGTCGACATTCGGACCTACGTAGTGTCTGCCAGAAACCCCGTGTTTTTCCGGGGATCGGGCCGAATCCGGCGGATTCCGGCTTCACGGGGCCGTGGCCGGGCCCGTCGGGGCGCCGCCCGGGGCTTCGACGGGACGGTCGGCGGCAGGAACATATGGTGAACATCCGGACCTCCGCCGGCCCGCGGGCGCGCCGCGCCCCGCGGAACGCCTCCCCGCTTTCCCGGACGCGGTCCGCCTTCGACAGCCTGCCTTTCCGCGGCATGGCGTCGGCTCCAGCATTCCGGCAGGCCCCAACCGGTCCGGGGGGCTGTGCGGACCGCGGTCGAAGCTCACCACCGACAGGTCGGGGAACCGGGCCCGCGCCTCCCCGCCCATGGGGACCGCCACGTCCACGTCGCTCCCCTCCCACATCAACGAATGGTGCGGGAGGAATCCGTGACGGTCCTCAGGAACGCGGACGGGGACGCCGGGCTCCACCGGGACCCCGGCCTTTCCCTTCGATATCCAGCGCGTGTGCGGCCTGGATATCGGGTGCACCTTCCCGCTTTGCGGGATCGTCCCTCCCTTCAGGATCCGCCGTCCGGTCAGGTCCGCCCGGGACCTGACATGGCCGATGAAGCCCCGGATACTGTCCGATGGGCCCGGGATACCCAACCTGCCGTCGATCTCCGCGCAGCTGGCCTCCGCCCTGTCCGCCAGCTTCAGGGCCAGCCGGAGCGGCGCCTCCACGTCCCTCGGGCGCGGGTTGGCGAGCCGTGACGTGGCCACCCGGAGGTGGCCTTTCCGGAGCTTTTTCCAAAGGTATTCCTTCCGCCGCCAGCCGCGCGGCCCAGGCCCCCCGCAGGCCCGGGACACGTCCCGGACCATGCACCGCGCCGCGTCCATCAGCAGGCTGCGGTCGGTCGGATGGTGGACGTCGGTCCCGGCCACGAAGGAATGACGGCGGCCGCGCGACGCGGCGCCAGGCTTTTTCCGGCCACCCTGTGGCCCCTCTCCACGACCATCCTTCCGACCTCGGCGGGAAGCTCCGGCGTGAGGAGCGACACGTCGTCCACCAGACGCCGGTATTCGTATCCGTTATCCGTCCCCGTCCCACGGGCCGTGGCCCGGCCTCCGGCCTCCGCCGGATCGTCCGGTGCCCGTTCGCCGGTTTCCGAAGCCGGTCGGAACCGCACCCGGGACCCTGCCTGACCACGCCGGGCACCGGGATGATCAACGGTTCCATCCCCGGCCCGCCGACCCGGCGGCCCTTTCCGGGCGGCACCATCCTGCCCGGAAGCCCGGACAGCCGCTTTCGGGTCCCTTCGTCGCTGCAGGGGTCCTGGAGGCCGATCGGGATCGCCGGGATGTCGTCCCTCGACCTGACGGTCGGCCCGATCCTCCTGATGTCGGGGGCGCCGGGCCTCCGCCGGGTGTCGTGGACCCTGCGCATGGGGGCCTCCTGAAGGGGAGGATTGGCGGATTCCGCGGCATACCCTGACCGCCATATCCGGTGAATACCCGCAAGGCGGATTCCGTCATTTACCGAGAAAACCGCAGCTTGGAAGTTTTCTGGCGGACACTACGTAGCGAGCATCGGGTAGGTCCGCTCACGCTGACGGGTCGCAACGCCAGCCAGTCTGGCTGGCCTGCGAATTCATCAAGCGCTTTGAAGGATTGATGGTTGCGGGAGGTATAAAATGTGGTAACGTCACCCAAAACCTGGTCGGGCAATGCCTCAAAGGTGCGCTCGTAAGTCATTAAGTTGGGGATTCCGCATGCCCGACGGGGCCCTGCCCGTAATGGACGTAAAAAAACTCAGGACGGTGTTCCGAACCCGGCAGGGCGAGGTGCACGCGGTCAATTCCGTAAGTTTCGACCTTCGCGCCGGTGAACTTTTGGGAGTCGTCGGTGAGTCGGGTTCGGGTAAGTCGGTGACAATGATGTCGCTCCTCGGCCTCCTTCCTTCTCCACCTGCGGAAATCCGGGACGGCCAGGTCCTTTATGAAGACCAGGATCTCCTCAAGGCCAATGACAGAACCCTGCGCGCCATACGCGGCGCGGGAATCGGCTTTGTGTTCCAGGATCCAATGACATCGCTCAACCCCGTGTTCACCGTCGGTTTCCAGCTCACGGAACCGTTGCGCAGACATATGGGGCTCTCGCGCAGACAGGCGCGTCAGCGGGCGCGGGAGCTGCTGGATCTTGTCGGCATTCCGGATGCAGGTCGGCGACTTGACGACTATCCCCATCAGTTTTCGGGTGGAATGCGCCAGCGCGTGATGATCGCCATCGCACTGGCCTGTGACCCCAAGGTACTGGTCGCCGACGAACCCACCACCGCGCTCGACGTTACGATTCAGGCCCAGATACTTGAGTTGATCAAGCAATTGCGAAAGAAGGTCGGCATGGCGATCATCTGGATCACCCATGACCTCGGAGTCATAGCTGGAATCGCCGATCGTGTGATCGTCATGTATGGTGGTCAGATCGTCGAGCATGCGCCCGTCCGGGAACTGTTCGGCAATCCACAGCATCCGTATACCCGGGCATTGCTGGAAACGGTACCCAAGGTTCGTGGGGCCCGTGACTATCGGCTCCAGGTGATCGATGGGCAGCCACCCGTTCTCGGCGCAAAACCCACCGCATGCCCGTTCCGAACGCGCTGCCCCAAGCGTATGACACGGTGCGACACCGAGAATCCAACCCGCCTGCCGGTCAAGTCCGGGCATGACGTGGCATGTTTCTGGAACGCCGACACCGATGGACAACGTTATGCCTGACACGGCGGTGCGGAAACCCTTGGTGGAAGTACGCGATCTTACGATGCATTTCCCGATCCTTGCCGGTGTGCTGCGCCGCCATGTCGGTGACGTCAAGGCGGTTGACGGGGTGAGCTTTGACGTCTTCGAAGGCGAAACGCTCGGGCTGGTCGGCGAATCCGGTTGCGGCAAATCCACATGCGGTCGCGCTGTGCTCAGGCTCCATGACCTAACCGGTGGTACCGTCAAAATCGACGGGATCGATATCTCACGCATTGAGCAGTCGCGGCTGCGCAAACAGCGGCCGATGATGCAGATGGTTTTTCAGGATCCGCAGGCGAGCCTCAATCCACGCCTGACCATAGCGGGTATCATCGGCGAACCTCTGGACGAGCACACGAATCTTACGGGAGAGGAGCGCCGGGACAGGATTTACGAATTGATGGACGCGGTGGGGCTGAATCCCGGCTTCGCCGTCCGCTACCCTCACGAGTTTTCCGGAGGCCAGCGCCAGAGGATCGGTATCGCGCGAGCGCTTGCGCTCAGTCCGAAATTCGTGGTCTGCGACGAACCGATCGCCGCACTGGATGTATCGATTCAGGCGCAGGTGGTAAATCTTCTGGAAGATCTGCAGGACAGGCTCGGTCTGACCTTTCTGTTCATCAGTCATGATCTGTCGATGGTCCGCCATATCGCGGACAGGGTAGCGGTCATGTATCTCGGAAAGATCGTGGAGATCGCGGATCGTGACCGGCTCTACGACACCCCGATGCATCCATACACGAAAGCGCTTTTAAGCGCGGTACCGGAACCGGAACCCGGCGCCAATGCCAACCGCATCATTCTCAAAGGTGAAGTGCCTTCACCGTCAAACCCGCCGAAAGGCTGTAATTTCTGCACCCGATGTCCGAAGGTAACAGACCGGTGCAGGCAGGAGGACCCCCCGTTTCGGGAGATAGAGCCCGGACGATACGTCGCCTGCCACCTATACAACAAAAACAGCGCCACCGAACGGAATGCGGCGTGACCGAGGCCAGAGCGCAACCTATGAGGAGACTAATCGTGAAACTGAAACAAATACTGTTAGGAGCGGCGGCGACACTCGTGCTCGCTCCCATGGCCATGGCCGAGCGCGGAAGCGACGGCGAGGTCAGAATCATCTACTGGCAGGCGCCATCGATCCTGAACCCCTATCTTTCAGGTGGTACGAAGGACGTCGAAAGCGCTTCGATGATCATCGAGCCCCTCGCCCGATATAACGAAAATGGCAACCTGACACCTTGGTTGGTCGAGAGCATACCGACCACCGGCAACGGGGGTGTCAGCGAAGATCTCACGCAGATCACCTGGAAGATCGCACCGGGCGTTCTCTGGTCGGACGGTACCCCGTTAACCTCAGCCGACGTCAAGTTCACATACGATTACTGCACCCATCCCGAAGGTGGATGCGCACAGCTCACCAAATTCGAGGCTGTAGCGTCGGTCGAAACACCGGACGACAGTACGGTCGTCGTAACCTTCGGCAATCCCACACCAAATCCGTATGGCCCGTTCGTTGGAGGTGAAAGCCCGATCATACAAAAAGCCCAGTTCGAAAACTGCCTGGGCACCAAAGCGCCGGAATGTACCGAACAGAATTTCGGACCCATCGGCACCGGACCGTTCAAGGTCACGGAGTTCCGACCGAACGACGTGATCACCATGGAAGCCAACGAAAATTTCCGTGTCGACGGAAAACCGGCTTTCGCATCCGTTACCTTCAAGGGCGGCGGCGACGCAACGGCGGCGGGACGCGCGGTCATGGAAACGGGCGAATTCGACTACGCATGGAATCTTCAGCTCGCCCCCGATGTCATCGCTCAGATGGAACAGGGCGGCAAGGGCACTCCCATCGCGGGATTCGGCCCTCTGGTCGAACGCATCATGCTGAACAACACAAATCCCGATCCCAACCTCGGTCCGAACGAACGTGCGGTCGTGAAGCCACATCCGTTCCTGGGCGACCCGGCGATCTACAAAGCCATGTCCATGGCGATCGACCGTCCGCTTCTGGTCGAAGTAGGCTACGGAAATGCCGGGAAAGTGACCTGCAACTGGGTGCCCGCTCCGGAAGCGTTCAACTCGGATACATTCGACTGCTCGACCCAGGACATCGCAGGGGCGAACGCGCTTCTCGACAAAGCAGGAGTCGTCGACACCGACGGAGACGGAATCCGGGAAAAGGACGGCGTTCCGCTGAAGATCCTGTACCAGACCTCCACGAACGCCGTCCGGCAGGACTTCCAGGCGCTGATCAAGCAGTGGTGGAGCGAAATCGGGATCGAAACCGAACTGCGCAACATCAACGCATCGGTTTTCTTTGGCGGTGATCCCGGTTCTCCGGACACCTTCCAGAAGTTCTACGCGGATGTGCAGATGTACGCGAACACGTTCAACGGCACCGATCCTCAGTCCTATCTGGGCCACGGTCTTTGTGACAAAGCGCCAAGCCCGGACACGCAGTGGCAGGGTGAGAATATCAGCCGGTTCTGCATGGCCGATTACGACGCGCTTCACCAGGAGCTGACCAAGACCGCCGATCTCGGGGAGCGCGCAAAAATCGGACGTGCCCTGAACGATATAGCGGTCGAGAACGGCCTGTTGATCCCACTCGTTCACCGAGGACGTATGTCCGCCCACGCCAACACCCTCGGCGGTGTTGTGCTTAACGTCTGGGACAGTGAACTTTGGAACGTGGCTGATTGGTACCGGACCGAGTGATCCGCGACGGTGCGGGGCGGTTCTCTCCGCCCCGCTCAACTCCGATGCGGTATCCATTCGTTCGCGGTGTCGGTCTGTGTAGTGTTGCCGGCACCGCCGACAGTCTTATCCCGCGGCCAGAGAACCGGTACGACTCCGGCGCTGACAGAGAGAGCGCGCCGATGGTTTGCGCGACGGTAAGCCGGCTCGGCGGGAGCGCCAGTCTGGGTTCCAACGTTACCGGAGGAAAGATTTTCATCGAATTTGGAACCGCTACGCAGGATCCCGAGGTCCGGTCTGAATCGGGAAAATCATGCTGATTTACACCGTCAGGCGTCTTCTGATTTCGATTCCGACCCTTCTGTTCATAGCTTTGGCGATTTTTCTGCTGCTGGAACTCGCACCCGGCGACCCGGTGGCCAGCATGCCACTCACCATCCCCCCGGAAGTGCGCGAACTCATGCGCGAAGCCCTCGGACTTGGTGAGCCCTTCCATATCCGCTTCTGGAAATGGCTTGTTCAGTTCCTCTGGATCGAGCCTCAGGTCTTCATCGATTGGCTGACGACCTCCAGCGGTGTCGCTGGCATGCTGCCCGACACCAATCTATACGTGCCATGTGGTTCGAGCGACTTCGGCGCCTGCGATGCCCGAATCCTCAGCTGGCAGTTTCGCTCGCCGGTCATGGATATCGTCCTACAGCGCATACCCCAGACGCTCTGGGTGGTTGGTACGGCGTATGCGGTCGCCATCGTCATCGCGATACCGGTTGGCGTTTACTCCGCCTATCGCCAGTACAGTTGGTTCGACAATGCGGGCACTTTCGTCACAATGGTTGGTTTCTCGGTTCCGCCGTTTTTTTCGGGCGTTCTTGTCATCGTGATTTTTTCCGTCCAACTGAACTGGTTTCCGTCGATCTACGACACAACCCACGAAGTCGAGGATTGGGACAGTTTCCTCTACCAGCTTCGACAGATGGTGATGCCGGTGATGGTTCTCGCGCTGCAGATCACCAGCCAGATCAGCCGGTTCATGCGCGCTTCGATGCTTGACAACCTGAATCTCGACTATGTGCGAACAGCGCGCGCCAAGGGGCTGACCGAGCATTCGGTCGTCCTTGTCCATGTCCTTCGCAACTCCATGATTCCTGTCGTGACGGTTATCGCGCTTGGAATTCCGCAGATTTTCGGCGGTGCGATCATTACAGAACAGGTGTTCAAGGTGAATGGAATCGGTCAAATGCTGATCGGAGCGATCGAGGCCAACGACATACCGACGGTCCAGACCCTGACATTCATATTCGCGGTGCTGATCGTGCTGTTCAACCTGATCGCCGACATCCTCTACGGCATCCTGGATCCAAGGATCCGCTATGACTGAGCGCACGGGTCCCGATGCGGGCGCCGATGGTCACCGGTCAATGCCGCGCAGCCAATGGCTGGATGTCTGGGACCAGTTCAGGAAGCACCGGGGAGCTCTTCTCGGCGCGATCGTGTTCGCGGGAATAATGGTATCGGTTTTCGTCGGACCCCTGTTCTGGTCGAAGGACGCCCAGTTCGTGCCACCGGTTATGGAGATGATCAAGCTGCGCGACACACGACCGATATACACCGTGCTCTGGGACGCGGAGGCCAAGGTAAGCTGGCAGTACCCTCTCGGCACCGACAACATCGCACGCGACTATCTGGCTCGGATGATGGCGGGTGGACAGGTATCCATATCCGTCGGTCTGGCCGCGATGGCGCTGTCCCTGCTGCTGGGTACGCTGATTGGCGTTCTAGCGGGATATTTCAAACGCTTGGACAGCCCGTTGATGCGCTTCACCGATCTATTTCTTGCGCTTCCGCTTCTTCCGCTACTGCTTGTCGCCGTATTGCTGTTCCGCGAGCCGCTCAGCGCTGCGCTGGGCCCGGAGGGCGGTGTTTTCATACTGGTGGTCGGTCTTGTCGGCGTCACGAGTTGGATGCAGACGGCGCGTATCGTTCGCGGCGATGTCCTTGCGCTGAAGGAACGTGAATTCGTGATCGCCGCCCATTCCATAGGTACGCCGTCGCGCCGCGTGGTCCTTCGGCACATCCTACCGAACGTGCTTTCGCCCATCATGGTTTCGGCAACGCTGGGCATTGCCAACGCGATCATCACGGAGTCCGCGCTGAGCTTCCTTGGCTTCGGCTTTCCGCCGGATTTTCCGACCTGGGGCCGGCTACTGTTCGACAGCGTTGACCGGATGACGCTTTATCCGGAACGGGTGATCTGGCCTGGACTCGCGATTTCGGTGACTGTTCTGAGCGTCAACTACATCGGGGACGGCCTGCGCGATGCGCTTGATCCCCGCATCCGTGGGCGCTGAGGTCAGGCAAACCAGCCAAATGTTCGGAGCGGAAGTATGATTTGATCGGAACCGCCAATTCTGTTCAAAAGTACAGCATTTTGGACATATCATGACCCTATATGATAGTGTCTGCCAGAAAACCCCGTGTTTTTCCGGTGACAGGGCCGGATCCGGCGGATTCCGGCTTCACGGGACCCTGGCCGGGCCCGTCGGGGCGCCGCCCGGGGCTTCGACGGGACGGCCGGTGGCGGGATCATATGGTGAACATCCGGGCCTCCGCCGGCCCGCGGGCACGCCGGTGCGGGCCCCGCAGCGGCGGGACCTTCCATGGGCCGGTTCATTGGTGGACGCCCCGGTCAGGCGGCGGCGGGGAGCACGGGGCGCTCCCTCGCCGGCGGCATCAGGCCGGGGCGGTGGACGTTCGCGGCCAGCACCGCCAGCGCCACGGTGCGGGCGAAACCCTTCTTTCCGTGGCTGCCGACGCGGTCCAGGCCGCGGTGCTCCGGGTTGCTTGATGGCCGACCCGACGGCGGCGTGGGCGCGCCGCGCCCCGCGGAACGCCTCACCGCTTTCCCGGACGCGGTCCGCCTTCGACAGCCTGCCTTTCCGCGGCATGGCGTCGGCGCCGGCATCCCGGCAGGCCCCAACCGGTCCGGGGGGCTGTGCAGACCACGGTCGAAGCTCACCACCGACAGGTCGGGGAACCGGGCCCGCGCCTCCCCGCCCATGGGGACCGCCACGTCAACGTCGCTCCCCTCCCACATGACGGAACGGTGCGGGAGGAATCCGTGACGGTCCTCAAGCACGCGAACGGGGACGCCGGGCTCCACCGGGACCCCGGCCTTTCCCTTCGATATCCAGCGGGTGTGCGGCCTGGATATCGGGTGCACCTTCCCGCGGTGCGGGATCGTCCCTCCCTTCAGGATCCGCCGTCCGGTCAGGTCCGCCCGGGGCCTGACATGGCCGATGAAGCCCCGGATACTGTCCGATGGGCCCGGGATACCCAACCTGCCGTCGGTCTCCGCGCGGCTGGCCTCCGCCCTGTCCGCCAGCTTCAGGGCGAGCCGGAGCGGCGCCTCCACGTCCCCCGGGCGCGGGTTGGCGAGCCGTGACGTGGCGACACCGGGACAGAGCCTGCGGAGCTTTCCGCAAAGGCATTCCTTCCGCCGCCAGCCGCGCGGCCCCAGCCCCCCGCAGGCCCGGGACACGTCCCGGACCATGCACCGTGCCGCGTCCATCGGCAGGCTGCGGTCGATCGGATGGTGGACGTCGGTCCCGGCCACGAAGGAATGACGACGGCCGCGCGACGCGGCGCCAGGCTTTTCCGCGGCCACCCTGTGGCCCCTCTCCACGACCATCCTTCCGACCTCGGCGAGGAGTTCCGGCGTGAGGAGCGACACGCTGTCAACCAGACGCTGGTATTCGTATCCGTCCACGTCCCATGATCCGTGGCCCGGCTTTCGGCCTTCGCCGGATCGGGATGCGTTGGTTCGCCGGGTCCTGAAGCCGGTCGGAACCGCATCCGGGACCCTGCCTGATCACGCCGGGCACCAGGATCCACGGCTCCATCCCCGGCCCGCCGACCCGGCGGCCCTTTCCGGGAAGCACCAGCCGACCCGGAAGCCCGGACAGCCGCTTTCGGGTCCCTTCGTCGCTGTAAAGGTCCTGGAGGCCGATCAGGATCGCCGGGATGTCGTACCTCGACCTGACGGTCGGCATGATCCTCGTGATGTCGGGGCGCCGGGCCTCCGCCGGGTGTCGTGGACCCTGCGCATGGGGGCCTCCTGAAGGGGAGGATTGCCGAATTCCGCGGCATACCCTGACCGCCATATCCGGTGATTTTTCGCAAGGCGGATTCCGTCATTTACCGCAAAAAACCGCAGCCTGGCAGTTTTCTGGCGGACACTACGTAGTCACTCTTCCGTGCTTTTCAGCAGGCCAGTGTATCAGGGTCGCACGGTCCTCAACACGTCATTCGGAAGCAGTGGATGTGAGTACGGATCGCTCATTGTGCGGCCGTGTCACGCATCGGCGATTTCGCCTTTGTAAAGAATCTGGTCCTGCCGTCGGCGAAGCTCGACTATTCGCGAGTCCGGTGGCAGCGTCACGTTGTCCGAGGTGATCAGTTCGCCCCGACGGATCAGGCCTGTCACTGAACCTCCAACCAACAGCCCGACAGGATGCGCCCGAGCCTCGCGCGCCCGCGATGCCTCCATCGCCCAGGCGCGGTATGTGTATTCGCCGATCTGGTCCAGGGTATCGCCCGGCACCAGATCCCGCTTGGCCACCGCGCAGACCTCCGCCACCGGATAATCCAGCGGGACCATGTCGGCCTTTCCGTAGAGCACCGCTCGGGCACAGGTAAGCGGCACTTCAAGAGAAGTCAGATGATAGGGACGCATAAATGAATAGTATGGACCGTCGCCCATCTTGAGATCCGTCATGCGCTCCCGAACACGCGGATGTTCGGCTTCGACCACGACAAAGACACCGGGAGCGACACCCTTGCCTACCGAATAGTCAACCCGACCGATATCCGAGAGCACGCCGCCATCCCGTTTTGGCACTAATGTGGTCGCAAGCTCCCGCGGTCCCGCCACCGGACCATGCATTCCATCGCAGTCGGGAACCAGCCCGGTCGCATTTGCGATCGCGGTCATCTCCACCATGGTCTTGGAGCCATCCACGAATTCGGAAAGAAGGCGGGGGTTCATGTTTCGCGCTTCCGCTTCGGCCCTGTAGATGTCGGGCGTCGCATCGAAGTTCAGTGGATTGTTTTTACCCTTTCCGGCGCAGACAATTCTGTGGCCCATCGCTGAGGCGAACTCGATCAACTCCATGCAAGCGGACGGCTCGTCACCCGCACCCAGCGAGTAGACCACTCCCAGCCTGTTCGCCTCGCGGCGGAGATAGGCACCGATGGTAACGTCCGCCTCGACGTTCATCATAACCAGATGCTTGCCGTGCTCCATAGCCTTGAGACCGATCTCGGCGCCGACCGCCGGAACCCCCGTGGCGTCCACGATCACGTCGACCAATCCCGATTGAATCACGATATCGGCGCTGTCCGCGACCGCCGTCTTTCCGCTCTCGATAGCCAGGTCCAATGCGTTCGCATTCGCGGCATCAACGCTGTGATCCCGGTTACCCCATGCGATCTCAACGGCATGATGGGCCGCTGAGGGCTCAAGTTCGGAAATGGCGGCAACCTCAACGCCGTCCATCATCGCCACCCGGGATACGATGTCGGTTCCCATCTCGCCGGATCCGATGAGGCCGATCCGTACAGGCCGACCCGACGCGGCGCGGGAGGCAAGATCCTTCGCAAGCCCAGTAAGGGAAATGTTTGACGTCATGGGCCATTCCTCTCTTGATCAGGAGATGATAGAGATATGGCGTATTTTTCCACAGCCGTCAAGTCATTTGTTCAATTGCCGACCGGATGATTGAGTCATCCAACCGATCACCCTCGACTCCGATCCGTCCAAAGGAACAAAGTGCCGGTTCGTTGGATATCCAGAATGCGGGAGGAAATGATCATCCGATACGACGCTTACGATAATCTGCCCCGCCGCCGCGTCGACCACGGAAATCAGCCCGGAGACCGCGTTCGGCGCTGGGAAATGCGCCGGGATGGTTTCAATCGGCAGCCGACGGACATAATCCGCCAGCTGGCCAAAATAGACAAACACCCTGAACGGTTAGGCGGTCCTTCCGTCATTGTGCAGCAATGCTCCACATAGAGAAGCGCCGGATGTGGTGGTTTCCTCGAGCTGGAAGACCTGCAGCATTTAATCGGCATTGGATTGCTACCACCGCAGGCTCGCCATGCACCATGCCTATCGAAACTATGCCGAGGACCATATGGCACTTACGGTTTGGGAATGTTTGGGTTTCACCTTTCGGCACTCCGCACGGAATCGCCGCGTTTTCCCATCGGCCAGATGACCATCTGTAGATCGGCCCGCCTCCAGCGGTATCGTTTGCGTTGGACGCATCAACGAGAACCGAAACGTCCACTGGTGTGTCCGCGTGGAGCGGCAAACGTGTCCTGGACCGATTTACTCCACCAGAAAACACTGCTTGCCGCCGCCGGCCGATCAAATAATCCGGAATGCCGGAGCGGCTCGGGAGCTTCGTTTTGCCGGACCGGAAGACCTACCATTGCTTGATGTCCGGAAACGGTGCAAGGAGAACTACATCCGACCGATTCCTTCCGGCGCGCTCGCATCACCCATTCATACCTCTCCAGAAATCACATCCTGCGATGTCGGGCCGGCGGGCCGGCATAAAGCCGTACCCGCCGAAAATGCGCCAACCTCCGCAGGAAGAGCGAAGATCAACGCGAATTTATGTCAACGGCACTCTCTTTATCCCGACCGTTTAGGGTCGTCCTTGGGAACTCGTGTGGTCTATCCTGCTTTTGAATTGACTGTCGCGATGGGCCCTGACCGAACCGAACCCATGGATTTCATCCAGGCGCGCCAAGCGCTGACCGACGCTGGAGTGGGCCGCAATGTCGCGGAGGCCACCGTCAGGACCATCAACGGTGTCGTCGTCGCTAAGGCGCCACGAAGTTCGACCTTGAGCGGACGGTGAACAGGCTCGACCTGAGCCTCAAGAATCTTGACGGGAAGATCGACGCGATGGGGGCGGAACTGCGCACCCAGCCTCAAAGCACCGGCAACAGGAACACGAGGAACCTCAGCATCCTGACCGGTGTGTTGCTGGCTGCCCTGGCTCTTTTCGAAGTCCTTCTCCCACTTCTGCGATTGTCCGGTTCCTAACGGTTGCCGAACCATCATTCAATTCGCGCCAGCGACATTCATCTTCCTCGTCCCGGGACCGCGCTCGGTCACGTAGGCGGATCCGAGCTACAGGATCTGAGCACCAAAGGCGACCGGCGCGAGAGACCTGGGGTGCAGGCCTGAAATCGGCTTCTCAACGCTTCCGAGAACATCTGCGGGCCATGCCAACCACCACAGGGAGCGGGTGTGCATGGCAGTTTGTTACAATCGGGCAAATGGGCGTTCCGTCAACCGCTCCATTCAGATCCTCAAGGTTGACTCCGTCAACGCGCCATGGCCAAGGATGCCGCCATGCTGGCCGCAATTCCATTTCCGAATATCTCACCTGAGATATTTTCCATCGAGGTCGGCGGAATCGCGTTTTCGCTTCGCTGGTATGCGCTTTCCTATATCGTGGGGATTCTCATCGGGTGGCGACTTTCAGTCCGAGCACTGTTGAATCCACGGCTTTGGCAGGATAATCCGCCGATGACTCCAGAGCAATTCAGCGATCTTCTTACCTGGATCATCATCGGTATCGTGGTCGGAGGAAGGCTGGGATACGTGATTTTCTACCAACCGTCGCACTATCTGGCAAATCCGATGGATATCATCAGAATCTGGCAAGGCGGTATGTCCTTTCATGGAGGATTCATCGGAGTTGTGGTAGCCGCTCTCGCATTCAGTCTACGTATCAAGGCCGGTCTTAGCGGCACCTCTGACATCCTTGCGATGAGCGCTCCGCCGGGGCTGTTTCTCGGACGACTCGCCAATTTCGTAAACGCCGAACTCTGGGGAAGACCGACCGACCTTCCCTGGGGCATCATCTTCCCCGGACAGGCGGCACAGGACTGCCCCGGCATCGTGACGCTGTGCGCACGCCATCCATCACAACTCTATGAAGCGATGCTGGAAGGGCTTCTGCTTGGAGTGATCCTGCTATTTCTCGCATTTCGCCGAGGCTGGCTGCGTTCAAGCTGGGCGATTACGGGGGTGTTCCTCGCTGGCTACGGCGCATCACGCTTCGCGGTCGAGTTTTTCCGTCAGGCGGACGCTCAGTTCATTTCGGCGGACAATCCGTTCGGCCATGTCGTCAGACTGGGTGAGTTCGGACTGACGATGGGCCAGGTCCTGTCCCTCCCGATGCTGGCATTTGGAATCACCATAGCGATACTGGCACGGTGGAAATCCGCATGACGCCACTGGCGAAACTCCTCGCCCGTCAAATATCAGCCACAGGACCCATCAGTGTCAGCGACTACATGGCCGAATGCCTGCTGAACCCAGAACACGGTTACTACCAAACCCAAGATCCGTTCGGCGCGGCGGGCGACTTCGTCACCGCGCCGGAAGTCAGCCAAATGTTCGGCGAAATCACCGGTTTGGCTCTGGCGCAGGCATGGAGCGACCAGGGAAGCCAGAGTCCGTTCGTTCTCGCTGAACTGGGCCCGGGTCGGGGGATGTGCATGACCGATATAATGCGCGCCACACGAAACGTACCGGGATTTACCGACAATGCCAGGGTCCATTTGGTTGAAGCCTCCGCCAAACAGCGCAGACGACAGCGTCTGGAACTGGCCGGGGAGCGTATCAACTGGGTTGATACGGTGTTCGGTCTCCCCGAAGCTCCCCTCTTCCTGATCGCGAACGAATTTTTTGATGCCCTACCCATACGCCAGTTCATTCGTGAAGACACCGGCTGGCGCGAACGTATGGTGGGGATGCGCGGTGGGAAGCTCGCTTTCGGCCTGAGCGAACCCGCTCCGGTGGCGAAACTGGATCGGCGTTTGGGCGATACTCGGCCCGGTGATCTTGTGGAACTGCGCTCCACGGCGGAAGCCGTGATGGAAACGGTCGCCACCCGCATCGCCCGCTACGGCGGCGGCGCGCTAATCATCGATTACGGCGACTGGCGCTCGCGCGGTGATACGCTTCAGGCGGTCAAGGCGCACCGGTTCGTTGACGCCCTTGCACAACCGGGATTGGCCGACCTGACCGCCCATGTCGACTTCGAAGCCTTGGCCGACGCCGCCAAATGTGTCATGCCCAGCGCACTGACGACGCAGGGTGTCTTCCTCGAACGGCTCGGCATAACAGCCAGGGCGAACAGGCTTGCCCGCTCGCTGAGCGGCCAAGAACTGGATGCGCACGTTACGGCGCATCGCCGCTTGACCCATCCAAAGGAAATGGGAAACATATTCAAAGTGCTTGGCCTAACACCCCAAGGTGCGCCACGGTTTCCCGGACTGGACCCATGACGCTGGAGATCATTACCTCCGATATGCTGAGCGGATTGCACCATGGTTTTTTCACGAGGAAAGGCGGCGTTTCCTCCGGCATATACAAAGGTTTGAACTGCGGTGCAGGATCTTCCGACAGCTTCGAGGCGGTGACGGCCAACCGCATTCTGGTCGCGAAATCGATGGGCGTTGAACCGGACAGGTTGGCCACCGTTTACCAGGTGCACTCGAAAAAGGCCGTCCACTTAGCGGAACCTCCGGTCGGCTCGCCCCCGAAAGCAGACGCGATGGTGACCTGCCGACAGGGAATCGCGCTGTGCGTGCTCACCGCTGACTGTCAGCCGGTCCTGTTCGCGGACAGGAAAGCGGGCGTGGTCGGAGCCGCCCATGCCGGATGGAAGGGTGCGCTGGGCGGAGTGCTGGAAACGACGATCGATGCGATGGAGTCGGCAGGTGCTTCACGGGAACGGATTGTTGCGGCAATCGGTCCCGCGATCAGTCAGAACGCCTATGAGGTCGGGCCGGAATTCCTCGACGAATTCCATTCCTCCGATCTCCATAGCCTGCGGTTTTTCGCAATGGGTACAGGCGACCGCTATAGATTCGATCTCCCCGGCTATAGCCTGTACCGACTGCGTATGGCTGGCATCGCCCATGCCGAATGGACGCGTCATTGCACATATACCGATGAAACGCGCTTTTTCTCATACCGCCGCAGCGTTCATCGGAAGGAAACCGATTTCGGTCGGCTGATCTCGACGATTCGGCTTTGACGCCGGACCATCCGCCAGACCGCCGATCCGGGATTCACGGGATCTCCGCCAGCCTGTTCTCCAATATCCTGAACGACATGCCGGGCTCTTCCTTCGAAGCCCTGATGACCAAAGACGTTCGAACGCTCGCTACATGGTCGGCAGCCGTAAGTTCTTCCGTCAGGAAGGTCTGGAATGTCGAAAGGTCGGGAGCCCCGCATTTAAGGATAAAATCGACTTCGCCATTCAACATGTGGCACTCGCGAACCAGCGGCCATTCCGCGCAACGCCGCTCGAACGCGCTGAGCACGGCTTCGGCTTGGCTTGACAGCCCCACCATCGCAAACACCCGTACCTCGAACCCAAGCATACGCGGGTCGATATCGGCATGATAACCGCGGATATGACCACTTTCCTCCAGTCCTCGCACCCGACGCAGGCAAGGAGGTGCCGAGATGCCGACACGGCGCGCCAACTCCACATTGGTTATGCGTCCGTCAGCCTGAAGCTCCGAAAGAATGTGTCGGTCAATGGCATCAAGCTTGCTGCCCGGCATTTTCTAATCCGTAACGATTTTCCATTCCTTATACTCAGGCGGAGAAATACGCAATAATGTTGCAATTCCATGAAATTTCATTTCCCGGCACTCTCGAACAAGTGCACTTTCCCAAAGTCGAAAGACCGCTATCGGCGCCCTCGCTACGGAATACCTTGTCTGATCCGGATTTCGCTCTAACTTCACCTGGCCGACACGTTTACCCGCTTGGCGATTCCAGATCGAACGCAGAGCCCCCTTTCAGGCGTCGCGGGCGGAGTCTATATGCGTTCCGCATCATTGCAGCGGGGAATATACATGGCTACGTCACGTCACAGCAGGGTGCTCATCGTCGGTTCGGGACCTGCGGGATACACCGCCGCGGTCTATGCAAGCCGGGCGATGCTCGAACCCGTCTTGGTGCAGGGCATCCAACCCGGTGGCCAGCTCACCATCACGACCGAAGTCGAGAACTGGCCCGGCGATAGGGAAGTCCAAGGCCCTGACCTGATGGGACGGATGGAAGATCACGCCCGATCTGTAGGAACCGAGATCATCGGCGATTACATCACCTCGATCGAGCTCTCGACCCGTCCATTCAGGGCCATCGGTGACAACGGCACGGTCTATACGACGGATGCCCTGATTCTCGCCACCGGCGCTCAGGCCAAATGGCTTGGGTTACCGAGTGAAGGGAAATTCAAGGGCTTCGGAGTCTCGGCCTGCGCGACCTGTGACGGCTTTTTCTATCGTGGGAAGGAGGTTGCGGTTGTGGGGGGAGGAAACACCGCCGCCGAGGAGGCGCTCTTCCTGACAAACTTCGCCAGTAAAGTCACCTTGATCCATCGCCGAAACGAACTCCGCGCCGACAGGATCCTGCAACATCGGCTGTTCGGCAATCCAAAAGTCGAATGCCTGTGGGATCACGTTGTGGACGAAATCCTCGGTAGTGACGTGCCGCTGAGCGTGAACGGCGTTCGGGTCCGACATGTCGCGTCAGGTCAGACTTCGGATGTGCCCTGCGCGGGAGTCTTCATCGCCATCGGTCATACGCCCGCCAGTGAATTGGTGAAGGACCAGCTGAAAACGCATTCAGGTGGCTATGTCGTAACCGCCCCCGATAGCACGGCGACGTCCATTCCCGGAGTGTTCGCGGCGGGTGATCTGACCGACCACATCTACCGACAGGCCGTGACAAGCGCCAGCATGGGTTGCATGGCGGCGCTGGAAGCTGAACGCTTCCTCGCCGAGGCGGCGACGTAACGCATCATCGGGTCGAACTCCAGCGACGATGGCACCTATTACATCGCGTCGCGTCGGAATATCCAATCGTGATCGGGGTGGTTCCTGAAACGCCATTTCCTGATGGGTCCAGCCATGACGTTGAGATAATACATTTCATAGCCGTAAGGCGCGCCGCAGGGATGATGTCCCTTCGGCACAAGCACCAGATCATGGTTCGATACGGAAACCGTCACATCCAGAGATCCATCCTCGGTCCAGACCCGCTGCACACCGAAGCCCTGCGGTGGGTTCAGTCTGTGATAGTAGGTCTCCTCAAGATAGGTCATGTTGGGATAATCGTCCTGATCATGCCTGTGTGGAGGGTAGGATGACCAGTTCCCGGCCGGAGTGAAGACTTCGGTGACCAGCAGCGAATCGGCGACATCGCGGGTCTCCATCGCGATATTGTTGATAAACCGTGTATTGGTACCCTTGCCGCGCCGTTCAAGGGATATCCCGTTCGGCCCGATCACCTGTGCTTCATGCCCGCCCTTGGCCGGAGCCGTGCAGACGGCCAACGTACAATCGGAAATCGCCCGCGCCGACCATCCGGATCGATTCGGAACGTAAGCGCAATGCGGTGGAGATTTCTCGAACACATCCATCCGGTTACCTAGCGTACCGAAATCCTTTCCGGCCGCGCCGATCCTGGCCCTGCCCTCGATCAGGACGAGAATCGCTTCTCGATCCGCGGTCTCTTCCTCCAGGAAATCGCCGGGATTCAACCGATAGAGTCCGAAGCCGACATATCTCCAACCCGCATCAGCTGGGGATAGATCATGGACTTTGCCGGAGGTACCGATGGGTTTGCGCAGCAGATTCATATGTCTTCACCATAATTGCGGGAATCTCAGTAAAATCGATCGACGAAACCAAAACAGCATTCACTGCGCGGGCCGGTCATTATGCTCATCCGTCAGGATACGCCGCGAAACGCCCTCCGGATCGTCATACTGGTGTGATCGCTGGGTCCAGAAAAATCCCGCGAGTCCCAAAACCCCAAGAAACAGCGAAACCGGAATCAGAACGACCGGAACGTCCAACGCCTCACCTCAACCGCAGCGCATTGAGCGAAACCGACACCGACGACGCCGACATGGCGAGCGCGGCCGCGAGAGGTGTGGCGAAACCCGGAAGCGCGACCGGTACCGCGACGGCGTTGTAGAGCGCGGCGATGGCGAAATTCTCCCTGATCCGGCGCTGCTCGCGGCGCGCAGTCATGACCGCTTCCGGAATGGAGGCTAGCGAGCCGCCGCAGAGCACGATATCCGAGACGACATGCGCCGCGTCCAGCGCGGTGGCCGGCGAGACCGACGCATGGGCGGACGCGAGCGCCGCAGTGTCGTTGAGGCCGTCCCCCACCATCTGGACTCGGCGCCCGCGTTCGCGCAGACGCCCGACGTAACGCGCCTTCCCCTCCGGCGGCACCTGCGCCCCGAACGCCTTGACCCCCGTTCGGGCCGCGATGTCGGCGACGGCTTTGGGACGGTCGCCGAAAAGCAGGATCACCACCATGCCGTCCCGCTTGAGGGCGGCAACGGCATCCAACGCGCCGCCGCGAAGGTTATCCGAGAACCGTATGGGCACGGTGCGCGCTCCGGCCCCGAGATAGGTCGCGGTGCCGGAAACCGGGTTGGCCCCAACCCAGTCAGCCCGGCATAGACGAACCGTTTGCCCTCTCCATTCCCCCTCCACACCAAGACCTGGACGTTCACGAAGGTTCTTAACCTCGCCATCACACCGTTCCACCTCCGGAATTACGTCATCGCCCAGCGCGGCCAGAGCGGTCGCCAGCGGATGCGGGGAACCACACCCGAGCGCCCGCGCCAAGCCAAGATCCGAGATTTCGTAGCCCGAAACCGCATCGATCCGGGCAACACCATCCGTCAGAACCCCTGTCTTGTCAAACACCACCGTATCGACTTCGGCAAACCGCTCCAATGCCATGGCGTTCCTGACGAACAGACCGCGCCGGAACAGCCGTTCATCCGCCGCTGCGGTTACCGCAGGAACGGCAAGTCCGAGGTCACAGGGGTAAGTGATGATGAGTGCTGCGACTGCGATATTCAGCGACGGACGCACATCGCCGGATATGGCCATCCATGCCAGAAACGCCACCAGCACCGGAAGATGGACAACCGGCGCGTAAATCCGCGATGCCCGATCCGCCAGCGACGCATAGCGATCACGCGCCTGTTCCGCCAAGGCCATAAGACCGGCGAGCCGATGCAATGCGCTGTCCGCTCCCGATGCCGTAACACGAACAGTCGAAGCGATCAATCGATGTCGGACACCCCGTCGTCCACTAGCCCATCCACGGGTACCCGGCCACCCGGCAGCACCCGAACGAAATCTCCTGGCTTCAGATCCCTGACAGAAACCGGACGCTCTCCGTCATCATCGACCTTAAGCACCCGCGGCGATTCCAGTGCGGCAAGTTCGGCGGCGGCCAAACGCGCGGCGGTGCGGGTGCGGTGGTCAAGATACCGGCCTGCAAGCAGGAAAAATGTCAGCGACAACGCCGCGTCGAAATACGCATGCGCCCCATGCAGGGAGGTTTCATAAATCGAAAGGCCCACCGCCAGCAGGATCCCAAGCGAAATCGGAACATCCATATTCAGCCGGTAGACCCGCAGGGCCCGCCACGTATTGCGGGAAAACGGCTGACCGGAATATGCGACGGTCGGAATGGCGATCATCGCGCTGATCCAATGGAACAGATCACGCGAGGCGTCAGCGGCGCCCGACCAGACCGCCACCGACAGCAGCATCACGTTCATCATCGCGAACCCGGCAACACCAAGCCGCTCCCGACCCGCGCTGTCGGTATGACCCCGTATGAGCGATTCTGTATCCAGTTCCAGCGCTCGGTAACCCTGGTTCGTCAGCGCTCCGGCAAGTTTTTCGGCATCAACCCCGGGACCGACCCTGACGGTCGCGCGCTTCAGCGTAAGGTTGACGCGCGCGTCGCTCACACCCGGCATCGCGTTCAACGTACGCTCGACACCGGCGATACAGTCCGCGCAATGAATGTCCGGCAAACTCAGCAGAATCCGCCCCTGACCCACCTCCGAAGGCGCGGTACCCGAACCTCCCGGGGCAAACTCGGCGTGGGACCGGGCGGCACCTGCCTCTGCATGATCCGTCACGATCGTTCATCCACATGCAGAACGACACGCTGCCTGAATTCGGTCCCATCGGCAGCGGTCGCCTTCAGGCGCAGGTTCCAGTTTCCGGGAGCCAGTTCTGCGACCGCCACGTGATCCATACCGTCAAACCGGAATTCAGGCTTGATATCTTCATCGATACGGGTGGCACGTCCAAGCGTCGTGTCCATACCGGCCGGCTCGACGGAAATTCCGTCCGAATCGACAATGGTAAGGCGCACGACACCCGCGTCGAATCTCGCCGATACGTCCCATCCAAGCGCAAGCTGTGCGCTACGGCCAGCTTCGAAGGTCTGGCTTACCGCATCGGGATTCCGGGTTTCCAGCCCCGGAAACGTACCGATCGCCAGCGCCGCCATTATGGCGTTCACCCCGATCGCGACACCGAAGGCCGAGACCAGGATCAGGAACACCGTTCGCCCCGTCAGTTTTCTCTCAGCCATCACCCGGCCCCGTTGAACAGGCTGTCCTTATGCACCCGTTCTCCGTTTGTCAGATCCTCCACCCAGAATCGGAGATCCACACGCTCGCTGGACGCGCGATTGGACCCGCGCGGTGCCCGGCAGGCCCCAGCCGGTCCGGGGGCTGTGCGGACCGCGGTTGAAGCTCACCACCGACAGGTCGGGGAACCGGGCCCGCGCCTCCCCGCCCATGGGGACCGCCACGTCCACGTCGCTCCCCTCCCACATGACGGAACGGTGCGGGAGGAATCCGTGACGGCCCTCAAGGACGGGGACGGGGACGCCGGGCTCCACCGGGACCCCGGCCTTTCCCTTCGATATCCAGCGCGTGTGCGGCCCGGATATCGGGTGCACCTTCCCGCGGTGCGGGACCGTCCCTCCCTTCAGGATCCGCCGTCCGGTCAGGTCCGCCCGGTGCCTGACATGGCCGATGAAGCCCCGGATACTGTCCGATGGGCCCGGGATACCCAACCTACCGTCGATCTCCGCGCGGCCCGCCTCCGCCCTGTCCGCCAGCTTCAGCGCCAGCCGGAGCGGCGCCTCCACGTCCCTCGGGCGCGGGTCGGCGAGCCGTGACGTGGCCACCCGGAGGTAGCCTTTCCGGAGCTTTCCGCAAAGGTATTCCTTCCGCCGCCAGCCGCGCGGCGCAGGCCCCCCGCAGGCCCGGGACACGTCCCGGACCATGCACCGCGCCGCGTCCATCAGCAGGCTGCGGTCGGTCGGATGGTGGACGTCGGTCCCGGCCACGAAGGAATGACGGCGGCCGCGCAACGCGGCGCTAGGCTTTTTTTCCGGCCACCCCGTGGCCCCTCTCCACGACCGTCCTTCCGACCCCGGCGGGAAGCTCCGGCGAGGGGAGCGACACGCTGTCAACCAGACGCCGGTATCCGTATCCGTATCCGTCCCCGTCCCATGATCCGTGGCCCGGCCTCCGGCCTTCGCCGGATCGGGATGTGCTGGTTCGCAAGGTCCTGAAGCCGGTCGAAACCGCACCCGGGACCCTGCTTCACCACGCCGGGCACCGGGATGGTCAACGGCTCCATCCCCGGCCTGCCGACCCGGCGGCTCTTTCCGGGCAGCACCATCCTGCCCGGAAGCCCGGACAACCGCTTTCGGGTCCCTTCGTCGCCGCAGGGGTCCTGGAGGCCGATCAGGATCGCCGGGATGTCGTCCCGCGACCTCACGTCCAGCCTGATCCTCATGATGTCGGGGGCGACGGGCCTCCGCCGGGTGTCGTGGACCCTGCGCATGGGGGCCTCCCGGGTGGAGGACTGGCGGATTCCGCGGCATACCCTTACCGCCATATCCGGTGAATTCCCGCAAGGCGGATTCCGTCATTTACCGCAATAAAACGGCACCTTGGCGGTTTTCTGGCGGACACTATATAATTCCCGAAAATTGGGCTGCACCGGTGCGCCATTCTTCCATAGAAGTTGCGCCGAGCGTTTCTTCACTCTAATTTCAGGCTGGGAACGGAAATGGATGAACACAAATGCAAGCTGAGTCACCGCGACTGAAGGCTGAAGTTCCAGACGAAGTGCCGCTGCCAAACGCGCCTCTCGCAAGGGTTCTCGCTCAGATTCGGTTCCCGCCGATCCTGTCAATCCGCAAGGCGGACAGCGTAGCCGACTTTCAGGAAGCACTGCGCACCGAATATCCAAACCTGCGCCGAGATTAAAGTGAGAAATATCGTCATAGAGCCGGGTCGTGAACCAAACATTTCGGAGGAGGTCATCTGGCGACTTACAGACATGCAAGAGCCATCGGTGTGGCGCGTTTCGCTTGGTGTCGATTTCGTTACACTCGAAACCTCTCGATACAGCAGCCGTGACGATTTTCTCGCTCGGCTTCGTACGGTTCTTGAGATTGTGGAAGCGAATCTTCAGCCCGCCAGCGCCCAACGTGTCGGATTGCGTTACATCGATCGACTGGAAGGGAAGGCCATGGACAGGCTCAGCGATCTCATTCAGCCAAGCGTTCTTGGAATCGTACACTCAGACCAGAGGCCCACCGACAGTTTGCGCAAATCGACCGCTCATTCGATGACGCACGCTCTGATTCAGGCTTAGGAAGGCGTGGTTCAGGGACGATGGGGCAACCTTCCTCCGAATGCGACTCACGATCCAGATGCCCTGCCACCGACAGGTAACCAAGTTGGGTGTTGGATATGGATATGTCTGCACAGAATGCGTTGCCATTCATCTCGGACGACCTGATTGGCAGGACGGAAGCCTTCGCAATGCGAATCTATTCGATATTTCGGTTGATGGTAACGGACGAGTTCCTGAAATTCTATGGAGGAATGCCATGAGCGCTGCGACAATCGCTCAAGAGCCAGCTTATACCTCGTCGACAAGCGGTCACCGCTATCCGTCGGTTATATTCCATACGGCGGGTAGCGAAATAGAAGACGTGCACGTTATCTCACTAGATCTGCGAACATGGTCTCGAACGGCAGCAGGTCCTCCTCGTATTCCGTCCGCAGTCAGAACGAGCTCAGGGCCTGCCTTTGAAGCAACCACCCAGACCGGACAGACCGCAGGCCAGGCTGTTCTTGAGATCAGACGGCGTGTGGGCCTAACATGGGAAATGCTGGGCAGACTATTCAATGTCCCTCGCCCCACCCTTGACCAGTGGCTATGTGGCGGAACGCCGACGACGCAGTGTGAACGGGAAACCATCCAGCGGACGCTGGATGCCGTTCGACATATAGACGAAGGCGAACAGCGTGTCACACAAGATCGACTTCTTTCAGCTAAAAAAGGTCCGTCACCCTTCGACCTGATCGCAAGCCACCAACACGAAAAGGTTCTGAGTCAACCGAAAGGGACAGTCGCGACAAGCGCTCCCAAACGTACCGCAATGTCGGAAGACGAAAGGGAAAGGCGTCGGCCACCGCCTCCAGCCCTGCTCCTCAACGCGCTTCAGGACCGCCCGGAAGTTCCGGTTGGGAAAACCCGCATCGCCCATTCGGTGGCGAGGAAAAAGAATCTTGGCGAATGACCGATCAGGATGAGGTGGATGCAGTCGATTTAGCGCTGAAGGACTGGCGCCAAGGCGATGTGTCACTTGATGCCGGACTTGGGTATATGCACCTAGCTGACCTTGCCCGAGCGCACAGTCCGGCTTCTTTGGCCTATGTCGCGGACTTGGTCGGACCAACGGGAACGGCAGACCTTATACCGGTATTCGAGGAAGTTGAAGGGGTGGTCATGCTGACCCAGACCTGTGACATTGTCCGGCCATGCATTCGGCGTCCATTTGTAGAGGTCGCACCCTTGGCAGGGCTTAACGAGAAGGAAGTGGAGGAGGTTCGCCTTATGATGAGACCCTCATTCGCATATGTTCCTGCTATGGCCGTCAAAGGCTAGGCTGTCGACCTCGATCGTATCAGGACAGTCGAAAAGGCCGTGGTCACGAATTGGACAAGAACGCGTGGCTGTGAGTCGGACGAAGAGATTCGAGATTTCGCACGCGCGATCGCCCGAAAACGTTCAAGGTTCGCGTTTCCAGATGATTTCGTCCGAGCAGCAGAACGCTTAAGGCGTCGCCTTTTCGATAAGCACAATCGAAACTCCCCTGAAGAAAACCATCTGAGGGCACTTCGTGAAATCAGACTTCGCGCAATGCCATCATGGAACCACCCTGAAGTGGAACTGACGGTCTGGTTTGTCAGGAATCGCGACCCTGATGGGGATGATTTGGATTGGTAATACTTCGTCAAGCAATGGTGCCAGCTGTTTGATGACTCAGGCCGCTTCCAGATGGTCCCTGTGGCGTGCCGTCTCGAAGATATCTCGGCGCAGGAATACATCGATAGCGACGTCCTTGAGCTTTAAAGCCTGTCGGTGGACCGAGCCCGTTGAAGACCTATTGGTGGGTTGAGCACCTAGACGCATGATTGTCGGCACGCTGCTGGAAGCTCTACTCGGTGAAGAGAAAATCATTTTTCGACAGAGCCTTCGCTCTCGTGGAATCACAGCCGCCCACGCTATTTGATGGTGATCAATAGGGTATCGAACATGATCTGACCAATCCAGTGCTGGCACCAAATCAGCAAGGTCCCAATCCTGCTTTCCAGCATTGTGATCGAATTAAGGAAGATGCCAAAGCCAGGTTTCAACTGGTGGGCCTTTCGAGATTCGCAACAGGCAGGATGTCAGGACCCCGGTTCGGAAAAACCGGCCCAATTTCCGAGATTGCGCTGCTTAGCCAGTGCTGCGGGAATCGATGTATCCGGCATGAAACCCGAAGACAGAACGAATGGCTGGCATGGCTGCCATCCCCTTGTTCCGGTTATGTTACATCAAACCAAAATATTTTCAAAATCTGTAACGTTTTTGTTGCCTGACTGACCGCTGGCCGCTATTCTCCCTTCCGGAACGCGCGCAGAAGGCTGGCACCACATGTATGCACAGATGGTCAGATCAACCGGAAACCCGGTTAAGTCCAGGGAAGATATGTCATCCGAAGAGCGCCGCTTCCAGGACAGGATAGACGCTGGCGAAAAGATCGAGCCCAAGGACTGGATGCCCGATGGATACCGCCGGACTCTCATCCGCCAGATCGGCCAACACGCCCATAGCGAAATCGTCGGCCAGCTCCCGGAAGCCAACTGGATCACACGGGCGCCAACCCTTGAACGCAAGGTAATCCTGCTGGCGAAAGTTCAGGACGAGGCGGGCCATGGCCTCTATCTCTACTGCGCCGCCGAAACCCTCGGCGTCAGCCGCGACGAGCTTCTGGAGCGGCTGCACCAAGGCCGAATGAAATACAGTTCGATCTTCAACTATCCAACCCTGACCTGGGCCGATATCGGCGCCATCGGCTGGCTCGTGGATGGTGCCGCGATCATGAACCAGGTGCCCCTGCAGCGCAGTTCCTACGGTCCCTACAGCCGCGCCATGATCCGCATCTGCAAGGAAGAGAGCTTCCACCAGCGTCAGGGCTATTCAATAATGATGCGGATGGCGAACGGCTCGGATGCTCAGCGCCACATGGCCCAGGACGCGCTTAACCGCTTCTGGTATCCCTCGCTGATGATGTTCGGACCGAGCGACCGGGACAGCGTGCATTCCGCGCAGTCCCTGGCCTGGAGAATCAAAATCAGTTCCAACGACGAGCTGCGCCAGAAATTCGTCGACCAGACCGCGCCGCAGGCGGTCTATCTCGGCCTGAAGATCCCGGACGATGCACTGCGGTTCAACGAAGAGACCGGACATTACGAATTCTCGGAACCTGACTGGAACGAATTCCACGAAGTCCTGCGCGGCAACGGACCCTGCAACCACGAGCGTCTCGGCACCCGCGTGAAGGATTGGGAAGACAATGCTTGGGTCAGGGACGGGCTCATGGCGAACGCGGCGAAACGCACCCAACGGGTCGCAGCGGAATGAGACGCTGACATGGCGACCGAACTCCCCCTCTGGGAAGTGTTTATCCGTGGCCAGCACGGACTGAACCACCGTCATGTCGGCTCGCTCCACGCGGCCGATGCCGAAACGGCGCTGCACCACGCACGCGACGTATATACCCGTCGGAACGAGGGCGTGTCAATCTGGGTCGTGAAATCCTCCGACATCACCGCCAGCGCACCATCTGACAAAGGTCCGCTGTTCGAGCCTTCGAACGACAAGATATACCGCCACCCGACCTTTTTCGACATTCCGGAAGACGTGGGAGCGATGTAGATGGACCGCGAGGAAGCGCTGTTCCAGCTCCTTCTCCGACTTGGTGACACAACATTGATCCTCGGCCATCGCGTCAGTGAATGGTGTGGCCATGGACCGGTTCTGGAAGAGGATATCGCGCTTGCCAACACCGCACTCGACCTCCTCGGCCAGACGCGACTCTGGCTCGGACTTGCCGGAGAAGTCGAAGGCAATGGGCGTGACGCCGACTCGCTTGCCTATCTTCGCGACGCATTCGAGTTCCGAAACCTGCTGATCGTCGAGCGTCCGACCGGCGATTTCGGTCAAACGATAATGCGCCAGTTCCTTTACGACGCATGGGCCAGTCTGATGCTTGAACGGCTCCGAAACTCCGCTGACTTCCGTGTCGCGGATATCGCCGGAAAGGCGGGTAAGGAAGTCGCCTACCATCTTGCGCGATCCACCGACCTCTGCATCAGGCTGGCGGACGGCACCGAGGAAAGCCACACCCGGATGCAGACAGCGCTGGACCTCCTATGGCCCTATACCGGCGAGATGTTCACGCCGGACGAAACCGACGAAGTGCTTGCCGTGACCGGCGTCGCGCCCGCTCCCGCCGAATTGCGCCATGGTTGGTTCGCCATCGCTGAGCGCCTGCGGACAGAGGGTGGTCTGACATTGCCTGACAGCGACTTCGCCCATCTCGGTGGTAAGTCAGGTCGTCATAGTGAGCATCTCGGGTACCTTCTCGCCGAAATGCAGTGGCTTCAGCGTGCCTATCCAGGTGCTGAATGGTGAATGCATCGCGACTCTCCGAAAGGGAGATCCGGGATCTGCTTGACAGGGTGCCGGACCCGGAGATTCCCGTGATCAGCGTGGTTGACCTCGGGATCGTTCGTGACGTACGCTGGCGTGACCGAACCTGCGAGATAACGCTCACCCCGACTTATACCGGCTGTCCGGCAACGTCGGTGATCGAAATGGAAATCGAACGGGCCCTACGCGATGGTGGCGTCGAAAGCCTATGCCTCAACCGTCAGCTATCCCCGCCATGGACGACAGACTGGCTGTCGGAGAAGGGGCGTGCCAGCCTGGAAGCCTACGGCATCGCGCCGCCGCAGGGCACGGGCAGGCCAGAACGTTGCCCCCAATGCGGTGCGGGCGACCTGACATTGACAAGCCAGTTCGGCTCAACACCCTGCAAGGCGCTGTGGCGCTGCAATGCCTGTCTGGAACCTTTCGACTATTTCAAGTGCATCTAACCAATGCCCCGATTCCTTCCCTTAACCGTCACGGACATCCGTAAAACCATCCGTGATGCCGTCGTGGTGACACTGGAGCCGGACGACCCTGCTTCATTCGCCTTCACGCAGGGTCAGTATCTGACCTTGCGACGCTTCTTTGGCGACACCGAACTGCGGCGAAACTACTCGATCTGCACCGGCATCGATGACGGAAGCATCCAGATCGGCATCAAGCGCGTCGAAGGCGGCGCTTTCTCGACCTGGGCCAATACCGAACTCAAACCGGGCGAGCGGCTCGAAGCCATGCCACCTTCGGGGCGCTTCTTCGTTCCACTCATGCCAGGGATGGCCAGACACTATCTTGGCATCTCGGGCGGGTCGGGAATAACGCCGGTGCTCTCGATCCTGCGGACCGTCATGAATCGAGAACCGTTGTCGGCGTTCACCCTTGTCTATGCCAACAGATCGGTCGGCACGATCATGTTGCGGGAAGAGCTTGAGGATCTGAAAAACCGCTTCCTCGATCGCCTGAACGTCATTCATATCCTCGAATCGGACAGCCAGGACATTGACCTGTTCACCGGTCGCATTGACGCGGAAAAGTGCGGCCTGCTGTTCAGGCACTGGATTGACCTGGAATATATCGATACCGCGTTTGTCTGCGGCCCGCAGCCAATGATGGACATCGTCAAGGCAGCGCTTGAATCCCACGATCTGGATAAAGACAGGATCAAGTTCGAGCTTTTCCGATCAGGCCAACCGGGGCGACTCCCGAAGATGGTGACAACCGAGGATCCCAAGGCACGAGAAAGAGGCTGCCGAGCGACTGTCACGCTTGACGGACGAACCCGATCCTTCCGAATCCCTCGCGATGGGACCAAACTGCTAGACGCATTCAATGCCCATTCCATGGACGCGCCCTATGCCTGTCGGGCCGGTGTGTGTTCCACCTGTCGGGCCAAGGTCGTCGAGGGAGAGGTGGAGATGGTGTCCAACCACGCTCTGGAGGATTACGAAGTTCGCGCGGGATACCTATTGACCTGCCAAAGTGTGCCTTTAGGCGACAGGATCGTTATAGATTATGACCAATGACCGCCGGAATCGGCCACCAACACAAACTCAACCTGCTGGAAAGCCCCTTCCGACCGGCGTTTGCGCGAAGATTAATGTATTCCGCAGTCTCTTAGAGTTTGTTCCATAAGTTGAGTGGTCCCGCAGGATGTGGCATTCCGGTTGGTGAACGCACCCAGATCCGGAGATCGCCATGCCCTGGGACAGGACCACCCAACAGATCCATAAGCGCCCGGACGACCACAGTCAAAACGACAGTCAAAACGATCTGACCGACGCCGAATGGACCGGTGGCGGGCGTCACCCTCATCGTTTTCCACCGCCGATGCATGCCGAAGCGGGGAAGGATGGGACGGCCGCGCGGGGAGCCGACCTTCGGTCGGTGTTGAAGGGGAGGAAAAGGCACCTGACGCGGGCCGGTATATCCTGTCCACGGGATGCCCACGGTGGCGGCCGCGTGGCTACCCTCTGGATATCCACCGTTTTCCACCGACCGGAACCATTTTTACGCATGGCGGCGGAGCGGGCTCCGGTTCCTGGAGCGTCAACTCGAAAAACAATAGCATCGTCTCCGGGACCTCGCGCGGCGGTGTCCATAAGCGGGGCGCTCCGCGGAGCCGACCGATGCCGCCGAAGCGGGGAAGGATGGGACGGCCGCGCGGGGTCGACCTCGACAGCCACGTCGGTGACCCTCTGGATATCCACCGACCGACGGAGAGCGGCGGAGCCCCGCGGCGCACGTCTCCGGGACGCCGGCGGTGTCCGGGGCGCTCCGCGGAGCCGACCGAAGGTGAAGGGGAGGAAAAGGCACCTGATCGTGGACGCCGGCGGCACGCCGGTAGTCATGACGGTTCACACCGCCGACATCCAGGACCGGGACGGGGCGCCGGACCTGGACCTGACCGCGGAGCCGCCGGTGACGGTGCCCACGGTGTGCAGGCCGTTCGCCGACGGTGGCCGCCTGTCGAAGGACTATGAGCGCCTCTGCGAGAACTCGCTGGCATCCAAGACCGGGACGGCGCACCGGACCTGACCGCGGAGCCGCCGGAGACGGTGCCCACGGTGTGCAGGCCGTTTGCCGACGGTGGCCACCCGGGCCGAAGCCGCGGGAGCGGCCTGAGGGGATGGGGTTGCCGGACGTGATCAGGATCGTCGGAAAACCGAAGGATGTCAAAGGGTTCACGGTTCTCCACCGCCGGTGGGCCGTGGAGCGGACCTTCGCCTGGATGGGCCGGTGCCGCCGCCTGTCGAGGGACTGCGAGCACCTCTGCGGGAACCCGCCGGCATCCGGGGTGAGGCATCACGCGCCACCGGTCCGGGCGTGAGTGAGGCACGAACGAACGCTGGCCGCCTGCCGGTTCCTGCTCAGGCGGGTGGCGAGGGCGTCAACTCCATGAAAAACAATGGTTTAATCATATCAGTGACTTATGATTCAAACTCTTAGGACCTCTGGATGCGAATAGCCGTCGCGGTTACGCGCTATTCTGTTGATCGATTGTCCACCAACCGCATGGCTTTACCTTCCGACCGCGGAACCGAACCCGGACCGCCAACCACGACCTCGGCGGAGACGCCCACCAGTCCCTTTATCCTTTCCATTAAAGTACGCTCCAGCACCTTCAGGCCTGATTCGTCGAAAGCGTCCGCTTCCGCATGAACACGGAGGGCATCCATCGGGCCCTTGCTATAAAGCTCCAGCCGGAAATGCGCCCTAAGGCCATCGGTCGCCAGAATCTGCTCCTCGATCTGGGTCGGAAACAGGTTGACGCCTCGAAGGATAATCATGTCATCCGAACGGCCGGTGATCTTTTCCATCCGACGCATCGAACGCGCGGTCCCCGGCATAAGCTTCGTCAGATCCCGCGTTCGATACCGTATCAAGGGCATTGCTTCCCTGTTAAGCGTCGTCAGAACCAGCTCGCCGGTCTCACCCTCGGGTACCGGCGCTCCGGTCTCGGGATCGACAATTTCAGGGTAGAAATGATCTTCCCAGATATGCAGCCCGTCCTTGGTCTCGACACACTCATTCGCGACCCCGGGTCCCATGACCTCCGACAGTCCGTAGATATCCACCGCATGCATATCGAACGCCCGCTCGATCTCGCCGCGCAGCGCGTTGGTCCATGGCTCTGCACCGAATATACCCACCTCAAGCGAGCTTTCGCCGGGATCAAACCCCTGTTCGTGAAACCGTTCGAGTATGTTGAGCATATAGCTCGGGGTCACCATGATCGTCGTCGGCTTGAAATCCGTGATCAGCGTCACCTGACGGGGCGTCATCCCTCCGGAGACGGGAACGACGGTACATCCCATCCTCTCGGCGCCATAATGCGCGCCCAGGCCACCGGTAAAGAGCCCGTAACCGTAGGCGATATGCACGATATCTCCGGCACAGGTTCCGCTCGCCCGCATGGACCTCGCCACAAGCGACGCCCAGTCGTCGATATCCCGCTCTGTATATCCGACGACCGTCGGTTTGCCGGTCGTGCCGGATGATGCGTGAATACGGGCGATCCTTTCGCGCGGAACTGCAAACAGTCCAAATGGATAGCCATCGCGTAGATCGGATTTGACGGTGAACGGAAACTTCGCCAGATCCTCAATTGAGTTGAGGTCATGGGGATGTACCCCGTGATTCTTGAATCCAGTTCCGTAAAACGGAACATTGTCATAGGCATGGCGCAGCGACCATTTGAGGCGTTCGAGCTGCAGGGCCTCGATCTCGTCGCGGCTTGCGATCTCGATCGGCTCCAGGGCCGATCGATCCGGCGTAAGATCTCGCATGGTCACTTTCCCTGTTCGAAATGCGTTCCTGGAATTGTTCTGGAACAGCCGCGCATCTCCGCGATCACCTCACCCTCCCCACGGGTTACCTGAACGTCATAGATGCCGCTGCGCCCGTTCAGGCTGATTTCGCTGGCGGTCGCGGTGAGGACATCGCCCAGTCGCCCTGGTGCGACGAAACTGATCATATTGTGCTGGGCGACCGCAATGGCGTTGTAGCTATTGCAGGCGAAGGCGAAAGCGCTGTCAGCCAATGAAAATATCACGCCGCCGTGGCAGATGTCATGCCCGTTGGTGTGATGGCGTTCAATCGTCATTCGCAGCACCGCCCGACCCGGCGCGACTTCCTCCAGCGACATCCCGAACCATCGGCTGGCATCATCGTTGCTCCACATGGCCCGAGCGCTTCGCTCCGCGCATTCCTGCGCCGATGGTTTCATGTCGCACCGCCTCCGTGCCCACTTCTTCAGGCAGACCGATCCGTTACGGAATTTGCATCTACACTCGTTTCCGGTTACATAAATCGAGCTACCGGGTCCAGCGGAATGAACATCGGAGACACGGGCATGACGGTCATTGAAGTGGAAAGCTTCGCAGCGGGTCAGTGGGTCGCACCGGGCCGAAACGCCCGGACGGTTGCAAGCGCCGTGACAGGTGAAACCGTCGCCCGTTCGGGAGGCGTCCAACTCGATTTCGGTGCGATGCTGGACTACGCGAAAGTGGTCGGAGGCCCTGTCCTGCGGTCCATGACCTTCCATGACCGCGCGCGCATGCTGAAGTCCCTCGCCCTTTACCTCTCGGATCGCAAACAGGCGCTCTACGACCTGTCTTTCTCCACAGGCGCCACGCGGAAGGATCACTTGATCGACATTGACGGCGGTATCGGTGCGACATTCGTATTCGCGTCCAAGGGACGCAGGGAGATGCCTGACTCCCATATCCATCTCGACGGACCGGTCGAACAGCTAAGCCGCAACGAATCGTTCATGGGACGGCATATCGCCGTTCCGAAACAGGGGGTCGCCGTTCATATCAACGCGTTCAATTTCCCTGTCTGGGGACTGCTCGAGAAACTCGGCCCCACGCTGCTTGCCGGAATGCCGGCCATCGTCAAGCCCGCCACCAGCAGCGTCTATGTCGCGGAGCTCGCGGTCAGGATGGCTCTCGACAGCGGTTTGCTTCCCGATGGCGCCTTGCAGCTGATCTCAGGGGGAACCGGCGACTTACTGAATCATCTTGGCGGACAGGATGTCGTCAGTTTCACGGGCTCCGCCGACACCGCATTGAAACTCAGGGCGACGCACGCGCTTCTTGCCAGCGCGGTACCCTTCATCGCCGAGCAGGACAGCCTCAACGCCGCGATCCTTGGCGCGGACGCCGCTCCCGAAGACCGGGAATTCGATCTGTTCATCGAGGAGGCCACGCGCGAGATCACGGTGAAGGCGGGTCAGAAATGCACCGCCATGCGGCGCCTGATCGTACCTGAAGCACAGGTGCAGGTGGTAATCGAAGCGCTGTCCGAGCGACTCGCCGGGATTCGTATCGGCGATCCTAGGGATGGGAGCACCCAGATGGGTGCGCTCATCTCTCAGGACCAGCGCAGTGACGTATTGCAGAAGGTCAATCTGATCGAGACTGAGGCTGAGCGGGTCTGTGGCGACCCAGGGGAATTCCTCGTCTTCGGCGCGGATATGTCGAAGGGCGCCTTTCTGCCGCCGATGCTATATCATTGCGCGAGCCCGGACGCGGCCCTGACCGTGCACTCGACCGAGGCGTTCGGACCCGTATCCACGGTGATGGGCTATCGCGATACCGGGCACGCAGCGGCGCTTGCCAATCGTGGGGGAGGTTCGCTGGTCGCTTCGGTGTTCACCCGCTGCGGCGACATCGCCGCTGAACTGGCGCTCGCGACCGCCGCGCATCACGGGCGGCTTTATTTCAACAACCGTGACTCCGCCGCCGAGGCGACGGGTCACGGCGCACCCCTTCCGCATATGGTTCACGGTGGCCCCGGACGCGCGGGCGGCGGCGAGGAACAGGGTGGCATCCGTGGCGTGATGCACTACATGCAGCGCACGGCGATACAGGGCCCGCCCAGCATTCTCACAGCTGTCGGTGGGCCGTGGGTGCCCGGAAGCACTGAAATCAAGGGGCCTGAACACCCGTTCCGCCGCAGATTCGAAAGCCTGAGGATCGGTGAGACCATCCACACCGCTGCCCGCCAGATCACCTTTGATGACATCGCTCACTTCGCTGAGTTCACCGGCGACAGATTCTACGCCCATCTCGATGAACAGGCGGCCGCTGCCAACCCGTTCTTTCCGGGGCGGGTGGCGCATGGCTACCTGCTTCTCAGTTTCGCCGCCGGCCTCTTTGTCGAGCCATCGCCTGGGCCTGTTCTGGCAAATACCGGTCTGGAGTCGCTTCGGTTCATGCAGCCCGTCGTTCCAGGTGACAGCATCAGGGTGCGCCTGACCGTCAAGCGGAAAACCAAGCGCAACGACGAGTACGGCGAGGTCCGATGGCATGTCACTATGACCAACCAGAACGGGGACATCTGCGCGGAATACGAACTTCTGACAATGGTGGCTTACTGAACGCGGCGCGAACGAAATCCGATTCCGGGACCAGGTAGCCTGTCTTCGGTGACAGAGCGGGTTCAATCGCCGAACGGGAGAGGAATTCGAAGCCTACGGCTTCACGAGGTCTGTTCGTGCGGATTCGCGATCTGTGGCGGAACGTGTCCCTGCTGGATATAGGACACTATGGTTAAAGGTGACGCGGGTTCCGTGAATGAATTGATCGACAGGCTTGGCGAGTTTGGAAGCCTGCGCGTCTGGTCCGTGATCATTACGGTGTTCGGAGATTCCGTAATGCCGCGTGGCGGTGTCGTGTCGGCGAGTGCTTTGTCAGCCATCGTCGATCGGTTGCCAATCCGGGCGGAGGCGTTGCGCGTCGCGCTTCATCGGCTTGCGAAGGACGGATGGATCATCCGGCGTAGAACCGGGCGGAACAGCCACTATGCCCTGTCTGAGAACGGTCGTACCAGGTTCCTGCCCGCCTCACTCCGCATCTACGCAAGAGAGCCCTCCTTGAGCGGTCCTTGGCGAATCGTGGCATTGAAAGAGCCTTGGCACCCTGAAACGAAGATGTCCGAAGCGGGTTTCCTGCAGCTATCGCCTACGCTCTTTCTGGCACCGCAACAAGCCGGCCAGCTTCCCGCTGGGGCGGAAGCCGTCATCGGCGACCTATATCATTTACCGAACTGGGCTCGTGCGGTTCTTGCCCCTGAACCACTGTGGCGCGATTACAGTCGTCTTCATTCAGTACTTTCGGAACAGATGAATGCCTTCAAGACAGCGGTCGAAGAGGCCGAAGCACCGGATGCGGTGGCACTACGTACCATGCTTGTTCATCACTGGCGACGTCTGCTGCTGCGTCATGCCGACCTGCCCGAGGAAGTCATGCCCATGAACTGGCCGGGAGAGGAATGTCGGTCAATGGTACTAACCCTGTACAAAGCGCTTTCGCGAAACGCTGACCCTTGGCTCGACAATGCTATCGGACCTCGTGATGGACCGGTACATGGCCACCACGGCGTGGAAGCCATCTGCATCAAGGCATAGCCAACCCGCACGAACCGGTTTCATCCTGGTTGGGTACAATGCCCTAATCCGAATCCCGAGCGATACCGACCGCGGGCTCTTACCGAAATTATTTTGGCTTCGCCAGCTCTTCGGCGGTTGCCGGAGCGGATATGGAAATTGGTCTTGCCTATGGATGCGCGGGACTCCGCTGAATACAACTGGTTCCGGCGTGGTACCGACTGCTATCAAAAGTTACATCCCGGGCCCGTATCACCGGTTTCAGATGCAAAATTACGTGCGCGTAGATGGCTGGTCTTTGGTGGGAATTTTCAGGCTACGGCGGTTTACGGCACCCGATATACCGGATTTGGCTCACTGATTTGCCACCCAGTACGGAATGCCCGCTTTGCCTATGCACTTTTTAATGCCAATAGTCTTGTTCTTTGCGGGCAGCGTCTAGTTCGGCCTCTCGCCTGTAGTCCCGAATTTTTCCGCGACCATCCGCTGACTACCCGTGAGTACTTTCATGAGATGGTTGGATTCAAGTCTATCAGGCGAAACTGACGAATTTCCACTGTACGCCGGATACCTAGGGGTTGTGCACCTATCGGAACAAAGACTCTTTCCGGTGGCGCCGAGTTATCCGGTTGGTGACGGTCCGTCTGATGGCGGCAGCGCCCTCCTGTATGCCCGTCGCTGAACACACCCCCCCGGATGACCTCCGGAAACACCTGCGCCAGTTGCCATTCGCGGACATCATGAGGCCAATCTTTCCGCTCAGGCAGCCCCTGGTCTGCGGGTCCGGTTCTGGATCGCTCGCCAAAACGCTCTCGCGGGGTTACGTGGTCCTTAGTGCCTGCAGTTCTAAAATTCGAGCCGTCGCGATCGCCTGTATTTCACGCGGATCACGAAGCGGCCGAAGGCCGCCTTCCCTCTTCGTCTCCGCCATCCATATTTCATGAAGATCGGACTTCGCCCGTTCCCTGGGCGACCTGGGCAGGGCCCCGCGTTGAGGTCCTATGCGACCCAGTGCGTCTTCGGGCACACGTCCCGCAGAGCTGTCCGGAATCCGGGCGCGCCGTCGCCGACGGCGAGCTCCGGCGGCTCCTCCAGGCCACGGTCCCTGAGGTCGCGGAGAAGGTCGCGCCAGCTGTCGGCGTTCCCGCGAAACCCGTCCATGACGGCCAGAACGTCCTTCTCACCATACTCATCGATCACCACCCGCATGCACCGGCGGTCACTGTCCAGGTTGCCCAGCGTGGACCGCCGGCCGCTGGGATCCCTCTTTCGCCAGGTCTCGCATTCGTCGTGGCCTTCAACCGTGGAGGGGGACAGCCCCTCCGCGTCCGGCCCCGGCAAAGCCTCGCTCGCCCGTCGAGATTCCGGGGCAGGAGTCCCCGACAGGCCTCGGTTTCCGGAGATAGGGCGGCACGGTCGAGGAACGCAGCCTGATCCAGGGCCACGCCCGCCTTTCGGTCGCGGACGCGGGGAACCTCAACGGGCACCCGGCCGGTCCCCGTCAACCTCCCGCTCCGGGTCACAGCCTGGACGCATTGCGCCAAAAGCGCTGACTGGAAGCAAGGCCCCGGAGTGCCAAAGTCACGATTTTCGGTTCAAAGACCAATTTCCGTTCTGTCCGCATCACCATTGGATGCGTTGAGCCTCGAAGTGGTACGGAGGGCATCATCCGGCGGCAGCTCTCTTCCATCGAAATTTCGGTTGGCGACCCCTGAAGGACTCGAACCCTCAACCTGCTGATTCGAAGTCAGCCGCTCTTCCAGTTGAGCTAAGGGGTCACAGCCTAGACGCATTGCGCCAAACGCTGACTGGAAGCAAGGCCCCGTAGTGTGAACCGATTTTCGGTTCAAAGACCAATTTCCGTTCTGTCCGCAGTTGCCTCCCACGTTCTTCAACTTGATCCACCTCCGAATTCTTTCGACCGACGATGATCAACCAAACCATCAGAAGGTCGAGCCCGCGGTAATCGCCATCCAGGTGATTGCTGTGCCATCATCCAGCGGTGTGATAGGGAGAGCAAAGCTGTTTTTCCCATGCCGTACGCCATGCACCGCCATTAAAACTCATTCCATTCCCTTGCCGTACCGTATTTCCGTTCATCCGTAATATCCCGGGTCACCAATTGATCGGTGTAACCCGTCATCTTTCCTACGCTCTCTTGGGTCTGATGAATGCTCGCATCCGATGCGGAGCACCTGTCTCGAATGGGAATTGCTACGATGAGCTGGAGTTGGTACACCTGTGTAAGCGGAGGTGATCGGGATTCACGGCGGAAGTGGTTGTACCAACCGATGGTGCGCTGTATGCTGGCCGGTTCCGTGCCGAAGCAACGCGTCGAACATCCTACGGATCGATTGTGAACCGAAGCGGAGAAATTGGTCCAGCTCTGCGCTTCCGAGCGGAATTGGGGAAGTATATGATCCCCTTAAGCAACAGTTTGGAAGGGGTGAACGGACACTATCTGCAGCAGACCGTGAGATTTGTAGCGTCAGACTCGGAGCGCCTCCGGACTTTGCCCCCATGCGCAGGGTCCACGACACCCAGCGGCGGCCCGGCGCCCCCGACATCACGAGGATCAGGCTGAACGTGAAATCGAGGGACGACATCCCGGCGATCCCGATCGGCCTCCAGGACCTCTACAGCGACGAAGGGACCCGAAAGCGGCTGTTCGGGCTTCCGGACAGGATGGTGCTTCCCGGAAAGAGCCGCCGGGTCGGCAGGCCGGGGATGGAACCGTTGACCATCCTGGTGCTGGGGGTCGTGAAGCAGGGTCCCGGGTGCGGTTCCGACCGGCTTCAGGACCTGGCGAACGGGCACCGGACGATCCGGCGAAGGCCGAAGGCCGGGTCACGGATCATGGGACGGGGACGGATACGGATACGAATACCGGCGTCCAGTTGACAGCGTGTCGCTCCTCACGCCGGAACTCCTCGCCGAGGTCGGAAGGATGGTCGTGGAGAGGGGCCACAGGGTGGCCGGAAAAAAGCCTGGCGCCGCGTCGCGCGGCCGCCGTG
>CBDAVS010000014.1:0-40415 GCA_965201085.1 uncultured Rhodobacter sp. | reverse complement strand
TCAAAATCAATGACCTGAAGCGCGACCAAACGATGTGAGGTATCCGGTTCCTCATTCAAGCTACGGGCGGGTTCAATCGAGGCCATACCAGTTGTCTCTTACGCTATCCCATCCTTCTGCAAATCCGTTGTCAGCCCGGTATTTACAGTCAGCTCTGTTAGGGTCGGAGAGAGATCGCTCAGCGGTCTTTCATCCGTTCCAACCTCTGCGAGCCTTTTCGATACCGCTTCATTCACCGCTTTCGGATTGGCCTTGCCGTCCGTCGCCTTCATCACCTGGCCGACAAACCAACCCTTGAGCTTCGGATTGACCATCGCCTTTTCCACCTGCGCCGGATTTGCCGCGATAATCCGCTCAACCGCCGCATCGATCAGCTTCGTGTCGGTGACCTGCTTCATTCCATGCGACTCGACGATCTCGAACGGATCGCCGCCTTCGCAATAGACAATCTCGAAAAGATCCTTTGCGATCTTACCCGAAATTTCACCCTTGGAGATCAGATCGACGATGCCACCCAGTTGTTTCGCCGAGATCGGGGAAGCCGTGATCTCGTGACCTTCTTTCTTAAGCCGCCCGAAGAGTTCGTTGATGACCCAGTTCGCGGTCAGTTTCCCGTCGCGTCCGTTTGCCGTCTCCTCGAAATAAACCGCCGCCTCGACATCGGCGGTGAGAACCGACGCGTCGTAGTCGCTCAACCCATGGACTTCCATGAAGCGGGCCTTCTTTTCGTCCGGCAGCTCCGGGAGGCTGGTCCTGATCGACTCGACCCATTCCGGTTCGAGTTCCAACGGAAGCAGGTCAGGGCAGGGGAAATATCTATAGTCATGCGCTTCTTCCTTGGAGCGCATCGAACGGGTCTCTCCCTTGTCGGGATCATAAAGCCGTGTTTCCTGCTCCACCGTGTCGCCGCGTTCAAGGATGGCGATCTGACGGACCGCTTCATGATCGATAGCCGCCTGGATGAAGCGCGTCGAGTTCATGTTCTTTATCTCGCAGCGGGTTCCAAGGAAGCCATGGTTCCCTGATTCCCTGTATTTTTCGTAATCACCCGGACGGCAGACCGACACGTTGACGTCGGCGCGAAGATTCCCGTTCTGCATGTTTCCGTCGCAGGTGCCGAGATATCTCATGATCTGACGCAGCTTGACGAGATAGGCAGCGGCTTCCTCCGGGCCGCGGAGATCAGGCCGTGAAACGATTTCCATCAGCGCAACGCCGGTGCGGTTGAGGTCCACGAACGACATGTGCGGATCCATATCGTGGATGGATTTTCCCGCGTCCTGTTCAAGATGGATCCTTTCAATGCGAACCCGACGGGCGACGCCCGGTCCCATTTCAACGATCACCTCACCTTCGCCAACAATCGGATGGTAGAGCTGGCTGATCTGATATCCTTGCGGCAGATCCGGATAGAAATAGTTCTTGCGATCGAAGGCGGAGGTAAGATTGATCCGCGCTTTAAGCCCTAGACCGGTGCGCACGGCCTGCTCGACGCAGAATCCGTTGATCACAGGAAGCATTCCCGGCATCGCCGCGTCGACGAAGCTGACATTCGAATTCGGTTCGGTTCCGAATTCGGTTGAGGCTCCGGAGAACAGCTTGGCGTTTGAGCGGACCTGCGCATGCACTTCCAGCCCGATCACGAGTTCCCAATCGTATTTCGCACCCTGAATTACTTTGGGTTTCGGAGGTTCGAACGCGAAGTCGAGCATTGGTTTGATCCTGCTGCCTATCCCGGATGCTTCTAGATTGGAGGGGTTTGCGGAGCAAACGGTTCTGTCTCCGGATCCCTGTATGTGACCCGAAGTTTGCCAAGCGCCAACCGATGGCCAAGCGTGCCATCCGCTCCGGCAAGCGCTTGTCTATATCAACGAACCATCGTTGCAAGGGTTTTCTTACCATCTCCGAATTCCCCGGTTCTTGGCGAAGTCGGCCAAGGCACAACCGCCACCGGTGTCGACCGGCACTGGCCAGCGGAACAGCGGCCGCCGTAAGCTCTTGATCGGGTCAGTCTCCCAAAATGCGGCTGACCATTTCAGATGTATCGCGGCTTAGGTTCTCGCTTGCGGCTATGCGCCGAAGCGCCCCCTTGCTGAGAGCCTGCCGGTCGGCATCGTAGCGGCGCCAGGTCTCGAAAGCCGTGGTCATGCGCGCCGCCGTCTGCGGATTCATTGGATCAAGCCTGATCAGCCAGTCCGCAAGCAGGTCATATCCCGCACCCGAAGGGTCGTGGAAGCCCGCGGCATTGATCGACAGGGCACCGAACACGGAGCGGAACCGGTTGGGATTCTTCCAGTCAAAATCCGGGTGATCGCTCAGCTTCCTCGCTGTCGCCGCCGCGTCCCGCGGCGGTGCATGGACCACCTGCATCGCGAACCATTTGTCGATCACCAACCTGTCTTGCTTCCACCGATCATAGAAAGCCGTTGTTTCCGGAACACCCGTTCCGATGTCCAGCAGACAGCCCAGAGCGCCGAACTGCTCGGTCATGTTGTCGGCCTGACCGAACAGTTTCGCCGCCTCCGTTCCGTTGTCGAGCCGAGACAGAAGCGATAGGGCGGTCAGTCGCAAAGCCCTGCGACCGGCGGCTTTCGGGTCAGGCGAATAAGGGCCGGGAACCCGCATTTCATCATATGTAACCGGCAGTTCGTCGGAGAGATGCTCGGCCAGGAGTTTCAGAAGTTTCCGACGCACGGCGTGAATTGCGTCCGGATCGGGAGTCCGTCCCGCGTCATGGAAAGACTGCGCCATATCGTCCTCTGACGGCAACTGCAGGGCAAGGGCGCGAAAGGCGGGGTCAAGCGTTTCATCCTGGATAACCCGGCGCAGGGCCTCAAGGTAGACGGGAAACGGCATCGCCCCATCCATCAACATGCGCGAAAGAACATCCTTCGCCAATGTCCGGCCGGCCTCCCACCTGTTGAACGGATCCGTGTCGTACGACAGCAGGAACGCGCGCTCCTCCGACGTTGTGGAGCGTTCAAGGATGACCGGCGCGGAAAACCCTCTCAGTAGCGACGGGACCGGTCGTTCCGAAAGGCCTTCGAAGCTGAAACTTCGCTCGCTATCGGACAGTTCGAGAACGGTTGTCGGCACCATCTCCTGCCCCGACCGGTCAAGAAGGCCCACGGCGACGGGTATGACCAGCGGCTCCTTGTTGGGTTGACCCGGAGTCGGCGGTGTGGATTGACCGAGAGTCAGGGTATAGGTTCCGTCATCGAAGTCCTCGCTGACCGTTATGCGCGGCGTCCCGGCCTGGCCATACCAGCGCATGAACCGCGAGAGATCCCGACCGGTGGCGTCCTCGAATACCCGGATCCAGTCCTCTATCGTCGCCGCCTCTCCATCATGCCGCTCGAAATAGAGATCCAATGCCTTCCCATAGCCGTCGGCGCCGACAAGCCGACGCAGCATGCCGATCACCTCTGCGCCCTTCTCGTAGACGGTCGCCGTATAGAAATTGTTTATCTCGATGTAGCTATCCGGTCGGACAGGATGGGATAGGGGGCCGTTATCCTCCCGAAACTGACGGGCGCGGAGCTGCAATACGTCACTTATGCGTTTTACGGCATGGCTCCGCATATCGCCGGAGAACTGCTGGTCCCGGAAAACGGTCAGCCCTTCCTTCAGCGAGAGCTGGAACCAGTCACGACAGGTGATGCGGTTACCGGTCCAGTTATGAAAATACTCATGTGCGATTATGCCCTCGATGAGTTCGTAATCGCGATCCGTCGCGGTGTCCGGGCTCGCCAGGACGTATTTGGAATTGAAGACGTTCAGGCCCTTGTTTTCCATCGCCCCCATATTGAAGTCATCGACGGCGACGATCTGGAAGAGATCGAGGTCGTATTCGCGGCCATAGAACTCTTCGTCCCAGCGCATCGAACGCTTGAGCGCATCCATGGCGTAGGCACATCTGTGTTCGTCACCGGGACGTACCCATATCTTCAGATCCACCTCGCGACCGGATGCGGTTGTGAACCGGTCGTCATGTGAAACCAGATCGCCCGCCACCAACGCGAAAAGATAGGAGGGCTTCGGCCAGGGATCATGCCATTCCGCATAGCCGTCGCCCCGGGCGGTCGGATTGCCGTTCGACAGCAGCACGGGCGCGTCACTTTCGATACGCACCGTGAATTTGGACATTACGTCCGGGCGGTCGGGAAAATAGGTGATTCTCCGGAAGCCTTCAGCTTCGCATTGCGTGCAATACATGCCCTTTGACATGTAAAGTCCTTCAAGTGCTGTGTTGGATTCAGGCGAAATCCTGACTTCGGCTTCCCAGATGAAGGACTCGGGCAAATCGCGCGTGACGGTAAGGCCGTCCTCCGTGAGGCACATTTCCGACCCGGTCAAACCTACGCCATCGATTGATGCATGGATGAGATCGAGCCCTTGGCCATCCAGCTTTAACCGTCCGCCATCGCCGTGCGAGTTCCGGATGAACGCGGTCCGCGAGTGAACACGGGTCTCCTTGGGATGTAGCCGGAAGCGGAGGTCGACCGAGTCGACCAGATAGGCCGGCGGTGTGTAGTCGGCCAGACGGATTGTCTGAGGTTCTGGGATATTCATTGTCGCAATCTTTACGAAAGGCCGAAGGCGGGTTACGTGGGAATGGCAATACAGTCATTCACCTTTTTATTTACGTAATCACACGAACCGCCCCTACTGAAGGCAAGCGTTCCGGTATTCGCTAGATAATGGAAGCTCCGCGTTGGCGGAGCGTCCAGGTCTCGGTCCCGATCTGCTCGGCGATCAGTGGGCAGGTGACCTATCCCAATCGGACTGTTTGGGAAGTGTTTCGAACGTATGTTCCGGAGGCGGGCTTGGAACCGTCCATTCCAACGTATCCGCCCATTCGTTCCAGTAGTTTTTTTCGGTGACCCGCCGTCCGTAGCGAAGCGTGTAGAACACGATGCCGATAAACAGCAGGAACGAAGCGAACGAAAGGAACGCACCCATACTGGATATCTTGTTCCAGTAGGCGAAAGCTTCGGGATAGTCGATGTAGCGCCGGGGCATGCCCTGACGTCCCAGGAAGTGCTGGGGGAAGAAGGTGATGTTTACGCCGATGAAGAAGGTCCAGAACTGCAGTTTTCCAGCCAATTCCGGATATTGGCGTCCGCTCATCTTCCCGATGTAATAATACATCCCGGCGAAAATCGCGAACACGGCACCGATCGACATCACATAATGGAAATGCGCGACGACGTAGTAGGTATCGTGATATGCGCGGTCCAACGGTGCCTGCGCCAGCACAATTCCCGTCACACCTCCTACCGTGAACAGAAAGATGAAGCCAACCGCGAACAGCATCGGTGTTTTGAATTCAACCGAACCGCCCCACATCGTCGCGATCCAGGAGAAAATCTTGATGCCGGTGGGAACGGCGATGACCATCGTCGCGAGCATGAAGTAAGATTGTTGTGTAACCGACATCCCGACGGTGTACATGTGATGCGCCCAGACGACGAAGCCAAGCGCTCCGATCGCGATCATCGCCCAGACCATCGGCAGATAGCCGAACACCGGCTTGCGGCTGAATGTGGCAACGACATGGCTGACTATGCCAAAGCCGGGGACGATCACGATATACACTTCCGGATGACCGAAAAACCACAATATATGCTGGTAGAGAATCGGATCTCCACCGCCGGCGGGGTCGAAGAAGGCGGTGCCGAAGTTCCGATCCGTCAGCAGCATCGTGATGGCTCCCGCCAGAACGGGCAGGCTGAGAAGAATAAGCCAGGCTGTGACGAAAATGGACCATGAAAAGAGCGGAACCTTGAATAATGTCATGCCGGGAGCGCGCATATTCAGGAAGGTCGTGATCATGTTGATGGCGCCAAGGATCGATGAGGCGCCTGAAAGGTGAACCGCGAAAATCGCCAGATCCATTGACCAACCCTGTTCGGTGGTCGACAGCGGTGCATAAAGAACCCAACCGACTCCGGATCCGCTCTGCCCGTTACCGCCCGGGGCCAACGCCGATGCGATACCAAGCGATACGCCAGCGACGAACATCCAGTACGAAAGGTTGTTCATACGCGGGAACGCCATGTCCGGTGCGCCGATCTGAAGCGGCATGATGAAGTTGCCGAATCCCCCGAACAATGCCGGAATGACCACGAAAAACATCATCAGCACGCCGTGATAGGTGATCAGGACGTTCCATAAATGACCGTTGGGGGTGCATTCCTGACCTGCGTCCGCGATGAACCGCGCCCCTTCAAGGCACATATACTGCACGCCCGGTTCCATCAATTCCAGCCGCATGAAGAGTGTAAACGCGACCGAGATGAAACCCGCTATGCCAGCCGTGAAGATATATAGGATGCCGATGTCCTTGTGGTTCGTTGACATAAACCACCGAACGAAAAAGCTGCGTTCTCCGTGTTGCTCGTGGCTATGGACGGCTGCGTCGGTCATGGGGGATGCCTCCCGTATTCCGATTGCTACACTGCCCGACGCGTGAGTCGCGCGCAGGTCTCCATTAGGGTTCTAGTGCGAGGGGCGGTCCGGGGCAACGCCGGATGATGAGGTATCGGGCACCTATTGTCGCAGCCAGATCGATGCGCCACAGTCCATGAGATATCCTTCGGTATCGGTGTCCGAAGAGTTCAGGGCCGACACTTTGGTTGCCTTTGAACACATCGCCGACGCAATTCGGGACGTCGATGGGATCGAGAAAGATCTTGTTCCTGGTTAGAACGTAGAGTCCTGACTTTCATCGATCAGCGCCGGGTTTCGGCGCTATCGATCCCTCCCTGTAAGCCGTATAATACCAATCCCACAAAGTAATCACCCACCGGAGCTTTCATCTGGTTCATCGTTGCCCAGCGCCGCCGTCCGAGAGAGGCGATGCGGTCTGGCTGGCCGGCGAAGTCCTTCCGGACCTCCTCGACGGCGCCCTTGATCCCCCGCACCGTTTCGAACGTCCGGTTGGCGAAGTGGCGCTTCTTCAGGAAGCCGAACGCCGTTTCCATCGGGTTGGGTCCGGGGCTGTAGGGAGGCGGATGCAGCGGGGACAGGCTGGAAGGGATGGCCAGCGTCCTGGCTTTGCGCCATCCGGCGCCGTCGGGGATGACCGGCGCATGGCGTCCGGTGGGGGTCGCCTCGCCGGCCGCCGCCGGATGCCGGTTCATTTCCCCGGTGTCGGCCCTGTCGCGGACATGGCCGGCGGCGACGGACCGCCGGGGGCGGAAAGCGGCGAAAGGATAGCGCTAGCCATGGCGGTGACCGCGCGGGATGCGCGGGCGGGTTCCCCGACGGGCCCACACCGGGGTGAGCGGGCCCTTCCGTCCGGTCCGGCTTTCGTCCTGGAACCGGATGTCCACCGCCTCCGCCGGCACCCCCTCCGGCAGGACATCCCGCGCGAGGCTCTGGAAATCCCGGCGAAACGCTTCCCGGAGGGCCGGGTGCGCGGGCCGGGGCGACAGGTGGCGGAAGGACAGGGAACGGATCAGCCGACGGACAGCCTCGACGCGGAACGCCACGCCGAAGGCATGCCGGATCCTGTCCCGGAGCGCCGCGACCGTCCATGGCCTGGACCCTTCGGCGGCGCCGGCCTCCAGCCACTCCCGGACCTGGTCCTTCCGGTCCGCGCCCAGGCGGCTGGGGCGTCCGCAGCGCCGCCGGGTCGCCGGAGCGGCGGCGCCGCCGTCGCTGTGGCGCCGGACCCGGTCGCGCAGGGTCTGCCGGGCGATCTCCGCCCGCGACATGGATGTCCCAACAACCATGACGGTCGCCGCCAGCCGCCTGCGATGGTCCGGCTCCCTGCGTTTCCGCACGGTCTCCCCAAGCTCCGCAGGCCTGTGACCGGCGCCGGTGACCTGAACAGCTGCAGGCATGTCTTCCTCCCTGTGCTGATGTGCAAACCACAGGATGCGGAAAGACCGCGCCGGTCACACCACGCATCACCGGCCGGATATGGATCGGATGTTCCCACTCTGTTCGTGAGCCATTACTTTGTTGGATTGGTATAAAACATCAGATGGTTACCGAATGCGCCTCACAGAAACTCGGAGAAACTCGCCTTCAGCGCGATGTCAACATCGGCCATGGTCACCGGCAGGCCAAGGTCTACGAGGCTTGTCACACCATACCCTCTAATCCCGCAGGGCACGATGCCATCGAAATGGCTCAGGTCAGGCTCCACGTTGATCGCAAGACCATGATAGCTCACCCATCTGCGAAGCCTCACTCCGATGGCCGCTATCTTGTCTTCGCGTGGAGAGCCGTCAGGACCGGTTGGAAGATCCGGGCGGCTGACCCAGACGCCGACACGTCCTTCACGCAGTTCACCATTGACGTTGAAGTGATTGAGAGTCGCGATGGTCCAGGCTTCCAGTGCCCTGACAAATCCGCGGACATCCCGACCGCGCCTACCCACAGCCAGCATGGTATAGACGACGCGCTGACCCGGGCCGTGATAGGTATACTGCCCACCTCGCTTTGAATGGTGAACGGGAAAGCGGTCCGGATCGATCAGATCCGAAGGTTTTGCCGAAACACCGGCGGAATAGAGCGGGGGATGCTCCACGAGCCAGATCAACTCATCGGCCTGTCCTCGTGTGATCGCTTCAGCCCGCGTCTCCATTGTCGCGACGGCATCGGCATAGTCAGTGAGCCCTTCGGAAATGATCCATTCAGCCATGCCGGTCGATCTGGACAAATCAAAGGGAAAAGTCCAGTAGCACGGTCAACGCGGGCCGAGGATGAAATTTCGGTCAACCTTCGGTTAGATGTGTCTGCGATCGGTTCGCTTGGTCAGGAAAAACGGATCATGTCTGCGGGCAGTGTGGATGAATCCTGCGGACGGGGACTGGTTCCATGCAGGATTCGGGGGCGGAGATATCCTCCGGTGGCAGGGTCCATAACCACGGATCCGCCTTGTGGCGTGAACCGACGTGGAGCCAATCATCAATCCGTTGAATCCGGATTCCCCCTTTTCAATCTACAAGCCACCAGCTATAGGGGCTTTCGCTGTCGGTCGATGCGGTCGTGGCGGAATTGGTAGACGCGCAGCGTTGAGGTCGCTGTGGGGTAACACCCGTGGAAGTTCGAGTCTTCTCGACCGCACCATAAATTCAGATAACGAACTTTGTAAGTCACTGTAATATCTGAATTTATTGCCCGGTAAGTCACGGAAACTCGTAGTTTCTCAAGATTTTGTACTACATTTTGTACTACATTTTGTACTACAAAAGGAACTACGATATGGCCGTGATTAGGAACCTGAATCAACATCTCAAACGACGTGGAAGTCGCTGGTATTACCAGCGAAGAGTGCCGCTCGAATATGCCGATTTCGATGAACGCAAGCTCATCTGCAAGGCGTTGAAAACCGAATCCCTGGAAGTGGCCCGCGTCAGGCGCGACGCCCTTGTGGAAGCCGACGAGCAGTTTTGGTCGACGGTGGCGTCTTCGACAAGCGGTCTTTGCGATCGCGATCCCCGTTCACGCGAGACGCGCAGGGCGATGCGTTCCTACAAGGCAGCCCGGCAACGGGCGATGGCTAAAGGCTTCATGTATACGCCCGTCCAGGAAATTGCGGCGCAGGAGGATGTGGCCGACATTCTGGAAAGGCTGAGCGCAATTCCGGTCCGCAACGCACCTGATAAATCGGAGGCGGACGCCGTGCTCGGGACCGTATCGCCGCCGGCGGTGAAAATTTCGCAGGCCCTGGAGGTCTATTTTTCGGAGATAGCGGTGACCGATCAGATCGGCAAGTCTGAATCGCAGCTAAAGTCCTGGCGAAAAGTCAAACGACGGGCGGTGAGCAATTTTGTGGCTGTCGTTGATGACTTGCCGATGCACAAGATTAACCGGGACCATGCGAGAAAATTCTACAATTGGTGGTCGGATCGGTTGCGGCCGACTGACGGAAGCCGGCCCCTTTCGGGCAATAGCGCCGACCGCGATCTCGGAAACTTGCGAAAGCTGTTTCGTGAATATTGGAAACCCCCGTTCCGCTCTGAAGTGCAACACCGTTGATGGTGGGAAGCCGCGTTTCGGGTGCAGCATCCTGCGAACCGGCCAGATAACGGCGACAGTCCCTGTGCTCAGGATAGGAGAGTGTCATGCCCGAGGGCTACCGTCATCTGACCTTCGACGAAAGATGCCGGATATACGCGACGGGGAAAAGCGGGCTTTCGAACGGGGCCATCGCCAGGCGGCCGGGCCGCCATCCGGCCACCATATCGCGGGAGATCCGACGCAACGGCGGCGGGCGGGGATACCGGCAGGGACAGGCGTGGAGGAAGGCCACCGAGCGCCGGAGCGAGGCCTCTTCGGTCCCGGGGAAGCTGACGGAGGAGCGCCGGGGGAAGGTCGTGGCGAAGCTGGAGGAGGGCTGGAGCCCGGAACAGGTCCCGGGGCGTCTCCGGCTGGAGGACCCCGGCATGGTCGGCCGTCAGCGGATATACGACCTCGTACGCGCGGACGGCGGGGACGGAGGAACGCCTTGCGGGCACCTGCGGCGGCGGGGAAAGAAACCGGACCGGCAGGGTGGCCGCCACGCGGGCCGGGGTCACATCCCGGGCCGGAGGGACATCTCGGAGCGCCCGAAAGAGGGCGGGGCGAAGGCGGGAATCGGCGACTGGGAAGCGGACACGGTGATCGGCGGGGGAAACGGCGGTGCGGTGGTGTCGCCTGTGGACAGATGCCCGGAATTCACGCCTGTCCAACGGGTTGACGGAAAGAAGGCGGAGGCGGTCGGCGAGGCGATGACCGACCTTCCCGAGGGTCCCGGCGCCAGGGTCCACACGATCACGGCGGACAGTGGCAGGGAGTTCGCGGGGCACGCGAAGGTGGCGAAGGCGCTGGAGGCCGACTTCTTCCTCCCGACGCCCTACCACTCGTGGGAGCGGGGCCTGAACGGGCACACCAACGGGCTGCCGCCCCGGTACCTGCCGAAGGGGACCGACCTGCGGCAGGTCACGGACGCCCGCGTGAAGCGGGTCCAGGACATCCTGAACGCGCGCCCCCGCAAGGCGCCCGGCTACCTGACGCCGGCGGAGGCTTTCGCGCGGGCGCGGCCTCCCTGAGGCGCTTCGCCCCGTCGGCCGACGGGGGAGAGGGAATTCCGCAGGCGCGCCCGCCCGGTTTCGGTCGGGCCACCCCTTCCCTCGCCCGGACGGGCGCGCCACCTCCCGCCGCGGGGCCCTGCCGCCGCCGGGAGGCCCGGTTACACTCCGATCCGAAGGGACAGCCGCCGTATTCCGCGTGGAATCCGGGGCCTTGGCCGGAAAATCCCTCAACACCGGCCCGCCTCCTCCGCTCAGGCCACGCCCTCGCTCCGGAGACGGGCCGGTGTTGCACTTCGGACTGGAAGTGGGGCCTGATTGACAATCATGTCGGCTTCGTTCTGAAGCTGTTTGATCTGATTGTTGACGGTCTGAAGCGTTCGCGCCGCTGTCAAAAGGTTCTGACCATAATTGGTCGGATCGAACACGACCCTGCCAAAGCCGAAAAAGGCGTGGGCTGACTGAATGGGTGTGAGTCCCATCATCAAAATCATGAGCAATGGAATTATTCTGCGTTGCATAGCGCATCTCCTTGTCTAGGTTGGGGTTGGTCGGTAATGAGATCGGCAGCCCAATTGAGGCCGCGCGCTTCCAGCCAGCGCGCGGGGAACGCGCCCTTCGGGCTTGTCGCGGCGATTTCAGCGATGGCTTTCAGATCGTCCTTGGACGAAGCGCCGCAAAAGGCGAGCGCGACGGGGCCAAGCGACAGATCAAACAGGTGGTTGCCGCTGCGGGACTGGAAGTAGTAGTCGCGCTTCGGCGTTGCCTGCGCGATGATTTCCACCTGGCGGTCATTGAGGCCAAACGCTGCATAGGCTTTGCGTTGCTGCGGCTCCAGGGCGCGGTCATTGGGAAGAAAAATGCGCGACGGACAGGATTCAATAACTGCCGGTGCGATTTTGCTGGCCGCAATATCGCTCAAAGACTGGGTGGCGAATATCACCGAGACATTCTTTTTGCGCAGGACCTTGAGCCATTCGCGGATGCGTGCGGAAAATATGGGATCGTCCAGAAACACCCAGGCTTCATCAAGAATGAGAAGGCTGGGGCGTCCGTCAAAGCGAGCCTCCAGACGGTGAAACAGATAGGAGAGAACCGGCGGCGCCAGAGATTTCTGGTGCATGAGTTCTTCCATTTCGAAGCACTGCCAGTCGTTTTCGCCGATGGTTTCATGGTCAGCGTCCAGCAATGATCCGTGTGCGCCTTTAAGGGTGTAGGGTTCCAGCGCCTGCCGCAGTCGGTTCGATTGCAGTAATGCGCTGAGCCCGGTCATGGTGCGTTCCGGCTCGGGCGCCGTCGCCAGAGAATTCAGCGCAGTCCAGATCGCGTCCTTGATGTCCGGCTCAATCGAAATGTCCTCATGGGCAAGCAGACCGCACAGCCATTCCAGCGCCCAGGCGCGCTCGGTTGCCGCATCAATTCCGGCGAGCGGCTGAAAACACAGACCTTCATCGCCGCCCAGCTGATAATGTTCACCACCCAGACCGAATGTCGCCGCCGTCGCCGATCCGCCTTTATCGAAAATGAAAATATGCGCATTCGCATATCGGCGAAACTGCAAGGCCAGCATGGACAGGAGAACGGATTTGCCTGCGCCGGTGGGACCGACAATCAGCGTATGGCCGACATCGCCCTGATGCAGCACAACTCGGAACGGCGTCTGCGAAGCTGTGGTTGCATAAAGCAGTGGCGGGCCTTGCAGGTGCGCGTTTTCGGCCGGGCCGGCCCAGACCGCCGACAGCGGCATCATATGCGCAAGGTTGAGGCTGTGAACGATGGGCTGGCGAACATTGGCATAGGCGTGGCCGGGAATGGCGCCGAGCCAGGCGTCCACTGCGTTCACCGTCTCGCGGATGGTGACATAGCCGCGCCCGTTCACAATCCGCTCCACTTCGCGGATCATGTCATCGGCGGTTACGGATGACTGGGACTGCACAACAATGGCTGTGGTCAGATAGCCAAAGCCCACATGATCGGCGCCGAGGGACTGAAGCGCTGCGTCCGCATCCGCCGCCTTGTTATCCGCATCGGTATCGACTAGCGGCGAGGCTTCGTTCGTCATCATCTCACGCAGAAGCGACATAATGGATTTTCGCTTGGCGAACCATTGCCGCCGGTAGCGAGTCAGAATTTTGGTGGCTTCCAGCTTGTCCATTGGCAGATAGCGGGTCGCCCAGCGGTAGGAAAATCCGAGATTGTTCAGCTCATCAAGCAGTCCGGGCTCGGTCATGGGCGGAAAGCCCTGAATCGCCACAACGCGCAGATGTTCATCATCGAGGACCGGCTCCAAGCCGCCGATAAGGCTCGCGCCTCCGAGGACTGCATCGAGAAAACAGGGCGTCTCAGGCGCTTTGACCGGATGGCGCCGGGCGGAAACGCAACTCTGCAAATAGGTGAGCGTCTGATCGTCGCTCAGTAATTTTGCATCGGGAAAGATATTCTGGAAGAGCGAGAGCGCTTTTTCCGTTTCCTGAACGAATCTCGCGAGATAATCGCTGCCCCCGATTTCCTCCTCATCTTCAGGGCGTTCGATCAAGGCTTCTTCGATTTTGCCAACCGAGTCAGCGGGCGGCAGAAAGGAAAGTGTCAAGCAAAAGCGGCTTTCAAACAACAATTCGTGGGCCTGCCGGCCTTCAAACAGGGACCGGCGTTCTTCATCCACCAGCCAGGCGACAGGATCGCGCCATTCGCTTGTCGGATAATCAAGTGCCGGCGCCCGCGCGGCTTCAAAATAGATCGCCCAGGATGAACCAAAGCGTTTGAGCGCGTTGTTGATCCGCGCACAGATGGAAACCAGTTCCTCACCCGCTGAACTGTCGAGGTCTGGACCGCGAAACTCCGCCGTGCGCTGAAAACTGCCATCCTTGTTGAGGATGACGCCGGGAGCGATAAGACAGGCCCAGGGCAGATAGTCCGCCAGACATTGCGGGGACGCCTGATATTCGGTGAGGTTCATCATGCGAGATACCCCTTGTGGCGAACATGGCGTATCAGCACTTCCACGAATTGATGATCGCGCTTTGCGGCGAATACGCAGGCGCTATGGACAATCACCCAGTAGAGAATTCCGAAAAGCCAGAGATGGAGCCCAAGGCCGATCGCTGCGGCGATGGTGCCGTTCATGATGGTTGCCGCACGCGGGGCGCCGCCCATAAGGATCGGTTCGGTCAGGGAGCGGTGCACAGGGATGGAGAAACCGCCAATATCTCCTTGATAGGGCATCAGATGACCGCTCCGCCGCCAAAGGAAAAGAAAGAGAGGAAGAAGCTGGTTGCGGTGAAGGCAATCGACAGACCGAACACGATCTTCAGGAGATTGCGCATCCCGCTGCCCATATCGCCGAACGCGATGCCGAGACCGGTGACGACAATCGCAATCACACCGATGCCCTTGGCGACATCGCCTTCGATGGACGTGACAATCTGCTGTAGCGGACCTTCCCAGGGCATGCCCGATCCGGCGGCAAAGGCGGGGCTGGCCAGCGGAAAAAAGATCAGCAACAGCGCTGCAAGGTAGAGACCTCCCCTAATGGTGTTGTAGACAAGTGACATAATTAAGCTCCGTGATTGGATGACGATTGAAGAGAGAGAATTTTGGTCGGCGCGTCCGAAGCGTCAGACGTGACGTAGCTCTGCCCGGCGTCATCAACGCCGGTGACATGCCGGATCGCTTCAATGGGGCGCTCGCTTCCGCGCCCTGAAATGAAGACAATCAGATCAATCGCCTGCGCGATCAGCGTGCGCGGTATGGTGGCGGCGACTTCGCCGACAAGCTGTTCGAGCCGGTAAAGACCACCAATGGCGTCGTTGGCGTGAATGGTGCTGATGCCGCCCGGATGGCCGGTGTTCCAGGCTTTGAGCATGTCGAGGGCTTCCGGCCCGCGCACTTCGCCGACAACAATACGGTCGGGCTGCAGACGCAGAGTCGATTTCACAAGATCGGCCATTGTGATGTGCGGCGGCCGGGTACGTAAGGCAACCTGATCCGGCGTGGCGAATTGTAGTTCGCGGGTGTCCTCAATGATCAACACCCGTTCGCCTGGCTCAGCGACTTCGTTGAGCAAGGCGTTTGCGAGCGTTGTCTTGCCCGATCCGGTGCCGCCGACGATCAGAATATTCTTCCGCTCAATCACCGCGATCTGTAGTTGCTGGCGTTGCAGCGGCGACAATGTCCCGGCCGCCACATAGTCATCCAGAGAAAAAATCCGTGCTGCCGCTTTGCGGATTGAAAAGCACGGGGCTGTTGTCACCGGCGGCAAAACACCTTCGAAACGCTCTCCGGTGCCCGGCAGTTCAGCACTGACAATCGGCGTGGTTGCAGTGACTTCGGCGCCGATATGGCTGGCGACCAGGCGAATGATACGTTCGCCCATTTCCGGTGATAGTTGCGTGTCGGTGCGCTCACGACCGGCGCCGTGCCGGTCAAGCCAGAGCCATCCATCGGGATTGACCATGATCTCGACAACAGCGGGATCGCCCAGTGCGCATTCTATGGCGTCGCCCATTGCGGTTTTGAGCATTCCCTGCGTGCGCTGAAGGGATTCAAGGTTACGCCGAGACATGCGCACCCTCCTTGGTTGAGGGGCGCGCCGGCGCAGGATCGTGAAGGCGGGCGAGTTCTTCTTTGGTGAAGAACGCGGACGCATCCGCAAGGCGATCTTCCATCCGGTGAAACAGGATGGCATCGCCGTCTTCGAGAATGGTTTGAAGGCTTTTCAGATAGGTCTCGAACCGTGAATGGCCTTCCGCCTGCGCCGCTTTCTTGTCAGCCTTCGCGACCTGCGGAATGACGGTGAGGAAATAGCGAACAAACAGCGCAAAGGCTTCGGCGGCAATGATCTGTCTGCGTTCCAGCCCCTCAATCTGCCGGGAGATACGATCAAGACGCCGGATCAGCGCCGCATCGCGCTTGTCTTCATGTTCGTGACTGAAAAATGCCGCCAGCGCCCGGTTCACGATGTCGGATTCCGACCGTCCCGGTTTGAGTTTCGCTGCTTGCAGGCGCGCAAAGACTTCCGGCTTCAGATAAGGGTGTATGCGTGGATTTGTGGAAGCCATCGTCAAAAATCCAGAATGTCCAGATCGGGTGTTCCGCGATCTAGCCCGTAGCTGCGTTTTGCGATCTCAGCCTAGCGGACAAGATCGGCGGCGCGTTTTGCCGTCACATCGCCGGTGTCTTCCAGATCGCCTGTCTGATCGGGTTCAGGGGATGGATCGGTCTCGTGCGCCGGCGTATCGATTTCCGGTTTCAGGTCCTTGCCGCCATCCTCGCCGCCGCCGGCGTCGTCTTCCGTCGCGGAAAACAGACGATCATCGACAGGCCGGGTCATGTGGCCCCAATCATCCGGGCGGGAACCGGGACGGTCGCCATAGGGATGACCGGGGCCGGTCAGCGCGGGAGGGGAGATAACGCGGCTGACAAAATTCTGGTCCTGAAAATAACGCAGCTTCTTTGCGCGCACCGGCGAGTAACCGGAGACGAGGACAATCTCGTCATCCGGCGGTAGCTGCATGATCTCGCCTGGGGTCAGAAGCTGACGCGCGGATTCCTGCCGCGATACCATGACATGACCAAGCCAGGGCGCGAGCCGGTGCCCGGCATAGTTCCGCATAGCGCGCATTTCAGTGGTCGAACCAAGCGCGTCCGAAATGCGTTTCGCCGTGCGTTCGTCATTGGTGGCGAAGGCGACCCGCACATGGCAGTTGTCGAGAATGGAATTATTCGGCCCGTATGCCTTTTCAATCTGATTGAGCGACTGCGCGATCAGAAACGCCCGCAGCCCGTAACCCGCCATGAAAGCCAGCGCGCTTTCAAAAAAGTCGAGACGGCCAAGCGCCGGAAATTCATCCAGCATCAACAGGACGCGGCGGCGTTTTTCCAATTCTGCCTGATCGTCGAGTTTTTCAGTGAGGCGGCGCCCGATCTGATTCAGGATCAACCGGACAAGGGGTTTGGTGCGCGAAATATCCGACGGCGGCACCACCAGATAGAGCGAGACAGGTTTTTCACCGCCGATCAGATCGGCGATGCGCCAGTCGCAGGAAGATGTCACCTCGGCCACCGTCGGATCACGGTAAAGCCCCAGAAAACTCATCGCCGTTGACAAGACGCCTGAGCGCTCATTTTCAGACTTGTTCAAGAGTTCACGCGCTGCTTGCGCGACAACGGGATGAGTCTGAGGTTTACCTCCTTCAGGGCCGAGATGATTGGTGCTCATCATCACCCGGAGCGTTCGCTCAAAGGAGCGGCCGGGGTCAGACAAGAAACTGGCGACGCGCGCGAGCGTCTTTTCTTTTTCCGCATAAAGAACATGCAGGGTGGCGCCGACTAGAAGCGCGTGGCCGGTCTTTTCCCAATGGTTGCGGCGCTCCAGCGCGCCTTCGGGATCGACTAGAATGTCGGCGATGTTCTGAACGTCGCGGACTTCGTTCCGGCCTTTTCGCACTTCCAGCAGCGGATTGTATTTCGCGCTTGCCGGATCGGTCGGGTTGAACAGAAGGCAATGGGAGAAGGTTGAACGCCAGCCCGCTGTAAGCTGCCAGTTCTCGCCCTTGATGTCGTGAATGACGGTGCTTTCGCCCCAGCTTAAGAGCGTTGGCACGACCAGTCCGACGCCCTTGCCGGAGCGGGTCGGCGCGAACGCCATAATATGTTCCGGGCCAGCGTGGCGCAGATAGTTGTTTTGAACTTGCCGAGAAAGACGCCGGTTCGTGCGAGTAGTCCAGCGCGTTTCATGATGCGCTTGCTTGCCCATTCCGACGATCCGAACGTGGTCAGCTTTTTTGCGCGGCGCCCGCGCCAGACCGATAGCAGCGCTGCAATGATGATGCTGGCGAAAGTGGCCCCGACAACAATCTTGCCGCCGGTTCTGAAAATTTCGGGCGCGTAGGCGTGAAACGCATACCACCATTCAAACAGGCGCCAGGGATAATAGACCGGCGTTTCAAAGACGCTGAACCAGGCGAGGCCGAGATAGGGATCATAGTCAAATTGCGCGGCCACCCACTGCGTTGCAATCCACAGGCCCCCGGCAATGGTGGCAAGCACTGAGAGTTTGAATCATAAGTCACTGATATGATCAAACCATTGTTTTTCATGGGGTTGACGCCCTCACCACCCGCCTGAGCAGGAACCGGCAGGCGGCCAGCGTTCGTTCGTGCCTCACTCACGCTCGGACCGGTGGCGCGTGATGCCTCACCCCGGATGCCAGCGAGTTCTCGCTGAGCCTTTCGTAATCTTTCGACAGGCGGCGGCACCGGCCCATCCAGGCGAAGGTCCGCTCCACGACCCACCGGCGGCAGGGAACAGTGAACCCTTTGACATCCTCCGGTTTTTCGACGATCCTGATCACGTCCGGCAACCCCATCCCCTCAAGCCGCTCCCGCAGCTTCGGACCCGGGTGGCCACCGTCGGCGAACGGCCTACACACCGTGTACACACCGTGGGCACCGTCTCCAGCAGCTTCGCGATCAGGTCCGGTGCGCCGTCCCGGTCCTGGATGTCGGCGGTGTGAACCGTCATGACGACCGGTGTGCCGTCGGCGTCCACGATCAGGTGCCTTTTCCTCCCCTTCACCTTCCTGCCGGCGTCGTAGCCGCGGGGCCCGCCGCTCTCCGTGGTCTTCACCGACTGGCTGTCGACCGGGGCGGCGGTCGGCTCCGCGGAGCGCCCCGAACACCGCCGCGCGAGGTCCCGGAGACGATGCACCAGACGCTCCAGGAGCCCGCTCCGCCGCCATGCGTAAAAACAGTTCCGGTCGGTGGAAAACGGTGGATATCCAGAGGGTGACGCGCGCCACTGGCATCCCGTGGACAGGATATACCGGCCCGCGTCGAACACCGACCGAAGGTCGACCTCGCGCGGCCGTCCCATCCTTCCCTGCTTCGGCGGCATCGGCTCGATGATGGTCCATTCGGCGTCGGTCAGATCGTTTTGACTGTGGTCGTCCGGGCGCTTATGGAGCTGTTGGGTGGTCCTGTTCCAGGGCATGGCGATCTCCGGATTTGGGTTGAAGTTCGATCTGGAATACCACATCCTGCGGGACCACTCAACTTATGGAACAAACTCTGAGAGGATATGACCGTATAAAATGGCCTGCGGCGACATGGATTGACCTCGTTTTGCGTGAGGTCAGATTGCGTGCGAGCAGGTGCTCCGTATAGTGAGGAAAGCGGGTAGAAATCTGAATGAAATCAGTCAGTTTGGGTTGAAACTCAGGCGCCGGTTATGGCTGCAACGCTGTTTGTGGCGCTGACCGTGCCTTGTGCGCTGAAACTACGGGATAGAGGGTGAGGAATTAAAGAATAGGGGAACAGGGTTTGTCACAAAGCCAGTAAACTCCTAACCAATGACAACATCATCGTTTTCACGAGGCAGTTCCCAAAACTCCACATCCGTCGGAATCATGTGGCTTTGCCCATGTCGGCCTCCTTGCCTCAAAATTAGGAAAGAAGGCGTCTACGAATCTAGGGGCTATTCAGTTCCCAAACCACATGGAACCTTTGGTTCTGATTGAGCAATATTCCATGTTCGGTGAGGATGTGCTGCGCGCACGCCTCAAACTCACGACCGACATGAGGGTTGCTGATTGAACCGTCGCGCTGAAAATTACTCATTGCTGTGGTTCTCGCATTGTCTTGATAACCAGGCTTGAATTACCACCTCAGCATCCGGCTTGAAGTTTGCCAATTCGGCCTGGGTGCTCAGCTTTTTTGTTGTCCTTCCATTGAAACTTTATTTCAACGGGGATGTTGTGCTTCTCCGCAAGTCGCTGGATTTCTCTCCATGCATCGGCTGCGGATTGCCCTTGTACGGATAAATCAATAGCTGGATTGTGCTTGAATCCCTCGTCTTCGTAACGACCAACTTTGGCTGGTATATTCAATTCTTGCACTAAGTGATTTCCCGATATTCCTTTGGCGTGGACTGATTGGATTATCTCCTTTAACAGCACAGCCCAGTTGGATTTAGCTAGGTCACGTCCGTTGACCGAAGCACTCAGAACGCGAGTGAATGATAGTCCGGGTGTATTCTCAAACGTGAGGATATTTTCACCGTTTTGATTCAGGACCTCATGATCGACTTCGCTATCACGTTCGAGACCAAGGCGTTCCATTTCGTTAGTAACCAGAAGATCGACAGCTTGGGCAGGCGTGTCAGCTTCTAACCACGTGGCAATGTGTTTTAGATTTGCGAAAGCTGCGTCGCTCACTCGAATGACGGGCATCATATTGGGCTCCCTTCTCTATTGCTCAGGAAATATGTAACATAAACTCTCGACGAGTCAAGAGAGTATGTTACATATTTTCTGCGGCAGCTTTTTTGAATGCCATGAGAATCAAAATTTGGGAGGGTAGCTTTGGGATAAGCAGACCGGGCGACATCGGTCGGCACACCAAAATCAAATCAGTGACAGGTCATGGTAAATCTAAATCAGTGACCCGGAGTGTGCGATGGATTTGAGCAACATGCTCGTCATGAACTTTCGCCTGCTCTGCAAACTCGGTCCACTGTTTCACCACGTCAATGATCTCAGCGATGATGGATTTCATCTTGCGCGCTTTCAGTCCGGCAAATTCGCCAAATGCGACAAGATCGCTCAAATCAAATCCATCGCGTTTGCCGCCCAGGCTCATTTGATGCTGAGACGTCCAGGAACCTTGCGGGTTGTAGCTGTAGGCGACGTCAAAGGCCGGCGAGAGCCGCCATTCCCCCTCTTTGTCCATGACAAATCCGATATTCTTGACGTGATCATCCTGATTACGCGCAATGATGTTGAACAGCGTGCGGCGCACCTGTTGTTCAATATCCTCAGCCGGAAGGGTCAGGGATTTGATGGTCTGAAGCGCCTGCTCATAGGAATAAGCGCCCGCCATGTTGAAATCGAAATGCTGTAGGGCGCACAAAGACTGATAGTGCAGCTTGTCTCCCGCGTCGGTGCGGTCAAAGCGTTTGGTCATGAAATGAGCCCGCCCGCCTTCCTCATGCAGGCGGCACGGCATCATGATAATACCGGCTTTGTCCGCCATCAGATGATAGGCGTATTCGATACGTCCAAACCCCTTCGGGTCGGCAAGTTCCTTGTCCTTGTTTTCGTCCACGCCGTCGAACTTCATGAGCCAATCGGTGTAACCTTTGTCCGTCTTGACTTGGCCGGACTTGAATTCGCCGGTCTCTTCATTCCATGCAAGGATCGCCTTTGCTCTGGCGCCGCCGGCGGAAGTCCCAACGCGCAATATGTCTTCAATGTCCCGCGCATCATCCTTGCCGGTTAAATTACCGGCAAGGTTTTCGCGGTCACTCCAAATCCGGTTCGACAAGTCGACAAGCCGGTCCACTTCGACTTTTCGCGCTTTTGTTGGAGAGCCTGTTATTGCCGGTTTGTATTCCAGCGCGCCCATACCACGTGTCCCGGTATAGCAAAGCCGCTCAACCGGATTGAAACTCGCTTCGGGACGGCCCTGGTTTGCCAGCCAGACATTGATCAGGGCGTTGCCGAATTTGTCCGGTAGGCTGTCGGCCAGCATGCCAGGGAGTCCCTTGAATGTCTCTCTGCTCAGGCTCGGAAATTCGTAAGGCGTTTCCCGCCACGGCATTTGCAAGGGGGAAACTTCAATGCCGCTCGGTCCAAATTCCGGGGTAAACTGAAAGATGCCGATCCCGCGATCCGCCACCCATGTCACGGCGCCAATGCGCCTTCCCCACAATTCAACACTGGCGGTGGTCATGATGCTTCTCCGTCATCCTGCCCTTGATCTCCCCAAGTCCATTTCTTCTGATCCCGTTTCCTGGCGCGGGCGCGTTGCCGGGATAGTTGGCTGCTTTTTTCCAGTTCTTCGAGCGGACTCAATCCGGGGTCGGGCAAAAGAGTTCCCAAATTGTCTGCCAGTTGCAGCGCTTTGAGGACGCGGATGAAACTATCAAGGGAGATGCCCTTTCCCTCCTGAGCGAGGCGGGTGATGGTGCTGCGTGAGACGCCAGCCTCACGGGCGAGGCGGCTTTGCGTGATGTTACGCCTCAGCCGAATCTCCTCGATCCTTTCGCTGAGCGCATCCTCAATGGCTTCACTGGATGCGAGGTCGAAATCAATTTTATGCGTCATATTTCACCCACTAACTATATTTTTTCATTCTAATGCAGCATATATCACGCATTAAAAGTAATTCAAGATAATTTATCGTTAATGCGTCATATATCACGCATTATCGTCAAATTTCTAATTTAATGGCGTAAATTTCATGCACTATCTTCCATCAATGCCGCGATTCTTGCTAAGCGTCCATGAAATCCGGTTTCCCCGGACGGCGCCGCTGATTTGCTTTCCGAGATTGCGGTCCATCACCTCACGCCAGGGCACCAGCGAAAAGTCCTTGGCCCGTTCGATCACCGCATAGCGCCCGCCCGGCCGGTCGAGCCGTTCAGCATATTTGCCGCTGATGCGCCCCGAACGCGGCGCGTGAGTGAATTCCTTTCCGAGCCTTTGCGCGACAGATTTTGCCGCCGCCTCCATATCGCGCCGGTTCAGCGTTGCCAGAACCTTGTCGTCAATCCGGTCGGTCGCATTCTTGAGGACGCCTTCGCGGTGAAGAAACGCTCGCCGCGCCATGCGCGCCTGTTCCACTTCGCCGCCAAAACCGCGCGCGCGCGTTGTCGTCATGATCGCGTAAATGTTCATCAAGCCATGTCGCACCGATTGCGGTGCGCATGGTTTGAAGATTGACGCTGGAGGCCATCTCCAGACAGACCGGTCTGGATCGCGTGGTTTCAAATTCGTAAGACGCCGCGTGATCGAGAAAATCTGGCGGTATGCGCCAGGAACCGTCAGTCTGCCGCGCCACCGAAACACCGGCCTTGCGCATTGCTTCGAGACGCCGGGCATGCGCCTTGATAAATTCCTCACTCGTTCGCGGCGCGTCCGCCAAATGCGTTGCTGCGCTGTAAACGCCGCCATGCTTGCTGGCGATGTCATTGATCGTCATGTCAGACGCGCGCGGATTGTGGGAGGCGGGATGGGCGGTGACGATCACGCCCTTTTCAAATTCGGGCAGCCGCTCGCTCGGTCCGATATTCACATAGGCCACTTTACCGTCGGTCGCGTCGATCACCACGTAAGCCTGGTCGCGCACATCATCGGCAACGCCGCGCGCAATGATTTTGCCCGTCACGCTTTTTGCATTCGGATCGCCCGGATCGAACAGGCTGGCGCCGGTCATCAAACGCGGATCGCCGCTCTCATTCATCGCCCGGTGCATGGCTTTGATAATATCCCCGCGCTCGCCCATGCGATTGAGAGCGTCAGCGGCGTCAGGCTCGATGCGCCATTTCGATTTTCCCAAAGGCTCGGCAAGTCCCAATCTGGAAAGCTCGCCGAGGCGCGCCTTTTCAAGTCGCCGACGCCAGACCTGACCGCTTGGCACGGGCTTGGACAGGTCCAGCCTGTCATCGCGCACACGCCGAAACAGCGCACGGTCAATATCGGTCATCCGTTCGGCCTGCACCATGCGCTGCATACGCTGGCGGTTTTCCAGCTCGCTCACCGGTCCAAGTTCGAGCGAAACAAGTTCCTGCGCACACGCTCTGATCCCGCGCGAGATATAATCGCGCGGAATGACAAGATCGCGCCCGTCATCGCGTTTGCCGCGCATGACGATATGCACATGGGGCTGGCCGGTATCATAGTGATTGGCGGCCACCCATTCGAGGCGCGTGTCCAGATCCTTTTCCAGTTTTCCCATCAGATCCCGCGTGAAGGATTTAAGGTCGCTCATCTGATCGGCGTCTTCGGGCGAAACAATGAACCGGAAATGATGCTAGTCATCTTCGCTGCGCTTGATTAGCGCCGCCCCGTCGAGATCACTGGCTTCATCGGTATAAAGTTCGGCTTCGCGGCCATTCTCTCCGGCGCCGTCGCGCTCAACATAATCAAGATGATGACGCATGGCGGCTGTGCCGTTCGGCGTCATTCTGTGAATGGACGCCTTGACGATGACGCGGCGATGAAACTGCGTTGCGGAAACCCGTCTGGCGTTGCTGGTGGATCGACCTTTGCGCGCCGACATGGATAGACGACGCGCGCGCCTGCCAAGCTTCTTGAAGAAAGACTTCATTCGGGTGTGACCGGAGGCGGAGCGTATGCGTCCGAGTTTCACCTCAAAGGGCGTATCGGGGCCGCCCTTTGTCATGAGGTTTTCCGTGACGATGCGTGACATTCCGGGTAAGGAGCGCTCCCTGAAACGCCAGTGAACTCTGGCTCGTTGCGCAAAATGGAAGCGCCTCCCGAAGCGTGCATAGCGCCCCGGAAAAGATGTGCAGACAAGGGAATAGCCCCGAAGGGGCGCTTCCCGCTTTTATCTTGCCCTCCGCGCCCTTAACCCGCGCCCTGCCATGTTCCGATTTTTCCGTATGCGCCCGATCTCCTATGAACTTGACGGCGCCGAGAATGTTGTCGGTCGAAACCGGACCGAAATACCGGCTGTCCCAGGAATTCTGCACATCGGTTGAGACGAGGAAAACCTGGCGGTCGGAGAGGATAATGCAGCCCGTCCAGCCGGGCATGATCCGCCCCAAACCGTCCTGCGCCTCAGCGTAAATATCAGGACGGTTCGGGGCTGTAACACGCCCGTTTTGAGAACAGACTTCGTCTCCCGCCGCCGCCCAGACAGTTTTAATGAGGGGAACATGGGCGGGCAGATAATCCCGTGTGGCGGCCATGTTTCGCGCTTTTTTCGGTGCAAAAGCGGCGACCATCACGTCGCGTTTTATCGCTGCGTTCGGGGTTAAACGATACCATCCAACAGGGGCGCTTTCGCTTTTATTGTAGAAGATATAGGGCGTCGCCGGTCTGAAAATATCGACCAAAACGACGGCGCAAAGAGCGCCTGCGAGTGCTCCAAAGATGCGCGATTTCATGGGCAATTCCCCTCAAAACTCATGGTTTGCATCGGTGAAATCCCATGTGCGCCCATGCCGACAGCGAGGCGATTGGCGAGATGACGCCAATAGGCAGGCGAGATATTTTCAAGATTGCCTGCCTCTTTTTCGAGGGCGTCAACAACGGACAAAGCCCGCGCCGTTCGTGTGCGTCCGCGCGTTGCTAGCAGCAACACGCCCCCCGGTATGACGCCCGGAACTGCGGTTATCGGTCCATCCGCAACTGTCTGGATGACAAAGAAACGCCAGTCTTGCGTGCCGTATCGGTTGGCCCGCCATCTGATATATCCGAATGTCGCTCCGGCGGTGAAAGCCGATGCTTTTCGCCGCCAGTCGAGGCGGGATTCCAGAATTGGAATGCCAAAACGCAGCCGGTGATTGATACGGTTTTTCAGGTAAACAATCAGAACGGCGGTCAGATTACGCGCCGTTGTCATTGTCTTTTTCCTGATCGTAGGAAGGACCGTGACCGCAATCGCGACTGCGCGACCAGCCCTCCAAATCCTTGATATGGTAAATCACCTTGCCGCCATGTTTGCGCTAGTGCGGACCTTCATCGCGCCAGCGCATATTGTTCAGTTTCCGCTCTTCAAGACGAAGATAGCGGGCCGCTTCGGCGGCGGTGAGATAAGGACTTTGTAAGCTTTCGGACCCCACTTCCAGTCCGAAGTGCAACACCGGCCCGCCTCCGGAGCGAGGGCGTGGCCCGAGCGGAGGAGGCGGGCCGGTGTTGAGGGATTTTCCGGCCAGGGCCCCGGATTCCACGCGGAATACGGCGGCTGTCCCTTCGGATCGGAGCGTAACCGGGCCTCCCGGCGGCGGCAGGGCCCCGCGGCGGGAGGTGGCGCGCCCGTCCGGGCGAGGGAAGGGGTGGCCCGACCGAAACCGGGCGGGCGCGCCTGCGGAATTCCCTCTCCCCCGTCGGCCGACGGGGCGAAGTGCCTCAGGGAGGCCGCGCCCGCGCGAAAGCCTCCGCCGGCGTCAGGTAGCCGGGCGCCTTGCGGGGGCGCGCGTTCAGGATGTCCTGGACCCGCTTCACGCGGGCGTCCGTGACCTGCCGCAGGTCGGTCCCCTTCGGCAGGTACTGGGGCGGCAGCCCGTTGGTGTGCCCGTTCAGGCCCCGCTCCCACGGGTGGTGGGGCGTCGGGAGGAGGAAGTCGGCCTCCAGCGCCTTCGCCACCTTCGCGTGCCCCGCGAACTCCCTGCCGTTGTCCGCCGTGATCGTGTGGACCCTGGCGCCGAGCCCCTCGGGAAGGTCGGTCATCGCCCCGCCGGCCGCCTCCGCCCTCTTTCCGTCAACCCGTTGGACAGGCGTGAATTCCGGGCATCTGCCCACAGGCGACACCACCGCACCGCCGTTTCCCCCGCCGATCACCGTGTCGGCTTCCCAGTCGCCGATTCTCGCCTTCGCCCCGCCCTCTTTCGGGCGCTCCGAGATGTCCCTCCGGCCCGGGATGTGACCCCGGCCCGCGTGGCGGCCACCCTGCCGGTTCGGTTTCCTTCCCCGCCGCCGCAGGTGCCCGCAAGGCGTTCCTCCGTCCCCGCCGTCCGCGCGTACGAGGTCGTATATCCGCTGACGGCCGACCATGCCGGGGTCCTCCAGCCGGAGACGCCCCGAGACCTGTTCCGGGCTCCAGCCCTCCTCCAGCTTCGCCACGACCTTCGCCCAGCGCTCCTCCGTCAGCTTCCCCGGGACCGAAGAGGCCTCGCTCCGGCGCCCGGTGGCCTTCCTCCACGCCTGTCCCTGCCGGTATCCCCGCCCGCCGCCGTTGCGTCGGATCTCCCGCGATATGGTGGCCGGATGGCGGCCCAGCTGCCTGGCGATGGCCCCGTTCGAAAGCCCGCCTTTCCCCGTCGCGTATATCCGGCATCTTCCGTCGAAGGTCAGATGACGGTAGCCCTCGGGCATGACACTCTCCTATCCTGAGCACAGGGACTGTCGCCGTTATCTGGCCGATTCGCAGGATGCCGCACCCGAAACGCGGCTTCCCACCATCAACGGTGTTGCACTTCAGAGCGGAACGGGGGGGACATAAAATCCCCCATACACTCCACAGTCGGACGGCCTGTTCGGGGTCGTCACTGCCGGGGATTCAGCCGGAATTACGGGAATAGTGAATGCACGAAAACGCAACGTTGTGTTTTCGTGACGCGAACCTCAACCCGATGTTTAGAGTTTGAATCATAAGTCACTGATATGATCAAACCATTGTCTTTCATGGAGTTGACGCCCTCGCCACCCGCCTGGGCGGGAACCGGCAGGCGGCCAGCGTTCGTTCGTGCCTCACTCACGCCCGGACCGGTGGCGCGTGGTGCCTCACCCCGGATGCCGGCGGGTTCCCGCAGAGGCGCTCATAGTCCTTCGACAGGTGGCGGCACCGGCCCGTCCAGGCGAAGGTCCGCTCCACGGCCCACCGGCGGCAGGGAACCGTGAACCCTTTGACATCCTCCGGTTTTTCGACGGTCCCGATCACGTCCGGCAACCCCATCCCCCCAGGCCGCTCCCGCAGCTTCGGACCCGGGTGGCCACCGTCGGCAAACGGCCTGCACACCGTGGGCACCGTCTCCAGCGGCTCCGCGGTCAGGTCCGGTGCGCCGTCCCGGTCCTGGATGCCGGCGGTGTGAACCGTCATGACGGTCGGTGTGCCGTCGGCGTCCACGATCAGGTGCCTTTTCCTCCCCTTCACCTTCCTGCCGGCGTGGTGGCCGCGGGGGCCGCCGCTCTCCGCGGTCCTCACCGACCGGCTGTCGACCGGGGCGGCGGCCGGCTCCGCGGAGCGCCCCGGACATCGCCGCGCGAGGTCCCGGAGACGATGCACGATACGCTCCGGGAGCCCGCTCCGCCGCCATGCGTGAAAATGGTTCCGGTCGGTGAAAACGGTGGATATCCAGAGGGTGACGCGCGCCACTGGCATCCCGTGGACAGGATATACCGGCCCGCGTCGAACACCGACCGAAGGTCGACCCCGCGCGGCCGTCCCATCCTTCCCCGCTTCGGCGGCATCGGCTCAATGACGGTCCATTCGGCGTCGGTCAGATCGTTTTGACTGTGGTCGTCCGGGTGCTTATGGAGCTGTTGGGTGGTCCTGTCCCGGGGCATGGCGATCTCCGTATCTGGTTGCGTTCACCAACCGGAATGCCACATCCTGCGGGACCACTCAACTTATGGAACAAACTCTCAGACATTCTGTTTGACCTCACCAAAATTGATCCGAACGAGCTCCTTCAGTGGGAGGTGTTCTCCGGCGTTCGGGTGAACAGCCTTTACCCGAAGCATATGGACGTGCGGTTTGAATTCGGGGACATGCTTCTGGACACTTCACGAAGCAGGAAGACCGCCCCGTGACGAACTTGGTGCCGGTCCCGGAGATCATGGCGGCGTCGGTAGAGCATCACGCGCTGGAGCGGAATTCGAGTTGGGCGGAGGGTGCGGCCTATATCATCGACGGCTTTGTTCCGATCGGTCAGGCGGCCGTTCCCATCAGCGATCTGGGTTTCGTGCGCGGCGATGCGGTCTATGATGTGGTGTCGGTGAGCCGAGGACGGTTCTTTCGGCTAGAAGACCACCAGAACCGTTTCGCCGGATCCTGCGGTCGCATGTCTCTGCGCAGTCCTTTCTCTCGTGAAGCGGAAGCGGCGCTGCTGAATGCGTTGGTCGCGCGAACGGGGCTGAAGGACGCCTATGTCTGGTGGTCCGTCACACGCGGGCGAAATCCGGAGAGGCCTGCCGACAGACTCCATGCCGATCGTTTTGCCAATCGGCTCTATGCGTTCGCCGTCCCCTACGTATTCATCAAGGACGATGCCGACCGTCAGGCGGGGATCAACCTTCATATTTCGCGGGACTACATCCGCATCCCGGCACAGGCCGTCGACCCGCGCGCCAAGAATTTCAACTCGCTTGATCTCAGCATGGCGCTTATGGAGGCTGGCGGTCACGGCGCCGACTGGACGGTCCTGAGCGATGGCAGCGTTGCCCTGACCGAAGCGCCGGGATCCAATGTCTTTGTGGTCAAGGACGGGCGGATCCATACGCCTGAACGAGGATGCCTTGAAGGCATCACCCGGACGACGGTTGGAGAGCTCTGCCAGACTTTCGGTATGGAAGTGATGTTCGGTAGGGTCATCGTCGATGACCTGATGTCGGCTGACGAAGCGTTCCTGACTTCCAGCGCAGGTGGAATCCTGCCGGTCTCCAAAGTGGATGGCAAGGTCCTGTGCGGCCGGGCCGGGCCGGTTTCGACACGGATACACAACCTTTACTGGAAAAAGCGCAGGGAGGGCTGGCATGGATATCCCGTGGACTACGAGGCGACGGAATGACCCGTCAACCAGTAGGGCGCTGCAGCAGTTCGACGACGTTTCCGTCCGGGTCACGGCCATATGCGAAAATCCCGCCAGAAGACATCTTAAGCGGGGACGAATGGAAGGTGCGGATTCCTGGACTGCATGGCCTACGATATTGAGATGCGAATGGTAGACGAGGAGCAGATGGATCCGCATAGAATGTTCGATGTCAACGAATATACCGAAGGCCCTGTTTTTAAGGACGATCTTGTGGAGGTCAGTGCGCTTCGCGTCGTCCATCCACCGGTCGAGACCTATGCTCTGAAACTGAGAAGCGGGACTCGGACGGTGGTGTTCGTCGGTGACACCTCCTTCTTCCCGCCGCTTGCCGAATTCGCGAAGGGCGCCGATGTGCTTGTGCACGAAATCATGCATAGGAAGGGCACCGACCGGATACGCGCCCGGTTGAGGGAGATCAAGCCGAATCTGATGTCGCATATGGTAGTGTCTGCCAGAAAACCCCGTGTTTTTCCGGGGATGGGGCCGAATCCGGCGGATTCCGGCTTCACGGGACCCTGGCCGGGCCCGTCGGGGCGTCGGGGCGCCGCCCGGGGTTTCGACGGGACGGTCGGGACGTGAACATATGGTGAACATCCGGGCCTCCGCCGGCCCGCGGGCACGTCGGTGCGGGCCCCGCAGCGGCGGGGCCTTCCATGGGCCGGTTCACCGGCAGACGCCCCGGTCAGGCGGCGGCGGGGAGCACGGGGCGCTCCCTCGCCGGCGGCATCAGGCCGGGGCGGTGGACGTTCGCGGCCAGCACCGCCAGCGCCACGGCGCCGGCGAAACCCTTCTTTCCGTGGCTCCGCACCCAGTCGAGGCCACGGTGCTCCAGGCTGTTGATGGCCGACCCGCCGGCGGCGTGGGCGCCCCGCGCCCCGCGGAACGCCTCCCCGCTTTCCCGGACGCGGTCCGCCTTCGACAGCCTGCCCCTGCGGGGCATGGCGTCGGCTCCGGCATCCCGGCAGGCCCCAACCGGTCCGGGGGCTGTGCGGATCGCGGTCGAAGCTCACCACCGACAGGTCGGGGAACCGGGCCCGCGCCTCCCCGCCCATGGGGACCGCCACGTCCACGTCGCTCCCCTCCCACATGACGGAACGGTGCAGGAGGAACCGGTGCCGGTCCTCCAGTATGCAGACGGGGACGCCGGGCTCCACCGGGACCCCGGCCTTTCCCTTCGATATCCAGCGGGTGTGCGGCCCGGATATCGGGTGCACCTTCCCGCGGTGCGGGACCGTCCCTCCCTTCAGGATCCGCCGTCCGGTCAGGTCCGCCCGGTGCCTGACATGGCCGATGAAGCCCCGGATACTGTCCAATGAGCCCGGGATACCCAACATACCGTCGATCTCCGCGCAGCTGGCCTCCGCCCTGTCCGCCAGCTTCAGCGCCAGCCGGAGCCGCGCCTCCACGTCCCTCGGGCGGCAGTTGGCGAGCCGTGACGTGGCCACCCGGAGGTAGCCTTTCCGGAGTTTTCCGCAAAGGTATTCCTTCCGCCGCCAACCGGGTGGCCCAAGCCTCCCGCAGGCCCGGGACACGTCCCGGACCATGCACCGCGCCGCGTCCATCGGCAGGCTGCGGTCGGTCGGATGATGCACGTCGGTCCCGGCCACGAAGGAATGACGGCGGCCGCGCAACGCGGCGCCAGGCTTTTTTCCGGCCACCCTGTGGCCCCTCTCCACGACCATCCTTCCGACCTCGTCGGGAAGCTCCGGCGTGAGGAGCGACACGCTGTCAACCAGACGCCGGTATCCATCCCCGGCCTGCCGACCCGGCGGCTCTTTCCGGGCAGCACCAGCCGATCCGGAAGCCCGAACAGCCGCTTTCGGGTCCCTTCGTCGCTGAAGGGGTCCTGGATGCCGATCAGGATCGCCGGGATGTCGTCCCTCGATCTGACGTTCGGCCTGATCCTCCTGATGTCGGGGGCGTCAAGCCTCCGCTGGGTGTCGTGGACCTTGCGCATGGGGGCCTCCTGAAGGGGAGGATTGGCGGATTCCGTCATTTACCGCCCCACTTCCAGTCCGAAGTGCAACACCGGCCCGCCTCCGGAGCGAGGGCGTGGCCCGAGCGGAGGAGGCGGGCCGGTGTTGAGGGATTTTCCGGCCAGGGCCCCGGATTCCACGCGGAATACGGCGGCTGTCCCTTCGGATCGGAGCGTAACCGGGCCTCCCGGCGGCGGCAAGGCCCGCGGCGGGAGGTGGCCCGCCCGTCCGGGCGAGGGAGGGTGTGGCCCGACCGAAACCGGGCGGGCGCGCCTGCGGAATTCCCTCTCCCCCGTCGGGGCAAAGCGCCTCAGGGAGGCCGCACCCGCGCGAAAGCCTCCGCCGGCGTCAGGTGGCCGGGCGCCTTGCGGGGGCGCGCGTTCAGGATGTCCTGGACCCGCTTCACACGGGCGTCCGTGACCTCGCGGTAGTCGGTCCCCTTCGGCAGGTACCGGGGCGGCGGCCCGTCGGTGTGCCCGTTCAGGCCCCGCTCCCACGGGTGGTGGGGCGTCGGGAGGAGGAAGTCGGCCGCCGGCGCCTTCGCCACCTTCGCGTGCCCCGCGAACTCCCTGCCGCTGTCCGCCGTGACCGTGTGGAACCTGGCGTCGGGACCCTCGGGAAGGTCGGTCATCGCCCCGCCGATCACCGTGTCCGCTTCCCGGTCGCCGGTCCCCGCCTTCGCCCCGCCCTCTTTCGGGCGCTCCGGGATGTCCCTCCGGCCCGGGATGTGGCCCCGGCCCGCGTGGCGACCACCCTGCCGGTCCGGTTCCTTTCCCCGATGCTACCCCCCGCCAGCCTGAAATGCAGCACCTTAGGTGATGGGAAGCCGCGCCGAGGGCGCGGCATATCGCGAATCGGCCGGATAGCGGCGACAGTCCCTGTGAACCAACCGAGGAGAGTGCCATGCCCGAGGGCCACCGTCATCCGATCTTCGACGGGAGATGCCGGATTTTCGCCACGGGGAAAGGCGGGCTTTCGAACGGGGCCATCGCGCGGTGGCCCGGGCGCGACCCGTCGACGATATCGCGTGAACTCCGTCGCAACGGCGGCGGGCGGGGATACAGGTGTAGGCGGACGCAGGGGAAGGCCACCGGGCGGAGGGGCGGTGCCCCGTCGGTGCCGGGGAAACCTACCGGGGGGCGCCGGGCGGCGGTCGTGGCGAAGCCGGCGAGGGCTGGGGCCCGGAATGGGTCGCAGGCCGTCTCCGGCTGGAGGACCCCGGCATGGTCGGCGGGCAGCGGATATACGACCGCATCCGGGCCGAGGCCATATCCCGGGCCGGAGGGACATCCCGGAGCGCCCGGAGACCGTCGGGGAGAAGGTCAGGACCGGCGACCGGGAGGCCGACACCGTTATCGGCGGGGGCCATGGCGGCGCGGTGGTGTCGCCTGTGCACCGGGCGTCGGAACAGCCGCCTGTACAGAGGGTTGACGGAAAGAGGGCGGAGGTGGTCGGAAAGGCGATGACCGACCTTCTCAAGGGTCTCGGGGCCAGGGTCCACACGATCACGGCGGACAGCGGCAGGGAGTTCGCGGAGCGCGCGAAGGTGGCGAAGGCGCCCGGGAGTGGGGCCTGAACGGGCATACCGACGGGCCGCCGCGCGGGTATCTTCCGAAGGGGACCGACTTTCGGCGGGTCAGGGACATCCTGAACGCGCGTCCCGGGTAGGTCCCCGGCCACCTGACGCCTGCGAAGGCGTTCGCCCGGGCGCGGCCTGCCCGAGGACGCCCGACCCGTCGGACGGCGGGTGAGAAAGAGGGTTTCCGGCGCGTCAGTTCGGGGCTTCGGTCGGGTTACGCCCTCCCTTGCCCGGACGGGCGCGTCGCCTCCCGCTGCGGGGCCCTGCTGCCGCCGGAGAGGCCGGTTACGCTCCGGTCCGAAGGGACAGCCGCCGCATTCCGTGTGGAATCCGGATCCCTGGCCGGAAAATCCCTCAACCCCGGCCCGCCGCCTCCGCCCGGGCTTCGCCCCCCCGCTCCGGCGGCGGGCCGGGGTTGCGCTTCGGATCGGCGCCGGGGCTCCAAAAGACGATGTGGTGTCGCGATTGGGTGAGAGTTTCGCGCCTGTCTCAGTGGGCGAGATGGAGGCGGTCGTCAGGCGGTTTGAGGATGCAGCGGAGCGGTTTGGCGTTCCTCTGGACATTGTGAACATGCCCAAAACATCGATGACACGCGAATGGGAAAGTTTGATTGTCCTGGCCAAGCCGGACAGATATGTCGCCTATGCGGGATGCGACACACAGGCCGATGCAAAGGCAGTTCCTGCTGTGGCGACCGGTAGGCGCTATGGACCGCGTTTGCTGAGCGAGGCCGATCCGGGATGTGGCTGAATGGCGAATCCGGGCTCCATACAGCTGCTGAAGTGGAGTCCCTGCAGGGATCGGATCCATGTCGCTGTCTGGAAAGCCTGGTGCTGTTCCGATCGGCATAGCGTATGAAACCCACATGCTATGCTGGCCGCACCGAAAAGCTGCGGTGCGGGATGGTAGGGAGGCGAGCGGATTGCAGTGCCAGTGCCGCTAGGGAGGGAATCGCATGATCGAAGGCTGGCGATGGTTTGGGCCGCTGGATAAGATCACGTTGCCCGAAGTGGCCCAGACGGGAGCGCAGGCTGTGGTCACGGCCCTTCACGAAATACCCGCTGGCGAAATCTGGCCAGTGGACGCGATCCGGGTCAGGCAAACACTGATCGCGGATATGGGACTGGGACTTGAGTGGCAGGTGGTCGAGAGCCTTCCGGTTCATAACGACATCAAGCGTGGCGAGGGAGATCTGGACCTCCTGTTCTCCAATTATCGCCAGTCGCTCGCGAATCTGGCCGAATGCGGCATCTATGTCGTCTGCTACAATTTCATGCCGGTCCTGGACTGGACCAGAACGACGCTTGATGCGCCGCTGCGCGGTGGTGGAACGGCCCTGCGATTTGACGCGGCCAGAATGGCGGCATTCGAACTGCGTATGTTGGAGCGGGAGGCCGCTGCGGACAGCTATCCCGCCGATGTGATCAGCCGGGCCAACGCCTGGTTTGAGGGGACAGGCGCAGCGGAGCGCACGAAGCTGCTGTCAAGCATTATGGCCGGACTTCCCGGTGCATATGATCGATATTCGGTGGATGGGCTGAAAGCCGAACTTGCTGGTTATAAGGGTGTCGGGCGGATCGAGCTTCGCGCGAACTACCGTCGGTTCCTGCGGGAAGTTATTCCGACGGCTGCGGATCTGGGAATATATATGTGTGTGCATCCCGACGATCCTCCGCGTGATCTGCTGGGGCTGCCCCGAATCGTATCGTCGGCGGAGGATGTCGCATGGGTTATGCAGGTCGTGCCGGAACGGGCCAATGGGCTGACGCTCTGTTCGGGTTCGCTTGGCGCCCATCCCCGAAACGATGTGCCGGCGATCGCCGCCGCAAACGCGGAACGCATTCATTTCTCCCATCTCCGAAATGTTGCGAAGGAAGCGGACGGTTCGTTTCAGGAGGCGGCGCATCTTGAGGGTGACACGGATATGCCAGCGCTGATCGGCGTTCTGCTTGCTGAGGAGATGCGGCGAATCAACGAAGGCCGCGCTGATGCGAGAATAGTCTGGCGACCGGATCATGGGCATGAACTGGGCTCAGACATTGGCCGTGGTTCCCATCCGGGCTATCCACTCATCGGTCGGATGCGTGGTCTTGCCGAACTTCGCGGGGTCATCGCGGGGCTGAAGGTCCATATTGTGGCGTGATGCTTCGGGTCGCTCATGAGGTGAGGCCTTGCCCGGGTGCCGCTGGATGTTTCAGCCAACGTTCGGCAACGATGGAAGCGAATCCCATCCGCGCCGCAGGGAGGTGACCCCCATTCCACATTGGAGTGCAGCACTGCCGGCGGCGTAGAATGCCGCGAATCGGTCAGGCAGCGGCGGCAGTCCCCACGAACGAACCGAGGAGGCCGCAATGTCCGAGGACTGCCGTCACCTGAGCCGCAGAGTCAGATGCCAGATACACCTGCTGAAAAATGCGGATACTCGGATGGAGTTACCGCACACCGGCTGGAGAAAGGTGTACCGGCCAAAGCAGGTGCCGGAGAATGGAAACGAGGTCTGGGGTAGTGCGTTCACGACATACTGGAACCAAAAAATCCGTCACGTCATCGAATTTGGTCCCCACTTCCAGTCCGAAGTGCAACACCGGCCCGCCTCCTCCGCTCGGGCCACGCCCTCGCTCCGGAGGCGGGCCGGTGTTGCACTTCGGACTGGAAGTGGGGAGATGCCTTCTCCAGGATATCCGGATATTTTCCAAACCGGACCACCACTCCGGTGTTTTCGAGGAAACCGTCAGCCATCTGATCCGGAAGGGTGTCATGGTTGTTTTCGACGAATTCCACCATGCGGGGGATCTTGGTATGGTCGGCGCCGTGCAGATCATACGCGACCGGCTTCACTTCGACAGCAACGAGTCGCCGATGGTTGGCCGCCTTGTATTGATGGGATCGCACCAGCAGCGGATCAACCGTTTTTTCCAGATCGACGCGCCGCTGTACGGACGCGCCCACAGAACCGTCATCGTGAAGCCCTGGACACCGGCACAGGTGCTTGAAATAGCGGTGCACCAGGGTCTGTTGTCGCGCCCCGGTCGCCTGCTATCGCTCTGGACCGCCTACGGGGGCATGCCGAAGCTCTGGGAGGAATTCGCAAGGGACGGAGGACGGGTGCACGCTTTCCGTAACGATCTGGACGACAGGGTGTGGCTTGAAAGGTTCCTCGCCGACGAAAGGAGGCTTCTCGAAGCCAACGCGGACAGGATGTTCAACCATAAGGCGCGCACCCTTATAGCGGACATAGTCAGGGAGCCGCTCCTGGCGATGGTCCGGCGGCCGAAGCGCGGTGTCGAGTTCGACGACCTAGCGAAGCTCGCGCCGGGGAGGGAGGAGGAGCAGTGGGACGAGCTGGAGGATCTGGAGCGCCAGCTGGATTTCGTGGAACTAAAGGAGCCGTTTCTCGGGGAAGGCGTGGAACAGAGTCCCTGGCGCATAAACGACAGCACGTCGCTGTTCCAGCTTCTGGTGTTCAGGGACCTGTTCAAAAGGAAAGACTCGAAAGCCTAGAGGAAAGCCGACCCGGCGGCACGGGGAGAGGTGGAAACGGAAGGGCGGCGGAAAACCGAGAAGTTCGGATCCAGGCGCACAACGGCTATCTCCCTCGAGGGTATGATGGTGCCCGAGGGCGAACAGCTGGCGTGGTTCGCGCGCGACTGGATCAGGCAGACGCAGGGCGATAAAGCCACGATATGCGCCTCCAATGCAAGGCTGGATTCCGAAACCGAGGTCGACGTTTTCGCCACGATGGAAAGGGAGGGGAAGGAGACGCTATTCGTCGGGTCGGCGAAAGGGTGGGCGAATAGGCACTTCGAGACCCTGGGGAAGACACTGGCTGACTTTCGGTTCCTGCTGGATGCGTTCGGGAATGAAGCCGGGGATCCAGAGAGCGATCTGTCTGGACCGGCGACGGAGATACTCGCCGTGCCGAGGCGGTTCCTACTGATCTCACCCGATTTCACCGAAGCTGACCGCGAACTGGTTGCGTGGCTGGAGTTCCGTGACGGGCAGGGCCGCGTCTAGCGGGTCGAATGTCTTGATATGAACGACATGGTCCGGATGTGGGATGTTGACCGGCGGGAGACGGGCAGACGCGCCTATGAGTTCGCCGGGAAACTGAACAGGGACGCCGCTGGCGGCGACTCAGGAGAGCTAGGCGATCTCGCCGCCACCAACAGCCGGAAACTGGTGCGGTCAGGATACGGCATCCATCTCGACGGGAGCGGTCGTTTCTACGTGCGTGACTGGAGAGTGGGGGGATGTCCGACAGTCATTGATCCGGGCCGCGTGACGCCCACCCCGCGCTTGGCTGACTGGTTGCCGCGAAAACCAATGGACAGTCTCCCCCGGTCGGAAGATATGTAATCGCCACAACTCGGCCCTTGGTTCAATCAAGCCGAGCATCCGAGCGCTTCCCGCAGTTATCGGAGCAATATACGAGACCGGATTGGAGCAACGCTGCGGTCTCCCTCGGACTCGGGATAGCGCATCTCGCGTGGGTGGAATTTCTATCCATCACAGCCAAGGTCACGGACGGCCTTGCAACGGATTTTGGCTCTATGAAGTTGCTTGACCGTTCCGCGGCATTGGTTTCGCCTGTCTCGAACGATTCGAATCAAAGGACTCAAGCCGCCATGTACATTTCTGCCAACTGGTCCTATCCTAACGCCATCAGGTTCGGGGCGGGGCGCATCGCCGAAATCGCCGATGCATGCATCAGCGCCGGAATGCGCAATCCGCTTCTCGTAGCCGATCGCATACTGGCCTCGCTTCCGACCGTATCGGCAGCGCTTGACCTGCTGGACGCGGCGGGACTGGGACGGTCGGTATTTTCGGCCGTCGATCCAAACCCCTCCGAGGATGACCTGAACGCCGGTATCAAGGCGTTCGTGTCGGGAGAGCATGACGGTGTGATCGCGTTCGGTGGCGGTTCCGCGCTCGATGCGGGCAAACTGGTCGCCTTCATGGCGGGCCAGAGCCGGTCGGTATGGGATTTCGAGGATATCGACGATTGGTGGATGCGGGCTGATTCCGACGCGATAGCACCGGTTGTCGCCGTACCAACCACCGCTGGCACGGGTTCCGAGGTCGGGCGGGCGGCGGTGCTGACGGATCCAGCTATCCCAGCCAAGAAAATCATCTTCCACCCGAAAATGCTACCTGCCGTGGTCATCGCCGATCCTGAACTGACCGTCGGCCTTCCGCCCGCGCTTACGGCGGGTACCGGCATGGACGCGTTCGCCCATTGCCTGGAGGCGTATTGCTCGCCTCATTTCCATCCAATGAGCCAGGGGATCGCTTTGGAAGGCATGCGGTTGGTCATTGAATGCCTACCCCGGGCGTTTGCCGACGGGACAGACATCGAGGCCCGCGGTGGTATGATGGTCGCCGCCATGATGGGAGCCGTGGCATTCCAGAAGGGCCTTGGCGCGATTCACGCCGTCAGCCATCCCGTCGGCGCTCGTTATGGGCTGCATCACGGAATGACCAACGCCGTGGTAATGCCGATGGTACTGGATATGAACCGTCCCGCCGTCGAGGACCGGCTTGGGCAGGCCGCGGCCTATCTCGGGATAGCGGGTGGATACGAAGGGTTCAGAGGTTTCGTGGTGGATCTGAGGCAACGGCTGGGAGTCCCGGAAAACTTGCGCTGGATGGGTGTGGGCACGGACAGACTGGACCAGCTTGTCGCCGATGCGCTGCGCGATCAGAGCTGCGGTGGAAACCCGATAGAAATGACGCCGTTGAACACGAAAGCGTTGATCGAAAAGTGCCTTGGTCAGTTGCCACTGTCCTGATCGAGAGTTCTACGGTTACAGTTCCCGGTAGGAGACAGAAAGGGCGTGTTTTTATCGGGCGAGGGTCTCCCGAAAAATGACTTCATGCGGGACAGTTAAACGGTTCGGGCATGACTTTTCCTTTGGTGTGGCCGATGCATATAGGGCGGAGATATGCGTCTCGTTTCAGTTGTGCGGGCGAAGACTCCCTCTCCGATATATGGTATGCCGTCTCCAGTAGGGCCATGGAATGGAATAGCGGTTCTCGGTTTGCCGGAACCGTTGGCCGTATAGCTCTTTCCGAAGGATGGCAGCGCTCTGAGCCAACCGGGACGATCCTGCCCTGGATCTCTTGATCCGCCCTCTACGCCTTCTCCCTGGTTCACGAGTGAAATCGTGCAAATGGTCTAGGTGGAGCCCTCGCGTTTCAGCGTCTTCGGTCTGGATGGAATTGCCTGGCTCGCTCCTTGTCCAGGAACTGTCCCCACGCTTTTCTGCCTTTTCGCCAATTGAAGTTCAAGCACAGACAGATTCGGTCCAATGGGTCATCATCTCCGCCACGGCTGCGGGGATCTGGTGATCAAGCTCAGGATTGACCACTCGCAAAGTTCCGGAATCGCGGTTGGGGCTGGCGCATCGGTGACCTTGCCATTCCCACAGCTGCTAACGGAATCTCGTGTCTGGGGTGCGTGGAATGACGGTGCGGTGCAATGATTTCCGCACCGTCATCGGCGCTTCCATCATATTTTGTGTCCGCTAGAAAACCCCGTGTTTTTCCGGGGATCGGGCCGAATCCGGCGGATTCCGGCTTCACGGGGCCGTGGCCGGGCCCGTCGGAGCGCCGCCCGGGGCTTCGACGGGACGGTCGGTGGCGGGAACATATGGTGAACATCCGGGCCTCCGCCGGCCCGCGGGCACGCCGGTCTGGGCCCCGCAGCGGCGGGACCTTCCATGGGCCGGTTCACCGGTGGACGCCCAGGTCAGGCGGCGACGGGGAGCACGGGGCGCTCCCTCCCGCGCGGCATCAGGCCGGGGCGGTGGACGTTCGCGGCCAGCACCGCCAGCGCCACGGTCCGGGCGAAACCCTCCTTTCCGTGGCTCCGCACCCGGTCGAGGCCACGGTGCTCCAGGTTGCTGGTGGCCGACCCGCCCGCGGCGTGGGCGCGCCGCGCCCCGCGGAACGCATCCCCGCTTTCCCGGACGCGGTCCGCCTTCGACAGCCCGCCTTTCCGCGGCAGGGCGTCGGCTCCGGCATCCCGGCAGGCCCCAGCCGGTCCGGGGGGCTGTGCGGACCCCTGTCGAAGCTCACCACCGACAGGTCGGGGAACCGGGCCCGCGCCTCCCCGCCCATGGGGACCGCCACGTCAACGTCGCTCCCCTCCCACATCACCGAACGGTGCGGGAGGAATCCGTGACGGTCCTCAGGGACGCGGACGGGGACGCCGGGCTCCACCGGGACCCCGGCCTTTCCCTTCGATATCCAGCGCGTGTGCGGCCCGGATATCGGGTGCACCTTCCCGCGGTGCGGGATCGTCCCTCCCTTCAGGATCCGCCGTCCGGTCAGGTCCGCCCGGTGCCTGACATGGCCGATGAAGCCCCGGATACTGTCCGATGGGCCCGTGATACCCAACCTGCCGTCGATCTCCACGCAGCTGGCCTCCGCCCTGTCCGCCAGCTTCAGGGCGAGCCGGCGCGGCGCCTCCACGTCCCTCGGGCGCAGGTTGGTGAGCCGTGACGTGGCCACCCGGAGGTAGCCTTTCCGGAGCTTTCCGCAAAGGTATTCCTTCCG
>CBDAVS010000013.1:0-47852 GCA_965201085.1 uncultured Rhodobacter sp. | reverse complement strand
TGCGTATAGCTCAGGATCTGCCCGTCATGCGTTCCGTCCAGGCCGCCGTTGCCGTTGTAGCCCGCGATGGCCGGTGTGGTCGTCGCGGATCGCCCCGCCCACAGTTGGTCTCCGTAAGCGCCCAGTCGAAACGCGCCGTCGGTGTCGCCGATGGCTGAGCGTTGCCGAAGGGGCCGCTCGATCGTTGACCGCGATCCCGCCGTGGGCGTCGTCGTTGCCCGTAGCGTGATCAGTCGCCATCGACCGTCCGTATCGCTCAACCTTCGCTCAAGTCATTGACCGCGGTGCTGAACGTCACGCCGCCATCGGTCTCGCCCGACATCGCGAAGGTCGACGTTGAATGTCGGTGTGGAAGCGCGCGCTGTCGCTCCTTCGAACTTCCGGCGACGCCCATTTCCGCCGCTTCCGCTGAGCGCGATACCAAGTTCGGGTTCCGCTTCCTGGGCAGCGGCGATGCCACCCGCACGCCATGGCCAGCGCGGTCGTCGTAAGCAGTGTCTTTCTCATCGGTGGTTTCCTCTGTTGCATGGTCGGTTTTCGATGGGTTGACGGTCCCGACCGTGCGGCGGCCCCGCGTAAAGCGCGGCAGGACCATGTCACGCCGACCGGGCCGGAACCGGCGCTTGGGACGCGGCCGAAGGTCATGTCCCTGAAAGGTTCGTTAAGGGGACGGAGGCTGAACCGGACAAAGGTGCACCGGCATCGACAGTCGTCGGCATGGCTTCCCTCATAGTTTGGCTCCTCCTCAATCCACTCTTCAAACCGCCGCGGGAACATCCCGCGACAACTTTTTACTATCGTCACGTTTCCGGTCGAACCAGCGCTCTGAGTCAGATTTTTCGACTGTGTTGCGTCGATACAACACCCGGCGGATTGATTCTGTATGCCATGACGAAACAATAGCATCAGAATACCTGGATGGTTTCCCAATGTTAAGGAGTCCGTCGCGTGGTTTTTCGTATACCGATTTCACGGCATTAAAGCTTACCATTCGAACAGGGTATTCCGTGACGGACGATTTAACATTGCCATCGAGTTCGTCCAGCATCCGGTTCAGTTCAGCCAAACGTCGGAGTTGATTTCCTCAGCTATGCCTGGGCAATGTCCGCAAGATTTGATTCCAGCGGGTCCACGGATTCGATGACCGCGAGTAGCCGTTCGGTGAAGAACGCGCCGTGAGACCGCCGTTTGAAAACGCGTGCTACTATTCCTTCGTTCACCGTTTCCAGAGACGCCTTTGGGCTGGCGATGAATGGCTCCGTCGGGTTCGTGGCCCGTGCAGGTTTCCCTATCATCCCGAATTCCTCTCCTGTGCTACATCCATCTCGTTCGCCGCATCTCATATCAGGCCTGGCGCATCAGGTGCGATGTGCATGTCCACAAGCACAGGCCCTGCGCTTGCAAATATCGCGGTGAGCGGACGGCGACCGCGAAAAGAAGGGGGATTATATACGATAGTGCCCATTTTCTGTTGACTGCCTTAGAGTTTGAATCATAAGTCACTGATATCATTAAACTATTGTTTTTCATGGAGTTGACGCCCTCGCCACCCGCCTGAGCAGGAACCGGCAGGCGGCCAGCTGCGCCCATGCCAGCGAGTTCTCACTGAGCCTTTCGTAATCTTTCGACAGGCGGCGGCACCGGCCCATCCAGGCGAAGGTCCGCTCCACCACCCAGCGGCGGTAGAGAACCGTGAACCCTTTGACATTCTTCGGTTTTTCGACGATCCTGATCACGTTCGACAACCCCATCCCCTCAAGCCGGTCCCGCAGCTTCGGACCCGCGTAGCCACCGTCGGCGAACAGCCTACACACCGTGGGCACCGTCTCCAGCAGCTTCGCGATCAGGTCCGGTGCGCCGTCCCGGTCCTGGATGTTGGCGGTGTGAACCGTCATGACGATCGGTGTGCCGTCGGCGTCCACGATCAGGTGCCTTTTCCTCCCCTTCACCTTCTTCCCGGCGTCGTAGCCGCGGGGCCCGCCGCTCTCCGTGGTCTTCACCGACTGGCTGTCGATCGAGGCGGCGGTCGGCTCCGCGGAGCGCCCCGAACACCGCCGCGCGAGGTCCCGGAGACGATGCACGATACGCTCCAGGAGCCCGCTCCGCCGCCATGCGTAAAAATAGTTCCGGTCGGTGGAAAACGGTGGATATCCAGAGGGTAACGCGCGCCACTGGCATCCCGTGGACAGGATATACCGGACCGCGTCGAACACCGACCGAAGGTCGACCTCGCGCGGCCGTCCCATCCTTCCCTGCTTCGGCAGCATCGGCTCGATGATGGTCCATTCGGCGTCGGTCAGATCGTTTTGACTGTGGTCGTCCGGGCGCTTATGGAGCTGTTGGGTGGTCCTGTTCCAGGGCATGGCGATCTCCGGATTTGGTTGCTTTCACCAACCGGAATGCCACATCCTGCGGGACCACTCAACTTATGGAACAAACTCTTATAAGCGGCATATACAATGATGCCCAAGAAAGGAATCAGACATGGCACAGAAAGCACCTGGCAAGCACCACCGCAAAGGCATTAGCCTAACAGGCCTTTTCATGATGTTTCCCGATGACGCGGCCGCCGAGGAATGGTTTGTGAAAGAGCGTTGGCCGGAAGGTCCGCACTGCCCACACTGCGGATCCGTCCGTGTTCTTTCCGGTGCCCAGCACAAAACGATGCCTTACCGATGCAGGGAAAAGGGGTGCCGCAAACGGTTTTCGGTTCGCACCGGAACATGCATGGAAGCGTCCAATCTGGGCTTCAAGGTATGGGCGATCGCGATTTACCTTATGTCGACAAACCTCAAGGGGGTTTCCAGCATGAAACTGCACCGCGATCTTGAGATAACCCAGAAATCGGCATGGCACCTTGCCATGCGACTGCGGAAGGCGCTTGAGGATGATGGAGTCAGCCTTCCGTTTGTAGGTCCCGTGGAAGCCGACGAAACCTATATGGGCGGCAGGGAACGGAACAAGCACGCGAAAGACAGACTGAAGGCCGGACGTGGAACGGTTGGCAAGACGGCAGTGGCTGGCGTCAAGGACCGCGACACCGGCCAGGTTGCCGCCAGGGTGGTGACGGACACAAAGGCAAAGACGCTTCAGGGCTTCGTCGAGGAACGCACCGAACCGAAAGCGCAGGTCTATACCGACGACAACGCGTCATACGTAGGCATGAAGCGCCAGCACGAAACAGTGCGCCACAGTTCCGGGGAATACGTGCGGGACGACGCGCATACGAATGGCGTAGAGTCGTTCTGGGCGATGCTCAAGCGGGCGCACAAAGGCACATTCCACAAGTTCAGCAGAAAGCACATGCATCGGTATGTGGATGAGTTCGTAACGCGCCACAACCTTCGTGAAGGGGACACGATATGCATCATGGCCGCGATGGCGGACGGCGGGGTTGGTAAGCGGCTGCGCTACAGGGAACTGATCGCAGACAACGGACTGCCGTCCGGGGCGAGGCACTGACCGGTGGAAGCTAACTGGTCCAACCAGACGGTCTGGACGGGTGACAACCTTCCTATCATGCGGGGCATGAACTCCGAATGCGTGGACCTGATCTACCTTGATCCGCCGTTCAACTCGAAAACCAACTACGCGGCGCCGATCGGTAGCGAAGCGGCGGGGGCGGCGTTCAGGGACACGTGGACGCTGGCGGACGTGGACATCGCATGGCTTGACCTGATCGAGGCGAAGGAACCGGCCCTTAACCGGGTCATCGCCGCGGCCATGACCAAAAGCGATAAGGCCTATCTGATCCACATGGCCGCGCGACTCCTTGAGATGCGGCGCATCCTCAAGCCGACCGGCAGCATATATCTCCACTGCGATCCGACCATGAGCCACTATCTCAAACCGGTCATGGACGCCGTGTTTGGAAAATCGAATTTCAGGAACGAAATAATATGGAAGAGGACCAACGCGCCAACCGCATCAGCATATCAGATTGGAAGGGTGCATGACACAGTGTTGGCATATGCCAGAAATCCAGAAACAACGGTGAACGCAGTCTTTGCGCCTTACTCGAAGGATTATATCCATAAACACTTTAGGAAAAACGACAGCCGAGGCCATTTCCACACACAGCCGCTGACTGCGCAGGGGACCACAAATGGATACTCCGGAATGCCGTGGCGGGACATTGATCCCACTGAAAGGGGCCTGCATTGGGTTTGCCCCACTGCATTGCCGGAAGGGCTGGAATGCCCAGACGACTGGAGTGCCATGACAACCCAGGAACGGCTTGATTGGCTTCATTCACAGGATATGATCTATTTCCCTGAAAGAGGAACAATGCCGAGATTCAAACGGTATCTGTCAACAACCAAAGGCGTTCGCGTGGCAGATGTCATGACGGACATTCCCGGCGTTCAGGGGGCGCACCGGCTACCCGACCCAGAAGCCGCTTGCGCTACTGAAGCGCATCATCCTCGCGTCATCAAACGAAGGCGAAATGGTTCTGGACCCGTTCTGCGGCTGCGCGACGGCGTGCATAGCGGCGCAGGACCTTAACCGGTAATGGGTTGGGATTGACGTCTCGCCGAAGGCCGCTGAACTGGTGCTGCTGCGGCTCAGGAATGAGCTTGGCATGTTCGCGCACCATACGGTGGTCAACCGCACGGACATCCCGCAGCGCACCGATATCGGGAAGCTGATCCGCTACAATCACGTGAGGAACAGGCGGACCCTGTATGGCGAGCAGGGCGGGCACTGCAACGCATGCGGAGAGCATTTCCAGATGCGGAACCTCACGGTCGACCACATCATCCCGCGATCGAAGGGCGGAACCGACCACATCGGAAACCTTCAGCTTCTGTGCGGACATTGCAACTCGGTCAAAGGCGACAGAGGCATGGAATACCTGATAACGAGGCTCGCGGCGTAACAGGAGGAAATCAAATGACGGAGTTGATCATGAAAAGAGAGAAGGTTGAGCCTAGTGGAAAGGCACCTGTTAAGCCTGTGAATGGGTCGGGCAGGTATCAGCCGACAAAACATGACATGCTGCGGGATGTCAGCGTATCCGTAACGCCGGAAAGGTTGGTAAAGGCGGTCCTCAAAGGGGGTGCGCCCCGCCGCGATTTCCGCAAAAACTGAACCGAAGGCGACCGGTATGAAAAGCCCGGATGGGCACTACCGTATATAATCCCCAAAAGAAGCGGGTCTTGACGTTAGAATCTACTCCGCACTTTGTCAGGTGTGCTGGCGGTGAAACCTCAATTGATCGGAGCAGGAGCGTCCGGCAACGGCTTTCTCGTCAGCGTCTTCCGTTTCCTCGCGGATTCGTTTGAGGACCATGCACCGGCTATTCTTCGAGGGCTTTCCGCACGCTGGTCCCATCCAGCCAGTGTCGTGCCGTGGGAAACGAATGGAAAGGCGTCTTCAGTCGAGCAACCCTCGATAAATCTTCATGATTGCCTGCGTTTCCTCGTTCAGGTCAAACCGATCCTGCACATGTACAAGGGTGGCAGCGGAAAGGCCGGTGCGCAGCAGGGAATCACCGACGATTTCGCGGATCGCGTCCGCCATTGGCTGCACCTCTCCCGGAGGAACGAGGCGCCCGACCTCCATCGATACCAGTTCGGGAAAAGCGCCAACGGTTGTCGCGACGACCGGATCGCCGCAGGCCATCGCCTCCAGCGGCTTCATTCCGAATCCTTCCCACCTCTGTGGCGCAACGTAGAGATCAAGCGCGGCATAATATTCGGCGACCTGATGGGTGGGTACTTCCGGCAGGAACACCACCTGACCCGCGACACCTTCTTCGCGGATCCGGCTTTGAAGCAGCATCAGGAAGGAGCGATGTTTTCTCTTGGCCCGACCCAAGATGACAGCGTGAACATCCGCCCGACGCTTCAGAACCGGAAGCATCGCGTCGAGAAACACGTCGGTTCCCTTCTGCCGCCGGATCCGACCGAAACACCCGACCAGAATTCCCTCCGGCAGACCGAGTCGCCGTCTTAACGCCGCCCTATCCGTCGCCGGACGGAAAGCATCCGTGTCTATACCGTGCGGGATTACCGTCGACGGGCGTTCGAGATAGTTCGCCGACTTGCCCGATGTCGCGATCACCGCGTCCATCTTGCGGAAGCAACCAGCGTGTATAGACTTTATGTTTGCGCTGGTAGGCCGAGGTGAAAACCAGACGGTATCGCCTTCGTAAAATCGTCTTCAGAATCAGACCAACGAACATTTCGGTGTTCCGGCGCGCATGCCAGACACGCCACCGATCACGCGGCAGAATAGCGGCGCGGAGCGGCGAAATGTGCGGAATATGCAGGGAAGACCGGGACCGGTGGCCACTACACACATCTCATTTGCCATCAGCGGCACAAGTTGCACGACCGTCGCAATCACTCTCGAGAGGCGGCGCTTAAGAATTGGCGCGACAACTTCAATCTGCCCCATCTCTCGCACCCCACGGATCCCGACGAGGCGTTTTCCAGGACCGTCGGTTCTCGACCTCGGCCAAGCGGTTCACCAAACCGGCCTGTCGTGGTGATGCAAGGATTCGCGACCGATGCGGCACTCCGCACAACGGCAACGCCGAAACGTGATTGCGGAGCGGTAGACAGAGATGGTCAGCGGATTCCGCTCCGGCGGTCCACCAATGAATGATCACATCGATCAAGACCTGTGTGGAGCCAACGCGCTGTGGAGAGGTTTCATGCATTTGATACCCTCATAAGAGAGGTGACATCGGAGGCAAGAGCCTGAACTCTATTGGCCTGTTTGTCCGCCATCACCGACGCCCTCTCCGCTATATCTGCGAGACCGCCCGAAAGAATCGCGATTGCGAGATCATCTGCATCTCCAACCGCCAAAGCCCCCTTGCCACCGTCAAGCATGGCGTAATCTTTTCCGAAGTTTGCCACATGCGGTCCATGCAGAACCGCACAGCCAAGCCGAACCGGCTCCCAGGGATTATGCCCCTCCACGCTTTTCGAAAACGTCCCGCCTACAAGCGCCGCATCGGCGATACGGTACCAAAGTCCCAACTCGCCCATTGTATCCGCAATATAGACTTCGGCTTTGGATGCCGGACAGGCATATTTCGTTCGCCGTATGGCTCGCATTCCAACCGCCTGCGCCGCGGTTTCCACCTCGGCCGCGCGCATGGGATGCCTTGGCGCCACGATGAGCAGGGAATTTGACCTTGCAGCCAGAACCACCTTGTGGGCGGCAAGCGCCACCATATCATCCTCCGCGTGAGTGGAGGCCGCAACCCAGACCGGTCGCCCCATTAGCGCGCTTTGAAGCGAAGCCATCGCCGCGGCGTCACCGGAAAGCGGCGGGGCCGAAGGCTTCAGGGACCCCGTCACCCGCACCGGTGCCGGTGCGCCCAGAGCTTCCATATGTTGTGCGGAAGCATCGTCCTGTGCCGCGATTAACTCGAAATCCCGAAATAGCGCGCACCACAGCGACCGTGCGAAACGCCGCCTTCTGAAGGCCTCGGAATTCATTCGAACGTTTATGAATGCCTGGACAATCCCCCTTCGCGATGCTTCGGCAATAAGCCCTGGCCAAAGATCCTGCTCCGCCCAGACCACCAGATCGGGTTTCCAGTGATCGAGAAACCGTCGGCGCGATCGTGGAACATCAAGGGGCAGAAACTGATGAATGCAGCGATCCGGCATATGCCTGACGATCGCGACCGAAGACGCCCGTGATATCGACGTTAACAAAAACGTTGCGGATGGCACCTGCACCGAAACCGCGTCGACAAGACCTCTGAGCGCCAGCAGTTCACCCACACTTACCGCATGCATCCAGATCAGTTTGCCTGATGGTCGTGAAATTCGGGTGATTCCCAGTCTTTCCCGCCAGCGTTCCGGATCTTCCTTACCCCGGGCCAGACGACGCCTGAGGACCGGACGCGCCAAAGGCGACAGCGCAAATGTAATCGCCGAATAAGCAAGGTTCGGCCAAGCGATTGAAGAACCATGCGGCAAGGTTGAGGATCTCCGAAATAAGGCAAGCTCGTCTTCGTCAGTGGAGTGCGACAGGCGGATCTGTCAACCAGTTACGAAAGCTCGATCATAACTCATCGAAGTCGGTTTATCTAGTTCATGGATCCTGCGCAGGATCGGACAGTCGCTGCCCAGGGTTAGGCTTGCGGCGCGGCCCATTCCAACTCTATGCGCCCGGAACATCACCAGCACCACAGAGATTCCCGCTAGAATTATTTATTCATTATATACCAGTATATTATGGAAAGCGTTCAAGACTCTCTTTCGTGGACTATTCTGACCGGATCGGGTATCGTTTCGCAAACATTACCAAAAACAAGCGGTGTCAATGACCCCGGACCCTTTCCGGAAGCATCTCTCGATGCGCGGATGCTTCGACGGCATCCCCGACCTGTCACTACCACACACCTGACCAGACCCTACCCCGTCTCCGCTCCCCGTATTCCGGTTTCCGCTCCGTCCGGGCGCGGATGGCCCGGGCGTGGCCGCCACGTTGAGGATGCGCAGGCCCTGCCATGGCTTCCGGGTTCCGGGCAGGGGCCGGCGCTTCGCCGGGCGGAACCCGGCGAGGCCGGCGACGGGCGTGAGGTGGCGCGCCACGGTCATGTCCGGCTCCGGCGGCGCCCTCTGGCCGATGACGCGCCCGTACGCGGCGTGGATGACCACCTCCCCGACGCTTTCCGGGCTTACGCGCCGCTCCGCCGGGCTGTCGGGGCTCTCCCGCGCCGGAAGCTGGAGGTCCCGGACCCGGAACGCGGTCATCGCGTCGAAGGCGAGGCATCCGCGCAGGTCGTTGGCGGCGTCGGGCCTGCGGTCCCTTATCCCCGTCCCCGTCCTCAGGGCCCTGAAGCATTCCCCGATGCGCCAGCGCGGCCCGTAGCGCCGCAGGGCGGTCTCCGCCGTCCGCATGCCGTCGCCGCCCCCGCTGGACAGGGGCATCCAGTGCGGCGCCTCTCCCTTCCGCACGACGTTCCCCGGCGGGTTCTCCCCGATGGCGGAGACCACCGTCACGGGCAGCGGGCGTCGGTGCCCTTTCCGCCACCGCCGGGCCCGTCCGGCCCGGACGTCGCCGCCAGGGTGGGGCAGTTCAGCGTCGTCGTGTCCCGGACAGCCAGGATCACCGGCTCCGGGCGGCGGCGCTCCACCGTCGCCTCCAGGTGGGGTTCGGGTATGCCGTCCATGGTCACCCCGGCATTCGGGAGGCGGCCTGCAGGCCGCCTCCCGGCCCGCCGCCCGGTAACCCGTCCCGGCATGGTCCGGACCCACGGGCGTGCAGGCGGGGACGGGGCGGACCCCGTAGAGGGCCCGCCAGTCGTCCGCCACGCGCTCCGCCGCCAGCCGCAGCGCCAGGGAGGCGGGGCGTGGACCCTCACCGACGGCCTGATCAGGAAGCGGTGGCTGTCAGGGACGGGACCCATGTTCGCGGTCCGCGCCCGCGCCGGGCCGCCCGTGCGCGCCGCTCACGATCCAGTACCGCAGCTGCCCTCCCGGAGCCCGCCGCGGCGCCGCCTCCGGCAGCGTCAGGCCGGGCTCCTCCGCGGGCAGGGGAAGGACCCGCATCCCGGTGACCGTCGACGGCCTTCCGTCGTGGGTCAGCCAACCCTCCCGACCGCTCAGCCCGCGGGCGAGGCCCGAACGCGTGACGCCGCCACCGAGGCATCCGTTCCCGAGCCACTCGACCGTGGCGGGGGAAATCTGTCCGGGACCGATATACATGGTCCCCGATTCGCATGGATCCGATCACTGGTCAGGTATGTGTTAGTGACAGGAGCCGGGTGCGGCCGCCGCCGCGTCAGGGAGCGCAGGGACGGCGGCGGGACGCACCGACACCGGTTCCCCGCGGCGGCGCCTGTGCATCCGCACATGAAGGCGGTGATCACGGCGGACGGACCGTCATCGAACGGCCCCTTCACCGGCATGCCGGGGGAAAGGGGTCTCCGCTTCATGCCTGTGGCGAAACCGGGGGCCACGCACCGCCGTCCGGCCGGTCCGGTATGGGGGGACGGACCGCAAAGGCAACGTGAGGAGGTTCTCCCGGGTCACCGGCCCGCCCGCCAGCGAAGGGACGCCGATGGAGCCCATGCGGTGCGCCCGCCGCGGGCGGGCGACAGGGAACGGGGCCTTCAGGACGGTGAAGGCAAGGGACGGATACGGCTTCGGGCATGGAAAGAACCGTCCGCCGGACCTCACGGGGACGTTCCGCATGCCGGCCTTCCCCATCGACGGGACCCTCAGCCATGGCCGCGGACGGGTCCGGGAGGCGATGGCGTGCCGGAAGCGGCGTCTCCACCGCCGGGACCGGATGCGGGAGCTTCCGAGGACCTTCGTCTTCCCCGACCGGGCCACCTTCCACCTTTCGATGGCGGGAAAGCCCGAAAGGGAGGACTACGTCGGCCCGGTCCGCGCCGGACCCTGAACCCACCGCCTTCCCGACAACCCCGACCGATACTCCCGTCCCCCATACCGCACCCCTCCGGAAACGGACACACCGTCCGGCCTTCGGTCATTCCCGCACGGAACCGGCCAAAACCCGCGGATATCCCGCAGGGCTGCCAATCGACGGAAAAATGACCCGGCGGGAATCTCTGGTGCGTGCTTGACTGGCCACGAAAGATCAAAGGAGACAGGACATATTCACAATAGCATGTCGACACTTTCCATGTCGATCAAAAAAACCTTTACGGTGCGCAACACAGCGCCACGCGGTGAAATCGCCAAAGCGCGAGCCGTATGTTTCCTCGTTCGTGAAGGAAGACAGGCGCAGGGTACTTCGTTAGCCGTTGACCTTTCGATGCACAATCAACCGAGACACCGACTATTACGAGATCCGGGGCGAGGATCGCTATCAGGACATCATAGCCTACGGAGAAACTTTCTAGCAGGCATCGCCAACGCTGGAACAGGACATTCCTCCGTTTATATGTAAAAATTACGCGAGCGGGGACAATGCCCGACTTACCCCCCGCACGATTTCTGGTGGGTCTGCATCACCGTGTCGTCCACACAGACTTATTCGAAGGGGCAGCTTCCGGCTGAGGGCGGGATCGAGCGTCAGGCGACCGGAACGCGCTTTCCGTCTGGCCTAAGCTCGCCGTTCGGGCTGACATACCTGTAGACCGTGACGGATCTGACGTCGGGCTCCGCCGTATATCGATCCGTCATCCGGACCAGGCGGGCGCCCGCGCCTGACGGTACCGGCGGACGAAACCATGTGCGTTCGGCATCATCGTATGATATGATACCGATGGACGGACCCCTTCATGGAGAGCAGATATGGCGAAGCCTGACATCGATGGACTGAAGGATTTCATCGAAACGGAAGACCGTGAAAGGGCCCGGTTCTTCGTCGGTCGTGAAAAGGAGATCGAAGCGGTCGAGGCTCTCTGCAGGAAATCGATGAAAGCAGCGGTCCCCGGAGCGACGACGGTGATCCAGGGGGCTCCGGGAGCGGGGAAGACATCCATCCTCAGGGAGATGGAGAAACGGTGGAAGAAGAGCTATACGGCCATCCCCGTCAGGGTTAACCGGTCCGGTCTGGGCAGCGAAGCCGAAACAGTCACCCAGATCGTCAGGCAGGTTTTCAAATGGATTGACCGGGAGTGGCGGACTAAGGAGACAGAATCGGTCGGTGGTGGACTGAGGCTACCATTTGCGGGAATCGAGGCCGAGAATGTCAGGTCCATCCTTCCGGAACGTCCGTCATTCAGCGCCCTGAGACACGCTTTGCCGCCGGAACGTTGGGAAAGGCCCGTCGCGCTGCTGGTAGACGAGATCCAGAACGTTGACATGTCCGCGCTGGACGTTCTCGAGGCCCTGCATCTGGCGACCGACGACCTGCCTGTCGTTCCCGTCTACGCCGGCCTTGGTAACTCCGAACGCAGACTGGATGACATCCTGTCCAGGCTGGTGCCCGAGAATGTCCATGACATCGGATGTCTTCCGAAGAAGGACGTCCATCTGGCCTTCGACAGGATGATGGACGGATTCCGTATCGGTATGGATGGCGCGAATACGTCGGAATGGAAGACATGGCTGGTGGATATGTCAGACGGCTGGCCGCAGCACATGCACAACGCCATGCGGGCTCTGGCCGTCGGACTTGTGGGGACCGGCGGCCGGCTTGCCGCCGTTTCTGTGGAATGGGTTCATCGGGACGCGCTGGACAGAAAGCAGAAAGCCTATTCAAGGCGCTGTTCCCAGGATATCATAGATGCCGGAATGCTTGTCAGCGGACTTATGGCCGAGCTGAAGCGCAGGCCGAGGGGGCTGGAGAAAAGCGAAATCGTCATCCATCTCAATAAATACGGGCAGGCTTTCAGAAACGAGGATACAAAGGGTTACTGGCTGCCGCAGCATGGCGATGCCGGCCGGTTCGCCGACCATCTGATCCGTCGTGGAATTCTGCAGCGCCGCACCGGAGAGAATCCCAAAGGATTGCATCACTGTCCGATCCCGACGCTTCGGGACTATATACTGAAGGAATGGCCTATCGACGTTCCGGCTCTTGAGCCGCCCCAGAAAGCGCTGCTTCCTGGACAGCCCGTGATCCCTGGCATTGAAAACAGGCCGGTGGGGTCTGTGACCGGCAGCGGCGCGGCTGATATCACGGAAAGGGCAACCGGTGGAGACAGGCCCCGTGGAAAGGTCCCTACGTAGTGTCTGCCAGAAAACCCCGTGTTTTTCCGGTGACAGGGCCGAATCCGGCGGATTCCGGCTTCACGGGACCCTGGCCGGGCCCCTCGGGGCCTGTCACTACCACATACCTGACCGGTTCATTCCCTTCTCCGCTCCGTCCGGGCCCGTATGGCCCTGGCATGGGCTGGCGCTTCGTCGGGCGGAACCCGGCGAGGCCGGCGACGGGCGTGAGGTGGCGCGCCACGGTCATGTCCGGCTCCGGCGGCGCCCTCTGGCCGATGACGCGCCCGTACGCGGCGTGGATGACCACCGCCCCGCCGCTTTCCGGGCTTACGTGCCGCTCCGCCGGGCTGTCGGGGCTCTCCCGCGCCGGAAGCTGGAGGTCCCGGACCCGGACCGCGGTCATCGCGTCGAAGGCGAGGCATCCGCGCAGGTCACCGGCGGCGTCGGGCCTGCGGTCCCTTATCCCCGTCCCCGTCCTCAGGGCCCTGAAGCGTTCCCCGATGCGCCGGCGCGGCCCGTAGCGCCGCAGGGCGGTCTCCGCCGTCCGCATGCCGTCGCCGCCCCCGCTGGACAGGAGCGTCCAGTGCGGCGCCTCTCCCTTCCGCACGGCGTTCCCCGGCGGGTTCTCCCCGATAGCGGAGACCACCGTCACGGGCGGCGGGCGGCGGGCGCCGGTCGGCGGCGATGTCCGGTCCAGCGCAGCGCGGCGTCAGCGTGGCGACGCGCGCCCTGCGGGCGTTCGGCCCGCCGCGTCCGGGAACGGTGATCCTGCGGTGGCCGACCGGCTCCAGCTTCGCGACACCGGTCCCGTCCGCTCCGGAGAGAAGGGCCCGCAGGTCGCCTTCGCGGTCACGGACGCTCACGACCTTCGCGTCCGGGCAGGCCTCCGCGGGCTCTCCGGCCCGCCGCAGCCCGTCGGTCCAGCGGGCGCTGTCCCCGTCCGGCCGCCGCCGCCAGGGTGGCGCAGTTCAGCGTCGTCGTGTCCTGGACAGCCAGGATCACCGGCTCCAGGCGGCGGCGCTCCACCGTCGCCTCCAGGTGGGGTTCGGGTATGTCGTCCATGGTCACACCAGCGTTCGGGAGCGACCTGTAGGCCGCCTCCCGGTCCGCCCTGCCCGGGAACGGTTCCGGCACCGGTGTCCCGGGCCTGCGGGTCCAGGCCGCCCCCATCAACAGCCGCTTTCGGGTCCCTTCGTCGCCGCAGGAGTCCTGGAGGCCGATCAGGGTCGCCGGGATGTCGTCCCTCGATTTAACGGTCGGCCTGATCCTCCTGATGTCGGGGGCGCCGGGCCGCCGCTGGGTGTCGTGGATCCTGCGCATGGGGGGCTCCTGAAGGGGAGGATTGGCGGATTCCGCGGCATATGGTGGCGAATCCGCCCCCTGACTGCCATATCCGGTGAATCCCCGCAAGGAGGATTTTGTCATTTACCGCGAAAAATCCGCAGCCTGGCGGTTTTCTGGCGGACACTACGTAGTGTCTGCGAAGGCGCAGTGTTCGGCGAACGTCCGTTTCCGTCCCGTCCCGCTGATCACCCTGTAGGCGGTCGATCCAGCGAGGCCGGGATATCCTGCGGCCATTGGGTCGGATTTTCCGGCTTCGACGGGATCCCGGATGGTCGGGACCGTATCGGTCCGCTCCTCCGCCCTTCAGCGGACCCCCGGGAGACCGCCCCGATCAGATGACGGCCAGCCTATCGGCCCGATAGCGCGTAGTCGGGTGGTACGGCGTAGTGTGCATCCTAGACTATTTGATCGGGCGGCTGCGGCGGTCCCGGGTTTCCGGTGCGGGAAGTCAGGCCGTTTCCTTCGGTACGTCGGCTACCGCACCACCACCTCCATCGTAAGACCCGGAAGGTATCCGAAGGAGTCCGGATGCCGGAACCCGCTCCATTACCCTGACCACATATCCCCTTTCGCGCGTAAGACGTTCCTTCCGGCCCGACAGGCCCCCGTCGGCGGTCAGAACCCCCGCGTGTCCCGGAACGACACCGGTGCGCGTAATGCCCACATCCCGCTAACGAACCTTTCAGGGACATGACCTCCGGCCGCGCCCCGGGCGCCGGCCCTGCGCGTTTCATGGAGCGCGCCGCGGGGCCGGACGGTGGGGCAGGCCACCGGGATCATGGCCACCAGGCAACGAGGAAACCACCGATGAGAAAGACACTTCTGACAACCACCGCGCTCGCCATGGGTGCGGGTGGCATCGCCGCGGCCCAGGAGGCGGAACCCGAACTTGGTATCGCGCTCAGCGGCGCGGCTGAAATGGGGATCGCCGGCAGCAAGAACCACAGCACCCGGTTCCATACCGACATTCAGGTGACCTTCACCATGACCGGCGCGACGGACGGCGGCCTTACCTTCGGGGCGGCGATAGACCTTTCCGAAGTTGGAACTCAAGCCGGTGCCAAAAACACCGTAGGTCACGGCGTCGATTCCGCCACGGGAAATGACGACGACGACGGCGGGATCGCCATCAACGTAGCCGGACCTTTCGGAACGCTCACCATGGGCGACACGGACGGCGCGTTCGACTGGGCCATGACCGAGACGGCTGTTGGCGGCACGCTCCGTGACAACCATACAGGGCATCCGGGCTACAACGGCAACGGCGGGCTGGACGGATCGCATGACGGGCAGATTCTGAGCTTTACCCACAGCATCGCCGGTTTCGGATTCGGCGTAAGCGCGGAACTGGCCGACGAGGGCGGCACGTCACCTCGTGGCGGCAAGACGATCTTCGGCGTTGGCGCGAAATACTCGATGGCCATGGCCGGAGGCGCAAGCGTAGGCGTCGGATTTGGCTATCAGGCGGGCGAGCAGACCGACACTAACATCAGCGGTCACGTCCTTTCGGCGCACGGTCAGGATTACCTAGCAAAAAACCCGACGGAGACAACGATTCCGGCAACGACTGATGGAGATAATGCTTACAGCGATGAACTGGGTGGCTTCGAAAGAAATAAACGGTGGATCCAGACCGACGACATGAGCGTTATCGGGGCGAGTGTGAACTTCGATACCGGAACGGGGCTTTCCGCGATAGCCAACTGGTCAAAGCGCGACCATGAAGCCATGGCCCCGAGGAAAGCGACTGACGATGCAGCATACACAAGCGATGCCTCGACCACTCATTTCGGCGTCGGCTTCGGTTACACAACCGGGCCGGTGACGCTCGGGTTGAACTGGGGCACTTCGAAAACCGAGCGGACGTTCATGCGAAAGCCGGATAATACTAGCCGGCCTCCGTCGGTTGGAAGGTCTGAGGACAAGTCGACGGGCTTCGGGCTGGCGGCGAACTACGATCTTGGCGGCGGCGCAACCCTGCAGCTCGGCGTCGGCAACGGCAAAACCGATATGACGAGGCCGGACAACTCGATCAACGTCTCCACAGTCCCCAACACGGTGAAGGTCGATAACGATACTCTTCCGGACACCAAGTCCGTGGACGTCAACACCTGGTCGCTCGGACTGGCGTTCGCGTTCTAAGCGAAGCCCATAACTGCGAGAAGGCGGGCTTCGGCCCGCCTTCCGGTGTCCGGTCCGCGAATGTCTCCCCACCATTCGGGGCGGACCCGTGCGATTCCGTAAGGGTTGTGCCCATCGCCGGATTCCGTTGCGGCGATGGTCTGGAACGCCTTGCCCCGTGCCACTGCATGGGGCCCGTGAGCCCGACTACCGAACCTCGCCGCTGGCCCCGCCAGCGCCCTGGGCAGAAGATCGAAAGGAGAATACCATGCGAACGGGAAACCTGAGAGTTTGACTCATAAGTCACTGATATGATCAAACCATTGTTTTCATGGAGTTGACGCCCTCGCCACCCGCCTGGGCGGGAACCGGCGGGCGGCCAGCGTTCGTTCGTGCCTCACTCACGCCCGGACCGGTGGCGCGTGATGCCTCACCCCGGATGCCGGCGGGTTCCCGCAGAGGCGCCCGCAGTCCTTCGACAGGCGGCGGCACCGGCCCATCCAGGCGAAGGTCCGCTCCACGGCCCACCGGCGACAGGGAACCGTGAACCCTTTGACATCCTCCGGTCTTTCGACGGTCCCGATCACGTTCGGCAACCCCATCCCCCCAGGCCGCTCCCGCGGCTTCGGACCCGGGTGGCCACCGTCGGCGAACGGCCTGCACACCGTGGGCACCGTCTCCGGCAGCTCCGCGATCAGGTCCGGCGCGCCGTCCCGGTCCTGGATGCCGGCGGTGTGAACCGTCATGACGACCGGCGTGCCGCCGGCGTCCACGATCAGGTGCCTTTTCCTCCCCTTCACCTTCCTGCCGGCGTGGTGGCCGCGGGGGCCGCCGCTCTCCGTGGTCCTCACCGACCGGCTGTCGACCGGGGCGGCGGTCGGCTCCGCGGAGCGCCCCGGACACCGCCGCGCGGGGTCCCGGAGACGATGCGCGGTACGCTCCGGGAGCCCGCTCCGCCGCCATGCGTGAAAATGGTTCCGGTCGGTGGAAAACGGTGGATATCCAGAGGGTGACGCGCGCCACCGGCATCCCGTGGACAGGATATACCGGCCCCCGTCGAACACCGACCGAAGGTCGACCCCGCGAGGCCGTCCCTTCCTTCCCCGCTTCGGCGGCATCGGCCCGATGACGGTCCATTCGGCGTCGGTCAGGTCGTTTTGACTGTGGCCGTCCGGGCGCTTATGGAGCTGTTGGGCGGTCCTGTTCCAAGGCATGGCTCTCTCCGTATCTGGTTGCGTTCACCAACCGGAATGCCACATCCTGCGGGACCACTCAACTTATGGAACAAACTCTGATGATGGCGGCGCTCGGCGCGGCGTTCCTGTCTGGCTGCGGGGGCGGCGGTGGCCCGTCCGGGCCGTCCGGAACCGGAGCCGATATTTCGAACCATCTCGCCGCGGCGACCGAGATGGCGGGGTCTTTACCGAAAAAAGGAAGCGTCACCCAGTCCAGCCGCGGTGTAGGCGGGATCACAAGTGACACGGTCACCGCTTCCTACACCTATGATGCTAACAATGAAGAAACGCGCATCCAAGTGAACTTCAACGTCGAAAACGACGACGGGTCCTCCTTCCCGAATAGTAGGCGACCTCGCCGATGATGAGGTTAATTTCGCGCCGGATGATGAAACAATCGACGGCCACAAGATCTTGCGGGGCGAGCTGGAGGCTAGCGACGACTCCTCCTATGTCAGGAATCTCCACATCAGCGCCCTGTATGAGGATAACGGTGGTACAACGTCGGATCACCTCACATACGGCTACTGGATCAGCGCGACCGGTGAATTCGTGGTTGGTGAGGACGACATTCTGGAGAGCGCCATGCTGGACAACGTAGATCTCGGCGCCTTCGTCGACGGTCGCCTGATCGACGGCGATGCATTCACACCGGGCGGAATGTCAGCAGCATACACCGGCAAGACCAGCGGACTCTACGTGTACGAGGCCCTCAATGGCGAAAATATGGAAGGCGCGCATTTCGACGCGGATATCGTGTTATCGGCGACCTTCCTCGACAACGAGATTGTAGGCAACATCGCGAACTTCATGTTCATCGACCCGTTCACCGTCGATGTGGAGACCGGCGCGTTCGAGGAAGCCATTTTCATAGAGACGGATCCCGAGGGCGTCACGATCGCGTTGGGAGACGGGACCATCCGACAGGACGGCACCTTCCGGGGCCAAACCGTGACCGTTTCCGATAGCACGGCGACGCCGGTTTCCAGAGGCACGTGGGGAGGTGACTTCTCGACAGGCGCGGAGCTCGTCGCCGGCACCTACGCCGCCACCTGGATTGATGAGGAAAACGGCGGCGTCAGGACCGGAGATGGGGCGTTGGTCGGGGCGTTCGTCGCGGACGACGACTGACGGCCGCAGGACCGCGACCGCTTCCGGTGCGTCCCGGCGGTCAGGGACGGCTTCCGTCACACCGTCGGAAAGATGTACGTGACTTCGTAACCGTATCCGGACGCGGACGGCGTGGACATCCGCGTCCGTTTTCCACCGGAGCGGGGTCGGATACCCATCCGATGGCTCCGGCCCGACCGTCAAAGGAGGGAACCATGAGGGGATTCCTCGACACGCTCGGCCTGCTCGCCGCGCTGGCATTGCCTCTGTCCGTCCCGGACACGGCCCGGAGCCAGGGAACCGCCGGACCGGAGATGCGGGAGGCGGGCTTTCCGGTGGACGCGGTGGCGGTTGCCGCCGCGCTTCTCGGCCAGGGCCGGTGGAGCGACGCCCACGGTATCCTCGGCCCGGCCGCCCGGAGACGACCCGCGCGCCGCCGCCCTGCTGTTCGGGGCGGGCATGGCCGCGATGGCGCGCTCTCGACGCCACGGGCTCCCGGAGGCGGAGCGCGACGCCCTGCCGGAGGTCTCGGTGACAGCGTTCAGGGCCATCTTGGCGACCGATCCCGATGATCGGAACCGGGTCAGGCTGGAGCTGGCGCGTGCCCTCTTCCTGCGGGGACGGTACGGTCCGTCGGGACGGCGGTTCCGGCGCGTCCTGGCCCGGGGCCTGTGACTAACACATACCTGACCAGTGATCGGATCCATGCGAATCGGGGACCATGTATATCGGTCCCGGACAGATTTCCCCCGCCACGGTCGAGTGGCTCGGGAACGAATGCCTCCGTGGCGGCGTCACGCGTTCGGGCCTCGCCCGCGGGCTGAGCGGTCGGGAGGGTTGGCGGCGGGCTCCGGGAGGGCAGCTGCGGTACTGGATCGTGAGCGGCGCGCACGGGCGGCCCGGCGGTCTGGGCTTCGTTCCGGCGAGCCGCCGGCCGGGGCCTCGGGACGGTGCCATCGGCCGGTCGGCGCGGGCGCGGATCGCGAACATGGGTCCCGTCCCTGACAGCCACCGCTTCCTGATCAGGCCGTCGGTGAGGGTCCACGGCCTCGCCTCCCTGGCGCTGCGGCTGGCGGCGGAGCGCGTGGCGGACGACTGGCGGGCCCTCTACGGGGTCCGCCCCGTCCCCGCCTGCACGCCCGTGGGTCCGGACCATGCCGGGACGGGTTACCGGGCGGCGGGCCGGGAGCGGTGTCCCGGCCTGACCTCCGGGCGGCGTCCGGGCCTCCGTGGCGGCGTGTGGACGCTGCCGCCGCCGCCCGACTGGCGGGAGGTTCTCCGGGCAGAGCCGGAGCGCGGGCCCGGGCAGGGCGGACCGGGAGGCGGCCTGCAGGCCGCTCCCGAACGCCGGGGTGACCATGGACGACATACCCGAACCCCACCTGGAGGCGACGGTGGAGCGCTGCCGCCTGGAGCCGGTGATCCTGGCTGTCCAGGACACGGCGACGCTGAACTGCGCCACCCTGGCGGCGACGTCCGGGCTGGACGGGCCCGGCGGTGGCGGAAAGGGCACCGACGGCATCCCCGCGCATTGCGGCGTGGCGCCTGACGGCGACGAAAGGTGCCTGTGGGAGCATGTCGCGAAGCTGGAGCCGGTCGGCCACCGCAGGCGTTCCCGGACGCGGCGGGCCGAACGCCCGCAGGGCGCGCGTCGCCACGCTGACGCTGCGCTGCGCTGGACCGGACATCGCCGCACCGGGGGACGCCGCCGACCGGCGCCCGCCGCCCGTGACGGTGGTCTCCGCCATCGGGGAGAACCCGCCGGGGAACGTCGTGCGGAAGGGAGAGGCGCCGCACTGGACGCTCCTGTCCAACGGGGGCGGCGACGGCATGCGGACGGCGGAGACCGCCCTGCGGCGCTACGGGCCGCGCCGGCGCATCGGGGAACGCTTCAGGGCCCTGAAGACGGGAACGGGGATAAGGGACCGCAGGCCCGACGCCGCCGGTGACCTGCGCGGATGCCTCGCCTTCGACGCGATGACCGCGTTCCGGGTCCGGGACCTCCAGCTTCCGGCGCGGGAGAGCCCCGACAGCCCGGCGGAGCGGCACGTAAGCCCGGAAAGCGTCGGGGCGGTGGTCATCCACGCCGCGTACGGGCGCGTCATCGGCCAGAGGGCGCCGCCGGAGCCGGACATGACCGTGGCGCGCCACCTCACGCCCGTCGCCGGCCTCGCCGGGTTCCGCCCGGCGAAGCGCCGGCCCCTGCCCGGAACCCGGAAGCCATGGCAGGGCCTGCGCATCCTCAACGTCGCGGAAACCCATGCCAGGGCCATACGGGCCCGGACGGAGCGGAGAAGGGAATGAGACGGTCAGGTATGTGGTAGTGACAGGGCCCGGGGGTGGTGGGAGGCCATCATCGCCCGGAAGGAGCGGCGGTCCCCCTCCGCCGCCGCCGTCCGCAGCCAATCGACCGTATCGGCCCCGAACCATCGCATGCCCACCCTCATGCGAATCACATGGCCTGGATGGGTTGCTGGGTTAACAATGTCTCAGTGACAGGCGCCGGGCCTCCGCTGGGTGTCGTGGACCTTGCGCATGGGGGCCTCCTGAAGGGGAGGATTGCCGGATTCCGCAGCATACCCTGATTGTCATATCCGGTGAATCCCCGCAAGGCGAACTCCGTCATTTACCGCCCCCGTTCCACTCTGAAGTGCAACACCGTTGATGGTGGGAAGCCGCGTTTCGGGTGCAGCATCTTGCGAATCGGCCAGATAACGGCGACAGTCCCTGTGCTCAGGATAGGAGAGTGTCATGCCCGAGGGCTACCGTCATCTGACCTTCGACGAAAGATGCCAGATATACGCGCTGAGGAAAAGCGGGCTTTCGAACGGGGCCATCGCCAGGCAGCTGGGCCGCCATCCGGCCACCATATCGCGGGAGATCCGACGCAACGGCGGCGGGCGGGGATACCGGCAGGGACAGGCGTGGAGGAAGGCCACCAAGCGCCGGAGCGAGGCCTCTTCGGTCCCGAGGAAGCTGACGGAGGAGCGCTGGGCGAAGGTCGTGGCGAAGCTGGAGGAGGGCTGGAGCCCGGAACAGGTCTCGGGGCGTCTCCGGCTGGAGGACCCCGGCATGGTCGGCCGTCAGCGGATATACGACCTCGTACGCGCGGACCGCAGGGACGGAGGAACGCTTTTCGGGCACCTGCGGCGGCGGGGAAAGAAACCGAACTGGAAGGGTGGCCGCCACGCGGGCCGGGGTCACATCCCGGGCCGGAGGGACATCCCGGAGCGCCCGAAAGAGGTCGGGGCGAAGGCGAGAATCGGCGACTGGGAAGCGGACACGGTGATCGGCGGGGGACACAGCGGTGCGGTGGTGTCGCTTGTGGACAGATGCTCGAAATTCACGCTTCTCCAACGGGTTGACGGAAAGAAGGCGGAGGCGGTCGGCGAGGCGATGACCGACCTTCTCAAGGGGCTCGGCGCCAGGGTCCACACGATCACGGCGGACAATGGCAAGGAGTTCGCGGGGCACGCGAAGGTGGCGAAGGCGCTGGAGGCCGACTTCTTCCTCCCGACGCCCTACCACTCGTGGGAGCGGGGCCTGAACGAGCACACCAACGGGCTGCTGCGCCAGTACCTGCCGAAGGGGACCGACCTGCGGCAGGTCACGGACGCCCGCGTGAAGCGGGTCCAGGACATCCTGAACGCGCGCCCCCGCAAGGCGCTCGGCTACCTGACGCCGGCGGAGGCTTTCGCGCGGGCGCGGCCTCCCTGAGGCGCTTCGCCCCGTCGGCCGACGGGGGAGAGGGAATTCCGCAGGCGCGCCCGCCCGGTTTCGGTCGGGCCACCCCTTCCCTCGCCCGGACGGGCGCGCCACCTCCCGCCGCGGGCCTTGCCGCCGCCGGGAGGCCCGGTTACGCTCCGATCCGAAGGGACAGCCGCCGTATTCCGCGTGGAATCCGGGGCCCTGGCCGGAAAATCCCTCAACACCGGCCCGCCTCCTCCGCTCGGGCCACGCCCTCGCTCCGGAGGCGGGCCGGTGTTGCACTTCGGACTGGAAGTGGGGCCGCAAAAAACCGCACCTTGGCAGTTTTCTGGCGGACACTAGAATACACTCAGCGAATCCTGCGACATCGACATTTTCCCTACCTGTCCGGCATCACCGCAGGGCGTCTCATACCCACCGCAGGCGAGGTGGACGCGGGATGTGCCTCGATTTGGCTGGAATGGCTTTCGAACAAATGATGATAGCGAAGGAAGTCGTCAGATGGGTGTCCGAGAAACTGGCTTACCCAGGCCTCCGCAAAGGTCATTTTCCGACCTCTGCACCTTTCCGGCAGACGGCGGCTCGGAAAGCGCTTCGATGGCATTCTGCGGGTGCACCGCGTAATACCGGAACACCACTCCCGACCGGACGATGGCGATGGCCATGTTGGTGAGACAGCCGAGGTTCCGCAGTACGTTGCCGGTCCGGGCACGGCGCCGGTCCCCGTCGTAGGTGATCTCCCGCAGGTGGTGACGCCGATTTCCAGTTTGCCAGTGCCTGCGAACCAAGTCCAGGATATCCCCGGGTCCGGCGCGGTCCGTGTCGAGCGAGGTCAGTCCGTGGCAAGTCCCGGAGGTGGTTCTTCCGATCATCGCCGTCTAGGGCTCCCGTTGGATGCGGAAGCCTGCCGTCGTCCGTGAAGCTCCACGGACCCGTCTGTTCCGGCCCGCTGACGTCGACCGCGTCGCAGCTGCATGTCTCGACGCGGCCGTGCCCCCTTTCCGGCGGCGGAGCAGCGCCGCGTCCGTCCGCCACCCAGTCGATGTCCCGTAGATCCCACGTGATCGTCCGCTGGTTGCCCTTTACGGTCGTCATGACGTAATAGGCCCTGCGTTTGTCCATCAGGATGCGGGCGGTTTCCCGCTGGGCGCGCGGCGCGTCGAGGGTTACCGTGCATCCGTCGAGATCCAGTTCCCGCGCGATTTCGCGAACGGTGCTGATCCCGTCCTCCCCGTCGGCGACCCGTGTCTGCCCGAGGACCGTCCGCGGCCTTTTTCCAAGCGCCGCAGATCTCCCTGCCGTCCATGGCGACCGGGCCTCCTTCGCCCGCCTCGGCGGACCACGCCCGCAGCGTCCCGCCGGACGTGTCCGGCGGCATGTTGCTGGAAAAAGCAGCGAAAAGTCGAGTCGGGCGGCACCGTCCAGAGCCCGCGGGCCTTGCTCGGAACGTACCGACGGCCCCACGCCGTCCGTCGTCGAGGAAGGACGCGAACCCGGCGAAGGCCGACACGCCGCGGTATCCGTCGAGTCTGATGGCGAGCGCCAGCGTCATGTAGCAGGCGATGGACCAGCGGTGGCCTCGCTTCTTCCTGAAGTCCGGAATCTCCTCGAAATGCGCGCGCAGGCTTCGCGGCGCCGCCGCGTCCGTCCCCGCCGCACCGCCGTTCCACTCCCGGATCGAACACGAAAACCTCCTTCGGCTGTCCGCTGCGTATCCATCGGGGCCGGCCGTCCGGCAGGCGCGACCGGCCCCGGGTGAGGCCGGACGGGCGCCGGTTGGTGGCCCGGTGGCGGGTGCCGGCGAACCGCGACGGATCGACGAAGGTCTTCGCGGGCGGCACCGGATAGCCGTGCGGGGCGAGCATGTCCCGGGACAGCCGCCGGAGGCCGGGTCCCAGGACCCGCGGGGCGAGGTTGGCGGTCCCCCCGGCGTCGAGGATGAGGAAACGGGAGTTGCTGGCGACGAGGTGCAGCCGACGCATACGCGTCTCGGGCGTCCAGCCGATCCAGCGGTCGCGGACCCCAACGCTAAACTCCCCTGACTGCCGGCCGACCAGGGCCAGCCACCTGTTCCCGGCCAGAGCGACGTGGCGCAGCGCTCCGCCGTGGAAGCCCGCGAACGACAGGTAGTGGCGCTCCGCGACCAGACGGTCCCAGCGCAGCCGTTCGTCCATGTCGCGGACGGGTCGGACGTGAACGTCACGCAGCGGAAACGGTTCCCTGTCCTGAAAATCCGAATCCATGTCCGGCGGGTTGACGCACCGATCTTTACGATGCCAGCGGAATCAGGCCGAAATTGGCCATTTCAGAAAACCTTTGCGCAGCCATGGTGGGACGGGCATGTTGACGGTGCCCGACTGTCATCGGATCCTATGGAACATTACGTGCCTTTATTGGGATGAATCCATCCGTCCCGTCGCTCGACAGAGAGATTTGCGAATGCCGGGACGTACACAAAAATGTACAGATGTTCGAGGTTTGGCAGACACGGGTATTCCCAGCCAGTAGGTGATGGCCTGAGGGAGCGTTATGCTAACGCACGCATTGATGTGCGCATCCTCCGGATTACCTTGGGCGGCACAGGCGACGCCCGAAGCCATGGTGACGGTGTCAGCGAACTTCGCCTTCACTAAAGGCCGGACACTACCGCCTTTACTTCGCCCGACGCGGCTACATGCTCGTTCCGCTGCTCTGCGGTAAATTGAAAAAGGACAGAACGCCAATATCGCCCGGGCGAAGCGAATGGTGAAGGAGACCGACGATGTCTATTGAAACCTTGCCTTGGGATCCCATGGACCGATTGGGCACGCCCGAAGTCCGTGAAGCCTAACTTGAGACTGCTTTCGATGCCTGCAACCCCGCCCTGATCGTCGCTGTTATTGGCGACATAGCCCATGTGCGCGGAATGGGCGGGATCGCCAACCTGACAAGCGCCAGCCGGGAGGTCTTGTAAGGATCGTTCTCAGGCAGGGCAGCAATCCGACCACACGGACCCTGTCCCGGGTCGCGGCGGTGCCCGGCTACAGAGTCAACTTCGATAAGGTGCGCACGGAGGACACCGAGGCGGCTTGGGAACGCAGGACAGACACGAACCCTCCCGGCGGTCCACCGTTCCGGAGGAACACATGCTCTCACTGGAGCTTTGGATTTTCCGAAACAATGTGGTGTTGGGAAAGTCAGTGTTCGGGTAGGCATCGCCTATTGGCCCCATCGGAAGGTCTATACGCTGGAACGCTCTAGGACGGAACGTCAGGAGAGCGTCCGACTACGGCCTGCCTGCCGATCACCCTGTAAGCGGTTGATCTGCCTATTCCAAGATGTTTCGCGGCCTGGGACACGGATATTCCGGCCTTCACCAGATCCCGGAGGGAGGCGACCGTTTCCTGTCTCAGGGGCGGGCGACCGGGGTACCGTCCGTATTTCCGTGCGTTCGCCAGCCCGTCTTTCGTCCGCTCGGAAATCAGCCGGCGCTCGAAGTGCGCGATGGCGCCGAATACATGGAACACCAGCTCACCCGCCGCCGAGCTCGTGTCGATCCGCTCCTCGAAGCTGGCCAGGTTGATCTTTTTGGCTTTGAGGGTATCGACGGTTTCGAGAAGTTCCTTAAGCGAACGTCCCAGCCGATCGAGACGGATGACGGCCAGGGTGTCGCCGGACCGTGCGTAGTCGAGCAGCGCGGCGAGACCGGGTCGTTCGAAGGTCCTGCCGGAAATGACGTCCTCGAACACACGTATGGCTCCCTGCCGCATCAACCGGTCTCGTTGTCCCGTAAGGTCCTGTTCGGCGGTCGATACCCTCGCGTATCCCAGAATGTCACCCGTGCGCGTCATGTTTTCTCCAAAACGGCCGTTTTAAGGCCTGAGTTGTTGGCGGTCGTCCATGTTCAGATTTCCGTGCCATATCCGTCTATTTATCGGTCTTTATATAAATTATCGTCCAAAAACCGTCAATAACGTTTTGGGGACACCCCATTGCCCGTAGGCATGTCAGTCTCCGGTTCCATGATTTCTATCGATGAGCGGCACTGATTTTTGGTCGCTAACTGGCACTCCCGGCGTGTCGGAGGATCTGGTGGACCGTTGGCTCCGAGCCAACCAAGCCGCCCGCCGGATCGCTGATGAAGCGGGTGCCGGTGTCGTACATGCAACGCAGTACGAGGTGACGATTTTCGAACAGTGTCACATCCCGCGAGCTGGTATGGATTTTTCCTGAACGGCTCCGGTTTGGGTTTGTGCCAGTGTTTCATGGCCCGCAACGGCGTTTCACTTCCGGGGACGGATCGCGGCGGCCGTTGGTTGTGGAGCCGGACGCAGCGCGGGAGCGTCCGCCCGGGATCTTCGCCTGACTGGAAGCGGTGGCCCCGCAGGACATCTTCGACGCGGCCGTTGAAACGCCCGGCCATACCGTCTGTCCGGGGCGATCGTGGCGGTGTCGGTCGATGCCCGGTGTCGGGCCCGGCGCGGAGTTGACCGAACCCGTGCTTCCCGGTAGCCGCACGTTCGCGCAGGCCGGACGGACGATCCGTGAACCCCTTGCCGCTGTCCGTGGGAACGGTCCGGAATCTGAGGGGACACGCACGCTCGGGATCCCGCGGGAAGCGCCTGGTGTTGGCGGCGGATTTCGCCGGGAAAACGCGGACAGACACCCACCGGGCGGCGCGGTCGATCGCCACGAGGGGATGGCGCCGGGCGGTCCCGTCTTTCATCCGCGGCAGGTATTTTACGTCGATATGGATGTAGCCTGGCCCATAGGCTCCGAAGGCGCCGTGCCCGGGCCTGGGGGCCTGGGCCTTCATCCCGCGAGGACTGCCGACGCCGTGGCGCCGCAGGCGTCGACCCGGGCCCGGTCGCGATACCTTCGGGTTCAGGAACTCCCGCACGGCGGCAGGCAAACCGTCCAACGGCGGCGGCGGGGTCCGGCGCGGAACCACCGCCACCGCCTCCCGGGCAGGCGTCGGTGCCGTCCGCGGCCGGTGAGGGGTGTGGCTCCCATCCTCCACACCGTCGCGGTGGCGCCACCTGCAAACCGTCCGCCCGGTGATCCCGTAACGGTCCGCCGGAACCCAGGCGGGTTCATCACTGGCCTGGATCGCAGCCCTGATCTTTGGTGTGGCGGTCGCTTCACCGTGCGGTCGAACAGGCATCCGTGCCCCCATCCAGAATGTCACCCGAGGCCGACAGTGCCACGGAAAGCGCAAAGCGACGGGGGTCCATGTGTCATCCGGGATGGGACACCGGGCATGTCCCGGCGGATGGTGCCGCGCCACCGTCGCCTCCCACAGGCGACGGGCTTTAAACCTCCGGGACCGCCCTGCGGCGGTACGAACTTTGCTGGCGGATCGAGTGCTACTTCAGGGCGCTGAAGACCAGGACGCGCATAAAGGACCGCAGGACCGACGCCGCGGACGACTTGTGCAGGTGCCCCGCCTTTGACGCGTGACAGCGTTCCGCGTCCGGGATCCGCAGCTTCCCGCGCGGGAGAGCCCCGGCAGTCCGGCGGAGCGCCACGTCAGCGCGGAGAGCGTCGAGGCGGTGGTCGTCCACACCGCGTACGAACGCGCCATCGAGCCGAGGGCGCCGCCGAAGCCCGACATGACCATAGGCCGCTACGTCACGCCCATAGCCTGCCTCGCCGGCTTCCGGTCGATGAAGCGCCAGCGCCGCTGCCGGGGACGCGGAAGCTCTGGCAGGGACCGCGCATCCTCAACGTGGCCGAGACCCACGCGAGGGCCATCCCCGCCCGGACGGGGCGGAAACCGGAATACGGGTAACGGGGCGGCGGATGTACCGATCAAGTATGTGGTAGTGACAGGTCAGGGCCGGCCAGTGGAACGAACCGCCGGCAAGGCATCCGTTTCACCGAAGCGCCCTGTCGTCAGACCGCAGGAAGAAGACAGGTTTTCGTTTGCATCCGCGCCGCCGACCGCTAGTGTGGACGCTCGGAAAAACGGAAGGACGGTGATTCCATGAATCTGTCGAATCAGGTAATCTGGGGTCTGGTTCTTATGGCCGTCGCGGGTCTGTCCGCCTGCGGCGGTGGCGGCGGTTCCGGAACCTCGGGCGGACAGCCTGCAACAGGAACGGATCCAGGCCCCGGCCAGTGAACGGCGCCATCGGAAATGCCGGGGAATACGCGCGGGCGGTCATCGCCGCCATCGAGAAAAGGAGCGTGGAATGAGCAGGTACGGATTCGAAGACGGCGCGAACCGCGGATCCGGTTGGGAGGGCCGTCGAGACGAGAAAGTCCCTAGGATTCACGGACCGGTAGCCGTCGGCGCGGCTGAAACCCGGCCCGAAGCGCAGGAAACCCTAGGACAGGGTATCTATACCGGGACCGAAGCGCGTCACCGAAGGGTTCAGGGCCTTCTGCCGGGACCGCGCGGCCTGACGCTCTGGCAGGGCATCGATATGCTTTTGTCGGAGAGGAGGGACGGCGGCTAGACGCCTATAGCCAATGCGGTCGGCGGCGGCGGTCACTCGCGGCGCATTCGCCACCCGCGCCCCTCAGAACTGACGGACGAGGCTCAGCTCGCCGTAGGTGCGTCTGTAGTCGTAGGTCAGCGCGTTGGTGTAGCGCCGTGCCTGACCGATCCGCAGGCTGGGGCTGAACCGTCCGAACGTGAGGTCGCGCCTGGTCAGGCCGATGCTCAGGTCGACCGTCCGGTCACTCCGACGGTCCGAATCCGTGGTGGCGAACCCAATCTCGTCATACCGGGTCCTGCTCACCGTGACGGAAGGGGCCAGCGTGAAGCCCCGCGGAAGGTCACGGCTCGCCCGCAGCGACAGCCCGTAGGTTCCGTTCCGGAGATCCGGCCTGCCCTCCGGGCGATCGCGTCTCCAGAAGGCGGAGGCGTCCAACGACAGGTTCGGGCTAGCCAGGTAGCGCCCGCCGAAGCTGAGTGACCTGACGGGACCGTCGCGGGCCGGCTCGGTCCGCCAGCTGCGTTCGGCCAGTGATCCGTCAAACCTAAGCTGGACCCTGGAACCAGTGACTTGGACGCCCTCGAACCGCAGACCCAGCTCGTCGTAGGATGGGGATGACCGGTCCCATTGGCGGCGCGCCTGCGCGAGAAGGCTGGCCTCCGTGCGAGGCGGGATAAGCCAGCGCGGTCCGGCCCGGACGGACAGGGTCATCCGGTCGAACTCGCTGCCTTTGTATTCCGTTCTGGAGATGTCGCCGCCGAAGCGCAGCCGCACCCGTTCGCTGACGGGATGGCGGTATTCCCAGCCGCCCCAGACGGACAGCCCCACCCCAGAGGTCGGTTGCCGGTCCAGTGTGAAGGGCAGCCCACCGATGGTTATGGTGCGCTGGCTTGTGGCCCCGCCGATGTTGGTGTCTGGGGCCAAGGCGAACCCGCCGTAGGTGCGCCAACGGCGGCGTCGGTCGATCTCGGCGATGAAACGCCGGACGTTGGCCGCCACAGGTTCAGGAACGTCCCCAGCCAGGATCCGCTCGAACTGTCGCCTCGCCGCTCCGTACCGCTCCTGCAGGAAAAGCGCACGTGCCAGTTCCAGCCTGACCCTGTTCTGTCCGGGACCGGCGGCGAGGATCGCACGAAACGCCGTGATGGAGACCTCCAGCAGCGCGGCGCGCTCCGCCTCCGGCATTCCGGGACGGTGGGCCGGTCCCAGCGTGGCCATGCCCGCGTCGAACAGCAGCGCCACGGCGCGCGGGTCGTCGCCAGCCCGGGGTCCGAGGATGTCGAAAGCGGCCTCCCACCGGCCCTCCCGGAGAAGCGCCGCAGCCGCCACGACCGCGTCCGCAGGGACGGTGGCCCGTGGCGGTACCGAATCGTGGATCTGCTGGCTGGCGGCAATGTCCGGGACGGGCAGGAGGCCGGCCAACGCGGCGAGGACCCATAGCGTCTGCGGAAATCCCATCATCCTTCTCCCTATTGCCGGACCTGAACCGGACGTGACATTGAGCCCTGAACCACCGTTCCGACCCGCCCTTCGATGGTCACCGGATGGCCCCCAACGACCGGGTGGACCAGCGGCGATGCCGTTGCCTTCCCCTCGAGCGGAACCGTACCGGGTCACCCCACCGGGTGTCCCGGCCTCCGGACCGCGTTCCGGCGCCGCACCCTTCCGCCGCATGGACCAGGGCACCGCCACCGTCGCTTTCGCCGGCGTACGGGAACCCCACCGACGCGGGGGCCGGTACGCATGTCCGTCTGTCCCATGGACGATATACCATTCCGGCCTCCTCCACCGACGGTCTCATCGGCGTCCGCTGTCCGGCGACGCGACCCGTCAATGCCTGTCGACCTCGAAGCGAGCGATGGCCAGCGGCATCATCAGGCCGGGTCGGCGTCTTCACCATCGGCCCTCGTCATTTCGTTTCCCGGAATCCGTATGGAGCCCGCTGCCGTGGGGCTGGAAAACCGCCCGTCTCCGCGGGTGACGGGAACGTATGACGCATGAGATCCATCGCGGTCCACCCTAGACGATCCACTTATGCCCCGCGCCAGCCTGAAGTGCAACACCTTAGGTGGTGGGAAGCCGCGCCCGGGGCGCGGCATCCTGCGAACCGGCCGGATAACGGCGACAGTCCCGGTGAACGAACCGAGGAGAGTGTCATGCCCGAGGGCTACCGTCATCCGATCTTCGACGGAAGATGCCGGATTTTCGCCACGGGGAAAAGCGGGCTTTCGAACGCGGCCATCGCGCGGCGGCCGGGCCGTGCCCCGTCGACGATATCGCGTGAGCTCCGTCGCGACGGCGGCGGTCGGGGATACAGGCGCAGGCGGGCGCAGGGGAAGGCCACCGGGCGGAGGGGCGGTGCCCCGTCGGTGCCGGGGAAACCCAACGGGGAGCGCCGGGCGGCGGTCGTGGCGAAGCCGGCGAGGGCTGGAGCCCGGAACGGATCCCGGAACGGATCCCGGGCCGTCTCCGGCTGGAGGACCCCGGCATGGTCGGCGGGCAGCGGATATACGACCGCATCCGGACCGACGGGAAGGGCGGCGGAAGTCCGTTGACGCACCTCCGCCGCCGCGGAAGGAAGCGGAACCGGCAGGGTGGCCGCCACGCGGGCCGGGGCCATATCCCGGGCCGGTGGGACATCCCGGAGCGCCCGGAGACCGTCGGGGAGAAGGTCAGGACCGGCGACCGGGAGGCCGACACCGTTATCGGCGGGGGCCATGGCGGCGCGGTGGTGTCGCCTGTGGACCGGGCGTCGGAACAGCCGCCTGTCCAGAGGGTTGACGGAAAGAGGGCGGAGGCGGTCGGCGGAGCGATTACCGACCTTCCCGAGGGTCCCGGCGCCAGGGTCCACACGGTCACGGCGTACGACGGCAGGGAGTTCGCGGGGCACGCGAAGGTGGCGAAGGCGCCCGGGGCCGACTTCCTCCTCCCGACGCCCCACCACTCGTGGGAGCGGGGCCTGAACGGGCATGCCGACGGGCCGCCGCGCCGGTACCTGCCGAAGGGGACCGACTTTCGCGAGGCCACGGACGCCCGTGTGAAGCGGGTCCGGGACATCCTGAACGCACGCCCCCTCAAGGCCCTCGGCCACCTGACGCCTGCGGAGGCGTTCGCCCGGACGCGCCGCCTCCCGCCGCGGGGCCCTGCGACCGCGGGAAGGTCCTGTTACGCTCCGATTCGAAGGGACAGCCGCCGCGTTCCGCGTGGAAGCCGGGCCCCTGGCCGGAAAATCCTTGAACACCGGCCCACCTCCTCCGCTCGGGCCACCCCCTCGCTCCGGAGGCGGGCCGGTGTTGCGCTTCGGACTGGCGCCGGGGGGCACCCGCGAAGGCGCCCCTCACCTGTTTCCATGCGGATCCGGTGCGGACCGGCTCTAGTCCGCGACGTAGACCCCGGCGACCCGGCCGGTGTCATTGTCGTCGTCATCCTTGAAGGTGTGGGCGAAGTCACCGTAGAAGCCCTCCGGCCGCTCACCTTCGTCGCCGAAGCCTGTTGCGATCCAATCTATCGCGATCTTGTTGTCGGTCATGACGGCGCCGTCTTTATCCAGTAGTGGCGTCGGGTTGAACAACACTTCCCAATTCTCATCCACCGCTTCGCCGTCAAGGTCGGGATCGACCGGCTTGAAACCTTCGACGGAGCCGGTCAACGATGGACTCTGACCGAAGGTCGCAATCAGGCTAACGCTCGCCTCGAACTGCCCGGTAGCGGTGTTCTCGGGCGTACCGTCCCCGCGGGCGGCAAGACCTTGGGCATCCCCGGTGTAGGTCGCCCTGTTGACGCTTGTTATATCGAGATTGCTGCCTTTGCTATCTCCGTTTGATTCGTCTACGGCGATCCTTCGGACGAGCGCGGGTCCAGCGGATTTGCCGACATCATCTTCCAGCCACATACCGTAGCGGACGAACAGGGCCTTCTCGTAGTTACCGTCACCGTCCGGGACGTAATACACGTCGCTTCTGTCCGCTCACTTGTTATCTATTCCGAAGCTCACCGGAACGAAGAACCAACCCTCACCGAATTCCTCACCCGTCGTGATTTCGTCTTCGCTTTCCAGGCAGACACCCCGGCAGATAACGCTTCCTCGAATGCCCTTGTAGGGGTAGTCGAAGGCGATATGAGCGCGATCCTTAAATTCTGTCGGAGCATAGGTAGCATTTTCCGCATTCTCCATGCCATCCAGCGATACCGCGCCGTAATCAACGTTGGCCACATTATGGGTCACCAATCCATCGCCGACGATCTCCGCGAAGGTCATCGCACCGTTCGGCAAGTTGTCACCGGTCGCGAACACGATGCCGGCTTTATCGACGAGGCCTTTCAAGCCGTTATCCGGCAGCGGCCGCGGGTCCTTAAGCGCGGCCCAGACCGCTTTCTTCGCGTTCCCCTCGTGATAGGCGGCGTTTTTCGGCATATCGGGATCCTTTATGATCTTATCGTACGCCTGTCTCAGCACCGATTTAGCCATCATGCCGTTTTCGTCTTCATAGGGGTTCAGTATCATGTCGATCTGGTTGCGATTGAACTTCGCAATCTCGAGAAGGTCCTTGGCGTTCTCCCTCTCCGCATCGGACAGGTCCTCATTTTCGCGGATCGCGACCAGATCTCCGTACGCCTCTGACCCCTTGAGATACTCTTGGCGAACGTCACCGTACGCGGTCAGGATGGCCTGGGCTCTGCGCCCCACGGTCACCGAACGACCCTGCGCGCCGATAAATCGGGTTTCGGCCAGAACATCCGCTACGTCGCGATTCTCTTCCTCGGCTTTTCCGGTCAAGGCCTCCACTATAGCTTTGGCGGCTTTATAGGCCGTCTCACCCTGATCGACCAGGGCGTTCTGCGCCTTGATGCCTTCCTCGACCGTCGGAAGAGGTTCCGCTGGCGGTTCCGGTTCCGCTGGCTGTTCCGGTTCCTCGATGACGTTAGAACCACCACCACCGGCCGCGGTGGTGTCGGAGCCGCCACCGCAGGCGGTGAGGAGACCCGCGCAGGTCGCCAGCAGCGCCAGTTTGATCTTCAATTCCATAACTTTTCCTTTCTTTTCGCTCTCCGGGGGTCCCAACCCGCCTTCGCCGCCGTCCGCTGCGGCGTCCGTCGCGGACGGAGCGTGCGGGAAACCGCCCTGCTTTTCACCGCGGGAACGGGGTTCAGAAGCTGAACGCCAGACCGAGCGACCAGTTGTTCGCGTTGGTGTCGACGCTGTAGGAATCGCCAAGCGCTCCGGTTTCCGATCCATCGTCCAGGGTGAACACCGTTTTCGTCACGCCGCCGCCGAAACCGAGCTGGATCACCGCGCCGCCGCCGAGATCGTAGTTCGCGGTAAGGCCGAATCCGGTGCTGGCGCTGTCGACCAAAGCGGCCTGCCTGACCGTTCCCTCGTTGGGGATGTCGGGGGTCGCGTCGTCGTTCACCCTCACGGCCGTCCGCATGAAGTCGCGGTCCGTCTTCCACGCACCCCAGTTCGCGCCGAAAGTGACGGGACCGGTCGTGTAGCCGATGCCTAAACCCAGATGCGTCGCTGACTGGTTGGTGTCGTAGGAAACGGTCGAGGTGTCCAGAACAGGGCCCCCGGCCATTTCCATATGTTCGCGGGGGCGTTCGCCCTGCCGCCGTCATGGCCGAACCTCGACCAGTTGGCCACCGCCGAGAAGCCCACACCGGAATCGATGCTGACGCTCGCGCCGATGGCGGAGACGTTCGTTAGCGGGATTGGGGGGCGGGACCGGACCTTCCAACGCCCTGACCTCGCCGGACCGCTTGACCGGTCCCGGGCGATATGCTGGCCGTTATCCGGCTTGAGCGGTTGTGCAGGGCGGTGGATTTCGGCTGAGTGCGGGAACGTACGTCAAGCGGTCGGATCTCGCTTTCCGTTTCCCCAACTCATCGTCTGGCTGACATACCTGTAGACCGTGACGGGTTTGACGCCGGGCTCCGCTGTCCCACGGCATCGAATCCGCGTTCATTCACGGCACCCGCTCCGCCGCAGTTCCGGAATCAATGACGCAGGGATCCCGGATACTGCAAAAATCCTTACGTTTTCAGCACTTTCGTGCGTACCGGGCCCATACGTGACACACTCGCCGGACAGTGTAGCGTGACCTCCCGGTTCCACACAGCGGACTGACGGACGCTCCACGTCCGGACAGCGGTGGCGGAGCAGGTGGAGATATACCGTGCGCCCGGACCTGACGGCGGACCCGTGGGAACGTGTTCTGACCTTGCGCAATCCGACCCCGACCCCCCGAAACATGGCCGTGTAGTGCCATGAGGCCTCACGAATGCCCTATAACATAATGTTTTTATAATATTTTATTTATTCGCCGGTAAACCCGGGCTGGAGACTGTCGAAACCGCGGCAGTCGATCATGCCCGACCCGCGTTCCCGGGGGAAATGACCGGTCATCCATCATGACGGGTCTGCGTCGGCGGTATGGCCTCTTTCCGGACCAGAATTTCCTCGTATTCCGTTCGCGACAGGGTGCATTCAACCAAGGCCCTGAACTGCTTCGTGGTGATCCTGCACTGCCTCGCCATTGAACCGATCTCCCCGGCGCTGACATCCTTCCCTCCCGCCCGGTGGGAAAAGTATGTAAAAACCGTCGTCTCAGCTCCACTTTCCGTGACATAGGTCATGAATACGTGATGTGTTTTCTCTTCATTGAATCCTTTGGCTTTCAGACCTGACCGCAGTTTTCTAATCTTCGTGGAGACGGGTCCGAAACCCTACGTAGCAGATCCTCTTTCAGAAGTCGCGCGCGCGGGGTGAGGCGGGCATCGTCCCTGTTCGCGTAATTTCTCCACAGAAAGGGAAGAATGTACTCCCCCGTTCCGCTCTGAAGTGCAACACCGTTGATGGTGGGAAGCCGCGTTTCGGGTGCAGCATCCTGCGAATCGGCCAGATAACGGCGACAGTCCCTGTGCTCAGGATAGGAGAGTGTCATGCCCGAGGGCTACCGTCATCTGACCTTCGACGGAAGATGCCGGATATACGCGACGGGGAAAAGCGGGCTTTCGAACGGGGCCATCGCCAGGCGGCCGGGCCGCCATCCGGCCACCATATCGCGGGAGATCCGACGCAACGGCGGCGGGCGGGGATACCGGCAGGGACAGGCGTGGAGGAAGGCCACCGGGCGCCGGAGCGGGGCCTCTTCGGTCCCGGGGAAGCTGACGGAGGAGCGCTGGGCGAAGGTCGTGGCGAAGCTGGAGGAGGGCTGGAGCCCGGAACAGGTCTCGGGGCGTCTCCGGCTGGAGGACCCCGGCATGGTCGGCCGTCAGCGGATATACGACCTCGTACGCGCGGACCGCAGGGACGGAGGAACGCTTTTCGGGCACCTGCGGCGGCGGGGAAAGAAACCGAACCGGCAGGGTGGCCGCCACGCGGGCCGGGGTCACATCCCGGGCCGGAGGGACATCCCGGAGCGCCCGAAAGAGGTCGGGGCGAAGGCGAGAATCGGCGACTGGGAAGCGGACACGGTGATCGGCGGGGGACACGGCGGTGCGGTGGTGTCGCCTGTGGACAGATGCCCGGAATTCACGCCTGTCCAACGGGTTGACGAAAAGAAGGCGGAGGCGGTCGGCGAGGCGATGACCGACCTTCTCAAGGGGCTCGGCGCCAGGGTCCACACGATCACGGCGGACAACGGCAAGGAGTTCGCGGGGCACGCGAAGGTGGCGAAGGCGCTGGAGGCCGACTTCCTCCTCCCGACGCCCCACCACTCGTGGGAGCGGGGCCTGAACGGGCACACCAACGGGCTGCCGCCCCGGTACCTGCCGAAGGGGACCGACCTGCGGCAGGTCACGGACGCCCGCGTGAAGCGGGTCCAGGACATCCTGAACGCGCGCCCCCGCAAGGCGCCCGGCTACCTGACGCCGGCGGAGGCTTTCGCGCGGGCGCGGCCTCCCTGAGGCGCTTCGCCCCGTCGGCCGACGGGGGAGAGGGAATTCCGCAGGCGCGCCCGCCCGGTTTCGGTCGGGCCACCCCTTCCCTCGCCCGGACGGGCGCGCCACCTCCCGCCGCGGGGCCCTGCCGCCGCCGGGAGGCCCGGTTACGCTCCGATCCGAAGGGACAGCCGCCGTATTCCGCGTGGAATCCGGGGCCCTGGCCGGAAAATCCCTCAACACCGGCCCGCCTCCTCCGCTCGGGCCACGCCCTCGCTCCGGAGGCGGGCCGGTGTTGCACTTCGGACTGGAAGTGGGGGAGCAATTAATAAAGGCCAGACCGACACCATGAGCGTCATAGGCGCAAGCGTCGGCATCGATACGGGCGCGGGCCTGTCGGCCAGCGTCAATTGGTCGAAGCGAGACCATGACGCGGTGTTTAACTTGGATAACAGCCGCAGTTGGACGAGCGATGTGTCGGTTACACATGTCGGAATCGGGGTTGGCTATGCGCTGGACGCCATAACCCTAGGAGCGAACTGGGGTAGTAAATCGACCGAAGGCACGTTCCAGAGAACCAACACCAACGCTTTTACAGGAGAAGACAAAGCGACGGGCTTTGGCTTTTCGGCGGTCTATGACATTGGCGGCGGCGCGGCCCTCCAACTCGGCGTCGGCAACGGTACGACTGATAAGACACGCCGCGATGGCGCTTACAAAGCTGCCGAAGATGGTGATCCTGACACCATGAGCAAAGACTACAATACGTGGTCGCTCGGGCTGGCGTTCAGCTTCTGAACAAGCTCACATACCAAAAAGGAAGGCGGCTGAATGCCGCCTTTTCTTTGTTTAGCGCAGCGGGTGTGTGGATGGCCAAGCCCCGCGTTGCCATGCCATGCCTCGCCCCATGCCGCGCAACGTGAGGCGCGTCACGTTGAATCAACAGCTATCCCGATGGAGATAGTGAGGATCGGGAACGTTATCGCAAGGGCACAGAATGTCACCGCGCCTTTCAGTCCGGGAACGTCCCAAACGGACTGTTTCCCTGCCTCGCGTACTTGCAGGTGGGGATTGCAACCCATTTCAACGGAGAGCGCGTCGGGATCACTGAAATCCAGCCCGAAGGCAGGGAGATCCCCGAATTCGGCATCCCCTTATCCATACGCTGCAAGAAAGCCTTCGAATTCCTCTTTCTCTTCGTCGTCAGGTTCAGGCAGCCGCGCGCACGAAAGAAGGGTTAGTGACCGAGCGGAAACACGGGCGGACCCCGAAGCGCCCGCCCCTGCGGCCGGAAACAATCTCAGCCCTCTAGGATCTCGTCGAAGCCGGAAAATCCATGTCCCAGGCCACCGGACATCTCGGCATTTATGGACCGACGGCTTACTGGTGATCGGCAGAACGGAGTCGTTAACGGACGTTCACCGAATGGTCCGCCCGGAAGCGATCTACGTACAAACCTTCCGACGATGGTGCCAAAGACCACCTTCAACGCTCTGTAGCGTTCTCTCGTCGCGCTGAGCGCCGTTCACACGCTCCATCGCCCGTTAGGTCGACGAAAGAACACCGGTTCCGCTTCTCCCGCCTGATGCGCTGTTCGCGTCGTTTTCCCAACTCTGAATATCGCGCAGCTCCGGCCCACTGGAACGATCCGGCAGCTACCGCCGGACCGGGTTCGACAGCCCTCCAGAGCTCTGTTGGCTCACATCTCGCCGCTTGGGTGGGCACACATCCCACTCACCGGCGAATACCGGTGGTGCATGCCGGACCAGTTTTGTGATACGCTCCTGCCCCTATCAGCATGTGAGGTAGTCACTCTATTTCCCGCCCACTCCACAGCCGTCAAATGAGTGCGGCACGACCGCCGCCGCCGCGACGGCGGCCCGCGATCTGAAAATCATGGGAAGGGGCCTACGAAAAAGCCTTAACGTACGATCCCGCATCTGCCGGACATGGCATCGCGGGGCCGAAACCATCGGATTCCATCTACAGCGCGTTGATCGTAAAACTGACGTTGGTGCGGTTATGTCAGTCCGCGGCCAAGGTATCCGCGACCATCTGAGGATTTCGGTCAATCAGCACCAGCAGCGCCATCGCGGCGCGATCCGGAGATCGACGGGTCTGCTCCCAGTCGCGCAGGGTACTGACCGGAAGACGGTACCGTCGGGCGAACGCCACCTGTGAAAGCTTCTGCTTTTTCCTGATCGCCGCCACGTCCACGGTTTCGGGAACGAACTCGCCCGCCGGTTCTGCCTCTCCCTTCGCTATCGCGAGGGCTTCTTCCGCGCTCCTGATCAATTCCTTACCGAAGCTCATTTCACTTTCTCCCATCCACTGCCGCGGAATTTCCGGGATCTCTATCCAGTATTGTTCCGATAGGTATCCGCGATGTTCGCCAGCATCTTTGCCAGTTCGTTTCTCTCCGCATTCGTCAGATCTGCCTTCGTGCGTTTTCCATAGACCGTCAACAGAAACACCGGAATGTCATCTCCCCCGAAATAATGGATCGTCCGGTAACCGCCGCTCCTCCCCCTGCCATAGCCAGCATGGCGAAACTTCCGCGCCCCGCCGGTCCCGGTGATTATGTCACCCGCAAGCGGATCTTCGGCAAGCGCATTTACGATAGCGGTCATCTCGTCTTCCGATAATCCACAGCGCTTGGCATGCGCCAGAAAAGTCTCTGTCCAGATCACCGAATGCATGACGGTAAGATACGGCAATGCCCCACTACTGCAAGAAAAACATGGGATTTTTAGGGATTATTATACCCCACTTCCAGTCCGAAGTGCAACATCGGCCCGCCTCCGGAGCGAGGGCGTGGCCCGAGCGGAGGAGGCGGGCCGGTGTTGAGGGATTTTCCGGCCAGGGCCCCGGATTCCACGCGGAATACGGCGGCTGTCCCTTCGGATCGGAGACAATGACCGAACCTTCCGCAACGGCGTTTTGCGGTGTCGCCAGTCGCTTACTCCGGCAAAACCATGAAGCTCCGTCCTTTTCCGCCCAGCTGTCACCGGTCGTTCCGAACGGAACCGATTGCCTGCTGTTCGCCGACTGGACATGTGGCGATTGTCGCTGCGGACCAGTGGCAGAAATGGATACACGCCGGAGCCGACCTATCCACTACGCCGCTGGTTGTTCCGCAACGATAGACCGACAACCGGCGCCGTCAGGCGTTTCCCACCGGTCGGAAACGTCCGGCACGGCTGGTTCTCTGTTTTTTCCGAAAACGTGATAGCCGATTCTCACATCGACACCTATTGAGTGTCCGCCAGACCCCCCCAGGTCACGGATTTTTCGCGGTGAATGACGGAATCCGCCCTGCGGGGATTCACCGGATATGGCGGTCAGGGGGCGATTTCACCGCAATATGCCGAGGAATCCGCCAATCCTCCCCTTCAGGAGGCCCCGATGCGCAGGGTCCACGACACCCGGCGGCTACAGCCACCGCGTCCACCGGAAAGTTCGCTTCCCGTATCTCCGGCGTGGGGGTTCCCTGGCTCCGGGCCGTGTCCGGGACGGACAGAGGCCATGCCAGCGCGGCGAGCAGGCCAAGCGTACCGAGGAATCCCCTCACCGTTCCCTCTTTCGACGGTCGGGCCGGAGCCATCGGATGGGTATCCGACCCCGCTCCGGCGGAAAATGGACGCGGACGTCCACGCCGTCCGCGTCCGGATACGGTTACGAAGTCACTTCCACCGTCCCTACGGTGCTACGGAAGCCGTCTCCGACCGCCGGGACGCCACGGAAGGAGCGCCTACTGCGGCGGCGGGTCTTCGTCCGCGACGAACGCACCGACCAGCGACCCCTCTCCGACGTTCGCGCCGCTTTCCTCATCCATCCAGACGGCGGCGTAGGTGCCGGCGACGAGCTCCGCGCCTGCCGAGAAGTCACCTCCCCATCTGCCTTCGCTGACCGGTGTACCTGGTTCATTTTGACTGCTTGCAATGCGGACCTCTGAGCCCGTGAAGAAGCCGTCCGATTCAATGTTTCCGCCTAGAAGCCTAATCACGGTATTCAAATCAGGTGTCTCACTACTCTCTTCCTCGAACGCGCCGGTCTCCACATCGACGGTGAACGGGTCGATGAACATGAAGTCCGCGATGTCGCCTTCAATCGAGGTTTCGGAGAAGTCCGCCCTTAACTCAATCACCGCGTCGAAATGCGCGCCTTCCATATTTTCGCCATTGAGGGCCTCGTACACGTAGAGTCCGCTGGTCTTGCCGGTGTATGTTGCTGACATTCCGCCCGGTGTGAATGCATCGCCGTCGATCAGGCGACCGTCGACGAAGGCGCCGAGATCTACGTTGTCCAGCATGGCGCTCTCCAGAATGTCGTCCTCACCAACCACGAATTCACCGGTCGCGCTGATCCAGTAGCCGTATGTGAGGTGATTCGACGTTGTACCACCGTTATCCTCATACAGGGCGTTGATGTGGAGATTCCTGACATAGGAGGAGTCGTCGCTAGCCTCCAGCTCGCCCCGCAAGATCTTGTGGCCGTCGATTGTTTCATCATCCGGCGCGAAATTAACCTCATCATCGGCGAGGTCGCCTACTATCGGGAAGGAGGACCCGTCGTCGTTTTCGACGTTGAAGTTCACTTGGAGGCGCGTTTCTTCATTGTTAGCATCATAGATGTAGGAAGCGGTGACCGTGTCACCTGTTTCCCCGCCTGCACCGCGGCTGGACTGGGTGACGCTTCCGAATCGCGGTGAATTTCCCGACGCATCCCGCACCGCGTCGAGATGGTTCGAAATATCGGCTCCGGTGCCGGACGGGCCACCGCCCCCCCCTCCGCAGCCGGACAGGAACGCCGCGCCGAGCGCCGCCATCATCAGGTTTCCCGTTCGCATGGTATTCTCCTTTCGATCTTCTGCCCAGGGCGCTGGCGGGGCCAGCGGCGAGGTTCGGTAGTCGGGCTCACGGGCCCCATGCAGTGGCACGGGGCAGGGCGTTCCAGACCATCGCCGCAACGGAATCCGGCGACGGGCACACCCCTTACGGAAACGCACGGGTCCGCCCCGAATGGTGGGGAGACATTCGCGGACCGGACACCGGAAGGCGGGCCGAAGCCCGCCTTCTCGCAGTTATGGGCTTCGCTTAGAACGCGAACGCCAGTCCGAGCGACCAGGTGTTGACGTCCACGGACTTGGTGTCCGGAAGAGTATCGTTATCGACCTTCACCGTGTTGGGGACTGTGGAGACGTTGATCGAGTTGTCCCGCCTCGTCATATCGGTTTTGCCGTTGCCGACTCCGAGCTGCAGGGTTGCGCCGCCGCCGAGATCGTAGTTCGCCGCCAGCCCGAAGCCGGTTGACTTGTCCTCAGACCTTTCAGATATCGGATCAGCTGCAGCATTAACCGGCGTTCGTGTGAACGTCCGCTCGGTTTTCGAAGTGCCCCAGTTCAACCCGAGCGTCACCGGCCCGGTTTTGTAACCGATGCCGACGCCGAAATGAGTGGTCGAGGCATCGCTTGTGAATGAAGGTTCAGTGCTTGCCTTAGAGTTTGAACCATAAGTCACTGATATCATTAAACTATTGTTTTTCATGGAGTTGACGCCCTCGCCACCCGCCTGAGCAGGAACCGGCAGGCGGCCAGCGTTCGGCATCACGCTCGGACCGGTGGCGCGTGATGCCTCACCCCGGATGCCAGCGAGTTCTCGCTGAGCCTTTCGTAATCTTTCGACAGGCGGCGGCACCGGCCCATCCAGGCGAAGGTCCGCTCCACCACCCAGCGGCGGCAGGGAACAGTGAACCCTTTGACATCCTCCGGTTTTCCGACGATCCTGATCACGTCCGGCAACCCCCTCCCCCCAGGCCGCTCCCGCAGCTTCGGACCCGGGTGGCCACCGTCGGCGAACAGCCTACACACCGTGGGCACCGTCTCCAGCAGCTTCGCGATCAGGTCCGGCGCCCCGTCCCGGTCCTGGATGTCGGCGGTGTGAACCGTCATGACGATCGGTGTGCCGTCGGCGTCCACGATCAGGTGCCTTTTCCTCCCCTTCACCTTCTTCCCGGCGTGGTGGCCGCGGGGCCCGCCGCTCTCCGTGGTCTTCACCGACCGGCTGTCGACCGGGGCGGCGGTCGGCTCCGCGGAGCGCCCCGAACACCGCCGCGCGAGGTTCCGGAGACGATGCGCGATACGCTCCAGGAGCCCGCTCCGCCGCCATGCGTAAAAATGGTTCCGGTCGGTGGAAAACGGTGGATATCCAGAGGGTAACGCGCGCCACTGGCATCCCGTGGACAGGATATACCGGCCCGCGTCGAACACCGACCGAAGGTCGACCTCGCGCGGCCGTCCCATCCTTCCCTGCTTCGGCAGCATCGGCTCGATGATGGTCCATTCGGCGTCGGTCAGATCGTTTTGACTGTGGTCGTCCGGGCGCTTATGGATCTGTTGGGTGGTCCTGTTCCAGGGCATGGCTCTCTCCGTATTTGGTTGCGTTCACCAACCGGAATGCCACATCCTGCGGGACCACTCAACTTATGGAACAAACTCTTAGGGGTCATGGCTTCATGGTCGCGCTTTGACCAGTTGGCTATCGCCGAAAGCCCCGTTCCGGTATCGAAGTTCACACTCGCCCCGATGACGCTCATGTCGTCGGTCTGTATGTACCGCTTACTTTTGGGGATTATATACCTGGCTACCCACGCCGCGCCGGGCGTGCGGTTTTCATGCGGCGAGCCTCGAGATAAGGTATTCCATGCCCCTGTTTCCCTTGACCGAGTTGCAGCGTCCGCAAAGAAGCTGGAGGTTCCCGATGTGGTCGGTTCCGCCCCTGGGTCGCGGAATGATGTGGTCGACCGTGAGGTTTGGCAACCTGAAGTGTGTCCGGCAGCCGTTGCAGTTCCCGCCCTGCTCGCCATACGGGGTCCGCCTGTTCCTCACGTCATTGTAGCGGATCAGCTTCCCGATATCGGTGCGCTGCGGGATGTCCGTGCGATTGACCACCGTGTGGTGGGCGAACATGCCCAGCTCGTTCCTGAGCCGCGACAGCACCAGTTCAGCCGCCTTCGGTGAAACATCTATCCCAACCCATTCCCGGTTAAGGTCCTGCGCCGCTATGCACGCCGTCGCGCAGCCGCAGAACGGGTCCAGAACCATGTCGCCCGGATCGCTGCTGGCGGCGATGATCCTTTCAAGAAGTGAACGGGGTTTCTGTGTGGGGTAGCCCGTTTTTTCTTTCCCCCGTTCCGCTCTGAAGTGCAACACCGTTGATGGTGGGAAGCCGCGTTTCGGGTGCAGCATCCTGCGAATCGGTCAGATAACGGCGACAGTCCCTGTGCTCAGGATAGGAGAGTGTCATGCCCGAGGGCTACCGTCATCTGACCTTCGACGAAAGATGCCAGATATACGCGACGGGGAAAAGCGGGCTTTCGAACGGGGCCATCGCCAGGCGGCCGGGCCGCCATCCGGCCACCATATCGCGGGAGATCCGACGCAACGGCGGCGGGCGGGGATACCGGCAGGGACAGGCGTGGAGGAAGGCCACCAAGCGCCGGAGCGAGGCCTCTTCGGTCCCGGGGAAGCTGACGGAGGAGCGCTGGGCGAAGGTCGTGGCGAAGCTGGAGGAGGGCTGGAGCCCGGAACAGGTCCCGGGGCGTCTCCGGCTGGAGGACCCCGGCATGGTCGGCCGTCAGCGGATATACGACCTCGTACGCGCGGACGGCGGGGACGGAGGAACGCTTTTCGGGCACCTGCGGCGGCGGGGAAAGAAACCGGACCGGAAGGGTGGCCGCCACGCGGGCCGGGGTCACATCCCGGGCCGGAGGGACATCTCGGAGCGCCCGAAAGAGGTCGGGGCGAAGGCGGGAATCGGCGACTGGGAAGCGGACACGGTGATCGGCGGGGGAAACGGCGGTGCGGTGGTGTCGCTTGTGGACAGATGCCCGGAATTCACGCTTCTCCAACGGGTTGACGGAAAGAAGGCGGAGGCGGTCGGCGAGGCGATGACCGACCTTCTCAAGGGGCTCGGCGCCAGGGTCCACACGATCACGGCGGACAATGGCAAGGAGTTCGCGGGGCACGCGAAGGTGGCGAAGGCGCTGGAGGCCGACTTCTTCCTCGCGACGCCCTACCACTCGTGGGAGCGGGGCCTGAACGGGCACACCAACGGGCTGCCGCCCCAGTACCTGCCGAAGGGGACCGACCTGCGGCAGGTCACGGACGCCCGCGTGAAGCGGGTCCAGGACATCCTGAACGCGCGCCCCCGCAAGGCGCTCGGCTACCTGACGCCGGCGGAGGCTTTCGCGCGGGCGCGGCCTCCCTGAGGCGCTTCGCCCCGTCGGCCGACGGGGGAGAGGGAATTCCGCAGGCGCGCCCGCCCGGTTTCGGTCGGGCCACCCCTTCCCTCGCCCGGACGGGCGCGCCACCTCCCGCCGCGGGGCCTTGCCGCCGCCGGGAGGCCCGGTTACGCTCCGATCCGAAGGGACAGCCGCCGTATTCCGCGTGGAATCCGGGGCCCTGGCCGGAAAATCCCTCAACACCGGCCCGCCTCCTCCGCTCGGGCCACGCCCTCGCTCCGGAGGCGGGCCGGTGTTGCACTTCGGACTGGAAGTGGGGGTTTGAAAAGCTTTTGATCATTATGGAGTCTAGACGATCAGCTTCAGAGCAATTCCATGTGTCTTCAATGGGTATGCCCTTGCCTACAGGCCTTTTTCCATCTCTCCTTACATAGTCTTCCGGATAGGGAATGTATTCCTTGTTGAAGAGGTCCCGCGCATCTGGGGATTTAACATAATACATGATGATTTCGTGGTTTCTGATCCATCCACGTTTCTGGGTCTTGAAGCCGCTTACCCAACCGATCCGCCACACGATTTCGTTGACGAAATTCCGTCGCCCAAACACGGCGTCCATGACCAGTTTGAGATAATGGCTCATGGTCGGATCGCAGTGGAGATATATGCTGCCGGTCGGCTTGAGGATGCGCCGCATCTCCAGCAGCCGCGCCGCCATGTAGATCAGATAGGATTTGTCGCTCCTGGTCATGGCAGCGGCGATGACCCGGTTAAGGGCCGGTTCCTTCGCTTCGATCAGGTCAAGCCATGCGATGTCCACGTCCGCCAGCGTCCACGTGTCCCTGAAAGCGGCACCCGCCGCTTCGCTCCCGATCGGCGCGGCGTAGTTGGCTTTCGAGTTGAACGGCGGGTCAAGGTAGATCAGGTCCACCGACCCGCCGTTCATGCCTCGCATGATCGGGAGATTGTCGCCCGTCCAGACCGTCTGGTTGGACCAGTTAGCTTCCACCGATCAGTCTTTCTCCGCCACGAAGGAACCGGAGTAGTTGTTCGTATCGTCGTCCACTACGCCGCCTACCCAGCCTGTCGGGTCACCGTCGTTATTGGAATACCATTTCGCATTCGCGCCTATACCTGAGCATCCACCTGGTCCGCAGTTCTTCATGACGTAGCGGAAGTCTCCCCAGCCGTATTCGGGAAAGCTGTGGTCATGCCATCCAAGGGTTCCGTTGGATTCCTTATAGGCTTCGAAGTTGTTGACCCGCAGGCCAAGGGTCGGGGCCGCGCTGAACGTGTAGCGCAGGTTCGCGTCCGCCCGTAGAAGGGCGCGGTAGGACGGATGGAGATCGACCCCCATGAAGTTGTCAGTGCCGCTATAGGTCGCGCTGGTGTCCGGCGAGGCGTTCACCGATGGTTGCCCCCGGATCCATCCCTCTCCGGTTATCTCTTCGTCGATAAACAGGGTTTCTCTGCTAAGGTTGCCGGGATCCGTCCTGCCGCTAACCCTGAATTCGTGATAGAACCACACTCCCCAGCTTTCTATGGAAGACGGTTCCCCTGCTCGCCAGACCGTATACCGGCCATTGGGGCTGTCGTTCCATGTCGCTCCGGGGATGTGACGGATGTCCTCCCTCGTCACGTAGTAACGTACGCTTCGGCCTTCCACATGATCGTAGCTCATCACGCTGCCAGAAAAATAAGGCGCGTGGCAGCCATTCAATCTGCCGCATCCTTCATTTGAGCCGTCCGGGTTTCTGTAGTCGAACTGGTGGCCAGCCTCGTGGGTCAGGACCCGGAAAAGTTCCTGAACGGCATATGTGCTGTCGCGCCGGTAGACATACTCCTCGATCCAGTCATCCACAAGGATGACGGCGTTATCCCCCGTCGAATAGCAGCCCGCGGCTCTGTCATCGTTGCAGCTAAGGCGCTCAGTTTCGCCAACCTGAATCCTGAAGGGGCGGTCAAAGTGGTCATCAGAACCTGGATTATGGCGTATCCACTGAAGGTATGCCTGAGCAGCCTTATCCTGCAGCACTGAAATCCCGACATCCAGCCGACTTCGGGCATCTTCGTCAAACCTCCGGTCCGGCTCAAGCCTGTCAAGAAGACCTTCGGTGAACGTTATCTCGATCGATGCGTCTGGATATGGCCTGCTGACCCTAATCCCGTCAGTACCGTCCGGCGGAAGATCGATAAGCTGTGTGGTGGTGGTACGGAACTCAAGAGCCGTTGTTTCTTCCTGCCTGATGTCCGGTCTATCCGGTGTCGGGTCCGTTATAACCGGAGTGGAATTGGATCCTCCGCCTCCCATGCAGCCGGTCAGTATCGCGCTGGCGACGCAGGCCGCCGCCATTCCTGCGCATCGTTTCATAATTCCCCTCCCTTGTTATTACGAACCTCCGCTGTCCGGCTTTCCCTCAAGCAGGCGGTCCAGCTTGGCTTCCATGCGGGCGAATGAGACATCCATGCGCTCACGGAGAATGCCGATCATCCGGTCCCGCTCCGCGACAGGCGCGACCGCGCTTTCGATCGCCTCGGCAAGCACATCCCGCATGGCATGGGAAAGCGCATCCACCCTTACGTCGAGCCTGCTGTTCCTCATGGGTTCCCCCTCGTGTGGAAAAGGGCACCCGAAGGTGCCCTACACCAGTTTCATGCGATCGGACGTGGATCAGTTATCTTGCGCGACGTAGACCCCGGCCACACGGCCGGTATCATCGCCATCATCATCCTTGAAGGTGTGTTTGAAGCCGCCGTAGAAGCCGTCAGGCCTCTTAGCGTTTTCTCCAAAGCCGGTTGCGTTCCAATCTTTGCCGTAAGCTTCGACCATCTCATTCAGGGGGGTTGGGTTAAGATGCACCAACCAAGACCTGTCTACCGCATCGCCGTCAAGCTCTGGGTCGACCGGCTCGAAATCGTGGACGAATCCGCCCAACGATGGTACCCCGCCGAAGGTTGCCGTCAGGCTAACGTGTGCCTCGAACTGACCGCTAGCCTTGTTATCCGTTCCATGCTTGCGGGCGGCAAGACCTCCAGCATGCCCTTGGTATAACGCCTTGACTGTTTTTTCGCCACCTATATCGGGATTGCCGTTTTCCCGTCCCAAGTCGTCGTCGACACCGATCCTGCCTCCAAGCACCGGCTTATCTCCATCACCGGTCCGCAGCCACATACCGTATCGGACGATCATGCGC
>CBDAVS010000012.1:0-13602 GCA_965201085.1 uncultured Rhodobacter sp. | reverse complement strand
CACCATCCGCTGGGATGGGCGCGACCGCTCGGCGGCTAGGTGCGCCACTGGATACGCCCGGAGCGGCACGGCGTCCCCGGCGCGGTCGGCTTCGGTTCCGCCACATGGTCGCCGGCGGCGCGGGACCGGTGGACCGGCCGGGCCGCCGACGCCCGGGCGGCGAACATCGGGCGGGTGGTGCGCGACCACCGCTTCCCGATCCTCCCCGGCGTCCGCGTCCACGGGCCGGCCCCGCATGTTCCGCCGATGGCGGCGGACAGGGTGGCGGACGACGGGCGGGCCCGATACTCCGTGCGGCCGGTCGCGGCCTGCACCCACGTCGGAAAGGGATACAGCGGGCGCGGCCAGCGCGGCGCGGGCCGGGCCCCGGCGGGGTCCACCTCCGGGAGGCGCGGCGTGGCCGGCACGGTGATGGTCCTGGCGCCGGGGACGGCTGGAGGGAGGCGCTCCACCACATGGACCGCCGTCCGGTGGGAACGCCCGCCGGACTCCACCACGGCGCCGGGGACATGGGCCGGACCGGGAGGGAATACGGACGCTCCGGCCACACCGACGGGCGGGTCCGCCGCCGCATCGCTGGCATGGGACGGGCGTGGATGGACAGCATGGGGGAGGACCTGCCGGTGATCCTTCCCACCGGGGCGGGCCGGAAATCCGCCTGCCGCCCGCTGCCGGACCCGGGGGTGACCATGCGGCATAACCCCGGACCGCACCACGGGGCGACCGCCGACCGCCGCCGTGCCGGGCCCGTCATCCCCGCCGTGCGGGACACCACGACCATAAACCACAGCCACCTCCGGGCCACGGAGGGCCTCCCGGAGATCGGCGGCGGGGGATCGGGAAGCGTCGGCGTCCTCGCCCACGCCGGGCTGGCGGTGACGCCGGCGGAGGTCCGGATGTTCACCATATGTTCCCGCCACCGACCGTCCCGTCGAAGCCCCCGGCCTCGCCCCGACGGGCCCGGCCAGGGTCCCGTGAAGCCGGAATCCGCCGGATCCGGCCCGATCCCCGGAAAAACACGCGGTTTTCTGGCGAACACTAGCTTGGCCAACCGGTGCGGACGTCTCATCTAGCATTGGGCGCGGCTGTCAGCCTGACCGCTCCAGCGCTTTTTCAAGTTTAGCCACAAGTGCGGTCCGCTGTTCGGTATTGCGGGTATCCAGATTATGTTCACGCCAGCGAACAGCAGGCAGGTTCCGGGCATGGGGTACATGCAGCAGGGACCAGTCAGGATCCCTGCGCTCAAATCCAAGCAGAAACCGGCGATGACGGTCGGGCATTTCGCCAATGAGGGCCGCGATCATGTCCTGCTGCGCGCCAAGCAGGGTATCGAGCGGAACGGGCTCGTTCGTCATGCCCACGAATCCCGTTTCATAAAGCCCGGCAATGTCCTTGCAGCGACCGGAGAGAACCTCGCCCATGGGCCGGTTATGGCTGATGAGATAGACAAGAAAGGCTTCACGCAGCCCCAGCGTGATTCCCTCGTGACGCAGGAGATCGTATATATCGAACAGATCGCGGGGATGCTGGCGGTCGAGCGCAGCCACCAGCTTACCGGCATAAAGGTCCTCGAAAGAGACAATACGGGTTTCGGCAAAGCCAAAGGCCTCCTCGACAGCCGGGCTGACCTGCATGAGAACAGGCTCAAGCACGGTGCCGCGCAGGACGGGCGAGATTTCGACTTTGACCTGCACGCCGCCTGCCGTCACGATCAGTTTGAGCACGGTGCCTTCGATTTGGGTGCTTGCGACATGTGCGCCGGGAATGCCGGTCTGGATGGCGGCTGCGATGCGTTTCATGGCAGCATCAATCCCAGCCAGCGCTTCGGGGCGTGCATGCAGCGGCAGATACATCAGATCGATATCGACCGACAGGCGCGGCAGGTCGCGCATGAAAAGATTGATCGCGGTTCCGCCCTTGAGGGCAAAGCACTCTTCCTCAGCCACGCGTGGCAGAATCTGCATCAGGAGTTGAACCTGGCGCTGATATTGCGCGTCAATGGGCATCAATATCCTCCGGCACTGTGATCAGATAATTCGGATCAAGGCGCCCGCCCTTGACGAGCATGCGCTTGCCGCGGCCAAAGTCGACCGCCGCCTTGTCGAGCCGTTTCAGCCAGCTGTGTCCGTGGCGATCTGCGAAGAAGAAAAACAGGCGCTTCACCTTCACGCTGTGGCAATCCACGAGCAGCTTCTGGAGACGGCGCGGGCTGAAATTGACGGCGCCTTCCATCAGCTTGTCAGCCTGATGAAAACTCTCGTACCGGGGCAGTTCATCCAGCAATTCCAGATAGGCCCGTTCCGCACGAGAAAGCGTGAGAGGCCAGTCCCATTGGCCCCAGGCCATGGATGTCAGATCACGGCCCCGAAGCGGTTCAAAATCATGGCGGTCCCCTCCTTGAGCGGTCCGGGCAAGGCTGGTGGGATTGCGTGTCCGAGGCTCTTCCCGGAATAGCCTAGCGCTATTGCTATAGACAAAGCGTTGCGGCAAGTCGAGCCGACCAAGCCAGGTCGGAGGTTTGACCGGACCGTAGAGACAGACGGTGCCGACATCGCGCGAAAGATAGTGGGCATAGCCCTGCAGTTCGAGCGCGGTGCGTCCGCCGACGACAAGGGACCTGCCCAGCAGGGTCTGCAGCGAGATCACCACTTGTTGCCAGCCAAGCGTGCCGCGAGGACGCCGATAGAGGCCGCGCATGGGCTGTTCGAGCCAGCCCGTCTTTACATAATAGGCACGCAGATTGCTGGCTATGCCTTTGTCTTCCAGCCAGGCGCTATCAACGAGCAAGCCTTCGGGTAACTCCTTTTCAAGCAGGTACAGATATGATCCTCTGGGCTCAGTCATACTGAGTTTAATGCCATACCTGTAAACCAGCTGCAAGTTTGCATCTTAGAGTTTGTTCCATAAGTTGAGTGGTCCCGCAGGATGTGGTATTCCAGATCGAACTTCAACCCAAATCCGGAGATCACCATGCCCTGGAACAGGACCACCCAACAGCTCCATGAGCGCCCGGACGACCACAGTCAAAATGACCTGACCGACGCCGAATGGACCGTCATCGGGCCGATGCCGCCGAAGCGGGGAAGGATGGGACGGCCGCCCGGGGCCGACCTTCGGTCGGTGTTCGACGGGGGCCGGTATATCCTGTCCACGGGATGCCGGTGGCGTGCGTCACCCTCTGGATATCCACCGTTTTCCACCGACCGGAACTGTTTTTACGCATGGCGGCGGAGCGGGCTCCTGGCGCGTATCGTGCATCGTCTCCGGGACCTCGCGCGGCGGTGTTCGGGGCGCTCCGCGGAGCCGACCGCCGCCCCGGTCGACAGCCAGTCGGTGAGGACCACGGAGAGCGGCGGCCCCCGCGGCCACCACGCCGGGAAGAGGGTGAAGGGGAGGAAAAGGCACCTGATCGTGGACGCCGACGGCACGCCGATCGTCATGACGGTTCACACCGCCGATATCCAGGACCGGGACGGGGCGCCGGACCTGATCGCGAAGCTGCTGGAGACGGCCCCGACGGTGTGTAAGCTGTTCGCCGACGGTGGCCACCCGGGTCCGAAGCTGCGGGAGCGGCCTGGGGGGATGGGGTTGCCGGACGTGATCAGGATCGTCGTAAAACCGAAGGATGTCAAAGGGTTCACGGTTCTCTACCGCCGGTGGGTCGTGGAGCGGACCTTCGCCTGGATGGGCCGGTGCCGCCGCCTGTCGAAGGACTGCGGGCGCCTCTGCGAGAACTCGCTGGCATGGGCGCAGCTGGCCGCCTGCCGGTTCCCGCCCAGGCGGGTGGCGAGGGCGTCAACCCCATGAAAAACAATATCTTAATCATATCAGTGACTTATGATTCAAACTCTTAGAGTTTGTTCCATAAGTTGAGTGGTCCCGCAGGATGTGGCATTCCGGTTGGTGAACGCAACCAAATACGGAGAGAGCCATGCCCTGGAACAGGACCACCCAACAGATCCATAAGCGCCCGGACGACCACAGTCAAAACGATCTGACCGACGCCGAATGGACCATCATCGAGCCGATGCTGCCGAAGCGGGGAAGGATGGGACGGCCGCGCGAGGTCGACCTTCGGTCGGTGTTCGACGCGGTCCGGTATATCCTGTCCACGGGATGCCAGTGGCGCGCGTTACCCTCTGGATATCCACCGTTTTCCACCGACCGGAACCATTTTTACGCATGGCGGCGGAGCGGGCTCCTGGAGCGTCTCGTGCATCGTCTCCGGGACCTCGCGCGGCGGTGTTCGGGGCGCTCCGCGGAGCCGACCGCCGCCCCGGTCGACAGCCAGTCGGTGAGGACCACGGAGAGCGGCGGGCCCCGCGGCCACCACGCCGGCAGGAAGGTGAAGGGGAGGAAAAGGCACCTGATCGTGGACGCCGACGGCACACCGATCGTCATGACGGTTCACACCGCCGACATCCAGGACCGGGACGGCGCACCGGACCTGACCGCGGAGCTGCTGGAGACGGTGCCCACGGTGTGTAGGCTGTTCGCCGACGGTGGCCACGCGGGTCCGAAGCTGCGGGAGCGGCCTGGGGGGATGGGGTTGCCGGACGTGATCAGGATCGTCGAAAAACCGAAGGACGTCAAAGGGTTCACGGTTCCCTGCCGCCGGTGGGCCGTGGAGCGGACCTTCGCCTGGATGGGCCGGTGCCGCCGCCTGTCGAAGGACTACGGGCGCCTCTGCGGGGGGAACCCGCCGGCATCCGGGGTGAGGCATCACGCGCCACCGGTCCGAGCGTGAGTGAGGCACGAACGAACGCTGGCCGCCTGCCGGTTCCTGCTCAGGCGGGTGGCGAGGGCGTCAACTCCATGAAAAACAATAGTTTAATGATATCAGTGATTTATGATTCAAACTCTTAGGCTTGTGGATCAGTTCAGATGAGTAAATCTAGCAACACGTAAACCACGAGAAAACGCCCGCCAGAGGGCGGGCGCAAGGCTTTCAGGCCGCAAAGCCACCTCTAGGCAGCTTCTTGAGGCTGATGCTCTGAGGAACTGGACTGAAGCCCGTGCAGGAAATCGGCTGCGCGCTGCGCATGGGCGGCGGCCTGAAAGATAGCGCGCTTGTCATTGCTGAGGACCTTCAGCCAGCTCTGAATATAGGCGGCATGATCCGTGCGCGGCTCTGGCGTCAGGTCGAGATCGGCGCACAGGAAGGCAGCGCCAAGTTCGGCGACAAGCTCTTCGCGGGCATAGCCTTCATCGCCCCAGCGCTTGCGCCCGAAATCGCGGTCCAGTCGCTTGGGATGCTTGGTCCAATGCGTCAGCTCGTGCGCGAGGGTGGCACAATAGGCCCCGGGGCTGTAAAAACACTCGAAAGGCGGCATCTGGACATGATCGCTACCGCTGCTGTAATAGGCGGAATTGCCGCCATGGCGAATGTCCGCGCCAGTGGCAACAAAGAAGGCCTCGGCATGGGGAATGCGCTGCTCAGGGTCGATGACCGGCTCAGGCCTGGAATAATAATGCTCGGGCAGACCTTCGATCTGGTCCGTATTGAACACGGTGTATCCCTTCAGGAATGGGATGGTCCGCTCTTCCTCGCTGCCATCCTCCTGCGCTTCGGTTCTGGTGATCGTATTGGCATAGACCACCAATTGACCTTTCTCGCCTTTGCGCACATGCGCGCCAAGCGCTCTGGCCTGTCGATAGGTCATCCAGCAGGGTGAGGCAAACCCTGCTTCGACAGCCGCGCCCCACAGCATCAGCGTATTGATACCATTATAGGGTATGCCATTGTGACGAAGCGGCCTGACGATCCGGCCCTCCATATAACCCGCACTCCACGGTTTGAGCCAGGTCAGTTCGCCTTGCTCCAGATCGGCAATGATCCGGCTCGTCACCTTCTCGTAAATGTCCTGTTTCACTGGCTTGTCCTTTCATCGGGTAGTCGGTTGCGCCTGCAACCGGACTAGGCCCGCGCCAATGAGCGGGGGTGGAGGGTCAAGGCCGTGGCCGGCGGAGGGGGATCACCTGGCCTGCACGACCAAAGGGAGGAAGGTTGGAGACACCGCCGGTCGCGCCCGAAGCTGAAGGCGAAGGGCCTGGCCTTGACGCTCCGGGGGCCGCAGGCCCCAAACGAAAGAGGAAATGTCAGCCCGGCAAGGCTGTTTGAAGAAACAAATGTCGAGCTTATCCCAAAACAAAAGCAGAGTGTGCAGGCTCAGGAAGCCGACCCGAGGCCGTATACAGGCGCAACCCCAGGCGTGACGGGCGATTGAGGGGATTTTTCCAGCCGGATGTAATCGCCGGATACGTTCACCGCACACGGTGTAATCACCACTGATCACTAGGGGTTAGGAGGGGTTTCAAAGGCAAGTGTGTACACCGCGAGGTGAATGGGGTGTGAAAAACATGAAAGCGCCGGAACCGGTGCTTTCATGTCCATGTAAATCATGTGCGGGGCTTCAGCCCCGCCCTGCTGGAGCAAGCGCGCTTGCGACCTGAAAAGCCCCCGCCGCAGGGCGAAGGGCGGGCAAGCAGGCTGCAAGCCTGCGGGGCGCGCGGCGGGGGCTTTTTGCCGCCCGAAGGGGCGGCCGTTCAGGAACTGAAATCTTGCGAGCCGGTTCCGGGCACGAGGAACCTGCCTTGATCTCCAACGTCCCCTGACAGCAAAAGGAAACCGCCTGACCGGGATGACAGGCGGTTTCAGGTGGCGGATGGCCAGCCCACACGTTTTCCGGTCTCACGCCGCGGCGTCAACCGAGTCTTCCTGAGTGACCGACTGAAGCCCGTGCACGAAATCGGCCACGCGCTGCGCATGGGCAGCGGCCTGGAAGATGGCGTGCTTGTCATTTTTCAGAACCTTGAGCCAGCTTTGAATATAGGCTGCATGGTCGCCGCGCGGTTCTGGCGTCAGCTCAAGATCGGCACACAGGAAAGCGGCACCGAGTTCGGCCACAAGCTCTTCGCGGGCGTAGCCTTCGTCGCCCCAGCGTTTGCGCCCCAAATCGCGGTCAAGACGGCTGGTGTGCTTCGTCCAGTATCAGCTAATGCGCGGTGGGTGCGCAGTAGGCTTCGGAGTTGTGAAAACACTCGAAATGCGGCATCTGCACATGATCGCTGACGCTGCTGTAATGGACGGAGTTGCCCCCCATGGCGAATGTCCGCGCTGGTCGCCCTTGCTAGTGGCATTTTGATCCATCATAGCCTACGATCATGGGCGAACCTATTGTTAGGAAGAAGCAACCGGTGTTTGGACTGGCTGAAAAAGCGCAACTCAAGATGCATAGTGTGAATCTGACGCGTGCTCAGAATTTCGGATTGCAAGAGAAAAACGCCACCCTGAAAATGACGGCAGCCATTCACCGAGCAGTCGAAAGTCTGTTTGAAAAACTGGAGTTGGAGAAGGACACATCTCTCGAACGATTAGTTGATCGCCTCCCGATAAATGTTTCCGATTCTGTTGCAGATTATCTGATGGTGGAGGCTGACCCACTGGCTAAGAGCGCAGCAACGCTTCCATATTATTACGCATTAGATTTGCTGTGTGGGCTTTTCAGATCTAAAGTCATTGAGGCAACGCAACCGAAATTGGGTGCGCAGGCAACAAACTATCGTGACAGTGCGTTTAATCTAATTAATCACCATTTGTCACAGACAACAAAGGATGGCCGCGTATTTCGCTCAGTAGGAGGTGCAGAAACAGTTGCACCCAAAAGTGAAAGCAAAAGTGACACGCGATCCTCGTCTGATGATTTGAAGAGAGTAGAATCCAACATGGAGCAGCTTGGTTATGCTATCACTCCTTACGGATTGGCAGTTGGCCTATTAAGCCTTGAAAGCAACTACAGTCCGGCTGAGGTTGCCTCGCATTTAGGATTAGCCACTCTCGCATTGGATGCCAAAGAAGCAGAAATGGACATCACGAAGCTCATTGCGCTCCTCCCTCACGCTCGCGCCATGGTAGAAATACTCTCTGAATTCAAGGAATCTGGTCTGATGCGCGAGGAAATATACAAGAACAACTCCCACGCTATTCTCAAAGTGGTCATACCTGACAAGAATCAGCCTATATGGATTGAACGAGTGCTAAGTGATCCCATGGTTGCGAAGGATCGGGTAGCCATATCAAATATTAACTACAACAATTGCTTCTAACTTAAGTTGCGGACCGATCATTTTTCAACACAACCTCCTATCCAGAAAGGCGCTACAATAAATCTAAGTGTATAGTGCTAGCATTATAGTGCTATAGCGAAGCAAAAGCATTCACCTTTATCCTGTATGGGTCGGCATAGCGCGCAGCACCGTACAGGACAATTTGAAGCGCGCGGCGACTACGAGATTGAGTTGGCCGCTGCCGGGTGACCTCACGGACGACGCGCTGGAGACTGATCAGGATCACCGAATTCGAGCGCCACTAGATGGCTGCCGTCAGCGCCGAGTTCGACAAAGAGCACAAGGCTCAGATCGGCCTCGGCAACCCCACCTCAAAGGAAAACCCTCAGGACAATTTTCCAGCACTTCTCGGACTTGATGAGTTATGCCCGAAAGTTGGTGACGGCCCCTGAGGGGCGGCATATCATGGCGGTGAAACAAACGCCGTCAGTTCCCGAAGGGAAAGGGATATGCCACAAGACCGAATCTACAGTGATCCAGTCCGGGCGTCCATCGGGGTTTTCGCCTGATCCGCTCACGGAGGTGATCAGGTCCGGGGCCCGCGGGCTTCTGGCCTCGGCGGTCCAGGCCGAGGTCGCGGACTTCCTGGCCCGTCACGAACATCTCGCTGACGAAGGGGGGGCGCAGGCGCGTGGTGCGCCACGGGACCCTGCCGGAGCGGGAGGTGATGACGGGGACCGGCCGGGTGCCCGTTGAGGTTCCCCGCGTCCGCGACCGAAAGGCGGGCGTGGCCCGTGAGGACCGGATCAGGCTGCGTTCCTCGACCGTGCCGCCCTATCTCCGGAAACCGAGGCCTGTCGGGGATCCCCTGCCCTGGCCCTATCCCAGGGGCATCTCGACGGGCGACTTCGGCGAGGCGCCCGCGGCTTTGCCGGGGCCGGACGCGGAGGGGCTGTCCCCCTCCACGGTGACGGGGCTGAAGGCCACATGGAAGGACGAATGCGAGACCTGGCGAAAGAGGGATCTCAGCGGCCGGCGCTTCGTCCACGTCTGGGCGGACGGGGGCTGCTTCACGCCCCGGCTGGACAGCGACCGCCGGTGCATGCGGGTGGTGATCGGGGCCGATGAGTATGGTGAGAAGGACGTTCTGGCCGTCATGGACGGGTTTCGCGGGAACGCCGACAGCTGGCGCGACCTTCTCCGCGACCTCAGGGACCGTGGCCTGGAGGAGCCGCCGGAGCTCGCCGTCGGCGACGGCGCGCCCGGATTCCGGACAGCTCTGCGGGACGTGCGCCCGAAGACGCGGGAGCGGCGCTGCTGGGTGCATAGGACCTCCAACGTCACCGGGGCCCTGCCCAGGTCGCCCAGGGAACGGGCGAAGTCCGATCTTCATGAAATATGGATGGCGGAGACGAAGAGGGAGGCTGAGGCGGCCTCCGGCCGCTTCGTGAAAAACCACCGCGTGAAATACGGACGGGCGGTGGCGAAGCCTGGGAAGGATCGCGACGGACCTCTCGCCTTCCACCACTTCCCCGCGGAGCACTGCAGGCACATAAGGACCACGAACCCCGTCGAGAGCGTGTTCGCCACGGTCCGTAACCGGACCCGCAGGACCAGGGGCTGCCTGAGCGGAAAGACCGCGCTTTCGATGGTCTACCGCCTCATGATGTCCGCGAAGGGCAACTGGCGCAGGCTCCCGGCGCCGAACAGGTTTCCGGAGGTCTTCCGGGGGGGTGTGTTCAGCGACGGGATCATACAGGAGAGCGCTGCCGCCTGATCAGACGGACCGTCACCAACTTTCGAGCATAACTCAGGAGTTAACTGCGATGATCCAGAGATTTGGTGATGAGATACGCGCACTTTATCGGCGAGTAATACTACGACGCCGATGAAGAAATCGGCATCGGAACCTGGTCCGTAATCTAAAACGCTCTCCAATTAAGACAAAATACGGATTTTCATTTATACATAGTGTCTGCCAGAAAACCCCGTGTTTTTCCGGTGACAGGGCCGGATCCGGCGGATTCCGGCTTCACGGGACCCTGGCCGGGCCCGTCGGAGCGCCGCTCGGGGCTTCGACGGGACGGTCGGGGGCGGGAACATATGATGAACATCCGGGCCTCCGCCGGCCCGCGGGCACGCCGGTCCGGGCCCCGCAGCGGCGGGGCCTTCCATGGGCCGGTTCACCGGTGGACGCCCCGGTCAGGCGGCGGCGGGGAGCACGGGGCGCTCCCTCGCCGGCGGCATCAGGCCGAGGCGGTGGACGTTAGCGGCCAGCACCGCCAGCGCCACGGCGCCAGCGAAGCCCTCCTTTCCGTGGCTCCGCACCCGGTCGAGGCCCTCACAAAGTCCCACACCTGTACATCATCCCATTCCCGTCTCCGCTTTCCGAGGGCGTCGCGGACCTGGATGGCCCGGTTCAGCCTCCCGGGGCCCCGCCGGACCTTTTTCCTCCCCGGCAGCGGCCGCCGCGGGTTCGGATGCGAGCCGACGGGGCGCCCCAGGTCGATGACGAATGTCCGGATGTCGGGCGCCTGACCGTCCGGCGGCCTCACCACGTCCCGGTGGCCCCGCGGTTCCAGCATGGTATGGAGAAGGTCGATGTCCTCCTCCGGGAAGGCCTCGGTGGCGGGCGTCTCCGGCCGCTCCCGGGCGAGCGCGGTCAGGTCGGAGACCCGGGCCGCGGTCACGGCGTCGAAGGCGAGGCGTTTTTTCAGGTCATCGGCGGCATCGAACCCGCCGGCCCTAATCCGCGTCCCGGACCCGGCGTCCTGAACCAGGTCTCCATCGCCCGGCGCCCGCCGTACCGGTCCAGGACCGTCGCGGCGAACGCGGCACCGGCCTCCCCCTCCGCCGGTCGCTCCGTGGTCAGGCGCGGCCAGTGCAGGGGTTCGCCGCCGATCTCCGGGAGGCCCTCCGTGGCCCGGAGGTGGCTGTGGTTTATGGTCGTGGTGTCCCGCACGGCGGGGATGACGGGCCCGGCACGGCGGCGGTCGGCGGTCGCCCCGTGGTGCGGTCCGGGGATATGCCGCATGGTCACCCCCGGGTCCGGCAGCGGGCGGCAGGAGGATTTCCGGCCCGCCCCGGTGGGAAGGATCACCGGCGGGTCCTCCCCCATGCTGTCCATCTACGCCCGTCCCATGCCAGCGATGCGGCGGCGGACCCGCCCGTCGGTGTGGCCGGAGCGTCCGTATTCCCTCCCGGTCCGGCCCATGTCCCCGGCGCCGTGGTGGAGTCCGGCGGGCGTTCCCACCGGACGGCGGTCCATGTGGTGGAGCGCCTCCCTCCAGCCGTGCCCGGCGCCAGGACCATCACCGTGCCGGCCGCGCCGCGCCTCCCGGAGGTGGACCCCGCCGGGGCCCGGCCCGCGCTGCGCTGGCCGGGCCCGCTGTATCCCTTTCCGACGTGGGTGCAGGCCGCGACCGGCCGCACGGAGTATCGGGCCTGCCAGTCGTCTACCACCCTGTCCGCCGCCATACGCAGGACATGCGGGGCCAGCGCGTGGACGCGGACGCCGGGAAGGATCAGGAAGCGGTGGTCGCGCACCACCCGCCCGATGTTCGCCGCCCGGGCGTCGGCGGCCCGGCCGGTCCACCGGTCCCGCGCCGCCGGCGACCATGTGGCGGAAGCGGGAGGCCGACCCGTTCGGCCAGGGCGTGCGGCGCCTTCGCCGCCGCCGCGAAGCGGGGCCTGCCGCGCGCGTCGCGCCGGTTGACGCGAATGCCCGGAATATGTCAACGTGGAAGGGGCCTGCCGCGCGCGTCGCGCCGGTTCCCGCGCTCGCAAAGGCCGCGGGCCAGCGGGTGGCGGCTTGCCTCACCCGACCGCAGGGCAGCGGCGAGCCACCCGGGCGTCCGCGAATCGAAATGTACGGGTCCATACCGCATGTCCGTCCGATACACCGACGGAATACATTATACAGGTGAAGTAATTTGTAAGGTCGAGGCCACGGTGCTCCAGGTTGTTGATCGCTGACTCCACAGAGGCGTGGGCGGGCCGCGCCCCGCGGAACGCCTCCCCGCTTTCCCGGACGCGGTCCGCCTTCGACAGCCTGCCTTTCCGCGGCATGGCGTCGGCTCCAGCATCCCTGCAGGCCCCAGCCGGTCCGGGGGGCTGTGCGGACCGCGGTCGAAGCTCACCACCGACAGGTCGGGGAACCAGGCCCGCGCCTCCCCGCCCATGGGGACCGCCACGTCCACGTCGCTCCCCTCCCACATGACGGAACGGTGCGGGAGGAATCCGTGACGGTCCCCGGCACCCGGACCGGAACGCCGGGCTCCACCGGGACCCCGGCCTTTCCCTTCGATATCCAGCGGGTGTGCGGCCCGGATATCGGGTGCACCTTCCCGCGGTGCGGGACCGTCCCTCCCTTCAGGATCCGCCGTCCGGTCGGGTCCGCCCGGGACCTGACATGGCCGATGAAGCCCCGGATACTGTCCGATGGGCCCGGGATACCCAACATACCGTCGATCTCCGCGCGGCCCGCCTCCGCCCTGTCCGCCAGCTTCGGCGCCAGCCGGAGCGGCGCCTCCACGTCCCTCGGGCGCGGGTTGGCGAGCCGTGACGTGGCGACACCGGGACAGGGCCTGCGGAGCTTTCCGCAAAGGTATTCCTTCCGCCGCCAGCCGCGCGGCCCAGGCCCCCCGCAGGCCCGGGTCACGTCCCGGACCATGCACCGCGCCGCGTCCATCGGCAGGCTGCGGTCGGTCGGATGGTGCACGTCAGTCCCGGCCACGAAGGAATGACGGCGGCCGCGCGACGCGGCGCCAGGCTTTTCCGCCGCCACCCTGTGGCCCCTCTCCACGACCGTCCTTCCGACCTCGGCGGGAAGCTCCGGCGAGGGGAGCGACACGCTGTCAACCAGCCGCCGGTATCCGTATCCGTCCACGTCCCATGATCCGTGGCCCGGCCTTCGGCCTCCGCCGGATCGTCCGGTTCCTGAAGCCGGTCGAAATCGCACCGGGACCCTGCCTGACCACGCCGGGGACCGGGATGGTCAACGGCTCCATCCCCGGCCCGCCGACCCGGCGGCTCTTTCCGGGCGGCACCAGCCTGCCCGGAAGCCGGAACAGCCGCTTTCGGGTCCCTTCGTCGCTGTAGAGGTCCTGGAGGCCGATCGGGATCGCCGGGATGTCATCCCTCGATCTGACGGTCGGCCTGATCCTCCTGATGTCGGGGGCGCCGGGCCGCCGCTGGGTGTCGTGGACCCTGCGCATGGGGGGCTCCTGAAGGGGAGGATTGGCGGATTCCGCGGCATATGGTGGCGAATCCGCCCCCTGATTGCCATATCCGGTGATTTTTCGCAAGGCGGATTCCGTCATTTACCGCGAAAAAACCGCAGCTTGGCGGTTTTCAAGCGGACACGAAGCTAGCAATGCCCAGCGTCTTCGCGCCCACTTCCGAGTTCCAGCAGTAAAAGCCGCGGAAGAACAGGTCGGGCGAGCCGTCCGGCAGCTTCCCGGCCTCGATCGGGTTCATGTCGTCGACCAGGAACAGGAAGACGTCGCGGTCGGAGGCATAGAGCGTGGTCGTGTC
>CBDAVS010000011.1:0-43387 GCA_965201085.1 uncultured Rhodobacter sp. | reverse complement strand
ACCACCACGGGGTTGTCGAAATCTGTTCTGCGGGACCACGGCACGCGACGCCGTAATACAGGCCAGCCATAGCTTCCGATCGCGTAGTGGCCGCAATGGTCAGCACCGTCGCCTTCCAAACGCAGAACCACTACTTCCGCCGGATCGGCAATTGTGTCGAATCATGAATATCCGTCTTCGGTCGCCTGAGCGGTTCAGGCGCTGACTTCATAGTTTTTTATAAAGTCCATGTCGGGTTCAACGCCAAGACCTGACCCTTCGGGAACAGACACCCATCCACCCGTTTCGCCTACCTGACTTTGTATATTCATGGGTTCCTCAAGCAGGTCGTCGAGAAATCTGTTCCCTGTCGTATCGAGTTCCAGCATCGGTTCCCAAGGGTACAGACCGCCCGGCAGGGGTGGGATGCAAGCCAGGAGATGTAGATTCGTCGCGACTGCGACAGCGGATCCCCAAACATGATTCACGATCGGCGTGAAATGGGCCTGACAAAGTGCGAGCACGCGCAGGTACTCGCTAACACCACCAAGTGCGCATACTTCAGGTTGTGCGATATCAAGCCCTCTACTCTCTAACAGTACCCGCCAGCCCCAACGTCCGAATTCCGCTTCACCGCCGGCGATGTTGACACTTAGGCCCGTCCGCAATTCCCGATAGCCGTCGAGATCCTCAGGAGCGACGGGCTCTTCGAACCAATAGGCGCCGAATTCCTCAAGCGCTCGCCCGACATAGAAAGCGTCCGATGTCGTGTAGCAGTGATTGGCATCCACCATGAAGTTCATCTCATCACCGGTGACCTCACCAACTGCCTCGCAAAGCCGAACATCCGACTGCGGGCCTAGACCAACCTTCATTTTGACCGCTGTGAACCCCATGTCCTGGATCGCCGCCGCTTCATCCCTGAATCTGACGATGTGATCTTCAACGCTCTGCCGCTTGAGCATCATGCCATAGCCGTAGGCTTTGACACGCGTTCGGTGCGCACCGCCGATCAACTGGTGCAGAGGCAAGCCCGCGACTTTGCCAGCGATGTCCCAAAGCGCTATATCAAGGCCGGACAGCGCCTGCATCGACATGCCTTTCTGTCCATGGTCACGCAGAAGATTGTAAACACGGTGCCAGATTACATCGCGGTTTATCGGGTCATGGCCCAGGACCATGGGAGCGAGGACCATCTCGACGATGCCCTTGTTTCCGAATGCGACATTTCCCGGGCCGAAGCACTCCCCCCAGCCCGTCACACCTTCGTCGGTGCGTACCTCCACCAGATGCGCACTGCGCCTGGCGTAGTATTGCTGGGAATATCCCAACTCCTCCGGAAGATCGTACTGGAGGACATGGCTGATGACGTCGGTGATTCTCATGCTGTCACTATCCGGGCAGGCAGGTGCCTTACCAATGCCTGTAAAGGCCGCTGGCGATGATTTCGCATCCAGCGATGCCGGACGCGGCGTCCGGTTAATCCATATTGCCGACCGACGCCGCACCATACAGCCATATCCGCCGGATTCCCGGCGACATCGCAGTCACATGAGCGCGAAGGCTGTCGGGCTTGCCAATATGTCGCATCGCTCCCCGAACCGCCGCCATGACCGCTACCCATCCGTTTCACAGCTGAACTCCGTTCAATAAAGACGCATTGCGTGCGGTTGTCACGAAAATCCCTCCGCCGGTGCCCATCCGGGCCAGACGGTGGATACCGTCCGATGCGACACGCCCTTCCATCCGCGCCTGCGTCGGACATGTCTTCGGATACGGGAAAGGGCCGATGGCGGTCACGGTCCGCCGCCCGCATGACCATGGCGAACCCGGGCCACGGTTTACGCCGCCCCGTCCTGCATGAACGGCGACAGGCCAAGGTCTGGCACCGTCCGGAATCCGGAAACCACCCGCTCGGGCGGGCGAACCGCGCCTTATGCCACACCGATCGGCGGAATACCCGCAGGGGTGGTATCCGCGGATATCACCCGCCTGACATTCGCGCCAAAATATGGGTTTATCGAGGTTTCCAGCTCGTTCATACCACCCATTAAACATCCGATGTTTTAATTGTCCAGATGAAACCAAACACTAGAAACCCCACTTCCAGTCCGAAGTGCAACACCGGCCCGCCTCCGGAGCGAGGGCGTGGCCGAGCGGAGGAGGCGGGCCGGTGTTGAGGGATTTTCCGGCCAGGGCCCCGGATTCCACGCGGAATACGGCGGCTGTCCCTTCGGATCGGAGCGTAACCGGGCCTCCCGGCGGCGGCAAGGCCCCGCGGCGGGAGGTGGCGCGCCCGTCCGGGCGAGGGAAGGGGTGGCCCGACCGAAACCGGGCGGGCGCGCCTGCGGAATTCCCTCTCCCCCGTCGGCCGACGGGGCGAAGCGCCTCAGGGAGGCCGCGCCCGCGCGAAAGCCTCCGCCGGCGTCAGGTGGCCGAGCGCCTTGCGGGGGCGCGCGTTCAGGATGTCCTGGACCCGCTTCACGCGGGCGTCCGTGACCTGCCGCAGGTCGGTCCCCTTCGGCAGGTGCCGGGGCGGCGGCCCGTTGGTGTGCTCGTTCAGGCCCCGCTCCCACGGGTGGTGGGGCGTCGGGAGGAGGAAGTCGGCCTCCAGCGCCTTCGCCACCTTCGCGTGCCCCGCGAACTCCTTGCCGTTGTCCGCCGTGATCGTGTGGACCCTGGCGCCGGGACCCTCGGGAAGGTCGGTCATCGCCTCGCCGGCCGCCTCCGCCTTCTTTCCGTCAACCCGTTGGACAGGCGTGAATTCCGACGCCCGGTCCACAGGCGACACCACCGCACCGCTGTGTCCCCCGCCGATCACCGTGTCCGCTTCCCAGTCGCCGATTCTCGCCTTCGCCCCGACCTCTTTCGGGCGCTCCGAGATGTCCCTCCGGCCCGGGACATGACCCCGGCCCGCGTGGCGGCCACCCTGCCGGTCCGGTTCCTTTCCCCGCCGCCGCAGGTGCCCGCAAGGCGTTCCTCCGTCCCCGCCGTCCGCGCGTACGAGGTCGTATATCCGCTGACGGCCGACCATGCCGGGGTCCTCCAGCCGGAGACGCCCCGGGACCCGCTCCGGGCTCCAGCCCTCCCCGGCTTCGCCACGACCTTCGCCCGGCGCCCCTCCGTCAGCTTCCCCGGGACCGAAGAGGCCCCGCTCCGGCGCCCGGCGGCCTTCCTCCACGCCTGTCCCTGCCGGTATCCCCGCCCGCCGCCGTCGCGTCGGATCTCCCGCGATATGGTGGCCGGATGGCGGCCCGGCCGCCCGGCGATGGCCCCGTCCGAAAGCCCGCCTTTCCCCGTCGCGTATATCCGGCATCTTCCGTCGAAGGTCAGATGACGGTAGCCCTCGGGCATGACACTCTCCTACCCTGAGCACAGGGACTGTCGCCGTTATCCGGCCGATTCGCAGGATGCCGCACCCGAAACGCGGCTTCCCACCATCAACGGTGTTGCACTTCAGAGCGGAACGGGGGAAAGTTTATTTTGACGACCAACATCCGTTTGCAGAAGCCGATCACTGCTGGCAGCATCGGCGTCAATGGGAATCATCGCCGCACAACTGGTCCCGATTCGACCGCAACTTTTAAAGGCGCGATGGAATTTCCTATTTCTGGCGCTGGATTTCCGGCCTGTGATAACAGTGGCACTTCTCGTGGCCATCCATTCGCAATGCCCTCCGGTTCAAGGGCGACGGAGTCATCCCGCCATCCTACCCGATCTTGGTAACCAGTCGACATCGTTTGCCCTGCCCTGATCGACACCGGAAAGGTCGCGAAAGCGAATATTGGGGCTGGACGCACGAGTCAGACAGAAATTCAACGATTTCGCCTGTTCGTGAAACCTTTCGAAGTGAAGGCCGGACGGCTCCGAAAGTCACAGCCGATAGGCCTCTTTGGCCAGGTTGTAGGCCAGGTCATGCGCGACCTCGAATCCATCCCGTTCGGACAGTCGCCCGGAGCGCACCAGATTGGCCAGATAGGCGCAATCGACCCGTCGCGCCATGTCATGCCTTGATGGTATGGAACAGAACGCACGGGTGTCGTCGTTGAATCCGACGGTGTTGTAAAACCCGGCGGTTTCCGTGGTCAGTTCCCGAAACCGCATCATTCCGTCGGGGCTGTCAAAAAACCACCAAGGAGGACCGAGTTTCAGCGCGGGATAGACTCCGGCCAACGGCGCAAGCTCCCGTGACAGGGTCGATTCATCCAGCATGAATACGATAACGGTCAGCCTCCGATCATTGCCGACTTCATCCAGCAGGGGACGCAGGGCTCGGGTGAACTCGATACACGTGGGAATATCGAACCCTTTGTCACGGCCTAGACGCGCCATTATGGATGCTGAATGATTGCGGAACGATCCCGGATGAATTTGCATGACCAGCCCATCATCCAGACTCATCCGCGCCATCTCGGTCAGCATATGGCCCCGAAAGGCATCGGCCTCCTCGGCCGAGCACTCGCCACGCAAGGCCTTGGCAAACAGCGCTGCGGCCTCGTCCTGCGGAAGGCATTCGGTTCGTGCGGTGGCGTGTCCATGATCTGATGACGTCGCACCGTAGGTCTTGAAACAGGCGCGGCGACGGCGATGTGCTGAAAGATAGCCTGACCATGCGGTGGTATCCTCACCGGTCAGCTCTCCCAGTTTCTCGACGTTCCGTGCGAAACCCTCGAATTCAGGGTCAACCACATTATCCGGTCGATAGGCGGTGATCACACGACCGGGCCAGTCCGAATTCTGAATGACGCTATGCCACTCCAGCGAATCGATCGCGCTTTCCGTCGTGCTGAGCACCTCAATTCCGAATCGGTCGAATAACTGGCGCGGGCGGAACCCATCCGTCGCGAGACACGCCTCGATGTGTTCGTAGAATTCATCTGCCGTGCTTTCCGACAGTTCCTTCTCAAGCCCGAATACGTGTTCGAGACTGTGATCGATCCACATTTTGGTCGGGGTCGCGCGGAATAGATGGTAATTGGCCGCGAACAGCCGCCAGATCCTGCGTCCGTCGATTTCCGACACTCCACCATCGATGCGTGGGACTCCGAGGCTCTCAAGTGAGACGCCCTGCGAATGGAGCATCCTGAATACGTAATGATCCGGAACGACGAACAACTGCGCCGGATCCGGGAATCGCTCGTTTTCCGCGAACCAACGAGGATCCGTATGGCCATGCGGGCTGATTATCGGCAGATTGGATACCGTTGCGTAAATTTCCCGGGCGAGCCGGCGGGTGTCCGGATCAATCGGAAAAAGCCGGTTCGGATCAAGAGCCATGGGAAACCTCTCTGATTGCGAGCCGATTCGGATCGATAACACCGGAAATGCGCCAATGGAGATCAAGCCGCAACTTGTTGATGTGATCTTTGAACCCCATGATGTTAGTAAAATGGTATCTGATTGCGCTATTTAACGTCAGCATGCCCAAACTTTCAGTTCACAAGCGGTGAGTTGTGGTCAGAATAGTCACTCTTCCGCACAACATCGGGTTTTCGGTCCCTTTGAGGGAAGCCGGAAGGGACTCAACAGCCGATTCGATGGGTCTCGTGGTGATCGCTGATTGCAGCTGGAAAAGGCTGGTCCTCGCTGAAACTTCCCAGCCTCGCCTCTTTGACGTTGAATCTTGATCCAATCATTGCGCTGGGATCGCCCAACCAGATCCAGAAGTCAGATTGCAGGGGCGACGGATTCCTCAGACCGAACACCGCCAGCCCGACATCGGGCGGTCCGTCAAGCCGATAGCGCGGGTGTAAACCGAATTGAGAACGTCACCGAATCATACGATGCACGACATGCTGGCCACCGAAAGGATCTGTCGAAAAAAGTACGGGGTATTCGTTTCTGCCCGACTCCATGCCAGGATACCCGTTCCAGATCGAGAATCCAAGAAGGAGAAATCGCGGCATCTTTCGGCGCTGTTACTCCAAAGCGCAACGCTGTCCGGTTTCGGAATCGAGGGCGGAACCCGACCGAAATTCCAGCGGCTGCGCATGCAAAACCTTTCCCTCCACCCGCCGATGGACGGACGGCCTTGGAGAGACCGTCCCTGCGCAAGACTCTCCGCTAGCGTCAGATTCTTCAGGACATTTAAGGGGAGCGCTGGTTCGGGTAGACCAGCCAGCAACCCGATCCGGTATGGAGTTCATTCAGGCGATAGGGTATTGGATCATCCATGACTGAAACGATCCTGCAAAGATGCGAAGCCAAGAGCCTGCGGATGACCGATCAGCGCAGGATCATCGCCTCCGTGCTCGATCAGGCCAACGATCATCCGGATGTCGAGGAGCTTTACGAGCGGGCAAGTGCCAATGACCCCGGGATATCCATCGCAACGGTATACCGCACGGTGAAGCTGTTCGAGGAAGCCGGAATTCTCGAAAAACATGAATTCGGTGACGGCCGCGCACGCTATGAAACCGCTGACCGTGATCACCATGACCATCTGATCGATCTCCAGTCGGGCGAGGTGATCGAATTCGTTGATCCCGAAATCGAAGCATTGCAGGAGAAAATCGCCGAGAGACTGGGATTCCGGCTTAAAGGCCATCGGCTTGAACTTTACGGAGTGCCGCTGAAACCGGAGATCGGATGAGCGGCTCAAAGCGGTCGTGATCGAGAGGCCGGAAATCCATCAAAGAGCATAACTCTGCATTTGGTGGTCCCTACCCCACCAGCCGGAAACGTCATCGCCATTTTGAGACCGGTCACACCTTTAGGAGCGGTTCGTCGCTATGAAACCACCTTGCGGTCGTTGAAGAAAGGTTCCGATGACAATCGCTTCGAAATAGACGTATCGACCTTGGTTCCAGAACATGCCGCCTGCTATAGAGCACCCGAATTACAGTGCAACGGAGAGCCTGATGAGAACGATCACTGACGCCAAGGGTTGTGAAGTCCTTGAAATCCACGCTCGTGAAATCCTTGATAGTCGCGGCAATCCGACCATCGAGGTCGACGTGACCCTTGAAGACGGGAGCATGGGACGTGCCTCCGTACCGTCCGGCGCTTCCACGGGAGCGCACGAAGCGGTCGAAAGGCGCGACGGCGACCGCGGGCGATACGGAGGAAAGGGCGTTCTCAATGCCGTGGCAGCGGTGAACGGTGAGATATCCGACCTGCTCTCTGGATTTGATGTAACGGAACAGGAAGCGATTGACGCCGCGATGATCGCGCTTGACGGTACCGCTAACAAGGGCCGGCTCGGTGCGAATGCCATTCTGGGGGTCAGTCTCGCCGCCGCGAAAGCCGCAGCGGAATTCACGACACAACCGCTCTTCCGCTATGTGGGAGGCACCTCGGCGCGAGTGCTTCCGGTGCCGATGATGAACATCATCAACGGCGGCGAACATGCCGATAACCCGATCGATATTCAGGAATTCATGATTATGCCGGTTGGCGCACCGACACTGAGCGATGCGGTGCGGGCGGGAGCGGAGGTCTTCCATGCGCTGAAGAGCCAGCTTTCGGAAGCCGGACTCGGTACCGGCATCGGCGACGAAGGTGGATTCGCACCGAACATCAGTTCCGCGCGTGACGCGCTGGATTTTATCCTAAAGAGTGTCGAAAAGGCCGGATACGTACCCGGTGACGATTTCATGCTGGCGCTTGACTGCGCTTCAACGGAGTATTTTCGGGATGGCCGTTATGAATTGCGGGGCGAAGGGAAATCCCTTTCCTCCGATGAGAATGTCGCGTATCTGGCGGAGCTCTGCTCCGACTATCCAATTCTGTCCGTTGAAGATGGGTGCGCGGAAGACGACTGGAAAGGTTGGAAAACGCTGACTGAGGCGCTTGGTTCACGAATTCAGCTCGTGGGCGATGATTTGTTCGTTACGAACCCATCCCGGCTTTCGGATGGCATAACGAAGGGATGCGCCAATTCAATGCTCGTCAAGGTCAATCAGGTCGGCACGCTGTCCGAAACACTCAAGGCCGTCGATATGGCGCATCGTGCGGGATATACGAACGTGATGTCCCATCGCTCGGGGGAAACGGAGGACTCCACCATCGCCGACCTTGCCGTCGCAACGAATTGCGGTCAGATCAAGACCGGATCACTCGCTCGTTCGGACAGGCTCGCCAAATACAATCAATTGATCAGAATTGAGGAAATGCTTGGGGAAACGGCGGAATACGCCAGTCGTTCGATTCTGCGGTGAGACCATTTCCTAGACCCGGGGAATTTCGTTTATCCCGAATATCCAGAGGCGCTCTCGCCAGACGTTACCCGTGGTAAATCCGATCAGAACAGTAGCCCGGGCTTCCATTGGCTGTCTCCAAAAGACGCTGAACCACAGGTGCTATGAACAATTCAACCCATGGGATTTTTCGCCATGGCGTTTCCGCAAATTCGAATGCGTTGAAGCTGATGAGCTGAACTCACGATGGAAAAATATTGAAAACAGTTATGACTTCCTTCAGGACAGGTCCGACGAAGGTGGACATCGGTGCATGTGACCCGCGTCCCGTCATGGCTCGCAGTCAGATCCACTTAGCGGTGGCGGCTGGCTGCCATTGCCGTTTTCCGTCAGATGCCGTCGGAAACTGGGAATCGGACAGTGAAAACTGCCGTCCAGACGTTTCGTAATTAGTGTCCGCCAGAAAACCGCCAGGCTGCGGTTTTTTTAGCGGCCCCCGTTCCGCTCTGAAGTGCAACACCATTGATGGTGGGAAGCCGCGTTTCGGGTGCAGCATCCTGCGAATCGGCCAGATAACGGCGACAGTCCCTGTGCTCAGGATAGGAGAGTGTCATGCCCGAGGGCTACCGTCATCTGACCTTCGACGAAAGATGCCGGATATACGCGACGGGGAAAGGCGGGCTTTCGAACGGGGCCATCGCCGGGCGGCCGGGCCGCCATCCGGCCACCATATCGCGGGAGATCCGACGCAACGGCGGCGGGCGGGGACACCGGCAGGGACAGGCGCGGAGGAAGGCCACCGGGCGCCGGAGCGGGGCCTCTTCGGTCCCGGGGAAGCTGACGGAGGAGCGCCGGGCGAAGGTCGTGGCGAAGCCGGGGAGGGCTGGAGCCCGGAACAGGTCCCGGGGCGTCTCCGGCTTGAGGACCCCGTCATGGTCGGCCGTCAGCGGATATACGACCTCGTACGCGCGGACCGCGGGAACGGAGGAACGCCTTGCGGGCACCTGCGGCGGCGGGGAAAGGAACCGGACCGGCAGGGTGGTCGCCACGCGGGCCGGGGTCACATCCCGGGCCGGAGGGACATCACGGAGCGCCCGAAAGAGGGCGGAGGCGGTCGGCGGGGCGGTGACCGACCTTCTCAAGGGGCTCGGCGCCAGGGTCCACACGATCACGGCGGACAGCGGCAGGGAGTTCGCGGGGCACGCGAAGGTGGCGAAGGCGCTGGAGGCCGACTTCCTCCTCCCGACGCCCCACCACCCGTGGGAGCGGGGCCTGAACGGGCACACCAACGGGCTGCCGCCCCAGTACCTGCCGAAGGGGACCGACCTGCGGCAGGTCACGGACGCCCGCGTGAAGCGGGTCCAGGACATCCTGAACGCGCGCCCCCGCAAGGCGCCCGGCCACCTGACGCCGGCGGAGGCTTTCGCGCGGGCGCGGCCTCCCTGAGGCGCTTCGCCCCGTCGGCCGACGGGGGAGAGGGAATTCCGCAGGCGCGCCCCGCCCGGTTTCGGTCGGGCCACCCCCTCCCTCGCCCGGACGGGCGCGCCACCTCCCGCCGCGGGGCCCTGCCGCCGCCGGGAGGCCCGGTTACGCTCCGATCCGAAGGGACAGCCGCCGTATTCCGCGTGGAATCCGGGCCCCTGGCCGGAAAATCCCTCAACACCGGCCCGCCTCCTCCGCTCGGGCCACGCCCTCGCTCCGGAGGCGGGCCGGTGTTGCACTTCGGACTGGAAGTGGGGATATATTATTAATTTCAATCAATGGGTTATGATCCATAATTCTCTGATCTTCAAGGCAGCGCAACCTCGCCACCGCAGATCGCACTATCGACGCCTGTGGTCGCAGGGCAAGTCGTCACCAGACCACGGACGACCCTAGCAGCCAAGAACGCAAAGGCCTGCGCTTCCAGCATATCCCCATCCAACCCAATTGCTTCAACCGTCTGAACGGGGCAATCAAGGAATCTGGTCAGCTCGCCCATCAGAGCTGGATTTTTTCGCCCCCCACCACTGACAAAGACCCGATCAGGCAATATCGGACAATGGCTCATCCCACGTGCGACACAGGCAGCGGCTATCGAAACCAATGTTGCGGCTGCATCGATATCCGACAGTTCCGCAATTAATCCGCACAGTTCCGGAAATGCGTCACGGTCCAGAGACTTAGGTGGCAATGCATTGAAATAGTCGGCCTGTAGAAACCGCTCCACCACTACGTCGTTCGTACGACCCGCACGCGCGAGCGCCCCGTTGCGATCATAATTCAAACCACTCCGCGCCCGAACGAGATCATCGATAGGCGCGTTTGCCGGACCGGTGTCGAAAGCGAGACACGCACCCACTTCCTCCGGAGCCGAAATCCTCGGATCCAACCAAGTCAGATTGCCTACGCCACCAAGATTTACGAAAACGACGGGCTTCTTAAGTCGCGCCCAACGCGCGCATGCAAAATGAAAGAACGGTGCCAGTGGAGCTCCCTGCCCGCCGTTTCGGACATCCGCCGACCGGAAATCCCATACCACGGATTTACCGAGCCTTACGGCGAGCATAGCGCCATTTCCGACTTGGTGCGTACCGCGTACCCTCGGATCATGAGCGAGCGTCTGACCGTGAAAACCGATCAGTTCGGCGTCAAACTCCGAGAGAAGTTCCGCATGGGCGTTTTCAACGACGACAGCCGCGTCATCGATGCCAGGATCTCCAGGCCAGCGCCCCATCGCCATGCGGAGCGTTTTTCGCTCTTCGGCGGAATAGGCTCTATATCCGCTCTGACCGAATTCGAGTATGGATCGGCCATCCGTCCGCAATACAGCGGCATCCACTCCATCCATCGAAGTGCCGGACATCGATCCGAGTACAAAAAGAGAATCATCAGTATTCATGGGCAGCTTCCCAATTTCATCAAATTGCAAACCGTCCGAAGAAGACCTTGAGTGGAAGGATCCCTCTTCAGGATTGGTTCGGTCGACCGCAGATTACGCCAACAAACCATCTATCGGGCGGATACCGATGCACCCTGCAAAGTACCCAGCTGCGAGCCTTGGTTCCAGCCAAGTTTGGCTTCGGCAATCCTCATGACCTCGGCCAGAATTTCGGATTTCGCGAAAAACATATCTGCAGAGAAGTGAACGGATGGGTAACACCGGACCAAATCCGCCTGCACTTCAGCCAGTCTCGCTTCGTGCCCGACGCGCCCGACGCTGTATGATTTGGGTATGCGGAGAATATGGAAATCCTCGTGCTGCGCCCCTCGGGAGATCAACCCGTCCAACTGCAGTTCATGCCAGATATCGGGGATAAGCGTCTCAGCCTCGGTCCAAACCTGACCGTCCCTTGTGGTGGGCAGTTCGGCGCAAACATAGGTCGTACCATCTGATTTGATCTGCCTGCCATAGAGGCCGGGTGCCGACGCTCGGAACGTCAACTCTCGGTCGTTGAAATTGTGCAGATAATGCACGCCCGTTAGCTCATCGGTCGGAACTGAGAAATAGACCAGCACCATAGGAACAGCCCAGGTAAGTTCCGACAGGGTTCCCTTTCCAAGAAACAACCGTTCATTGGCTTCCGGAGCGAGAGCTGAGAAAGCAAGGTCGGCGGATAGGATTTCGCCCGTTGCAAGCTCGGTTTCGAATATCTCTCCAACTTGCCGGACCCGTTTGATTTCGGCTCTGAGCAGGATGTCCACCCCCATCCCTCGCAAGGTCCGTTCGGTGGCTTTCGTGAAGCTCTCCATGCCACCCCGCGCAGGATAGAAGTTGCGGAACGACCATCTGCTTACATCCGTGCAGAATTCGAGTGGGTCCACGACACTGGAAACTGCAAGCCTGTCATCAAGCGCCGGAAGACTCTTCAGCCAACGGGCGACGTCGTCATCGAGGAACCTAACACGGCGAAAAAGACCTATTTTCAGCGCCGAACCGGCGAGATTGTCCGGATCACCTGCGAACATTTTCGCCGCCATTGGAATCAGCCGCAAGGCAATTTCGTTCCCGAATCTCCCCGCCAATGCCATCCCAAGGTTCTCCGGAGGCGTTCCCGGCTGGCTACAGGTCTTTACCAGATCAAAAAGAATGCTTGACTTTATTTCTTCAGGAAGTTCCTGAAAGCTTGGAATGGCAATGCCTTCAACGGTCTCGTTCATTGTCTTCGAGGCATACCGAACATTGACGGAATGAAAGACATCCTCGCCTCCGGCCATTTCGAATATGAGAGAGGTGGCCCGGTCATCGACGTTGTCGAACAGGTGGCATCCGAAATCGAGATGGAATCCTTTCCACGATACGCAATTCAGGATACCTCCCAATCGTCGCGCCGCTTCGATCAGAGTGACCTCATGGCCAGCCTGCCGTGCAAGAAACGCACAGGCCATGCCACGAAAGCCGCCACCGATGATATGAATCCGTGCCATATTGGCTCCCTAATTCGAGCGCCGCGGTTTGGGGATCCCGTCCGAGGGAAGATCATAGCCCCGCAATGTAGTCTTCGATGATACCGCTCGCACACTGAATTTTGTGGTCGAACTGACCGAACTCCTATCCATGGATTCGCTCAAGGAGAGAATTTTGGCAACACCTGGTCGCAGCCCCTCCTGTGCTAACACCGTCCTTGCTATTGGTCGGCGACGAAGGAAACTGGAAGGTATGAAAACGCGGAGATTGACACAGTCATTGGTACGGAGTGCGGCGGTCACGCAAAAAACACTCCATTTCCAGAGCGCCGTTCATAAAGATACCTAGCATTCTCTTCATGTCAAGCGAACCTGAAAATACGGGATCACCGTTCCACCGAAACTCAGTTTGAAATAGCCACGCTGGGGGCTGTTGATGCCTTCAAGATCAACTTCACGAAATCCATCTTTCCCAAGCCTCAGAAACGACTGAAACAATACCATAGTGCCGCACTGGGTGTCGCGTAGGTCGGGGTTGTTGGCACCGTATAGATAGTAGGCGCGCTTGCTGTCCGTTCCAAACACGACGACCGACCCAACTACCCCATCGGCAGTCCTGGCGGTAAACAGCTTCAACCGACCCGCCTCTGTTAAATTTTCGAGCAATCTGGATAGCAAAAGCAGGTCTACGTCGCCGACTTTTTGACCCTGTCGCTTGAAGGTGCGCATGTAGAGATCAAGGAAAGTTTCCACATCGCCACTTTCTTCAACGATGATGCCGGATGAGAAACCGTAGCGGATTTCCTGGCGGCGTGACTTATTGCAGGCTAGGTAGACCGGTTGTTTCTCAAACGGCAGGTCTGAGTCCGCAAGATCAAGTCGGGATGTATAGCGCAACGACAATGCGAATCCGGGTCCATCGGACCCGTAGTTATACCATTGAATCGGTCGCAGGTCTTCGACTTCAGGTCCGCAGACAAACGCGATATCGCCATAGTGCTCGATTAGGTCTCGCAGACTTGCGCTGAGTATCCTGAACCGCTCCGAAATGACCTGAGACCGGTTCTGCTCCGGTTTGAACGGCGCGAAAATGGGGCCACCGTGGATGACATAGGGGGCGATCATGGCATTCCTGCCGTCGTCTGATTCGATCAAGGCAACTCCCCCGACCAGCTTCCTTCCTTTGAAACAATACCACAGTCCGAGGCGATGAGCGGTTCCAAGCAGGAAGGGCGAACTGCTGAAAATCGTACCTTGGGGCGAAGTTTCGACAAATGAATCCCATTGTGAATCGGGTTCCGTTCGGACCAGTCTATACTTGGAAAGATCCATGAGGCCGGGGACGTAGAATTTGTTTGACATCTCGTTCGTGGAGTGAAAGTGATACTTGTCGACCGGAGAGGAATCGGATAGTCATGCAATCATTCGATCCCATCTGGAATGACATATACGGTTCGGGACGGCAGCTCAATCGCTATCCTTTTTCTTCGGTTGTAACTTTTCTTTTCAAGAATCGACCAAGAGATAAGGATCGCGCCGACACACGAATTCTGGAGGTCGGTTGCGGAGCGGGTAACAACCTATGGTTCGCGGCAAGAGAGGGATTCCGTGTTGTGGGGATCGACGCCAGCGAGGCAGCCATCGCACACGCACGGAAATGGTTCGCCGAAGAGAGCCTGAACGCTGACTTGCAGGTTGCCGATTTCACGGCGCTTCCGTTCGAGGACGCGAGCTTCGACCTCGTTATCGAACGAGCAGGATTTTCACAGACGTCCAAACCAAACGTGAAGTTGGCAGTGCGGGAAGTCGCTCGTGTTCTGGTTGGCGGCGGCGCTCTTCACTCCGAGATATATTCAGACCGAGCCACCGCCCGCGGCAAAAAGATGAACGGAGGCATGATCCGCTCAGAGGAAGGCCCTTATGCCGGTGTCGGCCAAATGGCCCTCTATTCCAAAAACGAGATTGAAGCGCTTTTCGAAGAAATCCTCAACATCGAGAGACTGTGCCACATCGAATCCATCAACATGAGCGTGAAACCGTACGAGGTATTCGCCAACTGGGAAATCCTTGCACGAAAGCCCAAGAGTGTGACAGTAGCTGACGAATGACCTCCCAAACGTTTCCACGAAATAATCCGATAACAGATACAGGATTGCTTGTGGCGGCCCGGTTTTTTCGCCAGTTCTCTCTCTTCGAGAGGCTGTTGCACAGTGATTGGCGTGCTGAACCGACCACTTTTCAAATCAAACCGCTGGCTCTCCGGACCTCCAACATTCCAACATGCATAGAGCATGCCGAGGCGCGGTCTAGCTTGATCGAGACCATAGAACAACGCTACATCAAGCGGATTTTGGGACACATGTTTTGTCGGGCGATCAAATGATCAGGACACTTCAAGACTTGGGGTCGGGAGCCTCAAGGCACCGACTCTTAAACCATTGGTCCGTCAGGAACGGGAAACTCAGACAGCTAAGTCCGTTTGCCAATAAATCCCGCTTTCCTGTCCTCGGTGCACCGGATGTGCCGCAGAACCTCGCCTGCCTCACGCGTCTACACAATGATCGCGGTCTGACACCACTCCTTCATGCCGGCGTCCCCCCCCCCCTTGTATCCGCAATCACCGCTCCCGAGGAGTTCTGACGGATGACGGATCGGCTACGACCCGACCCTGCCGGAATCGGCAAGCTTATGTATGGCTGGGTCGCCGACCTGTTACCGGTAAAGCGCAGCCTCTCAGGCCCTGGCGTTCGCGAAACACTGAACTACATCAAAGAAATTCTTCCAGATTTAGAATGCCATGAGATTGCATCGGGTAGTAAGGCGTTTGACTGGACGGTTCCTTATGAATGGACCTTGCGTGACGCGTTCGTCGAGAACGAGGCAGGCAAACGCGTGATCGACCTCGCGGACCATGGCCTACACATTTTGGGATATTCCGAACCAGTTGATCGATGGATGGATCTTGAGGAACTTTCGACACACCTCTATTCCATTCCTGACCAGCCCAACGCGATTCCCTATATGACATCTTACTACGAGCGCCGATGGGGCTTCTGCCTGAGCCAGCGTCATCGCGAGACCCTGGCGCCGGGCCGTTACCGTGCAGTGGTGGATGCGGACCTAAGTCCTGGCGTGATAAACTATGCCGACCTGATTCTTCCAGGTCGCGAGGATCGGGAAGTGGTTTTCTCGACATATCTATGTCATCCGCAGATGGCGAGCAACGAATTGTCCGGCATTGCCGTCACAATGGCTCTGGCGCATTGGCTGGTCGACCGCGAGAGGCGCTTCACATACAGGTTTATCTTTGTCCCCGAAACGATCGGCGCAATCATCTATTTGAGCAAACACCTTACGCATCTCAAACAAAGGGTTCACGCGGGTTTCGTCGTAACCTGCGTGGGTGATGATCGTACTTATTCATTTATGCCCTCTCGCACAGGAGGAACCGTTGCGGATCGGGTGGCGTTGGGTGTGCTGAAGGCTTTCGTGCCGAAGTTCGATCACTATTCCTTCCTGGAGCGCGGGAGTGACGAGCGCCAGTTCTGCAGCCCGATGGTCGACCTTCCGGTGGTGTCGATCATGCGGTCCAAATATGGAAACTACCCTGAATACCATACTTCACTGGATAATCTCGATTTCGTCTCAGCAAACGGACTGGCGGGAGCCTATTCGGTGTATCAGGCCTGCATACGAGCGCTGGAGGCAAACGCGATCTACGAACCCGTGTTCCCATGCGAACCGCAACTTGGTAAACATGGCCTTTACCCAACCCTCAGCACGAAAGAATCTAGGCAGAAGGTGCGCGCGATGATGAACTTTCTTGCCTATTGCGATGGAAAGACGGATCTGTTCGAGATTTCCGAAATTATCGGTGAAAATATCGAAAAATGCTTGGAGTCGGTGCAAACATTGTCCGAGGCCAATGTGATCAGGCTGAAAACCCATGCCTGACTCCGTGCGTCCTATATGTCGCGGATAACATAGGACTGCCAAATGCTCGGTTATGACTGGGTCGGATGAAATTCGATGCGTCCACTCGCACCATATTCCCCACTGGAAGGATTGGGTTGTGTCTCAAAAACACCTTGGTTTGCCCGTGAGTCGGACGAAATCCGGATAGTCGAGTCTGGATAGAGCCCACCCAATTCCGTGATGGTCAGCTTTCGACAAATGACAACGCTTGGTTATCGCCAAGGAATTTCAAAGGGCTGAACCAACGCCGTTCTGGTTTAATTCGAGCATCAGGCATCATTGTAACCGCACGTTGGATGAGCCTACGCTCCAGACCGCACGCCCAAACCATAGAGTCCCCCGGTCCTAACTGGCATTCTGCGGCATGAGCGATTTTCGGCTTTCGGCTGATCCGGGCCGGAGGTCGTCGTCCTGCGGGATAGACTTCACCAAGATGCTTCGCTAACTGAAAGCGATCTAAAGACAAGGCGAAAGACCATGCTGGAAGACTCCACGATACTTGTGACGGGCGGGACAGGTTCGTTCGGGCAAAAATTTCTGCCGATGACGCTGGAGCGGTACAGACCCAAGCGCATAATCGTATATTCTCGGAGCGAGATGAAGCAATGGGAAATGGCCAATAGCTACGGCGACAACCCAAACGTACGTTTCTTCATCGGAGACGTGAGAGATCGAGAGCGCCTCTATCGTGCGATGGACGGTGTCGATTACGTCGTACATGCGGCAGCGAACAAAATCGTTCCCACAGCGGAATACAACCCTTTCGAATGCGTCAAAACGAACGTCACCGGAGCGATGAACGTCATCGACGCCTGCATAGACAGAGGCGTGAAAGGATGTGTGGCGCTTTCGACGGACAAAGCTTCGAGCCCCGTCAACCTTTACGGAGCGACCAAGCTGGTTTCCGATTCAAACTGTTCGTGGCCGGAAATAGCTATTCAGGCGCGAACCAATGTCGATTCGGCGTGGTGCGTTACGGCAATGTCATGGGTTCGCGTGGATCCGTCATTCCGTTCTTCCTTTCCTTAGAAAGCGGTTCCCGGATACCGATCACCGATCGGCGCATGACGCGATTCATGATCCGATTGGAAGAAGGTGTCGAACTTGTCTGGCATGTTTTTTGTGACATGACGGGAGGGGGAGGAGGGGTCTATGTACGCAAGACCCCTTCAATGAATATCATGGATATCGCCGCCGCCGTCCATCCCGGCCTAAAACACAGTTTCGTGGGAATTCGACCTGGTGAAAAGCTGCATGAGCAGATGATCGGTGCCGAGGATGCACCGCATACCTATGAATATTCCAAACATTTCAAGATCATTCCGGCAATTCACAACTGGTCCAAAGACCCGCATCGCATCGGAAACGGCAAACGCGTACCCGAAGGTTTCGTCTATGCCTCGGATACCAATTCCGAATGGATGTCGCGGGAGACGCTGCGTGACTGGATCCAAGCCAATCGGGCGACGATCGGCAAGCTCTGATGATTCCCTACGGACGCCAGAATATCGGTCAGTCGGATATCGACGCCGTCCTCGATGCTCTGACATCGAATTTCCTGACACAAGGTCCACGCGTGCCTGCATTCGAAACCGCGGTGGCCGAGTGGTGCGATGCGCCATATGGCGTCGCGGTTAATTCCGCGACTTCGGCTTTGCATGTCGCATGCATGGCACTCGGGCTCGGCCCCGGGGATCTTATGTGGACCGTACCCAACACATTCGTCGCTTCGGCCAATGCAGGCGTTTACTGCGGAGCGGAGGTAGATTTTGTAGACATCGATCCAGACACCTATTGCATGAGCCCATCGGCGCTTGCGGCCAAGCTGGCCACGGCCAAGGCGGTCGATCGACTGCCCAAAATAATAATACCGGTTCATTTCGCGGGACAAAGCGCGGACATGAAGTCGATCGGTGCGCTTGCCCGCACATATGGAAGCAGGTTGATCGAGGACGCTTCGCACGCCATCGGCGCGCGCTATCTCGAAGGACCGGTCGGTAACTGTGCTTATTCCGATATCTGCGTATTCAGCTTCCATCCGGTGAAGATCATCACCACCGCCGAAGGTGGCCTGGCCACGACGCAGGATGCGGAATTGGCCGAACGCATGCGCCTCCATCGATCGCATGGAGTGACCCGCGATACAACGCTGATGGACGGACTCCATGAGGAAGCCTGGTATTACGAAATGGTCGATTTGGGCTACAATTACCGTATGACCGAGCTGCAGGCGGCTCTCGGGTTGGCCCAGATGACACGCCTTGCTTCGTTCGTTGCCCGTCGTAATACTCTCGCCGCTCGGTATGACGAACTGCTCGCCCCCCTGCCCCTGAAATGTCCGACCCAGTCTACCGACTGTCACTCAAGTTATCATCTGTATCCCATACAGGTGGAAAACCGGACAGATGTATTCAACACAATGCGCCTGGCGGGTATCGGTGTGAACGTCCACTACATACCGATTCACACACAACCCTATTGGCGTGCCCGGGGATTCCACCCCGGCGATTTCCCGAATGCCGAAAACTACTATGCCCGGGCGATCTCAATCCCATTGCATTCAGGGCTGAGCGAAGCGGACCAGGACAGTGTCATCGTCGCCCTCACCGAAGCTCTTAACGTTTGAATTTCAGTATCTTGACACTTATGCCCACTCTTAAATATATATGGTGGTTTTTGTCAGGTATTTGCATTCAATTATCGCCACACATTTATGGCTCAAGTCATGGGCATGCGGCTTCACGTGACTCTCAACGCTCCACTGGTTGGCTCAGAACAGGTCATCTTTGGTCGGAGTCACCTGATCGTCCATGCCCAAGCAATCGTTCTGATCCCACCGGAATCTCAAATTGTAGATCTCCGGGCAATTTGGTCTGGATATGCGACACCGATCCATCTTTGATAGTGCGGGCGGCAAGAACCTGTTTTCATTGCTCATCGTGCGGCATGACAGCAAGAAAATATTGGGTCATTCGAGAATTGCACCACATATAAGACTTTGGTCTAAACAATTGAATCCCATGACATCCGCATCCCGGACGGTAGCGCGTTCGGCTATCATGATGACACATATGCGATGGAATCGTTGGATAGAGTGGAGGATGCCGCGACGAATACAGTAACCGTAAGACTCGAAAGATACACCGGTTAGCGGAAAGTCAATTCAACCTTCTCATGCAGCAGATCAAGGATCGTCTGCGCAATACGCGTTTTGTTTTCATCCGAATTAAAACCATTGACCTGCTTAGTATAGTGACGATCAATCAATCCTTCATGACTTCCGGCCACAAGCCTGCCGGTCCGTGCTTCAAGTGTCCGATGGTCGATAGGTCGCCCGATGATTTCATCATAGGTTAAATCATCCCGAAATTCGTGAACACCGGGCAAACCGCGGTACCAAGCATAACCAAAGACAAGTGCTGGTTTTCCTTGCCGGATGGCCTCCCATCCCACAGTTCCGGTAATCGTGGCGACAAACCGGGCGTTCGCGGTCAACTCATGCGTATTCGCCCAACTGGAAAGGAACGTCACGGATGGAATACGCTTGAGGCGATGAAAAAACATCGGTCCCCGCATATACCCCGATTGTCTCGGATTTTCCTTTACCAGGATGCGCACTCCATCCGGCAATATTCCCGCCAGATTTTCGATCGCATAGGCTTGGTCGCGATATCTGCCACCCAATGCGGAGGTCGTCATCTCTGGCTGCAGTTGAAGCGGAAAATATACGTAGTCGCCGGTCAGATCGGGCGACACGTCCTCAAACCGAACCAGATGGTCGAAATAGGCCAAATCATCTTCGTGGAAGAATTCGGCGAATGGATCCCGCCATTTAGGGAATGCGCCGTAGACGTGCGCCATTTTCCGTAACGTCTTGAACGCATATATCGGGTTCAGCGCACGGACGGGCCGATGAAAAAGCAAAAAAGTGATGAACTGCGCAAAGGCCTTGAACGATAGGCTTCCGACCTTCTCTCGCTCCTGTTTTATACCCTGCATGTAGAACAGGTCTGGCCTGACCGTGGAATCAATCGGGTAAGAAGTCGCGTCCTGCAAGTGCTCCATCCGACCGTAAGCACTGGCATCAGCCATCGAAAAGAAACGATTGGGGAAAAGCGATTGGGTCAGTATCAAGCAAGGCAGACCCAAGGATCGAGCGGTGAGATATAGGATCGTGTCATAGGTCAGATGCGGAACGTTGAAGAACAAACAGTGAGAAATCCTCCGCTCCAGAAGTTCTTGCCCTATCACATCGGCCAATATGTGAAAATAATCCGAGTAATCCTGCATCGTTCGAAGCGGATGCGAATTGTACGCGTTTATCTCGCTTCTTCTGTGCAGATGGTCGACGAATTCCTCAAGCTTTTCAAGGAAGTCGGGATGCTCAAAGAGAGACACCGCCGCACCGCTCCAGCGTTGCTCGGAGAACGGATGGCCTTTGCGCCCCTTTTTTGCGTTCAGTCGACTGAGCGAGCTGCCTTTGAAATCATTCTGCGCTTTCCCGATATGAAGCGCGATTTCGAACGCGCCATCACCCAACCCCTTGAGGACATCGACGATCTCGTTGGTGTTGTCCGATGTCGAAACTACTGCCAAACGCATCATTAACTTGCCTCTGAGCTATGCAGAGGTCGTTCTGGGATTGAACATCGACCAATCCAATGCTTCCCCACGCTCAAGTGCCCGGCTGGCGCTGGCTCCGATGATACGAGGCAGATGCTTGGGCGCAAGTCCATAGCCCGGGCGAATCGAACGCACGTTGTCCTCGCTCAGCAACTCACCTTCGGCAACATCCGACACAATATATAGCGAACGGCGGAATCGCGAATTTGCCCCACCCATGCCTTTCCTGTCAGTTTGTGGTTCGCCGAGAGCTAGAAAAGCCATTTGGCAGTCTTCAACCAAGTGCTTGAATTCCGCAGGTTCCAACGAGAAGTCTGCGTCGGGACCCCCATCCGCCCGTGCCATCGTGATGTGTTTCTCAATGATGGCAGCCCCTTGAGCGATCGCGGCTATCGCCACAGCGGATCCGAGCGTGTGATCCGATAGACCGATTGGCACCCCAAATGCATTGGCCAAGGCAGGAATTGTTCGCAAGCGCATCGCGTCGGGTTTCGCGGGGTAATCCGAAACGCAATGCAAGAGTGCGACACCTCCCGCTCCGCCTTCCTTCGCGGACCGCAAAGCCTCCTCGATCTCGGCATAATTCGCCACACCGGTTGACATGATCAAAGGGCAACCGTTACCGGCCATCTTGCGGATCAGTGGTGTGTCGACCAACTCAAACGAAGCCACCTTGTAGGCTGGCGCATCCAGTTTTGCCAGAAAGTCCACCGCCGTTGGATCGAAGGGTGAGGAAAAGCAGTGCAGTCCCTTGTCCTCAGCTCTTGCGAAAAGCGCCTCATGCCAGTCCCAAGGTGTTGAGGCCTCCCGATAAAGTTCGTGAAGCGTCCACCCGTCCCAAATACCGCCTTCGATGCGAAATTCGGGACGATTACATTCGATCGTGATCGTGTCCGCCGTATAAGTCTGTAATTTGACCGCATCCGCTCCAGCTTCAGCCGATGCATCCACCAAAGCCAACGCCCTGTCCAGACTGCCGTTGTGGTTTCCGGAGAGCTCGGCGATGATATAAGGTGGATGTCCGCCGCCAATGATCCGGCCCTTTATTGAAATCCCGGTCATCACTGAAATTCTCGCTCCATTAATCTGTGCCTAAGATCGATTCTACTTGGCACCGGCTCAAGCCAAAAACAAGCACGCCGCTCTTCGCGCTGGTATCTTCTTTAAAGCCAAACGTTTTATGCAAGGCGAGCGAAGCCGCATTGTCGGGCATAACATCCGCTGTCAAGATTTGACAGGATGTTTCCTTGAACAGTTTTGTGACAAAGGCCCCGCACATGCGTCCACCGGCACCCTTGGATGCGCCCGGAACGCCTATATAAAAGCTCCATTTCCAACGCCCTGATGATCGTTCAACCGCATTGATATACCCGAGATCACACCCTTCTTCGCTATAGATAAAGTGGAGACCATTCCGGCTTCGGACAGCGGCCTTCACCCATTTGAGATGCTTTTCCCAGTCCAACGGAGCCCGCGTATGCGAAACCGCACGGATTCGCGGCTGATTACGCCAGCCGAAGAGACGGTGTGCGTCGTGTATGCTGACGGGTCGCAAGCGACCTGACAAGGCTCTCAGTACACTATCCGTCCCTTTACCATTGCATAACTGGTGCGCACACCGGGACAGGGCGGGTGCGAGGTCAAACGCTCGGCGCAGATGCGCCGCGAATCCTTCCGGATTATCTGTCTCCTTCGGCGGGATTATCACCGCCGCACCAGAATCGGCCAAATCCTGCGCCAGCTGTCTCTGATTTTCGGCAACGGGGACAATAACGCTCGGCAATCCGAGCGCACAACGTTCCCAGCTGGTCATGCCCGCTCCACCAATGCAGAAGTCGGCCTCCGTCATCAGGGTCCCCATGTTCCGTGCGTCCAGATGCAACCTGGCCCACGGCATGGCATTGATACGCTGTCGAACCGTATCCAACGCTTTTGCCGACGATCCTAACGCCACCGCTACCGAGACATTGGGAATGTACGCAAGCGCTTCCAAAGCACGCACGGCCAACCTCGCTGGATCCGTCAATCCCGGCGCGACCAGAACACGCTCCACAAAACCGCCTCGCCTCGCCAATGCGGCGGGACGAGCGCTCGCAAATTCGGGGCGCAGAAGCGCGTAATTTGGTCCGGTCAGTTTAGCCAAGGCAGGATGCTTGCGCCGACGATGGGCAATCCGTGACTGGTCCAACAACAGATGCGCACCCAACGGTCGGTCATCCAAGTCGTCGATGACCATAACGCGCATATCCGAGACAGTGGCGCAGGCTTTGCGAACCCAGCGCGCGTCCAAACCATAGTGGTCCCAGATCAACCAATCCGGCGCGGTTTCGGCAATTGCTCGGGCAGTCACCTCAGCGTCCGTTTCCCACGGAGCCGATAGCCAATGGTTGTGGGGCGGTCCGACCGGGTCTGAAAGATGAGCGATGGCAGGAACACGAAAGATCGGAAAATCAGCCGATACGATACATTGGGCAATTCCCTCATCGGCATCCGTCGTAACGAAGCCAGCCCAGTGCCCTGCCCGTTTCGCCGCTTCTGCCAGGGCGAGGCAACGCATGATATGCCCTCCCCCAATCTGACGGTTGCCGTCAGTTCGAAAAAGCAGCCGCATTGCCGTTTTGCCTCAAACGCATCGCCTGCTCGGCCAGTGCCCAGTCCTCCGGCGTATCGATGTCATGAGCCCGCGCCGTCGGGAACAGGAAAGCTGCCGCCCCATCCCAGATTTGTGCCGATGGATCGAGCCAGGTTTTTGCCCGGGCCCAATAGAACTGCCCGGCATCGAAATACGCCGGATCCAAATCCTGCGACCGCAGTGACATTTTTGTCCTGTCACGCGGCAAAGCGCATCCTTCAACCAATCTGTAAGCCCGATCGATCGGTGTCCGGTACTCACCCAGTGCGATAACCCAATTCGGGCCTTTCTCCAGACTTGCGTAGCTTTCGATCAAATCATCAACCGTCAGAAAAAATGCCGTCGGATAGATGCAGCACACCGGTGTTGTCGGCTCCAGGCCTATCCTCACGATAGCATCCCGGATCACATCCGTGGTGCCAGTGTAATCATCGGCAAGCGCCGCGTCTCGTAGAAACGGCACATCGGCACCCAACTCCCTTGCACAAGCCTCGATTTCCGTATCATCGGTTGAGACGAAAATGCCACGGAACAACCCGCTCGCCCGAGCAGCCGCCAGCGGCCATGCAATTGCCGGACGCCCGACAAACTCCCGGATGTTTTTGCGTGGTATACGCTTCGAACCACCCCGTGCAGGTAAAATAGCGATCGCATTATCAGTCATTACCGATACCTCTTTCCAACCCGATGTACTACAGCAAACCGATTCATTAGCGAGAAAGATGCCTGTGTGGTAGAATTTGGATTTGGCGATTATCGGTCTTCCGCGTTCCACACCACAAGCGACTGCATTGCAGTCCGGTCTTCTCATTCACACGAGAAAGATGTGCCGCAGCCAAGCTGTAAATGGCATTGTACGGCTATCCGTTCGGGGCATCCTAGTTCTACCGGGTCTGGCCTAGGTTTACCAAGAAAATTAAATCGATTGCTAAACAGCGTTTTATGTAGGCCCCTGTTCCGCTCTGAAGTGCAACACCGTTGATGGTGGGAAGCCGCGTTTCGGGTGCGGCATCCCGCAAACCGGCCGGATAACGGCGACAGTCCCTGTGCGCAGGATAGGAGAGTGTCATGCCCGAGGGCTACCGTCATCTGACCTTCGACGAAAGATGCCGGATATACGCGATGGGGAAAAGCGGGCTTTCGAACGGGGCCATCGCCAGGGCGGCCGGGCCGGCGGAGGCCCGGGCGTCGCTCCGACGGGCCCGGCCACGGCCCCGTGAAGCCGGAATCCGCCGGATCCGGACCGATCCCCGGAAAAACACAGGGTTTTCCGGCAGACACTACTATACGCCAGACGCTCTGGTGCATCGCGTACTTGCGGAGACGGGTGAGCCACTGCTGAAGCGCTACCGCAAAGCGTTTCTGGCTCGGATCGATGCGCAGGAGCCGCCTGCCCCTGTGGATGCGCTTGCCGAATTCGATCCGGCGACCCGGATGCTGGACCTGCGCGTCTGCGACCCCGCGATGGGATCGGGCCATTTCCGGTTGCGCTGGTCGATTATCTGACCGACCGGGTGATCGCCGCCATGTCCGAGGCTGCCAATGACGCCTCCCGGGCATTCGATGAGGATTATGTGTCACCTCTTGAGGGACGTATCGGCGCAATAAGGGCAACGATCCTAAGCAACGCGAAGGCCGGCGGCTGGACGGTGGACGAGGATCGGCTGGACGACCGGCACATCGTCCGGCGCATGGTGCTGAAGCGCTGCGTGTTCGGTGTGGACAGGAACCCGATGGCGGTGGAACTGGCCAAGGTCTCGCCTTGGCTGCACACGTTCACGGTGGGCGCGCCGCTGTCCTTTCTCGACCATCACCTGCGCTGCGGGGACAGCCTCTTCGGTTCCTGGGTCGCGGGCGCCATCGGCAAGGCAGGCCTGTTCCTTCACGAACCCATGCAGGCGGCGCTCGCGAGCGCCAGCCGGATGGGAGAGATCGAGCACCTGACAGACGCGGACATAGCGGAGGCGCACCGCTCGTCGGCGCTCTTCGGCGAGGTGCCGGACCTGACCCGCCCGCTCGATGCCTTCCTGTCGCTGGTCCACGCCTTCGGCTGGTTCGACCTTCGCGGGGAGCGTGGACAGGCCTTCGACTCGTTCCTTGACGGGTTCTACGGCGATCCGGTCGGCATCGCCATCGGCAACCCCGCTGCCCCGCCACCAGCGATCGGAAGAAACAGCGAAGCGCGCGTCCGGAAAACGTTCGAGACTTTCCAGGAGATTCTGGATGAAGCGCTGGCCGCCGTCCGGGAAGAGCGGTTCGTCAACTGGCAGGTCAGTTTCCCGGGCGTCTGGACCGATTGGCGGAAGAAGGATCCCAGGGGAGGCTTCGACGCCGTCATCGGCAATCCGCCGTGGGACCGCATGAGACTCGAACAGGTGCAGTGGTTCGCCCACCGCTCTCCCGAAATCGCACACAGGACAAAGGCGGCGGACCGCAAAAGGATGATCGGGGAACTGGGCGACGGACATCCCCTGGCGGTCGCCTATGCCAAAGCCGCGCACACGGCCGAAACCGCCCAGCGGCTGGCGCGCGGGGGCGATTACCCGCTTCTCTCCGGTGGCGGCACCAATCTCTATTCGCTCTTCGTGGAACGCGCGATGACACTGGCCCGATCCGACGGGATGGTGGGTCTTGTCGTTCCCTCCGGCATCGCCGCCGACCGGACCGCCGCGAGATTCTTCCGGACGGTTTCGACAACGGGCCGTCTCAAGGCGCTCTACGACTTTGAGAACGGTCGTAGTGGATCTTCCGAAGAGCCTTTCTTCAGGGACGTTCACAGGAGCTTCAAATTCAGCATATTCGTGGCCGGACGGCGCGAGGGGGCGTTCCCGAAGGCGCGATGCGCGTTCTACGTCAGGGATATGGCCGAGCTTGAGGACCCGGAACGCCGCTTCGATCTGACCCCGGAGGATTTCGCCCGCGTCAACCCGAACACCGCGACCGCCCCGGTGTTTCTTACCCGCCGTGACGCCGCGCTCACGACGGCTATCCAGTGTCTGCCAGAAAACCCCGTGTTTTTCCGGTGACAGGGCCGAATCCGGCGGATTCCGGCTTCACGGGACCCTGGCCGGGCCCCTCGGGGCGCCGCCCGGGGCTTCGACGGGACGGTCGGTGGCGGGAACATATGATGAACATCCGGGCCTCCGCCGGCCCGCCGGTCCGGGCCCCGCAGCGGCGGGGAGCACGGGGCGCTCCCTCTCCCGGAGCATCAGGCCGAGGCGGTGGACGTTCGCCGCCGGCACCGCCAGCGCCACGGCGCCGGCGAAACCCTCCTTTCCGTGGCTCCGCACCCGGTCGAGGCCACGGTGCCCGAGGTTGTTGATGGCCAACCCGCCCGCGGCGTGGGCGCGCCGCGCGCCGCGGAACGCCTCCCCGCTTTCCCGGACGCGGTCCGCCTTCGACGGCCTGCCCCTGCGGGGCATCGCGTCGGCTCCGGCATCCCGGCAGGCCCCGGCCGGTCCGGGGGGCTGTGCGGACCGCGGTTGAAGCTCACCACCGAGAGATCCGGGAACCGGGCCCGCGCCTCCCCACCCATGGGGACCGCCACGTCCACGTCGCTCCCCTCCCACATGACGGAACGGTGCGGGAGGAAACCGTGACGGTCCTCAAGGACGCGGACGGGGACGCCGTGCTCCACCGGGCCCCCGGCCTTTCCCTTCGATATCCAGCGCGTGTGCGGCCCGGATATCGGGTGCACCTTCCCGCGGTGCGGGACCGTCCCGCCCTCCAGGATCCGCCGTCCGGTCAGGTCCGCCCGGGGCCTGACATGGCCGATGAAGCCCCGGATACTGTCCGATGGGCCCGGGATACCCAACCTGCCGTCGATCTCCGCGCGGCTGGCCTCCGCCCTGTCCGCCAGCTTCAGCGCCAGCCGGAGCAGCGCCTCCACGTCCCTCGGGCGCGGGTTGGCGAGCCGTGACGTGGCCACCCGGAGGTGGCCTTTCCGGAGCTTTCCGCAAAGGTATTCCTTCCGCCGCCAGCCGCGCGGCCCAGGCCCCCCGCAGGCCCGGGACACGTCCCGGACCATGCACCGCGCCGCGTCCATCGGCAGGCTGCGGTCGGTCGGATGGTGGACGTCGGTCCCGGCCACGAAGGAATGACGGCGGCCGCGCAACGCGGCGCCAGGCTTTTTCCGGCCACCCTGTGGCCCCTCTCCACGACCATCCTTCCGACCTCGGCGGGAAGCTTCGGCGAGGGGAGCGACACGCTGTCAACCGGACGCCGGTATTCGTATCCGTATCCGTCCACGTCCCATGACCCGTGGCCCGGCCTCCGGCCTTCGCCGGATCGTCCGGTGCCCGTTCGCCGGTTCCTGAAGCCGGTCGAAACCGCACCCGGGACCCTGCTTCACGACCCCCAGCACCGGGATGGTCCATAGTTCCATCCCCAGCCTGCCGACCCGGCGGCTCTTTCCGGGCAGCACCAGCCGACCCGGAAGCCCGGACAGCCGCTTTCGGGTCCCTTCGTCGCTGTAAAGGTCCTGGAGGCCGATCAGGATCGCCGGGAGGTCGTCCCTCGACCTGACGGTCGGTCTGATCCTGGTGATGTCGGGGGCGTCGGGCCGCCGTTGGGTGTCGTGGACCCTGCGCATGGGGGCCTCCTGAAGGGGAGGATTGGCGGATTCCGCGGCATATGGTGGTGAAATCGCTCCCTGACTGCCATATCCGGTGATTTTTCGCAAGGTGAATTCCATCATTTACCGCGAAAAATCTGCACCTTATCGGTTTTCTGGCGGACACTAATTAGTGTCTGCCAGAAAACCCCGTATTTTTCCGGTGACAGGGCCGGATCCGGCGGATTCCGGCTGAACGGCAAACGGGTGGACTTCGCCGATGCCAGTTCAGCGCGTGACCGCGGCATAGAGGTGGTCTATCAGGATCTGGCTCTCGCCGATGAGCAACCGATCTACATGAACATGTTTCTGGGCCGCGAATTGATGAAAAGGCCATTCTGACTGTTGGACAAGGAGCGAATGCGGAGGGAAAGTGAGGCGCTTCTAGCCGAATTGGAAATACGCATTCCTTCGATCAAGTTCGCCGCGTGTTTGCTGAGCGGTGGTCAGAGACAGGAGATCGCGATCGCCTGCGCCACGCATTGGGCCCAAAAAGTCATTTTACTCGATGAGCCAACGGCGGCTTTGGGCATCGCTGAAACGGCTAGGGTGGAAGAGTTGGTCGCGTCTCTCCGTGCTCGCGATCTTGCGATCCTTATCATCAGTCATTGCCTCGATCAGGTGTTTCGGCTGTCGGATCGGAAATATGTCCTAAGAGTTTGTTCCATAAGTTGAGTGGTCCCGCAGGATGTGGCATTCCGGTTGGTGAACACAACCAAATACGGAGAGAGCCATGCCCTGGAACAGGACCACCCAACAGATCCATAAGCGCCCGGACGACCACAGTCAAAACGACCTGACCGACGCCGGATGGACCGTCATCGGGCCGATGCCGCCGAAGCGGGGAAGGATGGGACGGCCGCGCGGGGTCGACCTTCGGTCGGTGTTCGACGCGGCCGGTATATCCTGTCCACGGGATGCCGGTGGCGTGCGTCACCCTCTGGATATCCACCGTTTTCCACCGACCGGAACCATTTTTACGCATGGCGGCGGAGCGGGCTCCTGGAGCGTCTCGTGCATCGTCTCCGGGACCTCGCGCGGCGGTGTTCGGGGCGCTCCGCGGAGCCGACCGCCGCCCCGGTCGACAGCCGGTCGGTGAGGACCACGGAGAGCGGCGGCCCCCGCGGCCACCACGCCGGCAGGAAGGTGAAGGGGAGGAAAAGGCACCTGATCGTGGACGCCGACGGCACACCGGTCGTCATGACGGTTCACACCGCCGATATCCAGGGCCGGGACGGGGCGCCGGACCTGATCGCGAAGCTGCTGGAGACGGCCCCGACGGTGTGTAAGCTGTTCGCCGACGGTGGCCACCCGGGTCCGAAGCTGCGGGAGCGGCCTGGGGGGATGGGGTTGTCGAACGTGACCGGGACCGTCGAAAAACCGGAGGATGTCAAAGGGTTCACTGTTCCCTGCCGCCGGTGGGTGGTGGAGCGGACCTTCGCCTGGATGGGCCGGTGCCGCCGCCTGTCGAAAGATTACGAAAGGCTCAGCGAGAACTCGCTGGCATCCGGGGTGAGGCATCACGCGCCACCGGTCCGAGCGTGAGTGAGGCACGAACGAACGCTGGCCGCCTGCCGGTTCCTGCTCAGGCGGGTGGCGAGGGCGTCAACTCCATGAAAAACAATGGTTTGATCATATCAGTGACTTATGATTCAAACTCTAAGACGCGGTGAACAGATCGCCGTCAGAGACACCGTTGAGACGGACAAAAACCAAACCGTTTCGATGATCACCAGCGTGGCTTGATGGAACCGGCCACCACATCTCGAATGGCGGTGGAGATTTCCCAGATACCCGCAAATCTGGCCCATCATATCGAACACGGATTGGACGGATACCGGGAATTGGGCAGTGGCTGGCGAAATGCCGATCTCCGCGGTTTCGTTACCTGCGCCTGCGGGTCCTCCGATCATGCGGCGTTGTTTTTCAAATATCTGATGGAGACCCGCACAGGGCTGCCCGTGGCCTCCATCAGACCATCGGTCGCCTCCATTTACCGGTCAAGGCTCGAGCTAGATGGATTCGTGTCGATGTCGTTTTCGCAATCTGGCATGAGTCCCGATCTTGCGCAGCTGCAGCGAGCGGCCAGATCAGGCGGTGCCCGCACCGTCTCCGTTCTCAATATGGTTGACAGCCCACTCGCCGAGGGCGCCGACATCGTGCTTCCGGTTTTCGCCGGTCGGGAAAAAGCGGTCGCAGCCACAAAATCCTTTGTTGGAATGCTGGTTGCCTCGCTGGCCGTGCTGGCTGGTTTTCTTAAGGATTTCTAGCTGAGAACGGCGCTTGCGGACCTGCCCGCGATCGCCCGTGATGCAATCCGCATGGACTGGTCGACCGCAACGAAACCGGTGGCGGATGCACGGTCGCTTTATTGTATCAGACGCGGTCCCAGCATGACGATCGCGGCCGAAGCCGCGCTCAAACTCAAGGAGGTCTGCGGGCTGCATGCCTAGGCACTTTCGGCCGCCGAACTTCTGCATGGCCCGGTGACCATAGCCGACCGTAATCTGGCGGCTTTCGTTTTCGAAACAACCGAACGCGAGGCGGCTTCTTTCCGAGCGGCGCGGAGTAAAATGACCGATCAAGGCACTGTTGTGTTCCGCATTTCAGATAATCTCCGGCACACCGACCTGCCAGTGCCCAAGAGGCCTCACGAACTCCTGGTTCCCTTAGTGCAGGCGATGGCATTTTACGTTTTTGCGGAGACTCTCTCGCGAAGCATCGGCATCGTCCCTGACCGCCCTTATGGATTGAGTAAGGTGACCGAAACCCTGTAGTCTTGTGGTGGAGCGAGGACCGCGCATGCGTTTTGTCTCCCCGCCTCGGGTTTCACCGTGATCCAGTCAGCACGCTCTCGTCAATTGATCCGACGCCACCGGTTCCGCCCGCGGTCCGCTGATCGGGCTTCGAAACAGGCAGGAACCAAATTGTCGATTGCTGACATGCGATCGGGTCTTGAATCAAACCTGCTTGGCTTCCTGACATCGGCGGTTGGACGAATTTTCCGGGTGCGCACCTGTGCGCGAAGTTTTCAGGCATAGACTGAAAAGAATGGCGTTCGCCGACGTCGGGCGGTGCCTATGGATCGGGATCTGACGTATCGGAAAAACCGCGATCCGATCGTGACAGCACCGCTTACTGTGCTATCCTTTGCCGTCGAACGAACCTGGAGGAAAATCATGAAGATCATTTGGCTTGGCCACGGCTCATTCCGCATTGAGGTCGAGAACGAGGTTCTCTTGATCGATCCATGGCTTACCGGAAATCCTGTCCTACCCGAAGAGCACCACGACGATGCCGTGTCGGGTGGCACCTATCTGGTGCTGACACATACCCATTTCGATCATGTCTGCGACATGCTTCCGCTTGCCCACCGGTTGGGGATACCTGTCGTCGGTCAATATGACCTGATGGGCCACTGGGAGGAACGCGAAAAGATCCAGACGATCGGATTCAACAAGGGTGGCACCGTTATGCTGGGCGATGTCGCTCTCTCGATGGTTCCGGCTTCTCATAGCTCGACCTTCAGCACCGAGGACGGATTGCGCACGGGAGGCACGGAAATCGGATACATGATTCGAGGCGAAGGCCACACGGTCTATTTCTCGGGAGATACGGACATCATGGCCGATATGCAGTGGATGGGAGACTATTACCGTCCCGATATCGGTATCCTCAGCGCGGGCGGGCATTTCACCATGGATATGAAGGGCGCCGCCTATGCGGCCGGAAAGTTCTTCGATTTCGACATGGTGATTCCCTGCCATTACCGGAGTTTCCCGTTCCTTGAGCAAACGGCGGAAGATCTCGCCAGCGGTCTTCCCGACGTGAACGTGGTCGAGCCGGAGGTTATGCAGGCGATCACGGTTTAGCTCGGCGGGACCGGTATTCGGCTATTTCCCCCCATCGAGTAGATCTCCCAAAACCAAACGCGATCCGAGACGCGCGCAAATCCTGCAGCCGGTGCGTCCAATAGGGCGGATCGGACAGATTCAGTGATGGCGGGAGGGCGGCTGCACCTATCGGAGTCGCTCAAAGAACTGCCGCAGAAGCGTCTCGGATTCTTCGGCCGCGATACCGTCGTAGATTTCCGGAACGTGATGGGTTTGCGGATGATTGAAAATGCGCGCACCATGTAGCACTCCACCCGATTTGGCATCGGTCGCACCGAAGAAAAGCCGTGAGATCCGGGCATGGGAGATCGCCGCCGCGCACATCGCACACGGTTCCAATGTCACATATAGCGCATATCCCGGCAGCCGCTCCGACCCCACATTCGCGCAGGCGGTGCGCAGGGCAAGGATTTCGGCATGTGCAGTGGGGTCGCGCAATTCACGCGTCCGATTGTGGTCGGTGGCGACAACTTTTCCGTGAGGATCAACAGCGATCGCTCCCACCGGCACCTCACCCTTGGCCGCGGCCTTGCGCGCCTCTTCAAGGGCCCTACCCATCTGGCTTTTAAAGTTTTCCATAAGTTTTTATGCATCTAACCGGTGGCCCGCTCAAGGTGTCCTCGTAGCGGTTCGGGTCGATCACGCAAATTAGCGGAATGCCTTTCGTCATGGATGTTTGAGCTCTGGTCGCGGAAGAATCGGTCTGATTAGCGCGATTCGTTCAACCGTTTCAAACAAAAAGCGGCGAGTGCCGTTCTGATCACAGTGTATTCGACGAACCGAATCATTGTCCCCCCGTTCCGCTCTGAAGTGCAACACTTTCCGTGGTTAAAAGCCGCACCAGTTAGGCAACATATTGTGAATTTTCCAAATAACGACGACAGTCCCAGCGAACTATCCCACGCTCGGTCAAGCCAAGAATGTGAAGTGACGATTTCCATATGATACCGTACTCGTGGAGCGGCCTGAGCAACCTACCGAACTCGGCAACCTACATGGTAGGTAAGCTGGCTCCGATACAACAACGTAGTATGAAGCGGAAACGCCCAACGATTAGGCGGAGCATTTCGCACCATCTTCGATACTGATCACGGAGACCAAACATTGAAGAGAGCCTAACACCACAGATTCTCAATGAATTGCGATTGCCCCTTCACAGAATGCGAACTTGATTACGCAAAATACCATCCTGTCACACACCCAGCCAGTGCGAACTGTCTCGAAGTGTGATCGGCTGATTGGAACGTTGTCTGGATTTACGATTTCGAAACGACACAGCATTTGCGATTGGGTCAGATAACCGCGAAAACCAAAGTGAGCTATCCAAGCGAGGCAGGTCTCCTTTGCCTCGACGACGAAGCGGGCCCAAAGGAACGGATTCCGGAATCGAGTTCCATATTCGATTATTCGCCGTTATGCACTTGAAGTCGACCCAATAGCTATGGGCTATCCGCAGACCGATGCGAATTGTAGGTCACCAAGGCAATTCCGGGTAACCAGGAAAGTAACCAGCGCCTTGACGGTTTCCCGAGACCCGCTGGCCTATGCCGGTCGATGAATGATCGCATATATCAGAGTTTGAATCATAAGTCACTGATATGATTAAACCATTGTTTTTCATGGAGTTGACGCCCTCGCCACCCGCCTGAGCAGGAACCGGCAGGCGGCCAGCGTTCGTTCGTGCCTCACTCACGCTCGGACCGGTGGCGCGTGATGCCTCACCCCGGATGCCAGCGAGTTCTCGCTGAGGCGCTCATAGTCCTTCGACAGGCGGCGGCACCGGCCCATCCAGGCGAAGGTCCGCTCCACGACCCACCGGCGGCAGGGAACCGTGAACCCTTTGACATTCTTCGGTTTTTCGACGATCCTGATCACGTCCGGCAACCCCATCCCCTCAGGCCGCTCCCGCAGCTTCGGACCCGGGTGGCCACCGTCGGCGAACAGCCTACACACCGTGGGCACCGTCTCCAGCAGCTTCGCGATCAGGTCCGGTGCGCCGTCCCGGTCCTGGATGTCGGCGGTGTGAACCGTCATGACGATCGGTGTGCCGTCGGCGTCCACGATCAGGTGCCTTTTCCTCCCCTTCACCTTCTTCCCGGCGTGGTGGCCGCGGGGCCCGCCGCTCTCCGTGGTCCTCACCGACTGGCTGTCGACCGGGGCGGCGGCCGGCTCCGCGGAGCGCCCCGAACACCGCCGCGCGAGGTCCCGGAGACGATGCACGAGACGCTCCAGGAGCCCGCTCCGCCGCCATGCGTAAAAATGGTTCCGGTCGGTGGAAAACGGTGGATATCCAGAGGGTGACGCGCGCCACTGGCATCCCGTGGACAGGATATACTGGACCGCGCCGGACACCGACCGAAGGTCGACCTCGCGCGGCCGTCCCATCCTTCCCTGCTTCGGCAGCATCGGCTCGATGATGGTCCATTCGGCGTCGGTCAGATCGTTTTGACTGTGGTCGTCCGGGCGCTTATGGATCTGTTGGGTGGTCCTGTTCCAGGGCATGGCTCTCTCCGTATTTGGTTGCGTTCACCAACCGGAATGCCACATCCTGCGGGACCACTCAACTTATGGAACAAACTCTCAAACCGAGAGCCGGATGCAATGAAGCCATGACTGAGACGAAGTCCAAGGGCGATAGGATCGCGAAAGTTCTCTCCCGAACGGGTATTGCCAGCCGAAGGGATGCCGAACGCCTTATCGTGGAGGGCCGGGTTGCGGTTAACGGCAGGAAAATTCCATCGCCAGCGTTGAATGTGACCGAGGCCGATCACATTACCGTTGACGGCAAACCCGTGGCAACCGCCCAACCTCCACGCCTCTGGCTTTATCATAAACCCCCGAGTTTGGTGACAACCACTCAGGACGAAAAAGGTCGGATTACCATTTTTGACGCGCTTCCCGACGACATGCCCCGTGTTATGCCCGTCGGTCGACTGGACCTCGGCTCCGAAGGCCTGCTGCTGTTAACGAATGACGGTGGAATCAAGCGACATCTGGAACTCCCGGTAACGGGTTGGCTGCGAAAGTACCGGGTTCGGGTCAGGGGAATGCCAAATGATGCGACGCTGGAGCCACTACAGCGGGGTCTGGTGATCGACGGGGAGCGCTTTCAACCGATGAATATCACGTTTGATCGCCAAAAGGGAGCCAATGCCTGGCTGACGGTCGGTCTTCGTGAAGGTCGGAATCGGGAAATCCGTCGGGCGATGGAGGCTGTGAACCTCGTTGTCAGCCGCTTGATCCGCGTCAGCTACGGACCGTTCCAATTGGGTAAACTCAAACGCGGCGAGGTACGGGAAGTGAAGTCTCATTTGCTTCGCGAACAGTTGAGAACGGGGCTGAACCATTCGACATCTTCGGGGAAAACCCGCGCCGCCAAGTAGCTTCGGGAAGAATGAAGGCTCGCCGCGATCCTTCCTCCCCCATTCAATGGCATCACAGACTCTACAGGGTCTTCGCTAGGATCACGGAACGGACATCACTCCCCTGCCCTATGGAACAACGCCATTCGGCCTGTTGGTGGCTTTATTCTGGAAATCAGTGTCTCGCCCGTTAACGGGAAACCCATCCACGGAGACCCCGCGTAGCCGACATACGATCCGCCTCTGCGCGATTACCTAGTGTCTGCCAGAAACCCCGTGTTTTTCCGGGGATCGGGCCGAATCCGGCGGATTCCGGCTTCACGGGGCCGTGGCTGGGCCCGTCGGGGCGCCGCCCGGGGCTTCGACGGGACGGTCGGTGGCAGGAACATATGATGAACATCCGGGCCTCCGCCGGCCCGCGGGCACGCCGGTGCGGGCCCCGCAGCGGCGGGACCTTCCATGGGCCGGCTCACCGGTGGACGCCCCGGTCAGGCGGCGGCGGGGAGCACGGGGCGCTCCCTCCCGCGCGGCACCAGGCCGGGGCGGTGGACATTCGCGGCCAGCACCGCCAGCGCCACCGTGCGGGCGAAACCCTCCTTTCCGTGGCTCCGCACCCGGTCGAGGCCACGGTGCTCCAGGTTGCTGATGGCCGACCCGCCGGCGGCGTGGGCGCGCCGCGCCCCGCGGAACGCCTCCCCGCTTTCCCGGACGCGGTCCGCCTTCGACAGCCTCCCTTTCCGCGGCATGGCGTCGGCTCCGGCATCCCGGCAGGCCCCAACCGGTCCGGGGGGCTGTGCAGACCGCGGTCGAAGCTCACCACCGACAGGTCGGGGAACCGGGCCCGCGCCTCCCCGCCCATGGGGACCGCCACGTCCACGTCGCTCCCTTCCCACATCACCGAATGGTGCGGGAGGAATCCGTGACGGTCCTCAGGAACGCGGACGGGGACGCCGGGCTCCACCGGGACCCCGGCCTTTCCCTTCGATATCCAGCGGGTGTGCGGCCTGGATATCGGGTGCACCTTCACGCGGTGCGGGATCGTCCCTCCCTTCAGGATCCGCCGTCCGGTCAGGTCCGCCCGGGGCCTGACATGGCCGATGAAGCCCCGGATACTGTCCGATGGGCCCGGGATACCCAACCTGCCGTCGATCTCCGCGCGGCCCGCCTCCGCCCTGTCCGCCAGCTTCAGCGCCAGCGGGAGCGGCGCCTCCCCGTCCCTCGGGCGCGGGTCGGCGAGCCGTGACGTGGCCACCCGGAGGTAGCCTTTCCGGAGCTTTCCGCAAAGGTATTCCTTCCGCCGCCAGCCGCGCGGCCCCAGCCCCCCGCAGGCCCGGGACACGTCCCGGACCATGCGCCGCGCCGCGTCCATCGGCAGGCTGCGGTCGGTCGGATGGTGGACGTCGGTCCCGGCCGCGAAGGAATGACGGCGGCCGCGCGACGCGGCGCCAGGCTTTTCCGCCGCCACCCTGTGGCCCCTCTCCACGACCATCCTTCCGACCTCGGCGGGAAGCTCCGGCGAGGGGAGCGACACGCTGTCAACAAGCCGCCGGTATCCGTATCCGTATCCGTCCCCGTCCCATGATCCGTGGCCCGGCCTCCGGCCTCCGCCGGATCGGGGTGTGTTGGTTCGCCGGTTCCCGAAGCCGGTCGGAACCGCACCCGGGACCCTGCCTGACCACGCCGGGGACCGGGATGGTCAACAGCTCCATCCCCGGCCCGCCGGCCCGGCGGCTCTTTCCGGGCGGCACCAGCCGACCCGGAAGCCCGGACAGCCGCTTTCGGGTCCCTTCGTCGCCGCAGGGATCCTGGAGGCCGATCAGGATCGTCGGGATGTCGTCCCGCGACCTCACGTCCAGCCTGATCCTCGTGATGTCGGGGGCGCCGGGCCTCCGCTGGGTGTCGTGGATCCTGCGCATGGGGGCCTCCCGAGGGGAGGATTGGCGGATTCCGCGGCATATGGTGATGAATCCGCCCCCTGACTGCTATATCCGGTGATTTCCCGCAAGGCCGATTCCGTCATTTACCGCGAAAAATCCGCAGCCTGGCGGTTTTCTGACGGACACTACCTGTCCCAACGCTTGCCCTCCCGTCATGATCCAATATGTCTTTCCGGAACGGCGACCAAAATGGAAGACCCGGACCGATGGCGGAATTCCTGACCTTGGAGAATCTTGGCAATCTGCTCATGCTCTGCTTTCTGCAGGCGGTGATTGGGTCTGATAACCTTCTATACATTTCGATCCAGTCAAAGCGGGCACCGGAAGCCAAACGCAAAGCCGTACGGTACTGAGGAATCATCATCGCCGTCGCTCTGCGCATCGCGCTTCTCTTTGCCATGATCCGGCTCATCGACGCTCTGTCGGAGCCGTTCTTCGTCCTTGACTGGACAGGCTATCTCGAAGGGGCGTTAACTTCGCAACCATCGTTTTCGTTCTAGGCGGCGTCTTCATAATGTATACCGCAGTCACGGAAATCGCCCATATGCTGTCAGTCGATCATCTGGATGCGGACTCCGAAAACAGACACCGCATATCGGCGGTTCGCGCCATCGGCGTTATCGTAATGATGAAACTGATCTTCAGTTTTGATTCGATTCTCTCTGCGCTCGCCATCACCGACATATTCCCGTTACTTGCGTTCGCGATCATTCTGTCGGGCGCTGCAATGCTGGCTCTGACCGATGGCGTCACGCGGTTTCTGGAACGCAACTGGATGTATGAGGTGCTGGGGCTCTTTATCCTGCTGATCGTCGGCGTGGTATTACTGGGTGAGGCGGGAACCGCGGCTGCGCATGCGATGCAAGACGACGGGCTGCAGATCCGTATCCTCGGCTACGACCTCATCCCCATGTCGAAGACCACGTTCTAATTCTCGGTCGTGGTCTTGGTTGTCGTTGAAGCTGTGCAGTCCCGCTATTCGCGGAAACTCGCCGCTATGCGCAGGTCCGATCATAGCAAGGCCACTTAATTCGCTCTTTCCGCTGTGTGACGGTGAAGCCGTTCCCGAATATGGGGATGATCGATTGTGCGACTAGGGTTGAGGGTTCCGACACCGAGTTCAAAGAAGTGGTATGCCCGGCGCTGATGAATTCCACTCATCCAGATGGGTCAACATCATTCCATGACCGCCCGAATTGACGGGACTGGTTCGTAACAGAAACACCGATAGGGGAGACATTTCCGCAGTCGATCACGCCAGGTCTCGGGCGGCGCTCCGAATCCACCTGACACCCTCTCTGAGCCGAACCCACGGGAAAATACTCGAAAACTGCCTCGAATCGGAATCTTCACGACTTCTGGCGCATTTTCGGTTTAAACGTTACTCCTGAATTCACTGGACAGTTCACTCCGGCAAGCCGATGACCGAATCCGAGTCTCTTTCCAACCTCCTCGCAAACCGCCATTCCTGCAGGGCATTTCTGCCGACACCGGTGCCCGATCATTTGGTCGAGCGCATAGTTACCATCGCGGGAAAGGCGCCGAGCTGGTGCAACGCCCAACCCTGGCAGGTGATCGTAACACGACCTGGCGAGACCGATCGCCTCCGCGATTCGCTATACGCGCACGCTCAATCCGCCGCGGTCACACCCGATATCGGGTTTCCCGAACGTTACAGCGGAGTCCATCAGGAACGTCGACGTATATGCGGTTGGGCGCTCTACGAGGCCCTGGGTATCGAAAGAGGTAACCGTGAGGCATCGGCGCGGCAGATGCTGGAGAATTTCCGCTTCTTCGGCGCGCCTCATTTCGCGCTTGTTACGACGGAATCAGAACTTGGCGCTTATGGAGCGATCGACTGTGGGGCCTTTGTGACCATCTTCACGCTCGCCGCAGAGGAGCTGGGACTCGCTTCGATCCCACAGGCCGCAGTGGCGGGTTACTCGGCTTTTCTTCGTAAATGGTTCGGACTTACCGACAACCGTCAGATCGTCTGTGGGATTTCATTCGGAATTGAGGACCGAGACCATCCGGCCAACGCTTTTCGCACTGATCGGGCACCCGTCGGCGATATACTTACCTGGGCCGGCTGACGCAGAATAAACTTTCCCCAACAAACGTCCAATTGCCCGATACCAACCCCAAAATGAAAAGCGTCGGAAATGTAGGTCGAGGCGGCGCATGTCGCTGTTCCTCACCCGAACACCCGATGGGACTCAGTCTTCGATAGACGTTCGGACCGCACCCGATTTGATCGACATGAGTTCAGCACACGAAATCACGAAGCTATTCGATGAGTAAATGTCGGAGCATTCCCCGATACGGTTCCCCCGAGAGCCGCGCCCTTCAAGTCGTGAACTTCTACAGGAACTCCTCCGCGATAGGCCAGAGGAACGGATGCGCCGAACTTAACCGACGGCACCGCTCCCCGTACAGAGCTTGAATCCGTAAAGATGGTGGAAATCTCTGTTACAGGTGCTACCTTCACCACCGGGTTTCCGGCCGCGGTGCATGGTCCGGGTGCGTTGGCAATATCCATCATGCCTGGACTAGAAACTGAAAGGCTCAGGGATGCCTTTGATTTTCCGGCGCTCGCGATGCCGCGACCATAGAAGCAGGTGTGAGCAGGGCCGCATTATGGAGCCATGAACGATGAGAGTTCTTCTGCAGCGGGTCTCCCGTGCATCCGTAGCCGTCGCAGGCGAATCTGTAGGAGAAATCGGGCATGGCCTTCTGGTCTTTGTTTGCGCGATGCCAGACGACACCGACAACGTTGTGGATAGACTCGCGCTGAAGGTCAGCAAGCTGCGAATATTCCGTGATGACGCCGGAAAGATGAACCGTTCGGTCCGCGAGGTGGGTGGCGCGGCTCTGGTGGTCAGCCAGTTCACCTTGGCAGCCGATATCCGGCGTGGAAACCGCCCGGGTTTCTCGAGCGCAGCGCCTCCCGAGGAGGCGGAGCGGCTCTACCAACGTTTCGCCGATGTGATCCGCTCCCAAGGCATCAAAACCGCACAGGGCAGGTTCGGCGCGGAGATGCAGATCGCCTTGGTAAATGACGGTCCGATCACCATATGGTTGGACCGTTAATGAAAAACCTTCTGGCAGGTCGAAATCATTCTGTCAGAAAGAATCCGCGTCATTTAGAGGGTTGTGTCGCGAGCTTGGTGGAAATTCGAAAATGGTGTAACCTCCGGGTGAACGAAACCACCAACCGGCGGCTGATGCCGCCAAAGGAAATCACACCATGGAACGGACCAAACCCGGCACCGAACTTTAGCCGGAGGCATTCGACGGGGGCCTCGATCCGGTCGAACATCCGCGGCACGGTCGAGGCGGTTTTCGGGGAGGAGCCCGCCGGGTTCCCGGGCCGGCTCCGCCACCGGCGCGGGGACGGGGAGGTGAAGGCCTACCGTCACGGCCACCACGACCGGCGGATCACCGGGACGTTCAGAACCGAAGCGGTCAGCGTGCCCCGCGCCCGGATCCGGGACGCGGACGGCGGGGTCACGGAATGGCGGTCGAGGGCGCTCGGGCGCTACCGGCGCATGACGGAAAAGGCCGAGGCGCCGATCGCATCGGTCCACCTGTCCGGCACGGACACGCGCCGGGTGAGGCGGGCGCTTTTCGCGCTGTTCAAAGGGGCCGTCAGCAGGGACGTGGCCAGCCGGGCCCGGCGCCGGGTCGGATCGGACCGGGACGCCTGGTGCGCCCGCAGCCTGGCCGGTGAGGACATCGTCCGCCTGATCCTGGACGGCACGGTCATGAAGACCCGGATCGACGGAAAGGCGACGGACGTCTCGGCGCTGGCCGCCGCCGGTGTCCGACGTGACGGCCGTAAGGTGCCGCTTTCCATAGGAAAGACGGGTGGTGAGGGCACCGCGGCGTGGGGCCGGTTCCCGGCCGGTCCCGACGCGCGCGGCCTCAGGCGGCCGGAGTTCGTCATCGTCGACGGCGCGCCGGGGCCCGAGGCCTCGCTCACGGCGCTCTGGGGCGGGGATCCGCCGGTCCAGCGCCGCACGGTCCACAGGCACCGCAACCTGCCGGGCCACACCCCGAAGCACCCGCATGATGAGATCGGCAACGACTGCCGCGATATGATCCACGCGGAGACCGCGGAGGAGATCCAGCGCCGCCGCAGGGCGTTCCTCAGGAAGTGGAGGAAGAGGTGCCGGGCCGTCGCAGACAGCCTGGAGGAGGCCGGCGACCGGCCGTTCACCTTCACCCGGCTCGACCCGACGCGGTGGGGACCGGCGCGGACGACCAATGCCATCGGGAGGCTCAACGGCGGGTTCCGGAGGCGGATAGGGACGCGGACCCTTCCGCCCTGCGCGGAGACCGTGCCCATGCTTCCGTGGGCGCTCCCGGCCTCCGGCCGGATCCGGATGCGAAAGGTCGACGGCTGGCGGACCCTGTCCCTGCCGGCCGGGCCCGTCACCCCTGACCTCGCCGCCTGATCGGGGGAAACCATGTTCACCCGGAGATTGCACCGTTTTCGAATTTCCACAAAACTCGCGACACGACCATTTAGAGTTTGTTCCATAAGTTGAGTGGTCCCGCAGGATGTGGCATTCCGGTTGGTGAACACAACCAAATACGGAGAGAGCCATGCCCTGGAACAGGACCACCCAACAGATCCATAAGCGCCCGGACGACCACAGTCAAAACGATCTGACCGACGCCGAATGGACCATCATCGAGCCGATGCTGCCGAAGCAGGGAAGGATGGGACGGCCGCGCGAGGTCGACCTTCGGTCGGTGTTCGACGCGGTCCGGTATATCCTGTCCACGGGATGCCAGTGGCGCGCGTTACCCTCTGGATATCCACCGTTTTCCACCGACCGGAACCATTTTTACGCATGGCGGCGGAGCGGGCTCCTGGAGCGTCTCGTGCATCGTCTCCGGGACCTCGCGCGGCGGTGTTCGGGGCGCTCCGCGGAGCCGACCGCCGCCTCGATCGACAGCCAGTCGGTGAAGACCACGGAGAGCGGCGGGCCCCGCGGCTACGACGCCGGGAAGAAGGTGAAGGGGAGGAAAAGGCACCTGATCGTGGACGCCGACGGCACACCGATCGTCATGACGGTTCACACCGCCGACATCCAGGACCGGGACGGGGCGCCGGACCTGATCGCGAAGCTGCTGGAGACGGTGCCCACGGTGTGTAGGCTGTTCGCCGACGGTGGCTACGCGGGTCCGAAGCTGCGGGAGCGGCTTGAGGGGATGGGGTTGCCGGACGTGATCAGGATCGTCGAAAAACCGAAGAATGTCAAAGGGTTCACTGTTCCCTGCCGCCGCTGGGTGGTGGAGCGGACCTTCGCCTGGATGGGCCGGTGCCGCCGCCTGTCGAAAGATTACGAAAGGCTCAGCGAGAACTCGCTGGCATGGGCGCAGCTGGCCGCCTGCCGGTTCCTGCTCAGGCGGGTGGCGAGGGCGTCAACTCCATGAAAAACAATAGTTTAATGATATCAGTGACTTATGATTCAAACTCTTAGATTTCCATCCCCTCACATTCCCGAAACCTATTGACACCCATAACAGTGAAGACGGGAAGATCAAGAAGCCGCCGCGATCATCGAGGTATTCGGTCTACCGAAATCGTAACATGACCCTTTACGGCTTCCCATATACCCTTGGTCGCGCTTTTGGCCGATTACGGCTTGACCTACCTCGTCTAACGATCGGACATGATTGAAACCGTCCCCCATAGTTGAATGCCAACCTATCGGTTCCGATCGTTCCCATTTCGTTGACAGCCTGCGACATAACGGCGTGAACTTCGAAAGCGCGATGGCGAACCTTCGATGCGTTACAGGTAAAAGGCCACTTCCCACCCTGCACTGGAGGCACATT
>CBDAVS010000010.1:0-387793 GCA_965201085.1 uncultured Rhodobacter sp. | reverse complement strand
GCTTTGATCTTGAGATGCTGGAAGCGACCGGATCCTGCAACGGAATCGAGAATTACTCCCGCTACCTCACCGGTCGCCAGCCCGGTGAACCGCCTCCCACCCTTTTTGAGTTCATACCCGACCACGCCATCGTATTCGCCGACGAGTCGCATGTGTCCGTCCCCCAGATCGGCGGTATGTATCGAGGCGACTATCGCCGAAAATCGACGCTCGCGGAACATGGCTTCCGCCTACCGTCCTGCATGGACAACCGCCCGCTGAAAGCCGAGGAGTGGAACGCCATGCGTCCGCAATCGGTTTTCGTATCCGCGACGCCCGCAGCCTGGGAACTTGAGCAGACGGGCGGTGTGTTTGTAGAACAGGTGATACGCCCTACAGGCTTGGTGGACCCTGAAGTCGATGTCCGGCCGGTTGAAACACAGGTAGATGACCTTCTGGACGAAGTCCGCAGGGTCGCCGAAAAGGGCGACCGTACCCTTGTCACCACACTGACCAAGCGCATGGCCGAGGATCTGACGGAATATCTGCATGAGCAGGGAGTCCGTGTGAGATATATGCATTCCGACATCGATACGCTTGAGCGTATCGAGATACTGCGTGACCTCCGCCTGGGCGCCTTCGACGTTCTTGTTGGCATCAACCTTCTGCGTGAGGGCCTCGACATACCTGAATGCGGCCTTGTCGCGATTCTCGACGCGGACAAGGAAGGCTTCCTTCGCTCCGAAACCTCTCTTATCCAGACGATCGGCAGGGCTGCCCGAAACGTGGAAGGTCGTGTCATCATGTATGCCGACCGAATCACCGGTTCCATGGAGCGGGCGCTGAAGGAAACCGAACGCCGCCGCGCCAAGCAGATCGCCTATAACAAGGCCAATGGCATTACGCCCGAGACGGTCAGGAAGAACGTCGAGGACATCCTAGCAGGTCTATACAAGGGCGACACCGACATGGTTCGGGTGACGGCGACGGTTGAGCGTCCGATGATAGGAAACAATCTGCAGACGCATCTGGACGCATTGCGTCGAGACATGACGCAAGCTGCGGAAAACCTTGAATTCGAGGAAGCCGCCCGCCTGCGCGATGAAGTCAAGCGGCTTGAAGCCGTTGATCTCGCGGTCCACGACGACCCGATGGCGCGCCAAAGCGCGATAGAAGCCACAGGCGAAACGGTTTCGGGCAGGTCAACTTCCGGAAGGGCGGGACAGCGGCGTGGAAAGGCGCGAAAGCGGAAGCGTTGATCGGTCCCGGGGTGCGGTTCCGGGCCTAGACCCCAAGGTTCTACATGCGATCGGAATTCCGAACCTGGGAACTCGATGGATCCGCAAAGGTACCGGTGTCCGGGCGCCAACCTGGCCATCGGTACGGGCAGGCGCATAGCCATTCTTCCAGCGGACAGGCGAAATTCCACCTCCGTTCACCAAACCGCGGTCATGAGAATTCTAAGAGTTTGTTCCATAAGTTGAGTGGTCCCGCAGGATGTGGCATTCCGGTTGGTGAAAGCAACCAAATCCGGAGATCGCCATGCCCTGGAACAGGACCACCCAACAGCTCCATAAGCGCCCGGACGACCACAGTCAAAACGATCTGACCGACGCCGAATGGACCATCATCGAGCCGATGCTGCCGAAGCAGGGAAGGATGGGACGGCCGCGCGAGGTCGACCTTCGGTCGGTGTTCGACGCGGTCCAGTATATCCTGTCCACGGGATGCCAGTGGCGCGCGTTACCCTCTGGATATCCACCGTTTTCCACCGACCGGAACTATTTTTACGCATGGCGGCGGAGCGGGCTCCTGGAGCGTCTCGTGCATCGTCTCCGGGACCTCGCGCGGCGGTGTTCGGGGCGCTCCGCGGAGCCGACCGCCGCCTCGATCGACAGCCAGTCGGTGAAGACCACGGAGAGCGGCGGGCCCCGCGGCTACGACGCCGGGAAGAAGGTGAAGGGGAGGAAAAGGCACCTGATCGTGGACGCCGACGGCACACCGATCGTCATGACGGTTCACACCGCCAACATCCAGGACCGGGACGGCGCACCGGACCTGATCGCGAAGCTGCTGGAGACGGTGCCCACGGTGTGTAGGCTGTTCGCCGACGGTGGCTACGCGGGTCCGAAGCTGCGGGACCGGCTTGAGGGGATGGGGTTGTCGAACGTGATCAGGATCGTCGAAAAACCGAAGAATGTCAAAGGGTTCACGGTTCTCTACCGCCGCTGGGTGGTGGAGCGGACCTTCGCCTGGATGGGCCGGTGCCGCCGCCTGTCGAAAGATTACGAAAGGCTCAGTGAGAACTCGCTGGCATGGGCGCAGCTGGCCGCCTGCCGGTTCCTGCTCAGGCGGGTGGCGAGGGCGTCAACTCCATGAAAAACAATAGTTTAATGATATCAGTGACTTATGATTCAAACTCTAAGACCCCAAATACGGACCGACGTCCGCCGGATTATCTAGTGTCCGCCAGAAAACCCCGTGTTTTTCCGGGGATCGGGCCGAATCCGGCGGATTCCGGCTTCACGGGACCCTGGCCGGGCCCGTCGGAGCGCCGCCCGGGGCTTCGACGAGACGGTCGGTGGCGGGAACATATGGTGAACATCCGGGCCTCCGCCGGCCCGCGGGCACGCCGGTGCGGGCCCCGCAGCGGCGGGGCCTTCCATGGGCCGGTTCACCGGTGGACGCCCCGGTCAGGCGGCGGCGGGGAGCACGGGGCGCTCCCTCTCCCGGAGCATCAGGCCGGGGCGGTGGACGTCCGCGCCGGCACCGCCAGCGCCACGGCGCCGGCGAAACCCTCCTTTCCGTGGCTCCGCACCCGGTCGAGGCCACGGTGCTCCAGGTTGTTGATGGCCGACCCGCCGGCGGCGTGGGCGCGCCGCGCCCCGCGGAACGCCTCCCCGCTTTCCCGGACGCGGTCCGCCTTCGACAGCCTGCCCCTGCGGGGCATCGCGGCGGCTCCGGCATCCCGGCAGGCCCCAGCCGGTCCGGGGGGCTGTGCGGACCGCGGTCGAAGCTCACCACCGACAGGTCGGGGAACCGGGCCCGCGCCTCCCCGCCCATGGGGACCGCCACGTCCACGTCGCTCCCCTCCCACATCACCGAATGGTGCAGGAGGAATCCGTGACGGTCCTCAGGGACGCGGACCGGAACGCCGGGCTCCACCGGGACCCCGGCCTTTCCCTTCGATATCCAGCGGGTGTGCGGCCCTGATATCGGGTGCACCTTCCCGCGGTGCGGGACCGTCCCTCCCTTCAGGATCCGCCGTCCGGTCAGGTCCGCCCGGGGCCTGACATGGCCGATGAAGCCCCGGATACTGTCCGATGGGCCCGGGATACCCGACATACCGTCGATCTCCGCGCGGCCGGCCTCCGCCCTGTCCGCCAGCTTCAGGGCGAGGCGGAGCGGCGCCTCCACGTCCCTCGGGCGCGGGTTGGCGGGCCGTGACGTGGCCACCCGGAGGTAGCCTTTCCGGAGCTTTCCGCAAAGGTATTCCTTCCGCCGCCAGCCGCGTAGCCCCAGCCCCCCGCAGGCCCGGGACACGTCCCGGACCATGCACCGCGCCGCGTCCATCAGCAGGCTGCGGTCGGTCGGATGGTGGACGTCGGTCCCGGCCACGAAGGAATGACGGCGGCCGCGCGACGCGGCGCCAGGCTTTTTTCCGGGGATTATATACGTTAGTGCCCATTTTCTGTTGACTGCCTTATAAGCGGCATATACAATGATGCCCAAGAAAGGAATCAGGCATGGCACAGAAAGCACCTGGCAAGCACCACCGCAAAGGCATTAGCCTAACAGGCCTTTTCATGATGTTTCCCGATGACGCGGCCGCCGAGGAATGGTTTGTGAAAGAGCGTTGGCCGGAAGGTCCGCACTGCCCACACTGCGGATCCGTCCGTGTTCTTTCCGGTGCCCAGCACAAAACGATGCCTTACCGATGCAGGGAAAAGGGGTGCCGCAAACGGTTTTCGGTTCGCACCGGAACATGCATGGAAGCGTCCAATCTGGGCTTCAAGGTATGGGCGATCGCGATTTACCTTATGTCGACAAACCTCAAGGGGGTTTCCAGCATGAAACTGCACCGCGATCTTGAGATAACCCAGAAATCGGCATGGCACCTTGCCATGCGACTGCGGAAGGCGCTTGAGGATGATGGAGTCAGCCTTCCGTTTGTAGGTCCCGTGGAAGCCGACGAAACCTATATGGGCGGCAGGGAACGGAACAAGCACGCGAATGACAGACTGAAGGCCGGACGTGGAACGGTTGGCAAGACGGCAGTGGCTGGCGTCAAGGACCGCGACACCGGCCAGGTTGCCGCCAGGGTGGTGACGGACACAAAGGCAAAGACGCTTCAGGGCTTCGTCGAGGAACGCACCGAACCGAAAGCGCAGGTCTATACCGACGACGCGAAAGGCTATGTCGGGATCAGGCGGCGGCATGAAAGCGTTAGCCACAGCGCAGGCGAATACGTCAAGGGCAAGGTCTACACCAACGGCATGGAGTCCTTCTGGTCAATGCTCAAGAGGGCGCACAAAGGCACCTTCCACAAGATGAGCAGAAAGCACATGAACCGATACGTCCGGGAATTCGTCGGAAGGCACAACGTCAGGGAAGCCGACACAATTGACCAGATGCGATCCATGGTCGGCGGTATGGACGGCAGGCGGCTGCGCTACATGGATCTGATCGCCGACAACGGACTCCCCTCCGGGGCGAGGCACTGACCGGTGGAAGCTAACTGGTCCAACCAGACGGTCTGGACGGGTGACAATCTCCCGATCATGCGAGGCATGAACAGCGCGTCTGTTGACCTGATCTACCTTGATCCGCCGTTCAACTCGAAAACCAACTACGCGGCGCCGATCGGTAGCGAAGCGGCGGGGGCGGCGTTCAGGGACACGTGGACGCTGGCGGACGTGGACATCGCATGGCTTGACCTGATCGAGGCGAAGGAACCGGCCCTTAACCGGGTCATCGCCGCGGCCATGACCAAAAGCGATAAGGCCTATCTGATCTACATGGCCGCGCGACTCCTTGAGATGCGGCGCATCCTCAAGCCGACCGGCAGCATATATCTCCACTGCGATCCGACCATGAGCCACTATCTCAAACCGGTCATGGACGCCGTGTTTGGAAAATCGAATTTCAGGAACGAAATAATATGGAAGAGGACCAACGCGCCAACCGCATCAGCATATCAGATTGGAAGGGTGCATGACACAGTGTTGGCATATGCCAGAAATCCAGAAACAACGGTGAACGCAGTCTTTGCGCCTTACTCGAAGGATTATATCCATAAACACTTTAGGAAAACGACAGCCGAGGCCATTTCCACACACAGCCGCTGACTGCGCAGGGGACCACAAATGGATACTCCGGAATGCCGTGGCGGGACATTGATCCCACTGAAAGGGGCCTGCATTGGGTTTGCCCCACTGCATTGCCGGAAGGGCTGGAATGCCCAGACGACTGGAGTGCCATGACAACCCAGGAACGGCTTGATTGGCTTCATTCACAGGATATGATCTATTTCCCTGAAAGAGGAACAATGCCGAGATTCAAACGGTATCTGTCAACAACCAAAGGCGTTCGCGTGGCAGATGTCATGACGGACATTCCCGGCGTTCAGGGGGCGTCCAGAGAGCGCACCGGCTACCCGACCCAGAAGCCGCTTGCGCTACTGAAGCGCATCATCCTCGCGTCATCAAACGAAGGCGAAATGGTTCTGGACCCGTTCTGCGGCTGCGCGACGGCGTGCATAGCGGCGCAGGACCTTAACCGGTAATGGGTTGGGATTGACGTCTCGCCGAAGGCCGCTGAACTGGTGCTGCTGCGGCTCAGGAATGAGCTTGGCATGTTCGCGCACCATACGGTGGTCAACCGCACGGACATCCCGCAGCGCACCGATATCGGGAAGCTGATCCGCTACAATCACGTGAGGAACAGGCGGACCCTGTATGGCGAGCAGGGCGGGCACTGCAACGCATGCGGAGAGCATTTCCAGATGCGGAACCTCACGGTCGACCACATCATCCCGCGATCGAAGGGCGGAACCGACCACATCGGAAACCTTCAGCTTCTGTGCGGACATTGCAACTCGGTCAAAGGCGACAGAGGCATGGAATACCTGATAACGAGGCTCGCGGCGTAACAGGAGGAAATCAAATGACGGAGTTGATCATGAAAAGAGAGAAGGTTGAGCCTAGTGGAAAGGCACCTGTTAAGCCTGTGAATGGGTCGGGCAGGTATCAGCCGACAAAACATGACATGCTGCGGGATGTCAGCGTATCCGTAACGCCGGAAAGGTTGGTAAAGGCGGTCCTCAAAGGGGGTGCGCCGCGCCGCGATTTCCGCAAAAACTGAACCGAAGGCGACCGGTATGAAAAGCCCGGATGGGCACTACCGTATATAATCCCCTTTTTTCCGGCCACCCTGTGGCCCCTCTCCACGACCATCCTTCCGACCTCGGCGAGGAGTTCCGGCGTGAGGAGCGACACGCTGTCAACCAGACGCCGGTATCCGTATCCGTATCCGTCCACGTCCCACGGGCCGTGGTCCGGCCTCCGGCCTCCGCCGGATCGGGATGTGTTGGTTCGCCGGTTCCTGAAGCCGGTCGAAATCGCACCCGGGACCCTGCTTCACGACCCCCGGCACCGGGATGGTCAACGGCTCCATCCCCGGCCTGCCGACCCGGCGGCTCCTTCCGGGCAGCACCATCCTGTCCGGAAGCCCGAACAGCCGCTTTCGGGTCCCTTCGTCGCTGCAGGGGTCCTGGAGGCCGATCAGGATCGCCGGGATGTCGTCCCTCGATTTCACGTTCAGCCTGATCCTCCTGATGTCGGGGGCGCCGGGCCGCCGCTGGGTGTCGTGGACCCTGCGCATGGGGGCCTCCCGAGGGGAGGATTGGCGGATTCCGCGGCATACCCTGACTGGCATATCCGGTGATTCTTCGCAAGGCGAATTCCGTCATTTACCCCCCCCCGTTCCGCTCTGAAGTGCAACACCGTTGATGGTGGGAAGCCGCGTTTCGGGTGCGGCATCCTGCGAATCGGCCAGATAACGGCGACAGTCCCTGTGCTCAGGATAGGAGAGTGTCATGCCCGAGGGCTACCGTCATCTGACCTTCGACGAAAGATGCCGGATATACGCGACGGGGAAAAGCGGGCTTTCGGACGGGGCCATCGCCAGGCGGCCGGGCCGCCATCCGGCCACCATATCGCGGGAGATCCGACGCAACGGCGGCGGGCGGGGATACCGGCAGGGACAGGCGTGGAGGAAGGCCACCGGGCGCCGGAGCGGGGCCTCTTCGGTCCCGGGGAAGCTGACGGAGGAGCGCTGGGCGAAGGTCGTGGCGAAGCTGGAGGAGGGCTGGAGCCCGGAACAGGTCTCGGGGCGTCTCCGGCTGGAGGACCCCGGCATGGTCGGCCGTCAGCGGATATACGACCTCGTACGCGCGGACGGCGGGGACGGAGGAACGCCTTGCGGGCACCTGCGGCGGCGGGGAAAGAAACCGGACCGGAAGGGTGGCCGCCACGCGGGCCGGAGGGACATCCCGGAGCGCCCGAAAGAGGTCGGGGCGAAGGCGGGAATCGGCGACTGGGAAGCGGACACGGTGATCGGCGGGGGAAACGGCGGTGCGGTGGTGTCGCCTGTGGACAGATGCCCGGAATTCACGCCTGTCCGACGGGTTGACGGAAAGAGGGCGGAGGCGGTCGGCGGGGCGATGACCGACCTTCTCAAGGGGCTCGGCGCCAGGGTCCACACGATCACGGCGGACAGCGGCAGGGAGTTCGCGGGGCACGCGAAGGTGGCGAAGGCGCTGGAGGCCGACTTCCTCCTCCCGACGCCCTACCACTCGTGGGAGCGGGGCCTGAACGGGCACACCAACGGGCCGCCGCCCCAGTACCTGCCGAAGGGGACCGACCTGCGGCAGGTCACGGACGCCCGCGTGAAGCGGGTCCAGGACATCCTGAACGCGCGCCCCCGCAAGGCGCTCGGCTACCTGACGCCGGCGGAGGCTTTCGCGCGGGCGCGGCCTCCCTGAGGCGCTTCGCCCCGTCGGCCGACGGGGGAGAGGGAATTCCGCAGGCGCGCCCGCCCGGTTTCGGTCGGGCCACCCCTTCCCTCGCCCGGACGGGCGCGCCACCTCCCGCCGCGGGGCCCTGCCGCCGCCGGGAGGCCCGGTTACGCTCCGATCCGAAGGGACAGCCGCCGTATTCCGCGTGGAATCCGGGGCCCTGGCCGGAAAATCCCTCAACACCGGCCCGCCTCCGGAGCGAGGGCGTGGCCCGAGCGGAGGAGGCGGGCCGGTGTTGCACTTCGGACTGGAAGTGGGGCCCCAAAAAACCGCAGCCTGGCAGTTTTCTGGTGGACACTAGATATGTGCGGGCATCGATCACCGTTGCTGGCTGGCTTCATACCTCCGATGCACCGTGAAACGACGCCCGCTCCGTATCCGCCCGGTCGTATTCGAATTACGGCGAGCGTTTCGACGGGCGCAACGGCAGACTATCCAGCCCGCTTCGACACCTTCCGGCTTTTGGTGTTACGGGCGCGTCACCGACCGAAGTCCTTGCGCATCAGGAGCCGGCTGCCGTATCCACCAGCCGCTCCATTCCAGTCGAGGAAACCTGGCCTACCTGACAATGATGCCGGAAAACTGGACTCCGTTCAGCAAAAGAGATTGTCCTTGGGGAATCCATATGGAGGTCGACTTCCGGCGCTCGCACGCTTCGCCTTCCAGGAGGACATATCCGCCTGATGGCGGGTCTTGCCGCCGCCCATCGACCACGACAGCCCTTCAGCGAAGTTGAAGGTTGCAATATCCGAAAGACCGACTTCGATACCTAATGCTCGCTGCTTTCCGCCTGTCCGTCCATATTTCTGCAACCGCACGCCCTTGCCACGTGACATTTCCGGAAGCTCATCGGCTGCGAAGACCAGAAACCTTCCATCGCTGCCAACCACCGCGACATGGTCACCTTCAAGTTGTGTGCAGGCCCGAGCTGAGTCTTCGTCCCGCAGGTTAAGGACCTGTTTTCCGTTGCGTGTCTGCGCTACGACTTCTTCCTCAGGTACGATGAATCCGTTCCCTGCGCTCGACGCGACCACCAGTTTACGCCCCGGCCTGTGGATGATGAGCGCGATGATGTCGGCCTCGTTCGGTAAATCGACCATCAGCCGGACGGGTTCGCCCATGCCTCGGCCACCTGGTAGATTTGACGCGGAGAGCGTGTAGAACCTGCCATTCGTCCCGAAAACAAGCAGCCTGTCCGTTGTCTCGGCATGAAGGACATACCGACCCTTGTCTCCGTCTCTGAATTTGAGTTCCTGATCGAGGGGGAGATGTCCTTTCATGGCCCGGATCCATCCCATCCTTGAACAGACGATGGTTATCGGTTCGCGTTCAACCATCGCCTCCAACGGCACGTCTCCAATCTCCGCAGCTTCTGCAAAGCCGGTGCGGCGTCCGCCGGCTTCGCAGTCATTTCCAAACTTCTTTCTGACCCCACGTATCTCTTCGGCGATGCTAGCCTGCTGCAGACACCCGTCTTCGAGCAGATCCTCAAGTTCGACCCGCTCCCGCATCAGGTCGTCACGCTCGCTGCGCAGACCCATCTCCTCCAGCCGCCTCAGTGATCTCAGACGCATATTCAGTATGGCATCAGCCTGCGTCTCGGAGAGCCCGTTGGCGCTCGGATTCCCGGCAGGTGGAGTGACATAGGCGCGCTCGGATCCGGCGCGCACGAAGTCGCGTGACCAGTCCTCGCGCATAAGCGCCGACTTTGGATTTTCGTCATAGCGGATGATTTCGATCACGCGGTCGAGATGCAAAAAGGCGACAATGAACCCTTCGAGCACTTCCAGCCTTAGATCTATCTTTCCGAGTCGATGTCTGGTCCTGCGCATCAATACATCGCGACGATGTTCGAGCCATGCACTCAGCGCTTCCTTCAGCGAGCAGACCTTCGGCGTTCGTCCGTCCAACAGCACATTCATATTGAGACTGAACCTGATCTCGAGATCCGAATTCCGATAGAGCATTTCCATCAAAACGTCCGGATCAACATTCCTGGATTTCGGTTCAAGAACGAGCCTGATATCTTCGGCGCTCTCATCCCGGACATCCGCCAGAATCGGAATTTTTTTGTTATTGATGAGTTCGGCTATTCGTTCGATCAGTTTTGCTTTCTGTACCTGGTAAGGGATTTCGGTTACGACAACCTGCCACTGGTTCCGACCCAAGATCTCGATCTCGTGTCTGGCACGAAGACGAAATGCGCCGCGACCGCTTCGATAGCTCTGTGCAATGCTGTCCCGTGGCTCCACGATAACGCCTCCGGTTGGAAAATCCGGCCCCTTAACGAACTTCAGCAGCGTGTCATCACGGGCGTCCGGCGATTTAATCAGGTGAAGGCATGCGTCGCAAAGCTCGAAGATGTTATGCGGTGGAACGTTTGTCGCCATACCAACGGCAATCCCGCTCGCACCGTTGGCCAGCAGATTTGGAAAGGTCGCTGGAAAGACGACGGGTTCCTTCAGCGTACCATCGTAATTGTCTCGAAAATCAACGGCATCCTCGTCCAAGCCCTCCATCAGGACTTCCGCCACGACCGTCATCCGTGCCTCGGTATAGCGACTGGCAGCGGCGTTGTCGCCATCGATATTGCCGAAATTCCCCTGCCCGTCTACCAACGGATAGCGCATGTTGAATTCCTGAGCCAGCCGCACCATGGCGTCGTAGATCGCACCGTCACCATGCGGATGGTAGTTTCCCATCACGTCGCCGCTGATCTTCGCCGATTTACGGAACCCACCGCCGGAGCCGAGCCGCAGTTCCCTCATCGCGTAAAGAATGCGTCGATGTACCGGTTTGAGGCCATCACGGGCATCGGGCAGCGCACGATGCATGATGGTGGACAGCGCGTAGGTCAGATACCGATCACCGATAGCGCGACTGAGCGGCTCAACGCTAACAGCGGGCTCGATATTGGGGTCGTCGGTGATTTCGCTCATAGATAGTGGGATAGCATTCATGCCAAGGTGTCGGCAAGAGGCACGACGATACGACGGGTGTAAAGTTCGCCGGTGAAACCGATCCGACCCGCTACCGTTCAGGCTCTGGTTTCCGGTGATCGGGAACTGTCCACGCCATGCCTGTCAAACGGCCGCATCCACGTGTGTTTTCCCCGGCACGATCATTCCCGGCACTCATCACGGACTGCCAGGCCCTGCCAGTCAGTGCATTCACCCAAAACATGTTGATCTTGGCTGCAAGACTTGGGGTGAATTTCATTGGCGGAAAATACCGCGCCGCTTTTTCTGATTGCCTCTTCTGCGCTGACCTTACCAGTGCAAGCATGTACTGATCGATATGACGTAAGCCACCAAGCCATTGCGATCGCTTCTGAAATTCCGCTTATCATATTTCCTCAGCGATCACATCGATTCGCGAAGCAAAGAGGTCATACCGGTGAGGTCCTACATTTACGGCGGGCCTTTCTAGCCGAGTCGGCTTGAACGTTGGAAATCAGCTAAGGAACTCGATCTTTCGGGAAAGCCAATATCGAAGCTTTCCGATTATGCCATAGGCAATTCCTGTATCGAGCAGAATTCTCTTCACCACGCCATAATGTCGCTCAGGGCGGGGAACCGAAGACGATTTCGAGGTCTTCGGCGGTGAGCAGTGCGTCAAGCCAGCGGTCCAAAGTCGCCGGGTCCGCCGCGAGCACCTCCTCACGGCGCACCTCCGGCAGGCTTCCGAACCTGATACGAGCCTGACGCAGGAAAGTCTCGGCCTTACCTTCGGCTCTTCCACGGTCCATCCACACGGCCCTGCGTTCCTCAAGACGCTCCTCGATACGTTCCGCAAGACGCTCCTCGATGCGTTCCGCAATCATTGCCTCGGCGATCGTTTCCATCAGTTCCTTCCCTCTCCTCCCAGGCCACGCCCCGCACAACGCGGCCATCAGGTTCCTTTGCGTCCGTTTGTTGTAAGTCCTCATTATGTATCTGACAAGCGGCCGCTCGAGATCGCTCCCCACGTGAATGTCTGACAGGATGTCGTGCAGGATATTCTTCGGCACCTCCTCATCTCGTGCGTGCTTCATCGCGGCCAGGATGGCTCTTACTTCCGGGTTTCCCGGAAGTTCGGCGGTCTCCATCGCGCCAAGGTCGCATAGGACGCAGGACAGTCCTCCTGCACCACCTTCGGGCGGATCCGCACCCTCGACCATGTCCAGCACCGACAGCGCCCCCTTCCACGGTCCAGGGCCTTGGTGCACCAGCACAGGGACCACCTGTGGTAGGACGCCCGGTGGGGTACGGCTGCGGCGGGAATGCCACGTCCAGATGTTCGTGACGTAGCGGTGCATCTGCAACGGTGCCCAGGGATCCCGAGAGGACTTGTGCTCCAGCAGGATATAGATCCAGATAGAGCGCCTGTTCCTCGGCCTCGCCCTGAACACCGCGTCGGCATGGTGCAGGCCAAGGTCTGTGTCCACGAAGGTGTTGGGCAGGCGTTCCAGGGTTTCATAGGCGATGCGTCCGGTGATCTCCGGCGGCAGGCATCCGCTCAGAAGGCTCGCGGCGCGTTCCAGACTCTCGACGAGGATCCGGAATATCGGGTCGTGGGATGTCTGGCGGGACCTTTCGGCCATGTGTCCTCTCTCCTTCAGAAATCGACGTTTAACGGTGATTCGGCCATACCAGCCCGCAGAAGGTCAGCTTCGGTCGCGGGTCGGTGGAGGATGTGAAAAATTTGGCGGTACCGACCGCCACCCGTTTCCGCTCACCTATATCCCTTGTATCGACACATCGGGGTGATGGGTTGGAGTCGTTTCGCGCTATGGCTGGACGGATCCTCCGTCTCTTTCGAATTCGGGCTCTCGGTGTATGGGTCGTCGCCTCACCGTTTCTTATCGGCAAGGCTTTTGCCCAGCTTTGTTCGATTTGAATGCCACGACCGAACAATACCAAGGCGTAAATCATTGTCTGAACGATCACCCAAGCCGACTACTCACGGGACCGAGTGAACCTCGCCTACGCCGATGGATGCGCCTCGCCACGGTGCTGCGATCTGGACAGAACGTGGAATCAAGTTCACGGTCCCGGTAACATCACAGATGCGTCCAGCCTCACGCTCGGAAGTCTTTGATGATGTAACGGTGCGGGATGGTGTTTTCTAGGTGACCGGCGAATGGAGGATGTTTGGATCCGTCGGTTGCCAGGAATGCCGTTCATCTTGGAAGCGCAGTGAAATCCATCGATCCGCCGACGGGATCAACACCGGATTTCACATCCAAACAGACATTTCAAAGAATATCCCAATTCACGCCGAAAGCATCTGGAATGCTGCCAAAACGCCAAAGAGGAGGTCAAAGCCGCGTTCCATTCCAGGCAAAACGCCAAGCCCTGTACCGGCGGTGAAGGAAGGTGTAGTGCGGGCATATACGTTCCCGGCGTTCGCCCGCGCCCCCAACAACCGATGGCCTTTGCCCCCGCTCTCAAGCCAGCTTGCACATGGGGTCAGATAAGGCGGTTCATTCAAGACCGAGCCGCTCAAACAGGGGCTGTAGCTCAGCCTCGTATTTACGCCAGACATTCGCCGATGATGAATAGATCGGCTGCCGGACCTGATAGACGCTCAGCGTCGTAACGGCGCGGCGATTCCGGTGAAACTCGAGGCAACCGTCCTCCCAGTCAAGATCGCAGGCGCTCAGCAAAGCACGCGTTTCCGATTCGGGGTCGGCGATCAGTTGATCGTAGCTGATTTCGTGGAATTCGGTCGGGATCCTTTGCCTCCAGAAATCGATGATGTCTTCGGACATCCTGTAATAGGTGGCAAGGTCGTCGAAATCGTAGCTGTATAGATGAGTGCCTTCAGGGAACCTGTTCTTGTAGATCGAATAGAGGTTGTCCCGTGGATTACGGCTCACCAGAATGATTCTGGCATTCGGAAGCGCCAGCCGAACCAGGCCAACGAACAGAAAGGTCTGGATTGACTTGTCGGTTATCCTGGCGGCTTTCGGGAAGCGTTGCCTGATCTTTGATAGATAGGATCTGCCCAGCTGCCTGATGTCATGCTTCCCGAGATCCGAAATTGAACTCGCGGACTTCGATAGAATCGTCAGCTTCGCCGCATCATTGCTGAAATGGCCTAATTCACCGCCGCCCTCGACCTTGCTATGGCTGGAAAGAATCTGTTCGACCAATGTGGTACCCGAGCGCGGGAGACCGGTGACGAATATCGGGGCGAAATCCGTGCAGTCGGAAACAGTCATATTCTGCGGATCGAAATCATAGAAAAACTCCTTCACCGCGTTTATTTCGGAAGCACGCTCATTGATGTCGTACGGGTATAGCTGCCGCATAAGTCCATTTGCGGCGTCAAGATATTCAAAGACCCGATCCGTGGCCCCGCAATCCTCCATCGCCTTCGACAATGCGAATCCGAGACCTATCCTGTCTGAAGGGCCGACATGCTCGTCTTGAAATGCGGATCGCATCCGATCGATCAGAGGGTCACCGTCCCGAAACCTGTAGCTTGCCGAAAGCAAGCGGAAGTGTTCGCCACAGGTCGGCTCCAGTTCGATCGCCTTTCGCAGAAGTGTTTCCGCGGTGGCAAAATCTCCAGCGTGTTGGCATGTGGTCGCCTTGCCACTGTAGGCCTGCGCATGGTCCGGGGCCAGTTCAATCGCGCGATCATAGCATTCAAGCGCTGCCGCCCAATCACCGCAATGTTCTTCGGCCTTCGCCAGAACGAGAAATAGGTCCGCTGTTCTCCAGCCAAGACGAAGCGCCTGTTTCAGCGTCTTTCGCGCCTCCCGGTATCGGGTTTGTCTCTGGAGTTCTCTACCCAGTTCGAACGCGGCTTCCGCATATGTGGCATCGGCCTTCAGCGCACGACGGAAGAAAACTTCGGCATCCGCGGACTTTCGGACCCGATGGATCAAGAGCCCGATGTTTGTGAGCACACCGGGCGATCCAGGAATTCGTACCAACGCCGTCAGTAGGTGATCGGTGGCGGAACTGGTGTCGTCGGAATCCAGCAGAAGACGACCGAGAAGATTATGAGCCTCACCGTAACCTGGATCGATCCTGAGCGCTTGCACGAAGTTTTTTTTCGCTTCCGCAACTTTACCCTGGGCTCTCTGCGCCGCGCCAAGAGCATTGGCGATCAGGGCGACCTGCGGAGATGCGGAACGAAGCCGCTCACCAAGCTTTTCCGCTTCCACGTATTGGCCTTTACGGATCTGATCGAGCAAGGCCTTGATCTGTCTGGGATCGGCGCTGCCTGTGGGCATTTGGCTACTGGATCGCCTGCTGCGCAGTCCGTCCTCCAGTCCGCTTCGGGTAGATGGTGGTATCGGTGACGACCGAAGGTCCCTGAGCGCCGATCTCGTTCGCTCCCGGTTTCCGAGTCCCACAAGCGCTTTGGAGTATGAAACCCATATCGCCGGTTCGTCAGGCTTGATACCGGCCGCCGCCTGAAGATGGTTGACGGCCTTGGAGAATTCCAGTTGTCCCAGAAATATCTGGCCTGCCTGAAAATGGACCTCGGTGGTCTTCGGTCTGGCCTGGATGATTTCCTGATAGATGTTGAGCGCGTCCTGGAAGCGTCCTTCGGATTGATGCCGAAGAGCGGTCCTGTACCGGCTCTGGATTTCGGAGGGTTGCATGTAAGGAGACCGATGGTTAGCGAGGAATTCCGATCCGCATATATGATCTTCGTACCATCTCCAAGCAATGAGCGGAGGTATCGATGCATTGCACACCAACAGCGGTCGCGGAAAACGACGGAAACGCTGATTTATGACATCCGATACCGGAGCCGCGCAAACCACGGACGCGGACCGAAGATCGACCGTCATGTCGGATCAAGCGACAACCGTGCCGGTGCAAGCCAAAGCACGAACAGCGGTTTGCGCGGGATTTCATCCGAGATTGACCCGCCGTGATCCAGCAGTCCGCAGCTGGACCTATCGCATCAAGGTCAACTTTGCGGAAGGGCTCCTGTGGAAAGTGGCGCAACGATATAATTGAGGAGCCCAAACAGCCTTCCGGTAAGGCATGGAGCGGTAAAACGCGATATTCCGCTTCGGATCCCAGTTCCAAGAGTTTGTTTCATAAGTTGAGTGGTCCCGCAGGATGTGACATTCCGGTTGGTGAAATCAACCGGATGCGGAGACAGCCATGCCCCGGGACAGGACCACCCTGAAGCTGTACAGCCGTTCGGACGACCGCCGTCAGAACGATCCGTCCGACGACGGACGGACCATCGTCGGGCCGATGCCGCCGAAGCCGGGGAAAGATGGGGAGGCCCGCAGGACCGGCCTCCGGTCGGTGTTCGACGGGGGATGGTACATACTTTCCATCGGCCGCCGGTGGCGCGCCCTACCCACCGGTATCCACCGTATTCCACCGTCCGGAACCGTTTCCACGTCTGGCCCCGGAGCGGTCCACCGGGCATGTCCCGACTCCCTGCGGGACCCCGCCCGACAGTGCGCGGGGCGTTCGCCGGAGCCGGCCGCCGCCGCCATCGACGGCCGGTCGGTGAGGACCACCGGGAGCGGTGGACCCCACGGCCACCACGCGGGCGGGAAGGTGAGGCGCCGGAAGCGGACCGTCGCGGTGGACGCCGGGGGAACCCCGGTCACCGTCATGGTCCATGCGGCCGGCATCCGGGACCGGGACGGCGCGCCGGATGTCATCGCGAAGCCGCCGTTGACGGCCCCGGACGTGCGCGGACCCTTGGCCGACGGCGGCCACCCCGGCCCGAAGCCGCGCGGACACCCTGACGGAACGGGTCCGGCGGACATCATCGGGACCGTCGAAAAACCGGAGGATGTCAAAGGGTTCACGGTCTTCCACCGCCGCCGGGTGGTGGAGCGGACCTTCGCCTGAATGGGCCGTCGCCGCCGCCTGTCGAAGGACTGCGAAAGGCTCAGCGACAGCCCGCTGGCCTCCGGGGTGAGGCATCCCGCTCCATTGGCCCGGGCGGGAGTGAGGCACGAACGAACGCCCGCCGCGTGGCGCGGGAGCTGAACCCCAGGATTCAAACGGTTGATTGAATCAGTGACTTATGAGTCAAACTCTAAGAGTTTGTTCCATAAGTTGAGTGGTCCCGCAGGATGTGGTATTCCGGTTGGTGAACGCACCCAGATACGGAGAGAGCCATGCCCTGGAACAGGACCACCCAACAGCTCCATAAGCGCCCGGACGACCACAGTCAAAACGATCTGACCGACGCCGAATGGACCATCATTGTGCCGATGCCGCCGAAGCGGGGAAGGATGGGGCGGCCGCGCGGGGTCGACCTTCGGTCGGTGTTCGACGCGGGCCGGTATATCCTGTCCACGGGATGCCGGTGGCGCGCGTTACCCTCTGGATATCCACCGTTTTCCACCGGCCGGAACCATTTTCACGCATGGCGGCGGAGCGGGCTCCTGGAGCGTCTCGTGCATCGTCTCCGGAACCTCGCGCGGCGGTGTTCGGGGCGCTCCGCGGAGCCGACCGCCGCCCCGGTCGACAGCCAGTCGGTGAGGACCACGGAGAGCGGCGGGCCCCTCGGCCACCACGCCGGCAGGAAGGTGAAGGGGAGGAAAAGGCACCTGATCGTGGACGCCGACGGCACGCCGGTCGTCATGACGGTTCACACCGCCGACATCCAGGACCGGGACGGGGCGCCGGACCTGACCGCGGAGCCGCCGGTGACGGTGCCCACGGTGTGCAGGCCGTTCGCCGACGGTGGCCACCCGGGTCCGAAGCTGCGGGAGCGGCTTGAGGGGAGGGGGTTGTCGGACGTGATCGGGATCGTCGAAAAACCGAAGGATGTCAAAGGGTTCACGGTTCCCTGCCGCCGGTGGGTCGTGGAGCGGACCTTCGCCTGGATGGGCCGGTGCCGCCGCCTGTCGAAGGACTATGAGCGCCTCTGCGGGAACTCGCTGGCATCCGGGGTGAGGCATCACGCGCCACCGGTTCGGGCGTGAGTGAGGCACGAACGAACGCTGGCCGCCTGCCGGTTCCTGCTCAGGCGGGTGGCGAGGGCGTCAACTCCATGAAAAACAATAGCTTGATCATATCAGTGACTTATGATTCAAACTCTAAGGCCGGTCCATGCGGGGCATGCCATTGGCATTCATCCAACCGAAGGTCAACTCATGCTCAGAACGGCTCGATCCCTATCGAAATACCACGTGTCCGGTCCGCTTGCTGCGAGAGCTTACGCTCCTGGAAACGCTTGGACCAAGGCGCTTCGCTAAGGTTCGCACCCCAATGCAGCGTCTCTATGTTCTTCGCTATACGGTCCCTATCCGCGCCTTGATCGAGGTTACCCGGCAACCTGCCTTCACCACTGGCCAGACTCTGGATTTCCAGAGCCGTGAATGACGCATATATCCGTCTGACAAGCTTTGCTCTCTTGAATGTATCCAATATCTCTTCATGGCTGGGTCGCTTTCCAATGGCGGACATCAACTGGACCCGTTCAGCGCGCAACGCATCGGCACTTCGCTCCGGCAGCCCAAGGGACAGCGCCTGCATCATCGCATCCGTAACCGATTTCCACTCATCTTTATCGGTCACCAAAGACGCGTTCGCGACCAACCTTTCCAAGGAGGTCGGCTCCACGTCGCGGCTGGATAAGAACCTCTCAACCGTCGCATACGTATCGCGCCATTCGCGCTCCTCTTCCAGTTGGAGGAAATTAGGATCTCCCCGGTATCGTGCCGCTTCGGAATGGAACCTGTTCTTCCTTCCGATCCTGTCCGCTATCTTCACGCGCTGGTCCGCTTTCTCTCGCTCCCTGGCGAGCGACCTGGAGATTTGCTCGGCCTTCTTCGATAGGTTCTCCGACGGTCGAGCCAACGCCATAAGCAGTTCCGGGATCACTGAATGAAGATCGAGTGCATGAACCGGACTGGCTGGGTCCACCCGCTCAGCGATCATGCAGGCCAAAACGAGCGTGATATCTTCCAATTTGCGAGCACGTGCCTCGCGCTCCACCCGCAACTGAAGTTCGCGCCCTTCCCACCTGCTCCAACCACGTTTCCGTTCGGTCTCAAATCGTCGTACGCGTTCACACCTTTCGGTGCCACGCACTCCAAGCTTCGCCAACGTCTCGAAAGCGACCCGCTCCTCGGCCTGAGGTACATCGGCGAGGATTCCCTGAATACCCCGCTCCCGGTACCAGCGGTTCTCAGACCAGACCCGAACCTCCATCGGGGTCCGTGCCATATCACCATCTTTGGCGAACATCCGGGCGATCCGCGCCCGCGTACCGAACAGCGTTAGGGCGGCCTCAAGTCTGTCAGCGATTTCGTGTTAACCGAACATACGCGACGCGAGCATCGAATTCGCCATGAGTATCGCCTGGACCGGCGGGATCTCCACATCCTCCGACCCGACAGCTTCACCGGCCAGCGATCTGCCCCGATCAGGAAGGCTGGTTGGTAACCGCTCGAGTATCCGCGATGCTTCATCGGGATCCCAGAACGTGTTCAGAAGCATCTCCCACGCAAGCCGATCCGAACTCGACGGCGGTTCACCGTCCTTCAGCGTCGCAGCACCGAACACATCGGCCAATATACCGGAGATCACATCATCGGATGGCGATTCTGGCAGAACCCTCTCATCGAGGTTGACGGCTGTTCGAAGCCTGGCCAATGCGATATTGACGGGTTCGCAGCGTCGGTCGCCGTCTTCGGGCGGTTCATCCATCGCGGTTCGGGCGGCAAGTGAACTTTCAAACCCGTAGACCGGGCGATTTTGACTCCGAGGGCTCCGGTCAAGCGTCTCCGTCAGGTATATCAGCCTATCGGTTTCGGTGACCGGAAGCACCAGTTTAAATTCACGGATATGCATGGACATCGCGGACAGCAGCGACTGTCGCGACATTCGATGCGATACCAGTATATGAACGCTGTCGCGACTTCGGGGCAGTTCATTCTCGATCGAGCCCGCAAAGGCAAAGCGCCAACACGGGAGGACCACGGTCGTGGGAAGCTCGATGGTTTTCGAAACCTCACGGCCATGAAGTCTCAGCCGCAGACCGCCATGGTGGCCTCGGTAAAGGACTTCCGCTGTCTCCCCCGCGCGAATCAGGAGATTGTCGGGTATTCTGGCGGTTTCGTGACCGGAAGATCCATCGGGTTCCGACGCGGGAACGGTGTATCGCAGCACATCCGCCAGAAACTTGATTCGGTCTCCGTGTTTCAGGTGTTTCAAAGCCTTGGTGGTTCGCCAACCCTCCGCCCAACGCTGCGGATACATGGCATTCAACCGAACGCGGACCGCGTCGTTTATGGCATCGGCTTCCGCCTGGGAGTACGCCACGGCGATTCGATCGGTCGATCTATCTTTAACGAGGTTCTCAGCGATCCGCTCAACGGCGCCGCGCACCGTCTTACAGGCATGGATCGCGTCTCCGTCGTCGAGATCCATTAGAGCATTCGCACGTTTATGTCCGTCAAGCGAGATGTCGCGAAGCAGGTTCGATCGATCCGGGTTCGGTTCGTGATCCGGTAAAACGCGTGACGCTCCAACACGAAGCTCAAGCGCCCGAAATACCGGACTATCCTCAAGCGTGCCTGCGGAGGAATCGTCAAGAAGAGCCACGAGCGGCGCACCGATCTTCGACTGACGGCTTAACAGGGCATACGCGTCGCCGCTCGAAATGCGACTCGCTTGGTTGAGAATCACCAGGGAGTTGCCATCCAGCATTTGCGAAACACGCTCCGATCGAGCGCAGTATTCCCGGACCGTTCCGACCTGATGAAGGCCCGCATATCTCAGTTCGTTAACTCCATCCCGCGTAGGGGCGATGCCGATAACGTTGCCTCCGTATCGCTCTCGATCCCGAACGAACCTAGACACGACCCGCACCCTGTTGCGGCGATCGGTACGGATGAGGCGAAGCCTATCCGGTGGGAGACCGCGAGGGGGAGTTGGCGGTGCGGGGAGTTCGGTCTTTGTCGCCGCCGGGGGCTTCCGACGATCCGGTGTCGCATTCGCTCCCGGGCGTTCCGATTCCAATGTGCGCGTGTTCGATTCCCGTTGATCGTCGACGATGCGCAACGAACGTTCCACGAACCGCAGCTCCTTTCGGGTTGAGTAGGACAGGGCACCGCCCGTGGGGTTGGTTCCCGAGACCGTAACGAGGTCAGGATGCGCCATCGCCGCCACGAACAGCCGCAGAAATGTCTCGGGCTCCACCACTTCCCTGGCGATCCGCTCCGCGACTTCAGCTGCCCTGACGGACGATTGGGTCTGCAGGATATCGTCGACGGCGAGGGTCGGATCCTCGGCGTATCGACGGGATTCACCACGAAATACGGGACTGGCTCTGTCCCAATACTTTTCAAGAATAAACATGTATTGATTGGCGATGTCCAGAATTGTCCGGTCTTCCAGAACGTTGATGCCGGTGCCGAAGCCCTGACGCGCAAATGCTTCGACAAGCGGTGAGAGATCATGCGCCGAACGCTCGGCAACCGATCGCCGCTCGACCGACAGACGCGAGACCAACTCTGGATGGTCAGACACATCCTGATGACCGACGGTGAGGTGACCCGGCGTCTGTGCGAGGCGGATAAGATCGGCCACGGACTCGACATGTCCAGGACGGCCGATGAAGGTAACGCCCTCAAAATGCCGGGTGAGCGCGACATACACCGCGTGTCGGTGCATTGACCGGTGGGCCAACACGAATGTCTTCGCGGCGAACAGGCGCTCCGCCACTCGGAGAGTCGCCGCGTATCCATAATCAACACCCCGAAACGTCGAGAGATCGAACGAATGACGTCCGAAGCCCCTCTCTTCGTAATTACCGTGCAGTCTCACATCGATGGTATTTTCCTGCGTCGCTAGCACCTTGCCTAGCGTAAAGGCGGGGATCCCGGCCTCTGGATGGGGTCGGGTCAGAATGATCTGATCTCCCGGACCGAGTTCCAGCGGCACTCTTTGGATCCGTGGAACACATTCCGACCGATCGATGCGCTCGATCATGCCGTATGACCGAACGGCACTTCTATCGACTTCACCGCGCAGCAATGCCTCTTTGCGGACCGCTAGGTTCAGCGCATGAGCGTCGCTGGCAGAATATCCGAGTGCGATTCGGCTGCCACCGTGGCAGTCGGCATCGAAATAGGCCTGCACCAGAACGACAAACGGATCCTCCGGCTGCATTACAAGCCGTACCGCGTCTTTACGCACGTAGTGTTCGATGGCGTTCCGTGCTCCGCTACCACCCCTGGCCAGCGCGGCCAAGGCCATCTGCTCACGGTTTCTCCACTGTCTGAAACTCTTTCCGATGCTCTCTGAATTCCCGACACCGTCCAGCACAGCATACCACCCGGATCTTCCGATAACCGGAAGCGGGCGGTTGGGATCGCGGATCGCGATCAACTTGCCGCCGGACTCCTGAATTCGGTTCAGGACGCGGCTCCACTGCGGCACGTTGACCATAGCCGCATCGGCAAGAATGAACACCGAGCGCTCTTTCGGAAGGTCTACGCCGCTCGACCATAGAAAGTCCCATCTTGCGAGCGGCCTGAGTCGAAGTCCTTCGATTTCCGCAAGATCCCTCTTGGAATTGTGGGTCAAGGCGGCGCCACATAGCTCGAACCCCCGGGACAGCCAAACGCGAGCGACGCTTTCGAGCGCGGAGACAAGATTGGATCCGGGCCGGCAATCGATAAGCGAGATACGTTTTACCGAGTGCATCTCGTTGACCGCCCTTCGACCGTAACCGCGATATTCATGCTTCGCTTCGTTCACCCCGGCGATTGGCCCGACCGTCGTGAGCGGCCGTTTGGCCAGAGTTTTCGTCATCCGGTTAAGATCTTCGCTTTCTGCGAGTTTCGTCGATGTCATGTACCGCACTGAGCCGTCCGGTGCGTCGGGTTCCACCCGAACCAGTTTTTCCGATCGGAGTGCGCGATCACCCAGCTCCTTCAGTTCTTCATCGGTCACGCAAAGCGCTCCGAGTCCAGTTGCCGTTACCGATACTTCCATCCTCTTTTCCATCTGCCTGCGCAGATCTTCCTCGGTAAATACATCCTTGATGGCCTGCGTTATGTCGACGATGTGCTCGGGATTCTTCTTGAGATACACCTGGTTGCGCCGCCTCGCCCTGATCGCGCGTTCCTCATCGGGACCGACCGATCCGCTTCCGTCGGCGTTCTCCGCAAAGTGTGGATTGGCCGTATCCGGCACCAGTTTGAGCCCTCTCGCTTCATAGTTCCGGTGGTCGACCCGATCGTTGAACCTCGAAGCGCTCAAACGAACGTTCGCATGTTGCCCCCAGAGCCCCCGGCGCTCGATCAGAACGTCCCAGCTGGCCCAAGCCGGCATTTTCCTGCCCCAACCTTCCGACCCGAGGCAACGCGTCGTGAATATGACATGGACATGGGGATGGCCGTCGTTTCTGTCGTGGATCACCCAGTCAGCGCACATTCCGTGCCGAACGTACGCGGAGTCCACAAAACCGCGTGTCAGTTCGATCTGCTGGTCGGTCGGAAGCTCGACCGGAATGGAGATAATGGTGGAGAACGCGTATCGCGCCCGTTTGAAGCGGGGATTGAGCTCCCGCTCGGCCCGTTCCACACTGTTCCAAAGCCGTTCGGATGTCTTCGCCCAGGCTTCCCTGATCGCTGCGGCGTCATTCTCAGGTTTGCGTATGGCCTCCAGCGTTGTCCGAAAGGCCAGCACACCGAATTCCTCAGCGGCCCAATCGGGCACCTGCTCCGGAATCGCGATTTCCGAATGTACGAGCTGGCTCGCTTTCTCGTGATAACTGGCGCTGCGTCCTTCCACGTCGGATCGCATCTTCGTGGCGTGGCAATAGGCGGCGTAGATCACCGCGCTTCTGCCTTTGCCGCGCGAGATTGGCTGCTCTTCGTATCTGTATTGTGCCATTTTTCCACATCATGTTGTGTTGTATGTGAAAAATGTGTTGATTTGCGATTTTTTGCAAGCGATTTACAACATATTGATTCCAAACAAAGCTCCGATGTGCGAACGGGAACCAGTGGACGGGAAGTCTCCGATCAGCGCGTTTGGTGAGTGTGAATCGGCATGCAAAACTGACCCACTTTGGTGGGTTATGAGCGATTGAAACTGACCCACCTGCAATCGTCTGAAGTCCGCGCAAATTGTGCGGAGGAAAGAGCGGGTGTCATTGATGGAAAGCGTATTGAAGATCCGTCGCTGGATATTGCGTGAAGACCGTAGCCTCCGATCCGTTGCGCGGGCGACGGGACTGTCGCGGAACACGGTCAGGAAGTATTTGAAGGATGGGAGCCCGCCGAGCTACCGGCGCCAGGCGCCGCCGGTTCGGCACAGGCTGTGCAACGGGTCTGATCTTCGGCTTCAGGCACTTTTCGATCAGGATATGAAGCGCCCACGACGAGAACGACGGACAGCCCGGAAGCTCTATGAGCGGCTTGTGGTGGAAGGTTACACTGGGTCTTATTCTCCTGTTCAACGCCTTGTCCGCGACCTGAAGCGGGCGGGAGCCGATTCCGGTGATGCGTTCATCCCCCTGCATTCTGTTGCTGGCGACGCGCTGCGGTTCGACTGGAGCGAAGAACGCGTTGTGCCGGGCGGTGTCGACCGGAAGATCAGGGTCGCCCACTTCCGCCTGTGCCACAGCCGCAAGCCCTTTGTCATGGCCTATCCCGGCGAGAGCCGGGAGATGGTTCCGGACGCCTTTGTGCAGGCTCCATCATTTTATGGCGGTGTCCCGCGTCGGGTGATCATCGATGATCCCAGGACCATGGTGACCTATGTCTCGCGCTCGAAGGACCGGATATTCCATCCCCGGTTCCTGGTGCTGATGAACCATTATGTGATGGAACCGGTGGCCTGCACGCCCGCTGCGGGCCGGGAGAAGGGACAGGTCGGGAACCAGGTCCGGTTTTTGCGCGGTCGGCTGTCTGTTCCCAGGCCAGCCTCTGATGATCCCGATGCGCTGAACGCCTGGCTGCGCATGCGCCGTGAAGAGCTGGCAAACCGGCCCCATCCCGGGCAATCGGACCGCACGGTTGCGGAAGTGTCCGAGGACGAACGCGCCGAGCTGCGCCCCCTGGGCCGAACATTCGACGGCTACGTGGAGAAGGCCGTTCGTGTTCGTTCCACCTGCCTGGTCCAATATGCCGGCAATCGCTGCAGTGTGCCTTCCCGGTTCGCCGGACAGCACGTCTCCCTACGCGCCTACGCAGGCCGGATCGCGCCGGTCTCCGGTCAGGGATGTCATTGCCGAACACAAGCGCCGCTTCACTCGCAATATCAGCTATTTTGAACCCTGGCACCATGTTCCCCCACTGGATCGTAAACCCGGCGCCCTGCGCGACGGCGCACCCTTCATGGACTGGCAGTTGCCCGAGGCCATGCATCGGATCAGGGAACATTACATGGCAGGCAAAGGCGGGGATCGAGGTCGTCGGGACGGCCTGCGGGCTGGCGGTTGATCGGAACACACCGCGCCTGCCCGCCATCATCAACCTGATCAACCGGTTGGTGGAGCCGGTCATTGCGCCGCTGAACGACGCCTATACATACCCGCAGCTAACCTTGCGACCCGAGGCCGACTGCAGGCGCTATGAGATGCTATACCCGGCTGAGGGGGTTGCCGCATGAATGCTCTCATTGACCAACAGACCGCCCTGAGGCTGCATGGAATGGCGGCTTGCGCCCATGATCTGCTGTCCGCGCGCAGGCCACCGGGTCTGACCACAGCGATAAGGCAACCGATCGACGCTGGGACTGTAGGGCGCCGCGTGCGCTCCATCCAGCATCAGATGCGCATCGCGAAGTTCCCCATCACAAGGACTTTGCGACCTTCGATTACGGCGCGGCCACAGTCACACAGCCCCAGATCGAACCCTTCCGCACCGGCCGGTTCACTGACAGGGCGCACAACCTCATCCTGGTGGGCGGAACCGGCACCGGCAAAACCCATATCGCCATCGCTTTGGGCACCACCTTGATCAACAGCGGCAAGAAGGCGCGCTTCTTCAACGCCGTCGACCTGATCAACGCCCTGATCAAGGAGCGGGCAGAGGGCAATTCCGGGAAGATAATCCGGCGGCTCCCGGCGCTGGACTGCGTCATCATCGGCGAACTGGGCTATATCCCGTTTCCCAGATCCGGCGGCGCATTGCTGTTCCACCTCATCAGCAAGCTCTATGGGAAGACCAGTGTCATCACCACCACCAATCCGGAGTTCGGGGAATGGGTCTCGGCATTCGGCGATGCCAGGATGACAGCCGCGCTCCTGGATCGCGTCACGCATCACTGCGCGATCATCGAAACCGGCAATACATCTTACCGGTTCGCCCAGAGCGAAAACCGCACAAAAAAGTAAACGTTCCGCAACCAAAGCCCCCAGACGGACTCGCTATGTGAGGGCGGCCCGACCGGGGGCTTTGCTCCACAAAGGGTGGGTCAAATTTAGGGGATTATATATCAAAGTGCCATTTTGCCCCTTGCGAATTACACGTATTACACGTAAGTGCCATACGTAGGTATGGTAAGGGAGAATCAACATGGCATACAACGCACCAGGAAAGCACGGACGCAAAGGCATCAGTTTCATTGAACTGGTGCGGATGTTCCCGGACAACGAGGCCGCCCGCAGGTGGATCGAGGGCATCGTATGGCCGGAGGGACCGCGCTGCCCCCACTGCGGAACGGACAACGTTCAGTGCGGCATAAAGCACAGGTCAATGACTCACCGCTGCCGCGAGTGCGAGGGCAAGCCGAGGTTCAGCGTCAAAACCGGAACGGTTATGCAGTCCACGAAACTGGGCTTCCAGGCATGGGCGATAGCGGCCTATATGGTCTCCACCAACCTCAAGGGCGTGTCCAGCATGAAGCTTCATCGCGATTTGGATATAACCCAGAAATCGGCTTGGCATCTGACACACAGGCTACGCAAAGCTTACGAAGCCGGACAACCCCTGTTTTCCGGTCCGGTGGAAGCCGACGAAACCTACGTCGGCGGCCTTGAGCGCAACAGGCACGCGAAAGACAAACTGAAAGCCGGACGCGGCGGCGTGGGCAAGGCCATCGTGCTGGGCGCGAAGGACCGGAATACCAATAAGGTCGCCGCGAAGGTGGTGACGGACACAAAGGCAAAGACGCTTCAGGGCTTCGTCGAGGAGCGCACCGAACCGAAAGCGCAGGTCTACACCGACGACAACGCGTCATACGTCGGCATGAAGCGCCAGCACGGAACCGTGCGCCACAGTTCCGGGGAATACGTCCGGAAGCAGGTCCACACCAACGGCATGGAATCCTTCTGGGCCATGCTCAAGCGGGCGCACAAGGGCGTCTACCACAAGATGAGCAGGAAACACATGGACCGGTACGTCCGGGAGTTCGCCGGTCGGCACAACCTGAGGGACCACGACACAATCGACCAGATGCGATCCATGGTCGGCGGTATGGTGGGCAGGCAGCTGCGCTACAAAGACCTGATCGCCGACAACGGACTTCCGTCGGGCGCACGGTCATGACCGATCCGAACCGGCTGTATTTCGGCGACTGCCTGGACGTGATGCGCGAGGACATAGCCGACGGGTCGGTTGACCTGATCTACCTTGATCCCCCGTTCAACTCGAAGCGGCTATACAACGCCTTTATCGGCGACGCACAATGGGTCGCTTTCAACGACACATGGCGCTGGCATGAAGCCGTCGATGACTTCCACGACACGGCTTCCGATGTCGGCCTTGCCGACACCATGGAGGGGCTGCGGCGCATCCTGGGGGAAGGTCCGAACCTGGCCTATCTGTCCTACATGGCGAACCGCCTGCGGGAATGCCGCCGCGTCCTCAAACCGACTGGATCCATATACCTGCACTGTGATCCGACCATGAGCCACTACCTCAAGGTTGTGATTGGATGGAATTTTCGGACGCCGAAATTACAGGAACGAAATCCAGTGGCGCCGTTACGGAACGCACAACGATACAGGCCAGGGATCGAAACACTTCGGGAGGGTGCACGACATCATATTCTTCTACGCTATCGGGCGCGATCAGGTATGGAACCAGGTCTTTGTCCCGCTTGACGAAGGGTATGTCGAAAAGACCTATCGGGGCGTTGACGGTTCCACCGGGCGGCGCTTCATGACGACGCCTCTCACGGGTCCAGGCGGCGCGGAAAAAGGCAATCCGGTTTACGAATGGAACGGTCATACCCGCGCATGGCGTTACGGCCGCGAACGCATGGCGCAGCTGCACGAGGAAGGGCGCCTCCATTATTCCAGAACGGGGTACGTCCGGAAAAAGTTCTATCTTGACGAATCAAAAGGCGCACCTGCCCAGGATGTCTGGAACGACATTCAGGCGCTGACCGGCGGTAACAGGGAAAAATCGGCTATCCTACACAGAAGCCCGTTGCGCTGCTGGAACGGATCACCTCCGCGTCATGTCCTGATGGAGGCGTCGTTCTTGATCCGTTCTGCGGATGCGGAACCACGATTCACGCAGCGCAGAATCTTGGTCGCCGCTGGATCGGGATCGATGTCTGCGTGAACGCCTGCAAGGTCATTGAGAGGCGCATACGCCAGCATTTCGACAGCCTGTGGAACGACGTGGAGTTCATCGGAATGCCGAAAACGCGGGATGACGCCAGAAAGCTCGCCAGCCTGGACGCTTTCCGGTTCGAGCGGTGGGCGGCCGCCCTTGTGGACGGCATGGAACCGAACGGACGGCAGGTCGGCGACAGGGGAATCGACGGGCGGGGAAGACTGGCGGTCCGCAAGGGAAAGTTCGTCGATATGGTGTCGCAGGTCAAGGGCGGAAGCACCGGCCCCGGCGACGTGCAGGCGTTCAACGGCGCCCGGCAGCAGGCCGGGGCCGATATCGGCATTTTCACCTGTTTCGAGGACCGCGTGACGCCGCGTATGCGTGACGCTGCGGCATGCGCAGGGAGGTTCATGGATGTTCCGACGGTTCAGATCTATACTGTCGACGACTTCTTCGAAGGCCGGAAACCGAAAATCCCGATGGCCGCTTGAATGAAGCATATCGAACTGAATCGGAGAGGAGTTGATCATGAAGACAGAACGGAAGCCTAGGCCAGAGGTCAGGATAAAGCCCAACGGTTACCAGCCCAGCAAGGCGGAGCTAGAGCGGGATGTTGGCATCGCCGCGAAACCCGAGGATATTATCCGGGCGGCGTTCCGGCAGGTGAAAGTCGTCGAAGATCCTGACGCCTGAGCGAATTAAAACGGACGGCCACTCGTTGGCCGTCCAATCGAATGGCACCTTGGTATATAATCCCCCAAATTTAAACGCTGAAACCGGGTCAGTTTTAAACGCTCATTGACACGTCGGGTTTCGCGTCGTCACGCACTGCATTTTCGCTACCGAATTTCTTGGTTTCGGGCGCTGGAATGGAATCGGACTTCGACTCGCCTTACGACCCATTCGGCTTTTAAGAGTGGCATTCCAATCGGAGAGTTTGGTAGCGCGTAGTGTATTTTGTTGCGGGTCGGTCTGACGACGGCGAGGGTGATCTTGTTGCACTTTATGAAAGCGATCTTCGATACGCTACCGCCTCTCATCCGGCGAAGAGAGGTGTGAATTCCCGGCTGATCGGACACTGTTCTTGAGTCAACATGTTCCGGCCATTGAAGCGGCGCATTGCGTCATATGCCCGACTTAGCCAAGGTGTTCATTCAGTCACCGTGCCGAAGAAGCCATTCGATGTAGCTGCCCGTAGGACCAGAATCGTTCTGAAGCAATGGCCGTAGGTTCGCACCGCCGACGTGAACCGCGTCGCAGTCGTCAATCAGCCGCGTTTTGAAGTCCGCTCGATGTAGGAACAGTTCCTCGGGCTGGCCATGCCATGTCCGACCCGGCTGAAATGCGTATTTCATCTCGCCGCTTGGGTCGAGAAACCACCTCACGGCTTCGGATTCCCAGACTCCCCCAAAAAATCGCGATACGTGCCGAGGCCTGCCCAAGACTCGCAGTATCTGCAATCGGACTCTCCGATCCATCGAGTAAAATGGCGGTACCGGATGTTCGTCCTCACTAAACTTGATCAGGTTTTTGCAGTGCTAAGGAAGTCTTTGGAAGTCTAAGAGTTTGAATCATAAGTCACTGATATGATCAAACCATTGTTTTTCATGGAGTTGACGCCCTCGCCACCCGCCTGGGCGGGAACCGGCGGGCGGCCAGCGTTCGTTCGTGCCTCACTCACGCCCGAACCGGTGGCGCGTGATGCCTCACCCCGGATGCCAGCGGGTTCCCGCAGAGGCGCTCATAGTCCTTCGACAGGCGGCGGCACCGGCCCATCCAGGCGAAGGTCCGCTCCACGACCCACCGGCGGCAGGGAACCGTGAACCCTTTGACATCCTACGGTTTTTCGACGATCCTGATCACGTCCGGCAACCCCATCCCCCAGGCCGCTCCCGCAGCTTCGGACCCGGGTGGCCACCGTCGGCGAACAGCCTACACACCGTGGGCACCGTCTCCAGCAGCTCCGCGATCAGGTCCGGCGCCCCGTCCCGGTCCTGGATGTCGGCGGTGTGAACCGTCATGACGACCGGTGTGCCGTCGGCGTCCACGATCAGGTGCCTTTTCCTCCCCTTCACCTTCCTGCCGGCGTGGTGGCCGCGGGGGCCGCCGCTCCCCGTGGTCCTCACCGACCGGCTGTCGACCGGGGCGGCGGCCGGCTCCGCGGAGCGCCCCGGACACCGCCGCGCGAGGTCCCGGAGACGATGCGCGGTACGCTCCGGGAGCCCGCTCCGCCGCCATGCGTAAAAATGGTTCCGGTCGGTGGAAAACGGTGGATATCCAGAGGGTGACGCGCGCCACCGGCATCCCGTGGACAGGATATACCGGACCGCGCCGGACACCGACCGAAGGTCGACCTCGCGCGGCCGCCCCATCCTTCCCCGCTTCGGAAGCATCGGCCCGATGACGGTCCATTCGGCGTCGGTCAGATCGTTTTGACTGTGGTCGTCCGGGCGCTTATGGAGCTGTTGGGTGGTCCTGTTCCAGGGCATGGCGATCTCCGGATTTGGGTAAACGGTCAATCTGGAATACCACATCCTGCGGGACCACTCAACTTATGGAACAAACTCTCAGAATACCGCTATCCACGCGGTTTTCCAAAGAAACGACGTAGTGCTCCCCGATTGATGTGAAGACAGTGGAGCGGTTGGAGGAGGAAGACATCCAAATCGGTCCATACCAGATCGGTGACCGCGAGCATGTGAAAGCGAATTAGGTCGGAAAACAGCGCTAGGCTGCCAAACTTGGGGTCGAAGCGTTTACGGCCCGTCCAGCGAAATGCCTCCCTGTCACCGGAAAAACACGGGGTTTTCTGGCAGACGCGACTTATGAGTCAAACTCTGACTCCTTCGGGTACGGACTCCACTTTCCCAAAGCTATGGAGGGTTACAGTGTGCCTGTTGTTCGGTATCGATCAAAGGCAGGCACGCTCCGGTCGGGAAAATTCTTCGCCGGTCCAGAGACTTCCGATTCCTGGAAGAGACATTTCCTCAGGTGAAAGTTGCGGAAACATCGGGCGATCCTACTCGGCTCGAATTATGTCAACAGAGCGACCGCTTCAATGCTTCGCGAAGCAATAACCCCAACGTGTCGGTGACACTGGTTGGATGGTCAAAAAGCTCATCTGCACAACGAGAAATTACGTCGGGCAATGGCTGTCGACAGCTGAAACCGCTGACTGTCTTCGAACAGCATTAATTTCGGCTCGGTTTATGCGCTCGACACGGAAAGTGCCGGACGGCAGGCTTCGAACCGCCGCTATGGCCGAAAATGATACCGATGAAACTCGTCCCCCAACTTTAAAAATTCCAATCCCAACGGTGCTCCGCGACAATCCATGCCGATCAATCCTCCAAAACTTGCTTCAATGCGTCCATTACCGTCTGAATGTCCTGCTCGGAGGTGTCCAGCTTCTTCAGCGTAGCAGCTGCACGTCGAGCCTGCGCAATCCGTTCATCCGCATCAAGTGCAGCGATTCCGGACGCCAGTGATTCCGCATCCATGACCTCAAGCGCACCGCTCGCCGCGTCAAGCGCGGCATATATTGATGCGAAATTCCCTATATGCGGCCCGTGCAGAATTGCCGAATCGAGTTGGGTGGGTTCATAGGGGGTGTGACCACCCTTTCTGACCAGTGAACCTCCTACGAACGTGGTTCCAGCGAGCGCATACCAAAGTTGCATCTCAGCAAGCGTGTCGGCGATGTAGACGGTGATATCAGCTTCAGGATCTCTGGACTTTGAGCGAACTGAATAGCGGAGGCCTGCAGCTTCAACCAAGCCCGTGACCTCAGCTCCGCGCGACGGATGACGGGGAGCAAGGATAAGCTTCAGATCTGGATTAGCGGCATAGGCCAAGAGGAACGCTTCAAGCACGATGGCTTCCTCGCCTTGATGGGTCGAGGCGGCGAGGATTGTGGAATGACGAGGGAAAACTTCCTTTAGCGATGCGAATGCAACGGTGTCAGGAGATGGCAGAGTAACGCTGGATTTGATATCAATTGCGGGTCCGACCCGTTCCGGAGCCAGGCCAAGGGAAATGAAGCGGGCAGCGGAAACATCATCCTGGGGGAACAGTCGGGATACCCGCCCAAAGAGCGCCAGACAAACGCCGGGGAAACGCTTCCAGCGCATCGCGCTCCGCTGGGACATGCGCGCGGCGATACAGAGAATTGGACAATTGCTTGCGACGAAGCGGTTTGGCCATAGCTCGTTTTCGAGGCTTACAAGCGCGACCGGACGCCAGTGACGATTGAAGCGTGCGACTGCCCAACGCAGATCGATCGGAGCAAGACGGGCAGTCACGCCGGAAAGTCCCCAATTAGTTACAAGATCGCGGCCGGTGGCCGTATTCGCGGTTACGATCACTGGATGACCGGGATAGTCGCGAAGGAAAGCCTCCAACAACCCCCTCGCCGAGTTCAGTTCGCCGTTGCTTGCTCCGTGCAGCCAAAACGCCCGATGCTCACCATGACCTTCACCGAGGCGTTGCGAAAGATCGGAAAAGTCGCCGCGCCCGGTCAGAATCCACCAGACCTGCATGAACAGCAGAAAGGGAGCGCAGATGCTTATGAGTAGGCGGTACCAAACCACTTTCGATCCCTTCCGCCCTTGGGGTCGTTCCGATGCAAAATGTTCAACGGGATGGCCCCTGTCAACGAATGACCGCTAATTCGGCTAATTTGTCAGTTCTGACAGCCTTGACTGCATCTGTTTCGAGTATCGGTGGTATCATGCGGATGCCGTCTATGTCACCGATAACATAGGGTTTCGTCATTGCAACAACCGAACAGATATTCTTTTGAGCCCTGTTCAACGATATCGTAATTTCACGGCTTATTAAATAGTGTCTGCCAGAAAACCCCGTGTTTTTCAGGGGATCGGGCCGAATCCGGCGGATTCCGGCTTCAGGGGACCGTGGCAGGGTCCCTGGGGGCGACGCCCGGGGCTTCGACGGGACGGTCGGTGGCGGTAACATATGGTGAACATCTAGGCCTCCGCCGGCCAGCGGGCACGCCGGTCCGGGCACGCGGCGGCGGGGCCTTCCATGGGCCGGTTCACCGGTGGACGTTCGCGGCCGGCACCGCCAGCGCCACGGCGCCGGCGAAACCCTCCTTCCCGTGGCTCCGCACCCGGTCGAGGCCGCGGTGCTCCAGGTTGCTGATGGCCGACCCGCCCGCGGCGTGGGCGCGCCACGCCCCGCGGAACGCCTCCCCGCTTTCCCGGACGCGGTCCGCCTTCGACAGCCTCCCCCGCGGGGCATCGCGTCGGCTCCGGCATCCCGGCAGGCCCCAGCCGGTCCGGGGGGGCTGTGCGGACCGCGGCCGAAGCTCACCACCGACAGATCGGGGAACCGGGCCCGCGCCTCCCCGCCCATGGGGACCGCCACGTCCACGTCGCTCCCCTCCCACATCACCGAATGGTGCGGGATGAACCGGTGACGGTCCTCAGGGACGCGGACCGGAACGCCGGGCTCCACCGGGACCCCGGCCTTTCCCTTCGATATCCAGCGGGTGTGCGGCCTGGATATCGGGTGCACCTTCCCGCGGTGCGGGACCGTCCCTCCCTTCAGGATCCGCCGTCCGGTCAGGTCCGCCCGGTGCCTGACATGGCCGATGAAGCCCCGGATACTGTCCGATGGGCCCGGGATACCCAAACTGCCGTCGATCTCCGCGCGGCCGGCCTCCGCCCTGTCCGCCAGCTTCAGGGTGAGCCGGAGCGGCGCCTCCACGTCCCCCGGGCGCGGGTTGGCGAGCCGTGACGTGGCGACACCGGGACAGGGCCTGCGGAGCTTTCCGCAAAGGTATTCCTTCCGCCGCCAGCCGCGCGGCCCAGGCCACCCTGTGGCCCCTCTCCACGACCGTCCTTCCGACCTCGGCGGGAAGCTCCGGCGTGAGGAGCGACACGCTGTCAACCAGCCGCCGGTATCCGTATCCGTCCACGTCCCATGGGCCGTGGCCCGGCCTCCGGCCTCCGCTAGGTGTCGTGGACCCTGCGCATGGGGGACCTCCTGAAGGGGAGGATTGCCGGATTCCGCGGCATATTGCGGTGAAATCGCCCCCTGACCACCATGTCCGGTGATTCTACGCAAGGCGAATTCCGTCAATTACTGCCCCACTTCCAGTCCGAAGTGCAACACCGGCCCGCCTCCGGAGCGAGGGCGTGGCCCGAGCGGAGGAGGCGGGCCGGTGTTGAGGGATTTTCCGGCCAGGGCCCCGGATTCCACGCGGAATACGGCGGCTGTCCCTTCGGATCGGAGCGTAACCGGGCCTCCCGGCGGCGGCAAGGCCCCGCGGCGGGAGGTGGCGCGCCCGTCCGGGCGAGGGAAGGGGTGGCCCGACCGAAACCGGGCGGGCGCGCCTGCGGAATTCCCTCTCCCCCGTCGGCCGACGGGGCGAAGCGCCTCAGGGAGGCCGCGCCCGCGCGAAAGCCTCCGCCGGCGTCAGGTAGCCGAGCGCCTTGCGGGGGCGCGCGTTCAGGATGTCCTGGACCCGCTTCACGCGGGCGTCCGTGACCTGCCGCAGGTCGGTCCCCTTCGGCAGGTACTGGCGCAGCAGCCCGTTGGTGTGCTCGTTCAGGCCCCGCTCCCACGAGTGATAGGGCGTCGCGAAGAAGAAGTCGGCCTCCAGCGCCTTCGCCACCTTCGCGTGCCCCGCGAACTCCTTGCCGTTGTCCGCCGTGATCGTGTGGACCCTGGCGCCGAGCCCCTTGAGAAGGTCGGTCATCGCCTCGCCGACCGCCTCCGCCTTCTTTCCGTCAACCCGTTGGAGAAGCGTGAATTTCGAGCATCCGTCCACAAGCGACACCACCGCACCGCTGTGTCCCCCGCCGATCACCGTGTCCGCTTCCCAGTCGCCGATTCTCGCCTTCGCCCCGACCTCTTTCGGGCGCTCCGAGATGTCCCTCCGGCCCGGGATGTGACCCCGGCCCGCGTGGCGGCCACCCTGCCGGTTCGGTTTCTTTCCCCGCCGCCGCAGGTGCCCGAAAAGCGTTCCTCCGTCCCTGCGGTCCGCGCGTACGAGGTCGTATATCCGCTGACGGCCGACCATGCCGGGGTCCTCCAGCCGGAGACGCCCCGAGACCTGTTCCGGGCTCCAGCCCTCCTCCAGCTTCGCCACGACCTTCGCCCAGCGCTCCTCCGTCAGCTTCCTCGGGACCGAAGAGGCCTCGCTCCGGCGCCCGGTGGCCTTCCTCCACGCCTGTCCCTGCCGGTATCCCCGCCCGCCGCCGTTGCGTCGGATCTCCCGCGATATGGTGGCCGGATGGCGGCCCGGCCGCCTGGCGATGGCCCCGTTCGAAAGCCCGCTTTTCCCCGTCGCGTATATCTGGCATCTTTCGTCGAAGGTCAGATGACGGTAGCCCTCGGGCATGACACTCTCCTCGGCTCGTTCACCGGGACTGTCGCCGTTATCTGGCCGATTCGCAAGATGCTGCACCCGAAACGCGGCTTCCCACCATCAACGGTGTTGCACTTCAGAGCGGAACGGGGGCTGCAAAAAATCCGCAGCTTGGAGGTTTACCGGCGGACAGAATATACCTGATTACTTATTTTTTTAGTCGCCCACGCAACGGCTGTATTAAATTGCACCCATAACGGGAGGGTGATTCGATGGCATACAACGCACCGGGAAGGGAACGACGGTCGTGGAACTGCTCAGGCGGTTCCCGGACGACGCGGCTGCGGAGGCGTGGTTCGGCAAGGTGGTCATCGGCGACACCGACGGCGCGTTCGACTGGGCGCTCACCGAGACGAACGTGGGCGGCGCCCTCCGCGACGACCACACCGGCCATGCGGGTTTCAGCCCCGGCGGGAACAAGGGCCTTGACGGCCTGCATGACGGCCAGATCCTGAGCTAAAGCATCACCGCCGGAGACCTCGGCTTCTCGGTATACGCCGAGGCCGCCGACGATACTGGCAGCGCGGTCCTGGGCCTAGGCGCAAAGTATTCGGTGGCGATGGCGGGCGGCACGGTCGGCTTCGGCGTCGGATACCAGGCCGGTAGCTCCATGCGGCCTATAGCGACGCCAAGGAATGCGAAACCTGTTATGGAACCGTTCCGCGAGTTGAAAGGCAAGTATAGCAAGATGACTGGTATAAAGTGCGCCCGTGTGTGTGGACGGTCCCATTGATTTCAATGAGGTGTTCAGTGCTGGCGGAGAAGATGACGATCGAACTATGTTGAAAGAGGGTATCGGATCCATAACCAGCGCTTGCGAGTATGTTCTGGTTCCCAAACATCCCAGCGATGAGGACGATTCCATCATCGGTGCCAGCGTCAACTTCGCGGGAGCGGGCGGCATAAGCGGTATCCTCAACTGGTCGCGTGAGTCCCGCAGCGGCGGCGGCCTTGTGGCGAACACCAAAAACTACACGGCAGCTGTGCCAGATCCAGATGGCGCGGGACCTCTAGAAGCTGTTCCCGCGAAAGCCGAAGGCGGTCGGATGTTCATCTATGAGGAGGACACCACGCACATAGGCGTTGGTGTAGGATATACGGCTGGTCAGATGACCGTCGGCGTAAACTGGGGCCGCACCGAGACGGACCAGATGTTCGATAGTGGATTGATGACCGATGACGGAGAACCAAGACCCGCTAACCAAAGGATAGCGACGGGCGTCGGCATCGCCGCCAACTACAAACTCGGTGCCGGGACCACACTGCAGCTTGGCCTTGGGTGCGGTTCCACAGACGTTATGTCAACCGGCCCCGCGACACTTGGGGAGCCGGGGGGAGGCACGCGTAAGGAGATACCGGGCGAACGGAAAGTGAAGCCAACGGACAGCAAGAACACCTGGTCGTTGGGGCTTGCGTTCAGCTTCTGATAACGCACCAGGCGGGCCGCCCGGGTTTTATCCGGGCGGCCATCCAACCCGAGGGGAGATGGACCACATGGACAGGGGGAAGCTGAACGGAAGTGTCGATGCGCTGGCACGGGCAATGCGGGATGTATTCAGCGAGGCGGTGGAAGGCGCGGTTGAACGCGCCGTCGAGCCTGTCAATGATCGGCTTGACGCGCTGAGCGCCGAAGTGCATTATATCCGAATCGATATGCAAAGCATGTAAAGGTGTCTCAACAAGCGGTATAGACACGACCAACGCCGACATGCAGGCGCAGTTCGCGCAGCAGGAGAGAAATTTCGCCAATAGACTGGCGGATCGGGTATAAAGGAAAGTTCGATGAGAAACTTAATAACGGTTTCGGCCATAGCGCTTCTCGCGGCCTGCGGCGGCGGTTCAGGCCCTCAACATACGGCCCAGCCCTCCCCCCCCCCCCCCCCCGAACAGCCCGAACCTCCCGCACCGGAGGTTCAGCAAGAAGAAGATCAAGTTCAGCCCGACCAGCCACCGGATGTTTCACGACCAGAGGAAATTCCGGTACCAGCGGCGTATTTCAACGACCCGGACGACTGGTCCCGATCTTTGGTACGTATCGAAGGCACCACTTTCGGGATTGGTCCAGCCCGCAATGGGGAAAGGCCACGCGCCGAAGACCTTCCGCCGGGGGCCCGGCCGGAGTGGGGATCTATCATCATCCGGTCCGACATTTGGCGCGATCCCAACGCCGCCAACGCGAGGAAAGTCGTGGCCTTCCTGAAAGGCTTCCAGACACAGGAAAACAAGAAAATGGATCCGGAGTCGCTGGCCTTCCTCGATTACACGCTTCCTAAGACCGTCCGCCTAGGGAGGGGCACGGGCGAGGCGGAGCGGGCCTTCGTCGAGGCGGCGGTCCGCAACATGAACATGGCGCTGCCACACAAATACCGCGTTTCCATCGGTCCCGATCTCGACAGGGATCTGGATACGTACGCCGACATTCCCGACGGCGAGATACATTTTCACTTCACCGACGGGAAAGCGCTGTGGCCGGAAGATGATTACACGGACGTCCTGGGAATCGGCGGGGTCGGCATTCTCGGACCCAACTACAAGGTCCGGAACGGATACGCCTACATCGACCGTTCGGTCATCAACGACGACACACGGATGAAATGGGTTATCCTCCACGAGCTTCTGCACGCCTACGGTATTGGCGCCCATGCGAACCCGGTTACCCATCCGGACTCGGTCTTGGTTCCGATCCACATAAAAGATAAGTCCGCGCCCGACCTTTGGCTGACGCTGGACGGCGAGGGGCTTCTGGCCATGGTTCGTCAGGATCCCGGATCGAAGGTCGAAGAATTGACCGAGGACGATCTCGAGGTCCAAGGCTGGGGCGATTGGGACGAAAGCGGCTTCCACCTTTTCGGATCGCTATCCCCCGATGCCCAGGCGGAGTTCGGGGCGGGATACCGTAACGGCCTTGCCAAACCATGGGCCTACGGGACGCGCCCGAACGGCGGTCTCCGCGACAGCGTCGCACAGCCCACGGCGACTTGGCGCGGTGCCCTGCTGGGTTTCACCGGCGCGGGACGCACGGTCGCGGGCGATGCCGCAATTCAAATTGCCATGCACAACCTTCGGGGCACGGCAATGTTCGATAAGCTGAAATACCGGAAAGCCCGGCGTCATCCCATCAGGGATTTCGGCGAAGTATGGGGTGATGGCGACCTTGACTACAACATCGCCGTGAAGCTTCAAGAAGGCATGGAGGTTTTCGTCTCTACGGGATCGAACGACGACGATCCTGGCGTCGTGACGGGTGCCTTCACGGGTCCTGAGCATCAAGGTGCCGTGGGAACGCTGGAGCATCCCGGAACGACGAAACATCCAGACGGCCTCTCCGGGGCGTTCGGCGCGGAGCGACGGCCGTGACGGCGGTTGCTTGACGGTTCCTTTTCACGGAGCCGCGCCCGGACGGCGCGGCTCCGTGACCGTCGTCGCACGGGTAAACAGGTATATAGTGTTTGCCTGAAAACTGCCAAACTGCGGATTTTTCGCGGTAAATGACGGAATTTGCCTTGCGGGGATTCACCGGATATGGCAGTCAGGAGGCGATTTCACCACCATATGCCGCGGAATCCGGCAATCCTCCCCTTCAGGAGGCCCCCATGCGCAGGGTCCACGACACCCGGCGGCGGCCCGGCGCCCCCGACATCAGGAGGATCAGGCCGACCGTGAAATCGAGGGACGACATCCCGGCGATCCTGATCGGCCTCCAGGACCCCTTCAGCGACGAAGGGACCCGAAAGCGGCTGTCCGGGCTTCCGGGTCGGCTGGTGCTGCCCGGAAAGAGCCGCCGGGTCGGCAGGCCGGGGATGGAACCGTTGACCATCCCGGTGCCGGGGGTCGTGAAGCAGGGTCCCGGGTGCGGTTTCGACCGGCTTCAGGACCTGGCGAACGGGCACCGGACGATCCGGCGAAGGCCGGAGGCCGGGCCACGGATCATGGGACGTGGACGGATACGGATACCGGCGTCCGGTTGACAGCGTGTCGCTCCTCACGCCGGAGCTTCCCGCCGGGGTCGGAAGGATGGTCGTGGAGAGGGGCCACAGGGTGGCCGGAAAAAGCCTGGCGCCGCGTTGCGCGGCCGCCGTCATTCCTTCGTGGCCGGGACCGACGTCCACCATCCGACCGACCGCAGCCTGCTGATGGACGCGGCGCGGTGCATGGTCCGGGACGTGTCCCGGGCCTGCGGGGAGGCCTGCGCCGCGCGGCTGGCGGCGGAAGGAATACCTTTGCGGAAAGCTCCGGAAAGGCTACCTCCGGGTGGCCACGTCACGGCTCGCCAACCCGCGCCCGAGGGACGTGGACGCGCCGCTCCGGCTGGCGCTGAAGCTGGCGGACAGGGCGGAGGCCAGCCGCGCGGAGACCGACGGCAGGTTGGGTATCCCGGGCCCATCGGACAGTATCCGGGGCTTCATCGGCCATGTCAGGCACCGGGCGGACCTGACCGGACGGCGGATCCTGAAGGGAGGGACGGTCCCGCACCGCGGGAAGGTGCACCCGATATCCGGGCCGCACACGCGCTGGATATCGAAGGGAAAGGCCGGGGTCCCGTTGGAGCCCGGCGTCCCCGTCCGCCTCCTTGAGGACCGGCACCGGTTCATCCTGCACCGTTCGGTGATGTGGGAGGGGAGCGACGTGGATGTGGCGGTCCCCATGGGCGGGGAGGCGCGGGCCCGGTTCCCGGACCTGTCGGTGTTGAGCTTCGACAGGGGTCCGCACAGCCCTCCGGACCGGCTGGGGCCTGCCGGGATGCCGGAGCCGACGCCATGCCGCGGAAAGGCAGGCTGTCGAAGGCGGACCGCGTCCGGGAAAGCGGGGAGGCGTTCCGCGGGGCGCGGCGCGCCCACGCCGCTGGCGGGTCAGCGATCAACAACCCGGAGCACCGCGGCCTGGACCGCGTCGGCGGCCACGGAAAGGAGGGCTTCGCCGGCGCCGTGGCGCTGGCGGTGCTGGCCGCGAACGTCCACCGCCCCGGCCTGAGAGTTTGAATCATAAGTCACTGATATGATCAAACCATTTTTTCATGGAGTTGACGCCCTCGCCACCCGCCTGAGCAGGAACCGGCAGGCGGCCAGCGTTCGTTCGTGCCTCACTCACGCCCGGACCGGTGGCGCGTGATGCCTCACCCCGGATGCCAACGGGTTCCCGCGGAGGCGCCCGTAGTCCTTCGACAGGCGGCGGCACCGGCCCATCCAGGCGAAGGTCCGCTCCACGGCCCACCGGCGGTGGAGAAGCGTGAACCCTTTGACATCCTCCGGTCTTTCGACGGTCCTGATCACGTCCGGCAACCCCATCCCCCCAGGCCGCTCCCGCAGCTTCGGACCCGGGTGGCCACCGTCGGCGAACAGCTTACACACCGTCGGGGCCGTCTCCAGCAGCTTCGCGATCAGGTCCGGCGCCCCGTCCCGGTCCTGGATGCCGGCGGTGTGAACCGTCATGACGATCGGCGTGCCGTCGGCGTCCACGATCAGGTGCCTTTTCCTCCCCTTCACCCTCTTCCCGGCGTGGTGGCCGCGGGGGCCGCCGCTCTCCGTGGTCCTCACCGACTGGCTGTCGACCGGGGCGGCGGCCGGCTCCGCGGAGCGCCCCGAACACCGCCGCGCGGGGTCCCGGAGACGATGCACGATACGCGCCAGGAGCCCGCTCCGCCGCCATGCGTGAAAATGGTTCCGGTCGGTGGAAAACGGTGGATATCCAGAGGGTAACGCGCGCCACTGGCATCCCGTGGACAGGATATACCGGACCACGTCGAACACCGACCGAAGGTCGACCTCGCGCGGCCGTCCCATCCTTCCCGCTTCGGAAGCATCGGCTCGATGACGGTCCATCCGGCGTCGGTCTGATCGTTTTGACCGTGGTCGTCCGGGCGCTTATGGAGCTGTTGGGTGGTCCTGTTACAGGGCATGGCGATCTCCGGATTTGGGTAAACGGTCAATCTGGAACACCACATCCTGCGGGACCACTCAACTTATGGAACAAACTCTGATGCTCCGGGCGAGGGAGCGCCCCGTGCTCCCCGCCGCCGCCTGACCGGGCGTCCACCGTTGAACCGGCCCATGGAAGGTCTCGCCGTTGCGGGGCCCGGACCGGTGTGCCCGCGGGCCGGCGGAGGTTCAGATGTTCATCATATGTTCCCACCACCGACCGTCCCGTCGAAGCCCCGGGCGGCGCTCCGACGGGCCCGGCCAGGGTCCCGTGAAGCCGGAATCCGCCGGATTCGACCCGATCCCCGGAAAAACACGGGGTTTTCTGGCAGACACTAAATATAAGAGTTTGACTCATAAGTCATTGATATAATCAACCGTTTGATTCCGGGGATTCAGCTCCCGCGCCACACGGCGGATGGAGAACCGCCAGGCGGCGAGCGTTCGTTCTTGCCTCACTCACGCTCGGACCGGTGGCGCGGGATGCCGCACCCCGGAGGCCAGCGGGCTGTCGCCGAGCCTTTGGCGGTCCTTCGACAGGCGGTGGCACCGGCCCGTCCAGGCGAAAGTCCGCTCCACCACCCGGCGGCGGTGGAGGACCGTGAGCCCTTTGACATCCTTCGGTTTTTTCGGCGATCTCGATTATGTCCACCAGACCCATTTTCTCAAGACGTTCGCGCAGCTTCGGCCCCGGGTGGCCACCGTCGGCCCAGAGTTTACACACCGTCGGGGCCGTCACCGGCAGCTTCGCGATGACATCCGGCGCCCCATCCCGGTCCTTACAAAGTCCCACACCTGTACATTGTCCCATTCCCGCCTCCGCTTTCCAAGGGCGTCGCGGACCTGGATGGCCCGGTTCAGCCTCCCGAGGCCCCGCCGGACCTTTTTCGTCACCGTGCCGGCGGCGCCGCGCCTCCCGGAGGTGGACCCCGCCGGGGCCCGGCCCGCGCCGCGATGGCCGTGGCCGCTGTATCCCTTTCCGACGTGGGTGTAGGCCGCGACCGTCCGCACGGAGTATCGGGCCCGCCGGTCGTCCGGAACCGGCCAGCCGCGCGCGGGCGGAAGCGAGCCACCCGAGCGTCCGCGAATCGAAACGTCCGGGTCCATACCGCATGTCCGCCCGATACACCGATGGAATCCATTATACAGGTACGGATCTTTGTAAGGGGGGGCAGTCACGGCGTAGGCGAGTTGAACCGACCGTGCCTTGGCTATGCCGGATCGGTTTTACCCGTTCAAACTTCGTGCTCCGCTCAGGCCCGCACCGATTCGGCAACGGGACTCTTCGCAACCTCGCCCGGCGAAAACAGATCGCTGATGAACGCCCCCTCGTAAATCCTGCGAAGAGCGCCGGTCTTGAAAAGCGAGCTGACGCTGGTGCCGTTCCAGATATTCATGATCGCCAGGGCGAATACCGGCGCGATGGACAGAATGCGGATGTTGTCCGCTTCAAGCGCTTTCTGGGTCGGCTGGATCGTATCGGTGATTACAAGACGCTTCATCCGTGAGTTGGCCACTCGCTGCACGGCCTTGCCGGAAAGCACTCCATGGGTAATGTAGGAATGCACCTCATTCGCACCGTTTTCGATCAATAGGTCAGCGGCTTTGCATAAGGTGCCCGCTGTATCCACGATATCGTCGACGATGATGCAGGTCTTGTCCTTAACGTCACCGATCACGGTCATTTCAGCCACTTCACCCGGTTCGTCACGTCGTTTATCGACGATAGCCAACTCACAGTCTATTCGCTTGGCAAGCTCCCTGGCACGTTCAACACCCCCGATATCGGGTGAAACGACGGTAACGTCGCGAAGCCGGTCCCCGAATTTATGCATGATGTCGAGAGCGAATACGGGTGAGGCATAGAGGTTATCGACCGGTATGTCGAAAAAACCCTGTATCTGCGCGGAGTGAAGGTCCATTGTCAGAACCCGCTCGATGCCGGTGCCAGCGATCATGTCGGAAACCAACTTGGCGCTTATCGGAGTCCGCGCCTTGGTGCGGCGGTCCTGACGCGCATAGCCGAAATAAGGAATAACGGCGGTTATTCGAGTCGCGGAAGACCGGCGCAGAGCGTCGGCCATGATAAGGAGTTCCATCAGATTGTCGTTCGCGGGATTGGAGGTCGGCTGAACGATGAACATGTTCTCTCCGCGGACGTTCTCGAACACTTCGGCGAATATCTCGCCGTCGTTGAACCGCTCCACCCTGGCACGGACCAGTTCGATGTCGGCGCCCAGATGCATGGACATACGATGCGCGACCGCCTCCGCAAGAGGACGGTTGGCGTTTCCGGCGATGAGCTTGGGACCTATATGATTCGGCATGGGCAGCGATTTCTCCATGTGCGGCCATATGACGTATGCGCAGTGTCGGACCCCCCTAACATCCCGATACGGTCTTGAAAACATCGGATTGAACCGGGATCGACGCAGGCTCCAATTCAATCGAACCCCTGAACGGAATCGTTCGGGATCCCCTGCGCGCATATGAAGGGAGTCTTCCGATGCCCCATGACCGCCGTGGCGGCACCATGACATTCTGGCGGAACTGGGGCGCAGGCACTCCAGGCCTGCTCATGATCCATTGTTCGCTGGCGCATTCGGGTGCATGGAATGGGTTTGTCGAACATCTTGACCGACCGGCCATCGCTTTCGATCTACCGGGACATGGAAACAGCGACGGATGGAACCCTTCGTTCGATTACCTGGACCAGTGCCTCGATGTGGCTGCGGATTTCCTGGGACAAGGATCGATGGATATCGTCGGTCATTCCTTCGGCGCGGTCGTCGGGCTTCGACTGGCGATGCAGTACCCGGGGCGCGTGCGCCATATCGCAATGATGGAACCGGTGATCTTGGCCGCCGCTCGGGGCACCAGGGAATATGACTGGCATATGTCAGGATTTCGCCCGTTTACCAAAGCCTTCGTAGCCAATGACTTCCGGCTCGCGGCCAGGATCTTCACTTCGATCTGGGGAACGGGGGCCAAATGGGAAGAACTGCGCGAGGATCAGCGGCAGGCGATGATTTCCCGAATCCATCTGATCCCGGCGCAGGACGGAGCGGTGCTTGCGGACAACGCTGCAATGCTGCGGCCCGGACGCCTGGAAGATCTCGAAGTGCCGGCCCTGTTGCTTGAGGGCGGTAAATCACCCCCTGTGATCGCTGCGGTGAACGATGCACTTGCCGCAAGGCTGCCGAAGGTAACGCGCCACGTCATACCGAATGCCGGACACATGCTCCCCATAACCAATCCGGCGGAAACCGCGGCGGCGGTGGGCGATTTCCTTAGCCCTTGAACGCCGCCACCAACCCCTCAACCTCGGAGCTGGATGTGCACCAGCTGCACACCATCCTGGCCGAGAGAAGTTGATCATCCGGACCGTTTTCCTGCCAGACCTCCGGCCACGGGTAATAGACGGCACCCGCCTCGATCGCCCGCCGATGCGCCACTCGGGGCAGAACGGCGAACACCAGATTGGCGTCCGCCGGAAACAGAAGTGAGGCACCGTCGATGGCGGAAACACCCTCCGCCAGCAGGCTGCCCGCGTCATTCGCCGAGCGGGCAAGCCGCAGCCACAATCCATCCTCCAGATAGGCCTGCATTTGCGCGGACAGATAACGGTGTTTCGACAGTAGATGTCCCCCTCTCTTCCGCCGCAGCTCGAATTCCCAGGATTTGGCGGGATCGAATATCACGACGGCTTCCGCGCCCATCAACCCGTTCTTGGTCCCGCCAAAACTCAGAATGTCGATGCCGGCCCTCCATGTCATCTCCGAAGGGCTGGCACTCGTCGCGACCAACGCGTTGGCAAGCCGGGCACCATCCAGATGGCAGGGAAGATCCCATTCCTTGGCGATCGTGCAGAGCCGGGCGATCTCCCCAGGGCTGTAAACCGCACCCATTTCGGTGACGTTGGTGATCGAAACCGCGCCGCGCTGAACGTTGTGAACACCCACCTGCGCCGCCGCCGCCAGCGTCGCGGACAGGCAGGTGGGATCCATTTTCGCACACTCGCCGTAAACCGGCACGAGTTTCGCACCTCCGGAATAGAATTCCGGCGCACAACATTCATCTTCCATGACGTGAGCGTGACGGTGACAGTAGATGGCGGACCAAGGTGGACAGATCGCCGACAGAGAGATGGCGTTGGCCGCCGTGCCGGTCGCCATCAGATAGACGGCCGCGTCAGGCGCTTCGAAAATGTCACGTACCTGTGTTCTTACCTCGTCCATGATCGGATCGGCGCCATAGGAAGAAGCGAAACCTTCATTGGCTCGATGGAGCGCATCCATTACCGATGGATGCGCTCCGGAGGAGTTGTCGGAGGCGAACTGCATTCAGATGGGCTCCTCGATCACATAGTCTTCCCAGTCCTCTTCCGGCACCTCGAATTCAGGCATCGTCCAGCCGCGAACCGAAACACCGGCCTCATGCACGCTTTCCGCCCGTCCCGAAACAAGGGGATGCCAGTCGGGAAGGTCGCGACCTTCCCAGATCAACCGATAGGCACAGGTACTCGGCATCCAATAGGCGATCTCCCCGAGATTCGAGGGTGTCAGCATAACGCAGTCATGAACGATTTTCTTTCGGGCGCTGTAATGTGCGCAGCGGCAGGTGTCGTTGTCCAAAAGGCGGCAAGCGATACGGGTGAACGCGATCTCGTTTGTATCCGGATCCTCAAGCTTATGCAGGCAGCACTTTCCGCAACCATCGCATAGAGCCTCCCATTCCGTCGGGGAAAGGTCTTTCAGCGGGATTCGCTCCCAGTAGCGGTCGCGCAGGCCGTCACGTTTGATCGGATCGGTGCTCATGGCCATCCGGCGAAGATCTCTCGCACCCTCTCACAGTCGGCACCCATCTGCGCGATCAATGAGTCCAGGCCGACGAACTTCATCTCGGGCCGAAGGAATTCAACGAACGCGACGGACAGATGCGTGCCATACAGATCACCATCGAAATCAAGGATATGAACTTCGAGATTCGGCGAATTCACGCCGAACATCGGGCGCACACCGATGGAAGCGGCACCGGAGTAGCTTTCCTGGTGGGGACCGTCGAGAACATCGACCCTGACCGCGTAGACTCCGAATTTCGGTAGGTGGAGATCCGCTATGGACATATTGGCCGTGGGAAATCCAAGCGCCTTTCCACGTTTTTCCCCATGCAGCACCGGTCCGTCGATTCGATGCCAATGACCCAACAACGCAGCGGCGTCACGTGGTCGCCCGTCGGAGAGCGCTTGCCGGATGCCGGTGGACGAGATTTCCGTACCGTCGCTTTGGATCAAGGCTACGGGTGTCACACCGAAACCGAGTTTCTCCCCGTAATATTCAAGATCATAAGCCGAACCGGCCCGTGATTTTCCAAAACGGAAATCCTCGCCCACGACCGCCTGTTTGATCCCCAGACCCTGCGCGAGGACCGTCCGTGCGAATTCTTCGGGCGTCAGGCTGTGAAGCTCCGGTGTGAACTCGAGCTGATAGAGGAATCCGACACCAAATTTCTCGAGGCGATGCGCACGGGTTTCGGCGTTCATCAACCGAAAAGGCGGTGCATCCGGGGCGAATACCTGCCGAGGATGGGGCTCGAACGTGACGATAGCGAGTGGCAGGCGTTGAAAGTGCGAAATAGCCCGGGCGATATCGATAACGCCCTGATGTCCGCGATGCACACCATCGAAGTTGCCGATCGCGGCGGATGCGCCTCGACAGTCTTCGGTCAGGTCCTGCCAGGTCGTGAAGGTGCGCATCGTCCCCCGAAGCGGGGGCAGCCCCCCGGAAGTCAGTCGAATTTACGGCTTGGCGCCAGAACCAGCGCCTCACCCCGCAGGACGACCCTATCGCCTACCGAGCACAGACAATCAAGGGTTACCCGTCGGCGGGAATGATCGATGGTCGTGACTTCAGCAGACGCAAGCACCAAGTCTCCGGGGCGAACGGGAGCGAGGAACCGAAGATCCTGCCGAAGATAGACGGTGCCATGGCCGGGGAGCTGTTCCCCGATCACGGCCGAGATCAACGAGGCCGTCAGCATTCCATGGGCGATGCGGCCCTCGAAAATCGTATTCAGGGCGTATTCGTCGTCGAGATGCACAGGGTTCCGGTCGGTCGAGATCTCGGCGAAGAGCTGGATATCGCGATCCGTGATCCGTTTGCGCAGATGACGACGCATTCCGATTTCGAGATCCTCGATACAGATCGTGCCTCGTGGGAATCCTCCATCTGGCCCGTATCTGTCCTCTGACTCGATCTCTGCTTGCATCACGTAACCGCCGGGTCGCCATTCCGACGCACCGTAAGGCGATCAATCCGTCCATGCAATTCTGAGCGTAACTTTCGGTCCATTATTGGGCTGAATATATAATAATCTTGCTTTTTCACCTATCTCAGGAAACCGATCGAATAGCGGGGATGGTAATTTTCCCTTTCCAGATAATCGGTTAGCGCGAACTGGTCTGGATGCACCACCGTAGCGGTCTCCTTGGCGGCAAGACCGCCTGTGACAAAAAGCGCATCCATCCCCTGACCGGCGGCGCCGGCGACATCGGTCGCTATGCCATCGCCGATGGCAAGAATGCGGCTGTTTGGAACACCCTTCCCCAATGCGGAAAGACGCTGTCGGGCGAGATCGTAGATCGGCGGATGCGGCTTTCCGCAATAACGGCTCTTTCCGCCCATACTCGTGTAAAGCTGCGCCAGCGCTCCGGCGCACCATTGCCTTCTGGCACCGAAATCGACGACGATATCGGGGTTGAAACAAAGCAACGGCACGTCTCTTTCTATAAGGCTGGCGAATTCGGGACGATAGACTTCCGGATCGGCATTTGGATCTTCCGGACCACAACAGACGATACCGTCCGCCTCATCCGGTGCCGTGTGGACGATCTCGATGGGATCTTCGGTTATTTTCAACGGCTCGAAGACGGTCAGGTCAGTTTTTGACCCGATGAACCAAACGCGTGAACCAACCGCTCCCCGAAACATCGCCGCACGGGCGCTGTCGCCGGATGTGGTGATCACGTCCCAGCAGTCCCGAGGGACGCCGATTCCATCAAGTTGAATCTCGATCTGAAGCCGGGACCGCGGCGCGTTGGTCAGAAGCACCACGGTGCCACCTTGCGCCCTTACGCTGCGAAGCGCTTCCACAGCTGGCCAGAACGGCGACCGACCGTTGTGCAGACAGCCCCATAGGTCACAAAGAAGCACATCATAGTCTTCCGCGATTTCAGACAGTGATTTGATGATCCGGGTCATCCGCGCTGACCGAACCGCAGGTCGGCGTTGTCGCGGATGACGATCGGTTTGCCGATTTCGCGAAGATCGATCATTGGAAATTCCTATGCTTCAGGGGATGCGCCCTCCGGTGGCGGGCGCGACCCGTGGGTTCATATACTGAGGCTTGGTATGATCTGCTTCTTGCGGCTCATGATGCCGGGCAGCACCACGGTGTCACCATCGGCTTCGACGCCGAAGCCTTTCTTTGCTATAGTTCTGACCAGTTCGTTGGGTATGAGCAGGGTCGCTTCCTCGTTAAGAATGTCCACGACGAACAGAAGCACCTGATCCACGCCATCTTCCACAGCGACATGCACCATCGACTCCATGATACCGGTCTTCCGGGCAAGCACCCTTTCCGGCGCCGTTGTCTCCAGGACTGAGATCCTGAACCTTGTTCCACCGGCTGAATGTTCCTTTGAATCGATGCGCACCAATTCCTTGTCCGAAAAGTTCGAAATATCCGATTTCGCGGCAAAGAGATCGGCGGCGTAAGCGGTGAGATCCAGGCTCAGCTCCGCAGCCAGACTTTCGCACAATGACCTATCCCGTTCGGTCGTCGTTGGTGAGCGGAATTCGAGTGTATCCGAAAGTATGCAACTGATCATGAGCGCCTTGACCCAGCCGGGCATCCTGGAGGCATCCTGACCCATGAGACCGTGCATAACGGTCGCGGTGCATGCCAGCGGCTGGATGGCCACATCGATCGGTCCTTTCGTGGCGATGCCACCCGCGAGCCGATGGTGGTCAATGATCGCCTGAACATCGGCCTGTTCAATCCCTTGGGGAAGCTCGGCGGGATTGTTTGTGTCAACTATGATCACGGGCTGACCGGGCTCGACACCGTCTATGATCCGCGGTACGGGAATATCCCAACGGTCCAGCACGAAGGCAGCCTCCGCACTGGGTTGGCCGAGAAGCACGGCTTCGGCGGCGGCACCCTTGATCTCATGCATATACCAGGCCCAGATTATGGCCGAACCGGTTGCATCGGTATCAGGTGATTTGTGCCCAAAGATTTGAATGGCCATGGTTCTTTCCCGTTGCGTGTAGAATCGAGGCCTGTCGCCTTGGTGCCGGTTTTGGTTCTAACGTCCGGCAGGTCCCGGAACCAGCATGTTCCCATGAGGTGCGGCAATGTGTGCGGCCATGCTTCGAGGGCGATCCCAATAGTACGAAGGACGGGCCATTCGGATGAATGGTATGGGATCCGCCGAAAGGTGAAAAATTTTCGACCGGAGCATCGGATGCCATTGACAGCTATCCGAACGCTTCCTAGATGATCTGCCATGTTGGCACTCGCCTCAAGTGAGTGCCATTAACTCAACCACGAACGAAGGAGCGTTCAGAGATGGCATTCAAACCTCTGCATGACCGGGTATTGGTCCGCCGCGTCGAATCCGACGAAAAGACCTCCGGTGGCCTCATCATTCCGGACAGCGCCAAGGAAAAGCCCGCCGAAGGTGAAGTCGTTTCGGTCGGCGACGGCGCCAAGGATGACGATGGCGGACGCATCGCGATGGACGTCAAGGCCGGGGATAAAATCCTGTTCGGCAAATGGTCGGGCACCGAGATCACGCTTGACGGTGAGGAACTTCTTATCATGAAGGAAAGCGACATACTCGGGATCGTTTCCTGAGCCGCAGCCCTTTCCAACGGAATCAACCAGACAACCAGGAGCAATGAATTATGGCTGCTAAGGACGTCAAATTCGAAACGGATGCCCGCAACCGCATGTTGAAGGGTGTCAACATTCTCGCCGACGCCGTCAGGGTGACGCTCGGCCCGAAGGGTCGCAACGTTGTCCTCGACAAGTCGTTCGGCGCACCGCGTATCACCAAGGACGGTGTAACCGTGGCTAAGGAAATCGAACTTGAGGACAAGTTCGAGAACATGGGTGCCCAGATGGTCAGGGAAGTGGCCAGCCGCACCAATGACGAGGCCGGAGACGGCACGACCACGGCGACCCTGCTCGCCCAGGCCATCGTGCGCGAAGGCATGAAGTCGGTCGCGGCAGGCATGAACCCGATGGACCTTAAGCGCGGCATCGACGCCGCCGTGGCGACATGCATCGAAAAGATCAAGTCTTCATCCCGCGAGGTGAAGGGGAGCGACGAAGTCGCGCAGGTCGGAACCATCTCGGCCAACGGCGAGACTGAAATCGGTCAGCAGATTTCCGACGCGATGCAGAAGGTCGGCAACGACGGCGTGATCACCGTCGAGGAAAACAAGGGCCTCGACACCGAGACCGAAGTTGTCGAGGGCATGCAGTTCGACCGGGGCTACCTTTCGCCCTACTTCGTCACCAATCCGGACAAGATGACCGCCGAACTCGAAGACGCTCTCGTGCTTCTGCATGAGAAGAAACTGTCTTCGCTGCAACCGATGGTACCGCTGCTCGAGACGGTGATCCAGTCGGGCAAACCGCTTCTGGTCGTTGCCGAAGACGTGGAAGGCGAGGCTTTGGCCACGCTCGTCGTCAACAAGCTGCGGGGCGGACTGAAGATCGCCGCGGTGAAGGCGCCTGGATTCGGCGACCGCCGCAAGGCCATGCTGCAGGACATCGCCATTCTGACCGGTGGTCAGGTCATCTCCGAAGACCTTGGAATGAAGCTTGAGAGCGTCACTATCGACATGCTCGGCTCGGCCAAGCGCATCTCGATCACCAAGGACGAGTCCACTGTCGTGGACGGTGCGGGTGAGAAAGCCGAGATCGAAGCCCGCGTCGCCCAGATCCGTCAGCAGATCGAAGAGACGTCAAGCGACTATGATCGTGAAAAGCTGCAGGAGCGCGTCGCGAAACTCGCAGGTGGCGTCGCGGTTATCCGCGTCGGCGGTATGACCGAGGTCGAAGTCAAGGAGCGTAAGGATCGCGTGGATGACGCACTGAACTCGACCAGAGCCGCCGTTCAGGAAGGCATAGTGATCGGTGGTGGCGTATCGTTGATCCAGGCAGCCAAAGTGCTCGAGGGCATGAAGGGCGAGAACAGCGATCAGAACGCTGGCATCACGATCGTTCGCCGTGCTCTGGAAGCGCCTTTGCGGCAGATCGCTGAGAATGCCGGCGTGGACGGCTCCGTGGTTGCGGGCAAGATCCGTGAAACCGATGACTCCACATTCGGCTTCAACGCGCAGACCGAGGAATACGGTGATATGTTCAATTTCGGTGTCATCGATCCGGCCAAGGTCGTACGCACCGCGCTTGAGGATGCCGCTTCGGTCGCTGGTCTTCTGATCACCACGGAGGCGATGGTCGCCGACAAGCCGGAACCGAAGAATGCGGCCCCGGCCATGGGCGGCGGCGGCATGCCGGATATGGGCGGCATGATGTAAGCTGCCAGCTTAATCCAATGCCGACAGGGGCCGCGAAAGCGGCCCCTTTTTGTTGGGGTCGTGCCATCGGCTGGCGACGTGATGCGTGTATAATGAACCAATCTAGGCCAGAGATTACCGCGCTTCCGTGAGCGGCAAGGATGAGACTGCGACTGCGGCGGCGGCATATGCGCTGCCTGCGTCACCGGTGGATCATCGCGACCGACGCTCCGCCAATTGACGCGTGATGGTGGATCTTCAAACGCCGGAACCCCGTTTGTCTCATGGCCCGCCCAGGTGTCAAAGACGGCGCACCGAATAAGCACCTCCGCGACCGATGCAGGTCAGCAACTTCATATGTTTGAAACGTCTCAGAAACCAAGCGACACAAGCGCTATATCGTCCGCGAAAAACACAGGCGTGGATGCGGAAGTCGGGTGTGAACGCCTTGTGAAAATTCCTCGGTTTGTTATCGCAATGGGTAGGGATGGCCATGCGAGTTGCGAGCGACAATGGTGGAACGGAACCTGAGAAACCTGGCCCGATCATTGTTCAGGATCGCGGTGGAGGCAGCGGACCCATGCCTTGCCGTACGGCGCGAACTGACGGCGAACCCGTTGGGTGAACTTTCGCGAGGCCGTTATTTCGTGTTCGGGATCGGTAAAGCCGCCTGTGCCATGGCCGAGGAGGCGCTCCGTCATATCCCCAACGACACGCCCTTCAAGGCTTTCGTTGTCACCAACCCTGAAAATTTCCGCGAAGTTCCTGGCTGCAGGGTTGTTGCCGCCGGACATCCGGTCCCGGATGAACGCGGGCTGCGGGCGGGACAGGAGGTTAAGCGCAGACTTCTGGAGGCGGGTGACGGGGACGTTGTGCTGTGCCTGATTTCGGGTGGTGGCTCAGCGCTGCTGCCGTTGCCTCCGCGTGAGATTCCCCTCGCCGACAAAATTAAGGTCAACGAAATTCTGCTGGATCGCGGGTTTGACATTTACCAGACCAACCTTGTCCGTCAGCAACTCTCGCAGCTCAAGGGCGGAGGGTTGGCGCGACTGGCATCTCCAGCATTCGTTCGCACGCTGATTATATCGGACGTCATCGGTGATGACCCGAGATGCATCGCCAGTGGTCCCACTGCTGCGCCGCTGGGCTCATCGCCCGAGGCCGTTCGGTTGCTTCAGGATCGCGACGTATGGTGCGACATGCCCGAGAACGTTCGGACTTATCTGAACCAGAAGGAGGATGCCGATTCCAAAACGATACCGCCTAGGCTGAGAAACAGCGTCGTAGGTTCAAATCGGCAATGTCTTGAGGCGGTTGCGGCAGCGGTTCCTGAATTGTCACCGATGATAATCACCGATCGGCTGTGTGGCGATGTCAGCGATGCGGCACGTGAGATTGTAGACCACTTCAAGGCACAGCCATTGGAAAGGCAACTGCTGATCTGGGGTGGTGAAACAACGGTCAATATCAAAGGTGACGGCAAGGGTGGTCGGAATCAGGAGCTTGCGCTGCACGTGTCAGCGGCAGCGAATGGAATCATGGGTCGCTGGGTGTTTCTTTCCGGTGGAACGGATGGGCGTGACGGTCCGACCGACGCTGCGGGGGGGATCGTTGATTCCGACACGGCCCAGCGAATCGCGGATTCAGGGGAGAACGCGAATTCGCTTCTTGATAACAACGACAGCTATCACGCCCTGCGAATCGCTGGCGACTTGCTGGTAACCGGTGCGACCGGAACCAACGTCGCAGACATCCAGTTGTTTCTGCGTGACAGGGGATGATGAGCATGATGCCGTCGTGGGCCTCGCCGCTCATTGTGAATGTGACGTCAATATCGGTATGAAAGCGAGTGCTTTCGTCCTTGCTACCGGGGATGCCCATTTCCGCATGTCCGGTTATCGTGACATCGGCAACCGCCACGCCCGCGCCCATTAAAGGCGCTGTAGTTGTCAGATGAGTCTTTCTCATATGTCCAGTTCCTTTCAGGCTGCATTCTCCATGCGCCCAGAAGGGTTCCGTTGCGCTGAAACAATCCTCGAAACCACTTCAGGCTGATTGCGCGAAACTCCATTCGGAACTTCCGAACCGATCCGTCCAATGAATGTGGCAATGGTGTCACAGACACGCTTTCGAACATCGCCGGAATCCGCAGTCCTCTACGGGACTTCAACGTAAAGCACTGGACTATAGGACTGTTCTGGCGATCATGATGCTCTTGTCGATGCTCGGAGGCCATCATCACGCCCTACCCGTCAAAAAAACGATTTACACCTCAAGGTGATTTTCATACCAACGAAGCGGGGGGACATGTGGCTAATGCCAAAGTGATCGATGCTGTCTGGCCATCAGTTCGCGACGCCAATCGACCTGGAGGACTGTCTACGGCTTGCATGTCAAACGACATGAATGGCCGCGGATGTCAGGACGAGCCGATGTGCAGCGAAATCGCGCCTGTCAGTTTCAAAGCCAGCGCGTTGATGCGATTTGTCCATCCTAAGGTCGCGGCAACCGTTCAGCTGGTTGACGCGTTCCCCGGTTCTCCCTGGACCCGAACCGCAGCGAACACACACCGCTCGGGAGCCCACCGCCGCAACCCGTTCGCCGTGTCGGGGAGGACAGAACAAACCGGAATATGGCATGGTGGTAGCGTGACCGCACCAGGCCAAACCAAAGGAAACGCCATAAGAAGCGCTTTCCAAACCAGGCACGCAGAATAGGAGAATAGCAATGCTCAAGAAACTAACCGCAACGGCGATCATCGGCATGATCGCACTCCCCGTCCAAGCGGAGACCTATGGCGTTCTTATGAAAACCCTGTCAAACCCGTTCTGGGGCGCGATGGAACTCGGCGTGCGCGAAGGTGCCGAAGCGGCAGGGGTCGAATACTACCTGCAGGCGGTTGAAAGCGATCAGGCGGCCGAACCGCAGCTGAACGTCTGCAACACCATGCTCGAGCGCCAGCCCGACGCGATGATCACCGCCGCGATCAACTCGACGATCCTGCTGCCTTGCCTGAAACGCGCAAATGAAATGGGGATTCCGGTCGTCGACCTCGACGGCAACCTCGACCACGTGATCGCCGCCGATGCCGGCGTCGAAATCGCCTTTTCGATCGGCTCCGACAACGTCGCCGCCGGCGCTCAGGGAGCGGAATGGCTGGTCAGCCAGTTGGGTGCCGATGCAGCCGGCCCGGTCCTGGTGATCGAAGGCTTGTCGGGCAACATCACCGGCCAGAAGCGCGCTCAGGGTTTTGCCAACAGACTTGACGAACTGGCGCCAGGCCTGGAAATCGTCGCGTCTCTGCCCGGCGACTGGGACCGCGGCAAGGCGGCGAACATCACCAACGACATACTGACCTCAAACCCGGATCTGGTCGCGATCTTCGCCGCGAATGATGGTATGGCGCTCGGTGCCGTGGAAACCGTATACGCCGCCGGTCTCGGAAACCAGGTGACCGTTATTGGCGTCGACGGCAATTCCGATGCGGTTAAGTCGATCAACGCGGGGCGCCTGAACGCCTCGGTCGCCCAACTTCCCTACCTTGTCGGTAAGCAGGCTGTCGAAATGGTGAAAGCGATGAAAGAGGGAACACCTCCCGAAGGTGACTGGATCTACGTCCCGACCCTGGTGCTGACCAAGGCCGTGATCGATGCAGGCACCGAGCCAATGCTCGAATTCGTGAAGTAACGCCGCCGCTTGGGCCAGCCATCGGCTGGCCCGAACATCCCCGGACATCACTCCATGCTGAAACTACTTGAACGTACCCATATCCGGGTCGAGTCGCTTGCCGTGCTTGCGGGGCTCATCGTGATAATGGCTCTGTTTTCACCGACGACAGGAAGCGGCGTCCGGGTCTTCCTGACCGCCAACAACTTCTTCAACATCATTCTCGCCACGGCAACCTTTGGAATCCTGGCGATCGGCGCGACTTTCGTCATCAGCGCCGCCGGGATCGACCTCTCGCTCGGATCGGTTCTCGGGCTTGCTTCGGTCTCGGGCGCGGCACTTGTCGTAACACTCGAATGGCCGTGGTATTTCGCCATCATCGGCGCGCTCGCCGCCGGAGCGGCCGCCGGAGCCGTGAACGGATTCATCGTAACGCGTGGTCGGGTACCGGCGTTCATCGTAACGCTTGGAATGCTCGGAATCGCCCGCGGCCTCGCACTGATCATCTCCAGCGGCCGGGGCATCTACGGGCTTCCGGATGAAGTGCTGTTCCTTGGACAGGCCCGACCCTGGGGTGTGCCGACACCTGTATTTGTCCTAATCGCGGTCGCGCTCGTCTCCCATTACGTTCTGGCGCACACCCCGTTCGGCCACCATACACTGGCTCTTGGCGACAACGAGAACGCAGCCCGCGCCACCGGCGTAAATGTCCGTCGCCAGCGTATGCTGCTCTACACGATCTCGGGGCTTATGGCCGGAATAGCGGGACTGATTTTCACTGCGCGGGTGAACACGGGTGACCCAACCGCTGGCCTTAACTATGAACTTCTGGCGATAACGGCGGCGATCATCGGAGGCACGAACCTCTTCGGGGGGCGCGGCTCGATCATCGGGACAATGATTGGAGCCCTGATCATGGGGGTGCTGCAAAACGGTCTGAACCTGATGGCCGTACAGGCCTATTACCAGCAGATGGCGATCGGAGCGGTGCTCATCGCCGCCGTCTGGCTCGACCGGGTCCGAAGCAGAGGGAGACAGGCGCATTGAGCATCCTTGAACTGAGCGGGGTCGAAAAGAGCTTTGGCCCGGTTCAGGTTCTGCACGGCGTGAACCTGAACGTTTCGTCCGGTGAAGTGGTCGGTCTCGTCGGTGATAACGGCGCCGGGAAATCAACCCTGATGAAAGCGATCACCGGTGTCTATTCGGTCGATCGGGGAAAAGTGGTGTTTGACGGACGGGATATCACCCGCTCCGAGCCGGGCGAGCGTCGCGGGTTCGGCATCGATATGATATATCAGGATCTTGCGCTGGCGCCACAGCAGGATGTCGCCAACAACATCTTTCTCGGTCGGGAGCCGACGAAGCGTCTGTTCGGAATATTTCCTTCCTTCGTCGATAAATCGAGGATCGACGCGGAAGCCCAAAAAATGCTTGACAGCCTTGGCGTGCATGTTCCCGGAATTGACATTCCCGTCGGCATGCTATCGGGCGGGCAGCAGCAGACCATCGCCATCGCCCGTGCTTTGACGTTCAGGCCCAAACTTGTGATCATGGACGAGCCGACGGCAGCGCTTGCCGTTCGCGAGGTCGAAAGCGTATTGAAACTGATCCACCAGATGAAAGAGGACGGGATAGCGGCAATACTTATCAGCCACCGGCTAAACGACATCTTCGAAGCCTGTGGACGGATCATGGTTCTGCGCCGCGGCAATGTAATCGCTGACCTCAAACGTAACGAGACCGATATGGCGGAGGTTGTCTCCTACATCGTCGGCGCCCACGGATAGGAAGAAGATATGCCACGGCTTGGACTGCATTCCCTGGCTTTCATGCCGCTCTGGAATCCGATCCAAGCACGGAGCCTGCTGCCCGGAATTCTCGAACATGGGGTCAGCGTGATCGAGACGCCGCTGCTGGACCCGACCGGCTATGACTCCGCTGGCACACGGGAGCTCGCCGAACGTCTCCGACTTGAAATCATCTGCTCCCTCGGACTACCGGCGGAACTGGACGTCCTGCACCGAACGCAGGAAGCCGTCGACTATCTCGAACTAACGTTGGAGGTGGCGCGGAAAGCTGGGGCCGAACGCCTCTCCGGTGTGACCTATGGAACCATCGGAAAGACCACAAAAGCACCCCCTACGGATGCCGAGCACGACGCCGTGTGTCGACTTGTCGAGAAGGTCGCCCGCAAGGCGCGGAGTCTGAACATGCAACTGGGCGTGGAGCCCTGCAACCGTTACGAGACCCATCTGCTAAACACAGCGCACCAGACCGCCGCTGTCGTCGAACGTGTCGGGGCCGACAACGTGTTCATTCATCTCGATACCTATCATATGAACATCGAGGAAGCTGGAATGGCGGAAGGCTTTGCCGATGCGGGCGAGCATCTGGGCTATGTCCATCTGTCCGAGTCGAACAGGGGCGTTCCTGGGCGCGGCACAATTGACTGGCGGGCCACGTTCGAGGGGCTGAAGGAAGTCGGTTATGACGGTGTTATGGCCTTGGAAAGCTTCGTTTATCTGGCACCGGAAATAGCCTCCGGCCTCGCGGTATGGCGCCCTGTCGCCGAGTGGCCTGAAGATGTGATCGATGTTGGCTTTCCGTTCATAAAGGACCGCGCATCGGAGGCGGGGATAGCGATTTCTTAAGCGGATGCCTATGGCAGTGGTTTACATTCCCCGGCTGGAACTGTCCCGTTTTTATCTCCGTTGATCCATTAGGATTTGTCATCGGGAAGGACTCTGGACCCTTGGTCTGTCCGAACCGGACACCGTGGTACAACCCGTCGGAAACGGGATGCGTAAATATTCCGTGGACTCGGGATGCCATCCTTTCCGTACCGACCCTGCCGGCTGTCCCTAATCCGACGCGATGGCGCTAAAACAGGTTTGGCGATGGGATGTCGTGACAAAGACAACCGGATCGCACGTTTACAGTCCACACGAACCAGGCCGGAGCGAGCCTCCGGCTATCGTCAGCGGATCAGCTGGTTCGCCTGCTTTCTTTGGGTATTGAGCAATAAATTTTCTTGACAAATTAAGCCAAATCGTCTCATAGTTCTACAGATTTTTGGTTTGCACAACTTTGGGGGATTATATACGTTAGTGCCCATTTTCTGTTGACTGCCTTATAAGCGGCATATACAATGATGCCCAAGAAAGGAATCAGGCATGGCACCGAAAGCACCTGGCAAGCACCACCGCAAAGGCATTAGCCTAACAGGCCTTTTCATGATGTTCCCCGATGACGCGGCTGCCGAGGAATGGTTTGTGAAAGAGCGTTGGCCGGAAGGTCCTCACTGCCCACACTGCGGATCCGTCCGTGTTCTTTCCGGTGCCCAGCACAAAACGATGCCTTACCGATGCAGGGAAAAGGGGTGCCGCAAACGGTTTTCGGTTCGCACCGGCACATGCATGGAAGCGTCCAATCTGGGCTTCAAGGTATGGGCGATCGCGATTTACCTTATGTCGACAAACCTCAAGGGCGTATCCAGCATGAAACTGCACCGCGATCTTGAGATAACCCAGAAATCGGCATGGCACCTTGCCATGCGACTGCGGAAGGCGCTTGAGGATGATGGAGTCAACCTTCCGTTTGTAGGTCCCGTGGAAGCCGACGAAACCTATATGGGCGGCAGGGAACGGAACAAGCACGCGAATGACAGGCTTAACGCCGGACGTGGAACGGTTGGCAAGACGGTGGTTGTCGGGGTGAAGGATCGGGAGACCAGCCAGGTCGCCGCTAAGGTGGTGCCGGACACCAAGGCGAAGACGCTTCAGGGCTTCGTCGAGGAACGCACCGAACCGACGGCACAGGTCTACACCGACGACGCGAAAGGCTATGTCGGGATCAGGCGGCGGCATGAAAGCGTTAGCCACAGCGCAGGCGAATACGTCAAGGGCAAGGTCTACACCAACGGCATGGAGTCCTTCTGGTCAATGCTCAAGAGGGCGCACAAAGGCACCTTCCACAAGATGAGCAGAAAGCACATGAACCGATACGTCCGGGAATTCGTCGGAAGGCACAACGTCAGGGAAGCCGACACAATTGACCAGATGCGATCCATGGTCGGCGGTATGGACGGCAGGCGGCTGCGCTACATGGATCTGATCGCCGACAACGGACTCCCCTCCGGGGCGAGGCACTGACCGGTGGAAGCTAACTGGTCCAACCAGACGGTCTGGACGGGTGACAATCTCCCGATCATGCGAGGCATGAACAGCGCGTCTGTTGACCTGATCTACCTTGATCCGCCGTTCAACTCGAAAACCAACTACGCGGCGCCGATCGGTAGCGAAGCGGCGGGGGCGGCGTTCAGGGACACGTGGACGCTGGCGGACGTGGACATCGCATGGCTTGACCTGATCGAGGCGAAGGAACCGGCCCTTAACCGGGTCATCGCCGCGGCCATGACCAAAAGCGATAAGGCCTATCTGATCTACATGGCCGCGCGACTCCTTGAGATGCGGCGCATCCTCAAGCCGACCGGCAGCATATATCTCCACTGCGATCCGACCATGAGCCACTATCTCAAACCGGTCATGGACGCCGTGTTTGGAAAATCGAATTTCAGGAACGAAATAATATGGAAGAGGACCAACGCGCCAACCGCATCAGCATATCAGATTGGAAGGGTGCATGACACAGTGTTGGCATATGCCAGAAATCCAGAAACAACGGTGAACGCAGTCTTTGCGCCTTACTCGAAGGATTATATCCATAAACACTTTAGGAAAACGACAGCCGAGGCCATTTCCACACACAGCCGCTGACTGCGCAGGGGACCACAAATGGATACTCCGGAATGCCGTGGCGGGACATTGATCCCACTGAAAGGGGCCTGCATTGGGTTTGCCCCACTGCATTGCCGGAAGGGCTGGAATGCCCAGACGACTGGAGTGCCATGACAACCCAGGAACGGCTTGATTGGCTTCATTCACAGGATATGATCTATTTCCCTGAAAGAGGAACAATGCCGAGATTCAAACGGTATCTGTCAACAACCAAAGGCGTTCGCGTGGCAGATGTCATGACGGACATTCCCGGCGTTCAGGGGGCGTCCAGGGGGCGCACCGGCTACCCGACCCAGAAGCCGCTTGCGCTACTGAAGCGCATCATCCTCGCGTCATCAAACGAAGGCGAAATGGTTCTGGACCCGTTCTGCGGCTGCGCGACGGCGTGCATAGCGGCGCAGGACCTTAACCGGTAATGGGTTGGGATTGACGTCTCGCCGAAGGCCGCTGAACTGGTGCTGCTGCGGCTCAGGAATGAGCTTGGCATGTTCGCGCACCATACGGTGGTCAACCGCACGGACATCCCGCAGCGCACCGATATCGGGAAGCTGATCCGCTACAATCACGTGAGGAACAGGCGGACCCTGTATGGCGAGCAGGGCGGGCACTGCAACGCATGCGGAGAGCATTTCCAGATGCGGAACCTCACGGTCGACCACATCATCCCGCGATCGAAGGGCGGAACCGACCACATCGGAAACCTTCAGCTTCTGTGCGGACATTGCAACTCGGTCAAAGGCGACAGAGGCATGGAATACCTGATAACGAGGCTCGCGGCGTAACAGGAGGAAATCAAATGACGGAGTTGATCATGAAAAGAGAGAAGGTTGAGCCTAGTGGAAAGGCACCTGTTAAGCCTGTGAATGGGTCGGGCAGGTATCAGCCGACAAAACATGACATGCTGCGGGATGTCAGCGTATCCGTAACGCCGGAAAGGTTGGTAAAGGCGGTCCTCAAAGGGGGTGCGCCGCGCCGCGATTTCCGCAAAAACTGAACCGAAGGCGACCGGTATGAAAAGCCCGGATGGGCACTACCGTATATAATCCCCCAACTTTGGTGCTATCGACCACCCCGAGGGTTAGCAAAAGCGGGGCTCGAACATGGACAGAGACGAGCCAGCTGCGATGAGCGCACCACCATCAATCGTGAAACCCACGCTCCCAGCATCGGACGAAGCCGGTCTCGCCCTATTGCGGCGTACGTCGGCCCAGACATTGGCCGCATGGCCGAGCGCTTCGCTGCGGTGCTGATTGGCTCGCGCGCCCGCGGCACGCACCGTCCCGATAGCGACTGGGACATCGCCTTCATCACTCGGCGCGGCACCCGCATCGGTGCTGTTCCATCAGGTCTGCCCATCGAAAACCTGGACCTTGACATGCAGCTGCTGGGATTGCCGGCAAGCGAGGCGGCTCGACGCATGGGACAAATCCGTGACATCGGCCATTCAATCGTTCGGGACGGTATAACCCTGTCCGGGGAATGGCACAGACCGGAGGGAAAGAAGCCCTATCTTGAACCGGAAACATATCGCAGGTATCTGGGCAAGACGTTGAACCGGGTGGGGAAAGCCATTCCTCCGGCGGTGACGGCCAGCGAACTGGACTGTCGGTGAGCGGATGGGTGCGCCGACGATCTCGTCTCCGACTCTTCGGGTGCGGTGGAATTCCTTGCTAAAGCCGTGCTGGGTCACCGGGGTATCGACCCGAAGGAACGCCGATCAGACGGCTGGACAAGGCCCTGGTGACCTGGCCAGTTCCATCCGCAGCATGAACGGTCGAACCCAAAGGGATCACATCGCGCCCTACAGTGGCATCGATGCCGACAGACCCAGTCACGCCGTCAAACGAATTCCGCCGGTGATCCGGCTCTTGGTGATGGAAATAGACGACGGAACCAAGGATCCGCGTTTTGAGAAAGATCGGGATGATCTTTTGACTTTAGCGCTGGATATGGCGAATGGTGTCGGAAACATCCTCCGATCGGGAATCGAAAGGGATGGCATCACACCGAATCATCCTCAATACCTTGAATGGGTCAGGTCGCTTACCGACGCCCGAATGGGCTTTCTACGGCTTATCGATGAATTTGTGGAACGGATTGAAGCGGCTTAATGTGGATAGCCCCGACTGGAATCCACCCATCAACGCATGACATTTCAATCAAGATCCCTGCCAACGGGCAATGATGTGAAGTTCACGGATCGCATCAAGGGACGGGATGCTTCAGGGCCAAGCGATGATGTTCAGAACGGGCCCAAGGAATTGCCGACAAACGGAGGCCCGATCAATCCGAAGGTAACTCTCGGGTGTCCGTTCGCCCGAAATCCGGAGCTTCGGTATCCTGTCCCGCTTCGATGATTCCCCGTCTGATTGCCCGGGTCCGCGTAAAATAATCGAACAACTGGTCGCCGTCGCCGGTGCGAATGGCCCGCTGAAGAGCGAAAAGCTCTTCGGTGAACCGGCCCAGGATTTCCAACGTCGCGTCTTTGTTCGCGAGGAAAACATCGCGCCACATCGTTGGATCACTGGCGGCGATTCGGGTGAAATCCCTGAATCCCGCCGCGGAATAGTTGACCACTTCCGAGTCCGTGACCCGCTTCAGGTCGTCCGCGACACCAACCATCGTGTAGGCGATCAGATGCGGTACGTGGCTTGTCACGGCCAACACCAGATCGTGGTGGTCAGCATCCATCTCTTGAACATTGGCACCAATCGTTTCCCATAGCGCGCGTAGCCGCCACAATGCCTCGGGATCGGTTCTCCCTTCGGGAATCAGCAGGCACCAGCGGTTCTCGAACAGAGTGGCGAATCCGGAGCGGGGACCGCTGTGTTCCGTTCCCGCCAGTGGATGGCCGGGGATAAAATGGACATGGCCGGGAATATGTGGCGCCACAATGTCAATAACCGGTCGTTTCACCGAACCGACATCAGTGACAGTGGCGCCGGACTTGAGATGCGGGCCGATATCCTTTGCCACAGATCCCATCGCTCCGACGGGAACCGCCAGAACAATGAGGTCGGCATCGGCGACGGCTTCACCGGTCGTATCGACCACCCGGTCACACAGCCCGATTTCCCTCGCTGTCTCTCTTGTCTCGGAGGACCGCGAAGTTCCTACAATCTCTCCCGCCAGATTGCCGCGGCGCATCGCATGGGCCAGCGAGCCCGCTATCAAGCCCAGGCCAATCAATGCAACCCGCTCGTAGATCACGCTCATCGGCGGGATACCCTGAACGCTCGCACCGCATCCGCGACACGTCGGCATGACGCCTCTTCACCAACGGTTATCCGCAGACATTCGGGAAGACCATAGCTTCCCACTTTGCGCACGATAAGTCCGGCATCGTTGAGCCAAGTATTGCAGGCGTTCGCCTCGTCGGCATCGGTGAAGCGCGCAAGTATGAAATTTGCATGGGATCTGTCCGAAGGCACGCCTACGGCGGCGAGCGCCTGCACAAGCCATTCCCGCATCCTGGCGTTTTCCGATGCGCATTTCTCCACGAACTCCCGATCGCTTACAGCGGCTTCAGCGGCGACAAGCTGTCCCGTACCAAGATTGAACGGACTCCGTATCCGGTTTAGTACATTGATGACCTCCTTCGGCCCGTAGCCCCATCCAACCCGCAGCCCACCAAGCCCGTAAAGTTTGGAGAACGTGCGTGTCATGAATACCTGCCCGCTGCCATCGACAAGACCCGCGCCGCCATCGCAACCATCGACATATTCAGCATAGGCACCGTCCAGCACCAACATCGCGGTTCGGGGTATTCCATCGACAAGACGCGACACATCATCGGCATCTATCATCGTTCCCGTTGGGTTGTTGGGATTCGCGATGAATATCAACCGGGTGCGTTCGGTGCAGGAGGCCAGAAGCGCATCCACGTCCGTGATCCTGTTACGCTCCCGTGCGACGATTGGCGTGGCGCTGACTGCGAGAGCCGAAATTCGGTACATAAGGAACCCGTGTTCGGTGTGGAGCACTTCCTCACCGGGTCCGGCATAGGCGCGACACAGAAGGCTGATGATTTCATCGGAGCCCGCGCCACAGATGATCCGTTCAGGGTCGATGCCGTGCGCTTCACCTATGGCCACGCGAAGCGCATGATGGTCGGATGAGGGATAGCGATGGAGGCTTTGCACCGTCCGGCGATACGCCTCCATCGCCTTTGGCGAAGCTCCAAAGGGGTTTTCGTTCGACGACAGCTTCACCGTATCCTGAATTCCGGGCAAAGATGACCGTCCGCCCTCGTAGGGATCGATCTCCATGATACATGGTCGCGGCGCGATCAAAGCATACATCCTTTTTCCATAACGATCGGCTGCCTCTTATCCATCGCGACGTCAGGAAACCAGACGCAACAGGTGAAATCCACTGATCGACGGTCTTCTTTCCCCATGGAATGGATGATTCATAGAAGACTTGCCCCACTGAACCCGACCGAATTGGAAGATGTCCTTGCTTTGGCGAGGACCCGACAGCCCGAAAGACCTCCTTAGGCACCTACGGTGGGCGAAGGATCGTGATATCGTCTGGTGATGGCGGGGATCCTGATTGACATGAGCATGGACACCACCGGCGGGCCGATGCACGAAGGGACGAGGTCGAGGGGATCGAGTGAACGCTCGAGGGACGGAACTGCGAAGACCCACGAGGTGCAAGTCATCACGGTGTACGCTACCAACTCCGTCCATCCGGAGACCAGCGGTCCCGAGAAGGATCCGGGCAGCGGGTTCCACACCACCGTGATAGGCGGCGCGGCCACGGTGAACGGCATCAGCCGTGCTCCGGACTTCGTGGGAAGGCTGGAACGGGAAATCGTCCGGCACGGAATCCGCGGGCGAAAGAGGTTGTGGTGCTCCCGGACGCCACCACCAGGATATCCAACATCTCTGGAGAACCACTCCTAGGTTCCGGGAAAACACCTACACCTACACCTTAGAGCTTGTTCCATAAGCTGAGCGGCCCCGCAGGATGTGGCATTCCGGATCCTGACCAAAACCGGATCCGGAGAGAGCCATGCCCTAGGACAGGACCGCCCGGCAGCTGCACGATCGTGCGAACGACCGCCGTCAAAGCGATCCGACGGACGACGGACGGGCCATCGTCGGGCCGATGCCCGCCAGGCGGGGAAAGACGGGGCGGTCCCGCGGGACAGGCCTCCGGGTGGTGTTCGACGGAGGCCGGCACATCCTCGCCACGGGATGCCGGCGGCGCTCGTCAGCATCCGGATATCCACCGTTTTCCACCGTCCGGAACCGCTTCCGCGCATGGCGCGGCGGCGGGCTCCCGGAACATGTCCCGAAGGGGAACCGGGCCCGCGCCTCCCCGCCCATGGGGACCGCCACGTCCACGTCGCTCCCCTCCCACATGACGGAACGGTGCGGGAGGAATCCGTGACGGTCCTCAGGGACGCGGACGGGGACGCCGGGCTCCACCGGGACCCCGGCCTTTCCCTTCGATATCCAGCGGGTGTGCGGCCCGGATACCGGGTGCGCCTTCCCGCGGTGCGGGATCGTCCCTCCCTTCAGGATCCGCCGTCCGGTCAGGTCCGCCCGGGGCCTGACATGGCCGATGAAGCCCCGGATACTGTCCGATGGGCCCGGGATACCCAACCTGTCATCGATCTCCGCGCGGCCCGCCTCCGCCCTGTCCGCCAGCTTCAGGGCGAGCCGGCGCGGAACCTCCACGTCCCTCGGGCGCGGGTTGGCGAGCCGTGACGTGGTCACCCGGAGGTAGCCTTTCCGGAGCTTTCCGCAAAGGTATTCCTTCCGCCGCCAGCCGCGCGGCCCAGGCCCCCCGCAGGCCCGGGACACGTCCCGGACCATGCACCGCGCCGCGTCCATCAGCAGGCTGCGGTCGGTCGGATGGTGGACGTCGGTCCCGGCCACGAAGGAATGACGGCGGTCGCGCGACGCGGCGCCAGGCTTTTTTCCGGCCACCCTGTGGCCCCTCTCCACGACCATCCTTCCGACCTCGGCGGGAAGCTCCGGCGTGAGGAGTGACACGCTGTCAACCAGACGCCGGTATCCGTATCCGTCCCATGATCCGTGGCCCGGCCTTCGGCCTTCGCCGGATCGTCCGGTGCCCGTTCGCAAGGTCCTGAAGCCGGTCGGAACCGCACCCGGGACCCTGCTTCACGACCCCCGGCACCAGGATGGTCCATAGTTCCATCCCCGGCCTGCCGACCCGGCGGCTCTTTCCGGGCAGCACCAGCCGATCCGGAAGCCCGGACAGCCGCTTTCGGGTCCCTTCGTCGCTGCAGGGGTCCTAGAGGCCGATCAGGATCGCCGGGATGTCGTCCCTCGACCTCACGTCCAGCCTGATCCTCCTGATGTCGGGGGCGCCGGGCCGCCGCTGGGTGTCGTGGACCCTGCGCATGGGGGCCTCCTGAAAGGGAGGATTGCCGGATTCCGCGGCATACCCTGACCGCCATATCCGGCGGATCCCCGCAAGGCGGATTCCGTCATTTACCGCCCCCGTTCCGCTCTGAAGTGCAACACCGGTGATGGTGGGAAGCCGCGTTCCGGGTGCGGCATCCTGCGAACCGGCCGGATAACGGCGACAGTCCCTGTGCGCAGGACAGGAGAGTGTCATGCCCGAGGGCTACCGTCATCTGACCTTCGACGGAAGATGCCGGATATACGCGACGGGGAAAAGCGGGCTTTCGAACGGGGCCATCGCCAGGCGGTCGGGCCGCCATCCGGCCACCATATCGCGGGAGATCCGACGCGACGGCGGCGGGCGGGGATACCGGCGGGGACAGGCGCGGAGGAAGGCCACCGGGCGCCGGAGCGGGGCCTCTTCGGTCCCGGGGAAGCTGACGGAGGGGCGCCGGGCGAAGGTCGTGGCGAAGCCGGGGAGGGCTGGAGCCCGGAGCGGGTCCCGGGGCGTCTCCGGCTGGAGGACCCCGGCATGGCCGGCCGTCAGCGGATATACGACCTCGTACGCGCGGACGGCGGGGACGGAGGAACGCCTTGCGGGCACCTGCGGCGGCGGGGAAAGGACCCGGACCGGCAGGGTGGTCGCCACGCGGGCCGGGGTCACATCCCGGGCCGGAGGGACATCCCGGAGCGCCCGGAAGAGGGCGGGGCGAAGGCGGGGACCGGCGACCGGGAAGCGGACACGGTGATCGGCGGGGGACACGGCGGTGCGGTGGTGTCGCCCGTTGACGGATGCCCGGAATTCACGCCTGTCCAACGGGTTGACGGAAAGAGGGCGGAGGCGGCCGGCGGGGCGATGACCGACCTTCCCGAGGGGCTCGGCGCCAGGGTCCACACGGTCACGGCGTACGACGGCAGGGAGTCCGCGGGGCACGCGAAGGTGGCGAAGGCGCTGGAGGCCGACTTCCTCCTCCCGACGCCCCACCACCCGTGGGAGCGGGGCCTGAACGGGCACACCGACGGGCCGCCGCCCCGGCACCTGCCGAAGGGGACCGACCTGCGGCAGGTCACGGACGCCCGCGTGAAGCGGGTCCAGGACATCCTGAACGCGCGCCCCCGCAAGGCGCCCGGCCACCTGACGCCGGCGGGGGCTTTCGCGCGGGCGCGGCCTCCCTGAGGCGCTTCGCCCCCGTCGGCCGACGGGGGAGAGGGAATTCCGCAGGCGCGCCCGCCCGGTTTCGGTCGGGCCACCCCCTCCCTCGCCCGGACGGGCGCGCCACCTCCCGCCGCGGGGCCCTGCCGCCGCCGGGAGGCCCGGTTACACTCCGATCCGAAGGGACAGCCGCCGTATTCCGCGTGGAATCCGAGGCCCTGGCCGGTGTTGCACTTCGGACTGGAAGTGGGGTTTGATTTTCTTCTGTTATCCTGACGGGAACGTTCGTTCGCGGTTTCCATCAAGGATGCCTACAGGTCTTTCGTCTTTGGGTTCGGGCAGCGTCTTCGGTTCGGGGTCCGGTACCGGCCACCGTTCCATGATGTAGGACCGAAGGGACGAAGTCGGACAGAGTGAAGATCGTCGGGATTCTTTCCGGGATGGGACTGGAGAAGTCCGCAGAGGACCATGTGATCGGTGAACGCCATCGGCGTGTTGCCTTCCCGAAGACTGTAGCCTTCCGCGTCCGCTCCGGCATTCCGTTCGACGTATCCGATGATGGCCGACCGCGCCATCCCCCGCTCAGGACTCGACGCCATAAGTCCCCCGACAAGGTAGCGGGAATGCCTGATGACATCCGAACACCGGTCGTCATAGGCCTAGTCCCGGTATTCCGTCTGCATCCGGCTCACTCCGTCCATATCGACATCCCCGAGCCTTCCATCGGCTTCAACAGGCACTCCGGCGAGCGACCGCATGGCGTTGTGGTAATGCCGGGGCCAGAGATCGCAGTTCCCGACGGCCCAGTCCTTCCATTTCCCGATAACAAGAACATCGGCGTCGATGCGGTAACGTTCGAAACACAGTCCGACCGACCGCCTGATGTCGTTCTCCGAAAGCGTTCCGATCGAATGGACGAGACGGGTATCCAACCTGAAGACGAGATCCTGTACCCTCTGACGGAAATCCCCCGTTCCGGCGTAGACGGGAACAATCGGAAGACCATCCGTTCCGAGATGGAGATCCGCCATCACTTCCCTGGCATCCTCACCCACACCCTGGATTTCGTCCACCGGAAGTCTGACGGGGCGGATCCATGTCCAGGAGGAAACATCTGCTTAAGAGCGTCAAGGGACGACGTCTCCGGCATCACCGTATCACCGCCCCAACTCCCGCCTGACCCAATCCACCTAGGCTCACATGGGCGTTTCCCGATTCCGTTCTCGATGTCCGCCCTGCCACGGATGATCCCCTGACCAGCGCTTCCGATACCTTTCAGGCGATGATGGCCTCATCGGCAAGCCATTTCCTTTTGATTTTCAGGGATATGGGAACATCGGTCTCCCCATTGGCTTAGCGTCGTGTCCACCTTCGCTTGAGATCTTCGAGAATCGATGTCTTGCCCGCACCAGAGGCACCCTGGATGATGTAAGTCTGACCGTAGATCCTTTCCTATTCCCAATCATCGGAATCCATTCGGATCATGCAGCCTTCCTCGATCGCCGAAGGCTGTTCCTCCCGCCCCACAAAGAGAAAAGGGGGAGCGGTCTGTCTTTTTCCGGAATTTCCGCAGTCCTTCGATATACGGATCCTGACGTGGCCTCGCCGGAACGATATCCGTTCCCTATTTCCGAAAAGCCTGTTCCAAACCATAGGCTCCACCCCATTCCGGAACTACCAAAACCGCCGTCATAATAACCTGAATCCAGAATGAACCAGCTATTCAGGCGGATCGACTCGTCTCTCTCCGCGCTCTGGCATCCCGTCCGCAATCCATGGAACCGTCTTGATCCGCCCGAGACTCAGGCGCGCAGTTCCTCGTAGCTTGTCATCACCGTTTCCCGATACGCTGGACGATTGGAGAGGATTCCGTACCACCGCTCAACCGCAGGGAAGACAGCCCCGGGCCAGCCCACGTCGAAAACGCGGTACATGAGTGAGCCGGCCGCTATTTCAGCTCCGCTGAATGCGTTTCCGTCGAGCCAATCCGTCTCTGAAAGCCGATCATCCAATATCCGAAGCGCGGCATTCAGTGAATCGGCATGACGCGCGAGCGATTCCGCCGAGCGCTTTCCCTCCGGAATTCGCACACATTGCCAGAAGACGCCGACAAGCGCAGGCTGGAGGGTCGACGTCGTGAATTCCATCCACTGGTCGGCGACCGGCCCAACCGCGACGGCACTCGAATGGCGAGACAAAAGATGTCTGACGATGGCATGACTTTCCCATAGCGTCAGCCCGTCCTCCTGCCAGACCGGAATCTTTCGGTTCGGGTTCATCGCGGCGAATTCGTCGGTATCTGTCCACCCGTATGTCCAGCCCGCATCGATGCGCTCGTAGGCCACCCCTTGTTCGGCCAGCGCCCACATCACTTTCTGGACATTAAGCGAACTCGCGCGCCCCCAAAGCCGTGGCGTCATCTGAACGCCCTCGGATCGATCAAGGAGCCAAATGCACCGGGAATTCGTCTAGGATACCCGGTAGACGGATTTCGAAAAAGTCCTCCGCGCGCTCACTTAAGATGAAGAGTTTACCCATCATGTCCCCGGTGTCTGGAATTGCGAACCGCTTACAAGGCCCGTTCGGCGCATCCCGGCGCTACCCACAACAGCCCGGCCACCACCACATCCCTGCCCGATATCCGATGACAATACCCATCGCAAGTCTCGGAGAGAGACAGCGAGTTTGAGACGCAGCTGGCATGAAGTGTTCAGGCATCCGCCAAATGTATACCTACGTTGTTGAATGAATCGATATATGCAGTTTTCAGATGGCGCAAAAAAGATGCGAAACACGAAATTCAAACATGGAACGGGGTGGAAGAAGGCGGGCGAATACTTCCTACGTAGTGTCCGCCAGAAAACCCCCAAGTCACGGTTTTTTCGCGGTAAATGACGGAATTTGCCTTGCGAGGAATCACCGGATATGGCAGTCTGGGGGCGATTTCACCACAATATACCGCGGAATCCGGCAATCCTCCCCTTCAGGAGGCCCCGATGCGCAGGGTCCACGACACCCAGCGGAGGCCCGGCGCCGACATCACGAAGATCAGGCTGGACGTGAGGTCGCGGGACGACATACCGGCGATCCCGATCGGCCTTCAGGACCTCTACAGCGACGAAGGGACCCGAAAGCGGCTGTCCGGGCTTACGGACAGGATGGCGCTTCCCGGAAAGGGCCGCCGGGTCGGCGGGCCGGGGATGGAGCCGTTGACCATCCAGGTGCTGGGGGTCGTGAAACAGGGTCCCGGGTGCGGTTTCGGCCGGCTTCGGGAACCGGCGGACCGGCGCACCCCGGTCCGGCGGAGGCCTAAGAGTTTGAATCATAAGTCACTGATATGATTAAGCTATTGTTTTTCATGGAGTTGACGCCCTCGCCACCCGCCTGAGCAGGAACCGGCAGGCGGCCAGCGTTCGGCATCACGCTCGGACCGGTGGCGCGTGATGCCTCACCCCGGATGCCAGCGAGTTCTCGCAGAGGCGCTCATAGTCCTTCGACAGGCGGCGGCACCGGCCCATCCAGGCGAAGGTCCGCTCCACCACCCACCGGCGGCAGAGAACAGTGAACCCTTTGACATCCTTCGGTTTTCCGACGATCCTGATCACGTTCGACAACCCCATCCCCCCAGGCCGCTCCCGCAGCTTCGGACCCGCGTGGCCACCGTCGGCGAACAGCCTACACACCGTCGGGGCCGTCTCCAGCAGCTTCGCGATCAGGTCCGGCGCGCCGTCCCGGTCCTGGATGTCGGCGGTGTGAACCGTCATGACGATCGGCGTGCCGTCGGCGTCCACGATCAGGTGCCTTTTCCTCCCCTTCACCCTCTTCCCGGCGTGGTGGCCGCGGGGGCCGCCGCTCTCCGTGGTCCTCACCGACTGGCTGTCGACCGGGGCGGCGGCCGGCTCCGCGGAGCGCCCCGAGCACCGCCGCGCGGGGTCCCGGAGACGATGCGCGGTACGCGCCAGGAGCCCGCTCCGCCGCCATGCGTGAAAATGGTTCCGGTCGGTGGAAAACGGTGGATATCCAGAGGGTAACGCGCGCCACTGGCATCCCGTGGACAGGATATACCGGCCCGCGTCGAACACCGACCGAAGGTCGACCCCGCGCGGCCGTCCCATCCTTCCCTGCTTCGGCAGCATCGGCTCGATGATGGTCCATTCGGCGTCGGTCAGATCGTTTTGACTGTGGTCGTCCGGGCGCTTATGGATCTGTTGGGTGGTCCTGTTCCAGGGCATGGCTCTCTCCGTATTTGGTTGCGTTCACCAACCGGAATGCCACATCCTGCGGGACCACTCAACTTATGGAACAAACTCTGAGGCCGGGTCACGGATCATGGCACGGATACGGGTACGGTTACCGGCGGCTGGTGGACGGCGTGTCGCTCCCCTCGCCGGAGCTTCCGGCGGAGGTCGGAAGGATGGTCGTGGAGAGGGGCCACAGGGTGGCCGGAAAAAGCCCGGCGCCGCGTCGCGCGGACGCCGTCATTCCTTCTTGGCCGGGACCGACGCGCATAATCCTACGGACGGGAACCCGCCGATGGACGCGGCGCGGCGCATGGTCCGCGACGTGTCGCGGGCCTGCGGCGGGCCTGGACCGCGCGGCCGGCGCAGGCCGTCGATCCAGCGGTGGCTGCCGTCCTCCGGGCCCTCCCCGTAGTCCGCGTCCACCGCGAACGGGCCGGGCGGACGGCCCTCCGGCGTCACCGCCAGCCCGGCGGGGGCGGGGTCGCCGACGCTTCCCGATGATCCCCCCGTCGCCGGTCTCCGGAGGCCCTCCGTGGCCTAGAGATGGCTGTGGTCGACCGTCGTCGTGTCCCGCACGGCGGGGATGACGGGCCCGGCACGGCGGCGGTCGGGGTGAATTCTTCCGTGTGGTTCGCTTGGCCTTGCGCCATCGTCGGTCTCTGGGTCGCAGCCGGCTTTTGAATCGGAGCCGAACATACGACGTGGATGGGTTTCTTCCCTGCTAAGGACTATGATCCACCGGTACCAACGCCAGACGAGGGTTCACTCGATCATAGGCAGCAACTTGTCGAGAGACTGTTTCGCATCTCCGTAGAACATCCGCGTATTCTCCTTGAAAAACAGCGGATTCTCGATCCCGGAATAACCGGTGCCCTGACCCCGTTTCGATACAATGACCTGTTTGGCTTTCCAGACCTCCAGAACCGGCATGCCCGCGATCGGCGAGTCCGGATCATCCTGCGCCGCCGGATTGACGATGTCATTGGAACCGATGACGATCGCCACATCCGTTTCCGGAAAATCGTCGTTTATCTCGTCCATCTCCAGAACGATATCGTACGGCACCTTGGCCTCTGCCAGCAGAACGTTCATATGGCCGGGTAGCCGGCCGGCGACCGGATGGATGCCAAAACGTACGGTCTTGCCCGCGGCACGCAGCTTTCGCACGAGCTCGCTCACAGACTGCTGCGCCTGGGCTACCGCCATACCGTAGCCGGGCACGATGATGACGCTGTCAGCGTCGTTCAGCGCCGCGACCGCACCTTCGACTTCGATGGCGATCATCTCTCCCTCGATGCCCGGCAAAGGGCCCGTCGTTCCACCAAATCCACCAAGAATGACGCTGACGAATTTACGGTTCATCGCTCGGCACATAATGTAGGACAGGATCGCTCCCGAAGAGCCGACAAGCGCTCCGGTAACGATCAGCAGGTCATTGCCAAGGGTGAATCCGATCGCCGCGGCGGCCCATCCCGAATAACTGTTCAGCATCGAAACGACGACCGGCATATCGGCCCCGCCGATACCCATGATCAGATGCCAACCGATGAATCCCGCGATGACGGACATCAGAACCATCGTCCAGACGCCCGCACCGTTGAAATACATCGCACCAAGCAGAATACAGATCGCGAGCGAAACCGCATTCAGCGCATGGCCACCGGGTAGCTTGCTTGGCTTTCCGTCAATCCGGCCCGCAAGTTTGCCGAAAGCGACGACAGAGCCGGTGAACGTGATCGCGCCGATGAATATTCCGAGAAAGACCTCAACCTTGAGTATGGCGATCTCAACCGGAGCCTTCTTCCAGAGCTCCGTGCCGAAACCGGTCAGATCGACGTCACCCAACGCATTTCCCGCGCTCTTCAGATCATTGACGGCGGTCAGCATCACATCGGCGTTAAGACCGATGAACACTGCCGCAAGACCGACGAATGAATGCAGTGCGGCCACCAGTTGGGGCATCTCGGTCATCTGGACACGCTGGGCCACATAGACCCCGATGAACGCGCCAACCACGATCGCGATGGCAATCAGGACCAGGTTGCCGACGCCCGGCCCGAAGACCGTGGCGACCATGGCGATGAATATACCCGCTATGCCGTACCAGACGGCGCGCTTGGCGCTTTCCTGATTTGACAGGCCACCAAGGGCAAGAATGAACAGAACCGAAGCCGCGATATAGGCGGCGGACGTTAGGCCGGAGCTGATCATGGCGGCGTTCCTTTAGGATTTCTGGAACATGGCGAGCATCCGGCGCGTCACCAGAAACCCTCCCACGATATTCACTGAGGCGATCAGGACGCCGATGAAGCTCAGGATCACGACCGGTGCGCTGACCGATCCGATCTGCAGCAGCGCACCGACAACGATAATCCCGGAAATGGCGTTGGTAACCGACATGAGTGGAGTATGCAACGCATGGGTGACGTTCCAGATGACCTGAAAGCCAACGAAACATGCCAACGCGAATACTATGAAATGCTGCATGAAACTGGCTGGCGCATAGGCGCCGACCAGCAGCATCAGCAGCCCCCCAGCCACGAGCATGCCGACTTGGCTCCGGGTCGCCTTGCGAAATTCGACCAACTCCCGCTCACGTCGTTCCTCGGGAGTCAGTTCACGCGGGGCAGCGCTCGCCGGCTGCGCGGCGATCGCCTGAATCTTCGGAGGTGGGGGCGGATAGGTTATCGCGCCATCGAACGCCACGGTGGCGCCCCGGATGACGTCATCCTCCATATCATGGTTGATCCGCCCGTCCTTGTCGGGAGTCAGGTCCGTCATCATATGGCGGATGTTGCTCGCATAAAGGGACGATGACTGCGCGGCCATCCGGCTCGGAAAATCGGTGTATCCGATGATGGTTACATCATTGACGGTGACGATCCTGTCGTCCGGTACCGTCAGTTCGCAGTTCCCACCACGTTCCGCCGCGAGATCAACAATCACCGAACCCGGTTTCATCGCCTCGACCATATCGCGGGTCCAGAGGATCGGAGCATCCCGGTTCGGTATCAACGCGGTTGTGATCACAATGTCCATTTCGGGTGCGAGTTCCCGGAATTTCTCCAGTTGCTTTTCGCGGAATTCGGGACTTGACGGCGCGGCGTAACCACCCGTCGCGGCGCTGTCCTGCCCGGTCTCCTCGAATTCAAGGTAGACGAATTCAGCACCCATCGACTCGATCTGCTCCGCCACTTCCGGTCGGACATCGAATGCGTAGGTTATCGCTCCCAGCGAAGTGGCGGTGCCAATGGCGGCAAGACCGGCAACACCCGCACCGACGACCAAAACCTTTGCGGGCGGCACCTTTCCGGCGGCGGTTACCTGGCCGGTGAAAAATCGTCCGAAATTGCCCCCGGCTTCGATAACCGCCCGGTATCCGGCGATATTCGCCATTGACGACAGGGCATCCATCTTCTGCGCACGCGTAATCCGTGGCACCATATCCATGGCGATGACGTTGGCGCCCTTAGCTTTCACGAGATCGAGAAGCGCGTCATTCGCGGCCGGGTAAATGAAAGAAACCAGCGTCTGGCCCTTGGCCATCCGCCCGGTCTCACCTTCGGTTGGTGGTCGAACCTTGGCGACCACATCGCAGGCTTCCCAAAGCCCCTCCGCAGTTTCGATGATCCTGACACCAACCGCCCCGTAGGCCGCGTCGGAAAATCCGGCGGCGACACCGGCATCGGTCTCGATGAAGCATTCATAACCAAGCTCTTTGAGATGATGGGCGCTCTCCGGTGTCATAGCCACCCGCGCTTCGCCTTCGAATATCTCTTTCGGCGTTCCGATCTTCACCTGCTCCATCCTCCCTTTCGGTATTGGCGGCTTCGTTCTCCGGCAATGGAGACGTGCGTTAATGTGATGACGAGGTTATCTCAAGCATCAAACGCTGCGGCCAATTGTGCGGGCCGGTTGCGGGCCTCCGTTTCCCGGCGTCCTGACCGGAAGCGTGAGGCTCCGCTCAGCGGTACCGATGAGCGATAGCGAAATGCATGGGACACGTTCCCGTTAGTCGTCCTCCACCTCCCCGGAATCCACCGTGCCCGGTTTTGTACCCAGTCAAGCGCTGCGGGTGAACCATACAACCGCCTCCCGGAAGTTAACGTTAGCTACCGGGACCCCGATTGCGGAGCCACATGTTTGGATGCGGCAAGATCCCTGACCCGCGAAGAATAGGTTTCAGGCGCTCTTCAGAACGGGAGCCGCACCATGCCTGACCCAGAGACGAACGGCATCACCGAACGCGTTGAACAGTTTCCCCGACACGGGATCTTCATGCGCATTGAATTCGGGATGCCATTGCACCGACAGGGTAAATCCCGGCGCATCCTTGACATATAGCGCCTCCGGTGTGGAATCATCCGCCAGCCCTTCGATGACGATCCTGTCGCCGGGATCAAGAATGCCCTGCCCGTGCAGCGTGTTAGTCACAACCTCTCGGGCGCCGAACAGGCGATGGAACACGCCACCAAGGGTGAAGGTCACACGCTGGCGCAACTCGAAGATTTCTTCCAGTTTTCCGTCGGGTGGCATGCGGTGGTTCATACGACCGGGTATGTCCCTGATTTCAGGGTGTAACGTTCCGCCAAACGCGACGTTCACCTCCTGAAATCCCCTGCAGACTCCCAGATATGGCTGGCCGCGCTCCGTAAGGGCGCGGATCAGTGGTAGAGTGATCCGGTCGCGGGCCCGGTCGAATTCGCCGTGGGCCTCGGTCGGCTCGTGACCATATTCCTCGGAATGCACATTCGTGCGTCCGCCAGTGAACAGGAATCCATCGAACCGGGCCATCAACTCTTCGATTTCGACAAGTTCGGGATCGCAGGGTACGATGACAGGCAGGCAGTCGGCGACCCTTGACACCGCCTCGGAGGAGAAAAAACTGCTGGCATGAGCTTGGAATCTATCCGAAATCATGTAGCAATTGCCAATGACACCGACAATTGGCCTGACCATATGCCTTCCTTTCCAATGGAGGCCTGTGTCTACCGGTATAGCGCTATCCACCACGCAAGTCGAGACCTTGGCTCACTGAACGGAACGTTCAGACCGCTCAGTTCGGATCCGTACACACCCGGGCGTCACCTGACCGGCGGTGAACCGTACCGGAAGGGTACCACCGACCTAAAATGTCGCGGTCCGACCGCACTCACCTCCGAAGCCGATCAACGCGTCTGGGTCAGTCGGCTGAGGTCCGACTTGCGTTGCAGGCGGCGCGCATGAAGCACGGGTTCCGTATAGCCTGAAGGCTGCAGGCCTCCCTTGAACACGAGATCGCAGGCCGCCTGAAAGGCGATGCCATCGATTCCGGGCGCCATGGGAGAATATGCGGGAACGTTTTCGTTCTGCCGATCAACCACCTCCGCCATCCTGCGCATCGCTCCCATCAACTGCGCCTCAGATACAATTCCATGACAAAGCCAGTTGGCCAGCGCCTGGCTGGAAATCCTGCAGGTGGCGCGGTCCTCCATAAGGCCGATATCGTTGATGTCCGGCACCTTGGAGCACCCGATACCCTGATCCACCCAACGCACGACGTAGCCAAGAATACCCTGGCAGTTGTTTTCGACCTCCGCCGTGATTTCATCATCTGAAAGGTTGCTGCCCCGGAGCAATGGAATGGACAGCAGATCATCGAGGGATCCGCGAGAACCGCCCGCGGCGATTTCGTTCTGGCGTTCGAATACATCGACCTTGTGATAATGCGTCGCGTGCAACGTCGCCGCCGTCGGCGACGGTACCCAGGCACAGTTCGCGCCCGCCATCGGATGGCCTATCTTCTGATCCAGCATATCGGCCATGCGATCCGGCATGGCCCACATGCCTTTACCGATCTGAGCCCGGCCCTGAAGTCCGCAGGTCAGACCGATATCCACGTTGCGGTCCTCGTATGAAGCGATCCAGGCGGATTGCTTCATCTCACCTTTCCGGATCATCGGACCCGCTTCCATGGATGTGTGAATCTCATCCCCGGTGCGATCAAGAAATCCGGTATTGATGAAGGCGACCCGATGCCTGGCCATCCGGATGCATTCCTTGAGATTCAGGCTCGTTCGCCGTTCCTCGTCCATGATCCCCAGCTTCACCGTATATCGCGGCAATCCGAGCGCGTTCTCAACAAACGTGAACACGTCATCCGAGAAACCCACCTCTTCGGGTCCATGCAGCTTGGGTTTCACAATGTAGACCGAACCGGTCGCCGAGTTCCTCTGCCCGTCATGGACGTGAAGGTCATGCATTGCGATCATGGTGGTGCAGATCGCATCCATCAATCCTTCGAATGCCTGTTTCCCGTTCCGGTCTAGTACGGCGGGGTTGGTCATCAGAAGTCCGACATTGCGGACAAGCATCATCGATCGACCCTTCACCGGAAATTCGCTGCCATCCGGTGCCGAAAAGTTTCGATCCGGATTCAGGCGCCGTTCAAAGGTCCTGCCTCCCCTGGTCACCTCTTCCACCAGATCTCCCCGCATGAGCCCCAGCCAATTGGCATATGCGAGTGTCTTGTCCTCGCCGTCGACGGTGGCAACACTGTCCTCACAGTCCATGATGGTGCTGACCGCGGCCTCGAGCCGAACGTCCGAAATACCCACAGGGTCCTGGGCGTCGATCCGGCTGGATGGATCTACCACCAGTTCTATGCCCAAGCCGTTCACGCGCAGAAGAACGTGCAGAGCCGCGCCCTCGCTTCTGAATCCGGCGAATTGGCCGGGATCGGCCAATTGCGGGAGGAGTTCCCCTTCCCTGACGGAAAGTGACTCGATATCCACCCATGATCCCGTCGCCAGCGGCGCGACCGCATCAAGATGCGCTCTGGTCCACGCAATCACCCCCGCGCCGCGCTCCGCGTCATATCCGCTGTTTCCGGGTGGCAAATCTCCCAATGCGTCCGAGCCATAGAGCGCATCGTAGAGGGAGCCCCAGCGTGAATTGGCCGCGTTGATCGCGTAACGCGCATTCGTGATCGGCACGACAAGCTGCGGTCCGGGAATTTTCGAAATTTCGGGATCAACATTGGCGGTATCAATGCTGAAATCCGGTCCTTCCGGAACAAGGTAACCGATCTTTTCGAGAAAGGCGCGATAGGTATCCCGGTCCAGATCGCGCTCACGATGGGTCGCGTGCCATGCGGATATCTTCTGCTTTAATTTCATACGTTTATCTAGCAGCGCTTGGTTTCTTGGCCCGTATTCGTGTATGAGAGTGCAAAACGCCTGCCAGAAATCACCCACAGCGACGCCGGTACCGGGCAGCGCCCTGTTCTCGAGGAAATCGGCAAGGCCGCTATCAACCTGCAAATCGTTCCGTTCGACCCTTAAATCCGTCACCAGCGACTCCCTCATGTTCCCGGTCCACCCTGTGCGTAGCCGTGGCGTTCTGCTTAGGAAAATTCACCGCCACACACAACCATACCGGTCAGGCGCAAACCAAAGGGAAATGCCGGGTTATGTGATGATGATGTCGGAGATGTGCGTCTGTAGAAGGTTTGGCTCTCCTCCAAGCAACCTGGCAAGCTGCGCCAATGTTCCGAGCCGGATCGGGGTGATACGCAATGCTCGCGATGTTTGAGTCTGTCTATAACAATCGCCACCGCCGCGCCGGTTCTCTCAGTGGATGACGGTACGGTCGCCGTCAAACCGTCGTGCGATGATGCCGAGAGTTATGCTCGAAAGTTGGTGACAGGGCATGAGGGGCGGCATATCATGGCGGTGTAACGTACGCCGTCAATTCCCGATGGGAAAGGGATATGCCACATGACCGAATCCACGGTGATACGGTTCGAACGTCCATCGGGGTTTTCACCGGATCCTCTGACGGAGGTGATCGGGGTCGGAGCGGGGGAGCCGTCCGGCGCCGCCGCCCGGGCCGGGGCTGCGGATTTCCTGGCGCGCCACGAACGCCTCGTTGACGAACGGGGGCGCGGGCGCGTGGTTCGCCACGGTTCCCTGCCGGAGCGGGAGGTGATGACGGGGTTCGGCCGGGTGCCCGTCGAGGTTCCCCGGGTCCGCGGCCGAAAGGCCGGCGTCGCCGGCGGCGACAGGATCGGGTTCCGGCCGTCAATCGTGCCGCCCTGCCTCGGGAAGGCGAAATCGGGCGGGGACCCGCCGCCCCGGCTCCATCCCAGGGGCATCCCGCCGGGTGACTTCGGCGAGGCGCCCGCGGCGCTTCCCGGGCCGGACGCGGAGGGACTGTCCTCCCCGACGGTCACGGGGCCGGGGCCTCGTGGAGGGAGGAATGCGGGACCTGGCGAAAGCGCGGCCTGTCAGGCAGGCGTTTCGTCCACGTATTGGCGGATGGCGTCTGTTTCACGCCCCGTCCGGACGGCGACCGCCGGCGCATGCCCGCGGTGATCGGGGCCGACGGGTATGGAGTGAAGGACGTCCCCGCCGTCATGGACGGGTTCTGCGGGAACGCGGACAGCCGGCGCGATCTTCTTTGTGGTCTCAGGGAGCGGGGTCTGGAGGAGCAGCCGGGTCCACGGGACCGCCAGCGTGACCGGGGCGCCGCTGAAGTCGCCCAGGGAACGGGACAGGTCGGATCTTCATGGAATCCGGATGGCCGGGACGAAAAAGGATGCGGACGCCGCCTTCCACCACTTCCCGGTGGAGCGCCGCAGGCACATCGGGACCACGAACCCCACCGGGAGCGTGTTCGCCACCGTTCGCAGCCGGACCCGCAGGATCCGGGGCTGCCTGAGCGGAAAGACCGACCTTTCGATGGTTCGCCGCCTCATGATGCCCTTGAAGGGCGACCGGCGCCGAACCGTCTCCCGGAGGTCATCCGGGAGGTTGTGTTCAGTGACGGGACAATACAGGAAAGCGCCGCCGCCTGATCGGATCGGCCCCGTCACCAACTTTCGGGCATAACTCGGAACTTCTCGGTTCCGCCGTTCAAGCCTAGGTCTCCGACTTTTTGGCGCGGCACAAGTGCCCCGTCGAGGAAGACAGCCGCAGGCAGGTGAATCGCCACGGGACCCTGCCCAAACGGGAGGCAATGCCGGTTCGCATCTTTCGTCCGCCCAAGCCTCTCAATACCATCGACGCCTACATCATACACTATAAACTACAGATGAAACGGATCAAAACATGAAAATCTACGTAACGAGCGTCTTTGTCGACAACCAAGACAAAGCGGAGAAGTTCTACACCGATGTCCTCGGCTTCACGGTGAAGAACAATATTCCATTGGGTAAAAAACGCTGGCTGACGGTGGTGTCCAGCGAAGACCTTGAAGGAACGGAGTTGCTACTCGAACCAAGCGATCATCCGGCTGTAAAACCCTACAGGGATGCGCTGGTTTCCGATTGTATTCCAGCGCACTCTTTTCAGGTTAGTAACCTTGAGGCGGAGCGGAAAAGACTTGGCGAGAAAGGCGTAGAGTTCGTTCAAGAGCCGATGGATGCCGGGTCGGTTCGCGTGGCGGTCTTCGACGACTCCTGCGGGAATCTTATTCAATTGATCCAGATGATGGACGCCACCTCCGCGTGAGCGTTGCACAATATGGCATAATCTCTACTCAAATGATAGTAGCAACTGTTCGAGCGGTATGGCGCATCCAGTGGAAAGGCTTGGTCAAGACGTGACAAAGCCATCATGGCTCGCTTTGTGAGCTGTGGCCGCTTCATGGTCGACGACGAAATGCCCTTGGCGGAATTCGGCCGTCCCGGATGCAGACGATTTTTCACCCGTGCCAGTGTCGTTCGGGCCTATGCCACGGTCGGGAGGAGTCTTCTGTTTTTTTTGAAAAGAGCGAGCAGACTCAGTATATCTAGTGCCTGCCAGAAAACCCCGTGTTTTTCCGGGGATCGGGCCGAATCCGGCGGATTCCGGCTTCACGGGGCCGTGGCCGGGCCCCTTGGGGCGCCGCCCGGGGCTTCGACGGAACGGTCGGTGGCGGGAACATATGGTGAACATCCGGACCTCCGCCGGCCCGCGGGCACGCCGGTCCGGGTCCCGCAGCGGCGGGGCCTTCCATGGGCCGGTTCACCGGTGGACGCCCCGGTCAGGCGGCGGCGGGAAGCACGGGGCGCTCCCTCTCCCGGAGCATCAGGCCGGGGCGGTGGACGTTCGCCGCCGGCACCGCCAGCGCCACGGCGCCGGCGAAACCCTTCTTTCCGTGGCTCCGCACCCGGTCGGGGCCACGGTGCTCCAGGCTGCTGATGGCCGACCCGCCGGCGGCGTGGGCGCGCCGCGCCCCGCGGAACGCCTCCCCGCTTTCCCGGATGCGGTCCGCCTTCGACAGCCTCCCTTTCCGCGGCATCGCGTCGGCTCCGGCATCCCGGCAGGCCCCGACCGGTCCGGGGGGCTGTGCGGACCCCTGTCGAAGCTCACCACCGACAGGTCGGGGAACCGCGCCCGCGCCTCCCCGCCCATGGGGACCGCCACGTCCACGTCGCTCCCCTCCCACATGACGGAACGGTGCGGGAGGAATCCGTGACGGTCCTCAGGGACGCGGACCGGAACGCCGGGCTCCACCGGGACCCCGGCCTTTCCCTTCGATATCCAGCGCGTGTGCGGCCCGGATATCGGGTGCACCTTCCCGCGGTGCGGGACCGTCCCGCCCTTCAGGATCCGCCGTCCGGTCAGGTCCGCCCGGTGCCTGATATGGCCGATGAAGCCCCGGAGACTGTCCGATGGGCCCGGGATACCCAACCTGCCGTCGGTCTCCGCGCGGCTGGCCTCCGCCCTGTCCGCCAGCTTCAGCGCCAGCCGGAGCGGCGCCTCCACGTCCCTCGGGCGGGAGTTGGCGAGCCGTGACGTGGCCACCCGGAGGTAGCCTTTCCGGAGCTTTTTCCAAAGGTATTCCTTCCGCCGCCAGCCGGGCGGCCCAGGCCCCCGCAGGCCCGGGACACGTCCCGGACCATGCACCGCGCCGCGTCCATCGGCAGGCTGCGGTCGGTCGGATGATGCACGTCGGTCCCGGCCACGAAGGAATGACGGCGGCCGCGCAACGCGGCGCCAGGCTTTTTTTCCGGCCACCCTGTGGCCCCTCTCCACGACCGTCCTTCCGACCCCGGCGGTAAGCTCCGGCGAGGGGAGCGACACGCTGTCAACCAGACGCCGGTATCCGTATCCGTATCCGTCCACGTCCCATGATCCGTGGCCCGGCCTCCGGCCTCCGCCGGATCGGGATGTGTTGGTTCGCCGGTTCCCGAAGCCGGTCGAAACCGCACCCGGGACCCTGCTTCACGACCCCCGGCACCGGGATGGTCCACGGTTCCATCCCCGGCCTGCCGACCCGGCGGCTCTTTCCGGGAAGCACCATCCTGCCCGGAAGCCCGGACAGCCGCTTTCGGGTCCCTTCGTCGCCTCAGGGGTCCTGGAGGCCGATCGGGATCGCCGGGATGTCGTCCCTCGATCTGACGTCCAGCCTGATCCTCGTGATGTCGGGGCGCCGGGCTTCCGCCGGGTGTCGTGGACCCTGCGCATGGGGGCCTCCTGAAGGGGAGGATTGCCGGATTCCGCGGCATACCCTGACCGCCATATCCGGTGATTCCCCGAAAGGCGGATTCCATCATTTATCGCGAAAAAATTGTACCTTGGCAGTTTTCTGGCGGACATTAACTACTCGCCCGTTCGAATCCAACCTTGATTTTCCGGCGTCTTCATCCGGAGCCACACCGCTCCCGGTCCCGACCCGCCCGGGCCGGCTTTCCGTCCGGGGAGCCGGAAATCTACGCCCTGACAGCCCGAAACCGGCTCACCATGGTCCTCGGCGGACGGAGCTTCCGGGGAAGGCGGTTCGATGGCGGCACGGTTCGGCCCGAAGGCGGTGGAGGCCGGGCGATGCCGACGGTGAACGGGGATTCGGCGAGGGCCGGACCGGACGCCCCGCAGGCCAGGTTCGCGGAACTCCACCGGTGGGGCGTGGTCCCACCCGAACGCCGGATCCCTTTCGAGGCTCTCCTCACGCCGATGCGGTCGGTCATGGCCGCGGTCATGGAAAAAACCACGCCGTAAAGCCCCGCGGACTCCGGCATCCCGCCTTCGGAGGCCGGGTCCGGCGACACCCCGCCCGACGGTTCCCGCGGGAAGGGGTCCAAAGGGAAGGGGCCGGAGCCCGGGTTCGGTGACGATGACGGCGTCAGCCGTTTCACGGAGACCGGCGTGCCGCCGCCGCCGCGACCTCACGGACGTCGGGAGCGAAGGCCACGAACGGCGGTCTCCGGTGGACATCGTGTTCGAGGTGCGCACGAGGCATGTCGACGCCGGGAGGAGGACCTGCCCGAACCGCCGGACCGTGACGAAGGGCGCCTTTCCCGACGGCATGCCCGGCCCCCTGCGGTACGGCCAGGGCGTCATCGCCCCCGCGACGCACCCACCGGCGGCGGGGAAGGAAGCCGAACCGGAAGGGCGGCCGCCACGCGGGCCGGGGCCACATACCGGGCCGGCGGGACATCCCGGAACGTCCGGAGACCGTCGGGGACAAGGCGCGGACCGGCGACCGGGAGGCCGACACGGTGATCGGCGGGGGCCACGGCGGGGCGGTGGTGCCGCCCGTTGACGGATGCCCGGACTCCACGCCTGTCCGGCGGGTTGACGGAAAGAGGGCGGAGGCTGTCGGAAAGGCGATGACAGACCTGCCGAGGGACCCGGCGCCAGGGTCCACACGGTCACGGCGGACAGCGGCAGGGAGTTCGCGGAGCGCGCGAAGGTGGCGGAGGCGCCCGGGGCCGGCTTCCTCCTCCCGACGCCCCACCACCCGTGGGAGCGGGGCGTGAACGTGCATACCGACGGTCCGCCGCCCCGGTACCTGCCGAAGGGAACCGGTTTCCGCCAGGTCACGGACGCCCGTGTGAAGGAGGTCCAGGACATCCTGAACGCGTGTCCCGGGAAGGTCCTCGGCTACCTGACGCCTGCGGAGGCTTTCGCCCGGGCACGGCCTCCCTGAAGCGGTCCGACCCGTCGGACGGCGGGGGACAGGAGACGTTCCGGCGCGCCCGCCCGGGGCTCCGGTCCGTAGTGACAGCCGCCGCATTCCGCGTGGAATCCGGGGCGCCGGCCGGAAAAATCCCTCAACCCCGGCCCGCCGCCTCCGCCCGGGCTTCGCCCCCGCTCCGGTGGCGGGCCGGGGTTGCGCTTCGGACCGGCGCCGGGAGATTTAATCGTTCGGAGGTTCAGATTAGCATAGGAACGCCCTATTCCCTAATGCCGGCACGGCGCAGTCCATACCGGTGATACCGAAATCACCGCCCGAACAACCACAGGTCCACATAAGTTCGCCCCACAGGAAAAATGCTTCAATTCCCCTGAAACTACTTGAAGTATACCTTCTGTGGTGGAACCGCGCTTCCATCATGGTGCAAACAAAACATTGAGTGGACCGTGAACCAACCGAAAACCCACCCCGATACCGAGTCGCAGCACAGTTTCAGCATAGCGGTCACCAATCGCCGAGAATCGATTGCCACAAAGCCATTGCCGCGACGGCCGCCGTGTCAGCGCGCAGGATACGGGGTCCGAGACTAATCCGGGTAGCGAACGGCTGTGCCATCACCGTCCGACGCTCGGCATCGCAGAAGCCACCTTCAGGTCCGATCAGGATCGCCCATTTTCCCTCGCGACCGGCCTCAAGACCTCCTGAAGAGCCAGGATACGCCTCGTCACAGAACATCAGACGGCGCTCGTCCGGCCAATCCGCCAGCATCGTGTCGAGCGCCCGCAACTCTCCGACCTCCGGCACAAAGACGCCACCGCATTGTTCCGCCGCCTCTATCGCACGCCGCTGGAGCCGACCCCGCCGGATGCGTTCGGAATTGGTGAACTTGGTTCGTACCGGAAGGATCCGCGATGCGCCCATTTCGGTCGCCTTCTCGACGATGAAATCCGTTCTCGACGACTTGATCGGAGCAAAAAGAAGCCAGACATCGGGCGGTAACCTAAGCGAACCGGTTTGCCTTTCGATCGTCAGAATCCCGGCTTGCCGTCCCGACTTCGTCGCCGATGCCAGGAACTCACCGTCACGACCATTGAACACGATGATCACGTCTCCCTGACTTAATCTCATGACATCGAACAGGTAATGAACCTGGTCTCGCGTCAGCGAACAGGATTGCCCCGCCGCAAGTGGATGATCTACAAAGAGTCTGATCTTGGTTGCCGCCATGGTCCGTAAGGGTAGTGAGGTGATGGGCGAAACGCCAGACTCGGATGGTCAGGTCAGAGATGCGGTGCGTGGTAACTGGGTCGACCGCCGGGCTCCGGATTGGTCGCGACCGTATCTACGGCTTTCCAGGGTTGACCGTCCGATCGGCACCTGGCTTTTGCTACTTCCGTGCTGGTGGGGAGCATTGCTGGCCTGCCTGAGCCTGGGACGGTTCGGGTGGTCCGAGGCATGGCTTATCCTAGGCTGTGTAATTGGTGCCGCGTTGATGCGTGGCGCTGGATGCACCTGGAACGACATCACGGATCGGGATTTCGATGGGCGGGTGGCTCGTACCGCATCGCGCCCGATTCCTTCCGGGCAGGTGTCGCTCGTGGGGGCGGTGCTATGGATGGGTGCGCAGGCACTTGTCGCATTCGTGGTGCTGGTGACCTTTGGTAACCTCGCAGTCCTGCTCGGCGTGGGTTCGCTTGTGTTGGTGGCGGTGTATCCGTTTGCGAAGCGGTGCACATGGTGGCCGCAGATTTTCCTCGGCCTTGCGTTCAACTGGGGTGCGCTATTGGCTTGGGCCGCGGTCACCGAAAGTCTGGATTGGCCACCCGTATTCCTATATCTTGCCGGGATTGCATGGACGTTGTTCTATGACACGATCTATGCGCACCAGGACAAGGAAGATGACGCTTTGGTTGGTATCAAGTCAACCGCGAGACTCTTCGGCGTTCGGACCTACCGGTTTCTGATAGTGTTCCAACTCCTTGCCATCGGGCTCATGGCTGTGGCGGTCATTTCGGCGTTGGCCGCTACGAAGAATGGATTTGCGATCGCGGTGGCGCTTTGTGGGCCACTGGCGTTTGGCAGACATCTGGCCTGGCAGACCGGACAGCTTGATATTGACGATCCCACCATATGTCTGCGGCTGTTTCGCTCAAACCGCGATTCCGGTTTGATCGTTGTGCTGTTTCTCGCATTCGCCCTCGCCCTCATCGTATGATTGCAGGATCGCAGATCACTGCCTATGAGGGCGGGAAGTCCCGATGATCTGGGACAGAATGCGTTCGTTTCGCCACACCCTTGCCGTAATTGCCTTCATGTCGCTGGTTTCCATTGCCATAGCCATGGTTTCCGTCAGGCAGATCGAGCGACTCACTTTCAAAGGCGTGCGTGAAGCTCTTCTGACCAATGGAATGGAATGGGCAGAGGTCCGAATCGACGGTCTGCGGGTCATCCTTTCCGGAGCCGCTCCGGATCAGGCCACACGACGCAAGGCGGAGCAGGTCGCGGTAGGTGCGGCGGTATTCGCATTGGTGATCGACGAAATGGAGATCGATGGGCAAGGAGGAGTCGAGCGACGGTTTTCCATCGAATTCCTGCGTAGTGACAAGGAAATCCTGATGATCGGCGTCGTGCCCTCCTCGCTGGACCGGGAGGAGTTGGCGGTGAAAGTCGCGGAACTTGTCGATGGTGCCGAAGTGAATGACCTGCTCGACCGCGCGAACTATCCGGTTTTGCCGGGTTGGACGCAGGCTGTCAGCTATTCGATCGATGCGCTTGGGCAAATGCCTTGGTCGAAGATTTCCGTCCAGGCCGACAGGGTGGTGATCGAGGCGGTTTCCGAAAGCGCCCTGCAAAAGAGCGAGATCGAAGCCCGGCTGGGCCGAACGGCCCCCGATGGGGTCGAACTCGAACTGAATATAGCAGCGCCGCTTCCACTGATCGTACCCTTCACTCTTCGGTATGGTATCGACGGAGACGGAGCCCGCCTCGATGTCTGTTCCGCCCCTAACGTTGACGGAAGCGATCGTATTGTTTCCGCGGCTGTGAGCGCCGGACTGACGGGTAGAGTCGCGTGCCGGGTCGGCCTCGGTGCGCCAAACGACGACTGGACTGACGCGGTCGTGGCCGGAATCGAAGCGGTTGAACGACTCGGCTCCGGTTCGTTGACCATCTTGGATACCGGGATGTCGCTGATCGCTCCGGCGGGGATTGAGCGAACCTCGTTCGAGCGCGTCGTAGGTGAATTGGAGTCGGTGCTGCCGGAGGTCTTTTCGCTGACGGTGACGGTGTCGGATCCCCCGGCGGGGTCGGGTGCCGGAGCGGAACGCGATGGCGTACGGTCGGAATTCACCGCGACCCTGGACCCTGACGGCTCGCTCCATCTGCGAGGTCGGATAACCGATGCGATCCTTCGCGATGCCGTCGAAGGATACGCACGGGTGCTTTTCGCGGGGGCAGAGCCGGACTCAGCGTTACGGGTTGATACAGGGCTGCCGAACGGCTGGTCCGGAAGGGTATTCGCTGGACTTGAAGCACTTTCGCTGCTGGATGTCGGACATCTTGAGATACGACCCGAATCCATTGAAATCGAAGGCAGCGCCGATGATCCGGGCACCGAAGGGGAAATCTCCCGTCTTCTGACGGCGGCGCTCGGTGCCACCGAGACCCTTATCGTCCAGATCAGTTATGTTCCGCCTGATGAGGCCGCTCCGGGACCGACGCCTGAAGAGTGCGTTCAGAGAATCAGCGCCATACTGGCAAACGGACAGATCGGTTTTGAGCCTGGATCCGCCGAGATCGGTCGGGGCAGCTTCGAGGTCATCGACCGAATCGCGGAGGCGATGGATGGGTGTTCGGAAGTCAAAATGGAGATCGGGGGCCATACTGACAGCCAGGGTGGAGAAGAAATGAACCAGCGTCTCAGCCAAGGACGTGCCGAGGCGGTTCTGTCCGCGCTACAGTCACGGCGCGTGCTGGCAGGGAACCTGGAACCGGTCGGATATGGTGAGTCCCGCCCGATCGCCGACAACGGAACGGAAGCGGGCCGCGAGGCGAACAGGCGGATTGAATTCACGCTGGCGACCGATGGGGATACCGCCGAGGACCAGGAGGTGCGAAGTGAGCAGAAGTGAGTTTATCGTGGTCACGGTGATCGTTATCTTCCTTGCCATAGCTTTCGGCTGGTTCGCGCATTGGTTGGTTCATAGATTCATAAGGGTCAACGGCTCGGAAATGGATCAGATTGACTGGATGGCGAAGGCGTTGCACGAAGCTGAGGAACAGCGTGATCGGGAGGCGGAGCAGTCCAAGCGGCGCGAGGCGGAGCTGGTCGGCAAGCTGAACGGGGCGCGAGCGGAGGCGAGCGCCGCCATGGACTCACTACGTGATCTACGGCGCGAGTCCGATGAGCTCCGGGCCTATATCGAGCGGATTCACCAGAGCGAATAGCATGGCCTCCATCGGTCACTCGACGGTCGGTTTTGGGTTGTTGGCTCCGCGGGGAGCCACTATATCAGCCGCGATTTCAGGCGTTGACCCCGCTGATGGCCTTTATGGGGGAATTCAGGCATTCGGGGCGTTCCTCATATCCGTCAATATCGGCCGCGACCGAATCGTTCGTGCGGGGCGAATGGTCAGACTTCCTGACTCGGCTATTTTCGCCGGGACAGGAGCCGGTTTCGGGCATACCGTAGACAAGCGTGAGGCCGGTTCCGGGGAAGACGGTGCAGGACCAGTTGAGTTCTCAGATCGATGGCGGGAGATGCGATTCGGCACCTCCGTTTCTGCGAAACCTATTTCCAGCCAGTCCACGCCCCTGGAGACCCTGTGCCACGGGATCATGGCGACACCCTTTCGCGTCTGCCGTTTTGAATAAGGGTCGGGCACCGAATACTTCTCGGTCGAGCAATGGCGTGACGGCCAGCTCGGCCTCCGTATCCGCGTCTATTTCCGGCGCGACGTCGAGGTAGGACGGCCCGGAACCCTGATGGTGCCGTCGCGGACGTTGGCGTAGAGCGTTCCGCGCCGGACGCCCACCGCTTTGGCGACCTCCCCGTGACTATTGCCCACCGAGAGCGGTTCGGCGGCCCGCTCGGCCTTCACGCCGGTGATTGCGGTCCGCCTCCGCTTTCTGGGACCGGGCTCGTGGAAAGAACCGGGGCCTTCTTTCCTGAGCTACCGGACCCACCGACCGACCTTCGATTTCGACACCCCGAAAACCTCTGCTGGGCGCCGCACCGGAACGCCGCCGGTCACGTTCAGGTGCGCGACAGCGAACATACGGGAGACGCGGTCGTCGATGGGATGCGAAAAATAGCTCTCCAGTTCGGCGAAGTAGACGACGGTCTGACCGTCGCCCCGGAAGGAGAATGTCCCTCCGACATGGATCGATTCCGGCTCGATGGTGGAACGCGAATGCGTCATCGGGGTCCCCGGAATGTCTCATTTTATAATTGACGACTCCGATGCGGAAGCCATGCGAAAATTTTATTTTCAGAAAAACAGTTTAGAAATAAAGGGTTGTAGCGGCGAATACTCGACCCGACCCGAAACACCGGGGTTGTTATGCCTGAAACCGGACAGCGCCAGAGAGATCGCCGTCAGGCAATTTAGTCGATCAAGCATATATCGAGGTGGATATCTCGCCCCTGTTTCCGGCGAGCATTGGCTGTCGGCGGCTATTGCGCGGATGGTTCGGAGAACGCCAAGCGTTCATCCGAACCGAAGCCCAGCCATACCTGCGCTTTGGATGGCACGTCGCAGCGGCGCTATGTCGTGCGCGGCGATCAGTCCCGTGCGGCGAAGGGCCTGAACGCCCGGGTTCGAGGACTTACAGATCCGATTGAACAGGTCGATGGCGCGGACGAGCAGTGAGATTTCAAATTCACGGGACTTGGCATAGCTGGCGAGTTGCGCGGGAGTGCCAAGTCCCTCCGGGTCCGCTCTGGCGAGATCGAGGAGAGCGGCGACATCGCGCAGCGACGCATTCAGCCCCTGCGCACCGATAGGTGGCAGGACATGCGCCGCTTCCGCCATGAGCGCCGTTCGTTCGGCAACCATGCGGCTGGCCTTCTGGGTCAGGACGGGCCAGATCCTGATTTGGCCCTGACGCTTCATCGGTCCCAACAGACCGCAGCACCGTATCGTCATTTCCTCATTGAATTCCGGAATTGGCAGGGCGGCGAGGGAAAGCGCACGGGCACCGGAGTTCACCCAGACGACCGCGCTCACCGGTTGACCGGCGGCGTCCGGAAGGGGAACGGTGGTGAAGGTTCCTCCTTCGCTATAGGTCTCGGTCGATATATTTCGGTGCGGCACTTCATGCGTCACCATGAAGGCCAGGGCTTTCTGACCGTACCGGGTCGTTCTTACGCTGACTCCAACGGCGCCGCGCACTGCGCTGTCGTGCCCGTCGGCGGCGATGACCAACCGGGCGCGCAGCTGGCGTCCGTCAGTCAGGGTGACGATCGCTTCACCCGAGCGGGTCAACATCGATCGGAATCCCGTGCCAAACGCGAGTTCGATATTGGACTGTTGATCGGCGACTCGCGCAGCTTTGGTTCGAACGACCGAGTTCGGAATGTTCCAGCCGAATGTATTCTCGGCTTGATAGTCGGGTAGGAACAGTCGGGATCGGGTGATCCTTGGCGGCCAACCGACGGTATCGGCCACACGCAGTGCGTCCAGGCGGACGGCATGGGGCTCAAGAGCAGGCCATAGACCGGCCTCACTCAGCAGAGTCCTTGACGGCAGCAGAAAAGCGGTCGACCGAAGATCGGTTTTCGACGGTTGACCGAATCTTACGTCCGATTCAGGGTCCGCGAGAACGACCGAGAATCCGGCATTGCCGAAGGCCGCGGCCGCAACAAGGCCAGCTATTCCGCCTCCGGAAATAAAGATATCCACATCGGCTTCGTTCATGAAGCGGTTTGATTTAACATCACTGAACCGGACTCCGGTAGATGTCGATCTTCGGACCAAGCTATTGCCTGGTTATCGGACTGTGGTTGATACGACAACAGGTCAGAAGGTCGTGACCGGTTCCTCCGGGCGTGGCTGGCCACGGGTTGTTGGTTGAGTCCCGCCGGTTGCGGGTCTGGAGTGGAATCCAATTTGGCGGAACCGACATCAATCGCCGGTTTCAGTAAGCGCGACAACAGCCGGTTCGCCGAGTATATGGAGGTGGGTATGTCCCGATACAAACCGCAGGAAAAGGATGCCTACGGGCTGATTCTCGCAGCGATCGACTCCGGTGTTTACGGACCGGGCGACCGGTTGGTGGAAAGCGAATTGGCGGATCGCTTCGGTGTGTCACGCACCCCGGTTCGCGAGGCGCTTCAGCGCCTTGAGACCCAGAGTCTTCTGTCCCGTGACGGGCGGTCGCTGATCGTGGCCTCGCTTGACCATAACCAGCTTTCGGAACTTTATGCGGTTCGAGCGGAGCTCGAAGGCCTGGCGGCACGGCTTGCCGCACGGCACGCGGCGCCCGAGGAAGTACGTGTGCTTAGGGAGATGGTGGCCCAAGACCGTGCGTTGCTGGGCGATCCTGACGCGTTGAGCAGGGCGAACCGCCGGTTTCACAGACAGATACACCTCGCAAGTCATAACCGCTATCTGGTGCAGCAGCTCGAACTGGTACATCGGTCGATGGCTCTTCTGGCAACCACATCGCTGGCCATGGAAGGTCGAGACTCGACCGCGCTCGGAGAGCATGTCAGCATTGTCGACGCGATAGAGGCTGGCGATGAGGAGGAGGCGGACCGCACGCTGCGAACTCACATATCGAAGGCTTTCGAAACACGATTGATGGATGTCGCGGTGGGTTCCGACCGGGCGCTGTGAGGTGGCGCGAAAATGCGGCTTTTCCCGAAGAAACGGACATACGCACCCAACCCGTTCACCCACTGAAATCAGGATGACGGTCGAGCCGAAGGAGCTTGTGGGTTCCGCGACAAAATGGAAGTTGACACTACTTCGATTGGGGAATAGACTACGATTTAATAAAAGCAGCACTGGAGGTATTTCGATGGCCCTGCGAATCGGCGACATCGCCCCTGATTTCACTGCGAATACCACGGAAGGCGAAATCTCATTCCACGACTGGATCGGTGACGGCTATGCGGTCCTGTTCAGCCACCCCAAGGACTTTACGCCGGTCTGTACGACGGAATTGGGGACGATGGCCGGAATGATACCTGAATTTTCCAAACGGAATGCCAAGATCATCGGTATTTCGGTGGATCCCGTAGAGGACCACCATAAGTGGAAGTCCGACATTGCATCTCTGACGGGCAATGAGGTGACATATCCGATGATCGGGGATCCGGAGATGAAGGTGGCCAAGCTCTATGACATGCTTCCGGCCTCCGAAATGCGTGTCGAAGGACGCACTCCCGCCGACAACCAGACAGTACGATCCGTATTCGTTGTCGGTCCCGACAGGAAACTCAAGATGTCGATGACCTATCCGATGACGACTGGTCGGAATTTCGACGAGATTCTACGTGCGCTTGATTCGATCCGTCTCACTGCGGACCATCAGGTGGCGACTCCGGCGAATTGGAAGGACGGCGAAGACGTCATCATCACGCCAGCCGTATCCGATGATGAGGCTAGGGCGCGGTTCGGGGAATTCGAACGGCCGTTACCTTACCTCCGGCGCACCTCGCAGCCGTCATGAATTCTTACTGTCTTCCTTCGCTCCCGCATTGGGCAGGGCCGTGGGATTTGTGACACCCTTGGTGTAGGTAGGCTGAAAGCGGGATAATGGGTCTGGTTGATTTACCAGACCCATTGATATGACCTAAGGACAAACTGAACATTGACGGTAACGCGCCTCTGTGGTGGAGTGGAAAGACACGGAGAACATGATATTCTGGGTCGGGCGTTCCAGGCCGCTTAGAGTTTGTTCCATAAGTTGAGTGGTCCCGCAGGATGTGGCATTCCGGTTGGTGAACGCAACCAGATACGGAGAGAGCCATGCCCTGGAACAGGACCACCCAACAGATCCATAAGCGCCCGGACGACTACAGTCAAAACGATCTGACCGACGCCGAATGGACCATCATCGAGCCGATGCTGCCGAAGCAGGGAAGGATGGGACGGCCGCGCGAGGTCGACCTTCGGTCGGTGTCCGGCGCGGGCCGGTATATCCTGTCCACGGGATGCCAGTGGCGCGCGTTACCCTCTGGATATCCACCGTTTTCCACCGTCCAGAACTATTTTTACGCATGGCGGCGGAGCGGGCTCCTGGAGCGTCTCGTGCATCGTCTCCGGGACCTCGCGCGGCGGTGTTCGGGGCGCTCCGCGGAGCCGACCGCCGCCTCGATCGACAGCCAGTCGGTGAAGACCACGGAGAGCGGCGGGCCCCGCGGCTACGACGCCGGGAAGAAGGTGAAGGGGAGGAAAAGGCACCTGATCGTGGACGCCGACGGCACACCGATCGTCATGACGGTTCACACCGCCGACATCCAGGACCGGGACGGCGCACCGGACCTGATCGCGAAGCTGCTGGAGACGGTGCCCACGGTGTGTAGGCTGTTCGCCGACGGTGGCTACGCGGGTCCGAAGCTGCGGGAGCGGCTTGAGGGGATGGGGTTGTCGAACGTGATCAGGATCGTCGAAAAACCGAAGAATGTCAAAGGGTTCACTGTTCTCTACCGCCGGTGGGTCGTGGAGCGGACCTTCGCCTGGATGGGCCGGTGCCGCCGCCTGTCGAAAGATTACGAAAGGCTCAGTGAGAACTCGCTGGCATGGGCGCAGCTGGCCGCCTGCCGGTTCCTGCTCAGGCGGGTGGCGAGGGCGTCAACTCCATGAAAAACAATAGTTTAATGATATCAGTGACTTATGATTCAAACTCTTAGGTTCCGTTCCGGACGTGGGTACCGAAATACGATTGACTGAATAGCGGGGAAGACATGGAACACATCATAATAGGCGCTGTGATGGCCCCCTTGGTTTTCGGGGCGATGGCTAATTCATAGATGGTAAGTAAAGGTACGAAGGTGGGTGCTCTTCTTGGGCCAACAGGTTTGTACATCGCTGTCAAAAAACAAGGGAAAGTAGTACCCCCGTTTGGGTTGGCCGATCCGGTTTCGGATCGTTCGCCTGCATTGATTGGGCAAGCGGCCCATCGGATGTGATCGAACCGTTTGACACGATGCGCTGCGTCCTGGATTCAGAGCGAAATCTCTCCCGATAATCGTACCGGTCTGGTGCATGTGTCGAAAAGATACAGTCAGTCTTTTCGGAGGTCGCATCGTGTCAGGGTCGTCGAGCCGCTTCAGTTTGGGTTCATGGCCTCTACGAATCTTTCGAACAGGTAGTAGCTGTCCTGCGGGCCGGGGCTTGCCTCGGGATGGTACTGAACGGAGAACACCGGCTTATCCTCAAGGCGAATGCCACAGTTGGAACCGTCGAAAAGCGATAGGTGGGTCTCGACCACACCTTTCGGCAAGGTCTGGCTATCGACGGCAAAACCATGATTCATTGAGGTGATTTCAACCTTGCCGGTTTCGAGGTCTTTGACCGGATGATTGGCGCCGTGATGGCCATGGTTCATCTTCACTGTCCGGGCTCCCAATGCGAGCGCCAGCATCTGGTGGCCGAGGCAGATTCCGAAGACCGGTAGGTCCGATTCGTCCAGTATGCGTTTGATCTCGGGCACGGCATATTCGCCCGTTGCCGCAGGATCGCCTGGCCCGTTTGATAGAAACACGCCTTGTGGGCGACGCGAAAGAATGTCATCCGCCGTTGCCGTCGCGGGCAACACGGTGACGTCACATCCGGCCGATGAAAGGCATCGAAGAATGTTGCGCTTCGCTCCGTAGTCGACAGCGACCACCCGATAGCCGTCGCCGCTACGCTTGGAATAACCTTGGGGCCATGCCCAACGGGTTTCGTTCCAGCGATAGGACTGTGCGCAGGTTACCTCCTTGGCCAAATCGAGTCCTTCAAGCCCGGTAAATTCCTTTGCCACCGCAATGAGCACCTCGATATCGAACTGACCGCTCGGGTTGTATTCGAGGCAGACGTGGGGAACGCCTTGACGGCGAATGGCGCGGGTCAGCCGCCTTGTGTCCACTCCGCCGATGCCGATACGACCGTGTTGGGCAAGCCATTCGTTCAATCGGGTGTCAGCGCGCCAGTTGGACGGCGCGGTGGGACGCCATTTGACGACCATTCCGCTGGCGTAGGGTTGGTTCGCTTCCTCGTCTTCAGGATTTACGCCGACATTGCCGATATGGGGGCAGGTGAAGGTTACGATCTGTCCTGCGTAGGAGGGATCCGTCATGATTTCCTGGTATCCGGACATCGCGGTGTTGAAACAAAGCTCGGCCGCACTTCTCCCCGAAGCGCCGAAACCATGACCGAAAAATAGGGTGCCATCGGCAAGGGCAAGGCAGGCGGTCATGCCTCTGGCATCCTGTGGCATCGTCATGGAGCGGGTCCCGGTTAAACAGATTCGCGCGAACCTAGAGGCGGTATCCAAACCGGTCAAGCGGCAAGAATGTCGTGAAATTACCTATATCAATTTGTTTTGCTAACGTGCCGTCATTGCTTTTCGCATCCTTGGAGTTTAAGTCTGCCGCTTGGATCGGGAAATGGAACGGGTGTACCGATGGATATGCGCCAAAGGATCGTTTCGGGACTTAAGGAAGCGATGAAGTCGCAGGACAAGCCGAGGCTGTCGACACTGCGCCTTATCAACGCCGCGATCAAGGATAAGGAGATCGCTTTGCGTGGCGAGGGAAGCAGCGTTGGCGATGTCGAGATTCTAGGCATTTTGGGAAAGATGGTGAAGCAGCGTCGGGAGAGTGTGCGGGCCTATCTGGAGGGCGGCAGGCTGGACCTGGCGGAAAGCGAGCAGAACGAGATCGGTGTGATAGAGGAGTTCCTGCCCAGGCGGCTGAATGGTGATGAGGTCGCTAAGGCTGTGGATAAGGCGATTCGCGCTGCCGATGCGACTTCTATACGCGATATGGGCCGGGTCATGGGTGCGCTGAAAGCGCAGTATATGGGCCAGATGGATTTCGGTGCGGTTGGGCCGATGGTAAAGGAACGCCTCGGCTGACCCGGTCGAACTTCGCTCTTTCGTACGGGGCATCCGCGCATTTTCCGACCTGACGTCACTGGTTTTGGTGGCGAGGTACGGGTAATTTGAAATTTGTCTGGCCTGAATCGCGGAGTGCGGTTCCTGAAGTTTCATGTCAGATGGAAAGCGCTTCCATAAGCGAGTTCCCGCGCTTTCACGATCCGACATCGCTTCATTCAGGTTGAGAAGGCGGGGTGCGTTTTCGGTGGTGGTGGCCATGATGAAAACCACTCGCTGTGCATAGCGTTGGATGGAGGCAATGGAGCATCGGCTGCCATTGTTCTCTTCTTTTCGATAGATGTACCGATTACTGGAATCGCCGTCGATTCCACTTGATTGCCAGACTCGTTTTTCGGCGATATGGGCCTGCATATTTGACTAGCCGCAAAAAAAAATTGGGTCCATGCAGTCATGTTCTTCTTTCGTGTATATAAAACAATACGTTACCTTGCCAAAGAGCCTAGAGAGCCAAAACATCAATCAGGCGAATATGGACGAGATCCGGTTTTATCGAGCGAGCGAGAAGCCCTACGGCGTATTTAGTGTCCGCCAGAAAACCCCCAGGTCACGGGTTTTTCGCGGTAAATGACGGAATCCGCCCTGCGGGGATTCACCGGATATGACGGTCAGGGTATGCCGCGGAATCCGCCAATCCTCCCCTTCAGGAGGCCCCCATGCGCAGTGTCCACGACACCCGGCGGAGACCCGGCGTCCCCGACATCAGGAGGATCAGGCCGACCGTCAGATCGAGGGACGACATCCCGGCGATCCCGATCGGCCTCCAGGACCCCTGCAGCGACGAAGGGACCCGAAAGCGGCTGTCCGGGCTTCCGGGCAGGATGGTGCTGCCCGGAAGGAGCCGCCGGGTCGGCGGGCCGGGGATGGAGCCGTGGACCATCCCGGTGCCCGGCGTGGTCAGGCAGGGTCCCGGGTGCGGTTTCGACCGGCTTCAGGACCTGACGAACGGGCACCGGACGATCCGGCGAAGGCCGGAGGCCGGGCCACGGATCATGGGACGGGGACGGATATGGATACGGATACCAGCGGCTGGTTGACAGCGTGTCGCTCCCCTCGCCGGAGCTTCCCGCCGGGGTCGGAAGGATGGTCGTGGAGAGGGGCCACAGGGTGGCGGCGGAAAAGCCTGGCGCCGCGTCGCGCGGCCGCCGTCATTCCTTCGTGGCCGTGACCGACGTCCACCATCCGACCGACCGCAGCCTGCTGATGGACGCGGCGCGGTGCATGGTCCGGGACACGTCCCGGGCCTGCGGGGGGCTGGGGCCGCGCGGCTGGCGGCGGAAGGAATGCCTTTGCGGAAAGCTCCGCAGGCCCTGTCCCGGTGTCGCCACGTCACGGCTCGCCAACCCGCGCCCGGGGGACGTGGAGGCGCCGCTCCGGCTCGTCCTGAAGCTGGCGGACGGGGCGGAGGCCAGCCGCGCGGAGATCGATGGCAGTTTGGGTATCCCGGGCCCATCGGACAGTGTCCGGGGCCTCATCGGCCATGTCAGGCCCCGGGCGGACCTGGTCGGACGGCGGATCCTGAAGGGAGGGACGATCCCGCACCGCTGGAAGGTGCACCCGATATCCGGGCCGCACACGCGCTGGATATCGAAGGGAAAGGCCGGGGTCCCGGTGGAGCCCGGCGTCCCCGTCCGCGTCCCTGAGGACCGTCACCGGTTCATCCTGCACCATTCGGTGATGTGGGAGGGGAGCGACGTGGACGTGGTGGTCCCCATGGGCGGGGAGGCGCGGGCGCGGTTCCCCGACCTGTCGGTGGTGAGCTTCGACCGCGGTCCGAACAGCTCCCCGGACCGGCTGGGGCCTGCCGGGATGCTGGAGCCGACGCGATGCCCCGCAGGGGCAGGCTGTCGAAGGCGGACCGCGTCCGGGAAAGCGGGGAGGCGTTCCGCGAGGCGCGGCGCGCCCACGCCGCCGGCGGGTCGGCCATCAACAGCCTGGAGCACCGCGGTCTGGACCGCGTCGGCGGCCACGGAAAGAAGGGTTTCGCCGGCGCCGTGGCGCTGGCGGTGCTGGCCGCGAACGTCCGGCGCCGCCGGTGACCTGAAAAAACGCCCCGCCTTCGACGCCGTGACCGCGGCCCGGGTCTCCGACCTGACCGCACCCGCCCGGGAGCCGCCGGAGACGCCCGCCACCGGGGCCTTGCCGGAAGGGGACATCGACCCGCTCCACACCATGCCGGAACCGCGGGCCACCGGGACGTGGTGAGGCAGCCGGAAGGTCAGGCGCCCGGCATCCGGACATCCGTCATCGACCCGGGGCGCCCCGGGAGGCTGAACCGGGCCATCCAGATCCGCGACGCCCCCGGAAAGCGGAGACGGGAATGGGATGATGTACAGGTGTGGGACCTTGTAAGGCCCGGACCGGCGTCCCGTCCTGCGGGCGCGGGCCGGGTGGATCGGCGCGAAGGCCCCGCCCGCCATGGAGATGTCCCTCATCCGGGATCGCCGGCGGGCCGGCGTGCCCTCCCTTCCGCGCGGGGGTCGGCGGGCGTGGCGGATTCAGGCCTGCCCCGCCGCCGGACGGGCTTTTCCCGGCGATATCACCCCCTTCGGGAGCGTCAGCGGACCCCGCGGAGCGCCGCGGGGAGCGGTACCGGACGGCGGAACGCTGCGATTGTGGAACCGAGCCTTTTTGATTGTCAGCCTAAGCCTATGCCAGAGCAGCGAGCGGTTGCGGTGGTCTGAGCCAATCAATAGCCGAAAATGCGGAGATAAACGGTCGCCGAAAATCCATACTGCGCGGACCGCTACGCGGCGCGGAAGAAAAACCGGAATCCACGGGCGACCCGACCGTCAGCTCGCGTTCTGACCCGCCCGCGCTTTGGCCATAACACACATCAACTCGAACATGATCGAGACACCAAGATACGCGGTTCCCCCGGAAGTATCGAATGGAGGGGACACTTCCACCAGATCGGCGCCAACGATGTCCAAGCCCTCAAGAAGCCGCACAACCAAAAGCGCTTCGAACGAATTCGGCCCACCGACTTCAGGCGTCCCCGTTCCAGGTGCGAATGCCGGATCCACGAAGTCAATGTCATAGCTGACATAGGTCGGCGCACCACCAACGATGTCGCGCGCCTCGGCCATGACATCCTTAGGATTGCGCTGGAAATATTCCTCGATGGTAATCACCCTGATCCCAACGGACCTGGCGAAATCCCTGTCCTCCATATCGTAGGCCGTCCCCCGGATTCCGATCTGAACCACCCGTTTCGGATCCAGCAGGCCCTCCTCGACCGCCCGTCTGAACGGAGTGCCATGGGTATATCTCGTCCCGCCGAAATAAGAACGGAACAGATCCGTATGACTGTCAAAATGAACCATTCCCAAGGAACACTCCCTGGCAAGCGCCCTTAGAACCGGCAGGCTGAGAAGATGGTCGCCGCCAGCTGTCAAAGGTAGAATACCCGCGTCCTTAACCCGATTATAGAAAGTCGTGATACGGTCCATCGAATCCGGGATATCGGCCGGATTGGGCCCCACATCGCCAAGATCCGCGCAGTTTACCGCCTCATAGGGACGCATCCCGGTCGCGGCGTTTTCCGCTCGGATCATGGTGGAACAGTCGCGGAGCTGTCTCGGTCCATGCCGGGTGCCCGGCCGGTTCGTCGTACCGCTGTCCCATGGAATTCCTATTAGCCCGATATCGACGTCCCGGATCCTCGCGTCGTCCAGATCGACGTGCGGCAGTCGCATGAAGGTCGGTATTCCCGCGAAACGCGGTAGATCCATACCCGATACGGGCTGAAAATACGCATCGGCCATTCCCAAGCCTCCATGTCTCGAAGCCATTCAACGAAGACCCGATATTCGCCGATCCGGTTATCTTCCGCAATTCATACCGGCGCAGCGGGTCGTGTCCGTTTCGATCCCGTTCATGTTCGTTCGAACAACCGTTCAATGTCCTTGAGTTTCAGCTCCACATAGGTGGGACGACCGTGATTGCATTGGCCGGAATGAGGGGTCGCCTCCATCTCACGCAGGAGCGCGTTCATCTCTTCCGCCCCCATCCTACGACCGGAACGAACGGATCCATGGCACGCCATGCGGGAGAGCACCGCATCTATGCGTGCGAGAACGGTTTCGCTGCTGCCAAGATCTCTCAGTTCATCCAGCACGTCGCGCAACATCGCCGCCGCGTCCACAATTCCCAGGATCGCCGGTGTTTCCCGAACCGCGACGGCATTTCCACCAAATCTTTCGATCACCAGGCCCAGACGCGCAAGCTCGCCCGCCAACTCCAGAAGCTGCGAAGCCTCCTCCTGGGACATCTTCACGATTTCGGGAATCAGCAACGCCTGTGACGCGACACCTCGCGTGGCGACCTGCTGCTTGAGTTTTTCGTAGGCCAACCGTTCATGCGCGGCGTGCTGGTCGACAATGACAATTCCGTCTCTGGTCTGTGCGATGATGTAGTTTTCGTGCACCTGCGCCCGTGCCGCGCCAAGCGGACATTCGGAGGCTTGGTCCATTTCGGCGGGCTCGGCATTCTCCACGCGCCCGGAAACCGCCACCCCTTCCTCGAACAACGGGTCGGGCCCCCTTCCACCGTGCGGAGGGGCAAGGCGCGAGGAAGCGTCCATCTGATAGATCCTGGCCTGACCGACGGGTTCGGGACGCATCGCGTCGATCGTCGCGCCCGCCACCGTGGTCGAGGCGCGATGCCCCGCACCCGCCAACGCGGCGCGCAGTCCCGACACGATAAGCGATCGAGCGGTGGAAGGATCCTTGAATCGCACCTCGGCCTTGGACGGGTGCACGTTTACGTCCACCATTCGCGGGTCGCAGTCGATGAACAAAGCCGCCGCGGGATGGCGATCACGACTGAGAAAATCCATATATGCCACTCGGAGCGCGCCGAGAAGCTGCCCATCCAGCACGGGTCGGCCATTGACGAAAAAATACTGGGTGACAGCCCGCCCGCGTGAATAGGTCGGCAGCGCGGCAAAACCCGTCATACGAAGCTCTCCGCGCTCGACATCGACCGAAATCGCGTTATCCGAGAAGTCCTTTCCCAGGATGCATGCCAATCGCCCACCAAGCGCGGAGACGGGATCTCCGATCTCGGGGTCGGCTCGGAATACCAGCCTGCCCTTGCCACCGAGCGAAACATCCCTCAACGAAAAGCCTACCTGGGGCTCCGCTATTGCCAGCCGCTTCAGGACATTGGCGATCACCTGTGCTTCGGCACGGTCCGAGCGAAGAAATTTCAGCCGGGCCGGCGTCGCGAAAAAGAGATCGCGGAGTTCGACAGCGGTACCGCCATTCAGGGCTGCTGGGCGCGGACCATCCAGCCGGCCACCCGCGACCGAAATCTCGGCGGCCTCCTCACCGTCCGCCCGAGAGATGATCCTGAGTCGGCCAGCTGCACCGAGAGAAGGCAGCGCTTCGCCCCGGAAGCCGAATGTATGTATGTTCATTAGGTCGCTGCCATCGATCTTGGAAGTCGCGTGTCGTGACAGTGCCAACCGTAGATCCGAAGATGCGATGCCATGACCGTCATCCACCACCTTGATGAGGGCTTTGCCACCTTCCGAATATTGCACGTCGATCCGGTGGGAGCCGGCATCAAGTGCGTTCTCAACAAGTTCCTTGACGGCGGAAGCCGGTCGCTCAACCACCTCACCGGCCGCGATGCGATTGATCACGGATTCGCCGAGCTGACGGATGACGGGGCGATCAACGCCTATTTTGACCTGCGCGGTTTGCATGACACCATGCCTAACACAGCTTTGGAGACGATTCCAGATACCCGATCCTATCCCGGTTCCTCCGGAAAACACCCCTGTTAGAAACGCCACACCGCGCCGAAACCCAATGCGTTCGCCGCAACAGTGCCACCGCGTCACGTCCGTATGTGCAGCCTAGGTCCAGCAATGACACCGAATTGCCCTCCGATCCCGCTCCCCGGTGCGACCCGCCATGGTTGATGGAAGTGGAAAAGCAGATCCGGAGGCGGATTGCTGGACCAGGTGCGAATGGAGTCATCAGGCGTCACAGTGTAATAAATGCGCGCTCGGTCGCTGTACGAAGTCCATTCATTCATGCAGAATGGCGATGATGATAGGGTGCCCGTTCGCAGGCCAGACGATGTAGTGATGTTCGCAGCGGTGGATTCGAACTTCGCCTGGCAATCTATCAAGGGATTTCGACCGCACCCGCCCTTCGCCAACCGCCTCACAACAGCTTCCGATCTTATCAAGGTATCTGTCCGCCCCGCCTTAGCCCCACGTCCCGAAGGTGTAATTCCAGATATCCCGCAGATCTTCTTCCGCCGCGGGCGGGAGATCGAAAGTCTCCATGCCGTGTGTTACAGTCCCGCCGGCTCAGGGGCCTCGCGCTTGATATCGGCTACGGACTTCGCTGACAGCTCACCCCTGCGAGCCTGTTCGATACGCGGCTTCAGGAAATCGGAAAGCGCACCGAAAGCCTCGTCTTCGCTCATACCATACAGGGAAGGATCTTCGCCAAGCTTACGGTTCAGAACGTAGTCCCCGATTCTCTGACCCTTTTGCGCGGCAATGGCCTTGAGCGTCCGCCACTCTTCCGGTGTGATATCGATGGAAAGCATGGGAAGGTCAATGTTATAGTGAGGCCTTCACCACAATCCAACACGCTCGTCGCTGGCTGAAATGCATCCCGATGACCATGAGCGGATGAGGTGACTCTTTATCACATCGGACCACTCTTCTCCCACGGCCCGTTTATCTGGCCCGTGGTCTACACAAAAAAGCCCAAAGACAGAGCCGCTGTCACAGAGCGAAGAACTGAGCACTCTGTTCCACATCCGGTGTCGAGGCTTTCCACCTTGGCCTCGAATACGGACGGAACCCGATCTCGAATCAGGGTTGGATCAACGCACCTGAAGATCGTCTATTCGGCTTCCACAGGATCGGGTGGCGCCGCGGGTGTGCGTATCCCGATCGCCCGGAAACGCTCCAGTTCGGCATATTTATCGAGCGACATATGCTCGTATGCCTCGAAATAGACATTGACGTCTAACACCCGCTCCAGAACACGCCCCTGGTTCTCGCGACGGAACCGTAGATCGGCGGCGGCCAGCTCCGCACGGATGCGGTCGTTTCGGCCATATCGGTCGGTGTGACGCACCAATTGAAGATCCGCCGATGGAACGCCACCCTGCCGCGTCGCCGCGGGATCACCGCCCAGGGCAACGACGGCGTCCGCGAGCGGTGAAGCGTCAGCCCGGTTGCGCCCCAACGGAGTCGGTGGAGGCAGTTCGGTATAGCTCTCCGGTGCCCGCAGCGGCTTGTTGGGGATGATGCTGAACTCATCCGGCCCCTGTCCGCTCGAAGCGATGTTCATCAGCCGCGGTCCTTCGTTCCGATCGCACGCGACCAATGCGACCGCCACCGATGCAACGATAACAAATCTCAAGAAAACTGAACGCATATTCCGCTCTCCAGCCACTGTCAGCTTCCCGTTTATCCGATCTTTATCGATCCGTCACGGGGTCTTTGCACTTCTGCCCGAGAACAAAATCAATCCGATGGCCCCGATGAAAACAGCGATATCGGCGACGTTGAAGGAATAGGGATTGCGAATGCCGCAGCAGGACATGTTCAGGAAGTCCGCGACGGCGCCATAAACGATTCGGTCGACGACATTGCCCAGCGCACCGCCGATCAGGAGTCCCGCCGACATACGCGCCACGCCGCTTCGCTCGCCGCGCATCCAGACCGCGACTGCGGAGACGATCGCCAGCGCGACCGCTGTCAGCATCCAGCGCACGAATTCACCGTCATTTGCCAGAAGGCCGAAATTCACACCGTAATTCCAGGCCATGCGTAAGTTCAGAACAGGTGGCAGAACATCCATGCTCCCGACCGAAGGCAGATCGAAGACATTCAACACCAGCCACTTTGTGATTCGATCACATGCGAACGCGACCGCGGCGATGGCAATGATGCGCACCATGAAACGCCTAGTGCCTGAAATGCCGCATCCCGGTGAAGACCATCGCCATTCCGGCCCGATCCGCCGCAGCGATCACTTCATCGTCCCGTGCAGCGCCACCGGGTTGGATCACCGCCGTCGCCCCGGCCTGCGCCGCGGCGAGAAGACCGTCAGGGAATGGAAAGAAAGCGTCCGACGCAACCACGGAACCATTGGCCGAACTCTCGGGCAGCCCAAGTTCCTCCGCCATGCGCGCGGCTTTGAGCGACGCGATGGTTGAACTGTCGACGCGGCTCATCTGACCGGCACCGATTCCAACCGTCGCGAGATCCTTCGCATGTACGATCGCGTTTGATTTGACGTGCTTCGCGACGGTCCAGGCAAACATCAGGTCCTCGATTTCCCGGGCCGTAGGCTCCCGTTTCGTCACGACCTTGAGATCGGTTCGCGAAATTCCACCGCGATCCCGATCCTGCACCAGAAACCCTCCGGAAACCTGGAGGATCACCGCGGATCCGTCACCGGAGCCGGAGAGCCCCCCCGTCGTCAGCAATCGCAGGTTCTTCCTGTCAGCGAGTGCCTTCCGGGCATCGGCATCGGCATCCGGCGCGATGACCAACTCGGTGAATATCGCGCGGATCGCCTGTGCGGTCGATCCGTCAAGTGTCCGGTTCAGAGCGACGACCCCACCGAATGCGCTGGTTCGGTCGCAATCGAAGGCGCGCCGATAGGCCTCGCGCAATGTGGAGCCACGCGCCACTCCGCAGGGATTTGCGTGCTTGATGATCGCGCATGCAGGGCCGTCCAGATCGGAAAACTCACTGACGAGTTCGAACGCGGCATTGGTGTCGTTGATGTTATTGTAGCTGAGTTCACGGCCCTGGTGCTGGATCGCCGTCGCGACACCGGGCCGGTTCGTTCCATCGGAATAGAATGACGCCCTCTGGTGCGGATTCTCCCCGTAACGCAGTTCCTGCACGAGCGTTCCGGCAAATACCCGACGGCGTGGAACGGCCTGTGCGTCAGCATCGGCCATCCAGTTGCTGACCGCCGCGTCGTAGGCGGCGGTCCGCGCGAATGCGTGCCGGGCCAGTCTTCGACGAAATCCGGCGCTGGTCTCCCCACCGTGACGGTCCATCTCGGCAATTACGCCGTTATAATCCTCGACATCAACCACCACGGTGACGGAAGCATGATTCTTGGCGGCGGCTCGAATCATCGCCGGACCACCGATATCGATATTCTCCACGCATACATCCCATGCCACCCCCTGCATGACGGTCTCCTCGAATGGATAGAGATTGACCGCGAGCAGATCGATCGGTTCGATGCCATGTCTCTTCAGGGCGTCCATATGTCCGGTGCTGTCCCGAAGCGCCAGTAATCCGCCATGAACCGCCGGGTGCAGCGTTTTCACCCGGCCGTCCATCATCTCGGGAAATCCCGTTACATCCGCGACATCCCTCACCTCAAGACCGGCGGCACGCAGGGTAGCTGCCGATCCCCCGGTCGAGAGTATCTCCACTCCTCGTTCCGCGAGGCCTGTCGCGAAAGCGATCAGACCTGTTTTGTCCGATACGGAAAGCAGGGCGCGACGCAGCGGAGCGGGACTGGACATAAGATATTTCCAATTGCTGGTTCAGGCTGTGGCTCAAATCTTGTCCGGCGCCAGGTCGCGCAGATAGACGGGCGATTTCCGTCTTCGTTCCAAGATCCAGTGAACATGGGTAACATGAGCGATGGCATGACCCAAGAGCACGATCTGGTTTGTCTCACGCGGCGCCAGCGAATCATTCTCCATGTAGACGCTGGGTTCAAGTGACATCGCCACGGTATCGCTGTGACGAAAGGTCCAGGTCTCGCCGTTCCCGAGAAGTAGCGACGGTGGCCTGCCGGTTGCGTCAGCCCGAATCGTTACGTCAGGGTGCAGATGAAACCGGATACTGAACGGGAAACCGGGCCGTCCATTTATATGCCTGATACGTTCAAAACGCCGGATTTCGTCATCGGATGCCGCTGTGAGCGTGTCATGTCCCGTCAACCTTCCTCCATCGGGTGACAAATCGATCGCTCGAATATGAATCATCCCATGGGTTGGCACATAGCCGTCATGGGATGCCTGAACTCCTTTTCCATCGAGACCCGAGAACAGTCGTACGCGGACGTCTCGCGGCACGGTGGCGGTAACGATTCCTGCCCTGTCCGGTGTCCGCTTGCCACCAAGGTCCGACGACGGATTTTCTTCGACATCGAGCGCCGAATGCGCCGCCAACAAACGTCCAGCCTTCGCCCATTCCACACCGTACGGGATTCCCGAGCCGCAGTTGACAATCAACGGATGACGCCCCACGGTCATCTCAAATGCCATTATCGAAGCATGGCAAATACCGGGAATTTCGGTCGATGGCGGCGCTGTATCCATGATCAGCGAGGTGCGGCCCGACGAAAGCCGCGCAAACCCCATCGCCAGACCGGTTCTGTCCCGCCGAGGCGTTCCAGAATTCGCCAATGCATGATCAAGCCGCCCTTCGACACCGCGTCCGCCCCCCTGAAAGCGCGCGAGACCGCCATCTGAATGTCTCAATGATCTAAGCGTTGGAGTGAATCGGCCAACGGTGTCGAGAATCCGCTTGGGTGAGATCCTGCTGGCATCCGCCGAGACCGAAAGCGTCTGGATCAGAAGTGACAGGACATCGAGCAGTTCCTCCGGATTACGGGTTGAAACGCCTCCATCGGCATCGATGTAACCGTCAGCTTCGTTCGCGAGAGCTTCGATGAAATAGTCCCAATCGTTTTCCTTACCGACCAATACGAGGCTTGCGTGGACCAGCCCGGCAAGGGCTTCGATGCGGGAGAGTCCCCGCGGGATATTCTGCCATCGATCCGACAGGAAAGCGACTTGGTGGCCAAGCGAGCGCCTGAATGCCTCCCGCCAACGCCAATCTCCAGTTCCTTCGCCGTCCGACAAGAATAGGGTTAAATGATTGATCCATCGGATAACCCGCTGCCCGGTCTGTTCTGGCTGCCATCCGGGTCCGTTTCCGCGCCCGAACCGCCTGATCCACCCCCGTGTCCAAGACAGTGCACGGTCTTCAGCGGCGCGGTCTCCGGCGGCAGCAAGATCATCAAGCCAGGAAAAGCCATGAAGTTCCCGCTCGAATGCCGCGTCCGGCATCTCGATATCCCAGATATCGAGATCGGGTGCGTCCACCAGACCGCCCGCGAACGGGAACTTTCCGGAGCACAGGTGGCAGCCGCGCTCCCGATGGCCGATCATGCACGGCTCCGGCAGAAACGCGATGGATGGCATGACCGATCTGCGATAGGAGCGGCGGGCGTGATATCGATTGAGTATCCATGTCCAGCGGCTCCGGGAGACTCCGGCCGGAGCCACGGAAACGGCACGACCCCTGCTTCGTTCTTCGATACCCATGTCGGGGAACGGTATATTGGTTTGGAGTGATCATGTCATCGCCGAATTGGCGGCATGGCGACCTTTTGCAGCCTTGCGATAAAGAAACCGTCCATCCCGCCCAGATCTTCCCAGAAGTCGGGACGAAGACGCAGTCCGGTCCCGACAGACCAGTCCGGGAGACAGGATCCAAGCGACTTCGGCACTGTCGGGTCGACCACGAGATCGCGATGTCGGCGGAGCGCGCGCTCGACCTGCTCCTCACCTTCTTCCGGAAGCAGCGAACACGTGCTGTAGACCATGCGTCCGCCCGATCGCAGCAGCATGGCGGCGCGGTCGATCAGACCCGCCTGCAGCTCGATGATTTCCGCCAATCCGGACCCGTCCCTGACATAAGGGATATCCGGGCGGCGGCGGATCGTACCTGTCGCAGAGCAGGGCGCGTCGAGAAGAATGGCGTCAAAGGAGGCGTCAGTCGTCCATCTCAACGCATCGGATACAACCAGGTGCGCCGAAAGCCGAACACGGGCGAGGTTCTCCCGCACTTTCTTCATGCGTACAGCGGAAATATCAAGAGCGGTCACGTCCGCCCCATCCGCTGCCAGTTGCATTGTCTTGCCTCCAGGCGCGGCACACATATCCAGCACCCGTTCTCCGGGTCGTACGTCCAGAAGCCTGGCGGGGAGTGCGGATGAGGTGTCCTGCACCCACCAGTCGCCGCCTCGGTAGCCGGGCATCGCGGAAACCTGCCCCGCCCCCGGAACACGCACACTGCCGGTTGGCAACGCAAAACCTCCGAGTTCGGTCACCAATTTAGCGGGATCACCATCCTTCGGGGTTATATCAAGCGGTGCGGCGGCGCTGTGCGAGCGCTCTATCGCCGCCGCGACGGCCGTTCCATATGCGCTAACTATTCGCCGGTGCAGCCAACCGGGCATACGCGGCGGCGGAAGCGATTCCCATCTGTCAAGACTATCGGCCACGCGTCTCAGAACCGCGTTGACCAAAGCCGCGCCACCAACCGTTCGGCTGCGCTCCCGCATCAAGGAAACCAAGGTATCGACGACCGCATGCGCCGGCACGGCGCAGACCGTCAGCTCCACAACTCCAAGCCGCAGGGCGTTCATTATTTCCGGTTCAGGCCGCTTCCTGAGATGCGGACCCAGCATTCGGTCAGCCCGGTTCATCCAGCGCAGCGTTTCCTTTACCAGCCTCTGGGCATAGGCTCGGTCTTCGGGCCCGAGCCTCTCCAAAGCCTTCGGTAGAAGATCCGACAAAGCCCGCTTTTCCTCGGTAACCTGCCGTAGTAGCCACATCGCCGTCCGTCGAGCGGCGAGCCCTCGTTTCCTCATCGGCCATCCCGTCTTGTGACCAAAACCCCGCGCCTATATCATTACAGAGAAATTCGGCAAGGAGTTCGAGAATGTCGGATCATTATCCTGGCCCGGAACGGTCGACCGCCGTAGAGCGGGCGTTGGCGGAAGCCGAGCAGCGCCGCGGGAAGCGCGAAGAACCGCGGCTTCCAACGGAGCTTGGTGGCCGTGACGGCCCTGATCCGGCAAGGTACGGGGATTGGGAACGCAAGGGAATCGCGGTGGATTTCTGACCGGCATTGATTGTCGGCGCGGATTGGCTCGCTATCCGCCATGTCGCGTGATATAGATCGGGTTCCGGGATTGGCGTTCACCTCTCGATCCATTGCCTATCGGCCACCGTTTCCGGGCATAATCCGGTATTCCCGCCACAATGATCGGTTGACGATCTCTGTCCCCAAATCCCACGCAGCGTATCGATGGGCAATTATGGGCGTGCGACGGCGAAGGAACCGGGCACTCAGGAGACCTGTGCTCATCCGCCGGTGGAGAGCTAACCTATCACCTTCCTTACAGCGTAATGCCAAAACCGGTGCCAGCGCCTCTCCAAGGAAGCGCTGCAGATCGCTACTGTCTTTACCTTAAGCTAAACGGAGCGCCTCTGCAAGAGTTATGGTAGCAAGGCTCGGAAAAGCGATGGATTCGCTGATCAAACGCGGTCCACCGGACACCTGAAGGTCAAAAATTCCGATATAGATCGACTTGCCACGCTTCTATCGTGATACACACCACCTTTCCCGCACGCCCAGCGACGCATAGCGGGCCGGTTTTCCTTCGCCGAGATGGGTGACTTCGGCTTCCACGACGAGATCGGGAGGGGTTATCCTTTAGAATTCGCTGACCGCATCGCTCCCGCGCGCCCAAGCCGCCTGCCAGTTCTCGGCATTCGCGCCGATGTAAAAGGATGCATCCGCCTCCAACCCGGCATTTTTTCGGATCCTCAGGATGTTTCCAACGTGTGTCACGCTTATCCACAACAGCTTATTCAAAATTCGCGCGAACATCTCCACCACTCTGTCTGCGGCGGCGGACATGTCCGTATGCTCGCTGGAGGGACTCATCTACGCAATGACCCCATCGGCCGCGTCGATCATCACCCTCCGTCCCACGCGGTTCCAGTCCACCGTCGCCGCCAGATGCATTGCGCTTTCCGGACTTAGGGCCCGTTGACATCAACCCCGCGGCTATCACGGCGGCGGCCCGGCCCCCCGGTCCTCGCGAAACGGTTCCCGGTCCGGCGCCGCCATCCATACATCCCTCCGTCGTGCACACGCATCTCCTTCCGGTTCCCGCCGGAGGGAATAACCGCCTCCGCCCCGCGCCCGCCGGGCCGGTCCGCGTCGAAGGCCCCGTCGCCGACAGGCGCGCCGGAAGACCGGCCCTCCATCGGCTCCGGCAGCCCCCGCGGGTCGTGCGCCCGACCCGGTGGCACCACGGTGTCCACGGGAAAGCCGGGCGCGTAGGCCATCGCCATGACCCTGCCGGTCAGGCCTCCGCGGGAGCGTCCGACGCCGTTCTCCCGGCCCCCTTTCCTCCCGCCGCCTTCCGGTGGGCCCGCGTCACGGCGCCGTCCACGAACGGGTGTCGCAGGTCGAGATCCCCCGGCAGCGCCCCGGGAACACGGTCGGTCACGCCTTTCGGCACCCGGCGCCGGCGGCGCCCGGACACGCCGCCGCATTTCCCGAAGCGCCCGGGAAGGCCGCGCCGGGGGACACCTGACCGCACCCTCCGGAGGATGGCCCCGCCGAAGGGGCGGCCGTCCACCGCCGTGCCCCCGGGGTCGCCCGCCACATTCCGTCCGTAGGTCCGTTCCCGCTCCTTTCCATGGTTGCGTCCCCGGTTGCCCGTAACGCCGTTCCGGCTGTGTTCGGGGACGGATATGAACGGTCCAGACCGGCGGTTCAGGCGGGAATGTCAACGGGCCCTAGTATGATCTGCCAAAAGCGCGACCCCATCGGTCAAGTGAAATACTGGTCCGTCGATAGGCTTTGCATGTCCTTCATCTCGCTGCTGGCACGAAGCATTCATAGCGCAGATTTTTTGGATCGAAAAAGACACGGATCGTGGAGGGAAAATAAGCGCTCTGAAAACCATGTGGCTGCTTAGCTGACATGCTAGCTCCAGTACGCAGCACTGCTGTGCCAGCTATTGTGATGGATTGTCACAGGCGTTTTCGGAAGGTAGCCATGTAACGATGAAACCCTGTTTATCCCACAAATGGTCATAAAATTTCCAAGTCACGCACCTCATTCGAAGTATTGAACGGTTTCAACATTACGGCTGTTCAGCCACATTCCAGAAGCCGAACGACTCCTACGAGAAATTCTTAAGCAGCGGGAGATGGCCGCCAAGACTCTGAAGCGGTTTCCAAACGGGCCCGATCGGCAGCCTACGCCGTCCTTACCCAAAAGCTTTCACTTCAGGCCAAGCACGTCGATCATGTCATAATCACCGGGATTTCTGTCCTGTCCCCACAATGCGGCCTTCAGCGCACCTCTGGCGAACAGGCTACGGTCCGACGCCATGTGCCGCAGCACGATCCGCTCTCCCTGTCCGGCGAAAAGAACGTCGTGCTCGCCGACAATATCGCCACCCCGGATCGCACTGAACCCGATATTCCCACGCCTCCGCGCACCTGTGGCGCCATCGCGTCCACGGTCGGAAACATCGTCCAGGGACACGCCCCGCCCTTCCGCCGCCGCTTGTCCCAGCATCAACGCGGTCCCCGAAGGCGCGTCGACCTTGGCGCCATGATGCGCTTCGATCACCTCAATATCGAAGTCCTCATCCAATGCCGCCGCGGCCATCAGCGTCAGTTTCACCAGAAGATTAACGCCAAGGCTCATGTTACCGGCACGAATGATCACCGAATGGTGAGCCGCCGCGCCAATGGCTTCCAGATCATCCGCCGAAAATCCGGTCGTGCCGATGACATGTACCGCCCGCGTCTGCGCCGCCAATCGGCTGAACTCAACCGTCGCCGCCGGTGAGGTGAAATCGAGTATTGCCTGAGCCCTGGCGAACGGGTCCAGAGGGTCATCCACAACTGAGATACCCAACGCGACACCGCCCAGAGCCTCACCCAGATCGTGCCCTATCCATGCATGCCCGGAACGTTCTAACGCCCCTACCAACCGGACCTTGTCCGAGTCCAATACAGTCCGCGCCAGCGTCCGCCCCATTCGGCCGGCGACTCCCGTGACCACGATTCCGGGACATGCATCCATTTAACCATCTCCTTACGCCCGGAACCCGCACTACCCAGTAGGATCATGAATGGCAAATCCGATTGCGCGGGAATGTCTTACGGCATAAGGACCATCGCATGCGGAAGAGTGCCCACTATGCCGGACAGGGGCCGTCGCAGCGACAGCTGCGCGTGGGGGAACTGATTCGCCGAACGCTCGCGGATGTACTGAATCGCGGCGAAATCCATGATCCGGACCTTAACCGTCTATCGATCACAGTGGGAGAGGTACGCGCATCGCCCGACCTGCGCGTGGCCACGGCGTTCGTGCTGCCCCTCGGGGGTGGCGACCGCAATGTCGCTCTCGAGGTGTTAAACCGAAACAGAACGGCACTTCGCCGTGCGGTCAACAGGGAGATCAGCCTCAAGCGTTCGCCCGAACTGCGGTTCGAGATCGACGATACCTACGACCGGATGGACGAAACCCGCCGACTGTTTGGCCTCGGCAGCGTTCGCCGCGATCTGGAAGGAAGCTGAAATGGCTCGGGGTCGCAAGGGCCGCGACGTTACCGGCTGGGTCGTGGTCGACAAACCAGCCGGGTTTTCCTCAACCGCCATCGTGAACAAGGTCCGATGGGCGTTCGGTGCGAAAAAGGCGGGGCATGCGGGAACGCTTGATCCAATGGCCACAGGTGTGCTGGCCGTCGCGCTCGGAGAGGCGACCAAAACCATACCTTTCGTGATCGAGGCGACAAAATGCTACCGCTTCGAGATTCGATTCGGCCAAGCGACCGACACCGACGACGCGGACGGCGAGATCATAGTGGAATCGGATCTGAGACCAACCGATGAGGAAGTAAACGTCGCGTTGATGCCATTCGTCGGTCAGATCATGCAGGTTCCTCCGCAATATTCCGCCGTGAAGGTCGACGGCCAGCGCGCCTATGCGAGGGCACGTGCGGGTGAGGACGTGGAGATCGCGGCACGGTCGCTTTTCGTCGAGACTCTCTTTATAACCGAACGCCGAGACCCGGATCGATGTGAACTGGAAATGGTCTGCGGAAAAGGCGGTTATGTTAGATCGATTGCGCGAGATCTCGGTGAGGCACTCGGCTGCTACGCCCATGTCAGTGCCCTGCGCCGTCTCTGGTCCGGCCCGTTCCAAGCCGAAGAAGGAATTTCCGTCGACGTATTGGAAGAGCTGGCGGGATCACCCTCGCTCGATGATCATCTGCTGCCACTTGAGGAGGGGCTTTCGGGACTACCCCGGCTCCGCACCACACCGGAAGGGGCCACCAGGATGAGAAACGGCAATCCCGGACCGGTACTCAGCAGCGAAGCGGAATACGGCGACACGGCCTGGGCCAGCCTTGATGACCATGCGATCGCCGTTGGCATCTACCGGGCGGGTGAACTTCATCCAGACCGCGTTTTTCACCAATGACCCGTTCGGTGCTCCATGCACGGTTATGTATCGGATACCGCCCGCTTGGCCTGCCGCTGTGCCAAAGCCGCTGAGCACCGAAACCATGATCACCAAGCGACACCTGAAGGGTGACGCGCCTTCGGAAGCGGTCTATTCGAATTGTGAACGCTACAGATACAGTTTGACCAGGATCTGGAGTCCAGCAGGATGTGGTGTGAATTTTGTCATGCTGAATCCGTCGACCGCGACCGAAGAAAGGAATGATCCAACCGTTGAAAGATGCGAGCGACGCGCTCGCGCCCTCGGCTTTGGGGCATTCCGTGTCACCAACATATTCGCCTGGCGCGATACGGATCCACGTGCGCTGCGCTCTGTGGAAAACCCAGTAGGGCCGGTAAATGACGATGCTATTCTTGATGCATGCCTCTGGGCCGATCAAACCATCTGCGCCTGGGGTCAGCATGGCGCATATCTGAACCGGGGCTCGACGGTCGAGCGAATGTTGCGGGCCACAGAAAGACCGCTTTATCATCTCGGCCTTTCAAAAGCCGGACATCCGAAGCATCCTCTATATATCGCTTACGCGGAAAAGCCCCTTTTGTGGAGTCCGAACGACGGTAAGGGTTGATGTTCGAAGTGTATCACGATGCCCGAACGCTGGGGCGTGACATGCCGCATCGCCTTCGGACCCAGGTCTCGAACGGAATATGACCGGATTCAGGGATCGATGATTCTCATTGTTCGCGATTGCGGTTAAATCGGACCCTTTTCAATTGCCGGTATTTACCTTACTGAGCGCGAATCCGTCCACTTTCCATTTGTGGCGGCGGTATCTCCACGGGCCTTGCTGGACGACATCCCGGCTCGAGCCATGAACGCTGAAAGGAGCCCCCGATGTCGATCACAGCCGAAGAAAAGACGCGCCTGATGAAGGAATACGCCACGAAGGAAGGCGATACAGGTTCACCCGAAGTACAGGTGGCTATTCTGACAAGCCGAATCTCAACGCTGACCGAACATTTCAAAACCCACAGGAAAGACAATCACTCCCGTCGCGGTCTTCTGAAGCTCGTCGCTAAACGCCGGCGGTTGCTGGATTACACCAAAAGCAGGGACGAAGCCCGGTACCGGGATCTTATCAAGCGGCTGGGCATACGTCGCTAGTTTCCCCGCGCGGGGCAGGAACGTCGATGTGCACGTCGTCTCAGGCGGCGGGCCGAGTCGGTGTGCTCCGGGTATTCATGGATCCGCCCTGCCCAGCGGCGTTCGGTGCTTGCCACTTGCGGCGGGGCAAAGGCTTACTGTAAATGCCCGCGCATCGGTCTCATGACGTCAATCGCCCTCGGGACGCATGCAGAAGGAATGGGGGCGGCGGCAATGGGGCCGCCATAAATCGGAAGTCGCCCCGTAGACCGGGCGCGTATTTCCAAAGGGATATATTATAACATGTTCGAACTTACGACCAAATCCATCCAGTGGGGGGAGGAAACCCTTACGCTTGAAACCGGGAAAGTCGCGCGACAGGCCGACGGCTCGGTCGTCGCCACGCTTGGTGAGACAACGGTGATGGCGAACGTCACTTTCGCCAAAGAAGCCAAGCCCAACCAGGGTTTCTTTCCATTAACCGTACACTACCAGGAAAAATACTATGCCGCAGGCAAGGTACCCGGTGGTTTCTTCAAGCGCGAGGCACGGCCGAGCGAGAAGGAAACCCTGACCTCACGCCTGATCGACCGACCGATTCGACCGCTGTTCGTTCCCGGCTTCAGGAATGAAGTGCTCGTGATGTGCACCGTACTGTCCCATGATATGGTCAACGACCCGGATGTCGTCGCGATGATCGCCGCTTCGGCGGCACTCACGATTTCCGGCGTCCCGTTCATGGGCCCCATCGCCGGATGCCGCGTTGGCTTCGTGAACGGCGAATATGTGCTGAATCCAAAAGTCGAGGATATGCAGGATCTGCGCGGCAAGCCCGAACAGCGCCTTGATCTGGTTATGGCCGGTACCAAAGACGCGGTGATGATGGTGGAATCGGAAGCCTATGAGCTGACCGAATCCGAAATGCTCAACGCCGTCACTTTCGCTCACGAGCGTATCCAGCCGGTCATCGAGCTAATCATCGCGCTGGCGGAGGAAGCAGCCAGGGAACCCCTTGATTTCCAGCCACCGGACCATTCAGCGCTCTACGAAAGGCTGAAGGGCGCCGGCGTAAATCAACTGCGCGCCGCCTATGCGTTAACCGACAAACAGGAGCGCGTCACGGCCATTGCCGAGGCGAAAGAGCGGATCGTCGCCGATCTCTCCGAAGAGGACAGGGAAGACGAGAATATCGGCACCGTGCTGAAAATACTGAGTTCCGAAATACTGCGCGGGGATGTCGTCGGACACGGACGTCGGATCGACGGCCGCGCTCTGGACGAAGTACGTCCGATTGCCTGCGAGACCGGGTTCCTCCCCCGGACGCACGGTTCGGCACTGTTCACACGCGGCGAAACCCAGAGCCTGTCAGTAACGACATTGGGAACAGGGGACGATGAGCAGATCGTCGATGCGCTCCACGGAAACTTCCGATCCAATTTCCTGCTTCACTACAATTTCCCGCCCTATTCGGTCGGTGAGACGGGACGCGTCGGCCCGCCGGGACGTCGCGAGATCGGCCACGGTAAGCTCGCATGGCGCGCGCTGCAGGCGGTGCTTCCCGCGGCGACCGATTTCCCCTACACTGTGCGGCTGGTCAGCGAGATCACCGAATCGAACGGCTCCTCCTCCATGGCGACGGTCTGTGGCGGCTCACTGTCCTTGATGGATGCGGGTGTTCCGCTCAAAGCGGGTGTCGCAGGGGTCGCCATGGGCCTCGTTCTCGAAGACGACGGGCGCTTCGCTATCCTGACCGACATCCTCGGTGACGAGGATCATCTCGGTGATATGGATTTCAAGGTCGCGGGCACCGAGAATGGCATCACTTCGCTGCAGATGGACATCAAAGTCGCGGGTATAACCCCGGAAATCATGGAACAGGCCCTGGCGCAGGCGAAGCGGGGCCGGATGCATATTCTGCGCGAGATGGCCAAATCGATCACCGAGGCGGGCGAATTCAGCATTCACGCTCCGCGCATCCAGACCATGACGATTCCCACTGAAAAGATCCGCGAAGTGATCGGAACGGGTGGAAAGGTAATCCGAGAGATTGTCGAGGTTTCCAGAGCTAAGGTCGACGTCAGCGACGATGGCGTTATCAAGATCGCGTCGCCCAACGGCGAGGCCATCGAGAAAGCCTACGACATGATTCAGGCGATCGTGGCGGAGCCCGAAGCGGGACGCATCTACAGGGGTAAGGTGGTCAAGATCGTCGATTTCGGCGCGTTCGTGAATTTCTTTGGCAAGCGCGACGGGCTCGTTCATGTCAGCCAGATCGCACCTAGACGACTCAACCATCCCTCGGATGTTCTGCAGGAGGGTCAGGAGGTCTGGGTGAAACTCGTAGGCTTCGACGATCGGGGCAAGGTGCGACTATCCATGAAGATCGTCGATCAGGAGACGGGTAAAGAGGTGGCCTAACGGCAAGCCAGCAAAAGGTCGGACCGCAACCATATTCCTGCGGGCCGATACCGCACCTTCTCCAAATAGGGGCATGGCGTATCGGTACTGGCCGTGACGTCGAGAAATCAGGCCTGGATCGTTCAGAGCCTTCCGCACGGGGGGATCGGGAAGCGCCTAACTCCTCCGTGTCATGGTACCGATTGGATTCGGGTTGGGTATCGTTTCCCTCGCCTTCGCGAGGGAAACGCGCATCTCAGTAAGTTCCGCGGGCCGGGTAGGCGTTCTCCACCGCCATCGGAACTTTTGAAAGCAGGAATTCCAGGTCCGGACGTGCCCAGGGCATATTTGAGATGTCAATCATATACAGACGTCCGTCCGGGCGGACCCAGACCATTCCGGGTTCGCAGAAGAGTCCGGCTCGGCGTCCTTGAGCGACTTCGATATCCACAGTCCCCAACTCTGCGCATCCACTTCGGACAGGCTGTGGGCGATCGGGATATTCCCGATGTCCCATTCCGCTACCGTTCGCGCCGCGAGGTCGGATGCGTTCATCGACGCCGCCAAGAAGGCAAATCCGGCTTTCCTATATCCGGGCATGAGGCCGTTCAGTTTTGTCAGGTAGTGTCCGCAGAAAATCGCCAGGCTGCGGATTTTTCGCGACCCCACTTCCAGTCCGAAGTGCAACACCGGCCCGTCTCCGGAGCGAGGGGGTGGCCCCGAGCGGAGGAGGCGGGCCGGGGTTGAAGGATTTTCCGGCCAGGGGCCCGGATTCCACGCGGAATACGGCGGCTGTCCCTTCGAATCGGAGCGTAACCGGGCCTCCCGGCGGCGGCAAGGCCCCGGTGGCGGGCGCGGTCAGGTCGAAGCCCCGGGCGGCGCTCCGACGGGCCCGGCCAGGGGCCCGTGAAGCCGGAATCCGCCGGATTCGGCCCTGTCACCGGAAAAACACGGGGTTTTCTGGCAGACACTAGGTAGAAATATCACGCAGCAGTATATTGTCGCTGAGCGGATCCGATTCAGACACGAAGCGTAAGCAATGCATCGATTTCACACGGAATTGCCAGTGCTCTCCATCATCGACGTCAGTGACAGCGAGCGCAGGAAGTTCGTATGAAAACGCGGCGGAATCCGCTTAGTTCTTTGCGTAGTATTCAACCACCAGATGTGGCTCCATGACCACTGAGAACGGTACATCCGAGAGACCGGGTGTACGAACGAAAGTGGCGGTCATCTTGGAGAAATCCGTATCGATATAGTCGGGTACGTCACGCTCACGGAGCTGTGCGGCCTCGATCACGATCACCAGCTGTTTGGAACGGTCACGTACCTCAATGACATCTCCTTCGCTTACGCGGTAGCTTGGGATGTTCACCCGGCGACCGTTCACCTCGACATGTCCATGGTTTACGAACTGCCGCGCCGCGAAAACGGTGGGAACGAACTTCGCACGGTACACGACCGCGTCAAGACGACGCTCAAGCAATCCAATCAGGTTCTCGCCGGTATCGCCTTTCATTCTGGAGGCTTCGGAATAGATGCGCTTGAACTGCTTTTCGGTCAGGTCGCCGTAATGCCCCTTCAGCTTCTGCTTGGCGCGAAGCTGGATGCCGAAGTCCGACATCTTCCCCTTGCGACGCTGGCCATGCTGTCCAGGCCCGTATTCCCGCCGGTTCACGGGGGATTTCGGGCGACCCCAGATATTTTCACCCATCCGGCGATCGATCTTGTATTTGGCAGCGGTGCGTTTGGTCACCTCTGGTCTCCTTCATGGTTTCGGGCACCCGTTGGCAGGGCGCGGTTTTGAAGGGCGTTGTCCTTTCCCGTTCGGGCGACAGGCATCCCCTTGCGGAGGCCACCAACACCAAATTCATGTCCCGACCCATAAGACCGGAACGGAGAGCGGTTAATCCGGCCGAGGTGCCAAGTCAACAGGTTTGAAACTAATGAGCATGAATGTGAGTGGAGTTTCATTCCCGGCTTTACCGCGCTTTCGACCGATGGCTTCACGCGGTCATGGCACACCGATCGGAAACGAAACCGGTGAAGGTCAAGCCTTCGGATCCACCGCGCTTCGGCGCAGGCCAACAAGGTTTTCAGGGCCAGCATTCAACATGAACGCATAACCCCCTCTGAATACGAAAGCCTGTGATCGCATGGGAGCGAAATTCCGTTAGTCTTCAACTTTCTCGGTCGCGGAAGCCTCGACTTCCTCGTCTCTCAAGCGGTGAAGATGCGCTATGAAATAGCGAATGTGGGCATCGTCAACCGTACGCTGCGCCACCTGCTTCCAGGCCTCGTAAACAGACTGATAGTTCGGGAATATTCCGACTACGTCCATGTCATCGACATTCCTGAACACGTTTTTCGACGGATTGACCAACTCCCCTCCAAACACCAGATGCAGACGCTGTGCCATATGGATCTCCTGTAAATTTCGCTGACGGTTCCGCCTATGGGAATTGTTGGTTCACTGAAACCCACAGGCTCGCGCACTTTTGCATAAGGTGCCTCATCCCGTTTTGGGATATCCCATAGTTGAAGTCGCTGCGCCATCGCCTTCCGGGTCGGACTTTCCCTTGGCCAGCCAGAACCGTTGGTTTGAAGCGCTCCGTTATATCGCGACCAAGCTGCCAGCATCTGTAGTGATGGAAGTCACCGGAAGAACCGGGAGCTGCGTTGTTGACAGCCATCGAACGGCGAGACGATGTCGTGGGCATGAAACGCGGATCAGGCGCCGGGACTGAACTAAACCGTCTCGAAGCGGAGTCTATACCAAGAGCGAACTGCGCGGGATCCATCATATCGGCACCGTAGTCACTGGCTTCAATCTCCATTGGCGACGATATGTAAGTCCGGAACCCCTTTCACCCGAAACAGTTCCGACCATCACTTCGGGTCGAGTGCGCTCCTTGCGGGCGGTAAGGACAGGAACGCACCGACTCCCTCGCCAAGCACCGTCTGCGGTAGGATGCCGTTCCATCTTTATGCGCGCACCAGGTCGACATAGAGCGGACTTTGGCCCAGCTGCTCATTGATCAAACGGATGGCATCCGCCTCTGCCTGCGCTTCCGTGATCACCCGATAGGCTTCCGCATCGGCCTCAAGGCGTTTGGCCTGAGCGTTCGCCTCGGCGGAATTCACCGCCTGCCTAGCGATCAGCCGTTGCTGCTCAAGCTTGTGCTTTTCCTTCTCGGCGTCCTCCCTCGCCTTTTCCTTTTCCTCCACAGCCTGGAGGTAGGCCGCGGGCAGCGAAAGGTTCTCGATCTGGGGCGAGTTCACGGTTACGGGAAAACCCTCAAGTTCGAGCGCCATGCCTTCCATGATCGCGTTGACCGCAGCCTGCCGGTTGCGGATCAGTTCGTCCGCCTGGAACTGCGAAATCGCCGCCTTCGCAGCACTGCGCAGCTTCGGATCCAGGATCCGCGTCTCGAACTGGTCAAGGCCACCGTAATTGATGAACAGTTCCATCGCCGAGGTCCGATTGACCGTCCAGTTAATGGAGACGGTCGCGGTGGTGGGGAGCTGGTTTCTTGTAGCTGCCGCAAGTTCCTCAACGTTCTTGCGCTGGCGCACCTCGATCCTTTCGATACTATCGGCGATCGGAATCTTGACATGCAGGCCCGGGCCGACCTGTCCGATGGCCTTTGACCATCTTTTCACTATGCCAACATTGCCTTCTTCGACGGTGTAAACGGATGAAAGCAGCAAATACAGCGCGATCAACCCCACTCCCATGGGCATGGTTGAACGTTTGAGCCATAAGGGAATGATACCTTTCATGGGCTTTGCCTCCTTGCCTCGATGAACTTCCGCACTGTGAGGCGGCACCCCATCCACACAGGGTCATATGGCCTTAACCACCGGCGCTTTCCAGTGCCACTATGAGTTCACGGAGAGCGGATTTAACCGCCGGTCACATTCGCGGCGTCTCATTCGAATTTCAGTCCTTCGGGCGTCAGGGACCTATATGCTTGGATCCGATGCGGAACCTCCATTGTCACAAAACGAATTCCCCTTCGGGCATAACGCTCTTACTGACCGGTGCCTCCCGCATGGTTTCCGGAAGCGCGTCGCGTTCATTACCGTTCCAGCGAGGCGAATACCTCCGCAGAGGTGACTTACCTGGTTTCGTTCGAATACACTCCCGCAATTGACATCCACCCATAAGAATTTGACTCATAACTCATTGATTCCCCGTTCCGCTCTGAAGTGCAACACCGTTGATGGTGGGAAGCCGCGTTTCGGGTGCAGCATCCCGCGAATCGGCCAGATAACGGCGACAGTCCCTGTGCTCAGGATAGGAGAGTGTCATGCCCGAGGGCTACCGTCATCTGACCTTCGACGAAAGATGCCAGATATACGCGACGGGGAAAGGCGGGCTTTCGAACGGGGCCATCGCCAGGCAGCTGGGCCGCCATCCGGCCACCATATCGCGGGAGATCCGACGCAACGGCGGCGGGCGGGGATACCGGCAGGGACAGGCGTGGAGGAAGGCCACCGGGCGCCGGAGCGGGGCCTCTTCGGTCCCGGGGAAGCTGACGGAGGAGCGCTGGGCGAAGGTCGTGGCGAAGCTGGAGGAGGGCTGGAGCCCGGAACAGGTCCCGGGGCGTCTCCGGCTGGAGGACCCCGGCATGGTCGGCCGTCAGCGGATATACGACCTCGTACGCGCGGACCGCAGGGACGGAGGAACGCTTTTCGGGCACCTGCGGCGGCGGGGAAAGAAACCGAACCGGCAGGGTGGCCGCCACGCGGGCCGGGGTCACATCCCGGGCCGGAGGGACATCCCGGAGCGCCCGAAAGAGGTCGGGGCGAAGGCGAGAATCGGCGACTGGGAAGCGGACACGGTGATCGGCGGGGGACACAGCGGTGCGGTGGTGTCGCCCGTTGACGGATGCCCGGAATTCACGCCTGTCCAACGGGTTGACGGAAAGAAGGCGGAGGCGTTCGGCGAGGCGATGACTGACCTTCTCAAGGGGCTCGGCGCCAGGGTCCACACGATCACGGCGGACAACGGCAGGGAGTTCGCGGGGCACGCGAAGGTGACGAAGGCGCTGGAGGCCGACTTCCTCCTCCCGACGCCCTACCACCCGTGGGAGCGGGGCCTGAACGGGCACACCAACGGGCTGCCGCCCCAGTACCTGCCGAAGGGGACCGACCTGCGGCAGGTCACGGACGCCCGCGTGAAGCGGGTCCAGGACATCCTGAACGCGCGCCCCCGCAAGGCGCCCGGCTACCTGACGCCGGCGGAGGCTTTCGCGCGGGCGCGGCCTCCCTGAGGCGCTTCGCCCCGTCGGCCGACGGGGGAGAGGGAATTCCGCAGGCGCGCCCGCCCGGTTTCGGTCGGGCCACCCCTTCCCTCGCCCGGACGGGCGCGCCACCTCCCGCCGCGGGGCCTTGCCGCCGCCGGGAGGCCCGGTTACGCTCCGATCCGAAGGGACAGCCGCCGTATTCCGCGTGGAATCCGGGGCCCTGGCCGGAAAATCCCTCAACACCGGCCCGCCTCCTCCGCTCGGGCCACGCCCTCGCTCCGGAGGCGGGCCGGTGTTGCACTTCGGACTGGAAGTGGGGGATTCAATCAGCTGTTAGAGTTTGAATCATAAGTCACTGATATGATCAAACCATTGTTTTTCATGGAGTTGACGCCCTCGCCACCCGCCTGAGCGGGAACCGGCAGGCGGCCAGCGTTCGTTCGTGCCTCACTCACGCCCGGACCGGTGTCGCGTGATGCCTCACCCCGGACGCCAGCGGGTTCCCGCAGAGGCGCTCATAGTCCTTCGACAGGCGGCGGCACCGGCCCATCCAGGCGAACGTCCGCTCCACGACCCACCGGCGGCAGGGAACAGTGAACCCTTTGACATCCTCCGTTTTTCCGACGGTCCCGGTCACCTCCGGCACCCCCATCCCCCCAGGCCGCTCCGGCGGCTTCGGACCCGGGTGGCCACCGTCGGCGAACGGCCTGCACACCGTGGGCACCGTCTCCGGCGGCCCCGCGGTCAGGTCCGGTGCGCCGTCCCGGTCCTGGATGTCGGCGGTGTGAACCGTCATGACGACCGGTGTGCCGCCGGCGTCCACGATCAGGTGCCTTTTCCTCCCCTTCACCTTCCTGCCGGCGTGGTGGCCGCGGGGCCCGCCGCTCTCCGTGGTCCTCACCGACCGGCTGTCGACCGGGGCGGCGGCCGGCTCCGCGGAGCGCCCCGAACACCGCCGCGCGAGGTCCCGGAGACGATGCACGAGACGCTCCGGGAGCCCGCTCCGCCGCCATGCGTGAAAATGGTTCCGGTCGGTGGAAAACGGTGGATATCCAGAGGGTGACGCGCGCCACCGGCATCCCGTGGACAGGATATACCGGCCCCCGTCGGACACCGACCGAAGGTCGACCCCGCGCGGCCGTCCCATCCTTCCCCGCTTCGGCGGCATCGGCCCGATGACGGTCCATTCGGCGTCGGTCAGATCGTTTTGACCGTGGTCGTCCGGGCGCTTATGGAGCTGTTGGGTGGTCCTGTTCCAGGGCATGGCTCTCTCCGTATCTGGGTGCGTTCACCAACCGGAATGCCACATCCTGCGGGACCACTCAACTTATGGAACAAACTCTAAGAGTTTGAATCATAAGTCACTGATATGATTAAACTATTGTTTTTCATGGAGTTGACGCCCTCGCCACCCGCCTGAGCAGGAACCGGCAGGCGGCCAGCGTTCGGCATCACGCTCGGACCGGTGGCGCGTGATGCCTCACCCCGGATGCCAGCGAGTTCTCGCTGAGCCTTTCGTAATCTTTCGACAGGCGGCGGCACCGGCCCATCCAGGCGAAGGTCCGCTCCACCACCCGGCGGCGGCAGGGAACAGTGAAACCTTTGACATCCTTCGGTTTTTCGACGATCCTGATCACGTCCGGCAACCCCATCCCCCCAGGCCGCTCCCGCAGCTTCGGACCCGGGTGGCCACCGTCGGCGAACAGCCTACACACCGTGGGCACCGTCTCCAGCAGCTTCGCGATCAGGTCCGGTGCGCCGTCCCGGTCCTGGATGCCGGCGGTGTGAACCGTCATGACGACCGGCGTGCCGTCGGCGTCCACGATCAGGTGCCTTTTCCTTCCCTTCACCTTCCTGCCGGCGTGGTGGCCGCGGGGCCCGCCGCTCTCCGCGGTCCTCACCGACCGGCTGTCGACCGGGGCGGCGGTCGGCTCCGCGGAGCGCCCCGGACACCGCCGCGCGAGGTCCCGGAGACGATGCACGATACGCTCCGGGAGCCCGCTCCGCCGCCATGCGTGAAAATGGTTCCGGTCGGTGGAAAACGGTGGATATCCAGAGGGTGACGCACGCCACCGGCATCCCGTGGACAGGATATGCCGGCCCCCGCCGGACACCGACCGAAGGTCGACCCCGCGCGGCCGTCCCATCCTTCCCCGCTTCGGCGGCATCGGCTCAATGATGGTCCATTCGGCGTCGGTCAGATCGTTTTGACTGTGGTCGTCCGGGCGCTTATGGATCTGTTGGGTGGTCCTGTTCCAGGGCATGGCTCTCTCCGTATCTGGGTGCGTTCACCAACCGGAATGCCACATCCTGCGGGACCACTCAACTTATGGAACAAACTCTAAGATCACCGGCGCGATCGTTGCGCATAATTGACGTGTAAAGGGCGCTCGGTCATATGCCACCTGATCGGCAGGTCCTGTCCGTCGGGATGAAACGCGGTCCCATTAGAACGGGTCAGATTCAAAGAGGCAGACTCTCCTGCTCCTCTTCGGATACATCAAGGTAACGCGAAATTAGCGTCCGATGCAAAAACGGAGCAGCGGCGAACACCCCGTCGATCTTGGCGTCTGTGCTGTTCAGGAGCGGTGGCCGGTCGTTCCGATCGGTAACCGTCGCACCTGCCTCCTGCGCGATCAAAAGTCCGGCGGCAATATCCCATTCCCAAACATCTTTAAGGGTAAGAACGGCGTCAAAGCGACCTTCGGCCACCAAACAGAATCTATACGCAAGTGAAGGTCGCCAATGACGATCGAGGAGCGGCGGAGGCTTAGCCCAGCTCTGTGGGTCGAGGCTGGACGCAGGCCCTAGAACCGCCGCACCGTCCGCTGTATCCCGTCCTACTATCGCTAGCGGCATGCCGTTCAGAAGCGACCCCTTGCCTTTCTCAGCAGTGTAGGACTTTCCCGGCACGGGCAGATGAACCACACCAGCCACAGGCTTTCCATGCCGTACCACCGCGATCGAAATCGCCCAGGTAGACTGGCCAGCGACATAGGAGCGGGTTCCGTCGATCGGATCAACAACGAATATGGTGTCGCGGCACAGCCTGGAATCGCTGTCTTCGGTTTCCTCGGACAGCCATCCATATTCCGGTCGAGCGGAGGTGAGGATCTCCCTTAAATGTGCATCGACGGCATAATCGGCCTCGGATACCGGAGAGCCACCGTCCTTGCTCTCAACATGCAGTTCAGTCTTCCAGTATCTCAGCGCGATATCGGCGGCACTTCTGGCGGCGCGCGTCAAAAGCGGAAGGTCAGCCTCCTGCAAGCGTCAGTCCCTCCACAATCAGCGACGGAACCACCCTGCTAAGATGCGTGCGGGCATCATTGGCCGGTACGATGGTCTTCAGCATATCACGAAGATTGCCGGCTATCGTGCACTCGTTCACCGGGTAGGCGATTTCACCTCCCTCGACCCAAAAACCCGACACCCCACGCGAATAGTCGCCGGTGGTCGGATTGATCGAACTGCCCATCATCGAAGTAACGAGTATTCCAGTGCCGATCTCCGCCATCAGATCTTCACGGGAACGCTCTCCTTGGGTCAGGGCGATGTTGGACACCGAAGGGGTCGGTGGAGACGATAAACCACGACTGGCACTCGCGGTGGACCGCATGCCAAGCTGCCTCGCCGTCGCGAGGTCAAGGGTCCAACCGACAAGTATGCCGTTTTCAACTATCATCCGCTGGCGGCATTCCAGCCCTTCCGCGTCAAATGGGCGGCTTCCGGCTAAACGCGGACGCAAAGGATCTTCGCTGATGTCAAGGCCTCCCGGAAGAACCTGCGCGTCCAGAGAATCCCGCAACCAGCTGGAGCCGCGTGCCACGGAAGCACCGTTAACCGCCTGCAGCAGGTGACCGATCAAGCTCTGCGCGACGCGCTCGTCATAGATTACCGGAAAGGCTCCGGTCGGAGGCTTACGGGCACCCAAGCGGGCTTTGGCCCGTTCACCGGCCGTGCGACCGATCTCATCGGAGCCTTCCAGATCGGAAGCGTAGGTCCGCATGTCAGCGTAATAGTCGCGCTCCATGTCGGTTCCTTCACCCGTTATCGCAACACATGCCCTCGAATGTGTCGTGCGTGAATATCCACCGGAAAACCCGTTGGTGGCGGCCAGATGGACATGGCTACGGGCAAAGCCAGCCGTCGCGACATCGATTCTCGTGACTCCCGGGACCGACATGGCCGAGGCCTCGGCATCGCGCGCGTCCCGTTCCAAAGCGGCAGGATCGGGTTCCGGTGCCAGATCCTCAAGATCAAGGACTTCAAGATTCCATCGTTTCGCCAGATCGTCGGAATCCGCAAGACCTGCATAGGGGTCGGTCGGTGCGTCACGGGCCATGGCTACCGCACGCTCCGCCATGTCACGCAACGTGCGTTCGCTTGTTTCGGAGACGGAAACACAGGCCTGTTTCTGACCGACGAAAACGCGCAGCCCAAGATCGATTCCCTCCGATCTTTCGGCCTGTTCAAGTTGTTGTCCGCGTACGTCTATGGATACCGAGGTTCCTTCAGAAACGATCGCATCCGCAGCATCGGCGCCAGCCGATTTAGCGGCGTCGAGGAGGCGCACGGAAAGCGCTGACAGACTTCTTGACATGTAATCTCCGCTGGTCGGTCCTGCATCGAGTTAGATTGCCGGGCAGGATTGCGCAAGGTCGGATATGGCTCGAAAATGCCCGCTGAAATCGCTCACCACATGATTGTTCGGCCGGAATGGAACCGCCCATACACCGTGCGGATCATGCGGATTTATCCACAGAATATTCCACTTCTCTTCCGGATTCCACTTTACAGGCGGATTCTCATAGGTATACGATATTTAGTCATAAAGGCGGCATAAGATCGCCGAACCTGTAATATAAACCAGTTGTAGTGGCAGCTTCCAGCTGAATGACAACCCGGAAGGAAACAGGCATGTCGCTATCCGAGCATATGTTTACCGATGATCTGCACCCGATCGACGTCGTGGAGAATGTCGCCGAAAGCCATGAATGGCATTTCGACCGGGTTGGAGATGACCAGATCGCAATGGCGGTTGAAGGCCAGTGGCGCACCTATTCGATAACGCTTGCCTGGTCGGGTTACGATGAAACGCTGCGGCTGATCTGCACGTTCGAGATGGAACCGCCGGAGGACCGACTCCCACAGGTGTTCGAGGCGCTGAACCGGGTGAATGACAAGTGCTGGACAGGTGCGTTCACCTACTGGATGGATCAGCGGCTGATGGTATTTCGCTATGGACTTGTTCTGGCGGGTGGCCAGATCGCCCTACCTGAACAGATAGACCAATTGATCGTTTCCGCGGTGACGTCTTCGGAGCGGTTCTATCCCGCGTTTCAGCTTGTTGCCTGGGGTGGCCAGACACCGAAGGATGCCATGGGGGTCGCCATCGCCGAGGCTTACGGTCGGGCCTAGGCTCGGTCCAGACGCGCCCCATGTTCACGGATATCGAAGCGCATGGATTGGTCCTGCTTGGCTGCGGTCGAATGGGCTCGGCAATGCTTGCCGGCTGTCTGGACGCCGGGTTGTTAGCCCGGGCGGTATGGGTTCTGGAACCACAACCTTCCGACTGGCTCAAGGAATTGGGCGTTCATCTCAATGTCGGAATTCCGCGCAATCCGGCGGTCGCCCTGATCGCTGTCAAACCACAGGCGATGGCCGATGCGCTTTCCGCGCTGGAACCGATCGGAAATGGTCACTCCCTTGCCATATCGGTCGCCGCAGGCACGCCGGTCTCCACCATCGAGGCCGCGCTGGGACCGGAAACACCCGTGATACGCGCGATGCCGAACACTCCGGCTGCCGTCAGGCGTGGGACCACCGCAATCTTCGGTAATGCGCGGGTCGATGACCGAGGTTACGATATGGCCGAACTCCTGCTGTCCTCCATCGGACAGGTGGTACGGCTCGAAAACGAAAGCCAGATGGATGCGGTGACGGCTGTCTCGGGATCGGGACCTGCCTACGTATTCCATCTCGTCGAGGCCCTCGCCGCTGCCGGTACCGCAGAAGGGCTGCCTTCGGACCTTGCCGGGAAACTGGCCCGAGCGACTGTTGTCGGAGCGGGTGCACTTATGGACGGCACGACCGAAGCACCCGAGCGGATGCGCGAGAACGTCACCAGCCCCGGTGGGACAACCGCTGCGGCGCTGTCTGTGCTGATGAATAACGATACAGGACTTCCGGCACTTATGCGGCAGGCGGTCTCGGCTGCGACGAACAGATCCAGGGAACTTGGCAATGGCTGACCTGACTTTCGAGGAATTCCTCCAGGTGGACATAAGGGTCGGTGTCGTGCGTCGGGCCGAACCCTATCCTCAGGCCCGAAAACCGGCGATCAAGTTATGGATCGATTTCGGCCCGGAGATCGGCGAACGGAAAAGTTCCGCCCAGATCACCAAACACTATACACCGGAGATCCTACCGGGGCGACGGGTCACGGCAGTTGTGAATTTCCCACCCCGACAGATCGGCAGGTTCATGTCGGAGGTGTTGGTGCTGGGGGTGCCCGATGAGGAGGGCGAGGTTGTCCTTCTCGTTCCTGACATGGAGGTGCCTGTCGGTGGACGTATGCATTGAAACCGCTTCATCGGCGCCAGCCGGATGGCCCGTCTTCACCGACGTCGCCCAAAGGCTGAGGGTTTGCCCGATTTGTCCGAAAACCTAACTGCGAATGCGCCAACCCGTCTTGAATATCCACCAGATTATGGTGAGGCAGAGGCAGGTGAAGCCCGTGATCGCCATTAGACTCAGCCCGATCGGCACATCGGCGGTACCATAAAACGACCAGCGAAACCCTGAAATCAGGTAGACCACGGGGTTGAATAGCGTGACCGTCTGCCAGAACGGGGGCAGCATCGAAATCGAATAGAACGATCCGCCAAGGAAAACGAGCGGCGTGACGATCAAGAGGGGTACCAGCTGCAATTGCTCGAAGCTTCCGGCCCATATGCCGAGGATGAAACCGAAAAGCGCGAAGCTGACGCAGGTCAGCACCAGAAATGCCAGCATCGCCAGCGGGTGCAGTATCTCGAGATCGACAAAGAAAATCGCCGTTATCAGGATCATCACACCGATGAACAGCGCCTTCGTCGCCGCCGCCCCCACATAACCGCAGACAATCTCGAAGTAGTTCACCGGAGACGAGAGAAGTTCATAAATCGTTCCGATGAATTTCGGAAAATAGATCCCGAAAGACGCGTTCGAAATCGCCTGCGTCATAACGCTCAGCATAACCAGTCCCGGGACGATGAACGCACCGTAGCTGACCTGTTCGATCTCATCGATGCGCGAACCGATCGCCGCGCCGAAAACGACGAAATAAAGCGAGGCCGAAATCACGGGTGAGAGCAGGCTCTGCATGAACGTTCGAAAGAATCGAGACATTTCAGCCCGATAAATCGCACCGATCGCAGTTAGATTCATGCCGCATCCTCATCTTTGGAGCTATGGACAAGATCAACGAATATTTCTTCCAGACTCGATTCCCGGGTCTGCACGTCGCTCACGACCAGCCCGGCCACAGCCGCGTCGTTCAACAGCCTGGTGATTCCGGTGCGCTTGGCTCTGGCGTCGTAGGTATAGATCAGGCTGCATCCGTCAGCGCCCAGTTCCAATCCGTCGGACCGCATAGATTCCGGAATGGTCTTCAAAGGTTCATCCAACTGCACCTTGATCTGCTTCTTACCCAGCCGCTGCATCAGTCGGGCCTTCTCTTCGACAAGCAACAGTCGCCCTTTGGTGATCACACCCACACGATCCGCGATCGCCTCGGCCTCTTCGATATAGTGAGTGGTCAGGATGATCGTCACCCCGTCAGCCTTCAACTCAGCCACCGTATCCCACATATCACGTCGAAGTTCCACATCGACTCCCGCCGTAGGCTCATCCAGAAACAGCACCCGGGGCCCATGCGCGAGCGCTTTGGCGATCAGCACCCTGCGTCTCATGCCGCCCGAGAGTTCCTTGAGCTGGCTGTTTCTCTTGTCCCATAGCGAGAGCTTGGTCAGGATTTTCTCCAGATACGCATCGTTGCGGGATCCGCCGAAGAGGCCACGCGAAAAGCGCACGGTGTTGATGACCTTCTCGAAGGGTTCCAGCGCGATCTCCTGCGGAACCAGCCCAATCAATGAGCGCGCCGCACGAAAATCCTTGACAATGTCATGACCGCCCACCCGCACCGATCCCGAAGTGGCGCGTGCAATGCCGCAGACGACGGAGATCAACGTGGTCTTGCCCGCTCCGTTAGGTCCCAAAAACGCAAGGATCTCCCCCTCCTCGATCTGGAGTGTCACTCCTTTGAGCGCTTCGAACCCATCGTCGTAGGTTTTTCGCAGATCCTGAATATCGACGATCACCGACATGGCCATCCCTTCCCGTTCCGCGTTTACCTACTCCGTTCGATTTGAGGCGAACAGGGCGAAAACGCGTGAGTTACCACTGTGCGGAAGTGGGCCGGACCTCACGTTTCAGGCATTTAATCCAGCTATTCCGCAATGGAACCGCAGTTGGCATATATGCTTCCCGGGTGGGCGTTCCAGCCCCTTCAGAAGCCGAACAGACTACAGGTCCCCGTCCTGTCCGCTTTGTCAATGATCCGGCTCCCACCGTGACCTGCACCAGCGGTGTGCTTCGCCAGTACAGGCATCGTGATGGCCACCTTATAATGACCTGCAAACCTCGATAAACCCATATTCCGGCGCGAATGTCAGGCGGGTGATTTCCGCGGATGCCACCCCTACGGGTATTCCGCCGACCGGTATGGCATAGAGCGCGGTTCGCCCGCCCGCCGGCCCGCCCGGGCGGGTGATTTCCCGATTCCGGACGGAGCCAGGCTCCGGCCTGTCGCCGTTCATGGAGGACGGGGCGGCCCGGGTTCGCCATGGTCATGCGGGCTGTGGCCCGGACCCGGCCGATGCGGCGGACCGTGACCGCCATCGGCCCTTTCCCGTATCCGAGGACATGTCCGACGCGGGCGCGGATGGAAGGGCGTGTCGCATCGCCCCGCCGGACGTGCCCGGGCATGGGCCGCCACGCGGCTTCCCGCGGTGGATACGGGAGCGATGGCCCCGTGCCTTCGGCCGGCCCCGTTCCCCGCCGGGCGGTGACCGGTGTCCGCCCGGACGGATCCGGAGCCACTGGCCGGGTCCGCAACGGATGCCGGTCCGTGCCCGTCACACCGGGCCGCACGGGTGCATGTCCCGCCGCGGATGGAACGCCGTCCGCGGTCGATGCCGATATGGTTCCCATACCCGAAGCGCGGCGCCGGGATGCCGACAGGGTCCGCATCCGGTTCGCCCCCTTCGGTCTTCAGGACCCCGGAATATCCGGCTGTCCGTCGGGAGTCGGTGTCTTTCCGCGCCGCCCCGGCGGGACCGTCAGGCCGGATACCGGTCGCGCTCCCGCCCGCCCCGGCCCTTTCCCTCCCTTTCCCCGTCATCCGCCGGCGTCCGGGCCATCCATCGACGCCGGCACCGGAATCCCGGACATCGTCACAGGATCACAGGGAGGCCGGCCGCCTTCCGGCCGGTCCCCGTGACCGGGCGCTTCCGTCAATACCGGGTGAAAGGCCCCGAAATCCACATGACGTGCATGAGCCTCGGGCGGACCGCCCGTCCGCGGCAGGCGCCCGGGATGATCCGGGAGATCGAAAGAACCGGGCCCGCGCCTCCCCGCCCATGGGGACCGCCACGTCCACGTCGCTCCCCTCCCACATGACGGAACGGTGCGGGAGGAATCCGTGACGGTCCTCCAGCACGCGGACGGGGACGCCGGGCTCCACCGACACCCTAGCCTTTCCCTTCGATATCCAGCGCGTGTGCGGCCCGGATATCGGGTGCACCTTCCCGCGGTGCGGGACCGTCCCGCCCTTCAGGATCCGCCGTCCGGTCAGGTCCGCCCGGTGCCTGACATGGCCGATGAAGCCCCGGATACTGTCCGATGGGCCCGGGATACCCAACATACCGTCGATCTCCGCGCGGCTGGCCTCCGCCCTGTCCGCCAGCTTCAGGGCGGGCCGGCGCGGCGCCTCCACGTCCCTCGGGCGCGGGTTGGCGGGCCGTGACGTGGCGACACCGGGATAGAGCCTGCGGAGCTTTCCGCAAAGGTATTCCTTCCTCCGCCAGCCGGGCGGCCCAGGCCCCCCGCAGGCCCGGGACACGTCCCGGACCATGCACCGCGCCGCGCCCATCGGCGGGTTCCCGTCCGTCGGATGATGCACGTCGGTCCCGGCCACGAAGGAATGACGGCGGCCGCGCAACGCGGCGCCAGGCTTTTCCGCCGCCACCCTGTGGCCCCTTCTCCACGACCGTCCTTCCGACCTCGGCGGGAAGCTCCGGCGTGAGGAGCGACACGCTGTCAACCAGACGCTGGTATTCGTATCCGTCCACGTCCCATGATCCGTGGCCCGGCCTCCGGCCTTCGCCGGATCGGGATGTGCTGGTTCGCCGGTTCCCGAAGCCGGTCGAAACCGCACCCGGGACCGTGCCTGACCACGCCGGGCACCAGGATGGTCAACGGTTCCATCCCCGGCCTGCCGACCCGGCGGCTCTTTCCGGGCGGCACCATCCTGTCCGGAAGCCCGGACAGCCGCTTTCGGGTCCCTTCGTCGCCGCAGGGGTCCTGGAGGCCGATCGGGATCGCCGGGATGTCGTCTCGCGACCTCACGTGCAGCCTGATCCTCCTGATGTCGGGGGCACCGGCCCTCCGCCGGGTGTCGTGGACCCTGCGCATGGGGGCCTCCTGAAGGGGAGGATTGCCGGATTCCGTCATTTACCGTTAAAAATCCGCAGCCTAGCGGTTTTTCTGCGGACACAAGCTATATCGACGTAGCTGCCGGAGAAGTTATCCCAATCCACCAAAAGTTGCTTAGGGCTCAATGTCCGAAATACGCAGCGGCCAGCGCCTCATCGCCCGAAAGCGCTCCATGCGTACCCTGTGCTGTTATTTGACCGCTCTCCAGAACATAGATCCTGTCCGACAGCGACAGCGCGAAATTGGCGTTCTGCTCGGCCATAAGTATCGTCAGGCCAAACTCACCGCGCATCCGCTTCAGAGCCTCCGCGATCTCGTCGCAGACCCGGGGTGCGAGTCCAATCGTCGGCTCGTCAACCAGAAGCAGCTTCGGAGACGTCATCAGGGCGCGTCCAAGCGAAACCATTTGACGCTCGCCTCCCGACTGGGTCGAGGTTTCCTGTCGCTCCCGTTCCTCCAGCCGCGGAAACAGCGCATGGACCATGTCAAGATTCTTCTTGATTTGCTCCCTTGCGGTATAGGCGCCGACCAACAGGTTGTCCCGCACCGACATATACGGAAACAGATTGAAGCGCTCCGGCGCATAGCCAACGCCCCGGCGGACAACGGCGGAAGGGCCGATGCCAATGAGCGACTCGCCTTCCAGCCGAATGTCGCCCTGTGTCCCGGTCAGTCCCATTACGCTGTCAAATAGCGTGGATTTGCCCGCTCCGTTGGCGCCGATAACGGCAATGATGTCACCCTGTTCCGCCTTCAGAGACACGTCGAACAGCGCCTGGGCCCGACCGTAGAACGCGGAAAGCCGGTCTATTTCCAGATAGGCCATTCAGGACGCCCCCAGATAGGACGCGCGCACCTGCGGATTATCAATAACATCCAGATACGACCCCTCAGCCACCGTGGCCCCGCGGTCAATGGCGATGGCGCGGTCGATCAATGGCTCTAGCGCCTTCAGGTCATGGCTTACGATCAGAAACGTCATACCTTCGGCCCTGAGGTTCTGAACAAGGTCTCCGATCACCGTTATCTCAGCCGCCGCAAGTCCAGCAAACACCTCGTCAAGCAGCATCAGCCGAGGACGTGTCGCCAAAGTGCGCGCCAGTTCCAGTTTTCGCAGGTTGCCCATGGAAAGTTCAGCCGGAGTCCGCTGAAGATCCTCCTCGTCGAACCCTACCGAAAGCGCGAGTTCCAGCTCACGGTCGCGGTCAGTGTCGCGTGTGATCATCTGCCATATGCTGTCGGGCATGAGTCCCACGCCGATATTCTCGGCCACCGAAATATCGGTGAACGGACGCGGCACCTGATAGGTGCGACTGACGCCCCGCCGGATCCGCGCCGGCGTCGAAAGCCTGGAGATTTCCTGCCCGTCCAGCCTGATGCTGCCGGAGGTCTGGCGATGCTCGCCCATGATCTGGCTGAACACAGTAGTCTTACCGGCTCCGTTGGGACCGATAAGCCCGACCGACTCGCCAGGCTCGATCCCGAAACTGAGATTGTCCGTGGCCAGAAGACCGCCGAATTTCTTTACAAGCCCGTCGACCACCAGAGAAGCGCTCATCTCACGCCCCTGACCCTGGCAACACCCGCTTCCAGCAACGCCACAATGCCTTTCGGCCGGTACATATACATCAGCAGCGCTATTCCCCCATAGACGAAATAGCGTTCCGCCCCCGGTAGATAGGGGCGCAGGAATTCCAGCAGGAAGGTCAGGAAAAAGGCCCCGATAAGCGGGCCGATTATGGTTCCCGCCCCGCCAATGAGCGCAGCGACAATGATCGTGAACAGGAAATTAATGTCGAACAGCGCACGCGGCGCGATCGAACCCAGATAGTGGATATAGAACGCACCGCCGAGACCGGCGATGAAAGCCGAGGTGACGAAGGCGAAAGTCTTCAGCCGCGCAACCGAAAGGCCGGACCCACGTACACTTTCCTCGTTCATACCAATCGCCCAGAGCGCGGTACCCAGACGCGTGCGCATAAGCAGCCACATGGAAATCGCGGTGACAAGCATCAGCGCCGTCGACAGGTAAAAGCCGTTGACCGCGCCGCGGGTCAGCGTCGGTAGACCCGACATGCCGCGTGTTCCACCTGTCAGATCCGGTCGTATGACCTGGACAAGCTGATACATCAGTTCCATGAACGCCAGTGTCACCAAGGCGAAGTAACTGCCTTTGACCCGCAGAGCGGGCAGCAGGACAACAAGGCCACCGATCATCGTCACGACCACGGCCAGCGGAATGGAGATCTCGACCGGAACGTCGAAGCGCTTGGTCAGGATCGCGGTGGTATAGGCTCCGATCCCGATCAGGAACGGATGACCGAAACTCACATATCCCGTGCGCCCCGACAGCACGTCCCATGAAATCGCGAATATCGCCAGATAGTTGGCGAAGATTATCGTGCGCAGTGTACCCTTGCTCACCAGATACGGCAGCAGCAGCATCCCGGCGATCAGGGCGACCCATAGGGCAAGATGATTCCAGCGGAGGTTCACCTATAGCTCCTCCCGCCCGAACAGCCCCCGCGGTCGGAGCACCAGGACCCCTATGATGAGAAGCATGGTGAACACGCCCCGCAGTTCCGGCGCGATCAGAGCCGAGACGGTGATTTCCATGAAGCCAACGATATGGGCAACCACAAGCGTACCGATGATGGAGCCGATCCCCCCGACAATGACCACGGCGACCGAAATGATGAGCGGCGCGACCCACATTCCGGGAAAGAGTTGAGTATAGCTCGCGAAAAAGACACCACCGACGGCTCCAAGCGCTCCCGAAATCATCCAGGTGATGGCATTGATTCGATCCGAGTCGATACCGGAGACCGCCGCGCCCTTGGCGTCCATCGAAACCGCCTGCATGGCACGGCCGGTATGGGTGGTGCGAACGAAGCAGTAAAGACCGATAAGAATGATCCAGCTAGCGACGGTGGCCAGCAGGTTGGAATAGGGCACGGTGGCGCCCGCGATTCTCTCCACGCCCGGTACGATAGGCAGAAGTATCTTGGAACTGTCGCCGAAAACCAGCACCACGCCCGCCTGCAGAACGACCGCGAGGATGAGGGTGGAAATCTCCACGGCGACATGCTCACCCTTGAGCGGTTTCACGATCATAAGGAATTTCGCCAGACCCATCGCGCAGCCAACGATCCCTGCAAGCGCCAGTCCTGCGACCGCCGGAAGGCCAAGCGTCTGGGAAAAGTGGAAATATGTGTAGCCACCGATCAGAAGATAGGCGCCATAGGCAAGATCGAGTACGCGACCCACGCTGAATATCAGGGTAAAGCCCATCGCGATCAAAGCGTAGAGGCCGCTGAGCAGGAAACCCTGGATCAATATCTGCGTCATGCGGGGAGAACGACCCTCAAAGGTCTGTAATCGGACCGGACTTCCAGCCGGTGATCGGGCCGAAAGCCTCTTCTCCCGGGGAACGCTTGGTTGATGTCAGCGCAAAGCACTCCCCGTATTCACTGATCAAACAAGGCGGAGGCATCAGTATTGGATCCAATGTAAATCGCGGGCGGGAGATCCCGCCCGCTCTCGCCTGCGTCACTTCGCGGGAACCCAGCTTGGAATCGAGAACTCCATGGTGGCGTATTCGGGCGGATAGACAACGCCTACCGAACCGTCTTCCTGCCACTGAACGACGACCATCGAGGGCTGGGCGAAATCGTAGGGGGCCTCAAGATCGAACAGCGCGTTGTGCGGATAGGTCCGCTGCGTCACCGGCTCGATCTGGTCGCGCTGCCAGAAGCCGTAGCGCAGCCAAAGCTTTCCGTCTTTCTCCAGCTTGAGGTCCTGCTTCTCCATCGCCGAAGCCCAGGCCGAGACATCCTCGAAGCCACCTGCCTCCCCCGCTGCGGCCATCGCCTGCTTCAAACCGTGATAGGCGTTGAATCCGTTGAAGTGCGGCAGTTTCGGGCGTGAATCATACCTGGCCTGATAGGTGTCCACGAAAGCCTGGCTGACCGGATCAAGCTCAAAGCCCACCGAAGGAACCGGAGAAAGGGTCGAGATGCCGCCCCCAGCGCCACCTGTGTCCTCCCAGTATTCGAGGCCCAACGCCGCGACATTCACACCCGTCATGGGCATGGGAACCTGAAGCTTCACATACTGCGAAGAGATCACCTGGGAATTCACCGAACTCACCTGGTAGATGAAGTCGGCACCGCTCGCCTGAGCTTTGGAAAAGATCGGCGCGAAGTCAACGGTGCCGATATCGTAAACGATGATGTCCTTCACCTCGATTCCTGCGACGGGTGCCAGCGCATCGGTGACAAGGCCGGTGATCGCACCGCCGAAAGCGGTATCCTCGGCGAGGATCACCACACTGTCCCAGCCCAGCCGCCCTTTCAGCACATCGGCGCCAAAGTTGATGTAAAGCGTCGCCAGCGCCTCGTCGGAGGCGATGTTCATGAAATAAGGCTCCATCACTTCGGGATCCTCGACCACCATATCGATGATGCCGATATAGCTGGTCCAGGTGTCCAGAGTGGGAATGCGGTATTCCTGCATCCTCGGCAGCCAGCCCAAGGATACGTCGTCGATGGAGCCGGAGATGATGAAGTCAACCTCCTCGGTCTCGGCAAGGTATTCGTAGGCTTTGATGCCTTCTGTCACGTCTTCGCCGGTATCCGCCGTGACCAGCGTGATCCGCTGGCCCATCACCCCGCCCGCGGCATTGAGCTCGTCGATCGCGATCTCTGCGCCGCGCAGGGTCGAGAGCCCGGTATCCGAGCTCAGCGAACCGATGAAACCCACTTTGACTTCCGCACCGGCGGATGCGGCGACGACAACAGAGCTGGCAAGCACGGCGCTGAAGACGGATTTTCTGCGAAACATGGTGTCACCTCCCTTGGTTCAGGCAATGAATCTGCCCGGACATCTTCCACTGTATACTGTATACAAAGCAACTGACCTTCCGCGAAGTCAATCGAAATCTCCCGGGTTCATCGGATAAAGTCCGATGTCCGCGTCCACCGCGCGTTTCGGGCAGAGGTTCATTTCCTGAATCCAGCCGAAGCGAGGTCAGGAGACGGGAGTTTCAAGCCGCTCATGGATGATGGCATCGACGTCGATCTCGACCATCATTCCGGGCTGCGTCAGACCTGCCTGAACACCCGTCAGGACGGGGTCGATGCCTTTGAACGCCTCGCCATGAGCGCGGACGAATCCACCCGCCTCGCCCATATCCGTCAGATAGGCGCGCGTGCGAACGACATGGCGCATTTCCGCGCCGACCTGTTTCAGAGCCTCCTCGATGCGGGAGAGAATGAATACGGACTGCGCATAGCAGTCGCCCGGCGTGTGCAGTTTGCCGGAAGGCTCGATAGCCGTGGTTCCCGCGACATAGACGAAAGGACCGACCCGCTTCGCGCGGGAATAGCTTCCGATTTCCTCGAAGCGTCCGCCGGAACCGAACTTACGGATCATCGCGATAGCCGGGCACGGATCGTCTCTGCCGACATCCGAAGGGCGGTGCGCTCCGCTTCGGTGAGGTTCAGGATTTCAACACGAACCAGCCCGGTGGCGCCGAGATGGGCGGGAACGCCCAGCACCACATCGTCGATACCGTATTCCCCTTCCAGCATGACTGAAACGGGAACGGTTCCGGTGCGGGCTCCCCGCAGGTGGTCGAGAAGCTCTACCGTCGCATAGGCCGGTGCGATGGTCGCCGATCCCGATTTTCGAAGCGAGACAACCTGGCCACCACCCGTCACGGTATCCTTGACACACGCCTCAATCTCGTCATCGGTGAGATATTTTGACAAGGGATTGCCCTTGATGCGCGCGAGGGATGAAACCGGTGTCATTTCATTCCCGTGACTGCCAAGCGTGATGGCCTGGACATCGGCGGGCGAGACAGCGGTGGAGGTGGCCAAAGCGCTGCGAAAGCGGCTGGAATCGAGCGTTCCGGCCATCCCGAGAACCCGCTCGCGCGGGAATCCAGTAGCCTGGAGCATCTCCGCAGTCATCTCGTCGACGGGATTGGTCACGACGATAACGACCGCCTGTGGGGCCTGCGTTCGGATCGCCTCGGCTGTGGCCCGTATGACGCGAAGGTTAACCTCCGCCAGATCGGAGCGGCTCATACCTGGTGTTCGGGTGCGACCGGCGGTGACCACGATCACGTCCGCCCCCGTCACCATTCCCGGATCCTCGCCGCCGAAGCAGCGGGCTACAACGCCGGTGATGCCAGCGGTGTGGTTGAGGTCAAGCGCGGTCGCAGCCGCGACGCCGCGGGCGATATCGATGAGGACGATCTCGTCAGCCATGTCCGCGTTGGCGGCAAGCTGCGCGACGTTGCTCCCCACACCCCCCGCGCCGACCAGCGCCAGCCTGGTAAATCTCCGCGCCTGCGGTCGAGGGTTCTTCGCGGGGGTGACCCACCTTGCCGAGCGGCGGTAAAGAACGCGACGCATCGCGGTTGCGCCGTCCGTACGAGCCGGAGAAGGTAGCTCCAGCGGTCCGTCGGCCAACCGAATTCCGATCCGTGCGGCGGATTCACGGGCCAGTTCGGTAACGATGTCCCCGGGTAGGATCTCGAATACGGTCCGTCCGCGCCGCCGGGCGTCTTCAACCGCTTCTGAACCGATGACGCGTGCCACCTACACCTAGCGGCCTTCAACCGCTTCAATCGCCTTGGACGCGGCCGCGACCGCGGTCTTCACCGAGTCCTCCGATCCGGAAATGAACAACCGTCCGAACCTGCCCAGGGCCCGAACTTCGACGATGTCGATCTCGGCGGATTTCTCGGCTTCGTTGGCGACGATCGAAACATAGGCTGCGGGAGCGCATTCGATGATGCCCAAGGTCTGTCCTGGCACCACCAATGTTCCCTTGCGCCACTTGTTCAGCAGCTGGGCCTGGTACGGCTCGACCGATGTTATGATCTGCGTCGATGCGATCTTCGGCTTCATGCGGTCGGACATGGAGGCACCAAGCTCTTCGAGAATCGCGTCCCTGGCCTGGGTCACCTCGGCGTTTGAGGGTGACCGAAGGATGAACAGACCGAATTCCCGTTCCACGATCTGTGTGGTGGCCTCGACCGAGGATGCTTTCAGCGCGCGGTCGATCAGCTGGAACACGCAGTTGCCCGGCGCCAGTTCGCCGACGAGGATCGTGTCTCCGGAAAGCGGGATCGAGCCCTGCACCATCGCGCTGTTATAGGCCGCGAATTTGGGCTGCAGATTATCGATCTGCATCAACGCCCTGATCGTGATATCGCTCATGCCCCGAACTCCTCGTAAAAATCGCGCCAGGACCGGTTGGCCCATGCGACCCGTTTGATGTTGATCAGGTGGAGCGCCGTGACGTTGTCCGAAGTCATCGACCCCGACCAGGTGCCCGTACCAAGCATGAAGCTCGGCTCCAGATCGGTCGCGTAGCCGGCTCCACCATGAATCGCAGGAACGTTGACGAGCACGCGGCCGGTGGGAATTGTGGAATACCGGGCGACGGCATGGGGATCATGGCTGTGGATCACCGCGCTGTGACCCCAGCCCCCGAATTTCACCACATTCCGGGACAGTTCAATCGCATGGTCACCGTCCCTGGCCTCGTAGAAGGCCAGAACCGGATTGAGCTTTTCGGCCGATAGAGGGCGCTGCCATCCGATCTCGGTCTCTTCACTGACGATGCATCTGGTTCGCGGCGGCACAGAGAAATCCGCCAGTTCCGCCAGCTTCAGCGGTGGCTGCCCGACGCGTTCGGGATTCATCGCCCGGTTTTCAAGAAAAATCGTTCCTGCCAGTCTGTCGGCCTCGGCCGGTGTACAGAAATAGCAGCCCGCGAGCCTCAGCTCCTGGCGCAGTTCACGCGCAATCTCGGGATCGGCGATGACCGCCTGCTCGGCGACGCAGGCCGTACCCCAGTCAAAGCTCTTCGACACCACGATCCGTTCCGCCACCTCACCGAGATCCCTCGCCATGGACCGGTGGACATAACAGGGAACGTTGCCCGCGCCAACCGCCAATGTCGGCTTGCCCGAGGAATAGGCGGCCCGAACCATTCCGGGACCGCCTGTCGCCATGATCACGGATGTACGCTGATGGCGCATCAATTCCGCCGTGCCCTGAATGGTCACCTGATCCAGGCATTGGATCAGTCCTTTGGGTGCGCCCATACGCTCGGCGACGCCGGACATGATCCGCACGACCTCGTTCCCGCAGCGTACGGCGCGTGGATGTGGTGCGCATACGATGGCGTTGCCGGATTTCACCGCGCTCAGCACCTTGAATATCACCGTGGATGTGGGATTTGTAACCGGGATCAGCGCGGCGGCGACACCCATCGGCTCACCGAACGCAGCGATTTTTGTGACATCATCCCGCCAGAGCATTCCTAGCGTGGTCACATCGCGCAGCCAATCGGCCGTGCAGCGCGCATTCATCAAATCCTTGACGCGCTTATGTTCGGGATTTCCGTAACCGGTCTCTTCATGCGCCAACTGGCCGAGGCGTTTCGTTTCAGGTTCGACAGCGGCCGCCATCGCCTCGACGATGGCGTCGACCTGGGCAGGATCGGCACCGAGGAACTGTCTGTAGGCTTCGAAAGCGGTTTCGGCGCAGCGGCGGGCCGATGCGATGGATCTGAGATCCGGATCCATTACCATCCAGGTCCTCCCGTGGCGATTCGGTCCATCGCCTTTCGTGCGCCATCGACTTCGGTGGCGCTGATTCCGATGGTATCGAGGCGACGTCCTGCCGCGGCGATATCGGCGCCAAGAACCGCGGAAGCAAGGGTGATCATGGAATAGGTGACAGGAACCTCGGTTCCGGTCAGCCGCGCCGCCGATGTGAGTGGAACAAGCGACCCGATCACGCCATCGCGCAGGAGCCGCTTCGCGCTGTCCTTCCCTGGAACCGACCGGGTGCCCGCGCCACGCTCCGTTCCGGCATGGCGGGCGATCCAGGTGTCCGTGTCTGGCAAGTCCCGGATGCCGAAAGCCCACGCGACGGCGCGGCGCTCCTCCGCAAGCAGGTTGATCACTCGCCGCTGTTCCGGGCCGATCAACGCGGCGAAGGTTCGGTTTTCGGGCAAGGGAACGCCACCCATCGGCACTGGCACCGCGCCCGTCCCGAGCGCCGGACCGCTCATCAGAAGCGCGGGGAACTCCACCAAAGCCGAACCGTCAGCGAAGCCCGAGGCGACAACGTTGCCAGCGGGAACCGTCGGCAGGAACCTCTGCAGCCCATCAAGCACCTGTTCACGACCGCTGGGGAGCGTGGCCGCTATCGGCCGCGCCGCTTCGGAAAGTTTTAGCACAGCCCCTTCCGCCGCGAACCAGTACGGAAGTCCCTGTGCTTCGACAATGGTTATATCCGCCGTCGCTCCACCGATCCGCAGAAACCATGCGGTTTCCAGAGCTCCCAGCGACCGTCCGGGTGCGAGCACCAGAACCTGTCCATCCGTTAGATGATCGGCCAGCACCATCGCGTAGGTACGCTGCTTATGCACTGGCCCGGTCAGGAATATGATCTGGGCGTCGCCTACGGCTGCATCGAGTTCCGCCGTGGTCCTCACCGACAGCACATCCTCGCGATCGACCTGATAGGTGCCGACCGGTCCGGCGCCCCGCAGCGAGATTCCGGATGACGTGCGCATCGCCTCCAGTTCGGCTCCGTAAGCGGAGAACAGCGTTACCTGGGCGCCTTCCGAAAGGCACAGCGCCGCGAGCAGTCTCGCATCCTCGCCGCCTCCGAGCAAAGCGAGCCGCGAATAGTCAGGCGCGGAGGCAAGCGGCATCGATACCCGTCCTTCGGTGACCGCTTCGGCAAACTCGGTGAAAACACTGCTCATGACGCACTCCAGTCCTCGGCAAAGGGCGCGGGATCATCCAAGCTGCGCGAAGGCGTCAGCCCATCAGGTTCTCTATGAGCGCCTCGAGCTCGTCATGGGGCCTTGCGATAACATGGACCGCAACCACCTCTCCCACCCGGTTGGCGGCTGTCCCGCCGGCGTCCGTCGCCGCCTTGACCGCACCGACCTCACCGCGTACGAGCGTGGAGACGAGACCGCCACCTGCCTTGGTCTGGCAGACAATGCTCACCGAAGCGGCCTTTACCATTGCGTCGGCCGCCTCGATCGCGGCCACAAGACCCCGGGTTTCGATCATACCAAGCGCCGCCTGTCCCGTTGCTGGTTTCGCCATGGGTTCTCTCCTTGATGGCTTTTTCACATATTCCGCTCTATCCGGCTGAAACGCACGGCTAGGTTTTCCGGGCCTTACCGTGCCGCTCACTTATATCGATTCTGTCCACCACGGCCACCACCGCGGCATCGGTTGGTACGCCTGACATTTCCTGCGGCAGCCGTGCCGCCGTGCCAAAGGTTATGAGGACCGTATCCCCGACGCCCGCGCCACAGGTATCGGCGGCAACCAGTCCCGGTTCTACGACATTGCCTGCACCATCGATTGCATCCGCCACGAGCAGGGTCAGCCCGACAAGTCGCGCGTCCTTGGCGGTGGCGGTCAGGGTGCCGGTGATGCGTCCGATCTTCATTCAGAAATTCGCCAGATAGCGCTGGGTTTCGAGCGGCGTGATCTGACCGGCCAGGAACTCTATCTCACGCTCGGCCTGCTGCAGATAGAGTTCATGGCAATCGGCACCCATCACGCCTTCCAGCCAGTCCGACCCGCGCGCAAGTGCAACCGCTGTAGGAGCGTCGGTGGGAATCGGTTCGGCATCCTCGGCTTCGTAGGCGTTGCCTTCCGTCCTGGGCGAAGGCTCGATGCCTTGCTCGATACCGTCCAGTCCGGCCGCGATCTCGGCGGCGAGCAGATAGTAGGGGTTCGCGTCGGCACCGGAATCGCGCTTCTCGATGCGCGTCGCGCTTTGAGACCCCTCTATGACCCTTATTCCCACGGTTCGGTTATCCCCACCCCAGGCGGTGTTGATCGGACAGAACGAATAGGGCTGTCGCCGCCTGAATCCATTCGGTGTCGGTGAACCGCAGATCGCCATTTCGGCCATGCGCTTCTGCAGGCCACCGAGGAAGGCGCGTCCCAAACCGCTGAGTGATCCATTGTCGGAAAAGACGTTCGCGCCGTCTTTCCATAGTGAATAATGCGTGTGGAAACCGTTGCCGGATTCCTTGATGAACGGTTTGGCCATGAAGGTGGCGCGGTATCCATGTGCGGCGGCGAGCTGACGCGCGAGTGACCGGAACATGACCACGCGGTCGGCCGCCTCCAGCGCTTCGCCGTAACGGATGTTCACCTCCACCTGTCCAGCGGCGTATTCCGGGTTCGACTGCTCGATCGGAATGCCGCATTCGTTGATCTGCCTGCGGATGGGTCCGAGTACGTGCTCGAGTTCAGCGGCACGGTCTAGGCCGTAAACTCCTATGCCCTGATCCTTGGGCAGGCCGGTTGTCGGATCGAGCAGGTAGAATTCGAGTTCTGTGCCGACGTTGACGGTGTATCCCATCGCCGCGGCGCGCTCGACCTGACGGACCAGCGATGTCCGGGGATCGATCGGAACGGGTCCATGGTCCGATCCCAAGGCTCGGCCGAAACAGATCGCAACTCCGGGTTCCCACGGAATTTCGACCGGCTCGCTGTCCGGAAACACATGCATATCCGGGTAGCCGTTATCGAAATTGACGTAGGGCGTGTCCCAGACGTCACAGGTCATGTCGATGGCGAATGTGGCGATCGACATTGCGTTGCCGTTTTTGCGGACCACGTCCCAGTGACTTGCGGGAATGCGCTTTCCCCGCATGATTCCATTCGCATCGCCAAGCCCCATGGCGACTGTATGAATGCCCGCCGGCAGTCTGAAATCATTGTCTGGCACGTCTTTCTCCCCGATTGGTGGCCCTTGCCGGGTGACTGTATCCCGTATACAGTATACAAAAATACAGTGCTTGGCAAGGATTTTTCATGGGCTCCATTAACATTACCGTTGTTGGCGGAGGAATAGCCGGTTCGATGTCGGCGCTGCATCTGCAGCGCCGCGGTGCACAGGTAACGCTTATCGACCGCTGGGAGCCGGGCCATGCCCGCGCGGCCTCAACCGACTATAACCGGGTTATACGGGCAATTTCCGGTCGTGACGAATTCTACACCAGATGGGCGCGGGAAAGTCGCCTGCGCTGGCTGGAGCTCATGGCCGAAACCGGACAGAACCTGATGTATGAGTGCGGTGCGCTGATTCTGGCGACCGCCGGCAAATGCAATTGGGAAGACGCGACTTCCGAGACCTTTGACAGGGTAGGCGTACCCTATCACCGGTTCACGCCGGACGAGGTGCGGCGGCAGTTTCCGCAGTTCAGGGTCGATGACATTTCCTATGCGCTTTTCGAGCCGGAAGCGGGTCTGCTCATGGCGCATCGCTGCGTGATAACGACGATCGACCTGTTCCTGAAATCGGGCGGGCGCATGGAGCGCGGATATGTGACGATGGATATGCGGGAGCGTCCGATGCTGGACGGACGGCCGCTGGAGGCGGACGTGATCATCATCGCAACCGGTGCATGGATGGCCGAAATGTTTCCTCGGTCGGTCAAACCGATCAGCACGGTGCTGGGAATCGATGTGCTCTACACCTCCACACCTGAAGGGTCGGACGCCTTTGACATGGCGAAAATGCCGTGTTGGATAGATCATGGCCAGGGCTCGTTCGGACTCCCTTCGTCGGAGGGTTCAGGTGTCAAAGCCTCTGTCGTGATCCCGAACCAACCGATCGATCTTGACGGGGACGAACGCCTGATAAAGCGGTCAAGTCTCAGCCGCACCCGCGCCTACATCCGGCGCAGGTTGCCGGATCTGATTGGGGAGCGGGTCGTCGATTCGAAATCCAACCAGGTGATTCTGATGCCTGACACCCATTTCCTCGCCGACTGGCATCCCGAGCATGAAAACGTCCTGCTGGCAGGTGGATGTTCAGGGCATCTTTTCAAGCACGGACCTGTCTTCGGGGATTTCGTCGCCGGCCTGGCGTTGCGTGATTATGGTACGGCGGATCGGTTCAGGCTTGCTGGACGCCGAAAGCTCAGCCCGAGCGAAAGCCCGAGCGGGCGCTGATATGGATGGACTGCGTAGGATGGGTCAGCGACGTTGTATGCTAGTGTCCGCCAGAAAACTGCCAGGCTGCGGTTTTTTTTCGCGGCCCCCGTTCCGCTCTGAAGTGCAACACCGTTGATGGTGGGAAGCCGCGTTTCGGGTGCAGCATCTTGCGAATCGGCCAGATAACGGCGACAGTCCCTGTGCTCAGGATAGGAGAGTGTCATGCCCGAGGGCTACCGTCATCTGACCTTCGACGAAAGATGCCAGATATACGCGACGGGGAAAAGCGGGCTTTCGGACGGGGCCATCGCCAGGCAGCTGGGCCGCCATCCGGCCACCATATCGCGGGAGATCCGACGCAACGGCGGCGGGCGGGGATACCGGCAGGGACAGGCGTGGAGGAAGGCCACCGAGCGCCGGAGCGAGGCCTCTTCGGTCCCGGGGAAGCTGACGGAGGAGCGCTGGGCGAAGGTCGTGGCGAAGCTGGAGGAGGGCTGGAGCCCGGAACAGGTCTCGGGGCGTCTCCGGCTGGAGGACCCCGGCATGGTCGGCCGTCAGCGGATATACGACCTCGTACGCGCGGACCGCAGGGACGGAGGAACGCTTTTCGGGCACCTGCGGCGGCGGGGAAAGAAACCGAACCGGCAGGGTGGCCGCCACGCGGGCCGGGGTCACATCCCGGGCCGGAGGGACATCCCGGAGCGCCCGAAAGAGGTCGGGGCGAAGGCGAGAATCGGCGACTGGGAAGCGGACACGGTGATCGGCGGGGGACACAGCGGTGCGGTGGTGTCGCTTGTGGACAGATGCTCGAAATTCACGCTTCTCCAACGGGTTGACGGAAAGAAGGCGGAGGCGGTCGGCGAGGCGATGACCGACCTTCTCAAGGGGCTCGGCGCCAGGGTCCACACGATCACGGCGGACAACGGCAAGGAGTTCGCGGGGCACGCGAAGGTGGCGAAGGCGCTGGAGGCCGACTTCTTCTTCGCGACGCCCTACCACTCGTGGGAGCGGGGCCTGAACGGGCACACCAACGGGCTGCCGCGCCAGTACCTGCCGAAGGGGACCGACCTGCGGCAGGTCACGGACGCCCGCGTGAAGCGGGTCCAGGACATCCTGAACGCGCGCCCCCGCAAGGCGCTCGGCTACCTGACGCCGGCGGAGGCTTTCGCGCGGGCGCGGCCTCCCTGAGGCGCTTCGCCCCGTCGGCCGACGGGGGAGAGGGAATTCCGCAGGCGCGCCCGCCCGGTTTCGGTCGGGCCACCCCTTCCCTCGCCCGGACGGGCGCGCCACCTCCCGCCGCGGGGCCTTGCCGCCGCCGGGAGGCCCGGTTACGCTCCGATCCGAAGGGACAGCCGCCGTATTCCGCGTGGAATCCGGGGCCCTGGCCGGAAAATCCCTCAACACCGGCCCGCCTCCTCCGCTCGGGCCACGCCCTCGCTCCGGAGGCGGGCCGGTGTTGCACTTCGGACTGGAAGTGGGGCGGTAAATGACGGAATCCGCCTTGCGGGGATTCACCGGATATGGCGGTCAGGGCATGCCGCGGAATCCGGCAATCCTCCCCTCGGGAGGCCCCCATGCGCAGGGTCCACGACACCCAGCGGAGGCCCGGCGCCCCCGACATCACGAGGATCAGGCCGACCGTGAAATCGAGGGACGACATCCCGGCGATCCCGATCGGCCTCCAGGACCCCTGCAGCGACGAAGGGACCCGAAAGCGGCTGTCCGGGCTTCCGGGCAGGATGGTGCTGCCCGGAAGGAGCCGGCGGGTCGGCAGGCCGGGGATGGAACCGTTGACCGTCCCGGTGCCCGGCGTGGTCAGGCAGGGTCCCGGGTGCGGTTTCGACCGGCTTCGGGAACCGGCGAACGGGCACCAGACGATCCGGCGAAGGCCGGAGGCCGGGTCACGGATCATGGGACGTGGACGGATACGGATACGGATACCGGCGTCTGGTTGACAGCGTGTCGCTCCTCACGCCGGAGCTTCTGGCGGGGGTCGGAAGGACGGTCGTGGAGAGGGGCCACGGGGTGGCCTGAAAAAAGCCTGGCGCCGCGTTGCGCGGCCGCCGTCATTCCTTCGTGGCCGGGACCGACGTCCACCATCCGAAGGACCGCAGCCTGCTGATGGACGCGGCGCGGTGCATGGTCCGGGACGTGTCCCGGGCCTGCGGGGGGCCTGGGGCCGCCCGGCTGCGGCGGAAGGAACATCTTTGCGGAAAGCTCCGCAGGCTCTATCCCGGTGTCGCCACGTCACGGCTCGCCAACCCGCGCCCGGGGGACGTGAAGGCGCCGCTCCGGCTGGCGCTGAAGCTGGCGGACAGGGCGGAGGCCAGCCGCGCGGAGATCGACGGCAGGTTGGGTATCCCGGGCCCATCGGACAGTATCCGGGGCTTCATCTGCCATGTCAGGCACCGGGCGGACCTGACCGGACGGCGGATCCTGAAGGGAGGGACGATCCCGCACCGCGGGAAGGTGCACCCGATATCCGGACCGCACACGCGCTGGATATAGAAGGGAAAGGCCGGGGACCCGGTGGAGCCCGGCGTCCCCGTCCGCGTGCTGGAGGACCGTCACGGATTCATCCCGCACCGTTCGGTGATGTGGGAGGGGAGCGACGTGGACGTGGCGGTCCCCATGGGCGGGGAGGCGCGGGCCCGGTTCCCCGACCTGTCGGTGGTAAGCTTCGACCGCGGTCCGCACAGCCCCCCGGACCGGCTGGGGCCTGCCGGGATGCTGGAGCCGACGCCATGCCCCGCAGGGGCAGGCTGTCGAAGGCGGACCGCGTCCGGGAAAGCGGGGTGGCGTTCCGCGGGGCGCGGCGCGCCCACGGCGGCGGCGGGTCGGCCATCAACAGCCTGGAGCACCGCGGTCTGGACCGCGTCGGCGGCCACGGAAAGGAGGGTTTCGCCGGCGCCGTGGCGCTGGCGGTGCTGGCCGCGAACGTCCACCGCCCCGGCCTGATGCTCCAGGAGAGGGAGCGCCCCGTGCTTCCCGCCGCCGCCTGACCGGGGCGTCCACCGGTGAACCGGCCCATGGAAGATCTCGCCGCTGCGGGGCCCGGACCGGCGTGCCTGCGGACCGGTGGAGGCCCCGATGTTCATCATATGTTACCGCCACCGGCCGTCCCGTGAAGCCGAATCCGGCGGATTCCGGCTTCACGGGGCCGTGGCCCTTACAAAGTCCCACACCTGTAAATCATCACATTCCCGTCTCCGCTTTCCGGGGGCGTCGCGGACCTGGATGGCCCGGTTCAGCCTCCCGGGGCCCTGCCAGACCTTGGTCAAGGAGCAGGTGGAGCGAAGCGTGGAGGCTTCAGGCGGCTGCTCCGACAGGACAGCCGCGGTGAATGCTGACAGGTCAATGGAATGTCTTGCTCAAGAGAGAGAAAGGCCGTCATTTCGCGCGGCAGTCCCTGCCCGGCGCGAAAGATGGCTTGGCGCGAACGGCTGAACCGGCCGTTCCAGGATATCGCGGGCATAGGTGAGAGAAAGAAGGGCAGGACCGCCTACAGCAGACGCAAGCCGCTGAAGGATCAAGGGTGCCGCGGTCTGGCGCGGCCGCGATGAATTGGAGAGATTCAAAAATCCCGGGAAACGCCGACTTCCAACGCATGGTTTCGGTAGTCATACAGCTCCAGGTTCGACATGTTCATCTCATAGGTATATCCCAGATAGGGAAAAAGCCCACAGCCCGCCAGGCTCCGCTGTGAAGGCGGCCTCCGATCTTGAAGATTCTTTCCTTTCTTGACTTCTCGAACAGCGGGGCCGGCCCGCGGTGGATTCGCCGGTGCATCGACACCTTGCCCGAGGCCGAGAGATTCCGCCCAAACGCACGCGTGACGGTCGCGGCGAGCCCGGCCGTCAGGCTGGCGTGATGTTCGGCCTTGGCATCTACCCATTCAATGTCGGCGTCCGTCACGAGCGCGGTTCTCCTTTCCAGAGAGACGCGTACCGACAGGCCCAGCGCCGTGCGCCATCCGTCCCGGCCGGGACCGCCGTCATGCTTCCGGTACTCGAATTCCGTCCCGATGCCAGTGCGAGCGTGCCGCGCCAATCGATTTTCCGCATGCGTCCAGACCCCCGCCCGGTACTGGAAGCCGTCACCTCCAGCCCATCTGCGCCCGAACTGGAGACCGCCCGATACCGGGCCACGCCTGCGCATCTGCTCCAGCCCGATCCTGCCGGTTGCGGAAATGTCGTTCAGGGCAGGATTCTCGTAAAGCTTGCCCGTGACAGACAGAGACAGGTGTCCCCGCACACCCTCCGCGAGCGCAGGCGTGAACGTTCCGCCGAACCCGATCTGAAGCCCGAGGCCCGAGGCCTCTCGCGCATCTTCGTTGAGTCTGAAGGGTATACCGGCGATCTCAACCGTTTCCCTGCCGGTACGCCGCACGGGATTTGTTTCCGGCAGCAGGGCTGCCGAAAGCCTAGCTGACCAGCGCCTGCGGCCATTGATCACGGCGAGATACCTCGCAACGGCAGCCTCGACATTCCCGGGCAGCCCGGCCTCCGCCGCACGCCTAAAATGGCGCCTTGCGCGGGCATCCTTTCCGGCCAGAAAATTCGCCCGGGTCGCTTCCAGCCGGACCAAAGTGATCCCGGGTCGAATCACCAAGGCCGCCTCGTAACTTTCCGCTGCCTCTTCCGTGTTGCCCAGCAGCATGTGAACACGTCCAAGCAGCAGGTGCCGTTCCAGCCGTTCCTTTCCGCCAGCCGGGTCCGCCTGCACCAGAAAAGCCATCGCGTGCCCAAGACGCCCCGCCAAGAGCAGGAGCCGGGCGGCTTCGAGATCGGATAGGACTGCGGCCGACGCCAGCAGCGCCGTCAGGCATGCGGCAGCAAATTCAGTGACCCTCCGGAGCGCTGCGGAACCGAATGGGCTGGGCTGAATTCCCGCCGCTGGCGGTTTTCGTTGGGTCACTCGGTACCAGCCCGGCTCCCGGTGATGGCTCCCATGACATGCCACTCCGGCGATGTGGCGCCCGCATCCCTGCCACCGCCAACCGTGCCGCCGACCTCTTCCCCGTTGGGTCCGAAGAAAGCTCCGGAAATACCGCCGGCGAAGCCGCGAAGACTCCTGTCAATATCGGACGTCCTGTCGCTGTCCCTCCCCTTCCATTTGGCCTGGAACCGGCTGTCGTCGATCTCGCCGTCAAGGACGGTTATGGAGTTGCTCTCCGGGAGATACGCCCAGTCGCCGTCCGGGCTTTCGACCTCGGCGGCGCGCATTTCAATCCGCTCGACCAGGCCTGAAATGCGGCCCTCGGAAAAATCGGCCTGGAGCGCCAGGTCTCCATAGATCTGGCGCCGATTCCTGCTGCGCGCGCCGCCTTCCGGGTAGAGTTCAGCCCAGAACGATCCGTCGTAGTGAGCCCTACCCAGACTGCGCAGAACATCTGGCGGAGTCTCCAGGCCCGTGGAAAGATAGGCTCCAAAATAGCAGTCATCGCAGTGAAGGTCATCAACGCTTGCACTGAACGTGGAGTGATACCTGCCCTTCTTGAAGCTGCCGCCGAAGGCATAAAGCTCATATTCATCGCCCCCGGATGCGGAACTTTCAAACCCTTGTCCGTTCTGGTTTCGGTCGAAATGAACGCGATGCTCGCTGCCGTCGATGACATACGCCACCGTGAAGCCGCCGTCACCGTCGGGAGCGACCGACCGGACTTCGGCAGACCGGGCAATCGGTTCCGTGATCCTGTCCCTGATATTCCTGAAATCCCGCACTTTCGACACCGAATGGACGCCGAAATCAATGCCGGCGCTGTCGTACAGCGACCCGCCGCCGTCCACTGCGTGAACCGGATCAAGCGCGCTGGCCGTCGCGTCGCTGACCGATGCGAAAACCGCGTCGCCAAATTCCGCCACGAACTGTCCTTGGGCAACCTGGGCGGGACCGCCGAAGGTCGCCTCCCGGCGACCTTCCAGAACACCCGAAATCTCTTCGGCTTCCGGTCCGTGAAAAATGCCTGAGACGGTGCCGGCGAAACCGCGCATCGTATCGGCGGGCCCGCCTATCGGGCCATGTCCTTCCCAGTCAGCCGCAAGGCGGCTGTCAGCAATCCTGCCGTTCAGGATGTCGATGCGGTTTTCCGGTGATATGTCCGACCAGGAACCGCCGCCTGCGCGGGATTTCATTTCATCGACCTTTCCGGAAACGGAACCGTCGGTGAAGTTGGCCTTAAGACGGAGGTGTCCTTTATATATGTATTCATCCGAAAGGTCGGTGTTGAAGGATTCCATGTTCAGCTGTCCCCGATAGATCGCTGTACCGATGTTTGGCATTCCGCCCTCGGGAGTCTGGACGCCGAAGGTAAAGGCTGACGACAGTCCTATATCGTTTCCCTCAAGCTTGAATGCCGTGGCATAGGCATGCCGGGGAGAGCCGTCTGTCCTTTCGGCATCGTCGAAATCGCCTTTCAAGCTGTAGAGCCCGTACCGGTAGGAATGCCTGCCTTCCGTTACGTTCACCTCATATTTTCCGCCGACTCCGTCGTCAAAGGGGATAAAACTGTCTTCCGGGAAATGGATCGTGTGTTCCGTGGAACTGACCCTGTCCAGAACGGTCACCCTGAAACCGTTGTTTCCGTCGCTCGCTATGTGCAGGACCGCGAGTTCATCGGAAGTTCCGGCTTCGCCGCTGCCATCGTCTTCCAGGAGCGAGCTGGAAACGGCGGGAAAGACGCGGTCTCCGGCGGGAAGCAGGCGACCGAGAAGACTGGCCAGTCCCGCTGCATTGCCTTCAGGCAAGACAGCATCATCGCGGCCCGCTATGAACTGCCCTATGGCAACCTGCGCCGGATCGCTGGGGGTCGCCTCGCGGCGGCCTTCCAGCAGGCCCGCCAACTCTTCGGCCTCCGGACCGTGGAAAATTCCGGTGACGGTGCCGACGAATCCCCGCATCGTGTCGACAGGCTCGCCCGTCGGACCAACCCCTTCCCAGTCAGCCGCGAAACCGCCGTTGGCGATCCTGCCGCTGCGAATGTATATGCGATTGCCTTCCGGCATGTCTGAAAACGACCAGGAACCGCCTTGGGAACTGGATCCCATGCCGTCGACCGTCCCGGAAACGGTGCCGTCGGAGAAACTGGCTTCGAGATGGAGGTCTCCGCCATAGTAGTATTGATCCGAAAGGTCGGTGTTGAAGGATCTCATGCCCAGCCATCCCCGATAGACCGCCGTTCCGGCATATGGCAGTCCGCCCACCGGAGTCTGGGCGCCGAAAGCGAACAGGGCCGACAGCCCGGACCTACTTTCCCCGAGTTCAAATGCCGTAGCGTACTCATGCCAGGGAGAGCCGTCGGTCCTTTCGGCATCGTGGAAATCGCCTTGCCGACTGTAGAGCCTGAACCGGTAGCTGTTCAGGCCCTCGGTGACGTTCACCTCATATCGTCCTCCGACTCCGTCGTCATTGGCGACAAAACTGTCTTCCGGGAAATGAACCGTGTGTTCCGTGGAATTGACCTTATCCATAACGGTCACCCTGAAACCGTTGTTTCCGTCGCTCGCTATGTGCAGGACCGCGAGGTCATCGGAAGTCCCGGCTTCGCCGCTGCCATCGTCTTCGAAAAACGCGCCGGAAGCCGCGGGGAAGGTGTTGTCTCCGGCGGGAAGCAGGCTCGCGAGGAGTCCGGCCGCCCCCGATCTCGCGTAGACAGGCGCTTCACGCCCGGAAAAATCGCTGGAGTATTCCCAAAAGCCGTCGCCGCGGTCCGCTTCAAAATATCCGCTGGCGACCTGTGCCGGGCCGCTGGATGTCGCTCCCCGGCGGCCATTCAATATGCCAGCGATCTCTTCAGCATCCGGGCCGTGAAACACGCCCACTATCGCCCCGGAGAAGTCACGCACCGTGTCGAGAGGATTGCCCTCCGGACCATGTCCCGCCCAGTCAGCGGCAAACTGTCCATTGGCGATCGTGCCGTCCAGGATGTCCATGCGGTTGTCCGGTGACATGTCCGACCAGGAACCGTCGCTTATCCGCGACTTCATTCCGTCGACCGTTCCTGAAACGGAGCCGTTGGCAAACTGGGCTTCAAGGCTTAGGTTTCCCCGATAGCTGTAACGTTCCGAAAGGTCGGCGCTGAGTGCCATAATGCGCAGTGATCCATGATATTCCGCCGTTCCGCGATCCGGCATTCCTGCCGCTGGAGTCCGGGCGCCGAAGACGAACAGGGCCGACAGCCCGGAGTTCCGCTCCGCGAGTTCGAATACCGTAGCGTACTCATGCCAGGGAGAGCCGTCGGTCCTTTCGGCATCGTCGAAATCGCCCTGCCAACTGTAGAGCCTGAACCGGTAGCTGTTCAGGCCCTCGGTGACATTCACCTCGTACCGTCCTCCGTGGTCTTCAAAGGGAACGAAACTGTCGGACGGGAAACGGACAGTGCGTTCCACGCCGTTGAACCTGTCCAGAACGGTGACCAGGAACCCGTTATCGCCGTCGCTCGCGATCCGCAGGACCACGACATCGTCGGAAATGTAGGCCTTGCCGTTGTCTTTCAGGAGCGAACTGGAAACGGCGGGGAAAGCCCTTTCTCCGGAGGGCAGGAGACGCCCGAGACGGCCGTCAGCCCCCGCGCCCGCGTATACAGGCGTGGCATCGCTTGTCGCGATTCTCACATCATCCACTGTGACACAGCCGCCGTCTTCCGACGCTGCGCAGATGCCGTCATCGGGCGCTGATGTCTCAGCCATGGAAACTGAACCGCTGCCCAGGACGAGCGCAGCGACACCTGCGGCGAGCGTGCTGACTGTCTTCCGGTTAGCCATCTCAAGGGGCTCCTTCCGCTTCATCCCGTGAAGAGGCCCCGTGAAGATACAATCTCAGGGTATACTCTCAATCGGGGCGCTGCAAGGCCAATAATCATGCCAGACCTGACATGGGCGCGCTTCCGCGCTCGCCCGCCGCACGAAACTGCCCGTTGCGGATAATCCTGGCGGCTGTACCGTGCGCTGGCCATGTCCCGCAACTCCATCCGGGCGGAGGCGAAGCGCAGGACGCTTCTTTTGCGGTCGCCGGACCGGCTCCAAAGCTGTCCGCCCGCCAGCGGCGGACCCCGAACGGGTCTTCCAGCAGGCGGAACACCACGCGCCTGTCAGCACACCATGTCTGGACCTAGGTTCAGCGCATCTTTGCTAAAAATGGCCCGCCCCGTTGATTTAGAGCGGAACGGGGGGGGGGAGTTTGTTCCATAAGTTGAGTGGTCCCGCAGGATGTGGCATTCCGGTTGGTGAACGCAACCAAATACGGAGAGAGCCATGCCCTGGAACAGGACCACCCGGAAGCTGTATAGTCATTCGAACGACCGCCGTCAGAACGATCTGACGGACGATGAACGAACCATCGTCAGGCCGATGCCGTCGAAGCGGGGAAAGATGGGGAGGCCCCGCAGGACCGGCCTCCGGTCGGTGTTCGACGGGGGCCGGTACATACTTTCCACCGGCCGCCGGTGGCGCGCCCTACCCACCGGTATCCACCGTCCGGAACCGTTTCCACGTCTGGCCCCGGAGCGGTCCACCGGGCATGTCCCGACTCCCTGCGGGACCCCGCCCGACAGTGCGCGGGGCGTTCGCCGGAGCCGGCCGCCGCCGCCATCGACGGCCGGTCGGTGAGGACCACCGGGAGCGGTGGACCTTACAAAGTCCCACACCTGTGCATCATCCCATTCCCGCCTCCGCTTTCCGGGGGCGTCGCGGACCTGGATGGCCCGGTTCAGCCTCCCGGGTCCCCGCCGGACCTTTTTCGTCCCCGGCGGCGGCCGCCGCCGGTCCGGATGCGGACCGACGGGGCGCCCCGGGTCGATGACGGATGTCCGTATGCCGGGCGCCTGACCGTCCGGCAGCCTCACCACGTCCCGGTGGCCCCGCGGTTCCGGCATGGTGTGGAGCGGGTCGATGCCCTCCTCCGGGAAGGCCCCGGTGGCGGGGACGGAAAGGGGCTCCGCGTCCGTCGCCCGTCCGGGCGGGATGACGGTGACCTCCGCCGGGACCCTGCTTCACCACGCCGGGCACCAGGATGGTCAACGGCTCCATCCCCGGCCTGCCGACCCGGCGGCTCTTTCCGGGAAGCACCAGCCGACCCGGAAGCCCGGACAGCCGCTTTCGGGTCCCTTCGTCGCTGTAAAGGTCCTGGAGGCCGATCAGGATCGCCGGGATGTCGTCCCTCGATTTCACGGTCGGCCTGATCTTCGTGATGTCGGGGGCGCCGGACCGGGTGTCGTGGACCCTGCGCATGGGGGCCTCCTGAAGGGGGGATTGGCGGATTCCGTCATTTACCGCGAAAAATCCGCAGCCTGGTAGTTTTCTGGCGGACACTATACTACCATTGACTCACTCAATGATATTCGACGGCGCTTTGATGCGGATGATTGTCCCACCCATATGTCCTTTTCCGGCGACTCGGTGGAAACGGCTAAATACATGGAACACGCTCTGCCCCAATGCCTGAAATATCCGGGAGGCCATTAGAGCCAAAATAGAACCCTTACGACCGAGTGGATTTATCTCGATAGTACCGCTTGCGAAGGATATAGCGTCCGCTATTCGATCGACTTGAAAAACCGATCCGGCCGCCATGTCCAGAAATAAAGCATGGATCGCCCCGCCGAACTGAACATAACGCGGTCGGCACGACCGACGAGATTCTCGAACGGCACAAAACCGACCCCCGCAGGTTGGCGCACACGGCTGTCCGTGGAGTTATCCCGGTTGTCACCCATGAAAAAATAATGTCCTTCGGGAACCGTAAATATCCCTGTATTATCGATCGAAGGCGCGTTTCCAATATTCAATACCGAGTGCGAAACGCCGTTGGGAAGCTGTTCGACAGCCTTCTGCTTCACACAGACTTCGCCCAGTGTCACGGGTCGATTTGCGCAGTTTGGGGTGCCCCCCACCGGTCCCTGCCGCTCGAATATTTCCTCAAACACCCCGTCCGGCGTCTGCTTCGCTTCCTCCCCGTTGATGAAGAGAACGCCATCCTTCATCTGAACCCTATCACCCTGCAGTCCCACAATGCGTTTGATGAAATCGGCCCCGCTGACGGGATGGCGGAACACGGCGACGTCACCCAATTGCGCTTCGCGCCCGAAAATCCGGCCGGAAAACGGGCACATCGAGAACGGACAGGAATGGCGGGAGTAGCCATAGGCCATTTTATTTACGAAGAGGAAATCCCCGACAAGCAACGTATCTTTCATTGAGCCTGAGGGAATCCAGAACGGCTGAAAAAGCAGCGTACGAAACAGTCCGGCGATCAGCAATGCGTAAACGATCGTTTTGACCGTTTCGAGAATACCACCCCTAAACGAGTTCGTACCAGCCATAATACTGCCAATCCGGTTTGTTCGGGGCTGTCTGAAGGTATCGCCCGAAGCTGTCAAGAGAAGGTCGGATCGTGTCTGCGTCGGTCTGGTTCAGGGCCACCGCTTCCGGCTTCAGTTTGCACTGGACGCCTCTTCGGAAAGCGGATGTGCCTCGATCACCACGAAAGCCTGTGCCCATGGATGGTCATCCGTGAGTGAGACATGGATTACGGCCTTGTGACCGGCGGGGGTAATCTGTGCCAAACGTTCTTTCGCCCAACCGGCCAACATCATCTGAGGCTGACCTGTCGGCAGGTTTGTGACCGACATATCCTTCCATGCTATGCCCATACGCAGTCCGGTGCCGAGTGCTTTTGAACATGCTTCCTTTGCCGCCCAGCGCTTGGCGTAGGTGCCTGCGATATCGCGGCGACGTTCCGCTTTCCGCTGTTCGGTTTCGGTGAAAACTCGGTTGCGGAACCGATCACCGAAGCGCTCGAGCGTACGTTCGATGCGTTCGATGTTTGCCAGATCGATGCCAATTCCAAGAATCATCGACACTCCGGAAGCCGTCAATTATTCCCGATGCAATCTGTGCTGCGACGACCCGAATAAAGCAAAACGTAACTCCTCGATCAAAAAGCAGGCACGGTGCCCTGTCATATATCGTTGCCTGTAGGCCATAGGTTTATTCGCGCGACTCGGGAGTTATGCCCGAAAGTTGGTGATTGGGCCGATCCGATCAGGCGGCGATCGTTTCCTGCTTAATTCCATCCCTGAACTCAACCCCCCGTATGACCTCCGGGAGCCTGTTCGGCGCGGAGATCTTTCGCCAGTTGCCCTTCGCGGACATCATGAGGCGGTACACCATCGAAAGGGCGGTCTTCCCGCTCGGGCATCGCCCGGTCTTACGGGTCCGGTTGCGGACGGTGGCGAACACGCTCCCGGTCGGGTTCGTGGTCCTGATGTGTCTGCAATGCTCCGCCGGGAAGTCGTAAAAGGCGAGAGGTTCGTCGCGGTCCTTCACGAGCCTGTCCACGGCCTTCCCCTTATTTCACGCGGTGGTTTCTGACGAAACGGTCGAAGGCGGCGTCCGCCTCCCTCTTCGTCCCGGCCATCCAGATTTCATGAAGATCGGACTTCGCCCGTTCCCTGAGTGACTTCGGCAGGGCCCCGGTGATGTTGGCGGTCCTGTGGACCCGGCACCTCTGTTCCCGCGTCTTCGGGTAGACATGGCGGAGCGCGGCCCGGAAGCCAAGGGCGCCGTCGCCCACCGCGAGCTCCGGCGGCTCCTCCAGCCCGCGTTCCCTGAGGTCGCGGAGCGGGTCGCGCCAGCTGTCAGCGTTCTCCCGGAACCCGTCCATGACGGCGGGGACGTCCTTTTCGCCATATTCATCGGCCCCGATCACAACCGGCATGCACTGGCGGTCCCCGTCCAGACAGGGCGTGAAGCAGCCCCCGTCGGCCCAGACATAGACGAAGCACCACCCGCTCCAGGTCCCGTACCCCTCCTTCCAGGTCGCCTCGGCCCCGTCACCGTCGAGGAGGACAGCCCCTCCGCGTTCAGGCCGAGCAGAGCCGCGGGCGCTTCGCCGAAGTCACCCGGCGGGATGCCCTTCAGGTAGAGCCAGGGCAGCGGGTCCCCGCCCGACTTCGCCTTTCCCGGGTAGGGCGGCACGATGAACGACCGGAACCTGATCCTGTCGCCGTCGGCGACGCCGGCCCCGCGGTCGCGGACCCGGGGACCTCGACGGGCACCCGCCCGATCGCCGACATCACCTCCCTCTCGGGACGGGTCCCGTGGCGGACCACGCGCCTGCGTCCCCCTTCGTCAACGACGTGTTCGTGACGGGCCAGGAAATCCACGACCTCGGCCTGGACCGCCGAGACCGGAAGCTCCCGGGCTCCGGACCTGATCACCTCCGTCAGCGGATCTGGAGAAAACTCCGATGGACGTTCGAACCGTGTCACTGTAGATTCACTCATGTGGCATATCCCTTCTCTCATTGAGACTGACGGCGCTTCGCTACCGCCATGATATGCCGCCCCCACGCCCCGTCACCAACTTTCGGGCATAACTCCGACTCGGGCCAAGGCAGGTTGTGAGAGCGTGTTACACTGAGGATTCCGGACATCGGGTGGAGCCTTGCAGGAAGCTGGAGCCACAGTTTTGCATAGAGTTTGAATCATAAGTCACTGATATGATCAAACCATTGTTTTTCATGGAGTTGACGCCCTCGCCACCCGCCTGAGCAGGAACCGGCAGGCGGCCAGCGTTCGTTCGTGCCTCACTCACGCCCGGACCGGTGGCGCGTGATGCCTCACCCCGGATGCCAGCGGGTTCTCGCTGAGCCTTTCGTAATCTTTCGACAGGCGGCGGCACCGGCCCATCCAGGCGAAGGTCCGCTCCACGACCCAGCGGCGGCAGGGAACAGTGAACCCTTTGACATCCTCCGGTTTTCCGACGATCCTGATCACGTCCGGCAACCCCATCCCCCCAGGCCGCTCCCGCAGCTTCGGACCCGGGTGGCCACCGTCGGCGAACAGCCTAAACACCGTGGGCACCGTCTCCAGCAGCTTCGCGATCAGGTCCGGTGCGCCGTCCCGGTCCTGGATGTCGGCGGTGTGAACCGTCATGACGACCGGTGTGCCGTCGGCGTCCACGATCAGGTGCCTTTTCCTCCCCTTCACCTTCCTGCCGGCGTGGTGGCCGCGGGGCCCGCCGCTCTCCGTGGTCCTCACCGACCGGCTGTCGATCGAGGCGGCGGTCGGCTCCGCGGAGCGCCCCGAACACCGCCGCGCGAGGTCCCGGAGACGATGCACGAGACGCTCCAGGAGCCCGCTCCGCCGCCATGCGTGAAAATAGTTCCGGCCGGTGGAAAACGGTGGATATCCAGAGGGTAACGCGCGCCACTGGCATCCCGTGGACAGGATATACCGGCCCGCGTCGAACACCGACCGAAGGTCGACCCAGCGCGGCCGTCCCATCCTTCCCCGCTTCGGCAGCATCGGCTCGATGATGGTCCATTCGGCGTCGGTCAGATCGTTTTGACTGTGGTCGTCCGGGCGCTTATGGATTTGTTGGGTGGTCCTGTTCCAGGGCATGGCGATCTCCGGATTTGGGTTGAAGTTCGATCTGGAATACCACATCCTGCGGGACCACTCAACTTATGGAACAAACTCATAGACTCGCTCCGGGCGCTTCTCTGTGTGTCGGAAGGTCAATGCGTGGTTCCGAACACGGCCTCCAGACTGTCCGCCGCAAGCAGCGCTTCCAGCCAGCGGTCGAGCGCCGCCGCGTCAGCCGCCATGACCTGCCGGGCGCGTGACTCCGGCACGTGGCCGAACCTGACTCGTGCCTGCCGCAGGAAGGTCTCAGCCCTTCCCCTGGCCTTGCCTTCCTCCAGCGCCTCGGCCCTTTCCCGGGCGAGCACCACAGGAGTGTATTTCCTCAGCAGTTCCCTCGCGGCTGGTCCCATAAGCTCCTCCCATCTCTCCGGCCGCACCCTGCGCAGCGCCGCCTCCATCTGCCCCTTCCGGGCGTTACCAGTGTCTGCCAGAAAACCCCGTGTTTTTCCGGGGATCGGGCCGAATCCGGTGGATTCCGGCTTCACGGGGCCGTGGCCGGGCCCGTCGGAGCGCCGCCCGGGGCTTCGACGGGACGGTCGGTGGCGGGAACATATGGTGAACATCCGGGCCTCCGCCGGCCCGCGGGCACGCCGGTCCGGGCCCCGCAGCGGCGGGGCCTTCCATGGGCCGGTTCACCGGTGGACGCCCCGGTCAGGCGGCGGCGGGAAGCACGGGGCGCTCCCTCGCCGGCGGCATCAGGCCGGGGCGGTGGACGTTCGCGGCCGGCACCGCCAGCGCCACGGCGCCGGCGAAACCCTCCTTTCCGTGGCTCCGCACCCGGTCGAGGCCACGGTGCTCCAGGCTGTTGATGGCCGACCCGCCGGCGGCGTGGGCGCGCCGCGCCTCGCGGAACGCCTCCCCGCTTTCCCGGACGCGGTCCGCCTTCGACAGCCTGCCCCTGCGGGGCATCGCGTCGGCTCCAGCATCCCGGCAGGCCCCAGCCGGTCCGGGGAGCTGTTCGGACCGCGGTCGAAGCTCACCACCGAGAGATCCGGGAACCGGGCCCGCGCCTCCCCGACCATGGGGACCACCACGTCCACGTCGCTCCCCTCCCACATCACCGAATGGAGCGGGATGAACCGGTGACGGTCCCCGGCACGCGGACGGGGACGCCGGGCTCCACCGGGACCCCGGCCTTTCCCTTCGATATCCAGCGCGTGTGCGGCCCGGATATCGGGTGCACCTTCCCGCGGTGCGGGATCGTCCCGCCCTTCAGGATCCGCCGTCCGGTCAGGTCCGCCCGGGGCCTGACATGGCCGATGAAGCCCCGGACACTGTCCGATGGGCCCGGGATACCCAACATACCGTCGATCTCCGCCCTGTCCGCCAGCTTCAGCGCCAGCCGGAGCGGCGCCTCCTCGTCCCTCGGGCGCGGGTTGGCGAGCCGTGACGTGGCCACCCGGAGGTAGCCTTTCCGGAGCTTTTTCCAAAGGTATTCCTTCCGCCGCCAGCCGCGCGGCCCAGGCCCCCCGCAGGCCCGGGACACGTCCCGGACCATGCACCGCGCCGCGTCCATCGGCAGGCTGCGGTCGGTCGGATGATGCACGTCGGTCCCGGCCACGAAGGAATGACGGCGGCCGCGCGACGCGGCGCCAGGCTTTTCCGCCGCCACCCTGTGGCCCCTCTCCACGACCATCCTTCCGACCTCGGCGAGGAGTTCCGGCGTGAGGAGCGACACGCTGTCAACCAGACGCCGGTATTCGTATCCGTATCCGTCCACGTCCCATGATCCGTGGCCCATCATTCGCCGGATCGGGATGTGTTGGTTCGCCAGTTCCTGAAGCCGGTCGAAATCGCACCCGGGACCCTGCTTCACGACCCCCAGCACCGGGATGGTCCACGGTTCCATCCCCGGCCTGCCGACCCGGCGGCTCCTTCCGGGCAGCACCATCCTGCCCGGAAGCCGGAACAGCCGCTTTCGGGTCCCTTCGTCGCTGCAGGGGTCCTGGAGGCCGATCGGGATCGCCGGGATGTCGTCCCTCGATTTCACGTCCAGCCTGATCTTCGGGATGCCGGGGGTGCCGGGCCTCCGCTGGGTGTCGTGGACCCTGCGCATGGGGGCCTCCTGAAGGGGAGGATTGCCGGATTCCGCGGCATACCCTGACCGCCATATCCGGCGGATCCCCGCAAGGCGGATTCCGTCATTTACCGCGAAAAATCCGCAGCCTGTCGATTTTCTGTCGGACACTACCATAGGCCTCGAAGAGGTAACCGACAACCTGAAGCTCGATGACGCTCCTCTCGGGAATGTCCGACAGGATCCTGTCCAGCACCCCATCCGAAACCTCCTCCTCCCAGACGTGTTTCAGCGCGTCCAGCACGGCCCGCGTCTCCGGGCCAACTGGTAGCGCCGCCGTCTCCGTCGTCGGGAGGTCGCACAGGACGCAGGACATCGAGCGCGAGAGGTCCCCTAGGGGGCCGTCAGCCTCGACCAGGTCGAGGACCGACAGCGGATCCTTCCACAGGTGCGGCCCCTTGTGCACGAGGACCGGGATCACCGGCGGGAGGACGCCCCGGCGGACACCTTTCCTGCGGAAGTGCCATTTCCAGATCCGGATGACGTATCCGGCCATCTGCAGCGGCACCCAGGGATCGTGCCATGACTTGTGCTCCGCCAGAAGGTAGACGTAGGCGGGGCGTCCGTCCGTCAGTTCCGCCCTGAACAGAGCGTCGGCGTGATGGAGCCGCAGCCCGCCGTCCACGAAGGACCCCGGGACGCGCTTCAGCGGCGTGTCGGCGAGAAGTCCGGCGACCCCGTCCGGCAGGCAGCCGCGCATCAGGCAGTCCGCGCCTCCGGGCCAGTCCACCATCGCCTGGAACAGCTCGTTATGGGGCGATCGCTTTCCTCCTCGGTCCGCCGCGGGCCGTGATTCGCCCATTCCGGACCATATGGACGCCCGGGGTGTCATTTTCGGACGCGGGTCGTGAGCGGACCTGCACGAAAGCCGGAACGCAGCCGCTGGCTGGGTATTCCAGATGCGCACGGACACCATCAAACAGGGTTCGCGGATGACAAGGCGGTTGAACGATTTCGTGCACCGGGTGATGGAGCGGACTGCATCGCTCAGCCTGGCAGCATGGCGGAATGGAAGTCTTCCGCTATGGAAAGCGCTGGCATGAATCGCAAAAACATTACACACCCAGCATATCTGAGCTTCTCATTGCCAAATGCGACCGGAACGTTGACCAATGATCGTCGGAGAAATTGGATCATCAACGCATCCAGAGCGAAGATGGGATCCATCGCCTGAAGCAAACCGACCGGATCCATTCGAGTAGTGCGGCCACCAAGGTATAATGGCTATTTTCGACCTTCGCAGACTCAGCCAGCTTTTTGCGCTCGCCTTTTCGGGCGGTATTGTTGCATGGGTAATTGGTCTGCCGCTGCCGTTCATGCTGGGTAGCCTTGCGGTAACCGCCGTCTCGTCCATAGCGTCAACCTCACGAGGCAAGCCACCCATCACATATCCACAAAGCCTTCGAAGGATGTTCATCGCTGTAATCGGAACCATGATTGGAGGCACCTTTACGTCCGAACTGACCATATTGATCCCATCGCTCTGGATTTCGCTTCTGGCGATGATCCCGTTTCTGGCTATGGCTCAAATCATTGGATATCTCATATTTAGGTATGTTGGCGGATACCAAAGGGTCACTTCGCTCTTCGCCGCCATGCCTGGTGGGTTGGTGGAGGCGGTCGAGCTGGGTCAAGAGGCCGGAGGCGATGTGGCAACGCTTAGCCTTCAGCATTTCGCACGGGTTGTTCTTGTCGTTGTGTTGGTGCCACAGGTCTTTTGGATTTGGACCGGCAACACCGTAGGCAGCGCGTCCGGTCAGGCATTCTCGCACGGGGCAGTGAGTATCGTGGACATCGCTTTGGTGTTCATTGTGGCTATTTCCGGGATATATGCCGGAGCATGGCTGCGTTTTCCCGCTGCACATATGATAGGTCCGCTTCTGCTCAGCGCCCTTCTACATGTCACCGGCATTCTGAGCATTGAATCAGCCGAATGGCTCCTTGCGCTTGCCCAGCTCGTGGTCGGAGCCGGTCTCGGGGTCCATTTCTCAAGAGTTACCCATTCGCAGCTTATGCGAGGCTTCGGACTTGGCCTGTTGAACGTGACCGCCGTTCTCGCGTTCGGATTCACTTTCGCTTGGTTTCTGGCCAGGTTGACACCGTTCAGCATGGAAGCGCTGTTCGTCAGCTTTGCGCCCGGTGGTCTAACCGAAATGGGCCTGATCGCTCTCAGCCTGTCGGTAAGTCCCATGACAGTCGCCGCGCATCACCTATTCAGAATCTTTCTGATTGTTACGACTGCAGGATTCGCACTCAAATCAGGTTTGATCCGAAGATTTGCGGCAAGACCGTAATTTTGCAGCCCCCGTTCCGCCCTGAAGTGCAACACCGTTTATGGTGGGAAGCCGCGTTTCGGGTGCGGCATCCTGCGAATCGGCCGGATAACGGCGACGGTCCCTGTGCTCAGGATAGGAGAGTGTCATGCCCGAGGGCTACCGTCATCTGACCTTCGACGGAAGATGCCGGATATACGCGACGGGGAAAGGCGGGCTTTCGAACGGGGCCATCGCCGGGCGGCCGGGCCGCCATCCGGCCACCATATCGCGGGAGATCCGACGCGACGGCGGCGGGCGGGGCTACCGGCAGGGACAGGCGTGGAGGAAGGCCACCGGGCGCCGGAGCGGGGCCTCTTCGGTCCCGGGGAAGCTGACGGAGGGGCGCCAGGCGAAGGTCGTGGCGAAGCTGGAGGAGGGCTGGAGCCCGGAGCGGGTCCCGGGGCGTCTCCGGCTGGAGGACCCCGGCATGGTCGGCCGTCAGCGGATATACGACCTCGTACGCGCGGACCGCGGGGACGGAGGAACGCCTTGCGGGCACCTGCGGCGGCGGGGAAAGAAACCGGACCGGCAGGGCGGTCGCCACGCGGGCCGGGGTCATGTCCCGGGCCGGAGGGACATCCCGGAGCGCCCGAAAGAGGGCGGGGCGAAGGCGAGGACCGGCGACCGGGAAGCGGACACGGTGATCGGCGGGGGACACGGCGGTGCGGTGGTGTCGCCCGTTGACGGATGCCCGGAATTCACGCCTGTCCAACGGGTTGACGGAAAGAGGGCGGAGGCGGTCGGCGGGGCGATGACCGACCTTCCCGAGGGGCGCGGCGCCAGGGTCCACACGATCACGGCGGACGACGGCAGGGAGTTCGCGGGGCACGCGAAGGTGGCGAAGGCGCCGGCGGCCGACTTCCTCCTCCCGACGCCCCACCACCCGTGGGAGCGGGGCCTGAACGGGCACACCAACGGGCCGCCGCCCCGGTACCTGCCGAAGGGGACCGACCTGCGGCAGGTCACGGACGCCCGCGTGAAGCGGGCCCAGGACATCCTGAACGCGCGCCCCCGCAAGGCGCCCGGCCACCTGACGCCGGCGGAGGCTTTCGCGCGGGCGCGGCCTCCCTGAGGCGCTTCGCCCCGTCGGCCGACGGGGGAGAGGGAATTCCGCAGGCGCGCCCGCCCGGTTTCGGCCGGGCCACCCCCTCCCTCGCCCGGACGGGCGCGCCACCTCCCGCCGCGGGGCCCTGCCGCCGCCGGGAGGCCCGGTTACGCTCCGATCCGAAGGGACAGCCGCCGTGTTCCGCGTGGAATCCGGGGCCCTGGCCGGAAAATCCCTCAACACCGGCCCGCCTCCTCCGCTCGGGGCCACCCCCTCGCTCCGGAGACGGGCCGGTGTTGCACTTCGGACTGGAAGTGGGGCATATAACCGAAGGCACCGGAAAGTGGTTCGAATTGATCTACGGTGGTCTGGGTTGATTCATCCCTTTTGCCTCCGGAGTATAGTGAGATAGGTTCCGCCGTAACATCGGTGTTCGCAGAGTGCGAAGCCCGGAAGCGCTGGCTGAAATTCGCTGTCCTCCCAGACCACCAACGCGTCCGATGCCAGCCATCCGCCTGCAAACGCCGAACATATCGAGGCCGGGCCGAGCTCCGTTCCGTATGGTGGGTCAAGGAAAACAAGCGAAAATGGTTCCGTCCGGCAAAGACCGAGCGTCGTTGCGTTCCCGCGAATGTATTTAACGCTGTCAACGGCGTTCATCAGTGAGGCGTTCTTAAGGATGAGTGAACGTGCACTCGATCCATTGTCGACAAAAGTAATATGCGTGGCACCCCGTGACAGCGCTTCAAACCCCAGAGCGCCGGTGCCGGCGAACAGGTCAAGCACCCGCGATCCGGTGACAGGGTCGCCATAGGAGCCGCTCTTCAGAATGTTGAACAGACTCTCCCGCACCCGGTCGGACGTTGGGCGCAGCCGCCCCGATAGGTCACCTTTTCCCACCGACGCCAGGCGCAGGCCCCGTCTTGAACCACCAACTATACGCATTCACGAAATCGATGAAACGACACGCGGATACACGTGGAACAAGGTGCCGTGAATGAAGATGTATGCCGTGCAAGCCGCAATCCAACCCTTTCGAAAAAATCTCCCGGACCGAGCGAACCGCAACCAGTTCCCGTACGATCCACCTGCCGCTTCTTCTCCCGCATCCCAAGACTACGGCGCATGGCCAAGAGAGTCGCGCAAGACCACAGAGGTGTCCAACCTCACGCTTTTGCCGACCGCCTCGCCATTGCGCCTCGCCATAAGCATTCGGGCCGCGCCGCGCCCCATTTCCCGGTGCGGAACATGAACGGTCGTTAGGCTTGGACTGACAATTTCCGCAAGCTCGATATCGTCAAACCCTGTGACTGAAATCTCCTCAGGCACACCGATGCCCAACCTCCTGGCCATCGTAAGGGCACCCGCCGCGAGGACATCGTTGCCACAGAGCACCGCCGTCGGCCGCGGTCCGCGTTCAACCAATTTCCGGAAGGCAGCCGCGCCGTTGGAAATCGAATACGGCGTTTCGATGACATTCAGCGAACGGGGATCCAGCCCATGTTCCCGCATGGCGTCCAGCACGCCCTCAGCGCGTAGTCTGGCCCGATCGTTCCCTTCGCGGTTCGCAGTGATGTACGCCAGCGTCTCATGTCCGAATTCAATGATACGGCCAGCCAGCGCTTTCATTGACAGACGGTTGTCAAAACCGACCGATATCCGTGGGATGTCCGGCTCATAGACCCAGGCCACAACATATGGAATACGGCGCCGCTCCAGAAAACTATAGGTCTGCGGCGTCCGGTCGTGGCCAATCAGCAGCAGCGCATCCGCACCGCGTGCGGCCAATGCATGGATCTGTTCTTCCTCAACCATCGGTTGATAGGAGGAACTCGCCACCAAAAGCGTGATGCCATGCAGATGAAGCTCTTCCTGGAACGCCTGCAGGCCACGGGCAAAGATCGCGCTTTCCATGGTCGGAATTATCGCGCCAAAGGTGTTCGTCCGTCTGGCCGCGAGGGCGCGCGCACTGAAGTTCGGCGCGTAACCAAGGTCGCTTACCGCCGCATTTACCCGGTCACGGGTAGGTGCGCTGACGCGCTCAGGAGAATTCAAACAGCGCGAAACCGTCGCCGTTGACACGCCGGCACGATGCGCCACGTCTTCCAAAGTGGGAACAAAACCGACCGCCTTTGGCGCGCGCTCAGACAATTCAACCCCCGCTCAATCCTGTACGGTCCGCAGGATTCCTTTACCCGCGGTCTGTTCGTACCGTTGGATAAATAATCAACTGATACCCGATGTAAACGCTTGCATGAAATTATGTATGCGCTTACATTACCAGGGAATCATCGTTTTAGGGAAGGAACGACAGTGACTTTGGGGATCGCTTCGCTACTGTTCGCCGCCTTCGTCGGCAACGTACTGCTCGGCGCGACGACGGGTGCCCCGATTCTCGGCGACCTCGGTGAGATGGTGGTTCTCTTTATCGCATCGGGTTTCTTTGTCGCGGGCATTCTTGGCCGCGAACGGGAAGCCATTCAATCCGGAAATGACCAGACAAGGTAAGCTCGAAAAGGAGAAATACATGGATCGCAAAGAGCCAGGACTGGCCTCGATGGAGCGCCGAAACTTTCTCAAACTGAGTGCGGGCGGCAGCCTTACGGCGGCGCTGGTCGCCGGAGCGGCCGGAACGCTTTGGTCGGACAAGGCCGCGGCCCAGACGCAGCAGGAAGAGCGCGAGCGCGAAGGTGCCGCCGAGCATATCATGACGGTGGCGACCGCCTATGTGCTGGGCGCGTCGCGCAGCTATCCAATCATGCAACTGGACCTCAAGGAAAACATTCAGAACGCCACGAACGGAAAGGTCTACGTCAAGCTCGCCCCCGGTGGCCAGCTCGGTGCGGGCGGTGCTTTGGCCCAGGCGGTCCAGACCGGAACGATCCAGTGCGCCCAGCACTCGCTCTCGAATTTCGCGCCCTTCGCAAGCGCGGTTGATCTGATCAACCTGCCTTACTTCTGCGGCGCGAACCAGAGGTTCACCAATCTGGTGACTTCGGATACCTGGAAGGGCGAAGTGCATCCCAAGGTCGAGGCATCGGGTTTCAAGGCGCTGTACTATGTCGTGATCGACCCGCGCGTTGTAGCGGTGCGCGCCGGTGGAGCCGGTCCCGTACTTTCGCCGTCCGATCTCGAAGGCATCAAGTTCAGGGTCCCGGGATCGGCTATGCTTCAGCAATACTACAGGATGGTCGGCGCCAACCCGACTCCCGTTGCCTGGGGCGAAACACCTTCGGCGATCAAACAGGGCGTCGCGGATGCGCTGGATCCAGCAGTGGGCGCGCTGCACGTCTTCGGTTTCTCGGACATTCTCAGCCATATCACCTTCACCCAGGCCGTGCCTGACGGTCAGGTGTTTTCGATGAATCTGGAATGGTTTAATGGCCTGCCGTCTGACGTTCAGGAAGGGATCGAGTTCGCAGGTGAGATGACCGCTCACCAGAACCTGGCCAAGGTGCCGTCCGCACGTGCCTACGCGATGGCGGAACTGACCAAGTCAGGCGTCGAATTCCACTCCCTTTCGCAGGATCAATTGGCCGAATGGCAGGAAGCCGGCGGCTATCAGCGTTCCGAATGGGATCAGTTCAAGGTCGACCTTGCGGGTTCGATGGAGAGTTTCGCAAAACTCGAAGAAGCCGCCGGAACCCGAGGCCGCTTCTACGTCCATGACGCGTAGGCCAATCAAGGGGGCGGCGCTCCGCCAAAGCCGCCCCCATTCATCCTGGACAGCTTCCGAACAGTCCGGGCCGAGCCCGGAGCACAGGGGGATTCCATGCCGATCTTCGTCAAGGCCCTGAACCGAAACGCTGAACGATGGGCGCTTCTGGTGTTCTATACGATGCTCGTCGCCACCATGTTCATTGATGTTCTGCGTCGGGAAATACTTGCGTATTCGTCCATCTGGGGTGAGGAGATCGTACGCTACTCCTTCATCTATCTCGCATGGATCGGTGCCGCGGCGGCGGTAAGGGAGCGCGGGCATATCCGCATCGATGTCATACTGCAGTATGTAGGTCGTCGAATGAAAGCGTTGCTGTACATTTTTGGCGATCTGGTTATGTTCGCGGTCGCCATCGTCGCGTTTTACTGGTCGCTCGAAACGGTTCTCGTCAGCGCCAAATTCGGTTCGGTGACCCACGGATTGCGCATATCTCAGGTGTGGTTCCTTTCGGCGGTCCCGATTGGCTTCGCCCTCGTGATGTTTCGCCTCGTTCAGTCTTTCCTGCGCGACCTCTCGAGTCTTCGTGGCGGACAGCCCGTTTACGAAGGCGACAGGCTATTCGACTGAGGATCCGGGATGCTTTGGAATCAGTTACAGAACCAGACCGTCGAGCTCGGTTGGGATTTCTACGGTCCCGTCCTGCTGTTCGTTCTGTTAGTCGCGCTGGCCGTGCCCGTCTGGGCCGCCATCGGCGCGGCGGCGGTTGTTATGCTTCTGTGGTCCGGGGCCCTTCCGCTAAGTCTCGTCGGCGAGAGCCTGTTTCATGGAATCGACCATTTCGCCCTGACGGCGGTACCGCTGTTCATACTGACCGGGGATGTTCTGGTCAGGACCGGGCTGAGTCGAAAGTTCCTGGATGTCGCTGAAGCGCTGACGCAGTTCGCGAAGGGGGGCTTCGGTTCGGCCACCGTGCTTGTCTGCGGTATGTTCGCGGCGATTTCGGGATCCGACGCCGCCGGCGCGGCCGCCGTCGGAAGGATGACCATAGACAGACTCGTGGAATCGGGCTATCCACGGCCCTATGCCTGCGCCCTTGTGGCCGCTGGAGCCTGTACTGGCATTCTGATCCCTCCATCCATCGCTTACATCATAATCGGTCTGGTGCTTGGCATATCCGCTTCCACCCTGTTCGTGGCGGCGCTCATCCCGGGTCTGGCGATCCTGCTGTCTATCCTGGGCACGAACATCATAATGAACCGCCTGTATGGCTGGGAAGGCGGCGGCAATGTCGGCATGGGCGAATACCTGTCGCGCCTGGGCCGGGCGCTGAAGTCCGGCTGGTATGCGTTCATCGTACCCGGAATCATATTCTACGGCATATTCTCGGGTCGCCTGACACCTACGGAAGCGGGTGCGACAGCGGTTGTCGTCACAATCATCATGGGATTCATCCTCGGCACGTTGAAGCTCAGAGATTTCCCAGCGATGCTTGTCAGTTCGGCCAAGGTAAACGGTGTTATCCTGCCGATCATCGCCTTTTCCCTACCGCTTGCCCAGGCTTTGGCCATCCTCGGCGTACCTCAGGGCTTCGTCGCCACGGCGACATCCGTCAGCGATAATCCATTGGTGTTGATCCTGATGATGGTAGCCATCCTGATCGCGGCTGGCTGCGTTATGGAAACAACACCGAATATCGTGATCCTCGCTCCTATCCTCAAACCTCTCGCCGACAATATCGGCATGAACGAAATTCAGTTCTGCGTCATGATGATCACCGCATTGGGCGTTGGCTTCATCACTCCGCCGCTTGGGTTGAACCTGTTCGTGGTTTCGGGCCTGACCGGCGAGTCCATTCTGAAAATAGCCTACAGGGCCGTTCCCTTCGTCCTGTTCATGCTCATCGTGACCCTGTTCATCGCCTATGTTCCGGCGATTTCGACCACGCTGCTTCCCGACATCTACAGGTAGGACCAACCCGATGCCGCGTGGGTATCTCAAGAAAGCCAGGCTGCATGCCCGTTCCGACGCGTCGGAAACACAGAGGACCGTTCGCGAAATCCTCGATGACATCGAGGCGGGCGGTGACGCCAGGGCGCTGGAATACGCGCGGAAATTCGATGGTTACAGCGGTGATATCCTTCTCTCGGACTCCGCCATCGCCGCCGCATCGGAGCGGGTGCCAGTAAGGCTGCGCCGCGACATCGAATTCAGCCATGCGAATGTCAGGAATTTCGCCGAAGCGCAGCTGAAGACCGTCGCGGATTTCGAGGTCGAAGTCGTGCCCGGCCTAATCGCCGGTCAGCGGGCGATCCCGGTCGCGGCGGCCGGGTGCTATGTTCCCGGAGGACGCTACAGCCATGTCGCCAGCGCGATCATGACGGTGACGACGGCGAAGGTCGCTGGCTGCCGTCACATCGTCGCCTGCTCGCCACCGCGCCCGGATTCGGGGATACCGCCTGCCATCATCTATGCCGCCCATATCTGCGGGGCCGACAGAATCATGGCCATGGGTGGCGTACAGGGCGTCGCCGCAATGACCTTCGGCCTATTCGGTCTGCCAAAAGCGAGCATCCTCGTCGGTCCGGGCAACCAGTTTGTCGCCGAAGCCAAACGCATGCTGTTCGGGCGTGTCGGCATCGATATGATCGCCGGTCCCACCGACAGCCTGATTCTTGCCGACGTGACGGCTGATCCGATGATCGTCGCGACCGACCTCGTCGGCCAGGCGGAGCATGGATACAATTCCCCGGTCTGGCTGGTCACGGATGACCGGGCTCTGGCCGAGGAGGTCATGCGCATCGTACCGACGCTGATCGATGACCTGCCCGAGGTGAACCGGAACAACGCGAGCGCGGCATGGCGGGATTACGCCGAGGTGATCCTATGTGCGGACCACGAGGAGATGGCGGCGATTTCCGACGAATACGCTCCGGAGCATCTGACCGTTCAGGCCGCAGACCTCGATTGGTGGCTGAAACGGCTGTCCTGCTACGGTTCGCTGTTTCTGGGCGAGGAAACAACCGTCGCCTATGGAGATAAGGCTTCCGGTACCAATCATGTGCTTCCGACATCCGGCGCGGCCACCTATACGGGTGGATTGAGTGTCCACAAATATATGAAAATCGTCACCTGGCAGCGCGCGACCAGGGAAGGTGCGAAACCGGTCGCCGAGGCGACGGCGCGAATTTCCCGGCTGGAGGGAATGGAAGGACATGCTCGCACCGCCGATATACGGCTCAGAAAGCACTTTCCCGACGAAACGTTCGACTTGACTGCGGAGAGCCGAATTGACCGCAAGGGGTGACCTCTTTTCGGTCGAAGGACGTGTCGCCTGCGTTACCGGCGCGAGCGCGGGTCTGGGCAGACATGCCGCCAATGTTCTTGCCGGTGCCGGAGCGCACGTTATCGGCGTTGCCCGCAGAATGGCGGCCCTACAAGATTGGCGGGCGGAAGCCGGATCCGATGTCGCCATCGTTCAGGCGGATGTTTCCAACCACGACCGGATGAAAGACCTTGCGCATCTGGTTTCCGAGCCCTTCGGTCCACCTGATATCCTCGTACATGCGGCGGGCCTGAACACCCGCGAACCGGCCGACGGGGTGACACCGCAGGGCTGGAACGCGACGCTGGCGTTAAATCTTTGGGAATTATGTAGCAAAATCCGCAGAGCCCCTTGAACTTTGATTACAAAGGGTTTATATTAATCCGCAGAAGATGGAGTGATTCGTTATGCCAAAGCCGAAGGGAACAGCCGAAACCATCAGCGTAATGCAGCTTCTGAACATGTTCCCCGATGACGATGCGTGTTTCGAGTGGCTTGAAAGTGTCCGCTGGAACGGAAAGCCGACATGCCCGCACTGCGGTGGTACAGATCAAATCAGCAAACCGGCGAGCAAGCCGCACACGTTCTGGTGCGGGAAATGCCGGAAGCAGTTCAGGGTCACGACTGGCACGGTGATGCATTCGACCAAGACCCCGCTTCGGAACTGGATTTTCACGTTCTATCTTGTCATGACGGCGCGTAAGGGCGTAAGCGCCATGCAGCTTTCCAAGGAACTCGGCGTCCAGTACAAAACCGCTTGGTATATGCTTCATCGAGTCCGCGAGGCCTGCGCTTCAGGGGAAATGATGCTTGAAGGCGTTGTTGAGATGGACGAGGCCTATATCGGTGGCAAGGAAGCCAACAAGCACGCCGACAAGCGGTTGAACGCCGGTCGCGGAGCGGTTGGCAAAACCGCCGTGATTGGAGCCAAGGAACGGAACGGGCGGGTCATCGCCAGGCCCATCGAAAAGACGAACATGAAGACGGCGCGTGATTTCGTCAAAGCTAACGTCGGTTCCGGCGCGATCATCTACACGGATGAGGCGGGAATGTATAACGACCTTCCGTCCAACGTTGTCCATGACAGCGTGAACCATAGCGCGAAGGAATATGTGCGCGGCGATGTTCACACGAACTCGATCGAGAGCGTCTGGGCGGTGTTGAAGCGGTCAGTTCACGGGACCTGGCATCATGTATCCACCAAGCACCTGCACCGTTACGTGAACGAAGCGGCCATGCGCCTCAACGAGGGAAATGTGAGGATCGATACCATTGACCGGATGCAGTCTCTGGTCAGGAACATCGAGGGAAAACGGATCAAGTACAGGGAACTTGTGTCATGACTTGCGAGACAAAAAAAACAATAGACGATCCGAATTTCGACTGGGTGACAGCCCGCTTTCGATGCACACCGAAGAATGCCTTTTTCGATCTCTGTGAGAGCATCAAGAAGAATGTGGACGCTGTTAACGGAGCCGTAGCGCCAAAATGCGAAGACAAGACGCAACTGCCTTTCTATCACGAAAACGGAAGCTGGCGCTTTGCCGTGATGCGAAGGAAGGATGGCGCATCCGTTTCTTTCGAGCTAAATGGCAATAATGTCAGGGTTTCCGATGGCAACGATGCCATATTCTGCTTTACCGTGGAATGGGATAGAGAAAATGCCGAATGCTATTTCAAGGCCGACGGTGAAAGGCTAAGTTGCTGGAGAATCAGCGAGAAAGCGTTGTATTCCCTGTTTTTCGACGCATGACCGCCAACTTCAGCAACCGGACCCTTTGGACTGGCGACAACCTTGACGTGATGCGCGGCATGAACGGCGCGTCGGTTGACCTCATCTATCTTGATCCCCCGTTCAATTCGAATGCCAACTACGCAGCGCCTATCGGAAGTGAGGCCGCCGGAGCGGCGTTCAAGGACACATGGACGCTGACGGATGTCGATGAGGCGTGGCATGGCGAGATCGCGGACCGCCAGCCCGCTCTTTACGCCATCATTGACGCGGCAGCCCTCGCCCACGGAAGCGGTATGAAGGCCTATCTGATCATGATGGCGGTGCGCCTCATGGAAATGCATCGCGTCCTAAAGCCCACCGGCAGCATCTACCTGCATTGCGACCCCACCGCATCGCACTACCTCAAGATGCTCATGGATGCTGTTTTAGGTCGATTTGGGTTTAAAAATGAAATTGTATGGGCTTATGCGAAATGGTCCAATTCATCAAAACGTTTCCAGGCCAACCATGACGTGATCCTCTTTTATTCGGGATCAGAATCAAAGTTATTTAACACACAGTATGTTGTTTCCGAAGATAAAAAACGCAAACTTCAGACAGGCTTTCAGATCAATCGTGTAAACGGTGTTCGTCAGTTGATCATCTATGACACCAATAAAGCGCGGGATGTTCCCACTTCACGGTATGACAGGGTTGTCGATAGAACCGAAGCAAACTTGGGATCCCCCATGCCTGACGTTTGGACTGATGTGAATTTGCTCAACTCACAGGCGAAGGAACGCACGGGCTACCCCACGCAAAAGCCGCTCGCCCTGCTTGAGAGGATCATCAAGGCATCCTCAAACGAAGGCGACATGGTGCTGGACCCGTTCTGCGGCTGCGCGACGACACTGGTCGCCGCTGACCGCCTCAACCGCCAGTGGGCGGGGGTCGACCTATCGCCCCTCGCCGCGAAACTGGTCCTTAAGCGAATACGTGATGATCGGGGACCGCTGTTCGATGACGTAACACACCGGACGGACATTCCGGCCAGAACGGACATGGGGAAACTGCCGAACTACAGGACGCACAAGCACACACTCTATGGGCAGCAGGAGGGCAGGTGCGCGGGTTGCCGGGTCCTTTTCCCCTTTAGGAACATGACGGTCGATCATATCGTTCCGCGCGCCAAAGGCGGGCAGGACAATTTTGAGAATCTCCAGCTCCTATGCGCCGCATGCAACTCCACCAAGGGCGCGCAGACGCAGGAGAGGTTGATAACGATACTGAAAAGGGATGGAATAAGATGAATGACAGAAAGAGACCGAACCTAAGCCTCGACGGTCAGGACGGAAGGCCGGTGTCAAAGGCTGAATTTGAGGCTTTCGCCCGGAAGATTATGGCTCACAAGGAAAAGCCGCAGGCGAACAGCAGGGAACATCAGCCAACGCGGCGGGAACTTCGCCAGCGCTGGAAGCTCACGAGCCGCGACTGAAACCACGGCGATAGGGCATAAAGGGGCTCTGCGGATTTTGCTACATAATTCCCAAATCTTTCGGCTCCCTTTTTCTTTAGCCAGACCTGCGTCCCGGCGATGCGGGACAGGGGCTGGGGAAGGATAGTGAACTTTGCCTCGCTTCAGTCGTTTCGCGCATTTCCGGGAGGAATGGCCTACGGTGCCTCAAAAGGCGGTATAGCCCAGTTGACCCGTGCCATGGCCGAGTCCTGGTCCAGTGCGGGAATTTCGGTCAACGCCATCGGACCGGGATTTTTCCCGACCGATCTGACCGCACCGGTATTCACCGATCCCGACCGTGCCGCGCGAAACGCCACGCAGACCTGTATCGGGCGGAACGGCGTACCAGAGGATTTGGATGGCCCTCTGATATTTCTGTGCAGCGATGCGGCACGGTACGTCACCGGGCAGGTGCTGATGGTGGATGGAGGATTCACGGCAAAATGAAAGCGCTTGTCTATACAGCACCCGAAACGCTCGACTGTCGCGAAGTGCCGGTGCCGATTCCGGGTGATAGCGAGGTTCTTGTACGAATTGACAGTGCCGGGATATGCGGGTCGGACATGCATGCGTTCCTGGGCCATGACGCGCGCCGCCCCGCCCCGCTGATCCTTGGGCATGAGGCGGCCGGCACCATCGCCAGCGGTTCGCGTCCGGGCGAGCGCGTGACGATCAATCCATTGGTGAACTGTGGTATCTGCCCGGCATGCCGTGCGGATCGGGAAAACATATGTCCACACCGCGAAATCATCTCGATGCCTCCCCGTGAAGGGGCGTTTTCGGAACTGGTGGCCGTTCCGGAGACAAATCTGGTTTCGGTTCCCGACGACATTTCACTGGAAAAGGCCGCTCTCGCCGAACCGATGGCGGTCAGCTGGCACGCGGTTCGTTTGGGTCTCACAACCCTGGATCAGGCTTTTACAGGACGCGCGTTGGTCATCGGCGGCGGTGCGATCGGTCTGGCCGCTGCCCTGGCACTGCGCGCGATGGGCACCGAAGATGTGACCGTTTCGGAACCCAATCCGATCCGGCGGGAGTTTCTCGCACGTATCCAAGACTTCGAACTCGTGGATGAGGTTGCCGGTGATTTCCCCCTCGTGGTCGATGCGGTTGGTTTCGCGGCGACACGTGCCCTGGCCTCGGCCCATGCATCACCTGGCGGCGTGATCATACATATCGGGCTCGGTGAGGACCACGGTGGGCTTGACGTGCGCCGCATGACACTGCAGGAAATCACCTTTATCGGAACCTACACCTATACGGCGCAGGATTTCCGGGACACGGCGGATGCGATGTTCGCCGGTCGCCTCGGTGCCCTCGACTGGATCGAAACCCGACCGCTTGCCGACGGCGCCAACGCGTTCGACGACATCAGGTCCGGTCGGCTTGCGACTCCTAAAATCATCCTGAAGCCAGACATCTAGGGAGCATTCATATGTCCGGAATTCCACATCTTCTGGTGCATGATCACCAAGACAACGTTGGCGTCGTCGTCGTGGAGGGTCTGACGGCCGGCACCGAAATGTTCTGCTGCGTAACCCATGACAATTCGACGTTTCAGCTCATTGCGGGAGCCGACGTTCCGATCGGGCACAAGATCGCGCTCAAGGACCTGAAAGCGGGCGATACAGCGATCAAATACGGTGAGGACATCGGTAAGGTTATCGCCGATATCCCCAAGGGTGGCCATGTCCATACCCACAACGTCAAAACGAAACGCTGGTAAGGAGTACCGAGGATGGCATCGAAATATTCCAACATAACCGTCAATGCCTATCGGCGCGAAAATGGCCGTGTGGGCGTTCGCAACCACGTGATAATTCTGCCGGTTGACGATATTTCCAACGCGGCATGCGAAGCGGTGGCGAACAATGTCAAAGGCACCATGGCGCTCCCCCACGCTTATGGGCGTCTGCAGTTCGGCGAAGATCTGGAACTGCATTTCCGTACCATGATCGGGACCGGAGCGAATCCCAACGTCGCCGCCGCGGTGGTGATCGGCATCGAACCGGGCTGGACCAGGCGCATCGCCGATGGCATCCGGGAAACGGGCAAACCGGTGGCGGAGTTCTCGATCGAGCGGAACGGTGATTTCGAGACAATCCGCACGGCAAGTTGGAAAGCGAAGGAATTCGTGCATCTGACGACCGAATACCAACGCGAGGAATGCTCGGTTTCGGAACTCTGGGTATCCACCAAATGCGGCGAAAGCGACACCACCACAGGTCTGGGATCCTGTCCCACCGTCGGCAACATGTATGACAAGCTGTTGCCCGAAGGCATTACCGGGTTCTTCGGCGAAACCTCGGAAATCACCGGGGCCGAGCACATGTGCCGGAAGCGGGCGATCGACGAAGACGTGGGCGATCGCTGGTACGGGATGTGGAAAGCCTACCAGGATGAGGTGATCTTCGCCCATCAGACCGACGATCTCAGTGACAGCCAACCCACCAAAGGGAATATCGAAGGGGGGCTGACCACGATCGAGGAAAAGGCTCTCGGCAATCTGGAGAAGATCGGCCGCACGTCGCGGTATATCGACATCCTGGAACCCGCCGAGACGCCTGGATCGGGCAACGGGCTTTACTTCATGGACTCCTCCTCGGCGGCGGCGGAATGCGTGACGCTGATGGCCGCGGGCGGCGCTGTCATCCACACTTTCCCAACGGGTCAGGGCAACGTTGTCGGTAACCCGATCGTGCCGGTGATCAAGATCACGGCGAATCCGAGAACGGTCCGCACAATGGGTGAGCATGTGGACGTCGACGTCTCGGGCATCCTGCGTCGTGAGATGACGATCGATGAAGCCGGCGATGCGCTTATCGATATGGTCCGCCGGACAGCGAACGGGCGCAGCACGGCTGCCGAGGCATTGGGTCACCGCGAATTCTCGATGACCAAGCTTTACCGCAGCGCGTGACAGCGGGGCGCCTTGCCTTGTGTGGCGTCTACCGAGCCGATGCCCGGATCCGTTTGCGCTCGGCGACAGGTTTCGGAATGATTCTTCACATCCTCCTGTCAAGGGTATGACCCAGCATAAACCGCTTCCACTCCGAAGCACAAGGGCGGCGGCGTCCCGGCCAGCGACACTGGCGCCGAGGCAGCAACCCCCGATGCGTGGCCGCGGTGGCCAGCGCCAGCGCTACCAGCGGACCCGCCCGCGACAGCCCCGATGCCGCAGTGCGGCGAGGCACGACCATATCTCTTTCTTCGCTACCGGTCCGCTGGCTGACCGCTCCCACCGACTTCACCATCCGCGGCTCCGACAGGCCGTCGTCAAATTTCCCGAGGGCCGCTTCCAAACGTTCCGATGCGGTCTCGACGATCGCGCACTCCCGCACAGGGGAACGGCCCGAGTTCGCTGGAGAATCGGTATGCGGGCTTTGTATGCGTTTGGGATTCTCGTATATAGTGTCTGCCAGAAAACCCCGTGTTTTTCCGGTGACAGGGCCGAATCCGGCGGATTCCGGCTTCACGGGACCCTGGCCGGGCCCGTCGGAGCGCCGCCCGGGGCTTCGACGGGACGGTCGGTGGCGGTAACATATGGTGAACATCCGGGCCTCCGCCGGCCCGCGGGCACGCCGGTGCGGGCCCCGCAGCGGCGGGGCCTTCCATGGGCCGGTTCACCGGTGGACGCCCCGGTCAGGCGGCGGCGGGGAGCACGGGGCGCTCCCTCGCCGGCGGCATCAGGCCGGGGCGGTGGACGTTCGCGGCCAGCACCGCCAGCGCCACGGCGCCGGCGAAACCCTCCTTTCCGTGGCCGCCGACGCGGTCCAGGCCGCGGTGCTCCAGGCTGTTGATGGCCGACCCGCCGGCGGCGTGGGCGCGCCGCGCCCCGAGGAACGCCTCCCCGCTTTCCCGGACGCGGTCCGCCTTCGACAGCCTGCCTTTCCGCGGCATGGCGTCGGCTCCGGCATCCCGGCAGGCCCCAGCCGGTCCGGGGGGCTGTGCTGACCCCTGTCGAAGCTCACCACCGACAGGTCGGGGAACCGGGCCCGCGCCTCCCCGCCCATGGGGACCGCCCCTCCGCTCGGTGGCCTTCCCCTGCGCCCGCCTGCGCCTGTATACCCGACCGCCGCCGCTGCGACGGAGCCAATGCGATATCGTCGGCGGACCGCGCCCGGGCCGCCGCGCGATGGCCCGGTTCGAAAGCCCGCCTTTCCCCAGGGCGAAAATCCGGCATCTCCCGTCGAAGGCCGGATGACGGCGGCCCTCGGGCATGACACTCTCCTCGGTTCGTTCACCGGGACCGTCGCCGCTATCCGGCCGATTCGCGATATGCCGCGACCCCGGCGCGGCTTCCCACCACCTAAGGTGCTGCACTTCAGGCTGGTGCGGGGACCCGGTTTCCGGGGCAGGTTCCGCCGCCGGGGCCCCGACGACAGGTGAAAACACCTCCCTTCGGCCTCCACGACGCCGGCCGGCCCGTGGCGCCATGCGAACGCCGTCTTCGGGTCGGTCCCCGTACCGGCGGCGGTCTTCCGGAGGGCGGGGCCGCCGGACATCGGCCTGGCATACCGCCTGCGGGTCGCGCCGTTCCTGTCCCTGCCGGGAAGGTGCGCCGCGGCTCCGGTACGCGAACCCGCGCGCCGCCCGCGACGGTCCGCGGCCAACGACCTCCGCATGACCGCTGCGCCGGCGCGTGGAGGGGGCCGGAGCCCCGCATGGCCCGGAATCCGGGGCCCGGCCAGCGGGATCCGCCGGGCCCTGGCCCTGTCGGACCGGGAAAGCGGCGCGGGCGGCCGTCCGATGGCGTCCATGGTGAACCCATGGGCGGCATAGGAGGAGCATGCGGACCTCGCCCCGAAAGCGGTGCCTGGTATCCATCGCGTTATTACAGCGGGTTGCGGCATCCAGGCCGGATCGGTGACGAAATTCGCTGCAATTGTGCAACTGAGCCATTGGAATTAACCATTCAAACAACTTGGGCCCCTTACGCCGGGGAATGCTTTTCGGTAACCGGTCTGGATTTCCACCGACTTCTGCCGTTGCCTCTCAAACAGCTACTCCAGAATGCCATCGTCCTCATTTTCGGCGGTTGATCGAATGCGCTGGCCGTCTTCCGAAACGATTCAGACGCATATTTCCGCGATCGCCTTCGCTACAACTGGCACCTTATCGGCATTCAGCCCCGCGATGTTCATACGACTGTCACCGATCATGTAGACACCATGACGCTCGCGCATCCGCTGGACCTGTTCCGAAGTGGCGCCCAAGCGGCTGAACATCCCTCGATGCTCGGCGATGAAGCCAAAGCGGTTGGAACCCGTGACGCGCTGCAGCTCGCTGGCCAGTTGTTCCCTCAGTCCGAGCATGCCCAGACGCATGTTCTCCAATTCTGACCGCCATTCGGCGTGAAGCTTGCCGTCGCCGAGAATCATCGTCACGATTCGGGCGCCATGGTCGGGTGGGAATGAGAAAGCCTGGCGGTTGAGATGACTGAAGGTCGTCTGCACACCCGCTCTACTGTTAGCCTTTGGCACGAGGCCGATCAGGAGACCCACGCGTTCCCGGTAGATTCCAAAATTCTTGGAGCAGCTTGCGGCGATAAGTGCCTCAGGGCAGGATCGGACGATAATTCGGGTACCTTCGGCATCATTCTCCAGCCCGTCACCGAATCCCTGGTAGGCGATGTCGATCATCGGCGTGGCGCCGACGGCCGTTATATGGTCGGCCACGGCCTGCCATTCGGCGAGCTTCAGATTCGCACCGGTTGGGTTGTGGCAGCATCCATGCAGCAAAACCACATCTCCTGACCTGAGCGCAGCGAGATCCTCCATCATGCCCGGGAAATCCAAGGCGCGGGTTTCACCGTCGAAATAGCGGTATTCGCGCATCTCAATACCGAGATGGCGCAGAATGGATACATGGTTGGGCCAGGTCGGATTGGAAACCCAGACCGAAGCGTCTGGATTCTCCATCCGCACAAGTTCAAGCGCCTGCCGCACCGCCCCGGTTCCGCCCGGTGCAGCTGCGGCTGCGACGCGCGACGACTCAATGGCATCGCCCAGAATCAATGAGCACAAGGCTTCCGCATAGGCCGGATCTCCGGCCAGTCCCGTGTAAACCTTGGTATCCTGCTCCTCCCAAAGCTGCCTTTCAGCGGTTTTGACAGCGCGCATGACCGGTGTGACACCCATGGCATTGCGGTAGACACCGACACCTAGGTCAATCTTGTTCGGACGCGGGTCCGCCCGAAATAATGCCATGATCTCAAGGATCTTGTCTTCGGGCTGCTGACAGACGCTTTCAAGCATGGCTCCATCCTCCTGTTGCGACCTGGAGGTCGTTGTACATACCCCATTCACTCCATGATCCGTCGTATACGGCATGGCGGTCATGGCCGAGAATCTCGAGCGCCAGACTTAATATCGCTGCGGTCACACCAGACCCGCATGTGGTGATCACCGGTCGGCTCAGGTCAGCGCCAGCCACCTCAAACACACGCCTAAGCTCGTCAGGTTCCTTCATCGTGCCATCGGGGTTGAGCAGCGTTGCGTAGTGCACGTTTTTTGATCCGGGTATATGCCCCGAACGCAGACCCTTGCGCGGTTCGGGCTCCTCGCCGCTGAAACGGACGGGCGAACGAGCGTCAAGGATTTCATGGTCGCGAAGTTTCGACGCGGCGGCAACCTGGGTGACGTCCTTGATCAAATGATTCTGGCGACTGACCGTGATGTGGCGGTCGCGCATCATAGGTGGCATGTCCTCGGTCGCACACCCTTCCGCCTGCCATTTCCGCAGCCCCCCGTTAAGGACGGCGACATCTGATTTTCCCATGAGTCGGAACAGCCACCAAACCCGAGCGGCGGAAAACATTCCCAGGCTGTCATAGACCACGATCTGGTGCCCGTCACCAACGCCCAACGCCCGCATGCGTGAAACGAACTTTTCCGGGGGTGGTGCCGTATGAGGAAGGCTGGATCGGGAATCGCTGACGTCATCGATGTCGAAAAATCGAGCGCCGGGAATGTGCCTTTCTTCATATTCCGCATATGCGTCTCGATGAGAACCCGGCATATGCCACGATGCGTCCAGGATACGCAGGTCCGGATCCTCCAGATGCGCGGCGAGCCAGCCGGTTGATATCAATGTCTTTGGGTCGTCTTTCGGCATCTCTGATCTCTCGGGCTGTGCACGACCTGCCTACAGAGGCGATGCCCCCGAAACAAGGTGCCGTGCGGCATAATGTGAACACGGGCGAACCACCCCATCCATGGTTTGAATTGGGAGCCAAGTGTATCGGTGTGCAAAAAATGGCTGATTTATGTCCATCTTCCCGCCCCCGTTCCGCTCTGAAGTGCAACACCGTTGATGGTGGGAAGCCGCGTTTCGGGTGCAGCATCCCGCGAATCGGCCAGATAACGGCGACAGTCCCTGTGCTCAGGATAGGAGAGTGTCATGCCCGAGGGCTACCGTCATCTGACCTTCGACGAAAGATGCCAGATATACGCGCTGAGGAAAAGCGGGCTTTCGAACGGGGCCATCGCCAGGCGGCTGGGCCGCCATCCGGCCACCATATCGCGGGAGATCCGACGCAACGGCGGCGGGCGGGATACCGGCAGGGACAGGCGTGGAGGAAGGCCACCGGGCGCCGGAGCGAGGCCTCTTCGGTCCCGAGGAAGCTGACGGAGGAGCGCCGGGCGAAGGTCGTGGCGAAGCTGGAGGAGGGCTGGAGCCCGGAACAGGTCTCGGGGCGTCTCCGGCTGGAGGACCCCGGCATGGTCGGCCGTCAGCGGATATACGACCTCGTACGCGCGGACGGCGGGGACGGAGGAACGCTTTTCGGGCACCTGCGGCGGCGGGGAAAGAAACCGGACCGGCAGGGTGGCCGCCACGCGGGCCGGGGTCACATCCCGGGCCGGAGGGACATCTCGGAGCGCCCGAAAGAGGTCGGGGCGAAGGCGAGAATCGGCGACTGGGAAGCGGACACGGTGATCGACGGGGGACACGGCGGTGCGGTGGTGTCGCCTGTGGACAGATGCCCGGAATTCACGCTTCTCCAACGGGTTGACGGAAAGAAGGCGGAGGCGGTCGGCGAGGCGATGACCGACCTTCTCAAGGGGCTCGGCGCCAGGGTCCACACGATCACGGCGGACAACGGCAGGGAGTTCGCGGGGCACGCGAAGGTGGCGAAGGCGCTGGAGGCCGACTTCCTCCTCCCGACGCCCTACCACTCGTGGGAGCGGGGCCTGAACGGGCACACCAACGGGCTGCCGCCCCGGTACCTGCCGAAGGGGACCGACCTGCGGCAGGTCACGGACGCCCGCGTGAAGCGGGTCCAGGACATCCTGAACGCGCGCCCCCGCAAGGCGCTCGGCTACCTGACGCCGGCGGAGGCTTTCGCGCGGGTGCGGCCTCCCTGAGGCGCTTCGCCCCGTCGGCCGACGGGGGAGAGGGAATTCCGCAGGCGCGCCCGCCCGGTTTCGGTCGGGCCACCCCTTCCCTCGCCCGGACGGGCGCGCCACCTCCCGCCGCGGGGCCCTGCCGCCGCCGGGAGGCCCGGTTACGCTCCGATCCGAAGGGACAGCCGCCGTATTCCGCGTGGAATCCGGGGCCCTGGCCGGAAAATCCCTCAACACCGGCCCGCCTCCTCCGCTCGGGCCACGCCCTCGCTCCGGAGGCGGGCCGGTGTTGCACTTCGGACTGGAAGTGGGGCCGAGAAATTCGAGTGCGCGGATTCTTCGGTGATCGAGAGGCTGTCTAGCATTGGCGTCGCGACGGTGCAGGAGACTCGTGGACGCCAAGCATATCTGTGGCAATTTACGCTACAGATCTTTCCCGGAGCGGGATGCGTCTTATCCGATCTGACTACCAGCATTCTAGCCGGAGATAACTTAATATTTGTCGGGATGATGGTGCCCCGGCTCCATCGGATATTTCGGGCGGAATTCGATCGGACGAATAGTTTAGTGTCCGCCAGAAAGCGCCCGGTAGCGGATTTTTCGCGATAGATGACGGAATCCGCCTTGCGGGGAATCACCGGATATGGCGGTCAGGGTATGCCGCGGAATCCGCCAGTCCTCCACCCTGGAGGCACCCACACGAAGGGTCCACGAACTCCAGCGGAGGCCCGGCGCCCCCGACATCACGAGGATCGGGCCGAACGTCAGGTCACGGGACGACATCCCCGCGATTCTGCTCGGCCTCCAGGATCCCCGCGGTGACGAAGGGACCCGAAAGCGGCTGTCCGGGCCGCTCGACAGGATGATCCTGCCCGGAAAGAGCCGCCGGGTCGGCGGGCCGGGGTTGGAGCTCCGGACCATCCAGGTCCTCGGCGTCGTCAGGCAGGGGCTCGGGCGCGGTTTCGACCGGCTTCGGAAACCGGCGAAGCGGCATATCCCGATCCGGCGGAGGCCGAAGGCCGGGTCACGGATCATGGGACGGATACGGGTGCGAACTCCGGCGGCCGGTAGACAGCGTGTCGCTTCTCACGCCGGAGCTTCCGGCCGAGATCGGAAGGACGGTCATCGAAAGGGGCCATGCGGTGGCCGGAAAAAGCCCGGCGCCGCGTCGCGCGGCCGCCGTCATTCCTTCGTGGCGGGGACCGACGCGCATCATCCGACGGACGGGAACCCGCCGATGGACGCGGCGCGGCGCATGGTCCGCGACGTGTCCCGGGCCGGCGGCGGGCCTGGGCCGCGCGGCCGGCACCGGAAGGAGCATCCGTGGAAAAAGCTCAGGAAAGGCTGCCTCCGGGTGGCCACGTCACGGCCCGCCGGCTCACGCCCGAAGGACGTGGAGGTCCCGGTGAAACCGGCGCCGGGGCCGGCGGACGGGGCGGAGGCCGGCCGCGCGGAGACCGACGGAACATCGGGCATCCCGGGGTCCGGCGACGGCATCCGGGGCCTCATCGGCCATGTCAGGCACCGGGCCGGCCCGACCGGGAGGCGCATCCCCGGGGGACGGACGGTTCCCCGCCACGGGAAGGTCCACTCGGTCCTCGGGCCGCACACGCGCTGGATATCGAAGGGCGGGGCCGGGGTTCCGGCGGAGCCCGACGTCCCCGTCCGCGCGCGGGGGACCGTCACGGGTTCGTTCCGCACCGTTCGGTCATGCGGGAGGGGAGCGGTGTGGACGTGGCGGTCCCTAGGGGCGGGGAGGCGCGGGCGCGGTTCCCCGATCTCTCCGCGGCGCGCCCACGCCGCGGTGGAATCGACCATCAACAACCTGGAGCACTGCGGGCTCGACCGCGTAAGCAGCCACGGAAAGGAGGACTTCGTCCGCATCGTGGCGCTTGCGGTTCTGGCCCCGAACGTCCACCGCCTCGGCCTGATGCCGCGCGGGAGAGGGAGCGCCCGTTGCTCTCCGCCGTCGCATGACCCGGGTGCTTTCCGCGAAACCGGCCATCGGAAGGCCCCGCCGCGGCAGGGTCCGGACCGATGTGCCCGCGGGCCGGCGGAGGCCTATATGTTCACTTTATGTTTCCGCTCCCGGCCGTCCCGTCGCGCCCCGGCGGCGCTCCGACGGGTCCGGCCACGGTCCCTTGGAGCCGGAATCCACCGGAATCGCGTTCCTGCACTGCCCGTTTCCAACCGACCTGCTGAACACGCGCCATAAAGTTAACGCCTTTTCTCATTCGTGTCGGCGACGGAGAGATCACCGATGCCATTGTCCGTGGCATTCAGGCTTCGGGAGAGACATGGTTCGGTGCGTCGCTCTGGTTCGGTGAGCCGGTAATCCGGATAAGCGTCTGTTCGTGGGCCACGACCCCTGAAGACGTGAGCCGAGCGGTTGCGGCTTTCGTCGCATCGCGCAGGCATGTCACCGGATAGAGTCCGCTCGGTCGGTATAGCATAATCGCTTGATTCATGGCGCCGTGAGATAGAGCAAGGGATGGCCTCTGGTCGAGATCCCTGCTTATCCAGTGCTCCGCTCATTCCACCCCTCAAAGCGGATGGATTTTCGCAACCTGTGGTACCGCTCGCACCGCAAGCCTGTCTTCACATCCCCCAACACTTGGGGTCTGCGTTGCTACGCATCGGCCTTCCGGCGATACAGATCGGCGAACCGCTGCCGCGCCTGCGGTAGCGGCCTGTCACCCAAGGCGGGAGCCAGCCACTTGATCAGAAAATAACCGGTGGTCTTCAACCCCAGCGCGATTTCAGTGGGTGTTCCGTTTCGCGGCGCAAGCAGGCAGGCTGGAAGAGGCAGTAGGCGGTCCTTCCAGTCACCCGCGCCATCGGCACTGACCGCGCGACCTGACCTCGGGGAAATGTAGGTCAGATCATCGCACACGCCCGTTACCGCGCATTCGGAAAGATCCAACCCAAAGCCCAGTTCCTGAAGCAGTGCCAGCTCCCAGTGAAGGTAAGCGAGCGGCCAGGCCTCGGTTTCGCCAACCATATCGAGCAACGCGACCGTCCGCTCATACAGCCTGGGCTGCGGTTCCCGCTCAGGCAGCGCGAACACCAGTAGCGCAGTCACCGCATTCAGCGCCGCGAGTTCCAGCCTTCCACCCATAACAGCCGGATACCGAGCGCTGACCGGCTCGATGGTCAATATACCTAGATGCTCCTCGAGCCGCGACCGCCATGTCACCTCAACCTGAGCGCCAGGCTGCAATCCTGGAGACGCCCGGCGTCTGGACGCACCGCGTACGAGCCCCGCATGTCGGCCATGTGCCATAGTGAATATCTCGACGATGGCCGAGGTCTCCCCGAGACGTCGTCTTCTGAGAACGGTACCGGTATCCTGCCATTCCATTGATCCAGCCTAACGGTCAAGGCCGGGTTCGGCCAATAGGTTCCGACCCGCACGGTCTTCCACCTCGATCACCCAAAGGTCGGGGTCGAAACCGCGCTGGCGGTCGATTGAGGCATCGACCTCGGCTTCAGGTCCCTCCCTCAGAACGACCCAGATGCGATCACCGGTGATCGGATCCATGCTACGCTGATATACACAGGCTGATCCGTCCAGCGGATTCTGCTTCACCAGAACCGCACCCGCCGTCGGGTCACCTTTGGAGGTGATGAAAGCGGGGATACCCGCCTGACCGAGACGCACGAGATAGGCCTGAACCCAAAGCCCCGCCGTCACACGCGCCATGAATTCGTTCCTGAATACGGGGCGCATGCGAGCGTACCCATTACACGGATCCGGCAGAGGGGAACGGATCGAAAATCAGTATTTCGCATCGGCTCACCCAAGTCCAATAGCCGCGAGCCGATCCGCCTCGGTCATCCATCCAGACCGCACTTTGGCCCTGAGAAAGAGATGCACCCTTCTGCCCAACATATCTTCCAGTTCGAGTCGCGCGGCCCTGCCCACCGCTTTGACCGTGGCCCCGTTTCTACCGAGAACGATTCCCCTGTGCCCCTCCCGCGTAACATAGATTACCTGATCGATTTTGATCGAGCCATCCTTGCGTTCTTCCCATCTCTCCGTCTCTACGGTCAGTTGGTAAGGCAGTTCCTGATGCAGTCTCAGAGTTAGCTTTTCGCGGGTTACCTCCGCCGCCATCAACCGCATTGAAATATCCGCCACCTGGTCCTCGGGATAGAGCCAGGGACCTTCAGGCACCTCCGCTGCCAGCCAGAGACGAAGGTCCCCCAACCCACTTCCCTTTGTAGCCGATACCATGAAAGTCCCGGCGAATTCGCGCCGGTCGTTGAGGTTCTTAGAGAGATCGAGAAGGATCTCGGGCCGAACTTTATCGATTTTGTTGATGACGAGCGCCACTCGGCCATCATCGAGCCGTTGTGAGAACCGGCTCAGGATTCGGAGGAGTCCATCGGTTACGCCCCGATGTGATTCAACCATCAGCAACGCGAGGTCGGCATCCGAGGCTTCGTTCCATGCAGCGGCGACCATCGCCCGATCCAGACTTCGCCTCGGAGCGAACAGACCGGGCGTGTCGACGAAGACGATTTGGGAAGCTCCCTCGATCGCGATCGCACGGATGCGAGCGCGGGTGGTCTGCACTTTGTGTGTGACGATCGAAACTTTCGATCCGACCATCGCGTTAAGCAGAGTTGACTTGCCAACATTCGGCTCACCGAGCAGGGCAACGAAACCGGCCCGCGAGGTCAAGGGGTCCGCTCCTTGCCTGAATTCAGGCACGTCTGGCCAGTCGTCGCTCTTCCATGAAGCCGGAAGAGACGTGAAGCGGTCAAGGCTGCACCGAGGGCTGGGGTGCCGTGCGTTGCAGAAGCGCACGCGCCGCAACCTGCTCGGCCACCTTTTTGGATCCGGCGCTGGAAATGGCGGTCTCACCTGACTCCATTCGCACCTGAATCGTAAATACGGGGGCGTGATCCGGTCCATCGCGGCTGACGAGCGTATATTCCGGCGGGGGGTACCCTTGGGACTGCGCCAATTCCTGCAGCGCCGTCTTGGGATCCTTGGCGTCCTGCCTCGCGCGAGTGACCCGTTCACCCCACGCGGACAGAACTACTGTCCTTGCTTTGGAGAATCCGGCGTCCAGAAACACGGCGGCGATCACCGCCTCCATCGCGTCGGCCAGCAGGGCATCCTTTCGGCGTCCACCCGACAGCATTTCCGCCCTTCCCAGACGCAGCGCCGTACCCAGTTCAAGCTGCCGCGCTACATCGGCGCAGGTTTCCTTTCGGACGAGTGAATTAAAGCGGAGCGCGAGTTCGCCTTCATTGGCTTCGGGGTCGATAGCCATGAGCTCTTCGGCGATAATCAATCCCAGCACCCGATCCCCCAGAAACTCAAGCCGCTGGTTGTCGGGGCGCGTGGAGGATGTGAGTGAAGAATGTGTCAGAGCTTCGACAAGCAGGTCAGCGCATCTGAACCTATGTCCCAGGCGGTCGCGGAATGCGATGGATTCCTGGGGCAGGTTGTTGGGTATGATCGGATCTCGTTCGGCATTCGGAGTCCGTCGGGACGCGCTGGTTCCCGATCCGTCACGATCCGAAGGTCCGGTCTCTGGATGCTTGATCTGCCCCACGACAGCGCCATAAACGATCCTATCACCTGAATTCCAGTCCTTAACGTGAGAAGATTCTCGATCTTCGTCGGGGAATCGGGTAGCGTTGCAACGAAAGCCGGGTTCCATATACATCACATATCCGCGAATTCGGCAGCGAGGCGCGTTTCCGCATCGGTCGCTATCAACGCCGCGTTTTCCGCCCGTCCCCGGAATTTCGGGCGGAACGCCTACACCGTGAGCCCGGAACCGCATCGATTACCGTGATCGACGGGCATCGGTGATCGCCCCGCGGTGTGATTCCGGTCGTATATGGCTTTCCGGAAACGACCGATGGTCCGGCAGTATGGTGCGGTGAATGACCTAAAGCCAGACATCGCCAATTTTGTGTGCAGCGGCAGCGCCAGCTTCCCTCGCCAACCAACGGGGATTGAAATGCGACGCAGTCAACGAAACGGGTTCGTCAGGATGTTTGGCACGGTCGGGGTCGCGGTCATGGTGTTCGTGTCCGCGGCGCCAGGGTTGGCGAACAGCTCCTGCGGCGACGCCTACGTCGATTACATCAGCGCCGTTGATGTGGATCCGGAGCGGGAAGCAAGTGTTCTCGCCGACAGGATCCTGGCTCACTCGGCGCCGGACAGGATGCGCCTGAACGCCCGTGCCGGCGAAATCAGAGAGGTCCCGGCACAAATCCGCGCTTTATGTCCGGCGCTCTCGGGCGTCACGTTGCGGTCGCCACCGCAGGGATTTCTGGTCAATGTGGATCAAGATCTGTTCGCGGCGCTCGTCACCGATGGTGATGAAGCGACCGCTCGGCCTCCTGCCCGCGAGCAATTCGAATCACTCAGTATCCGCCGTGGCCTGACACCAGTGGCGGGATACGAAAAATTCTCCGTATTTCGGCTGGATCCTGACTATCCGATGAGCGCCGAAAGGTTGGAACGCTACGCCTTCCAATACGGTATGATCCCCGGTGTTCGATACGCCGAACCCAATGCCAGTATCGGAGACGGAACGGATATCCGAGCTTCCGCCTCGAACGATGAGTGGCATGTCGAGTTTCGATTGGCTTGGGGCGATTGTCCTTCGGGGTGCATGGAAGAGCGTTGGCTTCATTTCGCCGTCACATCCGCAGGTGTCGAAACGCTTACGGACGTCGGGACCGAAATCCTGCCCGGTTTCGCACCCTTACTTCCCTTCAGAAAATACTGACAGGGATCGTAACCCTTGGCTGCCGGTCTTGCCGAAAAGCGAAGGTGAAGGGCGCAAGAACACCTTAACTCCATTCGGCGCAATCCCGTGGACCGACGCAGCGCCCGCAGCCACAGGACATCACCGCAGACACTCACCTACCCGGTCCCGGCGCGTCAGAGTCCGTCCGCGTCATGACCGGAACGCCGCGATTCATCGGCGTATTCAGGGGTCGGTTTGTAAGCCTGGATATTCTCGCAAACCCTTGACCGGCTCACTTCCGAAGACCCGGCACGATGCAAGCCGCGATCCGATCAGCCCGGGTTCAGGCCAGGGACAGCCTGAAGATAAAATCCTGATTTTTAGCCGGATGATACCATGAATGATGAAATGGTCCGACACGTCGCCGGGTTCCCCGACCTATCCCGATCCACGATCAGATCGCCGCGATAGGCTTAGGCGCCTGCGTGAATGTGATGGTGAAGCCCTACCCTCCGAAATCAGGGCTGTTCGGAGTCCACATCCGATACGAGACCCTCTATCAAGTCCAACAAAAGAACCGTCGGGCAGAGCATTCATGGGCAAATCAGGCAAAGGCAGGTCGCCTCACGAGGCACAGACACAACAACGTCAAAGCGTAAAACGGAACAAAACCGCGAAAAAACGCAGATCACCGATCCGGTTTCTCGGTGCGGTACTGGGCTGGATAACTCTGCGGACCCTCCGGCTGGCTTATGCCATCGGACTGCGCGCTGCGATATTCGCGGCGCTCGTGGTCGGCGCGGCTACGTGGTATTTTCATTCCGAACTTCCACCGGTTTCAGAATTGATCGATTCACGTACCAGCGGTTCCGTCACCTTGCTTGACCGGCACGGAGCCGTCTTCGCATGGCGCGGCAAGCAGTTCGGCGGGCTGATAACAGCCTCGACGGTCGCCCCGGTTCTGAAAAATTCCGTGCTTGCCACGGAAGACAGGCGTTTCTACCGGCATTTCGGCGTCAGTCCACGTGGCATCGCCAGCGCCGTCTGGATCAATCTCCGCGAAGGGCGCGGACCCTTCACGGGCCATGGTGGCAGCACGATCACCCAACAGGTGGCGAAACTGATGTGCCTCGGCGTCTCCTATGACAGTGACAGATGGGAAAGCGAGGAAGCCTATGAGGCGGAATGCCGCCGAGGAACGATATGGCGTAAGGTCAAGGAAGTGCCGTTCGCGGTCGCGATGGAACTCAAATACTCTAAGGACGAGATCCTGACGGTCTATCTCAACCGCAGCTATCTCGGCGCGGGAACCTACGGGTTCGAAGCGGCATCCCAACGATATTTCGGAAAATCCGCCACCAAGGTGAACGTCGCGGAGGCCGCGATGCTGGCGGGGCTGCTGACCGCACCGACGCGGTATGCACCGACGAACAACTTACAGCGCGCTCAGGCCCGGGCCTCCGTGGTTCTCAACCTTCTTGCCGACCAGGGCTACATCTCCCCCACGGACGCCGCAGGCGCCAAAGCCGCTCCGGCCGAACTGTCAGCGGCCGCGCAGGCACGCGCCGGAGGTTATTTCGCGGATTGGGTCATGGGAAGCGGGCCTTCATTTCTGACCCGCAACGCGACGGAGGACGTGATCATCAGAACCACCTTCGACCCGCGCCTGCAGAAAGCCGCGGAAGAAGGGCTCCGGACAGTACTGGATGCCAAACTGATGGTTGGCTCGAAGGCGCAGGCCGCAGTCGTCGTGATGTCAGCCGACGGGGCCGTACGTGCAATGGTCGGTGGCCGCAGGTTCAAGGGCGTGGCGGGAGCGTTCAACCGGGCGATCATGGCGAAACGACAGACGGGTTCGGCGTTCAAGCCATTTGTCTACGCCACAGCGCTGGAGCGTGGCTATCGGGTGAACGATACGGTTCGCGATGCACCGCTGACCATAGACACACCTCGGGCACCCGCCTGGTCACCCAGAAACTATACAGGGGAATTCGTGGGAGAAACGACGCTGACCGAAGCCTTCGCCCAATCACTCAACGTGCCGGCGGTTCGCATTTCGGAAGCGGTCGGACGTGAAAGGGTCCGTCAGGTGGCACAATCGTTCGGGATAGAAAGCGAACTGGCCCCGGGTCCGGCCCTCGCCCTTGGGGCGTCGGAGTCAACATTGCTGGAGATGACGGGGGCCTATGCTGGCATCCTGAACGGAGGTACGTCCGTTCGGCCCTACGGTCTGATCGATCTGCGGCTCATCGACGACGACACGCCGTTAATGGGTAAAGTCGGCGGGATGGGCGGCCGGGCGATTTCCCGGACCGCCGCTCGGCGGTTGATATATATGATGGTTCAGGCGGTCGAGCAGGGCACAGGCCAGCGCGCGCGTCTCTCCGACCGCGTTGTGGCGGGAAAGACCGGCACGACCCAGGCGGCGCGGGACGCCTGGTTTCTGGGGTTCACCGCCGATTACGTCGCGGGAGTATGGATGGGATATGACGACAACACACCGCTCAGAGGTGTCACCGGCGGTGGGCTACCCGCGGAAATATGGCATGAGGTCATGCTGCGCGTACATGATGGACTTCCGGTCCGCGACCTGCCGATGATCACCTCAGATCGGTCACCACGGCAGGACAAACCATCAATACCAAGCGAAACCCCTCGCAGAAGTGTGATCGACGAGGTATTGAGAGCGCTCTTAGAGTTTGAATCATAAGTCACTGATATCATTAAACTATTGTTTTTCATGGAGTTGACGCCCTCGCCACCCGCCTGAGCAGGAACCGGCAGGCGGCCAGCTGCGCCCATGCCAGCGAGTTCTCGCTGAGCCTTTCGTAATCTTTCGACAGGCGGCGGCACCGGCCCATCCAGGCGAAGGTCCGCTCCACGACCCAGCGGCGGTAGAGAACAGTGAACCCTTTGACATTCTTCGGTTTTTCGACGATCCTGATCACGTTCGACAACCCCATCCCCTCAAGCCGCTCCCGCAGCTTCTGACCCGCGTAGCCACCGTCGGCGAACAGCCTACACACCGTGGGCACCGTCTCCAGCAGCTTCGCGATCAGGTCCGGCGCCCCGTCCCGGTCCTGGATGTCGGCGGTGTGAACCGTCATGACGATCGGTGTGCCGTCGGCGTCCACGATCAGGTGCCTTTTCCTCCCCTTCACCTTCTTCCCGGCGTCGTAGCCGCGGGGCCCGCCGCTCTCCGTGGTCTTCACCGACTGGCTGTCGATCGAGGCGGCGGTCGGCTCCGCGGAGCGCCCCGAACACCGCCGCGCGAGGTCCCGGAGACGATGCACGAGACGCTCCAGGAGCCCGCTCCGCCGCCATGCGTAAAAATAGTTCTGGACGGTGGAAAACGGTGGATATCCAGAGGGTAACGCGCGCCACCGGCATCCCGTGGACAGGATATACCGGCCCGCGCCGGACACCGACCGAAGGTCGACCCCGCGCGGCCGTCCCATCCTTCCCTGCTTCGGCAGCATCGGCTCGATGATGGTCCATTCGGCGTCGGTCAGATCGTTTTGACTGTGGTCGTCCGGGCGCTTATGGATCTGTTGGGTGGTCCTGTTCCAGGGCATGGCTCTCTCCGTATTTGGTTGCGTTCACCAACCGGAATGCCACATCCTGCGGGACCACTCAGCTTATGGAACAAACTCTTAGGCGAACGCAGTCGTTGAAGGTACGGTTGCACAGTTGCGGCATATTGCCGTCAAGTCCCGCTCCCCGAGGCAATCCGTCAGGTATCTCAGCCCAAGCGAAGCCACGGGGGAGAAGGTATCGCATTCCGATCGGTTCGGCCTCTGGATTGGATTTCATCCCGCCGTGTAACCAGGACAGATATATCGAAATGATCATGGGCTACCGCGTCGCCTCGCCTGAGGCGTTGGGATTGACTTCGACACTCTTCGCACGGAAGCGATCAAATGGCAGGCCAAGCGAGGGTCGCGGTCCAGGCGGGTGGCATGGCAGTATTTCGCGGATCTGTCAGGCTGGTGGAGCGGCGGCATCCATGTTGACCCGGACTGACCGGTGAGATTGCCGTCAGGAAGACCGCACCGGAACGCTCGGTTTCCGCTTTCCGAAGGGATTCCGGCGGCTTGCGCCATAAACCCGCCAAGCTAGTGTCCGCAGGAAATCGCCAGGCTGCTGATTTCTCTCGATAAAAGAGGGAATCCGTCTTGTGGGGAATCACCGGATATGGCGGTCAGGGAGCGGCTTCGCCACCATATACGGCTGAATCCGCCAGTCCTCCCCACTGAAGGCCGCCATGCGCAGGGTCCACGACCCCCGGCGGGGGCCTTACAAAGTCCCACACCTGTACATCATCCCATTCCCGTCTCCGCTTTCCGGGGGCGTCGCGGACCTGGATGGCCCGGTTCAGCCTCCCGGGGCCCCGCCGGACCTTTTCCGTCCCCGGCGGCGGCGGCCGCGGGTTCGGATGCGGGCCGACGGGGGGCGCCCCGGGTCGATGACGGATGTCCGGATGTCGGGCGCCTGACCGTCCGGCGGCCTCACCACGTCCCGGTGGCCCGTCCCGGTGGCCCCGCGGTTCCGGCAAGGTGTGGAGCGGGTCGATGTCCTCCTCCGGGAAGGCCCCGGTGGTGGGCGTCTCCGTCCACGCACGGTTGCTTCAGGTCGGGATCCCCCGCAGCGCCCCGAGAATACGGTCGGTCACGCCTTTCGGCACCCGGCGCCGGCGGCACCCGGACACGCCGCCGCAATTCCCGAAGCGCCCGGGAAGGCCGCGCCGGGGGACACCCGCCCGCGCCCTCCAGAGGATGGCCCCGCCGAAGGGGCGTCCGTCCGCAGCCGTGACCCCGGGGGCGCCCGCCCCGCCCGGCGGCAACTCCCCGGCCGTCCGCCACATTCCGTCCGTAGGTCCGTTCCCGCCCCTTTCCATGGTTGCGTACCCGGTTGCCCGTAACGCCGTTCCGGCTGTGCTCGGGGACGGACATGAACGGTCCAGACCGGCGGTTCAACCGGGAACGTCAACGGGCCCTAACGATATGCACGGAACAGGCGGGGACTCGAGGGAAGCCGGAACGTTTGCGCGGTATTGCCGCCGGACATATTTCGGTGAAATGCCAGCGGTCAGACCTTTTGCATCTTCATGAATGGTGCGAGCCACGATGGCGGGACTCACCGAAACCGACGACCGGATTATCCGGCGGGCGATCGAATCCCTTGACCCAGCGCATCCAGTCCGAAGCGGAAACCAAGGCGTTCAGACTGATAGAGGGTACGCATCCGGCAGCCGTGCCACCTTACGGTCGAACGTGACAAGTTTCGAGCCCCCTGCCCGTTTGGCTGCTGCGGCGGGCATCAGACCGGCGAATTCGAAGCCGCTGCTTCGATTGTGTCTCAATGCCGGTGCCACATCTTCATTCGTCTCAACCAAGATCTCGATCAAGGTGAGCAGCCCGTTGAGGGCGTCGGCAATCTCAGGACGGGTGCAATCATAATAGGCACGGTCCAGAACCCAGACGAGTTCAACCAATACCTCACGGCTCACAAACACTGGTTCCGCCACGTTCAAGCTTTCAAGGGTTTCCGTTGCGATGCGTGCCTGTTCAAGCTCGTCACATACCAGAAAACGCACCATAACGTTGGTATCAAGGGCGATCACCCGCCGGTATCCACGCTCTCGGCCGCTCCGCCAGCAATGGCGGCTTCCATCGCTTCGAGCGAGACCGGTTTCCGGGCCGGGTGCGTGAGCACACCTCTCAGTTTCTTTACCGAGCGGACCTTACGGATGCGTATTTCATTTTCGAGGATGGCATAGCGCACCCGATCTCCGCCCTTGAGACCGAGGGCGGTCCTTACGTCGCTGGGCAATGTCGTCTGGCGTTTGACAGTCATTTTGATTCATGCATCGATAATTCCTTATATTTCATGGTTTTCCTTCCGCCGCCGGAATGCGGACTCGTATCCGGTGGTCCGGGAGCGGACCAGTTGGACGGGTACGAAGGCCCTGTGCGCCGAGAAGATATCCCTCACCCGAGATTCCCGATAGATTGACCAGGCCCGCGCCGTTACCGCTTGTTCCAGAATCCGATTTCGCTGTGGAGTCCGACCTGTCCGGTCACCGAACCGGCTTTTCCTGACCCCATCACTACCTTCGGGAGCGGGATCGGACGACGGTTCGCCGTAATTGGGCAATTTGGTCTCTTCCAGATAACTCTGAACCTGAACCGCCTTCTCCACCAAGTCCAATGATCAGGTAAGCCCAATGATCCCCACGGTCCAATAGTCAACTGGATCAACGAAGGGATTGCAGGCTGGCCGTCAGCCTGTCGAGGTCACCCCGGGAGCGTTCAAGCAGAGCGCGAATTTCCAGCGCTTCGGTTTTCAGGAGGCTGACCCCAGCGATGATGATATCAAGTATCAGAGGCTGTCCACTTCGATTTGAAACCAGGAACACCACGTTTAGGTCGGCGCGACTAGGGATTTCCACTTCGGCGAGGACCTGAAAGTGTGACTTCCAGGGTTTGGCACCGGTAACGGTAACCGATGCCTTGAAGAATTCGTCGAAACGCAGGGCATATTTCCGCGCCAAGTATCCCTGAAACGCGGATCGATAGGTAGCTAACTGCGCGGAACCCGCGCTGCGCGCCGCTGGACCCAGCGCTCTACGTGAGATGGCGTCCATATTGGAATTATCGGTGAGAATCCGCTCGATCTGCCCAATTTTCCAGTCCCGAGGGCGATTCGCCTCAAGAACGGCGCCAATTTCGCCAACCACATTCTCTACGAGCGCCCGCGCCGCCTCCACACCGGCTGCCGCTGATCCGGCACAAAGGACAACGGCGGCGCAGCCAGTCAGCAGCAAACGCCGTCTGGAAAGCTCATTCCGCGTAGGGGTCGGCATCATACAGCCCATCCAACCATTCCGACGATTCTCCATCCAGCGCATCCCCGCCGCCCAACTTGTGACGCCGCGAGTCGAGATAGTTCAAGCGAAGCAACTCATAGGAATCGGCGCTGTCGTACAGAACCGAGTCTATCGTGCTACGGAAACGATATCGATCACCGACTCTCGAAGACCAGTTCGCCGCCGTCACAACCCGTCTCCCTTCACGCGTCAGGACATTTGGAACCGGATTCATCGCGAAATCCAAGACCGTACCAACCATATCACGTCCCGTCGACGGCCCAAGGACGGGCAATTCCACGTAAACGCCTTCGTTAAACCCCCAAACATGAAGTGTTTCGCCAAAATCACTTTCTCGGGCGGTTAGGTCCATAGCCGAAGCCGGATCGAAGATTCCGCCGATGCCTAAGGTGGTGTTGACGAGGAATCTCACGAAATTATTCGCGGCATCATCCAGATTCGCCTGCAGAATATTATTCGTGATCGTCACGGGCAGGCCCGCGTTGCCGGCAAAATTGTCGATGCCGAGCATCACAGGTTCCGGAACGACGGTACCGTATATGGTTGCGGCAGGCCTCAACAGGACGCTGTCCAAACCCTTGTTGACCTCGTGCGTCACCCGATTGATTTCCTCCAAAGGATCATCCGAGTCATAGGCAATCTCGCCGGATCCGCAGGCGGAAATACCGGGAAGCGCCAAAGCGGCAATCATGGCTGCATGAATAGACTTCATTCTTCACAAACCGTCGGTTAATCCCTGCACGCCACGCTGCCGTCAGGTTTCCAGCGGATCATTGTTCATTTTTAGGAAAGCGTCAATACGATGGCTCCCGAACTAGATCGGTCACCACTCCGCCGAAGACAGGTATAACGCAAGGTCTTTCCGCAGCCTTTTGCCGACGCGAAACACCGGGTAAGGTCCAACATGCAATTCCAGACTCCTCTCGTTCCCGCACGTTTGATCCGGCGCTACAAAAGGTTTCTCTCCGATTTCGAACTCGAGGACGGTCGTCACGTCACAGCCCACTGCCCCAATCCCGGTTCCATGCTTGGGTTATCGGAACCCGGCGTGCGATGCTGGCTGGAACCCAATGACGACCCGAAAAGGAAACTACGCTTCGGCTGGCGCGTCGTCGAACTCGGCGAAGGTCATTGGGCGGGAATCGACACATCCGTTCCCAATCGCCTAGTTCGTGTCGCGCTGCGGGAGCGACGCATCGCGGAACTCTCGGCCTATCGTAGCGTTCAACCCGAAGTGCGGTATGGAAAGCGGAGTCGCATCGACTTTCTGCTTCGTCAGCCGACGCTTCCCGATGCCTATGTCGAGGTCAAGAACGTTCATCTGAGACGGCAAGGCGACTGGGCGGAATTTCCCGACAGCGTCACCGCCCGCGGCGCACGGCATCTGGAGGAACTTGCGGACATGGTCGCTCAGGGCCATCGAGCGGTTATGCTCTACATCGTGCAGCGCACCGACTGCCAGCGGTTCCGTCTTGCTTCCGACCTCGACCCAAACTATGCAAGCGCGTTCTCGCGGGCCCGCGATGCCGGTGTGGAAGCCCTATGCCACGACTGCGAGGTTTCACCGGAACGCATATCCTTACGCGGAGAGATTCCAGTTCTGGCGTGATTGCATTTGTCGGATCGCAAGCGCCGCCCAACGCATATCGAATCGCCCCGCTCAGCTCGACTTTCAGCACCACAACTCCCATGGTTCACCTCTGGCCCTTTTCGAGGGTCTGCCTTAGATGGTGTCGAAGAACTGTGTTGGCGGAACAGGCTTGGACATGCGCAATCGGGAACGCCTAACCAAGGACGGCATCCGCATCCATGAGCCCGGCGATATTGAAGGAATGCGTAAAGCGGGCCGTGTCGCTGCCGAAATCCTCGACGCCGTCGCCCCGTTGGTAGATGTCGGCCGAAGCACCGCTGATCTAAATGACGCGATTCAGAAACTGATCGACGACGCCGGTGCCGTTTCAGCTACAATTGGATACCGAGGTTATCAGCATGCAAGCTGCATTTCCGTGAACCACGTCGTCTGTCATGGTATTCCCAACAAGAAGAAAATCCTTAAAGACGGAGACATCCTCAACATTGACGTCACGGTGATCGTCGACGGGTGGCATGGCGACACGTCCAGAATGTTCGCCGCCGGGACAGTCTCCCGCAGGGCCGAGCGCTTGATGCAGGTTACGCATGATGCCCTGATGCGGGCGGTGGAAGCGGTACGACCGGAGAACACGTTTGGTGATATCGGCTATGCCATACAGAGTTACGCCGAGGGACAGCGCATGTCGGTGGTGCGCGAATTCTGCGGTCACGGACTGGGGCGGGTGTTCCACGCTCCACCCAACGTGCTGCATTACGGATCGCCCGGAAGCCGCGCGAGGCTTGAGGAAGGCATGTTTTTCACTATTGAGCCGATGGTGAATCTCGGTCGTCCCGAAACGAAGATTCTGCCCGATAACTGGACCGCCGTCACGCGTGACAGATCGCTGTCGGCGCAGTTCGAACATTCGGTGGGTGTGACCGCCAACGGTTGTGAGGTGTTCACGCTTTCTCCGGCGGGTAGGTTCTACCCAACATAGCGGTTCGAAAGATCGGACATCGGGGCCGGACCATTCATTGCCATTATCGACGCATACGTTTTAGGCGGTGCGCCTTGTAGGAACATGCTACTGCAACTGGCCGAAGCCGGCCTGTTCCGGCCTCGGTCGAGCGTTCGCATCCTTGATGAAACCCGGGTAGCGATCTCCAGAATCACGAAGGGAGCTACGAATGGAAACCGACAGCGTCGTGCGATCGAAAAGCATTTCCCGAATCCGTTGCCTCGGGCTACGAGCTCATCGAGAAGGGGCTCGGTCTTCCCGATCCGAACAATACTCATGTCCTGGCAGCCGCGATCACCGATTCCGTATCGGTGATTGTGACGAACAATCTCAAGGATTTTCCATCGATGGCACTGGAGCCACACTCCATCGAGGCGATTTCAGCGGATGATTTCATAGCTGACACGATTGATCCCGATCCTTCCGAGGCTGTCCCCGCTCTGAGGCGCATGCGCGAAAGGTTCAGAAGTCCGGTTCTCGATGAACCCGCGCTCATTCGTAAGTCGGAAGCCCAGGACCTGTTGCAGGTCGTGTCGCTTATGAACAGATATCGGTCTTTACCATTGACCCTACCAACCAGAAATGTGGCTTCCTCACCCGAATTCGCGACAACCTCCCAAGGCTAGCAGCTGGTAATATCCACAGCTTGATGCCGGGTGCTCGATGCGGGAGGCTATGTGAAAAACAACCTGCCAACCGAGTCCTGACAAAAAGCGGCGCTGTCTCTCTTCTATACCAGAGCATTGGCGGCCCGAGCGGGATCTGCGGTTCCTGTTCCGGAGGTTGACCGGGATAGCGTGGACATTCGGATACAGGCGGATGGTCCAGGCCAGCCTGCGGTTAAACCGCAACTCAAGGCTACGACCGGTATCGACAGGGCGGACAATGGCTCGATCCGATTCCGGTTGTACATCAAGAACTACCATGACCTTTGGTATAGGACGCCGACGCGGCGCGTGCTTATGGTGCCGGTACTTCCGGGAGAAAAAGCGCGATGTATGACTGTGGCTTCCGAAAAACTCGTTCAACGTCGACACGCTTATTGGCTAAGTCTGTATAAGAGTTTGAATCATAAGTCACTGATATGATCAAACCATTGTTTTTCATGGAGTTGACGCCCCCGCCACCCGCCTGGGCGGGAACCGGCGGGCGGCCAGCGTTCGTTCGTGCCTCACTCACGCCCGGACCGGTGGCGCGTGATGCCTCACCCCGGATGCCAGCGGGTTCCCGCAGAGGCGCCCGCAGTCCTTCGACAGGCGGCGGCACCGGCCCGTCCAGGCGAAGGTCCGCTCCACGACCCACCGGCGGCAGGGAACCGTGAACCCTTTGACATCCTCCGGTTTTCCGACGGTCCCGGTCACGTCCGGCAACCCCATCCCCGCAGGCCGCTCCCGCGGCTTCGGACCCGGGTGGCCACCGTCGGCGAACGGCCTGCACACCGTGGGCACCGTCTCCGGCGGCTCCGCGGTCAGGTCCGGTGCGCCGTCCCGGTCCTGGATGTCGGCGGTGTGAACCGTCATGACGACCGGCGTGCCGCCGGCGTCCACGATCAGGTGCCTTTTCCTCCACTTCACCTTCCTGCCGGCGTGGTGGCCGCGGGGCCCGCCGCTCTCCGTGGTCCTCACCGACCGGCTGTCGACCGGGGCGGCGGCCGGCTCCGCGGAGCGCCCCGGACACCGCCGCGCGAGGTCCCGGAGACGATGCGCGGTACGCTCCGGGAGCCCGCTCCGCCGCCATGCGTGAAAATGGTTCCGGTCGGTGGAAAACGGTGGATATCCAGAGGGTGACGCACGCCACCGGCATCCCGTGGACAGGATATACCGGCCCGCGCCGGACACCGACCGAAGGTCGGCCCCGCGCGGCCGTCCCATCCTTCCCCGCTTCGGCGGCATCGGCCCGATGACGGCCCGATGACGGTCCATTCGGCGTCGGTCAGGTCGTTTTGACTGTGGTCGTCCGGGCGCTTATGGAGCTGTTGGGTGGTCCTGTCCCGGGGCATGGCTCTCTCCGGATCTGGGTGCGTTCACCAACCGGAATGCCACATCCTGCGCGACCACTCAACTTGCGGCCGACTTGCTGAGCCCAAGCCGTCGGCCAAGAACGCTTGCGGGCAGGGTGGCGTCTTTCACCAAAGCCTTCAGCAGGCTTCTGTCAATGGCGTCCAGGGCGGTCATATGGGCAATCGGCGCTGTTCTTTCACCGTCGTCACATGCATCAGTGCCTCGATGTCGGAAATGTGCGGTAAGGTCAGGATGCGGTCCTGATACAGCCGACAATAATGCCCCATATCGCGTGCGAGAGTTATGCCCGAAAGTTGATGACGGGGCCGATCCGATCAGGCGGCGGCGCTTTCCTGTATTGTCCCGTCACTGAGCACAACCTCCCTTATGACCTCAGGGAGCCGGTTCGGCGCCGGGAGCCTGCGCCGGCTGCCCTTCGCAAACATCATTAGGCGGCAAACCATCGAAGGGGCGGTCTTTCCGCTTAGGCAGGCCCGGGTCCTACGGGTCCGGCTGCGAACACGCTCTCGGTGGGGTCCGTGGTCCTGATGCGCCTGCGGCGCTCCGCCGGGAAGTGGTGGAAGGCGGGAAGCCCGTCCCGGTCCCTGACCGGCCTGTCCACCACCTTTTCGTATTTCACGCCGTGGTTTCCGACGAAGCGGTTGAAGGCCGCGTTGGCGCCCTCCTTGGTCCCGGCCATCCGGATTCCATGGAGATCCGACCTGTCCCGTTCCCTGAGCGACCCGGGCGCGCCGACGCCGGGTTCCGGCGGCTCCTCCAGGCCCCGCTCCCTGAGGTCACGGAGCGGGCCGCGCCAGCCGTCCGCGTTCCCGCGGTACCCGTCCATGACGGCGGGGACGTCCTTTCCGCCATACCCATCGGCCCCGGTCACCGCGGGCATGCGCCGGCGGTCGCCGTCCGGACGGGGCGTGAAACAGACGCCATCCGCCCATACGTGGACGAAACGCCTGCCTGACAGGCCGCGCTTTCGCCGGGTCCCGTATTCCTCCTTCCACGTGGCTCCGTCACCGTCGAGGAGGACAGCCCCTCCGCGTCCGGTCCGGGAAGCGCCGCGGGCGCCTCTCCGAAGTCACCCGGCGGGATGCCCCGGGATACAGCCGGTGCGGCGGGTCCCCGCCCGATCTCGCCTTCCCGAGGCAGGGCGGCACGATGGACGACCGGAACCCGATCCCGTCGCCGCCGGCGACGCCCGCCTTCCGGTCCAGCGCGCGCGGAACCTCGACGGGCACCCGGCCGAACCCCGTCATCACCTCCCGCTCCGGCAGGGACCCGTGGCGAACCACGCGCCCGCGCCCCCGTTCGTCAACGAGGTGTTCGTGGCCGACCGGCAGGTCCGCGGCCCCGGCCCGGACGACGGCGCCGGGCAGCTCCCCCGCTCCGGCTCCGATCACCTCCGCCAGCGGATCCTGTGAAAACCCCGATGGACGTTCGAACCGTGTCACCGTGGATTCGGTCAAGTGGCATATCCCTTTCCCATCGGGAATTGACGGCGTTCGTTCACCGCCATGATATGCCGCCCCTCATGCCCCGTCACCGGCTTTCGGGCATAACTCGTGCGATCACGTTCAACCGAACATCAACCTTTCCGAGAAAGGTCTGAATTTCGATCACCTCGGGAACATCACGCGCCGCCTTGATGAATTCGTCGAAGGCGTTCCTTCGTGTCTTGTCGAGCGTGAAACGCAGACTGACCTTAACTTCATATCCCAGTGCCCGCTAATCGACCAACGCCCCGATTCCACGCAGATTCCCAACTTCACGCAGCTTTTAGGGCCGGCAGGCCACCCGGGACACCGTTGCCCGAACGCGATCGGCAAGGTCGGGAAAACCCGGTTTGGGCTCATCCTGTAGAACACACAGAATGCGTCTGTTCAAATCATCCAGCATGAATGTCGCATTATCTTACATATCAGCGAATGAATATCGCAAAATTCGGCGAATTTTCAACTCATGCACTCTCGCAAAGCGCGAACGGATCGCTATCCTGCCACCAACCACACACCAATCTGGAGATGCAAAACATGCGGATTTACTATGACCGCGACTGCGACATCAATCTGATCAAAGACAGGAAGGTTGCGATTCTAGGCTATGGAAGCCAAGGACATGCACATGCTCTGAACCTGCGTGACAGCGGTGCCCGCAACATCGTAGTGGCGCTTCGGGAGGGCTCGTCCAGCGCCGCGAAAGCCGAAACGGAAAGCCTTAAGGTCATGGGCATTTCAGAGGCCGCCGCCTGGTGTGACCTCATGATGTTCGCGATGCCGGACGAACTACAGGCCGAAACCTGGAACCGGCATGTGAGGGACCACATCCGCCCCGGTTCTGCCATCGCCTTCGCGCACGGTCTCAACGTGCATTTCGGTCTGATCGAGGCACCGGCGTCACTTGACGTCGTCATGATGGCACCCAAGGGCCCAGGCCACACCGTGCGTGGTGAATATCTCAAGGGCGGCGGCGTACCCGGACTCGTGGCCGTTCATGGTGACGCATCCGGTAAAGCGCTGGAGATAGCTCTTTCCTACTGTTCAGCCATTGGCTGCGGACGTTCCGGAATTATCGAAACCGACTTCAAGGAGGAATGCGAGACGGACCTGTTCGGCGAACAGACGGTCCTCTGCGGTGGTCTGATTGAATTGATTCGCCTGGGATTCGAAACACTGGTGGAAGCCGGCTATGCACCTGAGATGGCCTATTTCGAGTGCCTGCACGAGGTCAAGCTGATCGTGGACCTGATCTATGAAGGCGGCATCTCCAACATGAACTACTCGATCTCCAACACGGCTGAATACGGCCAATATGTGAGCGGGCCGCGTCTTCTACCCCGAGACGAGACCAAGGCGCGTATGAGAGAGATTCTGGATGACATCCAGCGGGGTCGCTTCGTGAACGACTGGATGACCGAATGCGCCGTCGGGCAACCGAGCTTCAAGGCGATCCGGCGCAACAATGACGCCCATCAAATCGAGGAAGTCGGTGAGAAGCTGCGCGCGATGATGCCGTGGATTTCCGAAGGAAGAATGGTCGACAAATCGAAGAACTGATGGCCAGCCATCGGGATCTCGGGCCGCGTACCGACGCGCCCGGGTTCCAACGAAACGGGGCAGCGGCATCAATCCGGATCCGCGGACTCAGCCCGCCGCTGCCTCGACCTCACCGACAAGTCCATCGACAACCCGGGCAAGCAGCCCCTCGTCCTCGCACTCCGCCATGACGCGGATCAACGGCTCGGTGCCTGATCTGCGAATCAGCAACCGTCCCTGCCCATCCAGTCGTTTCTCAGCTTCCTCGATCGCACCTTTGACCATGGCGCTCTCAAGCGGATTCCGTTCACCGCCATACCGAACGTTCCTCAAAAGTTGTGGTACGCGGTCAAAACATCGGGCGAGTTGGGACGCGGGTTGGCAGGTCTCCACCATTGCGGCAAGAAACTGCAGCCCCGCGAGCAGACCATCTCCGGTGGTCACATAGTCGGTCATCACGATATGGCCCGACTGCTCACCGCCAAGGTTCCTACCGCATGTGCGCATTCGTTCGATGACGTGACGGTCGCCCACAGGCGTACGCTCCAGTTCTATGGAGCGGCTCTTCAGGTAACGTTCCAGACCGAGATTGGACATAACGGTCGCGACAAGCGTGTTTCCCGCCAACCGACCGGTCTCGGCCCATCTTGTCGCGAACAGCGCCATGATCTGGTCGCCATCGGCCACCGCGCCGGTTTCGTCGAGGATCATGACACGGTCGGCGTCTCCGTCAAGACAGATTCCCACATCCGCACCTGTTGACCGAACTGTCTCCGCTGCGAGTTCGGTATCCGTTGAACCGCAACCGTCATTGATGTTCAGCCCGTTCGGGGAGACACCAACGGGAAGCACCTCGGCACCGAGTTCCCAAAGCACTTCGGGGGCCGTCCGATAGGCGGCGCCATTGGCGCAATCGACAACCACCTTCATTCCATTCAACCGCACATGGCCCGGAATGGTTGTCTTGACGAATTCCTCGTAACGCCCCCGTCCATCATCGATGCGCCGGGCACCGCCGATCTGTTCGGGTTCCGCGGAAACGATATCTCCAGCCACCAGAGCTTCGATCCCCGCCTCGTCCGAGAGCTTGAATCCATCAGGGCCGAAGAACTTGATGCCGTTGTCATGGTAAGGATTGTGGCTTGCCGAGATCATGATGCCGAGGCTAGCGCGCATGGACCGGGTCAAAAGGCCAACCGCCGGTGTCGGAACAGGTCCGAGAAGCAGTGCGTTCATACCGGTCGATGTCAGTCCAGCGGTCAAAGCGTTTTCCAGCATATACCCGGAAAGCCTGGTGTCCTTTCCGATCACCACTCTGTGACGGCTTGACCCTTTGCTGCGAAAATACAGTCCCGCAGCCGCCCCCAGTCGCAGCGCCATCTCCGCCGTCATAGGATATGTATTCGCGCGACCGCGCACGCCGTCGGTTCCGAATAGCTTACCCACCATTCCACTCACCCGTATTCATCGCGATGTGCACATCCAATGCCTGTCTGGTTTCGTTTGCGTCATGCACCCGCAGCATATGCACGCCCTGTCCGGCACCGTGCAGTGCCGCCGCCAGCGATCCAGGTAATCGATCCTTTGCCGACGCCGCTCTCCCCACTACCCCGATCGTGCGTTTACGGGACACACCGAGCAATAGCGGAACACCGAGGTCATGATAAATCGAAAGACCCTGAAGCACAGTCAAATTGTGTTGCAGAGTCTTTCCGAATCCAATGCCCGGATCAATGATGATCCGCTTCCGGGGTATACCCGCTGCCTCGGCGACCTCGATCCGTTGTTCCAGAAATTCAAATGTGTCCAGCAGTATGTCTTCGTAATGCGGCGCGTCCTGCATTGTCGCCGGCTCTCCCCGGGCATGCATCAGGCAAATCGGCACCCCGCGTTCAGCCACCACTGCCGCCAATGCCGGATCAAAGGTCAATGCCGATACATCGTTTACAAAATCGGCTCCGGCGTCGAGCGCCGCCTCCGCAACGGTGGCCTTGCGGGTATCGACGGAAATCGGAACATCTATCCCTTCGCCGCGTGCGGCACGGATCACCGGGACGACTCGGGCGATTTCCTCGGTCGCCGGAACCGTCTCCGCCCCCGGCCTGGTGCTTTCGCCTCCAACATCCATGATGGAGCAGGCATCCGCCATGTCCCGCATCGCCACCAAAGCGTCGTTAACGCTCAGCCGATCCCCACCGTCCGAAAAACTATCGGGTGTTACGTTGACGATTCCCATGATCCGCGGTCGTTCGAGACTGATTCCGCAGACTGTCTCCCGCCGGTCACTGAGGCGGTTCAGGTCTTCGGTCTCGAGTTCGGTGGCGCACAGCGTCCGCCATCCCCGCGCCCGGGTTCCAACCCTGACGTGATCGAACCATACATAATCGTTTCCCGCCAAAGGCAGGGCATCCGAAGTGGTTCCGGTGTGCTCAGGGTCAGGACCGGTTCGGGCGATCGGCCAGCAGCGGCGCCTCATCCTTTGGGTTCCCAGATCAACTCCCGGCACGCGATGCCAGCGTCAACGGGCGGGGCGACACCAATAGTCATCAGCTCATTTGCATCCATCTGTCCCGCAAACCACACAACGAGGCTCAGCGGATCGTTCGGATCGACTTCCGGCACCGCTACGCCGCCGAGCACCATCTTTGACGGCGCCCAGACAGGGATCCGACCGCTGTTCAGGCCCCAGTCCAATTCCGTTCGCGAATCGGCGACCATGAAGCGGGTATCCAACGCGGAGAAACTCCACGCGGCCTGCTCCATCGCGAGCAGGAAAATCCGGCCACGCAGGTGTCGATGCTCCGGTAGCGGCGCTACCTTTACCTCTGCACCTACGCAGAATACCGCTCTCTTGTTCTCCGCTTCCAGCCGGTCCAGCAGAGCGCTCAAGCCAGCGAAGTAAGGCACCGTTTCCGATAGGAACACAACCGTCTGGCAAAGGGCTCGATTCCGCTTGTTCGCCTGTGGCCGCTCGTGCGTGCCTCCACGCGACCGCACGATTTCAACGCCCAACGCACCCGGCCCTCGGTCAAGCTTTTCAATACGCATGAACACCCGTATCGCCCGAGGTTCAGCGAGAATGCGGCCGGCAATTCGTTCCGCCAGCGTCTCCAGAAGGTTGACCCGTTCCATGGACAATTCGGTCTCGATCGCCTCAGTGAGCCGGTCGTAGCTCAGGATCCGGTCGACATCGTCCCTTATATCGGCCCGCGGCGCGACCTCGACAACAAGGTTGAACTCGATGCGCTGGCAGACATCTCGTTCCACTTGGAAGGCCCCTATTTCGATATCGGTGACGTAGTTCCGTATGCTGATCCGGTCGAGCGGCTCGACGCCTGCGGATGCGGCGGCGCGTGCTTCGGGGTGCATGAAGGCATGGTTGAGGTCTTCGCCCATTACGTTCTTTCATCAATACCCATAGAGCCCACCTTAGTAATACTGCAGATAGTTTGAGTCATTACCCAGAATAAAACCGATTGAGACGTTCACCTATTCCACAGGACGTTTAATCCTTAACCCGGATATATCAATGGCCGTCGTGGCGCTGGCCTCACATCGGATTTTCACACACGCCCTCCGCTGATTCGACCGCCCTGTGACCGCTCCATGGTAACTGCGACATCTGGCGGTCGTGTGGATGGCGACGCTCATAAAGAGGTTTGAACATATATCCCGCAATGTCGGCGTCGGTCGTACCGCTCCCATGGCGAGCTGAGCACACTCCTGAAGTCAAGGTGGCCTCGCCGCGCAAAGCGCGGGTGTCGCTCACGAAAACGGTGCTTGAACGCAATAGCGTTCCAACATCATATTAGCATATCACTATAACCTAATGACATCAAATGGTTTTCAATCTCTCCGACCTGTCATCGACCTGAATTCGACCCAGCGCCCACACTGTCAGACCGTTCGTTTCCCTCAGAACGGCAGCCGGCCACGCATCGGGAAAGCCCGTATTCGCCCAGGCCATGGATCATCTTCCGTGGCATGTATCTCAAAGGTTGGTTGGCCGTTATGACGGCAACCGCAGGGTAAAACCGTTCACCTGCGGCGAACAGTACCGATGCATGGCGTCCGCCCAACTCACCTACTGTTCCAGTTTCCACGACATCATGACATGTCCGCTGGTCCAGGCGAACAGACTCCATCACATGGGAATCCGTGGCGTTGTAGCAAGAAACACGCTCTCCAACGCCAACAACGGCAGGGACTGGCGCATACATGCCGACCTTGCGCGGCATCCGATCCATATGTCCAGAGACCTGAACGCGGGAAAAGGCAGGGGTTTCGTTCAGTAGGGCTCGGTCCACCCCCTCGACCCGTCCACGATCGATCCCTGCCTTTCCCTCTTTCCATGGGCGCGCATCGGCGGCACCAAGGCCGCGGTCAGGCTGCATACGCTCCCGGCCCTGCCGGTAGACATTCCGGCTTTCATCCACATCACCGACGGAAAGGTCCATGATGTAAATGTCCCCGGCCTTCCGGTTCCCGAGCCCGGAGCGTTCCATGTCGTTGACCGGGTGTATCCCAGCCTGTCCCGCCTTCATGTCCTTGATCTTCGTGGTAACCGTTTCGTGCTTTGCGCGACGAGGAACACTAAGCCCAGTCGAATCCGCTCCGACAGAGCCTTCCAAACGACGGGTCTGGTCCGTGATCAGGTGGTCATGCCGGATGGCGTCAGGACAGTGAAACATTATCCTGACAGGCTACGACGCATCAGGTACATTGACCGTGGAAGCGGCGGAACACCTATGTTCCTGACCAACGGTTTCGTTCTGCCGCCATTGACGGTAGCAGAACCGTGCCGCTCTGTATGGCGGGTCAAACATTTCTTCGAATGGATCAAGCGGCACCTGACGAAAAATCGTTTTTCGGCACATCGGAAAATGCCGTGAAAAGCCGGATCCGGATCGCAGTCTCCGTTCATGTCCCGCTCCCGATGATCCGCGAACGCCTCGAACTGGAGGCGGATCTTCAGACAGTCCTGCCGCTTCCCGCCCTCACCACGTTCGGTAAACTCCGTCATCACAACCGCTTGGCCAGGAGTTCTTCAATAACCTGAATATCGACTCGGATGGGCAATTATATTTATTCAATCAACATTGGGACAATAGTGGCTTGAATGAGCCAAGATAGGGGACGGCGATGGCCGGAATCGGCGCGCGTACCGTCGACCGGTGGTCGATCTTCAGCAGGTATGTTCGGTTCATGCCATATCATGCCTAAGTCCAACTAAATTCAGCAGCCCCATTAGTTCCGAATTGATCTGTGCAGCCCGCATGACGTCCTTCAACTCGAATTTCCTTTGTAGATCCGTTGCGGATATATTTTTATGATAATCCGGCCAAAATTTCTTCAGTGCGATCATTGACTTACCTTGCGGTGGTCGGTCATGGTCATGTCCGTCGAAGTGATTTAGGAGCAAAGATTCGTGATCAGGTCGCTGCCAGATCGCTATGAATCGCTGTCGTTCAAGGAGATTCAGAACCTCCCTACCGTTCCCGGGTAACTCGGAGAGGCGGTCCGCGTCCAACATGATCGCCTGTCCTGCCAGCGGCGCGTTATATTTTCATTATCGAACATTCGAACGGCTTTCTTCACCACGGCAAAAGGGTTTCCTGCAGGTTGCAGAACCTTTAGGACGATATGGACATTCAATTCTCTGTTGTCCGCGAGTTTTTGAAGAAACACACCATAGCTTTGTTCGCTCTCTCCCTCGCAGCCGAGGAAAATCAGAGTTCTAGGTTGAATTTTCCGTCTATTCGTCATCCGATACTCGGTATCCCTCCATAAACTCCACCAAGGTAATTACGTAGAAAGTTTTCCTGCCTCCGGATACCATTGATGTCGTTTAGGCCATATATCTCAGTCGCACCATTCATGTTCTTCTGACAGATCAATACCTCTTCCTTTAGGAGGTCGTCGAGGAGAGTGGCTTCCTGGCAGCTCATCCAAAGCTGGGCTCCGTTTGGATTACGGTGCGGATCCGAAAACCAGCGTAAAATCTCGCGAAGCACTGACGGATGTATAGTGGCATCAAACTCATCTATCACAGCTACACCACCCTGAAAAAGGGCAGTATGGATCATTGGAAAGATTCTAAAAAATTGCTGGGTACCATGACTCTCAAACGGCATCAGGATCGGTTGATCAAGGCCGGTGTGGGAAAAACTTGCTATTGCAAGGTCTCTCTGCTCAAATATCTCAACTTGATCGATACCAAGATCTACGCGCCGAATATCGCGGTTGAGCGCATCCAAAAGGTATGGATTTCGCGCATACATCGCTAACAGATCAAGATCATCATGCTCAAACTTGGTCATCAGGATGTTAGTTGCTATCGTACTGGCAGATTGAATTAATGTCCGCGCGAATTGATTATTCATCTGACCTAGAGTTGGGATTACACTCGCATTGGGGCGTAGGATTTTCTTGAGGACATGGACCTCAGATCCAAGACCGACCCAGCGTGCGTATTTCACCGCGTTCGATGCATCCCTATCAAATATCCTTTTCATTCGCGATGCATAAGAAGGTCGATAGTATAGACTTTCACGCTGAACGATGTCCTGACCATCAATTCTTGAGGAAAGCTCAAGAGTGTAGACGTAAGGACAGGTTTTCGAACTGTTCTTAGCCAAGGGTTCCTCAAATGCCGAGTATGAGACCGAAATCCTTGTCGGCGCGTCGGTCGCCTCACGGGTCTCGAACTTGCGGTAAGGAAGCTGTGACCAGGCATCGGATTTGAAGCTGGATTGAATGAACCAGCTCAGAAACGCGATGGCTCGCAATACATTCGATTTACCCGAAGCGTTCGCACCGTAGATTGCGGCTACACGGGGTGCACGGTGTTCCGCCCCGTCATGGATGGGGACCAGGCGACCCGGCTCATCCGGAACTTTCTTGCCGACGCTTAGGTCGACAATCTGCCGCTCTCGCACTGAGTAGAAATTTTCAATTTCGAGTCTATAGATCATATCCGTCCTCCATTGAAGGATATATGTGTCTCGAAACGTGAATTCAACGAAATTTTTGCAATTCTTGCGCGCAACACTCCCCAATTTCGATACAAAACACGTCAGACTATCTCTTGATTATCCATGCGGCGTTATCTGGAGTATCTCACAGGTTGCCTCAGGAAGTCTTTGGCGGGTGATTCCGGAGCGCTTCGCAGGTCGCTACGCCGCCCCCATTAGGAGCATCGTTATCTGGAACGACGTATACGCGAAATGCACCCAACGGCTCTGTCGGATATACCACTCTCATCATTGACCTGACCCCATCCCGGAAATCCGACAGGGCTTCGGTGAGGAATGCGCCGGTGACACATCGCCGGACAGCGAGCCACCCGGACAGGTCAACCCGGGTGAAGACCATACACCAATAATCATTTAAGAGGCGGTGTGGTTACTCCGCCGGATTTCGATAGAACAGGTGCTCTCCGATTACCGTGGTCCTCGTGAAGCTCCTGGACCAGGACGGACTGACCCTTCTGCTGTGAAAATATGTGGCACCACGGGTTAGACCGAACTCCCCGTGGTCCATCACCAGGCGCGCGACCCTTCCCGCCCGCTCGTATGCCGCAGGCTCCTCGATGATCTCATAAAGTCCATCACAGTAATATGAGAACTGGCATTGATAACGTTTGCCGGTTCCCTGCCGCACCACACCGCAGATGGAGTCCGGGAATGCGTCGCTTTCAACACGGTTCACGATCACCTCGCCCACCGCGATCTGTCCTTTGACACTTTCGCCGCGCGTCTCGAAATAAATCGCTTCGGCGAGACACTCCCAGTCAGCATCGCCGGTTGCCGATGGCTGGGCGGCAATCCAGTCTTCGATACTTTTCGGCGCTACATGGGTCCTCGACCGCGTATTGAAGGAAACCCGGCGCTCCGTTCCGATGAGGCTGAAAATGTTTGCATGGTTCGAAATCGGCGCATTCGTGATACCGAATCGCTGCTCTCCGGAGAGTTCCGTACCGACACAACCCGTCATCCAGATCAAACCGAATACGCCTAGCGTGAAAGCCTTTCGCAAGATACTTCTCCAGCTTTCCAATATATGGAATACGCCCCACCGGCGAACCCTCTGCGCGTAAACGCTTTGTCCGGAGGCGTCCAGTCACCATGCGATGGAAGATCTGGTTATACAATAATCAATATTTAGATTAATTTGGAGATATATCCTATATTATGTGTCTTCAGAGTCAATCAAGATAGAATCATTTCAGAAGCTGAGACGTTCTAGGCGGATTTTTGCCAATCACCCCATCATTTCCCCGGAGGATCGCGAAGGTCACCGCGACAGCCTTTCGATCATTGGTGCACCCACCGGTCGGTGCGCCTTCCAGCCAATACCGGTCAGTGGCCGGGTTGGCGGGATCCCCCTGTCTGCCAACCAAGATCGAGCCAGCAAGACGGATGACGCCGTCAAAAGATGTAAAACCCACGGGAAAAGCGTTTCTCCACTCCGGTCAACTTCCGGGACATTCCGGGTCCGATACGGAACGGGGACAGCCCGGGCTTCCGATTGGCCATGACATTTCACGGCGCTGGGACCGATACCGGAAGAAATCGGTTGCGGATGCCCGAATTGCTAATAGTGATGGACACCACCTACATCAGGGAAACCCGGGCGATGGCACGACAACCCGCACTGGATACATCGCCGAAGGTTTCGGACGAAATCCGCAAGACAACCTGCTATATGTGCGCCTGCCGCTGCGGCATTAACGTACATATGAAGGGCGGCGAGGTCGCCTATATCGAAGGCAATCGAGACCATCCGGTAAATCGGGGTGTTCTCTGCGCCAAGGGGTCCGCGGGGCTCATGCAGGTGACCGCTCCTTCGCGACTGCGGGCACCCCTAAGGCGGCGGGGCCCCCGGGGTTCGGGTGATTTCGAGGAGATTTCCTGGGACGAAGCCTTACGAACGGCCTTCGAATGGCTTGCGCCGCTTCGCGCGAAGCATCCCGAAAAGCTCGCCTTCTTCACCGGGCGCGACCAATCCCAATCGTTCACAAGTTACTGGGCACAGGGCTTCGGCACCCCCAACTATGCCGCGCATGGCGGCTTCTGTTCCGTCAACATGGCCGCTGCCGGCATCTACACCATGGGCGGTGCGTTCTGGGAATTCGGTCAGCCCGACTGGGAGCGAACCAAACTTCTGATGCTGTTCGGAGTTGCCGAGGACCACGACAGCAACCCCATCAAGATGGGCCTCGGCCGACTGAAGGCGCGGGGTGCGAAAATCATCGCCGTAAACCCGATCCGCACCGGATATAACGCGGTGGCCGACGAGTGGATAGGTATCACGCCAGGAACCGACGGGCTGCTTATCCTCGCGCTGATTCACGAACTGCTGCGGGCGGGCAAGGTCGATCTCGAATATCTCGCCAGATACACCAACGCACCGGTCTTGGTGAACGCCGATCCAACCAGCCCTGATTACGGTCTGTTCATAAAGGATTCAGACGGGTGTGAGATGGTCATTGACCGTCGAACCGGAAGGCCGGCACCGGCAACCGACCAAGGGGTCGAACCCGATCTTTCCGGCGTTCTTTCACATGGTGAGGTCATTCATCGACCGGTCTTCCATATATTGGCCGAGCGCTATCTTGATCCAAAATACTCGCCGGATGCTGCGGCTGGCCCGACGGGCATCCCGGCCGATCAAATCCGCCGCGTCGCCGCTCAGCTGGCGAAGACCGCATTTGACGGTGAAATCATCCTTGACCGTCCATGGACGGATTTTCGAGAAATTCGCCATGAAAGGATGATCGGTCGTCCGGTAAGCATTCATGCGATGCGAGGAATCTCAGCTCATTCCAACGGATTCCAGACCTGCCGAGCCCTGCATCTGCTGCAGATCCTGCTTGGGTCGGTCGAGACCCCCGGTGGTTTCCGATTCAAACCACCCTATCCCAAGCCTTCCTACGCGCATCCGAGACCACATTGCGGCGTTCAGCCCCGCCAACCGCTCGATGGGCCCCATCTTGGCTTTGTCCATGGACCGGAGGACCTTGCCCTGCGGGACGATGGGAGCCCCGCGCGGATCGATAAAGCGTTTTCATGGGAAAATCCGATGAGCGCGCACGGCCTGATGCACATGGTCATTTCGAACGCTCATGCGGGGGAACCCTACAGGATCGATACCCTGTTAATGTACATGGCGAACATGGCCTGGAATTCCTCGATGAACACTTCCAGCGTCATGAAGATGCTGACGGATATCGACGGTGACGGCGAATATAGAATCCCACGCATCATCTATTCCGACACCTATGCATCCGAAATGGTGGCCTATGCCGACCTGGTTCTTCCCGACACCACCTATCTCGAGCGTCATGACTGCATCTCCCTGCTCGACCGCCCGATCAGCGAAGCGGACGCGGCGGCCGACGCGATCCGTTGGCCGGTCATCGAACCCGACCGCGACGTGCGCAGTTTTCAGTCCGTTCTGTGCGATCTCGGGGCACGTCTCGGATTACCGGGTTTCGTAAACGAGGACGGTAGCGCAAAATACTCCGATTACGCCGATTACATAACGAAGCATGAGCGCCGTCGGGGAATCGGCCCACTGGCGGGTTGGAGGCTGGATGTGCATGGCCAACCCGGGCAAGACGGTGGAAACGGGCGGGGAGAGCCAAATCCGGAGCAGTTACGGATTTACGCGGAACACGGAGGGTTCTGGCACAGAGCGGTGCCGTCCGATGCCGCGTTTTTCAAGCCATGGAACGTTGCCTATCAGGACTGGGCGGTGGAAACGGGCCTCTATGACGTTCCGCTCCCGTACCTATTTCAACTCTATCTTGAGCCCATGCGGAAATTCCAGCTCGCGGCCGAGGGCCATGGCCATCGCCAGCCGCCGGATCGGCTGCGCGAACGCATAAAGACGACATTGGATCCTCTTCCCATCTGGTATCCACCATTCTTCGACGATCTTGCGGAGACATCCAAATATCCTGTCCATGCCCTCACCCAGCGACCGATGGCAATGTATCATTCATGGGGTTCGCAGAACGCCTGGCTACGTCAGATCCACGGGCGCAACCCGCTCTATCTGCCGACCGCGATCTGGAACGAGCATGGATTTTCGGAGGGCGACTGGGCCCGCGTTTCCTCCCCCAGCGGCCAGATCACCGTTCCCGTCGCGCATATGGCGGCTCTGAACAGGCGCACCGTCTGGACCTGGAACGCGATAGGAAAGCGCAAGGGCACCTGGGCGCTCGATACCGAGGCCACCGAGGCCACCGAAGGCTTCCTTCTGAACCATCTGATCGACGAACTGCTTCCTTCCAAAGGCGATGGATTGCGCTGGGCGAATTCCGATCCCGTCACCGGACAGGCCGCCTGGTTCGACCTGCGGGTGCGAATCCAACGGATCGGCCCGGACGTTCCGGCGCGGTCGGAGCCCTCCTTCGCCCCCATCGGGTCACCGGTAGCCACAGCACCCCGCAATGTCCTAAGAAAGACCGGCACGTGACCATCCCTAGATCCCTGCCGGTTCGAGTCCGGCGCAGCGGTGCCCAAACATGACAGACCTTCCGGCTTCGACCGAACGCAGCCTCGGGCTGGTCATCGACCTTGACATCTGCGTTGGCTGTCATGCCTGCGTTGTCGCCTGCAAGGGCTGGAACACCGAGAATTACGGTGCACCTCTTGCGGATCTAAATGCCTACGGGTCCAATCCCGAGGGCAGTTTCCTCAATCGCGTCCATTCCTATGAAATCCAGCCCGGCGAAGGCGCTCCGGCCCAGCTGGTGCATTTTCCGAAATCATGCCTCCACTGCGAGGACGCGCCGTGCGTTACGGTCTGCCCGACCGGTGCCAGTTACAAGCGTTCGGAGGACGGAATTGTCCTTGTCAACGAAACCGACTGCATTGGCTGCGGTCTCTGTGCCTGGGCGTGCCCTTACGGCGCGCGCGAGATGGATCCCGTCGAGAAGGTGATGAAGAAATGCACTTTGTGTGTGGACCGCATCTACAACGAAAATCTACCGGAAGAGGACCGCGTTCCAGCCTGCGTCAGGACCTGCCCGACGGGTGCGCGGCATTTCGGTGATCTTTCGGATCCTTCCTCCGAGGTGTCGCGGCTCGTCGCTGACCGGAATGGAAATGAATTGATGCCGGAGCAGGGCACTCGGCCGGTCAACCGCTACCTTCCCCCACGCGGGAAAGACGAGGAAATCGATGTGCTCGCCCCGTTCCTCGAACCCGTCGCCGAAGAGCCAAAAGGCTTCCTGTCCTGGCTCGACAAGGCGCTGGAGCGGCTTTAGTGCACCCGGCGAAATCCATCATTCTGTTCACCACTCTGTCCGGCCTTGGTTTTGGTACCCTTGCATTTCTTTGCCTCGGCCTACCATTCGTTTCGGGCTGGGAAGCGGCAGTGAGATTTGGCTGTGGTCTGACGCTTGCCTCTGCTGGCCTCGTGGCGTCCACGTTCCATCTCGGCCATCCGGAGCGCGCTTTGAAGGCATTCACGCAGTGGCGGAGTTCATGGCTGTCGCGCGAGGGCTGGCTCGCCTGCTTAACGCTCGCCGTCACAGGCGCGAATGCCGCGCTGGCCACATTTTGCGATATACGTTTCCCGCCTTTAGGCTGGCTTGCTGCCGCCCTTTGTCTCGTGACCGTCATTGCGACTTCGATGATCTACGCTCAGATCAGGGCCGTGCCGCGTTGGAATCACTGGAGCACGAACGCTCTATTCCTGCTCCTTGCGCTCTGCGGCGGCGCCCTACTGTCCGAAATGGTGTGGATTGCATTCGTGCTGCTTACCGCCACTAGTCTGATACAGGTCCATGCCTGGAAAATCGGCGACACGCGCCTTCTGGCCAGCGGTACGACGCTTGCCTCCGCGATAGGTCTGAACGGCTCAGGTGCGGTGCGCGCGTTCGAATCTCCGCATACAGGCGACAACTACCTGACCCGCGAGATGGTTCATGTCATCGCCCGCCGCCACTCGCGCAAGCTACGCCGTATAGCCATCCTCCTCGGGTTTCTCATGCCCTTGGCATTATTGCCGGTCGCTGCGGTCCACTATAATGTTATCTGGGCGGCGGTCGGTGCTCATATCGCCGGTGTATTCACTTTGCGCTGGCTGTTTTTCGCCGAGGCTGAGCACGTTGTCGGGCTTTACTACGGCAAACGCTGAGAGATGGCAGTTTTTCGGATTTGTAAAATGTAGGGAAAGCCTCTAAACTGATTCACCAGCGGAGTTCCGAGATAACCCCATGCCAAATTTCTCAACTCCCCACTTCGGAGCATTCTGGCAACCCAGGGATAAGGGGTATCCGCTAATGAATCGAATTGATTCGATCCGCCTTAAACAGGTCCAAGCGGCATTTGAAGTTCATCTTGAGGAAGTTGACGATGCTCCTATGGCAAATACCACCAAGGATACCTACACGCTTTACGCGGGTAGCTTCGTTCGCTGGCTGAGGGGAGGCTTCGAGCCGGGAAGAAGGAACCGAAACACCTGAGAATCGGACCGCGACGTTACCGTTGTAAAAAATGACAATCTGCGGATAACCGACCGCTACTCGGTCGCTTATGTCAAAGCATCGAACACCAGCTTGGTCCCGGCAAGCGTCAGACAGACGTAAACCACGGCGAAATAAACCCGTTCGGACAGAACGCGATGCAGGTAAACCCCGATAAACGTGCCAGCAACAGCAATGGGAGCCAGATAGACACCCGCCGCCGCGATCCGCCACGTAAAGAAACCAAGCAGCGAATAGAGCACGAATTTCAGCAGATTATTGGCCAGGAATACGATGATGGTCGTCGCCTGGTATTCCCGCTTTCTGAGTTTCATGGACAGCATGTAGACAGCGGCCACGGGCCCGCCGGCATGCGCGATGAAACTCGTGAAGCCCGCTCCGACGCCGAACAGGAACCCTAGACGGTCAGTCATCGGCGTCTTCGTCGACGGAATCCAGCCTCGGCTCTTTCCAAACTGATGGAACACGAAAGTCAGGGCGATCAGACCGATCAGGAAACGGAATACATCCGGATCGGTTTGTCGAATGAGCAGCGCCCCCAATACCGCGCCGGGTATTCCCCCGAGAACAAGGACCCACGAAACCCGCGGCTCCCATTGCCGCCAATACGGCCGCAGGGCGCTGAGATCCATCACGAGAAGCAACGGGAGCATGACCGCCACCGCCTCGGCCGGTTCAAGAACCAAGGCAAGAAGCGGAGTGGCGGCGAAGGCGGCGGTGGAGCCGAACCCCCCCTTGGCTATTCCGGCGAACAGAACCGCCGGAACCGCTACCGCAAAAAACGTCAGATCAAGCTCCATCCCGGTTTCCTACCCGCATGCGCCACTTTGCTCACACCACAGCCTTGCGCGAATGTCGCTATGGGATTACCCACCAAATGGCAGCTCGGCAACCTGACCAAGGATCGGACATATGGCCAGACCAAAAATCGCACTCATTGGATCGGGGCAGATCGGAGGCACCCTTGCCCATCTCGCCGCGATGAAAGAGCTCGGAGATATCGTTCTCTTCGATATCGTTGACGGTGTCCCCCAAGGCAAGGCGCTGGATGTAGCGGAAAGCGGACCGGCGGAGGGCTTTGACGCCTCTCTTTCAGGCACCGATGATTACGCCGGAATCGCCGGAGCCGACGTGTGCATCGTTACCGCAGGCGTGGCGCGCAAGCCCGGAATGAGTCGGGACGACCTGCTCAGCATCAATCTCAAGGTCATGAAAGCCGTCGGCGATGGCATCCGAAACAACGCACCCGACGCCTTCGTCATCTGCATAACGAACCCGCTCGACGCCATGGTATGGGCGCTGCGGGAGTTCAGCGGGCTGCCACACGAAAAAGTCTGCGGAATGGCCGGCGTGCTTGATTCCGCCCGCTTACGCCATTTCCTGAGCCTTGAGTTCAAGGTCTCCATGCGGGACGTGACCGCCTTCGTCCTCGGTGGCCATGGTGACACGATGGTGCCGCTTTCCCGTTATTCGACGGTTGTCGGCATCCCCCTCCCGGATCTCGTCGAAATGGGTTGGTCCAGCCAGGAAAGACTCGACGCGGTCATACAGCGCACCCGCGACGGTGGCGCCGAGATAGTCGGTCTCCTCAAAACCGGTAGCGCCTATTACGCACCCGCCACATCGGCGATCGAAATGGCCGAAGCCTATCTTAAAGACCAGAAACGGGTTCTCCCATGTGCGGCTTATGTGAAAGGCGCGTATGGACTGAACGGCCTCTATGTCGGCGTACCGACCGTAATCGGTAGCGGAGGGATCGAGAAAGTCATCGAAATCAGGCTCAATGAAGATGAACGGACGATGTTCGACAAATCCGTAAACGCGGTGAAAGGACTGGTGGATGCCTGCAAGGGAATTGAGTCCGGTCTGGGCTAATCCCACCCCCAACCGTTCGGCGGATATGCCGGTGCTTTTCGGAGCCGCCAGGACGGGACCGGCAGTACCTCGACCGATCCAGCGGTGTGCGTTTCTACCGACGTTGTCTCGGAACCTGTCCTTCGATAACCCTCGGCGGCTGATCGAAGGACGGAGGTTCGCCGGTTATGCCCCGGATCGGTCGCAGCCCGAGCGCGATCACAACTGTGGTAATTTTTTGCCAGTAATGCGACGTAAAGCCCAATTTGCGATTTATTTCCGTCCGAAACCCATGCCAGAAAGGACGGGTCGCCGCTTGGAACATTCCGCGGTGGAATCTGATCGCCGTGACCGAGGAACGGACTCATGAACATCCACGAATATCAGGCAAAGGCGCTCCTTCATAGCTACGGCGCCCCCGTTGGCGACGGCAGACCGGTTCTGCGCGCGGAAGAGGCCAAAACCGCAGCGGGCGCCCTCGATGGCCCGCTCTGGGTGGTAAAGGCGCAGATCCATGCAGGCGGACGCGGAAAAGGCAGGTTTCTCGAAGCCGAAGCGGGAAACAAGGGCGGCGTCAGGATCGCCCGATCGGTCGAGGAAGCGGAAGCGGAAGCGAAAAAGATGCTCGGCCGCACGCTGGTGACGCGACAGACGGGACCCGCCGGTAAACAGGTCAACCGTATCTACATCGAGAATGGAAGCGGTATCGAGCGTGAGCTGTATCTCGCGCTTCTTGTCGACCGTGGATCCGGACGCGTCGGATTCGTCTGCTCGACCGAAGGCGGAATGGATATCGAGGAAGTCGCGGCGACCTCACCCGAAAAGATCCTAACCCTCACGGTCGATCCCGCAACCGGCTATCAGCGCTTCCATGGACGCCGCATCGCCTTCACGCTGGGACTTGAGGGCAAACAGATCAAGCAATGCATCGATCTCGTAGGCTCGCTCTACCGACTGTTTGTCGAAAAAAGCCTGGAGATGATCGAGATCAATCCGCTGGTTGTGACCGATGAGGGTGAACTGAAATGTCTCGACGCCAAAATGGGTTTTGACGGCAACGCGGTCCACCGCCATCCCGACATCGCCGATCTTCGGGACGTTTCGGAGGAAGATGTAAAGGAACTGGAAGCGTCAAGATTCGATCTCAGTTACATCGCGCTCGATGGCGAGATCGGCTGCATGGTCAACGGAGCCGGACTGGCGATGGCGACAATGGACATCATCAAGCTATACGGCTCCGAACCCGCCAACTTCCTTGATGTCGGTGGTGGAGCGACAAAGGAAAAGGTGAAGGAAGCGTTCAAGATCATCACGTCCGACCCGAACGTCAAAGGTATCCTTGTCAACATCTTCGGTGGCATCATGCGCTGCGACATCATCGCCGAAGGCGTCGTGAACGCGGTCAAGGAAGTCGGACTGGACGTTCCGCTGGTCGTGCGTCTGGAAGGCACCAATGTCGAGGAGGGTAAGCGCATCATCACTCAGTCAGATCTGCACGTGATCGCCGCCGATAACCTCAAGGATGGCGCCGAGAAGATCGTGAAAGCCGTTAAGGGGTGATCCGTGACGAACCTTCGATCCAACCGATTGGATGCACCGCGATCCCGCCGGAATTCCAGAAGACGAAACCGCACCGACGGTAGCAGGAGAGATCCCGAATGGCTGTGCTCGTAGACGAAAACACAAAGGTCATCTGTCAAGGCTTTACCGGAAGTCAGGGGACTTTCCACTCCGAGCAGGCGATCGCCTACGGTACCAGGATGGTGGGTGGCGTCACGCCGGGAAAGGGCGGGATGGAGCATCTGGGGCTGCCTGTCTTCAACTCGGTCCATGAAGCGGTCGAGCAGACCGGCGCCAACGCCTCGGTGATCTACGTTCCACCCTCCTTCGCAGCCGACTCGATTCTTGAGGCGATCGACGCGGATATGGAATTGATCGTCTGCATCACGGAAGGCATTCCTGTACTTGATATGGTCAATGTCAGGCGTGCGCTCGACGGCTCGGCAAGCTGCCTCATCGGCCCCAACTGCCCTGGCGTCATCACCCCTGACGCCTGTAAGATCGGCATCATGCCCGGGCATATCCATAGGCGGGGCTCGGTCGGTGTGGTCAGTCGATCGGGAACGCTGACCTATGAGGCGGTCAAGCAGACCACCGACGTCAAACTGGGCCAGTCAACATGCATCGGCATTGGCGGCGACCCGATCAAGGGCACCGAGCACATCGACGCGCTTGAACTGTTCCTGTCCGACAGCGAGACCGAATCGATCATCATGATCGGCGAAATCGGCGGTAGCGCCGAGGAAGACGCCGCCCAGTTCCTGAAGGACGAGGCGCGGAGGGGCCGCAGCAAACCGATCGCGGGCTTCATCGCCGGCCGCACCGCGCCGCCAGGCCGTCGCATGGGACATGCAGGCGCCATCGTGGCTGGTGGAAAAGGCGGCGCCGAAGACAAAATAGAAGCAATGAGGTCAGCGGGCATCATCGTGGCCGATAGCCCCGCAGGCCTTGGCGAGGCCGTCATCGAGGCGATCGGATGACCCGACCCAGGCGTAAATCGCCGTATCGCCCGAAATCACCACCTCCAGCGACGTGGCGGACGGCCAAAATCGAAGGATTCGACCAGAGGTGAGGTGAAATGACCGAACAGACTCCCAATGAAACCTTTCACTCGTCCTCATTTCTGCAGGGACAGAACGCCGAATATCTGGCACAGCTTTACGCACGCTATACGAATGGTCCGGACACTTTCGCAGAAGGCTGGAAAGTCTTCTTCCGTCAGATGGAAGATGATTTCGCCGATGTCAGGCGAGAGGCGAACGGTCCGTCATGGGCCCGTTCCGACTGGCCACCCCTGCCTTCGGACGAGTTGACGGCGGCGTTCGACGGTCAATGGCGGGAAACGACGCCGCGCCGTATCGAGAGCGGAATCAGGGCGAAGGCTCAGGAAAAAGGCTTCGACATCAGCGACGGCCAGGTGCGGCGGGCGGTCATGGACAGCGTGCGGACCCTGATGCTGATCCGGGCCTACCGGATCCGCGGCCATCTCGTGGCCGATCTCGACCCGCTCGGCATGCAGGACAACACCCCTCACCCGGAACTGGATCCCAAAACCTACGGCTTCTCGACCGCCGATATGGACAGGAAAATTTTCCTTGATCATGTGCTGGGTCTGGAATTCGCCTCGCTTCATGAAATCCTTGACATCGTCAAGCGCACCTATTGCGGTACTTTCGCTCTGCAATACATGCATATTTCGGACCCCGATGAAGCGGGTTGGCTTAAGGAACGCATCGAGGGCCTGGGAAAGGAAATCGCGTTCACACGGAACGGGCGGAGAGCGATCCTGAACAAACTCGTCGAAGCTGAAGGCTTCGAGAAATTCCTGCATGTCAAATACACCGGAACCAAGCGTTTCGGCCTTGACGGGGGCGAAGCGCTGATCCCGGCGATGGAACAGATCATAAAGCGGGGCGGAGCGCTTGGGGTCAGGGATATCGTCATCGGGATGCCGCACCGCGGACGGCTCAGCGTGCTCGCGAACGTGATGGGCAAGCCGTATCGGGCGATATTCAACGAGTTCCAGGGCGGAAACTTCAAGCCCGATGAAGTGGACGGATCCGGCGACGTCAAATACCATCTCGGCACGTCCTCCGACCGCGAGTTCGATGGAAACAAGGTGCATCTCAGCCTCACGGCCAACCCAAGCCATCTGGAAGCCGTCAACCCCGTCGTTCTCGGCAAGGCCCGCGCCAAGCAGGACCAGCTCGGCGATCAAAACCGAACCACTGTTCTTCCGGTATTGCTGCACGGCGACGCCGCGTTCGCGGGCCAGGGGGTCGTAGCGGAGTGCCTGGGCCTGTCCGGGCTACGCGGACATAAGACCGGAGGCACGATGCATCTGGTCGTGAACAATCAGATCGGGTTTACCACGGCACCCCACTTCTCCCGGTCCAGTCCCTATCCGACCGATATCGCGCTTATGGTCGAGGCACCGATCTTCCACGTCAACGGCGACGACCCAGAAGCGGTGGTGCACGCCGCCAAGGTCGCGACCGAGTTCCGGCAGCGATTTCACAAAGACGTCGTCATCGATATGTTCTGCTATCGCCGGTTTGGCCACAACGAAGGTGACGAGCCGATGTTCACGAATCCGGTTATGTACAACCGGATCAAGGAACACCGGACGACGCTCGACCTGTATTCCAAACGTCTGGTCAGGGACGGATTGATGCCCGAGGTCGAGATCGAGGACATGAAAGCCGCGTTCCAGACGCACCTTAACGAAGAGTTCGAAAACGGTCGCAGCTATCGACCGAACAAGGCGGACTGGCTTGACGGGCAATGGAGCCACCTTGACCGCGAAAGCGAGGAATACCAGCGCGGAAAGACCGCCATCACGACGAAAACCATGGATGAAATCGGCACGGCGTTGACTCGGGTGCCCGAAGGCTATCCGCTTCACCGTACCGTCGGGCGGCTCATCGAGACCAAGCGACGGATGTTCGAAAGCCAGAAAGGGTTTGACTGGTCGACCGCCGAAGCGCTCGCGTTCGGCTCGCTTCTTGTCGAAGGCTATCCGGTCCGGCTCTCGGGCCAGGATTCGACGCGCGGTACGTTCAGCCAGCGCCATTCCGCCTTCATCGATCAGGACTCGGAAGAGCGCCACTACCCGCTCAACGAAATCCGCGGGGGCCAGGCGAAATACGATGTCATCGATTCGATGCTTTCGGAATATGCCGTGCTGGGGTTCGAATACGGCTATTCGCTTGCCGAACCGAATGCCCTGACGCTTTGGGAAGCGCAGTTCGGTGACTTCGCCAACGGCGCACAGATCATGTTCGATCAATTCATCAGTTCCGGCGAGCGCAAATGGCTCAGGATGTCGGGTCTCGTCATGCTGCTGCCCCACGGCTTCGAGGGTCAGGGACCCGAGCACAGTTCCGCCCGTCTGGAACGGTTCCTGCAGCTCTGCGCCGAAAACAACTGGATCGTTGCCAATTGCACCACACCCGCCAACTATTTTCACATCCTGCGCCGCCAGCTGCATCGAAGCTTCCGCAAGCCGCTGGTGCTGATGACCCCGAAATCGCTTCTGCGCCACAGGCTCTGCATATCCGAGGCATCGGACTTCGTCGACGGAAGCTCGTTTCACAGGATTCTTTGGGATGACGCCCAGAAAGGAAACTCCGATACCGAATTGGTGGAGGACGCTAGGATAAGGCGGGTTGTCATATGCTCGGGGAAGGTCTATTTTGACCTTCTTGACAGGCGGGACGCCGAAGGGATCGATGACATCTATCTTTTGAGGATGGAACAGTTCTATCCCTTCCCGGCCCGAAGTCTTGTCAGCGAACTCGAGCGTTTCAGGAACGCGGAGATGATCTGGTGCCAGGAGGAACCCAAGAACCAAGGAGCCTGGTCATTCATCGAACCGAATATTGAATGGGTCCTGAAGCGGATCGACGCCCCTCACACCCGCCCGGTCTACACGGGCCGACCGGCCTCGGCCTCGCCGGCGACGGGTCTTGCCTCCGCTCACCAAGCACAGCAACAGGCGCTGGTCAACGCGGCGCTGGATTTGAATGGATAGCAGCGCCATGAGCATCGAAATACGGGTACCTTCCCTTGGAGAAAGCGTCACCGAAGCGACGGTGGCGAACTGGCTGAAACAACCGGGAGACATGGTAGCCGCCGACGAGATGCTATGCGAACTCGAAACCGATAAGGTGACGGTCGAGGTTCGATCGCCCGCTCACGGCCGCCTTGGGGAGATTGTCTCCGCCGACGGAAGCACGGTAGGTGTCGACGCGCTGCTCGCCAACATCGAGGACGCCGATAGCAAGCCCGTCAAGCCAGCGCCGGCTGTAGCCGAACCCGTTTCGAACTCAACCGTAGATGCCGGTGCTTCGGTCGACGTCATTGTACCCACTCTCGGTGAATCGGTCTCGGAGGCCACTGTGTCCAGCTGGTTCAAAGCGGTCGGAGACACCGTCGCACAGGATGAAATGCTATGCGAGTTGGAGACCGATAAGGTATCCGTTGAGGTTCCCGCTCCCGTCTCCGGTACACTCGCGGAGATCCTTGCGCCCGAGGGCAATGCGGTCAATGCCGGTGGCAAGCTCGCCGTGCTCAGTCCGGGCGGTGGCGCGGCGGCTTCCGCTTCCGGTACGGCCAGGGATATCGAGGACGCCCCTTCCGCAAAAAAGATGATGGCCGAACACGGTCTTTCGCGGGATCAGGTGAAAGGCACGGGCAGGGAGGGCAGGATCATGAAGGAAGACATCCGCGCCGCTTTGGACGCGCCGCAGCCAGTGCCAGTGTCTGTCCCTACGGACACCGCCCCAGATCGGCCTGCACGAACCCGGGACACGGTTCGCGAGGAGCGCGTGCGCATGACCCGACTGCGCAGGACGATCGCCCGCCGCCTTAAGGACGCGCAGAACACCGCCGCGATGCTCACGACCTACAACGAGGTCGATATGGGCACCGTCATGGACATCCGAAGCGAATACAAGGAACTCTTCGAAAAGAAACACGACGTGAAAATGGGTTTCATGTCTTTCTTCACCAAAGCGTGCTGCCACGCCCTGAAAGAGGTGCCCGAAGTCAATGCGGAAATCGACGGCGACGAAATCGTCTACAAGACTTTCGTGCATATGGGGGTGGCTGTAGGCACTCCGACGGGCCTCGTGGTGCCGGTGGTTCGCGACGCCGACCGCCTGAGCTTCGCCGAAATCGAAAAAGGGATCGCCGAACTGGGCCTTCGTGCGCGGGATGGGAAGCTGACCATGGATGAGCTTCAGGGCGGAACGTTTACACTGTCGAATGGCGGCGTCTACGGGTCTCTCATGTCCTCCCCGATTCTCAATCCACCTCAGTCCGGCATCCTTGGAATGCATAAAATCCAGCAACGCCCGATGGTGGTTAACGGTGAAATCGTCGCGCGTCCCATGATGTATCTAGCACTTTCCTACGACCATCGAATCGTCGACGGCAAGGGCGCGGTGACGTTCCTTGTCCGGGTCAAGGAAGCTCTGGAAGATCCGAGGCGTCTTTTAATGGATCTCTGACCGTGCCAAGGCGGTCCCGACCTTAATGAGCAAAGCCCTTGAACGAGGACTTCTGCGTACGTGCTCGGCGCGACGGCGTCATGTTCAGTCGTCGAGGCGCAACCCTGCCCAAGAAGAGAGGTGGAGATGATATGCCCAGTTATGACGTTATCGTAATCGGTGCGGGCCCCGGTGGCTATGTCTGCGCCATCCGCTGCGCCCAACTTGGCCTGAAAGCCGCCTGTGTCGAGGGTCGGGAGACACTTGGAGGCACGTGCCTGAATGTTGGGTGCATTCCCTCCAAGGCGCTTTTGCACGCCAGTCACTCACTGCACGAGGCAAAGCACAACTTCGTCAAAATGGGAGTGAAAACGTCGGCGCCGAAAGTCGATTGGAAGGCGATGCTGGCGTATAAGGACGACGTCATCGGCCAGAACACGAAGGGTATCGAATTCCTGTTCAAGAAAAACAAGGTGGACTGGCTGAAAGGCTGGGCATCGATCGACACGCCCGGAAAGGTAGCGGTCGGCGAAGATGTGCATGAAGCGAAGGCGATCGTCATCGCCACCGGTTCGGATAGCTCAACGATCCCCGGAGTTGAGGTCGATGAACGGATCGTGGTCTCTTCCACCGGAGCGCTGGATCTGCAGAAGGTGCCGGGAAAGCTCATCGTTATCGGCGCGGGCGTGATCGGGCTCGAACTTGGTTCGGCTTACAGCCGGATCGGATCGGAGGTTACGGTCGTTGAGTTTCTGGACCGTATAGTTCCGGGAACCGACGCGGAGGTGGCCAAGGTCTTTCAGCGGACATTGAGGAGGCAGGGCCTTAAATTCATTACGGGCGCGTCGGTCCAGAAGGTCGAGACCACCAAGACCAAGGTGCGGATGACCTACAGGCTCCGTAAATCCGACGAGGAGGCCGTGCTTGAAGCCGATACGGTTCTGGTCGCGACGGGGCGCAAGCCATTTACACGGGGATTGGGTCTGGATGCGCTTGGCGTGAATATGTCCGATGGCGGACAGATACACACGGATGCGCACTATGCCACGAATGTCGATGGAATATACGCGATCGGAGACTGTATCGACGGGCCGATGCTGGCGCACAAAGCCGAAGACGAGGGCATGGCGGTCGCCGAGACTCTGGCGGGTCAGGCAGGCCATGTGAATTACACGGTGATTCCGAACGTGATCTACACGCATCCAGAGGTGGCGAGTGTCGGGGAGACCGAGGAAAGCCTCAAGGAACGGGGACGCTCATATAAAATCGGCAAGTTCAGCTTCATGGGCAATGGTCGTGCCAAGGCCAATTTTGCAGGCGATGGATTCGTGAAACTTCTCGCCGACACGGAAACGGATCGGATTCTCGGCTGCCATATCATCGGTCCGGCTGCCGGGGATCTGATTCACGAAGTCTGCGTTGCGATGGAGTTCGGGGCCGCAGCCGAGGATCTGGCGCGCACCTGTCATGCGCATCCGACCTATTCCGAGGCCGTGCGGGAAGCGGCCCTTGCCTGCGGCGACGGGCCGATTCACGCTTAGCGACGTGGTGGAGGCAGCAAGTGGCTTTCAGGGGGAGCGAAGGATTCGATCTTGTTCGGACACGGGTCGGCGGACACGTTCCAGCATTTTGTCCGTCCGCGTCATGTTCGGGTTGTGTTCACCCCGAAAGAGAACGCGATAAAGCCATTCTGGCCAATCGGCATCGATCTCTAGCCCGGTATTATCCGATGAGGGTTCTTTCCGTATCCTCGAATTTGTAGCGATGAAGAGTCCGGCCATTTGCCTTTAGCCAAGCGCGAGGCGCCGCGTAGCCTGGGCATATTCTTGCGACGACGGCCCAGTAGGCAGGTGAGTGATTCATCTCGACCAAATGCGCGACCTCGTGGGCGGCAACGTAATCAAGCACTTCATGGGGCGCCATCGACAAACGCCACGAAAACATCAGATCACCTTGTATCGAACAGGATCCCCATCGTGATCTTGTATCACGCAATGTCATTTTCCCGAACGATAATCCAAGTCTTCGGCTGTAGTCACGACAGGCCTCCCCAAGCATCGACCGCGCCGCATTCCTCAGGAAAGTCGCGACACGGGTGGCGACCAGTACCGGCGGTCGCGCAAGGATCAGACGTCCGTCCCGCAATTCCGTTTCGCTGACCGAACCGATCTCAACCGCGACGTTCTGACCGCCTAACGGAATGGATGTTCCAATGCCGACGGGGATCGAAGCGACTTGGTTCGACAGCTGCTTGAGAATCCACTCGGACTTATCTTCCGCGAAGGCCAGGGCTGTATCGACATTGGCGTAGTTCGGAAGCGTCAGTGTCACCCGCCCGTCAAGTTCGGAGACCCGAAGCGAGATCTTTCGGGCACGCGAAGACCGGCGTAGATGAATCACGACGGAAGGATCACTCTTTAGCGTGGACCTTTCCATTGTTTCGAATGTCACCCCTTCCGTTAACGCGGCAATCTAGCGAGAGAGGATACGGATTGAAACCCAACGACAATCGAAACCCAAAGGCTTGCGAAGTCCGAAAGGACTGGGAATTCCTTCGTGCGAAATTCAAATAAATTGGCTCAGTTCCACAATTGCAGCGAATTTCGTCACCGATCCGGCCTGGATGCCGCAACCCGCTGTAATAACGCGATGGATATCAGGAACCGTTTCAGGGCGCGGCCCGCATGTTCCTCCTACGCCGCCCATGGGTTCACCATGGACGCCATCGAACGGCCGCCCACCCCGCTTTCCCGGTCCGACACGGCCAGGGCCCGGCGGGTCCCGCCGGCCGGCCCCCCGGATTCCGGGCCATGCGGGGCTCCGGCCCCTTCCACCCGCCGGTGCCGCCGCCATGCGGAGGTCGTTGGCCGCGGACCGTCGCGGTCGGCGCGCGGGTTCGCGTGCCGGAGCCGCGGGCGCACCTTCCCGGCAGGGACAGGAACGGTCCGGCGCCGTTCCCGCAGGAACGGCGCGACCCGCAGGCGGTGTGCCGGGCCGATGTCCGGTGGCCCCGTCCTCCGGAAGACCGCCGCCGGTACGGGGACCGACCCGAAGACGGCGTTCGCATGGCGCCACGGACCGGCCGGCGTCGTGGAGGCCGAAGGGAGGTGTTTTCCCCTGTCGTCGGGGGCCGGCGGCGGGACCCGCCCCGGAAGCCGGGGAAGAGAGGCATGCGGGCGAAAAGGCGCGGGATACCGATGGGAAAAGTGTGTGTCCCCACCTCCGTGGACCGCCGGAAAGGGCGTTCCCGGAGCCCGCCCGCCCCGGATCGCCGGCCGGAACGGACGGTCGAACGCCGGGCTCCGGGGCGGAAGGGGCGGCGGGACGCCGCGCATCCAGACGGTGAACGGTCCGACCGGCCCGCCGGGGGCTGGATGCCGCGGTCCGACGGCGTGGCGACGGAACATCCTGGCCATCGCCTGGGGTTTTCCCGACACCGCGGCGAGGACCGGCGTCCTGTCCCGCGGGCGCGGGCCGGGTGGACCGGCGCGCCCTCCCGTCCGCGCGGGAGTCGGCGGGCGTGGCGCATTCCGGCCTGTCCCGCCGTCGGACAGGCCTTTCCCGGCGATATCACCCCCTTCGGGAGCGTCAGCGGACCCCGCGGAGCGCCGCGGGAGCGGTACCGGACGGCGGAACGCTGCGATTGTAGAACTGAGCCAATAAATTCCAGTTCCAATTGCTTTGACAGCGTCTGTTCACTATGGCAGATGGCGCTGGCTAAATTGGATGTGATGAACATTGAAGGGATTGCAAAATGCCCAAAGAGGAATGGGGAACCAAACGCGTTTGCCCTACGACCGGCAAGCGCTTCTACGATTTGGGTAAAGATCCCGTCATCAGCCCGTATTCGGGCAAGATCGTAGAACTTGAAGCTGGCGCCAGATCACGTGCCTCCGTCACCGGAAAACCGGAGGCCCCGGAGGAAGACGCTCTGAATCTGGTGAGTGACACCGATGACGATGCAAAAGCTGTGGGCAAGGGCAATGCCCAGATTGAAGATGAGCTGTTGGAGGACGACGACGACAGCGTTTCTCTGGAAGAGATCGCCGATGTCGCGGCGGACGACGACGAGAATTAGGTTCACTGAAAACCTCGCTGACAGGCGGCTTACCGGTTCATCCCATCAAGTGTTTCCAGTCTCGTACTGGCAAACTTTTCGACGCGTTGCCCCTGTGTCCAAAGGGTTCCGCGAATACCCAACTGGAAGCCTCTAAAAACCCGGCCTTTCCGCACGTGTTCCGACTTACTGGATCCGGGAGGACCCGGAGACGCTCAGCCCCGGTTCTTTCGGTCTCCCGGACCATCCCGGGAGCCTGTCGCGGACGGGCGGTCCGCCCGGGACTCCTGGACGTCATGTGGATTTCGGGGCCTTTCGCCCGGTATTGACGGAAGCGCCCGGTCACGGGGACCGGCCGGAAGGCGGCCGGCCTCCCCGTGACCCTGTGACGATGTCCGGAATTCCGGTACCGGCGCCGATGGATGGTCCCGGGCGACGGGCGGATGGGGTTTCCGGTCCGGGACCGCCCGGGCCGGCCGCGGTTTCCCCGGTTCCGGACCGGAGGGCCCGCTCCGGACCGAAAGACGGTCCGGCCGTTTCGGGAGAGGCTGGCCCGGGCCTGTGCGTTCACGTCCCTGTCCGCGGCTTTTTGGGGAGCGGTTCCGTGACCGGCGCCACGGGTCCGCGGGGGGCCGGACCGTGGACGCCGCTTCGGTCCCGGCCCACGCCGGCGGATGGCGGGGAAAGGGAGGGAACGGGCCGGGGCGGGCGGGAGCGCGGGGCGCTCCCTCTCCCGGAGCATCAGGCCGGGGCGGTGGACGTTCGCCGCCGGCACCGCCAGCGCCACGGCGCCGGCGAAACCCTCCTTTCCGTGGCCGCCGACGCGGTCCAGACCGCGGTGCTCCACGTTGTTGATGGCCGACCCGCCGGCGGCGTGGGCGCGCCGCGCCCCGCGGAACGCCTCCCCGCTTTCCCGGACGCGGTCCGCCTTCGACAGCCTCCCTTTCCGCGGCATGGCGTTCAGCTCCAGCATTCCGTCAGGCCCCAACCGGTCCGGGGGACTGTGCGGACCGCGGTCGAAGCTCACCACCGACAGGTCGGGGAACCGGGCCCGCGCCTCCCCGCCCATGGGGACCGCCACGTCCACGTCGCTCCCCTCCCACATCACCGAATGGTGCAGGATGAATCCGTGACGGTCCTCAGGGACGCGGACGGGGACGCCGGGCTCCACCGGGACCCCGGCCTTTCCCTTCGATATCCAGCGGGTGTGCGGCCCGGATATCGGGTGCACCTTCCCGCGGTGCGGGACCGTCCCTCCCTTCAGGATCCGCCGTCCGGTCAGGTCCGCCCGGTGCCTGACATGGCCGATGAAGCCCCGGATACTGTCCGATGGGCCCGGGATACCCAACCTGCCGTCGATCTCCGCGCGGCCCGCCTCCGCCCTGTCCGCCAGCTTCAGGGCGAGGCGGAGCAGCGCCTCCACGTCCCTCGGGCGCGGGTTGGCGAGCCGTGACGTGGCGACACCGGGATAGAGCCTGCGGAGCTTTCCGCAAAGGTATTCCTTCCGCCACCAGCCGGGCGGTCCCAGCCCCCCGCAGGCCCGGGACACGTCCCGGACCATGCACCGCGCCGCGTCCATCGGCAGGCTGCGGTCGGTCGGATGATGCACGTCAGTCCCGGCCACGAAGGAATGACGGCGGCCGCGCGACGCGGCGCCAGGCTTTTTTCCGGCCACCCTGTGGCCCCTCTCCACGACCATCCTTCCGACCCCGGCGGGAAGCTCCGGCGAGGGGAGCGGCACGCTGTCCACCAGCCGCCGGTATCCGTATCCGTATCCGTCCACGTCCCATGATCCGTGGCCCGGCCTCCGGCCTTCCCCGGATCGGGATGTGTTGGTTCGCCAGGTCCTGAAGCCGGTCGAAATCGCACCCGGGACCCTGCTTCACGACCCCCAGCACCAGGATGGTCAACGGTTCCATCCCCGGCCTGCCGACCCGGCGGCTCTTTCCGGGAAGCACCATCCTGCCCGGAAGCCCGAACGGCCGCTTTCGGGTCCCTTCGTCGCTGCAGGGGTCCTGGAGGCCGATCAGGATCGCCGGGATGTCGTCCCGCGACCTCACGTCCAGCCTGATCCTCCTGATGTCGGGGGCGCCGGGCCTCCGCCGGGTGTCGTGGACCCTGCGCATGGGGGCCTCCTGGGTGGAGGATTGCCGGATTCCGCGGTATACCCTGACCGCCATATCCGGTGAATCCCCGCAGGGCGGATTCCGTCATTTACCGCGAAAAATCGACAGTCTGGCGGTTTCCGGCGGACGCGAGTCTAACTCTAATGGATGCAAGTCACTCTTTGAAAGCTTCGGTAGCGTGTCCCTGCGCTCCTTAGCCGAACAAAGGCGGGCATGGCCTCTTCAGATGCGTGAATGTCTCGAAGTGTGTGTGCAGACAGTGACTCCCGATCCCAAGAAACCGGTTTTCCCCGAATGTCTGCCTAGGGCCCGTTGACATTCCGGGCTGAACCGCCGGTCTGAACCGTTCATATCCGTCCCCGAACACAGCCGGAACGGCGTTACGGGCAACCGGGGACGGAACCCTGGAAACGAGCGGGAACGGACCTACGGACGGAGTGTGGCGGGCGGTCGGGGAGTTTCCGCCGGGCGGGGCGGGGACCACGGCGGCGGACGGCCGCCCCTTCGGCGGGGCCATCCTCCGGAGGGCGCGGACGGGTGTCCCCCGGCGCGGCCTTCCCGGGCGCTTCGGGAAATGGAACGGCGTGTCCAGGCGCCGCCGGCGCCGGGTGCCGAAAGGCGTGACCGACCGTATTCCCGGGGTACTGTCGGGGGATTTCGACCTGGAGCAGCCGTGCGTGGACGGCGCCGTGACGCGGGCTCACCGGAAGGCGGCGGGAGGAAAGGGGGCCCCGGGAGAACGGCGTCGGACGCTCCCGCGGAGGCCTGGCCGGCAGGGTCATGGCGATGGCCGGCGCACCCGGCCATCCCGTGGACATCGCGGTGCTTCCGGGTCGGGCGCACGACCCGCGGGGGCTGCCGAAGCCGATGGAGGGCCGGTCCTTCGGCGCGCCCGCCGGCGACGGGGCCTTCGACGCGGACCGGCCCGTCGGGAAACACGGCGGGCGCGGGGCGGAGGCGGTTATTCCCTCCGGCGGGAACCGGAAGGGGGTGCGCGGTCACGGTGAAAGGATGTATGGATGGCGGCGCCGGACCGGGAACCGTTTCGCGAGGATCAGGGGGTTCCGGGCCGTCGCCAGCGGCTGTGAAAGGACGAAACCGGGCTTCCGGGCGACGGTTCCCGCTGCCGCCGCCGTGGTCGCCGCGGGGTGAATGTCAACGAGCCTTGGTAAACTGGTGTGCGATTCCGCCACGGGATGCGAGTCTCTACTCCAACGTCACGGCACAGGCACCAAAAGAGCGGTCAACAGCCCATTCGATAGGGGATTATATACGTTAGTGCCCATTTTCTGTTGACTGCCTTATAAGCGGCATATACAATGATGCCCAAGAAAGGAATCAGGCATGGCACCGAAAGCACCTGGCAAGCACCACCGCAAAGGCATTAGCCTAACAGGCCTTTTCATGATGTTCCCCGATGACGCGGCTGCCGAGGAATGGTTTGTGAAAGAGCGTTGGCCGGAAGGTCCTCACTGCCCACACTGCGGATCCGTCCGTGTTCTTTCCGGTGCCCAGCACAAAACGATGCCTTACCGATGCAGGGAAAAGGGGTGCCGCAAACGGTTTTCGGTTCGCACCGGCACATGCATGGAAGCGTCCAATCTGGGCTTCAAGGTATGGGCGATCGCGATTTACCTTATGTCGACAAACCTCAAGGGCGTATCCAGCATGAAACTGCACCGCGATCTTGAGATAACCCAGAAATCGGCATGGCACCTTGCCATGCGACTGCGGAAGGCGCTTGAGGATGATGGAGTCAACCTTCCGTTTGTAGGTCCCGTGGAAGCCGACGAAACCTATATGGGCGGCAGGGAACGGAACAAGCACGCGAATGACAGGCTTAACGCCGGACGTGGAACGGTTGGCAAGACGGTGGTTGTCGGGGTGAAGGATCGGGAGACCAGCCAGGTCGCCGCTAAGGTGGTGCCGGACACCAAGGCGAAGACGCTTCAGGGCTTCGTCGAGGAACGCACCGAACCGACGGCACAGGTCTACACCGACGACGCGAAAGGCTATGTCGGGATCAGGCGGCGGCATGAAAGCGTTAGCCACAGCGCAGGCGAATACGTCAAGGGCAAGGTCTACACCAACGGCATGGAGTCCTTCTGGTCAATGCTCAAGAGGGCGCACAAAGGCACCTTCCACAAGATGAGCAGAAAGCACATGAACCGATACGTCCGGGAATTCGTCGGAAGGCACAACGTCAGGGAAGCCGACACAATTGACCAGATGCGATCCATGGTCGGCGGTATGGACGGCAGGCGGCTGCGCTACATGGATCTGATCGCCGACAACGGACTCCCCTCCGGGGCGAGGCACTGACCGGTGGAAGCTAACTGGTCCAACCAGACGGTCTGGACGGGTGACAATCTCCCGATCATGCGAGGCATGAACAGCGCGTCTGTTGACCTGATCTACCTTGATCCGCCGTTCAACTCGAAAACCAACTACGCGGCGCCGATCGGTAGCGAAGCGGCGGGGGCGGCGTTCAGGGACACGTGGACGCTGGCGGACGTGGACATCGCATGGCTTGACCTGATCGAGGCGAAGGAACCGGCCCTTAACCGGGTCATCGCCGCGGCCATGACCAAAAGCGATAAGGCCTATCTGATCTACATGGCCGCGCGACTCCTTGAGATGCGGCGCATCCTCAAGCCGACCGGCAGCATATATCTCCACTGCGATCCGACCATGAGCCACTATCTCAAACCGGTCATGGACGCCGTGTTTGGAAAATCGAATTTCAGGAACGAAATAATATGGAAGAGGACCAACGCGCCAACCGCATCAGCATATCAGATTGGAAGGGTGCATGACACAGTGTTGGCATATGCCAGAAATCCAGAAACAACGGTGAACGCAGTCTTTGCGCCTTACTCGAAGGATTATATCCATAAACACTTTAGGAAAACGACAGCCGAGGCCATTTCCACACACAGCCGCTGACTGCGCAGGGGACCACAAATGGATACTCCGGAATGCCGTGGCGGGACATTGATCCCACTGAAAGGGGCCTGCATTGGGTTTGCCCCACTGCATTGCCGGAAGGGCTGGAATGCCCAGACGACTGGAGTGCCATGACAACCCAGGAACGGCTTGATTGGCTTCATTCACAGGATATGATCTATTTCCCTGAAAGAGGAACAATGCCGAGATTCAAACGGTATCTGTCAACAACCAAAGGCGTTCGCGTGGCAGATGTCATGACGGACATTCCCGGCGTTCAGGGGGCGTCCAGGGGGCGCACCGGCTACCCGACCCAGAAGCCGCTTGCGCTACTGAAGCGCATCATCCTCGCGTCATCAAACGAAGGCGAAATGGTTCTGGACCCGTTCTGCGGCTGCGCGACGGCGTGCATAGCGGCGCAGGACCTTAACCGGTAATGGGTTGGGATTGACGTCTCGCCGAAGGCCGCTGAACTGGTGCTGCTGCGGCTCAGGAATGAGCTTGGCATGTTCGCGCACCATACGGTGGTCAACCGCACGGACATCCCGCAGCGCACCGATATCGGGAAGCTGATCCGCTACAATCACGTGAGGAACAGGCGGACCCTGTATGGCGAGCAGGGCGGGCACTGCAACGCATGCGGAGAGCATTTCCAGATGCGGAACCTCACGGTCGACCACATCATCCCGCGATCGAAGGGCGGAACCGACCACATCGGAAACCTTCAGCTTCTGTGCGGACATTGCAACTCGGTCAAAGGCGACAGAGGCATGGAATACCTGATAACGAGGCTCGCGGCGTAACAGGAGGAAATCAAATGACGGAGTTGATCATGAAAAGAGAGAAGGTTGAGCCTAGTGGAAAGGCACCTGTTAAGCCTGTGAATGGGTCGGGCAGGTATCAGCCGACAAAACATGACATGCTGCGGGATGTCAGCGTATCCGTAACGCCGGAAAGGTTGGTAAAGGCGGTCCTCAAAGGGGGTGCGCCGCGCCGCGATTTCCGCAAAAACTGAACCGAAGGCGACCGGTATGAAAAGCCCGGATGGGCACTACCGTATATAATCCCCATTCGATAGGACAAGGGCTCCGTCCTTGGCCGGTCGATAACGACTGTCTCCCGCAGGTCGAATGACCGCTGTGATGGGGTCGGTTCCGTCGCATTCATACGCTTGAGGATCACCACCTCTACTTTCCGGCCCGACTTCGTGTGAGATCACCTGCTTGCCGTAAATGCCCGATGTCCTGAAATTTCCTCCTTGAACATTCCCGTATCCGTTCCTACAATCAAGTGGTGGCCTAGGGATATGGCCATTATCGATGGGGCCTTAGCTCAGCTGGGAGAGCGCTTGCATGGCATGCAAGAGGTCAGGGGTTCAAATCCCCTAGGCTCCACCATCACGATGCGAGCAAATGACCTGCGCGGGTATTGATTCTCGTCAGGACTTGACTGGTGGGGCCGCGAAATCCACCCTATGAAATTTATGAAATCGACGCAGTTTTCCAACAGTTCGGTAACGGTTGGGATCGGGATCAAGGGAATCGAACATGCCATCAAACCCCTCGGTAAAGGGTTGCGATTGGTGAGACCGAACAACAAAAACCTGACGGGCTCACTCCCATAAATTCCAGATCCGCTTACGAAAACTATCGTCTTGCATCAGTATCGGCGTGGGACTCCCAGACCTAACGGTTGGTGTGGCTCACTGAGCATCCTTGTGAATAATCTTCTGTAGCTCAAACATTTTCTGTTGCGCCACCGATCCCTCGATTATCGCCAATCCGATCCGCGCTGCGGTGACCTGTAATATCCCGACGATCACTATAAGGGCACAAATGGCTATCAGGATGACATGGTCAGGGGAGTCGCCCAGCCTGGGGAACATTGAAGAGGGGGGCCGAACGTCCAGATCCGCTGAAACACCGACAACAAAAGCGAGGCTCCCAACGATCACAGCAACCCAACCGATAAATCCAATGAATTTCATCACATACCGCGCGATGGTGTATTTTTTTGGGGATTATATACAATCCGGCCCCTTATCTGTTGAAGCCGCGCTTATTCGGTGCGGCTCTTCCAGTCGATTTTCACCGGACGCATGATGGCTTTCGCTAGATCATCTGGCGTCGTTCCAGAGGGAAACTCAATCGGCGCTTCCAGTTCCGCCCTGCTTGGCTGGTACGCCGATCTGACAAGGTTGATCGGTGTGGCTTTGGGAGCCTGTCGTTTCTCGGTCATGTTTTCCCTTCCTCGTTGGGTTTGTGCCCGTTACGGTTCAATTCCAAGAATCACGAGCGGTACAGCCGGAACGCCTCGCCCCTGCCTAATTATGTTAAGCAAATCGCGTTCATAGTATGGAACACCGCTCGACATTTGAGATTCCAAGGATTTCATCGGAAGAATCTCTATACCAACGTCTATTACGTCAGAGACGTAAAAGCTCAAATGCTTAACGAACAGGTCATGAGCGACAAATGCGTACTTGCCAAACTGTATTTCGATAGCAACGCGATCTTTCACAAAATCCGTTTGGTTGTATGAACGTATTGGTGTGTATCCAGCCTCTACGATAGCTGCCTTCTGCCTGTCGGCGCTCAATCCGTGAATGCCACGTAACAGGATTTCATCCGCAGTCACCCAGAAACTGACCCGACGTTGCTCCCATCCCATCCTGCCTAACTCATGTTTGAATGATTCGTTCATGGCCTCAGGCGAATAAAGAAGCCTCCCGCGCATGGTTTTCTCTTTCGATACCTTTGACATGCAAGCCGCAGCATTGACGGAATAGATCGCGTATCTCACTTCATTCCACAGTTTCGGCGCATGAACGATAAGCCATTCAACGCCGTTGAGGTGCGAATAGGTTTCAGCGATTTTCATCAATGACCGCCATTAGGCAAAGCGGGATTGTAGATCGGCTTGCCCATAGGACGCGTCTTCAACCTGCCCATGCGCAATGCATCGATCCGATCCTCGGCGATTGCCACGTATTCAGGCTTTACATCGCATCCGTATGCATCACGGCGATGCATCAGCGCAGCGATGACTGCCGACCCTACGCCCATATAGGGATCTAAAACCGCATCCCCTTCATCAGTCATTGACAGCACAAGGCGTTCAACCAGTTCCACCGGGAACTGGCATGGATGGTCGGTCTTTTCGGGGTGGTTGCTTTTCACGTTAGGAAATTCCCAGACATCGGACGGGTTTTTTCCAAGGGGATTTCCTGATAGCTTGCCTGCGTTCGGCCCCTTGAAATGCCTTTTACCTGGATACTTGGCTGGCACACGGATCGGATCAAGATGCCATGTGTAGTCTTCCGACGCCGTCCACCAATTGATCGTTTCGTAACGGCCAGACAGACGGCGGGAGCAGTGAAGTCCATGCCCGAAATGCCAGATGATCCGGTTGCGCAGTTTCATTCCAAGATCGCGAAAAGTCTGATAAAGCAACGTATCAAGCGGCATTATCTCGCCGTTCGAAACGTAATTGCCGACCTGCCAGCATATGGAACCCTGTGGGTGCAGTATTCGTTTACACTCCGCGATTACGGCTCCCTGTTGCGCCAGGTACTCGTCAAGCGTCCTTTTCGACTCGTAATCCTTGCCGAGATTGTAGGGTGGTGAAGTGACGATCAACTTGCATAGTCCGTCGGGCAAGCTTCGCATGAAGTCCATGTTGTCCGCGCAAGCCATCACCGGAACACGTTCGTTCTGCCTTTGTTTAAAAAAAATCCGTGCCGATGTCATGACCTCGCCCCGGAGGGGAGTCCGTTGTCGGCGATCAGATCCATGTAGCGCAGCCGCCTGCCGTCCATACCGCCGACCATGGATCGCATCTGGTCAATTGTGTCGGCTTCCCTGACGTTGTGCCGTCCGACGAATTCCCGGACGTACCGGTTCATGTGCTTTCTGCTCATCTTGTGGAAGGTGCCCTTGTGCGCCCGCTTGAGCATTGACCAGAAGGACTCCATGCCATTCGTATGCGCGTCGCCCCGCACGTATTGCCCCGCGCTGTGCCTGACGCTTTCATGCCTACGTCTGATTCCAACATAGCCTTTCGCGTCGTCGGTGTAGACCTGCGCCGTCGGATCGGTGCGCTCCTCGACGAATCCCTGAAGCGTCTTCGCCTTTGTGTCCGGCACCACCTTCGCGGCGACCTGGTTGGTCTCCCGATCCTTCACCCCGACAACCGCCGTCTTGCCAACCGTTCCACGTCCGGCCTTCAGTCTGTCTTTAGAGTGCTTGTTCCGTTCCCTGCCGCCCATATAGGTCTCGTCGGCTTCCACGGGACCGGTGAAACTCTCTATCTCATCAATGCCGTATGCTTCCCGAATCCTGTGGGCAAGATGCCATGCCGATTTCTGGGTTATCTCAAGATCGCGGTGCAACTTCATGCTGGATACCGACTTCAGGTTTGTCAGGCAAAGATAGATCGCGATGGCCCATATCCTATATCCAAGGTTCGACGATTCCATAACCGTTCCCTTGCGGACGCTGAAACGCGTCTTGCAGTGCCTAGCGCGGCATCGGTAGGGGCGACCATTCTCAGGGCAATCGGTCTGGATATTGTCGTTGCCACACTTCGGACAGGTGACGCCGTCCGGCCAGCGTTTTTTCGCGAACCATGCCTCGGCGGTGGCGTCATCCGGGAACATCCGCATTATCTCGATCAGGCTGATGCCCTTGCGGAAGGACTTTCCCGGTGCATTGTGATTCGTTTTCATGTCCGATTCCCTGTTTCCTTAAAGGGATATAGCATTTGGCCCCATCTGTTTCAACAGAAAAAGGGCCGGATTGTATATAATCCCCATTTTTTTCGCTGACATGGCCGCTCACCGTTCAATCCATTCGTCGCCATGCGGCGCGATATTTGGCGCATGTGCAAGGCGACGCATGGTAGCGGTCCTTGACAACCATCATGACCCGCGAGTCTCACACCCCGACACCTCCGGTCAGGCGTATCGCGCGGAAACAAGTCGTTCAAACGTCCGGGAAACGCGGGATGCCGCCGCTTTCCGAGGAAATTCAACCTTCAGGCGATCCGCAGTTCGGTCTTCGGATCAAACGCCACAGCCTTTTCCATGTTGAAGGCGAAATCCGTCTCGTTCCCCGGCGAAACGTCCGCATCAGCCCGCATCCGTGCAACGCAGTCCACGCCACCGATGCTGGTCGTCACGAAGGTGTCGGAACCGGCGGGCTCGGTAACGCCGACAACGCCCCTGATCCGCTCCACCTGTGTTGACCGCTGATCTGCGCCGTCAATATCCGTCAGCGCTTCGGGCCGGATTCCAAGCGTAACCATCTGACCGTCACGTGACCGAAGCGAGTCCGATGGTTTGAAAAACGGAAGGCTGACCCTTTGACCCTGCCCCTGGGTCGTCTCGACGTGAACAGCGGCGCCATTGACCCTCACTTCGGCCGGAATGAGGTTCATCGACGGCGATCCCATGAAGGTCGCCACAAATATATTGGCGGGCGTATCGTAAATTTCCCTCGGCGTTCCAAGCTGCTGGATATAGCCGGCGTTCATGACCGCGATACGGGTCGACAGCGTCATCGCCTCGATCTGATCATGGGTCACATAGACTATGGTGGTGCCAAGTTTCTGGTGCAGCTTCTTTATCTCGGTCCGCATATCCACGCGCAGCTTGGCATCGAGGTTTGACAGCGGCTCATCGAAGAGAAACACATCGGGATTGCGTACCAGCGCCCGCCCCATGGCCACCCTCTGGCGCTGTCCACCGGAAAGCTGCCTCGGCTTGCGGTCCAGAAGCTGTTCGATCTGCAGCAGCTGCGCGACGTCCTGCGTCGCCCGATCACGCTCGGCTTTCGGCACGCCATGCATCTCGAGGCCGAACGTGATGTTCTGCGCCACGGTCATGTTGGGATAGAGCGCGTAGGACTGGAACACCATCGCTATATTGCGCCGGGACGGATGCACGCCGTTGACCACCTTGCCGCGGATGGCGATCTCGCCGCTGGAGATGTCCTCCAGTCCGGCGATCATGTTCAGTAGCGTGGACTTGCCGCAGCCCGACGGGCCGACGAGTACGAGGAACTCCCCTTCCTCCACCGATACGTCAATCTGGTGAAGCACTTCCACCGGGCCATAGGATTTGGTGGCATTGCGGATATCCAGGAATCCCATCGGTCAGCCTTTCACGGATCCGGCCATCAGGCCGCGCACGAAATAACGTCCGGCGACGACATAGACGAGCAGCGTCGGAAGCGCGGCGTAGATGGCACCGGCGAAATGGACGTTGTATTCCTTAACACCGGTCGATGACTGTACGAGGTTGTTCAGAGCCACCGTCATCGGCTGGCTGTCGTGATCGGCGAAACTCGCGCCGAACAGAAAGTCGTTCCAGATATTGGTGAACTGCCAGATAACGCTGACGACGATGATCGGACCGGAACTGGGCAGCAATATGCGCCAGAATATCCGGAAGAACCCGGCGCCGTCGATCTGCGCCGCCCGGACCAGCTCCGTTGGAAACGCGGCGTAGTAGTTTCGGAAATACAGAGTCGTAAAACCGAGACCGTATACCACATGGACCAGGACCAGACCGGGGGTCGTGCCGGCGATCCCGACCAGACCCAGGATGCGCGCCATCGGGATCAGAACGATCTGGAATGGTATGAAACAGGCGAACAGCATCAGACCGAAAAGGATCGTGTCATAGCGAAACCGCCACTTCGTCAAAACATAGCCGTTGAGCGCACCCATGATGGTCGAGATCGCGACGGCGGGAACGACCATCTTGATCGAGTTCCAGAAATATGGCTTTAGCCCGGTCGCCTGTACGCCGACCTGTGCCTGCGACCAGGCATTCCGCCAGGGCTCGAGCGTCCAGACTTCCGGAAAGCTCATCATATTGCCACCCGTAATCTCGGATAGCGGCTTGACCGAGTTCACCAGCATCACGAACAGTGGCAGCATGTAGAACAGCACGAACAGCAGGAGCGTCAGATAGATGAGCGTCCGCGTGACCGTCCCCGTGCGGATCGCGGTATCCATCGCCCCCGCGGCCACTATTTACGCTCCCTCAGTTCCGAATAGAGATACGGCACCATGATCGCTGCGATGGTCATGAGCATGATGACGGCGGAGGAAGCGCCAATGCCCATCTGGTTGCGGGTGAAGGTGTAGGAATACATGAAGGTAGCCGGCAGTTCCGTGGCCCGCCCAGGCCCGCCCCCGGTCAGCGCGATGACAAGATCGTAGGACTTGATCGCAAGATGGCTGAGGATGACGAAGGCGCTCAGGAAGGCCGGTCGAAGCTGTGGGATGATGATGCGCCGGTACAGGCTGAAATTCGAAGCCCCATCGATCTGAGCCGCCTTGAGGATCTCGTTGTCGATGCCGCGCAGCCCCGCCAGGAACATCGCCATGACAAACCCGCTCGTCTGCCAGACAGCCGCCAGGACCACGCAGTAGAGCGCGTAATCCCGGTCCTTGATCCAGCCGAAACTGAAGGATTCCCAGCCCCATAGATGCATCGTGTTTTCCAGACCGATTCCCGGATCGAGCAGCCACTTCCATGCCGTGCCGGTCACGATGAAGCTGAGTGCCATCGGATACAGGTAAATGGGCCGCAACACGCCCTCACAGCGGATTTTCTGGTCAAGGAAAATCGCCAGGCCCAGGCCGATGACGGTGCAGATGCCGATGTACAGGACCGCGAAGACACCAAGGTTGGTGATCGCAATTTCCCAATGGCTCAGTCGAAAGAGCTTTTCGTAATTTGACCAACCAACCCAGCCGAAGCTCGGAAGGATCCTGCTGTCGGTGAAGCTGAGATATAGGGTGAACAGAATGAAACCGTAAACGAATATTCCGATCAGGGCGATCGACGGTGACAGGACCAGCTTCGGCAACCAAACCTGCAGGCGCGTTCTGAAATCGGGGGTGGAATCCATTGCCTGAAACGATGCGGCCCCGGATCGGTTCCGGGGCCGCTGCTTCTCTTATTTCGCGATCGAAACCGCGTCGACGAGTTCCTGAACAGCGGTTTCGCTGTCATACTCGCCGTTGAAATGGGCGGTCACCACATCGTAGACGGCGTTTTTCACCGAAGCCGGCGCGGCATGGCCATGGGCCATCGAACCGAACAGGTTGCCGGAAGCCGAGGCGGCGGCCAGATCCTTCATGCCCTGCTTGCCGCAGGCGTCGAAATCGGAATCCGGCACATCGGTGCGGGCCGGCACGGAACCCTTGACGACATTGAAGGCCGATTGGAATGACGGCGAAAGGATGGCGCTGGCGAGCGCCGCCTGTTCAGCGGATACTTCGCCACCCTGATCGAACATGGCGAACTGGTCCGCGTTGAAGGTCACCTGCTCCGCCGTACCCGGGAAGCGGAAGCAGAGGAAATCATCTCCCGGCATCTGACCGGCGTTGAGGAACTCACCCTTGGCCCAGTCACCCATCATCTGGAACGCGGCTTCGCCATTGATGACCATGGCGGTCGCGAGATTCCACGAACGTCCTGAGAAGTTCTCGTCAACATGGCCGCGGATGAACGCCATACGGTCGAACGCTTCCTTCATGGTGTCGGAACCCAGCGCTTCCTCATCGAGATCGATGAAAGCCGCCCGGTAGAATTCAGGGCCCCCGGTGGACATCACGACCCCGTCAAACATGGTCGCTTCCTGCCAGGCTTCGCCTCCCTGGGCGACGGGTGTAACGCCTGCGGCCGCGAGCTTCTCCACCGCGGCGGCGAACTCTTCCCAACTTGTTGGAACCGCGATTTCATGTTCGTCGAGGAGGACCCTGTTCGCCCAGACCCAGTTGGTGGAATGCACGTTGACCGGCGCCGAAATCCACTTGCCATCATGCTTCGCGAATGCCTGCAGCGCCGCCGGCACCACATCGTCCCAACCTTCCTGCGCCGCGACATCGTTGAGATTGGCCAAAGCACCTTCCCTGGCCCAGTCCAGGATATCAAATCCGAGCATCTGTACCGCCGTTGGCGCGTTCCCGGCGGTGACACGCGCCCGAAGGACCGTCATCGCCTCACTGCCGCCGCCGCCAGCGACCGGCATATCCAGCCAACCGATGCCCTGACCCTCCAGGTCCTTCTTGAGTACGTTCAGCGCCGCGGCTTCGCCGCCCGACGTCCACCAGTGCAACACCTCCACATCGGCCGCCGATGCCAGATTGGCCGACAGAGTCGTTGCCGCGAAGAGTGCGGCTGTTTTCGTTCCGAGTTTCATTTTAGGTCCTCTCCCTTGGTAGTTTGCTCCAGAATTCCACGATTTCGGACGCATGTTGCTGGCACTCGCCCTTATTCGCGCCATTGGTCGATTGCAAGCGGTTCAGCATATCGACACAAAACGTTCGACCATAGTGTCCAGGACTTCGCTCGGATCCCTGCGCCACCAGTTATCCGCCGAGAACACCTCGACTTCGCACACACCACTGTAGCCCGAGCCTTCGACGACGCGGCGGATACCCGCAAGGTCGGCAACCCCGTCTCCCATCATGCCGCGGTCGAGAAGCATATCGGAGGTATTCTCCAACCAGTCGCATATATGGAATCCGACGATACGCTCCTTCGCTTCCGCGCAGGCGTCCGCGAGCCCGGTATCCCACCAAACATGATAGACATCGACGGCGATGCCCACATTCGGAGCACCGATCCAGCGACAGACCCTCAGCGCGTCCCGGACGGTCATCAGAATCGTCCGGTTGCCGCCGAACATCGGGTTGAGCGGTTCCAACGCGAGGCACACGTCGGAGCGTGCGGCGTATTCGGCGATTCGTTCGATCCGATCGGCAAGTATCCGCTGGCTTTCGAACACACCTTTGGTCTCCGGCTCGGTTCCACCCGTCACCACGGTAAGAACTGAAGCGCCGAGAGCCGCAGCCATATCGATGGAAGCCTTCAGCTCTTCCACACTCCCCGCCTCCGAACCGGTAATATATGGGGTGCGGCAGAGCCCGATAACATCCATACCGGTCGCACGCACGCGGTCACCGATTTCAGTCGCCCGGGAGCCGATCTCCCGTCGCCAGAACACCATACCCGCCAGCTCACGCTCCGCACAGGCATCGATGACCCGTTCGATCGGCCACCCGGCGCCATAACCATCAAGATTGTGGCCAAGCGTCGCCGTATTCAGGGCAAGTCGTCCAAGGTCGCCGGGGCGGTCACGCGATGCCATGGAGCGCCAGCAGAGTTTTCAAGCGATAAACGGCGAATTCCGGATCCCGAAGCAGTCCGTTCCGATCGGCATGCCTGAAACATTCGACAAAATACGGAAGTGGACGCATGGACTGCGCACCTCCAAGCATTACGAAGTGATCCTGATGGCCATTGAGCCAGGCGAGAAAGACAACGCCCGTCTTGTAATACTGCGTGGGTGCCCGGAAGATCAGCCGGGCCAACGGCACAGTCGGGTCAAGCACTTCCCGGAAGCCACGCGGATCACCGGCCTCAAGCCGCTGGACAGCGACGCCAACAAGCGCGGCAAGCGGGTCGAAGACACCCAGCAATGCATGCGAAAAGCCCTCTTCGTCGCCAGCGATCAGTTCGGGATAGCTGAAATCGTCTCCCGTATACATCCGGACACCGGCGGGTAGCCGCCGGCGCATGACGATCTCCTTTTCCTTATCGAGCAGCGATATCTTGATGCCATCAACCTTCCCGGCGTTGTCCCCGATGATTTTCAACGCGGTGTCCAAGGCACGTTCGAATCCATCCGCCCCCCAATAACCGGCAAGAGCGGGGTCGAACATATCCCCAAGCCAATGCAGAATCACCGGTTGGTCGCAGGCTTCCAGAACATCACCATAGACGGCAATGTAGTCATCCGGCGAGATGGCGATTCTCGCAAGCGCACGGCTTGCCATCACGATGACCCGACCACCGAGCTTCTGGATTGCTTCCAACTGCTCGAAATATGCCCTGCGGACATCGTCGAGATCCGTTGCGTCGGACGGATCCAGTTGGTCGGTACCACAACCATTGAACACCAGGGCTTCGGGCAGTTCCGCTTTTGTCCTCGCGATGAGTTCCAGCGCGCCCTGCCAGTCAAGTCCCATGCCGCGTTGCGCGGTATCCATCGCCTCGGCGATTCCCAGCCCAAGTCCGGCCAGATACCTTCGGAATGCCATGGTCGCTTCCCAATCCAGCACGGTCGTACTGGAAGGTTCACCGGATGAGAGCGGGTCGGCGACCACATGGGCGGCAGAAAAGATGGTGCGCACCGGATTGACCGCAAGCGGAACCGGTTGGGCCGACCTACCCGAAAGCGTGTAGTCGACCAATGTACCGTCGGATTCCGGCAATGTGATGTTCATGTTCAACCTCAGAAACGGGGGACAAGCATCCCGGCATCGACGGATATGGCCTGGCCGGTTGTATATGGAAGACGTCCTGACACGAGCGACGCGATTACCTCTCCCACATCCCGCGGCTGTCCGACTTCGGGAAACAGTGTCAACCCTTCCTCCGCCTGCCGTCTGTATCCATCGATTACGGCGGCGGTCATCGCCGTTTCGATAAGGCCAGGCTGCACATCATAGACGGCGATGTTCTCGGTGCCCAGGCGAACCGCCCAGATTTTGGAAACCATAGCGGCCGCCGCCTTCGAGGCGCAGTATTCGGCCCTCGGCACCGCAACCGCGACCGCGTTCGACGACGTGACGTTGACGATTGAATGAAAAAGCGAAGTATCCCGCACCCTACCGAGCAAACGGCGCGAAAACGCCTGCGTGAGAAAGAACATCGCCTTGGCATTGACCGCCAGGCAGCGGTCCCAGCTCTCTACACCTGCATCACAGGGGTCGCCGCGCTGGATGACCCCGACACCTGCGTTGTTGACCAGCGTGGTGAGGGGCCCGAGCATGTCTTCCGCGTTGGCCAAAGCCTCTTCGTGGCTTGAGAGATCGGTGACGTCGAATGGGACCGCCGCGGCCACCGCTCCTTCTGCACGAAGCCTGTCGAGAGCTTCCGACAGTTCGTCGGACCCATCCACATCATTTATCGCGACAGCGAAGCCCTCGCACGCCAGGGCACGGGCCGCGGCGAAGCCGATGCCGCGGCTGGAACCGGTTACAAGCGCAACCTGCCGAGTCACGCCGCCGCTCCGTTTTTCAGGATCTCCCGCGCTATGATCATGCGTTGGATCTGGTTCGTACCTTCATATATCTGGGTGATTTTCGCATCGCGGTAGAGTCGTTCCACCTCGAAACCGTTGATATAGCCGGAACCACCGAACACCTGTACCGCATCGGACGTACGCGCGACCGCCATATCGCTGGCGAAGCACTTCGCGATCGAACATTCCATTGTGGCGGGTTCGCCCAGATCCACCCTGACGGCAGCGGAATGAACCAGAAGCCGGGCCGCTTCAATATCCTTTGCCATGTCAGCAAGGAGCCACTGCACTCCCTGAAAATCCGAGATCGGCCTGTCGAACTGACGGCGGGTGCGGGCGTAGTCGACCGCAGCCTCCAATCCCGCCTGAGCGATTCCGACCGCAAGCGCGGCGATGCCGACACGTCCTTTGTCGAGTACGCTCATCATAATATGAAACCCACGGCCTTCCTGACCCAGAAGCGCTTCCTCCGGAAGCTTCACATCCGAGAAGGTCAAGGCACCGACCTGACTTGCCCGCTGTCCCATCTTGTGTTCCTTGGGTCCCCGCTCGACGCCGGGCGCATGCAGATCGACCAGGAAAATCGACATCCCCCGATGGCCCGCTTCGCGATCGGTCCGCGCCAGGACAAGCGCCAGATCGGCCACCGGCGCGTTGTGGATCCAAATCTTTCCACCACTTAGGAGCCAGCTATCGGAGTCCCGCACCGCTTCAGTGCGAATACCGGAGACATCGGTGCCCGCCTCCGCCTCGGTGATGCAGTACGCGACCTTGGTCCGTGCCTGCATTACGTCCGACAGCCATCGGTCGCGCTGCTTTAGGGAACCGTGGCGAACGAGCAATGTCGAAATCAGCTCCACCAATCCGCATTGATCGGCAACCGAAGAATACCCGCGGGAAAGTTCCTCCATTACGAGAGCGTATGTGAGAGCATCGAATCCCGGTCCTCCCATGGATTCAGGCACACAGATACCGAACAGGCCAAGTTCGGCCATCTGAGCGTAGATTTCGGCGGGGAAGCGTTCCTCACGGTCCAGATCCCCGGCTACGGGACGGATGACGTCATTTGCGAAGTTACGCGCCATGTCCCGTACCTGGATATGTGTCTCGGAAAGATGCATTGAGGCCTTTCTGTAACTATTTGGTTACTTTAACTCCAGCGGCGAGGACGTCAAGGGGGTCTGGGATAGATTCCTGACTTGCCTGACACTCCTATCGAGGGTAAGTCACTGAATGGTTACTTATGGAGATCGCGACATGAATCCCACACAGAAAATTAAGTTCGGCCGCGTCGATCTGGAAGTCACCGCATTCAGCTTCGGCACCGCTCCGGTCGGCAACATCTTCCGGGAGATTGACGAGGCGACGTCCGAGGCCATGTTTGAGACGGCATGGAAGGCGGGCGTGCGTTACTACGATACGGCACCGATGTATGGCCATGGTCTGAGCGAACTGCGGACGGGCCATGCCCTTCGCTGGAAGGAGCGCGATGACTTCGTGCTGTCATCCAAGGTGGGTCGCGTCCTCGTTCCAGCGCGAAAGCAGAATATCGACTACTCTCCATGGACCAATGCCGGTCGGTTCCAGATCAGGTTCGACTACAGCTATGACGGCACCATGCGCAGCTTCGAGGACAGTCTGCAGCGGATGAACCTTGAGCGGATGGACATCTGCTTCATTCATGACATCGACCGTTTCACGCGGGGCGAAGAGCAGCCGGAAGTGTTCAGTCAGGCAATGGATGGTTGCTGGAAAGCGCTGAGCGACCTGCGCGACCAAGGCGCCGTCAAGGCCATAGGGGTTGGGGTGAATGAGTGGGAAGTGTGCCACGCCGCGCTTCAGGCGAGGGATTTCGACTGTTTCCTTCTGGCGGGGCGCTACACTCTGCTTGAGCAGGACTCCTTGAACGATTTCCTGCCGCTTTGCGAGGAACGCGGCGCCGCGGTTGTCGTAGGCGGCGGCTTCAATTCGGGGATCCTTGCCACCGGAGCCGTGGAGGGCGCGAAATACAATTACGCGCCTGCGCCACCTGAGATCATGGACCGCGTCCGCAGAATCGAAGCGGTCTGTGCCGCGCATTCGGTTCCACTGCCCGCCGCCGCGCTTCAGTTCGTGGTCGCGCATCCCGCGATTCCGTCCTTCATCGCCGGCACACGAACCGTTAAGCAGCTCGAGCGGAACCTAGCCTGGTTCGAGCATCCGATTCCAGCTGGGCTCTGGTCCGACCTCAGATCCGACGGGCTGCTGCGTGAGGACGCGCCGACGCCGTCATGACGGCACGGGAACTGCCGCCGGGAACGCAAGGCTTCGATGATGTTGTCGCGGATGATTATTTGTTGACTGGTTTCGCGGCTGTGACCGTGGAGGCGATCGACACTTTCGCTGAGCTCAGCGGGGACCGGTTTGCTATTCATATGTTGGAAACGGAGGTGGCGCGGCATGGGTTTCCGGGCCGGGTAACGAGCAGACCGAGACGATCCGTCTTGAGGTCGAAAACCTCACAACCCGCACCTGGGACATCCGACTCAACGATCGCGTCCCCTACTCCGAGCAGGATGACCTTGAAATATCCTGGCAGGCCAACCCAGGACCCGACACCTTTGAGCCGAACCGCCGCCGCGGTATTCTGGAGTGGGAATTCTCGCTTGATCCAGGTCAAACCTTCACCGCGGAAATCGATCAGAAGATCACCTGGCCCGACGGTAAGATCCTACGTTGACCCGCTCAACAGGGAAATCATCGTTCCAAGTCCCGTCCGGAACGGCGGAATGCCCACAGTTCCGAGCCAATCCGCCAATCCGCGCCGGTTGCAGACACACCCGATGGACTGTAGGTTTGGAGTATGAATCGGAGCACCGCATGAATCTGAGCGTAAGAACCGCACCAGGTTTGTCCTCTTCTCCAATCTCCCACCCGCGGAAAGCCACACTTTACGCCTTCGAGTACCCGGGAGCGGGCGTGCCCCGGTTCTTTCATCGGTTCGCCCGCTTGATCGTCACCGCGGACAGACCGGCATCGCAGCTATGCGGCCGCTTCAGCGGAACTGTCCCGGTTACCAACCAAAGCAACTCGAATTCCAACGATAATCGCAATGTCGCCAACGTCTACAGGGATGTCTGCGGTGTCAGTCGTCGAAACCGGCGACAAACGTATCGACGAAAGAGTCGCCCGAATGGAAGACGGTCACTATGAGAGGGATGAATATCGCCCAATGAAACCTCAACATCACATCCAAAGGAGATCAATCATGTTCAAACAATTTCTGACCGGCGCCACAGCACTGGCACTTTCAGCCACTGCAGCATCCGCCGATGTGCTTGACGATATTGCCGAGCGGGGCAAGATCGTCGTTGGCGTAAAGGCTGACTATGCTCCCTGGGGCATGCGCGATGCCGACGGGAATCTGATCGGTATGGAACACGACATGATCGATGATTTCGTCATGCGGGTCAGCGAAGCGGTGGGCAAGCCGATCGAGCTGGAGAAGGTCGTCGTCGTCGCGTCCAACCGTATGCAGTTTCTGGAGCAGGGCAAGGTGGACATGTTCATCGCCACCATGTCCAACAAGCCCGAGCGCCGCGAAGTCGTGGGAATCCTCCAGCCGGACTATTACTCCTCCGGCGTCGCGGTACTCGCACACAGGGATTCGGGCATCGACGGATGGGGGAGCCTTGAAGGCAAGACGATATGCGGCATTCAGGGTGCGTGGTACAATAAGGATCATGGACTGAAAAACGGCGCCGAGATTGTCGCGTTCAAAGGCGTTCCCGAAGTCGAAAAGGCGCTTCTGGACGGTCGCTGCGTCGGATGGATCTACGATGACAGCGCCTTCATCCCCCGAAAGGTCAACGAACCCGAGAAATGGGCGGACTATAGCATCGCGACACCGACGGTCGACGATGTGCCGTGGGGCGCCGCGGTCTCGCTTGACGAAGTCGGCGGCAGTCTGGCCGGTCTTCTATCGGAGGCGATAATCGACTGGCACACCTCCGGTCTGCTGATCGAACTGGAGGCCAAATGGGGCATCCCGGCCACCGCATGGCTGGCGCAGATGCACGAGGCCTGCAAGGCGGGTGAGAAAATCTGCAACGACGCCTACGACGACGAATAGGTCCCGAAAATCCCGGAGCGGCCGGCGCGCTCGCAGCGGTGTCCGCTCCTATCAGGACAACGGAAAGACGGAACAATTGGATATTGTTTGGGATTGGTTCTTTTGGTTATACAAAGAACACGGCATAAAGCTGACCATTTTTTACGATGACTGGGATAGAGGCAGATTTCTTAAAGGCATTTGGACCACGATCCGCCTGTCCTTCATTTGCATCATCTTCAGCGTCATCATCGGTATCGTCGGCGCTTGGCTGCAGATGTCGCATTTTGTCTGGATTCGGCGCGTCGTGCAGGGATACATTCAGTTCTTTCGGAATACGCCACCACTGATCCAGCTTTATTTCTTTTATTTCGCTGTAGATGCCACCCTTTCCAGTCTGTTTGGAATCAGGGGGGGCGTCCTTAACAGTTTTGGCTGGGCCGTGGTGTCGCTTTCGTTTTTTGCGGGCGCCTTCAACGTGGAGATATTCCGCGCTGGCGTCGAGGCGGTCCCGCGCTCGACCGCCGAAGCGGCGGAGTCGCTCGGCTATACCCGACTGCAGGTCTATCAATACGTGACCTTACCATTGGCGTTTCGGGTCTGCCTGCCGGCGCTGAACAACAATCTCATCAACCTGATCAAGACCACGACCGTGGCCTACGCGATAGCGGCACCCGAAACGCTTTATGTCGCCAACCAGATCTGGTCGGACGAATACAATGTCGAGGAAATGATGAACGTGGTGTGGTTCGTCTACATCCTCCTGGTAGGACTGTTGGTCTGGCTCATGCATCGATGGGAACATACGATCAAGGTTCCGGGGTTCGGCGAATGAAGAAGCGGCGGATGAAATCTTCCTTCGGGACAGGAAGCTCAACCGACCTGCCGGTCATTCTGCCATTCAGGCCTGCCGGCGGCGGCAGATGGAACGCGGATGATGTGGTACGCTTCGCTTTCACGCCAAAGGTCGCCTGGACGATGGCCACGCTCCTGGCCACCTGGCTGCTCATCGATACCGCCTTTGCCCAGGTGCAGGGCGACCCGAAGCAAACCGTCCTTCAGACGCTGATAAAGTGGACGCCGCTGATGTTGTTCGGCGCTTCGGGCGAATTCGGCGGATTCGTACTTAACATCGCGGTCAGCTTCATCGCCATGGCGCTGGGAACGTTAATGGGCCTTTGGCTCGGCATCTGGCAGGTATCCCCCAACAGCCTGATTCGCTGCCTTTCCTGGGCGGCGACCCAGTTGTTCCGGAATTCTCCTTGGCTTGTGCTTCTGTTCTACTTCATGCTGCTCCTGCCGTTCACCGTTGAGATCGCCGGCGAACGCTATGACATTCCAGGCTGGCTCAAGGCCACTTTCGCCCTATCCCTTCCGATCATGGCAAATGTCTCGGAAATCGTCCGCGGGGCGATCACTTCCATTCCGACAGGTCAATGGGAATCGGCTGAAAGCCTGGCTTTCAGCCGCACCCAGACGCTCTGGCAGATCATACTGCCTCAATGCGTCAAACGCATGATCCCACCTTGGATGAACTGGTATTGCATCCTAACGATGTCGACGCCGCTGATCTCGATCCTGGGCGTCAACGACGGCATGACATTGACCCAGGATGCGCTTGCCGCCGAGGGGCGTAGCGAACTCCTGATCCCCATGTATCTGTGGCTGATGTCCTGGTTCTTCATCTACAGCTATCCCATCGCTCAATGGACCCGGCGCCTGGAAAGGCGTTTCGTGGTCAACAACTGAAAGCCAGCATGATGAATACATCCGCACAGCCAATCGTTTCCCTGCGCGACGTGCACAAATCCTTCGGTGATCTTGAGGTAATCAAAGGCATTTCGTTCGATGTCATGAGAGGAGAGGTGATCTGTATCATAGGCCCGTCCGGCTCAGGTAAATCAACCTTGATCCGCTGCATAAACGCGCTGAACGACATCCAATCCGGCTCGATCAGGGTCAACGGCCGCGAGGTTCACTCGCCTGACCTCGACAGATTGGAACTGCGCAAAAAGGTCGGCATGGTCTTTCAGCAGTACAACCTTTTTCCTCATAAAACCGCGTTGCAGAACGTGATGATGGCGCCGATCAAGGTTCTGCGGCAGGACAGGGCCGAGGCCGAGGCACATGCCCGCGACCTGATCAGGAAGGTGCGCCTTGAAGGAAAGGAGGACAGTTATCCCGGCGAACTGTCGGGGGGACAGCAGCAGCGCGTCGCCATCGCCCGGTCGCTGGCGATGAACCCCGACGTGATGCTGTTCGATGAGGTCACTGCCGCGCTGGATCCCGAAACGGTCAAGGAAGTCCTGGTGACGATCAAGGAGCTCGCGGCGGACGGCATGACCTGCATCCTCGTCACCCATGAAATGGGCTTCGCCCGCGAAATCGCCGATCACATCTACTTCACCGACCTCGGTGTGATCGTCGAGCACGGCCCACCCGGCACATTTTTCGACCAAGCTTCCGATCCGCGCACCCGCGAGTTTCTGAGCCAGATTCTGTAGAGTCTCCGCCGAGCGCTTCAGGGGAATGCAGCCGAGGAACGCCGCGCCTTTCGATTTCGGTTCCGCTCGCGCCGTCGATCAGGATCCTTTCACCCTCGCCGATACGCCGCATCAATCGTGTGTAACGGTTCATTGGCAATCATCGAACTGTCGTTGGTCGCAAAACTGGAACGGAATCGGGATACCCATATCCAGATCCCGATGATCCCCGCTTCCGAAAAGCGGTCCTTTCGCACCCGCCGCTCATCCGAAAGGCCAGGCAAACTCCAAGCCAAAGTGACGAGAGTATCGGGTCGCGTGCTTGGGCATGGGCAAACGGTAAGCAAGCTTCCGGATCATGCCGATCTAGCCTGGAACACGCAGTCGTCCAGATTTGAGAATTTGAGGCATCGCCAATACTTTTCGGGACCGGACTGACCAGCTAGATCCTATTGCCATTCTACAGTGCAAGAACCGCTCGCATATCCTCGGGTGAAGTGGTATCGGCGGACGCGTCCGGAACCACAAAACCGGCTTCAAGACCCAGAAAGCGGTTCGAAACGTCTGCCAGAAAACCCAGATTCTATTCGCACAGCAGCACAACGGCACCGCCAACCCGTTCACGGATACAGGTGGCCATGTGGCCGATATTCTCCGGCTGAACCCCTTCGGACGGCCCGTCCAAGACGATGCCTTCCGTGTCCTCGATAATGGCCCGGACAAAGGCGAGGATCTTGCGCTCCCCACCGGACAGGGTGCAGGCGATCCTGTCCATGCGTTCGGCCAGTCCCGGAAATCGATCGAAACAGGCTTCGATTGGTCCCGATGGTCAGGTTTTCCCGCACGCTCAGATCATCAAAGACCGTGTTGGTCCGGGGCATATAGCCCACTCCGCATGCACGGCGCGCATGCGCGGGCAATTGCGTCACCGGAACGCCACGCAGTGAGATCTCTCCCTCAGCGGCGGGCAAACCGCCCCGCACCAGACGCGCCAGTGTGGTCTTTCCAACCCCAATGCGACCAAATACACCCAGGACCTGTCCCGCTTCGATCCGGGCACTGACATCAAATGTCACGCACGTATCACGGTAGCCGCCTGTCAAGTGATCGACGTGAAGCAGGGCGGTCATTTCGTGCCCCCCACATAGACCGCCTGAACCTCTGGGTCGGCGCGCACAGCGGCGAAACTGTCGAAGGCGAGAACATGCCCCTGATGCAGAACGAGTACCTTGTCGGAGATCGCCTCGACAATGCAAATGTCATGTTCGATCACGATCACCAGACCTTTGGTCTGCCGCTGATGGCCACGGACCAGATCGGTCATCAGCGACGTCTCGTCAGGGGAAAGCCCTGCGCAGGGCTCATTCAGCAGCAGAACCGGCGGCTCGGCCGCGACGGTCATCGCGTATTCCAGAAACTGGCGGTGGCCCTGCGGCAAGACCCTGACCGGCTGGTTGAGGTTCCCGCCGACGGGTGCCCCCGGATGCTGCGGCACCCGGGTCAGCGCATCGCCGCGCCACCGCAGGGTCGCCGGACGAAACAGATCGGTGATCCTTGCCCGGTTGGCCATCATCGCCAAGGCCAGGTTTTCCACGACGGTCATTGAGGAAAACACCGACGGCACCTGCAGTTTGCGCCCCACACCGCTGCCCAATACCCTATGCGGCGTGCGGCTGTCGATGCGTCGGTCACCAGGCAGGATGCGTCCAACGGTCAGCGGATGCGTTCCGGTGATGGCGTTCAGCGCGCCTGTCTTGCCAGCGCCGCTGGGATCTATGATGCTGACGGTGCCAGCGATGGGTGTCGTGAAACTGACACCGTTCAGGATGTCCACCACACCGATCCGCAGACGCACGCGGTCGAAAACGAGCGATCTCGCGGAATGTACGGTCTTGGGCGCAGGGGCGGGAATTGGTAACACAGGCACCACCGGGCGCACGGGGAAAAGACGGTGGAACAGGGTTTAGTACAGTTCGGCAATGCCACCTGGCACCCGCAGAACCACAAGGATAAAAGCCATCGCCATCAATATTTGCCAATACGGGAATATGTCGCGCAGTTCCGCCGCGGCCCATCCGACCGACACCGCCCCGAACAAGGGTCCCATAACGTGAAACCGACCGCCCACCGCCGCAGCGATCAGCAGTTCAGCGGACAGCGCGAAAGCCGCCCCTTTGACCGCATGGGTCGGAAAACCAAGCGGCTGCGGACGCGGCTCATTGTCCGCCACGGCGCGCACCACCAGGCTCACCGACAGAAGGTCCAGGACCGACAGGGCGAGCGTGACCGCCACGGTCACCGCTACGATCACTTAATAAAGCGACCCACACGGATCGAGCCCGCCCGGAGCGCAGAATCCCGACATGCCGTTGAAGCCACCGGTCAGTCCGGTGGCAGTGCCCGCGATCTGTTCGGCGATCATGACCAGCACCAAGGTAATCAGGGAAAGGTACGGCCCGCTGTCAGTCCGCCCGCGAAAAACCAGAGCGGCCAGGGCGAGAGCGATCAGGGCGATCGCGACCAACGCCACCGCCGCCTTCAACAGATGCCGGCCCACACCGCCACGCCAAAAACAGGGCCTGCCCCAGCGGCAGCACACCCGTACGGCCCTATAGATACCCGATACCCTGCGCCGCGATGCCGTAGATCAGAAAAGCCCGATCTGATAGGCCGCGAACGAGCCCAGCACTTCCGGTACAACCAGAAGCGCCGCCAGTAGCAGGCTATTGGGCAGAAGAGCGAAGACCATCGGGCCGGAGCCAAAGAACAGAATCGACGGCGCGAGAACGGCCAGATAGCCATGGGTCTGGCTGGCCAACGCACCCAGAACGGACTGCGTACCCGCGCCAACCCCCGAGCCTAGGCACAGACCCGACAGACTGCCCAAACCTCCGACGACGAGCGCAAAGAACGAGCGGATCAGTTAATCCAACCCCATCATGTGCTCGATCCGGATGGTGGGAACCAGGACAGGGTCCGCCAGACCAGCGGTGCAGCAGCAAAAGACAATCGCCCCCGCCGTCAGGCGCATGGTGTCGATGCCCACGGCCTGTGCCAGTTCCGGGTTGCCGACCATAGCGCGGATCCGGGTGGCCACACACGACCGGCGCATCCATAACACCAACTATGATGACATTCGATGCGCCATCGTGCGCACTACCGCGCTGGCCAGCGCCAGAAGTTGGCGATCCTGACCTGGCAAAGCATTGATTTCGATCCCGACCGGCAGGCCTTGGGACACCGGACAGGTCAGCGAAATGCGCGGCGCCCCGGTGTTGGATCCCAGACCGGATCATGTGGTCGGGATCAAGTGTCTGGACCGCGTTCAGTTCGGCGCACTCGCTGGCGCGCTCCCGCCACCGAGGCCGCATATCGCGCTGCGGGGAGCGTGCCCCTGCGAATCGCGAAAACCACATCCGTGGCGTCCCATTGGGACATATCCCGCGACATGTGACCCTCCCCGTCCAATTACGGGCAGGATAGGAATCGGCCCCGCACCGGGGCTATCATCACAAATGATGGTTTTTCTCGGCCAGGAACGGCGCCAGCTGCGCACGTCGGTTCAGCCCTGACTTACGGAAGATCGCGGCGATATGGGAACGAAGCGTGGGTTTGGAAAACCCCAGTCTGGCGCAGATCTCCCCATCGGCCAGGCCCATGGCAATTTGGTCGGCGACCTCGGCCTCGCGAGCGGTGAAGCCGAAGCTGTCAGCGGTCTGGGCGAACCTGAACGCGGGAGCGCGTCCTGTCCGCCCACGTGCCCTGATCATCGCGTTGACCAGGCGGCGACCGATGGTATCGACGATCCGGGCCTCGCGCCGGGTGAAGTCCTCACGACTGGCGCTGCGCCAGATGCGCAGATCCCCGATATTCTCGCCCCGTTCATATGCGAAGAAATTCATGCCATAACACAGACCGTCCTGCTTGAGGAAATCGTTGCGGAACTCGATCCGCACCAACCGTTCGTGGCGCATGACCCTGCTGAAAAGCGTGGCTTTGCGACGCTTCTGCAGGGTTGGCGTGATCGGGTCATGGAACTGGAAATACCGCTCATACCTGCGCAGATTGTCGTCGGTCATGTCGATCTGCACGCAGGAGACGAACTGTCCGCCGGCATCGTCCCAGACATAGGAGGCCAAGTAGTCGGCCTTCAGCCGGTCGAGCGGTTTCCGGCCCATGCGTTGGTGCAGCTCGGAATGATCGAACTAACCACTGAGATCTTGCATGATCGAAAAGACCAGGCTGGATTCACCATCCATCAGGTTCATGGGCCACCCAAAAATTCCGGCACACCGCTCCACAACATTGCCTCAGAATCAGCCGGGTCCGGCAAGGGTACGGCACGCAAACTCGCCCGGGGGTCGATGACAAACACGCATGTCGAGTGCCTGACCATCGGGTGGTCCGACGAAGTCACGGTAGCTCCGGGACTCGAGAATTTGGCGGAGAAGGTGGATGCCATCTTCGGGGAACATCTCGGTGGCAGGGGTTTCAGGGCGCTTCCTTACGAACGCGGTCAGTGCTGCAGCAACCGAATTCCAAATGCTTGCGTTTACATCGTTTTTCTAAAATTACATCGTGGAAACAACGGTTAGCGCCGGAAATTGCCGTCAATACATTTCTCTTGACCTCAAACAGCTTCAGACGTTGCCAGCGCCCAAAAGGGGTAAAGACAGGGTAACAGAACAACGCGACTGACTTCAAAATTCTATGAAAGGGTAAAAATCCCCGACCGCTACAGCGACGGACGCGGAAGCGGGCAGTCTCTGCTCGTCCTGGCCAAAAAGGACGGTACTATCCGGAAATCCTGGACCCTGCGTGTCACCGTCGGGGGCGCAGACGCGACATTGGTCTGGGACCGCTCCGGGACCTAACACTGGCCCGAGGCCCGGGAACTGGCGATTGACGACCGCCGCGCCGCGCGGGGGCCTACACAGTCCCACTCCTGTACATTATCCTATTCCCGTCTCCATTCGCCGAGGGCGTCGCGGATCTGTATGGCCCAGTTGAACCTCTCGAGGCCCTGCCAGACCTATTTCGTCCCCAGGGAGCGCGGTCAGGTCGGAGACCTGGACTGCGGTTACGGCGTCGAAGGCGAGGCACCTTTTTAGGTTACCGACCGCGTCGAACCTGCGGGTCTTGATCCTCGTGCCCGATTTCAGCGTGCGGAACCATGTCGCTATCGTCCAGCGCCTGCGGTACCGATCAAGGACCGTCGCGGCGAACACGGCGTCGGCCTCCCCCTCCACCAAACCGAACCATTCAGGCATCGAAATGGCGGAGACCGAACTGCATGACCGCACGATACACCAACGAAATCGAAAGCATGAATACGGAGCTTTGTAATACCCGGGGCACGGGTCGATATGCCAGCCAATCCTTCATCCATTCGCTCCAACGAGGACAGACAGACTGTCCCTGTCCGCACCGCAGCCGTCGGCATGATGGACAAATTGAATATAGCCTGATCCAACCCTGAAAGGATCTTGGACGAACCTACACCGTTTCAGCGGCAACCACCCCTTGCCAGGAGACCCAAAGATAGCCTTGCTCCGGTGACGGGAATCATCGCTGTCGTCGCGGGCCAGCGGTCGGGAAGCTATGGAATGTTGTCGAGACAATGACTTTGAACGAAAGTGTATCCGCAGCTGCGCACGGCAATGGCGTCTTGTTCATATTTCCGTATCGGTTGTTGAAGTCGAAGAGGATCGTGGAATGGCACCCACCCGGCTCCCAATCATCCCTCGGCGGGATTCCGGCGTTCCCGATGGCCGGAGTGACTTCACCGATCCTTTGGTGTCGCCTATCCGGGCAGAATGAAAACAGCGAAAGCGCGCATGACAGAACATTCATCCATAATCATTATCGGTGGAGGCATCGTCGGGGTTTCGACACTCTATCATCTCTCGAAGGCGGGCATCAGGGATGTGCTGCTTCTGGAACGCCGTGACCTGACCGCGGGTGCTACCTGGCACGCGGCCGGAAACGTGCATACCCAAAGCGCCTACGCCAGTCTTTCAGCCCTCCAGGCCTATTCATTACGCCTTTATGACAGTCTGGCCGATGAGGTCGGTCAGGAAGTGGGCCTCCATGTCGTCGGCGGTATCTTTCTGGCTCAGACAAAGGAACGAATGGAGGAGTTCAAACACCTCGCTGGCAGGTTTCGCGGCCTCGGTCTTGAATACGACCTCATCACCCCGTCTGAGATCACGGAGAAGCACCCGCTGCTCGACATATCGGATATCGAAGGTGGAGCATGGGATCCCGAGGAAGGTTATGTCGATCCCTATTCAGTTACCATGGGTTTGGCGCTCGGGGCTCGAAAATACGGAGCCAGGATAAAGCGCGGCTGCCAGGTCGATGGCATCAGACGTCTGCCCAACGGGCATTGGCGACTGACCGCTGGCGAAGAGGTCTTCGAATGCGAGACCGTCGTTAACTGCGCTGGCTTCTGGGCGAATGAAGTCGCCGAAATGGTCGGCTCCCGCCTGCCGGTCACGAATATGGAACACCAGTATCTGGTGACCGAAAGCATGGCGGAGGTCGCGGCACTGGACCATGAACTGCCAATGATCCGTGACTGCGACAGCCAGTACTACCTGCGGCAGGAAGGTCAGGGACTGCTCCTTGGTCCATGGGAACGGGATTGTCGTCGGGCCTGGAATGCCTTCGACGGGAGGGCGCCATGGTCTTTCGGTCAGGAACTGTTCGACGACGACTGGGACCGGCTGGCGGAGGGGATAGACGCGGTATTCCACCGCGTTCCGGCGCTGGAAAACACTGGCATCAAACGCGGAGTGAACGGCGCGATCAGCTTCTCGCCGGATGGCCGTCCAATGATTGGCCCGCTGCCCGGTGTTCCGGGGTATTTCGTCGCCTGCGGATTCCTGGGTGGCATTGCGCAGGGTGGCGGAATCGGTCTGGCGATGAGCCAGTGGATCCTGGACGGCGAGAGCGAGCTGGATCTTCATTTCATCGACGTGGCTCGATTCGGTGACTGGACAACCCGTGAATTCGCCCGCGAACGAACCTACGAAATCCTGCCGATCCGGTATGAACTGATCTACCCGAACATCGAACGCAGGAGCGGCCGGCCGCTGAAAACCACACCGATCTACGGCGATCTTCTGGACCGCGGCGCCGTGATGGGACAGGCCTATGGCTATGAACGCCCGCTCTGGTACGCACCTGAAGGAGTGGCGCCGGTTGACGAGCCCAGCTTCCAGCGTCCCAACTGGTGGGAACATGCCGGCCGCGAAGCCAGGGCGATTACAGGAGGCTGCGGCCTGTCGGAGATGTCTTCCTACGGCAAGTTCCGCATCTCCGGCCCGGATGCCGAAGCATTTCTGGATCGCATAGGCAGCGCCAAATGCCCCCCAAAAGCCAATCGCATGGCTTTGTCGCTGATGCTGAACCCACGAGGCGGTATTGTCGGCGACATCACCATCGAGAATTCAGGCGATGGCAGCTTCTACTGCGTCGGCGCCACCCTTGCGGTGGCCCTCTATCAGCGCTGGATGGAGGCCCATAGGAGCGGTTTCGACATACATATCGAAAACGTCACCGATCGAAACGCCGCTCTCGGAATTGCCGGACCGAACTCCCGCGCCTTGCTCAATACCCTATCGGGCAGGACGTTCGATGACTTTCCCTTCATGTCCTCACGGGAAGTCGAGATCGGAGGCGTTCACTGCAAGGCTCTCAGAATCTCCTTTTCGGGCGAACTGGGCTGGGAACTACATTGTCCGATGCCAAAACAGAAAGCACTGTTCGATGCGATAATGGCGGAAGCTTCCCATCACGATCTGGTTCTTGTGGGCGCACGCGCCATGGGGATGCTCAGACTCGAAAAAGGCTACCGCAGCTGGGGCGTGGACCTGACAACCGAAGTCACCCCGCATGCGGCGGGGCTGGAACGGTTCTGCTCGATGAAAAAGAACTACATCGGTCGGGCCAGCGTCGACGCGCAGCGCGGCGCACCACCTGAGAAAATGCTGGCAACGCTCGCAGTCGACCCTGCCGCGCCGCCCTGCTGGGGAACAGAACCGATACTGAAGGAGGGTGCTACGGTCGGCTACGTAACCTCCGGTGGCATGGGATGGCGGTGCGGCAGGATGCTGGCGGTCGGCTGGATTGACGCCACGGAAGCGAATCCAGGCCGTATGCTGGAGATGCATATCCTTCTGCAGTCCTACAGAGCAACCGTGGTTTCCGACCCTGTTTACGATCCGGACAATCAAAGGCTATTGGGATGACCGGCATCGACCACCTACCCTCCCACGCCTCGGTCATCGTCATTGGCGGTGGCATCATGGGATGTTCAACACTCTACCATCTCGCCCAAATGGGGGTAAGCGATGCGATTCTTCTGGAACGCAACAGACTGACCAGCGGAACCACGTGGCATTCAGCGGCGCAGGTCCGCGCCTTGCGGCACTCCCGAAACCTCACCCTGATGATCGAGTATTCCGTCGATCTCTATTCGCGGCTCGAACGGGAAACCGGGCAGTCAGTGGGCTGGATTCAGAAAGGTTCGCTTTCGATCGCAACCACTCCCGATCGCCTGATCCACATCAAACGGCAGGAGGCGCTGGCGCGGGCTTACGGCGTCAAGGCATATTCGATCGGTGCGGACGAGGCGAAGGCGCGCTGGCCGCTGATGAATGCGGAGGATATCCTTGGTGCGGTCTGGTCACCTGACGATGGGCGTGTATCACCCTCGGATGTTTGCGCGTCTCTGGTCAGGGTAGCCAGGGGACTGGGCGCGAAGCTCTTCGAAAGAACCGGCGTTACCGGCATTTTGACCGAATGCGGGCGGATCAAGGGAGTCGAGACCACGCAAGGCACTGTGAAGTGCGATGCCATTGCGCTATGCGCGGGATTCTGGTCGCGCGAGGTGGGCGCATTGGCCGGCGCCCAAGTGCCGACTCTCGCCTGCGAGCATTTCTACCTGCTGACAAAGCCAGTCGACGGGATACGGGGCAATCTGCCCACGCTCAGCGACCATGACGGCCATCTTTATATCCGCGATGACAGCGGCGGGCTTCTGCTGGGCTGTTTTGAGCCGAAGGGCAAGCCTATCAGGCCCGGCACACTGGACGATAACTTCGAATTCGGCCTTCTATCCGAGGACTGGGATCATTTCGAACCCATAATGAAGAACGCATTGCACCGTCTGCCCATCCTGGAAACGGCCGAGGTGAGGATGTTGCTGAACGGACCGGAGAGCTTCACACCCGACGGTTCCTTCATGCTGGGCGAAACGGCGGAAACCAGAGGACTGTTCCTCGGCTGCGGCATGAACTCGGTGGGAATCGCTTCGGGTGGCGGGGCAGGCATGAATCTCGCTCATTGCATCGTACATGGCCATACCGCCTACGACCTCTCCGAAGCCGACGCCAAGCGCTTCGCGCCGGTCCATAATTCACTCGAGCATCTGATGGACCGCGCTCCGGAAATTCTGGGTACGCATTATGACATCGCCTATCCCGGCAAGCAACTGAAGACGGCCCGCAATCTGCGCACCCTGCCCCTGCACAGCAGGCATTGCGCGGCCAATGCCCGTTTCGGCCAGTTCTATGGATGGGAACGACCGCTTTATTTCGGTAGAACCGAAGAACCGCGCTTGACCTTCTCTCGCCCCGATTGGTTCATGGCCGTCAAGGCTGAGGTTGAGGCCGCCCATCATTCGGCGGCGATCTTCGACTCTTCACCGTTGGGCAAGATCGAGGTCGAAGGGGCTGATGCCGAGGCGTTCCTGCGTCGGGTCTGCGCTGGCTATGTCGGGCGTATGCCGGGTTCAGTGATCTATACCGCGATGCTGAACGAACGTGGCACATTCGAAAGCGACCTGACCGCCCATCGCATCGCCATCGATCACTATCGGCTCTTCGTCGGCGCGAACGCGGTCAGGCGCGATATGGCCTGGCTGCGCCGCCATTCCAAAGGCTTCGATGTCAAGCTCAGCGACAGTACCGAGAAATTCGCGGTGCTGGGTCTGATGGGACCCGACTCAGCTCGCATCGCCGTTGAAACGGGCGCACCCGAACTTCTTGACCTCGGATATTTCAAAATCGACTCCGTATATGTCGCAGGTGAGCATGCGCGCGCCGCTCGGATGTCCTATGTTGGTGAAGCTGGGTGGGAAATCACCTGCCTGCCGGAAAGCGCCCCAGCCATCCACGACGCTCTCGTGGCAGCGGGCGCACGGCCTGCGGGTCTTTTCGCTCAAACCTCGATGCGCATCGAGAAGGGCTTCTGTGCCATGGGGCATGAATTGGACGGGGATATCACTCCCATTGAAGCGGGTCTTGATTACGCAATCCGCAGATCCGGGGGCTTCATCGGAGTTGAGGCTTTGGTGGAACGCCGCGCCGCAGGTGCGGTATCGAGAGTGATTTCGCTGATGTTCGAGGATGAAACCGCTGTTCCATTGGGACATGAGCCAATCCACCTGAATGGTCGCATTATCGGCCAAACCAGTTCCTGCACCTTCGGTTACCGTATCGCCAAACCGGCTGCGCTTGCCTGTGTGAACACTCCTGTCACGGGTGATGCAAAGGTTCAGGTGGATATTGGGCGCGAATTCTTCGATGCAACGGTCACGACCGGTCCACTCTTCGACCCCGGAGGCGAAAGGATGCGACCTTAATTCATGTCCCTTCCCTTCATCACTGTCGCGCCTTCGGAGACACAAAGCGCAGTGACGGATTGTCCCGATCTGCCTGTGACCTCGCCACCGATCATAAAATTCGACCGTGTTCTCAAGGCTTCTGCCGCAGCCAAAACCCAGCGCCCGCATATTCGCGTTGGCCAGTCGCGGAGCTCCGGTCGTTTTCGCGGAATGCCCGAAGAACGGCGCGGGCCGCGGCCAGCGCCTCCAGGCCGAATCGCTCCGGGAACGGCAGATGCCCGACCGACTTCCGGTCAGCGGGCTGTTCCGACGGGAACAGTGCCACTTAGGCCGGAACGCTAACCGATCAACACGAGTAAGCTTCATGAGTCATGTATTTCCACGCCATTGTCGATCCGAAATCCCCATTGCCACCCGCGGCGATGGCTGTTTTCTTGTCGACGGTTCGGGCAAACGTTTTTTCGATGGCTCGGGTGGAGCGGCCGTTTCCTGTCTCGGACACTCAAACGCACGCGTGAGGCAGGCCGTTAAGACCCAGGTCGATCAACTGGCCTTTGCCCATACCGGACTTTTCACTTCCGAACCCGCCGAAGCACTGGCCGACCTTCTGATCGACCAGTCCCCGGGGAGGCTGGACCGGGTGTATTTTGTATCAGGCGGTTCCGAGGCCGTTGAATCGGCGATCAAACTGGCGCGCCAGTACCATCTGGAACGCGGCGAACCTCAGCGCAGCCACATCATCGCCCGACGCCAAAGCTATCACGGGAATACGCTCGGCGCACTCGCGGCAGGCGGTAATAGGTGGCGCAGGCGACAATTCGCGCCTCTGCTGGTGGATATGAGCCACATAGCGCCTTGCTATGAATATGCGGAGCGCCGCGACGGCGAGTCCGAAGTCGATTACGGACAGCGCGCCGCGCAGGAACTGGAAAACGAGATCCTACGCGTCGGACCTGATAGGGTAATCGCCTTCATGGCCGAAACGGTTGCAGGCGCGACGCTCGGCGCCGTACCGCCGATTGACGGGTATTTCACCCGCATCCGCGAGATCTGCGACAGATACGGTGCGCTCCTGATCCTCGACGAAGTCATGTGCGGCATGGGAAGAACCGGGCATCTTTTCGCATGTGAAGCCGAAGGTGTCTCACCCGATATCCTTTGCACGGCCAAAGGCCTTGGCGCTGGGTATCAACCCATCGGAGCGATGCTCTGCACGGATTCGATCTATGATGCGATTTCCTCCGGATCAGGATTTTTTCAGCATGGCCACACCTATATCGGCCATCCCGTCGCGGCGGCGGCTGGATTGGCCGTCGTACAGGAAATACTGGAAAATGATCTGATCACCCAGGTTCAGGAACGAGGAAGCTTCTTTAGCAGCCGGTTGCAGGACCAATTTGCCCAACACCCCCATATCGGCGACATTCGCGGTCGCGGCCTGTTCTGGGGACTGGAGTTCGTGGCTGACCGCAACACCAAGGAACCCTTTGATCCGGCTCTTGGCCTGGCCGGGAAACTGAAGAAAGCCGCGTTTTCCGAAGGATTGATCTGCTATCCGATGCCGGGTACCCGAGACGGCATGACCGGTGACCACGTCCTCCTCGCCCCACCTTTCATAGCCAGCGAGGTTGAACTGAACTTCGCCGTTGAAAGCCTGCAGCGTGCGGTAGATGGTCTATTTGGCGGGTTGACGGCCTGGATCCACTGAACCGCCCGACCACCTGTATAGAAAACTGGTTTCAGGCAATTGCGCTGTCCGTTTTGGCAAAAACTGCATATTGTGTTCGATCCGTCAAGTGCCTATGGATCAATCTGTAAGATAGTGTCTGCCAGAAAACCCCGTGTTTTTCCGGGGATCGGGCCGAATCCGGCGGAGTCCGGCTTCACGGGACCCTGGCCGGGCCCGTCGGAGCGCCGCCCGGGGCTTCGACGGGACGGTCGGTGGCGGGAACATATGGTGAACATCCGGGCCTCCGCCGGCCCGCGGGCACGCCGGTGCGGGCCCCGCAGCGGCGGGACCTTCCATGGGCCGGTTCACCGGTGGACGCCCCGGTCAGGCGGCGGCGGGGAGCACGGGGCGCTCCCTCGCCGGCGGCATCAGGCCGGGGCGGTGGACGTTCGCCGCCGGCACCGCCAGCGCCACGGTGCGGGCGAAACCCTCCTTTCCGTGGCTCCGCACCCGGTCGAGGCCACGGTGCTCTAGGTTGCTGATGGCCGACCCGCCGGCGGCGTGGGCGCGCCGCGCCCCGCGGAACGCCTCCCCGCTTTCCCGGACGCGGTCCGCCTTCGACAGCCTGCCTTTCCGCGGCATGGCGTCGGCTCCGGCATCCCGGCAGGCCTCAGCCGGTCCGGGGGGGGCTGTGCGGACCCCTGTCGAAGCTCACCACCGACAGGTCGGGGAACCGGGCCCGCGCCTCCCCGCCCATGGGGACCGCCACGTCCACGTCGCTCCCCTCCCACATGACGGAACGGTGCGGGACGAACCCGTGACGGTCCTCAGGGACGCGGACCGGAACGCCGGGCTCCACCGGGACCCCGGCCTTTCCCTTCGATGTCCAGCGCGTGTGCGGCCCGGATATCGGGTGCACCTTCCCGCGGTGCGGGATCGTCCCGCCCTTCAGGATCCGCCGTCCGGTCAGGTCCGCCCGGTGCCTGACATGGCCGATGAAGCCCCGGATACTGTCCGATGGGCCCGGGATACCCAACCTGCCGTCGATCTCCGCGCAGCTGGCCTCCGCCCTGTCCGCCAGCTTCAGGGCGAGCCGGAGCGGCGCCTCCACGTCCCCCGGGCGCGGGTTGGCGAGCCGTGACGTGGCCACCTGGAGGTAGCCTTTCCGGAGCTTTCCGCAAAGGTATTCCTTCCGCCGCCAGCCGGGCGGCCCCAGCCCCCGCAGGCCCGGGACACGTCCCGGACCATGCACCGCGCCGCGTCCATCGGCAGGCTGCGGTCGGTCGGATGATGCACGTCGGTCCCGGCCACGAAGGAATGACGGCGGCCGCGCGACGCGGCGCCAGGATTTTTTTCCGGCCACCCTGTGGCCCCTCTCCACGACCATCCTTCCGACCTCGGCGGGAAGCTCCGGCGAGGGGAGCGACACGCTGTCAACCAGACGCCGGTATCCGTATCCGTATCCGTCCACGTCCCATGATCCGTGGCCCGGCCTCCGGCCTTCGCCGGATCGGGATGTGTTGGTTCGCCGGTTCCCGAAGCCGGTCGAAACCGCACCCGGGACCCTGCCTGACCACGCCGGGCACCGGGATGGTCAACGGCTCCATCCCCGGCCTGCCCAAACGGCGGCCCTTTCCGGGCGGCACCATCCTGCCCGGAAGCCCGGACAGCCGCTTTCGGGTCCCTTCGTCGCCGCAGGGGTCCTGGAGGCCGATCAGGATCGCCCGGATGTCGTCCCGCGACCTCACGTCCAGCCTGATCCTCCTGATGTCGGGGGCGCCGGGCCGCCGCCGGGTGTCGTTGACCCTGCGCATGGGGGCCTCCTGAAGGCGAGGACTGGCGGATTCCGCGGCATACCCTGACCGCCATATCCGGTGAGTCTTCGCAGGGCGAATTCCGTCATTTACCGGGAAAAAATCCGCAGCCTGGCGGTTTTCTGGCGGACACTATCCTACCTGGAATTTCAGTGTAGAAACCGGCGATACCACCCGCATCGTGGGATTTCAAACAGCGCGCAATTCAAGGATCTGATAAGGGAGGATGGATGTGATACCAGCCAATGCGCCGCGGTGGTTTGATGCGCCTTGTCCGTACGCGGGTCTCCCCCTCGGCGCTCGGAGCCTTATTCATGGCATCCGTCGACCGTTCAGGATTGGTCATACCATAGATGCTCGGAACGGATACTTGGGAGCAAGACGCGAAACGGCGGCTTTGATTCCGCTCAAAGCCGCCATCCTTCCGCTTTGGGGCATGACCCGACCCGCTGAAGACCGAAAGGTCAGCCTTTCAAGAACTCGGAATTGGCTTCCGCCCCCAGCTCAACCACATCAAGTCCGACTGTCTCAGCCTCTTCGCTGACGCGTACGCCCATGGTGACTTTCAGCACCGTCCAGAAGGCAAAGGACAGGACGAAAGTAAACGCTCCGATGGCGATGATTCCGAGAATCTGGGCGCCGAAATTCGCGTCCCCATTGTAAACCGGAACGACAAGCGTGCCCCAGACGCCCGCGATCAGATGGACGGGGATGGCTCCGACCACGTCGTCAATCCGGAATCGGTCAAGAAGCGGTACCGTCAATACAACAATGACTCCACCAACGGCACCGATCCAAAGTGCGCCGAAAAGCGTTGGCGCCAAAGGTTCGGCGGTAATGGCGACGAGACCGGCCAATGCCCCGTTCAGTACCATGGTCAGATCAACCTTCTTATAGAGGAGTTTAGTGAGAATGAGTGCGGCGAGCGCACCTGACGCGGCCGCCATGTTGGTATTGGCGAAGATGCGGCTTACATCCGATATATCGCCAACCGTACCGGCGGCGAGCTGCGAGCCGCCGTTGAAACCGAACCAGCCCAGCCAAAGAATGAACGTCCCAAGCGTTGCCAATGCGAGATTGGAACCCGGAATCGGATTTACCATGCCATTTTTGTATTTGCCCAGTCGTGGACCGAGAATGATCGCTCCTGCCAGCGCCGCGAAACCACCCGCGGAATGGACGAGTGTCGAGCCCGCGAAATCGCTGAATCCCGCTTCCGACAGCCAGCCACCACCCCATTGCCAGGACGCTCCTATCGGATAGATCACACCGGTCAGGATGGCCACGAATATCAGAAACGGCCAAAGCTTGATACGTTCGGCCAAAGCACCCGAAACGATCGAGGCGGTCGTCGCGCAGAACATCAGCTGGAAGAAAAAATCCGAGCCGACCGAAGCGTAGTCCAGCGACGCGGACGCTGGCTCAAGACCCACCGGCTCCAGCGCGGTGGGTGAAATCAGGATGCCAAGCCAACCGGCGATTGACCAATCTTCACCCGGATACATCAGGTTGAAGCCAATGAACCAATACATGACCGCTGCGATGGCGAATAGCGAGAAATTCTTCGTCAATTGCATCGTGACGTTCTTCGAGCGAACGAATCCGGCTTCCAGCATCGCGAATCCCGCCGCCATCCAGAAGACGAGAACGCCGCCGACCAGAAAGAGCAGCGTCGTGAAAATATAGGGATTGATATCCGGCCCGGAGTCCTGGGCGACCCCCATCGTCGGCATCGCAGCCAATATCACTGCCAGAAAACACAGGTTACGATTCTTCATGTGGTTGTCCCTCTTCATATCTCAAAGAACGTTGATGTTGGGTTTGCCAGGGAACGACCGGGATCCATTCCGCGCATCGACTGGGAAGATCCGGCAGTTATCGACACCGCGAATATCAGTCGTGCCAGCCATGCTTCGACTACCCATTCAGCAGCGGGGACATGCACCAGGGCTTCCGAATTGGTATCCGGAGCCAAACTCGCGGAGCCGTCCTCTCGATGACGGAAATCGGGATTGCCTGCGTATCGGTGACTCGGCATTTCCCGGGTAGCGACATGCGTCTCATCCGTATCTTGACGGGCGTTTTTTCCATTCCATCTGGCCGGTACGGCCCACCTATCGCTGCGATGGCTGTCATCGGATCTCCCTGGTCTTTGCGGTGCATCTAAGCGCCGCAGCAACACAACAAAAAGATTCGCGATGCTGCGCTGCAGCAAGATTTGAGGTGGTCCGGACCATTCAATGATCGTCAAAAACGTAAAATATTGGCGATTTTTTGGACGTTGGATTAATTTACGTGCATATTGACAATGCCCGAGCGGTCGATCTTCCGCCGATCACAGGGATGCAATTCGACATCGCTCTGGAATCACGCTTCCACCCATGCACTTTCGTGAAACGCCAACGGCGAACCTGGCTCAATGTTGGTGCCGCCTCTACGAGCCGATCGAATGCGGCGATCCACGCACTCGGAAATGACACACATTTGGTGAGGGAACGCGCGCCGACCGGAGGATTGAGCTATTGCAAGAGGGTGGCCGCCACGCCTGCTTTCGGTGCCCACCGCAGGGGGTCGAGAAGCTCCGGCCAACGCATCACGCCGGTCGCTGTCCGATCAGAATCCGCAATAGGTTCACGTTGCGAGCCTTTCGAGTGCGATAGGACACCTCACCTGCTGGCAGCGGCAGCGTCTGGATGCCACGGTTGAAACTTTCGATGGGCGCAGCTGACAGGCCCACACCTATTCGTGCGCCGCTTGGTGAATACAATGTCCCGATCGCTGTAGGATGAGCGGTGCAAGCGGGAGCGGCTACCGATTGAAGAAAGAGTATGGGAATGTAGCCAAGCGATCTACAGCGACCCGATTATCTCAAGCAAAGGTACGACTGTCCCGCGTTTCGTTCATGGCAAGCAGGCTATTTCAGGGACATCCTGGATCAGAGCTTATCTCCAGAGGCTCAGGTCAGGTAATCCCGCCACCGAATCTATGGTACCCGAGCGTGTCCGGAGGCGCTTATGACCGGGCCTATCGGTTCGCGTCATTCCTTCCAGAACACTGGACGGCGTTTCTCACGGAACGCCGCAAGGCCTTCCTGAAGGTCAGCCGATCCCGCCGCCAAAGCACCTGCAAGCGACTCGATGACCCGCTCGCGCTCCTCGCCTTCAGCGGCGGCGACCATCAGTTTCACAAGCTCCGCCGCACGAGGTCCGCGCGCCAAAAGCGACACGGCCAAAGCCTCGGCAGCGGCCATACCCTGGCCTTGAGGGACCACCCGGTCCACCAGTCCCAGACCCAGAGCCATATCCGCCGTGAACGTCTCTCCAAACAGAGCCATGCGCCGAACGGCCTGCGCCCCGAACCGCCGAACGGCGCGCTGGGTACCGGACCAACCCGGAATGATCCCCAACCCGGTCTCGGGCTGTCCGATCCTGATCTGGGCCTCGGCCATCCGGAAATCCGCGCAGGCGGCGAGTTCGAACCCACCACCGAAAACATGACCTTCAAGAACCGCGATGACCGGCTGACGCAGCCGGGCAAGGGCATCGAAGGCGGCATGCCCCTCCCTTATCCAATGCCGTCCGAACGCCTCCGGGCTTTCGCCTGACCAAGCTTCAATGTCACCACCCGCGCAGAACGCCTTGCCCTCGCCCGACAGGATCACCACCCTGGTCTCCGCGCATCCCTCGATCTCCGCACAAAGCCGCGAAAGCTCCGCGACCATACCGAAATCGAGCGCGTTGCGTTTTTCAGGTCGGGCAAGAACGAGTCTCGCTATTCCACCCGAAGTGGAAAATCGAATGCGTTCCTCGGTCACGGTTTCAGCCCGAAAGGTGCGTGCCGGAAGAGAGCGGGATCCATCTCACGCAGTCCGTCTGCGACCTGGAGCGGAGTCCCCGACTGTCCCAGAACATCGCGTTGCAGATCAAGCCCGGGCGCGATTTCGATGACGGTGAGCCCGCTCCGACGAAGCTCCATCACGCAGCGCTCGGTGATGAACGTAACCTCTTGGCCGAGAGTCATCGCACGCTGTCCGGAAAACGAGACCTGATCGACCTTGGGCACGATTTTCGCGATCCTACCTTCCCGCTCAATGATCAGTTGACCATCCTCGACCCGCATCCTCGCACCGGCATTGAAATTGCCAGAAAACACGATTCGCCGCGCCCGTGCGGTGATATCGACGAAGCCACCCGCGCCTGCCGTCCGATGCGGCGTAGCCGCCAGACGGGAGACATTGACGGACCCCTCCGCGTCAATTTCCAGAAACGAGAGGAGTGAAGCATCGAACCCACCCGCCTGGAAGTAGCAGAACTGATGTGGCGACGCGACGAAAGCTTCCGCGTTCGAGGCGCAGCCAAACTTGAAGTCGAGAAGCGGTATACCCCCGACCGCCCCCTGTTCGATCACCCAGGTAACGGAACCATGCTGACCCTCCTCCAGAAAGATCCGGGGGACGTTGGCCGAAACTCCAAAGCCTATGTTTACCGCCCATCCACTGCGAAGTTCCTTCGCGACCCGGCGGGCGATGACCTTCGGGACACCGAATTCCATAAGCCGAAAACTGCTGAGAGGACGTATGAGCTCTCCCGATATGGCCGGATCATAGGGGGTGGCGGTGGTTTGCAACATTTCCGGCGCCTCGACCAACGCGTCCACAAGGATACCCGGAACATGAACGTTCTTGGGTGATATCGCTCCGTTCGCGGCGATGCGGCGCACCTGCGCGATTACGAAGCCACCTGAATTATGTGCCGCCAGTGCCAGTTCCATGGCACCGAGATACGCCCCCTCATCCTCGAAGCCGAGGTTCCCGCGCTCATCCGAGGTCGTGGCGCGGATAATGGCAACGTCAGGTCGGATCGCCCGAAAATAGAGCCATTCATCGCCATCGAACGTTTCGCGGCGGACAATGGGTTCCGCACGGGCGGCCTCGTTCATTGCACATCCGTCAAGGTCGGGGTCGACGAAGGTCTCCATCCCGACCTTCGTGAGCACCCCCGGTCGCTTTCCCGCTCCCTCGCGAAGCATATCGAAGACAATACCTGACGGAACGTTGTAGGCCTTGACCTGATTGGCGGTGATCATCTTCCAGATCAGAGGTGGGTCGGCTTTGGTGGGCCCCGAAGGATAGCTGCCACCTATAATCCTTGAGATACAGCCAACCCTCGCGATGTGGTTGACCCCCTTGGTGCCGAAGAAATCCCCAGCCGCGATCGGATGGACCATCGTAAGATCACCGGGACTTCCCTCGCTCTCAAACCTTTCCCCAAGCGCCGCCAGAACGGCGTCTGGACAGCAAAGCCCGCTCGACGAATTCACCGCGATCGTAGCTCCATCGGAAATACGTGAAACAGCCTCACCGGCACTCATCTGCTTTGTCACGGCACCTCCACCACCTGACGTTTTCAAAGTAAGTAACCGATTGGTTACGTCAATGCCAGCCGAAATTTCCGACTGTATGCGGCACTGTCTGCCAAGGCAATTCAGGGCTGGACCACCCATGCAAAGAGGTAAACCGAACGCCTCGGCCAAAGCAATCCTGAACCGATCGTGCCTTCTGAATGCCTCAAGCAGGCGAACGGCGCTCACGCAAATGCCTGAAGGTCACCCGTTACCGCCCCCACAAAGGCTTGGTCAAGCGTTCGGTCAAAAGCGGGCGTTCGAGGCGGAAGGTCGATGTATCTATACCGAGCAGACGGATCTGGGGTGTTCACATCCCGACGGAACATAACGCGCTCCCCTCCGATCCGGATTGGAACAGGAAGCCCAAAATGCACTCCGTAGCGGGAAGCTCAGGCCCGCCCGGGCATTTCGCACTTGTTGGCGGGGCGTGGAGCGCCTAAATGCAACGAATGAAATTCCCCGTACCCTCGATATTCAGGAAACGGCCATCGATCGCAGTGATTCGGCTCTCCGGCGTCATCGACACCAGACAGCGCAGCGGTGCACTTTGCGATTCGGGGATTGCTCCGATGATTGAACGGGCGTTCAGAAAAGGCAAACCATCCGCCGTGGCCCTCGTCATCAACTCCCCGGGTGGTAGCGCGGCACAATCAAGTCTCATCGCCGCGCGCATTACACGCCTTGCGAAAGAAAGGAACATCAAGGTCTATGCGTTCGTCGAGGACGTCGCGGCTTCGGGTGGCTACTGGCTCGCCTGCGCCGCCGATGAAATCTGGGTGGACGTCAACTCCATCGTAGGATCGATCGGTGTCATTTACGCCGGTTTCGGGTTGCAGGACTTCATTGCGAGATTTGGTGTCGAACGACGTGTTCACACGGCGGGCGACTCCAAATCGATGCTCGACCCCTTCCGGCCGGAGCGGCAGGAAGATATCCGGAAGCTTCAGGGCTGGCAGGCGCAGATCCACGATGCGTTCATTGAATATGTAAGGGCGGCGCGCGGTTCACGCCTGAAGGACGATGACGAACTATTCAGCGGTGATGTCTGGGTCGGCAGCGGATCGGTCGATAGAGGTCTCGCCGATGGGATGGGCCATGTCGTCCCAAAGATGAAAGAGCTTTTTGGAGAGAAGGTACGCTTCCATCAATACGGCATGAAACGCAGCCTGTTCCAGCGACTTGGCGCTCGAATGTTCGAGGACGTCCTCAGAGCGGCGGACGAACGTCTCCAATACGGGCGGTTCGGCCTGTGATCGTAAAAATCATAGTGATTTTCCTGGCGGTCATGGCGGTGCTCGCCATGTCCGGGCGGTTGAGGCTTCCGGGTCGGACTGATTTGGCATGGCGCAAGTGCCCCCGATGCGGTCGGAACATGTTCGGTAAGGGACCGTGTAACTGCGGCAAAGGCTAAGGCCGTTGGATTTCGTTTACGCCGCCCTCGGCCTGACCATCCTTCTGCTGGCAGGCGACGCGCTTGTGCGCAGCGCGGTGAATGTCGCCATCGGGCTGCGGATCCCGGCTCTTGTAGTCAGTCTCACCATCGTCAGTTTCGGAACCTCCGCGCCGGAAATGTTCATTTCCACCAACGCGGTGCTTGATGACGCTCCGGGCATCGCGCTGGGCAACGTGGTGGGATCGAATATCTCCAACGTTCTGCTGGTGCTTGGCCTGTCCGCCATGATCTCCGGCATCGACACACGGATATCAGGCACGGCTCGGTCATTTCTGTTCATGGTCGCGGCGACGGTCGCCTTCGTCGCGCTGTGTTTTCTCGGTCCCCTGACCTGGATGCATGGCCTTCTGCTTCTGGGTTTCCTGACAGTCGTTACGTACGACCAGCTTCGCCGCGCACGACACCATCAACGCGACATGTCCGGCGCACCCGGTAATACGCAGGATGGTGATCTGACGATGTCGCGGGCGAAGCTCATAATGCTGATGGTTATCGCCTTCATAGGGCTTCCGCTCGGGGCGGACCTGCTCGTGGACAGCGCCGTGAATATCGCAAGCGCCTTTCGAATTAGTGAATCCGTAATCGGTCTGACTCTCGTGGCGGTCGGCACGTCACTCCCGGAACTCGCCACCACGGTCGTCGCCGCGGTGCGTCGCCGCGCCGACGTTGTACTCGGCAACGTCATCGGTTCCAACATATTCAACCTCCTGGCGATCATCGGCGTTTCGTCGCTTCTTGGCACGATTCCGGTCGATCGATCGTTCCTGCACTTCAATCTATGGGTTCTGCTCGCCGTCGCGCTAATTCCCGCACCCTTCGTTCTTTCGGGCCACAGGATCTCCAGGATTGCGGGAGCTGTCCTTGTCGCTCTCTATCTGGCCTATGTGACGGCCATTCTGATATGAAACCGCAGTGGTGAAATGACGAAGAACGGTATGCGTATTCGTAACGCTTTGGTGACCGGAGCCGGTGCGCGGCTCGGGCGTGCCATGGCTCACGCTCTGGCGCGGGAGGGATTCAACGTCGCCGCCCATCACTTCGGGACTCCCGCCGACCGGGTGATATCCGAGACCCGCGCCATGGGTCGGCAGGCGGTCGCGCTTCAAGCCGACCTGCTTGACGAGTCAGCCACCCGATTTCTCCTGCATGAGGCGGCCGAAGCTCTCGGCGGGCCGATCACCGTTCTGGTCAACAACGCCTCGATTTTCGAATACGATAACATCGATACCGCCAGCCGCCGAAGTTGGGACAGACATATGGAGTCGAATCTGCGGGCGCCTTTCGTGTTGCTTCAGGCGTTGTCGACGCAGGTGCCGGAACCGACATGTGATGAACGGGGGGAACCTCGTGCAGAAGCGCTGGCGGTCAACATAATTGACCAGCGGGTCCGGAAGCTGACGCCTGAATTCATGAGTTACACCATCGCCAAATCCGGTCTTTGGACTCTCACGCAAATCGCTGCCCAGGCGCTTGCCCCCCGGGTCCGTGTCAACGCGGTCGGCCCGGGACCGACATTGCAGGGCCATCGCCAGTCCGCCGAACACTTCGCCCGACAGCGCGCCGCGACGGTTCTCGGCCGGGGCGCCAACCCGGAGGATATCGTCGGTGCGCTTCTCTATTTCCTGCGCGCTCCCGCCGTAACCGGACAGCTTCTCTGCGTGGATGGGGGCGAGCATATTGGATGGACAACGCTCGACTCGCGTAACTCCGATACGCATGGGGGATGACATAGACGGGATGATCGGCATCACAATTTTATGTCCAAGGCGAGACCGTCGCGATTTCGCTAAAAATTTGCCCGAATAATCAATCGGTTACGGGATGGATATCGATTATTAAGCATGATCAATGCCTTACACATCCGCACAAAATCTAGGCAGATTGGCGAAGCAAATGAAATCCCAATGGAATTCCTCACAATCAAGCCAATGTTACCAGCTTTATCCACACTATCGGTGGATTAAATCTCTCTCGCATTTCAACCGCCAATAATGCAGCCTGACCGGGATTGGAGAGGATGGACTTGACCGAACCAAAGCACATTGAACGGCATTCGGACGGCTTTGAGCTGATCCGGGAATATGTCATGACCCTGGATAGTTCGCCGGGCGTCTATCGAATGCTCGATGCCCAGAACCGGGTGCTCTATGTCGGCAAGGCCCGGAACCTACATGCACGCGTGTCCGCATATATGCGGCCAAACGGGCATTCGCCGCGGATCGAGCGGATGATCCGTGATACGGCATCGATGATGTTCCTGACCACACGCACGGAGACGGAAGCCCTGCTTCTGGAGCAGAACCTGATCAAGCAGCTCAAGCCACGGTACAACGTATTGCTGCGGGACGACAAATCCTTCCCAAACATTCTCGTCACGGGTGATCATGCCTTTCCCCGGATCGTAAAACACCGAGGTGCGAGGAAGGACAGCGGAAATTATTATGGCCCATTCGCGAGCGCTGGCGCGGTGAACGGTACGCTGAACCAGTTGCAGAAAATATTCCTTTTGCGCAATTGCCCGGACGCGACATTCGAGAGCCGCACCCGACCCTGCCTGCTCTACCAGATCAAGCGCTGCAGCGCTCCCTGCGTCGGCAAGATCGACGAGGCGGACTATTCGGCTTTGGTAAAGGATGCCGAACGTTTCCTGCAGGGGAAGACGACCGGCATTCAGGCGCAGCTCGCCGCGGAAATGCGCGAGGCGAGCGATATGTTCGAATTCGAGCGGGCGGCGACGATCCGGGACCGGATCCGCGCTCTGACCCAGGTACAGGGCACTCAGGGAATCAATCCGCGCGGCGTGTCGGAAGCCGATGTAATAGCCCTACATATGGAGGGTGGTGCCGCGTGCGTTCAGGTCTTTTTCGTCCGCGCCAACCAGAACTGGGGCAATCGGGATTACTTTCCGCGCCTTGGGGGAACCGAAAGCGCCGCGGAGGCCCTTCAGGCGTTCATCGGTCAGTTCTATGCGAACAAGGCCCCACCCCGCCTGCTGATCCTGTCCGATGGGATCGAGGATACCGATCTTATGGAGGACGCGCTTGGCGGGAAGGCGGGCCGACGGGTCAGAATTGTCGTACCCCGGCGCGGGGAAAAGCGGGAGCTTGTGACCGGAGCCCTACGAAACGCACGCGAAAGCCTTGCGAGGAAAATGGCGGAAACCGCAACCCAGGCGAAGCTGCTGCGTGGGATCGCCGATGCGTTCGATCTTGAAAGCCCGCCAAAGAGAATAGAGGTTTATGATAACAGCCATATCCAGGGCACGAATGCGGTTGGCGGCATGATCGTCGCCGGGCCGGAAGGTTTTATGAAAGCGCAGTATCGCAAGTTCAACATAAAGGATGGAACGCTTTCGCCGGGAGATGATTTCGGCATGATGAAAGAGGTGCTTACGCGCCGTTTCCAGCGGCTTATGAAGGACGACCCCGAACGGGAAACCGGTGTCTGGCCAGACCTGCTGCTGATCGATGGCGGAGCCGGACAGGTAGGTGCGGCCCATGAAGCGATGGCCGCGTTCGGTGTCGCCGACATCCCTATGGTCGGAGTTGCCAAAGGCGTCCGGCGCAATGCGGGTCGGGAGGAGTTTCACCGGGTGAGCGCTCGTCCGATGGCGCTTCGCCACAACGACCCCGTTCTGTATTTCGTTCAGCGCCTTCGCGACGAGGCGCATCGATTCGCGATCGGGGCGCACCGGAAAATGCGGTCACGGTCGGTCGATACCACGCCGTTGGATGAAGTTCCAGGGATCGGTCCGGCCCGCAAGCGCGCGCTTCTGCAGCATTTTGGCAGCGCCAAGGCCGTCACCCGCGCGGATCTGGCGGATCTCAAGGCGGTCGATGGTATCTCAGGCAGTACGGCAGAAACCATCTACGCGTTCTTTCGCTGACGCGGCACACCGATCGGCCAACCTGACCCCAATGGTTACCGCATCGCCGAATGATCAACGGTATGGAGCGGCAGCGGGACGGCCACCGCTTCAATCGGGCGCAAGTCACCAACTATGGTTCGATATGCGCTACACCTTTTCCGTTTCACCTTGACGCGATAAGGTCAGGTCAATGCGATGGACCGTTCCAAATGTCTTGACAACATTCCGGCTGCTCGCTGCCCCGGGGGTAGTTGTGATGTTCCTTTATTTCGCGCGGCCCTGGGCCGACTGGTTCGCCATGCTGCTGTTCGTGGGAGCGGCGGTCACCGATTACTTCGACGGTTACCTTGCCCGGCTCTGGAAGCAGGAATCCAGATTTGGAGCCATGCTTGATCCGATCGCCGACAAGGCGATGGTGGTCATCGCGCTTTTGGTGATCACCGGGTTTTCCGGGATGGACCCCTGGATTCTCCTGCCCGCGACGGTCATAATTTTCCGCGAGATCGCCGTGTCCGGTCTGCGGGAGTTCCTTCGCGACCATGCCGACAGGCTATCGGTCACAACTCTGGCCAAATACAAGACATTGGCGCAGATGATCGCGCTGACGGCGCTATTCGCCACGGGCGTGTTCGAGCACAGCGCCGCCGTCCGTGAAATTGGTTCAACCGGAGGTGAGGCATCAAAATCAGGATATGTTTATGCGCTGGCTGCACATTGGTCCTGGTGGTGCGGCACGGTGCTGCTTTGGATCGCGGCCGCTTTGACGCTGGTCACCGGATTGGACTATTTTCTCAAGGCTCTGCCCTATTTTCGCAAGGAAGGGAAATGACGTGACATTGGAGGTGCTCTATTTCGCCTGGGTGCGCGAGCGCATCGGATTGCCCAGGGAATCGGTTGAGACCCGCGCCGCCACGGTCAACGACCTTGTCGCGGAACTTAGGACACGCGAACCTCGCTACGCCGCTGCATTCGCCGACACCTCCGCCCTGCGTGTCGCGCTCGATCAGGAACTGTCGGATTTTTCGGCTGGGCTTAAAGGGGTAAGGGAGGTGGCGTTTTTCCCACCGATGACCGGAGGTTGAATTGACCACCCGTATCCAGTCTGAGCCCTTCGACCTTGGCATGGAGCTCGATCGTTTCACGGATGGTCGCACCGATATCGGCGCTCAGGTGAGCTTTACCGGAATCGTGCGTGATGACGGCGTCGGTCTGAGATATATCGAGATCGAACATTACCCGGGAATGACGGAAAAAGCCGTTGCCGGGATCGAGAGGGAGGCCGCGAAGCGCTGGAACCTGAGCGCCTCGCTTGTGATTCACCGCTTCGGACGGCTTGCTCAGGGCGAGCGGATCATGATGGTCGCGACCGCCGCGGCTCACCGGGCTGACGCTTTCGAGGCGGCGGAGTTTCTTATGGACTACCTTAAGTCGAGAGCGCCGTTCTGGAAGAAGGAGGCCATGGCGGAAGGCGAAGCCTGGGTGGAAGCGAAGTACGCTGACGAACAGGCGCTTGAGCGATGGCGCCACGCATAGGTTCGGGTTAGCCGGGATATCTCTCCGGACATTTCGGGGCACTTCTGGCAGGTGCTTCCGAAACGCTTCGCGACCGTTCGCACGAGCCGAGCGGCCAGCTCGCCGCATCAGAGACTGTCCTGCGCCCTGATCGGATTTCCGTCCGGCGATAGCGGCGGACACACCTCCCCCGTAGCAGACCCGACCCGCTCGGCGGGATCGCCGCCGTTTCGGTCAGGAAGGCGCGGAAGCGGCACCGTCTGGCGGTTCCGGCACCCCAGCGGTTTCCGGTGGTGGGGCATATCGCTTTTCCCTGAGTCGGACACGAACGCTCATGACCCGAATCGATCGCCCGTATCATCGAACGGGTAAAGTCCGTTCAGCGGAGCTTTACGGGTCGAACGAAGTCCCGCCTCCGCCGCTATCTCCGCCACCCGATGTCTTTTCCGTGATATCCATCATGCTGTCATCGGCCCTGGTTTCCACTGGCCCCTTCGTATCGGCGAAGGGGATCGCAGGCTGTTCCGGGACAGCGCTCTTGTCACATCCCGCGGGCTGGTATGGATTTTTCCTGAACGGCTCCGGTCTGGGTCTGTGCCGATGTTTCATGGCCCGCAACGGCGTTTCGCTTCCGGGGACGGATCGCGGCGGCTGTTGGTTGTGGAGCCGGACGCAGCGCGGGAGCGTCCGCCCGGGATCTTCGCCTGACTGGAAGTGGTGGCCCCGCAGGACATCTTCGACGCGGCCGTTGAAACGCCCGGCCATACCGTCTGTCCGGGGCGACCGTGGCGGTGTCGGTCGATGCCCGATGTCGGGCCCGGCGCAGGGTTGCTCGAACCCGTGCTTCCCGGTAGCCGCACGTTCGCGCAGGCCGGACGGACGATCCGTGAACCCCTTGCCGCTGTCCGTGGGAACGGTCCGGATTTCGGGAGGACACGCACGCTCGGGATCCCGCGGGAAGCGCCTGGCGCCGGCGGCGGATTTCGCCGGGAAAACGCGGACAGACACCCACCGGGCGGCTCGGTCGACCGCCACGAAGGGATGGCGCCGGGCGGTCCCGTCTTTCATCCGCGGCAGGTATTTCACGTCGATATGGACGTAGCCTGGCCCATGGGCCCTGAAGGCGCCGTACCTGGGCCTGGGGCCCTGGGCCTTCATCCCGCGAGGACTGCCGACGCCGTGGCGCCGCAGGCGTCGACCCGGGCCCGGTCGCGACACCTTCGGGTTCAGGACCCCCCGCACGACGGCGAGCAAACCGTCCAACGGCAGCTGCGGGAGCCACCGCCTCCCGGGCAGGCGTCAGTGTCGTCCGCGGCCGGTGAGGGTGTGGCTCCCATCCCCCACACCGTCGCGGTGGCGCCACCTGTAAACCGTCCGCCCGGTGATCCCGTAACGGTCCGCCGGAACCCGGGCGGGTTCATCACTGGCCTGGATCGCAGCTCCGATCCCTGGTGTGGCGGTCGCTTCACCGTGCGGTCGAACAGGCATCCGCGCCCCATCCAGAATGTCGCCGGGGCCGACCGTGCCACGGAAAGCGCGAAGCGACGGGGATCCATGTGATCATCCGGGATGGGACAGCTAAGATCAATCCTTGGCCAATCCGCAACCACACCACCTCGCGGCGATTCCACGGGACACGAACAAGCATGCGAAGCGCCATTCCGGTCTGGCACAGGATGCGGCGGCGGCGGGATCTTCGGGCTTCATGAGCGGGCGGAGAATTTCGATCCGGGCGGTCATCGACATTGACCAGACCGCTTACGTTGATCGGACTGACCAAGCCATATCGTGGGGCCATTTCAAGCTGCGCGGCAAACGCGGGATCGGCCTGCCATGACCGAAGAGCGTATTCGGAGGAAATAGCCGCATCGGCTGGAGCCGGAAGGGAGCGGGTATGAAGCAGCCGAGCCCCGGACGGAAATATCACATATCCGCACGCACCGTGGCTATCCTGAATTAAGCGGTGAAGTGGTAGTGATGGATGAAGTCGACGAGCAAGTATTTTCTTTCGTCCCGCCGTCTCCAAATGGACATGATCAATGCCATTGGCCACCTCCACTTCTTCCAGCAATTTTGGCGTATCGGTTGCGAGCATGGCATCGTCTCCAAGGATAAGGCACGGTGCTCCAAGTTCGATCACACGCTTCCATGCCGCCATGCGGGAAGCGAACGAAGCCATCTCCGTCGACCCGGGCGGACGCTGCCATGATCGCCAAACTGCGTCCTTCGACGGCGAATCAAGTGTTTCAGGAGTAGCCGTCTCCATCCTTTCAAATTCAACCCCAAGCGCTGCAAGCTGTCTGCGCTGAAAATCCATCCGGTCGGTCGAAGCGGCGACATTGATCACTGGCGCGAGCGCCGGATCACTTTCTCCCAAGCGGTGGACATTTGGGGAAACATAGGCGCGATGCATTGCGAATGCCTATCACCGCATGAACCTATGATCGAGGAATCGAGCGCACCCCGCAAAGGACCAGAGCCACCGAGGGAGCGCGCCGAACGGCGACGCAAACAGCATCGAAATCCGCCCGTAGCCGGTCCGTCGCCGAAAGCCCGCGCTTGCCTTCCTCAAGTCGGTGTCGGACCCACCGTAAGTCTGTGTGGCAATGGCTGGCAATAGCGCCGATACACCAATCCTCCTGAACACAGGCGATACCGCTGAATTGAAATGGATATGATCCGTGAGCAGGCACACCCTGATGTTCTGAGCGATGAGTGCCGCAGCTTCCCAAGTAACGGAATAACGGGCCGATCCCATTACGCGTGAATGCAGTTTATGGAGGTTACGTCCAGGAACCGGTGTCGCAGCATGGACCTGGCCAAGGAGGCGGACCCCGCTTCTGCTACCCGCACTCCCTTCGCATTGAACCACCCCGGTTCCATCTGGAGTCCAGTCATCGCGCGACACAAGTTCCAGTACGTCCGGCGAGAGCTCCACGTCATCCTCGACAGACATGCCGAGTGGAATTTCCGCAGCCAGCATCCGGCGCATGACCAAAAGATGACTCACCATGCTGCACAGCGTGGCGGGTTCGGTCGAGATGTGCGAATCAAATTTCAATTCGTCAAGATCCTGATTCGGGTTTCTCGCGTCCACGGCGGGAACCCGTTCGAACTCAACTCCGACCTTGTCGAACTCCGCCTGCATCTGTGCCAACCGATCGGGACGGTGGTCCAGTTTGATCAAAAGGACGGGTACCTTCTGCACATAGCGGCTCCGGGTCCAGTTACGCGTCTTGGCCTGAACGCCAAGCCCCGCCAAGTCGATAAAAATACACACGGTTTGTGCGTTTCCGGCAGCCGTTACCTCACGCAGCCCATGAACGAAATCTTTCGAAACGGTACAGGCGACACCGTACGGCTCTGTGCGGAAACCCGCTTCGATTTCTGACAATCACCCGGTTCCCACTCCAAACGTGGGATAAGGTGATCGCTGCGCACTCATCGAATTGTCGAAAATCAAAGCGTGAATTGGGTAACGAACGGGGAACGCCCAACTGCCCTTCAGATGTGCCGCTCAGCTCCGCAACAATGGTTTAAGATCCGCGTCTACATTGGCGATCACTGCGGGATCGGGAGATTTCCCCATCTCGATCAACCGCTTGCCGATCATGTAGGCACGGGCGTCGTTTATGGAGTCAACCGCCAGAAGAGTGTCATCTGCATAATACCAGAACGAAATCCGATCAGCGCTTCCGCGGGTCACCAGCCGGGTATAGCCGGTGCCAAGGCCAGCGATCTGCAGTTTGCAGTCATACTGGTCCGACCAAAACCACGGCTGGGGAATGTAGTCCCGACCGGCACCCAGCATGTTCCCGGCAACGCATTCGGCCTGGTCAATGGCGTTCTGTACGCTTTCCAGTCGAATCCGCCTGTCATGATAGGGAAACGACGCGCAGTCGCCCGCCGCCCAAATGAGCGGATCCGAAGTGCGGCACCGAATATCGGTCTTGATACCGTTCTCGACCTCCAGACCGACCGCTTCGGCCAGAGCCGTTGCAGGGGTGATTCCGATACCAACGATAACGATATCGAATTCGAGTTCGGTACCGTCTGACAGAACCGCCCCTGTCACGCGGTCCTCGCCGGTCAACCGCTGGAGGGACACGCCTTCGCGGATTTCAACGCCGTGGCGCTCGTGAAGGGCCCGGAAATAATCCGACGTCTCGGGCGCCGCGACCCTCTGAAGAATCCTCTCGGCCGCCTCGATCAAAGTAACGTTCATACCTCTGCCAGCGGCCACCGCAGCCGCTTCGAGCCCGATATATCCCCCTCCCACGATCAGCGCCCGCGCTCCTCCGAAGAACGCCGGTGCCATCGCGTCCACATCTGCGAGCGTACGGACCGTATGCACACCTTTCAACGACCCTCCAATCGATTCAGGCAGTTTACGGGGCACAGCGCCGGTACATAGCGCAAGCCTGTCATAAGATATCGTACGGTCACCGACGGAGACTCTCCGCAGGGTGCGGTCGATGTTAACGGCCGCGGAGGAGGTCAACAGCTCTATACCATGCTCGGAATAATAATTTTCGGGCCGCAGATAGAGCCGATTCCGTTCCAGTTCACCAAGTAGGTATTTCTTGGACAGCGGCGGACGTTGGTAAGGCGCGACAGGTTCATCGCCTATCAACGTTACCCCACTTTCATGGCCGAGGCTACGGAGCCGGGCTACAAGCGATGCGCCGGCCTGTCCGGCGCCGATGACGACAATTTCGCACACCTTTCAGTTCCCGCACTGGCTACTCGCAGGGATTAGCCGTATATTGAAAATAGGAAATAACGCAACCGGTCGAAAGGCGCTGAAATGGCATTGACGGTAGGTGAGAGAATACCCGACGCAACCCTTCTTCGGAAAGTGGGAGACAACTTCGAAACAGTGAAACTCGCCGAGTATCTGGCGGGCCGCAAAGTGGTGTTGTTCGCCGTACCCGGCGCATTCACAAGCGTCTGCGCATCGGTCCATGTGACGAGCTTCATACGCACCCGCGAAGAACTCGCTGGCGAGGGAATCGATGAGGTCATCTGCCTATCGGTCAATGACCCTTGGGTGATGGAGGCTTGGGGCGAAGCGACCGGAGCCAGTTCGGCTGGCATTACGATGCTGTCCAATGCCTCCGCTGAATATGCCAAAGCGGCGGGGCTTGCATTCTCGGCGCCGGAAGTCGGATTTCACGACCGTGCGGTACGGCATGCACTCCTCGCCGATGATGGCGTGGTGAAGGTATTGCAGGTCGAGAGGGATAGCGGCGTCTGTATAACGACATCCGGAGAAGCGATGTTGGAGGCGATCAGAGGACTGAAGTGATATCGAAGATGCACCGCCCGCTCGGGCACCGCATACGGAGGAAGTCAATCGGATGCCGTTCCGGCCAGCGAATCCATTTTTTTGGCAAGTCTGACGTCACGTTCGGTAAGGCCGCCCGCGTCATGGCTGGAAAGCGTCACCTCGACTTCGGCGTAGACGTTGTACCATTCCGGGTGATGATTCCACTTCTCGGCCCAAAGCGCACAGCGGGTCATCCAGCCAAACGCCTCGACAAAACTGCGAAACGTGTAAGTCTTTTGGATGGCGTCGCGGTCCGCCACGTAGCTCCAGCCGGACCGCGACAACGGATCCAAACTCACGGTTCGCTGCGCCTCGGTGAGTCTTTCGATCATGCTTCTCCACCTCCTGTGTCCCTGAACGGTCCGTATTCGGCCAATATCTCGATCTCATCACCGACAGCCCGCCGCTCTTCTTCAAGATAGCTGTGGACCGCGGCGCGCATCCGCGGCTCCGCGAACCAATGCAGCGAATGGCAGGCAATCGGCAGATAGCCGCGCGCCAGTTTATGCGGGCCCTGCGCTCCCGCTTCCACATTTGAAAGCCCGTTACGGATCGCATAATCGATGGCACGGTAGTAACAAAGCTCGAAATGCAGGAACGGATGGTCTTCGATGCAACCCCAATAACGGCCGAATAAAGTCCTGCGACCTATGAAGTTAAGCGCCCCCGCGACATATACACCCTCACGTTCAGCCATGAGAAGCAGAATGTCATTGCGGAGACCGGCCTGAGCCTCATCGAAAAACGCACGTGTCAGGTAGGGCGTGCCCCATTTGCGTGCACCGGTATCCTGATAGAATCGCCAAAAGGCATCCCAATGGCAGGGCTCGATCATGTCACCGGTCAATTCATGGATCCTACCCCCAAACGCCAGCGCAGCGGCACGCTCCTTACGGATGTTCTTACGTTTGCGTGAGCTGAGTTCGGCCAGAAATGCGTCAAAATCCGCATAGCCTCGGTTCTCCCAACGAAACTGTTCGCTGATCCGGTGCATGAAACCCAGCTCTCGCGCGACCTGAGCCTCTGTCTCCGTGCAGAACGTGACATGTAGCGAAGAAAGTCGATTTGCGGTGGTCAGGCGCACGGCGCCTTGCAGGAGCGCCGCTCTACCGGTCTCCTCAAAGCCCGGGCGAGCAAGCAACCGTCGACCGGTTGCAGGTGTGAACGGTACGGCGACCTGCAGTTTCGGATAGTAGCTTCCACCCACCTGCGTATAGGCGTTCGCCCAGTTGTAGTCGAAGATATACTCACCCTGGCTGTGGCCCTTGGCGTAAAGCGGTGTGACCGCGATAACCCGATCGTTCATTCGGGCCACCAAATGCCGTGGCTGCCAGCCTGTGCCTGGCCCAACGGAGCCTGAAGCTTCCAGCGCCGCGAGGAAGCGCCATGTGGTGAACGGATCTATAGGTCGGCCTTCGGGCTGCGTCTCTGGACAGGCGCAGGCATCCCAATACCCAGACCCAATGCCGCTCAGGCCGTCGAGTACGTCGATCTCTATGACGGGTTCGGTCATATCAGAAAGTCGGTCCTGACGATTCGCGCATCAGGATGCGGAAATCCGGGCCGGATAACCTTCGAAAGTGATGTTGTCCGCCTGTTCACGCGCCTTCGATTCCTCCCGTGCGCTGCGCACTGTCCAGCAAATGACATTCGCACCACCGGCCTTGAGTTCGGAGATACGAACGTTACCCAGATCGCTCACGCAATGACTGATAAAGGTCGCCCCAAGCCGATCGAAATCAGACACACCGCGCAGACGGGCGAGCACATCGACGGGAATGTCCGGCCAGTCTTCGGAACTGAACGCGCAGGTCGTGAGACCACGTGGGACCCCGGGTGCGGCGGCGATGAAAGCATCCATCACGTTGGGATTGAAGGACATCACCGCAACCTGACCGTGATACTGCCTCACGGCGCTGGCGACCGCGCATGCGAGTGTATACCAGTCGCGTCTTTCCATCTCAACGAGAGTCTTGATTTCCACGAGCACCGGCACACGACCGGCCACCAGCGAGAGCACGTCGTCCAAAGCGGGAATGGTCTCCGTGCCTCCGTAGAGTCCCATGGCCTCAAGCTCGGACCTTCGGCTTTGCCGCACATATCCTGTTTCTCCCGTAACTCGATCAAGATCGTGGTCATGGAACACCATCGCCTCGCCGTCGGCACTGAGTTGAACATCGAGTTCGATGCCGTAACCGGCACCGGCCGCCGCTTCAAACGCGGCGCGGGAGTTTTCGGGAATGCCATTGGAAAGGTCATGGTAGCCGCGATGTGCCAATGGTCGCGTCAGGAACTCCGTTGGCAAAGGTGTCATCGGATCTGGAAAACACCTTCAATCTCCACCGCGACATCAAGCGGCAGCGCTCCGGCGGAAATCGCGGAGCGGGCGTGACGGCCCCGCTCCCCGAGCGCTTCGACCAGAAAATCGCTGCAGCCGTTGATGACCTTTGGTTGATCGGTGAAATCGGAAGTGGAATTGACGAACCCGGTCAGCTTCACGACGCGCCGCAACCGGTCGAGGTCATCGCCACAGGCGGCTTTCACCTGCGCGAGCAGGCTTATACCACATGCACGCGCAGCGGCGGCGCCTTGCTCAACGCTCAGCCCATCTCCGACCTTGCCGGTGATCAGTCCGTCCGCGTTCTGGCTGATCTGTCCGGATACGTAGAGCATGTCGCCTACCTGAACCGAAGGAACGTAGTTTGCCGCCGGTGCCGGGCCGTCAGGAAGAACAACTCCAAGTTCCTCAAGGCGTGCTTCGATCGTGCCACTCATTGGATGAACTCCTGTAATTTCGGCTCGGAAGATACAATGCGCCCGGAAGACAGAAAACCATAAAGATCAAGGCTAGGGGGCGAAAATCTTTTGGAACCAGTACTAAGCCATCGGTTTATGGAAGCCGTCCAGTCGATCGATCACATGGCGTAATCGGTTAGTCGGGAGCCCGAATACGCTTTCGTTGAACCGAAGCCAGCGAACAGTGTCAACGCTGAAACAGTCAATCACCAGATTCTATGGCACCCGTCCCAATAGGTGGATATCGCAGCCAGGCAGCTTCCCCGAAAATGACGTCCTTCGGTCATCGGCGTCATCCTTGGCGGACGGGTCCCCGCATCATGGATGATGCCATGGTGATGCATCCGGCGTCCCGAGAGCGTGAGTGAAGAGAGCGATGGGACGCCTTCGGCTTCCGATCGGGATCCAGGATTTCGGCGCAATCCGCAGGGACGGCTGCTACTACCTCGACAGGGCGCCCCATGTGCGGTGGCTGGACGAGGGCGGGCGGCACTACTTCCTCTCCCGACCCCGCCGGTTCGGCAGGAGTCTTCCGCTCGACACGATGAAGGCGCTGTTCGAGGGGTGCGGGGAGCTGTTCCGGGGCCTCGACATCCACGATGGCCGGGACTGGTCCGTCACCCACCCGGCCTGCGGCTCAGCTTCGACAGCGGCTACGAAAGCCCGGCCGATATCGAGCGGGAAGTCATCGGGCAACTGGTGGTGGCGGAGCGCGAACCGGGCCTCGGTCCCAACCCCGCCGCTGTCACCGGACCCGGACGCCTACGGAGCGTCATAGACCGTCCTCACCGCGCCCCGGGCGGAGGACATGGTGGTGCACACCGGCAGCATCGTGCTGGAGTTCAGGGTCGTGGAGAAGGCGGGCGGCGTGGAGGCGGCCTGGGACGCGGCGATGGCGCGGATGCGGAACCAGGTCTATGCGGAAAAGCACAGGGGCGACGGCAGGCCCGTGCATCTCCTCGCCGTCGCTGGCGGGCAGGAGGAGCGCAACATCCCGGAAATCAGGGCCGAGACCGCGTGAAGACGGTCGTTCGGCTGGCCTTACCGCCGGAATCCGATAGCGGAAAACCTGTCTGGCGGGCATCGGTATCGGAACTACATGACACCCCGCGGATTCAGAACCACCGAGCGCGTCCCTTGAATTCATCCACCCGATACCACCCGTGGCCCCACCGAATGACGGCTGGCTAAAGTTGAAGCCGCAGATGAGCCAGCACATACCGCATTTCTTCACCGTGTCAACGCCGACGGCCCCGCTTCCTACCCGGATTATGCCAGAACCGCCGAACCCATGCCTTACGAAAGGGGATTATATACGGTAGTGCCCATCCGGGCTTTTCATACCGGTCGCCTTCGGTTCAGTTTTTGCGGAAATCGCGGCGGGGCGCACCCCCTTTGAGGACCGCCTTTACCAACCTTTCCGGCGTTACGGATACGCTGACATCCCGCAGCATGTCATGTTTTGTCGGCTGATACCTGCCCGACCCATTCACAGGCTTAACAGGTGCCTTTCCACTAGGCTCAACTTTCTCTCTTTTCATGATCAACTCCGTCATTTGATTTCCTCCTGTTACGCCGCGAGCCTCGTTATCAGGTATTCCATGCCCCTGTTTCCCTTGACCGAGTTGCAGCGTCCGCACAGAAGCTGAAGGTTCCCGATGTGGTCGGTTCCGCCCCTGGATCGCGGAATGATGTGGTCGACCGTGAGGTTAGGCAACCTGAAGTGTGTCCGGCAGCCGTTGCAGTTACCGCCCTGCTCGCCATACAGGGTCCGCCTGTTCCTCACGTCATTGTAGCGGATCAGCTTCCCGATATCGGTGCGCTGCGGGATGTCCGTGCGGTTGACCACCGTGTGGTGCGCAAACATGCCCAGCTCGTTCCTGAGCCGCGACAGCACCAGTTCGGCGGCCTTCGGTGAAACATCTATCCCAACCCATTCCCGGTTAAGGTCCTGCGCCGCTATGCACGCCGTCGCGCAGCCGCAGAACGGGTCCAGAACCATTTCGCCTTCGTTTGATGACGCGAGGATGATGCGCTTCAGTAGCGCAAGCGGCTTCTGGGTCGGGTAGCCGGTGCGCCCCCTGAACGCCGGGAATGTCCGTCATGACATCTGCCACGCGAACGCCTTTGGTTGTTGACAGATACCGTTTGAATCTCGGCATTGTTCCTCTTTCAGGGAAATAGATCATATCCTGTGAATGAAGCCAATCAAGCCGTTCCTGGGTTGTCATGGCACTCCAGTCGTCTGGGCATTCCAGCCCTTCCGGCAATGCAGTGGGGCAAACCCAATGCAGGCCCCTTTCAGTGGGATCAATGTCCCGCCACGGCATTCCGGAGTATCCATTTGTGGTCCCCTGCGCAGTCAGCGGCTGTGTGTGGAAATGGCCTCGGCTGTCGTTTTTCCTAAAGTGTTTATGGATATAATCCTTCGAGTAAGGCGCAAAGACTGCGTTCACCGTTGTTTCTGGATTTCTGGCATATGCCAACACTGTGTCATGCACCCTTCCAATCTGATATGCTGATGCGGTTGGCGCGTTGGTCCTCTTCCATATTATTTCGTTCCTGAAATTCGATTTTCCAAACACGGCGTCCATGACCGGTTTGAGATAGTGGCTCATGGTCGGATCGCAGTGGAGATATATGCTGCCGGTCGGCTTGAGGATGCGCCGCATCTCAAGGAGTCGCGCGGCCATGTGGATCAGATAGGCCTTATCGCTTTTGGTCATGGCCGCGGCGATGACCCGGTTAAGGGCCGGTTCCTTCGCCTCGATCAGGTCAAGCCATGCGATGTCCACGTCCGCCAGCGTCCACGTGTCCCTGAACGCCGCCCCCGCCGCTTCGCTACCGATCGGCGCCGCGTAGTTGGCTTTCGAGTTGAACGGCGGATCAAGGTAGATCAGGTCCACGCATTCGGAGTTCATGCCCCGCATGATAGGAAGGTTGTCACCCGTCCAGACCGTCTGGTTGGACCAGTTAGCTTCCACCGGTCAGTGCCTCGCCCCGGACGGCAGTCCGTTGTCTGCGATCAGTTCCCTGTAGCGCAGCCGCTTACCAACCCCGCCGTCCGCTATCGCGGCCATGATGCATATCGTGTCCCCTTCACGAAGGTTGTGGCGCGTTACGAACTCATCCACATACCGATGCATGTGCTTTCTGCTGAACTTGTGGAATGTGCCTTTGTGCGCCCGCTTGAGCATCGCCCAGAACGACTCTACGCCATTCGTATGCGCGTCGTCCCGCACGTATTCCCCGGAACTGTGGCGCACTGTTTCGTGCTGGCGCTTCATGCCTACGTATGACGCGTTGTCGTCGGTATAGACCTGCGCTTTCGGTTCGGTGCGTTCCTCGACGAAGCCCTGAAGCGTCTTTGCCTTTGTGTCCGTCACCACCCTGGCGGCAACCTGGCCGGTGTCGCGGTCCTTGACGCCAGCCACTGCCGTCTTGCCAACCGTTCCACGTCCGGCCTTCAGTCTGTCTTTCGCGTGCTTGTTCCGTTCCCTGCCGCCCATATAGGTTTCGTCGGCTTCCACGGGACCTACAAACGGAAGGCTGACTCCATCATCCTCAAGCGCCTTCCGCAGTCGCATGGCAAGGTGCCATGCCGATTTCTGGGTTATCTCAAGATCGCGGTGCAGTTTCATGCTGGAAACCCCCTTGAGGTTTGTCGACATAAGGTAAATCGCGATCGCCCATACCTTGAAGCCCAGATTGGACGCTTCCATGCATGTTCCGGTGCGAACCGAAAACCGTTTGCGGCACCCCTTTTCCCTGCATCGGTAAGGCATCGTTTTGTGCTGGGCACCGGAAAGAACACGGACGGATCCGCAGTGTGGGCAGTGCGGACCTTCCGGCCAACGCTCTTTCACAAACCATTCCTCGGCGGCCGCGTCATCGGGAAACATCATGAAAAGGCCTGTTAGAGTTTGAATCATAAGTCACTGATATCATTAAACTATTGTTTTTCATGGAGTTGACGCCCTCGCCACCCGCCTGAGCAGGAACCGGCAGGCGGCCAGCTGCGCCCATGCCAGCGAGTTCTCACTGAGCCTTTCGTAATCTTTCGACAGGCGGCGGCACCGGCCCATCCAGGCGAAGGTCCGCTCCACCACCCAGCGGCGGTAGAGAACCGTGAACCCTTTGACATTCTTCGGTTTTTCGACGATCCTGATCACGTTCGACAACCCCATCCCCTCAAGCCGGTCCCGCAGCTTCGGACCCGCGTAGCCACCGTCGGCGAACAGCCTACACACCGTGGGCACCGTCTCCAGCAGCTTCGCGATCAGGTCCGGTGCGCCGTCCCGGTCCTGGATGTTGGCGGTGTGAACCGTCATGACGATCGGTGTGCCGTCGGCGTCCACGATCAGGTGCCTTTTCCTCCCCTTCACCTTCTTCCCGGCGTCGTAGCCGCGGGGCCCGCCGCTCTCCGTGGTCTTCACCGACTGGCTGTCGATCGAGGCGGCGGTCGGCTCCGCGGAGCGCCCCGAACACCGCCGCGCGAGGTCCCGGAGACGATGCACGAGACGCTCCAGGAGCCCGCTCCGCCGCCATGCGTAAAAATAGTTCCGGACGGTGGAAAACGGTGGATATCCAGAGGGTAACGCGCGCCACTGGCATCCCGTGGACAGGATATACTGGACCGCGTCGAACACCGACCGAAGGTCGACCTCGCGCGGCCGTCCCATCCTTCCCTGCTTCGGCAGCATCGGCTCGATGATGGTCCATTCGGCGTCGGTCAGATCGTTTTGACTGTGGTCGTCCGGGCGCTTATGGAGCTGTTGGGTGGTCCTGTTCCAGGGCATGGCGATCTCCGGATTTGGTTGCTTTCACCAACCGGAATGCCACATCCTGCGGGACCACTCAACTTATGGAACAAACTCTTAGAGTTTGAATCATAAGTCACTGATATCATTAAACTATTGTTTTTCATGGAGTTGACGCCCTCGCCACCCGCCTGAGCAGGAACCGGCAGGCGGCCAGCTGCGCCCATGCCAGCGAGTTCTCGCTGAGCCTTTCGTAATCTTTCGACAGGCGGCGGCACCGGCCCATCCAGGCGAAGGTCCGCTCCACGACCCAGCGGCGGTAGAGAACCGTGAACCCTTTGACATTCTTCGGTTTTTCGACGATCCTGATCACGTTCGACAACCCCATCCCCTCAAGCCGCTCCCGCAGCTTCTGACCCGCGTAGCCACCGTCGGCGAACAGCCTACACACCGTGGGCACCGTCTCCAGCAGCTTCGCGATCAGGTCCGGCGCCCCGTCCCGGTCCTGGATGTCGGCGGTGTGAACCGTCATGACGATCGGTGTGCCGTCGGCGTCCACGATCAGGTGCCTTTTCCTCCCCTTCACCTTCTTCCCGGCGTCGTAGCCGCGGGGCCCGCCGCTCTCCGTGGTCTTCACCGACTGGCTGTCGATCGAGGCGGCGGTCGGCTCCGCGGAGCGCCCCGAACACCGCCGCGCGAGGTCCCGGAGACGATGCACGATACGCTCCAGGAGCCCGCTCCGCCGCCATGCGTAAAAATAGTTCTGGACGGTGGAAAACGGTGGATATCCAGAGGGTAACGCGCGCCACTGGCATCCCGTGGACAGGATATACCGGCCCGCGTCGAACACCGACCGAAGGTCGACCTCGCGCGGCCGTCCCATCCTTCCCTGCTTCGGCAGCATCGGCTCGATGATGGTCCATTCGGCGTCGGTCAGGTCGTTTTGACTGTGGTCGTCCGGGCGCTTATGGATCTGTTGGGTGGTCCTGTTCCAGGGCATGGCTCTCTCCGTATTTGGTTGCTTTCACCAACCGGAATGCCACATCCTGCGGGACCACTCAACTTATGGAACAAACTCTTAGGCTAATGCCTTTGCGGTGGTGCTTGCCAGGTGCTTTCTGTGCCATGTCTGATTCCTTTCTTGGGCATCATTGTATATGCCGCTTATAAGGCAGTCAACAGAAAATGGGCACTATCGTATATAATCCCCTTACGAAACCGTTGTGGCTGGCACAGTGACAGAAATTCCGTTAGCGACCGACAGGGGTTCAGGTCGACCAATGAGCCCAACGGAGGTGACAATGCCCAACCCCACTGCCGCAATGATCGTGATCGGTGACGAACTGCTGTCGGGCCGCACACGCGACGCCAACATGTTCCATCTTGCCGGAGAGCTGGCAAAGACAGGAATCTACCTCATGGAAGTTCGCGTCGTCGCCGATGATCGGGACGCGATCATAAGCTCGGTGAACGCTCTTCGGGAATCCTACGATCATGTCTTCACCAGCGGTGGCATCGGCCCGACCCACGACGATATCACGGCGGACTCGATCGCCGCGGCGTTCGGCAGACCGATCAACGTACGGGAGGACGCAAGGTCAATTCTTGAGGCGCACTGCAATCGGGTCGGCATTGAATTGAATTCAGCGCGACTGCGCATGGCGCGTATACCCGAAGGTGCCGAACTGATCGACAATCCCGTCTCGTCCGCACCTGGATTCTCCCTGGGGAATGTCCATGTCATGGCGGGCGTGCCAGCGATATTCGAAGTCATGGTGGCCAGTCTTCTTCCCGGATTGGGAGGCGGTACGCCCATTATCAGCGAAACGCTGCGGGTAGAGCGCCCCGAAGGCGAAATCGCAGGTCGGCTGAAGCGGACCGCCGACACCTATACGGAACTGTCGTTCGGCTCCTATCCATTCGTACAGGATGGCCGTTTCGGCGTACATCTTGTTGTTCGGGGAACCGATGCGGAATTGTTGAATGCGGCAATGGACGAACTTCGCAGGACCATGGACAGGTCATTGGAATGATCGTTTATCGGATCAAGGCGAGGCACGCTGCCGAGACAGATCTTCGCTTCCGCGCCCAAGACGCCCACCCGCGGTTCAACAGGCCCAATAGAGAACGGTGATCGAGGCGGTAAATGACGGATCGCCGCGTCTCGAAGGATCGACGGCGAAACATGCCATCCCTCCTGTCGGAATGGCAGGAATGGTGATCCAACCCAATCGCACCGCCGAACCGTTTTCCTAAACCATGGTGTGAGACGCGCCGCGCAATCGGCTCGGTAGCAACACTTTCGGTCACGGCGACCTGGAATCCGATCCAGACGCGGCGGAGGTCAAATGCTCAGTTTTTACGGGCTTTGCGATGCCTCGTAGGGTCTGGCAGGCAGCGCGGCGTAGCTGGTTGGACAGACCGAATCGAACCTATCTGACCCCAACGGAAACCCGAACCGATGATCGGGACACCGCGCTTGGCACTTCCAACCCCCGAAAGGTTTTGGCAGAATGGCGCTGTCCTACGAAACGAAGATGTTCATCTTCCGGAGCTGATATGCCGAGTGACCCGACCCGAATAACCGCACTCAATCTGCCAGCGGTCGACCCTTTGCCCGAGGCGACACGGAAATATTTTGATCTCTGCCAGGAGAGGCTTGGGCTGGTACCGAACGTCCTGCGTGCCTATGCCTTCGATATCGAGCGGCTCAACGCCTTCACGGCGATGTACAACGATCTGATGCTGAACGAGAGTGGACTGTCGAAACTCGAACGGGAAATGATCGCCGTTGTCGTGAGCTCGATCAACCGCTGCTGGTACTGTCAGGTCGCGCATGGTGCCGCCGTTCGGCAGCTTTCCGGCGATCCGGCACTCGGGGAAATGATGGTGATGAACCATCGTGCCGCCAAACTGGACGCACGTCAGCGCGCGATGCTGGATTTCTCCGAAAAGCTGACCAAGGCGAGCTCCGACATCGAGGAACGGGACCGTCAGGCGTTAAGAGAGGTCGGATTCTCGAATCGAGACATATTCGACATCGCCAGCGTGACCGGATTCTTCAACATGACAAATCGGGTGGCATCGGCTGTCGACATGCAGCCCAACGAAGCGTACCACTCCACCGCGAGATGATCCTGAGACACCTCATCACGCTTTGCCTTCTCTGCGCGGCCCTCACCGCGCGGGCCGCGGTCCTCGAACTCCCGTGGCCTTCCGAACCGCTTGCGGAACAACGCGAGGATGTCACAAGCCATTTTCTGGCTACAGGACCGTATATCGACGGGCCGCTTGAAGGGGTGAACGCCGAAGGCTCCCTACTTCGTCAAAGCTGGAGAGTGGATGGCGAGTTTACGACCGTTCAGCTTCTGGCTCCCTTGCGGCGACAGTTTCTCGATGCCGGTTTCGAAACATTCTTCGAATGCGAAACCAACACCTGTGGAGGATTTGATTTCCGGTTTCAGATCGACATCTTTCCCGAACCGGATATGCATGTAAATCTCGGTGACTTCCGGTATCTTGCGGCGAAGAGAACTTCCCAAGATGAAGCGGACGAATATATCGGCTTGGTCGTGAGCAGAAGCGCTAACGCCGGATTTGTTTATCTTGCCTTCGTCGGCGCGGACGGCGCAACCATCGGTGTCGAGGCATCGGTAGCCTCACAGTCACACGCCAAGCCGAGCGCTGATGCGAAACGGTTGGCGGAGCAATTGGAACAGACAGGCCACGCATCGCTGGATGATCTGGAATTCGGGACCGGTTCCTCCCAACTTGGAGATGCGACATTCGCATCGCTGGCGGATCTCGCATCCTATCTGAACTCACGTCCCGAAAGAACGATCGTGCTGGTCGGCCATACCGACGCCGTCGGATCCCTGGACTCGAACATCGAACTGTCGCGGATGCGGGCGTCCGCCGTTTTGGAGCGGCTTATACAACGTCACGGAGTGCCTCGCAGTCAGGTATCCGCGTATGGTGTCGGTTTCCTTGCCCCACGTACGGACAACCTGACCGAGGAAGGTCGCGCCCGAAACCGCCGGGTCGAAGCGGTTCTCGACGCCACCAGATGAAAGAACTTTCCGCTCGCTTCCCGATACGAATCACCCCGGAGCGGGCAGCGGAAAGTCCGCTGTTGGCGCGACCTGACGGGAGACCGTGAAAAAGCGAAGACGGTCCCGATAGGACGATCGATATTCCGACACGCCAATAGACCGCTGGCGCCGATACGATCGCCGATACAGACAGCGAAGGAGCGGACGATGGCCTGGCCGGAGCGCTCCAAGGGAACCGCCGAGCCGGAGAGCATTCCACCTAACGCGAGCCTCTCTCGCCGACGGGCGGGGCCATTTTCAGCGCATAGCGTCGGTGACCGAAGACCGGAAGCGCCCGATACTGCGTTTCGAAGTGGAGTTCACTACCGAGAGCGTTGGGCGCCGGGTCCGTAAATTGCAAGACAAATGAGGGTTGGGTAGGCGATTCAGATCCCGCCCCCAAGCACCGAAAGGACACTATTATGCCGATGAGATGCCATCCGAGGTTTCATGTGTTTCGCGGCTGGATCAATCAGCTTCTCAGAGCAAAGGTGGTGAACCTCGGTGGCGTACGCGTTCATGCCGGCGCCAACGCCCGTTCGCAACTCGGCCCAACCATCTGGCACAGACTGATGCGCGGCGGATACGAATACGAAGAACGGCAGCTGCTCATGGCAATACCGCAACCCGGGGACCGTCTTCCGGAGATCGGTGCCTGTCTTGGCGTGATGGGTATTCTGGCGGCGCGTCTGATCGGTGAGGAAAACGTCACAAGCCAGGAAGCGAACCCAGTACTTGAACGGTATATCCGGGCGAAACATGAACTCAACGGGCTGTTCCTGAAACTCATCGCAAAGGCGGTGACGTCGGAGGGTGGTACCACGGAGTTCCATTTCACCGACAACGTGGATGGATCATCGATTCAGGAATTCAACGGTTCCCGAAAAACGCGGGTAGAAAGCGAATCGATCAACAAAGCGATCGCGGAACATGATCCCAGCGTCCTGGTGATTGATGCGGAAGGCTCCGAAATCCAATTGTTGCCGCAGGCGGAGTTCCATAGCATCCGCGCCGTGCTTGTGGAGTTTCACTCTTGGTTTATTGGTGAAGAGGGCATCAAGGCAATCGAAACCGCCCTCGCGAACAATGGGTTGGTTCGCGTGATGGAATTGGGCAATGACGCCGTATTCGAACGGAACGCGACCTGATCCGATCCAAAATATCAGCGGTTTCGAAACGATGATGATCTCTCAACCTTTGCGGATTATTCCTTTTCATCATTTTCGTTTTCTGACAAATTACTTAAAATATAGTTGTTTAAATAATTTTCTGATCCAGAAACGATTCTTCACGGATCTCTTGGTTCACTGGATCGGCGACGCGACCCAAGCACCCTCACCGGCAACCGTTGGCTTTCGGGCCGCCGGCAATGCACGCTGCCGCTCGGCAACCCGGGCATGACGCTGGCGAGCGCAACCTGCGACCACACCCTATCATGCATACTCGGAGGAGCGGACGCTTCGAGTTCCGATGGCGCTGCTGGTTTCACGGACGGTTGTGCGATGCCGGGCGCGGACATGCTTGAACATTCATCGCGATTTCGTCTATCTGCTTCTGTCCGCACCGTTGCGGGCGTCATCAAGGAGTGACCATGGCCAAGGAAGAACTGCTCGAATTTCCAGGCGTCGTAAGGGAACTTCTGCCAAACGCGACGTTTCGGGTGGAGCTGGAGAACGGCCATGAAATCATCGCTCATACGGCAGGAAAGATGCGTAAGAACCGGATCCGCGTGCTGGCGGGTGACAGGGTCCAGGTTGAAATGACACCCTATGACCTAACGAAGGGCCGCATAAATTACCGCTTCAAGTAGGCCGGTCCATGCGTCTGATTCTCGGTTCGGGAAGTCCCCGTCGCCTTGAGCTTCTTGAGCAGCTTGGAGTACGTCCTGACGAAGTGCGTCCACCGGAGATTGACGAGACGCCGCTGGCCGGAGAGCGCCCGCTCGCATACTGCCGCCGAATCGTGCGGAAAAAAGCGGAGGCAATCCAGATCGGCGGCGGCGAAGTTGCCCTATGTGCGGACACAACGGTCGCGTTCGGCCAACGCATCATGGGCAAGCCTTCCGACAGGGTGGATGCGGCTCGAATGCTGGATCTGCTGTCCGGTCGCCGACACAGGGTAATCACAGCCGTTGTGGCTCTGACGTGTCAGGACGTTCGGGAACGGGTCGCCGTGACCGCGGTGAAAGTCAAGCGGCTATCCGTAGAGGAGATCAACGGCTACCTCGCGAGCGGTGACTGGCAGGGAAAGGCCGGAGCCTATGCGATCCAGGGACCGGCCGGTGCGTTCATTCCATGGATCCAAGGCTCGTTCACCGGAGTTATGGGACTACCTGTTTACGAAACGGCCCAGTTACTGCGCTCGGTAGGCTACCGGGTCGGACAAACGTAACCAGACCGTACAACGCTTCACTACGAAGAAATTTCTTCACCGCCAAAGGCAGATATGAATGAGAGGCAACCCTCAAATGGCTGAACGATCGATTCTGATCACTGGGTGCTCGTCAGGGATAGGATACGACGCGGCCCATACGCTCAGGGCCCGCGGGTGGAATGTATTCGCATCCTGCAGGGCCGAAGCGGATTGTGAGCGTCTGCGCGCCGAAGGGTTCACGAGCCCACGACTCGACTATAGCGAACCCACCAGTATCGGCACTGCGCTCGACGAAGTTCTATCGCAGTCCGGTGGAACCCTGGACGCGCTCTTCAACAACGGCGCATACGGTATGGCCGGAGCGGTGGAAGACCTTCCAACGGATGCGCTCCGCGCTATCTTCGAGACGAATTTTTTCGGCTGGCACGACCTGACACGAGCAGTCATCCCGGTCATGCGCGACCAAGGGCGGGGGCGCATTGTCCAATGTTCCTCGGTTTTGGGATTCATCCCCATGCGTTGGCGTGGCGCATACGTTTCAACGAAATATGCGCTGGAAGGCTACACGGACACATTGAGAATTGAGATGAGGGATACGCCGATCCATGTCTGCCTTATCGAGCCCGGTCCAATCACGACGAAATTCCGAGAGAATTCGGTCCCGCATTTCGAATTCTGGATTGATTGGAAAAATTCAGTTCACTCAGCGGATTACGGTGCCAATCTAATCGATCGGCTTTACGCGACCGAAGCTACCACCGACCCCTTCGAACTTCCGGCAGCAGCCGTTTCCGAAAGGTTGATCCATGCGTTGGAGGCGCGTCAACCCCGGCCACGTTACTACGTCACGAAGGTTACTCATATCGCGGGCACGATGCGGCGGCTTCTTTCCACCCGCGCCCTGGACCGGCTGATCGCCGGACATAAATAGCAACAACGTTCCGATCTTCTCTTTTTAGCAAGTCAACGCTACATTGGAGGCGAATGGTAATCCGAAGGACAGTCGAATGTGGCAGGATCCTCTCTTCATCGTCGCCGCCGCACCGGTTCTGGTCGTATTGGTCATCCTCATGATCGGTATCGGCGGCTTCGCGCGTGGCGGCGAATTTAACCGAAAACATGCCAATCGGATCATGAGATACCGAATCGCAGCCCAGGCGCTCGCCGTGCTGATCATCCTGGGTTTCGTGCTCCTCCGTCAGACAGGAGGAGGCTGATGGTTATCCTGAACAAAATCTATACCAAAACCGGCGATACAGGCGAAACCGCGCTCGGTAACGGCAATAGGATCCCCAAGACTTCCATACGCGTCCAAGCCTATGGCACGGTCGATGAAACCAACGCAAGCGTTGGTCTGGCCCGTCTTCATGCCGGGGAGCGACTCGACCTGTGGCTGTCCCGAATCCAGAATGATCTGTTTGATGTAGGAGCCGATCTCTGCCGCCCTGACAACGAACGAGATATTGACCCCGGGTCAGCACCGCTTCGGGTCTCCGAGGATCAGGTATTGCGCCTCGAATCCGAAATCGATGAGATGAACGAAGCGCTGGAACCCCTTCGGAGCTTTGTCCTGCCCGGTGGTTCCACCTTGGCCGCACACCTGCATATGAGCAGAACGGTTGCGCGGCGCGCCGAACGGCTGACGGTGGAACTCGCCACCCTGGAAAGTGTAAACCCCGCAGCGATGAAATACCTGAATCGTCTCAGCGACTGGTTTTTCGTCGCGGCTCGCATCGCCAACGACGGCGGCGCCAGCGATATGCTCTGGGTGCCGGGCGCCAATCGCTGACCAAGGAGCCCGGGTAGCTTTGAGGATGTGAGGATGCATGGACGAACCATCGGGCGGAACCGATCGGGGAGGGAAACCGCAGGCACACGACAGCATCCGATCAGCCGGGGCCAAGGCTTTGAATTGCCCGAACCGTACGCTCGTCCGCCATTGCGCCCTTTCCGCGCTCCGCTTTCGAACTCCGCATCGCCGCAATTGGCGGAAATTCGCTACGCCAACACCTCAACGCGTCGCTTTTTCGCTGTTTTCTCGCAGCCCAAGCCGCTAACAGGGCGTCGGAAGTCCTGACCTCGTCAGGGGACCGGCAAATTTCTGGTGGAGAGAACCGCATGAAGGTATTGGTACCTGTCAAGCGCGTGATTGACTACAACGTGAAAGTCCGCGTGAAAACGGACGGATCGGGGGTCGATCTGACGAATGTGAAGATGTCGATGAATCCTTTCGATGAGATAGCGGTGGAGCAGGCCATTCGCCTCAAGGAAATGGGCAAAGCCGAAGAGACCATCGCGGTATCGATCGGTGTCAGACAGAATCAGGACACCCTTCGCACAGCACTCGCAATGGGTGCCGACCGCGCGATACTCGTCGTGGCGGCCGAGGATGTTCATACTGATGTCGAGCCACTCGCGGTGGCGAAGATTCTCAACGCGATCGTCGCCGAAGAGCGGCCCGGTCTCGTGCTTTGCGGAAAGCAGGCCATCGACAACGATATGAACGCCACCGGCCAGATGCTGGCGGCGCTGGCGAACTGGTCACAGGCAACATTCGCTTCGGAAATCAACGTTGAGGGCGATCACGCCATCGTGACGCGGGAAGTCGATGGAGGGTTGCAGACCATCCGGGTCAGTATGCCGGCTGTCATCACGGTCGACCTTAGGCTCAACGAACCCCGCTACGCTTCGTTGCCCAACATTATGCGGGCGAAGAAAAAGCCGATGGATACAAAGACGCCGGAAGATTATGGGATAGATGCGGGCGCTAGACTGGAAATCATCAGGACCGATGAACCGGAAGCGCGGAAAGCGGGTGTCATACTGGACTCGGTTGATGCGCTTGTAACCAAACTCAGGGATGAGGCGGGGGTGATCTGATGGCAGTTCTTCTGCTTGGAGAAGTCAACAATGGCGAACTTTCGCTTGACGCGACAGCGAAGACCGTAGCGGCAACGGCACCGTTGGGTGAAATCACAATGTTATGCGCCGGGGCTTCGGCCGCGAACGCCGCTCAGTCGGCGGCGGCGATCGGTGGTGTTTCAAAGGTATTATGCGCCGAGGATCGGGCATTGGGACATCGGCTTGCCGAAGCTACGGCGGACCTGATCGTTTCGCTCTCGGACGGCTTCAGTCACATCGTGGCTCCAGCTACCACGGACGCGAAAAACGTCTTGCCCAGAGTTGCGGCGCTTCTCGATGTCATGGTGATTTCCGACGTCTCGGGCATAGTGGACGGCGACACGTTCGAGCGTCCGATCTACGCGGGTAACGCTATCCAGACGGTGAAATCCCACGATGCGATAAAGGTGGTGACCGTTCGGACATCCACGCTCGACGCGGCGGCTCAGGATGGATCGGCGCCTGTGGAATCCATTCCATTCGAAGGCGGCTCCGGTCTCTCGGAATGGGTAGAGGACAGAGTGGCCGACAGCGAGAGACCCGAACTGACGAGCGCCGGTATTGTCGTATCGGGAGGCCGCGGCGTTGGCTCGGAGGATGACTTCGCGTTGATCGAAAAGCTTGCCGACAAACTGGGGGCGGCGGTGGGCGCCAGCCGGGCCGCGGTCGATTCCGGCTACGCACCCAACGATTGGCAGGTCGGTCAGACAGGTAAGGTGGTCGCCCCTGACCTTTACGTCGCCGTCGGTATTTCGGGAGCGATCCAGCACCTGGCTGGCATGAAGGACTCAAAGATCATCGTCGCCATAAACAAGGACGAGGAAGCTCCCATATTCCAGGTAGCCGATTACGGCTTGGTGGACGACCTGTTCCGGGCGGTTCCGGAGTTGATCGAGAAGCTCTGAGTGCGGAAGGCGCCAACTGACCGGATGTTCCCGCAATCTCCGTTGATGTATGGATGGTCTGTCACAGGCTTAGTGACAGCTGTCGAGCAATTGGCCTGTCAGCGCCGGAACCGCCTCTGTTTCGATGTGTCAAGGGGTTGGCTGGTTCAGACAAAGACCTGATTGCCGGACCTGCGCGGGTCCATGTCAAGAGAATACCGGCGGGGCTGTCAGCGGAGGCATCGACTCTGCGGAAAGAGGAAAAAATGAAGCGTTTCGCGATACTCACCCTGCTCGCCTCGTCGCTTGTGTTTTCGGCTCAGGCGGACGGCCATCTTTCGGAAGGTGCCGCGATGGGAGCGGCGGCGTTCAGGCTATGTCAGGCATGCCATGTCGTCGTGGACGACGAGGGAAACACCATTGCGGGAAGGAAAGCGAAGACCGGCCCCAACCTTTATGGAGTTATCGGAAGCAGGGCGGGTACCGTCGAAGGGTTTCGCTACGGCAGATCGATTGTCGCCGCTGGCGAGGCGGGGCTGGTATGGGACGAAGAGCACTTCGTTCAATATATGCTGGATACAAATGCGTTCCTCCGGTCCTATCTCGACGATAGCGGAGCGCGCAGCAAAATGACCTACAAGGTGCGCCCTGATAGAAAGAACGATCTGACCGCCGAGGACGTTGCCCGCAATTTCCACAGGTTCCTGCTGGAGGTTGGCCCTGCAACAAGCGGTGACCTTAACCTTGGGGAATCAAGAGCCACGAACGGCGGGGCTGAAGGCACTGAGGGCAACGAGTGACAGGATTGGGTTCAAAGGTGGTGACCGATGAACAACCGAGGCGTGGAGGGCGCGCCTGATCCCGTTGTCACGGTGTTGGTTCGCAGGCGGCTGTTTTACGGTTGGTTGGAAGGCACCTTCGACTGAACGCTTCCACCTTGATGGCTTGTAGTGGGTCAGTTTGAAATGGTGATCGCTGGCAGTCCGAGCGCTTTCGGCGGGAGCCTGCCTGAATCAACGGTGACTCCCATGCTGCCATCTCCTGTGTCAGCAGGCTGTCATATACCTCTTGAGTAATACATCCCCCACTTCCAGTCCGAAGTGCAACACCGGCCCGCCTCCGGAGCGAGGGCGTGGCCCGAGCGGAGGAGGCGGGCTTCCCGGCCCTCCTGCCCAGGCCGGTGGCCGTCCGGTCGCGCCGCCGCCGCCCGGGGCCTCCACGCCGCGCTCCGCGCTTTCCCGGCCGCGGGTGACCATGGGATGGATGAGGGGGCGAACTCCCGTGCCGTGACGACGACCGCGACGGGGGGGGGTGTGTCCCTGCAGGCGAGGCGGTGCCGGGCGGTCGGGAAGGCCGTTGGGGGCCGGTATACCAGAGCAAATGGGTCGTCAGTAGAGAATCGGATCAAACGCTTCGGACGTGGGGTGACCGTACCTTCTTTCAGCATGCGCCTTGCCCCTGTCGGCGCCGCTTCGGCCTTCCCGGCTATACGCGGTCGGCCAGCCGTTGAACATGATATTCCGCTGATGCTGCGCAGCATCTTCGCCTGGCAATGGATCCGTGTGGGCTGCATCGCTACGGCGTTCGGCGATAGCGCAGCCTGCCCCTTGCCTAACAACGGCAGGGCCGCATATTGTCTGCCGGGCAGGTGGAAAGGTTCGGAAATGAACATAGAAACGATCGGAGTCGTCGGCGCGGGCCAGATGGGCAATGGAATCGCCCATGTCCTGGCGCTGGCTGGCTATAGGGTTAAGCTCAACGACATCAGCAGGGAAGTTCTGGACACCGCAAGTGAGCTGATCCGGAGCAACATGGACCGGCAGGTGACGCGGGGTAGAATCACCGAAAAAGATCGAAATCTGGCGCTGGAGAGAATCGCCACCACCATGACTCTCAGCGACCTAGGCGCAACCGACCTCGTGATCGAGGCCGCGACGGAGCGCGAAACCGTAAAGCAGGCGATCTTCGAGGATCTAACTCCGCATCTCCAGCCCCACACAATCCTCACCTCCAACACCTCGTCGATTTCGATCACCCGATTGGCCAGCCGCACTGACCGGCCCCAGAAGTTCATGGGATTCCACTTCATGAACCCGGTGCCGGTGATGCAGCTGGTCGAGCTGATCAGGGGAATCGCCACCGATGACGCGACGTTCCAGGCCTGTCTGGGCGTTGTGCAGAGACTCGGCAAGACTGCGGCCTCGGCGGAGGACTTTCCGGCCTTCATCGTCAACCGCATCCTGATGCCGATGATCAACGAAGCGGTCTACACGCTATATGAGGGCATCGGAAGCGTCGCCTCGATCGATTCCGCCATGAAACTCGGCGCCAACCACCCGATGGGGCCGCTGGAGCTTGCTGATTTCATCGGACTCGACACCTGCCTTGCGATCATGAACGTCCTGCATGACGGTCTCGCGGATACCAAATACCGCCCCTGCCCGCTTCTGACAAAGTATGTCGAGGCCGGCTGGCTCGGCCGAAAGACAAAGCGGGGATTCTACGACTACCGCGGGGAGACCCCGGTGCCCACGCGCTAGTCCGCTTCCTTCAGGGCCAGGGTTCTTGCCCGCAGCCAGGCCATGAATGCCCGCGGATCCCTTATGCGCGCCTCGACCTCCGCAGGCTCCAGCGGCTGGCCGATCACAGGCTTCTGCGGTTTCTTGCAGGCCGCGACGATCTCGTGAAGCAGAAGTCCCTGCCGGAGCGTCGCCGAGACCCGGTTCGCGATCTGGTACCAACGCGAATTCGATCCCGGGAAGTAAACCGGTACGACCGCGGCGCCCGAACGACGTATCATCTTCGCCGTGAATACATTCCACTCCGCCTCGACCACGGGACCGAACATCTTTTCGGATGCCGCCACCACTCCCGAAGGGAAGAGCGCCACAACACCGCCGGAAGACAGCTGTTCCATCGCCGCGGCGCGCATCTCGATACCCTTTTTCTGAGCCTCTTCGTCATGCGGAAACGGTACGGGAATCATGAACCCGCCGGCGGTCTCGTCGATATTGGTGAGAATCGAACGCGTCAGCACCTTGTAATCTATCCGCGTCCTGCTGATCAGGTCGGAGACGATCATACCATCCACCAGTCCATGCGGATGGTTGGCCACAATGATGACCGGGCCGGATTTCGGAATGCGCGCGAGCTGATCGGGTGGCGTCTGAAGGTCAATTCTCATCACCTCCAGCGCATCGCTCCAATAAGTCAGCCTCTCATGGGGGCCTCGGCGCTGAAATTCACGAAGCATCCGCATGATGGTGATTTTTCCGGTCAACCACTCCAACGCCCGGATCGTGTTGGCCTTCCAGAAACTGTCGAACGAATTGGCATAGGTCAGCCGACGGCGGTCGTAGGTCATCACCTGACCTGTCGAGCAAGGCCGTGACGTAGACCGTTCACGCCCCAAAGTAAAGCGCTCCTGTGAAGTGCCGTCCACCAAAGCCAGCCGCCTCCCTAGTGACAGAGCCTAAATTCGGTCTTTACATACCTAACGCCATGGGTGGCGTTCCGTGCATCGTTTTCACGTTTCGCGGAACGGATGGCTTCCAATTCTCCACAGGTGGCGGTGCGGGTCAAAAGTTCCAGCCAGAAATCGGAAGCGCATCGATTCCCGCGCGACCTGTCCGCGTTACGTTATGGGTTCGTGGCGTTCAGTATGTTCCCCCCTAAATTTCCTCTCCGAACCTGTTGGCAACCAGTGCCTCAAGCGCATCGGCCAGCCGCTCGGACTCCGTGCCTTCGGTTTTCACCTCAATAGAGGTTCCTTTGGACGCTGCCAACATCAAAAGCCCCATTATGCTATCTCCCGAGGCTTCGATACCTTCCCTCGAAACGACCGCCGTGGCGTCGTGGGTTTCGACAACCTCAACCAGCTTTGCCGATGCCCGGGCATGCAGTCCCAGTTCATTGATGATTGTCAGCGTACGTGTCGCCATGTCGTTTTCATCGAATTTCAGCTCCCGGCACCATTGAAACAATCGATGTATTTTCGACCGGCTTCCAGTGCCAGGGTAACCGCCTCTTCGACTTTCAGATGTCGGGATTTCGCCAGCTTGACCAACATTGGAAGGTTCGCACCGTAGATAATCCTGCGGTTCTCGTGGGCGCAGGCCCGCAGTGATAGATTGCAGGGCGAGCCTCCGAACATATCCGTCACGACGACCACGCCTTCACCCGAATCAACGCAATCGGCCGCGGCGCAGATCTCATCCTGCTTGTTCGCGCGATTATGATACGGCTCGATGGAGATGGTCCGGATTCCGCGCTGTGAACCCACAACATGTTCCGTTGCTGCCCGGTATTCCCGTGCCAACCCCCCGTGAGCAACGATTACGATGCCGATCACACGTTTATCCCGACGCTGCCAAAGGCATGGGCAATGCACACCGCCTTAAGAATCCGCACCCGTATAGAAACCCACGGCCCCGGCTTTGCAAGCGCATTCACCGTGATTTCCACCTTTCGGTGGGCTTCAAAGCCGCAGATCCATCGAATAGCCCGACACCGTACGCCTCACCGATACCGATCGGTCACCAAGATGGTAACCGTAACCGGGATATCAGGTCACGAACCTCCGTCCCCTGAGACACTCAAGAATCGCGGGGGCGAATTGCGGACCATCCACTTTAAGCAGCATCGGTAGTCTCCGACCGAGAATCTCCGTGTGACGGAAAGCGGGCAGGCGTTCCCATTCCGACCGGTCAAGGTCGACCACCAGCGTTACCCGTGCCCACAGCTGCGGCGCGGCGACGAGCAATCCCACGCCCCGCGCCTCGATCAGGCCACGAAGTTCGTCGGGAGCGGTCGCGCATGGCCAGCCGTCGCGGAGTTCAAGCAAGGTCCGGTCATCGGCCACAAGACGCCCGCCCAAAGCCATGAGTGATTGGGCGAGCGCTGATTTGCCACTCCCGGCGGCTCCCTTGAGCAGGGCGGCCCCGTAGCCGGCTGCAACGCAACTCGCGTGAATCCGTATGGCCTGCGCCATTATCGAACGGGACACGACCGGAATTCAGCCTCGGTCAACATGGGTGACGCACTCCTCGACTATCGCAGGCGGCAGGGCCAAAGCCCTTCCAGGGAAACGAGGACGGTCTGACTGCCATCACGCGTCCGATCACAACCGATCCAGATCGGGCGGAACACCCTCACCTGGCTCCACCCGACTGGATGAGGCTCCCTGAACCGATTCTCCACCGTTCAGTGCTTGCCGAAACCCGCATGTCCCGCGATCAACCGCCCTGTCATCTCAATGACGTCAGCGCAGGAACATGTCGAGGGCAACCGGATCCGGCGGCGACGCCTTACATGCGCACGGCGCCGGAATTCGGTCACCGAAGGATTCTCCACCGACTCCACAACCCGTCCTACATCCACCCACCGTTATCACGAATTCCGGAAAGGGAGAACTCCATCGATCGCTCCGCGGTCGTGAAAACGGTTGACGGTGGCACCGGATACGATGGCTTTGGAGAACGTTCCTCCCCGATGGGGGCGGAAGCCCGAGAACGCCGGTCGAATTCCGTTCCTCACCTATATGGCGCGAACCCGTGGCCTCGCGAGGGCAAAGCCGATGAATTCCCGCATTCATATATGGTTGCGCTAACTGTGCGCTTCCGCCCGGTTGATGGGAACGCGCACCATGCTATCCACCTGCTGCGGATTCGTCCTTGCCCTCAGGCTGGCCGCGCAGAGGAGAACGGAGATGGAGACAGGACGGGTCAATGCGGGACACAGCCTACGGGATCAGGGAATCACCGGGCCCCGCAACGTCTACTACAACCTGCCGAAACCCGCTCTCGTCCAGCAGGCGATCGCACGGGAAGAAGGCACGCTTGGCAGGGGTGGTGCGCTTCTGGTCGAGACCGGCAGGCACACCGGACGGTCGCCCAAGGATAAATTCATCGTTCGCACCGATGCGGTCGAACCGCACGTCTGGTGGGAAAACAACGGCGCGATGGATCCTGACGCGTTCGACCGGCTGCATCTGGACATGCTGGAACATATGAACGGCCGCGATTACTTCGTGCAGGATCTCTACGGCGGCGCCGACGCCGCATATCGCCTGGATGTGCGCATAGTCAACGAACTGGCCTGGCACAATCTTTTCGTCCGACACCTCCTGAGACGCCCGAAGCGGTCGGAACTCGACGAATTCGTTCCCCGGTTCACGATCATCAACTGTCCCGCGTTTCTCGCCGATCCCGAACGCCATGGCTGCAGGTCCGAAACCGTCATCGCGCTGAACTTCGAAAAACGTCTGGTCCTCATCGGGGGCAGTGAATACGCGGGCGAGAACAAGAAATCCGTGTTCACGCTCCTGAATTACATCCTTCCGGGCGAGGGTGTCATGCCGATGCATTGCTCCGCCAACCATGCACCCAACAATCCCGTGGACACGGCCATCTTTTTCGGTCTGAGCGGTACCGGCAAGACCACGCTTTCCGCCGATCCTGACCGTGTGCTGATCGGGGACGACGAGCATGGCTGGTCGGAACGGGGCACCTTCAATTTCGAGGGCGGCTGCTACGCGAAAACGATCAACCTTTCCGCCGAGGCCGAACCGGAGATCCATGCCACGACGGAGAGGTTCGGGTCCGTCATCGAGAACATGGTGTTCGATCCAGAAACGCTTCAGCTTGATTTCGAGAACGATAGCCTGACGGCGAACATGCGCTGCGCCTACCCGATGAGCTATATCTCCAACGCATCGCCGACGGCGCTTGGAGGTCATCCAAAGAACATCGTCATGCTGACCTGTGACGCTTTCGGTATCCTGCCACCCATAGCACGGCTGTCGCCGGCGCAGGCCGAGTATCATTTTCTCTCCGGCTTCACGTCAAAGGTCGCGGGTACCGAACGCGGGGTGACGGAGCCGCAGCCGACATTCTCGACCTGCTTCGGAGCGCCGTTCCTGCCTTTGCGGCCCGAAGTATACAGCGGCCTTCTCCGCGAGAAGATCGCCAAACACGGCGCGACCTGCTGGCTGATCAATACCGGCTGGACCGGTGGTGCCTACGGTACCGGAAGCCGGATGCCGATCCGGTCAACCCGCGCGCTTCTCGGTGCGGCGATCGACGGATCGCTTGCCGACGTGGATTTCAGGAAGGATCCGAATTTCGGCTTTGACGTGCCGATCCGGGTCGAGGGAGTACCGGATCTGCTGCTGGATCCGCGTAGAACCTGGAACGATCCGTCCGCTTACGACATCCAAGCGGCAAAGCTGGTGACCATGTTTTCGGAGAACTTCCTGCAATACCTGCGGAGCGTTGAAGGGCAGGTAAAGGCTGTCGCGATCAGCTGACCGCAGTGGATGAACTCCGCCCTCGCGATGGACGCGGTTCGGGAAATCCGCTAGAATGAATGCATCTCCGTCCTGTGGAGGAAAGCCATGATCGAAGACCCGCCCCTACTGACCATCAAGCGCTTCACACGGCGACCAAGCCAGCGGCAGATCGAGGCCTTTCGCGGGGTACCCGCCGGTTTCGTCGTCGATGCCATGCAGGGTGACGGCGCCCTCTCCAGCGATATCCAACCGATTGGCGACGGTCGGGACATTGACTGCCGCGCGGTCGGACCGGCTTTGACCGCCGATTGCGGACCGGCGGACAATCTCGCGCTTCTGGCGGCTCTCGACTCGGCCAGGGAAGGGGATTTCATGATAGCGGCGTTCCATGGCCACCAGGGCTGCGCCATCGCCGGTGATGTGGTCGCCGCGATGCTCAGGAACTGCGGGGCGGTCGGATTGGTGACCGACGGTCCCGCGCGCGACTACGCCGGAATCGTTGAGGTTGGTCTGCCGTTCTGGTGCACCGGCACCACGCCGAACACGCCTTTCAGGAACGGTCCGGGCAAAGTGGGACTGCCGATCCAGATTGGCGGACGGCAGGTTGAGAGCGGCGACATGATCGTCGCCGACCGCGATGGTGTCGTCGTCGTTCCCTTTGACATGATCGACTCTGTCATCGACACCCTTGCGAAGGTCAAGGAGATCGAGAACGCGCTTGATGCCAAACTCAGGGGCGGGCAGCGGAATCTTACCCCGGTGCGTGAAATTCTGGCCAGCGACAATGTGAGATACCTTGACTGAAGCCGGTGCGAATGTCGCCGAGACGGCTTTGCCCAAGCGGACCATGAGCTGATTCCGCCAATCCATTCGACCGAGCGGTGACTGAACCAACGAAGCTTCGCCATAGGAGCGAATTGGCAAGGTCGAACCGTATTCCGAAGAGGAGCAATGACATGGCGCACGACGGAAACCGGATCGCTCACGATGCGGCCATGCTGCCCGACCTTCCTGAACTTGCATCGGAAGCCGTCGATCGGGTCAGCGCCCTGCTGGAAACCGCCAGCTTTCGTTTACAGGGCACGGTCTGCCGGGACGGACGGGTCTCGGTCACGCTCCTCGACCGGCATCAGGACGCTGCCCATGGGTTCGCCTGGCTGGCCACCTATGTCGAGGCGTTACGCCAGATGCGGGGCTGGGCAGAACGGCTGCGCGAGCGGGACCAATTCGGCGAAACCGAATCCCTGATCCTCCAGATCGCGTTCGGTGAATATCTCTCGCAGATCCAGGGCGGCATTCCCATGAGCCAGGGTGAAATCTCCCGCCCCCGGGATGTCGGCCTGCGTTCGGATAACCTGAACGCGCTGCTCGACGGCGCTTCCGATACGCTGATCCAATTCGGAAACACCCAGGCCGCGCGAATGCGGCTTGTGGAACTTATGATCGATCGTTCCGGCCATGCCACGGTCGGGGCCTGCGGCCTTGACGACGAGCTGGAGATGATCCGTGACCAGTTCCGCAGGTTTTCCGATGAGAAAATCGTGCCGCAGGCCCATCAATGGCATCTGAACGATGAATTGATCCCGAACGAAGTCATCCGCCAACTCGCCGCTATGGGCATCTTCGGACTGACCATTCCGGAAGAGTACGAAGGTTCCGGCCTTTCGAAAACATCGATGGTGGTGGTGTCGGAAGAGCTGTCGCGAGGCTATATCGGTGTCGGCTCCCTTGGCACCCGATCAGAGATCGCGGCGGAGCTGATTCTCTGCGGCGGAACCCAGGAGCAGAAATCCGGATGGTTGCCCCGGATCGCCAGTGGAGAGATTCTGCCCACCGCCGTCTTCACCGAACCCGATACCGGGTCGGATCTCGGTGCGCTGCGTACACGGGTGGACAGGACGGATGATGGATATGAGATCACCGGAAACAAGACCTGGATCACCCATGCCGCGCGAGCGAACCTCATGACGGTTCTGGCACGGACGGATCCAAATTCGTCCGACTACCGGGGGCTTTCCATTTTTCTTGCCGAAAAGCCCTCCGGAACCGATGGGTCACCCTTTCCCATCTCCGGCATAACGGGTGGTGAGATCGGAGTGCTGGGCTATCGAGGCATGAAGGAATACGAGCTTCGGTTTGACGGTTTCACGGTGAATGAAGACGCTCTCCTGGGGGGTGTCGAGGGTCAGGGATTCCGACAGCTTATGCGGACGTTCGAATGCGCCCGAATCCAGACCGCGGCCCGTGCGGTCGGCGTGGCTCAAGCGGCGTTTGAATCGGGAATGCGATACGCGCGGGAGCGTCGACAGTTCGGAAGAGCGTTGATCGAATTCCCCCGCGTCGCGGGAAAACTCGCGATGATGGCGACCGAAATCATGGTCGCGCGCCAGATCACCTACCATTCGGCACGGGAAAAGGATGAAGGCAGGCGCTGCGACCAGGAAGCCGGAATGGCCAAGCTGCTGGGCGCTCGGGTGGCCTGGGCCTGCGCCGACAACACGCTGCAGATCCACGGCGGCAACGGCTTCGCGCTTGAATACGATGCAAGCCGGCTTCTTTGCGATGCCCGTATCCTGAACATTTTCGAGGGGGCGGCGGAGATCCAGGCGCAGGTTATAGCACGGCGGCTTCTCGAGCGGTCAATCCGCTGAAGCCGAGGGCTTCGGACCGTCTCCCGGCTCGCTCTCCCTTCCCCGTTCCAGAAACTCCCGCATCCGCGCCGCCGCCCGACGGATGTTTTCCCTGCTGTTCGCGTAGCTGACCCGGATATAGCCTTCTCCCAACACCCCGAAATCCGGCCCGCCAATGACGGCGACACCCGCATCTTCGAGGAGCGACGAGGCCAGAGGCCTGGCTTTCCAGCCAGTGCCAGCGATATTCGGAAATGCGTAGAACGCTCCCATTGGCGTGATGCAGCTTACGTCCGGCAGGGCGTTCATGAGTTCGACCACGAGCTTCCTACGGGCATCGAATTCCGCAACCATGGCTTCAACCTCATCCTGGGGTCCGGTCAGCGCTTCCACCGCGGCCCATTGCGCGGGTGCGTTCACACAGGACCAGGCATTGACGGCGAGCTTGCGGGCTTTGTCGTAGAGTGTCCGGGGCCAGACCGAATAGCCGAGCCGCCAGCCGGTCATCGCGTATGTCTTGGACCACCCATTGAGAAGGATCATACGGTCCCGAAAGTCCGGGTAGGACAGCAGGGAGATATGCCGCTGGCCGTCATAAAGCATCCGGTCATAGATCTCATCAGAGAGCACGGCGACCTGCGGATGGTTCGCGAGGCCTTCCACCAGCCGATCCATCTCTGCCTGAGGCGTTACGCCACCGCATGGGTTCGCCGGTGAATTGACTATGATCAGGCGGGTGGAAGACGTGATGAGCGAGAGCGTCTCCCCGGCGTCAAACGCGAATCCCTTACTCTCGCGGATCGGAACCGGAACCGGACGGGCGCCCGTGAACTCGATCATTGACCTATAGATCGGAAAACCCGGATCCGGATAGAGAATGTCGACGCCGGGCTCACCGAACATCAGAATGGCGGTGAACATCGTCACCTTGCCACCGGGTACGATCAGCACCTGACCAGGGTCGACCTCGACCGAGAACCGTCGATGCAGGTCGGCACTGACCGCTTCGCGCAGGGGCAGGATACCGGTTGCGGGGGTGTAGCCGTGATGGCCATCCCGCATCGCCTTCACGGCGGCTTCGACAATGCGTGCCGGGGTGGGGAAATCGGGCTGTCCGATACCGAGGTTGATAACGTCCATCCCCCGATCCGACAGATCCGCCGCACGCGCAAGGACCGCAAAGGCGTTTTCCTCTCCGATTCGTTCAAATCCCGGTACGGTTATCGGCATGGCCCGTCCTCTCGCTGACAGCCACCCGGTTTTCTTGGATGGACACTGGATTGGCAAGCGTGGATGGAGGTCTTATCTGGCATCTGGGCTTTCCTGCGGCAAAGGCCGATTGGCCGTTGTCGCTGCATCCGTCACAACCATCCGGCGGACAGCAGCGCTTCGGAATCCGGAAAACTCCGAAGCAACGAACCGTCGCCTATCGGGTGTGATCAAACGCATCTCGGGTCAGAAACGGCACCTTGACATAAACCCCATGCCGAGGCGATCGACCACACGACGCTATGGTGGACCGTCAGCGAAGTTAAAGCCGTAGGCCGCACCTGACGACACCTATCCGCCATGGCGAAGAAGGCGTCGCTGCTGGCGTTCCCAATCACGTTTGGCTTCCGTCGCGCGTTTGTCGACTGTCCTCTTGCCCTTGGCGATGCCAATTTTCAGCTTCGCGACACCACGGTGATTGAAGTAGAGCACGAGCGGAACGAGGGTCATCCCCTTTCGTTTGGTCTCTGACCAAAGACGGGAAAGTTCTTTTTTGGAGGCAAGAAGCTTGCGGCGGCGGCGTTCCAGATGCCCGAATGTTTTCGCCTTGTCATAGGGTGCGATGTAGCAGTTTATCAGCCATAGCTCCCCGTTATCGACTTCGGCATAGCTCTCGGCGATGTTTGAGCTCCCGCTGCGGAGTGATTTTACCTCTGAACCTTCGAGAACGATGCCGCATTCAAGATCATCCTCGATCGCGTAATCGAAGCGGGCGCGCCGGTTTTCGGCGACGACCCTGTAATTCGGATCCTGCTTCACTTTGGGCTTGGCCATAACCCAGCCGTCCTAGACCTCCGGAAGCGTCAGGTCCAGCGGGAAGGGCTTGACCCTTTGAGTGAAGACTGAATACCTCCACCCATGTTCACGCAGATTGGAATTGGAACCGCTCTTATCGTTGCTTCAACACTGATCGCGGGCGGCGGGCTTCTGATCCTGGAGAGAGCGCTGCAACGAAATCGGGCTTGGCTTGTGCGTCCACCTCACGGAAGCAAGGTCCTTGTCCTGTTTGGCGGAGTGGTTCTCCGGTTTCTGCTGATCGCGACGGCGGCGATCTGGATGTGGGCGGCGGTATTCCTGGCGCTTGACCTGTTCAGTACGGCGGAAGCGGCTGTCCATTTCTCGATCGTTACCTTCACCACTCTCGGCTTCGGCGATATCCTCCTTCCACAGAGCTGGCGTCTTCTTGCGGGTATGGCCGCGGTGAACGGTCTTTTGATGATCGGACTCCAGGCCGCCGTGCTCTTTGAAGTGCCGCAGCGGGTGAGAGAAGCCCAGGGCAGGTATGGAGACGAGACCAGGATTGAGCGCGATTGAGCCTGAGCCGCTCATTCCACAGGATTCATCGGTGGAATCACACTGTCTGAATCATTCGGTGACTTTGAGACCTGGCGCGGCGTCGCAGTCGCTTCGGTCCTTTCCTGGTAGTTCCGCATTCAGCTGCAATGAGGCGCCATCCCTGCCGGAGAATTGCCGAAAAGGGTATCAGGAATTCTCTACAACTGCGTGGTTAACCGTCCGGGAATAATGAGCCCGGAAATTCAAGAGCGATTGACTTTTTGAATGACAGCATCCTTCGGCAGGAAAGTTGCTGACCAAGGTTTCGCGCCGGACGATGTGGCACCAGCTGATTTTCGCGCTTTTTGGAAGGGTCGAGTTCAGCGGGCGCATAAGCGCACTGCTTTCGGGACATCATTTCGATGTCATCGCCGAAAGTGAGTTGTATACCGACAAGGGCATTGTCGCACGACCGGTGCCAGCAAAAGCCTGATGCTGACCGAGCCATGCGATGCCAGCAGGTTGCGGAAGGACGAGAACTCGCCCTCCGCAGGCGGCCCCGGATCAAGCTGATTGACCTTGCTTGCGATCAGATCGGAACCATCCTCTCGCCCAAATTCGATAACAACCTCTTGGATCAGGAGGCTGCCATTCCCATGCCATTTCCAAATTCTCATACAGAAAAATCGGCTCAATAGGTCTATTTTTCCATTACCGCAGGGACATTGCGCGTGTCGAACCTGGCATTGAGCGACGTAAAACCGGAACGGGCTTTATGCGTATCTCTTCGCTGGCCCTCTCCGCGTTTGATCTGCTGCGCTATCCACAAGCAAGCGGCGGCATCGATCATGCCGCAGACGTTCTTCATGAGCTCGCTTCCAGTATCGATCCCACAATTTTGGAAATCCTCGCCTCAGCCTATGAGAGAACTGTCATCCAACGCCTCGGTTATGTTCTGGAGACCCTGGGTCACGATAAATCCGCAGGCAGCTTGGAAAATAGCCTCAAGGGCGTCAATGCCCCATGGGTCGAACTTGATCCAGCGATTAACCGGGCCGTCGCCCTGAACGGCGAGTTGGAGCGCAGCAAGCGTTGGCGCGTCGTTATCCATCGCCCCATTCCGACCGACGAGAGATGATTCAGGAAGCCGGCATCACCGCATGGAGCGAGGCCACTCCCTGGGCCGGTCCACGACGGGTCGGGCATGATTTGATCATCTCGCCGACCCATCATTCTCGCTTTCACCGTATTCCCGGACGTAGCCAAGGGTAAGCAGGCGATTTAAGTGTCATTCGCTAAAGACAACGGGATTTGTGTGTAACGAAAGTCTGATTCGTTACACTCAAAGGCGGATCGGAGGTGCCGCGTGACGTCCGAATTTCGGATCAGTGAAGCCGTAACTGTCCGGTTCCCGATGGTGAGCGACCCGTCATACATCGACGTATAAATCCACTGATTGAAAGCCGACTATAGACTCGAAACCTGCTCAGTCCAGACTTCCGGCATTGATCATCGCGTCGCGAACCAGCGCCTTGGTTTGGTCCGTTAGCGGGGTGAGCGGTGACCGCACTACGTCCGAACATTTTCCCAAGAGTGACAGACCGTATTTCACGCCACAAACCCCGGGCTCGGTGAATATCGCGATATGCAACGGCATAAGGCGATCCTGTAAATCCAGAGCCCGGGCGTAATCACCGGAAGCACAGGCATTCTGTAGCTGCGCACAGAGTTTTGGAGCGACATTGGCGGTCACCGAAATACATCCAACCCCACCTTGGGCATTGAACCCATGCGCGGTGGCATCCTCGCCGGACACTTGGATGAAATCCTTGCCGCAGGCCAGCCGCTGCAGCGAGACCCTCGCCAGATCGCCCGTGGCGTCCTTCACCCCTATGATGCGAGGCAGTTCCGCAAGCCGCCCCATCGTCTCCGGGGACATGTCCACCACCGAACGTGGGGGAATATTATAGATGATGATCGGCAGTCCGCATGCGTCATGAACGGTGGTGAAGTGAGCGACAAGCCCGTTTTGGGTGGGCTTGTTGTAATACGGCGTAACCACGAGGACCGCGTCGGCGCCGGCCCGTTCCGCCGCCTGCGCAAGCCGTACCGCCTCCGCTGTGCTGTTGCTCCCGGCACCGGCCACCACAGGAACGCGGCCTTCAGCGGATTTCACCACGGTTTCCACGACAAGATCATGCTCTTCATGGCTCAGTGTCGGACTTTCCCCCGTCGTTCCCACCGGGACGAGGCCGTCACTGCCGCTTTCGATCTGCCATTCCACAAGCAGTCGCAGCGACTCGATATCCAGTTCACCGTCCCTGAACGGCGTCACCAAGGCTGGAAGCGATCCCCTGATCATCATTTGGTCCCCATCATGCAGCCGCCGCACCCGCATGGCCGGCAGGCGATGGTCCCAGTCTATCCGGAAAAGCGGGAATTGCCAAGATTGTGTATTTCATTCCCCCCCTTCTCCCGCTAGCTTGTGTCAACGAGGCAAACAAGAGCGATAGATCGTGCAGGCCATTCATTCGCTTCTGCTGGGGCTTGGCCTTCTGGTGGCTTATGCGTCGGCCTTCGCCCAAACCGAACCACCGGCACCTCGGCCAGGCACTGGCAGTGGCGCGATATCCGAACTCGCGGTAGCCACGTCCAGGCTTCCGGTTCCGCGACCTGAAAGCCAGCGATCCGGACAGGCGATGCGTCAGGCGCTTCTCGCCGCGCAGAACGGTGACTGGGAGCAGGCATCCGCAACGGCGGCGGGCGTCGGCAAAGTCGCCGCCGACATCATTGAGTGGCAGCGTCTCCGCACCAGCGAGGCCGGTTTCGCGGATTACCTCCGGTTTCTCGACCACAATGCCGACTGGCCCGGCCTCAAACTTCTGCGCAGGAAAGGGGAAGCGTCCATTTCACAAGACGCTCCCGCTCGCGATGTGATCCGCTACTTCAACCCGCAGCCACCGCAGACCGGTCACGGCGCATTACGACTCGCGGAAGCCTATGCCGGAACGGGAGCGCGCGGCAGAGCGCGGGCGGAACTCGTCAATGCCTGGAAATCGCTGAAGATGACCGGTGCCGAGGAAGCGGCGATTCTCGAGAGCCACGCCACGACGGTGAGACCGCACCATGCCGAACGGCTCAGCGACGCTCTCTGGCGGAGAGATAAGACGTCCGCCCGACGGATGCTTCCGTTGGTTGATGAGAGAGATCGTACGCTGGCCGAGGCCAGGCTGGCATTCCACCGCAATGCGGAAGGCGCCGCCGAGGTGGCCAGAGCCCTTCCCCGACGACTTGCCGGTGACCCGGGGCTGGCCCGGGATAGAATGGAGTGGAATATCGCCCGCGACCGGCAGGACGCAGCCATCGAAATCATGATCGATAGCGGTGAAAGCAAAGCTTCGCTCGGCCGACCCGAAGCCTGGTCCAGTCGGCGGCGTCTTCTGGCACGGCAGGAAATGCGCGATGGAAACGGTCGGCGCGCCTATCGGCTGGCAAGTAGCCATCACCTCGAATCCGGGTCCGACTTTGCCGACCTCGAATGGCTTTCCGGCTATCTCGCGCTTCGCTATCTCAACCAGCCGACCAGGGCGATAAGGCATTTCAGGAATTACCGGGGAGCGGTCCGTAGTGCGATCAGCCTCGGGAAAGCGGGTTACTGGGAAGGAAGAGCGCAGAGCGCGGCCGGAAATACCGACGCGGCGCGGAGAATCTATCGCGACACCGGCCGTCGCTACCAAACCAGCTTTTACGGACTGTTGGCGGCGGAAGCGGCGGGCGTCCCGATGGACGCGGACCTGGCCGGACGCTCTTCAGGAGTATCCTGGCGAAAACGGGACTTCCTGAACAGCCCCGTTCTGGAGGCCGCCCTACTGTTCCACCATGCCGAATATGCATGGGAACCGTCCTGGTTTCTGCGACATCTTGCGGAAAGCATGGGAGCGGACGAACTGAACGCCTTCGCCGGATACGCGATATCGCTGGATGATCCCTACATCGCCGTCCGGGTCGGCAAGCAGGCCGCCAGCCAGGGAGTAACGGTACAGAACGCCCTGTACCCTTTGCTTGGGTTAAGGTCGGAACGACTGCGGGCTCCCGAAGCGCTTGTCCTGTCGATCGCCCGGCAGGAAAGTGAGTTCTATCCCTCCGCCATCAGCGAGGCCGACGCACGCGGAATGATGCAGGTGCTGCCCGGAACCGCCAAGGACATGGCGCAGGATATCGGAATCCCGTACGACAGGGAACGACTGACAAAGGAGCCTGCCTACAATCTGGTAATCGGAAGCGCCTATCTCGAATACCTGATCAGGGAATTCGGACCAGGCGTTGCGTTGGTCGCCGCCGGTTACAACGCCGGTCCCCGTCGCGTCCAGGGCTGGATGGATAGACTTGGAGATCCCCGAGGCCACCGGGAGGACGTCATCGACTGGATCGAGCACATACCGTTTCGTGAAACCCGCAACTATGTCATGCGCGTCGCGGAGAGCGTGATGGTTTACCGTGCTCGGCTGAACGGCGGCCCGGTTCCCATCGAGATGTCAAAACTGCTCAAGGGGCGGTAAGCCCGGCCGCCCCTGTTTACCACGGTTGCGAAACCAGTCGATCGAGGCGCGCACCGAGTTCGAGCGCGGCACCCATAGAGTCCGTTCAATGGCTTCCGAAAGCCGTTCGGCGATATCGTCCAAAGCCGATGGATTATGGGCCTCGATAAAGTCGCGCGTCTCCCGATCCTCAAGAAATGCGGTATATACGAGATCGAAATGGTGGCTGCGTACGGCACCCGTGGTGGCCGCGAAGGCAAATAGATAATCCACCGTGGCAGCGATCTCGAACGCGCCCTTATAGCCGTGACGCCTGACTCCGGCTATCCATTTGGGATTGACCACACGGCTTCGAACAACCCGTCCAATCTCGTCATCCAATGTGCGGATGACCGGTCGCTCGGGACGTGAATGGTCGTTGTGGTAGACCGGCCTGTCATGGCCCTGAAGAGCGCGGACCGCCGCCGCCGCACCACCCTCGAACTGGTAGTAATCGTCTGAATCCAGAAGGTCGTGCTCCCTGTTGTCCTGGTTCTGGACGATAGCTTCCGTCTGGCCAAGGCGGGCTTCAAACGCCGCTCGGTCCCTGCGCCCCTCCTCACCGGCGGCGTAAGCGTATCCGCCCCATTCCAGATAGGCCTCGGCAAGTTCCGTGGCATCGCCCCAAAGACGTTCGTCGATCATCGCCTGAAGCCCCGCCCCGTAGGCCCCGGGCTTTGAGCCGAATACCCGTGCGGTGGATTCCCCCGACCTCGCGCGGGCCGCCGCCGGATTGAGACACGCAGGCTCTTCAAGCCGCATCACAGCCCGCGCGGCGCTGTCAACCAATGCCATCTGCTGCGGAAAAGCATCACGGAAAAACCCCGAAACGCGCAGGGTGACATCGACACGGGGCCGACCAAGCGCATCCACCGGAATGATCTCGAAACCGGTGACGCGGCGGTTCATCCCATCCCATTGCGGACGAACCCCCATGAGGGCAAGGCATTGGGCGATATCATCGCCGCCGGTCCGCATATTGGCGGTACCCCAGGCCGTAAGAAGCATCGTGCGCGGCCAGTCGCCATGGATCTGCAGGTGCTTTTCGATCAGAAGGCTGGCCGACTTCCAGCCAAGCGTCCATGCGGCCTGTGTCGGTACGGCACGGCTGTCGACCGAATAGAAATTTCGCCCCGTCGGAAGAACGTCCGGCCGTCCGCGCGTCGGCGCACCCGATGAACCGGGTGCGACGAACCTTCCTGACAATGCCTCCAGAAGACCGTTCATCTCGGACGGTCCGCATGCCGCGACCGCAGGAGCGAAAACCTCCTCGATCTCACCCAGGACAGCCGCCGTTCTCGCACCGGGACAGGAATCACCCCGCCCGCCGTCACGCAGAATTCGCTGCGCGAGAAGCTCCAGACGCTCCACGGTGTCTCCATTGCTGCGCCAAGGATCGGTGGTGAGATCCGCAAGGCAGTCGGGTCTTTCCATGGCCAGCGCGGACATATCGCAGTCAAGCGGGTCCATCGACAGGCCCAGGTCCTCCGCCATCGCGCGTAGCAAGGAAGCGTTTCTCCCCCTACCGTCGCCGCGTGGCACCCGGGCGAGTGCGATCAGAAGATCGCGGGCGGCGTCTCCCGACGGTGATTCACCGAAAACATGCAGCCCATCCCTGATCTGGGCTTCCTTCAGTTCGCATAGATAGGAATCGAGTTTCGCGAGATCGGTCTCCTGATCATCGCCGCGCAGACCGGCATCGACATCGAGTCCGGTTGCGGCGGTGAGTGACAGAATCTCACGCCGAAGGTGATCGATGCGGCGCGGATCGACGCCGGCCGCCTCGAAATACTCGTCGACAAGGGCTTCAAGATCCCGCAGCGGTCCATAGGTTTCGGCCCGTGTCAGCGGAGGCGTGAGGTGATCGATTATGACCGCCTGGGCGCGGCGTTTCGCCTGGGTGCCTTCACCGGGGTCATTTACGATGAAGGGATAGATGTGAGGGATGGGTCCGAGCGCCACCTCCGGCAGGCAGGAGTCGGAAAGCGCCAGAGACTTCCCCGGCAGCCACTCCAGGTTACCGTGTTTACCCATATGCACGATGGCATGGGCGTCCCAATGCAGGCGCAGCCAGAAGTAGAATGCCAGATACCCGTGAGGTGGAACCAGATCCGGAGAGTGATGGGTTTCCGTCGGATCGATGTTGTAGCCACGCACAGGCTGCACTCCGGCGACTAAATTGCCGTATTTCAGGATGGAGAGCCTGAACGCGCCGGTGCATTCCGGATCCGTCGAGGATGTCTCCCCTGACACAAAATACGGGTCGGTCTCGGGAATGCCCCAGCGGGATTCGATCCTTTCCCGAACGTCCATCGGAAGGTTCGAATAATGTTGCCGATAGACGCCAAGCGGAAGGTCTTCACCACCGTCCCGGGCGGCGCGGTCAGCGAGCCAATTGGTTGGCCCGGACAGGATTGCCTGTATCAGGGCATCCGGGTCCGATGGAGCGCCATGAACCGTATATCCATGTTCGGTCAATGCCTTGAGCACGCCGATCGTGGCGGCCGGAGTGTCCAGGCCGACACCGTTCGCGAGTCTTCCGTCCCTGTTGGGATAGTTGGCAAGGATGACCGCCACCCGTCGGTTCCCGGGGCGACACTCCCGCAGTCTCGACCAGTTTCCCGCGAGATCGGCGACGAAATCGATCCGATCGCCACGGGCGCGATAGGCCGAGATCGGACACTCCGTGGAGTCGTCGAAGAACGCTTCACCCTTGAAACTGACGGCTCGGGTAAACACCCGGCCGTCGACTTCCGGCAGCGCCACGTTCATGGCGATGTCCCGGGCGGAAGCGCCTGTGAGGCCCCGCTCCCAAACCTCTTCCGAAGCCGATGACAGCATCACCTGCAGAACCGGCGAGCCTTTGGCCAGATGCGAGCGAAGTGGATTGTCATCGGAACCTTCACCGGAAGGAGACCCCACGGCGAAGCTCGTACAATTGAGAATGACGGATGGCGGGGCCTCCCCGAACAGGCGGTCAAGCGTCGCCGCGCTGACCGGATCCTTGAGAGAGGCAACGAAAACGGGAAGCGGGTTGAGACCGCGGCGCAGGAGGCTCCTGGTCAGTCGGTTTATCGGATTCAGTCCAGCGCCCTGCAACAGCGCACGGTAGAAGACGATCGGAACCACCGGCGCACCGCCGGACCAGGCACCGCGTACGATGTCCAGATCGACTTCACCTTCCCCGGGCCAATACAGACCCGCACGAAGAAGCGGTCGTGCCTGAACCGGTCTGCACCGGCGCTCGCGCCGTTCCGGAGGAGCGGATAGCATCCAACGCGCATAACGCAGGAAGTTGGTGCTGTTTTCCGGCCCGCCTTCGACAAGATAGGACCAGAGCGCGTCGCAGTCCTGATCGCACACCGTACAGAGCGCCCGCAGTTCCGGATCCGGTCGGTCGTCACCGGGCAGCAGGGCGACCGGTACACCCGCCTCCCCAAGCCGGACCACGTACTGCTCCGCACCGTAGCGCCAATAGCCCAGACCACCGAGAACACGGGCGATGACCAGTCCTGACCCCGACGCACAGTTCGTGATATGGAGGTCAACCGACATCGGATGGCGCAGATGGTGCAGCGATGCCAGCCGAAGCGAGGGCGGTGCGCCCATCTCCGTCCGCGCCTGGCTGAGCGCCGCCAGTTCGGTGTCCGCCGCCGAGAGAAAAACGACCTCGGCCGGACCCTGATCGAGGTCAACCGGCTCCGTTCCATCATCTATCGCTCCAGGCGTGGCGGCTAACAGGTGCATCTAACGGCGGCCACAACCGTTTAGCGATCCGTCTTGGCAACGGATCTGAACCCGTTCACCGACCTTCCGTTGCGACTGCATTCCGTGGGCCAACGCTTGCATCGTCAGGCGGTCCCACCCGACCGATCGGTTCGGGACAACATGGCAGGGAACCGAAATTCCTGAATTCCGCTCCGAAGAGAATCCTGTGCGTCCGAATAATAAGCACGTATCGTCCACCCGTCCGGCGTTCCATGCCGCCGATTCGATCCTACGCTTTCAATTCCGAATTCGTGGCCTTTCACGATAGGGAGTCCTCAAGCGGCTTTTCCATGAATACGCTCAATGGATGGTCCCTGTAGCTGTCGAATGGCCCTCGGATGGAATAGCCCGTCCGCCTGTAAAGACGGATGGCGGCATCAAGGCCTGTCCCGGTTTCGAGACGAAGACAGGGGAGCGCCCGCCCGCGCGCCTCGATCTCGATGGCGTCGAGCATGGCGGCGCCAATTCCCGTGCCGCGGGCATCCGGAGCGACGAAGAGCGACTTGATCTCTCCGTAACTTCCCCTGTCAGCAAGCGCACCCGTTCCGACGGTGCAGGTGGCATCGGTCGCGACGAAGAAGACTATATCAGGACCACATAGACCCTCTATGGAGAGGTAGTGACAGGCATCGGTTGGAAACAGTTTCACCATCATCGCATGGCTTTCACGCAGCAGAGCCATGGCTCCGGCATCGCGCGGGTCACCCTTGGTGACGAGGCTCATATCGAAAGTGCCGCCGTAATGGCGGAGCGGTCGAGGCCGGTCCGGCCAATGACAACCAATCGTGTTTCCCGAGGCTCCTGCCTGTCGAGCGGACGGTCGAAATAGGTTTCGACTCTCGGCCCGACGGCCTGAAGGGCCAGACGCATCGGCTTTCCCGTTACCGCCGCGAATCCTTTCAGCCTCAATATGTCATGTCCGCGAATGACTTCAGCAACCGTTTCGGCAAAGGACCCGGGGTCGTTTATTTCAGGTCGGGTCACGACAAAGCACTCGAATTCGTCGTGGTCATGGTGATGGTGGTGGCCATCGTCGTAGTGATCATCCTGGCCATCCTCATGGTGACCGTGATGTATTTCGTGGCGGGCGGCGACATCGTCCTCCGCGGCCTCACCGCGGCCAAGCACCACATCGATCGGCAATGCACCCATCGACGTCCTGACGACATGCACACCGGCACGGCTTTCGCCCTCGAGCTTCGCAGCGAGGGCGCTGGCCTCATCAGTGTCGAGGAGGTCCGTCTTGTTGATGACGATCATATCCGCGCAGGCGACCTGATCCTCGAAAAGCTCCGCGATCGGTGTGTCATGATCGAGCCTGTCATCCATCCGACGCTGGGCTTCGACCGCCGAAGCGCTGTGGGCGAAACGACCTTCGGAAACGGCCTTTCCATCGACCACCGCGACCACTCCGTCGACTGTGACCTTCGTTGACATCTCGGGCCAGCTAAATGCGCGGACCAGAGGTTGCGGGAGAGCGAGACCGGAAGTCTCGATGACGATGTGATCGGGCGGCGCGGCGCGGTCGAGCAGCGTCTGCATGGCCGGCAGAAAGTCTTCCGCGACGGTGCAGCAGATGCAGCCATTGCTGAGTTCCAGTACATCATCGTTCGCGCAGGCACCTTCTCCGCAGCTTTTCAGCAGATCGCCATCGACGCCGAGTTCGCCGAACTCGTTTATGAGAAGCGCGATGCGGCGCCCTTCCGCATGCCACAGCAAGTGCCGGATCAGGGTTGTTTTTCCGGATCCAAGGAAGCCGGTGATGACGGTGGCCGGAATTTTTGCGGGCATTAATGATCTCCTGGACAGGGTGGGAAGACGCCCCAACAGCCGGAGGGACGTCCGCAGCGTAGTTTCACCCGCCTTTCAGGCGGCACGGGTGGAATGGTGAGGCCGTTCCAGAAACCACCCGCATAGAAACCCAAGCAACGCCCATCCCGCCAACGCCGCACCCAGGCTGAGAGTGACGAAATGCGCCGACAGTTCAGGTGGGGCGAAACCCCAGTAGGTATCGAGATGCGGCGCGCCGATCAGGTGAGGAAGCAGAAGCAGAACGACCCCTGCGAGTGGCACGAATCCTCGGCCGAAGGCGATGAGTGCAAGACCGATCGCCGAAACCGCAACGGTCAGCAACCACCATGCCTGCCGCGGGCCTATCTCGGTGGCCGGTGTCCCGGGCAATTCAGGCGGCAGGCCGATCGCCGGCGCCAGCTGGACCGCGATGAAGCCGGCAACACCCCAGACCAGCCCGGCCCGGGCAGTGATGGCGAAACCGTATCGCTCGGCCAGCACCATGGCACCGGCCAGGATCAGGCCATATCCCAGATAGGTTACGAGGCTGAATGCCACGGTCATTCCATGTCGGGTCAGGTCGTCACCGAGATCAGGTGCCCCCCGCTCGCTTTGCGGTGTACCTTCCAGCACGAAATGCAGCCGCTCGCCGGATTCGAACAGTTCACCCTCCAGGAGCGTCGGAACGACGAAAGCCAGCTGGATCGCAGCGGCGAGCAGCCCGGCTATCGCTCCTGCGAGCGCCGCGCTGAACATATGATGTCGGACCATGGGATCAGTGGCAGGGAAACGCCATCGCATGGCGTTGGTCATGAGCGGCGTCATGCAGCACGGTCGCCTGCGCGAAACCTGACACAACCAGCAGAAAAACACCCGCCAGAATCGAAAGAGCGACTCCGGCGGTTCCGGATTCAGCTCGGTCAGCGGTCGTCGTACGAACGTTCATATCCCTAATCTCCCCAGCCTGTCACACCCGACAGGAGTTGCGGTTCATTCGCATGGCAGGTCTCCTGGCTTGCGGGTCGCTGCGCACCGCCGCCTTCCCGGATCGCTCCAGTGGCTATGTGGCGGGCGCTCTCCGCTTACAGTCGCGGGGGCGGCTCTGGCATTCGGTCCCGGATTGGGTCGCCGTCACCAGATTCCCAGTTCAGCCCCGTGTGCTTTGCACATACTTTGGGGCACCATGCGGGACCTGTCTGCATCGAAGTAAATTCCTTGGTCAAGAGAAATCGCGACGTTTGGCGATGAATTCCCGGCAGCGGCGGGTCCCGCCGCCACCAAGATGGTGGCGATCTCTGACGAGGCCGATATCCAACGCTTTCTTCTTCGGTCAGTTGGGTCGAAATTCACCTCTCAGGAAACCGGCGACCCGGAGTGCCAATGTAACGAATCCGTAACGCACCGTGTTCGCCTATGGCGATCCCCCAACGATCACCAATCAGCCACGGACTTCCATGATGGTGGTCTCATGCAGGCGTTCGACCAGACTTCGCTCAATGTCTTTCATGATCCCTCTCACCCGGCTGTGCAGGGCCTGTTCAACGGAGCATGGGAGAATCTGCTGTTCGTCACCGTCGAAAACCAGATTCTCGTCCAAAGCCAGATATACATCTGCCAGCGTGATTTCCTCAGGCGATCTGGCGAGCCTCCACCCACCGGAATGACCCTTTTCCGAAGTCAGAAGCCCGGCTTCGCGCAAACGTCCCAGGACCCGGCGAACCACAACGGAATTGGTCCCTGCATGACTGGCGATGTCCGAAGACGTTCGCACGCGATCCGGATCGCCAGCCATATGACTTAGGGTGTGCAGGGCAAGGGAGAGGCGACTGTTTCTCTTCATCCACGGACTTTCCTCGAATTGATCCCATTCGTAACATCCGCTGTTGCGTTTATCTCGTAACACTATATGTTACGTGATCCTGGAACGCGCTATGGAGCAACTTATGCCAGATACCCGTCTTCCCGTCACGGTACTTTCCGGATTTCTTGGAGCGGGGAAAACCACCCTGCTTAACCGCATCCTGAACAGCCGACAGGACCGTCGGGTCGCGGTGATCGTCAACGATATGTCAGAGGTGAACATCGACGCGGACCTGGTGCGGGCGGACACCGAACTCAGCCGCACTGATGAAACCCTTGTCGAAATGTCAAATGGCTGCATCTGCTGCACCCTGCGCGACGACCTGCTCAAGGAAGTGCGCCGCCTCGCCGCCGAGGGGCGCTTTGACTACCTGCTGATCGAGTCCACGGGCATATCCGAACCGCTGCCCGTCGCGGCAACCTTCGACTTTCGGGATGAGACCGGCGACAGCCTGTCCGATGTGGCTCGGCTCGACACAATGGTGACCGTGGTGGACGCGGTGAATCTGCTGAACGATTTCTCGTCCCATGATTTCCTGCGCGACCGGGGTGAGACCATGGGCGAGGAGGACGAGCGCACGCTCGTCCATCTGCTGACCGACCAGATCGAATTCGCCGATGTCGTGATCCTGAACAAGGTTGGCGCCGCAGGGTCCGAAAAAGTCGCGGCCGCACGCAAGATCATCCGAAGCCTGAACGCGGATGCCGAGATCATCGAGACCGATCACTCGGCGGTGGCGGCGGAGAAAATCCTCGATACGGGCCTTTTCGACTTCGATCAGGCCTACGAACACCCGATGTGGGCAAAGGAACTTTACGGCTTCACCAACCATGTGCCGGAGACCGAGGAATACGGAGTGACTTCATACGTCTATCGGGCGCGGCATCCCTTCGTACCGGAGCGCATCCTTGAGGTTCTCAATGGTGATCTGCCGGGGGTGATCCGGGCCAAAGGCCATTTCTGGATATCGACACGACCCGATTGGGTGGCTGAGTTCTCTTTGGCCGGGGCGCTGTCCAGCGTCAAACCGCTTGGTACCTGGTGGGCCACGATACCGAAAGAGCGCAGACCCACCGACGACGAGGCCGTAGCCTATATCAATGCCCATTGGCAGGAGCCGTGGGGCGATCGACGTCAGGAGATCGTGTTCATCGGAGCGCGCATCGATTGGCCGACACTGAAGGCTCGGCTTGATGGGTGTCTCATACCCGCCGACGCTGCGTCGGGGCCCGATAGCCTGCCGGAATACACGGACCCGTTCCCGATCTGGCGAAGAGTGGAGGCTGCGGCCACGGGTGTTGGCATCACGGATGATCCGGCATCATTGAATACATTCCTGCAACCGGACAGCGCCGCCGTAATCTGGCGGCGGCAAACCCCACCCGATGTCCAGATCTGGCTGAATGGCCTCGACGCCGAGCTTCTGCCCCGAGGACGGGTCATCCTGCCATCGGAGGCGGTCGCGGACACCGTCCGGGAGCTGTGCGACATGTCCGGACTGCCTGCCTGTCTCGAACGGGATTGGCTTCAGAATGATATCGTATCACTGGCCGATATATTCTCGGGCCTTATGTCCGCGAGATTCCTGCGCCTGCGGCTGGATGTCGTTACGACCAACGCCTGTCGCAGGTTCCATATCGATGCGATCACCGCTCGCCTGATCTGCACCTATCGGGGTACGGGAACGCAATACGGGATTTCCACCGACGGGAAAGATCCTGAGCGTGTGTTCACCGTCCAGACCGGCGCTCCAATCCTGCTTCGGGGAACGCTTTGGCCGGAGCGGCCACGCACCGGACTTTTGCACCGTTCGCCTCCGATCGAAGGTACGGGAGAGGCCAGACTCGCTTTGTTTCTGGATCCCGTGTTCGATCCGGAAGACGAGGAATGAGCTGTAATTCCGTTCAGGATAGCCTGCACGGAAGGGGGTGCCCCGGCGATCACGAAGCCGCGTTCGACAACCTTTCGGCGCCATTCAGCCAAGGGCATCGTCAGAGACGCCCGCAACGCAGGGCCAAACCAAGGCCCAGGCCCTGACCTGAGACCGAAAATCAACCGTTTCAAACTCAACCTCAAATCCCAAGGAAACCTCCATGTCCGCATTGTCACGCCTTGCCTTTGCCGCCCTTATGGCAATTGGCGCCGCTCTTCCCATATCCGCTCGGGAGGGCAGTCTAACGATCTCAATCGGCTTCGGACCAACCGCTGAGGTGCCCGATCCCCGAGCCGGGTACAATGGCTGGATGTCGAACCAGACCGGTGTGACCGAAACCCTGATGGGAATTGACCATGATCTAAACCTATACCCTCGTCTTGCGGAAGGGATCGAGCGATCCTCGCCGACAACCTGGCGGGTCACGCTAAGGCAAGGCGTTCGGTTCCATGATGGAACTCCCTTGACGGCGGAGGCGGTGATGAATTCGATCTCTGCCATCTCGGACGAAACCCATCCAGGCCGCAACATTCGGGTCGCGAAGCTTATGGACCTCGTCGGGATGTCCATGGACGGTGATACTGTGGTCGTGTTTGAAACGAATGGCCCGAACGCCGCTTTCCCGTGGACGCTATCCGAGCCCGGCATCGCGATATTGGGTGAAGCTTCGGACGCGTTTCCGATCAACGCGACAGGCCCTTACATCTTCAGGGAAGCCGTGCCGGAACAGCTATACCGCGTTGAAGCCAATCCGAATTACCGGCTCGGCACACCCGGATTGTCCGAAGTCCGTGTCGTGGTCGCGAACGACCCTGCGACGGCGGCTCTGGCTTTCGAGGCCGGTGAGGTCGATCTGGTGATCAACTACCCCGAGAGCGACTACGAGCGGATCAAAGGCACGGGCGCACTTGGCTTCTCCGCACCCACGACCCGGCTTTATTTCTACACGGTCAACGCGGCCAGTGGGCCGATGGCGAATCCACTGATCCGGCGCGCTGTCTCGCTGGCGATCGACCGACAGGGTATCGTCGATGCGGCCCTCTCGGGAGTTGGCGGTGTTCCAGCCGGAACGGTGTTTCCCGTAGGTAAGGGCTGGGCGGCGGATTTCCCGGCGCGCTACGATCCGGCAAGATCCGAAGACCTCCTGGCGGAAGCCGGCGCGGTCAAGGAAGACGGGCGCTGGACTCTCGATGGCGAGCCACTGGAAATCGACATCGTGACCTATTCTTCCCGTGCCGCATTGCCACCCACGGCGGAACTGACCCAGGCTTTCCTGTCGGCGATCGGGATCGCCGCGAACGTCAAGGTCGGCGAATGGGGCGCGAGCAACGACGCGGTCGCGGCGGGGGAGGCCGATATGTTCCTGCAGGCCTGGGTGATGACCCCCCAGGGTGATCCCGGCGCGGTGCTCGAGACACTTCTGAAATCGGATGGCGACTCGAATTCCGGCGGATACGCGAACCCCGCTTTGGACAGGCTGCTCGAAGAAGGTCGTCTGACCTTCGGGCAGGAAAGGCGCGAAGCGATCTATGACGAAGTGCAGGGGATCATCGCGGCGGATGCCGCCATGATCCCGGTTTTCCATGTCAGTCAGGTCAATGTCGCAAGGCCGGGCCTGACAGGTTACGCCGTACATCCGACCGAAACCTATTGGATTACGCACGAGACCAGGCTCACTGAATGAAACTGAGCGTTTCCGGTCTGAGCGCGGTGCGCTCGGGCCGGATCATCCTTCATCCGACTTCGCTGGATATCGAACCCTGCGACCGGATCGGACTTGTCGGATCGTCCGGATCCGGCAAGTCCACGCTCGGTCATACCCTGATCGACGATCTCAGGTCACAGGACCGAAACGTATCTCACGTTCCACAAAGTCCGGACGAGGCCCTGGATCCGCTTCGAAGCATGGCCTTCCATTGGCGTGAGGCGGAGTGGGCGTTGGGATTCGAATCCGGTTCGGCGGATCAAGTTACCTTGTTCACGGCACTGAAGATCGAGGATGGTGATCTCCGAAAACGTCCCTGGGGTTGGAGCCGTGGCATGCAACAACGGTTCGTCATCGCGATGGCGCTCATCGGATCTCCCGATCTCATCGTTCTGGATGAGCCGACCTCCGCGCTGGACCCGGTGGTAGCGGCGGCGGCAATGAACCTGCTGGACCGCCATCTCAAGCGGTGCGGAACCGCCATGATGCTGATCACCCACGATCTGGGGCTTGCAGCCCGACGTGTGTCGAAATTGATGGTGATGCACGAAGGTCGGATCGTCGAACGGGGTCCCACACAAACCATCCTCGAACACCCACAGACGGAAGCATCCAGAGCCCTCGCTACCCACCGAAACTGGATAGCGCCACCGTGTTGAGAATCGACCGGGTCACGGTGAAACGCGGAACTTCGGTCATCCTTGAAAACATATCCCTATCTCTACCGCCTGGAAAAACCCTTGCGGTGGTCGGTGAAAGCGGTGCCGGCAAGTCCACATTGATTGCCGTGACCCTGGGCTTTCTCAAACCGTCGGTCGGACGGATTACCTGGGCCGATGCCCCTGTGCGATCCTGCGGTCCTGCGTTGGTGATGCAGGAGCCACGCTCGGCGTTCAACCCTGCTTTGCCTCTGCGCCGGTCAGCGATGGAGCCTGTTGTCGCACAGGGCCGCGGGCTGCCCGATGAACGGATCGAGCGACTGTGTGACGGTCTGGAACTTCCAATGGAATTACTCGAAAGACGCCCAGGGGAGGTCTCCATCGGGCAGGCGCAAAGGTTTGGCATCCTCCGGGCCCTGATTGCGACCCCTCCCCTCGTTCTCTTCGATGAACCTCTTTCGGCTCTCGATACCGTGACCCGGAAACAGACGGCCGCACTGGTCGCGGGCCTGCAGCGTAAGGAAGGGTTCGCGAGTCTGATCGTTACCCATGACCTGGGCTATGCCGTAGCCTATGCGGACGAGGTCGCCGTCCTGAAGTCCGGGAAGATCGAGGAAGTCGCTTCACCGAAGACTTTCGCAAGGGAGCCGAAATCAGGATATTGCCGGACGCTCAGGGACGCGGCAATCGCTCTCGGTGCCTTGGAGGCACCCGAATGATCACCGGGGTGGTGGGTCTTGCTCTTCGAGCGGTCACCGTTCTTGCGGGAACGGCCTTCGTGACGTTCGTGCTCCTGTGGAACGCCCCCGGAGATCCGGCACAGGCGATCGCCATGGCACGGTTCGACGCCCTTCTCACCGAAGAGGTCATCGATCAGGTGCGGGAGGAGGCCGGACTGGACGTCGGTTTCTGGTCCGCTTTCAAAGCCTGGATCGGACCCTTGCTCACGCTTGACTTCGGACACTCAGCCGTCACCGGTCGGCGGGTCTGGCCCGACCTTCTGGCGGCGGTCGCATACACGTTTCCGCTGGCGGTGGCGGGTCTTGCCATCGGCCTTGTGATTTCACTGCCCCTCGCCATCCTTGCGGCCAGACGACCCGGGAGTCCGATTGACCGCTTCGCCATCGCGATGGCGTCCCTTGGCGCGGCGATCCCGGCATACTGGCTCGGGCTTCTGCTGATCCTTCTCTTCGCGGTTCACCTTGCCTGGCTTCCGGCGATGGGCGCGCGCACCCCGGCCCATGCCATTCTCCCCGCCTTGACACTGAGCCTCGGTGTCGCGGCTTCCCTAACCCGGATAATCCGATCCGGCATCCTGGAAGCGCGTGGTCAGGCTTTTCTCCCCTCGATCAGACGCAGGGGCGTATCCGCCAGCGCCATCGACCGGGATCATGTCGCCCCTCATGCGGCCATACCCGCGATCACCGTATTCGGACTGGAACTGGCGTTTCTGCTCGAAGGCGCCGTGATGGTCGAGGCGATCTTCGGGCGGCCCGGTCTCGGAACGTTCCTGGTGACGGCGATCGAGGCCAGGGATTTCCCCCAGATCCAGGCCGTGGTCATTCTTACGGCCCTGCTGTTCGTTGCGGTAAATCTGATCATCGATGTGATCTATCGACTCATCGACCCCCGCATCGGTGACCGCGATGCGTAGCGTCGCCTTTCTTGCGGGGACATTTCTCCTTCTCGCTATCGTCGGGCCGCATCTGGCCCCATACGATCCCACCGCGATCAACATCCCGAAGCGCCTGTCCGCTCCGGGCGGCGAATTCCTTCTGGGTACCGACGCTTTGGGGAGGGACATTCTGTCCCGTCTTCTGCATGGCGCCCGGTGGTCTTTGGGGCTGGCGTTCCTGATTTCCATCATCGGCCTGTGCATCGGAACCGTGATCGGACTGATCGCGGCCCTGGGTGGAAAGCCGGGGGATTGGGCGGTGATGCGTGCGACCGACACCTTCCTCGCGTTTCCAGACCTGGTCGCGGCGGTGGTCATCGCCGGGCTCATGGGTGCCGGTACGTGGAGTCTGGTCTTTGCGTTGAGCGTCACAGGCTGGATGCGTTATGCCCGGGTCGCGCGGGGGATCGGCCTGTCGCTACGGACCCGAGGATATGTCATCCAGGCCAAACTGGCCGGTCTGTCTCTCTGGTCCATCGCACGTTGGCACTACCTGCCGTCGCTCCTGCCCTCACTCACCGTTATCTGGACCGGCGCGTTCGCCCGGGCCATTCTGGGCATCTCGGCGCTCGGGTTTCTCGGATTTGGCGTTCAACCGCCCATACCCGAATGGGGCACGATGCTACTCGACGCCCGCATTCACATGCGCTCGACACCCCTGCAGATGATCTGGCCCGGCTTGGCTGTTGTGGTCAGTGTTCTTGCGATAAACCTTACCGGAGATGCTTTGCGGGATGCGCTTGCGATCGATGGCGATACGCGATGACCGGATTGGATCGCCTGTGACTTGTCATCGGCCCGCATATCCTGTCCGGCAACCTGGAATTCCGGGTAGGTTCACGAATATACAGGCTATGGTCGACGGTGTGAATTCGATCGAAACCGTTTTTCCTTCTCCGCCCCCGCATGATTCATATCGCTGACTGAGTCGATGGGACAGAGCGGCCATTCAGCGCCATAACATCGAGACTCCAGCGTAGACCCACCCGATATATTGTGAAAAATGTCCATAAATGGGCGAGATGGTGGGGTAGGACATTGACTCTTGGTCATCACTAAGATGAACATGCTACGTCGAGATTCGCATGGGAGCGGGCGGCTTGCAGTTCACGCGTCTTAAGCTGAACGGATTCAAGAGCTTCGTCGATCCAATGGACCTGCCGATCGGGGCCGGGCTTACGGGTGTCGTCGGTCCGAATGGCTGCGGTAAATCGAATCTTCTCGAGGCTCTCAGATGGGTTATGGGGGAGAATCGTCCGACGGCCATGCGCGGCGGAGGCATGGAAGACGTGATCTTTTCGGGTTCCGCGAACCGGCCCGCCCGCAACTTCGCGGAAGTTGTCTTACATATCGACAACAGCGAAAGGCTCGCTCCTTCAATGTTCAATTCCAGCGAACGGCTGGAGGTCGCAAGGCGAATAACCCGCGATGCCGGTTCGGCCTTCAAGGTCAACTCCCGGGACATGCGCGCCCGGGATGTTCAGATGCTGTTCGCGGACGCCTCTACCGGCGCCCATTCCCCGGCACTGGTCAGACAAGGGCAGATAGCGGAACTGATAAACGCGAAACCCCGGGCACGGCGGATGGTGCTGGAGGAGGCGGCCGGGATTTCGGGTCTTTACCAACGACGGCATGAGGCTGAACTGAAGCTGAACGGGGTGGAGTCGAACCTTCAGCAGGTCAGTCAGGTGGTCGAGCAGCTGGCATCCCAGCTGGCGCAACTGTCCCGTCAGGCAAAGCAGGCCGCGCGGTACCGCGATATCGCCTCTGCACTGCGGCGATCGGAACGTCTGTTCCTTTACGGGCGGTGGCGCGAGGCGGACCTGGCACGGGAGGTTGCGGAACATGCGCTTCGCGAGCGGATGCTTGCCGAAAGCGAGACGGAACGGTCGGCACTGGCGGCGAGAAAGCTGCGCACGGAGCGGGAGGCGGTCATGCCCTCGCTTCGCGAGGACGAAGCGGCGGCGGCGGCGGCGTTGCAGCGACTGCAGGTCGAACTGGACGCGCTTGCCGCTCAGGAGGCCAGCGCCGCTGAGACGATCCTCAGCCTGACGGCGCATATCACGCAGCTCGGGCAGGACATGGAACGGGAAGAGACACTGAAGCGCGATGCAAAGGAGACGGTAACGCGGCTTGACACCGAGGCTACGGATCTGCGGTCAGCCGATGACGGTCATGATGCAGCTCTGGCCGTACGCACGGACGAGGCGCGCGAAGCGGCGCGGGAACTGCAGAAACGCGAGGACACGATTGCGCAGATAACCGAGGCTACGGCCCGGCTCGCGGCGAGGCATCAATCCTCGCAGAGACTGCTGAACGACATGCTCAGGATGCTGGAGCGGTCGCAGGGTGAAGCGGCTGAGTCGGAGAAGGCACAAACGGATGCGGAGGCAGCGCTGGCCGAAGCTGACAGAGCGGTTGAGGCGGCAAGAGCCAGGCATTCGACCGTCACCTCCGATGCGGAAATGGCTGAATCGGCGCTCACCGAAGCCGATGACACGAGGGCAAGAGCGCAGATGCGAGAAGCTCAGGCGAGGGCAAGCAGGTCGGAAGCCGAAGGCGAGGCAAGCGCGTTGCGTACGGAAGTGGCTGCCCTGTCCAAGCTGCTCGAGCGCGAAACCAACGAAAGCGAGCAGGTTCTCGATCTGGTTCGGGTCAGTCCGGGATACGAAAAAGCGCTTGGTGCGGCGCTGTCCGATGATCTGCGCGTTCCGGAGGTTAAACCGGATGAAAAGACCGGCTGGGTGCGGTTAGACGACTACGCTCAGGCACAGGCGCTGCCGATTGGCGTGGTCGCTCTCGCTCAGGTCGCAACTGTTCCCGCCGTTCTTAAACGCCGGATCGAGCAGGTCGGGCTGGTTGATCGAATCGATGGTTCCCGACTTCAGGGCAGCCTGAAACCAGGCCAACGGTTGGTCAGCATCGAAGGCGATTTATGGAGATGGGACGGATTCCGCGCGCACGCCGAGGATGCGCCGAACACCGCCGCACTGAGGCTCGAGCAGTTCAACCGCCTGGAAAAGCTCAAGCGGGATCTGGTCCCGGCCACGGCTGTGGCGGACGGTGCGGTGAGGGCACATGAGAGTCTCAAATCGACATTGATCGAAGTGACGGAAGCCGACCGCGCAGCGCGTGAAGCGATGCGGGCGGCGGATGCGGATATGACAGAGGCGAGCCGGACATTGAGTCGGGCGGAGGCCGATCGCAACATCGCGGCGGGAACGGTCGAGACGTTGCGCCTTGCCACCCTGCGCCATCACGAGAACGCAAGACAGGCTCGGGATGCGGCAAGAGAAGCGGAAGAAGCGCTGGCAGATCTCGACGATCTCGATTCGGCGCGTGCGACTGTTCAGGAGGTGAAGGTCTTTGTGGAAGCCGCCCGAGGATTGATGATGTCCCGCCGCGCCGCACATGACAAACTGAAGCATGCAGGAGAGATTCGGGCCAAGCGGCTGCACGAAATTTCCGGAGAGCTTGCGAGCTGGAGGCAAAGGCTGACGAACGCGGGAAAGCGGGTTGACGAGCTTCGCGCACGAAAGGCGGCTTCGGAGGAAGAACTGGCGGCCGCAAAGAATATTCCTGGCCAGATCGCCATACAACGTAATGGTCTTGCGGATGGAATAGAGAAAGCGAAACAGCATCGAACGAGTACGGCGGATGCGCTTGCGTTGGGTGAAACGGCAATGCGTGAAGCCAGTGAAGCGGAGCGTATGGCGGAGCGCAACGCCAGCGACATGCGTGAGGCGCGGGCGGCGGCGGAGGCCCGATCGGATGCGGCGTTGGAAGCGGTTCAATATGCGGAGCATCGGATCGTCGAAGAACAGGGGGCGACTCCCGAAGGGTTGCTGAAAACCTTGAACGTCGACATCGACGCGATGCCGAAATCGGAACGGATCGAGCGGGAGGTGAACCGACTGAAGCGACAGCGCGACGCATTGGGCGCCGTGAACCTTCGTGCGGAGGAAGATGCGCGCGAGGTCCAGAAGGAACATGATGACCTGCTTGGGGAAAAGGAAGATCTCGAGGTCGCGGTTCGCAAGTTACGCTCGGGAATTGCGTCGTTGAACCATGAAGGCCGAGAACGGCTTCTTACCGCTTTCGAACAGGTCAACAGCAATTTCGCGCTCCTGTTCGAACACCTGTTCGGCGGTGGTAAGGCAGGGCTGGAAATGGTTGAGGCGGATGATCCACTTGAGGCGGGTCTGGAGATCATGTGCCAGCCGCCCGGCAAGCGGCTCAGCACGCTTTCACTGCTTTCGGGTGGAGAGCAGACGCTGACCGCCCTGGCGCTTATATTCGCCGTCTTCCTGGCGAACCCGGCTCCGATCTGTGTCCTTGATGAAGTCGACGCACCGCTTGACGACGCCAATGTCAATCGGTTCTGCGATCTTCTCGACGAGATGACTCGACGCACCGAAACACGGTTTCTGATCATCACGCACCATGCGATCACCATGGCGCGGATGGACCGTCTGTTCGGCGTGACGATGGGTGAACTGGGGGTGAGCCAGCTGGTATCGGTCGATCTGAAGAACGCTGAGCGGATGGCAAGCTGAAGGTCATCCCTGTCCGGGTCAGCGAAGTGTGAGGATCGGAGTGAATGCGAGGCCGGTGCATCGCCAGATATCGCTGCCGTAATTCACCATTCGCCTCCGTTGTCTGTTCCCTCCAGCGTGACATTTCGGCAGGATGTATCGGATCGCGCTACCTTCGGCGATGAAGGAACCGTTCCAAGCAGCGGTCAAATCAGCGATCACCCGCTGATCAGCACCCATAGCTTCCGACCAACAATCCATCAGGCATCAGGTGCCATCTAACCAGATTCAGTTGGATATCGCTCCATACGAACCGTTCTTGCAGCGGTAAGCTCAATCTCCACCACCTGTCCGGTGAGATCGGTCTCCCCAATTTCCGTCAACGCATAATCGAACAGAAACCTCTGGACTTCGAGACCCATCAGGCCATGCGCCACTTTCAGGCAAACGAGCCCCGCATGACACGACTCGCGCTCTATCAATCTTACGGAGTCCATCCCATTATGCGTCACCAAAACATAGCTCTCATTGACTGCGCGCCGAACCAATGTCCAGTCCTGTGAAGACCTCAGCCCAAGCTAGGTCACGTGGGTCGATTCCGGAAAACCGCGCCGCCGTGCGACAGCCGCAAGCGAAGGGCTCAGGCATTCGTCGATCAGGAATTTCACCCTGCAGTTCGCAGCGCATCCAATGTGGTTACGCTTGAGGCCAGCGGCTTTCCCTTACGCCAGTCCGGCCCGCGATCCGGCCATATCTGACGGGGCCAGACCCGGGCGTGGAAGGAGGCCGCCTCGACCTGCGCAGCGGACAACCGAGGATAGGCTTCACAGACCGCTTCGACATCGTCTCCATTGGCAAGCATATCCGCGATGTCGTGGACAGGAATACGGGTACCCCTGATGCACGGGGTTCCGGAAAGCACCGCGTCGTCGGACACAACCCCTATCGCACCTTCGCCAGCTTGGCGAGCCCCTTCTGTATCTCGCTCTTCATTGGACGGACATCGACGGAGACTTGACGCTCACGGACTGTTCGCGCCTGCGGATTTTCAAGAAGGTAACGCATCATTCGGCGACACCCGTTTGGGGTAAGCATGTCAGTCGTCTCATAGGCCAGCTTCAGTCCGACCAAAGCCTCGAACCGAATGTTACGGGAAACCGCATCACCATTGTCTGTCACGCCCGGAAAGCCCGCATCAATGTACCGCTGTACCTGTTCGAGCGGCACTCCGGTCACGCAGGCCGCTTCGTTAACCGACAAAGTCTGTGTCATGTCGTTTGCTGCCATGTCTTTCCTCGTCTCGGAAGGAATATATGATGTGATGGAAAGCTCGCAGTTTATAGATGCGCCCGAATGACCTTCAGTGAAACGCATCGATGTTGACCGCCCTTGTCTATCCTGGACCTCTGCCCGGAACTGGCGGGGAGCGGTTGATGCTGGGAAGTGCCCTGAATACACGGATCCGAACGCTGACGGATTGGTCGAGCGAACCCTGATGACCGAATCGCCTCCAGACGTCGCGATCACGATTTCGGAAAGCCCTGATATGCGGGCGCTCGGACTGAGCGACGGCCATCTGCGCGATGCTATGGCGGAAGTTGCGCTGCACCTGCTCGCTTCGGGAAAAAGCCTGACTTTCAGCGGCGACCCGCGCCAGCACGGATTCACGCAACTCCTGTCCGAACTTCTCATCCGCTGCCGAAACAATCCGCGACACAGAGGGATGATTGGTGTCACCAACTATCTGGGCCTGACCAGTCCATATCGGAATGAGTTCGGACGAGCTTGCTGATTTCTCCGAACAGCGCGCGGCTGAGGCAGACAGTGTGTTCCTGTCGCTTACCGGCAACCATCTAAGCCTAATGGAATGGCGACTGAGGCCGACGCACGAGCCAAATGAAATCGAGTGGACAGAGGGATTGACATCAATGCGAACCACCATGCGCGGCAGAACGCAGGCCCGTATTGTGCTTGATGGCAAAGTGGATGGTTACGAGGGGGCGATGCCCGGAATCGCCGAAGAGGTCATTCTGTCGCTTGAGGTGGTCCAGCCGACCTATCTCATCGGTGGATTTGGGTGATGCGTACGCGACATCGCCGAGACTTTAGGCTTGGCCGATCCCTAGGCGGGATCACGCGGCGATTGGCCGGTTTGCCGCCGCTTAAATCGGTATTCCTGGGAAAACTTACACAACGGTCTTTCCCTCGAAGAGAATATGACTCTCGCCCGGACCCCGCATTTTGGAAAGGCGACCAGTCTGGTATCCCGGGGTCTGCGTCAGGTTTTGACCAGGCAACGGGTATGACTTTAGTGTCCGCCAGAAAACTGCCAGGCTGCGGTTTTTTCGCGGTAAATGACGGAATCCGCCTTGCGGGGATTCACCGGATATGGCAGTCAGGGGGCGATTTCACCACCATATGCCGCGGAATCCGGCAATCCTCCCCTTCAGGAGGCCCCCATGCGCAGGGTCCACGACACCCGGCGGCGGCCCGGCGCCCCCGACATCAGGAGGATCAGGCTGGACGTGAGGTCGAGGGACGACATCCCGGCGATCCTGATCGGCCTTCAGGACCTCTACAGCGACGAAGGGACCCGAAAGCGGCTGTCCGGGCTTCCGGGCAGGATGGTGCCGTCCGGAAAGAGCCGCCGGGTCGACGGGCCGGGGATGGAGCCGTTGACCGTCCCGGTGCCCGGCGTGGTCAGGCAGGGTCCCGGGTGCGGTTTCGACCGGCTTCGGGAACCGGCGAACGGGCACCGGACGATCCGGCGAAGGCCGAAGGCCGGGCCACGGATCATGGGACGTGGACGGATACGGATACGGATACCGGCGGCTGGTTGACAGCGTGTCGCTCCGCTTGCCGGAGCTTCCCACCGAGGTCGGAAGGACGGTCGTGGAGAGGGGCCACAGGGTGGCGGCGGAAAAGCCTGGCGCCGCGTTGCGCGGCCGCCGTCATTCCTTCGTGGCCGGGACCGACGTGCATCATCCGACCGACCGCAGCCTGCTGATGGACGCGGCGCGGTGCATGGTCCGGGACGTGTCCCGGGCCTGCGGGGGGCTGGGGCTACGCGGCTGGCGGCGGAAGGAATGCCTTTGCGGAAAGCTCCGGAAAGGCTACCTCCGGGTGGCCACGTCACGGCTCGCCAACTCCCGCCCGAGGGACGTGGAGGCGCCGCTCCGGCTCGCCCTGAAGCTGGCGGACAGGGCAGAGGCCAGCCGCGCGGAGATCGACGGCAGGTTGGGTATCCCGGGCCCATCGGACAGTATCCGGGGCTTCATCGGCCATGTCAGGCCCCGGGCGGACCTGACCGGACGGTGGATCCTGAAGGGCGGGACGATCCCGCACCGCGGGAAGGTGCACCCGATATCCGGGCCGCACACCCGCTGGATATCGAAGGGAAAGGCCGGGGTCCCGGTGGAGCCCGGCGTTCCGGTCCGCCTCCTTGAGGACCGGCACCGGTTCATCCTGCACCATTCGATGATGTGGGAAGGGAGCGACGTGGACGTGGCGGTCCCCATGGGCGGGGAGGCGCGGGCCCGGTTCCCGGATCTCTCGGTAGTGAGCTTCGACAGGGGTCCGCACAGCCCCCCGGACCGGTTGGGGCCTGACGGGATGCCGGAGCCGACGCCATGCCGCGGAAAGGCAGGCTGTCGAAGGCGGACCACGTCCGGGAAAGCGGGGGAAGCGTTCCGCGGGGCGCGACCTGATGCCGCCGGCGAGGGAGCGCCCCATGCTTCCCGCCGCCGCCTGACCGGGGCGTCCACCGGTGAACCGGCCCATGGAAGGTCCCGCCGCTGCGAGGCCCGGACCGGCGTACCCGCGGGCCGGCGGAGGCCCGGATGTTCACTATATGTTCCCGCCACCGGCCGTCCCGTGAAGCCGGAATCCGCCGGATCCGGCCCTGTCACCGGAAAACACGGGGTTTTCTGGCGGACACGACTTTAGGGACAGAAGAGGCGAGCGAACGGTGAGCGCCTACCGCGAACACGCAGCCTGCTCCGAACCGATAAATCACTGAATATAAACATGGTATCAACACCGGAACCGAACGGATCACCGAACCGGGTTCGGTTTCCTGCTTCAGGCAATTGCGAGAGCTATCATGGCGATAAGCACAACTGCCCATACACGCCAGATCGCTGCAACCGCCTTTTCAATGTCCGCTGGTCCGGAGTCCAGTCGCCCAGCTGCGTATATATAAGGAAAATCCCGCACTTTCCCGTCGTAGCTGCGCGGACCCGACAGCGCGATTCCAACCACACGGGCCATCGCCGCCTCCGGCCAGCCGGCATTGGGCGAGCGATGGAGCGTGGCATCGCGCCGAATGGCCCGAAACTCCGCCCGTCCATGGGTCAGCGCGGTCAACGCGGCGGTCAACCGGGCTGGAATCAGGTTCAGGAGATCGTCAAACCGCGCAGCGGCCCAGCCGAATTCCATATATCGTTCATTGCGATGGCCGATCATGCTGTCGGCCGTGTTCGTTAGCTTGTAGACAAGCAGACCGGGTAGCCCCGCGACCAGAAACCAGAAAGCCGGTGCGACGACACCGTCCGAAAGATTCTCGGCGGCACTCTCCACAGCCGCGCGGGTGATGGCCGCCCGATCCATGTCTTTGGTGTCCCGCCCTACTATTAGGGATACCGCGGCGCGACCTTCGCTGACCGAAATTCGCAGCGCATCGGCGACGGCGGTCACATGACCGGCAAGGCTTCGCTGCGCCAGAAGGACCGCCAGGATGGCAAGCTCAACGATCCAGCCGAACGGCAGGGCGGAAAGCACCGCGCCCGTTATCAGGGCGACGGCGCAGAGAAACGCGAAGCTGGCGGCACCGCGGATCCTGCGATCGGGACCGTGATTAAATCGGTTGTCGATCCAGTTCACCGCGCGCCCCATCAGCACAACCGGATGGGTTATGCGCGACCACAGCCAGCGCGGCTCCCCGAACATCGCGTCAAGCAGCATGGCGATGGCCAGAACCGCGGCGGCGCTCATAGCGCCGCCTCCAGCCGCTCCCATCGGTCGGGATGCGGAAGTCCGAGCCGCAGCCAGGTCCTGGAATAGGGAAAGACCCGGGTCCATATCCGATGCCGGGCAAAGCGAACCTGCCATTTCAGGGCATCGGCGACCTCGAACAGCCGGAACAGCGTCGTACCGCCCACAACCGAAGCGTCAGCGGAGGTCATCGCCGCATCCAGTCGACCAGCGTCGCGGACAAGACGTCCGCAGGTCTTTTCGGCCCAATCACGATCGCTTAGCGCGGCCGCTCCGATCACCAGCGCCGGACCGGAGACAGGCCAAGGACCAAGCCTTTCAGCCAGGCGTGCGATCAGCCTAGGATCGCCGATGGCGAAGCCCAAGCGCAGGCCAGCCAGACCCCAGAACTTTCCCAATCCCTTAAGCACCAGCGTGCCGGGCCGCGATGCGGCCGCAATGAGGCTCCGTTCAGGCGCGATGTCGCAGAAGCTCTCGTCAATCACCAGCAAAGGCGCCTCGATATCCTCAAGCGCACTCCATCTTCCATCCGGATTGTTTGGATGCACAATCACACGCCCCGCCGGATTCACGTCACCGACACGCCATCCATTCATCTCGAATGCGGCTGCGAACTCGCCGTAGGTCGGTGATCCGAGACTGACCGTACCCGGTGCGGTGAGTTCCGGAATACGGGCGATCAGAGCGGAAACGCCGGGAGCGGCCAGAACGGCGGCGGTTTCCGGAATTCGCCAGAATCGCCGTGCGGCAAGCTCTAACCTGTGGGTCGCCGCACTGTCCGGAAGCGAATGCCAACAGTCGCGGGGCAGGTCCGGCATTGGATATGGCACGGGGTTGATCCCGGTTGAGAGATCCAGCCACTCGCCGCGCGCACCTCCAAATTTTGAGATCGCGGCATCGAGATCCCCGCCATGGTCGCGGTGGATTTCGGGAGTCATTCCTCGGGAATCGGCAGGTGGCGGGTGACAAAGTGACCTTTGATCGCAACCGGCCACTGTCGGTAAGGAACCACACCGCTCTCGCTTACCGCATGAAGCCGCGCATATTGCGCGATCCCTTCCGCCGCGTTCCTTTCCGGAACGAAATTGCCCAGCGTATACGAAACCTTGTCCCTGCCCTGGATCGCCACGTTACAGCCTTTGCCGCAGCCCATCAGACAGCTCCGCCGCCGCATCCTGACCCTGGAATCCTGGGCAACCTCCGCTTCCACCAGATCAGCCAGGCGCTCGCCGTCCGTCTGCGCCATATCGCCGTTTTCCCAGCCATCGCGCTTGCAGGTGTCGCAAACTGTAATCCAGGTTGTCATAGGCAGCCCCCTTCACTCCCTCCAGCCAGGTGACATCCAACAGGTCAGCGGAACTCTGACCAATAGAGTCACCCCCGCCCGTGCGGCATCTCCCAATCGAGTTTCGGCCCGACGGGAATGATCCGGTGCGGATTTATATCGGCATGACTGTAATGGTAATGCCGCGAAATGTCCCTGAAATTGACCGTTCCAGCCACTCCGGGCCACTGATAGAGTTCACGGGCATAGGCCCAGAGATTTGGATAGTCGATCAACCGCCGCAGGTTGCACTTGAAGTGACCGGCATAGACCAGATCGAACCGCACAAGTGTCGCGAACAACCGCCAATCGGCTTCCGTGATCCGGTCGCCCATGAGGTACCGGTTCGAGAAAAGCCGTTCCTCAAGCCAATCGAGCGTCTCGAAGAGCGCAAGAACTGCACGATCATAGGCGCTTTGGGTCGTGGCGAAACCTGACCTGTAGACGCCGTTGTTCAAGGTATCGTAAATTCGGGCGTTGACGGCTTCGATCCCATCCCGAAGATCCTCGGGCCAGAAATCCAATGTATTGCCGGTCAGCCCGTCAAACGCGGAATTGAACATCCGAATGATTTCGGAACTCTCGTTCGACACGATCGTTTCACGTTGCCGATCCCAGAGAATCGGCACGGTGACCCGACAGGTCGCCTTTGGATCCGCTCTGACATACAGCTCCCGCGCGAATTCCAGACCGTAGAGCCGGTCGCCGGTCGCGCCGTTATCGTTCCGCCTGAAGGTCCATCCATCGTCCAGCATTTCGGGGTCTACGACGGAAAGACCGATCAGATCCTCCAGTCCCTTCAGCTTGCGGAAGATCACGGTGCGATGTGCCCAGGGACAGGCCCAGGCGATGTAGAGGTGATAGCGTTCGGATTCGGCCTTGAACCCTCCTTCTCCGGAAGGGCCTGGCGACCCGTCAGTGGTGACCCAGTTGCGAAACACCGCTGCCTTACGGCGGAACTCGCCATCCGTGTCGGAAGCGGCCAGCGGAACGGCGGTCTTCCAGACACCGTTTACAAGCTGGCCCATCACCATCGCTCCAATGCCGTTTATCCGCCGGAGCCCTTTCCACAACTCAGGCGATTCCGCAAGGCGTTACGAAAGGGATCGATGATCGGGCGCCTGACCCAAATCGGTCCACTCTGACCCGAAATCGCCGGACAACGAGGTAAATTGAGTTGCGGGTGGCGAAGGTGAGGCTTATCCCTGCCTTCGACGAAGCCCTCTCGGGGCCGGAAAGGAGAGCGTCCGGACGCCGACCCATACAGGGGGCGGAAGGCCGCGTCGTCAGGATTACGGGATACGGCCCCGCTCCTCTTTCCGTCTGGAATTATGGAAGGAAGGAGCGCAATGACGAACCGCGTCGCCACAGCAATGTTCATAGCCGAACCGCTTTGCGGGCTCGCCGGGTATTCCGCCTGCAGCGATGGTCATCGTGGCTTGCCGCCGACCAACGCGATCGAATCGGAATTCCCGACCATGCCCAAGGATTGGTCCACCCCGATCGGCAATACCATCGGTGGCAACCGCAGGAAACGTTTCGACCTACCGGGTGGTGCGTGGAGATGACCCGAACCGGTGTGATGATCTGCGGCCATGGTTCGCGCAGCAAGGCCGCCGTTGATGAATTCAGGTCGCTTGCGGAACAGCTGCCCGCCTGTTTGCCCGATGGATGGCTGACCGAATATGGCTACCTGGAATTCGCCAATCCGGTCATTCGCGACGGGCTGGACCGACTGCGCGAAGCCGGATGCGACCGTATACTGGCGGTGCCGGGAATGCTGTTTGCCGCGATGCACGCCAAAAACGATATCCCGACGGTGCTGAGCACCTACGCGGCAGGGCATGACATTGAAATCAGATACGGCCGCGAGCTTGGAGTGGATCCCAGGATGATCGCCGCGGCGGGTGTCCGAATAGAGGAGGCCGTGAGCCGTGCGAACGAAACGCATGGCTCCACCCCGCTTCACGAGACATGCCTGGTCGTTGTCGGTCGGGGTGCGTCGGATCCCGACGCCAACGCCAATGTGGCGAAGATCGCCCGGATGCTCTGGGAAGGTATGGGCTTCGGTTGGTGTGAAGTCGGATATTCCGGGGTGACCTTCCCGTTGGTGGCGCCGTGTCTGGAACATGTGGCGCGGCTGGGGTATCGGAGAGTTATCGTTTTTCCATATTTTCTGTTCAGCGGAATATTGGTTGACCGGATCTACGGCTTCACCGACCAGATCGCGGCAAAGCACCCGGAGATCCAGTTCTTCAAGGCCAGCTACCTGAACGACCATCCCAAAGTGCTGGAAACTTTCGCCGAGAGGGCAACCGAACAGGTCGGGGAAACCCCGCCACCCAACTGCTCCATGTGCAAATACCGTACGCAGGTTCTTGGATTCGAGGCGGAGGTGGGTACCGTGCAGGAAAGCCACCATCACCATGTCGAAGGACAGGGTGCGAGCGCACCTGGTTCAAACGTTGCCGATTGCACGCTTTGCGACACGTTCTGCACAGGTGAATGCAGACTCGAAATCAATCACAGCCATAACCATCACGATCATTCCGGGCATCAACACCACCACCATCATCATGTTCCATATCCCCATGCCAGCCATCCTCTCGGTCCTGAAAGCGTCCGAAAGGCGCGGGATTGACATGGTGATCGGACTGGAGGGATCGATGCCCGGTGTTGATCCGAATCCTTCATACGGAACGGTATCATGCTCACCTATCTGAAGGATCCCGAAACGATCTACGCCGACAGCTTCGCCATCGTCAGGAAGGAAGCCCGGTTGGACAGGTTCGATCCCGGCATGACTCGTCTGGCCACACGCGTAATTCATGCCTGTGGCATGACGGACATAGCCGACTTCCTCCTGTGCTCACCAAATGCCAGCGCAGCGGCGCGAAAGGCCCTGAGCACCGGGGCCCCGGTCCTATGTGACTGCGAAATGGTCGCCTCGGGCATCTCCTGCGGAAAACTTCCCCTTAACAATGAGGTGGTCGTCACACTGAACGACCCCGCCGTCCCGTCTCTGGCCAGACAACTGGGCACAACCCGTTCGGCCAGCGCCGTCGATCTTTGGCATGACAGGATCGAAGGTGCCGTGGCGGTAATCGGCAACGCTCCGACCGCGCTCTTCCATCTCCTTGAACGTCTCGACGGTGGATGGCCGAAGCCAGCCGTGATCCTCGGCTTCCCCGTGGGCTTCATCGGAGCGGCGGCATCGAAGGCCGAGCTCGCGGCGAATCCGCGCGGCTGCGAATACGTCACGCTCGAAGGTCGGCGCGGAGGGTCCGCTATCGCGGCCGCCGCCGTCAACGCATTGGCGGATCATTCACATGGATACCGCAATGAATGATCGCTGGCTGCATATCGTAGGCATCGGAGAGGATGGATTGCAGGGTCTTGGCCCCGTTGCCAGGGCGGTGGTCGAGGCAGCCGAGATCATCGTCGGCGGCGAACGCCATCACGGGCTTTCAGAGTCCGTCTCCGCCGAACGCATCGCCTGGCCGTCACCGTTTGACGCGCTGATCGACCGACTCAGATCATACCGGGGAAAGCGGGTTGTGGTTCTCGCCACCGGTGACCCGCTCTGGTATTCCGTCGGAGCTCGCATCGGGCGCGTCATACCGCCCGAGCAGATCACCTATCACCCGCAGCTTTCGGCATTCCAGCTTGCCTCGGCCCGGATGGGATGGAGTCTGGCGGATGTGGAGACCCTGACGGTACACGGTCGTCCGGTCGAGCAGATGATCCCGTTCATTCAGCCAGACCAGCGGCTTCTGATACTGACAACCGGCGAGTACACACCTACCCGGATCGCCCGTCTCCTGACTGACCGCGGCTTCGGCGACTCGGTGATGACGGCGCTCACTTCAATGGGAGGCAAGGAAGAACGGCGCTTCGAAGGGATCGCTTCCGAATGGACGCATGGTGTTCCCGCATTCAATACCCTCGCAATACGGTGCGTAGCCGCACGGAACGCCACCGTTCTTCAACGCATCGCGGGCTTGCCGGACGATGCATTCGAACACGACGGCGTGATGACCAAGCAGGAGGTCCGCGCCGTTACCCTGGCGAAGCTGATGCCAATGCCCGGTGCGCTTCTGTGGGACATCGGCACAGGCTGCGGATCGGTCGCGATAGAGTGGATGCGCGCGGCAAAGGAGGCTCAGGCGGTGGGTATCGACCCCAACGCTGGACGCCGCGCCATCGCGGCCAGAAACGCCGCGGCATTGGGAACGCCCAAACTCCAGCTTGTCGATGGCAAAGCGCCCATGGCGCTGCGCGGGCTGGCCCCGCCCGACGCGGTGTTTATCGGCGGTGGGCTGACGGCTGACGTATTTGACAGAGCCTGGGAGGCGCTTCGCCCCCTCGGAAGGCTTGTCGCCAATGCGGTCACGCTCGAAGCTGAAGCCCGGTTGATGGAACTCCACGGCATCCATGGAGGACAACTCATCAGGATGGCCATCAGCCGCGTTTCTCCGGTGGGCAACATAAACGGCTGGCGTCCGTTCATGCCTGTGACGCAGTGGAACCTGATGAAGCGATGAATGGCACGCTTTTTGGCATCGGACTGGGGCCCGGCGATCCCGGCCTGATCACGCGCAGGGCGGCGGCGTTGATCGAAGCCGCAACCGTCATTGCCTATCCAACTCTTGCCGGGGGAACAAGCTTCGCGCGGGGCATCGCCTCCGACCTGATACCAACGCATGTGAGGGAAATCGTGATCGATGTGCCGATGACAACGGCGCGCGAACCGGCGCAGGCGGCTTACGACAGGGGTGCCGCCGAAATCGCCGAAGCGCTTTCATGCGGTGATGACGTGGCATGCCTCTGCGAAGGTGATCCTTTTCTCTATGGCTCGTTCATGTATATCCACGCCCGTCTTGCTGACCGTTTCAACGTCGAAGTCGTTCCGGGCGTGACTTCGCTAACCGCCTGCGCCGCAAGGGCGGAGATTCCGCTGGCGTCGCGGGACGGGCAGCTGACGGTCATTCCGGCAACACTGCCGGATCACGAACTTGCCCGTCGGATTGAAGACGCGGACTGCGCTGCCGTGCTGAAAGTGGGACGGCACCTCTCGAAAGTCAGAACCGTGATCGAGCGGCTCGGGCGGCTTGACCAAGCCACGTATATCGCGCGCGCGACCCTTGCCGAGGAGCATGTCTGCGCACTGACGGACGCTCCCGAAACCGCGCCTTATTTTTCGATGATCCTGATCGCGGGAAGATCCGATCCATGGCTGTGACACCTGTTGTTCTTGCGGTTTCGGGTTCCGGGGAAGCCACGGCCGGACGGGTCGCCGCCGCTCTTGGCGCTCCGCTGCACGGACGGGACGGTCGGGTGGGGAGGGCCGATGCGTTCTTTCCCGATGCGCTTGATCATACCCGTTCACTCTTCGCCTCCGGGACTCCCGTGATCGGGGTCTGCGCCAGCGGAATCCTCATCCGGGCCGTCGCTCCGCTTCTGAATGACAAACGCAGGGAGCCGCCCCTGGTTTCGGTATCCGATGACGGAGCTGTCGTGGTTCCGCTGCTCGGTGGCCATCGGGGAGCAAACCGTCTGGCCCGGCAGGTGGCGGAGGCGCTAGGCGGTCGGGCGGCGGTGACAACGGCGGGCGATGTATCGCTCGGGGTTTCGCTTGACGAACCGCCGGCAGGCTGGACATTGGGCACCCCGGATCTCGCAAGGAACACGATGGCGCGGTTCCTGTCGGGCGGCAAAGCGCGGATCCATGGAGACGAGGCGCATGGCGCGGAGTGGCTCGGGACTCTGCCCGCCGCCGATTCCTCCACGGCTGACGAAGATACGGTCATGATCGAGGCGACACTCAGACCGGGAAAGCCGGGGGCGATGGCCTTTCATCCGCAGCGCACCGCGCTGGGTGTTGGCTGTTCCCGCAACTGTCCGCCTGAGGAGCTGGAAGCGCTGGTGATGAAGGTTCTGGCCGGGGCCGAAGTGGCGACCGGTGCGCTCGCGGGACTCTTCACCCTCGACCTGAAGTCGGACGAACCGGCGGTGAACGCACTCGCCACCAAACTGGCGGCACCGCTCAGGCTGTTCGCGGCGGCGGAACTCGAGGCCGAGACGCCGAGATTGGCCAATCCCTCGGCCACGGTGTTCGCAGAGGTTGGCTGCCATGGGGTTGCCGAAGCCGCCGCTCTGGCAGCGGCTGGACCGCAGGCTGTTCTACTGCGGGCAAAGGTAAAAAGCGCGAACGCCACATGTGCCCTCGCCATCGCTCCGCGGCCGATCACGGAACTCAAAGGTCGGCCCCGCGGTCGTCTGGCGTTGGTGGGAATCGGGCCGGGGCAAGCCATCTGGCGTACCCCGGAGGCGGCGCAGTTGGTGGCGGAAGCGGACGTTATCGTGGGCTACGGGCTCTATATCGACCTCCTGGGGGCCTTGGCCGCAGGCAAACGGCGAATGGATTTTCCGCTGGGCCGCGAAACGGAGCGATGTCTTTACGCGTTGGAGCGGGCGGCTGAAGGCAAGTCCGTGGCGTTGGTCTGTTCGGGTGACGCCGGCATATATGCGATGGGAGCCCTGGTCTTCGAACTGCTGGACGGCAAGCCCGATAGCCGGGGGCTTTCGCCCGCCGCACGACGTGTCGAAACAGTCACCGCGCCGGGGGTTTCGGCGCTACAGGCAGCGGCGGCGCGTGCGGGCGCGCCGTTGGGAAACGACTTCTGCGCCATCTCGCTTTCCGATCTTCTGACTCCGCGCACGGATATCCTGCGGCGCGTGCGTGCGGCCGCGGAAGGGGATTTCGTGGTCGCGTTCTACAATCCGGTATCCAGGCGTCGGCGCGACCTGCTCACCACCGCACGGGACATTCTCCTGAAGCACCGCCCCAAGGACTGTCCGGTCCTGCTGGCATCCAATATCGGTCGGTCAGGGGAATGCCTGACGTATGGACAGCTCCGCGAACTTGACGTGGATGGCATCGACATGATGACGCTCGTGATCGTGGGCTCTTCGCGAACACGACTCATGACACTTGGTGATGGACAGCGCATATATACCCCGCGCGGCTATAAGCACCGGAGAGCGACGGTTTCCGATGCCGGGTGATCCGCGACGGCAGGCCGCGAACACACTCGCCATTCAGGAAGACCGGCGGAGAGAAGGGAGTGTTCGGGCATTCCAACGTTCGCCGGTCCCGAAACGCGATATAGGCGAAAGTCTCTCATTCCGGCGCGGTATGGAGTCCGGGGATTTCGCTTCCCGTGCACGGTATAACCCGCGTCATGGGCGTTACCATGGACGTAACCATGCCCATTTGGCGCGCAGACCGGTTTCGACCGCGTTCGTCATGAAGGTCAGGCTGTCATGACGGTTCATTTCATAGGCGCGGGACCGGGTGATCCTGAACTGCTGACTCTGAAAGCGGCCCGTGTGATTTCGGCCTGCCCGGTCTGTCTGTATGCGGGATCCCTGGTACCTGCGGAAGTCGTGGCGCGTGCTCCGGTTGGCGCACGCGTGCTCGACACGGCCTCCATGACGCTGGATGAGACCCATGCGGAAATTCTCTCGGCGCATCGGCGAGACCAGGATGTGGCGCGGGTGCATTCAGGCGATCCGTCGCTCTATGGCGCCATCGCCGAACAGATCCGCCTGTTGAAAGCGGACGGCATTCCCTACCGAATCATACCAGGCGTTCCCGCCTATGCCGCCACGGCGGCGGCGTTGGGTCAGGAACTCACGATGCCCGAAATCGCGCAGTCACTGGTGCTGACACGCGTTTCCATGAAATCCACCTCCATGCCTCCGGGTGAGACGCTGGAGAATTTCGCCAGAACCGGTGCGACCCTTGCCATCCATCTCGGGATTCGGGCGCTTCGTGACATTGTGCGAAAGCTATCGCCTCATTACGGTCCTGACTGTCCAGTTGTGGTCGCGCATCGCGTCAGTTGGCCGGACCAGATCGTTCTTTGGGGAACCCTGCGGGACATCCACGCTCGCGTCCGGGCAGAAAAGATCACACGAACCGCTCTGATCCTCGTAGGTCCTGCTATCGGTGACGTGCCAGGGTTCAGCGACAGCGCACTTTATGATCCTTCGATACCTCATGTACTGCGCCCCAGACCTCGATCCGGGAGCTGATCGACCGCACTTCAAAAAACGATGCCACACCGCCGGTTCTACGATCCCCCGTGCCAGCCTGAAGTGCAACACCTTAGGTGGTGGGAAGCCGCGCCGGGGGCGCGGCATATCGCGGATCGGCCGGATAGCGGCGACAGTCCCTGTGTTAACAATGGGAGAGCGTCATGCCCGGGGGCTACCGCCATCCGGCCTTCGACGGGAGATGCCGGATTTTCGCCACGGGGAAAAGCGGGCTTTCGAACGGGGCCATCGCGCGGTGGCCTGGGCGTGCCCCGTCCACGATATCGCGGGAGATCCGTCGCGGCGGCGGCGGTCGGGGATACAGGCGCAGACAGGCGCAGGGGAAAGCCACCGAGCGGCGGAGTGATGCGTCGTCGGTGCCGGGGAAGCTCACCGGGGAGCGCCGGTCGTCGGTCGTGGCGAAGCCGGGGAGGGCCGGAGCCCGGAGCGGATCGCCGGTCGCCTCCGGCCGGAAGATCCGGGGATGGCGGGCCGTCAGCGGATATACGACCGCATCCGGGCCGACCGCGGGCGGCGGAAGTCCGTTGACGCACCTGCGCCGGCGGGGAAGGAAACCGAACCGGCAGGGTGGCCGCCACGCGGGCCGGGGCCACATACCGGGCCGGCGGGACATCCCGGAACGTCCGGAGACCGTCTGGGACAAGGCGCGGACCGGCGACCGGGAGGCCGACACGGTGATCGGCGGGGGACATGGCGGGGCGGCGGTGCCGCCCGTTGACGGATGCCCGGAATTCACGCCTGTCCGGCGGGTTGACGGAAAGAGGGCGGAGGCTGTCGGAAAGGCGATGACCGACCTGCCGAGGGACCCGGCGCCGGGGTCCACACGGTCACGGTGGACAGCGGCAGGGAGTTCGCGGAGCGCGCGAAGGTGGCGAAGGCGCCCGGGGCCGGCTTCCTCCTCCCGACGCCCCACCACCCGTGGGAGCGGGGCCTGAACGGGCATACCGACGGTCCGCCGCCCCGGTACCTGCCGAAGGGGACCGGTTTCCGCCAGGTCACGGACGCCCGTGTGAAGGAGGTCCAGGACATCCTGAACGCACGTCCCGGGAAGGTCCTCGGCTACCTGACGCCTGCGGAGGCTTTCGCCCGGGCACGGCCTCCCTGAAGCGGTCCGACCCGTCGGACGGCGGGGGACAGGAGACGTTCCGGCGCGCCCGTCCGGGGCTCCGGTCCGTACGGACAGCCGCCGCATTCCGCGTGGAATCCGGGGCCCCGGCCGGAAAAATCCCTCAACCCCGGCCCGCCGCCGGGGGATCAAGGAACGTCCCTGGTGCAGCTTTGTCCCGGACGGGAATACAGGCTTCGCAGACCCATCTTCACCGGAATCCCGGGCGCCGTGTGGACGGTAACACCCGGGACCGCCGCGGCTTCGACGCTCCCGGGCATCGTAAACCGTCAGGCGCCGATCCAGGCGTTCACGGTGTCGGCATTGTCGGCAATCCACTGCTCAGCGACTTCCTGCGGATCGCGTTTGTTCTCGAACATCTCAACGATCCAGGCATTGACCTCATCGCCGGTCAACTGGACGTTTTTCAGCATCTGGGCCGCGGCTGGATTGCGGTCCCACAGCGATTTCGAAAAGGCGATGAAGATGTCGTTCGAGGCGATGACACATTCGAAGTGAGAGACTTCCAGCCAGTTCTCGGCATCGAGGTCAACGTCCTCGCACCCTTCGAAGCGCGACGGCTCACCAACAACCGTCAGATCATACTGAACGTGCAATGCTTCCGGAGTCCAATGATAGAACATCTGCGGCTTCGATGACGCATAGGCCGCGGCGAGACCCGCCTTGAACGTATCGGCGGAGACGATATTCGGCTCCCAAAGGCCATCGAGACCGTAGGACTTGAACTTGATCTGCCAGCGCTTGGTCGAAGCCCAGGTCACGTCGCCGGCCCAGTATTCGCCAAGACCGTCGCCATCGGTGTCGAACATGGCGGCGACTTCGGGATTCCTGAGATCCTCGATGGACCCGACCTTGTCGGCCATATAGGTCGGAACATAGAGGTTCGATGTACCCTTGTAAGGGCTGTTGTGATCGACAGTCTGCTTGTCAACCACATATTCGTCCCAAGCGGATTGCCAGTTCGGCATCCACATATCCGGATGCACATCGACCGAACCATCGCCTTTGTCCATGCCCGCGTAGATCACGGGCTGCTGGTTCATGCCGATCAGCACCTCCGCTTCCGAACCCAGAGGACCGTTGATGATCGCGGTCATCACATGCGCGATGGCGCGGGCACCGTTCCAGCTGGGTTCGGCGATGGACACTTTCTCCTGTGCGGAGGCGACGGACCCCACCACCAGCGCTGTGCCGATCACGGTCGCTCCGAATAGATGTTTCATCGATTGATCTCCCTATTGGATATGGTTGGATTCAGATCCGGCTGAACGAAGCCCGGATCCCCTTCAGAATACGGTCAATCATCATCGCGACAAGCGCAATGGCGATCCCCGCAAGAAGCCCCTTGCCCGCCTGGGCGTCGCCCAGTGAGGCGGTGACGATGGCGCCGAGACCCTCGGCCCCGATGAAGGCCGAGATCGTCGCCATGCTAAGCGCAAGCATGATGGTCTGGTTCAGTCCCGCCATGATCGATGGTATGGCCATCGGCAGTTCAACCTTCATCAATAGCTGGCGGTCCGAAGCGCCAAAGGCCAGCCCGGCTTCCTTAGTGCTTTCGGGAACCTGCAGGATGCCCAGCGCGGTCAGCTTGATCATCGGCGGCATCGCGAAAACCACCGTGGCCAGTACCGCCGGTGGCTGGGAAATCCCGAAAAAAGCCACAGCGGGCACGAGATAGCTCAGTGAAGGTATTGTCTGCATCACATCCAGAACGGGCTCGGTGATCCATCTGGCCCATTTGTTCTTTGCCATCCAGATGCCAACCGGCAGTCCCACCAATATGCACAGCGCGGTCGAGACGACAACCAGAGCCATGGTCTGCATGGCGACCTGCCATAGCTCGAAAGCCGCGAGGAAAGCAAGGCATCCCCCGACGAATATGGTCGTCGCCCTCCCGGTATACCGCCAGGCCAGAGCCAGAAAAAGGAAGGAAATGACTGGCCAGGGGGTCTGCATGAACAGGACCTCGACACGGATCAGTGACTGCCTGAGGACATTGGTCATGGCATCGAAAATGCCCGCGAAACTGGCGCGCAGATAGTTGATGGAGATGTCGATCGATTCCGCCGAATAGGTGAAGATATTGACCTTTCGCCCTTCGACCGGATCCTTGACCAACCGAACGACCTTGGTGGCGCCCTCGCGTCCGGCGGCGATGGCTTCCTCATCGGGCGTCCGGCGATAGACCACATCTTCCGGAGGGTCCATCCGCGCCAGGGTCGGAAAATCATCGATGAACCAGCAGTCGAACTTCTGACGCGCGCCGACGTTCACCGCGGTCCGGACCGTATCCAGGTCACGTCCGGTATCCCGAAGCAGCTTGCGCAGTTCGGCTCGGCGGGAATTCTGGTCCGCTGTCCGGTCCTGAACCGCGTCCAATCCTTCAAACTCATCGGAGAATCCGTCATATTCGGCCTGCAGAATCTCGGTCAGGCGCGTGGCATCGTCGATTCCGAAGCCCAGCAGCAACGCGTCGGTCGCCTCGGCGGCACGGATCAGGTTCAGGCAAGCACGCTCGTCCAGGCGCTGCTGCGTCGCTCGATAGATGGTCAGCGGCGCTACGATCAGAAGAATCAGACCGGCAAGCAGCAGGCGCCTTGTTTCGACTCCGTTTGCGACTTTCGTGTCGATGCGCCAGCGCGAATACTGTCGATAATACATCCGATTCGCACTGCTTGCGATCCACAGCCGACCGGTCACCAGGAGGACCACCCCAACGGTGCCGAAATTGCGAATCCACCGCGAGTAACGCTCGACCAATGTGACGTTGTCGGCCGCATTGGCCTGCGCCTCGGCAAGAAGCGGGCTGAACTTGACCACCTGCATCAGGCAGACGATGCCCAGAAGGTCGACCGCCAGGGCGATCCAGAACACCAGCCATACGCCCCGCAGACCGGCCCAGAACCAGGGCACGGTCAGCGCCCAAGGGTTGATGTGCCAGCGCGGGAGCGCGTTCTTCTCGATCTTCTCGAAGATGGACTCGTAATACTGCGTTCCGCTCACGGTGAATGCATGGACCGAGGTATCGCGTGTGTCGGCGGAGGATATCGGGACCGGGGACAGGCTCATGCTGTGGCGCTCCCCTGCAGACCGTGTAAAAGCGTCGTCTTGTCAACCACACCGAGGATCGCGTTCTCCGTCTTGATCAGAACCGGTCGTTCGGTATGGGTGCTCAGTTCGACAAGAGTGTCGAGATCATCTTCAGGGCAGGCGACGGGATGCGCCTCCACTAGATCGAGAGGTCCGTTCTTCGCCACGAATTCCTTAAGCGGGACCATGATCTTGGCTGCGGAAACCAGCTTCAATCGGGAAATTCCAGCCACAAAATCAGCTACATAGCCATCCGCCGGAGACGTTACGATATCCTCCGCCGTTCCAATCTGCACGATCTCACCATCCTTCATGATTCCGATCCTGTCGCCCATGCGGATCGCTTCGTCCAGATCGTGCGTGATGAATACAGTGGTCTTCCTCATATTGTCCGACAGACTCAGAAACTCATCCTGGAGGTTGCGGCGGATCAGGGGATCAAGCGCTGAAAACGGTTCATCCATCAACAGGATTTCGGGATCGGCGGCAAGCGCTCTCGCCAGCCCGACACGCTGCTGCATCCCGCCCGAAAGCTCCGATGGCAGCCTGTCGCCATAGCCGTGAAGCGATACGGTTTCGAGAGTGCGGTTGGCGACCTGCGCACGGCGAAAGGCGTCCATACCCCTTAGTTCAAGCCCGAACGCGATATTGTCGCGCACCGACCGATGGGGCAGGAGCGCCATGTTCTGGAAGACCATGCCAATCTTCGTGCTCCGAAGTGCCCGGAGCTGGTCGGCCGCCATCGCACCAATATCCTCCCCGAGAATCCTGATGGCACCAGCCGAAGGTTCGATCAATCTGTTGATATGGCGCACGAGAGTCGATTTTCCCGACCCCGACAGACCCATCAGGCAGAAGATCTCGCCCTCACCGACCGAAAAACTCGCATCCCGAACACCGACGACAGCGCCATAGTGTTCCAGGACCTCGGCTTTGCTCAGACCGTCGGACCGGATCGCAGACATAGCTTCCGTCGCCCGTTCCCCGAATACTTTCCATACCCCCTGCAGTTCGACGACCGGCCCGTTCACGCGCGTGCCCTTTCTCTTTTGGGGTCGTAGAAGGGAATGTCGCAGACGGTCGCCGGCAGTCGCTTCATCCGGCCATCGAGCTGCCCAACCTCCAGATCCGTACCGGCATCGGCAAACTCAATGGCAATCCTGACCATAGCGATCGCCCGCTCGAACATTGGCGACGGGACCGCCGAGGTCACGACACCGACGGGCCGTTCGCCCGAATAGACGGCTGTTCCATGGCGCGGCGCTTCGGCGCCCTCGAACATCAGACCCCTAAGAGTTTGAATCATAAGTCACTGATATCATTAAACTATTGTTTTTCATGGAGTTGACGCCCTCGCCACCCGCCTGAGCAGGAACCGGCAGGCGGCCAGCTGCGCCCATGCCAGCGAGTTCTCGCAGAGGCGCTCATAGTCCTTCGACAGGCGGCGGCACCGGCCCATCCAGGCGAAGGTCCGCTCCACCACCCAGCGGCGGTAGAGAACAGTGAACCCTTTGACATTCTTCGGTTTTTCGACGATCCTGATCACGTTCGACAACCCCATCCCCTCAAGCCGGTCCCGCAGCTTCGGACCCGCGTAGCCACCGTCGGCGAACAGCCTACACACCGTGGGCACCGTCTCCAGCAGCTTCGCGATCAGGTCCGGCGCCCCGTCCCGGTCCTGGATGTCGGCGGTGTGAACCGTCATGACGATCGGTGTGCCGTCGGCGTCCACGATCAGGTGCCTTTTCCTCCCCTTCACCTTCTTCCCGGCGTCGTAGCCGCGGGGCCCGCCGCTCTCCGTGGTCCTCACCGACTGGCTGTCGATCGAGGCGGCGGTCGGCTCCGCGGAGCGCCCCGAACACCGCCGCGCGAGGTCCCGGAGACGATGCACGAGACGCTCCAGGAGCCCGCTCCGCCGCCATGCGTAAAAATAGTTCTGGACGGTGGAAAACGGTGGATATCCAGAGGGTAACGCGCGCCACTGGCATCCCGTGGACAGGATATACTGGACCGCGTCGAACACCGACCGAAGGTCGACCTCGCGCGGCCGTCCCATCCTTCCCTGCTTCGGCAGCATCGGCTCGATGATGGTCCATTCGGCGTCGGTCAGATCGTTTTGACTGTGGTCGTCCGGGCGCTTATGGAGCTGTTGGGTGGTCCTGTTCCAGGGCATGGCGATCTCCGGATTTGGGTTGAAGTTCGATCTGGAATACCACATCCTGCGGGACCACTCAACTTATGGAACAAACTCTAAGCGTTCTGCGCGGCGCTATGGCGTTGCGCTCCAGCGCCACCTTACCGATGAAGTCGCTCTTTCGGGAATTGACCGCGAAGCCAAGGCCGGCCTCGTGGGCATCAACCCCTGGGGCGAATTCGGCTCCCGATGCGGCGAAGCCCGCCTCGACCCGAAGGATTTCGAGAGCCGCCGTTCCCATCGGAGCGATGCCGAACTCCTCTCCTGCCGCCATGACGGCGTCCCAAAGCCGCGGGGCGTCCGAAACGGAACAGAAAAGCTCATATCCCAGTTCCCCGGTATAACCCGACCGGGCAAGCATATAGGCCATTCCGTCACGATTCCCCAACCGGGCCATGGTGACTCCGAACCAGTTCAGGTCATCGAGCGAAGGGACCGTCGGTTGGGTGAACGCGATCTTGCGCAATACATCGCGCGAGCGCGGACCCTGCATCGCCAGATTGGGCAGAGCGCTGCCCATTCCATGGATCCTAACCTGATAGCCTTCGGTCTCCGCGATCCTCTGAAATACTCGAGCGCTTTCCTCCGACCCACAGCACCACCTAAAAAGCTCCTGGCCAAGCCGGAACAGCGTTCCGTCATCGACAACCGAACCGACCTCGTCGCAGACCAGCGCATACGCACCGCGCCAGATGGAAAGCCGCGCGACGTCCCTGGTAAGCGCCCGCTGCAGCAGGCGCTCCGCATCCGGTCCAACGATATCGTATTTTCGCAGGCTCGACATGTCCTGCAACGTCACCTTTTCGCGACAGGCCCAGTATTCACCGACGGTTCCGATCCCGGGAAAGGTCACTGGTGCCCAGACGTCCCGGACCGGAGCGAACTGGCCGGTTAGTTTCGAGGTCGCCGAATGGAAGGGGCTTTCACCGGTAAGCGACATCGGTGCGTCTTCCTTTTCGCGATATGAGACGGCGTGGCGAACCGGCGCATCCCTGCGGTAAATCCGCACGTGAACGTCCGTCGGATTCCATCCATTGATCGGATCGAGATCATCCGGGCAGGCAGTGCTTGCGCAAACAAGATCGTCCAAAGCCTCCAATGCGACGTAATCGCCGGGGCGTGAGCGGCTTTCTTCGGTCATCAACCGGTGCGAGTCAAGGTCAACCCAGGTGCTCCAGAAAAAGTTGACCGCAGGCCAGGCGGGTCGATAGGGCACTCCATAGGGGTCGAGCGCGGCAGATATGTTATCCGAGCAGTTCAGGTGCCCCGGAAAGCCGCGGTCCTCGTATCCACGGGCGGTGCAGGCCATCCCGAACGTGTCATGCTGTCCGCAGGTATCCTGAACCAGCCGCATCACCGGCCGAAGCTCCCGGTCGAAAAATTTGTCCACAAGTCCGGGACCGGGATAGGCGCCGCGCACCATTGACCGGGTCGCGGTGCCATCGATGCCCATCTCGACGCCGGTATCCAGCGGTCCTCGCCTGAGGGCGATGAAGTCAGAGCACTGCTGCCCCTCGATATCGATGATCTGAACGACCTCACCCGCCCACACGTCATAAGCCTGCGCGGTGCCGCGGTGGACGGTGAATTCCTCGCGGATTTCTCCAAGCGACGGTGGTAGCGGCACGCGGGAACCCGAGGAAGCCGGCTTATGCGAAATTTCGACCATACCGGGGGAAGCGTCGGCGACAAGGCGCTCCGCATCAACGGGTCGCACGGCCCAGACCGTGCAGGCCGCCTGCGCCTTGAGTGCAACCAAGTCGTTGAGCTCAACCTTTGCGGACGCGAAGGAGTCAGGCACTTTGGCACCGTGCCGCGTAAGCCACCCACACAGGCCCGCACCGTCAAAGGAATCAAACCAAAGACTGGAATCGGGTTGCAGTCCGAGAACCTGCGGGCGAAGCCGTCCATCATCGCCGAATACCAGCAAAACCAACCATTGATGTTGGCCAAGCGGACGCATCGCCAGAATGTCTTTCGTTTCGAGGTCGAAGCAAATCACCTCGCGGGGAGCAAGCATCTGACGGACGGTGTCGGACCTTTGCGAAAAGCCGGGGAATGAGCGGTAGCGACCCGAAAAGCCGATATTGCTGAACCCATGATGAAGGGTCATTTCGAACACAGACGGCTCCGACGGCTGCAGGCATGACGCCGGTTACAAATTAACACGACTGTCTTTGTCAAGAATTTTCTGTAGATCGCTCCGGTCCATCAATGACCTATCGGGACGTTCTGTTGTGCAAGGACATAAACGGTGACCATCTCTGCATGGCGTTGGCTGCGGCTGCCGCAATCCCACATTCCGAAGGGAGCCCCGGAATCCCAAAGCGCGGACGTAAAGAGCCGGATCGCAAGGATCGTGCTGAGGCTGAACAGCGTGCCGAATATCCGCCGTCAACGATTGAACATTGTCGTGCGACGGTCCGCACCGGCGAGATTCCAGGCCACGGTTGGCTGACCTTCAAGCTTCGGAGTAACCGTATCCCGTGCAGCGATATAATCAGCTAAGACATCCGCTGGATCAGGTCCGTATTCATAGGGACCGATCGCATCATTGGCGAACAATCGGTGGCCGCCGTTGCGGGCAGAATTGTTCTCACCACGAAACAGTTGGCGTTGGGATTGATTGGTTGGCCTCCGACCGAAACCTCCCTGATCCGGCCCTCACCTGGCACAACCGCCGGATCCCGGATACTGCCAAAACCGGCAACCTGCGGAGGCAATCCTTGACCTCTTTCGCCTGACTTACACCATATTCAGACCCCTCTATGATGCCCTGGTCTTCGATCCGTAATGTGGCTGGCATGTTCCGGAGCGGCGGAACTGTCATAACGTCGCCCATCGTCACCTCTCCATCCTCAAAGGAGGTGCGAAGGTCACCGGAATTGGCGAAGGCGATCTGAATATCCTGACTTTTATCCAGAACCGAACACACCATCTAGATGGTTTGCGCCCGTCCGACATCACCATCGATCATTCCGGGATTCATTGGAAGCGCTTCCAGTATCTGCGCCACAACACCCGCATAGGTCCCAGAGGGGAGCGGCGACACCACGTTAAGCGCCGGATAGGCTCCGGCCAGCGCCCACTCCAGAGGCACACGGCCTGTAACACCCGGCTCTTCATGGCGCCAACATCGCTGAACAGGTGGTTTGGCTGTCGGTCCCAATGTCAAAACGCGGGCGATCAGGTGGACCTCCCCTCCTCAGCCAGCAACCAACGCTGAACCCATTTCTCATATACCTATGACGGCGATATGAACCGCCGCGCGGTTCCCCCGGCGGCAATCAAGACATCGCCCCTGATGTTTCGCGGCGAGACTACGGATTGGCAAGCCATAACCGACCCGTCTGTCCGCATCCAATTTCCACTCGCATTCCACAATCCGTCCGGCGATGGTTTGGGCAGTGTCCCCGCGAAACGTGTGGCCACCGTCGTTTGGATCTGGAATTGGTGCAGCTGAATATGACCGCTGTTGCCGTCCATAAAAACTTCGACTGACATGCAGCAGGCAGGAGATGGGTTGACGACCGGTGAGGTATATAATTTTCTTCCGTGATATTCGTGAGCGACAACTATGATACTCTTCGATGCACTCGGATTTTCATGGGACCGATCCAAAGTACCGCCCTGTTCGGCGACCTCGGTTCGGCGGTCAATCTCGCGTTACAGACAGATGCTGCCCCTGTTTGTTTTTGATGCCAGTGCGCTCGAAGGCAACCCTTTCACATATCCAGAGGTCAAAACACTGCTTGATGGTGTGACGGTAGGCGGTCGAAGACTATCGGATGAGCGGCAGGTTCTTAATCTCGCAGCGGCGGCAAAAGCGTTGCTGTCCTTGGTGCACGGCGACGCGTTCAGGCTCGGAAAGCCGATCTTCGACCGCCTGCACGGACTTGTCGCACGCGAAGAGGCGTTGGAATGGGGTCACTTCCGGGGTGAGGGTCAACATACCGAGACGACACCCCGCGTCGCCCTCGGTGACGGCGAGTTCACACCGTCGCATCCGACGGAAGCCGGTGCCGGAAACCTCAAACGACTGTTCAGCCAAGGCGTTAAGGCGATGGAAGCGGAGATCGGTGACCGGCGGGAGCGGGCGATGGCCTTTTTCATGTTCGGAGCATTGCAACAGTTCTATTTTGACGGGAACAAGCGCACGTCACGTTTCATGATGAATGGGGTTCTGATGTCGAACGGTCTTGACGCAATCTCGGTACCCGCCGGACGGGCGATTGAATTCAACGAGAACATGGTGCGTTTCTATTCCAACAAGGACGCGACCGAGATGCTGGGTTTTCTTATTGACTGCGAGCCGAAGGATTCTCCGAAGCCTAATTGAATCTCTGGGTCTTGATTCAGCTATGGTCGGGAAGATGCAACGGTTCGGCAGAAGTGACTACTTCTTCCGGATCACAGGATTCCGTTTGGCAAACAGTGAGCCCTTCTATCCATGGCTACATTAGTGTCTGCCAGAAAATCCCGTGTTTTTCCGGGGATCGGGCCGGATCCGGCGGATTCCGGCTTCACGGGACCCTGGCCGGGCCCGTCGGAGCGCCGCCCGGGCCTCCGCCGGCCCGCGGGCACGCCGGTGCGGGCCCCGCAGCGGCGGGACCTTCCATGGGCCGGTTCACCGGTGGACGCCCCGGTCAGGCGGCGGCGGGAAGCACGGGGCACTCCCTCGCCGGCGGCATCAGGCCGGGGCGGTGGACGTTCGCCGCCGGCACCGCCAGCGCCACGGCGCCGGCGAAACCCTCCTTTCCGTGGCTCCGCACCCGGTCGAGGCCGCGGTGCTCCAGGCTGTTGATGGCCGACCCGCCGACGGCGTGGGCGCGCCGCGCCCCGCGGAACGCCTCCCCGCTTTCCCGGACGCGGTCCGCCTTGGACAGCCTGCCCCTGCGGGGCATGGCGTCGGCTCCGGCATCCCGGCAGGCCCCAGCCGGTCCGGGGGGCTGTGCGGACCCCTGTCGAAGCTCACCACCGACAGGTCAGGGAACCGGGCCCGCGCCTCCCCGACCATCGGTATCGCCACGTCCACGTCGCTCCCCTCCCACATGACGGAACGGTGCGGGAGGAATCCGTGACGGTCCTCCAGCACGCGGACGGGGACGCCGGGCTCCACCGGGACCCCGGCCTTGCCCTTCGATATCCAGCGGGTGTGCGGCCCGGATATCGGGTGCACCTTCCCGCGGTGCGGGATCGTCCCTCCCTTCAGGAACCGCCGTCCGGTCAGGTCCGCCCGGTGCCTGACATGGCCGATGAAGCCCCGGATACTGTCCGATGGGCCCGGGATACCCAACCTGCCGTCGATCTCCGCGCGGCTGGCCTCCGCCCTGTCCGCCAGCTTCCGGGCGGGCCGGAGCGGCGCCTCCACGTCCCTCGGGCGCGGGTCGGCGAGCCGTGACGTGGCGACACCGGGACAGGGCCTGCGGAGCTTTCCGCAAAGGCATTCCTTCCGCCGCCAGCCGGGCGGCCCCAGCCCCCCGCAGGCCCGGGACACGTCCCGGACCATGCACCGCGCCGCGTCCATCGGCAGGCTGCGGTCGGTCGGATGGTGGACGTCGGTCCCGGCCACAAAGGAATCACGGCGGCCGCGCGACGCGGCGCCAGGCTTTATGCGCTGGTTAAGGCGTGGAAAGCTCGTTTTTACCATACACAGCATTGGCAAACAATTCAATAGAAATCTGATTTGTTCTCCCTTTTTGGAATTTAAGGATCAGGATGATGAGGTGGAATCGCGATCTTCGTTAATACCAGTTGCAGAAAAAGGATTTGTATTTTTCTATACAGATCAAGAAGATCAATTACTGAAACGATTCAACGTATGGAGAGAAGGTGTGCTTAGAATCTTTGTTAAAGAATTAAAAAATAATTTGTAATTTCAAGGTAGCTACTCACCACTTGGTTTTCGGGCTCCTTCATCCGGAACACACCGCTCCCGGCTCCGACCTGCTTGGCTGGCTTTCCGTCCGGGAAGCCGAAGAAAATCCGTCTGGCACCGGTAATTCGGTTCTCCATGGTCTTTACCGAACAGACATTCTAGGGAAGGTGGTTCGATGGCGTTGGAGACCAGGCGATACCGACAGTAAACTGGGAATCGTCGAGGGCCGAGCTGGACGCCCTGCAGATCAGGTTCGCGGAACCGCGCTAGTAGTACTGGATCCCACCCGAGTGCGGGATCCTGTTCGTGGCTCTCTTTACACCGGTGCGGTCAGTGATGCCGCGTTGATGAAAAAACCACACCGAAAAGCCCTGTGAACTCCGTCTCGCCCTCGAAGACCGGGTCCGGCGACACCTCGCCCGACGGACCCCGCGGAAAGGGCTCTAAAGGGAAGGGACCGGAGCTGAGGTTCGGTGACAATGACGGCATCACCCGCTTCACGATGACCGACGGGTATCCGATCACAGGGTGCCGCCGCTGCCGGCGGGAGGAGGATCTGTCCCAACTGCCTCGCCGTAACGAAGGGCACATTTTTCGATGGCATGTCCGGCCCGCTGCGGTACGGCCAGGGGGTGGTCGCCCTCGCGACGCACCTGCCGGCGGCCTAGACGATGCTGCTAAACGGAGTCCTCGGCGACCGGGAGACCGGGCTGCACCACGCACTGGACTTCACATACGACGGGGACCGATGCCACGCCCGGACAGGCAACGTTCCGCGGGACCTCGCCTGCCTGACCAACATGGAGACCGCCATCGTCCGGATCAGGGAAGAGTTCCGGCACCTGTCCAAGGCGATCCGATACTACGCCCCGCATCCGCAGGCGGCGACCGACGCCCTTTCCCGACCACCGCCGTTCAGTGGAAAACCGGAAAGGCCGGGATGACTATTGCGGGAGCCCACGTTTTGACATCAGGTCTGAACGAACTAGAAAGCCTTTCAATAGTCTCTCACTACGGTTTCTACATCATTCGTCCGCTGTCCGCCTCTCCATTCGACAGAACGCTTCTCTAGTCCCGAATGGACGACCAGTCCGGACTTATAGTTTGTTCCATAAGTTGAGTGGTCCCGCAGGATGTGGTATTCCGGTTGGTGAACGCACCCAGATACGGAGAGAGCCATGCCCTGAAACAGGACCACCCAACAGCTCCATAAGCGCCCGGACGACCACAGTCAAAATGACCTGACCGACGCCGAATGGACCGTCATCGAGCCGATGCCGCCGAAGCGGGGAAGGATGGGACGGCCGCGCGGGGTCGACCTTCGGTCGGTGTCCGACGGGGGCCGGTATATCCTGTCCACGGGATGCCGGTGGCGTGCGTCACCCTCTGGATATCCACCGTTTTCCACCGACCGGAACCATTTTCACGCATGGCGGCGGAGCGGGCTCCCGGAGCGTACCGCGCATCGTCTCCGGGACCTCGCGCGGCGGTGTTCGGAGCGCTCCGCGGAGCCGGCCGCCGCCCCGGTCGACAGCCGGTCGGTGAGGACCACGGAGAGCGGCGGCCCCCGCGGCCACCACGCCGGCAGGAAGGTGAAGGGGAGGAAAAGGCACCTGATCGTGGACGCCGGCGGCACGCCGGTCGTCATGACGGTTCACACCGCCGACATCCAGGACCGGGACGGCGCACCGGACCTGATCGCGGGGCCGCCGGAGCCGGTGCCCACGGTGTGCAGGCCGTTCGCCGACGGTGGCCACCCGGGTCCGAAGCCGCGGGAGCGGCCTGGGGGGATGGGGGTGCCGGACGTGACCGGGACCGTCGAAAGACCGGAGGATGTCAAGGGGTTCACGGTTCTCCACCGCCGGTGGGCCGTGGAGCGGACCTTCGCCTGGATGGGCCGGTGCCGCCGCCTGTCGAAGGACTGCGGGCGCCTCTGCGGGAACCCGCCGGCATCCGGGGTGAGGCATCACGCGCCACCGGTCCGGGCGTGAGTGAGGCACGAACGAACGCTGGCCGCCCGCCGGTTCCCGCCCAGGCGGGAGGCGAGGGCGTCAACTCCATGAAAGACAATGGTTTGATCATATCAGTGACTTATGAGTCAAACTCTTAGGGCAGAACCCCGGAAGGTAAACCAAAATTCGGTCGCCCTATACCATTCCGGATCCTGCCTTACGTAGAAGCCCCACCACACGCTCTGCCGCATCCTCTATGGACACTGTGGTCGTATCTATGCGCAGTTCCGGACACTCCGGCGGCTCATATGGTGAATCAATCCCCGTGAAATTCACCAGATCTCCCCGGTGCGCCTTGGCGTAGAGCCCTTTCGGATCACGCGCTTCGCAGACCTCAACCGGCGTGTCGACGAAAATCTCCAGGAACTCACCTTCTTCCATCATCGCCCGCGCCATTCCGCGCTCGGATCGAAACGGCGAAATAAACGACACCAGAACGATCAGTCCGGCATCGACCATCAACTTCGCCACCTCCGCTATCCGGCGGATGTTTTCCACCCGATCCGCTTCGGTGAAGCCGAGATCCCTGTTGAGTCCGTGGCGCACGTTATCACCGTCAAGCACATAGGTGTGCCGGCCCAACGCATGAAGTTTCTGTTCCACCCGGTCCGCGACCGTCGACTTGCCCGCGCCCGACAGCCCGGTAAACCAAAGAATGCAGGGGCGCTGACCAATGGCGTGTGATCGCGTCGCCTTGTCAATCTTCAGATCCTGCCAAACGATATTGCTCGCCCGGCGAAGCGCGAAACGGATAACGCCTGCCCCGACCGTGGCGTCCGTGAACCGGTCGATCAACACGAATGAACCCGTCTTTCGGCTCTCGCCGAACGGGTCGAACGGTACGGGACGGTCGAGAGAGACCTTGCAGTAGCCGATTTCGTTGATTTCAAGCGTCTGTGCCGCCAGTCGGCTTTGGCTGCTGACGTCGACCCGATGGGAAAGTTCGGTAACGCGGGCGATCGTCGAGCCGGAAGCGAAACGCGCCAGATAGGACCGCTCCGGCAGCATAGGGTGGTCGTCCATCCAGATCAGATGGACAGCGAACTGATCGGCGAACTGGGGTGGCCGCTCGCTATCAGCGATCATGTCATGGCGACTGACGTCAATGTCATCGGCGAGAACGAGAGCAATCGACTGACCGGACACCGCCCGCGTGAGATCCCCTGACGGACCCAGAATGCGGGAGACGGTCGATGTCTGACCGGACGGGCTGACGACGACGGGCATTCCGCATTCGACCGCGCCCGCGGCGACGGTGCCACTGAATCCCCGAAATTCCGGACTCGGGCGATTGACCCATTGAACCGGCATGCGGAACGCGGCACACGCCTGTTCCTGATCTTCCGTGCCGAGCGCTTCCAGAACCTCCATCAACGACGGGCCGTCGTACCATTGCATCCGGCCTCGGGTGGCGAAGACATTCTCGCCCGTCAGCGCCGATAGCGGGACCGCGACAACCTCTTCCAAACCAAGCTCACATGCGAACGACCGATAGGCGTCGACGATGGAGGCGAAGATCCGTGAGTCGTATCCGATGAGATCCATCTTGTTGACCGCCAGGACCAGCCGGGGAATCCCCATAAGCGAAATTATGTGGCTGTGCCTGCGGGTCTGGGTCAGGATACCTTTCCGCGCATCGACCAGGATCAGGGCGGCGTCGGCGTTCGACGCGCCCGTCGCCATGTTCCGTGTGTATTGCTCATGGCCCGGCACATCGATCGCGGCGAATTTGCGTCGGTCGGTTTCGAAGTAGCGGTAGGCAACGTCAATGGTGATCCCCTGCTCACGTTCGGCCTGCAGGCCGTCTACCAGAAGTGCGAGGTCGACCGCATCGCCCTGCGTCCCGTAGGTTCGGCTTTCCATCTCCGCGATCGAAAGCTGATCGTCGTAGACATTGCCCGAATCCAGCAACAGGCGACCGAGCAGTGTTGATTTTCCGTCGTCCACGGAACCGCAGACGACAAAGCGGAGTTCGGCCTTGCCGTTCCGGGCGGCGAGACAGGCATCGACGGCAGGTGCCGCTGCGGCAAGGGAAGAGGTGCCGTCGGTCGGCATCAGAAGTATCCCTCCCGCTTCTTTTTCTCCATTGAACCGACCTGATCGCCGTCGATGGCCCTGCCTTCCCGCTCCGACCCGCGGCTTTGCAGGAGCTCCGCCACGATATCGTGCACACTGGACGCCTCGGACCTTATCGCACCGGTCAGCGGATAGCAGCCAAGTGTACGGAAGCGCACCGACAACTCCTCCGGCCGTTCGCCGGGTTCGAGCGGCAATCGGCTGTCGTCTACCATGATCAGCAGACCGTTACGCCTGACCACGGGACGCCGGGCGGCAAAATAGAGCGGAACGACTGGAACTTCTTCCCGCAGAATGTAATGCCAGATATCGATCTCGGTCCAGTTGGACAGCGGGAACACCCGCACGCTTTGCGCCGGGCGGATACGGGTATTGTACAGGTTCCAGAGTTCCGGCCGCTGCTTCCTTGGATCCCACCCATGCGATTCATCGCGAAAGGAGAATATCCGTTCCTTGGCTCGGGATCTCTCTTCATCGCGGCGGGCCCCGCCCAGGGCCGCGTCGAAACCGTGCGTGTCAAGCGCCTGCTTGAGCGCCTCCGTCTTCATCACCTCGGTGTGGATTCGGGAGCCATGACTGATCGGGCCGATTCCTCTTTCGACACCCTCCCGGTTGATATGCACGATCATGTGAAGGCCAAGACGGGCCGCGGATTCATCGCGAAACCGGATCATTTCGCGAAACTTCCAGGCGGTGTCGATATGAAGCAGCGGAAACGGTGGTTTGCCGGGGGCAAACGCCTTGAGCGCCAGATTAAGCATGACGCTGGAATCCTTTCCGATCGAATACAGCATCGCGGGATTGCGAAACTCCGCCGCAACCTCACGAATGATGTGAATACTTTCGGATTCCAGCCGATCCAGACCGCTCAATCCCGACATTAAATCAGCCTCTTCGCATTCACCGCCATTGTCATGGTTCGCTGCATTCACGAGCCGGGACACGCTTCGGAATTCGGTCTAACGGAAGGCCGAATTTCCGTCGAGATGGGGTGAGGAATCTCGTCCTCGCCTCCACCGCCAAGGTGAAGCTCGGATGGGCGAGACACTCGTACGCCGCGTTTCGGAGTGAAAGCGGGATTGACGACCATGCACATGGGAACCCACCCTCCACCTCTGCCAAAATCAACGCCTTTCAGAGAGGCCAAGTGCAATCTCGTGCACCGGAATACCAAACCTCTATGCGATCAGAAATCATGGTGACTGCGCACTTCACTGAAGATCCATGAACGCCTCCTGCATCCTGTTCACCGCGTCCTCGATGATGCTGCGAGGTGCCCCGAGGTTGAAACGCATGAAGGTTTCACCACCGCCGCCAAACGTCGAGCCAAGATTCGCCGCGATACGGGCATCGCTTAGCACCCGCGCAGTGAACTCCTTCTCCGACAGTCCGGTGTTCGCAAAATCCACCCAAGCGAGATATGTCGATTCAAGCGCCATGGATGAAAGCCCCGGAATGGCGTGGATACCACTGTCAAATAGCCTTCGGTTGGCATCGAGATATGCGACAAGCTTCTCAACCCACGCCGCACCTTCCGGCGAGTAAGCCGCCGTGGCCAGTTGCATCCCGAAAATATTGGGCAACAACCCCGTACGCACCACACGCTTCGCGAAGCATTCCCGGAGATCCTCGTTGGAGATTACGATGTTGCACATACCGCCGCCAGCGATGTTGAATGTCTTGGTGGCGGAGGTCATCATCACAAGCCGATCCGCGATGCCCTCAATATGCACCATCGGTATATGCCTATGTCCCGCGTAGACGAGATCATGGTGAATTTCGTCGGAGACCAGAATAAGATCATGCCTCCGAGCGAACGCGGCGACGTTCTCCAGCTCTTCGCGCGTCCAGATCCGTCCGCCCGGATTATGCGGTGAGCAGAAAATTGCCAGTTTCTCACTACCGTCCATCTGCTCATCATATCCGTCGAAATCCATCCGGTATCTTCCGCTGTCATTTACCAGACGGCATTCCACGATACGACGGTCCCAGGCTCTGACCTGCCTCGCGAAGGAGTGGTAAACCGGAGTGAACAGAATGATGCCATCCCCGGGTTTCGTGTAGGCATCGATACACATGGAAATACCGTTCACCAGACCGAGTGCCTTAAGCGAATGATCTGGGTTGACATCCCACCCGTGCCGCTCACGCATCCACCAACAAAGCGCTTCGTAATAAGCCCGATCATCGCCGAAATAGCCGTATACACCAACTTCCATCATCCTGCGCAAAGCGTCCTGCATGAAGTCCGGCGCCCGGAAGTCCGTGTCCGCGACCCACATGCCGATCCCGGTATCGTTCGGAACACCGTATAGCTGTTCAGTCATATCCCATTTCGCCGAATTGGTGCCTCGGCGGTCGATGACCTCGTCAAAATTCATTCGGGTTTCTCCACGCTCCCTTCGAACCACGCCCGCCATGTCACGAAAGTAGGTCCTTAACAACACCGATTGGGCTCTGTGCCCGTCCGCGCTCATGGCACCGAGCCCGGATCAGCCAAAGGCTTCGACGGGCTCACGAAAACCCCGGTGCCGCTCTTCGAGATTTACCAAGGATCGCGCCGCTATCGCGTCCAATGGGAAATCCTGACCAAACCAGATGATATATGCGCGGACGTGAGCTTCGTTGCGAAACCCATCGCCTTGGCATAAATGCGCCGCATGACGATCAGAAACATCGTGATTCATCCCGATCCGCGGCTGAAGAAAACCTGCCCGCCCGTGTACGAAATCACACCCGAACTGCGCTCTTTGGCCGAAGACATGCTGCAGACGATGTATGACGCGCCCGGTGTCGGCCTGGCCGCACCGCAGGTCGGACAGCTCAAGCGTCTTATCGTTATGGATTGCGTGAAGGAGCCGGACGCGCAACCCCGCCCCATTGTCCTGTTCAATCCGGAAATCCTATGGATCTCCGACAGGCGAGAGTCCCATGAGGAAGGCTGTCTCTCAATTCCGGAGCAGTTCGCGGAAGTCGAGCGCCCCAGTGGTGTACGCGTGCGCTGGCGGGACATTTACGGCGAGATCCAGGAAGAGGAATTCGAAGGATTGTGGGCGAGATGCGTTCAGCACGAGATCGACCACCTGAACGGACGACTGTTCATCGACTACCTTACGCCGCTCAGACGACAGATGATCACAAAAAAAATGAAAAAACTGAAGCGTGATCGCATGAGGGCATAATCCCCCGGATGCGGCATACCGGGCGATCACCTGGGGATCAGGCTGGACGGTTAACGCATACGGTTCCGCCGTCAGCCAATTGGACCGGGTGCGCGGCGAATGCATGCCCGGACGAAAATGGTGTGGAGGTATAGGTGAGAATCGTGTTCATGGGTTCGCCCGTCTTTGCGGTTCAGGCGCTTGATGCCTTGAACAGGGCGGGTCACGAGATCGTATCGGTTTATTGCCAGCCACCGCGCCCTGCGGGCAGAAACCAGAAGGAGCGACGAACACCCGTCCATATCCGTGCCTTGGACCTGGACCTATCGGTCCGGCATCCTGAAAGCCTTCAGCGTCCGGCGATCCAGTCCGCATTCGCCGAACTCGCGGCTGACATCGCCGTGGTCGCCGCCTACGGATTGATTCTACCGCGGAGGGTTCTTGATGCACCCAAGCGTGGCTGCATCAACATTCACGCCTCCCTGTTGCCACATTGGCGCGGCGCGGCACCCATTCACAGAGCGATAATGGCAGGGGATATCGAAACCGGTGTGTCGATCATGCGGGTGGAAGCGGGTCTCGATACCGGTCCCGTTCTTCTGCGCGCCAGAACACCGATCAAGGCGACGGACACAACGGGCGATCTTCATGACCGCCTTTCGGAGATGGGCGCCGCGCTTGTCGTCGAGACGCTGGATAGGCTGGACGAACTGCAGCCAACGCCACAGGAGCGCCAGGGCGTTACCTATGCGAAAAAGATCGACAGAGCCGAAGCACATGTCGACTGGACCCGTTCGGCGGAATTCATCGATCGACAGATAAGAGGCCTTTCTCCGGCTCCCGGCGCCTGGTCAACATTCAATGGCGAGCGGATCAAGTTGCTTGCAAGCATTCCGGTGGATGGCCAGGGCACGCCAGGTCAGGTTCTTGACGGAAATCTAACGGTCGCCTGCGGAACGGGTGCGATACGCCTGACAAGGCTTCAGCGCGCGGGTAAAAAGGCGATGGGCGCCACAGATGCCCTCGTTGGATGGAAATTGACACCAGATGTTGAAAACAGCATCTTCAAATAGCTGGAGCGCGACGGGGGTACCTCGTCGAACCGGTGCGCAGGTCACCTCCAGCCAATTCGAAGCACGCGCACTGCTGCGCAAAGCGTTGAACGACCCGTCGGCCCGATTCCGGGAAGGACAGTGGGAGGCTATCGATGGCGTCGCAAACCATAGGAAACGGCGCTTGGTCGTGCAGGCTACAGGCTGGGGCAAGAGTTACATTTACTTCATCGCGACACGTATTCTTCGTGATCGGGGAAATGGTCCCACATTGATAATTTCACCTCTGCTGGACTTGATGAGGAACCAGATCGCAGCGGCGGAAAGTCTTGGCGTCAAAGCCGTGACACTGAACTCATCGAACAAGACGAAATGGGCGAAGATCGAGCATGAGCTCGAAGCGAACATGTAGACGCGCTTCTTGTTTCGCCCGAACGGCTTGCGAATGACGACTTTAACGAGCGCGTATTGCTACCGATCGCCGGCACGATAGGGCTTCTGGTCGTCGACGAGGCGCATTGCATTTCCGACTGGGCCATGATTTCAGGCCTGACTACCGGCACTTGATGAGCGTATTGCGGCGAATGCCGGTCAACATGCCGATTCTCGGCACCACGGCGACAGCCAATAACCGGGTCATCGACGACATCCAGACCCAATTGGACAATATCGGGATTCAACGGGGTTCGCTCATGCGGTCCTCGCTCGCTCTGCAGACAATGCGTTTTCCAACCCAGACCGAGCGGCTTTCATGGCTCGCCGAAAACGTCGGTGCGCTTCAAGGCACTGGAATCATCTATACTTTGACAAAGCGTGACGCCGATCAGGTTGCCCGCTGGCTCAAGGCGAACGGAATTGCCGGCGAAGCATATTTCAGCGGCGTTACCGGTGCAGGCCTCGAAGACACCGACTCCTACCGATAGCAACTTGAAGATGCTCTTTCCCATAATGAAATCAAGGCATTGGTCGCGGCCACGGCATTGGGTATGGGATATGACAAACCGGATATCGGATTTGTCATCCACTATCAGGCACCGGGGTCCATCATCGCTTACTATCAGCAGGTCGGACGGGCGGGACGCGCGATGGATCATGCCTTCGGGATTCTGATGACGGGACAGGAAAACCACGAAGCAGGAACGCATTCCCCTACGAAAGCTGGGTACGCACGATCCTGAACGCACTTGAGGAGAGTGATGGACTTTCGCTTCCTCAGATCGAGCAAACCGTAAACCTACGCAGAAGCCAGATACAGCACGTCCTCGAATTCCTGTCCGTCGAGAATATAGTGTCTGCCAGAAAACCCCGTGTTTTTCCGGGGATCGGGCCGAATCCGGCGGACTCCGGCTTCACGGGGCCGTGGCCGGGCCCGTCGGAGCGCCGCCCGGGGCTTCGACGGGACGGTCGGTGGCGGGAACATATGGTGAACATCCGGGCCTCCGCCGGCCCGCGGGCACGCCGGTCCGGGCCCCGCAGCGGCGGGGCCTTCCATGGGCCGGTTTACCGGTGGACGCCCCGGTCAGGCGGCGGCGGGGAGCACGGGGCGCTTCCTCGCCGGCGGCATCAGGCCGGGGCGGTGGGCGTTCGCGGCCGGCACCGCCAGCGCCACGGCGCCGGCGAAACCCTCCTTTCCGTGGCTCCGCACCCGGTCGAGGCCGCGGTGCTCCAGGTTGCTGATGGCCGACCCGCCGGCGGCGTGGGCGCGCCGCGCCTCGCGGAACGCCTCCCCGCTTTCCCGGACGCGGTCCGCCTTCGACAGCCTGCCCCTGCGGGGCATCGCGTCGGCTCCGGCATCCCGGCAGGCCCCAGCCGGTCCGGGGGGGCTGTGCGGACCGCGGTCGAAGCTCACCACCGACAGGTCGGGGAACCGGGCCCGCGCCTCCCCGCCCATGGGGACCGCCACGTCCACGTCGCTCCCCTCCCACATCACCGAACGTTGCGGGAGGAACCGGTGCCGGTCCTCAGGGACGCGGACCGGAACGCCGGGCTCCACCGGAACCCCGGCCTTGCCCTTCGATATCCAGCGCGTGTGCGGCCCGGATATCGGGTGCACCTTCCCGCGGTGCGGGATCGTCTCTCCCCTGAGAATCCGCCGTCCGGTCAGGTCCGCCCGGGGCCTGACATGGCCGATGAAGCCCCGGATACTGTCCGATGGGCCCGGGATACCCAACATACCGTCGATCTCCGCGCGGCTGGCCTCCGCCCTGTCCACCAGCTTCAGCGCCAGCCGGAGCGGCGCCTCCACGTCCCTCGGGCGCGGGTTGGCGAGCCGTGACGTGGCCACCCGGAGGTAGCCTTTCCGGAGCTTTCCGCAAAGGTATTCCTTCCGCCGCCAGCCGGGCGGCCCAGGCCCCCCGCAGGCCCGGGACACGTCCCGGACCATGCACCGCGCCGCGTCCATCAGCAGGCTGCGGTCGGTCGGATGATGCACGTCGGTCCCGGCCACGAAGGAATCACACCGGCCGCGCAACGCGGCGCCAGGCTTTTTTCCGGCCACCCTGTGGCCCCTCTCCACGACCATCCTTCCGACCTCGGCGGGAAGCTCCGGCGTGAGGAGCGACACGCTGTCAACCAGACGCCGGTATTCGTATCCGTATCCGTCCCATGATCCGTGGCCCGGCCTCCGACCTTCGCCGGATCGTCCGGTGCCCGTTCGCCAGGTCCTGAAGCCGGTCGAAACCGCACCCGGGACCCTGCTTCACGACCCCCGGCACCAGGATGGTCAACGGTTCCATCCCCGGCCTGCCGACCCGGCGGCTCCTTCCGGGAAGCACCATCCTGCCCGGAAGCCGGAACAGCCGCTTTCGGGTCCCTTCGTCGCTGTAAAGGTCCTGGAGGCCGATCAGGATCGCCGGGATGTCGTCCCTCGATTTCACGGTCGGCCTGATCCTCGTGATGTCGGGGGCGCCGGGCCGCCGCTGGGTGTCGTGGACCCTGCGCATGGGGCCTCCTGAAGGGGAGGATTGCCGGATTCCGCGGCATATGGTGGTGAAATCGCCCCCTGACTGCCATATCCGGTGAATCCCCGCAAGGCGAATTCCGTCATTTACCGCCAAAAAACCGCAGCTTGGCGGTTTTCTGGCGGACACTATGTTAGGACCGGTCTAGCGGCATCAGGGATCCAATCCTGCGTTTGGCACGATGGGAGCACCATCGGGTGCGACCCACCTTCGTGACCAGACTGACACGGTTCCGGCTGACCTGGGAAAACTTCAATCGCTCTTGTGGGAAGCGGTCCCAGCCCCGCACGGGATGGTACACTCCGAGCTGTTTTCCCGATGGTTGGGTATAGCCTTGTTTTCATATATATCCCGAACATCGCCTCTTGTCCGCCCGAAATCATATGGCTGTTATCCCGGTATGGGCGACAGCGCCTGCATCTGGCCTATTGGAGTTCCACCTCTCACGGTAATGGTTGCCGGTCCGCACTTCAACCTCCATGTATTGGCATCACATCCGTTTCCGGCCCAGCCCGCCGGTCACCCGCAGTCGGTTGACCCATCGATGCTTGGATGTCCGGTGGCTTGGGGCACGGATTTTCCGGCTTCGGCAGGGGTCCGGAGGGCCGGGGCCATGTCGACCTGACCTTCCTCCAACCTGACCGGGTTGATCCATCCGCCCTTCGGCGTATCCGCGGTTTCCGGCGGCTCCCGCAGCGACCTGCCCAACCTGATGACGGTTGGATGACGGCCAGTGCATCGCTGACCGGGACCGGTCAAGCGGCGAGTCGGGTCCAGGGCTTTCGAAGGTCCGGTCCGGCCTCCATCCCGCTAACGAACCTTTCAGGGACATGACCTCCGGCCGCGCCCCGGGCGCCGGCCCTGCGCGTTTCATGGAGCGCGCCGCGGGGCCGGACGGTGGGGCAGGCCACCGGGATCATGGCCACCAGGCAACGAGGAAACCACCGATGAGAAAGACACTTCTGACAACCACCGCGCTCGCCATGGGTGCGGGTGGCATCGCCGCGGCCCAGGAAGCGGAACCCGAACTTGGTATCGCGCTCAGCGGCGCGGCTGAAATGGGCATCGCCGGAAGCAAGGGCGATAACACCCGCTTCCATACCGACATTCAGGCGACCTTCACCATGTCGGGTGCGACGGATGGCGGCCTTACGTACGGAACCGCAATTGACCTGAGCGAAGTGAGCGACGAGGTCGATGGCACTGATCACGCTACGGGCAACGACGACGCCCACGGCGGTATCGCGATCAACATCGCCGGGCCTTTCGGAACGCTCACCATGGGCGACACGGACGGCGCGTTTGACTGGGCGCTTACGGAGACGGCTGTTGGCGGCTCTCTCCGGGACAACCATACCAGCCATCCCGGTTACAGCCCGGGCGGTAACGGCGGTCTTGACGGAACGCATGACGGGCAGATCCTTCGTTACGATCACACCATAGGCGGCATCGGCATAGCGGTCAGCGCGGAAGTGCCTGACGGTGTCGAGGGTTCGCCGAGCGAAGGCAGCGCGGTTTTCGGTGTCGGCGCTAAATACTCGATGCCTATGGCTGGTGGCGCAAGCGTGGGCGTGGGCGTTGGATACCAGCGCGGCGACAAGGACATGGTCGATTACGACAAGGGTTACAAAGGTCTCAATGTGACTGGAATCGAACCCATAAATGACATGCCCAACGACAACAGGTTTCTGAACGATAACCGTTCCGCGATTGGCGCAAGCGTCAACATGGCTTCGGGCGGCGGGCTTTCAGCGATCGTCAACTGGTCTCAGACCAGCCATGAGGGCAGCCGGGTAAATCGGAGAAATAACAACCCTTTAATCGCCTGGGACAGCGACATAACGGTTACTCATTTCGGCCTGGGCGTAGGTTACACGGCGGGACCGGTGACCGTGGGCGCGAACTGGGGAAGAAACGAGACCGAAGTAGAGCTAAACCGCACACGTAACGGCAGCCCACATGAAGAGGCGACGCGGGATATCAGCGCTACCGGAATTGGCCTCGCCGCCAATTATGATCTTGGTGGTGGCGCTTCGCTTCAGCTCGGTGTTGGCGATGGAACGACCGAAACCACCGACGTACCGGAAGGCAGCTCCAGCCCGGCCCCGGTCTCCAAGGATCATAATACCTGGTCACTTGGACTGGCATTCTCGTTCTGAGGCCCGAATGAAATCAGTGAAAAGAGAGGTATCGTCATGAAAAATATGACGAAAATAGCATTGCTCGCGACCTGTGCGGGCCTACTGACCGCCTGTGGAGGCGGCTCGGACAACCCCGCGATGGGTGGTGGTGGCGAACCAGACCCCGACACGGATACTCCTACGCTAGAGCAGCGACTGGCGGCGCAGAACGATCTGATCGATCAGGCTAGATCTGCCCGAAGAACCGCCATGATGAGAGCAAGAAGTGTGGATGCTTTGGACGACAGCGGCGAGGGAAAGGCTGAAGCTGATGTTCTTGCCGGAACCGAGTACGATACCGCGCAGGGGCGTTCAGCGGTCGTGCGGCTCAGAACCCAAGAAATCATAGGCGCGTACGATGATATGCATGATCAGCTTGTGGACGCGCATAACGCGGTGATGGAACTTCATAGGATCAGTGAGGATGAAAGCCTGACCGATGAGGAGCGGGAGATCGCCGATAATATTCTAGGGAATGCGCGATACTCCCGCAACCAGATCCAAATACTTCTGGGTTATAAGGAAGGCGGTTATGACGACGAAACGGTTAGACGCGTTTTGGCTAGCCCGGATGACGACCAAGATAAATCGGCGCTTAGGCAGGCGTATGTCAGTATCGTCGGAGACGAAACCGACATGCTGAAAGTTGTCGCAGATCGAGAGAAGAAAGCGGCGGACGCAGTCTGGGAAGCGCTTGAAAGGGGTTTGATGGGACTTGAGTCTCGCTTGGGAGCCCTTGACAGAAACATTGAGGAGGGCATTGCTTTCGCGGTAAGTGATAAGCCGGATGGCGCGATGACCTTCGAGGATATCGCTGGCAACAATCTGGCTTCTGTGGACATCAATAATCTAAGGCGCAAAGCGGTTTCCGTAGAAGGCTGGCTAAGAAAAGATGTAACCGGTGATGGGGGAAAGCCATCTGAAAAAAACAAGTACGATTATAATGGCATCGCTGGGCATGTTGTCTGCCGGATGGCGGAAGGAAGCTGCGATGCTCCCAAAGGTGAGACCCTTGGAGAAGGCTGGTACTTCGTTCCAAATCGGGATGATCACAAATCGTATTTCTTCATGAAAGACGGTAAATACGAACAGCGCCTGATCGTCCGATACGGTATGTGGTTGCGGGAAGGGGAAGGGGAAAACCCTTCGGTGCTTGCCGGAAGGATCCGTGTCGACAACGACTTGGGACGGGACAACGGCAAGCTCGATATAACAAGCGTCAACAGGGCGACCTACACCGGGGATGCCGAAGGTCTTGCCGCCCGCAAGCACGGAACGGAGATGGCTACCGGTCAGTTCGGGGCGAGAGTTATAATGTCGGCGTCTTTTGGACCGGATCCGGAATTGAGCGGATACGTCCACGATTTCAAGCCGGTAAATCCCGAACTAGACGGCGAAGCGGTGGACACGGATTGGCGTGTCGATCTATTCCATAATAACCTGATGCCCGATGCTACTGCCACTGGCAATAATTGGACCGCAACCGGCTTTGGAGAAAACGCTAAGAGGCCTGACGGCTTCTACGGCGGCTTCCACCACACCTTCAAGGATGATGATGACGATGATACCGGCCGTGTGGCCGGTGTCTACGTCGCGCATCAGGACTGATCCACGTCCGGACGCGTGAAACTGGTGTAGGGCACCTTCGGGTGCCCTTTTCCACACGAGGGGGAACCCATGAGGAACAGCAGGCTCGACGTAAGGGTGGATGCGCTTTCCCATGCCATGCGGGATGCGCTTGCCGAGGCGATCGAAAGCGCGGTCGCGCCTGTCGCGGAGCGGGACCGGATGATCGGCATTCTCCGTGAGCGCATGGATGTCTCATTCGCCCGCATGGAAGCCAAGCTGGACCGCCTGCTTGAGGGAAAGCCGGACAGCGGAGGTTCGTAATAACAGGGGAGGGAACCATGAAACGATACGCAGGAATGGCGGCGGCGTGCGTCGCCAGCGCGATACTGACCGGCTGCATGGGAGGCGGAGGATCCAGATTGGATTCCACTCCGGTTACACCGGACCCTAATCCGGTTCGACCGGACATCGGACAGGAAGAAACAACGGCTCTTGAGTCCCGTACCACCACCACACAGCTTATCGATCTTCCGCCGAACGGGAATGGCGGGATTAGGGTCAGCAGGCCATATCCAGACGCACTGATAGAGATAGAGTTCACCGAAGGTCTTCTTGACAGGCTTGAGCCGGACCGGAGGTTTGACGAAGATGCCCGAAGTCGGCTGGATGTCGGGATTTCAGTTCTGCAGGATAAGGCTGCTCAGGCATACCTTCAGTGGATACGCCATAATCCAGGTTCTGATGACCACTTTGACCGCCCCTTTAGGATTCAGGTTGGCGAAACTGAGCGCCTTAGCTGCAACGATGACGAAGCCGCGGCCTGCTATTCGACGGGGGATAACGCCGTCATTCTTACGGATTACTGGATCGAGGAGTATGTCTACCGGCGCGACAGCACATCTGCTGTCCAAAGGCTTTTTCAAACCCTGACCCACGAGGCGGGCCACCAGTTCGGTTACAGTAACCCCGACGGCATAAATGAAGGATGCGGCGGATTGAATGACTGCCATGCGCCTTACGGTTCGGGAAGCGTGATGAGCTATGACCATACGATAGACCGAAGCAGACGCTATAACGTGACGAGGGAGGACATCAGTCACATCCCGGGCGCTAGATGGAACGACAGCTCCAATGGCCGGTATACGGTCTGGCGATCAGGGGAACCGTCCTCCATCAGACGATGGGGAGTGTGGATCGATCACGAATTCAGGGTTTCCGGAATGACGGACCCCAGCAATCCTAGCGGAGAAACCCTGTTTATCGACGAAGGGATAACCGGAGAGGGATGGATCCGGGGGCAACCATCGGTGAACGCCTCGCCGGACACCAGCGCGACCTATAGCGGCACTGACAACTTCATGGGGGTCGATCTCCATCCGTCCTACCGCGCCCTTCTACGGGCGGACGCGAACCTGCGCTACATGTTCAGCGCGAACCCGACCCTTGACCTGCGGGTCAACAACTTCGAAGCCTACTACGATGATTCCGACGGAAACCCTGGATGGCGCGATCACAGCTTTCCCGAATACGGTTGGGGAGACTTCCGCTACGTCATGTCCTGCCGCGAGCGCGGTGGATGCTCGGGTCAGGGCGTGGAAGCGAGATGGTATTCCGACGACTCCGGTGATCCGACAGGCTGGGTAGGCGGCGAGGTGGACGACGATACGAACAACTACGCCGGTTCCTTCGTGGCGGAGAAAGACTGATCGGTGGAAGCTAACTGGTCCAACCAGACGGTCTGGACGGGCGACAATCTCCCGATCATGCGAGGCATGAACGGCGGGTCGGTGGACCTGATCTACCTTGACCCGCCGTTCAACTCGAAAGCCAACTACGCCGCGCCGATCGGGAGCGAAGCGGCGGGTGCCGCTTTCAGGGACACGTGGACGCTGGCGGACGTGGACATCGCATGGCTTGACCTGATCGAAGCGAAGGAACCGGCCCTTAACCGGGTCATCGCCGCTGCCATGACCAGGAGCGACAAATCCTATCTGATCTACATGGCGGCGCGGCTGCTGGAGATGCGGCGCATCCTCAAGCCGACCGGCAGCATATATCTCCACTGCGATCCGACCATGAGCCATTATCTCAAACTGGTCATGGACGCCGTGTTTGGGCGACGGAATTTCGTCAACGAAATCGTGTGGCGGATCGGTTGGGTAAGCGGCTTCAAGACCCAGAAACGTGGATGGATCAGAAACCACGAAATCATCATGTATTATGTTAAATCCCCAGATGCGCGGGACCTCTTCAACAAGGAATACATTCCCTATCCGGAAGACTATGTAAGGAGAGATGGAAAAAGGCCTGTAGGCAAGGGCATACCCATTGAAGACACATGGAATTGCTCTGAAGCTGATCGTCTAGACTCCATAATGATCAAAAGCTTTTCAAAACCCCACTTCCAGTCCGAAATGCAACACCGGCCCGCCTCCGGAGCGAGGGCGTGGCCCGAGCGGAGGAGGCGGGCCGGTGTTGAGGGATTTTCCGGCCAGGGCCCCGGATTCCACGCGGAATACGGCGGCTGTCCCTTCGGATCGGAGCGTAACCGGGCCTCCCGGCGGCGGCAGGGCCCCGCGGCGGGAGGTGGCGCGCCCGTCCGGGCGAGGGAAGGGGTGGCCCGACCGAAACCGGGCGGGCGCGCCTGCGGAATTCCCTCTCCCCCGTCGGCCGACGGGGCGAAGCGCCTCAGGGAGGCCGCGCCCGCGCGAAAGCCTCCGCCGGCGTCAGGTAGCCGGGCGCCTTGCGGGGGCGCGCGTTCAGGATGTCCTGGACCCGCTTCACGCGGGCGTCCGTGACCTGCCGCAGGTCGGTCCCCTTCGGCAGGTACTGGGGCGGCAGCCCGTTGGTGTGCCCGTTCAGGCCCCGCTCCCACGAGTGGTGGGGCGTCGGGAGGAAGAAGTCGGCCTCCAGCGCCTTCGCCACCTTCGCGTGCCCCGCGAACTCCCTGCCACTGTCCGCCGTGATCGTGTGGACCCTGGCGCCGAGCCCCTTGAGAAGGTCGGTCATCGCCTCGCCGACCGCCTCCGCCCTCTTTCCGTCAACCCGTTGGACAGGCGTGAATTCCGGGCATCCGTCAACGGGCGACACCACCGCACCGCCGTTTCCCCCGCCGATCACCGTGTCCGCTTCCCAGTCGCCGATTCCCGCCTTCGCCCCGACCTCTTTCGGGCGCTCCGGGATGTCCCTCCGGCCCGGGATGTGACCCCGGCCCGCGTGGCGGCCACCCTGCCGGTCCGGTTCCTTTCCCCGCCGCCGCAGGTGCCCGAAAAGCGTTCCTCCGTCCCCGCCGTCCGCGCGTACGAGGTCGTATATCCGCTGACGGCCGACCATGCCGGGGTCCTCCAGCCGGAGACGCCCCGGGACCCGCTCCGGGCTCCAGCCCTCCTCCAGCTTCGCCACGACCTTCGCCCGGCGCTCCTCCGTCAGCTTCCCCGGGACCGAAGAGGCCTCGCTCCGGCGCCCGGTGGCCTTCCTCCACGCCTGTCCCTGCCGGTATCCCCGCCCGCCGCCGTTGCGTCGGATCTCCCGCGATATGGTGGCCGGATGGCGGCCCGGCCGCCTGGCGATGGCCCCGTTCGAAAGCCCGCTTTTCCCCGTCGCGTATATCCGGCATCTTTCGTCGAAGGTCAGATGACGGTAGCCCTCGGGCATGACACTCTCCTATCCTGAGCACAGGGACTGTCGCCGTTATCTGGCCGATTCGCAGGATGCCGCACCCGAAACACGGCTTCCCACCATCAACGGTGTTGCACTTCAGAGCGGAACGGGGGAAAGAAAAAACGGGCTACCCCACACAGAAACCCCGTTCACTTCTTGAAAGGATCATCGCCGCCAGCAGCGATCCGGGCGACATGGTTCTGGACCCGTTCTGCGGCTGCGCGACGGCGTGCATAGCGGCGCAGGACCTTAACCGGGAATGGGTTGGGATAGATGTTTCACCGAAGGCGGCTGAACTGGTGCTGTCGCGGCTCAGGAACGAGCTGGGCATGTTCGCCCACCACACGGTGGTCAATCGCACGGACATCCCGCAGCGCACCGATATCGGGAAGCTGATCCGCTACAATGACGTGAGGAACAGGCGGACCCCGTATGGCGAGCAGGGCGGGAACTGCAACGGCTGCCGGACACACTTCAGGTTGCCTAACCTCACGGTCGACCACATCATTCCGCGACCCAGGGGCGGAACCGACCACATCGG
>CBDAVS010000009.1:0-1428 GCA_965201085.1 uncultured Rhodobacter sp. | reverse complement strand
AAAGTCGATTCGACCGTTCAAAGCCTTACCGTGCATAGAATTTTCCGCTGTTTGTGGTTGCGAAGATTCAGAAGATATGGCATAAAAGTGGAAGATTCGCCCAGATATTGTGTCAAATAGGCGAATCTTCAACAAAAGGTAATGCCATGAGAACCACATTTGAGAAAAATCTTCAACTGTTTCATGTTCCGATCGAGGAACTTCAGATCAACGAGCAGTCGCGGGACGACATTCCCCGTCTGCTGAGCGGCCTGAAGGCGCTTTACTGCGACGAGCAGTCCCGTCACGCGGTTTTGGCTCACATGGAGGCGAAGCATTCGGAACGGGCCAGCCTTGAGAACGGCCGTCCGGGCATGAGTTTCTGGCAGGTTCTTGTGCTTGGCATTTTGAAGCAGGGGCTCAACTGCGACTTCGACCGTCTTGAGGAGATGTGCAGGCATGCCGAAATCCGGATCATGCTGCAGTGTCCGGATTATCATGATCAGTTCAAGTCTCCCCGGATCGCGTACAATCTGACGGAGCTTCTCGACGAGGATACGCTTCGGTTCGTCAACAATAAAATCATGCAGCTCGGTCACAGGATCGTGAAGCACCGCGGTCCGGTCGATGTGAAGGCGGATTCGTTTGTTGTGGAGACCGACGTCGAACATCCGGTCGACCACCGTCTGCTTTCCGAAGCGGTGGGCTGCGCGGTGCGCGAGACCGGCAGGCTGTGCGCCCGCAGGAACATCAAAGGCTGGCGGCAGCACAAGCATCTGAAGGCCAAGCTCGGGAACCGCTCCAGCCGGCTGGCGCGGCGGCTCCGCCGGACAAGCGTTGACAGCTCCGCGCAGGTCCGGGACCTGCTGGAGCAGTCCGCTTCGCTGATCAAGAGGGTGAGGGAGACTCTTCTTGATCTGCCGGAACCGGTTTTGGCCGCCGAGCGGACGGCTGTCGGGGCGATCTGGAGATACTGCGCTATGGCGGCTAAGCTTTCGGGCCATGTCCGCACCCGCCTGATCGACGGAGACTTGGTTCCGCACGGGGATAAGATCTTCTCGGTGCACGAGCCGCACACGAGGTGGATATCGAAGGGCAAGGCCGGTCGGCCGGTCGAACTCGGCGTGCCGGTCTCCATCGCGGTGGACCGGCTGGGCTACAAGCTGGACTGGGAGATCCAGTGGACCGGCGGCGACCGGGAAAGCATCATTCCTCTGGCCGAACGGATCCGCGCGCAGTTCGGGCGGATCGGCGTCTTCAGCCTGGACAAAGGGTATTGGTCGCCCGGCATCCTGGCGGCCCTTGGCGATATCGCCGAAATGCCGGTGATGAACAAAAAAGGCCGCCGCGGCAAAGCGGACCGGGAGCGGGAAGCCGCCCCCGGCTATGCCGAAGCGCGACGGGCCCATTCCGCGGTGGAATCCGCGATCAACGAACTGGAGCATAAAG
>CBDAVS010000008.1:0-30511 GCA_965201085.1 uncultured Rhodobacter sp. | reverse complement strand
CAAGCGGCAAGTCGTCCGCCGGGCTGGCATGAAAATCTTCGTGTTGTCAGAGGCGAGCAGCGCGAGGGCTTCGGGACCGAGGGCGGATTCCTGGTCCCGACGGAGATGTCCGAATCCATTACGCAGGTTGTGCTGGGGGATGCGACCGCATCGCTTGCGGCGCGTTGCCGGCAACAGCCTATCAGCGGCAACACCATAAAAATGCCTTTGAACATGTCGTTGCCATATGATTCGTCCGGAGCGATCAAAGCCTACTGGGGACGGGAGAGCGGAAAGCATAGAGACACGTCGACTTCCTTCGACGAAAATCTGATCGAGCTTGGCAAGATTACCTCGCTGGTTTACGTGACCGATGAATTGCTGGAAGATGCGCCGGCGATCGGAAGCTATGTGAGCGATAAGGCGCCTATGGCGATTGCATGGGAGATCGGCGACGCGATCATCAACGGCGACGGTGTCGGCAAGCCGAAGGGGATTTTGAATTCCAAAGCGGTGATCACGATTGCCAAAGAGACGAATCAGAGCGCCGACACCATTGTTAAAAACAACATCTTTAAAGCCTACTCGGCCATGCCGGCGGAGTCGCAGATGAATGCGGTGATTATGGCATCGCCGACGGCTCAGGTCGCCTTGTGGGATTTGGTTCTTGACAATAGAGGCGATCCCGGCCGCGGGCTGGACGGCGCCGTATATTCTCAGATTTTGAGTCGTCCCATTATTCAGCATCTGGCGCTGCAGCCGCTCGGGGACAAAGGCGACATTCTGATTGCCGATTTCAGCAAATACGATTTCATCCTTAAGGGGTCTGGGGTCCGGTCGGCTACGTCAATGCATATGAGATTTGACGAGGATGTTATGGCGTTGAAATTCTCAATGCGCTGCAATGGTCAACCTTCGTGGAATAAAACCGCAAGCGTTCCTTACGGCAATCATAAACTGGCGCCGTTTGTTGTTTTGGCGGCTCGGGCATAATTGGAGATTAAAAAATGGCGAATGGATTTTTTGAGAGTGTAGCGGTCAAGCTGGCCATTACTCCGGTCAATCTTAACACTGCGGCCAATCCCGGCGGTTGGATCGACGTAAGCGACTATCACCGTGTCGGGGCGCTTTTGCTGAAAGGCGCCGACACCGCAGCGGGCGCAGTGCCAACACTGCACTTCGAACAGGCGCTGGCGGTCACCGGGACGACCGGCGCCAAAGGCGTTAATGTGGATTATGTCTGGGAGAAATCCGGAACGGCCACGGTTTACACGCGTCATGATGTTAATGATGCCGAGTTCGAGCTGACCGGCAAGGCGACCACGACCGGCGTTTGGGGTGTGGAGCTTCAAACCACGTGGATGGATCTGAACGGCGGTTTTAGATATTTCCGGTTGCGGATTCCAGATTCATCGACCGGCAACACGACGCAATTGGCCGGCGCTTGTTATTTCGGGTTGCAAGCCCGTTATGGCGGCGGAACCGCTGCATTGGCATTGTGAGCATGGTTCGTGGGCTGGCTGGATTTCGCTTATCCGACCGCTGCGCTCACTCCGGTCGAAGGTCAACGGTCGTGGGAAATCGACAGCGTCGCGGCTTCCGAGCTGCGGCGTCATTGCAATATTGATCAGGACGACGATGATCTGATTGCGCAATACTGCCGGCAAGCGCTTGGTTCACTTGACGGTTATCGCGGCACGCTCGGAATTTATCTGCAATCGATTCCGATTGTTCAGCAATACGCCCGCAAGGCCAGACGGCTTCCGGTGTTCGGTCCGGTGATGGATCCGGCCGCTGCGGTTGTCAGTTACAAGGCGACATCGGAATCGAGCGGCTGGGAGGATTTGACTTATGGGGATGACTGGCATTTTGTGGATGATAAAGACGCTTATCGAATATATTTCACGCGGGAGGCGTATGACGACATAACCGGCGGCCGGTATTGGATCGGTCGCCAGGACTCGGACGATCCGAGGCCGGTGATGCGGGTTTCCTACACGGCTGGTTATGGATCGAATTTGTCGGCACTGCCGGATGATCTGCGTTATCTGGTCTATGTGAGCACGCAGCGGTTGTTTGATTTCCGCGACGGCTATGGTCCGGGTCTGGCCGCATTGCCGCAATCTGCATTTCTGATTTATCGCAAATACCGGAGAGGGTTGACCTCGGTTTTTCCGGCGGTCGCTTAATCCGGCGGCGGCTTGACGCATGGCAATCGACACCACACAAACGCAGCTTTTGCGGAGCGGCGACCCTCCGGTTGAGATCGTCGCGACGCTGGGGTTGACGGCTGGCGAATACCGGATTGAGAACGGCGCCAACCGGCAGGAGGATTCCGGCAACCGGTCTAATGTCCGGTTTGTAGCGGCGGCGGAGCGTCCTGATTTTTTCGACCAGCCTCGGGAAGAATGGGACGGGCATGGTCTGGCCGTCGGCGCCCGCGAGGATATTTCGGTTGAAGCCGGTCAGCGCTGGTTTTTCTGGGCCGAGGACAGCGACACCACATTAATCATCACCGCGGCCGGCGGCGCTATTGGCGGTTCGGCTCCCCGGTTGCGGTTGCCAAGTTTTCATCTGGATATTTTCCAAGTCGTCGCCGACACCGCGAGCATACCGAGTTCGGCGCCGGTCGGAGGCAGTTACAACCTTGACACTACTCAGTTGACTCCGCCGGCCGGGTGGAGCGAAAACCAGCGGCCGGTTATGGGGTCGCAGGTTGAAATTCACAGCCGGGCTTTGATCGACCCTAACATTGGGCCGCGCGATGATCGGATATTAACGCCGGTCTGGTCGACCCCGTCAAGGGTGTCATTGCTTGGCACAATCACGTCGGTTGCGACCGAGGCGCCGCTTGCGGGCGGAGCTCAGGCCGGCGGCGTCACGATTTCTGTGCAGACCCGCGGCATCGGCAACGACAAGCTCGCGACCGATTCGGTCGACATCCGGACCATAGCCGACGGGACCGCCGGCCGTTATATCGGGTTTGACGATACGGGTGCGGCGGCGGAGGTGTTGCCGCATCAAAGAATCGAGCAACTGGACGTTCCCGACTATTCGACCGCTTCCGAGGGTCAGGTCTTAACGGTCGAGTCCGGAGTTCCGGCGTGGACGGACAAAACACCGCCGGCGCCTCGCGATATCGACTTTTATTATGGCAACGTTGTTCCGAGTCCGGAGGGACACAACGACATATGGTTTGTCGGCGCCGATGCGAATAATATCTCCGGTGTTGTCGAGAGCGACCGGACCACACCCCGGACGATGATATTCACCGGCGATATTTATGAGTACGACTCGACAGCCGGGGCGCTTGGCAACGGCGCCTGGGTTTTTGCCGCTAATCAGGCTGTTGAATACGGGGAGGCAAGCGAAACCCGGGCCGGGCTGATGTCGCCTGCCGACAAAACGAAATTGGACGGGATTGAAAGCGGCGCCGAGGAAAACGTTAATCCCGACTGGCTTGCAACCAGCGGCGACGCGAGGATTCTTAACAAACCGACAATTCCGGCGGCGCCGGTCAATGCGGACTGGAACGCAACCGTCGGGCTGGCAGTCATCCGCAATAAACCCGATTCGATCACCGATTTCGACGTCCCCGATTATTCTACTCAATTGGATAACCGGGTGCTCGGCTTGTCGTCCAGTTCGCTGGCTTGGATCGACACCGGCGTCCTTCGGATTAACATTGGTGCAACCTTTCCCGACAATCCGGCGGAGGGCAATCATCAATTTTTCAATGCCAACGTCACCGGGCTGGCCGATTATTTTGAAGCGGACGGGACGACCAGCCGGACCTCGGCGCGGCGCGGCGAGATAGGTTTATACCGCGGCGGAAAATGGATTCATCAAGGCTCGGTTAATACCGAATACCCGGCGGCGACCGATACGGTCGGCGGTTTGATGACGAATGCGCAAACTCGGAAGCTGGCCGGAATCGCCGGCGGCGCGGAGGTCAATGTCAGAGCCGATTGGAATGCCACAAGCGGCGATGCGCAGATTCTTAACAAGCCGACAATTCCGAGCATTCCGGGCAATGCGACAACGACCACAGCCGGTTTAATGTCGACAGCCGACAAAGCCAAGCTTAATGATATAGAGGACGGCGCCGAGGTTAACGTCAATTCCGACTGGCATGAGCGGGATTCGGATTCGGATGCATTCATACGCAACAAGCCGTCAATCCCGACGCTTCCTAACAATCCGCTCGCGACAACGCGGGATGTCCGCTACGATCTGGATGTCACCGCCGGCGGTGTTGTCAGCTGGCAAGAGGTCGAAGTTCCCGACATCGACACCCTGTCGGTCGGGGCCAGTCTGCCAACTGAAAACGTTGCGCTCGGCAATTGGCACATTCAAACCGCGAATCAAACGGCTATGGTTCCGGCCGATGTTCGGGAGACCGATGGGACGACCGTCCGGACGCAATTGATTAAAGGCGACATCTACCGGAGGGACGAAGAGCAGGGCTCGGAAGTCTGGACGCTGGAAGGCAACATCGACACGATTTACGGCAATGCGACCGATTCGGTCGGCGGTCTGATGTCGTCAACCGATAAAACCAAACTGGACGGGATTAGCGCCGATGCGGAGGTCAATGTTCAAAGCGACTGGACCGAAACCGACACTGCCGCGGATTCGTTTATTCTTAACAAGCCGGAAATTCCTTCCGGTCAAGTTCAAAGCGACTGGGATCAAACCGACACCGATGCGGTCGACTATATAGAAAACAAGCCGACGATTCCGGATGCGCAGGTTCAATCGGATTGGGCTCAGACCGATTCGGGTGCGGTCGACTTTATTGAAAACAAGCCGGTTATTCCCGATATTCCGAGTCATCCGGACGCCGGATCGGCGGCGGCCAATTATGCGTTATCGGTTGCGACCAGCGGCAATCCATCATGGTCGGAAACCAGCCTTTTCACCGCAGCGGAAAAAACCAAGCTTGCCGGTGTTGCGACCGGCGCCGAGGAAAATGTTCAAGCCGACTGGGACGCGACGAGCGGCGATGCGGTCATTCTGAATAAACCGGATATTCCGGACGCTCAGGTTCAAGCCGACTGGAATCAGACGGACGCGGATGCGGTCGATTTTATTGAAAACAAGCCGGCGATTCCGAACACCCCGGCGGCGCCTGCGACCGGAGCGGCGACCGAACATTACACGCTGCAAATCCAAAGCGACGGGACGCGGACCTGGTCGGCGACGCGGACTTACACGACTGCGGAAAAAACCAAACTTGCCGGTGTTGCAACCGGAGCCGAGGTGAATGTTCAATCGGATTGGAACGCGACGAGCGGCGACGCGCAAATTCTGAACAAACCGGATATTCCGGCGGCTCAGGTTCAAGCCGACTGGGCGCAGACCAATTCGTCGGCTGTTGATTTCATCGACAATAAACCCACAATCACCGACCCTGTTCAATCCGACTGGAGTCAGTCGGATGGATCGGTATTGAGTTTCATCCGCAATAAACCGGATATTCCGAGCGTCCCGGATGCGCCGGATGCGGCGGCTACGGATCGGCATTACAATTTGACGGTCGACACCGACGGCGCGGCATCGTGGACACGCGACACGACGACCGGCGGCGGCGAGCAGAATGTTCAAAGCGACTGGACTGAAACCGACACCGCTTCGGATGCATTCATCCTTAACAAACCCGGCGCCGCAACGACCACAACGCCCGGTTTAATGTCGATTGCCGACAAAACGAAACTGGACACGATCGAAGGCGGCGCGGAGGTCAATGTTCAAGCCGACTGGAACGAAACCGATTCGGGAGCCGATGCATTCATACGCAACCGGCCGGGGATTCCGACACTGCCGTCGGTCGCGGCCAATTACGTATTGCGGCGGTCCGGGACCGGGTGGACCTGGGAAATCACCAACATTTTTTCGGGAGCCGAGCACACTAAGCTAGCGGGCATTCAGTCCGGCGCTCAGGTCAATCCGACCGACGAACAAATCGGCGATGCGGCATTCAGCAATCCGCCGGACGATCTGACCGATGCGGAAAAAACCGCAGTGCGGAACGCCATTGGTTCGGGAAGCGGCGGCGGGGTTTCGACCTTTACCGGATTAAGCGACACGCCTTCGGCATTGGGAACGGCCGGTCAGATTTTGCAGGTTAATTCAGCGGCGGATGCTTTGGAGTTCACGGCGGCGCCTTCGGGAGGAGGATCCGGAATTTCGGCGGTCGAAACCGATGCGACGATTAGCGGCGACGGGACGACCGGGAGTCCGCTGGCAGTCGCGAATCCTTTCACCGATGCGGACGAAACCAAACTTGACGGCATCGCGACCGGAGCCGAGGTTAATGTTCAATCCGACTGGACCGAAACCGATACCGCAGCGGATGCGTTTATTCTCAATAAACCGGATATTGCCGGTCAGTTCATGGGCGATCATTCGGCTCGGACCGCATACGATAAAGGCGATGTTGTTTTTTCGACCGGCCAGTTCTGGCGTGCAAAGCAGGATGTTCCTGACAGCCGGACCGGAGCGCCGACCAATGATCTGGACTACTGGCAACAGGCGACCTTCTCAATCGGGATCGTGTCGTCGCTTCCGAATTTTGCCGATAACGACGAGTTCGACCTAAACCGCGACCGCTGGGTTATTTTGACCGCAGCGGAACGGCTTTCGGGAACGCGCGATGGAAGCGGATCATCGCCTTACGTCGCGGATGTTCAGGATACCCGGTCGGTGTCGGATGTCATGAAATAATCAGATAACCGATTTAAACCGGGGAGACATCCTCCGGGTTGATACATGGCCGACTCGATACTGGGCTAGAATGGTCAATGCCGGCGGGACGGCCGGCGAGGCTAATGTTCAAGCCGACTGGACGGAGACCGATACCGCAGCGGATGCGTTTATTCGGAACAAGCCGACCATTCCGACACTGCCCGGCAACGCGACCGATACGACAGCCGGGTTGATGTCCGGTTTGGACAAGGCAAAACTGGACGGGATCGCCGCTAATTCGGAACGCAATGTTCAAAGCGATTGGAACGTCACGAACACGACTAACGATTCCTTTATTCTGAACAAGCCGACAATTCCCGACCTGCCGAGCAAGCCGGCCAATCCGTCCGCTCAAACGCAATACAATTTACAGTTGACGACTACAGGAGCCGCAAGCTGGGTCGCCGACACCGGCGGAGGCGGAGGAGGCGAGGCTAATGTTCAAGCCGACTGGACTGAAACCGATACCGCTTCCGATGCATTCATCCTTAACAAGCCGACCATTCCGACGCTGCGGACCGATGCGCAAATAGGCGATGCGGCTTTTTCCAATCCGCCGGACGATTTAAGCGATACCGAAAAAGGCGATGTCCGCCGCAACATCGACCTAGACGATTCGCAGATCGGCGTGCTGGCTTTTCGGAATCCGCCGGGCAATTTGACGACAACGCAGCAAACTGCGGTTCGGACCGCAATAGGCGCGGGGACCGGCGGCGGAGGAGGAGGCGCGTCAAGTTTCACCGGTTTGACGGACACCCCGGCGGCGCTTGGCACGGCTGGTCAGCTTTTGCAGGTCAACATGGATGCGGACGCTTTGGAGTTCGTGGCGCCGACCGGCAACGGGATAACGCGGACTCTGCGAGCGACCAGCTCAGCATTGCCGACCGCAACGGTCCAGACGGCGCCGGCATTGGGAACGGAGATCACCGGTTACACGTGGACGCTGGCGCCCGGCGCTCACGATGCGGGTTGGCGGCAACAGGATAACGCGACGATGTTCGCAGACTCCGGCGGCAACGAAGTTTTGCAGCTCGGCGTTGATATCGAGCTGGTAGTTGACGGGACGGTTGTCGACCGGGGTTTTGTCACCGAGGCCGCTGATTCGAATTTGCCTTTGCGGACGGTCGTGACCGGCGCAATGGCAACCGGAGTTCAAGCGAGGGTCCGGCCGGATATTGATGTCGTCGGGTTGTTGCATTCCCGGTCCGGACGCCGGGCAATCTATGCCGCTGGTCTGGCGGCGCCGATTCAAGCCAACGCGATTTTGCGGGTTTATGAAGTCGCGATCACTCTATTCGGCGGTACCGGCGGAGGAGGCGGAGGCTCGTCGACTTTCACGGGGTTGACCGACACCCCGGCCAGTCTTGGAACGGCTGGTCAATTCATCCGCGTCAATTCGGCCGGCACTGCTCTGGAATTTACGGCGGCGCCGATGGGAGGCGGAGGGTCGTCGCGTTATCTGCCAAGTCCCGACGAGCGGGCGACCGAAAACGGATTTTTGTATATGGGCTGGGAGGATGACTTTTCAAACGGCTGGGGAATCCGGCGGGTGTCGCTGACGACCGGAGCGGCGGAGACCGCTTCCGAGCAGGGTAATGTGATTTACACGACTTTGAACGCCGCATGGCCGCAGCGCGCGAATCTGGATTACACCTGAAAAAAAACGTTTCGAGAGAACGCGCACAGCGCGCCTCTTTAATCGTTTAGATAGCATAGGTCATTAAAAAGTTTGGCTTCTGTAAACGCAAATTTAATCGGTTGAAAAAATGTTTAAATAAGTCGCGTATGAATGCACCTAAACACTTTTTAGATAGTATAGGTCGTCTAAAAATTAGGTTACTGTAAACGCGTTTTTTCTAAAATTGAACACAACACAACATTAATTTAACAACACTATGAGAACAAACAGATTGAAAATACCGCGATAGTGTGGAAAATACCGGGTTGCAGCGTCAAAAGGATCTGAATAATGAGCAAAAAAAGGGACGAAAAGCTGGCCAGTTCCGAAACCGGAATCGCCGCGGGCATCAGGGCGCTCAATACTGCGGTCGCGATTGCGCAGCCGCACGTCTTGGATGATGCGGAAAGAGGCAAGACCGTGAGTCCTGGCAAGGATCGGGAACGGCATTTGGACCTGATACAAGCCGGGTTGCTCGGTCATACCCATTTCGAGAAGGCTCTCGGCCGGTTCGATAAGGATATGACTGCCAAGCGGCGCCGCGAATTGCGGCTAGCGAAAATGAGGGCTAGACACGAAAAGCGGCGCCGCAAAAAATGAGCATATCAAATAATATCATCGCCGACGGCGATGCATCGGTCGACTCGACCCGCGGCATATTCGAGATCACCGGCGACGTTGGTCAGGACGGGACGATCGACGGCGAAACCGTCATCATCAGAGGAAGCAGCGCCCGGCTCAGACCAAACGCGAGCGGTCTGGTCATTTCCGATTCGCAGGTCAAAATCCGCAACAACACCCCGGGCGATCCATTCGTCTATTATCAAGCCGGCGGAAGCCGGACATCAACCCGCAATCTGGACCTAAGCAATACGCATGTTCTGGCAGAGGAGCGGAGCAGCCGGAGCAATATTTTCGTCCGGCATCTGGTCCGATGCGTCGTAACGGCGGAAACCGAAAACCGGCAATTATTCGTTTACACAAAATCCGGCGCAAACATAGTCGACACTTTGTTCAGAGGCATCAACGTATGGGAGGTCTACCGGGCGCCTGCTCAGGTCGCCGGTTTGACTATCGACAACTGCGGCGCCGGGTTTTTGAACTGGGAAGCCGGCCGGCTGGATTTCACCGGATTCGATCTTGTCAATATGGGAACCAATGCAGCGCACGGCTGGCTCGGCGGCGGCAACTCCGGTAATAACACCTTATTCAACTGGAATCCGGGCGCCGGGTTCGACCGGGAAAAAATCACATTCCAAAGCGGCAACGGGAATTACTGGGAAGGCCGGACGATCGTCTGGCGATTTGTCGACCTGAACGGCAATCCGGCGCAAAACGTCAAAATCCTCTATAGCGACGACCGGGCGGCGGAGGGAACGCAGGTCCTGCAAGCGACCTATACGACCGGCGCAGACGGCATCCCGGAGGGAACGCACGATTCCAAGCAAGGCGCGGCGAAAACCGCCGGCGACGAACCGGTCTTGTGGATTCGGACTCACCGGTCGACCCTGACCAGCAGCGGATCGTTTCCGGCCAGCACCCTGACGGGAACATCATCCACACAGCGCAATTACAATATCCTAACAGTAACACCGCAATTTGAATTTCGCGGCTATGGATATTTGCCTATCGACGGCCACGGACCCGGCGAGGATTTTCAGCTGACGGCGCCGGTCGGGACGATCAATAACGACGGGACCGCAGCGGAGCCGGTCGACATCCCGCTGGCGCCGGACCCCGGCATTACCGTGACCAAGGCGGTCGCCGACGCCTATACCGAACTCAATACTGCGGAAAATCTTTATCACCGCATGGTTTCAACATGGTTTGACAGCGGCTATGCAAAACCGTCTTGGGACGAGGGCATTGATTTGGGAAGCGCCAATCTCAGCTTTCGCGATCCCGATGCTATGGACTATGATCAAGCGGCTTTGATAACATTCGCCTCGGGAACTTGGACGATTAAAACCGGCAATCTGTTCACGGGCAATTTGAAAACGACTGGCACTGTCATTATTCCAAACGGCGTGACAGTTGTGGGCGTGGTTGAAGACTCGACCGGCATCATAGTTACGATCACCGGACTGCCGGCCGGTCATGATGCGGTTGCAGCGGCTTGGCCGGCGGTGCAGGACACCACGGATCGGCGGAATATTATTACCGGATCGGTTGCAAGCGACACGGCGACGACCGTGAGTCTAAAATTGGCGAGCGGGCTGGAGTATTGGGTTGTCGCCGATGCGGTTTCATACCGGCGGTCGGCGCCGTTTAGACTTAACACCGCATCGCAATCGACTTTGGAAATTTCGTTAACGCGGATTCAGGATGCGGCCGGCAACGACCTGATTCCCGCTGCAAGCGAATTGACCGAAAACGAGCAGCTGCAATATGATCATATCGAATACGACACCGGCGCCGGCCGCGACACTTTCCGCTTTCGCACGCGGCGCGGGTCGACCGGATTCAGCGGTCAAGTCAGCACAACCAAAGGCGCCGAGATTCCGTTGCTTACTGGACTCATAACAGGCAAGATCACCAACCCCGCGGCCAATTCGGGATGGAACGGGATCGCGACCGACGGAAACCGGATTTACGCTTTGCACGGCGTCCGGGCAAACGGCAACGGCGGTTGGATTTATGCGCTTAATAGAGATGCGACCTTCACAACTCACTCCGCGATAAACCTGACGCCTCCGAATGACGGGCAGGGCATCCCGACCGACTGGCCGACGGACATCGCTATGATTCCGCACACCAGGACTCTGGTCGTCTTGTGGGCGCTGGGCGGGTTGCAGCGGATCGAACTGAACGAGCCGACAAATGCGGAGGCTTTCGGAAATCCCGAACAAATCCGCTATTTGTCATTCCCTCCGCATCTGTTCGATTCGGTCACCGGATCGGCATCGGCTCAGGGTCTGGCGATGCGCAGCGCGACCGAGGCTTATGTGGTCATGGCCAATCCGCACGTGATTTTGCGCGTCAATCTATTGCGCAATACGTGGACAGCCGACACCGCATTCCCGACCCTGACGCTTTCGACCGAACCGGTCCGGGGAGTTGCATATGACGAAGTCGATGATCAGTTAATCGTTATCGACGAAGACGAGGTTGTCATCATCATCGACCCCGACACCGGCAGGATCAATGTTGATTCGGAATTTCTGTTAACGCCGGGGACCGGCGAGGACTATGTCACCGGAATGGCCGGTTATGGCAACGAGCTTTTGACCTGCTGGAATCTGACTCCGTTATCCGGCAATCTGCGACTGCGGACCTTCGGCATCCGGACCGGGCAATTGCAGGACGGCGAGGTTGTCGGAGTGCAGTTTTTCGAGTTCAGACCGGTCGCCAGATTCATGGAGGTCGTCCAGTCGCGGGCGTCCAGTCAGGCTAATCCGCACGTGTCCATTTTCTCACCGGGGTCGATTGCTTTCGAGGCCGGCGGCAACCGCACTGTCGGCGCAAACATCAGAAGCCCGCGCGAGGTCGTCGCGGACTTATCCGGTTTTCAGCTCACAAAGATCGGCTCGGAACATCAAGAGGATTTTGTGCTTTTCGACAATGGATCTATCATCGTATTTTCCGGCAATCCGAATGTGTCGACCTTGAATGTGCCAAGCGGGCTGACGGTCCATTTGAGCGATCAAGCGCTTGCGGATATTGAAGCCAATGGAACGGCGCTGCGGACGATTCAAAGTCTGGCGACGAATATCGCGGCGAATACGCAGCCGACGCCATAAAAGAAAAGGGCCGCCGAAGCGACCCGATTCCCAGTTTAGAAAACTTATTAGAAGGTTAACTGATTGTTGTAATCTTCGATATAGCCATCGAGGAAGTCGCTATGATCTTCAAAGAAGTATTGCTCGTTATCGCTTTTGTGAAATTGACCGAGGACCAATTCAAGAGTCTTTAAATTGTTGACGCGGCTATAGTATTCGAGCGAGTAGTAAACAGTAAGGCGATCCATTCGGCTTCTAATTTGGTCTACTGTCGGAAGTTGCTTGGTCATTTTGTTTTCCTTTCTTAACTGATGATTAATATATAGTGCACTTGATTCCTAATGTCAAGTCTTTTTTTCAATTTTTTTATCTTTTTTTTGTATTGCAAAATTGTTAGTCTGCCAGGACTCTCCATAAGAAAAGACCCGCCGGAGCGGGTCTTAACTCAGTTAAGAAACCTTTATGATTTTTGCGGCGCCGTCTGCCAAGCGGTCGGGATGATGAAATGACTTTCCGGCCATATGAATAGCGGATCGTCCTCCTCGTTATCAGGGTCGACCAATTCGCAAGCCGCTTCCAAATGATCGCAGTGAATGCCATAATCCCAGAAGCCGTTAATCTCTACGATTGCGGAGCCGTCTTCAAATTCCCAACGGACGACTTGGTAGGCGGCTTCTTTGTTGACGCTTTCATCATCCATTGCTTCAATAAAACCTTCCGGCCATTGGTCGCCTGCCGGGTTGTCAAAGGTCGCGACAAAACTGTGGGCGTAGGATTCGTAAAATTTTGTTTCTTTGCTGGTCATTAGTTGAGTTCCTTATAATCCGGGTTTTTATTTTTCCATTCGAGGAAGCGGTCCCAGTTTTCCTTTGTTGAAAGGTAAACGATGTATTGCGTTCCCGAGTAGTATTTTTTGGTTGAATGCAGGTAAGTGACGATCCGTTCGGTTTTTTTGCCGCCCATTCTTTCGAGCGTGATGGTTTCGCCTCTTTTTGGTTCGTAATCTTCGTCTTTCTTCACGAAGATCTTGCCGCACCAGTCAACTCCGTCAACCTTGGTCCAGCCGTAAACTTGTTTGGTCATTTCGTTTCCTTTCTTAACTGATGATTAATATATAGTGCAGTTGATTAGACTTGTCAAGTCTTTTTTTCAATTTTTTTCATATTTTTTTAATTTTTTTTTGTGTTGCAATTGAGTTATCCGAGTGCTATTAATCAGCTATGCAGCGTCCCCGTCATATCAATCTAGACCGGTCAATCGTCCTCTTGGAGCCGCAAGCCGACACGGTCGACCCCGAAACCGGGGCGACGATCATAGGCGACCGGGTGCGCTGGCCGATTCGGGCCGCGCGCCGCGCAATCGGCGGAGACGATTCGATCACCAACGACACGGTCGTTATTAGGGACCGGGTCGACTATACCGTCCGCTATCAGGGCGGCGCCGCTAAACGGGCAAAAGCCAATTGGGAAATCGAGGACGACGGTCAGCTGTTCAGAATCATCACGATCTTTGAAGCGCCGGGATTCCGCAAGGCTTATTTGATGATTCAGGCGGTCGCGTATGATTGATCAAAAGCTGCTTTTCAGAATTTGCACCAACGCAATCCATTCGACCGGAGCCACAAGCCGGGTAGCGCCGGTCATCGACGAGCGCAATGCCGTCCCGGTCGTTAATTCCTGTGTCGCGGTTTATAATCTGCAATCCGAAGAGCCGGTCGAGTCATTCGGCGGACGGGCGGTTTTCCGCACTTGGCAAATCGAACTCAGGACCCTGACCTACGACCTGATGAATCTAGTCGATAGGGAGCTGGTTTCAGAACTCAAAACCGAACAGCGCGTGGTCACGATCGGATCGGCTTTTGATGTCGCCGAGGATGACACAACCACAAAAACAATTTACCGGCGCCAACGGACGGTGGACCTTGAACCCGAATAGCGCCGGCTATCTGTGGCCGGTCCGGTGTTGCATGTCGACATTGGCCGAGATCTTGGAAGCGCACGGCAGGTCTGGGGACGGACCCCGCGGCATTCTGAAATTATCGGAAAGGCAGGCGATAAAATATTTTTTAAACGCATATGGAAATTTACTGGATGCATATAGCGAGCATCTGCTCGCAGTCGGATTCCGACGCTCGCAAAATGGCATCGTCGCCGTATTGGACGGAGTTGACATCAGAACGGTCAACGGCGGCTCGCATCGTCCGCGCGGCAAAATGCAGGTCATGGCATTCCGGGCTTTGAACGGCTGGATGCTGTGGACTCCCGACGGTTTGGCTTTGGTCGACGAAGCCGCTAGCGATTCGCTGGCCGTCAAACAATTTGAACTAAAGGAATAAAGAACATGGCTTTGAAACTCATAAAATCCGACGAACCGGTTGCCATACCGGAATTGACGGTTATGATTTACGGAGCGCCGGGAATCGGCAAAACAACATTCGCTTGCACAGCCGCTAATCCGGTAATGCTGGATTTCGACAATGGAAGTTATCGGGCAATCAACCGCTGCGACGTTTTGGCGCCGGAGTCCTGGCAGGATGTCATCGGCATCGACTACAAACGGCAATTCCAAAATTACGACACCGTCATCATCGACACCGCCGGCCGGGCTTTGGATATGATCGAGCAGCACCTGCTTTTTTCGGCTGGCGACAGCGCATTCCGAAACGGATTGAGCTTGTCGCTTAGAGGATATGGCGAGCTAAGAAATCAATTCATCAGCTGGCTCAAAAAAATGCGCGGCCAGACAAACCGCACCATAGTCCTGACGGCGCACGCAAAAGAAGAACAGCGGCAGGACCAGACCCATGTCCGCATCGACGCGACCGGATCGGCAAAAGAGGAGTTATACAAAGTTGCGGATATGATGGGCCAGGTCTATATCGCGACGGCAGACGAATGATCACGTGGGATCCGCTGGAAACCGCGTTCGGCAAAAACCCCGGCGGTCTGGAAACCCGGCCGGTTATGGATCCTGCCGAATCGCCGACCGCACTGGCGGACGCGATTGCTGAAACCCGCGACCGAATGGCGGACCGGGCGCAAGGCAATAAGGAAGAATCCGAGCGGGTGCGGAAACTGGTCGAGTTCTGCGATGCGGCGGTTGCGGATAATCAACCAGCCGAATGGTGGTCCGAGCAGGTCATGCAGGATCGACCCCGCAAAGACAAAGCGATCATCCATAAAGCGGCAAAACAGCTGGGGTTGAAATTCGACCGGAAAACGTCCGCTTATGCCGCAATCTGAATTTTCGATTTACGCGACTGATCTGGATAAATTCCGGTATGCACTGGCGTCGGGAAAAACCGACGCCGAAATTGTTCGGGAACTGGACGCCGGACCGGACCATGCAGCGATGCGGCGAATCGTTTTCGGCTCATTCATTCATGCGCTGATCGAATACCGGCATCATCCATGCCGGTCGACTATGGAAGGCATTCAGGTCGCCGACAGCGCAATTCACCATTGGCATGAAATTGATTGCGCGCATCCTATAGAGGATTTGCCGTATCAAATCGACCTTCCGCAAATCGACATAACCGAGGTTCCGATTTTGTTGACACTGCCAACGCGGCACGGGACCGTAGCGGTCCGGGGCCGCATCGACGCGATTTATGGAAATATCGGCTACGACTGGAAAGTCAGTAAATTTCCGAGCGTTGAACGGGTTGCGACCGCTTTGCAGCATCGGGTTTATATGATGTCGCTTCCGACACTGGAATCATTCCGCTATTATTTTTTCAAGGCTTCGATTCCGTCGCCGAGAGCCAGACGACCGGTCTACAGTATTCAGCACGATGGATATTTTCAGATCGACCGGCGGCCGGACAACGATGCGGCGGTTGTGAAAGCCGTCGGCGACTTTATGGAGTTTGCAGCGGTCAACGACTGGCCGGGGCGGACATAAAAAAAGACCCCGAAATTTCGGGGTCGAAGAGGCAGGAAGCTAGTGTCTATTACGAAGCGAATGCGCGGTCAATATCTATTTTCAGATCGGCGAGGATTTCGGCTTGCTCATACGCGTACCTTGGCCATAATAATCGTGACCCTCTTCGGTATAATTGCTTACCGCTGGCGTTGGCGCTGTTGATGCGATAATCAATATGCAGCGCATCATCCGGGGTTTGGTCATTGTGCGGTCTTCAAAATACCTCTCGGTTTGAACCAGCAATGCGAAATCAATTAAAACATACATGGCGCCGTCGGGTTTTGCGGAATTGTTTTGTTTGATCGCGTCGATTTGATCATTCATGAAATCGGCGAATCTTTTGGCGGTCAGTTTGGTCATTAGCTTAGTCCTTTCTTAGCTGATGATTCTTTTCTAGACCGATTCGGTTTATGGTGTCAAGTCTTTTTTTAAATCTTTTTTCCTAGCAAAACAGACCTTGATAACGCGTTATTTTGCCGGTATTCGGCAGGTTTTCGGTTCAAAAGCGGCAACCCCGGCGGTTTTGTTCTCATACCGTATTAACCGCATTCGCTGCATATTCCGACAGATGTAAAAAACGCTTTTACAGGCATCAAACTTTTCATGGTAGTCTACTATGTAAAACCTGCTTAGGTATGCTCAAACGCGACTTATTTAAACATTTTTTCACGGCGTAAAATTTGCTTTTACAGTAGCCAAACTTTTCAGCATAGTAGACTATGCTAGCGGTCCATTAGGTGCGCTGTGATCGACCTGTGGAGGCGTTTTTTTTTCGGCCGATTTAGACGAAGCCGTATTTTTTCAATTCAGCTAAATCCGAATACACGCTAGCCCGCTTAGGCTCTTTTGTGCAGATCGACACGGCCATGGCAAGCGCAATAATCCCGTCGATGCGGCGGGTCGACACCGCTTTCGTCAATTTGCGGTTTCCGGCGGGGTCTCTTTGGACGACTGCATTCTGGGCGCACATGGTCATGACCGGATTATTGCCGTGCTGCAATTTGTGATTCAAGATCGCACTATCAAGATCATCGAGCGCCGGACTCATCGACTTATACCCTTGACCGAATGCGGCCAGTTTATTCAGCTCGCTTTTTTTGACGCCTTGATACTGCATTTCCATGATAAGCGTTTCCATTCGCCAACGGTCGTAGGCGAGCATCCGAATCCGGTCGGCTCGTATGTCGTCTAGAATGATTTGAGCGAGGACTCCATAATCCATGGTTGCACCCGGCATCGCCTCAATGAATCCCTCGCGCATCCAAAGGTCATAAGGCTGGCGGTCTTTTCGGACCTTGTCGACCAGACCTTCCGTCGGCAGGAAAAATCTGGCTTTGCAAGCGAGCCGACCTTCCGGAGTCCAGCCGACCCGCACATAAGCGGTTAAGTCGGTCGTTTCCGACAAGTCTAGACCGGCATACCAAACCGAGGCATTGCCGGGCGAGTCCTGGCAAGCCTCCCAATGCGACCGTTGAATGTACGGATCAAAAGTTTCAACACGCTGGTTTAAATGCAGATTGCGGAATGCCGATTCCGAAGCCGACATCCGGGTTGCAAGTCTTGCGGCGGTCCGGACCGACTCGACCGTGTTGATTATTCCTAATCCGGGATTAGCTTTTCGCCATTGCCTTTCGTCTTCAATTTCGCACGGCGAGTCGGCGGTGTATAAATGGCAGACGGTCGCCGGATCGGGATTGCCGGTATCAAGCGCATCATCAATCATCACCGACAACAAATCGTTATCGCTTGCGGCTTGTGTGGATATGACGACAAGCAGCGGATTTTGGTGAGCGCCTTGGCTGGTCGTTATGGCATCGACGAACGGATCGACCTCCCCGCGTATCTGGCCAATTTCATCCAAAATCGCGAATGCCGGCGACAAGCCGTGCGCGGACTTGGCGACTGCGGTAATTGGACGATAACGCGTGTTGCTTTTGAGACCTATCACCGTCCGGGGGCTGGCTCGGATTTCGCAGACGGCGCTAAGGTCCTCGGACATCATGACCATGGTTTTAATGGCATTATAGATCAACGCCGCTTGCTCAATATTCATGGCGCCGGAGATAAGCTGATTATTCAACCTCGCCTCCGGTCCGCAAATATGCGCGAGCGTCATTCCGGCGATTAAGGTAGTCTTGCCGTTTTTTCTGGCAACGCTCAGAATTGCCCGGCGGACTCCCGGCCGGTATGCATCCCTAATGAACCGCTTTTGAAAGTCGGCCAGTTTAATCAGCTGGCCAACGTTGGCGCCTTCCGGAGTCCGGCAAAAGGTTTCAATGAATTCGATTATCCGGTCGGCGCGGGGGTTTTCTTCATTGCAATAAGTTGTTTGCACGCGCGGCTTTCGTCAATCGTGCTGCATTCTCAAACCGGCGGCCGAGTTCCTCGCGGATTCCGGTTTTTTGCTGGGTTCGGACTTTACCGGCTTGGTGCAAATTCAACGTCGACCGCATCCGGCCGACCGCAGCGACGAGCTGGTTGATTTCAATGGTTTTGATATCTGGGTCTTTCAACGCCGCTTCAATCCGCACCATAATCTCCGCCAGTGTTTCGGCAACGATCCGGTCGTCCTCCGGCCATTCTGCGTACGGCCGATGGTGCATTATCGCATCAAAATGTTTCATGGCGCCTTTATTCAGGCGGCGGGTCGGCTTGTGTTTTTTATCGCAGTTGTCAAGCATTTCCTGACGCGCGCGGACCGATGTGATGTCGACGGTCCCCTTTTTTTGAGACATAACGCATTCCTTTAAGCAGTTGACAGGATTAGTCCTGCGACTGTATTTATAAAAGATTGCAGATCCATTCAAGTAGGGGAGTCGAATGCCCGAATCATTATTTATACCGAGAGCCAATCTCTTTGAGGTCAGTAGCGACAATTCAACATGGTGGGAGGTCCCCGGTGTTGGCAATGTCAGCAAAAGCGGAGGCGAGGGGTCGCAAACGCAGATCACCGCAATCAACGGCGTCGCCGCAATTTCCGAGCCTCCCGGAGTGCCAAGCTATACGGTCACGCTGGTCAGTTATGCGCCGCAGGCCGAGGCGCTCAAAATAGTCGACCAAGCGGCCAGGTCGCAATCGGTCCTCTATTACCGGTTCACGACCGGAGCCAATCGTGAAATTCTGGCCGCAACCGCATCGGCGACGACCGGCGCATTCCGGGCCGCTGCAATCGCGACCAGCGGTGTCGTAACTTTCACAACCGGCACCGGCACCGGAGCGGCCATTCCCAATTTTCTGACCGACCCGCAATATTCCAAGCTTGGACTGAAAATCACCGTAAGCAGCTCGGACTATTTCGTTTCCAAAATTTCGGGGACCAGCGCGGCGACTGCGGTTACGGTTACACCGGCGCCAAGCACGGCGGTTGCAGCGGCGACGTATTCGATTTCCGTCCCGCAATTGCGGGAGACCGGATCCGCAACTGTTTTTGCGTCCGGCAATTATGACGGCGACCAAACCACAGCGATCACGTCAACCTTTTCCTTACAGCCGCAAGCGAGAAATGCGCTGGCGCCTGTTTAATCTTTAGAACTCAAAGGAATTTTTATGACTGAAACCACAGCCGACATCCTCCGGCGCATTGCCGAGCGGGAGCGATTCGTCACGGTCGACCTTGGCGGAGATACGATCACACTGGAACGGCCAAAGGCAGACGTTTATCAAGACCTATTGGAGCGGGCCGCTGAAACCGGAGGCGACAATAAGAAAGTCGGGCTCTCGGATGCGCTGCGGCTTTATGCCGAAATTCTGACCGCAGCGGTTCCGGGTTTGGATTTCGAGGAAGCGCGGGAGATTATCGTCGGGGTCGGGATCGACTCGCCGCTCGCCAAAGCCTGCCTGGAAATTCTTGGAACCGAAGCGCCTGATCTGGACGGCGCATCGGGAAAGTCGTAGACCTCGCGAGGCTAATGGGATTGCCGCTTGAATCCGTATTGCGATTGTCCGGCGATGAAATGCGGATTTGGAATCACGAGCTTGCACGCCGGCCGCCGGAAGCCGTGGAATTTCTGCTAGCGCAAATCTGGCTTCTGATCGCCAAAGGGCTGGGCGGCGACAAGGCTAGGGATTTAGAGGTCTATGACGTGGCGCCGTGGCTGGACAGTCAAGCGGCGAAAGCGGAGCGGGCGCGGCGGGCCGAGGACGGAATACTGGCAGCGGTCGCGGCATCCATAGGGGCGGTTAATGGCGCGTGAGGTCAGAGTCGGCAGTGCGGTAGTAGGATTCCGAGCTGATGTTCGGCAATTCCTGCAGGGTCTCAATCAGAGTCAGCAAGCGGCCAGACGGCAGGCGCAGGCATTGCGCCGGTTGCAGCGGCAGGTCCGCCGACTGCAAAACGATTTCAACCGGACGGCGCGGTCGATTATTTCGTTCAGATCGGCGGTCGGTCTATTGGCCGGCGGCGCCGGTATAGGTTTGATTGTCAGCAGGTCGGCGGAGGCCGGCGCGGCGCTGTTTGAATTGTCCGTCCGGACCGGCGAAACCGTTGAAAACCTTCAGACCCTCGGCAGGGTATTCGAGGGCGATGGTGTTTCGGGAGACCAATTCAACAAGCTGATCATCAACCTGGCCAAAAATCTGGGGGCGGCGCGGTCCGGTCTCACTCAATACGCCCGCATTTTCGAGCAGCTCGGCGTTGATATCAATAACGTTTCGGGTGTTCAGGATTTGCTATTGCAGATTGCCGACGCGGTTTCGGCTGGTCGGGTTGGCCGGGATACGGCGCTTTATGCGCTGCAAACGCTGGGAGGCAGAACCGGCGCGCGGGCGCTGAATATCCTTTTGCAGGGTCGGGACGGCATCCGGCAATCGCAGGAGGATTTCGCCGAGTTAGGCGTGCTGACCAGACGGCAGACCAGCGACCTCAAAACCCTGGCGCAGACTCAAACTAATCTGGTCAATGCTTTTCAAACCGGAGTTCAGGGATTCATCGCCGACAACGCGGCAGGTCTTAACGCGATCATCGTCCGCATCACCAGCAGCCTGCCGGCTTTATTCGAGCGGATCGGTAATGCGGTCGCTTTTGTGATCGAACACGGCCGGTTGCTGCTGATCGTCCTGGCGGCTTTGGCGCTGCGGGCCGCATCCGGTTCGGTTTTCGGTCGGCTGGCAAGCACGGCGTTATTGGCCGGTAAAACATTCGCCGCGGTGAATTTGAGTTTGACGGCGGTCCGGTCGAATTATGTGCGGGTTGCGGCGGCGGCTAATTTTTCCGGTCGGGCTTTCGTGACCTCCGGCATATCGGGAGTCACCGCAGCGGTCAGGACCGCAGCCGCTTGGGTGCGGACCAACACCGCAATGGTCAGGACGATCACCTTGACGCAGGCGGTCGCGGTTTCATTCCGAACGTCGGCGGCGGTGGCGCTCACCGCAGTCAGAGCTCTGGCAGCCGGCATCATCGGACTAAGCAGATTGCTATTGCGGGTTGCATGGCCGCTGGTAGTGATCGAGGGCATCATCCGCACGATTCAGCTGATCGGCAATCTGCGGCGGCGCGCAATGGAGATCGGCGAGACTCTGCCAAGTCTTTTGCAGACTCTTTTCGCAGCTGCGGTCGGCAAGCTGGTCGACGGTGTTACTTATGTCATTCAGCAAATTGTTTCGCTTGCACGGCGAGCAGCCAATTCGCTAGTTAATTTTTTTGCGTCAATTCCGGACGCTATGGAGGAATTGACGAGGGAGCTGATCGACACGGTCATTGCTCGTTTCATCAATCCGGCTAAACAGCGGTTGCGGGAGCCGTTTATCGCATTCTTGGATTCCGCCCGGGATGCGGCCGACAGAGTCATTACAATTTTGACGGAGTTCGGCGAATTCACCGAGCGCATATTCGGCATCGACTTATTCGAGTTTTATCGCGACTACTGGTCCGGCGTTGCCAATCTGGCGTTGAACGCTTTTCGTAAAATCGTGCAATTCGCGCGCGACACATTCGAAGCGCTGAAAGGACCTTTGCAGCAATTCGCCGAATTCATCGGTTTGACCGAGGGAGAGCCGGAAACCGTTCAGGAATTGCGCAATCAAATCAGCCGGCTCAGGAATCTGATCGTCGGCGCGGAAGCAAACCGCGGATTCAGCGATGCAAGCCGGGCGCGGGTGATCAGGCAATACCGGACGGAGATCGCAAATCTGGAAGCGCAGATCGCGTCGCTGCAAACCACAGCCGACGGCGTTGATAATTCGCTTGCGGGTTTGAGCGGGTTGAACATCGAAAACATTCTGCCGGACAGCGTTTCAATCGACATTATGCCAAGCGTCGACACCGGCGCCATAAGGTCAAGCGCCGATGCAATCCGGCAGACTTTTGAAGAGGCGACCGGCGATTTGTCAATAGGCGAGCGGATCGCTCAGGCGATTGACAACATCGGTCGCACCCCAGCCGAAAAGGCGCGGGCGAGGGCGAGGTTCAAAGCGATAGCCGATGCGGCAAGCGAGACCTTTTCGGGAATCAGCATTGAATTTGATGCGCTGGAGGAAATACCGGAAACGGTCGGTCTCACATTTGATAATGCTATGCAGCGGGGGGTTGAAGCGACCAACCGCGGCGCCGAGGCCATAGAGGAACGGTTAAGTCAAACCGCATCGACAATCGGCAACGCTTTCGGGAATTTTGCCGGCAGTGTCATTACAGATTTTAAAAACATCGGCGATGCGGCGAGACAATTGGCGCGGACGATCATCAATTCGCTGGTCCAGAGGTTCGTGGTCAATCCTATCAGCAATTTCGTCGGCAATCTGGTCGGCGGCTTATTCCCGGGGTTGCAGGACGGCGGTGTTGGCAGAGGGTTGACGCTGGTCGGCGAGGCCGGTCCGGAGGTTGTTGATTTCCGGAGACCGGGCAGGGTATACAGCAACGACCAGCTGCGCGATGCGATCGTCGGACAGGCTGGGAATCGCGGGGGAGCCGGTCCGGTGGTCATAAACCTATCAATCAATTCGGCGGACAGCGGAGCGGTGACGCGGGCGGTCAACGATGCGCTTCCGGCAATCGTCGAAACCGTCAAAGGCGTAATCGGGGTTGACGCCGCTAGACCTTCGGCGCTCAATGCTCAGCTGCAAAGGGCATTTTAATGGCGATGCGGAATTGGCCGGGTTCGGCTATGATTACCAGATGCGATATTCAAAAAATCGTCAATCAGATTGTGCACCCTATCGAGGGGACTGATCAACTTCAGATTCTTTCGACCGGACACGGGAGCTGGGAGGGCGTGACCGAGATAGCGCCAATGCGGGACGGCGCTTTGATCGAAGCCTTTTTATCAAGTCTTAACGGGGTCGAGCATTATACGGAAATGCCGATTTACCGGCATACGATCGGAAGACGGCCAACGACCGTCACCGCATTCGCCAATGGTCAGATCACATTATCCGACCGGCCGGACGGCGTTGCGACGGGAAGCTGGTTTCGGGCCGGCACCCGGCTTTTTATTTTCGATTCGGTCCCGAGCGCCGGGACGACCTTCGGCTATTGGCCGCAAAGACCGCTTGCGATAGGAACGAACATCAGAACGGCGTCGTCAATGCGGGTGCGGGCGCGCGGCACTGTCAACATGCCGCTGACCAGAGGGATTTATGGACCGTGGACTCTGCGCTGGCAGGAGGCTGGATGAATGCCAAGAACAACTAAAATCGACCTGAATACCGCACGGCAGAATTACGAAAGCATAATGCACGATTTGCTTTTTTCCATGCTGCCTCTGCCAAAGCGCAACCGAATCATCCGGGCGGGACTGGTCGCGTGCGCCCGGGTTGCGAACCGGTCGGCTAAGCAGCGGATCCGGTCGCGGACCGGCAATCTCCGCGCGGGCGTGAAATCTATTTACCGGCCGTTTGGCCAGCACCGGCTTGCGTTGGGCGAGGCTCAGCTGCGGGTCGACCCGCCCGGCTATCACTGGCATCTTGTCGAATACGGTCATGCGATCGTGACCCGCGACGGCAGGGTGGTCGGTCAGGTCAAACCTTATCCATTCATCCGGCCGGCGGTTACGACGACGACCGGTCAGCAATTGACCAAAGCGGCGGCGGCGATGCGGGCGCAATTCATTAAAGCCGGCGGCAACCCGGTCGCATTCCGATGAAACTCCGCGACCGCATAATCCGCATATTCAACCGGCGCCGGCTTAAAACCGAGCGGCGGAGTTCGGATGTCTATACCGGCATCGGCTGGTCGGACTGGTATTCGCACGATGGATTCTGGCCGTCCGGCGATTCCGCTCAGCAATATCTGAAAATCGCTGCGGTTTGGCGATGCGTCAACATCATCGCCGGAACAATGGCCGGGCTGGAATGGAGGATCGTCCGCAAATTGCCGGAAGGCAAAACCGAGCAGGCTTGGCAGCATCCTCTTCGGATCATGCTTAATGAAAAGATCAATGATGAATACAGTCCGTCGGATTTCTGGACCTCGCTAATCGCTTGGAGGTTGTTGACCGGAAACGGCTATGCAGAAATCGTCCGGGACGGCGCCGGCCGGGCCGTGCAGATGTATGTTATCGAATCCAACCGGGTGCAACCGGCGCGCGATGCGGACGGTCGACTGATCTATAGGATCAATCAAGCCGACGGCGGTCAGGTCGACGTTGCGGCCAGAAACATTTTTCACATTAAAGGACTGTCGCCGACCGGAGCGGCCGGCTACTCGCTTTCGGATGCGGGCGCCGAGACTTTTAAAATCAACACCGTCATCGAGCGCTGGTCCGGCAATTATTTCGCAAAAGCCATGGCGCCGTCCGGTGTTATCAACGTCAACCGTGAAGATCCGATGACTGCGGAGGAAATGTTTGCGCTGCAATCCATGTTCACGAAATCCATGAGCGGACCGGATTCGGCGGTCAAGCCGTTTATCGCGACCGATGGAGTCACGTATCAAGCCATAACGCATGCGCCGGAGCAGGCTCAGTTTTTGGAAACGCGGCGGTTCATGGTCACCGAAGTCGCCAGGTTTTTCGGAGTTCCTCCGTCAATGCTGTTTTCACGGGATGCGCAGGTCCGGTCCGACACCGAAGAGCAATCGCGTGAATTTGTGAACCTCACTTTGATACCGATTGCGCGGAGTTTGGAGCAGCAGGTTAATATGAAACTTGTGGCCATGCCGTTAACCTATAAATGCTCTTTGGATTTTCGGAATTTGCTACGAGCCGACACGGCAAGCCGAGCTCAATACTATACGGCGATGCGGGCGGCTGGAATTTTGACGATCAACGAAGCTAGACAAATGGAAGGGCTGGACCCGGTCGACTCGAGGGGCGATGTTTTGACCAGTCAGGTGCAGTATCAACCCATTGGACCGGACGGAGCGCCGTCGGCGCCGCAGTCGGGAGAGCCGGGCGAGTCCGGTCAATCCGGCAACACCGATGAAAACCAGGATGAAGATAATGACCAGACGAATGACGATACGGCTTCCGAAACCGCCGCATCATAAAATCAATCCCACGCCTTTCGCCTATGAAGCAAAATCAATCCGTTTGGAGGATCGTCAATTGACGATTCCGATCTAATGCAGAATTTAGGCGGCTGGGATGGATTGCAATATGACGATTTCGAGGAAATGCTCGACGCGTATAGTGCGGACCAATACGACACGGTCCGCCTCAACATCCATTCAAGCGGCGGCGATGTTTGGATCGGCAGCGCGATTTATAACACGCTTTTAGGACTGGACGTTCCGATCACCGCCGACATTCCAGGACTCGCCGCAAGCGCCGCGACTGTGGTCGCGATGGCAGCCGACACAATTCGGATCGGCGCATCCGCCAGATTCATGATTCATAATTCGTGGACTTTGGCTATGGGAAACGCTGCGGAGATGCGGGAGGCCGCTGAACTATTGGAGGGGATCGACAGCGATATCGCGACCATTTACGCCGACCGGACCGATATGAAAAAATCCGAAATCACCGCGATGATGGATGCGGAAACCTGGATGAACGGCGAGCAGGCTATTGAAAACGGATTCGCCGATGCGCTTATGCCGAAAGCCGGTGGCAAGAAGCCGCAAGGCGAAATTCAAGGATCGGGAAATGCACGGCATCGCGGCGGATGTCGAAAAATGGTTGCAGGATAAAAAGCGTAAATGAGAATAGACCTGCGAAGTCCAAGCTCTTACGTCCGGCGCGGCAAGCAATCGGCTAGGATTTACCGGTCAATTGAATGGGTCAAAGCCCGCAAGCTGTTTTTGAAATACAAACCTTACTGCGAATTTTGCCGACAGCGGGGAAAGCGGGTGAAAGCCGAAATCGTCGACCATATCCGACCGCACAAAGGCGACCCGCGCATTTTCTGGAACCGGCGCAATTGGCAGGGCTTATGCCGATACTGCCATAATATAGACAAGCGGCGGCTGGACTGGTATCATGAAAAAATAGATGAAAAGCTTCATTCTCAATACGAATTTGACGATGACGGCTGGATAAAAGGAATAAAAGCATGATAGATGACGATGACGACTTTCCGCCTTGGGATGCGCCTCCGGAGCGGGCGCCGGCTTTTGCGCTCAATTGGACTTTTGCGAGGATCGACGAAAACACGTGGGGCGCCGGGGTGTTTTTGGACCATAAGGAAGACGGCATGGTCGACTACCGACCGAAAACCGGCGAAAAAATCGTCGTGACGAAAAGATCGGGTGCGACCCGGGATTGCGTGGTCGACTGCATACACGAAATTAAAGAATACGATTCCGGATCGGCTCGGGTTGTGGTGAAACTCAGATAGTGCTATAATCTTGTTTCATTGGGACCTCCTAAGAAAAGACCCCGGAATTGCCGGGGTCTTTTCGCTTTATGGGATTGCCGGATTCAGAGCGCATCCAGTCCGGCATCGGTTTTCAGCGCATCGTGATCGTGGACATAATCAAGCGTGTCCGCCCAAAGAGCATCGAGGACTAAAATCATATCATCCCGCTCAGGATCAACGGTTTGCGTTTGCAGCACGCATCGGTTCAATCAATTGGCCGGTCCAGTTATTCCGGCGCTGGTAGACCAGTTGCAGCACGATTTTATGACTCGGGCTTAAAATCCGTTCGCGGAGTATTGTGCTGACAAATCCACGCGCGTTTTTCGCCGTCTTCAATTTCGTGTTTCTGAACCGGATTGCCTATGAACTCGACGGCGATTTCCGGCGCATGCGGGAGCGGAACGACTATGATCGCCTTCGGTCCAGTCTTTGGCAAAACCTTCTTCGGTTATGTAAAGTTTGGTTTTCATCAAAGTTCCAAAAGTCCGGTCGCCTCTTTAAGCGAATTGTGATTATGGACGAAATCCCGCCCACATAACGCAACGCGAAAAGAAAATCTTTGCGATCGTCAACCTGTATATTTGCAGAAGGATAGGTTCTTGCAACTGGTCGTTTTCCTCATTGTAGCTTTGGTAGACATAGCCGCATTTTATAATCGTCGCCATAGCCGTTGGTCATATCGTGCGAAAAGGTTTTGATATAGCCAAGCACGCAATCATCGCGGTCAAAAACCTCGTGCTGCTGAACCGGGATCGCCGCCGGCGGCATGTCCGTCCAGTCTTTGGCAAATTCCTCTTCGGATCGGTAAATGTATTAGTTTTCATTAGTTTATTCCTTTCTTGAACTGATAATCCGATTCTAAACCGATTCGGCCGTATGGTGTCAACTCTTTTTTTACTTTTTTTAATGCGGACTCGATATCCGAATACAGTCGACCATTGTTAACCATAGCCTGCGTCCCTCTGATCACACACCAGCCGAGGATCGCGGCGGCGTTGTATTTTTCGCAGTCCGCTGCATATCCGCTTAATGAAGTGTGGCCGGTGAATTTATTCGGGAGGACGCCTTCGATTTCGACCGCCAGCATCAATTCCGGCATCGCGAAATCGAACCGCCATTGCCGCTTTGGATGGAAGCGGTGCTCGCGGACCCAGTAGACGACCTCGCCGTTTATGCTGATATCTGCACAGCCATACCGGAGCCAAAGCCACACGGTTTCCTCGGCTTTGCTACGCTTTTTAAAATTCGCCATGAAAAAAACACCCCGACAATTCGCTTCTCAATGCACCTAAATACTTTTTACATAGTAGACTATGCATGCAAAGTTTGGTTACTGTAAACGCAAATTTTATTCGGTGAAAAAACGTTTAATCAGACGGCGCTTCAGTGAATGCACCTAAAGACTTTTTACATAGTAGACTACCATGAAAAGTTTGATCGCTGTAGCGTGTTTTTTTATAATGTGAAAAATTAACCGACAATTGTTTAATAACGTGTGCAGAACAAACCGGTTGACACCGGCCGGATTCAGCCATATTCCTGGCTGAAACGCCATAAAAACCGTGTAAAACAGCCGCAAAATGCCTATTGTTTCGTTTCTAGCAGCCGCTGCGACCTCTGTGGTCGGCGCCGTTGCCGGAATCGGATCGGCCGGGTTGCTCGGAAAAGCGCTGGTTTACGGAGGTCTTGCGGTCGCATCGCATTTCGTCAACAAGGCTCTTGCACCAAAAATCAACCTGCCGACTTTCAACGATCCGACCTACCGCCGGCGCCAGACCGGAAACAACAACAACGCTCGCATCATCGGCGCCGGCGCGATGGGTCGTCGGGACCGCCAGGACGAGCGGAATGGTCGCTTGGATTCACGAAGAAGGCGAGGACGTCATTCATCTGGTGCTCGTATTATCGGAAGGCGAATGCGAAAGCCTTGACGGTCTTTATGTCGACGGCGAAAAAGTCGACATCGAGCAGCCGGCACTGCATACGCGGAATCGACCTTTCATACCGGCCGGTCATCCGGAAGCGATCACCGCGGCAAACTGGAAATCTGGTTTTACGACGGCGATCAATCGGCGGCGCCGGCAAGTCTGGCGGCGGTCGACTCGACCTACTGGACTGCGGCGCGGCGAGGGCGGACCCTCAGTTATGCGCACGTCAAACTAACGCAGCCGAATTACGGGCAGAACACCAACGAGGTCGACTACGAAAGCCGTTTCTGGACCGGCATCCCGGAGCTGCAATTCGTCGTTTCCGGCATCAAAATCACATGGCCGGGACAGGCGACCGCAGTGCATACGCGATCTGCGGCCGCAATCCGCTACTGGTACGAAACTTCACGGCTCGGCAGACCGGCATCGGTCATCAATGCCGAAAGCGTCCGGACCGCTCATACCCGATGCGCCGCTATGATCGGGAGCGGCGACGCCCGCGATCTGCGCTATAGCATCGACGGCGTCATCACTTCAGAGGATGCGCCGGCTTCGGTCATCGACGAAATGGATTTCGCGTGGCAGGGTTTTGCGAGCGAGGTCGACGGTCAAATCCGCTTTCATCCCGGTCGCGATATTCCGGACTCGGAAGCCAAGGCGCTCAACACCGATGCGCAGCGGGTGGAGTTTTTAGGCGCTCAACCGGCGCCGGCATTATCGGACCGCGTCAACGCCGTCAATTTCCGGCTGGGTCAATCCAAACTGCACGACTACCTCCCGCACGACATCGAGGAAATCAAAGACGATACCAACATCGCCCGCGACGGACGAAAACTGCCTCGCGACCTCGGTCAAAACCGGCTCGTCTCGAATCCTTACACCGCGGCGCGGCTTATGGCGATCGCCTTAAGACGGGCGAGAGCGACCGCAACCTACAGTTATCAGGGTAGGACCGGGAACCGATTTCGCTAATTTGTCGATACTGCCGGGAGATCTGGTCACGGTCTCCGACACCCTCCGGGGTTTGTCAGAGGCTCGGATGATCGTGGTTCAGCAGATTCTGGACTCGGATTGGTCGGTGACGCTCACTTTGGTCGACAATCCGCAATCAATTTACACCGACGACACGATGGTCCGTCCGCAAGCGGCTGGAAATTTCCGCACAAGCCGGGCGGCGCTTTTGCCGGGACCGGTCGACGGGTTGACCGCCGTCGGGGTTGCAGAAGTCGCGGAGGATGGCACCGCGGTTTATTCGATTTCGGTTTCGTGGACCGCTAGACCGCATTCAACGCAAATCCGAGTCACAAAAGGGACCTATTCGGAAGCGACCGAGCACATCGGATCGTCGGCTACCATTCGCGTCCCGGAGCATGGCGACTGGATGATCGCGGCGCGTCATATAGATGGACGTTATCGAGCGTCATCGGTCAATAATGCGACCGCAACGATTCCAACGGCGCCGCTTACACCGCCGGCGCCCATGTTTCAGGCGATCAGATTCGGGAATGGCACTGCGCAATTGGACATCAGACCGCAAAACCGCCGTGATCTTGTGAGCGTCGAACTGCGGTATAATTTCGATCAGGACACGGCGGCGACCCCTGCGGCGGTTTCAACCGAAGCCGAATGGACGGCGGCGAGTCAGCTTGGCAGATTCCCGGTTGCATTAGCGGCGTTATCAGATCCGATAACAGCTGAATTCAGAATCCCGCAATCGGGTGCTTACAGGATTTCCGGCCGGTTGTATTCAAGATCGGGACGCCAGTCGCCAATTGGAGACCTCGGAAACCGGGTTTTATCGGCTCAGG
>CBDAVS010000007.1:0-35295 GCA_965201085.1 uncultured Rhodobacter sp. | reverse complement strand
TGCCATGTGCGTGAACCCGACACCGGCATCCCTTCGCGGCGGGTGGAACTCTACCGGGAAGTAACGGATCGTATTCGGTCTGCTGATGTGGATGTCGTGCTGAACCTAACGGCCGGAATGGGTGGTGATCTTGTCTTCGGTCCAACGGAGCTCCCCTTACCTCTGAGCGAGTCAGGTACCGACATGGCAGGCGCCGCCGAACGTGTCGAGCATATCAGGCAATGCCAGCCAGAAATCTGTACCCTCGACTGCGGTACAATGAATTTCGCGGAAGCCGACTACGTGATGTGCAACACGCCTGGCATGTTGCGGGAAATGGGACGGATGATGACCGAACTGGGAGTCATGCCGGAAATCGAAGCCTTCGATACCGGACATCTCTGGTATGCGAAGCGGCTTGTGGACGAGGGGATTCTCGACGCGCCGGCGCTTGTCCAACTCTGCATGGGTGTACCCTGGGGTGCGCCGGACGATCTGAACACGTTTATGGCCATGGTGAACAATGTGCCGGATGGCTGGACGTTTTCGGCGTTCTCCCTGGGCCGAAACCAGATGGCCTATACCGCGGCGGCGGTTTTGGCTGGCGGAAACGTCCGTGTGGGTCTCGAAGACAATCTGATGATCGACCGAGGTGTGCTGGCCACCAACGTCCAGTTGGTCGAGCGTGCGGTTACCATCGTCTCCAACATGGGTGCCCACGTGGTCGGTCCGGAGAATGTACGCGCCAGGCTGGGGCTGGTCAAACGTGCATCCACTGAGGTCTGACGGTTTGGGGCACCGAAAGCGATCACCGTCACACTCAAGGACTGGTGGCGTTCGCACCCTTTAAGAGTTTGTTCCATAAGTTGAGTGGTCCCGCAGGATGTGGCATTCCGGTTGGTGAACGCACCCAGATCCGGAGAGAGCCATGCCCTAGGACAGGACCACCCAACAGCTCCATAAGCGCCCGGACGACCACAGCCAAAACGACCTGACCGACGCCGAATGGACCGTCATCGGGCCGATGCCGCCGAAGCGGGGAAGGATGGGACGGCCGCGCGGGGTCGACCTTCGGTCGGTGTTCGACGCGGGCCGGTATATCCTGTCCACGGGATGCCAGTGGCGCGCGTCACCCTCTGGATATCCACCGTTTTCCACCGACCGGAACCATTTTCACGCATGGCGGCGGAGCGGGCTCCCGGAGCGTACCGCGCATCGTCTCCGGGACCTCGCGCGGCGGTGTTCGGGGCGCTCCGCGGAGCCGGCCGCCGCCCCGGTTGACAGCCGGTCGGTGAGGACCACGGAGAGCGGCGGCCCCGCGGCCACCACGCCGGCAGGAAGGTGAAGGGGAGGAAAAGGCACCTGATCGTGGACGCCGGCGGCACGCCGGTCGTCATGACGGTTCACACCGCCGACATCCAGGACCGGGACGGCGCATCGGACCTGACCGCGGAGCCGCCGGAGACGGTGCCCACGGTGTGCAGGCCGTTCGCCGACGGTGGCCACCCGGGTCCGAAGCTGCGGGAGCGGCCTGGGGGGATGGGGTTGCCGGACGTGATCGGGACCGTCGAAAGACCGGAGGATGTCGAAGGGTTCACGGTTCCCTGCCGCCGGTGGGTCGTGGAGCGGACCTTCGCCTGGATGGGCCGGTGCCGCCGCCTGTCGAAGGACTGCGGGCGCCTCTGCGGGAACCCGCCGGCATCCGGGGTGAGGCATCACGCGCCACCGGTCCGGGCGTGAGTGAGGCACGAACGAACGCTGGCCGCCTGCCGGTTCCCGCCCAGGCGGGTGACGAGGGCGTCAACTCCATGAAAAACAATGGTTTGATCATATCAGTGACTTATGATTCAAACTCTAAGAACACTTGGCGAAACCGATAAGACGGAGGCTGGCATGGGCCAGGTAGCGGCGATCGTTGGCGGTGGGGTGATTGGCAGTGGTTGGGCGGCCCGATTCGCGTTGATGGGTTGGGACGTTCGAATTTTCGATCCCGATCCTGACGCGGAGCGCAAGATGGACATCGTGATGAACAATGCCCGCCGTTCGTTGCCCGGACTCGCCGATGCTGAAATGCCGCAAGTGGGCTCGATTGAATTTCGCGAATCTTTGGAGGATGCGGTTGATGGGGCCGACTGGGTGCAGGAAAGCGTCCCTGAGCGACTGGGACTGAAGCACGAGATGTATGGTCGGATCCAGGCGAAGGAAGGTGGTCAGGTGACGATCGCCTCGTCAACTTCGGGCTTCAAGCCATCGGAATTGGTGGAGGGCGCTACGCATCCCGAGGCGATAGTGGTCGCGCACCCCTTCAATCCTGTCTATCTGATTCCATTGGTTGAACTGGTACCGACGGAGACCGTGACGGTCGAGCGCCTTGAGGCCGCGCAGTCCATCCTCACTGGGATCGGTATGCATACATTGACGCTACGCGCGGAGATCGAAGCCCATATCGCCGACCGGCTCCTAGAAGCCGTCTGGCGCGAGGCATTGTGGTTGGTCAAGGATGGAATTGCGACGACGGAAGAAGTCGACGATGCGATTCGCTATGGCTTTGGGCTTCGTTGGGCGCAGATGGGTCTGTTCGAGACCTATCGGATCGCGGGTGGCGAGGCCGGGATGCGCCATTTCATCGAGCAATTCGGCCCGACGCTCGAATGGCCCTGGTCCAGGCTAATGGATGTGCCGGATCTCACTCCAGATCTGGTTGACCTGATCGGGAGCCAGTCCGACGCCCAGTCAGGCGCTCGATCAATCCGCCAACTGGAACGAATTCGTGACGCCAACCTCGTTGCCATGTTGCGGGCGCTGAAGGCGCAGGATTGGGGTGCGGGAACGCTGCTGCGCAAAGCGGAAGCGGCATTGCATGAACACAGCGGAGCGGTGTTGGATTATTCGGATATCAGGGATATCGGCGCGCCGATTCAAACAGTTAGCCAAGCGGTTCCGCTAGACTGGACCGACTATAACGGCCATATGAACGAGGCGAAATACCTTCATGTGTTCGGAGACGCCACGGATCGGTTCATGCGTATCGTGGGATGTGACGCGGCCTATGTCGCCTCCGGGGGCAGTTATTTCACCGCGGAGACCCATATTCGTCATCTTGACGAGATCCATGCCGGAGCGCGGATCCGCGTGACTACGATCTGCCTCGACGGCAGTGGAAAGAAGATGCACCTGTTTCATCAGCTATGGGAGGGTGAGCGGCTTTGCGCGACGGGTGAGCACATACTGATTCATGTTTCGCTTGATACACGGCGTCCGTCCGCGCCTTCCACCCAGATCGCGCGTCGGCTCGGCACGATCGAAGCCGCTCATGCCGCTTTGCTACGACCCGAGGGAATCGGGCGCCATGTCGGTGCGCCGCGATAATTGCAGGTGAGCGCCAGTGCTGCGATGCAAACCGAATATCGAAACCTAGCCGCTTTGGTGGGTAAGTCTTGGGTGTTCTGATCAAGAAGCGACGCCTCTGCCGCGTGACTTCCAGTCTGACCTACGCAATATAATCTGCGAAGCGAACGCAGTCACAAGCGAGCGCCATCTTTCGGAGATATGCCGGAAAATGCCCCACTTCCAGTCCGAAGTGCAACACCGGCCCGCCTCCGGAGCGAGGGCGTGGCCCGAGCGGAGGAGGCGGGCCGGTGTTGAGGGATTTTCCGGCCAGGGCCCCGGATTCCACGCGGAATACGGCGGCTGTCCCTTCGGATCGGAGCGTAACCGGGCCTCCCGGCGGCGGCAGGGCCCCGCGGCGGGAGGTGGCGCGCCCGTCCGGGCGAGGGAGGGGCTCCGACCGAAACCGGGCGGGCGCGCCTGCGGAATTCCCTCTCCCCCGTCGGCCGACGGGGCGAAGCGCCTCAGGGAGGCCGCGCCCGCGCGAAAGCCTCCGCCGGCGTCAGGTGGCCGGGCGCCTTGCGGGGGCGCGCGTTCAGGATGTCCTGGACCCGCTTCACGCGGGCGTCCGTGACCTGCCGCAGGTCGGTCCCCTTCGGCAGGTGCCGGGGCGGCAGCCCGTCGGTGTGCCCGTTCAGGCCCCGCTCCCACGGGTGGTGGGACGTCGGGAGGAAGAAGTCGGCCTCCAGCGCCTTCGCCACCTTCGCGTGCCCCGCGAACTCCCTGCCGTTGTCCGCCGTGATCGTGTGGACCCTGGCGCCGAGCCCCTTGAGAAGGTCGGTCATCGCCTCGCCGGCCACCTCCGCCCTCTTTCCGTCAACCCGTCGGACAGGCGTGAATTCCGGGCATCCGTCAACGGGCGACACCACCGCACCGCCGTGTCCCCCGCCGATCACCGTGTCCGCTTCCCGGTCGCCGATCCGCGCCTTCGCCCCGCCCTCTTTCGGGCGCTCCGGGATGTCCCTCCGGCCCGGGATGTGACCCCGGCCCGCGTGGCGACCACCCTGCCGGTCCGGTTTCTTTCCCCGCCGCCGCAGGTGCCCGCAAGGCGTTCCTCCGTCCCCGCGGTCCGCGCGTACGAGGTCGTATATCCGCTGACGGCCGACCATGCCGGGGTCCTCCAGCCGGAGACGCCCCGGGATCCGTTCCGGGCTCCAGCCCTCCTCCAGCTTCGCCACGACCTTCGCCCAGCGCTCCTCCGTCAGCTTCCCCGGGACCGAAGAGGCCCCGCTCCGGCGCCCGGTGGCCTTCCTCCACGCCTGTCCCTGCCGGTATCCCCGCCCGCCGCCGTTGCGTCGGATCTCCCGCGATATGGTGGCCGGATGGCGGCCCGGCCGCCCGGCGATGGCCCCGTTCGAAAGCCCGCTTTTCCCCGTCGCGTATATCCGGCATCTTTCGTCGAAGGTCAGATGACGGTAGCCCTCGGGCATGACACTCTCCTATCCTGAGCACAGGGACTGTCGCCGTTGTCTGGCCGATTCGCAGGATGCTGCACCCGAAACGCTGTGGAAGGATATTTCAATGAGACCTGAAGACTGGTCTGAACGAATGAGGACATCTTTGTACAAGATCAAAAAACGCCATCAGGGCCATCGAGGAAATCGTCATTGAAGAATTTTGGGATAATTGCCTTGAGTCGTGCGGTGACCTGCTGGAAGCGAACTCCGACGCCGCCGAGCTTCTGATCAAGGCAGCGATGGAAAGGTGTGGTGTTCCGGCCGACCACACCCACGATATCTCGGGTCTGGCGAAGGCTTTTGCGGAAGCCAGGCAGGAAGCAGTCGACCTGGCCGAAAAGATGGCAAGGCTGAACGCCGGCGGTCGTGGGCATCATCAAGCCATGTACCTCTGGGGCACCCGATCCGGAAGACTGCGCGAAGGTGACAGGACGTCCGGCCAGTACGCTTGACCTATGGATCGATGAAACGGCATCGGGCCCAAATGACGCTATGTCCAGCCAATTGAGGAATTTGGTCCGGCTGGTGCTGGTGCGTCTCAATGGCCCGAAGCAAGCGCTACGGATGCCTGAAACGGAAAAGCCGCATGAAGGAAGCGGGATACGGGAGGCCGCGTCCACCGTACTCGAAGGGCGCGGTGGTCTCCGGTTGTCCGTCGCATCGTTTCAGTAACGGATGCAGGCGCTGGTGAAAGGAGTGGCCTAGCCAAAGCGTCAGCGGAAAGAGAATTCCCTGACAGGCTGATATGCGTCGGCTTCGTCCAGCACATGATCGCGGCCAGACGGAATTTTCGATCAGGGTTTGATATTGAACGCTGCCCAAACTGTATCATTCATCCTTGCCCGTTCGCTGAATGATCTTCATTGGTATCCCCGCGATTCGTGAAATGGATCCTTCGGTTTGTCCGATGGTCACAATCGTATGGACTTCCCGTAACAATGCGGTCCGAACCAAATGCGAGCAGGGATCCTACTGCATCTGCAGGCCAGCCAAGGTCGGCTACGTTTTTGATCGAGTTCCGGTCCTCTGGATTACACCGCCAAGGCTTAGTCCAGGTCAATGGCTCGAAGCGCTTTCAGGTGCTCCATGAAACCGTGGTCGGTCACTGCCGCTTCCCTAACCAGTCCGTCGAAATGCCGGGTGAGCGTCTGTATCCGATCGACATCACGGAATGTCAGGTAATAATGACCCAAATACAGCACCGCCAGAAGCGGCCCGAACACGGTCAAGGGAGCGGAGTAAATCCTGCGGGCATCGAAGAGGTGGACCCGCAGCGTGGGATAGAGCTGGTCGTAGAGCGTACTCAGCTGGTCGAACTGTGCTCGCCGGATCGGTGCGGGAAGGTCCGCGTAATAGCCCTCGGCACGGGCAAAGGATTCCAATTCCTGCGCTGAAAACGCAATTTCGAAGTCTGACCTCGATTCGCGCATCGACTTCAACGAATTCGTGGTCGCGCGGACCGCCTGCTCCGTCGTGCCGCCGAGATGCGGGCGACATTCCCATTCCAGCAGCTCCCGCGTTTTCAGTATATCCGGCAGGTTGGCAGGCACATATCGGATCTTATATCCGACAGCTTCCTTGTACCAGTCGAGAATCTGCTCGTCGATCAAGGCATAGGGGGCCTTGGTGATCGTCAGACTAGTCGCCAGCAGGTCGGCAGCGCTCTCAGGCCTGTCGGAGAGTCCAAGCAACCAGTCGGCCGACACTCCGAGTGTGGCGGCGCATTCACCAACCACATGGGCGTTGGGAATCCGCGCGCCATCTCCGGTAAGCAACTGCGAGACGGTCGAACGATCGACGCCAATGCCGCGGGCGAGCGCACTCTGCGTAAGCCCACGCTCTTCCATCGCCTGGGTCAATCGCCTGCGGAGTAGTCGGGCCCGGTCTCTCTTGTCGAATCGAATCATCGGAATTGAATTAAATCACAGATCAAGGGATTCAGTTAACCATATTCAGAATTTTTACTTTGTGCGGAAACAGCTAACAGAATCGCATCTTCCTCGACCCGCCATAGCGGGGTGGTAGGGTCGGATGCTCAGTGTCATCAATTCCTAGATCTGAACGCCTGCGGGCATTGATGGTCGTGGCAGTGGGGTCTGGCCTGTTTGATCCACGGAATCATCAGGGCCGCTATCGTATATGGGCGATTGTGAACGTGACAGCTTTGCGATCCATTGAATGGCCTACGCTGACCTTGGCTCTTGGATGCTATGCCGTTTGGGCGATGGGTACGACATGGGTGGCGGCGCAGTGGTTGCCATTGGGTATTGTCGTAACCGGAATTGCCGTGGCGCTCGGATCGTCGCTGCAGCATGAAGCGATCCATGGCCACCCGTTTCGAAGCGAGACAGCGAATACGGCGCTTGTCCTTCCGTCGCTCAATCTATTCATTCCATACCATCGGTTCCATGATACGCATTTGGATCACCATCTAACCGGGAAGCTGACCGATCCCTATGATGATCCGGAGTCAAACTATCTCGACCCCGTGGTCTGGCGGCGACTGTCCGGCGCGGTACGGGCGGTCCTTCGGCTCAACAACACCCTTATCGGGAGGATCCTGTTTGGAGCGACCATATCACAGATAGCCTTCATGTCCGGTGATTTTCGCTCCGCGATGGCTGGCGACCGGAGAGTGATCAACGGATGGCTATGGCATGTTCCGGCTGTCATACCTGTTTTTCTATGGTTGGCAATGAAAGGGCAGATGCCGGTCTGGGCCTATCTTCTTTCGGCTTACATGGGGCTGTCGCTGATCAAAATCCGCACGTTTCTTGAGCATCAGGCGCATAGGCGCGCCGCCGGACGCACGGTGATCATCGAGGACAAGGGGGCGTTGGCGCTTCTTTTTCTCAACAACAACCTGCATGCCGTTCATCATGCCCATCCAGGGATCCCTTGGTACCGGCTGCCGAAACTCTATCGAGACAATCGCACGCGGTTTCTGGAGCGTAATGGCGGATATATTTACCGCTCTTACGCCGAAATCTTCCGAAAGCACTTCCTGAGATCAAAGGATCCGGTTCCCCATCCCCTCTGGGACTGAGCTTTGACCAATGCCATAGTCCACCGATGGAAGCGTGGGTATTCATAACCGTCGCCGCCGCGTTGGCGCAGACATTCCGGTTCATGCTGCAGAAGCAGCTGAAACTCACAGGGCTCTCGACCGGTGGCGCGACATTCGCCAGATTCGTCTATTCGGCGCCTTTGGTGGCAATTCTGGTCTTCCTCTACTCGGAATTCTCGGACCAACCCATCCCGGTCATGCCGGATCGATTCTGGATTTTCGCGCTCGCGGGTGGGGCGGCGCAGATACTCGCGACGATGTGCGTCGTCGCGATCTTCTCCCACCGCAATTTCGCGGTCGGCATCACCTTCAAGAAGACAGAAGTGGTGATGACCGCGATCGTTGGTTTTCTGGTCTTGGATGAAGGCGTAGGTCTGGTCGGCGGCACCGCCATCGCTTTGGGTCTTGTCGGAGTTCTGCTGCTCTCGGCTCCTCCGACCGTCTCGGGGAGATTCGTTGCCCGCGCTTTCAATCGAGCGGCGGGACTTGGACTGGCTTCGGGAATCTTCTTCGCGATATCCGCCGTTGGATACCGAGGGGCGTCACTCGCGCTCGAGAGCGGTGATACGGTTCTCAGGGCCGGAACGACGCTTGCGTTGGTGACCGCCTGCCAGACCCTCACGCTCGCGCTCTGGCTGGCCTGGCGAGAACGCGGTCAGATGGTTCTGGTCCTGCGCGCCTGGCGTATCGCGGGAATGGTCGGGATCGCTTCGATGATCGGCAGCTTCTGCTGGTTTTCCGCGTTCACGCTGCAGAACGCCGCCTATGTCAATGCGCTGGGTCAGGTCGAGTTGATTTTTTCGATCGCGGCCTCCATGCTTTTTTTCCGCGAGCGCATATCCGGTCGCGAATATGGCGGTATAGCGCTGCTTACGGTCGGAATACTGGTGCTGATCCTCTTCCTTTAGCGCCGAACTGACCCATCGCATGGCCGGAAGCACTTACCGCATCCCCTGCAACCGGTCATGGGTCGTCGCCACCGAGCCGCAGATAGGCGGTTCGGGTGTCGTCGTTGCGGATGTAAGGGACCGATGGAGGCGGACCGATCCGTGGCAGGGTGCTTACGATTTCATCGAGCACCACTTTGGTGATGAACGGCATATCGTAGTCGTTCAGATCACTGACGGAAATCCAGCGGAGATCGCTCAACTCGTCGGATGCGCGCGTAAAGTCGTCCGGGTCTCCTGCCACGATATCGGCGCATCCGAGAAAGAAGCGGGCGTCGAATCGACGCGTTCCACCGGGCGGTGTAATGGCACGGAACACGAAACTAAGCCCGCATGGGGCGGGCAGCAGTTCCGCTTCGGCGAATTCACTCCATACCTTGGGGATCACACCCGGCCACTCTCCGCCGGTGCCTATCATCAAGCCAGCTTCTTCCCATAGTTCACGGACCGCCGCCGCAAACAGGGCCGGACCGAGACCGTGCGCGCTCCGTTCCTCAAGTCGCGTGGCGCAGGGCAGCGGTAGCTGGCCTGCAAATGGAACCGAATGATCATATGAATCGACCGCGCCGCCAGGGAAGACGAATTTGTCTGGCATGAAGGCTGCACCCTTGCCGCGACGGCCCATCAGTATTTTTGGTCTGGTCTCCGGGTCGCGAACCAGAATTACTGTCGCCGCGTCACGGATTGCGCGCTGCTCCAAGATCCTGCCCCCATCCGTGGCATTGAGTCGGGTGATTTGCCGAAGCCGTGCATGTACTTGGCCCACTGAATTGCGACAATCACTCCTTTGAGTCGGGGCAACAGGTATAGAGAAGCCGCAACGCATCCAACCGAAAATACCGCGGCCAAGGTAAGCGGCTCTGGTCTGTAGAGTGTATAGACCCAAAGAATCAGCGGAGCCATCATATGGCCCACGATCAGAATCGTCAGGTAAGCCGGTCCGTCATCGGCGCGATGATTGCCCAGCGTCTCACCGCAGACAGGACAGACCTCGCGCACTTTAAGGTAACCGCGCATCATCGGCCCTGAGCCGCAGCTGGGGCACCGACGTCGCCATCCCATTCGCATGGCGGGTAGAACCGGTCGGCTTGGCTGAGCCTGTAACATCGATGTCATTGCGTTTCTCGCATGAATGCCGCTTACGCTAACATAGTATATCTCCCTGCGTTCGTGAGTGCGCATTTCGACCTTGCGTCTGTCTGTCGCAAGGTGACGGGTCGGTGATGAAGGACAGGACGAACGGAGCTTCGAGGAGGCCATCACGGATGCTGGCTCCTAAGCGGAAAATAGGACTGTACCGGCTTAAATCGATCTGGAATGACGACAAGGGTCGTTGGACCGACGGAACGGAAGCGGGAGCATTGACTCCAGCTGAACAAATATTTCGATCATTGCGACGGAAACCGCTGGTTGGCGCGTATGATGTCCAGAAGACGCGGTCGGAAGACCGCTTGGCAACACGATGACTCACAGGAGCACGATATGATACGTACCTATATCAGCATGGTGGCCGCTTTCACCGCTCTTTCGATTCTGGCGATACCCGCTTCCGCGCATGGCTTGGGCAAGGGACCATCAGGCGGTCGCGATGGAGCGCCGGTGCTTATGTTCGAGCTGTTCGATGGGAATGGTGATGAAGCCGTCACGATGGAGGAGATCAGGGCGAGCTGGGCCGAACGCTTCAGAGCCGCAGACGGTGATGGAGACCGACAGCTGTCGACCGAAGAACTGGCGAGCGCTATCGATGCTTTGCGCAGCGAGCGGCGGTCCCGAAACATCATGAATCGAATCGAGCGTCATGACTCCGACGGTAACGGTCTGCTCAGCCTTGAAGAGGCAAACGCCGCCCTGGAATCCGAAAGACTTGAGGGGATGTTCGAACGTTTCGACACTGATGGCGATGGAACGATTACGAAGGCTGAGATGGAAGAGGTACGCGGAGGTCACCGGAACTGGATCCGCAGTGGACGTGGCGGGCACTGAATTGAGCGATGTAGAGGGGTGGGGTGCCAGTCTCCGCCTTTCTAACCCACGATGTTCTTTCGGTCGCCGGTCAAGGCGTTTCGAGAGTGACCTTTGGAACCATGGATATGGCTCATGATATGCCGGGCGATGCGCCGGACGAGGCGCTCTTGGTCGCATTCTCCAACGGTGACAGGGAAGCCGCCCGCGTTCTCACCCTTCGACTGACCCCGATCGTGCTGGGATTTGCCATGCGAATGCTCGGCGGTGACCGGGCCGAGGCCGAGGATGTCGCGCAGGAGGCGATGCTTAGGCTATGGAAACAGTCCGCTTTCTGGCGTCAGGGAGAAGCCAAGGTGACGACATGGCTTTATCGCGTGGTTTCGAATCTCTGCATTGACCGGCGACGTCGTGCACGGATGGTTGGCATCGAAGATGTTCCGGAACGGGAAGACGGCACGCCACCAATGGAAGCGAGACTGATGCAGTCCGCACGGGAACGGGCGCTCTCGGCCGCACTTGCCAATCTACCGGAACGCCAGCGGCAGGCGGTCGTACTTCGGCACATCGAAGGATTTTCGAATCCGGAAATCGCCGGGATCATGGATATTGGCATCGAGGCAGTCGAGAGCCTGATCGCGCGTGGTAAGCGTGGTCTGGCCGAGCAACTGGCCGCGTATCGTGAGCAACTGGGATACAGTGATGGCTGAGCGAAGAACATTGGACGATCACGAACTGGAATTTCTGTTTGCCGCTGCAAGGGAATCGACGACAGTGCCCACGGATGCTCTGCTGGAGCGGATCATGAAAGATGCCGGAAAACAGGCCGACATTGTCGCTGCAGCCACTGGGGCACCGAAGCGGGGGCTCCTGGGTAAAATTCCTGCGGCGGTCGGAGAAATCCCGGCGATGGTAGGTCTGCTGTCCGCGACTGCGGCGGGGATGGCTATCGGTTACTTTGCGGCGGCACCGATCGACGAACTGTCCGGTGCCTATCTTGCAGGCGCATTGGGATATACACTTGAGGACATTATGCCCTCGTTCCTTGATTTAATTGGCGAGACGTAAGGCCATGACCGAACAAGATTCAGCACTGAACCCGAAAAAGAAGCGAGGTTGGATGAAGATTCTCCTGTTTGCCTCGCTTGCCGTCAACCTGCTGGTCATCGGCGTTGTGGCCGGCGCATTGCTGGCCGGGCCGCATGACCGCGACCGAACGGTGCTTCGCGGGCTCGGCTACGCGCCATTTATACGTGCGCTGCCGGATAAAGACAGATCGGCGCTGCGTGAGGCGTTGGAGCGGGATGCGGACAGTTTCAGCGACAATCGCGCCGAGATCAGGGCTCGGTTCGAGGCGCTGCTTACCGCCCTGCGCGTGAACCCTTTCGAGGTATCGGAGGTCGAGCGGCTGTTCGCCGAGCAGCGGGACCGCATTCTGGAGCGTCAGCGATTGGGACAGAGCGCGTTGCTTGAGCGAATCGTTGCTATGTCCCCGCGTGAGCGGGCCGATTATGCGGATGCGCTGGACAGGAAGCTGAAACGTGGTTCGCGCAAATAGAATGCCGTGAGTTCGCTCGTTGGAATGCCAGGTGCGGGCCCGAATTCTCGAACGTTGATATCCGAGGCTGTCGCGAGCCGCGAATTGGGGAGTATCCGTTTTTTGGACAGCGACCGTCACAAGGAGCGAAACAATTCACATTAGCTGCCGACCGGTGGACCGTCCGGCGCGTCCGGCTGCGGAACGGCAGGAAGACCGATATGTGGATATTCCGCGTCTCGTGGGTCTGTGGCGCTATCCGATATGGTCCGTCCGATCCACATGAAAATGTAGGGGCTTATGCGGCACTGACCTGTGTGCCGGAGTCTTTCATCCGACCGATAAAGTCAACTAGGCGATAACCCACGTCACAAACTCCGGATCCGCCGCGATCACCGTTGCGTAGGCCACCGCATATTCCGGTGGTGTCAGGTGCGCCTGTTCCCGATCGTGCAAAGTGGCGACCAGAACTCGAAACCGACTTGCGAACGCGATCTGGGTGCTGCCGGTCGCAGTGCGTGTCGGATGGATGATGTGTGCTTTCAGGCCGCACTCAAGTCCTTCCTGCGCTACGTCGAAATTCCTGGCTTTGTCAGGGTCCGACCGAAGTGCGATATTGCCGTTCTTCACCATCATTGCACCTCCTTGCAGAGATGAACGGTAGAATACCCTCGTGTCTGACGAAGACGCCCGTGAATCGAACCTTGATCGAGCCGATCACCCTGAAACGGTTCTCAACATCGACTGGGCGAATGGAGGGGAAGTATCAGGTCGCAGAACGCATCATTGCGGGACCGTGGTTGATCTCTCCACGGCAATGCCATGGTAATCCCTCATACAGCTTAACGATGTGCAACCGCCGAGGAGTCATTCCGACATGACCATGCCCACCCACAGAGCAATGCGGCATTTGCGTGCGGTATGATCACCGGTGGCCGCAAAATCGTGAAGCTTGGAATATGGCTTTGGACCGAGGGTATGTTCTTGTCGGAGCGTCCGTCAGTTGACTCGAAGACCGGGCGGGCAATCCGTTGCACCTCTCGGGATCGATACGGGATTCGAACCACACAACGGGAGTGGGTATCCGGATATTCCCGACGCTGACGGATATCGACGGCGATCAGTCGTAACCGTTTGGATTGGAGGATTGTCAGACCCATTGATCGCGGCATATCCGGTCCATGCCGAGCCTCGCCGTCCAGCCAGGAATCCGCTTCGCCAATGTCTGATCGGCCTTGTAGGCCGCAATGTCGCCCGGCCTCCTTCCTACGATTCGGCATGGAATGTCGAGTCCGGTCGCTTCACGAAACGCTTGAATCACTTCCAGAACGCTCGCGCCACGCCCCAAGATTGATGGCGAGATTGCGGCAACTTTCGCCGCCACCTTCAATCAGATGTGACAGTGCCGCGACATGTCCCTCTGCAACATCCATGACATGCAGATAGTCACGGATCCCCGTACCGTCCGGCGTTGGCCAGTCACCGCCGAATATCTTGACCTCGTCTCGGTTGCCGACAGCGGTCTGGGCAATGTAAGGAAACAGGTTGAGGCCTTAAAAACCCGGCCTTTCCGCACGTGTTCCGATTTACTGGATCCGGGAGAACCCGGAGATGCACAGTCACGGTTCTTTCGATCTCCCGGATCATCCCGGGCGCTTGCCGCGGACGGGCGGTCTCCTCGGGGCGCTCCCTCGCCGGCGGCATCAGGCCGGGGCGGTGGACGTTCGCGGCCGGCACCGCCAGCGCCACGGCACCGGCGAAACCCTCCTTTCCGTGGCTCCGCACCCGGTCGAGGCCACGGTACTCCAGGCTGTTGATGGCAGACCCGCCCGCGGCGTGGGCGCGCCGCGCCCCGCGGAACGCCTCCCCGCTTTCCCGGACGCGGTCCGCCTTCGACAGCCTGCCTTTCCGCGGCATGGCGTCGGCCCCGGCATCCCGGCAGGTCCCAACCGGTCCGGGGGGCTGTGCGGACCGCGGTCGAAGCTCACCACCGACAGGTCGGGGAACCGGGCCCGCGCCTCCGCGCCCATGGGGACCGCCAGGTCCACGTCGCTCCCCTCCCACATGACGGAACGGTGCGGGAGGAATCCGTGACGGTCCTCAGGGACGCGGACCGGGACGCCGGGCTCCACCGGGACCCCGGCCTTTCCCTTCGATATCCAGCGGGTGTGCGGCCCGGATATCCGGTGCACCTTCCCGCGGTGCGGGATCGTCCCTCCCTTCAGGATCCGCGGTCCGGTCAGGTCCGCCCGGTGCCTGACATGGCCGATGAAGCCCCGGATACTGTCCGATGGGCCCGGGATACCCAACATACCGTCGATCTCCGCGCAGCCCAGGCCCCGCAGGCCCGGGACACGTCCCGGACCATGCACCGCGCCGCGCCCATCTGGCAGGCTGCGGTCGGTCGGATGGTGGACGTTGGTCCCGGTCACCAAGGAATGACGGTGGCCGCGCGACGCGGCGCCAGGCTTTTTCCGGCCACCCTGTGGCCCCTCTCCACGACCATCCTTCCGACCTCCGCCGGAAGCTCCGGCGAGGCGAGCGACACGTTGTCAACCAGCCGCCGGTATTCGTATCCGTATCCGTATCCGTATCCGTCCCCGTACCATGATCCGTGGCCCGGCCTCCGCCGGATCGTCCGGTGCCCGTTCGCCAAGTCCCAAAGCCGGTCGAAACCGCACCCGGGCGTCTGCCTGACCACGCCGGGCACCGGGATGGTCAACGGGTCATCCCCGGCCCGCCGACCCGGCGGCTCTTTTCGGGAAGAACCAGCCGATCCAGAAGCCCGAACAGCCGCTTTCGGGTCCCTTCGTCGCTGCAGGGCTCCTGGAGGCCGGTCAGGATCGCCGGGATGTCGTCCCTCGATTTCACGTTCGGCTTGATCCTCGTGATGCCGGGGGCGCCGGGCCTCCGCCGGGTGTCGTGGACCTTGCGCATGGGGGCCTCCCGAGGGGAGGATTGCCGGATTCCGCGGCATACAGTGGTGAAATCGCCCCCTGACTGCCATATCCGGTGAATCCCCGCAGGGCGGATTCCGTCATTTACCGCCCCCGTTCCGCTCTGAAGTGCAACACCGTTGATGGTGGGAAGCCGCGTTTCGGGTGCAGCATCTTGCGAATCGGTCAGATAACGGCGACAGTCCCTGTGCTCAGGATAGGAGAGTGTCATGCCCGAGGGCTACCGTCATCTGACCTTCGACGAAAGATGCCAGATATACGCGACGGGGAAAAGCGGGCTTTCGAACGGGGCCATCGCCAGGCAGCTGGGCCGCCATCCGGCCACCATATCGCGGGAGATCCGACGCAACGGCGGCGGGCGGGGATACCGGCAGGGACAGGCGTGGAGGAAGGCCACCAAGCGCCGGAGCGAGGCCTCTTCGGTCCCGAGGAAGCTGACGGAGGGGCGCTGGGCGAAGGTCGTGGCGAAGCTGGAGGAGGGCTGGAGCCCGGAACAGGTCTCGGGGCGTCTCCGGCTGGAGGACCCCGGCATGGTCGGCCGTCAGCGGATATACGACCTCGTACGCGCGGACGGCGGGGACGGAGGAACGCTTTTCGGGCACCTGCGGCGGCGGGGAAAGAAACCGGACCGGCAGGGTGGCCGCCACGCGGGCCGGGGTCACATCCCGGGCCGGAGGGACATCCCGGAGCGCCCGAAAGAGGTCGGGGCGAAGGCGGGAATCGGCGACTGGGAAGCGGACACGGTGATCGGCGGGGGACACAGCGGTGCGGTGGTGTCGCTTGTGGACAGATGCTCGAAATTCACGCTTCTCCAACGGGTTGACGGAAAGAAGGCGGAGGCGGCCGGCGGGGCGATGACCGACCTTCTCAAGGGGCTCGGCGCCAGGGTCCACACGATCACGGCGGACAATGGCAAGGAGTTCGCGGGGCACGCGAAGGTGGCGAAGGCGCTGGAGGCCGACTTCTTCCTCCCGACGCCCTACCACTCGTGGGAGCGGGGCCTGAACGAGCACACCAACGGGCTGCCGCCCCAGTACCTGCCGAAGGGGACCGACCTGCGGCAGGTCACGGACGCCCGCGTGAAGCGGGTCCAGGACATCCTGAACGCGCGCCCCCGCAAGGCGCCCGGCTACCTGACGCCGGCGGAGGCTTTCGCGCGGGCGCGGCCTCCCTGAGGCGCTTCGCCCCGTCGGCCGACGGGGGAGAGGGAATTCCGCAGGCGCGCCCGCCCGGTTTCGGTCGGGCCACCCCTTCCCTCGCCCGGACGGGCGCGCCACCTCCCGCCGCGGGGCCTTGCCGCCGCCGGGAGGCCCGGTTACGCTCCGATCCGAAGGGACAGCCGCCGTATTCCGCGTGGAATCCGGGGCCCTGGCCGGAAAATCCCTCAACACCGGCCCGCCTCCTCCGCTCGGCCACGCCCTCGCTCCGGAGGCGGGCCGGTGTTGCACTTCGGACTGGAAGTGGGGCCGCAAAAAAATCCTCAGCTTGGCGGTTTACTGGCGGAGACTATCCTAGTGTCTGCCAGAAAACCCCGTGTTTTTCCGGGGACCGGGCCGGATCCAGCGGATTCCGGCCCTGCGGAACCCTGACCGGACCCGCCGGAGCGCCGCCCGGGGCTTCGACGGGACGGTCGGTGGCGGGAACATATGGTGAACATCCGGGCCTCCGCCGGCCCGCGGGCACGCCGGTGCGGGCCCCGCAGCGGCGGGACCTTCCATGGGCCGGTTCACCGGTGGACGCCCCGGTCAGGCGGCGGCGGGGAGCCTGAGGCGCTCCCTCGCCCGGAGCATCAGGCCGAGGCGGTGGACGTTCGCGGCCAGCACCGCCAGCGCCACGGTGCGGGCGAAACCCTTCTTTCCGTGGCTCCGCACCCGGTCGAGGCCACGGTGCTCCAGGCTGTTGATGGCCGACCCGCCGGCGGCGTGGGCGCGCCGCGCCTCGCGGAACGCCTCCCCGCTTTCCCGGACACGGTCCGCCTTCGACAGCCTGCCTTTCCGCGGCATGGCGTTCAGCTCCAGCATCCCGGCAGGCCTCAGCCGGTTCGAGGGGCTGTGGAAACCACGGTCGAAGCTCACCACCGACAGGTCGGGGAACCGGGCCCGCGCCTCCTCCACCATGGGGACCGCCACGTCCACGTCGCTCCCCTCCCACATCACCGAATGGTGCAGGAGGAATCCGTGACGGTCCTCAAGGAGGCGGACCGGAACGCCGGGCTCCACCGGGACCCCGGCCTTTCCCTTCGATATCCAGCGGGTGTGCGGCTCGAATATCGAGTGCACCTTCTCGCGGTGCGGGATCGTCTCTCCCTTCAGGATCCGCCGTCCGGTCAGGTCCGCCTGGTGCCTGACATGGCCGATGAAGCCCCGGATACTGTCCGATGAGCCCGGGATGCCCAACATATCGTCGATCTCCGCGCAGCTGGCCTCCGCCCTGTCCGCCAGCTTCAGGGCGAGCCGGAGCAGCGCCTCCACGTCCCTCGGGCGGGAGTTGGCGAGCCGTGACGTGGCCACCCGGAGGTAGCCTTTCCGGAGCTTTTTCCAAAGGTATTCCTTCTGCCGCCAGCCGGGTGGCCCCAGCCCCCCGCAGGCCCGGGACACGTCCCGGACCATGCACCGCGCCGCGTCCATCAGCAGGCTGCGGTCGGTCGGATGGTGGACGTCGGTCTCGACCACGAAGGAATCACAGCGGCCGCGCAACGCGGCGCCAGGCTTTTTTCCGGCCACCCTGTGGCCTCTCTCCACGACCATCCTTCCGACCTCGGCGAGGAGTTCCGGCGTGAGGAGCGACACGTTGTCAACCAGACGCTGGTATTCGTATCCGTATCCGTCCACGTCCCATGATCCGTGGCCCATCATTCGCCGGATCGGGATGTGTTGGTTCGCCAGTTCCTGAAGCCGGTCGAAACCGCACCCGAGACCCTGCTTCACGACCCCCAGCACCAGGATGGTCAACGGTTCCATCCCCGGCCTGCCGACCCGGCGGCTCCTTCCGGGCAGCACCATCCTGTCCAGAAGCCGGAACAGCCGCTTTCGGGTCCCTTCGTCGCTGTAGAGGTCCTGGAGGCCGATCAGGATCGCCGGGATGTCGTCCCTCGATTTCACGTTCAGCCTGATCCTCGTGATGTCGGGGGCGTCGAGCCGCCGCTGGGTGTCGTGGACCTTGCGCATGGGGGGCTCCTGAAGGGGAAGATTGGCGGATTCCGCGGCATATGGTGGCGAATCCGCCCCCTGACTGCCATATCCGGTGATTCTTCGCAAGGCGAATTCCGTCATTTACCACAAAAAACCGCAGCTTGGCAGTTTTCTGGCGGACACTATCCTAACCCGGTCCCGCTTGAACCAAAGAGCGCACCCTCTTTGTGTAGCCATCACAGCGCATTTCAGATGGTGCCTGTGCTGAAATTCGAGATGCAGGTGACAGCCTCGATGTTGAGCCAGCCTTATTGTGTATTGAATGCGGATTTCCCAAGACCGAGAAAGTTCAGTGAGAATTACCATGCCAGGAAAATGGCAGGCAGATGGAGCCTTCAGGCTATCGAAACTGCATCCAAGGTGATCGAACGCTGAATTTCACCATGTTCCGCAAAATCAGGATAATCGCGACCGTCAGTGGATGCACCTGACCTCTGGAGCATCGGAACGCTCCATTCATGGAATCGCAAAATTCCTCAGTGTACATGCCGGTGACGCTTGGAGCCCAGTCACTCAAATTCCACGCGATCACCGTTACCGTCGAAAATATGCGTGTCCATCAGATCGAAGCTAAGGCCGATCTCTTTATCCTCCGAGATTTCGGCACCGCCCGCGATCCGAACATTGATCGGCTCCAACCCCGGAACATCCACGTAAACGAAGCTATCACCCCCCAGGTGTTCCGCGACGCCAACCTTCCCGGCTAGGATCACCTCGCTACCGGACGCGAGCCGTATGTGTTCAGGGCGGATGCCGAAATGCCTGGCATCCTTGGTAACACCCGGGATCGCGACTTTGGTGCCATCGGCGAGTTTCAGGCCATCTTCCGACGGTTCGCACGGGAGGATGTTCATCTTCGGCGAACCGATGAAAGTGGCGACGAAAAGATTCGATGGATTGCGATAGAGATCAAGCGGCGGACCCTGCTGTTGGATAACACCTGAGTCAAAGACCACGATGCGATCCGCAAGGGTCATCGCTTCGATCTGGTCATGGGTAACATAGATCATCGTCTTACCAAGACGGCGGTGAAGGCGGGCTATCTCGATGCGCATCTGAACGCGCAATGCCGCGTCAAGGTTTGATAGTGGTTCGTCAAACAGAAATGCCGCCGGCTCTCGTACGATGGCGCGCCCGATCGCCACGCGCTGCCGCTGTCCGCCGGAGAGCTCCTTTGGTCTGCGGTCGAGCAGCGGGCCCAGCTGCAGGATGTCTGCGGCCCGGCCAACCGCCGCTTCGCGTTCGGATTGGAGCGTCCCCGCGACCTTGAGGCCGAATGCCATATTCTCGCGTACCGTCATATGAGGGTAGAGCGCATAGGATTGGAAAACCATCGCAAGCCCGCGCTCGGCCGCGCCAAGCGCGGTGACGTCCTTGCCTTCGATTTCAACCTTGCCGATCGTGACCTCTTCCAAACCCGATACCAGCCGCAGCATCGTGGACTTGCCGCATCCCGATGGTCCGACAAAGACTACGAACTCGCCCTCATCAATCTCGAGATCAACGCCTTTGATAACGTGGATGTCTCCGAAATACTTGTGAATCCCGGTCAGCCCGATCGCTCCCATCAGTCCTGTCCTTTTACTTTATTGAGACCCCAGGCAAGCCAGATCGCCGCGGTCCAGGAGAACGTTTCACCCCCGCAGCCCTCGCCGGTAACGGGGCTGAAATACTCCGAAAATCCGGCTTCGCGAATCAAGGAGGCGGTGTCGTTGCGCAGTCTATCGGCCCAGGATTCTTCACCCGTTTCGCGAAGACCAAGGGCGATCATGAAGTTTACATGTGCCCAGACCGGCCCTCGCCAGTAACGGAGGTGGTCGAACGACGGGCTGCGCGGGTCGTAACTCGGCACCAGACGATCAATCGCGCGATCGATCATCGCAAGCTGTTCAACCAATTCGGTTCTGTGTTCCGTCACACCTGCATAAAGCGCAAGAAAGCCTGCCGAAGTCCCGGCTTCAGCCAGCGTTCCCGTTCTCAGATCAAGCGCGCAGTAGTTGGAGGCTTTCGGGTTCCAAAGTCTACCGAAACCCGTTTCCAGATGTGTGATGCGCTCAGCGACACCGACACAGGGTTCATCCAGAAGCCGGGCCAGGGCGGCCAGATCCCGTTCGGCGCGCAGAAGTATGGCCGTCGAACCCGGATCGGCGACAAAGAAGGGGCTTTCCGAAGCGATTCTGCCTTGGTTCCAACACCGTTCGGCCCCGAACTTCACCAGTGCGATATACCGGTCGTAATCACCTTTGTGCGGCCGCATATCCGACTCGACCAGCTCGGTGTCGCGGCGTCTGTAGTTTCCGATGTTCGAAACATCAATGGCAGCACCCGGCGCATCCCAGTCAGGAAGGTTATCACGACCTGATTCCCAGGGATGCGTGATGGCGATAACTCCGAGACCATCCGGATCGCGACTCTCGTGAAACCATCGGTGCCATGCATCCAGCTTGGCAACGAACGGGCGGGCCCGTTCCGGTTCTTCACGCGCCAACGCCAGAACCGCCGAAGCGGCGACCGGAGGCTGGGTTATACCTGACGACGGCACCGGCCCGATATCCGCCTGCCAGACCGATGGACCGGGAAAATAGCTTGATTCATCGACGCGGAACAGGATGTGGGGAACCATTCCGTCGGGCCATTGGCCGTCGAAAAGGGTGTCGAGCTCGCGCCAGGCGCGGGCGCGGTCGAATGTAGCCAAACCGAGCGCGACGAATACGGAATCCCAGTTCCATTGATAGGGATAAAGGCCGCTGGTCGGAATCGTATGCCCACCGCGGTCGTTGCGACGAAGGATATCCCGTGCTGCTTCGTCAATCGTTCGAGTCACGCGATCATCCATGAGTCAGCCCTTCACGCTACCGGCCGTAAGCCCCTGGACAAGGAACCGTTCGAACCACAGAAAGATAACCAGTACCGGTATCGTCACGATCACGGCTCCCGCCATCAGGTGTTGGCGCGGTACCTCTGATGAGTTCAGCGAAACCACGGCACGTGACAGCGTGAAAATCTCGGGACTGTCGATGAACATGAAAGCGAAAAGGAACTCGTTCCATGCGATCATGAATACGTAGAGCGCGACGGAGGCGATGGCAGGCAGCGACAGCGGCAGGGTGATGCGCCAGATGACCGCCAGACGTGAGCATCCATCCATCAACCCGGCCTCTTCCAGTTCGTTTGGAAGACCGCGGAAATATCCCTGCAGCATATACAGGGAGACCGGGATGGTGGTGGCGGGATAGACGATAAGCAGACCGAGCAGACTGTCGCGCAGGCCTAGCTGGGAAAAGACAGCATAGAGCGGGATCACCAGAACGATCGCCGGCACCATATAGATCAGAAGGATCGAACGCGAAAAAACCAGTCGGCCGGGAAAACGCAGCCTGCTTATCGCATAGGCTCCGGGGATCGATGCCGCCAAGGTTAGGAATACCGTGGTCAGTGACACGACGGTGGACACAAGGATGAACCGTCCGAAATCAAACGTAACGAAAAGCTCTATGTAGCTTGAGAAAAGCTGGGCGAGTCCTTGGGTGAGGTCGATCGAGTAATCCAGGGGGTTGAGAAGCAGATCCGCCTGCTTTTTGAAGCTGGTCATCAACATCGCGTAGAACGGAAGAAGCACGATACTTCCGAAGAACACGAAGCCAAGCCCCTTGAGCGTACGCCCGATCACTTCCTCCATGCGGTACCGGTTCAGACTGCGCCAGTCGCGCTCGTGGAAGGCTATGGCGATGGCTCCCACCGTGATCGCGGCCAGTGTCAGCGTTGCCAGAACACCGGTGACCGGCAATGTACCCAAAGGCACTCCGAGAGGAGCGAGCCCCGTCAGAGCGCAGATGAACACCGAATAGACAAGCATGGCGACGAGAAACGCCGTGCGACCGCTCCAGCCAAGGTCACGCCCGAACAACAGGATAACCGCTCCGGGAATACCGGCGACCAAAGCGGCGAGAGCCGTCATCTCGGTGCCGACCCCGAAAACCAGCGTTATCGATATGCCCAGCACGACGGCGGTGACGAATCCCCAGATGGCGCCAAGAATGGACGCAAGCGTAAGGCCACGGGCCATCACATACCCTCCTCTTTTGGAGCGAACCGGAAGTAAAAGCCGACGAATATCGCAAGCATGAAAAAGATCACCACGGCGACCGCTGCGCCCGCTCCGAGATTGGAAAGTGCGAACGCCTGTTCGTAAACGTTAACGGTCAACGTCCTCGTGCCGCTGGCACCGCCGGTGAGCAGGAAGATATCGTCGAATTTGTTGAAAGTCCAAATGAACCGCAGGAGGAACAAGGTGGATATGATGCCGACAAGCTGAGGGAACGATATATACCAGAACCGCTGGAAAGGCGTCGCGCCATCCATTTCGGCCGCTTCGTCGAGATCCTTGCTCAGAGACTGCATGCGGGCGAGGATGAACAGAAAGGCGAGAGGGAAGTAACGCCAAGACTCGAACGCGATCACCGTCCATAATGCGACACCGCGCTGGCCGAGGAAGTTGATCGATCCGTCGGTCACGCCGGTCTGCTGCAGGATGGCGTTCATGGTTCCCGAAAACGGATCGAGAAGGAATATCCAGGTGAACGCCACGGCGATAACCGGCGAGACATAGGGAAAGAGGAACAGACCGCGTAAGAGGGCGCGACCCGGAAACGCGGTCATGAGCAGCTGTGCCGCGAGCAGACCGAGCAGAAGCGCGCCACCGGTGCCGAAGACCGTATAGACGATGCTAACCCATAGGACGCCCCAGAACTCGGAAGCGTCAAATATCTTTCGGAAGTTCTCGAAGGTGAATTCAAGGGTGGTCAACGCGTTCGGCGCATGTCCGTTGACTTCGGGCTTGATATCCCTGGGCCGGACTGCACCGGCGGTGAAATAGGCGTCGGTCGCGGTAAGCGTGCCCTTGACGCGCTGCTGCTTCCGGGGTTCGAGCGTTCCGAAATCACAGCGAATGGTCCGGGCGTCCGCGACACAGGGTGCTTCGATTTCGGTGATTTCAAGTCCTTCCGGAACGCCGTCGGTCAAAGTGACATCGAATACCGGGTCATTCGGCGAACTTGAACGTAACCGATATTCGATGTTGAAAGCGTCGCCGGTCGTCACGACCTCACCGCTTACCCTCTCGCGCACAAGAGGTTTGGCGGAGCGCAGATCCGCCAGTTCGACCGGCTTCACGCTGATCCAGAAATTTGCCAAGACCGGAACCAGTACGACGAACAGAACCGCCGCCAAGGTCGGGAACAGCATTGAATAGGCGAGACGCATTTCCCGGCGCGCGATGGGTCCGATGCGATTTTTCGCGATCGTCGGATCGAGGTGGTTGATGTCGGTCATCTCGAATCTCCAGTCGGTGGCCCGGATGAGGATCGCACCTTCAGCCGCACCGGAAGATGCACGGTGCGAAGGGGTGAATGGTTGTGTGTTTTTCGATCCAGCAGGGATGCGGCCAGCTGCCGTCCTATTCCAATGGGGTCGACCGCGACCGTTGTGATTGGCGGGGACCAGAGCCGTGCATCCTCGATATCATCGAAGCCTGTTACCGACACGTCTTGACCTACACGCAGCCCCAGGCGGACAAGACCGAGCGTCGCGCCGAAAGCAACGACGTCGCAGTTACACACCAGTCCGGTAACGTCCGGGTGTTCGGTGAGCAGGCGCACCGTTTCGTCCATGGCCGCGGCTTTGGTTTCCGCGCAGGGTCTTATGACATCGGGCGTCGCTCCCGCTCCGATCACCGCGGTGGTGAATCCGCCAACACGCTGTATGATGGTTTCGGACCCATGGTCTCCGCCCAGGAAAGCGATGCGCCTGTGTCCAAGCTCGATCAGGTGGCGCGTCGCGAGCGACGCTCCGAGGGTTGAGTCAATTCCGACGTGATCGAACGGATGGTCCGGCAGGGGACGTAAAAGCGATATCGTCGTCGGATAGTTGGCACTAACCCAGTCCACCGTTTCCTGATCGGTTCCCGTCGCCGGAACCCAGAGCAGACCGGCGGGTGAACTAGACATCATGGTCTGGAGGTAGCGTCGTTGGCGCACGGGGTCGTCCAGCGCGTCAAGTACGAAGACCAGGTAGCCCCGTTCCTCAAGGAGTGTGTTGGCACCGACGACGACTTCCGCATTGAACGGATTTCGGATGTTATGGATCAGGAGTCCGATTTCACGGCTCACGCCGGATCGCATGGCGGCGGCGCGTCGGTCCTGGACATATCCAAGATCCTTGGCGACCCGCAGAACCTTGCGCCGGGTGGTCGCCGAGATGCGCCCCTGTCCCCGGATGACCTGGCTGACCGTCGAAATCGACACACCGGCTAGGCTCGCGACGGTGCGAATTGTCGGACGGGTCCGAAAGGCTTGCGACATCGGCCCTCCGGTTGACCCTTCACGGGTCCAATCTGCGTTTTCCTGCAGCATGCCATGATATAACGATATATCATGGCAAGAGTCAATGATAACGACATATCATTATATGGTAGAAAATTACTATATTTCATCTGTATATAGCGCTTGACTTGATGGAACGTTTTATCAGATACTTTGATACGTGGAGAATCCGGGCGAATCGTGAACCGGGGGGCTCCGTCAGAACAGCGACAATTTCAGTCCGCTCAAAGGGAGAAGAGAATGCCCAGACTAATTGGACCGGTAGCGATAGCTGCTATTCTTACAGCACCGACGGTGTATGCGGAGACGATCACCTTCTGGACGCCTGAGGAGCAGCCCGAACGTGTGGCGATCCAGGAGGAGATGGCGGCGGCCTTCTCGGCCAAGACCAGCCATACCGTCGAGGTCGTTCCGGTTACGGAGAGTGACCTCGGTACCCGTATGACCGCCGCTTTCGCCGCCGGTGACATGCCCGATGTCGTATACCACTCGATCCAGTATCTGCAGCCGTGGGCAGAGGCCGGAATTCTCGACGCGGGAGCCGCTTCGGAGGTATTGGAAACATTGGGTGAGGGAACCTTTGCCACCCGTCCGCTTGAAGTCGCCTCGGTCGGCGATGGCGAATACGCATCCGTTCCGGTCGATGGGTGGACACAGATGGTTGTCTATCGAAAGGATCTTTTCGAAGAGCATGGTCTGGCCGCCCCGGACTCCTATAAAAACATCGCGGCCGCCATAGCGAAGCTCCATGATGGCGAGAACCTGTTCGGCTTCGTCGCTGCCACGAAGATCGACGAGAACTTCATGATGCAGGTGCTTGAGCATGTCCTGCTCGCCAACGGTTACTCGCCGGTCGGCGATGACAGTGAAGAGGACGCTGCCCGTAAGCTGACCGAGGCACTGGAAATCTACAAGCAGATGGCCGACGCATCGCCGGAAGGAGAGCTTTACTGGAAGCAGTCGCGTGAACTGTATTTCGCCGGTAAGGCGGCGATGATCATCTGGTCGCCATTCATCATGGATGAGCTGGCCGGTCTTCGTGACAGCGCCCCACCGACCATCAATGACGATCCGACCAGCCGCGAGCTCGCGTCGAGGACGGGATTTGTCACGCGCATTTCCGGGCCTTCGAATCCCGATGGCGCAGGCTGGGCTGACATCCGCTACATGGGAATTACGACCGACGCCGATACCGATGCGGCGATCGAGTTCGTCAATTTCGTTATGGATGAGGGCTATGGTCATATCCTGCGTATCGCGCCGGAGGGCAAGTTCCCGGTTCGTCGTGGAAATGCCTCCGATCCGGAAGCCTTTGTCACGGAATGGGCATCCCTTCCCGTCGGTGTTGATCGAAAGGCACCCCTTGCCGACATCTATCCGAAGGATGTGATCGACAACATCGTGGCAGGCCTATCGACTGGCGACCGCTGGGGACTGAGTGAAGGACAGCTGGGCAGGGCGTCGAAGATTGTCAATTCGCTGCTGTTCAACCGGATCGTTCGCGAGTACATTGATGAGGATATCAGCGCGTATGAAGCGGTCGCGAAGATCCGCGATGAGGTCGCGGCGATCGACTGATCCGAAGAAACATGGCTTAAGGGAGGCCGGGCGATTTGCCCGGCCTTTTTGTTGGGCCGTAAAGGTCTGGCAAAAAAGTTTGGCGGGCAACCGGCGTCATCTTTCGCTAAAACCCGCATGTTGGAGGGTTTCCGGCAAACACGGATGGAGTTTGATCGGCCATTCCCTTCACCGACCGGCCGGATCGACCGTTTCGAACGGGACGGTTGATGAAGCGCATATCCGGCTTCCGACCGGTGCGGATGACGGCCTTGGCAAACCAGATGATCACCATCGCATCGCCGTGCATATCTCTTTCCAATTCCGGATGCAGGTGCTAGCATCGAGATGAACCGGGCCCGTATGTGGAGATCGAATTGACCCAAATTCTGAGAGTCGCCACCGCTACCCTCGCGTTAGGTGCCTGCACTGCCTTTGCACAGGACGGTATAACGATCGGTATGCAGCTTGAGCCGCCGAATCTCGATCCAACGGGAGGCGCGGCCGCCGCGATCGACGAGGTTGTTTACGCAAATGTATTCGAAGGGTTGATACGATACAGGTCAGATGGATCGGTCGCGCCGGGGTTGGCCGAGCGCTGGGACGTGAGCGATGACGGAACGGTTTACACGTTCCACCTTCGATCGGGCGTGAAATTTCACGACGGGTCGGATATGACCGCGCATGACGTGAGGTTTTCGCTCGACAGGGCACGGGCCGAGGGGTCAACCAACGCCCAGCGTGCCCTTTTCACGGGAATCGAAAGCGTCGAGGTCGTCGATGACGTGACGGTGAAAGTCACTCTCGGCGCTCCGAATGGTGGTTTCATCACCAATATGGCCTGGGGTGATGCCGTCATCGTGGCGCCTGAATCCGTTGAACGGGCAACCACTGCACCGATTGGAACGGGACCGTTCAAATTCAGCCGCTGGGTTCAGGGGGATCGGATCGAACTGGTCAGAAATCCCGATTATTGGGGAGACCCGCCCGCCTTGGCGAGGGCCACCTTCAGGTTCATCAGCGATCCGACCGCTGCTTTCGCTGCGGTAATGGCGGGGGATGTCGATGCGTTCCCCGGTTATCCGGCCCCTGAGACGCTCGCACGGTTCGAAGCGGATTCAAGATTCCAGTTACTGATCGGATCGACTGAAGGTGAAACCATCCTGTCGACGAACAACAAAGCCGGTCCTCTCACCGATGTCCGGGTGCGCAAAGCGATCGCGCATGCGATAAACCGGCAGGAAATCATAGATGGTGCGATGTTCGGTTACGGCACCCCGATCGGAACCCATTTCGCACCGCACAATCCGGACTATGTCGATCTGACAGGTCATTCGGCACATGATCCCGAACTGGCCAGACAGCTTCTTTATGAAGCGGGCGCGGAGGGCCTTACGCTTTCGCTGAAACTTCCACCACCGAGCTATGCGCGCCGAAGTGGCGAAATCGTGGCGGCACAGCTTCGGGCGGTGGGTATCGACACGGAGATTGCCAACCTTGAATGGGCGCAATGGCTGGAGCAGGTGTTTCAAGGCAAGGATTATGACCTGACCATCGTCAGCCATACCGAGCCGATGGATATCAATATCTATGCGCGGCCTGACTATTATTTCCAGTACGACAACCCTGAATTCCAGACCTTGATGGAGGAGTTGGATCTTGCCAGTGATCCGACGAAGCGGTCGGAGATACTGGCCCGTGCACAGCGTGTCATAGCCGAGGATTACGTCAACGGTTACCTGTTCCAACTGGCGCGGGCTGGCGTCGCGAACGCTAGAATACGGGGTCTTTGGCCGAACGCACCGACTCAGGCGAACGATCTTACCGGTGTAAGCTGGCAGGAGTGATCCGATCCTGTCGCAACCGGGTCAGCCTGTGCCGGCTTCATTTGTCGAGGTGGCCACGCGGTCGGATTCCGGGGTCAGGATTTGATGGCATCGAGGTGAGACGACTCTGTATGGACGCGATTTCTTCGTACGCCTAACGTCCCGGCCATGATCGGATATTCACTTTCCCGACTGGCATCGCTCTGCATCAGTCTAGCTGTGGCAAGTATTGTCATTTTTGCGGTGATTGAAGTGATACCCGGCGATCCCGCGGTTTTCATGTTGGGGCTCAACGCCTCGCAAGACTCCGTGTTTGCGTTGCGCGCTGAACTGGGATTGGACGAGGGCCTGGTGACACGGTACCTCTCCTGGGTCGGTGGCCTGCTTACGGGAGATTTCGGGATATCCTACACCTATCGGGTGCCAGTAAGTGAACTGGTTTTGGCCCGCCTTCACGTATCTCTGCCGCTTACGGTCTATTCGCTCGTACTTTCCACCCTCATTGCGATACCGGTAGGTGTGATCGCCGCGGTGCAGCGCGGCGGCATTGCCGACTATGGTATCATGGCTGCGACACAGCTCGGGATCGCAGTGCCCAATTTCTGGTTCGCGATGTTATTGGTCATATTTTTTTCCATGGGTCTGGGGTGGTTCGGAGCGGGTGGTTTTCCGGGTTGGGAGGCGGGGATCTGGTCCGGAATCAAGGCATTGACGTTGCCGGCTGTGGCACTGGCGCTTCCGCAGGCGAGTATACTGGCCCGGGTGATGCGGTCGGGCCTTCTGGAGGTTCTGGATCAGGATTACATGCGCACCGCCCGCGCCAAAGGCCTGTCTCATCGGCAGGCGGTCATGGGTCACGGGCTGCGTAATGCGCTTATCCCGGTCATGACGATTCTCGGTCTGCAGTTTTCCTTTCTCTTGGCAGGAGCGATCATAATCGAGAACGTGTTCTTCCTACCGGGTCTGGGTCGGCTGATATTCCAGGGAATCACGCAGCGTGACCTCATAGTCGTTGAGTCCGTGGTTATGCTGTTGGTGTTTGCCGTGATTCTCGTGAATTTCCTTGTCGATCTGGCCTATGCCGCCATCGATCCCCGGCTGAGGCGTCCGGCATGAGGGTACCGGTGCAGTTGTGGCTTGGCGCGGCTATGTCGGCGGTATTCATCGCCGCTGCCCTTCTATCGCTTGTCTGGACTCCCTATCCGGTGGACGAACTTGCCATTGGCGAACGGATGCGGTCACCCGGAGACGGGTATGTATTAGGAACCGATCAATTCGGACGTGACATCCTGTCTATGCTTATGGTCGGTGCACAGACATCGATCGCCGTCGCCATCGTCGCCGTGTGTATAGGCCTAGTGGCCGGCGTGCCGCTCGGACTGCTCGCGGCGGCGGGTAGAGGCGGTCCGATCGACGAAGTGGTTATGCGAAGCAACGATCTGGTATTCGCCTTTCCTTCACTGGTGATCGCGATCCTGATCACGGCGGTCTTCGGTCCATCGGCATTCAACGCGATTCTGGCGATTGGAATATTCAATATCCCCGTTTTCGCTCGGGTGACGCGAGGTGGTGCGGCGTCGTTTTGGACGCTGGATTTCGTGTTGGCTGCACGCGTGGCGGGAAAGGGCCGGCTTCGTATTTCGTGGGAACATATCCTGATGAATATCATGAATCTGCTGATCGTGCAGGGTACGATCCAGTTTTCGCTTGGGATTCTCGCGGAAGCAGGACTGAGCTATGTCGGACTTGGAGCTCAACCACCTACGCCATCCTGGGGGCGGATGCTGGCGGAAAGCCAGACGCTGGTTTCGCTCGCGCCGCATATCGCTGTGTTTCCTGGATTGGCGATCGTGTTGATGGTGCTTGGACTCAATCTGACGGGAGATGGGCTGAGGGACATTCTTGACCCCAGATTGAGGCGGTTGAGGTGATGCGGCGACCCACCGGCGGGCATAGTTCGGAGTTGCTCAGGCAGGGGACAAATCAGGTCGCTCCGCGCGGGATGGAGAACTCCATTTTTGGGATAGAGTCCCTGTCGCTCGAAATTCATGGCAGGCCCATACTCAGGGACGTATCGCTCGAAGTCCGTCCTGGTGAGATTTTTGGCTTGGTCGGCGAAAGTGGATCGGGAAAGTCAATGACCGCTTTGGCAGCGATGGGACTTGTTCCAAAAGGGGCTGCGATACGTGGGAAAGTGCTGCTATCCGGAATCGATCTGACGAGACTGCCGGAAAGGCGTATGTGCAAGGTGCGCGGGCGTGAAATCGGAATGATATTCCAAGAGCCGATGACGGCGCTCAATCCTGTCAAGAACATTGGTGACCAGGTCGCGGAGACATTGCTGGTACACGGCGTGGCTTCACGATCCGAAGCGCGGCGATTGGCCAGGGAGCGGCTGGCGCGCGTCGGTCTGCACGCCGATCGGTTCGGGCTCGACCGTTATCCGCATGAGTTGAGCGGAGGTCAGCGCCAGCGGGTCTGTATCGCACTTGCCATCGCGCTTCGACCAAGTTTGCTGATCGCCGACGAGCCGACAACCGCATTGGACGTTACGACTCAGGCTCAGATTCTCAGGCTTTTGCGTAATTTGGTGACCGAAGAGGGTATGGCGCTTTGGCTGATCACCCATGACCTGGCCGTCGTCGCCGGCGTCGCGGCACAGGTTGCCGTGATGCATGGTGGGCGGGTGGTCGAGACGGACGCGACCGAGGCATTGTTTCGTCTAGGGAGCCACCCCTATACGCGCAGGCTTCTGGAGGATTCCTCGCATCGACCGTGCCGTAAAGCCGATGTGATCGATATCCCGGTGCTGCAGGCGCGGGATGTCGTGCGGCACTATAGCCAGAAACGCCGGGTGCTGCGACGTACCAGTCCGACGCATCGGGCGGTTGATGGCGTGTCGTTGACGATTCGTCGGGGCGAGAGCGTGGGATTGGTGGGCGAGTCGGGGTGTGGAAAGTCGACGCTGGCCCGTGCGATATTGGGTTTGGACCCAATTCAGGGAGGAGCGATCCGGATGGACGGGTTGCACGTGGGTGTGGGGCGGTCGAGCATGCAGGTTGTGTTTCAGGATCCTTATGGCTCGTTCAATCCGCGCCATAAGGTCGAAAGACTTGTGTCGGAACCGTTTCATCTCGCGTCGGTCACCAAGGATGAGCGGTACGCACGTGTCGCCGAAGCGCTTGAGGCGGTCGGGCTGTCGGCTGGGGACATGGACAGGTACATCCATGAATTTTCCGGAGGGCAGCGTCAGCGCATCGCGATCGCGCGGGCGGTTGTCGTGCGTCCCAAGCTGGTGATTCTGGATGAGGCGGTTTCGGCGTTGGATGTATCGATCCGTGCCCGCATACTGGATTTACTGGCGGACCTTCAGGGACGCTTCTGGTTGAGTTACCTGTTTATCAGCCACGATCTCGGTGTGGTCAGATCGATCACTGACCGGGTACTTGTTATGCATTCGGGGCGCATCGTTGAAGAGGGTCCGACTGATCAGGTTTTGGAATCGCCCAGGCATGCCTATACGCGGGAACTGATCGCCGCGACGCCGCGGATACCAAGCGAGTGGCGCTCCCATACGACTGGAAACCCAAGACGGGATGTCAAGCATATATGAACGCCGCCTGGTGCGTTCGATGGAGACTGATTGAAGCGAATCAATAGATTGCCACGATGGTCGTTGTGTCCCGGATCGACGATGTCCGTGGATTGCCGTACAGCGATTGACCATGGCCCAATCGGCTTCCAAAACCGTAGAATGGTACCTGATCGATATATCGTAGCCCATGGCACATGGATGAAATGACTGAAGGAGCTTCTGGAAGAACTAATTCGAATTATCGTCAATTCCCATGGGTAAGGCCACATTTCGTTTGGGTGTCGGTTGTGAAATCCGACGGAACTTACATGCCTGACCCAGCTAAAGTCACTCTTCGGGCCGGAGCCAGCCAATCAACGGTTTCGCGAGTTGCGAATCGTGGTTATGTGCGGCACCGCACCATCGAGGAAACCCGCGACCAACGTATGAAAAAAAGCCTGTGGTTGAAGAAAATTCCGGTCCCGCTTCCCCGATAGAGGCATCTCCCATTGTGGTATCGGTGGCTGAACAGGACAGCCATGCCCGTTCGGTGGTCGCTCAATATGAGGAGGGGTGGCTAGGGACAGGCAAGAATATCGTGCTCAGCGTCCAGCCAAAATACGTCAAGCTGATTATGGGAGGCACCAAAACGGTTGAACTGCGTAGAAGATTTGCAACCCGGCTGCATAAGGGAACACTAGATTACATATACTCAACCAGACCTACTCAGGCGTTGGCAGGCACCGTGCGTATTCAGGATGTCAACAGGATTCCAGTGAGTGAGATCTGGGAAAGACATGCTCAGGGTGCGTGCGTTGAACGACAGGCTTTCGAGGCTTATTTCACCGGCTTGGATGAGGGGATTGTCATTCATTTGAGCGACGTTCGTCATCTACGGCGGGCCGTCGGATTGCAGGAATTTCGCGAAAGGTTTAACTTCGTTCCACGCCAGTCATTCATGTACGCAAATTCACTTCTCGATGCTGGCCTCCTTGAATAGTGAAACGTTTAATACGATCCTTGTAGATGCATTCATTGTCCTGTTGGGCGATCAGACGATAGGTTGTTATGACGTCAAATTCTGTCAAGTTAATGAAAATACAAATTTATAATTTAATGCAAATATAGCGCAATGGCTGAAATAAAGATTCATAAGTATTTCTGCGAAAATTTTCAAAAAAAATATATTGATCAAGATGAAAGAAATCAATGGAATTTACCATTCATTCCATCAATATTTTGATTCATGGGTTAAGGTTCATGAAGAGTCACAATATTAATGTTAGCATGGCTGAATGGATTGAATGTGGAACATCATGCTGATACTCGCGTTTACCTTTGACGGACGTGTGACTCGTAATGGATAGGGAGGACCGGAATATCTGGGCGCCGCGGTTCTCTTTTCACAGGGAAAAGCGATCCGGGGGTGGATGTGTCGGTTCATCCTTCCATGGAGGGGGCACCGGCGTCGGTAGGGTGTCGCATCCGCTGAAAGCGTCGTTCGAATACCGTTGGCTCCATCTGTCGCTTAATGATCCTGTTCAGGATCCGATCACTTTTGGCGGGTTTCGCTCACCATCGTGCAATCGGCAAGGTGATGACTGACGTAAACCCTGTGTGTGGATCATGCGGAACAATGGTGAGACCGTCTGAGAGTTTGTTCCATAAGTTGAGTGATCCCGCAGGATGTGGCATTCCGGTTGGTGAACGCAACCAGATACGGAGAGAGCCATGCCCCGGGACAGGACCACCCAACAGCTCCATAAGCGCCTGGACGACCACGGTCAAAACGATCTGACCGACGCCGAATGGACCGTCATCGGGCTGATGCCGCCGAAGCGGGGAAGGATGGGACGGCCGCGCGGGGTCGACCTTCGGCCGGTGTCCGACGCGGGCCGGTATATCCTGTCCACGGGATGCCGGTGGCGCGCGTTACCCTCTGGATATCCACCGTTTTCCACCGACCGGAACCCATTTTCACGCATGGCGGCGGAGCGGGCTCCCGGAGCGTACCGCGCATCGTCTCCGGGACCTCGCGCGGCGGTGTCCGGGGCGCTCCGCGGAGCCGACCGCCGCCCCGGTCGACAGCCGGTCGGTGAGGACCACGGAGAGCGGCGGCCCCCGCGGCCACCACGCCGGCAGGAAGGTGAAGGGGAGGAAAAGGCACCTGATCGTGGACGCCGACGGCACGCCGGCCGTCATGACGGCTCACACCGCCGACATCCAGGACCGGGACGGCGCACCGGACCTGACCGCGGAGCCGCCGGAGACGGTGCCCACGGTGTGCACACGGTGTGCAGGCCGTTCGCCGACGGTGGCCACCCGGGTCCGAAGCCGCGGGAGCGGCCTGGGGGGATGGGGTTGCCGGACGTGACCGGGACCGTCGAAAGACCGGAGGATGTCAAGGGGTTCACGGTTCTCCACCGCCGGTGGGTCGTGGAGCGGACCTTCGCCTGGATGGGCCGATGACGCCGCCTGTCGAAGGACTGCGGGCACCTCTGCGGGAACCCGCCGGCATCCGGGGTGAGGCGTCACGGGCCACCGGTCCGGGCGTGAGTGAGGAACGAACGAACGCTGGCCGCCTGCCGGTTCCCGCCCAGGCGGGTGGCGAGGGCGTCAACTCCATGGAAAACAATGGTTTGATCATATCAGTGACTTATGAGTCAAACTCTGAGGAACTCGTCGGCCGTCAGGACTTTCCCACGCTTTGGAGGGAGCGGAAGCGTTCGTGCCGTCACACGGAGCCGTGGTGCCTGCGGGACCGCACGATGCCGAAGCGGGTCCAGTTTTCGGTGTATCGGGGGTCTGGTTGACCGGGACGCGCGTCCGCGGCGACCGGGCCGGTGTCCGGGCACCGTTCCGGGTGGCGTCAGGCCACCTCGGTCGCGGGACGGGACGGCCCCGGTCGCCTCGCTGCGTCTGCCGTCTGTGATGCTTGAATTCGCTTCCGATGCTGCTACACTACATTCAAATTTGGCTACGAATCCGTCGTTTTGTGGGGTAGTGATGACTGACGCGTATTTTTTTAGAATTTGGCTCCAGAAAACCAAATAAGAATGGATGTCTGGTCGAAGCGACGTTTTACCACTACCGACGGAAGTGAAGAAAATTGAGGGATACTGGATAATCCAACTATCCGGACAAGGGTCTTGATACGGATCGTCATGAGGAAGCTATGGAAAACATACCCGAAAGAGTCCAGCCGACAATGACGGACGGAGTGGCCGACCGCAGCGGGATGAAAGTCGGTGACGAGATAATGGTCGAAATTACGGGAATGAATAAGTGGTTTGGCGAATTCCATGTCCTGCGCGATATCGACCTTACGGTCAATAAGGGTGAGAGGATCGTTATCTGCGGCCCGTCGGGTTCAGGCAAATCAACGCTGATCCGTTGCATAAACCGTCTGGAAGAGCACCAAACCGGCCAGATTGTCGTAGATGGAACCGAGATTACGAGTGACCTTAAGAATGT
>CBDAVS010000006.1:0-5396 GCA_965201085.1 uncultured Rhodobacter sp. | reverse complement strand
GCGGAACGGGGGCGGTAAATGACGGAATCCGCCTTGCGGGGATTCACCGGATATGGCGGTCAGGGTATGCCGCGGAATCCGGCAATCCTCCCCTTCAGGAGGCCCCCATGCGCAGGGTCCACGACATCCAGCGGCGGCCCGGCGCCCCCGACATCAGGAGGATCAGGCCGACCGTCAGATCGAGGGACGACATCCCGGCGATCCTGATCGGCCTCCAGGACCCCTGCAGCGACGAAGGGACCCGAAAGCGGCCCGAAAGCGGCTGTCCGGGTTTCCGGGCAGGATGGTGCTGCCCGGAAGGAGCCGCCGGGTCGGCAGGCCGGGGATGGAACCGTTGACCATCCTGGTGCCGGGGGTCGTGAAGCAGGGTCCCGGGTGCGGTTCCGACCGGCTTCAGGACCTGGCGAACGGGCACCGGACGATCCGGCGAAGGCCGGAGGCCGGGCCACGGATCATGGGACGGGGACGGATACGGATACCAGCGTCCGGTTGACAGCGTGTCGCTCCTCACGCCGGAGCTTCCCGCCGGAGTCGGAAGGATGGTCGTGGAGAGGGGCCACAGGGTGGCGGCGGAAAAGCCTGGCGCCGCGTCGCGCGGCCGCTGTGATTCCTTCGTGGCCGGGACCGACGCGCATCATCCGACCGACCGCAGCCTGCCGATGGACGCGGCGCGGTGCATGGTCCGGGACATGTCCCGGGCCTGCGGGGGGCTTGGGCCACCCGGCTGGCGGCGGAAGGAATACCTTTGGAAAAAGCTCCGGAAAGGCTACCTCCGGGTGGCCACGTCGCGGCCCGCCAACCCGCGCCCGGGGGACGTGGAGGCGCCGCTCCGGCTCGCCCTGAAGCTGGCGGACAGGGCGGAGGCCAGCTGCGCGGAGATCGACGGTATGCTGGGTATCCCGGGCCCATCGGACAGTATCCGGGGCTTCATCGGCCATGTCAGGCACCGGGCGGACCTGACCGGACGGCGGATCCTGAAGGGCGGGACGATCCCGCACCGCGGGAAGGTGCACCCGATATCCGGGCCGCACACCCGCTGGATATCGAAGGGAAAGGCCGGGGTCCCGGTGGAGCCCGGCGTTCCGGTCCGCGTCCCTGAGGACCGTCACGGATTCCTCCCGCACCGTTCGGTGATGTGGGAGGGGAGCGACGTGGACGTGGCGGTCACCATGGTGGAGGAGGCGCGGGCCCGGTTCCCCGACCTGTCGGTGGTGAGCTTCGACCGTGGTCCGCACAGCCCCCCGGACCGGCTGGGGCCTGCCGGGATGCTGGAGCCGACGCCATGCCGCGGAAAGGGAGGCTGTCGAAGGCGGACCGCATCCGGGAAAGCGGGGAGGCGTTCCGCGGGGCGCGGCGCGCCCACGCCGCCGGCGGGTCGGCCATCAGCAACCTGGAGCACCGCGGTCTGGACCGCGTCCGCAGCCACGGAAAGAAGGGTTTCGCCGGCGCCGTGGCGCTGGCGGTGCTGGCCGCGAACGTCCACCGCCTCGGCCTGATGCCGCCGGCGAGGGAGCGCCCCGTGCTCCCCGCCGCCGCCTGACCGGGGCGTCCACCGGTGAACCGGCCCATGGAAGGTCCCGCCGCTGCGGGGCCCGCACCGGCGTGCCCGCGGGCCGGCGGAGGCCCGGATGTTCACCATATGTTCCCGCCACCGACCGTCCCGTCGAAACCCCGGGCGGCGCTCCGACGGGCCCGGCCAGGGTCCCGTGAAGCCGGAATCCGCCGGATTCGGCCCGATCCCCGGAAAAACACGGGGTTTTCTGGCAGACACTAACGAATGGGTGGTTTATGATAATTCTGGCACTAGACCGGTCCTGATCGAAAAAGGAGGGAAACGATGACACAACGATCCACAGACGATCTTAAGCAGGAATTTACCCTGGATTCCGACATGGTTGGTGCGGAGGCAGCGATGCTAAGGGCATCCGAACGCGCTCGCCGCCGGGCGAGGGAAAACGGAAGTTCCATAGCGGTACTTCAGGATAACAAAATGGTATGGCTGAACCCGGACGATGAGGCCTTCCAATAGGTGCTTCGCTCGTATGGTAATGAGAAAATTGAGTGACGGTCAAAGTTGCATGCACATACACCATGGCGCCGCAGCCAATACCTGTGCGTTTACCACGGGTGGATCTCAAACTCAGTTTATTCATTTCGCCACTGCGCCTGGCGAGATGGATAGGAGCACAATCGTTCCTGCGGTTCGGAAAGCGACATACGAACGGACAAAACGACAGTATGGAGGAAAATTCAATCGAAAAGCCTGTGAATGGGTCGATAGTGGAAGCTTTTGCCAGCGACACAATAGATCGATGGACGGTTCAGAACGTTTGATTGCTAATCAACTCATTCGAATGCAAATTTGTCGCCCCACTTCCAGTCCGAAGTGCAACACCGGCCCGCCTCCGGAGCGAGGGCGTGGCCCCGAGCGGAGGAGGCGGGCCGGTGTTGAGGGATTTTCCGGCCAGGGGCCCGGATTCCACGCGGAATACGGCGGCTGTCCCTTCGGATCGGAGCGTAACCGGGCCTCCCGGCGACGGCAGGGCCCCGCGGCGGGAGGTGGCGCGCCCGTCCGGGCGAGGGAGGGGCTCCGACCGAAACCGGGCGGGGCGCGCCTGCGGAATTCCCTCTCCCCCGTCGGCCGACGGGGCGAAGCGCCTCAGAGTTTGTTCCATAAGTTGAGTGGTCCCGCAGGATGTGGCATTCCGGTTGGTGAAAGCAACCAAATCCGGAGATCGCCATGCCCTGGAACAGGACCACCCAACAGCTCCATAAGCGCCCGGACGACCACAGTCAAAACGATCTGACCGACGCCGAATGGACCATCATCGAGCCGATGCTGCCGAAGCAGGGAAGGATGGGACGGCCGCGCGAGGTCGACCTTCGGTCGGTGTTCGACGCGGTCCAGTATATCCTGTCCACGGGATGCCAGTGGCGCGCGTTACCCTCTGGATATCCACCGTTTTCCACCGACCGGAACTATTTTTACGCATGGCGGCGGAGCGGGCTCCTGGAGCGTCTCGTGCATCGTCTCCGGGACCTCGCGCGGCGGTGTTCGGGGCGCTCCGCGGAGCCGACCGCCGCCTCGATCGACAGCCAGTCGGTGAAGACCACGGAGAGCGGCGGGCCCCGCGGCTACGACGCCGGGAAGAAGGTGAAGGGGAGGAAAAGGCACCTGATCGTGGACGCCGACGGCACACCGATCGTCATGACGGTTCACACCGCCAACATCCAGGACCGGGACGGCGCACCGGACCTGATCGCGAAGCTGCTGGAGACGGTGCCCACGGTGTGTAGGCTGTTCGCCGACGGTGGCTACGCGGGTCCGAAGCTGCGGGACCGGCTTGAGGGGATGGGGTTGTCGAACGTGATCAGGATCGTCGAAAAACCGAAGAATGTCAAAGGGTTCACGGTTCTCTACCGCCGCTGGGTGGTGGAGCGGACCTTCGCCTGGATGGGCCGGTGCCGCCGCCTGTCGAAAGATTACGAAAGGCTCAGTGAGAACTCGCTGGCATGGGCGCAGCTGGCCGCCTGCCGGTTCCTGCTCAGGCGGGTGGCGAGGGCGTCAACTCCATGAAAAACAATAGTTTAATGATATCAGTGACTTATGATTCAAACTCTCAGGGAGGCCGCGCCCGCGCGAAAGCCTCCGCCGGCGTCAGGTGGCCGGGCGCCTTGCGGGGGCGCGCTTTCAGGATGTCCTGGACCCGCTTCACGCGGGCGTCCGTGACCTGCCGCAGGTCGGTCCCCTTCGGCAGGTACCGGGGCGGCGGCCCGTCGGTGTGCCCGTTCAGGCCCCGCTCCCGCGAGTGGTGGGGCGCCGGGAGGAGGAAGTCGGCCTCCAGCGCCTTCGCCACCTTCGCGTGCCCCGCGAACTCCCTGCCACTGTCCGCCGTGATCGTGTGGACCCTGGCGCCGAGCCCCTCGGGAAGGTCGGTCATCGCCCCGCCGGCCGCCTCCGCCCTCTTTCCGTCAACCCGTTGGACAGGCGTGAATTCCGGGCATCCGTCAACGGGCGACACCACCGCACCGCCGTGTCCCCCGCCGATCACCGTGTCCGCCTCCCGGTCGCCGGTCCCCGCCTTCGCCCCGCCCTCTTTCGGGCGCTCCGGGATGTCCCTCCGGCCCGGGACATGACCCCGGCCCGCGTGGCGGCCGCCCTGCCGGTCCGGTTCCTTTCCCCGCCGCCGCAGGTGCCCGCAGGGCGTTCCTCCGTCCCCGCGGTCCGCGCGTACGAGGTCGTATATCCGCTGACGGCCGACCATGCCGGGGTCCTCCAGCCGGAGACGCCCCGGGACCCGCTCCGGGCTCCAGCCCTCCCCGGCTTCGCCACGACCTTCGCCCGGCGCTCCTCCGTCAGCTTCCCCGGGACCGAAGAGACCCCGCTCCGGCGCCCGGTGGCCTTCCTCCGCGCCTGTCCCTGCCGGTAGCACCGCCCGCCGATGGCCCCGTCCGAAAGCCCGCCTTTCCCCGTCGCGTATATCCGGCATCTTCCGTCGAAGGTCAGATGACGGTAGCCCTCGGGCATGACACTCTCCTGTCCTGCGCACAGGGACTGTCGCCGTTATCCGGCCGGTTCGCAGGATGCCGCACCCGGAACGCGGCTTCCCACCATCAACGGTGTTGCACTTCAGAGCGGAACGGGGGTCGTGAGGACACTTCGATGCCGAATGACATATCGAAATCAGAGGCGACTTGCGTAGTATGATGCTGTGTCTTCGATACCGCAGTATCCACCCATCTCCGAGCCAATAAGGTATGAATACAGCACCATGACACTCACTGATACACGATTGATCGAAGTTGAATTTCCGCTGAAGCAGGTTTCACTGGATTCAGTTCACGAAAAGAATGTACGGCACGGACATATCTCCACCTTGCATATTTGGCCAGCCCGTCGACCGTTGGCTGCCTGCCGAGCGGCACTGGGTGCAACATTACTGCCGGATCCGGGCGAGGCGATGGAGCGAAAGGAAATCTACCGCCGGCTTGCTGGAGAGGTCGTCAATACCGTCAAGTCCGACCGCCCAGGAGTAAGAACTGTTGAACAGCACCGATACGAAACCCGTGGAGGCATACTCCATTGGGGACGGGAGAGCAGTCTGGACTTGGAATGGTTCCGATCTAAAATTCGCGAGGCACACGGCGGCCGTGCACCTAGAGTGTTGGATCCATTTGCTGGCGGTGGCGCTATCCCGATTGAGGCAATGAGGCTTGGCTGCGAAGCCACGGCCGCTGACATCAATCCAGTCGCTTGGCTCCTCCTTAGATGCACACTGGAATACCCCCAACGGTTCGCTGAAGAGACCTTACCACTACCAGATTTCGTTCGCTCCGACACCAGGTTTATGGAAGCGTTCCTAAAAGCTCATGGGTTAAAGGGCAAAGCACTCGCA
>CBDAVS010000005.1:0-97335 GCA_965201085.1 uncultured Rhodobacter sp. | reverse complement strand
TGGCCGCGTATCCGGCCGAAGATGTAGATTCCGTAATCGACGCCGACCCCGACCCCGAGCGCAACGACGGGCAGGGTCGAGACCTTGAGCCCGATCCCGACCATGGCCATGAGCGCGTAGGCGAGCACCGACACGGCGGCAAGCGGCAGGACGACGCAGAGGACGGACCCGAGCGAGCGGAACGCGAGCAGGACGAGCAGTATGACGGCCGCGTAGACGTATCCGACGATCGGGAACTGCGCCGCCTCCACCTCCTCGTTGGTCGCCGCCATCACGCCGACGTTGCCCGCGGCGAGCCTGAAGGAGACGGGGCCACCGGCACTGGCGGCGTCGAAGGACTTCACCGCGGCGGTGATCCTTTGGATCGTCTCCGCCCTGTGGTCCTCAGTGAAGATATGGACCGGCATCACGCTGCAGTCGGAGTTGAGAAGACCGCTGGAAGTCGGTACGGGGGAGACCGACTGGACCAGGCTGTATCGGTTGCGCGGAAGGGTCCGCCATTTGAGGTTGCCTTCGTTCCATGCGGAGTTCAGCCGACGCGCGGTACCCGCTAGGCCGGCGACGGAGACGACGCCGTCCACCGTGCCCATGGCCCATTCGAATTCGTCGAGCGTCCGCATGGTTTCGTATTCGATGCAGCCTTCCGTGGAAGTCACCGCGATGACGCTGAGGACGTCCACCCCGATGTCGAACCTTTCCCCGATCACGGCGGCGTCCCGGTTGTAGACGGAATCGGGCCTGAGTTCGGGAACGCCCCGGTGCTCATCGCCGATGCGGACGTCGACGGCGTAGGTGGCGCCGGTCACCGTGAGCGCCGCCCACGCGCAGATTATCACCGCCGCCGGTCCGCGGTGCGCCGCCCGCGCCAGGAACGAACGGACCACGCGCGGCAGCGCCCTCGGGGGATTCGGGATGTTCCGGGCGTAGGAAAGCAGGATGGGCAGCAGTCCTAGATTGGTCAGAACGATGGTGGCGACGCCGAGCCCTGCCGCGACCGCGACTTCCTGCACCGCCTGCACCTCGATGAGCGCGATCGTTCCAAAGCCCGCCGCGTCGGAGGCGAGCGCCGCGGTACCGGGCCGCAGCAGGCGGCGGAAGCCCCCCTTCGCGGCCTCGAGCGGGGAGGTGCCGGCCGTTTCGTGGGTGGCCCCCACGACCTGGACGCCATGGCTGACCCCGATGGCGAATATGAGAAAGGGCACGAGGATCGACAGCGGGTCGATTCCGTATCCGAGCAGGTTGAGCAGGCCGAGCTGCCAGACCACGGCGAGCAGCGAGCACCCCAGAAGAGCCACTGTCGCTCCGACCGACCGGGTATAGGTGTAGACGAGCAGCGCCGCGACCAGGAAAGCGACGGCGAAGAACAGGGTCACCGTACCGGCACCGTCGGCGATGTCCCCTATCGCTTTAGCGAAACCGATGATGTGGACGTCGACCGTGCCACCGGTGGTCTCCAGAGTCCGCTGCCGGATCCGTTCGAGCTCGTCTGCGACCTCGACGTAATCAAGGCGCTCGCCGGTGTCGGGATGGAACTCCTGCAGTCTCGCGGAGACGATGGCGCCGCTGAAGTCGTTGGCGACCAGGCGCCCGTTCAGGCCCGCCTTAACGATGTTCTCCCGCAGGCTTCGGAAACCCTCCGGGTCGGGCGCGAAATCGTACGGCAGGACGTTGCCTCCCGCTATCCCGTCCTCGACGACCTCCACGAACCTGACGTTCGGCGTCAGTATGGAGAACACTTGGGTGCGGTCGACGCCGGGAAGGAAGAACACGGCGTCGGTGGCGCTGCGCAGGGCGTCGATGTATTCGGGCTTGAACATGTCGCCGTCGCGGGCGATTAGTGCCAGCAGGATGCGGTCGGCGCCCCCGAACTCCTCCCGATGTTCTAGGTAGGTCTGCATGTAGGGATGTTTGACGGGCGCCAGTTTAGTGAAGCCCGCGTCTATGCGCAGCTGCAGCGCGGACCAGACCATGAGGGCCGACAGCAGCGCGAACACCGCAAGCGTCACCGGCCGCCTCCCAAACAGCGTCCGCTCAAGCCATCCGATCACCATGGGCGCTTACCGCTCGATGGACAGGCGCGATCTGGTGGTTCGACGGGTATCGGTGCCATGATGCCGCTATCCGTCCGCCGGCACGCGGCGAACGCCGAAATCGCCGATCAGCAGCAGCTGCCCGTTCGCAAGCGGCAGCGCTGCCGATATTCCGGCACGGTCTGGCATGCGGCGGAGCGAAACGCTTCGTCCGCCGTCACGGCTTTCCAACAGCACACCTTCCAGCCCGGTTACAAGAATTTCCCGCGGCCCGGTCCGCTGGACGCTTGTCAGCGACGCGGTGGTGTCGGTCGGAACGCGCGTCCAGTTCGAACCGCGGTCATCGGATCTGAACATACGACCGCGGAGACCGACCAGGATCACCGTTTCGGGGCCGATCGCTGCCACTCCGAACCAGGATCCGTGATAGGGTGGCTCCAGCGTCCGCCAACGGTTGGCACCGTCCTCCGACAGGAACGCGCTGCCAGCCTCAGCGGCGATGTAGAGCGTCCCGTCCGCGGAGGCGACGGCGTTCATGTGATGGTCATCCTCGCTGACCTCGCCACGGCTCCAGGTCTCGCCGCCGTCATCGGTGAAAAGAAGATAGCCATAGGCGCCTATGGCCAGACCGTTCCTCTCGTCGGAGAACAGGATGTCGAGAAGCGGGAGTCCCTCCTCCGGTGCCTGATGCACCAGCCGCCAGGTTTCTCCGCCGTCGTCCGTGCGCAGGATGACCGCGTCATGCCCAACCGCCCAGCCCAGCGTGGCATCATGCATATGAACGGCGGTCAGCATCGAACGGACGGGGGTCTCGGCCAGACGCCATGTCGCGGCCTCGTCATCGGAAATGATTATATGGCCGCGCGCCCCGACGACGACCAGCCGACCGTCGGCGCGGGCACCGTCAAGCAGCAGGGACCGCGCTGCGTGTGGCACCGATGGGGCAGGGGGTGTCTCAGCACCACCTGCGTTGGCAAACACCATCATCGTGGCGGCGAGGCAGGCGGTGCGCCGCCACGGATTCACTGTGCCGCTCTCCGGTGTGGACCGTGATCTACCGGCGACCTTCCCGTCTCAGCGCGGATACGGTGAAGTCCCGGGACGTGACCTTCGCGTCCATGGCGCACATCGGGAACTCGTTGTCGAGACCGACGGCCAGGTAACGCCGTGCCTGAAGGTCATGGTGCACCTCCAGTGTCGGCCAGATCAGCGGATTCTCGTAGTAGTTGATCACGTGTCCTTCCGAGACCCTCCAGAGACGGTCGCGGTTGTCGTAGATATCCACCAGCAATATCTGCCAGGAATCCTCGTCGATGTAGAAGGTGCGACGCTTGTAGGTATGTCGCGCGCCCCTCGCCAGCGTCGCGTCAACCACCCACACCCGATGCAGTTCGTAGCGGAGATGGTCCGGGTTCACATGCCGCGGGGTGAGAATGTCGTCGAAGGAGAGATCGTCGCTGTGAAGCCGATATGAATTATAGGGTACGTAGAGTTCACGTTTTCCGACGAGTTCCCAGTTGTACCGGTCGATCGCCCCGTTGAACATGTCGAGCTGATCGGCGGTGCGGAGGCCGTCGGAGGTGGTGCCGGGATTGTCGTAGGCGATGTTGGGCGCGCGCCGGACCCGTCTCTGGCCCGGGTTGTAGCTCCATGCCCGACGGGGCTCCCGCACCTGGTTCATGGTTTCATGGACGAGCACGATGTCACCGGCGAGCCGTGCCGGCGCGAGGGCCTTCTGCTTGAAATAAACCATGGTATTGTCAAGCGCCGCTTCCGTCATGCCCGGCAGCGAATAGCGCAGTTCGGCCGTCAGTTCGAATTCGACGACCGTGTAGTCGCCGCCCCTGGTCACGGCCGCCTGACCCATTCGGCACTGGACCGTTTCGCCGCGGTAGCGCAGCAGGTGGTTCCAGATCGTTTCAAGCCCGTTCTTGGGGATCGGGAACGGGATTCCGATCACGGAACCACCGACACCGTTACCGCCGTCCTCCAGGTGCGCGGTCGCCGCCACCCGCCGTGTGGCGTCGTAGATCCGCTGCGGGGCGGAGGCGCTGCGACGTGTCGGATAGACATTCATCCGGAAGCTTGGATAGAGTTCCAGCATCCGCCGGTGGCCCACGGACAGGCGGTCGCGGTAGCGGGCGACGTTGGAGGCGTCGATGGTGAAGAGCGGCCTGTCCTTGGCGAACGGATCGCGGTGGTGCTCGCCCCGGCGGTAACCCCTTGGCGGACTCGTTATACCGCCGTTCCAGGCCGGTATCGTCCCGGCGGCGTTGCCGGCGCGCTCCGCGCCGACGGGAGTGAGGTCCCTGCCGAGTCTTGCGATCTGGTCGGCGGACAGTTCCGCCATCGCCGCCGGTGTCCATGAGAGGCAGAGCGCAAGCGCGGCGGCGGTCGGTTTCAGCATGGTTCCTTTCATTTCATCCTCGTCTGCTTAGAAGGAATAGCTGAATGACATCGACATGAAGTCCCTGCCGGCCAGCGGGTTGTTGGAGCCGGAATGCGCCGTGTAGCTGACGTTCGCGCTCCAGCGTTCGAGATAGCTCGCCCCGACACCGAGCGTTATGGCTTTCCGGCCTTCGACGAAGGGTCCGAACGGCGCGGGGCTCGATCCGTCCACGTCGTGCTGGAACTGGATGTAAGGCGAGAGGGACGCCGCGCCGACGGCGTTGCTGTAGTCAAGCCACAGCGCACCCCTGTAGCCCCAGGAGGTCGCTTCGGCGCTGCCGTCTTTCGAGGAGCCGCCCGTCTCCAGCGGATCGTTGGCACGGTCGGGCATTCCGTGGACCCTCATGAGCGCTGCCTCCGCGATGAAGCCCAGTGCGTCCGATCCGAGCGCGGGCCCGAACACCTGTGTTGCCGTGATCTGCGCCTGGCTCACGTCGCGTTTTCGGTAGCCTTGTAGATAACCTCCGAGACCGAACTGTCCACTCAGAGCTTCATCGCCAACTATGAGACCGGGCTGATATTCAGCTGACGGATCTCTACTTGTAGATTTAGCCAAACCATCACACTCAGCCTTAATACCGGAGTCGCTACTTCGTATAACATCGAGTTCGCAAGCGGCGGCCCTCAACGCTTGCTGAAACAGGGCCCTCTCTGTCCTTTGCAAAGGCAGATCCGGATGGAGGGAGTATTCTCCCTGCAGTGCCCATCCACTGGCTCCGAGCAGGGTGTTGAAGCTAAGGCCGTATGTCTTCAGATCCTCGGGATACTCAACAAAATAGCTCGACGCCTTGGCAAATCGGTCAAGCGCAAGAGGACCAGCGAATTGACTCAGAGGAGCGGTCAACTCATTTACAGCTTTTTCAATTTCTATACTATGCGCGAGGTACTTGGCATCACCGATACGTCCGCTGACGAGTGGCAGCCTGCTGTGAGCATTGACAAAATAGAACCCGAATTCAGTGTCATTCAGCGCCGGGGAAAGATAACGCAATGCTATGCCATACTGACCATCATCAGCGGGTTCACGGTCACTCTGGCGCCCAATTGCTAGAAAGTTTGGATCCGCGGCGGTACGTGCACAGTCCTGACCCAAACCCGTCAAGTCGGTACAGGACACATTGACCATCGGTTTGTTAGCTACGAATTGGGTATAGGCTTGATTGACTTTCTCGTTAATAATATCGCGAAAAGAAGTTGCCATGGGGTGGTCTGTAGGGCTGATAAGGAAAGGATCGTCAAAATTAAGCCCCTGATCGCTCGCGGTCGGTAGGCGGAGTCCCCGCGCGGTGTTTTCAGTGTTTATAGCACTGTTCAGCCCGTCAATAAAATCAGTCAAGAAAGCATGCGTTCCACCCGCCCCGACGTAGTCCGTCGTGGAGAAATACGTCCCGACCGGATCGACCTCCGTTTTCTCCCATCCGAACTGGTAGAAACCCTCCATCGAGAGGTTCGGGACCAGTTCGGCTGCGGCAAACGCCATCGGAACCGGAACCAGTGCATCACGCAGTTCCGCGCCTGGCGTCCGGATTCGGCTCACGTCGATCGGGTTGATCACGTTTATACCGTTCGGGATGAACGTGCTCTCGCCCCAGTTCAGGACCTGGTTGCCGACCCTGATGTCAAGCGGTACCCCCCCCGGCTCGAAGAACGCCGACGCGTACAGGTCAAGGATCCGGAAATCCCGCCCCGCGACATTCAAGGCGTCTTCAGAGAGTGGAGTCCGCTCACGCGATCCGTTCTGGGTCTCGAAGTCCATGAACCCGTTCAGGCGGGCGAACAGCCCGAAATCGCCGCTGTTGATCTCGAATTCCGCCGTAAGGTTGGACGTGTTGCTGACCAGCCTCCGCTTCTCGTAGTTGAGGTCGCCGTTGTCGCCGTTGATGCTGTTCAAGCTCGGGTCACGGTTTTCTGCGCGGAACGTCAGGCCGTGGGTCAGCGTGAAGTTCGCCGAAGTGGAGACGTCGCCTCCCAGTATCCCCTGTGAGACGGCTGGCGAACAGAACAGCGCCGTGCCAATAGCCAGGGAAATCGCCCGGATGGACCGTCGGTGGACCGAAGGTGGATCAGTGCGGTCTGAACCAAATAAATCGCGGCCATCTTTTCGGCGCATGAGGCGAACTCCCAGTATTCTCCGGCGTGACGCCGATTGTTTTAACCTTATGCAAGCTCTAATAAAGTGATCGTGCGGTCGGGGCAATAGCCGAAAAACGTGATAATCGATTCCAACATCGATCCCCTTTGGATGCACCGCGACCGGGATCTGAACCCACCGCTTTCACCATGCCAGCCATATCGAACGTCACGGTCCAGACAGACGTTCGTCGCTTCGCCGGGAACGGCGAGGCCGTAGTCCGGTGCTATGTCGAAGTGCCGTAGAAACCGGACCGGAGAAATGCCGGATCGCCTGAATGCGGGCGGGTCCGAGGCACCATGATGCCGTGGTGGGAATGTCGCTACGGGCAATGAGTAACAACCAGACCGTCCGTAGGATATAGCGCACACTGAACTGGCTCTGCGCTGCAGAACCACCGGTGTCGCGTGCGGGAGCGGCGAACAGGGCGTGTCGGACACATAGCCAAGTCCGCAAGGCTAGCGGAATACGCCGGATTGCGAAACCAGCAGGATGCTCCCTTCTGCCGGCAGCCTGTTCAACGTCCGGCTTACGCGAACCGCGAAACCGTCGTCGGTCTCCCCGCCCGGAGGGTCCGGCTCCTTTCCCCTTTTCCGCTTCAACCTGCCTTCGTAGACACCCTAGGAGCGCTCCGCCCACCCGGATCGACGATGAACCCACAGCAGCCGACCGCGCGGAACGGCGACGCCGTCTGGACGCATCTTTTCAGCGGGCCGCTGACCATCGCGTCAACCGGGAAGCTGCGCAGCTTATGGACGGCCCGATCCACTTCCCGTTCGCCGGAATCGGAGAGAAGGATGTCGGACTGGCCCATCGTCAGCGAGTCCATGCTGAAGCGCGTCCTCGCGTGTGTCGGGAAAATCAACAATGCCGAGGGCCTCGTGTCCCGTTCGCCGTTCATGCTCCGGATCACAGGAGAATGGCCTCGATGACCCTGTGGCGGGGGCCGAAGCTGTCCATCAGAATATCGAGCAGATGCCATGGGGCGTGCCGGTGTTCGCCTTGCGTGGTGATTCGGTTGAAGGGAATGTCCGGACGTCAGCATATGGTGGCGGGTGCCATCTCTCCCCCCTGCCGTTCGAAAGGGGAGAGGCGATGAATGGGTCGGCCATCCCCTTCGAGGGGAAGGCCACCACGTCATACGCGGTGCTGGAAGCGAGCGGCACGGGCTGGATTCCCGCGTCGGGCGATCCGTCCGGGTGATGCCAATGCGGGGACCTGGACGCGATGTCGCCGGTGCGGGTCCCGACGGTCGCGGAGGAGGACGCGAAGCGGCAACGGCGAAGGCGCCGCACGCCCTGGCCAAACGGGTCGGCCTGCCGCGCGCGGGCGGAAGCGGGAGGGTCGTCCGCCCGGCCCGTTCGCGATGGACGCGGGCCACGGGGAGGGCCCGGAGGACGACGGCCACCGCTGGATCGAAGGCCCGCCGCGGGCACGGGAGCCCGCCGCCGCCTGCCCGGACACGCGGGTGGTCTCCGTCCGCGACCGGGAAGGCGACCTGCGGGACTTCCTCTCCGAGGCCGACCTTCACGGCGACGCTCTCCCTGTCAGGGCGGGCCGCCCGGCGAAGCGGCGGGTGCCGGGGCCCGACGGCGCGGCGGAGTGCCTGCGGGACCATGTCGCCGTGCCGCACGCCCCCGCCGTGACCGACCTCACCGTCCCCGCGTCGGGAGGAGCGGGGGCCCGTGGGGGGCGCACCGCCCGCCCCGGCCGCTCCTGACCACGGAGCGTTCGGCGGAGGAGGGAGGCCGACGCCGTGTTCGCCGCCACCGTGCCGGACCGGTACCGCAGGCGCTGGACGATGGAGATCCGGTTCAGGACGCCGGGTCCGGCGCCGCAGATGACCTGAAAAAACGCCTCGCCTTCGACGCCGTGACCGCGGCCCGGGTCTCCGACCTGACCGCGCCCGCCCGGGAGCGGCCGGAGACGCCCGCCACCGGGGCCTTCCCGGAGGAGGACATCGACGCGGGGCACCCCGTCGGCCCGCATCCGAACCCGCGGAGGCCGCCGCCGTGGACGAAAAAGGTCCGACGGGCCCCCGGGAGGCTGAACCGGGCCATCCAGGTCCGCGACGCCCCCGGAAAGCGGAGACGGGAATGGGATGATGTACAGGTGTGGGACTTTGTAAGAGTTTGTTCCATAAGTTGAGTGGTCCCGCAGGATGTGGCATTCCGGTTGGTGAACGCACCCGGATACGGAGATCGCCATGCCCTGGAACAGGACCACCCAACAGCTCCATGAGCGCCCGGACGACCACAGTCAAAACGACCTGACCGACGCCGAATGGACCGTCATCGAGCCGATGCCGCCGAAGCGGGGAAGGATGGGACGGCCGCGCGGGGTCGACCTTCGGTCGGTGTCCGACGCGGGCCGGTATATCCTGTCCACGGAATGCCGGTGGCGCGCGTCACCCTCTGGATATCCACCGTTTTCCACCGACCGGAACCATTTTCACGCATGGCGGCGGAGCGGGCTCCCGGAGCGTATCGCGCATCGTCTCCGGGACCTCGCGCGGCGGTATCCGGGGCACTCCGCGGAGCCGACCGCCGCCCCGGTCGACAGCCGGTCGGTGAGGACCACGGAGAGCGGCGGCCCCCGCGGCCACCACGCCGGGAAGAGGGTGAAGGGGAGGAAAAGGCACCTGATCGTGGACGCCGACGGCACATCGGTCGTCATGACGGTTCACACCGCCGGCATCCAGGACCGGGACGGGGCGCCGGACCTGATCGCGAAGCTGCTGGAGACGGTGCCCACGGTGTGTAGGCTGTTCGCCGACGGTGGCCACCCGGGTCCGAAGCTGCGGGAGCGGCCTGGGGGGATGGGGTTGTCGGACGTGATCAGGATCGTCGAAAGACCGGAGGATATCAAAGGGTTCACGGTTCCCTGCCGCCGGTGGGTCGTGGAGCGGACCTTCGCCTGGATGGGCCGGTGCCGCCGCCTGTCGAAGGACTATGAGCGCCTCTGCGGGAACCCGCCGGCATCCGGGGTGAGGCATCACGCGCCACCGGTCCGGGCGTGAGTGAGGCACGAACGAACGCTGGCCGCCTGCCGGTTCCCGCCCAGGCGGGTGGCGAGGGCGTCAACTCCATGAAAGACAATAGTTTAATCATATCAGTGACTTATGATTCAAACTCTAAGAGATGTGGTATCATTTTTGGATATTTCAAGATATCTACCCAATGCTCTCCTTATCCAACTATCCATGTCGGCGTAGCCGACAACCGCTGAACTTATTTCGCAATGTATATTCTCATGCACACGTCACAGAGTTCACGACGCAGATCCCTGGAGAGCGACTCGAGTTTCATCGCTTCCGGCAACGGTTCGTGGCCATAACGTTGAGAAAACGTGTAATGATCAGGAAAACCGTTCCGTTCACCCTTCATGCCTATCCTCCATCCCGTTCGCACCGCCAGCGTCGGAAACGGAGCGGCGCGCCCCGTACAGCGCCGTCTTTCCGACCCCGATCCGAGCCGCCGCCTCCCGGACCGTCAGCCCCCGGTCGATAAGCTTCCCCGCCCTCTCAAGCCTTTCCTTGGTCATAACGGGTCTGCGTCCCCCCTTCCGTCCCCGGGCAGCGGCGGCCGTCAGACCCGCCCGGGTGCGCTCCCGGATCAGGTCCCGCTCGAACTGCGCGAGGGCGCCGAAGATGTGGAACACAAGGGTGCCGCCCGGTGTGGTGGTGTCGATGCCCTCGGTCAGGGACCTGAAGCCGACGCCGGCGCCGTCGAGGCGGCGGACGGTCTCGATGAGGTGGGGCATGGACCGGCCGAGGCGGTCGAGCCGCCAGACGGCGAGCGTGTCCCCCTCGCGCAGCCAGGCCAGGGCCCCGTCAAGTCCCGGACGCCGGTCCTTCGCGCCGGACACCCTGTCCTCGAATATCCGCCCGCACCCCGCCGCCTTCAGCGCGTCAAGCTGGAGCGAGGGATCCTGGTCCGCCGTCGAGACGCGCGCGTAACCTATCAATGCCATTCCGGTTCCCCTGTCCGTAAATCCGTCCGTCATTCATAATGTCCGCAAACCCGTTGTCAACGCTGTTTGACGGACGGTATTCCGGCGGACCGCCATACGCTCGTTTGACGGACAGGCGCAGAGGCAGCATGTATGGCTACTGTCGTGCCAAAGCGTCCGTGATTGCGGATTGGCGCATGGGTCGCTAAACGGATGTCAATCACTGATAGGAGGACAGGGGAAATGGCGCCGCTTAAAACCAGCCCGGGAAACGCACGGGCGAGCGAGGAGCGATACCGCGCCTCCGTACGGGGCGCTGTGATGGACCATCTTGGAACGACTCCCGAGAGGGCCGCCCTCTGCGAGTCGGCGCTTGAGGTTCTCTGGGAATACGGCGGGCTTTCGCCTTTCGAGGTCGCGGCGGAGGCCTGGTGGACCGGCGACCGGGAGCTGTACGAGCAGGCGGTCGCCGACGAGGCCCGACTCGACGCGCTCGCGCGGGCAGTTGAATGAGCGGGTCCGAGGCCGTCGCCGCCGACATGAACCTGATCCGCCAGTCCACGACGCGGCGGTACCTTTCGGTGATGGAGGAACTACGCGGACGACGTCCCGCGATCCTGCCAACGGTGGATATTGAACTGGTCCACCAGTTGCCTTTCGCCGCCGCGGCGGAAATCAGGTCGCTCGGCAGGAAAATCGGAAAGTGGAGTGACAGGAAGATCGCCTTCGCCGCAATGGCGGCGGGAGAGGCCGCGGGAGAGTGGTGGGAAGAGGAGCGCACCCGGAACAGCACCGCATATATGCGGATACCGTCGCTGGGTGACCTGCGGTACGCGAAGGTCGGCTCGGCCCTGCCGGATGACGCGTTCATGGACAAAAACACGAATGACCAGATCATCTACGCCCAGGCGCTGGTCCATGAAATCGATGTCCTGGCGAGCAGGAACCGCAGGACCATACTGAGGAAACGGCTCGACAGGCATTTCGCCGGACTCGGCTATCCTCAGGCTCCGGTATCGATCCGTAACCTCTACGAACATACTATTTCCGTTGCGGCGCAGGAAGGTCGCAGCGAGTCCGAGGTCGCGCTGGAAACCATACTGTGCGCGGTCGTCCCCGAAGACTGGACCCCCGATGAAACCTATAAGGTACGGCATTCATGCACCAGGTTCATCAGGAACCTTGAGGTTTCGGTGGGACGGGGCGAAGCGGCGCCCGACGGCGAAAACGAACTTGTTTTCATCCTGAAAAAGGCACTCGGCGATACCGCGAGGAGCGAGTTTACGCGGCTCTGCGGGGACGCGTATGCCAGACGCCCCGCCGTCGCCAGGGACACGGAACTGAGGTATAGGGACAGAACACGTGCCGCCGTCAGGGGAACCGGAATAGATCTCTGGGAATAGCTGGAGAGATAGACTGACTGAAGTGTTTCGGAGGTCTTTGATAGGCCTGACCGACCCGCCCGCCATGCGTTCTCAGGACGGTCAAGGCAAGACGCTCGTTTGACGGACAGGAGCAGAGATAGCCTGTATGGCAACTGCCGCGGCGAAGCGCCTGCGATTGCGGATTAAGAAAGAGGGCGATACACGTGTTCCAAAGCAAGCGCTGGATCGGAGGACAGGGCAATGGCGCCGCTGAACGCGAGTCCGGGGGAGGGAGCGGTACCGGGTGTCTTTCCGAATCGTGGCGACGGACCGTCCTGGAACGACTCCGTAGAAGGCCGCTCTCTGCGAGGCGGCGGGGGAATGGTGGGAAGTGGAGCGCGTCCTGAACAGCGCCGCAGACATGCGGATGGCGTCTCCGGGGGTCTCTCGGCACGCGAAGGTCGGCGGGTCCCTATCGGACGACGCGTTCATGGAAGATAACGATGACAGACGGCACGCGTATCGGCTGTGATCCGGGCGCGCCTGCCACCGGCAACCCGGACATGGGCCAAGAGCTTGAGCGGCTTCGTGGCGAGGTGGCGGAAACGGCGCGGGCTGTCGCCCGGATCGAACGGTATCTCCAGGCCGTTCCGCCCGTGCCCAATCCCAGATCCGCCAGGAGGATGTCGGCGGTCCCGCGCCGCCGGGGTATTCCGCTGCGCGTCCTGGCCACCGCTGCCATGATATATGGTACAGCGGGTGCGCTCGTCCTCACCGGCCTGCTTTCCGTGCATGGGCTTCAGCCGGTTCTGGCGCTAGCGGGAAGCTTCGCCACCGGTGCCTGGCAGTGGTTTCTGGATTTAGTTCCGGGTCTGTGACAGAGAGGCAGCCATCGCGGCGCGGGCTGGACCCCGGCGGGGTCCACTTCCGGGAGGCGCTCCACCACATGGATCGCCGTCCGGTGGGGACGCTCGCCGGACTCCACGACGGAAGCGTAAGGCACCGCATCGTTGACATCGGCCAGGCATGGCTGAAGGACCTGCCGGTGATCTTTCCCGCCGGGGCGGGCCGGAAAGCCGCCTACCGCCCGCTTTCGAACCCCGGGGGACCATGCGGCATATCCTAGAACCGCATCACGAGCCTCCCGCCCGCCGCACGCAGCCCCTTCGCCAGGGCGCGCATGCCTGCGGCCAGCCGTCGGAAAGTCCGGCGAGATATTTCGGCCAGCCGACGCCGTCATCCCTGCGGGAAACCCGGAACTCCTTCAGCATCCTGTCGACCGCCTCCTCGGCCTCCTCCCCGGTGAGCGCCCCGAGACTACGGACATATCCTGTGGTCAGCCGCGTCAGGTTCGCCTTACTCAGGATGTCGTGCGAATCGCCGAGGCCCGCGTAGAGCGGCACGATGGGCAGCCCCAGCGCCTCGTCGTGAAGCGCGAGCAGCGTGTCCGCCGCTTTCGGCCTGACCTTTTGCTCCGCCTCCGACCAGACACCCTGTATCTCGTCCACCATGAGGCAGAAGGGACGCTTCCACCTGAAGGGAGGCAGCCTCTCCCTGAGCGCGTCGAGGGTGGCGGTCGCGGGCGGGACGGAGCGCCCCTTCCGTCCGCCGCCGCCGGACCCGAAGGCCCTGGCCTCCGCGCTGACTTCCCAGAACCGCTCCGTGCGCCATTCCCCGCTCGAGCCGGGACTGACGGCCTCCGCGACCCTCCCCGCGACCTCGGCCGGATCCTCGAGATGGGCGGGCCGTATCTTCACGGCGGTCGGAGCGGTCCCGCCGGCCTTCTCCCAGCGCTGCCTGAGCTCGGTGAGGAGCGCCGTCTTGCCGGCGCCCGGCGCTCCCTGCAGCAGCAGCGTCGCGCCTTCGAAACTCTCACCATCCTTGAACGCCTTCTTCGCGATGGCGCAGGCGCCTTCGACCAGATCGATCAGATCGGCGCGCCCCACGAAGAACCGCGCACTCCGCCGGTCTCCCCTTTTCGCGAATTCCTCCAGACCGTCCAGATCGGGACCGTCCGTGTCCGGTTCGCGCGGGCTAAGGATGGAGATCATCGGCTTCTCTCCCGTGGCGGCGAGGGCGTACGGTCGAAAATAACGCAGGATCAGCCGCGCGGCAACCGCGACGGCCCGACGCTCCGCTCAGACCCGCTCCATCGCCTATGTGGACGGTCACAGTACTTCGGTCATCGATTTAGAATCAGAAAGGCGGGAAGCACTGAACCGTCACGTAATTTCGATGCCCCTTCCGCGTTCCGTTCGGGTCAGTTCGGGCGCGGCCTCCCTCTGTGGCGGGTGCTCCGGAACCAGCCCGCCCCTGACCATCAGGTGGGTCCGGAAATTCGGTATCGGACAGGAATGCAGTCCCTCCGCGTTCAGCTGCAGGACCCCCCGGTGGACCAGATGGTCAAGGAACCACTCCTCGTCCCTGCCTTTGGGAAGATGCCAGCCCTCGCTGTCCGGACGGTCCAGCGGTCGGGACAGGTTCCTGATCCGGTTCAGAACGGTGGATTCCACCATGCCTTCCCCCGGAACCTCCCGCATCAGTTCCGCGACAAGATACCTGGCATCGCGAATCACGCCTGAGCGGCGGTCGTCGTAGGCTCCTTCCCGGAGCGTCCTCTCCTCCGCCCGGATCAGAGGCAGGCGGAGGAAATCGTCGCGTGCGGAAGATGCCCGCCGCAAGGCCATCCTCGGGGCGTTCCTGGTCGCACAGTTCCGGCACAAACCGGCGATGCTCGCGTTTCTCCGCCCCGACATCGAGGAACACCTGCGAAGCCACAGATCCGTCACCGTCGCCGCCGCGAATCACGCCTTTGTCACGGGCTTCCTTGACATGCTCGCCGCCGGTGGCGCCACCCGGCCCGAAGGCGGGCCGGAGGAGGAAGCGGATGCCACTCCCGCGGCGGTTCGCTCCCGCCGCCAGATACTGCCCGGAGCCTGGCTGCTTGACCGGCGCGGATCCGTTCCGGCGCTCGACGGTCTCGTCAGGGAAGAGCTTGAAGGGTTCCTGTACCGGGACCGGAGGGCGGGAAGGCGCAATGCGGCTCTACTGGCGGACATTATCGGGACTGAAGGCGGTGAAGGGAGCGACGGGCCGGGCCATGCGGAAAACGAAAACGGAGAATGACGTGACCCTCCCCTACGACGACCCGCTCCACGCAAGGCTCCATGACCGGCGCTGCAGCATCGCTCCCGTCGTGGCCGGGCACACCGAATTCGAGATACGGACGGTGTCAGCGTTGGCCGAATGGCACGGCGACCGCCTGTCCCGTCCACCGCGATGGCTGGATTTCGCCTGCGGCGCCGGATTCCACCAGGGGAACGCCGGCGGAAAAATGGAGCGGGTCGGGCTGGAGCGCCCGAAAGCGATGCTGGACGCGGACCGCGCCCGCAAGGGGCATGAAGCGAGGTTCACCCACCGGGAAAATCCGGAACGCTGCATGGAAATGATCCTGGCCATGGTCGCCAAGGTCCGTCCCGGCGGCCGCTTCCTTCCCGGCGTGAACCCGTTACCGCTCGATGTTCCAGGACAGCTGGCGACAGCCTTCGGGCCCGTCACTACCGCATACCTGACTGCGTCATTCCAGCTCCTTCACCCGCATTCCGGTTTCCGCCCTCGGTTCGATGACGCGCTCGTAGGCGGCGTGTGTCACCACGGCTCCGCCGCTCTTCGCGCTGGCGTGCCGCTCCGCCGGACCGTCGGGCTTCTCCCGCGCCGGAAGCTGCAGGTCCCGGACGCGGAACGCGGTCACGGCGTCGAAGGCGAGGCACTTGCGCAGGTCACCGGCGGCGTCGTGCAGCGGTTTGGTATGCCCGGGCCTCCGCTCCGGTTCCCTTCGCAGGATCTCCCGCCAGTCGGACTGGATCGCCGGTACCGTCGCCCCGCGTTTCGGGACGTGGCGCTGGCCTGAATATCCGTCCGGAAGGAAGCGTACGGCCCGAAACAGGCGTGCCCTGTTGTTCAGCGGGCTTCCCGGTCAAGATCTTTCCCGGCGTTGGGTTAAGGGATTTTCGGGGGTCGCGGCACCCCTTCCATCTCTTGCTCTACAGGAGAGCCAATACCCTTCCTCCACGAACCTGACGCGGATCCTTCGCGGAAATCACCGTGAACACCTGTAGACCGTCACATCGGTTCGATGCCGATGGACATGCCGCGCACCCGTTCGGGTCGGTCCGCCCGATCAGGCTGAAGTCCGCCCAGCCTCATCAGGTATTCCCGGAAGGTGGGAATCGGGCAGTGGTAGTGTGTGGGGCCTTTTCGCTGAAGCGCCCCCTGGTGCACCAGGTGCCTCAGGAACCACCCATCGTCCCTGTCCCTGGGCAGATGCCAGCCGTCGCATTCCGGATGGTCGAGAGGGCGGGTCAGGTTCCTGATGTGTTTCTTGATCGTGGACCCCGCCAGGCCTGCCTCCGGCACCGCCCGCATCACCTCGGCGACGAGACATCTGGCATCGCGCATCCCGTCCGTCAGGCGCCACCCGTAGGTGTCCTCCCGTAATGCACGCTGGCGGTCCCATACGCAGGCCACATTGACGTCCGCGAGCCTCCCGCCCGTCTCCCGCAGCTCCGCCGCAAGCGCCCGCATGCCGCTGTTCAGGTGCTGCGGCCAGCCCTCGGAAAGTCCGGCGAGATATTCCGGCCACCCTACCCCGTCATCCCTGCGGGAAACCCGGAACCCGTCCAGCATGCTTTCGACCGCCTCCTCGGCCTCCCGCCCGGGAAGGGCGCCGATGTCGTGGACCATCCCGGGGTTCAGCCGCGTCAGGCCCTCCTCCCTCAGGACGTCATGGGAGTCGCCGAGGCCGGCGTAGACCTGCACCAGCGGAAGGTCAGCGACGTTCTGGTGCAGGGCGACGAGTGCGGCCTTCGCCCTGCCCCTGTCCACCGTCTGGATCTCGTCCACGATGAGGCACACGGTCTGTGTCCACCCATCGGCCGGAACGGCCCTCTTCAGGAACTTCAGGGCCGCCGCTTCCGGCGCGGTCGAGGTCTCCCGCGACATTCCGGCGTCCACGAAGTGGCTCACGCCGCCGCGTATATGCGTCACCGTCGTGCTCCGCAGCCGTTCCGCGGCCTTCGGGTCCACCGCCTCGGCGATCTCCAGCACGAGCGATTCCTTTCTGTAAAGGGTGTCGAATTCCATGAAGAGGGGGAGAGGCGCCCCTGCGCCGCGCTCGGTCCAGCGCCTGGACAGCTCGTGCAGGAGCGCCGTCTTGCCGGCTCCGGGCGCTCCCTGGATGAGATGGGTGGCGCCCGTTTCGGGCTGGCCTTCGGAGAAGCCCTCCAGCGCCCGTTCACAGGTCTCCTCCATCGCGTCGATCTGCGCCGAACGGCCGGTGAAGAACGGGGTTCTGTCCCGGTCCCCGCCTCCGGCGAACCTTCTCAGACCATCGAGATCCGGATCCATCGATCACCTCCCTGGCGTCAGCGGGATACATGCATCCATAGCGGAAAGCCCACCGCCGCGCAATGTGTCGCCGCCAGCGGATGTGACCGGGGCCGAGGGGTGGAAAAGGGCGCGGTAGGCCGGAACATACGGTGAACCGAGAGGCCGTCCCGCCGGCTCGGCGCAGTCAGCGTGTGTCATGGTCGACGGGCGCGGCGGGAGCGTATACCGCGGACCGCCTGTGCCCCGCGAATACCGCCCGCGCCGCCGGCGGCACCCGATCATTGCGGGATGCGCCGGCAGACGTTACTCAGTCGTCCGGCGGAACGGATATCGGGAAGCGCGGCATGGAATCCTCACAGGCGAAACCCGGCGCGGAGGCGCTGAAAGCGAAGCTGGATGAATGGGCCGGGGTTTCCGGCGACCGGAGCCGGGAGGTGGGCGACGCCTTCGAGCGGCTCTGCGTGGTCCACCTCTCGAACGATCCGGTCGAGACGAACCAGATATCGAACCCCCGCCCCTACGCCACATGGGCGCGGGAGCGGGGCCTGAAGGAGAACGACACAGGCATCGATCTCGTCGCCGACCTGAATGACGGTAGCGGTCGCTTCGCCGCCATCCAGTGCAAGTTCCGCCGTAGGGGCGGCATGATAGCGCAGCACGAGATCGACAGCTTCGTGGCGAAATCGAACCGGCCTGAATTCGGCGCCCGCATCCTGATCGAGACCTCCGGGCGTGAATGGTCCGCCAACGCCGAACGGCGCCTTGACGAGGTCGACCCGCCGATCAGGCGCCTGGGACGGCACGGTCTGCTGGAATCCCACATCGACTGGAGCGTCTGGTTCGACACCGGCGAGACCACGGCGCCGCCGGAGCCTCCGCGGCTGCGCCCGCACCAGACCGAGGCGGTGGCGAACATAATCGAGGGTCTCGCGGATCCCGGATCACGCGGCAAGGCGCTGATGGCCTGCGGCACCGGCAAGACCCTGACCTCGCTGCGGGCGGCCGAGAGCCTCGCGGGCAAAGGTGGCCGTGTCCTCTACCTTGTCCCGTCCCTCGCCCTGATGTCGCAGACGATCAGCGCCTGGGTCCGCGACAGGACCTGCGACATGCGGCTGTTCGCTGTCTGCTCGGACACCCGGACGGGCCGCAGGCTCCGCCAGGACGACCGGATCGACCTGCCGCCTTCGGATCTCGCGGTGCCGGCCACAACCGACGCCGGACGCCTCGCGGAGGCCGCGTCGAAACCGTACGGCGGGATGACCGTCGTCTTCGCCACCTACCAGTCGAGCGCGGCCATCGCCGCCGCGCAGGGGGATCACGGGCTTCCGCGTTTCGACCTGGCCGTCTGCGACGAGGCGCACCGGACGGCGGGCATCGCCGGGGACGGCGCGGATTCGGCCTTCACGATGATCCATGACGACGCTCTCATCCAGACCGACCGGCGGCTCTACATGACCGCGACGCCGAAGATATGGAGCGAGGCCGCGAAGAGGAAGGCCGGACGGCGGTCCGTCACCCTCGGTTCCATGGACGACACCGACCTGTTCGGCGAGACGCTGGTCGATTTCGACTTCCACCGGGCCCTTGAGGCAGGGCTGCTCTCGGATTACCGTGTGGTGATCCTCACCGTGCCGGAGGACGTCGCGGCGAAGGAGCTGGGCCGCTTCGGCGACGCCGACCGTGCGCAGCTGAAGCTGGAGGACGCCGGTCTCATGCTGGGCTGCCGGCAGGCGCTCGCCAAGGCCAGTCCGGAGAGCTTCCCGGAATCCGACCACCGCCCGATGAGAAGCGCCATCGCGTTCTGCTCCTCGATCAGGGCGTCGGAGCAGGTGGAGCGGCTGTTCGACGGTTCGGAAAGCGGCGACACCCTCGCCACTCCCGCAAGGCACGTGGACGGCACCTACAACGCCGAGCGCAGATCGGAGATCCTCGACTGGCTGGAACGGCCGGGGGCGCGGGAATGCCGCGTGGTGACGAACGCGCGCTGCCTCGCCGAAGGCGTCGACGTCCCGGCCCTCGACGCGCTTCTCTTCATGCAGCCGAGGAAGAGCCAGATCGAGGTCGTCCAGGCTGTCGGGCGGGTCATGCGAAAGGCGGAGGGGAAACAGGTCGGCTACGTGATCCTTCCGGTCGTGATCCCGGAGGGGAAGGACGTGGACCGGCTGTTCGAGGACAGTGACCAGTGGAAAAAGGTCTGGCAGATGGTCAACGCCATCCGCTCGCACGACCCCGGGTTCGAGGCGCAGATCAACCTCTTCGAGGAGACCGGGGTGATCGGAAAGCTCTCGATCATCACCGTTTCGCAGTTCACCGGTCTCGGGGAGCGCGGCGATCCGCCGGCACCCGATCCCGATCCCGAAACGCCACCGGTTACGCATGACGCCTGGGACCTTCAGCTGACCGCCGCGATCCAGGCTAGGCTGGTCGAGAGATGCGGCAACAGAAAATACTGGGAGGACTGGGCCGGTGACGTGGCCGACATCGCCCGCAGGCATATCGTCCGCATCACGGCGATGGTCACCCCCAAGCGGGACGGACGCGACGGTGATGTCGAGACGGCCGCCGGCATGTTCGACGACTTCCTGGAGGAGCTGCGCGACGACATCAACCCGTCCATCACGAAGGAACAGGCGATCGAGATGCTGGCCCAGCATGCGGTCACGCTGCCGGTCTTCAACGCGTTGTTCCGCGGGGATGGTTCGGGCGACGGTTTTCTCACCCAGAGCCCTGTAGGTCAGGCACTCGACGATTTCCTCAAGGTCATAGAACCAGCGAGGAAAGCCGAGACCGAAGGGCTGGAAGAGTTCTACCGCTCCGTCGAACGGCGCGTCGAGGCGGCGGCGGGTGACACCAAAGCGCGACAGAGGATCATCTCCGAGCTTTACGACAAGTTCTTCCGCAACGCCTTCCCGGAGACCAGCAAGGCGTTGGGCATCGTCTACACGCCGGTGGAGATCGTGGATTTCATCCTGCGTTCGGTGGAGCACATCATGGGGACGGAGTTCAGCGGATCGATGGCCGACGAAGGGGTTCACATCCTCGATCCGTTCACCGGAACGGGGACCTTCATCGCGCGCCTTGTCCAGTCCGGGATCATCGACGCGGACGCGCTGCGGCGTAAATTCGGCGGTGAGATCCACGCCAACGAGATCGTGCTGCTCGCCTACTACATCGCCTCGGTGAACATCCAGGAGGCCTATGCGGGTGTGACCGGAGAGAACAGGGCGTTCGAGAGGATCTGCCTTACCGACACCTTCCGGATGGACCGTGACCGGGAGGATATGATCGCCGATCTGCTGAAGGAGAATTCGGAGCGCCGCACCGCGCAGATGAACGCCGACATAAGGGTGATCGTCGGCAATCCCCCCTGGAATGTGGGCCAGTCGGAAGCGGACTATCCGAAGCTGAGGAGCCGCGTCACAGAGACCTATGCGGAGCGTTCGTCGAGCACCAACAGGAACTCTCTGTACGACAGCTACAAGATGGCAATCCGCTGGGCCTCCGACCGCATCGGAGACAGCGGCGTGATCGGCTTCGTCACCAACGGCTCCTGGCTGGACGGGAACGCAGATTCAGGCATCCGCGCCTGTCTGGCGGAGGAGTTCACCTCGGTCCATGTGGTCAATCTGAGGGGGAACCAACGCACTTCCGGAGAGCTTTCCAGGCGGGAGGGCGGCAAAGTGTTCGGCAGCGGTTCCCGCGCTCCGGTCAGCGTCTTCTTCCTGGTCAAGAACCCGAAGGCGGAACACATCGGGTGTCGCATCCTCTATCACGACATCGGAGACTGTCTCACGAGGGAGCGGAAGCTAGAGATCGTCGCCGGGGCGCAGTCGATCACCGGGATCGCGGATTGGCGAATGATCGAGCCGGACGCCCATCACGGCTGGATCGGGAAGCGGGAGGATGGCTACGGACGGTTGCTGCCCCTCGGCTCCAAGGAGGCTAAGGCGAAGAGGACAGATGCGGGCGTTACGGTGTTCCAGCTGTTCAGCAACGGCATGAAGACCGGTCGTGACGCCTATCTGTACAACTACTCACGGGATGCCTGCGCGACCAACGCCAGAAGGGCGATCAGGAACTACACTGACGCCCTGAATGAACTTAAGGAACTTGGAGCACCGCAGGGACTGGAGCGGCTCACGGAGCGTTACAGCCGACATCTTCGCTGGGACGAAGGTCTATGCACCAACCTGATTCGAAAAATGGAGATTCCATTCAGTAACGAGAATGTTCGACCTGTCTGCTACCGTCCATTCGTCCCAATGAATTGCTTCGTTGAATACCGTTTGATCGCCCGTAGATACCAGCAGCATCAGATCTTTCCTTATCCCGAAACCCCGAACCTTGCGATCTGCGTTACCGGGATCGGCTCGACCAAGCCGTTCTCCGCGCTCATGGTGGATCGCATACCGGACCTCCATTTGCTGTCGTTCGGCCAGTGCTTCCCCCGCCATCGGTACGAACGACCCGATCACCGGGCCGGCCTTCCCGGTCTGGATCCACCGCTCAGGAAGGTCGACAACATCACCGACGGCGCGCTGGCGCGTTTCCGGGAGCGTTACGGGAACCCCGCCATCACGAAGGATGACATCTTCCACTACGTCTACGGCGTTCTCCACGCCACGGATTTCAGGCGGGCGTTCCCGAACGCGCTCGCCAGGGAGCTTCCGGCGGTCCCGCTGGCACGGGACTTCACGACCTTCGCCGAAGCGGGCCTCAAACTGGCCGAACTGCACACCGGATACGAAAGATGCGAGGAGTATCCGCTGGAACTTCGCTTCTCCGGCCCGGGAGATCCCCAGCCGCATGATTGCCGCCTGACCGCGAAGGCCATGAAATTCGCGGGTAAAGGGGCGAACCCGGACAGGTCCGTCCTGATCGTCAACGACAGCGTCAGTCTCGCGGGGATACCGCCCGAGGCGCACGGTTACGAGGTCAACGGCAGGACGCCGCTCGGCTGGTTCATCGACCGCTACAAAATCACCACCGACAGGAACAGCGGTATCGTGAATGACCCGAACGCATGGTTCGGCAGACCGCAGGACCTCGTTTCGGTGATAAAGCGGATTGTGTACCTGAGCGTCCGGACCTCGGAAATCCTGGGCGCGTTGCCGCCCGCGCTTGAAGAGTGACCGCCCTCATCCTCGCGTCAACGGCTGCCGGTGGCGCTCATGACCCCTTCATGCTCCCCTCCGCACACCTGGCATCCGCAACGTAATTCCCGCCCCGCCGTCTCTGCCAGACGAACAGCGGAAACCGGTTCCGTCCCAACAATCGATCAGCGTTGTGAGGATGACGGCGTTTCCGGCCCGTCTCCAACTGTCGCGCGGATCCGGTTCGCGGGTTCCCGCGAAGCTGTTCCGGACGATGTGGCTGTACCGCCGAGTGTCAGGGTGAAGGTGCTCCACGGCATTCCTGCGACAGGTGAACACCACCGGAATTCCCGGCCCGTGGGCGAAACCGGTCTCATAGTGGACACCACCCCGAGCGCCGTCCATTCCCTGCGTGAAATCCGCGACCGGAAAACGGGAACGGCGGACCCGCGCGATGATCCCGTAATCGATCCTGCCGTTGAAATCCGCCCCATCGACTCGGAGCGGTCCGTACCCGGCATCCTCTATCCCTGGTCTGATTCCGTTGTTGTGCACATCGTCCATGTCGTGACTGAACCACATGGCGACGACAACATTCGATGAATGCAGATGCTTATGCCGTGGTTCCTCAAGGCGATTCAAGCCTTCCGAGGATTGCGATGGTGTCGAACAGACTTAGAGTTTGTTCCATAAGTTGAGTGGTCCCGCAGGATGTGGCATTCCGGTTGGTGAACGCAACCAAATACGGAGAGAGCCATGCCCTGGAACAGGACCACCCAACAGATCCATAAGCGCCCGGACGACCACAGTCAAAACGATCTGACCGACGCCGAATGGACCATCATCGAGCCGATGCTGCCGAAGCAGGGAAGGATGGGACGGCCGCGCGAGGTCGACCTTCGGTCGGTGTTCGACGCGGTCCAGTATATCCTGTCCACGGGATGCCAGTGGCGCGCGTTACCCTCTGGATATCCACCGTTTTCCACCGTCCAGAACTATTTTTACGCATGGCGGCGGAGCGGGCTCCTGGAGCGTCTCGTGCATCGTCTCCGGGACCTCGCGCGGCGGTGTTCGGGGCGCTCCGCGGAGCCGACCGCCGCCTCGATCGACAGCCAGTCGGTGAAGACCACGGAGAGCGGCGGGCCCCGCGGCTACGACGCCGGGAAGAAGGTGAAGGGGAGGAAAAGGCACCTGATCGTGGACGCCGACGGCACACCGATCGTCATGACGGTTCACACCGCCGACATCCAGGACCGGGACGGGGCGCCGGACCTGATCGCGAAGCTGCTGGAGACGGTGCCCACGGTGTGTAGGCTGTTCGCCGACGGTGGCTACGCGGGTCCGAAGCTGCGGGAGCGGCTTGAGGGGATGGGGTTGTCGAACGTGATCAGGATCGTCGAAAAACCGAAGAATGTCAAAGGGTTCACTGTTCTCTACCGCCGCTGGGTGGTGGAGCGGACCTTCGCCTGGATGGGCCGGTGCCGCCGCCTGTCGAAAGATTACGAAAGGCTCAGCGAGAACTCGCTGGCATGGGCGCAGCTGGCCGCCTGCCGGTTCCTGCTCAGGCGGGTGGCGAGGGCGTCAACTCCATGAAAAACAATAGTTTAATGATATCAGTGACTTATGATTCAAACTCTTAAAACGGCTATATTCCCGCCGAAAATGGCGCTGGGTCCGTCTTCCAGCGTATATATCCGTTATGCCAATGCCTTCCTAACCCGATCTGGTAATTCTCGCAAAGGCCTGGCGCCATATTGATCGCATGTTCATGAATTCCTGACCAATCGGCTCCAAATCCCTCCCGCCCATACCAACCCAGCGCGACCAGCGCCACCCGTTCCCCGTCGCTCAGCGCAGCCAACATTTTCCTGATCAGTGAGTAGGACTGCAGTCCTAAATTTTTCTCCATTTCCGTTGATGAACGGATCCGAAGCCCGCCTGTCTTTTTTGGATCCCTGCGGGCGGAACACGCTTCCACGTCGCTCTCCCATGCAGCATATGCCTCGCTCAGCTCCACGACCTTGATCCAGGAAATCACCGGTGCAGGATCGCGCTTCGCCTCCTTCTCCTCGATCCATTTCATCTCGCGCTGTCGTTCTTGGCGCAAACCGGCAAGGTCACCGCTGTTTCCGCACCACTCCTTTATGTCCAGCGGCCACATAGGAAACGGCCAGTGTCTAACCATGAACTGCGCATCCGTTTCATCAAAGGAACCGCCACCTGTTCCGAGACGTTTCAGTGTTTTGACAATCAGGCGGCGCAATTCGTCGCGATCACTGTCCGCAGAGGGCTCGTATCCTCTCCAGACGTCGGCGATTGTAGCGAGACCGGCGGCTGACAGCCCGCCCGCCCGGTTGAGGCTCCGGATAAGCGTAACGCAGCCCGGTCCAGCGTAATCCCAATTGATTGCAAAGAACTTGGAATGGCTGGGTTCAATCCAGAAGCACTCACCGTCAGCATCCGTTACATCCTGCACATAATCGACGTACAGTTTACGTTCACGCTTCTCTAAAATCTCGTTCCGGAATATCCAATCAACCGAGTTCGGACCATCAAGATACAATGGGCGACATTCCCTCTCGACCGCCTTTGATAATTCACTGAACGTCCACACATTGGGATACTCGCACATATTGGCGTAAATCTGCTTTTCGAGATGGCCGTAGCAGCGCGACAGTACCTCCGCCCTTCGCTTCCAGTTTCTTGGGCACCGAACGTAATCGATAAGAATCAGGACCTTCGCGGCCTCCTCCTCCGCGAAACCACGCATGACTTCCGAATCGCGATACCCAGGACTCCCATGGAGTCGACGGGCGGTTTCTTCGAATTTCGCAGCATTCCTGACGATGAGTGGCAAACCCTCCGACAAGGTTTCGAATAGCTCGCGGTCATCAAGTTGCTCCAGTTTTGTTAGTGCTCGTTTCATTCCACTTGCCAACCATTTTCGACTCACGTACGACCGTGAGTTAAGTTTCTCATTTTGTTGCGATCCGTCCAATCACGTTGACCGCCGCATTCCGCGTGGAATCCGGGCCCCTGGCCGGGGTTGCGCTTCGGATCGGCACCGGGGATGGCGAAGCCCGCATTGTTACGCAGATCATCAACAGGTCCGCTCTCGGAAAGAAAGAGCGATTTCCCGAACCCACCCCTCTCTATTGTGCTCGAAATCAGTGTGCCGAAAGCGGTGTCGCCCTTCGCTTCTTTGGCAATGACTTTCCTACCCAGATATGGCTGCCTCCGCGACCGAGGTGGCAACCCGCGCCAACGTAACGAATCCGATTGCTTATGTTCCTACTATGTTCTACTATTGGAATAAAGGGAAGTTCCACGCACGGAAAGGCAGGTGTTCATGGCAAAGAAGTTTTTCGAAAAAAGATCTGAGGCTTCACTGATCAAGGCAACCATCGTGCAGCAGTATTTTGGTGCGTGGTCGAAGATAATTCTGCCAATGGCCGAGCAATACCACGAAGGCAGAATCGCGTATGTTGACCTCTACGCGGGCCCCGGGCGGTATCGCGACGGTTCTGCCTCAACGCCCCTGCTTGTAATCGAAAGCGCTCTGAAAGATCCCAGGGTGGCTGATGCCGTGGTTGTGCTGCTCAACGATCAGGACAAAAACAACACGGATACCTTATCCGAGGAGATCACGAAATTACCCGGAATTGAGTGCCTCCGACACAAGCCTGTCGTGGAAAATTTTACGGTCGACGAGGACATGGCCCGTCTCTTTTCTGAGAATCATCAGATTCCCACTTTCACCTTCCTTGATCCCTTCGGATACAAGGGCCTGTCTTTGCTATTGGTAAATGGAGTCATCAAGGACTGGGGATGACTGAGTTATGCCCGAAAGCTGGTGACGGCCCCTGAGGGGCGGCATATCATGGCGGTGAAACAAACGCCGTCAGTTCCCGAAGGGAAAGGGATATGCCACAAGACCGAATCTACAGTGATCCAGTCCGGGCGTCCATCGGGGTTTTCGCCTGATCCGCTCACGGAGGTGATCAGGTCCGGGGCCCGCGGGCTTCTGGCCTCGGCGGTCCAGGCCGAGGTCGCGGACTTCCTGGCCCGTCACGAACATCTCGCTGACGAGGGGGGCGCAGGCGCGTGGTGCGCCACGGGACCCTGCCGGAGCGGGAGGTGATGACGGGGACCGGCCGGGTGCCCGTTGAGGTTCCCCGCGTCCGCGACCGAAAGGCGGGCGTGGCCCGTGAGGACCGGATCAGGCTGCGTTCCTCGACCGTGCCGCCCTATCTCCGGAAACCGAGGTCTGTCGGGGATCTCCTGCCCCGGCCCTATCCCAGGGGCATCTCGACGGGCGACTTCGGCGAGGCGCCCGCGGCTTTGCCGGGGCCGGACGCGGAGGGGCTGTCCCCCTCCACGGTGACGGGGCTGAAGGCCACATGGAAGGACGAATGCGAGACCTGGCGAAAGAGGGATCTCAGCGGCCGGCGCTTCGTCCACGTCTGGGCGGACGGGGGCTGCTTCACGCCCCGGCTGGACAGCGACCGCCGGTGCATGCGGGTGGTGATCGGGGCCGATGAGTATGGTGAGAAGGACGTTCTGGCCGTCATGGACGGGTTTCGCGGGAACGCCGACAGCTGGCGCGACCTTCTCCGCGACCTCAGGGACCGTGGCCTGGAGGAGCCGCCGGAGCTCGCCGTCGGCGACGGCGCGCCCGGATTCCGGACAGCTCTGCGGGACGTGTGCCCGAAGACGCGGGAGCGGCGCTGCTGGGTGCATAGGACCGCCAACGTCACCGGGGCCCTGCCCAGGCCGCCCAGGGAACGGGCGAAGTCCGATCTTCATGAAATATGGATGGCGGAGACGAAGAGGGAGGCTGAGGCGGCCTTCGGCCGCTTCGTGAAAAACCACCGCGTGAAATACGGACGGGCGGTGGCGAAGCCTGGGAAGGATCGCGACGGACCTCTCGCCTTCCACCACTTCCCCGCGGAGCACTGCAGGCACATAAGGACCACGAACCCCGTCGAGAGCGTGTTCGCCACGGTCCGTAACCGGACCCGCAGGACCAGGGGCTGCCTGAGCGGAAAGACCGCGCTTTCGATGGTCTACCGCCTCATGATGTCCGCGAAGGGCAACTGGCGCAGGCTCCCGGCGCCGAACAGGTTTCCTGAGGTCATCCGGGGGGGTGTGTTCAGCGACGGGATCATACAGGAGAGCGCTGCCGCCTGATCAGACGGACCGTCACCAACTTTCGGGCATAACTCGCTCCCATCTGATTATGGACTACAATGTTTAGCCAACAACGTTCCTGCACACGCAATGCTGGTTATGCAAGCCGCAAAACATATGAGGTATGAAAGGATATCACCAGAATCGGGCAATGAGAAAAGTTCAGGAAGTGGTTAGGTCCAGCGGAGTGTTTCAATCATTCAATGGCTTTGCCTGCGACAATACCCGTTCTTTGAACCTAAGCTTCAGCACAGCGGGCAATCCTTGTTTTCACTGTGCTGCCCGGGAAAGACTTTGATCGTGGTAGATGCATTCGTTGAGCATGGCGTAGCAAACGGGAGCGCCGATTGCCAGCGTTGCCGGGAACCGGTCCCGGCAACTCCCGAAGGTTGGCTTTGCCGTCCAGATCGCTCGCAGGGTATTCGTCAGATAGAGAGGTTTGAGCCGGAGTGGAGCGGACTCATTTTGCGCCGCGCCCTTTCTTGAAGCGGATCCGATTGGTTCTCAATTCAAGATGCGTTCCGTGTACTTCGACTCCATGCCCGAAGTGAAGCTTCTTGTATCTTGGTTCATACTGGCTCGAACCTCAAATTCCCGCCTCATTTGGGCACCTGAAACCAACGAAGCGCGGTCCACAGGAAAATGAAGGTATCTGATTTCATCAAATTGCCGGTGCCATACTTATTGCGATAGCGGTTCCGATTTCCTCAAATCCTCTGCCACCCGTGATCAGACCAGATCGATCAAACGTCGAGCTCTTCCACAAAGCGTGCGTTCTGCTGAATGTACTTAAACCTGAGTTCCGGTTTCTTACCCATTAGGCGTTCGACGAGGTCTCCGGTTTCACCAGGTGACTCCTCGTCGATGGTGACACGGATGAGCTTGCGGCTTGTAGGGTTCATCGTGGTGTCCTTGAGGTCCTTGGCATCCATTTCCCCAAGCCCCTTGAATCGGCTCACGTCGATCCTGCCCTTCCCGCCAAGACCCTTATCCAGCCAGACATCCCGATCCTCTTCATCAAGGCAATAGACCCTTCGGGCACCTTGGGTGAGCCGGTATAGCGGTGGACAGGCTAGGAAAAGATGTCCGGCATCGATCATCGGGCGCATCTGGACGAAGAAAAAAGTCATGAGCAGCGAAGCGATATGGGCGCCGTCAACATCCGCATCGGTCATGACGATGACTTTGGCATAGCGAAGGTCATCTATGCGGAACCTGCTGCCCATGCCAACACCAAGAGCTTGGCACAGGTCGTTGATTTCCACGTTCTGACCCAGTTTGGAACTCGCGGCGCCAAGAACGTTGAGGATCTTTCCACGTAGGGGGAGAAGTGCCTGGGTGTTGCGGTCGCGGGCCATCTTGGCGGAACCGCCCGCACTATCGCCTTCCACGATGAAAAGCTCGGTTCCATCTCGGGTATTGGCGGTACAGTCGACGAGCTTACCGGGAAGACGCAGCTTTTTCGTCGCCGACTTTCGGGCGGTTTCCCGTTCCTGGCGACGGCGAAGCCGCTCTTCGGCGCGCAGCACCAGGAAGTCCAGAATCGCGCCCGCTGACTTCGTATCGGTCGCAAGCCAGTTGTCGAAATGGTCCCGCACCGCGGTTTCGACCAGGCGCGCCGCTTCGCCGGTCGACAGCTTGTCCTTGGTCTGACCGGAGAATTCCGGTTCAGGGATGAAGCAGGAAACAAGTGCGCAGCCACCGGAAATAATATCTTCCCTTGAGATCTGGGCCGCTTTCCGATTGCTCGCCAGTTCGCCATAGGCACGGATGCCCTTGAGGATGGCGTTCCAGAACCCGCTTTCGTGTGTGCCACCTTCGGGAGTGGGAACGGTGTTGCAGTATGACTGGACGAATCCGTCCCGGCTTGGAGTCCAGTTGATCGCCCATTCAACCGAACCTGGGGTCTTGAAGCGCTCATCGAAATCCACGCGCCCGGCGAACGGGCGGTCGGCATAGGTCGAGGCGCCGTTCATCTGCTCGCCGAGATAGTCGGCAAGTCCGCCGGGAAAGTGAAAAACAGCCTCGCTTGGAACGTCATCGTCCTCGAGCTGCGTACGCCAGCGGATTTCAACACCGGAAAACAGGTAGGCTTTGGAACGTGCCATCCTGAACAGGCGTCTGGGCTTCAATCTGTCCTGGCCAAAGATTTCCGGGTCAGCATGGAAAGTGACGGTGGTTCCACGGCGGTTGGACGTCGCGCCAAGGGCCTGAACGGGACCCAGCGGCGTACCGCGGGAAAATTCCTGGGCGAACACTTCCCGGTTGCGGGCGACCTCGACACGCATGCTGTCGGACAGGGCATTGACGACGGAAACGCCGACGCCGTGCAGCCCCCCCGATAGTCGGTACACCTTTCCGGAAAACTTACCCCCCGCATGGAGCGTGCAGAGGATCACTTCCAAAGCGCTTTTATCCGGAAATTTCGGATGCGGGTCCACGGGGATGCCGCGTCCATTGTCGCGGATGGTGACGGATTGATCGGCATGGAGCTCCACCTCGATCCGGGTCGCGTGTCCGGCGACGGCTTCATCCATCGAGTTATCGAGCACTTCGGCCACGAGGTGGTGCAGGGCACGCTCATCGGTTCCACCGATATACATGCCGGGACGCCTGCGGACCGGCTCCAGTCCTTCGAGTACTTCGATGGATGACGCATCATAGGAGTCACTGGGGGGAGGGTGGGAGAGTAGGTCGTCGGGCATGTAATCAACTCTGCTCGCTTGTTTTGGTCATAATGCAGATGATTGGTGTGGAATGAAAGAGATTTTTCTATCCGCTCTATGCAGAGCAACCACATACGCTACTTAGGAAGCGCAGTTATGCAAGGTGTGGCAGCAGGGGCAGCGGTACATCGCTGTTCGCCGCGCCACATATAGCTTCCTTCCTGAAGCTGGGAAGAGCGGCTTTCAGGAGGGTGGCGATCCTGCGAAGAATTGATCATCTGATTCCCTACGGATTGGAAAGAGGCTACTGATTGAGACGTCATTCCTGTTTCGTCTGTTTGTAACGTGCGGTTAAAAAGTTGCTGGCGGAAGGGCTGTACAGCTCCACTACGCCGACCCGATCGGCGATTTTTCCGGATCGCCAAAAGCATTGAAGACCACCTCGACGGCGTCGAACCTGTCTGCTGCGCTCATGTCTCAGCCGCAGCCCCAGCCCCAGCCCCAGCGAAACACCTGGATCGCAAGCCGTGTGCGGTAGTGGAAGGCGACGCAGCGAACGTCGCTAGGGCTTGGCGCTTCTCCGGACAGCCACGAACGCCCCCAGATCGTGGCACTCAAGAACGGAGAGCCGAGGACGATTGCGCTGTTCCTTGGACTCGTGGAAAGGCTGGCGGTCCGCAGGCTGGTTCGTGCTGCGAACGGGCTGGAGCAATGCGGGACGAATCCCTGAACGCTGGCATCCAGCCGAGAACTTCATATGCGATTGCCCTAAGCCAACAGATAAACCTTGCCGTCGTCCACTTCGACCGGATGCGTTTTCAAAGTCTCGCATGCGGGTGCGACGGTGGCCATTCCAGTGCGGTAGTCGAAGTTTCCCGAATGGCGCGGGCATTCGATTTCGTATTCGTCGACCAAGCCGTCAGCCAAATGCGCCTCTTCGTGGGTGCAATGGCCATCCGTCGCGAAATACCTTCCCACCGGGAACCGAAATGATTGCATAGGCATTTTCACCATCGTCAAACCGCATGACGTCTTCAGCCTCGACATCTTCGACGTTGCAGACAAATTTTCTCCCTGCCAGGGTTGGCCTCCGTTCTGGCTCGGTTGAATTGGACTGCCTTGGCGCTACATCGCCTGGAACCAGCCGTCCGGCTGGCCTTGGGTCCGCGGTTTGGCCCCACGGAACTCGGAATCCGCCTCGGGCGTGGCGTCATGGAATGTCCCGAACCACTTGTCGAGCGGAATGATGCTCTCGACGTAATTCAACGTGTGATAGCGATGATGCATGTGGTGCATGATCTGCTCATTCTCCCAGGCATGCTCTTCTACCCAGACGGTCTCATCGAAACCTGAATGACCCCGCGCCGGGGTCAGGCCGGTGCGCAGCGCGTTGAACAGCATCACGAAGGGATGGCTGGGCACGATTAGGTGGATCAGCATGACGCTGAAATAGAAACTGTGCTCCAGCGGTTGCATCGACATTCCGGACCATGGACCGGTGTTGACGTTCTTGTGGTGGATGTAGTGGCATGCCCTGTAGAGCGGTTTCCAGGTGCATCAGCCGATGAATCCAGTGGAAGTGGAAGGGTCGCCGGGTCGGCATCAGCAGCATCCAGGACACAAACCAGATCGGGATGGCGGAGTAGGGCAGTCAGTCATTGGCGTATGCCCACCACAGCATGACTTCGTAGGTGGTCCATATCGTGCAGCCTGACACAATCGACCAAAAGATTCTGTCCCAAACCTGGTTGTTGAACATGAACGTGTCATCATTCGAGTTATGCTCGAAAGTTGGTGACGGTCCGTCTGATCAGGCGGCAGCGCTCTCCTGTATGATCCCGTCGCTGAACACACCCCCCCGGAAGACCTCCGGAAACCTGTTCGGCGCCGGGAGCCTGCGCCAGTTGCCCTTCGCGGACATCATGAGGCGGTAGACCATCGAAAGCGCGGTCTTTCCGCTCAGGCAGCCCCTGGTCCTGCGGGTCCGGTTACGGACCGTGGCGAACACGCTCTCGACGGGGTTCGTGGTCCTTATGTGCCTGCAGTGCTCCGCGGGGAAGTGGTGGAAGGCGAGAGGTCCGTCGCGATCCTTCCCAGGCTTCGCCACCGCCCGTTCGTATTTCACGCGGTGGTTTTTCACGAAGCGGCCGAAGGCCGCCTCAGCCTCCCTCTTCGTCTCCGCCATCCATATTTCATGAAGATCGGACTTCGCCCGTTCCCTGGGCGGCCTGGGCAGGGCCCCGGTGACGTTGGAGGTCCTATGCACCCAGCAGCGCCGCTCCCGCGTCTTCGGGCACACGTCCCGCAGAGCTGTCCGGAATCCGGGCGCGCCGTCGCCGACGGCGAGCTCCGGCGGCTCCTCCAGGCCACGGTCCCTGAGGTCGCGGAGAAGGTCGCGCCAGCTGTCGGCGTTCCCGCGAAACCCGTCCATGACGGCCAGAACGTCCTTCTCACCATACTCATCGGCCCCGATCACCACCCGCATGCACCGGCGGTCGCTGTCCAGCCGGGGCGTGAAGCAGCCCCCGTCCGCCCAGACGTGGACGAAGCGCCGGCCGCTGAGATCCCTTTTTCGCCAGGTCTCGCATTCGTCCTTCCATGTGGCCTTCAGCCCCGTCACCGTGGAGGGGGACAGCCCCTCCGCGTCCGGCCCCGGCAAAGCCGCGGGCGCCTCGCCGAAGTCGCCCGTCGAGATGCCCCTGGGATAGGGCCGGGGCAGGGGATCCCCGACAGGCCTCGGTTTCCGGAGATAGGGCGGCACGGTCGAGGAACGCAGCCTGATCCGGTCCTCACGGGCCACGCCCGCCTTTCGGTCGCGGACGCGGGGAACCTCAACGGGCACCCGGCCGGTCCCCGTCATCACCTCCCGCTCCGGCAGGGTCCCGTGGCGCACCACGCGCCTGCGCCCCCCCCTTCGTCAGCGAGATGTTCGTGACGGGCCAGGAAGTCCGCGACCTCGGCCTGGACCGCCGAGGCCAGAAGCCCGCGGGTCCCGGACCTGATCACCTCCGTGAGCGGATCAGGCGAAAACCCCGATGGACGCCCGGACTGGATCACTGTAGATTCGGTCTTGTGGCATATCCCTTTCCCTTCGGGAACTGACGGCGTTTGTTTCACCGCCATGATATGCCGCCCCTCAGGGGCCGTCACCAACTTTCGGGCATAACTCCATCATTCCTGTCTTGCCAGCCACCATTATATTCGCAGAGACGCCCTTGCCAGCGCCAGCGCCAAAGGTGAAGGCCGCCGGCGACCAGGATCAACAGCGCGATATTACGCGCCAGGATGAAGGCGATCCAATCAGCCTGTAGCGTCTTCATCGTTTCCCACGATGGCGGAAGCCTTTTTCGGCGATCTCCAAAGCTTGATCCACGTAGTAGACCTGAATGTCTTTCGGGAAACCGTTGGCCAACGCCTTTTGATGGTTCTCCTCGCTCAGTGCCAAAGGGGTGAAGAAATCATAGGCTTTCTCGGGCGTTGCACGACCATCGGCCATGCCAACCCGGTCACGACGGGCGCCTGTCAGGCAGAGAGGATTGAGCCGAGGTGGAGCGGGATGCCCGCGCGCCGTGCTTATTTCGGAGGCGGTCCGGCTGGTTCCCGATGCGCTATGCGCTCCAGGTGATTCGGCGACGTGACCGAAAGGACGGTTCTTCCCTTTGCGCCCATGTCAGGCCCGCCCATCAAGACCCCGCCGCTCTTCGGTACCTGAAAACGGTGAAGCTCGTTCCGCCGGACAGTCCACGCTGGTGTTTTCGGCATACCGCCGGTGGCGTTCCTGTCGCTGCGGCGGTTCCGGTGCGCTGAAAGCCGTCCGGCCCACGGACAGCCGGTCTCGCTCAGAGGTCGAGCCCCTCCGCGAAGCGCGCGTTCCGCTGGATGTACTGAAACCTGAGCTCCGGCCTCTTCCCCATGAGGCGTTCGACGAGGTCTCAGGTCTCGCCCGGTGAATCCTCGTCGATGGAGACCCGAATGAGCCTGCGGGTGGCGGGGTTCATCGTGGTGTCCTTGAGGTCCTTGGCTTCCATTTCCCCGAGCCCCTCGAAACGGCTGACGTCGATCCTGCCCTTCCCGCCAAGACCCTTTCCAGCTAGGCGTCCCGTTCCTCCCCGTCAAGGCAGTAGACCCTCTTGGCGCCCTGGGTAAGCCGGTAGAGCGGCGGACAGCCCAGGAACAGATGTCCGGCATCGATCATCGGGCGCATCTGGACGAAGAAAAAAGTCATGAGCAGCGAAGCGATATGGGCGCCGTCGACGTCCGTATCGGTCATCACGATGACTATGGCGTAGCGGAGGCCATCGATGCGTCCGTACTCCCGCAGCTCGCCTCCTAGGCCTCGGAATCCGAAGTCCGAGCAGACCGCGCTGGTGTACGCCGCGCACCCGGCGAAGGCCTCTTGATGCCCGAATGCCCTCAGCCTCTCAAGTCCAGCGTCGGAAAAAGGCGCGGGGCGAATGGTGATCCGCTCTTCCATGAGCTCCTGCAGCAGACTCGGAATCTTATGTTCAGAGAAAATTTGACTGATGGGCAGGGCGCGGCGGGCGCCGCGAACGGTCCTCCGCAATGCGTTCGGCTTGGCGGACATACGGGAGCAGGGGCCCACGGCGCCACCGGGGCGGAAGGCGTCCCGGAGCCCGTACGGCAGGAACTGCCGGATCCACTGGCAGTCAAACGCGCCGCTCCCGCGGCCCGCGGCCCGCGACCCGTTCCGTCATCCGCCGCGGCACCGGCATCGTTGCGAAGTCAGCCCGGCTGGGCCCTATCAATGCCGCACATTTAATTGCGTGATGAATCCATGCGAATCAGGAGCCATGATCTTCGGTCTAGGACAGGATCCCTTCGACACGGTCGAATGGTTCGGGAGCCAGCGCCCTCCCAGAGTTTTCGGGTCCCGTTCAGCAAAAGCCGCCTCGGCAGGCTGTCGCCCGGCTAGGTCTCGACCTTGCCGGCTGCCCACCGGCTCCATGAATCCAGCGTCCGGCAGCGCAGGCTCGGAACCGGCGCGACGTCTTGCTGGCCGTCGCGCACCGCTGCCGCATCCGGCACCCGGTCATCGGCTCCAGCCGCTGTCTACGGGCAAGGCTGAAATAGCGGCGCGCGGCTTCCGTCCGGCGCTAGGCCGTGACCGGCTCCCTCCATGTCAAGTTAAGGCACCCGCAAGGCAGGGGAAGGCTGAACTGGCCGCGCGCATTGCGCTGTCGCAGGACACAGCACGATGCTCCTGCTTTGTTCATAGGTGAAACTTTGAAGCGGACCGGCCCGTCGGGAAACCCGGCGGGCGCGGGGCGGAGGCGGTGATTCCCTCCCGCGGGAACCGGAAGGGGGTGCGCGGGCACGACGAAGGGATGTATAAATGGTGGCACCGGATCGGGAACCGTTTCGTGAGGATCAGGGGGTTCCGGGCCGTCGCCACCCGCTGTGACGGGACGGGGCCGGGCTTCCGGGCGACGTTTCCTGCGGCCGCCTCCGTGATCGCCGCGGGGCGAATGTCAACGGGCCTTAAATTGAGTCGAAAAATATCATTTATGAGTCGAAAATAATCACGACTCAGGCAGACCTGTGCCCGACTATGCCAATGGGGCAACTGTTTGTCACCGATCGTTCAGTGCCGGACCCGCACTGGTGGTCTTGGTTCTGAGCCATCACACGGGAATTGGCCTGATCACCCGATCACCATAGCCAAGGGAGAACTACCGTGAAAACCTTATCGAAGCTACTAGCAGCGATCGGCTTCGCGGCCATCGCGTCAGTGTCGGCGGCTAACACAAATCTCAGCGTTGCGACTGCGTATCAAGACACGAACTTCCATACCCAGAACATCGTTCGGTTCGCCGCTGATGTTGAAGAGATGACGGGCGGCGAAGTGTCGTTCACCTTGCATACGGGCGCGTCGTTGCTGAAGATGCCCGAAATCATGCGCGGCGTTCAGACGGGTCAGGTGCAGGTCGGAGAAATCCTGCTGTCCGCATATGGTCAGGAAAGCCCCTTCTTTGAGGTCGATGGCATTCCATTTCTTTCCCGCGGCCAGATGACCGCCTGGCAGGTATACGAACTGACATTGCCATTCATTGAAGCACGGCTTGAACAAAGAGGCCTTATGCCCTTGTTTGCAGTGCCATGGCCAGGCCAAGGTCTCTACGCGCAAAAGCCCATCGCGGCGACATCTGATTTTGAGGGCGTGAAATTTCGGGCGTATAATGCCTTGACAGCCCGCTTCGCCGAGCTGATGGGCGCTGTGCCGACAACCGTGCAGTCGGCCGAGGTGCCACAGGCTTTCGCTACAGGTGTGGTCAGTGCGATGATTACATCCGCAGCCACCGGCAATTACACAAAGGCTTGGGATTTCACCTCACATTATTACGATGTGAATGCCATGAACAACAAGAATATGGTCGTTATGAACATCGACGCCTTCAACGGGCTGTCGGAAGAGCAGCAGGACGCGGTACTGGCGGCGGCGGCCAAGGCCGAAACGCGCGGCTGGATTACGTCAAACGATGTTCAGGCCGAGTTGACGGCAAATCTGTCCGCAAATGGCATGGATGTCGTTGTGCCGGGGCCGGAGCTGATGGGCCAGCTTGAAGCGATTGGAGCCACAATGGTTGAAGAATGGCTTGCAAAGGCTGGCGATGATGGCGCGGCCTTCTATCAGGCGTATCAGTCGCCGGAATAGGCTCTCCTGAAGACCGTTCAGATAACCATGGGGCCATCCAGGACATGCGAAAGTTCCTTGACGCAATCTACATTGGGACGGCCGTGATGGGCGCGTTCTTTGTCGTGGTTATTGGCCTTTTGATATGCGCCCAGGTTGTCGGTCGTCAAATTGGTGTCCAGGTCAAGGGTGCCGACGATCTGATAGCCTGGAGCGTCGTAGCGGCTGGATTTCTGCCGCTCGCCTATACATTCCGCAATGGCCGGCATATCCGTGTTACGCTTTTCATTGATAAAGCGAGGCGCGCCAGACGGTCGATGGAGCTCACCGTTTTGTGTATTGCCCAGTTTTTTGTCGCCTACCTTGCGTATTCTTCTATCGACATGGTGTTGGATTCCATTCGCTTTGACGATCTCTCGCAGGGATTGATCAACATTCCCCTCTGGATCCCGCAGATTTCAATTCCCGTCGGCTCCGCGATTCTGACCATCGCCATTCTGGATGAAATATTCACGCTGCTGATGGGAGCGGAGCCGTCCTACATGTGCGCCGCAGCGGGCGAAGAGCCTGGAAACGTCGACAAAGATTGAACGGGCACATGTCGCCGGAAACTGCTCAGGTCGCGCTGACAATCTTGTTTTTCCTGTTTCTGTTTTTGGGTTCGGGATTGTGGATCGCCTTGTCCCTATTGGGGGTCGGCTGGATTGGGTTGACTTTTTTCACCTCTGTTCCCGTCGAAAAATCACTGGCGACGTCAATTTGGCAGACGAACGCCAGCTGGTCTCTGGCGGCATTGCCCCTGTTCATCTGGATGGGCGAAATTCTGTTCAGAGCCAAACTCTCTGAGACGCTGTTTCGAGGCCTGGCACCTTGGCTGTCCTGGCTGCCGGGACGCCTGCTGCATGTAAATGTCGCGGGGTGTGGCATATTCGCAGCTGTGTGCGGATCATCGGCGGCCACCTGCGCGACGGTCGGCCGCATGTCACTGCCGGAGCTTAAGCGGCTGGGGTATGACAGATCACTGGCTGTTGGCAGCCTGGCCGGATCGGCAACCCTGGGACTGCTGATTCCCCCTTCCATAATCATGATCGTCTACGGGGTGGCGGCAGATACCTCCATTGTGAGGCTGTTTTTGGCAGGTATCGTTCCCGGTCTGCTGATCATCGTTCTCTTTTCTGGGTTCATCATTTTGCGCGCTTTGCTGTCCAAACGGGTCGCACCCAATGCGGTCGAGACATTGACAATGCGTGAAAAGCTTGAACGATCGAAGGGGCTGTTCCCGTTGATGCTGCTGATCGGAGCTGTCATCGGTTCGATTTATGGGGGTATCGCGACGGCCACAGAGGCCGCTGCAGGCGGTGTTCTGGGATCGCTCTTGCTTGCGGCATATTCGAGGACACTCAATCTTGGGATGGTATCGGAAAGCCTGATGGGCGCGACCCAGCTGTCCTGCATGATCTTTCTGATACTTTCCGGCGCTGCATTTCTGACGACGTCGTTCGCCTATCTGGGCATTCCGGCAGGCGTCGCAGGCTGGGTAGGTGGGCTGGAGCTGCATCCCTACACGCTTATGCTGGCGCTTTGCATTCTTTATATCTTTCTCGGGTGCTTCATTGAGGGTATCTCGATGATCGTGCTAACGACAACGGTTGTTCTCCCGTTGGTGTCTCAGGCCGGGTTCGACCTGCTTTGGTTCGGCGTCTTTGTCATCATGGTCGTCGAAGCGGCGCAGATCACACCACCGCTTGGATTTAACCTGTTTGTCATTCAAGGCTTGACAGGCCAGAGCGTTTTCAGGATCGCGCGATCGGCCATGCCGTTCTTTTTCTTGCTGATCATCGGCACAGTGCTGATCACTGTATTTCCGCAGTTGGTTCTTTGGCTGCCGTCAACGCTGGACAGGTAAGGCGCAAATGGCTTCTGTTTTTCGTGAATCAGCGGCAGGCTGGCCAATCAAAATAGACTTCTACATTGGGCACAAATTCACGATCGTACCGTTCATAACGGTGCTGGACCCGTTACGTATCGCGAACGATTCGAGCGGCAGAACGCTGTTTGAATGGCACCTCATTTCAGATGACGGAAGACCGGTCACGGCGATCAATGGAATGACGTTTCCTGTTGATTCGGCGATTGACGATGTTGTGTCATCCGATAACCTGTTCATGTTCATAGGGTTTGATCCCATTATGGAACTTCCGCAGCCGTTGGCGAACTGGCTGCGCCGGCTTGTTGCCACAGGAACACATTTGGGCGCCGCCGGCGCTGGCGCATTGTTTCTTGCGCAGGACGGATTGCTTGACGGGTATTCGGCGACGATCCACTGGAATTACCGCGACAGTTTCGCTGAGACCTTCCCCAACATACGGCTGTCGCGCAACACTTTTGAGTTTGACCGCAACAGGTTTACCTGTGCGGGCGGCACGGCGACAATGACCATGATGCTGCATGCCATAGCCGTTCATTTCGGCAATGATCTGGCTTCTGAAGTGGCTGACATGTTCATTGCCGGGGAGCCGCCCACCTGCGAAAATCATTTTCCGTACCTCAAGCGCGCCCGCATCGGCGTGGCGCGGTCCGCTGTCAACACGATCATCGACGAGATGGAAACCCATGTCGAGTTTCCGCTCACGATCGCTGAATTGGCCAAACGCGCCGGGTTGTCCCAGCGCCAGCTTGGCCGTGTGTTTCGCCAATGTTTCAACATGACACCGGTTCGTTACTATAATAGGCTTCGCCTCCAATATGGTCGAAGGCTGATGCAGCAGACCGATCTGCAGGCCACTGAAGTGGCATATGCCAGCGGTTTTCGCTCGCCCGAACATTTTTTTCGAACATATCGGGCTGAGTTCGATCATACACCGCTGGATGACAGGCGTGAAAGCCGACGGTCCATAAAGTCGCTATCAAACTAATGCTCACTCCTGTGGACTTTGATGGAAAGGGCTGCATGAGTCCCAAGCCGTACACCCGGCCGACCAAACCTGCCAGTTCTCATTTTGGGCTGGCGTATGGCACGGACGGAACCAGCTCTTTAGGCAAGACAGCCCTTGAAAGCGTGAACAGCCGTCGTCAGGCGCCAGTTCTCATGCCCGATCATGGCGCGATTGCGGACAGACGGCACATTGAGCTCTATCCCGACCGTAAATTCAGAGCCCATAAGCAACCCTTTGCGAATGAACGAAGAGAGGATTTTGCCCGATTGCTGAAGGCCCGGATGCCACAGGTGCCATATCTGGCTCGGCTGCCAATGACTGCCGTTGACGCGGTGGCTGAGGCGAGAGATGCGGAAAGGGCCCATTGCCGCGAAACGCGGGAGGCACGCTTAGGATGTACGTCGGCGGATGCCGCCAGTCGGCCAGACACCTTGCCGGCACAGGTTTCGATGGATCCTGGACCTCCGCCCGATGTGTTCAGACGCTGTCCTTCTGCGGACGGCGCAAACCCCGGTTACAACGATCGCGTTCTGGGTGGGCCTTTTCCTTGGACACGCGGCACTGGATGCGCTTGGCCGCCGGAGCAGTCCGATCCGATGTGCCGGCGGCTTATTTTCCCTCGAACGGCACGAAGCCACGATCACGTTGATGCCTGGCTATGTGCGGTGACCAAAGCAGGCGGTTCCGATGTAATATACATAATGGCGCTTCGCCGTTCGCAGCTACGGTATTGACGGAACCGTGACGTTCAGGTGATGGAGACACTGCATGCCGGACAAGAACATCTCAGCGCGGGTCGGGATCGACATCGGAGGAACATTCACCGATATAGCGCTTGAATTTGGTCAGCGCCGTTTGACCGCAAAGCTTCTTACCACTTTGGAAAATCCCGTTGACGCCTGTATGGAGGGTCTGTCCAGGGTGGTGCGCCAAGCGTGCGTCAAACCTGAAGATATCGACCTCATTGTGCATGGCACAACGCTTGCGACCAACGCTCTGATCGAGCGTAAGGGCGCGGTTACCTCGATGATCACGACGGAAGGGTTCCGGGATGTGATCGAAATCGGTACCGAGGGGCGTCCCGAACAGTACGATGTCAACATTCTCAAGCCGGAACCTCTCGTGCCGCGCCGCCGCCGATTTACCGTCACGGAGCGCCTCAACCGCGCCGGCGAGATTCTGCTGCCACTCGCCTTGCGCCAGCTTGAGGAGCTTCTGCCCCAGCTGGACGCGGCTGGAACGCAGTCCCTGGCGATCTGCTTTCTGCATTCCTACGTGAACGCGGTGCATGAAATGCGGGCGCGCGAATTCTTCGCTGCCAGACGCCCGGATTGGATGATATCCATTTCCTCGGACATCTCTCCTGAATTCCGCGAGTTCGAACGTTTCTCGACCACCTGCACCAATGCCTATGTGCAGCCGCAGGTCTCAAAATACCTGACCGAATTCGACGTGCGCATGAAAGACGCGGGCGTTGGCTGTGAAATTTTCATGATGCTGTCCAGCGGAGGACTGACCACCGTCAAGACGGCTTGCGAATTCCCGGTGCGGCTGATCGAATCCGGTCCGGCGGGCGGCGCGATCTTTGCGTGTGACGTAGCCCGGCGCCTGAAACTCGAGAGGGCCATCTCTTTCGATATGGGCGGGACTACCGCCAAAATCTGCCTGATCGACGATGCCGCCGCCCAGACCAGCCGCCGCTTCGAAGTCGCCCGGGTCTACAGGTTTCGCAAAGACAGCGGGATACCCCTTCGCATCCCGGTCATTGACATGGTCGAAATCGGTGCCGGTGGCGGGTCTGTCGCATATATTGACGAGATGGGGCGGCTGGCTGTCGGACCCGAAAGTGCCGGATCGGAACCCGGACCGGCCTGCTACGGGCGTGGCGGGACACGGCCCACGGTAACAGACGCAAATGTGGCGATGGGGCGCATTGCTCCGTTTGGCTTTGCAGGTGGCGCGATGCAGCTTGATGCGGAGGGCGCAGACGCGTCGATTGCCTCGGCAGTCGGCGCTCCAATGGGAATAGGCATTATCGCCGCCGCCTTCGGGATCACCGAAATGGTGTGTGAGAACATGGCCAGCGCCGCACGCGTCCATGCGATTGAAAGCGGGAAAAACACGGATGACCGTGCATTGATTGCCTTTGGCGGCGCGGCGCCGCTGCATGTATGTCAAATGGCCGACAAACTGGGCATAGATCGTATTGTCATTCCGGTCAATGCCGGCGTCGGCTCAGCCATCGGCTTCCTTCGCGCGCCGATTTCCTTTGAGGTAGTGCAGACGCATTACCAACACCTGGACAGTTTCTCCGCTGACGCCGCCAACGCTGCCTTGGCGGCGATGCAGTCACAGGCGCATGCCCATGTGATGCTGGGCGCTGAACCGAATGCTGATCTGACGGCGCGGCGCATCGCCTTTATGCGGTATCATGGTCAGGGACATGAAATCCCGGTCGCCTTGCCAGAGGGCCCGCTGGAAGAAGGTGCTGCCGAGCGCATGCAGGCCCTCTTTGACGCGGAATACCGGCGTGTATTTGGACGCAGTATCAGCGATATAGCAGCAGGCGAGATTGTAACCCTGTCGGTCGCGGTCAGCACCGACCCGCATCCCGATCTCGGTCCCTGTGCATCCGGCCGGAAAGAGGATATCCCGGCCAGCCGCCGCGAGGTCTTCGACAGCGCTTCGCAAAGCGAACAGATGTTCGCCATCGTGCCCCGCCATGGACTGGGCGCGGTCGGCCCTGTCTCGGGCCCGGTGATCGTCACCGAGAACGAGACGTCAATCGTTGTCTCCTCACAGTTCGATGCGCGTATGCTGGACAGCGGCGACGTTGAGCTTCGCCGGATCCCCATATCCATCCAGACACCAGATCAGGACCATAATCATGAAAGAGCTTGAACTCCTGCGCCGACAGCTGATCTGGAGCCGCCTGGTTTCCGCGATCGAAGAACAGGCTCAAACGGTCATCAGAACGGCGTTCAGCCAGCCGGTGCGTGAATGCGGTGACCTGTCGGCAGGTGTCTTCAACCGCAGGGGCGATATGGTTGCGCAGGCGGTCACCGGAACACCCGGGCATGTGAATGCCATGGCGATATGCGTGAAGCACTTCGTTGAGAAATTTCCCGTCGATGGGATGAAGCCTGGCGATGTCTACTGCACGAATGACCCCTGGCTTTCGGTCGGTCACTATCACGACGTCACAGTGGTTACGCCTGCCTTTTACAGGGGGCGCATGGTGGGGCTGCTGGCCAACACCTGCCACATTGTCGATATGGGCGGTCGTGGTTTTGGCCCGGACAGCCGCCAGGTCTACGAGGAAGGCATCAACATACCGATCATGCACCTGGCCCGCGAAGGAGAGGTGAACGGGGATCTGATGGGTCTGCTGTGGACCAATGTGCGGAATCCCGGGGACATGGAAGGCGATTTTTACGCCATGATGACCTGCAACGACGAAGGGGCGCGTCGTCTTGTTTCCATTCTCGAAGAGTTTGGCCTTGATGATATCGAGGAGGTTGGCGATTACATCATCGAACAGTCCGAAGGCAGCATCCGGGCCGCGATCAGGGACCTGCCGGACGGCGTCTATAGCAACGAAACCGAGCTTGACGGGTTTACCGACCCGATCCGGCTGAAGGCAACACTGACAGTCCACGGAGATCAGCTGAGTGTCGATTATGGCGGCACCTCCGGCGCCTGCCTGTTCGGCATCAACGTCGTGATGAATTTCTGCATCGCCTATACGGTCTTCGGCGTGAACTGCATCATTGGCCCGAATGTGCCGTGCAATGCAGGATCGATCAACGTGGTACAGGTCCGTGCGCCGGTCGGTTCCATCCTGAATGTTCAGCGACCCATGCCGGTCTCGGCCCGTCATGTGATTGGCCAGATGCTGCCTGATCTTGTTTTTGGATGCCTGGCGCAGGCCGCTCCTGACAAGGTTCCGGCGGAAGGTGCCGGCGCGATGTGGAACCCAATGTTCCGGGGCGGCAGGACGGCGGTCGATCCTGAAGTGGCGGACCATTCTCCGGTCATGACCGAAGACTTTGACGTCATTTCGTTCAACACTGGCGGGACGGGCGGTCGCCCAACCCTCGACGGTATGTCTGCAACGGCCTTTCCCTCCGGCGTCCGTACGCCGCCCGTTGAGGCCATCGAGGCGGATTATCCGCTGATCATTTGGCGCAAAGAGTTCCGCGAAGGCTCTGGCGGGGCGGGGCAGTATCGCGGCGGCCTGGGGCAGGTGCTTGAATTTGGCTGCGAGAATGGCGCTCCGTTCAGCGTCGCGGCGATGTTCGACCGCACCTGGCACCGGCCAAAGGGACGTCACGGAGGGCATGACGGTGCGATCGGCATTGTGCGTCTGGATTCCGGTGAACGTCTCAAAAGCAAGGGACGGCAGACCGTTCCTTACAGCAAGCGGCTTGTTCTGGAGATGCCCGGTGGGGGAGGCTTCGGCGATCCGATCTGCCGAGACCCCGAACGTGTTCGCCAGGACGTTCTGGATGGCCTGATCACTGTTGAAGACGCCCTGAGAGACTACGAGGTAGCGATCCTTGAAGACGGGTCAATGGACCTGACAGCCAGGCGCGCAGCGCATGGGAAGCATTCGGGAGCGGCATAGTGGACCAACCCTTTCTATACTTGAACAACTGGCATGCCCGCCAGCCAGTGACGCGCTTTGATCGGCACCTGGCCGCAAGTGGAATGCGCATCGAGACCTATCGCACCAATCTGAATGAATTCCCGGGCCACACCCGCTTCTGCGGCGCTTACGTAAGTCCAAGTTTCAACGGAGCCTATGACGATCTGGATTGGGTGCACCGACTGCACGATCTGTTGCCAAGACTGGCCGACAGATCCATACCGATGATCGGCTTGTGTTTCGGATGTCAGGTGCTGGCCTCAGCGCTGGTGGCTCGGGACGCGGTCTTTCAACGGGCCTCGCATGAGGGTGGGCGTGGGACAATCTCTATGACGCGCGAGGCGCAGAACCACGACCACCTGTGCACGGCACTGCCTGCAGAGTTTGACGTTTATCACTGGCACGGTGACGAAGTGCGCGATGACATGCCGGAAATCGAGGTCTTGGCCTCCGGATCCGGTTGCGGCAATCATCTTTGGCGTTGGTCGCGCGGCCTTGTCTGGGGGGTGCAGCCGCACCTGGAGATGGCCGGTGAAGATCTTGAAACCTGGCTGGAACAGAACCGGCCAGCGTTCGAGGTGAAGGGACACGACGTTGACGCTTATGTTTCACAGTGCTTCACCTCAGATCAGGGCTTCGCGGTATTGGAGCGCTTCGTCGCTCTGGTGAGAGCGAAGCAAGCAGGCTGCGAACACCGACCAGACCATGCTGGTGGATCGATTCCAACGCATGGAAGCCCCGGTTTCCGGCGGTGATGATTCTGCCGGACCGGGGGTGATCCATGTCTGGCATCGTTTGGAACTGATACGCAAAACTTGCCAACCGTCATTTTCGGTTGCCGCGGCGGTTGAAGGTCTCCGACTTGGCTTGCGGAGCGATGGATCGGGCGGCTTGGAGAAGAACGGGCGCACCGACAGGAGGCCGAACGCGGGGGTAGTGGGTAGGTTTGAACTTGATTTCCTGCTGCAGGGGTCTCGGGGGCCAGGCTTCGGCTCGGGCCGCCTCGACCTGCCGCGCGATGCCGTCGTTGTGCCACAGCCTGTCCGTGACGCCTGCCTCCATCGGGGGAGTCGCCTTAAGGTCCGGTGGATGCGCGGGAAGCCGCGGCGCGGCGCTGTGCGCATGGTTCTGCAGCTTCCCGCTGAACGCGCCGGTCTGCGTCTTACAAAGTCCCACACCTATGCACTATCCCATTCCCGTCTCCGCTTTCCGAGGGCGTCACGACCTGGATGGCCCGGGTCAGCCGCCCGGGCCCCTGCCGGACATTCTTCGCCCCGGCGGCTGCGGGTTCGGATGCGAGCCGACGGGGTGCCCCGGGTCGATGACGGATGTCCGGATGTCGGGTGCCTGACCGTCCGGCGGCTGAGGTACCGGTCCAGAACCGTCGCGGCGAACACGGCGTCGGCCTCCCCCTCCGCCGGACGCTCCGTGGTCAGGAGCTGCCGGTGCGGCGCGGCGACATGGTCCCACAGGCACTCCGCCGCTTCGCCGGGCGGCCCGCCCTGACAGAGAGAGCGTCGCCGTGAAGGTCGGCCCCGGAGAGGAGGTCCCGCAGGTCGCCTTCCCGGTCGCGGACGGAGACCACCCGCGTGTCCGGGCGGGCGGCGGGGATGATCCGGGAGACCGGAAGAACCGGGGCCGCGCATCTCCGGTTCCTCCCGGATCCAACGAATCGGGACACGTGCGGAAAGGCCGGGCTTTCAGAGGCTTCCAGCTCGCCAGCGCCGACCTCTTCTAACTGAGCCCTGCAGTATGCTGAAACCCGATCCGAAAATCTTCTTACGGCGGACCGACCGGAATGGACCCACAGTCGCGCCAGCGCCAGACTGCGCCGCGCCCGCCCGTCGCATCCGACGGTCAGGTTCATAACGTCCTCTCGCATGACGCTCTCCGAAATGCCGGATCGTGTGGCCATCGTCTATCCGCCGCCGCGGCGTCCGGCGAACCCGCCGGCATGATGCCCGAGGCGCCTGGGACCGGACCTTCGGCGCGCGTCCCCATGCGCTTCCGAATCACCTCTCGACGACTGCGCGCGGCCCAGGTCGCCGCGGCGGAAGAAGGCCCCGTTCCGCGCGGCCGCCTGGGCCGGATGTCCGCAGGGCGGGAGGCGCGTCCCGGGAGCGGCGTGGCGGGGATTTTCCCCTTTTTTATCAATGGATCGCTTTCCGGACACCGCGGACGGGGCCATCTTCCGCCGCAGCCTGCCGAGCGCTTTTTCAGGAAACCGCTTGATGATCCGGTGGAACGCCGGTAATGTGATGAACCTTGGAGCATGAAGCGGGGCTGGGATGACGGAACGCGGCGCGGTCAATGCGGCAACGGCGGTTTTAAGGGACGGTTGCCCCTCTAGTTCCGTATCCGGTTTCGGTTCTATCACCCCCCCCCCCCCCCCCCGGAAGTCCGCCGCTAGGGGGTTCATCCGGCTAGCGGCCGCGCTGCTCGCCTGCGCGACGCTCCTCGCCGGTCTCCTGCCCGCCGCCGCGCAGGCGCAAACTCCGGTCGAACCCTTGGAGGATCTCACTGTCGAGTCGGTTAACGGGTCGCTGGAGGTGAGCTGGACGATGGCGGAGGACTCGCCCGGGGGCTATCTGGTGCGCTGGCGGGTAAAGGAGGCGGGGTCCAGCCTATCGAACGGAGAGGTGGAAACCGGCACGAGCTACACGATCACTGGCCTTGAACTCGACAAGGCCTATGTGGTGCGGGTGGACAAGCTGGACGGGAATGGACAAGAAATACGGGGCGGCCACACGTCGGTGGCGGGCACGCCGACGACCATACCGGCCCCGACGGACTTCGTGGCCGAGGCGGGGGACACGGTGGTGATCCTGCGCTGGACGCCGCCCGCGGACGACAGAATCACGGGCTACGAGGTTGACCCGGGAGACGGCTGGCAGGCGACCACCATCGGCAGGAATGACCTCGACCACAAGATTACCGGCCTGACCAACGACCGGCCCTACACATTCAGGCTACGGGCGGTGGGTGACGTGGCCGGGAACGGCGCTTCAAGGATTCTGGGCGTGCCGACGGAGTCCAGGAACGTGACGCCGGCGATTGCGCCGGGCAGGCCGGGGCAACCGGTGGCTGAGGCGGGCGACGGTCAGGTGGAGCTGACCTGGCATAAGCCCCCGCACGGGGGAAAGCCGAAGGATTATGAGGTCAGCCCGGACAACGGTCGGACCTGGACGTCGGTCGGCGGCACGGAGACCAGCTACACGGTGACGGGCCTGACGAACGGCAGGACATACTACTTCAAGGTGCGGGCGGTGAACGACGTCGGGCCGGGCCTGGCTTCGCCGACGACGGTCGCGACGCCGAAGAAGAAGAAGAAGCCGGCGGCACCCACGGGACTGACGGCGGCGGCGGGCAACCGCGAGGTGAAGCTGTCCTGGGATCCGCACCCGGAAGGGGACACCCTGGTGCGGTTCGAGTACAGCACCGATGGCGGTGACTGGATGGCGATCGGCCTGGACCCCGGCGCATTGAAGCCCAGCCTTGTGGTGACGGGCCTGACGAACGACGTGTCATACACCTTTCGGGTGCGCGCCGTGAACGAAATCGGCGGGAGCGAGCCTTCCAACGCGGCGACCGCCACGCCAAAGGATTCAGGGAGCAGGTTCCCGACGGCGGTGACGGGCCTGTCGGTCACGGCGACCGCGCAGGGGGAACTGACGGCGCGCTGGACGGCGGCGAGCCACGCGCCGAACGGCTACAGCGTGCGCTGGCGCAAGAAGACGGCGTTCATCTTCGACGATGGCGACAGGGCGACGGTCACCGAGATGGTAACGTCCCAAGAGATCACCGGCCTTGACCCCGAGACCGCTTACGTTGTGCGTATCTTGACCCTGGATTCGTCAAAAGAAGAACTCCAGGACACGTTTGTCGATACGGAAGGCATGACGTCGGGCGCACCGAGCCTCACCTATCCGGCGCTGCCGACGGTTCTGCGCGCGGGCGCGAGGTTCGAGACGCTTAGGCCGGAGACCGCCGACTTCAGGGACGGTTCGACCTTCACCTATGCGCTGACGACGGGCGAACTGCCCTCGGGGCTGGAGATCAACGCCCGCACCGGCGCCATCTCCGGCAGGCCGGACACGCCGACCGACATCGACGGAAGCACGGGTGTGTCGGTCACGGTGACGGTGACCGGCACCAGGGACGGGCGCACGCAGACGGCGACGGCGACACTCGACTTCCCGCGCATCTTCCGCTTCAGGGTGCCGCCGCCGAGAGTGACGCTGGAGGTGGGCGACGGGCGGTTGACGGCCAACTGGGCCGCGGTGACGGCCGCGGCGGGCTACGGGCTGCAGTGGAAGGCATCGACCGTCACGGGCTGGGAAGGGTCGGGCGTGACCACGATCGAATCCGCCGAGCCGGGCACGGACATCACTGGCCTGGCCAACGGCGTGACCTACGACGTGCGCGTGCGCTCGAAGGCGGCATCCAGCACGAAGACGCACACCGACGGCGACTGGTCAGGCGCCGTCCAGGGCGTGCCGACCGATTTAACGGTGACGGACCTGGCGATGCCCTCCGGTTTAACGGTGACGCCGATCGTGAACGGGTTGACGGCAACCTGGACGGCGGTGCCCGGGGCGACGGGGTACAGGGCCCATGTCCTGCATAGGGGCGGCACCGTGCGGAGTCCCGCCTACCGGGTCTCCGGCACGACCGCGACCTGGCTGATGCTGAATCCGGCCCTTACCTACACGGTGTCGGTGACGGCGACCGCGGACGGGCGTTCGGACGGCGCGGCGGCCGAGATGGGGAACCAACGGCCGGGCAGTCCACCGTCCGGCCCCGACATCAGCGCCATCCACTACAGCCTCAACCCGCCGCTGGACCGCACCGGCACCTATCAGGTGGGCGAGAGGATCCAGATCAGGATTGATTTCAGAATGCCGGTCGAGATGGATGTCTCGGACGGAAGACCGGCCATCGGCCTGAAGATCGGCGACGCGGCCGATGCGGTCAGGCAGGTTCCGTTATTCGTGGCGTGGTCCTCGGAAAACGCCTTATACGCCAACTATCAGGTGAAGGTGGGCGACGTGGATTCGAACGGCATCAGCATCGCGGCCAACGCCATCAGGCTCAATGGCGGCAGGATCAGCGTGTCTGACACCGATGCCGGTCTGGACCTGTCCCACCCGGCCCTGCCGGACGATCCGAACCGCAGGGTGAACGGTGGCACGGAAACCAATCCGAACGCGCCCGGGATAACCACCCCGACCGAGCCCACCTATGCCTCGCAGGGAGTGGCGTTTGACCTGACGGTGTCGGCGAGCGACGCTGATGGCGATGACCTCCTCTACTACGCCTCCCTGCCAATCCGCGATCCAGAAGTGCTCGACGTCACGCCGAGACTGCCAGCAAGAACGGCGCTCGTTTCGGGCACGGGCACGGTGCGGGTGACGCCGCTGCTGGCGGGCCGCGACGCCATGTTCACCGTGACGGTGGAGGATGATGTCCTGCCCAGGAAGCACGACATCGCCCAGTTCGAGGTGCGTGTGGCGGGCCTGAGCTATACGGCGGTGCCGACCGGGTTGACCGCGGGCACGGAAATCGAGGCCATGACGCCGGAGCTCTTGCACTTCGAGGAAGGTTCGGGCATCACCTACGCGGTGACGGAGGGCACACTGCCGTCGGGGCTGGAGATCGACCCCGGCACCGGCGCCATCACCGGCCGGCCGTCCGCTCCGAATTCAGGCCCCGCATCGGTCACGGTGACCGCCACCGGAACCAGGGACGGGCGCACGCAGACGGCGACGGCGACCGTTGCCTTCCCGGCGGTCACCGGCGGGACGCAGCCGTCCCAACAGAACGCCGGTCCCATAACCACGACCCCCACGAAGGCGGCCAACCTGCAGGTCGTTCCGGCTGATGGCGGGCTGTGGCTGCTCTGGACGCCGGCGGCCTCCGCCCCGAACGGCTACAGCGTGCGCTGGCGGAAGAAAGGGCCGGGCCACAGGCTGTCGCCCGTCAACGAAGTGGACGGCACCGCCTACGACATCACCGGTCTGGAAAACGGCAGGACCTATGTGGTGCGGGTGGATACGCGCAACGCGGCGGATGACGGCGTGCAGGCGGGCACGCGGGTCACCGCCACCGGCACGCCGTCACCGACGCTGTCGGTCGGCGACGCGGAGGGCGACGAGGGGGACGTTCTGGAGTTCGCGGTCACGCTCTCTTCGGTCTCGACGCGCGAGGCGCGGGTGCGCTGGCGCACCGAGCCGGGGACGGCGCGGGCGGGCGAGGACTACGAGGCCGGCGACGGCGAGCTGGTCTTCGCGCCGGGCGACACGTCCAGAACGGTTCGGGTGAGGACCCTGGACGACGCCCACGACGACCCGGGCGAGACGTTCCGGGTGGTGCTGTCGGATGCGCGCGGGGCGGTCCTCGAAGATGATGAGGCGGTGGGGACGATCCTCAACAGCGACCCGTTGCCGGGGGCGTGGCTGGCGCATTTCGGCCGCACGGTGGCGGAGCATGCGCTCGACGGGGTGGCCCGGCGCCTGTCGGCGGACCGCGCGCACGGCGCGCGGGGCATGCTGGCCGGAATTCCGCTCGGACGCGGCGGGGCGCGGTCCGGGGAGAGGATCCTCCTCTCCGGGGCCGACCTTCACGGCGACCGGGAGGGGGCGCTGTCGCGTCCCGGCGGACGCGCGATGACGGTGGTCGAGGCGCTGGCCGCCAGCGGCTTCGCCCTGACCGGCGAGCGCGACGGGTCGGGCGCCAGCATGGCGCTGTGGGCCCGGGGGGCGCGGTCGGGCTTCGACGCGGAGACGGGCGCGGCGGACCTGGACGGCACGGTCGCGACGGCGATGCTCGGCGTCGATTACGGCGGCGGGGACTGGCTCGGGGGGGTCGCCCTCGCCTGGAGCGACGGAGAGGGCCGCTACGACGGCGCGAAGTCATACGCGATGGAGGCGTCGCTCGGCGGCGTCGTTCCCTACGCATCCCTGCGGGCGTCGGAGCGGCTCGGGCTATGGGGCGCGGCGGGCCACGGCACCGGCACGATGACGCTCACCCCGGAGGGCGGGACCGCGATGAAGGCCGACCTGGACTGGAGCATGATGGCCGCCGGGCTGCGGGGCGACCTGCTGGCGCCGCAGGCGGCGCGCGGACCGGCGCTCGCGCTCGTCTCCGACGCGCTGTGGTCGCGGACCGGATCGGCGCGGGTGGTGGCGACCGGCGGCACCCTTGCGGCGTCGGAATCCGAGGTGACGCGGCTCAGGCTGGGGCTCGAGGGGCGCTGGAGCGTTCCGCTGGAGGACGGCGGCGGCTTCACCCCGAGAGCGGAGGCGGGGATACGCCACGACGGCGGCGACGCCGGAAGAGGCCTGGGGGTCGAACTGGGCGGCGGCGTCGCCTGGGAGGCGCCCCGGCTCGGCCTCTCGCTCGACCTCTCGGGACGCACCCTGCTCGCCCACCGGTCGGACGGGCGCCGGGAGCGCGGCTTCTCCGCCGCGCTCGGCTATGACGCGGATCCCGGGAGCGGGCGCGGCCTGTCGCTCGGCCTGCGCCGGGAGACGGGCGGACGGTCCGGGGGCGGGCTCGACGCGCTGTTCGCGGCGGAGCCGCTCCATGGGCGCGCGGCGGGCGAGGCCGCGGACCGCTGGTCGGCGCAGGCCGCGTACGGTCTCCCCGCCTTCGGCGGGCGCCTCACCGCTGGCCCGAGCGTCGGAGCCCGCTTCGAGCGCGGGTCCCGGGACTACAGTCTCGGCTGGCGCCTTGTCCCGGAGGCGGGTGCGCCCGAACTCTCGCTCAGGGCGGAGGCGACGCTCATGGAACGCGGCGGGGCGGAGACCGGGCACGGTCTCAGGCTGGAGCTCGGCGTTCGCTGGTGAGGGCGGCGCCGGCCGACGCGCCGGGGTGAACGCGTTTCGGTACCGGACCCGCATGAGCTTCACGGGACGGCGGTGCACCGGGTCCATCGTGACCGCGCACGACCCGCGCCGCCGCCCATACGTGTCCAGCCCGATCCCGTTGACGGGACCGCCGGCGACATGTTCGCGGCGGTGGCCCGCGACGCGTGGGCCTGCTCCGGGCCACCTTCCGTCGCCGCTCCGAAGCGCGGCTGGACCCGACGCGACCGCCGCCGTCAAACGTGTCGATCATACCGTTCGCGCGCTGGCCGGATCACGGTCCACGGTGAATGGGACAATCCGGCAGGTGCGCGTATCGAGCGGACGCTTTCCCGCCCGCGGCGGTCATGGCCAGGGCCGCGATGAAGGTCGAGCGCACCCTGCGGCGCACCGCCCCGCCCGCCTCGACTCCAACGGTGGGCATCCACGCTCCGCCCGGCGCGGGTTCGGATGCGAGCCGAAGAGGCGCCCCGGGTCGATGACGGATGTCTGGATGTCGGGCGCCCGACCGTCCGGCGGCCTCACCACGTCCCGGTGGCCCTGCGATTCCAGCATGGTGTGGAGAAGGTCGATGTCCCTCTCCGGGAAGACCTCGGTGGCGGGCGTCTCCGGCCGATCCCGGGCGAGCGCGGTCAGGTCGGAGACCTGGACCGCGGTCACGGCGTCGAAGGCGAGGCACTTTTTCAGGTCATCGGCGGCGCCGGACCCGCCGGCCTTGATCCGCGTCCCGGACCCGGCGTCCTGAACCAGGTCTCCATCGTCCAGCGCCCGCCGTACCGGTCCAGGACCGTCGCGGCGAACACGGCACCGGCCTCCCCCTCCGCAGGGCGCTCCGTGGTCGGGAGCGGCCAGTGCGCTCCCCACGGGCTCCCGCCCCTCCCGACGCGGGGACGGTGAGGTCGGTCACGGCGGGGACGTGCGGCGCGGCGACATGGTCCCGCAGGCACTCCGCCCCGCCGACGGGACGCGCACCGTCCGCGTCGCGGCGCGCGGCGGGATCACCGGGTCGCGTGGGCGGAAAGCGGTGAGGGCCCGCCCGGCGCGGACCGCGGAGACGGAGATCCGCGTCGCCCGCGTGGAGCTGAAGGCCCCGGGAAAGAGCCGCCGGACCCTGCCGGTCACCGCCGTGCTCGCCAGCGGGACCACCACGCCGCCGAAGGGCGGGCGGCGGCTGTCGTGGCCGCCGCTCTCCAGCGACGCGCGGCCCGATCTCCAGAGCGCCGTCGACACCGTCAGGCGGTACGAAAGAAGATGGACCATCGAGGAATATTTCCCCAGTGCCAGTCTGAAGTGCAATCCCGGCCCACCCCCGGAGCGAGGGCGAAGCCCGGGCGGACCGGGCGGGCCGGGATTGAAGGATTTTCCGGCCAGGGGTCCGGATTCCGCGTGGAATGCGGCGGCTGTCCCTTCGGATCCGGGCGTATCCGGGCCTTCCGCCGGCCGCAAGGCTCCGCGGCGGGACCGCCCGGGCAAGGGAGGGCGGAGCCCGACCGAAACCCGGACGGTCCCGCCGGTATGTTCCTTTCCTCCCGCCAGCCGACAGGTCCAGGCGCCTCAGGGAGGCTGCGCCAGGCCGATCGCCTCGGCCGGCGTCAGGTAGCCGAGCGCCTTGCGCGGACGCGCGTTCAGGATGTCCTGGACCTCCCTGACCCGCGCGTCCGTGACCTGACGCAGATCCGTTCCCTTCGGAAGATACTGACGCAGCAGCCCGTTGGTATGCCCGTTCAGACCGCGCTCCCACGAGTGGTAGGGCGTCGGGAGGAAGAAGTCCGCACCGAGCGCTTTCGCCACCTTCGCGTGCTCCGCGAACTCCCTGCCGTTGTCCGCCGTGACCGTGTGCACCGGGATGCCGGTGGACCGGAGCATGCGGACCATCGCCCTCCGGACCTTCTTCGCCTTCTTCCTGCCAGCCCGCCGGAGAAGCGTGAATTTCGACGCGCGGTCCACGAGCGACACCACCGCCCCTCCGTTGCCCCCGCCGATCACGGTATCCGCCTCCCGGTCGCCGGTCCGGGCCTTCTCCCCGACGGTCTCCGGGCGTTCCGGGATGTCCCCCCGGCCCGGGATGTGGCCCCGGCCCGCGTGGCGGCCACCCTGCCGGTTCGGCTTCTTTCCCCGCCGCCGCAGGGGCGTCCAGAGCGTTCCGCCGTCCCGCCGGTCGGCCCTGACCAGGTCGTATATCCGCCGCCTGCCCACCATCTCCGGATCCTCCAGCCGGAGGCGGCCCGGGACCTGTTCCGGGCTCCAGCCCTCCGCAAGCTTCGCCACGACCCGCTCCCGACGCTCCTCCGTCAGCTTCCGCGGAACCGAAGAGGCATCGCTCCGGCGCTCGGTGGCCTTCCTCTGCGCCTGCCTGTGGCGGTAGCCCCGACCGCCGGCGTTGCGCCGGAGCTCCCGCGATACCGTGGACGGGGCGCGCCCCAGCCGCCTCGCGACGGCTCCGTTCGAAAGTCCGCTTTTCCCCAGCGCGTAAATCCGGCATCTCCCGTCGAAGGTCAGATGGCGGTAGCCCTCGGGCATGACACTCTCCTATCCTGCGCACAGGGACTGTCGCCGCTATCTGGCCGATTCGCAATATCCTGCGCCCACGGCGCGGCTTCCCACCACCCGAAGTGTTGCACTTCAAACCGGCACGGGGGTTTCAAAACGCTGAAACAGCGCACCCGCATCGAGGACCGCCAGCTCGACGAGACCGACGACTTCCGGCGCCGCCTCGCCTTCGACGGCTTCACCATCCGCGAGGCCGCGATCGACATCGGCCACCACCTCGGCTTCATCCCCTCGAAACGCCAGCCCCTGCCGGGGACATGGAAAATGTGGAAAGGCATGAAATACCTCCTCCAGGCGACCGCGTTCTACAGGGCCTTCAGAAGCCGGGGCATGCTCAGGGAGTCAACAGTGCTATAGTGACATGCCCAGCGTGGGCGGGGACGCCGACGCTTCCCGATCCCCCGCCGCCGATCTCCGGGAGGCCCTCCGTGGCCCGGGGATGGCTGTGGTTCATGGTCGTGGTGTCTCGCACGGCGAGGATGACGGGCCCGGCACGGCGGCGGTCGGCTCGTGGTGCGGCTCCGGAACGTGCTTCATGGTCACCCCCGGGTTCGACAGCGGGCGGTAGGCGGCTTTCCGGCCCGCCTTGGTGGGAAAGATCACCGGCAGGTCCTCCCCCATGCTGTCCATCCACGCCCGTCCCATGTCAACGATGCGGCGGCGGACCCGCCCGTCGGTGTGGCCGGAGCGTCCGTATTCCCTCCCGGTCCGGCCCATGTCCCCGGCGCCGTGGTGGAGTCCGGCGAGCGTTCCCACCGGACGGCGGTCCATGTGGTGGAGCGCCTCCCTCCAGCCGTCCTCCAGCGCCAGGACCATCACCGTGCCGGCCGCGCCGCGCCTCCCGGAGGCGGACCCCGCCGAGGTCCAGCCCGCGCTGCGGTAGCCGTTGCCGCTGTGTTCCTTTCCGACGTGGGTGCAGGCCGCCACGGGCCGGACGCAGTATCGGGCCCGCCGGTCGTCCGCCACCCTGTCCGCCGCCATCGGCGGGACATGCGGGGCCGGCCCGTGGAAGCCGTGGCGCTCCGGGCGTATCCAGTGGCGCACCTGGCCGCCGGGCGGTTGAGCCCATCCCGGCGGATGGTGCAGCGCCACCGTCGCCTCCCACAGCCCGCCGTCACCGTCATCCCCCACGGGGCCGGGCGTGACCGGGCCGGGTTCACCGAGGCGGCGGGCCACCCTGGGTCCGGAACCGGACGGGCGGCGGCCGGACCCGGCCCGCCGCGCACGGGTGGAAGCGGGAGGCCGACCCGTTCGGCCAGGGCGGGCAGCGCCTTCGCCGCCGCCGAGAAGCGGGGCCTGCCGCGCGCGTCACGCCGGTTCCCGCGCTCACACAGGCCACAGGCCAGCGCATATCGGCTTGCCTCACCCGACCGCATGGCGGCGGCGAGCCACCCGGGCGTCCGCGAATCGAAATGTTCGGGTCCATACTGCATGTCCGCCCGATACACCGACGGAATAAATTAGTGTCCGCCTGAAAACTGCCAAGATGCGGTTTTTTCGCGGTAAATGACGGAATCCGCCTTGCGGGGAATCACCGGATATGGCGGTCAGGGTATGCCGCGGAATCCGCCAGTCCTCCCCTCGGGAGGCCCCCATGCGCAAGGTCCACGACACCCAGCGGTGGCCCGGCGCCCCCGACATCAGGAGGATCAGGCCGACCGTGACATCGAGGGACGACATCCCGGCGATCCTGATCGGCCTCCAGGACCCCTGCAGCGACGAAGGGACCCGAAAGCGGCTGTTCCGGCTTCCGGGCAGGATGGTGCTTCCCGGAAGGAGCCGCCGAGTCGGCAGGCCGGGGATGGAACCGTTGACCATCCTAGTGCTGGGGGTCGTGAAGCAGGGTCACGGGTGCGGTTTCGACCGGCTTCAGGACCTGGCGAACGGGCACCGGACGATCCGGCGAAGGCCGAAGGCCGGGTCACGGATCACGGGACGTGGACGGATACGAATACCGGCGTCCGGTTGACAGCGTGTCGCTCCTCACGCCGGAGCTTCCCGCCGAGGTCGGAAGGATGGTCGTGGAGAGGGGCCACAGGGTGGCCGGAAAAAGCCTGGCGCCGCGTTGCGCGGCCGCCGTCATTCCTTCGTGGCCGGGACCGGCGTCCACCATCCGGCCGACCGCAGCCTGCCGATGGACGCGGCGCGGTGCATGGTCCGGGACGTGTCCCGGGCCTGCGGGGGGCGGGGCTACGCGGCTGGCGGCGGAAGGAATACCTTTGCGGAAAGCTCCGCAGGCTCTGTCCCGGTGTCGCCACGTCGCGGCTCGCCAACCCGCGCCCGAGGGACGTGGAGGCGCTGCTCCGGCCCGCCCTGAAGTTCGCCGACAGGGCGGAGGGGGCCGCGCGGAGATGGACGACAGGTTGGGTATCACGGGCCCGTCGGACAGTATCCGGGGCCTCATCGGCCATGTCAGGCACCGGAACGGCGGATCCTGAAGGGAGGGACGATCCCGCACCGCGGGAAGGTGCACCCGATATCCGGGCCGCACACCCGCTGAATATCGAAGGGCAGGGCGGGGGTACCCGTGGAGCCCGGGGTCCCCGTCCGCGTGCCGGGGACCGTCACGGGTTCCTCCCGCACCGTTCGGTCATGTGGGAGGGGAGCGACGTGGACGTGGCGGTCCCCATGGTCGGGGAGGCGCGGGCGCGCTTCCCCGACCTGTCGGTGGTGAGTTTCGACCGCGGCCTGCACAGCCCCTCGAACCGGCTGGGGCCTGCCGGGAGGCCGGAGCCGACGCGATGCCGCGGAAAGGGAGGCTGTCGAAGGCGGACCGCGAACGCGGGGGCGGGGAGGTGTTCCGCGGGGCGCGGCGCGCCCACGCCGCCGTCGAATCGGCCATCAACAACCTCGGGCACCGTGGCCTGGACCGGGTTCGCGGCCACGGAAAGGAGGGCTTCGCCCGGACCGTGGCGCTGGCCGTGCCGGCCGCGAACGTCCATAGGCCTGGCCGGATGCTCCGGGAGAGGGATCGGTGGACCTGCACGCCTGGATACAATTCAAAGGTCGACGTCGCGACAAAATATTCATCCCCGGCGCGGCAGATCGATGGATCGGGATTGAAGCCCGGCAGGATGGGATTGCGGATCATGGCGGATGCTTCCGATGTCCGGGTGCACGAGGTCCGGGCGCGGCTTCAGGCGAGAAGTGAATCCGCATCGTTTGGATCCAGCGGTGCAGGGCGGTTGCATTCGGTGAGGACCTCGACGAACTGACCGTTTTCACCCGAGGCAAGGATGGAGGTCATCACGTCTATGGCATGCAGGGTGAAGGCATGCGAACAGCGATGCGGCCGACCGTCCAGAATGGCGATGGCCATGTCGGCCAGCCCGACGCCGCGGTAATTCGCCCGCTCGCCCTGATTCGCTCGGCCAAGTGGATGGTCCCATGATCGGGCGATATTCGTGAAAGCGGAACGCGCCGACATACGCACCTCACCACCGAAGAAATTCGGGTCCGGAACGTAAAGCGTGCCGTTCCTGCCATAGAGTTCGATGTTCGAATGCCCATGGTGCCACACGTCCCAGCTGGCACAGTAGGTGATCTGCGCGCCCGAATGGAATTCCATGACGGCATGAACCGTCGTGGGGGTCTCGACCTTGATTCTCTCGCCGTGCCTCGGCTCGGAGGTGATCGTTCGGAATTCGGAGGCCGAAGAGGACATCGCCGCCACGCGCTTCACCGGGCCGAGAAGCTGAACCAGGTTCGAAATATAATAGGGACCCAGATCCAGAATCGGACCGCCGCCCGGTTTGAAGAAGAAATCCGGATTCGGATGCCACATTTCCATGCCCGGACTCTGGACAAAGCATGTGCCGGACGTGATCTCGCCGACGGCCGCGCCGTCCACCAGGTTTCTGGCAAGCTGGTGTGAACCGCCGAGGAATGTATCCGGCGCCGAACCGATACGCAGGTTCTTTCCATCGGCGAGACGGCCAAGTTCGCGTCCCTCGGCGACGGAAAGCACGAAAGGCTTTTCGGAATAGACGTGCTTTCCGGCCTCAAGCGCCCACTTTGATGTCACGAAATGGGCCTTGGGTATTGTGAGATTGAGCACGAGGTCCACGTCGTCATCCGCCAGAAGCTCATCGACTGACAGCGCTCTGAGACCGAACTCCCTGGCTTGCGCCGCAGCGGACTCCGGTATGAGGTCAGCGCAGGCGCGGATTTCAATCCCGCGAAGCAGTGGAGCGATACGCATATAAGCGGTCGAGATGTTGCCGCAGCCGATAACACCGACATTGAGTGGCCCGTTCATGCCGGAAGCCTCAGTATGACCTGAACGAAGCGATGGACCGTCTGGCGAAGCGTCCGGCGTCGGTCGGCATGTCATGCTCGACGATGAAAAGATCGCATCCGGCGCTCCGCAGGGCGACCGTCAGAGCATTCCAGTCCAAAATGCCATGGCCTACGTCAGCCCAGCCGTCCTCATCCTCGCATTCACCGGAAGGAGCGATGTCCTTCACGTGTACGGCCGTGATCCGCTTTCCGTATCTTTCGATCCAGTCCATCGGTTCGCAGCCGCCTCGCACGATCCAGGCAATGTCGGCTTCCCACCCGATATCGGGCGCTCCTTCGAGAATCTCCCGCATCGGTATCGCTCCGTCAGCCATCGCGCGGAATTCGAAGTCATGGTTATGCCAGCCGAAGTCACGTCCTGTGTCCCGGACCCGGCTCCGGACCGCTTGAAGCCGCGCCGCGAATTCGCGCCACCCCGCCTTGTCCGACGGCCGGTCGGCCTGAGCCAGCATCGGGCAGTAGATGCGGGACATGCCCAGCGCATCCGCGATGCGTGAAACGCCCGGAAAGTCCATTTCCAGCGCATTGAGGGCGAAGTGGCCCGATGGCATCTTCAGGCCGTGCCGGTCCAGAAGGCTTCGAAATCCTTCAGGATCGTCATAGATTCCCGGAAAGCCTTCGGTTTGCTTATAGCCGAGTTCGGCGATGTCCTTGATCACACTTTCCCAAGGTCCAGCGTTTCGCGCCGAGTAGAGCTGGTATGAAACGTTCATGTCGCAATCCCTGCGTTTGAGTCCATTGTCTGGGGTATCGGGTCCCGCTCCACCATCGCTTCAGAGCCGCCGCTCGGACACGTGGTCGAAACTCGAGGCGCGGGCCGGATCGAATCCGATGGGCAACCTGTCTCCAGGGTTCACCCATGCCTGACCGTCCATGCTGAACCAGATCGGTAGGTCGCCGACCGTCGCGCGTACCTGAGTATCCGAGCCATGGAGGCTCGATCAGCTCCGCAAGCGACTCAAGCCTTGCCGGGCTCGACGGCTGTAGTTCCCCGGTCATGATATGTTCGGACCGTATTCCAAACCAGGCGTCGCCTGCCGCTGGCTGGCCATCCGAAAAAACGTAACCGGAAATCGGGACTCCAGCCGTGCTGGACGTAAAGGCCGGACCATCCTGAACGTCAATCCGACCCCTGATGAGATTCATCTTCGGCGAGCCGATGAATTCCGCCACGAATTTATTCGCTGGCTTGCCGTATATCTCGTGCGGCGTGACAAGCTGAAGGATGTTTCCGTCGCGCATTATGACGATTCGGTCGGCGAGGGTCATCGCCTCGACCTGGTCACGGGTGACGTAGATCATGGTGTTGTCGAGGCACTGGTGCAGCTGCTTTATCTCGACCCGAAGATCCGCCCGGAGCTTTGCGTCAAGATTGCTGAGCGGTTCATCGAACAGAAACACATCCACATCGCGTACCAAGGCCTGACCGACCGCCAACCGCTGTCTCTGTCCACCCGATAGGGCGGCCGGTTTAAGTTTCAGGAAGGGCTCGATCTGCAGGATTCTCGCCGCCCGGACAACGCGTTCCGCAGTTTCGGATCTCGGCACCCGGGCGTTTTTCAGTCCGAAGGGTAGATTTCCCTCCACCGTCATCTGCGGGTAGAGGGCATAGCTCTGGAACACCATTCCGATCCCACGGCGTGAAGGCTCCTCCCAGGTGACATTGCGGCCTTTGATGAATATCTGCCCGTCGGTGACGTCCAGAGGCCCCGCGATACAGTTAAGGAGCGTGGACTTACCGCAGCCGGATGAACCGAGAAGCACCGGGAGTTCGCCTCGTCCAACATCGAGATCAAGGTCCCTGAGAACCTCGACCGATCCGAAGCTGAGCCGGAGTCCACAAATGGAAATACTGGAATCCATGTCGGTATCAGCCTTTCACGGCACCGGCGGCGATGCCGCGCACGAACAGTTTCCCTGAGACGAAATAGATGCATAGAGGAACAAGCCCGGTGAGTAGGGTCGCCGCCATGCTGACGTTGTATTCCTTCACCCCTGCACCGAGTTGACGATATTGTTGAGCTGCACCGTCATCGGATATGTCTCCGGCTTGGTATAGACCACACCGAAGAGAAAATCGTTCCAGATTCCCGTGACCTGAAGAATGATCACGACAGCGAAGATGGGAAGCGACATCGGCAGCATGATCTGCAGGTAGATGCCCCCGGAAACGCGCGCCGTCGACACGCGCCGCCTTGAACAGTACCTCGGGCAGTGACACGAAGTAGTTCCGAAACAGAAGCGTCAGGATCGGCATGCCAAAGATCGTATGCACGATGACCAATCCCGAGAGGGATCCGTAAAGTCCGATCTCCCGCAACATGATCACGACCGGGTACAGCATCACCTGATACGGTATGAACGCCCCGAAGATCAGGATAGAAACGATTACGGATGGAACGGTGATCTGCACCGAGTTCCAGAAGCCGCGGCTAAGACCATCGCAGTTGAGACCCGTACAGGCTTCAGCCCACGTCTTTACCCATGGTTCGAACGTAATCTCGACCGGTGGGGCGAAGATGTTCCCGAGGCGGATTTCAGGCATTCCCTTCAGTGATGTGACCACCATTACGTAGAGCGGCAACATGTAGTAGAGCGCGACAAGGGTCAGGGTGCCGTAGATGAACACGTTGCGTCGCGAGAAAGTGCGCCGCGGTTTCGGTCCGCGCGGGCCATCCATCGCGTCCCTGAGTATGGCGGAGGCGTCAGCCACGCTTTCCGATCCCGAATTCAAGGAAGGCCCAGGGCACCACGACGATGGCGACGGCCAGAAGCATCATCGTGGACGCCGCGAAGCCCTGGCCGAGATTTTTGCCCGAGAACATGTAGTCGTAAACATACTTCGCCGGCACTTCGGAAGATATTCCCGGACCGCCGCTGGTTTGCGCGACCACAAGTTCATAAAGCTTCACGATGCCGCTCGCGATGATCACTAGCGTCGTTATGAATACCGGTCGCATCATCGGGATCACGATCAATAGGTAGGTTTTCCACGCTGGGAATCCGTCCACCCGTGCGGCTTTCCAGATATCCTGGTCAATTCCCCGAAGCCTCGCCAGTATCAGAACCATGACCAATCCGGTGCCCTGCCAGAAACCAGCGATTAGGATGCCGAAGATCACCATATCGGAGTTGTATAGCGGATTGAAGGTGAATCCGAACCATCCAATCCCACGAACGACGCTCTGAATGCCAAGGTCAGGATTGAGCAACCACTGCCAGACAAGGCCGGTTACGATAAAGCTCAGGGCGAAAGGGCACAGGATGATGGTGCGAAACGTGTTTTCAAACCTGATTTTCTGGTCAAGTAAGGCGGCTAGGATGAATCCAATGACCAGCGACAGAACCGGCGAACAGATTCCGTAGATCGCCGGGTTTTCGATCGAAACGATCCATCGACTGGTGTTCCAGAGCCGCTCGTACTGGTCGAGCCCCACGAAATTCGCTCACGGTAGCAGCCTTGAGCTGGTGAAGGAATACGCGATTGTCCAAGCCGTTCCGTCCACGAAAACGCACAGAGCCGTGAGGATCATCGGAATCGCGGCGATCTTGGCGGTGAGGTTGCGGAAAAGCCCGATCGGGCGCCCGGTGGACATGGCCGGTTCCTCTCGCGAAACCGCCGGCCCGAAGCAGGACGGGCCGACGGTCAGGACGTGTATGGAGGTCAGTCCTTATTGGCAATGATGTCCGCGAACCGGGCATGGGCGGCTTCGGGCGTCATAGTAGGATCCTTGAAGAACTCGACGAACAGATCGTTGATCTGGTTGTTGGTGTCACCTGAGTTCAGCAGGTTAACGTCCGGCAGGATGTTGCCGGTCGCAATGATCTCCAGACCTTTTTTCATGCAGTCATTCGCCGCGCTTAAGTCAACATCGCCACGAATTGGCAGGGAGCCTTTTTCAGACTGAAGTTGACCTGGGTCTCGGGTTTCAGAAGCGTGGCGGCGAGCACATCCTGCACCGCGGAGATCTCCGGGTCGTCTACCACCGGGAGATAGAAGGCGTCGCCCCCGGTTGAAATGTATTCATGTGCTCCGAGACCGCGGAGGCAGGTGTAGTCCACACCGGCGACTTCACCGGCGACCTGGAATTCTCCCTGTGCCCAATCGCCCATGATCTGGGCACCGGCCTTGTCGGTGATCACGAGATTGGTGGCCTGGTTCCAGTCCTGCACGTTCGAGCCTTCTGTCATGGCGCGTGCATCTGCCGCAGTCTTAAACACTCTTTCCATGTTGGGACCGGTGGCGGCTTAGGTGTCACCATCGCCATAGACCTTGACCAGCAGTTCAGGTCCGGCGAGCGCCACCATGAGTACGTTGAACGGCCCGGAACTTTGCCAGGGCTGGCCACCCAGCGCCAGCGGTATGATTCCGTTGTCACGCGGCGTGGGGACCGCGGCGGCGAATTCAACCCGGTTCGTGGGGATTGCGAGGCCGGCGTCTTCGAAGACCTTGTTTGAAATCCAGATCCACTGCCAGGGGTGGATGTTGACCGGAGCACAGTACACCCGGCCGTCGACCGTACATGCATCCAGCAGCGATGGTGGATTGACCAAGTCGTGTCAGCCTTCCACTTCCGCCACCTCGGTCATGTCACGCAGCAGACCGGCTTCGATGGGCTCCTTGGCCTGACGGCCATGACTGAACTGGAACGCGCCCATGGGGTCGCCGCCGATGACCCGGCTTACGATGATCGGTCTGGCGGTGCCACCGGAGCCTGCGATTGCCCCATCCACCCAGTTATGGCCTGTGGCATTGAACGCCTTGGCGAATTCGGTGACCGCCGCGGCCTCGCCGCGGCTGGTCCAACAGTGCATAACCTCAAGTTCGGTAGCGTTGGCCGCGCTGGCGCCAACCAACGCGGTTATGCCCTCGAGATTGTTGCGTAAATCTTCATATTCGTTCTCCCTATCGATTCCCGATGACGGGATCGCTGTGATCTAATGGTTTCAGCCTCGACCCTCCAAACAGCCAATTGCTATGATCGTCCTCTGGCGGCTGTCCGCAGCGGCGGTGATTCAGCCCGAAAACTATGGCATCAAAAGGATGGTAATCCAGCATTGTGTCAAGCCCTGTTAATTCGCCGGGTCGGCGCGGAATATGCCGTTAAACTAAACTGGAAGCCTCCAAAAAACCTGACCTTTCCGCACGTGTTCCGATTTGCTGGATCCGGGAGGACCTGAATATGCGCAGCCCCGGTTCTTTCGGTCTCCCGGACCATCCCGGGCGCCTGTCGCGGACGGGCGGTCCGCCCGGGGCTCCAGGACGTCATGTGGGTCCCGGGGTCTTTCGCCCGGTATTGACGGAAGCGTCCGGTCACGGGGACCGGCCGGAAGGCGGCCGGCCTCCCCGTGACCGGGGCCACGGGCCCGCAGGGGGCCGGACCGTGGACGCCGCTTCGGTCCCGGCCCCACGCCGGCGGATGACGGGGAAAGGGAGGGAACGGGCCGGGGCGGGTGGAAGCGCGGCCGATGTCCGGCCTGACGGTCCCGCCGGGGTGGCGCGGAAAGACATCGGTGCCCGCCGGACAGCCGGACATTCCGGGGCCCGGAAGACCGGAGGGGGCGAACCGGATCCGGCCAACGGCACCGGATCCGTCCGGGCGGACACCGGTCACCGCCCGGCGGGGAACGGGCCCCGGCCGAAGGCACGGGGCCATCGCTCCCGTATCCACCGTGGGAAACCGCGTGGCGGGCCCATGCCCGGGCATGTCCGGCGGGGCGATGCGACGCGCCCTTCCATCCGCGCCGGTGTCGGACATGTCTCCGGATACGGGAAAGGGCCGATGGCGGTCACGTTCCGCCGCGTCGGCCGGTTCCGGGCCGCAGCCCGCATGACCATGGCGAACCCGGGCCACGGTTTCCGCCACCCCGTCCTCCATGAACGACGGCAGGCCAGGGCCTGGCTCCGTCCGGAATCCGGAAATCACCCGCCCGACATTCGCGCCGGAATATGGGTTTATCGAGGCTTCCAACTGGCTCGGTAATCCAATAAGATTCAGTATGTTGCATGGAGGGAAGTCGTTTCGACCGCTTCGGTGAACCGCACTCCGACAATCCCGGGCAAGCAAGTGAAACCGAACGGGACTCCGTTCCGGGGGGCGATCCGAATGACCGCGATTTATGAAATGACTTCCGCATCGAGATGCTACGGCGCGGATGATCGGAAGCGAGACTGACGGGGAGAGGTGAGCGGTTTACGGACATACAGGGCGCGGGCCTGACGAAGTGGAGTCAGCATCCGCCGTTCGGCATGGGCAGCGATTCAGCATTTCGGCTTGCGGGTCTGGTGCAGGATCCGTTGACTGCGGCACCGATCGATGTCAGGGCAGGCACCTGACGCGGCGGCTCCATTTCAATGGCCTTGGCCGACATCTCGATACGGCGCAGTCAGGTCTGGCCGTATGCACAGTCCCGATCCGGTATGGTTGAGGTTACTGGCGTGGTTCGGGAAGGCACCGGGCTAAGCAAGACGCCGAGAGGCAGTGAAGATTGGCTAAATCGCTGACAGGACCGTCCGCTGTGCCCGGCTGGATATGTCAGTGTACGGACGCTGGCATTTCTGTCTTACGGCTGCACAGGTGACCGATCGGTACTTTCTTTATACGCGTGCATACCGTCCATTCAATTGACCTCACTCGGTCAGGTGTTAGGATCGGGCGGATAAGGCTCACCAATCGCCATGATGTGGAGGTCGGAATGCCGGAGGCGAAACCCGAACAACCCGTCGCGACGGCTGATTTTCCAAAAGTGACCCCGGATGAGATCCGGGAGGCGTTTGAATACGGGATCTATCCCTATACCGACAAACTCTCACGCGGCGGTTACGAAGCCCAGAAAGCGGTGCTTCAGGTAGAGCTTCTCAAGGTCCAGCATTGGGCTCAGGACACCGGCCAGAAATTCGTGATTGTGTTCGAGGGTCGCGACGCGGCCGGAAAAGGCGGTACGATCAAGAGGTTCACGGAGCATCTGAATCCGCGCTGGGCACGCGTTGTCGCATTGAACAGGCCGACCGAATTGGAGAAGGGACAGTGGTTTTTCCAGCGCTACATCGAGCATCTCCCCACAAACGGGGAGATGGTGTTCTACGATCGTTCCTGGTACAATCGGGCAGGAGTCGAGCGGGTTATGGGGTTCTGTTCGCCAAACGAATACCTTGAGTTCATGCGTCAGGCTCCGGAATTCGAACGGATGCTGGTTCGATCCGGTATCCGCCTTTATAAATACTGGTTTTCAGTGACTCAGAAAGAGCAGCTGAGGCGGTTCGAGAGCCGTGAGATCGATCCACTGAAGCGATGGAAACTCAGCCCCGTGGATAGAGCGTCCATAGACAGATGGGATGATTACACAGAGGCCAAGGAGGCGATGTTCTTTTTTACCGGGACCGCATCCGCGCCATGGACAATCATCAAATCGAATGACAAAAAGCGCGCGCGTCTTGCCTGCATGCGGCATTTTCTCGACAGTCTGGATTATCCCGAAAAAGACGGTCAGGCCGTGGGCGAACCGGATCCGCTGATCGTCGGGCGGGCCGAGCATGTCGTGCATAGATCCGACCACATCCTCGCCACTTCACGGCACCCCGAAACGCGCCGCGGCGGCTGAGGGAGGGCGCGGAAGTTCGTGACCCCAAGCGAAGCCACCGAAAGCCGGATCACCGGGTTTCGGAATGATGCGAACGGTGTATCAGCGTCTCCGGAGGATTGAGCTACAGATGGGTTTCCGGGCATCGCCATTCACCCCCACTTCCAGTCCGAAGTGCAACACCGGCCCGCCTCCGGAGCGAGGGCGTGGCCCGAGCGGAGGAGGCGGGCCGGTGTTGAGGGATTTTCCGGCCAGGGCCCCGGATTCCACGCGGAATACGGCGGCTGTCCCTTCGGATCGGAGCGTAACCGGGCCTCCCGGCGGCGGCAGGGCCCCGCGGCGGGAGGTGGCGCGCCCGTCCGGGCGAGGGAAGGGGTGGCCCGACCGAAACCGGGCGGACGCGCCGGCAGGTCCCTTTCCCCGCCCCGTCAGCCTCCGGGGACGGGCGTCTTCAGGGAGGCCGCGCCCGCGCGAAAGCCTCCGCCGGCGTCAGGTAGCCGGGCGCCTTGCGGGGGCGCGCGTTCAGGATGTCCTGGACCCGCTTCACGCGGGCGTCCGTGACCTGCCGCAGGTCGGTCCCCTTCGGCAGGTACTGGCGCGGCAGCCCGTTGGTGTGCTCGTTCAGCCCCCGCTCCCACGAGTGGTAGGGCGTCGGGAGGAAGAAGTCGGCCGCCGGCGCCTTCGCCACCTTCGCGTGCCCCGCGAACTCCTTGCCACTGTCCGCCGTGATCGTGTGGACCCTGGCGCCGAGCCCCTTGAGAAGGTCGGTCATCGCCTCGCCGACCGCCTCCGCCTTCTTTCCGTCAACCCGTTGGAGAAGCGTGAATTTCGAGCATCTGTCCACAAGCGACACCACCGCACCGCTGTGTCCCCCGCCGATCACCGTGTCCGCTTCCCAGTCGCCGATTCCCGCCTTCGCCCCGCCCTCTTTCGGGCGCTCCGGGATGTCCCTCCGGCCCGGGATGTGACCCCGGCCCGCGTGGCGGCCACCCTGCCGGTTCGGTTTCTTTCCCCGCCGCCGCAGGTGCCCGCAAGGCGTTCCTCCGTCCCCGCCGTCCGCGCGTACGAGGTCGTATATCCGCTGACGGCCGACCATGCCGGGGTCCTCCAGCCGGAGACGCCCCGGGACCCGCTCCGGGCTCCAGACCTCCTCCAGCTTCGCCACGACCTTCGCCCGGCGCTCCTCCGTCAGCTTCCCCGGGACCGAAGAGGCCCCGCTCCGGCGCCCGGTGGCCTTCCTCCACGCCTGTCCCTGCCGGTATCCCCGCCCGCCGCCGTTGCGTCGGATCTCCCGCGATATGGTGGCCGGATGGCGGCCCGGCCGCCTGGCGATGGCCCCGTTCGAAAGCCCGCTTTTCCCCGTCGCGTATATCTGGCATCTTTGGTCGAAGGTCAGATGACGGTAGCCTCGGGCATGACACTCTCCTATCCTGAGCACAGGGACTGTCGCCGTTATCTGGCCGATTCGCAGGATGCTGCACCCGAAACGCGGCTTCCCACCATCAACGGTGTTGCACTTCAGAGCGGAACGGGGGAGGGAATCATCCGCTTGGACCGAGGATCGGTTGCCGGGAATCGCGCGAGTATGGTCTTTTGCGTCCCTGACGATTCAGAGGCAGCCAGTCTGCGGCATTCCAAGTATATGGAATCCGCCGTCAACCCGGACTATCTCGCCGGTCGTACAGGCTCCATATTCCGAAGCGAGGTAAACCGCCGTCCCTCCCACCGCTTCGAGCGTTGCGTTCGCACGCAACGGTGCGTTCATTTCAGTGTGCTTGAACGTCTTACGGGCGCCGCCGATGGCGGCGCCGGCAAGTGTTTTCATCGGTCCCGGCGAAATGGCGTTCACCCGGATGCCTTCCGGTCCCAGATCGTTCGCAAGATAGCGTACCGTCGACTCCAGTGCCGCCTTGGCCACACCCATGACGTTGTAATAGGGCGTGACACGGTTGCTGCCTTGGTAGGTCAGTGTCAGTACGGTTCCACCATTGACCATCAGAGGACGGGCCCGGCGCGTGACGTCGATCAGCGAATAGCAACTGATCGCCATCGAGTTGGAGAAGTTATCGAGTGACGTGTCGATGAAACGACCCGTCAGTTCCGACCGGTTCGAGTAGGCGATGGCATGGACCACAAAGTCCAGTCGCTCCCATCTCTGAGCCAGAAGATCGAACGCGAAGTCCATCCTGTCGGCATCCATGACATCGCAGTCAACCATGATGTCGCCTCCTAGCGAAGCGACCAGGGGCTCGACGCGCTTGCCGAACACTTCGCCCTGATAGGTAAAGGCCAGTTCGGCGCCTTCCGCCGCCATCGCGCGCGCCACTCCCCATGCGATGGAGCGGTCGTTGGCAACGCCCATAATGAGGCCGCGTTTTCCTTTCATTAGATCAGCCATGGTGCATCACCCACGAAACTTCGAAAGCAGCATTGAGCCGTTAGTTCCGCCGAAACCGAAGGAATTCGTCATTACCGTGTCGAGATCCGCGTTCTCGACCGTCTCCGTGGCGATTTCGCCCGGTTTAAGCCTGGGATCCAGCGTCTCGACGTTGATGGATGGAGCGATGAAATCGTTTTCGAGCATGAGCAGGCAGAAAATCGCCTCGATCGCACCCGCGGCACCCTGGGCATGGCCAGTCATCGACTTGGTTGAGCTGACCGGTGGGGTGGACCCGCCGAATACGCGTCTTGCGGCCTCGATTTCGCCGACGTCACCGACAGGTGTCGAGGTTCCGTGCGCATTTATGTAGCTGACGCCATACCCTTCCGGAAGCGTATGCAGCGCGGCTCGCATGGCCCTTTCGCTGCCGTCACCGCTGGGCGCCACCATATCGTGGCCATCGGAAGTGGCGCCGAAGCCGGTGATCTCCGCATATATTCGGGCGTCACGGGCCTTCGCGCGTTCGAGTTCCTCCAGAACGACCATTCCGCCGCCGCCCGAGATGACGAAGCCGTCCCGGTCCGCGTCGAAAGCGCGTGAGGCGCGGGCGGGCGTTTCATTGTATTTCGACGACATCGCTCCCATCGCGTCGAAAAGGCAAGAGAGCGTCCAGTCGAGTTCCTCGCCGCCGCCTGCGAACATGATCTCCTGCTGGCCGAGCATGATCTGCTGCGCCGCCATTCCGATGCAGTGCAGCGAAGTTGAGCACGCCGAAGTGATTGACAGGTTCATTCCCTTGATTCGATAGGCGGTCGCCAGGTTGGCGGAAACGGTACTGCTCATGCATTTTGGTACGGCAAACGGGCCAACCCGCTTCGTGGCACCCGTTTTCTGAACCGCACAATGCGCGGCGAACATCGCGCTGGTGGACGGGCCACCGGAACCTGCGATAAGACCGGTTGCCGGATCGCGGACTTCGGACTCGGTCAAGCCAGAATCTGCGATGGCCTGTCCCATAGCGATATGTGCATACGCCGCGCCAGGTCCCATGAAGCGAAGGACGCGCTTGTCGACATGGTCCGTGACGTTGAGATCTATCGCCCCTTTCACCCGCGAGCGGAAACCGCGTTCGGCATAGTCCTCCGCCGCAACGATTCCCGACCGACCGGATTTCAGTGAATCCAGTGCCTCCACCGCCGAGCAGCCGATCGAGGAAACAAGTCCCAGGCCTGTCACGACCACACGCCGCATCCGCAGATCTCCCATGCCGTGTTTCAGGCCACTGCCGCCGCGAGGCCGACCTTCATACCAACGACCTCGCACACGGTCTCGTCATCCGCCAGCACAAGGCCGTCCGCGACACCCATTTTCAGATGGCGGTCAATCACCCGGGTGAAATCCACGCGATAGGTGACGAGCTTGCGGTCGGGGCGCACCATGCCGGACAGCTTGACTTCGCCTGCGCCCAGCGCGAAACCCTGGCCTCTCCAGCCCCGCCAACCCAGATTGAAGCCCGTCAGCTGCCAGAGACCGTCGAGCATCAGGCAACCCGGCATCACCTCGTTGCCGGGGAAATGGCATGGAAAGAACCATAGGTCGCTGCTGATGTCGAGTTCCGCCACGATGTGGCCCTTGCCATGGTGACCCTCATCGGCCGAGCAATCCGTAATTCGGTCCATCATCAGCATAGGCGGTTCGGGCAGCTGCGCGTTACCCGGGCCGAACAGTTCACCTCGAGCGCAGCTCAGGAGTGCTTCCCGCCCGAATGTCCTTGGAAAGTCTACCATGTCGCAAGAGGCTCCCAACGGTTTGACGGATCCGATCCCGAACCAGTGTAACAGGTGGGTTAAAGGACTGGCAAGGGTGCGGGTGCGTAGGACGGTCGGAACAGTCCCGACATTTCCTGTTGAATTTAATCCGAAGTTCGCGCTATATTACCTCCCAACATGGATAAAGCCGCTATGGATTGTATGTCACGGACGAAGCGATGCGGCAGCGATTGGCTGCGGAGCGCAAACCTTCGGCCTACCCGGCAGCGTGTGGCGTTGGCGGAGCTTCTGGTGGGCGACGGCAGGGATCGGCATGTGACGGCGGAAGGTCTCTACGCAGCCGTCTGCCGCAGCGATGGAAAGGTTTCGCTGGCGACCGTCTACAACACACTGAAAACCTTCTGCGGCGCGGGACTGATGCGGGAAATCGCCGTTGACGGGGCTAAAAGCTACTTCGATACGAATACATCAAATCATCCGCACTATTACTGGGAAGACTCCGGTGCCGTCACCGATGCGCCGGCCGATCAGATGGAATTCTCGCGACTTCCATCGGCGCCTGAGGGAACAGAGATTGTAGGTGTCGGTGTTGTGATTCGACTGCGGCGGACGTCCACGAAGCGGCGGTGACCCTGCGGAACGAAAGCGTTTAGGACCGCATCCCGATCTTACCGGAAAGCATGGCTCCGGTCACGGGATTACACGGTCGATTCAATGGCCTACCAGCGCGCCGGCAAGCGAATTCGGTGCGCTGCCGGTGATGCGAACCCTCCGCAGTTCACCTGGGACGATGCCGCAATGCGTTACATGAACCGCATGTAGATGATCGGATTTTCCGACCATTTGGCCGCGTTTCCGGCCTGTTCGCTCGAATAGAACGTCTACATCGCGCCCGATCATGTCATTCTGGACATCGCCCTGCTGTTTTGACAGCAGTTTCTGTAGCCGTTCCAGCCGATCGCTCGCGACGTCCGGGTCGATCTGGTCGCGCTCGGCCGCCGGCGTTCCGGGCCGGGCGGAATACCTGAAGGAGTAGCTCTGGCCGTAGCGCACTTTCTTCACGAGCGCCAAGGTGTCCGCGAAATCCGCTTCGGTCTCTTCGGGGAAGCCGACGATGAAGTCGCCGGAGATCAGAATGTCCGGCCTCGCCGACCTTATGCGCTCGATCAGCTTTAGATACGCGCCGGCGGTATGGCCCCGGTTCATTCGCTTGAGGATCCTATCGCTTCCGGACTGCACCGGTAGGTGCAGGTAGGGCATGAGTTTCGGGATCGTCCCGTGCGCTTCGATCAGGTCGTCAGCCATATCCTTCGGATGGGACGTCGTGTATCGTATGCGATCAAGTCCATCGATCTCACTCAGTTCCGCGATCAGCCCGGCGAGCGACGAGACGCCGTTCGGTCCCGCACCATGATAGGCATTCACGTTCTGGCCCAACAAAGTGATCTCCCGCACTCCGTTTTCGACCAGACCCCTTGCTTCGGTGACCACGGTGGCGACCGGTCGGGATACTTCCGCTCCGCGGGTGTAGGGTACCACACAGAAGGCACAGAACCTGTCGCATCCTTCCTGTACGGTCAGGAATGCTGAGGGTCCACGATTCACCCGAGGGCGCGCGGTCAGACCATCGAATTTCATTTCGGGCGGAAATTCCGTTTCAAGGGGCCGTTCGCCATCACGGGTGCGGGCCTCCAGCTCAGCGAGGCGATGATAGCTCTGGGGTCCGACGACCAGGTCGACCATGGGCTGGCGGCGCATGATTTCCGCGCCCTCGGCCTGCGCCACGCATCCGGCGACCCCTATCCTGAGATCCGGATTTGCGGATTTGAGTGGCTTGAGCCTGCCGAGTTCGGAATAGACCTTTTCGGCCGCCTTCTCGCGGATATGGCAGGTGTTCAGAAGAATGAGGTCCGCGTTTTCTGGAGCCGATACGGTCGAATATCCCCGCTCGCCCAGGGCTTCCGCCATGCGCTCGCTGTCGTAGACATTCATCTGGCAACCATAGGTCTTGATGAACAACCGCTTGGGCTTCGTCATTTCTCGGTCCTCGAGCGAATTCAGGGCACCCGACTACATGATGGGCAGGTTTCGCGCAACAAATTGGTTCGAGTTTGCACGATTCAGATGAAAACGGATGTCATGCTCGACGTCAGCCGTCCCCGAGCCGCCGCGGTTCAGTCCAAGCGCTGGGGAGCGCCGCATGAAGGGCGGGCCGCAGAGGTGTTCACCCAAGCCGGGCAAGATCCTCCCCGCAACGTATTTGATGGGTTCGATTTCCAACGTTAGGACATGTCATACGGGAAAAGTTGGAGGGACAAGTCCCATGAAACACAGGCATCTTGCCGATGACGTTGGTGTTACTCCTCCGGCTATCGGCGATATTATCTTCCGCGGCCTTTGGCGGGACTGGGTTCATCTGTATAATGGTGCTCGAGGAACCGACGCTTCGGATGTCATCGAAAGGATATGTATCACCAACATTAATAGTCCCCACGGCTATCCCCAGCGCCATCAATTCTGGTCGAACTATCTCCGGTTCCAGAGAGTCCCTGCCTGAATGGGAACAGCCACTATCATCGACCGCGCGGCTTCGGTGTATATTACCGGATGCCGTTCTGGCTGGTGGGACGGCTGCGGCGCTGCACGCGGGCCACCGGTTTTCCAACGATGCGGACCATGTGCCAAACGGTCTCAATCAACGTTTTCACGAAATGCTCGTCGATCTTGAATCGGTGGCCGGATGGAAAACGACAAGGAGGATTTACCCGAAACTCATTCCTGGATCCCTGGACGGCATCGAGACGGGAATACGGCAGCTAATCCTTTATGAACCGCTTGAGACGGTGGATATGGAACTGGAAGCCGGCACCGTCACCGTTCCGGCCGAAGCGGAGATGATGCGCATCAAGGCGGTGCTGATCCTGAAACGGAACGCGGTCAGGGATTACCTCGATTTCGCCGCTCTTGGCTTCCGCATGGATCCGGAAGCCCTTGTCGAAGCCGTGTGATCCTTAGAGTTTGACTCATAAGTCACTGATATGATCAATCCATTGTTTTTCATGGAGTTGACGCCCTCGCCACCCGCCTGGGCGGGAACCGGCAGGCGGCCAGCGTTCGTTCGTGCCTCACTCACGCCCGGACCGGTGGCGCGTGATGCCTCACCCCGGATGCCAGCGGGTTCCCGCAGAGGCGCCCGCAGTCCTTCGACAGGCGGCGGCACCGGCCCATCCAGGCGAAGGTCCGCTCGACGGCCCACCGGCGGTGGAGAACCGTGAACCCCTTGACATCCTCCGGTTTTCCGACGGTCCCGGTCACGTCCGGCAACCCCATCCCCGCAGGCCGCTCCCGCAGCTTCGGACCCGGGTGGCCACCGTCGGCGAACGGCTTACACACCGTAGGCACCGTCTCCAGCAGCTTCGCGATCAGGTCCGGTGCGCCGTCCCGGTCCTGGATGTCGGCGGTGTGAACCGTCATGACGACCGGCGTGCCGCCGGCGTCCACGATCAGGTGCCTTTTCCTCCCCTTCACCTTCCTGCCGGCGTGGTGGCCGCGGGGGCCGCCGCTCTCCGTGGTCCTCACCGGCCGGCTGTCGACGGGGGCGGCGGCCGGCTCCGCGGAGCGCCCCGGACACCGCCGCGCGAGGTCCCGGAGACGATGCACGATACGCTCCGGGAGCCCGCTCCGCCGCCATGCGTGAAAATGGTTCCGGACGGTGGGAAACGGTGGATATCCAGAGGGTAACGCGCGCCACCGGCATCCCGTGGACAGGATATGCCGGCCCGCGTCGGACACCGGCCGAAGGTCGACCCCGCGCGGCCGTCCCATCCTTCCCCGCTTCGGCGGCATCGGCCCGATGACGGTCCATTCGGCGTCGGTCAGGTCGTTTTGACTGTGGTCGTCCGGACGACTGTACAACTTCCGGGTGGTCCTGTCCCGGGGCATGGCTCTCTCCGTATCTGGGTGCGTTCACCAACCGGAATGCCACATCCTGCGGGACCACTCAACTTATGGAATAAACTCTTAGACAGGCTCTATCCCAGGACAACGGACAATCCGCTCTTCAGCAGCTGTTGGCACAGCGTTCCCTCCCAAAGCCATATGATTTGAAGGATGTGGAACTGACCGAATATAAAGGGCTTGATCCGGAACTGACCGACTGGAACAGAATCGGGCGGATTCTGGAGAAAATAGCCAATGTGGTGTTTCTGGGTGTCTGTGCCACCGAACCCGATCAGCGTCTGGAGGGGATTAGGTCGATATATGATCCGTCCGGTTTTCAGCTTCTCATCCCAGTCAGTCATCATATAGGATTGAAGAGCGTACATTGGCGATATCTGGGCAATTCCCACACTCCTAAGTGGGCTATGAAGTCATATTGATTGCTTCGTAGCCACTTGCTCCCACCCGCAGTCATTGGCACTTTCACCAGGAGCGCGGAATAGAAGGAGACGAAATTGCAATTCGGTGGGCTGCCAAATGCGGAAAACGTTCACGAAACCCATGAAGCTTCGCTGGAATTCTCGGACAACCGCCTGCTGATCGACCTTTGCGGTGAATATGACCGTAACCTTGTATTGGTGGAGCACAGACTAGGAGTGCAAATCCTGCGCCGGGGTAACAGGCTGACTGTGGTCGGTCAGACCGGTTCGGTTCAGTTGGCCTATGACGCGCTTCGGGACCTCTACGGGAGATTGGAGGTCGGACATTCCGTTGACGCGGGTGATATAGATGGAGCGCTCAGGACCGGGCGGTCATCGACCGGAGCCGGAACCCCCGCCACCGGCCAGATGGAAATGTTCGAGGACGGACAATTCGAGATAAAGACCCGCAGGAAAGCGGTCGTTCCACGTACCACCGCGCAGAAATCATATCTGCGGAGTCTGTTCAGGCACGAACTGGCGTTTTCCATCGGACCGGCCGGTACCGGGAAGACATATCTTGCCGTCGCGGTGGGTGTATCTATGTTCATCGACGGAAACGTGGACCGAATCGTGCTCAGCCGGCCGGCTGTCGAGGCGGGGGAGCGCCTGGGATTCCTGCCCGGCGACATGAAGGAAAAGGTCGATCCCTATATGCAGCCGCTCTATGACGCGCTGCACGATTTTCTACCCGGCCGGCAGATCGCTCGATTGCTCGAGGAAAAGAAAATCGAGATCGCGCCATTGGCCTTCATGCGGGGCCGAACGCTTTCAAACTGTTTCATCGTGCTTGATGAAGCGCAGAACGCGACCGAGATGCAGATGAAAATGTTCCTGACCCGACTTGGTGAAGGGAGCCGCATGGTGATTACCGGTGATCTGACCCAAATCGATCTACCGCGTGGACAGGGGTCGGGTCTGGCGGATGCCGAGCGACGGCTACGTGGTATAGAAGGAATCTCCTTTGACCAATTCACTTCGAAGGATGTCGTGCGTCATCCTTTAGTCGCTCGTATCGTCGATGCTTACGAGCGCGAAGATGCGGGAACCTGACCGCCGATGTCGAGGCGGGTCTGAATTGGACGACGTGGATGTCGTCATCGAGGACATGCGTTGGATGGCGGTTGGTTTGGAAGCGCTGGCGCGCGAGGCGGCGCGGGTTACCTTTGAACATCTGGAACTCGATCAGGATGCCTACGGGTTCTGCGTGCTCGGCTGCGACGATGCGCGTATCGCCGCGCTTAACAGGGAATTCCGCTCTCGACGCGAATCTACAAACGTGCTGAGCTGGCCATCGGATCAGCGTGCGCCGGTGGTTGAAGGCGGTGACCCATCCTTTCCGGCAGGTGGAGAGCTTGGAGATATCGCGATCGCCTTTGATACCTGTTCCCTGGAAGCCGACATGCAGTGCAGGCCTCTTTCCCATCACGCGACCCATCTGGTGGTCCATGGACTGCTCCATCTTCTCGGCTATGATCACGCCGATGACAGGAATGCGGCGCGAATGGAGGCGATTGAAACCGATATACTTGCAACCCTCGACATCGATGGTCCATATTGAAACCAGGGTCATATGGACCCCGAGCAATGGACAGGAACGATGGGCGACTCGGACAGCGGGTCCTCTAGCGCAGCGCAAGGCGCGCAGGATCAGGCAGGTGACGGACGACGCGGCTTGATGGGCAGGGTATTTGGTGCGTTTGCATTGGGAAACGGCAGGACGCCGGGTGTTCATGAAAACCCTCACCCAATGAACGGTGCACCCAGCGCCGCAGCGCTGCCGGATATCGTAAACCTACTTAGATTGCGGGTTGAAGACGTTGCGGTCCCCAAGGCCGATATCATCGCCGTCTCGATCAATACCGGCAAGGACCAGGTTTTACGGACCTTCCGTGAGAGCGGGCTGACGCGTCTCCCGGTCTACGAAGGCACGCTCGATTCCCCGAAGGGCTTGGTGCATCTCAAGGACTTCGCTCTGAACCATGGTTTCAATGGTACGGGTGGACGGTTCGTACTACGCAAAATGCTGCGGCCTCTTCTGTTTGCACCACCCTCCATGCCGATCGGCGTGCTGTTGAAGAAAATGCAGAGCGAGAGAATGCATCTGGCGCTCGTGATCGACGAATATGGCGGTGTGGATGGGCTTGTCAGCATCGAGGATCTGATCGAGCAGGTGCTTGGTGAGATAGAAGACGAGCACGATGTCGAGGAGGACGATTTCTGGGCGCTGGAGAAGCCGGGTTGTTATCTCGTGCAGGCGAAAGCACCGCTCGCGGAATTCGAAAGCGAGATCGGATTGAGCTTAAGGCTTGCAGAACAGAAGGACAGCGAAGAGATCGACACGCTCGGTGGACTTTTATTCATGCTGTCACGCGGTGTTCCGGCCCGAGGTGAGGTGATCCGGCATCCACAGGGGGCTGAATTCGAAGTCGTGGATGCGGACCCACGTCGAATCAAGAAGCTGCGCGTAAGGGTGCCATCGCCGCATGATGGCTGATCGCAGGCCAGGCGGTGGTCGATCGGTACGTGGCGTAATTGCAGGTGCGGCATTTTCGGGCGTCTTGGCCGCTCTCGGTCAGGCACCGGTTTCGCTGCCTTGGATGTCCCTGATCGGGCTGGCGCTGGCGTATATTCTGTTCTGTGAAATTGAGCGTCTCCGCGTTGTGGCGTTGGCGGGATGGGCCTTTGGGGTAGGTTATTTCGCAGCGACGCTATTCTGGATTGTGGAACCTTTCTTCGTCGATCCGTCTCGCCATGGCTGGATGGCTCCGTTCGCGCTTATATTCATGGCCTCCGGATTCGCGCTGTTCTGGGGAGGTGCTTGGTGGCTGGCGCGTTGGCTATCCGGTCGGGATTGGGTGGCCGCAATCGCCTGGCCGAGCGCTCTCGCGCTTGCCGAACTCGCTCGGTCCTACCTGTTCACGGGATTTCCATGGGCATTGATTGGACATGTCTGGATAGGTTGGGCTCCAATGCAACTCGCGGCCTGGATCGGACCGCATGGACTGACACTTCTGACCCTGCTGGCCAGCGCGTCGGTCGCGGTAGCGGTCAGATGGCGACGACCGGCCGCGCTGACCGCCGTTCTCCCGTTTCTCGGGCTTTACGCGGCGGGGATGTGGCTTTCGGGCCAGCCGATTCACGGGGCCGCGCAAACCCAACCCCTGCTGCGGTTGGTGCAGCCCAACGCACCGCAGCACCTGAAGTGGCACCGTGATCATGCGCCGATATTTTTTGAGCGGATGCTGGACCAAACATCCGCCTCGGCCAACAAACGTCCCGATCTGGTAATCTGGCCGGAAACATCGGTTCCTGTCATGCTCGAACGGGCAGGTCCGGAGCTTCGGCGCATCGCCGATGCCGCGACCGGCGTTCCCGTGGTGCTGGGTATCCAGAGGAGCGGAGGCAGGCGGGTGCATAACAGCCTCGTACGGCTGGGTGCGTCGGGAAAGGTCGCCGATATTTATGACAAGCATCATCTCGTTCCCTTCGGTGAATACGTTCCCTTTGGTGACTTGATGGCACGCTTTGGCCTGACGGCATATTCGGCGCTTCACGGCTTTGGCTACAGTCCGGGGCCAGGAGCGCGCGTGATCGATATGGGCGCATTGGGCAAGGTGTTGCCGCTCATCTGTTACGAAGCCATTTTCCCACAGGATGTCGTCGCTGCCCCGGAGCGCCCCGATTGGTTGCTCCAGATCACCAACGATGCCTGGTTCGGCAGGATCTCGGGGCCCTATCAGCACCTGGCGCAGGCTCAGTTGCGTGCGGTGGAGCAGGGTTTGCCTTTGGTTCGTGTGGCGAACACGGGGGTTTCTGCGATTATCGACGCCCGTGGAGGAGTTGTGGCGCAGATTCCGCTCGGCGAAGCCAACCATCTTGACGCTCACCTTCCTCCGTCGCTTCCTCGCACTTTCTATTCCCGCACCGGTGACTGGACCGCTTCATCTACTTTGCTTCTGCTCTTCGTCGGGTTGTTCGGATTCAGGTTGGTTGAGCGCGCCGGTGACAGGCCATGCGCTTAGATTGACCGATTTCGAACCGTTTCGAAGAAATCAGGTTCGATACCGATTGACTTCCATACGCTCACCGCTTAACGCGGCGCGATCCGCCCCCACAACGGCTTCCTGACGTGGGGGACTTTGATCCAATGGAGCACCCGTGTCCCGCAATGACTATATTTTTACTTCCGAATCGGTATCGGAAGGGCATCCCGACAAAATCTGTGACCAGATTTCCGACGCTGTCCTGGACGCGTTCCTGAAAGCCGATCCCGTTTCCAGAGTGGCCTGCGAAACCTTCGCAACCACCAATCGGATCATCGTCGGGGGAGAAGTCCGCGGCCCTGACGGCGTCCACCGGAACGTTGAGCGGATCGTGCGGCGATGCGTGCGGGATATTGGCTATGAGCAGGAAGGATTCCACTGGGCGAACCTTAAGGTCGACAACTATCTCAACGCCCAGTCTGAAGATATCGCCCAGGGAGTCGACGCAAGCGGCGAAAAAGACGAGGGTGCGGGAGATCAGGGGATCGTGTTCGGCTACGCCGTCGACGAGACCCCGGAACTGATGCCCGCCCCGATCCAGTATGCCCATGCAATACTTCGACGGCTTACCAAGGCGCGCAAGGACGGTGAGGGCGATGCCAGCAAGTTGGGTCCCGACGCGAAGTCGCAGCTCACCTTAAGGTATTTTGACGGAAAGCCGGTTGGAGTCGCTTCGATCGTATTGTCGACCCAGCACCTTGACGAAGGGCTCACGAGTGACGACGTGCGCGGCATCGTGGAGCCGTTCATCCGTAGCGAGATCCCCGATGGTTGGATCGACGGCAGGACCGAATGGCATGTGAATCCGACTGGGCGGTTCGTGATAGGGGGGCCGGAAGGTGACGCCGGTCTCACGGGTCGCAAGATCATCGTCGACACATACGGTGGCGCTGCTCCTCATGGGGGTGGTGCGTTTTCGGGTAAGGATCCGACCAAGGTCGATCGCTCTGCGGCTTATGCCGCCAGGTATCTCGCGAAAAACATAGTTGCCGCCGAGATTGCGAAGCGCTGCTGCCTGCAACTTTCCTATGCGATCGGCGTCGCCCGTCCGCTTTCAATACATGTCGAGACATATGGGACGGGAAAAGCGGATGAGGACAGGATCGAGCGGGCTGTCTCCCAGGTCATGGATCTCACACCGCGCGGAATCCGGGAGCATCTGGGCCTGAACCGTCCGATCTACCAACGAACCGCGGCATACGGTCATTTCGGGCGCAGTCCCGATTCAAAAGGCGGCTTTTCCTGGGAAAGGACCGACCTTGTGAATGAGCTGAGCAGGATCGTTTAAGCCGTCGGGCGACGCGAATCCCCGCTCGGCGGAGATATCAGGTGCCGATCTGGTGCGTTCAGACATATCTCAAGGCCAGCGAATTCTCAGGTGAGCCACGGAGCGGGCTCGGGCTGGATTGCAGGTCATGACTTCAGGCGGACGCCATCCGGATGCGCCCCGGCGTAATCTTTACGGAAGAAAACATGGAAAGTCGCTGAAGCCCGGCCAGCGGACCGCCCTCGATCGGGACCTGCCGAAATTCCGTGTTCCGGGCGTGGACCGGCGAGAAAACCCTGAAAGGGAACAGATTGATCCAACCGAACTGTTCCGCGAGCGTTCGATATGGCTGGAAATCGGATTTGGGGCGGGCGAGCATCTTGTGCATCAGGCTGGATTGCGACCCGGTGTTGGATTCATTGGCTGCGAGATTTTCGCCAATGGCATCGCCGCACTCCTCGGCAGGATCCGAACGAAGGATATCGGCAACGTGCGGATCCATCCAGGTGATGTCCGTGATCTTCTCGATGTTCTCCCGGATGGATCGGTTTCCGGGGTTTTCCTGTTATATCCGGATCCTTGGCCGAAAAGACGCCACCATCGCAGAAGGGCCGTAACTCCGGAATATCTTAAACCGCTTGGGCGTGTCACGGAACCGGGGGCTGAATTGCGGGTAGCGACGGACATTCCCGACTATGTTCGGCAGACCTTGGAAGAGGTGCCCAAAGCCGGGTTCGAATGGCGGGCCGAAAGACCGGTCGACTGGCGGCGATCCTGGGGGGATTGGCTGTCAACGAGATATGAACGGAAGGCACTGCGCGAGGGACGAATACCACACTACCTTACGTTCGAAAGAACCGCACATCGCGGCTGAACCGAAATACGCATAGGTTGGGCCGCAAAGGAATTCCGCTCCTGCAGGGTCCGGCTGTTCGGAGTGAAAGCCGTCCCCCAACATTATTCAGGTTGCCGCCAGAATTGGTGGAGTACATGTCCGAACTGGAGCATAATACGCTCACCACTCCCCAACAGGACATCCTCGATGAGCACGCAAATCGCTTTGGTTGGAATCGGAAAGATCGCCGTGGACCGGCATATACCGTCGATAACCGCGTCGGCTGATTGGGAGCTTGCGGCAACGGTTTCGAGGCGGGGGTTTCTGGAAGGAGTGGAACGCTTCACCGACCTCCATGATATGCTTTCCAAACGATCCGACATTTCCGTCGTGTCGCTCTGCCTGCCACCCGTTCCCCGTTTCGCGGCGGCCAGGACCGCACTCGAAGCCGGTCGCCATGTCATGCTTGAAAAACCGCCGGGCGCGACATTGGCTGAGTGCCACGAACTGGAAGAGCTCGCCACGGCGCGCGGGCTTGCACTGTTCGCGTCATGGCATTCACGGGAGGCGGTGGCGGTCGGCGCGGCGCGTGACTGGTTGAAGGATAGGGAGGTCAGGCGTGCGTATATTACCTGGCGCGAGGACGTACGCAAATGGCACCCCAACCAGGACTGGGTATTCGAGCCAGGCGGGATGGGAGTGTTCGACCCCGGTATCAACGCGTTATCGATTCTGACTGAAATACTGCCGAAGCCCATACACCTGCGGAGCGCTTCGCTGTCGTTCCCCGAGAATCGCCAGACCCCGATCGCGGCGGGTCTGGTGTTTTCGGGCAATGTATCCGCAGAGTTTGACTGGAGGGAGCGGGAGCGGGACATCTGGAAGATCGAGGTCGTGACCGATCACGGGATCCTGAAGCTGATCGAAGGTGGATCGCGTATGTTCGTGGATGATATCGAGTCATCGCTGTCCGGGGGGCACCCAAGGGGCGAATACCCCAGGCTATACGCACGTATGGCCAGACTCGTGGCGACGCGCGGAATCGAAATGGATCTGCGTCCGATGGTTCATATCGCTGACGCATTCATGATCGGCCAACGGCTGGTAACAGAACGGTTTGAATGGTGATTGAAGGAAATGAAGCTTCCTCGCCGCAGCGCCCAAGCGACGCCACCGGATCTGGGTGTTTCCCGTGTGCGCCGGAGCCAACCCACAGTGACTTCGGCACCACGAAGAACAACCGCCAATGGAATGCGGGGAAGCGTTGAACCGCCGATCTACGGATCCGGCAAATCTTGGTGGGTGACCCGAAAAGCCGTCATTCGGTGGAAAACGCTTTGGCCGAATCTCCGTCAGATGGTAGGAATACGTTTTAGGGCGGGTCATGTACCGGTATATGGGCATCCAAGCTGTTATTCAGACCGTCAGCCGGACCAGCAGGGTTGCGCGGTCGACCTCCTCACGATCCCTGGTCAGGATCGCCTTTCCCCGGTCCATCACACAGATACGGTCAGCCACACCGAGGACGAAATCGATATTCTGCTCGACGATAAGAAGCGCGTTTCCGTTGGATTTCGCGGTGTTGATCGCCTCAACCATTCGATCGATATTTTCCGGTTGAACACCTTCGGTCGGCTCATCCAGCATCAATATCTTGCCGTGTTCGGACATCGCGCGTACGAAAGACAGGATTTTGCGTTCCCCACCGCTGAGCGTCCCGGCCCTCTGCGAAAGCCGTTTCCGAATTATTGGAAAAGCTGTGAAGAATTGAGCCAAACCTGAAAGTTCATCGGTTCGACGCATCAGTGTCAGGTTCTCTTTCACCGAGAGGTCGTTAAAGACGGCATTTTCCTGCATGGAGTAGTTCAAGCCTGCCCATTGCCGAGCCTCGGCGGGTTGATTGCCGATTTCGACGCCGTCGAGCACGACGGTTCCAGACGCAAGCGGGAGATGGCCGGAGAGCAGCTTCATCAACGTGCTCTTTCCGACGCCGTTGCGTCCCATCACGCAAAGGCACTCACCGGGCCACAAGCGACCGGAGACCCCGCGTACGATCATCATGCGCCCATAGCCACCGGTAATGTCGTCAAAGCAAAATACCGGATCGCGGTTCATTTACGCCCTCCAACATAAACCGCGCGCACCGCATCGGATGCTTTGATCGCATCAACGCTGCCTTCGGCCAGAAGAGTGCCCTGATGCATCACGAATACATGAGACGCGAGCTTTTCGACCAGTGCCATATCGTGTTCGATGATCAACGTTGTCGCGCTGAAACGCTTCGTGGCCCAGGCGATGGTGTCAGCCACCTGAGAGGTTTCGGAAGTGGAAAGGCCTGCGCAGGGCTCATCAAGCAGAATCACCTTGGGCTCCATCGCAAGTACCATCGCAAGGTCGAGTATCTGGCGTTGACCGTGCGAAAGATCCCGAACCATCCGATCCCTTTCGGCCAGAAACGGAAAGGTGAGAATCAGATGGTCCATCGTCTCCGATGTCCATCGCATGGCTGAGAACCGGAGCATGTCGCACCAGCCCGCCCGCCCGCACCAGAGCGCTATCGATAGGTTTTCACCTATCGTCAACCTGTCGAAGACCGCGGGGACCTGAAACTTTCGCCCAAGCCCGTCCCGAGCCATGAGCATGGCGTCAGGCCGCCGCAGATCAACGCCCATAAATCGCAGACGACCGGTCTGGGCAGGGAATTCGCCGGTCAACGCATTGAAGGCCGTCGTTTTCCCGGCCCCATTCGGACCTATGAGGCAATATATGCCGGGTGTCCGCATCTCGAAACTCAGACCGGAAAGAATCTCGACCTCTCCGGCCCGCAGGTGAATGTTTTCAAAGCTCACGTTGCCGTTTTTCGCCGTTCGACGCGGCGGCGCGGGACGTGTATACTCACCGATACCTACACATACGCGGCGAAACCGCGCTTCGATCCTACCCATTATGCCATTATGGAAATGGAGAACCGAACAGATGAATATTGCGGCGAGGATCAATTCCCAGAATGAAATGCTGTCACGCAGCCCCGACGTAAGCATTCCGATCAGGATCGCACCAAGTATCGGCCCCCATAAGGTCGCCCGTCCGCCAATGGCAACCCAAATCACAAGATTTGTAGACAGCGCGAAGCTGAACAGATCCGGCGTTACAAGATTGTTTGCCGGCGCATAAAGCGTACCCGCCAGACCGCCCATGGTGCCGCTGATGCCAAAGGCGACCGCTTTGAGTCGACTGACGCTAAAGCCGAGGAAGGCTACACGGCGTTCATCCTGCGCAAGCGCGCGCCATAGTACCGCCAGGGGCGATGACTGCAGCCAGGCGAAGGTTAGCAGGGTGACGATAAGGGCAATGGCGGAAATCGTGTAGGCGTCATCGAAGTTGTCCATTCCAGGAATACCTGGAATGCCAAGCAGGCCGTTGAAGCCTCCGGTGACGGATCGCCACGATGTAGCGACCTGAGAGGCCAGAAGCACGAGTCCAAGCGTGATCAGGGCAAAGAACGCGCCGTTTTGACGCCGGCCCCGAAAAATCATGGTCCCGATCATGTAAGCTATGGCACCGGGAGCCAGGACGCAGACGATGAGAAGTGGCCAAAGTGCGGGATCTTCGCTGAAGTTGATCAAGGAAATTCCCGAAAAATAGGCGCCAAGTCCAACGAAAAAACCTTGCCCCAACGATAGAAGTCCCGCTTGACCCCAAGCGATTCCGAGCCCAAGAGCCGCGACGGCATAGAGGAGATAGAGAGCTATCGAATAGGTGGTGAAAGCGTCCACCAGCAATGGCAGGGCGATAAGGATACCGGCGGAAACGAGGGCATTAGCGACCAACCAGCCCATCCGGACGCCTCCAGAGAAAAATCAGCGCGACGACGAGGACGAAAGAGTAACCGGCCGTGCGGTCGATGACCGCCGAGACGACTGCTTCCGCACCGCCGATCACGCCAGAGCCGACAACAAGCCCCAGTATGCTTCCGAGACCCCCGACAACCATGACGAAAAATGATTTCAGGACGTAGTCAATCCCCATCCCCGGATGAACCGTTACGATAGGTGCCAGAAGAACACCTGAAATGCTCGCCAGACAAAGACCGAAGACGAAAGTGTTCCTCGCCAGCCTGTCAGAGGCGATACCAACCGCTTTGGCGAGTGGAGGATTTCCTACCATAGCCCTGATGCGCCGTCCGGTGCGACTGCGTACGAACCAGACAATCAGCACGCCTATGGCGATGCTTGAAACAATCATGACGACAAGCTGATACCTGGGATAGTTTGCTCCAAGGATGGACAAGGTTCCCGGTACGGGCTGTGCCACGGAGTTGAACCCACGCCCGAAGATCAGTTCGACACATTCACGCAGTAGCAGGCTGACGCCCCAGGTTGCGAGAATGGCATCGAAGGGTCGTGCGTATAAGGGCCGGATGATGAAGCGTTCGATTGGAACCGCAACGACCATACAGACAATGATGGCGAGTGGGACCGCGGCCACGAACGGTAGGCCAGCCGTCTGAGTGACAAGAGCGCTGAACGCGCCGATCATGATAAATTCGCCATGGGCGAGGTTCAGAACGCCCAGCAGACCAAGCGTAACCGCCAACCCGATGGTCACCGTCGCCAGTGTAACGATTTCGAACGCAATGTTCAGGCCGTGTGCGACAATTATGTGTTCCATCGACGTGCCGCCCGCGACCTGCGTGTTCACACCGAGCAGGTTTCGCCGTGCGCCACCTGGGGGAAGACTTCGACGATTTCGAACTCCGTGCCCTTGCACTCGGCAAGGTACATATCCTTGTTCACATGCCGGTTTCGCATCGTGCCGATGCCGGTCGCGGTCCTGTAGGCAAGCCCTTCGGACGCTGACATCAATGCGGCGGGATCATCGGTTCCACCAGCCGCCTCGACCAGTGCCGCCGCGCAGTGTAACCCCGAGAATGCATCGGCGCCCAGCATTGATAAAGGTGGTGCGTCATCACCGTATTTCGCCGAGTATTGTGACTTGAACTCAATGTTCTCGGCTGAGGTTACCGCAGTGAAATAGGACATGCAGCCATAGAGTCCGGCGCTGTTCTCCGCTCCGATACCCATTAATGTCAGCTCTTCCAGCAGCAGTGAGAACCGCCTGATCGAGGTGTCCAGACCAAAGCTCGCGAATGACCGGTTGAAGTTGACATTGTCGGTGCCTACGAGACTGACGAGAACCAGGTCGGGCCGGGCGTTCTTTATCCGTGTGATCGCATCGTCAAACCTGTTGCCCGGGCCGAGGGGTACATATTCCTCGCCGACGATTTCTCCTCCGAAAGCCGCGGCATATTCCGTGGCGCGTGCATTGGCCCGCTGCGGCCAGACATAGTCATTACCGATCAGATAGATCTTCTTAGCCCCGAATGTGTCGTTGAGCCATGTCATCGAAGGTTTGATCTGCTGCGGCGGTGTGTCAGCGGTAACATAGGTATTCGGCGCACATTCACCACCTTCATACAGCGGGGTATAGATATAGGGAACACGACCCTCCAACGTTGCGACGATAGCCTGGCGAACGGCGGAATTGTGCGAACCTACCAGCATTTCCACCCTGTCCTGTAGGAGCATACGTGTCGCGGCCTGTGCGGCTTCCGCCGGAGATAGCCCGCCATCGCCCGGAATGAGTTCGACCCGGCGCCCGAGTATACCACCGGTCGCGTTGATCTGGTCCGCCGCCAGTTCGACACAGGCCGTCTGCGTGGGTCCGAAAAGCGAAGCCGGTCCCGTGAGTGAGAAAAACGTACCGACCCTGATCGTATCCTGACTCTGAGCCCTGAGGATTGAAGGTGCGGCAAGAAGTCCGGCAGCTGAGGCAGCAACGGACATAAGCTGGCGACGGTTAAGATGATTTCCTTGCTGCATTTTCTCACTCCTTGTTTTCATAGGAAAGTCTGGGTCTTGCGGGTTCCGGGAATAAACGCTCGACGGCTGCGGCGATGGCCAGGAGCCGACGGTCCTGTGTGGCCGGTCCGTCGATCTCGAGCCCGATTGGCAGGCCATTTCGATCAACCCCGGCCGGAAGCGATATACCGGGAAGGCCAACGATACTGCCGAAGTCGGTGTTATGGATGTAGCTTGGAAAGGTGAGGACATCCTCGCCCCCGATGCTGACCGTGCAATCCTGCCCGATCGGGCGTGCGGTGAGGCGTGTCGTAGGGAAAATCAGCGCGTCGATTTCGCTTTCGCGGAAGAATGCATCCACGGTTTTCTGCATCGCCGGACGGATGGACCGTATTGCCTTATGGTAGGCTGGTTTGAGATCGGCGACGAATGACGTGTCAAGCAGGTCGACGAGGGTGGCTTTGACATCAGGGCTTGCAACCGCCTCAATCACCTGACGGAACGAGACTCCGATCATGCTGTCTTCGAGGTATTTCGCCAAATCGCTTCTCGTTTCATAAAGCGCGATGGTAAATCCGATGCCTTCCGTTGGCGCATGGACCTCCGGTACGTGAACATCTTTCGTAACGACACCGGCATGTCTCAGGCCAGCAAGCCGTTCCTCGAAAACGGTAGCCACATCTTCATCGAGCCCATCGCGGAAGTGATTGCTTGGCACACCTAAGGTGATCCGGTTGGGACTGATGGACGCGAGCCGGTCTTCCGATCCTGAAATGACCGCGTCGATAAGGGCGGCGTCGTCTACGGACCGGCACAGCGGTCCAGCGGTGTCACGGGTATGCGAAACCGGGACAATGCCTGATTGACTGTAGCGTCCCGTGCTGGGACGAAATCCAACAACACCGCAAAGCGCAGCCGGGATGCGCACCGAGCCGCCCGTATCGGTTCCGATCGCCGCCGGTACGAGACCGCCTGCGACGGCGGCTCCGGCTCCACCGCTCGAGCCGCCCGGTATGGCGGATCTGTCGAACGGGTTACGAACGGCACCGGTATGGGAGTTGTTCGAGGTGATTCCATAGGAGAGTTCATGCATATTCAGCTTGCCGAGAATCAAGGCACCGGCCTTTCGCAGCGACGCGACCACCTCAGCGTCCGATTCGGGGCGGTGATTTCTCAAACCGGGCGTCCCGGCGGTTGTCGGCAGCGATCTGGTGTTGATGGCGTCCTTGACCGCTATCGGAATGCCTGCGAGGGGTCCGCGAATGGTTCTGGAGGCAATCGATGCGACCAGGTCGCGGTCCAGGTCGATGAAACAGTTCAGGTCTGAATGTGTGTCGGTCCGGGCGAGGAGCGAACGCATATATTCACCCATCGACAGGTGACCCCTTTCGAATTCATCGAGCACCTCCCGACAGGTCAGAAAGAAAATTCCGTCTTCGGCCACTGTCACCGTCCCTCTATACCAGCGAAACGGTCGGCGGATTCTTTCTGAAAGGCAAGCGATATAGGTATCGATTTTACGAATATCAGAATCGCAACTTTACATTCGTCGCTCCTCTGGAAACATGCATATCCTAATTCCCGGTATCAGTGGACTCAAAACGGCCATGACGGCAACTCGACTGCTACAAGGCTGTTCATACGCCGGATACATCGAACGCGCCGTGTTCGTTACTGGGGGGAGATCATGCGGCCAGCTGTTTAGGCCTGGATTTCACCGGGGTGGTGTCCCTCTTCGTACGTCGAAAGGTGGTGGCTTTATGGAAAGTGTCTTGGCTGATGACGTAGTTTTCGAAAAGATCCTGATTTGAGAGGACAGGGCTCCTATCCGTGTGAACCCGGTCATCACGTCTGGCGTACGAAAGTCCCGCGGGTCGTTGGCTTCGGCTGGACAATTCGTTGGTGAAAGAGCCCTGGCCGCGGCCTGGCCGACCGTTCGGGTCGAACCCGCATTGGATAAGATAGGGTGGATGGATGTGCCTACCCGACCACCGCGATAGCAAGAGGGATGTCCGTAAGTGACCGACTCAGAATACTTTTCACCAGATATCGAGACGATGTCCACAGATGCGATCGCGGACATGCAGTTAAAGAAACTGACCAGACAGCTGAATTATCTTCAGGAAGCCGCGCCTTTCTACGCGGATCGGTTTCGGCGGACGGGGCTTGAACCTGGTGACATCCGCAGTTTTTCGGATCTGGCCAGACTACCGTTTGTGGAAAAAACCGATCTGCGCGAAAGCCAGAAGGTCGCGCCGCCTCTTGGCCGTCATGCCGGTGCGGATATGAAGGACGTGGTCAGAATCCATGCGTCTTCTGGCACGACCGGAACGCCATCTTTCGTCGGTCTCACAGCCTTTGACAAGGCACGTTGGACCGAGTGCGTTTCACGCAGCTACTGGGCCCAGGGTCTGCGACCGGGTGACGTATTTGCGATGGGTATGAGCATAGGATTCTTTGTCGGTGGACTGCCGATCGCGAATGTCGTGGAGGAAATAGGAGCGGCGCTGCTTCCGGTTGGCATAGGAGCCTCGGATCGACTGCTCCAGAGCATCGAGCGCATGGGCGCGACCTTTCTCGCCACAACCCCTTCCTACGCGAATTACCTTGCCGAAATCGCACGGAAGGATTTCCGCATTGACCCGGCGGAGCTTGGAGTGAAGCATGTACTGGTGGGCGCCGAACCCGGTGGCGGTATTCCGGCGGTTCGCGCCCAGATCGAGTCGAACTGGAATGCAACCTGCACCGAGTCGATCGGCAATGCCGATGTCATCACGATTCACTCCGCCGAGTGTGACGCGCAGGATGGGTGCCACTACATGGTGCCTGATTATATGATACTTGAGTTGATCGATTTAGAGACCGGCTCGGTTCTTTCAGTGGATGCACCTGAAATCGAGGGTGAAATGGTCTTCACGCATCTAGATCGGCAGTGCAATCCGATGCTGCGCTTTCGCACGCGTGACCGCGTCGTGGTGAAGAACACGCCCTGCGTCTGCGGCAGGACCGGGCCGCGCATTCGCTGTATCGGCCGCACCGATGATCTGCTGATCGTGCGCGGTGTCAATGTCTGGCCTTCGGCCATTCGGGATGTGCTTCTGGCCTTTCGTCCACGAATCAGCGGTGAGCTGAAGATACATCTCGACGCGCCGCCGCAACAGGTGACCCCACCTTTGGCGATCACCGTGGAATGTGGTGAGGATTCTGTATTTGATGATACCCTTGCCGGAGAGATCGAAAGGTCGCTTCGCGCCAGACTGTTCTTCAGTGCGAGAGTGGAACTGGTGCCGGCTGGCAGCCTCCCGAGATCTGAAATGAAATCCGCGCTGGTCGAGCATCGATACAGGGGTCGTACATGAGATTTTCAGACGTATTCATACCGTTTCGAGGGTATTGGTCGACGCCATTCTGCAAATGGCAGGGTAGCCTGAGTGGCCAACATCCGATCAGGCTTGCCGCCGATTGCGCACGACGGAGGCTGGATGATCTTGATCTACACCCGGAATGTCTGGGCACCCTGCACTTCGGAATGACCGTCCCGCAGCCAAAGTGCTTCTTCGGCGCTCCTTGGCTGGCGTCCATGATCGGCAATGACCGCATTACCGGTCCCACGATTATGCAGGCCTGCGCGACATCCGCGCGCGTGCTCGCAAGTGCGGCGGGCCGCATCTCGCTCGGCGACCGTGCTCCGGCGCTCGCTTTGGCGGCCGATCGAATCAGCAATGGTCCTCACCTTTACTTTCCCGATCCCGGCGGGCCGGGTGGCACGGGTAAATCTGAGGATTGGGTGATGGACAGCTTTAACGAAGACCCGAATTTGCATATCGGGATGATTGATACAGCCGAGAACATTGCGTCACGGTTCGGCTTCAGCCGGGAAGCTCAGGACGCGCTGACGCATTTCAGGTTCAACCAGTATAAACGGGCGCTCGCCAATGATCGGGCGTTTCAGATCGGCTACATGATTGATGTGAAGGTTGGCGGAGGTCGAACGAAACAGGTCATCGGTACCGACGAGGGGGTCATACCCACAACGCGGGAGGGTCTGGCGGGGCTGGCGCCCGTTCGAGAGGGCGGGTCCGTCACTTACGCCGCGCAGACCCATCCGGCGGATGGGAACGCGGGTATGGTCCTTTGCGCGGCGGAGGTGGCGGTGGACCTGGCGCCGGACGGTCCCGAGATCGAACTGATTTCATACGGTGAAGGCCGCGCCGAGAAAGCATATATGGGGATGGCGGTGGTGCCTGCGGCGCGCGAGGCACTTCACCATGCGGGTCTCGATATCGACGGCGTCAGTTGCGTCAAGACGCACAACCCCTTTGTTGTCAACGATCTCTATTTTGCGCTCGAGACCGGCGTTGACGCGGAGAAAATCAACAATTTCGGGTCTTCGCTGATCTTTGGCCATCCACAGGGTCCTACCGGACTCAGACTCGTGATCGAATTGATAGAGGAACTCGCCGCCAGGGGTGGTGGTTACGGTTTGATGGCGGGCTGTGCGGCGGGTGATACGGGCGCCGCCGTCGTGGTTCGGGTCGGTTGACAGGCTGCTTCGAATGACGAGCAGTCCGAATAACGGGCGGCAACTGTGGCGAGCGGGCAGCTGATCCATCGGCTGTATGAACCCGAATTGGGTGTATGAAAACCGCCTGTTGCGATGGAATGGACCTATCCGGTTTTCCAGGGGCTGAACCGGATCGCATGCCGGGTCTCGATTTCGGCGCTCGGATAAGCACCCACTGCGCTTCAATCGAGATTTTCAACGGGATTCAGTGTCATCCTCAACCGGCCCGGGTTGCGTTGACGCGCAATTCCCGGCCCTGGCCTATCCCCATGGTCTATGTTGGCCAGAAAAACTCCAGGAGGGTGTGTGGATCTTTCGTGGATTCATGCTGCGGCATTCCATCGGTGGAAGTCGTTCATCCGGTCATACGTATCACGATATCCAATCGCCATATTCGCACTCGCGCGCCCCCCCCGACAGGCCGGGGATGGAACCGTGGACCATACCGATGCGAGGAGTGGTCAAGCAGGGTTTCGACCGTGATTTCGATCGGTTCCTGTGTGAACAGGGACCATGATTGGCCGATGAATGTCGACGAAACCTCGACAGGGCTGGCTGAACGAAATTCGTCCGCTGTGAGAAGATGTGCATACTTCCGATCCGGACCTTGGAGAACGAAGGCTCTTCCCGCAACCACTATGGTGGATATCCTGTCATTCGTCTTGGTTTTACGGGGCGCTCAAAGAGCCGCTCTCCTCCGAAGCGGCGATCCAGTCACTGTTCCGGCAGGGATGGAACGATACCCTTCAGGCGAAGCCCTCGGCTCAAAGGTTATGATGCCGGTGCATGACCACTTCCATCGTTTGCTGCGGTGTCGTGGTTCGCGCCGCAAATCCGCTCCACACGGTACCCCGTTCTCTCCCTACGGATCATATCAATGCCGTTGAAATTGACGGAAACCGGCTGAGCAGCACAAGCACGGCCGCCACCGCCAGAAGAAACGGCCAGAGTGAACGCAGGATGCGGCCCGGTGTGGCGCCGCTCATGGAGGAAGCGATGTAGAGGCCAACCCCCACAGGTGGCGTCAGAAGTCCGAGCACAAGGTTCAGGCAGATCACCACGCCAAACTGATAGGGGCTGATTCCGTAGTCGCTCATGGCGATGGGCAACAGGATCGGAGTGATCAGAATGACCGCTGCAATACCGTCAATCAGCATGCCGACCAGCAGAAGAATCAGATTGACGATGAGCAGGAATAAGAAAGGATTGTCGGTGATCGCGGTGATCAGGGCCGCGAGTTTCTGCGGCAGAGCCTCGTAGATGATGACCCAGCCGAACACGTTCGCAGCGGCGATCATGAATATGATCATCGAGGCATTGACAGCGGTGCGTTTGAACATACCAAATAGCGTGGCTGGTTTGAGTTCGCGATATACCAGCCATCCAACCAGAAACGCCACGACCGAAGCGATGGCGGCGGATTCGGTGGGCGTCGAGATGCCAAATAGGATTCCACCGATTATGGCGAATGGGATCAGGGTGGCAGGTAGGCAGTAGAGCAGGGCGGACACGGCCTCGCGTCGGGCATACCATGCGCCTCCTGGAAAGCCGCGGAAAAAGCCGATTGCCGTGATAACAACGGCAAAGGCGGAAGCCAGTATCAGGCCCGGCAGAATACCCGCCAGAAACATGTCACCGATGGGAATCTGCGCAAGCACACCAAAGATGACGAACATCATCGAGGGTGGGATCACAGGCGCCAGAAGTCCACCCGCAGCGGTGGTCGCGACTGCGAAGCCGGTGTCATAGCCTTCGTTTTCCATTGCTGGCGTCATGGCGCTGGCCATGACGGCGATCTGCGCCGTGGCCGAGCCAATGATCGCGGCCATGAACATGTTCGCGAGCAGATTGATGTAGGCCAGCCCTCCTCGAAAACCGCCGACGAAGACACGCGCGGCGTTTATCAGACGGCGCGTCATACCACCCTCGTTCATGATCTCACCGGTCAGCATGAAGAGCGGTATGGCCAGAAGCCCGTAGTTCTCAAGACCGGAGAACATCTTCTGCGCGAAGCTGTCAAACAGTACGGTGTTGCCGCTTTCCCAGATATACCAGATGGCGGTGAGCGTAAGCACATAGGCCACCGGTACGGCGGCCAGCAGACAGACAAGAAAGATGACCGGGGTCATGGTCCGGGCCTTTGTCCGTCGGGATGGCCCAGCAGATTGGCCAGACCATGCAGGAACACGCCCGACGCAAAGAAACACATCACCAGCCAGATCCAGACTTTCCTGATCCCAAGGGTGGTGGTCGGTTCGGCATATATGAAGTTGAAGGTCGCTCCCTGAAATGCCTCGAAGTCAAATCCCTGCCTCACCAGTTCGAACGGTCCGAACCAGCGCCAGCAGAACCAGAGCATGAACAGCGCGAAGGCGAACACAGCGGCGTCCACCAGTTTCGCGGCAAGCCTTGCGGCTGTCCGGGGCAGGGCATCGGCCAAAACGGTTATGGCGACGGAATTGCCGTAATGCAGCGCGGCTGAAGCGCCCAGAAACGTCATCCAGGCCATGGCGTAAATCGCCAGCTCATCCACCCAGTAAAGGGCGGCGCCCATACTGCGCGTCGCCACATTCAGCAGGATGAGAAGCGTTATCGATACCGCTAGCAGAGCTGCCACGAACAGTTCGACCCGGGCCCAGCCAGCCGATGCATTCTGTAACATGCCGCCGCGCAGCGACAATGCGGCGCGAACCGGATGCGCCCCATTGTCCGCCACCTCCGATGTCAACCTGCGGTTTCGACCGCCACCCTGCGCAGCCTGTCCAACACCTTCGATTTTTCGGACCATATGTCGTTCCATCGCCCGATCGCGTCACCGAAGAAAGAGGGAGCCACCTTGATGAAGGTTTTGCCGGTACCGGCGATCTGGTCAAGCCAACCCTGCTCCTTCGCGACATAGCTGCCGATGGTGCTGTCGACATGCTTGGCCATCAGTTCACCGATCATTGCCCTGTCGGTCTCGGACAGTCCGGCCCAGATCCTGGCGGAGACGAGACCCACCATGGGGAACATCATGTGATCGGACTGGACGACAGTGTCGGCATGCTCATAGTATTTGAGAATCCAGATCAGCTCCGCGTCCATGTCGATGGCATCGACCTGCCCGTTGGCGAGCGCGTCGTAGACCGATGGCAGCGGCATGGGAGTCGGCGCCGCGCCAAGGAAGTTGTAGAAATCTAGGATCGGCTCGAAGGGTGTGATCCGAAGCTTCAGGCCTTCGAGATCCGCGGCGGAAGCCACGTCACCACGGCTTACGATCTGGCGAAGTCCGGCCATTCCATAGCCGGTTCCCACAACGCCTACTTTGGCCGGTAGGCTGTCGAGCAATGCGCGGGCGTCCTCGTGGCGCAGAATGCGGCCGGCATGCGCGATATCACTGGCGAGGTAAGGCGCATAGAAAGCCCCGAAGTCTTTCGCACGGTTCGACACTTCCGCCACGGTCATGAAGGCCATGTCCAGAGCGCCGGTCTGTAGTTGCTGCAGCATCTCAGCCTCATTGCCAAGCTGGCGGGCTGGAAACACCGTCACACTATGGGCGCCGCCGCTCCGTACCGCCAGTTCCTCGCCAAAGGCTTCCGCCGCCTTGGTCCAGATATGTGGAGGAGGGGTGAGCAGGCCGAGCCGGAAATCGTCGGCATACGCTGGCAGCGAGACCACGGCCGCTACCGCAACCGCCGCGAGCGACCTGATGGATGTGTTCATGTTTCTGTGCTCCTGTCTTGGTTACAGTCTTACCCACCCTTCAGGTGGCTTGCCCTTACCGGGATGCGTCTCACCGCAGTTCCCGCATCTGCGCGCGTCGGCATCGGCATGGAATGCATCATAGATTCTGGGCAGTTGGCTGACAATCCCTTCCGGGGCTTCAAGCTCCACTTCGACCCTGTGAACGAGGCGCTCGCATTTGAAGCAGTACCATTCGAAACCCTCCTTCATACCGGTCTGGCGCGGCGCTTCGACAACGATGCCGATGGAGCCTTCCTGCGGGCGCTGAGGGGCATGGCGCGTATGGGGAGGCAGCATGAAGACCTCGCTTTCGCGTACTGGCACGTCGTATATTCTTCCGCGGTCGGCGATCTTCAGCATCATATCGCCCTTCTGCTGGAAGAACCATTCTTCCACGGGGTCATCGTGAAAATCACAGCGGGTGTTTGGGCCGCCGACGACCATGACAATCATGTCGCTGTCTTTGTGCAATAGCTGGTTTCCGACCGGCGGGCGCAACCTGTCCGCATTGTCCTCTACGAATTTCCTGAAGTTGAAGGGTTTCAATGTCGGATGATCGCTCATTGTATCTCTCCACGGAATCGTCGAATTTCCTCAAGCCTAGGTGATCGGTGGATATGGAAATAACGGTTTCGGAGAATTTTGGTATCCGATTTTCAGATATCAGGAATTGATCTGGGATTGTCGGTCGATACCCGAACCAAGCAATGGCAGGGCTTGCATATAATGTCAAGACCTGACCCGATCTCCGATGACACCCAGATTCGCGAGCCTGCGTGGAGAGACGCGCATGAAAACCCGGATCCGCCGTGAAGGGTAGGCGTTGGTCGGTGCGATACGCCTGAAGCTCCCGCTCATGGCCACCGCCGGGGGGCCGTGATCCGCGAAAGGGAGGTTGCCGGCCCCGCCAAAGGGTCCGTCCAGGAGCGATGTCAGCGGACCGTACTGGATCCCCGCAATATCCCCGCGCCAGACTCCATGCCTTTCCGACCGGTGCACCGAACGCCCGCAGGCCAGTACGGCGCTCTGAGCGGCCGGATCAGAGCTCCAGTCCGCAATCCTCGAACGCGGCCGACGCCGTGGCCTTTTCCACCTCGGTCAGTTCCAGCATCGGATGACGCACCCTTCCACCGACCTGTCCAAGAAGTTCCTGCCAATATTTGCCGTGGGCGGTCGGTTTTCCGTCCGGTCGGGAGCCGCGAATCGCCGCGCGCACGGGATCAAGGCTGTTGCGAACGCGGCGGGCCTGTTCCAGCTTCCCGGCAAAGGCCAGCTCCGTGTATTCGTGCATCCGCCGGTCGTTTCTGGTCTGGATCTGGTAAGGCGGCGAGGAGCAGAGATAGAGCTGCCAACCGAGTTCCTCGATATTGTCAAGCCATTCCTCCTCCGATGAGGTTGAGACAAGTATTCTGTCTCCGGCCATTCCGGTCAGGCGCACGTACATCTCGCGCGGGACCGAGTATTTGATCGCCATGATATTGGGAAGTTCCGCGATCCGCGCACAGGTCTCAGGCTCCATAAGGTAGCCGCTGTCCGGATGGCTCCACATCGCGATTCCAATGTCGAGCCGGTCGCACAGATATTTGTAGTAGTTATAGAGAACCTCATCGCGGTCATGGCAGAAACTCAGCATAGGCGCGTGAACGACGACGCTGTCCGCCCCGCAATCTGTGCATGGCG
>CBDAVS010000004.1:0-4983 GCA_965201085.1 uncultured Rhodobacter sp. | reverse complement strand
GTGGTAGTGCAGCGCCGACGCCATCTGGTCGAACGTTTTGACGTCTTTATTCAGTGCCGGAATCGCGAGGATGTCGGATTCGGATCTAAGTTCTGCGGCGAGGCTGAGGTCCGTCGCGTCGTAGCAGACGGCTGCAGTTAGCCAAGCAGGCCGATTATCAGCCTTACTGGACCACGGGTATCCGATCAACCACTGACATGGCCGAAACCCCTTAAGAAGCTGCTCGCCGCCAGCATTGAAGTTCTCCTCCTCTCGGGCGAGATGCGCCTTCCCTTGACGAAGAAACCGGATTTGTAACCCGTACGCGTCCGACCACTCCGGAATGATCCATAGTGCCGAGTTGACCAGCGGCGGCTGCTGCCAGATCGCTTGGTAAGTCAATCCGGTGAGAATCATCGCCCTGTGAGCGCGTGCGAATGGAACCAAATGGGTGCGAACATCATTCGGATGGACAGCAAGTTCGGGCAGTATCAGCCAATCTAGACGCCCCTCGCTTCCTTTATGCGTCTCCCTCAGATCCAGCATCCCCCTAACTGCCGCTAGAGCCGCCGATAGATGATTGCGATGTTTTCGCCGCATGGTCGGGTCATTGAGTTCCAAGTCCGTAACTTTGAGGTGCTTGGAGTTGGGGATCACTGTCTGGACCACACAGGCAGGTAGCGGCCTATTCTCGACTATATCCATCGGTGGCTTGGCGAGCCATGGTAGGATCAAAGTGCCTGTAGCATCGCCGCGGCGCTTCATGAGATAGTCGATCCTTATGTCGATTCGCGACAGAACTTCTTCGATGCCCTCTTCTACCCACCGGAACCCATCCGGGGAGCAGCATCCAGGCCAACGCAGAAGCATCAATAAGAAATTCTCCACCTAGTGTCCGCCAGAAAACCGCCAAGCTGCGGTTTTTTGGGGTAAATGACGGAATTCGCCTTGCGAAGAATCACCGGATATGGCAGTCAGGGGGCGATTTCACCACCATATGCCGCGGAATCCGCCAATCCTCCCCTCGGGAGGCCCCCATGCGCAGGGTCCACGACACCCAGCGGCGGCCCGGCGCCCCCGACATCAGGAGGATCAGGCCGACCGTGAAATCGAGGGACGACATCCCGGCGATCCTGATCGGCCTCCAGGACCCCTTCAGCGACGAAGGGACCCGAAAGCGGCTGTTCGGGCTTCCGGGCAGGATGGTGCTGCCCGGAAGGAGCCGCCGGGTCGGCAGGCCGGGGATGGAACCGGTGACCATCCTGGTGCCGGGGGTCGTGAAGCAGGGTCCCGGGTGCGGTTTCGACCGGCTTCAGGAACTGGCGAACCAACACATCCCGATCCGGCGGAGGCCGGAGGCCGGGCCACGGATCATGGGACGGGGACGGATACGAATACCGGCGTCTGGCTGACAGCGTGTCGCTCCTCACGCCGGAACTCCTCGCCGAGGTCGGAAGGATGGTCGTGGAGAGGGGCCACAGGGTGGCCGGAAAAAAGCCTGGCGCCGCGTCGCTCGGCCGCTGTGATTCCTTCGTGGCCGGGACCGACGTGCATCATCCGACCGACCGCAGCCTGCTGATGGACGCGGCGCGGTGCATGGTCCGGGACGTGTCCCGGGCCTGCGGGGGGCTGGGGCCACCCGGCTGGCGGCGGAAGGAATACCTTTGCGGAAAGCTCCGGAAAGGCTACCTCCGGGTGGCCACGTCACGGCTCGCCAACCCGCGCCCGGGGGACGTGGAGGCGCCGCTCCGGCTCGCCCTGAAGCTGGCGGACAGGGCGGAGGCCAGCCGCGCGGAGATCGACGGTAGGTTGGGCATCCCGGGCCCATCGGACAGTATCCGGGGCTTCATCGGCCATGTCAGGCACCGGGCGGACCTGACCGGACGGCGGATCCTGAAGGGAGAGACGATCCCGCACCGCGGGAAGGTGCACCCGATATCCGGGCCGCACACCCGCTGGATATCGAAGGGAAAGGCCGGGGTCCCGGTGGAGCCCGGCGTCCCCGTCCGCGTCCCTGAGGACCGTCACGGATTCCTCCCGCACCGTTCGGTGATGTGGGAGGGGAGCGACGTGGACGTGGCGGTCCCCATGGGCGGGGAGGCGCGGGCCCGGTTCCCCGACCTGTCGGTGGTGAGCTTCGACCGCGGTCCGCACAGCCCCCGGACCGGCCGGGGCCTGCCGGGATGCCGGAGCCGACGCCATGCCGCGGAAAGGCAGGCTGTCGAAGGCGGACCGTGTCCGGGAAAGCGGGGAGGCGTTCCGCGGCGCGCGGCGCGCCCACGCCGCCGGCGGGTCGGCCATCAACAGCCTGGAGCACCGTGGCCTCGACCGGGTGCGGAGCCACGGAAAGAAGGGTTTCGCCGGCGCCGTGGCGCTGGCGGTGCTGGCCGCGAACGTCCACCGCCCCGGCCTGATGCTCCGGGCGAGGGAGCGCCCCGTGCTCCCCGCCGCCGCCTGACCGGGGCGTCCACCGGTGAACCGGCCCATGGAAGGTCCCGCCGCTGCGGGGCCCGCACCGGCGTGCCCGCGGGCCGGCGGAGGCCCGGATGTTCACCATATGTTCCCGCCACCGACCGTCCCGTCGAAGCCTCGGGCGGCGCTCCGACGGGCCCGGCCAGGGTCCCGTGAAGCCGGAATCCGCCGGATTCGGCCCGATCCCCGGAAAAACACGGGGTTTTCTGGCAGACACCACCTAGTCTGTAATCGGCACCCAGTCATCCCCGAAGGCCGACCGGCCGTTGAATAGGCCGTACAGCCGTTGGTACCAGTGGGCCTCAGCAGGACGATAGGCCACCTCCGATTCACTCCAGCTCACCTGATGCGGGAGACGGGTGAAAACCGGGTGCCGCGACAGGATGAACCTAAGCAGGAAACCGAGCTGGAATCGCCATTGCTCGCCTTCTGGACACCAAGGCGGCACCTCATATATAGAGCCCGATACATCAGCCCGACTCCGCAGGATCCCTAGGTCCGATACATTGGCAACCGACCCGTCCTTAACAAGCTTCAGCCTTACCTGTCCCGGTGTAATCACCTCGGGCGGGGACTCCAGTTTCCTCCACTGTTCAAGGAAGATTCTCGCGAAGCGGAGAAGGGAGAGTTCGTTGCGAAGAGAACCATTCGGTTCTGTGTTAAGCACTGCCTTTGCCAGCGTCTCGTGGTCGTCTTCAGCCCCCCTGCGACAGGCAGAGATCCTCGCGGAAACGCGCTGGGAGGTCATCGACAAGTGCGGAGCCTTGTGCATTGATGAGTTCCAATAAGAACGATGGATCCCACTGAGCAACCTGCCTCGTTCGCGATGGATTGAGACCAATACGTGTCAATTCAATTGCCCGCTCTCGGTCCAAGAAAGCACGTCTGGCAAGAATTGCAAGCATCGCGAAATCGGAACTCCGGAGGCGGTTTCCTTCACCGCGCAGGAAGCGAATCAGCTTCCAGTAGTGCCGCGTTTCCGATACTGTTCCCGTACGCGTGACAAGAGCTCCGACGGGACCGTTGGTGGCGAGGAGCAGCAGCGCCTGTTGGCGGAGGTACCAGGGAATCGTTGGCCCAGGCAAAGCCACCAACCGTTTAGCCTCCTTCCGAAGCTCATCGCGGTAGGAACTAATGTCAATTCCCAGCGGCAGCGATTCCACATCCTTCACAATGCCCGTTTCCGTCGCTCCCGCGCGCAGGATTTCTGCGAGACAGTACCAAGCGACTCGCCGTGGTGCCTTTCTCAAGCCTCCCTTTTCGGTGAACGGGCGAAGCAGCAAGAGGACTTCGTGCAACAGTTCTACGTCCGGCCAGAGATCAAGCCCGATCCGAAGAAGTCGAACGTTCGACGGGTCATCGACCCACCGTTGGATCAGACCGAATGCAAACGCTCGGGCATCCTCGTCCAATTCACGTCTTGTGCGCGCTTTACTCGAATTTTCGTCCCCCCGCGCCAGCCTGAAGTGCAGCACCTTAGGTGGTGGGAAGCCGCGCCGGGGGCGCGGCATATCGCTAACCGGCCGGATAACGGCGACAGTCCCTGTGCGCAGGATAGGAGAGTGTCATGCCCGAGGGCTGCCGACATCCGACCTTCGACGGGAGATGCCGGATATACGCGACGGGGAAAAGCGGGCTTTCGAACGGGGCCATCGCGCGGTGGCCCGGGCGCGACCCGTCGACGATATCGCGTGAACTCCGTCGCAACGGCGGCGGTCGGGGATACCGGCAGGGACAGGCGCGGAGGAAGGCCAACGGGCGGAGGAGCGGTGCCCCGTCGGTGCCGGGGAAACCCACCGGGGAGCGCCGGGCGGCGGTCGTGGCGAAGCTGGAGGAGGGCTGGAGCCCGGAACGGGTCCCGGGCCGTCTCCGGCTGGAGGACCCCGGCATGGTCGGCGGGCAGCGGATATACGACCGCATCCGGGCCGACAGGAAGGGCGGCGGAAGTCCGTTGACGCACCTCCGCCGCAGTGGAAGGAAGCGGAACCGGCAGGGTGGCCGCCACGCGGGCCGGGGCCATATCCCGGCCCGGCGAGACATCCCGGAGCGCCCGGAGACCGTCGGGGAGAAGGTCGGGACCGGCGACCGGGAGGCCGACACCATTATCGGCAGGGGCCATGGCGGGCCGGTGTTGCGCTTCGGACTGGCGCCGGGGTCATATCGTAAAGGCCACCAATCAGCGGATTTTCGCGCTACGTCACACCGCTGCTAACGGTGGTAGCTAAAAAAGTGATGCCGCCGTCCACTCACCCACATGCATTGCTTATTTTGTGTCCGCCAGAAAAGCGCCCGGTAGAGGATTTTTCGCGATAGATGACGGAATCCGCCTTGCGGGGATTCACCGGATATGGTAGTCAGGGGGCAATTTAATCACAATATACCGCGGAATCCACCGATCCTCCACCCGGGAGGCCCCGATGCGCAGGGTGCACGACCCCCGGCGGATGATCAGTCACGGCCCGTGAGACGTGGACGGATACGGATACCGGCGGCCGGTTGACAGCGTGTCGCTCCTCACGCCGCCGGCGGGTC
>CBDAVS010000003.1:0-11095 GCA_965201085.1 uncultured Rhodobacter sp. | reverse complement strand
CCCGGACCGGTGGCGCGTGATGCCTCACCCCGGATGCCGGCGAGTTCCCGCAGAGGCGCTCATAGTCCTTCGACAGGCGGCGGCACCGGCCCATCCAGGCGAAGGTCCGCTCCACGGCCCACCGGCGGCAGGGAACCGTGAACCCTTTGACATCCTTCGGTTTTTCGACGATCCTGATCACGTCCGGCAACCCCATCTCCCCCAGGCCGCTCCCGCAGCTTCGGACCCGGGTGGCCACCGTCGGCGAACAGCCTACACACCGTGGGCACCGTCTCCAGCGGCTCCGCGATCAGGTCCGGTGCGCCGTCCCGGTCCTGGATGTCGGCGGTGTGAACCGTCATGACGGTCGGTGTGCCGTCGGCGTCCACGATCAGGTGCCTTTTCCTCCCCTTCACCTTCCTGCCGGCGTGGTGGCCGCGGGGCCCGCCGCTCTCCGTGGTCTTCACCGACTGGCTGTCGACCGGGGCGGCGGTCGGCTCCGCGGAGCGCCCCGGACACCGCCGCGCGAGGTCCCGGAGACGATGCACGAGACGCTCCGGGAGCCCGCTCCGCCGCCATGCGTAAAAATGGTTCCGGTCGGTGGAAAACGGTGGATATCCAGAGGGTGACGCGCGCCACTGGCATCCCGTGGACAGGATATACCGGCCCGCGCCGGACACCGACCGAAGGTCGGCCCCGCGCGGCCGTCCCATCCTTCCCCGCTTCGGCAGCATCGGCTCGATGATGGTCCATTCGGCGTCGGTCAGATCGTTTTGACTGTGGTCGTCCGGGCGCTTATGGAGCTGTTGGGTGGTCCTGTTCCAGGGCATGGCTCTCTCCGTATCTGGTTGCGTTCACCAACCGGAATGCCACATCCTGCGGGACCACTCAACTTATGGAACAAACTCTGAGACCGATATACATGGTCCCCGATTCGTATGGATCCGATCACTGGTCAGGTATGTGTTAGTGACAGGCCCCGAGGGGCCCGGCCAGAGTCCCGTGAAGCCGGAATCCGCCGGATCCGGCCCTGTCACCGGAAAAACACGGGGTTTTCTGGCAGACACTAATTATATCAGTGACTTATGATTCAAACTCTCAAATAAGCAATGCGAGCGGATCTTCCAGATAGTCGATGATCGCCTGCAGGAACTGCGCCCCTAAGGCACCGTCGATAACCCGGTGGTCAACACTGAGGGTGGCATTCATGACCGTCGCAGAGGTCAGGTCACCGTCTTCACCGACGACTGGCTTCGCGATACCGGCTCCAACCGCAAGAATCGATCCATGCGGTGGGTTGATCACGGCATCGAAACTGTCGATGCCGAACATTCCCAGATTCGAAATGGCGAAGCTACCGCCCTGGTATTCATGTGGTGCAAGCCTACGCTCGCGCGCACGCGCGGCAAGGTCCTTCATCTCCAGTGACAGTTCTGGAAGCGTTTTCAGGTGAGCGTCCCGAAGAACTGGCGTGAACAACCCGCTTTTGATCGCTACGGCGACCGCGACATCCGAAGGTTTAAGCCGCAGAATCCGATCACCCGCCCAAACAGCGTTGGCGTCCGGTTCCTGCTGGAGAGCAAGGGCACAGGCTTTGATGATAAAGTCGTTGACCGATAGCTTGACGTTGCGTGCCTCAAGCCGCTCGTTGATCCGCCCTCGGAGCTCAAGCAGCGCGTCGATCCGAATGTCACGTCTGAGGTAGAAATGCGGAATGGTCTGCTTTGCCTCGGACAGTCGGGCGGCGATGGTTTTTCGCATCCCGTCAAGCGAGATCTCCTCGAATTCACGCCCGTCGTACATGCTCAGGATGACATCGGTGGATTGCGACGTTGGTGGTGCCGTCGTGGCGGTGGTGGAAATGACGGGTTCGGCTGGTGCGGGCTGTCTCGCCGCAGCCTCGACATCGGCTTTAATGATCCGGCCTCTTGGGCCAGAGCCTTTGATCCGGGCCAATTCGAGATTCATTTCCTTGGCGATCCGGCGGGCAAGTGGCGAAGCGAACGTTCGGCTCCCGTTCGCCGCCGATACGACCGGTGTTGAAGCGGCAACGGATAGGGCGCGCGCCGTCGTGGACTCCTCGGTGGACTGAGCCGTCGTTTCGGTTGCCGGTGCTTCCGCAGTAGCGGATATTGCTTCAAGGTCGTTGGCATCCTCGCCTTCACCCAGAAGCAACGCGATCGGTGTGTTTACCTTGACGCCTTCGGTGCCTTCGCCGACCAGGATTTTACCGACCACGCCTTCATCGACGGCTTCGAACTCCATCGTTGCCTTGTCCGTTTCGATTTCGGCCATCAGATCGCCGGAAGATACTTCGTCGCCTTCCTTTATGAGCCATTTCGCCAGCGTGCCCTCCTCCATGGTGGGAGATAGGGCCGGCATCAGGATTTGGACAGGCATCTTGCCTCCTCCTATCGGTAAGTTACCTGCCGAACGGCTTCGATGACCTCCTCTGTGATCACCAAAGCCTGTTTTTCGAGATTTGCGGCATAGGGCATCGGGACATCTTTGCCTGTGCAGTTAATGACCGGTGCGTCAAGATAGTCAAAGGCTTCCTGCATAAGGACCGAGGAGATGTATCCACCGACGGAGCCCTGTGGCCAGCCTTCCTCGACGGTAACACAGCGGTTGGTTTTCATTACGGAACCGATGACGGTTCCGGTATCCATCGGACGCAGTGTCCGAAGGTCGATGACTTCCGCGCCGATACCGTCCGCTGCCAGAATATCGGCGGCTTCCAGCGCATATTTCATTCCAATCCCGAAGCTTACGATGGTTACATCGGAACCCGGGCGCCAGATTCTGGCTTTTCCCAGCGGTATCGTGAGATCTTCGATGAGGGGAACGTCAAACATCTGTCCGTAGAGGATCTCGTTTTCCAGGAAAATCACGGGATTCGGATCCCGAATAGCTGATTTCAGAAGGCCCTTCGCGTCGGCGGCTGAGTAGGGCATGATGACTTTCAGCCCGGGGATGTGCATATACCATGCTGCGTAATCCTGGCTGTGTTGGGCCGCCACCCGGGCCGCCGCTCCGTTCGGGCCCCGGAATACGATGGGACATCCCATCTGGCCACCGGACATATAGAGCGTTTTGGCAGCCGAGTTGATAATCTGGTCAATGGCCTGCATAGCGAAATTGAATGTCATGAATTCGACGATCGGTTGCAGTCCGGCGAATGCGGCCCCGACACCGATTCCAGCGAAACCGTGTTCGGTGATCGGCGTATCGATGACCCGCCGGTCGCCGAATTCCTCCAGAAGACCCTGCGTCACCTTGTAGGCACCCTGGTATTCGGCAACCTCCTCACCCATGATGAATACGTCTTCATTCCGACGCATTTCCTCGGCCATCGCGTCACGCAGGCATTCGCGCACGGTCTGGGAAGCCATCTCGACACCATCGGGCCAGTCCGGAGCCAAAGCGGGACCGGAAGCAGCAGGCGGCGAGGGGGCTTTGGTGTCCTGCATATTCGCGGACTCCACCCTAGCCGCAGGTGAAGCCGGTTCTAACGATGCTGCTGCAGCGGTTACGGGTGGAGTCGGTTCCGCAATGGAAATAGCCGTCGCGTCCTCACCGTCTTCGACGATAATCGCTATCGCGGTATTGACCTTTACGCCCTCGGTGCCCTCGGGCACCAGAATCCTGCCGATCAAGCCGTCATCAACGGCTTCGAATTCCATCGTCGCCTTGTCTGTTTCAATCTCGGCGAGAACGTCACCGGACGAAACGGCATCGCCTTCCTTAACCAACCATTTCGCCAGCGTCCCTTCTTCCATCGTCGGAGACAGAGCGGGCATCAGTATTTCAGTTGCCATGAAACGATCTCCGATCTGTTACGTCGCAAGCGAACCGCGTCTGTAATCTGAAGGGAGCGTGGACGGCTCTCGGGCTTGGGCTATCTACATTCGGCCGATGACCGACAGCAAGTGATCCGACCTGAACCAGCGGCACCATCACACCGCCTCATCATATATGTCGGTCCAGAGTTCGGAATACGCCGGCTCGGGGCTCGTCTTCGCGAATTCGGCCGAGTCATTCACAAGATCCTTGACCTCGCGGTCGATTGATTTCAGCTCGTTCTCGTCAGCATGTTCACCCTTTTGCAGTATCTGGCTGACGCGTTCGATCGGGTCACGTTCTTCACGGACTTTATTCACTTCCTCACGGGTGCGGTATTTCGCGGGATCGGACATGGAGTGACCGCGATAGCGATATGTTTTCACTTCCAGGATGTAAGGTCCCTTCCCGGCGCGGCATTGCTTCACCGCCTTTTCGCCCGCGGTCCTGACCTCCAGCACATCCATTCCGTCAACCGACTCGCCCGGAATGCCGAATGCCTGTCCCCGCGTATGGATGTCCGGCGTCGAGGTCGATCTTTTCTGTGACGTGCCCATTGCATACAGGTTGTTCTCGATCACGAACACCACCGGAAGCCTCCAGAGCGCCGCCATGTTGAAGGATTCATAGACCTGGCCTTGATTCGCGGAACCATCGCCGAAATAGGTGAAACTCACCGCATCGTTGCCGCGGTATTTATTGGCGAGCGCCAACCCGGCACCGATCGGCACCTGTGCGCCGACGATACCATGTCCTCCATAGAAATTCCGATCCTTGGAGAACATATGCATCGAGCCGCCTTTTCCTTTCGAATAGCCGCCTTCGCGACCGGTCAGCTCGGCCATCACGCCTTTCGGATCCATGCCACAGGCCAGCATATGTCCATGATCCCGGTAACTGGTAAGGCGTTGATCTCCTTCTTTGGCCGTTGTCTCAAGTCCGACGACGACGGCTTCCTGCCCGATGTAAAGATGGCAGAAACCACCGATCAATCCCATACCGTAAAGCTGGCCGGCTTTTTCCTCGAACCGTCGGATGAGGAGCATCGCACGGTAATAGTCGAGCAATTCCTCTTTTTGTACGTTGGGTGATGGGGCTTTCCTTCTCGCAGCCATGAGGCAGGCCTCCTTCGCGGGTTAAAGATCGAGCGCGAACCTATGCTGGGACATAGCGCGGCGAAACTCCAATTACCATCGCAAACCCAAGATAAGGTTGGAGTGGCTGACCAAAACATGACTTAGAGCTTGTTCCATAAGCTGAGCGGCCCCGCAGGATGTGGCATTCCGGATCCTGACCAAGACCGGATCCGGAGAGAGCCATGCCCTGGGACAGGACCGCCCGGCAGCTGCACGATCGTGCGAACGACCGCCGTCAAAGCGATCCGACGGACGGCGGACGGGCCATCGTCGGGCCGATGCCCGCCAGGCGGGGAAAGACGGGGCGGTCCCGCGGGACAGGCCTCCGGGTGGTGTTCGACGGAGGCCGGCACATCCTCGCCGCGGGATGCCGGCGGCGCTCGTCAGCATCCGGATATCCACCGTTTTCCACCGTCCGGAACCGCTTCCGCGCATGGCGCGGCGGCGGGCTCCCGAAGCATGTCCCGAACCGGCTGCGGGACCTCGCCCGACAGTGCGCGGGGCGCTACCCCATGCCGACCGGCGCTTCCATCGACAGCCGGTCAGCGAAGGCCGCGGAGAGCGGCGGCCCCGGCGGCCACCACGCGGGTAAGAAGGGCAGAGGGCGCAGGCGGCGCATCGCCGTGGACGCCGAAGGCACGCCGACCGTCACGATCGTCCACTCGGCCGGCATCTAGGACCGGGACGGCGCGCAGGCCGTTCGCCGACGGCGGCCACCGGAAAGCGGGTCTGGCCGATATGGTCAGGACCATCGAAAAACCGAGGGACGTCAAAGGATTCACCGTCCTTGCCGCCGCCTCCCGAAAGACCGTGAGCGCCTCGGCGTCAGCTCCCTGGCCTCCGGGGTGAGGCATCCCGCTCCATTGGCCCGAGCGTGAGCGAGGCACGAACGAACGCTCGCCGCCTGCCGGTTTCCTGTCCGGCGGGTGGCGTGGGAGCCGAGCCCGCAAAAACAGACAGATAATTCAATCTATGAATTATGATTCAAGCTCTTAGGATCTATAACCGGTTTGCGAAATAGGTGTGACGAAAAGCCTTTCGGACCGTTACGTCAGCCTGACTGTAGGACCGGCTATATCGTCCTATTTGCTGGCATGACCGGATGCAGAATTTCCAACCCCGGCGCCGGGCCGGGGTTGCACTTCGGACTGGAAGTGGGGCGGTAAATGACGGAATTCGCCTTGCGAGGATTCACCGGATATGGCGGTCAGGGGGCGATTTCACCACCATATACCACGGAATCCGGCAATCCTCCCCTTCAGGAGGACCCCATGCGCAGGGTCCACGACACCCAGCGGAGGCTTGACGCCCTCGACATCACGAGGATCAGGCTGGACGTGAAATCGAGGGACGACATCCCGGCGATCCTGATCGGCCTCCAGGATCCCTGCGGCGACGAAGGGACCCGAAAGCGGCTGTCCGGGCTTCCGGGTCGGCTGGTGCTGCCCGGAAAGAACCGCCGGGTCGGCCGGCAGGGGATGGAACTATGGACCATCCCGGTGCCGGGGGTCGTGAAGCAGGGTCCCGGGTGCGGTTTCGACCGGCTTCGGGAACTGGCGAAACCAGCACATCCCGATCCGGCGAAGGCCGGAGGCCAGGCCACGGATCATGGGACGTGGACGGATACGGATACCGGCGGCTGGTTGACAGCGTGTCGCTCCCCTCGCCGGAGCTTCCCGCCGAGGTCGGAAGGACGGTCGTGGAGAGGGGCCACAGGGTGGCCGGAAAAAAGCCCGGCGCCGCGTTGCGCGGCCGCCGTCATTCCTTCGTGGCCGGGACCGACGTCCACCATCCGACCGACCGCAGCCTGCCGATGGACGCGGCACGGTGCATGGTCCGGGACATGTCCCGGGCCTGCGGGGGGCCTGGGGCCGCGCGGCTGGCGGCGGAAGGAATACCTTTGCGGAAAGCTCCGGAAAGGCTACCTCCGGGTGGCCACGTCACGGCTCGCCAACCCGCGCCCGGGGGACGTGGAGGCGCCGCTTCACCTCGCCCTGAAGCTGGCGGACAGGGCGGAGGCGGGCCGCGCGGAGATCGACGGTATGTTGGGTATCCCGGGCCCATCGGACAGTATCCGGGGCTTCATCGGCCATGTCAGGCACCGGGCGGACCTGACCGGACGGCGGATCCTGAAGGGAGGGCGATCCGGCACCGCGGGAAGGTGCACCCGATATCCGGGCCGCACACCCGCTGGATATCGAAGGGAAAGGCCGGGGTCCCGGTGGAGCCCGGCGTCCCTGTCCGCGTCCCTGAGAGTTTGTTCCATAAGTTGAGTGGTCCCGCAGGATGTGGCATTCCGGTTGGTGAACGCACCCAGATACGGAGAGAGCCATGCCCTGGAACAGGACCACCCAACAGCTCCATAAGCGCCCGGACGACCACAGTCAAAATGACCTGACCGACGCCGAATGGACCGTCATCGGGCCGATGCCGCCGAAGCGGGGAAGGATGGGACGGCCGCGCGGGGTCGACCTTCGGTCGGTGTCCGACGGGGCCGGTATATCCTGTCCACGGGATGCCGGTGGCGCGCGTCACCCTCTGGATATCCACCGTTTTCCACCGACCGGAACCATTTTCACGCATGGCGGCGGAGCGGGCTCCCGGAGCGTATCGTGCATCGTCTCCGGGACCTCGCGCGGCGGTGTTCGGGGCGCTCCGCGGAGCCGGCCGCCGCCCCGGTCGACAGCCGGTCGGTGAGGACCACGGGGAGCGGCGGCCCCCGCGGCCACCACGCCGGCAGGAAGGTGAAGAAAAGGCACCTGATCGTGGACGCCGGCGGCACGCCGGTCGTCATGACGGTTCACACCGCCGACATCCAGGACCGGGACGGCGCACCGGACCTGATCGCGGAGCTGCTGGAGACGGTGCCCACGGTGTGTAGGCCGTTCGCCGACGGTGGCCACCCGGGTCCGAAGCTGCGGGAGCGGCCTGGGGGGATGGGCCAGTGCCGCCGCCTGTCGAAGGACTATGAGCGCCTCTGCGGGAACCCGCCGGCATCCGGGGTGAGGCATCACGCGCCACCGGTTCGGGCGTGAGTGAGGCACGAACGAACGCTGGCCGCCCGCCGGTTCCCGCCTAGGCGGGTGGCGAGGGCGTCAACTCCATGAAAAACAATGGTTTGATCATATCAGTGACTTATGATTCAAACTCTGAGGACCGTCACGGATTCCTCCCGCCCCGTTCCGTCATGTGGGAGGGGAGCGACGTGGACGTGGCGGTCCGCATGGGCGGGGAGGCGCGGGCCCGGTTCCTAGACCTGTCGGTGGTGAGCTTCGACCGCGGTCCGCACAGCCCCCCCCGGACCGGCTGTGGCCTGCCGGGATGCCGGATCCGACGTGCCCCGCAGGGGCAGGCTGTCGAAGGCGGACCGTGTCCGGGAAAGCGGGGAGGCGTTCCGCGGGGCGCGGCGCGCCCACGCCGCCGGCGGGTCGGCCATCAACAGCCTAGAACACCGTGGCCTCGACCGGGTGCGGAGCCACGGAAAGGAGGGTTTCGCCGCTGCGGGGCCCGGACCGGCGTGCCCGCGGGCCGGCGGAGGCCCGGATGTTCACTATATGTTCCAGTCACCGACCGTCCCGTCGAAGCCCCGGGCGGCGCCCCGAGCGGACCGGCCAGGGCCCCGTGAAGCCGGAATCCGCCGGATTCGGCCCGATCCCCGGAAAAACACGGGGTTTTCTGGCAGACACTATCGTAGGCTTAACCGACAATAATATTTCCCCACTTCCAGTCCGAAGTGCAACACCGGCCCGCCTCCGGAGCGAGGGCGTGGCCCGAGCGGAGGAGGCGGGCCGGTGTTGAGGGATTTTCCGGCCAGGGCCCCGGATTCCACGCGGAATACGGCGGCTGTCCCTTCGGATCGGAGCGTAACCGGGCCTCCCGGCGGCGGCAAGGCCCCGCGGCGGGAGGTGGCGCGCCCGTCCGGGCGAGGGAAGGGGTGGCCCGACCGAAACCGGGCGGGCGCGCCTGCGGAATTCCCTCTCCCCCGTCGGCCGACGGGGCGAAGCGCCTCAGGGAGGCCGCGCCCGCGCGAAAGCCTCCGCCGGCGTCAGGTAGCCGAGCGCCTTGCGGGGGCGCGCGTTCAGGATGTCCTGGACCCGCTTCACGCGGGCGTCCGTGACCTGCCGCAGGTCGGTCCCCTTCGGCAGGTACTGGGGCGGCAGCCCGTTGGTGTGCCCGTTCAGGCCCCGCTCCCACGAGTGATAGGGCGTCGCGAGGAGGAAGTCGGCCTCCAGCGCCTTCGCCACCTTCGCGTGCCCCGCGAACTCCTTGCCGTTGTCCGCCGTGATCGTGTGGACCCTGGCGCCGAGCCCCTTGAGAAGGTCGGTCATCGCCTCGCCGACCGCCTCCGCCTTCTTTCCGTCAACCCGTTGGAGAAGCGTGAATTTCGAGCATCTGTCCACAAGCGACACCACCGCACCGCTGTGTCCCCCGCCGATCACCGTGTCCGCTTCCCAGTCGCCGATTCTCGCCTTCGCCCCGACCTCTTTCGGGCGCTCCGAGATGTCCCTCCGGCCCGGGATGTGACCCCGGCCCGCGTGGCGGCCACCCTTCCAGTTCGGTTTCTTTCCCCGCCGCCGCAGGTGCCCGAAAAGCGTTCCTCCGTCCCTGCGGTCCGCGCGTACGAGGTCGTATATCCGCTGACGGCCGACCATGCCGGGGTCCTCCAGCCGGAGACGCCCCGAGACCTGTTCCGGGCTCCAGCCCTCCTCCAGCTTCGCCACGACCTTCGCCCAGCGCTCCTCCGTCAGCTTCCTCGGGACCGAAGAGGCCTCGCTCCGGCGCCCGGTGGCCTTCCTCCACGCCTGTCCCTGCCGGTATCCCCGCCCGCCGCCGTTGCGTCGGATCTCCCGCGATATGGTGGCCGGATGGCGGCCCAGCTGCCTGGCGATGGCCCCGTTCGAAAGCCCGCTTTTCCTCAGCGCGTATATCTGGCATCTTTCGTCGAAGGTCAGATGACGGTAGCCCTCGGGCATGACACTCTCCTCGGCTCGTTCACCGGGACTGTCGCCGTTATCTGGCCGATTCGCAAGATGCTGCACCCGAAACGCGGCTTCCCACCATCAACGGTGTTGCACTTCAGAGCGGAACGGGGGTTTCTTATTCATCGATGGCTTCCGTTTCTTTGTGCCGCGCAAAGCGAGGGATTGGTTGCGATCGACCGAAGGTGATCCGGAAGGATAGGGGAGACACCGCATACTAAGTTCCGATCTCATACCGCCCGCGGCGGTCATCAAAGGATAAAGCACCGCGTTCAGTGGCAGGAGGTGCCGGTGATCCGTTTAGCGGAAGACGACTTCATCGCTTCTGACGAGTCCAATCACGTCTCGGGCCTGTTCGTCAAGAAGGTCGAGATCGAGAAATTCGTCGCTCAGGCGCTTTGTCTTGTTTCGAAGCTGCGCCACTTCAAGCGCCAACCGGTCTCTCTCCAACTCCAGTGATTCAGCTTCCGCCTTGATCTGAATGCGGCGGAAAACACCGTAATCCCCCCTGTATCGAAGAAAATATGAAGTAGGCGCCGACCCCGAACGCAGCCAGGATCGAAACGGCCTCGAATATGGCGGGTGGTCTCTTTCTGTTTTCCATCTCTGCCTCTCACGTCTCTTGTTCGGGACGTTGATTGCATATTAGTCACGGAATTTACGGATTGAAAAGTCTTTTTGGGCTAGTGGACTTTGATGCCCGCGGTTAGGTCATTCCGCAATATTTGCTTCAACGCCTGTCTGGATCCCATGTGCGCGGAAATAGGATCGAAAGTCATGGTATAGCGCCGTGGGACTCTTTGATGCGCGGCTTGCCGCTACGAGAGTAGCTTTCGCAAAGGGATGAATTTGGATCACAACCCGCTTGCTTGGATTCTGTCTCTCGCCTTGTAAGGACAGGCCGCTTGAAGACGTCATGAACCTTACGGAGTTATGCCCTAAAGTTGGTGACGGGGCATGAGGGATGGCATATCATGGAGGTTGCGTAACACCGTCAATCTCGGAGAGAGAATGGATATGCCACATGACCGGGTCTACAGTGGCACGGTTCGAACGTCCATCGGAGTTTTCACCGGATCCGCTGACGGAGGTGATCGGGGCCGGAGCGAGGGAGCTGCCCGGCGCCGCCGTCCAGGCCGGGGTCGCGGACCCGCTGGCCGT
>CBDAVS010000002.1:0-86660 GCA_965201085.1 uncultured Rhodobacter sp. | reverse complement strand
GCGGAAGGCCCTGACGGAGACGGACTTCCGGCCGGACAGCGTGACCGTCGGCCTCGCCGGGGTGATTGGCCTGCGGATCCTTCGGGCGATCGTCCGGAGACGAGCGGAATCCGCATCGCCTAACGTCGCTCCGCGACGGGCTGATCCGGGCGGTTCGCGGCGAGACTGGAGTGGACATGGCGCGAGGAGCGCCCGTTCGCCTTGGAGCGGTCGCCGCGGCGCTTCGACTTCATCCCGGAGCGGATCGAAGCCTGCGAGGCGCTGAGCACATCGAAAGCACCGCGCCGCCTAGCGGAGGCGGGCCGGAAGCCACTCATAGGGCATTGAAGGCCTGCGGGCTTTGGGCCCGCGAAAGGGTGACAGCCGAAGCCCTGCGCCGGATGACAGGTGTTGGCCTCTCCACGGCAACACCATCGGGGTCGCTACCGCGCTCACGTTCGTCTTTGGGACTGACCCGGACCTGCCGGCCTTCCCGACTGACCGGGCCATCTCCGTCATGCGGCTGCGGTCCCGCCCGTCGGGACGGGTCGAAAAGCCGAATTCCAGGTCAACCCAGCCGACCCCTCGGCGGGCACCGGGGCGAACCCGTCCGGTCGGGCTCCGGCGGCACCAGCCGGGGCGAGGAACGGCAGGGGGCGCCGGCGGCGGCGCGGCCGGACAACCGCCAGCTTGGACTGGAGGGCCGGAAAGCCCGGCTGTGAAACGGTCAGGGCCGCCGCGGAGCCTTTGGACGGAAAACAGCATTGAGTCAATGGAATGGGATGTTTTGCTCAATAGGCTTTATACGGAGCCGTTTCACCGGTCCTGCCTCCAGAGGCCCCTCGATTGGCAGGGAGTCGGCGTACTTCGCCAGATGCCATGAGCTACGAACGTGCCTGATCAAATCTTTCAATGCGATAGGGGTTTAGGTCCAGCCCGGATTTCTCGCCCGAGATCAATTCAGCGACCAGGCACCCTGTGGTCGGTCCCTGCGTCAGGCCAAGGTGGCCGTGCCCGAAGGCGTGCACGATTCTGGACGTCCGCGGTGATGCGCCAATGATCGGTAAGCTGTCGGGTGTCGTGGGGCGATGCCCCATCCAAGCGACGCCGGGGTCTTGGGACAGCTCCGGCAAAAACTCGCGCGCGCGATCGTGCAGCACATCCGAACGTTTATAGTTTGCGGGGGATGTTAGCCCAGCGAATTCAGCTGCCCCACCAATACGGAGCCCAACCGAAAGCGGCGTGGCGACAAATTTCTCTTCGGCGAAGACAATCTCATGATTGATTTGGCATCCAGGGTTGGTGATCGTCTTGTTGTAGCCACGCTCACTTTCCAGCAATGGGCGATCGCCAATCGTTCGCGCCAATTCGCCTGACCACGCTCCTGCGGCATTGACTGCATACGCCGCGAAGAGCGTGTCTCCATTCTCAAGATGCACTCTTGCTCCATCGGCGTCCGCAGAAAATGCCCGCGCCCGGGCCCGAAGGAATTCGACACCCTGAACTGCGAGATGCTGACGCAGGCGGTCCATCAGATCCTTCGGATCATCGATATGAGACCAGTCCTTCAAATAAATTGCGAAGGACTTGCCTGCTGCGAGCGCAGGCTCCATCTCACGCAGTTTTTCCTTGCCTATTTCCTCGAATCGCACTCCCAGTTCGCGTCTCCGTTCCCAGTCAGCGGCTTCGGCGACATAGGCGGCACGCGTGCTGTAGGCGGCCAGGCATCCGACCCGATGAACATGCCGATCATAGTCCAGAGCTGCCCAGACCGGAGCATAGTCGTTGTAGACCCGATTGTTCAACGCAGCGAGAGCCGCCGAGATTTCTGCGACCCGCTCGGGGCTCGACGCTTTCAGGAACGCTATAATCCAAGGCAGCAGCCGGGGAGCATGGCTTGGCTTCACAAACAACGGTCCGAGCGGGTCGAGCAGCCACGCCGGCACCTTCTTCCATATGCCGGGTCCTCCCGCAGGCAGGCATTCGCTTACACCGATTCCGGCTGCGTTACCGAACGACGCCTTGTCCCCGGCAGGGTCTGGATCGACAATGGATACATCGATGTTCTTACGCCGCAGATAGAACGCGGCTGAAAGACCGATAATGCCCGCGCCTACGATCAAAACACTCATTTCTTCATCCTGCTCCTGCGTCAGTGCGCCCTTACCGCCTGCGTTCAAAACAACGAAAAACCTTCCCGGTACGGATCACGGTCATCCACGAAGATAGTGTTCAAACCGGTGAGATGGGCGGTGCCCGCGACTACGGGTCTGATTGCAGGTGCCAACCCAACATGTACCGCTGCGCGTGCGCATCCGACGAAGCGACTGCCGATAAAGCTTTCATGAACGAAGGTCTCACCGATACCGATGCGGTCGGTCGAAACCAGATGCGCCATTCGCGCGGAGGTTCCGGTGCCACACGGCGAGCGGTCGATCCCTCGGCTGCCAAAGAACACTGCATTCCGGCTGTGTGCCGATTTGGTGCCTTGTCGTCGATGGAACTTATCTGCCCATTGAATATGCGATACGCCTGAAATTGTTTCGTTCTCCGGATGCGCCACATGTACGGAGGCATTGATCCGATCGCGGACTGCCGGGCTCCATCGCAGGATTTTTTCCGCATCCAGCGCCTCTAGCCCTTCGTAACCGGGTTGTGGTTCAATGATCGCATAAAAGTTGCCGCCATAGGCAATGTCCGCCTTCAGCGAGCCGAGTTCGGGACATTCAAACGGAACGTTTCTACAGGCGACGTAGCTAGCTACGTTCGACAGGGTGACCCGGGATACATTTTCACCGTCCATTTCGTAACGTGCCGTCACAGGCCCCGCCGGTGTTTCCAATACCAGCTGTCCCGGTGTCTTGGGCGCTAACAGCCCCTGTTCGACAATCGCGGTCACAGTGCCGATCGTTCCGTGCCCACACATCGGCAGGCTCCCGCTCGTTTCGACGAAAATAACGGCAACATCACAATCTTGGCTTATAGCGGGATATAGGATGGTGCCGGACATTGCATCATGGCCACGCGGTTCGAACATCAACGCCTTTCTCACCCAGTCGAATTCCGTCTTGAAGATCTGCCACTTGTCCTGGATTGTTTCAGCGTTGAACTGCGGCGCCCCGCCAGCGACCACGCGAACGGGCATACCGCAGGTGTGCAGATCTACGCAGAAAAAGGTTCGCTTCACGGTGAGAATCCCTTCCTGTTCGATGGCTGAAGTGGCCGACGCGATTATATTCATTACGTTTTTGCGCACCATACAAAAATACTTGATGTCGACACAGAACATACATAACATGCGTGACATGCTGGGCCGAACGCTCACATAAATTCATACACCCAAGGAGAGAAATCCATGAAACCCAGATTCACCAGGACCGCCGTCACGGCATTGGCGCTCGCGGGGATCGCAACTGCCGCGCAAGCGGCGGGCGGCGATACTCTGAAAACCGTGCAGGACCGCGGTAGTCTCATATGCACGGGCCACAACGGATCCTATCCCGGCATGGCGGAAATCGACGATCAGGGGAACTGGCGCGGTTTCGACATCAATCTGTGCAAGGCGCTGGCCACCGCGATTTTCGGCACCGATGAAGGCCATCTCAAGATTGCTCCAACGAGCTGGGCACAGCGCTTCCCCGGAATTCAATCGGGTGATCTCGACATAATCATCAAATCGACAGGTTGGACCATGGGTCGCGACACCGATGTGAACCTACAGTATTCACGTGTCTACATGATGGCCCCGATCGCCCTTATCACCCATGCGGACAACGGTGCTGAAATCGCAGCCGATCTGGACGGCGGGTCTGTCTGCCTTCCGGCTGGCACAACAATTGAGCGCAACGTAGCGGATCATGCGCTTGCAAACGGTTACGAAGTCGAAATCGTGGCTTTCGAAAAGGTGGAAGAGGCCAAGGCATCTTACCTTTCGGGGCGTTGCGACGCTTACTCCGACTGGGATCTTCAGCTTGCTGTGCTGCGCGCCACAGAAGCCGACGATCCAAACGCCCATGTGATCCTGCCCGATGTCCTTTCAGCTGAACCGCTCGCATTCGCGATGCGGCAGGGCGATGATGAATGGGTCGACCTTGCTAACTGGTTTCTGTCCGCCGTGATCATGGCCGAAGAGAATGGCATCACAAGCGAAAACGTGGATGAAATTCGCGCCGATCCCCCAACTCCCGGTATCGCAAAGCTTCTTGGCGCGACGCCCGGTGTTGGTGAGCGTCTGGGCCTGAGCGACGACTGGGCCTACAACGTAATCAAGCAGCATGGCAATTATGGCGAAATGTGGGAACGCAACGTCGGTGCGAGTTCACCTTACGGACTGGCGCGCGGCGTAAACGGCTTGCTTCGAAATGGTGGCATCATTTACTCTCTCGTGATGGACTGATACATCTCAAGACCCCTGTGGTGACCTGACACAGGTCACCACGCCTGCTTATCGGCCCAACGCCGAGGGAGGAATGATGCCGGTGCTTTCAAACAGAAAAACACGCAACGTACTGATTCAGGTCGGATTTGTCACGGCTCTGGTCATTATCCTTCTATCGCTTGGGCTGACCGCAAACCAGTCGATGACGGAGCAGGGAATCACATCGGGCTTCGGCTTTCTGGATCGCTCGACCGGTTTTGCAATCGGGTCATCCATCATAGAGTTCACGCCCAACGATACCTATGGCCGGATGTTCGTGGCTGGACTGCTGAACACATTGATGCTGGGCGTCATCAGTCTGACATTGGCAAACATTATCGGCCTGGTCATCGCCTCCCTGCGGATTTCGCGAAATGAGGTCTTGAACATCATCGGAACAACCTACGTGGAAACCTTTCGCAATGTTCCGATAATTCTTCAGGCTCTGTTCTGGTATGCGGTCTGCACGCATTTGCCGCGTCCGAAACAGGCCTATTCCTTTCTGGACATCTTTTTCTTCTCATCGCGAGGCATCTATCTACCCGGCCTGAATGTGTATGCGAGCTATGCCATGTTTGCGCTCCTGCTTATCGCAATGGCAGCGATCGCAAGCTATTGGTATCGTAAGTCACGCCGGTTTTCAAAGGTTGACCAGGTTCAGCGCAAACGCATTGGTCGGCTAATGCTAAGTGTAGCCGCGGCCGTCGCGATTGGCCTCTTGCTTATCGGACGTATCCCCGACACCACGTTCGTTTCGTTTCCTTTCCTCAAAGGCCTGAATTTCCGCGAAGGCATTCGGATTTCGCCTGAGCTACTGGCGCTTATCATCGCGATCTCACTCTATGGCGGCGCTTACATCTGCGAGATCTTCCGTGCAGGCTTCAATTCGGTCGGAAAGGGTCAAAACGAAGCAGGCATGGCGCTCGGGCTAAGCACTTTCCAGGTCTTCACGCGCATCCGCCTGCCACTGGCGTTCAGGGCCGTCCTGCCGACCCTGATCAACATGTATGTCTGGCTGTTCAAAGCGACAACTCTGGGCATCGCCGTCGGATTCAGCGACTTCTTCATGGTGTCTTCGATCTCGATCACCCAGAGCGGACAAACCATGGAGATCATCCTGCTGCTGATGGTCGGTTTCCTGATCATGAACAACACCATGTCCTATTCTCTTAACAAGGTGAACCAAGCCATTGCCCTCAAGGGCACGCAATTGAGGGCCTGATCATGGCATCCGCCGACCTGCACTTACCATCAACGATGCCTGTCCGGATCTACCGACGGGCCATATCCAACTGGCGCGACGGGCTTCTCACGATCGGTGGCCTCGCCCTTATCGTCTATGTGGCATGGCTTCTTCTGCAATGGGGCATTTTCAATGCCGTTTGGAAAAGTCCCGACGGCACATCCGAAGTCTGTCGAGGTATTGATGGCGCGTGCTGGGCCGTCATCGACGTGCGCTGGCGCCTGATACTGTTTGGACTTTTCCCACACGAAGAGCACTGGCGCTCGGCCCTGGCATGCCTGGCCATTCTTGCGGTTGTCGTTTTGTCCTGCGTTACCGTCTTCTGGAGCGCAAAGCGTCTTGCCGCTCTTTGGTTCGTTGGCTTTGGCACCTTCTATATCCTGATGCGGGGCGGTGTGTTGGGAATGACGCCGGTTTTCCCCGAACAATGGGGCGGCCTGTCACTAAACGTTTTCATCTTCTCAGCCGTTGCCGTTATAGGCATGCCGCTTTCGATCTGCTTCGCTCTGATGCGCCGGTCGGAACTGCCTGTCATCGCCAAAACCACGGGAATCATCATTGATGGCGTCCGCTCGCTGCCGCTCGTGACGATCCTGTTCGCCTTCGCGGTCATTTTGCCGCTGGCCGTGCCGGACATTCTGCAAGGCGACAAGATTTGGCGTGTTATCATCGGCTTCGCCCTTTTCTTCGCGGCTTATCAAGCGGAGGTCCTGCGCAGCGGCATTCAGGCGCTGCCTGCGGGACAGGAAGAGGCGGCGAAGGCTCTGGGCCTAGGTTACTGGCAACGGATTTCGCGCATAGTCCTGCCCCAGGCGTTCCGCAATGCCCTGCCACCGACGATTAACCAGTTTGTGATAACCTTCAAGGAAACCTCGCTTGTTGTCATCATCGGTTTCTTTGACATCCTGGCCTCTGGCAACGCGGCTTACGGCACGGGCGAATGGTCGTTTGCCTATGTCGAAGTCTACGTCTTCATCGCGCTGGTCTTCTTTGTCTTCGTGTTCAGCCTGTCTCGGTACGGAGCTTTCCTTGAACGCCGTTTGCGCGTCAGCGCACATTAACAAGGACAAATACGATGAACGTTCAAACTCCTGAAATCGCTGTCCATATCGAAAACCTGCATAAATACTATGGCACATTTCACGCACTCAACGACGTGAGCCTAAGGGTCACCAAGGGCGAGAAAATCGTGATCTGCGGTCCGTCAGGCTCCGGGAAATCCACCTTGATCCGTTGCATCAACCGACTGGAAGAGCATCAGCAGGGAACGATCCGCGTCTTGGATACCGAACTGAACGACGACATTGGCAGCGTGGATGAAATTCGGCGGGAGGTAGGTATGGTGTTTCAGCACTTTAACCTGTTTCCGCATCTCACGGTTCTGGAAAACTGCACGTTGTCGCCGATGCTTGTGCGCAGGATCTCACAGGCTGATGCGGAGAAGACGGCGCGCGAGTTTCTGGAAAGCGTCAAGATCCCTGATCAGGCCGACAAGTATCCCGGCGAACTGTCAGGGGGCCAGCAACAGCGTGTAGCCATCGCGCGCGCCCTGTGCATGAAACCCGAAGTCATGCTTTTCGACGAACCCACTTCGGCGCTTGATCCAGAGATGATCAGCGAAGTGCTCGACACAATGAGTGACCTTGCCCGCGAAGGCATGACCATGCTCTGCGTTACACACGAGATGGGGTTTGCCAGAAACGTCGCAGACCGGGTGATCTTCATGGACCAAGGCCAGATAATCGAAGAAAACAACCCCGATGATTTTTTCGAAAATCCTCAAAATGAACGGACGAAGCTGTTTCTTAGCCAGATCCTTGCCCATTAGGGTTGCGCAGACGACGGTGCGCTATATCCGCTTTGCGGCGTTTGTTGGTTGTGATTGTGAAAATCAGGTTGTGAAGCACCGGTCGCGGGCCGAGGCCTGTGCGCCGGCGGGAGCCTGTTGAATGGAACCAATCCGGCGGGACAAGATTTTCCCAGAACAAATTCTTCCCCGATGGCAGGATGCCGTAGCAGAAGGACACGCCTTGGCGCGGCATGTCTCTATCGGTTCCTCGGCGTTTCAAAGGGAATATGGGATCGAATCCGAAGCCGCCTTCAAATGCCAGGAAGTCAAGCGCGGGCGGATCATGCAACATGCGCAAATCGGCTACCGCGGCCTCGACAAGACACTTGAAGCAGCGCGAACCATCCACAAAGAGGTGGCAGACGCGGGCTACCGCGTTGATCGCTATGGAATTTGTCTTGATTGGTCGATGGGATATCCCAGAAGTGAAAGATCGGGGCGCCCGACAGGAACCGGTTTGATACTTGCGAGTGACCAAGCGTTCTGCCGCCTAGCCGATGCCGCGCCTGTCGCATTGCATTTTGGGGATTTCGTGATCGGGATGCCTGCAGCGCTGGAAAACACAGCTGCGGCGCTGCGGGCAGGATCGACCGCGATTGGCAATCTGGGGCAATATTTCACGTTCGAACTGCCCGGCTGGGGGGACGATATCGCCACCACATATGCGACAGTTTCAGCTATCGCATTGACCGCTGCTCAGCCGGTTCCGATCCTAGTCCATTCCAATGTTGACGATGGATTTGCGGCCCGTTTCTCAGATCTCGCTTCTGCATTGGGCGCGGTGTTGTTGGAGACCTATATTGTCAACGACCTGCTTGGTGGAACGGTCAGCCATTGCTACGGACACACGTTTTCGAAACCACTAAGCCGCTTCTCGTTTCATCGTGCGCTGGCCGGAATGTCGCGTGCGCCCGGGACGATGGTTTTCGGCAATACGACAGCCTATCGCAACGGAGTGGCTGAGAATTATGCCGCTCTCGGTGCTTACCTGACAGTCGATATCCTAGCTCAGAAAACCAACCCGACTGGACATGCCGTTAACCCGGTTCCAATCACAGAAGCCCAGCGCATTCCCGACATTGACGAAATCGTAGAAGCGCAGGTTTTTTGCGGCCAGTATATTCAGCGCTTGGGTGAGTTGGCGGGATTTGTCGACCCGCGTCATTCAGAAGAATTGACAAACCGGCTTTCAGCCGGAGCGGACCGCTTCAAGTCCGCCGTTCTTGAAGGCCTTGATCAGGAAGGGTTTGACATTGCAGACCCTATTGAACTGCTGCTAGCCCTCAGGCGCATAGGAGCCAAAAGGCTGGAACAGCTATTCGGCCCCGGTGCTCCGGACCCGAATGGGCCGAACGGTCGGCGACCGGTCGAGTCCTCGCCTGTCATACAGGAAATATCGGACCGCGCCGAAGAGGCTCTTGAAAAAATTTCAACAACGCAGCGCACGGTGATAGACGGATCCAGACTTCGCGTTTTGACAGCTACTACGGATGTTCACGAATACGGCAAGCGGCTGCTTGATGAAGTGCTCATCGCGCTTAACGTAACTGTTATCGATGGCGGCGTAAGCACCGATCCCGATCTATTGGCCGACATGGCGGGGGGAGCAGATGTCATACTGCTGAGTACCTATAACGGGGTGGCCCTGCATTTCCTGACCTTGCTGAACCAGGAAATGAACATGCGTAACCTGCACATTCCGATTTTCATTGGCGGTAAACTTAACCAGGTGCCTTCAAAGTCGAATACCAGCTTGCCGGTTGATGTTGCGGAAGATCTGGCAATGGCAGGTTCCGTGGTGTGCCGGTCGATAGAGGATCTTTTTGCGCCACTGGCTAAAATTGCTGAGGCGCATCTTAACCCGGATTGACGCGCGGTCAGGCGGTCTCCCGCAGGTCGATGCTTTATTTCCGCTACCCGATAATACAACCCCCGTTCCGCTCTGAAGTGCAACACCGTTGATGGTGGGAAGCCGCGTTTCGGGTGCAGCATCCTGCGAATCGGCCGGATAACGGCGACAGTCCCTGTGCTCAGGATAGGAGAGTGTCATGCCCGAGGGCTACCGTCATCTGACCTTCGACGGAAGATGCCAGATATACGCGACGGGGAAAAGCGGGCTTTCGAACGGGGCCATCGCCAGGCGGCCGGGCCGCCATCCGGCCACCATATCGCGGGAGATCCGACGCAACGGCGGCGGGCGGGGATACCGGCAGGGACAGGCGTGGAGGAAGGCCACCGGGCGCCGGAGCGAGGCCTCTTCGGTCCCGGGGAAGCTGACGGAGGAGCGCTGGGCGAAGGTCGTGGCGAAGCTGGAGGAGGGCTGGAGCCCGGAACAGGTCTCGGGGCATCTCCGGCTGGAGGACCCCGGCATGGTCGGCCGTCAGCGGATATACGACCTCGTACGCGCGGACGGCGGGGACGGAGGAACGCTTTTCGGGCACCTGCGGCGGCGGGGAAAGAAACCGGACCGGCAGGGTGGCCGCCACGCGGGCCGGGGTCACATCCCGGGCCGGAGGGACATCCCGGAGCGCCCGAAAGAGGTCGGGGCGAAGGCGAGAATCGGCGACTGGGAAGCGGACACGGTGATCGGCGGGGGACACAGCGGTGCGGTGGTGTCGCTTGTGGACAGATGCCCGGAATTCACGCCTGTCCAACGGGTTGACGGAAAGAAGGCGGAGGCGGTCGGCGAGGCGATGACCGACCTTCTCAAGGGGCTCGGCGCCAGGGTCCACACGATCACGGCGGACGCGGCGTTCGTTCGTGCCTCACTTGCACGCGGACAGGTGGCGTTCGATGCCTCGCCCCATGCGGGGACCGAAGCGACGGGGCGCTGTCACCGCGGGGCGCGCCTGTCGTCGCGCGACGGAGGCTTATCCGTGCATGTCGCTAATCCCCTCCGGTCGTAGGCTCTTCAGGTCCTGGTGGCCCTGACGATCCTCCGCGAGGCGTTCGCCGACCGGCCTAGGAAATCTGCGGACAGGACGGTGGCCGGAATGCTCAAGAAAGCGCCGGCCGATATACGCGGAAGGATCAAGGCCACGGAAAAAGCGGGCGCTGCCTCTCATGGCGCCGAAGGCAAGGCATCCGCGCAGGCCGCCGGCGACATCCAGCCTGCGGTGCCCGAAGCCCCTACCCGTCTTCATCGCCTTGAAGAAGCGCTCTGTCTCAAGTGCAGCCCCCGCACGGCAAGAATCACGCTCTCCAGGCGACGCTCCGCCGCCGTCCGCTTCCATGACCGACTCCAAGCGGACCTTTCCGAGATCAATGAGGGAGCGCCTGGCCACAGCTTCAGGTTCCGGCGTCCTTAGCCTTACCATTCCTCGAGGTCGCGGAGTCCGCGCACCGGTTCCGGGTGTTGGTGGCAGTCGTATTTTCCCCGAAAGTGGCAATTGAAAATCCCCCACCCGTGAGCGGCGGCGCCGGGAAACAGGCCTGACGCTCTGACTGTCGAGAGACGGGGGCAGTCAGGTGAAGGGATCGAGGGAGACCGTTCTGATCCACGGTTTGCGACGACAGGGGCCGGGCATTTCGGCCATCGCGCGAGGTCGGTCCTGACCGCGGGACGGTGCGCGGATATCCGGAGCGGGGTCCGGAGGCGCCGGTTTATGGGCCGCGTGCTGGATCCATATCGGGATTATCCGGAAGGGAGGGTCCGGAACTTTCCGGATCCGTCGGGCCGGCGTCCGCCGCGCGGGATCAGGTCCATGGGGCATGAAGGCGGCCATCCGAAGCCGTTTTCGCCTGGGTTGCGTCCGCCTCGACGCTCGCCTTCCGCGGTGCGGTCCGGAACACCTCCGGGCAGGCGGGCGCGGGTGGATCTCGCCGGGTTCAGGGTGGGGTTCACCGACGGGCCCGGTGTGATCCGCAGGGTCCGGCCGTTCGGCCCTGTCCCTGGCCATTCACGCCGGCTCCGGGGCCGGTCCGTGTCCGGCCGGAGCCCGCGAACGGTGATGCGCCGTCATATCGCGGCATCTGGCGCGATGGGCGGCGCGCCTGGGGAAATTCCCCATGACCGCATGAAGACCGCGGTGATCGGGGAGGAGGATGCCGGCGTCGTCACCCACAGCGGTTCGCCCGTCGCGCCGTTGAACCGTTACGGCTCCGCGCCCGGGGCCCGCAAGCCGTATCGGGCCCGGACGAAAGGCAGGGTCGAACGCCCGTTCCGATATATCCGGCGGGACCTCTTTGCGGCCCGAACGTTCCGGAACACCGATGATCCGGACGCCCGGTCCGATGCATGGCGGCACGGGATCGCCAGTCCCCGGGTACAGGCCACCGCGGAGCGGGTCGTTGACGAAGCCTTCGGCGGGGGGGCGACCGGCGCCCGGACCTTCGCCCGCCATTCCCCGCGGCGCGGTGCCGGCGGTGGAAAGGCGGGTCGGCCACGGGGGCATGGTCCCGGCTGACGGCGGCCACCACCCGGTGCCGGGGACAGCGCGCGAACGCGCCGCTGAGGCGCGGAACCACGTCGACGGAACCCGCATCCCTGAGGACGGCACCCGCATCGCCCGCCATCCGGCGCCGGGTCGACCCCGCGCGCCGCGAAGCTCCACCGCCGCGCCCCATGCGGCAACCTCCGGAGGGTGTGCCGCAGCGGTCACCGGCTTTCCATGATGCGGTCGGCCAGCGGCTGGCCGCGGGAGGTGTGCGGTGACCGAAACACCCGACCGGATCCGGCGCGCGCCCGTCGGCCTGGGGATGCCCCGCGCCCCGGAAGCGCCGGATCATGCGGCGCGGAAGCTGGAACAGGGCAGGATCCCGGGGATCGAGGCGCTGGATGCGCTTCCCGGCGAGGAATGCGCCACCCGCGAGACCCGCCGCATCGATGCCGCGCCCGGGTCCGCCCGGCACGGGCGGACCGCACCTGGCGACAGCCCCTGGCGTAGCCGCCGCGAAGGCCGGACAGCGGGTGCATCGCGCCACATCGGCGGAGCCGGTCGTGGCTCCGGCCAGGGCTGGACGCGGAGGACGCCCCGCCGGCAGGATCCGCTTCCATGCACGCCCATCACCGCCGATCGTGGATGGGACCGGATACCCGCCCGTCACCCGGGGCGGCGAGAACCCGTTCCTCCAACCCGTCAACGCCCGCCATGGAAAAGGCGCGATGATCCCGGCATCCAACCGGGGCTTCGCCGGATGGGGCGATGTCTCCGGCGATCCCATCGTTGCCACCGCGCTTCCGGACCGGCCGCCGCACCACGCCGTCGCCGTTGGGATCGGAGGCGCGGGCCACCGCCCGCGCGGCCATACCGACCTGATCCCGGAACACACCCGTACGGACGCGCCGGTCACACCGCCGCCACCGCCAGAGCGCCGCGGCCGTCCGCCGGGGAACGGGGCCGCAGGTCACCGAACCGGCTGACAGCCGAAACCGCCAGACCGGGGAATGTCAAACCGCCCGTTTTGGGGAAATTTAAGATGCCATCGACACCTAGGCGGCGCCCCGGTGACGTCGGCGGTCCCGTGGACCCGGCGGCGCCGCTCCCGCGTCTTCGGAAGGACATCTACCGCTCCGACGGGGTCCCGTGGCGCACCACGCGTCTGCGCCCCTGTTCGTCAACGAGGTGTTCGTGCCGCGCCGGGGGACACCCGTCCGTTCCCTCCGGAGGATGGCCCCGCCGAAGGGGCTGCCGTCCGCCGCGGTGACCCCGGGGCCGCCCGCCCTGCCCGGCGGAAACTCCCCGACCGCCTGCCACATCCATTCCGTAAGTCCGTTCCCGCTCTTTCCATGGTTCCGCCCTCGGTTGCCCGTAACGCCGTTCCGGCTGTGTTCGGGGACGGATATGAACGGTCCAGACCGGCGGTTCAACCGGGAATGTCAACGGACCCTAGAGTCATTGCATGACTGTCTTGCAGATTGTCAGAACCTACTTCGGTTCACCTCTGACGGTGCCGAACTTCTGGTCAAGGCGGCAATGAAAAAACGCGGGGTTCCGACTGACCATACCCACGACATCTCGCGTCTGGCTGATGCCTTCGCTGAGGCAAGACCTGAAAAGACCGAGTCGACCCAACGAATGTTTCGGCTGAACGGCAGGAACCGAAGCCATCATATGGCAATGTATGACGCTTGCTTTAGCTGTGGGGATTACCGGACCGCGTTGACCCGCCTGACAGGCACGCTTGATCTCTAGGCCGTTGTTGAAGTCAACCTTGAACCGGACGATTCCATGTCTGGACAGGCTTTGGATATGGAAGGGAAGATTTTCCATTCCGCCAGCAAATGGAGACGTCACCTGGATACGAAGGAAGGTGACAAACCAGACGAACAGGGTGAAACCCGTGATCCGGTTTCGGTTGTGCTAAACATTCGCCAGGAGATCAGGGATGCCGTCGAACGGTTCGAAAAGCGAATGCTGGCGTTGCATATCAGAACGCCCGCACAGGAAGTCCCGTCGGATACAGAAATTTCCAGGCTATGATCCCTGAAAATGCGGCGAGCGATACGCGAAGGCAAACCTTGGCGAACCAGTCATAGTGCTTTCGAGCGGTATTCAGCCCCAATTTAAAGTTGAACAGAATCACTGGACGAATTTCAGAGTGAATTGAGCAAGCCAGCTGCCAGTTGGCCGCTCACAGGTAAGCAGGACAGTCGTACGATGCCTATCATGCGGCACTGCTCCGGAATCTGTCCATGACAGAATCGACAGCGCACTCTCCCTCTCGGAGAACCTGCTGTGGATTTGCACCGTCCATGCGCCATGAACAGCAAAAAACATGGATCAGATTCGCCATTCCACTGTCGAAAACGGGACAGAAACCAGCAGAAAAACTGCTGAGTTACCCCGGTCAAAGTCCAAGGCTTTCCCATGCGCCTATTGATTTCGTTCGCGGCACTGTTCATATCGGCGATCCTCCTACAGCTTTCGTCCGGCGGAGTCGGACCGCTCGATGCGCTGTCGGGCCTCCAATTGAACTTCACGAAGGCCGAAGTCGGACTGCTCGGTTCAGCGCATTTCCTCGGCTTCTTTCTGGGCTGCTGGCTTGCGCCGCGACTCATGGGCGGCATCGGCCATTCCCGTACTTTCGCCGTGTTTACGGCGATGGGAGCGATGGGCCTTCTGGCACACACGATATGGCAGGATCCATATTTCTGGGCGCTTTTGCGCATCGCATCGGGATTCTGTATCGCGGGCTGCTACACGGTCATAGAAGCGTGGTTGAACGCCAAGATCACGAACGAAATCCGCGGCCGGACGATGGGAACCTACCGAATCATTGACACGAGCGGGTCACTTGGAGCCCAGCTGCTGATCGCGGTACTGGAGCCAGTGCATTACGTTTCATACAACATTCTGGCGCTTCTCTGCTGTGCGTCACTTCTTCCGTTGACACTCACCCGGGCCACCCAACCCGCAACACCCAAAGCACCGCGCCTCAGGCCCGGCTTTGCTTGGAGATGCTCGCCTCTCGCCGTCGCCGGAGTACTGGCGGCGGCCCTGTCTTCGGCGTCATTCAGGATGGTCGGACCTATATACGGACAAGATGTCGGACTGGCCATCAATCAGATCGCCTATTTCCTCGCCGCCTTCGTTCTCGGAGGCGCACTCGCGCAATATCCTCTTGGTTGGCTTGCTGACAAATATGACCGTCGATGGACCTTGATCTGGCTTTCCATAGCTGCGGTCCTATCCTGTGCGCTCACCGGCATCATGAGCGGCAGCGGATCTTCCGGAGTCATGATTGCCGCCGGACTGTTCGGATTCACCACCTTTCCGATCTATTCAGTCTCTGCGGCGCATGCGCATGATTTCGCGAACTCTGACCAGCGGGTCGAACTTTCAGCTGCGCTTCTGTTCTTCTTCGCGCTTGGCGCCATTGCCAGCCCTTATCTGGTTGCGGAACTGGTTGAGGCCTATGGACCAAACGCATTGTTCGCCCTGGTGGCCCTCGGCCATATCGGTTTGGTCGCGTTCGGCCTCACCCGAATGAGAGCGCGACCCACACGCGAGCAGCGCACGCCCTATCTTTACTCCCCTCGAACTTCGTTTCTTATCGGCAGGCTCATGGCGCGTCTGCGTGATGGGAACGGCGACCGGAGATAAACCGTGACTTCGGTAGGAGGCATAAGCCACAGGCCAGATGGACCCGTCAGCTGACCTCGGTCGACCCTCGGATTCCGCCCTTGCGAATTCCTTCGGATTCCGACTAGCTTCCGCAAGCGCTGGCGTGCATCTTCTGCTTGGCGCATCGGTTTGTGTCCGCGGGAAACCCGGGGACCGCATCCGTGGATACAGCGCCCTTGCGGAAATTTCCGAAACGGGCGGTCAGTTGGCGGCAGGCAGGGAACGCATGGAACGCATCCTGATCACTTCGGCGATTCCCTATATCAACGGGATCAAGCACCTAGGCAATCTTGTTGGCAGCCAGCTGCCAGCCGACCTCTACGCCCGCTATATGCGCGCCCGGGGCCACGAAGTGATGTTCATCTGCGGAACCGACGAGCACGGCACTCCCGCCGAACTCGCTGCGGCCAAAGCCAGCAAACCCGTCGCGGAATACTGCGCCGAAATGTGGGCGACGCAGAAGCGGCTCTCCGATGGATTCCGCCTTAGTTTCGAAATGTTCGGTCGCTCGTCATCACCGCAGAACCATCGACTGACCCAGTATTTCGCGGGACGGTTGGCGGATAATGGGCTGATCCGGGAAATCTCCGAGACGCAGCTTTATTCCATCGTCGACGGTCGGTTCCTGCCTGACCGGTATGTTGAGGGCACCTGCCCCAACTGCGGTTACGAGCGCGCCCGCGGCGACCAGTGCGAAAACTGCACCAAACAGCTCGACCCCACGGACCTTATCAAACCGAGGTCAGCGGTTTCGGGCTCGACCGATCTGGAACTGCGCGAGACCAAGCATCTCCACCTTCGCCAATCGGCCCTGAAGGATCAGTTGGATGACTGGATCAGTTCCAAGACCGGCTGGCCGATTCTCACAACATCGATCGCGAAAAAGTGGCTGCATGATGGTGACGGCCTGCAGGACCGCGGCATCACGCGCGATCTTGAATGGGGTGTTCCGGTTCGCCGTGGTGAGAAACCGTGGCCTGGCATGGAGAACAAAGTCTTCTACGTCTGGTTCGATGCTCCGATCGAATACATCGCGGCGACCAAGGAATGGGCGGACGGCGAGGGATTGGACGATTCGGCGTGGCGGCGCTGGTGGCGAACCGACGAGGGCGCCGGGGACGTGCGCTACGTCCAGTTCATGGGCAAGGACAACGTGCCGTTCCATACATTGAGTTTTCCGGTCACGATCGTGGGATCGGGCGATCCTTGGAAACTCGTCGACTACATCAAGTCCTTCAACTACCTGAACTACGATGGCGGGCAGTTCAGCACGTCGCTCGGCCGCGGCGTGTTCATGGACCAGGCGCTTGAAATCCTTCCCGCCGATTACTGGCGCTGGTGGCTGCTATCGCACGCTCCGGAGAATTCCGACAGCGAATTCACTTGGGAGAATTTCCAGGCGTCGGTCAACAAGGACCTTGCCGATGTTCTGGGAAATTTCGTCAGCCGCGTCACTAAATTCTGCCGATCGAATTTCGGCGAGTCGGTTCCGGACGGCGGCGAGACTGGGGACCGCGGGAAAGCGCTCATCACTGAGCTGGAAACGCGCCTCGCAGCCTATCAGCGCCATATGGAAGCGATCGAGATTCGCAAAGCAGCCAATGAACTGCGCGCGATCTGGGCAGCTGGAAACGAATACCTGCAGGATGCGGCTCCGTGGAGCGCATACAGGGAGAGTCCTAAGCAGGCCGCAGCGAGCGTCCGTCTTGCGCTCAATCTGGTTCGGCTATATGCGGTGCTTTCAGCACCGTTCATTCCTGACACTGCAGCTACTCTTCTTTCCACACTATGCACAAAGAATGACGCTTGGCCGGAGAATGTAGAATCGGCGCTCTCCTCCCTGCCCCCTGGCCACACCTTCACAGTTCCGGACAACCTGTTCCGCAAGATTGCGGATGCAGAACGCGAGGATTGGCAAAAGCGCTTTGAGGGAAAACGCGAATGACGCACGATCCGGGGTTGCCTGCGCAAGCTTCGCTCATTAAACGGGTTGATGGAGACGTGGCCGAGTGGTCGAAGGCGCTCCCCTGCTAAGGGAGTAGGCGGGGAACCGTCTCGAGGGTTCGAATCCCTTCGTCTCCGCCACCTTGATACAGAACCGGGCACACCGATTGCCGCCGGAGCTTCGCTAGTTGCGGCATTCAGGGCTTTTTAGAAGCCTGCTCTTTGATCCGATAATGCGCACTTCGCTTTCGCCCACCTCGAACCGCTGCACCAGCGCGTGCAAATGGTCGCGGCGGTAACCGCCGCCATTGAGCCTGATCGTCTTGCGTGCGGCGATAGTGAATCGTTCGATCATCTGCCGGGTTATGATGGGGGGATGATTTCTTCTAGCCTCAACCGTCATGCGTCGAGCGAGTTGCGCTTGGAGCTTTGCGGCATCCATGGCGTTTGCCGGAATCCGCCTCCTAGTGTCCCCGGCAACGCGCTCTAAATTGTCACAAACAAGGGGGTTTCAGGCATGCAAAAAGCGGATGTGCGGGCACGATTGTGGGAAGTGGCGAACAATCTCTGGGCCAATACGGGCCTGCGGCCTTCGCAATTCTCGGTGCCTGTCCTCGGTCTGATCTTCCTGCGCTATGCCGAGAAGCTGTTTGTCGCCCTAGAAGAGGAGATCGGCCCCGTCGGCTCCGGCGGGCGGCGCGTTGTCACTAGGGAAAATTACAAGGAGTTATGGCTAAAATCCGGTGATTACCCCTGAGGGGCGGCATATCATGGCGGTGTTGAAGACGCCGTCAGTTCTCGAAGAGCAGGGGATATGCCACATGACGGGGACCACCGTCACGACGTTGCCCGATCCACATGTGTTTTCACCGGACCCTCTGGCGGACATTCCGCGTTCCGGGGCGCGTGACCTGATCCAGCAGGCGGCTGAGGCGGAACTTTCGGCGTTGCTGGAGGCCCACACCGGTGATCGAGCGGCGGATGGCCGCGCACGTCTGGTGCGCCATGGACATCTGCCGGAACGTGAAGTGGTCACGGCGACCGGAACAGTGCCCGTGAAGGTTCCGCGCGTCCGGGATCGGGGTGATGGCGCCGGGAAGCTCCGCTTTGCACCGACGGTCCCGCCCCCGTACCTGCGCACGGCCAGATCCGTCGAAGGGCCGTTGCCCCGGCTCTATCCCAGGGGCATTTCCACAGGTGGCTTCCAGGAGGCTCCGGCCGCTTTGTCGGGGCCGGACGCATCGGGCCTGTCACCGACAGCGGTCTCAGAGTTTGAATCATAAGTCACTGATATGATCAAACCATTGTCTTTCATGGAGTTGACGCCCTCGCCACCCGCCTAGGTCGGAACCGGCGGGCGGCCAGCGTTCGTTCGTGCCTCACTCACGCCCGAACCGGTGGCGCGTGATGCCTCACCCCGGATGCCGGCGGGTTCCCGCAGAGGCGCCCGCAGTCCTTCGACAGGCGGCGGCACCGGCCCGTCCAGGCGAAGGTCCGCTCCACGACCCACCGGCGGCAGGGAACCGTGAACCCTTTGACATCCTCCGGTTTTTCGACGATCCTGATCACGTTCGACAACCCCATCCCCCCCAGGCCGCTCCCGCAGCTTCGGACCCGGGTGGCCACCGTCGGCGAACGGCCTGCACACCGTGTGCACACCGTGGGCACCGGCTCCGGCAGCCCCGCGGTCAGGTCCGGTGCGCCGTCCCGGTCCTGGATGTCAGCGGTGTGAACCGTCATGACGATCGGCGTGCCGCCGGCGTCCACGATCAGGTGCCTTTTCCTCCCCTTCACCTTCCTGCCGGCGTGGTGGCCGCGGGGGCCGCCGCTCTCCGCGGTCCTCACCGACTGGCTGTCGACCGGGGCGGCGGCCGGCTCCGCGGAGCGCCCCGGACACCGCCGCGCGAGGTCCCGGAGACGATGCACGATACGCTCCGGGAGCCCGCTCCGCCGCCATGCGTGAAAATGGTTCCGGTCGGTGGAAAACGGTGGATATCCAGAGGGTGACGCGCGCCACTGGCATCCCGTGGACAGGATATACCGGCGCGCGCCGGACACCGACCGAAGGTCGACCTCGCGCGGCCGTCCCATCCTTCCCCGCTTCGGCGGCATCGGCCCGATGACGGTCCATTCGGCGTCGGTCAGGTCGTTTTGACTGTGGTCGTCCGGGCGCTTATGGAGCTGTTGGGTGGTCCTGTTCCAGGGCATGGCGATCTCCGGATTTGGGTAAACGGTCAATCTGGAACACCAAATCCTGCGGGACCACTCAACTTATGGAACAAACTCTCACGGCTCGGGGCGGACCGGTGGGAGCGGTATGACCGATGGCAACGGCGCGGTCCCGGCGCGCGCCGGTTCGTCCATATCCGGGCGGGCGGTGTCCACTTCCGGCCGCGCATGGCGGAGGAAAGGCATGTGTTCCGGCGCCTGTCGGTGCCGATGGATGGGGCCGCAGGGAAATCACCGGCCTTTCCGACGGGTATCGCGAAAGCGCCCGGGGTTGGCGTGGACTTCCGCTGGACCTGCGGCGACGCGGCCTCACGCGCGCGCCTGGGCTCGCCATTGGAGATGGTGCCTCGGGCTTCTGGAATGGGCTGCGGGAAGTTTTCGGGGCGACCCATGAACGGCGCCGCCGGTTCCATGAAACGGGCAATGTGCCGAACGCGATGCCCGGATCAGCGCAACCCGGAGCCAAGGGGCATCCGCATGACATCCGGCAGGCAGGGACGCGCGCGGACGCGGAGGCCGCGTTTGACCTCTTCGTCGAAACCCACGGCATCGGATACGACAGAGCTGTCGGGAAGCCGACCGGAGACCGCGACGTTCTCCCGGCCTTCCATGACTTCCCGGCAGGGCGCTGGAAACACATCCGGACGACCAGCCCAATCGAAAGCGCCTTTGCTGCCGTCAGGCATCGCACGGCCGGAACCAAAGGATGCCTCAGTCGAAGGACGGGCCTGGCCATGGCGTTCAGACCGATGATGTCGGCACAGGCGAAATGGCGCGGACCCGACGGAGCGAACCGGATCCCGGAGATCATACAGGGGATTGCGTTCAAGGACGGGATCAAACAACCCCCGTTCCGCTCTGAAGTGCGACACCGTTGATGGTGGGAAGCCGCGTTTCGGGTGCGGCATCCCGCGAACCGGCCGGATGACGGCGACAGTCCCTGTGCTCAGGATAGGAGAGTGTCATGCCCGAGGGCTACCGTCATCTGACCTTCGACGAAAGATGCCGGATATACGCGACGGGGAAAAGCGGGCTTTCGAACGGGGCCATCGCCAGGCGGCCGGGCCGCCATCCGGCCACCATGTCGCGGGAGATCCGACGCGACGGCGGCGGGCGGGGATACCGGCAGGGACAGGCGCGGAGGATGGCCACCGGGCGCCGGAACGGGGCATCTTCGGTCCCGGGGGAAGCTGACGGAGGGGCGCCGGGCGAAGGTCGTGGCGAAGCCGGGGAGGGCTGGAGCCCGGAACAGGTCCCGGGGCGTCTCCGGCTGGAGGACCCCGGGACGGTCGGCCGTCAGCGGATATACGACCTCGTACGCGCGGACCGCGGGGACGGAGGAACGCTTTGCGGGCACCTGCAGCGGCGGGGAAAGAAGCGCAACCGGCAGGGTAGTCGCCACGCGGGCCGGAGCCACATCCCGGGCCGGCGGGACATCCCGGAACGCCCGGAGATCGTCGACAGGAAGGTAAGGATCGGTGACCGGGAGGCGGATACGGTGATCGGCGGGGGTCATGGCGGCGCGGTGGTGTCGCCTGTGGACTGGCGTCGGAATTATCGACGGCAGGTTGGGTATCCCGGGCCCATCGGACAGTATCCGGGGCTTCATCGGCCATGTCAGGCACCGGGCGGACCTGACCGGACGGCGGATCCTGAAGGGCGGGACGGTCCCGCACCGCGGGAAGGTGCACCCGATATCCGGGCCGCACACCCGCTGGATATCGAAGGGAAAGGCCGGGGTCCCGGTGGAGCCCGGCGTCCCCGTCCGCGTCCTTGAGGACCGTCACGGATTCCTCCCGCACCACTCCGTCATGTGGGAGGGGAGCGACGTGGACGTGGCGGTCCCCATGGGCGGGGAGGCGTTCCGCGGGGCGCGGCGCGCCCACGCCGCCGGCGGGTCGGCCATCAGCAACCTGGAGCACCGTGGCCTCGACCGGGTGCGGAGCCACGGAAAGGAGGGTTTCGCCGGCGCCGTGGCGCTGGCGGTGCTGGCCGCAAACGTCCACCGCCCCGGCCTGATGCCGCCGGCGAGAGAGCGCCCCGTGCTCCCCGCCGCCGCCTGACCGGGGCGTCCACCGGTAAACCGGCCCATGGAAGGCCCCGCCGCTGCGCGGCCCGGACCGGCGTGCCCGCGGGCCGGCGGAGGCCCGGATGTTCACCATATGTTCCCGCCACCGACCGTCCCGTCGAAGCCCCGGGCGGCGCTCCGACGGGCCCGGCCAGGATCCCGTGAAGCCGGAATCCGCCGGATTCGGCCCAATCCCCGGAAAAACACGGGGTTTTCTGGCAGACACTAAATACTTTCCACCGGCCGCCGGTGTCGGGCGTTACCCACCGATATCCACCGTATTCCACCGATCGGAACCGTTTCCACGCCCGGCGCACGAGCGGTCCGCCGGGCATGTCCCGACTCCCTGCGGGACCCCGCCCGACAGTGCGCGGGGTGTTCGCCGGAGCCGACCGCCGCCGCCATCGACGGCCGGTCGGTGAGGACCGCCGGGAGCGGCGGACCCCGTGGCCACCACGCGGGCGGACAGGGTGGCGGACGACCGGCGGGCCCGATACTCCGTGCGGCCGGCACGGTGATGGCGGCGGCACCGAAGGACGGCCGGAGGGAGGCGCTCAACCACATGGGCCGCCGTCCGATGGGAACGTCCGCCGGACCCTGCGACGGCGCCGGGAACATGGGCCGGGCCGGGAGGGAATACGGACGCTCCGGCCACACCGACGGGCGGGTCGGAAAGCCGCCTGCCGCCCGCGTGGTGGCCACGGGGGGTGACCATGAAGCATATCCCCGAACCGCACCACGGGGCGACCGCCGCCGTGCCGGGCCGGTGGTGACGCCGGAGGGCCGTCCGCCCGGCCCGTTCGCGATGCACGCGGGCTACAGGGAGGGCCCGGAGGACGGCAGCCACCGCCCTGATAGGCTCGCGGTGTTCGAGCGCATCTGAAGCAGAAAGAAGTGCGGGACCTGTGCACCGGTGAGGACGAAATCTGCGGCGAACCTTGCACAATTCCGCTTCCAAGCCGCGAAACCACGCTGGGCGTTACCGGACTGGCGGGCCATGTCATATTATGGGCAATTTACGCCCATTCAGATTTTTTACGGGCTCTGCGGGCCGCTTCCGCATCAAGCTCGGCATGCCTGTACCTATTTCAGCGATTCACGCGGAATTTTGCCGCTGGATCCGACTCACAGGCAGGTAGAAATTCCCTGCCTGTCTGTGGCAGAACCATATCGCGCACGCGCCCCATCGGCAGGTTTGCGAAGTCCCAGCGGGCCACAGCTCTCTGCACCATCGCTGCGATGCCGGTCGGTTACGCTGCGGATCAGATCGAAACCCATGCCCCCCTGCTCGTTCGATCTAACGCTTGCCGCAATGAAACGCACACCATCGGCTACTCCCGGCATCTCGAGCCAGTCAGCGGGAGGCCGCAGCCCGTCACTGCGCGCGGCAAGGGCCATAGCAAACTCGGTATAGAGATTGCCCCAGGCCTCGATAATACCTTCAGGGAAACCCCGTGCGGTGCGAATCAGCCGCTCCGTCCGCTAGCTAATGCCATGGCCGCGGCTGATGATCCGGTCAGGTTCCCCGAATCGGTTGAACCTGAGCCGTTCGGATTTTTCCAGATCCCATTCGAGACCGCCCTCCGATCCGAAAGCGCGAAACCGCAGACCACCGCGGTTCCCAGGCGCCAGGCGGGTGGTCATCAACGTGGCAGGCACGCCGCCCTCGTAACGCGTCATCATGAAAGCCGTGTCCTCCAAACGCTTCGGTGCGCCACAGACATGGAACTCTGCGCGAAGATCGGTGAGGCGCAGACCGCTCACGAATGTCGCCAGATGCGCCGCATGGGTCCCGACGTCACCCACGCAGGAGGTTCTGCCCGACTTAGCCGGATTAAGCCGCCATCTGACATGAGGGGCGCCCGCCACATCCGCCGGAATCATCCAGTCCTGCATGAACTCCACGTGAATCTGGTTGATCCGGCCGATGCCGCCTTCGGCGACTATCTCACGGGCCTGGCGGATCATCGGAAAACAGGACATCGTGTAGGAAACGCCGAAAACGCAGCCGGAGGTTTCAGCGAGCGCGGCCAGCTTCTCCGCCTCGTCGATCTCGTTGGTCAGCGGCTTGTCGCAAAGGACATGAATGCCCGCGTCGAGAAACGCTCTAGCGGAGGCGAAATGCAGATGGTTGGGCGTCGTGATCATGACCGTGTCGACACCATCGGGCCGCGCGGACTCAGCGTCAGCCATCGACTGGAAGCTGGTGTAGCAGCGCTCATCGTTGACGTGCCAGTCGCCCTTAGCGGCTTTGGCCCGGACGGGATCGGACGAAAACGCTCCTGCCACGATTTCCCATCTGTCCGTCAAGCGCGCGGCCGCCGCCTGCATGCCAGCGTTTCGCCCGCCGCCGACAACGCCAAGGCGTAGGCGGCGCGACTGTCTGGGGAACGGTCCGTCAAAATCGAAATCTTCGGGCAGCAGCCTCATCTTCCCATAGTCCTCACGCAGGTGGAGCCACACCGTCGAGCAGCATTTCGACCGCCATGAAAATTGACGGCGTGATCGTTTCGAACTGGCGCCAGGGATAGTTTCCCTGTTCGTCATACATGGGCCGATGCGTGCCGCCGGGCGCCATGGGTTCTTCCCAATAAAGCGTGCCTGTATCGCGTTCGCAGCATTGCTGCATCTTTCCGAAGCCGACAATCTGTGTGTAGGCTTCCCGAAACCCCGAAACCGGACAGAAGGCATGATCCCGATGCTGGCCGACATTCAGCGGGACCGAAGCTGAATGGTACAGCGTGAAGCCTAACCGCCCAAGCCACACCTTTGGCGACATGTAATGCTCAACCCCGCGAAGGCGCTCTTCGCCGCGAACTTCAGACGCTGAGGGCCAGATCTCGCGCACCCGCGCCATCAGGTCCACTTCGTCCTCATGGTCCGCAAAACGCTCGATCACGACGGCATGCCGAACCCCCACCATCACGGTGTCTTTCAGAATCACTGACTGCAGCGCACCAAGCCGTTGATCGCGAACCTGAATCGGTCGCTCCGAAAGGTTCAGCACGATCGTCCTGCCCGAAACTACATGCCGGGCGGCACCCACAATCACTCCGATCCCGAAAAAAAGGTTCGCCGATGCCGAGAGTCTGGACTGTCATGAGATCTCCGCTGCCTGTCGTTTCTGGAAGCATCGCAGGCCGTTCGCAGGCGCTTTCCATATCGACGAAACGTCCTAGCCCCTAGCTGTCTAGCATACCAGTCATGACCTCGTAGATATGCAGCGCCATTGCTCCGCTCGCGCGGGGCCGCCGTCCTTCCCGTACCGCTAGGGCACGGTCCAGCAATCCGGCTCCGCGCGCGTCGTAGTTAGTGTCTGCCAGAAAACCCCGTGTTTTTCCGGTGACAGGGCCGGATCCGGCGGGTTCCGGCTTCACGGGACCCTAGCCGGGCCCCTCGGGGCGCCGCCGGGGCTTCGACGGGACGGTCGGTGGCGGTAACATATGGTGAACATCCGGGCCTCCGCCGGCCCGCGGGCACGCCGGTCCGGGCCCCGCAGCGGCGGGACCTTCCATGGGCCGATTCACCGGTGGACGCCCCGGTCAGGCGGCGGCGGGGAGCACGGGGCGCTCCCTCGCCGGCGGCATCAGGCCGAGGCGGTGGACGTTCGCGGCCAGCACCGCCAGCGCCACGGCGCCGGCGAAACCCTTCTTTCCGTGGCCGCCGACGCGGTCCAGACCGCGGTGCTCCAGGTTGCTGATGGCCGACCCGCCGGCGGCGTGGGCGCGCCGCGCCCCGCGGAACGCCTCCCCGCTTTCCCGGACGCGGTCCGCCTTCGACAGCCTGCCTTTCCGCGGCATGGCGTCGGCGCCGGCATCCCGTCAGGCCCCAGCCGGTCCGGGGGGCTGTGCAGACCACGGTCGAGGCTCACCACCGACAGGTCGGGGAACCGGGCCCGCGCCTCCCCGCCGATGGGGACCGCCACGTCCACGTCGCTCCCCTCCCACATGACGGAACGGTGCGGGAGGAATCCGTGACGGTCCTCAAGGAGGCGGACCGGAACGCCGGGCTCCACCGGGACCCCGGCCTTTCCCTTCGATGTCCAGCGGGTGTCCGGCCCGGATATCGGGTGCACCTTCCCGCGGTGCGGGATCGTCCCTCCCTTCAGGATCCACCGTCCGGTCAGGTCCGCCCGGGGCCTGACATGGCCGATGAAGCGCCGGACACTGTCCGATGGGCCCGGGATACCCAACCTGCCGTCGATCTCCGCGCGGCCCGCCTCCGCCCTGTCCGCCAGCTTCAGGGCGAGCCGGAGCAGCGCCTCCACGTCCCTCGGGCGCGGGTCGGCGAGCCGTGACTTGGCCACCCGGAGGTAGCCTTTCCGGAGCTTTCCGCAAAGGTATTCCTTCCGCCGCCAGCCGGGCGGCCCAGGCCCCCCGCAGGCCCGGGACACGTCCCGGACCATGCACCGCGCCGCGTCCATCAGCAGGCCGCGGTCGGTCGGATGGTGGACGTCGGTCCCGGCCACGAAGGAATCACGGCGGCCGCGCGACGCGGCGCCAGGCTTTTTTCCGGCCACCCTGTGGCCCCTCTCCACGACCATCCTTCCGACCCCGGCGATAAGCTCAGGCGTGAGGAGCGACACGCTGTCAACCAGACGCCGGTATCCGTATCCGTATCCGGGGCCCTGCTTCACGCCCCCCGGCACCGGGATGGTCAACGGTTCCATCCCCGGCCTGCCGACCCGGTGGCTCTTTCCGGGAAGCACCATCCTGCCCGGAAGCCCGAACAGCCGCTTTCGGGTCCCTTCGTCGCTGTAGAGGTCCTGGAAGCCGATCAGGATCGCCGGGATGTCGTCCCTCGATCTGACGGTCGGCCTGATCCTCCTGATGTCGGGGCGCCGGGCCGCCGCTGGGTGTCGTGGACCCTGCGCATCGGGGCCTCCTGAAGGGGAGGATTGCCGGATTCCGCGGCATACCCTGACTGCCATATCCGGTGAATCCCCGTAAGGTGGATTCCGTCATTTACCGCAAAAAACCGCAGCTTGGCAGTTTTCTGGCGGACACTAGTATAATAGGTGAGCCAGCTCTGCATTTCCTCGTAACGCATGGTCTGCGCGAAGTGGTCGATGCGCCGAATGCCCGTTGGCGGCGGGAGTTCGGGACGTGGAACCGTTTCGTATTCGATATCCCAAACGCGATGGAGATCGGATTTCTCAGCGATGAAATGAACGACCGAACCGCCCACTCCCTTGATCGCCGGAATGTCAAGCTCGCCTGCGCCAACCGGCTGCGAGAACGCTGGCGCTCCAAGCGCGACCGTCTGTCCGGCATCCCTCACGCGAAGTCCAATAACGCAGACGCATGGCCCATGCTCTGCCCTCGCCTCAACGGTGAATCCTATGGATTCGGTATTGAGGGCTACATTGACAGTGCCCTGCCTCCAGAGAGAGGCGGATTTCGAGCGGTACCTTCGTTCCTCTCGAAAACACAGCGCCGAAAGCATCTTCTGAAGCTCGGCCGCCGAGGTTCCGTCTGCAGCGAACTCAACGAATTCGATAGCCAACGGGTAGACGCGGGAAGGCATGTCCGGGAGTGGTTCCTTCAGCGAAGGCTCAGACTGCACCGCGTCCTCAAGAAGAGAGACCAGCGCCCGGAAACCATTCCGCTCGAAGCCGGAATGACTGGCCTTCACGCCGTCGGAAACTCCGAAAGCGGTCGACTAGGGGCCTGCATATCCCAGCCGCGCCGCGCACAAAGCTCGCCAGATCAAGCTCACCCTGTCCCCCTGTTCCGGGAGAAGCCTGCGGCACGTTTTCAGCGAGCGGGGTGGCCGAAGCGCACCACCGTCGCGTCCGACAGTCGAACATGCAGCAACCTTTCGCCCGCGAGGTTCCGCAGCCTCGCTGCCTGCGATCCATCCGCGAGCGAAAGGACCGATTTCAGGGCAAGTCCAAGATAAGGGCTGTTGACTTCGCTCACGAGTTCTGTGGCTAACATTTCCGAAGTCATACGGCCCACCTAGGGCAGCGCCAGATATGCCAGGCGAACACCATGGCTGTCCGCGCGTTCGGCGAGTGCGCCAAGATCGCCCACAAGGCTTTCACGACCGCCTCGGTCTCTCCCGCGAAACGAACTTCCGAGCAACAGCGCCTTGGCGCCCAGCCGATTCAGAAGGTCGAGTCTTCGGTCCCGCGCCTCCGACCCTTTACTGCCTAGCCAGCCTTTGAAACTGTCAAATGGCTGTAGAATCTCAATCGCCAGGCCAAGATCCGCGGCGAGCAGGGCAGCGTCTTCCGGACCGCCGCTGTGGCCGGCGAGATCGGGATCACAAAGCTCGACCCCATCGAAGCCCGCACCCGCAATCGCTACCAGCTTGGCCCTCAGATCACCGGGGACCGAGGCTGTCGCCATGCATAGCGGCATCAGCCCTGATAGCCGAACACCCTAGGCAGCCACAGAACGATGTCAGGCATCATGATCATAAGCAGCAGCGCAAGGACAAGGACGGCAAGGAACGCCCAGATTTCCCCGATGATCTCCTTCAGCGGAATGCTGGTCACCGCGTTGATGACGAACAGAAGAATCCCGTATGGTGGCGTGATCAGGCCAATCATCGAGTTGACGACGACCAGCACGCCGAAATGGACCAGGTCTATGCCAAGCGCCCTGCAGGTTGGAATGAACAGCGGAACGATCACCAGAATGATTGTGGTGGCGTCCAGCACACATCCAAGCGCCAGCACCAGCAGATTCACCAAAAGCAGGAACAGGATCGGATCTACGTCAACACCCGTCAGGAAGTCAGACATCATGCCAGGAATGTTTTCCGAGACGACGATGAAGTTTAGAATCAGCGCACCGCCGATGACCACGCCAACAGCGGCTGAGGACCGGGCACTGTCAACGAGTATCCCGTAAAGCGACCTGACCGACAGCGCCCTGTAAAAGACGGCCGCCAGAACTAACGCATAGAAGGCGGCGACCGCCGCGGCCTCGGTCGGGGTCGTGACGCCGCCATAGATGCCATAGAGCAGGATCGCCGGCATCAGGAGCGCCGGGAACGCGTTGAACGTGATCTTCGGAAGTTCGCTCAGCGGCACCGACTCTTCAGCGGCAAATCCCCGGCGCACGGATATCAGGTAATTCATGCCCATGAGGACCGCGCCCATGACCAGACCCGGCAGGATGCCTGCAAGGAACAGCGCGCCGATGGACGCGTTGGAAACCAACGCGTAGAGAACCATAGGTATCGAAGGTGGAATGATCGGACCGATGGTTGCGGTGGCCGCCGTGATCGCCGCCGCATAGCCGCGCGGATAGCGCTCCGCCTTCGTCATCATGCCGATGATGATTCTTCCAATCCCAGCGGCGTCGGCAACGGCGGACCCGGACATGCCTGAGAAAATCAGCGATGCGACAACATTGACATGGCCAAGCCCGCCTTTGAAACGGCCGACCACGGCAATGCAGAATTTCAGAAGCCTGTCGGATATGGTGCCTGCGTTCATGATGTTGGCGGCAATTATGAACAGAGGCACGGCCAGAAGCACAAAGCTCTTGTAAAGGCCCTGAAGTATCTTCTCTCCGGTAAGCGCCAGGTCCATTCCGGCAAAGCCAAGATAGACGGCGGAAGCCAGAATGATCGAGTATCCGATCGGCGTTCCGATGCCGGCAAGGGCAAACAGCGTGATCAGGCAGAGGGCGAGTTCGATGCTCATGCCCGGTCTCCCCCACCGTCATCATTCGCGTCGTTGACGATTGAAGTAAGTTCAGAGTCATCCTGTGGGCCGTTTCTCAGAACAACGACGAAGCGCCAGACGTAGCGGACCATAAGCGCCGCCATGAAGACGGCATAGATGGAGAAGACCGTCCGTAGCGGGATCTTCACACCGGTAAAGGGATTTCTGACCGTCGTCGTTTTGCGGATTTTCATCCAGTCGATGTAATCCCAAGTGGGAAGGAACACCCAAGCCGTTCCAATGACGATGGCGGCGCATGATATCAGCGCCAGGATCCGCTGGAGGCGCCGCGGGGCGGCCAGATAGAATATGTCAAACGCGACATGATCGCGTTCACGCACCAGAAAGGCGCAGCCGAAAAACACGATCCATACCCAAAGAAGCAGGCACAGTTCAAGCGTCCAGCCGAAAGGCGTCAAAAGTATATATCGGGAAAAGATCTGCGCGAGAAATGTCAGGAACATCGCCGCCAGCATGCTGGCGGCGATGAACTCGGTGCCGCGGATGAACCATTTCTGAACGGGTTTCATGAGATGATCATCCTGCGGAGTGCGGCCGTTTCCCTAGTTGCCCAGCGCGTTGACCTGCTCCAGAACGCCTTCCGGCCAGGCGGCGGCGGCTTCGCTACCCACATACTGCGCCTGCACATGCGTACGGAAAGCTTCCAGATCCGGCGTGTAGATCTCGACACCCTGGCTGCGGATAAAGTCAGCGAGACTGCTCTCCTTATCCAGCTGCTTCAAACGGCCATAGGCGGCGGCCGCATCGGCCGCGCGCTGGACAGTAAGCTGCTGGTCCGACGTCAGACCATCCCAGACCGGCTTTGAAAATGCGATGTAGTTCAGGTCAACGAGGTGCGATGTCAGTGCGATCTGCTTGGTCACCTCATAGAATTTGGCATCGACGACCGTAGGAAGCGGGTTGTCCTGTCCGTCAACCGCTCCGGTCGCAAGCGCAGTGTAGACCTCGGTGAACGCCATAGGCGTCGGCGAGGCGCCAAGTGCCGCACCTAGGAACTGCCAGGCGTCAGTGCCGGGCATGCGTATGTTGATGCCAGAGAGGTCAGTCGGCGTTTGAACGTCGACTTCCGAGCGCGGGAAACGCAGGTTCACATGGCGGCGGCCAAGATACATGACCGAAAGAAGCTTCACCCCCAGCTCGTCCTCAACCTTCTGCTTGAACGGATCCATCAGCGGGTGGTTGAAAACGCGGACCTGATGCGCCGCGTCCTGATGAACGTAGCCCGTCGCGAAGATCGAAAACTCCGGGAAAAACTGCGCGAGTTCCTGCGCTGAAGCGATGGACATGGTCAGGTTGCCGCGGCTGATCGCTTCGAGTTCAGTGCCTTGGGCGAACAGCGTCGCGTTATATCCGGGCTGGTAATCGGCGAAACCGGCAACCATCGGTGCGAATACCTCCGCCATCGCGACCGAGCGCTGGTCGGTCTCGGATCCGGCCGTCGCCAGCGTAAAGGTCATGTCTGCGGTAAAAGCCGGTGACGAGGCACCAGCCGCAAGGCCGGTCGCCAGCAAAGCGGATACTGCATTCCGCCGAGTGAACGTGTTGATCATGGAAACCTCCGGTTCTGTTCATCCTCATCTAGGATGGTCATGATTAAGTCATAGTACGCAAACTATGCAAAATATTATTGCCCCCATGCCAGCGTGAAGTGCAACACTTCCGGTTGGGTGTGTAACTAGTGTCCGCGCCGATGCGGAGACACGGGCGGGACAGGCGAAAGACAGGCGGAGGGGTCCAATGAAACGGGATCATGGCGGCGGGCGGTACCGCGGTCGGGCGATGGAGGGATATCTTCCGGGCCTCGGGGGCGAGGCGTTGACCGCGCCGCGTCCCGGCGTGCTGACGAAGCGCGGTGGCGTCCACGCGCACCATCGACGCGTGGGTGACCGCGTGGAGGCGCGGGCGGTCTCGGGCGAGGCGGTGCGCCGGGGGACCGTGGAGTTCGACGCCTCGATGGCGTCCCCGCCGGCTTCGGCTCCGCCAAATGGTCGCCGACGGCGCGGCGGCCCGTGGGGAGCGCCCCGGCCGCTCCCGACCACTGAGCGCCCTGCGGAGGGGGAGGCCGACGCCGTGTTCGCCGCCACCTTGCCGGACCGGTACGGCGGGCGCTGGACGATGGAGACCCGGTTCCGCACGCCGGGTCGGGGACGCGGATCGGGGCCGGCGGGTCCGGCGCCGCCGGTGACCTGAAAAAACGTCCCGCCTTCGACGCCGTGACCGCGGCCCGGGTCTCCGACCTGACCGCGCCCGCCTGGGAGCGGCCGGAGACGCCCGCCACCGGGACGTGGTGAGGCCGCCGGACGGTCAGGCGCCCGACATCCGGACATTCGTCATCGATCCGGGGCGCCCCGTCGGCCCGCATCCGAACCCGCGGCGGCCGCCGCCGGGGACGAAAAAGGTCCGGCGGAACCCCGGGAGGCCGAACCGGGCCATACAGGCCCGCGACGTCCCCGGAAAGCGGAGACGGGCGCGGAGGAAGGCCTCGGCGCGCCGGGGAAGCCCACCGGGGAGCACCGGGAGAAGGTGGTGGCGAAGCCGGAGGGGGCCGGAGCCCGGGCCGCCCCCGGCTGGAGGGCCCCGGCATGGTCGGCGGGCGGCGGCTATACGGCGGCGTCCGGGCGGACCGCGGGGACGGCGGAGCGCTGTGGACCAGCCTCCGCCGCCGCGGAAAGAGGCCGGACCGGAAAGGGGGCGCCACGCCGGCCGGGGCCACATCCCGGGCAGGAGGGACATCTCCGGGCGCCCGGATGAGGTCGGGGACAGGGCGCGGACCGGCGACCGGGAGGCCGGCACGGTGATCGGCGGGGGCACCGGCGGCGCGGTGGTTTCGCCCGTTGGCGGATGCCCGGAACCCACGCCTCTCCAGCGGGTTGACCGAAAGAGGGCGGAGGCTGCCGGAAAGGCGATGACCGATCTCCCGGGGGGCCCGGCGCCAGGGTGCGCACGGCCACGGCGGACAGCGACAGGGAGTTGGCGGAGCGCGCGAAGGTGGCGAAGGCGCTCGGGGCGGACCTCTTCCTCGCGGCGCCCTACCGTTCCCGGGAGCGTGGGCTCAACGGGCACACCGAAGGGCCGCCGCCCCGGTGCCTGCCGAAGGGCACGGATCCGCGGCAGGTCACGGACGCCCGTGTGAAGCGGGTCCGGGACATCCTGAACGCGCGTCCCCGCAGGGTCCTCGTCCACCTAGCGCCTGCGGAGACCCGGGCACGGCCTCCCCGAGGCGCCCCGCCCCGTCGAACGGCGGGGACGGGGAGATTTTCCAGCGCGTCCGTCCGCGGGGCCCTGCGGCCACAGGGAGGCCCGGTTACGCTCCGGTTCAAAGGGACAGCCGCCGCATTCCGCGTGGAATCCGGGCCCCTGGCCGGAAAAACCTTCAACCCCGGCCCGAAATGTCTTCCGCGTCCAGTTCAACCGTTCGCCCGCTCGCAGCGGAAATTTTAATTGCTTCAACGACTTCCAGAGACCGTATCCCTTCCGTTCCAGAGACCATCGGCGTTGCCTTACCGTCAATGACCTCCGAGAAGTGAAGCATCTGTGTAACGAGAGGATCCTGAAAGCCGCAGGTCAGCGACATGGCGGAGATGGGGGTCCACCAGTCAGGCTCCCCACCATGACGCCATAGGCGCAGGTCAGGAAGGGACATCGCGCCGCGGGAACCACCGATCAGGTAGCAGCTCTCTGATGTCGCGGGATAGGCAGGATTCTCTCTTGCCGTCAGTTCCCAGCTCCAAGGGGCGACGATGCTGTCGGAGACCGAAATCGAAGCCACGGTTCCTGAGCGAAACGTCAGAACCGCGGTCGCCAAATCCTCGTTCTCAAAGCCCCTTTGGGATGGAAGGGCCACAGCCTGAACCATTGAAACCTCTCCGCAGAAATGCCTCAGAAGGTCAACGTCGTGGACAAGATTGACGGATATAGGTCCGGCGCCTCTGCATTTTCGCCAGGGTGCCTCATCGAAATAGCGGTCGGGCTTGAAAAACCAGCAGGTTGCCTGAACCGAACGGATTTCACCAATGTCGCCAGCATCCAGCGACTGTTTCGCGGCCTGAACCATCCCACTATGCCTCCGATGATGGCCAACCAGCAGGGGAACTTCCGCCGCGGCTGCGGCATCCGTCACCGCAACGGCATCAGCCGCCGTGACGGATATAGGCTTTTCGATCAGAACCGGGCATCGGCGCGTGACACATTCCAGACCCTGTTCAACATGAAGCGGCGTTGGCGTGGCGAGAACGACTCCATCGGGCCGCTGTCCCGCAAACAGTTCGCCAAGGCTGTCGAATACCGGTACGCCGATATGGTGCGCCGATTCTCCACTGGCACGGTTCGGTTCCACGACCCCGGCCAGAGTGACGCCCGGAGTTTGGCGAATGACCTTGGCGTGGCGTCGCCCGATCGACCCATATCCGACGACCGCAATCCTATTTTCCGCCGCCATTGCTTCGCACCCAAGCTGAAAATGGTTCCCCGTGGCGTAACAACGTTCGGCATTTCACTCAAGAACGTCTTATACCTTAAATAATTTAGGATATTTTTGCTTGAAGAAGTTCCTCTCGGACTGTAGCTTAAATCCACTATCGCCAATTTGACCTCCGCTGACATGTTCAATCTATCCATGCAGGCCGGTCGAAAAATCAGAACGGGCAGGCAACGTAAATATAAGCTCATGCGCAAGCGAACATTCTTCCAGACGGAGAGCCGGCGCGCGGAACCGCTCGGCACCCCGAACCGGCGCGGGGCCAAGGCACCCTTGATGCCGCGCATTAATCCGTTTCCGCCGCCGGAGGCCGGCGGGTCCACTACGCCGGTGAAGAATCGCCGCCGCGGATGGCGGGATTTCCGCCGAACCTACTGGAACTCGCTGGGCCCTGACCTACATCCGGAACAGGAAACGCTCCAGAGCGGTTTCGGCTGCAAATCACGCGAGACTTGCGCCACGGAACACTGGACAGACCAATGCATCGTCCGGGATCAAACAGGCAAAGCCGAAACGGCGGGTTTCGCTGGCACAGCGCCTGCGGAGTGAACGGGACGGCCTGCTCATGGCAGTTTCAACCGCACGGATAGTTCGGCCATCAAGCCGGCGCGGTGCATGCAGGCGACCAGCCCCGGGCGGATGCGGCTCACACCGGCTGACAGCGACCGGACGAATGCCGCGACACCACTGCTGCGGCGGGAACTTTCCGGAAAATCAAGGATGATCTGATCTCAACCATGGCCAAATCTTTGAACATCATCGGTGCGTCAACCTACCAAAGCATAAAGCGAGACATCATCTTTGGCGATCTGGAGCCCGGCAGCAAGCTGAAACTGGACGACCTGCGCACGCGTTATGGCGCCAGCATGTCCACGCTTCGGGAAACCTTGAATCGCCTTGCGAGCGAGGGTTTTGCCGCGGCGCTCGACCAAAGGGGCTTCTTCGTCACGGCTACGTCCCGCGATGACCTGACCGAAATCGCCAATCTTCGGATTCTTCTTGAATGCCACGCTTTTCGGCTGTCCGTGACAAATGGAGACACGGACTGGGAAGGGAACTTGGTGGCCGCGCATCACAAGCTTCACGTAATGGAACAGAGAATGCTATCAGGCGACGACAGGATCAAGGAAGACTGGAAGCGTTGCGACCGGGAGTTTCACTTGGCGTTGATCAAGGCATGCGGTTCTCAGAATCTTCTGTCTCTCCATTCGGTACTTTATGACAAGTACCTTAGATACCAGATGCTGGTTCTCACCTACCGTGGCGATGACGCGGTCCAGGAGCACTGCCGAATGTTCAAGGCGGCGCTATCCAGAGATGTCGATAGAGCGGAAAGTGAGCTTCGCGATCATATTCAACGGGACTGGATCATACATTGGCCGTCTTCCAGTAGCCGTAGCGCGGACACCCAGGCCCTGTGCGGTGTAGGACCGTCGCACGTCCATCCCTCATTTTACCACTCCATCTCTGGTCGCGAACGGGTAAATATCAGTCACGCTGACACCAATCGCTCCCGAAGGCTTTGGTATATCGCAGCCCCAGTGCCAGTCTGAAGTGCAATCCCGGCCACCCCCGGAGCGAGGGCGAAGCCCGGGCGGGCCGGGATTGAAGGATTTTCCGGCCAGGGGTCCGGATTCCGCGTGGAATGCGGCGGCTGTCCCTTCGGATCCGAGCGTATCCGGGCCTTCCGCCGGCCGCAAGGCTCCGCGGCGGGACCGCCCGGGCAAGGGAGGGCGGAGCCCGACCGAAACCCGGACGGTCCCGCCGGTATGGTCCTTTCCTCCCGCCAGCCGACAGGTCCAGGCGCCTCAGGGAGGCTGCGCCAGGCCGATCGCCTCGGCCGGCGTCAGGTAGCCGGGCGCTTTGCGCGGACGCGCGTTCAGGATGTCCTGGACCTCCCTGACCCGCGCGTCCGTGACCTGACGCAGATCCGTTCCCTTCGGAAGATACTGACGCAGCAGCCCGTTGGTACGCTCGTTCAGACCGCGCTCCCACGAGTGGTAGGGCGTCGGGAGGAAGAAGTCCGCACCGAGCGCTTTCGCCACCTTCGCGTGCTCCGCGAACTCCCTGCCGTTGTCCGCCGTGACCGTGTGCACCGGGATGCCGGTGGACCGGAGCATGCGGACCATCGCCCTCCGGACCTTCTTCGCCTTCTTCCTGCCAACCCTCCGGAGAAGCGTGAATTTCGACGCGCGGTCCACGAGCGACACCACCGCCCCCCTGTGGGCCCCGCCGATCACGGTATCCGCCTCCCAGTCGCCGGTCCGGGCCTTCTCCCCGACGGTCTCCGGGCGTTCCGGGATGTCCCTCCGGCCCGGGATGTGGCCCCGGCCCGCGTGGCGGCCACCCTGCCGGTTCGGCTTCTTTCCCCGCCGCCGCAGGTGCGTCCAGAGCGTTCCGCCGTCCCGCCGGTCGGCCCTGACCAGGTCGTATATCCGCCGCCTGCCCACCATCTCCGGATCCTCCAGCCGGAGGCGGCCCGGGACCCGTTCCGGGCTCCAGCCCTCCGCAAGCTTCGCCACGACCCGCTCCCGACGCTCCTCCGTCAGCTTCCGCGGAACCGAAGAGGCATCGCTCCGGCGCTCGGTGGCCTTCCTCTGCGCCTGCCTGTGGCGGTAGCCCCGACCGCCGGCGTTGCGCCGGAGCTCCCGCGATACCGTGGACGGGGCGCGCCCCAGCCGCCTCGCGACGGCTCCGTTCGAAAGTCCGCTTTTCCCCAGCGCGTAAATCTGGCATCTCCCGTCGAAGGTCAGATGGCGGTAGCCCTCGGGCATGACACTCTCCTATCCCGCGCACAGGGACTGTCGCCGCTATCCGGCCGATTCGCAATATCCTGCGCCCACGGCGCGGCTTCCCACCACCCGAAGTGTTGCACTTCAAACCGGCACGGGGGCATCAATAAAGCACAGATGGAGAAGATTACCGTCACTGCCGAAATATGATAGTGTCTGTCAGAAAACCCCGTGTTTTCCGGGGATCGGGCCGAATCCGACGGATTCCGGCTTCACGGGACCGTGGCCGGGCCCGTCGGGGCGCCGCTAGGTGGCTTCGACGGGACGGCCGCTGGCGGGAACATATGGTGAACATCCGGTCCTCCGCCGGCCCGCGGGCACGCCGGTGCGGGCCCCGCAGCGGCGGGGCCTTCCATGGGCCGGTTCATCGGTGGACGCCCCGATCAGGCGGCGGGGAGCACGGGGCGCTCCCTCGCCGGCGGCATCAGGCCGGGGCGGTGGACGTTCGCGGCCAGCACCGCCAGCGCCACGGCGCCGGCGAAACCCTCCTTTCCGTGGCTCCGCACCCGGTCAAGGCCGCGGTGCTCCAGGCTGTTGATGGCCGACCCGCCCATGGGGACCGCCACGTCCACGTCACTCCCCTCCCACATGACGGAACGGTGCAGGATGAACCGGTGCCGGTCCTCAGGGACGCGGACCGAAACGCCGGGCTCCACCGGGACCCCGGCCTTTCCCTTCGATATCCAGCGGGTGTGCGGCCCGGATATCGGGTGCACCTTCCCGCGGTGCGGGATCGTCCCGCCCTTCAGGATCCGCCGTCCTATCAGGTCCGACCGATGCCTGACATGGCCGATGAAGCCCCGGATACTGTCCGATGGGCCCGGGATACCCAACCTGCCGTCGATCTCCGCGCAGCTGGCCTCCGCCCTGTCCGCCAGCTTCAGCGCCAGCCGGAGCGGCCCAGGCCCCCCGCAGGCCCGGGACACGTCCCGGACCATGCACCGCGCCGCGTCCATCGGCAGGCTGCGGTCGGTCGGATGATGCACGTCGGTCCCGGCCACGAAGGAATGACGGCGGCCGCGCGACGCGGCGCCAGGCTTTTTTTCCGGCCACCCTGTGGCCCCTCTCCACGACCATCCTTCCGACCTCGGCGGGAAGCTCCGGCGAGGGGAGCGACACGCTGTCAACCAGCCGCCGGTATCCGTATCCGTCCACGTCCCATGATCCGTGGCCCGGCCTCCGACCTTCGCCGGATCGGGATGTGCTGGTTCACCGGTTCCCGAAGCCGGTGGAAACCGCACCCGGGATCCTGCTACGACCCCCAGCACCAGGATGGTCAACGGTTCCATCCCCGGCCCGCCGACGCGGCGGTTCTTTCCGGGAAGCACCAGCCAACCCGGAAGCCCGGACAGCCGCTTTCGGGTCCCTTCGTCGCTGAAGGGGTCCTGGAGGCCGATCAGGATCGCCGGGATGTCGTCCCTCGATTTCACGGTCGGCCTGATCCTCGTGATGTCGAGGCGCCGGGCCTCCGCTGGAGTTCGTGGACCTTGCGCATGGGGGCCTCCTGAAGGGGAGGATTACCGGATTCCGCGGTATATGGTGGTGAAATCGCCCTCTGACCGCCATATCCGGTGATTTTTCGCAAGGCGAATTCCGTCATTTACCGCGAAAAAATCGCACTTTGGCAGTTTTCTGGCGGATACTATGGAACAAACTCTGAGGCCAATAATGGATTGGTGGTGCTCTGTGACCAAATAGTTTGTGTCTGCCAGAAAACCCCTTGTTTTTTGGGGATCGAGCCGAATCCGGCGGCTTCCGGCTTCACGGGACCCTAGCCGGGCCCGTCGGAGCGCCGCCCGGGGCTTCGACGGGACGGTCGGGTGAGGCAGACCGATACGCGCTGGCCGCGGCCTGTGCGGGCGCGGAAACCGGAGCGACGCGCGCGGCAAGCCCCGCATGTCCCGCCGATGGCGGCGGACTGGGTGGCGGACGACCGGCAGGCCCGATACTCCGTCCAGCCAGCCGTGGCCCGCACCCACGTCGGAAAGGGATACACAGGGCACGGCCACCGCGGCGCGGCCGGCGCGGTGATGGTCCCGGCGCCGGAGGACGGCTGGAGGGAGGCGCTCCACCACATGGACCGCCGTCCGGTGGGAGCGCCGGCCGGACTCCACGATGGCGCCGGGGACATGGGCCGGGCCGGGAGGGAATGCGGACGCTCCGGCCACGCCGGCGGACGGGTCCGCCGCCGCATCGCTGGCATGGGACGGGCGTGGATGGACGGCATGGGTGAGGACCCGCCGGCGATCCTTCCCGCCGGGGCGGGCCGGAAAGCCGCCTGCCGCCCGCTGCCGAACCCGTGCGTGACCATGCGGCATATCCCCGGACGGCCGCCCGGCGAAGCGGCGGGTGCCGGGGCCGGACGGCGGGGCGGAATGTCTGCGGGACCATGTCGCCGCGCCGCACGCCCCCGCCGTGACCGACCTCACCGTCCCCGCGTCGGGAGGGGCGGGGGCCCGTGGGGAGCGCACCGCCCGCCCCGGCCTCCGGGCGGCGGAGGTCACCGTCATCCCGCCCGGACGGGCGACGGACGCGGAGCCCCTTTCCGTCTTCGCCGTCCCGGCCACCGGGACCGGCCCCCCGGAGGACGGCGGCGAACCCCCGCACCGGCCGCTCCCGACCGCGGAACGTCCGGCGGAGGGGGAGGCCGACGCCGTGTTCGCCGCCACCGTGCTGGACCGGTACCGCAGGCGCTGGATGATGGAGACCTGGTTCCGCACGCCGGGTCGGGGACGCGGATCAGTGCCGGCGGGGGCCCGGGAGGCTGAACCGGGCCATCCAGATCCGCGACGCCCCCGGGAAAGCGGAGGCGGGAATGGGATGATGTACAGGTGTGGGACTTTGCAAGGTCCGGGCTCCGCCGCGGCGCCCCGGCGCGGAGGCACTCCTCTCGGAGCCACTCGACGGTGTCCGGGGATATTTGTCCGGTACCGATGTGCATGGCCCCCGATTCGCATGGGTCGAACCGCTGGTCAGGTATCCCATAGTGATAGGCCTAGCCTCACGCGGACCGCAATCCCCGGTATCCCCGCCGGCTTCCGACTTCACCACCCGCGCTTCCCGGAGCGCTTCTGACCATTTCATGGCGCATCCTTTCGGAGGTATGCCAGTACCAGACATATCGCTTTTTATCGACAATCTCCCCTGCACTGACTTGACGGAGCAGGCTGGGTGCGTTATTTTAAAGATATATAGTTGACGCTTCGTCAGGAAACCTTCAGTGCCTAAGCTAAGTCTGCAAGATATCGATCCAAGCCTTAAAGAAGGCATCCATGTATTCGGATCGAATTACTCCAACAACGTTGCGCGCGTTTTGCTTATGCTGGAAGAGAAAGGACTGCCGTACACCAAACACAGCGTAAATCTTCTAAAAACTGAAAACCTTTTGGCGCCTTACCTTCGCATTCACCCCAGCGGTACCGTGCCTGCGATGGTGCATGAATGCCTCGCGATCTCGAATTCAAACGAAATACTGCGATACATTGAAGATCGCTTTCCTGACCCAAGCCTGCTACCTGCCAATCTTGAATTGATTGAGGAGATGTGGGACTTGGTCGACCAAGCTGCGGAATGTCACCTTCCTGCCATAAAAGCTCAGTTTTATGCCTATGGTTTGGGCCGACCCTGTTCAAAAAAAGATTTGGAGCAGTACAAGATACACAACAAGGAGCTCTACGACTTTCACTGGCAATACCTAAGCGGAATGACAGAGCGGCAGAAGGCCGAGATCAAAGAAAAAAACATAACATTGCTCACTCATCTTGAAACGAGACTCGAAGCGCACCGCTTCCTCGTTTGCTCGAAATACACGGTTGCCGATGTCGCTTGGGTAACAAACGTGATTTTTTTGCAACGCATGGGATTTGACGTGTCTTCATTTAAGAAAGTTTACGCTTGGGTGAAGAGAATCGAGAAAAGAGCGAGCGTCAACGCTCGATCAAAAATTCCTAAGATTCCTCGATGGCTGCTGCGCATTATCATCAAAACTACTCGCTGGCTCGCTATGGCCCGTTGAAAACGGACCTACGGACGGAATGTGGCGGGCGATCGGGGAGTTTCCGTCGGGCGGAGCGGGCGACCCCGGGGTCACGGCGGCGGACGGCCGCCCCTTCGTCGGGGCCATCCTCCGGAGGGCGCGGACGGGTGTCCCCCGGCGCGGCCTTCCCGGGCGCTTCGGGAAATGCAGCGGCGTGTCCAGGCGCTACCGGCGCCGGGTGCCGAATGGCGTGACCGACCGTGTTCTCAGGGTGCTGTCGGGGGATCTCGACCTGGAGCGCCCGTGCGTGGACGGCGTCGTGACGCGGGCCCACCGGAAGGCGACGGGAGGAAAGGGGCGCGGGAGAACGGCGTCGGACGCTCCGGCGGAGGCCTAGCCGGCAAGGTCCTGGCGATGGCCGAACTCGGCCATCACGTGGACACCGTGGCGCTTCCGGGTCGGGCGCACGACCTGAAGGGGCTGCCGGTGCCGATGGAGGGCCGGTCTTCCTGCGCGCCCGTCGGCGACGGGGCCCTCGACGCGGACCGGTCCGTCGGGGAACCCGGTGGGTGCGGGGCGGAGGCGGTGATTCCCTCCCGCGGGAACCGGAAGGAGGTGCGCGGGCACGATGGAGGGATGTATGGATGGCGGCGCCGGACCGTGAACCGTTTCGCGAGGACCGGGGAGTTACGGGCCGTCGCCACCCGCTTTGACGGGACGGGACCGGGCTTCCGGGCGACGGTTCCTGCGGCCGCCGCCGTGACCGCCGCGAGGTTAATGTCAGCGGGCCCTAGTCAGGGCCAATAGAATAACGCCGTCGGACAAGGAAATTCGTTACCGGGGGTGACAATCCGGATCGCGGGGTCTCAGTCAATGCCGTGAACATCGCGGAACCGAACTTCGCCGACCGGCACTGACAGCGCGTTTCCCGCGCCTTAATTCCTGAACTGGGAGCGGCCGGTTTCGTTAGCGGTTGGTTTCATGGTTTCAAGGCGCTTTTCGATGGTGACGGATCTTCTGAAGGCTGGTCTCTGAGGCAGGTACCGGAAGCCCATGGAGCGTTCATGGCATGGATGTCAACACGGGCCGTGTTCTGGATATGCAGGGCGGATTTTCCTACCGGAAGTCGGCTTTCAATCGTGCCACGCAGACGACGCGGCAGCCTAGATCGTCCTGACTTCAACGGTTTGGAAACGCAAGTGTTTGATAACCCTTTAATCAATTTCAGGCCAGACACTACTTTCAGCGGGTTTTCGGGAGTTTGTGGAAGCCCGCGGGCAGCGGCAGCTCCAGCGCCACCGTATAGCCGAGTGGCTGCGCCTCGATTTCGCGGGCAGCCGCCTTCCGCGCTCCGGCGGGCGCTGGAGTTCCAGGCTGGCCGACCTCCATTTGCACAATGCACCGTCCGGCGGCTTCGGCCCGCCACGCCTCCTCCATGATATCCATCACAATAAACGGATCAATCGCGTTCCGCCTTGAGTTCCGCATCGCTTCATCCCTATATACCGGCAAGTCACTCAACTGAATTCAGGGAGGCGGGAGTCAATGGCTAGCGGATGGACGGGATTTCTGCGTGGGCTGCTGATGGTTACCATCATGTCACTTGCTGTGGCCGCTCCCGCCCGTTCCATTACCATCCTGCGTGATCCGGACATCGAGAACGCGCTGAAGCAGCTTTCCCTACCGCTGGTAAGGGCGGCCGGCCTAGATCAGGACCAGATCAGACTGCTTGTCGTCCGGGACAGTTCGCTCAACGCCTTCGTTTTCGACGCGGAACATATCCTGATTCACTCGGGTCTGATCCTCAGGATGGAAAGCGCCGGTGAACTGCAGGCGGTCATTGCTCACGAGCTAGCCCATATCGCCAATGGCCATATCCCGCGGCGAATCACCAACCTGCGCTCGGCGACCGGAGCGACTCAGATCGGTCTGTTCCTGGCTATTCTCCTCGGCGCCGCCACCGGCGATGCGGATGCAGCCGCGGGAGTCGCTGCGGGGTCGATCGGAAGCGCACAGCGGGTCTTCTTTAGCCACACACGTGCCGAGGAAGCCTCGGCCGATCAGTCGGCACTGCGATACATGTCGCAGGCTGGTGTGGATCCAAACGCCATGGCGGTTCTTCTCCAGCGCTTTCTGGGGCAGGAAGCGCTTTCAGCGGCGCGCCAGAATCCTTACGTTCACACCCATCCACCGACCCGGAACCGGATCCGCGCCGTAAGAGGTTACGCGGCGGTCTATGGTGGCGATGACCGGCCATCCACACAGGCGGACCGCTGGTTCGCCCGAGCGAAAGCGAAGCTCGGCGCGTTCATCCAGCCACCGAGGCACACCCTGCGCATTGTCGACCAAGATGACGGCTCCGACATTGCGGTGATGCAGCGGGCCATTGCCTATCACCGACTGCCCGACCGCAGTCGGGCGCTCACCGAAATCCGTACGCTGTCGGAAAGACTGCCCGACGATCCCTATGTTCAGGAGCTTCGCGGCCAGATACTGCTTGAGTCGGGAGAAGTAACGGCCGCGGTGCGGGCCTACACCCGCGCGGCAAATCTCAAGCCGGATGAACCCCTGATCCTTGCAGGCCACGGCCGCGCGCTTCTAACGCTTAATTCACGCGACAGCCATGCCCGGGCGCTGCGCCTGTTGGAACAGGCCCATTCGCGCGACAGTCAGGATCCGCGACTTATGCGCGATCTCGCAGTCGCCTATGCGCGCAACGGACAAAGAGGGATGGCCTCTGTCGCAACGGCGGAGCGCTACGCCCTAGTCGGGGATCTGAAAAGCGCTGGCATCCATGCGGCGCGTGCGCATGAATCGCTCCCGACGGGCTCTCCCGGCTGGATTCGAGCGCAGGACGTGCTAAGCGCCATCAAATCGACCGAATAGAAGGAACTGACATGCTGAAACGACTAGCGACAGCCGCGGCTGCAGGCGCTTTTATGAGCATGCCTGCCCTCGCCTTCGATATCAACGCGATGGAGGCTAGGGAAAGGGAAGCCTTTCGCGCCGAGATCCGAACATATCTTCTGGACCATCCGGAAGTGCTGCTCGAAGCGATCACTGTTCTTGAAGAACGCAAATCCAACGAGCAGGCCAGCACCGACATAGAACTGGTTGCCGCCAATGCCGACCTGATATTCAACGATGGCCATAGCTGGGTCGGCGGAAATCCGGATGGCGACGTCACTATCGTCGAGTTCCTTGATTACCGCTGCGGCTTCTGCCGGCGCGCCCATCCGGAGATCAGCGAGTTGATCGCTTCCGACGGCAATATCCGCTACATTGTCAAGGAATTCCCGATCTTGGGTGCACAGTCGGTTCTTGCAAGCAGCTTTGCGCTCGCCGTCAAGCGGGTTGAAGGAAACGATGCCTATTCGGAGGCCCATGACGCACTTATCACAATGCGGTCGGAAGTGAGCGAACGGAGTCTTTCCGAACTGTCCAAGCGACTTGGCCACAGTAGGCAGGCGGTGATGAACGCGATGAACAGCGAACCGGTCCACCTCGCCATCAACCAAAACCGTGCGTTGGCCCAGCGCCTTGGGATCGGCGGAACACCTAGTTTCGTGGTCGGGGACCAGATGGTGCGCGGCTACATTCCGCTGGAACGGATGCAAGGAATCATCTCCGAATATCGCGGAAACAAATAGGCAAGGTGCCAGGTCAGGCCAGCGAGCGGCGGTGCCGCGGCCGGACATGCATCAGCCAAAGCGGTTCCACCAACGCGTCGAGCCCCTTGCTGTCCGTCGAGGCCGATCTGCGCAGCCTTGGCCTCCGCTATGCCTCGATAGGCAGCCGCGGCCAGAAAGATATCGGATGCTTTCGCTTTTATCTTGTAGTCCTGAAAACCATTGTCCTCAAGTAGTCGGATGTGATCCATGCAGCTTTCGATCATGGCTTCCGGACATGGCTCGGCGTATTTTTTGAGCAAGCGCATTTCCAGAATTCCGGTATTGGCATCGACGCGGATGGAGCAGCCGAGGTCACTGGCGGCGGCGGCCACTTCCCGAATGCGTTCAGGACCGCCGATGTTGCCAGGATTGACACGCAGGCAGGATGCGCCGGCCTCGGTCGCTTCAATGGCGCGACGGTAATGAAAGTGGATGTCTGCGACGCTGGGAACCGGGTTTTCGCGCACAATCTCCCACAGAGCCCGCGTCGAGGCTTCGTCCGGCGTCGAGACGCGGACGATATCCGCCCCTGCTTCGGCGCAGACCTGCACATGAGCCACGGTTGCCACCACATCGGCGGTGTCGGTATTCGTTATGGTCTGCACAGCGATGGGAGCGCCGTCGCCGGTCGGAATGCTGCCCACACGAATTCTGCGCGACCTTCAGCGCTCAATGTTTCGCCAAGGGCGAATGCTATTGAGCGACATGCTCACCCTCCTGTGCAGAATGAAAATCTGAAGCAGCCCGCATCCGCAGCGCAGGAACCGCCCTACCGAGAGGGTTCTGACACTGTTTCTTCCTGCGCGATTACCACGAGTTCCGCGAGTTTGCTGTCGCTGGCAAGGTCAGCCGTAGCGAAGCTGGTCGCGATCTCCTAAGGGCCCATCACTAGGCTGTCGACGACCGTGGGGCCTTCTCCCGCCGGACTGTAAGTCTCGCAGTCGATAATAAAATAGTGTCTGCCAGAAAACCCCGTGTTTTTCCGGTGACAGGGCCGGATCCGGCGGATTCCGGCTTCACGGGACCCTGGCCGGGTCCGTCGGAGCGCCGCCCGTGGCTTCGACGGGACGGTCGGTGGCGGGAACATATGGTGAACATCCGGGCCTCCGCCGGCCCGCGGGCACGCCGGTCCGGGCCTTACAAAATATCACACCTGTATATCAGATTCCGTCGGTGTATCGGGCGGACATGCGGTATGGACCCGTACATTTCGATTCGCGGAGGCCCGGGTGGCTCGCCGTCGCCCTGCGGTCGGGTGAGGCAAGCCGCCACCCGCTGGCCCGCGGCTTGTGCGGGCGCGGGAACCCGCGCGACGCGCGCGGCTGGCTCCGCCCCGGTGAACCCGGCCCGGTCACGCCCGGCCCCGTGGGGGATGACGGTGACCGCAGGCTGTGGGAGGCGACGGTGGCGCGGCGCCATCCGCCGGGACGGGCGCGACCGCCCGGCGGCCAGGTGCGCCACCGGATACGCCCGGAGCGCCACGGCGTCCCCGGCGTCCGCGTCCACGGACTGGCCCCGCATGTCCCGCCGATGGCGGCGGACAGGGTGGCGGACGACCAGGAGGCCCGATACTCCGTCCGACCCGTCGCGGCCTGCACCCACGTCGGAAAGGAACACACCGGGCACGGCCACCGCGGCGCGGCCGGCACGGTGATGGTCCCGGCGCCGGGGACGGCTGGAGGGAGGCGCCCCGCCACATGGACCGCCGTCCGGTGGAAACGCTTGCCGGACTCCACGACGGCGCTGGGGACATGGGCCGGACCGGGAGGGAATGCGGACGCTCCGGCCACACCGACGGGCGGGTCCGCCGCCGCATCGCCGGCATGGGACGGGCGTGGAAGGATGGCATGGGTGAGGACCCGCCGATGATCTTTCCCACCGGGGCTGGCCGGAGGGCCGTCCACCCGGCCCGTTCGCGATGGACGCGGGCCACGGGGAGGGCCCGGAGGACGACGGCCACCGCTGGATCGAAGGCCCGCCGCGGCGCGGGAGCCCGCCGACGCCGTGTTCGCCGCCACCTTGCCGGACCGGTACGGCGGGCGCTGGACGATGGAGACCCGGTTCCGCACGCCGGGTCAGGGACGCGGATCAGGGCCGGCGGGTCCGGCGCCGCCGGTGACCTGGAAAACGCCCCGCCATCGACGCCGTGACCGCGGCCCGGGTCTCCGACCTGACCGCGCCCGCCCGGGAGCGGCCGGAAACGCCCGCCACCGGGGCCTTCCCGGAGGGGGACATCGACCTTCTCCACACCATGCCGGAACCGCGGGCCACCGGGACGTGGTGAGGCCGCCGGACCGTCAGGCACCCGGCATCCGGACATCCGTCCTCGACCCGGGGCGCCCCGTCGGCCCGCATCCGAACCCGCGGCGGCCGCCGCCGGGGACGGAAAAGGTCCGGCGGGGCCCGGGAGGCTGAACCGGGCCATCCAGGTCCGCGACGCCCTAGGAAAGCGGAGGCGGGAATGGGATGATGTACAGGTGTGGGACTTTGTAAGGGTCCTGGCCCCGCAGCGGAGAGACCTTCCATGGGCCGGTTCACCGGTGGACGCCCCGGTCAGGCGGCGGCGGGGAGCACGGGGCGCTCCCTCGCCGGCGGCATCAGGCCGAGGCGGTGGACGTTCGCGGCCAGCACCGCCAGCGCCACGGCGCCGGCGAAACCCTCCTTTCCGTGGCTCCGCACCCGGTCGAGGCCACGGTGCTCCAGGCTGTTGATGGCCGACCCGCCGGCGGCGTGGGCGCGCCGCGCCCCGCGGAACGCCTCCCCGCTTTCCCGGACGCGGTCCGCCTTCGACAGCCTGCCTTTCCGCGGCATGGCGTCGGCTCCGGCATCCCGGCAGGCCCCGGCCGGTCCGGGGGCTGTGCGGACCGCGGTCGAAGCTCACCACCGACAGGTCGGGGATCCGGGCCCGCGCCTCCCCGCCCGACGAAGCGCCGGCCCCTGCCCGGAACCCGGAAGCTATGGCAGGGCCTGCGCATCCTCAACGTCGCGGAAACCCATGCCAGGGCCATACGGGCCCGGACGGAGCGGAGAAGGGAATGAGCCGGTCAGGTATCTGGTAGTGACAGGCCCGGGACACGTCCCGGACCATGCACCGCGCCGCGTCCATCAGCAGGCTGCGGTCGGTCGGATGGTGGACGTCGGTCCCGACCACGAAGGAATGACGGCGGCCGCGCAACGCGGCGCCAGACTTTTTTCCGGCCACCCTATGGCCCCTCTCCACGACCATCCTTCCGACCTCGGCGAGGAGTTCCGGCGTGAGGAGCGACACGCTGTCAACCAGAGGCCGGTATCCGTATCCGTCCACGTCCCATGATCCGTGGCCCGGCCTCCGGCCTTCGCCGGATCGGGATGTGTTGGTTCGCGGGTTCCCGAAGCCGGTCGAAACCGCACCCGGGACCCTGCTTCACGACCCCCGGCACAGGGATGGTCCACGGCTCCATCCCCGGCCCGCCGACCCGGCGGCTCTTTCCGGGCGGCACCAGCCGACCCGGAAGCCCGGACAGCCGCTTTCGGGTCCCTTCATCGCCGCAGGGGTCCTGGAGGCCGATCAGGATCGTCGGGATGTCGTCCCGCGACCTCACGTCCAGCCTGATCCTCGTGATGTCGGGGGCGCCGGGCCTCCACCGGGTGTCGTGGACCCTGCGCATGGGGGCCTCCCGAGGGGAGGATTGGCGGATTCCGCGGCATATGGTGATGAATCCGCCCCCTGACTGCCATATCCGGTGATTTCCCGCAAGGCCGATTCCGTCATTTACCGCGAAAAATCCGTACCTTGGCAGTTTTCTGACGGACACTAGGTAGGCCCGGCGGAACCGGGCCAACGCGGGCGCCTTACCGCGTGAGAAAGGCAATATCCCAGTCGCTGTCCGGGTGCGATGCGTGCCGCGGGCCCGCGAGCCGAACAGAAATGCTGCCTGCGCCTCTGGCCAAACCGCCAGCGTCTTCGCGGCCGCGCACCGCACCGATGCCAAGCCAGCATCTTCAAATGCTTTCGTAAACTGCGGCTTCGTTTCCATATGGCTCAGTTCCACAGTTGCAGCGTTCCGCTGTCCGGTACCGCTCCCCGCGGCGCTCCGCTGGGTCCGCTGACGCTCCCGAAGGGGGGGGGTGATATCGCTAGGAAAAGCCTGTCCGGCGGCGGGACGGGCCGGAATCCGTCACGCCCGCCGACTCCCGCGCGGACGGGAGTGCGCGCCGGTCCGCCGGCGGTCCACAGAGGTGGAGACACACACTTTTCCCTTCGGTATCCCCCGCTTTTTCGCCCGCATACCTCTCTTCCCCGGCTTCCGGGGCAGGTTCCGCCGCCGGCCCCCGACGACAGGGGAAAACACCTCCCGTCGGCCTCCACGACGCCGGCCGGCCCGCGGCGCCATGCGAACGCCGTCTTCGGGTCGGTCCCCGTACCGGCGGCGGTCTTCCGGAGGGCGGAGCCGCCGGACATCGGCCCGGCATACCGCCTGCGGGTCGCGCCGTTCCTGTCCCCGCTAGGCCTAGCCCTGTCAGACCGGGAAAGCGGGGCATGTGGCCGTCCGATGGCGTCCATGGTGAACCTATGGGTGGCATAGGAGGAACATGCGGGCCTCTCCCTGAAAACGGTTCCTGATATCCATCGCGTTATTACAGCGGGTTGCGGCATCCAGGCCGGATCGGTGACGAAATTCGCTGCAATTGTGGAACTGAGCCTTCCATATCAAGCTGTCCGTGCGCCTTCATGCCTAAGAGTTTGTTCCATAAGCTGAGTGGTCCCGCAGGATGTGGCATTCCGGTTGGTGAACGCAACCAAATACGGAGAGAGCCATGCCCTGGAACAGGACCACCCAACAGATCCATAAGCGCCCGGACGACCACAGTCAAAACGATCTGACCGACGCCGAATGGACCATCATTGAGCCGATGCTGCCGAAGCAGGGAAGGATGGGACGGCCGCGCGGGGTCGACCTTCGGTCGGTGTCCGGCGCGGGCCGGTATATCCTGTCCACGGGATGCCGGTGGCGCGCGTTACCCTCTGGATATCCACCGTTTTCCACCGGCCGGAACCATTTTTACGCATGGCGGCGGAGCGGGCTCCTGGAGCGTCTCGTGCATCGTCTCCGGGACCTCGCGCGGCGGTGTTCGGGGCGCTCCGCGGAGCCGACCGCCGCCTCGATCGACAGCCAGTCGGTGAAGACCACGGGGAGCGGCGGGCCCCGCGGCCACCACGCCGGCAGGAAGGTGAAGGGGAGGAAAAGCCACCTGATCGTGGACGCCGGCGGCACACCGGTCGTCATGACGGTTCACACCGCCGACATCCAGGACCGGGACGGCGCACCGGACCTGATCGCGAAGCTGCTGGAGACGGTGCCCACGGTGTGTAGGCTGTTCGCCGACGGTGGCCACCCGGGTCCGAAGCTGCGGGAGCGGCCTGGGGGGATGGGGTTGCCGGACGTGATCAGGATCGTCGAAAAACCGAAGGATGTCAAAGGGTTCACTGTTCCCTGCCGCCGGTGGGTCGTGGAGCGGACCTTCGCCTGGATGGGCCGGTGCCGCCGCCTGTCGAAAGATTACGAAAGGCTCAGCGAGAACTCGCTGGCATCCGGGGTGAGGCATCACGCGCCACCGGTCCGGGCGTGAGTGAGGCACGAACGAACGCTGGCCGCCTGCCGGTTCCCGCTCAGGCGGGTGGCGAGGGCGTCAACTCCATGAAAAACAATGGTTTGATCATATCAGTGACTTATGATTCAAACGCTAAGAGTTTGTTCCATAAGTTGAGTGGTCCCGCAGGATGTGGCATTCCGGTTGGTGAACACAACCAAATACGGAGAGAGCCATGCCCTGGAACAGGACCACCCAACAGATCCATAAGCGCCCGGACGACCACAGTCAAAACGATCTGACCGACGCCGAATGGACCATCATCGAGCCGATGCCGCCGAAGCGGGGAAGGATGGGACGGCCGCGCGGGGTCGACCTTCGGTCGGTGTTCGACGCGGGCCGGTATATCCTGTCCACAGGATGCCAGTGGCGCGCGTTACCCTCTGGATACCCACCGTTTTCCACCGACCGGAACCATTTTTACGCATGGCGGCGGAGCGGGCTCCCGGAGCGTATCGTGCATCGTCTCCGGGACCTCGCGCGGCGGTGTCCGGGGCGCTCCGCGGAGCCGACCGCCGCCCCGGTCGACAGCCGGCCGGTGAGGACCGCGGAGAGCGGCGGGCCCCGCGGCCACCACGCCGGCAGGAAGGTGAAGGGGAGGAAAAGGCACCTGATCGTGGAAGCCGACGGCACGCCGATCGTCATGACGGTTCACACCGCCGACATCCAGGACCGGGACGGCGCACCGGACCTGATCGCGGAGCTGCTGGAGACGGTGCCCACGGTGTGCAGGCTGTTCGCCGACGGTGGCCACCCGGGTCCGAAGCTGCGGGAGCGGCCTGGGGGGATGGGGTTGCCGGACGTGATCAGGATCGTCGAAAAACCGAAGGATGTCAAGGGGTTCACGGTTCCCTGCCGCCGGTGGGTGGTGGAGCGGACCTTCGCCTGGATGGGCCGGTGCCGCCGCCTGTCGAAGGACTATGAGCGCCTCTGCGAGAACCCGCCGGCATCCGGGGTGAGGCATCACGCGCCACCGGTCCGAGCGTGAGTGAGGCACGAACGAACGCTGGCCGCCTGCCGGTTCCTGCTCAGGCGGGTGGCGAGGGCGTCAACTCCATGAAAGACAATGGTTTGATCATATCAGTGACTTATGATTCAAACTCTTAGGCAATTCCCTTCGTTCGGCAGACGATTGCGGCCTCGCCGATGTATAGATATCCATCTCGGACTCTCCTGCTAAATTGCGTTATATGTCATATCGGGCAGATGTGAAAGGTACTGAGCCAAGAGACCGGTGTTCTCCCCGGCCCTGCGATCAATGCCTATAGCGGGCTGTTTGTGGCCTAGCCCGCTCGACGGTGTTCTGCCTAGCATAGATGAACGCCCTTACCCATCACGCCTGACGCCTAGGTAGTGTCCGCCAGAAAACTGCCAAGCTGCGGTTTTTTGAGGTAAATGACGGAATCCGCCAATCCTCCCCTTCAGGAGACCCCCATGCGCAGGGTCCACGACACCCAGCGGAGGCTTGACGCCCCCGACATCAGGAGGATCAGGCCGACCGTCAGATCGAGGGACGACATCCCGGCGATCCTGATCGGCCTCCAGGACCCCTGCAGCGACGAAGGGACCCGAAAGCGGCTGTCCGGGCTTCCGGATCGGCTGGTGCTGCCCGGAAGGAGCCGCCGGGTCGGCGGGCCGGGGATGGAACCGTTGACCATCCTGGTGCCGGGGGTCGTGAAGCGGGGTCCCGGGTGCGGTTTCGACCGGCTTCGGGAACCGGCGAACCAACACATCCCGATCCGGCGAAGGCCGAAGGCCGGGCCACGGATCATGGGACGTGGACGGATACGGATACCGGCGTCTGGTTGACAGCGTGTCGCTCCCCTCGCCGGAACTCCTCGCCGAGGTCGGAAGGATGGTCGTGGAGAGGGGCCACAGGGTGGCGGCGGAAAAGCCTGGCGCCGCGTCGCGCGGCCGCCGTCATTCCTTCGTGGCCGGGACCGACGTCCACCATCCGACCGACCGCAGCCTGCCGATGGACGCGGCGCGGTGCATGGTCCGGGACGTGTCCCGGGCCTGCGGGGGGGGCCTGGGCCGCGCGGCTGGCGGCAGAAGGAATACCTTTGCGGAAAGCTCCGCAGGCTCTATCCCGGTGTCGCCACGTCACGGCTCGCCAACCCGCGCCCGGGGGACGTGGAGGCGCCGCTCCGGCTCGCCCTGAAGCTGGCGGACAGGGCGGAGGCCAGCTGCGCGGAGATCGACGGTATGTTGGGCATCCCGGGCTCATCGGACAGTATCCGGGGCTTCATCGGCCATGTCAGGCACCGGGCGGACCTGACCGGACGGTGGATCCTGAAGGGCGGGACGATCCCGCACCGCGGGAAGGTGCACCCGATATCCTGGCCGCACACCCGCTGGATATCGAAGGGAAAGGCCGGGGTCCCGGTGGAGCCCGGCGTTCCGGTCCGCCTCCCTGAGGACCGTCACGGATTCCTCCCGCACCATTCGGTGATGTGGGAGGGGAGCGACGTTGACGTGGCGGTCCCCATGGGCGGGGAGGCGCGGGCCCGGTTCCCCGACCTGTCGGTGGTGAGCTTCGACGGCGGTCCGCACAGCCCCCCGGACCGGCTGGGGCCTGACGGGATGCTGGAGCCGACGCCATGCCGCGGAAAGGCAGGCTGTCGAAGGCGGACCGCGTCCGGGAAAGCGGGGAGGCGTTCCGCGGGGCGCGGCGCGCCCACGCCGCCGGCGGGTCGGCGATCAACAGCCTGGAGCACCGTGGCCCCGACCGGGTGCGGAGCCACGGAAAGGAGGGTTTCGCCGGCGCCGTGGCGCTGGCGGTGCCGGCGCGGACGTCCACCGCCCCGGCCTGATGCCACCGGCGAGGGAGCGCCCCATGCTTCCCGCCGCCGCCTGACCGGGGCGTCTGCCGGTGAACCGGCCCATGGAAGGCCCCGCCGCTGCGGGGCCCGGACCGGCGTGCCCGCGGGCCGGCGGAGGCCCGGATGTTCACCATATGTTCCCGCCACCGGCCGCCCCGTCGAAGCCCCGGGCGGCGCACCGACGGGCCCGGCCAGAGTTCCGTGAAGCCGGAATCCGCCGGATTCGGCCCGATCCCCGGAAAAACACGGGGTTTTCTGGCAGACACTAGGTAAGCAGACATGCCGGTCGGTCTCACCCGTTGGCAAATCTTCGAAACGGCATGGTGCCGCACTTCGGAACCAAAGCGGAACCATCATTCATATGATCGCCCGCAACAGAAATGCCTCAAAGAACAGCAGCCGCGATCATGTCGGACGAAAGTCAGCGATTCGATGGAAGATTCCAGTCCATTAAGGCACCGCTGAAGGATACGGTGAGAATATCCATTAAAGCCAGCCCCTTTGTCGCCCGAAAGATATTAGCCATCAATTATGGCGCGGTTGACGGGACTCGAACCCGCGACCCCCGGCGTGACAGGCCGGTACTCTAACCAAACTGAGCTACAACCGCATCAAAGGCCTGAATACGCCGAGCCTCCAAAGTCGTCAAGCGGTATGGCAGCCAAATTTCCAGACAAATGCGGATCATGGTGAAAATCCACAATTGGATCGTTCGCGCGGGATCCTGTGGTGGGTGAAATCGCCCCCTGACTGCCATATCCGGTGAATTCCCGCAGGGCGGATTCCGCCATTTACCGCGAAAAACCCGTGACTTGGGGTTTTCTGGCGGTACATAGAGAAATCATAAGATTGGATGAAATATGGCTTCGGAAACTTCAGGTTAAATCAAGTCAAGTCATTCAGGTCAAATTTAGTCCGTAGTTTGGAAGATTGAATCGTCGTGGCTCAACCGTAACCTTATGAATACTGATCCTATTTCGGATCCCGGAACCGCACCACCTGAACCCACTGGACCGACGTGAAAATACCATCCCAATCGCTATCGCCACCGTTCGGGAGCTTCGAGAGGAGCGGGTTTACGTCGAGTAAGAAACCGCCGCTGCCCCTATATGTTGCCCACAGGCCTGATAGCTTTGCCATTGAGACGCAGCGAAACACGCAAAGACAATATGCTAAGTGCATCTGCGATCTATCGTTCTGAATCGGTCGATCCGCATTGCGCCCAACATGCGTGTGCGATATTTTCTTATGTAACCATATAAGGGATCACAAGTGAGCGGGTGAATTTGTGAACGATTCAACGGAACTATCTGAAAAAAAGAAAAAATAATGACAGAGCCTCGTTCCTATGATGGACCGGTGATCTCAATCACGGATGAGATGAGATCCAGCTATCTCGATTACGCGATGAGCGTGATCGTCAGTCGGGCGATCCCGGATCTGAGAGATGGGCTCAAACCCGTCCACCGCCGGATTCTCTTCGCGATGAACGAAACCAGCAACACCCATGACAAACCCTACAGGAAGTCCGCGAGGCCTGTCGGAGATGTAATGGGTAAGTATCATCCTCACGGAGATCAGGCGATCTATGACGCGTTGGTAAGGATGGCGCAGGACTTCTCGATGTCGCTTCCCCTACTCGACGGTCAGGGCAACTTTGGTTCGATGGACGGCGATAATTCCGCAGCGATGCGGTATACCGAAGTGCGCATGGACAGTCCGGCAGAGTTTCTGCTGGCTGATATCGACAGGGAAACGGTCGATTTCCAGGACAACTACGACGGCAAGGATCGCGAGCCGACGGTCCTGCCTGCACGTTTTCCGAATATGCTGGTCAACGGGTCGAGCGGTATCGCGGTTGGCATGGCGACCAATATCCCTCCCCACAATCTGGGTGAAGTGATCGACGCGACACTGGCCCTGATCGAAAACTCCGATCTCGACTCAATTCAGCTTATGGACTACCTACCGGGTCCGGACTTTCCGACGGGTGGGACAATCCTTGGGCGTTCCGGTACCCGCAAGGCTTATTTCGAGGGGCGTGGCATCGTGATAGTCCGGGCTAAATCGCGGGTCGAGAACATACGCAAGGATCGTTCTGCGATCGTTGTTGACGAGATTCCCTATCAGGTGAACAAAGCCCGTCTTGTCGAGCAGATCGCCGAACTCGCCAAAGAGAAGAAACTGGAAGGTATAGCCCATGTTCAGGACGAGTCCGATCGGATCGGGGTGCGGGTCGTCATCGAATTGAAACGCGACGCCACCCCGGATGTCGTCCTGAACCAGCTTTACCGACTAACCAAAATGCAGACGAGTTTCGGCTGCAACATGCTGGCATTGATCGGCGGACGGCCAGAACAGCTGTCGCTGCGCGATTTTCTGACCTATTTCATAGGTTTCCGAGAAGAGGTCGTCGCGCGGCGGACGGCGTTTGAACTCCGCAAGGCGCGTGAGCGCTCACATGTTCTATGCGGACTTGCCGTCGCCGTCAGTAATGTGGACGAAGTCGTTGCAACGATTCGCTCCAGCGCCGACGCACCGGAGGCGCGCTCCAAGCTGATGGAACGTCGCTGGCCTGCCGCCGACATCGCCTATTTCATCAGGCTGATCGATGACCCTAGCCATGTTATCAACGAAGACGGCACCTACAATCTGTCTGAGGTCCAGGCCCGCGCCATTCTTGACCTTCGACTTCAGCGGCTTACCCAGATCGGGGTTCGGGAAGTCACAACCGAGCTTGAGGAACTCGCGGGGAAGATAAAGGACTACCTAGACATTCTGCGGTCACGCGCACGGATCATGTCGATCATTTCGGGTGAGCTTCGTGAGGTGAAGGACCGTTTCGCCGTTCCGCGACGTACCGAAATCGTTGAGTGGGCTGGGGATCTGGAAGACGAGGACCTGATCGAGCGCGAGGATATGGTCGTTACGGTAACCGCCGGTGGCTATATCAAACGCACATCTTTGGCTGAATACCGCAGCCAGCGCCGTGGAGGCAAAGGCCTGAGCGGTATGGCAACCAAGGACGAGGATACGGTCACAACGCTATTCGTCTCAAACACGCATACCCCGCTGCTATTTTTCACGACCGACGGGATGGTTTACAAGCTCAAGACCTGGCGGCTTCCGCAGGGTGGCCGCACCGCCAAGGGCAAGGCCATCGTCAACATCCTGCCCATTGCCTTAGGCGTTTCCGTCGCGGCCATCATGCCGGTCGATAGGCCCGAGGAGGAATGGCGGGATCTCCAGATCGTCTTTGCAACCTCTGCGGGCGACGTTCGCCGTAATGCGCTAAGCGACTTCGTGAATGTATTTGCGAACGGAAAGATCGCCATGAAACTCCCGGATGGCGTCTCCTTGGTGAACGCCCGCATCTGCTCCAACGAAGATGACGTAATGCTTGTCACAGCGGGAGGGCGAGCCATACGATTTCCGTCTATCGATCTGCGTGAGTTCAAGAGCCGTGCTTCGACCGGTGTCAGAGGTATTCGTCTCGATGAAGGGGATTCGGTGGTTTCGATGGCGGTTGTCCGACATTTTGAGGCCAGTGCGGAAGAACGCTATGCGTTTCTGAGAATGCGGCGCGCCATCGCGGGAATAACAGATGATCCGGAAGACAACGAGGATCAAGCGGAAGTGGATGGCGCGGATATTAAGCAGGAGCGATATGAGGAAATGGCCCGCGCGGAGGATTTGATCCTGACAATAACCTCCAAGGGGCTAGGAAAGGTCAGTTCTTCGCATGACTATCCGGTCAGAGGACGGGGCGGTAAGGGAGTCAGGGCGACTGACAAGGATCTGCGCGGGGGAAAGCTGGTTGCTTCGTTCCCCGTCGTCAAGGATGGCCAGATCATGCTTGTAACATCTGCTGGACAATCGATACGCTGTCCCATTCATGGAATTTCGTTTAGCTCCCGTATCGCGGGCGGGGTGAAGGTGTTCAACACGGCGGAGAATGAGGAAGTGGTTTCCGTGGCGTGGATCGCCGAGAGCGATGATGGCACGGAAGAAGCCTCCGGTGATGAAGAGCAGGATCATGTTGAGAATGCCTGATGCTCGGACAAAAGAGTTGCGCCGGTCAAAAATGGGAGTTTGAATTTCCGGGTGAAGCGACTGAAGGAATTGAGCGAGCGATGGATCATCACCCTGCATCCGAGGCCCATCCCATTGCCGGACATCGCGCCACTGCTTCATGGGATCGACGGCCAAAGCGGCATGTGGCGCTCGCCGGCCTGAAGTTCATTTCGGACTCCTCTTCAGCGTTCAGGACTCTCTTTCCCGAAGACCGATCAGATGCCGAGTGCTGAAGACGTGATCGTTGAACATGGGTCCGCCAGTTCTAGCGGCGACCAATACTCGCGGCAGTTGATAGAAACCATCGGTCGCGAATCATGGTCAATCATCGATAGGTCATTAGATAAGTTACGCCGTATAACTATCTGTATTGTATGATATATGTAACAAGATTTGCACCAAGTCCGACTGGTCAGCTGCATCTTGGACATGCCTTCTCCGCGATGATTGCGGCGGATCGGGCGAAAGCCAGAAATGGAACATTTCTGCTTCGGATTGAGAATGTCGATCAATCCCGTTCGAGGGTTAAGTGGGAGACGCAGATATTCGAGGATTTGCGTTGGCTGGGTATTCGTTGGCCTGAACCTGTCATGCGACAGTCGGAACGCTTCGCCTCATACAGAGAGGCTCTTGGCAGATTGGTAGATATGGGCGTATGCTATCCCTGCCGTTGTTCTCGCCGCGATATCCGCGCTTCCCTGTCCGCATCACAGGAAAACGAACGGAATAGCGGAAATGAAGGTTCTGTCTATCCGGGAACCTGCCGTGGGCGCTCCATGGCCGAGGCAGACACGAATGATGCGATTCGTCTCAATATCGCTTCCGCCTTTGACCTGGCTCAGCGACTTCCTTCAGCGCTCTCGCTGACTCATAAAGGTGATGGCACCCACAGGTCGGGTTTCAAAAGAGAGGGAGGGGTGATCGGTCTATCCGCCTTCACTGAACTCGGCCCGAAGCATCTCGGCACACACCGGATTGAACAGGATGCAGTCCGAAGTCGGATCGGTGACATAGTTCTCGCGAGACGGGACATCGGAACGAGCTATCATCTTGCGGTCACCGTGGATGACACCGAGCAGAACATCACGGAGGTTGTCCGCGGGGAGGATCTTTTCGAAGCGACATATATCCACTGCCTGCTTCAGGATCTACTCGCCCTACCCCGTCCGACCTACTTCCATCATTCGTTGCTTCGGGATCATGCGGGCAAGCGGCTCGCGAAACGTGACGATTCCAGATCCCTTGCCAGTTATCGGTCGGATGGACTGACACCGGATGACATTCGCCGCATGGTTTCGCTGTGACCGGTTCCGGGTTGAGTGGGTGAAAGACTTGACTGGAATCCGCAAGATGACACCAACCATGTCGATTTGCGCCGGTTACGCCACGGGATCCATAATCACGGTTTCTCGCTTGTCTCTAATCGCGGTGAAGAAACAGCTCTTTCGGTTTGTGTGGCAGGCAGGGCCGGTTTGCCGCACGATGGCAAGCAGGCAATCCCGGTCACAATCGATCCGCAATTCGACAAGCTCCTGCGTATTCCCCGATGTCTCTCCCTTGATCCAAAATGACTGATGCGACCGCGACCAGTAGGTGACCTTGCCGGTCTTTAGGGTTCGAGCCACGGCTTCGGAGTTCATCCATGCAAGCATCAACACGGCACCGGTACTTTCCTCCTGAGCGATCACGGGAAGGAGCCCGTTGACATCATATGTGAGCGTGGAGGGATCGAATGTCATCAAGCTTCCTTTGCATTAGCCTATCTTGGCTCTATGTATGGACTCCATCAGGATGGAAAGACCGATGAGCGAAGTGGATCTGATCAATCTCTATTCCGGGCGAATTCTGGAACTTTCCGCGAACATTCCCCTCACCAAAAGGCTGGAGGCTCCTCAGGCGACGGTGAAGAAGCGTTCGCCGCTCTGCGGGTCAACGATCACGGTGGATCTTGTCACCGAGCGTGGTCGAATCCGTGAGTATGGCCAGGATGTGAAGGCCTGTGCGCTTGGTCAGGCCGCCGCATCCGTTGTCGCGGCGAATATCATTGGCCGATCAAAGGTTGAGGTCGAGACGGCCAGAGATCAACTGAAAACGATGCTGAAGTCGAACGGTCCCGTACCCGACCCCCCGTTCGAAGGTCTGGAGGCGCTTTTACCCGCGCGCGATTTCAAGAATCGGCACGCTTCGATTCTCCTGGCGCTCGACGCCGCTGCGGAAGCGGTTGCGTTGGCCGAGAGTACCGCCTGCGTTTAAGTTCTCGTACCGAAGTGATTATCGACCGCTTTCGTGGTCATCCACTTTCGCACCGTCGCCCGCATCTCCACAGTCAACGCCGATTGGATGGGCAGACCCTCTGCGAGCGTGGTGATTCCGTGGCCCAGAAAGCGATTCCACCGACGTTGAGTTTACGGACTATAATTGAAAGAAAAAGCGATGGGACGAATTGCCAACCCCTGCCACCCAAGCGAAATCCTCAAGCATGAATTTCATGAGCCGCTTGGAGTTTCCGCGATTGGCCTCGCCAAAGCATTGACCACGAGTTCCGATTGGGAAGGATTCGCTTCCCGTGCGTAGCGGGAGTCGAGGCGTGCCCAGATAATACCGGTCAGGAAGATCAATGCAAGCGTCAATATCAGTGTGTCCATCAACCGCTCCTCTTAGAGTTTGTTCCATAAGTTGAGTGGTCCCGCAGGATGTGGTATTCCAGATTGACCGTTTACCCAAATCCGGAGATCGCCATGCCCTGGGACAGGACCACCCAACAGCTCCATAAGCGCTCGGACGACCACAGTCAAAACGATCTGACCGACGCCGAATGGACCGTCGTCGAGCCGATGCTTCCGAAGCAGGGAAGGATGGGACGACCGCGCGAGGTCGACCTTCGGTCGGTGTTCGACGCGGGCCGGTATATCCTGTCCACGGGATGCCAGTGGCGCGCGTCACCCTCTGGATATCCACCGTTTTCCACCGACCGGAACTATTTTTATGCATGGCGGCGGAGCGGGCTCCTGGCGCGTATCGTGCATCGTCTCCGGGACCTCGCGCGGCGGTGTTCGGGGCGCTCCGCGGAGCCGACCGCCGCCCCGGTCGACAGCCAGTCGGTGAGGACCACGGAGAGCGGCGGCCCCCGCGGCCACCACGCCGGGAAGAGGGTGAAGGGGAGGAAAAGGCACCTGATCGTGGACGCCGACGGCACGCCGATCGTCATGACGATTCACACCGCCGACATCCAGGACCGGGACGGGGCGCCGGACCTGATCGCGAAGCTGCTGGAGACGGTGCCCACGGTGTGTAGGCTGTTCGCCGACGGTGGCTACGCGGGTCCGAAGCTGCGGGAGCGGCTTGAGGGGATGGGGTTGTCGAACGTGATCAGGATCGTCGAAAAACCGGAGGATGTCAAAGGGTTCACTGTTCCCTGCCGCCGGTGGGTCGTGGAGCGGACCTTCGCCTGGATGGGCCGGTGCCGCCGCCTGTCGAAAGATTACGAAAGGCTCAGCGAGAACTCGCTGGCATCCGGGGTGAGGCATCACGCGCCACCGGTCCGGGCGTGAGTGAGGCACGAACGAACGCTGGCCGCCTGCCGGTTCCTGCTCAGGCGGGTGGCGAGGGCGTCAACTCCATGAAAAACAATAGCTTAATCATATCAGTGACTTATGATTCAAACTCTTAGAGTTTGATCCATAAGTTGAGTGGCCGCGCAGGATGTGGCATTCCGGTTGGTGAAAGCACCCAAATCCAGAGACAGCCATGCCCTGGGACAGGACCACCTAAAAGCTGTGCACTCGTCCGGACGACCGCCGTCAAAACGATCCGTCCGACGATGAACGGGCCACCGTCCGGAACCGTTTCCACGCCTGGCGCCCGGGCGGTCCGCCGGGCATGTCCCGACTCCCTGCGGGACCTCGCCCGACAGTGCGCGGGGCGTTCGCCGGAGCCGGCCGCCGGAGCCGGCCGTCGGTGACGGCCCCGAACGTGCGCGGACCCCGGGCCGACGGCGGCCACCCCGGCCCGAAGCCGCGCGAACGCCTTGACGGACCGGGTCTGGCCGACATCATCGGGACCGTCGAAAAACCGTAAAATGTCAAAGGGTTCACGGTCCCCGCCGCCGCCGGGTGGTGGAGCGGACCTTCGCCTGGATGGGCCGGTGCCGACGCCTGCAGGTTCCCCATCCGCCGTGTGGCGCGGGAGCTGAACCCCCGGAATCAAACAGTTGATGCCCGGCGCCGATCCGAAGCGCAACCCCGGCCCGCCGCCGGAGCGGGGTGTAACCGGCCTCTCCGGCGGCCGCAGGGCCCCGCGGCGCGCCGGAAACCCTCGTTCTCCCCCGCCGTCCGACGGGTCGGGCGTCCTCGGGGAGGCCGCGCCCGGGCGAACGCCTTCGCAGTCGTCGGGTGGCCGGGACCTTCCCGGGACGCGCGTTCAGGATGTCCTGGACCCGCTTCACGCGGGCGTCCGTGACCTGCCGCAGGTCGGTCCCCTTCGGCAGGTACCGGGGCGGCGTCCCGTTGGTGTGCCCGTTCAGGCCCCGCTCCCACGAGTGGTGGGGCGTCGGGAGGAGGAAGTCGGCCTCCAGCGCCTTCGCCACCTTCGCGTGCCCCGCGAACTCCCTGCCGCTGTCCGCCGTGACCGTGTGGACCCTGGCCCCGGGACCCTCGGGAAGGTCGGTCATCGCTCCGCCGACCGCCCCCGCCCTCTTTCCGTCAACCCTCTGGACAGGCGGCTGTTCCGACGCCCGGTCCACAGGCGACACCACCGCGCCGCCATGGCCCCCGCCGATGACGGTGTCGGCCTCCCGGTCGCCGATCCTGACCTTCGCCCCGCCCTCTTTCGGGCGCTCCGGGATGTCCCTCCGGCCCGGGACATGACCCCCGGCCCGCGCGGCGGCCACCCTGCCGGTTCCGCTTCCTTCCGCGGCGGCGGAGGTGCGTCAACGGACTTCCGCCGCCCTTCCCGCCGGCCCGGATGCGGTCGTATATCCGCTGCCCACCGACCATGCCGGGGTCCTCCAGCCGGGGACGGCCCGGGATCCGTTCCGGGCTCCAGCCCTCCCCTGCGCCCGCCTGCGCCTGTATCCCCGACCGCCACCGTCGCGACGGAGCTCACGCGATACCGTCGGCGGACCGCGCCCAGGCCGCCGCGCGATGGCCCCGTTCGAAAGCCCGCCTTTCCCCAGGGCGAAAATCCGGCGTCTCCCGTCGAAGGGCGGATGACGGTAGCCCTCGGGCATGACACTCCCCCATTGTTCACACAGGGACTGTCGCCGTTATCCGGCCGGTTCGCGATATGCCGCGCTCCCGGCGCGGCCATCCACCATCAAACATGTCGCACTTCAGGCTGGCGGGGGGTAAATCAGTGACTTATGATTCAAACTCTTAGAGTTTGTTCCATAAGTTGAGTGGTCCCGCAGGATGTGGCATTCCGGTTGGTGAACACAACCAAATACGGAGAGAGCCATGCCCTGGAACAGGACCACCCAACAGATCCATAAGCGCCCGGACGACCACAGTCAAAACGATCTGACCGACGCCGAATGGACCATCATCGAGCCGATGCCGCCGAAGCGGGGAAGGATGGGACGGCCGCGCGGGGTCGACCTTCGGTCGGTGTTCGACGCGGGCCGGTATATCCTGTCCACGGGATGCCGGTGGCGCGCGTTACCCTCTGGATATCCACCGTTTTCCACCGACCGGAACCATTTTTACGCATGGCGGCGGAGCGGGCTCCTGGCGCGTATCGTGCATCGTCTCCGGGACCTCGCGCGGCGGTGTTCGGGGCGCTCCGCGGAGCCGACCGCCGCCCCGGTCGACAGCCAGTCGGTGAGGACCACGGAGAGCGGCGGGCCCCGCGGCCACCACGCCGGCAGGAAGGTGAAGGGGAGGAAAAGGCACCTGATCGTGGACGCCGACGGCACACCGATCGTCATGACGGTTCACACCGCCGACATCCAGGACCGGGACGGGGCGCCGGACCTGATCGCGAAGCTGCTGGAGACGGTGCCCACGGTGTGCAGGCTGTTCGCCGACGGTGGCTACGCGGGTCCGAAGCTGCGGGAGCGGCCTGAGGGGATGGGGTTGCCGGACGTGATCAGGATCGTCGAAAAACCGAAGAATGTCAAAGGGTTCACTGTTCTCTACCGCCGCTGGGTCGTGGAGCGGACCTTCGCCTGGATGGGCCGGTGCCGCCGCCTGTCGAAAGATTACGAAAGGCTCAGCGAGAACTCGCTGGCATGGGCGCAGCTGGCCGCCTGCCGGTTCCTGCTCAGGCGGGTGGCGAGGGCGTCAACTCCATGAAAAACAATAGTTTAATGATATCAGTGACTTATGATTCAAACTCTTACACCTCAATTTCCGATTAAACCCGATTCACAGAACGGTACCTTTTTGATCGCGGCACCATTCACCGGCACCCGAGTCAGTGCCAGCATCATCGTTGTGATTGCGGTGGTACGGCATCGGCTATCGTCTGGTTCCAACCTTGAATCCATCGGCGCAACCACAGACTAAACACTCGAATCGCTTGCACGCTTCCGCCAGCGCATCGATCAGGAAAACGTTCAGAACGGAACATTCATCCCTACCACCAACATGACGAACAAGGCCACCGCGCCAAGAACATCCTCCAGGACCGTATCGTCGTGACGGGTGATGATTGTCCAAGCTGTCTTGCCCATGTTGCCTGTTCTCCTCTTAATATGTTCCGTTATTGTTCCATTTTGGAGGATACATGTAAAGAACATAGCAACAACCATGGATAAATTCCATCTAAGATTCTGGAATCAAATGAATCATTTTCTCCTGTTCCATCAACCACAGCAGGTTCAGCACCGCCTTGATCCGCCCGCTATCCGCGCTTCGCATCACTTCAACGAATCGGCGGGCATCCGATTGCGCCAGCACCACCAGTTCCGATTGCGAACGAATATCCGCGATCCTGAAGCGGGGTGACCCAGACTGCTGGATGCCGACGACGTCGCCGGGTCCGCGCAACAGAAGATCCGCCTCGGCGAGCCGAAATCCATCATCGGTCTCCCGCAGAAGCTCAAGGCGTCGTTCGCCAATCCCGGAGAGCGGTGGCTGGTATAGCAAAAGGCAGGCGGCATCATTCGACCCGCGTCCGACACGGCCACGCAGTTGATGAAGTTGGGCGAGACCGAACATCTCCGCCTGTTCAACCACCATGATGGACGCATCGGGAACATCCACTCCCACCTCAATGACGGTGGTCGAAACCAGAACCGAAGTCTTCCCATCGACAAACGCCGCCATCGCGGCATCCTTCTCCACCGCCTGCATCTGGCCGTGGACCATCCCCACCCTATCCTCTCCAAGCGCGATTCGCAGGGTCTGGAAACGCTCTTCCGCCGTGGCTGCATTGGTGGCCTCCGACTCCTGAACCTGGGGGCAGACCCAATACGCCCGCTGGCCTTCGGAGACCGCCGACTTCAGTCGACTCACGACCGCATCCAGTCTCGGGACAGGTGCCACGGCCGTCCTGACACGCTTTCGGTGTCTTGGCATTTCGTCCAGCACCGATATGTCCATGTTCCCGAACTGCGCCAGTGCTATGGAACGCGGGATCGGCGTCGCTGACATCGCGAGCATGTCGACCGCGCCGCCCTTGACTGCCAGTTGATCTCGCTGATCGACCCCGAACCTGTGCTGCTCATCCACGATCACCAACCTCAGGTCGGTGAACTCGACATCCGGTTGAAGTAAAGCATGGGTGCCAACCAAAATATCGATTTCGCCCGATCCAAGGGATTTGAGCTTTGCCGTCCGGATGGCCCCACTATCGCGACCGGTAAGAATATCCAGCTTGATGCCAGCGGATTTCGCGAGTGGGAGGAGCGCGGCGAGGTGCTGTTGGGCGAGCACTTCCGTCGGCGCCATCAACGCACCCTGCCCTCCAGCTTCCACAGCCACCACCAACGCTATGAGAGCGACAAGGGTCTTTCCTGAGCCAACGTCGCCGTGGAGAAGCCGGTTCATCCTGAACCCGGCTCCCATATCCGCGACGATTTCCTTGATGGTTCGGGTCTGGGCTTTGGTAGGTTGATAGGGAATTGCTTCTAGTACTTTGGCGCGCAGTGCGCCGTCACCCGCGCTTCGCACACCTGATCCGGTGCGCAGGTCCGCACGTTCCAGAGCGAGTGTGATCTGTTGCGCAAACAGTTCGTCATAGGCCAGCCGCTCGCGAGAAGGCGTGTCGGGTGCCAGGTCGCGCTCGGAATTCGGGTGATGCGCGTCCCGCACGGCGTCCTTCCATTCCGGCCAGCCCCTGCTTCGCCGGGTACCCTCGTCGATCCAGTCCTCGAAATCGGGCAGAAGTTCCAGGGTGGCCGAGACCGCCTGTGCCATAGTGCGTTGGGTCAGTCCGGCGCATAGTGGATAGATCGGCTCATAACGAGGAAGCGTTTCGCTGTCGTCAGCCGGTATAACGTGATCGGGATGCACCATCTGTGGGGCATCGCCATAAAGCTCCGCCCATCCTGAAACGATTTTACGTACGCCCGTCGGCAGCCTTTTCTTCAGCGATTCTGGATTGGCGCGAAAGAAGACCAGATTGAAACTCGTTCGAGCATCGTGAACCTCAACACGGTAAGGGCGCCCGTCGGAACTTGGAGCGAAGTGTCGACCGACTTCCACCGCGACGGTGACTATCGCAGGTAGCTCCGCATCGGCTATGGTTGCACGTCGATGGCGGTCGATCCCGGAATTTGGCAGCGTAAACAGCAGATCCCGTGGTCTCGCGACATCAAGACCGGACAGGCTTTTCGCGGTTTTCGGCCCAACTCCACTGAGTGTCTCAAGCCCCGCAAACAGCGGATAAAGGATTGAAGGCCGCAGCTTTACAACTCCGTGATCAGTTTCATCCAAGCGGCTTCGTCGATGACCTCGACGCCCAATTCCTTAGCTTTGTTTTCCTTGGAGCCTGAGCCTGGTCCGGCGACAACCAAATCGGTCCTGGCGCTCACGCTCCCGGTGACTTTCGCTCCCATCTCCTCAGCGCGTGCCTTGGCCTCCGCCCGGGTCATTTCCACCAGTGTTCCCGTGAATACCACTACCTTTCCCGTAACGGGGCTTTCGACACGGGTAGTCGGAGCCATGTCCCGCACGTCAAGATGTCTGACCAACCGATCTATTGAACCACGCTCGGAGTCCTGACCGAATGCCGTCACCAAGGACGTGGCCATTACATCGCCAACACCATCAACCGAAATGAGATCCTCCCATTCCTGACCCTCGCCTACCTTCGCCGCGCCGATTTGCTTCTCGAAATTGTCCCACGAGCCATAATGGGTGGCAAGCACTCTAGATGCGCTTTCGCCCACATGACGGATGCCCAAGGAAAAAATCAGACGGTTGAGTGGAATGCCGCGTTTCCGCTCGATGGCCTCGAAGAGCTTCCGAGCGCTTACCTCGCCGAAGCCCTCGCGGTCTCGCAGCTTCGATTCGTTGGTCGCATCCCGCGATGCAAGGGTAAAGATATCCGATGGTTCATTTATGGGAAGAATTTCGTCGCGATAGAACATCTCCAACTGTTTCGCGCCGAAGCCCTCGATATCGAACGCCGAACGGGAGACCAAGTGTATCAGTCGTTCCACGGCCTGTGCGGGACAGATAATTCCACCGACGCACCGACGCACCGCATCACCCTCTTCCCGTACCGCTTCGGAGTTACATTCCGGACAAACGGTGGGGAACGCGTAGGGTTCGGCCCCTTCCGGCCGCTTGTCCAGATCGACCTCGGCGATTCTTGGAATGACATCGCCCGCCCGGTAGATCTGAACCCAGTCTCCCACACGGATGTCTTTTCCATCGCGGATCGGATTACCGTTCGCATCGCACCCCGCGATGTAGTCCTCGTTGTGGAGAGTCGCATTGGAGACCACGACACCGCCAACTGTGACGCTAGCGAGCCTGGCGACGGGGCTGAGCGCTCCAGTGCGCCCTACCTGGATATCGATCTTCTGAAGGCGGGTCCAGGCGCGCTCGGCGGGAAACTTGTGGGATATGGCCCAACGGGGTGACGTGCTGCGGAAACCGAGTCGGCGCTGCAGCTCCAGATCATTGACCTTATAGACGACGCCGTCGATATCGTAGCCGAGCGCCGAGCGCTGGGCCTCGATCTCATCGTAGTGCGCTAGAATGTCTTCCAGACTGCCGAAGATTCGATCTCGCTCGTTCGTTGGAAAACCCATGTTACCAAGCCGTTGAAGCGCGTCATGCTGAGTTGTCGCGAGCCTCTCAGACAATTCTCCCCATGCGTAGGCGATAAACCGTAGCGGTCGGGACCGGGTGATATTTGGATCAAGTTGGCGGAGGGAGCCAGCTGCCGCGTTTCGAGGATTCGCAAAGGTATTGGTTTTTCCCTCAATTGCACGGGTGTTGAGGGCCTCGAAATCACTTTTGCTCATATAGACCTCACCGCGGACCTCCAGGAGCTCCGGAGCGCCCTCGATGGAGGTTGGAATATCCGCGATCGTCCTTGCGTTTTGGGTGACGTCCTCTCCGACTTCCCCATCTCCGCGCGTTGCTGCCTTTACGAGACGTCCGTGTTCGTAGCGCAAGCTGAGTGAAAGGCCGTCGATCTTTGGCTCAGCGGCATAGCTAAGCGGTGCATCGTCGGTCATGGCCAAAAACCGTCGAATCGTTTGATCGAAACCGAGAACTTCTTCATTGCTGAATGCTTTTTCGAGCGACAACATTCGCACTGAATGCGTTACCTTTGCGAATGCCTCGTTCGGAGGAGCCCCTACTCGTTCAAGTGGGCTGTCGGGGCGTTTCAGGTGAGGATTCCTGCGTTCTATCTCTCTGTATTCGCACCGGAATTTATCGTAGTCAGCGTCTGAAATTATCGGTACGTCTTCGAAATGATAGGCATGATCTGCCTTGGACAGAACTCCAGCCAGCCATTTCAGCCTTTCTTCATCATCGGTTTTGTTCGGGGTGTCGCTGTTCTTAACCAAGGCTGGCCCTCCTAATCTGTCGTTAGGTGATAGGAGTGAGATAGAGCTAATTCCAGATCGAACGTCCCGACAGCCATTGAAATAGGTCCATGTGTGGCAACGCGGTCATCGTATCCCGATTTGTGTTCGCTGGCCAATTCCAAAACGCATCGGCGTGCGGAGGAGCGTCTTTGCTGTCCATGATGCCCTGCGGTAACCGCGCAACCTGCTCCGGATCCGGTGAACTCGCCTGGAAACGTGTCGGTCCATCCGATCACTCGAGGAAAATTCCGATGCCTTCCCGATAGAAATATTCGTGAGATCAACGCAGTTAGTTGCGGCATGGATCGTTGGTATTTTCAGTAACCTCACAATGCCATGCCGCATTGAATGGTGATGGTGGCCGATTACCGAATCGAGCGCTCACGCGGTGGTATTCTGGGGTAGCGGAACTTTCATCGGAGTGGTCCGACATTGATATCACTACCAGTTTCTGAGAAACGCATTCCCCTTGAGGGCAAGCCCGTAATTCCTATATGCCGACATATCTCCGAGGGATCGACGATGGGTCTAGAAAGTCCAGTGAATTCGCTGGGATTCGCAAAATCCCCGGCAGAAACCCGCGTCGTTGTCGCGATGTCGGGTGGCGTGGATTCATCCGTTGTCGCGGCGGAGCTGGCCCATGAAGGCTACGATGTGGTCGGAATTACGCTTCAGCTTTATGATCATGGTGCAGCTTTGGCCAAGAAGGGTGCCTGCTGCGCCGGCATCGATATTCATGACGCCCGCCGCGTGGCGGAGACCATGGGTTTCCCCCATTACGTCCTGGATTACGAAAGCGTCTTCCGCGAAACCGTGATAGATGATTTCGTGGATAGTTATCTGGCGGGCTCAACTCCCGTGCCGTGCATTCGATGCAATGAGCGGGTGAAGTTCAAGGAACTTCTGGAAACCGCCAAAGACCTGGATGCCGACTGCATGGCGACCGGCCATTATATTCAACGAAAGCCGGGACCGAGAGGAGCCGAACTGCATCGCGCGGTCGATGCGTCGCGTGACCAATCCTATTTCCTGTTTCCGACGACGCGGAAACAGCTTGAGTTCCTTCGTTTCCCGCTTGGGCATCTGGTGTCCAAGGCCGACACGCGGGCGCTGGCCGTAAGGCATGGCCTTTGCATCGCGGACAAGCCGGACAGTCAGGACATCTGCTTTGTTCCCCAAGGCAATTACGCCTCCGTTATCGAGAAACTAAGGCCCGGCACGTCTGAACCTGGCGAAATCGTACATGCTGACGGGCGCGTTGTTGGTGAGCATCGAGGCATCGTCCACTATACCATTGGACAGCGGCGTGGGCTTGGCCTCGGGGGCCTCGACGAACCCCTCTATGTTGTCAGGCTTGATGTTGATGCACGGCGCGTGATCGTTGGACCAAAGTCGTTTCTGGCGACGCGCATCGTTCCCGTACGTGAGATCAACTGGCTGGGAGACGCTCCCTTTGACTCGGACCCGGAGTGGCATCTGTCGGTAAAGGTGCGCTCGACGCGCCCGCACAGTGAGGCGGTGATCCGCCCGCTTTCTGAAACCGAAGCGGAAGTGGAGCTCATTCAGCCGGAGGAAGGCGTCTCCGCAGGACAGGCATGCGTGTTTTTCGCATCAGAAGGAACGCGGGTCTTCGGCGGGGGTTGGATCTGGAAAGGAAGATAAGGATGCCGCTCCCGCAGCGGCTTGCGGGAGCCTCTACCTGATAGTCCTTTTGACCAAAGTGAGCACCACCTTTGGGTTTGAAAGCGGTACGGTGTTGGACGATTGGTTCAGGAAAAGTCCAAAATGCATTGATATGGAGAGGAATCAACGTTGCCCAAGACCTGACATGATCACCTCGGCCGCACGTAATCCGGGATCATCGTCACCCTGCCCTAGTTGCAGCAGAGCTTCCGTCATCGCGGCGATCTGAAGCGCACGTGTCTCGGGGCTCTCTATCAGTTCATTAAGTGCGCGGAAGATTGCGTCGGGCTTGCAGTCCGGACCCAGGAATTCAGGAATAACCTTCCGCTCTGTCAGCAGATTGACGAGGGTCACCGTATCGACCCGTGAAACACGCGACATGATCTGCCAGCTCAGCCAGTTCATGTCATAAGCGATCACCATCGGAGTGGACGCCGCCGCGAGTTCCAGGGAGACCGTACCTGACGCGGCCAGCGCATAATCCGCAGCGCCGAAAGCCGTGCGCTTTCGTGCCGTGGTGATGTCGGCCTGCGCTTCCCGTGGATCAAGGATTATGGGGTCTCCCGGCCAAGCCTGTACGGCTTCGATCACGGTTTCGCAAACCGGGGCAGCGGCAGGGATGACGACGCGAATTCTCGGGTGTCGCGCCAGAATGGGAATCACGGCTTCGCGAAACCTAGGAAATAGGCGACGCACTTCGCTAGGTCGGGATCCGGGCAGAACCAGCAGGATCGGCGCATCACCGATGTCTGTTGAAGCCCGGAACTCGGTCACTTCCGCGGCGGTTGGCGGCGGTTCCGTCACAACCGGGTGCCCCACGAATTCGCATCGCAAGCCCGCAGCTTCCATATAAGCGGGTTCGAATGGCAACAAGGCAAGAACCTGGTCGATGTATTTCACCATTTTGGCCGCACGACCGGGGCGCCATGCCCAGACCGACGGAGCGACGTAGTGAACGGTGCGGATACCGGACGCCTTCTTCGCCTTGTGCGCAACACGCAGGCAGAAGTCCGGTGAATCGATCGTGATCAACACATCCGGCCGCTTATGAGCGATCCGCTCGATGCACTCGTGCAAACGACGCCTTAGATGAAGATATCTCGGCAGAACCTCGGCGAGGCCGAACAGGCTCAACTCCTCCATGGGGAAGAGTGAGCGAAGGCCCTCGGATTCCATCAACGGGCCACCTATCCCATCGAAAGACGCTTCCCCGTCCAGCTTACGTAGGCCTGCCATGAGCAATGCGCCAAGTCGGTCGCCTGACGCCTCACCCGCGATCAGGAATACGAGCATCAGAATTTCTCTGCGAACAGGAAGAGGTCGGCTTCAGCCGCGATGGACAGGGTTCGTTCACGTTCAAGCAGAAGGACTTTCCCCGGCTCAATGAATATCCCGGCCAATCCCGCCCGGTCCGCTGCGGTCACCGTATCCGGACCGATCACCGGCATATCGAATCGCAGATCCTGGTTGGGTTTGGGTGCCTTCAACAGCACGCCTTTGGTATTGAGCCTTAAGCCGGACGGCGTATCGGCTACGAACCGTAGCATCGCATCGGTTCCCTGCACCGTCTCTATTGCAAGCACCTGACCTCCAGCCACCACCGCGCCCTGACCGACGTCCAACGGGCTAAGCGCGAAAATTATTGCATGCGCCCGTTTTGCGTCCTCACGATCACCAGCTGACGGAGCGGAACCCGCCAGCAAGCCGGGTTCAGCGGTTAGGTCATTGACCAGTTCATGCACACCACGAACGCAAAATGCCTCTCGCTCGAACAAATCGGCGACGGTGCGCAGTAGGCCGTCGTCGCCTGACCGCATCGCCAAGAGTATTCGCGGTGCAAGATTCAGCGTCATCGAATCAAATCCGTTTGGATCGAGTTCAGGTCGGTCCAGGCTTCCAGCGAAGACGAGCTCCGTAACACCCGAATCCCTCAAGCCAGTGATCAGATCGCCGATCCTTTCGAATGAGCCCAGAAACCGGTTGTTGGAAGGCAACTCCACGGGAACGCCCGTGAAATGCACGAACAGTGCATCTGGATGCTCTCTCGCGACAATCTGCGGCAAAGCCCCCTGTCCCGCCAGAATTGCGAGCCGAGCCATATCAGTCGGGAGTCAGGAAAGATCTGTCGGAGTTTCCGAGTATGAACTCGGCGACTTCGCGGACATGCTCGCTGGACGTCTCTTCAAGCAACCGCTGCGCTCGGTCCTGGAATGTTCCCTCTCCTTGGGCAAGCGTTTGGTATGCGGCCCTCATCGCATTGATTTCATCCCGAGGCATTTCCCTGCGCTTCATGCCCACAAGGTTCAGCCCGTCAAGCACACCTCTTTGTGCCTGTACCAGACCGTGGGGGATGACATCCTTGGTGACCATGGTAACGGCACCGATAATCGCGCCCCGGCCTATGCGGACGAACTGATGGATACCGCATAGTCCGCCAATGATGGCGTCATCTCCGACAATGCAATGACCGGCAAGGGCGGAATTGTTGGCCATGATAACTCTGTTGCCCACCCGACAATCATGCGCGACATGCGCGCCTGCCATGAACAGCCCGTCATCGCCGACGCGGGTTATGCCTCCGCCGCCGGCGGTGCCGGTATTCATCGTGACACCTTCGCGTATGCGATTACGCTTGCCGATGGACAGGCGGGTTTTCTCGTTCCTGAACTTCAGATCCTGGGGGATTTCGCCGATCGTCGCGAATGGGAAGATCGTCGTTCCATCTCCTATTTCGGTGAGACCCTCGACGACGGCATGACTCTTTATGGTGACGTTGCTGCCGATTCGCACCTTCGGCCCGATGTATGTGAACGGGCCTACGACTGAGTCGGCTCCGATCACGGCACCGTCGGCGACGATAGCGCTGGGGTGGACAATGGTGGTGGAAGCAACGGGCATCAGCTGTCGGCCGACCGGTCAATCATTGCGGTAAATTCCGCTTCCGCGACAAGTCGTCCCTCCACGTAACCAGAACCTTTGAATCTCCAAATTCTCGATCCGCTCCGAATGGTGTTCACATAAAGTTCCAACACGTCTCCCGGCACAACCTTGTCTCGGAATTTGCACTTATCGATAGCCAGAAAATAGATCAGGAAGTTCCGGCCCACCGCACCCTGAACGGCACCGACCATGACCGCCGCGGTTTGTGCCATCGCCTCAATGATCGTGACTCCGGGCATAATCGACTTGCTCGGAAAGTGGCCCTGAAAATGAGGCTCGTTGAAAGTGACGTTCTTCACACCGACGGCCGACTCCGTACCGTTAATATCTTTCACGCGGTCGACCATGAGGAACGGATATCGATGTGGAATGATTCGTTTGATCAGATCGATGTCAGCGGTCTTCAATCCATCGGTCATGCGTCTGCTTCCTTGTCACTGCATATGTGAATGCGCCCGTTTCACCGTGAAGGAATTTCCCGTCCCTCTCAAGTGTATGTAGGTCCCTTCTGACAAAACTGGACCACGGTCACAAGGTTCAGGCCGAACAAACCATAGAGGAGAAGCGTTCTTCCAAATTGCTGCCTGTTCAATTGGCTCCCAACGCCCATCGTTTGTGAGTGACGACTCCGCAGATTCAAGGTCACTTTGGGGGTATCAGCGCTGACTTCGTCAGGAGATCGATGTGGATGGCCTAAATCTATCCTCACTTCACACCGAAAGCGCAACGACTGTTCTCCACCAGGTCCGAAGCTCCCACCAAGACGCAAGGAGCTACCGATGGCGTGCGAATTGCGAGGGAACCCTTTCCAGAAATTGCGTTGACCTCTCGGCCTCTCCCGTTGCGTTGCATTTGGTGCTTCAAAATTAGTGTCAGCCAGAAACCCCGTGTTTTTCCGGTGACAGGGCCGGATCCGGCGGATTCCGGCTTCACGGGACCCTGGCCGGGCCCCTCGGGGCGCCGCCCGGGGCTTCGACGGGACGGCCGGTGGCGGGAACATATGGTGAACATCCGGGCCTCCGCCGGCCCGCGGGCACGCCGGTCCGGGCCCCGCGGCGGCGAGACCTTCCATGGGCCGGTTCACCGGTGGACGCCCTGGTCAGGCGGCGGCGGGAAGCACGGAGCGCTCCCTCGCCGGCGGCATCAGGCCGGGGCGGTGGACGTTCGTCGCCAGCACCGCCAGCGCCACGGCGCCGGCGAAACCCTCCTTTCAGTGGCCGCCGACGCGGTCCAGGCCGCGGTGCTCCAGGTTGCTGATGGCCGACCCGCCCGCGGCGTGGGCGCGCCGCGCCCCGCGGAACGCCTCCCCGCTTTCCCGGACGCGGTCCGCCTTCGTCAGCCTGCCCCTGCGGGGCATCGCGTCGGCTCCGGCATCCCGGCAGGCCCCAGCCGGTCCGGGGGCTGTGCGGACCGCGGTCGAAGCTCACCACCGAGAGATCCGGGAACCGCGCCCGCGCGCCTCCCCGCCCATGGGGACCGCCACGTCCACGTCGCTCCCCTCCCACATGACGGAACGGTGCGGGAGGAATCCGTGACGGTCCTCAGGGACGCGGACCGAAACGCCGGGCTCCACCGGGACCCCGGCCTTTCCCTTCGGTATCCAGCGCGTGTGCGGCCCGGATATCGGGTGCACCTTCCCGCGGTGCGGGATCGTCCCTCCCTTCAGGATCCGCCGTCCGGTCAGGTCCGCCCGGGGCCTGACATGGCCGATGAAGCCCCGGACACTGTCCGATGAGCCCGGGATACCCAACCTGCCGTCTATCTCCGCGCGGCCCGCCTCCGCCCTGTCCGCCAGCTTCAGCGCCAGCCGGAGCGGCGCCTCCACGTCCTTCGGGCGCGGGTTGGCGAGCCGTGACGTGGCGACACCGGGATAGAGCCTGCGGAGCTTTCCGCAAAGGTATTCCTTCCGCCGCCAGCCGAGCGGCCCCAGCCCCCCGCAGGCCCGGGACACGTCCCGGACCATGCACCGCGCCGCGTCCATCGGCAGGCTGCGGTCGGTCGGATGGTGGACGTCGGTCCCGGCCACGAAGGAATGGCAGCGGCCGCGCAACGCGGCGCCAGGCTTTTCCGCGGCCACCGTGTGGCCCCTCTCCACGACCGTCCTTCCGACCTCGGCGAGGAGCTCCGGCGTGAGGAGCGACACGCTGTCAACCAGACGCCGGTATCCGTATCCGTCCACGTCCCACGGGCCGTGGCCCGGCCCTCGCCGGATCGGGATGTGTTGGTTCGCCGGTTCCCGAAGCCGGTCGAAACCGCACCCGGGACCCTGCTTCACGACCCCCGGCACCGGGACGGTCAACGGTTCCATCCCCGGCCTGCCGACCCGGCGGCTCTTTCCGGGAAGCACCATCCTGCCCGGAAGCCCGAACGGCCGCTTTCGGGTCCCTTCGTCGCCGCAGGGGTCCTGGATGCCGGTCAGGATCGCCGGGATGTCGTCCCTCGATCTGGCGGTCGGCCTGATCCTCGTGATGTCGGGGGGCGCCGGGGCCTGTCACCACCACATACCTGACCGGTTCATTCCCTTCTCCGCTCCGTCCGGACCCGTATGGCCCTGGCATGGGTTTCCGCGACGTTGAGGATGCGCAGGCCCTGCCATGGCTTCCGGGTTCCGGGCAGGGGCCGGCGCTTCGTCGGGCGGAACCCGGCGAGGCCGGCGACGGGCGTGAGGTGGCGCGCCACGGTCATGTCCGGCTCCGGCGGCGCCCTCTGGCCGATGACGCGCCCGTACGCGGCGTGGATGACCACCGCCCCGCCGCTTTCCGGGCTTACGTGCCGCTCCGCCGGGCTGTCGGGGCTCTCCCGCGCCGGAAGCTGGAGGTCCCGGACCCGGACCGCGGCCATCGCGTCGAAGGCGAGGCATCCGCGCAGGTCACCGGCGGCGTCGGGCCTGCGGTCCCTTATCCCCGTCCCCGTCCTCAGGGCCCTGAGGTATTCCCCGATGCGCCGGCGCGGTCCGTAGCGCCGCAGGGCGGTCTCCGCCGTCCGCATGCCGTCGCCGCCCCCGCTGGACAGGAGCGTCCAGTGCGGCGCCTCTCCCTTCCGCACGACGTTCCCCGGCGGGTTCTCCCCGATGGCGGAGACCACCGTCACGGGCGGCGGGCGCCGGTCGGCGGCGTCCCCCGGTGCGGCGATGTCCGGTTCGGCGCAGCGCGGCTTCAGCGTGGCGACGCGCGCCCTGCGGGCGTTCGGCCCGCCGCGTCCGGGAACGGTGATCCTGCGGTGGCCGACCGGCTCCGGCTTCGCGACATGCTCCCACAGGCACCTTTCGTCGCCGTCGGGCGGGGCCACGCGCCGCTTCGCCGGGCGGCTGGCCCGCACCGGCGGCGCGGCACCGGTCCCGTCCGCTTCGGAGAGAAGGGCCCGCAGGTCGCCTTCGCGGTCACGGACGCTCACGACCTTCGCGTCCGGGCAGGCCTCCGCGGGCTCTCCTGCCCGCGGCGGCCCGTCGGTCCAGCGGGTGCTGTCCCCGTCCGGCCGCCGCCGGAAGTCCGCGCCGGGCGTGAACGGCCCGGGCGGGCGTCCGGTGCCGCCAGGCGCCACGCCGCGGTGCGCGGGGATGCCGTCGGTGCCCTTTCCGCCACCGCCGGGCCCGTCCGGCCCGTACGTCGCCGCCAGGTGGGGTTCGGGTATGTCGTCCATGGTCACCCCGGCGTTCGGGAGCGGCCTGTAGGCCGCCTCCCGGTCCGCCCTGCCCGGGAACGGTTCCGGCACCGGTGCCCCGGGCCTGCGGGTCCAGGCCGCCCCCATCGCGGCGGTCCGGCGGCGGACCCGGCCGTCCGGATGGCCGCTCCGCGCGTATTCCCGCTCCGCCCGGACGCCGCCCGGAGGTCAGGCCGGGACACCGCTCCCGGCATGGTCCGGACCCACGGGCGTGCAGGCGGGGACGGGGCGGACCCCGTAGGGGGCCCGCCAGTCGTCCGCCACGCGCTCCGCCGCCAGCCGCAGCGCCAGGGAGGCGGGGCCGTGGACCCTCACCGACGGCCTGATCAGGAAGCGGTGGCTGTCAGGGACGGGACCCATGTCCGCGGTCCGCGCCCGCGCCGACCGGCCGATGGCACCGTCCCGGGGCCCCGGCCGGCGGCTCGCCGGAACGAAGCCCGGACCGCCGGGCCGCCCGTGCGCGCCGCTCACGATCCAGTGCCGCAGCCGCCCTCCCGGAGCCCGCCGCCACCCCTCCGGATGGCGCCTCTCCATCATCGACCCGCAGGCGCGGCGGTCCGCCTCCGGCAGCGTCAGGCCGGGCTCCTCCGCGAGCGGGGGAAGGACCCGCATCCCGGTGACCGTCGACGGCCTTCCGTCGTGGGCCAGCCAACCCTCCCGACCGCCCAGCCCGCGGGCGAGGCCCGAACGCGTGACGCCGCCACGGAGGCATCCGTTCCCGAGCCACCCGACCGTGGCACGGGAAATCTGTCTGGGACCGATATACATGGTCCCCGATTCGCATGGATCCGATCACTGGTCAGGTATGTGTTAGTGACAGCCGCCGGGGGTCGTGGACCCTGCGTATCGGTGCCTCCCGGGTGGAGGATTGGTGGATTCCGCGGCATATGGTGGTGAAATCGCCCCCTGACTGCCATATCCGTTGAATCCCCGCAAGGCGAATTTCGTCATTTACCGCGAAAAAATCGCAGCTTGGCGGTTTTCTGGCGGACACAAATTAATTGTCACAGGGTGGCTATCTTGGCTTCCAAATGGGTGAAGGCGGACAACGGTGGATTTCAGCCAGCGGAAGCCAATACGGTAGTCGCACTGGTTCGAAATACTCACGGCCGGCAGTGCTGAAAATACTAGCTCGCGATTGGTCGAAAGGTTCCGGAATTTCACAAGCCAGATCTATTCGGCGGCTGGTTTTACCGCATGTGTGTTATCCGACCCATCTTCCTGCCCCAGGGTTGTATCGAGAAAATCGCCCAATCGGACCATGGCTTCTTCGGTGATATCGATATCGTTGGAAAAAATCCTGGCTGTGCTGCTGTCGAGAACCAGTACCGCTCCGCGTTCCCGCATGATTTCGGCGATCAGCGATCCTTCGACCTCCCGTTGGAAACGTTGCCGTGCCACCACAACTCGACGTTGCAGCGCGAGTTCTTTTGCGTCCTGATCCGCCCGTATACGTTGGACCTTTTGATCGAAGTCATCCGCCAGAGCCTGAAACTCTTCCGTATCCAGCGACGGGCGGCGCTCTGCCAGTTCAAGCTCTTCCGCTGTCAACTCCTCCTGTATCCGGTTGTTTTCAGCCGCAAGCCCAACCCGCTGCTCCTCTATTCCTTCGAGCACATACTGCCCTAGCCGGGCATTGGAGAAGAGACGTTCCCAATCCAGTACGAGAACTGGTGTTGGAGAAGGAACGGCCTCCTGTGCAAGCTGCGCCTCCTGCGCCCACGCGGCACAGGGCAGGCAAAGTTGGGAAGCGACCAGAAGCCCTGCCCACCAAGGTTGTCCCATAACCTAGAACCGGGTCGAGACAGTCAGCTCAAAGTTGCGGGGGATGTCGTAGTCCTCCTTTACCAACGCCCGTGAGAAATTGAAGCGGAGCGGACCGATCGGCGTATTCCAGAGTAGCGAAACACCTGCGGCGGCGCGAAGATTGAAACCATCGTCGATGCTGGGTGTTCCGACATCCTTTACATCCATTGGGGTATCTGAAATTCTTGTCGTCAAAGATACGTTTTTATTGTCCAGACCCCACACGCTGCCTACGTCGAGAAAAGCTGCGCCTCGAATACCGTATTCTTCCGGAATACCCAATGGAAATTCCGCTTCGAGTTTCGCAACGGCGAAATAATTCCCGCGCAGAGTATTGGTTTGCACCAACGCGTGGCAGGGACTATTGCTTTCGACCTTTTTCTCTCCATTTTCTTTAACATGGCATTCACCACTCGACATCCCGGGATGGGGATAGGTCCAGATTTTTTCATTTTCACCTCGTGCAAAACGATACCTTGAGAGGTCCGGCTCTTCATCAATCCTAATGAGTTCATAGTCGCGGGGTCCGATTCCATTGACCTCAAATCCACGCAACCTACCGGTAAGGCTGAATCGGTCTGTGTAGCGACTGCCACTTTCATTGAAAGAATGATGCACGCCACCTTCCACAATAGCACGAAGCGTCACATCCCTACCTAAAAGTTGACGTTCTGCCACAAACAGGGCCGTGGTTTCGAGATATTCTGCATCTCCACCCAAACCCGCTAGATCCTGGCCGAAGCGAAACAGAACACCTTCATCCGGGTTCAGTCCAGAATCGAGAGTCCTTATTCCGTAGGTGTAACCGATCGCGCTGGAAAGTCGCTTGCCGAAACTCTCATCAGAATCGAGAATGCTGGCAAAAGTATATTCCACCTGTTGATTATCATCCTGTACGCAGGCCATACGATCAGCACAAAGAGTAAACGATCTTTCAGATACCTCAATTTCCAGATCGCTTTGCTCAAGGGAATAGCGAAGACTCAATCGGCTAAGCTCGCCCATCGGAAACGACAGTGACGGCCTGAACACAACGCTGGATGTACTGAAATCGGTATTGCTTTCAGTATCAGTGACTTGATAACCGACATTGATCCCGAACTCCAGGTCACGCCCCAAAAGAAGCGGCTCGACAAACCCGAACCGGTAGGCGTTTGTGGCGTCGGTGGTATCGAAGGCAAACGATAGATCCTGACCCCGCCCCAGAAAATTCCGCTCGGTGAATGACACATTCGCTCCAAGCCCGGAATTGCTGCTGTAGCTGGCTCCAAACGCAAGCGTGCCGGTCGGCTGCTCCTCGACATCCACGTTGATCACGACCTGGTCGGGCGATGACCCATCTCGCGCCTCGACATCCGTGGTCGAGAAGAACCCCAGCGCCCTGATGCGGGCGGCGGCATCGCGAATTTCACGCGGGTTGTAGGGGTCGCCCTCAACCGTGGTGAAGCGAGCCCGAATAACCCGGTCAAGCGTCGTCGCATTGCCATCGATGTCGATGCGCTCCACGAATATGCGCGGCCCCATAACCACCTGAAAATCGATATCGAGCACTAGTTCCTGGTCATTGCGGGTCACCCGTGGATCAACCCTGATGAAATCCAGATCCTTCTGGGTCGCCAGCCGCTCCAGCCGGGTGATTGTTGTATCAACGCCGACCGGTGTGTAGACCTTGCCGGACCTAATGCGGATCTCGGATTCGAACTCTTCGACATCGATTTCTGGAAGCTCAGTTGTCGCCGTGATCTCTCCATATCTGAACTGCTGTCCCTCACGGATGGTGAATGTCACAAAGAATGCGTCACGCTCACGCGAAAACTCGGCCGCTGTTGAAATTATCTCGAAATCGACGAAACCGCGCGACATGTAGAAGTCGCGAAGCAACTGTTTGTCGAATTCAATCCGGTCAGCCACGAAAGTGTCCCGCTGGACAAACTGGCGGAGCAATCCAGCCTGTTTCGATTCCAGCACCCGGCGCAGACGGCGATCCGAGAAATTGCGGTTGCCGACAAAGCCGATGCGCTCGACCTCCGACACCCTGCCCTCCCTGATCTCAAAAACCAGATCCACGCGATTATTCGTCCTTCGGATGATCACCGGATCAACACCGGCAGCCATTCGCCCCGTCTGCTCGTAAGCCTGCGTGATTCGCGCCGCGTCCTCCTCAGCCAGGGTAGGATTGAAGAAATCCCGAGGCTTTGACTGAACGATCGGCTCAAGCGCATCGTCGTTGACGCGCCGATTGCCCTCGAAGTTAATGGAGTTGATGGTCGGGTATTCCTGAACCCTGATCAAAAGAGTGCTGCCCAGCGGTTCGAAAACCACTGACTCGAACAGCTGGGACGCCAGGACAGCCTGATAGGCCGCGTTCAATTGGCCAGCGGTAACCGTGGTGCCTTCGGAGAGTCCGGCATAGGTGAGGATGGTTCCTGCCTCTATCCGTATCGCGCCCTCGATATCGATATTGCTGAAGCTATAGCTCTGCGCATGAACGGAAGAACCGAATGCAAGGGAAACTCCCAGGATAAATGCGAATACCGCTAGACCGATGGAGCGCGCGCAATCACATATTACGCAAGTCGCTCCCCTGCGCAGAACCGCGAGTCTCATACTAAGAATCCTTAAGCTTTTTTTAACCGGCACGCCTTCGTAACGGCATTGAGGGGGATTGTCAAAGGTCGGATTTCAATCTCGGAATACGCGAGTCGAGTGCAAAGCTGCCGCCATGTAGGCCTATGGTCGTCAGAGACCACATGATCTGGAGACATCCATCGCGCCAGCGCACCGCCGGAACCGCCATGGATCATGAATTTGATCATGCATTCGTACCGCCGTTCGAAAGGAATCGCACAACTGGTCAGCGAATTGAAATTCAAGCGATTGCATTGTGTCCTGACCGTTCCTCCATCGATCCCGATATACACACGTCAGGTGAGCATAATGAATGTGCCCGCCGCGACGGGTCGGAATACCGTCTGGCAACGAAATGGGTTGGCTCTGATGGGCTTGACAACCCACCGGCACACATATGATCGAAGACCATTCAGGGATCGCGTGTAATGAAATGATGAGTGAGCGGTACCTTCCTTCAGGTTACGGGGTCGTTTCGTTGACCTTGGTTGATTTAACGGTGAAAGGATGACTCCCGAAAGCTGCGAACGGCGACCCGACCCCGGGTCTCACGCACCCATATGCTGATTCCGCAGAACGAAAGCATACCTATCACCGCACCATATCATAGGCTCGGCGTGTATGGACCTATCGGATGGCAATTCGTTGGAGCGCATCCCATGCGAAATCATCCAATGGCAGGAGGCGAGGTCCACGAGACCGTAGATCCGTTCGCGGATCCGTTAACACCGAATATCGTTTAATATGGCAAAAGACATCAGTGCCAGAATCAGCGCCAGCCCAACCATGGTAAGGACTTTTTTTATACGCTCGTTCGGTCGCTTCCTGGTGACAGCCTCCCACGCATGAAATACCAGGTGCCCGCCATCAAGAACCGGAATCGGAAACAGATTGATCAATCCGATGGCCGCCGAAAGCACGGCGATGAAATGTATGAAGCTGAACCAGCCCTGACTTGCGGCTGCGCCACTGGTCTGGGCGATGCCGATCGGACCGCGCAGGTTGCACGAACTGATGAGCCCTGCCGCGATGTGATAAAGACCGGAAAGCGATAGACGGATTATATGCAGGGTCTCACTCGCTCCGTACCCTACGGCAGAACCGAGGGCGATGGATTCAGTTTTGGGTATAAACAGTGACCCGGCTGAGATGCCGATGAGATAGCGGCTTTCGAAAGTGCCGTCGGCGAGTGGATAATCCGTCCTGCGCGGCGTAAGCGAAACCTCTCGAATGGTTCCATCCCGCCACACTTCGAGAGCCAAGGGACTGCCATCCGAACTCTCCACCAATTTGCGCATCTGTTCAAAAGACCAAATTTCCTCTTCATCCAGCGATCTGATTACATCGTCCACCTGTAACCCGGAGTCCGCCGCCGCTGAGTCGGGAACAACACCTGCGATGATCGCAGGAAAAGGATTCGGAGCGCTGACAGTCTGGTACCGACCGTCACGCCGCACCGTGTAGTCGATCTCGGGAACAGGTGGCAATTTCGCGACAAGTGTATAAAGCTCGTCAGCGCCTGGGTAATCTAGACCGTCAATGGCGATGATTTCATCACCCGGCAAAAGCGCTGTTTCAAACCCGGGATTGACCTCTTCGACGGTCAGTGGATCCAAAACAACTCCCCGGTAAGCGAAGAGGGCGGCAAACACGAGGATTGAACAAGCGAAATTGAATAGCGGACCCGCACTGACCGTCGCTGCCCGTGCCCACAGCGGAGCACCGTCCAAGGTGTGGCTCAGACTTGAGGGATCGACACCCGCTTTCGCCAGCGTACTTGAAGAACTGGCTATGTCGTCATCACCCGCAAACCGCACGTAGCCACCAAGCGGTAGTGCCGCGACCCGCCAGACAGTGCCATGCCGATCCTCACGGGACCATAACTCCGGACCAATTCCCAACGAAAATACCTCCGCCTTGATCCCACAGAATCGGCCCACGAGATAATGTCCATACTCATGCACAGCGGCGACAACGCCAAAAGCGATCAAAAACGCGCCGATGGTGTAAAGCACGTTTCCAAAGTTCGGTATCAGATCAAGCATTTAGAACTCCGATCATTCCTTATCGACCGCACGAATTCAGACAATCTGCCCGTCAGCGTGAATGCCCCAATTCACTCCGCGCATGAAGTGACAGTTTTACCGCGGGATTTCAATGATTCCGCAATGCCGCAGTTTGATTCTTACTGCCACCGCGGCCAAGACGGTATTGACGCTCAACGGTAGAGTGGACCGTTTCCGATGCGGCGCTCATCTCAGCGACTTTCCTCGATCTTTATGTAGTGTCTGCCAGAAAACCCCGTGTTTTTCCGGGGATCGGGCCGAATCCGGCGGAGTCCGGCTTCACGGGACCCTGGCCGGGCCGGTCGGAGCGCCGCCCGGGGCTTCGACGGGACGGTCGGAAGCGGGAACATATGGTAAACATCCGGGCCTACGCCGGCCCGCGGGCACGCCGGTCCGGAGCCCGGCGACGGCGGGACCTTCCATGGGCCGGTTCACCGGTGGACGCCCAGGTCAGGCGGCGGCGGGGAGCACGGGGCGCTCCCCCGCCGGCGGCATCAGGCCGGGGCGGTGGACGTCCGCGCCGGCACCGCCAGCGCCACGGCGCGGGCGAAACCCTCCTTTCCGTGGCTCCGCACCCGGTCGAGGCCACGGTGCTCCAGGTTGCTGATGGCCGACCCGCCGGCGGCGTGGGCGCGCCGCGCCCCGCGGAACGCCTCCCCGCTTTCCCGGACGCGGTCCGCCTTCGACAGCCTGCCCCCGCGGGGCATCGCGTCGGCTCCGGCATCCCGGCAGGCCCCAGCCGGTCCGGGGGCTGTGCGGACCGCGGTCGAAGCTCACCACCGACAGGTCGGGGAACCGGCCCGCGCCTCCCCGCCCATGGGGACCGCCACGTCCACGTCGCTCCCCTCCCACATGACGGAACGGTGCGGGAGGAATCCGTGACGGTCCTCAGGGACGCGGACCGGGACGCCGGGCTCCACCGGGACCCCGGCCTTTCCCTTCGATATCCAGCGCGTGTGCGGCCCGGATATCGGGTGCACCTTCCCGCGGTGCGGGATCGTCCCTCCCTTCAGGATCCGCCGTCCGGTCAGGTCCGCCCGGGGCCTGACATGGCCGATGAGGCCCCGATACTGTCCGATGGGCCCGGGATACCCAACTTACCGTCGATCTCCGCGCCGCCCGCCTCCGCCATGTCCGCCAGCTTCAGCGCCAGCCGGAGCGGCGCCTCCACGTCCCTCGGGCGCGGGTTGGCGGGCCGTGACGTGGCGACACCGGGACAGAGCCTGCGGAGCTTTCCGCAAGGGTATTCCTTCCGCCGCCAGCCGCGTAGCCCCAGCCCCCCGCAGGCCCGGGACACGTCCCGGACCATGCACCGCGCCGCGTCCATCGGCAGGCTGCGGTCGGTCGGATGGTGGACGTCGGTCCCGGCCACGAAGGAATGACGGCGGCCGCGCAACGCGGCGCCAGGCTTTTTTCCGGCCACCCTGTGGCCCCTCTCCACGACCATCCTTCCGACCCCGGCGGGAAGTTCCGGCGTGAGGAGCGACACGCTGTCAACCAGACGCCGGTATTCGTATCCGTATCCGTCCCATGATCCGTGGCCCGGCCTCCGGCCTTCGCCGGATCGTCCGGTGCCCGTTCGCCGGTTCCCGAAGCCGGTCGAAACCGCACCCGGGACCCTGCTTCACGACCCCCGGCACCGGGATGGTCAACGGTTCCATCCCCGGCCTGCCGACCCAGCGGCTCTTTCCGGGAAGCACCAGCCGACCCGGAAGCCCGGACAGCCGCTTTCGGGTCCCTTCGTCGCTGAAGGGGTCCTGGAGGCCGATCGGGATCGCCGGGATGTCGTCCCTCGATTTCACGGTCGGCCTGATCCTCCTGATGTCGGGGGCGCCGGGCCGCCGCCGGGTGTCGTGGACCCTGCGCATGGGGGCCTCCTGAAGGGGAGGATTGCCGGATTCCGCGGCATATGGTGGTGAAATCGCCCCCTGACTGCCATATCCGGTGAATCCCCGCAAGGCGAATTCCGTCATTTACCGCGAAAAAACCGCAGCTTGGCGGCTTTCTGGCGGACACTATGGTATCCCGATAACTCCGGCGACAAGACCGGCTGGGTAGGCGGCGTATTGAACGACAAGGAAAAAACTACGCCGGTTCTTTCGTAGCGGAGAAAGACTGATTCGCGGTTAGGATCGGATCGGCGAACGCTTCTTCATGCGGGTCGGCGATCCGATCCTTTCAGGGCGGAGTCAAGAGGGCGAAGTCAAGCAGTCAAAGCCAAGACGCGGGTAAGCAGGTATATAATCCCCCAAATTAGTCAAAGGAATTCTATTGGGACCATCCGCCTCTCTGGATCGAGCCGGCCTGCACCGGCTTCAGCTGCGCTCATCCACGAAGACGGCGGCAGGAAGCGGGTCAAGTCCGCGGATCATGTCCGATGCCTTTTCCGCGATCATGATAGTGGGCGCATTTGTGTTCGATGAATTGATCTTCGGCATGACCGAACTGTCGCAAACCCTGAGTCCGTCCAGCCCGCGCACGCGTAGATCCGGGCCGACCACGGCCGTTTCGTCGCGGCCCATGCGGCAGGTTCCAACTGGATGATGCTGGGTTTTCGCCATTCTGCAGGCGTAGTCGAACATCGCGTCTCCGGAACTGACTTCCTTTCCGGGCAGAACCTCGCGGCGAATAAACGGCTTCAGCGCTGATTGGGCCAGTATATCCCCTTGCGATTTCAAGCCCGCGAAGCGACATCTCCAGATCATGGGGATCGGACCAATAATTCGGATCGATCAGCGGGGCATCGTCGGGACTGGCTGACGCCAGTCTGACCGACCCGCGTGAGCGCGGCCTGACATAGGCCGAGTTCAGCGTTACGCCGCCGCCTTCAATGGTGACAATCCCTTTCTCGATGCCGGACCCTTGGCCGAAGTGGAACTGCGTATCCGGCCTGTCCGTTTCGTCATCGACGCGCCAGAACGCTCCGGTCTCGAACAGCGAAGACGTAACGGGTCCGGTCCTGTAAAGGCAGTACTGAAGCGCTGCTAGGGCCGACCGGTGCAGCTTCTCTGTTCCGTCGTAGCTGTGGGACCCGCTGCATTCGGCGAGAACGCAAAGATCTAGATGGTCGTGCAGGTTCCGGCCCACCCCCGGCAGGTCGTGAACGATATCGATGCCGAGCGGTTTCAGTTCGGCGGCCGGCCCGATTCCGGACAGGAGCAATAGGCGGGCTGATCCGATCGCGCCCGACGCTACAAGCACTTCGCGCCTGGTCCTGTACTCGCTGGCCTGCCTGCCCGACCTCGCCCGGACGCCGACCACGCGCCCCCGCTCGACAATGAGTCCCGTCGCATGCGTGCCTGTCAGAACGGTCAGATTGGACCGCGTCTCCGCCGGTTTCAGATACGCCGTTGCGGTCGATGAGCGGCGCACATTCCTTTGGGTGAGCTGGAAGAAACCGGCGCCGGCCTGGTTTTTTCCATTGAAATCGGGGTTATAGGGAATTCCGTATTCCTGCGCCGCGCGGATGAAAGCGTGACATACCGGCAAGCACGCTCCCCGCGGCATGGAAACGCCAAGCGGACCCTCTGTACCGTGATAGTCGTCGGAAAACCGCTCGTTGCCTTCGGCGCGCCTGAAATAAGGCAGCACCTCACGGTAGCTCCATCCCGCGCAGCTCCCGTCGCTGGCCCAGCTGTCGTAATCGGCGCCGTTCCCGCGCGTGTAGATCTGGGCGTTTAATCGTGCTGCCACCGCCGACAACCTTCGCCTGCGTGTACCAGAGCACGCGATCTTTCATGTTTTTCTGGGGAACCGTCGACCAGCCCCAACTAGCGATGCCCTTGGTCATTTTGGCGAAGCCAGCCGGCCAGTGAAAGAGGGGGCTCCTGTCGCGCCCGCCCGCTTCCAAAAGCAGTATCCGGACCTCAGGGTCTTCGCTCAGCCTGCTGGCCAGAACGCAACCCGATGCCCCTGCCCCGATGATTATGTAGTCGAATTCTTTTCGA
>CBDAVS010000001.1:0-10854 GCA_965201085.1 uncultured Rhodobacter sp. | reverse complement strand
GTGTCCGGCAAGGCGTTCACCGATGGTTGCCCCCGGATCGCTCCCTGTCCGGTTATCCTGTCCACGATGTTCAGCCTTTTTGACTGGTTTCCAAACTCTCCCTCAACCCTGAATTCGTGATAGATCCACACTCCCCAGCTTTCGATGGAGGACGGTTCCCCTGCTCGCCAGATTACATATGGGCCATAAGGGCTGTCGTTCCATCTAGCGCCCGGGATGTGACTGATGTCATCCTCCGTCACGTAGTACCGTACGATATTGTCATAGCTCATAACGCTTCCCGAACCCACGGTGCGTGGCAGCCAGGGGTGCCGCATCTTTCATTTGAGCCGTCTGGGTTTCTGTAACCGAACTGGTGACCGGCCTCGTGGGTCAGGACCAGGAAAAGACTTTGGATGGTAAATTGCCTGTGGTCGCCTTGGTAATACCGGTAGTCCCTCTCGATCCAGTCATCCACAAGGATGACAGTGTTATCCCCCGTCGAATAGCAGCCCGCGACTTCGTCATCGTTGCAGGTAAGGTTTTCAGTTACTCCAACCTGAATCTCAAAGGGTCCATCACGATCTGGATTATGGCGTATCCACTGAAGGTATGCCTGGCCCGATTGAAACTGCAGCGTTGAAAATCCAGTCCTCCAACCTGCGGCTGGCATTGTCGTCAAACTACCGGTCCGGCTCAAGCCTGTCAAGAAGGCCTTCGGTGAACTCTATCTCTATCAATGCGTCTGGATATGGCCTGCTGACCCAAATCCCGTCATTCCCGCTAGGCGGAAGATCGATAAGATGTGTGGTGGTGGTACGGGACTCAAGAGCCGTTGTTTCTTCCTGCCTGATGTCCGGTCTGTCCGGTGTCGGGTCCGTTGTAACCGGACTGGAATCCAATCTGGATCCTCCGCCTCCCATGCAACCGGTCAGTATCGCACTGGCGACACACGCCGCCGCCATTCCTGCGTATCGTTTCATGGTTCCCTCCCTTCAGGCTCACGCCGCTACTCCCTCTTTCCCTCAAGCAGGCGGTCCAGCCTGGCTTCCATGCGGGCGGATGAGACATCCATGCGCTCACGGAGAATGCCGATCATGCGGTCCCGCTCCGCGACAGGCGCGACCGCGCTTTCGATCGCCTCGGCAAGCACATCCCGCATGGCATGGGAAAGCGCATCCACCCTTACGTCAAGTCTGGTGTTCCTCATGGGTTCCTCCGCCTGTGAAAAGGGCACCCGAAGGTGCCCCTAACCAGTTCTTGCGTCCGGACGTGGATCAGTCCTTGTCCGCTACGTAGACACCAGCGACCCTACCGGTCGGCGTATCGCCATCCTTGAAGGTGTGGTGGAAGTCGCCGTAGAAGCCTTCCGGTCGCTCATTGTCTTTGCCAAAGCCGGTTGCGGTCCAATTATTGCCAGTGACAGTAGTACCGTCCATCCGGACCGGATGGAACAGATCGACACGCCAATTCGTGTCCACCGCTTTGCCGTCTAGTTCGGTATTTACCGGCTTGAAAAGAGTGGACAGCTCCGGACAATACCGGATTCCCTCCAAAAGTAGCTCTTAGCAAAACTCTTGCCTCGAACTGACCGGTAGCCATCTCCGTTTCGTGCTTGCGGGCGGCAAGACCTTCGGCATTCCCGGTGTATATCGCGTTTGGAGCTAGTCCGTTAATGTCATTACTGACAGTTGTAATATCGGGAACGCCGTTGTCCCGGCCGTTTTCCCTGTCGACCCCGACTTCACGGTGAAGCCCAGAAGAACTATCCAGCCACATTCCGTAACGGACCAACAAGGCCTCTTCGTATTTATCTTCGCCTTTCATGACGAAATACGATCCGCTCTTGTCTTCGTTTTCCTGCTTAACCGCAGTGCCACCTTTTTTGAATTCCACCGGAACGAAGTACCAGCCATCGTCAAATCTGTCATCGGGTTTTTTGATGGGATCGGTTTCTGTGGTGACGCATTCACCACGGCAGACAACAGACCCTTCGATGCCTTGATAGGTGAAAGGATATGTCGCCCTTTCCCCTCTCTGCATTCGCTTGTGCGTTTCTACCCCCCATTTATCGGCACCACCCTCGGATGGTTTCATGTTCTTTACGGAAACAGCTTTGTATTCCCGAGGACCGATAAACACCGTTTTAAGCGGGCCAGCGATATCCGCGAAGCGCATGGCACCACTCTGCTTGTAGTCCCCGGTTGCGAAAGCGTTGTCATTATCATCGAGCTTATTTAGTCCAACCGACGCATCGACGGTTTCTAGTGCTTTCCAGACTGCCATCGCCGCTTCCTTCTCTTTAGCGGCAGGGATTTTCTGGATTTCCAGCATGTCGGTTTCGTCTCCGACGATATAGTCATACGCCTGCCTAAGCGCCGATGCTTCCGCCAGCGGAACCGGATCGCGGCGAACCGTTTCGTCGTTTTCACCGCCTTCCATATAACCCAGAATTTCCTGGATCTCGTCGCGGTAGTCTTGCGCCGCAACTAAAAGATTCTCGGCGTTCTGCTGCTCCTCATCGGTCAGGCTTTCATTCTCACTGATCCTATGCAGTTTCATCACCGCATCATGCGCTCGATCAAGCTCTTCTTCGATGGCATTGTACCTGTCTATGATGGTTTTGGTTACGTGCCGTACGACCGCTGAACGCCCGTGCGCGTTCATGTGATTGGTGCCGGAAAGAATACGTCCCTTGTCGTCACCGTCCAAAAATCTATCCTTTATCATTTCTGCGGTTCTTTGGGCCATCGCACCCTGATCGATCAGGTCGTTCTGCGCCGCTATCCGCTCCTCGAACGTCATGGGAGGATTTTCCGGATCGGTGTCTGGGACATCGCCACCCGTCGCGAGGTTGTCCGAGCCGCCTCCACAGGCGGTCAGGAGACCCGCACAGGTCGCAATCAATGCTATTTTCGTCATATTTTTCATGACGATCTCCTTTTTAATGATTTCATTCGGGCATCAGAACGAGAACGCCAACCCAAGTGACCAGGTATTGTAATCCGTGGAATCGGTGTCCGGTTCGCCATCGTTATCCATCTCCAGTGAAGTGTCGGGACGCGTCATATCGGTCGTTCCGTCGCCGATTCCGAGCTGCAGGACAGCCCCGCCGCCGAGATCGTAGTTCGCTGCCAGACCGAAGCCCGTGGACTCGTCCTCTGACATCAGCACATCGGGTCCAGTGGAAGGGGAGGGGATTCTTCGGAACTCGCCTTCGGTTGTAGAGATTCCGTAGTTGAGACCAAGCGTTACCGGTCCGGCCTTGTAAGCTCCACCGACGCCGAAATGAGTCACCGATTTTTCGCTTGTGAAATCGGCTGGGCCAGAGTCCATGTCTATCCCGTCATGGTCTTTCCTTGACCAGTTGACTATCGCCGAAAGCCCGGTTCCCGTATCCACGTTCACGCTTGCGCCGATGACTCTCATGGTATCGGACTGGATGTAGCGATTCTTTCCCTGGTATCCGCGTATCAGTGCGTGGTCCGGTCCAAGAGTTTGACCAGCCGCCAATGCCGCCAATGCGTCCTGCCCGGCTTTCGAAAGGACGTAACCGCTCACGTCGGTATCGGTCTGCTTGCCAGCCTGATAGCCCAGTCCGAAACCGACGGTTCCGCCGCCCATGGGCATCGAGTATTTCGCGCCGACACCGAAGATGGTGCTGCCATTTCCGCCAGCGTTCTTGATCTCGTCATCGAGTTCCGCGCTGACCGCTATGCCGATGCCGCCTATGCTGTGCGTATAGCTCAGGATCTGCCCGTCATGCTGCCCGTCCAGGCCGCTGTTGCCGTTGTAGCCCGGATGGCCGGTATGGTTGTCCCGGAGAGAGCCGCCAACAGCCGTCTCCGTAAGCGCCCAGTCAAACGCGCCGTCCGTGTCGCCCATGGTGAGCGTTCCGAAAGGCCCGGCGATGTTGATCGCGATACCGCCGTGGGCGTCGTCGTTGCCCGTAGCGTGATCAGTGCCATCGACCTCGTCGCTCACTTCGCTCAGGTCAATGGCGGTTCCGTACGTAAGGCCGCCATCCGTCGCACCCGACATGGTGAAGGTCGCCTGAATGTCGGTATGGAACCGGGTGCTGTCGTTCTTGCTTCCGGCGATCCCCATTTCAGCCGCGCCGCTGAGCGCGATACCAAGTTCGGGTTCCGCTTCCTGGGCCGCGGCGATGCCACCCGCACCCATGGCGAGCGCGGTGGTTGTCAGAAGTGTCTTTCTCATCGGTGGTTTCCTTGTTGCCTGGTGGCCATGATCCCGGTGGCCTGCCCCACCGTCCGGCCCCGCGGCGCGCTCCATGAAACGCGCAGGGCCGGCGCCCGGGGCGCGGCCGGAGGTCATGTCCCTGAAAGGTTCGTTAGCGGGATTGGGCATTACGCGCACCGGTGTCGTTCCGGGACACGCGGGGGTTCTGACCGCCGACGGGGGCCTGTCGGGCCGGAAGGAACGTCTTACGCGCGAAAGGGGATATGTGGTCAGGGTAATGGAGCGGGTTCCGGCATCCGGACTCCTTCGGATACCTTCCGGGTCTTACGATGGAGGTGGTGGTGCGGTAGCCGACGTACCGAAGGAAACGGCCTGACTTCCCGCACCGGAAACCCGGGACCGCCGCAGCCGCCCGATCAAATAGTCTAGGATGCACACTACGCCGTACCACCCGACTACGCGCTATCGGGCCGATAGGCTGGCCGTCATCTGATCGGGGCGGTCTCCCGGGGGTCCGCTGAAGGGCGGAGGAGCGGACCGATACGGTCCCGACCATCCGGGATCCCGTCGAAGCCGGAAAATCCGACCCAATGGCCGCAGGATATCCCGGCCTCGCTGGATCGACCGCCTACAGGGTGATCAGCGGGACGGGACGGAAACGGACGTTCGCCGAACACTGCGCCTTCGCAGACACTACGTAGTGTCCGCCAGAAAACCGCCAGGCTGCGGATTTTTCGCGGTAAATGACAAAATCCTCCTTGCGGGGATTCACCGGATATGGCAGTCAGGGGGCGATTTCACCACCATATGCCGCGGAATCCGCCAATCCTCCCCTTCAGGAGGCCCCCATGCGCAAGGTCCACGACACCCAGCGGCGGCCCGACGCCCCCGACATCAGGAGGATCAGGCCGACCGTTAAATCGAGGGACGACATCCCGGCGACCCTGATCGGCCTCCAGGACTCCTGCGGCGACGAAGGGACCCGAAAGCGGCTGTTGATGGGGGCGGCCTGGACCCGCAGGCCCGGGGCACCGGTGCCGGAACCGTTCCCGGGCAGGGCGGACCGGGAGGCGGCCTACAGGCCGCTCCCGAACGCTGGGGTGACCATGGACGACATACCCGAACCCCACCTGGAGGCGACGGTGGAGCGCCGCCGCCTGGAGCCGGTGATCCTGGCTGTCCAGGACACGACGACGCTGAACTGCGCCACCCTGGCGGCGGCGGCCGGACGGGGACAGCGCCCGCCGGACCGACGGGCTGCGGCGGGCCGGAGAGCCCGCGGAGGCCTGCCCGGACGCGAAGGTCGTGAGCGTCCGTGACCGCGAAGGCGACCTGCGGGCCCTTCTCTCCGAAGCGGACGGGACCGGTGCCGCGCCGCCGGTGCGGGCCAGCCGCCCGGCGAAGCGGCGCGTGGCCCCGCCCGACGGCGACGAAAGGTGCCTGTGGGAGCATGTCGTGAAGCTGGAGCCGGTCGGCCACCGCAGGATCACCGTTCCCGGACGCGGCGGGCCGAACGCCCGCAGGGCGCGCGTCGCCACGCTGACGCTGCGCTGCGCTGGACCGGACATCGCCGCACCGGGGGACGCCGCCGACCGGCGCCCGCCGCCCGTGACGGTGGGCTCCGCCATCGGGGGGAACCCGCCGGGGAACGTCGTGCGTAAGGGAGGGGCGCCGCACTGGACGCTCCTGTCCAGCGGGGGCGGCGACGGCATGCGGACGGCGGAGACCGCCCTGCGGCGCTACGGGCCGCGCCGGCGCATCGGGGAACGCTTCAGGGCCCTGAGGACGGGGACGGGGATAAGGGACCGCAGGCCCGACGCCGCCGGTGACCTGCGCGGATGCCTCGCCTTCGACGCGATGACCGCGTTCCGGGTCCGGGACCTCCAGCTTCCGGCGCGGGAGAGCCCCGACAGCCCGGCGGAGCGGCACGTAAGCCCGGAAAGCGGCGGGGCGGTGGTCATCCACGCCGCGTACGGGCGCGTCATCGGCCAGAGGGCGCCGCCGGAGCCGGACATGACCGTGGCGCGCCACCTCACGCCCGTCGCCGGCCTCGCCGGGTTCCGCCCGACGAAGCGCCGGCCCATGCCAGGGCCATACGGGCCCGGACGGAGCGGAGAAGGGAATGAACCGGTCAGGTATGTGGTAGTGACAGGCCCCGAGGGGCCCGGCCAGGGTCCCGTGAAGCCGGAATCCGCCGGATTCGGCCCTGTCACCGGAAAAACACGGGGTTTTCTGGCAGACACTACGTAGGGACCTTTCCACGGGGCCTGTCTCCACCGGTTGCCCTTTCCGTGATATCAGCCGCGCCGCTGCCGGTCACAGACCCCACCGGCCTGTTTTCAATGCCAGGGATCACGGGCTGTCCAGGAAGCAGCGCTTTCTGGGGCGGCTCAAGAGCCGGAACGTCGATAGGCCATTCCTTCAGTATATAGTCCCGAAGCGTCGGGATCGGACAGTGATGCAATCCTTTGGGATTCTCTCCGGTGCGGCGCTGCAGAATTCCACGACGGATCAGATGGTCGGCGAACCGGCCGGCATCGCCATGCTGCGGCAGCCAGTAACCCTTTGTATCCTCGTTTCTGAAAGCCTGCCCGTATTTATTGAGATGGATGACGATTTCGCTTTTCTCCAGCCCCCTCGGCCTGCGCTTCAGCTCGGCCATAAGTCCGCTGACAAGCATTCCGGCATCTATGATATCCTGGGAACAGCGCCTTGAATAGGCTTTCTGCTTTCTGTCCAGCGCGTCCCGATGAACCCATTCCACAGAAACGGCGGCAAGCCGGCCGCCGGTCCCCACAAGTCCGACGGCCAGAGCCCGCATGGCGTTGTGCATGTGCTGCGGCCAGCCGTCTGACATATCCACCAGCCATGTCTTCCATTCCGACGTATTCGCGCCATCCATACCGATACGGAATCCGTCCATCATCCTGTCGAAGGCCAGATGGACGTCCTTCTTCGGAAGACATCCGATGTCATGGACATTCTCGGGTACCAGCCTGGACAGGATGTCATCCAGTCTGCGTTCGGAGTTACCAAGGCCGGCGTAGACGGGAACGACAGGCAGGTCGTCGGTCGCCAGATGCAGGGCCTCGAGAACGTCCAGCGCGGACATGTCAACGTTCTGGATCTCGTCTACCAGCAGCGCGACGGGCCTTTCCCAACGTTCCGGCGGCAAAGCGTGTCTCAGGGCGCTGAATGACGGACGTTCCGGAAGGATGGACCTGACATTCTCGGCCTCGATTCCCGCAAATGGTAGCCTCAGTCCACCACCGACCGATTCTGTCTCCGTAGTCCGCCACTCCCGGTCAATCCATTTGAAAACCTGCCTGACGATCTGGGTGACTGTTTCGGCTTCGCTGCCCAGACCGGACCGGTTAACCCTGACGGGGATGGCCGTATAGCTCTTCTTCCACCGTTTCTCCATCTCCCTGAGGATGGATGTCTTCCCCGCTCCCGGAGCCCCCTGGATCACCGTCGTCGCTCCGGGGACCGCTGCTTTCATCGATTTCCTGCAGAGAGCCTCGACCGCTTCGATCTCCTTTTCACGACCGACGAAGAACCGGGCCCTTTCACGGTCTTCCGTTTCGATGAAATCCTTCAGTCCATCGATGTCAGGCTTCGCCATATCTGCTCTCCATGAAGGGGTCCGTCCATCGGTATCATATCATACGATGATGCCGAACGCACATGGTTTCGTCCGCCGGTACCGTCAGGCGCGGGCGCCCGCCTGGTCCGGATGACGGATCGATATACGGCGGAGCCCGACGTCAGATCCGTCACGGTCTACAGGTATGTCAGCCCGAACGGCGAGCTTAGGCCAGACGGAAAGCGCGTTCCGGTCGCCTGACGCTCGATCCCGCCCTCAGCCGGAAGCTGCCCCTTCGAATAAGTCTGTGTGGACGACACGGTGATGCAGACCCACCAGAAATCGTGCGGGGGGGTAAGTCGGGCATTGTCCCCGCTCGCGTAATTTTTACATATAAACGGAGGAATGTCCTGTTCCAGCGTTGGCGATGCCTGCTTGAAAGTTTCTCCGTAGGCTATGATGTCCTGATAGCGATCCTCGCCCCGGATCTCGTAATAGTCGGTGTCTCGGTTGATTGTGCATCGAAAGGTCAACGGCTCACGAAGTACCCTGCGCCTGTCTTCCTTCACGAACGAGGAAACATACCGGCTCGCGCTTTGGCGATTTCACCGCGTGGCGCTGTGTTGCGCACCGTAAAGGTTTTTTTGATCGACATGGAAAGTGTCGACATGCTATTGTGAATATGTCCTGTCTCCTTTGATCTTTCGTGGCCAGTCAAGCACGCACCAGAGATTCCCGCCGGGTCATTTTTCCGTCGATTGGCAGCCCTGCGGGATATCCGCGGGTTTTGGCCGGTTCCGTGCGGGCATGACCGAAGGCCGGACGGCGTGTCCGTTTCCGGAGGGGTGCGGTATGGGGGACGGGAGTATCGGTCGGGGTTGTCGGGAAGGCGGTGGGATCAGGGTCCGGCGCGGACCGGGCCGACGTAGTCCTCCCTTTCGGGCTTTCCCGCCATCGAAAGGTGGAAGGTGGCCCGGTCGGGGAAGACGAAGGTCCTCGGAAGCTCCCGCATCCGGTCCCGGCGGTGGAGACGCCGCTTCCGGCACGCCATCGCCTCCCCGGACCCGTCCGCGGCCATGGCAGAGGGTCCCGTCGATGGGGAAGGCCGGCATGCGGAACGTCCCCATGAGGTCCGGCGGACGGTTCTTTCCATGCCCGAAGCCGTGACCGAAGCCGTATCCGTCCCTTGCCTTCACCGTCCTGAAGGCCCCGTTCCCTGTCGCCCGCCCGCGGCGGGCGCACCGCATGGGCTCCATCGGCGTCCCTTCGCTGGCGGGCGGGCCGGTGACCCGGGAGAACCTCCTCACGTTGCCTTTGCGGTCCGTCCCCCCATACCGGACCGGCCGGACGGCGGTGCGTGGCCCCCGGTTTCGCCACAGGCATGAAGCGGAGACCCCTTTCCCCCGGCATGCCGGTGAAGGGGCCGTTCGATGACGGTCCGTCCGCCGTGATCACCGCCTTCATGTGCGGATGCACAGGCGCCTCCGCGGGGAACCGGTGTCGGTGCGTCCCGCCGCCGTCCCTGCGCTCCCTGACTCGGCGGCGGCCGCACCCGGCTCCTGTCACTAACACATACCTGACCAGTGATCGGATCCATGCGAATCGGGGACCATGTATATCGGTCTCAGAGTTTGTTCCATAAGTTGAGTGGTCCCGCAGGATGTGGTATTCCGGTTGGTGAACGCACCCAGATCCGGAGAGAGCCATGCCCTGGAACAGGACCACCCAACAGCTCCATAAGCGCCCGGACGACCACGGTCAAAACGATCTGACCGACGCCGAATGGACCGTCATCGAGCCGATGCTGCCGAAGCAGGGACGGATGGGACGGCCGCGCGGGGTCGACCTTCGGTCGGTGTCCGGCGCGGGCCGGTATATCCTGTCCACGGGATGCCAGTGGCGCGCGTCACCCTCTGGATATCCACCGTTTTCCACCGACCGGAACCATTTTTACGCATGGCGGCGGAGCGGGCTCCCGGAGCGGTCTCGTGCATCGTCTCCGGGACCTCGCGCGGCGGTGTTCGGGGCGCTCCGCGGAGCCGACCGCCGCCCCGGTCGACAGCCAGTCGGTGAGGACCACGGAGAGCGGCGGGCCCGCGGCCACCACGCCGGCAGGAAGGTGAAGGGGAGGAAAAGGCACCTGATCGTGGACGCCGACGGCACACCGATCGTCATGACGGTTCACACCGCCGACATCCAGGACCGGGACGGGGCGCCGGACCTGATCGCGGAGCTGCTGGAGACGGTGCCCACGGTGTGTAGGCTGTTCGCCGACGGTGGCCACCCGGGTCCGAAGCTGCGGGAGCGGCCTGGGGGGATGGGGTTGCCGGACGTGATCAGGATCGTCGAAAAACCGAAGGATGTCAAAGGGTTCACGGTTCCCTGCCGCCGCTGGGTGGTGGAGCGGACCTTCGCCTGGATGGGCCGGTGCCGCCGCCTGTCGAAAGATTACGAAAGGCTCAGCGAGAACTCGCTGGCATCCGGGGTGAGGCATCACGCGCCACCGGTCCGAGCGTGAGTGAGGCACGAACGAACGCTGGCCGCCTGCCGGTTCCTGCTCAGGCGGGTGGCGAGGGCGTCAACTCCATGAAAAACAATAATTTAATCATATCAGTGACTTATGATTCAAACTCTCAGACAGATTTCCCCTGCCACGGTCGAGTGGCTCGGGAACGGATGCCTCCGTGGCGGCGTCACGCGTACGGGCCTCGCCCGCGGGCTGAGCGGTCGGGAGGGTTGGCTGACCCACGACGGAAGGCCGTCGACGGTCACCGGGATGCGGGTCCTTCCCCTGCCCGCGGAGGAGCCCGGCCTGACGCTGCCGGAGGCGGCGCCGCGCTTCGCGTCGTCCAGCGGGCGACCGGCCGACGACGACCCTGGCGGCGCCGCGGCGGGCTCCGGGAGGGCAGCTGCGGTACTGGACCGTGAGCGGCGCGCACGGGCGGCCCGGCGCGGGCGCGGACCGCGGACATGGGTCCCGTCCCTGACAGCCACCGTTTCCTGATCAGGCCGTCGGTGAGGGTCCACGGCCTCGCCTCCCTGGCGCTGCGGCTGGCGGCGGAGCGCGTGGCGGACGACTGGCGGGCCCT